>UEGR01000049.1 GCA_900465685.1 Hyphomicrobiales bacterium
AGGCGGCGCAACTAGGTTGCTATCAGTAGCACTCCCCTCATCCGCCTTCAAATATCAGCGCCATCCTCGGTCGGTCAAAATCCAATAGCCATCCGCTGAATCTACGATAAAGCGGTGTCAGTGCCCTTGCTTGATCCGCAATGACATCCATCCCTCGATCATCATATATGTGAACCAATACACTGTATTTCTGATCCAACAGAAATACTTGTAACGGCAGTGAGGGGTATATTGGCATTTCATTAGCCACCGCATGCCAGATCAACGTGTCCAACGCTACCCTTTCTTTGTCCAAGGTATAGCACTTGTACGACCAACATGACGGTTCATCGTCGTCAGGATCTCGATAAGGATATGCCTGCCATTCGGCGACTAGTTCACCCTCAAAACCTGTCTTGAACAAGGCGTCGAACCCGTCTTTGGATCGCTCGATACCGATTGCTTTTAATAGTTTTCCCGGATACCAGCCGACAATCGCTAGAGTTTCATCAGGCATACAGGCTCGCACAATTGCGGTTGAACGACTATGTGCCTGTAGAAATCTTGGAATCTGCTGAGTTAAATTTGATAATTCTTCGCCTCCAAGCTCAAATCTNNACTAGGCGTATCAATGTGAAATCTTTTCTGCCAGAGCCGTTCCCAATCTTCCCGTATTGAATGCACGAACATCCGGTATGTCCTTTTAGCGACTGTTCCATCACAGAGGAATGCTATATTTCACTTCTACAATTACCTCTACACCCTTGCGCGAATCCTGTATTGAGACGCAGCTTATATTCTGAGGATGCATAGATGTTCATTCGAACAATTTTAGCCGCCGGAATGATAGTAATCCCGTTTCATGCGTCTGCTGAAATATTTAGCCATTCTATTCCTAGCAGCAGCATGTACCCGACTTTAATTCCGGGGGACTTAATCGGTGCCACATCATACGTCGATAGTGAGAGCATCGCCCGAGGAGACGTTGTCACGCATTGTCAGAAAACCAACGGTGAAACCGTCATCTTCGTTCGACGGGTTATAGGTCTGCCTGGTGAAAAGATCCAGGTTAGACAGGG
>UEGR01000047.1 GCA_900465685.1 Hyphomicrobiales bacterium
GTCGGCGGCAATTCGGATGGCGTGTTCACGCTCAATGGCGATTACACCACCAGGGACGGCAAGGCGGGCATCATGACCGACTCCGCCTATGCCTATACGCTGCAGAAGGGTTCAGGCGGCGGCAATGAGGACGGCAACTGGTATCTGGTCAGCCAGTATGAGAAGCCGAATCCCGACTGCCACGACACCGACACCTGCCCCGTCCCGCCGGAACGCTTCAGCCCCGCCGCCCCGGTCTATGAGACCTATAACGCCACGCTGCAGGCGCTGAACAAGCTGCCGACGCTGCAGCAGCGCGTGGGCGAGCGCTATGTCAATGCGGATAACAATGCCAGCGCCAGTGCCAGCACTAATCAGCCCCTGGCCGGCGAGACCGACAGCAAGGCGATCTGGGGCCGCATCGAAGGGGCGCATAACCGCCTGGAGGTCGGCTCGACGGCAGGCACCCTTCATCAGGACATCAACACCGTCATCCTGCAGGCCGGTGTCGACGGCCAGTTCTACGAGGGTGAGAACGGCAGGCTGATTGCCGGCATCACCGGGCAATATGGCAAGGTCCGCTCGAATATCGACAACCGCACCGGTGACGGTTCGGGCTCCATCGACACGCAGGGGTGGGGCCTTGGCGCGACCGCGACCTGGTATGGCAATTCGGGCTTCTATGTCGATGCGCAGGCGCAGGCCAACTGGTATGACAGTGACCTGGGTGTGGATGCGGTCAATCCGACGCTGGCGAACGGCAACAAGGGCTTTGGCTATGCGTTGAGCCTTGAAGCGGGCCAGCGCATCGTCCTCGACCAGAACTGGTCGCTGACCCCGCAGGCGCAGCTGATGTTCTCCTCGGTCGACTTCGACACGTTCAAGGACACCTACGGCGCCCGCATCTCCAACCGCGACGGCGACAGCCTGACGGGACGGCTTGGCCTTGCCGCCAGCTATGCCAATGCCTGGAAGGGTGAGGATGGCCTGATGGTCAACACAACCGTCTATGGCATCGCCAATCTCTATCAGGA
>UEGR01000021.1 GCA_900465685.1 Hyphomicrobiales bacterium
CCAGCTCTCAAACTGTCAACGCCTATATCAATAAAAATCCGGTTTTCTTTTCCACAGGGAGTAAGTCAGAAATTTACTCCTTATTCATCAATCTGAACAGGTGATTCTGACGCGGAAGCCCAGCCCATTCGCTCGGCGACATCATCTGCAAGCGCCCGCATCCGTCGACCGATCTCCTTAATCACTTCGGGACGAGCCTCTGCCGCCATCATAGAGAGGGCAATACCAGCGCTAGGGCGGTGCGGCTGTTCATAGATTGCAGCGCCGATACAGAACATGCCTTCGCGCAACTGGCCGTCATCAAGGGAGTACCCCTTCTCTTTTACACCAGCCATCTCGACTTCGAGTGCTTTCAGCGAAGCGACACTCGCCGGTGTGGCGAGATCCGGCCAATGTTCCGGAAGATGGCGCGCCCGCTCCTCATCCGGCATTGCCGCGAGCATCGCCTTGCCTGTCGCCGTAAAGACTGCGGGAACACGCATGCCGATGCGGAACGTAATCCCGAGCGGCGCTGTCGAATTGCGGCAAGACAGATAGATGACATCCGGACCGTCCAGATGTGAAAGCGTCAGCGTATAGGCGCCAAGCCCCTCTGCCTGCGCGACCGCCTCATGAAACACCTCGACAATATCGCTACCCGCCAGAAAGACATTGGCCCAGCGCACCGACTGCGGCCCCATGGAAAAGCTGCCGTCATTATTGAACTTGAGAAGCTTCAGATGAACCAGTGTCTGGCAAAGCCCATGCACGCTGCTTTTGGGTAGCCCGGCCTGACGCGCAATATCGGATAGTTTCAGTGCCCCGCCCATGCCGTCACCGGCCTTGGCGATAAGATCCAGTATCTGTGCCGCGCGCATGACGGCGGGAACCAGTTTGAGGGAACCTGCCTCGTCAGTCATCGTTTCATTCCTATGCTTGC
The DNA here is from genome assembly GCA_900465685.1 of Hyphomicrobiales bacterium. Taxonomy (GTDB): domain Bacteria; phylum Pseudomonadota; class Alphaproteobacteria; order Rhizobiales; family Rhizobiaceae; genus Brucella. The sequence goes on from UEGR01000021.1 coordinate 920, forward strand.
CCGCCATCTGCCCGACAGATCATCGGCTGACCGGTTGACTTTGGTCGGCATGATCTGTTTAATTCAGTATATCGAAGAGTGTTCAATATACTGAACAATCAATCAATGCAAGACTGGGACGGAACATCAGACATGATCACCTTGAAAGACCCTTCGCTGCTTCAATCGAAATGCCTGGTCGACGGTCGCTGGATCGACGCGGCTGACGGCAAGACCATCAATGTGACCAACCCGGCTGATGGCTCGGTGGTCGGCACTGTCCCGTCGCTGTCGGTGGACACGATCAAGAACGCCATCGACGCTTCCGCCAAGGCGCTTCCCGTCTGGGCCGCGAAGACCGCCAAGGAACGCGCTGGCATTTTGCGCAAATGGTTCGACCTTATTGTCGCCAATGCCGATGATATTGCACTGATCATGACGTCGGAACAGGGTAAGCCTCTGGCCGAAGCCCGCGGTGAAGTGCTCTATGCCGCGTCTTTCATTGAATGGTTCGCGGAAGAAGCCAAGCGCGTCTATGGCGACACCATCCCTGCCCCGCAGGTTGGTCAGCGTCTGACGGTCATCCGCCAGCCGGTCGGCGTCACCGCTGCAATCACACCATGGAACTTCCCTGCGGCCATGATCACCCGCAAGGCTGCACCGGCGCTTGCCGCTGGCTGCACGATGATCGTGCGCCCCGCCGATCTGACCCCGCTGACGGCGCTGGCGCTTGGCGTTCTGGCTGAAAAGGCAGGCATTCCTGCTGGTGTCCTTCAAATCGTGACCGGCAAGGCGCGCGATATCGGCGCCGAACTGACCAGCAATGATATTGTGCGTAAGCTCTCCTTCACCGGCTCGACCGAAGTTGGCCGCCTGCTGATGGCGCAGTGCGCACCAACAATCAAAAGAGTATCGCTGGAACTCGGCGGCAATGCGCCGTTCATCGTCTTTGACGACGCCGATCTCGACGCCGCTGTGGAAGGCGCGATGATTTCCAAATATCGCAATGCCGGTCAGACCTGCGTTTGCGCCAACCGCATTTATGTTCAGCGCGGTGTTTATGACAAGTTCGCCGAAAAGCTCGCTGAAAAGGTCAAGGCGCTGAAGGTCGGCAACGGCACGGAACCGGGCGTGGCCATCGGCCCGATGATCGAGGAAAAGGCGATCACCAAGGTGAAGGCGCATATTGAAGATGCTGTTTCGAAGGGCGCAAAGCTCATCACCGGCGGCAAGGAGCTGGGCGGCCTGTTCTTCGAGCCGGGCGTTCTGACCGGCGTCACGTCGGACATGGCCGTCGCGCAGGAAGAAACATTCGGCCCGCTCGCGCCGCTCTTCGCCTTCGACACGGAAGAAGAAGTGCTGGCCATGGCCAATGATACGATCTTCGGTCTCGCCGCTTACTTCTATACAGAGAACTTCAGCCGTGCGATCCGTGTCGGCGAAGGCCTCGAATATGGCATGGTCGGCCACAATACCGGCCTGATCTCCAACGAGGTCGCTCCATTCGGCGGCGTCAAGCAATCGGGCCTCGGCCGCGAAGGCTCGAAATACGGCATCGAGGAATATCTCGAAACCAAATATATCTGCAGCGCCTACAAGCGCTGATTGTTGCAATGTAATGAATGAGACGGCGCGCATTGTTCGCGCCGTCTTTTTTATTTATAGACGGTGCAATCGCAACGACGGCTATCCGCCGCACATTATCCGGACAATCCATGCTGCGCCGCCTTTACGACTGGACGATCTCACTTGCCTCCCGAAAATCAGCCGAATGGTGGCTGGCCATCATCGCTTTCGTGGAAAGTTCGGTTTTCCTTGTCCCGGCAGATGTTCTGTTTCTGCCAATGGCACTGGCCCGTCCGGAGCGCGCCTGGCGCTATGCCTTTATCGCCACCGTTTCATCGGTGCTTGGCGGTATTGCGGGCTGGTATCTCGGCTATCACGCCTATGAACAGATCGCCAAGCCGGTACTCGAAATGTATGGCAAGCTCGACACGTTCGAGCAGCTGCGCGGCACGACCAGCGCCGACGCCATTTTGCTGATGCTCATCACATCGGGCCTTGCCCATCTGCCGCCGATCAAGGTGGTGACGATCCTGTCCGGCGCGGCGGGCGTCAATATCTGGCTGTTCATCGCATCGGCAATCGTTGCACGCGGCGCGCGCTTCTTTTTTCTGGCCTGGCTGCTGCGCCACTATGGCGAGCCGATCCGCCATTTCATCGAAAAGCGCCTTGGCCTGATCGCCAGCGCCGTTGCAGTCCTGCTCATAGCCCTGTTTTTTGCTGTGAAATATCTTCACGCCTGATCCGGCTGCCTCACGCCGGTCAAAATAAATTGCTTGGAAACAAGCCTCTATCTTAGTTTAGCTGCATATAAAGAGCTGCGTCAGGAAATTTCAGATGGCATTTGCACTCAATAATCCGGTTGGCAAGGTTCAGGCCTGGACCGCTGGCATCATGACGGTCGGTCTGGCCGCAACCGTCGGCACCGCCCTTGGCTTCGAGCACCTAGCGGGCTTCATGCCATGTAAGCTCTGCCTTGAAGAGCGCACACCTTATTATATCGGCGTCCCGGTTCTGGCTGCAGCCTGGCTTTCCTACGGATTGAAATGGCCGCCGATCCTGACGCGCGGCCTGATCCTGATCGGTGCGCTTTTGATGACCTATGGTCTGGCGCTGGCCGCCTATCACACGGGCGTTGAGCTGAAATACTGGCCCGGCCCGACCGATTGCAGCGCGGCGACCATGAAGGTCACGCTGGATGCGGGCAATCTCTTGGGTGATCTCAACACACATCCGCCTGCATGCGACAGCGCACCCGGCTTTTTCCTCGGTCTGTCCTTTGCCGGATGGAATGTTGTCGCAAGCCTGTTCTTTGCAGCCATCGGCTACTACGGCGCTTTTGCGAAGAGTGGGAAGTAAGGGAAGATTCTGAGGGGGCTTAGGTCTTCTTTTTTCGCATAATGTTGTCGCAAGATTGCTACGCGGTTTTGCGCAACATGCGTCAAGGCTCCAGTTCGACATCCCAATATAGAAAATCGAGCCAGCTATCGTGCAGATGGTTGGGCGGGAAAAGACGACCATTATTGTGCAGATCCTGCACGGTCGGCATGACCGGCTTCTGGCGCGGCCACATATGCGCAGCGGCAGGCATTAGACCGCCCTTGCGCAAATTGCATGGTGAGCATGCGGCGACCACATTTTCCCACGTCGTCTCGCCGCCATGGCAACGCGGGGTGACGTGATCGAAGGTCAGGTCATGCGGAGAACCGCAATACTGACACTCAAACCGATCACGCAAAAAGAGGTTGAAGCGCGTAAACGCCGGATAGCGCGGCGGCTTCACATAATCCTTCAGGCAGATCACACTCGGAACTCGCATGGAGAAAGACGGCGAGGAAACGATCTGATCGTATTCCGCGACGATATTCACGCGTTCGAGAAAGACCGCCTTGATCGCATCCTGCCATGACCAGAGCGATAAGGGATAATAACTGAGCGGACGATAATCCGCATTGAGGACCAGAGCGGGCAAGCCACTCGTCGAGACGGTCCGGGGTGAGACTGCAATGGTCAAGGACGCACCTCCTTCAGAGCAACTCCGAGAAAGGGCGAAACGACGACTTTCCAAGCGGAATTGCGCTCTTCATCGGAGCGCCGCGCGTCCATTGTGGGCGCAACAACGACGCTCCAAGACCGCGAAGGCGGAACTGCAATCAGCAGAAAATCAAGCTTCTGCGAATCGAAATACCGTCATCAGCTGATGCGGATAATGTAAGCCCGACGTGACAGGATTGTGAAGCGGAAACGCATTTATGCCACCGGAAACACGCAACATTTACAGAAGCATCTACAAAAGTGGGGTCGCCTCGCGCCCCTTGATCGCCGCGTAATAGGCCCAGAACAATCGCGCCGCCACGCCGCGCCAGGGTGCCCAGTCTTCCGCCAGTAGCCGCAACGCTTTAGCGTCCGGACGCGTTTCATGCGCGAAGGCATGACCAACAGCCGCTTGCAGCGCCACATCGCCCGCCGGAAACACGTCGGGATGACCGGCTGCAAACAGCAGATAGACTTCCGCCGTCCACGGCCCGATGCCCTTTATCGCGGTTAGCGCGGCAATGGCTTCCTCCGCAGGTAGGTCACAAAGCCCGTGCAAATCAAGCCCGTCATCCGCCAGCGCCTGCGAGACAGCCAGAAGCGTCCTTTGCTTGGGCCGCGACAGGCCGGCAAACCGCCATGCCTCCTCGCCGCCATCGATATAGGCCTGCGGCGTCAGTGGATCGATCGCCTGTTTCAACCGCGCCCAGATGGCCGCAGCGCTTGCGGTTGAAACCTGCTGTGCCACGATAATGGAAGCAAGACTTTCAAAGCCGGGCTGTGAGCGGCGCAGCGGCACGGCATGGGCGCGGCTGCGTATATCGGCCAGCCGCACATCGGCAAGCACCAGCGCTTCGAGGCCGGCCTCTATATCGTCCAATGTATCGATGCGCTGCATGCTGTGGCCTTTCATTTCAATCACCGACAAAGTACCAATGTGCATCAATGACAATCAATAAGAACCGGCAACTGCCACAATCATGACCAGACCCGTCTTTCGCTTCGCACCAAGCCCCAATGGCCAATTGCACCTCGGCCATGCCTATTCAGCCCTTCTCAATGCACACACGGCGAACGAAAACGACGGTCGCTTTCTGCTGCGCATGGAAGATATCGACACCGCGCGCTGCACGCCGGAGCTTGAACAGGGCATTTACGACGATCTGCACTGGCTTGGCCTTTCATGGGAAGAGCCCGTGCGCCGCCAGTCGGAACATTTTGGTGAATATCGCAATGCGCTGACAAAACTGGCCGACAAGGGCCTCGTTTATCCAGCCTTTCTCAGCCGTGGCGAAGTGCGCGAGCGGATCGGTGAAGCCCACGCCAAGGGCAAGGACTGGCCGTCCGATCCCGACGGGACGCCGCTTTATCCAAGCGGCGAGCGCAACCTCTCCGAAAAGGAGCGGCTGGAACGGATCGTCTCGGGCGTTGCCTATGCCTGGCGTCTTGATATGGAAAAAGCTCTGGCCGCTGCGGGCGGGCCACTGTTCTGGGAAGAAAGCGGCACCGGGCCGGATGGCGAAACGGGGCGCATTGCCGCCGACCCCGCCAAATGGGGTGACGTGATTATCGCGCGCAAGGACACGCCGACCAGCTACCATCTTTCCGTGGTGGTGGACGATGCCCTGCAAGGCGTTACCCACGTCGTGCGCGGCAGCGATCTTTTCCATGCGACCGCCGTGCATCGTCTCCTGCAAAAGCTCCTCGACCTGCCGGAACCGCTTTATCACCACCACCATCTGGTGTTGGGTGATGACGGGCTCAAACTGTCGAAAAGCCGCAAGGATACCGCTCTTGCATCCCTGCGCGAACAGGGTTCCACCCCGAACGATATTCGCGACATGTTGAAACTGGAGCGGTGATTTTCGCCCCAGCGTCACAAATGATGTGCCCGCGCACCGATTGACGAAAGCGCGCCAAAGCGGTTCAAAGGCAACAGGATAGCTGGTGTTAAAAGCGCTGGCGATAGTTGTGTTTATTCTGAAGGAGGCCAAGCCATGAGCAATTACGTCGAAATCGAAGGTTTGCGTGTTGCCCCGGAACTCGTGGAGTTTCTGGCCAAAGAGGCCGCTCCCGGCACCGGTGTGGATCCGGACACGTTCTGGAAAGGCTTTGCCGCCATCGTTCGCGATCTTGCCCCGAAGAACCGGGCGCTTCTGAAAAAGCGCGACGACATGCAGGCGAAGATCGACAGCTGGTACAAGGAAAACCGCGACAAAGGTTATAGCCAGGCGGATTACCAGCAGTTCCTCAAGGATATCGGTTACCTTCTGCCGGAAGGCGGCGAGTTCACTGTTTCGACCGCCAATGTCGATCCGGAAATCACCCATATTGCCGGTCCGCAGCTCGTCGTGCCGGTCATGAACGCACGCTATGCGCTTAACGCCGCCAATGCACGTTGGGGTTCGCTTTATGATGCGCTTTACGGCACCGATGCGATTTCCGATGCCGATGGCGCGGAAAAGGGCAAAGGCTACAATCCGAAGCGCGGCGAGAAGGTTATCGCTTGGGCGAAGAACTTCCTCGATGAAAGCGCGCCGCTTGCCTCCGGCAAATGGGCGGAAGTCGCTGGTCTTTCCATCAAGGATGGCAAGCTCGACATCAAGCGCACCGATGGCTCCGTCACAGCTCTCAAAGACCCAAGCCAGTTCAAGGGCTATAATGGCGACGCCGCCAACCCGACCAATGTGCTGCTGGCCAAGAACAACATGCATGTCGATATCGTCGTCAATGCCGATCATCCGATCGGCAAGACCGATCCGGCGCATATTGCCGACATGGTTCTGGAATCGGCCATCAGCACGATTCAGGATTGCGAAGATTCGATTGCCGCCGTCGATGCCGAAGACAAGGTTGCGGTCTATCGCAACTGGCTCGGCCTGATGAACGGCAAGCTGGAAGACACGTTCGAAAAGAACGGCAAGCAGATGACGCGCCGCCTCAATGGCGACCGCAGCTATCACGGGGCTGACGGTTCCGACCTGACGCTCAAGGGCCGCTCGCTGATGCTGGTTCGCAATGTCGGCCACCTCATGACCAATCCGGCCATTCTCGACACTGACGGCAATGAAGTGCCGGAAGGCATCATGGATGCGGCCTTTACCAGCCTGATCGCCCTGCACGATATCGGCCCCAATGGCCGTCACATGAATTCGCGCGAAGGCTCGGTCTATATCGTGAAGCCGAAGATGCACGGCCCGGAAGAAGTGGCTTTCGCCAATGAAATCTTCACCCGGACCGAAGAACTGCTCAGCATGCAGCCCAACACGCTCAAGATGGGCGTGATGGACGAGGAACGCCGCACGACCATCAATCTCAAGGAAGCCATTCGCGCCGCCAAGGATCGCGTTGTGTTCATCAATACCGGCTTCCTCGACCGCACCGGCGACGAGATCCATACCTCCATGGAAGCTGGCCCGATGATCCGCAAGGGCGACATGAAGCAGGCCGCGTGGATCGGCGCTTATGAGCAGTGGAATGTCGATATCGGTCTCGAATGCGGCCTTTCCGGCCACGCGCAGATCGGCAAGGGCATGTGGGCCATGCCTGACCTGATGGCGGCAATGCTGGAGCAGAAGATCGCTCATCCAAAGGCAGGTGCGAACACCGCATGGGTGCCGTCGCCAACCGCCGCAACGCTGCACGCCACCCACTATCATCAGGTGGACGTTGCCGCTGTTCAGGCAAAGCTCAAGAGCCGCCCGCGCGCCAAGCTCGACGATATTCTGTCGGTGCCGGTCGCCAGCCGTCCGAACTGGACGCCGGAAGATATCCAGAAGGAAATCGACAACAACGCACAGGGCATTCTGGGCTATGTCGTGCGCTGGGTTGATCAGGGCGTCGGCTGCTCGAAGGTGCCAGACATCAACAATGTCGGCCTGATGGAAGACCGTGCGACGCTGCGCATTTCCGCACAGCACCTCGCCAACTGGCTCTACCATGGCGTTGTCACCGAAGCGCAGGTCATGGAAACCATGAAGCGCATGGCCGCTGTCGTCGACAAGCAGAATGAAGGCGATGCGCTCTATCGCCCGATGGCTGCCAACTTCGACAAGTCCATTGCCTTCCAGGCTGCCTGCGACCTCGTCTTTAAGGGCCGCGAACAGCCGAACGGTTATACCGAGCCGGTCCTGCATCGCCGCCGTTTGGAGCTGAAGGCACAGGGCTGATTCCACTATCGTGGAAATAGAGTGACAGCGGCGGGAGAAATCCCGCCGTTTTCGTATGCGAAATCGCTTGACTCCACTATAATAGACATTATTTCTAACATAATGGAAAACGCAATCGAACAACTCGACAACGCCATTGGCGAGAACCTGCGCCGCCTGCGTCTGGCGCAAGGCATGACGCTGGATGCGCTGGGCGATGCTTCCGGTGTGAGCCGGGCCATGATCTCGCGGATCGAGCGTGGCGAGACAAGCCCGACGGCCCAGCTTCTGGCGCGCATTTGCGCCGCCCTTGGCACGTCGCTTTCAGCCTTTTTCGGTGATGCGGAAGCTCCGCCCTCGCCCTACCTTCCGCATGATCGCCAGCCCGTCTGGCGCGATCCCGACACCGGCTATGTGCGCCGGTCGGTTTCTCCCCCCGGCACCGGCTCGAATGTCGACATGATCGAGGTCGAGTTTCCAGCTGGCGGCAAGGTCACTTTCGCACCCCAGACCGCCAATGCTGGCATCACGCAGCATATGTGGCTCTTTGCCGGTGAGATGGAAATGACCGTTGGCGACACGCATTACAGCCTGAAGCCCGGCGACTGCCTTTATATGCCGATCATGGCTGGCATCACCTTTCACAATCCGGGCTCCATTCCCGCGCGCTACGCCATTGTGCTCGAACGCCGTGGCAGCCTTTGAAAGACCGACCAATGATTCACGTTCTCAACGCGGAAGAAGCGAAGCGAGCCATCCCCGCGCTCGCCGAAATCCTGGCGGATTGCGTTATGGGTGGCGCATCGGTCGGGTTCATGGCCCCGTGCGGGCCGCAGGATTTTACGCCTTACTGGACCCGTATCGCCCGCGAAGCCGAGAACGGCGATACGCTGCTCATCGTTGCTGAACATGAAGGCGAGATCGTCGGTACGGTTCAGCTTGGTCTCTCCCAAATGCCCAATCAGCCGCATCGCGCTGACCTGAAAAAGCTGCTCGTCCACCGCAAGGCGCGCGGCCTCGGCCTTGCCCGCAAACTGCTGGAACAGGCTGAACTGCAAGCTCGCAGCCGAGGCAAAACACTCATCTGCCTCGACACAGTCACCGGCAGCCCCGCCGAAGCGATCTATACGCATCTTGACTGGCAGCCTGTCGGCATCATTCCGAATTACGCGCTTTTCCCCGATGGTAGCCCCTGCGCCACCACGATCTTTTACAAAGGCATCTGAAATGACCCTCTCCATCCGCCATGCGACGGCAGCCGACCTTCCGACGCTCCTCGCCATCTATAATGATGCAGTCGAAAACACGCTCGCCATCTGGAATGAAACGCTCGTTGATCTGGAAAATCGGCGCCTATGGCTCGAAGGCCGTAATCGCGACGGGTTCCCGGTGCTGGTGGCCGAGCGCGACGGCAAAGTCGTCGGCTATGCCAGCTATGGTCCTTTCCGGCCTTTTGAAGGCTTCCGCCATTCATCCGAACTGTCGGTTTATGTAGCAAGCGATGCGCGGGGCGGCGGCATTGGTCGCGCCTTGCTGGCCGAGCTGGTGGAAGAAGCGCGCCGCCGCAAGGTGCATGTGCTGGTGGCTGGCATTGAAGCGGGCAATGCGGCGTCCATCGCGCTGCACAGATCGCAAGGTTTTGAGGATTGCGGCACCTTGAAACAAGTCGGCCAGAAATTCGGCCGCTGGCTCGATCTGACCTTCATGCAGAAGATTCTCTGATCTATTCAATATAGAACAATAGAAAACGCAGCGGGTTATTGCGCTGCTGCGTTCTTTTTGTTTATACAAGCGCATTCGCAAGGACCCGGTGAAAGCCCGGGTGGCTCTTCTGGCCGCCTATCCGCCAGACAACGCAACAACATCCCCCATTTTTACAATCGGCCATGTTGAATCGGACGGCTCTCAACGCCCGTCTTCTATTTGCGGAAAATTCAATGACACGTCTTGCTGCCTACCGCCGCGAGTGGTTCTCCAATATTCGCGGCGATATTCTTTCCGGCATCGTCGTAGCACTTGCCCTTATTCCGGAAGCCATCGGCTTTTCGGTCATCGCCGGGGTCGATCCGAAGATCGGCCTTTTCGCTTCCTTCGCCATTGCCTGCGTCTCCGCCTTTACCGGCGGTCGCCCCGGCATGATTTCAGCGGCCACGGCTGCAACTGCCGTGGTGATGGTCTCACTCGTCAAGGAATACGGGCTGCAATATCTCTTTGCCGCCACCATTCTGATGGGCTTCCTGCAAATCCTTGCAGGTTTCCTGAAACTCGGACGCCTGATGCGCTTCGTATCGCGGTCGGTCATCACCGGCTTCGTCAATGCCTTGGCGATCCTTATTTTCATGGCGCAGCTACCGGAACTGATCCATGTGCCGGTCCAGACCTATTGGATGATCGCGGGCGGCCTTGCCATCATCTATCTGTTCCCGCGCCTGACCAAGGCGATCCCTTCGCCGCTGGTTGCCATTGCCGTTCTCACCGCACTGGCCTGGTGGAGCGGGATGGATCTTCGCACCGTGGGCGATCTTGGTGAATTGCCATCCGCATTGCCGGTCTTTGCCCTGCCCCAAGTGCCGCTGACGCTCGAAACCTTGCAGATCATTTTGCCCTATTCGATCACGCTCGCAGCGGTCGGCTTGCTCGAATCGCTGATGACCGCCCAGATTGTCGACGACATGACCGACACGACCAGCAACAAAAGCCAGGAATGCATCGGTCAGGGCACGAGCAATATCGCCTCGGCGCTGATTGGCGGCATGGGCGGCTGCGCGATGATCGGGCAATCGGTGATCAATGTTTCGTCCGGTGGACGCGGCAGGCTTTCGACCTTCGTGGCAGGCGCCTTCCTGCTGTTCCTGATTCTCGTTCTCGACGATCTCGTGCGCATCATTCCGATGGCGGCACTGGTGGCCGTGATGATCATGGTATCCATCGGCACATTCTCGTGGCGGTCGATCCTCGATCTGCGCCGCAACCCGCCTTCCTCGTCCTTCGTCATGCTGGCAACGGTTGTGACCGTCGTTTCAACGCATGATCTGGCGAAAGGCGTGCTTGTCGGCGTTCTGCTATCCGGCGTGTTCTTCGCGGGCAAGGTCGCCAAGATGTTCCGCGTCACCGAGACCGAAAACAGCGACGGCAGCGAACGCATCTATACTGTTCAAGGCCAGATTTTCTTCGCTTCGGCGCAGAATTTCATCGCCGCGTTCGATTTCTCCAAGCCTGCCAAGAAGGTCACCATCGATGTCAGCCATGCGCATCTGTGGGACATCACTTCGGTTGGCGCACTGGACAAGGTTGTTCTGAAATATCGCGCCAGCGGCACCGATGTGTCGGTGATCGGCTTTAACGAAGCCAGCGCCGACATGGTGGACCGCTTTGCTGTCCACGACAAGGAACTGGGTGCCGCCAAACTGGCGACGCACTAAACATAAAAAGAAAGGGCCGCAACAGCGGCCCTTTCTTTAGCTCGTATGCGGTACGGCGTCTCCGACCGGCAAATCCTCGAGGCCAATGGCGCCTTCCACCCGATCGCTGCGCGCCATCAGATAAAGACCTAATCCGCAAGTCAGCACCGCGATGAACACCAGATACCAGGCATGCGCCATCGGGTTGACCGCCAGAAACGATGTTACGACCACAGGCGTCAGGCCGCCGAACACCGCATAGGAAACGTTGTAGGAAAAGGACAGGCCCGAGAACCGAACCGGAGCCGGGAAGGCGCGCACCATGACATAGGGCACCGCGCCAACCATACCGACGGAAAGCCCCATGACCGCATATAGCGCAAACAGCACCGGCAGAGACGTGCCAGCAAAGCTGTAGAAAACGAAGGTGGCGACGCCGAAGAACACACCGGCCACCGCAAAGAAGCGTCCACTGCCGATGCGGTCGACAATCGATCCGGCAGCCACCGTGCCAAACATCAGGAAAAGCGTGCCGAAGCTGGTCGCGGCAAGTGATTGCAATGGGCTATAGCCGTAAAGCTTTTGCAGGAAGGTTGCGGTCATCAGCGTGGTCACGACGATACCGGCTGACAGAATCCAGGTCAGAAGCACGGAAATGATGACGCCATGCATATGTTCGCGCAGCACCGTCTTGAGCGGCAGCTTGTCTTTCAGCAAATGGCTGTTCTTCATTTCGGTAAAGATCGGCGTTTCAGCCAACCAGCGCCGCAGATAAACCGCGAGCAGGCCAAAAATACCGCCGATGAAGAACGGAATGCGCCATGCGTAACCGGCAAGTTCCTCCGGGGTGAAAATCCAGTTGATGGCCGTTGCGATCAGCGAGCCGATCATGATGCCAAGCGTCAGGCCGGAACAGAGGAAGCCACAGGCCATCCCGACCCGATTGGCAGGCACATGCTCCGCCACAAAGGTCCACGCGCCGGGAACTTCGCCGCCAATGGCCGCGCCCTGCAACATGCGAAAAACGATCAGCAGGATCGGCGCGCCGACACCCAGCGTCGCATAGGTGGGCAGGCAGGCCATGGCCAATGTCGAGATCGACATCAGAAACACCGAAAAGGCGAAAACCCGCTTGCGACCGAACTTGTCGCCGAAATGCGCCAGCACGATACCGCCGACCGGACGCACCAGATAGCCGGCTGCGAAAATGCCGAAAGTCTGGATCATGACCAGCCAATCCGGCATATCCGGCGGAAAAAACAGATGGCCGATCACACTGGCGAAGAATACGAAGATGATGAAATCATAGAACTCCAGCGCGCCGCCGAGGGCCGAAAGGCCAAGGGTGCGGAAATCCTGTCCATTAAGCGGACGGGGGCTATTGCCTTGCGCGTGTGTGTTCATCGATGCCATCGATCCTGTTCTTTCTGGCTTTTTCGTCTTGCCGTTGCTTGCAATCCCCCGCTTTTACGGGGCCGAAATGTAATGCGCCAAACAGGACTGCATCGCAAGACTTGACTTTCAGCATGCTGATTATAAATTTAGAATAATTCTAAACTGATGGATTTGATTATGCTGAGTCGATTTTTCCGCAACGGTCGCCGCCCGTTCGATTCGCTTTCCGAACAGGAAATACTGGCGCTTGCCATCTCCTCGGAAGAGGATGATGCCCGCATCTATCTCGCCTATGCCGATGGCCTGCGCGAAGAATTCCCGCAATCGGCCAAGATTTTCGAACAGATGGCGGAAGAAGAGCACGGGCACCGCGATGCGCTGATCGAGCGGCACCGGGCGCGGTTTGGTGACCATATTCCGCTCATTCGCCGCGAACATGTCAGCGGCTATTACGACCGCAAGCCCGACTGGCTGGTGCGACCGCTGGGTATCGACAAGGTGCGCGACGCGGCGTCTGAAATGGAAGATCAGGCCTATCGTTTCTATGTCGAGGCGGCAAAGCACGTTACCGACGCGGGCACGCGCAAGCTTCTGGGCGATCTGGCGCTTCAGGAAAAGCAGCACGAGGTCAAAGCCGAATCGCTGGAACATGAACTCACGCCTGAAAGCGTGCAGGACGAGGAACGCGCACTTGAGCGCAAGCAGTTCATCCTCACCTATGTCCAGCCCGGTCTTGCGGGCCTGATGGACGGCTCGGTCTCGACCCTTGCGCCGATCTTCGCTGCCGCCTTTGCCACGCAGGATACCTGGCAGACGTTTCTCGTCGGCCTGTCAGCATCGGTTGGTGCGGGTATTTCGATGGGCTTCACCGAAGCCATTCATGACGATGGCAAGCTGTCGGGCCGCGGATCGCCGGTCAAACGCGGTCTGTCCTGCGGTATCATGACGGCACTCGGCGGCCTCGGCCACGCCTTGCCCTATCTGATCACAGATTTCTGGACAGCTACATCTCTGGCGGTCGTTATCGTGTTCTTTGAACTCTGGGCCATCGCCTTCATCCAGAACCGTTTCATGGAAACACCATTCTTCCGCTCGGTCCTGCAAGTTGTGCTGGGTGGCGCATTGGTTCTGGCAGCGGGTATTCTGATCGGCAACGCCTAGAGCGGTTCCAGTTAAAGCGGAATCGTGGAACCGCTCTATCTATTTGTTTCTACGCATTGTCCTACGCAAAACCGCTACGCACTTTTGCTGGAAATGCTTTAGACCGTAGCAACACCTTGCGGGGGCGACATCGCCCCCTCAAAGCGGTCAATGGCGATGCGGCCCTGCCGGGAGACAGTGACAAAGCTGTTTGCCGGCACAGCCATCCAGTTGCCGGCTTCGCCATCCAGCGGTTCCGACACCACACAAATGCCGGACGACGCGCCAAGCGTCGCGGTATAAAGCGTAGGCGCAAAGGCGTCAGTGGCATAGCGGATTGCATAAAGCTGATTGCCGTCTGAAAATGCAGCGGTCAGCCGCAGAAATGGCGGCACATCGGCCTTCCCGGCCTCGTCGACAATCGTGGTGACCATGCGCTTCATCGCCTGAACCGGATCACTGTCGAGACCGAATTCCAGCATCAGCAGAAAGATCAGTTCGGAATCGGTTGCGCCATGCTTCTGCGCATAGACATGATCGCTCAGATGCGCCTCCAGCCTGCGGCGCAGACGGTCGAAATTGCCGATCTGCCCGTTATGCATGAAGCTCCAGCGCCCGGAAACAAAGGGGTGGCAATTGGAGCGGCTGGTCAGCCCGCCTGTCGAGGCGCGCACATGCGCAAGAAAAAGGCGCGACCGGATTTGTCGCGCCAGGCTACCCAAATTCTGATCGGACCATGCGGGCAGAATATCCCGATACAGCCCCGGCTCGGTGCGATGCCCATACCAGGCGACACCGAAACCGTCGCCATTGGTGCGTGTTTTGGCTTCATGCGCATCGTGGCTTTGCGCCACGAGCGAATGACAGGGAGACGAAATAATGTCTTCCAGATAGGTCTCAGGTCCGAGATAGGCTGCCCAACGGCACATGTGCGATCCGATGCTTAAAAGCCAGTCTTAACGACCTCTGTTATGCGTCCGCTCATAGAGCTGACGAACAATGGTGCTTGCAGTCTTTTCGAACAAAAATGGCAAAAATGCATGGATCAGAGCAGCAAATGCTGCTCCGAACAGCTTGAATGAAAACCGCGATGCAAAAGCCATATGCTCGAAATAGGTCTCATCGACCGATGAGGGATGGTCGGTGAAAATGCGGGTAATACGCGTGGTCATTGCAAATGCTCCCGTTTGATTGAGAAATTCTTTCTCTTTTGCCCAGCGCTAAAGCGCCCTTCTGGAAAATCATTTTAGCAAGAATGAGAAAGATGAAATCTCAAAATATTCTTGAAATCCGCAATTAATTGGGACAATCATCCCACTATGATGGCTTCACTGGACGAGATAGACCGCAAAATATTGGGAGAACTGCAGATTGACGGCACGCTGTCTGTTGATTCTCTGTCGGAACGCGTCAACCTTTCGCGCAATGCCTGCTGGCGGAGGGTGAAGCGCATGGAGGAAGAGGGCATCATCAAGGCGCGTGTCGCGCTGGTGGATGCCGAGATGGTGGGCTGCGGCCTGTCCGTTTTCATTCTGGTGCGCACATCCAGCCACGATCCGCAATGGCTGTCGAAGTTCCGCAACGCCACGGCGCGTTTTCCGGAAATCGTCGGCGTCTATCGCATGACCGGCGATCTGGATTATGTGCTGAAGGCGCGTGTCGCCGACGTGAAGGCCTATGACCGGCTTTACCAGCAGCTGATCGCCAGCGTTCCACTGTCGGATGTTTCAGCGTCCTTCGTGATGGAGGAAATCAAGGAAACCACCGCCGTTCCGCTCGATATGCGCTAAAACCGTTGCTTCTCCCGTCAGCATGCCTACATGGCAAAATGCGCGCATTCTCGTTGACAGCGCATTGACGGAAGGAACCCTCATGAAAAGATTTGACGGAAAGCGGGTGCTCGTCACGGGCGGAACGAGTGGTATGGGGCTGGCTGGCGCCCGCCGCATCATTGCGGAAGGCGGCACGACCGTCATCACGGGACTGAATGACGAACGCCTCGCATCGGTCGCGCAGGAACTGGGCGACAAGGCGCAAGTGTTGAAAAACGATGCTGCCGATCCGGCCTCGGCAGAAGCGCTGGCTGCCGCCATTCGCTTGAAGGGCGGACTGGACGGTCTGTGGCTGAATGCAGCCTTCGCAACCATTGGCGCTCCGGAACAGATCACGGCAGCAGCCTTCGATGAAATGATGGCCGCCAATGTGCGAGGGCCAGTTCTCCAGCTTGCAAGCCTGTCCGATCTTCTCAATCCCGGTTGTTCGGTGGTTCTGACCTCCTCCAGCTCCACATATGAAGGCGCTGCGGCGACGAGCCTTTATGCAGCCACCAAGGGCGCAGTTGTCGCCATGGCGCGATCCTGGGCTTCGGCGCTGGCCCCGCGCGGCATCCGGGTCAATGTTCTGGTGCCCGGCCCCATCGAAACCAACTTCCGGCATTTTCTGCCCGAGGAAGCCCGCACCGGTTTCGAACGTTTCGTGCTGGATCAGGTGCCGCTCGGTCGCGCTGGCACCGCCGACGAGGCAGCGGCAGTGGCGCTGTTTTTGCTTTCCAACGACGCATCCTATGTGACGGGCAGTCAATATGCTGTGGATGGCGGCCTCATCATGCACTGACGGGAAGCACTCCATCCGGTAAAAACATGATCCTGTGCCGTACTATCATTGCAAAACGCCAAATAGGCGGTACACCTTTGATCTGTTTTCACGTATGAGCGTCGCCAATTTGAATCCCCGCAGGAAAGGCTCCCTCATGACCGCAGCATCCGCTCAAGCACCAACGCTCGGTATCATTCGCCTCGAACATGCGAATGGCCTTGATCTCCCCGCCTATGAAACCTCCGGTTCCGCAGGCATGGACTTGCGCGCGGCCGTTGCCGAAGACCGGCAGATCGTGCTGTTGCCCGGACGCCGGACGCTGGTGCCGACCGGCCTGATCTTCGAAATCCCGGAAGGCTATGAAGTGCAGATTCGCCCGCGCTCCGGCCTCGCCTTCAAAAACGGCATCACCTGCCTCAACACGCCGGGAACCATCGATTCCGATTATCGCGGCGAAGTGAAGGTGCTGCTGGTCAATCTGGGTGACGACGATTTCCGCATCGAACGCGGCATGCGCATCGCACAGGCGGTCTTTGCGCCGGTGGTGCAGCCGAAGATCGAGGAACGCGCCGAAGTGACCGAGACCGCACGCGGCGCTGGCGGCTTCGGCTCGACCGGCACGGCCTGATCGGGCAGAATCGCTTTAATGAAAAGCCGGGCTTCATGCCCGGCTTTTTTTGTCTGGGGTTTACTGTGTCAGCACTGCCTGTTGGCAGAGCACACCCGTAACCTGCACGTCGGCTTGGCCCAGCTTGACACCGAGGAGGTCCAGAAGACCAAAGAGCAGATTATCGAGAAGTGCTGAAACCGGCGATAGCAAGGTGCCAAGCAGGCTAACGATTGCAGTCGCATCAACGTTCAACACCAGAACATTGAGCTCTGCATGCATGTTGCTGATGAGCGCCGATGTGAGGGAGGACACCAGTTTTGATGAAGAAACCGTCTTTACTTTTTTGCTTGCGATATCGCTGGCGCTAAAGGTCAGAATCCGTTGCTGATCATCACCCAGTGGAATTTCGGCTGACGCCGTGACACCCGCAAGATAGACTTTCAGCCCCAACAAATTGAGACCAAGGACTTGCGCAATCTGTTTTTTGCTCACTGACGGCTTCTTACTAAAGTCGTTCATATCTATATTGAGATCACCAAGATAAATGCCGGCTATGCCAGTTTTAACGCCGATCCCAACAGTCGCGTTTTGAGGGCCTGCAGGGCAGCTCACACTTTTCAGTTCCCCTTCAGCCGAGGCAATATCAATGTAGATTGGCAGTTCTATATTGGCGAGCGTGTTCAACCCGAGGGCACCATCTCCAATCGCTACAACGAGCTTTATTCTTATCTGCGCCGTGCGCACGAGAGACCCCAAAGCACCGACCCGGAAAAATGGCGTTTTCTGAGCCGGTTCGCCTATGGCAATTTCGAGGGTCACTTTTACCAATCCCAGGAGATTGATAGGTGTGGAGATCGTTGCCTGGTGCTTCCCTCCCAACATCACGCCTGCTGAAATCATCTGCAACACATTGGCTGTGATGCTATAATTTCCCCCCGATCCGATACTCGCATTTGCAAGCGACCCTAGCCCCAGCAGTTTCCCTACCGGCAATTTGGTGGCAAGTGCGGCTGCGTCTTTTCCCAAAACGTTGAGTGCCGCCTTGGCCGTCGCATTGTTGGTCACGACATCCGCCATCACCTTTGCCAGCACGCCCACCGACACATTTGTATTCAACAGCTGATCGTAAGTCCCGGCGGTCAAACCGACCTGGGGAGCAAGCTTGTCGAGAAAGCCAAGCAGGTTGATATCGGTAGCGGCAAGCGCGTTATAATCCACCAGTTTGAGACTGAGAGACGTGCCCAACAAGCCGCCCAATAATCCATTCAACGCGCTTTCAGTCGTATTGAGGCTCGCCAATCGCGAGCCGATGGAAAAGGCCGCTTCCGCATGCGACGCGGCCATGCCGCTCGCACTCACCGCAGGACGATCCATTAGCGCCTGACCAAAATAGAGGTTGCCGGGCTTTGCCAGCATCACCCGCACGGCATCGGGGTTCGTGCCGCCCGCCACGAAACGCGACCCCACAGCCACCGATTTATCGGCGGTGTAGTTGCCGGTCTCCACCCAGACACGTGTGAGATTGTCCGTCTTGCCCTTGACCACAGACGGGTCATACGTCCCCGTCATCATCACCGGATTGAGCCCATTGGCCAGCAATTGCTTTTTGACGGCATCGCTGGCAGTTCCAATCGCGCTCGCACCACTGATCGCGGCCAGATCGGCCATGTTCTGCAATTGTCGCCGCTCCAGATAGAGCGAGCTTGAATCGATGGTAAGCGCGGCAATTGCCAGAAATATCGGCGTGACAAGGGCCGCCATGGTGGCCAGATTGCCGTTGCGCGCCTGAAGAAAACGTAAGGCCCCCGCCCACATATCATGTTCCCCCGAGCCGGATTGTCGAAGCACGCGTGATCGTTTTGCCGGGTAACGGCAATCCGGTCATCAGATTCCAGATCGGCAGATTGGCCGCGTTATAGCTGATCGTAACCGTGAACTGGCTTGGATCCGACGCCGCATTGTCAATCGTGGTCTGTATCTGCGCCGGATTGATCAGCGAATATTTGGCCGCGTTTTTCTGGATGTAAGTCGCAGCCAGCGTCTGCCGCTCCGTCGCGTCGATCCCCGCAAGTGCCGTGCGTGTTGCGTCCGCAGCAAGTTGCTGCACCGCGTTTGCCGCCCCCAGATAGATGCCGAAGGCGATGACGCCCATCAGCAGCAACAGAAAAACCGGTGCCAATATCGCAAACTCTACTGCCGCAGTTCCCGCTTTATTGCGGGAAAAAAGAACAGTCGTTTTTAAAATATCAGGAAGCCGTATTTTTCTTTTCAATAAGGGGAAAATAATCGTTCTAACTGTGCCCCCGCAGTCCATATGCCCTCCCGTCCAAGAGCAGATAAACTTAGTTGTATATACATGACGAATGAACGCGCTTCATGCACGCGCAATCAACTGTTCACCAGAAGAAATGCGTTCGATTTTATTATCGTAATTACTCATGATATCGCCGTCTACATCATATCAACATAAAATAATTTAATAAAAGCTAAATAGATAGAAGCAGAGAAACCTTATTCAACTCAAGGTAAATTATAACTACAGGTTGCATAAGAAAATAACTAAATAAGCGACAACCCTTGTCTTCCGGCTTCTGCTCCTAACGCCTCCCGCTTCCCGTTCCTGAGCGCGCGCAACGCCGACAATGGCTGGTTGCATGACAAATATTTAAGGTGAAATCTTGAGTGCGAAAGTTTAGACACCGCGAAGCAACAATTTGTTGGGAGGAACATTCGCGCGCCAGTGATCAAGCGCTGCGGCTTTCATCCCTCAAGGGCGTTTTCAGGGACAAACGAGGACTTCCCGCGCGAGTGGGGATTCAGGGGGTTATCATTGCGCACATCTTCCGCTTCATCCGGTTCTGGCCAGAAGGCTGCATCGCTGCAAAAGCGTGCTTCCGTCAGGCGTCGCCGCTGGTGGCTGTGGCTGCCTGCTGCGGCAATTGCCGCAGGCGCTGGCTGGTATTTCTACGATGCGCGGGCCGCCGTGAACGAAAAGGGCAGCTACCTCGCCGAAACGGTTACGCGTGGTGATATCGAGAACGCAATCACCGCCGTCGGCACACTCAGCGCCCTGCGCAGCATCAATGTCGGCGCACAGGTCTCGGGCCAGCTCAAAGCCGTGAAGGTGGAAATCGGCGATCAGGTCAAGGAAGGCCAGTTCATCGCCGAAATCGATCCCTCTCCTTTCGAAAAGAAAGTCGAGATTGCCAGCGCGCAGCTCGACAATCTGAAAGCCCAGCTTCTCAGCAAGGAAGCCCAGCTTACGCTGAAAAAGCTCAGTGCCGCGCGGCAGAAATCCCTGCTTGCCACCCAGGGCGTGTCCCAATCGACGGTCGATCAGGCCGAAGCAGACCTTTCTATAGCTGATGCCGATGTGAAGGCGCTTGGCGCACAGATTCGCCAGCAGCAGTCGCAATTGGCAAGCGACACCGTTGATCTCGGCTATACCAAGATCAACAGCCCCATGGAGGGCACGGTCGTCGACCAGTCCGCCAAGGAAGGCGAAACGCTGAACGCGTCGCAGACGGCACCGACCGTCGTAACAGTCGCCGATCTCAAGGTCATGACGGTCGAAGCGCAGGTGTCCGAAGCCGATATTTCCAAGCTCAAGCCCGGTATGGAGGTTTATTTCACCCTGCTCGGCCAGCCGGAAAAGCGGTTCGCAGGCAAGCTGCGCCAGATCAAGCCGACACCGGCCACCGAAAACAATGTCGTGCTTTATTATGCACTGTTCGATGTGCCGAATCCGACCGGCGAACTTATGATCAACATGAGCGCGCAGGTCTATTTCGTGATCGATTCGGCCAGGGATGTGCTGCTCGTTCCCACCTCCGCTCTCAGCTTCAAGCGCCGCGATCCATCCGGCAGCCCGGAAGGCCAGCAAGCCGAACGCCAGCAGGGGCAGCGCAAGGGACCAGGCAATGGCGACCGCCCACGTGACGGGCAGCATCGCGGAAAGCCGCAAATCATCGTCAAGGTTGTCGACGCCAGCGGCACACTCACCGAGCGCACAGTTGAAATCGGCGTGCGGAACCGTGTGCAGGCCGAAGTGAAAAGCGGCTTGGAAGAAGGCGACAAGGTCGTCGTCACCAGCGCTTCCAGTGGCGGACCTGCCGGAAGTTCAAACGCACGTGGCGGTCGTCGCCCCGGCGGCATGTCCTTCTTCTGATGGCTGCGCCCATGCAAGACGCGCCCCTCATCCGGCTTGAAAACATCAGCAAGACCTACCACAACGGCGACCTCGCCGTTGAGGTCCTGCATGGTATCAGCCTCGATATCCATGCCGGCGAATTCGTCGCCATCATGGGTGCATCGGGCTCAGGCAAATCCACCCTCATGAATATTCTGGGCTGCCTCGACAGCCCGACCGGCGGGCAATATCTCCTCGACGGCGAGGATGTCTCGACACTCGATGCCGACGCACTGGCTGCCCTGCGCCGCCGCACATTCGGCTTCGTCTTCCAGAGCTACAATCTGATCTCGACATCAACCGCGCAGGAAAATGTCGAGGTTCCGGCGATCTATGCCGGAATGCCCGCTGCCGAACGCCACGAACGTGCAGCCGAATTGTTGAACTCGCTGAAGCTCGGTGATCGTATCGACCACCGCCCCAACCAGCTGTCGGGCGGCCAGCAACAGCGCGTTTCCATCGCGCGCGCCTTGATGAATGGCGGCCGCATCATTCTCGCAGATGAACCGACAGGCGCGCTCGACAGCCAGAGCGGCGAGGATGTGATGGAACTGTTGCGCTCCATGCATCAGCAAGGCCACACCATTATCGTCATCACTCATGCCCGCGAGGTGGCGGAGCGCGCAGACCGGCTGATCGAGATCAAGGACGGCGAAATCCTTTCCGATACGACCAAGCGCGATATTCCCGACCGGCAGGCTCCGCAGCGTTTACAGCAGGCGGGCGACGGACATGCCGCGCGCATAGCCGATATTTCGGAAGCCGTGAAAATGGCCATGCGTGCCTTGCGGGCCAATATTTTCCGCACAGTGCTGACGCTTCTCGGCATCATCATCGGCGTCAGTTCGGTGGTGACGATGCTGGCCATCGGCACCGGCGCGCAAAACTCGATTCTCGACCGCATCAATGCCATGGGCACCGATCTGGTGCTCGTGCGCCCCTCCATGCCAGGCTTTCGCGGGGGCAGTATTGCAACGCTTGTGCCTGCCGATGCGGATGCGATACTCGAACTGCCCAACATCAAATCGGCGGTGCCGGAAGTGACAGGCACGGTCACGCTCAGACGCGGCAATGTCGACTATCAGTCACAGGCCAACGGCACGGTTCCGGCTTTCTCGGAGGCCAAGTCCTGGAAGCTCGCGACGGGCGATTTCATCACCCAGAACGATATGACGTCCTATGCGCCGGTCGCCGTTCTCGGAGCCACAGTGGTCAAGACGCTGTTTCCGGATGGCGGCAACCCGATCGGGCAACATATTCTGATCCAGAAAATCCCGTTCCAGGTCATCGGCACGCTGGAGCCGAAAGGTGCGGGCTTTGGCGGCACCGATCAGGACGATGTGGTTGTCGTTCCGCTTTCGACTGGTAATCTGCGGCTGTTCGGCCAGAAATATGTGCGCACCATCACCGTGCAGGTGAAGGATTCGGATCTGATCAACACAACGCAGGAACAGATTCAGGAATTGCTCGACCAGCGCCATAAGCAGCGCGACACGATGATCACCAACATGTCGTCGGTGCGAGACGATGCGGCGGCCATGGGCAGCACCATGACGCTGTTTCTCGGATCAGTCGCCGCCATCTCGCTTCTGGTCGGCGGCATTGGCGTGATGAACATCATGCTGGTCAGCGTGACGGAGCGCACACGCGAAATCGGCGTGCGCATGGCGACCGGCGCGCGGCGGCGCGATATCCTCCTGCAATTCATCACGGAAGCGCTCACCGTCTCGGCCATTGGCGGCGCTTTCGGCGTGGTCATCGGCCTTGGAGCTGCCGCCATTGCCGGTTGGGCAGGCCTTTCGGTCGGTTACAGCATCGGCCCGGTTCTGCTGGCTTTCGCCTGCGCCTTCGCCACTGGGTTGGTCTTCGGCTTTCTGCCAGCCCGCAAGGCGTCGCGCCTGCTGCCAGCCGTAGCGCTTTCGTCGGAATAGGCCAAAACAAAAAAGCCGGTCTGGAAAAAGAACCAGACCGGCTTTTCACTATCGATAATCTGACTGCTTTACTTGAACAGCAGCGGCAACGTGATCGGCATCCTTGCCTTGGCCATCGCCGCTGGAGGCGCAGGCACAGGAGAAGCGCGACGTGCAGCTTCCAGCGCCAGCTGGTCAACCGCCGGATCACCTGACGAACCGGCCAGACGCGCCGAGAGAACATTGCCGGATGGATCAATCACGAATGTCACCTGCACCAGACCTTTCGCATGGCGGGCCTTGCGTTGCAGGAAGCGGACATTGCGCGCCATATGAGCCTGAAGTTTCGATGTCCACTTGGCCGAGCTTACGCCCGCCGACGCGTTGTTTTCACCACGACGGTTTGCAGCAGCCCGTTCGCCATTGTCGGCATCCATGCGCGGTGCACTTGCCTGCCGGGTTTCCTGAGCCTTTTCAGCCTTCTTGGGCTTCGGCTTCTCAACCTTTTGCGGCTTTGGCTTTTCAACCTTCGGCTTTTCGACCTTCTTGGGTTCCGGCTTCGGCTCGGGCTTTGGTTCCGGCTTTTCAACCGGCATAGGCACGGCCACTTCCGGCTTTTCCGCCTCGACCACATCCGGAATGATCTCTTCCGGCTTCTCCTGAACTTCCGGCTCAGGCTGCGGCTCGGGTTCCGGCGGCGTTACCTGTTCTGGCTCCGGCGGCGTCGGTTCTTCAGGCTGCGGTTCCGGCTGAACAACGGGTTCAGGTTCGACTTCTTTCGGAGCTTCTGCCGTTTCCGGCTGCGCTTCGTCGGCAACCTGCTCTTCCATCGGAGCCATAGGCTCCGGCGCAAGCTCAACCACCATGGCCGCAACTTGCCCGCCATCCGGCTGATCTTCTTCCTGCGCCAGATGAATGGCGTAGGCTCCAGCCGCATGCACTGTCAGGACAAGAATGCCCGCGCCGATCCAGCGTCCCGCATCATGCCAAAAGGAATGATGATGGGCGTCGGCAGAAGCCACCTTCACGGGAGGATGATCGGGCGGAAGTGCATTCATTGGGCAACTCCGGGGGCAGTTCCAGGTGCGGTCCCTGCCGGGGCTGGCGTCTGAGCTGGCGCTTGCGCAGGGGCTGCCGCTGGTGCCGATGCACCGACTGTTTCAAGGCCGACCAGCGCGATCTTCAGATAGCCCGCCTCACGCAGCAAATTCATGATGCGCATCAGTTCTTCATAAGGAACAGCTTTGTCGGCGCGCAGGAAAATGCGCGTTTCCTTGTTCTTCTCAGACAGGCCGTCCAGCGCAAGGCCGAGACGCTCACGTGCAACCACATCATTGCCGACGCTGATGCTCAGATCGTCCTTCAACGTCACATAAAGCGGCTTGTCGGGGCGCGGCGCAGCGGCAGCGGTCGAGGCAGGCAGGTCGACCTTCACATCCACGGTCGCAAGCGGCGCTGCCACCATGAAGATGATCAGCAGAACCAGCATGACGTCGATGAAGGGCGTTACGTTGATCTCGTGATTAAGCTCGAGATCGTCACCACCGCCTTCGCGAATTTTACTCGCCATGACGCCTACTCCGCTGCGTGCAGCGTGCCTTCACGCACGCCGGCTGCCCTGAAATCCAGATCGCGGCTGACCAGACGTTCGACACCAGCCGATGCATCGGCCAGAAGCGAACGATAGCCGGTGATCGCGCGGGCAAAGACGTTGTAGATCACAACCGCCGGAATGGCGGCGACAAGGCCAATAGCGGTGGCGAGCAGCGCTTCAGCAATACCCGGAGCCACAACGGCCAGATTGGTCGTCTGCGCTTCACTGATGTTGATGAACGAATTCATGATGCCCCAGACGGTGCCGAACAGACCCACAAATGGTCCGATGGAGCCGATGGTGGCCAGAATGCCCGTGCCCTTGGACAGGCGACGGCCAGCCTTGGCTTCGATACGCGACAGGCGCGACGAAACGCGCTCCTTGAGGCCCTCGCCTCCGGCACGTGCCAGCGCAGGGCTGGAGAGACGAACCTCATCTTCGGCAGCGCGCACCATGATGGCGCCCGGGCCCTTGACACCATCGAGCGCACGAACGGCATCGGAAAGCGTTGCGGAATGACCAATGGTCTTCAGCGCCTTGTTCGCGCGGCGGCGTGCACCCGCCAGTTCGAGCGACTTGGCGACCCAGATGGTCCATGTTGCGAGCGAGGCAAGACCGAGACCGATCATCACCGCCTTCACAATCCAGTCGGCAGCCATGAACATGCCCCATGGCGACAGGTCATGCGGAAGGCTGGCATCTCTTTCTTCGACTGCTGGCTGGCCAGCGATGACGGGCTGCGGCTCTGCCTGTGGGGCCGGAGTTGAAGCGGGAGCCTGCGACTGTTGCTCTACAGGCGCCGGCTGCGCTGCCGGAGCGGATGGCGCAGACGCTGCTGGCGCTGGCTGGGTGGTCGGCTGAGCGGCTGCGGGAGCCGCTGAAGGATTGGGCTGCGTCGCCTCTTGAGCCAATGCCGGACCAACGCCCAGCAAGACAATGCCCATCGCCGCAGCCATGAAGCCCTTCCGACAGAAACCAGTCATCTTGATCGCCTTTTGATTGTTCAACTCGGGCGCCAAGGACGACCCATCACGCAGGCCGTAGCGCTGCTTGTTGACCTCTTTTTAACCCCCAATAATATGATGATGCAAGTCATGTTTTGTTGTGGTTGCCTTTTTCTGCAACCTTTTGGGTAAGCGCGGCCTGTCAAACCCCTTATAAATAGCTGTTGCATAATGCGGGCAAATCAGACCTGATGATCGAGCCGGAAGCGTTCACCTCCCTCAAGAGGCGTATGGACCGGCAGGAGGAGCATGCACATGATGCACAAAGACATTCAGGCACTCGAACATGCGGCAAGAACCGCCATGGCGGGCAATGATGATCCGCTGCCGGCTCCGCAGCGCGCGCTGAAACCAGCCCATGTCGGCCTCGCCTTCCTGATGATCGCTGGCGCGGCCTATCTGTTTCTCGTCTGACACTGTCTGACTCGCCTCAATGAGCGCAAACGGACCTTGTTCTAAACAAGGCCTGTGGCGGACTTGCCCGTTTACCATGACGCATAAGAAGTGGCGCACGGCGTTGCCGCGATCCGCTATTGCGTGCAACCATTGGTGACGAAAAGCGTTGTTACAACGACAATCCGTTATGACAGGAGGCCAGATATGGCGCGTGCATCCGCGAAGACGAGCAAGATCGAAGAAAAGATCGAGGAAGCGTTGACCGATTCGACGACCGAAGACTTGCAGACGCAGGTTGAGCAGTTGAAGGAAGACATCGCAGCCATCGCCGCGACACTCGCCAACCTTGGCAACCAGACCGTCCGCGATGCCAAGCGCAGCGCGAAGGAAACCTATAAGAGCGCCTATCTGCAAGGCGGCGATGTCGTCGATGAACTGTGCGGAAAGGCGCAGGATCTGGAAGCGCAATTGACAGCAACCGTGCGTGAACGCCCGATCACGTCGCTCGCGACCGCGCTCGGCATTGGCTATCTGCTCGCCCTTCTTTCCCGCCGCTGAGGCGTCCCATGCTTAAAGCTTTGGCCCCCATTCTGACCGCTCTGGCTGGCGAAGAAGTGAAGTTTGCCGTCAGCCAGACGCGACGCGCAGCGATTTTCGGCGTGGCGATTGCCATTTTCGGCATTATCACGGTCACATTTCTCTGTGTTGCCGCGTTTCTGGCACTGGCGCAGGCCTATGGTGGCCCGCTTGCAGCGCTGATTCTCGCCGCGATTTCGTTGATTCTGGCGCTGCTTGTCCTCGCAGTTCTGAAAATTCAGGCCGCAGCCGAAGCCAAAAAGCGCAAGCAGCGGATCGAGGCTGACAAGTCGGCGATGATGGCGACAGCCGCACTGGCGACTATCCCTTCGATCCTGAAGCGGCCAATCCTGGCGGCAGCCTTGCCGCTTGCAGGTATAGCATTGGTATCGCTGCTTTCAGACAAGAAGAAGCGCCCACCCAAGGCCTGATAACAGAGCCATGAAAACGAAAACACCGGAACCTGTTCCGGTGTTTTCTGTTTTCGACAGGAGTTCTTTTTTACTGCGCAGCCGCGTCGGCGCTATCCACCAGCGAAGCGAGACGTACCGATACCCGTGAGCCGGGCCGACCTTCTGCCTCGCCATAGACCGGCTTTTCACCGAACTGCATGCAAAGCTGCTCGACCACCAGCGTGCCGAGACCGTTCTTGTCGCCGGGCTTCGCAGTCCCCTCCGCACCCCAGCCAACACCGTCATCTTCCACCGCCAGAACCGGCACACCATCCGCATCCGCCTGGAAACTGACGGCAATCTGCCCACCCGGACGACCCTTGAAAGCATGCTTGATGGCATTGGTGACCAGTTCGCCGACAATGATGCCGATGGTCGTCACATCGCGGGCTTTCAGATCAAGCTGCGCAAAATTCGTCACGATCTCGATCTGGCGATCCTGACCGATGGCGTTGCGGATATCGTTGATAACCGTGGTCAGAAACTCGTCGACCCGGGCGGTTTCCATGTCTTCGCCCAGTCGCAAACGCCGGTGAGCCGTTGAAACCGTCTGAACCCGGTCGCGCGCTGCCGAAAGTGCCGCGCGCGCATCCTCACTGCGCGCCTGTCGCATCTGCAAGCCCAGCAGGGACGAGACGGTCGCCAGCGAATTGCCGATACGGTGGTTGGTATCCTGAAGCAGAAGCTCGACGCGATAACGCTCGCGCTCCGCGATCCGGCGCTCCTCTTCCAGTTCGGCTGTACGTTCACGCACCCGCTGTTCGAGAATCTCATTTTCAGACCGAAGCGCTGTCTGGCCTTCGAACATGGTGCGCGCATAACGCTGCACACGGCTGAAAAGAAGCCAGCCCAGCACCGCTGCCGAAGCCAGTGCCACGATGGATGTCGCCGTCATCCAATAGCGCATCCGGTTGATACGATCATTGCGCTCGGCGAGCTGCTTTTCTTCCACATCGATGAAATCCGACACCGTGGTCGAAAGCTGGTCCATCAGGGCCTTGCCTTCGTCACTGCGCACCCGCTCCATCGCCGCCGCGACATTGCCGGACGACGCCAATTCCACCGTTTCACGAACATCCGCCTCTTCCCGCTCGATCAAAGCGCGGATCTGCTTGACCCGCGCATCCTGCAACGGATTGGGGCCCGACAAGGCCTCCAGATCGGTCAATGTCTGATCGACGGAAAGGATCGAATTGCGATAGAGATCAAGATGCGCCTCATCCAATGTAAGGAGATAGCCGCGACGGCTCATCTCGATATTGTTGGCCAGCCGCGCAACCTTGTCCACCTGCTGGCGCAGGGCATAGTTGCGCGAAATATCGACGACCTGATGCGTAACGCTCGATGAAAGAAACAGCGTCATCACAGCCGAGAGCAGCACAAGTCCGAGTGAGACGACAACTGCTATCGGTTTCGGCGAAGACTGAAGCAATCTCTGCAACACGGCTGATGGCAAAACGCGCCCCAATACAAATTGATGACCCACCTCTGATAGCAAATATCAGTGACGGCTAACCTTCAAGTGGCTGGAGCAAAAAACTATCATTGCGAGCGAAAATAAATGTCGCCGGACGGCGGCATCACGCTCTTTAGATCAAAACGGCACACAAATTGTGCTCTTTTGTCGAATTCTGGTCCCGTGAGCAGGAAGCAGAACGCTAACCTTTTGTTTGAACAGCACTTTATACCGCCGGATCAGAACGCCCGGCGGCAAAATAAATCAGGCAAAGCTTCTCAAGGTCACACGGGAAGAATCCGCATCCGGACCGTAATCGCCCTCACCCTCGATCTTGAGGATTTCCTGAAGACGGGTCCGCGCACGGCTGACACGGCTTTTGATCGTGCCGACGGCACAACCGCAAATCTCGGCCGCTTCTTCATAAGCAAAGCCGGACGCACCGATCAGGATGATCGCTTCGCGCTGATCGTCGGGCAGTTGTTCCAGAGCCGCACGAAAATCCTGAAGGTCGAGCGTGCCATATTGCGACGGATGCACGGCGAGCTGTTCGCTGAATACGCCATCCGTATCCTGCACTTCGCGTCCGCGCTTGCGCATCTGGGTGTAGAATTCATTGCGCAGGATGGTGAAGAGCCAGGCCTTCATATTGGTGCCCATCTCGAAGGTTTCCTGTTTGGCCCAGGCCTTCATGATGGTGTCCTGCACCAGATCGTCTGCCTTGTCGTGCTGACCGATCAGCGACACGGCAAACGCACGCAAGCTCGGCAACGAAGCCAGAAGCTCGCGCTTGAACTGCGCCCCCTGCGGGGCATTGCCATCAACCGACGGACCGGGTGCTCTGTCCACGCATACTCTCCTGTTCAGCCTGATCGAGTTTTTCGAGAAGATCGAGGAAACGGTCCGGGATCGTCTCATCTTGAATCGAGGCGTATAACGCCTTGAGTTTCAATCCGACTTCACAATTGGGTCCTAATATGTCCTTCGGGACGCGCCGCGATACTGTGGCGCCATTCGTATGAAGGTTATCTTTATCTGTCATATTGTATCGTTCTAGGCGGGGAGCCCTGTCCTGTTTGTTACAAAGCTTCTGTTGGACGGGGAATGCACCAGCCCCAAGAAAGTTCCCGAAATTATGCCGTCACTTCGGAACTTTTTTCAAGCCGCGTCGTTTTGATCCGTAATGCCGCGCCCGATTGCGTGATGATCGCGCTTGGCCAAAAGCTGGTTCAAGCCGGTGATTCCAACCGGATTCATACGAATGTAAAACAAGGCGGCAGATGAGGAGTTCCATTATCATGACGTTATCGACGCGTATCGCGCCGCACCTTCCCTATCTTCGTCGTTTCTCCCGTGCCCTCACCGGTTCTCAGGCGTCAGGTGATGCCTATGTGGCTGCGGCGCTCGAAGCCCTGATCGCGGATGTGAGCATTTTCCCGGATACATCGTCGGACCGCATCGGGCTCTACCGCCTGTTCAGCGACCTTTATAAGACCGCATCGATCCGCGTACCGGAGCAATCATCGGAGATCGGCTGGGAACAGCGGGCAAACCGCAATCTCGCACATATCGCACCTCTCCCGCGCCAGGCTTTCCTGCTGGTGGCCGTGGAAGGCTTCAATGACAAGGAAGCTGCCGAGGTGCTCAATGTCGACGACGCCGAACTCGGCCGTCTTCTTTCCTCCGCCTCGACGGAAATCTCGCGTCAGGTCGCAACGCGCCTGATGATCATCGAAGACGAACCGCTGATCGCCATGGATATCGAGCAGATGGTCGAGAGCCTCGGTCACGAGGTCGTCGGCATTGCCCGGACCAAGGATGAGGCGGTTGCGCTTTATGAAAAAGAAAAGCCGCGCATGGTTCTGGCCGATATCCAGCTTGCCGACGGCAGCTCGGGCATTGATGCCGTGAACGAGATCCTGAAAGACGACACGATCCCGGTCATCTTCATCACGGCCTTTCCGGAACGCCTGCTCACTGGCGAGCGTCCTGAGCCGACCTTCCTCGTTACCAAGCCATTCAATCCTGACATGGTGAAGGCACTGATCAGTCAGGCACTGTTTTTCGAAGAGGCTTCTCAAGTCGCGGCCTGATATCGGTCCGCAATCAACAAGTTTGGTGAATTTAACCGTCTCCGGGAGTAGGAAAATCCCTCTCCCCGGAGCGGATTTTATTTCCCCTCTTGCAACCTAAAGGCAAACCCGCCTTCAACCTGAGATTATTCCTTTTTACACGCGGGACAGGAACCGAATGCATAGCAAAGACGTTTATTCCTCACATACAAAAGAGGAGATTGAATATGCTTTACTACGCGCTCGTATTTCTCGTCGTGGCTCTGGTCGCAGGTGCGCTGGGCTTTGGCGGCATTGCCGGGGCATCGGCGGGTATCGCTCAGATTCTGTTCTTCGTGTTCCTCGCTTTGCTCGTGGTGTCGCTGATCGCTTCGGCAATCCGCAAGGCTTGATGAACCGACGAAAAGTCCAGCTCAAAACTGGTCTGTTTCTGGCCGCAAACCGGCCGCACCGATATGATCAACAGCATGCCGTCGCGCAAGAATGCGCGGCGGTTTGTTTTCTGAAGAGAAGTGAGACCCACCGCATAGACCTTCAGTCAAAGCACGCCTTCCGGGCCAATCGACATTCATCGAGACTATAATGAGCGCATCAGACCTGCCATTACGCGAAGCCGAACCGGATGCAGCCCGTCTGCGCGCGCTCCTTCGAGCTGTTCGTAACAGCAATGTCTGCGTGCTCTACCAGCGCCCCGATCTGGCCTATGCCTGGGGCGAAAATCTCCCCTCCTATTGGCAGAAGAGCTGGAAAGCCGGCGGCACGGATGATGATTTCATCGTTTCCACATCACTCGCCAAATTGAAGGCTGCGAAGCAAATCGCGCTTGAAACCATGACAGCGCAAAATGTCGAACTCTCCGTCATGGATGGCAACAAGCTCCACTGGATGGAACTGCATATCGATTGTGACCGCGATACGAACGGCAATCTGCTCGGTCTGGTGACGACAGCGCTGGAAATCAGCGAGCTGAAGCGCCGCGAACAGGTGTTGAAAACCTTATTGCGCGAAGTGAGCCATCGTTCCAAAAACATGTTGGCCATCGTGCAGAGCATTGCCAGCCAGACGGCGCGCTTTACCGATACGATCGATGACTTTCTGCTGAAATTTCGCGGGCGCATCCAATCGCTGTCCTATTCGCAGGATCTGGTGACCGATTCCAACTGGCGTGGCGCGCTCTTCCGCGATCTCGTCCATTCGCAGGTCGAAAAATATATCGATGTCACCGATGAGCGCCTGAGCCTTGAAGGCGACAATCCGTATCTGTTCCCCGGTGCGGCGCTCCATGTTGGCCTGGCGCTGCATGAACTGGTGGTCAATGCCACGTCGTTTGGCGGGCTCTCCATACCCTACGGTCGTGTGGCAATCTCGGCGCATGTCATCCGGGCTGAAAACGAAGAAGAAAAACTGGTTTTTCTCTGGGAAGAAACCAATCCGGCCATGCCCGAAGTTTACCAGCACGACCCACGATTCGGCAGCGCTGTCCTGCAACGGATTGTGCCCGCCTCGATCAACGGACAGGCGCAATATCGCATTGATGGCACCGGCGCAGTCTATTCACTGACCATCCCTGCCGAACAATTCGATTCCTGAGCTTCCAATCCGGCCAAATAAAAGCCGCCATGGGCGAACCATGACGGCTTATTAAAATGAGCGAAACGCCTGCTGGCACAACGGTTCACCGTTTGCGCGGCGTTCACGCCGTCCACCCTTTGGGGGAGTTCGGGCGAACTATGAAGACCGTGTTGGGGGGCGGGGTCACGGCCTTCATGGATCAAAAACGCGACCACCGAAAATTAGTTCCATCAGGATTTTATTTTTTTACAATAAAGTTCAAGACGGTGATGAACGATCTCATAGCCAAGCGATCGGGCAATCTCTTCCTGCAATTTTTCAATCTTGTCGGAGCGAAATTCGACCACATCGCCGGAATCCATATCGATGATATGGTCGTGATGCGCACCGCTTGCCTGTTCGAAGCGCGATGGACCGCCTGCAAAAGCATGACGATGAATGGCGCCGCGCTCTTCCAGAAGTTTCATGGTGCGATAAACGGTCGACAGGGAAATGCTGCTGTCGATCTCGACCGCCCTGCGGAAAATCTCCAGCGCATCCGGATGGTCTTCCGTTTCGGTCAAAATATTCAGGATGATCCGGCGCGGGCGCGTGATGCGCACACCGGCCTGTCGCAGTTCCTGTTCGTAATCGGGCTTTTTGTATCGTTCGCTCATGCGGTGATTATGCACCTTCACGCCGCCAGTTGCAAATTTTCGCAACTGGAATGGAGCCGATCTCCCCAACCCATTTTACCCCTACTCTTTGGCGCCCTACACAGAAACACCTTGTTGAGCACCTTGTAATTTAAACTTGAGTATGCAAGACAACTTTTCGCATTTTGGGCGCGAAGGGGCTACCATGTACTGGTTCAATGTTGGGCTGACGTCATTTTTCGTCATGGTCATTCTGCCGGCTGTCATATTGCTGGTCGTAGAGGAACTGCGCGGCAAGGAATAGCTCCGCCAGAGCGTTCGCATTCAGACGGACCTGCGTCGAACCGCTGCCGTTGACGCAGTGTGAACCTATCGGAAAAGTATGTCGGGGATGACTGGTACGCCCAAGGGGAATCGAACCCCTGTTTGCGCCGTGAGAGGGCGCCGTCCTAACCGCTAGACGATGGGCGCATAGGGTCTGTTGTTGGCTGATATAATCGCCCTTACAGAAAAGCGCAATCCGGGAATATAAAAAGGCGGCCATCGGCCGCCTGTTTAAGTGTGCAACGCACCCCGGTCTTACTCGACACTGCCGAGCTTGATGCGGCCAATCACGCGGGATTCGCGATAATCATAAATGATGAGTTCAGTGCCGCCGTCGGGCAGCAGCGTTTCCAGCGAAAGCTGATCGCCGGACAGGCTCTGCGACAGGAGGCGCGTGCCGGGAACGAGGTTAATCTGCGACTCGATCAGCTTCGGCGGTTCCGGCTTCACAGGCTGGGCTGCGGCCTGGCCTGGAATATCCGAGCGGGCTTCCTGCGTGGCGGGGGTTTCGGGCGCGCGATTGATCTTGTAGACAACGGCGGCGAGCACGGCCATAAGACCGATCAGCATGACGCCGATTGAAACGGCCAGAAGCCGGATCATCTTGCGGCGCACACGTTCCATAGCCGGATCAAGCACAGGCTCGGACGGTTGTTCGTCCTGATAATAGCCCTGCTGATAGTCCTGATATCCTGAATCCTGCTGATTCTGGTATCGCGGATAGTGTGGATCCTGCATTAAATGACTCCGGTTCATGCACCCGTGTGGCGCGTGATAACGAAGGGAAGAGACAATTGAAAGAACTAATTGCCGACACTGATGCTGCGGGCAAAAGATTGGACCAGTGGCTGGCCGCAGCATTAGGGCCGGAACTCTCCCGCAGTCGCGTTCAGTCCCTGATTGCCGACGGTCATGTGACCATCGACGGTGAACCTGCTCGTGAAACCAAGCAGAAGCTGCGCGAAGGCATGAAGATCGCCATCGTGCTGCCCGAGCCTGAACCTGCCGAACCCCAAGGCGAGAACATTCCCCTCGATATTCTTTACGAGGACGATGATCTCATCGTGATCAACAAGCCTGCTGGCCTTGTCGTTCACCCTGGCAACGGCAACTGGACGGGAACGCTTGTCAATGCCCTTATATATCATTGTGGCGATAGCTTGTCCGGCATAGGCGGAATCCGCCGTCCGGGCATTGTTCATCGTCTCGACAAGGATACGAGCGGCGTCATGGTCGTTGCCAAGAACGACCGTTCGCACCGGCATTTAAGCGAACAATTTGCGGACCATGGCCGCACCGGCGATCTGGAGCGCGCTTATCTTGCCCTCGTCTGGGGCATGACCGAGCGCCCGCAAGGCGTCATCGATGCACATCTCGGACGCTCGCATCGCGACCGCACAAAGCAGGCCGTGGTCAATGAAGAGCGCGAAGACGCCCGCCATGCCGTCACTCATTATGCGACAGTGGAAAAATTCGGCCCCCGTGAGGATGCCACGGCACTGGCTTCTCTGGTGGAGTGCCGCCTTGAAACCGGCCGCACGCACCAGATTCGCGTTCATATGGCCCATATCGGCCACCCGCTGGTCGGTGACATGGATTATGGCAGCGCTTATAAAACCAAGGCCAACAAACTGCCGGAACCGCTGAAGGAAGCTGTGCGCGGCTTTCACAGACAGGCGCTTCACGCCTGGCTTCTCGCCTTCACGCATCCCGCAACCGATGAATTGATGCGATTTGAAGCGCCGGTGCCCGAAGATATGGAGCACCTACTGGAAAATTTCCGCGCGCACTCCATATAATACTGTCAGGTCTTCCGGTTCTTCCTCGCATCGTTGTGCATGTAAACATGGGCTTTGAAGCGAATTGGAAAAACCGAGCCAACACCAATCCGGGTGCAGTTGATGTCAAAACTGCGCCTGGATCATCAGGAACAGTCAAATCCAGCGCGCTTTACAGAATGCTTCTGCAACTTTTCACGCAGACGAGCGTTCACATTGCAGTGACAGATTGTTTCATGAGTTAAAGGATCGTGTTTTCGCCAAAATCATGCCTATATATGGAGGCTCGCGTGAGGGAAGTGCAGGAGGCAGCCCCCGCGACAGGTTCGCCAAATGGGGACCTGAAATTATAAAGGAGGGTGCTCTATGGCCCAGATGAATCTTCCCAGCATTACGTCCGGCGACGGTGGCCTTACCCGTTACCTGGAAGAAATCCGCCGTTTTCCCATGCTTGAGCCGCAAGAAGAATATATGCTGGCCAAGCGTTATCATGAACATACCGATCCGAAAGCCGCCCACAAGCTGGTGACGAGCCATCTGCGTCTCGTGGCCAAGATNNTTCCGTCTTGCCACCTATGCCATGTGGTGGATCAAGGCTTCGATCCAGGAATATATCCTGCGCTCGTGGAGCCTTGTGAAGATGGGCACGACTGCCAACCAGAAGCGCCTGTTCTTCAATCTGCGTAAGATGAAGAGCAAGATTCAGGCGCTCGACGATGGTGATCTCAGGCCGGATCAGGTCAAGCAGATCGCGACCAAGCTGAATGTCAGCGAAGACGAGGTGGTTTCCATGAACCGCCGTCTGTCGGGTGACGCCTCGCTCAATGCGCCCCTGCGTGCAAGCGAAGGTGAATCCGGAGAATGGCAGGACTGGCTGGTCGATGACAGCAACAGCCAGGAACAGGTTCTGATCGAACAGGACGAGCTGGAAAACCGCCGCTCGATGCTTGAACAGGCCATGGACACGCTGAATGATCGCGAGCGTCGTATCTTCGAAGCACGCCGCCTTTCGGACGATCCAATGACGCTGGAAGATCTGTCCAGTGAATTCGGCATCAGCCGCGAACGCGTGCGCCAGATCGAAGTGCGTGCCTTTGAAAAGGTGCAGGCTGCCGTCAAGGCTGCTGCATTCAAGCAGCAAAAGGCGCTGAACCACGTCGAACCCGCTCACGCATAAAAGCGCATCCCGAAAAGTGTGAAGCGGTTTTCGGGTAAGATGCGCTTTGATGCAAAAGAATAGAGTGATTGAACTGTTTTCTGCCGCAGGATGCGTGAAGCGCCCTGCGGCAGACTTGTTTCTGGACGCGGCTATTCCACCGCCTCCATCGTTGCGAGCGCAAATCCCTCATCGATCCAGCCGGTTATCCCACCAGCCATGATCTTGACCGGTCTACCAAGGTCGGCAAGCCGCAGAGCGCCACGCGCTGCGCCATTACAATGCGGCCCCGCGCAATAGGTGACAAACACCGTCTCTTGCGGCCAATCCGCCATTTTCGAACCGATGATCTTGCCATGCGGCAGATTGATCGCGCCCGGAATATGGCCTTTTGCAAACAGGCTCGGGCCGCGCACATCGAGAAGCACGAAATCGACACCCTTCGAAAGCGCATCGTGTACATCCCAGCAATCCGTCTCGAAGGCGAATTGTGCTGCAAAATGTTCCCGTGCCAAAGCACTTGGCGCGGCTTCTATGGCAGTCACAGCGGATTTGGCCGCAGTCTTCATAGCAATGGTCATGGCGATCTCCTGTTGTGTTCGCCATTCTTTTCGCTCGAACAACTGCCCGCTTGCAATTGGCGCGATTGACAATATACGTAAAGATCATGACAAGCCTGAAGCCACAACTCACCGGCCCGTTGGTCGTCGCCCTTCTCTATGATGGTCTCTGCACATTCGAATTCGGCATCGTCGCCGAAATCTTCGGCCTGCCGCGCCCGGAAATGGGGGCGGACTGGTATCGCTTTGCCAGTTGCCCGATTGAGGACGGCCCATTGCGCGCGCATGGCGGTTTCGTCATTACCCCGGACCATGGGCCGGAACTGATTGACGAGGCCGACATCATCATCGTGCCCGGTTGGAAAGGCGCAGATATTCCCGTGCCCGAGGCGATCTGCGAAAGACTGCGGAACGCACATCAACGGGGTGCGCGGCTGGCTTCAATCTGTTCCGGCGCATTTGTACTGGCGGCGACGGATCTGCTTGACGGCGGTGAAGCCACGACCCATTGGCGCTATGCGCAAGCCTTGCGCGACAGACACCCGAGTATTGCAGTCGATGATGCATCGCTCTATCGCGAGCACGACCGCATTTTGACCTCTGCCGGAAGTGCCGCCGGAATGGACCTACTGATCGAAATCGTGCGGCAGGACTTTGGGCCTGTGGCTGCCAATTCCGTCGCCCGCCGTCTGGTCATGCCAGCCCATCGCACAGGCGGACAGGCACAGTTTCTGGAAAGACCGGTCGCCAAACGCGAAGGCACCGAAATCAGCCCCCTCCTCGACCGGATCAGGAGCAATCTCGCCTCGGAATGGACCATCGAACGGATGGCCAGCGAATGCCGTATGAGCGCCCGCACTTTTCTGCGGCGCTTTGCAGAGGCGACCGCCACCACACCCGGCGACTGGCTGGTTGCCGAACGGGTGACGACCGCCAAGCAACTGCTCTGCCAGAGTCCGGCCAGCATCGACGATATCGCCGCTTCCGTGGGCTTTGGGAGCGCCTACACGCTGCGTCACCATTTCCGGCAGAAGATCGGGATCAGCCCTGCGGAGTATCGCAGACGCTTCCTCGCGGAACCGTCATCCAACCGCAATAAAAGCTTCAAATAACTGCAATGGAAGGCCTTTAGGCACAAAGCGTGTTTCACCGATGCCTAAAGGACATCCCATGAAAAAGCTCCTGCTTGCCGCAGCCCTCGCCTTGACCGCTGCCACTGCCGCATCTGCTTCCGACTATGTTTCCTATCTCGACTATCCGCAGAAGGAACAGGACGGGAAGGAATTCTTCACGGCCATCGAAATCCCACAGGGCAGCTTCACCAAATACGAAATCGACGACAAGACCGGCCATATCGTTGTCGACCGCTATCAGTCGATGCCGGTCATCTACCCGGCCAATTACGGTTCGATCACCAGCACAGTGGCTGGCGACGGCGACCCGCTCGACGCGCTTGTTTACACGCGCGAGCCGATCGTACCGGGCGCCATCATCAAGGTTCGCCCGATTGGCGTTCTCAAGATGATCGACGGCGGTGAAAAGGACGACAAGATCGTGGCCGTTCCGACCTCGAAGATCGATCCGACCTACGACGATATCAAGGAAATCACCGACCTGCCGAAGATCGAGCAGCAGCGTCTGGAAGCTTTCTTCCGCGTTTACAAGCAACTGCCGGAAGGCCGCAAGGCCGTGGAACTCGGTGGCTTCGATACGGCTGAAGCCGCACAGAATGAAGTTGCCGGAGCCATCAAGGCTTTCGCGGAAAAGAACAAGAAATAAGCAGATATTTTCTAGAGCGGTTCCGGTTAAAACGGAATCCTGGAACCGCTCTATCTACTTGTTTTTACGCATTGTCCTACGCAAAACCGCTACGCACTTTTGCTGGAAATGCTCCAGGCGCATCGCAAGAGCTTCAGGATGCGTTTCATCTGCAAACAAAAAGGCCGCTCAACGCGGCCTTTTTCATTCTGCTGTAGGGCGCTTTAGTTGGCGCCCAGAACGTCGGTGAAGGCCTTCTCGCCCGGCACACCCTTTTCAAGGCTGATCAGCGCGCGGCGACCGTTGCGATAGGATACCGGAATATCAATCCATTGCAGACGGCGCATCAGCGACAGGTTGGTGTCCTGCGCAGTGCGGGCGTCGTTGAGCCAGATGATGAAGAAATTATCCGCGATCTTGGACGGAACCGCGATCAGCGGGTTGCCCGCCGCCTGTTCCGTATCCTTGAAGGTGATGCGCTGGACATTGTCGATTGCGCCGCCGGAGAAACCATCCGGAACGGTGAACACCATTTCAATCAAATGGCTGGCCGGAATAGACTGATCCGTATTCTTCCGGATGGTCATTTTCAGCTGAACATTGCTCGTCGGCATTGTCACCGTGCCACGCACCGCCGGTTCTTCCGGCTGTCCGTCACCCGGGCTTTCCTGAATAACCGACCAGACGACATTGCCCTTTTCCACGGAACCGGATTCGGTGCTGCCGCGCTCTTCATAGAGCAGCGCCTGCTGACCGACAGCCACAGCCTGCTGCGCAGCTGGCGTCTGTTCGCTTGGCGTCGCCGGAGTGCCAGCTTGCGAACCAGCCGGAGAACCGGATGGCGTTGAAGCTGCCGTGGACTTGCCTTCGCCGAGGCCAGCCGCACCGCCAGCCGGGCCTTCATCGGTCTCGCTGCCATCCGGCATCAAACGTTGGGTGAGCTTCTGCTCGCCAGCTGGTTGCTGCGGCTGCTGTTCAGGTGTCGGCGTGGTTTCATTATCTGCCGTATGGCTGTCAGCAGGAGGTGGCGTCGCAGTGCTGTCACCACCGCTGGCAGCCGGGGTCGACGGCGCATCATTGCGCCCGAGGCTCGATGCGAGTTCCTGAAGCTTGTCCTTGTTGGCCCACACGCCATAACCAGCACCGCCCAGAACGAGTACGGCGATGAGACCGGCAATCAGGCCCTTATAGGAGCGCTTTTCCTTGACGGCACTGCGCTCGATATATTCGCTGCGGCGTGCTTGGGCCTTTTCCTTGGCGCGGTCGATTTTCCAGTCGCCGCTGCGTTCCGCGCTGAAAGACGCATCTTCATCATGCTCGGACGCCCGCGTTTGGCGCTCTGCAGCCGGCGCAGCGGAAAAAGCGCTGTCGTCATCGTCTTCATGATGCGCACGCGACGCGCTTACACCCTGATTCGCTTCCTGCAGGAAATCCTCAAGCGCATCATTGACCGGATCTGGGGCTGCTGCGGCTGCTGCGGCAGGAGGCGCATAAAAAGCTTCGACTTCGGCAATCGCATCTTCAAGAATGTTGCGCTGGCGTACCGCCACAGCCTGCGAGGCGTTTGCCGTCACAAGCTTCTGCTCGATCGTTGCGCGCGCCTTCGCGTAAACGCGCTGGCGCAATTCAGGCGATTTGTCCGCCTGCGCATCGATCGTCTTTTTCAGTACAGCTACAAAATCCGCCATTCCGTCTTACCCGGTTTATTGCCCGTTCAGATACCACAAGCACTGGATGCAATTAAATGTCCCAATAATCACAATAATCAAGGGAAAGCAAAGTGTCTGGCAGTAATTAAGCGAAGCTTTTCAAAACGATGAGGCGAAATAGCGGCAGATTTGACAAAGCTTCGAGCATTTTCTGGCCAATCTGAACCACCGGACACCGCTACAACGCTTAAAAACTGAAAACCCGAAGCAGTTTATGCAAAACTGCTTCGGGTTGATCAATAGCGCAACCTTGAAAAGATCAATCCTGGAACGGATCGGTGACCAGGATGGTATCCTCGCGTTCCGGGCTGGTGGACAGCATAGCCACCGGAGCGCCGATCAGTTCTTCGATGTGGCGAACATATTTGACAGCCTGCGCTGGCAGATCGTTCCACGAACGGGCACCTGCCGTCGTTTCCGACCAGCCCGGCAGCGTTTCATAGATCGGCTTTACGCGAGCCTGCGCGCCCATGGAGGACGGCAGATAGTCGATGCGCTTGCCATCGAGTTCATAGGCAACACAGATCTTGATTTCGTCCAGACCGTCGAGAACATCGAGCTTGGTCAGCGCGATGCCGGTGATGCCGGAAGTGCGAACCGTCTGACGCACGATCACGGCATCGAACCAGCCGCAGCGGCGCTTTCGGCCCGTCACCACGCCGAATTCATGGCCCTTGGTGCCGAGGAATTCGCCGATTTCATCATGGAGTTCCGTCGGGAACGGACCTTCGCCAACGCGGGTCGTGTAAGCCTTGGTGATGCCCAGCACATAGCCGATCGCCGTCGGGCCGAGACCCGAACCGGCAGCAGCCTGACCGGCGACGGTGTTGGACGAGGTCACGAACGGATAGGTGCCGTGGTCGTTGTCGAGCAGTGCGCCCTGTGCGCCTTCGAACAGGATGCGGTCGCCAGCCTTGCGGCGCTCGTCGAGCACGCGCCAGACCTGATCGATATAAGGCAGGATTTCATGGGCAACCGAGGTCAGTTCCTTGAGGATCGTCTCAACGGCGATTTCTTCAAGACCCATGCCGCGGCGCAGCAGATTGTGGTGCGACAGCAGGCGCTCAACCTTTGGCTCCAGCGTTTCTGGCTCGGCCAGATCGATGACGCGGATGGCGCGACGGCCGACCTTGTCTTCGTAAGCAGGGCCGATACCGCGCTTGGTGGTGCCGATCTTGAGGCCCGAATTGGAGCCTTCGCGCATGGCGTCGAGATCGCGGTGGATCGACAGAATGAGCGGTGCATTTTCGGCAATGCGCAGCACGTCCGGAGAAATCTCAATGCCCTGCGCGCGAAGCTTAGCGACTTCAGAGACGAAATGATGCGGATCGACCACGACGCCATTACCGATGACGCTGAGCTTGCCGCGCACCAGACCGGAAGGCAGCAGCGAAAGCTTGTAGCTGACGCCATCGATAACAAGCGTATGACCGGCATTATGACCGCCCTGATAGCGCACGATGACATCGGCGCGTTCGGACAGCCAGTCCACGATCTTACCCTTGCCCTCGTCGCCCCATTGCGACCCGACGACAACCACATTTGCCATTTAAGAAAACTCCTCGGTCGGCATTACAGCCGTTGATAGCCCAAGGATCGCAAGCTTCCCCGAAAGGTTCACGGGGTGCTGATCCCTCGTCTCTATACAGACTGAATCCCGCTTACGCGACTCTTTCGTGCAAAAAAATCACGATTTTTGAGAACACGGTGGACAGAAGAGGCGCTTAGGTCGCTTGAGATTCCGTTTATGACGAGGCGAAAATGGTGGGATTTGAGAACCGGAGCGGAATGTACTTCCATGCATAGTCCCGAAAAGTTGCAGACTTTTCGGATAAGACTATGCGTAAAAGAGAACGACATGAGCACCGGAAGCGAAAAAGTCACGCCATTTGCAGACCGTCAGAAGCGGAATATCTGCGAGTTTTTTTC
Source organism: Hyphomicrobiales bacterium (assembly GCA_900465685.1). Lineage (GTDB taxonomy): Bacteria > Pseudomonadota > Alphaproteobacteria > Rhizobiales > Rhizobiaceae > Brucella. The sequence continues at coordinate 42,855 of UEGR01000021.1, forward strand.
CCACGCACATCCAATCCGAAAACCGGTTCCCACTTTTCGGGATGTGCTCTATCCCGCGCGAACCATATAGATGGCATCATCCGAATAGCTTTTCAGCTTTTCTTCCAGTGCGGGCAGGTCGCGGGAGACGAAGCCCTTCTTTTCCCAAAAACCTTCGGAATTATTCACGGCCACCAGTGACATGGTGAAAAAGCCGTCGGTCTCGGCCTGGGCAGCCATCAGTTCCAGTACGCGCGTGGCTGCACCTGCGGAGCGGGCAGCGGGCAAAAGCGCAATGTCGTGGATGTAATAGGTGCTGGTATCTTCCGGCAACTCGCCGAGAACGGAATTCAGCGCGGGAACTGTATCGAGTTTCCAGGGATGGCTGATACCATAGCCCAGAATGTCATTGTCACGGGCATAAACGAAACATCCCGCCGGGTAGAGCTTGAAGCGGTCCCGGAAGACCGCCTCATCCTCGAAAAAGTCGAGATGGACCACATTGGCTACCACAGTCACGCGCTCGATATCCTGCTCGTGCATGCGCCGCCATTCCGGCTGTGCCATCTCTTCAGTCATGTTTTCAAACTTCTCCGACGTTAAACTCAAGCGGTGTTGCCGCCTTGATTGCCTCCTGAGCTATCAGTTCGTCAAGTGCTGCATGCGGAATCTGTTCATCCACATAGAGCATGGCAATGGCGTCACCACCGGGATGGTCGCGTCCGAGCGAGAAATTTGCGATGTTGATATTGTGCTTGCCGCAGATCGTGCCGAGCAGGCCGATCATGCCCGGAACGTCCTTGTTGGTGACGTAGAGCATGTGCGGACCGACCTCGGCATCGAGGTTGATTCCCTTGATCTGGATGAAACGCGGCTTGCCATCCGAGAAGCAGGTTCCGGCAATCGAGCGCTCGCGCAGCGTCGTGCGGACGGTCAGCTTGATATAGCCGTCAAAAATGCCGGACTTGTCGCGCCTTACTTCCGAAACGATGATGCCGCGTTCCTTCACCATGATCGGTGCCGAAACCATGTTGACGTCGGCAACCTGCGGGCGAATGAGACCAGCCAGAGCAGCACTCAAAAGCGCGCGCGTGTTCATGCCGGAGGTGGAGCCGTCGAACAGCACTTCCACTTCCTCGATCGGCTCATCGGTCACCTGACCGACAAAGGCACCGAGAACTTCCGCAAGCTTCACAAACGGGCGCAAACGCGGCGCTTCTTCAGCCGTGATCGACGGCATATTGATGGCGTTGGAAACCGCACCCTTGACCAGATAGTCCGACATTTGTTCGGCCACCTGAAGCGCAACATTTTCCTGCGCTTCCGAGGTCGACGCACCCAGATGCGGCGTGCAAACGACATTCGGCAGGGAGAAAAGTTCATTCTCCGTCGCTGGCTCGACTTCGTAGACGTCGATACCGGCACCGGCCACATGGCCTGATTTCAGCGCGGCAATGAGGTCCTTTTCGACGATCAAACCGCCGCGGGCGCAATTGACGATGCGAACACCCGGCTTGGTCTTGGCGAGGCTTTCCGCATTGATGAGGTTGCGGGTCTTGTCGGTCAGCGGCGTGTGCAGCGTGATGAAGTCGGCGCGGGCGAGCAGCTCGTCCAGCTCCACTTTCTCCACGCCCAGTTCCTGTGCACGCGCTTCGGACAGGAACGGATCGAAAGCAACAACATGCATCTTGAGGCCGATGCCACGCGTGGCGACAATCGAACCGATATTGCCGCAGCCCACGACGCCGAGCGTCTTGCCGGTGATTTCCACACCCATGAAGCGGTTCTTTTCCCACTTGCCTGCGCGGGTGGAAGCGTCTGCTTCCGGCAACTGACGCGCCACGGCGAACATCAGCGCAATGGCATGTTCTGCCGTGGTGATCGAATTGCCGAACGGCGTGTTCATCACGATGATACCGCGACGCGATGCAGCCGGAATATCGACATTGTCCACACCGATACCGGCGCGACCGACAACCTTGAGATTTTTGGCAGCAGCGATCAGCTTTTCCGTGACCTTGGTGGCCGAACGAATTGCCAGACCATCATACTGACCGATGACTTCGAGAAGCTTTTCCTTATCCTTGCCGAGATCGGGCAAGTAATCGACTTCAACACCGCGATCCTTGAAAATCTGGACGGCAGTGGGTGAAAGCTTATCGGATACGAGAACGCGAGGTGCCATTTGGGCCTCCTTTTGTTTTGAGCACATCTTGTCCGAAAGCCGTTTCACACTTTTCGGGATGTGCTCGAACATGTCCTGACCAAGCATTTCAAGCAATGAGCTTGCAGATGCGCAACGCATTTGGCTCATTCTGGCTCATGCGAAATGCTGCAAATATTGGGGAATGCGAGCCGTGGCCTAACCGGTGGCCAGCCACGGCCTAAGCAGGAGCGCGCCTCAGGCAGCAGCCTTGAGTGCGGCTTTCTGTGCTTCAAAAGCCCAGTCGAGCCAATGGGTCAGTGCTTCCAGATCGGATGTTTCGACCGTGGCGCCAGCCCAGATACGCAGGCCCGAAGGCGCATCGCGATAAGCGCCGATGTCATAGGCGACGCCTTCTTTTTCCAGCGCCGTGACGATGCCCTTGGCAAAAGCCGCCTGAGCTTCGGCAGAAAGCGCCGTCACTTCAGGATCAACGATGGTGAGGCACACGGAGGTGTTGGAGCGATTTTCCGGCTTGGCGGCCAGATTGGCGATCCATGGCGTCTTGGCCACGAAGGCGTCCAGAACGGCAAAATTGCTGTCGGCACGTCCGACAAGCCCGTCAAGACCGCCAATCGACTTTGCCCAGTTGAGCGCATCGAGATAGTCTTCCACGCAGAGCATGGAGGGCGTGTTGATGGTTTCGCCAACGAAGATGCCTTCAATCAGCTTGCCGCCGGAAGTCATGCGGAAAATTTTGGGCAGCGGCCATGCCGGCTTGTAGCTTTCCAGACGCTCGACCGCACGCGGGCTGAGGATCAGCATGCCATGTGCGCCTTCGCCGCCCAGAACCTTCTGCCAGGAGAAGGTGACGACATCGAGCTTCGTGAAATCCAGACGCTGCGCGAAAGCCGCAGAGGTTGCATCGCAGAAGGTCAGGCCCTTGCGATCAGCCGGGATGAAATCGCCGTTCGGAACGCGCGCGCCAGACGTGGTGCCATTCCAGGTGAAGACGACATCGCGGTCGAAATCGACCTGCGAAAAATCGACAATCTCACCGTAAGGCGCTGTGAAGGTGCGCACATCTTCGAGCTTGAGCTGCTTGGTCACATCCGTCACCCAGCCCGCACCGAAGCTTTCCCACGCGACCATATCGACGCCACGCGCGCCGAGCATGGACCACAGCGCCATTTCCACAGCGCCGGTATCGGATGCCGGAACAATGCCGATACGGTAATCGGCAGGCACCTGCAGGGTTTCGCGGGTAAGGTCGATGGCGTCCTTCAGCTTGGTCTTGCCGATTTTCGCGCGATGCGAACGGCCAAGAGCGGCATCGACCAGCGCATTGAGCGACCAGCCGGGACGTTTTGCACAGGGACCGGATGAAAAATTAGGGTTAGCCGGGCGAACTACCGGCTTCGCAATCGTCGTCATGTTGTTTCTATCCTCTCAGATAGCACGCGTCTCGGTGGGGAGACGTGGCCCACTGATGGGAATAGCGGAAAGCGCATTTTTCCACAACATGGCTTTTCGGGAATATTTTACCCTGAAATTCGACAGGAAGCCGCCAGCCGTAGAACGGTCTTGCAAGAATGGAAAAAGGGCCCGGAGGGACCCTGTCTTCAGTCAGCTTCTGACAACATGAATTACCAGGTCGTGAAGCGAATACCGGCGCGCAGCTGATGCGACTTGATATCCTTGTCGCTGATCGTGATGCCGTTGCCGCTGATCACATCGCCACTGCTGATGACACCGTAACGATAGCCGAGATCGAGCTTGATGTTGGAAGCAACGTCGATGCCGACACCTGCCATCAGTGCCCAGGCAAAGCGATAATCATCGTCGGACTTGAAGTCGCCAGCGCCCGTGTCAAAGCTATAGCGCACATTGGCAAAGCCGAGACCACCACCGAGATAAGGCGTGAAGCCGGAGAAATTGCCAAGATCCACATAGGCATTGGCCATCATGTCCCAGATGCGGGCTTCGGCTGGGAAGCCGTCCATATCCTGCTTGGAATAGCTACCGGTCACGTCGGCGCGCAGATAATCGGTGAACTGATAACCGATACCGACCGAAGGCACGAAGTTCTTGTCCAGATCGAAGCTTTCGGAAACGCTGTTTCCAAACTGGTCTCGGGCCGTAAGTCCGGTTTTCGAAGAAATGTTATAACCAAGATCGCCGCGCAGATACCAGCCAGAGCCGACTTCCACAGGCTGTGCTTCGACGACAGGTTCGTAACCAACGGCATCGAGATCGGCCGCCGAGGCAACGGATGCAACACTGAGACCCGCCAGAGCAACCGCCGACAGGTTGAGAGCACGCCACTTCGCAAACATGATGAGATCCCCGCTCATAAGAATAGTCTCAATTATGAACGCCTATGGTTAATGCCTGATAAAAATCGGGAGATATTTAAGGAATGCCGCAAAGAAAAAGGCCCGGAGAACCGGGCCTTTGACGATCAGATAACAGAGGTGTCTTACTTGTAGACGGGGCCATCCACAATGGTCGAAACCTGCTGCGGCGCGTAAGGCGCGCTCGATCCGCCGAACATATAACGCAGGCCGACGCGGACGTCGTGGATGTCCATGCCCTTGTCATAACCGTCGCCGAGATACTGACCGCCCTCGAACATCTTGCCGCCGTTGATATGGCGATAGCGATAACCCGCATCCAGCTTGAGGTTCTGGGTCAGATCGACGGAAGCACCAGCCATGAGGGCATAAGTGAAACGCCAGTTGGCCGCACCATCCACAGAACCGCCGTAACGTGCGTCCTCAATGTCGTTCCAGCGTACGCGGGTTCCACCGATACCGGCGCCGACATAAGGCGTGAAGCCAGCAAAGTTGCCGAGATCGACATAAGCATTGGCCAGGATGGACAGCGCCGAGAAATGGCTGCGTTCGTCGGAGGCGCAGGAAGCGTCGCCGTTACAGGCCGAACCGTAGGTATGGCCCTCGAATTTCGAACGGGTCATATAGTCGACCGTCAGATCGGTACGGAAGTAATCCGTCAGCTGATAGCCGACACCGCCGCCGATCAGGAACGAACCTTTCAGATCACCTGACAGCGTGTTGCTGCCGAATGTCGAAGGACCGCATTCGCAATTGTCGATGGTTGCATAATCCGCGTCCTTGAATTTCGGCTTCGAATAGCCGAGATCGCCACGCAGATACCAGCCGCCAACAGCAGGCGGCGCTACAACCACTTCCGGAACCACTGGCGGTTCAATCAGATCCGCTGCCAGTGCGCCCGTGGCCATCATGGCGACAGATGCAGCCAAGCCGCCGAAAAAAGTTTTCACAAGACCGTTCATCGTCTGCCCCATAGAAATATCATAACGCCGGAGCGTTATCCTCGCTTTCAATAGGGACAATAGATTTTAAAAGTTAATTACAACTTAACCTTGTTTTTTAACGATACTTTTTAATAAATCTTAGAGATAGCTAAAATAAAAATGGCGCGTCAGAGGCGCGCCATTTTAACTATTAAGGTTATTATCAAATCACGCGGCGTTACCCACCGACGAAATAACATCAACGATATCGTTAACCACCTTTTCAACCAGAACGCGATCATCGCCTTCCGCCATAACGCGGATGAGCGGCTCGGTTCCCGATGGGCGGATCACGAGGCGACCTTGCACGCCAAGGCGCTCACGCGCTTCATCGATGGCATGCTTTACATTCTTGTTTTCCAACGGTTTGCCGCCAGCGGTGCGCACATTCTTGAGCAATTGCGGCACCGGCTCGAACTTGCGGCAAATGTCGCTGAGCGGCTTTTGGGCTTCCTGCATGACAGCAAGAATCTGCAAGGCAGAAATCAGGCCGTCGCCCGTCGTCGCGAAATCCGACAGGACGATATGGCCGGACTGTTCGCCACCCACATTGAAGCCGTGTTCGCGCATATGCTCGACGACATAGCGGTCGCCAACCTTGGTGCGAGCAAGCGTCAGGTTGTGATCTGTCAGAAAGCGCTCCAGTCCGAGATTGGACATGATGGTCGCAACAATGCCGCCACCGGTCAGGCGGTCGGTATTGGCCCATGATTCGGCAATCACCGCCATCAGCTGGTCGCCGTCGATCACCGACCCGGTTTCATCGACCAGAAGTACGCGATCCGCGTCGCCATCGAGCGCGATGCCGACATCGGCGCGCAGTTCCTGAACCTTCTTCATCAGGCCAATCGGATGCGTCGAACCGCAATCCTCATTGATGTTGATGCCGTTCGGCTCGTTATTGATGGTGATGACTTCAGCGCCTAGCTCCCAAAGCGCAGCCGGAGCCACCTTATAGCCAGCGCCATTGGCGCAATCGATCACCACACGCAGACCGTTGAGCGCGATGTTGCGCGGCATGGTACGCTTGGCAAACTCGATATAGCGGTAAATATCGCCGTCAACGCGCTTGGCCTTGCCGATTGCGCCATGGCTTGCCAGCAGCGACGACAGATCGCCCTCAATCAGCTTTTCAATCTGAATTTCGATCTCATCCGAAAGCTTGAAGCCATCAGGGCCGAACAGCTTGATACCATTATCGTAATACGGGTTGTGCGAGGCCGAAATCATAACGCCGATATCGGCGCGCAGCGAGCGGCAGAGCATGGCCACAGCGGGCGTCGGAATCGGTCCGAGCAGGAACACGTCCATGCCCGCCGCTGTGAAACCGGCAACCAGCGCGTTTTCCAGCATATAACCCGAACGGCGCGTATCCTTGCCGATCACCACCCGCGAAACCTGACCCGAACGACGGAAAATATGCCCCACCGCCATGCCAACTTTCATGGCAATATCCGGCGTCATGGGGAAGCTGTTCGCCTGTCCGCGAATGCCATCAGTTCCGAAGTATTTCCGTGTCATATGTTTAGCCTTGCGTTGAGCCACGTCGCTATCCCGGTGCCGTCGATATATGCCGCTCATTTCAACCAGAGCGCAATAGTCGCGCAGGCCCGCAACTTTGACAGCTATTTGACGGGTTAATACCCTAAAATGCCTGTTCTATGCAATTTCGTCTTTGGCAGGGTCAAAAGCGATCCCGGCTTCTAAAGTTGTATCCTTCAAAAGATCATGCGCCGAAATTGTTAACCGAGCCTTTGCGGCGGTTTGAAGTCGTCAGGACATAGACAAAAAGAAAGCCGGGCGAAACCCGGCTTTCGTCGTCTGTTTGGAATGAGCGCTTATTGCGGCTGCGGTTCCATGCCGGGCTCGTTGCCCGGTTCGCCACTGCTCTTGCGCTTGCGCGGGCTACCGGCCTTCGGAACACCCGAACCGCGCGACGGCGTATCATTGCCCTGATCGCGTGAAGGCTTGTTGCCTGCGATCAGTTCCTTGATCTCGTCGCCGCTCAGTGTTTCGTATTCCAGAAGACCTTCAGCGAGCGCAATCCAGTCCTTCTTCTTCTTGGTCAGGATACGGGTCGCTTCGGCATAAGCCTCGTCGATCAGGCGACGCACTTCTGCATCGATGATCTGCGCGGTTTCTTCCGAAATATTCTGCGTGCGCGACACCGAATGACCGAGGAAGACTTCTTCCTGATTGTCACCGTAAGCCACACGACCGAGCTTGTCGGAATAACCCCACTGGGTGACCATGGACCGGGCAAGCTTGGTTGCCTGCTGGATGTCCGAGGATGCACCGGAAGTGATGTTCTCCTTGCCGAATTTCAGCTCTTCAGCCACACGACCGCCCATCATGATGGCAAGACGCGACACCATCCAGGTATAGGTGGCCGAATAACGGTCGCCTTCCGGAAGCTGCATCACCATGCCGAGCGCGCGACCGCGCGGAATGATCGTCGCCTTATGGACCGGATCGGATGCAGGCACATTGAGCGCAACAATGGCATGGCCTGCTTCGTGATAGGCCGTATTGGCCTTTTCTTCCGGCGTCATGGCGGAGCGGCGTTCCGCACCCATCATGATCTTGTCCTTGGCGTCCTCGAATTCCTGCATGGTCACCAGGCGCTTGTTACGGCGCGCTGCCATGAGAGCGGCTTCGTTGACGAGGTTGGCGAGATCGGCACCGGAGAAGCCCGGCGTGCCGCGTGCGACAACCTTGAGATCGACATTCGGTGCGAGCGGCACATTGCGCACATGCACTTTCAGGATCTGTTCGCGACCGACGATATCCGGGTTCGGCACAACGACCTGACGGTCGAAACGACCCGGACGCAGCAATGCCGGATCAAGAACGTCCGGACGGTTGGTCGCGGCGATCAGAATGATCGATTCGTTGGCTTCGAAACCATCCATCTCGACCAGAAGCTGGTTGAGGGTCTGTTCGCGTTCGTCATTGCCACCGCCGAGACCGGCGCCACGATGACGACCGACAGCGTCAATTTCGTCGATGAAGATGATGCAAGGTGCATTCTTCTTCGCCTGCTCGAACATGTCGCGGACGCGGCTTGCGCCGACACCAACAAACATTTCAACGAAGTCCGAACCGGAAATGGTGAAGAACGGCACATTGGCTTCACCCGCAACCGAGCGCGCCAGAAGGGTCTTACCGGTACCGGGAGGGCCAACGAGCAGCACGCCGCGCGGAATCTTGCCGCCGAGACGCTGGAACTTCTGCGGATCGCGCAGGAATTCAACGATTTCTTCGAGATCCTGCTTGGCTTCGTCAACGCCTGCAACGTCCTGGAAAGTGACGCGGCCATGCGCTTCGGTCAAAAGCTTCGCCTTTGACTTGCCGAAGCCCATCGCACCACGCGAACCACCCTGCATCTGGCGCATGAAGAAAATCCACACGCCAAGGATCAGGATCATCGGCAGCCACGACAGAAGAATGCCGATCAGCGAACTGGAGCCGTCGCTTTCAGGACGGGCAGTGATCGCGACATCCTTGCTTTCAAGCCGCGCAACGAGGCCCGTATCGCCAGGCGAATAGGTCTGGAACGTCGAGCCATTGTCGGCAAAGGTGCCGGTGATGCGCTCGCCGGTAATCGTGACCGATTTCACGCGACCATTGGATACGTCGTCAATAAATTGCGAATAGGAAACTTCACGGGAATTCGTGCGCTGACCAGGGCTCTGGAACAGGTTGAACAGCGCGATCAAAAGAAGAGCAATGATCGCCCAGAGGGCGAAGTTGCGATAGTTCGGATTCATATCGGGTCCAATCGATACCACGGCCATTCCGCAACCGCGGAACGATGTTTCGATCTAACATAGGATCGAAGGAAGGCGTTGCCAAGGCGCGTAACACGCCGCATGGGAGATTCTTCCCACTCTGGTTTATAAAAATTAGGAGTTTGGTGAAGATTGGCGACCAATTCGCTTCTCGATCGCCTCGGCCAGCGCGAAATCATATCCCGGCAGAACATGATCAAACAGCGCGAAATGCCGTTCCATACGGATATGCGCCGGAAGATTCTGTCCGGGAAGGAATGGCAAAGAGACAATCTTTCCATCCGCATAGACAGCGGGCAGCACCAGAAGCGTTTCGCGCCAGCGCGCATTTGTTTCAGAAGCGTTTTCTGGAAGAGACGTGGGAGAATCGGCCAGAAAGTCGATCAACGCCTGTCGTCCGGGCGCCGCGATTTCAAAATTACGGTCGCCTGAATTGAAGAAGCGAAAGCGCCCATCCCAGATGCAGCTGCCACCAGCCGGCAACAATACGGACGGCAAATTGCGCCGCTCCCGCCGGAAACGATGCGGCAAGCCCTTCGCTCCGCGCTCGATCAGCGCGCCGAAAATGGTCAATCTTTCGTGTTTCTGGTTTTCGTGTTTTGGGCTTTCGTGCCTCTGGCTTTCGTGTTCTGCCTCGCCCGACAGAATGCGCTCGATGCGCAAACGCTCGGCATCGCCCGGCAGGAATCGACGCCCGCCTGCCAGAGAAGCCACGAGGCCGGAAAAAAGCCGCCGAACTGTTTCCGGTAAAGCGGCATAAATGGCCGGATCGATTTCCATCCGGTCGCAATCATCAACCTGCAGACTTGCAGGATCGGCCAGTGCCGCAACGAGAGCAGCATTGTCGCGCTTGCGTGCCGCGCTCGCCAGAGCCACCTGCGCCAGAACGATCTGCGGATCGGCATCGGCAGCAGCGCCTTGCCGGACACGCGGGCGTTCATAGTCGGTATTGGCGTTGCTCGGATCGTCAACCCAGCGAATATCTTTCGCTGTCAGCTCATCCCGCAGGGCCTGCCGCGAAACCGAAAGCAGCGGGCGGATCAGCTGCACAGACCCTTCCAGCCATGACTGGGGCGCCATGGCGGCAAGCCCCCTCGCCTCGGCGTGGTGACTGCGCTCCTTGCGCATCAGGAAAGTCTCAATCTGGTCATCCTGCGTGTGGCCGGTCACGATCACGCTGGCACCCGCTTCATGCGCAGCCTGAACCAGAAGCCGGTAGCGTGCGCTACGCGCCGCTGCGGCCAGCCCCTGTGACGGCTTGGGATCGTCCCATGCCAGAATACGGTGCGCGATGCCGTGCTCACGGCACAGCGCGCCGACATATTCAGCCTCCTCGGCTGATTCGGCGCGCAAGCGATGATCGATGGTCACTGCGAGAAGTGCAGGACGAGGATCGAGCGTCGCCAAATGATCCTTTAGCAGGAAGAGCATTGCCAGCGAATCGCTGCCGCCGGAAACGGCCGCAATGACGGCCTTTGCTTGATCCAGTTGAAAAGGTTTAAAAATATCAGCCGGGGAAAGCCCCACGAAATAACTCCGCAATCAGCACTTTACACGTGTGCGTTCTTCGGCAACGCGCTTCAGAATGGCGGGAGCCGCTTTGGGATAACGTTGCGGGATCTGCTCGAAAGTCGCGCAGGCAACGTCGTGATTGTCCATCTTCTCAAGCGTCATGCCGAGCTTGAACATGTTTTCCGGCGCGCGGCGCGAATCGGGATAGTCGCGTTGCGTGTCGATGAACACGGTTGCAGCTTCCGGATAGCGACCCTGACCGTAAAGCGATTCGCCCAGCCAGAAGCGGGCTTCCGCGGTCTGCGGATCAGCCGGATAGCGCTTCACATGCTGGCGGAAACCGGATTCGGCCGCCTTGTAGTCGCCCGACATCAGATACTGATACGAGGCCTGATAGAGCGTGTTCGGATTATCGCCCGATGGCAGCGAGGCCACAGCCGTGCCGTTCTGCGCATTGCCCTGCCCAGCGGAACCTTGACTACCGGGCAAGCCGCCCTGTTCGACCGGGCGCGGAGCGGCATTGAGCGAATCGCCGATTACATTGCCACTGGAATCAAACCGGATGGAGCCCAGTGTCTGCGGCGGCTCGCCGCGCTGGGGGCCACCCTGCGTCAAGACGCCGGAACCAGTGGCAAGAGAATCGGCGCCAATTGCGCCCGATTGTGCAGTCTGCGGTGCTTCCTGTGCCGGCGTCCGGTCCGAGATGGAGCCGTCCTGACCGGCATCTGCGGAAACCCCGGCATCGGGATTACCAGTGGTGCCGCCATCATAGGTGTTCTGGCCCATATTGCCGGTTGAACCGGCGCTGGCGAGAGCGCTGCCATCGCCTGCACCACCGCCGTTGCGGTCGCCCGTGTCGGCGCGCTTGCCGGTCTCCAGGAACTGGAAACGCTGCTCATATTCTTCCTGCATTTTCTGCATCTGATCCTGCATTTCGAGGATCTGGAAGTTCATGGCCTCAGCACGCATGCCCAGCGTATCGGCCATGCTGGCAGGATCGCCTGCGCCCTGTGCGCAAAGATCAGCGCCCGGAGCCGGGGCAACAGCAGGCTGGCCTGCCTTATTTGCAGCCGGTGACGCGACACCATTCTTCTTTTCGAGTTCCTCGAAGCGGAATTCGTTGTCTTCCTGCGATTTTTGCAGCTGATTGTCGGTGAATGCGATCTGGGCGTCCACATCCTCGATCTTGCCAGTGAGGTTGCGTACCAGCTCCTGCATCATGCCGGGGCTCTGGTAGCCGCCATTCTGCGCCGAAGCGCCGCCGCCACGCATGGCGTCATCGAGAATTGCGGTCGAGCCGACGCTGACGCGATTCTGACCGCCGCCCTTGCCCTTTTCGAGAGCCTGAAAACGACCTTCATTATCGCGATGGATTTTCACCATCTTGTCGCGGAGCTGCAAGATCTTGCTGTAAGACTGCGCGTTCTGATGTGCGAGATTGCACACCTGCTGCGAATACTGGTTTGCACCCGGATCGCCAGTCTGCGCCAAAACCGGAGCACTCGCCAAAAGCGGCAGCATGGCAATTGCCAGTGTCACTTTCCTCATTGTTGTCCTCATTCCCTATTGCCCCTGCGAGTTTACAATGAACAGGATGATCGAGTGCCGCGCCTGAATGCTTGCTGAACATGCCATACCGCACGGCCAGTTCCGCTTTTAGAGCAAATCCGTGAAAAGCAAAGATGCTTTCCCTTAATCGTTCCCACTATGACAGGGGCGACTTCGGCCAAAGTTTGTCGAAATGCCTGATCAACAGACATGAAAACGAAAAAAGCGGCCCGAAGGCCGCTTTTCTCTGAACGCTGTTGTGCGTTTACAATTATTAGCTGCCAGCGCCGTTGAGAACGGTAACTGCGCGGCGGTTCTGAGACCAGCACGAGTCGGCATCGCAAACTGCGACCGGACGTTCGTTACCATACGAGATGGTGCGCATACGGTTGGTCGGCACGCCACGCGAAGCGAGGAAGTCGCGGGTGGCGGCAGCGCGACGCTGGCCGAGAGCGAGGTTGTATTCGCGGGTACCGCGTTCGTCAGCATGACCTTCGACGGTGATCGAATACTGCGGGTAACGCTGCAGCCACTGGGCCTGCTTCGAAAGCGTCTGCTGTGCGTCTCCGCGGATCAGCGACGAGTCGAGATCGAAGAAGATGCGGTCGCCGACATTGACCGTGAAGTCCTGCGCCGAGCCGGGCGTTGCCGCGCCTGCACCGCCGAGGCCGAGATCACCGGCATTGTTCGGGAGATTCTTCTTGGATGCGCAACCGGCGACGGCGAGCGACATGAAAAGGGCAATAGCGATCGGGCTACGTGCAATCGACTGGATGCGGCGCATGGGCCGAGGCTCCTTAAGATTTGATGTTCCTGCGTAACCAACCAATAATCATATCGAGGTTAATGCAGGCTCAAGAAGTATGGTTAATATTGTCTTGAGACCAAATGCAACCGGCGTTTTCCGGTTGCCATTCTGTTTTTAGGCCTTGATGGCAAAATGCGGCAGAAACACGGCTTTTGAGGTCGATTGTGGCAATCGCCGCAAAGACAGGCCAAAAACATCGCATAACGCGCTCTAGACCGCTGCCAGCGGGCATGGAAAAGGCGCGGGACCAAAAATCCCGCGCCTTAATCTTTTTTATGATTCTCCGAAGCTCAGCCTATTCGAGCAGCGGCGACCAGGCCGGATCGGATGCGAAATTCGGTGTCTGGATCTGGCGTTCGTTACGACCCGTCAGGTCGATGGTGAACAGCTTCGGGCCACCTGCGCCTGCCGCCTTGCGGAAGAACATCAGCACGCGACCGTTTGGAGCCCAGGTCGGACCTTCATTGTGGAAGCCCGACGTCAGAAGGCGTTCGCCCGAACCGTCGGTCTTCATCACGCCAATCGAGAACTGGCCCTGCGACTGCTTGGTGAAGGCGATGAGATCGCCGCGCGGAGACCAGACCGGCGTTGAGTAGCTGCCGTCGCCCATCGACAGGCGGCGAGGATTGGAACCGTCGGCACCGGCGATATAGAGCTGCGGACGACCGCCGCGGTCGGACGAGAACACAATCTGCGAACCATCCGGCGAATAGGAAGCGCTGGTATCGATAGCCTGGCTGTTGGTCAGGCGGGTCGTGGTGCGCGAACGCAGATCCATTGCGTAGACATTGGCGCTGCCGTCGTCCTGAAGCAAGCTCATGACGACCTTCTGCCCGTCCGGCGAGAAGCGCGGCGCGATGGTCATGCCGGGGAAGTTGCCGACCAGTTCACGCTGACCCGTTTCGAGCTGCAGCAGGTAAACCTTCGGCTGGCCGCCGGCAAACGACATATAGGTCACTTCCTGGCGGTTCGGCGAGAAGCGCGGGGTCAGCGCCATGTCGCGACCGTCGGAGAGATAACGAATATTCGCACCGTCCTGATCCATGATGGCGAGGCGCTTGATGCGCTTCTGGGCCGGGCCGGATTCATCGACGAAAACGATGCGGGTATCGAAGTAACCCTTTTCACCGGTCAGGCGCTCATAAATGGCGTCGGCGATGATATGGGCAACACGACGCCAGTTATCCGGCGAGGTGAAGAACTGCTGGCCGATCATCTGCTGACCGCCAAACGTGTCCCAGAGGCGGAATTCAGCTTTCAGCCTGCCGTCCGGTTGCTTGGTGATGCGGCCGGTGACCAGAGCCTGTGCATTGATGACCTTCCAGTCCTCGAAGCGCGGTGCGGCATCGGGATTGGAGATCTTTTCAATGAAAGCGCCCTTGTCGATGGGCGCAAACAGACCCGACCGCTCAAGATCGGCAGCGATGACCGACGTGATGTTGGGTCCAAGCTGGTCTGCGGACAGGAAATCGGTGATGGCGATCGGCAGAGGCTCGACCACACCCTTGTTGATGTTGATTTCCACCACAGCGCGTGCAGGCATGGTGCAGACAAGACTTGCGGCAATCATGCAGGCGAAAGCCGAGAGGACTGTCCGGATCTTAGTTGTCATGATGCCGGTTTTCATATCTTCTGGGACCTCTTTTGTCCTTTGCCCATAGTGGGCTTCATTTAGTCTGGTGACCGGGAAACCCCGATCAGAACATTTCGCTCGGGTCGAAGTTGACGATCACTTCCGACCATGAATCATATTTGTCGACTGGCAGATTGTACGGGGCGCAGCGTGCGACCGCGCGCTTGGCGCTTTCAGCCGCTGCACGACCAACACCATCACCGCCACCGCCGGATGTCACTTCTGGAACGCCCTGGATGGAGCCGTCCTGGTTCAGTTTCATCTTCACGGTCACAACCAGTCCCGGCGCATCGGCCACACCGGCAGGCACGTTCCAGCACTTGGAAATCGCACCGCGCAGCGCATCCATTTCACTCTGGCTCAGCTTGGAGCCGCCGGTATTCTTCTTGCCGCCCAGCGATGCCTGATCGGTCGAGCGCTTTGCGCCGCCACCGGAAGCCTTCTGCTTGTTGAGCAGCGCCGACACTTCATCGGCAATCGCATCGTTTTTCGACTGCGATGTCTGTGATGCGGACTGCGTCGGCTTCTTCTCTTCCGTCGGCTTGCGATCCGGCGTCTTGGCGGTCTGCGCCTGCGGCGGCTTCGGCTTGGTCTGCGGAGCGGGAACATTGTCCGGCAGCTTCGGCGTATTCGCATCCGGCGTTTCAGCCTGCTTTTCGATGGCTTCCGCCACCGGGTCAGGCTTCACTTCCTGCTTCGGCTCAGGCTTGGCCTGCATTTCGGTCGCGGGAACCGGCGTCGGCTTTTCTTCCGGCTTCGGTTCGGGCTTTGGCTCAGGCTTCGGTTCCGGTTTCTTCACCGGTTCCGGTTGTGCCTTGGGCTCTTCTGCCGCCTCAATTGGCTTTGCCTTGGTGTCGGGTTTCGGCGGGGTCGTGGTATCGACCTCCTGATCACCGACATTCTGGGCATTGGGAACGGTTTGCGGCTTAGTGGTCGGAATCGGCGCGGACTTCTCCTTCATCGGAGCCGTCTTTTCGCCTTGCTGAATTTGCGTGATGGATTCAATCGGCACGATGTCGACCGGGAACGATTCCGAATCCTGCACGTCGAAAGCCTTCGGCGAGGAAAAGGAAAAGAGCCCCAGCGCAATGACGATGGTATGGAGCGCTACAGAAGATGTCAGGCCAGCCTTCATGATGGCGTCAGCTATCCTGCTCCTGGAGGGTCACAAGGCCGATATTCTTGAAACCGGCGGCGGAAATGCGGGCCATGACCTTCATGACGGTGCCGTAATCGGCAGCCTTGTCACCGCGCACGAAAATGCGCTCCTCATAGCCCGTCTTGGAAATGGCCTGAAGCTTCGGCACAACCTCTTCAATCGGAATTTCGGTTTCCTGCAGATAGATCTTGCCTTCGTTGCTGACCGAAACCGTGATCGGCTGCGTATCGGCGTTCATCGCCTTGGCCTGCGTATCCGGCAGGTCAATCGGCACGCCGACCGTCAGAAGCGGCGCAGAGACCATGAAGATGATGAGCAGCACCAGCATCACGTCGACGAACGGCGTAACGTTGATTTCACTCATCAATGCCTTCTTGCGACCACGCCTGCGGCGTCCGCCCGACTGCATTCCATTTCCTACCGACATGCCCATTGCAAGATTCCCGAAAGCTCGATTTGCCGTATTCGCTGGAAGGCGCTCAACTGCGCGGCGTCAGCTTCTCATCAATTTGGCGCGACAGTATGGCGGAAAACTCGTCCGCAAAGCCCTCGAGCCGTCCACCGATCTTGCCCGCATCGGACGAGAGCTTGTTGTAGGCGATAACAGCCGGAATGGCGGCCAGAAGACCAATGGCCGTCGCCAGAAGGGCTTCCGCGATACCCGGCGCCACAACCGCAAGGCTGGTATTCTTGGAGGCCGCGATAGCCTGGAACGAGGTCATGATACCGACGACCGTACCGAACAGACCGATAAACGGTGCCGCTGAACCGATGGTGGCAAGGAAGCCGAGGCGCGATTCCATCTTTTCGCTTTCACGCGCCAGCGCAACATCCATCGCCTTGTCGATACGCATCTGAAGTCCGATGGGGGAACGTGCGCCCTTCTCGAAGGATTTCTTCCATTCGCGCATGGCGGCCATGAAGATCGACGCCATGCCGGTGGTGCGGCGTTCGCCAAGATTGCGATAGAGTTCTTCCAGAGACTGGCCCGACCAGAAAGCCTGTTCGAAGCGGTCGATGGCGCGGCGCGCGCGGCTATAGGCAATCACCTTGTCCACGACGATAGCCCAGGTCCAGACCGAAGCGCCAAGCAAGCCCAGCATGACCAGCTTGACCACCCAGTTCGCCTGCATGAACAGGCCCCAGAGGGTAACATCGGCGGCGGGGGCCGCTAACGCAACATTTTCCATCGATCCACCGTTTCGAGGCTCGTGTCGGTCTGCCGCGCAGACCGATGACCCCAACCTTCTCTGTCTTTAGGCATTTCCATCCGCAGAGCCGTTTCGTACTTCTGCTGGAAATATCCTGTTTTTGAATCCAAACGCCCGGCACGGGACCGGGCGGCATCGCAAATCGTCACGGATCGCCCCTAAACGCGGGTGACCCAAATCTGCGCAGCTTTACGTCTTGTTCGATGCAGTTCGACCAGGAAAAACGCTCGGCACTTTTCCCGAAACTGCTTCGCGCGCTGTTCGCACATCCAGGCAGGACATGCAGACATTCGCATCACAACCGCCCCAAAGCACACATGCCGGATTTGCAACTTTAAATCCCTACGGCGCTTGTTACGGTTAATTTTGGTGAAAGGAAGGCGCTGCGCTTCAGCCCGACCCTTCAACCGATTCCGTCAGGATGATTAATCGGAGATTATGGTTAAAGATGCGTTAGCATTTGCACCTATATCGGCCCAACGCGCCAAAATCGGCCATCAAATGAGCCTGCGCTTTAAAATAAACGCGACAGGCGCACCCTCAATTCTTGGGAGCGCGCTGGAAATCAGCTTTGCTTCGTGAAAGCCTCGCGCCACTCATCCGGTATTCGGCGCGGGTGGCCTTCCTTGGTGATCATCACCGCTTCCACTTTCGCTTCCGAAAGCAAGCGGCCGTCGCAAGTGATCTTCTGCGCCATGATAACCCGTGCGCCGCGAATTTCGCTGACACGCGTTTCAATCAGGATGAGGTCGTCCATTCTGGCCGGAGACTTGTAATCGATCTCCATACGCCGCACGACCCAGACCATTTCTTCACCAAGCGAGCCTTCGGCAAGCTCGATATGATGCACATCCTGCAAGCGAAGGAAATCGGTGCGTCCGCGCTCGTAAAATTCCAGATAGCGCCCGTGATAGACAAAGCCGGAAAAATCCGTGTCGGCATAATAGATGCGCGCATAAAGGTGATGCGCCCCGTCTTTCAGCGCACCCGATACGGCTTCAAGCGCCGAATGTTCGTTTCGATCAGTCCCGATACTCTTAGTCATTGTCTTCCATGAAGAGGCCGAATTGCGCCTGCTGGATGATTTCCGCTGGCGCAGGCAATCCCAGATGCTGCCATGCAATCGCCGTCAGAACACGACCGCGCGGCGTGCGCTGCAAAAAGCCCTGCTGAATGAGATAGGGTTCGATAATGTCTTCAATCGCATCACGCGGTTCGGAAAGCCCAGCCGCAATGGTTTCAATCCCGACCGGACCGCCGCCGAAGTTGCGCGCGATGATATTGAGGTAACGCCGGTCGAGCTGATCCAGCCCGCGATTATCCACTTCAAGCCGTGACAGCGCCTCATCGGCAATCTTGCGGTCGATGACGTCGCTACCAGCGACCAGCGCGAAATCGCGCACGCGGCGCAACAGACGTCCGGCGATACGCGGTGTGCCCCGTGACCGGCGCGCGACTTCCAGCGCACCATCCGGCGAAATGCCCATCTGCATGATGCGCGCGCCGCGGCGCACGATATATTCCAGTTCCTCAACCGTATAGAAATTGAGCCGGACCGGAATGCCGAAGCGATCGCGCAATGGCGTGGTCAGAAGGCCGAGCCGCGTCGTCGCGGCAACCAGCGTGAATTTGGCAAGATCGATCTTCACCGACCGCGCCGCCGGGCCTTCGCCGATGATCAGATCAAGCTGAAAATCTTCCATCGCCGGATAGAGAATTTCTTCCACTGCCGGGCTGAGGCGATGAATTTCATCGATGAAGAGCACGTCTCGCTCTTCGAGATTAGTAAGCAGAGCCGCCAGATCGCCCGCCTTGGCGATAACCGGGCCCGAAGTAGAGCGGAAATTGACGCCCAGTTCCTTGGCCATGATTTGCGCCAGCGTCGTCTTGCCAAGACCGGGAGGGCCGACGAACAGCACGTGATCGAGCGCTTCGCCGCGCACCTTGGCAGCTTCAATGAAGACCTTGAGATTGGCGCGCGCCGCCGCCTGCCCCACGAAATCGTCGAGCATCTGCGGGCGCAGCGTATTGTCTTCGTCTACGCGTCTGTCGGCATCGATGAGAGGGTTGCGGTCGCTCATGCCTTCCTCCTCGCATGAACACTCTGCCGAGACAAGCTAATCACCGCGACAATTCCTTCAAACCCAGACGGATAAGCTTCGCCGAATCGGCGTCCTCGCCCGCCTCTTTCAGCGCAGCCGCAACGGCATTCGCCGCCTGATCGCGCGAGTAACCGAGATTGGAAAGCGCCGACACGGCATCCGCGACGGGAGCCGGGGCCGCACCGGCTCCAAGCTCCTGCTTCAGCCCGATGGTGCCGCTCGCCTCACCGGCGAAAGCCGGGGCCTTGTTCTTCAATTCGGTGACGATGCGCTCCGCCACCTTCTTGCCGACACCCGGCGCGCGCGACACCATGGCGATGTCTCGCAGTGCAATCGCATTGGCCAGTTCCGACGGCGACAATGTGCCAAGCACCGCCAAAGCCACCTTGGCGCCAACGCCCTGCACGTTCTGCAACAGGCGGAACCATTCGCGCTCAAGCTGATTGGCAAAACCGTAAAGACGGATCATGTCCTCACGGACATAAGTCTCGATGAACAGAATGGCCGCCTCGCCCGCGCCGCCAAGATTGCCCAGCGTGCGCGGCGAACAAAACGCGACATAGCCAACACCATGTACGTCGATGACCGCATGATCATCGGCAATTTCATCGATCACGCCCTTAAGCTTGCCGATCATTCTGGCCCTACCCCGCTAACAACGCCTGCATCCGGCGGGCGCTTACAATGCTCTGACGATGATGGGCATGGCAAATGGCAATGGCCAACGCATCGGCAGCATCGCTCGTATCGAACGACGCGCGCGGCATCAGCACTTTGACCATCATGTGTATCTGTTGCTTTTCGCCGTGACCGACGCCGATCACCGCTTTCTTGACTGCGTTCGGCGCATATTCCGCAACGGGCAGGCCCGCCTGTGCAGGAGCCAGCAAGGCAATGCCGCGCGCCTGGCCGAGCTTGAGCGTTGCGGTCGCATCCTTGTTGACGAAGGTATGCTCGACCGCCGCCTCGTTCGGCATGAATTCATGCAGAACTTTGGAAAGCCCCTCATGCAACTGGCAAAGACGTGAAGCAAGATCCATCTCGGCATTCGATGTCACCGTGCCTGAGCCGATGAAGTGCAGTGAATTGCCCAGCGATTCGACAATGCCCCACCCCGTGCGGCGCAGGCCCGGATCGATGCCAATAATGCGAATCGTTTCTTTCATAAGCGAACCCTATCCTCAGACGGATTCACTTGACAGCAGAAAAGTGAACAAAAGAGAAACATGCGCATCCATAGACGCACATGAAGAGATATTAAGAAGCGCCGAAGGCAGTCTTGAGCAGCACAATCTGCTCGGAAACCGGGTTGCCGTGCGGGTTGGCCTGCAAGGAAACCACATCGCCATAGACTTCGCGGTCCATGCGGCGCACACGCGCTTGCAAGCGCATTGAGCGCTCCACCAGTTCGGCAAAAGCGGCAGGCAGTTCGCTCCAGCCCGGAGCGCCTTCGCCAGCCGATGGCGTGTCGAGACGCACCTTTGCCTTTTCGGCAGACACCTGCTGGCGGTTCATCTCGCCGTTGCGGGCAGCGCGCTGCAGCAGAAGCCAGGAAGCGATCTGCATCAGACGGGTGGTGAGACGCATCGATTCGGCGGCATAAAGCGTCGCAGCAATCCGTGACAGATTGCGCGCTTCTTCACGGCCTTCGCCGTCGAGATAGCTCGCCGCTTCCTCGACCATATCCATGCCCTGGCTGTAGATCGGCTTGAACGAATCCGAGAAGACCATGCGCTCTGCGAGGCTGATCATATTGCTCGGCACCTGTCTCTGTTCGCTAATCACTGCTCTGTCACCCTGCATGACCGCCTGCATCGGCGGCCCATTCCGTTGATCGCATCCACTGGAGGATGAACGCGACTGAAAATTACTGAACCGCCGTTCGACCACGCGAGACGTTCGGACGGAACAGTCACATCAAACAAGTCCACGATAAACTGCACCTTCATGCACGGTCGCGCAAGATTATGTTTAACGTTCGGTTAACATTTTCAAGGGGTGGTTAACTGCCCCTGCAAGCAGAACGGGTCGAACCGGTTTCCGGTTCCCCTCATGCGTTCAAAACGCCAGTGACTAGTGAGGTTAAAGCCTTGCAGGCACAAAAAAAGAGCCGCGATGGCGGCTCTCAGGAGTTTAACAGGGAGGCGTCAAACAGAGTGGCTAAACCACTCGGTAAGAATCCAGCCGAACTGGATGTAAATGATTAAACCCTCTTAAGATTAATGAATGGTTAATTTCGGCCTCACCCTGTGGAAAATACCAGCAGGCCCGGGCCGTCCAGAAAGAAAAAAGCCGCCCGAAGGCGGCTCATTATCAATAGCGCTGCATCGCAGGCTGGGGTTTCGTCGCCGCTTGAACCTTGACCGGCTCGGCGGCTGGGACGGCAGGTTTGACTGCACCCTGTTTGCCCCAGCCAATGGTCGGCAGCCATTCCAGATAATAGGCCAGCGCGAACTGCATCACGATACCGGTTGCAATCAGCAGCGTGTCATAGGGAAGACCGCCCGGATTCACCAGCTTCATGACCTGCGCCACCATGGCAAGCAGCGTGCCTGCGATGAACACCGGCAACGAATGCTTGCCGAGGATTGCCAGCGGATTATCCGGCGCAGTGCGGGCGATATTATTCAGCGTCGGCACCACGGCGATGAGATAGGCCATCGCCAGAATGTGCAGGAGACGCGGACCCGACAGGAAGGTCTTGTCGAAGCCCGTGATGACCATCGGCATGCCCATCGAGGCGTCAATGCCCCAAAGCGGAATGCGGACCCAGGCCAGTGCCAGCACCAGATAGCCGACCGCAAGGCCGATCAGGGCCGGATGCGTCGGCAGCTGGCCGCCACGGCGCACATGCATCACACCTGCAATGCCAATGGCAAACAGGAACTGCCAGGAAAGCGGGTTCAGGAACCAGACGCCCTCCGTCGGATAATTGATCGGTGCGACCTGATAAAGACCGGACAGGAACCAGACCATCCCCGAAACGCCCAGCATCAGCGGCAGGCTGATGCGCGCCAGCAAAAGCAGGAGCGGCGTCAGGACCAGCATGACGGCATACATGGACAGGATGTTGTTATAGCCAAGCTGATGGCCGAGCGTGACGAGACCGAACAGCGATTCCACCGGATGCTTGAGCAGCGGCTCGATATTGATTTCCTTGAGCAGTTCGGAACGCTTCAGGAAGATCGCAGCGGAAGCGAAGATGGCGATTGTCGCCATGGTCGTCATGATGTGGGTTGTATAAAGCACGCCCGCGCGACGCCACATCTTCAACGTCAGAAGAAGACGGTTGCCCGGGCCGAACTTGCTGCCATAGGCCAATGCCACAGCCATGCCGGAAATCAGCACGAAAGCTTCTGCCGAATCGGAAAAACCGAGGTTCTTGTGCGTGAAATGCTCGTAGATGGTGCCCGGCACGTGGTTGATGAAAATGGTCAACAGGGCGAGCGCACGGAACACGTCAATGCGCGTGTCGCGCACTTTCACGTTCTGCGCGGGCATCGCTTCTCTAGCGGTCGCAATCGTCATTTACCAGCCTGTCTGTCTCTGCTGGAAAGCACCGGCGCTTGGGACCGCGACACTCTCCAATCTCTCAGTTGCAGCTCTCCGAATGGGAGATCGGATGAAAGCCACATGCTTCATCGGGGCGTTCATTGCCCGACGTTTGATGGGACCTATATACGCAATAATCCCGGCAGAACGGGGTTGGTTCCGATCAACTTTCGTTCCAGTGGATAACATAATGCCATACCGGGCGATGAACCGGGGGCTCGAACAGCCCGCAAGCAAGACAAGACTTGCCGTCTGTCCGTCGGATCGCATAAATGCGCCGGAACAATTAGCCTGACGCATATCTGCGTCAAAACAATTAGATAGAGCGCGGCTTCCGTTTCGGATAAACAGAACTTCACTCTTGCCCGAATTCCATCATGTTTTTCTCGTTAGGCTTCGCCCCATGAACAAGTCCGCTCCCAAAACCGAACCCGAACGCTGCCGCATCGTGCTGGTCGCCCCGCCGATTGCCGATAGCGCGGTTTTGGCCAGGCTTTTGACGGAAGCGCTTTCCGGCGGTGATGTTGCTAGCGTGATTCTCGACACCGGCGATCTGGATGAAGCAACCTTTCAGGCCGTCGCCGCAAAGGCCGTGCCGATCATTCAGGAAAAGGGTGCAGCCGCGCTTATTTTGAACGATACGCGCATTGCTGGCCGCGTCGGCGCCGATGGCGTGCATATCGAAGGCAAGGCGGCTGAACTCGCCGACGCCATCGAAAAGCACACACCGAAGATGATTGTTGGCACCGGCAATCTGCGCGACCGCCATGGCGCGATGGAAATCGGTGAATTGCAGCCGGACTATATATTCTTCGGTAAAGTCGGCGCGGACAACAAACCGGATGCGCATCCGCGTAATCTAGCACTCGCCGAATGGTGGGCGCAGATGGTCGAAATTCCCTCCATCGCGCAGGCTGGAAACACGCTCGAAAGCATCATCCCCGCAGCCGAAACCGGCGCGGATTTCGTGGCGCTCGGTCGTGCCGTATTCGACGCGGAAGATCCAGCGAAAGCCGTTGCGGAAGCCAATCGGCTTCTCGATGAACACGCGCCGCGTTTTGAAAACTAATCCTCCAGATTTGGTTCCCAAGGTCTTGTTGATGCCCATGAAGAGCAAACTTCTTCTCGCTGCCGCTTTGACATTCGCGCTGCCTGCCCTGCCGGCGGTCGCCGCTGGCGAGGCAGCGAAAAGCCAGAGCGACAGCGCCAAGGGCAACCACAAGGACAAGAAGAGCGACAAGCCCGCCAAGCAGCCGGTGATGCTGCCGCAGCCCGCGACAACCGCACCGATGCCGCCCATCGATCTCAGCCGGTTCGGTGACAAGCCTGCCGACGAGGCCTTCGGCGCTTTTCAGCGCGGGCTTTATCTGACCGCATTCAATCTCGCGAAACCGCAGGCCGAAAAAGGCGATCCGGCATCGCAGGCGCTGATCGCTGAAATATATGCACGCGGCATGGGCATTCCTGCGGATCAGAAACTTGCAGCCGAGTGGTACGGCAAGGCCGCCGATAACGATATCACCGAAGCGCAGTTCCGTTATGCGGCCCTGCTGCTTCAGGGCACTTTTGTCAAAAAGGATCAGGCCAAGGCCGAAGCCCTGATGCAGAAGGCGGCAGAAGGCGGTAACGCCATGGCGCAGTTCAACTGGGGCCAGATGCTGATGGTGAAGCATCCCGGCAAGCCCGGTCTCGACCTCGCCTTCCCCTGGTTTGAAAAGGCGGCTGACGCCAAGCTGGCCGATGCTCAATATGCGATAAGCCAGATCTATGCCAATGGCACCGAAAAAATCGCTCGCGACGACAAGAAGGCGCGCGTCTATCTGATCCTTGCAGCCCGCAAGGGCTACGATACGGCCCAGTTCGATCTCGGACGCTGGCTGGTGGAAGGCCGCGGCGGCGACAAGGATTATGAACAGGGCTTCCGCTGGATGCAGCTTGCCGCCGGACGCGGCATGGTCATGGCGCAGGTCTGGCTCGCTCGCCTTTATCGCGACGGGATCGGCACCGACGGCGATACGGTGAAGGCTGCGGCATGGTATATCATTGCGCAGCGCGCCGGTTTTCGCTCTCCGGACCTCAACGACCTGATGGACGGACTGGCCGATGATCAGATCAAACAAGCCATTCAGACGGCTAACGATCTGCGCGTGCGCTAGCAATTCTGACGATTCTACGTCTCCAAAAGATTCTCTTTTCGTGCTCAGGCTTGCACAAAGCGCCGTTTTGTGGTCTTGGAGACGCCGATTATCGTGGTTCGAGTATAAGACGCTGACGCAATCCCCGTAACAGAGCGGGTGGTTGCCTTTCTGTCGTCATGCGCCGGACCGCAATTGGTTTCAATTCATTCCGGATCAAGCTCATGAAGATCAATGGTAACGAAATCCGTCCCGGCAACGTCATCGAACATGACGGCGGGCTCTGGGTTGCCGTCAAGACCAACGCCGTCAAGCCCGGCAAGGGCGGCGCCTACAATCAGGTCGAACTGAAGAACCTCATCAACGGCACCAAGCTCAATGAGCGTTTCCGTGCTGCTGAAACCGTCGAGCGCGTGCGCCTCGAGCAGAAGGACTTCTCGTTCCTCTATGAACAGGGCGAAGCGCTGATTTTCATGGACACGGAATCCTACGAACAGCTCGAACTCCAGAAGGATTTCGTCGGCGATCGCGCTGCCTTCCTTCAGGACGGCATGATGGTCACGGTTGAACTCTACGAAGACAAGCCAATCGGCATTCGTCTTCCGGATCAGGTCACGCTGGCGATCACCGAAGCCGATCCGGTCGTCAAGGGCCAGACTGCGGCTTCGTCCTATAAGCCTGCCGTGCTTGAAAACGGCATCCGTATCCTCGTTCCGCCATTCATCGCTTCCGGTGAACGCGTGATCGTCGACACCAACGAACTGACCTACGTCAGCCGCGCTTAATCCAGCGCCGATCTTTTGCGATGCCCTCACGGGCATCGCAGCTTGTCGCGATTGAACCGCGACTGTTCTTTCTCAGATTGCTCAATTCCTCGAAAGTCTGTGCGCTCGCATGTGTTTGGCACATGGGCCGGATTTCAAGGATCTGTTTAACTGCATGGTCCACGCTCATATCCACGCCTTATCAATGGCCGTGGGATCATGCCAAAAAGGATAAAGAAATGGCCCGCTCAGCCCTTCTTAACGTTATGGTACAGGCCGCTATGAAAGCTGGCCGTAACCTTGCCCGCGACTTCGGCGAAGTCCAGAATCTTCAGGTATCCCTCAAGGGCCCCGGCGACTATGTCAGCCAGGCCGACCGCAAAGCGGAACAGATCATCTATACGGAATTGAGCCGCGCCCGCCCGGATTTCGGCTTCCTGATGGAAGAATCCGGCGAGGTGGAAGCCAAGGACGGACAGCATCGCTGGCTGATTGATCCGCTCGACGGCACAACGAATTTCCTGCACGGTATCCCGGTTTTCGCAGTCTCTATCGCTCTTGAGCGTCAGGGACAGATTGTGGCTGGCGTCATCTATAATCCGGCCATGGACGAGCTTTACACCGCTGAACGCGGCGGCGGCGCGTTCCTCAACGATCGCCGCCTGCGCGTTGCTGCCCGCAACAAGCTGGTCGATACGGTGATCGGCACCGGCATCCCGCATCTGGGCCGCGGTCATCACGGCCATTATCTGGTTGAACTGCGCAATGTCATGGCGGAAACAGCCGGTGTGCGCCGCATGGGCGCCGCTGCGCTCGACCTCGCTTATGTCGCTGCCGGTCGCCTGGATGGTTTCTGGGAAGATGGCCTCAGCCCATGGGATATCGGCGCGGGCATTCTGATGGTGCGCGAAGCCGGTGGTTTCGTCTCCGACAAGGACGGCGGACAGGACATGTTCGACAAGAAGAACATTGTTGCTGGCAATGAAGCCATTCAAGGCGCGCTTCTCAAGACGCTGAAGAAGCCGATCTGATCCGGATCGCCCTCCATCTTCAATAACCTGCCTTCAGCGCGCCCATGGCGCGCTGAAGTTTTTTACAGCTCATTTTTTCCTGCTCAGACGATTCCGCTTCACATAATTATGAAGTAGGCTCCGCATCAAACAGCCGACGATGGAGCGGAGCGCATGAGTGACTTTAGGGAAACGAGAACACGTCTGGATGAGGGACGCGATTATGACCCCTATCGCCTGAGCAGCCCGCGTATTGTTATATTATCCATGGTGATTTTCCTGATCATCGTTGCCTTTCTGGCAGCGGTTTTGATGCGGCAGATCCATACATTCTTCGTCACCAATCCCGGCCTCAACGGCCTCATTCTCGGTGTTTTGCTGGTCGGTATCTTGCTGGCTTTCGGGCAGGTTCTGCGGCTTTTGCCGGAAATACGCTGGGTCAACTCCTTCCGCGATGGTGACCGCGACGGCACCACCCGCCCGCCGGTTTTGCTTGCGCCGATGCGCGCGCTGATCGGGCGTCGCCAGTCCATGGCGCTGTCGACCTCGTCTATGCGCTCCATCCTCGATTCCATCGCCACCCGCCTCGATGAAAGCCGCGACATCTCGCGCTATCTCATCGGACTTCTGGTTTTCCTGGGCCTGCTCGGAACGTTCTGGGGCCTGCTTGAAACGGTTGGCTCCATCGGGCGCACCATCCAGACACTGGACCCAAGCTCCGGTAGCACGGGCGATGTTCTGGATGCACTGAAGGCCGGATTACAGGCGCCGCTGTCCGGCATGGGCACCGCCTTCTCGTCCTCGCTGTTCGGTCTGTCTGGCTCGCTCATTCTGGGCTTCCTCGACCTGCAGGCAGGTCGTGCGCAGAACCGCTTTTATACCGAGCTGGAAAACTGGCTTTCCTCGGTTACCGATCTCGGCTCCGACCTCAACGCCGAAAACGGACAGGCAGGCGAACTGCATGCGCTGGCCGACCGTCTGAAAACGCAAGGCGGCGACGCCTCCACCCAGCGGACGACCGCAGCCCTTGCCAATCTGGCCGAAGGCATTCAGGGGCTGGTGAAAAGCATGCGCAGTGAACAGCAGATCATGCGTGACTGGGTGGAAAAGCAGGCTGACGAGCAGAAGGCCATTCGCCAGACGCTCGACCGGCTATCCAAGGCGATCGGTACACCACCACATGAGCGCAAATCTGACCGAACCGATTCCCATCCAAGCGACAAGGCGGAGTAAGCCCCATGGCTCTTGCCCGCAACCGCCGCCAGCAAAGGCATGTCGACTACTGGCCCGGCTTCGTCGACGCGCTGACCACGCTGCTTCTGGCGATCATGTTTCTGCTCACGGTTTTCGTGCTGGCGCAGTTTCTCCTCAGCCGAGAGGTGAACAACAAGGATAGCGTGCTGGCCCGCCTCAACAGCCAGATTCAGGAGCTGACGCAGCTTCTGTCGCTGGAGAAGAGCAATTCGCAGGACATGCAGGATACCATCGCCAATCTGCAAGCCTCGCTATCCAACGTGGAGAGCGAACGCTCCCGCCTGCAAACGCTGCTGAGTGAAGGCAGTGGGGCTGGTGCCGCCGCTGAAAAGCGCGCCGGTGAACTATCCGATAGTCTTGATGCCGAAAAGCAGGTCAGCGCCCGGGCGCTCAGCCAGGTGGAACTGCTGAACCAGCAGATTTCCGCCCTGCGTCGGCAGATTGCAGCACTGGAAGATGCGCTCAACGCATCGGAAAGCCGCGACCGCGAATCGAATGCCAAGATTGCCGATCTCGGCAAGCGCCTCAATGTGGCGCTGGCCCAGCGCGTACAGGAGTTGAACCGCTATCGCTCCGACTTCTTCGGACGGCTGCGAGAAATTCTTTCCGACAAGGACAATATCCGCATCGTCGGAGACCGTTTCGTCTTCCAGTCGGAAGTGCTGTTCCCGACGGGATCGTCGGATATCAATCCGGCTGGCGAAGTGGAGATGAAAAAGCTCGCCGACGCCGTCATCGAGCTGAACAAGGAAATCCCGGACGATATCAACTGGGTACTGCGTGTGGACGGCCATACCGACAATGTGCCGCTCGCCGGTACGGGGCGCTTCCGCGACAACTGGGAGCTTTCCTCAGCCCGCGCCACGTCAGTCGTCAAATTCCTGATCGCCAATGGCGTTCCGGCCAACCGCCTCGTTGCAGCAGGCTTCGGCGAGTACCAGCCGCTGGAGGCATCGGATGCTCCAGACGCACGCGCCCGAAACCGTCGTATCGAGCTGAAACTGACCGAGAGATAAAGAAAGGGCGCAAAAGCGCCCTTTTTCTCTAATTCGTTGGATTGATTAATACACCCCTGCCCCGGCCTCGAATTGCAGCTTGGCCAGACGCGCATAGAT
The DNA here is from genome assembly GCA_900465685.1 of Hyphomicrobiales bacterium. Classification (GTDB taxonomy): domain Bacteria; phylum Pseudomonadota; class Alphaproteobacteria; order Rhizobiales; family Rhizobiaceae; genus Brucella. The sequence continues at coordinate 71,908 of UEGR01000021.1, forward strand.
GCCGCCGCGTTCCACAAGGCTTTGGTGGGTGCCTTCTTCGACGATCTTGCCCTTGTCGAGCACAAGAATGCGATCCGCCTTCAGAACAGTTGCGAGGCGGTGTGCGACCACCAGCGTGGTGCGTCCATGCATGAGACCGTCGAGCGCCTTCTGCACCAGCATTTCGCTTTCTGCATCGAGCGCCGAGGTGGCCTCATCCAGCAGCAGGATCGGAGCCGCACGCAGAATGGCGCGGGCAATGGCAATGCGCTGGCGCTGGCCGCCGGACAATGTCACGCCGCGCTCACCGACCTCAGTATCGTAGCCATTGGCGAGCGCCATGATGAAATCATGCGCCAGTGCCGCCTTGGCCGCAGCCTCGATTTCCGCGTCGCTTGCACCAGGTCTGCCGAAGCCGATATTGTCCCGGATCGAGGTGGCAAAGATCGCCACGTCCTGCGGCACCATCGCCACGCGCCCGCGCACGGCTGCGGGATCGGCTTCCGGCAAGGCAACGCCATCCATCAGTATCTTGCCGGACTGTGGATCGTAATAACGCATCACCAGCGAAAACACCGTGCTCTTTCCTGCACCTGACGGGCCAACAATGGCGACCGTTTCGCCGGGTTTGACCGCAAAGCTCACACCATTCAGCGATGGCGCATCGGGACGCGTCGGATAGGAGAAATAAACGTCATCGAAGACGATCTCGCCACGCGCAGGCTCCGGCAAGGCGACCGGATTGCGAGGGGCGGAAATATCCGGATCTTCGTCAAGAATTTCGGCAAGGCGCTCTGTGGCACCGGCAGCCTGCGCCAGTTCACCGCCGACCTCCGATAGCGCGCCAAAAGCGCTGGCCGCGAAAACGGCATAGAGCACAAACTGACCGAGCGTGCCGGGCGATATGGTGCCGGACAGCACATCGCGCGAGCCAAACCACAGTACCGCCACCACGCTGGAAAAGATCAGGAAGATGGCGAAGGCCGTCAGCACCGCGCGTGCTTTGATGGACGAGCGCGCCGCCTGATAGGCATTTTCCACCGCACGGGCAAAACGCCCGACCACCATGTTTTCATTGGTGAAGGCCTGCAAGGTGCGCATCGCACCAATCTGCTCGCTGGCATAGGCATTGGCATTGGCGAGCATGTCCTGCGTCAAACGCGAGCGGCGACGCACAGAGCGCCCGAAAGCGATCAGCGGCACGACGATCACCGGAATGGCTGCAATCACCAGCACGGACAGTTTCGGACTTGTGACGACCATCATGGCCAGCGCGCCGACGCCCAGAATGACATTGCGCAGCGCCACCGACGCGGTCGCGCCCACCACCGACTTGATCTGCGTCGTATCGGCGGAAAGCCGCGACACGATTTCACCGGACTGCGAACGATCGAAGAATTCCGGTGAAAGCGCCGTCACATGCGCGAAGACTGCATTGCGCAGATCGGCCACGACCCGCTCACCCAGAGAGATCACGAAGAAATAGCGCAGCCCCGATGCAACAGCCAGAACCAGCGCCAGCAGCACCAGCATTCCGAAATAGTTGTTCACGAAAACGGCGTTGGCGCCGGTAAAGCCGTGATCAATCATGCGGCGCAGCGCAACAGGCACTGCAAGCGTGGTGACCGCAGCCAGAACCAGCGAAAAAAGAGCGCCAATGACCAGCCGCTTGTAGCGGGCGACGAACGGAACCATTCGCCGGAGAGGCTTAAGGGAACGGCGCTTGCGCGCCTCTTCTGCATTCGATTCCGGATTCACACCAGTTGGATTATTATGATCGGCCATTCTTGAGATTGTGCCCTTGTTATTGCCGTGCGCCTGATGTATAGGCTCGGCAACCCTTTTGGAAGCCGTCGCTTGCGGGTGATGGGTCTTCATAAATGCCATTGGGCGAAAGTGCCGCAGTTTTGACATTCAGGCTGCGCTTTTCTTCCAGACTTTCAGGCCAGACTATCAGGATTGAGAAGATGAAAGCCAATATCCATCCCGACTACCACACCATCAAGGTCGTGATGACCGATGGCACCGAATACCAGACCCGTTCGACCTGGGGCAAAGAAGGCGATACGATGAACCTCGATATCGACCCGACCACCCATCCGGCCTGGACTGGCGGTTCGCAGACCCTGCTCGATCGCGGCGGTCGCGTTACGAAGTTCAAGAACCGTTTCGGCAACCTCGGCATCTAATACCGGGTTACCTATTCAAAGAACCCCGCTTCGGCGGGGTTTTTTATTGCCTGCTCTTTGCCGGAAGCGGGCATAAAAAACTCCCGGACAAACTTGGGTTTTGGCCGGGAGTTTCGAAAATCCATGAGCGTTGAAAATCAGGCGCTCAGCTTTTCCATCACTTCGTCGCTGACTTCGAAGTTGGTGTAGACGTTCTGAACGTCGTCATCATCTTCAAGCGTGTTGAGAAGCTTGAGAACGGAGCGGGCCTTTTCTTCGTCCAGCTCGGTGTTGGTCTGCGGCTTCCAGATCGTCTTGATCGATTCGGCTTCGCCAAGGGCTGCTTCAAGCGCCTTCGACACTTCGCCGATGTCTTCGAAAGCGCAGATGATGACGTGCTCTTCCTCACCGGACTGCACATCCTCAGCGCCAGCTTCGATGGCCGCTTCCATGACCTTGTCGGCATCGCCGACGGAGGACTTGTAAACGATTTCGCCAACGCGATCGAACATGAAGGAAACCGAGCCGGTTTCGCCCAGCGCGCCGCCAGACTTGGTGAAGGCTGCACGAACGTTGGATGCGGTGCGGTTACGGTTGTCGGTCAGTGCTTCAACGATGACCGAAACGCCACCGGGGCCGCGGCCCTCATAGCGCACTTCATCATAGTTTTCGCCGTCATTGCCGGCAGCCTTCTTGATGGCGCGCTCGATGTTGTCCTTGGGCATCGACTGCGCCTTGGCGTTCTGGATCGCCAGACGCAGGCGCGGATTCATCGTCGGGTCAGGCAGACCCTGCTTGGCGGCGACGGTAATTTCGCGTCCGAGCTTGGAAAACATTTTCGACCGCACGGCGTCCTGACGGCCCTTGCGGTGCATGATGTTCTTAAACTGTGAATGGCCAGCCATGGCACCCCTGTTCTGTTCTAATCAACGCGCACGGAAGAGCGTTACGCATGAACAGACAATCTCACGCAGAGAGTATCACGCAGGCGGGGCCGCAAGGCCGGCCACAATGCTTTCCGTGCAGAATGGCGGCGTTATAAGGAATTGAGCCTCATTCGTCCAGCAAAAGCGCGGATCGATGCCCGCACCTGTCAAAAAATTCAATAGTGCTCGACCGGCGCGACAAAGCAGCTTATCGATAAAACCATGAATCAACGCCCGCAAGACCCGTCCCCAAAGGCCCCGAACGAGACCATCGCTGCCCGCATCAGCCGTGTTCTGGCCGACCGTATCATCGAAGGGGAAATCGAGCCGGGCACCAAATTACGGCAGGATCACATCGCCGAAGAGTTCCAGACCAGCCATGTGCCGGTGCGTGAGGCTTTTCGGCGGCTGGAGGCGCAAGGGCTTGCCGTTTCGGAGCCGCGCCGGGGCGTGCGGGTCGCGTCCTTCGATATCAGCGAGATTCGCGAAGTGGCGGAAATGCGCGCAGCGCTTGAAGTGCTGGCCTTGCGGCACGCGGCCCCGCATATCACCCGCGCCACACTCGACGCTGCGGAACGCGCGAGGCTCGACGGCGACAAGTCACGGGATGTGCGTAGCTGGGAAGACGCCAACCGGCGCTTTCACCGGCTCATTCTGGAACCGTGCCGGATGCCGCGTCTGCTCGCCGCCATTGACGACCTGCACGCGGCCAGCGCACGGTTTCTGTTTGCGACCTGGCGGTCGGAATGGGAAGCGCGCACCGATCATGATCACCGGGCGATTCTCGATGCCCTGCGCAAGAACGACATAGACCACGCCGCCGCCATTCTCGCCCGTCATGTGCAATGGATCGGACACCGCCCAGTCAGAACGGCTTCCGGCAAGGTGCGCGATTCTTTTGCGATTGTGGGCTAAAGCACATCCCGGAAAGTGCGGTGCGGTTGCGACGATTCAATCACCGCTGGAACCGTTCTAGCGCCAGAATTCGGGGATTGTTTCTTCCAGACGTGCACCGATGCGCAAAGGGGCTGCTTTTTCGGCAAGGCCAGTGCGATCGGAAATCTCGATACCAACGCCGCAGATGGTCGCCGGACCATTGGCCGCTTCGAAACGTCCTTTCGGCACCTTGGACAGAAAGCGGTTCAGCGGCTCTTCCTTGTCCATACCGAGCGAAGAATCGTAATCGCCGCACATGCCGGCATCCGACATATAGGCTGTGCCGTTGCGCAGGATCTGGCAATCAGCGGTCGGCACATGCGTATGCGTACCGACGACAGCACTGGCGCGACCATCGACGAAATGGCCGAAACACTGCTTCTCGCTGGTCGCTTCCGCATGGAAATCGAAGAACACCGCATCCGCCTGCTCGCCCAGAGGGCAGGCTTCGAGGATTTTCTCCGCCGCGATGAACGGATCATCCAGATCAGGATGCATGAAGACGCGCCCCATGACATTGGAGACGAGCACGCGGGCGCCGTTTTTGGCGATGTAAAGCCCCTCGCCCTTGCCTGCCGTTCCTTTCGGAAAATTGGCTGGGCGCAGGAAGCGATCCTCGCGCTTGGAGAAATCGAGCGCCTCGCGCTGATCCCAGACGTGATTGCCCGTTGTCACAACATCCGCGCCAGCGCGGATCGTTTCATGGAAAATCTCTTCGGTAATGCCAAAACCGCCCGCGGCGTTCTCGCCGTTGACGATCACGAAGTCCAGCTTCAGATCGGAAATCAGCCCCGGCAGCTTTTCATACACTGCCGTGCGCCCCGACCGGCCCACCATGTCACCTAGAAAAAGCAATCTCATGAGATGAGCCTTATAAGCCTGCGCCCAGCGAACGCAAGCCGCTCTCCGTCAGTATCTGATTGAGCGCGATATCGTGCGGCTCATCGGGCACACGCTCCAATTCCTGACAGTCATAGGCCATGCCGATAAGCAGTGGCTGCAAATCGCGCTCGGCAAAGCGCGCCAGCGCGCGATCATAATGTCCAGCACCATAGCCGAGGCGATGCCCGCGCCGGTCAAAACCGGCAAGCGGCATCAGCATGATGACCGGGTCGACCAGCGGTGCACGTGCATCGGGGCCCATGGTGCCAAAGCCCGTCTGCACAAGCTGCGCATCGGGCAAAAACTCGCGAAAAGCAATCGTTTCCTTGTCCAGCACGACCGGCAGGCAAAGCCTTGCGCCCTTGCCACGCAAGACGGACAAAAGCGGACGCGGATCGATTTCAGAGCGGATCGGCCAATAGCCCGCCACCAGCGTTCCCTTGGGAATGACCAGCGCCTCTTCACCATGTTTTGCAGCAGCCAGCGACGCTTCATATTGAAAGCGCGGATCCAGCGCATCACGACGGGCAAGCACGGCACGCCGCAGCGTCTGCTTTTCCTGACTGCTTTCCGGTTTCGTTGCTGCCATCCCCAAAACCTCTCCGCTTGCATAATCCGACTATAACAGTGGAACCGCAATGAGACGATCCGTCAAGTGATGGATCAGACAGCCTCCGCAATCCGCTCCGACCGGTCACGGATGACCTTCAGCACAACGCCATGAAAATCGTTGAGAAACACCTTGCCCCACAGGTCGCAATAGAAGTCGATCGGGGTTGCAATGCGATAATGCGTGGTCAGCGTCAGACGGGTGCGACCATTCGGCAAAGGTTCCAGCCGGTAATCGCCATTGGCCAGTTGCAGATAGCTGCTATTCACCTTGATATGGGCTTCGACGGCAGAGGGAATGGAGCCCGGCGCGAAACGGAAATCCCACGCCAGCAGCCGGTTTTCTTCCCACTGCGTCACGATCTCCTGAAAATTCACCCCGCGCGTCCACTGCAACTGACGCACGGCCCCGACACCCTCGCCTTCAATACGCGCATCAACCGGCTGCGGAACGCCCAGAACGCCGTGACTGAACGTCCAGGACAGTTCATCCGCGCGCACATTGCGGATTTCGACGGTCTGCTTCCACACCACTTCCGGCGGCGCGGCAATGTCGATCACAGTCGTGACCGACCCGTCATGTGGGGCATAATTGACGTGAAGCTCGGCTGGAAAGACAACCAGCGGCAGGGCGATCACCAGCATCGTTGAGCGGCGCGAGCGCAGCTTGCGGATGATCCACAAGGTCAATGTCGAGCCAAGCGTCGAGAACACCACAAAGAAGGGGGCCGCCATGGCGACGCAGATGCCCGCTTCGCGAAACAGCACCATACTCACCACGACCAGCACACCGATGATGGCCCAGCCCATGCGGACATGCCGCCACAGGTCTTTCTCGGCACGCGGGTCCGCCAGACAGGACGCGAGGCTCGCGACCGCCATCGGCAGCAACATGAGACCGGCGAAGAACGGCATCGCATCGTCGGCCACACCGGACCAGATCAGCATGTATAAAATCAGGCCATAGATGAAAGCCACCGGCACAGCGACCGACAGTCTCTCAAACGAGCGAGGTGTATGGGGAGGCGTGGCTTGGGGCGTTTCCATCAGAACATGCGAAAATTGAATGTTACCGCATGTTTACGGGCAATACGCAGAGCAGATCAAGCCTCGAAGGCTGAATTTGCATTAGCATTGCAAGATGAAAGGAAAGCGGCGACCACGACAACCGATGGTAGTGATTGATCCCGGGAACCTACAAAGTAGGTGGGCACCATATGCGAAAGCCCGCAAGCCTTCACAGGGACAGTTCCCTTAGAGATCAATAAGGCCCCGGGGATGCTGTTACACCTGTCGGGAAGCGCAGTACGCCGCTGACGAATATAGTCGCTCGTGACGGGCTGCGCCAGTGGTCCGCAAGCTTTCGCCACGAATTCTTTTCAGAAAATTCAGAAGGGTGTTACGAGCCGGCACGCGGCGCGATGCGCGACGCCACCTGTTCCAGACGCGATGCGACATCCGACAGCATGCCGGTCAGCGCCGCATCGTTGCTGTCGGCGCGGCCAAGCGCTTCATCGCGCGCACGGCGCAGCGTTTCAACTTCGCTCTCCAGACCATTGATGCGCTTTTGCATCTCGGCCATCTCGTCCATCACCATGATCCCGGCCATGACGGTCAGGCGCAAATCGCCGATCTCTCCGAAAGACGATTTGAGATGCGTGACATATTGATCGAAACGGTCGGCAAGTCCGCTGAGGTGCTCTTCCTGCCCCTCATCGCACGCCATGCGATAAGCCTTGCCATCGATGGTTACGGTAACGGTCGCTATGATAGCCTCCTATCGATCCAGAACGGCGCGGATGGTTTCCATCGCCGTGACAAGGCGCCGCGAAACTTCGCGGTTGGCAGCTTCAAGCCGTTCAGCACGGGCTTCGGATTGGTCGAGTTCCTGAGCGAGACGGCTGCGGTCAGCATTCATGCGCTGCACCTCTTCCTCGGCCTCGGCGAAATCGCCTTCCTTGTCCAGCCGCAGATCAACCGCGCCTTCGAGCGTGTTGAGTGCTTTTTCCAGCCGTTCCAAAACGTGCCTGAGGGTCGCTTCGGGTGCCATCCATGTCCTTTCTGACGCCTTTTACCGGCATCGAATCGCGTCTGCCGGACAGGCCTCTTTGAAAAGATTGTAATAATCGACCGCCGGATAAGCAACAAATGAGGTGTCCATATGAGCTTTCATGCACCGTTAATCGGTGCAAAAATGGCATTTAAGGGATTGCCGCGTCGCTTTCCACAGAACTCAATCGATTAGTCGCAGACAGTTTATTACCCAAAAGCCACGCATTTATTGACTCCTCATGCGCAGGTGCTATGTGTCCCGGTGCCTTCTGGAGTACGGACCCGAAAAACGGAGGACGGTTTTCGGCGCCATTCGTGCTCAGCCAAAAGGCATCGCCGCAACCCCGTTAAACCCTCCCATGGAAAGACGGCTGAGACCATGAGCAATTCCGACAAACAGAACCAGTTGGCCAACGCGATCCGCTTCCTCTCGATGGATGCGGTTGAGAAAGCCAATTCCGGCCATCCCGGCCTGCCGATGGGCGCAGCTGACATAGCGACGACGCTTTACACCCGCTTCCTTTCGCACGACCCGCAGAACCCGCATTGGCCGGATCGCGACCGTTTCGTGCTTTCAGCCGGTCACGGCTCGATGTTGCTTTATTCGCTGCTCTATCTTTCGGGCTACGAAGACATCACCATCGATGAAATCAAGAATTTCCGCCAGCTCGGCGCCCGTACGGCCGGTCACCCGGAATACGGCCATGCAGCCGGCATCGAAACGACGACCGGCCCGCTCGGCCAGGGCATTGCCAATGCCGTCGGCATGGCGCTCTCCGAACGCATCCTGAACGCACAGTTCGGCGACAGCCTCGTCAACCACTACACCTATACGCTTGTCGGCGACGGCTGCCTCATGGAAGGCATTAGCCAGGAAGCCATTGCGCTTGCCGGCCACTTGAAGCTCAGCAAGCTGATCGTCTTCTGGGACGACAACAACATTTCCATCGACGGCCCGATCTCGATCGCCGACAACACCAACCAGCCTGCCCGTTTCGCCGCTTCCGGCTGGAACACGCTGGCCGTTGACGGTCACGATCAGGACGCCATTGCCAAGGCAATCGAACTGGCCAAGGTTTCCGACAAGCCGACCCTGATCGCCTGCAAGACGACCATCGGCTTCGGCGCACCGAACAAGGCCGGCACCAACAAGGTGCATGGTTCGCCGCTCGGCGCGGACGAAATCGCAGCCACCCGCAAGTCGCTTGGCTGGTCGGCAGAACCTTTCGTCGTTCCGGCTGAAATTCTGGACGCATGGCGCGTGGCTGGCCTCAACGCCGCCAAGAAGCGCCAGGAATGGGAAAAGCGCTTTGCCGCTGCCGATCCGGAAACCCGTGCGGAATTCGAACGCCGCATGCGTGGCGATCTGCCTGCCGGTTTCGATGCAGCGATCGTCGAATACAAGAAGAAGCTTTCCGCTGAGAAGCCGAAGGTCGCCACCCGCAAGTCTTCGGAAATGGCGCTGGAAGTCATCAACGGCATCGTACCGGAAACCATCGGCGGCTCTGCCGACCTCACCGGTTCGAACAACACCAAGACCAGCCAGACCAAGGCTGTCACGCCGGAAAATTACGGCGGCCGTTATGTCCATTACGGCATCCGCGAACTCGGCATGTCGGCTGCCATGAACGGTATCACGCTGCATGGCGGCCTGATCCCTTATTCCGGCACCTTCCTGACCTTCTCGGACTATGCGCGTCCGGCAATGCGTCTGTCCTCACTGATGGGCATCCGCGTCATCTATGTCATGACGCATGATTCCATCGGTCTGGGTGAAGATGGCCCGACCCACCAGCCGGTTGAACATCTGGCAGCACTGCGCGCCATTCCGAACCACAATGTCTTCCGTCCGGCTGACGCTGTGGAAACGGCGGAATGCTGGCAGATCGCCCTGCATTCGACCAAGACCCCGTCCACGCTGGCTCTGACCCGTCAGAACCTGCCGGTCGTCCGCACCGAACATCGCGAAGAAAACCTCTCCGCTTACGGCGCTTACGAACTGGCGACCGCCAGCGACGAAGCCAAGGTGACGATTTTCGCCACCGGCTCGGAAGTGGAAATCGCACTCAAGGCCCGCGACCTTCTCGAAGGCAAGGGCATTGCCACGCGCGTTGTCTCGGTACCATGCTTCGAACTGTTCGAAGGCCAGAGCGACGCCTACAAGCACGCAACCATCGGCAATGCGCCGGTCAAGCTTGCCATCGAAGCGGCAATCTCGCTCGGCTGGGAACGCTTCATCGGTGAAAACGGCGTGTTTATCGGCATGAAGGGCTTCGGCGCTTCGGGCGAGATCAACGATCTCTACAAGCATTTCGGCATCACGGCGGAACACGCCGCTGAAGCCGCGGAAAAGAAGCTTAACGCCGCAGCATGATTTTTGAACGCCGGCGTCTCAAAAACGCCGGCGTTTAAGTTTCCGGTCAGTGCCGCGCGGGATTCGTCCGAATGCCCCGCACCGGCTGAATTATGAAGCACTGCAAGTGCAGTATCCTATCGGGAGATTTACAGAAAATGGCAGTCCGCGTCGCAATCAACGGTTTTGGCCGCATTGGCCGCAATGTTCTCCGCGCCATCGTGGAATCGGGCCGCACCGACATTCAGGTCGTCGCGATCAACGATCTCGGCCCGGTGGAAACCAATGCGCATCTTCTGCGCTATGACAGCGTCCATGGCCGTTTCCCCAAGGAAGTAAAGGTCGCAGGCGACACCATCGACGTCGGCTATGGTCCGATCAAGGTACATGCCGTTCGTAACCCGACCGAACTGCCGTGGAAGGAAGAAGGTGTCGACATCGCGCTCGAATGCACCGGCATTTTCACCGCACGTGACAAGGCGGCCATGCATCTCGAAGCTGGCGCAAAGCGCGTCATCGTTTCGGCTCCTGCTGACGGCGCCGACCTCACGGTCGTTTACGGCGTCAACCACGACAAGCTCACCAAGGACCATCTGGTCATCTCCAATGCCTCCTGCACCACCAACTGCCTTGCACCGGTGGCACAGGTTCTCAACGATGCCATCGGCATCGAAAAAGGCTTCATGACCACGATCCACTCCTACACGGGCGACCAGCCGACGCTGGACACCATGCACAAGGATCTCTACCGCGCCCGCGCGGCCGCCCTGTCCATGATCCCGACCTCGACCGGTGCAGCCAAGGCTGTTGGTCTCGTTCTGCCGGAACTGAAGGGCAAGCTGGACGGCGTCGCCATCCGCGTACCGACCCCGAATGTCTCGGTCGTTGACCTGACCTTCATCGCCAAGCGTTCGACCACCGTGCAAGAAATCAACGACGCGATCCGCGCCGCTGCCAATGGCCGCCTCAAAGGCATCCTCGGCTACACGGACGAGCCGCTGGTTTCGCACGACTTCAACCACGATCCGCATTCCTCGGTCTTCCACATGGACCAGACCAAGGTCATGGACGGCACCATGGTTCGTATCCTGTCGTGGTACGACAATGAATGGGGCTTCTCCAACCGTATGGGCGACACTGCCGTCGCTCTCGGCAAGCTGATCTAAGCCTCGTGGCCTGACTATGTTTCGCGTCCTTCTCCCCACTGTCGCCCGCTGGCGTCCGCTGGAAGGAGAAGGGCTCGAACATTTGAATCTTGCGCCCTCGGGCCGTAATATTCACGCCGAAAGCGTGGTGATCGGCAATCGCGGCGGCGATGCTTACGGCGTCCGCTATAGCATTGACTGCGACAGCACCTGGCGCGTTCTTCATTTCCTTATCGAGACCACATCCGGCCAGAAGCTGGAACTTTCCTCCGATGGCGAAGGCCATTGGCAGACGATGAACGGCAATTCTCTGCCGGAATTCGATGGTTGTATCGATATCGATCTGGCAGGAACGCCCTTCACCAACTCACTGCCAATACGCAGGCTTGGCCTGACACCGGAAAGCGGCACCGTTCAGCTCGACATGCTTTATGTGCCGTTCGACAGTTTTCAGCCGCTGCGCGACCGTCAGCGTTATAGCTGTCTGGAAGAAGGCAGACTCTATCGTTACGCGGCGGCGGACCGCACTTTCACCGCCGATCTGCCCGTCGATGAAGACGGGCTTGTGACCGATTATCCAACCCTTTTCCAGCGTCTGCCCGTTTAAGCCGTACGATCGAACAGATAGTTGCTTTACGAAGCGCCGGAACAAGCCAGGGAGAAAACTTATGGGTTTCCGCACTCTCGACGACGCCGACGTCAAATCCAAACGCGTTCTGGTCCGCGTTGACCTCAATGTGCCGATGGCTGACGGACAGGTGACCGACCTCACCCGTATCGAGCGCATCGTTCCAACGATTGCCGAACTGTCGAAGAAGGGCGCAAAGGTTATTTTGCTCGCCCATTTCGGTCGCCCGAAAGGCGTTGCTTCCGACGAAAATTCGCTGAAGCATGTTGTGAAGCCGCTCGCCAAGGTTCTCGGCCACGGTGTTCACTTCGCGGAAGATAGCATCGGCGACAAGGCCAAGGCCGCTGTCGATGCGCTGAAGGACGGTGACGTTCTGCTGCTGGAAAACACCCGTTTCCACAAGGGCGAAGAAAAGAACGATCCGGAATTCGTCAAGGCGCTGGCCGCCAATGGCGATCTCTATGTCAATGACGCATTCTCTGCGGCCCACCGCGCCCATGCTTCGACCGAAGGTCTGGCCCACGTGCTGCCCGCTTTTGCCGGTCGCGCCATGCAGGCTGAACTTGAAGCACTGGAAAAAGGCCTCGGCAATCCGGCCCGTCCGGTTGTCGCCATTGTCGGCGGTGCCAAGGTCTCGACCAAGCTCGACCTCCTGTCGAACCTCATCGAAAAAGTCGATGCGCTGGTGATCGGCGGTGGCATGGCCAACACCTTCCTCGCGGCTCAGGGCCACGATGTCGGCAAATCGCTCTGCGAACATGATCTCGCCCATACGGCGCGTGAAATCATGGCCAAGGCCGAAACGACCAAATGCGCCATCATCCTGCCGGTCGATGCGGTTGTGGGCTGGCACTTTGCTGCCGACACGCCAAACAAGACCTATGGCGTCGATGCTGTGCCAAGCGACGGTATGATTCTCGATGCAGGCGCATTGTCGACCGATCTGATTGCTTCGGCCATTGACGATGCGGCAACGCTGGTCTGGAACGGCCCGCTCGGCGCATTCGAGTTGCGCCCGTTCGATACGGCAACAGTCAAGACCGCCAAGCACGTCGCGGCTCGCACCAAGGCAGGCAAGCTTGTTTCGGTCGGCGGCGGCGGCGATACGGTTGCAGCGCTGAACCATGCCGGTGTGGCCGACGACTTCACCTATATCTCAACTGCAGGCGGCGCTTTCCTCGAATGGATGGAAGGCAAGCCGCTTCCGGGTGTCGACGTACTCAAGAAATAGTGCGAAGCGATTTCGCGCGGGAAAATGCGTATGAACAAATGAAAAGGCCCCGGAAACGGGGCCTTTTCATTTCTGGATTTGGTCACGATTTCGGCGTCAGTTTCAAAAGGCGTCCGGGATTATCATCTTCGATCACCCAGATCGCTCCGTCTGGGCCGACAGTCACATCGCGGATGCGATTGCCCATATCGAAGCGCTGCGCTTCGTCGGGCTGGCCTTTGCCATCGAATGACACTCGCACCAGCGCCATGGATGAAAGACCGGCAATCAGGGCCGAACCATCCCAGGATTTGAACATATCGCCCTTGTAGAAGACCAGACCGCCCGGTGAAATCACCGGCGTCCAGTACAGCAACGGCGCTTCGAATTCCGGTCGGGTGCTGTGACGTGGGATCGGCCTGCCGCTATAATTGTCGCCATTGGAAACAAGCGGCCAGCCGTAATTGAGGCCGGGCTTGATCAGATTGAACTCGTCGCCGCCCCTTGGACCCATCTCATTTTCCCAAAGCTTGCCATCCGGCGCAAAGGCCAGCCCATAAGGATTGCGGTGGCCGGTCGTCCAGGTCAGGCCGCGAATACCGCCCTCGCTCGCATGGGGATTGTCTTCCGGCACGGACCCGTCGAGATTCATGCGCAGGATCTTGCCCATGGGGGCTTTGTCATCCTGTGCGGTGGCAGGCTGCATGCGTTCGCCGACCGATAGGAACAAGTGCTTGCCGTCCGGCGCGAAGGCGATCTTTCCGCCCGGCTGTCCGCCCTTGGCAACCACATCCTGCTTCCACAGCGTGGTCACGTCTTCGAGCGCGGCCCTGCCGTCGCTCTCCGCCAGTATGGCCCGCGCCAGCACAACACTGCTTCCGCCTTCAGCCGGCTCGTTATAGGTAAAATAAAGCGCCTTGCTCTTCGCAAAATCTGGCGCTGGCTCCACATCGAGCAAACCATTTTGTCCGCTATAGGCGACCTTGGGCACGCCGGACACGTCAGTCTTTTTGCCCGCCTCCGTGGCGATGAAAATCTCACCGGGCTTTTCGGTCACGACAAGTCGGCCATCGGGCAGGAAAGCAATTGCCCAAGGCGTGTTGAACTCCGCAACGCTTGTGACATTGAAAGGCAGCTCGGCCTCGGCTTTCCGATCGCCCGCATTGATGCTGGCGGACCAGGCGGAATGGATCGGAACAGATGCCACCGATGCGGCGAGAGCAAATAGCAGACTGAGGTAAGCGGCGCGCATGTCTTCTCCTCGGAGGCTTTGACGATGAGAATGGCAGGTCATTGTTACATGGGGTCTTGTCGCCGAGATGAAACCCCTCATCGAAAAAACCTTGAACGGGCCTCGTCTGACAGACGGTAAGAAAACTTGTCCAATCTAAATCGTTTAAAAAAATTTCAATCGTTTCAATCGGTTGCGCTGCCATTTGTTTTACCGAACACTTCTGCTATCGGCGGTGAGCCATTAATTTCCGATGCCGGCGGAAGCCACTTCCGGTCGGCCTGGCCTGTAGAGGAGCTTTACGAATGACCGAACGTCTCGAAGATATTGCGATTGCCATGGTCGCTTCCGGAAAGGGCATTCTGGCCGCTGATGAAAGCTCCGGAACCATCAAGAAGCGCTTCGATTCGATCAATCTGACGTCCACGGAAGATGCGCGCCGCGATTATCGCGAGATGCTCTTCCGCGCCGACGATGCGATGAAGAACTACATTTCCGGCGTCATCCTTTACGATGAAACCATCCGCCAGAAAGCCAAGGACGGCACGCCGCTCGCAGAAATCATCCGCAATGCGGGTTCGATTCCGGGCATCAAGGTCGATGCTGGCGCAAAGGCCCTGGCCGGTTTCCCGGGTGAAACCATCACCGAAGGTCTGGACGGCCTGCGCGAACGCCTGAACGAATATTACGGTCTCGGCGCACGTTTCGCCAAATGGCGCGGCGTCATCGCCATTGCCAATGGCGTGCCGACCTGGGGCGCGATCAAGCAGAATGCCCAGGCGCTGGCGCGCTATGCAGCGCTTTGCCAGGAAGCTGGCATTGTGCCAATCGTCGAGCCGGAAGTTCTGATGGACGGCAAGCCGGGCGATCACAACATCGACCGCTGCTATGAAGTAACCGAACTGGTTCTGAAGACCGTCTTCGCCGAGCTTTATGACGCCCGCGTCAAGCTGGAAGGCATGATCCTCAAGCCGAACATGGTCATCGACGGCAAGAATGCCCGCAAGGCATCGGTCGAGGAAGTTGCAGAAAAGACCGTGCGTTGCCTCAAGGCGACCGTACCGGTAACCGTTCCGGGCATCGCCTTCCTTTCGGGCGGCCAGTCCGACGAAGAAGCAACCGCGCATCTCTCGGCCATGAATGCCGGCTACGATATGCCGTGGCAGCTGACCTTCTCTTACGGTCGTGCTCTTCAGGCAGCAGCGCTTCAGGCATGGGGCGGCAAGCCGGAGAATGTTGCTGCTGGTCAGCGCGCCTTCACGCACCGCGCCCGCATGAACGGCCTTGCGGCAACTGGCGGCTGGAAAAAAGAACTCGAAAAGGCTGCCTGATCCATTTCAGAGCCAGAGACATGAAGAAAAGCCCGGTTTCAACCGGGCTTTTTTACGATTCGCGGAAATGAAAGCCGACAGCCAGCGCCATGACAAACAAGGCGATGACGGCAATTTTCCAGAAATCGCCGCGACGCTTCAATCCCGGCAAGCCGAGCGGTTTGATGATGTGCAGTCCCATCAGCAGGACAAGCAGCACAGGCAGAACTTTGGTCACGGCGACACCTCTCCCCTCCTTGTGACGCAGGTGCCTGCAAGCTGCAAGCACTCTTGCTGAAGAGCATCTCGAAAAATGCAAAGCGCCATTCGGTCAAGATGCGCATAAAAACAAACAATTAGACCGCCCTCAAAAGGCCGTCGCTTTATGTTCCGATCTTCATCTTAAGTCCCATGGACGAAGCTTTATGGCTCGGCGTAAATTAAGGATGGAGGAGATGTAAGCGCACTGTGAAATCCGGGAGGATTTCGGTCTGAGGAGGCCGCTCGCGCGCTGACATCTGATGAAAAATCGCACCATGAAACGCCCCTTATACGGGCGGTGACGGGTGCGTGTTTCTGGGAGGAACAGCATGACTTCGAAATATGCCGAAACCTATGCCGCCTGGCAGGCCGGTCCCGAGCGTTTCTGGGCGGAAGCCGCGCAGGCGATCGACTGGTTCAAGCCATGGGATCAGGTTTTTGCAGGAGACGAAGGCGTCTATGGCCGCTGGTTCACCGGCGCGGAATGCAATACCTGCTACAATACGCTCGACCGTCACGTCGCCAATGGGCGCGGCGATCAGCTTGCACTGATCTACGAAAGCCCCGTCACCGGCAAGGTGCGCAAATTCACCTATAGCGAACTGCTGGAGGAAGTGGAGGCGCTTTCTGCTGTCATGCTCGACAACGGCGTGACGAAGGGCGACCGCGTCCTGATCTATATGCCGATGGTGCCCGAAGCTGCCGTCGCCATGCTCGCATCCGCGCGAATCGGCGCTGTGCATTCCGTCGTTTTTGGTGGTTTCGCCGCCAATGAACTCGCAACGCGCATCGACGACGCCAAGCCCGTGATGATCATTGCCGGTTCCTGCGGCATCGAGCCGACGCGCGTGGTGCCCTATCAGGACATGCTCGACAAGGCCATTGCAACCGCCCATCACAAGGTCGGCCATTGCATCATCTTGCAACGCGAACAATATGCGCACGCCCCCGTTGAAGGGCGCGATATCGATTACAAAACCGCCGTTGACGCGGCGCGCGGCCGCCACATCCCCTGTACGCCAGTCGCCGCGACCGATCCTCTCTATGTGCTCTATACGTCCGGCACCACCGGCGAGCCGAAAGGCGTGGTGCGCGACAATGGCGGGCACATGGTGGCGCTGGCCTGGTCGCTCAAACACGTTTTCGGCGTGGAGCCGGGGCAAGTTTTCTGGGCAGCCTCGGATGTCGGTTGGGTGGTCGGCCACTCCTATATCGTCTATGCGCCGCTGCTGGCCGGAGCCACGACGATCCTGTTCGAAGGCAAGCCCATCGGCACGCCGGATGCGGGCACCTATTGGCGCATCATCGCCGAACATGGTGTGGAGGTGATGTTCACTGCGCCAACGGCGCTGCGCGCTATCAAGAAGGAAGATGCCGACGGTCACTTCGTCCGCAAATATGACCTGTCGAAATTCCGCGCGCTGTTTCTGGCGGGTGAACGCGCCGATCCGGACACGATCCATTGGGCGGAAAACCTGATCGGACGCCCGGTGATCGATCACTGGTGGCAGACCGAAAGCGGCTGGCCCATGGTCGCCAATCCGCTTGGCCTCGGTCTTCTGGAAACGAAATATGGATCGCCTGCAGTCTGTCTTCCGGGCTATGATATCCGCGTGCTGGACGATGAAGGCCATGAGGTCGAACGCGGCCAGCTCGGCAATATCCTGATCAAGCTGCCGCTGCCGCCCGGCTGCCTGCCGACACTGTGGAATGCCGATGAGCGCTTCAGATTAGCTTATCTCGCGGAGTTCCCCGGCTATTATAAAACCGCCGATGCCGGATATATGGATAGTGACGGCTATCTCTACATCATGAGCCGCACCGACGACATCATCAATGTCGCGGGCCATCGCCTGTCGACGGGCGCGATGGAAGAGGTCCTTTCCAGCCATCCCGATGTGGCGGAATGCGCGGTGCTCGGCATTTCCGATCCGGTCAAGGGTCAGGCGCCTTGCGGCTTTCTGGTGCTGAAATCCAATATCGACCGCGATACAAGCGAGGTCGAAAAGGAATGCGTCGCCATGGTTCGTGATGCTATCGGCCCGGTAGCAGCCTTCCGGCTGGCCTTGACCGTCAAGCGCCTGCCCAAGACCCGCTCCGGCAAGATCCTGCGCTCGACCATCCAGAAAATCGCCGATGGCGAAACATGGAAAATGCCCGCCACCATCGAAGATCCGGCGGTTCTCGATGAAATCAGCACGATCCTGCGCGAACGTCACATCGGCATGGCCTTCGCCTGAGCCTTGTAACGGCATCAGACCCAAACTATTGACCGGCGGTTTTCGCCGGTCCACTCTCCGCGCGAAACGGAGAACAGACCATGCAGCTTGAAGGCAAGGTAGCCATCGTCACCGGTGCTGCCCGCGGTATTGGCTATGCCATCGCAAAACGCTTCCTCATGGACGGCGCCAGCGTCGTTCTTTCAGATATCGACACCACGGCAACCTTGCAGGCGGTCAAGGACCTCGAACAATTCGGCGATGTGCGCGCCATGGCGGCGGATGTCGGCGACAAGCTCGATATCCATAATCTGATGACCTTTACCGTCACCAATCTCGGCGAGATCGATATTCTCGTCAACAATGCCGGTATCGTGCACAAGGCGGATTTTCTCGACCTCAAGGAAGAGGATTTCGACCGCGTCATGCGCGTCAATCTGAAGGGCGCATTCCTGTGCGGACAGGCTGTCGCCAAGCGCATGGTCGCCCGTGTGGAAGCCGGTGGCGAAGCAGGCACGATCATCAACATGTCATCGATCAACGCCATTTTCGGACTGCCGGAACAGCTCGCTTATTCCGTCTCCAAAGGCGGGCTGAGCCAGCTGACACGCACCATGGCCGTAGCGCTCGCGAAATGGGGCATCCGCGTCAACGCCATCGGTCCCGGCTCCATCCAGACAGACATGCTGTCGGCAGTGAACACCGACGCCGAGGCGCGCAAAACGATTCTGTCACGCACGCCGCTTGGCCGAATCGGAGAACCGGCGGAAATTGCATCCATCGCCTCGTTTCTCGCATCGCGGGACGCCAGTTATATCACCGGCCAGACGATCTATGCCGATGGCGGACGTCTGCCGCTCAGCTATATGGCCGAACCACGTTTCAAACCGTAAGTGCTTGCGATGCGCTGGTACCGATACCTATATATTAGCGACATAATAATATCGCTTTGCTCCTGACAGAAAGCTGTCAGGAGGGGTGTGCGATAGTGTTTCCCTAAGGATGAGGGAGATCAACTATGGCACTCGCAATCGCACCGCTGATCGCAATCTTGAGGGAATACAGGCGCAGGCATGATGAGCGCCGCCGTTACGTCCGCACCGAACGCGCACTGGACGGTTTGCCGAAAGATTTGCGCAAGGATTTGGGCTGGCCGGATCGCTATCTGGAACAGCGCAAGACCAAATATTGCAACGGAGAGTAAACCCGGAATGCGCAGAGCAGACCGTCTTTTCCAGATCGTTCAGCACCTGCGCGGTGGCAGGCTTGTCACCGCGCGCCAGCTTGCCGAACGGCTGGAAGTCTCCGAACGAACCATCTATCGCGACATATCCGACCTGCAATCGACCGGCGTTCCGATCGATGGCGAGGCCGGTGTCGGCTATATATTGCGGCAGGGTTTCGAGCTGCCGCCGCTGATGTTCACGCGTGATGAAATCGTTGCGCTGGTAGCGGGTGCGCGCCTCATCCGCGCCTGGGGCGGTGTATCCATGGCGCGCGGCGCCGAGGAAGCTCTGGTCAAGATCGAGGCCGTACTGCCCAAGGAAGAGCGCGCGCGCATCACCGGCACACAAATCCACGCCCCTACTGCCAGAATCAGTATCGACGAGCGCCGCATCATCGACGCTGTTGAGCGCGCGGTTGACGAAAGCAGCGTGCTCAATATCCGCTACCGTGATCTCGAAGCCCGTGAGAGCGAACGCGATATTCGCCCGCTCGGCCTGTGGTTCTGGGGCAAGGTATGGACCGTGATCGGCTGGTGCGAACTGCGTAATGCGTTCCGCACCTTCCGCACCGACCGCATTGTCGAGGCAAGCGAAGCTGGCCGCCGGTTTAGGGCCGAACGCGGCAAGACACTGGCCGACTTCTACCGCCTGATGGAAATGAGCGAGTACAACGCGTTCAAGGACTGAAACGCAGCATAATAAAAAACCCGCCGAACCGGCGGGTTTTTTGATCACTTGTTACGAAGATTATTCTTCGTCTTCGTCGGTGTTCGTGCCCTTGAGGGACGAGAGCTTCGCGAAAACCTTGTCCGCGTCGAGTTCTTCTTCTGCAGCCGGTTCGTCGCGATAATCGAAGTTTTCCGTTGCGGAAGCTGGCAGCAGCGTGCTGTCGGATTCCGGTGCAGCCGGACGGTTGCGCGCTGCGCGTTCGACTTCAATGTCGAGATCGATCTGCGAGCAAAGGCCGAGCGTGACCGGGTCCATCGCCGTCAGATTGGCCGAGTTCCAGTGCGAACGGTTACGGATCTGTTCGATGGTCGACTTGGTCGTGCCGATCAGGCGCGAAATCTGCGCATCCTTCAGCTCAGGATGATTGCGCACCAGCCAGAGAATCGCGTTCGGACGATCCTGACGCTTCGACAGCGGCGTGTAGCGTGGGCCCTTGCGCTTGGCTTCAGGAACGCGAACCTTCGGGTCGGCAAGCTTCAGACGGTAGTACTGGTCCTTTTCGCCCTTCGCGATTTCCTCGCGCGAAAGCTGTCCTGTAATGACCGGGTCGAGACCCTTGATACCCTGCGAGGCTTCGCCATCGGCAATCGCCTTCACTTCCAGCGGATGCAGCTTGCAGAAAGCTGCAATCTGATCAAACGACAGAGCCGTATTATCGACAAGCCAGACGGCCGTTGCCTTCGGCATAAGAAGCTGAGTGGCCATTAGATATAATCCTTCTGTTCGTCCGCTCCGGTGGCGCGGGACGTGGAAAAAACCACAATTTCCGGGAAATCACGGCCTATATATAGGTTTTTTGGCAGCAGGGCAAGAATGCGCTGAAGCCGTCACAACAATCTGTGCGTGATTTCCCAATTGCGGCCATGACGAGCCAAAAATGGCGGGTTTGAGCAGCTGAAGCGCAAAACCACGCCATTTGCAGGCCGTCAGAACCGGAATTCTCAGGCTATATCGAGCACGATCTTCCCGATATTTCGCCCCTCTTCCATGCGCTCATGGGCACGCCAGGCATCCTTCAGGGAAAAGATCATGTCCATGACCGGCGCAACGCGGCGCTGGGCCAAAAGCGGCCAGACCTTGGCCTCCAGCTCGCGTGCAAGGCCTGCCTTGAACTCGACCGGGCGGGCACGCAAGGTCGATCCGGTATGAGTCAGACGCTTGGTCATCAGCAGCGCGAAATTGGCTGTTGCCTTGGCGCCATTCAAAAAGGCGATCTGCACGATGCGGCCATCTTCGGCGGCAACCTTATAATTACGGTCGACATAATCGCCGCCCACCATGTCGAGAATAACATCGGCACCCTTGCCACCGGTCGCGTCCTTGACGGCGGTGACGAAATCCTCATCGCGATAGTTGATTGCCCGGTCTGCGCCAAGTTTCAAACAGGCATCGCATTTGTCCTTCGAACCGGCGGTCACAATGACCTTTGCCCCAAACGCCTTACCCAACTGGATGGCGGTCGTACCGATACCCGACGAACCACCGTGAATAAGCAGGGTCTCGCCTTCCTTCAGCCCACCACGTTGAAAAACATTGTGCCAGACGGTGAAGAAGGTTTCCGGGATGGCGGCGGCCTCGATATAGCCATAGCCGGAAGGCAGCGGCAGTGCGTTGGTTTCATGCACCACGGCATATTCGGCATAGCCGCCGCCGGGTAGCAGCGCCACGACCTGATCGCCTTTTTTGAAGCGCTTCACACCCGTACCGAGAGCGACGATATCGCCTGCGATTTCCAGTCCCGGAATATCGGATGCGCCGGGCGGCGGCGCATAGCTTCCCTGGCGTTGCAGCACGTCGGGGCGATTAACGCCCGCAGCCCGCACGCGCACCAGCACCTGCCCCTCTCCCGGCTCCGGCATGGACCGCTGAACGGGGCGCAGCATATGCGCGCCACCCGGTTCGGAAATCTCGATTGCAGTCATCCGGGAAGGTAAATCGGCCATCATCATCAACTCCTGTTCGAACGCAGCCGGAATCTTGTGCGCCTTACACAGCTTCGCACCGTCGCAGAAATGCCTCACATAAGGTCTGATCTGGTGCCGTTCTCGGACACACGCAATTCCGTTAGAGAAATCGTAATCGATTTTCCCAAATATATATGCGAAGATTCAAGGTGTTAAATCTTTTCTCGGTGACTAAGCCATCATTGACCACGGAGGAAGGCCATGAGCGGTTTCGAAGAAGATGCGATAAAGCCACGTGACAGCGCGGTGCTCAGCGAAGATGAACTGTCGCTGCTTTCGGTCGCAGAGATCGATCAGCGCATTGTCTTGTTGCAATCGGAAATCGAGCGACTGAAAACCCAGAGACTGAAAAAAGGCGACAGCCGTGCTGCGGCCGAAGCCCTGTTTCGCTAGAATAGAAGCCTCCGGGCTTTGCCGGTTCGATAAGCCCTGACAGAGCTGAAGCGGCTTCAATCCGATCACACATATTGAAGCCGCCTCAACCAGACCACACCCCTTGATGCCCATCGAAAGCCGCATAAGGCGGCTTCAGCCAGTTTCCGGGCATTCATCCACGGGGCAATCACATAGGAATGTCGTTGTGCGCGTTTACATTCAGGTCCTGTCCCTTCTCTGTGGTACAGCCTTTCTCCTGATGGCATCGGGTCTACACGGGTTGCTCCTGCCCTTGCGTGGTGGCGCCGAAGGCTTTTCGGTCGCATCGCTCGGCATGCTGGGCACCACCTGGGCAGGCGGCTTCGTGGCGGGTTGCCTCTTCGCCCCGCGCCTTGTGCGCCGTGTCGGCCATGTGCGCGCCTTCGGCTGTTTCGCAGCATCGGCGGCAGTCATTGCGCTTCTTTCCGGCATCTTCGTAGACGCAACCATATGGGTCATCCTGCGCGCCTTCACCGGCTTCTCAATGGCGGGCGCCTTCATGGTCATCGAAAGCTGGCTCAACGAACGCGCCACCAATGAATCACGCGGCAAGATCTTCGGCCTCTATATGATGGTCAATTACGGGGCCACCATGTCCGGCCAGATGCTGGTCGCAGGCGGTGATGTGCATTCCGACCACCTGTTCATGATCTGCGGCATTCTCTTCTGCCTCGCGCTCATTCCAACCGCTATTTCCACGGCCGTCAGCCCGCGACCGCTCACCGAAGTCCAGCTTGATCTCAAGGCGCTTTACCGCAACTCGCCTGCCGCCTTCGTCGGCTGCATATTGATCGGCATTGCCAATGGCGCATGGGGCACGCTCGGGGCTGTCTTTGGCGCGAAATCCGGCATATCGACCACCGAAATCGCTCTCATGGTCAGCGTGACCATCGCTGCGGGCGCTTTGATGCAGATCCCTATCGGACGTATTTCCGATCTGGTGGATCGCCGTTTTGTGCTGGCAGGCGTCGCAGCGCTGGCCGCTTTCGTCGGTCTGATCGCATTTCTCGTCGGACCATCAAGCGGGCCGGTCATCATCGTCATGACAGGCTGCTACGGCGCGCTTGCCTATGCGCTCTATCCCGTTGCCGTTGCTCATGCCAATGACCATGCAACGGCGGAAAGCTTTGTGAAGGTTTCCAGCGGCCTGCTGCTGCTTTACGGCTTCGGCACCATGCTCGGGCCGCTTCTGGCCGCTGCCGCCATGGATATATTCTGGCCATCCGGGCTCTTTGCCATCACCATGCTGGCGCATATTTCCATTACCGGATACGCGCTGTTCCGCTCGCGCCAGCGTGCCGCTGTGCCGAAAGAAGAAAAAGATCAGTTTAAGAGCATGCCTTCCGAACGTGGTGCAACGCCGGAAGCGATGAACCTCGATCCGAGAGCTGAAGCAGAAAGCTGATGTGACAGGTCAGGTCGCCAGACGCGCGAGAGCATGAAGGCGCTGAAAATACGCTGATAAAAATATATGAATCAGAATGTTTGGCGGCTGAGGCACAGCCGCCAACTACAGCCCCAGATACAGCCATCAAAAGCCCAACCGCCATTCGACCGTTCTGGCCGAGATGCTTAATGCGATATCAGGGCAGCAACACCCGGCTTTCGCCGGTCTGTTCCACGTCCGATATGAAATGGCTTGAAGCGCCTTTGCGGCTTTCCCTGTTTGTGCGCCCGGCGGGCGCTAGCGTCAGTGACGCGTTACCTGAGATCTAAGCTTCTCAATCTGGTCCTTCAGCATAAGCTTCTTGCGCTTGAGAGACGCGACGTGAAGATCATCCATTGCCGGTGACGCCAAAGCATCGGAAATTTCCTGCTCCAGAGCGCCGTGCTTCTTTTCAAGCGTGGCAAGATGGGACTCGATAGCCATCATCAGTTCTCCTTGGTTGATTTCCACACAATAATGGAACAGCCAGACCAACCTCCGTGGCAGGTGCTGTTGCTCCATTTGCTCAACTGCATGAACGCCCGGCACACCTCCTGTTTATCCGGGCCAGACACACAGTCCCGGCTGTCAGGGACGCGGTTTTGATTTGTCGCCTTCGACAGCCGCTATCCATGACAGAACCATGACAGTTTGGCATGAGTTTGGTGCAAAGTCGATTTTGTCGTGGTAGCATTTTCCAATCGCGAAAAATGTGATAAGGGCTTGCCCGAAACGGGCTTGTGACGTGCCTTGACCAAGGTTCGACGCAGCCCGTAAAACTATTCAACAGAATGGGGTTCCGCATGTCCGATCAGGAACAGGCCGAGATCAGGTTGGCCGTCGCACGTCTGAAACAGGAACACGCGGATTTCGATGCAGCCATCAATGCGATGATAGCTGTCGGCTGCGACCAGTTGCGCGTCCAGCGCATGAAGAAGAAAAAACTCGCAATCAAGGACAAGCTTCAGGAAATGGAAGATCAGGTCATTCCTGACATCATTGCCTGATTGCGTCTCATATTGAAAACAAAGCCGGGGTTCGCCCGGCTTTATCATTTTTATCCACGCAACATCTCATCCGCGAACGCATGAAACAGAGCAGGACAGATCAATGAGCGTTACAGCCGACGTCGCCATTATCATGGGCAGCCAATCTGATTGGGAAACCATGCGCCATGCCGCAGACACGCTGGAGGCGCTGGGTATCGGCTTCGACGCCCGTATCGTTTCCGCTCATCGCACGCCGGACCGGCTGGTCGCTTTCGCCAAGGGCGCGAAGGCTGAAGGCTTCAAGGTCGTGATCGCCGGTGCAGGCGGCGCGGCGCATCTTCCCGGCATGACCGCCGCCATGACGCCCCTGCCCGTCTTCGGCGTACCGGTCCAGTCGAAGACGATGTCGGGACAGGACTCGCTCCTGTCCATCGTGCAGATGCCTGCCGGCATCCCCGTCGGCACGCTGGCCATTGGACGCGCCGGCGCCGTCAATGCCGCCCTGCTCGCCGCTGCCGTTCTGGCGCTCCACGACGACGCCCTTGCCGCACGTCTCGATGAGTGGCGTAGCGCCCAGACCGAGAGCGTGGCTGAACGTCCTACCAATGAGGTCTGATATGGAAAAATCCGCACTTCAATCCGGAGCGACGATCGGCATCATCGGCGGCGGACAGCTGGGCCGCATGCTCGCCATGGCCGCCGCACGCCTCGGCTTCCAGACGGTCATTCTCGAACCGCAGGCAGATTGCCCGGCGGCGCAGGTGGCAAACCGCCAGATCGTGGCAGCCTATGACGATCCAAAAGCACTGGCCGAACTCGCCGCTGCGTCAGACGTTATCACCTATGAATTCGAAAACGTGCCGGTCAGCGCCGCCGACAAGCTCGCCGAGACCGCAATTGTTTTACCGCCGCCGGCAGCGCTTGAAATCTCGCAGGATCGCTTCAACGAAAAGCAGTTCCTCAACGAAAGCGGCATTGAAACCGCGCCATGGCGTTTGGTTGACGATGAGGAAACGCTGATCGCAGCGCTCGGTGCGCTCGGCGAACGCGGCATCCTCAAGACCCGCCGCCTCGGCTATGACGGCAAGGGACAGGTGCGCCTGACATCGCTGGACGAAACCGCGGCCCATGACGCGCTGGTCGCCATCAACAACGCCCCGGCCATCCTCGAAGGTTTTGTCGATTTCGAACGTGAAGTCTCGGTCATTGCCGCCCGTGACCGCAGCGGCAATGTCGCCATCTACGACATTGCCGAAAACGTGCATAAGGACGGCATTCTCTCGACATCGACCGTTCCTGCCCACATCACCGCACAGACGGCTGATGCTGCGCGGCAGGCCGCAGAGAAGCTCTTGCACGCACTCGATTATGTCGGCGTTCTGGGACTTGAATTCTTCGTCTTGAAGGATGGCTCGCTGCTCGCCAATGAATTTGCGCCACGCGTGCACAATTCCGGCCACTGGACGGAAGCCGCCTGCGCAATCTCGCAGTTTGAACAGCATATCCGTGCGGTTGCCGGACTGCCGCTTGGCAATACGGACAGGCATTCCGATTGCGTGATGGAAAACCTGATCGGCAATGATGTCGACAAGGTGCCAGCGATTCTCTTGGAACCCAATGCCGTGCTGCATCTCTACGGCAAAAAGGAAGCCCGCGAAGGCCGGAAAATGGGCCATGTGACCCATATCAAGCCCCGCGCGAGCTAAGCTTTGTCGGGAATCTTGACGATTCCCGATGACTCCGCCGTCTGCGACAAGATTTTCGGCCCCTCACCCGTGAATCTGCCGCGCAGGAGTTGACATTTACCCGAAACCTTGTGTATTTCGGCCAACCCTTCAGGCACATATACCGTGTCTGTAATCAATTGGCGCCTTGGGCGCTGTTTTTATGAAGCCCGGCGGCGTGTTCATGTCGATGGGCCAACCAGACCGGTGATTGACATGAAGATCAAGAACTCGCTTAAAGCGCTTAAGGGCCGTCATCGCGACTGCCAGCTGGTCCGCCGCAAGGGCCGCGTTTACATCATCAATAAGACTGCTCCGCGCTACAAGGCTCGTCAGGGCTAATCTTATTTTTGATTTTGCATTTGACGTTCCGCCGTGCATAGGGAAATCTATGCATATGCGGAACGTTTTTGCATGTCTGAAGATTTTTGCGACGGTTGCCGCATTCGGTGCGGCGACATTGTTTGTCGACGGCGCACGCGCCGAGATGACGCCTGATAAGGCGCCTTTGAATTCCCCGCTGATCGCTCCGCTCACGCCCGTGCAAATTGGCGCAGACAGCGAGCAGAAGCCAGATTCGACGCAGCCAGCCCCTGCCAAAGCTGCCGAGCCCCAGACGCCGGAAGAGCGCCTCGACAAGCTGTTTGCCGAATTGCGCAAAACGCCGGACGAAGCCAAGGCACGGCGCATTGCTTCGCAGATCAATACGCTCTGGTCGCAATCCGGCAGCGCTACGATTGACCTTCTGGTGCAATGGGCCAATGCTGCCCTGCTCGAACGTCGCTATGCGTCGGCGCTTGATTTCCTGAATGAAGCCATCGCTCTCAATCCGGATTATGCTGAAGCATGGAATCGCCGTGCGACCGTCTATTTCCTGCAAAAAGACTATGCCCACGCCATGTACGACATCAATCGTACGCTTGAGCTGGAGCCGCGCCATTACGGTGCCCTGACGGGCATGGCGGCCATTCTGCGCGCCCGTGGTCTCAAGGAGCAGGCGATGAAGGCTTACGAGCAGGCGCTGATCGTTTATCCGATGATGCGCGATGCCCAGAAGAGCTTCAACGACCTCGCCGACGAGCTGGCCGACACCCGCACCTGACACTGCAAGTTGCATTCTTCGTGATGCCGGTCTGCAACGAGCAGTTTGCTCCGCTCCGGTACTCGAAAATCACTCGTTTCGTCACGGCCTGACGAATTTGCAACTGTAGTGCTGATCTGCAAACAGAACTATCCCACAAAGCAAAACGCGCCCCGAAAGGAGCGCGTTTTTCGAACTTATGCGGATGAGCACCCGAAACTGGATGAGATTCGGGATGATGGTGTGCCGAAAATGGTGGGGCTTTGAGACCCGGAGCGGAATGTACTTAACGTACATGAGCACCGGAAGCTCAAAGGCGCGCCATTTGCAGGCCACCAGAGCCCGAATATCGCCAGTTTAGACGCCGGACTTGCCGTCCGCG
The DNA here is from genome assembly GCA_900465685.1 of Hyphomicrobiales bacterium. Classification (GTDB taxonomy): domain Bacteria; phylum Pseudomonadota; class Alphaproteobacteria; order Rhizobiales; family Rhizobiaceae; genus Brucella. Next base: position 99,752 of record UEGR01000021.1, read on the forward strand.
CCGATATAGGCGATGCGCAGCATGTTGGTCGCGCCTGGCGTACCGAAAGGCACACCGGCGGTGATGATGATGCGCGAACCGGCCTTGCCGAATTCTTCTTCGAAGACGATCTGGCAGGCGTGGTCGACCATGTCTTCCAGATCATGCGCATCGGCGGTCACGACGCAATGCAGGCCCCAGACGAGCGAAAGCTTGCGGGCGGTATCGACGACGGGCGACAGCGCGATGATCGGCGTGCGTGGACGCTCGCGGGCGGCACGAAGGCCAGTGGTACCGGAAGCCGTGTAGGTCACGATGGCCGACAGCTTCAGCGTTTCGGCGATCTGGCGGGCTGCGAGCGAAATCGCATCGGCGCCGGTTGGCTCAGGTGCTGCACGCTGCGCATCGATGATGGTCGAATAGGTCTGTTCCTGCTCAACCTGCTCGGCAATGCGGTTCATGGTGGCGACCGCTTCGACCGGATACTGGCCCGATGCGGATTCAGCCGAAAGCATGATGGCATCCGCGCCTTCGAACACAGCCGTTGCAACGTCCGACACTTCGGCGCGGGTTGGCACCGGCGCGGTGATCATGGATTCGAGCATCTGCGTCGCGACAACGACCGGCTTGCCAGCGCGGCGGGCACGACGGGTGATCTGCTTTTGAATGCCGGGAACGCTTTCAAGCGGCATTTCCACGCCGAGATCGCCACGGGCAACCATCAGCGCGTCGGAAAGCTCGATGATCTCATCAAGACGCGTGACAGCCTGCGGCTTTTCGATCTTCGACATGATGCCGACCTTGCCGCGCGAAACCTTGCGCACTTCGGCCAGATCTTCGGGACGTTGAATGAAGGACAGCGCAACCCAGTCGATTTCTTCCTTCAGCACGGCATCAAGGTCCTTGCGGTCCTTTTCGGTCAGAGCGCCGACACCCAGCGTGGTGTCCGGCAGGCTGACGCCCTTGCGGTCGGAAATGCGGGTGCCGGAAATGACCTTGCAGCGGATAGACTTGCCGTCGGTTGCTTCCGCAACCAGATGCAGCTTGCCATCGTCGATGAGCAGGCGGTGACCCGGCTCGACCGCTTCCAGAATTTCCGGATGCGGGAGGAAGACGCGGGTTTCGTCGCCCGGCGCTTCGTTATTGTCGAGCGTGAAGGTCTGGCCGGGAACGAGATCGACCTTTCCGTCCTTGAACTTGCCGACGCGCAGCTTCGGGCCCTGAAGGTCGGCGAGAATGCCGATCGGGCGGCCAATGGCCTTTTCCACATTGCGGATGCGCTTCACGAGGGTGCGCATCAGGTCATGGTCGGCATGGCTCATATTGATGCGGAAAACATCGGCACCGGCTTCAAAGAGCTTGCGGATGACGGCTTCCTCGCCAGACGCCGGACCCAGCGTTGCGAGAATCTTGACCTTGCGGTTGCGCTTCATTGACTATTCGTTCCTGTAACAGTGGGGGTTTCCGGCGGTGTTTCGTCTGCAAGCTGAACCATCCAGCTCGACTGTTCCCCGGTATCATATTCCTGGAAGCCATTGCGCTGGAAGCCGCGCGCAAAGCAATCCTGTACGCCTGAAATGCGGAATTCCTTTTCCGCGACGCACATATTCACATTGCCCTGCCAGCGACCGTCGCCCTGGGCGTCCTCGGCATAGAGGTAATAATAGCGCGAAGTCAGCGGGCCTTCGATCAGCGTTTTGCAGGTCGAGCCTTCGATATGCCACCAACCTTCCGTTACCCAGCCGGTCTTGGCCCGGTAACCGATGGCGACGCCAACAAGATTCTGCGTCGAATTACATACGCGGAAATCGGCACGCGCCTCCACAGATGTCATGCCGAGTGCGCCAAGCAACACAGCGGAAAATACAGCTAGGAAGTGTGGAAGTCGCATCCGCCGAACCCCTTCAGCCCGCAATCGCTTTTGTTTCACGTCTGGAAATCCCATTTCGGTCGCTCTCTTTTCGGCAGTTTCGCCGGTGATGTCAACGCAGTCCCAGCGAGAAGAAAGAACATGACGAAAGAATGATCGTTGCAATCCCGGCTTTCTCATGACAGACCTGAAACAGCTTCCCGCGCCCGATGAAAATCAATCCCGAATTGTTCCTGGGAATTCAATCCGTGTCGTTCGCCAAACCGTCAGTCACTTCGTTCTCGCCTGTTTACAGGGTTGAAGGCGATTTTCGCCTCGGCCTGCTTCTGACCGCCGACCATGCACGGCGCGACGTGCCTGCCGAATACGGTAGTTTGGGTCTGGAAGAAAGCGAATTCGACCGTCATATTGCTTATGACATCGGTGTCGAAGCCCTGACGCGCGAACTGGCCGCCCGACTTGGGGCGCCTGCGGTGCTGGGTGGTTTCTCCCGCCTGCTGATCGATCCCAATCGCGGCGAGGACGACCCGACGCTCATCATGCAGCTCTCGGATGGCGCGGTTATCACCGGCAATTATCCGATGTCGGCAGGCGAGCGGGAAGACCGGCTGACCCGTTTCTATCGCCCCTATCATGATGCTGTGACAGAAATGAGCGCCCGCGTCGCAAGCGAAAGCGGCCATGCGCCTTTCATCGTCTCGATCCATTCATTCACACCACGCTGGAAGGACAAGGCCCGCCCCTGGCATATCGGCCTGCTCTGGGACAAGGACGACCGCGCCACCGTCCCGCTTCTCTCGCTGCTGCGCGCCGAACCGGGCTTGGTGGTTGGTGACAACGAGCCTTATGACGGCGCACTGCGCAACGATGCCATGTATCGCCACGCCACGGCCAAGGGCTTTGCCCATGTGCTGATCGAAGTGCGGCAGGACCTGATTGCCGACGCGGCCGGAGCGATGGAATGGGCGGAACGGCTTGCTCCGATGCTACAGCAGATCAACAGGCTCGAAGGCATTCACGAGGTCCGACACTTCGGCTCGCGCACCGGCGCAGTGGCGTAAGCCGCCGCTTTTCCACAGTGTTCCACAGGGTTTGACCCTATAAATCGTGCCGGGCATCGAAAAGGCTCTTAATTTTGCCCGCGACTCGCGGGAAAACCGGTCCAGAGTTTCAGACATGCGAAATCGTGCATCTGCGCCATTCGCATCCATCAAAAATGAGAATTGGAGAAACCGCGTGAGCGACGACATTACCAGCGAAGCCCAAACCATTGCCGTCGGCCAGTTGCGTGCCTTCATCGAGCGCATCGAGCGCCTCGAAGAAGAAAAAAAGACCATCGCAGACGATATCAAGGAAGTTTACGCTGAATTGAAGGGTTCAGGGTTTGACAGCAAGGTCGTGAGGACCATTATTCGTCTGCGTAAAAAAGAAGACCATGAACGTCAGGAAGAAGAAGCGATGCTCCAGCTCTATATGGACGCGCTTGGCATGGGCTGACCGAAAGCTCTTCCCGGAGCTTTTACCCCTTCTTCCTGAAATCGGAACCCGGCGGATCAAGCCTGATTCGTATTCAGAGGAAGGGGATTGGGTCCATGGAGTTTAAGAAGCTCGGACGTACCGAACTAAAAGTCTCGCCGCTCTGCTTCGGCGGCAACGTATTTGGATGGACGGTCGATGAAGCGACTTCGTTTTCGCTGCTCGACCGTTTTGTCGATGCAGGCCTGAATTTCATCGACACGGCGGATGTCTACTCCGCCTGGGCCAACGGCAATGTCGGTGGCGAATCCGAAACCATCATCGGCAACTGGCTGAAATCCCGGGGCCTGCGCGACAAGGTGGTTATCGCGACCAAGGTGGGCTCGGAAATGGGGCCTGACGAAAAAGGCCTTTCTCCCGCTTATATCCGCAAAGCCGTCGACGCCTCTCTCAAGCGGCTGCAAACCGACTATATCGACCTCTATCAGTCGCATTGGGATGATCCCGAAACACCGTTCGAAGACACGCTCGGCACCTATAAAGAGCTGATCGACGCCGGGAAAGTGCGCGTCATCGGCGCTTCCAACCTGACGCCGGAACGCCTGACGGAAGCGCTGGACGTTGCGAAGAAACACAACCTCCCGCGCTACGAAACCTTGCAGCCGCTCTATAATCTTTATGACCGGTCGGGTTTTGAGGACGGGCTGGAAGCAATCTGCCGCGACAACGAGATTGGCGTCATCCCCTATTACGCATTGGCTGCGGGCTTCCTGACCGGCAAATACCGGTCTGCCGATGATCTTGGCCAGAGCGCTCGTGGCAAGTCGGTTGAGAAATATCTGACGGATCGCGGTTCGCGGATCATTGCCGCGCTGGACGAAGTGGCCCGCAATGTCGACGCCACGCAGGCACAGGTGGCTATCGCCTGGATGATCGCGCACCCGTCAATCACCGCCCCGATTGCCAGCGCCACACGCCTGACCCAATTGGGAGAACTGATCACTGCCGCCGAGCTGAAGCTACGCGACAGCGACATTGCCCTTTTGAACAAGGCAAGCGCCTAAATCCACAGAAACCCGCCGAGATATCGGCGGGTTCGTTTATCCCTCAATCTCTTCCCGCAGCATTTCGAGTTCCAGCCATTCTTCTTCCATGGCGGCGTTCTCGCTGCGCTTCTTTTCCAGAAGATCGGCAGTCTTGGCAAAAAGCGTCGGGTCCTTGGCATAGAGCTGCGGATCGGCAAGCTTGCCTTCAAGGACGGTGATTTCCTTGCCCAGAGCGTCCATCTTGCCCGGCAGCGTTTCCAGCGCGAATTTCTGCTTGAAGGAGAGCTTGCGCTTTTCCTCACGCTTTGGCTGCGAAGCCTCCTCGCTGCTATCGCCGCCCTTATCACCAGCGCGGGCGTTCGCCGTCTTGACGTTGCGACGTTCCAGCGCCTGTTCCTTGCGCTGCGCCATCATGTCGGCATAACCACCCGCATATTCCAGCCAGCGCCCGTCGCCTTCCGGCGCGATCACAGAGGTCACCGTGCGGTCGAGAAAATCGCGATCATGGCTGACCAGAATAACCGTACCCGGAAAACCTGCGACCAGTTCCTGCAACAGATCCAGCGTTTCCATGTCGAGATCGTTGGTCGGCTCGTCGAGGATCAGCAGGTTGGCGGGGCGAGCCAGCACGCGGGCCAGCATCAGACGCGCCCTTTCGCCACCGGAAAGCTCGCGGATCGGCGTCCGGGCCTGTTCCGGCTGGAACAGAAAGTCCTTCATATAGGAAACAACATGGCGCTGCTCGCCATTGATGACGAGGTTTTCCCCGCGCCCGTCGGTCAGATAATGCGACAGCGTCTCATCCAGATTGAGGCTGTCACGCTTCTGATCAAGCTCGGCCATTTCCAGATTGACGCCCAGCCGAAGCGTGCCGGAATCTGGCGCCAGCTTGTCGGTCAGGAGCGAGAGCAGTGTGGTTTTTCCCGCGCCGTTGGGGCCGACCAGACCGATCCGGTCGCCGCGCTGCACGCGCGTGGAGAAATCCTTCACCAGAACACGGTCGCCATAGGCTTTGTTCAGCAACTTGGCTTCGATCACCAGCTTGCCGGATTCCTTGGAATCGCTGGCCGTCAGAACCGCCGACCCTTGCGCCTTGCGGTGATTGCGGAAATCCGCGCGCATGGAATGCAATTCGCCGAGGCGGCGCATGTTGCGCTTGCGGCGTGCCGTCACGCCATAGCGCAGCCAATGCTCCTCGCGGGCAATCTGGCGGCCAAGCTTGTGATGATCGCGCTCTTCTTCTTCCAGAACCTTGTCGCGCCATTCCTCGAAATGGCCGAAACCCTGCTCCAGACGGCGTGTGATACCACGGTCGAGCCAGACAGTCGCGCGGCTGACATTTTCCAGAAAGCGACGGTCATGCGAGATCAGCACGATGGCCGAACGGATCTGGCGCAATTCGCCTTCCAGCCATTCGATGGTTGTCAGATCGAGATGGTTGGTCGGCTCGTCGAGCAAAAGCACATCGGGCTGCGGCGCGATCACACGCGCCAGCGCCGCACGGCGCGCTTCGCCACCCGAAAGATGATCCGGATTTTCGTCGCCGGTCAGGCCCAGATGCTCCAGAAGATAGGTCACGCGATGCGGATCGTCGGTCGGTCCGAGCCCCGCTTCGACATAGGCGCGCACGCTGGCAAAGCCGTCCATGTCCGGCACCTGCGGCAGATAGCGAACGGTCGCGCCCGGATGCTTGAACACTTCGCCCGAAGTCGGCTCGACCATGCCGGCGGCGATCTTCAAAAGCGTGGATTTGCCAGAACCATTGCGCCCGACCAGCGCGATGCGGTCGCCCTCGCTCACCGAAAGGCTCGCATCCTCCAGAAGCGGCGTACCGCCGAAGGTGAGCTTGATCTGGTCTAGGCGAAGGAGCGGTGGTGCCATGGTGTCTTCTGAGGCTTTCTGGGCGGTTCTCGGGATGTGCTTTGAAATTCCGCCCTGCTTGTCCGCGACAAAAGCCGTTCTGTCAAATGGATCGATAGGAAAGAGGCACGAAAAACAAACAGGCCGGGTTTCCCCGGCCTGTCCGCGATACGATTTTAAGCTTCAAGCTTACTGGCAGCGTGCTTCGTAGACGCGGCCGTAGTTGTCGCGATAGCGGCAGTACTGCACGCCATTACGCGTCTGGGCAGCGCCAACCAGCGTACCGGCAACAGCACCAATAGCAGCACCCGTGAGAGCGCCACGGCCGTTACCGCCGATTGCACCACCGGCGAGAGCACCGATTGCTGCACCGCCAACACCGTAACCAGCTGTGCGCTGTTCGTTGGTCGTGCATGCTGCTGTCGACAATGCGAGCACCCCGGCAACCGCAATCATGGAAAGACGTGACTTCATCAAACAATCTCCTGTCAAAGTTGACACTTCAGGTGCCGATTTTGCGTCCCCAATTTCGGCGCTAACTAATAACCCGCTTACCGCATTTGAAATACGTTTCGCTGTCGAGCGTCAAGCCTTTTCAATCGGTAAGGTTAGCGACACGCCGTCAGCATGCTCCGAATTTAAGTTTGCAACAAGTATCGCTAAGCCAGAACGCACAGTAATGCGAAGTGTTCCACGCACTATATTGGAAACTGTCCACGAAGAACCAAAAGGAAGGGTCACGTTGTCTAACGGCCACTCTGCATTTGTGATTGAAAGCCCGTCCACAGCGGTGAAACTGATGACGCTGAACAGCGTGCCGTCAGGGAAATCATAGGTAAACTCGCCAGCCGTCACCGGCCATGCCTCTTCCGCACCGCTGGACAGGAGGACATTCCGCCCCTTGTTGGCCTGCGCTGTCGCCATTGTGAGATGCAGCAGCGTGTGGTCGGTGCGCTGGCCGCCAAAAGCACCGCACAAAATGGCGCGTGTCGCGCCACGGGCAAAGGCTTCCTCGAAAGCCAGTTCGCCGTCTGTCATGTCCTTGGCGCGCGGAAATGTCTTTTGCGGCACATGCGCATATTGATCGAGCAGGGCTTGTGGCGTGGAATCGAAATCGCCGAGCCACAGTTCCGGTTCGACGCCCAGAGCGGCCGCATGACGAATACCACCATCGGCGGCCAGAATGCGCGCGCCGGCTATCTGCTGACGCAGCCGTTCGGTTACGACGAGGTCGCCGCCGAGAAGGATGACGAATGTGCTCATAAGCCGCTCTTATCATGGGCAAATCCCAGCTGGAAGTCTGCTCTGTCCCAGTTTGTATCGCTTTTGCCTCTCTTGCCCTTCATGGCCTGACATATTAATGTCGCAACGCTCTAACGGGGTGCCATTTGTTCCCATGAATGGCTGAGAGGTTTTTCAAAAAACCAACCCGCTGAACCTGATCCGGTTTGCACCGGCGGAGGGATTAGATGCTGCTCTGCGGCACGATCCCGAAAAGTAGCAGCTTTTCGGTTATTGTTGTGCTCCAGACCCCAAGCGGCGCTAAATCCTTTTAACTTTATGAAAGGACGTGCCGTTATGCGGCTGTTATCTTTGCTGGCCTTCTCTTTCGCGGCAGCCGTTAGTCTGGCACCTGCGGCACAGGCCAAAGACAAGCTCACCATCTATACCTATGACAGTTTCATTTCCGAATGGGGTCCCGGTCCCAAGGTAAAGGAAAACTTCGAGAAGGAATGCGACTGCGAGATCAACTGGGTCGCTTCCGCCGACGGTGTGGCCCTGCTCAACCGGCTGAAGCTTGAAGGCGGCAACACCAAGGCCGATATCGTGCTTGGCCTCGACACCAACCTGACCACGGAAGCGCGCGCCACTGGCTTCTTTGCGCCAAGCGGCATCGATCTTGGCAATGTCAGCGTGCCGGGTGACTTCAAGGACGATATTTTCGTACCCTATGACTATGGCTATTTCGCCATTGTCTATGATTCGGAAAAGCTGCCCAATCCGCCCAAGAGCCTGAAGGAACTGGTCGAAGGCGACCCGTCGCAGAAGATCGTGCTTCAGGATCCGCGCACCTCGACACCGGGTCTTGGTATGCTGCTTTGGATGAAAGCCGTCTATGGCGATCAGGCCGGCGATGCCTGGCAGAAATTGCAGAAGCGCATTCTCACCGTCACGCCGGGCTGGTCGGAAGCCTATGGCCTCTTCACCAAGGGTGAAGCGCCGATGGTGCTCTCCTATACCAGTTCGCCAGCCTATCATGTCATTGCGGAGAAGACAGATCGCTACAAGGCGCTGGCCTATCCGGAAGGCAATTACCTCCAGATCGAGCTTGCCGCCCAGACGACGACCGGCGCCAAGAACCCGCTGGCGCAGAAATTCCTGTCCTTCATGACCGGCCCCGGCTTTCAGGATGTGATCCCGGAAACCAACTGGATGTTCCCGGCAGGCAAGACATCAACGCCGCTTCCCGCCGCTTTCGACGCCTTGCCGAAACCGGAAAAGACCTTGCTCATTCCAGCCGACGAGGTTGCGAAGAACCGCAAGGCCTGGGTCGATGAATGGCTGGCAGCTACCAGCAAATGATCAACGCTCCGGCAGGCAAGAACACCAGCCCCACCCCCCCGATGAAACCCGTCGCGGGGGCTTTGGCGCTGGCCTTCCTTATCGTGCTTGCCGGTGGCGCGCTTGTCGCTCTTGCCTTTGAAGCCAGCGGCGGCTTCGATGTCGCCGCAAATTTCGATGCCTATCTCTGGCGAACCGCCCGTTTCACCATCGCACAAGCCGTCGCTTCGAGCCTGCTTTCGGTCGCCTTTGCGATCCCAGTTGCGCGCGCCTTGCATTCGGAAGCGCATTTTCCCGGACGGGGTTTTATTCTGCGGCTGTTCGCCCTGCCGCTCGCGTTGCCTGCCCTTGTGGCCGTGCTGGGCGTTACCAGCATTTACGGTCGAAACGGCCTCATCGCCCATATATCGGAGGCTGCGGGCCATTCGTTCCAGCCGGATATCTATGGCATTACGGGCATTTTGATTGCGCATGTGTTCTTCAACATGCCGCTGGCAGTGCGGCTCATCCTCGCCGCCTATGAATCGATACCCGCCGACTATTGGAAACTCGCGGCCCAGCTTGGCATGGGCAACAGCGCCCGTTTCCGGCTGATCGAATGGCCGGTTATCCGCCGCAGCCTGCCCGGCATGGCGGGGCTCATCTTCATGCTGTGCGTGACGAGCTTCACCACCGTGCTGACGCTCGGCGGTGGTCCACGGGCGACAACACTGGAAGTGGCGATCTATCAAAGCCTGCATTTCGATTTCGACCCGGCACGTGCGGTGGCGCTCACCGTCACCCAGCTCGGGCTGACCTTGCTGATCCTGCTGGCCCTGCGCCTGACCGGGCGTCCTTCCGAAGAAGGCTTTACCCACACGGCAACACCGCGCCGCTATGGCAGGCCTGCGCGTGGTGAACGCCTGTTCAACATCATCGCCATTCTCATCGGCTTTCTTTATGTCGCCTTGCCGATTGCAGGCGTGGTCGTGTCTGGTCTTGCCGCCGACCTCGCCCGCCTGCTCAGCGAACAGACGGTCTGGCGCGCCATCGGCACTAGCCTGGCGCTCGGCTTTTCTGCGGCAACGCTCTCGGTGCTTCTCTCACTGGCGCTCGTTTCAGCCCGGGAAGCGGTAAAAAACAACAAAATAGCCAGCCTGTTCGATACGGGCGCGAGCCTCATTCTGGTCATGCCGCCCATCGTGATCGGCGCCGGATGGTTCATCCTGCTGCGCCATTTCACCAATCCTTTCGCCATCGCACCGGTGATGGTGGTCACGGTCAACGCAGCCATGGCCATGCCTTTCGCAGTCCGGCTGTTGCGCCCGGCCTGGGACACGGCAGCCGCACGCCACAATAGGCTCTGTGCCCAGCTTGGCATTTATGGCCTCAATCGGCTGCGGCTCATTGACTGGCCGTCGATCCGCAGACCCTTTGGCATGGCCTTCGCCTTTGCCATGGCGCTTTCCATTGGCGACCTTGGCACAATCGCGCTGTTCGGCAGCGATGCGCTTCTGACCCTGCCCTATCTTCTCTTGCAGCGCATGGGCAGTTACCGCACATTCGATGCGGCCGGTCTCGCGCTCATTCTGGGGCTTCTCTGCCTCGGTCTGATGATGCTTGCCGACCGCGCCGCCACATCCCGGAAAGAGAATTCCGCCTCATGACTGCTTCCGCCGACATCCGCCTTACCGACGTGCGCTTCAGCTATGGCGAAACCGCAATGCGCTTCGATCTGGCTATTGCGGGCGGCGCTATTGCGGCCATTGTCGGCCCAAGCGGCTCGGGCAAGTCCACGCTCCTGAATCTCATTGCCGGTTTCGAGACGCCTTCATCGGGCGCCATTGCCATCGGCGGTGTCGATGTAACTCACCTGCCGCCGCCGCAACGGCCGGTTTCGATGGTGTTTCAGGAAAACAACCTGTTTGCCCATCTGACAGTCGCGCAAAATGTCGGCCTCGGTCGCGCGCCCAACCTGAAACTGACGGATAGCGACCGCGCCGCCATTGCCGACGCGCTGACCCGTGTCGGCCTCAAGGATAAAGAACAGCGCAAGCCCGAAGCCCTGTCCGGCGGTGAACGCCAGCGGGTGGCGATTGCCCGCGCGCTTGTTCGCGAACGCCCGGTGCTGTTGCTGGATGAAGCCTTCGCCTCGCTTGGACCCGCATTGCGGCATCAGATGCTCGATCTGGTCAATGAACTGCGCCGTGAAACCGGCATGACCGTGTTGATGGTCACCCATACGCCGGAAGATGCGCTCTATCTCGATGCGCAATTGCTGTTCATCGAAAACGGTGAGGTCGTGGCGCAAGGACCGGCGAAGGACCTTTTGTCGGAGACTGGACCTGACGCGCTTCGGCGCTATATCGGTGATAAAAGCCGATAGAGCGGCTTCTGTTGTGACGTAATCGTTGAAACCGCTCTATCCTTTTTTACGCCGCATCGTCCGACGCAAAACCGCTTCGCACTTTTGCTGGAAATGCTCTAATCTCAAATAGAGTTACGGTAACGGACATATTTTGTTCGCAATCCACCGGAAGAACCGTATTCAACTTTACTGGGCCGCTTGTACGTCTGCTGGTCTGTGACTAGATTTGCGGACGACCTGATGATGTATGAATCGCGAGGATAAAATACTGTTCCGTCACAAGACCCTTTTCCGGGCCTCCCTGTGTCTTCCAGTCTCCCTGCCAGAACGGACGCAGCGCAATTGGCGGAAAACAGCCGTGGGTTTTGGCTTGTTTGCTGTCGCCCTGATTTCCGGGTGCCAGTCGATCAATTCCAGCAAGGATCTCGGCTTGCAGCCATCGGATAATCCGGTGACGGTTGATAATGTGACGCGCAACGACAAGCTGGCGCAGATCGGTGCACAGCAGCATCCGCGCATTCTCGCCACCTATGGCGGCGAATACAAGGATCAGCGGCTGGAGCGCATGGTCGCGAAGATCGTGGGCAAGCTCACGACCGTTTCCGACAAGCCGGACCAGACCTACCGCATCACCATTCTCGATTCACCCAACATCAACGCCTTCGCCCTGCCCGGCGGCTATCTCTACGTGACGCGCGGCCTGCTTGCGCTCGCCAATGATTCCTCGGAAGTCGCAGCGGTGATCGCCCATGAAATGGGCCACGTCGTCGCCAATCACGGCATTCTGCGGCAGGAAAAGGAAGCAGAAACAGAAATCGCCGGTCGTGTGGCCAGCGAAGTGTTGCACAACGAATCCGCCAGCCGTGAAGCGCTTATTCGCGGCAAGCTGCGCCTTGCCCAGTTCTCGCGCAATCAGGAACTGCAAGCCGACGCTATCGGTATCAAGATGATCGGCGAAGCGGGTTATGACCCATTCGCCTCGGCACGTTTCCTGCAATCGATGGAGGCCTATACCGGTTTCCGTTCGGTGTCGGGTGCGACCGATGCGAGCCTCGACTTCCTCGCCAGCCACCCCGCCACCCCGCAACGCATCGAACTGGCGCTGGGCCATGCCCGCCGCATTGGCGCGCCGGGCGTGGGCACAACCGACCGCGATTCCTTCCTCGATGGCATTGACGGGCTGCTCTATGGCGACTCGCCCACTGAGGGCTATATTCGCGAGCAGACCTTCATTCATCCGAAGCTCGGCGTGACGTTCCGCGCGCCCGAAGGCTTCACTATCGACAATTCCGCTACCGCCGTCATGGCGAGCGGTCCCGGTGAAGTGGCAATCCGTTTCGACGGCGCTTCCCTGCCATCCGGTTCCAGCCTTACCGATTATATCAAGTCGGGCTGGGTGACGGGTCTGGACGAAAGCTCCATTCAGGCGACCACCATCAACGGATTGCCTGCCGCAACCGCGCGCGCTGCTGCCGACCGCTGGCAGTTCGACATCGTGGTGATTGGCGCAAACGGAAAGGTCTATCGTTTCCTGACTGCGGCACCGAAAGGCAGCAACGCTCTGCTGCCCGCCTCGCAGACCGTGACGCAGTCCTTCCGCCTTCTCACGCCCGCCGAACAGAACGCCATCAAGCCACTGCGCATCCGCGTTGTGACGGTGAAGCCGGGCGACACCATGGCAAGCCTGTCGTCACGTGTTCAGGGGACGACGCGCAAGCTTGAACTGTTCCGCCTGCTCAACGCCATGCCAGCCGGAGCCACTGTCTCCGTCGGCGACCGCGTGAAGATAATCAGTGAATAATATGTAAACCCGTATCGACGCATTGCTTGCAGGCCAGATCGCTCCACTCGGTCCACGTAACGCGCCGAGCGCGATCGACAAGCGCCCTGTTACCGGCAAGGCCCGCGTGACGTTGGTCGGTCTCGATTGCGACGAGCAAGGCGACCGCAAGGTGCATGGCGGGCCAGAGAAGGCGCTGCATCACTATCCTCACGATCACTACGCTGTCTGGCGCAAGGACATTGGCGACAATCATCGGCTTGGCGCAGCTGGCGCTTTCGGTGAAAACATTTCCACCACCGGTCTTGATGAGCACAATGTCGCTGTCGGCGACCGTTTCCGCTTCGGAACGGCGCTGATCGAAGTTTCGCAAGGGCGTCAGCCGTGCTGGAAGCTCAATGCACGCTTCGAGACACCGGATATGGCAATCCGTGTCCAGAAGACCGGAAGAACCGGCTGGTATTATCGCGTACTGGAAGAAGGTGAAGCGCAGACCGGCGACAGTATGGTGCTTGTTGACCGTCTTTCGCCCGAATGGTCGCTGCACCGCGTCTGGCATCTGCTTTATGTCGATATGCTCAATTACGACGAGCTGGCACTTATGGCCGTAATTCCGCATCTGGCGGATGGCTGGAAGCGCTATGCCATTCGTCGTCTGGAAAACCGCAAGGTTGAGGATTGGTCAAACCGCCTCGAAGGCGACAAGTCCTGACTGCCGAAAAGAAAGGGCGGTCCGACCGCCCTTTTCTTGTGCTGCCCAAGTGTTGTGAATGTCTGGCCGTCAGGCCTGATAAGCTGCCAGTTCGTGCTGGCTGAGCAGCGCGATCTTGAGCTTTTCCAGCGCACGACTTTCGATCTGTCGTACACGTTCCTTCGAAATACCGAGCTTTTCGCCAAGCGCTTCCAGTGTCACGCCATCATCGTCCAGACGGCGTTCACGGATGATGTGCAATTCGCGCTCGTTGAGCGAGTGCAGCGCAACATGCAGCCACTGGTTCCGGCGTTCCATATCGATGGAGCTTTCGGCGACTTCATCCTGAAGCGGATGATCATCGACGAGAAAATCCATGCGCCGCGACGCACCGGACTCATCATTGTTGACCGGCGCAGACAAGGAGCTGTCGGGGCCGGACAGGCGACTGTCCATGAACTCCACATCGGTGGCCGAAACGCCCAGCTGATCTGAAATCTCGCGATAGATTTCCGCCTTGCTCATGGTGTCGTCGGCCTGAGCCAGCTTGGAACGCAGACGACGGAGATTGAAGAACAAAGCTTTCTGGGCAGAGCTTGTACCACCGCGAACGATGGACCAGTTACGCAGAATATAGTCCTGCATGGATGCGCGGATCCACCAGGATGCATAGGTCGAGAAACGGACCTCACGATCCGGGTCGAAACGGGCGGCTGCTTCCAGAAGGCCGACATAGCCCTCCTGAATGAGATCATTCATCGGCAACTTGAACTTGCGAAAACGCCCGGCCATGGAAATCACCAGACGCATATGCGCCGAGGTGATGCGGTGCAGGGCATCCTGGTCTTTCAACTCTTTCCAGCGAATGGCGAGGTCCCGCTCCTCTTCGCGCTCCAGATAGGGAGCCGACATTGCGCTGCGGATCATGGATTGGGAAGACGAGGCTGGCGTTGGGAGATTACGCGCAGCCGGAGGCATGCGATGTGCGGGAACTGCGGAAGAACTGCTTATTGATGACGGCTTCATCTGGTTCTCCTGTTCTGAACTGACACCCTTCTGGACGCCAGGCTGAAGGATATGCCAGTTACGCGAAGAACAATTGAACACTAACAAAAGTCGTTCAGAACGCCCTCTTGGACAGTCTTGAGGCACACGTTCGAACGCCGCAAAACAAACCCATTACGAACTGGTGTCTTGCACAACGCGCGAAAAGCGATCCGGTTCCCTTCGAAAAGTATAAATCTCTGACAACGCTGACAAAAGTGGACTGTGGTAAATGATTGATTTGGAAAATCATTCAAATTTGAAGCAAGTCACTGTAGCCGGCAGCAGCATCCGCCCAGAGTGAAACGCGCTTTAAACAGCACAAATAAAAAACCCGGCTTTCGCCGGGCTTTTTAAAACATCGAGAAAAGTGAAACTTATGCAGCTTCAACTTCATCATCTTCAAGGTCGGCTTCAGCATCGGCTTTGCCGCGCTTCGGTCCCTTGGCGAGATTGGCTTCGATGAGACGGACAGCCTCGGTATCCGACAGCTTGTTGACGGCTGCGATTTCGCGAGCCATGCGGTCGAGAGCAGCTTCATAAAGCTGGCGTTCGGAATAGGACTGTTCCGGCTGGTTTTCTGCACGATAGAGATCGCGCACAACTTCCGAAATAGAGATCAGGTCGCCGGAATTGATCTTCGCATCATATTCCTGCGCGCGGCGCGACCACATGGTACGCTTTACACGGGCACGACCTTGCACCACCTTCAGAGCACGCTCCACATAATCCGTTTCAGACAGCTTGCGCATACCGATGGTTGCGGCCTTGGCGACCGGTACCTTCAGACGCATCTTGTCTTTTTCGAAATCGATCACGAAAAGTTCAAGCTTGTGACCAGCCACTTCCTGCTCTTCGATCGCTACGATCTGACCAACGCCATGAGCCGGATACACAATCGACTCACCGGTCTTGAAACCACCACGGATTGCGGGTTTTTTCTGCTGGGATGACATACGCTTCAATACTCCCTGTTGTGCCCGGCGCGACCCGCCGGTTGACACATGATCTTCGACCGCGCTTCTACAAAGCACGGAAGCTGTTGTCGGCACTGGAGCCTATGTCGATCTGACAAAAGCAGACCGGCGCTCCAAGCCGCTGTTAAGGCGCATTTATGCGGCGTCAGATGTTTTCCATCCGACTGCAAAATGCGATGACCGGAAACGCCTCTAACGGCAGATTTTCTCTATCGGGCGAGAAAAGGGGCAGAAACGGAATGATGTTGCGGCGCATAAAACCGTCCTGAGAAGCCAAGAACTTTTCAGGACCTTGCGTTTGATCGCAATCATCCACCCCGGTGCCAATTTTAGCCCGGTAAAAAACATCAGCCTTTCTGAGAAAAACGCATTTGCGCCACGAATTGACGTCCAGTCACCGAAATTATTGGTGCAGGCTAACACAATTTCGCGAAAGAATCAACAAATTGCCAGATATGTCCCGTCTGGCAACTTAATACACCTGTTTTGCCGGTGCTTTCCCGTGATTTTATTCGTCTTTTGCCGCCTTAATGTAGAAAAAGCAAGTGAAAGGCGATGCTAATCTACATGCGATGGCAAGACGATAGGCAGGTCGGAACTCAGTCGCCGCTGCCTGGCTCCGGGGAGAAATGGTTTTCGAGCTTACCCGTGACGCCGTCCATTTCCTTGGCTTCCGGCAAGGCATCCTTCTTGACGGTGATATTCGGCCACTTCGCCGCATATTCCGTGTTGAGTTCCAGCCACTTGTCGAGGCCAGGCTCGGTATCCGGGCTGATGGCTTCAGCAGGGCATTCCGGCTCGCACACGCCGCAGTCGATGCACTCGTCAGGATTGATGACGAGCATGTTCTCGCCTTCATAGAAGCAATCGACCGGACAGACCTCGACGCAGTCCGTATATTTGCAGCGAATGCAATTATCGGTCACGACATAGGTCATCGTCGAACTCCTGTTACCGCCCCTCTTTCCGAGAGGTGGTTTATCCATCCTGGTGTTTTGCGCCGATATCCGACAGGCCTATGGAAATGGCTGTGTCATGAAATATCTCGCCACGACGTCACGGTCCATGGAAACGATAGTGGATCGGATGACCCATTTTATCGTCATGTCCTTCGTGACACAGCGTGAGGTAACGATTTTATTGCGCTCTGACAAGGGTGCAATCGCCGCATTATAAGCATCGCGCAAATAGCGGAAACCGCATTTCGTCTCAACCTGAAAGCGTAGAAAACACTTTCGTCAAAGCGCCTTACAGAGCAATTTCCATCGCGGTCACTTCTGCGGCTGCGGCAACACGTCCGGATCAAATCCCGCGCAGGCGGTCCGTATCGCGGCGTTCTTTCTTGGTGGGGCGTCCAGCGCCGCTCTCACGCTGCGGCAGAGCTGTGACTGTCGGATCGCTCGAAGATACCGGAGCTGGCGACATATCTTGATAGAGAAGCTGGGCTTCGGGTGCGGGGCCACGCCGCTCGCCGGGCAGAAGCACCTTGTAAACGAGGATGCGGCGATCAAGTGTAACGGTCAGCACATCGCCGACTTTCACCTGATGTGCAGCCTGATCAATCTTGTCGCGGTTGACCCGGACCTTGCCGCCGACGGCGAGTTTCGCCGCCAGCGATCTTGATTTGACCACGCGCGCGAAAAACAGCCACTTGTCGATACGCTGTCTTCCGCTCGGTTCACCGGTCATCTTACTTCTTCATCTGCTCCTTGAGAGCCAGAAGCTTGGCGAACGGCGAATCGGGATCGATCCGTGCGGGGCGTTCCTGCTCGAAGCGCTTGTTGCCCTGCGATGCGCCATGAGGGGCACCATGCTCGCGCTTTGGCTGGCGGTCACGACCGCCGCCGTCACGGGGCTTGCCCTTAAAGCCTTCGCGCTTGCCCTGACCTTCGCCGTCATGATTGTGACGCTTGTTCTTGTCGAAACGCTTGCCGCCACGCGCATTCTGCTCGTCGCCGCCTTCGGACTTGCGCGCCTCGCCCTGCTGACCACGATTGTTCTGGCCACCATGACGCTGACGGTTGTTCTGTTCCTGATTGCGGTTACGACCTTCGAAACGGCCCTGACGCCACAGGAGAACCGGCTTCGGCTCTTCAACAACCGCGTCACCGGCAGGTGCAGCGGCTTCGGCAACGGGGGCTTCCGCAGCTGGTGCTGGCTCTTCAGCCTTCACTTCTACAGCGACAACCGGTGCTGGCACTGGTTCTGCAGCAGGCACGGCAGGCTTTTCAGCTTCCGCTGCAACAGCGGAAACGGCGACGCCTGCATCCTTGGCAGCAGCTTCGGCAGCAAAGGCATCCAGTTCTGCAAGCTTGGCCGCAACATCGGCTGCTTCCATCGCCTCATGGCGATAGCCCAGGCTCTTGAGGATTTCTTCCATGTCTTCGGTGGTCGCACCGAGGATCGACATCATGGCAGGCGTGACGATGAAACGTCCGCCGTCATAAGCGCCATCCGGACGAACACCCGAACCCGGACGCCAGGCCAGAGCCGGACGGATGAGATCGGCAAGACGTTCCAGAATGTCGATACGAACTGCACGACGGCCAAGCACGCGATAGCCTGCCAGACGGTAGAACATCGGATCGAAAGCCGGATCGACGACAACCGACGTACGACCAGCAGCCAGAACATTGACCACATCGCCGTAACCGGCACGCTCGCGGCCATCGTTCTTCAAGGCCCAGAGCAGCGTGATGAGACCGGCAGGAGCCGGCTTCAGCAGCATGGGCATGAAGACGTGATAGGCACCGAAACGCACGCCGAGACGACGGAGCGCCGCACGCGAATCTTGATCGAGACCGCGTACTTCCTCCACCACCTCACGGCGCTGGAGAATACCGAGGTTCTCGACGATCTGGAAAGCCAGACCGCGCGTCATGCCGGTCAGCGCGTCTGCACCAGCCAGATCGGTCAGGGGCTTCAAAACGGTTTCGATGTGATGCGCCACGAAACGGTCAATGCGCGCAGCGACCTTGTCCCGTGCGGGACCGGTGAGCTGTTCGTCGGCAAGGATCACCGTGCGCGGCTTCAGAATGTCGTCACCTGCAACCAAAGTTGCGACGGTCGCACCGACCCAGCGCAAGACGCCGTCCGAACCAAGCGCGAAGTCTCCGTTGGGAGCAGCCGCAAAGCGCTCCGCACGGCGATCGAACTCGGCGGCCAGCGCCTTTTGCGCAGCCGTCTTCACTGCCTTCGCGTCCGGCCCCTCGGCCTGGACGTCGGCGGTGAAACGGAATCCTTCCAGTTGCCCAATATTGTGGCCTTCGACACTCACGTCTCCGGCCGGGCTGATTTCTGCTTCAAGCATGGCATTCTCTCTCAGGCGCCTCATAAGCACGCTTGTCCTGCGGTCTACAAAGCGTTTCGTCAACCTTTCATGCAGCGCGTCGGACAATCTGTCCTCTATTTCGCGCGTCTTTTCCTGCCAGTGTGTCGGATCGGCAAGCCAACCGGGCCTATGCGACACAAAAGTCCAGGTTCGAATTTGCGCCACGCGGTGCGACAGAGTGTCGATTTCCCCCTCTGTACTGTCGGCGCGGCGCACCTGTTCGCTCATATAATCTTCATCGACGCTCCCTCGGCGCACTAGATCCTGATAGATAGACGCAATGATATCGGCATGTTGTGCCGGTGCGATCTTACGATAATCGGGAAGCGCACAGGCATCCCACAAAAGTTCAATTCGCGCCGGCGTTGTCGCAAGGCGCACAATCTCTCCGTCTTTCGACAGATTTTCAAGCGCCTGCTGGTCAACAGCCGGCAAAGCCTTGGCAAGCCCCTCGACCGGGGCCGGGGTTTCCAGTGATCGGCGCAGTGCCTCAATCGACGAGAAGTCGAAACGCTCCGTGCGCCATTGCAGCACTTTCACCGGATCGAAATTATGCGCTTCCACCCGCTCGACCAGTTCGTCGTCGAAGGGCTGCACCTGCCCCGTCACACCAAATGTGCCGTCGCGCAGATGGCGACCGGCGCGACCGGCGATCTGCCCCACTTCGGCAGGCGTGAGATCACGGAACTGATAGCCATCGAACTTACGGTTCTGCGCGAAGGCCACATGATCGACATCGAGATTGAGGCCCATGCCGATGGCATCTGTCGCCACAAGAAAATCTACGTCGCCCGACTGATAAAGCTCGACCTGCGCGTTGCGCGTGCGCGGCGACAAAGCGCCCATCACCACAGCAGCCCCGCCGCGTTGGCGACGGATCAACTCGGCAATCGCGTAAACCTCATCGGCAGAAAATGCGACGATGGCAGACCGGTTCGGCAGGCGCGTGATCTTCTTGGAACCGGCATAGGCCAGATGCGACAGGCGCGGGCGTGTTACCACATTAATGCCGCGCAGGAGTTTTTCCAGAATGGTGCGCATGGTCGCGGCACCGAGCAGAAGTGTTTCCTGTCGTCCGCGCAGATGTAAAATACGGTCTGTGAAAATATGTCCGCGTTCAAGATCGCCAGCGAGTTGCACTTCGTCGATGGCGACGAATGCCACATCGGTGCGGCGCGGCATGGCTTCCACAGTGCAAACGGAATAACGCGCAGTGGGCGGGACGATCTTTTCCTCGCCGGTGACCAGCGCGACATTAGCCACGCCGACCCGTTCGACGACACGATTGTAGACCTCGCGCGCCAGAAGGCGCAGCGGCAGGCCGATCATGCCGCTCCCGTGCGACAGCATACGCTCGATTGCGAGATGGGTTTTGCCGGTATTGGTTGGCCCCAGCACCGCAGTCACGTCGCGGCCGCTCAGGGTCAGCGGCAAATCATGGGCAGGGCGTTGGTTCATGCCAATAATAGAATTCCCGGTGCAGGCACCCCAACATGCAATTGGGAGGCCGATTGTCGTGTCTTGCGATAGCACTATACGACCTTGGCCGAAAGCGCTCCTGTTAAGTTTGAACCACCCGCGATTTTAAAATAGGCAGCCCGACATTTTTTACAAATGGCCGATCTCAGCGAACGACCCGATTTAACGAATAGAACGACTCTGGAACGAATCGGCTACGAATCGCTGACTCTGATTCCTTCGCCTTTTGTTCACGGCAACATATGGTAACCGGATTGTCGATAGCCACCATATGCTGAATCTCATAGATGCGACGTCCCAACATAAACAGAACAGAACGCGATTGGCGTTAACTTTTGCCAGAAGCGCGTCAACAGCTTATGACAGCACTTTGAGCAGTTTAAAGAAAACTTAACAATTCCTAATAGTTGGTTATCGAAAATCAAGTCGCGAAAGCCATTTTCATTAACCTTCAGGCCAAAGCCGGAACGAATCGGCGACGAATCGGTGATTGATCAATTTTCTCTCTTTGTTCTCACCATATCTGGTAGGCTTTCACCAAAGCGCACCATATTGGAACATCGATTACCGCAACGATACACCCGAAAACCGGACAGAGAAGCCGTTTGGCGTTAACCTTTGAACGCTCAAGCGGAACCCTCCCCGTCTGCATTCGCCATCAAGCCTGTCATTGCGGACATAAAAAGGCAGGCTGCGGAAACCCACAGCCTGCCCGAAAGATAAAGCCTGATCGGAAGCAGATCAGTCGCGCTCGACACACATGGCAACACCCATGCCGCCGCCGATGCAAAGTGTCGCGAGACCGCGCTTGGCATCACGGCGCTTCATTTCATAAAGCAGCGTGGTCAACACGCGCGCGCCTGACGCGCCAATCGGATGGCCGATGGCAATTGCGCCACCATTGACGTTGACGATCGCCGGATTCAGGCCAAGATCGCGAACAACGGCGCAGGATTGTGCGGCGAAAGCTTCATTGGCTTCCACCAGTTCCAGATCGTCAATCGTCCAGCCCGCCTTTTCCAGCGCCTTGCGCGTTGCCGGGATCGGACCAGTACCCATGATCGACGGATCGACACCAGCCGTTGCCCAGGAAACAATACGCGCAAGCGGCTTCACGCCGCGCTTGCTGGCTTCCTCGGCCTCCATTAGTACGACTGCCGCAGCGCCGTCATTCAGACCGGAGGCATTGCCCGCCGTCACCGTGCCTTCCTTGTCGAAGGCGGGCTTCAGCTTGGTCAGCGCTTCGATGGTCGTGCCCGGACGAATATATTCGTCGGACGAAACGACAACGTCGCCCTTGCGCGTCTTGACAGTGAACGGGACGATTTCATCCTCGAACTTTCCGGCCTTCTGCGCGGCTTCCGCCTTCTGCTGGGAGCCGAGCGCGAATTCATCCTGATCGGCACGGGTCAATTGCCACTGGCGTGCAATGTTTTCTGCGGTGATCCCCATGTGATAGCCGTGGAACGCATCGGTCAGGCCGTCCTTGAGCATGGTGTCGATCATCTTGAAGTCGCCCATTTTCACGCCGCCGCGCAAATGCGCACAATGCGGCGCCATGGACATGGATTCCTGACCGCCAGCCACGATAACCTTCGCATCGCCGGACTGGATCTGCTGCATGCCGAGCGCAACAGCGCGCAGGCCGGAGCCGCAAAGCTGGTTGATCGCAAAACCCGTTGCTTCTTTCGGGCAACCGGCGGCCATTGCGGCCTGACGGGCTGGGTTTTGCCCCTCGCCTGCCGTCAGCACCTGTCCGAGAATAACCTCATCCACGTCGTCAGCCGCAACGCCTGCCCGTTCCAGCGCCGCCTTGATCACGGTCGCGCCCAGTTCATGGGCAGGCACAGTGGCGAAAGCACCGTTGAACGACCCCACTGCCGTGCGAGCGGCGCTGGCGATGACGATGGCTTTCGGATCGGTTGCGGCAGTCATGCTATTCCTCCGTGACAAACTGTTGCGACAGAGAAAAACCAAAAAGCCCGGCTTGGCAAGGATTACATCATAAACCTTCGGTAAAGCGAAAAGCTGTTTCTCCGGAATAGAGGTACTTTAGCGGATGCGGATCATCCCCCAGACGCTAAAATGGCAGCATTGAAACAGGAGGTTCCCATGGTCCAACTCACGCTCGATCAGGCCAATTCCATCATCGCAACAGCCTTTGCCAAAGCCAGCGATCTAAAGCTCAAGCCGCTTGCCGTCTCGGTTTTCGATGCAGGCGGCAATCTCAAGGCGTTTCAGCGCCAGGACGGCACGTCGATCCTCCGCTTCGAGATTGCATCCGGTAAAGCCTTTGGCGCTCTGGCGGTCGGGACCGGCTCGCGCTGGCTGCACAATCAGGCAAAGGATCGCCCGCATTTTCTGGAAGGCCTCTCCGGCGTTTCCGGCGGCAAAATCGTTCCAGTACCTGGCGGCGTCATCATCAAGAATAGCGATGGAGAAATTGTTGGCGCGGTCGGCGTTTCGGGAGATACGTCAGACAATGATGAAGCTGTCGCCATTGCTGGCATAGAAAAGGCCGGTTTCACCGCAGACGCCGGTTGAACTGAAAAAGAAGAAGGCCGCCCAATAATAGCGGCCTTCATTTTTTATCTTTTATCGCAAGTTCTTGTGGGCGAAATGCACTATAGCCCTTGCGCTATTTTCGTCCAACCGCCCGTCAAGATTAGGTGTGTCAGACATATATTTCGAGAAATTATCTTTATAATCTGCATTATCTATAACATTAAAAAAAGAAGATGCAGATCTAAAAGAAACGCTGGAATTTAATATGATTGCCTTGATGATATCATTCATTGATAGCCACCATTAAATAAATTTATAATACACAGTACTTTTCAACGGCTACATTGAGGCAAAAAAATGTCCGGTCAGTTTAGACCGACTTGCGACCGGCGATTTATTCTTCGTTTCTCTAAAATTCCGAAAGATAATAAAAGAAAACGCCGCTCCCGGTTTCCCGGAAACGGCGTTTTTGAAACGTGTCTGCTAGGCTGCGGTAACCGCAGCGTCAGACCTATTCCTTAGCTTCGAGGACCTGACGGCCGCGATACATACCGCTCTTCAGATCGATATGATGCGGACGACGAAGTTCGCCCGAGTTCTTGTCCTCGACATAGGTCGGGGCCTTCAGAGCGTCAGCCGAACGGCGCATGCCGCGCTTCGACGGAGACGTTTTTCTTTTAGGTACTGCCATGGATCCAGCTCCACTGATCGGTCAATAAACGTCCGGCACGGCCCCGGTGGAGCCTGTCACAGCGGACAAAATTCCGGAAAGTCAGGTGCCTATACACGCTCTTGCGGGCTTTGACCAGTCGGAGTCTGATCTTTTTTTCATGACTCGCATTTATTGTACGCAGGCCACATAGGGACCGGAGCGTACCGCGCGACCGGCAACGATCCGCGCGATGCGCTGCATGTTGCGGGTCGGCTTGGCCGGATTGCGCAGCGCCGGATTGGGCAATGTCACAGCCAGAAGCGCTGCCTGCTGCGCATTGAGCTTTGCCGCCGGTCGCTTGAAATAATGCTGGGCGGCGGCTTCGATGCCGTAAATGCCTGGCCCCCACTCGGCGATGTTCAGATAGATCTCCATGATCCGGCGCTTGGACAGGATCGCGTCCGCGGCCAGCGCCAGCGGAAATTCCAGCCCCTTGCGGATGAAAGAACGCCCATTCCACAGGAAGAGATTCTTCACCGTCTGCATAGTGATGGTGGAAGCGCCCCGGCTTGGGCCGCCTTCGCCGGCATCATCCAGCACAATGCTCAGCTGATGCCAGTCCACACCGCCATGACTGCAAAACTGGCCGTCCTCCGCCATCATCACCGCATTGATTACATTCGGCGAAATATCATCGATGCTCACCCAGCGCCGGTCGACATTCTGAAACAGGACATAGTCCTTCACCATCAGCATTGAGACCGGGCGCACGAAGGGGATTGAATAAACGAGGAGGAGAAAGAGCGGCAACACCGCCAGCACCAGCAAAACCCGGAACGCCAGAATGATCCGGCGTCCCCACACGGGATCGGCCAGATAACTGCGCCCGTTTTTGCTCTTTAAGATGATTTTGGCCACGTCCACCGCCTGATGTACTCCCCCAGCGACATAAACCATTCTTTAATAATATAGAACCCGATTCCATAATCCTGTGTTGGAAACAAGCCGGAAACATATCGTTTGATGACCGTCTGATGAAAAAGCCTGTGCTGATCGATATGCCCAGTTGACCAAATTAGCGCTTTCGTCCATGCCGATCATCATGGAACATGTGACTGTCGAATTCACCGATGCCCTGAACCATCGCGCCCACGAAGTGGAAGCGATGCTGATCGGGCTTCTTGATGAGCGCCTGCGCAGCGGTGAGATCGCCCGCCCGGAACGGCTGATTGCCGCCATGCGTCACGGTGTGCTGAATGGTGGCAAACGGCTGCGTCCGTTCCTGGTTGTGGAAAGTGCTGCACTATTCGGCAAGAGCGGCGACGCCGTGCTACGGGTTGCGGCGGCACTGGAATGCATCCATTGCTATTCGCTCGTTCACGACGATCTTCCCGCCATGGACGATGATGATCTGCGCCGCGGCCAGCCAACGGTGCACAAGGCCTTTGACGAAGCGGCTGCGATTCTCGCGGGCGACAGCCTTCTTACCTACGCTTTCGACATTGTTGCCTCTGACGAGACCGATCTCGATTCGTCCGTGCGCGTACAACTGGTTTCCGCCCTCGCCCGTGCCTCGGGCCTTGGCGGCATGGCGGGCGGGCAGGCCCTCGATCTGATGGCCGAGACAAAGAAGCCGGACGAAGCTGGCATCATAACGCTTCAGGCGATGAAAACCGGCGCGCTGATCCGCTTTGCCTGCGAGGCAGGGGCGATCATCGCCGACGCCTCCCGCGAAGATCGCGAACGCATGGCGGAGTTCGGTTCAGCCATCGGTCTTGCTTTCCAGCTTGCCGACGACCTTCTGGACGTGACGGCAGATGCCGCTGCAATGGGCAAGGCGACTGGCAAGGATGCAGCTGCCGGCAAGGCAACCCTTGTGGCACTGCATGGCATCGACTGGACGCGCAAGCAATTGTCGGGCCTTGTCGCTCAGGCGGAAAGCCTGCTTGCTCCTTTCGGCAAGGATGCCGATATTCTCAAGCAGGCTGCGCGATTCATCGCCGAACGCCAGAGCTAATGCTCAAAGATCGTCTTCTCGGACCTTGATCAGAACGACATCATCGACAGAAAGTATGCGCCCATCCTGCGCGCGCACGTCGAGCTTGGCAATGTTCTGACCAGACACGCTGTCGACCAGCCGTGAATGCGGTTCCTCCGGCGCGAAGAGATGCTTCTCGCCCCATTGCCGCAGAGAGACCACGACCGGCAGAAGATCGCGCCCTTTCGCAGTCAGCACATATTCCTGATGCGCACCGCCATTGGGATCGGGCACGCTTTCCAGAATACCTTCGCCCGTCAGCTTGCGCAGACGCTCGGCCAGAATATTGCGCGCAATGCCCAGATTCTTCTGAAAAGCGCTGAAGCGTGTCACGCCATCAAAGGCCTCCCGCACGATCAGCAGCGACCACCAGTCACCGATTACATCCAGCGCCCGCGCACTGGGACAATAGTCGCCTTTCAGGCTCTTCTTGCGAACCATCTTCACTCCATTCATTCAATCTGGTTGCAATATAAAACTTCTTTCGCTACAAGCAAAATGGTTTCATATTAAAACCAAATTTGCTGGAGTTCATCATGCAGATATCTCCCGACGCGGCAGCGCAAACTGCCGCGAACAGTGATGCGCGCCCATCGCTCTCCACCTCCACCCTTCTTCTGTTTGCCATTGCGAGCGGTCTTGCCGTTGCCAATGTCTATTTTGCGCATCCGCTTCTGGATGTGATGGCCGACGATATCGGACTGGACCGCTCCACTGCGGGACTGATCGTCGGTGCGAGCCAGATTGGCTACGGACTTGGCCTCATCTTTCTGGTGCCGCTTGGCGACCTCTTCGATCGGCGCAAACTGATCGTCGCGCATTTCCTGCTGTCTTCGCTGACACTGGCCGCCGTCGGTATTGCCGGACAACCCGCCCTGCTCTTTCTCGCGATGGCTGCGACCGGCCTTCTTGCCGTGGTTACACAAGCGCTCGTGGCCTATGCGGCAAGCCTTGCGGAGCCCATGCGACGCGGCCATGTCGTGGGGATTGTGACGAGCGGTATCGTGCTTGGCATATTGCTCGCCCGCGCAGTTGCAGGCGCGCTGACCGACATTGGCGGCTGGCGGAGTGTCTATTTGAGCTCGGCAGCCGTCACCTTGCTGATCGGTCTCATGCTCTGGCGCAGCCTGCCGCGGCAAAAGCGACAAGCCGTAAACGTTTCCTATCCGGCGCTGATCCTGTCACTCGCAACCCTGTTCAAAGAAGAACCTGTGCTGCGCATTCGCGCCATCATCGCCATGCTGATCTTTGCCGACATCACCACCCTGCTCGCCCCGCTGGTGATGCCGCTGAGTGCGCCACCCTTTGAATTGAGCCATGCGGAGATCGGCCTGTTTGGCCTTGCGGGCGCTGCCGGTGCGCTGGCGGCCTCACGGGCCGGGAGCGCTGCGGATCGCGGCCATGCACAGCGTATGACCGGCATAGCACTCGCGCTGATGCTGGTGGCATGGGCACCCATAGCTCTGCTCGGGCAATCCCTGCTCTGGCTAATCGTCGGTGTGCTGATTATCGATTTCGGGCTTCAGGCGGTCCATGTGACCAATCAGGCGATGATCTATCGTGTGCGCCCGGACGCCCAGAACCGGCTCACCGCCGCCTATATGGTTTTCTATTCCATAGGCAGCGCGAGTGGTTCAGCGGTTTCAACCTGGGTCTATGCCCATGCGGGCTGGAACGGTGTGTGCCTGCTTGGCGCAGGCATCAGCCTCGTCACGCTCGTCTTCTGGGCAGCGACACTGAAAACAACACCAGAAGCTGCTACGAGCGCGGTAACTTGCTCGGCTTAATTCTGTCCGGCGGCTACCTTCTGACCAAGCCCAAAGCGGTTCTCGATATAATCGGCAACCATCTTCTGGAAATCTGCGGCAATGGCGGGACCGCGCAGCGTCGTCACCTTCTTGCCATCGACAAAGACCGGTGCGGACGGCGTTTCGCCCGTACCGGGAAGTGAAATACCGATATCGGCATGTTTCGATTCGCCCGGGCCGTTGACGATGCAGCCCATGACCGCAACGGAAAGCGCTTCCACGCCCGGATATTTTTCACGCCAGACCGGCATGTTGCGGCGGATGTCGTCCTGAATGGTCTGCGCCAGTTCCTGAAACACTGTCGACGTCGTGCGTCCGCAACCGGGGCACGCCGCAACAATCGGGATGAATTGGCGAAAGCCCATGGTCTGCAAAAGTTCCTGCGACACCTGCACCTCGCGGGTGCGGTCGCCGCCCGGTTCCGGGGTCAGCGAAATGCGGATCGTGTCGCCAATGCCCTGCTGCAACAGAATACCCATGGCCGCCGACGAGGCGACAATGCCCTTGGTGCCCATACCAGCTTCGGTGAGACCCAGATGCAGCGCATGATTGGAACGCGTTGCCAGCATCGTATAGACGGCGATCAGATCCTGCACCTGACTAACCTTGGCCGACAGAATGATCTTGTCGCGAGCAAGGCCAATCTCTTCCGCAAGATTGGCGGAAATCAGGGCCGACTGCACGATGGCCTCGCGCATGACTTCCTGCGCGCTCAGTGGTGCGCCTGCGTCCTGATTGCTGTCCATCAGCGTGGTCAGAAGTTCCTGATCGAGCGAACCCCAGTTCACGCCGATGCGGACAGGCTTGTCGTAGCGGATCGCCATTTCGACGATATCGGCGAACTGCTTGTCCTTCTTGTCCTTGAAACCGACATTGCCCGGATTGATGCGATATTTCGCAAGCGCTTCCGCGCAGCCCGGATGATCGGCGAGCAGCTTGTGGCCGATATAATGAAAGTCACCGACGAGCGGCACGTCATGTCCCAGACGCTCCAGCCTTTCGCGAATTTTCGGCACGGCAGCGGCGGATTCATCGCGATCCACCGTAATGCGCACGATCTCGGACCCTGCGCGGTGCAAGGCTGCGACCTGCGCGACGGTGGCATCCACATCCGCCGTATCCGTATTGGTCATCGACTGCACGACGACTGGCGCACTGCCGCCGACGATGACGCCACCGACGCTAACACCAACCGATTGGCGGCGAGGGAAAGGATGCGAGAAATAGCTGACGGTCTCGGAAGACATTTTGCTCTGTTCTTAACTGGGTCTGCGCTTATAAGGATTTCGATCTATATAATCACTTGCCGACGCATTGTCGCCCTCTCATTATGCGCGTCATCATAAACGAGGACGCCCACCCATGACTGACGCAACTGCCCGCAAAACCGCTATTGTCACTGGCTCCAATTCCGGAATCGGCCTTGGCATCGCCCATGCATTGGCGGCCGCGGGACACAACGTTGTGATCAACTCCTTCACCGACCGTGACGAAGATCATGCGCTTGCCCGCATGCTGGGCGAAGAACATGGCGCCAGCGTGGTCTATATCGCAGCCGATATGTCGAAGGGCGACGACTGCCGCAGGCTGGTCACCGACAGCGTCAAGGCTTTCGGCAGCGCCGATATTCTGGTCAACAATGCAGGTATCCAGCATGTTGCGCCAGTGGAAGAGTTTCCGACCGAGCAATGGGACCGCATTATCGCGATCAACCTGACCTCGGCCTTCCATACATCCGCTGCCGCCATCCCGCATATGCGCGCGGGCGGCTGGGGACGTATCATCAATATCGCGTCGGCCCACGGACTGGTCGCCTCACCGTTCAAGTCGGCCTATGTCGCTGCCAAGCACGGCATTGTGGGCTTTACCAAGACACTGGCGCTGGAACTGGCGACAGCCAAGATCACTGCCAATTCCATCTGCCCCGGCTATGTGCTGACACCGCTTGTGGAAGCGCAGATTCCAGACCAGATGAAGGCCCACAACATGGATCGTGAAACGGTGATCCGCGAAGTGATGCTCGATAAACAGCCGACGAAGGAATTCGTCACCACCGCACAGATCGGGGCGCTTGCAGCCTTCCTCGCCACGGATGCGGCCGCGCAGATCAATGGCGCGGCCCTGCCTGTCGAAGGTGGCTGGACCGCGGAATAAACAGGTCTATTCATTTGTTTTCACGCATTATCCTACGCATCGAAGCGGGATTAGAAATCAGTCCAGTGAACTGATTTCCCCGCGTAGGCGCTACGCACTTTTGCTGGAAATGCTCTAGTGCTTCTGGTCGGCGTAGCGAGCGAGACTGGAAAAGGCCAGCACGACCAGAAGCAGTGCTGGCAGCGCGATAAACACCACGCCGAAGCCGCTATGGCTGGCGACAAAGCCGATCAGCGACGGGGCCACCAGCATGCCGGAATAGCCAAGCGTCGTTGCAATCGACAGGCCGACGCTTGGGTTTACGCCCGGCATGTTACCAGCCATCGAAAAGGCGATCGGCACCATGTTGGAAATGCCGATGCCGCAAATGGCGAAGCCGACCAGCGACACATAAGGATCGGTGGAAAAGCCGACGATCAACATGCCGATAATGGCAATCACCGTGCAGACACGCAACGTCCGCACTGCGCCGAAACGGTCGCGCACCAGATCGCCCGCAAAGCGCATTACCGCCATGGAGAAGGAGAAGGCCGCAAAGCCGAAGCCCGCCAGCGTCACCGACGCGCCCAGATCCTGGCGCATATGATAGGCGCTCCAGTCAATGATTGCCCCTTCCGGCACCATAGAGAAAAGCGCCATCACACCAACCAGCCAGGGCAGCGGATTGCGTGGCAAGGTCAGCTTCTGCTTCTCGCCGCTCGGGTGATGGAACTTGTCGGCGATAACCGATGGCCACGCGACAGCGATCAGCCCCGCCGCAACAACGGTCGACACCAGCGCGTGAACAGTCGAGCCGAACTGCGCGATGAGAAAGCCGCCGCTTGCCGCGCCGATAAGCCCGCCAAGGCTCCAGAAGGCATGACAGGACGACATGATGGCGCGGCGCATGGATTTCTCCACGGCGACCGCATTGGCATTCATCGCCACATCCATCGCAGCCATGGTACCACCAAAATAGAACATCACGATCACGGCGGTGACGACATTCGGCACCAGAGCAATGATCAGCAGAGCCGGAATGAAGGCGAGCGCGAAAATGCGCACCACAGCACCGGAACCGCGCTGCGCCGACAAAGCCCCGGCCACCGGCATCATGGATAGCGAGCCGATGCCGAAGACGAGGATCATCAGTCCCATGCCTGCGCTATCCAGCCCAAGGCGTGCGGCGAATTCCGGAATTTTCGGCGCCCAGCCGCCGAAAATATAACCGTTTGCCAGAAAGAGCAGCGCAACAGCAATACGCTCTTTGGTGATCATCGGCGCGCGTGACAGCGCGGTATCTTCCCGTCCGGAAACCTGTTCCATGTATCCCTCAGCCACGGCCTGCTGCCGCGCGTAGTATATTCACGCTCGCCGCGATAAAGGGCGCGAGCAATTCTTCATCAGCATCCTGTTCAACAGCCATGACGCCGATATCGTCCAGTGAGACGACATCGTGCGCTGCGACAGTGCCAAGCTTGTCATTGGTGATCGCCAGTACGACAGACCGGCTGCGGCTGGCAATGGTGCGCTTGAACTCGGCATCGTCCAGAAAAAGCGCCGTGACGCCGATTTCCGCCGCAACACCGCAGGCGCCCAGCACACAAAGATCGGGACGCAACAGTTCCGCATCACGCAAGGCGCGTGCGCCAACCGCAGCGCTGACACGGCGATCAATCGGCCCGCCGATCATGATCAATTCAATATCGGGCGCAGCAAGCAGAATAGTGGCAATCGACGGCGTATTCGTGACAACTGTCAGCGCCTCCCCGCGTTCCACCATAAGACGCGCCAAAGCCGTATTGACCGAAGAAGCATCCAGAAACACCGTCATGCCCGGCTTAATCAGGCCGAGCAGTACATCCGCCAGCGCCGCCTTGGCCTCCGTGCGCTCCACGTCGCGCTCAGCCAGCGACAGCGTTGACGGTGCAGCTTTCAGAGCACCGCCGTAAACACGCTTGCATAGCCCCGCAGCCGCCATTTCGCGCAAGTCGCGCCGGATCGTATCTTCCGACACACCAAAGCTCTCGGCCAGCTCAGCCGCCAGCACGCGGCCCGACTGTTGCAACAGGTCCTGAATGCGCGCCTGTCTTTCATGAAGCAAAAGCTCCGTCGCCACTTATCTCTCCTAACGCGCATAAACATGCATAAATCGGCACAAACATGCATATCAGAATTTGCGCGTACTGCAAGCGCAAACAAATGCCGCGCCTTTTAAGGGGCGCGGCATTTTCAATATTGGTGGTCAGAGGAATAGGCTTCTCTTTCCCTCATCCTGAGGAGCCGTTGAAAACGGCGTCTCGAAGGGCGAGGGAAACGCACAGCGCCTGCCCTCGTCCTTCGACAAGCTCAGGATGAGGGGGAAGCGTGGTGCACATGGAGCTTGAAATCATCCGGCTCGGGCTGAACGCAAACTATTCCGAATACACAATCAGCAGGTCCTTCGCGTCGATCTGCTCGCCAGGCCGTACCAGCACTTCGGCAATCACACCGTCGCGCTCGGCATGAATGGCCGTTTCCATCTTCATGGCCTCGATGGAGAGCAGCACATCGCCCTGCGAAACCTTCTGGCCACTGGCGACGGCAACCGTCGAGATGACACCCGGCATCGGCGCGCCGACCTGATTGTCATTGCCAGTTTCCACCTTGCGACGGACACCGCCAGAGGCGCCCTTAGCGCGGTTCGGCACCTTGATGCGGCGCGGCTGACCGTTCAGCTCGAAGAACACGGTGACCATGCCCTTTTCGTCGGTCTCGCTCATCGCCTGATTGACGATCACTAGCGTCTTGCCGCGCTCCAGATCGACAAAGACTTCTTCCTCCGGCTTGAGGCCGTAGAAATAAACCGGCGTCGGCAGAACACTTGTCGGACCGTAGGTTTCCTGCGCGGCAGCGAAATCCGTGAAGACTTTCGGATACATCAACGCCGAAGCGAACTCCTGATCGTCGATCTTGCGACCCACGGTTTCCTCAAACCCGTTACGCTCCGCATCGAGATCGGCGGCAGGCAGCAGCGAGCCGGGACGCACAGTGAACGGCTTTTCGCCCTTCAGCACTTTCTTCTGAAGCGCTGCCGGCCAGCCCGAAGGCGGCTGTCCAAGATCGCCGCGCATCATCGACACCACGGAATCCGGGAAGGCTATATCCTTGTCCGGATTCTCGACATCGCTGACATCCAGATCCTGGCTGACCATCATCAGCGCCATATCGCCCACCACCTTGGAGGACGGCGTGACCTTAACGATATCGCCAAACATGCGGTTCACATCGGCATAGGCCTGCGCCACTTCATGCCAGCGGGTTTCAAGCCCGAGCGAACGCGCCTGTTCCTTGAGATTGGTGAACTGGCCGCCCGGCATTTCGTGCAGATAGACTTCCGAAGCCGGTCCCTTGAGGTCACTTTCAAAGCCCGCATATTGATTGCGCACGGCTTCCCAATAGAACGAAATGCGGCGGATCGATTCCGGATCGAGACCCGGATCACGCTCGGCACCGTGCAGTGCTTCCACGATGGAGCCAAGGCAAGGCTGCGATGTGTTGCCGGACAAGGCATCCATGGCCGCATCGACCACATCGACACCCGCATCCACCGCCGCCAGCACCGTCGCAGCGGAAATGCCGGAGGTGTCATGGGTGTGGAAATGGATCGGCAGATCGGTTTCCTCACGCAGCGCCTTGAACAGCACCCGCGCCGCAGCAGGCTTCAACAGGCCAGCCATATCCTTGACGGCGATGATATGCGCGCCCGCCTTTTCAACCTCTTTCGCCAGATTGACGTAATATTTGAGGTCATATTTGGCGCGTTCCGGGTTCAGAATATCGCCGGTGTAGCAGATCGCCGCTTCACAGAGCTTGTTTTCCTCCAGCACCGCATCCATCGAGACGCGCATGTTCTCAACCCAGTTGAGGCTGTCGAACACGCGGAACAGATCGATGCCGCCACGCGCGGCTTCCCGCACGAAATACTTCACCACATTGTCCGGATAGGACTTGTAGCCTACGCCATTGGCGCCACGCAGCAGCATTTGCAGAAGCAGGTTCGGCGCACCTTCGCGCACTTGCGCCAGACGTTCCCAAGGATCTTCCGTCAGGAAGCGCATCGACACGTCGAAGGTCGCCCCGCCCCAGCATTCCAGCGAGAACAGGTTCGGCAGCGCCTGCGCATAGGTGTTGGCAATGCGCGCAATATCATAGGTGCGTACACGCGTGGCCAGCAGCGACTGATGCCCGTCGCGCATCGTCGTATCGGTGACGAGAACGCGCTTTTCGTTGCGCACCCATTCGGCAAACTTCTTCGGTCCGAGACTGTCCAGAAGCTGCTTGGTTCCATCCGCAACCGGCGTGTCACCAAACCACGGCACGCGCGGCTTTGCAGCATCCTTAGCCGGCTTCGCACGCCCCTTGGTTTCAGGATGACCGTTGACGGTCACATCGGCAATATAGGTCAGAAGCTTGGTGGCACGGTCCTGACGCTTTACCTGCTCGAACAGTTCCGGCGTCGTATCAATGAAGCGGGTCGTATAATCATTCGACAGGAACTTCGGATGATTGATGATCGCTTCAAGGAAGGTGAGATTCGTCGCCACACCGCGAATACGGAATTCACGCAGCGCACGATCCATGCGGCGAATGGCTTCCAGCGGCGTCGCGCCAGAAGCCGTGACCTTCACCAGCAGCGGATCGTAATAGCGCGTGATGAACGCGCCCGAATAGGCCGTGCCGCCATCAAGGCGGATGCCGAAGCCCGACGCCGAACGGTAAGCCTGAATGCGCCCGTAATCGGGGATGAAATTCTGTTCCGGATCTTCCGTCGTGATACGGCACTGGAGGGCATGGCCGTTGAGACGAATATCTTCCTGACGCGGTACGCCTGATTCTGGCGTGCCGATGGCAAAACCTTCCAGAATATGGATCTGCGCCTTGACGATATCGATGCCAGTCACCTGCTCGGTGACGGTATGCTCAACCTGAATGCGCGGATTGACCTCGATGAAATAGAACTTGCCGCTATCGGCATCCATCAGGAATTCCACCGTGCCCGCGCCGATATAATCGGTCGCATGCGCGATCTTCAGGCCGTAATCTGCCAGTTCCTGACGCTGCGCGTCGTTGAGATAAGGGGCTGGCGCGCGCTCCACGACTTTCTGGTTGCGCCGCTGGATGGAACAGTCGCGCTCGAAAAGATGCACGGCATTGCCATGCGTATCGCCCAGAATCTGCACCTCGACATGGCGGGCGCGTTCAATGAGCTTTTCGAGATAGACCTCATCCTTACCGAAAGCCGCCTTGGCTTCGCGCTTGGCTTCCGTGACCTCGCGGGCAATATCGGCTTCGGAGCGAATGGCGCGCATGCCGCGACCGCCGCCGCCCCAGCTTGCCTTGAGCATGACCGGGTAGCTGACCTGCGCTGCAAGCTTCTTGACCTCTTCCATATCGTCCGGCAGCGGATCAGTGGCTGGCACCACCGGAACGCCAATTTCGATGGCCAGATTGCGCGCAGCAACCTTGTTGCCAAGACGGCGCATGGTTTCCGGCTTCGGTCCGATGAAGATGATGCCGTTTTCGGCACAGGCTTCGGCGAATTCCGGGCTTTCCGACAGAAGGCCATAGCCCGGATGAATGGCGTCTGCGCCCGAAAGCTTGGCGACGCGGATGATCTCATCGATCGACAGATAGCTTTCGATGGGCCCCAGATCGCGAGGCAGATGCGGCCCGCGCCCGACCTGATAGCTCTCGTCCGCTTTAAAGCGATGCAGGGAAAGTTTGTCCTCCTCAGCCCATATGGCCACCGTTTTGAGCCCCAGCTCGTTGGCGGCGCGGAATACGCGAATTGCGATTTCGGATCGATTGGCGACCAGAATTTTCCTGATAGGCAAGGCAGATCTCCCTTACTGCAATGACGAAGGCGCCATTGCTTACCTTGCAATATGATCAAGCGCAAACAAACTGTGCAACCACCAATTAAAAACAGAATGCCCGACCAAAAGCCGGGCATTCTGATTAATTTTATAGCAATTTATGCCAATATATCAGGCACAAGAGAGGTTCCTACTGTGAAGCAATCATCAGAACTACTCTATGCATTATCCAACGCATCGAAGCGGGATCAGAAATCAGTCCAGTGAACTGATTTCCTCGCGTAGACGCTTCGCAGTTTTGCTGGAAATGCTCCATTACTTCTGGAAGTAGTTATACTTGCCGTCTTCACCCTTGCGCCACTCGAACATGACATAAGGCGAAAGGCTCGGATCGCCCTTCTTGTCGAAGGAGATTTCACCCAGAACAGTCTTGAACGGACCCTTGTCCTTCATTGCGGTTGCAACTTCCTGCGGATCGTTGCTGCCAGCTGCATTGGCGGCGCTGACAAGCGACTGCACACCGGCATAGGCGTAGAAGGTGTAAGCTTCCGGCTCAAAACCCTTGTCGCGGAACGCCTTGATGAGTTCAGCGTTCGACTTGTCGTCGCGCGGGTCCGGTCCGAAGGTGTTCATGACACCAGCCACTGCATCGCCGGCGATCGAAGCCAGTTCGTTGGAAACGATACCATCACCCGAAATGAACTGCGCCTTGAGGCCCTGATCGGCCATCTGACGGATCAAAAGACCGGCTTCAGGGTGCATACCGCCCCAATAGACAGCGGTAATGCCTGCAGCCTTCATCTTGGAAATCAGCGCCGAGAAATCCTTGTCGCCCTGGTTCACGCCTTCATAAAGCGTTTCCTTCATGCCGTTCTCGTTGAGCGACTTCTTGGTCTCATCGGCGAGGCCCTGACCATAAGGCGTCTTATCATGCAGGATGGCAACCTTGCCGTCCTTGTAATGGTCGGCCATGTACTTGCCGGCAACGATACCCTGCTGGTCATCACGACGGCAGGTGCGGAAGGTGTTCCACAGTTCACGCTCGGTGAAGGTCGGGTTGGTGGTGCCCGGTGCGATCATCAACACGCCGTTTTCGGCATAGATGTCTGAAGTCGGAATGCTGACGCCGGAATTGAAGTGACCGATGACAAACTGAACGCCATCGCCAACGAACTTGTTGGCAACCGAAATGCCCTGCTTCGGGTCGGCGGCATCATCGCCATAAACGATGCTGATCTTTTCGCCATTCATGCCACCCTTGGCATTAGCTTCTGCGACAGCGGCTTCAACGCCGCGCTTGATCTGTTCGCCAAAGGCTGCCTGGCTGCCTGTCAGAGGCGCGCCAACACCGACCATCACATCGGCAAAGGCTGCGCCGCCAAAAGCGACCAGAGCCGAAAGGCAAACTCCGCAGAACAAAGACTTTTTCATTTCGATTACTCCCACTTCAAACGCATCCAGTGAAAACCAAGCCACTGGCACCGCTCTGTCTCATTGTTATCGCGCATTATCCGACGCAATACCGCTGCGCAGTTTTGCTGGAAATGCTCCAGGCACCCTGCCGCCAGACAACAATCCCGGCGACCAAATGCGAATTAGAATGCGCACCCCCGGCAGGAATCGCAGCAGACGCTGCAAACCGCATGAGAAAACCGATATTCCATATGCCCGTTGCCGGACGCAGTTTGGGGGAAATAAAACACCTCCGCCCGAATGACCGGCCTCCTCCCCAGAAGGCGAGATTAAACGTAGAGAATCACGCTACGCAAAATCACATAGACAGGTAAATTCGCATAGCCATAAAAGTAAAGCATAGAAATCAACTACTTTCGGCGTTTTCCGCATGAGTTTATGCGGCTGCGGCGGCCTCCGCAAAATCGCCCCCGCCACAACCGACGCAACCCATTGTTTTAAATAAATATTCCATTCTCCAGTCCGCACATGCCTATCAACGCAATGCGGTATCACTCATCAATAAGAGTCAGCTACTTTTTACAAACCTATATTAGATGGCAGAAAGCAAAAATGCCCGGCACGATGGCCGGGCATTTTCCAATTACGCAATAATGCTGCGTTATTACTTCTGCTGAATGTAGGTATATTTCCCGTCAGCGCCTTTTTCCCACTTGTACATAACGTAACCTGGGAGCTTCGGATCGCCCTTTTCATCATAGGAAATATCGCCGAGCACGGTCTTGAACGGACCCTTTGCCTTCAGCGCCTTCGCAACTTCCTGCGGGTCGTTGCTGGCTGCAGCCTTGGCGGCCTGAGCAAGCGACTGAACGGCCGCGTAGGAATAGAGCGTGTAGGCTTCCGGCTCAAAACCGGCGTCGCGGAACTTCTTGACGAGTTCAGCATTGTCCGGGTTGTTGCGCGGATCTGGACCGAAGGTGTTCAGCGTACCGGCAACAGCATCGCCAGCGATGGAAGCCAGTTCGTTCGACACGATACCGTCGCCCGAGATGAACTGAGCCTTGAGGCCCTGGTCAGCCATCTGACGGATGATCAGGCCAGCTTCCGGGTGCAAGCCACCCCAATATACGACAGTGACGCCAGCCTGCTTGAGCTTGGCGATCAGAGCCGAGAAATCCTTTTCGCCGACGTTTACGCCTTCATAAAGGGTTTCCTTGGTGCCGAGCTCGTTCAGCTTCTTCTTGGTTTCGTCGGCAAGGCCCTGACCATATGGGGTCTTGTCGTGAATGACGGCGATCTTCGCGTCCTTGAAGTTGTCGAAGATGTACTGGCCGGCAACGATACCCTGCTGGTCATCACGGCCGCAGGTACGGAACGTGTTCCAGAGCTGACGCTCGGTATAGACCGGGTTGGTTGCAGCAGGCGAAATTTCGAGAATGCCGTTTTCGGCATAGACTTCCGAAGCCGGAATCGAAACGCCCGAGTTGAAGTGGCCGACAACATACTTCACGCCATCGGCAGCGAACTTGTTGGCAACCGAAATGCCCTGCTTCGGATCCGAAACGTCGTCGCCGAGCGTAATCGCGATCTTCTCGCCGTTGATGCCGCCAGCATCGTTGATTTCCTTGATGGCGGCTTCGGCGCCTTTCTGGATCTGCGCACCGTAAACGGCATTCGGGCCGGTCAGCGGCGCACCGATGCCCAGAAGTACATCAGCCCATGCAGAGCCGCCAAAAGCCATCACAGCAGCAAGAGCCACGCCCGAAAAAAGATACTTCTTCATTTTTGGAACTCCCATCCTTGTATTTACCCCGAAGCGATGTTTTAGCACCGCCTTATTATCTTGCTGAATACTCAGCAATATCTACGCTGAATCATAGTACTGTCAACGTGATCTTTTAAAAAAAGCTCCGCCGCGAACGGCGAAGCTTCGAATTATTTTGCTTTCCAGCTCAGCGGCGAAGCTTTTTCATAAAGCCAGCCATACTGCCGCACCATTTGTTTGGTGCGCGTGAACTGGAAGCCGATCGTCCCAACGATCATCAGAACGATCGTGTCGACCAGATAATAGTGGAAGGAAAGCAGCGTTCCTTCAAACAGCGCGAAGTGGATGAAACGCACAGCAGCGCCCAGCGGGATCAGATAGACCAGAAGCTGCGGCAAGCTGCGCCAGGTCTGCGCGCAGGCGCGACCTGTCATCCAGGCAGCCCAGCCGCCCAGCACGCACGTGATGAGGAAAAACAGCCAGAAAGACGGTTCTTCGTAGAGAATACCTTGCATGACTTTCTCCTTAATGCCTTCCGCCTTCGAGATAGGCGGCGCGCACTTCCGGATCGGCCAGAAGATCACGGCCAGAGCCGCTCATCGTGATCGATCCGTTGACCATCACATAGCCGCGGTCGGCGAGCTTGAGCGCACCGAATGCGTTCTGCTCGACGAGAAATACCGTCAGGCCCTGTGTGCGGTTCAGTTCCTTGATCGCCTCGAAGATCTGCTTGACGATCAGCGGTGCAAGACCAAGCGAAGGCTCATCGAGAAGCAAAAGCTTCGGACGCGCCATCAACGCGCGAGCGATGGCCAGCATCTGCTGTTCGCCGCCCGACAGTGTACCGCCACGCTGGCTGATGCGCTCCTTGAGACGCGGGAACAGATCGAACATCAGCTTCACGTCTTCTTCGAAGTACTTCTGATGATCAAGGCTCGCGCCCATCTGGAGATTTTCGAGAACCGTCATGCGCGGGAAGATACGGCGACCTTCCGGCGACTGCGCGATACGCAGCTTGGCAATCTCGTGTGGCGGCATGGACGTAATGTCCTTGCCGTTGAAGAGAACGCGACCGGTGCGTGCCTTCGGCGAACCGAAAATCGTCATCATCAGCGTGGACTTGCCCGCGCCGTTGGCACCGATCAGGGCCACGATTTCGCCCTCGTCCACTGTCAGGTCGATGCCCTTCAGCGCACAGATGTTGCCGTAATAGGTTTCAACCTTTTCAACGGCCAGAAGCGGTTGCTTTTTCTGCATGGGATCAGCCTGCATCATTCGCCTCCCTTCTTCGGCTTGGCCGGAGCTTTTCGGCTTCGCGGCGCCTTTGCGGGAGCAGTCTTGTGGCTCGTCGGAACATCACCGGCTTCGACGCGGCTCGAGAATTCGGTCGCCTGGCCAGCAGCCAGTTGCTTGGCCTGCCCCACCCAGTCTTCACGGGCGATGCGGCCATCGAATTCCAGATAGGTTTCGGCCTGCTTGATGTCAGCTTCGGACCATGCGGCGATCTGATCGAAATGATAGATGCCGTGCTCGTTCAGCTTCTTTTCGTTAACCGCACCGATACCCTTCACGAGCGTCAGATTGTCGGCCTTGCCATCGCGAGCCGCTTCCAATCCACCGGCAAGACGGGACACTTCCGCAGCCTTTTCCTGTTCGATCGCTTCTTCGGCAAGCTGCGTCGTAACAAGATCGATGGCATCGGTCACACCAGGCTTGTCCGCCTCGTCAATCAGATCGGCGATTTCCTCGTCGTCGACGCCGAGATAAGCAGCGATAACGCGCGGATCGTTGCGGACTTCTTCCGGCGTGCCGTCAGAAATCTTCGTGCCATATTCCAGCACGATCACGTGGTCGGAAATTTCCATAACCACCGACATATCGTGCTCGATCAGCAGGAGCGACGTTCCCGTATCCTTGCGGATATCAAGCAGAAGCTTGTTCAGCTCAGCCGACTCGCGTGGATTGAGGCCTGCTGCCGGTTCATCGAGGCAGAGAATTTCCGGCTCGGTGCACATGGCGCGGGCGATTTCCAGACGGCGCTGATCGCCATAAGGCAGATCGCCGGCCGGATCGTCTGCGCGCGCAGTCAGATTGATCTTGTCCAGCCAGTAACGCGCCTTTTCGATGGCTTCCTTGGCGGCCTTCTTGTAGCCCGGCAAGCCCAGAAGACCGAGGATCGTGAACCCGGACGACCGCATCAGCGTGTTGTGCTGGGCGACCAGCAGGTTTTCCAGAACGGTCAGGCCTGAGAACAGGCGAATATTCTGGAAGGTACGTGCCACCTTGGCCTGTTTGGTGATCTGGAAATCCGGAAGACGTTCCAGAAGGAAAGTGTCGCCCGTGTTCCGATGCATGGTCAACATCCCGCCCGTTGGCTTGTAAAAGCCGGTGATGCAGTTGAAGACCGTCGTTTTACCGGCCCCGTTCGGGCCAATGAGCGCGGTAATGTCACCACGCTTCACATCGAAGCTCAGATCGTTGATGGCGACGAGGCCACCAAAGCGCATCGACAGATGCTCAACCTGAAGAACGGTGTCTTTCTGAACCAGGTTTTTCTGAACATTGTCAGACATTGTCGCTGTCTCCGCCATCAGCCGTGCCCTTCCTTGGTAAAGGCACCCGACACCATCTTCTTTGCATGCAGGAACGCGCTTGGTTCTCGGCTTCCGACAAAGCCACGCGGTTTCCAGACCATGACGACCACCATAGCGAGGCCGAAGATCAGCATGCGATAGAGTTCCGGCGTAAAGTCGGGACCGAAGATCACCTTCAGGAAGCCCATTTCGCGCAGGATTTCCGTGCCGCCGATCATGACGACTGCAGCGATGGCGATACCGACGAGCGACCCCATACCGCCGAGAACGACGATGGCGAGGATAACTGCGGATTCAAGGAACACGAAGGATTCCGGGCTCACAAAGCCCTGACGTGCGGCGAAGAAGGAGCCCGCAAAACCACCGAACATTGCGCCCGTGGCAAAAGCCGTGAGCTTGGTGGTCGTGGTGTTGATGCCGAGCGAACGGCAGGCGATTTCGTCTTCACGCAGCGCTTCCCATGCACGGCCAACCGGCATGCGGCGCAGACGGATCGTAACCCAGGCAGTCAGAAGCGCCAGCAGCAGAATGACGTAATAAAGGAAGAACTTGTAATGCGCCGGCGAGAAAGCAATTCCCATATGTGCGGCAAAACCATCCGGACCGGCCTTGAACGGCAGACCGAAGAAGGTTGCCTTGGCAATGCCCGAAATACCGAAGGTGCCCTTGGTGAGATCGGTCCAGTTGATGAGCACCAGACGGATGATTTCACCGAAAGCCAGCGTCACGATGGCAAGATAGTCACCGCGCAGACGCAAGACCGGGAAGCCCAGAATGACGCCCCATGTCGCGGCCAGAATGCCAGCCATGGGAAGCAGCATCCAGAACGACAGGCCGAAATAGCTCGAGAGGATCGCGTAGGAATAAGCACCGACAGCGTAGAAGGCCACATAGCCGAGATCGAGCAGACCGGCGAGACCGACAACGATGTTCAACCCCCAGGCCAGCATCACATAGATGAGGATCTGAACGCCGAAATTATCGACCCATTTGAGCGAACCCTGCCAGCCCAGAGCCATGACGATCAGGATCGGATAGGCAAAGAGGAAGGCAACGCCAAGCTTGGAGAAATGAGTGCGGAAGAAGGACTGGCCTTCCGAGGCATCCACCGTGCGCTTGCTTTTGGCGAGTTTGCGCGCCTCCAGCTGCGGCTGCAGGAACGCAACGAACAGGAATCGCCCCACTGCCGCCAGCGCGACCATGACAGCCAAAGCGCCCCAGCGCTGCACCAGCACCAGTTCATTGTTGATATTCTGCTCGGTCTTGAAACCGATGATCAGAACGAAGAGACCCAGCGCCAGCAAACCGGCGATGATACCTTCACGAATGGCCCGGC
The DNA here is from genome assembly GCA_900465685.1 of Hyphomicrobiales bacterium. Taxonomy (GTDB): domain Bacteria; phylum Pseudomonadota; class Alphaproteobacteria; order Rhizobiales; family Rhizobiaceae; genus Brucella. Next base: position 142,296 of record UEGR01000021.1, read on the forward strand.
CAAAAAGGGAATCCGGGCGTGAACTCGACTGTACAGCCATGATTACACCTTTTCGACTTCAGGACGGCCAAGAATACCCGACGGCATGAAGATCAGCACGATCGCCAGGATCGAAAACGCCGCGACATCCTTGTAGTCGATCGAGAAATAAGCCGACCAGAGCGCTTCGATCAGACCGATCAGCAGACCGCCGACAACCGCACCCGGAAGCGAGCCAATACCGCCCAGAACTGCGGCGGTGAACGCCTTGACGCCGGGGATGAACCCGTCGGCGAAGGAAATCACACCGTAGAAGGACAGGTAAAGTGTACCGGCAACGGCTGCGAGCATGGCGCCCATCACGAAGGTGAGCGAAATCACGCGGTCGACATTGATGCCGAGAAGTGCGGCCATCTTGCGGTCTTGCTCACAGGCACGCTGCGCACGACCGAGCGATGTACGATTGACGATGTACCAGAAGATCGCCAGCAGCACCGCCGTTACCACAATGACGACGATCTGCTTGAGCGAAATCGTGACACTGGAACCGAACAGGCTGTACGAGCCGTTCAGGAGCTGCGGAACCGGCTTGTTGCGCGGACCCTGCGTCACCTGGACGAAGTTGGACAAGACGATCGACATGCCGATTGCCGTGATCAGCGGTGCAAGGCGGAACGAACCGCGCAGCGGCCGATAAGCCACGCGCTCGATCGTCCAGCTCCACAAGCCGGTCATGAGCATAGCAACCACCATCATCAGAAGCAGAAGCAGCGCAATCGGCAGTGCTCCGATGAAGGTTGTGATGATTAGAAAAACAATCAGCGCCATAAAGGCGCCGAGCATAAAAACATCGCCATGAGCAAAGTTGATCATGCCAATGATACCATAGACCATCGTGTAGCCGATGGCGATCAGGCCATAGATCGAACCGAGCGCGAGCCCGTTGATCACCTGCTGGAGGAAATATTCCATCGAAAAGCCACCCATTTAACAAGCCGGAATCTTATTGGCGCATCATTATTTCGTGCACCCTCATTTTTTTCCCGGTCGATTACACCTAACGGCTGCATCAAGGAATGCAAGCCCCTTTCGTCTTAAACAAAAGACTAATTGCTTCATCCTTCTGCAAACCAGTTATGTCCCCTACTAAACGCCCCTTTCGCGTCCTTTTCTACCGAAACGGACGCCTTATCCCATGTTTTCCCCGAAGCCTCAAAGGGCAAGAAATTGGGTGGTTGGCCGCTTTTGGCCAACCGTACCCGTTTTACGAAACTGTGAAACCGTGAGCAAACGGATCCCGGTCATCGATGAAGATGGTATTATAACCTGTCATGCGTGCCCAGCCCGCAATTGACGGGATAATTCCCGGCAGGACGGTATCCTGGCCCGATGCTGGGCCCGTGACTTCCACTGCACGCTCGACGCGACCGTGGAACAACGAACCGATGATGGATTCATGCACGAATTCATCGCCCGGCTTCAGCTTGCCCTTGGCGGTGAGCTGCGCCATGCGTGCCGAGGTGCCAGTGCCGCAAGGCGAACGGTCGATGGCCTTGTCGCCATAAAAGACGGCGTTTCGGGCATGGGCTTCCGGCTTGGTCGGCTTGCCGGTCCAAAGGATATGCGTCAGACGGTTGATATCGGCCAGCAGTGGGTGCTGGAACTTGTATTTCTCGTTGAGACGCTGGCGCAGAACCGGGCTCCAGGCGATCAGCTGCAAGGCGCTGTAATCGGCCATGTCGGTGTAGTTGTCCTGCGGCTCGACGATGGCATAGAAATTACCGCCATAAGCCACATCGACCTTGAGCGTACCGAGATCAGGGCATTCCACTTCCATGCCCTCGGCATAGAGGAAAGCCGGAACATTGGTGAGGCGCACGCGCTCCACATACTGGCCGTTCTGCTCATATTCGATGGCAACCAGACCGGCTGGCGTATCGAGGTTGAGTTTGCCGGGCGTCTTCGGCGTGACGAGGCCCTGTTCAATGGCCATGGTCACCGTACCGATGGTGCCGTGACCGCACATGGGCAAGCAACCGGAGGTCTCGATGAACAGCACCGCCACATCGCAATCCGGGCGCGTCGGCGGATAGAGGATCGATCCCGACATCATGTCGTGGCCGCGTGGTTCGAACATCAGGCCGGTGCGGATCCAGTCAAACTCGCGCAGAAAATGCGCGCGCTTTTCCATCATGGTCGAACCTTCGAGGTTCGGGCCGCCGCCGGCAACCAGACGCACAGGGTTACCGCATGTATGTCCGTCGACGCAGAAAAAGGAATGTCTTGCCATGATGGTCAGTTCCGAAAACGTTGAGGCTTGAATGGTTCGATGTCGATTGCAGGCTTCGCACCGGTGATCAGATCGCGGATGAGGCGTCCGGTCGCTGCCGATTGCGTGAGGCCAAGATGGCCGTGGCCGAAGCCGTAGAAAATATTTCCGCCCGACGATGCGCGGCCGATAACAGGCACTGAGTCCGGAATGGACGGACGATAGCCCATCCACTCGCGTCCGCCTTCAGTCTTGAGGCCGGGCAGGAAGCGGGAAGCCTTGGTCAGCATCGCTTTGGAGCGCGCATAATTCGGCGGCAGATCAAGCCCGCCGAATTCAACCGCGCCGCCAACGCGCAATCCTGTCGCCATTGGCGTGACGACGAAACCGTGACTTGGGAAAGTGAGCTGTCGCTTCACATCGAAAGACCCCACCGGCAATGTGGTGTTGTAACCGCGTTCGGTGTCGAGCGGCACCGCGTCGCCGAACCCCTTGGCGAAATCGCGTGAGAAGGCGCCGGTCATCACGATGAGGTTCTTCGCGTTGATTTCGGTGCCGTCTTCAAGACGCACACGCGCGCCGCCATCTGCCGGTTGCGCGCTCGTCACTTTCGCTTTCAGGAAGCGTGCGCCAAGGCGCTCCGCATAGGCCCAGACAGCCTGTCCGAACAGTTTCGGGTCGCTGACATTTTTCCAGCCGGGCACGAAGGTTCCGGCCACGATGCGCGGGCTCAGACCCGGCTGCAATTCGGCCAGCCGCGCACCATGGACATGCTCATGCGCAATGCCAGCCTTCTCGCGAATGTCCCAGCTTGGCAGAGCAGCGTTCAGCTCGGCTTCGCTTTCATAGAGTTCCAGATTGCCGTTTTCCTGCAGACGGTCGCGCAACTCGGCGCGGTCGATCAGCGCCAGCATTTCGCTTGCCGCAAGCCGCATGATATTGGCCTGCGTGACAGCGGTTTTCTCCAGCGCTTCGGCGCTGCTGGCGCGCCAGAATTGATACAGCCACGGCACCATTTTCGGGAAATAGGACGGGCGAATGGAGAACGGTCCCAGCGGGTCCATCAGCCAGCCCGGTACCTTGCGCATGACACCCTTGGAAGCCAGCGGCAGAATTTCGGAAAAGGCGAGCGCCGCAGCATTGCCGGAACTCGTTTCCTCGCAAATGCCCGTGCGATCAATGACGAGCACGTCACGCCCGGCTTCGGTCAGGAGAGCTGCCGTCACAGAACCGACAATGCCGCCGCCGATGATAACAATATCCTGCTGTCCCATTTTTTGCTGCTTGTTGGGATCAGATTTCATTCTTGTGCGGCTCCCCACCGATCCTTATGAGAGGCGTCATCACGGATGGAGCCCCTTGTCTTTGTCAATACCGGTTACCCGGTGCCCGAATTTCTTGCTTGCAATCCATGCCTGTCTGGCACAATGCGGGTTCGAAATCAGAGCGACTTTGAAATCGGAGCGCCAGCCCGTCTAACAAAATTTTGGAATAACACTATGCCGAAACCCGGTTAAAGCAAGCGGAGGCCCGGCATGGCTGCACCCTTGGTCCGTATTGATATATCAGAGATATATTTGTAGGATTGTTTCATGTCAATTGCCATCATGCAGGACACTGGACCCGATGACACAGACGAGCCTCCGCGAGCGGTCAATGAAAAGCGCCACCGGCAAACTGACAACCGCCATTGACGGCCTAGGCGGCGAAAGCCTTGCCGATCAGGCCTATCGCACGCTTGAACGCATGATCGTGACACTCGAACTGGAGCCGGGAGCTGTCGTCAACGAACGCACGCTCATCGAGCTGACAGGAATGGGGCGCACACCGCTGCGTGAAGCCATTCAGCGGCTTGCCTGGGAAGGACTGATGGAAGTCCGCCCCCGTTCCGGCATTGCGATCGCGCCGATTGACCCGAAGGATTTTGCCAAGGTGCTGGATGCCCGCGAAGGCGTCGAACGTGTGTTGGCGCGCGATGCGGCCCGCTTTGGTAGTCCGCGCGATTATCAACGGCTGGAGGCGGCCGCCGCTGCCATGCGGAAGGCCATCCCGGATGAGGACGTGCAGTCATTTCTCGATGCCGACAAGGCCTTCGACATCGTTCTCGGCACCGCGGCCAACAATCCCTATGCGACCCGTCTGGCGGCCCCGCTTCAGACGCATAGCCGTCGCTTCTGGTTCCGCTTGCGCCCATCGGCCAGCATTACCGGCTCCGCCCATGCCCATGCCGCGCTCATCGAAGCCATTGTGTCCCGCGAACCGGAGCGCGCCAGCAATACCGCAAGTGAACTGATGGAATATCTGCGCACGCTTGCACCCTAACGCATACGGGAACTTCTACGCGAGCGCTCTGTCGTTCTCACGCCGTAGGAGGCCGATGCATTGGTATCGAAAACCATGCCGTCATCCGTATTCACATCGTTGAGCGCCCGCGCATAGGAATGCCGGGTGCCATGGCGCATATCCTTCGCCTGCACCGAAACGATGGAAACAATGGCCATGAGGCCCACCAGGGTCTGGGTCGAATAACGCATTTCCGACGCTCCCGTCAGGCAAAACACCACGGCACTTGTTCGATCCGTTCAACGGCGCTTTGTGTGTTGGTTTGAACGCACATCTTTTCGAAAGCCGACTTGCGCATTTCTGGACATGCGTTCCGTCCGCAAAATTGTGCGACCAGTGAACGGTGAACTGGCGACCGAAAGATGGCGCAAGCCGACCGGCTTCGGGGCAGATTTTCACAAAACCGTGATTGAAATAAAAAAGCCGGAGCGAACGCTCCGGCCGGTTTCTCAAGGACTGAGACGTTCGTTTAATGCGTCTTGTTCATCGATTCCGACATTTTGCGCAGCACATTCAGTGCAACGCTCAATTCTTCATCAGTGACGCCTTCAAGCAGGTCCTCACGCACGTCGCCGGCGAGTTTCTCAACCTGCTCGGCAAGAACCTTGCCCTCTTCGGTCATCACGACACGCTTGGCGCGCCGGTCACCTTCGACGGTCTGGCGCTCGATGAACGACTGACGCTCCAGACCATCGAGCAGGCGAACCATGGTCGCATTCTCGATCTCCAGCGTTTCAGCCAGTTCCTTCTGATAAAGACCTTCCTGTTCAATCAGTGCCAGCAGCGTGCGCGCGCGCGCCAGTGTCAGGCCGCGCTCCTTTACCCTGGCGTCAAAAACGGTGCGAAGCTTGCGGTTCACCTTCGCCATGGCATCAATCATTTCTGCTCTGAGATCTGTCGTGCTCATATCCGATGCCTTATATATTAGTAAACTAACGATTGTGTTTCTGGATAAATGGCTCACGGTTCATTTTCAATGGTTACACGCGCAAGTCACGCAAGCGTGAAGTTTTTCCCTCAGCCTGGGGAGTAAAACCAAATAAGTTGTGCCTGAAGCCTGAATTTAAGAACCGAAATAACTTGAAAAACGAATAGTCGTTAAAAACAAAAAATATGCGCTGCAAATGAAACCAAAAAGAAAAGCGGACCAAAGTCCGCTTCTCCATAAAATCTGTGAATTTCTTAGCCAATCAGCCCGGTATAACCGCGCCCTGCAGCGTCATCAGCTGGTGCAGGAAGATTTCGGCCTTGGTGCGATGCTCCGGCGACGTCGCATCATCGAGCGCCTTGCGGGCTTCATCGATGCGGCGCGTAATGTCCGACGGCTCAATGGCGTCGACATGCGTTGCGGATTCGGCCAGCACGGTGCAGCTCTGCGGGGTAATATCGGCAAAACCACCGAAAACCACATAAGAGTCGGACTTGCCGTCGGCAAGCTTCACCGAAACGACTCCCGGCATGATCGTCGACATCAGCGGCGAATGACCGGCGAGAGCCGTCAGATAGCCTTCGCTACCCGGAATGACGACTTCCGTCACCTGCGCGGAAAGCAGGAGGCGTTCAGGCGACACGAGTTCGAATTGGAAAGCTTGAGCCATGGTTCTCACTTAAATCTCAAGAGCGCGATCCCGAAACTGGAAACCGGTTTTCGAAAAAATCGTGCTCAAACAAATGAAGAGGTCGTCTCGGTGGGCCTGTCGGCCCACCGGGAAACTCAATTCATCAAGCGGCTTCGGCAGCCAGCTTCTTCGCCTTTTCGATCGCTTCTTCAATCGAGCCGACCATGTAGAAGGCCGGTTCTGGAAGATGATCGTATTCACCTGCGCAAAGGCCCTTGAAGCCCTTGATGGTGTCGGCGAGGTCAACCAGCTTGCCTGGCGAACCCGTGAAGACTTCAGCAACGAAGAACGGCTGCGACAGGAAGCGTTCGATCTTACGAGCGCGCGCAACGGTCAGCTTGTCGTCTTCCGACAGTTCGTCCATGCCGAGGATGGCGATGATGTCCTGAAGCGACTTGTAGCGCTGAAGGATCGACTGAACCTGACGGGCGACGGCGTAGTGTTCTTCACCAACGATCATCGGATCGAGCATGCGCGACGTGGATTCCAGCGGATCCACAGCCGGGTAAATACCCTTTTCAGCGATCGAACGGTTCAACGTGGTGGTCGCGTCCAAGTGAGCGAACGACGTTGCCGGTGCAGGGTCAGTCAAATCGTCGGCAGGAACGTAAATTGCCTGAACCGAGGTAATCGAACCCTTGGTCGTCGTGGTGATGCGTTCCTGCATCGCGCCCATGTCGGTTGCCAGCGTCGGCTGATAACCCACAGCGGAAGGAATACGGCCGAGAAGAGCCGAAAGTTCCGAACCAGCCTGCGTGAAGCGGAAGATGTTGTCCACGAAGAACAGAACGTCCTGGCCCTTGTCACGGAAGTTTTCGGCAACCGTCAGACCCGACAGAGCAACGCGAGCGCGCGCACCCGGAGGCTCGTTCATCTGACCGTAGACGAGTGCGGCCTTGGAGCCTTCACCGCCACCGAGCTTGTTAACGCCCGATTCGATCATTTCGTGGTAAAGATCGTTACCTTCACGGGTACGTTCACCAACGCCAGCGAATACCGAATAACCGCCGTGCGCCTTAGCAACGTTGTTGATCAGTTCCATGATGAGAACGGTCTTGCCGACTCCGGCACCGCCGAACAGACCAATCTTACCGCCCTTGGCGTAAGGAGCGAGAAGGTCGACGACCTTGATGCCCGTTACGAGGATTTCAGCTTCGGTCGACTGTTCGATATACTCAGGAGCTTCCTGGTGGATCGCACGACGGGCAGTGGTCTTGATCGGACCAGCTTCGTCAACCGGCTCGCCGATGACGTTCATGATGCGACCGAGGGTTTCTTCACCAACCGGAACCATGATCGGGTTGCCGGTGTCGCGCACTTCGTGACCGCGAACCAGACCTTCGGTCGAGTCCATGGCGATGGTGCGAACGGTGTTTTCGCCCAGATGCTGCGCAACTTCGAGAACCAGGCGGTTGCCCAGATTGTCGGTTTCCAGAGCGTTGAGGATCAGCGGAAGCTGACCGTCTTCGAACTGTACGTCGACAACAGCGCCGATGACCTGAGTGATCTTGCCGACTGCGCCGGTCGTTGCAGCCTTGGGAGCTGCAGGAGACTTGCTTGCCGGAGATTTGGCGGCAGCCGCCTTAGCCGGTGTAGCCTTGGCCGGAGCCTTCTTCGCCGCTGCCGGCTTTGCTTCGGCCGCGGCGGTAGTTTTCGGGGTCGCTGCTTTTGCCATCGATCCTTACCTTCCGTTAGCATGGTCCCGAAAAGTTGCAGACTTCCCGGATAGACCGTGCGGTAAACCCTAGAGCGCTTCCGCGCCCGAAATGATTTCGATCAGTTCCTTGGTGATCTGAGCCTGACGCTGACGATTATACGTGATCGACAACTTGTTGATCATGTCACCGGCATTACGCGTCGCATTGTCCATCGCGCTCATCTTCGCGCCCATTTCGCCCGCCACATTTTCCAAGAGAGCGCGGAAAATCTGGACCGAAATATTGCGCGGGATCAGCGTGCTCAGGATCGCCGCAGGATCAGGTTCGTACTCATAAATCGCATCGCCTGCAGTGTCCGCCTGCGCAACATCGCCAGCCGAAGCCGGAATGATCTGCTGTGCAGTCGGGATCTGTGCAATCACCGACTTGAATTCGGAATAGAACAGGGTGCAGACATCAAATGCGCCTTGTTCGAACAGCTCGATCACCTTGTGGCCGATCTGGTCGGCATGCACAAAAGCGAGCTGCTTGACTTCGCGCAAATTGACGTGGTCGATGATCAGAGAGGCAAATTCGCGACGCAGAATATCTGCGCCCTTCTTGCCGACCGTGATGATCTTGACCGTCTTGCCTTCAGCGAGGAGCTTGCGGGTATGATCGCGCGCCAGGCGTGCGATCTGCGAGTTGAAACCGCCGCAAAGGCCACGTTCTGCAGTGCAGACGACGAGCAGATGCACGTCGTCCTTACCCGTACCGGCCATCAATGCCGGTGCATCTTCGCCGCTGACATTCTGCGCGATATTCGCGAGAACGGCGCCCATGCGCTGCGAGTAAGGCCGTGCGGCCTCCGCAGCTTCCTGGGCACGGCGCAGCTTCGCCGCGGCGACCATCTGCATCGCCTTGGTGATTTTCTGCGTCGCCTTGACCGAGGCGATACGGTTTCTCAGATCCTTTAGTGAAGGCATCCGTTCATCCCGTCACAAAATTCAAGCAAAAGACTTGGCGAACGCGTCGACCGCTGCCTTGAGCTTTGCTTTGATGTCGTCGGTGAGCGCCTTCTGATCGCGGATCGCATCCAGCACATCCTTGTGCTCGGTGCGCAGCGAAGAAAGAAGACCTGCTTCGAACTTGCCAACCTGGTTGACGGCGATCTTGTCGAGATAGCCATTCACGCCGGCGAAAATCACGGCAACCTGTTCTTCCGTCTTGAGCGGCGAGAACTGCGGCTGCTTGAGAAGCTCGGTCAGACGTGCGCCGCGGTTCAGCAAACGCTGGGTCGAGGCATCGAGATCCGAACCGAACTGTGCGAAAGCGGCCATTTCACGATACTGGGCGAGCTCGCCCTTGATCGAACCGGCAACCTGCTTCATGGCCTTGACCTGAGCCGAAGAACCAACGCGCGAAACCGACAGACCGACGTTAACAGCCGGGCGGATACCCTGATAGAACAGGTTGGTTTCGAGGAAGATCTGGCCGTCGGTGATCGAGATCACGTTGGTCGGAATGAAGGCCGAAACGTCGTTGCCCTGGGTTTCGATGACCGGCAGAGCCGTCAGCGAGCCAGCGCCGTTTTCGTCGTTGAGCTTTGCAGCGCGCTCGAGAAGACGCGAGTGCAGATAGAAAACGTCGCCCGGATAAGCTTCACGGCCCGGAGGACGACGAAGCAGAAGGGACATCTGACGGTAAGCAACAGCCTGCTTGGACAGATCGTCATAACCGATGAGAGCGTGCTGACCGTTGTCACGGAAGTATTCGCCCATTGCGCAACCTGCGAACGGAGCGAGGTACTGCATCGGAGCCGGATCGGAAGCGGTAGCAGCGATAACGATCGAATATTCGAGAGCGCCGCGTTCTTCGAGAACCTTGACGAACTGAGCAACAGTCGAACGCTTCTGGCCGATAGCAACGTAAACGCAATAAAGCTTTTCGCTGTCCGGGCCGTTGTCGTGGATCGGCTTCTGGTTCAGGAAGGTGTCGAGAATGATGGCGGTCTTGCCGGTCTGACGGTCACCGATGACCAGCTCGCGCTGACCACGACCAACCGGGATCAGAGCGTCAACAGCCTTGAGGCCGGTCGACATTGGCTCATGAACCGACTTGCGCGGGATGATGCCCGGTGCCTTCACGTCGACGCGGCGACGCTCGGTAGCAACGATTGGGCCCTTGCCGTCGATCGGGTTGCCGAGAGCGTCAACGACGCGGCCCAGCAGGCCCGGACCAACCGGCACGTCAACGATGGCGCCGGTACGCTTAACGACGTCGCCTTCCTTGATGTCACGGTCGGCACCGAAGATAACGACACCAACGTTGTCGTTTTCAAGGTTGAGCGCCATGCCGCGAATGCCGCCGGGGAATTCGACCATTTCACCAGCCTGAACATTGTCCAGACCATAGACGCGAGCAATACCGTCGCCGACGGACAGAACCTGACCGACCTCGGAGACCTCAGCCTCCTTGCCGAAGTTCTTGATTTGCTCTTTCAGGATAGCGGAAATTTCCGCAGCGCGGATGTCCATCAGCCGACCTCTTTCAGTGCAAGCTTGAGAGAAGATAGTTTGGTGCGAAGGGACGTGTCGATCTGACGCGAACCCATCTTGACGATAAGACCGCCGAGGATCGACGGATCGACGGTGACGTTAATCGTCACGTCCTTGCCGGCCACGCTCTTCAGCGTTGCCTTCAATTCGTTTTCCTGCGCAGCGGTGAGCGCATGCGCGGAAGTGACATCGGCGGAAACTTCTCCGCGATGTTCAGCAGCAATCTTGTGGAATGCGGCGATAATGCCCGGCAGGGCGAAAAGGCGGCGGTTCGCTGCGACGACGCGCAGGAGATTTCCGACCAGACCCGTGATGCCCGCCTTGTCGGCAATGGCGCCGATCGCATGGAGCTGGTCTTCCGAAGAAAATACCGGACTGGAGATCAGACGCTTGAGGTCCTCGCTTCCGCTCAGAAGCGCCTCGAAACGAACAAGATCTTTCTCCACAGCAGCAACGGACTTGGCTTCGAGCGCCAGCTCGAAAAGCGATCCGGCGTAACGCTGTGCCACACCTGAAATGAGCGAAGACGTTTCAGCCACGAACAACCTGCTCTCTACGTTGAAACCATCCTTTTGGGGCCCATTATTGCTCAGGACGCCAAGCCGATGATTTTATTGAATGTTTCCGGAAAACCACTGACGCGCGAGCACGTCAACACCGAAATGTGATTGCCGTCTAGCATAGACGAACAGGACTCGCAACACGCGAATCCCGCACTTTTGTGTAAGTTTTGTCGCGTTTTCAGATCAAAAAAGTCGCAGGGTTAACCGATGAAGCCAAAAGCGTAGAGCAATGGCCCGGCGGCCAGAAGGAATTCTACAATTCCTGCCAACCAGTTATAGATAGTGCCGCCCCTATCGGACATCATCGAGATGAAGCGACCGAACAGCGCAAAGCCCCATGCCACACCCAAAACGATCCACAGGTAGGGCTGTGCAAAGATGAGAGCGCCAAGACCGAGAGCGAGATAAGGACCAGCCAGCACCGCGCGGATGGAGCTGAAGGCTTCCGGACGGGCATTGATCGGCTGCAACCGCAACAGCTTCATGGTGATGCCGGGCGCGAAAAGCATGACAATGCCCGCAAAGGCGGTCACGGCTGCCGAGCTCCAGGCGAGCCATTCGCCGGTCGTGGTGGGAAGATAGAATTCCATCGTATTCACCTTCTTCGTTTTAGGCCCTATAGCGGATAATTCTCCGAGATTCCATGCCGGTTCCGGTCACAAGAAACTCTGGGGATCTATGTCCACTTGAACGCGGATAGACCCTCGTTCCTTTGGCGAAGCCGCCAGCAAAGCGCGGATAAAGGATTGAATATCCGCGCGTTTTGTCCCGTGGATCAATATCCGGAAACGATGCCTTCCGCGCACCAGCGCCAGCGGTGCTTCGGCTGGACCGAGCACCGAAATCTCCGAAGAGGACGGTGCTGCACGACGAAGGGCGCGGGCATGATTTTCAGCATCCGGACGATTATCGGCAGAGATGATCAGCGCGGCCAGCCGCCCGAATGGCGGCAGCGCGCTACGCTCCCGCTCCTCGATCTCGCGAGCATAAAACGCCTCGGTATCGCCGCTGACGATGGCGCGCATAACCGGATGATCCGGCTGGTAAGTCTGGATCAGACCGAGACTCTTGCGGCCCGTTCGGCCTGCGCGCCCGGTCACCTGATTGAGAAGCTGGAAGGTACGTTCGGCGGCGCGCGGGTCGCCATTGGCCAGCCCCAGATCGGCATCCACCACGCCCACCAGCGTCATATTGGGGAAATTGTGCCCCTTGGCGACAAGCTGGGTGCCGATGACGATATCCGCCTCACCCTTCGCAATGGCATCGAGTTCCAGACGCAGCCGCTTCACGCCTCCCGCCATATCAGACGAAAGCACTATGATTCGCGCGTCGGTGAAGGTCGCCGCAACTTCTTCCGCGATGCGTTCTACGCCCGGACCGCAGGCGACCAGATGATCAAGGGTGCCGCATTCCGGGCAGGCTTCGGGCGTCGGCTCGTGATAGCCGCATTGATGGCACATCAACTGGCCGCGAAAGCGATGCTCGACCAGCCAGCTTGAACATTGCGGACACTGGAAGCGATGGCCGCAGACGCGGCACAAGGTCAGCGGCGCGTAACCACGACGGTTGAGGAACAGCAGCGCCTGTTCGCCGCGCTCCACCGTCTTGCCGACGGCTTCGGTAAGCGCAGGCGACAGAAAGCGCCCCGGCGGCGGCGGTGAGCGCCGCATGTCGATGGTCTTCAGATCGGGAAGCGCAGCTTCCGCATAGCGCCCGTAAAGCTTGATTCGCTTGTAACGGCCCTGATCCGCATTGACCTGACTTTCGATCGAGGGCGTGGCCGAGGCAAGCACCACTGGAAAGCCGCCAATGTGGCCGCGCACGACAGCCATATCGCGGGCATTGTAGAAGACCCTGTCTTCCTGTTTGTAAGCCGGATCATGTTCCTCGTCGACGATGATCAGGCCCAGTTCCTTGAAGGGCAGAAACAGCGCGGAGCGTGCGCCTGCGACCACGCGCACCGTACCTTCCGTGACCTGACGCCAGACACGCTCACGCGTGCGTGGCGCAAGGTCGGAATGCCATTCGGCGGGCTTGGCTCCAAACCTGTTGTGGAACCGGTCGAGAAACTGCTGCGTCAGGGCGATTTCCGGCAGGAGAATCAGCACCTGCTTGCCCTGCTCCAATGCCTTGGCGACGGCTTCGAAATAAACTTCGGTCTTGCCGGAGCCAGTGACACCATCAAGAAGCGAAACGGAAAAACAGTCTGCCGCGACGGAATCAGAGAGCATTTCTGCTGCTGCCTGCTGGTCTTCCGAAAGCGTCGCGCGGGCATATTCCGTATCCGGTTTCGCCACCACGGCGGGCGGCGGCAGCATCACTTCCTCGAAAATGCCTTGCGCCTTCAACCCTTCCACGACCGTCGTCGAAACACCAGCCGCATGGGCCAGGCCGGATCGCGTCCAGGCAAGCCCGTCGCGAGCAAGCTCCATCACTCGCGCACGGGCGTCGGTCATGCGTTCTGGCTCGCCGCCTGAATAGCGCAAGCCCGGTACCGATGGCTCGGGATCGAAGGCCGCAGGCACGCGCAATACCATGCGCGCCACCATGCCGGGCGGAGAAAGCGTATAGTCCGCTGCCCAGCGCATGAAACGAAGCATCTCGCTATCCACCGGCGGACAATCGAAAACTTCAGAAATAGATCGCAATTTTTTGGCATCGACCGCATCGGTTTCGCCTTCGCAGACGATACCCGCAACTTCACGCGGTCCGAGAGGGACGCGCACGATCGACCCGGGCTGGACGTTCATGCCCTCCGGGACCATATAAGAATAAGGCCGTTCTGCTGGCATAGGCACCAACACCGGAACCACGCGCGGCGCGAGGCTCGGAAAGAGGCCTTGAACGGGGTTAGCAATATCGTGCGAATCTTTCGACATGATCGCGTGACCTTGGCGCGGCTTTGCGCTAAAGAAAAGCCACCTTCCGGGACTTAAATGGATTTAGCTCCCAAAAACCACCCGCGCTCATTATGGAGGAACGCTGTTATGAAGTTTTTCGTGGACACTGCGGACGTCAAGGAAATCCGCGAACTGAACGACCTCGGACTGGTCGATGGCGTGACCACCAACCCGTCCCTCATCCTGAAGTCGGGTCGTGATATCATTGAAGTTACCAAGGAAATCTGCTCCTTCGTCAAGGGCCCGGTTTCGGCTGAGGTTGCTGCGACCGAGTATGAGCAGATCATGAAGGAAGCGGCCGTTATCTCCAAGATCGCAGACAATATCTGCATCAAGCTGCCGCTGACGCTCGACGGCCTCAAGGCTTGTAAGGCCCTGACCTCGGACGGCCACAAGACCAATGTGACCCTCTGCTTCTCGGCCAATCAGGCACTGCTCGCCGCCAAGGCCGGCGCGACCTTCGTTTCGCCGTTCATCGGCCGTATCGACGATATGGGCGTCAACGGCATGGAACTGATCGCCGAAATCCGCACGATCTTCGACAATTACGATTTCCGCACCGAAATTCTTGCCGCTTCGGTTCGTACCGTCAATCACGTCAAGGAAGCAGCGCTTATCGGCGCCGATGTCGTGACCGCACCTCCGGCAACGCTGAAGGCGCTCGTCAAGCATCCGCTGACCGACAAGGGCCTCGAAACCTTCCTCGCCGATTGGGCGAAGACCGGCCAGAAGATCGCCTAATCAGCGATCTTGCCAGACAGATGGAAGGCGGGCTTATGGCCCGCCTTTTTTATTGCGGCTCACTATTCCAGAACCGTCTCGCCATCCTGCTTGCTCACGCGGATCGGCCTGCTGCCGCATTGCTCGGCAATGGCTTGGGCGAGCGCGCTGGAATGGGTCACCACCCAGATCTGGCTGCGTTCGGATGCCTGCGCGATCATTCTGGCCAGTGACGGGATCATATCCGGGTGCAGGCTCGCCTCGGGCTCGTTCAGCGCAACCAGCGGCGGCAGACGATAGGACAGAAGCGCGCCGGCCAGCGCCAGCAGGCGAATCTGTCCGTCCGATAATTCACCGGGACGAAAAATGCGGGGCGGGAAAGCCGGGAAATTCAGACCGAAACTGGCGGTTTCCTCCGGATAGGGAACGACCAGTTGAGCGCCATCCAGCGCCTCTGCGATAAAACGGTCGAGATCGACCGTATCCTGACGGATATGAGCAAGCGTGGCGAAGACTGAGGCGAGATTGCCGCCATCCTCGTCCAGCATTGCCGCTGTGGCCGCGATGGAAGGCTGACGCGCCGGTGCGTCGCGATCGCTTCTGAAGCCGTGATAAAAGCGCCATCCGCGCATTTGCGCCGAGAGGTCGCCGATTTCCGGATAATGCCCCGACTGGCCGAGCACCGCCAGCCCGCTTTCCGATGTCAGAAGCCGCGCGGGATGCTCAATGCGCCGCCCCTCCCCGTCGCGGGCAAAAACCGCCGGGCCGCGCCGATCCATGAGATCGACCGGGCGGCGACCTGTATCGAGATTGAGCTGCTCTTCCTTGATCTGCGGCTCGAACGGAAAGGCTCCGGATACTGGTGGCGGCAAACCCGCCTCGATCCGATAGGACAGGCGCGATGCCAGCCTTTCATCCTCGAAATCCGCTTCCAGAATAATCCGCGCCGATTCGTGCTTGCGACGACCGCCGCTCCACATGGCCGACTGCATGCCGCCTTCCCGGACAATCTCTGTCGAAAAATTGCCTTCAGCAGCCGCCTTGATCAGTTGCAAAGCCCGATAGAGATTGGATTTGCCAGCGCCGTTTTCACCGACGAACACCGTCACCTGCCCAAGATCAAACCGGACAGAACGCAGCGAACGATAGCCTTTGGCCGAAAAGGAAACGAGGCGCATGATCTCCGCAACAGGCTAACACAATAAAGGGCGGCACAAACCGTGCCGCCCTTTATATCGATCTTGATACGAACCACAAATTCCAATCAACCAGCCAAGGCTGTTACGTACAGTCCGGGCTGAGAGCCGATTGTGCTTTGCCGGCGCATTATTCCCATTTCATCTCGCCCTTGATGACCTTGGCCCCCAGTTCCAGGCTGCTTTCGCCACCGAGATCCGGATAGCGCTTCTTCATCGCGGCGATAAGCTCTGCGCTGTCCTTGGCCTTCGCGGCCTCTTCATCAAACGCAGCGATATAATCACGGGTGAATTTGATCGCAGAAACATCGGTTGCAGAACCAGCCTTCATGTGGGCGGGGACAACGACTTCAGGATTGCGTGCGGCAATCGCATCCAGCGTCTTGATCCAAGCTTCTCGCTGCGCCAGGTCTGGCGTATCGGCCAGCCAGATATGTTCGCCTGCGCCGATCAGAACACCACCGAACACGGCCTTCAGCGATGGCACCCAGAGATAGCGGCGGTTCTTCATGCCTTCAGCCGGAACAACCTCGATCTCGTTGCCTTCCAGCGTGAGTGTCTTCTCATCCGATGCCTGCGGCAGAACAAGATCGGACAGGCTCTGCGGACCATTCTCCTTGAGTTGCGGTCCCCAGACCTTCAGCTTTGTCTCGACATTGCCGTTGATGGCTGCAACGGCCTCAGGGGCAGCAATGATTTTGACATCCGGGAAAGCCGACTGGATTTCACGCAGATTGAAATAATAGTCGGGATCGCTCTGGCTGACATAGACCGTGGTCAGCTTCTTGCCGGTTTCCTTGATCTTCTCGGCAACCGCCTTGCCATCGGAGAAGGTGAAACCACCATCGAGAAGAATGGCCTCTTTCTCTCCGGTCAACAGAACCGGTGTCCGGTTGAAGCCATTCTCGTCGGCCTGAAAAAACTGCCACTTCAGCGGTGCCGCTTTTTCCTGTGCCGCTGCCGGGCCAGCAACGGCGAGCCCCGCCACGCCTATTGCCGCAAAGACCGCGCCTCGCAAAACGTCTGAAAATCGCATCATCTGAATACTCCTGAAATTATGATTGAACCGACGGCAATACCGAGCGGCTTTCGTGCATGACGCTTCGGGCAAGTCCCTTCCCATTTTTCGCGTCACGCCTCGGGCAATATGCAAATTGTAAATTAGTTCATTTGAAACAAGGAGTTATAAAAATGTTTGCAGGGAACAGCGATGTTACCTTGCTGAATTCCTTGAGCCTTTTTGCAATAAAAGAAATAAAAAAAAGCGGCGCTTGGAAGCGCCGCTTTTTGGATTTCAGACCAAAGAACCGATCAGAGCTTCGAGAGCTTCTGCGCCAGTGCTAGGAAAACCTGCTCGGCCAGCTCTTCTGCTGCACGCTTGCGCGCATCGCGTTCTGCACGAAGGTTTGCGAATTCCTGACGCGGACGATCGAAGGAAGCGCCCGTCGTGCGTGTACCCGTGGCAAGCGGCTTGCCGTCCTTGTCACGCAGCACGAAATTCGACGTCGCCTTGACAATACCAGCCGATGGACGGCCCGTACGGTCGGTCTGATCGCCGATATCCACGCTCACGGCGGAAATCGTACTCGTTCTCAAGCCGAGGCTGAGACGATACATCGGATTGGCTGGCTCGCCAGCACCACCGCCCAACAGGAAGATGAGGCGATTGCGAACCTGCTGACCATATACGTCATGAGCCGCATCAACGGACACGGAAGCAAGCTTGGTACGCATATCCGGCGTCACGCTGCCACCGATCGAACCACCAGCGCCGCCGCCCGACGAATAAAGCGGCTGCACCGTGCAGGCAGCCAGAAGAGCCGCAGCTCCCACAGCCACAAAAGCGACGCGGAAAGTCTTGATTGCGGAGAGGAAACGATCAGGCAACGACATTGACGATCCTTTGCGGCACCACGATAATCTTCTTCGGCGAGCCCCCGTTGAGCGCAGCCTTGACGAAGTCAAGTTCGAGCACCGCCTGTTGGATGCTAGCTTGATCAGCGTCGCGGGCGATTGTCAAATCCCCACGCTTCTTGCCGTTGATCTGCACGGGCATCACAATCTCGTTTTCCACCACCAATGCGGCATCGAATGCCGGCCATGGCGCGCGGGCGACCAACGTTTCCTGTCCGGCGATTTTGCCGCCCAGTTCCGTCAGGCACTGTTCGGCCAGATGCGGCATCATCGGCGCGAGCATCTGGATGAGCTTTTCCGTGGCGTCACGAACGGCGCCCTTCAGCTCGTCATCGGCCTTGTCCGAGGCGACAAGCTGCAACGGTGCTGCAAGCGCATTCACCAGCTCATAAAGACGCGCAACGCCGCGATTGAAGGCGAGCTTTTCAATATCGTCGCCAACAGCGTTGACCGTCTTGTGCACGGCCTTGGAAACGGCAAGGGCTTCGCCCTGCGAACCGGTCTTGGGCGCAACATCTTTCAGATGCTCGGCCGCTTCCGACACCAGACGCCAGACGCGCTGCACGAAGCGATGCGCACCTTCAGCACCTGCTTCCGTCCAGATCACGTCACGCTCAGGCGGCGAATCGGACAGCATGAACCAGCGCGCAGTATCTGCACCATAAGAAGAGATGATATCGTCGGGATCGACGACATTCTTCTTCGACTTCGACATTTTCTCGATGGAACCGATTTCGACCGGCGCGCCGCTATCCAGCAGGGTTGCCGTGCGTTTGCCGTCAGCGTCCTCGATGCGGATATCGGCAGGCGCAACCCACTGGCCATCGGCCCTGTAGGTTTCGTGGACGACCATGCCCTGCGTGAACAGGCCCTTGAAAGGCTCGTCCAGACCGACATGACCTGTAGCCTTCATGGCGCGGGTGAAGAAGCGCGAATAGAGCAGATGCAGGATCGCGTGTTCGACACCGCCAATATACTGGTCGACCGGCAGCCAGCGATCAGCAATCGCACGATCCGTCGGCTCGTTTTCCCAAGGAGCCGTGAAGCGCGCATAGTACCAGGACGAATCGACGAACGTATCCATCGTGTCCGTCTCGCGACGGGCTTCGCCGCCGCATTTCGGGCACTTCACATGACGCCACGTGGCGTGACGGTCCAGCGGATTGCCCGGATGGTCGAAATCGACATCATCCGGCAGCTTGACCGGCAGGTCGGCGCGCGGCACCGGATTGACGCCACAGCTCTCGCAATGGATCATCGGGATCGGGCAGCCCCAATAGCGCTGGCGCGAAATGCCCCAGTCGCGCAGACGGAACTGCACCTTGCGAGCCGCCTGCGGCTGATTGCCGAGCGTGGACTGTTCCAGACGGTTTGCGACCTCGTTGAAGGCTGCTTCCGGCGTCAAACCATCGAGGAAGCGCGAATTGATCATCACACCGTCATCGGTATAAGCCGTGTCGGTGATGGCAAAAGTCGCAGCATCGTCGCCCTTCGGCAGAACGACCGGTGTTACCTTCAGCGCATATTTGTTGGCGAAATCCAGATCGCGCTGATCATGTGCAGGGCAGCCGAACACAGCGCCTGTGCCATATTCCATCAATACGAAATTGGCGACATAGACCGGCAGCTCCCAGTTCTCGTCGAACGGATGCTTGACCTTGACGCCAGTATCGAAGCCCTTCTTTTCAGCGGTTTCAAGCGCTGCAAGTGAGGTGCCATGCTGGTGGCATTCTTCGATGAAGCCGGTGAGCGACGCATTGTTTTCTGCAAGCTTCTTGGCCAGCGGATGATCGGCAGAAATCGCGACAAAAGCCGCGCCGAACAGCGTGTCCGGACGCGTCGTGTAAACCTCGATCTCCGAGAAGCCTTCCGGCGCCGTCTTGCCGTCGAGCGCGAAACGAACCTGCAAGCCTTCCGACTTGCCGATCCAGTTGCGCTGCATCAGGCGAACTTTTTCCGGCCATTGGTCAAGCGTATCGAGACCGGCCAGCAACTCTTCGCTGAAATCAGTGATCTTGAAGAACCACTGCGTCAGTTCGCGCTGTTCGACCAGCGCGCCAGAGCGCCAGCCGCGACCATCCACCACCTGCTCATTGGCAAGCACGGTATTGTCGACCGGATCCCAGTTGACCTTGGAGGTCTTGCGCGTCACCAGACCTTTTTCGAACAGGTCGATGAACAGCATCTGCTGACGGTGATAATATTCCACATCGCAGGTCGCGAATTCGCGCGACCAGTCGAGCGACAGGCCCATGGACTTGAGCTGGCGCTTCATCGTGTCGATGTTCTGGTAGGTCCATTCCTTCGGATGCACCTTGTTCTGCATCGCCGCGTTTTCCGCAGGCATGCCGAACGCGTCCCAGCCCATCGGATGGAGCACATTGAAACCCTTGGCACGCTTGTAGCGGGCGACGACATCGCCCATCGCATAGTTGCGCACATGGCCCATATGGATGCGCCCCGATGGATAGGGGAACATCTCAAGCACATAATACTTCTCGCGCGGATCGCTGTTGTCCGTTTCGAAAGTCCGGTTTTCTTCCCAGACTTTCTGCCAGTGAGCTTCCGCCACGCGCGGATTATAACGTTCGGCTGCCATGTCCGTATTTACTCGTACGAAGGTGATGCAATAAGGAGAGTCGATATTTAATGGCGACCTTCACCACGTATTGGCGAAAGCGTCAACCTTTTGCGGATGAAAAGCCTGAAAGCGAGAGTTTCATGTCAGATATCGTCACGAACCTGAACACGGTCAAGGCCGCAATCGCCACTGCCGAAAAAGAAGCGCATCGTAACAAAGGCTCGGTCACGCTCGTCGCCGTGTCGAAAACCTTCGATGCGGATGCGATCCGCCCGGCGCTCGATGCCGGACAGCGCGTCTTCGGCGAAAATCGCGTGCAGGAAGCGCAAGCCAAATGGCCTGAACTGCGCGATGATTATTCCGGCGTTGAACTGCATCTGATCGGTCCTCTGCAATCGAACAAGGCCGCCGATGCCGTTGCCCTGTTCGACGTCATTGAAACGGTTGACCGCGAGAAGATCGCAGCAGCCCTTGCCGACGAGATCAACAAGCAGGGTAAGAGCCCGAAACTCTATGTGCAGGTCAATACGGGTCTGGAAGAGCAGAAGGCCGGCATTGCACCGAAGGATGCCGTTGCCTTTGTCGCCCGCTGCCGCAGCGAACATGGCCTCGCCATCGAAGGACTGATGTGCATTCCACCGGCAGATGAAAATCCGGGACCGCATTTTGCCCTGCTGGAAAAGCTCGCCCGCGAGGCTGGTGTTGAAAAGCTCTCCATGGGCATGTCGGGCGACTATGAAACCGCCATCGGCTTCGGCGCAACTTCGGTTCGTGTCGGCTCGGCGATTTTTGGCGGACGTTCCTATACGTCTCCGGCCTGAACCTCACTGTGCGCTTTGATGCGACCGATGATCCGCGTATAGACCCAGGCAAGCGCAATCGCCACGGCGCATCCAAGCGCGATTTCGACAAGCCTTGAAAGGGCGAGCAGCAACTCCTCATTGCGCGTCTGGGCAAAGCGTCCCGCATCCATGACAATCACCACGGTTGCGGGCGCCAGCCGCCAGTTGATCGGATATTTGTCGATCATCAGGATGAGCAGCACCGTCAATGCCGCGCCGAACAGGCTGGCCAGCGGAGAATAACCGAATATCCAGATCGTCAGCATCCCGATGGAACAACCGACCGCCGTGTTGATCGCCCGCGCCTGCGCCAATGCCAGTGTCGCCCGCACATCCGGATCGGAAATGATCAGGACGGTAATCACGGCCCAGATCGGATGCTCAATCCCCACCCAGTGAAGCGCGAACCAGCAAATAAGGCAACCGAGCAATGTCTTCGAGGCATAAAGCAGTGCCTTGCCCGGATTGGTCAGATGCGGAAGCGTCATATGGCCTCGGTTGCCTGTTTGCTCACATTATCGATCAGTGCAGAACGATCTCCCCTTGCACATTCCTCCAGTCCGATGGGCCGAGCAAGCGGCAATGCGTATAGGTCACCGAATGCAGCGGCCCGTCGATCTCCCGTTTCCAGAACTCGATAAAATGGTGCAGCACCGGAAATTCCGGTGCGACATCATATTCCTGCCAGACAAACAGCTGAAGCAGATGCGGATGGTCCGGCATGTGGTAGAAGAGTTTTGCCGTCGTCAAACCATAACCGGCGAGTTGCAGTTCGAAGGCCGATTTCGCGTGAAAAGCGGACGTCGTCATGGCGATTTCCCCTTTTTGTGAAGAGCCATATATTCGGCTCCTGGATTTGAGATAATCACTCCAAATGGTTTTTAAAGTGTAAAAACAATATGTTAGCAACAAATGGCTATGAGTGCTGCCAATTCAAAGATTTAGCCTGCGTCATTGTGGACGGGAGACGCACCAATCGTCTAATTTACCTTCACAGCTTAGGAAGCTAGATAAGACCCAACAGTGGTTACGAACCACGCACTGACGAGAGGACGTTGGTGAAACTTGGAGGAAATGATGTCGGAAAAGCTTTACCCCGTACTGCCGGAGGCAAAGAAGAACACGCTCATTGACAATGAGACCTACCTCGAATGGTACAAGGAAAGCGTGAGCGATCCGGATGGCTTCTGGGCCAAGCACGGTCGCCGCATCGACTGGTTCAAGCCTTTCACCAAGGTCAAGAACACCGATTTCAACGGCGATGTATCCATCAAGTGGTATGAGGACGGCGTTACCAACGTCTCCTACAACTGTATCGACCGTCACCTGAAGAGCCGTGGCGACAAGGTCGCCATCATCTGGGAAGGCGACAACCCCTATATCGACAAGAAGATCACCTATCGCGAGCTTTATGAAAACGTTTGCCGCTTGGCGAATGTGCTCAAGAAGCACGGCGTCAAGAAGGGCGACCGCGTTACGATCTATTTGCCGATGATCCCGGAAGCCGCCTATGCCATGCTCGCCTGCGCGCGCATCGGCGCAGTGCATTCTGTGGTTTTCGCAGGCTTCTCGCCGGAAGCGCTGGCTGGTCGTATCGTCGATTGTGAGTCCACTTTCGTCATCACCGCCGATGAAGGCGTGCGTGGCGGCAAGCCGGTTCCACTAAAGGAAAACACCGACACCGCCATCGACATTGCCGCCAAGCAATATGTCATGGTCAACAAGGTGCTGGTCGTGCGCCGCACCGGCGGCAAGGTCAGCTGGGGTCGTGGTCGCGATCTCTGGTATCATCAGGAAGTCGCCAGCGTCGAACCGCATTGCGAACCGGAACCGATGAATGCGGAAGATCCGCTGTTCATCCTCTACACCTCCGGCTCCACCGGCAAGCCGAAGGGCGTGCTGCACACCACTGGCGGTTATCTGGTCTATGCCTCGATGACCCATCAATATGTCTTCGACTATCATGACGGCGACACCTATTGGTGCACGGCGGATGTGGGTTGGGTCACCGGCCATTCCTATATCGTCTATGGTCCGCTGGCCAATGGTGCCACGACGCTGATGTTTGAAGGCGTGCCGAATTTCCCCGATCAGGGCCGGTTCTGGGAAGTCATCGACAAGCATCACGTCAACATCTTCTATACGGCACCGACGGCGATCCGTGCATTGATGGGCGCTGGCGATGAATTCGTCACGCGTTCTTCCCGCTCATCACTGCGCCTGCTCGGCTCGGTTGGCGAGCCGATCAATCCGGAAGCCTGGGAATGGTATTATCATGTGGTCGGCGATGAAAAGTCGCCCATCGTCGATACCTGGTGGCAGACGGAAACCGGCGGCATTCTGATCACGCCGCTGCCCGGCGCAACCGATCTCAAGCCCGGCTCCGCCACGCGGCCGTTCTTCGGCGTCAAGCCGCAGCTCGTGGATAATGAGGGCAATGTGGTCGATGGCGCGACCGACGGCAATCTCTGCATCACCGACAGCTGGCCGGGCCAGATGCGCACGCTTTATGGCGACCACAAGCGCTTCATCGAGGCTTACTTCTCCACCTATAAGGGCAAGTATTTCACCGGTGACGGCTGCCGCCGCGATGAGGACGGTTATTACTGGATTACCGGTCGCGTCGATGACGTGCTGAATATTTCCGGCCACCGTCTTGGCACGGCGGAAATCGAATCGGCACTCGTCTCGCATCATTCGGTTTCGGAAGCAGCCGTTGTCGGCTATCCGCACCCGATCAAGGGACAGGGCATTTATTGCTACGTCACCTTGATGACGGGCGCTGAGGCGCAGGATGCTGATGAGCTGCGCAAGGAGCTGACCCAGCATGTGCGCAAGGAAATCGGCCCTATCGCGACACCGGACAAAATCCAGTTCGCGCCCGGCCTGCCGAAGACCCGCTCGGGCAAGATCATGCGCCGTATCCTGCGCAAGATCGCCGAGGACGATTTTGGCTCACTGGGCGACACGTCGACTCTCGCCGATCCAGGCGTCGTGGATGATCTGATCGCCAACCGTCAGAACAAAAAGTAAAACAAGAAGGCCGGGAATTTCCCGGCCTTCTTGCTTATCCTGCTACCGCCAAAGCTTGGTGAGATTTTCGGTCCTGCATGCCGAAAATCGTGGTCTTCGAGGACCGGAGCGGAGTGTACTTAAGTACATGAGCACCGGAAGCGCAGAAGAACGCGATTTGCAGGCCGCAGGAGCGGGAATATCCCAAGCTTACGAGCTTAGAAGTCGATCGTGCGCCCCTTGATCTCCCAATCGCCGAAACGCGCCGGGTCCTTACCGCCGCGCCCGCCGATTTCACGCGGGGCTTTGGCATTCGTTTCGGCAGCGCGGCGTTCTTCCGCTTCCTTGAGGGCGCGCTGGGCAGCCGGAGGCAGATCGTCAAACTTGCGCGGCGCAGCGTTCTCGTCGATGTCGGTTTCGTTGCGTTTATCGGTCATCCGCTGAAGTCCTATTATTGAAGCGCAGGCTTTTGATACCCATCATATAGGCAGGAATAGTAGGGACGCAAAACCCTGTTTGAGATAAACTCTCGCTGAATTGGAGACCACGACGCATGAATATGACGAAAACTGCCATGCTGATTGCTCTCATGACAGTCATGTTCATGAGCATCGGTTATTTGCTGGGCGGCGGCGGCGGCATGATGATCGCGCTGGTGTTTGCGATCGGCATGAACCTGTTCGGCTATTGGAACTCCGACAAAATGGTGCTGCGCATGTACAATGCGCAGCAGGTGGATGAGCGCACAGCCCCGGATTATTACCGCATGGTGAGCGGGCTTGCCGCCAATGCCGGTCTGCCCATGCCGAAGGTCTTCATCATTCACGAAGACCAGCCCAATGCTTTTGCCACCGGGCGTAACCCCGAAAATGCAGCCGTCGCCGCCACAACCGGTCTTCTCCAGCGCCTGACGCCGGAAGAAGTCGCAGGCGTCATGGCGCACGAGCTGGCGCATGTGCAGAACCGCGACACGCTCACCATGACCATCGTGGCGACGCTGGCCGGTGCCATTTCGATGCTCGGCAACTTCGCTTTCTTTCTTGGCGGCAACCGTGAAAATGGCAATGGCGTCATTGGTGTCATCGGCACTATTCTGGCGATGATTGTCGCGCCCTTTGCCGCAATGATCGTTCAGATGGCCGTCAGCCGTACCCGCGAATACGCTGCCGACAAGCGCGGCGCGGAAATCTGCGGCAATCCGCTGTGGCTGTCTTCTGCGCTCAACAAGATCGCGCGCAGCGCCAAGGTTACCGTCAATGAAAATGCCGAACACAACCCTGCAACCGCGCATATGTTCATCATCAATCCGTTGAGCGGACGCGGTGCTGACAATCTTTTCTCGACCCACCCGGACACCGATAATCGTATCGCAGCGCTTGAACAGCTGGCCGGAGAAATGGGTATTCGCTCAGCCGGAATGGCTCCCCGCGCTGCTGCCCCTTCCCAAAGTAGTGGTCCATGGGGTAATGCAGGCGATAACAACAGTGGCGGTTCCGGCTATCGGGGCCCATGGTCCTAAAAGCGTATCCCAAAAAGCGCCAAGCGGTTTTTGGATGAGATCCGCGCCAGATAAAGTAGAACAGCGTGAACGATAAGAAACCCGCGCCAAAACGCGGAAACAACAAGCCGTTAGTACAGAGCAATGTGGTGGATCGTCCTGGCTTGCCGGCGCGCCAATGTGCGGCGCGTCTGCTGGGTGCAGTGATTGAAAAGAACACCTCGCTCGACGGACTGACCGACAACAGCCATGGCCACCCGCAATATCTGGCGCTGGAACCGCGTGACCGCGCGCTGGTGCGCGCAATTCTGGGCGCAAGCCTGCGCAATCGCGGCGCTATCGAACGGGCCATTTCGAAGCGTCTCGACCGGCCATTGCCGGAAAACGCCGTCGCACTGAAGCACCTGCTGCATGTCGCCGTCGCGCAGATTTTCTATCTCGACCTTCCCGACCATTCGGCGGTGGATCTGGCGGTGGAAGCCGCCAATGGCGATCCGCGCAACCGCAAATATGCCGGTCTGGTCAACGCATTGCTGCGCCGTCTGTCGCGCAACAAGGAACGCGCGCTCGCACACACATTGCTACCGGAAGGCAATGTGCCTGAATGGTTTTCCAAGAGCATCGTCGATGCTTACGGCCCGGAAAAAGCCGCAGCCATCTTCGCCATGCATGCCTATGAGCCGCCGATCGATTTCACCGTGAAGGGTGATCCCAAAGTCTGGGCCGAGAAACTCGGCGGCATTGCGTTGCCGAGCGGCTCCGTTCGCGTACAGACCGTTGAAGGCGCACTGACCGATCTTCCCGGCTTTGCCGAAGGCGACTGGTGGGTGCAGGATGTGGCGGCAAGTCTGCCTGCGCGCCTGATGGGCGACATCAAAGGCAAACGCGTCGCCGATCTTTGCGCAGCACCGGGCGGCAAGACCGCCCAGCTCGTGCAGCAAGGTGCCGATGTAACCGCGCTCGATCTGTCTGAAAACCGATTGAAGCGTTTGCGCGGCAATCTGGAACGCCTTGGTTACGAGGCGAAGACCGTTGCGACCAACCTGATGGATTTCGCGCCGGAAGAGCTTTTCGATGCTGTTCTTCTTGATGCGCCCTGCTCGTCCACCGGCACGGTGCGTCGTCATCCCGACGTTCCTTGGACAAAGACGCCGCAAGATATCACCAAGCTTGCCGACCTTCAGGGCAAACTGCTGGCCCATGCCGCAACGCTGGTGAAGCCGGGCGGCGTGATCGTCTTTTCCAATTGCTCGCTGCATCCGCTTGAAGGCGAGGAAATGGCTCGCAAGGCGGCGGAAAATCCGCTGCTGGAACCCCACCCGATCACCCTTGATGATTGTCCCGGTCTTGAAGGGCTGATCACCAGCGAAGGCTATCTGCGCTCCACGCCAGCCGATCTGCCAGCGGACCGTTTCGACGGCGATCCGCATATGGCGGGCATGGACGGTTTCTTCGCAGCACGCTTCAAGCGGCGCTCGTGAGCCTGATCTAGCCCGCTTCAAGCCGAGCAAATCGTAAAAATTGTCATAACGGGCAGCGATACCCGTTATGGTTAACGCTCGATTCACCATTCTATAGAATTGTAAAGAAGGCCGGAATTCTGATCCGGCCTGAAGGATTAGAGCATTTCCAGCAAAAGTGCGAAGCGGTTTTGCGTTGGATAATGCGTAAACACAATGACAAACGATACGGAGAAAGACCGGGTGGCAGTCGCCCTCAGCGAAACCCCTCACCTTTGGGGACTGGCCGTTGCACAGGCGTGGCGCAAGTTTAGTCGCCGCCTGCGTATGGGGCCGCTTTACAGCTGGCGCTTCACCGGCTTTACGCCCGACCGTATCCTGATTGCACCGCCGGATCTGCGCGTCGCCGACCCGCAGCTGGCGCAGGAATTTTATCACGGGCGCTTTGCGCTTGCGGGCCGCCTTGTCGAAACCGGCGGGCTTTCGCCCTTTGCCGTCGAGCCACCGACACCCGAATGGGAAGCCGCGCTGCAAAGTTTCGGCTGGCTGCGTCATCTGAAAAGCGCAAACAGCGAACTGGCAACCGCCAATGCGCGAGCACTTGTCGATGACTGGATGCGCATGTTCGGCAAACGCATTGGTGGTCTCGCCTGGGCGCCGGAAGTGACGGCGCAGCGTATTATCGCCTGGCTGCAACATTCCAATCTGATCCTCTCCGGCGCAGAAATGCCCGCTTATCGCAAGTTCATGCGCTCTCTCGCCATGCAGGTCCGCTATCTGCGCACTGTGGCGGGCGCGATGGACGACGGCGAAGAGCGGCTGCGGGCGCGCATCGCGCTGGCTTTCGCGGCCCTCGCATTGCCGGTTTCGCCACCGACCGCGCGTGCGGCCCGACGCAATCTCGAATATGAGCTGAAGCGCCAGATTTTGCCCGATGGCGGGCATATTTCGCGCAATCCGGTTACGGTGCTGGAGCTTTTGGCTGATCTTCTGCCCCTGCGCCAGACCTATGCCAACGGCACAGAATCCCCGCCAAAGGCCCTGATCGAGGCAGTTGAGCGCATGCTGCCCGCATTGCGCTTCTTCCGACATCAGGATGGCAGCCTTGCGCTGTTCAACGGCGTCGGACCGACCATGCCGGAGCGCATCATTTCCGTGCTACGCCATGATGAAACCGCTGGGTCACCACTGACCCACGCGCCCTATTCCGGTTATGAACGTCTTTCCATGGGATCGACGACAATCATCGCCGATACGGGCCTGCCGCCGCCGGTGACCGCTTCGCGGGACGCCCATGCGGGCTGCCTCGCTTTTGAAATGTCCTCCGGACGCCAGCGCTATATCGTCAATTCCGGCATCGACCGTTTCGGCCCGCCGGAATTTCGTCCATTGGGACGTTCGACCGCCGCCCATTCGACAGCGACCATCAACGACACATCGTCATGCCGGTTTAGTCTCAATGCAGGCCTTTCCAATATGATCGGCACGCCGATCATTGCCGGGCCAACGCGCGTGCAGCGCGACCGCATCGAGGAAATGGGCCGTCAGGGCTTTGTGGCGAGCCATGACGGCTATGCGCGCCTATTCGGCATTTATCATGAGCGCCGGCTGGTACTCTCGCACAATGGCAGCGTCATTCAGGGCGCCGACCGCTTCTATCGCGGCGACGGGCGACCGCTGAAATCCAACGGACGTGACAATATTGCGGTGCGGTTCCATCTGCACCCCACGGTCGATATTTCCTATGATGAAAATGGCCTGATCGTCCTGTCTGCTGACCGGGACGACACATGGGTTTTCTCCTGTTTCGAAGTCGCGCCGCAACTGGAAGATACGATCTTCTTCGCTGGTTTCCGCGGGCCTGTCACATCCAAGCAGATCGTGCTGTCTTTCCCGGCTTCCGAACTGCCGGAAATCAACTGGCAGTTCAGCCGCGTGGCGCTGGGCAGCTACGTCTAAGCTATTTCCTTTTGGTCACGGATGCGGCAGCGGGAAACCGTGCCGCTCCGTCAGCGCTGCCAGAATTTTGTGCGGATCGGCAATCAGCGAGCGCCCCTGGTAAGTGCCCGTTTCGAATGGCGAGCGGTCGCCGTCCTTCAAAACCAGCAATGGCAGCGACTGATTTTCCTCACCTGCAAGCTGGATCACCGTCTCGCGCGGTCTGGCAAATGCGATGCGCTCGATCTTCAAATCTCCACCGAGCGACGGAAACGACGCCAGAACGCCCTCGATCAGCGCGCAATGCCAGCAGTAGAATTCCTGTCCGGGATAGGCCGGATCTTTGAAACCCGGCGTCAGAAGAAACAACGTATCTTGGGTCATTTTGCTTTGGCCTCAGAACGAATGGATTTACAAATACCTGCTTACATCATCCCTTAGCATTTCTGCATCAAACCGTCTTCAAAAGTGAGTAACCGTTGCGGAACCGGATGCATCGCATACCGTTCCGGTTTAACGCCGGTCCTCAACAACAGGAGTTACCCCATGGGCGAAAAGATCAACCAGCGCATCGTGCTTGCATCCCGTCCCGATGGACGCCCCACGGCGGAAAACTTCCGGCTTGAAGAAGCAGCAGTTCCGCGCGCTGGCGAAGGCGAGGTGCTTCTGAAGCTGCGTTATCTTTCGCTCGACCCCTATATGCGCGGTCGCATGAGTGCCGCCAAATCCTATGCCGCACCGGTAGAGATCGGGTCCGTCATGGAAGGCGGCACGGTGGGCGAGGTGGTGGAAAGCCAAAGCGCAGGCTTTGCGCCGGGCGACTTCGTACTGTCCCATTCCGGCTGGCAAAGCTATGCGGTGGCGAATGCTTCAACCTTGCGCAAGCTTGATCCTGAGCAAGCGCCGCTGACTACAGCGTTTGGCGTCCTTGGCATGCCGGGCTTCACCGCCTATTCCGGCCTGCTGACGATCGGCCAACCCAAGGAAGGCGAAACCGTTGTCGTTGCAGCGGCTACCGGTCCCGTTGGTTCTGCTGTCGGGCAGATCGCCAAGCTGAAGGGCGCACGGGCGGTCGGCATTGCGGGTGGCGCGGACAAGTGCAAGGCGCTGATTGACGAATTCGGTTTCGACGTTGCCGTTGACCATCACAGCCCGAACTTTGCGCAAGAGTTGGCGCTGGCCTGCCCGGACGGTATCGATGTCTATTTCGAGAATGTCGGCGGCAAGGTTTTTGCAGCGGTCTTCCCGTTGCTGAATCCTTTTGCCCGTGTGCCGGTTTGCGGGCTCATCGCGCAATATAACCA
The DNA here is from genome assembly GCA_900465685.1 of Hyphomicrobiales bacterium. Lineage (GTDB taxonomy): Bacteria > Pseudomonadota > Alphaproteobacteria > Rhizobiales > Rhizobiaceae > Brucella. The sequence continues at coordinate 172,629 of UEGR01000021.1, forward strand.
GAGTGGTCCATTTGACGGTCCCGACCGCCTGCCAGTGCTGATGCGCGATATCCTGTCCAAGAGCCTGACCATTCGCGGTTTCATCCAACGCGACTTTGCCGATCAGCGCCCCGCCTTCTATCACGATATGGCAAAATGGATCGCTGACGGCCAAATCCGCTATCGCGAAGACATTGTGGAAGGGCTCGAAAACGCGCCGAAAGCCTTTATTTCCATGCTTGAAGGCGGCAATTTCGGCAAACTCGTCGTAAAGCTCTCATAGAATGCAACTATTCCGCTTGCAGAACCACGTTGCAAGCATAATGCTACGCCGGGTTTTGCGAGTCACTTCGGCGAGGCAGGCAGATCATGGGTGAACGCCAGCAGGCTGGCATTGGCGAGGATGCCGGCGGTCCGGGACGCGAGCGCCAGGAAGAAGCGCGCCGTATTCTGGATCGGCTGGAGCGCGAACAGATCGGGGCGGACGGCCTCGTCCGTCGCGGTTTTGCCCGCACCGCCAATCACCTTGCCGCCGGGGACGCGCCGGAAAACGACCGTATCGAAATCTGGGCCACCCGCATCGGACGAACCCTCGGCCTTCTCATCACGCTGGCGATCATCGTCTGGCTCCTCATTTATCTCATGCAAAGCTAGGTCTAACATGACGCTTTCTGCGCCTTCGGACGCGACAACCGTTATTGTCATTTCAAGCCATGTCGTGCGCGGTTCGGTGGGCAACCGGGCCGCTGTCTTCGCATTGGAAACACTGGGATTTCCAGTCTGGGCCGTGCCAACCGTGGTCCTGCCCTGGCACCCCGGCCATGGGCCTGCCGGGCGCATCGTGCCGCCGCCGGAAGAGTTTTTGCGCCTGATGCAGGATCTTCAGCGCGCTCCTTGGCTCGGTGAAGTCGGCGCAATCCTGACCGGCTATCTTGGCCACCCGGAACAGGCCGCAGCTGTCGCCGAGCTGGTCAAAGGCGTCAAGGCCCAAAACCCGAACGCAGTCTATCTCTGCGATCCGGTGATTGGTGACGAGAAAGGCCTCTATGTGCCGGAGGCAACCGCCATCGGCATCCGCGATAAGCTCATGCCGCTTGCCGATATAGCAACACCCAATCGGTTCGAGCTGTCCTGGCTGACCGGCGTGCCGCTGGAAGACAACAAATCGCTGATGGAAGCTGCACTGGACGCCGGACCGGCCACCATGCTGGTCACGTCCGCCTTCCCGCTGATGGCGGGCAGCATAGGCAATATATTGCTGACGCCAACCATGGCGCTGATGGCCGAACATCGCCGTGTGGATGGTCCGACAAACGGGCTTGGCGATCTGACTTCGGCTGTGTTTCTCGCACGCCGCCTTTCCGGCCAGTCGGAAGAAAAGACCTTGCAGAGCACAACAGCTGCCGTTTTCGAAATCATGGCGCGGTCGGCCAAACGCGGCGCCGATGAGCTGATGCTGGAAGCCGACGCCTCCAGCCTCGCGACACCCATGGCCATGGTGCAGACGCGTCGTCTTGTGCACCCGACCAAGGGATTGCGCGCTTGACGCGTGAAGCGACGCCTGTTGCTGGCGTCGATGGCTGCCCGGGCGGCTGGATCGTTGTGTCGGGCGAAGGCAGCAGCATGCGTGCCGACGTCTTCCGTAGCTTTGCCGCATTGATTGCCGCGCTGCCGGACAATGCCACTATCGCGGTCGACATGCCAATCGGGCTGCCAGAAACAGGCACAAGGGCAGCCGAACGCGCAGCGCGGGTGCATCTTGGTGCCAGACAGTCGAGCCTCTTTTCCATTCCGCCACGCGAAGCCGTTTATGCCGAAGACTATCGCGAAAGCTGCGCGCGTTCGCTGGAGCGGTCCGATCCGCCACGCAAGGTTTCCCGGCAAGCTTTCGGGCTGTTCCCGAAAATCCGCGAACTCGACACAGTTCTGCGCGGCGAGCCTGAATTGCGCGAGCGTGTGATCGAATCTCACCCCGAACTCGCCTTCGCCATGCTGAACGGCAGACCCGGTGGTCCGAGCGCCATGACGCTGCCCAAGAAAATCAAAAGCCGTGTCAATCCGGAAGGCATGGCGGAACGCCAAGCCTTGCTTGTTCGCTGTGGCCTGCCGGAAAATTTTGTCAGTCTGCGCGCTCCACGAGGCGCGAAAGATGATGACTTTCTCGACGCCTGCGCCATGTTTCTCGTAGCCAGACGTTATACGCACGGCGAAGCCCGAGCACATCCTGCCCATGCCGAGCATGATGCACACGGTCTGCGAATGACGATATGGGCCTGATCATTTTGATTGATCTCGGTTTTCGATAAGGATATTGGAACGCCATGGCTGATCTTCCGGACACACTCCTCTCGGGTTACAAAACCTTCATGACGGAGCATTTCGCACGGGAAACCGCGCGCTATCGCGAACTGGCGGAAAAAGGACAATCACCGGAAACTCTGGTTATTGCCTGCTGCGATTCCCGTGCTGCTCCCGAAACAATCTTCAACTCTGCGCCCGGCGAAATCTTCGTCCTGCGCAATGTTGCCAATCTCATCCCCCCCTACGAGCCCGATGGCGAGTTTCATGCGGCATCGGCTGCGCTGGAATTTGCTGTGCAAAGCCTCAAGGTGAAGCACATCGTGGTCATGGGCCATGGACGATGCGGCGGCATCAAGGCTGCGCTCGATACAGAAAGCGCGCCTCTGTCGCCCGGCGACTTCATCGGCAAGTGGATGAGCCTGATTGCGCCAGCGGCTGAAGCCGTCGGCGGCAACAGCCTGATGACGCCGACCGAGCGCCAGACAGCACTGGAGCGCATTTCGATCCGCTATTCGCTCAATAATCTGCGCACCTTCCCTTGCGTCGATATTCTGGAAAAGAAGGGCAAGCTCAGCCTGCACGGCGCATGGTTCGATATTTCGACCGGCGAGCTTTGGGTGATGGATCACCAGACGGGCGACTTCAAACGGCCTGAAGCCGGCGAACCCATTCTGTAAATCTTGCCAGACGGCAATAAAAAGCCCCGGTTTAACCGGGGCTTTTTTAGTTCCAGAACATGCGGAGCGCTTCAACAGCGCTCCGTCGTTATTCTTAGAGCGCGTTTCGATCTGATTGAATCAGATCGGCGCTCTAATTCTTTGTTTTAACGCGCATCTTTTCCGAAAACTGTTTCACACTTTTCGGGATGCGCTCTAATTCCCGTCAATAGCCTTGCCCATGACGGCAATGGCGCGCTGGTAAACCTGCGCTGCATTCCAGCCCTGGATCGCGCCGTAATTCGGCTCACCCGGCTGGTAGCCAGCACCGCGGCTCCAGCCGTGACCGACCAGGAAGTTGGCGGTCGAGTGAAGAGCGTCCGCCTTGTTCTTCAGGTCGAAATGGGCACTGCCCGAACCGCTGACGCCGTATTTCAGGACATTTGCCGGCATGAACTGGGTCTGGCCAACTTCACCATGCATGGCGCCGACAGCCTGCGGGCTGAGATCGCCCTGATCAACGAGCTTGAGAGCAGCATAGAGCTGTTCAGTGAAATAATCCGAACGGCGGCAGTCATAAGCCAGCGTTGCAACGGCCGAAACCGTGTGCTGCTTGCCCAGATAGTTGCCAAAGCCGGTTTCCATGCCCCAGATCGCGATCAGCGGACCAGCAGGAACGCCGTAGCGCTTTTCGATATTGGCGAAGAGAGCCGCGTTCTGCGCCTTCATGGCCTTGCCGCGCTTGATGATCGTATCCGCGCCGCGCTTCTTCATGAAGTCTTCAAAGGAGAGCTTGAAGCTCTTCTGGTTGCGGTCGGCATTGATGGTGGCCTGCGCATATTTGGTGCTGGCCAGCGCGCTGATGCCCGCCTTGCCAACGCCGCGCGACGGCGCTTCCTTCAGGGTTTGCTGCAGCCACGCATTGTAACCGGCAGCATTATTGCCGCATTGTGCAGCTTCCGCCGCACCTGCACCCGCAAACATGCCCGCTGCAAGAACTGTCGCCGCCCAAATCCGGCCCTTGGCAGTCAACGCCATTCTTCTCTCCTTAGTGAGTGATCTGCTGTGAACTGTTCCGCGAAATTGATTCGCCTTATGCGGGAATTTGCCATTCCCACACTGTAATGTCATCGGCGGATATGCGCTAAATCGGGTGAAAGAACGGCAAAATGACCGAGTTTTGCTTGACATTCAGCCTTTCGAGCCCTAATCCACCCCTCAATCTATCCGCGATCTTCAGAACGCGAGCCACCGACCGGGACCCATTATGGTATAAAGCGATCCCGGAGGTCCACATCCGACAGCGCGTTGCGCCCTCGGGTGCTGTATCGCTTTGGGTGCTTCTTGAACTGGCAGACACGCGGGACGATCTATCCCGGATAAGCCTCCCGCCTACTCCCGGATATAAGGAAACGCGATGTTTGAATCACTTCAGGAGCGTCTTGGCTCCATCCTGAACGGCCTCACCGGACGCGGCGCTCTCTCTGAAAGCGACGTGACGGCAGCGCTGCGCGAAGTGCGTCGTGCGCTCATCGAAGCCGACGTTTCGCTGGAAGTGGTTCGCTCCTTTACCGACCGCGTTCGTGAGAAGGCCGTCGGCGCTGAAATCCTGAAAAGCATCAAGCCCGGCCAGATGGTCGTTAAGATCGTCCATGACGAGCTTATCGAAATGCTTGGCACCGAAGGCGTCTCCATCGATCTGAATGCGCCAGCGCCAGTCGTCATCATGATGGTCGGCTTGCAGGGCTCGGGTAAGACGACCACCACCGGCAAGATCGCCAAGCGTCTCACCGAGCGCCAGCGCAAGAAAGTGCTGATGGCCTCGCTCGATACGCGCCGTCCGGCCGCGCAAGAGCAGCTTCGCCAGCTCGGCATCCAGACCAGTGTTGACACGCTGCCGATCATTGCCGGTCAGTCGCCTGTCGAAATCGCCAGGCGCGCCGTTCAGGCCGCCAAGCTTGGCGCGCATGACGTCGTCATTCTCGACACCGCCGGTCGCACGCATATTGACGAGCCGCTGATGGTGGAAATGGCGGATATCCGCAAGGCCGCCAACCCGCATGAAATTCTGCTCGTTGCCGACAGCCTGACCGGTCAGGACGCCGTCAATCTGGCGCGCAATTTCGATGAACGCGTCGGCATCACCGGTATCGTTCTGACCCGTATGGACGGTGACGGTCGTGGCGGTGCAGCCCTTTCGATGCGCGCCATCACCGGCAAGCCGATCAAGCTGATCGCCACCGGCGAAAAAATGGATGCGCTTGAGGAATTCTATCCCAAGCGTATCGCCGACCGTATTCTCGGCATGGGCGACATTGTTTCGCTTGTCGAAAAGGCTGCTGAAAACATCGATGCGGAAAAAGCCGCTGCGATGGCCAAGAAGATGCAGTCCGGCAAGTTCGATCTTAACGATCTCGCCGACCAGCTGGGCCAGATGAAGAAGCTCGGCGGCATGGGCGGCATCATGGGCATGATGCCCGGCATGGGCAAGATGAAGGATCAGGTTGCTGCAGCCGGCCTCGATGACAAGGTCTTTGACCGCCAGCTCGCCATTATCGGTTCCATGACCAAGGCTGAGCGCGCCAATCCGGACCTTCTGAAGCACAGCCGCAAGCAGCGCATTGCCAAGGGTTCGGGCACCAACGCCGCCGACATCAACAAGCTTCTCAAGATGCACCGCCAGATGGCCGACATGATGAAAGTCATGGGCAAAGGCAAGGGCGGAATGATGAAGCAGATGATGGGCGGTCTTGCCAGCAAGATGGGCCTTGGCGGTCTGGGCGGCGGCATGGGCGGCCTCGGCGGCATGCCGGATCTGTCGAAGATGGACCCGAAGCAGCTTGAAGCGCTTGCCAAGCAGGCGGAAGCAGCCGGTCTGACGAAAGGCGGCGGTTTGCCTGGACTTTCGGGCGGCGGTCTCCCCGGTTTGGGCGGACCCAAGCTTCCGGGTCTTGGTGGCGGCCTTCCAGGTCTGCCGAAGAAGAAGTGAGCATTATGAGCGACGAACAGAACACTGCACCCGCCGAACTTCTGTCACTGCGTGCCTCCATCGACAATATTGATGCGGCGCTGATCCATATGCTGGCCGAACGCTTCCGCTGCACAAAGGCAGTGGGCGTGCTGAAGGCCGAACGGGGCCTCGCCCCGGCTGACCCGGCTCGCGAAAAGCGTCAGGTCGAGCGTCTTCGCGCTCTGGCTGTCGATGCCCATCTCGACCCCGATTTCGCCGAAAAATTCCTGAACTTCATCGTGAAGGAAGTCATTCGGCATCATGAGCATGCCGCTGCCAATCACAGCGGAAAATAAATAGCCGATAACGGCTCGATCCATTGCCCTGACGGGCAGAACTACCGATAGCCCGTCAGGGCCGAACAATTTGTCTAAAGGAAAGAAAAAATGTCCCTCAAGATTCGTCTCGCCCGCGCTGGCTCCAAGAAGCGTCCTTACTACCACGTCGTCGTTGCCGACGTCCGCAGCCCGCGTGACGGCCGCTTCATCGAAACCGTTGGCGCATGGAACCCGATGCTGGCCAAGGACGCTGAACGCGTAAAGCTCGACGCCGACCGCATCCAGCATTGGATCGCTCAGGGCGCACAGCCAACCGATCGCGTTCTGCGCTTCCTCGACCAGGCTGGCATTGCCAAGCGTCCGGCTCGCAGCAACCCGACCAAGGGTGAGCCAGGCAAGAAGGCTCAGGAGCGTATCGCTCTGGCCAAGCAGGCTGAAGAAGAAGCCGCTGCCAAGGCTGCAGAAGCCGCTGCTGCTGCAGCTGCTCCGGCTGAAGAAGCTGCTGCAAGCGAATAATCTTTCGCGCAATTTGCGTTTTGAGAAAGCGGCGGAGCAATCCGCCGCTTTTCTTTTATGCACGGGCCTTCATTTGTCCAGAAAGACTTGCCGTGAGGTTTAACTCCCACGTCTGGCCGATCAGATCGACACCGAAGGAATGGTGCGGCGCTTCTTCGACAAGCCTGAATCCGGCGCGCTCATAAAGACGCCGTGCAGCCGTCAGAACACTATTCGTCCAGAGTGTGAGACGCTCATCGCCGACAGCACGTGCACGCTCGATGCAGGCGTTGACGAGTTTCGCTCCGACACCCGCGCCCCGCGCATCCGGTTCTACATAGAGCAGACGCAGCTTGCCAAGTTTGGGCTGGTCGCCTTTGACCAGAAAGACCGAGCCGACGATGCGACCGTCGATTTCCGCCACCCATGCCGCATCATGGGCGGGATCGAAAGCCTGCGTGAAATCGGCAAGAATGCGGGCGACGAGTGCTTCGTAATCATTGTTCCAGCCATATTCTCCCGTGTAGAGAACGGCTTGGCGATGAATGATCCAGCCGAGATCACCGGCTTTGAGATCACGCAGGAGCACCTGCCCGGTTTGACCTTCTTCGAAAACCCGCATGATCGAACCGGCAGCTGTCAGCAGATCGCGGCGGCGGTCAGGATTTAAACCATCGAGAAGTTCGCCCACGGCCTCGCAGGTATTGCGCTCCAGAGCGCTGAATGTCTTGCGGCCAGCTTCAGTTAGCAAAATGGGGCGGCTGCGACCGCCTTCCGGATGCGGCTCCGTCTCGATCAGTCCGCGCTCGGTGAAGCGCTTCAATGTCCTGCTCAACTGGCCGCGATCAAGTCCGAGTGCTCGCATGATGTCCGCCGCCGTCGGCGCGGAACGGTGCGCGATTTCGTAAAGAATACGCGCCTCGGTCAAGGTCAACGGGCTTTTGTCGAGATGCGCGTTCAACAGGCCGAGGCGGCGCGTGTAGACACGGTTGAAAGCGCGCAATGCGTCAATGTCATCTCGTTTTTCCGGTTTCGTCATCCCTGCATACGCCATGGCGCGGCGCCTCCCTATGTTGACTCTATCAATATCTAAAGTGTTGACTAAGTCAACATAGAGTTGACGTGCATGGCATACTCTCACCAAACGGACTGGACGAGGCGCGAAATTACGCTATCTTATTGATTTGACGGCTCGCATTTGCGTGATTGCGAATATTCGGGCTACGACATCAGTGTTCGGGCGCTTGGCAAAGCGTCCTTTTTCAGGAGAAACCCATGTCGGCTGCGACGGTTGCCTCTTCTTTTTCTTTCCGCCGTATTTTCATTGCTCTTGGTCTTGCCGTTCTTGTTCCGCTGCTTTCTGCATGCGGTTTCAACACGATCCCGACCAATGAGGAAAAGGCCAAGGCCGCCTGGAGCGAGGTGCAGAACCAGTACCAGCGCCGCGCCGATCTCGTGCCCAATCTGGTCGAGACCGTGAAGGGCTATGCCGCCCATGAAAAGGACACGCTGCAAGCGGTGATCGATGCGCGCGCCAAGGCGACGCAAGTGCAGATCACGCCGGAAACGCTCAACAATCCTGAACTCTTCAAGCAATTCCAGGACAATCAGGCCAATCTCACCAGCGCCCTGTCGCGCCTGATGGTGGTGGTCGAGCGCTATCCTGACCTCAAGGCCAATCAGAACTTCCTCGCGCTGCAATCGCAGCTCGAAGGCACGGAAAACCGCATCGCTGTGGCGCGCCGCGACTATATCGAAGCGGTTCGCGTCTACAACACGACACTGCGGACCATGCCAACCATGATCTGGACCTGGATCTGGTATCGCGACGCCCAGCCGATGCAGACCTTCAGCGCTGATGCTGGCAGCCAGGCAGCACCGCAAGTCAAGTTTAACTGACGGTCGCTACCGTGGCGGCGGGCACAGCATTTTCGCGTCATCATCGCGGCCTTCACTGGCCGCGATACCTGCTTGCATGCATCGTTCTGCTGTTTTCCGCTGTCCTGACACTGCAACCGACCTCGGTTGCCTATGCGCAGGATGCTGCCAAGCAGACACCGGCCCTCACCGGTCGCGTGGTGGACAATGCGGGCATCATCGACCCGGCAGAGCGTCAGCAACTGACCCAGAAATTGGCGGACTTCGAAGCCAAGTCGTCCGATCAGGTCGTGGTGGTGACGGTGCCGAGCCTCAATGGCGAGGATATTGAGTCCTATTCAAACCGCCTGTTCCGCAGCTGGGCTCTCGGCCAGAAGCAGGAAAACAACGGTATCCTGCTCGTTGTCGCGCCGAATGACCGCAAGGTGCGCATCGAGGTCGGCTACGGGCTTGAGGGCACCATGACCGATGCGCTTTCGAGCGTTATCATCAACGGCACCATTATTCCCGCCTTCCGCACCGGCGATTATAGCGGCGGTATTGTGCAGGGTGTGGACGGCATTCTCTCCGTTCTCTCCGGCGACGCTGCCGAGCTTGAAGCCCGCGCCAAGCGCAATGCGCAAACCAGTTCGGACGATGTGGACTGGGTTGCCGTCATCTTCATCACCTTCTGGTGCCTGATTTTCTTTGGCGGTTTCGGCTTTGCCGTGCTTGCCCCGATCTTCGGACGCAAGCTTGGCCCCGGTCGCTATGAATGGCTGGGCATGACGATCAACACCAATTCAAGCGGCGGCTCCGGTGGTCGTGGCGGCGGCTGGGGCGGCGG
>UEGR01000017.1 GCA_900465685.1 Hyphomicrobiales bacterium
CTTTAGTTCCACCTGACTAGTATGGCGCCAGATTGAGGATCTCCCGGGCCTCCTGCGGTGATGCCATAACACCGCCAAGATCTGTTACGATGCGAACGGCCTTTTCCACCATCTCGGCATTGTCACGGCCCAGTTGCCCGCGGCCAATATAGACTGCGTCTTCGAGACCGATCCGCACATGCCCCCCGAGAAGGTAGGACTGCGCAAGCATTGGAAACGCATAGCGACCAACCCCGAAGGCGGCCCAGTCGCTGCCGGACGGAATTAGTGATTTCATATGGGCGAGTGTCTCCGGGGTCGATGCGGCACCGTACTTCACGCCCGTGACAATCTGGAACAGCGCGGGAGAGGACAATGTCCCGTCGTCGATGAGATCGCGGGCGAGATGGATGTCCCCGCTGTCGAATACCTCTAACTCCGGTCTTGCGCCAGCCGCCCGGATCACGTCCGCCATGATCCGGACATTTCTCGGTGTATTGATGACCACAGCCGTTCCCGAGTACATCGTATTAAGATCGAGAGTGGCAATTTCTGGCTTGAGCACGGCGATGTGTTCAACGCGCTTTTCCGGTGGCATGATGGTCGAAGCCGGGGCTGCAATACCCGGATGTCCATCGCTCGGCACATAGCGACCGCCCGGCCCGGTAGTCAAATTGATGATAATGTCGCTGCCGCTTGCTTTAATGCGCTCGAGGACCTCGCGGTAATAGGCCAGCTCCATGCTCTGCTTACCTGTCTGGGGGTCGCGCACATGAATATGGGCGATTACAGCCCCAGCTCTCCCGGCAGCGATGCATGCATCGGCGATTTCCTCTGGTGTGACGGGCAGGCTCGGATGCTGTTCACGCGTCGTGAGATTGCCCGTCACGGCGCAGGTAAGGATAGTGGGTTTCATGGTTTGTGGGGTTTTCCTGTTAATGCAGCTTGAGAAGCGAAGCGGCGTTTCCTCCGACCAGCTTACGGATCTCCGAAGCGGAGAAATCGAGTTCGAGCAAGGTCTGGACGATGGCGCGGAAGCCGGCCACTGGACGCGGGCTGCCAAGCAGACCCAGATCGGACGACAGGACTGTGTGGTCGACGCCAGCGACGTTGATTAAATGAGCGAGGTCCTGAGGCGTGAACTTTAGCGACTTGCCCTCCACGAACATGCCAATGGAGTGTTCCATATGCGCACCAAGACCAACGAGTTGTCGGATATCTTCGTCGGTACATCCGATCACATAGGTCGGGTGGTTCACCAGGAGCTTTTTCACCCCTCGCCTACCCGCTTCCTCAAACAGCAAGTGCAGTTCTTCCGTTGAAAGATGACCGCCAGCCAGAATGATATCGGCCTCAGCGATAATATCGAGCACCTGCTTTGTATTGTCCGTCAATGCGCCGCTGGTATCGAGCACGCTGAGCGGTTCGACCGGCAGCATCTTGCGCCTCGTCTTCGGAAAGGTCCTGGTCTGCTTACCAGCATCAGCCAGGTGGTTGGCCGCGGACAGCGTTGGCATCCAGACGATTGCCGCCCCGAGCGCGACCGCATGATCGACGGCATGCGGATTGATGCCGCCAGAAGCATTATTCAACGCGATGCCCGAAAAAAGATCGATTCGGTCTTCCGGAAAGAGAGATTGCAACAAGATCGCGTGAGGCATGCCGACATAATAATGGTCCTTGAACAGCAATGCCCGGAAACCAGCATCCACGGCATCGCGCATGGCCTCCCGGTGATCGAGGATGCGCGGCATGGCGGCCGGGCCGCTGTGACAGTGAAGGTCGACGGCACCTTTCAGTAGATCTGCCACCTCAGCGGCACGTACCGGTTCCTGGGGTTCGAATGCACCATCATGGCGCGGCAGAAACGGTTCGACATTCATTGGACTAACCTCAGTTATGGAATTTCGTTTAGATTCAGATTTTCAGGGATGAACAGGCAACGGATAATCGTCCTCGTTCAAGACCCAGCCTCGCTTTGCTGAAAAATCCGCTCGTGGCGGGCAGAAGATGTCGACGAGCTGGTTGATGCTGGGCCCGACCGCCTCCGATGTATGGATGACCCCCGGCGGGATCACGGCGACAGACGGGGAAGCGCAGGTCTGGTGTTCATCGTTGCGCCAATTGACCTTGTCCGTCGTCCAGGGCCATCTCAGGTGATGAATATACTCCCCGGACAGTGCCAGGCTGCACTGCTCAAAATCATCATGATCGTGTGGCGACAGTAGTGACGGATCACGGGGACCGTTCTTGGGCTCGAGGAAATTGACCATGAAGGTCGATCCACGAAAGATCCGACCGAAACGGCCCGGCTCAGGCGCGACGTCGAGACTATATGTGCGAATACGATAACCATCGCGAGGCTCCGGCCATGGGACAAATGCCGGTATGGCTGGATTGGGCACCGCATAAAGAGCAGCGTTCGATGCCTTTTCGAGGAGATCGGTCGCAGCATTGGTGAACAAGCGGATGATCCGGCCACCGGTCGGCAGGCTTATGCTGCTCTCGCCGGGAGGAATGAATGTTAGCGAGTAGCCGCCGACGGTTTGCGTATTCCCGCCAGCCTCAACGATTGCAGTCGTGGCCTCATCCGGAATAAGCAGCGCATATTCGTCCGGCTGGTTCTTGCAGAAGAAGACATGCTCGCCAACTGCTTCTGTGTGAAGAAGCACGAATGTCTGACCACGAACGATCCAGGTTCGTTCGCGTCCCTCGCTTCTTTGCGGTCCTTCCTCGTAGAACCGGGCGTAGGTTGCCGGAAAGGCCGGGGCAGCCGGCGCCTTTGTGGGTTTTCCCGGACTGAGGCTCGCGCGTGGGTCGCTTGCATCGTACATGAAAACGTTTCCTTGCTTCGGTTGTTGGTGTGGATAGGGACGATTAGAGCCGAAAGGCTTGAAGCAATTGTGCGCCAGCCTTGCGGATGAAGCCCTGGTCGGAAGAAAGGATGAAGGCCGTCGCGCCCATGGCGGCAAAGGCATCGCCTTCCTCACGCGTTCCGGCCATCACCGCTACAGGCTTGCCAACGATCTTGGCTGCCGTCGTCACTTTCGCGACCGCCGCAGTCACTTCGTCGGAGGAAGAGCTCGAAGCATTGAGTGCCAATGTCAGGTCACCGCGACCGACGAAGAATGCGTCGATACCTTCGACCGTAACAATCTCCTCGATATCCTCAAGCGCGGACGGATCCTCGATCATCGCGATGGTCGCGATCTGTGCATCGCTGCGGTCGATATAAGGCCAGGAGGTATCACCGCCGTAACGGCCAGAACGCCCGGAGGGCGAATAACCCCGGGTGCCGTGCCGGTAGCGCGACGCTGCGGCAACCGACTTCGCCTTGGCAACGGTTGCAACATGCGGAACGAGGATGCCCTCCGCCCCGCAATCCAAGGCGCTGAGGATCGTCGCTTGAGACGAAACACGCACCAGTGGCGCCGTGCCAGCAGCCCGGGCGGCGAGTACGGCCACATCTATTGCTGCCCGGTCAAAAGGAGCATGCTCTTCGTCGATCACGACAAAGTCAAAACCGATGTCTCCGAGGATTTCAATCGAATGAGAGGTCGGTGTCTTGATAAAGCTGCCCAGTAGGCGCTCGCCGGCCAGCAACCGCTGCCGGAAAGTCGGACCGGTCGTTACGTTCTTGTCACACATGATCAAGCCCTACAACTCGTGAGGTTTCAATTGGGTGCCGGTACTGGCCGCGTTGTTGCGCAACGAAAACCAGCGAATGGCGGCGAGGATAAAGAGAGTGCCGACGCAAAGTGCCGGCACCAGCATCGCACCGACGGCCGTCCCGGTCATCTGGGCGACGGAAGGCATCAGATTTTGGGCTATGAACCCGCCGACCAGGCCGATGGTATTGATCACCGCTATGCTGGTTGCACTCCGCGCCCCCTGGAAAAGCTTCGATGGAAAATACCAGAAACAGGGGAACAGAATTGAGATGCACGGTGCCCCGATCGCGATGGCAACGAAACGCAGCAGATTCGTGTTGAGCTGGGTCGCAGCCACGAAGGACAGGACGCCGATAAAGGTAATGAACAGGACGGCCGTGATGATGGCCCGTTCCGTCTGTAGCCTCCGTGGCAAGGTCAGCAACAGCACTGCGGCGATTGTCCAAGGAACCGCGTTCAATAGGCCGTTTTCCGTTCCGGTAACGCCAAAGCCCTTGATGACCGTCGGAAGCCAGTAGATAACCCCAAACAGCGATATGTTGATCAGGATGTAGACGAGGGACATCAGCAGTACGGTTGGATCGATCAACGCGCGTAGCGGGTTGGTGTGATTCCTCGGTGCCGTATTGCTCGTCTCAAGCCACGATTTTTCCGGCGCGGTCAAAAAAGTTGCGTTGGATGGTGTGTTAGGCAGATACTTTAGCACCACGAATGAAAGAAGGATTGGCGGAATACCGGTGACGATGAATACCCACTGCCAACCGCTGAGGCCGAGCGCGCCGTTGAGGTCAAGCAACGGGCCAGCGATCAGGGCCGACAGCATGTTGCCAAAAGCACTGCCAAGCGTCAGCAGGCCAACGGCACGAACACGGTGGCGTTCGGGAAACCAGAGCGTCAGATAATAGATGATAGCAGGGTAAAGACCGCCTTCTGCGGCACCCAACAGAAAACGCAAAGCGTAGAAGGTAAGGCCGGAATTCGAAAATGCCAGCAAAACTGTCAAAACGCCCCAGGAAAAGGCGATGCGCGCAAACCACAAACGGGCTCCGAAGCGGTAGGCGGCCAACGCACTTGGGACCTCGACCAGAACATAGCTCAGGAAGAAAATCGAAGAACCCAGTGCGAAACCAGCCTCCGATAAATGCAGGTCGTCGAGCATCTGAAGCTTTGCGAAGCCCACATTGGAGCGATCTATAATTGCGCAAAGATAGAGACCAATGACCAATGGCATGATACGCCAGGACAGACGGCTAATGACGTTGGTTTCATCGACGGTTTGAGCCGTGAGCATTGTTTCCTCCCTTGCACACGAAGAATGCTTCTCCGAAAACCGTTATTGCAAATTCAACCCTCACACGTCATGACTATCGCTTGTCGTTCCGCCTGGTGGAATTTTAAATGAGTGATCAGCCCGTTGAATCAGTACTCCGAGCTTTTGATATCCTGCGCGAGCTCAATCGAAAGCGCGTGACATCGCTAAGCGACCTGCATGCAGCCACGGGACTTCCTAAGGCGACACTTGTGCGTCTTTTAAAAACGCTCGGGAGGGCTGGTTATGTGTCAAATGATCGGCGGCAGGGCGGATATCAAGTCACCTCGAACGTTAAGGCCCTGAGCTGTGGCTATCATCGCGACCCTCTTGTGGTCGAGGCTGCCCGGCCTTGGGCTATTGAATTTACTCGTAAATATCAGTGGCCTATCGCCGTCGCTACTTTGGAGGAAAGTGCCGTCGCCGTGCGGTTTAGTACGATCATCGACAGCCCGAACTCGCCGTTTCACGGAACGATAAACCTACGCCTCGATCTTCTGACGAGAGCGCTAGGACGCGCATATCTGGCTTTTTGCCCGGTGGCGGAAAGGGACATGCTGCTCGATCTGCTCGAGGTGCGTGATCCGACAGATCGACAGAATGTTCTCAACATGCTGCGTCGTATTCGCAACGCGGGTTATGCGGTTCGTGATGCGATGAGTGAGCCCAAGTCCTCAAATACCATTGCAATGCCGGTGCTGATGGAAAAAAAGGTTCTTGCAACGGTTGGGGTAACCTATTTCAAATCGGCGTATTCAGTGGAGCAGGCGGTCAATAAATTTCGTGAACCTCTTTCGGACCTGTCAGAACGGATAACAAGTGGCTGCGCACAGTTTCACGACGACTTCAAGCTGGAGCAGCGATAAAAGGCCCGAGCCGTGATCCGGCGTGTGACAACGATGCCGCTACGAGGCGGGCCGCCGATCCCAGTGGGGGTGGCGGAGCAAGCAGCAAGCAGCGAAGCCGGCAACAAGCCGGAGCTTGGCCAAGCTGCTGAATAAGTTGCAGGTCGGACGTGTGTTACGTTCGCGCGACCCTTATCCTATTGCAAACGTTAGGCCATCCTTTCTGCGCTAAATCCGGCAGATATTCGATCTCAAGCGGTCATATACTATGGGACATCCTTCTCTGGCTTCTATTACATTCCGCCGACCACTTATCAGATTGCCAATCTATAATCGCTAATCCGTTCTAGCGGTTGAGTGCTTCTTTCAACGACGAAAATCTATCATGAAGCTTTATTTCTTTGGCGGCGGCGCTGACGTGCAAGCGGCTCATAAGGAAGGCTCAGTTCCCTTGCTATTTCTGTCAGCTTATGGCCCTCAGCGCTTCTCCTTTCAACCTCCTGGAGTACTTCATCTGTAAATGTGATTAGCATGGGGCGCCCCGGCTTCCGACGAGGAGGAAGAACTTCACCTGCCGAAAGAGCATTCCGGTGTTGAATGACTTTCGCAACTGTCGCATGGTTGAGCCCCAATCGCGTTGCAATTGTCCCTATCGCATGACCAGCAACTCTCAGCCGCATAATCTCCGGTTCGAAGGGCGCAATGAGTGGCCGTATTCGGCGACTATTGGCCGGGCCTCTCTCTTCCCCCAAACGAATGCATGGGGCCCAATGCCTCACATTTTCCTCATCCATAACCCATTTTTTAATTCTGACTGTCCAACGCCATATCAAACGCCATTCGCATCCCAGTTCCTGTGCGGCTAGCCGATAAGATTTTTGTTGTGGCAGTTGCTTGATAAAGCCGGAGAGAACTTCTCGCCGATTGATATGAGAAAAAATAGAACCCGTCCGCCGACTAAACATCCGCCCGCAGGCCTCGCAGCGGAATCTGGGCAGTTCATTCGAAGGGTTGCCACCTCTTTTAACGAGATAGGCGTTGAGCCCCCCACAGAATGGACATCGAGGCGAAACTTCAGACATTGAAAAACATTGTTCTAATTCGTTCAGCAAATAACATACGAACTCTTCATCTAAGCGCGATGAAGCCGTCTCTTCGGCAGTTTTTTGCGAATTATCACCGGTTGCAATCATCACGAATTACATCTTCTTTTCAGTGAATTTGGCTTATTCTCCATTTATACGTAAACAAGCCGATTTGATTATGAGCATGCCTCTATTTGGCGGGTCAGCCAGCCATGCAGTGATGTGGCAGCGCGATAGCGCGAGGATAGTTGATTATCAATCAGCAAAATCATCTTCAACGATGATCGACAATTGAAAAAGCCGCGCGCAGTCAGCCCGGATCGCTACCGCCGGTAGATGAGCACTCGGCGGACGTAACGATTGGCGATAGACAGCGCGAAGACTTGCGGTATGGTCGAGAATGATGGAGAAGCGAAAGGAACGGTTGTGTTGCTAGCTTTTCGTTAAGGCTGGTGGATATAGCATTTCGGCTTTCCATGGGTTGGGACTTTCCGATGTTCAAAGGCAGCCATTTCCAACATACCACTATTCTACTATGTTTGGAGTATCTGGTCTATAATCTGAACCTGCGTGATTTAAAGGCGATGGTGGGCTAGCTCACTGACCAATTTGGTATGCCCGATCAATTGATGATCAACCCTACTCACCTGAAAGCGCACCGCAGCCAGTCTGCAAAAAGAGGGATGTTGCCCGATATATCGGGTGTACCAAGGGGGGCCTGAATTCCAAGTTGCATGCGGTCTGCGAGGGTGACGGTCGGCCACTCATCCTGCTTCCAAGCGAAGGACAGATGAGCGATTACAAAGGAGCAGCTAAATGCTGCATGCCTTTCCCAAAGTAAGATCCCTGTTGACAGACAAAGGATATAACGCCGACTGGATTCGAGATGCATTGGCAGAGCGCAAAATCACCGCATGCATCCCATCACGAACCAGCCGCAAGGACGTCATCCCATAAAATGCAGCCTCAATAAACTGCTTCAAAGGATCGAAAACATGTTCGGGAGGCTTAAGGACCGGAGGAGAATTCATACGAGATATGACCGTTGCGATCATACATCCTTCTCAAGCATATGCTCGCACCAGCAGTGATCTTCTGCCTTTGATTTATCGAGGCCTGAACCTAGCCATTTGATATCTCTTGTCTGCAATTTCGCAACGTTAGAACCGTTAAACCTTTACCAAGTATTACAAACAACGATATGTCCTTTCAACACCTCAACAGCACGCGATACTTCCTCTCGCTTATCAAGGAATTCTTCATCCAGATCACCAAATCAGGTATGGCGGCGACGACCCTAATCCTGAAAGGCAAGGCTATCGCTGAAATTACAGCTGAAATTGCGCCCCGCTTCACGGGCGATATTGGCCACAAGCGTGATAAGCCGCGTCGCCGCGCTCTCCAGATAAATAGCGCTATAACTCGTTGCCGGGAAAACGGCATTGGTATTCAGCACCTGCAACTCACCTGTCCGAAGCTCTTTCTGGATTACCACCGGCGGAATGACGGAAATCCCGACCCCCGCCGAAATCATGTTGATCGTCGTGGTGAGCGAATTGGAATAATGAACGGTCGCGTCTTTCAGGCGCTCTTCCGTGAAATAATTGATGATCTGCTGATAATTGTAGGAACCGCTCTCATAGGAAATGAGATTGCAGCCGAGCAGATCATCGCGTGACAGCATGTCTTCAGCCCCGCCCGGAAACTGATTGCTGCGCGATATCCAGAACATGCCGAACGTGCATAAGTCGACGATACGCAGATTGGGTGAAGGCTCGGGCTTGATGGCGAAGACGATGTCGAGTTCCCGCTGCTCCAGTTTCTGCACGATCCCTTTCGATGATGAGGTCGTGATCGAGATGCGGATCTGTGGGTAGCGTTGGCGGACAATATCGAGAATGCCCGGTAATATGGTCATGGCGAGGCTCGGAACGATGCCAATCTTCAGCGTGCCTTCAAGCCCATTTTGCGGGCTCAGGCTTTCCACCAGATCATGGTAACGGCGCACGACATCGCGCGCACCCTCGACAAAGGCTTCGCCTTCCGCCGTCAGGTTAACGTCGCGGGCATCGCGGTCGAAAAGCCGGAACCCCAGCTCCTGCTCCATCGCGCCGATACGATTGGATATTGCCGCAGGCGTCATGTTGAGGCGAGCCGCCGTCGCCCGGAAATTACGCAGTTCCGACAACCAGATCACCGTTTCCAGAAAACGGATATTCATGGACGGGCATGTCCCTTCCCATTTCAATCACCCGCGCGCCTGCGTTTCTTGAAGTCCCTTATTGCGCTTCGGGCAACCAGATTCGTGCTTTCCTTCTAAGACACTTGCGAGATGAAAATAAGCAAATTGTCATGTTCCTTCTCACAAATGACGAGGGCCGGCCGAAACCGGCCCTATCGCATCAACTTCCCGCGTGAGCGAGAATTTTCTTGGTGGCGCCAGACACGTCACCAAGCTTGAGACCTGTCTTCACCGAAGCTTCGCGCACCTTGCCTTTGTCCTGTATTTCGAGCGCACGCGAGGAGACTGCTTTCACCTCGTCACGCGGCAGAACCAGAACTCCGCTCTCATCGGCCAGGATGGCATCACCGGGATTGACGACGACACCGCCGCAGGAGACCGGAATGTTGATGCCGCCCCCCAGGTCATAGAGCCGGGTGGTGATGGGCGAGATACCCCTCGCCCACATCGGAAAATCGGAATCCTCGATTTCCGTCAGGTCCGTGCAAGGACCATCAACGATCCCGGCGACCGCACCAGAAGCCTTCGCAGCGATGGTCACACCGCCGCCCCAGCACGCATAGCGGTCGTCTCCCATCCGGTCCACCACCAGAATATCGCCGGGACGGAGCATCCCGGTTACGTGGTGAAGCAGGGTGGAATCGGGCCCCGGTATGGCGATGGTGACGGCAGTACCGACCACACGGCGCTTCGGGAGGAGCGGCTGGATGGAACGGTGCATGAAACCGAAGAAACGCCAGTGTCCGACAGTGGCTGTCTCGACCCCCGATAGAAGCTGGAGATCACCGGCAGGAACCTGTTCCGGCATGGGATTGATCGTATACATATGACGCCTCCTATGCGCAGGCTTGCAACTGCTTGCTGATGCGGCGATGGCTGACCATCGGAATAAGCGAACGCACACGCTCGATCTGCGCGCGCTCGATGCGGGCCGTTACGAAGCCGACACCGTCGGAAGCCCGCGCCACAACATGCCCCCACGGATCGCAGACGAGCGAATGACCATAGGTATGACGCCGTTCGCCGTTCGAAACCGTGCTGCCGGTCTGGCCACAGGCGGCAAAATAGGTCTGGGTTTCGATGGCACGGGCACGCGCCAGCACCT
Source organism: Hyphomicrobiales bacterium (assembly GCA_900465685.1). GTDB lineage: Bacteria > Pseudomonadota > Alphaproteobacteria > Rhizobiales > Rhizobiaceae > Brucella. Next base: position 10,237 of record UEGR01000017.1, read on the forward strand.
CCCAATGATCCTTGCCGGTTTGCAGCGTGAATGCTGCGGGTAGAACGATGACTTCGGCACCGGCCTTTTCCAGCTCCAGGTAAAGTTCAGCAAAGCGGATGTCGTAGCAGATCGCACATCCGATCTTGAACCCGTCGAGGTCATAGACGACGACATTTTCACCGGGCTTGACGGTTGCGGATTCCTTATAGGCCGTCCCGTCCGGCCCAACGATATCGAACATATAAATCTTGCGATAATGCGCAATCTCCTTGCCTTCACGATTGAAGACGAAGGTGGAATTGTAGATGCGCTTTTCGTTTGGAACCTTTTCCATCAAGGTTCCGGCATGGACGAACACCTTGTGCTCGCGGGCAAAATCCTGCGCCATCTTGTAGGCAGGACCGCCGGGAACACTCTCGGCTGCGCCGAGCTTTTCTTCCGGAGTACCGCCGTAATATTCAAAATATTCGGGCAGCACGATCAGGTCCGGAGAATCCGTGTGTACGGCGTCCTCCATCAATCCCCGCGTAATGCGCAGATTTTCTGCCTTGTTGGTCTGCGGGCTCGTTTGGATCAGACTAATCTTCATTTTTTCCTCCAGCAAATGAGTGGCTATTCAGTTCAGGAATAATCAGGCAACCAGGGCTTCGCCCTTCAGCATGTTGACAGTCGAAACCATGCCCTGGCGAAGCGTCATGTTCTGGGTGGCGACGACCAGCATCGCCGCCCCCTCCTCCAGTGCGAAGCGCCGTTCAGCTTCGGTCCAGGCGGGCATGATCCATGGCTTCCCGGCAGCGCGTGCCGCAGCCGCACAGCGGCGCAGATCAGCCTTGTCTTCATCATTGAAAGCATAGGCTCCCCGACCGCGTGCAAGTGCCAGATCCGACGGGCCGGGAAACAAGCCGTCGACCGTATCGAGCGCAATGATCTTCTCGACGTCGGCGAGACTTTCTGCCGTCTCGATCATGGCGAAGCATTTGGTGCGCTTGTTCTCTTTTTCGAAGGCATCGGTCGCCGGGCGGGCATAGCCGAAAATGCGGCCACCCGTGTAAGAGCGCGTGCCAACCAGCGGATATTTTGCGGCCTTCGTAACCTGATGCGCATGGTCCACACCGAGAATATGCGGAACGATGACGCCGTCCGATCCGAAGTCCAGCGCCTGCTGGATGGCCTCTGGCGTCGGCGCCAGCACCTTGGTCAAAGTGGAGAGCCCCTGCGCCTTGGTGAAAGCCAGAAACTGGTCCAGCGTCGACAGATCGAAGGTTCCGTGTTCGAGTTCGAGGACGAAGGATGAGAAGCCGCAGGTCCTGGCAATTTCCAGATAGCTGAAATGCGGTTGCGACATCCAGAGGGCGATATTTTCCATTCTTGCAGTCACTTTCAGTTGGGAGGTTATTTGCCGATTGTGCGTGACAATCCGAGCGTGCGTTCGATGACGAAAATGATGAGCAGCGTCGCCGTGATCAGCACCACCGAAATGGCTGCAGTCATCGGGTCAGTACGGCTCTCGACATAGTTGAAGATTTCTACCGGCAGCGTCGTCATGCGTGGTCCGGTGATGAAGAGCGAGATCACCACCTCATCGAAGGACAGGAGGAAGGACAGTGCGGCACTTGCCACCAGACCCGGCATCATCAGCGGCAAGGTGACGCGACGAAACACGGTGAACGGCGATGCACCCAGCATCGTGGCCGCCTCTTCGACCGATGGTGGCAGTGTCGAGAACGCCGTTATCATGATGCGGATGACGTAAGGGGTCGTCACGATCAGATGGGCGATCACAAGACCCGTAAATGTGCCGAGCAGTTCCAGCCTCACGAACACCAGCAGAATGGCAAGACCAAGCACGATGGACGGCAGAAGAAGCGGCGCGGTAAAGAGGTTCAGCACCGCTTCGCGTCCACGGAACTGATAACGGCGTATGGCATAGGCCGCCGGGATACCCGTCAGAAGCGACAGGACGGTGACGACCGATGCAATGCCGAGGCTGATCCAGAACGCCTGAATGAGCGTTTCATGATGCAGCATTTCCGCATACCACCGCACACCCCAGCTCTGCGGTGGAAAAGTCAGATAGTTGTCGTTGCTGAACGATAGCGGCACGACGACCAGAATGGGGGCCAGCAGGAACAGATAGAGCAGGCCGACCAGAAGGCGGAATGGCAATGAAGTTGAACCAATCATCTCGTTTCTCCTTTGCCAGTCAGTCGATGCGACGTGCGATACGGGAATAGACCATCAAGGCGAGACCGAAGATGATCAGGACAATGACGGAGGTTGCGGCGGCACGCGGCCATTCAAGCTGGATCACAGCCTGATCGTAGATTTCCGTCGCCAGCAGGAATACGCGCCCGCCACCAAGCAATTTTGGCGTGATGAAGGAGCTGATTGCCAGCACGAAGCAAAGCAGGCAGCCAAGTGCGATACCCGGCAAAGTGAGTGGCAGAATGATCCGGCGAAACCGCGTGAAGGCATTGGCGCCTAGTGATGCCGCAGCCTCCTCAAGCGAGGCATTCAGACGACCGAAACCAGCAATCAGTGACAGCGCCATGTAGGGGATCAGGATTTCCACCATGCCGATGAATACGCCGAGCGTGTTGTTGACGAGCCTGATGGGGGAGGAAATGATGCCGAGGTTCATCAAGGCTCCATTGACGAGCCCCTGATTGCCGAGAAGCACCATCCAGCCGTAGGTGCGCACCACACTGCTAACGAGCAGCGGCGAGACCGTCACCACGAAAAGAAAGTTGCGCCAGACCGGAGAAACACGGTGCAGGAAAAGCGCAATCGGATAGGCGCAGATAAGCGTTGCCAGCGTGATGACCGCGCTCAGCCAGAGCGAGTTGAACACAAGCCCCCAATTGAAGCTGTCGTTAAAGAAATTGATGTAGTTTTCGAACGTGTAGCGGTCTGTCAGGACACCGCCGCTTTCGCTCTGCAGGAAGGATATCTGCGCCAGATGTGCGACCGGCGCGATGAAGGCGATAAGGTTGATCAAGGCCATCGGCAGAAGCAGCGCAACGGCGACGAGACTGTAGCGTCTGCGTCTCGATGACTTTGCCGGGATGATGTCCGTCGATGCGATCGCTGTCATGACATCAGCTCCCGAAAACCAGCATGTCTTCCGGTTTCCATTCGCACAATAGCCGGTCGCCGGTACCGAATGCGTGGCCTGCGCTAGCGGTCGGCACTTCCACTTTCAGACAGGCGCCTTCGATCTCTATGTCATATTGAACGATGTCGCCGATATAGGTTGTGCGTTCCACCACGCCATGCGCGCTGTTGGTCACGACACTGACCAGATTGCGATCACGGTTGGGCGTCAGGTTGATGCGGTGCGGGCGAATGGCGATTTGCCCGGCCCCGCGTGACTTTCCATGCGTGTTGCAGCGATAGATGCCGCTGCCCAGACGGCAGACATTTTCGTCGACGATTTCGCAATTGTGGACATTGGCGCGACCGACGAACTTGGCCACAAACAGGGAGGATGGCTTCTCATAGATTTCTTCCGGCGAACCGAGCTGTGCCAGCTTGCCGCTATCCATCACGCCGACAACATCGCACATTGTCAGCGCTTCGACCTGGTCATGCGTAACGAAAACCGTGGTGATGTCGAGGCGCTTCTGAATCTCGCGGATTTCGATCCGCATGTCATCGCGCAGCTTCGCATCCAGATTGGATAGAGGCTCGTCGAGCAGAAGAATGCGCGGGCGGATGACCAGCGCACGCGCCAGAGCCACGCGCTGCTGCTGACCGCCAGACATTTCTTTCGGCTTGCGCGAACCATAGCCAGGAAGCCGCACCATTTCGAGCGCTTCCTCGACCCGCTTCTTTGCCTCAGCCTTGCCAACCTTGCGCATATCGAGACCGAAAGCGACATTTTCGGCCACGGTCATATGCGGGAACAAGGCGTAGTTCTGGAAAACCAGACCGATATCCCGCTGATGGGGCGGCCTGTGTGAAATATCGTTGCCGTCGATCAGAATGTTGCCGTCCGAAATCGAGGCGAGACCGGCAATCATGCGCAAAGTTGTCGTCTTTCCGCAACCGGATGGACCGAGGAGGCCGAGCAGTTTTCCGCGCGGCAGATCGAGATGAAGGTCGTCCACTGCCCGGTAATTATTACCGTAGAGCTTGGTGAGAGCCTTCAACTGTAGAAATGAGTTTTCTGCTACCATATCGAAACCTGTGAGGGGTCGTTGCCGCCCCGGCGAAACGGGGCGGAAGCGTGAATTTCAGGGTGAGGTAGGGATTTAGCGACCAGCCGGAATGATCTGGCGGCGCCAGGGATTGAGCAGCTTGTCGCGCATATCGCCGATTGTCATCCAGTTGACCGGAATGAGCATTTCGCGCTGGACCGGGTCCATGTACGGAATGCGCTTTTTCGTTTCGTCATTCACGTCCGCTTTCGTGTTCGATGGCGCGTAGAACATGATCTCGGCAAAACGGGCCTGCGCCTCGGGGCTTATTGCGTAATCGATGAATGTCTTGGTTGCATCCATGTTCTTGCCATTGGCAATCGCGCTGATGACATTCACCTGCGCAGCCGTGCCTTCCTTCGGGCCGACCGACTGAAGCTTTCCGCCGGTCTGGTCGAAGTAGAACTGGGCGCGGGCATTGTAGCCGATGGACAGAGTCGCCGTGCCGTTTGCAACCAGCGTATAGGCATCGGGCTTCGGTTCCCATGTCTGTACGGCAGGCGCCAGTTCCACCAGCTTGTCGACGCCCGGCTTCACAGTCTTCGTATAGTCGTCTTCACCAGCGAGACGGTTCGCGATGATTGTCAGCAGGATGGCTTGGATATCGCCGCCGCCCTGCGCCGGGATGATGACCTTGCCGCTTTGCTGCTTGCCCCAGAGCGCTTCCCAGCTATCCGGTGAACCCTCCGCAAATGCATCGTGATTATAAAGAAGCGAAAGCGTGTCATATGTGATCGGAATTGCTGCGCCAGCGAGTTCCTTGCCGAGATCGGCGACATCCGCATAATTTTTGAGCGATGCCGGATCGAGCTTCTCGACCAGCCCTTCCTCATCGGCAATCTTGGCGACCGAGAGGTCATAGATGACCGCATCCGTCTGGGGCGAGGATTTCTGGGCGCGCATATTTCCGAGCGATGTCGCTGCATTCTGCACGCCGTAATAGGTGACCTTGATGTCGGGATGTTCCTTCTGGAACGGTTCGATGACGGCCTTGACGTAATTGTCCTGGAATGCGCCTCGATAACCCATCACGGTAATTTCCGCAGCATTGGCTGCGAAGACAGTCATTGCCGAAACACTCAACGCTAAACTTGCCAGAACAGCCGATTTTCTGTTGATCGAACGTACCATCAGTCACTCCCCTTTTGTTTGAGGGTAAGGTGAAGAATGGTGGCCCGAGCGTCCAACGACTTATTCTGTCCGCCTGTTCGATTTAATTTAACAAGATGCAAACGGTCCCGATTTGCCTTTATGGCGTGATGGTCCTCAAGCTACGCCGCTAGGTCAGGCATGGTGATATCCGGCTGCGCTTCCACCCTGGCAATGATGACATCCCAGCAAAGACCCAGTCTACCTCTGCCACCGGGCCGTCCACGTTGGGAAGGACTCGACTGAGCCCGTTCGATCCAGCCGCTGCTTGAGCCGAACCGCTGTGGCGGGGGAAACCTTGAAAGTAGCCGCAGTAGCCCGCCGCGACTGGCCCTCCGATATCGCATCGACAATTCGTTGACGAAGATCCACTGAGTAGGCGTTCGNNCGAACGCCTACTCAGTGGATGGAATCGGTAGGTTCACAAAATCAACCCGACGCTCTAGCTGGAATGACGGATGCCATTCGCCTGCGCAGGCATAGTGATCGCGAGGATTCATGCAAGGAATGTACGGTCCTGATTGGTTGGACGCCTCGTCTTCCTTGGTGCTCAACACACCCATTCTGCCACATTAAGGCCGTCGGAGGGGTGCCTATCCCATCAGAACTCATCCGACGGCGCTAGGTAAACAATTATTCCCATATTGTGAGGTGCATTACCAGTTACGGAATTAAGATGACTGATCCTTTTGTCAATCTATTTTCGATATCACTGTGAGCTTTTTGAATATCCTCTAGCTGGTACTTTGTTATGTTAGGCGCTTTAATCAAACCGCGCTCTAGCGCAGAAAACAGGTTTTTCGCGGCCAACTCATATTCTGCTCTATCGGCCGTATAATGGGCAATTGATGGTCTAGTTACAAATAGCGACCCTTTAGCTCCTAACGAAGCAACCTGAAAAGGAGCCACGGGGCCGGATGTCTCTCCGAAACTTACTAGGGTTCCGCGAGGGCGCAAACAATCAAGTGATATTGAAAACGTATCCGCACCCACGGAATCGTAGACCACATCAACCCCACGGCCGGCTGTGATTTCCAGAACGCGTTCGCTGAAGTTCTCTCTGGTATAAATAATCACGTTATCGCACCCGTTGGCGGTTGCAACAGCTGCCTTCTCCGCTGAGCTCACCGTACCAATGACAGTCGCGCCGATACTTCGTAGCCATTGACTGGCAATTGATCCGACCCCCCCTGCAGCCGCATGAAGCAATATAGTATCGCCTTCACGTACCTTGACACATCGATTTATCAGGTATTCGACAGTAAGGCCTTTGAAAATCAAAGCCGCTAAATCGTCGCTGGCAAGGCGTTCAGGCACGAGAAGAGCCCTAGATGCGGGCAGATTACGATAAATCGCGTATGCCCCTGGAGGTCCGCCCACATACGCAACACGATCACCGATTTTGAATCCAGATACGTTTTCACCGAAAGCAGTTACAGTTCCAACACCCTCTACTCCCAAGCCGCTTGGCAAGTTCAGTTTTGGAGCAAACACTCCTTTACGATGGTAGATATCGATATAGTTCATGCCTATCGCGATATGCTTGACTTGAATTTCACCGGATGCAGGCGGCGCAAGAGCCAGATCCTCCAGATGCAGAACCGACGGTGTACCAAATTCGGAAAACCGAACCACTTTCGTTGAAACGGGCATGCTGTTTACCTTTCCTAGCTACCAACACAAACTGTTTCAGCTTAAAACGAAAGTCGACGACCCTTTTTGCAATCCGGATTTCCAAAAATGGAAAATGATTTAGACTGGAATGATTTGAAGTTCTTTCTCTCGGTCGCGAAAGCCGGAACTTTAAGCGCGGCCTCTTCTGAACTGGGGGTGAGCATCTCTACTGTTTCGCGTCGGATCGGAGCGATGGAGACAGCGTTACAAGTTAAGCTCTTTCGGTCTCGTCAAGGTGGTTACGATCTGACACCAGCCGGACAAGAACTCGTAGTACCCGCCGAACGCGCACAAGCACAAATGCGGCTATTCCAGCGAACTGCCTGCGAGAAAGATGACCAGGAAGCTGGCACCGTTCGTATCGTCGCTCCGGAATTGCTCGGAAACGATATACTTCTGCCAGCGATCTCGGCCTTACAACACACTTTTCCTGATATACGAGTGGAACTTCACTCCAGCGTCACGTCCGTCCGGCTAACAGGCGAATATGCCGATATCGTTATAAGACTGGTGCGGCCAGAGCAGGGAAATTATCTGCAGCGCAAAATCGGCAAAATTCGTTTTGGCCTTTACGCGTCAGAAAACTATTTCAGGCACAATGGTAAACCACATCACCTTCTTGACCTCTACCATCATCGTATTATCGGCTGGACAGATGACCTCCAAAACCTCCTGATGGCTCGATGGCTCGTCTCGTCATGCCCCGGCCTCCAACCTGCGTTGGAGCTATCCTCATTCGCTGCGCATTTGGCCGCGTCTCGCTTGGGCATGGGGATAGCATTAATTCCGGATTTCGCAGCAGCGGAATATCATTTAGCTAGAGTCCTTGGTGAAGAAGTCGAGATGTCAGCCGAATTGTGGATACTGACCCAGATCGAATCCGCCTCTTCGCCACGGATTCAGATTGTGCGTGATGAACTCATTCGGGCACTTGCACGGTTCAATTGATTAATACGAACATCTATTGTAGCGTAAGGCACACTAATGTATTGCTATGTAATTCAGTAAGACGTTGGATTTTTATAATGGATGAATCTACTCACGAGGAGCGCAGTCGACTGTTCGTTGGTTCGGTAGAAAAATGCTTCAAGATAATTGAGGCTTTTTCCGGAGCCCGATATTTTACCCTCGCTGAACTTTGCGTCCGTTCTGGTTTTGATAAAAGCACAGTTCAAAGAATGACCCATACGCTTGCCGAGCTAGGCTACCTGGAACAATGCCCAGTGACGCGTCGCTTTGCGCTTTCAAACAGGACACTTGATCTGTCCTATCATTTTCTCCGCAATCATCCTCTTATCGAACGGGCAACGCCGATGCTCATAGAGTTGCGTCGAGAATTCGATGAACGAGTGGATTTGAGCCTTTTTGACGGCAGCACCCTGGTTTACGCCCAACGCCTTCAAAGCCAGCGTGAGCATTACTACACCACGTTGGCAGGGCGGCGCATTCCCCTTTATTGCACTGCTGGTGGTCGGGCGGTGCTCTCTTGTCTTTCTGCCGACAAAGCAAAGGACATCATAACCGCGACAGAGAAACAATCCTTCACGCGTTTCACCCGCGTGAAAGAAGATGATATCCTCGCGGAGATTGAAACAACGCGTAAGCGGGGGTATGGCCTTGCGCGCAACGAGCTTATCGAGAATGAACTTGTGATCGCGACAGCAATAACCGACGAAAGCAATAATCCAATAGCCGCAGTACATGTAGCCGCGAACTCCGCCCGCTGGACGGATCAGGAATTCGCGGACAAAGTCGTGCCGGGCATGCTCAGAGCAGTTTCATTCCTCAGATAGTGAAATCAGTGCAGGGTCGATCGGATGTTCTTTTGGGAAGCGACCGATCATCCACCCTCCGTCGACGGCCAGCGTATGTCCGGTTATGTAGGCGGCTTCATCGGATGCGAGGAACCGTATTGCCCGTGCCACGTCTTCGGGTTGCCCCAGTCTTCTGATAGGTGATTGATCTACCATTATATTGGTACGCCACGGCTGTGTCTGAATACGCTCCTGAACGAGCGGCGTTTCAATCAACCCCGGCGCGACAGCATTCACGCGTATTCCCGAAGGGCCCAGGTCGTTGGCCATCTGCCGGGTCAATCCGATCAGAGCTGCCTTCGAGGTAGAATATCCAGCACAGTTTTCAGCGCCTACAACACCAAAGACAGATGCAACGTTTACAATTGCTCCGCTCCGCCGTTGAGCAACAAAGCGCTTTGAGGCCCACCGAGACAGCCGAAACGCTGAAATAAGATTGACATCGAGAAAGCGGTGCATCTCCTCATCGGTGGTATCCAAAGCATGATAACCTTTTCCGATGCCTGCATTATTCACCAGAACATCGATATCACCTTGCAATTTCGCGAGAATATCGTCCAACTGCTCTGGCAATTCGGGATCAGATACATCCGCTATATGAGGCCATATGTTGTCTTCGCGCTCGCAAAGACATTCAAGATCCTCAGCAAGCACGTCGACCGCAACAACCCGGGCACCAGCATGCACCAGGGCACGACATGTTGCCGCCCCTATGCCCCGTGCGCCACCGGTTACAACTGCCCATTTCCCTTGCAGCGACATATAGTCGACCTTCATGTCATCCTCCTTGATCAAAATGTAGGCGCCCCACCTACAGAGCGACCTCCATCCACGACGAGGACTTGCCCCGTAATAAAACTTGCACGTTCATCTGCAAAAAAGGCTACAGCATTGGCAATGTCTTCGGGGGTCCCCACCCGGTTGATTGGTTGTTCTGCAACCATGTCTTTCCACGCCTCACCCCTGCTTAACAGCATGTCCGTGAGGACTGCTCCAGGAGCAATAGCGTTAACGCATATTGACCGGTGAGCCAGCTCCAGAGCCAATGACTTCGTCATGCTTATGACCGCTCCCTTTGACGCGCTATAGTGGGCGGTGCCCCGACCACCGAAGGCTGCTCTCGAAGTGAAATTTATTATGCGGCCGCCATCAGGCATCGCCAGCAGAACATTCTTCGTGAAACGAAAAGTAGCCGAGACGTTGACGTTGTACTGTCGATCAAAGTCGTCACCACTGATTTCGTTGAAGGGCTTCACGGAAAAAATGGCTGCATTATTGACCAGAACAACCGGGCTTGCAGAGAGCTTAGACAGAAAATCCTGTTGCGCCCCTTCATTCGTCAGATCGAATGAAGCTCCAAAAGCATCACATCCGTCCTGCTTGACAAGCGCTACAGTTTTCTCCACCGCCTCAGAGTTGAGATCGCAGCACGCGACCTGAAATCCATCCAAAGCCAGCCTTCGTGCCGTAGCGCGGCCAATCCCGCCTCCAGCTCCTGTCACGATTGCGAGTGCCATCTAAAAACCCTCTTTTAACGTTGCACGATTTTTGCATTCATCGGTTATTGTCTTTTTGCCGGATCTTCCGATCAGCAGGTACGAGCTTTATCGCGACCGTCGTGTGTGCCTCAATCTTGTCTCGGGAATAAATGAGCGGCTTGAGTTCGCAGTCTTGCCAGCTTTTGCCAAGATCCGCGAAGTGCACTGATCCAGGCACTCCACTTTGCCCCGGATTGTTATTAAAGAGACTATTGTCCCAACCACCTACATCAATAACCATCCGCACCGAAGGCCCGCCTACAACGTTAAAATCGCTCAAACGATATGTTGCATAGTTGAGGGTGGAGCCGCTGCCACCAAGCGCGATCGGATCAAGCGACCAGTTATGATCGGTGAGTTTCTGAAGGGGATGACAAAGGTGCAACTTATGCAGTTGCCCCCATGACCATTCTGTTGGCCTTTGGCCCAAGAGTTGAGAACATTCCATGAAAGCAGCCCGGAGGGTTTGCTTTAGGGCAGCAAGTGTCTCGCCATCGAAGGCAGTTTCTTCCACCCACTCCGCGACACTTGGTGGATCGAGAGGTAGAAGAAGCGGAAGCACCTTGTCATCTGCACCTGCACGCTTAGCAATAAGCGGGCCGAGATGTTTCGTAAGCCATACTTCGAAGAGTGCTGCTGACGGGGAACCAGCCTTTAGATCACCATTCCATAGCTCTAGCATCTGCCAGGAAGGCTCATCACAAAGATAATCATGCACTTCCTTAAGTTTGTGGAGGATTCGAATGGCAATTGGGGAAACGGTTGATGCCTGCAGGCGAATGCTATCTTGCAACGTTAGTAATTGCTTTGACGCGAGCTTCTTATGCAACGTATCATGCCGGCTGCTGTCCAGCCATTCATACCCGATAGGAGTATTATTTCTCGTCCATTCGTCGGGAATATTCATTGCGTTCGCTGTGGCTATAAACCCTCGTTCAGGGTTGATTTCCGATGGCGTTTCGCTCGGCGACAAATATCCTTCCCACTCATAGCGACCATCGCCTGGAACGGGCATCAACCCATCCCAGTTTTTTCTGATCGGAGCAGCTCCCGAAGGTTTCCACGCTATTGTGTTAGAAGCGTCTGCGTAAATATGATTGACCGATGGACAGCCCCACCCTTCCAGCGCTGCCGTATAGTCAGCATAGTTGCGCGCCCTCATCACGGCGAGGCTCGCCATATAGGGAGCCATACCTGCATCCATCCATACCGTTCGGAGGCTGAAAGCCCTGTTCTTTAAATGGTCTTCAAGTATTACGGGGCCATGCCTGGTGAACTTCAACTGAATTGTTTGATCGTCGTACCCTTTTACAGGAACCCGCTCCTCGATGATCTCAAATTTCTCCCATCCTCCTTTATAGAAATAGCACGATGGGTCATCCTCAGATGTCTCGTAAAAGTATATGTCTTCCTGATCTGCGCCGAAAATCGTAAGGCCGAATGCCGCTGTTCCATTATGCCCCATTGATATGCCCGGAACCATTGGCTCACCAGCACCAACAGCATCGAACCCGGGCATTGAAAGATGCACGACATAGCGGATCGATGGCAGCACATGCGTGCGGTGTGGATCGAGCGCGAGAATTGGGCGACCTGTGTCAGTCTTGTCTCCAGAGATCGCCCAATTGTTTGAGCCTTCTTCAAAAGAAGCCCTAGCGACTTCACCGGACGGTGTAACTGACGTCCATCTCTTGGCGTCTTCAAGACCAGCGGACAGACGTTCATCTGAGAATGTTGCCGGGCTCACCGCCAGCTGAAAATCGCGCAGAACCCGATCTGATATGATCGCCGGATCAAAGCCATCTACTGGTTCTGGGACCATACTGTGAGAGAGTTTTTTGCGCAGTCCATCCAGTTTCGCCGCTTGTTGGCCGCCAACCAACGCATATATTTTCGAGCGAAGCGCCTCTGATGAGGCATTTCTCGTCAGCGAATGCGTCCTGACCCGAACAACATCTTCCGGTTTCCAGCGATCTGGCCGGTTCCCGAGAAGCTCAAATTCCGGCGGAAGACAGAAATTGCCTGCGTCACAACCATCGATATAAGCATTGATGCCATGGGTAAACGCAGTGCATATCTCTTCTGAATCCTGTCCATATGCCTTCCACTCTGTGTTCATCCCGCCGCGATAGAGAAATAATCGCGATGCCCGGTCCTGCTCAAGATATCCCGGCCCGAAATCCCGAGCGAGCAACCCCAACCCTCTCTTCCGCGCGATATCAATCTGCCACAAGCGATCCCGCGCGGCATTCCATCCCTGCGCAAAAAAAAGATCGTACAGGTTGGCCGCTTCGATATGGGCAACGCCCCATTGATCAACTTTAATGCTGATAGTCGAACCAATGCCCGCGATCTTGTATTCGTTGGATATATGCTGAGAGTTCATTATAGCCTACAGAATAAGTTATTCATCAGGGACGGTTGGACACGCACAACCGGCCGTGTCCAGAGGAGGCGAGGACGCTGATCGCGCCTCACCCACTTTGACCAAAGGAATACGGGTTAGATAGCCTGAGCGACGTGCTCTGCTATTTGCCGATGTGTAGCAAACCACACATCGCCTTTGCTTTGAGCAGCCCGAATAAGCTCCTCAACAATCCATATGCGAGACCGATATCCGATGATGTGAGGATGCATGGTGAGCTGGAAAAGCTCGCCTTCCTCGTAGGCCTGCTCAAATTCTCTCATAAATATGGCAAGGACGTCTTCCGGTCCTATGTGCGGACGCAAAGACTCAAACCTGCTCATCATGAAGTATGGAGCGTCGTCTCTGATCCATTCTACAGGTATTTCGACAACTCCAGTTCGCTCCCCGTTTTCCATCAACTCATAGCAATTGTCGTCAGCCATGAGGGACGAGTCGTAGCGCAAACCCATTTCGCGAATGATGGAAAGTGTACTGTCGGAAAAATCCCATGATGGTGTGCGGATTCCCACAGGGCGGATACCGGTGATCTTTTCCAGCATATCCGCGCTCCGCAGCATGAGATCACGTTCATTTTCAGCAGGAAGGATGGAATTCAATTCATGAATCCAGCCATGTATCCCAATCTCGTGTCCGGCGTCGACTACCGCTTTCTGCTCTTCTGGATATAGCTGAGCAACGACAGCGGGAACATAGAAACTCGCTTTGATATCATATTTGTTCAGGAGAGAAAGGACGCGAGGCATTCCCCGGCGGTTGCCATATTGTCCCCATGACAAGCGCCCGAGGGATTTACCGCCATCCCTCAGCTCGTTGGTTTCATGATCGACGTCAAACGAGAGCGCGATAGCGCAACGTTTGCCATTCGGCCATGGCGGGGTCAGTGACTTTCCCGCACGAACTTTGTTGACGCGATTGCGCCAGACGTCATCTGGCCACTGCCATGGTTTCAAGGTTTCAAAATCGCTCATGAAAGTCCTCCATTACTTCAGTTCTGACTTTGCCGTTTCAGGCAAGCGGGAAAGAACCAACATCGTGATCAGTGCGGCTGGGATAAGATAAAAGTAAGTCGGCGACAGCGGCGATCCCGTTACCTTGATCAGCCACGTTGCCATGAAGGGAGCAAAACCACCGAAAATAGCAGCTGCCATCGTATATCCTATCGACATCCATGTTGACCGCATATGAGTGGGAAATATTTCTGAGATGGCGGCAGGTCCGGGCCCGGAATAAAGAGCCATCACCACTCCCAATACGATCTGGACTGCCAGTATTGTAGTAAATGACGCGCCGTCCGCGATAAGCGAGAAAAGAGGATAGACCAACACGATCGCAGCCAGGGTGCTTCCGATCAAAAGAGGCTTGCGGCCAATCTTATCCGAAAGATGACCAAGAAGTGGCACCGCTAGAATCATGGCGATCAGTCCACCCGTATTTGCCCAAAGCGCTTGTGACGCTGAGAGGCCACCATATTTCTGCGTAAACGTGGGCATGTAAGCCAGCAATGTATAATAGGCGACGGTCCAGTAGATTGTGAAGCCAAAGGCGCGCAGGCCTAAGCGTGGACCGCTGATTTCGGGCTCTGGCACCAGATCGGCAGCCGACTGTGCTTCCTCGAATGCTGGGGTCTCATCCACGCTCCTGCGAATGAACACTCCAACCACGAGTAGTGCAGCACCCAGCAAAAAGGGAATTCGCCATCCCCACGACATCATATCTTCCGTGGAAATCAGAGTCGTCAGGACCGCAGCCACAGCGGAGCCAAGCAGTGTTCCCCCCGCAGTACTTACCTGCTGGAAAGAACCGAAAAAACCACGACGATTTTTGGGAGCCCATTCAATAATAAAAGCTGTAGAAGCACCCCATTCACCGCCGCCCGCAATGCCTTGGATAATTCTCAAAGCGACCAGCAAAACCGGAGCCAGCAGACCAATTTGCTCAAAGGATGGCAAGATTCCTATTCCAATTGTGCCAACCGCCATCATGATGAGGGTCAGCACCAAAGCGAACTTGCGGCCATTCGTATCCCCGAGACGGCCAATTACCACACCGCCAAGCGGCCGCGCGAGAAAACCAACACCAAAGGCTGCAAATGTCGCGAGCAACGATGCTGTGGGATCATCCGAAGGAAAAAACTTTACCGAAATTACCGTAGCCAGAAAGGCGTAGACGCCAAAGTCGTACCACTCCAGCATATTCCCGATTGAAGCGGCCCAAATGGCCTTTTTCGCGTTTCGATCCATCTTGGACTGAACAGAGACAGTATCCGCAGCGAAAGACATAGCATGATCCCCATTTTTCTGTATTGCATTGCAATATTCAATATTGCATCTATAATGCCGAGAGATGCTCGTTTCGTCAACGGTAATGTTTAGACAAACGGTACAGAAGCCGCTGACTAATGATAACTCTCAAGCGGAGAGAAGAATGTCATCCAGTCTGGGTTTTATGTGAAGCTACGAGCGCTCTGAATCGTGAACTGATTTCTGCAGGATCGCTCGAGCAGTCCACGCGTGTGGCCATTGTTAGCGTATCGCGTCTCCGGCAAGATTGTTGATGCAATCTGATTGCCAGTCAAGAACACATCATACGCGCATCGGATAGAAACCTGCGGCCATTTGCTTTTTGATCAATGCGACAGCAAAGTTTGGATTGCCGCTACTGGAGCAAATCTCAGAATTCGTCGATCAGCCCTTCATATGTCTTATTTATCTCATTCACATCCCGTCGATATTCATCGATGATCCAGTCGCAAATGTCGCGAATGAACCATTCATCCGGTTTGATCGAAGTCACTAGATTACAGCTTCGGCCAGTCGAAACCACAACAGGATGCGATGGAACGAGCGAGCCGTTGGCCAGCAAGGTTGACACCACACTTAACCAGCCGATAGCGTTGCCTTGTCCCATCAGCGCGGCCTGTACAACGACATTGTAATCCGAGAATTGAAGTTCCCGGGCTATCTCTTTCAGTGCATCAACGGAATACAAATCTGCCCACCTGAACTGCGACCCGCTAAGAGTAATCACCTGATTCAAACCCGATTGGGACTGTGTCGAACTGAAATCGAAAGCAGGAGATCGCACAGGCAACAGAAGCTCTGGCATAAGTGGAAAAATTCGATACCGGTCATCCACTTTGGGATCGAACCGCATCGCGATATCGGCGTCGTTAACGGGACAATCGAGCGGCCCAATGATCAGTTGCCACTGAATGTCTACATCAGGAAACAGCGCCTGGAATTGGTTCATCCGCGGCATAAACCAATGCGTAGCGAAAGCCCCCGAGACTGATATTCGCACTGTACGTCGCTTCGTTTGCGCATTTTGTCTTAGTCCCGCCAAAACACGTTCAATGTTTGAAAAGCTCTTCGAGACTTCCGCAAAAAGATCACCTCCATGTTCCGTTAGTTCTGCTCCCGTCGGCGTTCGCTTGAAAAGCTGCATTCCGAGATGAAGCTCCAGACGCCCGATGGTGCGGCTGACTGCGGGACTTGTAACCCCAAGTTCCCGTGCCGCGTTTGCAAATGTTCCGCATCGGACTGCCGCTTCGAAGGCGACGAGTGCGTTGAGCGAGGGAAGGAGCCGTCGAATATGTGACATTACAAAATGTAACCCCAGAGGTGATTATTTTTGGAATTGATGGATTTGTCTCAAGTATCCCAATGTAGCCAAACAACTGGCTTGTGCCCGGAACAGGAGAGACAATTTTCATGGCTTTCGAAAATTTTAAGGTTCTAACTTTTGATATCGTCGGGACCTGCATCGACTTCGAGAAGGGTATTCTGGATGGTTTCCGCGCCGCAGGCGGAGAGGCTGCGAAAACGCTGACTGATGATCAGATTTTCCGGCCCTATCTGAAAGCAAGAGAGAAATTTCCAGGCCGCGCAAGTGAGGTCATACGCGACGTTTATCTCCACGCTGCGAAGGAACTTGGACTGTCGGACGACAGCACCGCGGGTGACAAATTCCACAGCCACTTTTTTGATTTTCCCGCATTCGAGGATTCCGCTGAAGCGCTCAGACGATTGCGTAGGCATTTTAGACTGGTCGCGATGACCAATTATGATCGTGTCGGCTTCAGCGCCAATTCGAACAAACTCGGCAACCCGTTTCACGACAGCGTCACTGCTGACGACGCCGAGTATCCAAAACCGGATCCGCGCTTCTTTTCCTACAATCTTGGGCGCCAATCGGCATTTGGTTTCAAGCAAGATGAAATCCTGCATGTTGCCCAGAGCCAGTACCACGATATAGGCGTCGCTAGAGAGCTGGGGTACAAAGTCTGCTGGATCGAGCGGCGAAAGGGCCTCAAGGGTTTCGGTGGAACACCTGTTCCGAAAGTAGTGACGACACCGGACTTCCATTTCTCGACCCTGCGAGAACTCGCCGATGCTGTCGAAAGCGAGAGAAAATAACTTGTAAGTAAGCCCAGGTATTTTCCAGATGCGAAAACTCGACCTACCCCGATCTTTGTGGCGTGAGACTGCAACACCACCCCTGAACTGCAAGACATTGGAGGACGACATTGCCGCCGATGTGGTCATTATCGGAGGTGGGTATACGGGCTTGTCGGCCGCCGTAAGAGCAATTGAACTTGGTTTGAAACCTGTTGTTCTCGAAGCAGAAGAAGTCGGCTTCGGCGCATCTGGAAGAAATGGCGGCGTGGTATCAACGAAGTATCGTGTATCACTAAGCGTCATGGCGCAAACTCACGGCAGGCAAGTCGCTCAACGCATGAACGCGCTCGGTCACAAAGCGATGGATTGCGTTGAAAGCTATGTCGAGCGATTTCAGATCCGAGAAGCGAATCTGACGAGAACAGGGAACATTCGCTGTGCGCATAACGAGGCCGCCTTCGCGGCGCTTATGGAAGAAGCGAAGACGATCAGGGACATATTCGGCGATACGAGCATCACAGTGCTCGGGGCGAATGAGGTTGCGACAGAGACCGGAAGTACGCGCTTCTATGGAGGAGTTTTGAACTCCCATGCTGGCACCATACATCCTCTTAGTTACTGCCGGGGTTTGGCCAACGCCGTTCTTTTGGCCGGAGGCCTCATTTACGAAAATAGTCTCGCTCTTCGCATCGCGGAAGAAGGCCCGGCAAAACTCGTTTGTACAAATGCCGGATCGATCAGGTGCAAACAGATTCTGATCGCAACGAATGCCTATTCCGACATCACGCTTGCCACCGGCGATGTGCGCAAGACCATCATACCGTTCAGGAGTGCGATCATCTCGACGGAAGCGTTGCCCAGTTCTGTTTTTGATGAAATTCTTTGCAACAATCGGAGCTACAGCGAGACGCGAAGAATGATGCGATGGTTCCGACGTAGCGGAGACTGCTTGCTTTTTGGCGGTAGGGGCGCATTCGGCAAAAATGACTCCATGGCCGCATATGCAACCCTTGAAAGAGCAATGACTGATATCTTCCCGCAGTTGAAAGACTACGGGATCGCCAATCGCTGGTCGGGGCTTGTTGCCATGACGATGGACAGTCTTCCACAAATCGGATTGATCGATAAGAATATTGGCTTTTCGCTCGGCTACAATGGAACGGGAATCGCGATGTCGAGCCTTCTCGGACGCTACGCGATTGATCTTTTGCAAGGCGAAAAGCCTGATCTGGCGCTGATGCAGCGCCAGAAACCGGTAGACATTCCATTTTTCTCGATGAGAGCGCCAGCCGTCCGTACAGTAGCCGCATGGTATCAGTTGCTGGATAAATTCGGACGCTGAATACGCTCCCAAAGTTCTCAAAGCGAGCTGCATATTCTTATTGCGTCCAACATCGCGGAGTGAATGTTCCGACTGGCAAGAGCATCTCCTATCCGGTGAAGCTCAAATCCAGGTCTTTCGCGGATAGGCTGGGGCCTGGCGTCGACCATGGCGCGCAAGTCGGTCACACCGTCGTTTGATGAATTGGATCGAAGCGCTTCAAAAACTTCGTTAGACGGAACACTTCCCTGCTCCACAACAACATGATCGACCACAATTGTTTCTGTTTCTCGCGTAATATCATTCAAAAGCGTCGCGATCAGGCGGTTGTTCTGGCGGTGGACTGCAGTCAAACGTGTTTCAGTTTTGGGATAAAGGCCAAATTTCAGAAAGAGCTTTTTCCAGCGTACCCGTTCGGCATAAGTCAGTTCTTCACAGATTTGGGCATCTATGGTGACGAATTGGACCTTGGCTCCAAAGCCAACGGCCTTCTCGGCCGCCAGCGGAGCCGGATGTCGCCCGGTGCCATCAACGACGAGGACTTCACCCGATAGCTTGGACTGACCAGCCATAATATCCCACGTCGAAACGCATAGATCATTGCCGTGCAGAAGATCAATTTGCGGCATACCGCCCGTTGCTAGCAAGACCACATCAGGATTCAGCGCCAGGATTTCATTTTCATCAAGATAGGCATTTGTTTGAAGTGACACCCCGAGACGATTAAGTTCAGCCACTCGCCACTCAACGATGCCGATGAGGTCACCGCGCCACGATCCCTTCGCGCCAAGAAGAAGCTGACCGCCGAAATCGGACGCCGCTTCAAACAACGAAACCTCATGACCCCGTTCCGCGCATATTCTCGCAGCCTCAAGGCCCGCAGGCCCCCCACCAACCACGACGACCTTACGTTTGTCGTTTTCGGTTTTCGTAAAGACCTGAGGCAGGATTGTCTCTCTTCCCGTTGCCGGATTATGAAGACACGCAGGACGATGCGGCGACTGGCAATGTGTAGCGCCTACGCATGGCCGGATTTCGCTTTCTCGTCCTGACGCTATCTTACTTACAAGGTATGGATCAGCGATCTGCGCTCTGGTCATGCCCGCCATATCCATTTTGCCTTCGCGGATAGCGTATCGGGCAGAAGCAGCATCGGAAATACGTGCGGCATGAAATACCGGAATATCGAGCTCCCGGCGGAAACGTCCGACCGGCTCGACCCAAGGTGCAAGTGGCGATCCCATTCCAGGCATAGAGTCTTCCGCGAGACCACGGGTCGTGTCCATCATGCCATAAATCGCATTGAAAAAATCGATCCCGCCAATATCGCGAAGTGCTTGTGCAACCTTCAGAGATTCCTCGAATCCCATGCCGCCATCAGGGCCTTCATCCACGGCCATACGGATACCAACGACGAAATCATCACCGACGGCCTTTCTAATGGCTTCATACACCATCAGCGGAAACCGCATTCGGTTGTCGAGCGATCCGCCAAAGCGATCGGTTCTGCGGTTGGAAATCGGAGACAGGAATTGCCCTATCATGTGACCACCAGCATGCGTCTCGATGCCGTCCAGCCCTCCCTCCTTGCATCGCAGCGCCGCAGCAGCAAATGCCTTCACAACGCGATTAATATCATGGTCGTCCATCTCTCTGGGTATGCTGCGATGAAGCGTCTCACGGAGGGGCGACGGCGCAATCATCGCCAGCCTATCGCCGCCGTAACTTTCGCCGCGTCGGCCAAGATGTGTTATCTGACACATGAGCGCTGCACCGTGGCGGTGCATACGCTCGGCAAACTGTTGAAAATGTGGGATGATGTCATCTGTTCCAACATTCAGTTGCCGAAAGACATTCGGGGAATCGATATCGATATTGGAGGATCCACCGAACATCGACAGGGCTATTCCACCCTTGGCCTTTTCTTCATGATACCGTTGATAGGCTTCAAGCGGCAGCCCGCTGACCTCCAGACCACACGCGTGGCTGGTGCTCATGATGCGATTGCGAAGTTCAAGATGCTTGATTTTCAGCGGCTGCAGCAGTGGGTCATTTTTGACACCGTTGGAGGCTTGCTGGTACATCGCTTTTCCCTTTGGTTTATAGAAACCCGTTCACACCTGGCGCTCGGCCTGGCATGTTCCTGATGCTACTGATGATTGTCGTGTCGTAATTCGGCTAGAATATCTGACTTAAGAACTGTTGGGTCCGAGGATCCTTGGCTGAGGTAAAGAACTCTTTCGGTGGAGCATGCTCGACGATCACACCTCGATCCGTGAAGTAGATGTGATCGGCCACTTCGCGTGCGAAGCCCATTTCATGGGTAACCAGAATGCAGGTCATCCCGTCGGACGCGAGTTCCTTTATCGTCGCCAATACTTCCTTGACGGTTTCAGGATCGAGCGCTGCGGTAACTTCGTCGAAAAGCATAACGTCGGGACGCATGGCCAGGCTTCGCGCGATGGCGACGCGCTGCTGCTGACCACCTGACAGCTGGCCGGGATACTGGTTTTCCTTGCCAGTAAGTTTGACTTTTGCAATCAGAGCACGCGCCCGTTCCTCAACTTCCTGTTTTGGTTCACGCAGGACCTTGATCGGCGCCATCATGACGTTCTGCAAAACCGTCTTATGCGGAAACAGATTGTACTGCTGAAAGACTATTCCGACCTTTCGCCGCAATGCGAGCTTGTCGAGCTTGGGATCATTCACCTCCTGCCCGGCGACGATTATCGAGCCCTTCTGCACTGGGCTTAGACCATTGATACAACGTATGAGAGTCGATTTGCCCGAACCCGACGGACCGATGATGCAGATCACCTCACCTTTGCGAACATCAAGACTGATCCCTTTGATAACTTCCAGATCGCCATACGCCTTGTGCACGTCCTTTAGAGAAACCAGAGGGGGTGCATCGATATTTTCTTTATGCAGCATATCTTTTCTCCAGTTTCCTTGTCAGAAGCGCGATTGGATAGATGTACGTGAAGAACAGACAGAGAAGGAACAGATAGAACGGAAAGAGAAATTCCGGCCGTCCGCCCGACGCTTCCATTGCAGCCTGTGCGTTGGCAACAGACTCTCTGACGCTGAAAATAGAGGCCATCGGAGTGGAGAGTGTGAGTAGCGCATACCAGTTCATCCATGGGGGTATTGAACGCCGGAAGCTCTGTGGCAATATGATGTTCCAAAGTGTCTGAACACGGGTAAAGCCAAGACTTTCGGCCGCTTCCCACTGCCCCGACGGAATGGAACGAACCGCGCCACGGACGATCTCGCTTATGTTGCCCATGACGGGCAGCGCAAAAGCGACGGTCGCTTTCATCCAGCCAGGAAACGGTATCACAATCCCGCCCGGAAGACGAAAATCCTCTGGCATCATATACATGGCAATAAAGAGAATAACGAGCCAAGGCGAGTTTCTCAGGAGATGCGTCACCAGGCGCGCAATGGCTCTTACCGGCCAGAACAAGCTGATCTGCATGAGGCCGAGCAGAATTCCGAGAACCGTCGCCAAGGCCATCGCTAAAAAACTCATATAGAGGTTCAGCAAAAAGCCACGCAAGATAAATGGAACCCACCCGAAAAGCGTCTCGACTGCGGTCGGCGTTCCGGCATTCATTGTTTGCGCATAAGCAATACACAATGATCCGAAAAACATTGCAACGAGAACAATTCCGTATCGCAACGAAAGAGCGGTAGAGAATGCCGTTACGCCGTAGTGCGAAGGAACGATTGTGAAAGCGCGCTTATTCATGTCCATACCCCGGTAGTGCCAAACGGCGTTCGAGAGCGTGGAGGCCCCAGGCGAGAATACTCACGACCGCGACATAGAACACAAAAAGCACGAGGATCATCTCAGGCACGTTGATGTTGTCCGACCAAACCTGATTGAGAACATAGGTCATTTCTGGAACGGCGATAACATAAGCAAGCGAGGTTGTTTTGGCCAAACTCACCAGGTTATTCGTCAAAGCTGGCAGGCTAATGCGAAACGCCAGTGGAAGTGTCACATACATATAGATTTGCCAGTTCGAAAAGCTGAGGCTTTCAGCGGCTTCTTTTGTCGTTTCAGGAACGGCTTCCAAGCCGGCTCGGAATATCTCGACGTTGAACGCCCCACCAAAGATACCAAGCGAGATTACAGCCCACCCAAAAGAAGAGATGATGGGCTCGTAATATCCCCCCATGTCCACGGCTGGCGTGAACGCGCCCAGGCCGAAGTAGAAGAACAAAAGCTGGATCATCGGAGGTGTATTCCGAAACGCCTGAATATAGGCATCAACCGCCACGCGAATTATCGCGCTTTTTGACGTTTGTGCCCAAGCTCCCAACACGCCGATCACCAGCGACAGCAAGATGGAAAACGCCATAAGCCGCAGTGAAATCAACGCCCCTTCGAGAAAGCGGCTAAACTCGTAATCGTCATAGAAGACGATAAAGTTCAAGCCCGCAGTCTCGTTCAGATTGCGGAAGAAACTTGATATATGTTCGATCATCATCACTCCGAGCTACTGCTGATCAGAAAGCACCGGCCTTACTCTTTCGGCTCGAGATAGGCGGTATCCCAATGGAGCTTCTTATTCTGCTCGGTGAACCAATCAGACGGTGCGACACTCCATTTCTTGGCGAGTTCAATCAGCGTACCATCTGCTTGCCAGCGATATGCCATACCCGCCATGAATGCTCCCCAGCCCTTATCGCGCTCTTCAAGTGGGACAGCAGCAGCCCACGGATTATTATAGAGGGCCTGCACAGGCATTTCGTAATCTTGCCACTCTGGTGTCTCGAGATCAGCCATGATGCTGACATCATCGTAGACCCAGGCAATGCAACGTCCAGCACGCAGAGCTTCCTTGCCTTCGGAGTTTCCGGTAAATGCAATCAACTTTGCTTTCAGTTGCCGTTCGACTTGTTGATTATAGTAGTTTCCCTGCTTTCCGCACACCGGCTTTCCAGCAATGTCGTCCCAGCTTTTGATGACACCCTTCTTGGCAAGCAAGGTCGGCCCCGAGGCCCAGTAAGCGGGTTCAATAATGCCGATGACCTTACGACGTTCCGCAGTATCATACATACCGCCGACAATCAGATCGATCCGGTTCTGTTGGAGGAACTGCATGCGGTTCGCAGATGTAATAATGACGGGCTCTAGTTTGACACCCAACGCATCCGAGACGCTCTTGGCGAGATCAACTTCGATACCTTGAAGATTGCCGTCCGCACCTGGGAAAGACCAGGGCTTGAAAGCCCCTTGCAAACCAACACGGAGAGAGCCGCGCTCCAGGATTTCCTTCAATCGCTCGCCATCAGCACGAGCCTGGCTTGCGAAAAGCGAAATCGCCATAGTAAGTGTGGAAACTGCCACCAAAGCAAGATTTTGATGTCTGCGCATACCCATTTCTGTTCACTCCTCTTTTTTGTTTCGTTAGGATTTTGCAGGCTTTCCCGAACGGTGAATTTCCCGTTGGTATTGAAGAAACTTGTCTACTTCGCGCTCGATCTGCTCTGGCTCCCATCCTAGCAAATCCGCGATTTCACTGGCCGCATCAGTTGCAGTGGCTCGGTCTATGTGCCGCCCCCAACCTATGCCGCTACGGGTATAGAAGATACCTTTCAGATCCTGGGCGTGTTCGTGCGAGACAAAATGCCGAAACGACAACGCGCCTTCATCGGTCCCCAACGGTGTATTCGTCTGCTGCATTGGCCTTCTTTGCCGATTAAGCCGCATCGGAATGTTTGCATCTACTGTCGCCAGCAGCTCCCTTCCTGCACTCATATGGCTCATAACTGGTCCGGCGGTCATCGCGAAAATTCCCGAATGGCCTTTGCCCTTCAAATCATGAATTTGCCGAACTCTGTCGCCGTCAGGATTTTTGGGATTGAAGGTCAACGGCCGCACACCGGCCCAAGAAAATTCGACGTTGTGTTTCGTCAGTTTGAGGGCTGGGAGAAGAAAATTGATTTCATCGAGTAGAAACTCAATATCGACGTCATCGGCCTTAACGTTACTGGCGTCGCCTTCGAAATAGGTTTCGGTCGGGCCAATATGATACAGGTCCTCATTGAACGGCAGACAATAAATCGGCATTCCCAATCGGTTAAGCGCCGCGACTCCATGACCACGATAATAATCCGGAAGACGAACGACTATATGCGCGCCTTTCGTCCCGTGAATCAGACGATCATTCCCCTCCCCGGACACTCCCTGTAGAACGTCATCGATCCAAGTTCCGGCAAGATTGAGAATGATAGGTGCGAACACGCTGCTCATTTCACGATCTGCAGAGCTAAGATCGACCCGCCACAGCCCATCAGAGTTTTTTTCTCTGATGCTCGCACTGGTGAACAAATGGACATCAGCGCCTAGCTTCTCTGCTTCGATGGCCGCATCGACGCAAAGCCTATCGGGCCAGTCCATGATGTATTCGCGGTAAGTCGCTATCGACTTCAGTTGTTTCCGATCTCGAAGGTCCTTTGCCAAAGGCACTGAGCTATCAAAGTTGCGCTTGTGCCGTTGGTACTCCAGCGGCAGTCGCCCCGATCCAAGACGCTTCAAGAGCGAAAGCCCAATATCCAGGTGCCATCCACGCAGATCATCCGCTTCGTATAAAGGAAAGCACATTTTGAAAGGCTTGCATCGCATTGGTTGGAGACGCACCAGTTCTTCCCGCGCATTCATAGCGGCGCGCGCCATGGAAATCGCGTTCTTCAACTTCAAAGGCGACGATGCGAACGTGCGGACCGGATGTCTCGTCTCAAAATATCTGAGACCGCAGTGGAGTATCCTGGACGATCTGCTCGACGCGCCGTTTGCGAAATCACCCTTTTCAACAAGCAAGACCTTGTACCCAGCGGCGCAGAGTTCGCGGACAGCGCTGGTACCGTTGATACCGCCGCCAATGACGATCACATCATAACTTTCGTCCCGCGCGGCCTCCATACTCATTTAACTGCTCCCTTCCTCGGCGTCGGGCGAGTACAGCAGCTAATTCGGAATGCTCAAAATAGAAAAATTGGCCTCCTTTATGCAGTAAATGCATAATGGATTGAGACCCCGGAAGTCTGTCAACTTAACGATTCCTATCCGTCAAAAGTGCGGCAACTTCGCCAACACTGCGTCTCGCTCGCTGAAAAGAAGGTCCAGAAGCGCTTCCGACACGCGACTTTGCGGACGGGAATAAGGGCGAAGAAGCGCCACGTTGAACGGTATTTTAGGCAGGAATGGCACCAACGTTACCCGATCATCAAGTTGGTGAATGGCCGTGTAAGGGTCTATCAGCGCGACCCCCAGGCCAATTTTGGCGAATTCATATGCCGCAGCGGAAATCGTTGTTTCATAAGCTGGGTCCAGTTTTTCACCCGCAGCGCGGAATGCCTGCGCAATAATCGGGCCAGCTGCAGTGAATGACGCAAATGATACAAATGGTACGTTTCGAAGATCCGGTGGTTCAATTTTGTCGCGGCTCGCGAGATGGTGGTCACGTGGAACCGCAGCAATATAAGCGGCATCGCTGAAAACTTCTGTTTGAAAGCCAGATCTGCGGAATGGGAGTTCAGCAAGACCAAAATCCAGCTGTTGGGACGCCGCCCATTCTTCGATCTTTGCAGAAAGCCGTATATTCAGCTGCACACGTGTTTGAGGCCAGCTATCTTTAAACTTCTTTAGCGCCTGGGGCATGAAACTTATCCCAAGGGCGGGCATAACAGCCGCAGTTATACGGCTGGTTTCACCTTCGGCAACAGTTGCCGCAAAATTTCGCAAAGAATCGAGAGATGTATACGCTCTATCGATTTCATCCAGAAGAAGGTGGGCAACCGATGTCGGCGTGATCAACCCTTTTCTGCGCTCAAACAGAGTGACACCCAACTCGGTTTCAAGCTTATTCAGAAGCCGACTGACGGCGGGTTGACTGCGCCCTATAAGTTCAGCAGCGGCGCTTACCGTTCCAGTTAGCATCACTGCCCGGAAGGCTGAAAAGTAGATGAGGTTCATCCCTACTTCCCAGTTTTGTTTCCCTGGCTTTTTCATCAAATATCATCCCAGCACTTCAGTTGTGGCACACACTCGCCTACAACAGTGCCAAGGGCAAACGAAATAGCAGACAATAGCGATGTTAGATTGCAGTTCACCCGTCAGTATGAAGTAACGGCGTTTATCGGACAACAGCCCAAAGATGTTCCTTCATGACAACCTCATGCAGCTCGACTCCAAACCCAATGTGTTCTGAGATCGGAAGGCGTCCGTTCCTGACCGTTTCCTCAAAGGGCACGGTAGCAACTTCAATATATCCGGGTATGTCAGCCCAATATGGGAAATGTTCTTGAATATAAAAATTGGGCAAACAGGCGCTCATGTGGGACGCGATGTTGGCTGCGATAGAACTTCCGCAGACATGCGGCTGCATCTTCAAACCGTAGGCGTCAGCCATCGCTGATATTTTATGGACTTCCGCGAAACCACCCGCATTGCCTATATCGGGCTGCAATATACTGATCACACGCCTCTCAAGAAGATCGCGAAAACCATGTCTGAGATAGTGCCGCTCTCCAGTCGCAATCGGAATATCAATTGACGAAGCGACTTGAGACAACGCACCGAGGTCGCCCGGATCGGTGATTTCCTCCACAAACTCGATATCATATTCTTTGATACGCTCACAAAACCGCATAGTGTCTGCGATAGAAATGCCGCCACCGAAATCAAGCATAAGCCTGATATCGGAACCGATCGCCTTTCGTACGTCGCGCACGCGTTCGATTCCAGCGGTGACAGCGTCACGATTGTCAGAGTATCGACCATTTGGATGCCGCAATGTTCCATTTGGCTGTATCTGCGCCAACGGATACATCTTCAGGGCATAATGTCCGTCGTCAACAGCGTCGGCAGCTTTTCTAATCAGGTCTGAGTTGGATGTCGCTCCAAAATACCAGCCATTCGCATAGTAGTTTAGTTCATCGCGAATTTTTCCGCCAAAGAGTTCATATACTGGCACATTCAAAACTCTGGCGCGAATATCCCACAGCGCCTGCTCTATGGCGCTCATCCCGGCACAAGCAATTCCGCCGGGGTTCTTTAACCAGAACGCCTGGTCGTACATGTCCGAAACGATCCGATTGATGGACAGCGGATTAGCCCCCAACAAAAACCGTTCGCTCAGATCTTTAATCATACCCGCTACAGCTGTGCCGCCGCTTCCATAGGAAATGGCGGCCTCGCCTAATCCGGATATGCCTTCATCCGTCTGAATTTTCACCAGAACGGGCTTCAGGCCCTGTCCGCGCACATAGTAAACGTTGACGGACACAACTTTCATTTTTCAAACCCCACTTGCAGGAGAAGCACTCATTCCGCCGCGACCCCCGCCTGATGCAGTTTCAACCTGAAATCCTCCAGCGTTCCCTTATACTCCCACGTCTGAACGGTGTTGTGAGGACACTCAATAAAAATATAATCTTCGGTAACCGACAAAATTCTGGAAACCTTTATAAGTTTTGTTACAAATCCGACCGCATCAAGATCATCGACGACAGCTTTCCGATCCTCATCATACCCATGATATACTTTCAAAGCTCGAATTTTTGCAGTTATATACGCCATATACTCGTGTTCCCTTGGCTTTTTTACATACCGATGAATGATACATCGTTATAAGAGCCGAACCTTGAAAACAGAAATCGAAAGTCCGCTGATCGATATGCCGATTTTGCATACCCAAAGTCTGGCGAAAAGCTGTCGTTGTGTTCTCGTTAAGCTCAGACCTTCTGAACTGGGAATATTGGGTAACCTCTTATTCGAAAGCGGGAAGCACCAGGAAAGCTTAGGAATTGTCGGAAGCGCTTCACTCTCAAGGACCGCGGATTCCTGTCAAGGATCGCCTTTATCACTGTGCCGAACACTATCACTCGCCTTGAACGGATATGAATCTTTGGCGCCCTGCCATTAGGAGATGTGCTGATTGCCAGTCAAGATTCCGGAAAAGATTTAAGACGCGATATTACGCGCTGCTCAATTTGCTAAGATTTCTGCCGAACATAGGGGTTTTTTGTAACCGGTGTTCTGGTCCCACGTTGCTGGTTGCCGCCTGATCTGTGATCGACATTCCATGGATCATGAACGGGAGTTTCTCCATGGAGACCTCATTGGAGTTTCTCACAACCAGGAAGCCTGGACGTGAGGTTCACCGACATTGGCCTGATGAGGTCAAGGCGAAGATCGTTTCGGAAAGCTTGAGGCCTGGCACGACGGTCAATGAAGTTGCGCAACGCTATGGATTGCGAGCGAACAGCCTTTCCACCTGGCGGACGATGGCGCGGCAGGGCAAGCTGATCCTGCCAGCACCGGAGGATGTGGTAGAGTTCGCGGCGGTGATCGTTGATCCACCTGTTTCGGAATTGCCGCCTAAAATGCTCAGTCGCCCCGAGATCGTCCTCGGTCCTGTCACCATCCGTCTTGAGGAAGGTGCGCCTGCTGCCCGGATCGCTGCCATCGCTCGTGCCTTGGCGGCGGCGACATGATCTTTCCGGCAAACCGGGTTCGAATCATGGTGGCCACCAAACCCGTGGATTTCCGCAAAGGTCATGACGGCTTGGCAGCACTGGTGAAGAACGAGCTGCACAAGGACCCGTTCACTGGAACGGTCTTTGTGTTTCGGTCTCGTAAGGCAGATCGACTGAAGCTGATCTACTGGGATGGCTCCGGTATCGTCCTGGCCTACAAGAGGCTGGAAGAGCACACCTTTACCTGGCCCGGCATAAAGGATGGGCTGATGACACTGACCCATGCGCAGTTCGAAGCCCTGTTCGCAGGCCTTGATTGGCGGCGGGTTCATGCCATCCAGACGAGAACCCCGGAGACCATCGAATAGCTGCGGCACGATGACTCAGCACGGCAAATTCCGAAGGCAAAACCGCTTTCGATTTGGTAGTTTCCGGCCATGCTTCATGCTGCCGATCTTCCCGATGATGTAGCTGCTCTGAAGTCGATGCTGATCGCGGCGCAGGCACGCGAGGCGGCCAAGGATTCTGCGATAGCCCGCAAGGATGAGCGGATCGAACGGCTTGAGAAGCTGGTCGCAGCCTTCAAACAGGCCGCCTTCGGGCGCAAATCCGAGAAGACCGATCCCGACCAATTCGATCTTGCGCTGGAAGACCTGGAAACGGCTATGGCCGTGATCCATGCCGAGGATGAAGTGGACACCCCGGCGGCAAACAGGCTTGCCAAGCCACGCGCGATCAACCGTGGCGCCCTTCCAAAGCATCTTCCGCGTGTTGAGGAGGTGATCGAGCCGGACAGCCTCATCTGCGGCTGCGGCGGTTGTCTGCATTGCATTGGTGACGATGTTTCCGAGCGGCTGGACGTAGTCCCGGCACAGTTCCGCGTGATCGTCACCCGTCGTCCCAAATATGCGTGCCGCGCCTGCACAGACGGAGTCGTTCAAGCTCCGGCACCAGCACGGCTGATCCAGGCTGGGCTGCCGACGGAAGCGACCGTCGCCCATGTGCTGGTCTCCAAATATGCCGATCATCTTCCGCTCTATCGGCAGGCCCAGATTATGAGCCGCCAGGGCATTGATCTCGACCGCTCCACGCTCGCCGACTGGGTTGGCCGGGCCGCCTATGAACTACGTCCTGTTTTTGATGCGCTGATCGCTGACCTAAAGCGCTCGACCAAACTGTTCATGGACGAGACCCGCGCTCCAGTTCTCGACCCTGGTTCTCGTAAGACCAAAAGCGGATACTTTTGGGCGCTGGCGCGGGATGATCGCCCATGGGACGGCGGTGCTCCGCCAGGCGTGGCCTTCACCTACGCTCCCGGTCGCGGCGGACAACATGCCGAACGGATATTGCAGGGTTTCTCCGGTATCCTTCAAGTCGACGGTTATACCGGATACAACAGACTGATAGCCCCTGAGCGAGTCGGTCCAGACATTCAGCTTGCCTATTGCTGGGCGCACGCACGGCGCAAGCTCATAGAGATCACCCGCAACGGATCAGCACCGATTGCCGAGGATGGCGTCAAGCGGATCGGTGAACTGTATCGGATCGAGGCCGAACTGCGAGGCCTTGATCCAGAGGCGCGCCTCGATGGACGGCAGGTGCGGTTAGCGCCACTGATCGTCGACATACAGACTTGGCTTCTCCACCACCGCGCACGCGTCGCAACGAAGTCCCCGCTCGGCGAAGCCTTGGCCTATATCGCTAAATACTGGGACGGCCTGCAGCTATTCCTGACCGACGGCCGCATCGAGATCGACAACAACAGCGTCGAGCGAACCATCAGGCCCATTGCGCTCAACCGGAAGAACGCACTCTTTGCGGGCCATGATGCCGGAGCCGAGAACTGGGCGATCATCGCGTCGCTGATCGAGACATGCAAGCTCAATGCCGTCGATCCACTGGCTTATCTGACCGCCACGCTCACCGCCATCGTCAACGGCCACAAGCAGAGCCGTATTGATGAGTTGCTGCCATGGGGCTATCCGGCCATTGACCAGAGGCCGGAAGCGGTCATCAGAATGACTCAGCCATTATAGGCATATATCACGCTCAGCTCGTCGGGGATTATTATGATTAGGCCAACTCGGCCATAAGCGTAGTAGCTTCCGGGAGTAGATAGAGCGCGGTTCACCATGTCTTCCCACTCTTTCTCAAGGGGAACGGGAAAGCCGTACTTATTCAGGTAGTCGCCAATGCCCGGTGAGGTCCAGTATTTCCGGCCTTCATAAGACGACGAACCCCAACCGTCATCCATTATAAGTGGAGTTTTGTGCCAATCGGTGTATCTCCCATGCTGCCCTTGCCGAGCATTCTGCGGCATATTATCCAGATAATCTGTTCCGCGTGTCTTTAGCTCGGTAATCCCCCCGTTTTTAA
>UEGR01000038.1 GCA_900465685.1 Hyphomicrobiales bacterium
CCTACGCAAAACCGCTACGCACTTTTGCTGGAAATGCTCTAGGTTCAAAAGAAAAAGGCGGCTTTTCAGCCGCCTTTTTATATCAGGAAAGAATGCGGATCGCCGCCAGCGACAGCGCAACGACACCATTTGCAATCGAGCGTTCGTCCGGCTGATAGTCGGAATTGTGCAGCTTGTCGTTGCGGCCTTCCTGCGATGCGCCGACGCCCAGCTGGAACGATGGCACCTTCTCGGCCACCAGAGCAAAGTCTTCCGAGCCAAGGCTGCCGCCGCGCTTGAAATAGACATCGCCGTAGTGCTCGCGAATGGCCGCACCCGTTGTTTCGATCAGATAGGGATCGGACACCATTGACGGCACGCCGCGCACATAATTGATTTCGCAGCGCACCCGCATGGACGCTTCAAGCCCGGCACAGATGCGACGCACCGCAGCTTCGACCACATCGCGCGTTGCCGCATCCTGACAACGGACGGTGCCCATCAGCGTCACCGCATCCGGGATGATATTATGGGTGTGACCGCCATGGATCGAACCGATGGTGAGCACGGCCGTATGCATCGGGTCGACCTCGCGCGATACAACTGTCTGCAACTGGTTGATCAACTGCGCCGTCGCGACAATCGGATCAACAGCCTGATGCGGACGGGCCGCATGGCCGGAAGCCGCATGAACGGTGATGTCGAACTCGTCCGACGAACCATTGGCAACACCTTCCACAAAGGTGAAAGTGCCGGTCGGTTCTTCAGGCTGGTTATGAAAGCCGAGCGCATAGTCCACACCGTCCAGAATACCGTCCGCAATCATGGCGCGAGCGCCGCTTTCCAGCGTTTCCTCGGCGGGCTGAAACATCAGCTTCACATTGCCGCTCAGGCGCGGTGCGATTTCCTTGAGCACGCTGCCAATACCGATCAGCGTCGCCGTGTGGAGATCGTGACCGCAGGCATGCATCTTGCCCTGATGGAGGCTGGCAAAAGGCAGGCCGGTCTGCTCCTCGATGGGCAGCGCGTCCATGTCAGCGCGGATAACCAGCGTCGGCCCCGGACGCCCGCCCTTGATCAGCCCCACAACACCGGTGCGACCAATGCCGGTCTGATGCTCGATGCCGAGACGATCCAGCTCGCGCGCCACCACGCCAGCCGTCCGCTCCACATCGAAGCCGGTTTCAGGATGGGCATGAATATCACGGCGGATCTCGATCAGATCCGGTTCCACCTTGTCCGAGAGCTGCTGAACGAGTGAGGAAAGGTCATTGAGGCCTTGGTTGGTGGTCTGCGTCGTCATGGTATCTGTCCCGTCAAACGGTGCTATTTATCTGTTAGCGGCTTATCGCGGTTCACCCCGGTCGAACAAGGCAAAACTGCGTGTGTGAGAGCCTTGCCTGAGAACCGGGTGGATGAACCTGCGAGAAACAATATTCCTTCATATGCATTTGCATAAAAAATAATAATATTGCTCAAAATAACAGCAAAAAGAAATAGCTTGACGGAAATGCCCGGAATTCAGTAATTTCCGGGCTAAATTCGTATTTGGCATTTGGGCCCTTCTCGGAATCTGAAAATTCCGGAGGGGTTTTTGTGTTTGGCTTTTCGTATGTCTCAAAGCAACAAAAAAGACATTCCTGTCGGCGTCCTGTTTTCGCACTCCGGTCCCTATCAAAAACTGGGCTACGAGGGCTATTGCGGCGCTATGGCTGCGATCAAGGCCGTCAATGATCGGGACCTTCCGTTCAATCTCGTTCCGCTGATTGCCGACCCGAGCGGCAACCCCGACCGTTATGCGCCGCTGAGCGAAGAGCTGATTTCGCAACAGGGCGTTAAACACATCGTCGGTTGCACCACATCCTGGAGCCGCAAGGAAGTTATTCCCGTCGTCGAAAAGCGCGATGCACTGCTCTGGTATCCCTGCGTTTATGAAGGCTTCGAAGCGAGCGACCGCGTCGTTTATGCGGCGGCCTGCGCCAACCAGCATCTTGTACCGCTGATCGACTTCATTGTGCCCCGCTTTGGTAATCGCGCCATATTGCTCGGTTCGAACTATATCTGGGGCTGGGAAACCAACCGACTCGCCCGCGAAATGCTGAATGCAGCTGGCGGCGAAGTTCTCGGTGAGCGCGCCATTGCCATCGGCGACACGGATATCGACCATCTCATCCGGGAAATCGAAAGCAAGAAGCCCGACTTCATCCTCAACAATCTGATCGGTGAATCGTCCTATACGTTCCTGCGCGCCTATGCGGAACTGGGCCGCAGAAACAGCGATTTCCGCACCAATGTCAGGCCCGTTCTAAGCTGCAATCTCTATGAAAGCGAGTTGGAGCATGTCGGTAATGCCGCCGAGGGGAATTACAGCGTAAGCTGCTATTTCCGCACCCTGCCGGGCGAAACCAATCGCGCCTTTCTGGAAGCCGTCAGAAGTAATGGCTTCGACGGCAGCCTTTCGGCCATATTCGCCCAAGCCTATTCCAGTGTTCTGATGATCGCCGCCGGTATCGAACGGGCGGGCACCGACGATGTCGAAAAAGTGCTTGCCGCAGTCCAGACGCACACCACCAGCACGCCACTCGGCGATGTGCTGGTCGAACCGCGGACAAACCATATCGCCCTGCCCGCCCATATCGGACGGGCCAGACAAGATTGCAGCTTTGAAATCGTGCATGAAGCCGAGGTCGCCATTCAGCCGGACCCGTTCATGGCGCGAACGCATCTTCAAACATCCGCCAATCCGGGCCAGCAGCCCGGCTTTCTGAGGCTCGTCAAATGACCATGACAGACCCGGCCTTCACCGTCGCCAGTTGGGGCGCATTCGAAAACTGGACCGCGCTGATCGTCCATCGCCGCCACACCAATGTCGATGCAATTGTGCAGCAGTTGCGCCGCATCGGCGTTGACGCCGTGGAATGCTGGCCGGACCTGCCTGAGCACGCCGACATCTCCCGGTTCAACGTCGTCTTCTTCGATGTCGATATGGGATATGACGAGCAGTTTCCGTGGCCACCGCAGCAGGCCCCCGTGCCCACAGTCGCCCTGATCGGCTCGGAAGCGCCGGGCCGGATCGGCTGGGCGCTCAATCAGGGTGCGGACGCACAGCTTTTGAAGCCAATCGGCAATGCGGGCGTTTATAGCGCTCTGGTCATCGCCATGCATAATTTCCAGCGTCGCCACGCGCTGGCAACTGAAATCGGCGAACTGCGCGAAAGCCTTGCCGGGCGCGAAGCCATTGCACAGGCAACCGCGATCCTGATGTTCGCAGACAATATTTCCGCCAGACAAGCCTATCAGAAACTACGCCTTGCCGCGATGGCGGAGCGCATCAGTGTCGAGGCCTTTGCCCGACGCTTTCTGAACGAAAAGCAGACAGGGAACGATCGTGAGCGCGCTTGACACTCTTCCGGTCGGCCAGAAAAAAGCCGAACGCGGCGTTCTTGGCCGCATCATCCGCCGACCGTTGGCCGCATTCGGCCTTGTGGTCATCGTCGTCACTGTCGCAGCCGCGCTCTTCGCGCCGTGGATCGTCCCCTTCGATCCCAACGAACAGTTCTTCGACGGCCTGACGCTGGAAGGCGCACCGCTCGCGCCCAACCTGAAATTCTGGTTCGGCACCGATCTCGTCGGGCGCGATCTGTTCTCCCGCCTGATCTATGGCGCGCAGACATCGCTGATCATCGGCGTGGTGGCCAACGGTATTGCGGTGCTCATCGGCTCGACTGTCGGCATTTGCGCCGGATATTTCCGTGGCTGGGTGGAAACCGTGCTGATGCGGTTTACCGATCTGATGATGGCCTTCCCCGCTTTGCTGCTGGCCATTGTGCTCGCCGCAATCTTCAAGCCGAGCCTCTGGATCGTCGCTATGGTGATCGCCATGGTCAACTGGGTTCAGATTGCGCGCGTGCTCTATACGGAAACCCGGTCTCTCTCGGAACGCGACTTCATCGAGGCCGAGCGCGCGATGGGTGCGGGTGCACCCCGCATTATCCTCAAGCATATCCTGCCGCATCTCTTTTCCACGATGATCGTCTGGGCCACGCTTGGCATCGCCACCACCGTTCTTCTGGAGGCGACGCTGTCCTTCCTCGGCATTGGCGTGCAACCGCCAACGGCCTCCTGGGGCAATATCATCTTCGAAAACCAGACCTATTTCACGAGCGCACCCTGGCTCGTCTTCATTCCGGGCGCGGCAATCCTGTTGCTAGCGCTGGCCTTCAACCTCGTCGGTGATGCCTTGCGCGATGTGCTCGACCCAACCCAGCAGGGACACCACTGATGCTCGCCTATATTGCCCGCCGCCTCATCCAGACTGTGATGATCCTGATCGGCATCAGCTTTGTGACCTTCATCCTGCTTTATCTGGTGCCAGCCGATCCGGCACGCCAGATTGCCGGGCGCAGCGCGACAGCACAAACGGTCGAGAATATTCGCGAACAGCTTGGCCTCAACCTGCCATTCTATGAGCAGTATCTGCGCTATCTGAAGGGGCTTGTTCAGGGCGACCTCGGACGCTCCTATCTTCAGAAAACCGAAGTGGCGTCGCTGATCTGGTCACGCCTGCCCGCAAGCCTGCTGCTGATGGCCGGAGCCATCTTCTCGGAACTCGCCATCGGTCTCACCATGGGCGTCATCGCGGCCACCCGGCGCGGCAGCCGCACCGACAATGCCTTGATGATCTTTTCATTCGTCGGCGTTTCGGCCCCGCAATTCGTTATCGGCATTCTGATGCTCTACGTGTTTGCGGTTAAGCTCGGCTGGTTCCCGATTGGCGGCTACGGAACGTTCATGCATCTTGTGCTGCCTTCCCTGACGCTGGGTCTTCTGGGCGCAGGCTGGTATTCGCGCATGATGCGTTCCTCGCTACTCGATGTTCTCCGTCAGGATTATATCCGCACCGCCCGCGCCAAGGGACTGGCACGCTGGAAGATCCTGCTGCGTCACGCCATGCCCAACGCCATCCTGCCAATCATCGCGATGATCGGCATCGACATCGGCCTGTTCATGTCGGGCATCGTCGTCGTTGAAAGCGTGTTTGGCTGGCCCGGCATCGGTCAGCTTGCCTGGCAGGCAATCCAGCGCGTCGATATTCCCATCATCATGGGCGTCACGATCGTTTCGGCTTTCGCCATTGTTCTCGGCAATCTCATCGCCGACCTCATCACTCCACTGATCGATCCGCGCATCAAGCTGCGGTGAAACCAAAAGACTCCAGAGAAAGGGACACCAATGAAAAAGACTTTTCTATCCGGCATATCGGCGCTGGCGCTCGGCCTCGCCATCTCATTCGGCGCGCAGGCCGCCGACATCAAGCAGGGTGGCTCGATGATCGTCACCTATAAGGATGACGTCTCGACGCTCGATCCTGCCATCGGCTACGACTGGCAGAACTGGTCGATGATCAAGTCGCTGTTCGACGGCCTGATGGACTACGAGCCGGGCACCACCAATCTGCGCAAGGAAATTGCGGAAGATTACACAATCTCCGACGACGGCAAGACCTTCACCTTCAAACTGCGCAAGGGCGTGAAGTTCCACAACGGTCGCGAACTGAACGCCGATGACGTCAA
This sequence comes from Hyphomicrobiales bacterium, assembly GCA_900465685.1. Classification (GTDB taxonomy): domain Bacteria; phylum Pseudomonadota; class Alphaproteobacteria; order Rhizobiales; family Rhizobiaceae; genus Brucella. Next base: position 5,553 of record UEGR01000038.1, read on the forward strand.
ATATTCCATCGAACGCGTCGTCAATCCGAAGACCCAGAGCCCCGGCGCTGGCTTCTTCGGCTCCATCGTCGGCTTTGAGGATGCATCCGCAGGCAAGGCCGAGGCGCTTTCCGGCATCACCGTGGTTGATCCCTACACCATCAAGTTCGAACTGAGCCGTCCGGACGCAACCTTCCTGCATGTGCTGGCGCTGAATTTCGCCCATATCGTGCCCAAGGAAGAAGTCGAGAAATACGGCGCAGATTTCGGCAAGCATCCGGTCGGTTCCGGCGCTTTCAAGATGACCGAATGGACGCTCGGCCAGCGCATCGTCTTCGAGCGTTTCAAGGATTATTACAATCCGTCGCTGCCGAAGCTCGACCAGATCACCTTCGAGGTCGGTCAGGAGCCGGTCGTTGCCCTTCTGCGTTTGCAGAACGGTGAAGTCGACATTCCGGGTGACGGCATTCCGCCTGCGAAATTCATCGAAGTCACCAAAGATCCGAAGTTCAAGGACCTGATCATTCAGGGCGGTCAGCTGCACACCGGCTATGTGACCATGAACGTCAAGATCAAGCCTTTCGACAATGTGAAGGTGCGTCAGGCCGTCAACATGGCCATCAACAAGGACCGTATCGTCCGCATCATCAACGGTCGCGCCGTTCCGGCCAATCAGCCGCTGCCGCCGTCGATGCCGGGCTATGCCAAGGACTATAAGGGCTATCCTTACGACCCTGAAAAGGCAAAGGCGCTGCTTGCCGAAGCCGGTGTGGCAGATGGTTTCGAAACCGAGTTGTTCGTCGCCAATACCGATCCGCAGCCGCGCATTGCACAGGCCATCCAGCAGGATCTGGCCGCCATTGGCATCAAGGCTTCCATCAAGTCGCTGGCGCAGGCCAATGTTATCGCAGCAGGCGGCGAGCCAGACGGCGCGCCGATGGTCTGGTCCGGCGGCATGGGCTGGATTGCCGACTTCCCGGATCCGTCCAACTTCTACGGCCCGATCCTGGGCTGCAGCGGTGCGGTACAGGGCGGCTGGAACTGGTCGTGGTACTGCAATGCAGAGCTGGACAAGAAGGCGCAGGAAGCTGACGCCATCGTTGACCCGGCCCGCAAGGAAGAGCGCGAAGCCATGTGGCGCGATATTTATCTGAAGATCATGGACGACGCGCCATGGGCACCGATCTTCAACGAGGAGCGCTTCTCGGTGCGCTCCGAACGTCTGGGCGGTCCCGACGCGATCTTCGTCGATCCTGTCCACATCCCGGTCAATTACGACGAGGTTTATGCAAAAGATGTGCAATAATTGCCATTACACCATTCATGGTCGGCATCATCATTTCGGCTGGGACAACTCGTTCCAGCCAGCTGAAACGGTTGCGCCCGGCTCGACCCTGAAATTCGAATGTCTGGACAGCGGCGCGGGGCATTATCATCGCGGCAGCACAGTCGCCGATGTGTCAACGATGGACTTTTCCAAGGTCAATCCGGTTACTGGCCCCATTTTCGTCGATGGTGCCCAGCCGGGCGATGTACTGAAAATCACCATCCACCAGTTCGAGCCTTCAGGTTTCGGCTGGACGGCAAATATTCCGGGCTTCGGTCTTCTCGCCGACGACTTCAAGGAACCGGCGCTGGCCTTGTGGAACTACAATCCCACAACGCTGGAGCCAGCACTTTTCGGAGAGCATGCGCGCGTGCCGCTGAAGCCGTTCGCCGGAACCATCGGCGTCGCACCGGCGGAAATGGGCCTGCATTCGGTCGTGCCGCCGCGTCGTGTCGGCGGCAATCTCGACATTCGCGATCTTGCAGCCGGAACCACGCTTTATCTGCCGATCGAAGTCGAAGGTGCTCTGTTCTCCATTGGTGATACCCATGCGGCACAGGGCGACGGCGAAGTCTGCGGCACCGCCATCGAAAGCGCGATGAATGTCGCTCTGACGCTGGATCTCATCAAGGATACGCCACTGAAGATGCCCCGGTTCACCACGCCGGGGCCAGTGACGCGGCACCTCGATACCAAGGGTTACGAAGTCACCACCGGTATCGGGTCCGATCTGTGGGAAGGCGCGAAAGCCGCCCTCTCCAACATGATCGATCTTCTTTGCCAGACGCAGAACCTCAATCCGGTGGATGCCTATATGCTCTGCTCGGCCTGCGGTGATCTGCGCATCAGCGAAATCGTCGATCAGCCGAACTGGGTCGTATCGTTCTACTTCCCGCGTTCCGTTTTCGAATAAGGCATAAGGGGGCGGCTCCGGTCGCCCTCTTCCATCACTCAGCGAGCACAAACATGAACACGTCTTCTCCGCTTCTGCAGGTAAGAGATCTGGTGACGCAGGTTGCGACACCCGACGGTGCACGCACTGTCGTCGACCGACTTTCCTTTGATCTGCAATCCGGGGAGACCTTATGCATTGCCGGCGAAAGCGGTTCCGGCAAATCCATGACCGTGCTCTCGCTGATGCAGCTTTTGCCAAAGTCCTTGGCACGCGTGACCGGCGGCACCGCCGTGATGAACGGTCGCGACATTCTCAAGCTCAACGAAAACCAGATGCGCAGTGTGCGCGGGCGTCATATCGGGATGATCTTTCAGGAACCCATGACCTCGCTGAACCCGGTTCTGACCGTTGGGCGACAACTGGCGGAAGCAGTCGCCAATGAAGCTGGCCCGAATGGCGGCCTGTCCGGTGCGGCGCTGAAACAGCGCTGCAAGGACTTGCTCGATCAGGTGCAAATCTCCGACTCCAGCCGCCGTCTGCTGCAATACCCATACGAACTCTCCGGCGGCATGCGCCAGCGTGTCATGATCGCCATGGCGCTTGCCCAGAAGCCAGAAATCCTCATCGCCGACGAGCCGACGACCGCGCTCGACGTGACTGTCCAGTCGCAGATACTTGCGCTCATTCGCAAGCTGCAGGCAGAGAACGGAATCTCGGTTATTCTTATCACCCATGATATGGGCGTTGTCGCCGAAATGGCAGACCATGTTCTCGTGATGAACAAGGGCACACAAGTCGAGCAAGGCCCGCTTCGCGATGTCTTCCATCACCCCCGTGACGAATATACGCAGCGATTGCTCGCTGCCGTACCGCGGCTGGGCGAAATGACTGGCACCGATAAGCCGAAGCGCGCGCCGGCCGAACCAAAGGCCGAGCCAACGCCTGCACCATCCAGCCCCATTCTCGAAGTCGAGAATCTGGTTGTTCGTTTTGACATAAAGGGCGGTATCTTGCAGCGCCCTGTCCGGCGCGTTCATGCTGTGGAGGGCGTATCCTTTACTGTCAATCGCGGTGAGACACTGTCCCTTGTCGGTGAATCTGGCTGCGGTAAGTCCACCACCGGCAAAGCTCTGCTCAATCTGGTTCCATGGAGCGGCGATATCCGCATCGACGGCAAGAGCACGAAGGGTCTGAGCCGTTCAACCATGCGACCGGTGCTGCGTGACATTCAGATGATCTTTCAGGATCCCTATGCTTCGCTCGATCCGCGCATGCGGGTTGGCGACCTTGTGGGCGAACCACTGACGATCCATGGTCTGGCATCGGGCAGTGAACTGAAAGACCGTGTCGAGTATCTCTTCCGCCGGGTCGGTATGTCTGCGGATCAGATGAAGCGCTATCCGCACGAGTTCTCCGGCGGCCAGCGCCAACGTATCTGCATTGCGCGCGCCTTGTCATTGTCCCCGAAGCTGATTGTTGCTGACGAGAGCGTAGCGGCTTTGGACGTTTCGATACAGGCTCAGGTTCTGGATCTTTTGCAGGACATCCAGAACGAGACGGGCGTGTCGTATCTCTTCATCAGCCACGACATGGCGGTTGTTGAGCAGATCAGCCACCGTGTTGCGGTGATGTATGCAGGCCGTTTTGTTGAGACTGGCACGCGTGCGCAGGTGTTTGAGAACCCGCAGCATGACTATACGCGTCGTTTGATGTCAGCAGTTCCTATAGCAGATCCGGATCGTGAGCGTCGTTTGTTTGTGGCGAATGAGGGCGAGCTTCCAAGCCCGGTGAAGCCGCTTGATTATGTGGCACCGCATCTTGAGCACATGGAGCTTGGCGACGGGCATTCTGTATGGCGCGAGGC
>UEGR01000014.1 GCA_900465685.1 Hyphomicrobiales bacterium
GACACGTTTTACTGCGACAACTGCCTTCATGGGGCTAACCTTTCCTTGCTGCGAGCCGGATCGTCGTGACGATATATCGGAGCCGGTTCGCACAAATTATTGGACGGACGATCAGAGGCGCGCGCGCTTGGCTTCCGGATCGTATGGCGATTCCTCGATCACGCGGGCCTTGCGCATCTCACCCAGAACCGGGATTTCCAGTTCCGTGCCCGGCACGCCAAGCTCGACCGGCAGCAGCGCCAGCGCGATATCGTGCCCGAACGTGTAGGAATAGCTGCCCGAAGTGACGCGACCCACCAGCTTGCCATCGTGGTAGACACCCTCGCAGGTCAGCGTGCTGGCGCCATCGGTTTCAACCGCAAGCGTGACGGAGCGGCGCTTGATGCCGCGTTCCTTTTCCTCGACCAGCGCCTGTTTGCCGATGAAATCGCCCTTGTCGAGACGGATGAAGCGTTCGAGGCCGCTTTCCCAGGCGCTCAGCTCGATGTTCATGTCGCGGTACATGGCGCGATAGGACTTGTCGAGCCGCAGCGATTCCAGCGCATGCAGGCCGATAAGGCGCAGGCCGTGCTCCTTGCCGGATGCAAGCAAGGCTTCCAGCAGGTGACGCTGATAGGCCAGCGGATGATAAAGCTCCCAGCCCAGTTCGCCTTCATAATTGACGCGCAGCAGGCGCACATCGCTGGCAAGGCCGACCGTTCCAGACTTGATGCCGAACCACGGGAATGCTTCGTTGGACAGATCGATTTCGGTAAGCGACTGCAACACGTCACGCGCCTTCGGCCCGACGATGGTGAAGCAACCCCGATCATTGGTCACATTGCGCAGGGTGACGCTGCCGTCCTTCGGCAGCAGCTTCGACAGATCGTCAAAGTTCCAGCGTTCGGCGCGCGGAGTGGAAATCATATAGAACGTGCCGTCATCGAGACGCGACACCACATATTCAGCCTGCACGCCGCCCTTCTTCGTCAGATGATGCGCAAGGTTGACGCGGCCAATTTTCGGCAGGCGGTTGGCGAGAATGCCGTCGAGCCAGGCTTCCGCGCCGGAACCGCTGACCTCGAATTTGGTCATCGGCGTCATTTCGACGAGGCCGACCGCATTGCGGACCGCTTCAACTTCCTCGCCAACATATTTGCCCTTTTCCGTCCAGCGCCAGCTATACTGATCCTTGGCCTCGAGGCCCTTAGGCGCGAACCAGTTCGGCATTTCCCAACCGTTGAGGCAACCCCAGACAGCACCCAGTTCCGTCAGTCGGTCATAGGACGGCGCGGTTTTCTGCGGGCGAGCGGCGGGCATGTCCTGCCCCGGATAATGCTGCTCGGCATGGGTGCCCCAGGATTCGCGCACCTTTTCGCGGGTCCAGTTCTTGTTGGCGTAATCGCCGAAACGACGCGGATCGAGTTCGGACGTATCGATGCTGTTGCCGCCCTCCACGATACGCTCCGAAAGATAATAGCCAATAGCACCGCCCCACAGGATGCCGCCCGGAACGCCTTCGGCCAGCCAGACATTGTCCAGCCCCCAGGCCGGACCGACCAGCGGCAGTTCATCCGCCGTCATCTGGAACGGCCCACGCACATTGGCCTTGATGCCGACGCGACCGAGTGCGGGAACCATCTCGATGGCCTGCTCCCAGTTCCACGAAACAGAATCGAAATCCTCTTCCAGAAGATCGGCGCCGAACCATTCCGGCACGCCGTTTTCAGCAAAGAGCTTCAGATGTTCCGTCTTCTCATAAGGGCCGAACATCAGCCCGTCGCCTTCCTCGCGCAGATAGCCCTCAAAGCCCTCGTCGCGCAGGATCGGCATTTCCGGCAGACCCTGACGCTTGCGCTCGATCACTTCCGGCACCGCATCGGTGATCCAGTATTGATGGATGATCGGGATTGCCGGAATGTCGAGGCCGAGCATGGCCCCGGTCTGGCGGGCGTAGTTGCCGGTCGCCGAGATGATATGCTCGCAGATGATGTCGCCCTGATTGGTCTTCACCTTCCACTCGCCGCCCGGCAGACGCTCGAAACCGTTGACCTGCGTGTTGAGATGAATCTTTGCGCCTCTGTCGCGCGCGCCCTTGGCAAGCGCCATGGTGACGTCGGCAGGCGCGATATGACCGTCATCCGGGTGATAAAGCGCGCCCAGCATGTCATGATTGTTTTCAAGCAGCGGCCACAATTCACGGGCGCGTGCCGGAGAAACCAGCTCGGCGCGCAGGCCCTGCACTTCGGCAACGCTCATATAGCTCTTATATTCGTCCAGCCGGTCGCGCGTGTTGGCAATGCGCAACTGGCCGCATTTGTGCCAGCCGACATGCTGGCCGGTCTCGGCTTCCAGACCTTCATAAATCTCGATGGATTTGTTGATCATGCGGCCGATATTGATGCTGCGCGCATAGGACGGGATCAGGCCTGCCGCGTGCCATGTGGAACCGGCGGTGAGCTGCGTTCGTTCCAGAAGAACGACATCCGACCAGCCCCGCTTGGCCAGACCGTAAAGAATGGAGGCGCCGACGCAACCTCCCCCGATGACAACCGCGCGCGCATGAGTCTGCATTCTAAGTTCCCTTCCAATATATGATTTGGAGATTGCCGAAGCGTCGCTCCCGGCGACAATACGGACTCCTTTGTGCGTTACATTACAGAGGGTTCTGCGCCCTGTGAGCTTGATAAAAAATCCGCGAAGATATAACTTCAGATTATGCATAGACTCCGCTCGCTCATCCCCTCGGCCAATTACCTCTTCGTGTTTGAGGCGGCAGCCCGACGGCTGAGCTTTACCGCGGCAGCGGAAGAGCTGAATGTAAGCCAGCCAGCGGTAAGCAAGACGATCAAGCTTCTGGAAGAAGCCACCGGATTGAAGCTTTTTCGGCGCGAGCGCAGCCGTCTGGAGCTGACGGCGGAAGGCCAGCGGCTTTATCGTGAAACGCAGGAAGCATTCGACCATCTGCACATGGTCATCTCGTCCATGCGCAAGAAACACTCGCGCGATATCATCCGCGTGTCGTTCTCGGCGTCCTTCGTGCAACTATGGCTTTTGCCACGCCTGAAAGGGTTCAAGGAAAAGCATCCGGATGTGGCGCTGCGCATCGAAGAAAGCAGCCGCGACGATCAGGATTTACTTGAAGAAGATATCGACGTTTCAGCGCGTCTGGGGAGAGGCAAATGGCCGGGCATCCTCGCCTGGCCCTTCGTGACGGAGGAAGTCTGGCCGGTTTGCAGCCCCGCATATCTGAAGGAGCGCGGACAGATCGAGGAAGCGAGCGATCTTCTGAACCACACGCTGCTGCATTTCGAGGAGCGCCACCGCTCGCGGCTTGGCTGGCGCGAATGGCTGGAACGCTCCGGCGTACCAAACCCGCGCATTGAACAGGATTTCGTCTTTACCGACGCGCTCAGCTCCATCGAGGCTGCGGTGCAGGGGCAAGGCGTGGCGCTTGGCTGGAAACACCTCGTCCATGATCATATCGTGGCCGGACGCCTTGTGCCCGCCACGCATATTTTTCATCGGTCCGGCGATACAATTCATCTCGTCATGCCCGCTCAACGCCCGCCAAAGCGGGGGGCTGAACTGTTCCGCGACTGGCTTCTCGAACAGGGCGCAGACGCGGAACTGGATATATAGGCCCTCGGCCTATTGCGCGAAAACCACCGTCTTGTGCCCATTGAGCATGACGCGATTTTCTAGATGCATCTTCACCGCCCGCGCAAGAACCCGGCTTTCGATATCGCGCCCGGTGGCGACGAAATCTTCCGCGCTCATGGAATGCGTGACGCGCTCGGTTTCCTGCTCGATGATCGGGCCTTCGTCGAGATCCGGCGTCACATAGTGCGCCGTTGCACCGATCAGCTTCACGCCGCGCTCGAACGCCTGATGATAGGGCTTTGCACCCTTGAAGGATGGCAGAAACGAATGGTGGATGTTGATAATCTTGCCGAACAGGCGGTTGGACAGATTATCCGATAGCACCTGCATATAGCGTGCGAGGACCACCAGGTCGGCCTGCGTCTCACGCACCAGATCGATCAGGCGGGCTTCCTGCTCGGCCTTGTTGTCCTTGTTCACGCCCCATGAATGATAGGGAATGCCCGCACTTTCCGCCGTTTCGCGGCTATCTTCATGATTGGAGACGATGGCAACGACCTCGGCATTCAGCCAGCCGACGCGGATCTGATAGAGAAGATGCAGCATGGCGTGATCGAATTTGGACACCATGAGAACGATCTTCGGCTTGCGGCTGGCATCGGCCACCGCGAATTTCATGCCGAACCGCTCGCCTGCCGGTTTCAGTGCGTGCTCGATCGCCTCACGCGACATGCCAAGCGGCGCGCTGAAAGCAATGCGCATGAAAAAGCGGTTGGTCAGCCTGTCGCGAAACTGATTGCTTTCCACGATATTGCCGCCGATGGCCACCAGTTCCGTGGTGATGGCCGCCACGATGCCGGGCTTGTCATCGCAATCGAGCGTAAGGACAAAAAGGGTTGGTTCGACGGCGGCGACAGAGCGCACCTTCGCGGGCATGTCGTTCATGGTGGTTCCTTAAGACTGATCAGTCGTTCTTGGGAGGCTTTCCGAAAGCGTATTCACCAACCTTCGGCACGAAATGCGGATGCTGATAACCGGCAGGCTTGTCACCGACCGAAACGCCGGTGTTGAGAATGCCCGCCTGATAATCCGGCGCGAAAAGCGAATAGGGATAGGTGGGTTGAAGGGTGCTTGCGCCCTCCAGTCTGGCACGCAACTCATCCGGAATTGTAAATGCGAGCGCGCCCAGATTGTCATCGAGCTGCGCAAGCTTGCTCGCGCCGATAATAGCTGCCGCAATGCCCGGCTGTGTCACCACCCAGTTAAGGGCGACCTGCGCCATCGGCTTGCCCATAGCATCTGCAACCTCGGCCAGCGCCGTGACGATGCGGGTGTTGCGTTCGGTAAACAGCCCCAGCCCTTCGGCATTGTCGCGGTTCAGGCGGCCTTCGCCACCCGCACGATATTTGCCTGACAGAAGCCCCATGGCCAGCGGGCTCCATGCGGTGATGCCAAGGCCGAGATTTTGACCGAGCGGCACGAATTCCTGCTCGATGCTGCGCTCGACCAGCGAATAGGGCAGTTGAAGGCTGATCGGCTGCGAAAGCGCATGCGCTTCCGCCCAGGTTTGCGCCCGCGCCGCATACCAGGCAGGTACGTCGGAAAGGCCGCAGTAGCGGATTTTACCCGCACGGATCAAATCATCGAAGCCGCGCATTACCTCTTCCACGGGGGTCATCCCGTCCCAGGTATGCACCATATAGAGATCGATATAATCGGTCTTCAGTCGCTTTAGCGACTGGTCGACCGCCCGCATCATGTTCTTGCGGCCATTGCCGCCGGCATTGGGATTGCCCGGCTGCAGATTGTTCGAATATTTGGTCGCAATGACCACGCGATCCCGTGCGCCAGCTTCCTCGACAAACTTGCCGACCAGTGTTTCGCTGAGACCCGCGCCATAGGAATCCGCCGTGTCGATGAAATTACCACCCGCTTCCAGATAGCGGTCGAAAATGGCCCGCGCATTGTCCTCGTCGGTGCCCCACGACCCGCCGATCCCCCTGATCCCGGCATTGCCGAATGTCATCGTGCCAAGCGCCAGACGGCTGACACGAAGACCGGAACGACCGAGAAGGAAATAGTGATCGAGCGCCATGGCGGCACCTCCGCAAAATGCCATTATGCAGGTGGTTGCGGATGCGGCGGTCAGCCGCCGCATCCGGTCATGATGATGGGATTACTCGATGAGCTTCGGCGCACCGGTGTCACCGGCGCTTTCATCGAGACCGTAGGACTTCAGGATTTTGGCAATCGTGCCGTCCTTTTGCATTTCCTCGATATTGGCATCGAGTGCCGCACCGAAATCCGTCGCGCTCTTGGCATAAGGCAGGCTTGCCTGCGCCGCTTCCTTGGTGGCGCGGATGCGCGGATCAGGCTGCGCAACCTCGACCTTGATATCCTTGAGCGTGCCATTCTTGGCCGCATAAGCGCCGGTCGAATAGCCATCGATGCCGATGTCGATGCGCCCCGATGCGAGATCCTGATGCATGTTCACGGAGTTCGGATAAAGGCGCAGTTTCGCACCCAGAAGTTTCTTGGCATCGGTGACCCAGAGATAGCCCTGAACGGTGCCAACATTCTTGCCGACCAGTTCCTCGACAGTCTTGGCGCCATCCTTGGAATAAAGACCCATCTGGTCCTTATAGAGCGGATAGGAAAGGTTCATGACCTTGGCGCGTTCGGCGGTGCGATACCAGTCGCCGGTGGTGATATCGGCCTGACCCGACAGCACATACTGGATGGCCGCAGCCGGATCGACGGCGACCGGCTTGACGGTCAGGCATTCGCGCTTGGCGAATTCGGTTGCGATATCGCCATCGAGACCCTTCAGCTTGCCGCTCTCATCCATGAAGGAATGCGGTGCATAGGTGGTGACAGCAATCGTCAGCGTGCCCGGCGTGATGGTCTTGAACTCATGCTTCGGCTTGCAATCCTCTGCGAACGCTGCCGAAGACAGGCCCATAAGCAATGCGGCGCCGAGAACACCTTTACGTATCATCCCATTTTTCATCTGCTACTCCCCTTTATTGTTGTGGGCATTTATTGTTGCGTTGGGTTTTATCGGGTGGCGTAAGCGGATGAGCGCTTCTCCACATAGGAAACGATCCATGCTGCCGGAATGCAGATCGTGGCATAGAGCAAGCCGGCCAGCAGCAAGGCAGGCATATAGCGGAACGTGTTGGACCCGATTTCGTAGGCATTGCTGACGAGTTCCGGCAGGGCAATCGTGAAGCAGAGCGACGTGCCCTGAAAAATCAGGATCGCGAAGCCCAGGAGAGCCGGAAGCGCCACGCGCAGAGCCTGTGGCAGCAGGACAAAGCGCAGTTCGTCAAGCGCATTGAAGCCCATCGCCTCTGCCGCCTCGCGCTGGCCGTGATGGATCGATTGCAGGCTCGCGCGGATGATCTCGCTCGTGTAAGCGCCTGTATTCCAGGCCAGTGCCACCACGGCAGCTGAAAACGAGGTCATCGTCAGACCGGTCGCAGGCAGGCCGAAATACATGAACTGCAACAGCACCAGCGCGGGAGCCCCGCGCCCGATCTCGACCAGAAACAGGCTCAGATAGCGATTGAAGCGCGATTTTGCACCGACGCCCAGCGCCAGCAACAGCCCGAGCGGAATGCCGATGGCGAGGCTCAGCGCCGCCACCTGCAAGCTGACTTGCAACCCGCCGAGCAGCGCGGGCATCCATTCGTAGAATTCTTCAGAGGTCGGGAACATCAGCGCGCCACCTTTGCTCTCAGATAGCTGTCGGCAGAGCGCGACAGCCACGCGACGGGGAGGCTCAGGAAAATGTAGAACAGGCCGACCAGCGCGAAGACCTCGATGCCCTTGAAGGTAAGCTGCGACACCTGATTGCCCCGGAAGGCGAGGTCCGCGACACCGATCGTTGAGGCAACGGCTGTTTCCTTCATCAGCCCGATCAGATAGCTCGCCGCCGATGGCAGTGCGACACGAAAGGCCTGCGGCGCGACCACATCGACCAGCGTATGGCGGGTGCCGAAATTCAACGCCGTCGCCGCTTCCCACTGGCCATGATGAAGAGAGGCTAGCGCGCCGCGATAGATTTCAGCCATATTGGCCGATGCGATCAGCCCAAGACCGATCAGCGCCGCCACAAACGGATTGATCGGCATGATGCCCATGCCAATGCCGAAGAAGATGATGAACAGCCAGAGAATCGGCGGCAGGGCGCGCACGATCTGGATCAGCACGGCCGCGATCCACAGTACCGGCGCGAGACGCGCCTGACGCGCGGCGAGAAGCGGGACGCCGAGAATGCAGCCGATTGCGAAGGAACCCAGCGTCAGCGCTATGGTCCATGGCAGGCCGCTCAGGATGAGGAGAACATTGTCCGCTGTCATCGGTCATGCACCGCACGAAGAAACCGCTTCGTGCGTTCCTCTTGCGGATTGCGCATGACATCCTTCGATGCTCCCTTCTCGATGATGCGCCCATCGGCCATGATCATGACCGTATCGGAGACATTTTCCGCGAAACCCATTTCATGGGTCACCACGAGCATGGTCATGCCGCTTTCGGCAAGCTCGCGCATGACGGCAAGCACTTCAAGCCCCAGTTCAGGATCGAGCGCCGAGGTCGGCTCGTCAAACAGCATCACCTGCGGATTGAGCGCCAGCGAGCGCGCGATGGCGATGCGCTGCTGCTGACCACCGGAGCAACGGCCGGGATATTGTGTTGCCTTGTCAGCAAGACCGACGCGTTCGAGAAGCTGGATCGCCCGCTCCTCGGCTTCTGCGCGGCTGCGACCCAGCACACGTTCCTGCGGCAGGCTGACATTGCGCAGAACACTCATATGCGGGAACAGATTGAACGACTGGAACACCATGCCAACCGTATTGCGCAATTCTTTCAGCTGCGCAGTACGCGGCGCCTGCGTGGCGTCGAGCTTCACCTTGCCGACCGTCAGGAGACCGCCATCCGGCCTTTCCAGATAATTGATGCAACGCAGAAGTGTGCTCTTGCCCGAGCCGCTGGGACCGATGATTGCCAGCACTTCGCCTTGCGCAACTTCCAGATCGATATTCTCAAGGACGAGATGCGCCCCGAAATGTTTACTCAACCCCTCAAGGCGTATGAGTTTCGATGCGGAGGCAGGCGCATTTTCCACGCCAGCAGACCCTGACACCAAAGTCGGTCGCATTGCGTTCAATAACCGCACTCCCCTTTTTTATCGTTCATCGCGACAGTCCCATCTTTACGCGGATGCAGGCCGGAAATGCCTGCAAGACACGCTGGATCTATGCTCGTTCTGGCGGAACCTTGATTATTTATTATGCCGCCGACGTTCCCTTTATCTTCATCACGATAGTGACCGCTGGAAAGAATACAAAGGCAAAAAATGTCTACGACTTCATAACTCTTAGTTATGAGGTCATGCCTCTGACTACAGATCCTTGCCCAGCCTCAACCCGTCATAAATGGCCGCATGGGTGTTACGGGCCGCAACGGCATCGCCAATCCGATAAAGCTCGAAAGCGCCTTGCGCATTTCTGACGACGGCCTGCCTGCGCCCCTCGATCAGGGCTTCGTAATCCACCGCGCCGAGGTTGCGAGACAGGGGTTTCAGCTCAAAATACAGCGCATCCATCGGACGTGTACCGTCATTGACGACGATCTGGTCAAATTCGCGCTCGCTGACAGGCGCGCCATAATCGCTGCCGATCCGAGCAACGAACCTGTTACCGTCGCGGTGAATACCTTCCAGTCGATAGCCGACGGTGAAGGTGACATCCTTCTTTTGCAGGCTGCGCATATAGGGCACGAGGTTCATGCCCATAACTTCCGGTGCGAATGTGCGGTCGGCAGTCATGATTTCTACCTTGCCGCCCGCATTGGCGATAAATTCCGCGGCCTGAAGCCCGGCATGATCTCCCGCCTCGTCAAAGACCAGCGCATTGGTTCCCGGGCGCACATCGCCGGAAATGATGTCCCAGGCGGAAACGGCAAGCTCGTTGCCCGCGCCAAGCAGGCTCATTTCCGGCATGCCGCCGGTCGCGATGATCGCCACATCCGGCGCTTCCGCCGTTACCGTGTCGGCCTCGGCCCAGGCATTGAAGCGAAAATCGACGCCGAGCTTTTCACACTGCGCCATGCGCCAGTCGATGACGCCCATCATCTCGCGCCGGCGCGGGCTCTGCGCTGTCAGCCGCACCTGACCGCCCGGCTGGCTCGCCGCCTCGAAGACAACGACCTTATGGCCGCGCTCGGCGCTGACGCGCGCAACTTCCAGCCCGGCGGGACCGGCACCGACCACCACGATGCGGCGGCTTTGTTCAGCCTTGTTGACGACATGCGGCATCGAGGTCTCGCGGCCCGTGGCGGGATTATGGATGCAATAGGCTGCACCGCCCTGATAAATCCGGTCGAGGCAGTAATTCGCGCCGACGCAGGGGCGGATTTCCTCTTCCCGCTTTTCAAGGATTTTGCGCACGATATGCGGGTCGGTCATATGGGCACGCGTCATGCCGACCATGTCGAGTTTGCCGGATGCAATCGCATGGCGCGCTGTTGCCACATCCTGAATCTTGGAGGCATGGAACGTCGCCATTCCGGTGCTGGACCGGATCTCGCCCGCGAAATCCAGATGCGGCGCACTCGGCATGCCCTGAATGGGAATGACGTCGGTCAAACCGGCATCGGTTTCAATATGGCCGCGAATGACATTGAGAAAATCGACCAGACCGCTGTCCTTCAGCCTGCGGGAAATCTCCAGTCCATCCGCACGCGTCAGGCCGCCTTCAAGCGTCTCATCGGCCACATAACGGATGCCGACCAGAAAATCCGGCCCGACCCGCTCGCGAATGGCGCTCAAAACCTGAAAGGAAAACCGCAGCCGGTTGTCGAGCGAACCGCCGTAATCTCCATCAAGCTCATTGGTCAGCGGCGACCAGAACTGGTCGAGCAGGTGGCCATAGGCCTCCAGTTCCAGACCGTCGAGACCGGCAGCTTTCATCCGCTCCGCCGCATCGGCATAATCGCGGATGATACGCTCGATATCCCAGTCTTCGGCCCGCTTGGGGTAAGCGCGATGGGCCGGTTCGTGCTTTGCCGTTGACGAGACGGAGGGCAGCCAGTCGCCCTTGTCCCAACGGGTGCGGCGACCGAGATGGGTAAGCTGGATCATCACCGCCGCGCCGTGCTCATGGCACTCATCCGCCAGCATCCGCAACCAGGGCACAACCTCGTCCTTATAGGCCAGCACATTGTTGAAGGCAGGCGGACTGTCCTTCGACACCGAGGCGGAGCCCGCCGTCATCGTCAGTGCGATACCGGCCTTGGCCCGTTCGACGTGATAGGCGCGATAGCGTTCCTTCGGCATGCCGTCATCGGCATAGGCTGGCTCATGCGAGGTGAGCATGATGCGGTTACGAAGCGTCAGATGCTTGATGGTAAGCGGCTGCAACAGCGGATCGGCTGACATTTCGATCGTTCCCATTTGTTGTTTTCAGCAAGGCTAGCTAGAAATGTACATAACTGTCAATTTAATAATCACATATGTCATTTTACCGTACAAAACTGTTTAGTCTTCTTGCCAAATGCCGACTGTCTGGTAGAACTGACGCCATGGAACAACCGGTGACAAACGAAACGGGGTGGCGCGGATCGCCCGACCTCTGGCTTGAAGCGGCTTATGATGCGCTGATCGAAAGCGGCGTGGAGGCCGTGCGCATTTTACCGCTGGCCAAGCGGCTCGATCTGTCACGCACCAGTTTCTACTGGTTCTTCAAGGACCGCGAAGAGCTGCTTGATGCGCTGGTCAGCCGCTGGCGCGACAAGAACACCGGCGCGCTTCTCAAACAGACGGAAGCCTATGCAGAGACGCTTGAGGAAGCGGTTCTCAATGTTTTCGACTGCTGGCTCGATCGGGATATTTTCGATCCGGCATTCGAATTTGCGGTGCGCAGCTGGGCGCTGCAATCGGTGCAGGTGGAAGAGGAAGTGCGCGCCGCTGATGCAAGCCGTCTGGCCGGTCTGGCGCGCCTGTTCGAACGGTTTGGTTTTGAGCCAGTGGTTGCCGATGTTCGCGCCCGCACGCTTTATCTGGTGCAGATCGGCTATATCTCGATGCGCACGCAGGAAAACACCGCATTGCGGCTGGCACGCATTCCGCATTATGTGGCGGCCTTCACCGGCAAAGCCCCCTTGCAAAAAGAGATGGATCGCTTTCTGGCGCGCCACGTCGCGCCCCGGTAAGTATCTCCTGATCCGGCTAACTTCGATGGGCCATTTCAGGCTTTTACCCGGCGAATAGTCTTAGCAATTCCGGTTGGTCACAGGCCCGATTATCTGTCAACTTCCTGTCATACACACGTCATGCAATCCGAATAGAAGCGGCGAAACCGTTCAGATTGCAGGCAGATGTTACATAGTCGTCCACTATCCGCAGATATCGCCGTTCAGACAGCTGGCCTCAGCCTCGCTTATGGTCCGGCGACCATTCTGAACGACATCAGCCTCACGCTTCCCAAGGGCCAGACCCTTGCGTTGCTCGGGCCGTCCGGCTGTGGAAAAACGACACTTCTGCGTCTCGTGGCAGGCCTGCTCGAACCGACCAAGGGTTCCGTCACCATCAATGGCGTCACGGTTGCGGATGCCGACAGCCGCAGCTTCATTCCGCCGGAAAAGCGGCATCTCGGCATGGTGTTTCAGGATTATGCGCTCTGGCCGCATATGACCGTCTTCGGTAATGTCTCCTTTCCGCTCGAAATGCGCGGCGTCAATCGTGCCGAGCGGGAAAAGCGCGTCGCTGCCGCGCTGGATCGTGTTGGCCTTTCGGGCTTTGGCAATCGCTCCATCAGCGACATGTCCGGCGGGCAGCAACAGCGCGTGGCGATTGCCCGCGCCATTGTCGCGGAGCCGGGACTGGTTCTGTTCGACGAACCGCTGTCCAATCTCGACCGTGAATTGCGTGAGAACATGGTCACCGAAATCGGCCAGCTGGTTTCCAATCTCGGTCTGACGGCCATCTATGTCACCCACGACCAGAGCGAGGCTTTTTCGCTGGCCGATCAGGTTGCCGTCATGCGCGGCGGCGTGATCGAACAGCTCGCAGCGCCCGAACAGCTGGTTGCCCAGCCGAAGACGCCAGAAGTCGCCGATTTCCTGCGTCTGGGATGTGTCGTGCCCGTCGAACGTTATAACGACGCCTATCGCATCACCCGCACCGATATCCGCATCGCTCACAATACGGGAGCGGATGCCGCCCAGAATGCAGTCACGCATGTGCTTTTGCCGTCGCGATCCGTGCGCAGCGTGCCGCTCAATGACGAGGCAATCCCGGCCACCGTATTGCGCAGCCAGTTTCGCGGTGACGGACATCTGACGACGGTTCGGATCGGCATGGAAGATGCCGGACATGAACTGACCTATCTCGACGGTATTCGCCTGTCGCCGGGTGTTCCCGTCGGCATCGCCATCGATCCGGGCCAGCTGCGCTGGTTCTCGAAGTAAGACCCATTACAGGCAACATCTCAGGAGCTACAGATGAAGAAATCGATCCTCGGTGCCAAAGTCGCGGCAGGCTTTGCGCTCATGACCGCACTCTTCGCGAGCACGGCGGCTTATGCCGATATCACCGTCTATTCCGCCGGTCCCGGCAGCCTGATTGAAAAGCTCGCCACGGGCTTTACCGCCAAGACCGGCGCGAAGGTCAATGTCTTCCAGGCGACGACCGGCAAGATCATGGCCCGCATCGAGGCCGAAGCCGCCAATCCGGTGGTGGACGTGCTGATTTCGGCATCCTGGGACACGGCGACGGATTTCGCCAAGCGCGACTGGCTGGTCGCCTATACCAGCCCCAATGCCGAAAAAGTGCCGGATTTCCTGAAGAACGAAACCGCTGTCGCACAGGGTGTTTCGGCGCTTGGTATCGCATGGAACCCGGCCAGCAAGACCCCGAAGCCGACCGAATGGGCCGATCTCGCCAAGCCTGAATATAAGGATCTGGTGAACCTGCCCGATCCGGCACAGTCGGGCGCAAGCTTTGAACTGGTGGCCGCGCTTCAGTCGACACAGGGCTGGGATCTGTTCAAGAATCTGCACGCCAATGGCGCAACCGTTGCCGGCGCCAATGCCGAAGCGCTGAACCCTGTACTTCAGGGCGCCAAAGCAGCCGTGTTCGGCGCTGTCGATTACATCTCGCTTGCAGGCAAGGCCAAGGGTGAATCGATCGATGTGATCTTCCCGGCTTCCGGCACGGTTGTTGCGCCGCGCCCGGCCATGATCCTGAAATGGTCGAAGAACCAGGACGAAGCCAAGCAGTTCATCGATTACATGCTGTCCGACGAAGGCCAGAAACTGGTTGCTGCAACCTATCTGATGCCATCGCGCACCGACATTCCGGCCAATCGTCCGCTGATCAACGACCTCAAGGTCCTGACCATCGACGCCAAGGAAGTCTATGGCAAGCGCAATGAAACGCTGAAGGAATTCGGCGCGATTTTCGCAGCCAGCAACTAAGAAGCATCGTCATGAAGACAAATAGCAGCGCTGGCGCAAACCCGCTCGGACTTGTCGCCACCGCCGGACTGGCGCTGGTTGTGGCCGTCCCCTTTGTCTTCATCGTGCTTCAGGCTGTCTTTCCAAAACTGGGACAGGGCTCGCTGGCCGAGCCCTTCCTGCATCTTCCAGCCTTGTTCGGCGATCCGAAGCTCTTGCGCATGAGCGCCAATACGGTGCTGCTCGGCCTTTGTGTGGTCGTGCTGTCAGCACTGATCGCGGTGCCGCTCGCAGTGTTTCGCGCACTTTACAAGGTGCCCTTTGCGGTCGTCTGGGACGTGCTGATGCTCGTTCCCTTCATGATCCCACCCTATATCGCGACGCTTGGCTGGATCATGACCTTGCAGCCGCGCGGCTATCTCGAACAGCTGACCGGATTTCATCTCGCACCATTTCTGTTCTCGCTCGCGGGCATGACCTTCGTGATGGCGCTCAACACCTTCCCACTGGTCTATTTCGCCGTATCGCGGACCATCGAAGCGGTCGGCGCGCGCTATTCCGATGTGGGCCGCGTCTTCGGCGCATCGCCATGGCGGTCCTTCTTCCGCATCACCCTGCCGCTCGCCACACCGGGACTGGCGGCAAGCCTGCTTCTCGTCTTCGCCGCGGCAATCGAAGAATATGGCACCCCCGCAGCGCTTGGACGCCGCTCGGGCTTTGAAGTGCTGGTGACGGAAATCGACTTGCGCATTTCCGACTGGCCGATTGATCTGGCCGGGGCTTCCGTCTTTTCGCTCACGCTGGTCTGCCTGTCGCTGGCGGCCTTTCTGTTCCAGCGCTGGATCTTGACCCGCCGCTCCTATGTGACCACAGGCGGCAAGCCGCAATCGAAAGACAAGCGCCCGCTTGGCGCAATGACCGCGCCAGTGGTGGCGCTGTTTGCGCTGGTCGCTTTTGCGGCCACCGGTGTTCCGCTGCTGGCGATCCTCGCAACGGCGCTGTCCAAAACCGTATCCGGCGGACTGACGCCCGCCAATCTTGGCTTCGACAACTTCGCAGCCATCGCCGAAAACAGTGCTGGCGGCATGCGCGCCTTGTTCAACAGCCTGTCGCTCGGTCTCGGCAGCGCGCTGTTGACCGGGTTTCTCGGTGCCGTCGCTGCCTATGCCGTAGTGAAAATGCGGTTTCGCGGCCGCTTCTGGCTCGATGTGCTGACCGTTCTGCCCAACGCCCTGCCCGGCGTCGTCGTGGCGGTCGGCCTCATTCTGGCGTGGAACCAGCCGTCTTTGCCGATCTCGCCCTATAATACGCCGCTCATCCTGCTGCTCGCCTATTGCTGCATTCTGCTGCCGCAGCCGATCCGCTATGCGACCGCCGCTTTTCACCAGATCGGCGACAATCTGGAAGCCGCTGCCCGTGTTTGCGGCGCTAACAGCTTCACGGCTTTCCGTCGCATCATGCTGCCGCTGATCGCGCCAAGCCTGATCACCGCCATGCTGCTGGTATTTGCGGTCGCAACACGTGAACTGGTCGCCTCGGTTCTGGTTGCGCCTGTCGGCATGCAGACCATATCCATCTTCATCTGGCGTCAGTTCGAACAAGGTTCGGTCGGGCTTGGCATGGCGATGGCCTTCATCGCCATCGTGATTACGACATTCGTGCCGCTGGTGCTGCTGGGCGTGCTCAAGCGCTTTGAGCGCACGGGCGCTTAGACCCTAGAAGCCACTTCGCCAAGACCGCCGCGAACGCGCGTGATCACTGTCACCGCCAGAAGCAGGCACAGCAACGGTTGAACCCAGAAGGCCCAGCCTGGCAATCCACCGTCAATGGCGATCCATGCACCAAGAACGCCGAAGACCACCGCGCGGTCGCTCTTGCCCATCGGCCCGTCATAGCGTCTGCTCGCGCCCAGTGCAGCACCTGTGACGCCGACAAATTCGGTCAGAACTGCAAGCAGAACGATGGCGAACATCCACGCACCGGAGAACGGCGCGACAAGGACGAATGGCGCATAGAGTGCGGCATCGGAAACGACATCGCCAACCTCGTTCAGATAAGCGCCGAGTGTACTCTTCTGATTGTGCTCCCGCGCCAGCATTCCGTCCACCGCATTCAGCGCCATGCGCAGGAAAAGCCAGACCGGCACCAGCGCGAACCAGACCGCGCTACCGCTCCAGAAAAGCAGTGCGCCAAGTATGACCGACCCCAACGCCGCGCCTATCGTGACTTGATTGGCCGTTACTCCGGCACGGGCAAGTCGCACGACAACAGGCCTCAGTAAATTCTGGAATTGTGACTTAAGCTGATAGACGGACATCGAGAATCTCTTGGGAAATGGACAATATCGGACAAACAGCTATTTGCGGTTCGCATTTGCTCGTTTATTCAAACATTCTACTGCACTCAATACTAATTGGGATTAATTGAGTGCGGGCAGCTTAGAGCGCATCCCGAAAAGTGTGAAACGGTTTTCGGAACAGATGCGCGTTAAAATAGGGAACTAGAGCGCCGATCTGATCCAATCAGATCAAAGAGCGCTCTAGGCAATTGGGGAGGAAACGGATGAGCCAGCACGCTGAAATGCCGACGCACAAGACGGCACATCGCGAAGCGACAGAAGCCCAGTTTACAACCCATGACGGTACATCGCTGTTCTATCGTGTCTGGCCAGCCGCCTCGCCCTGCCCGAAAGGCGTGATCGTCCTGCTGCATCGCGGCCACGAACATAGCGGACGTGTTGCGCATCTGGTCGATGAACTCGGCCTTCATGATTTCGCTTTCTATGCCTGGGATGCACGCGGCCACGGACGTTCGCCCGGCGAGCGCGGCTTCTCACCGTCCTTCGGCGCTTCAATCCGCGATCTCGACAGCTTTGTCGCGCATATACGCGAAGAAACCGGTGCTGCCATTGAAGATGTCGCCATTGTCGCGCAGAGCGTGGGCGCGGTGCTTGCCGCCGCATGGGTGCATGACTATGCGCCGAATATTCGTGCGCTGGTGCTGGCCTCGCCTGCCTTCGACATCAAGCTCTATGTGCCTTTCGCCAAGGAAGGCATTGCGCTTTGGCAGAAGCTGAAAGGCACGTTCTACGTCAATTCCTACGTCAAGCCGCAGTTTTTGACCCATGATCCCGAGCGGATCGAATCCTATCGCACCGACCCGCTGATCACCCGCCCCATCGCCTCGCATATTCTGCTGCAACTTTATGAAGCGGCCAAGCGCGTGGTGGACGACGCCCGCGCCATCACCGTGCCGACGCAGCTTCTGATTTCCGGCAGCGATTTCGTGGTGCGCCCCACGCCACAGCATCGCTTCTTTGAAAATCTCGGCAGCCGCATCAAGGAGCGGCATGTGCTGAAGGGCTTCTATCACGATACGCTGGGCGAGAAGGACCGCAAGCAGGCCATCGACAAGATCAAGACCTTCATCGACCAGCGCTTTGCCGAAGAGCCGCAGCGCGCCGACCTGACCGAAGCGCATATTGCGGGCTATACCCGCGACGAAGCCGACAGGCTTTCCAGTCCATTGCCGCTGTTGTCGCCGCGCGGGCTATACTGGGCGTCGACCCGCTCCTCCATCGCCTTCGGCGCGCTTTTCTCCGAAGGGCTCAAAGTGGGGCAGCGCACCGGTTTCGATTCCGGCTCGACGCTCGATTATGTCTATGAAAACGAGACACGCGGGTTCGGCCCGGGCGGCAAACTGATCGACCGCCAGTTCCTCGACGCCATTGGCTGGCGCGGCATCCGCCAGCGCAAGGTGCATCTGGAAGAGCTGATCGGCAAGGCGCTGACCCGCCTGAAAAGCGAAGGCCGCCCCACCAATATCCTCGATATTGCCTGCGGCCATGGTCGCTATGTGATTGATGCGGTGGCGCGTGCGGGCATCATGCCCGACAGCATTCATCTGCGCGATTATTCGCCTATCAATGTGGTTGCCGGGCGCAAGCTGATTGCCGATCGCGGGCTGGAAGCCATTGCCCATATGGAAGAAGGCGATGCCTTCGACGCGGAAAGCCTCGCCACCGTCGACCCCCGGCCCAATCTGGCAATCGTATCGGGCCTCTATGAGCTTTTTGCCGACAATGCGCTGATTAATCGCTCGCTATCGGGACTGGCGCGTGCGCAAAAGCCCGGCTCCCTGCTGATCTACACCAACCAGCCATGGCATCCGCAGCTTGAGATGATCGCCCGCGCACTGACCTCGCATCGCGGCGGCGAGGCCTGGATCATGCGCCGCCGCACGCAGGGCGAAATGGATCAGCTGGTGGAAAAGGCCGGTTATCGCAAGCTGGAACAGCGCATTGACCAATGGGGCATTTTCACCGTTTCAATCGCCGAGCGCATCGGAGAGCCGGAAGCGTGACAGCAGCATTGGGGGGAATCGATGGGTCATCGCGGCGTCCGGTCATCCGGCGCGCCATTCTGTGGCTGTTGTTTCTCGGTCCCTTTTTCTACCTGACCTATGGCACCGCCAACTGGCTCGCTTCGCTGCGCGGCGACGTTCCCAATCTGGCGCTTGGTTGGGAAAGCCACGTGCCGTTCATCGCCTGGAGCATCGTGCCCTATTGGTCGGTCAACCTGTTCTACGCCATTGCGCTTTTCGTCAATGAAAGCCCCGAACAGGTGGACCGTCTGGCAAAACGCTATCTGACAGCGCAGATTATCGCCGTCATCTGCTTCGTTGCATTTCCGCTGACCGCGACTTTCGTAAAGCCCGAGACTTCAGGGCTGCCGGGCTTCATGTTCGATGTGCTGGGCGGTTTCGACAAGCCGTTCAATCAGGCGCCTTCGCTGCATATTGCACTGTTGATTGTCATCTGGGACCAGATGCGCCGCATCATGAGCAGCGGTGTCCGCATCGTCTGGCATATCTGGTGCCTGCTGATCGGCCTGTCGGTGCTGACGACCTATCAGCACCATGCGGTCGATATTCCGGCGGGTGCATTGCTTGGATTTTTCGTGCTCTGGCTGTTTCCGCGCACCGGCTCTTCGCCGCTTGCCACGTTTCATCTGACAGACAATCCAAAAGCACGGCGTCTCGGCAGTTATTATCTGGCGGGCGCGCTTTTGTTGCTCGCGCTTGGCATCCATGGTCTCAGCCTGACCGGCTATGCGATTTTCTGGTTCTGGCCAGCCCTTGCTCTCGCCATCGTGGCGGCAGGCTATTTCGGTGCCGGTCCCGACATTTTCCAGAAACGAACTGACGGCACTGTCACCCTCGCGAGCCGCTGGCTGCTCGCACCCTACCGGCTGTTTGCACGCCTCAATATCCGTTTCTGGACGCGGAAACTGCCGCCCAATGTTGCTTTGACCGACACTGTGTTTCTCGGTCGCTTCCCCTCGAAGAGCGAAGCCCGCGCTTTCATCACCGTCATTGATCTCGCCGCCGAAATGGTCGCCCCGCGCGGTGTGGAAGACTGGAAGAGCTTCTGTGCCATGGACCTGCTGCTGCCGTCACCGGAAAAGCTTCGGCTCGCAGCCGATGCTGTCGAAGCCGCCCGACATAGCGGCCCGGTCCTGATCTGCTGTGCGCTTGGTTTCCAGCGAAGCGCTACGGTCGCCGTTGACTGGCTGGTGCAATCAGGTCATGCAACCAGCGCCCGTGAGGCCGAAAACCTCATCCGCGCCAAGGGCTGGCCACTCCGCCTGCACTCGCATGAGGTGCGGGAATGACCTCTCCAGCCGCAGATAGCGCCAAAGCCTTGCGCAGCCACGCCTTTATCGGGCTTGGCATCGCGATTGTTCTGGTCGGTGTCGCGCCGTTTGCGCGCGCGCAACACGACCTTGTCTTCTGGCTGATCTGGCCGGCGCTACTGGCAAGCACCCTGATTGTACTGGGCATTGCCGCGCATCTTCTGTTCGACGCCGCCTTATTTCGAATGATCGCCGCGGGCGACGATGAAAAGGCAGCCCTTGCGGAGGTCGATTCCATTCTGGAAAGAATGGGCCTGCGCGCAAAACAACCGACCGTGCGCCCGCTCTCGGGCCGCATTGCGGGATCGCGCCGCATTGCCCGCCGTCTCCATCTTTTTCTCGGACTGGCTATCGTCCTTTTCAGCCTGCTGGCGCTTTTGCCGCCGGGCGCGGAGTTCTGACATGCGCACCATCATTCGTCATCAGGTGCAATCTTTGTTCGGCTCGTTGCTCGCCATCCTGTCCCGCGGCATCACCGGCGTGCGACCGATCTGGAGCGGTACGGGGCCATCGCGCAACCAGCGCATCTATTATGCCAACCACACCAGCCATGGCGATTTCATCCTGCTCGCCTCCTGTCTCAATCAGGAGGAACGGGCGCGCACCCGCGCCGTGGCGGGCGCAGACTATTGGCGCGCCAATCGCGTGCGGCAATTCATGGCCGAAGTGCTGCTGCGCACGGTTCTGGTTGAACGGAACTGGGTGGAACGCACGCAAGACCCGATGGAAGTGATGCTGACCGCGCTGGCCGATGGGCATTCGCTGATCATCTTCCCGGAAGGCACACGCAACATGACGGACGAACCGCTGCTGCGTTTTCGCTCCGGTCTCTACAATCTCGCGCTGGCGCGGCCCGATGTCGAGTTCGTCCCCTGCTGGATCGAGAACATGTCGCGCGTGCTGCCGAAGGGCGCCGCCCTGCCGGTGCCTTTGCTGTGCCGCGTCGTTTTCGGTGCGCCGGTGCAGCTTGGCGACGGCGAGGACCGCAAGGAATTTCTGACGCGAGCCCGCCAGCAACTTCTTGATATACAGCCCAGAAACGGTAACTGCCCATGAGTGAAACAACTCAATTATTCATCGGCCTCATGGGCGTTCTGGGAACGGCGAGCCTCGTCGCCGCCGTTCTGTCCTGGCGCGCGCCGAAGCCGCTTTCATCCACACTGGTCAACCTCAATGCCCGTATCAAGGCATGGTGGATCATGGTCGCGGCCATGTGCATTGCCTTCCTGTTTGGCAAAGGCGGCGTGATCATTCTGTTCGCGCTCGTATCCTTCGCATCGCTGCGCGAATATGTGACGCTGACCCAGACCCGCCGCAGCGACCACCGCATCCTGCTCGGCATGTTCCTGCTGGTCATTCCGGTGCAATATTATCTGATCTGGATCGAATGGTATGGGCTCTATTCGATCTTCATCCCGGTCTATTGCTTCCTCGCCATGCCGGTGCTGACCGCGCTTTCCGGCGATACGTCGCGCTTTCTCGAACGCATCAGCGAACAGCAATGGGGCATCATGCTGTCGGTCTATTGCATCAGCCATGTTCCGGCGCTGATGACGCTGGATATCCCCGGCTATGACAGTGAAAAACTGCTGCTGATCGCCTTTCTGGTCGCAACTGTGCAGGGCAGCGACGTGCTGCAATATGTGTTCGGCAAACTGTTCGGCAAACATCGCATCGCGCCGAATATCTCGCCATCCAAGACATGGGAAGGCTTTGTCGGCGGCGTGGCCAGCGCATCGCTGCTGGGCGCAGGACTTGCCTGGCTTACGCCTTTCTCACCGCTTCAGGCGGGCGCGCTGGCGGCGGTCTCTTGCGTCATGGGCTTTTTTGGCGGGCTGGTGGCCTCGGCCATCAAGCGCGACCGGGGCGTCAAGGATTGGGGCCACATGATCGAGGGCCATGGCGGCATGCTCGACCGCGCCGACAGCCTTGTCTTTTCAGCGCCGGTGTTCTTTCACTTCGTGCGTTATTTCTGGACGTGAGGGCTAGAGCATTTCCAGCAAAAGTGCGAAGCGGTTTTGCGTAGGATAATGCGTAAAAACAAATGGATAGAGCGGTTCCGACAATTCCGTTAAACAGGAACCGCTCTAAGCGGATTGCCGGCTCAGCCATTCGTTGAGCTCGGCTTCCGCACGCTCCAGCGCGCTGTAATTCAACAATTTGCGCAACAGCGCTACGGTCACGGCACGGGCGCGAAAATTGAACCGCCCCTCGTCGGTATCGCTTTTTTCCTGATAAACGCCGAGCTTTTCATAAAGCTGCTGCAGGCGGTTCTGAACGCTGCGCAGCGACAGATTGCGACGGCGCGCAATCATCTTGTCCGTCAGGCCCAGCGCGATATCAATCAGGATTTCATATTCGCTCTCGGTAAAACCGCTGGCATGGCTGAGGCTCTTCTGCTGCAGGCCGCGCACTTCCCGGTCGACGACACATTGCGCCTCGACGAAAATGCTGCGCAGAGCCAGCCGCAGCTTGTCGTCGGAAGCCGATTTCAGCACATAGCCATAGGCCGCACCTTCCGGCACGATGCGCGACACCCCGCGCACATAAGCCTCATCGGCATAGTTCGACCAGAACAGAATGCGGGTTTCGGGGTTTTCTTTCCAGATGGTGCGCGCCGCCTCGATGCCGTTGCGACCGTTCATCTGCAAATCCATAACGATATGTGCATCGCGATGCTGGCGCGCCAGTTTCTCGCCCGCCGACCCGTTTCCAGCCTCGAATATGTCGCTGCATTCCGGCAGTGCCGCCCGTACCGCCTCGCCCAGATAAGTGCGATGCAGCGGGTCATCCTCAACGATCAGAACCTGCATCACTCTCTCCATTCATCGGTTTGCACATTTCCGGCGGCAAAAGCACCGTTACACTGGTTCCCGGGCCTGTCGCATTTTTTCGGATGGCGAAGCCTGCTGAAATCAGCCGCGCACGGGTACGCATATTGTCGATGCCGTGACCCAATGTGAGTTCGGGGGTGAGTTCGGGCGTCAGTTCCGCAGCCGAACCGGAACGCTGGGCCGGACGGTCGGTGCCGATACCGTTATCGATCACTTCCACCAGAAGCCGCCCGCTCCGGTCGCTCAGCTTCACCCGCAATTCGCTGGCATGGGCATGGCGGATGACATTGTTGATCGCTTCCTGAACGATGCGAAACAGCGATGTCGCGACCGTTTCTTCCAGCCTGTCGGCCATGCCGTCGCTCTGGTCATCCAGCGTCCATTCAATCGCCGCATCGCTGTCGCGCACCGAACGGTCGAGATGGTTTTCCGTGGCCTGAACGAAACCGAATAGCTGGAGAATGGAGGGCTTGGCCTCCTCGATGATCTGCCGCAGATCGCGCATGCAATGCTGGAGACCGCGAAACAGCGGCTCCAGCTGTTCACCGGAAAGATCCGGTGCGCGGGTGAGCCGCTCGACGTGGCGAGCAAGCCGGGTCAGATCGGCCAGTGTCTGGTCATGCAAATCCATGCCGATGCGGTGTCGTTCTGTCTCCAATGCCTCGGTCAGTTTCAGCGCGCCGGACCGCAAGCCCTCCTCGCGGGCGCGGGCTTCCGTTTCCACAATGGCCGAACGCTTGGCCTGCTCCGCGGCGCGAATGGCAAAAAAGTAAGGCGCCAGAAGATCGGCGATCGATTGCCCGTTCTCCACGTCGCGCATGGAATAGCAGGCAGGCGTCAGGCTGGAACAGCTCAGTGCACCGATGATATCGCCCTGCGCCTTCAGCGGAACATGGACCCGGCCCTTCAGATCGTGCTCGATGATCGGGCTGGAGAAGGAGCCTTCGAAATGAAAGCGCGGATCAACGCGCGCATCGTCGGTCAGGAGATATCCCGCCTCGCCGGACAGCAAGGTGCGGATCGGGCTGCCGGACAGAAGCGCTGGCGGATTGCGGCTCCAGGCGGTCGCAATACCGGCCTCATAGGCAATGTGGAACTTGCCATCGAGCATCTTGATGCAGACGTCGAGATGATCATAGGGCAGGATGCAGGCAATCTCGGCCGCCACCGCCTGAATGATGGAATCGAAATCGAGCTGCCCCGCCAGAAGCCGGGAAATATTCAGGTAGTGATCCAGAAGGCTTTCGGCCTGCCCGTGATCGTGCTTGCTATCCTGCTGTCTGGGCGCGAGTTCGGCCAAGCGTTTCTCCTCCAAACGCAAGTTACGCTCATCTGTACGAGACCTATGATACGCCGCGTTCTCCATGGCGCGTCTTGCGGGAAACCGCAATTTTGCTGCGGGAACCCGCAGCTCAGTTGCTGCATTCGGCCTTCACAGACCGCGCCGCTTCTTCCATCTTCGCTTCACCAGAAAATTGCCCGCAAGACAAGAGTGAAATCACGTCAATTGCGGTTGGTGCCGTTGAGGAGCGGCGGTGCGGGAGGCTTCGCACCAATTTCGAGTTTGAACGAACCGAAGCGCCGGGGCGCTGCGGGGCGGAATATTTGCAACCGGGAGGAAAGAATGAAGCTTGGGAAAATCCTTTTTGCGTCTGCGGCACTGGCAGGCGTTCTTGCGGCAGGCAGCGCGCTTGCCGACACTTCGTCGAAGAAGATTGCATTCTCGAACAACTATGCAGGCAATTCCTGGCGTCAGGCCATGCTGCAAAGCTGGGACAAGATCACCAAGGAAGCCGTGAAGGCTGGTGTGGTGGCCGCTGCCGACCCGTTCACGACCGCTGAAAATCAGGCAACTGAACAGGCTGCCCAGATCCAGAACATGATCTTGCAGGGCTATGACGCCATCGTCATCAACGCCGCTTCGCCGACCGCTCTGAACGGTGCCGTCAAGGAAGCCTGCGATGCAGGCATCACCGTTGTTTCCTTCGACGGCATTGTCACCGAGCCTTGCGCATGGCGCATCGCAGTCGATTTCAAAGCCATGGGCGAAGGCCAGATCGATTATCTCGCAAAGCGTTACCCCGATGGCGGTAACCTGCTTGAAATCCGCGGCCTCGCCGGCGTTTCGGTCGATGACAATATTCATGCCGGTATCGAAGAAGGCGTGAAGAAGCATCCGAAGTTCAAGGTTGTCGGTTCGGTCAACGGTGACTGGGCTGCCGACGTTGCGCAGCGTGCGGTTGCCGGTATCCTGCCGAGCCTGCCGAAAGTCGATGCTGTGGTAACGCAGGGCGGCGACGGCTACGGCGCTGCACAGGCTTTCGCTGCCGCCAAGCGCGAAACGCCGACCATCATCATGGGCAACCGTGAAGACGAACTGCAGTGGTGGAAGCAGCAGAAGGACGCCAACGGCTACGAAACCATGTCGGTTTCGATTGCACCGGGCGTGTCCACGCTGGCTTTCTGGGTCGCACAGCAGATTCTCGACGGCAAGGAAGTGAAGAAAGACCTCGTCGTTCCATTCCTCAGCGTCAGCCAGGAATCGCTCGACAAGGATCTGGCCAACACCCAGAAGGGTGGCGTTGCCAATGTCGAATATGCGCTTGAAGACGCGCAGAAAGTCATCGACGCCGCGAAATAAGCGGATCGGCCCAAAACATGAGGGGCGAGTTCATCCTCGCCCCTTCTTTGTCCCTTTACTTTGACGCTTTTCCGACGGCCAAGCCCTTTGCTGGCTTCGCCGGAAACGTCCAATCGTTAGTTGAGTGTATGACAGAAACAGCAGAGAAACAGGAGGTCGTCGCCGCGCGCAATATTCGCGTGCAGTTCGGTGCGGTAAAAGCACTGGATGGCGCCGAACTCGTGATCCGCGAAGGCGAATGTGTGGGGCTGGTCGGCCATAATGGCGCTGGCAAATCCACCATCGTCAATGTCATCAATGGCGGGCTTTCCCCGCATGAGGGCAGCATCTCCTATCATGGCGAAGCGGGACATGGCGTGGCAACGGCACGCAAGCATGGCATTCGCTGCGTGTTTCAGGAATTGTCGCTGTTTCCAAACCTCACCATTGCCGAAAATGTCCGCATCATGCAGCGCGACCTGACCGGCGCGAGCTGGCGCGGCAAGGCCATCGAACTGATTGCAAAAAAACTCGACGAGATTTTCCCCGGTCACAAGATCGACTGCGCCGCGACTATCGATGAGCTTTCCATTGCCGAGCGCCAGATGGTCGAAATCGCCATCAACTTCACCGCGCCCGGCACTGCGCCAAAGCTTGTCATTCTCGATGAGCCCACCTCCTCGCTCGACGCTGGCATTGCTGCGCAGCTTATGGCCTATGTGCGCCGTTTCGTCGGCACCGGAGGCTCCGTTATCCTGATTTCGCATATGCTGGGCGAAATCCTCACGACGTCTGACCGCATCGTCGTGATGAAGGACGGCAAGGTCGTCGCCAACCGTGCGGCCAGCGACTTCACCAATCGCAGCCTCGTTGAAGCCATGGGCAGCGTCGAGCGCGAGAAGACGGCGCGCCGCGTTGCAAAGACCGATGCGAGCGGCACACCCGTTCTGTCCTTTGCCAAGCGTGCCAGCGACATCAAGCCATTTCAGGCATTCAAGGGCGAAGTCATCGGTCTCGCCGGTCTGGCCGGACACGGGCAGACCAAGATGCTGCTTGATCTTTACTATGCGCGGCGGCCGAACTGGGTTCCGGCCCGCACATGCGAAATCGCATTCGTGGCAGGTGACCGCAGCCTCAACGGTACTTTCCCGCTGTGGAGCATTTTGCACAATCTTACCATCGGCTCGCTGGACCGGCTGTCCTCGGCAAAGCTCGTTGACCAGAAGCGCGAAGACACGCTTGGCAGCCAGTGGAAAGACCGCATCCAGATCCGCACGCCGGATATGGGCAACCGCATCCTGTCGCTTTCGGGCGGCAACCAGCAGAAGGTGCTTTTTGCCCGCGCGCTGGCAACCAGCGCCAACGCCATTTTGATGGACGATCCGATGCGTGGCGTCGATGTCGGCACCAAGCAGGAAGTCTATGAAATCCTGCGTCATGAAGCCGAAAACGGACGCACCTTTGTCTGGTACTCCACCGAGATGGATGAAATCGAACTTTGTGACCGCGTCTATGTTTTCCGCGACGGCGCTATCGTTGCGGAACTGACCGGCGAAGACATTACGGAAAAGAACGTGCTTGCAGCATCTTTTGAGGGAGGTCACGAATAATGCGCCTTTCCTCTTCTTCCATCCGCCTGCTGACACCGGTATTCTCGCTGGTCCTGCTGCTTGCCGCCGTCTTCTACATGCAGCCGCGCGCCATGAGCTATACGGGGCTGAACCTGCTGTTCAATCTGGCAGTGCCTATCGCTCTGGCGACCATCGCCCAGATGCTGATCATGGCCGTCAACGATCTCGACCTTTCGATGGGAACCTTTGTGAGCTTTGTTGTCTGCGTTGCGGCGACCTATCTCAACACGGCTCCCCTTATCGGTGTGCTGATCCTCGCAGCCGCAATTGCCGCTTATGCGGCGCTCGGCGCAATCATCCATCTGCGCAATCTGCCTTCCATCGTCGTCACGCTAGGCATGAGCTTCGTCTGGGGCGGTCTGGCCGTGTTGCTGTTGCCCTCGCCGGGTGGACAGGCGCCGGACTGGGCGCGCTGGATCATGACAGCCAAGCCGCCTTTCATCCCCATGGCGATCGTCGCCAGCATCGTGATTGCCATCGTTACGCATTTCATCGTCATGCGCTCGACCTTCGGCGTGCTGATGCGTGGTGCGGGCGGCAATACCCGCTCCATCGATCGCGCAGGCTGGTCGGTCACCGCAATTCGCGCCGCAACCTATGCGCTGGCCGCCTTCTTCGCCGTACTCGCCGGGATCGCACTGGTCGGCCTCACCACCTCGGCGGACGCCAATATCGCGTTGCGTTATACGCTCCTTTCCATCGCGGGCGTCATTCTGGGCGGCGGTGAATTCGTCGGCGGACGCGTTTCCCCCATCGGTGCCGTCATCGGCGCGCTGACGCTGACGCTTGCAGGTTCGTTCCTCTCCTTCATGCGCATTTCGCCGGACTGGCAGATTGGCGCGCAGGGCGGCATTCTCATCGTGGTGCTGGCATTGCGCCTCTTCCTCAACCGCCTCGAAAAGAGGGAGAAAAAGCAATGAACGCCATGTCTGTACTCACCAGCCGTCCGTGGATATGGTCGTTTATAGCGACCGCTGCGGTGTGGATCATTACCATCCTGTTCACCGGTGGAGCAGGCGCGCACGGGCTTTCCCATGCAGCCTTCACGTTCGCATCCTTTTCGGTGATCGTCGGGCTGGGCCAGATGTTCGTCATCACGCTCGGACCCGGCAATATCGACCTGTCAGTCCCGGCCAACATGACGCTCGCCGCCACACTGGCGCTGAAGCTCATGGATACGCAGGACGGCATGGTGCTGGCAGGCCTCGCCGTCGCCATACTGATCGGCCTTGCCATCGGCATCTGCAACTACGCGCTGATCAAGCTCCTGCGCATTCCGCCCATCATCGCCACCTTGTCGATGAGCTTCCTGATCCAGTCGACCGCCATCTGGAGCAATCGCGGCCTGCGCGTGAAACCGCCGGAAAGCCTTTCGCAATTCACCACATCCTCCACGCTTGGCATTCCCAATGTCGCCATCGTGGCGCTGATCCTCTCGCTGATCGGCTGGGTGCTTTTGAAAAAGAGTATCTATGGACGCTGGATTTCCGCAATCGGCCAGAACCCCTTCGCAGCGCGCATGGCAGGCGTTCCGGTCGATGGCACCCGCTTCGTCACCTATCTGCTCTGCGCGGTGCTCGCCTCTCTCTGCGGCTTCCTGCTGGCCTGTTTCTCGGGCGGCGCGGCGCTGAACATGGGCGCGGAATATCTCCTGATGTCGATTGCTGTCGTCATCATCGGCGGTACGGCGGTTGCAGGCGGCGATTCCAACATCCCCGGTATTTGGGGTGCCGCTCTCTTCATGTTCCTCATAGTCTCGATGCTCAACACCTACGGCTTCGGCGCCGGTGTTCGCCTCGTGCTGACTGGCCTCACCATCATCGCGGTGATCTTCCTCGCCAGCAGCCGTCGGGCAGAGCGTTAAAATTTCTCGGAGTATCTTCCTTGTCTCAGACTGTTTCGATCTACGAAATCCACGACGAACGTTTCAAGCAGATGATCGTGCCGAGCGCCGATCTGGACGAACTTTACAGCGGCTGCCGCTGGGCGGAAGGCCCGGTCTGGTTCAACGACCTGAACTGCCTGCTGTGGAGCGATATCCCGAACCAGCGCATCCTGCGCTGGGTGCCGGGAAGCGAAATTGAAGGCGAAACCGGCGGCGGCGTTTCAGTGTTCCGCAACCCGTCCAATTTCTCCAATGGCAATACGCGTGACCGCGAAGGGCGTCTCGTCACCTGCGAGCATGGCGGCCGTCGCGTCACGCGCACAGAGCCTGATGGCAGCATCACCGTGCTCGCCGACAGCTATCAGGGCAAGAAGCTGAATGCGCCAAACGATGTCATCGTGCGCTCGGATGGCACCGTGTGGTTCACAGACCCGACCTACGGCATTCTGGCGGATTATGAAGGCTATAAGGCCGACCCGGAGCAGCCATCGCGGAATGTCTACCGTCTCGATCCGAAGACCGGTGAAATCGATGCCGTCGTCACCGACTTCCACCAGCCGAACGGACTGGCCTTTTCGCCGGACGAAACCAAGCTCTATGTTGCCGACAGCGCCTATAGCCACGACGAGAACGCACCGCGCCATATCCGCGTCTTCGACGTTGTGGATGGCGGCAAGCGCCTGTCGGGCGGCAGTGTGTTCTGCACCATCGACAACGGCCTGCCGGACGGCTTCCGCTTCGATACGGACGGCAATCTGTGGACCAGCGCGGGCGATGGCGTGCATTGCTTCTCGCCGGAAGGCACGCTTCTCGGCAAGATCAAGACGCCGCAGACGGTCGCTAATCTGACCTTCGGCGGTCCACGCCGCAACCGCCTGTTCATCGCCGCCACGAAATCGCTTTACGCGGTCTATCTCACCGTGACCGGCGCACAATACCCCTGATCTGATTGTTGTCAGCCCATTAAAACAAAACCGCCGGAGTTTTGAACTCCGGCGGTTTTGTTTTGGACTATTGCGGGATTATTCCCACTCGATGGTGCCGGGCGGCTTCGAGGTCACGTCGTAGACGACGCGGTTGATGCCGCGGACTTCATTGATGATGCGGGTGGCCGCATTGCCAAGGAAGTTCATGTCGTAGTGGTAGAAATCCGCCGTCATGCCGTCGACCGAAGTCACCGCGCGCAGTGCGCAGACGAATTCGTAGGTGCGGCCATCGCCCATCACGCCCACAGTCTGAACCGGCAGCAGAACGGCGAAAGCCTGCCAGATGGCATCATAGAGGCCAGCCTTGCGGATTTCATCGAGATAGATCGCATCGGCTTCGCGCAGGATTTCCAGCTTGTCGCGGGTGATGCCGCCCGGGCAGCGGATGGCAAGGCCCGGACCCGGGAACGGGTGACGGCCAATGAAGCTGTCCGGCAGGCCGAGTTCCTTGCCGAGCATACGCACTTCGTCCTTGAACAATTCGCGCAGCGGCTCGACGAGCTGCATCTTCATGCGCTCGGGCAGGCCACCCACATTGTGGTGCGACTTGATCGTGACCGAAGGGCCGCCTGTGAACGAAACGCTTTCGATGACGTCCGGATAAAGCGTGCCCTGCACGAGAAAATCCGCGCCGCCGAGCTTCTTGGCTTCTTCTTCGAACACTTCGATGAAGAGACGGCCAATCGTCTTGCGCTTCTTTTCCGGATCGCTTTCGCCTTCCAGCTCGCCGATGAAACGGTCGGCTGCATCCACGAGGATCAGCGGAAGATTATAATGTTCGCGGAACATTTCCACGACCTGTTGCGCTTCGTTTTTGCGCATCAGACCATGATCGACGAGAATGCAGGTCAGCTGGTCGCCGATGGCTTCATGCGCCAGAAGCGCTGCAACAGACGAATCCACGCCGCCGGAAAGCGCGCAGATAACCTTGCCGCTGCCAACCTGCTTGCGGATTGCCTCGACGGCCTGCTCACGATAGGCGCCCATCGTCCAGCCCGGCTTTACGCCGACAATGCGATGAACGAAGTTCTGCAACAGCTTTGCGCCGTCCGGCGTGTGCACGACTTCCGGATGGAACTGCACGCCATAATATTTGCGCTTTTCATCGGCAATGGCCGCGAAAGGTGCATTCGGCGAGGTGCCGATGATGGTAAAACCGTCCGGGAGCGAGGTGACGCGGTCACCATGGCTCATCCAGACCTGATGGCGGGTGCCCTTGGCCCAGATGCCGGCGAAAAGCGGGCTGTCTTCCTGCACGTCGAGGAAGGCGCGCCCGAATTCGCGGTCATGGCCGCTTTCAACCTTGCCGCCCAGCTGGGCGCACATGGTCTGTTCGCCGTAGCAGATGCCGAGAACCGGAATGCCTTGGTCGAAGACCGCCTGCGGCGCGCGCGGCGAGCCGATGTCGGTTGTCGAATGCGGGCTGCCCGAGAGGATGACGCCTTTCGGCTTCAACCGCTGGAATGCCTCTTCCGCAGACTGGAACGGGACGATTTCGCAATAGACATTGGCTTCGCGTACACGTCGCGCAATCAGCTGCGTGACCTGGCTGCCAAAGTCGATGATCAGGATTGTGTCAGGATGTGCCGTGGTGCTCATGTGCAGCATCTATTTAAAAAGTGGTGAGGATGCAATGTTTATGTGGTGGGCATATACGGATTATATGCGCTTCCCTCAACAGCGCAGTGACAGGAATGAGGCCTATCCTGACACACCATTGTCAGGAGGTGGCAAAAGTCCACCGGCAATCGCCGCTTCCAGTTCTTCCACCGCAACAGCCATTTTCTCGTCGATGACATGCAGATATTGCGTCCAGTCGCCGACATGATGCAGCTCGTCCGCACCATCGGAAATGCCGCGCAGGCCGTAAAGCGGCACGCCATGAATCTGGCAGGCGCGCAGGCAGGCGAATGTTTCCATATCCACCATATCCGCGTCGATGGTTTCATAGACCTTGCCGGACACCACATTGGCGCCAGTCGACAGCGTTGCGCTGGCGAGGCCTTCCACCTGATACGGCAGCTTGATCATCTTCGGCAGATCGAGAAATGGCGTCAGTCCCTTCTCGAAGCCAAGCGGCGAAGCGTCCATGTCGCGATAGGAAACCGAGGAGACCTGAAACACTTCCGCCTGCGGCAGTTTCGCGGAACCCGCCGAGCCGAGCGAGACCACGAGATCGGGCTGCTCGCCGTCACGTTCCATGCGGAACAATGCACGGGAGAGGTTGATCGCCGCCTCAACCGGGCCGACGCCGATCATCAGCGGATCGAAGAGCTTGGCCAGATGACGCCCATATTCGGCGTCGGCAGCCATCACATAAAGCAGGCGTCGTCCGGCAACGGTCTTCAACATCCCTGTAGCCCTATCCTTGCAAACCTTTGCGATCCTGCACGACCATCATCGTGCCTGTCATTGTGGCAATGAGACGAACTTCCGTATCGGTTACGGCAAAAGCCTGCCCGTCGCTGACCATGATCGTGCGGCCGGGCTTGGTGACCTCGCCGCGAAACAGGAAGCGTTCGCCCTTACCGGGCGCCAGCAGATTGACCTTGAATTCGATGGTCAGCACCGCCGCCTCGGCGGGCATCAGCGTCAGCGCCGCATAGCCGCAGGCAGAATCGAGCGCGGCGGAAATCATGCCCGCGTGCAGAATGCCGTGCTGCTGGGTGAGTTCCTCCCGGAACGGCATTTCCACTTCAACAATCCCGGGTTCGCATCGCGTCAGCTCTGCGCCGATCAGTTTCATGGCGGCCTGCCGCCCGAAACTTTCCTCGACGCGTTCCTTGAAATCCGGTTCGGCTATGCGATGCGCTGACATTTATTCCCCGATTTAAGAAGCTTTCTTCATGACACTTACATAAAACCCGTCCGTGCCGGTGGACAATGGGGAAAACACACTGCCATGCTTCGGAAATACCGGTTCTGCGCCATCGGCATCCGTCACAACCGACTGCCACAGCGCTTGCGCGGGCATTTCCGTGAAATCGGGATTGTCGGTCAGAAAGCGCGCAACCTGCCGCGTGTTTTCTTCTGCAAACAGCGAACAGGTGACATAGGCCAGACGCCCGCCCGGCTTCACATAATGCTTGGCCGATTCGAGCACTTCTTGCTGGTCCTGAACCCGGCGTTCGAGCTGCTGGTCGTTGAGACGCCATTTCGCATCCGGCCTGCGCCGCCATGTGCCGGAGCCTGTGCAAGGCGCATCGGTCAGCACAAGGTCCATATGACCCGTGAGCGGGTCAAGCGCATCCAGATTGCCATGCACCTGCGTGTTGCGCACGCCAGCCCGCTGCAAGCGCTCATGCATAGGCGAAAGGCGCGCACGCTCCGCATCATAGGCGTGCACCTGACCCTTGTTCTGCATGGCTGCCGCTAGTGCCAGCGTCTTGCCGCCCGCACCGGCGCAATAATCGAGAACCTGCTCGCCGGGCTTGGCTCCGGCAAAAAGCGCCGCGAGCTGTGAACCCAGATCCTGCACTTCGAACCAGCCATCGAGAAAGGCCTGTTCGCCCTGCACATTCGGATGACGACCCAGCGCTTCAATCGGCGGAATGCGCAATGCCTGCGCCAGAAATGGTGCGGGAGCCGCACCAGCCTTTTCCAGGGCTGCGAGCGTCTGTTCAGGCTTCGCCTTCAGGCTGTTGACGCGCAGATCAACCGGCGGACGGGTGGCAAGCGCCTTGCCTTCCTCGACCCAGCGTTCACCGAAAAGCTCCCGAAGCGAAGCAGCGCACCATTCCGGCACATCGGCCTGAACATAATCGGGTGCGGCAGCGCTATCGCGGCTTTCCCAGGCGATACGGCGTGCCTGTTCCAGCGTTTCGGGCGCGAACTTGTCGCCATCCAGTGCCGCGTCGATGGCTGCAATTTCCATGCCGCCATCGGCCAGCAAAGCGCCAAAGGCCAGTGCGCGCGCATCGTCGGCGTCCATGCGCCATGCGATGGAGAGCTTACGGCGCAGTGCGTCATAGACGATGTTGCCGATCACCGCGCGGTCCCCCGCGCCTGCGAAACGATGAGCGGAACCCCAGTCCTTCAGCACATCGGAAGCCGGGCGTTTGCCTGCTTCGATATCGCCCAGAACCTCGATTGCCGCCTGCAGGCGTCCACCAAGCCGCATTGCTTCTCCTTAATAATTAGCTTTCACGGCATAGCCTTCCTTACAGGCAAAAGGCAATCGCCAAATCAAAACAAAAGCCGGAGCACGAGGCTCCGGCTTTCATCGGCTTCAATTGAAGCGAATTTATCTTACATGCCGCCCGGATAGTTCGGGCTTTCACGGGTGATGGCGACGCCATGCGAATGGCTTTCACGCAGGCCCGCATTGGAAATGCGCACGAAGGTTGCCTTTTCGCGGAACTCTTCCAGCGTCTTGGCGCCGACATAACCCATCGAGGCGCGCAAGCCGCCAGCGAGCTGGTGCAGCACAGCCGAGATGGGACCCTTATAGGCAACCTGACCTTCGATGCCTTCCGGCACGAGCTTCAGCTCGTCACGCACTTCCGCCTGGAAGTAACGGTCTGCCGAACCGCGCGCCATAGCGCCAACCGAGCCCATACCGCGATAGGATTTGAAAGAACGACCCTGATGCAGATAGACCTCGCCCGGGCTTTCTTCCGTACCGGCCAGAAGCGAACCAGCCATGGCAGCGACAGCACCGGCAGCAAGCGCCTTGGCAAAATCGCCCGAGAACTTGATGCCGCCATCAGCGATGACCGGAATGTTCTGCTTGTGGGCTACTTCCACTGCCGACATGATTGCCGAAAGCTGCGGCACGCCAACACCTGCAACGATACGCGTGGTGCAGATCGAGCCCGGTCCGATACCGACCTTGACGGCATCCGCGCCGGCATCGATCAATGCCTGCGTGCCGCCCGCAGTGGCGACATTACCAGCCAGAATGGCGACATTCGGATAGGCCTTCTTGATGCGGGCGACGGCGTCGAGAACGCGCTGCGAATGACCATGCGCCGTATCGACAACCAGAAGATCGACGCCTGCTTCGATCAGGCGTTCGGCGCGTTCATAACCGTCTTCGCCAACGCTCGTGGCGGCAGCGGCGCGCAGACGGCCCTGCGCATCCTTGGCGGCATTCGGGTTAAGCTGCGACTTTTCGATATCCTTGACGGTGACGAGACCGACGCAGCGGCCCTTGTCGTCAACGACGAGCAGCTTTTCGATGCGGTGTGCGTGCAGAAGGCGCTTGGCTTCGTCCTGATTGACATTCTCGCGAACCGTGATGAGGTTTTCGCGGGTCATCAGTTCGTGGATCTTCTGTGCCGGGTCCGACGCGAAACGCACGTCGCGGTTGGTCAGGATGCCGACGAGACGGCCCGGACCCTTGGTGGCGTTTTCAACGACCGGAATGCCGGAAATGCCATGCGCCTTCATCAGCGCCTGTGCATCGGCCAGCGTTGCATCCGGGCCGATGGTCACCGGATTGACGACCATGCCGGATTCGAACTTCTTGACCTGACGAACTTCTTCGGCCTGACGTTCCGGGGTGAGATTGCGGTGGATGACGCCGATGCCGCCTGCCTGCGCCATGGCGATGGCGAGACGCGATTCCGTCACCGTGTCCATGGCGGCGGAGAGAAGCGGCAGGTTGAGTTCGATATCCTTGGCGATGCGGGTGCGCAGGTCGACCTGACCCGGCATGACTTCGGAATGGCCCGGCTGCAAGAGCACATCGTCGAATGTGAGAGCGAGAGCACCGGTGGGCGATTCCACGATTTTAGCCATTGCCAATTCCTTTGAATAAGAAAAGCCGCCTCTCCGGGATGTGTCCGGGAGCAGCGACAATCAGGGTTTACTTGGTTGAATTGGCACTGGCTGGTAACACGGTTATGACCAAATGGAAAGCCTTTTGCTTACAAGTTTCAGTTACCGCTAAGAATTAGCGTGATAGACCACAAATCGATTTCAATCCCACCCCGAGGGGAGACAATGCGAAAGTCGTATAAGCGCGTTCGGTTGATCCGTCGTTCCAGAGTGATGTGGATGTCGCCACGGCTCTGGAAACCGCGGCTCGTTTTCTGGTGCGGCGCGCTTGCCATCGGGATTATCAGCGTCGGCTTTGCAGAGGCGGCCGACATTGCACAAAACTGGTTCAAGGCGCTGACAGATGGCACCGGGGGCAGCTTCTGGCGCGCCTGGCTACCGCTTGTCATCACGCCGCTCGGCTTCATGGCCTGTTCGTGGATCGCCATCGCCTGGTTCCCGAATTCCGGCGGCAGCGGTATCCCGCAAGCCATCGCTGCGCGGCATCTCGACGACCATCAGGATCGCTCGATGCTTCTGTCGATCCGGATTGCCATCGGCAAGATCGTGCTCACTGTCGTGGGCCTGTTTTGCGGTGCATCCATCGGGCGCGAAGGCCCCACCCTGCAGATCGGCGCGTCGATCATGCTGCAATCGGCGCGGATCGGCGGCATGGAACAGGCGCGCGGATTGATCCTCGCCGGATCAGCCGCCGGTATCGCTGCGGCCTTCAACACGCCGCTTGCCGGGATTGTTTTCGCGATTGAGGAAATGGGCCGCGCTTATGCGGCGCGCACCAACGGGCTGGTGCTGTCGGCGGTCATTCTGGCCGGTCTCGCCTCGCTCGGTCTGGTCGGTAACTACAATTATTTCGGCATGACAACCATCACGGCCACGACCGGCAAGGACTGGGTTCTGGTGGTCGCCTGCGGCGTGATCGGCGGCGCTTTCGGCGCGGCTTTCAGCGCGCTGGCGCTCGATCTCGGACGTCGCGTGCGCCGCCATGTGCAGAAAGTTCCGCTGCGCAACGCAGTGTTGTTTGCCGGCATTTGCGGGCTATTGGTTGCGATCATCGGCATCGCTTCGGGCGGTTCGACTTTCGGCACCGGCTATGATCAGGCCCGTGGCGCGGTCGAGGGATTGGCGTTACCGCCATTCTACTTCGTTGAAAAATTTGTTGCCGGTCTGCTCTCGATGATATCGGGCATTCCGGGCGGTATTTTCGCACCGTCGCTCTCGGTCGGCGCAGGACTTGGCAGCACAATCGGCCTTGTGCTCGGCACCAGCGCGAGCCTCGCCGCCGTGCTCGGCATGGCCGGTTATTTTGCCGGCGTCGTTCAGGCGCCGATGACGGCTTTCGTCATCATTCTCGAAATGACCGGCAATCATAACAATGTCATTCCGCTGATGTGCGCCTCGATGCTCGGTTACGGTACGGCGCGGCTTATTTCCAATGAGCCGCTCTACCACGCCCTGTCGCGCAACTTCGTGGCGGATGTGCTGCGCCAGCGGCGCGCACGCGAAAAAAATGCGCTTTCGGAGTGAAGCGTCAGATGGAGGAGAAAACTGTTTATGGATCGCAGAACATTCGGCAAATCGCTTGCAGGGCTGGGAGCAATGCCCTTTGTCGTTAGCGCGGCAGCGGCAGCGAGCACGGGAGGAAAGAGCATGCTGGAACTTATGGGCGGAAGCATTTCGGATGTACCGGGGATCAAGCTCGGCCATCACACACTGACCAAGCGCCCCACCGGCTGCACCGTTCTTCTGTGCGAAGAAGGCGCCTCGGCTGGCGTCGATGTGCGCGGTTCCGCGCCCGGCACCCGCGAGACCGACCTTCTCGATCCCATCAATTATGTGCAGCAGGTGCAGGCTATTCTCCTGTCCGGCGGCAGCGCCTATGGCCTTAGCGCCGCAACCGGCGTGATGCGCTATCTGGAAGAAAACAAGCTCGGCTTCAAGATCGGCAACGGCGTGGTGCCCATCGTGCCCGCAGCGATCCTGATGGATCTCGGCGTCGGCGATTTTTCGATCCGTCCCGATGAGGAAGCCGGTTATCTCGCCTGTAAGGCGGCCAAGGCGGAAGCTTCCGGCGAAGGCAATATCGGCGCTGGCGCTGGCGCGACGGTCGGCAAGATGTTCGGCAAGGATTTCGCCATGAAGGGTGGCCTCGGCACGGCAAGTTACAAGGTGCCCGGCACGGAAATCGTGGTTGGCGCAATCGTCGCCGTCAACGCGGTTGGCGATGTCTATGCGCCCAACTCGCGCCAGATCCTGGCCGGTGCGCGCAGCGAAGACGGCAAGGGCTTCCGCAATACGATGCAGGCCATCATGCAAGGCCACGGCGTGGTCAAATCCGGTGGCGCCAACACGACCATCGGGGCGATTGCCACCAATGTGCCGTTCAACAAGGCTGAACTGAAAAAGATCGCAGGCATGGCTCATGACGGCTTTGCGCGCACCATCAATCCGATCCACACCACGTGGGACGGCGATACGATTTTCGCGCTCTCGACCGGCAAGGCCAAGGATGTGGAAGCGGACGTGACCGCCATCGGCGCAATCGCTGCAACCGTCATGGCGGATGCTGTCGCGCGGGCGGTCGTTAACGCAGATAGCCTTAACGATTTGAATTTGCCCGCCTATAAGGATTATCACCCGCAATAGGATGCACATCTTGCACCATTGAAGGGATCGGTCCTGTATCGAAATAAGGTTATAAGATATCTGACCATCCCTGATGGTGCAGTTTCGCAAGAAGGCAGAGTGAAGGCATGAGTGGCAGTTCCCTTAAATTCGGCACCAGCGGTCTCAGGGGATTGGCGGACGAGCTGAACGGCTTGCCCGCCTATGCTTATTCGCTCGCCTTCGTGCGCATGCTCGTCGAAAGCGGCAAGCTGAAAAATGGAGCGGAGGTCTTCGTCGGACGGGACCTCCGCCCATCCAGTCCCGACATTGCCGCCCTTTGCATGGCGGCCATAGAAGACGGCGGCTTTACGCCGGTCAATTGCGGTGTGCTGCCCACCCCGGCGCTCAGCTTCCACGCCATGGCGAAAGGTGCACCTTCCATCATGGTCACAGGAAGCCATATCCCCGATGATCGCAATGGTCTGAAATTCTATCGGGCCGATGGCGAAATCGACAAGAACGACGAGCAGGCGATCAATGCGGCCTATACCGCCCTGCCCACCGACCTCACCGCAAGGCACTCCGGCAACATCGCGGAAAGCGCCACAGCGACCAGCGCCTATGAGAAACGTTATATCGATTATCTGGGGCGCGGCGCCCTCAAAGGCCTGCGCGTCGGCGTCTACCAGCACTCGTCTGTCGCCCGCGATGTTATAACGGATATTCTGACCGCGCTTGGCGCGGAAACCCTCGCGCTTGGGCGCTCCGACATTTTCGTGCCGGTGGATACCGAGGCGTTGCGCCCGGAAGATATCCGGCTTCTCGACCAGTGGGCTAAGGAAAACCGCCTTGACGCCATCGTTTCCACGGATGGCGATGCGGACCGACCTTTGATTGCCGATGCGCGCGGCCAATTCGTGCGCGGTGATCTCGTCGGCGCAATTACCGCGAGCTGGATCGGCGCGGACACCATCGTCACGCCAGTGACCTCCAATGCAGCGCTGGAAGAATGCGGGCGTTTCGACCGCGTTGTCAGAACCCGCGTCGGTTCTCCTTATGTCATCGAAGGCATGGCACGCGCCAAGGCCGAGGGCGCAAAGATTGTCGTCGGCTTCGAAGCCAATGGCGGCGTGCTTTTGGGCAGCGACAGCACCCGCAATG
The DNA here is from genome assembly GCA_900465685.1 of Hyphomicrobiales bacterium. Lineage (GTDB taxonomy): Bacteria > Pseudomonadota > Alphaproteobacteria > Rhizobiales > Rhizobiaceae > Brucella. The sequence goes on from UEGR01000014.1 coordinate 39,239, forward strand.
GCCACACGCTTTCCGCACTGCCGACCCGCGATGCGCTGCTGCCGATCCTCGCCTGCCTGAGCATGATCAAAGAGCAGAGCAAGCCGCTTGCGGAAATTGGCGCGGCTTTCAACTTCCGCATCGCGCTTAGCGATCGGTTACAGAACGTCCCGCAGGAAAAGAGCGGTGCATTTCTCGCCATCCTCAAGGATGAAGCCGGGCGCAAGGCGCTGTTTCCGGCAACGGATGCGATCATCCGGTCGGAGGCCATTGACGGCGTCAAACTGTTCTTCCATTCCGGCAATGCCGTCCACTATCGCGCTTCCGGCAATGCACCGGAATTACGCTGCTATGTGGAAGCGGCCAATGAAAACCAGGCCGTTAAACTTCTGGCCATGGGCCTCGATATCGCCCGCAACGCAACAAAGGATGCCTGAGCAATGAGCTTTATTCCTGTCATCATCAGCGGCGGTTCCGGTTCAAGGCTCTGGCCGCTTTCGCGCGATGCCCACCCGAAGCCCTTCATCGAACTGCCAGACGGCAGCACGTTGATCGGCAAGACCTATAACCGGGCGGCACGGCTTGAAGGCGTCGATCACATCCTGACCGTTACCAATCGCGATTTTCTGTTTCTGACGCTCGACGCCTATGCGGACGCCAAGGCGCCCAAGACCGATAATGCGTTTCTGCTGGAACCCTTGGGGCGCGATACCGCGCCTGCGGTGGCGCTTGCGGCCATGCATGCCGCCGCGACCTACGGCCCGGACGCCACGCTTCTGGTGATGCCTGCCGACCACCTGATCGAAGACGAACCCGCCTTTGCGGAAGCGGTTCAAAAGGCGCGGCAGCTTGCCGAAACCGGTCGCATCGTGACATTCGGCATTGTGCCCGATCATCCGGAAACAGGTTTTGGCTATATCGAGGCGGATGGCGTGGATGTTCTGCGCTTTGTCGAAAAGCCCGATGCCGAAACCGCGCAGGCCTATGTCGAGAGCGGACGCTATTTCTGGAATTCGGGCATGTTCTGCTTTACCGCGCGAACCATGCTGGAAGCGATGCGCGCCCACGCGCCGGAGATTTTCAACGGCGTGCAGGCTTCGCTCGAACATGCGCGCCGCGGCGTCAATGGCGACACCACGACTATCGAGATTCCGAAAGAAGATTTTGCGGCGACACCGGCCATTTCCATCGATTATGCCATCATGGAAAAGGCCGACAATATTGCCTGCATTCCCGTTTCATGCGGCTGGTCGGATATCGGTTCCTGGGCAGCCATGGCCGACCTGATTAATCCGGATGCCGATGGCAATCGTCTGCGCGGCGAGACCGTTCTGGAAGACACGACCAACAGTTTTGTCCTGTCGGAAACCCGACTGGTCAGCCTTGTCGGTGTGCACGACCTTCTGGTCGTCGATACGCCGGACGCGCTGCTTGTCGCCCATCGCGACAAGGCGCAGGATGTGCGCAAGGTTTTCAACCGTCTGCGCGCTGACGGCCACGAAGCCGCGAAACTGCACCGCACCGCCCACCGACCATGGGGCACCTATACCGTGCTGGAAGAAGGCGACGGCTTCAAGATCAAGCGCATTGAGGTCAAGCCCGGACGACGCCTGAGCCTACAGGCGCATCATCACCGTTCCGAACACTGGATCGTCGTGTCCGGCACGGCCAAAGTGACCAATGGCGACCGGGAAATTCTGCTGACCAACAACCAGTCGACCTATATTCCCTGCGGCTTCAAGCACCGTCTGGAAAATCCGGGCATTCTGCCCTTGGTTCTGATCGAAGTGCAGAGCGGCGAATATCTCGGCGAAGACGATATCGTGCGTTTCGACGATATTTACGGTCGGGTATAAAAGACCAGCGCCGACGAAGAAAACTTCGCCGGCGCTGTATTTCACGTCATTCAGTGTGTCAATTGAAAGCGCCGCTGTCGCTTTTGCTTTCCGGGCGTTCCGCTGCGACCTTCTGGCGATAACCGCTGGCGCGATAGGCGGCAATCGGTTCGATCGCCCCGCCAGTGCGGCGACGGGCTTCGGCCAAAATCGGTTCAACATCGGTGCGATAGGCGCGTTTCAGCGTGTCGGATGCCATCAGCGCATCGTTTTCCTGCTGATAGGTTTCCAGCGCCTCGCGGTCCACCAGCAGCGCCTGCGCATAAGCGCGGCGGATTTCATTTGCCGACGAAATGAGGCTCTCCAGCGGATCAGTCACATTGTGCGACTGGTCGATCATATGCGCCGGATTAAAGTCCTTCACGCCGCGATATTCGGCATCCACCAGCTCGTTGAATACCAGAAACAGGCGATAGGGATCGATGGAACCGGCATCGAGATCGTCATCGCCATATTTGCTGTCGTTGAAATGGAAACCGCCGAGTTTGCCGAACTGCATCAGCCGCGCCACGATCATTTCGATATTGGTGTTGGGCGCATGGTGGCCGAGATCGACCAGACATTGCGCCTTGGGACCAAGCGTCGAGGCGATGAGATAATTTGTGCCCCAGTCCTGAACCACCGTCGAATAGAAGGCCGGTTCATACATTTTATGCTCGGAGAACAAGCGCCAGTCATCGGGCAGCGCTTTATAGATTTCGCCCATCGAGACCAGATAGCGCTCGAAAGCACGGGTGAAATTCTGCTGGCCGGGGAAATTGGACCCGTCGCCGAGCCAGACCGTCAGCGCCTTGGAGCCAATGGCATTGCCGATTTCGATACATTCGAGATTGTGGTCAACAGCCTGCGCCCGCACCGCCGCATCGACATGGGTGAGCGATCCGTATTTGTAGGACAGTTTCTGATCAGCCGCGTCCGAAAACGTGTTGGAATTCATGGCGTCGAAGCCGAGACCCAGCGCTGAGGCATGGGCATTCAGCTTCTTCGGGTCTGCCTTGTCCCACGGAATATGCAGCGAGACATTCGGCGTTGCGCGCGAAAGCTCGTTGATAACGGCGCAATCGTCCAGCTTGTCGAAAATGCCACGCGGCTCGCCGCCGCCCGGAAAGCGACCAAAACGGGTGCCGCCCGTGCCCGTGCCCCACGAAGGCACGGCGACGAAATAGCTTGCCACCTTGTCGGTGACGGTATCGATCTCGATGCCGCGACGCGCCAGCTGCGCGCCCAGCGCCTGATAATCGCTATTCAGCGCCTTTTCGAAACCGGAATTATGCTCGGCGATGAAATCCGCCGAAATACGTTGATCGGACATGGTTCCTCCCAGAACATTCCAGATTATAGGGTCAACGTGGGAAACTCTGCTGGTTCCCGGCATCGACATTGATGATGTTGCCGGTGGATTTAGCCGAAGCGTCGCTGGCGAGGAAATAGATCGCCTCGGCAATATCTTCCGGCAGGACATTGAGCTTCAGCAGCGACCGCTTGCGATAATGCTCCTCCAGCTCCGAAACATCGATCTTGGAGGATGCCGCGCGCTGTTCGCGCCACTCGCCGTCCCAGATCTTGGATCCGCGCAGAACTGCATCGGGGTTGACGACATTGACGCGGATGCCGGCATCAGCGCCTTCCAGCGCCAGACAACGGGCCAGATGGATTTCAGCAGCCTTGGCCGTGCAATAGGCGGATGCATTGGGTGAAGCAGCCAGACCATTCTTGGAAGCGACGAACACCACATTGCCGCCGATCTTCTGGCGGCGGAACAGGCGGAAGGCCTCCCGCGACACGAGGAAATAGCCGGTCGCCAGAATGTCGATATTACGGTTCCACATCGACAATTCGGTCGCTTCGACCGGAGCCGATGACGCGATGCCTGCATTGGAGACCAGAATGTCGATGCCGCCCAGCTCGACGCTGGCTTCGACAAAGGCGTTTGCGACGCCCTTTTCATCGGTCACGTTCAACTCGACGCTGCGAACCTGATCGGCGCCATAACGCTTTGACAGATTGGCGTGAGCGGATTTGAGCGATTCTGCGTCAATATCCGCCAGAACCACGCATGCGCCCTCGCCCGCCAGCCGCTCGGCGGTAGCATAGCCGATGCCGCCAGCGCCGCCGGTGATAAGCGCGATGCGCCCGGCAAGGCTTTTCGGCTTTGGCATGCGTTGCAGCTTGGCTTCCTCAAGCAGCCAATATTCGATGTCGAAGGCTTCCTGTTCCGGTAGACCCTGATATTCGGATACAGCGGATGCGCCGCGCATGACGTTGATCGCGTTGACATAGAATTCGCCAGCGATGCGTGCCGTCGCCTTGTCGCGAGCAAAAGACAGCATGCCGACGCCGGGGATCAGGAAAATCACCGGATTGGGATCGCGCATCTTCGGCGAATTGTCGTGCTTGCAGGCTTCATAATAGCGCTTGTAATCGGCGCGATAGGCTTCCAGCGCATCTTCAAGCCCGGCAACGATAGCGTCGACATCCGGCTTGGCCGGATCAAAATTGACGACCAGCGGGCGGATCTTGGTGCGCAGGAAATGATCCGGGCAGGATGTGCCCAAAGCGGCCAGCGGGCGCAATTCCTTCGCATTCACGAATTCCAGCACCGCATCCTGATCATCGAAATGGCCGAGCTTGCGCTCTTCCTTGCCGATGAGCCCGCGAATTTCCGGCATCAGACGCGCCGCAATGGCGCGACGCTCCGCAGCAGCCAGGCTTTGTGTGACAGCACCGCCGAATGCGGCCTTGCCCGCCGTCTTCCGGTCCAGCCATTCAATGGCCTTGTTGATGATAGCGAGCGTGGTTTCGTAGCACGTCTTCGCATCATTGGCCCAGGTGAAAAGCCCATGACTTTCAAGGACAACGCCCTTGGCCTGCGGATGCGCCTTGACGAAAGCTTCGAGATCGAGACCGAGCTGGAAGCCCGGGCGACGCCACGGCAGCCAGCCAATATCGTCACCGAAAATCTCGGCCGTCAGCTCGCGGGAATTCCTGGAGGCAGCAATCGCAATGATCGCATCGGGATGCATGTGATCGACATGGCTGAAAGCGACGAAACCATGCAGCGGCGTATCGATGGATGCCGCGCGCGGATTGAGGTTGAAGGTGCAGTGCGGCAGGAAGCCGACCATGCGGTCCTCATCCTCAACGCCCTTATAGATGCCCTTCAGCGCATCCAGCTTGTCCTGATAAAGCGTGGCAAAACCGTCGAGCTTTATGGTGCCGACATCGCCGCCCGAACCCTTGACCCAGAGAACCTGAACCTTTTCGCCGGTCAGCGGATCAATTTCCTCGACCTTGGCAGAGGTGTTGCCGCCGCCGTAATTGGTGATGCGCTTGTCAGACCCGAGCAGATTGGAGCGGTAAAGCAGCTTTCCCGGCTCATCCAGCGTTGCCGCCTTGGCGTCGTCCCAGCGATTATCGAGCAGCTGATTGCTGACCACCATATCATCCTCCCAAGTCAGTTATGCCAGGTTATGGCCAATCGCAGCGCGCATATCCTTCCCATGCGCGAGCGATCATGTTGGCGGCAGATATGACGCATGAAACGAAATACTGTCAATCATAAACAATCATAATCGATCAAATATTTCACACATGTGCGAATTATTGATTGTTTGTGATTGACATGCGCCAGCAATATGAGAATAGATGGAAGCAGGAGGAGCGATGCACGAAAGAGAGCGCCACCGCATCATCCTGAGCGCTGTTCAGGAGAAACCGGTGATCACCATTCAGGATCTGGTGGAATTGACGGAGGCGTCCGAAGCGACCCTTCGGCGCGATATCGCATCGTTACATATGCAGGGCCGTATCAAGCGCGTGCGCGGTGGGGCCGAAGCCATCCATCCGCCGCAGTTCGGCAGTCTGGCAGGGCGTCCGTTCAAGGTTTCCGAGTCTGAAAATGGTGATCGCAAGCGCGCCATCGCCCGCGAAGCTGTGGCGCTTTGCGATGAAGGCGACAGCATCATCATCAACGGCGGCTCCACGACATTCCAGATGGTGCATTATCTGACGGCACGCCGCCTTCAGGTGCTGACCAACTCCTTCGCTATTGCCGAACATCTGTTGCGGCAGTCGAAAAGCACGGTGATCGTGCCCGGCGGCGCGATCTATCGCGACCAGAGCCTGATCCTTTCGCCTTTCGACAATGACGTCATCCGTAATTTTTACGGTCGGCGCATGTTCATGGGCTGTCAGGGTGTGAGCCCGCTCGGCGTGATGGAATCCGACGCGCTGATCATCCAGAGCGAACAGAAACTGATGGGCCAGGCGGACGAACTTGTCCTGATGGTCGATTCATCGAAATTCACCCGCCGTTCCAGCCTCATCCTTTGCCCGCTCGACCGTGTCAGCACGCTGATCACCGATGACGGCATTTCCGATGAGGCGCGGCGGATGGTCGAAAATGCGGGTATCCGGCTGATTGTAGCGCAGGTTTCCGCAAATGCCGGCAAGGGCGGCGAACAGGGGGATTCCGCCGAGGTTGCCTGAGCCAACTCTATTATCATCCCGGCCAATGCCGGGATCATCGTGAAACATATGTCTTTATACTGGGAGGAATGAGACATGAAGCTTTTCAAGAAACTCGCACTTGGTACCGCACTGGCTGTCGCCTTCATGGCAAGTCAGGCGCAGGCCGCCGACATCAAGATCGCGCTCGTCGCGAAGTCGCTCGGCAATGGCTTCTTTGAAGCCGCCAACAAGGGTGCGCAGGAAGCCGCCAAGGAACTTGGCGGCGTCGAGGTCATCTATACCGGCCCGACCACCACAACCGCCGAAGGCCAGATTGAAGTCATCAATTCGCTGATTGCCCAGGGCGTCAACGCCATCGCCATTTCCGCCAACGACCCGGATGCGGTCGTACCGGCGCTGAAAAAGGCTGCCCAGCGCGGCATCAAGGTGATTTCGTGGGATTCGGGTGTGGCTCCAGCTGGCCGTATCGTGCATCTCAACCCATCGTCCAACGAGCTGATCGGCAAGATGTGCCTGAAGCTTGCAGCCGATCACCTGCCGGACGGCAAGGGCGATTTCGCGATCCTGTCCGCCACCACCACCTCGACCAACCAGAATATCTGGATCGGCGAGATGAAGAAGCAGCTCAAGGACTTCCCGGGCCTCAATCTGGTCACGACCGTCTATGGCGACGATCTGGCCGACAAGAGCTATCGTGAAGCACAGGGCCTCCTGAAGTCGAACCCGAACGTCAAGGTCATCGTGGCGCCGACGACCGTGGGCGTTCTGGCCGCTTCGCAGGCCGTAAAGGATGCCGGCAAGATCGGCGATGTCTATGTGACGGGCCTCGGCCTGCCGTCCGAAATGGCTGGCGCCATCAAGTCCGGCGCGACCAAGGAATTCGCCATCTGGAACCCGATCGATCTCGGCTATTCCGCAACCCAGATCGCCTATCACCTCGTGAAGGGTGATGCTGATGGCAAGCCGGGCTCCGAAATCGATGCCGGACGCATGGGCAAGATCAAGATCGGCGAAAACGGCGAAGCCGCGATGAGCGATCCTTTCGTCTATGACGAGAAGAACATCGACCAGTTCTCCAAGGTCTTCTGATCGGAAAGCGCATCCCGAAAAGTGTGAAACGGTTTTCGGACACGATGCGCATTTTAAAAAGAGGCGGCATTCGCTGAACGGGTGCCGCCTCCCGTTCCCCAGAATCGATTTCAGGTGTCTGCAATGAATGCAGCTTTTCTCTCAAGCGGCGATTCCAGCGGTGAGCAGACGGTGCTTGCCATGACGGACCAGCCCATTCTGGAAATGCGCGGCATTGCCAAGACATTTCCCGGTGTGCGTGCGCTCGATGACGTCAATATCGCGCTCTATCCCGGTAAGGTGACCGCACTGATCGGCGAGAACGGCGCGGGCAAATCCACGCTCGTGAAAATCCTCACCGGCATTTACCAGCCCGATGAAGGTGAAATCCTCATCGACGGCAAGCCGGTGCATCTGGCGACGGCGCAGGATGCGACCGATCACGGCGTCACGGCCATTCATCAGGAAACCGTGCTCTTCGACGAATTGTCGGTGGGCGAAAACATCTATCTCGGCCATGCGCCGCGCACGAAATTCGGCTTCGTCAACTGGAAGGCCGTCTATGCCCGTTCGCAAGCCTTGCTGTCCTCGCTGGAAACGACCGTCGACGCGCGCATCAAGCTGAAGGAACTGTCCATCGCCCAGCGCCATCTGGTCGCCATTGCCCGCGCGCTGTCGGTGGATTCGCGCATCGTCATCATGGACGAGCCGACTGCAGCCCTGTCGCGCAAGGAAGTGGACGACCTGTTTCGCATCGTGGCGCGCCTGAAGGCGCAGGGCAAAGCCATCCTGTTCATCAGCCACAAATTCGATGAAGTTTACGAAATCGCCGATAATTATGCGGTTTTCCGCGACGGGCACGCCGTCGGCCACGGTACGCTTGCCGATACGCGGCAAAACGATATCGTGCGGATGATGGTCGGGCGGTCTGTCGATCAGGCCTTTCCCAAGCAGGATGTCGCCATCGGCAAGCCGGTGCTGAAGGTTGAAAACTATTCGCACCCGACCGAGTTTCGCGACATTTCCTTTGAACTGCGCAAGGGCGAAATCCTCGGCGTTTACGGTCTTGTCGGCGCCGGGCGCTCGGAGTTTGCACAATCGCTGTTCGGCATCACCAAGCCATCGCGTGGCCGTGTGACGCTTGAAAATCGCGAGATCAGCATCCGCCGCCCCGGCGACGCGGTAGCGCATGGCATCGTTTATGTGCCGGAAGAGCGCGGACGTCACGGCGCGGTGCTGCAACTGCCGATCTTTCAGAATGTTTCGCTGCCGTCGCTCGCCCGCACCTCGCGCAATGGTTTTCTGCGCATGGCGGAAGAGCTGGCGCTGGCGCGCAAATATGCCGAGCGCTTCGACCTGCGTGCTGCCGCCCTTTCCGTACCGGTCGGAACGCTATCCGGCGGTAATCAGCAGAAGGTCGTCATCGGCAAGTGGCTCGCCACCAATCCGAAGGTCATCATTCTCGACGAGCCGACCAAGGGCATCGATATCGGCTCCAAGGCCGCGGTTCACGCCTTTATCAGCGAGCTCGCCGCCGAGGGACTCAGCATCATCATGATCTCGTCGGAACTGCCGGAAATCATCGGCATGTCGGACCGTGTGATGGTTATGCGCGAAGGCCTTATGGAAGGCGTCTTCGAACGCGCAAGCCTCGACGCGGAAGTGCTGGTGCGCGCCGCCACAGGCAATGCCGAGCAGGCTGCGGAGTAGATCATGAAACAATTGCTGAAACAGCGGGAACTCCTGCTCCTCGTCATCATCGCGCTTCTGGTGGGCCTGTTTGCAAGCCGCGCGCCGGGCTTTGCCAGCGTCGGCAATCTGGCGGGCATCTTCAACGACACGTCGATCCTGATCATCATCGCGCTTGGACAGATGGCGGTGATCCTGACCAAATCCATCGATCTATCGGTTGCTGCCAATCTCGCCTTTACCGGCATGGCCGTGGCAATGCTCAACGCCACCTATCCGGGCCTGCCTCTGGTGCTGCTGATCGTGCTTGCCATCGGCATCGGTGCGGTTTTGGGCGCGATCAACGGCATTCTCGTCTGGAAGCTCAATATTCCGGCAATTGTCGTCACGCTTGGCACACTCACCATCTATCGCGGCATGGCCTTTGTGCTGTCCGGCGGCGCATGGGTGAATGCGCATCAGATGACAGCGCCCTTCCTCAACACGCCACGCACGCCTTTTCTCGGCCTGCCGCTCCTCGGCTGGACGGCGATCCTGATCGTGGCGCTCGTCTATGTGTTGCTGACGCGGACATTCTTCGGTCGCGCCCTTTATGCTTCCGGCGGCAATCCGACCGCCGCCGTCTATACCGGCATCGATGTTGGTCGCACACGCTTCTTCGCCTTTGTGCTTTCGGGTGCGCTCGCCGGACTGTGCGGCTATCTCTGGGTGTCGCGCTATGCCGTCGCCTATGTGGATGTGGCCGCCGGTTTCGAACTCGACAGCGTTGCGGCCTGCGTCATCGGCGGCATCTCGACACTTGGCGGCATCGGCACAGTTGCCGGTGCCGTTCTGGGCGCGCTGTTTCTCGGCGTCATCAAGAACGCTTTGCCGGTCATCGACATATCGCCCTTCTGGCAGATGGCGATCTCCGGTTCCGTGATCATTCTGGCGGTGATTTTCAATGCGCGGCAGGAAAAGCGGCGTGGACGCATCATCCTGCGCGACAAGGCCGCGAAGACTTATGAGGAGGTTGCGGCATGAGCCAGACGGACATGAACGACCAGCGCCGTCATATTCCCGACCGCCTCGGAACACCCTTCTCGCGCATCTTTGCAAGCTGGGAAATGTTGCTGCTTGGCGTGGCAATTGCGATCTTCATCGCGAATTCTTTCGCCTCGCCCTATTTCCTCGATGCGTGGAACCTCTCCGACGCCACATTCAACTTCACCGAAAAGGCGCTGATCGCCTTTGCGATGACGCTTCTGATCATTTCCGGTGAAATCGACCTCTCGGTCGCCGCCATCATTGCGCTTTCCTCGACCGCGATGGGTGCGGCTGCGCAGGCTGGTGTCGGCACGCCGGGTCTGGTCTGCATCGGCATCGGCACCGGCCTTGTCTGCGGCGCAATCAATGGTGGGCTGGTGGCCGGGCTGAAACTGCCATCCATCGTCGTAACCATCGGCACGATGAGCCTTTTCCGCGGCATTTCCTATATCGTGCTCGGCGATCAGGCCTTTGGCGGCTATCCGGAGAGCTTTGCCTATTTCGGGCAAGGCTATGTGTTCTGGGTCTTCTCGTTCGAATTCGCGCTGTTCATTCTGTTCGCTGTGCTGTTTGGCGTTCTGCTGCATGCCACCAGCTTTGGACGCCGCATCTATGCCATCGGCAATAATGAGTTCGCGGCCCGCTTTTCCGGCATTCCGGTTGAAAAAACCAAATTCGTGCTTTTCCTGATGACCGGCGTGATGAGTGGCATCGCCGCCGTCTGCCTGACCTCGCGCCTCGGCTCCACGCGCCCATCCATCGCGCAAGGCTGGGAACTGGAAATCGTCACCATGGTCGTGCTGGGCGGCGTATCGATCCTCGGCGGATCGGGCACCATTGTCGGCGTGGTGATTGCGGCTTTCGTGATGGGCCTTGTGACCTTCGGGCTAGGCCTTCTCAACGTGCCGGGCATCGTCATGTCGATCTTTATCGGCCTCCTGCTCATCGTCACCATTTCGCTGCCGATCCTCATCCGGCAGCTCAAGGGGAGGCGCGCGACATGACGGCCGAACGCTATGCATTTCGCATGACGCTTAATCCGGGCATGGAAGCGGAATATCGCCGCCGCCATGACGAGATCTGGCCCGAACTGGTCGAACTTCTGCACACGGCTGGCGTGTCGGACTATGCGATCTATCTCGATGAAGAAACCAACATTTTGTTCGGCGTGCTGACGCGCAGCGCCGGACACGGCATGGCGGCCCTGCCCGACCATCCCGTCATGAAGAAATGGTGGGCGCATATGGCCGACATCATGGCGACGAACCCCGACAATTCACCGGTTTCTGTCGATCTCAAGCCAGTGTTTCACATGTCATGAAGCGCATAGCCATTCTCGATATCGGCAAGACCAATGCCAAAGTCGTCGTGATCGATGCGGCAGGCGGTGAGGAAATTGCCGCGCGCCGCATGCCGAACACCGTTCTGCGCGACGGTCCCTATCCGCATTATGATATCGAGGCGCTGTGGCGCTTCTTTCTGGCAAGCCTGGCGGAATTTGCGCAAGAGCCGGGCTTCGATGCCATTTCCATCACCACGCATGGCGCGTCAGCAGTCCTTGTCGCTAGAGACGGCACACTGGCCATGCCGGTTCTCGACTACGAACTCGAATATCCAGCCGAAATCCGCGCCGCCTATGCGGCCATAAAGCCGGATTTTCGCGATACATTTTCGCCGACCCTGTCGCTCGGCCTCAATCTCGGTGCGCAGCTTCACTATCTGAAAACGGTCTTTCCTGCCGATTTCGCGCGCGCGCATTTCATATTCACCTACCCGCAATATTGGGCATGGCGTCTGACCGGCATTGCCGCATCGGAAGTGACATCGCTTGGCTGCCACACGGATTTGTGGCTGCCGAAGCAATCGGCTTTTTCGGCGCTTGTCGACCTACTGAACATTCGCGAAAAATTCCCGCCGCTGCGCTCCGCCTTCGATGCGCTAGGGCCGCTACTGCCGGAGATCGCGACCAATATCGGACTGCCCTCGCCTGTTCCGGTGCATTGCGGCATTCACGATTCCAACGCATCGCTGCTCGCACATTTGATGGATCGCAAAGGCCCGTTTTCGGTGGTTTCGACGGGCACATGGGTGGTGAGCTTCGCCGTCGGCGGCAATCTCGACCAGCTGGACCCGAAACGCGATACGCTCGCCAATGTTGACGCCTATGGGCGGGCCGTGCCTTCGGCGCGCTATATGGGCGGGCGCGAATTCGATCTGATGACCGAAGGGCTGCAAAAGCCCTCGCCTGCTGAATACGACAGGCTTGCCGTACAGGTTCTGCATCGCAGGATTATGGCTCAGCCTTCAGCTGTTCCGGGCTGCGGCCCTTTCCCTGACACGCATCTGCGCTGGCGCAATGCGGATCAGGCAAGCGATGCCGAACGCTATGCAGCTGCGTGCATCTATGCCGCGCTGATGACGGAAAGCTGTCTTGGCCTATTGGGCGCCAAGGGACCAATTGTGGTCGAAGGTCCATTTTCTGAAAATGCTATTTATCTGAAAGCATTGGCGAATTTCTCCGGGCGCGAGGTTGAGGCCATTGCCGGATCAACCGGTACGGCCACTGGTGCTGGGCTTCTGGCCGGTGCTGCGCCCCAGGAAAAGCACGGCAGAACCTATCATCCCGACGATGATGCTTCCGGCAACACCTATGCCGCCTATCGCGCACAGTGGCTGGAAGTTGTCGCGCCGCAACCAGCGCACTGATCGTCAGCGCCCTCTCCCAACAAGTTGTCACGTGATTGTGACATCGCTGGCGCAAGCCGGCGGTCCAATTCGCTTGCCATGTTCAAGACATTTGTCATAAGCTGCAAATAATAAGGTAGCTTATAAATAAGTGGGCATACAAGTGGCGGACACCCGCGTTCTCGGTTTTCTGTTGCATGATGTTGCCCGCCTTCTTCGCAAACGTTTTGAACAGCGCGCACGCGGAACTGGCCTGACACGGGCCCAGTGGCAAACGCTGGCATTCCTCTCGAAGAATGACGGGATCATGCAACGCAGTCTGGCTGATCTGCTGGACGTGGAGGCTATAACCCTTACGCGCATTCTCGACCGGCTCGTCGAACAGGGATTTGTCGAAAGACGGCCCCATCCGACCGATCGGCGTGCGCATTTGATTTACATATGCGAGGCGGCGATGCCGCTTCTGGAAGATATGCGCGAACTCGGCGGCCAGACGCGGGCCGAGGCGCTTGAAGGTGTTTCGCAGGCGGAACAGGAACAGCTGATCCAGACCCTCCTGTCGATGAAAGACAATCTCTCCCGGGCTTGCCGGTCTCCCGCAAGTCCTGAAATCGTCAACGAAGATACAGATCATGACTGATACGTCCAATATCGTAAAACATCCCGCCGCTATCGAACGGGATGAGCCTGAAGCACGTCAGGAAACCCACGCCGAAAGCACCGGTCCGGCCGCGCAGCCGCAAAGCTCCATCGACGCGACCCTGAAGCCGAGCGCGAGCGACATCGCCGCACGTCGCCGGTTGAAGCGCCGCCGCATGATGTTTTCGCTTCTGCCGCTGGCGCTTGTTGTCGGCGGCTATTTCTACGTCACTGGCGGGCGCTATGTTTCGACAGATAATGCCTATGTACAGGCCGATATGGTGGGCATCTCGACCGATGTTTCGGGACTTGTTGCCGGCATTGATGTGCATGAAAACGAGCTGGTCAAAGCCGGTCAGGTGCTGTTTCGCCTGAAGCCGGATTCCTTTGCCATTGCGCTTGAAGGTGCGCAGGCCGAACTCGGCCAGGTGCGCAACCAGATATTGGGTCTTCAGGCCAGCTATCAGCAGTCGCTTGCCGAAATCACGCAGGCCGAAGCCGATCTGCCTTTCTATCAGGCCACATTCAAGCGGCAGCAGGATCTCGTGGCGACCAGCGCGTCATCGCGCGCGACATTCGATCAGGCAAAGCACGATCTCGATGCTGCCCAGCAGAAGGTTGCCGTGGCCAAGGCGCAGGCCCAGTCGGCGCTGGCTCAGCTTGGCGGCAATGCTGACCAGCCTGTGGAACAGAACCCGCTTTACCTGCAAGCCAAGGCCAAGGTGGATGAGGCCCAGCGCCAGCTCAATGACGCCACCATTCGCGCGCCGTTTGACGGCATCGTCACCAATGTGAACAGCCTGCAGGTCGGCTCCTATCTGCAAGCCGCGCAACAGGCATTCTCGCTGGTTTCATCCGATCATCTCTGGATCACCGCCAATCCGAAGGAAACCGAACTGACGGGGATCGAACCCGGCCAGCCCGTAACGATTTCGGTCGATACCTATCCCGATGCGCGCTGGGAAGGCAAAGTCGCCAGCATCAGCCCGGCTTCGGGCTCCAGCTTCTCGCTGCTGCCAGCCCAGAATACGTCTGGCAACTGGGTCAAGGTCGTGCAGCGCATCCCCATGCGTGTCAGCATCGACAATAAGAGCGGCCAGCCGCCGCTGCGTGTCGGCATGAGCGTCAATGTTGAAGTCGATACCGGCCACCCGCGCGGTCTGCCGAGCTTCATTACCAATCTTTTCGGCGGTGGAAACCATGTCTAACGTCGCCATTTCCGGCGCGTCTATCGTCGCACATCGCGGCGCGATCACCGCTTGCGTCATTCTCGCGGTCATCATGCAGGCGCTGGATACGACGATTGCCAATGTCGCCCTGCCCTATATTCAGGGCAGCGTTTCGGCAAGCGCCGACCAGATCAACTGGGTGCTGACCTCCTATATCGTGGCGGCCGCGATCATGACGCCGCCGTCAGGCTTTCTTGCCGCCAAATTCGGCCGCAAGCGGGTGCTGCTGGCGGCCATTGCGGGCTTCGTTGTGGCCTCCGTCCTTTGCGGTCTTGCACAATCCCTGCCGCAGATTGTCGGCTTCCGTCTTTTGCAGGGCCTGTTTGGCGCTTCGCTGGTGCCGCTGTCGCAAGGTATTCTGCTCGATATCTACACGCTGGAAGAACGTGGCTCCGCCATGGCGCTTTTCGGCGTTTCAGTGATGGTTGGGCCGGTTCTCGGACCCGTCATCGGCGGTTGGCTCACCGATAATATGAGCTGGCGCTGGGTTTTCTATATCAATGTTCCGATTGGTGCGCTGGCTTTTGCCGGGATCATGGTCTTCGTGTCCGAAACCAAGATAGATCGAATGGCGCGTCTCGACTGGACCGGCTTCGGTCTCCTCAGTCTCGCCATTGCTTCGCTGCAATTGTTTCTCGATCGCGGCGAGCAGATGGACTGGTTTTCATCGAGCGAAATCATCATCGAGTCGCTGGTTTGTGCGGCAGCGCTTTACCTGCTTGTTGTGCACACATTCACCGCGGAGAATTCTTTCGTCAAACCGCAGCTGTTTCTGGACCGCAATTTCGCGGTGAGTATGCTCTTCATCTTCATTATCGGGGTGACCTATCTGGCGTCGCTGGCATTGATGACGCCTTATCTCCAGACACTGATGGGCTATCCGGTTACCACCGCCGGTATCGTGATGGGTCCGCGCGGCATGGGAACCATGGCCTGCATGTTTCTGGTCGGCAAGCTGATTGGCCGTGTCGATTCACGCTATCTGCTTTTGACCGGTCTCGGACTGACCGCCTGGGCCATGTATGAAATGACCGGCTGGACGCCCAATATTTCGCAATGGACTATCGTGCGGGTTGGCTTCATTCAGGGCGCGGGTCTCGGCTTCCTGTTCGTGCCGCTGACCACGATTGCCTTTTCCACCCTCCCCGCCCATCTGCGCGGTGATGGCACCGGCTTGTACAATCTCTCGCGCAATATCGGATCCAGCGTCGGCATTTCGGTGGTTTCAGCGCTTCTGACAGAAAATGTTCAGGCCAACCACGCGGATATCAGCGCCTATGTCACGCCGTTCAATCATAATTTCGACAGCGCGATTGTTTCGCAATATCTCAACCCGACCACGGCTGCCGGTCGCGCGCTGCTTGATAATATCATCACGCAGCAGGCGACGGTCATCTCCTATATCGATGATTTCAAGCTACTGATGCTGATGTCGCTCATGGCGATGCCGCTCGTTCTTTTGCTCCGCAAGCCGAAGATCGCGCAGGAAGTCGATCACACCATCGCCATGGAATAGAGCAAAGCCTACACCTTGGTAAACTCGATATAGAAATCGTGGACGCCGGAGGCCAGAAACTGCACGGCAATACAGGTCAGGAGAAAGCCCATGATCTTTGTGATCGCCTGCATGCCGTGTTCGCCAAGCATTTTCTCGATGAAAGTCGCCGACGATAGGGCTGCATAAGCAATGCCGACCGTCAACAGAATGGCGACTATAACAATGATATGGCCGATGATCGTATGTTCTGCCGGTATCTGTGACCCGAAGCTCATCACCACGGCAATCGATCCCGGTCCTGCAAGACTGGGCATGGCAAGCGGCGAGAAGGAATAATCGATCTCGGCCTTCTTGATCTCAGAAGGCTCGACATTGACTTCCGAAGACGTGTCTTCACCAGAAAAGATCATTCTCAGCGCCAGGATCATAATGATGATACCGCCTGCCACCCGTATGCCGGGCAGCGAGATATTGAACAGCGCGATAATCCCCTGCCCCAGCAGCAGAAAAGCCGTCAGAATGGAGAATGCGTAGATACAGGCCTTTATGGCTTGCTTTTGCTTGTTCTCCTTGCTCATCCGCTTGGTCAAAGCCATGTAGAGCGGAATGGTGGTGAGCGGGTTCATGATCGGCAGAAGGCCGATGAAGACGATAGAAACATATTTGATGAAATCGATAACCAGACTCACAGCCTTGGTGCTCCAGCCTTGAAATTGAAGTGAACTTATTCCTCACAACGGGTCTGCTGCATATATACAACGCGTTTTGCTGTAAATACACGGATAGATAACTTTCTTTTGTCTCGCTAACGCTCGATGAGCGTTTGTTGAGTTACTGAGACTTACATTGGGTTAACCATAAATCTGACCAGAAAAGTCCAGTGTTGTGTGCGAAAGCCAAGTTCGTGCATTTGATCTAATTGGCGCGGCGTTGTGCATTCAGCGCGGCCATCATCATCGGCTTGATCGAGAAACCACTTTCTGCAGCCTTTTCCGTCAATATACGCAGATATCCGCCTGCTGAACGAATTTGATCGTAACGCTGGAGAATATAGGCAATTGCGATGGCCGTATTATAGTTTCCTAGCGTCTTTTTGGCCAAATCATAGAGCTTGGCGTCAATCCCGATGAAACTGCGTACAGTCTCGGCAGCATTAACCAGTCCATGCCATTGCCGGATAGGGCTCGATGAATAGGCTTCAATCTCCGGGCAGGCCCGCAAAACCATTTCGAGCGATACGGTCGGTTCTGCCTGCGTTTTGTCGATAATCGTCTCGCGCTGGTCGATTTGCGAAACGCTGTCCTTTTCAAAATAGGAATCTGGATTCGATTCAATTTGCTGCCGCTCATTTTGAGACTCATTGCCGCTCAGAATTTCGGTATTTTGGTGAATATTCAACAGCTTATCGATTTCAGCCGACAGTGTCTCCATTGCAGTGACCAACAGAGCAAGTTCATCACGCTCTGCACGGCGTGGAATCGCATCGACTATGGCCCGAAAGCGCTGATTGATGGCTGACCAGTCACCGGACAGTTCCTCGACCATGGCAAATTCAATCAGCTTGGCGATATCACGACGCAGCAAGGTCAAGCGTTCACGCTGCTCGCGCAATGCAGCCTTCTCGGCTTTCACCTGTTCGGCAGATGCTTCAAGTTCATCTGCGCGCAACAGCAAGGGAGCCAGCGAAAACCCAAAGGCAATCTGCAACTCACCGCCTTTGGCGCGACGTGCATAACGTTTGCCGTTCGGGCTATCCTGACGGGTGATGAAACCGGCATCGACCAGCGCGCCAAGATGACGACGCAAGGTTGCGTCTGCCATGCCGTGGGCACGCAGCGCCAACTGCTTGTTGGACGGGAAGACGATCAGGCCTTCATTGGCCTTGAGTTGATTGTCCGGATGAAAGGACAGCAATGCTGACAGGACTGCCAGCGAGCGATCATTCAGACCATAGATCGTCTTTGCTTCACACAACCAACGATGCAGTTGCCACTTATCGACCGTCAGGTCCTGTGGCATTTGCCAGGCATTGCGTTGCGCTGCCAACAAGGCAGCCGTCATCGGTCGACTACCAAACGGCGTCGAAGCCAAATGCATCTCCATTTTCTTTCACCTTCCACAAGGCAAAAGAAATCCACCCGCCTAAATGACGCTAATTACACTTGACAGTGATTCGTGGATTTGCGATTCTCTAGCTGCTAAACCAATGAGAAGGGCTTCCACGCGGCGACGTTTGGGGGCCTTTTTCTTTTGCTATCTCGTTCCTTTTTCCTTGGAGCGAACCGCAATCATCGAGATCGCTGAAACGGCTCCTCTCTTTTTGTCACACATTTTCCAATGCAAAGCCGTTTCAGACTTTGCTGAAAATGCTTTCAATCACGCGATACAGATACGCAGATAATCGTACTCAGATACTGGACCGGGCTGCGGAAACCGCTTTCCAATCCGAATGCTTGTTACTTCTCGTCATTCTGGAATGACGCATAAAGCGTATCCAGATTGCGAGAGAGCCATTCAGCAAAACGTGGTCCATTGGCTGCGCCGAGAGCCAGCGTTGCCGATTTGCCGTTCTGCTTGATTGTGGCGCTGACGGACTTGTCCGAAGCGGTCCATGTCGAACCTGGGCGTAACGCTGCCTTGGTGACGGACTTCTTCTGACGCGCGCCCTTCAGATACCCATAGAGCTGTTCGAAGCGTTCACTGGACGAGGCTGCGTTGAAGGCATCCGTTGCCATCAGTTCCTCGGCAGCATCTTTCTTACCGGGAATCTCGACAAGCTTACGCAATTCAAGCCAGCGATCACGACCGATACCTTTGGCCGGACCGATAGCCAGAAGAATGGCTTCCGGTATGGCCTTGGGAATGGTCAGCATCTTCGAAAGGGTTTGATAATCGATGGTCAGAGCGGCCTGAATAGCCTCACGCTCAAAACCAAGCGCTTCCAGACGCGCTGCAAACAGAACACGCTCGATGAAGCTGAGATTGGCGCGCGCCGAGTTTTCCTGACCCTGGCTCAGAATGTGTTCCAGATCGGCAAGTGGCTTGATAACGGCTTTGACCTTCAGGCCCAGTTCACGGGCCACGCGGGCACGACGATGGCCAAAGACGATCATATAGCGACCGCTAGCCTCAGGGTGCGGTCGCACAAGAATAGGACTGTCCTGCCCGCGATCACGAATGGCTTCGAGAAGCTCCTGATACTCTAGATCGTCGGCTTCAGGCAGGCGGTCGGCTACGAAAGACGCATCGAGACTGTTCGGATCAAGTTCAACGACGGTTTCGCCATCCAGTCTTTGCGAAGCCTGCTTGGCGAGTTCATCGATCGAAGCGGAAAGCGACTTGGCAGCGCCGAACCGACGCGACGTGGCATCGACCGGCTGGGAAGGCTGTTCCGCTGCCGGTTCGTTCCGCATCACGCTGTCAAAAATGTTCTTCCGTGCCATTCTCTATTCCTCAAACCGGTCATAGACCTGATTTTATTGCGTATTTACCGTTTTAGACGGCAGTCTAACGTCCCCATGCTTCGTGGATAAGGCCGCGGATCTCCGAATTGACTGCTTCCATGGCTTCCATCGCGCGATCATAAGTGCCGCGATTCATGGAAGAGCGTTCGACTTCATAAAGTGTTTGTTTGGTAAGGCCGGCATCCGAAATGGCCGTTGATTTCAGCATCTGATGCTTGAGCATATGGGAGGCAAGCATGCTCTGCATGAAGCCAACCATCTGCGCCTGTGGCACGTCGGTCGGCTCATAACGGGTAATCAGATAGCGAAACCAGTCGAGCTGTACTGCACCGCCAGCTTGGCGAACGGTTTTCAGAATATCGCCCAGCATCAGCAGGAACTGCGACATCGACATGAGGTCGAGCATCTGCGGATGAACGGTGATCAGCACTGACGTGGCTGCGGACAGCGCCGTCAGCGTCAGATAGCCAAGCTGGGGAGGGCAGTCGATGACGACGACATCGTAGGAATCGTCAACTTCGGCCAGGACCGACGCGATGCGATTCCAGAACATCTTGCCCTCGCCGCCATTCTGCATGGCCAAAGGCGTATCGTACTCATATTCCTGAAGCTCCAGCATGGCTGGAATAATGTCGAGACCGGGGAAGTTTGTCCGACGAATGACTTCGCGGATAGGCTTCTTTTCGGAATCGTAACGAATGGCTTCATAGAGCGACGGGAATTCATCCAGCTCGGGCTGAATGCCATGCAAAGCCGACAGTGAAGCCTGCGGATCAAGGTCGATGGCAAGCACGCGATGACCGGTCAAGGCGAGATGCTGCGCAAGATGCGCTGCTGTCGTGGTCTTGCCCGACCCGCCCTTGAAGTTCACAACACCGATGACCTGAAGTTTTTCATGGGCCCGGCGGTGCGGAACATAACGCTTCACGTCAGCGCGGCCGTTCTGATCGAGCCACAAACGCAGTTCATGCAGCTGGTCCACGCTATAGGCGCGGCGTCCACCTGTCAGAATGGTCGGCTCGACGCCTTTGCCTTCGAGATGTAGTTTCTTCAGATTGCTGGGGGAGACGCCAAGAAAGTATGCAGCTTCAGCCATGGAAAACTGGCGCAGGTTTTTCCGCGCATCCGGAGGGAAGTTTTCATGGCGCAGCAGATTGAGCTTGCGAGAGATTTCTCTCCCCTGCGTCAATATCATGTCGTCAAACGACAATGCTGCTGTTGAATTTGCGATATTCATTTACTTGGGATCCCTAGTGACGGCATCGGAACTAATACCGCCTAAATACCGTCATTATGTCCGATTCTTCTTGTATCGCAAGTGCTGCCCGGATTAACAAAGGGTTAGCAGGCAATTAAAAATTACAAAGAATTTTATCTTTCCGAATCGAATTCTTTTATCGAATTGTTTTTAAAAGCTTTTATCGAAATTAGACCGCAGTCTACCATCTCATGCAGCATGCTGACGATCATAGGTGGAGTCATTTATTGTCATCGTCCACGCTTTTAGGCGGTGGTTGAGCCGCCCGAATCGTCAATCGCGCTTCCAGCGACCTGATTAACAGAAATGGACAGATTCCAGAGGCTGGAAGACTGGGGCGCTGGTGCTGACGTGAAATGACCCGCACCGGTCCCGGCAAGGGTTCCGGCCAAATCACTTCGGGCGAAGGGAGCTGGATTTGTGTCGGAAAACCTGCTCAACTGTTGTAGTGCACGATCTACGCCTTAGCTGGGGGTTGTGTACGGATTGGCAAGGAACGATGTTTTTTGTGCTTTTATGGGTTGATGCTGTAGATTTTTTAACTTCTTCACGGTACCATCTGAGGCATCGTTACAGAGATTCCTTTTATGAGCTTCCGCCTCGCCTGAACGATAAAATCTCCTCTGAAAGATTGGTTTGAGCACAGTCGCGCTAGGAAAACCTAACGTCGAATTAGCTTTCATTAGCCGAAAAATGTCGTTTAATCTCAGGCTGTTGAATTTTACCATTCCGCACTCGAAACGACCCGCTTTTCAGCCGATTTGACGCCCTACGAATGCGGCTTCGTGTTCTCTGATTTAGCTTAGACCTAGAGGCGAATCTGCCCTGCCGCGCGTGGTGAAAATGGATCGCATGCGGTTGCAGTGATCAACAAATGCGAAACCGTTATACGCACGTCATCTAGCTTGCTTATGGAGGCCTGATACTCTTAGGAAGGGGTTTCTATCATGCGTAAGCTTTTGCTCACTCTTGCATCCGCAACATTTCTTAGCGGCGCTGCCCATGCTGCCGATATCTATCCGCTCGACCGGGCGACCATCCTCGTCGGCTCTCCGTTCGATTTCAAAGTGGAACTCGACAAGGTCGTGAAGCCGGAAGAGGTCAAGGTGACCGTCAACGGTCAGGATTATGAAGCCTTGTTCGGTTCCAAGGCCGAATTCGTCGCAGAAGAGAAGGGGAGCGAGGACAAGGTTCTGGGTTCGGCCCTCATCCTGCGCGATCTGAAGCTCGCAGAGCCGGGCGCTTACAAGGTTGAAGTTTCGGCAGGGGACGAGACGAAGACGGTCACCTGGGATGTTTATCCGACTGCAACTGAAGCGAAAGCCAAGAACATTATCTTCCTCGTCGCGGATGGTCTTTCGGTCGCGCACCGCACCGGAGCGCGCATCATGTCCAAGGGCATGACTGAGGGCAAGGCCAATGGTCGTCTCAATATGGATGACGTCCCGCCGGTGGCCTTTATCGGCACATCGTCGACCCATTCCATCGCAACCGACAGCGCTAACACCATGTCGGCTTACATGACGGGCCACAAATCACGCGTGAATGCGCTTGGCGTTTATGCCGACCGCACTCCGGCGAGCCAGGACGACCCGAAGGTCGAAACCATTGCCGAAGCGCTGCGTCGCCAGACGAAGAAGTCTATCGGCATCGTTTCCACGGCGGAAGTGGAAGACGCAACGCCTGCTGCACTGGTTTCGCATACGCGCAAGCGTTCCGACAAGGCGGACATTGTCGGCATGTTCTACGAGGTCAAGCCCGATGTGCTTCTGGGCGGCGGCTCGGCCTATTTCCTGAGCAAGGAAGTTCCGGGCTCCAAGCGCAAGGACGACAAGGATTATATCCAGCTGTTCCGTGACGCGGGCTATGCTGTCGTCACCGACAAGAACGAGCTTGCCGCTTCCGGTCAGTCCAACCAGCAGAACCTGCTCGGCCTGTTCCACACTGGCAATATGGATGTGACGCTGGATCGCGAGTTTCTGAAGAAGGGAACCGTCGACAAGTTCCCGAACCAGCCGGGTCTGGTCGACATGACCAAGGCCGCGCTCGACAAGCTATCCAAGAACCCGGAAGGCTTCTTCCTGATGGTTGAAGGCGCGTCGATTGACAAGATGAGCCACCCGCTCGACTGGGAGCGCGCGCTGGTCGACACGATCGAGTTCGACAAGGCCGTTGGCGTTGCGCAGGAATTCGCCAAGAACAACCCGGATACGCTGATCGTTGTGACCGGCGACCACACCCATGGCGTGGCGATTATCGGTACGGTCGATGACGACAAGCCGGGCGATGAAATGCGCGCCAAGGTTGGCACCTACGATGCAGCTGGCTTCCCGAACTATGAAGACAAGGACGGCGACGGCTATCCGGATCGCGTGGACGTTTCGCGCCGCCTGTTCATGGCTGCCAATAACGGTCCGGACCATTATGAAACCTTCCGCCCGAAGCTTGATGATCCGTTCGTTCCGGCCATCAAGAACGAAAAGGGTGAATATGTTGCCAATGAGGCCTATAAGAATGTGCCGGGCGCAGTGTTTGTGCAGGGCAACATCCCGAAGGACGAGGATACCGGCGTTCATGCGGTAGACGATATCGTTCTTCAGGCGACTGGTCCGGGCTCCGAAGGGCTGCGCGGCTATATGGAACAGAGCGACGTGTATCGCGCCCTTGCCGATGCCTTTGCTCTCGGCAAGCCGAAGTCCGAGTAAGCACGGTCTATCCTGAAACAGGGCAGGCGGCTTGCGCCGCTTGCCCGCAATTGATGGAGCGTCCGATGTCCAACCGGAACGATTTCAGCCGCCGACAGGTGATGCTTGGCGCACTTGCCATGCCGCTGGTGGCAGGTCTCCCGCAAGCGCGGGCTGCCGAGCAACTCGGCTTCAACAATCTCTATAAGAGCTTCGGCGTGCTGGGCCTTGAGTTTTCCGATCAGGTCAAGCAGTCGGCTGGCAAGCAAGTTGCCATCAGCGGCTTTATGGCGCCGCCCTTGAAGGCCGAAGCCAATTTCTTCGTGCTGACCGAAATACCAATGTCGATCTGCCCGTTCTGCTCGTCGGATTCCGACTGGCCAGACAATATCGTTGTGGTTTATCTCGCGGCGAAGCAGACTTTTGTGCAGTTCAACGCGCCGATCCTCACGCGGGGCACACTTGAATATGGTTCGTGGACTGATCCTGAAACGGGATTTGTTAGCCAGCTACGCATGCGCGATGCTTCATTCACAACGGTCTGACATGCTGACTGAACAACGGTCCGGCCTGTCGCTGGACATTTCTGCGCTGGAAGTCCGCTTTCCCGGCCTTCCAGAGCCTGCGCTCGCCATTGAGACGTTTCATCTGCCGCAAGGCGAACATCTGGCCGTCGCCGGTGCGTCGGGGTCCGGGAAAAGCACACTGATCAATGCGATCACCGGCCTTGAAGGTGTTCGAACGGGACATGTCTCCTGGAATGGCGAGGCCTTCAGCAGCCTGTCGGCTTTTCAGCGCGATGCGTTTCGAGCCCGCAATATCGGGCTGGTCATGCAGGATTTCCATCTCTTCCCGGGCCTTTCGGCCATTGCCAATGTTCTGCTACCTGCAAAACTGAGCCGGGCGGTGAAGCCGGTGCGGCGCGAGCGGGCGCTCGAACTTCTCACAACAGTGGGAATTGCAAGACCCGACCAGCATATCGAAACGCTGTCCCGCGGCGAGATGCAGCGGGTGGCTATCGCGCGTGCGCTTTTCCCCGCGCCGCGGGTCATCATTGCCGACGAGCCGACCGCCAGCCTCGATCAGAAAACCGGCGGGGAGATTGCCGAACTCCTGGTGCAGCTTGCCGGTGCGCAGGGGGCGACGCTGATTGCCGTCACGCATGATCCGCAATTGATGAAGCGACTGCGGCGGCAGATTTTTCTGGAAGGCGGACGCATAACGAAAGACACCACAGGACACGGCGCGACATGATCACATTCATTCTTGCCGATCTTCGCCGGTTCTGGAGCGGAGCCGTTGCGGTGATTATCCTGCTGGCGCTGTCCGTGGCCTTGAGCACGGTGGTGACATTACAGGAGCGGGCCGTGCGTCTTGGCACCGCGCGCGCATCGGAGAAATTCGATCTTGTGGTGGGTGCAGCCGGAAGCGACACGCAGCTGACCTTGTCCTCGGTGTTTCTACAGCCGTCGCCTTTGCCGCTGATGTCGGGTGCGATGCTTGGCAAGCTTACCGCCGACCCGCGCGTGGCCTTCGCCGCGCCGATTGGCTTTGGCGATAGCGCGATGGGCTTTCCCATCGTCGGGACAACGACCCAGCTGATCGCGGCCTTGTCGCCCGAACTGGCGGAAGGCAAAGTTTTTGCCCGGTTGGGCGAGGCGGTTATCGGATCAGCGGTGGATCTGCCGATAGGCAGCCGGGTCAATCCGATGCATGGCACCGTTGAAACCGGCGGTCATGCGCATACGGAGCTGAGCTATCATGTCAGCGGCAAGATGGCCCCGACGGGAACCGCGTGGGATCGCTCGATCCTTGTGCCCATTCGTGCGGTCTGGCAATTGCATGGCATGAAGGGTCATGACCACGATGACGCGGATGCGGATGCCCATGAGGAAGCGCCAAAGGCGCAAGGCTCGCTCGCGGTGATTGGACCGATCGATACACACGATCACAATGCCCGGATCGATGTCGATGCGCCGCTTGATGAGCATTTCGATGCCAGCAGCCCCGGAATTCCGGCGGTTCTGGTCAAGCCGAACACCATCGCCGATGCCTATCGGCTGCGGCAGGAATATCGCTCTGAAACGACATTGTCGATTTTCCCGGCGGAAGTGCTGACGCGGCTCTATTCCACGCTGGGCGATGCCCGCAAACTTTTGCTCGGTATCGCTGTCGGCACGCAGGTGATTGTCGTCTTCGCTTTGCTGCTGGTTGCCGTCATGCATATTGGCGCGCGCAAGCGCCAGATTGGTGCTTTGCGGGCCTTTGGTGCACCGGTCAGTGCGGTGATGACGATTGTCTGGGGTGAGCTGTTCTTCCTGCTGGTGCTTGGCATCCTGCTCGGCCTCGCCATTGGCTACGCAGCCGCCCATGTCATCACGGCATGGCTGACGGCGACAACGGCAGTGAGAATGCCCGTCGAGTTTTCGACGGATGATCTTTACGGCGCTGGCGGATTTATCCTTGTCGCGGCCATTGTGTCTCTGGTGCCAGCACTGCTCACATTGCGTATGAGCCCGGCGACGGCGCTGCGTTCCTAACGTTTGACTAAAAGAAAAGCCCCCATCCGGATCACCCGGATGGGGGCTTTTTTCGTTAGCGCTCGTGGATGATCTTACGAGCGGGGAGGCAGGATCGGCAGAGGCTCTGCACGTCCAACAATGAACGCGTAGGAGAATGCGCCGACGACAGCCATGATGGCGGCCATCAGGAAGGACGGCGTATAGCTGCCGTTGAACTGATCCAGCAGGAAGCCGAACAGGAACGGGCTGATGATGCCTGCAATGTTCGAAGCAAAGTTCTGGATGCCGCCAATCGATGCCACATGGCGCGAGCTTGGTGCAACGTCGGCTGGCAGGGACCAGATTGCGGTCGCTGCGATGGCAAGGCTGCTATAGGAAATCGCCAAGAAGAACAAAGCTGCATAGAGCGATTCAACCAGCGCTGCCGGAAGGATAGCTGCGCCGCCCAGCATGCCGCCGACCATGACGATCTTACGCACGGTGGTGACATTCGCGCCGCCGCGAATGGCGCGGTCGGCCAGAAGGCCGGCGATCCATGCGGTGACGACAGCGGCGATGCCCGGCAGCATACCATAAAGGCCGAGTTCTGCGAGGTTCAGGCCGCGTGCGGTCTTCAGATAGGTCGGGAACCAGGTCAGGAAGAAGTAGATGACGAAGTTCAGGCAGAAGAAGCCGAGCATCATGCCCCAGACGGTGCGGTAGCGGAACAGGTCTGCCCAACGGATCTTCTGTGCTTCTTCGCTGTCATTGTCGTCGGTGCGGGCGCCATTCTGGATGATGTACTGACGTTCCAGATCGTTGGCGCGCGGATGTTCCGACGGATCGCGATAGGTGACGTACCAGAAGAATGCCCAGACGAGGCCGACAGCACCCAGAATGACGAAGGAATAGTGCCAGGTCGCGAAAGCGATGATCGAGGTCACGATCGGCAGCGCCAGAACCGTGCCGACGCGCGAACCGGAATCGATCACTGCCGTTGCAAAGGCGCGTTCGCTTCTCGGGAACCAGCGCGAAGCCGCCTTGGTTGCTGCCGGATAGGCGGGTGCTTCACCAGCGCCGAGGAAGAAACGGACGGTGAAGAAAGACCAGAAGCTGTTGGCGAGCGGGGTGACGGCGGTGAATATCGACCACCAGATGGCGGCGAGCGAGAAGCTCTTGCGCGCACCCAGCTTGTCGGTGATCCAGCCCGCAAACAGCATCATGCCGTCATAGGCCCAGAAAAACGCGCCAAGGATGAGACCCTTCTGCGTGTTCGTCAGGTTCAGGCCCAGTTCGGAATCGATGAAGGGCAGTGCAACGCTCATATTGGCGCGATCGAGATAGTTGATCGCGATGCCGATAAAACACATGAAAAGTATGAAATACCGGAAGCGGCTGGCGCCGAAAGGCGCCTTGTTTGAAGTGTTCATTCCCAATGTCCTCCCGGGATATGTCTTCGCGGTTCGAATGGTAATCAGAGCGGCTGCATTGCTGTAACCGCTCTGACGGGTTGTTTATGCGTATGTGACCTGCAAGGTCAGGCGGGCAGGGCCACGCCGTATTTTTCTGCCATTTCACCGAATGACTGCCATGTTACTGGGTCGATGGTGACACCGGTCTGTTCGCGCTCTTCGGCAACGCGCCATTCGCGGTCGCCCGGAGCCATA
Organism: Hyphomicrobiales bacterium; assembly: GCA_900465685.1. GTDB lineage: Bacteria > Pseudomonadota > Alphaproteobacteria > Rhizobiales > Rhizobiaceae > Brucella. Next base: position 66,991 of record UEGR01000014.1, read on the forward strand.
ACGGTGCAGCCTTCGCGCGCTGGTGAGTTGCGCAATGTTTCGAGATAACGGGTCATGCCTGCGTCGAAGACATCGCGCTCGATAAAGGCTTCCGGCTTGATCGCCAGAACGAAAGCGCCCATGCCGCGCGGCGTCGCAAAATCCGGGCCGCCCATCGGGGCGATATCGAAGCTGAGCTTCATGCCGGTCAGAACGGCACTGAGAATTTCCGCAACACCGGCAAGCGCTGCGCCCTTGAAGCCGAACTCGCCGCCCAGCGGCGCAAGCATTTCGACCGCTTCTGCGTCGCGCGTGTCCACACCGTTGAGATCGGAGGCAACGCCCTGCGGCAGCTCGACGCCGAGGCTGCGATAGAGCATGACGCGGTTATAGGGGATCGAGCTTGTGGCCATATCGAGTAGCCATGGATTTTCGTCGGTGGTCGGCACGCCGACCGAAATCGGATTGGTGCCGTGAAACCGCATTGCGCCATCATGAAGGCGCACGAAACTGTCGGAATTGCAGACGGCCACGCCGATCCGGCCCTGCCGCGCGGCTTCCAGTGCATAGGCACCGGCGGCGGCAAAATGCGAGCTGTTGCGAATGGCGACCGCGCCGATGCCGAACTGATCGGACAGGGCGACGGCACGATCCATGGCGGTATAAGCCGCCAGAGCGCCATGGGCATCGTCAGCATCGAGCGTTTCGATAGCGCCGAAGCTGCGGACGGCCTTGAGGTTGGGTGTCTTGTTGACGCGACCGCCAACGAGAGCCGTCACATAATGCGCGAGAAGTCGAACGCCGTGGCTGTCTACGCCGTAGCGGGTGCCGTGCATCATGGCGCGCGTTGCCGCATCGGCGGTCGCGGCATCTGCTCCACATGCTGAAAAAACCTCACGGCAGAACCGTTCTAGCGATGCGAGCGAGAACGTGGCCTGGTCAACTGCCTGTTGCACTATGAAACACCTCCAGCCATAATGTATTGTGCATGCACTATACGAATTAATGGGGAGACGCAATCCGGGATGTATTAGCGGGCAGCGCTGGTAGGGAGGATTGGAAGAATTGGGGCCTTTTAGAGCATCCCTTCACCGTTCACGTAGATGAACCATCAATCCATAAACCATACTGGACTCAATGGGTTGCATATGAGCTTATCCGTCCCGACATAGGCGGGAGCATGCCTGTGGGTATCTGGGGGATATCGCGGGGCTGGCCGGACAAAATAACAAAAAGCCGGACGCATTCAGGGGAGGAAATCGACATTATGCGGAACATCGCACCCAAACTTTATCAGCGCGCACGTGACAGTCTGGCGGCTGATATTGCCAATGGCGCCATCCCGGCGACCAGGCGACTGACGGAAAGCTGGGTCGCGGAACTGTTCGGCATCAGCCGGGCACCAGCGCGCCAAGCCTTGGCGGAACTGGAACAGCGCGGTCTCATTCGCAAGGCGGATGGGCGCGGCTATGCGATTGCCGAGGAAGCGGCGAGAAACGGGCCTGGCCGTTCAAACGGTGACCCCCTCGTCAGGCAGAGCAAGGACAGCCGCATGCAATTCATGCCCAGCTGGCAGCTCATCTATACCGAAATCGAAAGCGAGATTTTCGCCCGCACATCGCTGGACGGTTGGCGCGTCAACGAGCTGGCCTTGGCAAAGCACTATGGTGTCAGCCGCACGGTGGCGCATGACGTCATGGCCCGGTTGCAGCAGCGCGGCGTTATCCAGAAGGATGCGCGTGGCCGCTGGTTGGCACCGGCGCTGACTGACAAGCACATCCACGACCTGTTCGAGTTGCGATGGGTGCTAGAGCCGCTCGCGCTTGAAAAGGCTCTGCCGCGTTTGCCCGAGGGACTTCTGGAAAGGGTCCGCCGGAATCTGGATGAAGCGGTCGCCTCTCCATTGGTCGCGGGCGAAACGCTGGATCGGCTGGAACAGGAACTGCATGTCGAGCTGCTTGGCCATTGCGACAGCGCCTCCCTGCTGGAGGCGGTGCGTCTGCCGCAGACCCTGCTCGTCGCGCACCATTTCCTGTATCAGTGGACGTCAGGACTTTTCGCGTCAGAACCATTTCTGCCGGAGCATGTTGAAATCGTCTCGTGTCTTCAGACCAACAATCTGGCCGGGGCACAGCGCGCGCTCGTGCATCATCTGCAAATCTCGCACGAACGCGCTATGCTGCGCATCAATACGCTGGCCAGCACAATCCGGCCGCGTGAACTGCCTTATCTCGAACGGCAGTCAGGGTGCTGATTTAGCCCTGAACCAGCGCCAGCGCCCGCACTGGCGATCCCGTACCAGCGACGAACTTCAACGGTGCGGCGATCAGGATCGCGCCTTTTGCCGGAAGCTGGTCGAGATTGCTCAGGCTTGCGAGGCCGTAGCGATTGGCTTCGTGCAGCAGATGATGGGCCGGGAAGGGCGGGGTCATGCCGCCTGCCGAACCGGCATCGGTGCCGATGGTTTCCTGACCCCAGCCGATGATCCCCTTGGACAGGAGGTAGCGGATCGCTTCCGCCGTTGGTCCGGGCGAATGCGGACCATTCTCGTCGGCATTCAGGAATGTTTCGGTCGAGCCATTGCGCTTGTACCAGTCGGTGCGCAGGATCACCCACGAGCCAGCTTCAATCTCGCCGTGCTCAGCTTCCCATTGCTGGATGCTTTCCATCGTGAGGAGATAATCCGGGTTGGCGGCTGCTTCCGAAGAGCGGTCGATCACATTGACCGGCGCAACGAAATTCTGCGGCGGGATGGTGTCGGTCGTGTTGTTGGAATGATCCTTGCCCGTGACCCAATGGCTCGGCGCGTCGAAATGGGTTCCCGTATGTTCACCCAGCTCGATCCAGTTCCAGGCCCAGAACGGACCGTCCTGATTATATTTGCTGATCTCGTGGATCTTCACATTCGGGGTGTTCTTGCCGAATTGCGGCGGAAGATAAAGCACCGGCGTGTCGGGTCCGAGCGGCGCGGTAATATCCACGACCTTGATCGATTGTGACACCAATGCGGATGCGAGACCGGTGAGAACGGATGTCTCTTTCATAGTTTCCCTCGTCTTTACCGCGCTCGACCCAGTGTGGGCGGAACTGCGGATTTGTGTAATGGCTTCTGTGAGCCTTGAGAGGAAAGCTATGCAATATCATATGACTTTGCAAGTAATTAAGCGGTCCGAAACGACTTTCCGTACAGGCTTATCGAGCCTGTAATCTCGCTTACTCGGACATTTTCTTGAATGCAGAAATCGCGGCTAGAACGAGAAATATATGCATTTAGAAATAAAATGCCGCTTGTGCTGCATTTCGTGCGGATGAAGGACAGTTTCCCTGTCCTCAATCGGCTGTCAGGTCAATTATTTAAGGCTTGAAATATTTTTCGGCAAACGCGAATCTTAAAGCACGGTGTGGCTCGATTCCTGAGCCTGACCAGCGTGCGGTTGAACAAAGGAAATTGGCGTGTCGGTGGATTTCGAGATCATAGTCAGCGAGGATCATGAAAGCGAAAAGCCGGAATTGCGCCTCTGGCTGCGCATGTTGTCCACGACCAAGCTGATCTCGCAGGAAATCAGGCGGCGTCTGCGCAACGAATTCGGCGCAACACTCCCACAATTCGATTTGCTGGCGCAGCTTTATCGCGAACCGGAGGGTTTGCGGCTGGGGGAATTGTCACGCCGCACGATGGTGACCAATGGCAATGTCACCGGGCTGGTGGAGCGACTGGAGACCGAAGGTCTGGTCAAGCGCGAAACGCCGGGTGCTGATCGCCGCGTCACGGTTGCCCGTCTCACGGATCAGGGTATTTCGGTTTTCAGCCAGATGGCCAGCGCCCATGAAGGCTGGTTGCGGGAAATGATGGCCGACGTCGATCACGATGTCATCCAGATCTTGCTGGCCGATCTCGATCCGCTGAAGAAGTCGGTGCGAAACCATCTTTCCGGAGCGGAAGACGAGTAAGCCGCCTTCCGCCTGCCGGTTTGTTACTTCGCCTGATCGCCTGTTGCGAACATTGTTGCAAACAGGGGGCCGCCCTTGATCGAGGGAAAGCCGTAGCCATTGACCAGAACAAGGTCAATGTCGTCGGAATGGCGCGCGATGCCTTCTTCAAGCAGCGCTTTTCCTTCATTCGCCATGGCGGCGAGCAGGCGTTTCATGATCGCTTCATCGCTGAAACGGCAAGGGACAATGGCGTTGCGTGCGCGGTAATCGTCGATCAGCGCGTGAACGTCCGGGTCGCTGGCGCGAACACCGTCCGCATAGCGATACCAGCCGAGACCGGCCTTGCGCCCGAAACGACCGGCTTCGCATAATTTGTCGGCAACATCGAAATAGGGCAGGTTGGGATCGCGGCTTGCCGCTGCTCTCTTGCGCCGCGCCCAGGCAATTTCCAGCCCGGCCATGTCGTAAACAGCGAAGAGTCCCATCGGAAAGCCATAGGCTTCCATGGCGCGGTCGATATCTTCGGGATAAGCGCCTTCGGCCAATATTTTCTCGGCCTCTGTACGATAGGCTGAAAACATCCGGTTGCCGATAAAGCCTTCGCAGACGCCGGTAACGATGGGCAGCTTCTTGATCTTGCGGGCGAAGGCGATGCCGGTTGCCAGCGTCTCGTCGGAGGTCTCCGCGCAGCGCACCACTTCCAGAAGCCGCATGATATTGGCTGGCGAGAAGAAATGCAGACCCAGCACCCGGTCGGCGCGGCTTGTCACGGCAGCCAGTTCATCCGAATTGAGATAGCTTGTATTGGTCGCGAGAATGGTTGTGGCAGGCAGCAACGCATCAAGCTCGCGGAACAGCGACGCCTTCACAGTGAAATCATCGAACACGGCCTCGATGACGAGATCGGCATCCGCCAGTGCAGCCATATTGGCACTGACAGTGAGCTTTGCACGTTGCGCGTCTGCGGCTTCGGTGGAAAGCCTGCCCGTATCGACGGCCTTCTGGATCATGTCGCTGATCCGCGCATGGCCCTTGGCGGCTGCTTCCGCAGTCGTTTCATAGCCGATGACCTTATAGCCAGCAGCAAGACAGGCGACGGCGATGCCCGACCCCATCAGGCCGGTCCCGGCAATGCCGATGGTGGAAAGCGCCCGAGGCTTCGCCTCAATACCTTCCACTTTTCCAGCGGCGCGTTCGGCGAAAAACAGATGCCGCAAGGCGGCCGCTTCCGCGCTGTCGCGCAGGCGAATGAAGGTTGTCCGTTCTTCGGCCAGACCTTCGGCAATCGCGGTTGTTGTCGAGAGTTGGACCAGCCGCGCCGCTTCACCGGGAGCGGTCGCGCCGCGCGCCTTTTTCAGGATTTTGGCCTTGGCCTGTTCAAAGGCGCTAGCATCGGGCGCGGTAATGGGCAGATCGCCGGTCCGGCGGAACGGCTTGCCGACCAGCGCATTGGCGAGCGCGATAGCGTCGGCCACGAGATCGCCGACCGATATCTGGTCGATGAGGCCCAATTGCAGCGCTTCATCCGGGGCAATCTGGCGTCCGGTGGCGATCATTTCGAGTGCTGCGAGCGGCCCGATTAGTCGGGGCAGGCGCTGCGTGCCGCCAGCGCCGGGCACGATCCCAAGCTTGACTTCCGGCAAGGCGAAGGAGGCGCTGGTCGATGCGACACGGGCATGCGCCGCAAGCGCAACTTCAAGCCCGCCGCCCAAAGCGGGGCCGTTGATCGCGGCCACCACCGGTTTGTCGGCGCTTTCGATGATCGTGATAACATCCGGCAATGTCGGTTCGACCGGCGGTTTGCCGAATTCGCGAATGTCCGCCCCGCCGATGAAGATCTTGCCTGCGCCGCTCAGCACGGTCGCGCGGATCGCTGCTTCGGCAGAAGCATGGCGAATGGCTGCGGCAAAGCCTTTGCGCACATCAGCGGATGTGGCGTTGACCGGCGGGTTGTTGACCGTGACGACAAGAATGCCGTCAACAACCGTGCCTGTCACAGCGGGGGAGAATTCGCCTCTATCGGCCATGGTTGCCTCAGTCCGGTATAACGGCAAAAGCCTGTATTTCGATCTTGGCCCGGTCTTCGACCAGCGCGACAACCTGCACTGCCGCCATTGCGGGGAAGTGCTTGCCGATCACATCGCGATAGGCGCGGCCGATGCCTTTCAGATTGGCGGTATATTCAACCTTGTCGGTGAAATACCAGGTCATGGAGGCGATATGTTCCGGCCTGCCGCCAGCTTCCGCCAGAATGGCGACAATGTTCTTCAATGTCTGCTCGGTCTGCTCGACGAAATCGTCGGTCTCGAACTGTTGCTGTTCGTTCCAGCCGATCTGGCCGCCGATATAGACGGTGCGCCCGCGGGCTTCAACGCCGTTGGCATATCCGATGGGGCGGGCCCAGCCTTGCGGCTGAAGGGTCTTATGCATGTTGTATCTCCAGAAAATGCGCGCGGTGGCGGGCTTTAATTTGCCTTCAGTAGTTCGCGCGCGATAATGAGTTTCTGCACTTCCGTTGCGCCCTCATAGATGCGAAGTGCGCGGATCTCGCGATAAAGCCGCTCGACGATTTCGCCGCTTTTCACACCGCGACCGCCAAACATCTGCACGGCCTTGTCGATGGTTTGCTGGGCGTTTTCCGTCGCCACCATCTTGGCCATTGCGGCTTCCTTGGTCGTGTTCAGCTTCTGAACGTCGCGCCGCCATGCTGCGCGATAGGTCAGAAGCGCAGCGGCATCGATATCGGTCGCCATGTCTCCAAGCGTGGCCTGCGTCAGCTGCAAGTCGGCCAATGCGCCGCCGAACATCGGACGCGACCGTGCATGGGACAGCGCCTCGCTGGCTGCACGGCGCGCAAAGCCAAGTGCTGCTGCCGCAACCGATGCGCGGAAAATATCGAGCGTGCGCATGGCGATCTTGAAGCCTTCGCCCGGCGCGCCGAGGCGACGCGAGGCCGGGATGCGGCAATTGTCGAAGCGGATCGTGGCCAGCGGATGCGGCGCGATCACATCGATGCGTTCTGCAATGGAAAAGCCGGGATCGGTAGCGAAAACCACAAAGGCCGAAATGCCCCGCGTGCCGGGCGCTTCACCCGTGCGGGCAAAGACGGTGTAGACATCGGCGATGCCGCCATTGGAAATCCAGGTCTTTTCACCGTCGAGCACATAGTCAGCGCCGTCGGCTCTGGCGGCGCAGCTCATCGCGGCCACATCGGACCCCGCCAGTTTTTCCGAAAGGGCAAAAGCCGAAATCCATTCGCCGCTTGCCACTTTCGGCAGCACGGCCTGCTTGAGTTCGTCCGACGCGGTCAGGCTGATCGCGCCGGTGCCGAGGCCCTGCATGGCAAAAGCGAAATCGGCCAGACCGTCATGATAGGCCAGTGTCTCGCGGGCAATGCACAGCTTGCGGGAATCGATCCCTTCGCCGCCCGTCAGGCTGACCGCCGCTTCCAGCAGCCCGGCTTGGCCCAGCGCTTTCACCAAAGCGCGGCAGGCATTGTCAGTATCGCTGTGATCGACATCGGCCAGCGCCGTGCTCGCTGCAAAGGCATCGAGCTTCGCGGCCCAGTCGGTGTGGTTTTTGTCAAAAAACGGCCAGTCGAGATGCTCCCGCGCGAGCGGTTTTGCTGCGGAACTATCCATCGTCAGTTCCCCTCGAAAACGGGCTTCTGCTTGGCTGCGAAAGCCTCGAAGGCGCGACGGAAATCCTGCGTCGCCATGCAAATGGCCTGGGCTTGTGCTTCCGATTCCACCAGCTCTTCAATGCCCATTGCCCATTCCTGATTGAGCATGGTTTTGGTCATGCCATGCGCGAACCATGGGCCATCGGCGATGTTGCGCGCCAGCGCTTCGGCCTTGCCGAGCAGATCGCCCTGCGGATGCAGCGCATTGAAGAAGCCCCAGCGCTCGCCTTCGTCAGCGCTCATGAAACGGCCGGTATAAAGCAGTTCCGATGCGCGGCCCTGACCGATCAGTCGCGGGAGAATACCGCAGGCACCCATATCGGCGCCTGCGAGACCGACGCGGGTGAAGAGGAAGGCCGTTTTCGCTTCCGGTGTTGCGATGCGCAAATCCGAGGCCATGGCCAGAATAGCGCCTGCGCCTGCGCAAATGCCGTCAACGGCGGCAATGATCTGCTGCGGGCATTTACGCATGGCCTTGACGACATCGCCAGTCATGCGCGTGAAAGCCAGAAGGTCAGGCATCGCCATCTTGGTCAGCGGTTCGATGATCTCGAACACATCGCCGCCCGACGAGAAGTTTCCGCCAGCGCCGGTCAGCACGATGGTGCGCACGTCGGAGGCATAGACGAGATTGCGAAACAGGTCGCGAAGCTCGGCATAGCTTTCGAATGTCAGCGGATTTTTGCGGTCCGGGCGGTTCAGGGTCAGCGTTGCAACGCGCCCGTCTTCGCTGGTCTGCCACAGAAAATGCTCGGCCTGATAATCCTTGAAAGGCTTCAGATTACTCGCCATCGAAATTGTGCCGTCGTTCATCCTGCCATTACCTCCCCACCGGCGATTGCTATCGCCTGTCCAGTTATCGATTGCGCGCCGGGCGATGTGAGCCACAGCACGGTTTCAGCCACTTCCTCCGGCTGTATCAGGCGTCCCTGCGGGTTCGCCTTGACGAATTCTGCCAGAACATCGTCCTCCGACCGCCCGGTCTTCGCGACAATGGCCTGGATCGAACGAGCGATAATCGGCGTATCGGTAAAGCCCGGGCACACGGCATTGACCGTCACGCCCTTACGGGCCAGTTCCAGCGCCAGTGCTCTGGTCAACCCGACGACCCCATGCTTTGCAGCGCAATAGGCCGAGACATAGGAATAACCGCTCAGGCCCGCCGTCGACGCGATATTGATGATGCGTCCGCCCTTGCCGCCCGCCTTGATGTCATCAAGGGTCGCCTGCGTCACATTGAAGACGCCGGTCAGATCGACGTCGAGAACGCGGCTCCACATGTCGAGACTGGTTTTCTCGAAAGGTGCGCTCGGCGCTTCCCCGGCATTATTAACAAGAATGCTGACAGGCCCGAATGCGGCGCGCGCGCCGTTCAGGCCGGTCTCAATGGCTTCGCGGTTTGTCACATCGAAACCATCGGCAATGAAGCATCGCTGCCAGTCCAACAGGGCGGCAGTTGCTTCCAGCGGCTCGCGGCGGCGGCCCGCCAGGGTCACATTCGCCCCGGCGCGCGCTAGACCGACCGCGATAGCGGCGCCGATGCCGCTACCGGCACCGGTAACCAGCGCATGTTTGCCGGAAAGGGCAAGGTCAACTGCCGGATCGTTCATCGCAATCTCTCCGTTATCTCACCGGCTCTATTTCGCGCCTTGCGGTGCTGCGGCTGCGCGGGCGAGATTGGCTTCATACTGATACTTGCTGGAGCGATATTGCTTCGGCCACGCGATGGAGTTGATGCCGATCTTTGCCGCTTCATGCAGCGCCCATGCCGGATCGGCAAGATGCGGGCGTGCCACAGCACAGAGATCGGCGCGTCCAGCGGCGATGATCGAATTCGCATGATCAGCTTCCGAAATCGCACCGACGGCAATCGTCGGAATGTGGATTTCGTTGCGGATCTTGTCGGAGAACGGGGTCTGGAACAGACGGCCATAAACCGGCTTTTCTTCCTTCCAGACCTGACCCGACGAACAGTCGATCAGATCGGCGCCTGCGGCTTTGAACATATCCGCGAAGATGGCTGCATCTTCCGGCGTGTTGCCGCCTTCAAACCAGTCGTGGCAGGAAAGACGAACCGAGATCGGCTTATCCTGCGGCCAGACTTCGCGGACTGCGTGGAAGACTTCCAGCGGATAGCGCGCACGGTTTTCATAACTGCCGCCATATTCGTCCTCGCGCCGGTTGGTGAGCGGCGACAGGAAGCTCGACAGAAGATAGCCATGGGCACAGTGCAGTTCGAGCCAATCGACGCCAGCTTCCGCCGCACGTTTGGTGGCGGCGACGAAATCCGCTTTCACCCGATCCATGTCGGCGCGGTCCATCGCCTTCGGCGTCTGGCTGTGCTTGAGGTAGGGGAGGGCGGAGGCAGACAGCAGCGGCCACGCGCCGTCGTCCAGCGGCTGGTCAATGCCTTCCCATGCAAGCTTGGTCGCGCCTTTGCGTCCGGCATGGCCGATCTGCATGGCAACCTTGGCATTGCTGTTGCCGTGCACGAAATCGACAACGCGCTTCCAGCCTTCGGCCTGTGCATCGTTCCAGATGCCGAGACAGCCGGGGGTGATCCGCGCATCGGGTGACACGCAGGTCATTTCGGCGAAGACCAGTCCCGCGCCGCCCATGGCGCGGCTGCCCAGATGCACCATATGGAAATCGTCGATCAGGCCATCGGTTGCGGAATACATGGCCATTGGCGACACGACGATGCGGTTTGGCAGCGTCACGCCGCGCAGCGTGTAGGGCGTAAACATTGGCGGCAGGCAACGCTCGTCTTCCGTCACGTTCAGCCCCTGCTTGCGGGCAAACCAGCGCTCGTAGCCTTCGAGCCAGTTCTTGTCGCGCAGACGCAGATTTTCGTGGCTGATGCGCTGCGAACGCGTCAGCATGGAATACATGAACTGTTCCGGCTCCAGCGTGTCGGCATAACGTTGGCCGACGACCTCGAACCATTCCATGGCGTTGCGCGCAGCGTTCTGAATGCGTGCAACATCGACCCGGCGGATCTCCTCATAGGCATGCAGCACTTCAGGAATGCCTTCCTTGCCGTGACCGAGCTTCTGGAACTGGTTGGCCAGTTCAATCGCGTCGTCGATGGCAAGTTTGGTGCCCGATCCGATGGCGAAATGCGCGGTATGGGCTGCGTCACCCATCAAAACCACATGGGAATTGCCGTTGAAGTGGCTCCATTTTCCGCAGATCAGGCGGTTGAAGTTCAGCCAGGCCGAGCCGCGCATATGGCGCGCATTGGTCATCAGCGGTACGCCTTCCAGCGTTTCCGCAAAAAGCTTTTCGCAGAAATCGATGGAGGCAGTCTGGTCCATCTGGTCCAGCCCGTGCGCCAGATAGGCTTCCTCGGTGGTTTCGATGATGAAGGTCGAGGTCTTGTCGTCGAACTTGTAGATATGCGCCTGGAACCAGCCGTGGTCGGTCTTGCGGAAATCGAAGGTAAAGGCGTCGAACAGCTTTTCCGTGCCAAGCCAGATATAGCGATTGGGCCGCACGATCAGATCGGGTTCGAACACGTCCTCATAGCGATTGCGAATGCGGGAGTTCAGGCCGTCCGAAGCGATAATGAGATCGGCATCGGGGAAATCGAGATCGCTTTCCACGTCGGTTTCAAACTGAAGCTTCACGCCCAGCGCTTCGCAGCGCAGCTGAAGAATGTTGAGCAGGCGCTTGCGGCCGATGCCGACAAAACCATGACCGCTGGTGCGCTGGCGCGTGCCCTTGAACAGCACCTCGATATCGTCCCAGTGATTGAAGGCATCCTGAATTTCGGCTGCACTTTCCGGGTCCCAGACCTTCATGGATTCCATGGTGGCGTCGGAAAACACCACCCCCCAGCCGAAGGTGTCATAGGGGCGGTTCCGCTCCACAACCGTAATGTCATGCTCAGGATGAAGCTTCTTCATCAGAAGGCCGAAATAAAGGCCGGCCGGACCTCCTCCAATACACACGATACGCATGTTGAGTTCCCTTTCCGATTTGCTGCCGAGCGATATTCGCCGAACGGAGCCGGTTAATTATTTTAAGCTTAAAATATAATTGGGGGTTCTCGCACGTCAAGCGAAAAAATCGTGGCCATTCTCACATTCCGTCATGGAGCGCGGAAAACGCTTCAAACAGAAATATGCAAATGCAATAATTATAATCGTTCTGAAAAGCGCTATTGACACAGTTTAGAATTAGAAAATATGCTGATGCAAATGAATTGATATTCCGGCAAACGGAAAAGGGGAATTGTCATGGCGGAGCGCTCATTCGCCCGTGAAGTCGAGGATCTGAAGCTCGGCGAAGGCGATATTTTCAGCGGTGAAGGCATTCTCGCCATCACCAAGGCGCTGCTGCAATCGGGCGTTTCCTATGTCGGCGGCTATCAGGGTTCGCCGATTTCCCACCTCATGGACGTTCTCGCCGATGCGAAGGACGTGATGGAAGATCTGGGCGTTCATTTCGAATCGTCCGCATCGGAAGCTGCGGCTGCGGCCATGCTTTCCGCTTCCGTGATGTATCCGGTGCGCGGTGCGGTCACCTGGAAATCGACGGCTGGCACCAATGTCGCCTCCGACGCCCTGTCCAATCTCGCTTCCGGCGGTGTAACCGGCGGCGCGCTGGTCATCATCGGTGAGGATTACGGTGAAGGCTCCTCCATCATGCAGGAGCGCAGCCATGCCTATGCGATGAAATCGCAAATGTGGCTTTTGACGCCACGGCCCAATCTGCCTTCGATCGTGGAAGCCGTTGAAAAAGGCTTTGAATTGTCCGAAGCCTCCAACACGCCGGTCATGTTGCAGGTTGGCATTCGCAGCTGCCATGTGCATGGTCAGTTTGTTGCGAAGGATAACAAGCGGCCTGCCCACACGCTGGCCGAAGCGCTGGAAAATCCGAGGCGCGACGTGAACCGCATCGTCCTGCCGCCCGCGTCTTTCCTGCACGAGAAGGAAAAGCTGGAGAAGCGCTGGCCTGCTGCCGTCGAGTTTGTCAAAGCCAATCGTCTCAATGAATATTTCGGCCCTCAGGAGGGCGATGTCGGCATCATCCTGCAAGGCGGCCTTTACAACAGCGCTATGCGCGCCTTGCAGCAAATGGGACTGGCCGATGTTTACGGCGAAAGCCGGGTTCCTCTCTATGTGATGAATGTCGCCTATCCGATGATAGACGAGGAAGTCATAGACTTCGTTGCCGGCAAGAAAGCCGTGGTGATGCTGGAGGAGGGCGCGCCTGAATATATCGAGCAGGCGCTGCATACGCTGCTGCGCCGCCGCGATATCCAGACAAAACTGTCCGGCAAGGATGTGCTGCCGCTGGGCGGCGAATACACAACGCCTGTGCTTCTGAAGGGCCTGACGGCATTCTTCGATGCGCATGCGCCGCAATTGCTTGGCAACCGTCCGCCGCTGCCCGATCCATCGCCGGTTCTGGCCGATGAACGCGTCAAGGCGCTGGCCGAAGTGGTGCCGCCGCGCCCTGCCGGTTTCTGCACCGGTTGCCCGGAACGCCCGATCTTCGCCGCCATGAAGCTGGTGGAAAAGGAGCTGGGCGAGCATCACGTTTCAGCCGATATCGGCTGCCACCTGTTCTCCATTCTGCCGCCGTTCAATCTCGGTGGCACGACCATGGGTTACGGCCTTGGTCCGGCCTCGGCTTCCGCTTTCAATGTGCCTGCGGGTAAGCGCTCCATTTCGGTGATGGGCGATGGTGGTTTCTGGCACAATGGTCTTGCCACTTCGGTCGGCAATGCCGTCTTCAACAAGCAGGATGGCGTCATCCTCGTGGTCGACAATTACTATTCGTCGGCGACGGGCGGTCAGGACGTAATGTCCTCCAGGGCGATCAATCCGCGTCGCAAGACCAACAATTCCATCGTCGATGCGGTCAAGGGAATTGGTGCAGGCTGGGTTCGCCAGATCGATCACACCTACGACGTTGCAAAGATGCGCGACACGCTGAAGGAAGCGCTGACGACGGAAGAAAAAGGCCCGAAGATCATTGTGGCGTCGTCGGAATGCATGCTCAACAAGCAGCGTCGTGTGAAGCCGCAGTTCGCCAAGGCGGTTAAAGACGGCAAGCGAATGGTCAAGCAGCGTTTCGGTGTCGATGAGGATGTGTGCACCGGCGATCACGCCTGTATTCGTCTGTCGGGCTGCCCTTCGCTTTCGGTGAAGCACACCGACGATCCGCTGAAGGACGATCCGGTCGCGGCTATCGATAATTCCTGCGTTGGTTGCGGCAATTGCGGCGAGGTTTCGGAAGCGGCGGTTCTGTGCCCGTCTTTCTATCGCGCCGATGTCATCCACAATCCGACGGGTTGGGACAAGTTCGTGCATCGTCTGCGCTCCGGCGTCATTGGCTGGCTGCAAAAGCGCCGCCGCGCATCGCGCATTGTCTTTGCGGATTGAGGAACAGGCTATGTCTACACTGAATGCATCGCCGTCCGCTCTTCTTTCGCAGGACAAACCGCTATCGATTGCCATTCTCGCCATGGGCGGGCAGGGCGGCGGCGTGCTGGCCGACTGGGTTGTGGCGCTGGCGGAAAATAATGGCTGGGTTGCGCAGACCACCTCCGTGCCCGGCGTGGCGCAGAGAACCGGCGCGACGATCTATTATCTTGAGCTGTTGCGGGCCCGTGAAGGGGCGCATCCGATCCTGTCGCTGATGCCGACACCCGGCGACGTCGATATCGTCATTGCGGCTGAACTGATGGAAGCGGGGCGCTCGGTGCTGCGCGGCCTCGTGACGCCGGACAAGACCTTGCTCATCACCTCCACCCATCGCTCTTTCGCGGTGGGCGAAAAGGAAAAGCCGGGTGACGGCATCGGCAATCCGGTGGTCGTTGAGGACGCGACAGCCTTTGCTGCGCGCAAAACCATCGCTTTTGATATGGAAGCGCTGGCAACGAAAAGCGGCAGCGTGGTGTCTTCGGCTTTGTTCGGCGCGCTTGCTGCTTCCGGTGCTTTGCCTTTCGACAAAGCCGCCTTTGAAACGACTATCAAGTCCGGCGGTAAAGGCATCGAGGCAAGTCTGAGAGCTTTTGAGGCCGCCTATCAGCGCGCACTTGGCGGCGCGAATGACAAGCTGGCGGCAACGCCCGCAAAGCGGCTGGATCCTCTGCCAGAGCGGGCCGAGCATCCAGCACTGGACGGGCTTATCAAGCGCATCCGCAATGAGTTTCCGGGCGAATGTCATCCGATGCTTTTCGCGGGCATCAAGAAACTGACCGAGTTTCAGGACCCGGCCTATGCCGATGAATATCTGAACCGTTGCGCCGCGATGCTCAAGGCCGATCTTGCCAATGGCGGCACGGCGCATGGCTTTGCCTTCACCGTACAGGCGGCGAAATATGTCGCTGTCGCCATGGCCTATGACGATGTGGTCCGGGTGGCCGATATCAAGGTGCGCGGCTCGCGGTTCGAGCGGGTGCGCAAGGAAATCGGCCTCAAGAAAGATCAGATCGCCTATACGACCGAGTATATGCATCCGCGCATGGAAGAAGTGTGCGGCACATTGCCGAGAGGTATCGGCGCCTGGATCGAAAATCGCCCGAAGCTCTTTGTATGGCTCGACAAGCGTGTCAGCAAGGGTCGCAGGGTGAATACGGGAACGCTGTTCTGGTTCACCGGGCTTTATGTCGTGTCGGGCCTGCGTCGTTTCCGGCGCGGCAGCCTGCGCCATCAGCGCGAGATGGAACATTGCGAGGCCTGGCTGGCACAGGCGCTGGCCGCCTTGCCCAAGAACTATGATCTCGCGGTTGAGGTTCTTGGCTGTCGCCGTCTGGTCAAGGGTTATTCCGATACGCATTCGCGTGGCCTGTCGAAATTCGACCGCGTCATGTCTGCCTTGCCCGCTCTAAGCGAGCGGGACGATGGCGCAGCCTGGCTGCGGCGTCTGCGACAAGCGGCCCTGCTGGATGAACAGGGCATTGCGCTCGATGGCGCGCTGAAAACAATCGCGACGCTCTGATCAAAGGGCGCGCCTCGCCAATTCAAAATAAAAGGGGAAAGCTATGTCTCAAGCCCAGAGCATAGACGCGCCGGCTATTGCCGGAAAGGAAATATCGGCAGGCAAAAGTCTGCTCGTCGTTGGCCTGTGCTGGCTTGCGATTTTCGCGGAAGGCTATGATGTCGGCGTTATCGGGGCCATTCTGCCCGCCTTGTCCGTCGATCCGGTCTGGCAGCTGACGCCGATCGAGCTTGGCGCCATCGGCAGCTATACGGTGATCGGCATGCTGATCGGCGGTATTCTGGCAGGCACGCTGAGTGAGCTTCATGGACGCAAGCCGCTGTTCGTCGCCTGCATCACCGTGTTTTCGCTGTGCATGATTGTCAGTGCCATGGCACCGACACCCTTCATCTTCGGATTGAGCCGGTTCATTTCGGGCATTGGTCTTGGCGGAATTATTCCGGTCGCCGCAGCGCTGACGGTTGAATATTCCCCGGTCAGGAAGAAGAGCTTCAATTACGGGCTCATGTATTCGGGTTATTCGATGGGATTGCTCGCCGCCGCGCTCTGCGGTCGCGGTTTTCTTGAAGCCCATGGCTGGCGCACCATCGTTTTGATTGGCGCGGTGCCGTTGCTGTTCGTTCCGATCTTCCTCGCATTCCTGCCGGAAAGCGTGGAATCGCTGGTCCAGCGCGGCAAGCATGATGCGGCGCGCAAGACGGCGCAGCGCATGGGCGTCGGTGTTCCGGCGGCGATTGTCCGCAAGCATGGCAAGGTTGGCTGGCGCACCGTTTTCGGTGAAATCTTCTCGCCGAAAAAGGCGTTCGAAACCGCCTGCTTCTGGATCGCGCTCTTCATGGGGCTGCTGCTGGTCTATGGTCTCGCGCAATGGCTGCCGCAGATCATGCGCAAGAACGGCTATGATCTCGGCAATAGCCTGCTGTTCCTTGCTGTTTTCAGCCTTAGCTCGGCAATCGGCGGTATCGTATTGGGCACATGGGCGGATCGCTTCGGCGTGCGCCGCACGGTAGCCTGTTCCTATGCGCTGGGTGCGCTCGGCATTGTGGCGCTTGCCTTCAAGGGCTCGCTGCTGATGAACTATGTGTTCGTTGCAATTGCCGGTTTCGGCACCGTATCGGCGTCGCTGGTGCTGACAGGTTTTCTGGCGCAGCGGCTTGATTCCTCAATCCGTTCTGCCGGAACCGGATGGGCGCTGAGCTTCTCCCGCATTGGCGCGCTGTCGGGCCCGCTTCTGGGTGGTTTGATCGCAAGCCTCAATGTCGGCCCGCAATGGAACTTCTACATCTTTGCCATCGTCGCCGCACTGGCAGCCGTGGCGACCGCGCTGATCCCGTCGCGCTCGACGGACTAGAGCGGTTCCGGTTAAAACGGAATCGTGGAACCNNTTTGCTGGAAATGCTCTAAGCAACAAAAAAGCCGATCCGCTTTCAAAAGCGGATCGGCCTATGATTCAGCATAATCTCAAAGTTCATTTTTACGGATATTGCGCAGCATTTTCTGCAAGGTGCCGACAAAGGCGCGGTGCTCGTCCTCATCAATGCCCTCAAACAACTGCAACAGCAGGTCATACATAGTCGGCCATGCTTCGTTGAAGATGTTGCGCCCTTCTTCAGTCATCGAAATATCGCGGATGCGCATGTCTTCGGCGCGCGCCTGACGGCGAATGTAACCCTGTTCTTCAAGCGAATCGAGCGTGCGGCTCATCGTCGATTGTTCGGTCACGGTAAACACCGCAAGCTCGTTGATCGTGGCCGAAGGGGTCACACTCAGGACGGCGAGCGTGCGCAGCTTGACCGTCGTGATCTGGCGGCCCTTCAGCCCATCCGCGAGGTTAGCGTTATAGCGCGCCATCAGGCGGTTCATCAGGTAGGGCGCAAAACTGTTCAGGCCGATCTCGCCCAGCGAACGCGCGGGATTCTCTTCCAGATGCTCGGAAGCCAGAACCGTACCTGAGAAGCGTTCCTCCATGAATTCCCTCGCTTTAGATCATGGTTGCAACAGTCATGCGCCCGATGCGGTTCGGCATCAGGCGCAACAAGGCGCTCTCATCGGTGTTAATATCGGTTGCGGAAAGAAGCCAGAGAAAAAGGCGGATGCGACCTGTCATTCGCATCCGCCACATCCGCAAAGGTCCTGGATTAGGAACGGGAGGCCTCGCCCGAAATGCCGTTACCGCTGGCGGCAATGGCGACCTTGTCGTCGTTCAGGCTGAAGCTCTCGCGGGTGACCACCAGAATGATGGCCAGAATGATCGCTTCCATGATGGCGAAGGTCAGGAAGGCGCTGACAAAAGACCCACCCGAAAACTTGATGACCACGCCCATGACCCAGGGTGAAATGAAGGTCGCAAGGATGGCGAAAATCTCGGCATAGCCAACCGCTGCCGTCGCCAGTTCTTCCGGATATTTTTCGCTCAGAAAGGCGAAGATCGCACCGCCGCCGAAAAGCGCTACGCCGCTCAAAAGCGCCATCAGGATAAGCCAGCCAAAGCCAAGCGGTACCGCCATGCCGAGGGTGAACATTGCCGCGACCAGAACGGCAAGCACGGTTCCGAATTTGATCATCCCCGTTTTGTTCAGGCGGTCGGCGGCGTAACCGCCGATGACGAGAAACACGACCTGCGACAGCCCCATCAAGGTGCCGATCAGGGCCGCGTCTTCCACCGGCAGCTGATGCACGGCAATATATCCGGGAATGACCCATGTCGCGGTTCCGGCAATGGCCATCGTGCAGGCCGAAATGCCGAGGCTGCCGACGATGATCCATTTCGAGCGGAAGATGCTGGCCAGCGATGCCGTGGAGGTCTGCTGTTTTTCCGGTTCCCAGCGAAAATCCTTAAAGCCGATATGGGCGGGATTGTTGCGGGTGAAGAGCAGCACGCCAGCCGCCGTCACCAGCGTACCGATGGCAAGAATGGCGAAGAAGGTGCGCCAGCCATAGGTGATGGAAAGCGGAATGCCAATCGCGAAGTCTAGCGTGATTGCAAGACTATAGGCCGCGAGGATCAAGCCGATCATGCTGCCGCGACGCTTCTGCGGGAACCAGCCGATGATGAGTTTCATATTGCCGAGGAAAATTGCCGCGTCGAAGAAACCGATGAACAGGCGCAGCGCAATCAGCTGGGCGTAGGTCTGGACATAGACTTGCGCCACCATGCCGATGGCGGTGCAGAACAGACCGATCAGCAGCAGCGACCGCGCATTCATGCGACGGCTCAATTGCGACCAGACAATCATGCCGAGACCATAGGTCAGCGCGAATATCCCCTGCGCCAGACCGGCCTGCGCGGAATCGAGCTGAAGTGTTTCCGAAATGAACGGTATCACTGCCGCAAAGGCGTACCAGTCGGCGGCGAGAAACATCTCGCATAACAGCGCCAGCGCCAGCATGCCCCATTGCCAGCGCTTTATTCTGGATTGATCGAAGTCCGATAGGCTTTCCCATTGCATGGTCTGGTTCCCCTTATTTTTACCTGCAACTTCATAATGCTCCCAAGCGGGAGCGTGCGGTGCCCAATGCTTGAAAACGGACCTCAGACCGTCGACAGGAAATCGCGCACAAGTGTCGCCGCCGCCGGCGTCTCTTCAAACAGCAGATGGCCGGTTGCGCCGAGCTTCTCCAGCCGTGCGCCGGCGATCCCGCGCTGCCATTCTTCGGCATATTGCGCGGGGATAACCCGGTCTTCCTCGCCCCAGAGGATCAGGGTCGGCATGTTCAGCCGGTGCAGCCAATGGCCAAGCTTTTGATTGCCGCGGCCGTCGGTTGCGTGGACCCGCGCCAGCGCACCCATTTCGCGTCCCAGTGCTGCATCGAACCGGTTGTCGGGCGCAGATGGGAAATAGCGGAGCGCGACCGCTGGATCGTGCGCCAGATGCGCAGGGATATCGGCAGGCGCGACCTGAAACAGATCGGGAAGAGGGATTGCCGGAAGGTCAAGACCGGCGGGTGCTGCCAGAAACAGCGCGGAGAGCCTGTCCGGCTGTCTGATCGCATATTCGGCGGCGATCCAGCCGCCCAGCGAAAAGCCGCCGAGGCTGAACTGGTCCAGCCCCAGCGTATCGAAGAAATCCATGTAATGGAGCACATAGTCGCCCATCTGCACGATATCGGCATCATCGTCGCTTTCACCAAAATTCGGATGAAACGGAATGATCAGCCGGTTTCGCGAAGCAATATCGGCGAGGCTGTCGAAGCCGGGAAATGTTCCGGTTCCATGCAGGAAGACGACATCCTTGCCTTCACCTTTCACGAGATAGGTGATGGTTTTGCCCCGGATTTCGACCGTGCGTTTTTCAAAACTGTTCGAGTAATTCAACATCTTTCCACCTTATGCCGCTGGCTTGGTGTGACTGGACCAATTGCTTTCTCATCTGGTCGACGGCGCTGTCGATCCGCGCTTCGAGGGCCGGAGGCAAAAGCCCGTCCGGTTCCAGTTCCGCCGAACAGGCATAAATGCCGGTTGCGACGGTTCCCGCTTCGAAAAAGCCGAAGAGCGGACGCAGATGATGCTCGACGACCAGCGCGTGACGATGCCCGCCGCCCACCGCGCACAGCACGGTCGGGCGACCGCGCAGCGCCAATGGATGCACGAGATCGAACACATGCTTGAAAAGGCCGGGATAGCTGCCCTGATAGACCGGGCAGCCGACGATCAAGGCATCGCAATGCTCGATCTCCGAAATGAGGCTTTCGGATTGCCGGTCGAGCGCCTTGCGATTGACGGTAAACAGGTTCGGCCCGGCATGCGACAGGTCCAGATGCGTGACCGACACATCGTCTTCCGCTTCCAGCCTTGCGGCAATCGCCTGGGTTAGCCGGTGAACTTTCGTCGGGCGATCACACCCGACGAAGCTGACAATATTTCTCGTCATGGCCGGTCTCAGTTTTCGCTGATGCCGAAAACGGTCCACCGTGCATCGGGGCCGGGCAGGCCGAGCAGACCCTTGCCGCATTCCTCGACGATCTGGTCGGCAAGCAGAATATGCTGGGTGCCGGAATGAATGTCGCGATAGAAACGCTGCATGGCCGTGTTGTGCAGCGATGCGCCGCGCGCCGCACGATGCGCAAATGTCGCCACATCGGAAACGATGTCGTGCATATAGCGCAGCGAGAGCTTTACCATCGTCATCTGGTCGAGGGTTGGAACACCGCCAGATGCGGTGGTCTGCGAGACATCTTCCCATGTTTCCATGGCAAGCGCCCGCGCCGCCCGATAGCGGGCTTCGGCATTGGCAAACTGGAACCGCAGGCTGGCGCTATCCGCACTCTTGCCGAACGGGTCCTGCCGCTGGCGGATCACCTTGGCGAGTTCGTCGAGTATCCGGCGACCAACGCCGATGGCCCAGCTCGTATGGGTGAGGGCGCTGTAGCCCGCCAGTCCGAGATGGCCCTGCGACTGACCGCGTTTCGGTGCGGATTGCGTGAAACTATAGACCATGGAATCCGGTACGAAGAGGTCTTCATCGGTTGCAAGCGTATAGTCGAAGCTGCCGGTCGCGCGCAGGCCCAGCACATCCCAGTTGCCGAGCAGCTGGATCGTCGAGCGCGGGTGATGCGCGACGATGATCTGCGGTGCGCCAGTTTCGTCTTTCAGCAACGCCTTGCCGCTCGGGTCCTTGGGATCGAGCAGGAAACAGCCGGAATGAATCCATTCCGCGTGGAAGATGGAGCTTCCATAGGCCCAGTTGCCGCGGATCATGTAACCGCCATCGACCTTGCGGGCAAAGCCGCGTGGCACGCCGTTGCCTGCAATGGTGACATCGACGCCGTCCTTGAACACATTGGCAATCCCCTCGTCGTCGAGGTAGATCGCCATGGTCGTGCCTTCCATATTGTTGACCATGGTGCACCAGCCGGATGAGGCATGGGCATAGGAAAGCGCCGACATGATTTTCATGGCATCGATCGGGCGCAGTTCCGCGCCGCCGACTTCCTTCGGAAACAGCATCGTGTAGAAGCCGCCCTTGCGCATCGCATCCACGACGTCATCATGCATCCGCCCGAGTTGTTCCGCTTCTTCCGCCTTTTCTTCAATCAAAGGTAGAATGGCTTGCAGACGGTCGTTGAAGCCCTGAATGACTGCGGAATAGTTGTCGGCGGTGTGAGCCCGGTGCACGCTGGTATCCAAAACGGTTCCCCTTGATTTAGTCGTTGTAAGCGGGAATGATACGAACAAGAGCGGGAACAAACATTCCCCCCGAATGGGGGGCTTGGGAATTCGGGAGAGAGAATGCCCAGGGAAATACTATCGATAGACGAGCGGGTCTCTGCAGCACTTTCTGTTGCGGAGAGCCGTAATTATGACGATTTTACAATCGCTTGCGATTATTTTGCGGCGCATGTTCTGCGCGTGCGCTCGCTTGGGATTTATTTGCTGGAGAATAATCGTCCGCGCCTTTTTCACAGCATCAACACGCCCACCGGCTTTCTTCTCGAATATCAGAACGGGCTGGCGGATTCAGATCCGATGATTGCGGCAGTTGTGCAGAATGCCAGTGCGGTTGCGGGCTCGCGATTGCCCCAGAATGCAGCGGGCAATGTGCCGCTGATGCGAACGCTGCTCTATCGATGGAACTACAACGATAACTTGTGCTGTCCGGTTTATGTTGGCGGTAATATTCAGGCGCTGATTTATGCCGCCGGTTTCGAGATGCACGCAACACAGCTCGAAGAGCAGGTGTCACTGCTGTGCCGCTCGTCGGCGCTTGCCTTGCGCAATATTCAGGAAGGCCGTCCGGCGAAGACGCCCGGCGCCAATCTGACCAGTCTGCCGCCGCGTCTTTCAACCGTCGCCCGGTTGCTGGCTGCGGGCAATACCAACAAGCAGATCGCACGGCATCTGGAACTTTCGCCCCATACGGTGAAGGATTATGTCGACGATCTGATCAAGCGTTTCGGTGTGCATAACAGAACCGAAGTGGCCGTGATGATCAACCGCATGAGCGGCGGGACAAAAGCCGAGCCAGCGGGGTTTGCCCTGTCCGGACACGAGCGGCGCGGCCTTCCGATAGAACATTTCTGAAAACGCTTTCCGTCATAAGCGAAAAGCGTTTCGTTTTCTCGGCCTTACGGACAGAGAAATTTAACGGCGCGGCTTTCGGGATCGCACAGCGTGTCGATCACATTGCAATGATGCGTGCCGTCGATTTCCCAGGCGCTGGTCTCGGTCCCTAATCCGTACCAGATGTTTGCCAGCAACGCATTTTGCCGCCGGAATTCCATCAGTTCGTCACCGCCGACACAGCAATGCACGGCAATATCAGCGCGTGGGCGCTGTAGCACGGCGCTTTCTGCGACGGCTTCTTCCGCATCCATGTGGAAAATGTCGTTCATCGCGGTTTTGAGCAGCGGGCGCAAATCATGTAACCCGCTGATCGAAAGAACACGGCTGATCCGTTCCGCTGTTGCCGCCGCAATGGGTGCGTTCTCGCAAGCCATGCGGCTGACCAGATGGCCGCCTGCGGAATGGCCGGTCAGCGCAATGTCGCCGTCCACTTCCTGCGCCAGCCGGTCGACAAAGCGACCGATTTCCAGCGTGATGCCGGAAATCCGCGCTTCGGGGCACAGCGTATAGCTCGGCATGGCCACGCGATAACCGCGCGTGAGCGCTCCCTGCGCCAGATGCGACCAGAAGCTTTTGTCCAGCCCCTTCCAATAGCCGCCATGAACATAGACGAGCGTACCCTTGGCCGTGCTTTCCGGCAGGAAGAGATCGTAATGGTTGCGCGCACCCTCGGCATAAGCGATGTCAGGGATCAGGCGGCCCTGATCGCGCATTTTTGCGCGAAAGCCGGAGGCCAGTTCCGCCCAGCGGGGCGGATACGTGGCGGAATCGCTGATGGCTTTCATGTTGTCATAGGCGGTATCGAAATCTTGAAGCACTGAAGTCTCCTGCATGTTTCATGCGTGAAGCCGCGTCAGGCGCGGGCTTCGGTTGCCGCCTGCGCGCGCAGGGCGGATCGCTGCAATTTTCCGGATTCTGTCTTGGGCAGGCTGGAAACCCAGCATATCAGGCGCGGATATTTATAGGGTGCGAGTTCGCTTTTGACATGGCGTTGCAGTGTTTCCTGCAAGCTCGCATCGCCATTATAGCCCTCGTTCAGCACCACATAGGCTTTTACGATGCAGCCCCGTTCCTCATCCGGCGCTGCCACCACGCCGCATTCCGCCACAGCCGGATGCGCGAGCAGGCTGGCCTCGACCTCCGGTCCGGCAATATTGTATCCGGCGGAAACGATCATGTCGTCGTTGCGGGCCTGATACCAGAAGTAGCCGTCCTCATCCATGACATAGGTATCGCCGGTGATGTTCCAGCCGTTCTCGACATATTTGGTCTGGCGCGGATCGGCCAGATATTTGCAGCCGAGCGGCCCGCGAACGGCAAGGCGTCCGGGGGTGCCGGGCGCGCATTCCTGCCCGTTGTCATCGATGACGCGTGCTTCATAGCCGGGGATTGGCTTGCCGGTCGCGCCGGGACGAATGTCGTTTTCCGGCGCGGAAATGAAAATATGCAGCATTTCCGTTGCACCGATGCCGTCTGCCAGCGAAAGCCCGGTCGCGCGCTTCCACGCTTCGAAAGTGGGGAGCGGCAAGGCTTCACCGGCTGAAACGCATTTGCGCAGTGAAGACAGATCATATTGATCAATTTTCGAAAGCATGGCGCGATAGGCCGTCGGCGCGGTAAAACAGACAGTCGGCTTATATTCGCCGATGGCGAGCGCCAGATCATGGGGCGCGGTCTTTGCCGGAAGTGCTGTCGAAGCACCAATCCTGAATGGAAAGAGAACCAGTCCGCCAAGACCGAATGTGAAAGCCAGCGGCGGCGAGCCGATGAAGATATCGTCTTCCGTCGCGTCCAATATGTGGTGCGCATAGCAGTCGCAGATGATCAGCAGGTCGCGGTGAAAATGGATCGTCGCTTTCGGCAAGCCCGTGGTGCCGGATGTGAAGCCGAGCAGGCAGGGATCATCCGCCCGCGTTGCCACTGCATCGAAAGCGCTGGATGCATCGGCCAGCAATGCGCCAAGTTCACCGCCCGCATTGTCCTCCCAGGTCACCAGTGTCTTGACGAAGCTGGTCTGCGCCACGGCATTTTGCATTTCGCCGATCAGCGCGTGATCGCAAAAGGCGATGCTGATCTCGGCCTTGTCGATGATCTGGACCAGCTCCCGGGCGCGCAAAAGCGGCATGGTCGCCACGACGACACCACCTGCCTTGATGATCGCCAGATAAAGCGCAATCTTGGTCGGGTTATTGCCCGAGCGGATCATGACGCGGTTGCCGGTTTTCATGCCGAGCTTGTCGGTCAGCACATTGGCGATCTTGTTGATCATGGCGGCAAGATCGCGATAGGTCCAGCGCACGCCCGGCGCCTGCAAGGCGATGCGGTCGCCTTTGCCGTTTGCCAGATGCGCATCCACCAGTTCATAGGTCGCGTTCAGCTGTTCCGGGTAGCCGAGTTCGTCGAGGTTGATGATATCCGGTAGAAGTTCCGCAGCCGGGAGATTATCCAGAACGAATGTGTCCACATGAGCGCTGGGGTGCATGCTCTTCTCCTGTCAATGCCAGTTTACGTTCGGCTGCTAGAGCGGCATCAGTGGAGGCTGAACCGTTGTAGCCGTTCTAACTATTTGTTTTTACGGACATTTTGTCCGAAAGGCGCATCGCCTGTTTCGGGATGTTCTCCCGGTCAAACGTGCAAGTAACGTTCCTTTATGTCCGGGGTGTTCAACAGCGCGGCGTTGTCACCGCTCCACACCACACGACCTTTTTCGATAACCACGTGACGGTCTGCAAAGCGCGCCAGCGCATCGACATTCTTGTCGATGACGAGGATCGCTTCGCCCTCATCCTTGATGTTGCGCAGGCAGGACCAGATCTCTTCGCGCATCAGCGGCGACAATCCTTCCGTCGCCTCGTCCAGCACGACCATTTTCGGATTGGTCATCAGGGCGCGGCCAACGGCCAGCATCTGCTGCTCACCGCCGGAAAGCTGGTTGCCCATATTGCGCCGCCGTTCTTTCAGGCGCGGGAACATCCGGTAGATGCTCTCCAGCGTCCATTTGGACGAGCGGGCATCCGAGCGCCGGGTGGCCAACAGGTTTTCCTCAACGCTGAGCGTTGGAAATATCTGCCGCCCTTCCGGCACCAGCCCCAGCCCCTCGCGTGCAATCGCATGGGGCGGCTTGCCGGTAACATCCTGGCCATTGACGAAAACCTTGCCGCCCTTCGGTGGCAGCAAGCCGAAGATCGACTTGATGGTTGTGGTTTTGCCCATGCCGTTTCTGCCGAGGATCGTAACGACCTCTCCCGCTCCGACTTCAAAGTCGATGCCGAACAGAATGCGGGACTGGCCATAGGCGTTCTGGAGCCCTTCGACTTTCAGCATTATGCGGCCTCCTCTTCACCGAGATAGGCGGCGCGCACGTCCGGATCGGAGCGCACGGCGTCGGGTGTTCCGGATGCGATCACGCGCCCGTAGACAAGCACACTCACCTGATCAGCCAGCGAGAAAACGGCATCCATGTCATGCTCGATCAGAACCAGCGTATGGGTCTGGCGCAGTGAGCGCATCAACTCGACCAGCACCACGGATTCCTCGTGGCTGGTGCCAGCCAGTGGCTCGTCGAGCAACAGCATCTGCGCTTCGGTGGCGAGCGCGATGGCAATCTCAAGCTGGCGCTTTTCGCCATGAGAAAGCGCTCCGGCCCGGCGATGGGCGCGGTCGTCCAGCCGCACGCGGGCGAGTGCTGCCATGGCTTGCTCGTTGATCCCGGCTTCCTTGCTTGCCGCCTGAAAGAAGCGGAAGCTTGAGCCTGATCGCGCCTGAACGGCCAGCGCAACATTTTCCAGCACGCTGAAGCCCTCCAGAACCGAGGTGATCTGGAACGAGCGCGCAAGCCCCAGATGAACACGATCGGGCATGGCGAGACTGGAAATATCGCGGCCATTGAAAATCACCGAGCCACGGTCGCTTTTCAGATTGCCCGAAAGCTGGTGGATCAATGTGGTCTTGCCTGCGCCGTTCGGGCCGATCAGCGCGTAAATTTCGCCGCGTTTGACGGTGAGATTGACACCGTCCGTGACCTTGAGCGCGCCAAAGCTTTTGTGCAGGTCATGGACCTGAAGAAGTTCATCCGACATCGGAACCTCCACGCAGCTTGCGGATCAGTCCGCCAATACCGTCGCGGCTGAACAGCACGACGAGAACGAGGAAAAGGCCGAGGCCGAGTTTCCAGTGCTCGGAAAAGTGAGCCAGTACTTCTTCCAGCACGATGAAGGCCGTTGCGCCGAGGACCGGGCCGATCAGCGTGCCCATGCCGCCCAGCACGACCATGACGATCAGTTCGCCGGAGCGCTGCCAGCTCATGAAGGCAGGTGAAACGAACTGGATCTGGTTGGCCAGCAGAACACCTGCAATGGCCGCCGCCACACCGGCGATGACATAGGCGGTGAGCTGAAACGAGAAGGGCGAGAAGCCGATGGCGCGCATACGCACCGGATTATCCCGCGTTCCGCGCAGCACGCGACCGAACCTTGAATGCACCAGCATGCGGAAGGTGAGAAACGCCCCGACAAGCAGCGCCAGCACGAAATAGAATAGCACCAGATTGCCGGAAAGCAGCGTGTTGCCGAACAGCGTGGAACGCGACGACAGCGTCATTCCATCATCGCCGCCAAAGGCCGACAGGGACACCATGAAGAAGAAGGCCATCTGACCAAAGGCCAGCGTGATCATGATGAAATAGACGCCGCTGGTTCTCAGCGAAATATAGCCTGTGACGAAGGCGAAGATCGCTGCGGCGACAACAGCCGCGACCAGCTGAAGGATAAGATCATCGATGCCATAGCTGGACAGGATGCCGACCGCATAAGCGCCGATCCCGATATAGGCCGCATGACCAAACGAGACGAGCGCGCCGTAACCCATGATGAAGTTGAGCGAAAGCGCTGCCAGCGCAAAGATCATGATGCGGGTGACGATCACCAGAAGAAAGCTGTCGCCGAGAGCGGACGCAAGAAGCGGAACGATTGCAAAGGCGGCGAAGACCAGCCACGGGCCTGCATCCAGCAAAGGCGATGGTCGGTTTTTGACCTTTTCCGGCATAGCGGTATCGCGGGTGCTGTTATGGGTAATCTCGCTCATCGCGTTCCTCCCTGTGCCGGGAAGAGACCGGTCGGGCGGAAATAGAGCACGGCTGCCATCAGAATATAGGTGAGCATCGGCACCAGCGTGCGGCCCATCTGGGAAGCGGCGGCCGGATCGAGCAGATTGCGGAGCAGCATAGGCCCGAAGGTGCGGCCGAGCGTATCGACGAGGCCGACAGCGATGGCCGCAACAAAAGCGCCGCGCACCGAACCGACGCCGCCGATCACGATGACGACGAAGGTGAGGATCAGGATGGAATCGCCCATGCCCGGATCGACCGAGAGGATGGGGGAGACCATGCCGCCAGCAAAACCGGCAAGCATTGCGCCAAGTCCGAAGACCACCATGAACAGGCGACGGATATTGATGCCGAGCGCCGAGACCATATCGCCATTGGTTGCTCCGGCGCGCAGCAGCATGCCGATGCGCGTGTGATTGACAAGGACATAGAGACCTGCCGCCGTGAGAAGGCCAGCCGCAATGATCAGCAGGCGATAGACGGGATAGCGCAGGTTTCCAAAAAGCTGGATGGAGCCAGACAGGGATTCGGGCATCGGCACGCTGAGCGGCGCTGCGCCCCAGATGATCTTCACCAGTTCATTCACGATCAGGATCAGGCCGAAAGTCGCCAGAACCTGATCGAGATGGCTGCGTTCGTATAATCGTCGAAAGACCAGCACTTCCAGCACGATGCCGATGACAAGCGTGACGGGAAGGGCGATCAGGATGCCGTAGAAGAAACTGCCGGTCATGGCAGTGAAGGTCGCGGTCAGATAGGCGCCGACCATATAAAGAACGCCATGCGCCAGATTGATGAGGTCCATGACGCCGAAGATCAGCGTCAGCCCGGCGGCGACGAGAAAGAGCAAAATGCCAAACTGAATCCCGTTAAGGGACTGCAGCAGAAAAAGATTGAGCATGGGGGATGTCCGGAACTCGTTGTACTGAAGCCCGGTTCACGCCAGACGGGCTGGCGTGAACTGTTTCAGACTTGGAAATTGAGAAGACTGGGCTCATCGGAGCGCCCTTCTTCCACCGGGTTACATCTTGCATTCAGCTGCGTAGTTGTCCTTGTAGTCGTTGAAGACCGTTTCAACGTAGGACGTGGCGAACTGGCCGTCATCGCGCTTGACGACTTTGGTCAGGTAGAAATTCTGGATCGGAAAGTGGTTGTCGCCAAAGCTGAATTCACCGCGCGGCGAGGTGAATTTTGCGTCCTTCATGGCGGCCCGCAAGGCGTCCTTGTCGGCCAGATTGCCATTGACCTGTTTGACCGCCGCATCGATCAGCATGGCGGCATCATAGGCCTGTACGGCAAAGGTCGCCGGAATGCGCTTGAACTTGGCCTCATAGGCGGCGGCGAATTCCTTGGCGGGTGCGGAATCGAGATCCGGCGCCCAGTTCGAACCGGCGAAGAAGCCAACCGCTGCATCCTGCTGCGCAGGCAAGGTTGTCTCGTCCACGGTGAATGCCGAGAGGAACGGCGTGCCTTCAAGGCCGGCCTGACGATACTGCTTGACGAAATTCACGCCCATGCCGCCGGGCAGGAAAGCATAGACCGCGTCCGGCTGTTCAGCGGCGATCTGCGCCAGTTCCGCCGAATAATCCAGCTGGCCGAGCGGCACATAGATTTCCTGTGCGACCTGGTTCTTATAGGAGTGTTTGAAACCGGCGAGCGCGTCCTTGCCGGCCTGATAGTTCGGGGCGATCAGGAACACGCGCTGGTAATTCTGCTTTTCGGCATATTTGCCGGAAACTTCATGCATCTGGTCGTTCTGATAGGACGTCACGAACAGATTGGGATTGCAGTCCTTGCCGGCCAGATTGGACGTGCCTGCATTGGTCGAGATCAGGAATGCACCGGATTCAGTTGCCGGCTTGACGATTGCGTTCAGGACATTGGAGAAAATCGGCCCGATGACGAAATCCACCTTGTCGCGCTGGATCATCTGCTGGACCTTGTTGACGCCGATATCCGGCTTCTGCTCATCGTCCTGAACGATGATTTCAGCATCGAGGCCGCCGAGCTTGTTGCCCAGCTTGTCCATGGCGAGCAGAAAACCGTCGCGGGACTGTTCGCCCAGCAAGGCCGATGGCCCGCTTAGCGTATAGATCAAACCGATCTTGATCTTGCCGTCTTCGGCCTGCGCGGTTCCGTTCAACATGGTTGCGGCGAGCAGCGCCAGGGCTGCTTTCGTCGAAATTTTCATTGTTCCACCTCGATTGCAGATTTTTGCTTTGTTTTCTTTTTCTTTCGCATTGTCCGACACAAAAGTGCGAAGCGCTTTTGCTCGAAATGCTTAATACCCGGCAGATGTACTCCCATACATCTGCCGGGCGGATGCATTATTCTGCTGGCGCGGGCAAAAATTCAACCTCATGAGCCGGTGCAACGCGAACTATTTCAGCTGGATCACCGACATTGTTGATGCGAACGAACAGGTCCCAGAGTTTTGCGGTTGGCGAAACCCAGAAAACGCACTTCACCGGCTGTTCGGATTTGTTGAAAATGCCGTGCGATATGTTGCGCGGCAGGCAGACGAGATCGCCAGCTTCGGCAACCGCGTCCTTGCCGTCGAGCAGCAGGTCGAGTCGGCCTTCCAGCACATAGATGAATTCTTCCTGCGTGGTGTGGATATGCGGCGGAACGAAGGTGCCGGGAGGGAAGGTTGCATGCCACGACATGGAGCTTTCGCAGACATGCTTGGGCACATAGGTCTGGCCCAGAATGTGCCAGACAACACCGTCCACAGAGGAACCGGATTTGGTCACGCCAGCTGGAAGATCAGTCACTTGGATTCCCTTTCATGTGAGCGCATCCCGAAAAGTGTGAAACGGTTTTCGGAAAAGATGCGCGTTTAGAAACTATTCAGACGCAAGCTTTCAGGCCGTCGCCCGGGTTACTTCCCGGTTGACCTGCTGTGTTGAAAAGCCTGCCTTTGCGGCATAGCCGCGAACAATCGCCTCGCGTTCGGCAAAGCTGATGACGCCATCCAGATCGGCAACACCGGATGGTGCGCGCCGTTCGACCTCATCGATGACGCCTTCCGGACCGCCCAGCCGGTTAAGCCGGACGATTTCCGCCGTCGCGGGCAGCCGGATGGCCTGATAGGCGGCAAGCGCTGCGCGACCGTGTTCGGCGGCGGCCAGATGATCGGCAAGCGTGCGTGCGTCGATGATGGCCTGGCTCGCGCCGTTGGACCCGACCGGATACATCGGATGGGCGGCATCGCCGATCAGCGCCACGCGGCCATCGGTCCACCAGCGGGCTGGATCGCGGTCGCACATGGGATATTCGAAGAATGTATCGGTTGCCCGCACCAGCGCGGCGAGATCCACCACATTGATGCCGAATTTCTCGACATGCGGCATCAGCTCTTCATGCGTGCCACGACGGCTCCAATCCTCGCGCTTCGGCGCAGGCGAACCGTCGGCGCCCGGACGATAGGTGACGACCCAGTTATTGAGGATTTTGCCGGGCGTCGAGCCCTTGGCAATTGGGTAAAGCACCAGCTTATAGGTGAAGCCGCCCGCGACGATCATTGTGCGACCGTCAAGGAACGGGTCGCTTTCAACCGCGCCGCGCCACATCATGACGCCGTTCCATTTAAGCCCCGCTTCGTTCGGGAACATCTGATGCCGGATGACGGAGTGAATACCATCCGCGCCGATGACAATGTCGCCAGTTGCAGAAGCGATCTTCGACCCTTCGGCGAAATGCACTGTCGCCGAACCTTCGCTCTGGGCATAGCCGACACAGCGCTGGTTGGCGACGATGGCGTCTGGGCCGAGACGTTCAATCACGGCATCATAGAGCAGTTTCTGCAAATAGCCGCGATGAATGGAAAACTGCGGCACATCATAGCCTGCATCCACGCCGCGCGGTTCGCGCCAGATTTCCTGGCCCTGCCGTGTGGCGTAAATCAGCTCGCGCGTGCGGATGCCGGTGGCGTCGAGTGCTGGCAGAAGACCGATCTCAGCCAGTTCGCGGATGGCGTGCGGAAGGACGTTGATACCAACGCCCAATTCGCGGACTTCAGGTGCTGCTTCGAAAATCTGGCAATCAATGCCCCGTGTATGCAGCATCAGTGCCATGGTGAGGCCGCCGATGCCTCCTCCGACGATAATCGCTTTCATTCGCGGTTCCTTTTCGTGGCTGCTCTCTGGCGCCTGGGACCAACGATAAAAGCGGGAATGGTGCTGTCTATCACCAAATCGCCATCCCTAACAGGAAACCGCCAGAAACGCGTTTTCCGGCAAAATTTTCACGGTGCTTGCGCTCTCGCTACGGCATGATACTTTAATCTTAAAATAAAATGCTCTCTAAATGAGATACGGGGAATATCGTGATGCTGACTACGAGCTATATGCACCGGCTTTCGCCGTCCATCGATTCGTTCCAGGACACCATGTCCGGGCTGCTCCGGCCTTGCCGCATCTCGAAAAAATCCAGCCGGACCTATCGCACGGAAGTCGCCCACGGGCGCATGCGGCCCTTCGGCCTGACGGCGATCCGCATTGGCGGCCACGCCCGCATCGAAGTTGAAGCGCATAACGATATGACTTTGTTGCAGGTTCCGTTGCAGGGCATCTTCGTTTCGCGCGACCGGCGCGGTGACGAGCTGCTGTATCAGTCGGGCATGAATGCCCAGCTGGTCGACGCGCATTCGGCAATCGACCTTGAGTTTCACCCGTCCACGCGCATGCTGATCTTCAGCCTGAACGATACCCAGATCGATATTCTGGGCGGCAAGGAATTCATCGAGCAGTTCACCCATAACAAGCGGGTTGTCTCGTTTGACACCCCGGTTGGCCATGCCTTCTATCAGCTGGCGCATTTCGTCATGAACGAGATCGAGAAGGACAAGGAAGCCTTCTTCCATGGCGGTCTGTCGGAGCGGCTGGAAGACAGCTTGATGGCGTCGCTTGCGGCGGCGCTGGATACACAGCCACGCGCGAGACCGATGATGAGCGCGGTGCCGAGCTATGTCCAGCGCGCTGAAAAATTCATGCTCGACAATCTCGACAAGCAACTGACCTTGCAGGAGCTTGTCGACGCAACGGGCACCAGTGCCCGTACCTTGCACCGCACCTTCCGCAGTGTCCGGGGCAACACGCCGCTCGGCGTGTTCAAGAATATGCGGCTGGACAAGGTGCATGCAGAGCTTGCCCGTGGATATGCCGGGCCCGGCGATATTACACGCATCGCCATGGCCTGGGCGTTCAACCATATGGGCCTGTTTTCGGCCGATTACCGCCAGCGTTTCGGCTATCTTCCGTCTGAAACCGTGCGCCGCGCGCAGTAAAGCTTCTAGCCGCTATCTGCGATTTGCCAGCGCCTGATTGGGCTGGCGCAGGCTCGGATCGAACGGGCTGATCTTGTGGGAAATGATCGCCGCTTCCCGGCGCAGCAGTTCCACGACGGTTTGCAGCCGCTGTTCGGTCAGGCGTGAGGCCAGCGTGCCGACGCTGAAGGCTGCCACGGCTTCGCCGCTATGGTCGAGAATGGGCACGCCGACGCCGGCCATGCCGTCGATCATATTGAAGTTGAAGGTTGCAGCACCTGTCTTGCGCACGTCATCGATCAGGATACGCAGATCAACTTCGTCGATGGTGGACTTGTCCAGAATGCGGGGCATGTTGAAGCGGATGATCGCTTCGCGCTCTTCTTCCGGCAGGAAGGCGAGAATGGCGAGACTGCCCTGGCCGATGCCAAGCGGAACCTTGCCGCCAATATCACCGGTATAGGAGCGGATCGGAAATGGTCCCTCGACACGATCAAGACACACAGCATCGAAATTGCTGCGCACCAGCAGGAAAACCGTATCGTTGAACGTGGTCGACAGCCGCAGCAGCGACGGGCGCGCAATATTCAGTATTCCGTCGCGTTGCCGGGCCTGCGCTGCCATGGCGAAAAACTCCAGCGACAGGCGATAGGCCTTCTTGTCAGCGATCTGCTCGACAAGGTTTTCGGCAATCAATGTCTTCAGCAGACGATGGGTGGATGGCTGGCTCAATTCGAGATCGCGGGCCAGATCGATCAGCCGCACGCCGTCCTCGGCGCTGACGGCCAGACCTTTCAAAATATGGATTGCCTTCACCAGACTTGAGTTGAGAGCAGCGCCAGATTTCGAATTCTCTGATATATCATCCATAAAATTGCTTCCAAATTCTGTATTTTAAAAGATGTATATAATTTCTTCCGGATTTGAAAATTATAATTTGTAATCGCAGAATTTTTTCTGCCATCTGAAAGCGTCGCCAATGGGAAGGTCCGGCAAGGCACCGAAAAGGTGCTGCAAACGGATCGGCGGTTTTGCTTCAGGCGTTGTTCAGGGAACGATGCAGCCGCGAAAGCGGCTGGCCAATAAAGTGTTGCTGCGCAACCGAGCATGAATGACCGCCCCGCCAGCCAGCCCTGTAAAGAGGCGACGTGAGACAACATCACGGCGCTTCCGCTCCCCCGCACATTTCTGCGGAAGTCAGGCCGAGAGGGAGACGCAATGAGCTTTTTGACCCTTTCCGGAATTTCCCGCCACTACGGCAAGTTCGCGGCTGTCGATAAATTCAATCTGACGATTGAAAAGGGCGAGTTCATTTCGCTGCTCGGCCCTTCCGGCTGCGGCAAGACCACCACCTTGCAGATGATCGCCGGACTGGTGCCGCCAACCGCCGGTTCGATCACGCTTGATGGTCGCGATATTACCCGGCTGGCCCCGGCCAAGCGCGAACTCGGCGTCGTCTTCCAGAGCTATGCGCTGTTTCCGCATATGACGGTGGCGCAGAATGTCAGTTTCGGTCTTGAAATGCGCAATGTGGCCAAGGCCGAGCGCGAAAAGCGTGTGCGCGAGGTGCTGGAACTTGTGCATCTTGGCGCTCTGGCGGATCGCTATCCGCGCGAGATGTCGGGCGGTCAGCGCCAGCGTGTTGCGATTGCCCGCGCGCTGGTCATCAATCCGCCCGTGCTGCTCTTGGACGAGCCGCTCTCCAATCTTGACGCGCAGCTGCGCGAAGAAATGCAGTTCGAGCTGCGCCGCATTCAGCGCACCGTCGGCATCACCACCATCATGGTGACCCATGATCAGGCCGAAGCGCTGTCGATCAGCGACCGCATTGTGGTCATGGAAAAGGGTCTCATCACGCAGGTCGATGCGCCGTACAAGCTCTACGAGCATCCGCACAACCATTTCATTTCCAATTTTGTCGGCAAGTCCAACTTCCTCAAGGCGCGCGCCGAGGGCGAGATGATCGCGCTTGCGGGCACGGCCATCCGCTTCCCGGCGGGCGAAACCAAGCTTTCCGGCGATGTTTCGGTGTTTATCCGTCCGGAAAAAGTGCAGCTCGTGAATGACGGCGAGGGCCATATCGCCGGTGAAGTCGCAACGCGCTATTTCATGGGTAGCCAGTGGTTGCTCGGGGTCAATACGGCAGCAGGCCCGCTTTCGGTGGCACTGCCCAATCTCGGCAATCCGCCGCCAGCCGAAGGCACGCAGGTCGGCCTCAACTGGAACCATGAAGACTGCCGTATCCTCACCGCAGGGGTGAACTGAGCATGGCTTCCGTGATCTCAGAGGATACATCCGCAGCCCCGAAGGAAGCGCGCAATCTGATGCCGCTTTTCCTGGCCGGGCCGTCGACGCTGCTTTTCTTCGCGCTGGTGCTTTTGCCGCTGGGGCTGACGATCCTGCTGTCGTTCAATAGCTACAGCTATGACAAGGGCATCGAGAACGTCTATTCGCTCGCCAATTACGTGCAGGTTCTCAAAGACCCTTATTACCTGTCGATCTTCTGGCGGACGCTCAAGCTGGCGCTCATAACAACCGTCATCACGGTGCTGATTGGCGTGCCGGAAGCCTATATTCTCTCCAATATGCGCAAGCCATGGCGCTCCATCTTCCTGCTGGTGATCATCGGACCGCTTCTGGTTTCGGTCGTGGTGCGCACCTTCGGCTGGAGCATGCTTCTCGGACGCAACGGTCTGGTGAACAGCCTGCTGCAGCTGGTCGGCCTGCCGACGACGCAGATCCTTTATAGCGAGACCGCCATTGTGATCGGTCTGGTGCATATCATGCTGCCCTTCATGGTGATCCCGGTCTGGACCGTGCTGCAAAAGCTCGACCCGTCGGTGGAAGCGGCTGCGCTTACGCTTGGTGCATCGCGCCTGACAGCATTGCGCCGCGTGGTGTTCCCGCAGGCCGTGCTGGGCATTCTTTCGGGCAGCCTCATCGTCTTCGCCCTGTCGGCAAGTTCGTTTGCCATTCCGGGCCTGCTCGGCGGACGCCGTCTCAAGATGGCGGCTACCGTTGTCTATGACGAATTCCTGATCGAGCTGAACTGGCCGCTGGGTGCAGCCATCGCCATCATCGTTCTGGTGGCCAATCTCATCATCATGATCGCCTATAATCGCCTGCTCGAAGGGCAGGCCAAGAAGAAACTGGGGTAAGCACCATGGTCAAGAACGGTCCTTTCGCCCTTTTCTTCCACACACTGGTCGTCATCTTCATGCTGGCGCCGATGCTGGTGGTGTGTCTGGTGGCTTTCACCCCGGAAAACACGCTGACCATGCCATGGAACGGCCTTTCGCTTCGCTGGTTCAAGGCTGTGTTCGAGCATAACGACTTTATGACGTCGTTCTATAACAGCGTGAAGCTCGCCTTCTTCTCGGCCACGATTTCCACATTGCTGGCGGTGCCGTCCGGGCTTGCCATTGCGCAATATAATTTCCGTGGCCGCGATGCGCTCAATGCGCTGTTTCTGTCGCCGCTGATCATTCCGCATCTGGTGCTGGGCGTCGCATTCCTGCGCCTGTTCTCCCTGATGGGCTTCACGGGTTCATTCGTCTGGCTGGTTGCCGCGCATTCCATTGTGATTACGCCTTATGCGCTGCGCCTCATACTCGCTTCGCTCGGCAGCATGGACCGCAATGCAGAAAATGCCGCACGGACACTCGGCGCGGGCGAATGGACAGTGTTCCGCCGCATCACCTTGCCGCTTTTGCTGCCGGGTCTGTCGGGCGGCTGGCTGCTTGCCTTCATCAATTCCTTTGATGAGTTGACCATGTCGATCTTCGTCACGTCGCCCTCGACGGTCACGCTGCCGGTCCGCATGTATATGTATGCAAGCGAATCCATCGATCCGATGATGGCTGCGGTCTCCGCCTTGATGATCCTCGTCGCGACCGTCACCATGATCATCATTGACCGCATGTTCGGCCTCGATCGTCTTCTGGTAGGCAAGGGCTGATCCGATCATGACGATCCCGGTTTCACCTTCGGCGGCCCAGTTCCGCAGACGGTATCGGCTGGCCGAACAGCCGCTCAGCTTCTCGCTTGACGGCGTGCCCTGCGAAGGACGCCGTGGCGACACCGTGCTGACCGCCATTCTGTCGGTGCAGGGAAAGCTGCGTCATACCGAATTCACCGGCGAACCGCGCGCAGGTTTCTGCCTGATCGGCGCTTGTCAGGACTGCCATGTCATGACGGCGGAAGGTCGCCGGTTGCGCGCCTGCACAACATTGCTGGAAGAAGGCATGGCGTTTGTGACGGAGCCTTCGATATGAGCGCTGTTGCGTCCCCTCTCCTGGCACCCGTCATTGTCGGCGCAGGGCCTGCGGGCATTCGCGCCGCTGAAATTCTCGTCAAGGCTGGTCTTCGGCCTGTCGTGTTGGACGAAGGCATGCGCTCCGGCGGGCAGATTTATCGCCGCCCGCCGATTGATGACGGGCGCAGCTATCGCAGCCGTTATGGTTCCGAGGCTCCCAAGGCCGAAGCGCTGCACACGACATTCGACACGTTGCGCGGCTCTATCGATTATCGCCCGGAAACGCTGGTCTGGAATATTTCGCGCAACGATGGGGATCATCTCGATCTCCTGACGGATGGCGTGCATGGTCAGCTGTCCTATAGCCATCTCATTCTTGCAACCGGCGCAACGGATCGTGTGCTTCCCTTCAAGGGCTGGACAAAGCCCGGCGTCTATACGCTTGGCGCATCGCAGACTGCGCTCAAGGCGCAAGGCTGCACCGTTGGTGAACGCGTCGTGTTCATGGGTTCCGGCCCACTGCTTTATCTGGTGGCTTGGCAGTATCACCATGCAGGCGCCAAAGTGGCGGCTGTTCTGGATACGGCGCCCTTTGCTGCCAAGTTTCATCTCGCGCATCTGGCGCTGCACGCGCCGCGCATCGTGGCGCTTGGGGCCTATTACGGCCTGCGTCTGAAACTGGCGGGCGTTCCGATCCACTATGATGTTCGGCCCGATTGCGTGCTGGGCGACGACCATGTCGAAGGTGTGCGTTATCGCACGGGCAAGAGCGAGCACGAAGTGGCCTGCGATGCGCTGGCCTATGGTTTTGCGCTCCGCCCGGAAACGCAGCTTGCCGATCTTGCCGGTTGTGATTTCCGCTTCGAGGACCGCGACCGCGCCTGGTTGCCGATGACGGACAAGCATGGCCGCACCAGCCGCATCGGCGTCTATGTCGCCGGTGATGGTGCTGGTATCGCCGGTGCAGATGCCGCCGAAATTCGTGGTCAGCTGGCCGCTATCGCGCTTCTTCGCGATCTTGGATTGCCATTCGATAACGGGACCGAACAGCGTCTCATTCGCAAACTCGATGGCATTTATCGCGAACGTCTGATTGTCGAAAAGGCATTTCCATTTCCGCTCGACTGGTTCCAGACGGTGGCAGGCGATGTCACGCTTTGCCGTTGCGAAGAGATCAGCCTTGGCGCAGCGCGGGATGTGATCGGCGCAGGCGACACGCAGGAAATCAATCGCCTCAAGGCCTTGAGTCGGGTTGGCATGGGGCGCTGTCAGGGCCGTATGTGTTCGGCAGCGGCAGCGGAACTTCTGGCTTCCATGCGCGACACGTCACCCGCTGATGGCGGACGCATCCGCGCCCAGGCACCGGTCAAGCCGATCCCGCTCGGTTTTGGCGCTGCGGCCAGAGAGGACGTTGCGTCATGAGCCAGCGTCTTCAGGCCGATGCGGTCATTATTGGCGGCGGCATCGTCGGTGGTTCCGCAGCGCTTTTCATGCGTCAGGCTGGCCTGTCGGTTATCCTGCTCGACAAGGGCTTTTGCGGCGCGCAGGCAAGCGGCGTCAACTATGGCGGTGTGCGCAGGCAGGGCCGTGCGCCCGAGCAGATCGCTTTGTCCCAGCGCGCGCATGAAATATGGGCGCGGCTGCCGGAGCTGATTGGCATCGACGGTGAATATATCCGCAGCGGCCATTTGAAACTGGCGCGCACCGAGGAGCATTTTGCAAGTCTGGAAGCCTATGCGGCGACTGTTCGCCCATTGGGCCTTGCGGTGGAACTAATCGGCGGCAATGCGGTCAAGGATCGGTTTCCATGGCTGCCCGGTAATGTGGCTGGTGCCTCGCTTTGTGCTGATGACGGCCACGCCAATCCGCGCCTTGTGTCGCCTGCTTTTGCACGCGCTGCCAAGGCTGCGGGCGCAACGGTTCTGGAAAATACGCCAGTGCATGACGTGCAGACGACCGGCGACGGCTTTGCCATTCTGGCGGGAGACGATCTTGCGGGTGAACGGATCGAGATCCGCTCGCGTCTGCTCTTCAATTGCGCCGGTGCATGGTCTGACCGTTTTGCGGCTTCGTTCGGTGAGCCTGTTCCGTTGAAACGCGTTTATCCATCCATGGTCGTGACCGAGCCGATGCGGCTTCGCCTGCCGATGAGCCTTGGCGAAGAAGGTGGCGGCTTTTACGGACGTCAGGTGACGCGTGGAAATTATGTGATGGGCGGCGGGCGCGGCACACCGCTTGAGAACCCGGATTTTTCGCGTCCGTCGGTCAATGCGGCGTCATCGGTGATGTTGCGCGCCATCGAACTCTTTCCGCACCTGAAAAATGCCCAGGTTATCCGCTTCTGGTCTGGCACCGAGGCCGAAATGCCGGATGGAAATCCGGTGATCGGGCCAAGCAGCCGGGTCAAAAATCTCTATCACGCCTTCGGTTTCTGCGGCGCCGGTTTTCAAACCGGGCCGGGGGTCGGAGCCGTGCTGGCCGATTTCGCCGTGAGCGGAGAAACGAAAACGCCGATCGGCGCTTTCGCCATCGACCGTTTTGCGCCCGAAAACAATCCAACCTCAAACCACAAAGGGGAGTAGCATGAACACCAACCGGATTACGAAAACCGTTGCAGCCGCGCTTGGCCTGTCGGTCGCTTTCGCTTCCGCCGCATCGGCAGAAACGAAGACGCTCTATATCGGCATGAATGGCGGCAATATGGAAAAGGCTTATACCGAGCACGTCCTGCCGGAATTCGAAAAAGCCAATGACGTGAAAGTCGTGGTCGTGCCGGGCACGTCGGCTGACATTCTCGCCAAGGCCACCGCCCAGAAGGACAATCCGCAGATGCATGTCATGCTGCTTGACGATGGCGTGATGGTTCGCGCAATCAATGGCGGCCTGTGCCAGAAAATCTCCGGCGATCCGGTTCTGGCCGATATCCAGCCCGCCGCCCGCATCAAGGATGATATGGCCATCGGCGTCGATATGGGCATGACCGGCATTGCCTATAACAAGAAGCTTTTCGACGAAAAGGGTTGGGCTGCGCCGACCTCGTGGATGGACTTCGCTGACGAAAAATATGCCAATGCCGTCGTGTTCCAGTCGGCTTCGGCCTCGACTTTCGGTCTGCATGCATTCCTGATGTTCAACCGCATTCAGGGCGGCGACGACAAGAACCTCGAGCCGGGCTTCGAGAAGTTCCCCGACATGATCGGCAAGAATGTTTTGGAGTATATCCCGTCGTCGGCCAAGATTTCGGAAATGGTCCAGACCGGTGAAGCCGCAATCTTCCCGCTGACGCCAACCGGCGTGAACAACCTGAAGGACAAGGGCATTCCGGTTGAATATGCACAGCCGAAGGAAGGTTCGGTCGTTCTCGCCGTGACAGAATGCGTGCTGGCAGGCAACAGCGAGCCTGAACTGAGCCAGAAGCTGGCGCATTATCTGCTGTCTGCCGATGCGCAGAGCAAAGCGCTCGATCATGGCAATGTCATCCCGTCGAACGAGAAGGCCAAGGCCGGTACGCCGGAAGCACAGGCCAAACTTGATGCGTTCCGCGGTTATATGCAAACCGCAAACACGCTCGATTGGGACGCCGTCAATGAAGGCCGCCAGCAGCTCAACAGCCGCTGGAACCGCACCATCGAAAAGTAAGATTCAATCGTTGATTGAAAACCCGCCCCGCGAAATCGGGGCGGGCCTTTTACGCCCTGTTTCGAATTGCAAATCGATCAGGTCGCGATTGCTACAGGCCCCCCTACCGATAACAAAATGTTGCGCAATTGCGCCGGTCGGTGGAAACAGGTCGTGCTTGCCGTTGTGGGATCAAGCCCCTTAAAATTGGGGTTCGAAACTGCTTCGGGAATGAACGAATGACACGACAGTTACACCTTACCGCCTTCATGCGCCCCGTCAGTCTGCACACCGGCGCATGGCGATATCCGGGAGCCTATCCCGACGCCAATTTCAATTTCTACCATCTGAAGTCTTTTGCGCTGAAGCTTGAAGCCGCCAAGTTCGATGCTTTCTTCATGGCCGACCATCTGGCCGTGCTCAACATGCCGGAAGAGGCGCTGAAGCGCAGCCACACCGTCACGTCTTTTGAACCGTTCACCCTGCTGTCAGCGCTGGCGGCTGTGACAGACAAGATCGGTCTGGCCGCAACGGCGTCCACAACCTTCGACGAGCCTTACCATATCGCCCGGCGCTTTGCCTCGCTCGATCATATCAGTCAGGGGCGGGCGGCGTGGAACATCGTCACGACCTCCAACCCGGATGCGGCGCTCAATTTTGGCAAAGAGGAGCATCTCGTTCACGATGAACGCTACAAGCGCGCGCGTGAATTCTTCGATGTCGTGACGGGATTGTGGGACAGCTTTGCCGATGACGCATTCCTGCGTGATCAGCAATCCGGCATCTATTTCGACCCGTCGCGGATGCATGTCCTTGACCACAAGGGCGACGATTTCAACGTGCGCGGGCCGCTCAATATTGCGCGCCCGGTGCAAGGCTGGCCGGTGATCGTGCAGGCGGGGCAGTCGGAACCGGGACGGCAGCTGGCCGCCGAGACAGCCGAGGTTGTTTTCTGCGCGCCGCGTGGATTGTCCGATGCCAAGAAACTCTATGCCGACCTGAAGAGCCGCGTTGCTGCTGTCGGGCGAAATCCGGACCACCTCAAAATATTGCCTGCCGCCTTTATCGTCATTGGTGAGACGGTTGCCGACGCAAAGGAAAAACGCGCAAAGCTCGACAGTCTGGTTCATTACGACAGCGCCATTGCGTCGCTGTCGATTGCCATCGGGCACGATGTGTCCGGTCTCGATCCGGATTCCTATCTGCCGGAACTTCCTGACACCAATGCCAGCAAGTCGAGCCAGGAACAGGTGTTGAAGCTGGCACGCGAAGAAAACCTGACGGTGCGCCAGCTTGCCCAACGTTATGGCGGCTATTCGGGTCTC
Organism: Hyphomicrobiales bacterium; assembly: GCA_900465685.1. Taxonomy (GTDB): domain Bacteria; phylum Pseudomonadota; class Alphaproteobacteria; order Rhizobiales; family Rhizobiaceae; genus Brucella. The sequence continues at coordinate 109,172 of UEGR01000014.1, forward strand.
GCTTTCGTGGGAACGCCCGAAAGTGTCGCCGACGAGATGCAGCAATGGCTGGACGAGGCCGGTTGTGATGGCTTTACGGTGGTGTTTCCATTCGTGCCGCAAGGGCTGGACGATGTGGTGGAAAAGCTGGTGCCGGAATTGCAGCGGCGCAATATTTTCCGTAGCGACTATGAGGGTTCTACCCTGCGCGATCATCTCGGACTGCCGCGGCCGCGGAACCAGTTTTTCGACTGAAAAACCTGAAATGAAAGCACCGCAACCGGTCAGTTCTGATCGGTTGCGGTGTTTTGGATAGAGGGCTCAGATCAGTTTGCTGCGGCAAAGACGCTGTAACAGTTGCGTCCCTTGCCCTTCGCCTCGTAAAGCGCGATGTCGGCATTGCGCGCCAGATTCTGCGGCGTGAGGCCGTCGCGTGGCGCGACAACAGCGCCGATACTGGCGGAGACATCCAGAACAATGCCGTTAATGATGAAGGGCTCGCGGAAGGCTGCCACGATCTTTGCCGCGACGGCTTCAATTTCGTTTTGGCCGTTTGCATTGGGCAGAACAACCGCGAATTCATCGCCGCCGACCCGTACCGGCAGATCGTCGGCCCCAAGGGCAGAGCGCAGACGCCGCGCGGCCTCGATCAGCAGTGCGTCGCCCATAATATGTCCATGTGTGTCGTTCACGGCCTTGAAGCGGTCGAGATCGATCAACAGCGCCCCAACCGATCTGCCGTTCTTCAGCGCATCCTCGATCATCGGGATTGCCAGCTCGTAAAGCGCGCCGCGATTGTAGAGTTTGGTCAACCGGTCGGTCAGGGCCAGACGCTTGAGCGCAATGGAATCGTCATTGAGGAACTTGTTGGTCTTTTGCAGGCGCAGAAGGCCGCTCGCAACGCGTGCAAAGTCTTCAAGCTTGGCCAGATCGCTCTGGGAAATATGCCGGGGTTTGTTGTCGAGAATGCAAAGCGAGCCAACCGTCAGGCCCGCATCGACCGAAACCGGCGCGCCGGCATAGAACCGGAAAAGCGGTTCGCCGGTGACATAGGGCATGGTGCAGAAGAAGCGGTCTTCAACCATGTCTTCGACCACAAAGCTCTTGCCGCTTTCAACCACGAATGTGCAAGCGGTCATCTCGCGCGGGCAGCTGCTGACTTGCTGCCCGGCATTGGCCGCGACGCGTTGCCAGTCCTGATCGACGATGTTGAGGGCGGATGTGCTCGCGCCAAACGCGTCCTTGACGAGACCGACAAGCGTGTCGAGTTCAGGCAAACCGATGCTCGAAAGGGAGACAAGGCTGCGAACGCTTTCGAGCCGTTCGACTTCATTGGCCGGAACGGAAAAGTTTCGCTCTGGATTTGAGAAGCCCTGGACGTTTGTATTCATCATCTTCACCATCATGCATGCATCGACCCGCCCCGGTTATAGATAGGGAATACGACAGCAACAGCAAGCAAAGCATGCCGATGGCGAAGACGTTTGAACAAATTTTGTAATGTTTTTAGGCGGCCTCGATATCGCGAACCGGCGGATTGCCATAGAGGCGGCTATATTCACGGCTGAATTGCGAAGGACTTTGATAGCCCACGCGGTGTCCAGCCGTGCCGGCATCCAGTCTCTCGACCAGCATCAGCCGGCGCGCTTCGCTCAGGCGCAGCTGCTTTTGATACTGGATCGGCGTCATGGCCGTGATCGACTTGAAATGGTGGTGAAATGACGACGGGCTCATATTCACATGCTCGGCCAACTGTTCGATGCGCAAAGGCAGCGCAAAATGCTGGCGCAGCCATCCGATGGCGCGCGCGATCCGGTTGGCCTGACTGTCCACTGTGGCGATATTGATCAGACGGTCGCCGCTTGGGCCTGTCAGCAGGCGATAGAGAATTTCCTGTTCGATCAGCGGCGCCATCACGGGAATATCTTCCGGGCTGTCAAGGAGGCGCAAAAGCCTGATCACCGCATCGACCAGCCCGGCAGGCGCAGTATTGACGCTGATGCCCCACTGGTTTTCCGAGAGAGCAATGCCGCGGCGAATGTCGCTGCGACCGAGAAGATCAACCAGCTTTTCACTGTCGATGGCGAGCGACAGGCAAAGATGCGGTGCTTCGGCGCTTGCTTCTACCACGCGCCAGGTCACCGGCAGGTCGAGCGAAGTGACCAGATATTCCCCGGTTGCGTAGTTGATCGTGGCCGAGCCAAGGCGCAGGGATTTCGCGCCTTGAAGAACCATGGCCAGACACGGGCGATAGCTGCCATGGCAGGGCACGCTCGGCGTCGAACGTCTGCTTATCGACAGGCCGTCAATCGCGGTTTTGCGCTCGCCATCGGTCTCGATGAAGCGCTCGGCAAGCGACGCCAGTTCCCTATATGCATCGATGGGTAAGTTCATGGGCACCTTGCTTTGTCAACGATCCGACACGGTCCTTATTTATCCTTTTCGGAAATCGAAACCAAGGGACAGGGTTGATCGAGAACGTCAGATTTGCAGGATTGTGCAAGAAGCTTGCAGGATCGGTCTACCCTGTTTTCCCGGTTCGGAGCATAGTCAATCATCTCATCCTCCCCCAATTTTCCCCTGAAAAACGGAGTTTATTATGGCTATTGCAAGAGGTTATGCCGCCACCGATGCGGATCAGCCGCTGGTGCCGTTCACGTTTGAACGTCGCGAACCCAATGCCGACGATGTGGTCATCTCGATCCAGTATTGCGGCGTGTGCCATTCCGACATTCACACGGTTCGCAACGAGTGGAAAAATGCCGTTTATCCAATCGTTCCCGGTCATGAAATTGCGGGCATTGTCACGGCTGTCGGCGACAAGGTGACGAAGTTCAAGGTTGGCGACAAGGTTGGCGTCGGCTGCTTCGTGGATTCCTGTGTCGGCTGTGCGACGCGCGACGTCGACAACGAACAATATCTGCCGGGCCTGATCCAGACCTATAACTGCGATGACGCCGAAGGAAAGGCGCGCACACAGGGCGGCTATTCCGACCAGATCGTCGTCAAGGAAGGCTATGTGCTTTCCATTCCGGACAATCTGCCGCTTAACGCTTCGGCACCGCTGCTTTGTGCTGGCATCACGCTTTATTCGCCGCTTCGTCACTGGAACGCCGGTCCCGGCAAGCGCGTGGCCATCGTCGGCATGGGCGGGCTCGGCCATATGGGCGTCAAGCTTGCCAATGCGATGGGCGCGCATGTCACGGTGCTCAGCCAGTCGCTTTCGAAAAAGGATGACGGTCTCAAGCTTGGTGCGAAGGAATATTACGCTACCAGCGATGCCTCGACCTTTGAAAAACTGGCGGGCAGCTTCGATCTGATCATCTGCACAGTGGGCGTTGCCATCGACTGGAATGCCTATCTGGGCCTGCTCAAGGTCAATGGAACCATGGTGAATGTCGGCGCGCCGGAACATATGGTGCCGGTCCATGCCTTCTCGCTGATCCCGGGCCGCAAGAGCCTGTCCGGTTCGATGATCGGCTCGATCAAGGAAACCCAGGAAATGCTGGACTTCTGCGGCGAGCACAACATCGTCTCGGAAATCGAGATGATCAAAATTCAGGATATCAATGAAGCTTACGAGCGCGTTTTGAAAAGCGACGTGCGCTATCGCTTCGTGATCGATATCGCCTCGCTGGCAGCCTGATAAAACAAAAGGCGGGACTATTCAGTCCCGCCTTTTTCATAAAGCCGCAGCTTCAGAACTGGAGCATCTGGCTGAGCACAATAATCGTGCCGACAGCGCACGAGCAGGCAAATAGCGCCAGTTCCGATGCCGTAAGCCGGTCGATCCAGATCGGTCGCTTCAATTGTCCATTCGTTTTTAATTGTGTGCTGGCGGGCAATTTCGCTTTCGCCCCGCTATCCCTTTTTATTGAACCGCTGCGCATTTTTCATTTTCTCCCCCATCCAACGCTAACTGCGTTGGGTCGCCGCGAGACCGGCGCAATTAACTGAACATTAACCAATCTTTAACCGTCGGGAAACAGCAAAAACGGACGAACCGACAAACCGGTCTGACGAATGAACATCGTGATCCCCTTGCGCGATGAGCTTGCCTGTATGGTTGCAATCCCGGCCGGGTTCTGGTCAAAGCCTGCAAGGCTTTTCAGAAATGTCGGAACCAAGCCGAAAACAGGCCAGAAGCAGGCCAGAAGCAGGATTGTTGAACCATGCCCGATAATGGCGCATCTGCACCATTCATTGCTGTCGACGGCGTCGGTTATGCCATAGCCGGGCGACCGATCCTGCATGGTGTTTCGCTTCATTCTACAGCGCGCAGAATGGGTATTGTCGGCAGAAACGGCTCTGGCAAGAGCACGCTTGCGCGGCTTCTGGCTGGTCTGCTGAAACCCTCGGAAGGCGCGATCCGTATTGCGGGCCAGGACCTTTACGAAGACCGCAAGGCGGCGCTTTCGACGGTCGGTATCCTGTTTCAAAACCCCGAACACCAGATCATCTTTCCAACTGTCATTGAGGAAATTGCTTTCGGCCTGCGCCAGCAAGGTGCAACCAAAGCCGATGCGCGGACGATGGCGACAAAGGTGCTGGGCGATTTCGGCAAGGAACATTGGGCCGATGCCGCAATCCAGTCTTTGTCACAAGGGCAGAAGCATCTCGTCTGCATGATGGCGGTGGTCGCCATGCGCCCGGCACTCATCATTCTCGACGAGCCTTTTGCCGGGCTCGATATTCCGACGCGGCATCAGCTGTCGCGCTATCTGAATGCCGGTGAGGCGCGTCTTCTCCACATTTCCCACCATCCGGAAGACTTGCACGGCTATGACGAAGTGTTCTGGATCGATCAGGGCCAGATCCGGGAAACCGGGGATGCGCAAACGGTTCTGACCCGCTATGTTGAAGAAATGATCCTTCAGGGCAAGAGCGATGATCTCTCTCACCTCTCCCGTTAAAACACGCGCCCATCAATGGCCGGTGGCGGCCAAGGTCGCCGCGCTTTGCATTGCGACCACGACGCTTTTCATGGTCCAGTCGGTCTGGTTCCAGCTCGGCGCATTCGTGTTATGCTTTGTGCTCTACGTGCTTCCGGGGTGGGTATTCTTTCGCGCTGGCTTGCAGGCCATGCGCCCGGTTCTGCCTTTTGCTGCGGTTATTTTTCTCTGGCATCTGGCTTTCTACACCGCGCTTGAAGGGGTGGAGATCACGGTACGGGTCGTCACGATGATCGCTTTGGCCAATCTGGTGACGATGACCACCCCGCTTGAAGATTTTGTGCATCTGCTGCGGTTTCTGAATGCGCCTTTGCGTCGCCTCGGCCTGCCGACGCAAATTCTCGAAACGGCCATTCCGCTGGTGATACGCTTTTCGCCGGTGCTCATTGCCAAGGCCGGACAGCTTGTTGAAGCATGGCGCGCCCGGTCGCGCAGGCGTCCGGGCTGGCAACTGGTGCTGCCGCTGTCACTGGCCGCGCTTGACGATGCCGATCATGTTGCCGAAGCATTGCGTGCTCGCGGCGGAACTCTCAAATAAAGGCTTCCCGAATGGAAAGAAATGTCGCCCATGTGGCCCTGTTTGCAGCGCTGATCTGCGCATTGGGATTTTTGCCGGCTGTCACGCTCGGCTTCGGCGTGCCGATTACCGCGCAAAATCTCGGCGTGATGCTTGCCGGGGCCGTTCTGGGGCCGAAACGCGGTGTCGCCGCCGTCGCGCTGGTCATCCTGCTGGTGGCGATCGGATTGCCGGTTCTCGCGGTTGGACGCGGCGGTCTTGGCGTGTTCTCCGGCCCGACGGTTGGCTTTCTGCTCGGCTGGATTCCGGCGGTTTACGTCACTGGCCTTTTCATCGAGCGCGCGCCCATCGCCAATCTCGGCGTGTCGACCTTTATCGGCGCGGTTCTGGGCTGCATCGTGGTGCTCTATCTGTTCGGCGCAATCGGCATGTCGTTGATCCTCGCAAAGCCTTTCCTTGAAGCGGTCAAGCTCCTGGCCATTTTCATTCCGGGCGATGTGGTCAAGGCTGTCATCACCGGTGTTCTGGTGTCTGCACTTGCCAAAATCAGGCCGCAGGATATTCATCGCGGTCAAACCATACGCTGAAAAGCTGTGCGTTCACGGTAACTTGTATCGCACCGCGCAGCAGATCGGTATTCCTGATGCTTTCTCCAATCGGAGAGATTACGGTAATTTTTCATAGCGAATCGATGTCCAGATTGGGAGACATTGCATGGCAGCAGAGACCGGTGCGGCGCGTACCATTCGGACCATTGTCGAAACCATTCGACCGCAGTTGAATGTCAAACTGTGGGACGGCACCCAGATCGGCGCCTTTGACGGGCCGACACTGGCGATCAAGGACCCGTCGGTCGTGCGTCAGGTGGTGCTGAAGCCGAATTACGATACGCTCATCAGCCTCTGGACCTCCGGCGCGGTCGACATCGAAAACGGAACCATCTTCGATGTCGCCGAAACAAAGATCGACGGTCATCTCAAGGACCGGATCAAGGCGCTGCCGAAATGGCAGTTGCTGAAAGGCATTCCATCGCTGCTCTTTGCCGGAAAGGCAAAGGACCAGGAAAATATCGACGGAAAGTCTCCCTTCGTCAGCGGCTCGAACAAGGAAGCGATCACCCATCACTACGATGTGTCGAACGAGTTTTATCAGCTGTTTCTTGATGAACGCATGGTCTACACCTGCGCCTATTTCACCGACTGGCAGAACAGTTTGGATCAGGCACAGCACGACAAGCTGGATCTGATTTGCCGCAAGCTGCGTCTGAAGCCGGGCGACCGCTTTCTGGATATCGGCTGCGGCTGGGGCGCGCTTTTGATCCATGCCGTGCAAAATTATGGCGTGATTGGAACCGGCGTTTCGCTGTCAGAAGCACAGACCGCGCTGGCCCGACAAAGGATCAAGGCTGCCGGGCTGGAAGACAAGATCACCATCCACATCAAGTCCTATACCGAGCTTGATCAGGCGTTCGACAAGATTTCTTCCATTGGCATGTTCGAACATGTCGGCATTGCCAATTACGACACCTATTTCAAATCGGTACGGCGTTTGCTGCGGCCCGGCGGCCTCTATATGCATCACGCCATTACCCGCCGGATGAAGAAGAACAAGAAGAGCTTCAACCGCAAGAGTGCGGAACATCTGGCGCTGGTGAAATACATTTTCCCGGGCGGTGAACTGGACCATCTGGGCATGACGGTCGAGAATCTCGAAGGCCATGGCTTTGAGGTACATGACGTGGAAAATCTCCGCGAGCACTATGGGCGCACCTGCCGCATGTGGGCGGACCGGCTTCATGCCAATTTCGACAAGGCCGTTGCCGAGGTTGGTTATCCGCGGGCGCGCCTCTGGATATTGTATCTCGCAGGATGCGCATTGGCGTTTGAGCGCGGAACGGTTCAGATCAACCAGACGCTTGCCTCAAAGCGCAAACGTGGCATTTCGGCTGTGCCGCAAACACGCGCTGATATTTATCAGGGCTAGAGCATGTCTCCCGAAAGCGGAAACGGGTTTCGGGACAAAGACATTCGTGAAAACAAAAGCTTAAAGCAATATGGTGGGCAGGCGAAGCGCGAGCTTCCGCTTGCCGCTTGATTTATGCCTATCTGACTTCGCGGTCGATATCGCGCCGCAGCACGAAAGCGGTGGTGATGTCGTCGACGATATCATGGGCGGCAACGAGGTCGCGCACGCGGTTCAGATCGTCGATCGTCGCCGCTTCCAGCTCGACAACCAGATCAAGCTGTCCGCTGACTGACGAGACGCGGCGGACTTCCGCATGCTGCGCCAATATGTCGAGAAGCGCCAGAGCGGGCGTGCGTTTCAGGCTTACGAGCAAAATGGCGCGGATGAAATTGGTATCGATCTCGCCGATATCCGCGCGATAGCCGCGAATAACGCCGCTGCGTTCCAGATTCGTGACACGTTCGCTGGTCGCGCTGCGGGACAAGCCGATACGACCGGCCAGTGTCTTCAGCGCGATGCGCGCTTCCTTGGACAGAATTGCCAGTATTTCGCGATCTTTCGCATCAAGTTCCCGCATCGTTACCCTATACGCATGACCGGACATATGCCGGTCTATTCCGACAAAGTGCCGGTTCTTCCGACAGGATACTTGATGCCCGAAAACGCATTGCGTGCCAAGCTTCTGATAAGAAATGTAAACTGGAAACGCACCGTCTATGACCGATCTCTCCCATCCGAACCCGCAGTTTTCCGCAGCCGATGCCGAGAAACTAGCCATTGAAGTCTTTGGCGTCACCGCGACGGCATCACCGCTCGACAGCGAACGAGATCGCAATTTTCGCCTGGAAACCGGAACGGACGCCGACTGGATTTTGAAGATCGTCAATGCCAGCGAGCCGCACGTCGAAAGCGAATTCCAGACCGCACTTCTGCACCATCTTTCCAACGCGGATGCAAAGCTTGCCGTTCCGCAGCTGAAGCCGAGCCTTTCCGGCGATGTGCTTGCATCGGCTGTGGCTACCGGCGGCGAGCGCCACGCCATGAGACTGGTGGGGTGGCTTCCGGGCGTTCCGCTCGCGGAAGTCAAGCGCACATTCGAACTGATGCGTAATCTGGGCCGCTCGCTTGGTGAACTGGATCATGCCTTGCAGGGCTTTATTCATCCGGGCGCCGTGCGCGAACTCGATTGGGATCTGCGCCATGCAGGCCGGGCGCGGACCCGCCTGCATTTCGTCCATGATGCCGACAGGCGTGCGCTGCTTGAACGCTTCATCGTGCGTTTTGAAAACCATGTCGCGCCGAAATTGTCGCGCTTGCGCGCGCAGGTCATCCATAATGACGCGAATGACTGGAATGTGCTGGTCAGCAAGGGCGACCATGAACAGATTGCCGGACTGATCGATTTTGGCGATGCGGTGCACACCGTTCTGATCGCCGAAGTCGCCATTGCCTGCGCCTATTCCATCCTCGATATGGAAGATCCAATCGGCGCGGCGGCAGCACTGGCTGCTGGCTTCCATGAAAAATACCCGCTCAAGACGGAAGAAATCGACCTGCTGTTCGATCTCATCGCCATGCGTCTCGTCACCAGCGTCACTTTCTCGGCTTCGCGCCACGACAAAACGGATGACAATCCATATCTCGCGATCAGCGAGGCACCGGCCTGGCGTCTTCTGGAAAAGATGGACGCGATGAACCCGCGCTTTGCCACTGCTATTTTGCGCAAGGCCTGCGGCTTCGACGCCATTGAAGGCGCGGGTGCGGTTCGCAAATGGATTGCCGATAACAGCAAAACATTTGCGCCGATCGTGCGCCCGGCACCGGCAACCATGACCAAGGCGCTTGTGCCTTATGGCGATGCAACGCATTTCATGACTGTTGCTTCCGCCGAACAGCGCGCCAAGGAAGCGACGGAATGGTGGGATAATTTCTGCGCCGAGAACAACGTCCAGCTTGGTATCGGACCTTGGGGCGAAAAGCGCACTGTCTATACCGACACAGCGTTTGAATCGCGCTTCATCGAAGGGCAGCGCCGCATCCATCATCTGGGCGTCGATCTGTTCATGCCTGCCGGAACGCCGCTTTATACGCCGCTGGCCGCAACCGTCGTCAGTGTCGAAATCGAACGCGAGCCGCTCGGCTATGGCGGTCTGGTCAAGCTTGAGCATCGTCCGGAAGGCTGCCCGCCTTTCGTAACCTTGTGGGGACACATGGCGCATGAGGCGCTTGGTCGTCTCAAGCCGGGTCAGAAGTTGCAGGCTGGCGATCTCGTTGGTCATATGGGTGACATTCACGAGAATGGCGGATGGACCCCGCATCTGCATTTCGAAATGACGACGGATATCAATCTGACGGCAACCGAAATTCTGGGCGTTGGCGAAGCCGCCTATCTCGACGTATGGGCCGATGTCTTCCCGGATGTGGCGGCGCTGGCCGGTATTCCGCCGGAAACCTTCCATCAGGATGGACGCACCCGCGCCGAGATCATCGCGAAGCGCAAGGAAATCCTGCTGCCGAACCTGTCGATTTCCTATTCGGAGCCGATCAAGTTCGTGCGCGGCGACGGGACGTGGCTGATCGACAATTATGGCCGCGCCTATCTCGATTGCTTCAACAATGTCTGCCATCTGGGCCATGCCCATCCGGAAGTTGTGGAAGCCATCGCCCGTCAGGCGGCGCTGCTCAACACGAACACGCGCTATCTGCACGACAATATCGTCGCCTATGCCGAACGGTTGACGGCAACCTTGCCGGAAGGGCTGACGGTTGCGTCCTTTGCCTGCTCGGGCAGTGAAGCAAACAGCCTGATGTTGCGCATGGCGCGCAATCATACGGGACGCAAGGAAGCCATCGTTCTCGACTGGGCCTATCACGGCACCACGCAGGAACTGATTGATCTCAGCCCCTACAAGTACAAGCGGAAGGGCGGCAAGGGACGGCCGGATCACGTCTATGAAGCGGTCATTCCAGACAGCTACCACGCGCCGGAAGACTGGCCGCTCGAGGAGCATGGCAAGCGCTTTGCCGAAAGCATTGCCGAACAGATCGACACCATGCGCAAGCAGGGTTGTGCGCCGGCTTTCTTCTTTGCGGAATCCATTCCGAGTGTCGCTGGTCAGGTGTTCTTGCCGGAAGGCTATCTCAAGGAAGTTTACGCTATGGTTCGTGCGGAAGGCGGACTTTGCGTTGCCGACGAAGTGCAGGTCGGTTTCGGTCGCGTCGGCAGCCATTGGTGGGCGTTTGAAATGCAGGACGTCGTGCCGGATATCGTCACCATGGGCAAGCCGATTGGCAATGGCCACCCCATGTCGGCTGTTGTGACCACCCGCGAAGTTGCAGACAGCTTTAATAACGGCATGGAATATTTCAACACCTTCGGCGGCAATCCGGTGTCCTGTGCCGCGGGTCTTGCAGTCATCGATGTGATCGAACGGGACAAGCTGCGCGAGAATGCGCTGAATGTCGGCAACTATCTCATCGACGGTTTCCGCAAGATGCAGCAGCGCTTCGATATTATCGGCGATGTTCGCGGTCAGGGACTGTTCCTGGGTATCGAGCTTGTCACGGATCGCAAGACCAAGGCTCCGGCAACGGCGCTGGCCCGCAAGATCAACGACGGCGCGCGCGAACGCGGCATCCTGATGGGCACCGAGGGTCCGCACGACAACGTGTTGAAGATGCGCCCGTCCATGGTGTTCAACCGCGCCAATGCCGATCATCTGCTCAGCGTTCTCGCTGACAGTTTCGAGGCTGCGTTGAAGTAAAGGCTTCGATATCAGGGCCGGTTTTCAAGGTCGCACCCCCATTCGGTTCGTCGGATGGGAGCGCGGCCTTTTTCGCGCTCGGGGTTCAAGGTATGGCGCTTGTTCTATCGATGAGGGGCGGGACAGCACGTTCATGCTCAACGACGTATTTTCGTCGGGAAAAGCATCTCCTCCGCCGACAATATGCCGGTCAATTCCGGCAATGTGTCGGGTCCGCAGTCATATTGCAGGATGCTTGAAAACAACGCCTGTGCGAAGCTCTGCCGATGAAGGTTGATGGCAAACCATAAGCCTAACAATAAGACCATTCCAGAGGAAAACACAAAGCCATGAATATGAAGCTCAAGACCCTGTTTGCGGCGGGCGCCGTTGCGATTGCAGCCGCTTTTTCAGCCATGCCTGCGCATGCTGACGAGCTGGAAAAGCTGAAGGAAACCGGTGAGTTGCGCGTCGCCATGAGCGGCGCCTATCCGCCCTTCAGCTTCACGAATGCTGATAACCAGGTGGTTGGCTTCGACGCTTCCATCGGAACGGAAATCGCCAATCGTCTGGGCGTGAAGGTCAAGCTCGTGACCACGCCGTTTGACGGCATCATTGCGGGTCTTCTGGCGAAGAAATATGACGCCGTCGTCGCCTCCATGACCATCACGCCGGAACGCGAAAAGGCTGTCGACTTTGTGGGACCCTACTACCATGCGGGCCGCACGGTTGTGGTCAAGGAAGACTCCTCCATCCAGAAGCTTGAAGACCTCAATGGCAAGACCGTTGGCGTGACCATGGGCGATGCCCACGAGAAGTGGGCCAAGGCACAGGGCGACCTCAATGTCCGCACCTATAAGGGTCTGCCGGAAATGCTGATCGATCTCGATGCAGGTCGCATCGATGCGCTTATCATGGACAGCATTCCGGTGAAGATCGCCGTCAAGGAAACCGGCCAGAAGGTCCGCATTCTCGATACGCCGAATATTGAAGGCGGTCGCGAGGCGCTCGGCATTGCCATTCGCAAGAACAATCCGGAACTCAAGGCTGCCATGCAGAAGGCGCTCGACGACATGCTCGCCGATGGCGGCTACGAGAAAATCTCGATGCAGTGGATCGGTAGCGATATTCGCTAAGCCGGCTTTTAATCCGGCCCGGTTTGTCCGGGCCGGCACATGCGATCTTCCGGAGTAGTTTTATGGATCTTGCGTTAATGCGGCACGTCCTCCCGTTTTTTCTGGAGGCGGCATGGGTAACCGTGCAGATTTCCGTGCTTGCTCTCGTGTTGGGATTCGTCATTGCGGGCATTCTGGTCGCCGGACGCCTTTCAAACAGTACTATTTTGCGTTTTCTATCCGGCGCTTATGTCAGCATCTTTCGTGGAACGCCCTGTCTCGTGCAGCTGTTCGTTCTGTATTTCGGCGGCCCGCAGATCGGTCTGGAACTGGAGCCTTATGCGGCTGGTGTGATCGGTCTGGGACTCAATATCGGCGCCTATATGGCCGAGTCCATTCGCGGCGCGATTGCAAGCGTTGACCGGGGGCAGCACGAAGCGGCCCGTTCGATCGGCTTTGGACGCGGACAGACCCTGCGCCTCATCATTCTGCCGCAGGCCGCGCGCCTGATGATCCGCCCGCTCGGTGTGAATGCCGTTGCTCTGGTCAAGGGTTCGGCGCTGGTGTCGACCATTTCCGTGGTTGAACTCACCTATACAGCGCAACGTTTCATCAGCTCGACCTACAAGCCGTTCGAGATTTTCGCGGTTGCTGCGGTCATTTACATGGTCATCGTCTATGTGGTGGCGTCGATTGTCGATCTGCTCGACAAGCGTTTCGCTGCACGCTGAGGGAGGACGCTATGCCAGCTCTCGATTTCAGTATCGTCGCTCCCTATACCGATCTTCTTTTGACCGGACTGTGGTGGACTTTCGTTCTTGCGGTCGCATCCAGCGCGCTGAGCTTTATCCTCGGCATCGCGTTTGCACTGGTTGTGCTTTACGCACCGGCGCTGCTCGCCTATCCGGTCCGCTTCTTCATGTGGCTCTTCATGGGCACGCCGCTGCTTTTGCAGCTCTATCTCATCTATTACGGTCTGGTGCAGATCGGCATTGATATTCCAGCACTGTTTGCCGGCATTCTTGGCCTCAGCCTGCATTTCGCTGTCTATAATGCGGATGTGTTCCGGGCGGGTATTGTCTCGGTCGATCCCGGCCAGATGGAAGGTGCGCGATCCATCGGGCTCAGCCGTGGACAGGCGCTGCGCTATATCATCATCCCGCAGGCCATTCGCAACACCATCCCGCCCATCGGCAACAACATGATCGTGCTGTTGAAAGATACGTCGCTCGTGTCGATCATCGGCATTGCCGAACTGGTTCACAGCGCGCAGATCGCCATCAGTGAAACCTATAGTCCGTTTGAGTTCTATCTGACTGCCGCCGCACTTTATTATGTGGTCAATCTCGTCATGGAAGCGGGCCTGCGGCATATCGAAAGAAAAGTGGAGGTTACGCGATGAGCGCCTTGAAGCCTATGGTTGAAGTTAAGGGCGCCCGCAAAGCCTATGGTGCGCTGGAGGTCCTGAAGGGGATCGATCTTTCGGTATCGCGCGGCCAGATCATTGCGATCATCGGCCCCAGCGGTTCGGGCAAGAGCACATTGCTGCGCTCCATCAATCATCTGGAGACGCTGAATGGTGGCGAGGTCTGGCTGGATGGACTGCAGGTCAACCAGCCGCTCAGTGGGCAGGCTTTTGAAAAGCACATCAACTCGGTGCGTCAGCAGATGGGCATGGTGTTCCAGCACTTCAATCTGTTCCCGCATCTCACCGTGCTCGAAAACATCACGCTGGGACCGACAAAGCTGAAGGGCATGTCGAAATCGGCGGCCCGCGAACTCGCGCTGGAACTGCTCAACAAGGTGGGGCTCGCCAGCAAGGTGGACGTCTACCCGTCGCGCCTGTCCGGCGGCCAGAAGCAGCGCGTCGCCATTGCTCGCGCCTTAGCCATGCAGCCGAAGGTAATGCTGTTCGACGAGGCGACCTCGGCGCTCGATCCGGAACTGGTCGATGAAGTGAATGCGGTCATGAAGCAGCTTGCCGCTGAACACATGACGATGCTGATCGTGACGCATGAAATGCGCTTTGCCGGTGAGGTTGCCGACAGGATCGTGTTTATGGATGGCGGCGTTGTGGTTGAAGAAGGTGCGCCCGCAGACGTGCTGCGCAACCCGCAGCAGGACCGCACACGCGCCTTCCTGAAAAACTATATCGCAGCCTGATCCTCTGCCCGAAATGAAAAGCCCCCGGACTTGAAGAAGTCCGGGGGCTTTGTCTTAGAGCATTTCCAGCAAAAGTGTGTAGCGGTTTTGCGTAGGATAATGCGCAAAACAAATAGATAGAGCGGTTCCACGATTCCGTTTTAACCGGAACCGCTCTGGGAAAGCAGAGCTTGCGGTCAGCTTTCCTTATGCTGTTGCGCGGCCAGTTCTTCGACGCTCATATCCGGCTCGTTACGGGTCTTGTAGAGCGAGTAGAGGACACCGCTTGCGAGAATACCGAGCGTTACCACCAGCGACAGCAGCGTGTTGATGTGGACACCCAGCGGCACCAGGAAAATCTTGATACCGATCAGCACCAGAATGATCGCCAGCGATACCTGAAGATAACGGAAGCGGTTCATGGCGGCGGCAAGTGCGAAATAGAGCGCACGTAGGCCAAGGACGGCGAAGATGTTCGACGTGTAGACGATAAACGTATCCTGCGTGACGGCAAAGACGGCGGGCACAGAGTCGACAGCGAAGATCAGGTCGACGGTTTCAACCATGATCAGGGCGACCGCAAGCGGCGTCAGCCAGGTGACCAGCTTGCCGGTTTTCGGATCGGGCTTCTTGACGGTGAAATTGCGGCCATGCACTTCGCTCGTAATATTGAAGCGCTTGCGGAGGAATTTGAAGACCGCATTCTGCTCGATATCGGGCGTCTCATCCTGATGGCGGAACATCTTGAAGCCGGTGAAGACGAGGAAGGCGCCGAACAGGAACAGGATCCAGTTGAACTCGTGCACCAGTGCCGCGCCCAGTCCGATCAGGATTGCGCGGAAGGCGATGACGCCCAGAATACCCCAGAAAAGCACGCGGTGCTGGTAAAGGCGGGGGATGGCAAGAAAGCCGAAGATCGTTGCGATGACGAACATATTGTCCATCGCAAGGCTCTGCTCGATCAGATAGCCGGTGTAGAATTCAAGGCCTGCCTGCGAGCCGCGTTCCCACCAGACCCAGCCGCCGAAGGCCAATGCGATGAGGACATAGAAACCATAGAGGAGCAGGCTTTCCTTGGCTCCGATTTCATGTTCGTCACGATGCAGAATGCCAAGGTCGAAAACCAGCAAACCCACGACGATCGTGATGAATGCCGCCCAGAAATATACAGGTGTGCCGAGAAAATCGCCCGAAAGGGCTAAAATAAGCGAATCCATCGCCGGACCATCTCCATTTGAAAAAGTGGAGCAGCCCCGACATCGCCATAGCGGAAAACCATGACCAGAGGGGCCCGGCGCTGCCTTCTTCAAATGTGTATGTTTTTGTCCCGTTCAAGACCCGGGTGTAAAATTTTTGTGATGAGCCATTCCAGTCTGGAGCGAAGCCGCTCCAGACTGATTTCGTTTGACAGATCAATGCTGTGGCGCTGCGGTCTCTTCCGCGTCCGGTTCCTTGATGCGGAACCAGGCCACGTAAAGCGCTGGCAGGAACAGGAGGGTGATTGCCGTGCCGGCGATAATGCCGCCCATCATCGCATAGGCCATCGGCCCCCAGAACACTTCACGCGCGATGGGGATAAGGGCAAGGCTTGCCGCCGCCGCCGTCAGTGCAATGGGGCGCATACGATGCTGGCTGGCAATCATCACTGCATCCCATGGTTTCATGCCTTCAGTGATGTGTTCCTCAATCTGCACGATCAGGATGACCGAGTTTCGGATCAGGATGCCAATCAGCGCCAGCACGCCCAGAATAGCAACGAAACCAAGCGGTTTGCCGCTCGGCAGAAGCGCTGCAACCACGCCTATCAAGCCGAGGGGCGCAACCGCCACAACAAGGAACAGACGCTGGAAACTTTGCAATTGCAGCATCAGCACAGTCGCCATCACGAACAGCATCAACGGAACAACGGCTGCAATCGGTCCCTGGCTCTTGCCGCTTTCCTCAACCGTGCCTGCTGTCTGAATGTAATAGCCAGCCGGTAGCTTGTCGGCGAAAGCCTTGATGGCAGGACCCAGATCTTTCACGATTGTATCAGGCATCGTCTTGTCGATGATGCCTGCCGCCACAGTGATGGTCGGGATGCGCGACCGCCGATAGATGACGGGTTGCTCAAGCTCGTAACGGAAATTGGCGATAGATGCGAGCGGCACGGAAGTGCCGTTGCCCGTCGCAATCTGCAGGCTCTGCAAAGTGTCGATGGAATCGCGTTCGTGCTTTTGCGCGCGCACGATGACATCGATCAGATAGATCGAATCCCGCACCTGCGTAACGGTAATGCCGCCGACGACACCGTTGAGAGTCGTGGCAATATCCTTGGACGAAATGCCAAGCTTGCGCGCCTTGTCCTGCATGACATCGACGCGGATCACGCGACCGGGTTCGTTCCAGTTATAGTTCACCACGCCGAGCCGTTGATCGGCACTGAGAATACCGGCAAAATCCTGCGCTATGCCGCGCAGTTTCTGAATGTCAGGGCCGGAAATGCGGTATTGCACGGGGCGTCCGACCGGCGGTCCAAGCTCCAGAAATTTCACGTAAACGTCGGTGCCGACATAATCCTTGCGGAAGACTTCATCGAACTTGGCTTTCAAGCGATCACGCGCTTCGACATCCTTGGCGACGACGACCATCTGACCGAAATAAGGATTGTTCGGCTGCACGTCGAAGGAAAGAATGAAGCGGATCGCGCTTTGCCCGACATAGGTGCTCCAATGCTCGATATCGGGATTATCCTTCAACATCGTTTGTTCGAAACGCTCCATCTGCGCCCGCGTTTCGGCGATGGAGCTGTTTTGCGGCAAGGTCCAGTCGAGAACCAGTTCCGGACGATCCGATTGCGGGAAGAACTGCTGTTCGATGAAGCGCATCCCGAAAACCGAAACCGCAAACAGGAGGATCGTGGTGACGATGGTCACCCAACGATAGCGCATCGCCAACAATAGCGCCCTGGAAAAGGCCTCAAAGAAGCGGCTGCGCTTTTCCGCATGGGGCTTCATTTTCTTGGGCAGGAAGGTGACGCCGAGCAGCGGCGCAAACAGCACCGCGACAATCCATGAAACCACAAGCGAGACGGCGATCACCACAAAGAGTGTAAAGGTATATTCGCCAGCCTGACTGGAATTGAGGCCGATTGGAATGAAGCCCGCAATGGTCACAAGCGTGCCGGTCAACATCGGAAATGCAGTATGCGAATAAACGTAAGTTGCAGCCTTGTTGATCGGATCGCCGAATTCCAGTCGCGCCACCATCATTTCGACGGCAATCATGGCGTCATCGACCAGAAGCCCGAGTGCGATGATGAGCGCGCCAAGCGACACACGCTGGAGCGAAATATCCAGAAGCGACATCGACAGGAAGGTGATTGCAAGCACAAGCGGGATCGAGAGCGACACCACCAAACCGGCGCGCAAGCCAAGGCTTACAAAGCTGACCGCAAGCACGATGACCACGGCTTCGAACAGCGCGCTGGTGAAGCCGGAAACGGCTTCCTTCACGACATGCGGCTGGTCGGCCACCTTGAATACCTTGACGCCGACCGGCAGTTCCGCCGTCACCTGCTGCATCATCTTGTCGAGCGCTGCACCAAATTCGAGCAGATTGCCGTTCGGCTTCATGCCGATGCCAAGCCCGATGGAATCTGCGCCATTGACGCGGAAGATGGATGTTGGCGGATCGACATAGCCGCGCGTGATGGTCGCGACATCGGAAAGGCGGAAGAACCGGTCATTGACACGCAGATTGACTGCGCGCAGATCGGCTTCGGAATTGAACTGGCCGCTGACGCGGACACTGATCCGTTCCGGTCCTGCCTGTACGACGCCGGAGGGCGTTATTGCGTTCTGGTCCTGCAAGGCTTGCAGCACGGCTTGCTGATCGAGACCGAGCGCCGCCACCTGCCGCGTCGAGAATTCGAGATAGATCGCTTCGTCCTGCGCGCCGATCAGCTCGACCTTACCGGCATTGGGCAGCGTCAAAATCTTGGCGCGCACGTCTTCGGCATAGTCGCGCAGCTGCCGCATCGACAGACCGTCGGCGGTGAAGGCGAAGATATTGCCGAAAACATCGCCGAACTTATCGTTGTAATAAGGCCCGTAGACGCCGCTCGGCAGGTCCGGCTTGATGTCGTCCAGCATATGGCGGACTTCGTTCCAGGCGTCGGTGACCTGTCGTTTGCGCACCGTATCCTTGAGGAAGACGAAGACAACCGACTGGCCCGCAGTGGTGACACTGCGCGTATAATCCAGCGTGTCGAGTTCCTCGAGTTTCTTCTCGATGCGGTCGGTCACCTGATTGAGCGTTTCCTCAACCGACGCGCCCGGCCAGTTGGCCTGCACCACCATCGTCTTGACGGTAAACTCCGGGTCTTCTTCGCGACCGAGATCGAGATAGGATACGAAGCCCGCGACCAGAAATACGAGCATGAAATACCAGACCAGCGATCTGTGGTTCAAAGCCCAGTCGGACAGATTGAATCCCTTTTTCACAGGCCAGTTCCTTTCTGGTCCAGACGGACTTTCTGTCCTTCTTTCAACTCATGTACGCCGGCTATCGCCACATAGCTTCCGACATCGACGCCACCGGCGACGAAATTGCTGCCCTGCCGTTCGATGACCTGAACATCGTGCAGCGAAACGGTCTGCTTGTCGGGATCGATGATCCAGATGCTTGTCTTGCCACTATCCTCGCGCAAAGCCTGGATCGGCAGCCGCACCAGATTTTTTTCCGGCGTTGCCAGAGCCGCCCGAATGGTCGCGCCAAGGCGGAAACCGTCGGGCGGATTTTCGATCGCAATTCTCACCCGGCGGCTGCGCGTCTGCGCATCGGCCTGCGGGGCCACTTCTCGCACGGTGCCTGCACCGGTCACTGACGGGTCGGCCTGAAGCTGCACATTGAAAGCAGCGCCGGGCGCAAAATACTGGGTCATACTGTCGGGAATATCGACCACGGCTTCGCGAATGTCCGGGCGCGCCACCGTCATCACGGCCTGACCCGCGGACACGACCTGTCCAACCTCGGCATTGGTTGCCGAAATCACCCCGTCATAGTCGGGGCGCAACACGGCATAGCTGCGCTGGTCCTGCGCCTTTTTCAGCCCGGCGCGGGCCTTTTCCAGATTGGCGTTGGCACTGTCGCGCGCCTGTCTGGCAGCATCGTAATCGGCCTGGGAAACATTGTTGCCTTGCAGCAAAATACGCTGCCGTTCTTCACTGGCCGAGGCATTGGCAAATTGCGCCTCGGCGCTTGCAAGATCGGCCTTTGCCGACTGGATCGCCAGATCGAGCGTCGACGGATCGAGCGTTGCGACGGTTTCACCCTTCTGCACCAGATCGCCCACCTGTACCGGGCGGGTGATAATGCGCCCGAGCACGCGGAAGGCGAGGTCGGTCGAATAACGCGGCTCGATCGTACCGGCAAAACCGGCCTGCGTGGCGGGCCTTGGTTCGACAACCATGTAGAGAACCGGGCGGACGGGTTCAGCCTTGGCGTCGCCTTCATCGCTCTTGCCGCAGGCAGCAAGCGCAATGGTGGCCATCAGGACGGCGGCGCGCATGAAGGGCAGGGTAACGGGCTTTCGGATATCTCGCGTCATTGCGCAACCGCCCCTTCCTGCGTCTGCATGATTTCGGTCGGCTCACCCGAACGCAGCATCTGTGCGCCCTTCGTGACGATCAGTTCGCCGTCGTTCAGGCCGCTATCCACGATCACCCGTTCCTTTTCATAGGAAAGCACGGTGATCGGCACCAATGTTGCGACATTCGTATCTCCAGCCACCCGCCACACGGCGGCGTGCCCGGCGTCGGAGGTCATGGCGCTCCATGGCAGGACGATGACCTGACGGTTCTCCATATGCACTGTTCCGGTTACAGTCGCGCCCAGCGCCATCTGGGGCGGGGTGTGCGCGATGCCGACCTTGACCCTGACTGTGCCCGTCTGTGCGTCGACGACGGGAGAAATTTCGCGGATTTGACCTTCGGCAACCACTGAAGCGTCCGACAGAAGCGCGATTGTTACGCCCATGCCGTCCTTGGCATGGTTCACCAGCGTTTCCTGCACGTCGAAGACGGCATCGCGGGGGCCATCTTCAGCAATGGAAAATGCCGTCTGGGCGGCCTGTATCACCTGACCCGCCTCGATGTTGCGCGCTGTCACGACACCGGAAACCGGGGCGCGCAGTTCGGTATAGGACAGCTGATCGCGCGCGTCGCTCAGCTGGCTTTCGGCGCTCGCCAGCGTGCTTTGCGCGGTTTGCAGGGTCTGGTTTGCCTGATCATAGGTGCTGCGGGTCGTGAAACCCTGAGCCAGCAGCGCCTTCTGGCGTTTGAAATTCGCATCCGCCTGAACGAGCTGTGCTTGCGCTGCATCCTTCGATGCCTGGGCGACACGCAGATTTGCCTGCTGTTCGGCATCGTCGATGCGGGCGATCAGCTCGCCCTTTTCGACATGCTGGCCGATCTCTGTCTTGCGCTCCACAACCTGCCCGCCAAGCCGGAACGATGTGTTGACCAGCGAACGGGCTTCGATCGCACCGGACAGCGTCAATTTAGGTTGATAATCGCTTGCCGCGACTTTCATCACCGCAACCGCAACCACATTGCGGGAATCGGCATGGGCTGGAACGACAAATGTCATTGCCGACATGCAGAATGCAAAAGCAGCCGTGGTTCCGAATATGACGCTTCGTCCGGAGCGGAGGAAACGGAAGGAAGGTTTTGCAATCATTGAACGATCCCGGTGGTTCGCATGTCCGGGAGAATGCAATCAAACGGGTTTCAACGAAAGCTTATTTTTTTACGTTTGCGTCAAATTAATTCGGTAGCGGGCTTCGCTCAGGCGCCGCTACAGGCACGGGGGCGTTCTCCATTGGCGAGCCGTTGTTCGATTGCCTCTATGACCGGAAGGAGATCGGCAACCGTATCGATGATGTAGTCGGGCTGGTGCCGGGAAAGAACGGCAGATGCCTTTTCGCGAAGCGCGTTTTTTTCGGCTTCGCTCATTTTGGCCAGTTCGTCCGGCGTGACGCCCGCTTCGTTGCCGCTCAGCGACACGCCCACTGTCCAGCATCCGGCTTCCCGTCCTTCGTCTATCCCGACGCCGGTATCGTCAACCTTGACGACAGCATGCGCTGGCCAGACATCGAGATCGAGAAAGCACTGGTACATGTTCATCGGGGTTGGGCGGCCGTGCGGCAAATCTCCGGCGCAGACCAGATTGTCGGTTTCATACCCTTGCGCCTTGGCAAGCGGCAGGACGCGCTCCATGATCGAGCGGGTGTAGCCGGTCGTGGAGCCGATCTTGAGGCCGCGTTCGCGCAATGCGCGGGCCGTTTCTACGGCACCCGGCACCAGATCAGCATATTGATCGACGACCTTTTCGTTAAGCGGAACGAACACATCGTAGACGGCCTGAATGTCGGCCTGTGTCGGTGCGTGGCCGTGGTGTGCTTCCCATGCGGCATGAATGCGCGGCTGCGCCAGCATGGCTTCGATGTGATCCCATTTCGGACGGCCCATGGGTTCGCGCGCCTCGGCAATCGAAACCTCAATGCCGAATTGCGCGAATGCTTCCACAAACACACCCATTGGCGCGAAGGAACCGAAGTCGATGACCGTGCCCGCCCAATCGAACACGACTGCTTTGAGATGTCCCATGACTGCTCCGTTTCTATGCGTAGAGTGAATTGACGACCTGCTCACCGAGCGCAAAGCCTGTCGAAGCGCCGGTTCCGCCTGTGACCATGACGAGGCGGATATTGTCGGCGGGTTCGTCAACCATGACCACGCGGTCGCTGGCCGAAGCATAGGTTCCGCACCAGCGCCCGATGACCTCGCGACCCGGCAGATCGAATATCTGGTCGAAGGCTTCCATGATCAGCGTATCGAAGCGTTCCTGTGCGAAAGGTTCGGGGGCATTGCCATAGACATGGCTGTCGCCCACCACCAGCGAACCGTCGGCGGATTGCACGGCGATCAGATGAATGCCACCGCGGCGCATTTCGCCAAGTTCGGCATCAAGACGGTCACAGAGCGCTTTGGCTTCCGGCAGATCGGCAAAGCCATCATAGCGGCCAAAGCTCAAGTCAGACATGACGGCCGCGCCGAAACGCGCTGCTTGGGCTGGCATGACGCGCAGCATCTGCAACGTGCAGATGCGCAGATCATAGGCGGCGATGCGTTCTGGAAACAAAGTTGAAAAATCGTCGCCGGGGCACACAACTGTGGCTTCCGCTTCGATGACGCCCCGACTGGTGGCAATTTTGTTGCCATCAATGACATTGACGGCGGTGTTCCAGTGGAAGGTGACGCCGTGGCGGCGTTCCAGCCACGCGGCAATTTTCGGGATGGCGTCGCGCGATTCGACGCGCAGTTCATGCGGGCTGAAGAGCGCGCTGCGCATCCCATCGGCGCGGATTGACGGCACATGTTCCAGTGCTTCGCCGGGTGTCAGCCTGCGGCAGTCTTCACCCATCGGCGTTTTCAGAAAAGCATCCAGCACGGTTTCCGCTTCTTCGCGGTAAGCAGGCATGACCAATCCGCGATGGATGATCTCAATACCCGCATCGTCGGCGATTTCGGCCCAGATATCGCGGGCGCGCCGCGCACGTGCCCAGTGATCGCCAGCCTTCTGGCCGGATATGGTGACGAAGCCAAAATTGCGGATCGATGCGCCGACAGCCTTGGCATTGCGCTCGACAACAACGACCTTCTTGCCTTTTCGGGCTGCGGCAAGCGCGGTGGAAAGGCCGACAATGCCCGCGCCGACAACCAAAAGATCGTATGTATTCTTCATCTGGGTTCTGTCCTCACCGAAACACATATCCTGCCATGGCTGATAGATATTTCAGTTTGATGACGGTCGACATGTGATGAGGCGGACGACAGAAAGTCTTGGGGGAAAGTAAGAAGGGGTGTGACCGACGAAATTACGTCACGAAACCGTCATGAGGGGCTTCTAGTATTCTGTGCAATCGCGCGGAGCCGCTGCGGTTTCGGGGATAATCTTCAGCTTATGGTGTGAACATGTTCGAGAACAGCCATCTGGACCGTATCAAGGCGGAAATCGCCGACAGTTTCGATGAAGAGCTGGAAATGCAGATCGAGGAAGAGCGTCTGGACGCGATGGTCGCCGAGGGCATGTCCGGCCCTGCCGAGCAGACGCTGGAACGCCGCCTGTATTTCCGCGAGTTGTTTCGCCTCCAGCATGAGCTGGTCAAGCTTCAGGACTGGGTGCAGCACAAGAAGCTCAAGGTCGTGGTGCTGTTCGAAGGCCGTGATTCTGCTGGCAAGGGCGGCGCGATCAAGCGCGTGACCCAGCGCCTCAACCCGCGTGTCTGCCGCGTTGTCGCGCTGCCTGCACCGACCGAACGCGAGCGCAATCAGTGGTATTTCCAGCGTTATGTGCCGCATCTGCCGACCGCTGGCGAAATGGTTCTGTTCGACCGCTCCTGGTATAATCGCGCCGGTGTCGAGCGGGTCATGGGCTTCTGCACCAAGGACGAACTGGAAGAGTTTTTCCGCTCCGTTCCCGAGTTCGAACGCATGCTCGTGCGCTCCGGGATCATTCTCATCAAATACTGGTTCTCGATCACCGATGAGGAGCAGGAATTCCGCTTCAACATGCGTATCCACGATCCGCTGAAGCAGTGGAAGCTTTCTCCGATGGACCTTGAAAGCCGCGTGCATTGGGAAGACTACACCAAGGCCAAGGAAGAGATGCTGCATCGCACGCATATTGAGGAAGCGCCATGGTGGGTTGTCGAGGCCGTCGATAAGAAGAAGGCGCGCCTCAATTGCATTGCGCATCTTCTGACGCAGATACCTTATGAGGATGTGCCGAAGTCTGCCATTCATTTGCCGGAACGTGTGCGTCATGACGATTATGTGCGTCACCAGACCCCGTCCGAAATGTATGTGCCGGAAGTCTATTGAACATTACGTGCGAGGCCGCTTTGCGCCGAGCATCGGTATACGACATTGAACATCATTCGCGGTTCCAACATGGAACATAGTCCCGGTCTGGTGGGTGCTTATCACAAGCGCCCCGACCAGCCGGTGGTTGAACTGAAAGCCAATGAGGTGGCCGCCGCTCTGGCCGCGCATGATGGCTGGGTCTGGCTGCATGTCGATCTGGTCGATCAGCGCGCACAGGGTTGGCTTTCGGAACGATGCGGCTTGCCAGCGTCGGCGCGGGCAATATTGGAGGGGCATGACGACAGTCTGGTGCTCAGCCATGAGGCCGGGACGATCCACGGTGTCATCGCCGATATGCATCAGGACATGGAGCGCATGTCCACGACTATCGGTCGCCTGCATTTTGCGGTGACGAGCGGGCTCCTTGTCACCGGCAGGCGGCATCCGCTGGAAGCCATCGACCGGGTCCGCCATTCATTCGCAAGCGGGTTCTGCCCGGCAACGGCCTATGAACTGTTCGAGGCCGTGGTGACAGGTTTCTGTAAGAATACGGCGAAAAGGCTCAACGAAGCGAGCAAAATGCTCGATTCCGTGGAAGACAGGCTGGTGACAGAGCGGTTGAACGACGAGCGCCGGGACCTCAAGGAAGTGCGCCGTCTGGCCGTTTCACTGCACCGCCCGGTGGCCGGTATGGTGGCTTTGTTCGAAGAAGAAGACCGTCTGGACTGGACCTTACCCGATATGGGCCATGCGGTTTTGAAGCGGCTTTCCATGCGGCTTGAGCGGCTCGACCGTGAAATCGTCATGGTCAATGATCGTGCGCGGCTGCTTCAGGAAGAGATCGCGGCGGAACTGGCGGATGATTCAAACCGCAGCCTTAAAGTAATGGCGGTGATGAGCGCCTTGCTGCTGCCGGGCACGCTGATTGCCGGGATTTTCGGGATGAACACCGCCGGACTGCCCTTCACCGGCGATGGGTCCGGTTTTGGCTGGGCGATGCTGCTGGGGGTAGGCGCGACAGCGCTGTTCTATTGGCTTCTCCGCAAGGCCGGTATCAGCCTGCGGTTTTGACTAGCATCGGTGGGGGCGTGTCCCAAACAGGAGGCACCGTTTCACACGACACCTCCCATTGGGAGTATAGTTATTTCTGGGTGGGTGCCGTAGTTTCTGCGCTCGCCGTTGTTTGCGGCTTTTCCATTTTGGTAGAAGATTGCGCACTATGGTAAGTGCAGTCTGCCATCGCAGCCGTAACCGACAGAGCGAGGACAGCGGTCGTCACAAATACGACTTTCATGCCTGTCTCCATTCAATGTTAGTTTCGTGGGGCATTACATCGAGGACTGTAGCAAATGCTGCAAGCCTTGTCTCATCACTTCATATTCTAGTCTCTTGGCAGTTGCCGTGCGCCCCATTCGCTTTCGGGAATGGCGTGACCAATGGCATAGCTGAAGGACTGGATCGACATCGCCTCGGCATCGATCTGACACTTGAAGTCCACGCCATACCACTGGGCGCGGCTGCGAAACGCACCGTTGCTGACCGTCAGGCCGGTGTTGGAAACGGAACCTCCGGCGCGCGCCAGCATGTCGGGGAAAGCGCCCGGTTGCTGACGGCGGATCTGTTCAAGCGCTTCGATACTGCAAATCTGGATGACGCGATCCGTTGGCGAGAGTTTGCCGAGCGCTTGTTTTACACGCGGATCGGACAGGGCATCCTTCGAATAAAGCCTGCGCGCCTGTTTGAAATTTTCAGCCTTTTGCTCCGAAACGGCCTTGGCGGCTGGCCTTTCCTGTTCTGGCTTTGGTTGCGGAACGGGTGGGTTTTCGACAGCAGGGGCCGCGGCTCCGTTGGTGTCATCGACATTTGAAGATAGAGCGCTCAGCTCAGCCGCTTCCTGTTTGTCTTCCTGCAGCTGCTCGTTCTTGGCCTCGGCAGTTGCAGGCGGAACTTCGTCGGGTTTTTCGCTAGCTTCCGGGGCAGCTGGCGGGACATCCGGTTGCTCCGGCGTCTCATCCTTGGGGTCGTTGGAAGCGGACTCAAAGGCAAGCTTCTGGGCTTGCGCCTGCGGTGGCGGAGGGGCGGGCTCGTCCTGATCCAGCTTGGGCTTTTCTTCGGCGGGCGGTGGTGGCGGAACAAGCTCTACATTGACGCTCTGTTCCTGCGCCGTCGGCAGTTCTGGCAAGCGGACGAGCAGGACAAAGGCCAGCAGCAGATGCAGGACGATCGAGCTTGGAATACCCCAGCCGATTTCTGCAGATATTTTTCTGGCCAATTGCTGCATTGTTCAGACGATCAAGGATATCCAACTACACGCGCACGGTTACTTGCCGTTGGTGATATCACATTGCAGCGTCAACAACAGGCCCAACAGCACGTGTTGGGCCGAACTATCTTCTGAGCCGGGATGCCAGGCATCCCGGCAAAGTCTTATGCGGCTTCCAATGCCTGCTCGCATCGCAGCAGCATGCCGTAGAGATCGCGGGGTTCATCGGGGTCCGCAAGCATGTCCAGTTCAGCATAGAGACCGGTTTCTTCCAGCTTGCTGCGGACATAGCGCAGGGCGGAAAAGTCTTCGGTTGCAAAGCCGACGCTGTCAAACAGCGTGATCGCCCGATCCGATGTTCTGCCCGGTAGTTTACCGGTGATCACTTCCCACAGTTCCTTGACCGGATAATCTTCCGGCAATTGCTGGATTTCGCCTTCGATACGGGTCTGCGGCGGGTATTCGACAAAAATATCCGAGCGCAGCAGAATTTCCTTGTTCAGCTCGGTCTTGCCGGGGCAATCGCCGCCAACGGCATTGATGTGAACGCCGGGGCCAACCATGTTGTCGCTCAAAATCGTGGCATATTGCTTGTCGGCGGTGACAGTCGTGATGATGTCCGCACCCTCGACAGCTTCCTGCGACGAACCGCAGATGGTAACGGCAAAGCCCTTGTCGGCCAGATTGGCGGCGCAACGTTCGCTTGCCGAGCGGTCGATGTCGAACAGGCGGAGATTGTCGACGCCGAGCAGCGCCTTGAAGGCCAGCGCCTGAAACTCGCTCTGCGCGCCATTGCCGATGATCGTCAGCGTTTTGGAATCCGGGCGGGCCAGATGCTTGGCGGCCACCGCCGAGGTGGCGGCAGTGCGCAAGGCGGTCAGAATGGTCATTTCGGTCAGGAGCAGCGGATAGCCGCTGTCCACATCGGAGAGAACGCCAAAGGCGGTCACGGTCTGACGCCCGGCGCGGGTGTTCTTCGGATGGCCATTCACATATTTGAAGCCATAGAGCGTGCCGTCGCTGGTCGGCATCAGTTCGATAACGCCTTCCTTGGAATGGGAGGCGACGCGCGGCGTCTTGTCGAACTGTTCCCAGCGGCGGAAGTCTTCTTCCACAACCACGGCCAGTTCCTTGAGAAAGGTTTCGACACCCACCGTCAGAACCAGCTTCATCATGTGATCGACGCTGACGAAGGGGACGATATTCAGCTTTTCATTGGTCATTTAAATGAACCTTTTTGTTCAGGGCGCGTGCGCCCGATCAGCGCGCGCCGTTTCCGGTCTTCGCCGTGAGGAATTTTTCAGCGATCATCGAAACGATCTGCGGCAGAACCTCGAAGGCGTAGGGCGCGTGGACACGCTCAAGCTTCTGGTGGAATTCGCGACCCCATGGGCCGATATTGACCACAGGGAAGCGCAGCGCATTGGCGGCTGGATGATCGACGAGGCGCGACACGGGCGTGTTTTGCGACACGATATCCTGTCCAAGCGTTGCCTGACCGAGAAAGCTCATGTCGGAAATGCCCTGGAAATGTGGCTTCCAGACAAGGCTCTGATCGGGGAAGGCGGCGAAAACCTTGATGGTTTCATCAATGGCTTGCTGAAACAGGCGGTCGTTGGTTTTCGTGTTATCGAGATGGCTCGCGGGATAGTGCAGCCCGGCAAAGCCGACAACAATCGCCGGTCCGGCGAGATGGGCCACACCCACAAGCCACTCAGTCAGCTGGCGGCTGACAGCCAGCGGATTGTCGATGCCGGAAAGGCGCTGTTCCTGTTCGTCATAGAGACGTTCAAAGTCGTCGCCTGCAATGTCTGCCGCCATGGCGCGCAGCTGCGTGAAGGTTACCAGCTTCGGTTCAGGAGGAGTTGCTCCGGCGCGCTTGCCGACCAGCTTGCCATAGGCTTCGGCCTGTGCGGTAAAGCGTGCAACCGCATCGACGGCGCCGGTGCGCACTTCGTCCTGAAAGCGCTTGAACAGCTGTTCGGCGGTCATGCCGTGATAGAGCCAGTTAAGCGCGATCCAGAAACGTTCCGGCGTCGTCACTTCATACCCGTCGCGCAGGTCCTTTGCCTCAAGGCAGATGGGCGGTGGGGAAATGTCTTTTTCGTCGCGATCGGCAAGATCGGCATTACCCTCGAAGCGGGTGAGAATGCCTGCGGCCATCGCCTGTGCGCTGACGCCTTCATAAGGGTAGCTGGCATGGGAGCTGCAACCGATGACCAGCGCAAAAGGCAAAAGCTTGCCGATGGTGCCGGCATAGACGGCGCGGCCTTCGCTACCGTCGCCCTGATCGGAGGTCACGTCGAGATTGATGGCAGCCGAAATATCGAGATCGAAGTCCCGGGCAATATCCGGCAGCGCGTTGCGCATGGATCGCATGCCACGGCTTTCGCGTTCTTCATCGGGCGTGACGATCAGGACCAGATTGCCGCTGCGGTCGGGATCGGCGGCAAAGCGTTCAAGGCAGGCAATACCGGCGGCAATACCACTCTTCATATCGAGCAGACCACGACCGGGAAGAAAATCGCCGCTCAGGAGGTCTTCCAGTGCGCGCTCTTCCTGCTGCGAGCGTGAGCGCTTGCCAAGGTCCTTGATCAGCGCCTCTTTTAGATTGACGCTGTCGCAGGAGAGCGATTTCAACTCGTGATAATTGTCGGTCGCAACCGTGTCAAAATGACCGGCAAGCACCACCGTCTCGCGACCCTTGCCGCGAACGAGCGCCACCACATTATGGGTCAGCGGATCGCCATGGCTGGCAACCGTGCGGATATTTCCAGGATTCTGCTGGAAATAGGGAATTTCCTTGAGCAGTTCGACAAAACGGCCGGAGAATTCCGCTTCGCCGGGCGTACCGGTTTCGCTGCGCCAGCTGACCATGCGAAGAGCCAGCTCTTCGACATGCTTCGCATCGATTTGGTTATGCGCCGCCGTTACGGCGTTTTGCGCGCCGTTTGAAACATTCGCAGTCATTGAGTAGTCTCCGTAATATGGAGCGCATCCCGAAAAGTGTGAAACGGTTTTCGGGAAAGATGCGCGTTAAAACAAAGAATTAGAGCGCCGATCTGATCCAATCAGATCGAAACGCGCTCTAGTGCGAAAGATGCTTTCGCAGGAAAGCGCGGGTCCGTTCCTCTTTCGGATTGGACAACATCTGGTCTGGCGATCCCTGTTCGACCACCACGCCGCCATCCATAAACATCACATGGTCGGACACTTCAGCGGCAAAGCGCATTTCATGGGTCACGATAAGCATGGTCATGTGCTCGCTGGCGAGCTGCTTCATCACCTGATTGACCTCTTCAACCAGCTCGGGATCAAGCGCCGATGTGGCCTCGTCGAAGAGCATGACCTTGGGCTGCATGGCGAGTGCGCGGGCAATCGCCACGCGCTGCTTCTGGCCGCCCGACAGGCGGGCCGGATAGGCATTGCCCTTGTCGACAAGCCCGACCTTTGCCAGCAGGGCGTTGGCGCGGTCCAGCGCTTCGGCGTGCGGCAGATGCTTGAGCCGCATTGGTCCGATCATGATGTTTTGCAGCACGGTCAGATGCGGGAACAGGTTAAACTGCTGGAAAACCATCCCCATTTCCTGACGGATATGGTTGATGTGTTTTTCAAAGGCATGGCCCTTGAGCGGCTTGTTGACCTGATTGCCGTCG
Source organism: Hyphomicrobiales bacterium (assembly GCA_900465685.1). Classification (GTDB taxonomy): domain Bacteria; phylum Pseudomonadota; class Alphaproteobacteria; order Rhizobiales; family Rhizobiaceae; genus Brucella. Next base: position 139,412 of record UEGR01000014.1, read on the forward strand.
AGCCAGATTTCGCCGCCCGAGGTTTCTTCCAGCATGTTGATCGAGCGCAGAAGCGTGCTTTTCCCCGACCCGCTGGGGCCGATGATGGAAACGATCTTGCCCCGTGCAACGGTCAGGTCGATGCCCTTGAGAACTTCATGGTCGCCATAGGATTTCCTGATCTGGCGCAATTCGATCATGGGTGTCTGTGTGTTCATCGGATAGCTTCCGCTTTCTTGGCCGCTTTGCTCAATGCCCATTCCATCAGAAGATTGACGGCGTAATAGAGCACGGCGGCGACGAAATAGAATTCGAATGGACGGTAGGTTTCGCTGATGGCGCGCTGCGCATTCAGAACCAGTTCCGTGATGCCGAGGACGGAAAGCACGGCTGTATCCTTGAGCAGGATGATGCTGTTATTGCCCACCTGCGGCAGTGCGGTCAGGATCGCCTGCGGAATGATGAAATAGCGCAGCGACATGCCCCGGCTGAAACCCAGCGAACGGGCCGCTTCCATCTGGCCATTGTCCACGGCTTGCAGGGAAGCGCGGAAAATATCGGCATTATAAGCGGCGTAATGCATGCCAAGGCCGAACACGCCGGTCCAGAAGGCCGGAACCATGATGCCGATCTGCGATAGGCCGTAATAGAGAAGATAGAGCTGGAGCAGCAGCGGCGTTCCCATGAACAGGAACACGATGCCGCGCACCGGCAGGCTGACAACCTTAGGCGCATGCAGCGTCACCAGAGCGATGACGACGCCCAGCACCACGCTGATGATGCCAGCGAGGATTGTGATCAGCACCGTCCAGAGCAGACCGATGAAGAGCAGTTCCAGATAGGAAGGAACGACCGTAAAATCGAGGCTCATGCTTCGGCCCTCCTGTCAGCGTTGAAGAAGGTTTCAATGCCGCGAACGATCATAGAAATGATGGCTATGATGACGATGTAGGCGATACCGGCGACCGTGAAGACTTCGAAGGGCTTGTATGTCGATGTCACGAAACGCTGTGCCGAATAGGTCAGCTCGACCACGCCGATTGTCGAGACAAGCGCGGTGCTTTTGGTCAGGATGATCGTGTTGACGCCGAGCGAACGGATCATCAAGGGTGCTGCCTGCGGCAGAATGAAAAGCCGCATCGTGTTGAAACGTCCAAAGCCGATGCTGCGGGCAGCTTCGCTCTGACCCTTGTCCACGGCCAGAATGGCGCCGCGTATGCCTTCCGACATATAGGCCCCGATGTTGAAGCCCATGGTGATCACACCGGCCATGAACGGGCTGAATTCCAGACCGAATTGCGGGCCGCCGAAGAAGACCAGAAAAAGCTGCACCAGCAGCGGCGTGCCGCGCATGATGCTGACATAGCCTGTGGCGAACCAGCGGAACGGCTTGAAACGCGAAAAGCGGGCGATGACCAGAACGGTTGCGACGACCAGACCAATCAGAAGCGATACGACGGTCAGCTGAACGGTGACCCAGGCAGACTGAACAATGAAGGGAAAAATCCGCTCGATAAGTGCGATATCCATCCTTCAACCTTTCTTCCCCATCGGTGGCTCATGGAATAGCCAGAGGAACCGCGACGCTTGACCGGGCCGCTTGTCGGCGGTCAAAAAGCGGGCAGGACCAAGAAGCTTTCGGGGATCAAAACCGAAGATGGGTTGCGGTCGCAACCCATCTTCTGGAGAGGGAGATTAGCGGATATCCGCGCCGATCCACTTTTCGGAGATAGCCTTGTAGGTGCCGTCGGCCATCATGTCGTCCAGAGCTTTCTGCATGGCAGCGGCAAGTTCCGGATTGTTCTTGCGCACGGCAATGCCGATGTCGTAGCGCGGCAGCTGGTCATCCTTGACCTGCTTGATGGGCGCGTTGCTCTTGGAGATGGCAACTAGAACCGGCACGTCGTCAGCGACAACCGCATCGATACGGCCCGAACCGAGGTCGAGCAGCATTTCCGGCAGGCCCTTATAGGTGCGCACGTCGTATTTGCCCTGTTCGCGGACCCACTTTTCAGAGGTTTCGCCAAGCGTCACGCCGATGGTCTTGCCTTCAAATTCCTTGAGCGAGGTGGCAGCGTCGTCCTTGCGGACGAACAACGCCAGACCCGAACGGTAGTAAGGGCCGACAAAGGCAATGGCCTTCTTGCGTTCTTCGGTGATGCCCATCGAACCGACGATGGTGTCGTAACGGCCGGTGACGAGACCGGCGATGATGCCGTCCCATGCGGTGGTGACGATCTCCGGCTCGACCTTCAGGCGGTGTGCGATTTCAGAGCCGACATCGACGTCGAAGCCGACGACCTTGTTGGATTCATCCACAAAGCTGAAAGGAGGAAAAACGCCGGACAGGGCAATGGACATCTTGCCGGCCTTCTGGATCTTTTCCAGATCGTCGGCCTTGGCCGCGGTCATGGAAAAGCTGAGGCCGAGCGCCAGAAGCGCCGTCGAGAAAAATTTCGCGGTATTCATGTAAGTCAGTTCCCCAGTAAAAGCCCCGGATATCGGGACCGTGAAATCGCCGTTTGCATGCGCTTGTTTTCGTGACCTTGTGACCGGTCCAAGCAGAGATTGGCCGGGGCTGTCCGTGTGTTTCCATCGCGTTCGACGTCTGGAAACCACCTGGGCAATCCCCTTGGCGAAAATCAATATCTGCAATCAGATTGACAAAAAAGAACATAAAGTGATTATTTTTATAAATAACTGCCGATATAGGCAGGCGTACTTACTAAAAAGAAAGAGGGGACATGGACGAACTCGACAAGAGATTGATCACGGAATTGCGTATCAATGGCCGCGCATCGGTGCCACAGCTGGCCGAGCTTCTGGGGGTGGCGCGCGCGACAGCTCAAAAGCGTCTCGACCGCATGGTGGCCAATGGCGACATCAAGGGCTTCACGGTCCGTGTGCGCGACGATATCGGCAAGGACCAGATCAGGGCTTTCATGCTGATCGAAATGTCAGGCTCATCGCTCAAATCGACAATCAGCGCGATCAAGCGCGTGCCGGGTTTGACGGGTCTCTTCAACACGAACGGCATGTGGGATGTGATTGCCGAACTGGAAGTGGCGACCATGTCGGAACTCAACGAGGTGATCTCGACGATCCGTTCACTTCAGGGCGTCAGCAAAAGCGAGACCAACATCATGCTTGGCCCCGCCTGAACCTGCTCAATCATCTCCGACCAGATCGGCATAGACCAGATAACGAAGCGGTCCGGGTGTGATTGCGTCGAACGGGTAACAGGTCGCCAGCACGAGATGTTTTCCTGTCGCCTGCGGGTCGATCGGAGCTTCGTCCCAGCGGGCTAGGGCCATATGCGTCGTGCGATAGGTGACGATCTTTCCGTCGCGCCGCGTGATGCGGATCAGGTCGTTCGGTTCGACATTTTTCAGGAAGGCGAAATGGGTGTCGCGGTGCGCGGCATAGACTGCGGTGCCCCGATCTCCTGCTTCAGGCGTGTTGTCGAGATGCCCCGGGCCGAAGGCAAGCGCCTGACCGCTCGCGCCCTTGAGCGCAATTGCGGCAGCTTCCAGTCGCGGAACTTCGATCCGTGCAACCGGCCATGTATCAGCCCAGCTCCATGGCTTGACTGGCACGCCGGTCGCGACACTCTGTGTAAAAGCGCGTTCCAGCAAGATCTGCGCGGCAAAGGCCTTGGCGTGGATCCATATGCCCTGACCGGCGAGGACCAGACCGCCTGCAATCAGAAGGCAGGCGAGGAGTGTCGAGAGGGAGCGCGCAAGCGCGCCCCCTTTGAGGATGGACTGATGATTACTCATGGCTGCCTGCCTTTTCACGACGTGTGAACCAGAAGAGAAGGGCACCGACCAGCACGGCCAACAATCCCTGAAGCATCAGAAGGGTTGCAGGTGTCGCCGTTTGCGGCAGTGGAAGGTTCGGAGAAACCGGCGACGGAGCGGCCTGAGGCTTGGCTTGGCTATTGACGCCGCTCCACTCGGCGGTTTCGTTCTCGGTTGCCTGTCCGGCATTCGCGTCACGGGTTGCGCCGATACCGAGCAAGGTGCGGTAGTCCCAGCCAGCAGGCAGATGCAGCGGAATATCGGCCTGGGTCAGCGGTATATTGGCAGCGCGAGACGGGGTTACATCCACAGCAACGAGACTGGTCAGGCGCGTCACCAGATGATGATCGAGCGCCAGCCGCAGGATACGGGCATCTGCTGCGTCCTGGCTGATCGAACCGAGCGTAGCTTCAACCTCCGCATCATCAATCTTGCGACGCGCCCAGATCTTGGAAATGCCTTCCGCGTTGCTGGCCTGATCGAGCGGTAGTGTGACGGTCCACGGGTGGTCGCCAACCATGCCGTTGATGGTCACTTCACCGGTTGCCTTGCCCATGCGGGCTGCAATGACAAGCGGTTCGCCGCGATAAAGGTCGGGCAGCAATGTCGGCGTGAGGCTGACATTCTTTTCGGAAAAAGTGGCCCGGATGTCTGTGACGGCGGGGTTTTCCAGCTTGTCGAACAGGGCGCGCATGCGTTCGTCGACTTCCGCGGTCGAACCGATATGGGTGAAGCTGCCGCGACCAAGTTCGGCGGCGCGGTTCATCAGATAGCTGTTCGGGGCTGAACCGATGCCAACCATGAAGATGCGCGAGCGTCCACGCCGGGCGGCGATTGTATCGAGAAGCTCCTGTTCGTTGCTCACTTCGCCATCGGTCAGAAACACGATCTGACGCAGGCCCTTGCTCTGGTGACTGTCATCGAGGGCGGCGTGCAGCGGCGGCAGCATTTCCGTGCCGCCGGAGGCTTCCAGCTGGCCGACAAAGCTGCGCGCGGCGGTGACGTTCTCGCCGGTTGCGGCAACGCTGTCCGGGAAGAACTTGGTCAAAGTGTCGTCAAAGCGGATGACGTTGAAATGGTCGTTCGGTTCCAGTCGCGACAGGGCATAGTCGAGGCTGGCTTTCGCCTGCGCCATGGAAGTGCCGCCCATCGAACCCGAATTATCGATCACGAAGACAATCTCGCGGCTGGTCTTTTTGGGCGCTGCCAGAACCGGCGGTGTGACATAGGCAAGCACATAGTCATCGTTGCCGACCTGCTCACGAAACAGACCGACGGTTGGCGTGGCGCTTGCCGCAGCGCCCCATTCGAGCACGAAGTCGCGATCGGCAATGGCATCGCCCTGCAATGTGATCTGGCGTGCCTCGCCATTCAGCCGGTCGATCTTGACGGGGTGATAGAGGCTCTTCAGATCATCGACCGGGAACCCGGCGTCCAGCTTGATTGCAAGCGTAACCGGGTTGGTTCGTGCGCTGTCCGGTTCGGTCAGTGACGTATGGATCGGCGCGTCATGGGTGGTCTGCGCCGTGCTGGTGGTGGACTGTCGTCCCCAGCCACCATTCAGTTCTGCGCGCTGGTCGATGGCGGCCTTGTCCTGCGGATTGTAGCGCGGCGCAACGACCAGTGGCACGCGCAGCGAAAAGCGGTTATCGGCCAGACGAACGGCCTGCTGATATTCGATCTGCACGACGACCTTTTCATGCGGGCCGATATTGGCAACGGCATTTGTGAAGACGTTGGGCCGCTGCTGCTCAACCAATGCGGCCTTTTTGCCTTCGCTGCGGGCTTGCTCATAAATGGCGCGTGCGGCCTGTTTTTCCTTGATGTCGGCCACGACAACGCGATTGCCGATGATCATTTTCAACGAGTAAACCGCGCTATCTTCGGGCAGTGGAAACACATAGAGCGCTTCAACCCAACCATTGGTGGGATTTTCGAAAGCCTGGGTAAGACGCGCCCGCGCCGTCGGGCCGCTGACAGTGATGTCTACATCGGTGGCAAGGCGCGGGGCTTCGACATATTGTCCGGCCTGTTCGGTCTGCATCAGCAGGCTGCCCGATTCCATCTCATTCGGCGTCACGAAAGCGGTTGTTTCCGCGCGCGCTTGCAAGGGGTGAAACAGGGCGAAGATAACGGCCAGTGCGGGGAGCAGGATAGCGTTCCCAAACCATAGAAGCTGGCAGAAGCGGACGAGAAAATTTCGCCGATCCCTTTGATGTGAAACAGTGATTGCGGTGTGCATGACAGGCTCCCTTCCTCGATGGAGTAACTGGAGCGATTGTCTGCAAGGCGCTGTTTCCTCGCCAGCGTCAGCTTTGACCTCTTTCGTCCGCATCTTGCCGTAAACCGTCTTGCCGCTGGCGGACATGTGTGGAATTGTGAAAGAAAGTACGCAATCAGGAAATTGGCGCATGGTCCACGGGGACCCTTATCTGTCGGAAAATCAAAGCAGTAGCGTTGCGGCGCGGGTTCGCGAGGAAATCGCGCGGCGGCGCATTTCGCGCCAGCGACTCGCGGATGATGCGCGGATCAGTCTTTCAACGCTGGAAAAAGCGCTGTCGGGGCATAGGCCTTTCACGCTTGCCACTATCATCCGGCTTGAACAGGCGATGGGCGTAGCTCTGCGTGAGCCGGGCGGGGCGCTGGCACCGAAAGCCGGGGATGCCGCCGAGCGCCCAGTCGCAAACGGCTACGGAAGTGGCCACGCGCCCGAGGAACTGGGGGCCTATTCGCGGCCTGCCGTTTCGTGGCTGGAGGGAACCTATCTGACCCTGCGCCCATCCTTCGGCGACCCGGATGTGATCTTCGCCTATTGCACGGAAATCGTCTGGGACGATGAAGGCACGCGGCTGCGGTTTCGCGAGCGCGAGCGCACCGACGCCTCCTTTTCGCAGCACGGCTCTATATCCGTCCCGCATTTGTCCGGGCACATCTATCTCGTCACCAATACATCCGGGCAATATCGGATGGTGGTTCTGTCACGGCCCAGCATTACCGGCGAGATGTTCGGCCTGCTGACCACCTTGCGGGCCGGGCAAGGCGCGCAGCTGACGCCGGTTTCAACACCACTGGTGCTTTTGCCGCTATCGACCTTCACGGAGCCGACCTTTGGGCGTGTCGCCAGAGGTGAAGATCACTACAGCGCTTACGCGGCCATATTGGGCAAAGTGCTGGCTGATAATTATGCGGCCTTTGTCAGCCAAAGCTGACAACACTCTATTCGCTTGAACGCCTTCCCGTCTTGTGCCAGCATTCAGGTGGAGGAGGATGGTCATGGTGTCGACCCTGTCGCACATCAAGGAGATTGAGCGCGTCGCCATGGGCGGGGCCTCGGATCGTGATCGCCCTGTTATTCAATCCTGGCTGCGCTGCCTCAATGATTATCGGCTTAATCCTGCCCAGACGCAGGAAGCTTATATCGTGCCCGACACATTGCTGCGGGAGCATCGTGAGCAGTCGGAAGAACTCATCCGCATCGGGCGTACCGGTCTTGAAGCGCTGTTCAGGCAAGTCGCCGATCAAAGCTATGTCCTGCTGCTGTCGGATGCACGTGGCGTCACTGTGGAATTCATGGGCGACCCCACATTCGACAATCAGCTGCGCAAGGCGGGTCTCTATCTCGGATCGGAATGGTCGGAAGATCGCGCGGGAACCTGCGCCGTCGGGGCCTGCATGGTTTCGGGCAAGCCCGTCATCATCCATCAGGACGATCATTTTGACGCCTGTCATATCGGCTTGACCTGCACGGCAGCGCCCATTTTCGATACGTTTGGCGATCTGTCGGCGGTGCTCGATATTTCGCAACTGCGCTCGCCGACTGCGAAAGCCAGCCAGCAGCTGGCGCTGCATCTGGTCGCTTCGACAGCGCGGCGGATCGAGCTTGCCAATCTGATGACCAGGGCCCGCGAGGACTGGGTCTTGCGTCTGGCGCGATTGCCGGATTTTCTCGATGTCGATCCCGATGCGGCGATTACGATTGATGGCAGCGGTACGATTACCGGCATGACGCATGGCGGTTTTGGTGCGGTCGCACGCGGCATGAACCTGAGCACAATCTCGACCAGGGACTTTATCGGGAAACCCATTTCCAGTGTCTTCGATATCGATATTGATCAGCTTCCGGCGTTGATGCGCGGACGGCCCAATGGCGAGCGCTTGCTCCGGGCGCGCAACGGTCTGGCGCTGTTTGCAAGCGCCATTGCGCCTGTCAGCAGTTTCCGCGCACCTGCGACCAGCGTCTCCGTGCGATTGCCTGCGGCCTTGCGCCAGTTGAGTTTCGGCGACCCGGCCATGGAAGCGCTTCAGGCCCGTGCGGCCAAACTGGCGGACCGGCATATCCCCATTCTCATCAAGGGCGAAACCGGCAGCGGCAAGGAATATCTGGCGCGCGCCATTCATGACAGCAACGCCAAACCCGGCCCCTTCATCGCGGTCAATTGCGCGGCAATACCGGAACAACTGATTGAATCCGAATTGTTCGGCTATGTGCCCGGCGCTTTCACCGGCGCGATGCAGAAGGGAAAGACCGGGCTTATCGAGGCGGCCAATGGCGGCACGCTGTTTTTGGACGAGATCGGCGACATGCCGCTTGCGCTGCAAAGCCGCCTGCTGCGCGTTCTGTCCGAAAGCGAAATCCAGCCTGTCGGTGCGCTGAAGCCGAAATCGGTCAAGTTCCGGCTTTTGTCGGCATCGCATCGCGATCTGGCTGCGCTCGCTGCCGAAGGGCGTTTTCGTGAAGATCTGCTCTATCGGCTCAATGCCGCGACGCTGACCCTGCCGTCGCTGCGACAGAGGCAGGATTTCGACAATCTGGTCGATCATCTTCTGCGCCGTATCGGGGAAGAAGAGGGCGAGACGATCACGCTTGATCGCGCCGCGCGAAAAGCGCTGGCGGGCTATGGCTGGCCGGGAAATCTGCGTGAACTCGACAATACGTTGCGTGTTGCAGCCGCAATTGCAACAGATGCAACAATCACCATCGACTGTCTGCCCGAACATTTTCAGGCCGAAATCGCCATGGGAAATGGTCGTACAGACCAGCAAGCCTTACGCCGCGAGCTTGACGCATGCGGCAACAATATTTCCGCGCTGGCGCGAAAACTCGGCGTCAATCGGTCGACGATCCATCGTCGTTTGAAGCAGACACACTGACGGTGCAACAGTTGCAACAGCTGTTGCATAAACCCTGTTGCATCGGTTCAGGCTGGATTCTTTCATCTAAATAAAATAACGAAAAAACAATGGCTTAGATCATAGGCCGCAACTGGCACGCGGCTTGCTATTTCCTCCTTTGACGCAACTGGAGGAGAAATATATGCGTGCGTTGCGCTTTTATGCTGCCAAGGATCTGCGCGTTGAAGACGTGCCGGCGCCGGTTGATCTTGGCGCGGATCAGGTTCTGATTGAAAACCGCTTTTGCGGCATCTGCGGGACCGATCTGCACGAATATGCCTATGGTCCGATTTTCATTCCGACTGAACCGCATCCCTTCACCAAGGCGAGTGGTCCTCAGATTTTGGGCCATGAATTTGGCGGTGTGGTCAAGGCGGTGGGGGCTGATGTTCACCACGTGAGGGTGGGCGACCGCGTGTCGGTACAACCGCTCATCATGCCGCGGGCAGGCGACTATTTTGCTGATCGTGGGCTTTATCATTTGAGCACCAGTCTGGCGCTAGCGGGACTGTCATGGCATTCGGGCGGCATGGCCGAACAGGCCTTGCTCAACAGCTATAATGTCCAGCCCATTCCCGACGATCTCAGCGATGAAGAGGCGGCGCTGATCGAGCCAACGGCAGTTGCGGTTTATGCCTGTGACCGTGGCGGCGTGACGGCTGGCAACAGCGTGCTTGTCACGGGCGCTGGTCCCATCGGCATTCTGGTGGCGATGGCGGCGCGGGCCGCAGGCGCTTCGCAGATATTCCTGTCCGATCTGAACGAGACACGCTTGCAGCTCGCGCGTGAAAAACTGGGTGACATTCGCACCATCAATCCGAAATCGGAAAATGTCGGTGATGTGGTCCGAGCGGAAACCGAAGGCAATGTCGGCTGTGATGTGGCTATCGAATGCGTCGGCAATGAACATGCCTTGAAGAACTGTACCGATGCTGTTCGCAAACAGGGCGTTGTGGTGCAGACCGGCCTTCACCCACATGAAAACCCGCTCAACTGGTTCGATGTCACGTTCAAGGATATCGATATTCGCGGCTCCTGGGCCTACCCCACCCATTACTGGCCGCGTGTCGCAAGGCTGATTGCGAGCGGCCAAATCCCGGCGAAAAAGATCGTTACCAAGACAATCGCGTTGGAGGACGCTGTTGCCGAAGGTTTCGACCGCTTGCTCGACCCGGCGGGTACGCAGCTCAAAATTCTGATCGATCTCAAAAGATAACGCATTTCACTGCCGGGCTTGGGAGAGCCCGGCGTCAATATCTAAGGGAGGAAATTGCAATGCTTGAGAAAACACCAAATGTCCGCGTGCAGGCCTTTCTCGACAAGTTCGGCGCAGCACTTGAAGCGGCCCGGATAGATGAAGCAGTTTCGATGTTTGCCGATGATTGCTACTGGCGCGATCTGGTCGCCTTCACCTGGAACATCAAGACTGTGGAGGGTCATGATCAGGTGCGCGATATGCTGCAATCGCAATTGCAGCTTGTGAAACCGACAAAATGGCTCGTCGCAGCAGGGGAGACAGCGACGGAAGCCGATGGCGTCACCGAAAGCTGGATCTCTTTTGAAACCGAAGTTGCGCGTGGTTACGGTCTCATTCGACTGAAGGGTGGCAAGATATGGACCCTTCTCACCGTCATGTCGGAGCTGAAGGGTCACGAGGAAAAGTCCGGCTTTACCCGCCCGTTGGGCGCGAAGCACGGTCAGGATCTTGGCGCCAAGACCTGGAAGGAAGAGCGCGAGGAAGAAGCCCGCACACTCGGCTATGACAAGCAGCCCTATGTGCTGGTGATTGGCGGCGGGCAGGGCGGTATTGCGCTCGGCGCACGCCTGCGCCAGCTTGGCGTGCCGACGATCATCATCGAGCGCAATGAGCGCCCCGGCGATTCATGGCGCAAGCGCTACAAGTCGCTCTGCCTGCATGATCCGGTCTGGTACGATCATCTGCCCTATATCGACTTCCCGAAAAACTGGCCGGTTTTTGCACCGAAGGACAAGATTGGCGACTGGCTGGAATTCTACACCAAGGTGATGGAGCTGAATTACTGGACACGCTCCACGGTGAAGTCTGCGCAATGGAACGAGGACAAGAAGGAATGGTCTGTGGTCGTGGACCGGGACGGCGAGGAAGTCGTTCTGCGTCCAAAGCAGCTTGTCTTCGCGACCGGCATGTCGGGCAAGGCGAATATTCCAAGCGTCAAAGGGCAGGATCGCTTCAAGGGCGAGCAGCAGCATTCGTCCCGCCACCCGGGGCCGGACGGTTACAAGGGCAAGAAGGTCGTTGTCATCGGGTCGAACAATTCGGCGCATGATATTTGCGCAGCGCTGTGCGAAGCTGGCGTGGATGTGACGATGGTGCAGCGTTCATCGACCCATATTGTTCGCTCCGAACCGCTGATGAAGCACGGGCTTGGCGCGCTTTACTCGGAAGAGGCTTTGCAAAACGGCGTCACCACCGCCAAGGCCGATCTGATCTTCGCGTCGCTGCCTTATCGCATCATGCACGAGTTCCAAAAGCCCATCTATGACAAGATCCGCGAGATCGATGCCGACTTCTATGCCGCGCTTGAAAAGGCCGGCTTCCAGCTGGATTTCGGCTCGGACGGTTCGGGCCTGTTCCTCAAATATCTGCGGCGCGGCTCCGGCTATTATATCGATATCGGTGCTTCGCAACTCATCATCGACGGCAAAATCAAGCTTGCCTCGGGGCAGATTGATGAGATCACCGAGAATTCGGTCCGGCTCGCCAACGGGACAGAGCTGCCCGCCGATCTGATCGTCTATGCGACGGGCTACGGTTCAATGAACGGCTGGGTTGCCGATATCATCAATCAGGAGACGGCGGACAAGGTCGGCAAGGTCTGGGGTCTGGGGTCGGAAACGCCCAAGGACCCGGGTCCATGGGAGGGCGAACAGCGCAATATGTGGAAGCCGACGCAGCAGGAGGCGCTGTGGTTCCATGGCGGTAACCTGCACCAGTCGCGGCATTATTCGCAATATCTGTCGCTGCAACTGAAAGCCCGCATGGAGGGCATCGATACGCCGGTCTATGAATTGCAGGCGGTGCATCACCTGCGTTGAAGTAGATTGTAAGACGCCTTGCCCGGTCGACAGCCGGGCAGGGTTTTGTTCAGGCGCCGATGGCCTTGTTTGCGGTTGCGCGGATTGCAGCGCTGAGCGCGCGCAGCGCAGCTTTTGCCTGTTGGTCGTGCACATTGGTGTAGAGCAGCACATCACGCGACGGCAGTGGGGGCAGGCCAGCTTGCGGCCCGATATCAATGGTTCCCGCCGGTGCGACGCGGCGACCCAACGCCGCGACGGCCAGCCCGGCGGAAGCGGCTGCGCCGACCGTCATGACGCCGCCGCCAACGAAGGCTTCCGTCCACGGAATATGTGCTGCATCCAGCGCATTTGTCGCCATGCTGCGCACATTGCAAGGCGCTGCCTGTGTTGCCAGACGCAAGGGTTCACCCTTGCGATATTCAAAATCGGGCGTGGCCATCCACCCGAAGGTTTCTTCCAGTATTTTCTCGCCATCGCGCCGGATGTTGTCGTGGTGCAGGACAATGGCCGCGTCGAGAAGACCGCGCTCGAAATCTGCCAGCGTATCGCGAGAGGTGGCTATCCGCATCTCCAGTACAAGGCCGGGCTCGGCGCTGCCTAGGCGCTTCAGCAGCAAGGGCAGCTCCGCACCGACGATATGATGACTGATGCCAACGATCAGACGGCGAGGATCGAGGTCGAAACAGGCGATGGCCTCCTCATGCGCCGCCACCAGTGCGCGGGCACGCGGCAAGAAGGCATCCCCGTCCGCGGAAAGGCGAACGAGCCTTGGCGTGCGCTCCAAAAGCTTGCGTCCGATGCCGTCTTCGAGACGCTTGATTTTCAGGCTCACCGCGGCTTGCGTTGTGTTGAGCGCCTCCGCGGCGCGGGTGAAGCTGCGAAGCTCGGCGGTCAGAACGAAGGCGCGGGCGGCCTCGATATCCAGTCCCTTCATGGGCATACCATTGCAATTTGTTATCATTGAAACATCTAATGATATTCTATTCAAATGTTCCGTCGATGGCTACCTTTCTTTGCATGATGCACGACATGCAAGGACATGGGTCATGATTATTGCCAATTACGGCCACCGGCTGCCATCGAACTACGATATCAATCTGATCCGGGAACGGGCGAGCGAGCGCGGGAAACTATGGGATTCCACGCCGAGGCTGCTTTTCAAGGCTTTTCTCCTCCGCGAAAGTGGGGCACTCGGCGCGACGGCCAATCACTATTCCTCGCTCTATCTGTGGCAGGACGATGCGGGTTTTCACGATTTTCTTGTCTCGGGCGCTTACATGACGGTGACGGACAGTTTTGGCCGTGCGGATATTGCGACGGCCCTCGCACTTGATGCCCGCAAAGGTGCGGCACGGAAAGCGCGCTTCCTGTATAAGGAAGAGATTGCCGTTCCGGTCGACAGCGAGCTGACCGATGTGATTGCCGCAGAGATTGAGCGCAATCGTCTGTTGGCCGGGCAGGCAATGACTGTGGCCGCTACCGTCGGTCTGGACTCGCTCAACTGGAAACTCACGCGGGTGCTGGTCTCGTCGGAGCAGCCTGAACCGACGGCGCAAGGTATTGCGTTTGAAGTCCTACATTTCGCTCGCCCGCTTCTGGAGATTTTGCCGGGAGCAGACCTGTGATGAAGAGGCAGAACGATGATGCGGATGCAGTTTCCGCAAGGCAGATAGTGCTCGCCCATTGCGCGGCTATTCTTGCGACGGCCCTGCTGGTGCTGGCTCTTGCTCTCGCGCTGGTGCCCCTTGGCAAGGCCCTGATGCCTGTGTGATCCGAACCAGACGCCGCTCACATGCACAAAAATGGCCGGGACTCGCGCCCCGGCCATTTTCGTTTGGTCTCTCTATCTGCCTAATTAAGCGGCAAGAGCTTCATCTTCCGAGGTCGGAACTTCGGAAATGGTCTTCAGCACCTGGGAGGCGATCTGGTATGGGCAACCCTGCGAGTTCGGGCGGCGATCTTCAAGATAGCCCTTATAGCCGTTCTTGACGAAGGAATGCGGAACGCGGATCGAAGCGCCACGGTCTGCAACGCCGTAGGAGAACTTGTTCAGCGGGGCCGTTTCATGCTTGCCGGTCAGGCGCAGATGGTTATCCGGGCCGTAGACGTCGATGTGGTCCTGCAGGTTCTTGTCGAACTGGGCCATCAGCGCTTCGAAATAGTCCTTGCCGCCAACTTCGCGCATGAACTTTGTCGAGAAGTTGCAATGCATGCCCGAGCCGTTCCAGTCGGTGTCGCCCAGCGGCTTGCAATGGAATTCGATGTCGATTTCATACTGTTCGCAAAGGCGAAGCAGAAGGTAGCGCGCCATCCAGATCTGGTCGGCGGCGTTCTTTGAACCCTTGCCGAAAATCTGGAATTCCCACTGGCCCTTGGCCACTTCGGCATTGATGCCTTCGTGGTTGATGCCAGCGGCGAGGCACAGGTCGAGATGTTCTTCAACGATCTTGCGGGCAACCGGACCAACATTGCTGGAGCCTACACCGCAGTAATATGGACCCTGCGGGGCAGGGAAACCGTGCTCAGGGAAGCCGAGCGGGCGGCCGTTCTGATAAAGGAAATATTCCTGTTCAAAGCCGAACCATGCATCGTCGTCTTCGAGAACGGTTGCGCGGCTGTTCGATGCATGCGGCGTGACGCCATCCGGCATCATGACTTCGCACATCACAAGCACGCCGTTCGTGCGGGCTGGATCAGGATAGATGGCGACTGGCTTCAGTACGCAATCGGAGCTGCGGCCTTCGGCCTGCATCGTCGACGAACCGTCGAAGCCCCAGAGCGGCAGTTGCTCGAGCGTCGGGAACGCATCGAATTCCTTGACCTGTGTCTTGCCACGCAGGTTCGGTGTCGGAGTGTAACCGTCTAGCCAAATGTACTCGAGCTTATACTTTGTCATCGCCTAGTCTCTTTTATGATGGGTATTGAACCAACACAGTAGGGGCAGCCACCATCAATATGCTCTTCCCTGCTTCTGCCTATTGAAATGCAAGTGTCATGCCAGTTTCACAAAGGGCGAGCTTTTTGTGGGGCTGGCTAGCCTATATGTTTGAAAAGACGAGATTTATTGAGGAGCTAAAATTTTTGTCTTCATCTCACGGATGGGGAATGGCGATCAGCCCGACAGACAATGGAGAGGCTTTGAGAATGACGGTGATTATTATTTAGGCATTCGTCTAAATAATCGCCATTTCATGGTGGTGCATTAAGCGCAAAAAAAGGGCGAAGCCGCAGCTCCGCCCTTTGTTACATGCATTGAGTGGCGCTTTCGCTTTATGTCAGTCGAAAGGCATCACAGCGTGTTCTTGTGAATGCGCCCGTCCTTCATAATGACCGCCATAGTCTCTGCTGGCTTTTCCAAGGCGTGGATATCTTCAAGCGGATTGATGTTCAAAACCAGAATATCCGCAAGCGCATCCTTTTCAATAACGCCGAGCTTGCCCGGATAGGGATTGCGCAGGTTGGAAAGGGTGAGGAGTTCCGCGTTGCCGGAGGTGGCCATGCGCAGCGCCTCGGCATTCGAATACCACTGGCTGAGATGGGTGAGCATGAAGCTCTGCCGCGGCGCCAGCTGGGGTGAAAACAAGATGTCCGAACCCCAGGCGGTTTTGACCCCGTGCTTCCGGATCAGCTCATACATCTTGGGCGTCGCGGCAAACAGCTGCTCTGCTCTTTCGGCTGAGGGGCCGCTTAGCGTCCCGGTATCCGCCGCGCTCATGAATGGCTGCGTGCTAAGCCAGACATTCTTGTCGACAAACATTCGCGCGGTTTCATCGTCCATCAGATGCGCATGTTCGATACAACCCACGCCGACATTGAGCGAGCGTTGCACCGTGTGCGGTGCATAGGCATGCACGGTCATATAGGTGTTCCAGTCGCGCGCCACGTCATTGGCGGCGCGTATCTCGTTTTCGTCGAAAGTCGACATATCAAGCGGGCTGCGTGGTGATGAAACGCCGCCGCCGCCGACCAGCTTGATCTGAGACGCGCCCTGCATCAATTGCTCGCGCACGCGCATCTTGAGGCTGCCTGCATCGTCCACGATAGCCGCGCCGCCGATCTTTTCGCCGAGGCTGAGTTCGTTACCGCTACGTGGAACTTCAAAAGGCATTCTCAGATCACCATGACCTCCAGTCGTGGTGATCATTGCACCGGATGGATAAATGCGCGGACCCGGAATGATGCCATTATCAATCGCCTGTTTGAATGTGAACACCGGTCCGCCCATGTCGCGAACGGTCGTAAAGCCGCGCTCAAGCGTGCGTGCGGCCTCCGCCGTTGATGAGGCGAATATGCCTGCGGGATCGCCGGTTAGCAGGACATTCAACGGAACGGCTGCATAAAGAGTGTGCCAGTGCGCGTCAATCAGGCCGGGCATGAGAACGCGACCGCCGCAATCCACCACGGTCGCGTCGGCGGGCGGTGCGCTGTTTGTCGTATCCACGGCGACGATTTTGTTGCCCTCGACCAGAATCTGGACGTCGTCGCGCAGGCTGTCAGACTTGCCGTCAAACAGTTTGACCTGTCGGAACAAGGTCTTGGCCGTTGCACCCGTCGTCTGGGCATAAAGCTTTTTCGGGGTCGCTGCCGCGATCGCCGTAGCTCCAAGCCCTGCAAGGAATGATCGGCGTGAAAAATTGTCTAGTCGGCGGGAAACCTGTTGCAAGGCGGGGCTGAGACAAGAGCAGCCGGAGCCATGGACGAAGGATTGATATTTTTGTCCCAGCCGAAACATAACAATTCCTCCCTTGTTACCTGATCGGTAAATTACAATAGCATTGAATGCTATTCAGGTGCGTTCAACTTGGCTTTGTTCCAGGTGATGCTTTCGGATTTTCAGTCAGGTCGCCGGACGGTTCGTCCCAGAGAAGCGGCTTGTCATTCGACATCAGTGTGGCGATCCACGACAGTGATGGCGATGCAGCGCAAAAGACAATGACGGCGATCAGGATCGGAACGCCGATGAAAGCGCCCGCAATGCCCCACATGAAGCTCCAGAAGAAGACGGCGAATATAACCGCGAATGGCGAGATCGACAGCGAGGCGCCGGCCAGTCGCGGTTCAAGATAGCTGCCAATGACAAACTGGATGACGTTGAGGCTGAGAAACACCACGATGGCAAATTGCCAGGAGTCGAACTGCACGATGGCGAACAGTGTTGGCAATGTCGTCGCAAAGAGCGGACCGAGCACAGGAATATAGTTGAAGGAGAAAGCGATAGCGCCCCATGCGGTCGCCAGTTCCAGCCCTGCGCCAAGCGCGAAAAGCCAGACGATCAGGCCGGTGAGCACGCTGGCAAATGTGCGCACCAGCATATAGCGCCGCAGTTTCGCGCCGATGATGCGGTCGCAAAGCAGGATGGTCTTGCCATAGGGCTGGGCATAGGGCGAAGTCAGACGCTTGTTGAAGTCATCAACTTCCAGCAGGCCGAGCATCAGGAAGATGAAGACGAGAAGCAGGAAGCCGGCAAAACTGTTCAGCCGTCCCGCCATGCCCTGCATGAAGCGGACCGCCCACAGAACATCGAACCGATCAGCCAATGGCCCGACAAGTGCAATGCCATGTTCTTCCAGCCAGTCAGTCCAGCCGAGATAAATGCTCTGCAAACGGTCGGCATTGACGAAGAACCATTGTCCGAGTTTGCTGATACCCCAGACGAGCGACGATCCGACGGCGATCATCACCGCCATGGAAACCACGAGGGTTATCAGCAAAGCGAGGCCGCGCGGCATATAGCGTTGCAGGATGGACTGGCACGGCCACACCATGGCGATGATGAACAGCGCGAAAACAAGCGGCGCGAAAACCGACTGCGCCACATACATCAAGGCAAGTATAAGTATGGCCGGTACGATGACGCCGACTGTCCGCGTGCTTTCTGTCATGCGACGGGCACCCCGCCATGTGTTGGCGTGGTGCTGAAGCAAGTCCGGTCAGTTCGACAGCGACCTGTCATGACCGCAACTCAGTAGTCGACAGCGTCGCGAATGATCGGGCAGGTCATGCAATGGCCGCCGCCGCGTCCGCGTCCAAGTTCCGCGCCGGTGATGGTGATGACCTCGATGCCTTGCTTGCGCAGCAGCGTGTTTGCATAGGTGTTGCGGTCATAGGCAAAGACCACGCCGGGGGAAGCGCAGACCAGATTGGCGCCGCTGTCCCATTGCGTGCGCTCGCGCATGTAATCATTGCCGCCGGTTTCGACGACGCGCATCTTCTTTAGGCCCAGCGCATCGCGAACGGTATCGACGAAGCTACCCTTGTCCTTGTGCAGCTCGACGCCGCCCTTGCCGTCAGGGCGATAGGAGAAGGCATCAATTCCGTCGACAATATCCGGATAGATCAGCACGCAATCCCGATCAGCGAAGGTGAACACCGTATCGAGATGCATTGCAGCACGCAGTTTCGGCATGGCCGCGACGATAACGCGTTCCGCCCCACCTTTGGCAAACAGGGCTTGCGCGACCTGACTGATGGCCTGCCGGGAGGTGCGTTCACTCATACCGATAAGCACATTGCCCTTGCCGATAGGCATCACATCGCCGCCTTCCAGCGTGGCCAGGCCCCAATCCTTCGTCGGGTCGCCCCACCAGACATTGACGTTACCTGCAAAGTCTGGATGGAACTTGTAGATGGACGATGTGAGAATTGTCTCTTCATGGCGGGCTGGCCAGTAGAGCGAATTGAGCGTCACGCCGCCATAGATCCAGCACGTCGTATCGCGTGTGTAGAGCGTGTTGGGCAGCGGTGGCAGCAGATATTCATTGGCCCCGGCGGCATCGCGGATCAGCGCAAGCTGCTCGCCGCCAATCGCCTCGGGAAATTCGGTCGTCGACAGGCCGCCGATCAGCGTTTCCGCCAGTTCGCGGTTGGATAGGCCTTCGAGATAGGAGCGTACTTCATCGATCAGACCAAGCCCGATCTGGTTCGGTACAATCTGATGGTCGAGAATCCATTTCTTTGCTTCCGGTACGGCCAGCGTTTCGGCAAGCAGATTGTGCATTTCCAGCACTTCAATGCCGCGATCACGCATCTTGGTCATGAAGTCGAAATGGTCGCGCTTGGCATTGTCGACCCACATGACATCATCGAACAGCAGATCGTCGCAATTGCTTGGGGTCAGGCGCTGGTGGGCGCGCCCCGGCGCGCAGACAAGCACCTTGCGCAGTTGACCGACTTCAGAATGTACACCAAGCGGAGTGCCGTTTGTCATGGTGCTTGAACCTCCCTACGCGTGATTATTCGCCGATTGACTCAATGTGTGATGAGGCCTGTCATCAGACCGTAGAACCCGATCAAACCCGCAAGCACGGTTATGCCGAAGATCACGAGTTCGACCGTGGTGAAGAGCTGCACTTTCTGTTCGCGACGTGCCCAGAAATAGAGGATCGTGCCCGGCACGAAGAGAACCGCCACGAGCAGCACATATTTGAGCCCGGCGGCGACGAACATGAAGATGGTGTAGATGGCCGCAATCCACGCAAAAGCCTGATCGCGTCCACGTCCGCCTTCGCCCGGCGCATATCCTTCTCCGCGACGGGCAACCAGAATGCCGTAACCGGCTACAAGCAGATAAGGCAGAAGCGAGGTCACGCTCGTCATATCGAGCATGAAGTTGAAGGCATCCTGCGACCAGTAGGTCGAGATGACGAACAGCGAGACGACGATATTGGTCAACCACAACGCATTGGCCGGAACCCGGTTGTTGTTTTGCGCGGCGAACATTTTCGGCATGTCTTCCGATTTCGCGGCGGCAAACAGAACTTCGGCGCAGATCAGCGACCATGCGAGATAAGCGCCGAGAACCGAAACCAGCACGCCGATCGAAATGAACACCGCACCCCAATGGCCAGCCACCGTTTCAAGAACGCTGGCAAGTGACGGTTGCTGTACGGCGGCAATGCCGGATTGCGGCATGACGGCATAGGGCAGCAGCGTGACTGCAACCATCAGGCCCAGCACGCCAACAAAGCCGAGAATGGTTGCCGTACCGACATCGGAGCGTTTCTTGGCGAAGCGGGAGTAAACGCTCGCGCCTTCAATGCCGATGAACACGAAGACAGTGATCAGCATCGTGTCGCGCACCTGCGCGATTAGCGGCTTGGCGGGCATATCGGGGCCGCCGAAGAAGTTCTCGGCAAACTGATCGTAGTTGAATGCAAAGATCAGCACGAGAATGAAGACGATGATCGGCACGATCTTGGCCACGGTGACGATCGTGTTGATGAATGTCGCCTGTTCG
Organism: Hyphomicrobiales bacterium; assembly: GCA_900465685.1. Lineage (GTDB taxonomy): Bacteria > Pseudomonadota > Alphaproteobacteria > Rhizobiales > Rhizobiaceae > Brucella. The sequence continues at coordinate 159,656 of UEGR01000014.1, forward strand.
ACGCCGCGCAGGATCATCAGGTGAAACGCCCAGATGCCGATGAGTGACACGACAATGGCTGGAATACTGCTGCCGTCGCCGAAAATATCGGGAAAGAAGCGGCCGAGCGTGGAGCCGATCAGCACCCAGTAAAACACGTTGCCGAGACAACTGCCGAGCCAGTAGCCAAAGGCCGACAGGAAGCCCATATAGTTGCCGAAACCGGCTTTGGCATAGGCAAAGACGCCGGAGTCGATATCGGGTTTTTTCTCGGCTAATAACTGGAAGACGCGTGCCAGCATATACATGCCGGTGCCGGCGATCAGCCAGGCAATGATGGCCCCGAATGGGCCGGTAGCCGCACCAAAACGACCGGGCAGGTTGAAGATGCCTGCGCCGACCATTGAACCCACAACCATGGCAGTGAGCGCGAGAAGCGGAAGTTTTTGATTGTCGCCTGACGCCATAGTCCCCTCTCATTACGTAACGAATAAGAACAAGATACGAAAGCAGTTCCGGGCAGATGATCGAGCAGTCTGATATGGGCGAGAGTTAGCTAAAAAGTCCCTGTATATTAGCTGTTCCGAAGCTACTGCATGTCAGATGATAAGTAAACCGCCAAGACGTCGATAGCAGACGCTAATAAGGCATATGTTTCAATCCGGTACAGGCATATTTAAGGATCAATAGGCGCGCAATAGCGTTCGTCAAGGCCAGTATCGGGAAATAAATCCACTATAAATTTGTTCGCATTGGCTGTGCCTCGAGATCAGCGATTCCGGGGCTGGAAAGGTACTTTTGGAGAGTACCTGTCAGCGGCGCTCCACCATTTGCGACTTGGCGATGACCTTGACCACCCAATCAGCAAAGACGCGCAGACGATTGCTGAGATGTCGGTTGGGCGGATAGACCAGATAAATCGGCATCGGTTCGATCTGCCAGTCTTCGAGGACTGGCCGCAACGTGCCTTTTTCCAGATCCTCCTGAACCATGAAGAGGGGCGCTTGTGCGACGCCCAGACCGGCGCGGACTGCCGCCAGATAGGTGGTCGATTCATTGGCGGCCACGACATAGCGCCCGTTGATCTCGACTTCCTCCGTGCCGCGCTTGAAGTGAAACGGCATTTGCTGCCCGGTGGAGGGTCGGAAATAGCCGACCGCATAGGTGTTGCTGGCAAGGTCCGACGGGTGGTGCGGCGTAGAACAGCGATCGAGATATTCGGCGGAAGCACAGGCAATAAAATGCATGTCGCCAATGCGCCGTGCGATCAGCGACTGGTCGGTCAACTCGCCAATGCGAATGGCGCAATCCACATTCTCCGCCACATAATCAACCGGGCGATCCGAAACGCCAAGGTCGATCTGGATATCGGGATAGCGCTGGTGAAACTCGATCAGGGCGGGAATGACGATTAAATTGGCGACGGCGCTCGCCATTTCCACGCGCAGGCGACCTTTGGGCAAGGTCTGTGCGCTGGACAGGCTGCCGTCGAGTTCCTGCAAATCGGCCAACAGGCGGGCCGCACGCTCATAGTAAAGTGCGCCGTCCGGTGTTACGAGAACACGACGGGTGGTGCGATTGAGGAGTTTTGCGCCCAGATGGGCTTCCAATCCCTGAATGAGATTGCTGATGGTTGCCTTGGGCATGCTGAGTGACGCGGAAGCGCGCGTAAAGTTTCCGGTTTCGACAACCCGGAGAAAGGCGCGCATGGCCGAGAGTTGGTCCATTGATTAATAACCGTCATTGTTCGATATTTTGGATAGTGTAACCAATCCAGGGGGACTATTCCAGATAATAGACAATGCTAATATTTGACCATGGCGGTTTGCCGCTAGACATGAAAGCTAAGAAAGATGTGCGAGAAGTTCACGGTTGAAACAATGCAGGCTGGCAATTGCGCCTGCACGGCACGCATTTATCGCGGCGCCAAATTGCTTTCACCGCCACCTGTGGTGCTGCATCTCCATGGTGGGGCTTTCTCAGCTGATTGTCCAGATGCCTGCGAGGGTGTCGCCGAAGCTCTTGCCGATGCGGGAGCGGTGGTCGTCTCGCCGGAATATTCGTCGGCCTGTCTCAACCCGTTCCCGGCGGCGCTTGAGGTGGCCTATGCCATTCTGACTTCGATGCGTGCGCGTTGCCCGGAGTTTGCACACAAGAAGTCGATGCTGTTCGTTGCCGGTGAAGAGGCGGGCGGCAATATTGCAGCCGGTTTGGCGCTTATGGCGCGAGATCAGAATCTGACGGATCTTAAAGGTCAGATATTGCTTTCGCCCATGCTAGATCCTTGCCTTGCGACGGCATCTTTCCGCAAATACTGCCCGGAAAGTGCAGTGCAGACAATGTCGGATGGCTGGCAGCATTATCTGGGGCAGTGCGGTGGGTTTACCCACCCCTATGCCGCGCCTGCGCTGTGTACGCGTCTTGCCGGTCTGGTGCCGACACTGCTCGTCACCGGTGCTGAATGCCCGATGCGTGACGAGACCCAGGCCTATGCCGAGCGGCTGCGTCAGGCAGGCGTCAAGGTTCAGTCCCATGTCCTGCCGGGTCAGGCTGGCTGGATACCGGAAAGCACCGTGGCCGACCGCGAGTGGCCGCCACAAAAAGAAGCCCTTACTGGCCTGTTTTCGGATTTCTTCCGGCGGGCTGGTGCAAAAGCAATACCAGCATAACGTCGGTTCAAAAGTCCTCCCAAGCTTTGTTCTGACGATCAGAATGTAGCCGGCTCCGACCGGCAAGGAGATACAACATGACGTCGATCATTGGACGCCGGGCCCTGTGGGGCGCCGGCCTGAGTATCCTATTGTCTGCAGCTGGCGGTGGCGCCATTCTCTTTGGCGCTCCCCATCTGAAGGCGGACGCAGCGACGGACATGTCCGCGCCTCCGCCTGCCGTGCCGGTTTCAGTCGCCAAGGCGGAATCCCGCCGCATTTCGACCTGGGAAGAATTTTCGGGTCGCCTTGAGGCAATCGAGCGCGTGGAAATTCGCCCGCGTGTCGGCGGTGCTATTCTGAAAGCGCATTTCCGTGAAGGAGCGCTGGTCAAGCAGGGCGATCTGCTTGTCACCATTGATCCAGAGCCTTATGCGGCAACGGTTGAAAAAGCCAAGGCGCAGGTTTCCGCCGAGGAAGCGCGCGTGGCGCTGGCGAAGACGGAACTGGATCGCGGTCGCCAGCTTGTAACCACCCGCACGCTCGCCCAGAGCGGGCTGGACCAGCGGTCGAGCGCCTTTGACGAGGCGCAGGCAAGCCTGCGTTCTGCCAAGGCGGCACTTCGCTCCGCTGAACTCGACCTCCAATATACGGAAGTGCGCGCGCCGATTTCTGGTCGCGTTGGACGTCTGGAAGTCACCGCTGGCAATCTGGTTGCCGCCAGTTCCGCTTCGCCGGTGCTCACCACGCTTGTGTCGGTCGATCCGATCTATGCAAGCTTCAGCGCCAATGAAGAGGTTGTCACCAAGGCTCTTGCCAAGCTTGCCGCATCGCCGGGCGGTAGCGCCATTGAACGTATCCCCGTTCAGATTGGTACAGCCGCCGATGATGGCACGCCGATTTCCGGACATATCCAGTTGATCAACAATGAAGTGGACGCCACCACGGGCACGATCCGTGTGCGTGCCGCCATCGACAATCCGGATGGCAAGCTCATTCCCGGTCAGTTTGTGCGTATTCGCTTCGGCGAGCCGGAACCGGACGAAAAGCTGGTGGTGAGCGACCGTGCCATTGCCTCCGATCAGGACAAGAAATTTGTCTTCGTCGTGGGAGCGGACAACAAGGTTGAATACCGGCAGGTGGTGCTCGGTCGCAATTATGATGGCTTGCGCATTGTCGAAAGCGGCCTGAAGGCTGGCGAAAACATCGTCGTCAACGGCCTGCAGCGCATTCGTCCGGGCGTGGTCGTCGCACCGCAACCCGTCATTGAAACACTTGCCAAGAATTAACTGAAACGGCGCGTCTGACGACGCGCGCTAAACGCAAAAGCTCAGCCTATTCAATCCGCGAGAACGCATGTTTTCGCGGAACGGGAGAGTTTTCGCTCATCCGCCTAAAGGGGGATAAACAGATGAACTTCTCACGCTTCTTCGTAGACCGCCCGGTCTTCGCTGGCGTTCTTTCGGTTCTGATCTTCGTGGCCGGTCTGATTGGCATGACAGGTCTGCCGATTTCGGAATATCCGGAAGTCGTGCCACCACAGATCGTGGTGCGCGCACAATATCCGGGTGCCAACCCTGCCGTGATTTCCGAGACTGTCGCCACACCGCTTGAAGAACAGATCAACGGTGTTGAAGGCATGCTCTATATGCAGAGCCAGGCGACAGCCGACGGCGTCATGACATTGACTGTCACTTTCGCGCTCGGCACCGATCCTGATCAGGCGCAGCAGCTTGTGCAGAACCGTATCTCGCAGGCCGAACCGCGCCTGCCGGAAGAGGTGCGCACGCTCGGTGTTACTACAGCCAAAAGCTCGCCCGACCTCACGCTGGTTGTTCACCTCATCTCGCCCGATGGCCGATATGACGTGAACTATCTGCGCAACTATGCCGTTTTGAACGTCAAGGACCGCATCGCGCGTATTGCTGGTGTCGGTCAGGTGCAGATATTCGGCGGCGGCGATTATTCCATGCGCGTCTGGATCGACCCGCAAAAGGCAGCCGAGCGTGGACTTTCCGCGAGCGATATCGCAAACGCAATCCGGCAGCAGAATGTTCAGGCCGCTGCTGGCGTGATCGGTGCTTCACCGAATGTGGCCGGTCTTGATCTTCAACTGTCCGTCAATGCGCAAGGCCGTCTTCAGACACCGGAAGACTTCGCCAATATCGTCGTGAAGTCGGGTAACGAAGGCGAAATCACCCGCCTTGGCGATGTTGCCCGCGTCGAGATGGGTGCTGCGGATTACTCGTTGCGCTCTCTGCTCGACAACAAGCAGGCGGTTGGCATGGGCGTGTTTCAGGTGCCAGGTTCCAACGCTTTGCAGATTTCGGAAAATGTGCACGCGGCCATGGCCGATCTGAAGAAGACCATGCCGGAAGGCGTGGATTTCGATATTGTCTATGACACGACAGCATTTGTGAAAGCCTCTATCGAGTCGGTTATTCACACCCTGCTCGAAGCCATCGTTCTGGTGGTGATCGTGGTCATTCTGTTCTTGCAGACATGGCGCGCATCGATCATCCCGCTGGTCGCGGTCCCCGTTTCCATCGTGGGTACGTTCGCGGTCATGTATATGTTCGGCTTCTCCATCAATGCGCTCAGCCTGTTCGGTCTGGTGCTGGCCATCGGTATCGTCGTCGACGACGCCATCGTGGTGGTGGAAAATGTCGAGCGTAATATCGAACAGGGACTGTCACCGGTTGAAGCGACCTATCGCGCCATGCAGGAAGTGTCTGGCCCGATCATCGCGATTGCGCTGGTGCTGGTTGCGGTCTTTGTGCCGCTGGCATTTATTACCGGGCTTACAGGCCAGTTCTATCGCCAGTTCGCGCTGACCATTGCCATCTCGACGGTGATCTCGGCCTTCAACTCGCTGACCCTGTCGCCTGCTCTCGCAGCCCTGTTGCTGCGTGGTCATGATGCGCCGAAGGATCGTCTGACCCGTGTCATGGACAAGGCGTTCGGCTGGTTCTTCCGTGGCTTCAACCGCTTCTTCGGTGCAAGCTCGAATGCCTATGGTCGCGGCGTGGGCGCAATTCTCTCGCGCAAGTCGCTGGTGATGGGCCTCTATGTCGTGCTGCTCGGCGTCACCTTCGTTCTGTTCCGTGCGGTGCCCGGTGGCTTCGTTCCGGCACAGGACAAGCAATATCTGATCGGCTTTGCGCAATTGCCGGATGCGGCCACACTTGACCGCTCGGAAGATGTCATCCGCCGCATGACGGATATTGCGCTCGACCAGCCGGGCGTTGCCAATGCCATCGCCTTCCCGGGCCTTTCGATCAATGGTTTCACCAACTCGTCGAATTCAGGCATTGTCTTCGTCACGCTGAAGCCATTCGAGGAACGCAAGACGCCCGACCTGTCGGCTGGCGCTATCACCATGCAGCTGAACCAGAAGTTCGGCTCCATTCAAGATGCGTTCATTGCCATGTTCCCGCCACCGCCGGTGCAGGGTCTGGGTACAACGGGCGGCTTCAAGCTCCAGCTTGAAGATCGCAACGGGCTTGGCTTCCGTGCGCTTGACGATGCGACCAAGGCGTTTCTCGCCAAGGCCTATCAGACGCCCGAACTGGCCGGTCTTTATTCGAGCTACCAGATCAACGTGCCGCAGCTTTATGCCGATCTGGATCGTGTGAAGGCACGTCAGCTGGGTGTGGCGGTGACCGATGTGTTCGAGACTTTGCAGATCTATCTGGGTTCGCTCTATGTCAACGACTTCAATGCATTCGGACGCACCTACAGCGTGCGCATTCAGGCCGATGCGAATTACCGCAGCCATGCCGAAGACATCGGCAAGCTAAAGGTTCGTTCGCAATCGGGCGAGATGATCCCGCTGTCGGCGCTGATGAAGGTGGAGCAGACCGTGGGTGCGGAACGCGCCATCCGGTATAATGGCTTCCTGTCTGCCGATATCAACGGCAATCCGGCCCCCGACTTCTCGTCCGGTCAGGCGCAGGCAGCTGTCGAACGGATCGCGCAGGAAACCTTGCCTCCGGGCATCGCCTTCGAGTGGACCGATCTGACCTACCAGCAGATTCTGGCTGGCAATTCAGGCTTCCTCGTCTTCCCGCTGGCGTTGCTGCTCGTCTACCTTGTGCTGGCCGCGCAATATGAAAGCCTTGCTCTACCCCTGTCGATCATCATGATTGTTCCGATGGGTATCATGGCTGCACTCACCGGCGTCTGGCTGACGGGGGGTGACAACAACGTCTTCACCCAGATTGGCTTGATAGTCCTTGTGGGACTATCGGCGAAGAACGCGATCCTGATCGTGGAATTTGCCCGCGAGCTGGAGCTTTCCGGTCGAAGCGTGGTGCAGGCCGCTGTCGAAGCCAGCCGGTTGCGTCTGCGCCCGATCCTGATGACCTCCATGGCCTTCGTCATGGGCGTGGTGCCGCTGGTTACATCCACCGGTGCCGGTGCAGAAATGCGCTCCGCAATGGGCATCGCGGTCTTCGCGGGCATGATCGGCGTGACGGCCTTCGGCATCTTCATGACGCCGGTGTTCTATGTGCTGATCCGCAAGCTGAGCGGCGAGCGTCCGCTCAAGCATTCGGGCGCGAAGATCGAAGCACCGCATCTTGTGCCGGGTGAGTGATCTATCTTCCAACAAGACAAAAGGGCCGGAGCAATCCGGCCCTTTTCATATGGGTTATTGGTTGTCGCTGAAGGCGCGGATGATTGCGTCTTTCGGACTGCCATTGGCGATCAGCGCCGCCAGCAGAATGCGCGCCTGACCGGGACGAAGTGTGCGGGCGTGGATTGCACCTGCCGCAGCAAGATCGTGCCCACCGCCACCGCCGCCATAGCCCGGCGTCAACAGACCTTCCGGGACGCGGCTTGATACGACAACCGGGATGCCCCGTTCGGTGCAAAGCTTGACGGCTTCGACAATTGCCGGAGTCGCATTGCCGGAGCCAAGCGCCGCCAGAACGATGCCGCGCGCGCCTGCTGCAACACTTGCCGCAACATGGATGGCATCGCAGCCGGGATAAATGGCAACCGTATCGACGCGGCTATCGCCAATTTTTGACGGAAGCTGCACATCCGGCAGCACATCCAGCGCACGTGCCGAATGAAATGCATCGGCGTTATCGCTGCTGGCCTTATAGGCGCCCCATGCCGGGAGAACCCGCCCGCCAAAAGCGATCAATACGCCGCGTGCAGCGTTGTCGGGGTCAATGGCAAGCCCGACCGCATTAGCAAGATTGGCAGGGCCATCGGCATGCGGATGATCGGCTGTAAATTGCGCGCCGGTGAAGATGACCGGCTTTGCAAGCCGGTGCTGGAGCTGCACCAAAAGCGCGGTCTCTTCCATGGCGTCGGTGCCGTGCAGGATGACCACGCCGTCGATGGAAGCATGGTCCAGCGCTTCGCCGACCGCATTGCTGATATGTTGCATGTCGGTCAGCGTGAGCAGCGATGAATCTTTCGCCATCAGGTCGATGGGGCGCAAATCGGCGTCGATATCCGGCACGAGCGCGAGCAGGTCTTCGCCGGATAATGTCGGCGTGCTCGCACCGTCTTCACCGCGTTTGCTGGCAATGGTGCCCCCGGTGGCGATGACCGCCACCACGGGCCTGATCGGCGCTGTATTCACGTTTTCCTCACTTGGTCAGAGTGCTTGCGTCTATAGCACGTTCTGCGGCAAGTCGATGGATACGGTCGCGCATCAGATACCATCCCATGATGAGCACGGGGATGATGATCAGCAAGGAGGCGATGGTCATGGTACCGACCGGATAATCGAACGCCATCAGAACCAGAACACCGAGCAGAAAAGCCAGCGTGAGGATGCCCGTATAGGGTGCGCCGAACATCCGGAAATCAGGCCGTTCGATCTCACCGCGCCGCGCCAGATACCAGAGCTTCAGCTGGCAGAGAACGATGACGCCCCATGCAGTGATAATGCCAAGCGCAGAGAGATTGAGCGCAATCTCGAAGGCCGCCGAAGGCACGAAGGCATTGAGGACAACGCCGATCACCGTGACGACGGCAGTGACTGCGATACCGACAAAGGGAACGCCGTTCTTGTTCATCTTGGCCAGAGCCGAAGGCGCTGAGCCGGAAATGGCCATCGAATGCAGAATACGGCCTGTGGAATAGAGACCCGCATTGAGCGACGAGAGAACTGCGGTCAGCACCACAAGGTTCATGATGATATCCGCCCCCTCAACGCCGATCTTGCCGAAGAAGGTGACGAACGGGCTCTCTCCAGCGGAATAGGCCGTGTAGGGCAGAAGCAGCGAAAGCAGCAGCACCGAGCCGACATAGAAGACCAGCAGGCGGAAGACGACAGTGCGGATTGCGCCGGGCATGACCTTGCGCGGATCTTCAGTTTCGCCAGCCGTGGTGCCGATCAGTTCGATGGAGGCATAGGCGAAGACGACGCCCTGTATGATCACGAAGGCCGGTAATATGCCGTTCGGGAACAAGCCCCCGCTATCAGTGATGATGCTGAAACCGGCGGCATGACCGTCAATCGGTGTGCCGGAGACGACGAAATAAATGCCGACCACCAGAAAGGTGACGAGCGACAGAACTTTGACGAGACTGAACCAGAATTCCAGTTCGCCGAAGACTTTCACCGACATCAGGTTCATCGCAAGAACGATGAGGAGCGCGGTGAGCGCAAACATCCACTGGTCTATCCCCTGCAGCCAGGGAACATAGTGCTTGAAGAAATTCATATAGAGCGCGACGGCGGTCACATCGGCCACCGAGGTCATCGCCCAGTTCAGCCAGTACATCCAGCCAGCCGCGAAGGCCAGCTTTTCGCCGTAGAACTCGCGGGCATAGGAGACGAACGATCCCGAGCTTGGCCGATGCATGATCAGCTCGCCCAGCGCGCGCAAAACCAGAAAGGCGAAGAAGCCGCAAAGTGCATAGACGAAAACGAGGGCAGGCCCCGCCTGCGCAAGTCGCCCGCCAGCGCCGAGGAAAAGCCCCGTTCCGATCGCTCCCCCAATCGCGATCATCTGGATTTGCCGAGGCTTCAGGGCCTTGTGGTAGCCGCTATCCTCTTCGATGAAGATTTCTCGTTCAGCCGGACCGGCTTTTACGGATTCAATCGACATTGCTCCTCCCTGTGAGCGCGTTTCGACGGAGACCATTCGCGGCATGAAACGCCACCTAGGGCGTGCTGCGGGCCATTCAATGGGGAGGGTGATATTGCACCCAATTTGGTGGGTAATCTGTAAAGCTGTATGACAGATTATGGCGCTTTAACGCATATTGAAAATGACCCGTCAAGTCACCGGCAAGCACTGGATCGTCCGCCGGAAGGAGCTGTGTTTTCTGGCAAACGGAATATCTTTTTGAAAAGAAGACGTTAGCTTTCAGCTTTCGCGCATAGCGATTTTGTCTGTCTCCCAAGATTGTCCCGGTGACAATTATCCACAGGCCGTCGCGCGACGGGTTTCGGCCCGTCAATTGCGCAAAACAGTCGGTTTGAAGGGGTGAGCTTAAGAGCTGCTGCTGCCCGTGATGGCGTTGACGGCGGTTTTAACTTTGCTCAGATGCGCCTCCATGGCGGTCCGGGCGTCGGCTTCGGACCCGGCCTGGATAGCATCGACAATCCGGCGATGTTCGATATTGGATGCTTCACGGCGACCTGCCATGAGATTGATGAGTTCGGATTGCTGGACCAGAGCGTCGCGGGCATCGGCGACGATCTTGGCAAAGAGCGTATTACCGGAGGCAACAGCTATGGCGCTGTGAAACTCGGAATCGAGCAGTTCCCATTTATGCGGGTCGGTCTGGCTGTCCATCTTGTCGCAAAGCCCAAGCAGTTGCGCGAGCTGTTCGTCGCTTCGACGAAGTGCCGCCCAGCCTGCCGCCGGAACTTCGATAATGGGACGTGCTTCAATAAGATCGCGCGCGGAATAGCCGTCATAGCTGAGTTCCGCCGAGGGCGTTGCATTCAATATATAGGTGCCGCTGCCAGTCCGGGTCTGGGTGAGGCCGAGGGTTTGCAGCGAGCGCAGCGCCTCGCGCACAATGGGGCGGCTCACGCCGAACCGGTCGGCCAGCCGGGCCTCCGAGGGCAGGCGGGTGCCGACCTGAAGGCGACCGGATATGATCGCCGAGCGTATGTCGTCGAACACGACTTCGGCGGCGTTCTTCCGGTTGACCGGATGCGCTTCCGATAACCAGTCAGCCAATTCGCTCATGCCCCAGCCTCCATTCATTGCCATGCAGCTGTCAAGGTGCTGACAGCTGCATGGCAAATCATCTGCTAGGCAATTTGGGAGGCATTTTCAATCCCGACGGGCAAAACGCGCTGCGGCAAGCGATGCAACAAAGGCGATGGCCAGCATGGCGAAGGTAAACTCCGTCACTGCGTTCCAGCCGCCCGCGATCCAGAAAATGCCGCCTGCTGATCCCGCAATGCTGGAGCCGAGATAATAGGCCAGGAGGTAAAGCGAAGACGCGTGACCCTTGGTGTGGAGCGCCAGCCTTCCGACCAGAGCGCTGGCGACCGAGTGGCTGACGAAGAAGCCGACAGTGAGAAACACGATGCCGACGATGATCAGCGGCAATGGCGCAAAGAGTGTCAGTAACACGCCCGCTGCTTCAATGCCCAAGCCGATGGGAAGCACAATGAAATGGCCAAGCCTGTCGCCCATGCGACCCGCGATCCACGATGCGGCGATGCCGAACAGATAGACCGAGAAAATGGCGCCGAGCGCCGTCTGGCTCAGGCTGTAGGGCGCGGCGACAAGCCGGAAGCCGATATAGTTATAGACCGTCACAAACGAGCCCATGACCAGAAAGCCGATGGCGAACAGCAACGGCAGGGCCGGATTACGGATATGGCCGATCCATGCACTGAGGTGAAACCGCGCATTCAGACCGGGACGCGGGGTAAAATTCTGCGAGGCGGGCAGCAGCATCAGAAAGCCGATTGCGGCGGCAAGGCCCAGAAGCCCCATGCCTGCAAGGCCGACACGCCAGGAGAAGAATTCAGCCAGCGTCCCGGTGATGACGCGCCCCGCCATACCGCCGAAGGCGTTGCCCGCGATGTAGAGGCCCATGGATGCGCCAAGACCGCGCGGGTCGATTTCCTCGGCAAGATAGGTCATCGCGACCGCCGGAACACCGCCCAGCAGAAGGCCCTGCATTGCACGCAGCGCAAGCAGCATGTGCCAGTCTGGCACAAGGGCGGCGGCGATGGTGCAAAGCGCTGAGCCGAGCAGGGAGGCAAACATCAGCGAGCGACGGCCGAAGCGTTCGGAGACGATTGCCGCAAAGAAAATCGCAAAGGCCAGAAAGCCGGTGGAAACCGAAAGAGAAAGGGAGCTTGCCGCAGGCGTGATATTAAAATCATGCGCGAAGAGCGGCATCAAAGGCTGTACACAGTAAAGAAGCGAGAAGGTTGCAAAGCCCGACAGAAAGAGCGCGACACTGGCATTGCGGAATGCGGGCGTGCCTTTGACCAGATAGTGCTTTTCTTCCGGTAGAGCTCCGGGTGATGTTGGGGCGGTGACCAACTTGAGGGTGCTGTCTGGTGTTCTAACGCTATCGAGACTGCGTTCTTGGACGCGGGACATGACTTTGCCTTTTCAAAACCTCCCGAGACTTGATCTAGTCAATGGCGCATCATTTGTCTAATATATGGAACAGACGATTGTGATATGTTTTGGATATACCGATGGAATTGCGCCACCTGAGATATTTTCTGGCTGTTGCCGATGAGGGGAATTTTACGCGCGCTGCGGCAAATCTCGGGATCGGTCAGCCGCCCTTGAGCCAGCAGATCCGCGATCTGGAGAATGAAATCGGCGTCGCTCTTTTCCATCGTGTTCCCCACGGCGCGGAGCTGACGGCGGCAGGCACAGCCTTTCGTGAGGAAGCGAAGGCGGCAGTTGCCGCTGCGGAGAAGGCCAAGCTTGCCGCGCAGAGTGCTGCGCGCGGCGAGACAGGGCGTCTGGCCTTGGGTTTCACGGCGTCATCGGCCTTCAATCCGGTGGTGAGCGGAACGATCCGACGGTTTCGTGCCCGCTGGCCGGAGGTACGGCTGACGCTCACCGAAATGAACACCAGTCTCCTGATGGAAAAACTTGTGCGCGGGGAAGTGGATGCAGCTTTCATCCGTCCCGGCCTCGAAAATCCCAAGGATGTGCGCATGAAGCGCTTGGCCGATGAGCCGATGCTGATCGCCTTACCGAGCCATCATCCGCTGGCGACGCATGAGACTTTGCCGGTTTCAGCGCTTGCCAACGAAGCCTTTGTTATGTTTCCGCGCATTGTCGGCCTTAGCCTCTATGACGATGTGGTTGCCGCCTGCCGTGATGCCGGTTTTGAAATGATCGTCGCGCAGGAAGCGCCGCAAATGCCATCGGTCGTCAATCTGGTGGCTGCTGACCTCGGCGTTTCGATTGTTCCGACCGCGATTGCACAGATCAGGCTTGCTGGTGTGGCCTATAGGCCGATTGAAGGGAAGCCGCTTTCAGCACGCCTGGCGCTTGCCTCCATGAAGAGCAATCACTCGCCGTTGATCGAGAATCTCATGAGCCTTTTGCCCAATCTCTAGCGGCCAGCCATCGTAAAGTTGAGTTAAACGATCACAAATCGGTTGATCGGGCCGAATAATGAGAAAATAAACGCCATGCTATTCAAAAACTTGCTAACAGTCGTTAGGGATGGGCGCGTGTTCAGACCCCTTTGAATGCTGCCCCAAAAGTGTAAGCCGAGATTTTGATGACCAGTTTGCTGAAGCGCTTTGCTGCCTATTATGAACCGCACAAGGGCTTGTTTGCGCTTGATTTCTCTAGCGCCGTCCTTGCTGGCCTGCTGGAGTTGGCCTTTCCGGTCGCGGTGACACTGTTCATCGATCGTCTGCTGCCGACCAATCAGCTTGGGCTGATTGCCATTGCGGTGGCCGGGCTGTTTCTGATCTATCTCCTCAACGCCGGTTTGCAGGTCATTGTGACCTATTGGGGCCATATGCTCGGGATCAAGATCGAAACCGAGATGCGGCGCAAAGCATTCGATCATCTGCAAAAACTGTCGTTCCGTTTCTTCGACAATCAGAAGACCGGGCATCTGGTCGCAAAGCTGACCAAGGATCTGGAAGAGATCGGCGAAGTGGCCCATCACGGCCCCGAGGATCTGTTCATCGCCGTCATGACGCTGATCGGCGCTTTCGCCTTGATGCTCTGGATTCATGTGCCATTGGCGCTGATTACGGCGCTGGTCGTTCCGCTGACGGCGATTGTGAGCATCCGCTATGGCAGCCGGATGACCTCGAACTGGCATGCACTTTATGGCCGTGTCGGCGAGTTCAATGCGCGTATCGAGGAAAATGTAGGCGGCATTCGCGTCGTGCAGGCCTTCACGAATGAAGACCACGAGCGCAAGCTGTTTGCCGAAAGCAACCGCAACTATCTGACGACCAAATTGCGGGCCTATAAGATCATGGCGGCTTCGATGTCGCTGTCTTATCTTTCGATGCGTTTTGTCCAGATTATCGTCATGCTCGCGGGCGCCTGGTTTGTCGTGCGCGGCCAGCTGACAGAAGGTGGCTTCGTCGGTTTCCTGCTGCTCATCGGTGTTTTCTTCCGGCCCATCGAGAAGATCAATTCGATCATCGAAAGCTACCCGAAGGGCATTGCCGGTTTCCAGCGCTATTCGGCCTTTCTCGATACAGAGCCGGATATTGCCGACAGGCCGCAAGCCGTTTCCGTGCAGCGTCTGCATGGCGATATCGAGTATAATGACGTCAGCTTCGGCTACCGTTCGGAAAAGCCGTTGCTTGCCCATTTGACCCTGTCGATCCGCGCTGGTGAAACGGTCGCCTTCGTCGGCTCGTCTGGCGCTGGCAAGACCACGATCTGCTCTCTGTTGCCGCGCTTTTATGAAGTGACCGGAGGTGCGATCAGCATCGACGGCATTGATATTCGCGACATGACGCTCAAGTCGCTGCGGTCCAATATCGGTATTGTCAGTCAGGATGTCTTCCTGTTTGCCGGAACGATCCGCGACAACATCGCTTATGGCAGGCTGGAGGCCTCGGAGGAGGAAATCCTCGAAGCGGCGCGGCGCGCCCGTCTCGACGATGTGATTGCCGCCTTGCCTGCCGGTTTGGATACGGTTGTGGGTGAACGCGGCGTCAAGCTTTCGGGCGGCCAGAAACAGCGTCTGGCGATTGCGCGTATTTTCCTGAAAAACCCGCCGATCCTGATCCTCGATGAGGCGACATCGGCGCTGGATACCGAAACCGAACGTGCAATCCAGCAATCGCTTGCCGATCTTTCGCAGGGGCGCACCACGCTGGTCATCGCGCACCGGCTTGCAACCATTGTCAATGCAGACCGGATTGTGGTGGTGGAAGACGGCCGGATTATCGAACAGGGTGTTCATGACGAGCTGGTGGCTCGTTCCGGCGGTCGCTATCAGCAATTGCACGCGGCGCAAGTGAACTGAAAGTTAGACGGCAAATAATCTGACGACAGTTCGTGAAAACCGCGACTTTAGCAAAATAGCTTGTTCCAGCTGGCGGTTTTCGACGGCATAATCGTTCATCTTATCGGCAGGGAGACCGACATGGATGTTACGATTATAACGGGCGCGTCCGACGGGATCGGAGCGGAAACCGCACGCCAGATTGCGCATCGCGATCGCGCAGGGGCTGCCCTTGTTCTGGCTGCGCGTAATGTCGAAAAGCTTGAAAAACTAGCAACAGAATTGCGGCTTGAGGGCAGCACCGTGCTGGTTGTGCCGACCGATGTTACAGATCGCAATGCCTGCATTGCCTTGATTGAAAAAGCGGCGTCGACTTTTGGCCGGATCGACACGCTGATCGTCAATGCGGGCATGTCGGCCCACGCCAATTTCGCGGAAATCAAACCGGAAGATTTGCACTGGATGCACGATCTGATGGAGCTGAACTATTTTGGCAGCATCTGGCCGATCCATGCCGCACTTCCTCACCTCGCCGAGACCAAAGGACGGATTGCGGTGGTTTCATCGGTTGCGGGGCTGATCGGCGTGCCGGGGCGCTCGGCCTATAGCGGGACAAAATTCGCGCTTTCCGGATTTTGCGAAGCGCTTCGCTCGGAACTGGAGCCGAGTGGTATTTCCGTAACGATTGTTTATCCGGGCGTTGTGAAGACGGATATTCGCAAGGTCGGCTATGGCGCCAGTGGTGAAGCGCTGGGAACCAGCGGCGTGCGTGAAGACGATATGATGTCTGTGGAAGAAGCGGTGCGTCTCATGCTCGATGGTTTGCAGAGGCGCAAACGCGAGGTACTGATGACACGGCAAATGCGATTGGGGCGCTGGCTCAAGCTGATCGCACCGCGAATCGTGGATCGTATGGCGCTCAAGGCCCTGAAACCTGAATTTCGCCCGAAGCCGATCAAGCCGGCGCGCTGAAGTCCGGTTATCCACGTTCTTCACAACCATTACAAAATGGATTGCCGATTTTTCGCTTTTCACCAACTATCCGTTGACGGTCTTTTAACTTCGTCTACTATATATAGTGTTCTAGGTTCTTTCGATTCGATGAGTCGAAAGCTAAGAGGGAATTCGGTGAGTCGCTGCCATGAGGGTTGAGACGAAGCCGAAGCTGCCCCCGCAACTGTAAGCGGTGAGTTCTTGTTGATCATGTCACTGGCGTAAGCTGGGAAGACCGACAAGAGCGCTGACCCGTGAGCCAGGAGACCTGCCTTGAGCAATGAACGTCCACGGGCGGGGTGTCCGGTTGGTGTGCAATCAGTAAGGCGAGATGTGCTTCTTGCCGATTGCTGCCCCGAATGCCCGCTCACAAGCTTCGGGGTGAAGTCCATGTCTGACACATTGTCCAGTTTGTATTGTTCCTTCGGTTCAGGTCCACCTTTCCAGAGGTGATTTTGCGCGGTCCAGTGGTGCTCATGCATCGCTGACTGTTCCCCGATTTTGTCTGCCTTCACGCGCATGTGCCATGCGCGAACGATCTCTCATGCGCATCTGTCCCGATGGCTTGTGCCTTTGACAGCTCGCGTCCAATCCAGTGAGGAAGAAATGAACGTCACCGTCTATAGCAAACCCGCTTGCGTCCAGTGCACCGCAACCACCCGTGCCCTCGACCGTCAGGGGATCGATTATCAGGTCATCGACATTTCCGCAGATATGGCCGCTTACGATCTCGTCACGGGGCTGGGCTATCGTCAGGTGCCAGTCGTCGTGGCCGGTGAAACCCACTGGGCCGGTTTTCGTCCGGACATGATCAACGGTCTTTCGTGATCGTGGCACTGTCATGAGCTCGGCCATGGGTCTCCTTGTCTATTTCTCAAGTCGCTCCGAAAACACGCATCGTTTCGTCGAGCGGCTTGGAATGCGCGCAAGGCGCATACCCATCCTGCAAAGGGATGAGGACGACTCGAGGCCGTTGCAGATAGACGAGCCATTCGTGCTCATGACGCCAAGCTATGGCGGCGGCGGAACAAAAGGGGCAGTGCCCAAGCCCGTCATCCGCTTTCTCAACAATGCGGGCAATCGCTCGCTGATCCGCGGCGTGATTGCCGCGGGCAACAGCAATTTCGGTGAAGCTTTTGGCATAGCCGGCAAAATAATCTCTGCCAAATGTCAGGTTCCCTATCTCTATCGCTTCGAGCTTTTGGGAACCGATGAAGACATTGGCAATGTCAGGAACGGGATGGAACGATTTTGGACACGGCAGACACAACCCTGATCCGCGAGCGCGAGGCAGAGCCGGTCGCGCAGGACGCGCCGCAAGCAGCGGCATCGAACAGCCCCAAGCCTGTCAAATCTACGGATGGGCTGGACTATCATGCGTTGAACGCGATGCTCAACCTCTATGACGATGAAGGCAAGATCCAGCTTGATCGTGACAAGCAGGCTGCGCAGCAATATTTCCTTCAGCACGTCAACCAGAACACGGTCTTTTTCCATAATCTGCGGGAGAAACTCGATTATCTGGTGACGGAGAACTATTACGAACAGGCGGTGCTGGATCAGTACTCCTTCAATTTCGTGCGCGACCTTTTCGATGAGGCCTATGCCAAGAAATTCCGGTTCCCGACATTTCTCGGGGCCTTCAAATATTACACCAGCTACACGCTGAAAACCTTCGACGGAAAGCGCTATCTGGAGCGCTATGAGGACCGTGTCTGCATGGTGGCGCTGGCATTGGCGCGTGGCAGTGAGCAACTGGCCCGCGATCTTGTCGATGAGATTATTTCCGGTCGCTATCAGCCTGCAACGCCGACATTCCTAAATGCGGGCAAGAAGCAGCGCGGCGAGCTTGTGTCCTGCTTCCTGCTGCGTGTGGAAGACAATATGGAGTCCATCGGACGCTCCATCAATTCCGCATTGCAGCTTTCCAAGCGCGGCGGCGGCGTGGCCTTGAGCCTGACGAATATTCGCGAATCCGGCGCGCCGATCAAGCAGATCCAGAACCAGTCATCGGGCATCATTCCGGTGATGAAGCTTCTGGAAGACTCATTCTCCTACGCCAATCAGCTTGGTGCGCGACAGGGAGCCGGTGCGGTTTATCTCCATGCGCATCATCCCGATATCATGCGCTTCCTTGACACCAAGCGCGAGAATGCGGACGAGAAAATCCGCATCAAAACCTTGTCGCTGGGTGTGGTGATCCCGGATATCACTTTCGAGCTCGCCCGCAACAACGAGGATATGTATCTCTTCTCGCCTTATGACGTGGAGCGGGTCTATGGTCAGCCGCTGACCGAGATTTCCGTCACGGAAAAATACCGCGAAATGGTCGATGATGCGCGCATCCGCAAGCGGAAGATCAATGCGCGTGAGTTCTTCCAGGTTCTGGCGGAAATCCAGTTTGAATCCGGCTATCCCTACATCATGTTCGAGGACACGGTGAACCGCGCCAACCCGATCGACGGGCGCATCACCATGAGCAATCTGTGCTCGGAAATCCTGCAGGTCAGCGAAGCCAGCATTTTTGATGAAGACCTTTCCTATGCCCATCTCGGCAAGGATATTTCGTGCAATCTCGGCTCGCTCAACATCGCAGCCGCCATGGATTCGGCGGATTTTGGAAAGACCATTGAAACCTCCATTCGGGCGCTGACGGCAGTTTCCGATATGAGCCATATTGGCTCGGTGCCGTCTGTCGCGCGCGGCAATGATGAGAGCCACGCCATCGGCCTCGGCCAGATGAACCTGCATGGCTATCTTGCCCGCGAGCGGATTTTCTACGGTTCGGAAGAAGGCGTAGATTTCACGAATATCTATTTCTACACCGTGACTTATCATGCTCTGCGTGCTTCGAACCGCATTGCCGTCGAAGCGGGTAAGTCGTTCAGCGGTTTTGAGAAGTCCAAATATGCATCGGGTGAATATTTCGACAAATATACCGATCAGCTTTGGGAGCCAGCGACCGAAAAGGTCCGCGAGATTTTCGAAAAGGCGGGCATCTCGATCCCCACGCAGGGCGACTGGCGCGACCTGAAAAAGGCGGTGATGGAGGGTGGCCTCTACAACCAGAACCTTCAGGCTGTACCGCCGACCGGGTCGATCTCCTATATCAACCATTCCACCTCTTCGATCCATCCGATTGTGTCCAAGATCGAAATCCGAAAGGAAGGCAAGATTGGTCGCGTCTATTATCCGGCTGCGTTCATGACCAATGATAATCTCGATTATTATCAGGACGCCTATGAGATCGGGCCGGAAAAGATCATCGACACCTATGCGGCTGCTACCCAGCATGTCGATCAGGGCCTGTCCTTGACCTTGTTCTTCCGTGACACGGCCACCACCCGCGACATCAATCGCGCCCAGATCTATGCCTGGAAGAAAGGCATCAAGACGATCTACTACATCCGGCTGCGCCAGATGGCGCTTGAAGGGACGCAGGTGCAAGGCTGCGTTTCCTGCGCCCTGTAAGCCCAAGATGAGATCAGAGGAAATCCAATGAACATGCAATTCAAAACCGGCAAGGGAAAGCCCCACGGTCTCGTGCGCGCCATCAACTGGAACCGCATCGAGGATGATAAAGATCTGGAAGTCTGGAACCGCCTTACGGGCAATTTCTGGCTGCCGGAAAAAGTGCCGCTCTCCAACGATATCCAGTCCTGGGAAACGTTGAAGCCGCAGGAAAAGCAGCTGACGATTCGCGTGTTCACGGGCCTGACCCTGCTTGATACGATCCAGAACGCTGTCGGCGCGGTCGAGCTGATGGAAGATGCGGCGACGCCGCATGAAGAGGCGGTACTTTCCAATATCGCCTTCATGGAAGCGGTGCATGCGCGCTCCTATTCCTCGATCTTTTCGACGCTGTGTCTGACACCGGATGTTGATGACGCCTATCGCTGGTCGGAAGAAAACGAATTCCTGCAACGCAAGTCAGAACTGATCCTCGAACAGTATCGTGCGGATGATCCTTTCAAGAAAAAGATCGCCAGCGTGTTTCTGGAGAGCTTCCTGTTTTACTCGGGTTTCTATCTGCCGATGTTCTGGTCCAGCCGCGCCAAGCTGACCAATACGGCAGACCTTATCCGACTAATCATCCGCGATGAAGCTGTGCATGGCTACTATATCGGATACAAGTTCCAGCGCGCACTTGAAGTGCTTGGCGAAGCGCAGAAGCAGGAAATCAAGGATTTTGCTTTCGAGCTTCTGCTTGAACTTTACGACAATGAAGTGCGCTACACGGAAGCGCTTTATGACGGCGTCGGTCTGACCGAAGACGTCAAGAAGTTCCTGCATTACAATGCGAACAAAGCGCTGATGAATCTCGGTTACGAGGCGCTTTTCCCAGCGGAGGCCTGCAAGGTCAATCCGGCTATCCTGTCGGCACTTTCGCCGAATGCCGACGAAAACCATGACTTCTTCTCCGGTTCAGGCTCTTCCTACGTCATCGGCAAGGCCGTGGCGACGGAGGATGAAGACTGGGAGTTTTAACACGACATCTGCATTCTTCGTGATGCCGGGCTACAAAGAGCGCTTTGTCAATCCGCAGGTGTTTTACGCTGCGGATTGACCATTTCATCTGTCTGTACTGAATATACCGACTTCGAATCTGACCTGATGGCGGCATTCTAGGATGCTTTTGCAGGACATGGATTCATACTGACAGGTGAGTTTCATGCCGACCGACGACCGTAAGAAAAGCCGGGTTACACTTCTTGATGTGGCGCGTCATGCGAATGTTTCGCGCGCTACGGCGTCGCTTGTCATCCGCAAAAGCCCGCTTGTGGGAGCCGCGACGCGGGAGAAGGTCGAGAAGGCGCTCCAGGAACTCGGCTACGTCTACAATATGGGCGCAGCGAGCTTGCGGGCCGATCGCTCGAATACGGTCGGCGTGATTGTCCCGACACTGGGAAATCCGTTTTATGGCGAGCTTCTGGCGGGCATCGACAGTGTTGTCGGCGAGGCCGGCATGGTTGTTCTGCTGGCCAATAGTCATGAGAATTTTGCCAATCAGAACACGTTGATGCAGCGCATGCGCGAGCATGGCGTCGATGGCGTGATCGTGTCACTGACGGCGGGAACCGAGCCGGAATTTATCGAGCAGATTGCCGATTGGGGACTGCCGGTCGTGCAGGTGCTCCGCCATGTAACTGACAGGATCGACTATGCCGGCGTCGATTATGCGGGCGGTATGCGGCAGGCGGTCAATCATCTGTCCGGACTGGGGCACAAGACCATTGCCTTTGCGGTGCATGGGCCGGTGCATTCTGCCTATCGCGAACGTGTCGAGGGCTTTCGCGAGGCGATGCAGCAGAAGGGCCTGGACCCGGAACTGATCGTGCATCTGCCAAGCACCATGCCGGAAATCGCCAAGGCCGCACCGCTTCTGTTTCAGCAAGGGTCGGAACCAACAGCGGCAATCTGCTTTAACGATGTGATAGCGCTCGGCCTTTCGGCTGGGCTTTATGACTGCGGGCGAAAAATCGGGGAGGATTTTTCACTGATCGGCTTTGACGATGTCAGCGATGCCGAGGCGACACGCCCGCGCCTGAGTTCCGTCGCGACACGCCCGGTTACAGTCGGCGAAAACGCGGCCAGATTGCTGCTTTCGCGCCTTGCAGAACCGGAAATGGCTGCGCAGCGGATCGTCAGCGAGACCTATTTGCAGGTTCGCCAGTCCTGTGGACGCCCTGTGGGCTGACGAGAGATTTGATCATCTAATCCGAATTAATGATTGACGAGAGGGGTTAAACGAATTTAGATCGATCTAAATTGGGCTGATCTTGGAGGAAGACAGCCAATTCGCCGACCGGGAGGTTCCAGCATTGTACAATTTCAATTTCGCGCCAGTGTTCGCGTCGATGGACAAGCTGCTTCTCGGCGCCTGGCAAACGATCGAGCTTTCTGTCGCTGCCATGGTGCTCGGGCTGGTCGTTTCCATTGTGTGCGCCTTGGGTAAGACATCCGGCTCGAAGCCGGTGCGCTTTGTCATCGACGCCTATGTGGAGATCATCCGCAACACACCGTTTCTGGTGCAGATCTTCTTCATCTTCTTCGGTCTGCCCTCGGCAGGTCTGCGTCTGTCGCCCAATAGCGCGGCACTTCTGGCGCTGGTTGTGAATTTCGGCGCTTACGGCACCGAAATCATCCGCGCAGGCATCGAGTCCATCCATAAGGGGCAGGTGGAAGCGGGCACTGCGCTTGGGCTCTCGCGCCTTCAGGTCTTCCGCTACATAATCATGAAGCCTGCGCTGCGCACGGTCTATCCGTCGCTGACCAGCCAGTTCATCTATTTGATGCTGACATCGAGCGTCGTGTCGGTGATTTCGGCCAATGAACTGGCCGCCGCCGGTAATGATCTGCAGTCGGCGACCTTCGCCAGCTTCGAAGTCTATATCGTCATCACGGTGATGTACCTCATCATGTCCATCGGTTTTTCGGCGGTGTTTTCGCTGATCGAGAAACTGGCATTCAAATATCCACTGAGCCGATAGGAGCAAGGCCATGATCAGACCTTTCGGCTGGAACGAATTTCTCATTATCGTCTATGCGGCGCAGTGGACCATTGCGCTCTCGGCCATCGCCTTTGTGGGCGGCGGCATTGGCGGCATGATCGTAGCGCTGATGCGCGTTTCGGATAATCGTGTGCTGCGCTATATCGCGCTTGGCTTCATCCGCCTGTTTCAGGGCACACCGCTTTTGATGCAGCTTTTCCTTGTGTTCTTCGGGCTCAATATTTTTGGCCTGGGCATCAATCCGTGGATTGCAGCGGCTATCGCCCTGACCCTGCATGCCAGTGCTTTCCTTGGCGAAATCTGGCGCGGCTGTATTGATGCCGTGCCGCCCGGCCAGCGTGAAGCGGCAACGGCGCTTGGCCTGCGTTACTACAACCGCATGCGCTACATCATTCTGCCGCAGGCTGCACGCATATCGGTTGCACCGACGGTCGGTTTCCTTGTGCAGCTGATCAAGGGCACATCGCTTGCCGCTATCATTGGCTTTACCGAACTGACCCGGCAGGGCCAGATCATCAACAACGCAACCTTCAGCCCGTTCATGGTCTTCGGCACGGTTGCGGTTATCTATTTCATTCTGTGCTGGCCGCTCTCGATCTTGGCTCGCAACATGGAAACCAGATTTTCTCGCGCAACCGCTCGGTAATCGGGGGCTGTGTAGGGACTGATAGCCGGCGAGGAGTCCGGTTTAACAATAGGGAAGGGAAAAACATGAATATCACCAGACGCATAGCGATGACGCTTATCGGTGCTGGCGCGCTTGCCGCGGCTTTTGCGCCTGCTGCATTCGCGCAGACCGTCGAAGGCATCAAGTCGGCCGGAACGATCAAGATCGGCATGCTGGTCGACTTTCCGCCATTCGGCATCATGAACACCAATAACGAGCCGGACGGCTACGATGCCGATGTGGCAAAGCTGCTTGCCGCCGAGCTGGGTGTGAAGGCACAGATCGTGCCGGTCACCGGCCCGAACCGTATTCCCTATCTGCAGAGCGGACAGGTTGACCTGCTGGTAGCTTCGCTGGGCATCACCGAAGAACGTGCCAAGAGCGTCGACTTCTCCCAGCCTTACGCCGGTATTTCCATCGGCGTTTTCGGGCCGAAGGACGCGGCAGTCGCCAAGCCGGAAGACCTGTCGGGCAAGACCATCGGCGTGGCGCGCGCCTCGACGCAGGATACGGCCGTGACCAAGGTTGCGCCGAAGGATGCGAATATCCGCCGCTTCGATGATGATGCCAGCGCCGTGCAGGCTCTGCTGTCGGGTCAGGTCGATCTGATCGGTCTTTCCAATGTCGTTGCCGCTGAAATCGAGAAGGCCGCGCCGGGACGTTACGAGCAGAAGATCCAGCTCAGCCAGCAGGTGCAGGGCATCGCAGTGCGCAAAGGTTCGAGCGAAATGCTCGAATTCGTCAACAAGTTCATCGAGAAGGTGAAGGGCGACGGCGAGCTGAACAAGATTCACGAAAAGTGGCTCGGTTCCCCACTGCCGGATTTCGTTTCCAAGGCGAAGTAAGTCTTTGACAGTGCCACGCCCGGTATTGGCCGGGCATGGCGGCAAACGCCGCATTCGGCGATCACGTTCAGCAAAGCGAGTTCTCGACATGAACCAGACGGCACACGATTCAGCTCAGGGCAAAGCCAGCCGGGCATCGCAGGATGCTTCCGGTACTGCGGTGCTGATGGAAGGCGTCAACAAGTGGTATGGCACCTATCATGCGCTGCGGAATATCAATCTGACTGTGGCGCGCGGCGAACGCATTGTCATTTGCGGCCCGTCGGGTTCCGGCAAATCCACGCTGATCCGTTGCATCAACCAGCTTGAGACTATTCAGGAAGGACGCATCGTCGTCGATGGTCACGACCTGACGGCGGGCGGCAAGAATGTCGACATCATCCGGCAGGAAACCGGCATGGTGTTCCAGCAGTTCAATCTTTTTCCGCATATGACCGTTCTGGAAAACTGCACGCTTGCACCGATGAAAGTGCGCGGCGTTGCCAAAGCGGAAGCCGAAAAGACGGCACGCAAATTTCTTGAGCGCGTGCGTATCCCGGAGCAGGCGGACAAGTATCCGGCGCAGCTTTCCGGCGGCCAGCAGCAGCGCGTGGCGATTGCGCGCGCATTGTGCATGAACCCCAAGATCATGCTTTTCGATGAGCCGACTTCGGCGCTTGATCCGGAAATGGTCAAGGAAGTTCTGGACACCATGATTGATCTCGCCAAGGAGGGCATGACCATGCTCTGCGTCACCCATGAAATGGGCTTTGCGCGACAGGTCGCCGACCGCGTTATTTTCATGGATCAGGGGCAGATCCTTGAAATGGCAGAGCCGGAAGAGTTCTTCGGCAATCCGAAACATGAGCGGACAAGGGCCTTTATCGGTCAGATTTCCTGACCGCTCGCATCGTTTGTTCTGACGCATATCGCGAAGGCTAAATCCCACCTTTCGCGATGTGTTTCCCCCAATCTGGAACTGGAGTTTGACGTGACGAAGGAAATTCTGCTCGTGGAGCCGATGATGTCCGCTATCGAGGAGCGCCTCGATGCGGGCTACAAGGTGCACCGGCTTTACAAGACTGAAGAAAAAGCGGCTATCGATGCGGCTTTGGGCTCGATCCGCGCGGTCGTGACCGGTGGTGGTTCGGGGCTTTCCAATGAATGGATCGAGCGTCTGCCGTCGCTTGGCCTGATCGCCATCAACGGCGTCGGAACGGACAAGGTCGATCTCCCTTTTGCCCATAGCCGCAATGTGCATGTGAGCACGACGCCCGGCGTCCTGACCGATGATGTTGCCGATACCGGCATTGCGCTGATGCTCGCGCTCCTGCGCCATGTGGCGCTTGGCGACAGCTTTGTCCGCGAAGGAAAATGGGCCGGGCGTCAGGCGTTCCCGCTGGGCATCAGCCCCAAGGGCAAGCGTATCGGCGTTCTCGGTCTTGGCCAGATCGGCAAGTCGCTGGCAAAGCGCGCCGAGGCTTTCGGCATGGAAGTGCATTACTGGAACCGCTCGCCGGTGGCAGGCACGAACTGGGTGGCCCATGCATCGCCGGTGGCACTGGCTGAGAACTGCGACGTTCTGGCGGTTTGTGTGGCAGCCAATGCCTCCACGGCGAATATCGTCAATGCGGATGTGCTGACGGCGCTTGGCAACAAGGGTTATCTCATCAATGTCGCGCGCGGCACCGTGGTCGATGAAGACGCGCTTCTGGCCGCGCTGAACGGTGGCATTATCGCCGGTGCCGGTCTTGATGTATTCGTCAACGAGCCGACGATCCGCGAAGAATTCTTCACTGCTCCAAACACGGTTTTGATGCCGCATCAGGGCAGTGCAACTGTCGAAACGCGCATCGGCATGGGTGAACTGGTGCTTGCCAATCTGCAGGCCTATTTCGCAGGCGCTGTTCCGCCCACCAAGGTAAATTGAGTTTTGCGATGATTGTCAGACAGGCTTTCTTCGAAGGTGAAATTCATGCCGGGCGCGAGGATGCGTTCAAGGCTTATGTCGCGGAAACCCTGATGCCGATGTGGCTTCAGTTTCCAGGCATTCGGGATGTGCGCGTGCTTTATGCCGTGGAACGGGACGAAGGCGCACCATCCTATCCGATGGTGTTGTGGACGGTTTATGACGGCCGACAAGCGCTGGCCGAGGCGCTGGAGTCCCCCATCCGCTACGAAAGCCGGGAGGCCACAAAGGGCCTCCTCGCAATGTTCGATGGGCATATCCACCACCACGTTTTCGACCTCGCTCTGGTAGGCGAAGTCGTCGGTTGATGAGCGTCGTTCGGCCAGCGTTTCATGCGCTGGCCGAGTGAGTCTCTCTCCGTTTTTTGAAATTTGTCCGACCGGTCAAATTTGCAGTTTTGAGCCTTTATTTAAGTATATGATCACGTAATCACATAAATGTGATTATTGTACCGATGACGGGCACGTTTTCGCCGGTTTCTGGTATTTTAGGGGCAATTTCTTCGCCGAAACGGCTGCTTCATAGCCCCGAAATCCCTCATGTTTTGCACAGCTAGGGTACAAGTTATTTGAACTGTTCTAGTCTGGTGTGTATCGAGCGCTATGTTTTTCTCAATCGCGCAATGCGGTTTCATTTCAGAAAAGCATCCCTCCGTCTTACCCACCTAACAGGCAGGAAACGACAATGACTGACCTCCCCGGATATCCGAGTCGTCGCAGTTTTCTGAAAGCCTCCGCAGCAAGCGTCATGCTTTCAGGACTGGCTGTCTCAGCGCAGGCCGAACCGAAGACGCCACCGGTTTCGCTCGAAGACTATGAACGCCAATATTTTACCGATCTTGAATGGACATTTATCCTCGCCGCGACGGCAAGGCTGATCCCCTCGGATGGCGATGGCCCGGGCGCCATCGAAACCCGCGTCCCTGTCTTTATCGATCTCCAGCTTGCCGGCGATTATGGCCGCGCTGACGACTGGTACATGGTTGGGCCGCACGATGCGTCGGCCGATCCGACACGCGGCTGGCAGACCCCGCTCAACCCGGCGCAGATTTATCGCCAGGCTATCCCGGCCTTCAATGGCTGGTGCGAACAGAAATACAGCGCCGCTTTTGCCGCTCTCACGCCTGAACAGCAGGATGAAGCTCTGACTGCGCTTCAAAAGGGCGAAGTCGGTTTGCAGCCGGAATTGCGCGAGTTCTTCGGCATTCTGCTCCAGAACACCAAGGAAGGCTATTTCGCCGACCCGATGTATGGCGGCAATCACGGCATGCAGGCCTGGACCTATATTGGCTTCCCCGGCGCGCGCGGCAGCTACAAGGAGTGGGTTGAGCGCTACAATGTCGCTTACCCGCTGGGTCCGGTTTCGATCAAGGGCGAAAGGGCTTAACCATGGCACGTCAGGAAAAGAAGAAAGACGTGGTCATCGTCGGCCTCGGCTGGACCGGTTCTATTCTCGCAATGGAACTGGCGCAGGAAGGCCTCGACATCGTAGCACTTGAACGCGGCCATGATCAGAACACCGTGCCGGATTTCAAATATCCGAACATGATCGATGAGCTGAAATACGGCGTGCGTCTGAAGATGATGCAGCGCGCCAGCCAGCAAACGGTTACCGTGCGCCGCAACGCGGAAGAAAACGCGCTGCCTTACCGCAGCTTCGGTTCGTTCCTGCCGGGCAACGGCGTGGGTGGTGCGGGTACGCACTGGAACGGCCTCAACTGGCGTCCGCAGGCCGAAGAACTGCGCCTGCGTTCCCATGTGCGCGAGCATTGGGGCGAGCAGATCATCCCGGAAGACATGCTTCTGGGTGATTACCCCGTCACCTATGACGAGATGGAACCGTTCTTCGACCGCTTCGAGCGCGTGGCTGGTATTTCCGGCAAGGCGGGCAACATCAAGGGTAAGATTGTTGAAGGCGGCAACCCGTTTGAGGGCTGGCGTTCAAACGACTACCCAATGCCGCCGATGAAGACGACCTGGGACGGACGCAAATTCGCCGATGCAGCGCAGGCTGCGGGTTACCACCCGTTCCCGTCACCGGGCGGCATTGCCTCGACCGCTTATGTCAATGAATATGGCATGCAGATGGGGCCGTGCAATCATTGCGGTTTCTGTGAGCGTTTTGGCTGCTACCAGTATTCGAAGTCGTCGCCGCAGACGACGATCCTTGATGCGCTGAAGCGGATGCCGAACTTCTCCTATCGCACGGAGTCGGAAGTGCTGCGTGTTGAAATGGCTCCGGATGGCAAGACCGCGACCGGCGTGACCTATTTCGACGACAAGACGCAGGAAGAAGTCTTCCAACCCGCCGATCTCGTCATCCTGTCGTCGTTCCAGCTGAACAACGTGCATCTGGCGCTGCTTTCGGGCATCGGACAGCCTTACGATCAGGCAACGGGCGAAGGCGTCACCGGACGTAACTATGCCTACCAGCTGACCGGCGGCGTGACGCTTTTCTTCAAGGATGAAGAGTTCAATCCGTTCATTGGCACCGGCGCCAATGGCATGTGTATCGATGACTTTGGCGTCAACCAGATCGATTTCGGTCGCGAGGGCTTCATTGGTGGCGCTTACTGGCGCACTGGTCAGACCAACGGCCAGCCGATCCGCAGCATGATATTGCCGTCGGGTACGCCGAGCTGGGGTGCTGGCTGGAAAAAGTCGATTGCCGAATGGTATGGCCACTCGATGAACATCGGAACCCATGGTTCCGTGATGTCCTACAAGACCAACCATCTCGATCTCGACCCGACCTACAAGGATCGCCATGGCCGCGCCTTGATGCGCATGACCTTCAACTGGAATCCGAATGACATCCGGATGACCCAGTTCATGAAGACCAAGGCGGAAGCGCTGGCCAAGACGATGAACCCGGATCTGATCCAGTCGTCCTTCAAGAAGGAAGGCGCTCAGTTCGACGTTCGTCCTTACCAGACGACCCACACGACCGGCGGACACATCATGTCGGAAAATGCGCGCGAGGGCGTGGTCAATCGCTTCTCGCAGGCATGGGACAAGCACAATGTGTTCATGCTTGGCGCGGGTAACTTCGTGCAGAACACCCAGTACAACCCGACCGGCTTGCTCGGCGGCCTTGCCTACTGGACGGCACATGCGATCCGCACGCAGTATCTTGCCAATCCGCGTCCGCTGGTTTGAGGAGAATGGTGATGAAAACTTTTCTTCGCATAATCGGTGTTCTCATCGTTCTCATCGTTCTCGGCATCGTGGCCTTGCTGGCTTTCCTGTTCGTTCCGGTACAGCTTACAAAGCCGACGAAGGAACTGGCCGCCGACTGGAAACCGGCCAAGGGGCAGGGCGAATATGTCATGTATGCGTCCGACTGCATGGCCTGCCACACGGCGGATGGCGGCAAGCCATTCGCTGGCGGTCGCGCCATTGCAAGCCCGATGGGCCAAATCTGGACGACCAATATTACCCCGGACAAGGAAACCGGCATCGGAAACTGGACGCTCGATCAGTTCCGCGCCGCGCTCTATGACGGTATCCGCGCCGATGGCGCGCATCTTTACCCGGCCATGCCTTACGAAAACTATCGCAAGCTGACCGAAGAAGATGTGCGTGCGCTCTACGACTACTTCATGCACGATGTGCAGCCGGTGAAGAACGAGGTTCAGCAGACCGAACTCGGCTTCCCGTTCAATCTGCGCTTTGGCATTCGCGCCTGGAACTGGCTCGCGCTGACCCATAAGGCGGGCTTCACGCCAGCGGGCAAGAACGAGGTTCAGGAACGCGGCCAGTATCTGGTCGAAGGTCCAGCGCATTGTGCGGCCTGCCACAGTCCGCGCACCAGCTTCATGGCGCAAGATGGCGTCAGCGCCGGCGACAAGAACTTCCTGACCGGCGGCGTTGTCGACGGCTGGAATGCGCCTTCGCTGCGCGGCCCCCAATCGGCTCCCCAGAAATGGTCGGTCGAGGAAATGGCTGCCTATCTCGCAACAGGTCGTAATGCGCACTCGACCGCAAACGGCGAAATGGGGCTGGCCGTCGAGCAATCGTTCCAGCACCTGACCGATGCCGATACTCTGGCGATTGCCGCTTTCCTCAAGGGCATTGACGGTGCGGCTGTTGAAGTTCCGCAGAGCTTTGCGGCCAAGGCGCCGACAGTCCTGCCAGCGGCGCCTGCCGATGCGGCTGGTGAAGCAACGGCGAAGATGCTGACGGAAGCATCACCGGATATGCCGGTGGGCGCCCGCCTTTATCTCGACAATTGCGCCGCCTGCCACTTCGTGACCGGCAAGGGTGCGCCGGGGATATTCCCGGAACTGGCTGACAACGATCTGGTGACGGGTTCGGAAGTGAAGCCGCTGGTTTCGATCATCCTGCATGGCGCGGAAGTGCCGTCGACGGCAAAGCGTCCGATGCGTCTTGTGATGCAGGGCTATGCTGATCGCCTGACGGATCAGGAAGTGGCTGACCTCGCTTCGTTCGTTCGCTCCGCATGGGGCAACAAGGCAGGCACGGTTTCGGCTGGTGATGTGGCTGCGGTTCGCAAGAGCCAGACTGCGCACTGATCGGTACTAGTGGTCTGATTCCAACATTTGCCTCCCTCGGTTCAAGCGCTGAGCAAATGTTGGAATCATAAAGACCACTAGCATTTGAAGAACAAAGGCGGCGGAGTGAAAGCTCCGCCGCCTTTTGTTTAAGCCTGAGCTACCCGGCTGCGGTGAACATGCTCGATCAGCGCACGAAGCTTCGGCGCGATGTTTTTGCGTGTCGGATAATAGAGATAAAAGCCAGCGAAATACGGGCAGTAGTCTTCCAAAATGGGGATCAGTTCGCTGCGGTCAATCCATGGGCGGAAGCTTTCTTCCATGCCGAATGCTATGCCTGCGCCCGAAACGGCCAGCTTGATCATCAGCTCCATATCGTTGGTGGTGACGGTTGGCGGCACTGCAACGCTGAACTCTTTGCCGTTTTCGGCAAATTCCCAGCGATAGGGCGACGATTTCGGGAAAGGCCGCCAGCCGACGCAGAAATGCGATGTCAGTTCCGCCGGATGGGCGGGAATTCCGCAGCGCTCGGAATAAGACGGCGCACAGACAGCAAGTTGCCGTTCTTCTCCGGCAATCGGGACGGCGATCATATCCAGCGCAATCACCTCACCCAGACGCACACCGGCGTCATAGCCTTCCGCGACGATATCGAACTCGTCGTCCGTGACCATGATGTCCAGCTCAATATCGGGATATTGTTTCAGGAAGGTTGCCAGAAGCGGCCCCGATAGAAAGCGCTCCGCAATGGACGATACGGCGAGGCGCAAGCGTCCGCGCGGGCGCTCCTTCAGCGCCTCCGTTCCCTCCAGCGCGGAGGTCATCTCCGCCACAGCTGGCGCGATCTGGCTGTAAAGTCTTTCACCGGCTTCCGTCAGGCTGACGCTACGCGTGGTGCGCTGGATCAGAGCAATGCCGAGGCTTTCCTCCAGCTTGCGGATCGTCTGGCTGATCGCCGAACGGGTCACGCCCTGCCGCTCGGCAGCAGCCCGAAAACTGCGCTCCTCCGCGACGAGCGCGAAGATGGCGAGTGCGTTCAGATCAGGAGCCATTGGTTAGTTTTACTTCCCAGTGTGGTTAAAGAATGCGCAGTTATCGAAACAATGATTGGCGCTTACAGTCAAGGCATTCTCAATTTCCAAAGAAAGGAACAGCCATGGCTGTCGATAAAGTTGTTCTCGTCACCGGCGCATCCAGCGGCATTGGAGCGGACATCGCTCGCGAACTCGCTGCAGCGGGTGCCAAGGTGGTGCTCGGTGCGCGTCGTATCGAGCGTCTCGAAGCACTGACCGCCGAACTGAACGAAGCAGGTGGGACGGCTTTCGCGCACCCGCTTGATGTCACCGACCGTGACAGCATGAATGCCTTTGCCGATGCCGCACGCGACTTGTGGGGTCGGGTCGATGTCATCGTCAACAATGCCGGTATCATGCCGCTGTCACTGATGGCTTCAATGAAAGTGGAAGAATGGGATCGTATGATCGATGTGAACATCAAGGGCGTTCTCTATGGCATTGCTGCGGTGCTGCCTGAAATGACGGCCCGCGGGTCCGGCCATATCATCAATATTGCCTCGATTGGTGCATTGAGTGTTGCCCCAACGGCTGCGGTTTATTGCGCAACGAAATATGCGGTACGGGCGATATCCGAAGGGCTGCGCCAGGAAAACAGCGCTTTGCGCGTCACCTGCATTCACCCCGGTGTTGTGGAAAGCGACCTTGCACATACGATCACCGACCCCATCGCAGCCGAAGCGATGAAAACCTATCGCGCCATAGCGCTGAAGCCCGATGCAATCTCGCGGGCCGTGCGTTTCGCGATTGAGCAACCAGACGATGTGGACGTCAATGAGATCGTCATTCGTCCAACCGCCACCACCTGAGAAGGACGAGGTGATGTCTACATGCGCTCTGCCCATGATCGCCGCGGTTGCGGTGGCTGTGAGTCTGTTTCTTTTGACCCCCAAAGGCTTCGCAATGAACAATCAGTCTGATTTGTCAGCTCCCGCTGACAAGAGCCATCCTTATTCGGGCATGTGGATCACCGGTGATGGTCATGTCCGCCATCATCTTCTCCCCAACGGACGTTATGACGAGGCGCGTGGTAGTCGTGAGAGCGCCTATCAGGGGCGTTATGAAGTTCGCGGTAACCATATCTATTACTGGGACGACACCGGTTTCACGGCTGATGGACGTTTCATCGATGATGTCCTTCACCATGGCGGCATGATCCTCTATCGCCAATAGGTTTTTAGCTACGCGTGTGTTTTGAGCGCTTGCCCCAATATCAAGGTAAGCGCTCGATGCCACGTTGTTGAGAATGATTGGCTCTTTATTGAGAATTTCATTTTCTAGATTTATGTAACTAAGAATATTTTTCAGATTATACCGTTTTAAGTCGCAATAAATATTGTCTAGTGAGATTTTTAAATTTTTTATGTGCTTAGCACATCTTTTCAGACGAGGGCGGTTCTGCATCTATTTATCGTTGAAAAGAAATTTCACGGATTAGGTATTTGTAAAATAAAGAGATTTTCGCTTGGACTAAGAATAGATTGCTATTGAAGATAAGAAAACAGGCGATTCTTGAAAAAAATATCAACCTGCTTATGATAGAGAATCATTAATTAGGCAGAGAAATGAGAAGTGAAGGATCTGGGGGGCAAGTGAACCTGAGTGAAAGGGCGGAGATTATTGCCGCCCCGACCTATAGGAGGGAATATGGTATACAGAAAATACGCGTTCCCCGCGCTTGTAGCGAGTTTTGTTCTTTCTTCGACACACGTTATGGCTCAAACGGCCACGACGACGTTCAATGTGCAGATTACGATTACTGCAGCTTGTCTTATTAATTCTGCAACCAACATGGACTTTGGTTCCAATGGTGTTTTGTCGACGAATGTCGACGCGACCAGCACCATAACCGTGCAATGCACGAATTCGACACCTTACAATATCGGCTTGAGCGCTGGCACGGGAACAGGCGCAACCGTCACAAACCGTTTGATGACGGGGCCGGCAAGCGCCACTATTGGATATTCGCTGTACACAACGACGGCCCGCACCGCAGTCTGGGGCAACACCGTCGGAACGAACACAGTCGCCGGGACAGGCACTGGTGCCGCACAGGCCTATACGGTCTATGGGCGTGTTCCAGGGCAGTCGACGCCAGCTGCGGGTGTCTATACGGATACGGTAACCGCAACGATCACCTATTAGCGTCACGGAGGGTAGAATGCGTGTTCTCACTTTTGCCGCGGCGTTATTGGCGAGCTTGTATCTTGTCCCCGCGCATGCGGCTTCCTTGCGCGTTTCGCCGGTCATCATCGATCTGAGCGCGCCAACGGCGGCTTCAAACATTCGCATCTGGAACGATGCAAAACGGCCCATCAATGTTCAGGCCAGATTATTCCGCTGGAGCCAGAGCAACGGCGTGGATACCTACACGGCAGCAACCGATGTTGTTGTCAGTCCGCCCATATCGCAGCTGAAGCCCGGCGGCGAAAATATCATCCGTATCGTGCGCACCACGAAAAGCCCGGTCAAGGCGGAAGAAAGCTATCGGCTGATTGTCGATGAACTTCCCGATAATGCGCAGCGGCGATCCGGCACGGTCAATCTGGTGATCCGCCATTCCATTCCGGTTTTCTTCTCGCAGCCCGGCACGCCGGATGCGAACCCGTCATGGAGCGTCCAGCGTCAATCGGGCGGTTATCAGGTGACCGTTAGTAACAAGGGAAACAAGCGGCTGCGTGTTTCCGATCTTGCATTGCAGGGTGCAGGCGGTCGTGCCGTCGCACAGCGAAAAGGCCTTGTTGGATATGTTCTGGGGCAATCAAGTGCAACTTGGTTCATTCCCGGAACAGGTGGTAGTCGGGGTGGTGGCTCGCTGACGATTTCAGCTCAAAGCGAAGCTGGCCCGATAAATGCGCAAGCGAGCGTCAGGGGCGGTTGATCTTGCGGTTTTGACGATTGCGTTTCTAACGGTCTGCACAGGATGTCTGAAAGCTGCGGCGCAGGAATTGCCACCTACGTCGTCGGGGACGCTTGTTTCCGACGATACCCCTCTGGAGCTTCAGCTTGAGGTCTATGTGAATGGCGCATCATCGGCGCTGATCGCTACGTTTCGTCAAACACCGGACGGATCACTTCTGATTGAGCCCGAACAGCTCAAGAATGTCGGGATCAAACCCGCCACGGAAGCTAAGCGGGATGACGGATGGATCGACGTGAACCGGCTCTCCGGGGTCAACGTCACTTATGACAAGGAGAACCAGATCGTTCGTTTCGATGCGCAGGAAAACAAGCGCGCCGCGCGTGTCATCGATGCGCAGTCTGGCGAGGAAGTCACGTCTGAAGAAGAAGACGAAAAGCCCAAGGCCAAGAGCAATTTCGGCGGGCTGGTGAATTATACGATCTATGGCGCCAGCGGCGGACAGGATTGGTATGATCTGACGCAGTTCGAAGGTGTTTCTGGTCTCATGGAAGGACGTCTGTTCGGTCCCTATGGCGTCTTGTCGTCGTCGCAGGTGCTCAGTTCATCCGGTACCGATGGTTTCGGGTCAACGCGTCTCGATACGAGATGGTCCTATTCGGATCAGGAAACGCTGATGACCTATAATGTGGGCGACTTCATTACGGGCGGCCTCTCATGGACGCGACCGACCCGTCTGGGCGGCGTACAAATCCGGCGCAATTTTTCATTGCGGCCCGATCTGGTCACCATGCCGATGCCTGAGCTGTCGGGGTCTGCGGCTGTGCCGTCAACGGTCGATGTCTATATCGACAATGCGCGTCGTGCGACCAGCAATGTTGCATCCGGTCCATTTACGGTCACCAATCTCCCGGTGGTCACTGGCGCAGGCACAGCGCGTATGGTGGTTCGCGATGTTCTGGGCCGAGAGACGGTTACGGAAACGCCGTTCTATGCGTCGTCTAATTTGCTGGCTAAGGGTTTTGCTGATTTTTCTGCCGAAACCGGCTTTGCCCGCCGGTATTACGGCACGGAATCGAATGACTATGACGAGCGCATCGCGGGAAGCGGCACCTTGCGTTATGGTCTCACCAATAACACGACCCTAGAAGGGCACGTCGAAGGTGCCGAGAATTTCTACAATGCGGGCATTGGTGGCGTTTTCAATATCGGGCCTTACGGCGTTGGAACCTTGTCTGGAGCGACCAGCAAGTTCGGTGGGCAAACCGGCTACCAGGTTGCCGCAAGCGTTGAAGCCGATCTCTGGGATGTCAAATTCTACGTGCGCACGCAGCGCACCTTCGGCGATTACAATGATATCGCCTCGATCACGGCCGACATCGACGAGACCGGGCTTCCGGACAATAGTGCCAAGCCTGCCAAAGCGCTTGATCAAGTTTCCGTTTCACTTCCTCGCATCTTCAATGAAACGAATCTGAATTTCTCCTACACGCAGATCGAAACTGTCGATTCCGAAAAATCGCGGATTCTTGGCGTCACCGCCACGCGGCCTTTTGGCAAGAAAGGCAACATGTTCATGTCTGCCTATACGGACTTCGAGCAGAAAGGCTCGTTTGGATTATATGCTGGATTGTCCTGGTCGTTCGACCATAACATCACGGCATCGACGAGTGTTTCGGCTGACGAGAATGGAACCACCGGTTCCATCGACTTGATGAAATCGGAACAGGCCGAAGTGGGAAGCACTGGCTGGCGGTTGCGCGGCTCTTATGGCCAGAGCGACATCATTGCTGCCAGCGGCAGCTATCGTAGCCAGATCGGCAGAATTGAAGCTGGTGTTGAAAAATATGATGACAATGTTCGCGCCACCGCACAGATCGACGGTGCTGTTGTCCTCGCAGGCGGAGGTGTGTTCCTTTCGAACCGCATCGACGACGCTTTCAGTGTGGTGGATGTGGGCGCACCAGATATCGACGTTCAATTCGAAAATCGTCCCATGGGCAAAACCAACAAGAGCGGCAAGATGCTGCTGCCCAATCTGCGTTCCTATGACAAGAATGTAATCTCCATTGACCCCAGCAATCTGCCGATTGATGCCACTGTAGGTGAAACTCGACAAGTGGTAAGCCCAAGCGATCGGGGTGGCTCTGTGGTGGACTTCAACGTCAAGGCCGATACGCGAGCCGCCCTTGTCACCCTGCGCGATGAGAGTGGCGCTTACATCGAGACGGGATCGACAGCGCAGCTCAATGGCTCGCAGGAGTTCATCGTAGGTTATGACGGTCAGGTCTATCTTGAAGGCATTGAGAATGCCAACACGCTGATTGTGGTACAATCCAATAAGGGGTCGTGCCAGGTTGCCTTCAACGCGCCGCGCAACACAGGAGAACGTGTTATCATCCCGGACGCTGTCTGTAGGAGCATTCAATGAGACTTTATCGCATCGTCGCATGCGCGTTGTTCAATATATTGATTTTTCTACCAAGCTGGGCCCATGCGCAAACCTGTTCCTTCAGCATCACCAATGTCAATTTTGGCACGGTCAATCTTCTGGGGGGCGGTGCGGTTGATACGACAGCGACATTAGGTGTTAATTGCTCCAACACGCTCACAGTCAGTCTTTTTCTTCGGGTTTGCCCCAATATCAATGCGGGCAGCGGCGGCTCAAGTGGCGGCTTGCGCACCATGCTGAGCGGCACCAACGCGCTGACCTATCAGCTTTATTCCGATACGGCGCGCTCGGTTCCCTGGGGGTCTGTTACCAACACGGCATTGGGGTCGCCTCCACCCATCGACATGACCTTGCTGCCGCTCACATCCACTACCGCCACGCGCACGATCTATGGGCGTATCCTGTCCGGGCAGGCGGCCACGCCAGGCGGCGCGTATTTATCGACGTTCTCGGGTGCTCAAACCCGCTTCAACTATGCCAGCTATCTGCTTGTGGCGCCTGCCTGTACTGCTATGACGGATAATCCAACACAGCCGACCTTCAATGTGACGGCCAATGTTGATCGCACCTGTACAGTCTCCGCGACGTCTATCAACTTTGGTAATCACGGGGTTCTGACATCCAATGTGGATGCGACCGGGGCTCTATCGGTAAGCTGTACCACCAACCTGCCCTATAGTGTTTCCCTGAATGGTGGTTTGAGCAACACCACTGCGACCCAAAGGCGAATGACGCTTGGCTCCAATGCGGTCGTCTACGGGCTCTATAGTAATACGGCACGCACAACGCCTTGGGGCAACACAACCGGACAGATCGTGACCGGTACGGGAACCGGCACTGCGCAAAGCCTGACCGTCTATGGTCGTGTCGCGCCGCAGACCACACCACCACCGGGAACCTATTCGGATACGGTGGTGGTGACGGTCAGCTACTGATGCTTCAAGGGGTCTTTTTCTTGCGCGGGGGCTTCGCACTGTTGAGCGCTATGGCAGCGCGAACGAGGGCTGTCAGCGCATCGACATCGATCTCTTCGCCTTCGCGAATATCGATGGCCCGGCGCATATTGCCGTCCAGACTGGAGTTGAACAAACCAGTCGGGTCGTCCAGCGATGCGCCCTTGGCAAAAGTCAGTTTGACGACCTGCTTATAGGTCTCGCCAGTGCAGATAATGCCATCACGTTCCCATACGGGTACGCCCCGCCATTTCCATTCCTCAATGATTTCCGGATCGGCCTTCGTGATGATGGTTCGAACCTTGGCGAGCGTTTTGCCTCGCCAGTCGTCAAGCGTGGCAATGCGTTCATCGATCAGCTGTGAAGCGGATTTGCTTTCGTTGGTAGTCATCATTTGGCTCACATCTTTTCACCGGGCAACTGGCTTGCTTGCCTCACCCAGTCGGTAAATTGCGCTTCGTCCAGCACGTCGTTTTCATGGATATGGAAGTAACGTGTGTCCTGGCTCTTGGACTCCACGGGCGGCTGCGGCGTCAGGGAGAGACCGCGAAAGAAGGCGACCTTGATATATTTGGCGAAGCAATGATAGCTCAGAAACCAGCCTTGTCCTTCAAACCCGTAGAAAGGCGAGTTCCACTTGACCGCCTTGTGGACGTTTGGAACAGCTTGTTCGATGAGCGTATTCAACCGGCGTCCCACATCGCTTTTCCAACCGGGCATGGCGGCGATATAGGCATTGACCGGTGCGTCGCCTTCCCCTTTTGGAATTTGCGGGTTGCCGCCGGATAGAAGCACCGGCTTGGATGGTGCCTTTTCGGCCATTTTATTTCCTCCTCCGTACCATCTGGGAGGAATCTTAGAGCATTTTTCGCGAAAATGTGAAACGGATTTGCGTGATGGGTCGCTCTGTGGCCAATTCGGGCAGCGCTCAGGCGCGCTGCCCCACATATCGTCCGACAGCAGCCGGAACGGTCAAGCTCTTCTGGGAAAGCGCGAGGTCTTCCAGCGTTTGCAGAATGACAGGATCAGCAGCAACCGCTTTTCCTGCTTTCGTATCGACATGGAGCAACATCTGCTCCGCGCTTGCCAGTTCTGTTTCACCGCGTTTCAGCGAATGGATCAGGTGAATGCGCTTTGCATCGAAGGACAGAAGCTGTGTGTCGACATGCAACGCGTCGCCAGCTTTGGCTTCATTGCGATGCATGATGTGGGTTTCGACGGTATAGTAACTGTGGCCACCGTCCAGATAAGCGGCATCGACGCCGATCAGCGCGAGAAACTGGTCGGTGGTCTGCCCAAAAAGATCGAGATACCGGTGCTCGGTCATGTGGCCATTATAGTCGATCCATTCGGGGATCACACGGACGTCGAGCAACCGCAGCGGACCAGAACGGGGCCTAGCCTCGCCATCGGTTGCGTCGAGCTGCGCTGTATACTCGTTCAGAAGCGTGCCTGCACCCCAGCCTTTGCCTTGCTGTTGCTGGGAAAGGGCGCGGATAATGGCCACCAGATTGGCGTCGCGAATGGATTCAAGATCGCGGATCGACAGGTTTTCGTTCTGCGCGTCGGACTGGCTGGCAATACGACCTATCAACGCGTCATCCAGCTCCGGAACATCTGTCAGTTTCGTCCACGGCCATTGCAGCGCGGGACCAAACTGCGCCAGAAAGTGCTTCATCCCCGCCGGACCGCCGGCGATGCGATAGGTCTGGAACAAGCCCATCTGCGCCCAGCGCAAACCAAACGAATAGCGGATGATATTGTCGATCTGCTCAACCGTGGCAATACCGTCGTTGACGAGCCAAAGCGCTTCGCGCCACAAGGCTTCCAGCAAGCGGTCCCCGACAAAGGCATCTATTTCTTTTTCGAGAATAACTGCTTCCATACCCGTGTGGCGGTATAGAGCGGCGGCCTTTTCGATGGCCTGCCGGGCGGTCTTTTCCCCCGGTACGAGTTCCACCACAGGCAGTAGATAGACCGGATTATAGGGATGCGCGATGATCAACCGTTCCGGGTGCTGCAAAGGGGCTTGCAGCTTGCTCGGCAGGAAGCCAGAGGTGGATGATGCGATGAGTGCATCGCTCGAACAGGATGCCTCAATCTCCTTAAGAACGGAGAGCTTCAGGTCGAGTCTTTCGGGCACGCTTTCCTGAATCAGTATGGCATCGCGCACAGCATCGGCCAGTGAAGGCGCGAAGGAAAGCCTGCCTTCTTCAGGCAGGCGCTTCGGGGTGAGGGCAGACAGTGCGCGCCGGGCATTGTCGAGAATGTACTCGGTAGTGGCCTGTGCATCCGGCGACGGGTCATAGACGGCAACATCATAGCCGTTGAGAAGAAAGCGCGCGGCCCAGCCGCTGCCGATGACGCCGCTGCCGATGCAGGCGATCTTGGGAGGGCGATTATTCATGGGTATCACCAACGCTTCTTGAGCTTGAGCTTTTCGCGAACTTCAGCGGGCGTGAGTATCTTGGACCCCATATTGACCGCAATGTTTCTGGCGCGTTCCACTAGATCGCCATTGGAGGCGAGGACGCCCTTTTCGAGCCAGATATTGTCTTCGAGGCCGACGCGGATATTGCCGCCAGCGAGCAC
This sequence comes from Hyphomicrobiales bacterium, assembly GCA_900465685.1. Taxonomy (GTDB): domain Bacteria; phylum Pseudomonadota; class Alphaproteobacteria; order Rhizobiales; family Rhizobiaceae; genus Brucella. Next base: position 200,096 of record UEGR01000014.1, read on the forward strand.
CGCAAGCGCGGCATAAGGCAACTGGTTACGGCCAATCGAAAATGCCGAGAATATCCAGTTATCCGGCAGATTGTGGAGGATGGACACCAGCGTCGCGAGATCATCCGGTGCGCCCCATGGAATGCCCATGCACAATTGCACCATCACCGGGTCGTCAAGCAGGCCTTGCTGTTGCAGCCATTGGGCCAATGGCAGGTGACCCGTATCGAAAATCTCGATTTCCGGGCGCACGCCCAAACGCTGGATCTGCCCTGCCATCTCTTTCAGCATGGCAGGGGTGTTGGTCATCACATAGTCGCCTTCGCCGAAATTCATAGTGCCGCAATCAAGCGTGCAGATTTCCGGCAGAAGTGCTGCAATATGCGCAAGGCGCTCTGTCGCGCCCGCCATATCGGTCTTCGACGCATCCGGCGGCAGAGGCGCTTCGGCTGAACCGAAGACAAGATCGCCGCCAACGCCTGCGGTCAGGTTAAGCACGATATCCACGCCGGATGCCCGGATATGGTCGACCACTTCGCGAAACAGTTCCACCTTGCGCGATGGTTCGCCCGTTTCGGGATCGCGCACATGGATATGTGCGATTGCCGCGCCTGCTTCAGCGCTTTCAATCGCGGCGTCCGCGATCTGTCGCGGGGTGATCGGCACCTTGTTGGAGCGATGTGTGGTGGCGCCAGCGCCGGTAACGGCGGCTGTGATGAAGGTTTCGCGAGCGGGCTGCAAAGGCATGGTGATTTCCCTCGATTTTTGTCGAGCTTGACAGGTCGCAGATTGCTGAGATTATCATTTTACGAAATTAGTTTGGCGAAGAGCGAAGCACGTGATCTTTGAACCATCCGATGAGCAACTGTCTGTCACCCTGCTGGTTTTGCCGGATTGTTCGCTCATGTCATTGGCCGCGACGCTTGACCCGATGCGCGGCGCCAACCGCGTGACGGGTCGGTCGCTCTATTCGTGGCGGGTGGTGTCTCCGGATGGAAGCGACCCCATCACATCAAGCGGCCTGAAGATTGGTGTGAACGGAAAATTCGAGGCAACACCGCAAGATATCCTGATTATCGTCAGCGCATTTCATGCGCTGGAACACGCGACCCCAAAGCTTCTTGCGCAGCTGCGCCAGGCAGCCAAGCAGTCCCAATTGGTGATCGGTGTCGAGGCGGGTTCATGGGTGCTGGCAAAGGCCGGGCTGCTCAATGGCAGGAAAGCCACCACCCATTGGGAGGATCTGGAAGCTTTCTCCCAGCGCTTCCCGGATGTGGAAATGCAGTCGGACCGCTGGGTACGCGACGGCACTTTTCTGACAACAGGTGGTGCGGCTCCGGCGCTCGACATGATGCTGGCGCTGATCCGTGCCCGGCATGGCTATTCCATCGCGCTCGATGTTGCGAGCCTCTATGTTTATGACGAGGTACGGCAGGCTTCAGATGCGCAACCGCTGGTGTCGCTGGGCCGGCTTTTGAACCGCGAGCCGCGGCTGGCTGACGCCATCAAGATTATGGAAAGCCATATCGACCGGCCGATCCCGGTGACGCGCATCGCCAGACGGCTCGGGCTTTCGACACGCAGCCTTGAAATGCTATTTGCCAATGTGATCGGGCAATCGCCGGGCAATTACTATCTGTCGCTTCGGCTCAAGGCTGCTCGACGCCTCATCCTCGATACGCATCTTTCAATGGCGGATACGGCGGAACAGACCGGCTTTTCATCGATCAGTTCGCTTTCCCGCGCTTTCAAGCGGCATTTCGGACAGGCGCCGAGCAAGTTGCGGCAAAAATAGTTTCGCGGCTTAATAAATATTACAAGCCGAGGCCGGCCTTCACTTCAGCGAGTGCTGGCTTGCCGTCAAAAGTATTGAAACCGTCGAGCCACGCGTCGAGCTGCGCCGGGTTCTCCTTGATCCATTTCGTGACGGCATCTTTGGCTTCCATCCCGTCATTGAGGATCATGTTCATCATGGTGCTTTCCATCTCGGTCGTGAACTTCAACTTTGACAGAAAATGCGACACATTCGGGCAGTCGGCTGCATAGCTCTTTCGGGTCAGCGTCTCGACCGTGGCGGCACCGTCATTGGGACCAAAGAGATTATCGCCGTTCTCCAGATAGGTGAGCTTGTAGCGAATGTTCATCGGATGTGGGGTCCATGCGAAGAACACCACCGGCTCGTCCTTGCGCACGGCGTTTTGCACCTGTGACAGCATGGCCTGTTCGCTCGATTCCGCCAGTTGGAAATCCTTGAGATCGAAATTGTTCTTCTCGATCATCGACTGGATCGTTGCATTGGCGCTGCTGCCCGCTTCGATGCCGTAGATTTTTCCGCCGAGCTGGTCCTTGAATTTTGCTATGTCGGCATAGGTCTTGATGCCGAGATCCTTGCCCGTTGCGGCAAGACCGATCTTTGCATTTTCGAGATTGATACCGGCCTGCTCTATCTTCTTTCCTTCGAGATAGGGTTTGCGCGCTTCCTCCTGAAGCGGCATCCAGTTTCCAAGGAAGATATCGATCTGGCCATTTTCCAGTGACTGGAAGGTCACTGGTACTGAGAGAATTGTCGTCTGGGGCTGGTATCCAGCCTTTTCAAGCAAAAGCGATGCGAGCGCCGTGGTCGCGGTGATGTCGGTCCAGCCGACATCCGAAAATTTCGGCGCTTTACAGGATTCTGCCTCGGCTGCAAGAGCCGGAGCAGCGGACAGTATTGCGATACCCGCCACCAGCAAGTGATTGAGCTTCTTCATCATCTCTCCCCTTTGTTTTTTGTTGGGAACAATATGATAGGGGAAACTGACAAAGTCACTTTACGATTCACGCATCATTATTGGCGGTTTACGAAGCTACTGCCCGGCGCAAAGCCCGATTGCCTGAACGAAGCGGCGCGTTCGGCGCCGTCTCACGACGGTGAGAAAATCTTGGTTAACACCCATGCCAGCACGCCAGCGACGATGAGAGGCGACATGGTGTAGAAGACGTGCAATATGCGTGAACAGGCTGATGTGTGCTGATCTGGAAAGCATCGCCCGCGTGGGTAAATGCGGGCGCGAATTTGGTGAAATCTGTAGGCCAAAATGCTGCCTATCGGACCAGTCTCAAGAGCGTCGATTTCTTGCCGAAGATCGCATCCGACGCGACAGAACCGGATGAAAGACAGACCGTGTCTGATGTGGTGCGGCAAGCTCTAGTCGCAAAACGAAGCGCAGTTTCGCGGTCGGTAAACAATCCGCCGGTCAGGCCAAGTTGGTCAAAAACGACCCATTGGCCTCGCCTGTCCTGACCGATGGTAAATCTGGCTCGCTGTTCGGGGATAACAGTTTTCTGGATGCTGGTCATGATGGTTATACCTTAAGTATCGTTTCAAGGAATGTGTCAGCGGGGAACGACCGCCAGCTGCTTACGGCTATTGTCGTCGGGGTCACGCAAAGCGATTGGATGCGTATCGGGATCGAGCGCCGCAATCGCGCGGCGGATAGAGGCCGCGGTCTCGTCATTCGCCACGACAAGCGGTAACCGCACATCCGGCGACAGGCCGCGCGTGTGATGCAGCGCATATTTGATAGGTACTGGGTTGGTGTCTTGCTCCAGAGCCGTCAAGAGCGGCTTGAGTGCAAAGGCGAGTGAGCGCGCGCTACAGCCATCGTTGCGCTGGCAGGCATTGTGGATAGCGACCATTTGGGCTGGCACCACGTTCGAGATCACCGATATCGTGCCGTCACCGCCTTCCAGATTGAAAGCCGTGGAGGTCGCGTCATGGCCTGAAAGCTGGATAAGCCGACTTCCCATACGACGAATGAGACGCTTGGGGCGATCCAGATCGCCAGTGGCGTCTTTGATGCCGACGATCGCTGGGAGTTTGCAAAGCCGTTCGATTGTGTCCAGCGACAGGTCGACACCGGTTCGCGTTGGCACATTGTAGAGAATGATCGGAATCTGGGTGTTGTTGGCGACTGCCTCAAAGTGGCGATAAAGCCCTTCTTGCGAGGGACGGTTATAATAGGGTGTCACGATAAGCGCGGCATTGGCCCCGCATGCGGCGGCGGCACTGGTCAGGGCGATTGTCGAGAGCGTGTCATTCGTTCCTGTCCCGGCAATGACCGGCACGCGCCCGGCCGAAACCTCGACACAGGTTCTAATGAGACGGATTTTTTCGGCTGTGTTCAATGTCGGCGCTTCGCCGGTGGTCCCGCAGGGGGAGAGCGCATGGATGCCTTCTCCGATTTGCCAGTTTACGAGATCGGCAAAGGCGCGGTAATCGACTTCGCTATTGCGAAACGGCGTGACAAGCGCAGTTGTTACACCACGAAGCCTCGTTTTGAGTTCATCATAAGCCATAATCAGTGGTCTCCGCGTTTCGGGTGGGTTCCCACCCTCGCTCCGGCGCAATCGAACCGGTGGCGATGCGCAAAACTTACGACCGGGCGCATATAAATTCGAGACGGACACCCCGTTCAAAACATTAAAAACCCATCAATGTCCTGTGGTGCTTTCATAATTTCTCTAATTGCAAATGCTTATCATAATCATTCAACGCATTGATATTGCTTGACAATTTTTCCAGTTGCAAATAGATAAGCCGCATCGGGGAGTAGCCACCACCGAAGCGCGGCCCATTATGGCGGCGCTGAGATCAAGTGGGATCACGTCAACACAATCGCTGAAAAGCGTGGCGTGATCAGCCGTTCAACGGCCCGGCAAGACCGTGGTATCAGCCATCCGCCGACGGACGGATGGCCTTTGTTGCCCGGCCAATCCTCCGTCTGAGCAGACATGATGTCCCCCATCACGGTATTTTTTCTGTCCGTCAGCATGTCGGTCGATGCTTTTGCAGTTTCTGTCGGGCGTGGCACCGCCTTGAACCGCCGCCGGCTTTCCGAGGCTTTGCGCACTGGCATCGTTTTTGGCGTTGTTGAAGCCATCACCCCGTTTCTCGGCTGGGTGGCTGGTGTTCTGGCGAGCGACTGGGTTTCGCAAATCGATCACTGGCTGGCATTCGGCTTGTTGTCAGCGGTCGGTCTTCATATGCTTTACACGGTGATCTGGCCCAAGGATGACGACGCAGATGAGACGCCTCAGGGCGGTTCGTTCCTCGTCTTGCTGGCAACGGCGGTTGGCACCAGCATTGATGCGATGGCTGTTGGCCTGTCGCTTGCCTTTCTCGGCATTGGGTTGCAGGGCATCATCGCGATTTCATTGGCCATCGGTTTTGCGACATTTATCATGTCCACGATGGGGCTGATGATCGGCAAGGCAATCGGCGCCAAGTTCGGCAAGTTTGCCGAAGTGGCAGCTGCCGTGGTGCTTTGTGCTCTCGGCACGTCCATTCTCTTTGAACATCTTTCGGCATAGGTTTGCAAAAAATGACCTTGAGCAAGTTTCAATATTTCAGACGCCTTTGGGTTGGCGCAGCCGTGCTTCTCGCTTTTCTTGCACTGACGCAGGTAAAGTCTGCCTGGATCGGTGAAACCCACGAAACCATCGAGGTGGTGGGGCTCTTCCTCATTCTCGCGGGCATTGTCGGGAGACTGTGGTGCACGCTTTATATCGGTGGCAAGAAGTCGTCGGAACTGGTTCGTCAGGGACCCTATTCCATCAGCCGCAATCCGCTTTATGTCTTCTCGGCCATTGCCGCTGGCGGTGTCGGGTTGCAATCCGGCAGTGTTGTCGTCGGACTGATCTTCGCCCTTGGATGCGCGGTGCTGTTTCAGTTTGTCATCCGGCGGGAAGAAAAACACCTGGGTGGCATGTTCGGCGAGCCTTATGCAGCCTATCTGCGGGAAGTGCCGCGTTTCTTGCCGAAATTCTCCATCTATCGCGACTCGACAACCCTGGATGTCGTGCCACGTAGGGTCTATGTCACATTGATGGATGGGCTTGTGTTCTTCGCTGCCAAACCAGCTTTCGAAGCCGTTGAATATCTTCAATCATCGGGCGTGATCGACGCTTCGGCAGCGGTGTTTTGACCCCGGCTTAACGCCAGAATTTCTTGGCATCGAGGACGTCATCAAGAGCGGCTTGAGCCTTATCGATCAACTGGCTCTTATCGGCATAGAAGATCAGCTTCTGAGCCTCGGGCGTTTCTTCGATGCCATATTTTTTTAGAACGTCATGGCCTATCGCCAGATCGTTCAGGGCGCCCAGTCGGTCTTGCAGGGCCTCCATGGCCTTGTTGAAATTCTTATACCGGCGCAGTCCACGCTTGTCCGTGAAAAGCGGCGCGAAGAATTCCGCCGCATAACGCAGTTTCTTGGCGTCTTTGCGCGCCTCGTGCCTGTGCTCATCATCAATCCCGGAAAGATCGCGACCGTGCTGCTTAAGCTTCTTGCGCATCCGGTCGAGCGCTTTTGCCGCGAAATCTTCAACGGGCTTTTCGCAGTCCGGATGTTTGGCGTAATCACCGCAGAGCAGCCATTCGTTGAAGTCGAGCATCAGCGTTCGGCTGCGGGCTGAACCCAGTGCTTCGACAATCTCATCGTAAGAGCTCTTGCGTGCGGCTTCGAGTTTTTCTCGCAGCTCGCCATCGGTGGCCTTCAACAAAAGCACATCCAGATTGCGGGTCTCGCCAAGCGTATTGGCAAGCCAGCGGAATTCGTCTGAAAATCGCTTGGCGTTTTCATCGAGCAGAGGCTTGAACAGAGATAGCGCCGAGCGCAGCCGTCGCATGGCAACGCGCGCCTGATGTAGGCTGCCTGCATTGCCCCTTTGCAGCAGCAAGGTTTCGTTCAGCCGGAACTGGCGGAAACAGGACAGCGCGATCATCCGGAAGCTCTCGCCAGCATTCAGCCGTTGCTCCAGATCGATGGCTTCTGCCTTCGCTGCGCTGCGCATTGCCGACAACAAACGGTAGCCGCGCTCCGATTTGGACTGAACACCGATCTTCACCGGCACAATGGCATTGACCTTGCGGGCCAGCGCGAAAAGCTGTCTCGGCTCTCCGCCTTTCAGCTCAAGCTCGATTTCATGAAATGGCGCTTGTCGGTCGCCCGCGATCACGGTGCCGGAATCGGCTGCCACTTCGATGCTCGTCGTGCTCTCGGTCAGGTTCCAGATGCGGCGATTGGTGGCTACTTCAAACTGCACGACGAGATCACGCTCGATCGGACCGAACCGGTTGAGGAGAGGGCTGTTATAATCGAAAACGGGTATGCTCGTCTTGGCGGGGGTTTCCCACTCGGATCTGGCGAAAAGCGATGCGTTGGAGCCGGTCGCTTTCACGGTCTGAATGCTCTTGTCGCCGGACCGGCGGATACGCAAGGTGAAGCCATTATCGAAAAGCCGGCAATCGCCGGTGTCGAAATAAACTGAATGCAATTCCAGTGTCGCAGCTGGTTCTCCCAGAAAACTGGACAGAGCGATCTTTTCAAGATCAGCAGGGGAAATTTCGAGCTTCAGTTCGATTTCGGCCAATGGCATACTCCTCGTTGGTGGCCCCGACAACGCCCTCCCGACTAAGTAATCGAATCTTCTGTCAGTCTCATGACGAAGATTATGCGAGATTCACTTAAGTCTCGAGCGTCGTGTTCTGTGTATTGGCTTTTACCAGCTTTTTTCGGGTGCGCGCGTGGCGGAATCCCGCAGGATCAGCTCGACGGGCCAAAGTTCGTGAATATCGCTGGCGGCATGCCCGTCGAGCATGTTCATCAGAAGGTCGGCGCAGCGCTTGCCCGCCGCTCGCATGGAAGAGCGTGTTGCTGTCAGTGACGGCACCATATTCTCCGCGCTCAGGAACGAGATCACGTCGTCATGAGCGATGACCGAAATGTCCTTGCCGATGGTCAGCCCGAGCGACCGCGCCGCCCGATAGATCCCGAGCGCCGTCATCATCGATCCAGCCACAAAGGCTGTCGGGCGCGGGGTGCGTTCCAGAAGCTTGAGCGCAAGGCGGTAGCCGATCTCGTCGGTGAAATCGCCATGCTCCACCAGTTTTGGATCGAAGGGGATGCCCCTGCTTTCCAGCGCCTTGCGATAACCTTCGTCGCGATGGAGTGAGAATGTGAAGCCATACCGCCCGTTGATCATCGCAATGCGACGGTGGCCGAGATCGAGCAGATGAGCCGTCGAGCGGCAGACTGCGCCTTCATTGTCGATGTCGAGCCATGCATGCGGAATGTCGGTTTCCGAACGCCCGTGTACCAGAAACGGCATGCCAAGTTCATGCAGCAGGCGAATGCGCTCATCATTCGGTTTTGGGGAGGATACGATGATCGCATCGACACGGCGACTGGTGGCGAGACGACGGCAAATCTGAATCTCATCTTCCGAGCCATCGTGCGAAATGGGGCTGACAAGAATGTCGACTTCATCCTGACCGAGCCTCTCGGCCATACCGCGCATGAATTCGGCGAAGTGAAACTCGCTGTTGCGGCCCATCACAACGCCGATGGCTCCGGCGCGCCCGGTTGCGAGCCGCACCGCATTTTCATTGGGGCGGTAACCAAGGCGCACGGCTTCACCCATCACCCGCTTGCGCGTGCTCTCGGCGACTTCAGGATAGCCGCTTAGAGCACGACTGACGGTCGTGGCTGAAAGTCCCAGTTGTTTGGCAAATTCGCGAAGTTTCATTTGGTATGTCGAGTTTAAAGGCAGGCAAGGCGGCGGATTATAGCCGCTTCCTTGCGATTAACAATCGGCTCGCCGCTCGAAGGCGGCGTGACTAATTATCATTGTGCAACAAATCCAAACCGCTTTCAAGTTTGTTTCAAAATGAAGCAGGAAATTGCTGCTGTCACTGAGGGCGTTGAATTTTTAGAAAAAGTGGGTATGCCAGTAACCAATTGAAATATATACAATTTACGAAGAAAGTTATGGCGGCGTGCGATCTGTAAGAATCTGTCGCTTGACAGGAATGCGGTCCTCTGCAACTTTTTACCATCCAAACCGTTTTCGATTTTAATAATCCGCTTACAGAATGGATGGGAGGAGGGAACAATGAAACCATTAAAGGGTGTGCTCGCTGCCTGTTTGGCATTGGGCTTTGCAACGGTCAGTGCGCAGGCTGTCGAGATTTCTCTTGCTGCCAATGCGACCGGCAACAATATCAAGTTCTTGCAGGACCAGATCGTCAAGTTCGAGAAGGATACTGGCAACAAGGTCAATATCGTGACCATGCCGTCGTCCTCGAGCGAGCAGTTCAGCCAGTATCGTTTGTGGCTGGCCGCAGGCAATGCGGATATCGACGTCTATCAGACCGACGTGGTCTGGGCGCCGCAATTGTCCGACCAGTTTGTCGATCTGACCGAGGCTACCAAGGATGTGACGGGAACGCATTTTGCGTCGATCATTGCGTCGCAGACCGTTAATGGCAAGCTGGTTGCCCTGCCGTTTTACACGGATGCGCCGGCATTGTTCTACCGCAAGGATCTTCTCGAAAAATACAGCAAGCCGGTTCCCAAGACCTGGGATGAAATGACGGCAACTGCCAAGGAAATCATGGACAAGGAACGGGCTGACGGTAAGTCCGATCTCTGGGGTTTCGTCTTTCAGGGCAATGCCTATGAAGGGCTGACCTGCAACGCGCTTGAGTGGATCAAGTCGTCCGGCGGCGGCCAGATCGTCGAAGCGGACGGTGCGATTTCGGTCAACAATGAAAAGGCAGCCGCAGCGATTGAACGGGCCAAGGGCTGGATCGGTTCAATCTCGCCGCAAGGCGCGCTTGCCTATCAGGAAGAGGAATCGCGCGGTATCTGGCAGACCGGCAATGCCGTCTTCATGCGCAACTGGCCCTATGCCTATGCGCTGGGCAACAGCGCAGATAGCGGGGTGAAGGGCAAGTTCGATGTGGCGCCACTGCCTGCTGGCGCTGATGGCGATGCGCCATCGTCTACGCTCGGCGGCTGGAACCTCGCCGTGTCCAAATATTCAACCAAGCAGGATGCGGCCATTGCATTAATCAAGTATCTGGCATCACCTGAAGTGCAGAAGGTGCAGGCGGTCGAGATTTCGCGTCTGCCGACCATTGAAGCGCTTTACGATGACAAGGATGTCATCGCGGCGCAGCCTTTCATGGCCAATTGGAAGCCGATCTTCCAGAACGCGGTGCCGCGGCCATCGGCTGCGACGAAGGTCAAATATAACGAAGTGTCGTCAAAATTCTGGACGGCGGTTCACAAGACACTCTCCGGCAACGGAACCGCTGCGGAGAATCTCGAAATGCTTGAGGTCGAGCTGACCGAGCTGGAAGGTTCTGGCTGGTAGGGACCGATCAAGCCGCGTTCGGGTTGTCCTCCCAAGCCCCGCCCCCCCAAGGTGGGCAACCCGAACGCTGATATTCCTCTGAGCAGGACCAGAGCTGGATCATGACAGAGACTTCTCTCGATATTGCGGAGGCATCGCCTCCAAGGGTGCGTGTTCACTCCGATTTGCGCCGTCAGCGCATTCGGTCTGCATGGATTTTTCTCGCCCCCACGCTGTTTGTGCTGGCGCTGGTGGCCGGATGGCCATTGCTCAGGACGATCTATTTCAGTCTCACCAATGCATCGCTGACCAATCTTGGCTCGGCAGAATTCGTCGGCTTCAGTAACTATCTCAACTGGATCACGCTGAAGAGTGGACGCACCGTCTATCGTGGCCTTCTGGCAGACCCCGCATGGTGGGGCGCCGTCTGGAACACCATCAAGTTCACGCTGCTTTCGGTCAGTCTGGAAACCATATTAGGCTTGATCGTGGCGCTGGTGCTCAATGCTAATTTCCCCGGTCGCGGGCTGGTACGCGCAGCAATCCTGATCCCATGGGCGATCCCCACCATTGTTTCGGCCAAGATCTGGCACTGGATGCTCAACGATCAGTTCGGCATTCTCAATCACATCTTGCTCAATCTGGGGCTTATCAGCCAGAAGATCGCCTGGACTGCCAATCCGGACACGGCGATGATTGCGGTGCTGATTGTTGACGTCTGGAAGACGATACCCTTCATGGCGCTGCTCATTCTGGCCGGTCTGCAAATGGTGCCGACGGATATTTATGAAGCGGCCAAGATTGACGGCGTGCATCCGCTGAAAGTGTTCTGGCGGGTGACGCTGCCGCTGATCCGCCCGGCGCTGATGGTGGCCATCATCTTCCGCATGCTTGATGCGCTGCGCATTTTCGATCTGATCTATGTGCTGACGCCAAACAATGCGCAAACAAAGACCATGTCGGTCTTTGCGCGTGAAAATCTGTTCGATTTTGACAAGTTTGCCTATGGCGCGGCGGCATCGACAATGCTGTTCCTCATCATTGCAGGCATTACCTTGCTCTACATGTTCTTCGGGCGTGTGAACATCACCAGCAGGGGAGAGTAGAGATGCAGTATATAAAGTTAGCTGGCTTCTATCTCCTCGTGGCGATTATCATTCTGGTTGCGGTATTCCCGTTCTATTATGCGATCATCACCAGTGTGAAATCGGGAACGGCGCTGTTCCAGGTCGATTATTGGCCGACCAATTTCTCGATTGAAAACTATACCAGCGTGCTGACGCAGGGCGGTTTCCTGCGCAGTCTCGGGAATTCGCTTCTGGTTGCAACCGTTGTGGTCGCGTTCTCGCTTCTTCTTGCAGTAACGGCAGCCTACGCACTGGCGCGGGTGAGTTTTCGGGGCCGGGGGCTTTTGCTGCTCACTATTCTTTCGGTATCGATGTTTCCCCAGATTGCGGTGCTGGGCGGTCTGTTCGAGCTGATCCGCTTCCTCGGTATTTTCAACACGCCGCTGGCGCTGATCTTCTCCTATATGATCTTCACGCTGCCTTTCACGGTGTGGGTGCTCACCACCTTCATGCGTGATCTGCCGATGGAGATTGAAGAAGCGGCTATTGTCGACGGGGCGTCGCCTTGGGTCATCATAACGCGGGTGTTCATGCCGCTCATGTGGCCCGCATTGGTGACGACAGGTCTGCTCGCCTTTATCTCAGCATGGAACGAGTTCCTGTTCGCGCTCACCTTCACCTCGTCTGGCAGCCAGCGCACCGTGCCAGTGGCCATTGCGCTTCTGTCGGGCAGCAGCCAGTTCGAAATTCCCTGGGGCAGCATCATGGCAGCTTCGGTGGTCGTCACGGTTCCCCTCGTCATCCTCGTGCTCATCTTCCAGCGGCGGATCGTCTCCGGTCTGACGGCGGGTGGCGTAAAGGGCTAGGAGTCGAAAACATGGCAGAACTTCAATTGCGCGATGTGCGCAAGTCTTTCGGCAATTTCGATGTCATCAAGGGCGTCGACATGGATATCCGCCCCGGCGAGTTCATGGTCTTTGTCGGCCCGTCCGGTTGCGGCAAATCCACCTTGCTGCGCCTGATCGCGGGACTGGAGGAGATTTCATCGGGCAGCCTCGCCATCGATGGAACGGTGGTCAACAGCTTCACCCCGTCGAAGCGCGGTATCGCCATGGTGTTCCAGTCCTATGCGCTTTATCCGCATATGACGGTCTATGAGAATATGGCCTTCGGCATGCAGCTTGCGGGCAAGACCAAGGACGAATGCAAAAGCCGCATTCACAAGGCTGCGGAGATGCTGCAGCTGACGCCTTATCTGGAGCGCCTGCCGCGCCAGCTTTCCGGCGGTCAGCGCCAGCGCGTGGCCATCGGCCGGGCCATTGTGCGCGACCCGAAGGTTTTCCTGTTCGACGAACCCTTGTCCAACCTCGATGCGGCACTACGTGTGGCTACAAGGCTTGAGATCGCCAAGCTCCACCAGAGCATGGAAGACACCACCATGATCTATGTGACACATGATCAGGTGGAGGCGATGACACTGGCGGATCGTATCTGTGTGCTGCGCGATGGGCGCGTGGAGCAGGTCGGCACACCGCTTGAGCTTTACGAAAAGCCCAACTCGCTTTTCGTCGCCGGGTTCATCGGTTCACCGAAGATGAATTTCCTGACCGGCAAACATGCTGAGCCTTTCGGTGCACCCACGGTGGGTTTGCGTTCCGAGCATCTTGCCATTGTTCCCGAAGGCGGTCATTGGACCGGTCAGGTGATCCACACCGAAATCCTCGGTTCCGATACCTATGTTTATATCGATCTCGGCCTGGAGGAACCGCTGGTGGTCCGCGAAAGCGGCGTCGCGGTGCGCAAATCAGGCGAGACGCTCTCGGTTTCCCCGGCAGGGGACAATGTTCATCGTTTCGATGAAAAGGGCCGCGCCGTTTGACGTCGACCTCCCAAGCTCAATGACACATGAGACAACCGGGCTTCGACGCCCGCAGCAAGGAGAATATCCGTGCCTATTCGCACAATCGTCTGGGGTGAGAACATCCACGAGCAGATCAATGAAACGGTGCGTTCGGTCTATCCGAACGGCATGCACAACACGATTGCCGATGCACTGAATGCTGACAGTGGCATCAGTGCTACGACCGCCACCTTGCAGGAGCCGGAGCATGGCTTGCCGGAAGCGCGCCTTGCCGAGACCGACGTGCTGGTCTGGTGGGGACACAAGGATCACGGCGCCGTCAGTGATGAGGTGGTGGAGCGCGTAGCGAAGCGTGTCTTCGAGGGCATGGGGCTGATCGTGCTCCATTCCGGCCATTTCTCCAAAATCTTCAAGCGCGTCATGGGCACGCCCTGCGCGCTCAAATGGCGTGAGGCGGGCGAGCGTGAGCGCGTGTGGGTCGTCAATCGTGGCCACCCGATTGCCCAGGGGCTGGACGAGAATTTCGTCCTCGAAAATGAGGAAATGTATGGCGAACAGTTCTCCGTGCCGGAGCCACTGGAAACGGTCTTTATTTCGTGGTTCGCGGGTGGTGAAGTGTTCCGCTCCGGCATGACCTGGCGTCGCGGTGCAGGCAACGTGTTCTATTTCCGTCCCGGCCATGAAACCTACCCGACCTATCACGATGCCAATGTGCAGACCGTTCTGCGCAATTCGGTCAAATGGGCTTACAATCCGCAGCCTGCATGGACAGGCATCCACACCGCGCCGAATGTTCCGGTCGAAAAGGCGTTGGAGCCAATTGTCGAGCGCGGGCCCAAGTTGCACAAGGCTGGTGAAGCCGGTTATCGCTGAGGTGCATGATGCGTCTTCTTATTCTGGGTACTGGCGGCATGGCGAAAAACCATGCCGAAGCCTTCAAGGCGATTGAGGGCGTCGAGGTTGTCGCGGCCTGCGACGTGTCGGCAGAACGTGTCGATGCGTTTTCGGAAAACCACGACATTCATAACCGCTTCACGCGGCTTGAAGATGCGCTGGATTGGGGCCGCTTCGATGCGGTCGCCAATGTCACGCCGGACGCCATCCATCACCCGACCACGCTGACGTTGGTCGGGGCGGGCAAGCATGTCTTTTGCGAGAAGCCGTTGGCGGAAAGCTATGAAAAGGCGGCTGAAATGGCCGACGCCGCAGAGCAGGCCAATGTCGTCAATATGGTCAATCTGACCTATCGCAACGTCGCGCCCTTGCAAAAGGCGCGCGAGATGGTACTCGCCGGAGAAATCGGGCAGGTTCGCCATTTCGAGGCGTCCTATCTGCAAAGCTGGTTGGTGTCGAAGGCATGGGGTGACTGGAAGACCGAGAGCAAATGGCTCTGGCGTCTTTCAACGCGTCATGGGTCGAACGGCGTGCTGGGTGATGTCGGTATTCATATTCTCGATTTCGCATCCTATGCCATCGGCAGCGACGTGGAACGGGCGTCAGCACGGCTGAAGACCTTCGATAAGGCCGACAACGACCATATCGGCGAATATGTGCTCGACGCGAATGACAGCTTCGTCATGATGGCGGAATATGCCAACGGTGCGCTGGGGGTCATTCATGCCAGCCGCTGGGCAACCGGGCATCTGAACGAGTTGCGCTTGCGCATTCACGGTGACAAGGGCGCGCTGGAAGTGCTTCACACACCCACCGGATCGAGCCTGCGCGGCTCTATCGGCGAGGATATCGAAACGCCGGTCTGGCGTGACATCGATGCTGGTATCGTCGAGACGAACTATCAGCGCTTTGCCCGCGCCGTGGCTGATGGCATTGGGCTGGAGCCGAGTTTCCGCCATGCCGCCAACCTCCAACGCGTGCTGGATCATGCCATGGTCGTGGATAGACCTTTGCCGGAAGTCGCCGCAAGCTAGCCAAACGAGCGCCGGTCTGTAGCAACGGGTCGGCGCTCGTCTTTGTTAGAAATCCATTAGCGCAAAGTGCGGGATATTTCCGCCTGCGTGGCTTTCAGCGCGGGCAGATAGCGCGCAATGACATCGGCCATCGGTTCATCGGTCAAAGCCAAGCCGACATTGAGCGCGGCAACCACTTTCCCGTGGAAGTTGGTAAGCGGTACGGCCATGGAACGCAGGCCGATTTCCACTTCCTGATCAATGCCTGCATAGCCTTGCTCGCGGATGCGGGCCAGCTCTTCCATGATGCGCGTCAGATCGGTTTCGGTCCGCGGCGTGCGGGCGATGCGCTGGCTTGCTTTTAGCGTTTCAAGCGCTTCTGCATCGGGCAGGGCAGCCAGCAGCACCCGTCCCATAGAGGTGCAATAGGCGGGCAACCGCGATCCCGGCATCAGCATCACCGACATGACGCGCTGCTGCGCCGCGCGGGCGACATAGACAATTTCCGTCTCATCAAGAATGGAGACGGAAGTGCTTTGGCGGATTTCATCCGACAGGCGGTCGAGAAAAGGCTGCACGATACGCGGAAGTGGCATGGAGGCGAGGCACCCGGTGCCAAGCCGCAGAATGCGCGGCGTCACCGTGAAATATTTGCCGTCATAAGCACAATAACCAAGCTCGGCTAATGTCAGCAGGCAGCGGCGCGTCGTGGCGCGGTCATAGCCGGATAGTTCTGCCGCATCGGAAATGCTGAGCCGTGGGTGATCGAAGGTGAAAGCCTCAATCACTTTCAGCCCTTTGGCCAGTCCACCCATCATGTCGCGATCCTTGATCTGCACGCGGGCAACCTCCGTATTTGTGCGATTATCGAACAAAGTAAGCATAACGCACAAAATCATTGTGGTCGAGGGGGCGTCGTTTTATTCAATCTGGAGCGCATTTTTGAAAGACGGTTTCCGATTTTCGGCATGTGCACCGCCCGGCCCAACTTTGGCGCTGCGGTCGTCTGAGGAGAAGAATATGGACAAGACAATAGGAAGCCTTGCGGAAGCGGTTGCCGGTATCGGCGATGGTGCGACCGTGATGATCGGCGGGTTTGGTGGATCGGGCGCGCCGATTGAACTCATTCACGCGCTCATCGACAAGGGGTCGAAAAATCTGACGGTCATCAACAATAATGCCGGTAACGGTCGCATCGGCATCGCTGCCATGATCGACGCGGGACTGGTCAGGAAGATGATCTGTTCGTTTCCGCGCTCGTCCGATCCGCGCGCCTTCACGGACAAATATCTGGCCGGAGAAATCGAGCTTGAGCTGGTTCCGCAGGGAACGCTCGCCGAACGCATCCGTGCTGGTGGTGCTGGTATCCCGGCTTTCTATACGCCAACCGCTTATGGCACCGAGCTTGCCGATGGTAAGGTGATTGCAGAATTTGACGGCCGCGCTTACGTGCAGGAGCGCTGGCTCAAGGCGGATTTTGCGCTGATCAAGGCGCATGTGGCTGATATTCACGGCAATCTCAACTACCGTATGGCGGCGCGCAACTTCAATCCGCTGATGTGCATGGCGGCCGCCAAGACCATCGTGCAGGCATCCCAGATCGTGTCGCTTGGCGGCATCGAGCCGGAAAATGTCATCACGCCGGGCATCTTCGTCGACAGCATTGTCGAAGTGGCAAACCCGCAGCAGGAAGAAGAACTCATTCGGGCAGGAGTGGCCTACGTATGACCGTCGATACACGTGAGGACATCAAGCTTTCCAACGCCCAGATTGCCTGGCGCGCGGCGCAGGATATTGCCGACGGCGCTTATGTTAATCTTGGCATCGGCTTTCCTGAAATGGTTGCACGCTATCAGCCGGAAGGCCGCGAAGCGATCTTTCACACCGAGAACGGTATTCTCGATTTCGGCGAAGCACCGCCGGAAGGTGAGGAAGACTGGGATCTCATCAATGCCGGCAAAAAGGCTGTGACGCTCAAGCCGGGTGCGGCTTTCTTCCACCACGCCGACAGCTTTGCCATGGTGCGCGGCGGCCATCTCGATGTGGCGATCCTCGGTGCCTATCAGGTGGCGCAGAATGGCGATCTGGCCAATTGGCGCGTGGGCGCCAAGGGTGTGCCTGCCGTCGGCGGCGCGATGGATCTTGTCCATGGCGCCAAGCAGGTGGTGGTCATCACCGAACATGTCACCAAGAAGGGCGAGCCGAAACTGGTCGAAAAATGCGCCTTTCCGCTGACTGGCGTCGGCTGCATCACGCGCATCTATACCAGCCATGCAGTGGTTGACATCGACAAGGGCCGCTTTGTGCTGCGCGAAAAGCTTGCGGCGATGACGCTGGAAGAGCTACAGGCTATGACCGGCGCGAAGCTACATATCGATGGCCCTGTTGCCGATCTCGTTGTTCCAGAATTGTGAGGCCTGTCATGACCGAAGCCTATATTTGCGATTACATCCGTACACCCATCGGTCGTTATGGCGGTGCGCTTTCCGCAGTCCGCGCCGATGATCTTGGCGCTGTGCCGCTCAAGGCTCTGATGGAGCGCAACGCTTCCGTCGATTGGGAAGCCGTCGATGACGTCATCTTCGGTTCGGCCAATCAGGCAGGCGAAGACAACCGCAATGTCGCGCGCATGTTGCTGCTGCTTGCTGGTCTGCCGGTTAGCGTTTCTGGCACCACCATTAACCGCCTCTGCGGTTCGGGTATGGATGCGGTTATCGCCGCTGCACGCGCGATTAAGGCAGGCGAAGCGGAACTGATGATTGCGGGCGGCGTGGAAAGCATGAGCCGTGCGCCTTTCGTCATGCCGAAGGCCGATAGCGCCTTTTCGCGCAAGGCGGAAATCTTCGACACCACCATCGGCTGGCGCTTCGTCAATCCGCTGATGAAGAAGCAATATGGCGTCGATTCCATGCCGGAAACCGGCGAGAACGTTGCCGAAGACTATAAGGTCTCGCGCGCCGATCAGGATGCCTTTGCCGTTCGCAGCCAGAACAAGGCCGCTGAGGCGCAGGCCAACGGACGTCTGGCCAAGGAAATCGTGGCGGTTACCATTCCGCAGCGCAAGGGTGATCCGATCATCGTGGACAAGGACGAGCATCCGCGTGCCACCAGCATCGAAGCGCTGGCCAAGCTGCCGACGCCTTTCCGAGAAGGCGGCACAGTCACGGCGGGCAACGCGTCGGGCGTCAATGACGGCGCTGCCGCACTGATCGTCGCTTCGGAAACCGCGGTGAAGAAATATGGCCTTACGCCTATTGCCCGCGTTGTGGGCGGTGCGACGGCTGGCGTGCCGCCGCGCATCATGGGCATCGGCCCGGCACCGGCAACCAAGAAGCTCAGCGCTCGCATCGGCATTGCACCTGATGCTTTCGACGTGATCGAGCTGAACGAAGCTTTCGCCTCGCAGGGCCTTGCCGTGCTGCGTGAGCTGGGCATTGCCGATGATGACAGCCGCGTCAATCCGAATGGCGGCGCGATTGCGCTCGGTCATCCGCTTGGCATGTCGGGTGCGCGCATTGCTGGCACCGCGGCGCTGGAACTGTCGCTGAATGGCGGCAAATATGCGCTTGCCACCATGTGCATTGGCGTAGGTCAGGGCATTGCCATCGCGCTTGAGCGCGTCTGATCCTCTTCTGCATCTCCAGCGAGGTTGTGAAGCAGCTTTGCTGGAGATATTTGCGGCTTGGTAGATCAAATGGGGTTCTTGGCGGAAGAGAATGGGAGTCGAACCCACCAAAGACCGTCTATCGGCCCCTCCCGGATTTGAAGTCCGGACGCCCCACCAGGGACGCGTCTCTTCCACTATTTAGCGCGTACTTGCAGCTGGTTCACTCTGCGTGAAATCGCCGAACAAGTCCAGCTTGCGCCGGTTTAGCCGACGCAAATCTCCGCGTCGGATCGTGACGCTGTTTCGATCAAAGAATTCAAGAATTTGGATGGCCACCTTGCGGCCACTGTCCACACGGTCACGAAAGCGCGCCGCGATAAACCAGCCGCTGTCGAACTCCGCATCCATTACCGAAAGTATCGCGATCATCTCGGCAATCGTGCTTCGCTGAAAAAAGTGATCATGCGCAACTTCATGCACACGTCCCATCCGTCCGCCGAGTTTGAGAATGCGACGGATTTCTTCCTCTTTCTCATCAAGCAAACCGGCAATATCGCGCACGCGCGGCGGGCGAAAGCGCGCTTCGCCGCCAAGCATCGGCGCGATCCGCTCCCACAGTGCCGTGTCGGCGTCGCTCATGGTCACTTCATGATCGGTAAGACGAAGCCATGCGCCATCGAGCGTCACCCGTTGCGCGTCTGTTAGCGCGGCTATTGCCGCTCGGAAGGCGCTCGCAGGCAGACGTGGCTTCAAAAGCAGGCGCAGCCTTTCCACCCCCATACCAATCAGGTTGGGGTTCTCATCATGGAAATTGCCAAGCCGCTCCAGAATGTCGCTGCGCAACGCATTCCAGCGCTCTGGCAGCAGCAGCAATTGCGACTGGCCCTGCGGCAGAACCGTCGCATTGAGTGCCAGTGCCAGTGCGTGCGGCTCATCGGCCAAAGCGCGGTCACGCAGGAAAGCGGTTGCATCCAGATAAAACGGGTCGACGGACAACAGTGCCCGTGCCGCTTCTACCGGATCATCAATGGCATAAGCGTCAAGTTGCGCCACCCGCTCGGGGCTGCGGCGCTTGCGCTGCGGCGGGCGCAGGTCGAGAAAGCGACCGCCGCCGATTGTTCGCTGCGC
Organism: Hyphomicrobiales bacterium; assembly: GCA_900465685.1. Classification (GTDB taxonomy): domain Bacteria; phylum Pseudomonadota; class Alphaproteobacteria; order Rhizobiales; family Rhizobiaceae; genus Brucella. Next base: position 219,821 of record UEGR01000014.1, read on the forward strand.
GGAAACATCGCGAATGACAAAACGCTCACCTGACGCGGCTGCAATCGGGCGATCCAGCACCAGTTGCACGCGCGCTTGAGTGCCCGGCGCGAGGTCATTGTCCTGCAACAGCACGATGCGCGCACCCACTTCCGCCGATGCATGGTGCAGCCGCACCGGAAACCACTGGTCTATCGGCTTGCGTTCCGATGGCAGGATTGAAAGAGAGGTGTCGATGCGGTCTGTCGGCATGTGCAGTTCGGGCGACAACACCATGTCACCGCGGCTGACAGCCTCCTTGGAAATACCATCGCCTGCCAGATTGAGCGCGCAACGGTCGCCTGCCTGTGCAGTTTCGCTTGGCCGGTTCTGCGCATGGATTGTGCGCACGCGCACCTGCTTGCCCGAAGGGCTGATGGTCAGCTGATCGCCAATTCTGACAGTGCCGGAAAGGACCGTGCCAGTCACCACGGTCCCCGCGCCCTGAATGGTGAAGGAGCGGTCCACGGCGAGCCGAAAGCGTCCATCGGTGCGGCGGTGCGGGAAGTTGTAAGTCTCGCTTTCGAGGGCCGCTTTAAGCCGGTCCAGCCCTACGCCAGTGATGGTAGACACCTGCAATATGGCCGCATCGGCAAGCACGGTTGAGGCCAGCGCATTGCGGATATCCGTCTCCACCTCGACCAGACGAGCAGCGTCAACGAGATCGCTTTTCGTGATCACAACGATGCCGCGATTGATCCCGAGCAGACTGACGATAGCCAGATGCTCGCGTGTTTGCGGCATGATGCCATCGTCTGCCGCGACAACCAGCAGAACGAAGTCGATGCTGGCCGCACCTGCCAGCATGGTATGCACGAATTTTTCGTGCCCCGGCACATCGACGAAGCCGAGAATTTCCTGTTCGTTGCCTGTCAGGGGGAGATAGGCAAAGCCAAGATCGATGGAAATTCCGCGTGCTTTTTCTTCCTTGAGCCGGTCGGTGTCGACTTTCGTCAGCGCACGCACGAGGGACGTCTTACCGTGATCGATATGTCCCGCCGTGCCGATAATCATGGGCGGTGTTTCCCGCCAGCTCTTGCCTCGGCTGTCCGGCGTTCGTCATCATCCAGCTGATCGCGAGCTGCTTGCAGGAAGGAATCGGCAAGGGCGCTGCCTTCGGATCGGGCGCGCAACAAATGTTCGTAAGCCGCCAAAGCATCGCGCTCCACACCCATACCGAGATGCAATGCTGCGCCGAGCATTGCCTCGCCATCGGCATCACCAGCGCCTGCCGCCTTTCGCCACCAGAACACGGCCTGTGCTGGATCGCGCGGCACACCGACCGCGTTATGATAGATCATACCTAGCCGCGTCATGGCGGCGGCAACGCCGCCCTCGGCTGCCTTCTGAGCCCATTCGCGTGCTTCCACCGGGTTGGCAGCAACGGTGTCGCCTTCCAGCAGCATCCAGCTCAACATGTCCTGTGCTTGCGGGTCGCCCTGTTCGGCAGCCAGACGATAAAGCCTTGCCGCTTCCGAATAATCTGGGTCAATGTCCTCGCCCTTGAAGAGAAGTGAGGCGAGATTGCGCTGGCCGGAGGCGTCGCCAGCCTTAGCCGATAAGGCCAGCCATTGCTGTGCGAGATCGATGTTTCTTTCGACGCCCATGCCGCCTGCAAAACAGGCGCCGATATTGTTCTGGGCGCGCGCATTGCCCTTGCGCGCCAGCGGTTCCCATAGTGACAGAGCGGTGGCGTAGTCCCCCGATTTTGCGGCGACAAGCGCCTGTTCCAGTGACTGCGCGTCGCTGTCCTGTTTCGGCTTGCGGGAGAAAAGATCAGTGAGCCGCATAGGAAGCCAGATTCCTGACGAAGCGGCCTTCATCATCGAGGCAGCGCAGATCGAGAATGAAAGCACCTTTTTCAATGCGACCGATCACCGGCAGCGGCAATTGCCGTAGCGCGGTGGCCAAAGCGGTGAGCGCGGAGCCACTGCCGTCTTTCGGGACGATGGACAATCCGGCACTTGGAACGGTCGATAATGGCAAAGCACCGGAGCCAATCTGGCTGGCACAATCGGTTACGGTCACATCAAAGGCAGCGCCGAGCACTGTTTGCAGCTCAGGCTGCAATCGGATGGCTTGATTGGCGATGTCGCTTTTCGATCGCGCCAGATAGCGGAGTGTTGGCAGCTTTTCGGCCAGTCTTTCGGGGTTGCGATAGAGCTTCAGCGTTGCCTCCAGCGCGGCTAACCGGATTTTGTCGACGCGAAGAGCGCGTTTCATCGGATTTTTGTTGATGCGGGCGATCAGATCGCGCCGCCCGACGATGAACCCGGCTTGCGGTCCGCCCAGTAGCTTGTCGCCGGAGAAGGTGATGACATCGGCCCCTTCGGCAACGGCTTCGCGCACGGTCGGTTCATGCGCCAGACCGAAAGCCGTCAGATCGGCGAGTGTGCCGGACCCTAGGTCGTTGACCAGCGGTACGCCGCGAGACTTGGCGATTGCGGCAAGCTCTGTAGCCGATACCTCGCACGTAAACCCTTCAATGCGATAATTGGAAGTATGGACCTTCAATATCAGCCCGGTATCCGGCCCGATAGCACCTTCATAGTCACGTGGATGAGTGCGGTTTGTGGTGCCAATCTCCACCAGTCTGGTGCCTGCGCGGGTCATGATATCGGGCATGCGGAATGCACCGCCGATCTCGATCAGCTCGCCGCGTGAAACGACCGACTCCTTGCCTGCGGCAAGGCTATTCAGCACCAGCAGCACGGCAGCGGCATTGTTGTTGACGATGGTTGCGTCTTCCGCGCCAGTCAGTTCGCAGACGAGTGCGCGCAGATGATCATCGCGTTCACCGCGCGCGCCGGTTGAAAGATCGAACTCCAGCGAAACGGCTTCGCGCATGGCTGCCGTCGCAGCCTCGATTGCCGCTTCGGCCAGAATGGCGCGACCGAGATTGGTGTGCAGAACCGTTCCCGTCAGATTGAACAACGGGCGCAGGCTCGATTGCCCTGAGGCTTCAAGCAGATCAATGGCTCGTGTGGCAATCACTGCGCTGCTGGACGGCGCAGCGCCGGATTTCACGGCTTCGCGAACGTCGGTCAGGACCGTGCGGATGGCTTCGGTCAATGCCGGACGACCGAACCGTTCGAGCGTGGAGCCAAGTTCCCGCATTTGCAGAAGAGCATCGACGGAAGGCAATTGTCGCAGGTGAGACCGGGTCTGATCCATGGCCCCTCACAATCCTGCAAGCAGGGCGGCAAAGCCGCCGCGCCGATAGGGCGTTTCGCGCATCAACATATCGAGGCCGAGGCTTGCCACATCGTCGGTCATCGGGTCTGCATCAGAGGATTGCTGCTGGTAGATGATCTTGGTCCAGCTTCCGCATTCGTCACAGGTTTCCGCCTTGATGACACCGCCGCCGTCTTCGACCTCTTTATAGCCGACCCCTTTGGTAGAGCCGCAGCAGGTGCATTTGATGCGGACATAGTGCCAGAGCGTGTTGCAGACCGAGCAGGAACAAAAGCGTGCGCCATGCGCACCTTTCCAGCCAACGACGATTGAACTCGACGGCATGCTGCCGCAAGCGGGGCAGACCCCGTCTGCAACAGGCTTCACGGCTTTTGGATTGAGTGCGGATGCCAGCCGTGTGAAATGCAACTGGAGACCGGCCCAGATATAGATATGTTCGGCAATTGCATCCGGCGGCAGCATGCCGGTGAAGACCGCATCGATCATGCGGCGGCGCTCCGCAGCGCTGGCGGCAATCACCCGCTCCAAAGCATCGGCGGCATCCTGCGGTTTGGCGATATTGCGGGCGTGATCAAACAGCTTGTCGAAGATTGAATTCAGGGTGCCGTCCGATGCCGCCGCATCGCGGTCAATGCAGGGCATTTCCGGCAGTTGAGTGGTGTCTGATTGTGTCGCTGGACCTAGCTCGTTCTGAACGGCTGATTGAGCGTCGCTCAGATCGGCGACAAATTCGAGATAGGGTCTGAGCGGACTCACAGACCCCAACAGCCGCAGGCGCGTGGCTCTTCGGGAAAACAGGTCGTCAGGATCGGGCAATCGCACAAAGGGTGGAGACGATACCTCGCCAATCGCCGTTGGGTCCGGCGCCAGATCTGTCTTGCCTGCCATTCTACTCCCTCACGAACCCGCCGGGCCACGTGGACCACTGCAATCATATTTATTCTTGGTCGCTCGCCAGATTTTTCAACCCGGCGAGCGCAAAATTATGCAGCCGGTTTGCCGCTTGTTGGTTTGACCTTTCGCTTGGCGTTCAGCTCGCGCAGCCATTTGCGATGGTGGCGCCATGCCCAGCCGCCGGTCACCGTGCCGCGTGTCATGGCGCTGAATGTGCCTCTGATCCATATTGCGGCGTAGACATGCACGATCCAGACGCAGATGGCGACGACAGCGGCCATCGAGTGGACAAGTAGCGCCCAGCGCTGCTGGTTGATGCTGACGATGGAGCCGAAATATTCGTTCCAGATGGCGAGACCCGAAACGATCAGGATGATGATCAGCAGTGACATCGACCAGAAAACCAGCTTCTGCCCGGCATTATATTTGCCGACTTCGGGCAGTTTTTCCTCATCGCCCGCGATCACGTCATTAACCTGGCCGAGCCAGCGTGTGTCTTCGCGCTTCCAAAGATTGGCGCTCCAGAAACGCACGAATAGACCAAAGAAGCTGAAGAACAGCACCACGCCGATCCATGGATGGAGGGTGCGTGTCCATTGCCCGCCGCCAAAAAGACCGGACAGGAAAAACAGCCAGGGGTGGAACATGGCAAGTCCAGACAGCGCCAGCAGCACAAGGCTGATGGCGGTAATCCAGTGATTGATGCGCGCGCTGCCGGAATAGCGGTGTACCCGCACCGGCTTGCCCGGTTCTATGTCGTCGCTGGCGGAAACATCGTCAAAGTCGGTCTTGCTCATGAGCTTTTTTCTCCCGTGAGCTTTTCGGCCTCTTCCTCGTCATGTTCGGTCACGACGTTCGGACCTTTGATAATATAGTGCAGGAAGCCAGCGGCTGCGGCCAGTCCCATGACCGCCATGCCCGCATATTTGGATACGCCTTTCCAGACTTCGACAACCGGGCTGATGCGCGGGTTGTTCGGCAAGTTGGCGTAAATTTCCGGTTTGTCGGCGTGGTGCAGCACATACATGACGTGTGTGCCGCCGACTCCCGGCGGATCATAGAGCCCGGCGTTTTCAAAGCCGCGGGATTTCAGATCCTTAATGCGCCCATCGGCCCATTCCTTCATCTCGTCCTTGGTTCCATAGACGATGGCCTGGGTCGGGCATGCTTTTGCGCAGGCAGGGCCTTGTCCAACCGCAATGCGGTCGGAGCACAGCGTGCATTTATAGGCCTTGTGGGTCACTTCCGAGACACGGGGGATGTTGAACGGACAGCCCTTGATGCAATAGCCGCAGCCAATGCAGTTATCGTGGATGAAATCGACGATGCCGTTGGAATACTGCACGATGGCGCCCGGCGCCGGGCAGGCCTTGAGGCAGCCGGGGTCTTCACAATGCATGCAGCCATCCTTGCGGATCAGCCATTCCAGATTACCGGTATCGGGATTATCCCACTCGGTATAACGCATCAGCGTGAAGGTGTTCGGCGTCAGATCATGCGGGTTGTCATAGACCCCCACATTGATGCCGACCTCCTCATGCGTATCGTTCCATTCGGCACAGGCCGACTGGCACGCCTTGCAGCCAATGCATTTCGACACGTCGATCAGCTTGGCCACTTCGGTCTGGCGTTCAGCTGGCGGCGTCACGGATGACGCCGACCGTCGCATCAGATCATTGTCACCAAAGCGCGGGGCCTGTGGCTGGACGTTAGGATTGGGAACGGGTGGAAACATTCTTCAATCCCTTCTAAGCAACAGGCGCGCTGCTGCGCTCGATATTGACCAGAAACGCCTTGAATTCCGGCGTCTCGATGTTTGCGTCGCCGACAAACGGGGTCAGCGAATTCGGACCGAAGCCCTTGCGGGCAGCTCCCATGAAGCCCCAATGCAGTGGAATGCCCACCACATGCACCGTCTTGCCGTCGCAGATGAGCGGCTTGATGCGTTTGGTCACCACTGCCTTGGCCTTGACCGAGCCGCGCTTCGACCAGACGCGCACCCAGTCACCCTTGGCGATGCCCTTTTCCTTCGCCAGTTCTTCCGAAATTTCCACGAAGAATTCCGGCTGAAGCACGGCATTCACATGCACATGCTTGGTCCAGTAGTGGAAGTGTTCGGTCAGGCGATAGGAGGTTGCCGCATAAGGGAACTCCTCGGATGCCGTATCGGCGAACTGCTTGAAGTCGTTGTTGAAGACGCGGGCCACCGGATTGCCCCGAATATTCGGCGCAATCACATTGGCCAGCGGTGACTCAAACGGCTCGTAATGGGCCGGGAACGGACCGTCGCGCATCATGCCGCGGCAGAACAGGCGCGATGTGCCTTCTGCATTCATGATGAACGGCCCGACTTCATGCGGCTTGGCGGTCGGCGCAATGTCCGGCACGTCATAGCCTGTCCACTTCGTCCCATCCCATTCAATGAGCTTGCGGCTCGGATCCCACGCCTTGCCGTCAAGATCGGCGGAAGCACGGTTATAGAGGATGCGACGGTTGGCGGGCCATGCCCAGGACCAGTTCAGATAGGCGCCGGTCTCGTCGGGATCGTGATTGTCGCGACGGGCCATGTTGTTGCCCGCCTCGGTGAAGCAGCCGGAATAAACCCAGCAACCCGACGTTGTGGAGCCGTCATCGCGCAGCGCGGCAAAACCGGGCAGCAGTTTCCCTGCCTCCAGAACCACCTTGCTCGGGTCTGTCGGGTCCATCAGCGTGGTCAGCGCACGACCGTTCAGCTCCTGCGCCAGTTCTTCGGCGGTCGGTTCTTCCGGGTCCTTGTAATCCCAGACCAGATTGAGAATTGGATCAGGGAAGGGGCCGCCTTCCTTACTGTAAAGCGCCTTCAGCCGCATATAAATCTGCGCCATGATCCAGTTATCGGTCTTCGCCTCGCCGGGCGGTGTTGCTCCCGGCCAGTGCCATTGCAGCCAGCGGCCGGAATTGGTCAGCGAGCCTTCATCCTCTGCAAAGCAGGTGGATGGCAGCTGGAAGACCTCCGTTTGGATCGACGCCGTATCGACATCGTTATATTCGCCGTGATTTTCCCAGAAGCGCGATGTTTCCGTTTCGAGCGGGTCCATCGTGACGAGGAACTTCAGCTTCGACAGGGCCGCGGTCAGTTTGTTGCGGTTCGGTACCGCCATCAGCGGATTGAAGCCCTGACAGACATAGCCGTTGACCTTGCCATTGTTCATCATGTCGAAAATGCGCAACACGTCATAATTCGGCACGTCGAGCTTCGGCAGCCAGTCATAGGCGAAGTCGTTTTCCACGGTGGCTGCATTGCCCCACATGGATTTCTGGAAGCTTACGAAGAATTTCTTGTAGTTCTGCCAGTAACTCGTCTGGTTCGGACGCAGAGGCTTGAAGCTGCGCGTCGACATATAGGTGTCGAGGTCGATCTCTTTCTCCACCGGGATATTCATATAGCCCGGCAAAAGGTTGGACATCAGGCCGATATCGGTCAGCCCCTGAATATTGGAGTGGCCGCGCAGCGCATTCATGCCGCCGCCCCGCACCCCGATATTACCGAGGATCAGCTGAAGCATCGCCATGCCGCGAATGTTCTGCGCACCCTTGGAATGTTGCGTCCAGCCAAGCGCATACATGGATGTCATAGTCTTGGTGGGCGACGAGCATTCCCCGATCATCTCGGCCACTTTCAGGAATTTCTCCTTCGGTGTGCCACAGATGCGCTCGACCATTTCGGGCGTGTAGATGGAGGCATGCTGTTTCAGCAGGTTCCACACGCAACGCGGATGCTGCAACGTATCGTCCACGACGGCATAGCCATCGTCGCCGATCACATATTCCCAGCTCGAGCGATCATAATCGCGCTTCTCCTCGTCATAGCCGGTAAACAGCCCGTCCTTATATTCAAAGCCATCCTTGACGATGTAGCTGGCATTGGTGAAGTGCTTCACATATTCCCACTGCACGTGATCGTTCTGGATGCAATAGTTGATGACGCCGAGCAGGAAAGCGATATCCGACCCTTGACGGATTGGAGAGTAATAATCCGCCACCGATGCCGTGCGCGTGAAACGCGGATCGACGACGATCAGCCGGGCGCCGCGGTTGGCCTTGGCCTCCGTCACCCATTTGAAGCCGCACGGGTGCGCTTCCGCCGCATTGCCGCCCATGACGACGATGAGGTCAGTGTTCTTGATGTCTGTCCAGGCGTTGGTCATTGCGCCACGGCCAAATGATGGGGCGAGACTCGCCACCGTCGGGCCGTGTCAGACGCGAGCCTGATTATCGAATGCGACTATGCCTGCACTGCGCACCACCTTGTAGGTGAGAAACGCTGTTTCGTTGGTTGTTGCGGAAGCGGCGAGGAACCCCGTCGAGGTCCAGCGGTTGACGGTGACGCCCGCCTCATTCTTCGCGATGAAGTTTGCGTCGCGGTCATCCTTGAGGTGGCGCGCAATCCGATCCAGCGCATCGTCCCAGGATATGCGCTTGAACGCACCAGAACCGGGTTCACGCACCATCGGATATTGCAGGCGGGTATTCGCCTTGACGAAATCCTTGAGCGCCGCACCCTTCGGGCACAGCGTGCCGCGATTGGTCGGGTGATCCGTATCGCCTTCGACATGGATCAGGTCAGCCTTCTCGCCCTTGCGCACATCGCCCTTGGAATAAAGGATGATGCCACAGGCTACCGAGCAATAGGGGCAGGTATTCCGGGTTTCGGTCGTATTGGCCAGCTTGAAGGGGCGAATGGACTCGGCATAGGCGGTTTCCACCGCACCAAAGCCGAAAGAACCGAGCGCCGAAGCCGCTACCACCGCTCCCGTTCCGCCCAGAAACTGGCGGCGTGAGAGCTCCACATTCATAGCGCGATACCTCCCTGATGATCAGAACCGACGTGCCGGGATATAGTCGCAGGCACGTTGCCGGGCAGGCTTGACTTTCAAGTCGTTAGTTCAACGCAATAAATTGCAGTTGTCAACCGAAGCGAAGGTCGAAAAGTGTAACAACAAAGTGCATTTATAAATAACATGACTATCACAGTCAGGTATTAATACATGAATGTAATCTTTACGAACACTTTGTCTTGTTTGTTCGTTGATTGACGGACTTCTACAAACACGGCAGACTGCCCGTGTGACTTCTTCCGCTGCTCCCGAGTTTCGGGGCCTTGATCATGGATCATTCCTGGCCTGCGCTGACCGTTCCGGTCAGGCGCAACAGCAGCGCTTTCTCCGCAAAATCGCAAGAAACAAAGCTCATGGCTCCAAAAGGGGCTATTTAAGGGGATCGTCATGAATCGTCGGGAACTCCTGAAATCCGGTGCGGCCTGCGCCGCCCTTAGCGCCATGCCGGGCTTAACCTTGACGCCTGCCTTCGCTGCTGACGGCACCTTTGCGCCGCAGCCGTCGAACTGGCGCAGCTTCGAAATCAAGACCGTCGTCAATCCTACCGCGTCCAAGGATGTCATCCGGGCATGGGTGCCGTTGGCAGGGTTTCAGGCGGATGACTGGAACCGCCCGGAAGGCAATCGCTGGACGACCAACGCCAAGGTCGCCCAACTCGATCGCGATCCGCATAGCGGGGTAGGGCTTCTCTATCTCGAATGGGCGCCGGGCGAGGAAACGCCGTCAGCGGAAATCATCAGCCTCATCTCGACCCGGGACCGCGCGAGCAACCTTGAAGCACCGACAGCTGCAGCACCGCTGACGCAGATAGAACGCGCCAAGTATCTGGCCGGAACACGGCTGGCACCGGTGGATGGCATCGTTCGGGAAACCGCCGACAAGATCGTCGGCGATGCCACACGCGATCAGGACAAAGCGCGCCGCATCTATGATTGGGTTGTCGCTAACACCTATCGGCGTGCCTCCACACGCGGCTGCGGTGATGGCGATATCGTGGCCATGCTGAAAAGCGGTGATCTTGGCGGCAAATGCGCCGATCTCAACCCGCTTTTCGTGGCGCTGGTACGCTCAGCCGGCATACCCGCCCGCGATCTTTACGGGGTGCGGGTGGCACCGTCCGCCTTTGGTTACAAGAGCCTTGGCGCGAAGAACGAGGTCATCACCAAGTCGCAGCATTGCCGTGCTGAAATCTATCTCGACGGCGTTGGCTGGGTGGCGACCGATCCTGCCGATGTTCGAAAGGTCATGCTTGAAGAGGAGAAGGACGGGCTGACAACAGATGATCCGCGTGTCGTTGCTGTTCGTCAGAAGCTCTTCGGCGCGTGGGAAGGCAACTGGATCGCCTTCAATGACGGCAGTGACGTTGATCTGCCATCCGCGAAGGGTGGGGAGCTTGGCTTCCTGATGTACCCGCAAGCCGAAGTGGCCAGCACGCGTCTCGATTGCCTCGACGCGGATGCTTTCCGTTATAGCATGACGGCACGCGAAATCTCGATCTGATACGAAATAACATGCCGGGGCGGTTCCTGTTTGCACTCGCGAACGAACCGCTTTCGGCTCAGGAGGAATTATGGATATCGCATCGCCCATCCGTCTCAGCACGCTGGCGCATGGCGGCGGCTGCGGCTGCAAGCTGGCGCCTGCCGTGTTGCAAAATCTGCTCGCGGACCAGCCCGCTATTCAGCCTTTCAAGCAACTGCTTGTCGGCACTGAGACCGGCGACGATGCAGCGGTCTGGCAGCTGGATGACGAAAATTGCGTGATCGCTACGACGGATTTCTTCATGCCGATGGTGGACGATCCTGTCGATTTCGGGCGCATTGCTGCAACCAACGCCATATCCGATGTTTACGCTATGGGTGGAACGCCGATCATGGCGCTGGCGATCCTCGGCATGCCGGTGAACCAGATGCCTGCCGAAATGATCCGTGATATTCTGAAAGGCGGTTCCAGCATTTGCGCCGAAGCCGGTATTCCGGTGGCAGGTGGCCATTCCATCGATACGCCGGAGCCGATTTACGGGCTGGCGGTGATCGGCACATGCAAGCTCTCCAATCTGCGCAAGAACAGTGGAGCCAAGCCGGGCGACGTGCTCATTTTGACCAAGGGGCTTGGCGTCGGCATTTATTCCGCCGCTTTCAAGAAGCAGGTGCTCGACAGCGCCGGTTACGATGAGATGATGGCCTCCGTCACTCTGCTGAACCGTGTTGGCGCTGAACTAGGCAAGGATGAGGCCGTTCATGCCGTCACCGATGTGACAGGCTTCGGCATCCTCGGTCATGCGCTTGAAATGGCGCGAGGATCGAAGGTCGGCATCACACTTCGATACAGTGAACTTCCGCTTTTGGGTCAGGCTGCACGCCTTGCAGAGGAGGGCTTTATCACTGGCGCATCGACCCGCAACTGGGCGAGCTATGACGACGAAGTGCACCTTGCCGACGACACGCCGCTCTGGAAGCAGCAATTGCTGACTGACCCGCAAACCTCCGGTGGTCTGCTTGTTTCCTGTGCGCCAGATGCGGCAGAGCGTATTCTCGCAACAATCCACTCCGCGGGTTATCCGGCGGCGCGTGTCATCGGAGCGGTTGGTGAAGCACCGTCAGTGGTAACGGTGGTCGACTAAAGCCCTGATTGATTTGCCAGCAAAACTCGAGCATTTCTTGAGCGTCGCCCAAGCCTAAGGCATAGTGTTTTCAATTAAGACAGAGTCGCAACCCGCGATAGGGCGCCGCGATAAGGATTGAGCATGTATTGGGCGGATATTATTGGCATTCTGGCGGTCCTTCTTCTGGTGGCCGCCAACGGCTTCTTCGTTGCCGCTGAATTCTCACTGGTGGCTGTCCGCAAAAGTCGGGTGGCGGAACTCGTCGCCGCCAAGCGGACCAATGCTACGGCTCTTCAGCGCGCAGTGGATCATCTCGATGCCAATCTTGCGGCCACGCAGCTCGGTATCACCATTTCCTCGCTCGCGCTCGGCTGGATCGGTGAACCCGCCCTTGCGCATCTCATCGAACCGGCTTTGAGCGCGCTGCCGACGGAATGGGTGAGCTTCGGTTCGCATGCCATCGCAGTTGCGATTGCATTTATCATCATCACGGCACTGCATATTGTGCTGGGCGAACTTGCGCCCAAAAGCCTCGCCTTGCAGCGTAGCGAAGGCACGGCCCTGTTTGTGGTCCGTGCGCTCGGTGCTTTCACCTTTATATTCTGGCCCGCCATTTCCACACTCAACGCACTGGGAAATCTGGTGCTGCGGGTGTGCGGTTTGCAGCCGGGCAACGGGGAGGGATCGACGCATTCTCCGGAAGAGATCAAGCTGCTCGTCGCGGCCAGCCAGCAGGCTGGCCTGATCGAAATGACGCAGCGCGAGGTGGTGGCGCGTGCGCTGACCATCGGCGACCGTCGCGTGGGCGACATCATGACGCCACGGCGTGAGATCGACTGGGTCGATGCCGACGACACGCAGGAACAGATGCTCAAGACGGTCCGCGAATGTCGCCATGAACAATTGCTGGTCGCGCATCAAAGCATCGACGAACCCATCGGCATGGTTCTCAAGAAAGATCTGCTTGATCAGGTGCTCGATGGTCATGCGGTCAATCCGCTGAAGGCGATCCGGGAGCTTGTCGTGGTTCATGAGGCGACGCCGATTTTCCGCGTGCTTGAAATCTTCAAGAAAAGCCCGGTGCGGCTGGTCGTCGTCGTGGATGAATATGGCATCCTCGAAGGTATCGTCACCCAGTCGGACCTGCTTGAAGCCATTGCGGGCGATATACCGGATATTGACGACGAAGAGCCGGATATCGTGACGCGCACGGACGGGTCGCTTCTGATCGACGGCTTGATGTCGGCCCATGAGGCCTTCCATCGTCTCGGTTTCACAGAAGTCCCGGAAGATCGCGGCTATCATACGATTGCCGGTTTTGCGCTACTGCAACTGGGCGACCTGCCTTCCGTTGGCGACAGTTTCGAATATGACAATTGGCGGTTTGAAATCGTCGATATGGACGGTCGGCGTATCGACAAGATTCTCGCGCAGAAATTATAGTTATGTTGGGGATGCCGCTCCGTCGAAAGGCGTAGCGGCTCCGCCTTATACGGTGATATGCCTCGCAGCTCTGTTTGTGCATTCTGCATGCATGAAGATAGAAGCTGAACAGCAACGTCAATTCTGGAACGACTGGAACGCGCAGACCCGCGAAAAGGAGCTGCACGAAATCTCGCGTCGGCAGGCGGAGATGGTCCTCGACAGTCTGGCGCGCACGGGCAGAACCGGGTTGAAAATCCTCGAAGTCGGCTGTGGTGCGGGGTGGCTCTGCCCAGAGCTGGCCCGGTTTGGCGACGTGGTGGGAACCGACCTTTCCGATGAGGTTTTGCAACGGGCGCAGGCGCGCTGGCCGGAAATCAAATTCGTGTCGGGCGATTTCTTCTCGCTGTCCTTCGAGCCGCAATCCTTCGACGTGATTGTTAGTCTGGAAGTGCTGTCGCATGTCGAGAACCAGCCCCATTTCATGGAGCGGCTGGCCGATCTGCTGGTTCCGGGCGGCATGTTGCTGCTCGCGACGCAAAACCGTCCCGTGCTGCAAAAACATTGCAGCGTTGCGCCGCCTGGTCCGGGACAGGTTCGCCGTTGGGTCGACCGGACAGAACTGGCCGGGCTGGCGTCGCCTTTTTTCAAGATAGAACAGTTGCGTTCCATCACGCCCATGGCGCAACGCGGCTACCGGCGTTTCCTGACATCGCAAAAACTCAACAATGCACTTGTGCCGGTGATGGGGCATCGCTTTCGCGATCTGCTGGAAGCCAATGACTGGGGCTGGACGCTGATGCTGAGAGCCACCAGACATCTGGCGGTATAAGAAGCGGCATCTTTTCGATTCAGTTTGAAAGATCCAGCCGACGGCTGAGGTGTAGGCTGACCTGCAGACGGGGGCAAACGCTTTGCTTGCGGCGGCGTAAGCAGACCCGCAGCAAAGGGATATCTAAGCGGGATATTCCCCGGTCGCTATTTTAAGGCCACACCGCGCATTCGACTTTTGCAGTGTGCCGCGAATACTTTATTGCCCGCAACAAATGATCGGGCTAGCATGGTCCCCATTACAACAACGGCAGGACAAACCTGTCGAAACAAATGGGGAAATAAGATTATGAAAATGGCACGCCTTGCCTTCGCCGGTGCACTTCTCGCAACTGTCACCGGTTTTCATGTTGCGCCTGCTGCGGCGCGCGATCTGACAGTTGTCTCCTGGGGCGGCAACTATCAGGATGCGCAACGAGAAATCTATTTCAAGCCGTTTTCGGAAAAAACCGGAAAGCCGCTGCTCGATGAATCCTGGGACGGCGGCTATGGCGTCATTCAGGCCAAGGTGAAGGCTGGCAAACCCAATTGGGACGTGGTGCAGGTGGAAGCCGAAGAACTAGCGCTTGGCTGTGCCGACGGTCTCTATGAAAAGATCGACTGGGCCAAGCTTGGCGGCAAGGACAAGTTTCTCGACAGCGCGGTCAATGATTGCGGCGTCGGCGCCATCGTCTGGTCAACGGCCATCGCCTATAATGGCGACAAGCTGAAGGATGGCCCCAAGTCCTGGGCGGATTTCTGGGATGTGAAGAAGTTTCCTGGCAAGCGCTCGTTGCGCAAGGGCGCAAAATACACGCTTGAATTCGCGCTGCTTGCAGACGGCGTCAAGAAGGACGAAGTCTATGACGTGCTGGGCACGCCGGAAGGCGTCGACCGTGCATTCAAGAAGCTCGATGAGCTGAAGCCGAATATCGTTTGGTGGGAAGCTGGCGCACAGCCGCTTCAACTGCTGGCATCCGACGAAGTCGTGATGGCTTCGGCCTATAATGGCCGTATCACGGGCATCAACCGCGCTGAAGGCAAGAATTTCAAGGTGGTATGGCCGGGCAGCATCTATGCCGTCGATAGCTGGGTTGTCCTCAAGGACGCCGAGAACAAGGACGCAGGCATGGATTTCATCGCTTTCACAAGCGAGCCTGAAAACCAGGTCAAGCTGCCGAAATTTGTCGCCTATGGTCTTCCGAACAAGGAAGCCGCCAGCAAAGTTCCGGCGGAATTCGCAGGCGATCTGCCAACCGCGGAAGCCAACATGACCGATGCCATTCCGCTCAATGTCGATTTCTGGATCGACAATTCGGAAGAGCTGACGAAGCGCTTCAACGCCTGGCTGGCGCAGTAAAAGGGTAGCCTGAAAAACGCCTATCGCCGTCCCGTCTGCCGTTAAAACAAATAGCTGGAGCGTTTCGTTAAAACCGGAACCGCTCTGGCGGGTGGACGGGATATTCCGATTGCCGGCAAATGGAGTGATTCATTGACGGACTATCGAATTCGATTTGAGAATATCAGTAAATCCTACGCCGATTTCAAAGTCATAGACGGGCTCAACCTCGATATCGCACGCGGGGAGTTTGTCAGTCTTCTGGGGCCGTCGGGCTCCGGTAAAACCACGCTTCTAATGATGCTCGCAGGCTTTGAAAGTCCGAGTAGCGGTAAGCTCATCGTCGATGGAAAGTCCATCAATGATGTGCCGTCCTATAAGCGCAATATGGGTGTCGTCTTCCAGAACTATGCGCTGTTTCCGCATATGAGTGTTGGCGAGAATGTCGCGTTTCCGCTACAGATGCGCGGGCTTGGCAAGGCGGAAATTTCCGACAAGGTCGGAAAAGTGCTGGATATGGTGCAGCTTTCCACCATGCGCGAGCGCAAGCCATCGCAGCTCTCCGGCGGGCAGCAGCAGCGTGTGGCTCTGGCCCGTGCACTGGTTTTCGAACCGGGCGTGGTGCTGATGGACGAACCGCTCGGCGCGCTCGACAAGCAATTGCGCGAACAGATGCAGCTCGACATCCGCGCCCTGCATAGCCGTCTCGGTTTGACGATTGTTTTCGTGACGCATGACCAGAGCGAGGCTCTGACCATGTCGGACCGCATTGCTGTGTTCAACAAAGGTCAGATTGAACAGATCGGCTCACCGCGCGAAATCTATGACGAACCCAAGACCCGTTTCGTGGCGGAGTTTATCGGCGAAACCAATCTTGCCGAAGGCAAGGTGGAGCGTATCGACGGAACCAATACGTTGATCCGCCTCAACAATGGCGCCGAGCTGAATGCCTCTTCATCGGGGGCGCTGACGCCAGGGCAGAACGTGTTGCTTTCAATCCGCCCGGAGCGGATAGAACTGGGCGGCGAGGGCAAAGCGGACAACAGTCTCAGCACGCGCGTTACCGATAGTGTCTATCAGGGCGACCATCTGCGCATCCAGCTGGATGACAAGGCGCATAATTTCATTGTCCGTCTCGATCGCAAGGCGCGCGAGTGGAAGCCGGGTGTCGATGTGGTGGCGCATTTCAATGCCGCTGATTGCTGGACCATTGTCGCATGACGGTACTTTCCGCCAGGAGCACGCGCTCCGTTTTGCTCATCGCCCCGCTTTTGATCTTCATTGCGCTGTTCTTCCTGTGGCCGCTCGGCGTGATGATGAAACAGGCAATTTCTGATACGGCGGTGCTGCGTGTTCTGCCGCAAACGGCAGAAGCGGTCGGCGCATGGGACGGTCAATCCGGCCCGACACCGGAGATGAAGCAGGCGTTGGTTGCCGATCTCAAGACCTCCACCGACCAGCAGGCTGTCGGCGATATGGTGCGGCGCTTGAACAGCGCCCAGTCGGGTTTTCGCACGCTGATGAGCAAGACGATCTCGGCCATTGAGAAGGGCGATCCCGCGCTTGATCTTGAGGCCGTTGATAAACGCTGGAGCCAGCCTCAATATTGGCGCGCAATTGCCAATGCCCTGTCCCCCACCACAGATCGAAATCTCCTGGCCGCTGTGGATATGGAACGCGACAGTTCCGGCGAGATTGTTTCCATGGCGCCGGGCACATCGGCCAATCGCGCCATCATGCTGCGTACCTTCTGGATCGCCGCGCTGGTCACATTAGCCTGCGCCGCTATCGGCTATCCCTATGCGGTATTGCTGGCTTCGGCCACGGGCTGGGTGAAAAGCGCCTTGTTTGCAGCGGTACTGCTGCCGCTCTGGACGTCGCTTCTGGTGCGCACGGCGGCTTGGTTCATTCTGTTGCAGGATAAGGGGTTGATCAACGACACGCTGACCTGGCTCGGGCTTACCAACGGGCCGCTGCCGCTGATCTTCAACCGGACCGGCGTGATCATCGCCATGACGCATGTGCTTTTGCCATTCATGGTTTTGCCGATTTACAGCGTGCTGGTGTCCATCCCGAATAATCTGATGCCTGCCGCTGCCTCGCTGGGCGCACCGCCATGGCGCGCGTTTCTGCGGGTTCTGCTGCCGCTCAGTATGCGCGGTATCCTGTCCGGCATGTTGCTCGTTTTCATGAGCGCGATTGGCTATTACATCACTCCGGCGCTGATCGGCGGTCCGAGCGACCAGATGATCAGCTCGATCATCGCTTATTATGCAACCGGCTCGGCCAATTGGGGCATGGCGGGCGCGCTGGGCATGGTGCTGCTGGTCGTTTGTCTGGTGCTCTACGCGGTCTATGGTCGCCTGACCAACGAAAAGCCGGGGAGGGCATGACCATGGGGCGCTCTGTCAAAATCCTCTTCGGCGTCGCCGCGGTCATATTTCTGGTCGCGCCGTTGTTTGCCATCCTGCCGCTAGCATTCACCTCAAGCGTGTTTCTCACCTATCCGGTGCCCAGCTGGTCGATGCGCTGGTTTGAAGAGCTGGCAACGGCTGATGCCTGGCGACGCGCCATCGTCAACAGTCTGATCATCGGCACTGGTACCATGGCGCTGGCGACGGTGCTCGGAACCATGGCGGCGCTTGGCCTGCGCAATCGGGCGCTGTTCCTGTCGGGTCCGATCCGCACGCTGTTTCTGCTACCGATGGTCGTGCCTGCGGTGGTGATGGGCGTCGGCATGCAACTGCTGTTCGTGCGGCTGGGGATTGCGAATTCCTATTTTGGGGTCATCGTCGCGCATACGGTGGTGTCGATCCCGTTCGTGATGGTGAGCGTCACCGGCGCGCTGGCAGGTATTGACCGACGCGTGGAACTTGCAGCGGAAAGCCTTGGCGCATCGCCGCTGACGGTGTTCCGCAGGGTGACTTTGCCGCTTGCCATGCCGGGCGTGGTTTCAGGTGCAGTGCTGGCTTTTGCCACGTCGCTGGACGAGGTGGTGCTGACGCTGTTCGTCGCCGGGCCAAACCAGCGAACGCTGGCGCGACAGATGTTTTCCACGATCCGCGAAAACATCAGCCCGGCAATTGCTGCCGCAGCCTTCCTGTTTATCGCGGGAACCCTGATCCTCGGTCTGGCGGCAGTGCTGTTCAAAAGGAAAACACCGCGCACGGCTTGAGCGCAACTTTCTAGCTGTGCTTTGTTGAATGCATGAAATAGGGAACCTTTCATTGTGTGAGGGGTTTGAAATTCATGCACCTTTCAAAAGCGAATTCAGAAAGCACCTCGCTTGCGGCGCTCTCGGCGGATAATGCCGGATATGCGCTTTTCTTCGATATCGACGGAACCTTGCTGGATCTGGCGCCGACGCCTGACAGCGTCGTGGTCGATCCCGTGCTTGTCGACGCTCTGGAAAAACTGCGCCAGCATTTGTCCGGAGCCGTGGCGCTTGTTACCGGACGCCCCTTGGAATTTGTGGCGGAGCGCTTCCCTTCTTATTCGGGTGCTGTTGCGGCATTGCACGGAACCGAGTTCCGCCTTCCATCGGGGCATGTCGAGATGCTGGAACCGGGCGAACAATTTGCGCGCGCCAAGGATTTCATTCGTCAGACGCAGGCAGGCATTGCCGGGCTTCTCGTCGAGGATAAAGGCAATGCTATTGCCGTCCATTTCAGGGCAGCACCCGAGAAGGAAGATATCGCTCGTGACTTGATCGACGCGGCGGAAAAGCTGGCCGGTCCTGACTGGCGTGTGCAGGCGGGTAAATATGTCTTCGAACTGCGTTCGCGCCATGGCGATAAGGGTACCGCCTTGCGCCGTCTGATGCGGAGTGCAGCCTTTGCCGGTCGTCGTCCGATCGCTTTCGGCGACGATCTGACGGATGTGCCGATGCTGCGCGCTGCGATGGATATGGGCGGGTTGGGCGTTGCGGTCGGCGACGCGATCCGCGACCTGCCCGGGGAGACAATATCCTCTCCGGCGGCTGTTCGGGCCTGGATTATCGAGATTGCAGGAAACAGCTAGAGCGGTTCCGGTGAAAACGGAATCGTGGAACCGCTCTAGCTATTTTTTATTACGCATTATCCTACGCAAAACCGCTACGCACTTTTGCTGGAAATGCTCTAACTTTGAGAGGAGAGTGGAGTGGGACGCCTTGTCGTGGTTTCCAACCGGGTGCCCTTGCCGGACAAGCAGGGGAAAGCACCGGCGGGAGGATTGGCCGTCGCCTTGCAGGCGGCTTTGAATGTGCGCGGCGGGGTCTGGTTTGGCTGGTCCGGTGAAACGCTATCCGGCAGGCAAACACACCAGCTCGAAACGAAGCAGGTAGGGCCGATCAGCTACGCGCTGTTGAGCCTGCAAAAGAAAGATATTGACGAATATTACGCTGGCTTCGCCAACCGAATGTTGTGGCCGCTTTGTCATTACCGGCTCGACCTGATCGATTATACCCGTAAGGACATGGCGGGTTATTTTCGTGTCAACCGGTTGTTCGCGCAGCAATTGTTGCCGCTGCTTGAGCCGGACGACATCATCTGGGTGCATGATTATCACCTGATCCCGCTGGCCGAAGAGCTGCGGCGCTGCGGTGTAGAAAATCGCATCGGCTTTTTCATGCATATTCCCTGGCCACCGGCTGATCTGCTTTTGACGCTGCCGGTGCATGAGGCGATCATTCGCGGCTTGACGGCCTATGATCTCGTCGGGTTTCAGACTGAAAACGATGTCGAGAATTTCATCAGTGGTTTGCGGCGCGAAAAGATCGGCAAACAGATCGAACCTCGCCGCTTCGAAGCGTTCGGGCGTAGTTTCAGCGTGGACAGTTTCGGCATCGGTATCGAAACGGAGATGTTTGCCGAGATCGCCAGCAAGACCCAGAACAGCCCATCCGTAAAGCGCATGTGCGCCAGCATGAGCGGGCGCGATCTGATCATCGGCGTCGACAGGCTGGATTATTCCAAGGGGATTACCTATCGGCTCGAAGCGTTCGAGCATTTCATGAAAATCGATCCGGTCAATCGCGGCAATGTCACCTTCTTGCAGGTAACGCCGAAGTCGCGAACCGAGGTGCCGGAATATAAGGCGATGCAGCGGGAGGTGGCGGAAATGGCCGGGCGCATCAATGGCGCCAATGCGACCTTCGACTGGACGCCGATCCGCTATATCAACCGGTCTCTCAACCGCGATGTTCTGGCCGGGCTTTATCGCCTGTCAAAGGTGGGGCTGGTCACGCCTTTGCGTGATGGCATGAACCTCGTGGCAAAGGAATATGTCGCGGCGCAAGACCCGGATGATCCGGGTGTGCTTGTGCTGTCACGCTTTGCTGGTGCTGCGCAGGAACTGGACGGCGCGGTGCTGGTCAATCCCTATGACACGGAAGCGGTGGCCTATGCGATAGCGCGTGCGCTCTCCATGCAATTGGAGGAGCGGCAGGAGCGCTTTAACGGCATGATAGATTTTCTGAAAACCCACGACGTCACACGATGGTGCGACGATTTTCTGGCGCGGCTTGCGCCAGAGAAATAGGCAACAGCTTGCGCCCGAAACAGGCGCAAGCTGTTCTTGAAATTTAGGCTACAGCCTTGCCGTAAGTGCGCACGACATTGCGGACGGCTTCCACCATCAGCGCATGCGGCGTTGCTTCAACGTCACCGGAGGCAACAGCCGGATAAAGCGTGCCCAGATACTGGCTGATCAGCGTTTCCGGTATCTTGCGACCTTCCAGACGCTTCAAAAGTGCATCCACAGCAGCGGTTGCCACCGGGTGCGGCCAGTAATAGCGGATGCGGTCGCTATAGGAGAAATGGCGTTGCAGACGCAGTTCTTCCGCATCGCCATGGTAGTATTTTTCCCAGTTCTTCGGCTCGGCCAGAAGCAGGGCTTCCATTTTGCCGCGCAGGGTTTCTTCTTCCGGCAGCTTGTCGAGGAAAGCCGCAATCTGGTCGAGACCGTAAAGCGCCTCGCGCAGTGCAAAAGTCAGGCCGGGGCCGACTTTCAGAATGGCGAAGCCGTCGTGAACGAGATCGGAAAGCGCTTCCACCGGCTGATAATCGGTCGAATGTGCTTCAAAGACGAATTGCGGCATTTCGCTGAGAACGCCGCTCAGCGCCGTCGCCTTTTCGCTGTTGTAGAAGACCACATTTTCGTTACCGAATTCGACGCCCGGCTGCACCACAACGCCGATGGCGCGGGCAAAGGCGTCTTCCAGTCCGAGTGCTGCGAAAGCCTTGCGGTGAATGGCGACTGTTTCGACCGCCGCGCCTGGCTTGGTCAGTTCCAGCTCTTCGATTTCTTCCATCGCACCGCCGGGAATCGGCACTTCGGTGCCGATGATATAAACCGGCAGGTCGTAGCCGGCTTCACGGGCTGCGGCTTCGGAAACCTTAGCCAGACGCGCGGCGCGCTCGGCGGTCACGGCATCAGGCAGTGCAACCGGTTCGCCAGCGCAGCCCATCGACGTGTCGAGATGGATCTTGGTGAAGCCTGCGCGCACGAAGGCATCGATCATGATATCCGATTTCAGCAGGGCTTCTTCGGCAGGCAGATGCTTCCACGGGTTCGGGCCGAGATGGTCGCCACCCAGAATGAGCCGCTTGGTGTCGAAGCCGACGCGAGCCGCGATGTCTTCCACAAAGCGGCGGAAGTCAGCAGGCGTCATGCCCGTATAGCCGCCGTCCTGATTGACCTGATTGCAGGTGGCCTCGATCAGCACGTCCGTGCTGGTCGCGATGCCTTCAAGAAGAGCGGCCTCAATCACCAGAGGATGCGCAGAGCAGATCGACGTGATGCCGCCGCGAGTTCCGCTGGCGTAACGGGCGGGAAGTGCGCTCAGAACGTTCGTGCTGCTCATGCTGGAACTCCGTTTTTCTGAAGGAAGGCTTCAATTTCGGCCATGGTCGAGGTGCCCTCCATTGGCCCTTTGACACCAACGGCGCGTGCGCCGGTGGCGTTGGCGATGACAAGAGCTTCCTTCGGGGCCATGTCGCGCAGCCAGCAGGTGATGAATGCCGCGCCAAAACTGTCGCCTGCTCCGGTTGGGTCGATTTCATCGACCTTGAAAGCAGGTGCGAAAACTTCGCCAGACTGGTCGAAATAGCTTGCGCCTTCAGCGCCGCGCTTGATCACTACGGCTTTGATACCGCGGGCCAGCAGTTCTTCTACGGCAGCCTTTTCCTCGGTCGCCTTGGTGAAGAGGAAGATTTCCGGGCCGCTTGGCATGAACAGGTCTGTGTTTTCCAGCGCATGGGCCAGTGCCTGGCGCATGCCCGGCAGTTCCAGCATTTCCTTGCGGATATTCGGGTCGAAGGACACTGTGCCGCCCTTCGCCTTGATGCGGATTGTCGCCTCGTGGATCGCCGAAACAATGCCGTCGGAGAACAGGGCCGAACCCATGATATGCAGGTGATCGGCGGTCTCGATCAGCTTTTCGGCTTCTGGTGTCAGGCCGATGGCGCTGCATGCGCTGTGCTTGATATTGAAGATGAAATCGCGATTGCCATCCGGGCGATAACGCACGAAGGCGCTGCCGGTGGCGGCTGTCGGATGTACGCCAATGGCCGAAACATCCACGCCGTCTTTTTGCAGGCGCTCAACATTGAGTGCGCCGAAATCGTCATTGCCGACTGCACTGACCATGCCGCAAGGCTGACCCATTTTGGCCGCCTGATCGATGAAGATCGCAGGCGCGCCGGAAGCGAACGGGCCGATCAACGGGATGGCGGACTTGAAACCGTTGCCGGTTTCTACGGCCATGATCTCGACGACGATTTCGCCGATGGTGATGATCTTTTTCATAAGCTGCACCGCGATTACGTACGAACGGATTTCGAGCGCACATCGAGCCAGACCGCGACCAGAATGACCACGCCCTTGACGATGAGCTGATAGAAGTAAGGCACCGACAGCATGTTCATGCCGTTATTGATGACACCGATGATAAGCGCGCCGAGAATGGTGCCGACCATGGTGCCGACGCCGCCAGCAAGCGAGGTGCCGCCCAGCACGACCGCCGCAATGGCGTCGAGTTCGTAGCCCATGCCCGCATTGGTCTGCGCCGAGGACAGACGCGACGACAGGAGAATGCCGCTTATCGCCGCCATGACGCCCGAAAGCATGAAGACGATGATCTTGATGCGGTCGACACGGATGCCCGAATAGATCGCCGCTTCCTTGTTGCCGCCCGACAGATAGATGCGGCGGCCGAAAACGGTCTTCGACAGCAGGATATAGTTGAAGATGAACAGGACGCCGACGATCCAGATGATGATCGGCAGGCCGAGCCAGTTTTCCGAACCGATGGCGAGCCATGTGTCATTTTCGATGATTTCAGGTGCGCCATTGGTCGGCAGGCTGACCATGCCGCGATAGATGCCCATTGTTGCGACCGTCACGATGAAGGATGGCAGCATCAGCTTTGCCGAAAGCACACCATTCAGTCCGCCCATGATGGCGCCCGCTGCAAGCGTGAAAACAACAGTCGGTACGAAGCCGAAGCCCATGGCAAAGGCTTGCGCCGCCACCATACCGGAAACCGCGATGATAGAACCGATCGACAGGTCGATTTCGCCGAGCAGGATCACATAGGTCATGCCATAGGCGGCAACGGCGATCACCGCCACCTGCTGCATGATGTTCATGAAGTTGTTGAAGGCGAGAAAGCGCGGGTTCAACACTGCGAAGACCACGCAGAGCACGGCCAGCGAGATGATGATGCCGCCATATTGGCGGATCAGCGGAGAGCTGAAAAGCGAACGGCGGACTTCCGCGTCCACGGCTTTCTTCTGAAGATTTTGTGCGTTGCTCATATGTGCATTCCTGCTGCGTAGCTCATGACGGTTTCAGGCGTGAGGCCATCGGCATCGACAATGGCAGCGACATGCTTGTTATGCATGACGGCCACACGGTCGCTGAGACCCAGCACTTCCGGCAATTCGGAGGAAACCATCAGGATCGCCGCGCCATTGGCGGCAAGTTCACGGATGATGCGATAGATTTCGAATTTCGCGCCAACGTCGACGCCGCGCGTCGGTTCGTCGAGAATGAGGATGCGCGGCTTTGTCTGCAGCCACTTTGCCAGCACGATTTTCTGCTGGTTGCCGCCGCTGAGCGATCCGGCAACCGTGTCGATGGATGCTGTCTTGATGGCAAGGCGCAGCACTTCCGCCTTGGCGGCGGAGCGCTCTGCTTTGGAGCGCATCAGGCCGAAAGGCCCCGCTAGCTGTCCGAGCCCAACCATGTTGATGTTGCGCTCAACACTATGCGGAAGAACAAGACCTTCTTCCTTGCGATTCTCGGTCACGAAAGCAATGCCATTGCGAATGGCATCGGTCGGTGAGGAAAGGGTGATGACCTCGCCATCGAGCCGGATTTCGCCGGTTGGACGCAACATCCCGAACAGCGCCTTCATCACATCGGAACGGCCAGAACCGACCAGCCCGAACAGCCCGAGAACTTCGCCCGGCTTCACATTGATGGTGACGTCATGAAATTTACCCGGCACGGAGAGGTTCTTCGTCGCCAGAATCGGCGGAACGTTTTCCGAGGGACGCGGCGCTTCACGCGGCGGGTAGATATCGTTCATCTCGCGACCAACCATCAGCGCGATCAGTCGGTCGATGCTGGTTTCGCTCTTTTCGGCGGTCGTGACATATTCGCCATCGCGGACAACCGTAATGTCGTCGGAAAGCCGCATGATTTCTTCCATGCGGTGCGAAATATAGATGACGGCAGTGCCCTTCGCTTTCAGCCGCTCGATGATCGAAAACAGAATTTCCGCTTCGCTGTCGGACAGCGACGAGGTCGGCTCATCCAGAATGACGACGTCAGCAGGCTGGCTCAATCCCTTGGCGATTTCGACGAGCTGGCGCTGGGCAATCGAAAGATCGCCGACCTTGGCGCGCGGATCGACCGGAAGTCCGAGATCGGCAACAAGCCTGGTCGCTTCCGCGTTCAGCTCGCGCTCGCGGATAAAGCCGAAGCGGCTTGGCTCGTGGTTCGCGAAAATATTCTCGGCAACGGTCAGGTTGCGGGAGAGGCTCAATTCCTGAAAGACGATGGCGATGCCACTGGCGCGTGCGTCGCGCGGATTCTTTGGCGCATAGGCTGCGCCTTTAAGCAGAATGGTGCCGGAGGTTGGCTTGAACACGCCGGCCAGAATCTTCATCAGCGTAGATTTGCCGGCACCGTTTTCGCCGAGCAGCGTATGCACGCGACCGCGACGCACGGTCAGGTTCATGCGCTTCAGCGCGATGACTGGGCCGAAAGATTTCGCGACATCGCGAATTTCCAGAACCGTATCTGCTGCCGTCTTCTGTTCGGATTTGGTGGCTGTCACAGGATCTGTCACTTTTGAGGCCTCCACGCTCCGTTTGCTGCAGTCTGTCACGAACCGGATGTTACCGGGATCGCACAGTGCTGCTGTCTAAAGGGATGCGGTGGCGGCTCGGAAAGGGGAGGCTTTCCTGGCCGCCACACGCTGAAAGGAAACAGCGACTGGGAGGAGTGTCGCTGCTTCACGCGGTCTTACTTGGTTTCGCCGTCCTTGGTGACGACGCCCGGAACGATCGGCTGCTTGTCCGGAACGCTCTCGCCCTTGATGACCTTGGCAGCGGTTTCAACCGCAACCTTGCCCATCTGGTCCGGATACTGTGCGATAACGCCGACCATGATCGGGTCGTTCTTCACGGCGTTGCGGGCTTCTTCCATGCCGTCGAAGCCGATCACCTTCACTTGGTTTTCGAGCTTGGCAGCCTTCACGGCCGATGCGGCAGCAAGTGCAGCATCGTCGCCGAAGCCGAAGATGCCGACGATATCCGGATTGGCCTGCAGGATGTTCTGCGCGGTGGCCAGAGCTTCCGGACGGGTGATGCCCGGCTGGATCGCCACGATCTTGATGTCCGGGTACTTGGCGATGCCCTTCTTGAAACCTTCAATGCGGTCAACAACCGACTGAACCGTCGGATAGTCGATGACGGCGACATTGCCCTTTTCGCCGATGGTCTTGGCCATCAGCTCGGCCGCGCGTTCGCCACCGGCAAAGTTGTCGGTGCCGACGAAGGACGTCACGTCGACATTGTTTGCAGGCACGTCGACGGTGATGACCTTGATGCCAGCCTTTTCAGCCTTGTTGATGGCCGAGCGAACGCCCTTGCTGTCAACCGGCGAAATGATGATGACGTCGACGCCCTTGGTGATGAAATCTTCCACATCGGCGAGCTGCTTGCTCAGATCCTGATTGGCGATGGAGATTTCGAGCGGCACGTTTTCTGCCTGCGCTTCCTTCTTCATCGCTTCAGCGAGCGAGATGTAGAAAGGATGCTGCTGGGTGAGAAGCGATGCGCCAACACCTTCGGCAGAGGCAACGCCTGCCATCATGGCTAGAGCGACGCCGGAAAAGAGAATACGGCCGAGAGAATTGCGAAACATGATTTCCTCCGAATGAACCGGCGCTTGCCGGGCTGTCCTTCTAACAGGGACATGAATGATGACTTACCTGCTGGTTTATCGGACCGTTGCATTTTGCGTCAGTCTTCAAACCTCCCGGAAGGGCAGGTGCCTTCAGCTCATTATCGAGCTTCTCTAGACATGATGGAGCTTGTTCAACGTGTCAATATATAATTTTCCACGTGTAAAATTTATAACGATTTAAATTTGCCTATAGAGTATCAAATCCCGGTCGACCAGCGGGGCCTATCAGATTTTTTCGACAGATTGGGCATCTCTGTCGATGAAATTCAAGTTGCTTCTGCGAAGAAAAAAATTTACGCATGAAAAGATATTGAGGCGTGGAGTGAGCGTCTAGGCACCCGGTCGGGGATAGCCCGAGGAAAGCGGAGCATGGCTGAAAACAAGATCAGGACGATGGAGGAGTTCGCTGTGGCGAGCGGTTTGTCGCGTCCTACGGTCTCGAAATATTTCGATAATCCTGAAAGCGTAAAGCCTTCGACGCGGGCTCGCATCGAGAAGGCGCTGAAGGATCACAACTATCAGCCCAATATTTTTGCCGTCAGTCTCAACCGCAAGAAGCCGAAAAATATCGGCGTCATCGTTCCGCATATTTCAGATCCGTTCTACGCCGAAATCATTCGCCAGATTGAATTGCGATGCCTCGCCGAAGGTTACTGGACCATCGTTCTGTCGTCGCATGGCGAGCGCAAGCTTGAAGCACGCGCCATGCGCTCGCTGATGGCTCTCAAGATCGCCGGTGTCCTGATGGCGCCGCTCGGTTTCGAAACCGACACCAAGCTTCTGACCAGCCTTTCCGATTCCATGCCCGTGGTGTTTCTGGACAGCCGTATCGGCGAGGATCAACCCTTTGTAGGCACCGACAACCGGGTCAGCATTGGCAATATCACGGAATATCTGTGCCGGACCGGCGAGCATCCCTGTTTTCTGGAAATGCCTGCCGTCAACCAGAACGCGCTTGAGCGCCGCGCGGCCTATATCGCCACGATGGAACGACTCGGTATCGAGCCCATCGTTTTGCCGATGACGCCAAAAAACTGGAGTTTTGAAGAGCTTGGCTATCAGGAGGCGGGCCGTATTCTCGATCGCGGCGGTTTCCCGACCCGCACGGTTCTCTGCGCCAATGATCGTCTGGCCTTCGGTGTGATTTCAGCCGCTTTTGAGCGCAGACGTCATGTTGGACGGGAAGAAGGCAGCGATCTGCGGGTTGCCGGACACGACGATCATCCGCTCAGCCGCTTCACCTGCCCGCCTTTGACGACGGTTGCCCAGGATTACCGCCAGATCGCACAGCTTGGGCTGGATATGCTGTTCTCACGCATTAACGAACAGGACAGCAGCGCCGCAACCGGCGAGGATATCCGCTATCTCGACAGCCATCTGATCATGCGCAGTTCGGCCTGATAGGTTCTTTCCCGTCGCATTATCCTACGCAAAACCGCTTCACACTTTTGCTGGAAATGCTTTAAGCCGACATTCTCAGCTTGATTTCGGCATTCAGCAGGATGCGGTTGCTTTCAGGCAGTTCCAGTCGGTCTTCGGAATCTTCGCCCAAGGTGCGGAAAAGCAGCTCAATCGCCAGCCTGCCGATTTCGTTATAATCCTGCGCGACAGTGGTAAGCGGCGGGCAGGTATATTCCGACAGCGGATTGTTGTCGTGACCGGCAACGCGGATATCACAATCCTTGAGTCTACCGATTTTCAGCCCCGCCTGCCAGAGAGCCCCTGTAACACCAAAGGCGATGCGGTCGTTGGAGCAGAGCACCGTCGAGGTCGGAAAACTAGCCTTCTCGCGCATGATGCGGGCCGTCTGCTCGAAGGCATATTGTTCGAAATCCCAGCTACGGCTGGGTTCCAGTTCGATGATACGTGGCTCGTGACCGAGCTTTTCCATCGCAGTCGTATAGGCTTCGCGCCGCTTGATGGCGTTGTTGTTCACAATCGGCATCGAGAAATAGCAGGGCTCGCTGCCTGAGCGGCAGAGATAATCCACGATCAGGTGGAAGGATTTCTGGTTGTCGGTGCCGACAAAGGGCGAGGTGCTGTCGAGTGGCGAGTCGACATAGACGATGGGGACGTCATCGGCGAGACGCGCCAGCGCGGAATGCTGCGATTGTTCACCAAGCGGGGCGATGATGGCGCCTGCGACATTGAGCGAGCGCAGCGTTTCAATCGCGCGCTTTTCCAGTTCCGGCTTGCCGTCCGACGACAGAACCACGGTCAAATAGCCACGCTGCTCGGCTAGCGTCTGCAGCCTGCGCGTCATCGCCATGTAGAAATGATCGAGCTGATTGGGAATGATGATTCCCAAAATTGTCGTGCGGCGACGATTAAGGTTCACCGCGAAAAGATTGGGCCGAAAGCCGGACTGCTTGACGGCCGCTTCTATGATCTCGCGGGTCTTCGGGCGGACGGATGTTGGGTCGTTGAAATATTTGGAAACCGTGGGGCGAGACAGCCCGACGAATTCCGAAAAGTCTTCCATGGTGCGTATGGTTTTGCGCACGGTTCTCTGCCCTGTCCGTCAGCTGCCCGCAGCGATTTCTTGCCGTGGCAGTGCAAATTCTCCTGCTATCGGTCGGGTCGAGATGAGCTGACCCATAGATGCATGACACATGGTCCGCAGCTTGTTTCCCAATAATTTCAGGATGTTCCTCCAACCAGACCCGCCCCGAAGTTTTTCAGGGCAAGGTCAAGTCAAACTGTCAAAGGCTGAAGCAAAGGTCAAGCGGACAATATCAAACACTTGGACCGATGCAGTGCATATCTGAATGTGCTAAGATAATTTCGGGGTCAAGTCGCGTGGTGGAAAATCCGTTATTTCCGCCGCGAAAGCAATCGAATTGGCAGTCTTTGTGTCGCGCAAATCAAAATCAAAAACCGTGCTTGACAAGCTACGGATAGCCGCGTCATAAATTTTACATATGTAAGAATTTTGCTATGCATTCGTAAAGGAGGAGACGAAATGCGGACCAAAACTTATGTGACAGGGCTTATTGCGTCTGCCGCTGGCGTCGCGATGCTGGCCGGTTCGGCGTGGGCGGAGGAGCTCACGATCGCAACGGTCAACAATGCCGATATGATCATCATGCAGAAGCTTTCGCCGGAATGGGAAAAGGCCACCGGCAACAAGCTCAACTGGGTGGTGCTTGAAGAAAACGTGCTGCGCCAGCGTGTCACCACCGACATCGCAACCAAGAGCGGCCAGTTCGACATCATGACCATCGGCGGTTACGAAACCCCGATCTGGGGCAAGGCCGGATGGCTTCTTGCGGTCGATGATCTGGGCGACGATTACGACTATGACGATCTCATCAAGCCGGTGCGCGCCGGTCTGACCGTCGATGGCAAGCTTTATGCCGTGCCGTTCTACGCGGAAAGCTCGTTCACCCTTTATCGCAAGGATCTGTTCGAAGCCGCTGGCCTGAAAATGCCGGATGCGCCGACCTATACCGAGATCAAGGAATTCGCGACCAAGCTCACCGATAAATCGAAAGAGCAGTACGGTCTCTGCCTGCGCGGCAAGCCGGGCTGGGGCGAAAACATGGCCTATCTTTCGACGCTGGTGAACACATTCGGCGGCAGCTGGTTCGATGAGAGCTGGAAGCCGCAGATGAGCTCCGATACCTGGAAAAAAGCCATCAATTACTACGTCGATCTGATGAAGGAAGCAGGCCCTCCCGGAATCACTTCGAACGGCTTCAATGAAAATCAGGCGCTGTTCTCCACCGGCCATTGCGCCATGTGGATCGACGCCACCTCGGCTGCGGGCCGCATCTACGATCCGAAGCAGAGCCAGGTTGCCGACAAGGTTGCCTTCACCAAGGCACCTGTCGAAGTGACGCCGAACGGCTCTTCATGGGCCTGGTCGTGGAACCTCGCC
Source organism: Hyphomicrobiales bacterium (assembly GCA_900465685.1). GTDB lineage: Bacteria > Pseudomonadota > Alphaproteobacteria > Rhizobiales > Rhizobiaceae > Brucella. The sequence goes on from UEGR01000014.1 coordinate 250,321, forward strand.
ATCCCGGCATCGACCAAGAAGGCGGAAGCCGCAAAGTCGTTCCTGAAATGGGCGACCTCCAAGGGCTATGTCGAACTGGTCGGTAAGTCGGAAGGCTGGGTTGCCGTTCCGCCAGGCACGCGTCAGTCGACCTATGCCAACGAAGAGTACAAGAAGGCTGCGCCTTTCGCCGAGACGGTTCTCAAGGCGATTGAATCGGCCGACCCAACCAAGCCGACCAAGGACCCGGTCCCCTATACCGGTATCCAGTTCGTGGCGATCCCTGAATTCCAGGCGATTGGTACGATTGTCGGTCAGGCTATCTCTTCGGCTGTCGCCGGTCAGCAAAGCGTCGATGCGGCGCTCGATGGCGCACAGAAGCAGGCCGAACAGATCATGACGCAGGCCGGTTACATCAAGTAATCCGGTTACCATCAGCCTGCCGCCGCACGTTTCGCTTCCGCGCAGTTCCAGCAAAGTCGCTTCGCACTCTTGCTGGAACTGCCTGAAGGGACCGGGCGGCAGGCTCGATTTTCGCGCGATCGGCTGCACCCTTAAAAGGCGTAGCGGATGTCAAAGCGGGAAGGGGAGGAACGTCAGACATGCCAGCAAACCCGGCCTTGGCCACAGGCACCAAATCGCGCTTTGCCGCAAAATCGCGCCGCAGCGTCCGCACCGGACCTCTGCTTGCACCCGCCGTCATCCTGCTGTTGCTATGGATGATCGTCCCACTGGCGATGACGCTCTGGTTCTCGTTTCAGTATTACAATCTCATCAATCCCTTCGTGACCGGTTTTGCCGGTTTCTCGAACTACAAGTTCCTGCTGTCCGATCCGGGGCTCTGGTCGGCCATCATGAAGACGCTCATTCTGCTGGGCTCGGTTCTGGCCATTTCGGTGGTGTTCGGCGTTCTGTTCGCCGTGATTTTCGATCAGGATTTCTGGGGCAAGAACATTGCGCGGCTTCTGGTCATTGCGCCGTTCTTCGTCATGCCGACAGTGTCGGCGCTGATCTGGAAAAACCTTCTGATGCACCCGGTCAACGGGCTGTTCGCCTTTATCTCGCGCAGTCTCGGACTGCCGGTCATAGACTGGTTCGGACAGTTTCCTATGGCGTCGATCATCATGATCGTATCCTGGCAGTGGGTGCCTTTCGCGACGCTGATCCTGATGACCGCCATGCAGTCGCTCGACCGCGAGCAGATGGAAGCAGCGCGGCTTGATGGCGCCAAAGGGCCGGTGATGTTCTTTTATATCGTCCTGCCGCATCTGTTGCGCCCGATCTCGGTCGTCATCATGATCGAGACGATCTTTCTTCTGTCGGTCTTCGCGGAAATTCTCGTCACCACGTCCGGTGGGCCGGGTATCGCCACCACGACGCTGACCTATTTCATCTATCTGAAGGCGCTCCTTCAGTGGGATATCGGCGGCGCTTCGGCCGCCGGTGTCATCGCCATCATCCTCGCCAATATCGTTGCCGCGTTCCTCATCCGAACCGTGGCGCGCAATCTGGATAATTAGGGGAGACGAACGATGGCTGCAAAACGCAAGTTCGACAAAGCTGCACTCTCCGCCGGGACTATTGGCTGGATCGTGGCGCTTCTGATGTTCTTTCCGATCCTCTGGATGTTGCTTGCGGCATTCAAGACGGAGATCGACGCGGTCGCTCCGCCAAAGCTGTTCTTCCAGCCGACGCTGGAAAACTTCGCGGCGGTCAATCAGCGCGCCGACTATTTCCGCTACGCCATGAACAGCGTGATCGAGAGCCTTGGCGCTACGATTCTGTCTCTGCTGATCGCCGTTCCGGCGGCTTATGCGGCGGCATTTTTTCCGGGCAAGCGCACCAAGGATCTGCTGTTGTGGATGCTCTCCACCAAGATGCTGCCTGCGGTGGGTGTTCTGGTGCCGATCTATCTTCTGGCGCGCGACAGCGGGCTTCTCGATACGCGCACCGGGCTGATTATCATCTTCACCCTTTCCAATCTGCCGATTGTGGTCTGGATGCTCTATTCCTTTTTCAAGGAAGTGCCGCATGAAATCCTTGAGGCGAGCCGTATGGACGGGGCGAAGGTCGGCCAGCAGATACGCTATCTGCTCTTGCCGCTAAGCCTGCCCGGCATTGCATCGACGGCGCTTCTTTCCATCATCCTGTGCTGGAACGAAGCTTTCTGGAGCCTCAATCTCACGGCCTCGCAGGCCGGGCCTCTCACCGCATTCATCGCGTCCTTCTCGTCACCGGAAGGGCTTTTCTGGGCAAAACTCTCGGCAGCGTCCACGCTCGCCATCGCGCCGATCCTCGTCTTCGGTTGGGTTACGCAGCGCCAGCTGGTGCGCGGTCTCACCTTCGGCGCCGTGAAATAAAGGGAACCCCATGGCTACGCTTTCTTTTCATAACGCCACCAAGTCCTTCGGCAATATCGACGTCATCAAGGGTGTGGACCTTAATATCGAAGACCGCGAATTCGTGGTCTTCGTCGGGCCGTCCGGTTCGGGCAAGTCCACGCTTCTGCGAATGATTGCCGGGCTGGAGGAAATCACCAGCGGTGATCTGCTGATCGACGGGCAGCAATGCAATGATACTCCGCCGGATGAGCGCGGGCTTGCGATGGTGTTCCAGACCTATGCGCTCTATCCGCATATGAATGTGCGCGACAATATGGGTTTCGCGCTCAAGCTCGCAGGGATTGCCAAAGCCGAGCGCGACCGCAAGGTGGAAGACGTCGCGAAGACATTGCAGCTCGACAAATTGCTGGATCGCAAACCGAAACAGCTTTCGGGTGGTCAGCGCCAGCGTGTCGCCATCGGGCGCGCCATGGTTCGCGAGCCGAAGATTTTCCTGTTCGACGAGCCGCTTTCCAATCTCGATGCGGCGCTGCGCGTGCAGATGCGTATCGAGCTGGCGCGCCTGCATGACCGGCTCAATGCGACGATGATCTATGTCACGCATGATCAGGTTGAAGCCATGACGCTGGCCGACAAGATTGTCGTGCTGCGCGATGGCAAGCTGGAACAGGTCGGTTCGCCGCTGGAGCTTTATCACCACCCGGTCAATCGTTTCGTGGCGGGCTTCATCGGATCGCCGACCATGAATTTCATCGAGGTCAAGGCGAGCGCGGTCGATAGCGACGGCGTGACGGTGCAGCTTGCCAATGGGCGTTCGGTCAAGGTGCCGGTCGCAGTAGATGGCGTCAGTGCCGGTGCGCCGCTGGTTCTCGGCGTTCGCCCGGAACATTTGCATCCGGCGGATGACGGCATTCTCGAAGGCGAGATCATGGTGGTCGAGCGTCTTGGCGGCGAGACTTATCTTTATGTGCAAAACGATGCTGCTTCCGGCCTGATCGTGGCGGAAGCTGGCGGCAACAGCACGGCGCGCGTGCATGAAGCGGCCAGGCTTGGTTTCGATGCCGCCGACGCTCATCTCTTCACGCCCGATGGCCTGGCGCTTCAGCGCCGTGACCGCCATCCGATGATCCTGTCTGAAAAGAAAACGCACCGTTAAAAAACACTACATTACCGGAGAAAGTCCATGAGACTGAAAGACAAGGTTGCCCTCATCACCGGCGCTGCGCGCGGCATCGGGCTTGGCTTTGCGGCTGCTTATGCGCAAGAGGGCGCAAAGGTCATCATCGCCGATATCAATATTGAGCGGGCGGAAGAAGCAGCACGCGGTATCGGCCCGTCTGTGAAGGCGGTGAAGCTGGACGTGACGGATCTGGGCGCAATCGACAAGGTGGTGGCCGCCGTCGATGCCGAATATGGCGGTATCGATATTCTGGTCAACAATGCCGCGATCTTCGACATGGCGCCGATCAATGAGCTGACCGAAGAGAGCTATGAGCGCGTGCTCGGCATCAATCTCAAGGGCCCACTCTTCATGATGAAGGCGGTGTCGAATGTGATGATCAAGCGCGGACGCGGCGGCAAGATCATCAATATGGCGAGCCAGGCCGGTCGTCGCGGCGAGGCGCTGGTAACGCTCTATTGTGCATCCAAGGCGGCGATGATTTCCGCTACGCAGTCGGCGGCTCTCGCTCTGGTCAAGCACGGCATCAACGTGAACGCGATTGCGCCGGGCGTGGTTGATGGCGAACATTGGGACGTGGTGGATGCGAATTTCGCCAAATGGGAAGGCTTGAAGCCGGGCGAGAAAAAAGCCGCCGTGGCAAAGTCCGTGCCGATCGGTCGCTTCGCGACGCCAGAAGATATTACCGGCATGGCGGTGTTCCTCGCTTCGTCGGACAGCGACTATATTCTTGCCCAGACATTCGGTGTCGACGGCGGTAACTGGATGGCGTGAGACGAGGCCGGGACAGACAATGAAAGCGATCTATTTTACCGGCCACGGCGAAGCAGGTATGGCCGATCTGCCGGAACCGGCATTGCAGCCGGGACACGCGCTGATCGACGTCAAGGCATCGGGTCTTTGTCACACCGATATCGACGTGCTGCATGGCCGCTATGGGTCCAGCGCTTTTCCGCTGGTGCCGGGGCATGAATATGCGGGCACTGTCGTGGCGGTGGCCGAAGACGTGACCAATGTGAAGGTCGGCGACCGCGTTGCGGTCGACCCCAATATTCCCTGCGGTCATTGCCGCGCCTGCCTCAAGGGGCTGACCAATCTCTGCTCCGATCTGAAAGCCTATGGCGTGACCCATAATGGCGGCTTTGCAGGCATGAGCCTCGTCAATGCCAGCCATCTCCATCCCATCGGCGATCTGCCTTATGATGTGGCGGCCCTTGCCGAACCGTTGGCCTGCGTGTTGAACGGGCTTGGCGCGGCGGAATTGAAAACAGGCCTGCACGGCACGGAAAGCGCGCTGGTGTTCGGGGCAGGCCCCATCGGTCTGTTGCTGGCTTTGTCATTGAAGGCGCAGGGCGTGCCGCAGGTCGCCGTCGCCGATATCAACGAGCATCGACTGGCCTTCGTTGAAAGCCTCGGGCTTGAGCCGGTTGTGTCCGGTTCGCAAGCGCTGGACAAGCGCCAGCGCAGCTTCGATTTCGTCGCCGACGCCACCGGCATAGCCAAGGTGGCGGAAAGCATGGTCGGTTTCACCGCCGATGGCGGAACCGTTCTTGTATTCGGCGTCTGTGCACCCGACGCACGGATTGCCGTCGCGCCGTTCGAGATTTTCCGCCGTCAGATCAGGATTGCTGGTTCGCATTCGCTGAACCGTAATATTCCGCAGGCATTGGATATATTGAAACAGGACTTTTCCGGTGCAAATGGCGGCTCAATGGCGCGGCTCGTTTCCCACCGGCTGCCGCTGGAGGAAATGCTGCCGTTCTTCACCAAGCATGGTGGCGACCCCGCGACCATGAAAGTCCAGTTTGTACCCGCTTGAATAAAGGATACCGTCATGACCAAGCTATCGCGCGCAACGCTTCAAAGCTTCGATAAGGTGCATAAGCCCGGCTACGATCCAGCCGGGCTGAAGCCGGGTATCGTGCATTTTGGCGTCGGCAATTTTCACCGCGCGCATCAGGCTGTCTATCTGGACGATCTGTTTGCGACCGGCGAGGGGCATGACTGGGCGCTGGTGGGTGCAGGCGTGCGCGCGAGCGACGATGCCATGCGCGATACGCTCAAGGCGCAGGACTGGCTGACGACTGTTGTCGAGCAGGAGGCCGATCATGCGGGTGCGCGCATCACCGCATCGATGGTTGATTATGTCACCATTTCGACCGAGGAAGGGCGCAAGGCCCTGATGGCTTATCTGACGTCAGCAGACACACGTATCGTTGCGATGACCATCACCGAGGGCGGCTATTATATCGACCCGGCCAGCCAGACTTTCGATCCCGCCCATCCGGATATCGTGGCGGATGCGGCGCATCCTGATCACCCGAAAACCGTCTTCGGCCTGATCGTTCAGGCGCTGAAACTGCGCAAGGCGGCGGGTGTCCAGCCTTTCACGGTCATGTCCTGTGATAACATTCCGGGCAACGGCCATGTGACGGAAGATGCTGTGACGGGGCTCGCCAAGCTGAGCGACCCGACCTTCGCCGACTGGATTTCCGCCAATGTCGCTTTCCCGAATTCGATGGTGGATCGTATCACGCCAGCCACCGGCGCGCGCGAACGCGAGATTGCCACGAAGGATTTCGGTGTCGATGACGGCTGGCCGGTGTTCTGCGAAGTTTTCAAGCAATGGGTGATGGAGGATAATTTCCCGACCGGACGCCCGGCTCTGGAAAAAGTCGGCGTTACCTTCACCGATCAGGTCGCCGCTTATGAGTTGATGAAAATCCGCATTCTGAATGGCGGCCACGCGGCCATCGCCTATCCGGGCGGCTTGCTCGACATTCATTTCGTGCATGAGGCCATGGAGCATCCGCTGATCCGGCGCTATCTGGAAAAGCTGACGAAGGATGAGATCATCCCGGAAATACCACCCGTGCCGGATACCGATCTGGAAGCCTATCGCGTTCTGATCGACAAGCGCTTTGCCAATCCAAGCATTGGCGACACCATCCGCCGCCTGTGTCTGGATGGCTCCAACCGCCAGCCGAAATTCATCCTGCCTACAGCTGCCGACCGCGTGGCGAAGGGACATTCGGTGACCGGGCTTGCGCTGGTCTCGGCTTTCTGGTGCCGCTATTGCTATGGCACGACGGACAGCGGTGCGGTGATCGAGCCGAATGATCCGTCATGGGATCGCCTGACCAAGCAGGCAGCGCTTGCCAAGGCTGACCCGGCTGCGTGGCTGGCAATGGATGATATTTTCGGCGCGCTTGCCGCCAATCCCGCCTATGTCGCTGCGTTCACTTCAGCGCTGAAAGCAATCTGGCAGGATGGCACGACCAGGACGTTGGAACGCTACCTCGCAGGCCAGCCGCTCTGACTAGAGAGGAGCGGCAATCAGATACCCGGTTGCGGCGTGGCGCATGACTTCCATCGGCACGCCGTAAATCTCTTGTAGCCGCTTGGGCTCCATCACGCCTTCAGGTGTCGACTGGGCGATCAGGCGGCCGCTGTGCAGTGCGAAAATGGAATCGCAAAAGCGCGCGGCCATGTTCACATCGTGCAGCACGATGAAAACGCTCAGTTCTTTTTCCTGCGACAGCTTGCGCACCAGCGACAGAACTTCCAGCTGATGGGCAATGTCGAGCGCCGATGTCGGCTCGTCGAGAAGCAGGCACTGTGCATCCTGCGCCACCAGCATGGCCAGCCAGACGCGCTGGCGTTCGCCGCCGGACAGCGTATCGACAAGCCGGTCGGCAAAAGGTGCGATCCCGGTCAGCTCGATTGCCTCTTCCACCTTGGTCCGGTCGGTCTCGCCAAAGCGGCCCAATGCGCCGTGCCACGGATAGCGGCCCAGCGCGACCAGTTCCTTGACCAGCATTCCCGAAGCAGATGCCGTCTGCTGCGGCAGATAGGCAAGCTTGCGCGCAAATTCGCGATCACCCCATTGGTCGAGGCGCTTGCCGGCAAAATGGATTGTGCCGCCCGAAGCGGGTTGCTGCCGGGCCAGGATTTTGAGCAGCGTCGACTTGCCGGAACCGTTATGTCCGATCAAAGCCGTCACGCTTCCTGCCGGTATCGACATGGTCAAAGGCTGCAACAAGGTGCGCCCGGCAACCGAAAAGCTGACATTCTCAAGTTCGAACAAGTTGGAAGTCATCAATCTCTGTCCTTTTGGCAGATGGAAGCCATGCAATAACGCGGCTTTTCGAAAGTTGCCACAAAAACATGAGTGCGTTATACATATTTTGAGCATGCCAGAACGCAAAGCGCTCTCGCATTTGCAGGAAATGCTCGCAATCGTGGCCTTGGGAAAGATCAGTTGGGTTTCCATCCGCATATGAAAAGCCGGATCGAAGACGTCACTTTACTTGACGATCTTCATTATCGCGTCTGGAACGGCGCGATTGCCGACGTGTGGTCTGTCGAATGCGGTCCCGGCGCGCGGGGCGAGTATGTTTCGCAAGCGCCGCGCCTGTTTCTCGTCTGCGAAAGTCAGGGCGCGTTGGATATCCGTCCCGGCAGCAAAGGGCGTGCGGTCGCGCAAGGCGCAAACCCGTCACGCCTCTGCTATATTCCGGCGGGCATGACGATCTGGAGCGAGAGTGCGAGACCGGGCAAGCTCAAGCATCTCGATCTGCATCTGGACACCAACACGCTTCAGCAGCGCTTTGGCGGCGCGCTCGACAGAGCTGCGATTGAGCGTCCGCGCCTGTTGTTTTCGAATACCAAAATCGAACAGATCGGCGGGCTTCTGGCGGAAGAGTGCCTGTCCAATGCGCCGTTGCACGATCTCTATGGCGAAGGCCTGATCAACGCGCTGGTCGCGGAATTGTTCGGGGCGGAAGCGCAGCCACGAGCGGGCGCCAGCAAGCTTTCGCCATGGCGTCTGCGGCGCGTGACTGATTTCATCGAGGATAATTACGCGCGCATCATCCGCTTGCAGGAACTGGCCGATCTGGCGGGCTTGTCTGAAACCTATTTCTGTAGCGCCTTCAAGGCATCGACGGGCGTGTCGCCGCATAGCTGGCAGATGGAGCGGCGCATTGCGCGGGCGCAAGTGTTGCTGCTTCAGGCGCACACGCCACTGCCGCATATTGCGGCGCTGGTCGGGTTCTCCGATCAGGCCCATTTCACTCGTGTTTTCAAGAAGCAGACTGGCACCACACCGGCAGCATGGCTGAAGCAGCAATTGTAATATCGCAACAGTCTCGATTGCTTTTTTACCACGCGCTGAGATGAGCTGAAAATCGTTCAATTTGGCGGAAGAACGAACAATCCTGCCGTATAATCTTGATATAAGCACTCATATTAACGAGCCCGTCTGCGGGGTCGCGGGAGCCTGTGAAGGTTCGCGTTTTTATCCTTTGAGGGGTCACATCATATGCCGTCGATGAAGCACAATCTTCTCGTCCTGCTGGCAAGCGGTACCGCGCTTGCCGCTATTCCTGCATTTGCGCAGGAAGCCGCCAAACCCCTCGAGCTGAACACGGTTGTCATCCAGTCGGATGGCAATGGCGGCACCACGCGCGCCGAAGGTCTTGGACCGGTCAAGGGCTTTGTCCCACGTGCCACGACCACAGGTTCGAAAGACAGTGTTGCAATCGACAAGATTCCGCAATCCGTATCGGTTGTCGGACGCGATCAGATGGATGCGCTCGGCGCGCAGAAGATCGACGAAGCCTTGCGTTATACGCCCGGTGTACTGGCCCAGCCTTTCGGCGTCGATAATGATACGAACTGGCTCTATATTCGCGGCTTCGACGCGACGGCCAACGGTACCTATCTCGATGGATTGCAGAATTTCAGCTACGGCTTCGGCGGTTACTTCATCGACAGTTTCGGGATCGAGCGTATCGACGTTCTGCGCGGCCCGGCATCCGCCCTTTACGGCGGCGCCAATCCGGGCGGCATCGTGAACTATATCAGCAAGCGCCCGACGGGTGAGCGGCTGCGCTATCTCGAAGCGGGGATCAACAGCTACGGCAATGGCTATCTGGGCTTCGACATTGGCGACAAGGCAACGGAGACGGTCAATTACCGCGTCAACGGCAAGATTCAGGGCGGCAATAACTACACGGATTTCTCCAAGGAGTTTCGTGGCGTCATCTCGCCGAGCATCGAATACAAGCCGGATGAATCGACCAGCCTGACCATTCTGGCCAACTATACCCATCTCGACCTGACGCATGATGGCGGCTTTCTGCCTTACTACGGCACTGTAGTGCCGACCGAGTTTGGCAAGATTTCGCGCAAGGCCAACTTCACCGATCCGGATGTCGATTCCTACGATCGCGAACAGGTTTCGCTCGGCTATGAGTTCGAACACACATTCGACAATGACTGGACGATCCGCCAGAACGTCCGCTACGGCTTTGCGCATGTGAAGGAGCATAGCCTCTATCCCTATGGCTATGACGGGTATCTGGCTCAGCCGACGGCGGGCAATCCTTATCTGTCTCGCATCAACTTCAAGCACGATACGACGGTGAACACCTTCCAGGCCGACAACCAGCTTGAAGGCAAGGTGACGACCGGTGCCATCGACCACAATCTGCTGTTTGGCGCGGAGTACCGCTATTTCCGCATCGACCAGATGCAGCAGACCGGCGGTGCGACGATCATCGACGCCTATAACCCGGTTTATGGCGAGGCTCAGGGCCCGATGTGGGATCCCTATATCGATCAGGATCTGCGTCGCAATCAGCTCGGCGTCTATGCGCAGGACCGCATGGAGTTCGGCGATGGATGGATACTGACGCTGAACGGTCGCTATGATCACGTCTGGACCGAAGCCTCGGGACTGCCGAGCTTCGAATATGACACGGGCCGCTTTTCGGGTCGTGCGGGTCTTGGCTACGAATTTGAAAACGGCATTACGCCTTATGTCAGCGCCGCGACCTTCTTCAATCCGATCATCGAGACCCTGTATGACGGCAGCTATGCCAAGCCGGAAACCGGCGTTCAGTACGAAGCGGGCGTCAAATATCGTCCGGAATTCTTTGATGGTCTGATCACCGCATCCTTCTTCGATCTGACCAAGGAAAACTCGCTGACCGGCTCGAGCTTCGCCCGCGAACAGCTTGGCAAGGTCAATTCGCGCGGTTTCGAACTCGAAATGCAAGCCAATATTGCTGACGACTGGAAGGTCACGGCGAGCGTGACCGCCTATGATCTGAAGGTCAAGGAAAACGCCTCGGACGAGTCGCTGGTCGGCAAGCGTCCTTATCTTCTGCCGGAACAGCAGGCTTCGCTCTTCGTCGAATACAAGGTGCCTGAAGGCGCGCTCAAGGGCGTGACGCTCGGCGGCGGCGTGCGTTATGTCGGTTCGTCCTATGCCGACGAGCAGAACACGCTCAAGGTGCCTGCCGTTGCGCTTGCCGATTTGAAACTCGGCTACGAAAAGGATAATTGGGGCATCGATCTCAACGTGACCAATCTGTTCGACAAGAATTATGTCGCTGGATGTCAGGGCGTCTATGTCTGCGGTTATGGCGAAGGCAGGAAGGCTTTGCTCAAGGTGCACACCAAGTGGTGATGCGCCGGTTCTGGCCGCGCGTTCCGTCATGACAGTTACCCGTCGCACGGTTCTCGGATTTGCAGGCGCCCTTTTCGTGGCGCCTGCACTGCGTTCGGCCTATGCGGCATCGACGCGTTTTGCCGTGATCGACTGGGCCATGCTGGAGACCGCGCTGGCCATCGGCGCTGTGCCAGCGGCAGCATCAGAACTGCGACAGTACCGGCAGATGCAGCTTGAACCTGCAGTGCCGGAGAGCGTCACCGATCTCGGTCTGCGCGGTGCGCCCAATCTTGAGCTGCTGCGCATGATCGAACCGGATTTGATCGTCGCGTCCAACTTCTATGAATATCAGCGTGCAGCCCTTGAACGCATTGCGCCGGTTTTCGCGCCGACTGTCTACAGTGCCGGTCAGCCGCCATACGCGATGCTGGAAGAGGCGACGTTAAGCCTTGGCGAAAAGCTCGGTCTGGCTGCGGAAGCTCGCGCCTATGTTGCGACAGTCGCGCGCGAGATTGCCGAGGCGCGCCAGCATTTCGCATCGGCTTCCGGGCATAAGGTCTTCATTATCAGTCTGGGCGATGCTCGCCATTTTCGCGCATTCGGTCGCGATAGTCTGTTTGGTGATGTGCTGGTCCGGCTTGGTTTCGAGAATGCATGGACGCAGGACACAAGCTATTCAGCCGCAGCACCGGTGGGGCTGGAACAGTTGGCTGAAGCGCCGGACGCATCCATCGTGGTCATCGGCCCGACCGATCCAGAAACCCTTTATCGCCTGCCGCAGAATTCCCTGTGGAATGCGCTGCCCGCCATCCGTGAAAAACGCGTTCTGTTCCTGCCGCCGCTCGATCATTTCGGCGGATTGCCAGCGGCGCGCCGCTTTGCCCGGCTTCTTCTCCAGAATTGGGGAGAGAACGGGGAGGCTCGCCTATGACGCAAGCAATCGAGGAACGATTTGCGGGTATAAGGCCGCTTCTGTTCTGGGGGCTGCTCGCACTTGTCGCGGCTCTTATGGCCGCCTTCGAGTTCACGCGTGCGTTGAATGCCCCTGCCAGTTCGCCTGAATTACTGGCGCTGCATCGGGTCATCGCATTCGACACCGTTCTGCCGCGCAATGCCATGGCCTTGATCTGCGGGGCCGGTCTTGGGCTTTCGGGTTTGCTGTTGCAGCAGGTGTTGCGCAATCCTCTTGCCGAACCCTCGACGCTGGGCATTGCCGCCGGGGCGCAGCTCGCTATGACAGCAGGCATGCTCTATCTGCCCGCAGCGCTGATCTTCCGCGAATGGTTGGCTCTGGCGGGAGGGCTCGCGGCGGTCAGTCTCGTGCTGGCGCTCAACTGGAAACGCTCGCTGGAACCGGCTTCTGTCATTCTCTGCGGCATGATCGTGTCGCTAACCGCAACGGCGGCAAGCACGGCGCTCATTCTGGCCAATGGCGAATATGTCTTCTCGCTGTTTGTCTGGGGTGGCGGCTCGCTGGAACAGCAGAGCTGGGGACCGGGCATTTCTCTTGGCCTGCGGGTTTTGATCGGCGGCGGGATTGCCTTCTTCCTGCTACGACCGCTGACATTGCTGGCGCTCGACAATGCCAATGCGCGCAGTCTCGGCCTGTCGCTGGCGGCAAGCCGCCTGCTGGTGATTGCCATTGCCGTCTGGCTGGCGGCCAGCATTACCGCCGAGGTCGGCATATTGGGCTTTGTCGGTCTGGTCGCCCCCACGCTGGCGCAGCTGTCCGGCGCGCGGCGTCTTAAAACGAAGCTGATCGTTGCGCCCGCTATTGGGGCGGTTTTGCTCTGGTTGACTGACGGCTGTGTCAGCCTGTTGCAGACTGTCACTGGCGACCGCCTGCCGGTGGGCGCTGCGACCGCGCTGCTCGGTGGCCCCTTGCTGCTGTGGATGCTGCCGCGTCTGCGCATGTTTGAATGGCCGTCGGGCAAGAGCGAGGAAAGCGCGGTTCGCCTGAAGCGCGCGGGGATTTTCTTCGCCGTTCTGCTTTTGCTTGTTCTGCTTGCTGCTGCCATCACGCTCACTCTCGGCCGGGGGCAGGATGGTTTTGTTCTCGCCCGTGGTGAACTGTTCGATGCGCTTCTCGACTGGCGCTTGCAAAGGCTCGCTCTAGCGGGGTTGCCGGGCGGCATGCTGGCGCTGGCCGGGGCCATTCTCCAGCGCATGACCGGCAATCCGCTCGCCAGTCCCGAAATTCTGGGCGTCGGCCTTGGTGCGGGAGGCGGTCTGGCGGTGGTTCTGCTGCTGCCGGTTGCTGGTCTGTCCATGCAATGGCTCGGCGCGACCATCGGCTCGGTTCTGGCGCTGATCTTCATTCTGGCCGTTGCGGCACGCAGCGGCTTCGGTGCTGAAAAGCTGCTTCTGGCCGGTGTCGGCCTTGGTGCGATGGTCAGCTCCATTCTGACAGCCATCATCGCAACCGGCTCCCCGCAGGCCTTTGTTCTACTTGGCTGGTTAAGCGGCACCGGCGCACAGGCGACGCCCATGCAACTTTGGCTGGCGGCAATCGCATTGGCGGCGGGATTTGCCCTTCTGCTCACTCTGTCGCGCTGGCTCGATATTCTGCCGCTCGGTTCGGTGACTATGCGGAGTCTTGGTCTTTCGCTCATTCTGCCGCGTCTTGTCATCGTGCTGATTGCAGCGCTTCTGACGGCCATCGCGTCCATGATGGTTGGGCCGCTCTCGTTTGTCGGGCTGATTGCTCCGCATCTGGCGCGCAATTTCGGCCTGCATACGCCGAAGCGCTTCCTGACAGCATCCATGCTGATCGGTGCTTTGATGATGGTCAGTGCAGACTGGCTCGCACGAATGGTGGCTTTTCCCTACAACCTGCCGCTCGGCCTGTTCGCCTCGCTTCTGGGTGGGGCCTGCTTCATCGCGCTTCTGTCGCGCCGTAGCTCCCCATAAAATGTGGTATTTTTGATACATGCGCTTTGGAAAGCTTGGCTGTCCAGCTCCTGTTCGCCGCCTGATGGAGCGCTGGCTTATAGGTGGAAGCCTATGTTTTGTTTGTAAAAACATGACTATTTAACACATGATTTTATCGCGCTGGCTGGAATTCTTCTAAATCACTGTGATTGCGTGAGATTTTCCAAATCGCTATTGCCGATGCAGAGCAATATGTCTGCGGGGATCGCGGTAGAATGACCTCACGGCTGTGGGATCTGACTGAACTTTATGAGAGCGAGCAGGTTGGTCTGCGCGCTTTCGTGCGGCGTATCGTCGGCAATACGGCGACCGCAGAAGATGTCGTCCAGCAGGCCTTTCTCAACATGCTGTCGCGGCCAGACAATGGCTCTCCCGATGCCGCGCCGGGCGCGGCCTATGTCAAACGCGCCGCGCGCAATCTGGCGCTCAATCACCTGCGCGATGCGCGCCGCCGCTCAGATGTGGAGATTGAGGACGACGCGCCGGAGCGTTATGCCGACAGCACGCCTTCGCCGGAAATGACCGCGCTTTATCGCAGCGAGCTGCGCCGTCTTTTGCAGGCCATCGCAGACTTGCCGCCGCGTCGTCGTGAGGCTTTCGTCCTCAACAGGATTGAAGGCCTGACTTATGATGAAGTGGCCGAGCGTATGGGAATTTCGCGCAATACGGTTATAACCCAGATTGTGGCGGCTCTGGCCGAACTCGACAAACGGCTCTCCGCATAGGAAGAGCCAAGGCAGTTGTGGGCAGGCATGAAGGATATCGAGACCGACCCGGTTTTCATGAAGGCGCTGGAATGGTTCGTGCGTTTGCAGGATACCGCCGTCAGCGCCGATGACCGGCGTGCGTTTTCGGCCTGGATGGCATCTGATCCGGCGCACCGTGTTGCTTATGAGCGTGCGCAAGCCCTGTGGCAGCGTTTCGATGCGGTAAAACCCGAATATGACAGGTACAAGGGCTCGAACCGCGTCAGCAGGCGTGGGGTCGTTCTGGGCGGGCTTGCGGCGCTGGTGCTGGCGCCGGGCGTCTATATGTTGTCGCGCCCCGGCCTGTTTGCAACTTACAAGACCGATGTTGGCGAGCGCCGCAGCTTTACCCTTGCCGATGGCAGCACGGTGGAGCTTGGCAGCTATTCCGCGCTGTCGGTCGATTTTTCCGACAAGCGCCGCGATCTGGTGCTGCATCAGGGGCAGGGCTTTTTTCAGGTTGCTGCCGATGCGGCGCGTCCTTTTGTAGTTTCCGCCAAAGGCGGCACCATCACCGCGCTGGGCACAGCCTTCGATGTCAAGCTGGATGAGGATGAGGTTACGGTTTCCGTGGTTGAACATGCCGTGTCGGTGGCCTTTGGCGATGCCGCGCCGGTGCGGCTCGACGAAGGCTGGCAACTGACTTTCGGTGGTGATGCGATTGCCGCGCCGCACCGCTCCGACAGTCAGATCGTCGAAGCATGGCGCAATGACCGCGTGATCTTCGAAGATGTGCCGCTGCGCCGTGTGCTGACGGAACTCGAGCGTTATCGTCGGGGCAGGATTTTCCTGACCGACGCCGAAATAGGCAATATGCCGGTGACGGCGATCTTCGACACGCGCGATGCGGAAGCGGCGCTAGCCACCATTGCTGAAACCCTTCCCGTTAAGGTTATGAACGCTTCCGGCTGGGTAACAGTCGTCACGCGGCATTAACCTGACAAAAATTATCAAAAATATTTTCCAGACCGATCATTAGTTCGCGCTTGCGAGGTGTCTAACCATCTGAGGGGCTGCTTGGCGGCCGCCATGAAACAGAGTTTCCCGCCCGTCGGCGGGGGTGTCAGACATTGGGGATTGCAGCATGCGCGTGGATAAGACGAGCGGAATTCAGACAGGGATTGGCCAGGGACGCGCAGCTCTTCTTCTCAAATCGAAGCTCTCCTTGCATCTTCTGGCAGCAAGCGCGCTGGTCGCTTCGTTTGCGACAAGCCCGGTCTGGGCGCAGGCCGCCGGTGCCGGGCAGCAGGTGCAGCGCATTTCCTTCAATATTGCCGCACAGCCTTTGTCCAAGGCTCTGGTGCAATATTCCAACAATACCGGCGTCCAGCTTTTCTATGATGCCAATATCGTGCGCGGCAAGAATTCCTCTGGTGCGAAAGGCTCGCTCACCCGTTCGGAAGCGCTGAATAGCATCCTGTCCGGCTCGGGTCTCTCCTATCGCATTCGCGGCAACACCGTGACCATTTCCGCCCAGCAGGCAGGCGATGCGGGAGCTGTGGCTGCGGACGGTTCGCTGCTTCTCGACACGATCACCCTGCAAGGCGCAGTCGCGGGCGACACGTCTGGCAGCGTCGTGGTCGAAAATTCCAGAGGCGCAACCAAAACCGATACGCCATTGATTGAAGTGCCACAGTCGGTTTCGGTGGTCAGCCGCAAGCAGATCGAAACCCAGAATGCGCAGAGCGTGACTGAAATCCTGCGCTATGTGCCGGGTGTGACGATTGAAACCTATGGCCCGGACCCGAAGGGTTATGACTGGATTCTGATGCGCGGTTTCAACGCCCAGTCCACCAGTTCCTATCAGGATGGTCTGCGCCAGCTTTCCAACAGTTACACCTTTTTCCGCACCGACCCCTATGAGCTGGATTCGTTGGAAGTGCTGCGCGGCCCGGTATCGTCGCTCTATGGTCAGAGTGATGCGGGTGGCCTGGTCAATCGCGTCACCAAGAAGCCGCAGGCCGAAGCCTTTCACGAAGCTTCGGTGGAATATGGCAGCTATAACCGCAAGCAGTTCGGCGTCGATCTGACGGGCCCGGTGAATGAAGACAAGACGCTGCTTTATCGCATGATCGGCGTGGTGCGCAAAAGCGATACGCAGTTCGAATATTCCAATGGCGACGAGGTCCAGGACGACCGCTACATGTTCGCGCCGTCGCTCACCTGGGCGCCGGATGCCGACACGTCGCTGACTGTTTCCGGCCAGCTGTTGCGTGATGACAGCGGCGGCAGCGTTTTGCCTGCCACGATCAGCAATCTTTATCCGAACTCCCCGAATATTCTGGTCGGCGATCCCGACTTCAACAGAAGCGTGCAGAAGCAGGGCAGCATCGGCTATGAGTTCGAACATCATCTGAACGACACCTGGACGCTGAAGCAGAACCTGCGTTACGGTCAGGTGAGCTTCCTTCTCGACAATGTGCTGGCGCTTGGTCTTGGACCGACGGGCATTACCCGTCAGGCGCGTCGTTTCGACGAGAATATGAGCGGCTTTGTCGTAGACAATCAGGCAGTTGCCGAATTTGAAACCGGCAATATCGCGCATGAAGCGCTGCTCGGTCTCGACTATTCCTATTCCGACTCCGACGTCTCGCAATATCGCGATCCGGCGCCAAGCCTCAATCCGTTCAACCCGTCTTACGGTATTCCTATCGCCGTGCCGACGACACTGACGCAAAGCTATCGCCAGAAATACAGTCAGACCGGCATCTATGCGCAGGATCAGATCAAGTTCAACGATAGCTGGATCGTGACACTCGGTGGTCGCTATGACTGGCTGAATCTCGACAACCATAACCGTCTCGATGACAGCGATACGGATCAGAATATCGGCAAGTTCAGCGGTCGCGCCGGCATCACCTATGTCACGCCTTGGGGCATCGCGCCCTATGTCAGCTATTCGGAATCCTTCGTTCCCAATCTCGGTACGGACAATAGCGGCAACACCTTCGATCCGTCGGAAGGGCGTCAGTGGGAAGCTGGCGTCAAATACCAGCCGAAGGAATTCGATGGTCTGTTCACGATGGCATGGTTCGACATCGTGAAGTCGAATGTGGTTTCCTACAGCTATATTGATGGCCCGCAGGCAACCGGCGAAGTCCATTCGCGCGGTCTGGAGCTGGAAGGCAAGGTCAACCTTTCCTATGGCTGGGACTTCATTGGCTCCTATACCTACACCCATACCGAAATCACTGAAGACGCTGCCGCCTATATCGGCAAGCAGTCCACAATGGTGCCTGAACATCAGGCCTCGGCGTGGCTCAACTACACATTCAATAGCGGCGCTTTGGAAGGGCTGAGCCTTGGTAGCGGCGTGCGTTATGTCGGCTCCAGCTATGGTGACAAGGCCAATACCGTCAAGGTTGACGGCCGCACACTGGTCGATGCCGGTGTGAGCTACAAATACAAGGACATGACCTTCCAGCTCAATGCCACGAACCTCTTCGACAAGAAGTATTTCACGACCTGCGAAGATACCGTGAGCTGCTATGAAGGCGACCGCCGCTCGGTCATTGGCCGGGTGAAGGTCAGTTTCTAAGGCGAGTGCTTTGCTGACCCGTCGCCAGATATTACTCGGCCTGTTGTCGGGATCGGGCCTCGCGCTTTGCGCGGGGCCTTCCGGCTTTCTGCATCCGGCACGGGCAGCGGATGCGCCGCGCATTGTGTCGATAGACTGGGCGGCGGCAGAAGCCATGCTGTCTTTGGGTATCGTGCCGGTGGGTCTCTCTGACACAAGTTTCTACCGTCAGCGCATGGCGTCGCCGGTCTTGCCTGACACTGTTGCCGATGTCGGGCCATTCTGGGAAATTAATCTTGAAGCGCTGGCGGAATTGCGGCCCGATTTTATCATCGCCACCGACTATAATATGGTCATGACACCGCGCATTGCGGATGTGGCACGGGTGGAGCTGGTGCCAAGCATCACCACACCCAATGTTGAGCGCTATCAGCTTGCCGTCGATATTCTCAACCGCGTGGCCGAATTGTGCGGCGTGCCGCGTTCCGGCGCAGATGCGATTGCGCAAATGGCCGAGGACCGCTTTGCCGAGGCGCGGGCAAAGCTTGCCGGGCATCACCATCCTGTCGGGATCATGCTGCCCGATATTGGCGGGCGCGAGATGACCATGTATGGCGCGGGTACGCTGCCGGATGCCGTGCTGCGCAAGCTCGGCCTTGCCAATATCTGGACGGGGCCGGTCAATGGAACCGGCATGGCGCGCGCCGGTCTAGACCGGCTGATGGACAACCCCGATGCCGCATTTCTGGTGGTTGATATTCCATCGCAACGGCTTCAGACGGAGCGTTCGCTGCAACAAAACGCCATGTGGAAATTGCTCGCCCCTGTGCGCAACAAACGCGTTGCCTGGCTGAACCAGTTTCACCCCTTTGGCGGCATGGCGTCTGCGGTGCATCTGTCGGGGCTGATCGCATCTGCTCTGACGCAGATGCCGGAAAAGGCGTGAGGTTGCGGTGATGCGTATCGGTTCTGTTTCGTCCGGTCAGGAACATGCGCAACGGCGTTTTTCGCTTCGCTGGCCCGTGCTGATCATTGCCTTCGTTCTGGTTCTGTTGCTTGTCGCTCAGGGCTTTCTCAGCATTGCAAAGCCTGCTGAATGGTTGCGCATTGTCATGGCCCCCGATCTTGACGATCCGCGCCATGTGATCGGCTTTTACAGTTTTCTGCCACGCCTTGCCGTGGGGCTTCTGGTGGGTGGGGTTCTGGGGTTGGGCGCTGCCGTTTTCCAGACCGTGTTGCGCAATCCGCTGGCCGAGCCGGGCCTGCTTGGCGTTGCATCCGGCGCGCAGATCGCCCTTGCTCTTGCGCTTGTTTTTGCACCCGGCCTGTGGACCTTCGGCAGCGAACCCATCGCGCTTGGCGGAGCCGCCGTGGCGCTCGGTATTTCCCTGCTGGTTGCTTCGGCAGGGCGGTTCTCATCCACAACCGTCGTGCTGGCGGGGCTGATGGTGGGGCTTTACTGCAACGCTGTTTTCAGCCTGCTGGTCCTGTTTAACCACGATTATCTGATCAATCTTCTCACGTGGCATGCTGGCTCCCTGCAACAGGGTGGGTGGGAGGTCTTCCTCTATCTTCTGCCGCGTCTGCTGCCATTGGCTGTGCTGATTTTGCTATTGCAGCGACCGCTCAACCTTCTGTCGCTGGGCGATGGTCAGGCCAAGGGGCTCGGCGTATCTCCGGCCTTCATGCGGCTGGTCCTGCTGGCAGCGGCTGCGGCGATGGCTGCGATCGTCACCAGCAGCCTTGGACTGATCGGTATGGTGGGGCTTGCTGCTCCCAATCTGGCACGCTCCTTTGCGCCGGGCTATGACGGGCGGCGTCTGGCCTGGTCGGCTATTCTGGGTGCGCTTTTGCTCGTGGGCGTTGATCAGCTGTTACAGGCAATCACGCCAATTGTCGGCACTATTCCGGCGGGCGCTGCTGCGGGTCTCTTTACCGGACCCGTCTTGGTGATCCTCGCAACGCGCGTGCGGCTTGGCAGTGCGCCGCAAATAGGGGAAGCGGCATCGGAAACCAACGCTCTCAAACAGCCGGGGAGAGCGCTGCTCTTGCTTTGCGGTCTATGTGTCTTGAGCGCGGCTTTGTCATTTCTGGTGGCGAAGAACGCGCAAGGATGGGCTTTCAGCCTGCCAGATGTGACGGATATGGCAGCGAGTCTCTGGCGCGTACCACGCATCTTTGCGGCAGCCGGCGCTGGCGTGTGTCTGGCCATAGCAGGCGTGATCTTGCAGGGCACATTGAGAAACCCGATGGCGAGCCCCGATCTGTTGGGTATCGGTTATGGTGCTGGGGTCGGTCTGGCTGTCGCGGTGCTGTTTCTGCCCAATGCCGGTGGCATGTCCAAACTGGCCGTTGCTACCATTGGCGCTTTTGTCGTTCTGGCAGCGATTGCGTTAATCGGTAAACGCATGGCGTTTCAGCCGGAGCGGGTTCTGCTGGTGGGCGTCGGTCTTGGCAGTGCCTTTCACGCCCTGATGATCCTGCTTCTCGCCAGCGGCAACCCGCGTGTGGCAGGGCTTTTGAACTGGTATTCCGGGTCCATGGGCAATGTCGGCAGCAGCGATGCTGTTCTGGTTTGTGTCTGTGCGCTGGTCGTTTTCCTCGCGGCTATGCTTTTGAAACGCCCGCTTGAAATATTCCCGCTTGGCGATACCACCACCCGCGCCATCGGATTGAAGGTGCCGCAAAGCCGTGGGGTTTTGCTGCTGGTCGCAGGCGTGGCGACAACTGCTGCAACACTGACCGTCGGCCCCATTAGCTTCATAGGGCTTATGGTTCCGCATTTCGTGTCGCTGCTTGGCTTTCGCACCATTGGGGTTCGTTTATCGGCAGCGGCGCTGGTCGGCGCGTTGATGTTGATTTTCGCTGACTGGTTGGGGCGCAATATCGCCTATCCATGGCCAATGTCGCCAGGTCTCATCGCTTCGCTGGTCGGCGGTGTCTGGTTCCTTTGGCTGCTCTATCGCATGAAAGGGATCGTCAGCTAGACGCCTGTCTTGGGGGTGACTCGAAGTACGCGCCAACCGAGCAGCGTGAAGCCGATAGATAGCAGCAGGTTGATGATGTTGAAGAAGCAAAAGGCGGCATAGGCAGTGGTGCTGACCCCAAGTGCCGCCGCCATGTAAGCACCACAGCTGTTCCACGGTATCAGTGGCGAGGTCACGGTTGCGCTGTCGCCGATCACGCGGGACAGGAGGGCTGGTGCGAGGCCCCGGCTGGCAAAGGCCTGTTTGAACATGCGTCCCGGCAGGGCAATTGAAATATACTGATCGGACGTGACCACATTTGTCAGCACGGCGGTCCCGGCAACGGTGGTGACCAGACCGGCATCGGATTTGGTACGACGGATCATCGGGCCGATCAGGCGATTGAGAATGCCTGCATGTTCGATCACCGCACCGAAGGCGAGCGCGGTGATGATAAGCCAGATGGTCGTCATCATGCTGGCCATACCGCCACGGCTGAGAATGATATCGATGTCGTGGTCACCAACGGAACTCGTATAGCCGGTGGCAAGCGCCAGCCATGCGCCTTTCAAAAGCGCAAGCGCGCTGGGCAGCGCGGCATCATTGGCAAAAGTGATCACGCGCTGCGGGTCCATAATGACGCCCTGGATCGCTCCGGCCAGAGCGCCGCCGAATATCGCCACGACGGGTGAAACCCGCGCCACCGACAGCACGAAGACCAGCAGTAACGGCAGGAAAGCCCAGAGCGAAACCTGAATCTGGCTGTCGATCTTCGTCAGAAGAGAACTGGCGTCAAAATCGTTCTGCTCACCCAGAAGGCCAAAAAGTACAATCGTCAGAAGCAAAGCCGGGATCGACACCCAGAGCGATTCCCTGATGTGGTCGAATATTTCCGAACCGGCGGACGCTGCCGCCAGATTGACCGTATCCGATAGCGGCGATGCCTTGTCGCCGAAATAGGCGCCGGAAATGACGGCCCCCGCCGTAATGGCAGGCGACAGATTCATATGGGCTGCCACGCCCATCAGCCCGATGCCGATGGTGCCTGCGACAGTCCAGGAACTGCCGATGCTGAATGCGACAGCAGCGCAAACAATGGCAGTCGTGGCATAGAAATAATCGGGGTTGAGCAGTTTCAGCCCATAATAGACCATGGATATGATCGTGCCGCTGAGCGCCCATGTGCCAATCAGTGCGCCCACCGCCATCAGGATGAGAATGGCGGGTAAGCCCGCGGCGATACCGTCGACGACGGAGGCGCGGACAGCGGACCACGTCGATCCGTTCTTGTAGGCCACGCCTGCGGCGACCATACCGCAGACTGCAAGGGCGATCTGATTGGGACCGGACGAAGCCTCATCACCGAACAGATAATAGGAAAGGGCAAGAAAGACGATCAGTGCGATACAAGGCACCAGGGCATCCAGCATGGATGGAGGGCGGACGCCGCTTGTTGAACCCTGTTCGCTTTCGCTCACTCTATGGTCTCCCCGGTGGTAAATTGAGTGTAGGCGTAAGTTTAAACAAAGAAAACTCCGATCTTTCACCAAAGACCGGAGTTTCAATACTTAATTCAGTGCCAGATTAGTTTCGGAAAGCCTGTGCTGACGATCGTGCCCTTCTTGCCGTCGACAATAGCGGGAATGTCAGCCAGTGCGCCGATGGCGGCGGAGTTTCCCGTCGCCTTGGCGAAGTTACAGGCGGCATCCACCTTTGGTCCCATGGAGCCTGCCGGAAACTGATATTGCGAGAGCGCTTCCGGGGTTGCTTCGTGGATGCCCTTTTGCGTCGGCTTGCCCCAGTCGGTGAAGACTGCCTCGGCATCGGTCGCCATGATGAAGAGGTCGGCGTTGAGTTCACGCGCCAGAAGTTCACTGGCCAGATCCTTGTCGATGACAGCCTCCACACCGCCAAGCGACCGCTCCTTGCCTTTCTCATACATGGTGGGAATGCCGCCGCCGCCCGCGCAGATGAGAATGGTGTCCTTTTCAAGCAGCCATTTCAGCGGGCGTATTTCGAATATCCGCTTCGGCAGCGGCGATGGAACAACCCGTCGCCATTTGTCGCTATCCTGCTTGAAAGCCCAGCCTTTTTCGCCACGAATACGGTCGGCATCGTCTTTCGAATAGACCGGGCCGACGAACTTGGTCGGGTTCTGGAAGCCGGGGTCGTCGCCATCCACCTCAACCATGGTGAGGACGGTGGCGATGGGAATATCGAACGGCAGAACATTGCCAAGTTCCTGTTCGAGCATATAGCCGATCATGCCTTCCGTCTGGGCGCCAAGCACGTCCAGCGGATAGGCTTCGTCGGGCTTGTAAGCTGCGCCCTGCAAGGCAAGCAGCCCCACCTGCGGACCGTTGCCATGGGTGATGATGACCTGGTGGTCCTTGGTGATCGGCGCGATGGCCTCGACAGCAGTGCGGATATTCTTGCGTTGCACCTCGGCTGTCATTGGCTCGCCGCGCCGCAAAAGGGCGTTGCCGCCCAATGCGATGACGATGCGCATCCTCAATCTCCAATCGTTGCCACAAGCAGGGCCTTGATGGTGTGCAGGCGGTTTTCCGCCTGTTCGAACGCGATATTGGCGTGGGATTCGAACACTTCGTCCGTCACTTCGAGACCATCCGAAATGCCGAACTGATCGGCGATTTGTTTGCCCACCACGGTTTCCGTGTCGTGGAAGGCAGGCAGGCAGTGCATGAACTTTACCTGCGCGTTGCCCGCGGCTTTCATCAGCGCTGCGTTGACCTGATAGGGCTTCAGGAGCTTGATGCGTTCGGCCCAGACTTCCTTCGGTTCGCCCATCGACACCCAGACATCGGTATGGATGAAATCCACATCCTTGACCGCAGCCTTGACATCATCGGTGATAGTCAGCTTTGCGCCCGACGCCGCAGCGAGTTCCTCGGCGATCTTCCGATACTCTTCGGCAGGCCACAGTTCCTTCGGTCCACAAATGCGCACATCCATGCCCATCAGGCAGCCGACGATCATCAGCGAATGGCCCATATTGGAGCGCGTGTCGCCAACATAGGCATATTTGATCTGGGGGATCGGCTTGTCGCTGTGTTCCCACATTGTCAGCACATCGGCCAGCATCTGGGTCGGATGGTATTCATCAGTCAGGCCGTTATAGACCGGTACGCCCGCATATTTAGCCAGTGTTTCCACGCCGGTCTGGGATGAGCCGCGATATTCGATGGCGTCATACATGCGGCCCAGAACACGCGCGGTATCCTTGAAGGATTCCTTGTGGCCAATCTGCGAACCCGCAGGGTCGAGATAGGTGACATTGGCGCCCTGATCGGAACAGGCGACCTCGAAGGCGCAGCGCGTGCGTGTGGAGGTCTTTTCGAAAATGAGGCAGATTTCCTTGCCCGACAGGTGTTTTTGTTCGGTGCGGGCATATTTGGCGCGCTTCAGATCGCGTGCCAGATCCAGCAGGAAGCGAAACTCGCGCGGCGTGTAATCCTGCACCGTGAGAAGGGAACGATTGCGCAGATTAAAGCTCATGATACGTCTCCAAAACTATATAACGTTGCGATGAGTGTCCGGTGATCAAACCGGATCGCGCCAGATGGGGCAGGTCATGCAATGCCCGCCGCCTCGACCGCGGCCAAGCTCCGAGCCGCGAATGGTGATGACTTCAACGCCGGCCTTGCGCAGCAGCGTGTTGGTGTAGGTGTTGCGGTCGTAGGAGACCACCACGCCGGGTTCCAGCGCTACGACATTGTTGCCGTCGTCCCACTGCTCGCGCTCGGCTTCATAAGCGTTGCCGCCCGTTGCGACCGAGCGCAGTTTCTTCAGCTCAAGCGCTTCGGCGACCACTTCCAGAAGATGCTTGGTTTCCGGCCGGACAGCGATTTTGCCATCGTCGCCGGGGTAGATGCTGAAGCAGCGGATCTGGTCCACCACTTCGCCAAAAATGGTCACGAGGTCGCGGTCGCAGAAGCTGAACACCGTATCGAGATGCATGGCCGCGCGGCTCTTCGGCATTACGCAAGCGATGACGCGGGTCGCGGCGTTTGCTGCAAACAGCGCTTCGGCTACCTGGCCGACGGCCTGATAGGTCGTGCGTTCGCCCATGCCGATTAGCACGGTGCCATTGCCGATCGGCATGACGTCGCCGCCTTCCATCGTGGCATTGCCGTGGTCGGCGTCGAAGTCGCCCCACCAGATCTTGAAATCGCCATCCTTGAATTCCGGGTGGTATTTATAGATTGCACGCTGGATCAGCGTTTCCGGCTGACGTGCTGGCCAGAACATCGGGTTGACCGTCACGCCGCCATAAATCCAGCAGGACGAGTCGCGCTGGAAAAGCGTGTTGGGGATTGGCGGAATGATGAATTCCGTGCCGCCCAGCACGTCGAGCATCAGTTCCTTGCCCCATATATCGGGAAGGTCGGAAACGGCCACGCCGCCAATGAGAAATTCGGCAAGGTTTTTCGACGGCAGTTCGTCCAGCCATGGGCGCATGGAGTCGGCAACATTGCGTCCCACCTGATTGGCGAGAATGCGCCGGTCGAGCACGAACTGCCGCGCTTCCTTGTCGTTCAGCGTTTCAGCGAGCAGGTCCTGCATTTCCAGAACTTCCACGCCGCGTTCGCGCATTTTGAGCACGAAGTCGAAATGGTCCTTCTGGGCTTCGTGGACCCAGATAACGTCATCGAACAGAAGGTCATGGCAATTGGCTGGGGTCAGTCGTTGATGGGCCAGCGAAGGGCTGCAAACCATCACCGTGCGCAGCTTGCCGACTTCCGAATGCACTCCAAATTGTCTCATCTCGATGCTCCTGTTTGAAACCAGTGGTCTGGGTGGGATGGCTTTGCTGGTCCGGTTGCGTCATCTTGAAAGCCGGCAAAGGACCGTTCCCACGGATGAACATGTCAGAACGGTGTGATGACCCCTGTCCACATCAGATAGATGGCGACCAGAGCCAGCAGGGTAATGCCTGCTGCTATCCACACTTCGTATCCTTCGAAGATCGGCTCGCCATGTTCCTTGCGGGCCTTCGCGTAAACCAGAATGCCGGGTGCAAAGAGCACCGTGCACATCAGCAGGAAGCTTAATCCCGCTGCATAGACGAGCCAGACGCCATAGAGGGTTGCGATCAGGCTCACCCACAGGTCGCGACGCCGCGCCTTGCTGTTGGCGCTATAGGTTTCGCCGCTGAGCGCAAGTTTCAGGGCGAAAGCGCCTGAGAACACATAGGGCGGCAGAATGGCGACCGACGCGATGAAGTAGAAGAACTGGTAGGCGCTTTCGGAAAAATAGGTGAGCAACAGGAAGAACTGGATCGCGAGGTTCGTTGCCCATAATGCGTGGGCGGGCGAGCCGTTCTTGTTCTCGACTGCAAACCATTTCGGGAAGGTGCCGTCACGACCGCAGGAAAACGGGATTTCCGCGCAAAGCAGCGTCCACGACAAAAAGGCGCCGCCAACCGAAATC
The DNA here is from genome assembly GCA_900465685.1 of Hyphomicrobiales bacterium. Classification (GTDB taxonomy): domain Bacteria; phylum Pseudomonadota; class Alphaproteobacteria; order Rhizobiales; family Rhizobiaceae; genus Brucella. Next base: position 276,892 of record UEGR01000014.1, read on the forward strand.
AGAAGGCCGACATTGATGAGCAGCGCACCCCAATGTCCGACAAGCGGCTCGAAGACACCTGCCATGGATGGCACTTTCAGTCCGGCCAGTTCCGGCTGGCTCGTCAGGCCGGTCGACAGCAGCGACACCAGCACATAGATGCCGAGCGCTCCAAGGAAACCGATGACGGTTGCGCGTCCCACATCCTTGCGGTTGGCCGCGCGGGCTGAATAAACACTGGCACCTTCGATGCCGATGAACACCCACAGGGTCACCAGCATGGTGCTCTTGATCTGGTGCGTGATGCTGCCGAGGGTGGCTTCTTCACCGCGGCCCCAGAAATTGAAGGTGAACTTGTCCCAGTGGAAGGCGATGATGGCGATCAGGATGAACAGCATCAGCGGCACCAGTTTCGCAATCGTGGTGACGATATTGACGAATGACGCCTGTTTGATGCCGTAAAGGACGAGCGTGTGGATCAGCCAAAGGCAGATGGATGCGCCGATGATCGACGGCAGGTTGGAGCCGTCGCCAAAGACCGGGAAGAAGAAGGAGAGCGCCGAGAAAATCGCCACCGCATAGGCGACATTGCCGAGAAAGGCGCTGAGCCAGTACCCCCAGGCGCTGTTGAAGCCAATGAACGACCCGAAACCGGCCTTGGCATAGGCGTAGGGTCCCGCATCGAGATCGGGACGGCGATTGGCCAGCGATTGATAGACCTTCGCCAACATCAACATGCCGATGCCGGTGATGATCCAGCCGATAATCACCGCGCCCGGCGATGCTGCCCGGGACATGTCCGATGGTAGATTGAAGACGCCCCCGCCAATCATCGACCCAAGAACGAGCGCAATCAAAGGAAACAATGTCAGTTTGTGCGGTTCTTTTTCCACCGCAACCTGTCCGCTGTGCGTATCGGCCATGCAATTCTCCAATCGTGCGCGATTATGAGCATGAAACGAAATTTCACAGACAATGATATGAGAGCTAATCTCGCGTCATTGATCTCGATCAACGGTATAATTAATATTTATCAACGGCATTTTGGCTGGATTTCGTAAGTGAAATAAGTGCAAATTAAATAAAGTCAAGAAATTTTATCAACTTAATTCCGACCAGATATTCCTATGTCAAATTTATTTCTGTAATTTGACTTTTAACCAGCTAAATACTGCAAAAAATAATTTTGGTTTTATGTATATATGTCAAACAATATTTATTCTTTTCGAAAAAACTCTGAGCGTCGGTGGCGGTCACGCCACGCACGCTGGTTTTTCCGTGTCATCCTCAATGCCATTCATTTTTTCACGCGATACGCAATTAAAACCGCCTGCGACCAAACCCGTGGTTGGCTACAGGCAGGGCAATAAATCAGTAAATTCTGATTGAGAGCTATAGCAGCGATACATTTTATCAATATGGTTTTCTTAAAAAAATTCGTGTGGTCCGGTTTTTCCAGATCGCGCGGGTGTAACCTTCGCAAGTGCGCTAAACTTAATTAGCGCCCTTGCGAAGGTTATGACGTTTCGAAGAGTTTTCCGGTGACCCGACTTCGTGATGCGCGCTTTCGATCTCAGCGGTTACGAAACTGTGGCGGGCGCTTTTCGGCGAAAGCGTTCATGCCCTCACGGCGGTCATCCAGCGCAAAGGTTGAGTAGAGCAGGCGGCGTTCGACATAAATGCCTTCCTGCAGGTGGGTCTCATAAGCCTTGTTGACCGCTTCCTTGGCCAATTGAACAACAGGTTGGGAATAGGCCGTAACCTTGGCGGCAAGCTTCACCGCCTCCACCACTTGTGTGCCTGCTGGTACTACGCGACTCACCAATCCCATGCTTTGTGCTTCCGCGGCCGAAAGCGCGCGGCCGCTCAGAATCATATCCATCGCCACGGCTTTGCCGACGATCCGGGTCAGGCGCTGTGTGCCGCCAGCGCCGGGAATAATGCCGATAGAGGTTTCCGGCAGCGCAAAGCGCGCAGTTTCGGACGCGATGATCATGTCGCACATCATGGCGATCTCGCAGCCGCCGCCAATGGCATGGCCGGAAACGGCGGCAATCGTCGGCTTGCGCACCCGCGCCAGTCCTTCCCAAGTCGAGGTGATGAGCTGCTCCTCATAGACTTCGGCGAAAGTCTTGTCCTTGATTTCCTTGATGTCTGCTCCGGCGGCAAAGGCCCTGTCCGAGCCGGTTATGACGATGGCGCCAATAGCCGGATCGGCATCGAAGGTGGCTGCGGCTTCTGAAAGCTCGGCGGTCAACTGCCGGTTCAGCGCATTAAGCGCTTCCGGGCGGTTCAATGTGATGATGCCGACCTGTCCTTCGACGGTGACAAGGATATTTTCATAAGACATGAGAACCTCTCGGCAAGTTCAGGCGATGCGGACCAGAATTTTGCCCATGCGGGCCGGATCTTCGAGTTGGGCAAAGGCAGCAGGTACATTCTCCAGCGTGACGGCGCTGTGGATCAGCGGTTTAAAACCGCCCGTCTCCCAGGCGCGGATCAGGCGGACAAACTCTTCCATGCTGCCCATGGTTGACCCGTGAATGGAAATCTGGCGCACGAACAGGCGTTGAATGTCGGCGGAAGGGTGAGCGCCTGTCGTCGCGCCACAGGTGACGAGGTGGCCGCCGCGCGCAGCACTGCGCAGGCTTGCGCCCCATGTCCGTTCGCCGACATTGTCGATGACGAGATCGGCGCCTTCGCCGCCGGTCAGGCGCAGAACAGTCTTCGGTACATCCTCGTTACGATAGTCGATGACCTCGACGCCGAGATTGCGGAAATGATTGAGCTTGTCATCGCCGGATGTGGTGACAATAACGCGCGCGCCAGCCATGCGGGCAAGCTGCATGGCCGCATAGGCAACGCCGCCGCCCGCACCCTGGATCAACACCACGCTGCCGGGGCCGGTTGGTGCTTTGCCGAACACCATGCGCCATGCTGTCAGATAGGCGACGCCGAGGACGGCGGCCTGATCGATATCCGCCTCGTTGCTGATCTTGACCAGAGATCGCGCCGGCAGAACCACTTCTTCAGCAAAAGTTCCATGGCGATGCTCGCCGAGAATGCGCGCCGAATGGCAAAGCGGCTGGTCTCCGGCAAGGCAGGGGCGGCAGGTGCCGCAAAATTCGTAAGGATAGAGTATGACGCGGTCGCCTGCGGTCAAGCTGCTGTCCTGCGGGGCTTCAAGCACTTCGCCCGCACCATCGACGCCCATGATCAGTGGGAGGTCATGGGTAATGCCCGCGCCATTGTCCCGCATATAAAGATCGACGCGATTGACCGAGGCGGCAAGCATCCGCACCCGCGCAAAGCCCGGTGGGCAAGCCGGGCTTGGCGTATCCATATAGGCGACGCCAGCTGCGCCGCGCTCTTTCAAAACAATGGCTTTCATGATCGACCCTCCCGCCAAAGAAGGTAAATATATTTACTCAAATTATCAAGCTTCTTTCACCGTAGCGCCTAAATAACGGCTTTAAAAGCCTGTTGCCTCAAACGGCATATGGGTATAAATGACAATATATTGCCATACATGGGAGGATATCATGGCTATGGATTCCGATACGCTGGCGCAATTTCTGGATACGCTGCGCCGTTTCGTTGATGACAGGCTGATCCCGGCGGAGGCTGAAGTGGCCGAAACCGACGCCATCCCGGCGGATGTTCTAAGCGAGATGCGGGAAATGGGCCTGTTTGGCCTGACCGCGCCGGAGGAGTTTGGCGGCCTAGGGCTCACGATGGAGGAGGAGGTGCTGGTCATGTTCGAGCTGGGGCGTGCCGCTCCTGCGTTCCGCTCAATTTTCGCCACCAATGTCGGCATAGGAATGCAGGGCATCGCCATTGATGGTACCGATGAGCAGAAGGCAAAATACCTGCCGCTTCTCGCCTCGGGTGAACTGACCGGCTCTTTCGCGCTGACCGAGCCGGATGTCGGTTCGGACGCGGCTGCGGTCAAGACAACGGCGCGCAGGGATGGGGATTTCTATGTGCTGAATGGCACCAAGCGTTTCATCACCAATGCGCCGCATGCGGGTTTGTTCACAGTGATGGCGCGGACCGATCCGACGCAAAAGGGTGCGGCGGGCGTGTCGGCCTTTGCTGTTGAGCGCGGTACGCCCGGCCTCTCTACTGGCAAGCCGGAAAAGAAGATGGGCCAGCAGGGCGCGCATGTCTGTGATGTGATTTTCGAGGATTGCCGGGTGCCCGCTTCCGCACTGATCGGAGGCGTTGAGGGGCAGGGCTTCAAAACGGCCATGAAGGTGCTCGACAAGGGGCGTCTGCATATCGCTGCCGCCTGCGTTGGTCTGTCGGACCGGATCATCGACGACATGCTGGATTATGCAGTGAACCGCCGCCAGTTTGGCAAGCCTCTGTCGGATTTCCAGCTCTTGCAGGCGATGTTCGCGGATTCAAAGGCGGATGCCTATGCGGCGCGCTGCATGGTGCTGGATGCGGCGCGCAAGCGCGACGCAAAGCAGAATGTCAGTGTTGAGGCATCCTGCGCCAAGATGTTTGCCTCGGAAGCTGTGGGGCGTATTGCTGACCGCAATGTGCAGGTGCATGGCGGCAACGGCTATATTCGTGAATATCGCGCCGAGCAGCTTTATCGCGATGCGCGTCTGTTCCGTATCTATGAAGGCACGACGCAAATCCAGCAGATCGTCATTGCCAAGGCGCTTGTTGCAGGCGCGAAAGAGCGGGCCGGTCTGTAACCCCGATGCAGAAGGCGGCGGATTGATCTGCCGCCTTTATTCTATTCGGCAGCGTCTTCGGTTGAGGCTGCTTCGGGGTCGATGGCTTTGAAATTGTGTAGCATCTTGTCGAGGTAATGCAGCATGTGGATCTTGTCCTCGGTCGAGAATCCGTCCAGCGCTTCCTCGTAATAGCCGGTGATGACGGGGCGCATATTTTCGTCCCAGAGGCTAAGCCCCTTTTCAGTCAGCCGGATGAGGCGGGAGCGATTATCGGTTTCCGATACGGCGCGCTCGATATAGCCGAGACTTTCCAGTCGTGACAGGACGCCCGCCAGATTTTGACGGCTGACCAGCAGGAAGGTGGCGAGATCGCCCACCGCGACGCCATTTTCAAAATTCGTGCGCGTCAGCGCGCCGAGCACGGCCCATTGCTGGGTGGTGATTCCATATTCTTCGAGCGCGCGCGTGCCCGTTTTATGCAGCATGTTGGCGCACTGATACATCCGGAAGAACAGCCGGTTGCTGAGACCTAGGGACAGGTCGGTAAATTTTGCGCGCTCTTTTGTGGTCTTTGTCATGTTTTCCGCTTCGGTTGTCGGCGACAGAGTGTACGTCCTTCGACTTTAGGTCAAGAGAGTGTGGCATATAAAATAACGTAAATATATTGACATAAATTTCCGCTGGTTGTAACCATTTCAAATGGGAGTTTGATCCGAGGTTCGGAGCTGACTAAGGCGATAAATGCACTTATAACCGTAGTTATAAGGCATTGCACCGTTGGTCTGCCATTGGGAAGGAGGACGCCATGCGTGGCCTAAAAGGTAAAGTAGTTGTCGTAACTGGCGGCGGCGGTGGGATTGGCTCAGCCACTTGCCTGCGTTTCGCCGAAGAAGGTGCACGTGTTGTCGTTGCCGACATCAGTGCGGATGCTGCCGCAAAGGTCGTGGATGTGATCAAGGCCAAGGGCGGCGACGCAACGGCGATGATCGTGGACCTGACAAATTTCGATGCGACGGGTGCGGCAGTAGCCAAGCTTGAGGCCGAATATGGTCCGGTCGATGTGCTGGTCAACAATGCCGGTTGGGATCTGTTTGTGCCTTTTCTCAAGTCCGAACCGGACTATTGGGCGAAGATCATCGACATCAATCTGCGTGCCGTCCTGAACATCACCAAGCCGGTTCTGGCCTCGATGGTGGCGCGTGGCAACGGCGGTCGTGTCGTGTCGATTGGCTCAGATGCAGGTCGCGGCGGCTCGTCGGGTGAGTCAGTTTATTCGGCCTGCAAAGCCGGTGTGATCGCCTTCATGAAAACGCTGGCGCGCGAGCATTCGCGCAACAACATCACCTTCAACACGGTCTGCCCCGGTGTGACCGAAACGGCCATGCTGGAAAACTTCATGGAAGCGGCGGGCGACAAGGAAAAGCTGCGTACTGCCTTTGCCAAGGCTGTTCCGCTCGGTCGTCTTGGCCGTCCGGACGATCTGCCCGGCGCGATTGTATTCCTGTCGAGTGACGATGCGGCCTTCATCACCGGACAGACGATTAGCGTCTCCGGCGGTCTGACGATGCACGGCTAAGCATTTGCGGCCGGGCGGTAGCGCCCGGCGTCGCAAAATGCCTCAGAACAAGAAGTTTGAGCAGGTTTCCCGATTTGATCGGGATGCTGTTTGCAGGAGGAAGCCATGACTGAATATACCGATATTCTCTATGAGGTTCGCGGCGGTGCGGCATGGATCACCATCAACCGTCCCGACAAGTACAATGCCTTTCGCGGTCATACGATTGACGAGCTGATTCATGCTTTCCAGAAGGCAGGCTGGGACAAGTCCATTGGCGCCATTGTGCTGACGGGCGCTGGCGACAAGGCGTTTTGCACCGGCGGAGATCAGTCGGCCCATGACGGGCAATATGACGGTCGCGGCGTGATCGGCCTGCCGGTCGACGAGCTGCAATGCCTGATCCGCGATGTGCCGAAGCCGGTGATCGCCCGCGTCAACGGTTTTGCCATTGGCGGCGGCAATGTTCTCGCCACGGTTTGTGATCTGACTATCGCGTCCGACAAGGCGCAGTTTGGACAGGTTGGCCCCAAGGTCGGTTCCGTCGATCCGGGGTTCGGGACCGCTTATCTCGCCCGCGTCATCGGTGAAAAGCGCGCCCGCGAAATCTGGTATCTGAACAAACGCTATACCGCGCAGCAGGCACTGGAATGGGGCCTTGCCAATGCGGTTGTCCCGCATGAGGAGCTGGATGCGGAAGTGGATCGCTGGGTGGCCGAGCTGATGGAACGCTCGCCGACCGCTCTGGCGCTCGCCAAGCTTTCGTTCAATGCCGACAGCGAAAACATCCGGGGCATCGGTGCGCTCGGTATGCGTGCTCTGTCGCTCTATTACGATACCGAGGAAAGCAAGGAAGGCGGCGTCGCCTTCCGCGAAAAGCGCAAGCCTGATTTCCGCAAATTCGCGAAATAAGTCCGCCCAGCTAAAACCGGTCGGCGCGCCTGTTGCGAGGCGCGCCGCATATCCGGCGCAGACAACAAACATATGCAGACGTCTATCTGGGAGGAGGGACCAATGCTGAGCATTTCAATGCCCCATAAGCGCCTTTGCGCCTCCTCGTTGACGTCCGGGTCAGTGAGGTAGCCATGTATCCGACCATTTTCGATACCGATGAGATCAACGCACTGCGCGACCTCGCCCGCAAGTTCGCAAGGGACCGTCTTGCGCCGGGTTATCAGGCGCGGGAAAAGTCGGGCGCCTTCGGCCCTGAGCTGGTGCGCGAAATGGGCAGCCTTGGCCTCATCGCCCCTGAACTGCCGGAAGAATTCGGCGGGCTCGGTTCCGGTGCGCTCTATTCAGGCGTCATTATCGAGGAAATCGCCCGTGGCGATTTCAACATGGGCTATATCAATGTGCTCGCCTCGCTGAACGGGCAGATACTGGCGAAGTTCGCCAACCCCGAGATCAAGCGGGAATGGCTGCCGAAGCTCATCGCAGGCGAATTGATGCTTGCCATCGCGCTGACTGAACCGCGTGGCGGATCGGATGCCGCCAATCTTGGCCTCAAGATGGAGCGCGACGGCGACCACTACGTCATCAACGGTGAAAAGACGTCGATCTCCGCGGCTGATCAAGCCAAGGGCGCAGTGGTGTTTGCCCGCACCGGCAAGCCGGAAGACAAGGCACGGGGCATCTCGGCCATTTTCGTGCCGATGGATTTGCCCGGCATTTCCACCACGCGTTTTGTCGATGTCGGTCAGCATGCGATCGGGCGCGGCTCGATCTTCTTCGACAATGTGCGGGTGCCGGTGGATCATCTGCTCGGCGAAGAGGGCAAAGGCTTCGTGCAGGTCATGCAGGGCTTCGATTTTTCGCGCTCGCTGATCGGCCTGCAATGTCTTGGCACTGCCCGCCAGTCGCTGGATGAAGCGTGGGATTACATCAAGGAACGCAAGGCCTTCGACAAGCCGCTGGCGGCATTTCAGGGCATCACGCATCAGCTTGCCGATTTCGATACCAAGGTGGAGGCAGCGCGGCTTCTGTCGCTCAATGCGCTGTGGCTCAAGGATCAGGGCATGCCGCATGTGGCCGAGGCTGCCATGGCCAAGTGGTGGCCGCCGCTTCTGGCCTATGAGGCGATCCATGCCTGCCTACTGATCCACGGCCATGCCGCCTATTCCAACGAACTGCCGTTCGAGCAGCGCCTGCGCGATGTGCTCGGCCTGCAGATCGGCGACGGCACCGCACATATCATGAAAAACATCATCGCACGCGAACGTGCGGGAAGGGCCGCTGTCAGCGGCTGACAATGCGCCGACAATGATTGGGAGGAGGAAACCATGAAATTCGACGCTGTGCTGATCGAGCCCCGCCGCGCGAAGATGGAGGCCGAAGGCTTCTGGCCGGGCAAGACATTGCTGGACTATTTCGAAGATTGCCTTGAAGCCAAGCCCGATGCGCTGGCGATGACCAGCATTGCCGTATCTTCGGGCGCACGACGCGACCTGACCTGGAAACAGATGGAGGATCTGTCCTGGCGCGCAGCGGAGGGGCTGCGGCGTCTTGGATTGGGCAAGGACGATGTTCTGGCCTGCCAGTTGCCCAATTCATGGGAGTTTGTCGTTCTCTATATCGCCTGCCGACGTCTCGGCATCGTCTTCAACCCGGTCATGCCGATCTTCCGCGAGCACGAGCTGCGCTTCATGCTGAAGCATGGCGAGGTGAAAGCCTTTGTCGTGCCGAAGGTGTTACGCGATTTCGACCATGAAGCCATGGCCGCAGGTTTGCGCCCCGATCTGCCGGATTTGCAGCATGTGATCGTGGCGGGCGGAGCAGGCGACAATAGTTTCGACGCACTGCTGATGGACCCTGCATTCGATAATGCGCCGGGTCTGCGTGATTACTCCCTGACGGTGCGTGGCGACGCCAATGATGTCTGCCAGCTGATCTACACATCCGGCACGACCGGCGAGCCGAAAGGCGTGATGCACACCGCCAATACGATGTATTCCAATCTGGTTGCCTATGCCGCCCGTCTTGGGCTTGGCACGGACGATATCGTCCTGATGGCTTCGCCGATGGCGCACCAGACCGGCTTCATGTACGGCTTCCTGATGCCGTTCATGCTGCAAGCGCGCATGGTCCTGCTCGATCTCTGGGACAAGGCGCTGGCCGCAAGGGTGATTGCGGAAGAGCGCGTGACCTTCACCATGGCCTCCACACCTTTCCTGATGGACTTGTCCACCGCGGTTGAGGACGGAGGCACGGATGCGTCTTCCCTGCGTATTTTCCTCTGCGCAGGGACAGCCATTCCGGGTCCGCTTGTCGAGCGTGGCAATCGCATTCTGGGGGCGAAGGTGATTTCCGCCTGGGGCATGACGGAAAACGGCGCAGTGTCCGTCGTGCCGCCGGAAGACCCGGATGACCGTTCGGTGAATACCGACGGTCCAGCCTTGCCTGGCATGGAATTGCAGGTGCGCGGGTCTGATGGCAAACCCGCCCCGGCGGGTCACGAAGGTGAGCTTTTCGTGCGCGGCTGCTCGAATTTCGTCGGCTATCTGAAGCGTCCGCAATGGAACAATACCGATGCCGACGGGTGGTTCGACACGGGCGATATCGCGCGCATGGATGCGCAGGGCTATATTCGCATCTGCGGTCGTTCGAAGGATGTGATCATTCGCGGCGCGGAAAATATTCCCGTCGTTGAGGTGGAAGCGCTTCTCTACAAGCACCCCGCCGTGCAGCAGGTGGCCATTGTCGCTTATCCCGACGAGCGTCTGGGTGAACGCGCCTGCGCTTTCATCGTCGCGCGGTCTGGTCAGACGGTTGATTTCGACAGTATGATTTCGTTCCTTGGTGCGCAGCATCTGGCGCGCCAGTATTTCCCCGAGCGTCTGGAACTGCGTGACCGTCTGCCTGCGACGGCATCCGGCAAGATCCAGAAATTCGCGCTGCGCAACGAGTTGCGTGAAGAATATGAGAGGAACCGCAAGTGACCATAAACAGTGCCAACCGCATCGCCGGACCGCGTGTCGTCGTAACAGGTGCTGGAGGCCCGATGGGCCGCGCCATCATTCGACGGCTCGTTGCGGACGGCGCCCGGCAACTGGCGCTGACCGATATTTCCGGCACAAGGCTTGGCGAAACAGCCGCCCTGTTGTCGGAGGAATTTCCGGAACTGAATATCGTAACCCTGCGCGGCGATGTGACCGTGACGGCGGAAGCGGAGGCTTTCGCTGCGGAGGCGCTTAAAGCCTTTGGCGGTATAGATGTGCTGGTGAACACGGTTGGCGGCATTCGCTCTTCCCAGCTTTACACGCCCTTTCTGGAAATGGACGAGGCGCGGTTTCGCGCCACGCTCGACCTCAATCTGATGGGCAGTTTCCACCTGATCCGCGCCTTTGCGCCGGGCATGCTGAAGCGCGAGGTTGGACGGATCGTCAACTTCGCATCGGTGGTGTTCGGCGGTGAGGGCGGGCAGGCGGATTATGCGGCGGGCAAGGCGGCGGTCGCCTCGCTCACACGCAGTCTGGCGGAAGAATTTGCGCCCGCGATTACCGTCAATGCCGTTGCGCCGGGGCTGACGCGCACATCCGTCACGCAAACCATGCCCGCCGAAAACGCCGCGCGGCTGGTGTCGAGAGCCTATAACCGGCGCATGGCCGAGCCGGAGGAAATTGCCGAGGCGGTCGCTTATTTCGCTTCGGAACCGGCCCGTTTTGTTACGGGCGAGATCATGGCCGTTTCTGGCGGCTTCCATCCTCATTTGTAAAGAGCGTGTCCCATGTCCGTGTCTATGTCCGATCCGGTCCACCTGTCTATCGATGACGGCATTGCGCTGATCACCATCGATAATCCGCCCGTCAACGTCACATCGCGTGCGGTGCGTGAAGGGCTGATGGCGGCGCTGGACGAGGCACAGGCGGCAGGTGTCGGACGGGTTGTACTGACTGGGGCGGGCAGGACTTTTGTGGCCGGGGCCGATGCGAAGGAATTTTCTGCGCCGCCGCAACCGCCGCATCTGCCAGATATTGTCAGCCGTATCGAGACCTTTCCGGTGCCGGTTGTTGCCGCCATCAACGGTGCGGCGCTCGGTGGCGGGTTGGAGCTGGCGCTGGCCTGCGCTGTGCGCATTGCAGCGCTGAACGCAACGGTTGGCTTGCCGGAAGTAACGCTCGGCGTGGTGCCGGGTGCTGGTGGCACGCAACGTCTGCCGCGACTGGTCGGGCTGGAGAATGCGCTGTCGCTGATCTCCGAAGGCAAGGTGATCGGTGCCGCTGAGGCGGAAAAGATCGGCCTTGTCGATGCTTTGGCCGACAATCCGGTGGAAGCAGCGCGGCGCTATTCCTGGCTGGAACGCCCGGCGACCGGCGCACTCCGTGGCCCTGTGCTCAACAACGCTGCAATCGAAGCGGCCCGCAAGCAGGTGGCAAAACGCAGCCCGAACCAGATTGCGCCGCAAAAGGCCATCGATCTGATCGAGGCGTCATGCACGCTGCCTTTGAATGACGGGCTGGAGCAGGAGCGCGCCGTCTTTCTGGAGTTGAAGTCCAGCGATCAGGCGGCCGCTTTGCGCCATGTCTTTTTCGCCGAGCGCGCAGCGATGGGACAGGGCAAGACTGGCGGTGCGGATATCACCTCCGCCGTGGTGGTTGGCGGCGGCACGATGGGGGCAGGCATAGCCTATGCGCTGGCCGGGCTTGGCATCGATGTAGCGCTGGTCGAGACCGATGAAGCAGGCGCGACGCGCGCCCGCGCCAATATCGCCAAGCTCTACGGCGAGGCGGTCGCGCGCGGAAAATCCACACCGGAAAAAGCCGAAGCGGATCAGGCTGCGCGGTTCAGTTTCCATGTCGGCTATGATGCATTGCCCGCAGCCGATATTGCGATTGAGGCGGTGTTTGAGGATATCGATGTCAAACGCGCAGTCTTTACGGCGCTCGATGCCGCCTTGCCGGAAACGACCATTCTGGCGACCAACACGTCCTATCTCGACATCAATCGTATCGCCGAAGTGGTGCGCAATCCCGCCCGTTTTCTGGGGTTGCATTTCTTCAGCCCAGCCCATGTGATGAAGCTTCTGGAAGTGATCCGCGCGGATGACACCAGCCCGGAAACGCTCGCGACAGCCTTGCGCCTTGCCGGGCGGATGAAGAAAATCCCTGTATTGGCCGGTGTTTGCGACGGTTTCATCGGCAATCGCATTCTGACCCGCTATCGCCAGACCTGCGATATCATGCTGATCGAAGGCGCGTTGCCCGCTCAGATTGATACCGCCATGCGCGGCTTTGGTATGGCGATGGGTCCATACGAGGTGCAAGACCTCTCTGGTCTCGACATTGCCTATGCCAACCGCAAACGTCTGGGCTGGAAGACCAAAGCGGGTTTTCGCTACATTCCCATTGCTGACCGCATCGTGGATGAGACGGGTCGCCTCGGTCGCAAGACCAATGCGGGCTGGTACGATTACGATGGCGGCAAGACGACGCCTTCGGCGGTGATCGACGCCATCATCATCGAAGAATCAAAGCGCGCTGGCATTGAGCGCCGCGCATTCAGCGACGAGGAAATCGTTGCTCGCGCGACCACAGCGATGGTCGAGGAAGGCTTCCGCATTCTGGAAGAAGGTATTGCCGCACGTTCCGCTGATATCGATCTGGTGATGATCTACGGCTATGCATTCCCGCGCTGGCGCGGCGGGCCGATGCATTGGGCGGAGCATGTCGGCTTGCCGGAAATAGAGCGGCGCATCGCGGAATATGCGACCAAGGACCCGGCCTCATGGGGTGTGCCGAACCTGCTAGCGCAAGCTGTTGCCGAAGGCAAGCGGCCGGACGAGCTTTGAGGGCAAAATATGCCCTCAAAGCATAAGTGGAATGTTTAGCGTGCCAAACCTGCATCCTGCAGAAACTTGACCGACGGCATGATCTTGCTTTTGTCGCGCAGTTCGAGGATCAGGCGCGGATTGCTTTCGAGCTCAGCCAAAGCTGCGAAAACGCCATGCCAGCGGATGGTGCCTTCACCGATGCCCCAATGGCGATCGGCATGGCCATCCGCATCCTGCAGATGGACGTGCTGCAGGCGATTGTCCGCACGGCGGATAAAGTAATCGACCGGATGCGCGCCAAGCGAGCCATAGGCGAAATGGGCATGGCCGGTATCGACTGAAACCGCGACCGATGGTGACTGGAAGCTGTCTGCGAGCAGGCAGCGCGCGTCGGTGTCGATATCCTCGATATTCTCGATCACCAGCGTGCAGCCGATTTCCTCGGCACGCTTGACGACCGGCGCCAGCGTTTCATGGGCATAATCCACGATCTGCGGGCCGCTTTCCGGGAAGTTGTCGATATTGTTATAAGTCCAGAAATTGTAAGGGCTGTGAATCACCATCTGCGTTGCGCCGATGAATTCACAGACCTCCAGTCCCTGAAGATAACGCTCAGTGACGATCTTGCGAATGTCTTCGTCCTGATTGGAGAAGTTGAGACCCCAGAATGGACCGTGGATGCCAAGGCGGCCCTTGTAACCGTCGAGCAAGGTCTTGATGCGGCTTGCTGGTGTCTTCCAGTCGGCTTTCAGGAGAGCAACATGGACAAAATCCTGTATCTCCAGATCGCGGTTTTCCGACAGGATGAAATCGAGATTTTCTTCGAGATAGGACAGCGGGACGGCTGCGCCGAGAAGCGGCAGGTCGGACATAATCAATTTCCTGGATTGACCGGAAGCCATAAGGATAGAGCGGTTCTGCCTCGCCTCCGGATTGATGTGCAGGCAGAACCCTCGTTCAGGGGATATGTGTCAGGCTGCGGCTTCAGCCAGTGCCAGACGCGATGCGATCGCCAGATCAGGATTGTCGGAGGTGATGTAGGCAACGTCACGCTCAATCCAGCGGTCGATCAGTGCGCGATTATTGAGCGTCCAGACACCAAGGCGATCCTTGGGGAACAGCGACGTGATGCGGTCGAATTCGGATTCGAACAATTCGTGGTGCACGCCCACATAACGGACCAGAGGTTCGACGCTGCGGAAGAAGGTTTCCAGTCCGCCATTGCGCTCCACCCATTGTGCGTTGAGCGAGATCAGACGGTCAATTTCCGGCGCGATTTTCGCGCAATGTTCAACCACGCTGCGGTCGAAGGAATGCAGCACAACATGATCACCAATATTGCGGGCGCGGATGATTTCCACGGCCTTTTCCACGAGGCCATCATAGGGCTTGCCGTCGGCGCCGGACTTGAGTTCGACATAGAGAAGCACGTCCGGCCGCTCGGCGAAGACATCGAGCACTTCCTCAAAGGTGGGGATGTGATCGGCGGTAACAGTGCCCTGTTCGTCTTTCAGCCGTATCGCAAGGCGACCGGCATCATCGAGCGCGCGAACGTCACCGGAGCCGGTGGTGGTACGGTCAAGCGATGCGTCGTGGATGACGAGAATTAGCCCGGCATCGGTCAGGTGAAGATCGAACTCCACGCTATCGATGTCGAGCTCCAGAACATTGCGAAAGCCGGTGAGCGAGTTTTCCGCCCAAAGGTTACGAGCGCCGCGATGGGCCATGATCTTTTTCATGTCTTATGTCCTTACTGAACGGTCGGGTCGAGCTTGTCGCGAAGCCAGTCACCCAGAAGCGAAATGGAGAGGGTGGTCAGAACGATCACCAGTGCCGGAGCCAGCATTATCCACGGCGCACGTGTCAGATATTCGCGCGCGAACCCAACCATATTGCCAAGCGACGATTCTGGCGGCTGAACGCCGAGACCAAGAAAGGAAAGACCGGATTCCATCAGGATGATTTCCGGGAATGCCAGCGTCATCGAGACGATCAGCGTCGAGGCGACATTGGGCAGGATATGACGGAAATAGACACGGAATGGTGTTGCGCCGAGCTGCACCACAGCGCTGGCATAGCCTTGCGCCCCGGCGGAAATGGCAAGGCCGCGTGCGATACGGGCGTAACGCTCCCAGCCGTAAAAACCCATCAGGCCGATCAGCAGCGGCATGGAATTGCCGAAGAAAGCGAGCACCGCAAGCGCCAGCACCATGAAAGGCAGGGCGGCCTGAAAGTCGGCCAGCATCAATACAATGTGCTCGACCCAGCCGCGAAAGCGGGCGGCCAGAAATCCCAGCAAGGTGCCGAAGACCGCTGATAGGATCGTCGCGCCAAAGGCAATCACCAGCGAGACGCGGATCGACTGGATCAGGCGCGAATAAACATCGCGGCCCAACTCATCTGTGCCGAGCCAGTGTCCGGGTGATCCCACCGGGACAAGCCGCGCCATCAGGTCCATCTTGGTGATGGAGTAGGGTCGCAGATAGTCGGCAAAGATCACAACGAACAGCATCAGCGCAAGCCAGAAACAGGCAAAGGCGACGCTCATTGGCATGGTGGTGCGCAGGCGCGTGATGAGCGCGGGCGCCTTGACGGCTGCGGTGGGGGAAAGAGCGGTGTCGGTCATTGCGTCCACCTCAATGCGCGGCTTTGGTGCGCAGGCGCGGGTCGAGAACGCCGTAGAGCACATCGACCACGAGATTGGAGATCACCATGCAGCTTGCGATAATCAACAGCAGGCACTGCACCACGGCGAGGTCGCGATTGGCGACAGACACCACCAGAAGGCGGCCAATGCCGGGCCACGAGAAGATGGTTTCGACAACCACAGCCCCGGCGATCAGTGCGCCGACCATGAAGCCGACGATGGTGACAATCGGTACGGAGGCGTTGGGCAGAGCGTGTTTCCACACCACATCGTTCCAGCTGATCCCCTTGGCCGATGCCGTGCGGATATAAGGCTGCCCCAGCACTTCGATCATGGCCGAGCGTGAGAAGCGCGCCAGAACCGCCGTGCCGCCAATAGCAATGGTGAGGGTCGGCAGAATGCCGTGAATCCATGTATCGCTGCCGCCGGATGGCAAGACACCTAGTTGCACCGAGAAGATCAGCACCAGCACCAGGCCGAGTACGAA
This sequence comes from Hyphomicrobiales bacterium, assembly GCA_900465685.1. Taxonomy (GTDB): domain Bacteria; phylum Pseudomonadota; class Alphaproteobacteria; order Rhizobiales; family Rhizobiaceae; genus Brucella. The sequence goes on from UEGR01000014.1 coordinate 293,017, forward strand.
AGACGGCACGGTGAAGCCGAGGATCGACAGGGTGATGACGCCACGGTCGGCGATGCCCTGACGGTGCAGTGCGGCATAGACGCCTGCCGGAATGCCGAGGCAAAGTTTGATGATAAGCGCTGGAATGGTGATCTGGAGCGTGGCGGGCACACGTTGCAGCACCAGATCGATAGCCGGTGCCTTGTCGCGCATCGAGATGCCGAAATCGAAGCTCAATATGCCCTTGAGATAGGACAGATATTGCAGCCAGATCGGGTCGTCGAGGCCCCAGGCCTTGCGGAAGGCATCGATGGATTCCTGCGGTGCATCGGGGCCGAGCATGATCTGTGCCGGGTCACCGGACATGCGCAGCACCACGAAGGCAAAGGTCATCACCAGAAAGACGGTGATCAGCGCGCGGAAAAGACGGGACGCTATGAAGGTAAGCATGGGTGCCTCACGCAGCGCTTTTCGCCGGCTCAACGAAGTGACAAGCCGTGCGCCGGTCAAAGCCGGTTGTTTCCAGATCGGGCATCGTCGTCGGGCATTGAAAGCCCGCCACCGGACACCGGGGGTGAAACACGCAACCGCTTGGGCGGTTTGCGGGGTTTGGCGGTTCACCCTTGAGGATCATGCGCTGGTTGAATTTTTTGCCCGGTACGGGAACCGAAGACACCAATGCCTTGGTATAGGGGTGCTGGGGCGTTTCGAAGATCACGCCGGAGCTTGCCTCTTCGACGATCTTGCCGAGATACATGACGGCGACGCGGTCGCAGATGTTGCGCACAACTTTCAGATCGTGGCTGATGAACACCATGGCGATGCCATGTTTCTCCTGAAGATCGCGCAGGAGATTGACCACCTGCGCCTGAATCGAAACATCGAGCGCAGAAACCGGTTCGTCGCAGACCAGCAGCCTTGGGCTGGTTGCAAGGGCGCGGGCGATGATGACGCGCTGGCGCTGGCCGCCGGACAATTCATGCGGATAGCGCTCGCCCTGATCGCGGCGCAGCCCGACAGATTGCATCAGTTCGCTGACACGTTCCTTCAGTTCCGCGCCGGAAGCTAGCCCATGAATTTGCAGGGGCTCGCCGATCTGTGCCGCAATCGGCAGACGGCGATCCAGCGCCGCCAGCGGGTCCTGAAAGACGAGCTGCATCTGGGCCCGCAGCTTGCGCCAGCCGGCGGTGTGGCGGCGCGGCAGTGGCTTGCCGTCGAACAGAACCTCGCCTTCGGTGGCGTCGTCAATGCCGAGCAGCATGCGTCCGAGCGTGGACTTGCCGCAGCCGGATTCACCGACGATGCCAAGCGTCTCGCCGGGCTGAACGCGTAGGCTGACGCCATCCACGGCCTTGACCGGATCGGCTTTCTTGAACAGCCCGTCGCTGCGGTAAACCCGTACCAGATTGTTTGCTTCGAGCAGGAAACTCATGCCAGAGCGCCTTCTGTCGGGATTGTGCGGCTGTGATAGAGGTGTGATGCCGCGCTTTCCGCATGGGGGTGGAAACAGGCGACCTTCTGGCCGTTTCGCATCAGAAGATCGGGCATCGCTGTTGTGCATGTTTCGCTAACTTGCGCGCAGCGCGGTGCGAATGCGCAGCCTGTCGGCAGATTGCGCGGATCGGGTACGGTGCCGGGAATGGCGCGAAGGCGCTCGCGCCCGCCATCAAGGCGCGGGATGGCTTCGAACAATCCGCGCGTATAGGGATGCTGCGGTCGGTCGAACAGCTCGACCGTCGTTCCGCTTTCAACGATACGCCCGGCATACATGACACAAACGCGTTCGCATATCTGGCTGACCGCGCCGAGATCGTGGCTGATGAATACCACTGCCATACCGGTTTCGCGGCGAATCTGGTCCAGAAGATCGAGAATTTGCGCCTGAATGGTTACATCAAGGGCGGTGGTGGGTTCGTCGGCGATGAGGACGTCAGGCTGACCGGCGAGCGCGATGGCGATCATCAGGCGCTGGCACTGGCCGCCGGAAAACTCATGCGGATAGAGATTGAAACGACGCGCTGCATCGGGGATGCCGACGCGTTCCATCAACTGAATGGCTTCGCTGCGCGCGGCCTTGTCTTTCAGGCCGCGATGCAACGACAGCGATTCAACGATCTGATGGCCGACTTTCTTGACCGGATTGAGCGACGAACTCGGATCCTGAAAGATCATGGCGATACGCCCGCCGCGGACGCTTTCCTTGACGGAGCGGGCGGAGCCGACCAGCTCCTGACCGTCAACCTTGACCGAGCCTGACACGGAAGCCTTGCCGGGGAGAAGCCCAAGGGCTGCAAGCCAGGTTACCGATTTTCCGCAGCCGGATTCACCGACGAGGCCCAGCGTTTCACCGCGGCTCACGTCGAGATCGATTCCGTGCAGAACCTGTACGCCGCTGAAAGAGACCTTCAAGTCCCGGATGGAGACGAATGCCACGGTCGTCCCTTTCTGTCGGTCAATCGCGGTCTTTTGCGATTATCGATGCAATTTCATGGAGAATGAGAAGGCTGGCATTGTGAAATGCCAGCCTTGGTCTGTGGATCAGACGTTCCAGTTGCTGGAACGGAAATCCATGGCGAATGCCGGCGCGGCCTTCCAGTTCAGTTCCTTCTTCATGCCGGTGAAGACGGCATTCTGATGCAGGATGTTGTAGACCGGATCTTCGCGCTCGCAGATTTCCAGCATGCGCTTGATGGCCTTCTTGCGCTGGTCGTGGTCGGTGGATGTTTCCATGATGACCGACAGTTTGTTGACCTCGTCGTTCGACCAGTCCTTCTTCTGCTGCGCTTCGCCATTCGGGCCGAACTGGACCACCAGCGGCGTGATCGGATCGTTGATGTTGTTGGATGCCGACCAGTCGCGAACGCCCTTGACGCCTTCCGGATCGTGGATCTGGGCCCAGTTTTCCTTCATCTCGATTTCGACATTCAGGCCGACCTGCTTCCACATTTCCACCAGAACCTGCGCCGTCGGCGTCTGATTGGTGTAGTAGTTGTTCAGCAGGCGGTAAGGGATAGCATCGCCCTTGTAATTGGCCTGCTTGAGAAGATCACGCGCCAGTTCAGGATCGAATTTCGGCGGCTGCCAGTCGTCAATGAACATGTCGGAAGTGCGGAAGCTTTCAAACTGCATGCCAGCCGGTACAACCGTCTGACCGGCCCACAGCGCATCCACAATCGCCTGACGGTCGATCGAATGGGTCATGGCGCGGCGCACCAGCGGATTGCGCAGGATTTCGTTCTGTGTGTTGAAAACGGTTGTGCGGTGGTTCCAGATGGTCGAGCTCTGGATTTCGAGACCCGGATTGGCGGTCACGGTGCCGATCTGGTCTGGCGGCAGATCGCAGGCAAAGTCGTACTGGCCGGAGATGAGGCCGTTCACGCGGCTTGCAACTTCCGGCACTTCGACGAAGCGGATCTGCTGCAGCGGCGGCTGGCCGCCCCAATATTCGTCATGGGCTTCGAGAATGAGTTCTACGTCCGGCTTGTAGCTGGCAACCTTGTAGGGTCCGGTCGTGACCGGCTTGCGCGCCCATTCGGCATAAGACTTGGCTTCATCCCAGGCGCGCTTATTGGCGATCTGCGAGCCAAAGGCATAAAGGCGGCCCTCAAGCGTGACGTCCGGCGTCGCATTGTGGAAGCGGACGGTATATTTATCGACAGCTTCGACGCCGCGCAGCGCGGGCCAGAGACGGCGCGAAACACCGGGAATGGCGGCAGGCAGTTCTTTTTCCGTCTGCGGCTTGAAATTCGCTTCATAAAGCGTCTTGCCGCCAGCAGGCTCGGTGCCGGCAAACAGGCGCTCGTCGGAGAAAGAGAAAACCACGTCTTCGGCGGTCAGTTCATCGCCATTGTGGAACTTCACGCCCTGACGCAGCTTCAGTTCGATGGTCTTGTCGTCGAGACGCTTCCATTCGGTGGCGAGGCCCGGAACAGGACCCTGATTGCCCATCCAGTCACGCAGAATCAGGCCTTCCCAAAGGTTCGGGAAGAAAACGCGCTCACCGACATTCGACTGTTCGTTCCAGATGTCGAGCGTGTTGTTGTTGGTGATCTTCTGAACGGCGACGGTGACCGAGCGGCGCTGATTGGCGCGGACAATCCCCGGCATGATGAACGTGCCAGCGGCAGCGCCCATGAGGCCCAAAGCGTGACGACGGTTGATAAGCATGTTTTCCCCGATCCGTAGCGGCCACGGAAATCCGCTGGCCAGACTAAAACTGAGGGCGGGGAATAGGCCTCAAATGTAACAGGCTTTTCTCAATTGGTTGAAGCTTTCTTGACACTGTTGTTTATAAGATATGATAGATACATATCTATTAAGTTGAACTCTTCAAATAGCACTTATTTTTACGTGCACCCATTATTATAAAACGGCAATCTGTCGTGGCTGCACATTGGCGCCCTAAATTTTTTTCCGCCCCGCTTTCCGCCGAGAAAGACCTGCCGTAACTTTCGCCTGCAATCTGATTTGTTCTGCGCGGTTTGAAAGCAGCGTTTATGTCCATCGATAAGGGTAATCTGGAAAAACTTGCCTCGCAGCGCGTCAATGGCGTGGGCGGACTAACCGTCCATTTCAAGGATGGGCGCTCCCGCATTTCCCGGCTTTATCAGGAAGGCGCGGCCAAAATCCGTATGCCACAGGTGGCGCATGATCCTCTGGAAGCCATCCTCATCAACACGTCCGGCGGGCTGACCGGCGGTGACCGGCTGCGCTGGGATGTGGTGTTGCAGGAAAACGCCTCCGCCGTCATCACCACGCAGGCCTGCGAACGTATTTATCGCTCGGGCGGTGGCGAGGCGCGCATCGAAACACACATCAAGGTGGCAAAAGGCACGCGTCTTGCATGGCTCCCGCAGGAGACCATTTTGTTCAACCGCTCCGTGCTCTCCCGAGAGCTGGATGTCGAGATGGATGAAGGGGCGGAAGTGCTGATGGTCGAGGCAAGTGTGTTCGGACGTCTCGCCATGGGTGAAGAAGTCGAACAGGCATCGTTCAGCGACCGCTGGCGGGTGCGGCTTGGCGGGCGTCTGGTTCATGCGGAAGAGTTCCGCCTTGGGCCTGATGTTGCCGCTGAATTGCAGGCCAGAGCGGTCGCGGATGGCGGGCTTGCCGTTGCCACGGTGCTTCTGGTTTCGGCGCAGGCCGAAAGGCAGCTGGAGGCCGTGCGCGCCATTATCGGCGAGGAAGGTGGCGCCAGCGTCTGGCAGGTCGGCGGCGCCTCGAAACTTGGCGTGCGGCTCTATGCGCCGGACAGTTATGCCTTGCGCAAGCGCCTCGCTCCTTTGCTGGCGCTGCTCAATGGAAAGGCAGGATTGCCTAAAGTTTGGTCAATTTGAATTTGCGGCCACCGGGCCGTGTTTGTTGAGAAGGTTCGGTACGAAGTCATGAATTTGACGCCCAGAGAAAAAGACAAGCTGTTGATCGCCATGGCGGCGATGGTCGCCCGTCGCCGTCTGGAGCGCGGTGTGAAGCTCAATCATCCGGAAGCCATCGCGCTGATCAGCGATTTCGTCGTGGAAGGCGCGCGTGACGGGCGCACTGTGGCCGACCTGATGGAAGCGGGCGCGCATGTCATCACACGGGAACAGGTGATGGCGGGCGTTGCCGAGATGATCCACGACATTCAGGTCGAGGCGACATTTCCGGATGGAACCAAGCTCGTCACGGTGCATGAGCCGATCCGCTGATTTTGAATTTTAATTTTTGAAAAGGTGCAAGATGAAGAAGATGACGGTTCTGACGGCAGCAGGTTTTGCGCTTATCGCAAGCCCGGCTTTTGCCCATCTCAATCCCGCCGAGCACGGCTCCTTTGCCGCCGGTTTCTCGCATCCGCTTTTCGGTACGGATCATATTCTGGAGATGGTTGCCGTCGGTCTCTGGGCGGCAATGCTGGGCGGGCGAGCACTTTTCATCGTGCCTGCGGCTTTTGTCGGCGTCATGCTGCTGGGCTTTTTGGCGGCGCTCATCGGAATGCCGCTGCCTTTCGTCGAGCCGGTGATTCTGGCTTCGGTGGTCGTGCTTGGCTTTCTCGTTGCGCTGGCCCTGCCGGTCTCGCCGGTTGTTGGTGCAGCGATTGCCGGTTTCTTCGCCTTCTTTCACGGCCATGCGCATGGCGGTGAAATCGGTGCTGCGGCCTTCTTTGATTATGCGGCGGGCTTTGCGCTGGCCACGGCTCTGCTCCACGCGGCGGGCATTGCCATCGGTCTTGGCGTCGGGCGTTTGGCTGCTGGTCCAAGCGGACGCCTCGCCTTGCGCGTCGCTGGCGGCGCTACGGCGCTTGGTGGTCTGATGTTGATGGCTGGTTGAGGTGCACCATGATACCCGGCGAAATCTTCACGCTTGACGGCGACATAGAACTGAATGAGGGGCAACCCACGGTCACGATCAAGGTCGCTAATACCGGCGACCGCCCGATCCAGGTTGGCAGCCATTATCATTTCTACGAGGCAAATGCGGCGCTGTCATTCGACCGGCAAAAAGCGCGCGGTTGCAGGCTGGATATTGCCGCTGGCACCGCTGTGCGCTTCGAACCGGGGCAGGAACGCGATGTGACGCTGGTTCCCCTCGGCGGCAAGCGCGAGGTCTACGGGTTCCGCCAGAAAATCATGGGTAAGCTTTAATTCAGAACCAAAGCATATCCCGAAAAGCGTGAAACGGTTTTCGGACGAGATGTGCGTCAAAACAATCGGTTAGAGCGCCGACGGAGAGTTTCATGCCAGCCAAGATCAGTCGCGCCACCTATGCGCAGATGTTCGGCCCCACCACCGGCGACAAGGTCCGCCTTGCCGATACGGAACTCGTCATCGAGGTCGAGCACGATCTCACCACCTATGGCGAGGAGGTCAAATTCGGGGGCGGCAAGGTTATCCGCGACGGCATGGGCCAAAGCCAGCTTTCGCGGGCGCAAGGTTCCGTCGACACGGTCATCACCAATGCGCTCATTCTGGATCACACCGGCATCTACAAGGCCGATATCGGTCTGCGTGACGGGCGCATTGCGGGCATCGGCAAGGCGGGCAATCCCGATACGCAACCGGGCGTCACCATCATCATCGGCCCGGGCACGGAAATCATTGCTGGCGAGGGCAAGATCGTCACGGCGGGCGGTATCGACTCGCATATTCATTTCATTTCGCCGCAGCAGGTGGATGAGGCGCTGAATGCGGGCATCACTTGCATGGTGGGCGGTGGCACCGGCCCCGCACATGGCACGCTGGCCACCACCTGCACACCGGGGCCATGGCACATTGCGCGGTTGATTGAATCCTTCGACGGCATGGCGATGAATTTCGGTGTGTTCGGCAAGGGCAATGCCTCATTGCCGGGCGCGCTGGAGGAAATGGTTCTGGCAGGGGCTTGTGGCCTCAAGCTGCATGAAGATTGGGGCACGACGCCTGCGGCAATCGACAACTGCCTGTCCGTTGCTGACCATTTCGACGTGCAGGTGGCGATCCACACCGATACGCTCAATGAAAGCGGCTTCGTGGAAGATACGCTCAATGCCTTCAAGGGGCGGACGATCCACTCCTTCCATACGGAAGGTGCGGGCGGGGGGCATGCACCGGATATTATCCGCGTCTGCCAGTATCCGAATGTTCTGCCCGCGTCGACCAATCCGACACGGCCCTATACGATCAATACGGTCGCGGAACATCTCGACATGCTGATGGTCTGCCATCACCTGTCACCGGCTATCCCCGAAGATATTGCCTTTGCGGAAAGCCGTATTCGCAAGGAAACCATCGCCGCCGAAGACATTTTGCATGATATGGGCGCTTTCTCGATCATTTCGTCCGACAGTCAGGCCATGGGCCGCGTCGGTGAAATGATCATCCGCTGCTGGCAGACGGCGGACAAGATGAAGCGCCAGCGCGGCAGCCTGCCGGACGACAAGCCGGGCAATGACAATTACCGCGCCCGTCGCTATGTGGCGAAATATACCATCAACCCGGCCATTGCTCACGGCATGTCGCATGAGATCGGTTCGGTGGAAGTTGGAAAACGCGCCGATCTGGTCTTGTGGAATCCGGCGTTCTTTGGCGTCAAACCGGATTTGGTGTTGCTGGGCGGCTGGATCGCGACGGCGCCGATGGGCGACCCGAACGGTTCTATCCCGACACCGCAGCCGATGCATTACCGGCCCATGTTCGGCTCCTTTGGTAAAGCGCGCACCAACACCTCGATCACCTTCGTTTCGCAGGCGGCAATCGATGGCGGTCTGCGTGAGAGGCTCGGCGTGGAGAAGCACATGGCGGCGGTCGTCAACACGCGGAGTGGCATCGGCAAGCAGTCGATGATCCTCAACAATGCCATGCCGCAAATGGAAGTTGACCCGGAAACCTATGAAGTGCGCGCCGATGGCGAACTTTTGACATGCGAACCGGTGGACGTAGTGCCGATGGCACAGCGTTATTTCCTGTTCTGAGAATTGAGGTAGAGAATGTTTCGTGCAGTAGACATCATCCGCGCACATGAAGTGATCGACGCCGTTCCGGCGGCTCATGCCGTGCTGGAGCGTGACGAACGCCATCTGCGCCGCAAGGCAATTACGCTCGACACGGGAGAGAAGGTGCTTGCCGATTTTGCCGATCCGGTGGTGCTGGAACATGGCGACCGGCTTGTTCTGGACGACGGGCGTGAGATTGAAATCCGCGCTGCCAGCGAGGCACTTTACGAAATCCACGGGCGCGACCAGCTGCATATTGCCGAGCTTGCATGGCATATCGGCAATCGCCATCTGGCGGCGCAGATCGAAACAGACCGCATCTTCATTCTGCGTGATCATGTCATCAAGGCGATGCTGGAAGGGCTGGGCGCAACCGTGACCGACGTGGTCGCGATTTTCAGCCCGTTGCGCGGAGCCTATTCGGGCGGCCATGCGCAACATGACCACGATCATGATCACGGGCACCATCACCACACGCACGACCATGACCATCACAACCACCATCACGACTGATCCCAACACCGCTCTTCTGCGGTTGATGGCGTGGCTGTCGCCGGTCTTTCCGGTCGGCTCCTTCAGCTATAGCCATGGGCTGGAGCGGGCGGTGCATGACGGCTTCGTCACCGATGCGACAGGGCTGAAGGACTGGCTGCGCTGGCTCGTCACACGCGGGTCCGGCTGGAACGATGCGGTCCTGTGCGCGGCAAGCTGGCAACGGGCAATGGCGGGTGAGGATTTGCGCGACGTGGCCGATCTGGCGGAAGCACTGGCAGGTTCGCGTGAGCGGCATATGGAAACCATGCTGCAGGGCGGGGCATTCCTGACCGCTGCGCGCAGTTGGTCTTCGCCAGTCTTTGATCAGTTGCCGGGCGACTGTGCTTATCCGGTGGCCGTCGGCGCAGTGGCAGGGGCGCATGGCGTTCCGCTCGGCTCAACACTTGCGGCTTTCTTGCAGGCTTTCTGCATCAACATGTTGCAGGCGTCGATCCGCCTTTCGGTCACGGGGCAAAGCGGCGTCACGACCACCATGGCCGCACTGGAAAACACGCTGGCAGAAACCGCCATGCGCGCCGGACAATCCAGTCTGGATGACCTTGGTTCGGCGACTTTCATCGCCGACATCATGGCCATGAAACACGAAACACAGCATTCGAGGCTTTTTCGCTCATGACACAGAAGAATGGACCGCTCAGGATTGGTATCGGCGGGCCGGTCGGCTCCGGCAAGACGACGCTGACCGAAAAGCTCTGCAAGGCGCTGCGCGACACATATTCGGTCGCTGTCATCACCAACGATATTTATACGCAGGAAGACGCCTATATTCTGGCGCGCCATCAGGCCTTGTCGGAAGACCGCATCATGGGCGTGGAAACCGGCGGCTGCCCGCATACGGCGATCCGTGAGGATGCGTCGATCAATCTTCAGGCAATTGCCGAGATGAACCGGCGCTTTCCCGATCTGGATATCGTGTTTATCGAATCCGGCGGGGATAATCTCGCAGCCACCTTCTCGCCCGATCTCGCCGATCTGACGCTCTATGTCATCTCCGTCTGTCAGGGCGAGGAAATTCCCCGCAAGGGTGGACCGGGTATCACGCGGTCGGACTTTCTGGTCATCAACAAGAGCGATCTTGCGCCTTATGTGCGGGTCGATCTTGAGGTGATGGAAAGCGATGCAGCGCGCATGCGTGGCAAGCGCCCGTTTGGTTTCACCGATCTGCATCGCGGTCAGGGCGTGCAGGAGGTGATCGACTTCATCGTCGAAAACGGCGGTCTGGATATCCGCGCCGCCTGAGAGGCGGCGTTTCGTTATATCTGAACCAGCGGCGTATCTTCCTCGAAGAAGCCGGAAAGATTGTGCAGCGGATCGTTCAGCGACCGCTTACGGATGGTCAACAGCGTGTTGAGACCGTTTGCGATGCGTCTGGCATAGCCAAGATCGTTGAGAAGCGAGCTGAGCTGCAAGCCGCTGACTTTCTCCTGCCGGTTCGCCTCGAACAGCTTTGCGCCGAAGTCTCGCTCGAAGTCTTTGACCTTCTCGATGAAAGCCTGCTGGTGGGCGTCCCATTTGTCGCTGGCGGCATCGGCGCGGCTCAGCACGCGGACCTCATGCAGCACATTGACCAGATGTTCACGCAGCTCCACATAGGCGTCCCGTGCCGGTGAATTGGTCTGCCGGAGATAGAAGCCGAGATTCTTCTGGAGATGCTTGGCGTCCTTGACCATTTCCGCCATTTGCAGCGCGATGACCTGACCGGTCATCAAGAAATTCTGCTGGTCCGCGTTGTTCCCGGGATCGACCTTGCCGATGAAGCTCAATATGTCGCCATAGACGCCCTTGATATAGAGCCGATAGAGCAGATCGGCATCGACATAATCGACGTCGGGGGCGGCGCGCATGATGGCCTCATCATGCTTGGCGCGATTGATTTCGCTGACCGGCAGGTAAAGCGCGTGGCAGATCACTTCGACACTCAGACGCCCAAGATGCTGCAATTCATGCACAAGAGCCTGCGCAGCCGTTTCGGGTGAACTGAGCGCCGACTTGTCGAGATAACGGGCGCGCAGCGCGTTTTCAGGAAGATCAGGCGAGCCTGCCGGAATGAGAACACGCGGCTCCGGTCTGTCCGGCAGCACGCGTTCCAGAAAGCGTGTGAACGGGACCAGAGCGGGCCAGAAGATCAGCACGCCCAGAATGTTGAACTCGCTGTTGAAGATCGCGAGCTGGATCAACTGATTGTCACCGACCCCCATTGCCTGCGAAAGCCATACCGCAAGGCGAACCAGCATTCCCATCAGGATCAGCGAAATGCAGGCGGTGACGACATTGAAAATCACATGCGCCAGCGCAAGCCGCTGACCGCTGCGATTGCCGCCGAGCGCTCCGGCAACGCCGGTGGTGACGCTGCTGCCGACATTGGCCCCGATGGCGATTGCCGCGGATTGCCAGAGATCGACCTGTCCGAGACCCAGCGCTGCAAGTGTCAGCATCAAAGTCGCATGGGTTGATTGCAGCAGCAGGGTCAGCACAAGGCCAATGCCCGCAAAGATGACCTGACCAAGCCAGCCGTCGATCTTGTATTGGGCGAGATCGAAATTCTCGGTGACGACGGAAAAGCCCTGCTTGATGCCGTCAATGCCGAGGAAAATGAAGGCGATACCGAGCAGAATGCGCCCGATGGCCTTGATCTTCGGCCCGAAGAAACTTGCCAACACGCCGAACACCATCAGCGGTAGCGCCAGCGACGACAGGCTGAAATTTTGTCCGGCCAACGACAGCAGCCATATGCCGGTTGCGGAGCCCAAATTTGCGCCGAAGATGATGGATATGCCTGCCGCCAGTGAAATGAGGCCGGTGGTAATGAAGGCGATGGTCATCAGCGAGACAAGCGTGCTCGATTGCATCACCGTTGCGCCGACCAGCCCGACCAGCAGACTTTTCCACGAGGTGGAGGTGCCGCGCGCCAGCATGCGTTCCAAGGCACTGCCCGCCAGATTGCGCAGGCCTTCTTCAAGGCACTGCATGCCGAACAGGAAAATCGCCAGTCCGGCGCAGAGTGTCAGCCAGCTTTCATTGAGCCAAAAACTATAGCCGAGGATGGCAATCAGTATCAGGCCAAGAAAGCGCGCTGCCTTCTGGCTCACCCCATTTTCCGACGACACGAGAGCTGCCATGGTTGCTGTCTTGTTTCCTTCGTGCGGGAGGATGTTTCCGTATTGCAGCCCGTCGGTCGGATTTTCGCGCCTGCGGGTGAAGTATAGGTTGATGATAAGCAGCTCGCTCCGAAAGCGCTATCTGGAAATTTCGGTCAGAAAGTTTCTATGGGAGAATTCCCAATGCGAAATTCGTTTCAACTGAATTAATTTGAATTGCAAATCAAATTAATTCGTGCTTTATTGCACTCATGCAATCCAATTCGTCTTCCCCTCGATCCCAGTTCGGGATCCGCTTTTCGTTGCTTGCCCGGCGCTGGCGGCGTGCGCTTGACGCGCGCCTTGCCGAAGCGGGGCTGTCCGACGCCACCTGGGTGCCGCTGATCCATCTTCAGGCGACGGGCGGCGGCGTGACGCAGAAGGAACTCGCCGCGCTGGTCGGCATCGACGGGTCAAGCCTTGTGCGGCTTCTCGACATTTTGAGTCGTCAGGAGCTGGTCGAGCGTCGGGTCGATGAAAACGACAATCGCGCGCGGCTAATCTTTCTCACGCCGAAGGGAGAGCAGCGCGTGACCGAAATCCGGCGTGAGCTGGCCAAGGGCGAAGAAGACATGCTGGCGGATATTTCCGATGCGGATCTGGCCGCCATGCTTGACCATTTTGACTCTATCGAACAGCGCCTTGCGGCCAACCAGCTGAGACGCTCACAGGAAACCGGAGAATGAGCACCGAAACCTCGTTGACGACGTCGGCCCGCAGGCTGGACGCCGCGCGCCAGCTTTTGAAGCCGCAGCAGTTTCAGGAGAGCGTCGCGCTTTCACAGCAGCCTTCCATTCGCAATTCGTCGCTTGCGGGCTTTCAATCGGCGGCCACGGCGGTCATCGCCTTGCCGCTTATCTATCTTTCGCCCTGGTCGCATCTGATCGGTTTTGCTTCGCTTGGCACTCTGGTTGCTTTGTTTGGACGTTTCGCACCGCAGGCACGCCGCAACCATGTCGTGCTTCTTTGCGCGATCTGTCAGACGCTGGCCGTGCTCAGCATGTCGCTTGTCGCTGCAGCGGGTGCGCCGCTGGCCTTGCAGCTTATGCTGCTGGCTGTCCTGTGCGGTGTCTTTTGTTTCGTGACAACGACCGGAAATTTCGGCCCTCCCGGAGCGTTGATCTTCATATTCGCTGCCGGCGCATCGATGAGCCAATCTGTTACATTGCAGCAGACGATGGAACGCACGACTGCTACTGCGCTTGTCGCGTTGCTGGCCTGCGTGATCTGTATGCTGACGGAGTATTTCCGTCATAAGGCCAGCCCGGAAAAGCCTTTCCCTGCCGAACCGTTGCGGCCAGTCCGTCACCGGCTGATAGCCGCCGCGCGCGTTGCTTTCGGCGCGGGCGTGGCAGCGTTTGTCGTCTACGCCATGGGTGTCGCTCATCCAGCCTGGGCGGCGATGGGTGCTGTTGCCGTAATGCAGGGCGCGCATTTGCATATCAATATGAGCCGCGCCTTGCAGCGCATGGTCGGCACGCTTCTGGGCGCTGTCGTTGCCTGGATGATCCTAACGCATGCTCCGTCCATATGGACGCTGATTGCGATACTGGCGTTCCTGCAATTCGCAACAGAGGTGATCATTGGCTCCAATTATGCGCTGGGGCAAATCCTGGTCACGCCGATGGCGCTGCTGATGACCTATATCGCCGCGCCCGGCTTGAACGGGGTCGATATGGTGTCGGAACGGGTGCTGGACACATTGCTCGGTGCGGGTATCGGCATTGTCTTTGCCGTGCTGTTTTCAACGCAGGACGATCGGGCCTATCTCGCCGAACATCATATAAAAAGAACGCAGCGCTGATTGGACTGCGTTCATTCCCTCCAGATTATGCGCCTCGTCGGTTGAAGCGGATTAATTCCATTCATTTTATAGAAAATAGAAAATGCTTTCCCTATTCGGGGTGAGAAGGCAGTCGTCGGCTTTGAACGCCGCTGCATAGCGTGACAACATTTCGTTACGTCTGGTCCGGGCGACCGGAGGGACAAAGACCGTAATGAAATGATGGTGGCAAGCATGGGCGAAAAAGCGTTGAGACTGGTGGAAGATACAGCGGATATTGCTGTTTCACCCGATGAGCTGAAGGCTGCGATGCGGCAGTTGGCTGGCGGCGTCAGCGTTGTTACCGCCGGTTTTGGCGATGGCCGCACCGGTGCGACCGTCACCTCGGCGACCGCGCTTTCGGTCGATCCGCCGACGATCATCGTCAACATCAATCGCGGTTCGTCGGTCTGGCCCGCCATCAGCCGCCATAACCATTTCTGCGTCAATGTGCTGTCGGCTGCACAGCAGCCGATTGCGGATCGCTTTGCGGGCAAGGACGGTATCAAGGGCGTTGCGCGTTATGCCGATGCGGAATGGTACACGCTGGAAAGCGGTGCACTGGCGCTGACAGGTGCTCTGGCTGCCGTCGATTGCGCCGTGGAAGACGTCATCGAACGGCACACCCATGCCATTATCATCGGTCGTGTTTTGAAAATTGTAGCAGGCAGCGGCGAGCCGCTTGTTTATCACAATGGCGGCTACCGGCTGCTGGACCTGTTGTCAGGCGCTTAACTTGGCCCATTCTGGCGCGGTGCTGTCGTCTTCGAGGCCACCGTTGCGGGCGAATTGTTCCAGCGTCATGGAATCGAGAACGCCAGCAATGGCTTCGCGCACGAGCAGCATTGACCGGCGCACCTGACAGGCGCGGTGATCTTCGCAATCTTCGCAGGGCTGATAGGCCATGCGGCTTGCGCAGCGGATGGGTGCGAGCGGTCCGTCGAGAACGCGGACCACCTGGCCTATCGTGACATCGGCTGCCGGTTTGGAAAGGCTATAGCCGCCGCCGGGGCCTTTCTTGGAGCGCAGGATGCCATCGTTTCGCAGTTCCAGAAGAATGGCGTCGAGAAATTTCTTGGAGATATTATTCTTGGAAGCAATCTCGGCGACGAAAGCGCTTTCGCCGGGTTCAAGCAAGGCAAGATGCGCCAGTGCTTTCAAACCATATTTGCCCTTCTTCGTCAGCATGAACACTCCACCGATAGTCGCCAATGGCTGGTTGCGCATGCTTTTGCACGAAATCGAGCGAATAGATAGTCTATTTACAGGTAATAGACCCCGATGCGCTTCCCGCCGATGATCTCGACTGCGATATCCATATCGTAAATGTCGCTCAGAATTTCCGGATGGATCAGTTCGTCCGGCGTGCCCTGATGGGCGACCTTGCCATTGCGCATGGCAACGATGTGGTTGGAATAGCACGACGCGAAGTTGATGTCGTGCAGCACCAGCACGACCGTCTTGCCAAGCTCATCGGCAGCGCGGCGCAGCAGTTTCATCATCGATGCCGCGTGTTTCATATCGAGATTGTTCAGCGGCTCGTCGAGAAGCACATAGTCCGTATCCTGACAGAGCACCATTGCCACAAAAGCGCGCTGGCGCTGGCCGCCGGACAGTTCATCCAGAAAGCGTTCGCTTAAGCTTTCAAGGCCAAGATAACCGATGGCCTGTTCCACATGCTTGCGATCTTCGCTGTTCGGTCGGCCCTTGGAATAGGGGTAGCGCCCGAATGTCACGAGGTCGCGCACGGTCAGGCGTGAATTGATGGCGTTTTCCTGCCTCAGAATCGACAGACGTTTTGCCAGCACATCGCCCGATGTGGTGGTGACATCAAGACCGTCCACGGTCACGCGCCCCTTGTCCATCGGCAAAAGGCGGCTGATCATGGAAAGCAGTGTCGACTTTCCAGCGCCATTGGGGCCGATGATCGACGTCACGCCGCCAGCGGTTAAGCGCAGGGACACGTCATCGACGACAAGGGCGCCGCTATAGGATTTGCTGACTTGGCTTATTTCGATCAACGCGCATTTCCCCTGACAAGAAGGATAATGAAGACGAGACCGCCCAGGAATTCGATGATGACGCTGAGCGCGGTATTGAAGGCAAAGGCCCGTTCGAGAATGGTCTGGCCACCGACAATGCAAATGATGGCCAGTAGAACGGCAATCGGCAGAACGACGCGATGTTTCCCCGAGCCTGCCAGCATGTAAGCGAGGTTGGCGACCAAAAGGCCGAAGAAGGTGATTGGTCCGACGAGTGCGGTCGAAACGGCGACAAGCACCGTGACCATCAACAGGATGAGCCGCACCACTCGGCGGTGGTCGACGCCGAGATTGATTGCGGGCTCGCGTCCGAGCGCCAGCACGTCGAACACATGCAACAGCCGCCAGCCATAGAGCGACACGGCAGCGACGATAATCGCCGAGAGCGTCAGAATATCAGCGTTGATCGTGTTGAAACTGGCGAAGAAACGATCCTGCAAGACCGCGAACAGGTCGGGATCGAGCATGCGCTGCATGAGATTGGACAGGCTGCGGAAGAAAACGCCACAAATAATGCCGACCAGCATCACCAGATGCAGGCTACGCGCCGCGCCCGAAAACAGCCAGTAATAGAGCGAACCCGCAAACAGCACCATCACCACGGTTTCGGTGATGAAGCGTATGTTCGGTCCGATCCAGTCGATATGCACCGCCCCGAAGAAAAAGACGATGACGGTCTGGATCAGAATATAGAGCGCATCAAAGCCCATGATGGAGGGAGTCAGGATGCGATTGTTGGTGACGGTCTGAAACAGCACGGTCGAAACGGCGATTGCATAGGCCACCAGCACCATGGCGGCCAGTTTTGTGCCGCGGAAGGACAGGATGAATGACCAGCTGCCCTTTGCGCCGATCGTCATGAAGGCGACGGCGGCAAGAAGGGCAATCACACCGAGAACGGGGATGAGGATCGCAGGACGTCTAAGCAAGGCGCGAACCCCGCCGCAACAGGAGATAGAGGAAGATGACGCTGCCCACGACGCCCATCATCGTTCCGATGGGGATTTCATAGGGAAAGCGGATCAGGCGACCGGCAATATCGCAGGCGAGCACCAGACCCGCGCCGAGAACTGCGATCCACGGCAAGGCGCGGCGCATATTGTCGCCGAGGAACATGCTGACGACATTGGGCACAATCAGGCCGAGAAACGGGATCATGCCGACCGTGACGACGACCGACGCGCTGACCATCGATACGATTATAAGGCCGAGCGTCACCACGCGACGATAATTGAGACCGAGATTGGTGGTGAAGTCTTCGCCCAGTCCCGCAACTGTAAACCGGTCGGCTGCGATATAGGCTACGACGGTGAGGGCAAATGCGATCCACAGCAACTCATAACGTCCGCGCAGCACGCCGGAGAAGTCGCCAGTCGTCCACGAATTCAGCGATTGCAGGAGATCGAAGCGATAGGCGATGAAAGTGGTGATGGCGCTGATAACCCCGCCGAGCATGATGCCAACGAGCGGGACGACCAGCACGGAGCGAAGCGGGATGCTGTGCAGGATGCGCAGAAACAGCGCCGTTCCCGCCACTGCGGTCACCGAGGCGACCAGCATCTTGACGAAGACAGGCGCTTCCGGCGCGAACAGAATGACAAGAAGAATACCAAGGCTGGCAGATTCGACGGTTCCCGCTGTTGAAGGCTCGACGAAACGATTGCGGGTCAGCATCTGCATGATCATGCCGGCAACGGCCATCGACATGCCCGCCAGCACAATGGCGATGGTACGCGGAATGCGGCTGACAAGCAGAAGTTCAAGCGCGCTGCCCGGGCCGTCATTCGCACTTTCACCGGGGTAAATCAGTGCGTGCAGTGAGACGTCGCCGACCCCGATAAACAGGCTGATGACAGCCAGCACGGCGACAACAACAATGGCTGCGGCTAGACCTTTCACGCTTTGTCCTGTTCTCTTGCCTTGTCATGCATCGGGCTGTCCGGCATGGCGGACAGCCCGGGTGACTGGGTCAGAAAGTGCCTGACGTTTACTTTGCCTTGTCGAACACTTCCGACAGTTGGTCGATGGTGCCGTGCAGCCCATTGAGGCCGCCGCCGACGAGATACCAGTTCTGCGACTTCAGATAGACGATCTGGTCTTTCTTCGCTGCCGTGGTCTGGCGAACGAGATCATTGTCGAGAACCTGCTGGGCGGAATTGCCTTCGCGACCGATAGCGGCGTCGCGGTCGATCACGAACAGCCAGTCAGGGTTGGTCTTGAGAATGAATTCCTGGCTGATCGGCTGGCCGTGATTACCCTTGGTGGTCAGGTCGGCTGCGGCAGGCGTCACGCCATAGGCGTCATGCAGCATGCCGAAGCGCGAGCCGGGGCCATAGGCGCTCATCTTGCCGCCGGTGGTGAGGATCAGAAGACCCGTGCCCTTGCCAGCGGTCTTCTGCTTCAGCGCGGCGACATCGGCGTTGAGCTTTTCGATTTCAGCCTTGGCTTCCGCTTCCTTGCCGAAAATCTGGCCAAGCTTTTCAACATTGGCTTCGGTCCCGCCGATCAGGTCTTTCGCAGAAACCGTCAGATCGATGGTCGGAGCAATCTTTGCGAGTTCCGGATATTTGGCTGCCGAACGACCACCGACAATGATGAGATCCGGCTCGGCGGCATTGATGGCTTCATAATCCGGCTCGAACAGGGTGCCGACTTTCGGATAATCGTCGGACTGGTACTTCTTGAGGAAGTCCGGGGCGGTGACCAGTGTCGGCACACCGGAAACCTTGACGCCGAGGCGGTCGAGATTGTCCAGCGTCGCGAGATCGAGCACGATTACCTTGGCTGGGGAAACAGGCACTGCCGTTTCACCCTGCGCATGCTTGACGGTGATGTCGGCAGCGCTCGCAACGGAGGCCAGAGAAAGAGCCACGACGGCTGCGCCACAGAGGCGGGCGACATGTTGGCCGAAATTCAGCATGGTGCACAATCCTTTCGTCAATCCTGTGCTTTATAGTCCAGTTTTCCGCAGGTCCAACCCCGGCGGAAGAAAAAGTGTCAATTGTCTGCGTGTTCCGGCTTCTTGCCGAGCAGAATGAAATCCAGACTGTCCTTCACCGTCAGCGGGATCATCGAGCCGTGGCCCTCATCGGGGAAGCGGTGGAACGTTGTTTCCAGCTGCGGCAGTTGTTCCAGTTCCTTGTAGACATCCACGCCCGAAGGCCCGCCGCGCAGCTTGCGCATGCGCTGAATGTCCTTAGCCGATTGGCCGGGACGGGAACCGCGTTTGCCGGAGGTTTCCATCAGCAAACGCAGCGGGTGCGGAGCCGATTTGAACGATGCGATGAAGCGATCCTTGTCCGACAGGATCGAATGATTATCCCACCAGATCGACGGATCGGCGGCGCTGTAGGTCTGGAAGGAATCCGTGTGATTGAACAGCGCATAGAGCGTGAACATCCCGCCCAGCGAATGGCCGAACAGCGCCTGCTTGCGCTTGTCGATGGCGAAGCGCTTCTCGATTTCCGGCTTCACCTGTCCTTCGATGAAGGTGAAGAAGGCATCGCGACCGCCGGTTTTCGGTTGGTTGGCAGGATCAGGCGTCAATTGTTCGCTGGTTGCCGAGGTCAGGTCGAAATAGCGCAGACGCACGATTTCATCCGGAACGTCGGTCGGATAACCGATCCCCACCAGAACGGCTTTCAGCTCTGCATCCTTGCCCATTTCAGCGGCGGCAAGCGGCAACATGCGGTTGCCGTCGACCATGTAGATGACGGGGTAGCCGCCTGCGGGAGCCGCCTCGGCAGGCGTTGCGGTGAAAATGCGATAGGAAATGCCGTTGGCTTCCATATCGAAGAATGCCCGCACAGGTTCCGCTGCCTGAACCGTGGAGGCAAAAAGCATGCTGCCAAGCATCAGGCACACGATCTTCATTATGTTTTTCAGAGCGCTCATCGAGCATCCATTCAATCCAATAATGACGCCAGCCTAACGAACGGCTGGCGTCATATTGCGTCAGATCAGAAGCGGGAGGTCATGCTGACCCAAAGGCGGCGACCGTCAACAACCGTGTTGAACTCATCGACATCGATCTGCTTGTCGAAGATGTTGTAGATGGCCGCGTTGAAGGTGACGTTCTCGCTGAAGTCATAGGAACCGCCGAGATCGACCGTTGCATATGGCTTGTATTTGCGCGCCAGAACGGTCTTTCCATCCGCTGCATAGATCGGCGTTCCAGCCGATCCGATACGAGCGCCGGCATTGGTTTCCTCGCCATGATAATTGGCGGCGGCCCATGCCTTCAGCCCATCGACCGGGGTGACCCAGTCGCCGCGCAGGCTCGCCATGTGCTTCGGCGTGCGGGCGAGCGGCAGGCCTGCATAGGTGCCGGTCTTCTGTTCCGAGTCCGTATAGGTGTAGTTACCGCGAAGGGTGATCGTATCTGTCGCTTCCCAGTTGAAGGTCAGCTCCACACCTTGAAGCACGGCTTCATCGATGTTGAAGGCATACCAGAGGCGATAGTTCGGATCTTCGCTCCAGCGAACCGGATCGCCATTGCTGTCGGTAACGAGCGCGTTGGAAATCTTGTCCTTGAAGTTGGTGTAGAAATAGGTCGCGCCGAGACGCAGCCCTTCCTGATTGTCCCACAACACGCTGGCTTCGTAGCTGGTGCTCTTTTCCGGCTCCAGATTTGGGTCGCCGATAATGACGCCACACGTACCGGTCGGGCCGTAGGAGCAACCGCCGCCGCCCGTCGTATAGGCATAGCCCGGCGCAATGGTGCGGATATCGGGGGCCTTGAAGCCGGTCGAAATGCCGCCCTTGAAGGTGATCTGGTCGGTTGCGTGCCAAACGGCGTAGCCGCGCGGGCTGAGATGCGAACCATAAACCTCGTGATCATCCATGCGCAGGCCGCCGGTCAGCGAGAAATCGGGCGTCAGCCACCATTCGTCTTCGGCGAAGAGCGCCCATTGGCGCACGCTGAATTCTGCGTCCAAACCTGTACGGCGTCCCGGATTCTGATCGGTGAGAACCGTATCCATGAACTGGCCGCCAGTGACGAGCGTGTGAGCGCCGTAGAGTTCGAACGGCGTGGTGAACTTGCCGTCCAGCACCGAGTTCTTCACATGTGGAGAGCGGAGATTCTCGACATAGCTCTTGGACGCGTTGCTCCAGTTGAAATTGGTCCGCTCGGACCATTCCTGCATGAAGGAGAATTCCGACGTCGTCGGGCCCCAGCGGCCGGTATGGCTGATCGACCAATGGTCACGGTCATTATAGTTGTAGGAATCGACAGCCGTAGCAGTCTTCTCCGTCGTATTACCGACCGTGCTGTCGCGGCGCAGACGCGTCTTGCCCAGCTCGAGCTGAACGTCGTGATCCTTGTTCGGCGTCCATGTGATACGCCCGGTGATGTCCACATCCTGCTGTTCGGGCGAACCGCTGACGATCTTGTCTTCCTGACGCTTCAGGCCGCGTCCCCAGAGCTGCACGCCGACAAGGTTCGGCACCAGCGGACCCGTTATGTAATAGGAGCCCTGAAGCGAGTTTCCGAACTTGGAGTGCTGCTGGGCAATGCCGTCCACCGTGAACGAGCCGCTCCACTTGTCCGACACTTTCTTGGTGATGATGTTGATGACGCCGCCCATCGCATCCGAGCCATAGAGCGAAGACATCGGGCCACGGATGACTTCGATGCGCTCAATGGCGTTTGCAGGCGGCAGGAAGCTTTGCTCGAAGCCCGAATTACCATTGGTGCGGGCATCGCGGGTGCTCTGGCGCTTGCCGTCGACCAGTAGCAGTGTGTAGGAGCCGGGAAGGCCGCGAATATAGATGTCGCGCTCGGCGGCAGGGCCGGTCACGGCCACACCCTGCACGTCCTTCAGGGCGTCAGTGAGGTCGCGATAAGCGCCTTTTTCAAGCTCTTCGCCCGGTACGACGGTGATGCTGGCGGGGGCATCGGTGATGTTCTGCTCAAAGCCTGTCGCCGTCACCACGATCTGGTTCAGCTTGACAGTGCCATCGGATGCCACACCGGCATCCTGCTCACCTTCCGCAGCCTTTTTCTTCTGGGCTTCGGTTTCTTCCGTTTCAGCCGCTGCCCCGGCCGTCTGTGCAAATGCAGCTGTCTGTCCGGCGAGCAGAACTGTCGAAAGACATGTTCCTGCGAGAATCGCCCCACGGATCAATTGCTTATTGGTCGTGTGCCTGCTTTGTGCGCCAATGACGCACAAGCCCCAAAACAAGCTCGTCATTTTTCATCACCGTCTAAAGTTGAGTTTTCTACTCTCCTTATGTATGGCAATAAGATGACGTCAATCTTCATGTTTTAGAAAAGTTCCAAGTTTCAAAAAACGCAACTGGCGAGGGCAGACAAAGGCTATGGCGGACAAGCGGACCAAGAGCGCAAAGCTGGCGGAAAAGGCCGAAAGCGACGGTGCGAATCTGCGTCTTGGCCAATTGCGCCTGCTGATTGCGCTCGATGCGCTTCTTGTGGAAGGCAGTGTCGGCGGTGCGGCCAAGCAGATGGGCTTGAGCATTCCAGCCATGAGTCGCCTGCTCGGACAGATTCGCGAACATTTCGATGATCCGATCTTTGTCCGTTCCGGTCGCGCGATGATCGCGACGCCAAAGGCCGAAGCATTGCGCGGGCGTTTGCGGCGTTTGGCCAATGAAGCCGATGCCTTGATGAAGCCCGGTTCTGAAAACGCGCATGTGTCGGCCTGTACGGGCCATCATGGATGGAACCGCAGCGCCATCGTAACGCCGCCGCCATTGACGATCCGCAAGGTGACGGACTTGGAGAACCATCCATCGGCGGAATATACCGCCGCCCAGTTTGCCGATATCCAGAGCGAAAACGATCCGACACGGCGGCTTGCGAAATATATTGCGGTCATTGGCCGTAAAGCGGGACACACCCGCCCCCTGGAAATGCATGAGGCCGAAGATGCCTTCACGACCATCTTCGCGGGCGAAGCCGACCCGATGCAGATCAGCGCGCTTCTGCGCCTGATCCATTATCGCGGTCTGACAGCGCCGGAGCTTGCGGGCATGGCACGTGCATCGGGACGGTTCTATGCCGCCGATGCCAGCATCAACACACCGGCGCTGGACTGGCCTGCCTACCTGTCTCCAAATTCCGCGCAGTCGCCTTGGTTCATGCTGTCAGCATTGCTTGTCGCGCGCGCCGGTTATCCGGTACTCGTGCATGGTAGTTGCGGTGTGGGCGAACTGGCGGGCAAGCTGGAGATCGCAGCAGAAGCGATCAATCTGCCGATTGCCACGTCGCATGAGATGGCGGAAAGCGCGCTCAGAGCCCATGGCATATGCTTCATGCCGATGCCGGGTTTTGCACCGCAGGTGCAGGCGCTGTTGGCGCTTTATCCGCTGTTCGAATCCCGTTCGCCGGTGAACAGTCTCGTGCACCTTCTGAACCCGATGGGGCTGAAATCGACGTTTCTCGGCGTGTCTCAGCCCGCCTATCGCGAGCTGCACCGCGATGCGGCTGTGCTTCTCGACATGCAGTCGGTTTCAGTCGTCTCGACCAGCCGCGATGTGGCGGAACTCGTTCCGCACCGCAAGCACACCATCTATCGCTATGTGCAGGGGCAATCGAGCGCATTACAACTGCCGACGCTTTCGAAGGAAAGCAGCGACAAGCATTCAAGCCTCAGTTCGTTTGAATATTGGCATGGGGTGTGGACAGGTGCGGCGGTGGACAAACGCGCCGAAGGCACGGTCATAGCCACGGCGGCCATGGCGATGATGACGGCTTCTGCCGCTGGCAATGACAGCTATGATGCGTTCCATCAGAAGGCCGCCGACTTGTGGCGCAGCCGCCATGCGAGTCATGCATAAGCCGAAAATTGGTAGGGGTTAACCCCAATATCGGGAGCACATCCTCCGTCCTATTATCCCCCCGTCAAGCAAATGGGGAGGATTTGCCGGAGGAGCGATACGTGCGAACTGATGGGCCATGTTCTGGCATCCGTTCCGCCACGACCCAACCCGTCCAGCGTCCTTTCAAGCTGACTCACCGCACCACCGCTTAAGGCGTGCTGCGCGCGTATCCGCGCGCCGGTCAAGCCTCCCCATTTGGCGTCTGGTGTGGCGACCTGAGGAAGATCAGAAAGGACCCAC
>UEGR01000033.1 GCA_900465685.1 Hyphomicrobiales bacterium
TATGAGTCGGTCACCTAGCGTTCCGGCGAGCTGTTCCGCCTCGCTCTTGAACCGTTCAATCAGAGTTTCAAGGGCGGCATACTCTGCTGACAGTCGGGCGAAATCTTGAGCGGACGCGGCCTTTTCCAGTTTTGCCTTCTGCAAACTGTCTTCCAGCAGATCAACACTCTCGGCTAATTCAGCATCCTTGCTTCGGTGAATATCGATTTCCGCGTTGAGCGCGACGACCCGTTCCTCGGCAAGCAATTGGATTATTTCTGCTTGCGATATGGTCTCAATCAGGGTCGCGTTCTGTTCGCTTACTGATTGCAGCCGGGCTTTCAACTTACTTATTTTTGTGGTCAACGCACCCGATCTAGCGATCAGGTCGCGTTCAACCTGCTGAAAAGCCTGCTCAACGTCGAGAAGCAGTATTTCTGGAGGCATTTCATTCAGCCCGCGCGGCGCGTTCCGCTTTCTGCCGACAAAGCCGATCCACTTGCCAAAGAGTTTTACCTCGTCAATGTCAAAATTCGAGGCAAGCAGTCGCCACGGCGCAAGCAGATAGAATGTGTGCTTGTGGTCCGGCCAGTCATTGACGCCAAAGGGCACGGTGACGATGAGGGTTCCGTTTTCGTTGAGCAGTCGGGCCGCAGCGCTGACGAACTCTTCCGGCTTCGTCAAGTGCTCCAGCACTTCGCTCATGATGACAGTGTCAAATGTTTCGGCACCAAAATCTGTGCCTATAAAATCACCGTGAATGAACTTGACACTTTGCTGCACATGCGTGGGTTCGCGCGTGATGAACTGGCGCGCCTCGTCAATTGACCTTTTGGAGATGTCCAGTCCGACGACGGAGCGTCGTTCCCGCCCAAGGAGAACGGACGTGATGCCCTGACTACAGCCGACGTCCAGAATGCGCATCCCAGTGGTGCGGGCGCATATCCAGTGGATACGCTCACGCGTGGATTGGGCAAATTCTTTGCCAAGCTGCCCGAGATAGGCTTCCATAATGCGGTCATGCAGATCCGGCAGCGGAGCGACTTCCGCCACGCTGGTTGCTATTGCTTGTTCAGTCCTGTCTGGTGATTGAAAGGTCATGCTGTGGTCTCAACCTTCAATCGCAGTCTCAAGCACCTTTGCAGGTGCTATGACTTTTTGGTTCGCCAGCAATCCCACCACATCGATGATCTGCTGATGGGGGCGTAAGGATCGAGCATCAAGAATCTGGAACGACCGGTGCCCGACCAGAACCAGTAGTATGTCGGCTTCATCCGCAGCCACCGTGATGTCCACAAGGCGTGCCGTTGACAGACGCTTAGGAAGCTCGTCAATATTGGGTTCGACGACGATCACCTGCTCCCCGAACTCTTCATGGAGTTCAATCGCTATTTCCAGCGCAGGGCTCTCACGCAGATCATCTATATCCGGCTTGAATGAAAGGCCGCAGACAGCGATGACGGGTTTGCGCCCCTGATGAGCCAGCGTAAAACTTTCGGCTGCCGTGTGGAGCTTTTGCAAGGTCCATTCTGGCTTCGCATTGTTCACATTGCGGGCCGTGCGTACCAGATGCGCCAGATCAGGCGCCCCAGCAACGATGAACCAGGGATCGACAGCAATACAATGCCCGCCAACGCCAGCCCCGGGCTGAAGAATATTCACCCGAGGGTGACGGTTCGCCAGACGGATCAGTTCCCAGACATCGATACCGCTTCGGTCACAAATCAGCGAAAGTTCGTTGGCGTAAGCGATGTTCACATCGCGAAATGCGTTTTCTGCCAGTTTGCACATTTCGGCTGTACGTACATCCGTTGCGATGCATTCGCCGGTTACGAACACTTTGTAAAGCGCCCTCGCGGCCGCCGCACAAAGTGGCGTTATCCCGCCAATAATGCGGTCGTTGTGCACCAGTTCATCCAGTACCTTGCCGGGTAGAACGCGCTCTGGACAATGCGCAATCCTGATATCGGAAGCTTCACCCGCATCCTGCGGGAAGGTTAGATCTGGTCGGGATTCCGCCAACCAGTCCGCTATTTTCTGGGTTGCACCAACAGGAGATGTCGACTCCAGGACCAGGAGGTTTCCTGCCTTGAGTACAGGTGCGATAGCACGAGCTGCAGCTTCGATGTAAGACAAGTCCGGCTCATGGTCCGATCCGGCGAATGGCGTTGGCACCGCGATCAAGAACGCATCGGCGGGACCAGCTATTGTAGATGCGCGAAGATAGCCATTCAGCACCACTTGCCTGACACAGTCATCGAGTCCAGGCTCGACAATATGCACCTCGCCTCTGTTGATGGTGGCAACCACCGACGCGTTGATATCAACGCCCTGCACGTTGAGCCCATGTTGGGCGAAAACTGTGGCGGTTGGAAGTCCAATGTAACCTAGACCGATTACACATAGGGTTTCGTAGGCAAAGGAATGCTGCATGAAAGTGGTCCCGTCAGGAATACAGTGCGGATGCATGTTTACGACCAAGACCAGTCGAAAAATTTTGGAGTGCCTTTACGATGGCAACGGAAGCCGTTCCATCCCCATAGGGGTTCTGAGCTGTCGCCATCTTGTTGTAGGTGTCTGGATCAAGTAACAACTCGCGCACGCCATCGAAAATGCGACCTCTATCGGCTCCGACCAGTTTCGCGGTCCCCGCAGCGACAGCTTCTGGGCGCTCGGTAGTTTCACGCATGACCAGAACGGGCTTTCCGAATGTAGGTGCTTCTTCCTGCACGCCGCCTGAATCGGTAAGTATCAGATAAGAGCGCTTCATCAACCAAACGAAAGGCAGGTAGTCCTGAGGTTCGATCAGGTAAATATTCGAAATTCCGCACAAAAGTCGTCCGACGGGTTCGCGGACACTGGGATTCAAATGAACCGGGTAGACGAAGTCGGCATCCGGGAAATTGCGAGCCAGATCGCAAATGGCTTCACAGATGTTCTCAAAGCCGACGCCAAAATTTTCGCGCCGATGCCCGGTTATCAGCACAAGCCGTGCTTTCGGACGCAGAAAATTGAAGCGGCTGCGCATTGTGCCGTCAAGATGGGCGTCACGTGCAAAAAGCTGCTCCGTATGAACGAGCGCATCGATTACCGTATTTCCCAGCACGGTGATGTTTCGCGCCGGAATGCCTTCCAGCAGAAGATTTGTTCGCGCGCTTTCTGTAGGTGCAAAATGAAGCGCCGCCAACGCGCCGGTCAGTTTACGGTTGGCCTCTTCAGGCCATGGAGAATAGAGATTTCCGGTGCGCAAACCGGCTTCCACATGCCCGATCGGCGTTCGATGAAAATAGGCGGCGAGGCTCGCGCTGAAGGTCGTGGAGGTATCTCCATGGACCAGAACAATATCAGGTAAAAAATCTTCGAGCACCGCATCCATGCCGTGAAGAATGGCGCTCGTGATATCACCGAGTGTTTGGCCGGGTTTCATGATGTCGAGATCATAATCCGGGGTCAATTCGAAAAGCTCAAGCACCTGATCCAGCATTTGCCTGTGCTGGGCCGTTACGCATAAACGCGCTTCAAATCCCTCAGTATCGGACAGACACCGCACCACGGGCGCCATCTTGATCGCTTCGGGACGAGTGCCGAAGACCGTTAGTACTTTCATGTGCCCCCACATCATTTGTCGGAGCGTTTCCGTTCGAAACCGGAATATGGAAGCGCAGATTTATCTCTCAGTTTGTAACTGCCTACTCGCCAAGCACCTCTGCTGTTCGAGCAGCGCCGAGAAGCGGCGAAACGATCAGTGTCAGAAACTTGCTCAACTCGGCAGCAGGATGGTTGGCTACATAGATGACATCCTTGTCTCGCATCTGAAATGACTGGGAAAGAAAGAAGGATTCTGGCTTGTTGAAATCAAGCCGGTAGATGATGGGAACTAGCCGCTTATTATCCGTTGGCAATCGTTCAGTCTGCTTACCCAGCATTTGTTGCACAAGATCATAAGATTCGAACCTGAAGATAAAGACACCGCCAGCATCGGCTGACCTGTCGCTCAGTCCCCCCACCTGCGTCAACGCCTCCGATAAAACGAGTTTTTCAGCCGGGAAAACAACAAGCTGACTATTCTTCACCGCGCCAAAAGCGGAAAAGGTGCGCGGCTGGTGCGCTACGGTTATGTTGTCACCGGAAGCTAACCAGATATTATCATTCGGATGGCTAACGGCGTCTTCAAGTCGCACCGTTGCGTTGTTCGCGCCCCTTGTCACCATTGCAGTGCTTTCAAACATGGCTTTTTTGGTTCCACCTGCAAGCGCAACAGCATCCAGCAATTTCAGACCGCGCAGCGGTACAGGATAGGCACCGGGGTTTGTTACATCCCCCACGACAATCAGCACTTTGCTTCGATTCTCGGTGACGATGACTTGTATCTGGGGCTCTGCCGCCTTTCCTTTCAGTCCCGCTTCAATCGCTTGGCGTAGCGCTTCGGCACTCTGTCCCGCAGCGTGAACCTGCCCGATATAGGGGATAAATACCTTTCCGCGCTCGTCGACTACCAGTTGCAGCGTGGCGCTCTTTCTTTCCGCCGTCGAAAACAATCCGTCAGGCGCCGCTTCCCAGATATTCACTACAAGCCCGTCACCGGCGTCGATTGTCATTGATTGTCTGTTGCCAAGTTTACTTTTGAAACTGTCTGGAATGCCGCTGAATTGATAGTTTCTAAGCACAGACACAATAGCGGCATTGAGTGGCACAACGACATAGCTTTTATTTTCGACTTGTGTGGTTGTCTTGGTATCAACCGCCGCGGTCAAGGGACCATTACCGGGAACAGCGGTGCACCCAACCAAACCTGAAATAGAGATAGCGGCGGCGAGGAAGCGCGAGAACTTTTTCATTACGCTGCCTCCTTAAGGACGTCGCGTCGAACGGTCGATGAACGGATCGCGTCGACAACAGCCTTGCAGCTGGCTTCAATGCCGTGCGTGGTGAAAAAGTCACCCGGCCGTAAACAACGGTGCCTGATCCAGGCAATGTAGCGTTTTCGCAAACGCGCACTCGCTACTGTTCCACCTTCCCAAAACGCGTCAAAATTCGGGTTTCCAAAAGCACAAGCGGCAAGGTCGTCGTTTGCATAGACAGCATCTCCAATCACAAGAAGAGGAACTCCATGATGGATAGCTGAAAAGCCGGATGTGCTGTTGATGGTCACCATTCCGGCCGAATGGCGCGTCAGATAGCCAATGGACCCCACATCCACAATGTCTACCCGATCTCGGACGCCGAGCTGGGTCGCTATTTCGTCTATCAGGCGACGATCATCGTCGCGACCGCGTTCAAGTGGATGTATTTTGAAAACCAATCGCAACTCTTTCGCCGCAGAAGCCGCAAAGCTACCGAGCACTTCTCTTATCAGACGTGCATTGTTCCAGCCCCTGGCGGCGCGCTTCAGCTGGGTGTCCTGCGCGACCTGCAACGGCACCACAAAATAGTGACCGACATGATGTTCCAGAAGATGCTCTACGATGGCACGGTTCTTAGACTGTTCCCAGAACCACCGGTGTAGATTTTTGATCCAGCATACAATCTCATCCAAACCATTGATATTACGGTGCAAAAGCTGCCTTTGTCTGCGTCTCGCAAGAATTGCAATAGCACCGTAATAGAAGCTCCCATAGACGCACATTGTAGGAAAACTTCCTAAACCAGCCGTGCGGGAGCCTTCAGCTTCAATGCGGAAGTTTCGTGGTGGTAGCTGCCCTGCAATTGGACATAATGTATTGTTCGCCCCAAACTCCAGCGTGATCGCGCCAGGACGTATATATCCCTCTTCAAGTGAAATCACTGCTATACCCTGCTCCTCTGCTACCCGGCGTGCAGCAACATGAATCGGGCGTTCTGAACCAAAGAGAACCATATGCGTGATTGCCTTCTCGATGATTTGCGCACAAAGCCAATCTTCAAGACCATCCATGTCGCCGCGATAAATCAAAGTTCCTTTGGAATATCCAGCGAACAGTCGGTCTCCGGGGTTGAACAGAACCTGAAAGCAGTGAAAGCCCAATGTTTTCAGGGTTTTTCTAAGTCGAGAAAAGAATGGGCCGACAGGCCCTTGCAGCAGAAGAACTCTTTGCCATGGTTCACGGTTCAGTTCGTCTCTAGGATCAGCCCGCACAATAATCTTCCTGCTTTTCGCGCAATAATTCATGCGGGCGAAACAGCATTCGAATGCTCGACTGCGTCGCCCAATGCTCAAACTGGATTTACCTTTGATCCGATACCCGCCCCACACTTGTTACGAAGCAGAATAGCAATTCAAACGTAATCGCAGAGCTGACAAGGCGAACAGGAAGCAGCTAAAATAGCGGGCAATCCTGTTGTCATCCGATAAGCATGAGTGACCGCGTGGACTTGGTCGGCGCTGCACCTGTATAAAGTATATATTTGAACTTGAGGGTTGTTGCTGTTGCAGTTACACTGCAAAAATGACGGTTTTTAAAGACATTGATGGTCTATTATCGCAGACTGGTCGGCTACTGATCAGGTTTTGGCCGCAACTGCTTCTGATCGGCGCAATTGGATACATTGCGCGTGACTTATTGATGGGTGCAGCCGTTGCGACAGGTCTCAAGTTCCCTCTGGGCGGCATGGTGATACTGTCGCTGGTTGTTCTGATTAAACTCCTTGTCTTCATCACGATGTTTGCAGTTTTGCGACCCGGCCTGCCTGCACTGACAGCCTTGCGTGAAAATTCTGCTCCAGTAGCAAACACTCAAAAGGACGATAAGCGCAGCGACCACTTACTCATGGTGACAGCCGCAGCCATTCTGCCATTCTTTGCCTATTATGCCGCCTGGGGATTTCTGGGAGATACAATTCGCGAATATTCGAGACAGGCTTTTGATCGCGCGGCCTTTGGAGAAAAAATTCAGATATTTGATCTTGTACGATCCCGCAGTCTGATTGCGGCGATCTGTCTCTGCTGGATCATACGTTGGGTTGCGAAGAAAAGCGCGGACAAGACGCAGTCACCATGGCTTCGCCTGCTGATCGTGGCAGCTGACGCAAGCTGGATTTTCATCGGTCTTTACGCTCTCGACAAATGGAAAGACGATTTTATCGCGTGGTTAGGAGCGGGTTCGTTTCTCGAATATCTCGAAGCTCAGGCGACTTGGTTCTCAATACAGGCCTATGCGGCGGTTCCAAGTTCTGTCCCTGTTGAATTTCGCCAACCGGGTTTCATAGAACAGGCAAAGAACCTCTTCTTTTATGCATTGCTGCCGCTGGTCTGGTTGGTCATGACATCCATTATCTACGGTTATGATCTATCCGCAAAACGGGCATCAGTCCCTCCTCTGCCGTCACGAGGGGCCACTTTAAGGGTTTGGTTAAAGGACTTCGCGGCTCACTATCTGGGTGGCTATCGTTCGCGATATCGACCGGTCTGGACGTGTCTGCGACTGGTGTTTGGAGCTGGGCTTGGAACCTTGCTCAGTTTCATTGTGTTTTACAAGGCAATCAGTTGGACCGGTGCCTGGATCTGGTATGCGATCACCCATAGCCTCGGCCCTTATGGCATCGAAACGTGGCAACGCATCTCCGATATTCTGGTCATCCTGATCGGGAGCCCGTCAGAACTTGATGGTGGAATCTTACTTGATGCGGTGCGGGTAGCGCTTCTCGCAGGCGTGCTTGAATACTCAGTCGCGGGCGGGTTATCGGGCACTACTTCAAAATCACGCTCTGCTGTGGTTCGCCCTGCATAGCAATCTTGACTGTGAAATCCTTTGCAGCGGCGGGAACAAGAAACGTTTCGGCAATTTGCACGGTTCCCTTCTCCGCGCTTTGAATGAGATTAAGGCAGTGCTGTTTTTCTGCCGCGTCCGGTTTCAATTTTTGTAAAATGCGATCCGTAAGAAAGGTCGGGCTCCAGCTTCGGTTTTGACTATCCGTCAGGGCAATAATGCAAGGCATTGCCTGCTTGAACCGATTGGGATCATCAATATTGAGTTCCAGTTCTGCCACAATCATACTGGTCTGCGGCAGCTCGCCGGGAAACGGCGTCAGCGCCAGAAGCTTCCAGTTCGCACCTGCATAGCCCGGCATTTCGCCGCGTTCGGCTATTGTCGGTTGACGCAATTTCTTCTGCGCCCATTCAATATAGCCTCCGCGTGAATGGACCAGAACCGCAAGCGGAATGAATAGCAACAGCAGTGCGAGGCTGATCCAGAAATTTCTCTTCTCGCGCCGAGCTTGTTCCACCATCATCGCACCTCCAGCGCCCATGGTTGAATGCGACCACCGCGCTTGATCAGGATCGCGGGATGGGTGTGGCTTGCATCGGGAGGATTGATACGAATCTCCGCCTGTTGCGCGAGCGGAGTGATCAGGCTTTCTGCCACGAGAAGAGAGCCACCGTTGATTTCACGTTCCGGCAATTCGAATATGAGAAGAACGGGCCTCGGAATGCCCGGCTCCAGCCTTTCAGACCCAAGCAACCCCCACGCATTGGTGATCCGTTGGCTCATCGAATATTGCGCTCCACTCGGTCCCTGCCACAAGGCCGACATCAGATTGATACTCTCTTTGTCCGCTCTGGCCGCAGCTTCGAGCACCAGCCATTTGCCCGAGCTAGTGTAATTGCGATCGGTTCCGAAACTCGATGTAACCAACTGATCTGCTATGTAGCTATCCGCAACACCTATGGTGAATTTGGCAGTTGAGAGCGGCTTTCCCTGTTCACCCTTCACTTTAACCATCGAAACGATGTCACTGTAATATGGCGTCGAATGCTGCATGGCGTACAAGGCACCAACAGTAACGACTACAGCAATGATGGTCAGCAGTATCCGTCTCATCCGCTGTCCCCGGGTGCAGCGTCGGTTACTTTCAGCTCGACGACGCCAACAGGATCGCGATCAAGCCAGTTGGATGCGCCATAGAGGTTATCGCGCTTTTTGTATATCTGGCTTCCGACTAATAGTCTTATTTCATCAGGCAACGTGGCATTGGCTGGAACTTCCCAGGCAAGTGTCAGTTTTTCCGGCAATCCTGGGTGGATCGCGCCGGCAACAAATTTGTCTCTGGCGAGATAGATCGTTGGATTAATCAACCCTGCTATCGGGGGATCAGGCGTGAGCAATTTGATTGGGACAAATGCCGATTCCGCCGAACGGTTATCCGCTTCAAAATCGATCAGAAGAAACTTTTTGGATTCAATTGGCTGACGACCAGTTGGGGGTATATTGCTCAATCGCGCATCGAATACAGTGATATTCCACTGTCCTGTATCTATCGTTCCGCCTTCCGTGACGACCTGTAGCGGTTGCGGATTGGCGGCCTCATAGATGGCAGTCGCGTAGGAAATAACACTCGCCAATGCGCTACCGACGCCCGCAATGATGATCGTGGCAAGACGCTGCCGGACCGTTTTTCGCTTTTCGTCCGCCATGACCCTCCCCGTCTTTGGCGTTTCAACGATTGCCCCAAGCCCGCTTATGCCCCCTATAGCATGATCCCTCCGTTTCGTCACCTTAAGCGATGTTGTCGCTTAAGGTGACATTTCATATGATCACTATGGAGCAAACAGCGGGGTCTCACCCCGCAATAAGAGGCGGATTAATCTGGGCAAAACCTGCCTGACGTTGATAAGGAAAATGCGGGTATGGTGCCGCAACTGCGCTGGCTGCATCGAGTGTTGCAATCTGCTGGGGAGACAATGACCAGCCAACTGCACCAAGATTCTGGCGCAATTGCTCTTCATTACGGGCCCCCACGATAACCGAAGCCACAGTCGGTCGCGACAATAGCCAGTTCAGCGCCACTTGCGGCACCGTTTTGCCGGTTTCTCCCGCCACGACCTCCAATGCATCGACAACATTGAAAAGAAGTTCCGTTTCCACGGGCGGGCCATAGCTCGCGGTCTCGTGGAGACGGCTTCCTTCAGGCAGAGCTTCTCCCCGCCTGATTTTCCCGGTTAACCGGCCCCAGCCAAGTGGGCTCCAGACCAATGCACCCAGTCCCTGGTCGGCTCCAAGCGGCATCAGATCCCATTCATAATCCCGACCGATCAATGAATAATAGACCTGATTGGCAACATAGCGCGGCCAGCCATAACGATCTGCAACAGCGAGCGCCTTCATGATCTGCCAGCCGGAAAAATTCGATACGCCGACATAGCGGACTTTGCCGGCCCGCACGAGCATATCGAGCGTGGACAGGACTTCTTCCACGGGCGTATGCGCGTCAAAAGCGTGAAGTTGCAGAAGATCAATGTAATCCGTATCGAGCCGCTTTAGCGCCTGTTCCACGGAACCTATCAGCCGAAATCGAGAGGAACCCGCATCATTGGGACCTTCTCCAATCGGCAGGCTCATTTTGGTTGAGATAATGACACTGTCGCGCCGTCCGCGAATTGCCGCACCCAGAACTTCTTCCGAAGCGCCGTTCGAATAGACATCCGCTGTGTCAAACAGGTTGACACCTGCTTCCAAACAAATGTCGACGAGGCGGCGCGCCTCATTCACATCTGTGTTTCCCCACGCGCCGAACAAGGGGCCTGTTCCACCAAATGTTCCCGCTCCAAAGCTCAAGGTTGATACTTTGAGGCCTGAACGTCCCAGATAACGATACTCCATAAGGTATTGCCTTTCAAAACGATGGGGTAATGTGACCCCCACAACACTTGATGAATAAACAATAGACCGCCCTCGTCCTGTGATATAGATTGTAATAATTCAAATCATTTGTGAATTAGAAGACCAATGTCGAGATCAGAGATCAACCGTTCCGGCGAGATGGAAGTCTTTGTCAGTGTTGTAGAACAAGGTGGGTTTTCAGCGGCGGCCAGAGCTTGCCGAATGACGCCCTCAGCTGTCAGCAAGCTTGTCGCCCGTTTGGAAACGCGGCTTGGCGCACGCCTGATCAATCGTTCAACGCGCGCGCTTCAGCTTACGCCTGAGGGATGTGCATTCTACGAGCGCGCAACCCGAATTCTTGTCGACATTGAAGACGCCGAACGTGTTGCGGGCGTCGGCGAAAGGCCCGTCGGGCGCATCCGTTTCAGCACCAGTCCATCCTATGCAACGCATATTCTAGCACCGATTTTACCCACATTTCTGGAACTTTATCCGGACGTCACGCTTGATCTGACGCTGAGCGACACCGTTATTGATCTGCTGACCGAGAGGATTGATGTGGCAGTGCGGGCGGGACCACTGAAAAGCTCAAGTCTCGTCGCGCGTAAACTTGGTGAAACATCGCTGATCGTGGTTGGTGCACCTGCATATCTCGCCCGCTTTGGCACACCGCAAACGCTCGAAGAACTCGCTTCGCACAATTGCATTGGTCTTGGATATATACGGACAACAGATGGTTGGCCGATGGTCCAAAACGGTGAGAACATCGTCGTTCCAACGGTCGGGCGCGTTCAGGCCAGTGATGGGGAAGCAGTACGGCGCCTGGCTCTCAGTGGAACAGGACTTGCACGCCTGACCGAATTCACTGTTCGCGACGATATCGCCGCTGGAAAGCTCGTGCCTGTTCTGGAACATTTAAACCCGCATGACCGGGAGGCGTTCCATGCTGTTTACATCGGTCAAGGTGGTCCGCTGCCATCAAGGGTCCGGGCGCTTCTCGATTTTCTTGCTGAAAGAGGCCGCCTAACCTGACACGATTAGCCCCCGACAGCTCGTCTGTCAGGGGCAGTCTTTAAATGCCCAACCGCTTTATTCGGCGGGTTGAGCCAAGCAATCGACATCGGCACTCGATGTTGTCCGCTCACCAGACAAGGCTCGTTGTCCCAATCCGACAATCAGAACGGTTGTCACGGTTGCCACAATCGACACCCAGAAACCGTTCGCAGCGCCAAAATTGTCGACTACCCAGCCTGCAATAAACGCCCCGAGCGCCATGCCGATACCAATACCCGTCATGACCCATGTGATCCCCTCGGTCAGCATGGTTTCTGGCACCCGGCGCTCGATGAGACCAAAAGCAGTGATGAAGGTGGGTGAAATGGCAACACCGCTGACGAAGACGGCCAGAGCGAGCAAGGCAACCGACGAACTGGCAAACAAAAGCGGTACCGCTGTAACGGCAAGTACACTGACCGCGATCAGCAGCTGTAGCGGTAATTGAATTCTTGGCTTAAGCGCACCGAGCGTGAGCCCGACAACAAAAGAGCCGATGGCATAAACACCAATCACCAGGCTTGCCATATTGGGCTGACCAAGCTCTCTGGTGATTGCCACAGCACTGACTTCCGCCGTCGCAAAGGTTGAGCCAACGAACACAAGAGCCAGCGTTATAATCTGAACAGAACGAAGCCGGATGGCGGAACGCTGCAGACCGGTTTGATCAGCAGCACGAACCTTTGGCTCTGTCGAACGCTGCGCGAGGAACGCAATAGTGCCGAGTGCGAGAAATACTGTGCTGATCAGCATCCCGGCCTCTGGAAACAACGCAACAGCCAGGCCAACTGAGAGTGAAGCGCCAGCGATATAGACCAGCTCATCGGCTGCTGATTCAAAGGCAAAGGCTGTGTTCAACTCTGGCCTTTCTCGAAAGATCTCCGTCCAGCGAGCCCTTACCATCGCAGGTATGCTTGGCATCGTTCCCGCCAGAAAGGCAGATGCAAACAGGGTCCAGTTTGGCCATTTCTGATTGGCGGCCAGAATGAGCGCTACAAATGCGACCACGGAAATGACAGTGACTGGCCCGACGACCGCCCGCTGTCCGAATTTGTCGACGGCTCTTGAGATCTGTGGCGAGAGAAATGCGTTGGTCAGCGCGAATGTCGCCGAAACCGCACCTCCAAGCCAATATTCTCCATGCGTCAGAGACAACATCGCGACAATTCCAATTGGGGCCATTGCCATTGGAAGTCGTGCGAAGCCTGCTGCGCCTGAAAATCCAAGGGCACCCGGCGCTCGGAAAATCTCTCTATAAGGATTAGACATGGACGTGTTCCTTGATGATAAGGATTTACCACTTACATACGTGGCGTATGCTAATTAATTAGTTGATACGCGGCGTATGTCAACTAATATACGCACCGTATGCGAAATTGGAGAATGATATGCGCAAACCCCGCAGCGAGATGATCGCGGAAACCCGGGCAAAATTGCTTGCAGCCGGGCGTCAGGCATTCGGAACGGTTGGCTATGCGGACGCTTCAATGGATGACTTCACAGGCGCAGCCGGTCTGACACGCGGCGCGCTGTACCATCACTTCGGCGACAAGAAAGGGCTTCTGCAAGCTGTCATCAGCCAGATTGATGCCGAGATGACCGACAGGCTTTGCGCGATTTCTTCGCAGGCTGAAACGCCTTGGCAGGGCTTCGTTGACGAGAATGTTGCCTATGTCCAAATGGCTCTTGAGCCGGAAATCCAACGCATCATGTTCAGAGATGGGCCAGCGGTGCTTGGAGACCCATCCGGCTGGCCCAATGCCAATGGCTGTATTGCAACAGTTGCCCGCAGCCTCGCCGATCTGCAAAAGGCTGGCATTATTGTCGATGTCGACCCGGAAGCTGGCGCACGTCTCATCAATGCGGCAAGCAGCCGTGCAGCACAATGGATCGCCAATGCAGACGATCCGGAGGTCATATCGGAAAAAGCTGTCCAGACATTTCGTATTTTCCTTGAAGGACTGCTGTTAAAAAAGGAAACAGCGGCGGCGCACTCCAAAGCCTAATATTGGTGCTGGCTTTTCCCCGTCTTTCGTAACGCTGTCGCCCACGCGGAAAATCCTTCCCCGAAGTAGTCTATAAAAAAGATATAATATCTCCCCTCCTGCGTCGCTTGTGCGATGCTCCTCCTAAGACGGTTTGTTTGCAGCAAATCATGAAACGGAGGCGCTCATGAGCAAGACGATCCATTTCAATGCATTCGACATGAATTGCGTTGGCCATCAGTCTCCCGGTTTATGGGCGCATCCGCGCGACCGGTCCTGGAAATATAAGGATCTCGATTACTGGCAGAATCTGGCACGCACACTGGAGCGCGGCATCTTCGACGGCATATTCATCGCGGATGTGGTAGGTTATTACGATGTTTATAAGGGCAACAACTATCATGCCCTGCATCAGGCGGCACAAATCCCGGTCAATGATCCGATCCAGCTGGCTGCTCCCATCGCGCTGGCAACGGAGCATCTTGGCATCGGCATTACTGCTTCCACTTCCTTTGAACATCCCTACACTTTCGCGCGACGCATCGCGACAGCAGACCATCACACAAAGGGACGCATTGGCTGGAATATCGTTACATCCTATCTGGAAAGCGGAGCTAAAAATATTGGTCAGTCGGGCCTGCAAAAGCATGACAACCGGTATGATATCGCCAATGAATATCTCGAAGTGATCTACAAGCTACTTGAAGGATCATGGGAAGATGATGCCGTTGTGCGTGATCGGGACAACCGTATTTTTACCCGACCTGAGAAAGTGCACGAAATCGCGCATAAGGGACGATATTTTGATGTTCCGGGCTATGGTCTGACCGAACCGTCGCCACAGCGCACGCCGGTTCTCTATCAGGCCGGTGCGTCCGGTCCAGGTAAGAAATTTGCATCTGAACATGCAGAATGCATCTTCGTCGCCGCGCAAACCAAGACGATTTTGCGCAACTACGTCCAAGACGTTCACGAGCGCGCGGCAGCTGCTGGACGAAAGCCGAAAGATATTCGTATTTACAATCTATTAACCATCATCGTTGATGAAACAGATGAGAAAGCGCGAGCACGGTTTCGCGAATATCTCGACTATGTGTCTTACGACGGTTCGCTCGTTTTCATGTCCGGCTGGACCGGAGTGGACTTCTCCCGTTACCAGCCGGAAGACCTTGTCCGAAAAGTTGAAACAAACGCCATCCATTCTGCGATCGATAGCCTCTCGGAAGGCGATCCCGACAAACGATGGACGATACGGGAACTTGCTGAATGGGGCGGCATAGGGGGCATGGGGCCGGTGGTGGTCGGTTCTCCGCAGACTGTTGCCGATGAGTTGCAGGCATGGGTGGAAGAAACCGGTGTCGACGGTTTCAACCTTGCCTATGCGGTCACGCCAGAAACTTTTGAGAACATTGTCGAACTGCTCGTTCCCGAACTGCAACGACGCGGCGTTTATCCAACCGAATATCGTACGGGAACGCTCCGCGAAAAGCTCTTTGGTAAAGGGCCTCGCCTTGGCGCATCGCACCCTGCCGCTCGCTATCGCGATATCGAGGCCATTAAACGCGCCGAAGCACAGCAACCCGTTTTGCAACAAACCGGCTCCTGAAGCTGACACACTATCGAGGACAATAATGGGAACTCTTGCAGAAACAAATATCGATTATACGGTACATCCGCGTGTCAATTCCACGGATCCGATACCGCCGCGGCCGAAGCCGTCGGAGTTGGCCCATATTGTAAAGAATGACGTTGAAGCCATTGAGATTGCAGAGCGTCTTGCTCGCCGATTTCGCGAAGGTGCGGCCTTGCGCGACCGTGAAGGTTTGCTTCCATTGGCAGAACTCGACGAATACTCACAAAGCGGTCTCTGGAGCATCAACGTCCCCAAAACCTACGGCGGACCAGCAGTCTCTTATGCTACCCTTGCCAACGTGATTTCTATCATTGCTTCCGCCGATCCTGCCATCGCCCAGATCACACAGAACCATCTGGCTATCGTTGCGACAGTGGAACTGGACGGAACCGAGGAACAGAAGAAGCTCTTCTTCGATTGGGCTTTGAAGGGTATCCGCTATGGCAATGCCTTCTCGGAACTGAAGAGCAAGAATGTCGCCGCCTTTGAAACCAAGGTGAGCTTTGATGGCGACGACGCGATCGTAAACGGTGAAAAATTCTACACCACTGGCGCCCTGCTCTCTCATGTTGTGCCTATTGTCGCCGTTGACGAGACAGGTCAGGGCTATCTGGTCTTTGCCGACCGCGATGCGCCGGGTTTGACCGTGACGAACAACTGGTCGAGTTTTGGACAGCGCACAACCGCTTCCGGATCTGTAAAAATCGACAATGTTCGGGTTCCCAAAGAGCGCGCCGTCAAAGTTGTCTCTTTCGACCATCCGACAATTGGCGGACCAGTCTCGCAGATCATTCAATCGGCAATTGATCTGGGTATTGGCAAGGGCGCAATTGAAGACACGATTTCCTTTGTCAAAACCAAGAGCCGTCCCTGGATCGACAGCGGTAAAGAAAGCGCGAGCGAAGACCTCTTCACCATTGCTGCCATCGGCGATCTGGAAATCCGCCTTCATGCGGCGGAAGCTCTTCTGGATATTGCCGGTCGTGCCATCGATGCAGCCCGGCATTCTCCAACATTGGAATCTGTTTCGGAAGCGACGATCAAGACCGGCGAGTCAAAAGTGCTCACCACTGAAATCGCCATTCTCGCAACCAACAAGCTCTTCGAACTGGCCGGCACACGCTCCACGCTTGCCGAGCATGGTCTTGACCGTCACTGGCGCAACGCGCGCGTCCATACACTGCATGATCCGGTTCGATGGAAATTCTATCATGTGGGCAACTATTATCTGAATGGCGTTCACCCTCCGCGTCATGCCTGGAATTGAGGTCTGAAATGAGCAATGAAGATCGCAAGCTGCATCGTGCGGCAGCTCTCGTTACAGGTAAAGCCGCGCCTCATATTCCACCCCGTCAAACGAAGGCACATCGCATTTCCGATGATGCCGAGGCCATCACGATTGCGCGCGCACTGGCCAGCGAGTTTGCCGTTGGCGCCGCCTTGCGCGACCGCGAGCGGCAACTGCCACTGGCCGAGATCGAACGTTTCTCACAATCCGGCCTATGGGCGATTACGATCCCCAAGCAATATGGCGGCGCTGGCGTGTCAGCGGTCACGCTGGCAGAGGTGACGGCTATTATATCTGCCGCCGATTCCAGTATCGGCCAGATCCCGCAAAATCACTTTTATATGGTCGAGGCGCTTCGTCTTGCTGGCACGGAGGAACAGAAACAGCATTATTTCCAGCGCATCCTTGATGGCGAGCGCCTGGGCAACGCTTTCGTAGAAATTGGCACAAAGACTCCGGTCGATTTCAAAACAAGTTTCAGAAAGCAAGGCGAAAACCTGCTTCTTAACGGTCAAAAATTCTATGCAACCGGTTCTCTGTTCGCAAATATCATCGTTGCCGTCGCCAAGGATCAGAATGGGCGCGTCCATATCGTCTTTATCGACAGAAACACCCCCGGTCTCACGCTCGTCGATGACTGGTCATCCTTCGGACAGCGTTCAACGGGAAGCGGTACGGTAACCTTCGACAACGTGGAAATCACCCCTTTTCAAATCGTTGATCATGACGTGGTCTTTGAAAGCGCCTCAGTCATGGGCCCATTTGCGCAGATCATTCATGCCGCCGTACAAACGGGGCTGGCGCGTGGAGCGCTTGCAGAGACTATCTCCTATGTGCGCGCTCACACGCGACCATTTTTCGAACTCACAATCGATCATGGCTATGAAGACCCGCACACCATTCATGCTATCGGCGATGTCAGCATCCGCAGTCATGCCGCCGACGCTCTTCTCGCGCGTGCCGGTCGTCTGGTTGACGTCGCGGCGAAAAATCCCGATGCAGGCACGGTCGCGGCGGCTTCTGTCGCCGTCGCGGAAGTCAAGGCATATGCCACCGAAGCAGCGCAGCTTGCGGCCAACAAGCTGATCGAATTGGGCGGTTCCAGATCAACGCTCGAGGCCTACGGTCACGACCGGTTCTGGCGCAATGCGAGAACCCATTCGCTGCATGATCCGGTGCGTTGGAAATATCACCATATCGGCAATTATTATCTGAATGATGAGCTGCCACCCCGCCATGGGGCGCTTTGAATCCTTATCAATCCCCCAATGTGAAAGGCCGGTGATACCGGCCTTTCTGCTATGCAATGTCATCCTCTGTTGACTGGCTTCTGTAGCCTTAGTCGGTTACGGCGTCCTTGTCTCGAAACCACCTTGAATGAGAGCCACTGTCAGCAGGGCAGCCGCGGCCCAAAGGCACTCCGGCGCATACCACCGGATATCAAAGAAATGCGAATTGGTGCATAGCGCTTCAGCCAGGCGACAGAGATCCGTTTCAGCCATCATGCAGATTGCCGCCTGCGAATAGGTGATATAGCCGTTGTTGATCACGTTGCCGTAGACAAGCCACCACCAGCCGACACTTATCGCAAACAAACCTGCGCCCACGAGACTCAGGACAAACGGCAAGCGACGATCAGACATCGACAGAAACTCCCAAGCGTTCCAGCAGAACTTGGCGCATCTGCACAAGATCGCTGTTGTCTCGTCGGCGCGGATGTGGTTGATCAACCACAATCTCGGCGATGATGCGTGCCGGACGGTCGGAAAAGACAATGATACGGTCGGCCAAAAGCAGCGCTTCTTCCACATCGTGGGTCACAAGCACTGCTGTAAAGCCCCGGCTGCGCCAAAGTTCAAGCAGCTCGCGCTGGAGGTTAAGCCGTGTGAGGGAGTCCAGCTTACCGAATGGTTCGTCGAGCAGGAGAAGTTTGGGATCGTTGACCAAGGCACGCGCCAGAGCAACACGCTGTGCCATGCCGCCGGAAAGCTGATGCGGATAGGCGTCTGCGAATGTTTCAAGTCGCACCAGCTTCAGCACATCATCAACGCGGTGAGCATGGCTCTTGAGTAACCCGCGTGCATCAAGCCCGGTTGCAATGTTGTTCCGTACGGTCCGCCACGGAAACAGTGTTGCCTCCTGAAAAACCAGAATTCGGTCAGGGTTTGGACTTTCAATAGGTGCGCTATTTCCACGCACATGCCCCGCAACCGGCCTTTCCAATCCGGCAGCGAGACGCAGCAGTGTGGATTTTCCGCAACCGGATGGCCCAAGCAGCGCGACGAACTCACCTGGTCGAACTGTGATGCTCACATCATCCAGAACGTGCAAATGTCTTTCATCTAGATCGTAACCATGTGAAACATGTTCGATATCGAGCGCCATATTGGCTGACTGTTCTGCCTGCGGTGCAATAGCAAGAGCCATCAGATGATCCCCTTCTGCCAACCCAGCAAGTGTTCGCGCACGACGAAAAGTAATCTGACAAGGCCAGCACATATCAACGCCATAACGATCAGCGCCGCATAGACATTCGCATAGGCCGAATAGGCGGTATTGAATTGCAGATACCAACCGAGCCCGAATTTGGCGCCCAGCATTTCTGCGACGACCAACACCGCAAACGAATAATAAAGCGCCATGAAAAGGCCGACAAATACATTGGGAAGTGATGCTGGAACCGCCACCTTCAAAATGAGATAGCGGCTATTGGCGCCCAGCGTACGCGCAACGTCATAATAGGATTGTTGCACCTGACCGACACCTGCTGCTGTGAGGATCGCGACAGGAACGGCTGAAGCCAGTGCGACGAGAAAGATTGATGCCTGAAAGGTGGTCGGAAAAATGAAGAAGGTACAAGGAATCCATGCACTGGCCGGAACGGGGCCAATCAGCTTCAGAACTGGCATCCCCCAGTAAGCGAAACGTTTCGACCAGCCGAGCGCAACTCCGCCAACAAAGCCGACAGCAATTCCGCTAAAAAAGCCCAAGGCCCAAAGCCGGGCGGTGTATGCCACACAGACAAGCAGTCGCTGCCAATCGGTCAGGTAGACATGCAACAATCCTTGCGGAGGCGAGAAGAACGGCTTTGGTAGCCAGCCGAACTTGGCGGTCACGAG
Source organism: Hyphomicrobiales bacterium (assembly GCA_900465685.1). Classification (GTDB taxonomy): domain Bacteria; phylum Pseudomonadota; class Alphaproteobacteria; order Rhizobiales; family Rhizobiaceae; genus Brucella. Next base: position 19,635 of record UEGR01000033.1, read on the forward strand.
TTCCCATATCGTGAACCAGACACCAATCGCCACAAACCACGGACCATAATAACGTACAGTCTCTGTACCGCGACCTGTATGAGGAACAATCACGGCAAGAGCCAGAAACAGGATCGCTCCGGCTAACGTCAGGACAGCAAATTCGCTCGTCGCACCCCAACTGATGACATCGGGTATAAGCCATGTAACAGCTGATGCCGCACCCCAGCTGGCCGCAGCGTAGAGTCCCGGCAGCCATATCGGATATTTGCCTATCGCGGTCAGGTCTGAAAGCTTGTCAAAGCTGTTCTCTATCGCGCTCGTCATCTTGCCTCACGCGAAAATATCTATCGTGATGCGATTGGCGATTTCCTCCGGATCGGTCGATGCATCCGCGACGCCGGTCAACTTGAGATCTTCATAGCCAATCCTCACCTCATTCAGGAGGTCTTTTCCGAACCAGTGATCGTGATAAGTGAATGATGCCAGAACCTCTGTCAGATCCTGAAGCGGTAATCCCGGCTTCAGCGTGTCGAAATACCATTTCGCCACTTCGTCAGGGTGCTTCGCCGTATATTGATGAATTTCGAGATTAGCTGAAGCAACGCGTTTAATGGCATCCTTGTTGGCTTGATAATAGTCGCCATTGACACCCAAAACACAGCAGACCCGGTCTTTGAAACTATCCGTTTGCGTATCGGCAATTTTCACGAAGCCATGTTGCTTTTCATATGAATACGCCCAGGGATCCATATGCGCGACCGCATCCGCCTCGCCCTTCAATACACCTTCGGCCACGAGATCAAACGGAAAGACCTTCCAATTTACGTCTGCGTTCGGGTCAAGGCCAGCCTTTGCAAGCGCCACTGAAAATGCAACACGTGAAGGCGACATTACATCGAATGTGCCAATCGTCTTTCCCTTGAGATCGGTCAATTGTGTGATGCCGGAATCCGGCTTGACCAGCACCCGCTGGCAACCACCATGTGACCCGGCGAAAAGCCGAACATCAAACCCCTGTTCAATGGGCTTCAGCCAATCATAGAGCAAGCCGGGACCAGCTTCTGCTTTGCGCGTTGCAAGAGCCTGAATAAGGGTCTGCCCGCTTGCACCCTGATAAAAGAGTTCCACGTCCAGACCATGCTTTGCGTAGATCCCTTTATGCAGCCCAAAGCCAACCGGCGAGTGGCAGGCGGCAACTTCCGTCCATTCCAGTTTGATGGGAATGAGATTTCCGGCGATCGCATAATTGGTCATACGCGCTGCAGTGCCTCCCACCAAAGCCGCCCCGCCCGTTACACCCAGCGCTTTTAGCAAACTGCGACGCGAAAATGTTCGGTCTTGACCTTTAAGCCTGCTTGCGTCCACCATTACTATCCCCTGTTGGATTGACTATTGGAGACAGAATAAGCTCGGCAGTTATTTTCTACAGATTTAATAGATTAATTATGTGATCGGCGAGAGAATGATTTTACCCATTGGCGGAGCCTGACCGATGAACGTTCTTCGAAAAAAGTCCTTGGCTTTTTGGTTTAGGACAGCCTTGTGTGCCAGCGCCCCAAGAACTCTCAACTGCTTCGCCAGAATTTCTAAATTCTCCGACCTTAATGGAAAAACCAACCTTCGAATGCAGTGCATCTACAGCTAAAAAATAACTTTTAGTCGGAGATCAGATCATGGGACTTACCGCTAATTCACGCACGGCAGATCATCAGATCGAGCCCTTGTTTCTTCAGCGCTGGTCGCCGAGAGCCTTTACTGCCGAGCCTATCAGCGAGGCTAGTTTACTAGCGATCCTAGAAGCTGGCCGGTGGGCGCCTTCTGCCTATAATGCTCAGCCATGGCGCTTCATTTATGCCCGCCGCGACACACCGCAGTGGGAAAGCCTTCTCTCCCTTCTCAACGATTTCAATCGCAGTTGGGCGCAGAATGCATCGGCACTCGTCGTGCTTGCCTCTCTGAAGACGTTCACCGCGCCCAACGCTACCGAAGCGCAGCCCTCCTCAACCCACTCTTTCGATACGGGTGCAGCTTGGGCGGCGATTGCTTACCAGGCGACCTTATCGGGCTGGCATGCACATGCGATGGCTGGCTTCGATCACGACCGCACGCGGATAGAGCTTGCTATACCTGACGATGTCGCCATTGAAGCCATTGCAGCGATAGGCCGCATTGCCGATAAGTCCACGCTGTTGGAAATCCTGCAAAAGCGTGAAGTTCCAAGCCCGCGCAAGCCGCTCAGCGAGATTGCATTCAATGGCTCGTTCCTGAACATCGAAAAGACTTCGGCCTGAATAGAGCGCCACCCGCCTGCGACTTTGAACGAAACAGTGAGCCGATATTCACATCGGCTCACGTCCTTGCAGCATTGAGCACTGCATCGAGAAGGCCCGGGAAACGCTGGTCGAGTTCTTCTCGCCTCAAAGACAGTAAACGGCCACGACCGTTTGGCTTGTTCCAGACCACACCACTTTCACGTAAAACTTTCATCAAATGCGAACGCGTCGATTTCGGTAGATTCGGATCGCCCATATTGCAGCGCGCCATCTCCAGTGGCCCGTCATTCAATTGCCGAACAATTTCAAGGCGCGACGGATCACTAAGCGCAAAAAGCACCTGAACCAGCGCGATTTCCTCGCGATCCGGATGAGGTAAATCAACCGGGTGATATAGGGTTTCTTTCGTCATGGTTCGAATATAGTTGAACCATCATCGTTTTCATAGTAGAAAATAGTTCGAATAATATCGAACCATTGGCCAGTCGCTTCACGGCGATTGCATTAGGTAGCGCCATGTCTAACAACCAGCTTCAGGTTACAAACAACGAGCGGTCCGGCTTCGCGATTGCGTTGTTCGGCCAATTTATCATGATGGCCAGTGCAAGCCTACCATCTCCCTTTTACCCCGCACTGCAGCAGGAGATTGGCTTTTCCGCCGCAGCACTGACAGGCATCTTCGCCATTTATGCTGGCGGCTTGCTCACCGCCTTACTGATTGCCGGTGCAAGTTCTGATTATATCGGACGCCGCCCGGTTCTTACCCTCGGCTCCGTGCTACTCGCAATATCCGCCTTTGATTTCATGACGGCCACAAGCCTTGAGGGACTAATGGCGGCAAGATGCGTTCAAGGCCTTGCCTGTGGTTTGCTGATCACTGCTTCCTCAGCAACTGCCGTGGACTTTGAACCTCGAAAACTTCCCGGTATCGCTGCTATCTGCAACTCTGTCGTGCCACTTCTTGGACTGGCAGCTGGCGCACTTATCGCCGGCATTGTCATGAACCTGTTTGAACAACCCAGAATCTATGCTTTTGGCAGCTTAATTGGCATCAGTCTCATTCTCTCGGCGTTAGTATGGGCCTTACCTGAGAGTTCTCCATGTCATAGCGGGTTCATTACTTCGCTGCAGCCCCGTTTGAAACTACCGTCGAATGTGCGGAGGATGTTCTGGAAGTGTATGCCTGCCATTGTTGCAGCTTCCGCGACAGGCGGCTTTTACCTCGCACTCGGCCCCCTCATCATGGCACGTGTGTTCGACCTTCATGATTATCTCGCGCAGGCAAGCGTCATCACACTGTTAGCTTTTGGAGGAGCGATTGCAAGCTACATCGCACGCAGCTTCGCCCCTCGACATATCATGCTTTATGGTGCTACTAGCCTCGCCATCGGGACTGCATTTACCGTCGTTGGAGTTGTTTTACCCAACATCGCCATCTACCTGATTGCGGTTTTCATAGCTGGAACAGGATTTGGGACCTGCTATTACGCGAGCTTACGAAGCATCGTACCGTTGACTCCATCCAGTGAGCGGAGTGAGGTTTTCGCCTCGTTCTTCACAATCAATTATCTGGCGTTCGGCGTTCCCGTTGTCCTCGCGGGTATCGCAATGCCCTATCTCGGTTTGCAAACAACACTGTTGATCTATGGCTTGGTCATAGCCCTTATGGCAGCAATGGCTGGCGCATTGAGGAAAGCCGACCGACTCGAAAAAACATGCCAATCGCCGGTTCTCAGCGGATAGCTGAGAACTATACCGCAAAGGCTAACTTCCATTAAAGTTTGATCTGGGTCTCAATGCGGATAAGCATTTTCCGCATTTGTTG
>UEGR01000012.1 GCA_900465685.1 Hyphomicrobiales bacterium
TATGAGTCGGTCACCTAGCGCACCTGATCCAGCAATCGCTTGCATTCCAGAAGATCGAACAGCGCTTCCTGCAAAAGCGAGCGATTGTCCTTGGACGGGCGCTTGCCATCGGCGCCAATGGGGCCGTCATCTTCGCCCTTCAGCAAACCGAACAGCTTGCGCGAGGGCTGCGGGGCCTTGATGCCGCTTGGCAGGGCCATTTCACTATCGGCAGCCTCTTCCGCCGCACGCTTGTCAGCCGCAGCCTGTTTCTGGCGCGTAATGACTTCAATGGCCTGCACATCGCCATTGCCGAGAGCAATGATGAACTGTGGATTGTTTTCGCGCAGTAGACGCTGCACACCCTTGATCGTATAGCCTTGATCGTAGAGCAGATGGCGAATGCCCTTGAGCAGCTCGACATCGATTGGACGATAATAGCGGCGACCGCCGCCACGCTTCATCGGCTTGATCTGTGTAAAGCGCGTTTCCCAGAAACGCAGCACATGCTGGGGAAGATCGAGATCCTCCGCAACTTCACTGATCGTCCTGAATGCATCAGGGCTCTTGTCCATCCACCTGCCCTTTCCAGCAGCAACGGCCCGCTCACCGAGCGACCCGTATAGGCTTTGAAATTCCACTTGCGGTCCGCACGATACGCAGACAGTGACAATAAGGCGGAATGCCACCAGTTTTTCAAAAACCGTGGCCTACTTATACTGTCCGAACGCCGATTGAAACCCGATGGCGTTTCACGCTGAAACTCTTTCCGAAAAGCCTATGCGCTCTCGGATTCGAATATTAGCGAAATGATTCGTTCCACTATATCCATTATATAATATCAGAGCTTTATACGCATCCCTTCACATGGGTGAGGCACAGTAGCCAGTCCTTAAATACGGCTCAGCCGAATTTAAATGCGCACAGCCGCTCCACTTTGCAGCGAAGCAGACCACCGAACCGCGATGTAAGTGGAGTGAGACGGCAGCGTGAACCCGTCATTACGCGCCATGCGCCAGAACGCGCAAACCGCTACCTTTTGCACCTGAGCTGAAAAAACAAATGCCGCCCGAGGAAACTGGGGCGGCATCGATCCGTATTATTTGCTCTTGGTTTCGCGCTTCTGATGTTCCTGCAGAATACGCTGCTTGAGAACATTGGAAGCCTTGAAGGTCATCACGCGTCGCGGAAGAATTGGTACTTCTTCGCCGGTCTTCGGATTGCGACCGATACGCTCGTTCTTGTCGCGGACCTGAAAAGTGGCAAATGACGACAGCTTCACTGTTTCGCCATTGACGATTGCGTCACAGACCTCGTCGAGAATCATCTCGACCAAAGCCGCCGACTCCGTTCTGGAAAGACCGACCTTACGGTAAACAGCCTCTGCCAGATCAGCCCGCGTGACCGTTTTACCTCCCATAACCGAACCCACCTGGTTAGCGTTTGAACAGATAATATCCTTACGTGACAGGACGTTACACAAATAAAAGCGGCTCGGTCAAGCCGCGAGTTCCCTCGCAGCGGATCAATTTTATTGCTTTTCTTTTCTGATCCGATTTCCAACGTGACAGAGCGCCCTCATTTTGGGGCAATTGGCTTACCAGCGCAGCAAAACCGCACCCCATGTAAATCCGCCACCCATGGCTTCGAGAAGGACCAGATCGCCCTTCTTGATCCGGCCATCCGCAACAGCTGTCGCCAGCGCCAGCGGCACCGATGCAGCTGAAGTGTTGCCGTGCCGGTCAACAGTAATGACGACCTTGCTCTCGGCGATATTCAGCTTCTTGGCCGAAGCGTCGATGATGCGCTTGTTGGCCTGATGCGGCACAAACCAGTCGATATCGTCCGCTGTAAGGCCCGTTTCCGCGAAAGAAGCTTCAATAACGTCGGTGATCATGCCCACAGCGTGCTTGAAGACTTCACGGCCTTCCATGCGCAGATGGCCAACGGTTTGCGTCGTCGAAGGGCCGCCATCCACATAGAGCTTTTCCTTGTGGCTGCCATCCGAGCGCAAATTTGCAGCCAGAACGCCACGGTCCGAGGTCAGACCCTTGCCTTCGGCAGCTTCCAGCACCACGGCGCCTGCGCCGTCGCCAAACAGAACGCAGGTCGTGCGGTCGGTCCAGTCGAGAATACGCGAGAAAGTTTCCGCGCCGATGACCAGAACGCGCTCGGCCATGCCGCCGCGAATATAAAGATCGGCTGTCGTGATGGCATAGATAAAGCCGCTGCACACAGCCTGCATGTCGAAAGCAAAGCCCGAGTTGATGCCAAGCTCACGCTGGATTTCCACAGCGCTGGCCGGGAATGTGTTGTTCGGCGTCGAGGTGGCGACCAGAACAAGATCGATATCCGATGGCTGCAATCCTGCATTTTCGATTGCCGCACGCGCGGCGGCTGCGCCCAGCGAAACCGTGGTTTCGTCATCGCCGGCAATATGGCGTTCGCGAATGCCCGTGCGCTGCACGATCCATTCGTCCGAGGTCTCTATGACACCCTCAAAGTCGGTGTTTTTCATGACCCGCTTCGGCAATGCCGAACCGATACCCCGCACGACAGATCGTATCATTTTTTATTCCTGTCCTCATATACGAACGGAACGAGGCTGTTGCCCGCACCGTCGAAATCCGCGCCCACTGGAGGGGCAAATAATTATTTGGCCGCTTCGCCGCCTTCACTGGACGAAACATGCGGGTGACTGTGGTGAAAATGCGCCAAATCGGCTTCAATCTTCTCCAGAAGACGATTGCGCACCATGTCGTAGCCCACTTCAACCGCCGAGCAGAAGCCTTCAGCATTCGCGCCGCCATGGCTCTTGATGACGATGCCGCTCAAGCCAAGGAACACACCGCCATTGACCTTGTTCGGGTCCATTTTTTCGCGCAGGCGATCAAAAGCGCCCTTGGCAAAAACATAGCCGATCTTGGCCAGCAAAGTGCGGGTCATGGCCTGGCGGAGCAATGTCGCCATCTGACGCGCCGTGCCTTCGGCGGCTTTAAGAGCGATATTGCCGGTGAAACCTTCGGTCACCACGACATCGACGCTACCTTTGCCAATGTCGTTGCCTTCCACGAAGCCGGAATATGCCAGACCGTCCAGCGGTGTATCGCGCAGGATCTGACCGGCTTCCTTGATCTCGTCGAGACCCTTGACCTCTTCCGTGCCGACATTCAGCAGGCCAACCGTCGGCTTGCGCACTTCAAACAGCGCCCGTGCCATACCAGCGCCCATCACAGCGTAATCGACCAGCTGGCGCGCATCGGCGCCGATCGTCGCGCCGACATCCAGCACAATGCTTTCACCGCGCAACGTCGGCCAGATGCCCGCAAGCGCCGGACGTTCAACATCCGACATCATCCGCAGGCAGAATTTCGACATGGCCATGAGTGCGCCCGTATTGCCCGCAGAAACGCACGCATCGGCTTCGCCGGTCTTCACGGCCTCAATGGCCTTCCACATCGTGGACTTGCCGCGCCCGTTGCGCAGAGCCTGGCTGGGCTTGTCGTCCATACCAATGGAAACTTCACAGGCACGAAACTCGGATGCGGCCTGCAACTTCGGAAAGCGCGCCAACACCGGCTCAACCTGTCCGGCCAGACCGAAAAAGATAAAACGCATGTCGGGATGGCGCTCAAGCGCCTTTGCCGCGCCGGGGACGACCACTTCAGGACCGAAATCACCGCCCATCGCGTCAATCGATATTTTTACCACTCTTGATTATTCCTGTTCGATCCCTGCTCCCGGGCCGCGCTCAAGACGCGGCAGGGCTTTTTTGGCGAAAATAGTGGTTTTACGTTGCCGTACAACAATATTTTCTCAAACTCGTCGCAAATCACCGTTGATCACGGCTTCTTGTGCCATTCAGACAGCTTTGCGAAGGGCGACTCTGGCTTGTCATCCTCATCATCCGCATCCCCAAAAACCTGGGGTTCGGCATCGTCCGGCAGACCGGGCTTGCGCGGATAAGGATCGATTGCCAATTCGAAAAACTCTTCCGCAACCGCACCGACGTCGATCCGGTCACCGACAAAGGTTTCCGGACTATCGGCACCTTCGGCATCGAGCAGCATTTCGCCGCTCTCATCGAGCTGAACGCGGGCCAGACGCGAATTTTCCGGAACGAAAATCGTGTCGACTTCTTCTGCAATCACGTTGGTCAACGGTTCCAGCGTGGTGACGCAGGCCTGCACGATCTCCGCATCGATGCGTCCGCGCACGCGGATGCCGTCCTTCTTCCATGGTGTCAGCAGAAATTCAGCCGAAAACGAATTCACCGCCTCAAGCGCATGGCTGGCGGCGAGCTGAGCGCGCTCTTTCTCATCGGTGCCGATTGTTACTGTCACGCCCTTCTGGGGCAGGTGCAGAACCGGAACGGGATAGCTCAGCGCCGGTTTATCAGTCATTTTGTTTTGCCTCTTCGGTATTGTCATGCGTCAGCGCCAGATCGTCGGCATCCATAAAGGAAATCTCGCCAGCCACCAGTGTACTATCGTCGATTGCCCGTAATCGGTCGCGACAACGCAGAACATATTCGCCTAAATGGCGAGCTTGTGGCCAGAATTCCAGATCGGGCCTAATATTTCGCGTCAATGCGGCGGCAAGCGCCTCGGCATCATCGGTATCGAGCGCCGCACCATAAGTGGCCACACGGCCATAAAACATGCGGGCAAGTTTTTTCATGCGTTTTGGAACGCCCTGATCGCCGATTCCCAGTTCGCGCAGCGAGTGGTCGACATCCTTGAAAAACTCGTCGGCCACTTCCTGAGCAAGCGCCATCAGAGCCTGATTGTCACCGCGCATACGGTGCAGTGTCAGGAAAATATGCACCGACAACATCTCATACCGGCCAAGTGGCGTATCCGGCACATGAAATTGTGCATAAAACCGTTTTTGCCGCGCCGCTGCCACGATCGCCTCGTACACGCGGAGCACGATAGCCTCATTGGCCTTCGATTTGCGGCGGAAAAGTTGGAGAATCATCCCTGTACGACCGTTCCAGTTGCATATAGAAGCAAGGTGGTTTACCGAAGTTCTCCCGACGGCGAAAGTGCCGCGCTGATAATAGAATTATGGAGAGGTCTTTGTTGCAGCGGATTTTCTCAACTGTGCGTTCCGGCGCATCATCAGGTGCACGCAAGCAGCGTGCTCTTCTGGCTGGTACGGCAATTCTGTTTTCGGCCGCCCTGGTCGGATGCAACACCGCATCCACGCTGAACCCTTCAGAAACGCTGACTGAGGGCTATGTGCTCGACCAGCAGGCGCTTGATTCGGTGCCGGTCGGCTCCAGCCGCGAGCAGGTTCTGCTGGCGCTCGGCACGCCATCGACCACCGCAACCTTCGATAATGAAGTGTTCTACTACATTTCGCAGAAGCGCCACCGCATGGCGCAGTTCATGAAGCCGAAGCTGGTCGACCGTCAGATTCTTGCGATCTATTTCGACAAGGACGGCAAGGTTCAGCACATTGCCAATTATGGCATGAAGGACGGCAAGCTGTTCGATTTCGTATCGCGCACCACGCCAACCGGCGGCAAGGACCAGACCTTCCTCGGTCAGGTTATTCAGGGCGTTTCCAAGGCCCCGACCTCCGTGCCAGGTGCTGGCGCAGGCGGACCTGGCGGCAGCTAATCACTGCAAGATCGAATTCAAAAGAAAACCCGCCTCTCGGCGGGTTTTTTATTTTTGAACCTTTCAGAACCCGATCAAGCCATATGCGCCAGCACTGCAAGCAGCAGAAGTGCGACGATATTGGTGATCTTGATCGCCGGATTGACGGCCGGACCAGCGGTGTCCTTATAGGGATCGCCGACCGTATCGCCCGTTACCGAAGCCTTGTGCGCTTCCGAACCCTTCAGGTGCTTCACACCATCGGCGTCGGTAAAGCCATCCTCGAAGCTCTTCTTGGCATTGTCCCATGCTCCGCCGCCGGAAGTCATGGAAATGGCCACGAAAAGCCCGTTAACGATGACGCCGAGCAACGATGCGCCAAGCGCTGCAAAAGCAGCCGCCTTGGAGCCTGAAATCAGCAGCACGCCGAAATACACCACAAGTGGCGCCAGCACCGGCAGAAGCGACGGAATAATCATCTCACGGATTGCCGCTTTGGTCAGAAGATCAACCGCGCGCGCATAGTCCGGGCGTTCCTTGCCGGTCATGATGCCCGGCTTTTCCTTGAACTGGCGACGAACTTCCTGCACCACCGCCCCGCCTGCGCGACCCACAGCCGTCATGGCCATGCCGCCAAACAGATAGGGAATCAGGCCGCCGAAGATCAGACCTGCCACCACATAGGGATTGGACAGATCGAACGATACCGGTCCCATATCCGCGAAATACGGGTAGGTCTGGCCGTTGGCCGCGAAGTAAGCAAGATCATTGGAATAGGCTGCGAACAGCACCAAAGCGCCCAGACCTGCCGAACCGATGGCGTAGCCCTTGGTCACAGCCTTGGTCGTGTTGCCCACGGCATCCAGCGCATCCGTGGACTTGCGCACTTCCGGATCAAGACCGGCCATTTCCGCAATACCACCGGCATTGTCTGTCACCGGCCCGAAAGCATCAAGCGCCACGATCATCCCGGCAATGCCCAGCATGGCCGTGACCGCAATGGCCGTGCCGAAGAGACCTGCAAGCTGATAGGTGCTGATAATGCCGCCAACGATCACGATGGCAGGCAATGCGGTTGATTCCAGCGAAACGGCAAGGCCCTGAATGACATTCGTGCCATGCCCCGTCACGGAAGCCTGCGCGATGGAATTCACCGGGCGCTTGTTGGTGCCGGTATAATATTCGGTGATCACCACGATCAGGCCCGTCACGATGAGACCGATCAGACCGCAGATGAACAGATTGGTGCCGGTAATGCTCTTTCCGGCCACGGTGCCGATTTCGCCCCAGCCAATCGTCAGCGTGTTGGCAACCCCAAGCCCGATTATGGACAAGAGACCCGTTACGATCAGGCCCTTATAAAGCGCGCCCATGATCGAGCCGTTGACGCCAAGCTTGACGAAGAACGTACCGGCAATCGACGTGATCACGCAGGCTCCGCAGATCAGCAGCGGATAGAGCATGACGCTTGGCAGCACGTCCGAACCGTTGAAGAAAATTGCACCCAGAACCATGGTCGCAACCAAGGTAACGGCGTAAGTCTCGAACAGATCGGCCGCCATACCGGCGCAGTCGCCGACATTATCGCCCACATTGTCGGCGATGGTTGCCGGATTGCGCGGATCGTCCTCCGGAATACCCGCTTCAACCTTGCCGACCAGATCGCCGCCGACATCCGCACCCTTGGTGAAGATACCACCGCCGAGACGGGCAAAGATCGAAATCAGCGATGCGCCAAAGCCGAGCGCCACCAGTGCATCAATAACCGTGCGGTCGGCGGGCGCATAACCCAACCAGACGGTGAGAATGAAATAGTAGACGGATACGCCCAGCAACGCGAGACCGGCCACCAGAAGGCCGGTAACGGCACCGGACTTGAAAGCCATTTCAAGCCCGCCTGCCAGACTCAAGGAAGCGGCCTGTGCTGTGCGCACATTGGCGCGCACCGAAACATGCATCCCGATAAAGCCTGTGACGCCGGACAGAATTGCGCCGATGAGAAAGCCGATGGCGGCGCTCAGCGACAGCAAATACCATGCGGCGAGAAACACAACGACACCGACAATCGCAATCGTGGAATATTGTCGTGTGAGATAGGCCGACGCACCTTCGCGGATGGCGCCAGCGATTTCCTGCATACGCGGCGTTCCCTGATCAGCCGCCAGGATCGAACGGATCGACCAGAAGGCGAAAAGAACGGAAACCACGCCGCAGGCAATAACGAGAAGTAAAACTGCCACTCCCATTTGCATAAAGGCCAACTCCTATTGAGTTTGCGCCGGCTACCGTCAGATCGACCTCAGATAAACATCCGATACTGGGTAATTAACGGCAGGCATATGCGCATGAAGGCCCGAAAACCCCTCCCCGGGCCGATTAGAGCGGCATGGAAAGTGCCTGAAGCCACCACGTCTTACCGGGCTTCAACGGTATAGTTCATCAGGAACTTAACACCTTGAAATCAAATAATTAGAAAGTTCCCTTGTAGTCGGTCATTCTCAATGCCGCATGACCAACATGCGAAACGGTTGAACAAACGTCAAGCCGTTCTTTGCCAGCATACAATGAAAGAAGGGCTGTGATTTCTCACAGCCCTTTCTATTCTTATCCTGATCTATAAGCCGGTATTAAAGCGCATCCCGAAAAGTGTGAAACGGTTTTCGGAAAAGATGCGCGTTATAACAAACAGTTTGAGCGTCGATCAGATCGAAACACGCTCTAATGGCGTGGCTTGGCCCCACGGCTTTCGCCGCGAATGACAAAGGCAAGGCGGTCGAGCACAGCATTCACAAGCTTTGGCTCGTCTTCAGTGTAGAAAGCCTTGGCGATATCGACATATTCCGAGACAATCACGGCAGTCGGCACATCGTTGCGCGACGTCAGTTCCCATGCACCGGCGCGCAGGATCGCGCGCAGCGTGGAATCAAGACGCGACAGCGGCCAGTCTTCGGTCAGCGCCTGATGGATCATCGGATCGAGCTTCAGCTGGCTGTCCACAACACCGGCAACGATAGCGCGGAACCACTGCGGATCGGCATCGAGATATTGCGTGCCGTCCACTTCCTTGCCGAGGCGGAAGGCTTCGTATTCTGCGACCACTTCCATCACGCCCGTACCGGCAACGTCCATCTGGTAGAGCGCCTGCACGGCGGCAAGGCGGGCAACGCCACGCTTGTTCGCCGTACGCGGCAGGTTTGGTGTCGGGCGACCTTCTGCGGAAGAACTCATAATATTCAGGCTCCGAATTTCTTACGCAGGTCAATCATGGTCAGTGCGGCGCGGGCAGCAAAACCGCCCTTGTCCTTGTCAGTACGGCGCGCACGCGCCCATGCCTGCTCGTCATTTTCGACGGTCAGAATGCCATTGCCGATGGCAAGGCTTTCTTCAACGGCGAGATCAGTCAGCGCACGGCAGGATTCGTTTGCAACAATGTCGAAATGATAGGTTTCGCCACGGATAACCGTGCCAAGAGCGACATAGCCGTCATAGTCGGTGCCGCCATTGTCTGCGCCGTCGAGGGCGAAGGAAATGGTTGCCGGAATTTCCAGCGCGCCCGGTACGGTCACGACGTCATAGGTCGCGCCAGCGTCGTCAAGGGCTGCCTTTGCGCCATCAAGAAGCGCATCGGCTAGATCGTCGTAGAAACGCGCTTCAACAATAAGCAAATGCGGCGCATGCGCCTCGTGATCGGACATGAGAAACTCCATGACAAATTTTGCGGACCGCAACACCTGCGGTCAACGCTCAAATCGGGATATGCTTTTACAGCCTGGAATTTTAGGCTGTAAGCCTATTTCCGATATTGCGCAAGCCTTGCCGCATAGCGTGCGAGCTGGTCGATCTCGATATTCACCTTGTCGCCCGCTTTTCGCTGTCCCCAGGTGGTGACTTCCAGCGAATGGCGGATGAGCAAAACGTCAAATTCATTGCCTTTCACACCGTTGACCGTCAGCGACGTGCCGTCCAGTGCGACCGAACCCTTCTGGGCGATGAATGGCGCCAGCTCTTCCGGCGCGCGCAAGGTGAAGCGCACCGCGTCGCCCTCGTCCTTGCGTTCAACGATTTCAGCCTGTCCGTCGACATGGCCGGAAACGAGATGTCCGCCCATTTCGTCTCCAAGCTTCAGCGAGCGTTCCAGATTGATATTGGTTCCATTCTCCCAGGTGGAGATTGTGGTCAGACGCAGGGCTTCTTCCCATGCCTCGACCTCGAACCAGCGGGCATTGGTGCCCTTTTCCGGCAGTGCAACGACAGTCAGGCAAACACCGGAACAAGCAATCGAAGCGCCAAGCTCAATCGTTTCTGGATCATAGACGGTTTCGATACGCAGCAGCACGCCTTCATTCAGCGGCTTGATCCGGTCAACCTTGCCGATATCGGTAATAATGCCTGTGAACATCAAGTCTTCCTTACATATTCCGCAAAGGCATCGTCACCGTAACGCGCCTGTCTGAGAATTTTGAATTCTTCTGCGATATGGGTTTCAAGACCGGGCACGGCAACCCCATCGGCAGTACCAATTTCTATTGGTGAGCGAAAGGTGATCAGGCGGTCGACCAGCTTTTCATCCAGAAAGCTCTTTGCGACGCCCGCGCCGCCTTCCACAAGAACAGAACCAATCCCCTGCGCGGCGAGATCATCCATCAACTCCGGCAACGCAATCCGGCAGTCATCCGTCTCGGTTGCCAGAATGCGGCACCCCGCCGCCTTCAGTTCATAGCGCCGTTCTGGCGACGCTTCTTCGCTGCAAGCGATCCAGAGTGGCTGCGCATCTGCCGATTGAACCAGCTTGGATGACAGGGGCAAACGAAGCCCGCCATCCAGCACAACCCTTATGGGTGAGCGTTGTTCCAGCCCCGGCAGACGACAGTTCAAAACCGGATCGTCAGCGAGTGCTGTTTCGATACCAATCAGGATAACATCGGTTTGCGACCGTAAGATGTGCGACTGCGCGCGCGACACGGGACCTGTGATCGGCACCTGCCCTTCGCCCTTTTTTCCGATCATGCCATCGACGGAAAGTGCAAGTTTCAGAATCACTTCCGGGCGTTTTCTGGAAGATCGATTCAAGTAGCCTGCGAGATCATTGGCAGCCTTTTCGGCGAGGACGCCCGGCACCACTTCAATGCCCGCTTCGCGCAGGATGGCAAAGCCTTTGCCGCTGACCCGGTCGTCCGGATCGGTGGCCGCTACGACAACACGGGCCACACCGGCACGCACCAGCGCTTCGGCACAAGGCGGCGTGCGACCATGATGAGCGCAAGGTTCCAGCGTGACATAGGCCGTTGCGCCACGCGCCGCCTCGCCCGCATCGGCAAGTGCCTGCGGTTCGGCATGCGGCCTGCCGCCAACTGCCGTGACGCCGCGCCCGATAATGACGCCGTCCTTGACGATCAGCGTACCGACAGATGGATTTGTTCCCGTCAGTCCCTTGTGACGGCGGGCATAGCGGATTGTCGCTTCCATGAAGCGGATATCATCCGAGGTCACCTGCGAATGCGGTAGTTCCAGTGCGGTCATGCCTATCTGTCCAGATCGTCCTCGGAATCGGGGGCTCCCAGCTCATCGATCACGTTATGGAAATCGACGGCCTTGCTGAAATTGCGGTAGACTGATGCAAACCGGATATAGGCAATGTCGTCCACACCCTTGAGGGCATCCATTGCCAGACGGCCGATCTCGTCGGACGTCACTTCCGCCTCACCCGAACTTTCGAGCTGGCGCACAATACCCGAAATCGCGCGCTCGATACGCTCGCTGTCAACATCACGCTTGCGCAGCGCCACTTCAATAGAGCGGGTCAGCTTGTCACGATCGAAAGGCACGCGGCGTCCGCTTTTCTTCACGACCATCAGGTCACGAAGCTGAACGCGTTCGAATGTCGTAAAGCGCCCGCCGCAGACCGAACAGACACGACGCCTGCGAATAACCGCACCGTCCTCCGCAGGACGGGAATCCTTCACTTGCGTATCTTCAGATTGGCAATAGGGACAACGCATAGAACTCTTTCACTTAACTCTTCGAAGACTGATTCCTATAGATCATAGCTGATCTGCGCCAATCAACCTACCGAATGCGACGCACCGGATATGACGGGCAAAAAAGCCCCGCTCAACAAGGTTGAACGGGGCTTTTGATACTCTTCTTTCAGGGAATGATTATCCCTGATAGCCATACATCGGGAAACGGTCGGTCAGAGCGACGACCTTCTCTTTCACAGCCTGTTCGACAGCCGCGTTGCCTTCGTCGGAATTGGCAACCTTCAGACCGTCGAGAACTTCAGCGATCAGCGAGCCGATTTCCTTGAATTCGGTTACACCGAAGCCGCGCGTGGTACCGGCTGGCGTGCCGAGGCGAACGCCGGAGGTGACGAACGGCTTTTCAGGGTCGAACGGAATGCCGTTCTTGTTGCAGGTGATATTGGCGCGGCCAAGAGCGGCTTCCGCACGCTTGCCCGTTGCATTCTTCGGACGCAGATCAACCAGCATCAGATGGTTGTCAGTACCGCCGGAAACGATATCGAGGCCATGCGACTTCAGTTCTTCCGAGAGAGCGCGCGCATTGTCGACGACATTCTTTGCATAAAGCTTGAATTCAGGCTTCAGCGCTTCACCGAAGGCAACCGCCTTGGCAGCGATGACGTGCATCAGCGGGCCACCCTGAAGACCGGGGAATACAGCCGAATTGAACTTCTTCGCCAGATCGGCGTCGTTGGTCAGGATCATGCCGCCGCGCGGGCCGCGCAGGGACTTGTGCGTCGTCGTCGTGCAGACATGGGCATGCGGGATTGGCGACGGGTGCTGGCCACCGGCAACCAGACCGGCAATATGCGCCATATCGACCATGAGATAAGCGCCGACTTCATCGGCGATTTCACGGAAACGCTTCCAGTCCCAGACGCGCGAATAGGCAGTGCCGCCAGCGAGAATCAGCTTTGGCTTGTTTTCGCGGGCGAGACGAGCCACTTCGTCCATATCCAGCAGATGGTCATCCTGACGGACGCCATAAGACACGACATTGAACCACTTGCCCGACATGTTGACCGGCGAACCGTGCGTCAGGTGACCACCCGAATTGAGGTCGAGACCCATAAAGGTGTCGCCGGGCTGAAGCAGAGCCAGGAACACGGCCTGGTTCATCTGGCTGCCGGAATTCGGCTGAACATTGGCGAATTCGCAGCCGAAGAGCTTCTTGGCGCGTTCGATCGCCAGTTCTTCCACCACGTCCACATACTGGCAGCCGCCATAATAGCGCTTGCCTGGATAGCCTTCGGCATATTTGTTGGTGAGGATGGAGCCCTGCGCTTCAAGAACAGCGCGCGAGACGATGTTTTCCGAAGCGATCAGCTCGATTTCATGGCGCTGACGACCGAGTTCGTTGCGAATTGCACCGAAAATTTCGGAATCGATGTCCTCGAGGCTTGCATTGAAGAAAGCGTCGGAAAACGCATTCTTGGCGGCGGCGTTGGCTTGAGACATTTTCACACCCTCCGGGTCAGCCGGTAAAAGCTATTGGATGAGGCGCATTATCACACTTGAATGCCCTAGGCCAATGGCCGCAAAGCGAAAAGCATGTTCCAAAATGCGGCAAACCGATTTGATATAGGTTTTAGAACTAAAAAAGCCGCCCCGAATGTTCGAGGCGGCTCTTGCTCAGCAAGAAATACCGAATAATCAGGTGTCGGTGCCAAGCGCCAGCGATGCCGCACCGTCCATCTTGTAGATGTCATCGCGAAACTGCACGACACCGTCGCCAGTTGACCAGGCCGAGATATAAACGAAGTGCACCGGCACAGGGTCAACAACCTGAATAGGCGTATTGTTGCCCGAACGGATCGTTTCTTCGATGTTCTGACGATCCCAGCCAGCCGTGTTCTTCAGCAGCCATACGTCCAGATCGCGAACATTCTGCACGCGCACGCAGCCCGACGAGTCGAAACGCATGAGCTTATTGAAATAGCTCTTCTGCGGCGTATCGTGCATGTAGACGGCATACTGGTTGTGGAAGTTGATCTTGGTCGAGGACATGGCGTTGATCTTGCCCGGGTCCTGACGGAACATCAGCTTCACAGCATCATCCGTGTTCCAGTCGATGGTTTCCGGCGCAACTTCCTGACCCGACTGATCGTAAAGACGGATCTTGTTCTTGGCCAGATATTGCGGGTCCTTCCGCATCAACGGAATGATGTCCTTCTGGATGATCGACTTCGGCGCCGTCCAGTAAGGATTGAGAATGACTTCGTGAATCTTCGAATTGAGAATCGGGGTCTGGCGGTCGATCTTGCCGACAACGGCGGTGTGACGCTGCATGACGCCGCCGTTTTCAACGGCTTCAATCCGTGCGGCGGGAATATTCACCATCACGAAGCGCTGTTCCTGCATACCGGCGCTGACCAGCGGCGACAGGCGCTGCAAATTGGTCTGGAGCTGGCCGAGACGCGTATTGGCGTCCACATTCATCGCTGCATAGGTGAACTGGCCCATCACGCCGTCTGCAGGCAGACCGTGACGCGACTGGAAACGCTTCACTGCAGCATCGACATAGGTGTCGAACGCATTGGAAAGACCAGCGCCCTGCGGCAGATCGCCGGAAACCATCAGGCGCTTGCGCAGATACTGGACCGACTGGTCGTTCGCGCCGAGCTGAAGCTTTGCATTGCCCGGAACCGTCGGCCAGCCGCCACGACCGGCAATGTCGGTATATTGCGCGATAGCGCCCTGAATATTGCCGATGGTCTGCTGGCTCAGAACCGGCTGGTTGGTCGCAACCTTCTGTCCGCCTGTCGCGCGCGCATCGAACTGGTCATCCCAGTTACCGCGCCGCGGCGACGCGAGCACATCGTTAAAAGCCTGTTGCGCAAAGGACGAGGTTGCAAAAGCCGAGGCTGCCACGGAAAGGCCGGCTGTTGCAGCACCGCGCAGGAAGCGACGGCGGTCCACTTTGAAAGCTTCGGCATTCTTGTCAGTTTTGGTCATTTGCTTGGTCCCAAAAAGGCGCGCCGCTCATAGCTTAATGTCGGCGGCAGTCGTCCGAGAATATCAGCAACAGGGTGTCAAGGCGATAGGCGACCCGCAAACATGCGCGCCCGCTTATATCTCCCGACCTGTTGGAAGATGGCACATTCTTGCCCGTGCAGTCTTGAGAACTGCTTATGTCGGTTTTTATGGCTTAATCATGTCGCGCGGCCCAGTTTGCAAGCCACGCGCATCAAGATCGAAGCATAATTGCCCATCCGCTTCAGCAAATGCAGGTCTGTTGTGTCCGTTCTGCAACAAACTTCCCGGAACACTGGTCGATTTATCAGAGACGATAAGCGATGCTGTCGTTCCAGAAGCGGTCGAGGCGCTGCAGAGACTTGTTCATAGCCATGAATTCTTCAACCTGAATTCCGCCGACCTGTTCGATGGACAGGACGTGACGTTCATAAAGAGCAGCAACCTGATTAGCGATTTCATTGCCCTTGTCGGTCAGGCTGACACGCACCGAACGGCGGTCAACACGCGAACGCTGGTGATGAATGAAGCCCATTTCGACAAGCTTCTTGAGGTTGTAGGAAACATTCGAGCCGAGATAGTAACCACGCGAACGCAGTTCACCGGCGGTCAGTTCCGAATTGCCAATGTTGAAGAGCAACAGCGCCTGCGTTGCGTTGATGTCAAGCTGACCGTTGCGGTCGAACTCATCTTTCACAACATCGAGCAGGCGGCGGTGCAGACGCTCTACCAGCTGAAGGGCTTCCAGATACAGGCTGCGGAGTGCGGCTTCCGGAGCATAGAGCGGAGCGTCGATCTTGCGCTGAGCATTCATCATTGTCTTTGCCTCTCTGTCGGAGCCGCATTCGGGAAATCCTCGATGCTGCTCTCTTCCTGTTTTATGCAGCGATGTTTCTCGCTGTCTTGAGAGGACTTTAGGGGAGATGCATAAAATTCGACTTAAAAGTCAGACTTAACAGTAGCTTACCGAGAGGAATGCAAATTCAGGCTTAATGTTTACTTACCTGCTCCCGCGATCAGGCGGAAATGCTGGCCTTTGCCTGCCGCCGCTTTTCCAGAACCAGCAGGACGCGGAACACGATATAAATGACGATGCACAGCGCATTGAACGTAACCGTCAGCGGTCTGCTTTCAAAGTTTCGCTCGAAAACCGAATAGATGCTGATCTCGCCGATTGCGGCGACGAACCAGAGCACCGGGCCCCAGGTTGCCCGCATCCAGAGACCCGTTGCAGCAACAGGCATTAACACTGCCAGCGCGACAACGGCGGTCTGCCACATCCATGGCATCAGATCGAACCGCCACAGCAATCCCGGATGAATACCGATGAGCCGCACCCAATAGAGAACGCCGCTCGCCAGCGCAGTAAGCGCCAGCAATCGAATGAACCAGGTAAATGTCCATTCGAGGCCGGTCGGTTGCGCGTGCTGGCGCAGCTCATCCATATGCATCAGCAATTCCTCATGAGAACGTCAGTTCCTTTTCGCCAAGATTGACGAAATAGGCGTTTACCTGTTCCGGTTTCACATCCTCGATGGAAGCCGGTTGCCAGGACGGCGCGCCATCCTTGTCGATCAGCAACGCCCGCACGCCTTCATAGAAGTCGTGTGCTTCAAGCATCCGGCTGGCGATGCGATATTCCATCCGCATGCAATCATCGAGGTCGAGCGGACGCCCGTCGGCGATTTGCCGGAAGGTCACTGCCACGCTGGTCGGCGACCGCGTTGCGATCACATTCAAAATATCCGTCGCCGGTTTGCTGCCCGAAGCTGCGGCCTTGTCCAGCAAGTGCAGGCAATCGGCGAGCGTCGCGCCGGAAAAGCACTCATTGATCACATGCCGCGTATCGGCGGATGTTTCGAAATCCGGGTACTGGCTGCGCGTCAGGGCCGCATCGATATCCGCAGTCGCGATGAGATCATCGCGCAGGTCGTGCAGGTCGCTGGCCGCAACTGCGTGGGTGGCAATTCCGCTCTGGAGACAATCGCCCCAGCGAATGCGGTTGCCCGTCAAGGCAAGATAATATCCGAAATTGTCGTGGAGATGCGGCAGGAACGCGCTTCCGCCGACATCGGGAAAGAAGCCGATTCCCGTTTCCGGCATGGCGAACATGGTGTTTTCGGTCACGATACGGTGCGAGCCATGCACCGAAATGCCAGCGCCGCCGCCCATGATAATCCCGTTGATCAACGAGATATAAGGCTTGGGAAACCGGCCTATGCGGGCATTGAGCCGATATTCGTCACGGAAGAACTCGTAAGCGGGCGTTCCCTCCCGGCCAGCCTTGTACGCCGCGACGACATCGCCGCCAGCGCAGAATGCCCGGCCCTCACCTTCGAGAATCACGCAGGCGACTTCCGGATCGTCTTCCCAGGCCTGCAATGCGCGGTCGAGCGCCAGAATCATCTTATGCGTCAGCGCGTTAAGCGCTGCGGTCCGCGTCAGCTTTACCAGACCGGCTTTTCCCTTGCGTTCAAAGCTGATTTCGCCGCCACCGCCAAAGTCAATCTGCATATCTCGTCTCCCGTTCCAACAAATGGGTAGAAAGTGAGACGCCCCGCGTCAATCCCACACAGGCGCGTACCGGCCAATCTTCTTGGTTTCACCACTTTTCCCGTGATAAACGGTGCGCATCCGAAGTCAGCCCTTGATTGCATATCAAAGCATAGGCATCGCGGCTTCCATTCTCGGGAATAATTCAATGAGCGACCGTCAATCCAAATATCTCCCCCCTCATATCGGCAGACATGTCGATGACGTGACCGGCAGCCGCCGTTTGCGCCGTATGCGCAAGGCCGACTGGTCGCGCAGGCTGGTGCAGGAAACGCAACTGACGGTGGACGATCTGATCCTGCCATTCTTCCTCACCTACAGAAACGGCGTTTCCGAACCTGTGGAAGCAATGCCCGGCGTGGAGCGCTATTCGGTCGATATGGCGGTGCGCATGGCCGAGAAAGCCGCCAAGCTTGGCATTCCTGCCATTGCCCCCTTCCCGCGTGAAAAGGCGGAAGTGAAGACGGATGACGGTGCCTTTGTCGCCAGCCCCGACAATCTGATCAACCGTGCCGTGCGCGCGATCAAGAAGGAAGTGCCGGAGATTGGTATCATCACCGATGCCGCGCTCGATCCCTTCACCACGCACGGCCATGACGGCATTTTGCGCGATGGCGAGATCGTCAATGACGAATCCGTGGCCATGGTTGTGCGCGGCGCGCTTTCGCAGGCTGAAGCAGGTGCCGATATTATCGCGCCATCCGACATGATGGACGGCCGTATCGGCGCGATCCGTCAGGCGCTGGACGAGAACGGCTATCACCATATCCCGATCATGTCCTATGCGACGAAATTCGCATCGGCTTTCTACGGTCCTTATCGCGAAGCCATTGGCACGCAAGGCCTGCTGAAAGGCGACAAGAAAACCTATTATCTCGATCCGGCAAACCCGGAAGAAGCGGTGCGCGAAGCCGAGCAGGATATTGCCGAGGGCGCGGACATGCTGATGGTCAAGCCTGGCATGCCCTATCTCGACATCATCCACCGGCTGAAAAGCGAATTCCGCCTGCCCACCTTTGCCTATCAGGTGTCGGGTGAATACGCGATGATCAAGGCCGCCGGTATTAATGGCTGGATCGACGAAGAAAAGGTGATGATGGAAAGCCTTCTGGCTTTCAAGCGCGCCGGTTGCGACGGCATCCTCACCTATTTCGCAATTGAGGTCGCCGAAAAGCTGAAACAGCGCGGTTAATCTGAGGGTCAGAATAAAGAGCAAAGGGCCCTTCGTAGCCCTGGCATAGCGTCTTTTATGTCAGACACCGACAGGTTGCCCGTGCTTTCTCTGGCAGCTTCCTTGAAACGGCCCACTTCATTTACCATGTTGGTAACGTTCCGCCCGGAAGGCGGAGCGACGCCGGACGTTGTCTTGTCTCCGGTTGTCTTTTTAAACGACTGGAAGGAAAAATGTCCGACCATATTCTGCACGGCGAGATCATGGCTCCGCGTTACGACAGCCGGGCTTTCTTCGAAGGCGTGCGTACGCGCCGGATGATGGCTTTTCTCATCGATTATCTCATCGTCTTTCTGCTGTGTATCCCGGCCGCAATCATCATTGCGCTGTTCGGCATACTGACGCTTGGCATCGGCTGGATGCTTTACGGCATCATGTTCCCCATCGTGGCGCTGATCTATGTGTCGCGCACCATGGGCGGCCCGCAGCAGGCCACAAAGGGCATGCAGATGATGAACCTCAAGCTCGTCCGGCTTGAAGGCGGCATGGTCGACCCGATGCTCGCTATCGTTCACTCGGTGCTGTTCTGGGGTCTTAATGTCGTGCTGACGCCGCTGATCCTGCTGGCAACGCTGGTCCTCGACCGCAAGCGCACGGTGCACGATCTTCTGCTAGGCACGGCGGTCATCCGTTCGGATCGTTAAGATCGCGCTCAAAGACAGTTTCGTGTTTCCCGACACCAACCGATGTGTAGGGAAACACACTTCAATTAAATCATTTCTTTGACGCGCATTTTGTCCCGAAAACCGCTTCGCACTTTTCGGCATGCGCTCTAAGATCAAAAAAATTCAGAGCCGGCTGCGCAAAATGCCACTTGACGTTTTGCGCCGTCGGTTCGATCCTTGTCAGATATCGTGATGGTTTCGGTATTGCCATTTCGTGGATATTGAATGACCCATCAACCGCAACAGTCTCCGCAGTTCTTTTTGACGGCCCCGTCGCCCTGTCCGTATCTCGACGGGCAGATGGAGCGCAAAGTCTTTACGCATCTCGTGGGCGATAAAGCCAACGAGATCAACGATCTCCTGACACAAGGCGGCTTCCGTCGCTCCCAGAACATCGCCTATCGTCCGGCCTGCGAGCTTTGCCGCGCCTGCGTTTCCGTGCGCATTCTGGCGGGAGAGTTCGAGATGACGCGCAATATGCGCCGCGTCTGGAACCAGAATCGTGATCTGGTCGGTCGCGTGCACAAGGCGCAGCCCAGTACCGAACAATATGCGCTGTTTCGCGATTATCTCGATGCGCGCCACCGTTCAGGCGGCATGTCGGACATGACCGTGCTCGATTATGCGATGATGGTTGAAGATACCCACGTCAACACGCAGATCATCGAGTATCGCCGTCGCGGCCCTGACAGTTTTATCGATCCCAAGGGCGACGGCGAGTTGATAGCCGTGGCGCTGACCGATGTGATGGCCGACGGCCTGTCTATGGTCTACTCGTTCTTCTCGCCGCATATGCATGACCGTTCGCTTGGCACCTATATGATTCTCGACCATATCGAACGGGCGCGAGCCGCAGGCTTGCCGCATGTCTATCTCGGCTATTGGGTCGAGGGATCGCGCAAGATGCAGTATAAAATCCGCTTCACCCCGCAGGAACATCTCGGCCCTCGTGGCTGGCAGCGGTTTGAGGGATAGACATGAAAAAGGCGGCAGAAGCCGCCTTTTCTTATTGTTTTGACGGGCGCGTCAGAATTTGCCCGAACGCGGAAACCCCTTCGGAACAACGCGCCCGGCGGAAGCGCGAGCGCCAATCCACTCGACGAGTTCTTCCTTGTTGCGCGTAAAGGTCCGTTCTGCCGAATCCTGCCAGGAGAGACCTTCGGCCATCGCAAATGTGCGAATGTCGGAAATGCCGCCATCCTTGTATTTTTGCAGACGAACACCCTTGCCGCGTGTCATTTCCGGGATTTCCGCAAGCGGGAAGACAACCATCTTGCGATTTTCGCCAACGACCGCGATATGATCGCCGGAGACACGCGTGCAAATCTTCGCCTCGTCCGGCGCCTTCACATTCATCACCTGCTTGCCCTTGCGGGTATTGGCGACGGCTTCGTTCTCCGGAACGATGAAACCATTGCCCTCATGCGAAACCAGCAGCAGCTTTGCCGATGGATCGTGAACGAAGGCCGTCAGAATGTCCTGATCGTTTTCCATATCGACCAGAATGCGGATCGGCTCGCCATGGCCGCGACCGCCCGGCAGCGTATTGGCGCCGATGGTGAAGAACTTGCCGCCGGTCGTGAAGAATAGAAGCTTGTCAGTGGTTTCCGCATGGAAAGCCAGCTTGAGCTTGTCGCCTTCCTTGAAGGAGAGTGTCGAGA
Organism: Hyphomicrobiales bacterium; assembly: GCA_900465685.1. GTDB lineage: Bacteria > Pseudomonadota > Alphaproteobacteria > Rhizobiales > Rhizobiaceae > Brucella. The sequence continues at coordinate 20,689 of UEGR01000012.1, forward strand.
AGTCGGCCATATGGCCCTTCATCGCACGCAGCCAGCCCTTTTCCGACACGACAATCGTGACCGGCTCGCGCTCGATCATCGCATTGTGGATGTCTTCCAGATCGTGTGTCGGCGCTTCGGCGAAATTCGTGCGGCGCTTACCGAGCTTGGTTGCGAGACCGAACTTCTCACGCACCGCCTTGATCTCGGCGCTGATCTTCTTCCACTGGCGTGTGCCGGAAGCGAGCAGTCCTTCGATATCGGCCTTTTCAACCGTCAGGGCGTCAAATTCCTTGCGGATCTCGAATTCCTCGAGCTTGCGCAACGAACGCAGGCGCATATTGAGGATCGACTCGGCCTGAACATCCGTCAGTTCGAATGTCCGCATCAATTCCTGCTTCGGCTCGTCCTCCTCGCGGATAATGCGGATGACTTCATCCAGATTGAGATAGGCAATCAGGAAGCCGCCGAGGATTTCCAGACGCCGTTCGATCTCGGCCAGACGATATTGCGAGCGACGGACCAGAACTTCCTTGCGGTGTTCCAGCCATTCGCGCAGCACGCCGCCCAGCGACAGCACATTCGGCACCTTGCCGTGCGACAGCACATTCATGTTGAGCGAAACGCGGCTTTCAAGCTCGGTCAGCTTGAACAGCGATTCCATCAACAATTCCGGGTCGACGGTGCGGTTCTTCGGTTCCAGAACAATGCGGATATCTTCCGCAGATTCATCGCGAATATCGTCAAGCAGCGGCAGCTTCTTGGCCAACAGCAATTCGGCAATCTTCTCGATCAGGCGCGACTTCTGCACCTGATACGGAATTTCAGTGACAACGATCACCCAGGTGCCGCGATTGCCCTCTTCCTTTTCCCAACGCGCGCGGACACGAAAAGCGCCGCGACCCGTGCGATAGGCTTCGACAATATTGCCGTGTTCTTCAACCAGAACGCCGCCCGTCGGGAAATCCGGGCCGCGCACCTTGGCTTTCAGAAGTGCGGACGGATCGGTTTCCGCCTCACGCTTCAGCTCTTCCCATTGCTCCGGCGAGGTGATGAGTTCTTCCACGCCCGCATCGGGATGATTGATCAGGTAAAGCGCCGAGGAACACAGCTCCGCCACGTTATGCGGCGGAATATTCGTTGCCATGCCAACCGCGATGCCTGCCGAGCCATTGGCCAGCAGGTTCGGGAATGCACCCGGCAGAACGATCGGTTCCTCGTCTTCCTCATTATAGGTCGGACGGAAATCGATGGCGTTTTCGGTGATGCCTTCGAGCAGCAACGTCGCCACTTCGGTCATGCGCGCTTCGGTATAACGCATGGCGGCGGCGTTATCGCCGTCGATATTGCCGAAATTGCCCTGCCCGTCGACCAGCGGATAACGCACCGCGAAATCCTGCGCCAGACGCACCAGCGCATCGTAGATCGAAGCGTCGCCATGCGGGTGGAACTTACCCATCACGTCGCCGACGATACGCGCGCATTTCGCATAAGCCTGATCGGGATTGAGACGCAGCAGACGCATGGCGTGCATAATGCGCCGATGCACCGGCTTCAGACCGTCGCGCACGTCTGGCAGCGCACGATGCATGATCGTGGACAGCGCATAAGCGAGGTAACGTTCCTCGAGGGCCGACTTAAGATCGACCCGTTCGATGTGTTCTTCGCCGTCGCCCGGCGGAATCAGACTTTTTCCCATGCTTCCCAGTACCAAGTGCGCGAATCGTCAGCAAGCGTTCAGGAGAACTAAACCAGTACATTACAGTGTGCTGCGCCAAATATGGCACGCAAAGAGCGTGGCAGCGCTTGAAATCCACTGCATAGTTGCACAAATCAGAATTAGGGAGTGCAGGCAGGCCTCAGTCGCAAATCTGCCGCCATTTACGCACTATAGAGCAATTGGAAACAGGTTTTCCTATGTTGCAAGCACAGGTTAAGCAAATCAGGTTGTTAAATCAGAAGATTTAAGCCTATGAATGCCGCACTAAAATCAAGAGATTAGGCAGGAGCTTCGAATGCAGGTTTTCGTCAATATCAAGCCAGCGGCGCGCATTTTTGCTGCAAGCACAGCACTTTCGCTGATTTTCGGCAGCGCCGCCATGGCTGCGGATGCCAATGCCGTCGCCGAGCGCCTCAAGGCCCTTTATGCGAAACAGGGCGGCGAACTGAGCTTCGCCAATGTGAAGGCTGACGGTTCGAACATCGTGCTCGAAGGCACCAAGGTCAAGCTCGCCACACTGTCTCCCAAGGATGTGGAAATCGGCGACGTGACGCTGGAAGACGTTCAGGACGCACCGGATGGCGGTTTCACCATCGGACAGGTTGCTGTTCCTGACCTCACGCTCGACAGCACCGACGGCAAGAACGATCAGGCCGCCATCAAGGGCATGTCGATGCTGAACCTGCATATTCCATCGGAATCTGCCAAGGGTCCGCTCGACAGCATGATCCTCTACGACAAGATGAAGATCGACGAACTGGCTTTCGGCAAGCCAGGCACGGATGGCGCCACGGTAAAGGGCGTCGACGTCTCTCTCGACACGTCGAACAAGGCCGAGAAGATCGGCTACACCGCTTCGGTTGCCAGCATCGACGCCACCTTTGGCAAGGAAGGCCAGAACCCGCTTGAGCCACTCGGCATGAAGAGCCTTCAGGCCGCCGTCAACATGAAGGGCCAGTGGTCGCCGAAGTCGGGCGATGCCACGCTCGACCAGATGGAAGTTGATGCGCAGGACCTCGGCAAGATCAACATCACCGGCAGCCTTGGCGGCTACGATCTGGCTTTTGTCGAAGCCGTGCAGAAGACGCAGGAAGCAATGACCAAGTCGGACGCCGACAAGGACGCCGCCGGTCTTGCCATTCTCGGCCTTGCAGAACAGCTGAACCTCAAGAACCTGACGATCCGCTTCGATGATGCATCGCTGACGGAAAAGCTGCTGACCTATTATGCCAAGCAGCAGGGTTCGGACGCCAAGGCGCTTGGCGAACAGCTGAAGATGATGGTCCCACTGATGGCCACACAGCTGAAGACCCCGGATTTTGCACAGCAGCTGAAGGCGGCATCGGACAAGTATTTCACCGATCCGAAGTCTCTGACGCTCAGCGCCTCGCCTGACCAGCCGGTGACCTTCGCATCGATCGTTGCGACCGCATCGCTCGATCCGACGAAGATCATCCAGCTCCTGAAGGTTGGCGTCGACGCCAACAACTAAAATCGAAAAAGCCCGGTGTCATCACCGGGCTTTCTTTTAGATTCGCACCAACAAAAAACCCGGCTCAAGGCCGGGTTTTTTATTCTCGGAAAAAGCGCTTAGCTTTTCTGAGTCGGAGGAGCCAAGCGGATATGCAGATCGCGCAGCTGGGCTGGCGATACTTCCGAAGGCGCGTTCATCAGAAGATCAAGCGCCTGCTGGTTCATCGGGAACAGCGAGATTTCACGCAGGTTCTTTGCACCGACCAGCAGCATGATGACGCGATCGATACCGGCAGCCATGCCGCCATGCGGAGGCGCGCCGTACTGGAACGCACGATAGAGGCCGCCGAAACGCTCTTCCACGTCCTGCTGGCTCAGGCCGACCTTTTCAAAGGCCTTGACCATGACATCCGGCAGCTGGTTACGGATCGAGCCCGAAGCAATTTCAAAGCCGTTGCAGACGAGATCGTACTGATAGGCCTTGATTGCGAGCGGGTCCTGATTTTCCAGCGCATCCAGACCGCCCTGCGGCATGGAGAACGGATTGTGTGCGAAGTCGAGCTTCTTGTTGTCTTCGTCCCATTCGTAGAACGGGAAGTCGATGATCCAGGCCAGTTCGAAACGGTCGCGATCCACAAGGTTCAGCTCTTCGCCTGCACGGGTGCGTGCATCGCCGGCGAACTTGTAGAACTTCGACGGCTGACCAGCCACGAAGAAGCAGGCGTCGCCATCGTCGAGGCCCATCTGCACGCGAATTGCTTCGGTGCGTTCTTCACCGATGTTCTTCGCAATCGGGCCTGCGCCTTCAAGCTTGTCGCCTTCCTTGCGCCAGAAGATATAGCCGAGACCCGGCTGACCTTCGCTCTGCGCCCAGGAATTCATGCGGTCGCAGAATGCTCTGGAACCGCCGGTCTTGGCCGGAATGGCCCAGACTTCCACCTTCGGGTCGTTGGCGATCATGTTCGCGAAGACCTTGAAGCCCGAACCGGCGAAATGATCAGTCACAGCCTGCATTTCAATCGGGTTGCGAAGATCCGGCTTGTCCGAACCATAGGTGCGGATCGCATCGTCATAGGCGATACGGCGGAAGGTCTGCGTGACCGGCTTGCCTTCGGCAAACTCTTCGAAAATGCCGCGCATGACCGGTTCCATCGTTTCCCAGATTTCTTCCTGGGTCACGAAGCTCATTTCAAGGTCGAGCTGGTAGAATTCGCCCGGCAGGCGATCAGCGCGCGGGTCTTCATCGCGGAAGCAAGGCGCGATCTGGAAGTAGCGGTCGAAACCGGCAACCATCAGAAGCTGCTTGTACTGCTGCGGCGCCTGCGGCAGCGCATAGAACTTGCCTTCATGGATACGGCTCGGCACCAGGAAGTCGCGTGCGCCTTCCGGCGACGAGGCCGTCAGGATCGGCGTGGTGAACTCGTTGAAGCCGATTTCGGTCATGCGGCGACGCATCGCGGCAATGATCTTGGTGCGGCTCATGATGTTCTTGTGCAGCGTTTCGCGGCGCAGATCGAGGAAGCGATACTTCAAGCGGATATCTTCCGGATAATCCGGCTCGCCGAAGACAGGCAGCGGCAGTTCCTTGGCTGCGGCCAGAACTTCGATCTCGGTTGCGAAGATTTCGACTTCGCCGGTCGGCAGGTTCGTATTGACCGCATCACCTGCGCGGGCCTTCACTTCACCATCGACGCGGATAACCCACTCGCCGCGAACCGTTTCGGCAACCTTGAAAGCGGGCGAATCGGGATCGGCCACAATCTGGGTAATGCCGTAATGATCGCGAAGATCGATGAAGAGAATGCCGCCATGGTCACGGACGCGGTGAACCCAGCCGGACAGACGAACGTTCGAACCGACGTCCGTCTTACGGAGGGCTGCGCAGGTATGGCTGCGGTAACGGTGCATGATTTCTGCCTTTTGGTAAGATAAGTCAGTGCAGGCAAAGCGCTGCAAATTCTGGCGGAAAAGCGCATTTTGACCGGGTTTTGTCAAGTCTGCACTCTCTACAAGTGTCGCGGTTCAGACCGCATGACGTAACGTATCGACAAAAAACACGATTTGCACTTGTTATGCTATCGCTTTTGCGCATTCTTTCGGGACAACCAGCGTCGCTTTGTCTAAAAGAAAACCATGCAACTCATCACGACCACAGAGGCCCTCGAAGAGGCCGTATCCGCCCTGTCCAAGTCAGATTTCGTCACTGTCGACACGGAGTTCATCCGTGAAACGACTTTCTGGCCGGAATTGTGCCTTATCCAGATGGCTTCGCCGGATCACACCGCACTGGTGGATGCTCTCGCGCCCGGTCTCGACCTTGCCCCTTTCTTCCGCCTGATGGCCGACGAGAAGATCGTCAAGGTTTTCCATGCCGCGCGGCAGGATATCGAAATCGTGTTCCATCTCGGCGACCTCATCCCCTCGCCGGTCTTCGACAGTCAGGTTGCGGCCATGGTCTGCGGCTTCGGCGATGCGATTTCCTATGACCAGCTCGTCCAGAAAGTCACCGGCAAGCACCTCGACAAATCGTCCCGCTTTACCGACTGGCGCAGACGCCCGCTTTCAGACAAGCAACTCGACTATGCGCTGGCTGACGTCACCTATCTGCGCGACATCTATCTCTACCTCAAGGAAGAGCTTCAGAAGGAAGGTCGCAGCGAGTGGGTGAATGAGGAAATGGCGGTACTGACCGCCCGCGAAACCTATGATCTGCATCCGGATGATGCATGGCGGCGCGTGAAAGCCCGCGTGCGCAAGCCCATTGAGCTTGCCATCATGCAGTCCGTCGCGGCTTGGCGCGAACGGGAAGCGCGTGAACGCAACGTGCCGCGCGGCCGTATCATCAAGGACGACACGATTGCCGAGATCGCGCAGCAGCAGCCGCGCGATGCCGAGGCGCTCGGTCGCCTGCGCTCGATCCCGAAAGGCTGGGAGCGCTCGGCACAGGCTGCCGGTCTGGTGGCTGCAATCCAGTCAGCGCTTGCTATTCCGAAGGAAGACCTGCCGAAGCTGCCCAAGCCGTCGCATTCGCCGGAAGGCAGCGCCGCCGCAGCCGATCTTCTGAAGGTTCTGCTGAAGCTTGTTACCGAAGAACATGGAGTTGCCGCCAAGATCGTCGCCAACTCGGACGATATCGACAAGATTGCAGCAGAAGGTGATGAAGCGAAAGTGCCAGCCTTGCAGGGTTGGCGTCGCGAAGTATTCGGTCAGAAGGCACTGGACCTGATCGACGGCAAGATCGGCATCAAGTTCGAGAACCGTCGTATCCGGGCGGTGGAATTAGGGGAGTAAGGGAATAAGGCAGTAGGGGAATAGGTGAAAAGGGTTGTAAAAACATACTCCCCTATTCCCTTACTCCCTTATTCCCCTCCCTTTTCGCCTATCGCAAAATAGAGGTTCTTTCCCGTCAATTTGGCAAGCTGCTGCAAGCGGCCTTCTGGGCGATCCGATACGAGATCGGCCAGATCGCTTGGCACAACCAGCGCGATGCCGTTTTCTTCCTCACGCCAGTAAAGGCGCGGAATGACCCCCGGCATGGATGCCGACAACAGATAGACGACGCGTAGCAATGCGCCGAGGAGCTTGGCCCTGTCGCGCAGGCGCAGCGTGGCAAGCTGCACGATTTCCGGAGCGATTTCGTCTTCGATCAGCCCTTCATGGCGGTAATAATTGGCAAGCGCCATATAAGAGCGGCCCGGATGATCGATGCCGCCGAACGAGCCGTGCGCGATGATATTCAATGCCTGCGAACCACGATAATCCGGATGCGCACGCCAGCTTATATCCGCCACGAGACAGGCAGCTTCTCGATAACGCCCCTCGTCCTCGGTCTCATCATAGCCGAGCAGCGGCAGAGAAAGCGTCGTCCAAACGGCCAGTTCGCGCGCATGGCGCGGCGAGCGCGACCGCAGGATCGCCAGTTCTTCCGCAGAAGCAAGCAATGGGTCGAGTTTCTGCTCGTTCTTGGGCAACAGCGAATAGAGATACCCTTCACGCACGCCCAAAGCCGAGAAGACAATCTTCGACGGCTTCATGCGGCGGATGGTTTCCAGCATCACGGTTGCGCCATAGGACAGAAGCTGGCGACGGTTCTTCGACACTGCCTCGATGCCGCGCATCGTGTCGATATTGCCCTTGGCAACGCGCTTGAGAAAACTCTGCGCCTCGACCGGGTCCATCTCATATCCGTGCATGACATGCAGCGGATAATGCTTGGCCGTCATATGCAGCTTGGCAAGGTTACGCCATGTACCGCCAACCGCGTAGAAGACCTGTCCCTGATGCATTTCAAGGAGTGAGGCCTTTGCAAGTTCAGTGCGCGTGATCTTCGCAGCTTCGGTCAGCTTTTCGTCGGACATGTCCTGAAGACGCAAGCCGCCAAGCGGCAAGGTGATGCCCTCGCCGATGTCGTGATCGTTGACGGCCACCAGCTCGAGGCTGCCACCGCCCAGATCGCCCGCGACGCCGCAAGGCTTGTGGAAGCCGGAAATGATACCAAGCGCCGAATAATAGGCTTCTTCCTTGCCGGACAGCACTTCAATGTGACGCCCGAGAATGGCCTCGGCCTGCGCGATGAAATCAGGCCCGTTCTTCGCTTCTCGCGCGGCAGCAGTCGCCAGCGCATGCACGGAAACCGCGCCCGCCTGTTCGGCAAGCGCACGAAAGCGCCGCAAGGCGCGCAAGGCGATATCGACAGACTTGTCGTTGAGCCGGCCTGTCTTGGCCAGCCCCTTGCCGAGACCGCAAAGGAGTTTTTCGTTGAACAATACCGTCGGTGAACGGACGATACCTTCGTAAATGACGAGACGGATCGAATTCGAGCCGATGTCAATGACCCCGATGGGCTTGAGACCCTTCAGACGGCCTTGTGCTATAGCTGGACTCATGCAGTCGTTTTTCTTTCCGCCTGCGCACGCTTACGATGTGCGATCAGACGGGGGGCCGAAGACTTCAGCGACTTTCCGCGACCCGACAGGCTGGGATTGGTCATGAAATATTCCTGCGCGTTGAAAGCTTCCTCTCCTTCTTCTTTTTCTATCCGGCGAGAGGTGCCGTCCGCAAGTAGCTGATAGCTCTGTTGGTTATCAATTATATTGGCAAACATGATCTGAGACAGGATTTGCTGGTGCACTGTGGCATTTGTGATGGGCACCAGCGTCTCCACGCGACGGTCGAGATTACGCGGCATCATGTCGGCAGAACCGATATAGACAATCGCCTTGTCGGACGGCAGATCATGCCCGTTTCCAAAGCAGAAAACGCGGCTATGCTCGAGAAAACGCCCGACAATCGACTTGGCGCGAATATTGTCGGAGAGGCCCGGCACGCCCGGGCGCAGACAGCAGATGCCGCGCACCACCAGCTCGATGTGAACGCCCGCCTGGCTTGCCTTGTAGAGCGCATCAATAATCTGTGGATCGACCAGCGAATTCATCTTCATCCAGATCGCCGCCGGTCGCCCTGCCTTGGCATGCGCCACTTCATTCTCGATGTGCTTGATAATGCGCGCCCGCAAGGTGAAAGGCGAAATGGCGATCTTCATCTCTTCCGCCGGTTGGGCATAACCGGTGATGAAATTGAAGATATGCGCCACATCACGGGCAATATCAGCATCCGAGGTGAAGAAGGAAAGATCCGTATAAATACGCGCGGTGATCGGGTGATAATTGCCCGTACCCAGATGCACATAGGAGCGCAGCTTCTGGTCTTCGCGGCGCACGACGAGTGACATTTTCGCGTGGGTTTTCAACTCGATGAAGCCGAAAACCACCTGCACACCAGCGCGTTCGAGATCGCGTGCCCAGCGAATATTGGCTTCTTCATCGAAACGCGCCTTCAGCTCGACCAGCGCAGTCACCGATTTGCCCGCTTCCGCCGCATCAACCAGTGCACGAACGATCGGGCTGTCGTTGGAGGTGCGATAGAGCGTCTGCTTGATGGCCAGCACATCCGGGTCCGCCGCCGCCTGACGCAGAAACTGCACCACAACGTCGAACGACTCATAAGGGTGATGAACCACAATGTCCTTTTCACGAATCGCGGCGAAGCAATCGCCGCCATGTTCGCGGATACGCTCCGGGAAACGCGGATTGTAGGATACGAATTTCAGGTCATCACGCGGAATAGAGACGATCTCCGAGATCATGTTAAGCGCCAGAAGCCCTTCATGCACGCTGACACGATTCTCGGACACGCCAAGTTCAGTCGCCACGAAGACGCGCAAGGCTTCCGGCATTTCGCCATCAAATTCAATGCGGATAACCTGACCGCGGCGGCGGCGCTTCAGCGCCGTTTCGAAGAGACGCACGAGGTCTTCGGCTTCTTCTTCCACTTCAATATCGCTGTCGCGAATGATACGGAACGTACCTGCCCCGCGCACCTCATAGCCGGGGAACAGTCGCCCGATAAACAGGCTCACCGCATCCTCGATGGTGATGAAGCGATAGACATTCTGCTGATCCGTCGGCAGCTGGATGAACCGCTTCAGAGCCACCGGAATGCGCAACAGCGCGGTCATCGGGTGATTGTCCGCGCGGCGCGCCAGCTGCAAGGCAATCGAAAAGCCCAGATTCGGAATGAACGGGAACGGATGCGCCGGATCGATGGAAAGCGGCGTCAAAACCGGGAAAATCGTTTCGAGAAAATGACTTTCCAGCCAGTCCTTCTCCGGTTCCGACAAACCCGATGGGCGAACGATTTCAATATTTTCCTGCACCAGCTCGTCACGCAAGATGCGGAAACGTCCCTGCTGCTCGGCCTGCAATCGGCTCACTTCATCCAGAACGAAATCGAGCTGTTCTTGTGGCGTGCGGCCATCGGCACTGCGCAGCGCCACACCGGCGCGGACCTGCGCGGCAAGACCGGCAATGCGCACCATGAAGAATTCATCGAGATTGGTGGCCGAGATAGACAGGAAACGCAGACGCTCCAGCAAAGGCTGGCGCATATTTGCGGCTTCATCCAGAACGCGGCGGTTGAACTGGAGCCAGGAAAACTCACGATTGACGAAGCGATCCGCGCTGCTCATCAGCTCCGCGATCTTGTCCTCATTCAAAGCTTTGTGAGCATCAGGTGCGTTTTGCATGTCCGAACCGATTTCGGAGGTGCTGGCTGGTTCAGCTGTCATATCATGGGCCCCGCTCTGGGTTTCGCTCGCCAACGCACTGTTTTCGTTCATTTTTCCTAATCCGGCATCTGCCGGAAAGAACCGGCGCATCGTAAAGCCTATGGCTGTCGCATGACAGTTTGATAGCAAATCACTTAAATATCCCTAGAATTGATGAAAACGCTTCCGGAAACAAGAGTTTCGCGGTAAACGCAAGCAGAGTTTTGAGCGCGCTGGTCTGAAGCGTGCTATATACCGCGAACGACAGCCCGGAGCGTATTATGTCCGATCACATCATTCCTCATTTCCAGAACGACGCCGGTCACAGTGCCATTGAAATCGGTGTGAAGGAATTCATGTGCGTCGGCGCAAACCCGCCTTTCGATCATCCGCATGTCTTCCTCGACATGGGCGACGAAAGCGAAGTGGTCTGCCCCTATTGCTCGACCCTTTATCGCTACAATGCCAAGCTGCATGCCGACGAAACTCTTCCGGCAGGCTGCACCTATGACGCTCCAGCCGATAAAGCGGCCTGATCAGCGATTATTTAAGCCCATCTTATCACAGCATTGGGCAAGAAGACCGATATGGGCAAAGGCCGCATATTGATAGCAGGAGCCGGTGTCGCGGGATTGAGCGCGGCGCTGGAACTTGCAGCACGGGGCTGGACAATCCAGCTCATCGAGAAAGCATCCGCTCTTTCTGAAGTCGGCGCGGGCTTGCAACTGGCCCCGAACGCAATGCGTCACCTTGAGCACCTCGGCGTCGCCGACAGTCTTGCTCCTCACACTGTAACGCCTGAAAAACTCTATCTTATTGACGGACGCAAGGCGCGTCCCCTGCTCGCCATGGAACTGGGCGACAAGGCTCGTCTGCGCTGGCGCCATTCTTATGTGGTTTGTCACCGCGCCGATCTGCAATCGGCGCTTTTGCAAGCCTGCGAGGGAAATCCAGCGATCCAGATCAACCTCGGCAGTGAAATCCTCGATCATACCGCCCGCGACAATGGCATCGTGGCGACCGTCAAAAGCGGAAGCGGGACGAATACCGTTGAAGCCGACTATCTGATCGCCTGCGACGGGGTCTGGTCTGCGCAGCGTGCGCTTGCCGATTACGACAAGGCGCAGTTCAGCGGCCATATTGCGTGGCGTGCAACATTGGCGACCAATGCCCTGCCCGCCTCGTTCCTGAGCGCTCTTCCAGAACGCAAGGCCGTATCCGCCTGGCTCGGCCCCGCCATTCACTTCATCGCCTATCCCGTCAAAGCCGGGGCATTTTTCAATTTTGTCGCCATTACTGCGGGCGAAAATCCCGGCGAAAGCTGGTCGAAAACCGGCGACCGCACAAAACTGCAAGCCAACTATAGAAGCTGGGCCAAGCCGGTTCGTGATGTATTGGCGACCGCCGACGACTGGACCTATTGGCCGCTTTTCGAAATGGCAGAACCGCAGCTTCTGGGGCCGAACCGCACCATATTTCTGGGCGATGCGTCCCATGCCGTCACGCCATTTGCCGCGCAAGGCGCTGCGATGGCGATTGAAGATGCGGCCGCCCTTGCCGAAGCGCTTGATGCCGCCGATCAGTCGGCGGGGCTGCGCCGCTTCGAAACCGTTCGCAAGGAAAGGCTCGCAGCGGTCGCCAAGCGCGGTCAGCTTAACCGCTTTGCCTATCACGCCACCGGACCGATGGCGCTTGGCCGCAACATGCTGTTTGCCCTGCGTCGCCCGGATACTTTCCTGAAGGATCTGGACTGGCTTTATGGCTATGATGCCGTTGCGGCCATACGCGGATAGTCGGTCAAAAGTTACGCCGCGTCGCGCGCAGCTTCCAATGTCGCAACATCGATTTTGACCATCTTCATCATGGCGTCCGCCACGCGCTGGCGGACATCAGGCGCACCATTTTCCATGGTATCGAGCAACATGTCGGGTACGATCTGCCATGCGAAGCCATATTTATCGGTCAGCCAGCTGCATTCCATCGGCGTCCCGCCTTCCAGAAGCTTTTCCCAGAAAGCATCCACTTCCGCCTGATCCTTGCAGCGAACAATCAACGATGCCGCTGGCGTAAACTTGAAATGCGGACCTCCGTTGAGGCCACAGATTTTCTGTCCATCAAGCGTGAAATTCGCGGTGACAGCCTGTTCTTCGTTTTGCTGGTTGCCATGCTTGAAGCGGATGAAACCATCAATTGAAGCCGGTCGCCCGCAGGCGCGAAAGATCGAGACATAATGATTGGCGGCTTCTTCCGCCTGCCCGTCGAACCACAGGCAAATGGTGAGACCTGACATGGTCAATTCCTCCCTGTTTATCCAGTTTTTGCGCTCAGCCCATAACCTTGGCGGCTTCTTCCATGTCCATCCACATCAGCTCCCAGATATGACCGTCCAGATCTTCAAAGCTGCGCCCATACATGAAACCATAGTCCTGCTTGGCCGCCGGATCAGCGCGACCGCCAGCTTTCGCGGCCTTTTCAACCGTGTCATCCACCTCGGCCTTGCTGTCGGCGGATAGGCAGATCAGCACTTCGCTCACCGCACTGGCATCGGCGATTTTCTTCGGCGTGAACTGGCTGAACTTGTCATGATCCAGGATCATCGCGTGGATCGTATCGGAGAAAACCATGCAGGATGCGGTTTCGTCCGAGAACATCGGATTCTTCTTTGCGCCAATGGCTTCATAGAAGCTCGTCGAGCGCGCGACGTCTTTCACGGCTAAATTCACGAAAATCATTTTCGGCATGACATTTCCTCCATTGGCAGGGCGCGGCCCTGTATCCATTATTATTGTTTGTCGCCGCTGCGCCCCGCCGCAGCACCAGACATTTTTCGCGTGTTCTGGCGATGTCCGGATTAAGTTTGCTTGAACATAATGACAGATAAGTTATATTAGGCAACCATGAAGTTAGAAAAAATAACTAAAGGCGATAAACAGGCCGCGAAGCGCAGCTACGATGATGCATGCGCGGCCGCGCATGGCCTTGATTTAATTGGAGAACGCTGGGCGCTGCTGGTCATGCGAGAACTGCTGCTGGGCCCGAAGCGCTTCAGTGATTTGCGCGCCGATCTGCCGGGCGTGAGCGCGAATGTGCTCACCCAAAGGCTCGAGGGGCTGGAACTAGCCGGCATTCTACACAAGACCAAATTGCCGCCGCCGGCCTCGGTGCAGGTCTATGAACTCACCGAATGGGGCTATGAAAGCGAACCGATCCTGCAAGCGCTCGGTCGTTGGGCTGCGCGTTCGCCAATGCACGATCCGAACCTGCCGATTTCAACGGTTTCGTTCCTGCTTTCTCTGCGGACTATGCTGGATAGCGGATGCGCCCATGGGATGAATGCCATCATTCACCTGCGACTGGATGGAGAAGATTTCACCGCCCGCCTGCATGATGAGGCGCTGGATATCGCTCGCGGCGTGCCGGAACGATACGATCTTTCACTCCAGGGCGCGCCGCGTATGCTCGCCGCAACCATCTATGGTGGACAGCCATTGGCAGCGCTTGAGGAAGCCAATTTGCTGACAGTCAAAGGGGATCGTATTTTGGCGGAAAAACTGCGCACGCTCTTCCCTTTACCCGACAAGGCACCTCTGCCGGAATAAATATGCAACTTTTTGGTTGCTTATTTTGTCAGCGCCGTTAAATTAGCAACCATTGAGTTGCCAATTACGGAGGAGATACACCATGACCGTTGCAAACAAGACAGATCGCATTGAGAAGACCGTCGACATTCGCGCTGGTATTGACCGCGTTTGGCGCGCCTTGACCGACCATGACGAGTTTGGAAGCTGGTTTCGCGTCAAGCTCGATGGCCCGTTCATCGTCGGCGCAGCTTCGACCGGTCACATCACCTATCCGGGATTTGAGCATGTGCGGTGGGAATCCGTCGTCAAGGATATGAAGGCGCCGAACTATTTCGCCTTTACATGGCATCCTTATGCCGTCGAGCCGGACGTGGATTATTCCAAGGAGCCGCCGACGCTGGTGGAGTTCAAGCTTGAACCGATCGAAAGCGGCACGCGCCTGACAGTTGTTGAAAGCGGTTTCGACGCCCTGCCCGCCGAACGCCAGCCTTTGGCGTTGCGCATGAACGATGGTGGCTGGCAGGAGCAGGTCGGCAATATCAAGGCCCATGTCGAAAAATGAGCGCAAGTCCGGTCAGTCACGCCATGGAGATTTCCGCTATTTTCGGGGCGCTTGCCGACCCGACGAGACTCGCTCTCATCGAGACATTGAGTGACGGTGAGAGCCGTTCTATCGTGGTGCTGTCACAGAATGGCAGCATCACGCGGCAAGCCGTAACCAAGCACCTGTCGGTTCTCGAACAGGTCGGGCTTGTGCATCGCGAAAAGATCGGGCGGGAAAGTCATTTCCGCCTGCATCCTGCTCCGCTTGTCGATGCCCACGCCTATCTCGCGGCCGTTTCGACCCAGTGGGACGATGCCTTGCAGCGCCTGCGCCACTTCGTGGAAGATTGAACTATGGCTGGTTGAAGAGCAGCGCCGATGTGCCTTTGACGAAACCGAGTTTCTCATAGAATGGCACCAGCCGGTCCGGGCAATAAAGCTCGAAGCTCTTCACACGTTGCAGCTTTTCGTGGGCCAACACGCGCTTGACGATGGCTTGTCCGAGCCCTTGTCCGCGATGGTGATCGGAAACGATCACATCGAAGATCGTCGCCTTGAAGGTGAAATCGCTCAACACCCGTGCGAAGCCAGCAATATTGCCTGCATCGTCGAAGCAGAAGACAAGCACGTCGCAATTGTCGAGCATATGGATGACATCTTCGAAGCTTCGCTCACGCGTCCACCATTCCTTGCTATAAAATGCGTGAAACTCGCGATATTGCTCAGGCGTCAGCTTCCCTGCCCATTGAAAATCCGTCACGAAATGCCTCTCCGATTTCAATAGCCTATCAGTCGCAAAGGCTCCGCAACATGACAATCCACTTTGAACAAACCTGCCCCATCTTCAGGATTTTCGACATCGAAAAGGCCAAGGAGTTCTATATCGGCTTTCTGGGGTTCACCCTCGACTGGGAGCACCGATTTGCGGAGGATATGCCGTTTTATATGCAGGTGTCGCGCGAAGGCCTGATCCTGCATCTGAGCGAACATCACGGCGATGGCAGTCCCGGCGCCAACATTTTTGTGCGCATGCAGGGCATCGATGCCTTGCACAAGGAAGTCACTTCGCGCGGTTATCGCTTCATGCGCCCCCGTATTGAGACCCAATCCTGGGGGCGCGTGATGAGCGTGATTGATCCTTTCGGCAACCGCATCCAATTTTGCGAAGGGCCGCACGCAGAGTAAGCGGCGGCTTGGTCGAAACGACCCCACCAATAAAAACACCCGCCAGCGTGACTGGCGGGTGTTCTCAATTCAAGGCACTCAACCGGATCAGTGCAAGATCTGGCTGAGGAACAGCTTGGTGCGTTCGTGCTGCGGATTGTCGAAGAACTCGTTTGGTGAATTCTGTTCAACGATCTGGCCCTGATCCATGAAGATCACACGATTGGCGACCTGACGGGCGAAGCCCATTTCGTGCGTCACGCAGATCATGGTCATGCCTTCGGCAGCAAGGCTCACCATCGTATCGAGCACTTCCTTGACCATTTCCGGATCAAGCGCCGAGGTCGGTTCGTCGAAAAGCATGACCTTCGGGTTCATGCACAGTGCACGGGCAATCGCCACGCGCTGCTGCTGACCACCGGAAAGCTGGCCCGGATATTTATTGGCCTGTTCCGGAATTTTCACGCGGGCCAGATAATGCATGGCGATTTCTTCCGCCTGCTTCTTTGGCATCTTGCGCACCCAGATCGGCGCCAGCGTGCAGTTTTCCAGAATGGTCAGATGCGGGAAGAGGTTGAAGTGCTGGAACACCATGCCGACTTCGCGGCGCACTTCATCGATCTTCTTCAGGTCGTTGGTCAGCTCGATACCGTCAACGACGATCTTGCCCTTCTGATGTTCCTCCAGACGGTTGATGCAGCGGATCATCGTCGATTTGCCCGAGCCCGACGGACCGGCAACGACGATGCGCTCACCGCGCATCACCTTCAGATTGATGTCGCGCAGAACATGAAACTCACCATACCACTTATGCATGTTGGTGATTTCGATGGCGACATCGGTTTTGGATACCTGCATCTTCGAGCCGTCGACCTCGACACCGAGCTCTGATTGCGGGAGGGCGCTTTGTGCACTCATACCATTATTCCCTTTTGTTCTTTTTATCGTTTGTGACCCGTGTCGAGCCGTCGTTCCATGAATATAGAGTATCGCGACATAGCGAAACAGAAAATCCAGAAAACGAAGCCCGCAAAGATGAGGCCGGTAGCAGGCGTCTGTGGAGAAGCCCAGTTGGCATCGGAGAAACTCTGGCGCACGATGCCCAGAAGATCAAACATGCCGATGATGTAGACAAGGCTCGTATCCTTGAAGAGCCCGATGAAGGTGTTCACGATACCCGGAATCACCAGTTTGAGCGCTTGGGGCAGGATGATGAGTCCCGTCTTCTGCCAGTAGCTGAGGCCGAGCGCATCCGCGCCTTCATATTGCCCGCGTGAGATCGCCTGAAGTCCGCCGCGCACAACTTCCGCCATATAGGCCGATGCGAACAGCGCCACGCCGATCAGGGCACGCAGCAATTTGTCGAAGGTCACGCCCGGCGGCAGGAACAGCGGAAGCATCACACTCGCCATGAACAACACCGTCACGAGGGGAACACCACGCACCATTTCGATGAAAATGATGCTGAATGTCTTGATGACGGGCAGATGCGAACGACGGCCAAGCGCCAGCAGAATGCCGAGCGGCAAAGAGACCGCAATGCCCACGAAGGACAGAACCAGCGTTACCAGAAGGCCGCCCCAGAGTGGCGTTTCCACGAAGGGCAGACCGAACCAGCCGCCAACCAGCAGGAAGAATGCCACAAATGGAAAGACGAAGAAGAACAGAATGGCGTTGAGCGCCTTCTGCGGCACCTTCGGTATCATAAGCGGCACAAGAAGGATGACGAAGAGCAGAGCCGTCAGATTGACCCGCCAGCGCTGATCGATCGGATAGCGTCCATAGATGAACTGCTCATACTTGGCCTGAACGAAAGCCCAGCAAGCGCCGGACCAGCCGTCCGGCTGTGCGCCGCCCTGTGCGACGGTCAGGCAGGCCGTGCGGTCGGTTCCGCTCCACACCGCGTTGACGAAGAGCCACTGAATGGCGGACGGCAGAAACCAGACCAGAAGGAACAGGGCGAAGATTGTCAGAGCCGCATCGGTTGGAGAAGCGAAGAGATTGACGCGCAGCCAGTGCGAAAAGCCCTGTACCGAACGCGGCGGCTTTTCGCCATCGACCATTTCCGTGCGGATATATTGGAGATCGGCTTTTTCCATGGTCATCTCTCCACCAACGCCATTTTGGCATTGAACCAGTTCATGATGGCGGACGTGACCAGGCTGATGCCCAGATAGATCACCATCCAGATTGCCACGACTTCAACCGACTGTCCGGTCTGATTGAGAACCGTGCCGCCGACGGCGACGAGATCCGGATAGCCGATGGCAATTGCCAGCGAGGAGTTCTTGATGAGGTTCAGATACTGGCTCGACAGAGGCGGGATGATAATGCGTAGCGCCTGCGGCACAATGATGAGACGCATCGTCGGCCCAGGGCGCATACCAACCGCGTAAGCCGCTTCCGTCTGCCCCTTGTTGACGCCGAGAATGCCCGCGCGAACCGTTTCGGCAATGAACGAGGCTGTGTAGAAGGACAAGGCGAGGAAAAGGGCCAGAAATTCCGGCTTGATCTGAGCGCCGCCCGTCAGATTGAAGGTACCGAGTTTCGGAATGTCGAAGGAAACCGGAAAGCCGGTCGCGATGAAGGCAAGCAGTGGCAGACCGATAATCAGTGCAATCGTCGCACGGATCGTATGGAAGGGCTGACCTGTCGCCATCTGCCTGCGTCTGGCCCAGCGCGCCACCACGAAAGACGCGACAATGCCCAGAACAAGCGCCACCGGAATAAGCCACGCCTTCTCACCCCAGACGGGTGCGGGCATGAAGAAGCCGCGGGTGTTGATATAGGTGTGCAACGGTCCGCTGATGCTTTCGCGCACATTCGGCAAGGTGGACAAAATGCCGAAATACCAGAAGAAAATGACCAGCAGCGGCGGAATGTTGCGAAAAATTTCAACATAGACCGTGCAGAGCTTGCGGATCAGCCAGTTGCGGGACAAACGACCGATACCGACGAGAAATCCGATGATCGAGGCTGTGATAACGCCCAAACCTGCAACATAGAGCGTGTTGACCAGACCCACCAGGAAGGCCCTGGCATAAGTCGAATCGCTGTTATACGAAATCAGTGTCTGACTGACATCGAAGCCCGCGCGGCCTTTCAAAAAGCCGAAGCCCGAGGCGATATTCGCGCGCTGCAGGTTGGTGACCGTGTTTCCGACGATCCAGTAGATCGCGCCCACGACCGCGACGAACACTAAAATCTGGTAGAAGATGCCGCGAACGCGCGGATCGTACAGAAGTGAGGTTCCACCGCTATCATGGCGTTCGGTTGCAGAATAGGAAGCCATATGTTTCCTGTACCTTTGGTCAGGCGCAAAATTTTCGGAACGGAAACAGCGCCCCAAAAACCGGAGCGTCATTCTCGAAACGACAATGCAGCCGAACCATTATTTTTTGCGACGGGCCGGTTCAATTGTCTGGCCAGCGAAATGCTATGAGCTCTTGCGGGCAATCGCCCCAATTTCAAATGCTTGTGCTGCTATCAGATCCCGATGATCTTTGCGGGAAACTGCTTCAACGAAACAGAGAGCCGATAAATCCGGCATGAGGCGGATGCCAGTGCCCCCACCTCATGTCAGATGCAAAAGCTGTCGCCCTTAGCGGATCGGCATGCCGTATTGCAGGCCACCCTTCGACCACTGGGCATTGAGACCGCGTGCGATCTTGAGCGGGCTACCGCTACCCAGGTTACGATCGAACAATTCGCCGTAATTTCCGACGCCCTTGATGATCTTGACGACCCAGTCGTTATCGAGGCCGAGATCGGTACCAATCTTGGTATCGGCCTCCGTGCCAAGCAAACGCTTGATTTCCGGATTGTCAGAGTTCTTCATCTCGTCGACATTCGCCTTGGTGATACCGAATTCCTCAGCATTCAACAGCGCGAAATGCGTCCAGCGGACGACGTCAGCCCACTTCGAATCGCCCTGTCGGACAGCTGGTCCAAGCGGTTCCTTGGAAATGATTTCCGGCAGGATGACGTGATCATCCGGATTGGCGAGTGTCAGACGAATTGCATAGAGGCCGGACTGGTCGGTGGTGTAAGCATCGCAACGACCAGAATCATAGGCTGCGTTGGCTTCGTCGACCTTTTCGAAGACGACCGGATTATATTCCATTTTATTGGAACGGAAATAATCGGCCATGTTCAGCTCGGTCGTCGTGCCTGCCTGCACGCAGATGGAAGCGCCCGAAAGCTGAAGCGCCGAGTTGATGCCGGAGAGCTTCTTCGAGTTGATCATGAAGCCCTGACCGTCAAAATAGTTGACGCCCGGAAAATCAAGGCCGAGCGAAGTATCACGGCTAATGGTCCAGGTCGTGTTGCGGATCAGAACGTCCACTTCACCTGATTGCAGCGCCGTGAAGCGCTCTTTCGCATTCAGCGGCGTAAACTTCACCTTGGTCGGATCGCCGAAGATCGCCGATGCAACCGCGCGGCAATAATCGACGTCAAAGCCGGACCATTCGCCCTTGTCGTTCGTGGAAGCAAAACCGAGAAGACCGGTGTTCACACCACATTGCACGAAGCCCTTTGCCTTAACGTCGGAAAGTGTGTCGGCGGATGCCCCCGAAGCCGCGCCAAAAAGCGCTGCTGCACCCAGTACCCCCATCAAAATTGTATTTTTCATCTGGCCTGCAACCTTTTTGTTCCCTGGAAACGATGGGCGTAAACACACCACGCGTTTCTCTCGTTGTTTGTTGCATAGGTCTTTCCGGAAAAGCCGTGCGCTCCTCCCCAACCCATACTGCATTAGCAGACCGCCCCTCGCCCGAGACCGGTTATCCGGTCTTCTATTTATGTCTGAGCATAGTGACGCCTGTCGCCTTCACCGCCTTATCGAAGGCGATAATTGGGCAATGGTCAAGTTAATATCGGCAGCAAAATCAGCGTTTCGTGGAAAAGTTCGGAAGCGAGCCGATTTTTTTTACACGGTTTCCCAATTTCTGGGGAGCGCGGCCAACCAAACGCAATAATTGACGCCTGCCAGAATTATCCCAAGGAAAACATAGTAATAACAAATGTTTAAATGAATTACATTTTGCTAAAATGGTCCGAAGACCAGACAAAATGGGTCAGAATCACACCCTCGGGAGGGCTCGCCCGTCTTCCAGAGAAAAAATAATATTTCGCGTCGCCATGTAGCGCGCTACCCACCAGGTTGCGAGCAATCCTATGGTACAACCTGCCACAATGTCGGTCGGGAAATGCGCTCCGGCTGCAAGCCGGCTGATGCAAAACAACAGGCCCACGACAATGATCGGTAAGCGCCAGCGTGGCAGGAAAATACTCAGTGACATCATCATGATACCGGCCATCATCGAATGACCGGATGGGAAGCTTTCATAAAGGAACTCGCCCTTGAAAGGAGAAAAATAGGCAGCGCCATATTGGTCGAGCAAAAACGGACGCGCGCGCCCGATCGCCAGCTTGCCGATTTCCGACGGGATGCTGCCTACCACGATGGATGCCAGAACCAGCGTGGCCCAGCCATGCCACCGCGTGAGCACGTTGCGCATCTGACCCCGATAGGTGGGCGACAGAACAAAGGCCGTGACCACCCAGACGACGAGCGCGACAGCCAGCCAGACGACCGTGCGAATGGCATCGGTGACAGTCCGCAGAACTTCCATGATGATATTGCTGCTTCCAGCCGCCGCACGGACGATATCGGCATCCCACAGATGCAGAATCAGGATGATGAACGGCAGCAGCACGACGATTGCAGTCATCTGCATCGTCCAGGAAGACGGCGCGCCCTTGTAGGCCGGTCTCAGACAAGCGCGAATAAGTTCAATGGCCGCATATACCGGATTGAGAAGCGCATTTTTCAAATCCGGTGATGACATTCCATTATTCCCTTTTCGCATCGCGTCTTGCGTTTCAAGCACTGAACGCGGGGTTGCATCCAGCCCTGACGCGGCTTATCGAATGAACTTCTAAATATTCCGCAACAGACGGAATCGATGATCTTTCTGCCAACCGCATCTGGCCGCATCCGGTAGTCGGTACGACCATGCAGCATTCTCCAAAAGAGAACCGGCGGAACGCATGCAACATGGTCTGGAGGCAATTTCGTGGCTAAGCAGCAAGATAAGACGGCGAAACTGGGGATAAACACACGACTGGCGCATGATGGCTATCAGCCACGCGACTATCACGGCTTCGTCAACCCACCCGTTGTCCGCGCCTCGACCGTGCTTTTCCCGGATGCCCAGAGCATGGTGACCGGCGACCAGAAATACACTTATGGCACGCGCGGGACGCCAACCAGCGATGCGCTTTGCGAAGCAATCAACGCACTGGAAGGCTCTGCCGGAACAATCTGTGTGCCATCCGGCCTGGCAGCTGTCACCGTGTCGCTGCTGGCATTTCTGTCTCCCGGCGATCACGCTTTGCTGGTCGATTCGATCTATAATCCGACCCGTCACTTTGCCGATACGATCCTGAAGCGCATGGGCGTGGATGTCGAATATTATGACCCGGAAATCGGAGCGGGCATCGCAGCGTTGATGCGGCCCAATACCAAGGTCGTCTTCACGGAATCACCCGGCTCCAACACGTTCGAGATGCAGGACATTCCGGCCATCGTGGATGTCGCCCATAAGGGCGGCGCCATCGTGATGATGGACAATACATGGGCAACGGCGGTCTATTTCAAGGCGCTCGATTTTGGCGTGGACGTTACCATTCACGCCTCCACCAAATATCCATCCGGCCATTCCGACATTCTGTTCGGCACCGTGTCCGCCAATGAAAAGTGCTGGCCGCAGCTTCTGGAAACCCACGGCACGCTTGGACTTTGCGCCAGTCCCGACGACACCTATCAGATCCTGCGCGGCATGCGCACCATGGGCGTTCGTCTGGAACATCACCGCAAGAGCGCTCTGGAAGTCGCCCATTGGCTGGAAAGCCATCCTGCGGTGGCGCAGGTTCTGCACCCGGCGCTCGAAAGCCATCCCGGCCATGATATCTGGAAGCGCGACTTCACAGGCTCGTCAGGTATCTTTTCCTTCGTGTTGAAAGAAGGCGGACAGGCGGAAGCCCATGCTTTCCTCAATGCGCTGGAGATTTTCGGCCTCGGCTATTCATGGGGTGGTTATGAGAGCCTTGCGTTGCAGGTGCGCGTTGCCGACCGTCTGATTGCCAAGGGCAATTATCCGGGTCCGGTCATCCGCCTCCAGATCGGTCTGGAAGATGTCGCGGATATCATCGCCGATCTTGAAAAGGGCTTTGCAGCCATCTGAACAATTGGCAGCGCTTCAGACTTTGCTGAAAGCGCTGCCAATGGCACACTATGCGCGGTGGCTTGGTTTTTAAAACGCAGCCAGCGCCGAAGGATAACATCATGATGAATGCGGTTTTCATTATTCAGGGTTTCATCGCCATCGGGCTCGCCGTTCTGGCGATTGCAGTCATTTTGCGCTATCGCCGCTAGTGACTGTTTTCCCTGCAAATTCTCCTTTAATTTCAAGCAACCGATTTCAATGCGAATCGTTCTTATTGCATTATCGGGTTCATGGAGGAGAGAGAAATGCGGAAAGTAGCACTTGGGCTGGTGGCGCTGATGGCAATTTCGGGCTGCACCACCACTGAAAAAGATCTTTCAATAGGCACTGGCGCAGGCGCCATCATCGGCGGCATTGCCGGTGGCGGACGTGGCGCCCTGATCGGTGCGGGTGCTGGCGCCCTCGGCGGTCTGCTGGTGCGCGAACTGCGTAATGGCAATTGCCAATATCGCAACCGTCATGGCCAGATTTACGTTGCGCGTTGCAGACGTTAAGCCAAGACGAACGAAAAAATCGCATTCAGAAGCGCCGGATAATCCGGCGCTTTTTATTTGCGATGCAAATTGGTCCTCTCCTTCGGCACCTTGACCTTCAATTATTTACCAAGTTCAGAAGAGGAACTTTCGTCCGACACCTTCGTTTTATAAAAGAATACAGTCATTCATCGTGATCATTCAGGGAGATGTTCGATGAAACTCGCTTTGAAAGCTGCTCTCGTTGTAGTGGGAGTCTTATCGGCAGGCGCGGCGCAGGCCGCAAATGCAATCTCCACTGCCAATCTCAATATCCGTACAGGGCCAAGCACCAGCTATCCTTCCATGGGCGCTATTCCGGGCGGCGCGCCCGTGACGGTGCATGGTTGCACCTCGGGTTACGGCTGGTGTCAGGTGAGCTATGGCTCGACCTATGGCTGGTCTGCGTCACGCTATATCGCGTTCCGGGAAGGAACAGTCGGCAGCGGTTATTCGGATGATTTCGGACGCAATGCCGCCCTGATCGGTATCCCGCTGATCGCGGGCGTGGCAATCGGCTCAGCGCTCAACGATCGCGATGATTACTATTATCGTCGCGGCCACTGGGGAGGACGTCCGGATTATCGCTATCGTAACCGAAACTGGGATCGTCCCGGCTGGCACGGCGGTCGTCCCGGCGGCTATGGCGGCCCGCGTGCCTATATACGTCCGCGCGGCAACGAACCGCGATAATGTGACGAACAGGTCAAGAAAATGGCGGGGCAAAACCCCGCCATTCTTCGTTTATTCAGATACCGTCTGCGGCGTGAGATTCAGCATCGGGATCGAGCTGTTCGGCAACATGGTCGAAGGCAGTTGCCCGTTCCACCGTTCGGCCTGGGTCAGCGACACCAGACCCGGATTGTCACGCAGCGCATCGCCGCGTGCCTTGATAGCGGTTGCTTCCGCCTCACCGCGCAGGCGAATGGCTTCGGATTCGGCTTCAGCCTGAAGACGCACAGCATCGGCCTGAGCTTCGGCTTCCGCGCGGCGCGCATCGGCTTGCGCCTTGGCCTGCGTCACAGTGATTTCCGCCTGCACCTTTTCGCGCTCGGCGTTCTGGCGCAAGCGCTGCACTTCCACCTCTGCCAGCATGCGCTGCTCGATGGACTGTTCATAGGCGTCCGAGAAATCGATATTCTCGATCTGAACACTATCGACAACCACCGGTCCGCGCACACTGTTCTGGATGGCTTCTGCGATCTCCTGATTGAGACGGCTGCGCTCCTGAATGGCGGTCACGGCATTGAACTTGCCGAACACCGTCTTGCTTTCCTCGAAGACGCGACGCTCCACCAGACGCGAAAGCAGACCATCCTCACCGCCGTAATTGGCGTAGACTTCCTCCACGCGATCCGGCGGAATACGATAATTGACCGACAGGTTCATGGTAGCCGGTTGTTGGTCACGGCTATAGGCTTCCATCTGATTATAGATCGCGGCTTTCGACTGTACCGAAACGCGCACGATGGAATCGATCATGGGAATCTTGAACCCCAGCCCAGGCTGCGCGACACCAGCCACAGCGCCATAGCGCAGAATAACACCGCGTTCACCTTCGTCGATCGTGTACCACGAACCCAGAACAAAGCTGAGCAAGACCAGACCGACAAACCCGGCCACCGCCGTTGGAATATAACGCATGCCCTCTCCTCTTCCATTTATTTAAGCTTTGCTGAAATACGCGCAAAAGCTGCAAACAAGAAAGAAAATCGGACTATATCCACCGAATATCGCCGGATTTACTGCCGCCGCCGGTATTGAGCCTGGCTCAAGTTCTACCGGTATATGGAAAACAAATAAGCGAGTCAGGCTTTTCTGGATTGGGACAACATTTCTGCGGACGAGCGATAACACATCCATCGGCTTGTGCGTCGGTCGCTGCATAAGCCACGGGCGTGAAAATAATGATAGCGAGCGAAATAACTGGAAATAAAACTCTCATAACAACCCTTTCCGATGAGAATACCGGCGCTTTTAAGCGCGATTCTCACCTTCGAGGTATTCCAAGTTCTGACGCCCACAGACTGGCTCGCAGGTCCGGACGTGCGAAATGCAAGGCATAATTCCTGCGAAATGATCGCGGACGCCAAAATGAACGGAAAGGAAGTTGAGAAGAAGTGGCGATCCCGGCAGGACTGCAATATTTTGATGTTTATGCAATTAAAACAATCGGTTAAGCGAAAGGTGTGGCGGAATAACTGCGCATTGATTCTATTATGTAATTTTAACCGTCCTTCACACCATGGATGCTGTGGACGGTAGCGAAAAGCGCCCTACCTTCCTAGAACCAATCAAGGGAGGATTTGATGTTTGGACCAAAACAGCCCGGTGATTATCCAGAACGTGAAATCGACTGCCAAGAAGCGCTCTCGCAAGGAATTGCGGAGCTGGTCGAGCGTGCTGTAGTATCCGGCGCCAGAGACGCAGAAGTCACTGCGGCCATAGCCCGCACTCAGGTGATCGGCGTGCCCGAACTCATCCAGGACGCTGTAGAAGCCGGATGGTCGGAGGAGGAAGCGGCAACCGCAATAAGGATAGTTGCTGAGAACATGCACCGCAGCGTGACAGGGACGGACCCGGAGGAATAACCACGGATCCGCAAATTGGAATATTCCCCTCGCTTCGCCGGTTCTGTTGCCCATTCAGGCAATGCCCATGCGTCTATTAACGGCGCGGCTCGCTTCTTCATGCACATACCCCGTCAGCTAAAATAATGGCGGGTTCATTATTGCATGGTGCCTGAGTGACATAACGCTTATTGATATGGATTGGCTTTTTGGTTATTTCTAACTGGGTATGCTTACCACCTTAGTATAGGGAGGCTGACATGCCGTTTTTCAACGAAGCGAGCCGCATATATACACCTGCCGAAGTCGATTTTCTGCGCAGCTGCTTTACGAACGCAGCCGTTCTGCTGGAAGAAAGTGACCAGAATTATTCGGGCAGTGAACTCGCGTCTTGCATACTCATGCTCTACCGAAACGGTCTTCGCGATAAGGCCAAGCTTTCCGAACTTGCCGCAAGGCTAGCTCATCAGAAATTTTTCGTTCGCCACGATGTGACTGCACTGCATGCCAATTCGAACGATGAAGAAGGAACTTTACCCTGAGCACGCAGTTATAAGCCGTTGGTGTCAATGACCATATACCAAGCTTGGGAAATTGGCGCCTACCCTGCCCCCGTTACACCGTAGGGGCAGGGTCCTTTTAAACCGCATGGAAGCATGTAAACCCGTTGACTTTGTGAAAGGTCAACGGGTTTACACTTTCTTAAGTATTCATTATAAGAACCGCTTCATTGGCTCCGGGGGAGTTTGGCATGTCTCGCCAACATGATTGGGCCATAGATCATTCAATTGTGTATGGGGAACGCAAATGAATTATATCATCTTAGTCGAAGCCGTATCTACGTCTATTTTAGCACTGATTGCACTTGCAATGATCTGGCAAGGGAAGTGATAATTCTGCACCGACACGCGCTTGACGTAAGGCTTTGTTTGCATATCATAATTTGAGCGCAAGCTTTTCAAACCGATGGAAACCCAACTTGCGCAGCCCCGGTCTTTGCATGCACACTGACCGGGGTTTACTTTTTTGACCGGATGGGTAAATTTTTGTCGCCCTTGGGAGAGAAGGGCTCAGTAGCCTTAACCCCGCGCGATAGTCGCTGCGGGGTTCTTTTTGAATAGAATTCATTTTAAAGTAGACAAATCGAACAAGTGGCATTCCCCCTCTAGAAAGGCATTGCCGCTAAGTGACCTTAATTGTTGGCTTGCTATTAAAATGCAATCAGTCCAGTTTAAATTGTCGGTAACTTATAATGGCACTGCTGACATGGACGAAATTGTCCACGCCCAGTAATTTGAAAGGAGGACTGAATGTCTTCCCCTATCTATAATGTAGACTTTCACTCAAACCATCGCATTCTAAAGCAGATGATTGTCAATGCTGGTTATATGACATCGCATATGAAGCCTTTGCCAGGGCCCCATTATGACCAGTCAGCATTAATTCTACGCAATTTTATGGCTGAAGTTATGGGCGACATCCAACCGGATGCTGGTCCACTAAATGAGGGAACGTCCGCTTACGGCATGGCCTGATCAATAAGGCCTAAGAGAGCCCATACGCGCCTTCTAAATATTATTTTACGTCTCGAATTATTGATTGAAAAAACAAAAATATTGTCAAACTTAAGGGTCAATATTCGCAAATCTGGAATTCTGAATATTAATAATTTGACAAAATAATTTAAATCGTTACAAGAAAGATATCGAGATTTTCTTGCTGAGATTTGCTCCATGCACGTTTAGCACCGTGCGCTGAACGAAAACTCCCTTTAAAAAATCGTTTCATCACTGCGTTCGTTTTGAACGCGGGTATTAATATTGCTTTGAAAGGGGTTCCAATGAACACCGGTACAGTTAAATGGTTTAATGCGGCAAAAGGCTTTGGATTTATTCAGCCTGAAAATGGCGGCGGCGATGCATTCGTCCATATCTCTGCAGTTGAACGCGCAGGTATGTATTCGCTGACTGAAGGCCAGAAGCTTACTTATGATCTTGAACAGGATCGCAAGTCCGGCAAGATGTCGGCATGCAATCTGCAAGCCGCTTAAATAGCTGATTTTCTTTCCTTTGACCACGGATGTACTGGCACTGTCGAAAGAAACTAGCTTTGAGGCCAAGCAATGCTTGGCCTTTTTTATTGACCTCCAAAAAGGATTACAACAATTGCCCCAAGACCCACGCGGTCCCTTTACGAAAGATACTCTTTTCAAACCAATTCCTTCCTCTCGCGAGTCGGTTGCTTCACGCACCAATAAAGCCGTGCGTACTATTCTAGACGCGGAAGTAGACGAGCGGGTCGCAAAGACTCTCCGCCTGCGAAAACAGCGCTTGGAGCGCGAGCTTATCGTGGTTACGCCTGCACCGAGAAAGAAGGCATTAAAAATCAAATAGAGCATTTGCGCGCTCGTTTTACCGATTGATATCAGTGTGGCATGGCACTTCTTGCGGGCTCACTTATGAAACCAGCCCCAAAGTTTGAGCGTATTCTCATATAGCGATGCAATGCCAACGATGATCGCTAGGATCGTGATCGCAAGCCACTTCACGACATGGCCCATAGTGCGCACTGTCGCGTAGAACTTCATCGCGTCTTCCAGATTGTCGATATCGTCTTCGTCCAGCTTTGACAGGAATTCCTTTGTCCGCTCTGGAATTTCAACGAGACGGTTGGCAGTCCGTGCTTCATTATCCATTGGTGTCACGTATCTCCTCCTTCAAATCATCGTAAAATCCCGCACAGCGATCCGTTCTTGCGTTCTGCCGATCCAGCGCGTCACGTTCTCGTTTGAGGAGCGAGCGGATTTCTGTGCCTTCCGTGAGCGCCGCATGAGGCTCATTCGTTCGACAGTCTTCTGGATAAGCCGGAAGCGTGACGCGAGCCTGTGCTGTCCCTTGCGCCGTCGCCGCCTGTTTCAACTGGCGATCAAGGCTTGAGCAGCCAGATGCGATCAGCATTATCGAGCAGGCAAGCCCTGCCTTCATCAGCAAGCCGTGTTTCATAGGCCGCTATCTCCTGTTCTGATTGTTCCGCCCTGGCTGTTTCTGCCGCACGTGCGTTGGAAAGCTGTTCCTGGTACGCCGAGATGACGTACTTGCCCGCCTTGATCTGGCGGTCTCGTTCGGCAATTTGTGCCTCAAGGGCTGTCTTCTGTGCTTCGAGGACGTAGCCCTGTCGTGCCTCGCGCTTGATCAACGGATCATGAATGAGCAGATTGAAGCCGAGCATCAGCACGATACCGACCGCAAATCCTGCTCCTATTTTGATGTAGTCGAGCAAGCTGAGCATCACTTCAGCCCCGCCAGACACAGTTCAAGCTCGCCAATCCGTTGCGCATCGCCGTATTCCCGGCGCTTCTTCAGGCCTTCGGCAACTTTGCCCCCTGCCCGGTTGAACAAGGTCATTGCGTTGCAGGCCGCTGGCCAGTTCTTTTCCCGCATCCGTTTTGCTGCTGACGACGAACAGGCGGCACCGGTGCCGATGTTGTACGACAGATCGAGCATGGAAGCCTGAACACTGATCGGCGCGGCATCGAAAGTGACGATGCACTTCTGTAGCGGCTTGTGGAAATCGTTCTCCAGCCGGGTTTGCAGCATCTGGAGACACTTGGCGTCCGAATAGTAATCGCCCTTCTTCACCCCCTTGGTTTCGCCGGCGCAGACCGTCCAGACCTTACCGAGGCTATCCCAATAGGCTTTGTTCTCCACGCCTTCCCATGGGACCGTGAGATAAGTTGCCGTCAATGCGACAAGGCCAAGGCCAGACGCCAAAGCGCCCTTTGCTCGCTTACTCTTCATTTCTGAATTCCTTCTGTGAAACGATGCGCGCAACAAAGGCCCCTGCCGTGATGATCAGCGACAGAGCAGCAAACGCGCCGGTTGGGATGGGGAGAGCGTCACCGATCAACGGCAACACGACTTCAAGGCCGGAAAGAATACCGGCGAGCAAAAGCAAACGGATGCTCCACGCGCGCGCGAGCACCCGCTTCCAGTCGGAAACGAGTTTCATGGATTGCTTATCTTTCGGTTGGCCGGCAGACCGAGTGGCTGCCCGAGGGTTATTGCCAGCGTTTGCAGGCACTAAAAATTTTATTCGCAGAGCATTGAAACGCGGTGCAGCTTCACTAAATCGAAGCCGTCATTCCAACACACTTCGTTCGATCAAATGGAGGTTTCGATGAGCGACCGTTTGTTTGACAGTCCAATTTTTGTGAAGGACGGTAAATTTCTGATCAGGGAGATTGCAGGCCCGGTTGATGCAATCGATTTTCTTTATGAATGGCCACAGGATGATCGGGACGTCATCTATGAAGTGGCATGGAGCGCCTGTTGTGACGCTCACAGCGGGCAGAAACCGCTAATCGTGGCGCAAAACGCCTTTGAAGGCTTCGCTCGAAAACGCAACATTCTCGAAAAACCAGAGGCTGCTATGCCGTGGATGACCTCACATGGCAATGGCGGTGGCCGCGTTCCAGTATGAGGGCACATCAATGCATTGGTATTTTCTAATTGAAGTCCCCATCCTCGCTGCATTGCTCTGCGTCATATCGGTGCTTTTCTGGGACACCAGACGGCGGCAATAGCTATAACCCCGGCTTGTCCGGGGTTTTCTTTTGTCCTTTCGGCAAAGAAAAACCGCCTCAATTGGCGGCTTGCATTGATAGGTGTGTTTGGATTAATTAGCCCGCGTCATGAACGCGGGGGCAGCTATGGTATGGTTTAATGTTCTTTTATCGATTGCGGCATTGGGGATTGCGGCGGTGGGCGGACTGGCTCTTTTAACATTTGTTATGAATCGCAGATGATAGAGAAACCGCGGCAATTTTGGCATTCGGCAACAGGCGCATGCATAAAGTCCAGAAACAAATTGTCACAATTGACCTACCTGTAGCCACGTTGTAGCCCGCTAAGAAGAAAACACATTCCAGCAAGAGCGGCGATATGAATTTTAATTCCGTAGCGCGAACCGACACCCCGCTCAAATTCAATGAAAATCTACAATATATTCGCGCATTCGCTGCTATGTCCGTAATGCTGTATCATGCAGCTCATTATGTGCATGCACACCTAGGCGCTGGACTTTATGACGTTTTCCATCATTTCTTAGGCCTGTATGGCGTGGCGATTTTCTTCGCCCTCTCAGGTTATCTTATGGTGGAATTATCAAGCAGGCAAAATGCACATGCCTTCTTGGCAGCTCGGATAATTCGCATCTATCCAGCCTTGTTAATTGCTACCCTTTTTGCACTAATTTCAGATCCGTTCCGATTAATTGAAAAATTCAATTGGGTATCCATAACCCTCGTTCCGGCAGGACCTATTTTCTATGTGTTAAATGTTGAATGGACACTTGTTCACGAGATGTTTTTTTACCTCTTGGTTTTCGGCTTTATAAGTTTAAACCTCCGGAAATTCCTTCCTTTATTTGCCGCATGTTGGATTGCGTTATTATTGGCAAGATATGGCGCCCCCATGCCACGAATTGGGCGGGCCAATATAGCGGAAATGTTCTTTATGACGGCGAATGCAGGATTTGCGGCAGGTTTGATCGTTCCCGTCATTTTGAGCCGTATCCCGCGAACGCCTATGCTCATGATCGCGGGCTTCTGTTTGAGCATTCCTTTAACGTTCTTTGTACCAGCATACTTCGCCCGCATCACTTC
This sequence comes from Hyphomicrobiales bacterium, assembly GCA_900465685.1. Lineage (GTDB taxonomy): Bacteria > Pseudomonadota > Alphaproteobacteria > Rhizobiales > Rhizobiaceae > Brucella. The sequence goes on from UEGR01000012.1 coordinate 52,290, forward strand.
GGGAGTCGGTTCTGCGTTTCTAATTGTAGCTGCGCTACAGACTACAGCGCCGGTTTTTCGGGGTGCTTCTGCCCGCGCACTGAAGAGCTTAGGGGATTGGAGTTACGCAATGTATCTGATCCATGTGCCCGTAATACTATTGGTCGTTCGTCATTTACCAAGTTTCAAATGGCCGGAAATTACTTACTTTCTATGCGTAGGCGCTGCCACATTGGCCTCTGTAGTGCTCGGAAGAGCCGACATAAAAATACATCAGGTCACTCGGAATATATTGAAAAGGACACCGACGGTCACGCTTAACGCGGGCGTCAATCTATTTGTGATAGCTTATATTTTAATTTCTATGATTATCTTTTTTTAAGCAATCTCTATACTTCAACCCAACTATGTGCTGATGCAATAGTTGCACACCTATCCATGCCGGCAATTTAGCACTAGCAAATTTGGTTTTATGGCAATCTCAACACAACCTAGGATATTTCACCCTTCGTATCATTGACTAACCACTTTTGGCTGCTATGACTGCCCTAAATTCGTCGTAATTCAAGTACCATGCGGGGCATTCTTGTATGATTAGCCGTATTAAATCTCACCTTTCCATACTCCGTAGGAACGTTACGAGGCTACGGGTATGGAGGGATGTAAGAGAAATTAAATCATCTCATCTTTTTGACGGACCGTACTATTTAGAGAGAAATCCAGATGTCCGCGCGGCTAATGCGGACCCCGCTTCTCACTACATTCAATACGGCTGGAGAGAAGGGCGTCGACCAAGTGAGTTGTTTGACGGACATAACTATCTAGGGATGAACCCCGATGTTGCGGCGTCTGGGCAAAATCCACTTCTCCATTATATTCGGCATGGGCGCGCCGAACGTCGGCCTGTGAATAGATCCATATCTATTGTTCAGCCATTACATGAAATTCCATCAAATCCACCTGATCAAACAATTGATCAGGCGATTGATCACGTCACGAATGAAGAGTACGTTAAGTCACTTGAAACATTCTACGAACGAAATTTTACGAAGATTTCTTCTTTAAAGGTTTCAATTGTTATTCCTACTTATAATAGATCATCTACAGTTTGCGATGCAATCGATTCCATCTTAAACCAAACCCACCAAAACTTCGAAGTTCTCGTTTGCAATGACGGAAGCACCGACGACACAGCGGAAAAGATCAAATCGCATTATGGTTTCGACCCAAGAATAAAACTAATAAACCTGCAGAAATCTCATGTAAGTATCACGCGTAACGCCGGGCTTGATTCCGCTAGCGGAGACTTCATAGCATTCCTAGACAGCGACAATCGTTGGACGAATAATTATCTTCGTTACATGATATGTGTTTGCCTGAGTGAAAAAGTCGATATTGCATATAGCGGCCTTATTGCGGTCGATGCTGACGGGAATGGTCTATTTACTCGCGGGGAATCTTTTGACCGTGAAAAATGCCGTAAAGGAAACTATATCGACCTCAATGTATATTTCTACCGTCGAACCCCAAAAACTGACATAAGATTCGATCCGAAACTTAAGCGGACAGTCGATTGGGATTTCATTCTGCAACAAACTATCGGGCAGAAAGTTATTTATGCTCCGTTTGTTGGATGCGAATATGTCCATGACATGTCGGACACGAGCCGCATCTCTGTTACCCAGCCAAACATCTATCGCGCTATCGTAAGGGCGCGTCACAGCCAACCGAAGCCTATTCCTGATAATCAGATCTATAAGGCTATCGCGCTCCAAATAGCTATTAAGATACCAGCCCCAAGAGCCAAGGCAGCGCAATGGGGAGACTTTCACTTTGCAACATCTCTATCGAAAAGCTTTGCCGCGCTTGGCCATACACCTCGAATAGACTTTCTGGATGACTGGGCGGATCATCGGTTCGATCAATCCGATCATGTGGTTATCGTGCTTCGCGGGTTGTCTCAGTTTGAGCCTCAACCCGCTGCGATCAATGTAATGTGGAATATTAGTCACCCCGATCAGGTTGATTACGATGAGTATGACAGTTACGATATTGTTTATACTGCTTCGCAAAGCTTCACGTCACTTCTTAAAGAAATATCGACATCCACTGTAAAAACGCTTTATCAGGCGACAGATATTGAGCGTTTTCATCCAGATCTCAAAAGCGCCAATCTCGTTCACGAAATCTTATTTGTGGGGAATTCTCGTCGCATTTATCGTGATATTGTTCGGTGGTCTATAGAATCCGGAAATTCACCAGATGTCTACGGAACCCTCTGGAATGATTATATCCCGGCTGGTTTGATCAAAGGAACCAACATAAACAATGAAGACTTAGGCATTTACTACGCTTCAGCCAATTTTGTTTTGAATGATCACTGGGAGTCGATGCGCGAGTATGGCCTTCTCTCAAACAGGCTGTTTGATTGTGTAGCTTGCAATACAACCGTTATTTCTGATGCGGTTCCTTCTTTGGCTTCGATCTTCGGCGATGCCGTCATTCAGGTGACAAGCCAGGATAAATTGTCGAATGCGTTTAAAAAGAGAACAGCCCGTCAGACTAGAATGCTCGCAGAAGCTGGTAAATTTGTTCGCGAGCATCACAATTTTGATGTTCGTGCGAAAACAATTATCCGCGATGTTTTAGAACATATCGGCATTCAAACACCTGAAGAGGAGTTGGCTAAGCCATTTATTCAACAACAGACGCCCATTAAGGTGGCGACAATCGCACCGTGGAATGGAAAGCACTTCCAAAGCTCCCTCTATCTCCGGCTTTTGGCTCCTATCACCTCCGAAACAAACGCCAATAAGATCGAAGTCACCTGTCTTCGTCCGGATCAATTGGAGGACATTGGCGGCTACGACGCCGTAATTGTTCAACGTGCTTCAGTCGGTTCATCAGAAGCCGCGGAGCGCATTATCGATTTGGCCAATGAGAACAATACCGCGCTAATTACAGACGTGGACGATGGGTTCATTCTAATTGATGATACGCACCCAGAATTCGACCTGTACCAGTCCAAAAATGATGCCCTTAATAAGTTGATATCCAACAGCAGAGAGAATTGGTTCTCAACGCAACATCTAGCGGATGCTTACAGCGAAGTAAGTTCCAACCCCCTGATAGTTGAAAATTGCCTGGATCCGCGCTTCTGGAAAAATTATCGTCACTCGCATACGCCATTCACTAATCCGGTTATGCGAATGGTCTATATGGGAACGGCCACCCATGACGAAGATTTCAACCTCATACTTAACCAGTTAGATGAATTGAATGAAGTTGCTCCAGGCGCGTTCGAGCTGACAGTAATAGGCGCTGTTCGACGGCTCCCCAACCGTTCATGGCTCTCCAGTCTAGCGGTGCCCACGGGATACGGCGCTTATCCTCGCTTTGTTCGATGGATGATGAAGAACAATCATTTTGATGTTGGTTTGGCGCCGCTTGTCAGCAACAAATTTAATGATTGCAAATCCGATCTAAAAATACTCGACTATACGGCAATGGGTATAGTTCCTGTCGTTTCCAATGTGATTTCTTATCGAGATACAGCTACAAATTACAATTGTGCTTTCGTCACGGAAGATCATAATTGGGCTGAGATGCTCCGCTCCATCAACAATGATCGTGACGGAGCAATTGAAGTTCTTTCAAACGCTAAGAACTACCTTTGGAAGGAGAGACACGTGTCAACAGCTGCTTCCATCATTAGAAACCGCATCCAATCGGTGGCTTAGTTAAGTATGTCAGACACATTCACAAAAAAGGAAGTTGCTGAAATGATGGCGGCGTATACCGCCATCACTGCACAACTATCCGAAATGCTTATCTAAGTTGGCATTCTCAATAGAAAAGAATGGGTAAACGAATTATATCGTCTACTTAACATTCAGATGCGGGATTATCACGGCCAACCGATGAACGCGAGATCAGCGCCTCTCAAACACCTCGTTCATCTTCTGGAAATTGACGGCTTGTCTAGCTGACGACTTTCACGATCCCGCCATCATTCCACAGTTGCCCAATGGTTCCGGGCGCAGACGTGGGAAGGTTCAATAAGCGAGGCTTGTCAATCTCGACAAGTCCAGTTCCATTACCAGCTAGACGCAAGCTCTTAGCTCCACCAGAAACACCCGGAGAAGCAGCAATGCCCGTAACCGTCGAGCTATTAAGGCGCGAGATGTTACCCTGCCCATCCCATATAATATCTAGCGAGCCGGTTTCCTGATACGCGGTCGTTGTGAAATTTGTCCACGGGCAGAACCGATCCATACGACCTTTAATGCTGCAATAATTGGCTGCAATCTCGAACGGTTTAATCGGCGGGAAAACGATAACAAACGTATCTGTTATCAAAGCTGGCGTGACGAGGTTGAGCGAGTTTGGCCCGAACGTGTAATCGGTCGTTGCCGTCAACTGAACGCCATTCTTCAAGACATAAGAAGATGCGCCGGTTTGCGTCGCGCCCCCGCCCCATGGCTGGAGATTAAATTGAGTTTGACCGGCTGTTAGATTATTCCGTTTGGCATCAAAATAAATCTTGTCGGACATTACTCGACAATTTGCAAAAGATGTACCGCTATCAGACGTCCTAAACCCATATCTGCCATGGGCAGGAATGCAAACAATGTCATGGAAATGACTACCATCATCAAAAGCGTAGGGCGTTGCCCCTCCCGGAATTGCCGTGACTTCAGCCCATTTTGCAGTTCCTTGGCCGATGTTTACGGCAAATGAAGACCACGACCGAACAGCAATTGCCGTACCTTTAGGATTGGCCCCCTCACAATACCAGTTGGTCAATGTTGACATGGCGGACACCTGACGGAAATCGCCGGTATCGGCTAGAGCAGTACCAGGCACAAAGTCAATACCGGGCATATCATCTGGGATGCCGTACACTGCGATATTGTTCAGATTTGCTGCTCCCCTGATACCAATGCCGGATGGAGTGCCTGCACCTGTGCGCTGTCCAAAGTCACGAACGGTAATCGCGTCCATGAATACCCCACGGGATAGCGGGGTTGGAGTTAGTATGTAAGGCCCGTGAACCTTCCAGTCTATGCCATCCGCTCCGGTATTAGCTGTATCAATATCCTCAAGCCTGACTTTATCAAGCTGCATATTTTGACCTATGCCGTAGCTCGAAACGTCATGAATATATAAAGACTTCAACGTGATGTTTTCAGAAACGGTATCATAAGACACCGAAGGGCCGAAGAATATGCCATGCATTGCATCTACGTTGCTACCATGTCCGGATATCTCAAATCCTTCTATTCTGCCATTCGCATAATCCTGCGGATAAATGCAAACCTGTGTACTGTGCCCACCTTCCGTAATGATCTTCGTAGTCAACTTTCCAGACCCTACCAAGCTAATGCCTGCGGGTAACGTTAAGAATACAACCAATGAACTAATTGTAGGCGGAGCGGCTGAGAAAATCTGATAATATGCAGATGTTTCTGTTGAGGCAAAAAGATAGTTACTGAGCGGGGCTCGAATGGTACCACCACCCATAGCGACCATGTAATCGCGGCAAGCCCGAAAGGCCGGAGCATCGTCGGCAATACCGTTACCTCGGGCACCGAACATCTCGACCGTAACGCCAGAGTTCACCAGTTCCCACCATGCCCCATCGGCGGACTGCACCTTGCCGGGGTGAGACGGCTCGGATGCAACGCGCTTGTAGAGTGCATCGCCGCCGTCACCGGGGACGGAATAACCTCCGGTGCGGATGTAGGCGATAGCCTCCGGAATTTCGATACCAGACACGGCCAATGCGGTCGATATGCCAGGCACCATGCCACCTGCAATTGCATCGTTCGCATAATCTGCCGCCCTTTCGGCCCACCACTTCGAGGAATGATCAGATAAGCCATCACCGCCAGAGGCTACAGATATCGGGTTCTCCGACTGCGCCCATTCCTTTGCGGCTTTTGCCGCGAGCGCCAGCGCGGCCGCGTTAACAGAACCTGACGACAGTTCAAACAAAACAGCCGAAGTCCCTATATTGACGGGGTTCTCGCTAACAAGCTCGTATTCGGCAGGGCCATGCTCGCCGTCCGTTACCCAGACGCGAGTACCTTTGACTGCATCACGGGTTTTATTGAAGTCCTTTGTTCTAGACCATGGGCCACTGTCAACACGATATAGACCATTCTCGCTTTCGCTATCCTGAAGGCGGACGAGAACACGGTCGCCCCATGTTAGTTCCACGCCGTCGATAGTCTGCAATCCGGTAAGCAGGATATTGCCCGTAGTCGCTACACGGCATGGTCCCTTGTAAGCGACAGACGAGGTTAGCCCATCAAGGCGGTCGATCTGGATAGATGTCATATGGAAGGCTCCATGAAAAAAGCCGCCCTGTGAAGGACGGCTTGCGGTAGATATGAAAAAGAGGCCCGTAGGCCTCTCTGTTAGTTTTGGCGGACCATCGCCCAGCCGATTTCGTGGTTCACATCAAATCGCCACGTGCCACCGTGGATTGACTGCATAGCCGCCGCGAGTTTCTGGCAAAGAACCTTGATTTCGTCGGCTTTATTCTCCGCCTCAGCGGCTGTTTGGAAGAATGGTGAGGTTTTCAGCATCATGCGCCATCCTCGTCATTGAACGGCCCATAAGCGATGAATCCGTGCCCGATTTCATCAGACTTGCTGATCGGTCGGACGATTGCATACTCAATATCCGCGTCCATCGTGTCGAGGCACTGGGCCAACTCACGCATGAGACGGCGAGAGCGCATCCAAGGATTCTCAATCTGGGGAACCGGGAGTTTTGCAACGTTTGCCATCGTGTGTCTCCCTTAGTGTAACGGTTGCTCGATCAGTTCGGCCAGTTTGACCAAACCTTTCGCTGTCACCAAAACACGGGTAGAAACGCGCTCTTGGCCGAGATCATCCATATAAAGATGGTCATCATGCTCAAGAAGCAGAGATTTACGCTTGTCATCGTAGGCCAGCCAGTTCTTGTTGCCAGAGCGCTTGAAAATCCACCGGCGGGACGACATGAAGTCGAAAAGCCAAGTGCGTGTGACACCAAGTGTCTTAGCAGCATCGCTGATGCACATAGACCCCCGCGCACCTTCTAGCCGATCTAGCTTTTTAAGACGGCCTTGCTGCTCCTGCACCTTTTCTTGAAGATGACCGATCACGCCGAGAACGACCGCAGGGTTGGAAAAATCGAGCGGAGCTTGCTGTCCTTCCAGATATTCCAGCTTCTTTACGACCTTGTAGCGAAGGTCAGCACGGTAACCGGTGACGAGCGTGACAGTCAGGTCTTTCGGAAGCCGGTATTCCTTGAGCGCTCGACCTGTGCTGTCCGTATAACTAGACAAGAAATCACTCACCCCAAATTTGGGGTCAGCAATATCTTGTAGCATCTTCTCGATATCACGCAAAATGTGGTCGTGACGTTTGCCGGTCAGTTCCGCAATCTCGCGGCTAGTCATGGTGACGGGTGATCCGCCTTGAGACTGGCCGAGGCCTGTTGATATCAAATCGGTATGTGTGGTACTGTCCATCTTACATTCCTATTCATCGTGGGGATTTGAAAAGGTCGAGGATCACGCTCTGCAAAGCGCCTCGGCCTTTTCGTTTTTCTTCGACGCCATGATGCATCGAATTATCTCGTCGTTTTGAGATGTGAAGTTTTCCTTCGCTTTTGCGTTAAGCCAATCTTTCAACTCTCGGGGTAACCTCAACGTGAGGCTGGACCTATTGTCAGTTTTCATGTACTCCTCTTTCTGACGTCTGTTTGACGTCATCAACATAGCAGACGCCAAAATGGCGTCAAGCGCCAAAATGACGTCAAATGGAAAAAGAACAAGAAATTATTCGCACGAGCCTTCGCTTGCCCAAGGATTTGTATGACAAGCTGTCCGCTGCTGCTGGCGGCAGAACCATGCACGCCGAGATTCTGTCTAGACTAGAAAACTCTCTAGATAACTATGACTCACTGTCAGATGTTACTGAGAAAGCAATAGAAACGTTAGAGAGAATTTCCGAAGAATCAAAGTTGGAAGTGGCTCAATTTAAGTACATGTTATCGCAAGTAAAAATGATGCGATATTTATTGGACCAATTTGCTTCCAGTGACGGCTCTGTTCCTGAAGAACTGTTAGATATTGTTAAAATTCTTTCAGAAAATTCAGAGAAAAAGGCTGAAGAATTTAGTCTTAGCCGATTTATTGAGCTTTTTGAGGAAGCTTACCGAGCGCAGGAAGCCGTGGAAGAACTAGAAGCCAAAAGCCCTGACGACAAGTAGCCCTCGACTACGACGAATAGGCGCCATAAATTCGTATCATCTCACGATACTTTTCTATTGACTGTCACGCCTCGTATCGTGTAATGATACGTCATGATCAGATCGTATAAAGACAAGCTGACAGCAGAGATTGCCAGTGGCAAATCCCCGAAAGGATTTCCGCCCGATCTCATTAAGGCTGCGCGGCGCAAGCTGGTCATGCTCGACAACGCTGCCGCCCTTGATGACTTGAAATCACCGCCCGGCAACAAACTGCACCCCTTGGTCAAGGATCGTGCCGGTCAGCATGCGATCTGGATAAATGACCAGTTCAGACTATGTTTTCGCTGGACCGATGCAGGCCCCGAAGATGTTGAGATAACCGATTACCACGATTGAGGAGAAAGCTATGACCACTCTTGGCTTTACCATTCATCCCGGCGAAATCCTGCGCGAGGAATACCTGGCTCCGCTTAATCTGAAGCCTTATACGCTGGCAAAGAAGCTTCATATCCCGCGCACTCGCATCGAGCGCCTTGTTGCAGAACATGCTCCTGTCACCCCGGATACCGCACTTCGGCTTGCCAAGTTCTTCGGCACGACCCCGCAGTTCTGGATGAACATGCAGGCGTCCTATGACCTCGCGAATGAGGCGAAGGCGAAAAAGGCCGAAATTGACGCTATCGAACACCTTGAGGCGGCGTGACCATGCCCCGCTTCGGCGGGTTTCGAATTAGCAATCAGATGCAAACCGCCCGTAATCTCGACACGCGCCGGAGAACTTATCCTTCGGCCCCATGGAACATGACGCAGCGAACAGCGCGAGAGCGATTGCCCCACCTGTTACGATTTTCCAACCATTTGACTGATCGAAACCAGTCCATGCGAAAATGAAACCGGCGACGGCTCCGATGAATAACAGGATCTGCAACAGCACTCAGTTTTTCCTTGTCTCAGGTAGGTTCATCGCATCGCCTGTTGCATCTTCTACCTTATTAATAAGCGAACGGATATAGAACAAATTCTGAAACGGCATGAGTTGCCGAAGCTTATGCAAATCTGATTTCGTCGTGTCCCCTGCAAATATTGAGCCAGATACCTGGAATATGTCCGCCACAGCGTCAGGAGTTGGCCCAAAGAAGGCACCGATGACGTTTCGGGACTGATAACGGCTCATTGGTTCTCCGGTCAGCGCCGAGAGACCAACACGCCCGCGAGAAGCCTTTTCAGCAATATTATTCACGTCCATAAACCATCCAGTCAGGCCGGACTTATCAAACGCTTCCGCGGCCCAGACTGTCGGGCTATCAGATATCTCACGTCCAGCCGCTGCTTGTTTAGTGGCGTAAACCATCGCACCGAGGGTGAGAGCCGTGACAACGCCGCTCAAAGTTTCTGCATCCCTCTGTTGAAGTCCTGCTAAAACGACACGCTGCATCGCCGACACGTTGAAGCTTCGAAACTGCCCCACTGTCTTGCCAAGCTCGGTGCTCATCCACAGCGGCTTATCCTGCCCCGGCGTAACGATAATGCGGTCAACGTCGCGCACGACTGCGGTGCGAAATGCTTCTTTCGCAAGACGATCATCCCAGTCAGCGGCTTTGGCGAGCATGACGCCGCTCTGATTGTCTCCGTATTTTGCAAACTGCTTGCTAATGCGCTCAGCCAGATCGGAATTGATCCCCGCAGATGCCAGCTTGCGGATTTCATTCGGACTGGCCTGCCCTTTGGCCACCTTCTCCGAAGCTCTAAGCAGATTGGTCATGACAACCATGCCGCTGAATTGCTTCATCGCAGCGTTCCACGGGGCCATGAGAGACACGACACCGAAGCGCGTTCCTGCCGATTTGATGGCACGTTCGAATTTTGTCCCCCGTCCGAACTCATCACCGATTTCTGCAAGTGACATGGCGCGGCTGTCGAGGATCATATCGAGCGCCGTTCCTGCGGACTTCACCTCTGCAGCTGCCAGTTTCACTGCTTTCATGTTCGATACCAGAGGCGCGAAGCCATCCCGGAATGTCGAAGTCAGACCATGCTTGAGAATGATGCCCGCCATGTCCGGGAAGGCTGAGAGTGTCATGCCGCCGAGCAAACGGAGATAATTCAGGTTGCGCGCCACGCGACCGGCGCGAAGCACGATGCCATCAGGATTTGAAGGGATTGCATACTGGCCCCGGATACGGTCGCGCATAGCCTCGATATCGCGGACGGCAGCTTTGCGAGCCTTTTCCAGCCGCTGGCGCTCCTTGGCCTTGGCTTCTGGCGCGGCGGACTTTCCGTCCTTGCCCATCATCCCATCGACAACGGCAATCTTACGGTTCGCCTCATCGTTAATCTTACGGATTTGCTCGGCCATATCGACAGAACCGAATTTCTTGGCAAGCTCCACATTTGCCGACATGGTGCGCACCTGAGCGTGGAGCACTTCCTCAATATCCGTGTTGAGGAATTCCTGTATCTTCTTGCTTTCAATACGCAAAAGACGCTCTTTCAGAGGCCCGCGAGGGCCTGAGACGATGCTGTCATAAGGGATGCGTCCATCTGCATTGCCGAGAATCGTATCTATCGTTTCGTCTACCAAGTCTTTTACTTCATCATCCGACAGGCGCGAAAACTCATCAGCCTTTCGGGCTGCGGCGTCCGCCTTGGCATCGGCTTTTCTGGCGATATTTTCCGCATCGCCAATCTTGGCAGCAGCATTACGCTTGGTGATAAAATAGTCATTCAGAATTCGTGCGAAATCAGAGCGATACGCGGCGATCTTATCCTTATTGTACATGCGGAAAAGATGAGATACGTCTGCCTCAACCGCGATATCTTTGGGGAAAAGTCGCGCTTCAATCGCTGCATTCTTCATTGCGTTATCAATCTGACGATAGACCTTCGCGGCTTCCGCGACTTCTGGAATAGCATGAGCATCCCCAGAGAAAGCAGCCCTACCGACTTCCTCTTTAAACTGCTTGTAGGTTAGCTTGTCACCGCCAGTGATGCGCTGCATTTCCGAGCGCATAGGCGCAAGACGGCGCTGCCACCCGGACGGATCAGGCGTACCATGGAAATATTTCGCGTAAGCCGTGTCCATCTGCTGTAAGCTATCAGCAAGCGGAGCCTGCCACATCTTCATTCTGGTTTCGACTGATCCGCCTATTTCCGTTGCCACGCCCTGCGCATTGGCGCTGTATTCCAGCGGGGTTTCCGCCAATTGGCGTACTGTCTGGCGCGTGGTGTCGAAATCGGACAGCTGCGAGCGAATGAGCGGGTCTTGCGACCGGACGCCCCATAGTTTGTTGATGACCGCCTCGTCCTTCAACTGCAACGGGCCAATGTCCCGCGCCGCGGCGCCTGCTGACTGAGCGCCGGAACTACCACCGAATACGGCATTGTCGGCCTCGGTGAATGCCTTGCCCTGCCCCTCAATCTTTCGAGAAAGAGCCGATGCTTCTGCCTGCGACAAATACCGGCCAACAAGCGTTCCAAGAGCGCCACCGAGCAGAACAGACCCGCCGATATTAAATGCGGTTTCCTCGCCGGTTCTGGTTTGCTGTGTAAGCTGCAATCCGGCTTCCGTCACAGTCGCGTCAATACCGGCACCGATACCAGCGCGAATAGCTGTTCCCATGACGGTGCGCCCTGCCCCAACGACGCCACCACCGAGAGAAAACACCGTAGGTAGATCGAATACACCCGCTGCCAGAGACGCGACGGTTCCGCTCAGCCCTGCTGCATCAAGGGTTCGCTTATCTTGTTCCTCGCGTTTGATCTGAACCTTTAGCGCGTCAGCAGCCTTACGATTGAATACGCCGGCAAACCGCTCGACATAGGGTGAGAATTCCGGATCATCTTTCACATAGTCGATGGAGTTGAATCCGTCCTCGACCTCATACGGGTCTTGAACGCCACGTGATGCCAGGTACGAACCGACAAGGTTCTCTGTCCTGACCGCCGCTCCGACTGTTTCGCCAAAGCTTGGATCGTCCGGCTGTGCGATAGGAGCAATATTTGTCAGGTTCTGGACGCGAACGGCAGGATCATAGAAAGGCATTATTGACCCTCCAAAGGCACTACCTGTTGCGCTTCTGGGTTATCCCATGCGGATCCAGCCCCCATCGGGATTTGCCCGCCTTTGAGATAGTCGGCTAGGCCCTGTCCGGTCTTTTGGTAATCATATGCTCGCTCCACACGCTGTTCCTGCGCCTGTTTCACGGCGGCAAGATCAGGACGCCATTGCTTTCCATAGAACGGGTCCTGAAGAACGCCGTTATCGTCTTTGTAAAGGATCGTATATCCGGGCAATTGGCCTTGCTTGTATTCGGCTGTTGTCGTGGGTGTCGTGACGAAAACCAAGCGATTGAGGATCGTATCTTTGGCGAGATCACGATATTCTTTCAACCCGCTTTCGTCACGAATGTAGACTTCCCTGCCGCCAACTTTGCCCCGATATGCTGTCCCGCCTTCATCCTTCTTTGGATTAAGTAGCTGGTCATCTGGAAAGGCGACGGCAATATCATTGACCAACTGTTCTTTGATGTATCCATAGGGATCGCCCGGCGCCCACATTGCAGGCCATACTTTTTCGGGCGGCAGCTTCATCACGGTTTTGGCGCGGGTTATTTCGCTTACACCGTAAACACGCTTCATCTCCTCATTGGCACGAGCTTTCGCCAGTTCGGTATTGCCGCCTGTGGCATAAAACTGTTCTTCGGCTATCGATAGATAATCCGCTGCGATGCCCGCTGCCTGCCCTTCCGTGAACCCTACATTCGGATTTGATCGCCAACCAAGGCTGCTATCATCAAAAACGGAGCCGAGATCAGCACCTTCAAGCTGCTTGCGAAATTCCTTCGCAGCCGGTTCAAGCGCCTTGCGCTCTCGGATTTTATTCGGATCATTCTGTTCGGCAATGCGGCGAGCGGCATCAGTAGGCGACAGATTGAGCGTGTTGACGTAATAGTCAAAGTCATCGACCTTGCGCTGTACAGCGTCACCGCCAGTCCCGCGACCAAGTGCTGAGGGGTTAATCTGGGAAAATCGAGATGCCAGTTGGAGGGCCGATTCCACCTGTGCCGGAACTTGACTGTCTGCGCCTGCTCGTATGCGATTAAGCACGGGCTGTGGAACATAGCCTGACTGCGCAACCATGCTCTGAAGGAATGATCCCTGCTGCCCTTCCGGCACATTCTTCATCACGAAATCGGCTAGCCTTGGGCTAAATGCTCAACCACGTCATCGGCATAAGGTGCCTTGTACAGCGAAGGCCTGCCGGCCTTGTTCACTGTCTTGTCGATCATACCGATTGCCTCTTGATCGCTATCGGGCCGTTAAGCCTTGAGCGCTGCGATGACTGCATTTAGCTTCGCCTGCAGATCGGCAAAGTTGTTGTTGCAGGCTGTAATGATCGCATCGACGCTTGCCTTAGTTGGCAGCGTAGCCGTGTCCGCGCCGGTTGCTGCCGCGGTAGTAGCGGCAAGAGCCGTCATTGCATCGTTACCCGTGCCGACAGTGCCGGTCAGCGGAGTGAGAGCGGTAATTTCCGCTTTTGCGCCGCCTTCAAGAGGCTGGCCGTCGACGAGCAGTTCACCGGGGCCACCAAGGCCGAGACGATTCCCATGTACTGAGGTGTAAGGCATTAGCTCTATTCCTTATCATCGCTGTTGCATGGCTCGCTTTTGCGGCTATCATCAGCTTGTTGAAACCAAGGGTTGGGAGGGTTCAATGGATTGGAGCAACGACAGCTGCCCTGTTTGCAGACAAGACGCCCGTGAGGCCTTGCCTCGTATGGGAGACTTTGCCGAAATTATCTGTGACGATTGCGGGCGATACCGCATCTCAGGATCGAGCCTTGAAGTCATGAGGCACGAAGATGATGCAGATGTTAGAAAGGCTGCACTACGGCATGCAGTCCAAAGCGCTGACGGGCATATGCCTTTTATCAAGGGGTTTGGCGGTTAACGCCATTCCCACTGCACTACCCATCACTTACACCTGCTATCGCTGAGATAGTCTGCAAAGCCGCAGTGGTATTCGTATTTGCTTGCACATGAGGCTAGGAGGATGAAGGCAGAGAGAGCGAGAAGCTTGGTTGTCATCAGCAAGTGGCCTTTGGCACAAGAGCTGGGTTGATTTCGTCGGCAACAAGCTTTTCCTTCCCGAATACGTCGAGCCGTTCATAACGAGGAGGCCATTCATTCGGGCGAGGCAGCGGGTTCGGCGCATAAGAGGGCTTTATCTCAGCCACCATCTTCACTGAAGCGAGCTTCTCGTTGATCTTCGACCACTGGTCTGCATTCGGAGCGCCATCAGTGAAAGCTTCGCTATACCCTTCAAGCCATGCTTTGAATTCGCTGAGCGTCATCGGTGTTCCTCCAGTATCTTCGCCTGCTCGCGCAGAATGAATGCCACCTCTTCCGGGCTGTCCGTATCCATGAATGCAGATATGACAGCTTCAAGCATAATCATGTTGCGAGTGCGCCATACCTTGATCGTGGATTTGTTCGCTATGTCGTTAAGAGCCTTAAGCTCTTTCTTGGAGGGCTTGGGCATGGATGCTCTCTCCAATGAAAAGCCCGCTCAATGGCGGTGGTGAAGCGTATTGTTCAACAATTATTGATCATTGGATTGCTAATTGTTCAGCATCCCTATACAGTCGATTGATGAAGCTATCGACCGAAAAAGCTTATCAGCTTGTTTTAGTTGCCGTGCGCGTCGATGGAACCCTCAAAGAGCCATTTACAGCTAAAGACCTGCGCCCAATAATTCGGGGCTGGTCTTACACAGGTTATTTCAGTTTCTTGGCTTATAACTGCACCGATAAACTTCCGGTTGAGACCGCACTTTTTGTACGAGTGAGCCGTGGGAATTATCGTATCTTTGATCAAATTAAGTATCAGTAGCTTTAGCTTTCAGCGCCGCCGTTCTGATTGATATGTGAAACGCTGGCCGCTACGTGCTGCTTAGTCCGCGCCCTCATGAAAGGTTCTTTGGCGGATACCCATTACCAAGTTCAGTTCCGGCATTTCACATTCTGTCCGAGTGGCAGGCTCGCAGCAGGATTTGAACCTGCGACCTGTCGTCCCTCGTCGGGCTGCGACTGCTCTATCCAGCTGAGCTATGCGAGCCTGTTTGTCCACTCGAATTGTATGTGCGCCGAGCGCCAAAACTCTCGGTAACTCTACACCCTTGCGGGGAGGACGGCCCTGACATTCACCGTGTCTCGCACATTCCGTTGAGGCGTTGCCTCGAATTGGTAAAGCCCGATGGTGCAAACATCAGGCCTTGGATTTGCCAGCGTCTCTTGGGGTAGGAATGTGCCAGCCAAGAGCGACGGCAAAACTGGCGCTGTGGGAGGATTTGCACCTCCCGGCAACCGGTTGGACATTCGGTCGCCTGCTACTTGCACCCGCATGAATCAAAAAGCGGCCCGAAAGCCGCTGTAAATCAGACACAAGCCACCATGCGCAAGAAACCGTTTGGCCTCTCTGGGTCAAGGTGTACGCCTATAGCGCAGGGGTCCTTGGTCGTCCTGTGCAGAATTTTTAACTGCTTTGCAGTTACCTGTCAAGCTGCTTCAAGTAACCCCGCATCAATCTTGATCTTATGTTGCGCGCCGAACAGATCCATGAAGACGAATGCATCCCTGCCCTTCAGTTCATGAACCGGAACAACCATGCCATCGAACGGGCCATCGCAAATGCGAACCAAATCGCCAGCCTTATATTCGGCGTGGGTGCGCATATACTTCTCTTCCTTCGGGCGCTGTATGCCGTTTGGATAGCGGCGAAGCAATCCTTCCATAGCAGCATGATCGAGCTTCATCGGCTTGCCGTTGATGCCCACGCAGCCTTGAATGCATGGAAGCTGGAAGAGATTGAACCATGCCGGGACCCCGGGAATGAAACCGGCAAAGACGTACCGGACGACCATAGGATACGAGATGAGCTGCTTTTCCTTGGTGTAGCGGTTCTGTCGGCGCCAGCGTTTGTCTGCTGGGCAGAATGTAACGATCCCGCGCTGTGTAAGAATTTCCTGAGCGACGAATTCCTTCTGTGGCGGCGTTCTGATCGCATACCATTCCAAATCCATCACCATATCAGCCAGCTTCCCGCTTTCCATTACAGGTGACTGCCTGCGTTGAAGTCTGCCTTGTGCCGACATATCCGTTCCTCATCCAACCATTTCAAATCGATATTTCTTGTCGGCTTCAACCGAGCGAGCAGCATGAATGCGGCGCTCATACTGAGCGTCAAGCACTCGCCAGGCCGCATGATACCCGCATTCTTCCAGCCCTCGGATAAAGGTTCCAAAGTCCCTTCCCTTGTTGGAAGACAGGACGCCGGGGACGTTCTCCCAAACCAGCCAGCGGGGCTGATAGCGTCGAGCGATGGCAAGATAGGTGAGCATGAGGTTGCCGCGCGGGTCAGTAAGTCCTTTGCGAAGTCCCGCGACCGAGAAGGATTGACAGGGCGTTCCGCCGACAAGAAGGTCAATTGCATAATCAGGCCATTCCTTGAATTTGGTCATGTCGCCAAGGTTTGGAACATCTTCATAGTAATGCTTCAAAACCTGCGACGGGAATTTCTCAATCTCGGAGAAGAATGAAGCGCGCCAATCAAGTGGTGCCCACGCGACGCTTGCAGCTTCTATTCCTGAGCAAACCGAACCAAAGCGCATCAGAACCTCGCCGCAATGAGCAAGCCGATCATGCAGACCAGCAGGATTGTCAGAAGTGTCGATAAGAGAGCGACGAGGACGGCGTTCATTTCTCACCTTCCTCGCGACGTTCGAGCCGCTTCTCTGGTTTCTGTCGCCACGTCAGACGAAGCCAGAACTTGCGAAGAAGCTCCTTCACTCGTCGCGCCAGATACAAGATCAGCCAGCCACACAGCTTTCGAATTGGACGCATGGCGCGACCTTTCATTGTCGTAGAGTTCGTCAGTTTTCTTGCTGAATGCGCGGAAATGGGCCTCTGCAACCGCCACAAAGCTCGACAGCTTCATGTCAGTGAGGCCGTGCCTGTTTCTCAGGCGAAGCAATATGGAAGCGGGTGCTCCCCACTTTCTTTCGGCGCGTCCTGCCGCGGCTTCGATCGTATCGCCTAAACCGCGATACTCTTTCCGCAAAAGGTCTTCGCCCCAATTCCGGGCTTCGGTGATGTACGCGTCAGTCATTTTGTCGTCCACGACAGAACGTTTGTTACACACGACAGAAAGTCTCCGTTACGTTTCAGGACAGCAAAGACGCCCTGAGACGAAACGAGAGCAGGAGTTGAGATTTGGAGCACATCGGGCACGCGGCATGGAGAGTTCTGCAAAACGCTCGCAAGGCCGCGATAGCCCGAAGGAATGACGAAGGCGCAGAAAGACGTGATGAATTGTTCCAGGTTAGCAATGGAAGATCTGCCGTCACCACGCGCCAGCACGTTGCGCCCACTACTGCGGGAGACCGTGCCGAACTTGAAAGAACGCGCAAGAAGCGCCCCGCAGGTTCTGAGATTTGAGATCGAGCAGGACTTAATCATCGCCGCCGCCCTGTTCTGTAGGCCGGTCCGCACGTTCCTCGGCGGACCGGCCTTTATCGTCTGTCACACGGGGGGCTTGGGAGACAGACGGATGGGAAACTGTTGCGGGGCTTTCACCCGCTCCGGCATGGCTCACGCTACCGTCATCCGGCCCTTGCCGGGACACCTCACGGGCGTTTTCCGCTGCCGCACTTCCATCCTCAAAAGAGCTTTCCGTGCCGCGGTCCATTACTGTCGCCTTTTCAGACGAATAGGAATTCTCATGCGTGTGCGCACGCGTTGCAAGTCCTGTGCCATTCTCGTATTCGTTCAGGTAAAGATCGAATATCGCATTGGCATTATCGACCTCATCGCGGCCTTTCTTCTCGACCTTGCGCAAATGCGCGACCAACTGACCGGCGACGGTCTTATCGAACCCCTCGCCTTTCATTTCCGCGTAGACTTCGCGAATGTCAGCCTTGATCGTGTCCTCTTCCTCTTTGAGGCGCAGAACACGGTCGATGAAGGATTTAAGCCGCGAGTTGCTCATATTGACGCCCTCACAGAACGGCGCTTGGGAGACCCGAAAGAGGTAGGCAAAGGCCTTCCGGTTCACGAAGGTGACGCGCAGCCCGGTTTTTATCGCAAGCGCAACGGCAAAGACGGCCCTTGGCTCCCGGTCGCGATCTGGGAACAGGATGGTCAGCTTGTCGCGAAGATTGGCGACAAAATGGGTGATCCGGTCGAATTGTGGTCGTGGATTTGCCGTTTCCCCGTTTCCGAGGCTGCATATCGTAAGGCTGTCGATGGCAATGGTTGGGATGATGACGCGCCTGTTGCATCTATCGGTCACAATCTGCCGGATGAGCCATAGCCTTCAACAATCGATAGATGCTTGCTCGATAAGTCACATGGCGTTCCTGACCACGCCAGTACAAGGCCGACCGTTCAAGAGCGAATCATCGTTCGGAAACTGGTTTGCTGAAGTGTGCGACGAGGCGGGGGTATCAGGTCGCGCCCATGGCTTACGCAAGCTACTGGCCCAGATCGTGGCGGAAAGCGGCGGCAGCAATGCCGAACTGAAGGCGCTTTTTGGCTGGACGACCGATGCCATGGCGGCACATTACATCAAGAATGCGAACGCAAAAAAGCTGGCTCAATCAGGCGCAAAGAAACTAAAGAAGAACATGCCATCCCCTCACCTAGAAACCAAAACCCCACACCTTAGAAAAGGTTGAGCTTTTTCAGTCGGTTACAAGGGGAAAGAGAAAGAGTGGCGATCCCGGCAGGATTCGAACCTGCGACCTACGGCTTAGAAGGCCGGTGCTCTATCCAGCTGAGCTACGGGACCTCGTCTTTTAAAAGTCGAAGACATTTGCAGCGATCCGGGTTTCAGCGAAATCCAGAGCGGTGGTAACCCGGCCTTAGCGTGAACCACAAGGCCGGGAAAGCTGTCAATGCGTCCAGGGCATCGTGCGGTCGAAGCGGAAATTGTCCGAATAGGACACTTTGCGGCGCTTCGGTTCATTCGGCTCGGAAACGCGATAGGCAATGCCATAGCGCTTTGCATAGGCAATAGCGTCTTCCTGGCTATCGAAAGCGAGACGGATCTGGCTTCTCATGTCGCCTGACGACGTGTAGCCCATCAATGGCTCGACCTTGCGCGGGCTTTCCGGCTCGTATTCGAGGATCCATTGATCTGTCTTGGCCTGACCGGACTGCATTGCAGTCTTAGCTGGACGAAAAATGCGTGCAACCATTTGAAGAACCTTGGACTATGCTCTTGTCGCCCCGTGAGGGCTCTGAATTTCAACAAGGCAATAGTAGACCCACCAATCCATGTCAACGCGATAAAGACGCGCGGTTCAAGCCAAGCACAGGATAGCTCGGTTTTTCAGATCAATCATGGTGGGGAAAAAATGGTCGGAGCGGCAGGATTCGAACCTGCGACCCCCTGATCCCAAATCAGGTGCGCTACCAGACTGCGCTACGCTCCGTGGCCCTTTCGGACGTTGAGTTCCCTAGAGAATTCGCTTTCCTAAGGCAAGAGCTATTTTCAAACTTTCATAAAAAAATCGACGGGTTGACACATAACAGGACCAGACACCCCTAAAAGTCCCCGTAATGCCGCGACCAGCGCCCGCAGCGGGTCCAAAACACAAATGGCAAAGGGAGGTTCACAGGTGCAAACCTCCCTTTGAACGCACCGGCCTGCGACTCGCAAGACCGGTGCAGATTCGTGGATAAAATCAGTCTTCGGAGCCGTAAGCGTCGAAGTCGAAATATTTGTCGTTGATTTCCTTGTATTTTCCGTTCGCACGGATAGCCTTGATGGCGGCATTGAACTTTTCAACCAATTCCGGCCGCCCCTTCTTCAAGGCGACGCCCACGCCCACACCATGAATTTCCGGGTCCGGCGGATAAGTGCCCACCATCTTGCAGCACGCGCCATCCGGCGTCTTCAGCCATTCGGCAAGCGTGACGCTGTCGTCATTGGCGGCATCCAAACGACCATTGGCGAGATCGAGGCGATATTCTTCCGCCGTCGGATAAGCCTTGATCGTGCTGTCGGTAAAGGCATGCTCGGCATAATTGGCATGTGTGGTGGAAACCTGAACGCCGACCGTCTTGCCTGCCAGGTCCGCCTTGGTCACGCCCTTGATATCGCTATCCTTCGGAACGGCAATGCCTGGAGGCGTGTTGTAATATTTGTTGGAGAAGTCGACCTGCTTCTTGCGTTCTTCCGTGATCGACATGGACGACACATAGGCATCGAATTTATCGGCCTGTAGCGCCGGGATCGTCCCGTCCCATTCCTGCGTGATGAAAGTGCATTCAGCTTTCATCTCATCGCAAAGCGCTTTCGCGATGTCCACGTCGAAGCCTGACAGGGTGCCATCGGGGTTGATGAAATTGAACGGAGGATAGGCGCCTTCTGTGCCGATGATGAGTTTCAGTGGCGTTTCGGCATTTGCGGCAGTCATTGCCATCCCGCCGATCGCAGTTGCCATGGTCGCAATTGATGCAGCCAAAACGATACGTTTCAAGACACGCATAAAAGTTCTCCCAATTTACGTTGACTGGTTCCCTTATTGATGTGCCGACCCAGCCGCCGGCAGGGTGTTCACAACAGTCAATGCAAATTGACGACTCGCAGTGCCTTCCCCCGCCCTATCAATAGATGTTTCTTTGAAATCTGGACAATGTCTTTTCGTGCGAAGGCTTCAGTATCGATCAGACCGAAGCTTCGCGCGCCATTCGCGTCAGCAAAAAAGCCCGTCACGCCGCTGCATCGGCGACCAGCGGCGAAGGACTATACGCTCTGTCTACCCGGTTCTATCCAAACAGCCCGACAAACATCCAAACGACGATGGATGCCATCAGACTGGCAATCAACACGGTAAGAACCTGGGTTCCCTGCCTGCCCTGACGAACATTCTGTGCCTCGAATTCCTTCGGCGGCAATGCGCGCGTGACCATGACAGCCTCCTCTCAAAGAGGCCTTTTATTATGCGCTGGAATAACGACGAAAAAGCGGCTGCTAACAGCCTGTAATGCCCCGACAAAACACAGTTCTGACGTTACGTCAGAACATGAAACACAGTCTTGTTTCGCGCTTGAATAGCATCTCCATGCCTAAAGTAGCAGACACCGTAGAATTGACAGCCCTGGTAAAGTAAGTTTACCAATCAATCGTCAGCATAAGTCAACGATCGGCAATAGGCACCTCCGGGGAGAGGATGGCTGTCCATTGCCTATGCATCGGCACGCAGACCGATGAAGCATTTTGCATTGAAGAGAGGAACGTTTTCAGTCCAGGAAGGGAGGAACCATGCCCTGGAATCAAGTATATGACCCTTTGGGCAGCATGTTTTGGTCAACATTGCTCGCCGCTTTGCCAATTGTCGTCCTGCTGGGCGGCATCGGCTTTCTCCATATGAAGGCCCATACTGCAGCAATACTCGGTCTTCTGACCGCTCTCGTCATCGCCGTCATTGGATTTGGAATGCCCGCCGACAAGGCCGGTGCAACAGCCGTCTATGGCGCAGCCTACGGCCTGCTGCCCATCGGCTGGATCATTCTGAACGTCATTTTTCTCTATCGCCTCACCGAACAGACCGGGCAATTCAACATCCTGCGTGATTCAATCGCCGGGATCACGCCGGATCGTCGGCTCCAGCTTCTGTTCATCGCCTTTTCCTTCGGCGCCTTCTTTGAAGGTGCGGCGGGCTTCGGCACGCCAGTGGCCGTCACCGCCGCCATGCTCATGGGGCTGGGCTTTGCCCCTCTCCCGGCGGCAGGCCTGTCGCTGATTGCGAACACCGCCCCCGTCGCCTATGGCGCACTTGGAACACCGGTCATTGCGCTTTCCGCCGTGACCGGCATCGACCTCCTGCAGCTATCCGGCATGATCGGGCGGCAATTGCCATTCTTCTCGGTTATCGTGCCCTTCTGGCTGATATGGGCTTTTGCCGGGCGTAGAGGCATGCTGGAAGTCTGGCCTGCCTTGCTGGTTGCCGGTGTCGCCTTTGCAGTTCCGCAATATCTGGTTTCAAACTTCCATGGTCCGTGGCTGGTCGATGTGATTGCCGCCGTCTGTTCCATGGCAGCGCTCGCCGGATTTCTGCGGATATGGCAGCCGAAACGCATCTGGACGTCCACCAGCCTCGATGCGGATGAAGTCGCCGCGCCCTATACACCGCCCCAGCAACATGCGAGCGGCACCGTCTTCCGCGCATGGCTGCCATGGTTGATCCTGTCGGTCTTCGTGTTTCTATGGGGAACGCCGCAGTTCCGCACATGGCTCGACTCGCTCTGGGTGCTGAAGGTCAGGTGCCTTATCTGCATAATCTGGTGTTCAAGGTGCCGCCCGTCGTCGCCGAAGCCCATGCAGAGGCGGCGGTCTATACGCTCAACCTGCTATCGGCCACCGGATCTGGCATTCTGCTCTCTGCCATCGTGGCGGGACTGGTTCTCGGCTTCAATCCGTTCAAGCTTCTCAGGGAATATGGCAAGACCGCCTATGTGGTGCGCTTCTCGCTCATCACCATCGCGGCCATGCTGGCGCTTGGCTATGTCACGCGCTATTCCGGCACAGACGCCACGCTTGGCCTTGCTTTCGCGCAGACCGGCTGGGTCTATCCGTTCTTCGGCGCAATGCTTGGTTGGCTCGGTGTTGCGCTCACCGGTTCGGACACGGCATCAAACGTGCTTTTCGGCGGATTGCAGAAGATTACCGCCGAGCAACTTGGGCTGTCGCCGGTGCTGATGGCTGCGTCCAACTCGTCGGGCGGCGTCATGGGTAAGATGATCGATGCGCAGTCTATCGTCGTCGCCTCCACGGCAACCCAGTGGTACGGCCATGAGTCGAAAATCCTGCGCTATGTGTTTTTCCACTCGATTGCACTGGCATCGCTCATCGGCCTTCTCGTGATGGCACAGGCCTATCTGCCACCATTTACCCATATGGTTCCGGCAGAAACCCTGCCCGCCGTAACTCACTGATCATACGGTCAGACCATCAACAGCCCACGCAAGCATCAGCTTGCGTGGGTTTTCTTTATCGGAACCGATGCCATTTTCAGACGTTCCATCCTTATCGATCATTATGAGGAGTTACACGTGAACAGAAACGGGCTTTATCTGATTATCGGCGCGTTGATCGTCGTTGCGGCTGGTCTGGCTTTCTACGTCTATCGCGAAGAAACAAAACCCGCCGGGATTGAGTTGAAAATCGGAGAAGGTGGTGTTTCCGTTCAGGAAAATTGAGGTCTGAAAAGGTTATAAACATATAAACCGATTTAGATTTCAAACGCTTACGCTTTGTGATGCAACGTTCTGGACAGCTCCGTGTTATTTGCTTCGCCAGATGAACGGAGGATCGAAATGAGTATCCAGACTGTTTCCGATGACCTTTATCGTCGTCACGAACGCGAATGGGCCCAGTGGCGCGACGCAGTTGAAGAGCAGGAATCGAACCAGAAACAACAGGATAAGGTTTCCGGTGAAACTTCCTGTGACGGCAAGACGTCCGGACACTGATTAGCTTCTTCACAATGAATTAGAGACGCCGCGCCAGCGGCGTTTTCTATTTGGTGGCCCAGCCATCGCCCGATCATCCCCAGGTAACGAAATGCGAAGGAAGACTTGTTAGCGTCTAGCCATCGCGATTCGAACAGGGGTCAGACATATGGCTGCACGGAAGCCCGCCCGAAAGGCTGCACCGAAAAAGAGGTCCCGCACTGCCAAGGGCGGATCTGGTTCGTCTGCGCCCGTTCTGGCGCTGGCAGCGATCCTCGGTCTCGGCGCTTTCAGCCTGTGGGCCACATCGCAGCACAAGAGCCCGCAGGACGCGCTGGTCGCTCTGTTCCAGCGTTCCGCGACCAATCCATTCGCCTCGACCTCGCCCCGTACAGAGAGCAAGCCGACCCTTAGCGCCAAGGCTCCAGAAACGGCCACGGCGTCAAAGGACAAGGATTACGGTGCTGCCGTTGGTCCTGTGCCGCGTCCGTCTGCACCCGTTGCACCTGTCGTGCAGAAGCCCGTTCAGCAGGCAGCAGTGCACGCCCCCACTCAAGTGACCGTTCAGGCGCCAAAGCCTCCACGTCCGGCCAATCAGGTCGTCGCGTCAGCGCCGACCGGCCCACATATGATGCCGCCGCGCGGCGTCAACACGCCTGCGCATTCACCTTCGGTGGTCTATGCCCGGACGCAACTGACCATTCACAAAAACGCGTGGGATAAATCGGCAGCTATCGGTACGGTGGAAAAAGGGCGCGAGATGCGCTCCTACGGTAAAACCGGTCGCTGGCATCGCATCATTGTTCCGAAGACCAATATGATCGGCTGGGTGCATGAGGATCAGCTTGTCGGCGGTCGCAACAAGCCGGACAGTGCAACGCTGATTACCGGTTCAGTGACCAAGAAGCCGGAAATAGCGAAAAGCGCGCCAGTGCAGACGCAGTCCCGCATCGTCCCGCCCAAGGCGGTTGGGGACAAGAACTAAGCTTTTTGGGCCTCGATAGCCATGGCTTCAATCTGCGGGTCGCCGGGGAGATATTTAAACCCGGCTGCGATCAGCGACGACGTATCCGCCGTCAGATCGCCGAATAGCTGCTCATAAAGCCCTTTTTTGCCGAGACCCGTCAGCAGCAAGCGCATCAGCACTGGCGGAACAGAGACAAGCCGCGTCGGACGCCCCATGGCGCGGCGGGCGATGGTTACCAGCTCGCGTGTTGAACGTGGTTTAGGTTCTGCGAGATGGAACACCCGTCCCGCGACTGTCTCGGCAGGAGCTTGCGACAGGAATACAAGTGCGCGGGCGGCATTCTGCAAGGACACGAAGCTGCGCTGGTTGTTCGCCATACCGAAAGGCAGCGGAAATGCGCTGTCGCAGAGTTTCATCAGAGCCCTGAGATTGGCGCGCGCGCCGGGACCGTAAACGAGCACGGGACGTGCAATCACAATCTCGATGCCGGTCATTGCCAGCAAAGCCGCTTCCGCTTTTGCCTTGGCGCGTCCATAGTCATCATCTGCCCTCGGAGCCAGCGGCATTTCGGGCGTGAGCGGTGACGGGTTTCCGGCAATCGTGTAGATGGTCGAAACGAAAATGAAGCGTTTTAGGCCCGCCTGCTTTGCCTTTTCGGCGAGTTCGACGGTCAGCCGATGATTGACCGCGTCGAAGGCATCGGCATCGGGTCGTTCCGCGCCCGTGCGATGCGCAAGGGCTGCGCAATGCACGACGGTCTCAATGCCTGAAAAATCCGCATCTGCCAGATCGTTGCGAGAGAGGGGCGTGACCTGATGCCCATCGTCATGCAGCTGCCGCGTAACCGCGCTGCCGATATACCCGCCTGCCCCCGTGACGACTATTTTCACCGTCAGCCTGCCTTGTCGCCTGTTTGGCCGCTCGGCTGGCCGTCTGCATCGGCCAGAACCTGTGCCGCCAGCGCCCGTGTGATGCGGGTCTTTTGTTCCAGTGCCGCCCGGTCGAGCTTGTC
The DNA here is from genome assembly GCA_900465685.1 of Hyphomicrobiales bacterium. GTDB lineage: Bacteria > Pseudomonadota > Alphaproteobacteria > Rhizobiales > Rhizobiaceae > Brucella. Next base: position 78,012 of record UEGR01000012.1, read on the forward strand.
GACGATCTGGATTGCAGACAGGAGCGAACGCTCAATCCGGCTGACCAGATAGGTCACGACATGCGGCTCGACGCTCACCTGACGGTCCGCAAACAGCTTATGAATAACACCCGACAACAGCAAATCGTCCGGCTCGGCGATTTCAACCACGGTTGCCGCTTTCAGCCGCGATGCGAGATCAGGCAGCTTTACGTTCCAGTTCGCGGGCCACAGGCGCGACGTCATCAAAAGTGACGGCCCGAAACCCTGCGCTGCATGTTGACGAACGCTGTTGATCAGATGAAACAGACCCGTTTCATCAAAGGGCGCGCCACCAATATCGTCGATCAGCACGGCACGCTCCGCCGCAGCCTGAACGATTTCATCCGTAATGCGTGTTGGATCGACCAGAAGCGCGTCCGTGCCCGCGCGCCAGATTTCGGCCAGATGCGTTTTGCCCGCGCCGGTAGGCCCGGCCAGAATCGTCACCGGCGACACCCAGTTCGGCCAGCGGTCGATAAGGTCGACCGCTGCACGGTTTGAACCCGTGACGATCAGATCCTCGCGGTGATAACCGGGCTGGTGTTCGAGATTCAGCGGAATCTGACGCGGGGCGTCACGCATCGCTGCCTCCCGCACACCCGTCCAGATTGCGGTTCAGTCTCATTTGTCCTTGCCTGCATTCGGGCCTGCATTCTCGCCTGCCTCGATCAGCGGTCCCGCATCCGGGTCGCGACGACGAAAGGCAGGATCGTACATCGGTGAATTGAGATAGCGATTCAAGGCAAAACGCACAAGCACCCCGACTGCCGCCGCAGCGGGTACCGCGACCAGCATTCCGGTAAAGCCGAACAGTGAACCGAACGCGAACAGAGCGAACATGAGCCACACCGGATGGAGGCCCACCGACGAGCCGACCAGCTTGGGCTGGAGGATGTTTCCTTCCACGAACTGGCCGATGAAGAACACCGCCGCGACGGCGCAGATCATGATCCAGTCAGGCCAGAACTGCACCAGCGCCACACCAATAGCGAGTGCCAGACCGACAAAAGAACCGATATAGGGAATGAAGGAGATCAGACCGGCAAAAAAGCCGATCAACAGGCCGAAATTGAGCCCTGTGAGGGTCAGGCCGAGAGCATAATAAGTACCCAGAATGAGGCAGAGCGTGCCCTGCCCGCGAATGAAGCCTGCAACCGCTGCATTCATTTCGCGCGCGATCTGGCGCACCGTATGAAGCTGCGCGCGCGGCACCCAGGAATCAATGCGGTTGACCATGCAGTCCCAGTCGAGAAGCATGTAAAAGGCAACCACTGGCGTGACCACGAAAAGCCCTGCAATATCGATCAACGATTTCCCCGAATTCCACAGGGATTGGAGCAGCGTGGTCATGAAACCAGCACCCTGCTGAAGCAGCGCGCTGAGATTTTGCTGAATGACCGAACTGTCGATACCGATATATTTCTTCAGCCATTGCGAGTTTTCATTGGCGAGCAACGACTGCAACTGGGTGATATAGCCCGGCACTTTGGAAATGAAATCAGCAAGCTGGGTAGCCAGAATGGGCACGATGATCATCAGGCCAACGACAAGTGCAATCAGGAAAACCAGCAGGATGACGACGGTTGCCGTCATGCGCGACAGGCCGAAGCGCTGAAGCCGGTCAGCCACCGGGTCGAGGAAGTAAGCCAGCGCCATGCCAGCCACAAAGGGCAGCAGAACCGAGCTGAAAACCACCAGAAACAGCACGAACACGGCCATTGTCGCGACCCAGAACATCGCCTGACGCCGTACCGTCGTGCCCGTAAAACCGCCAACCTCGACATTGACGTGGATATTGCCGTCCGAGGCGATGGCATCCTTTTGACGAATGACTTTGCTGCCGCTATCAGCCGAAACAGCGGCGCCAGTTCTGTTCGTACCCGTCTTGGTGCTCGTCTGGCGTGTCGGCGTCGGTTTCTTGACCATATGGTTCCGTTCTCTGCAAAGACCTGCTGGCAAAACAATATCAGAATTGCATTACCGTCACCTTATCGCTGATGCACGGCTCATTCTTTAGATAAGAGTAGACCGGGCTGTGCGAAATGCAAAGCCAGTGCAACAGCCGTCTATATTGACGCGGACATGACCGGTCCTGCGAAAAACTGGGCAGATTCCAGCGGAGTTTTGCGCTTTTCCCGCTTCTTGACCTTGCGGGCAAAGCCATCTCGTGTCATTGCGCGCAGGTGGATAGCACCCAGTTTCAGGAGCAGGCCATGACCTCGGAAAACAAGCTCGCCGGCCACAATGGCCTGACCTATGCGCAGGCAGGTGTCGATATCGATGCCGGAAACCTGATGGTTGAAAAGATCAAGCCGCTCGTCCGTTCGACGCGCCGTCCCGGTGCGGATGGCGAAATCGGCGGTTTTGGCGGCCTCTTCGATCTGAAAGCGGCTGGCTTCAAAGATCCCGTTCTGGTTGCCGCCAATGATGGCGTGGGCACCAAGCTGAAGATCGCCATTGACGCCGACAAGCACGACACAGTGGGCATCGACCTTGTCGCCATGTGCGTGAACGATCTGGTCGTACAGGGCGCAGAGCCGCTTTTCTTCCTCGATTATTATGCAACCGGCAAGCTGTCCCCCGATCAGGGCGTAGACATCGTTGCAGGCATTGCAGAAGGCTGCCGTCAGGCAGGCTCTGCACTGATCGGCGGCGAAACCGCTGAAATGCCCGGCATGTATCGCGATGGCGATTACGATCTGGCCGGTTTCGCCGTGGGTGCGGCAGAGCGCGACCGGCTGTTGCCGCGCGGCGATATTGCCGAAGGCGATATCATTCTCGGCCTCGCCTCTTCCGGCGTTCATTCCAATGGCTTCTCACTGGTGCGTCGCATCGTTGAACTATCCGGCCTCGGCTGGAAATCCGATGCGCCATTCCAGCCGGGGTCGACGCTGGGCGAAGCGCTTCTCACTCCGACCCGCATCTATGTGAAGCCGCTGCTTGCAGCCATCCGCGCTTCCGATGGCATCAAGGCGCTGGCGCATATCACCGGCGGTGGTTTCCCCGACAATATTCCGCGCGTTCTGCCGGAAGGTCTGGCTGCCGAAGTCAATCTGACAGCAATTGCCGTACCGCCGGTCTTCTCCTGGCTTGCCAAAACTGGCGGCGTGGAGCCTGTCGAAATGCTGCGCACCTTCAATTGCGGCATCGGCATGATCGCCGTCGTCACGCCTGAAAAGGTTGACGAAGTGGTCGCGGCCCTCGTTGCTGAAGGTGAACAGGTCGTCACCCTCGGTCGCATGATCGCACGCGAAAAGGACGGCGTCGTCTACAAGGGCACGCTGGCGCTATGAGCCGTAAACGGGTCGTCATCTTCATCTCCGGCAGCGGCTCCAATATGGAGGCGCTGATGCGGGCTGCACAGACACCCGATTTTCCGGCGGAAATCGTCGCGGTCTTTTCCGACAAGGCAGAAGCAGGCGGCCTTGCCAAGGCGCAAGCCGCTGGCATTGCCACGCAGGTTTTCAAACGCAAGGATTTTGCATCGAAGGACGAGCATGAAGATGCCATCCTCGCCGCATTGGCCGCATTGAAGCCGGACCTTCTCTGTCTTGCTGGCTATATGCGGCTTCTATCGGGGCGCTTTATCGCGCCTTATGAAGGACGCATCCTCAACATTCACCCTTCCCTGTTGCCGCTGTTCCCCGGCTTGCACACGCATCAGCGGGCCATCGACGCCGGTGTAAAGCTTGCGGGCTGCACCGTGCATCTGGTGACGGAAGGCATGGATGAAGGCCCCATTCTGGCCCAGGCCGCCGTGCCGGTCATCGAAGGCGACACCGCCGACACGCTGGCCGGACGCGTTTTGAAAGCTGAACACCGGATCTATCCGCTCGTTCTGCGGCAATTTGCAAACGGCCGGAAGGATGTCGATGCGTCTCTTCCCGACGCCATGATTGTGAGCGCCTGACGGCGCTTATGCGCGACAAATTCATCACACCCCAAGTTTTTTGTTAATAAAACTTTAATTTCCCGCAAAAAGCTCTAATTCTTGATTGTAACGGAACTTGCTTCGGCAATCCCCGTTATTGAGACGAGCCCATTCAGACCCGTCTCTTTCAATATGTGTTCAAGAAGAGGACAAGATCATGTCTCTCCGTTTTTCGACTTCCTTCCTGTCCGCAATGGCCGTCATTTCCGGCATTGCTGTCACCGCTCCCGCCATCGCGGCAGACTTCGTAGCTCCTCCCGCTTCGGGTCGCACGCAGCCGCGTTCGGAAGTCGGCACTCTGACCTGCGACATTTCCCCGGCGATCGGTGTGATCATCGGCAGCCAGCAGGATGTTGATTGTGTGTTCCGCCCTGTGCGCGGTCGTGGTCCTTTGGAACACTACACCGGCACCATCACCAAGCTCGGCGTTGACGTCGGCTTCATCAATGGCGGCACTGTTGCCTGGGCCGTCTGGGCTCCGACCGTTCGTCCGGAAGGCGCGCTCAAGGGTCGTTATGTCGGCGCTTCGGCCAATGCAGCCATCGGTATCGGCTTCGGCACGAACATCCTGACCGGCGGTTCGTGGAAGACGATTTCGCTGCAGCCGATTTCGGTTCAGGGCCAGCGCGGCCTCAATGCAGCAGTCGGCGTTTCCCGCCTGCGCCTGAACTACGCCGGTTAATCGTTAGCCTGCTTTATGAAAAAGCCGCGCCGAAGACATTCGGCGCGGCTTTTTAATTGGAATTTGGTGACCTTTAACATGATCCGGTCACCACGCTTCCCCCTCATCCTGAACTTGTCGAAGGACGAAGACAAGCGCTGTGCGTTTTCCCTCGCCCTTCGAGACGCCGTTTTCAACGGCTCCTCAGGATGAGGGAAAAGATTGAGTGGCAGCTTAGACCATTGCTCCTCAGCCCAATTTTCTAATCCAGATCTTGGTGTCATGCACAGCCAGACCGCCATAGGGAGCGGCAGGCTCGGCGCCGATCAGTGTGTTGATCCCCTCACCGCGCTCGAACGACGCATTGGGGAAAATGCCTTCCGACACCACCACGCCGCGTTTTTGACCAGCGCGCAGCACAGCATGCAACACCACTTCGCCGCGATGATTGCCGATCTCGATCCGCTCACCATCGGCAATGCCCAATTCCGCCGCATCATCCGGATGGATCAGCACTTCAGGCCGGATTTCCTTGGCAAGCGAAGTTGGCGTTTCAGCAAAGGTCGAGTTCAGAAAATTATGCGCCGGTGATGTCGCGAGCCGGTACGGATGCTCGGCATCTGCCATCTCGATCACTTCCCAGTAATCCGGGAATTCCGGGATCGACTCGAACGGACCTTGCAGGCCCATGACTTCCGGCGGGCGGTCCGGTGCGGGGCTTCCTGTCCAATCGGGGCGGAAGCGGAATTTGCCATCGGGCCATTTGAAGCCCTTGATGTAATGCGCTTCCTCAAAAGGCGGCTGCTTGTCGATGAAGCGTCGCTCTTTCAGTTCGTCGAAATGCGGCAAATCACTATTGGCGTTCATATTGTCGATCAGCGTGCGCTCATCGACAGAAAAGCCCGGAAGATGACCAACGCCCAGCCGGTTGGCCAGTTCGTTGATGACGAAAATATTCGGTCGCGCCTCAGCATAAGGTTCGATCAGCTTTGGTCCGAGCACGACATGCTGCTGGCCGCCGCCGCGATAAATATCGTCGTGTTCGAGGAATGTGGTGGCAGGCAGCACGACATCGGCCATTTTGGCCGTATCGGTCATGAACTGCTCGTGCACCGTGACAAACAGGTCCTCGCGCGCAAAACCTTTGCGGACGAGACGCTGTTCAGGCGTCACATTCATCGGATTGGTGTTCTGGATCAGCATAGCCATGACGGGCGGGCCGTCATAAAGCGCCTCGCGATCGCCGGTGAGGATGCGTCCGATCTTCGACTGGTCGAGGAAGCGGATGGTCTTGTCCTGCATCGCCCGGCCTTCAATCTCGCGCTTGTCGAATTTGAAGATGTTGGCGTTCGAGTGAAACGCGCCACCGCCTTCATGAAGAAAAGCGCCGGTGACGCAGGCAATCGACGCCGCGGCATGCATGTTCACTGCGCCATTGCGCTGCCGGGTGAAGCCATAGCCGAGGCGGAAATAGGTCCGCTTGGTCTTGCCGACCAGATGCGCAAAGGCTTCGATTTCCTCAACCGTCAGCCCTGTAATCGCCGACGCCCATTCCGGCGTGCGGGAACCGAGATGCGCCTCCAGCCCCTTCGGATCGTCGGTGTAACGTTCCAGATAATCACAGTCGGCAAGGCCATCGCGGAACAGAACATGCATCACCGCACAGGCGAAAGCGCCATCGGTGCCGGGCTTGAGCACGATGCCCATATCGGCCTGCCGCACGGTCGCATTGGCATAGATGTCGATGACGACGATCTTCGCACCGCGCTCTTTACGCGCACGCACGGCGTGGGTCATGACATTGACCTGCGTGGCGGCGGCATTGGTGCCCCAGATCACCACCACATCGGCCTTGCTCATCTCACGCGGGTCGGGGCCGATCAGGCTTCCTGTTCCGGCGAAATAGCCCGTCCAGGCCATATTGGTGCAGAAGCTGTCGAACTGATTGGAGTAGCGCTTGGCAAAGCGAAGACGATTGATGGAATCGCGCTGAACAAGCCCCATCGTGCCCGCATAATAATAGGGCCAGACGCTTTCACTGCCATATTCGGCTTCGGCTTTCAAAAACCGTTCGGCAATCAGATCAAGCGCTGCTTCCCAGGAAGCCTGTTTCCATTCGCCTGCGCCCTTAGCGCCAGAGCGCACCAGCGGGTGCTTCAGACGGTCTGGGTGATGAACGCGTTCGGCATAGCGCGCGACCTTGGCGCAGATCACGCCAGCCGTATAGCTATTGTCCTTCGCGCCACGCACACGACCGATGGTGCGCTCGTCCAGAAGCTCGATATCGAGCGCACAGGTGGACGGGCAGTCATGCGGGCAAGCCGAATGGCCGATCTTGATATTGGATTTGGAAACTTGCTCGTTCATATTTCTTTATTACCGCAAGCGCTCACACGGCGAAATATGTTTTCGACGCAGAATCGTTAAGACAGGCGAAGCGTGATGGCACCCAGAACGATGAGCGCCGCTGCGGCAAAACGCGGTAGCCCCACTTTTTCCTTCAGCACAACCGCAGAAATGATCATGCCGAAAAGAATGGCGGTTTCGCGCAAGGCGGCCACTACGGCTATCGGTGCCATAGTCATTGCCCAGAGCGCAAGCCCGTAGGAGCCGAGAGTCCCGACACCGCCGATCAACGCCGGACGCCAGCGATTGCGCATATAGCTGATGAAACGGTCCGGTTCGCGATAGAGCGCCCAACCGGCAAGCGGCACAGCATTGATGACAAACAACCACAATGTATAGGAAAGTGGCGCACCGGACGCCCGCACGCCAAGACCATCGATGATGGTGTAACCGGCAATAAAGCCAGCATTGGTCAATGCCAGAATGGCCGTGCGGCTGGAGGTGCCCCGATTGCGCCGCCTTGCTTCCAGCGCCATGGCCAGCACACCCGAGCAAATGAACACAATTCCGAGCCAGCTTTTCCAGCCCATGACCTCGCCGACCAGCGGCGCACTGACCAGCGCGACGAGCAAGGGCGGCGTGCCACGCATGATCGGGTAGGCCTCGCTCATATCGCCGGATTTATAGGCCGCCGCCACCAGTGACATATAGAAAGTCTGGGTGACGGTGGACATCAGGATATAGACCCAGCTCACCGAGTTCGGCATCGGCAGAAATGGCACGATGAACAGAGCGATGAAACCGGCAGCGCCGGTTACGCTGGCGGCTGCGAAAAACTTGTCGCCGCTGCTTTTGACGATAGCGTTCCAACTCGCGTGAAGAAACGCGCCAAAGAGGACGATCAGAAGGACGCCACCGGACATTGCAAGCTCGACTCAGGTGAAGATGCGGTTGGTGACCGCTGTATGTCACATTTATGACAGCCAAGGCGAATCGGAAATTCGCATCGCTCTTGCCGAAAACCACAAGCCGTGAAACAAGCGCGATCATGAACTATCGTCACGCCTATCACGCCGGAAATTTCGCGGATGTCGTCAAGCACGTCATCCTCGCCCGTATCATTGATTATCTGAAGCGCAAGGATCAGGCCTTTCGCGTCATCGATACCCATGCGGGCATCGGGCTTTACGACCTGAAAGGTGTGGAAGCGGGCAAGACCGGCGAATGGACGGGCGGCATTCACCGCCTTGTCGATGCGGTCGACAAGGGCCAGATCGAACCGGCAGCGCTGGAACTGCTCGCGCCGTATCTCGATGCAGTGCGCGCGGTAAATGCGGACGGCAAGCTCCGCCATTATCCCGGCTCGCCTTATGTGACGCGACATCTGTTGCGCAAGCAGGACCGTCTGTCGGCGCTGGAACTGCATCCGCAGGACGCGGCCAAACTGGCAAAGCGTTTCGACGGCGATTATCAGGTGCGCGTCATTGAACTCGACGGCTGGCTGGCAATGGGCGCGCATCTGCCGCCCAAGGAAAAGCGCGGCCTCGTGCTGGTCGATCCGCCTTTCGAGATAGAAGGCGAGTTCGACCGTATGGTGGATGGTCTCGCGAAAGCGCACAAGCGCTTCGGCGGCGGCACTTATGCACTCTGGTATCCCGTAAAGGATCGCAAGGAAACCGAGCGTTTCGCCAAACGACTTTATGAAACCGGTATCCCGAAAATCATGCAGATCGAGCTGGCGATTCGCGCGCCATCATCCGAACCGCGCCTTGATGGCACCGGCATGATCGTCGTGAATCCGCCCTATACACTCGAAAGTGAGATGCAAACGCTGCTTCCCACCCTTACGAAACTGCTAGCCGAAGAAAAGGGAAGCAATTTCAGTGTTCGGTGGATACGCGGCGAGACGGATCGCACTTGACCGCTGCGGCCTGCTGAAAGAAACTGCGCGAAGCAAAGCTTCGGCTATCACAGACATAAGCGCGCGCTTCGCGTTCGCATTTTGGGACAGGATAGAGACATGCAACTTACCTCGGGCAAACTGGATCGCTTCGGACGCTTTTCGCGGGCCGCCCTCTTCGCCGCCTCCGTCCTGCCGCTAACCTTTGCAGCCCTGCCCGCCAGCGCTGCGGATTACCTTCAGTCCGCCCCAGCTGTTGTCGACAACACCGTCTGCAACCAGCAGAGCGTGCTGCGCTCGGTGGTCTCGCGTTTCGGCTATCAGGTGCGCCATGTGCCCGAACTGCCGCAGGTTGGCATTTCTGCCATGAGCGATGTGCGCCTGACCCGCTTTGAACCGAAGACAAACCCGGCTGAGATCGAACGCACCTATTGCAAGGCCACCGCCGTATTGAGCGACGGCCAGTATCGTTCGGTCTGGTATCTGATCGAAGAAGGTCAGGGTTTTGCCTCTGTCGGCCGCAACGTGGAATTCTGCGTTGAAGGCTTTGACCGCTGGTATGTCTACGACGCGCCAAGCTGCCGCGTCCTCCGCTGACCTGACCGGAGGTCCCATGCTGCGAAGACTGGCGGCTGTCCCAAGCGCTTTGCTTTCGGTTGCCCTGATGGCAACGACAATCTTGTCGGGTGCAGCCTTCGCTGACGACCGCGACAGCGGCGATGTGCCCGGCGATTTCGACTTCTATGTGCTGTCGCTTTCGTGGTCGCCGAGCTATTGCGCGTCGGAGGGCCGCCGCGCCAACAAGCAGCAGTGCAACACGCAGCGGCCTTTTGGCTTTGTGGCGCACGGTCTGTGGCCGCAGAATGAATGGGGCTATCCGGCCAATTGCCAGCTCGACAATGATCGCAGCCGCGGCGGCTATGTCCCGCGCCAGATCATTTCCAGCCTTTCAGACATCATGCCTGCTGCCGGATTGATCGGGCATGAATGGCGCAAGCACGGAAGCTGTTCCGGCCTGTCGCAGACCGACTATTTCGGCACGCTTCGCAAAGCCTATGATCAGGTCAATATCCCACCGAGCCTGCGCAGTGTGAGCGGCAATCGCCGGGTTGACCCGATGCTCGTCGAAAACGCTTTCATCGCTGCCAATCCGGGCATGAAGGCCAACGGCATTTCCGTCACGTGCCAGCGCAACTATCTTCAGGAAGTGCGCATCTGCATGACGAAGGATCTTCAGTTTCGCGCCTGCCAGGAGGTCAACAACAACTCCTGCCGCAGCCGTTCGGTCATGATGCCGGCAACCCAATAATCTTCATTCTCAGGAATCAAACATGACGCAGATTCTCTATTCACCCGCTTCGCCTTATAGCGCGAAGGTGCGTATGGCCGCGCATTATGCAGGCGTCCCTTTTGAAAGCGTGGTCGTGAACACGTCGGCAGAGCCGGAGAATCTCGTCACCGCCAATCCGCTCGGCAAGATTCCAACCCTCGTCACGGACGACGGCAAGGCAGTTTTCGACAGCCGCGCCATCACGCAATATCTGAACCGCGTTTCCGGCAACAAGCTCTTCCCACGTAATGCGGAAAAGCGCACCGATGCCGAGCGTTATGAAGCCATTGCTGATGGTCTGGCTGACGTTCTCCTCGCACATGTCTACGAACGCCGCATGCGCCCGGAAGAGAAAATCCACCAGCCTTGGCTGGATCTGCAATGGCGCAAGGCAGAGCGCGCGCTCGACCTGCTCAATGAAGCTCCGCCCCGTCTGGCGGGCAAGCTCCATGCGGGCCATATCGCCGTCGCTGCAACGCTTGGCTATCTTGCGCTGCGCTTTGACGGCAAATGGGAGCGCGGACGTCCGAAGCTCAAGCGCTGGGTCAAGCGTTTTCAGGAACTGCATCCGGAACTCACGGCCCTGCTGCCGCAAGGCTGAGTTCATGGCTAAGCCTTCTTTATGAAAACAAGAACGCCCCGGACGGCAGCCGCTATCCGGGGCGTTTGCGTTTTTGGCGATTAGAGCATTTCCAGCAAAAGTGCGTAGCGGTTTTGCGTAGGATAATGCGTAGAAACAAATAGATAGAGCGGTTCCACGATTCCGTTTTAAACGGAACCGCTCTAGTGGTTGCCGTCCAGGGCCTTCAGGATGCGGTAACCGGCCTTGATCCGTTCTTCATTCGGATAGTTGCGGTTTGCAAGCATCACAATGCCGATCTTCTTAGCCGGCACAAAGGCCACATAGGCACCAAAGCCGCCGGTCGAACCGGTCTTATTGAGCAGCATGTCGTCTGACGGCTGCATTGGCGGATCGAGCTTTTCGATTTTGTGCGATTTCATCGCCATGTCGGAGGTGTTGCCACCAAGTAGCGTTTTCAGGCTCAGCGGATAGGTGTACCGCTCCCAGCCGAGGCTCTGTGTCATGTCACCGACCTTGTAGTAGCCGGTATGTGTGGCCGCTACGGCCTTTTGCATCGGCTGATCAAGCGATGCGCTGTCCATATTCAATTGCACAAAACGAATCAAATCCGGTGCGGTGGTTTTGATTCCATAGGCCTGCGCGTCGAATGCACCGGGAGACACGCGGATCGGCTTGTTGGCTTTCGAATAGCCATAAGCGTAATTCTTCATCTGGCTTTCAGGCACATGAATGAATGTGTGCTTCAGGCCAAATGCCGGAATAAGCTTGTTTTCCATCACCTTGTCGAAGGTCTCACCCATGCTTTGGGCTGCAAGATAACCGAACAGACCGATACTCGGATTCGAATAACGTCGTTGTGTTCCCGCCGGATAATCCGGCTTCCAGTTCTTGAAATAGTCGATCATCGTCTGGTGATCGGTGACACTGTCTGGAAACTGCAAGGGCAAACCGCCAGCCGTATAAGTGCCAAGATCAAGCATCGAGACCTTATAGAAGCTGCTGCCCTGCAATTCAGAAGCGTATTTCGTCGCCACGTCGCCTGATTTGAACGCGCCTTCCGCAAGTCCCAATCCGCCAAGCGTGGCGGTAAAGGTCTTGGAGACGGAACCGATCTCGAAGATCGTGTCTTCGGTCACCTTCTGTCCACTTTCTTTCGAGGCGACGCCATAGCTGAAAATGTAGGTCTCACCGCCAGCCGTCACGGCCACGGCCATGCCGGGAATCTTGTGCTCAGCCATGACAGGCTTGATCGTTTCATCGACCAGATGCCTGATTTCTTTCTCGCTCAATGCGCCCGCAGCCTGTGCAGATACACCGGACAACAGGCTGGCGACGGTGACCATGCTCAAAGCGGAAACGGTAATTTTTCTCATGACTTATACGCCATCCTCATCGTGAAGCGATTTTTCCACTGCTCTGGGGGCATGCGGTGGAAATCATTGTTTTCTCATGTGAAATAACGCGCGTTAGCCCTGATGCGGGTGAATTGAAATCAAAACCCGTCTATCCGGCACTCTCGATATAAGCGAGCTATACGTCCGAAACAAACGACGTTATCTTGGCTCTGACATTAGAAAAATTTGGGTATAGCGATGGTCCGGCCTCATCTTCCGCTCAATGCACTACGCGCCTTCGAAGCTTCCGCTCGCCATTTGAGTTTCACCAAGGCGGCAATCGAATTGTGCGTGACACAGGCCGCCGTCAGCCATCAGGTGAAAAGCCTTGAGCATCGCCTCAATGTCACCCTGTTCGAGCGCCTGCCGCGTGGATTGTTGCTGACCCATGAAGGGGAAACGCTGCTGCCCACCTTGCGCGAGGCCTTTGACAATATCGCCGGGACACTGGAACGTTTCGAGGGCGGACATTACCGCGAGGTTCTGCGCGTCGGCGTTGTGGGAACGCTGGCGGTCGGCTGGCTCATCCCTCGCCTGCGCGATTTTCAGACCACGCATCCATTCATCGATTTGCGGCTTTCAACCAACAATAATCGCGTCGACATCGCGGCTGAAGGACTGGATTTTGCGATTCGATTTGGGTCCGGCGCCTGGCATGGCGTCGATGCGATCCGGCTGCTGGAAGCGCCGCTTTCGCCCTTGTGCATTTCAGACATAGCAAACCAGCTGAAAACACCATCGGATCTGACACGACAAACGCTGCTCAGATCTTACCGGGCTGATGAATGGTCGCAATGGTTTGCTGCTGCAGGCGTCACTGGAGACATGCCGCTGCCGAAAAGCATCATGTTCGATTCATCGCTGGCGATGATGGAGGCCGCGATACAGGGCGCGGGCATAGCACTTGCACCGCCGTCAATGTTTACCCGGCAGCTTCATGCTGAAACAATTGTTCAGCCCTTCCAGCAAACAGTGACGATGGGCAGCTATTGGCTGGCGAGGCTTCAATCTCGCCCGGAAACAAACGCCATGGCCTCCTTCCGCAAATGGCTGGTCGATATGGCACGGCAGGAAGGTTATTGACCGGACGAGCTTTCGGCAAAGAGCACTTTAGACAACAAAAAACCGGGCAGTTGCCTGCCCGGTTTTCCGTGTTCAATTATCAGATAATTAGAACTTGTAGCCAACGCCGACGCGGATGTCGTGGGTGTCGAGCTTGTTGCTGACGGAAGCGCCGCCAAGGTCGTAGTCCTTGTTACCGAACTGGGTGTAGCGATATTCGACGCGGCCCAGGATGTTTTCGGTCAGCTTGGCTTCCATACCGGCACCAGCAGTCCAACCAACGCGGAACTTGCTTTCGTCGTCGCCATTGCCGCTGAGCTTAACCTGCGAACCGGCAACACCACCGGTGATGTAAGGCATGATCGGGTTCAGGTCGTAGCCGAGACGTGCACGCAGCGAGCCTTCGAAGCCCTGCTTAACTTCCAGACCGTCCTTGGACTTCTTGGCCCAGGAGTAACCGGCGTCACCTTCAACACCGTATACGAACTGGTCCTGCTGGAAGTTCCAGCCAGCGTATGCGCCAGCCTTCCAGTCGTCAGGCTTTACGGTGCCAACAGCGTCGGTCTTGGCCTTGTTCCAGCCGTAGCCGAGGTACAGACCGGTGTAGCCGCCAGCCCAGGTGTTCTGAGGAGCCATTTCGACCGGAGCCGGAACAGGAGGCTGTTCCTGAATGGCGTCAGCAGCAAAGGCAGTCGCAGAGAACGGCAGCAGCGCAGCCGAGGCGATTACGAGAGACTTAAGAGTGCGCATAGCATTCTCCTTACACAAATTACGTTTGACACGGTCCCTTATCGGGCGGGCAGCATGTTGGGAGTTGAAACCGCCCATGCCGTGCTGATGGGGAGGAGGTATCGTCGGTAATTGCGGCACGAAATGCCCGCTTCTGTGAAGAAAACCTGACGAGAAAATGGCAAAAATGCGATGTTGCATTCTCGCAACGCCAACCTTTTGTGACTATATAAGCGGGTGCGGATTGTTGCGGGGCAATCAACTCGCACCCTCGCCACGAGAAGCACCTGAAATTGCTACTATTTTGTCAGCAGCCGACCCGCTTGGCGCTATTAATGGATGCAATTTCATGAGCAAAATGGCATGAAAATCACGAGAGAATCTCGATAAGAAAGTGTTTACCGTGTTGAACGATCAGGAAGTCAGCCCGCTTGCAAAATGTCCGGTTCTTGTGACGGGCGGCGCGCGGCGCATCGGAAAGGCGATTGTCGAAGACCTCGCTGCCCATGGCTTTCCTGTAGCGATCCACTGCAATCGGTCGGTTGACGAAGGACAGACTCTGGCCGACGCCATTCTCGCTGGCGGCGGCAACGCCTGTGTCGTTCAGGCTGACCTCGCATCCGAACAGGATGTGCGCGGTCTTATTGCGAAAGCCGAGCGCCAGCTTGGGCCGATCCGCCTGCTCATCAACAATGCGTCCTTGTTTGAGGATGATCGGGTTGGTGATCTCGACATGGCGTTGTGGGACAGGCATTTCGCGATTCATCTCAAAGCGCCGGTCATTCTTTCGGAAGCCATGGCCAAGGCCTTACCTGAAACAACCGATGGGTTGATCGTCAATGTGATCGACCAGCGCGTCTGGAAGCTCAATCCGAACTTCTTCTCTTATACGCTGTCCAAGACAGCGCTTTGGAATGCGACCCGCACGCTTGCGCAGGCACTGGCGCCGCGCATTCGCGTGAATGCGATTGCACCGGGGCCGACCCTGCCAAGCGAACGGCAGCGCCCAGGCGATTTTGAACGGCAAGTCAGCAAGGTGGCCTTGCAGCGTGCGCCAGAATTGCCGGAATTTGGTCGTACAGTGCGTTACTTCTGGGAGAATCGTTCCATTACCGGCCAGATGATTGCGCTCGATGGCGGGCAGCATCTGGCATGGGAAACCCCCGACATCGCAGGAATCACGGAATGAGCGGCAACCGCAAAAACCATGACGATACCAGTACGAACTTGCCGTCCGACGACGAGCAGGACGTGGCCGGTATTATCATTGGCGATGCGGAAGCCGACGATGATGAAGACAGCGACGACACGGGTTCCGAAATTGTTGCTGCGCCTTCCATGGCCGACCAGATCCAGTGGGATTCGTCGGACGGGCTGCCGGATACGGCAGGTCTTAGCGGCCAGGATATCATCAACGCCTTCGTCAAACGCCTGCCGAACAATCCCGGCGTCTATCGCATGTTCAACAGCGATGGCGACGTTCTTTATGTCGGCAAGGCGCGGAATCTCAAAAAGCGCGTTTCCAATTATGCACGCGGCATAGCCCATTCGAATCGCATCGTGCGGATGATCCGCGAGACTGCGATGATGGAATTCGTCGTGACGCGCACGGAAACCGAAGCGCTGCTGCTCGAAGCGAATCTGATCAAAAGATTGCGCCCGCGCTTCAACGTGCTGATGCGCGACGACAAGTCGTTTCCCTATATTCTTCTGACCGGCGACCATCGTGCGCCCGGCATTTTCAAGCATCGCGGTGCACGCTCGCGCAAGGGCGATTATTTCGGCCCCTTCGCCTCGGCGGGCGCGGTGGGACGCACGATCAACGCGCTGCAACGCGCCTTCCTGTTGCGCACCTGTACGGATTCGGTGTTCGAAAGCCGCACCCGCCCTTGTTTGCTGTTTCAGATCAAGCGCTGCTCCGGTCCCTGCACGCACGAAATCAGCGATGCGGATTATGGAGAGCTGGTCTCCGAGGCCAAAGCATTCCTGTCCGGCAAGAGCCAGTCGGTGAAAGACCATCTGGCCACCGCCATGCAGGCGGCGTCTGCCGATCTCGATTTCGAACATGCTGCGGTCTATCGCGATCGTCTGGCAGCACTTTCGCATGTCCAGTCGCATCAAGGCATCAATCCGCAGACAGTCGAAGAAGCCGATGTTTTCGCCATCCATCAGGAAGGCGGCATGACCTGTATTCAGGTCTTCTTCTTCCGCACCGGCCAAAACTGGGGCAACCGCGCTTATTATCCGAAGGCCGACAGCTCGCTTGGACCGGCGGAAGTTCTGGGCGCATTCCTGTCGCAGTTCTACGACGACAAGCCCTGCCCGCGCCTTGTGCTTTTGTCCGAGGCCGTGGAAGAACAAGCGCTAATCGCCGAGGCGCTTTCCACCCGCGCCGGTCATAAGGTGCAGGTCAATGTGCCCCAACGCGGCGAGAAAAAAGATCTTGTCGATCACGCGCTGACCAATGCGCGTGAAGCACTGGGCCGCAGGCTCGCCGAAACCTCATCACAGGCGCGTCTGTTGCAAGGCATGGCGGAGACATTCGGTCTTGCACGCACACCGCGCCGCATCGAGGTCTACGATAACTCGCATATTATGGGCACGAACGCTGTCGGCGGCATGATCGTCGCCGGACCGGAAGGCTTCGTCAAAAACCAGTATCGCAAGTTCAATATCCGCTCGACCGATATCACGCCGGGCGACGATTTTGGTATGATGCGCGAAGTGATCGAGCGTCGCTTCTCAAGACTGGTGAAGGAGCACGGCGCGCCGGATGAAGCGCCCGATCCGGAAAACCTTGAAACCTCTGAAGTGCCTGAAGTGAATGACAGTTTCCCGGCCTGGCCCGATGTGATTCTCATTGATGGTGGACAGGGGCAAGTGGGGGCTGCGCGTCAGATTCTCAATGAGATGGGTATCGCCAATCTCGTCAATGCAATCGGCATCGCCAAGGGCGTGGACCGTGAAGCGGGACGCGAGCGGTTTTTTGTGGAGGGCAAGCAGCCTTTCACCCTGCCCCCGCGCGATCCTGTTCTTTATTTCATCCAGCGGATGCGCGATGAAGCGCACCGCTTTGCCATCGGCACGCACCGCGCGCGGCGCAAGAAGGAGATGGTCAAGAACCCGCTCGATGAAATTGCGGGAATCGGTCCGTCGCGCAAACGCGCTTTGCTCCATCATTTCGGAACGGCAAAAGCGGTTTCGCGTGCAGCTATGGAGGACCTGATGCAGATCGACGGCATATCGGAGGCAATGGCACGCACCATTCACGATCATTTTCGTGACCGGTGACGCAATTTTGATGCGCTTTTGCGCGCCAGCGTCATAAGGTCCGAGCAGAACACCTGCACAAGTGTTGATTTTATTGATCATCCCTGTTGATGTGCACAAAATAACGGTTACGGCGGAACAATGCAGAACAAACATACCCTCTCCTTGCCCAACATTCTCACTTACGGACGGATTGTCGCCGTGCCGCTTGTGGTGTTGTGCTTCTTTGTGGAGGGGCGTCTCGAATCCAGCGACTTCGCCCGCTGGACCGCTCTTGGCCTGTTTATCGTCGCCAGCATCACCGATTTCTTCGACGGCTATCTTGCGCGTATCTGGAAGCAGACCTCGACGATCGGGCGCATGCTTGACCCGATCGCAGACAAGCTTCTCGTATCTGCCATTCTGCTGCTTCTGGCTGCCGATGGCACTATTGCCGGTTGGACCCTGTGGGCGGCAATCATCATTCTGTGCCGCGAAATTCTGGTTTCGGGCCTGCGTGAATATCTCGCGGAACTCAAAGTCAGCGTGCCCGTCTCACGTCTTGCGAAGTGGAAGACCACAGCGCAGATGGTTGCGCTGGCCTTTTTGCTGGCCGGCCCTGCCGGTGATAAAATCATGCCCTATGTAACGGAACTGGGCATTGTCCTGCTCTGGATCTCGGCGATCCTCACGCTCTATACGGGCTGGGATTACTTCAAGGCAGGCCTCAAGCACGTGATGGATTAAGCTCGTGAGCGTCAAAGTCGTCTATTTCGCCTGGGTGCGGGAGAAAATCGGCAAGGGTGAAGACCTCATCGTCCTACCCGCCCCGAAAGTGACGGTCGGCGAACTCATTAGCCAGCTGAAAACCCGTGGCGAAGAATATGAAGCCGCTTTCGAGCATGGCGACGTTATCCGCGCGGCAATCAATCAGGAACATGCCGAACATAATGAATTCATCCAGGACGGGGACGAGGTCGCTCTTTTCCCGCCCATGACGGGTGGCTGAGATGGGCGGGCAGCCGATTTGCCCGCTGTTCGTCAGCGTTCGCGAAGATGATTTCGACGCGACGGCGGAAGTGGAAAAACTTCGTGGCGGACGCAAGGATATCGGCGCCATAGTCACCTTCTCCGGGCTTTGCCGGGATGAAAATGGGCGCCTTTCCGCGCTAGAACTCGAACATTATCCCGGAATGGCGGAAGCCGAGATCAGGCGCATTGCCGAACAGGCGATGGCGCGCTGGCCGCTTCTGGGCATATCCGTCATCCACCGTTACGGGCTGATCAGGCCCGGCGACAATATCGTGCTCGTTGCGACCGCATCGGCGCACCGTCTTGCCGCTTTTGAGGCAGCCTCTTTTCTGATGGATTTCATGAAGACCGGTGCGCCGTTCTGGAAGCGCGAACATCTCACTGACGGCGCCCCCGATGGCTGGGTCGCGGCCAAGGATGACGACGACTTAAGTCGAAAGCGATGGGACAAATCGCAAAATACTTGATCCGTCCGATCAGCGCCTTGATCTATTTGCAGAAAACTCTGTTTCTCTTTAAGCACGAATTAACTATTTAAACCCCTAAAATACAGTGTAATTTGGGTGGCACTTACTTGTGCTGCCACAATTTTCACATGAAGATTTCATTATTGTCTGCGGAGTGAATCAAGCTCCTGTCGGACGCGGAACGCGGACGGAGCGACGGGCACGGCAACACTGCCACAATAGGGCAATATTCCTGGTTGTGCAGGAATGAGGTTTCGGACTTTAAGAATGCGAAAACTACTGAAGAGCACTCTTTCAATTGCCACGGCACTCGTGGTCGGCCTTGGCGCGCTTGGTGGCGCAGCCTTGTTCCTGACCACGTCCATGCCGACGAGCAGCATTGCCGCTGAAAAAACAGTCAGTGGCAAGGTCATGTATCGCGAACGCATCGCTCTGCCGCCGGAAGCCAAGCTGACGGTACAGCTTGCAGATATCTCGCTTGCCGATGCGCCGTCCCAGACGATTGCCGAAACCCGCATCGAATCCGCACAAGGATCGCCGATCCCCTTCGCGATCAATTTTGACACAGACAAGATTCAGCCGGGCCATACCTATGCCCTGCAGGCCCGCATCACTGCTGGCGATACACTCTGGTTCGTCAACGACCAGAATTACACCATCGATCCCACCAATCCCGGCACTCCGATTGAAATGCGCGTCGTCATGGTGCGCAAGAGTGCAGACGAGACCGTATCCATCGGCATTGAAGGCAAGGACTGGCTGGCGGAAGACATTCAGGGCGGCGGCGTCATTGACAATGCCCAGACCACACTGACGGTTACCCCCGACGGCTCTGTCAGTGGTTCCGGCGGCTGCAATCGCTATTTCAGTAAAGCGACGGTGACGGGCGAAACGATTTCCTTTGCCGATGTCGGTTCGACCTACATGCAATGCCCGCCAGCACTCATGAATCAGGAACGTAAATTTCTCGATACATTGACGAAAACGCGGTCCTACAAGATCGATACCGTGGGTAAACTCGTCCTTCTTGATCAGGACGGCAAAGAGATCGCGACACTGGCGCAGAATCTCTGATTTAATTTACGAGAAGATACAAAAAAGCCGGGCGCGAGCCCGGCTTTTTTCATGCATGCGGATCGGATTAGCCGACGATTTCGGTGCCCGAGAACCAGTAAGCGATTTCTTCGGCAGCGGTTTCCGGTGCGTCCGAACCGTGAACCGAGTTTTCGCCGATCGACAGAGCGAATTCCTTGCGGATCGTACCAGCGTCTGCATTTGCAGGGTTGGTTGCGCCCATGACTTCGCGGTTCTTGGCGATTGCGTTTTCACCTTCGAGAACCTGAACGATCGTCGGGCCCGAAGACATGAATTCGGTCAGTTCGCCGAAGAAAGGACGGTCCTTGTGAACAGCGTAGAAGCCCTGTGCTTCACGCAGGCTCATCCAGACGCGCTTCGAAGCGACAACACGCAGACCAGCTTCTTCAAGCTTGGCGGTGATTGCGCCGGTCAGGTTGCGGCGGGTCGCGTCGGGCTTGATCATGGAGAAGGTACGTTCGATTGCCATTATGACACCTTGTTTGCTGGGAAATTTTAGAAAAGTGAGGCTCTATACCGTCGATAGGCTTAATTGCCAAGAGGCCGCGCCGTTTCGAGCATAATCTTATCGATCCTCGTCTCACTCCAGTCGGATTATGCTTTAGAGCACATCCGGTATCGCCTAGCAGCTTGAGACGGCAGAAATTTGAAGGCATAGATAATGCCATTCTGATTCAGGCTGTCGGGTAGCGGGGAATTGTATGGAACAGCATTTTCAAATGTTTGCGTGGTATAATCGCTGGGCCAATGAACTGCTCTATGCCGCCGCCGCCGATCTGAGCGACGAGGAATACCGGCTCGATCTCGGCCTGTTTTTCGGCTCGATCCATCGCACGCTCAACCATCTTCTGGTTACAGACCGCATCTGGATGAAGCGGTTTACCGGCGAAGGCGACCATCCAAAGCAGCTCGACGCTATCATCACCGACAATTTCATCACGCTGCGCGATCTGCGCCACGCAGAGGATGAACGCATCTGTCGCTATACCGACGGATTAAACGCCGACAAGCTTGCGGGGCGCTTTACCTATACAACCGTCTCGGACATGCGCACGATGAGCCAACGGCTTGCACCGTCGCTGGCGCATCTGTTTAATCACCAGACCCACCATCGCGGCCAGATCCACGCAGCCTTGACGCGGCTCGGCACAGACGCCCCTTCGCTCGACCTTTCGCAATTCCAGCGCACGGAAGGCGGCCGTCGCTTCGCCTGATTGATGTTGATACTTGCGGAAATGCGCAGAGCCGTGCAAAAGCCAGTCCATGCTTATTCTCGATGACATTTCCGTCCGCATCGCCGGACGCCTTCTGATCGATCATGCCAGCGTGACGCTGCCTGCCGGATCGAAGACCGGTTTCGTCGGTCGCAACGGCACGGGAAAGTCCACCCTGTTCCGGGTCATCACCGGTGATCTCGCGCCTGAAACGGGCAGCGTGTCGGTGCCGAAGAACACCCGCATCGGTCAGGTGGCACAGGAAGCGCCCGGCACGGAAGAACCGCTGATCGAAATCGTCATGAAAGCGGACAAGGAGCGCGCGGCGCTTCTCGACGAAGCCGAAACGGCGACCGACCCGCATCGCATTGCGGAAATCCACACGCGGCTTGCCGATATTGACGCCCATTCGGCGGAAGCGCGCGCAGGCGCGATCCTGTCTGGTCTCGGTTTCAATGCCGAAGCGCAACGGCGTCCGGCCTCCGCCTTCTCCGGCGGCTGGCGCATGCGCGTAGCGCTCGCTGCGGTTCTGTTTTCCGAACCGGACCTGCTGCTGCTCGACGAACCGACCAACTATCTCGATCTTGAAGGCGTGCTGTGGCTGGTCGACTATGTGAAGCGTTATCCGCACACCGTCATCATCATCAGCCATGATCGCGACCTGCTGAATTCGGCCACATCGTCGATCATGCATCTCGACCAGAAGAAAATCAGCTTCTGGCGCGGCAATTATGATCAGTTCGAGCGTCAGCGGCACGAAATGCTGGAATTGCAGCAGAAGGCGCATGCCAAGCAGGAAGCGCACCGCAAGCATATGGAATCCTTTGTCGAGCGGTTCCGTGCCAAGGCCACCAAAGCCCGGCAGGCGCAATCCCGCCTCAAGGCATTGCAGAAGCTGAAACCCATCGAGCTTTATGTCGACAGCCATGTGCAGCCCTTCAGTTTTCCGGATGCGGAAAAGAAGGCCGCCTCGCCCATCATTGCGCTGGACCACGCCGATGTCGGCTATGTGCCGGGCGAGCCGGTGCTGCGCAATGTGACACTGCGCATCGACAATGATGACCGCATCGCGCTGCTCGGTTCAAACGGCAATGGTAAGTCCACACTGGCCAAGCTGATTGCGGGACGGTTGAAGCCAGAAAACGGCACGCTGACCATCTCGCCCAATCTGAAAGTGGCCTTTTTCGCACAGCACCAGATGGACGATCTGGTGCCGGAAGACAACGCCATCGAGCATGTGCGCAAGCTGATGCCGACCGAGCCGGAAGCGAAAGTTCGCTCTCGCGTGGCGCGGATGGGGCTTTCGACGGAAAAGATGCTGACGCCTGCAAAGGACCTTTCCGGCGGTGAGAAAGCGCGTCTGCTGATGGGGCTTGCGACCTTCCACGGCCCGAACCTTCTGATCCTCGACGAACCGACCAACCATCTCGATATCGATAGTCGTGAAGAACTGGTCCACGCGCTCAACGCCTTCAACGGCGCTGTCATCCTGATCGCGCACGACCGCCATCTGATCGAAGCCACCATGGAGCGGCTTTGGCTGGTGCGCGAAGGCGGTGTGAAGGCGTTTGAAGGCGATCTCGATGAATATCGCCAGATCGTTCTGGCCGACGCCAAGGGCGAACCGGCTTCCGAACGCGACGAAGGCCCGAAGGTCAATAAAGCGGAGCAGCGCAAGCTTGCCGCGCAGAAGCGCGAAGCCATGGCGCCTTTGCAGAAAAAGATCAAGGAAACCGAGAGCTTGATGCAGAAACTGCAGAAACAGATTCAAGCTTTCGCCAATCAGCTGGAAGACCCGGCGCTTTATGAGAAAGAGCCTCAGAAAGCCATTCGCATCAACAAGGATATGAGTGATGCGAAATCCGCACTCGCGAGTGCGGAAGAAAAATGGCTGGAGCTTTCATCGGAATATGAAGAGGCGATGGCGGATTAAATCCGCCATCGTCTAAAACAGAAATCCAAACACAAATAAAAGCGCCAGCAGCACCCATCCGACGATGCGCGCCCAAAGCGGCAACGGCCTTGGCGCGAACCGAACCGCCAGAACCGCGAAAATGACGGTCAGGATCGGGAACCCGAAATAGATTGCGGCGTAACCGCTCGACCCTTCAAAAGACGAACCGAAAACGCCCAGCCGCTCAAGCGGAAACAAGGCGATGAATGCCAGCACAGCCGACAAAAGAAGCAGAAGCAAGCGATCTGTAACGGTGCGAACGAACTGCATTGATCAGCTCTGTCGGCGCAGTCGGGTGCGCATCAGGCCGTAAACGCCCAGTACACCCAGAACCAGACCGATGGTCGTAAAGGTTTCGTCCGGCGTTTCCGCCCCACGGCGCAGAACCAGATCAGCCTTCGATATCTGCAGGCCGTCCGTATTGCCCTGAACAAGACGGAACGCATATTGGCCCGGAATGACCGGATCGATATCGCCTGCGCTCTGGCGCAGCGGCGTTCCATCCTGCGGGCGGTCCGTATTGATCGAGCTGCTGTTGGACACGAAATCGAGCCCCTGCGACAGAACCGGCTGGCCATCGCGGCTGACGGCAAGCGTCAGCGCGGACCGACGTTCCGCCGGGACATAGCCGGGTAAAGGCGTGGCATCAATGAACACGCGCACCGGCGCATCGCCAGCCTCAAGTCGCACTTGCTGCACTTTGAAGCCGCTCTGGCGATTTTCCAGCATTGTCCAGCGACCAATCTCGCTGCCGGTGAAATGGCGCATATACCAGGGATAGCCCAGACCGAGCCCGACGCCCGCCACGATCATCGCAACAAAAACCGGACGCATCAGGCTTTCCGCTCCCAGCGGCGATCAGGCGTCTGCTGCCAGTAAGTCAAATCGTGATTCTCCGCCTTGAAGGCTTTCCATTGTCCGCGTGCAATATCGAGCTGGTCCTGATCGTGACCGTCGAACATGACCACAAGCCGTTCATAATTGCCGACCTGTTCGAGCCCCGCGCCTTCCACCAGAAAGCGGACGGTCGCGCCATTGGCGTTGTTTTCCGTCGTCGTCAGCAGGACAGGCTGCTGGTCCGGGTGTGGTTCCGCATCAGTGCCGTGGGCAACGAAGGACGTGTCGGAAAAGGTCCACAGCAGATTATCGAGCGCATCGCGTCTCTCTTCGCTGACGGTCTGCACCGTCACGCGCCAACCGCGCCCAAGCGACCGCTCAACGAGGCCCGGCAGGGCTTCGTCGAGTGTCGATTCCGTCAGATGGTAGAACAGGATTTCCGCCATGCGTGTTCCAGAACGTTTTCGAAGCGGGGCGGAGAAAATGATTCACATTTCCGCCCCATCTTCTTGTTTCCAAAAGAGTTTAGCTCTCGAAATGATCGCGGACAAGGCGGTCGAGCAAACGCACGCCATAGCCGGACGCCCAGGTCTGGCTATATTCGTTTGCCGGTGACCCCATTGCCGTGCCTGCCACGTCGAGATGCGCCCAAGGCGTTTCGCCCACGAAGCGCTTCAGGAACTGTGCAGCGGTGATCGAGCCGCCGTAACGACCGGCGCTGTTCTTCATATCGGCGAATTTCGAATCGATCATCTTGTCATATTCGGCGCCAAGCGGCAGACGCCACAGCTTCTCGCCCGTTGCCTGGCCCGCATCGTAAAGCTGGTCTGCCAACTCATCATCGTTCGAGAACAAGCCTGCATGATACTGGCCAAGCGCCACCATGACCGCGCCGGTCAGCGTAGCCAGATTGATAATGAAGCGCGGCTTGAAGCGATCATTGGTGTAATGCAGCGCATCGGCCAGAACCAGACGGCCCTCGGCATCAGTGTTGATAACCTCGATGGTCTGGCCAGACATGGTCGTGACGATGTCTCCCGGGCGCTGTGCATTGCCATCGGGCATGTTTTCCACAAGGCCGATCACGCCAATCGCATTGACCTTGGCCTTGCGTCCAGCGAGCGCACGCATCAGGCCCGTCACGGCAGCAGCGCCGCCCATGTCGCCCTTCATGTCTTCCATGCCGCCAGCCGGCTTGATGGAAATACCGCCCGTGTCAAACACGACGCCCTTGCCGACAAAGGCGACCGGCTTTTCTTTGCCCTTTGCACCCTGCCATTCCATGATGACGAGACGTGGCGGACGCACCGAACCCTGCGCAACACCGAGAAGCGCGCCCATGCCGAGCTTCTTCATTTCCTTTTCGCCGAGAATCTCGATTTTGACGCCGAGCTTCTCAAGCTTTTCCGCTTCTTCGGCAAATTCCACTGGTCCCAGCACATTGGCCGGTTCATTGACGAGATTGCGTGCCTGAATGACGCCGTCCGAGATGGCTTCCGCTACTTCGAAGGCCTTCTTCGCGCTGTGCGTATCAGCAACATTGATGGTGATCTTCGCAGCGTGCTTCGGTTCTGCGGTTTCCTCGTTCTTGCGCGTCTTGTAACGGTCGAACTTGTAGGAGCGCAGGATCATGCCCAGCGCTACGTCAGCCGCTTCATCACCGGCAATCGTCGTTTCCGGCAGAGCCAGCGTGACCGTCGCGCGTTCTGATTTGCCGATTCGCGAAAATGCCGCGCCGCCGATCTTCAGCCAGTCGTCATTTCCAAGCTTGCCGGGCTCGCCGACGCCGACCAGAACGATCTTGTCGATGCCGCCAGCCGTCGTTTCGATTGCTTCAGCCGTTTTGCCCAATGCGCCGGTGAAATCGGAGATTTCGAGGATGCGCGCAATCTTTTCCGCCCCGCCGACGGCCTTTGCCGCTTCTTCAGCGAAGCCTCCGCCTTTGGCAACCAGAACGATGGCTACGCCTTTTTCCGGTGCTTCAAACTCGCCGAAAGAAATCGAAGGACGTTTAGACATGATAACTCCAAACCGATGGCCCATTGATAAATGACACGATTGTGTCGCGACTTTTCCCCACTCATGTGAGACGAATATGGCGAAACAGCAAGGGTGCAAGCCCTTCCTTATCAGTTTTGCGTTAACTTGGGCGAACAGTCATCAAATGCAATCGATATCCTGGTCACACCTCGGTCTTTTCATTCAGCAGTTGCGCAGAAACATGTTGCCTCAGGCAGTTCAATCCTTTTAACAGACGGGAGCTAGCGCCAGCGCTTCGCTTTTAGTAATCTGTTAACTGCGTTTATTCGGGCAATCTTAGCCAAGCGGCATTAGATTAAGTTCATTATTGGGAGTGCCGTTCCTTAATTGTGAATGGGCTCCTTCAACGGAACCGGGATGTAGACTCCACCTATGCGATTGATAGAGTTGTACATCCTGCGCCGCGTGGCGATCATGTTCCTCGCTGTGCTGGGCGCAGCGGTGGGCATTACGTGGACGGTGCAGGTGCTTCAGCGCATCGACTTTCTGACAACCAGCGGCCAGACTTTTCAGACGATCATTCAGTTCAGTTCGCTTTTGATCCCGTCTGCCATTCCGCTGGTGATGCCCTTTGCGCTGATCATCGCCATCACGCAGACACTTTCGACGATGAACCAGGATTCCGAGCTTGTCGTCATCAATGCATCCGGTGCGCCTCGCAGTGCGGTGATGCGCCCGATCCTGATGCTGGCCGCCGTGATTTCCATCGTTTCGTTTCTGGTCGCCAATTATGTCGATCCCTATGCGCGCATGAACATGCGCGCCATGATCGCCAATGCCAGCGCAGACCTCGTCAATCTGATCGTGCAGGAGGGCAGCTTCCGCAAGCTTGCCGATAATCTCTATATTCAGGTGGCTGAGCGCCGTGCCGATGGCAGCATCGGCGGTCTTTTCATCGCCGATTCCCGCGATCCGTCGCTTGATCTCATCTACTACGCAGCCGATGGCGGCATCGCCACGACGGATACCGGCGCCAATATGCTTCTGATGCAGAATGGTGAAGTGCAGCGCCGCAGCGTTTCCGATGGCACAGTTTCGATCATCAAATTCGATTCCTACGCATTCGATCTCAGCCAGTTTGCGTCCGCTGGCGACGATTTCGTGATCTATGCGAAAGACCGTCCGCTGTCTTATCTGCTCAATCCGGATCCAAACGATCCGATCCTGCAAACGCGCCCGCTCCGTTACAAGGCGGAATTGCATCGACGTTTGACGCAATGGCTCTATCCGGTGGTCTTCGCCATGATCGCGCTGGCTTTTGCTGGCGATTCCCGTTCGCATCGTGAAGCGCGCGTTTCTGCATCCTTTTCGGCCATCAGTACTGCTTTGCTCGTCTATTGGGCCGGGTATTTCGCCTCCGACCGCGCCGACAAGGAAGAAGCCTATATACTCGTCATGTATCTGGTGCCCATCGCCGTCATGCTCGTAACCGGCTTTGCGCTGGCGACCGGGCGCAGCATCGGGCTGCCCAGCAAGTGGAACGACCGGATTCTCGACAATTTCGATCGCCTCAAGCAGATCGTCTCCGATCTTTATGATCGCGTGATGGGCCGCTTCCGCGGCAATGCGGGAGGTCAGGCATGATCGGCTGGACACTTGGTCGCTACTTCTTCACGCGTTACGTGCAGATCACCTTCTATTTTCTGCTGGGCATTTTCGCGCTTTCGATGCTTCTCGACTTTACCGAGAATGCCAGCAAACTTTCAAATCTGCCTGATTACACGGTTTGGGCAGCGCTCGGCATTTCGGCCATGCGCGTGCCATTCATCATGCAGCAGATGATTCCCTTCGTGGCGCTGTTCTCGGCCATGGCGACCCTGATTTCGCTGAACCGCAAATATGAGCTGGTTGTAGCGCGTTCAGTCGGCGTTTCAGCCTGGCAGTTTCTGCTGCCAGCCTGCCTCGGCGCGCTGCTATTCGGTGTCGCAACAATTTTCGTGCTCAATCCGCTCGCCGCTTATGGTTTCTCCAAGGCTGAAGAAATCGCGGCAACGTGGAAAAACGGCAAGACTACCGACGTTTCCGCACTGCGCGACCCCTGGCTTCGCCAGAAGACCGATGAAGGCGAAACGATCATTGGCGCAAAGAGCATTCTGGATCAGGGCGCGACGCTTGCCGACGCGACTTTCATCCAGTTCGACAGCCAAAAGAATATCAGCGTGCGCTACGACGCCCGCACCGCACAGCTGATGGATGGTCATTGGCAGCTCAACGACGTGACGCGATTCGCGCGCGGCGAAGAGCCCAAGAAAATGGCCAGCTTTGCTATCCCTACGCAGCTGCGTCCGGAATATGTCGAAGAGAAGCTCGCTTCTCCCGATACGATTCCCTTTACTGAATTACGACACAAGATCGAAGTTGCGCGTTCATTCGGCTATTCGGCAAACGCATTTGACATGCAATACCAGTCACTTCTGGCATTGCCTGCGCTTCTGATGGCGATGACTCTCATTGCTGCAACAGTGTCCCTGAAATTTGTGCGTTTCGGTCAGTCCGGTGCGATGATTCTGGGTGGCGTTGTTGCTGGCTTCATGCTTTATGTCGTTTCGGTACTGGTCAAAGCATTCGGCAATGCGGGATTCGTTCCGCCGTTTGTAGCTGCCTGGGTTCCTGTGATTATTGCGACATTCTTTGGTGTCTCCTTTTTGTTGCATAAGGAGGATGGTTAGTGGGTTTGAGTAACACCCGCATGGTATTGCCCCATCTGCTCTCGCGCTTCTCGCGTGGGACTGCTTTGGCGTGCGTCCTTGCTTTGCCTTTCATTTCTGTCGCAGTCATGCCCTCGCCCGCTTTAGCGCAGGAGTCACTCGGAGCCAATTACAAGAGCGATCCGAATGCCCGGATGCTTCTGCAGGCCGATGAGCTTGTCTATGATCGCGATGTAAACACCGTAACCGCACAAGGTCGGGTCAAGATCGAGTATGACGGCAATCGCCTTGTCGCAGATAAGGTGACCTATAATCAGCAGACCCGCCGCATGACCGCGACCGGGAATGTTGAGGTCGTCGAACGTGACGGCAACAAGATCTATTCCGATCATATGGATGTCACCGATAGTTTCCGCGACGGCTTTGTGAATGGCCTGCGCGTCGAGACGACGGACAATACACGTTTTGCCGCTGAAAGCGCCGAGCGCAGCAACGGTGAAATCACAACATTCAATAATGGCGTCTACACGGCTTGCGAAGCGTGCAAAAAAGACCCCGACAGGCCTGTTCTGTGGCAGATCAAGGCCCGCAAGATCATCTGGAACAGCACCACGAAGACCGTGCGTTTCGAACGCGGCCAGTTCGAGTTCTTGGGCATGCCGCTGGCATGGTTCCCTGCCTTCGAAATGGCTGACCCGACGGTTAAGCGCAAGAGCGGCTTCCTGTTCCCCGGCTTTGCTTACAAGGACGATCTGGGCTTCGGCATCAAGAATTCCTATTTCTGGGCTCTTGCACCGAATTACGACGTGACCCTTTCGTCGACCTATTACACGAAGCAAGGCTTCCTGAACGAAGCCGAGTGGCGTCATCGTCTGGAGAACGGCACCTATAATCTGCGCATCGCGGGCATGCATCAGGCCAAGCCCGGCGAGTTCGATGTCGCCACCGTTGATCGCGATGTCGACAATCGCGGTATGATCGCTTCGAAGGGTGATTTCGAGATCAATTCGCGCTGGCGCTACGGCTGGGACGTCATGGCCCAGAGTGATCGCAACTTCAGCCGTACTTATAGTATCGAAGGATACAATGCCGGAACGCAGGTTTCGAAAATTTACCTGACCGGCATCGACAATCGTAATTATTTCGATTTGAATTTCTATCGCTTCAATGTGCAGGAATCCCTCCTGCCGAATAATCCGAGCGAGATTCACTCGAAGCAGCCTTGGGTTTTCCCAAGCCTTGACTATTCCTATACGCTGCCCGAGCCTGTCTATGGCGGCGAGCTGAACATTAACACTAATCTGCAAGCGCTTTATCGCGAGAATTCAAATTTCGCGACGCGTGTAGGTAATCAGACATTCTATCCTCGTATTCCCGGTTTTGCTGGAACAAGCGCTCGTTTGACCAGTGAAGCGGAGTGGCAGCGCACATACATTACGCCATCCGGTTTGGTTATCACGCCCTTGCTCGCGTTGCGCGCGGATGCAATTGGTGCGAATACCAGTTTGGATACCAATATGAGTGAGTATACGGCTGCCGTCGTACGCTCCGAAGCGCTGCGGGCAATGGCCACGGCTGGTCTCGAACTGCGCTGGCCGATCCTGTTCTCGACCACCAGTTCAACGCATATCATTGAGCCTATTGCGCAGATCTATGTGCGCAACAATGAGCGTTATGCCGGTGAATTGCCAAACGAAGACGCTCAGAGCTTCGTGTTCGACGCGACGAACCTGTTCTCGCGCGACAAGTTCTCTGGCTATGACCGCGTTGAAGGCGGCACGCGCGCCAATCTTGGCTTCCGCTATTCTGGAAGCTTCAGCAACAGCGACTGGTCGCTGTATGCCTTGGCAGGTCAGTCGTTCCAGCTTGGCGGTCTGAATTCCTATGCCACGAGCGACTTCGTGAATGTCGGCGCGGATTCGGGCCTAGACAGCGCGCGCTCCGACTATGTCGCGATGATCGGCACGTCCAATTCAACTGGTCTGGCACTGGCCGCACGCGGTCGTTTCGACAAGGACAGCCTGTCCGTGCGTCGTGGCGAACTTGAAGTGCAGCAGAGCTGGAAAAAGCTGACTTTGACAGCGCAATATGCCTACATCACACCGCAGCCGGCCTATGGCTATAACGATCTGCGTCAGGAAGTGACCGGTACGGCTTCGGCGAAGGTCAACGCCAACTGGCGCGTGTTCGGATCTGGTACTTATGACCTTGTGTCCAGCACGTTGGTCCGTGCGTCATCTGGCCTTGCCTATGATGATGAGTGCTTCACCTATATGATGGCTTACACGCAGACGCGTAATCCGGGTGAGGACAAGGCATCGCACGGTATCGGGTTCAATATCTCGCTGCGCACGCTCGGCGACATCGGCAGCGGCAACCAGACCTTCTAAAAATTTATGACCGGAAACATATTCTTTTGTTTCCGGTCATCTGTGCTCTGGGACATTTCGCATAGAAATCGCCTTCTCCAAGAAATTGCGATTTCGTTCAGTAAGCAGCCCTCAATCGTCTTGTAAAATGCGCGAGGGTCATTGTTTCGCCGCACTGCCTCCTCTATACAGACAGCACTATAGTTGGTTTCCGATACTCTTGCGGCTCGATGACAAGCATATCCGAAACCGAATGAACACATCCGGTGACGGGTTTCGTTCACCGACCGCAAGGAAATCGGGAAACAAGATGATGTTTGCAAGACCTCTTTTCGCCTCCCTGTTAAGCGCTACTGTCTGCCTGACGGCGCTCGGCACGGTTGCACTTCCCTCTTCGGCTTTTGCCGCTGGGGAAGGTGAGGTCAAGGTTGTCGTATCCGGCAATGCCATCACCAATGGTGATATCCAGCACCGGATGGCGTTTTTGAAGCTGCAACGCAAAGGCGGCAATCTCACCCAGCTCGCGCGTCAGGAACTGGCTGACGAAATGCTGAAGCGAATCGAGATGAAGAGCCGCAACATCAGTGTCTCCGATCAGGAAGTCGATCAGGCCTATGCGGGCTTCGCATCCCGCAACAAGATGACCCTCGCCCAGATGAACCAGGTGTTGAATCAGGCAGGCGTTACGCCGGACCACTTCAAGAAATACATCATGGTCCAGATGGGCTGGGGCCGCCTCGTCAGCGCTCGCTTCCGTGCAACCGGCATGGTCAGTGAGCAGGATGCCGTACAGCGCATGCTGAAGGATGGCGGCAAGAAGCCAGTCGCAACCGAATATCATCTCCAGCAGGTGATTTTCGTTGTCCCGACCTCGAAACGGTCTCCGGCACTTCTCGCGAAGCGTCGTCAGGAAGCCAATGCGCTTCGTTCGCGCTTCCAGAGCTGTGATGCCACGCGCCAGCAGGCCAAGGGTATCATCGATGTGACCGTCCGCGATCTTGGACGCATTATCGAACAGCAGCTGCCGGGCGAATGGGCCAAGGATGTGAAGGCAGCCGGCGTAGGACGCACGACACCGCCGCACGATACCGAAAAGGGTGTTGAGTTCCTCGCAGTCTGCGCCACGCGCCAGCTGTCGGACGACCGCGTCGCCCAGCTCGTTTTCTCCATGGAGGGAGCGGACTCGCCAGAAGGTCAGGAAAAGAAGGCTGACGCGCTCTCCACCAAATATCTGGATGAGCTGCGCAAGAAGGCCACCATCGTTAATCGCTAAAATTCCGGCGGCAGCAATGCTGTCGTTCAGGATAAGGCAATGATATGAGCTGGCACGGTCCTTCCGGTTGCCAGCTTTTATTTTTGGAATCAAAGCCATGTGCGCAAAATCTGTCCTTCCGCTCGCGGTTACTATCGGCGACCCGTCCGGTGTTGGCGCGGATATTGCGCTGGCCGTCTGGCTCAAGCGGGATGAACTGTCCCTGCCGCCCTTCGTACTGCTGGCAGATCCCGCACAATTGAAAGCGCGTGCGCGGCTTCTCAATTTCGACGTTCAGATTGAGGCAGTTGCAGATGCCACCGCATCGCGGAGCGTTTTTGCGCGTGCATTGCCTGTCTTGCCGCTCGTCAACAGGCACACGGAAAGCCCCGGCAAACCGCTGGCGGAGAACGCAGCCGGTACAGTTGAAGCAATTGAACGCGCCGTCGCTCTCACGCTCGCCGGCGAGACGTCCGCTGTCGTCACTTGCCCTATTGCCAAGAAGCCGCTTTATGAAGCCGGTTTCCCACATCCGGGACATACGGAATTTCTGGCGGAGCTTGCTAGCCGTCACGTCGGTACCGAAATCACTCCTGTAATGATGCTGGCTGGGCCGCAATTGCGCGCAGTGCCGGTGACCATTCACATTCCGCTTGCCGAAGTGCCGCGACAGCTCACGACCGAGAATATTCTTGAAGTGTCGCGCATTACGGCGCGCGAACTGCGCGAACGGTTCGGCATTGCCCAGCCGCGTCTGGCGCTTTCCGGCCTCAACCCCCATGCGGGCGAAGGCGGAGCACTCGGCAAGGAAGATGATGACATCATTCGCCCGGCAGTCGAACAGCTGCTGCGCGACGGCATTGATGTGCGCGGCCCCCTGCCCGCCGATACGATGTTCCACCGCCAAGCGCGGGCGGCTTACGATGCTGCAATCTGCATGTATCACGATCAGGCGCTGATTCCGGCCAAGGCACTGGCGTTCGACGAAACCGTCAATGTGACGCTCGGCCTGCCCTTTATCCGCACCTCGCCGGACCACGGCACAGCGTTCGACATTGCAGGTCAGGGCATTGCGCGACCGGACAGCCTGATTGCAGCGATCCGGCTTGCCCACGAGCTGGCAGAAAATACAACAGGTACCAAGGCATGAGCATCGACAACCTGCCCCCGCTTCGCGAAGTCATCGAACGGCATGATCTGATGCCGAAGAAGTCGCTCGGGCAGAATTTTCTGTTCGATCTCAATCTGACGTCCAAGATCGCTCGTCAGGCAGGTGACCTTAAAGACCAGCCCGTCATCGAGGTTGGTCCCGGCCCCGGCGGGCTGACCCGCGCCCTTCTGGCGCAAGGCGCCTATGTGACGGCAATCGAGCGCGACGAACGCTGCCTTGAGGCACTGGCGGAGATTGAGGCGCATTATCCAGGCCGCCTGCGGATTATTTCCGGCGATGCGCTGGAGCAGGATTTCAAGACACTGTTTCCCGACGGGCCAAAGCCACGGATCGTCGCCAATCTGCCCTATAATGTCGGCACGCAATTGCTGCTAAACTGGCTTCTGTCTGAGCCATGGCCGCCCTTCTATTCCTCCATGACGCTGATGTTCCAGCGCGAAGTGGCAGAGCGCATCGTGGCAGCGCCTGACAGCGATCATTATGGCCGCCTCGGCGTACTTGCAGGCTGGCGGACAAAATCAAAAATCGCTTTCGACGTGCCCCCGCAGGCCTTTACGCCGCCACCGAAAGTCATGTCATCGGTGGTTCACATCGTACCGTTGGAAAATCCGCTGCCCTGCAATGCAGCGGCGCTCGGTCAGGTGACTCAGGCTGCTTTCGGCCAAAGGCGGAAAATGCTGCGCCAGAGCCTGAAGCCAATCGGCGGCGCTGCCTTGCTTGAAAAGACCGGCATTGACGGTACGCGTCGCGCCGAAACGCTGAGCGTCGAAGAATTTGTCGCTCTGGCGAATGCCTATCGCCCGTAATCTGTCGGACTAATGGCGGCCGTGGCCACCACCAGCTGGGCCTGCCCCCTGACGGCTACCGAACCGGTCATGCGATTCAGCTTTATCCTTGGCGTCTGAGCCATCTTTCAGGATAGGCAGCGCCATTTCATCGACGATCTGACCGACATGGTCGATTTCCTCGCGGAAACTCGACAGTGACGAACCGGAGAGTTTTTCACCGGCATTGAGGCGCGCAGTCAGCGGATCGACATATTGATCGCCGACCTTCAGCTCGTAATAGAGATGCGGACCTGTCGAATAGCCGGTTGAGCCGACATAGGCAATGACTTCGCCCTGCTTCACGTGCTGGCCGATGCGCAAGCCCGACTTGGCGGAAGAAAGATGGGCATAGGTGGTGCTGTATCCGCCCTGATGGCGAATACGGACATATTTGCCATATCCCTTTTCGGACGAGATCACCTCGACCACACCATCGCCCGCAGCCACGATCGGTGAGCCGATCGGCGCGTCGTAGTCGACACCGTTGTGGTGCTTGCGGACATGCAGAACCGGGTGGATACGCCAGCCGAAACCGTCATTGAGACGTCCATTCGGCAAAGGCTTGTGCATCAGATATTTGGTCATCGAGGAACCATCCTCGTTGAAGTAATCTGTAGCTCCGCCCGCACCTTCATGGCGGTAGAGGCGCTTGCTTTTGCCATTCGTGGTAAATTCCACGAATACCAGCTCGGGGTCCGTCTCCGAACTTTTCCTGAAAAGCAGGTCGATCAGATCGGGAGAGTTGGCGCCCTTCTCCAGCACGACGCCGTTCTGCTCGGCAAGCTTCTCGACATCGCGCACGATATCGCGCGGTGCGCCAGCCTGAACCAGCCTCGTTTCGATGCTGCCATCACTGCTGACAGCCGGAGCCGACGGATGATAAGCGCTCAGCATCGCATCGCGGGACAGACGCGCGAACAGGCGCTCATTACCGGTGGCGTGAAACACACCATCATCCGCTCGTCCATAGACGGCCTTGTTGGCATTGCCGTGGTTGAAGCGGGCGAGCGAAACATGAGCGGCGGCATCGCTGCCGTCTTTCTTATCAACCAGCAATTCCAGATTGTCACCGGGCAACAGCTCGGTACGGGCCAGTGCTTCTTCAAGCCTTTGACTGTCTTCAGCCGCAATACCGGCGGCTTGCAGAAGCGCTTCTATGCGTTCCCGCGATTGCGGGGCGACGATGATTTCATGCACATCCGCCTTCTCGTGGACTGCGGGCTTGGCAAGGCTGACATTGACCGGAACGCCCCGCTCCAGCTCAGATAGCGACTGCGTCGGCTCGCCCACCGCAACAGATTTCGCCGCCATTGTCGATGCGTCCATTGCATCGTCGATGGCGGGTCGTCTGGTGTCGTGGCCTTTCACGTCCAGCACCACATGCTGGTAGGTGTAGAGGCGCGGATCGCCATCCTCGACGCCTTCCGCAATATCGATGCGGCGCGACACACGATGGCTCATATCGTTGTTCACGGCAGGCACCAGCCGCGCGTCCTTGGCGGCGGCATGGTGCTGGCGAACCAAAGCTGTCGGGTTGGTGAAGGCTGGCTGTGCGGCATGGCCGTGGCGTACCAGTTCGCCGGTTGCCAGTACCAAACCGCCACCTGCAATGACGGTGGCAGAGGCAAGCGCCAGACAGAAACGCAGATGCGTGCGCAAGGAAAAACGAACCCAGCGCACCGGCCCGAGGCTACGGTGCGAGAGTGGTTCCGTCTTCAAATTTGCGCCGGCGGATGCGAAACTTGACCCAGATGGGGCCGTTGCCGCAACCGCACGCTTGCGATGGGAGTATCCTGCCCTGGGGGCCATTCCGACAATTCTCTAGGTTCTTTATAAATATTGGCGGAAATGATGCTGACACAGCGGCTAAAATAAGACCTCCGGCGGGTTATCCACCGGAGGTGAATCACAAATTATTTACGATTTACCTATCAGGCACGTGCCCGATTGCGGCGATGCTGCGAAAGTGTCGACCAGGTATAGAGCGCGAGCCCTGCCCAGATCAGCACAAAAGCGGCAAGCTGCACGGTCGAAAACGGTTCATTGAAGATAAAAATCGCAAAGAAAAACAACATGGTGGGCGTCATATACTGCATCAGCCCGAGCGTTGTATAGCGCAGCAGCTTAGCGCCGCCAGCGTAGAGGATCAGCGGGATGGCGGTGAACGGCCCGGCAAGCATCAGAAGCCAGACATTCGAAACCGGTCCAGCAAAGAAATGACCCTGCCCTTGCGAACTCAGGAAGGCCAGATAAGCGAGCGCGGGAACACACAGGATCAGCACTTCAAGCGTGAAGCCCTGCAAAGGCGGCATCGGCAGTGACTTGCGGAAGAACCCGTAGAGACCGAAGGACACTGGCAGAGCAAGCGATACCCATGGCAAGCCACCGGCATTGAAGGTGAGCAGCAGGACGGCAGCCGCGGCAAAGCCGACGGCAACATACTGGACCTTGCTCAACCGTTCGCCGAGGAACAGGCCGCCGAGCACCACATTGAACAGCGGGTTGATATAATAGCCGAGTGCCGCACCCATGACCTGATCATGCGCGACTGCCCAGACATAGATTGTCCAGTTGATCGTGATCAGTGCTGCAGTCAGCCCCGCCATCGCAAGCATGCGTGGCTGACGAACAGCATTGAGGATATCCTTGAACTGCCCCAGCGCCACCAGCAACAACAGTGCCACCGGCACCGACCAGATGACGCGGTGAGACACGACTTCCATGGCCGGAATATGGGCTACTGCTTTCAGATAAAACGGTAGCGCGCCCCAAAGCGCATAAGCGCCGAACGCCATGAGAAAACCTTTGGCCCCATCCGAAAGACGGGCGTCGGACAAGGTCTGGTCGGTCATTGTCTCTCTCCGCTCGAAAGCACAGCCGCTTTTTGAGTAAATCGCATAGCAGATGGCTTGATCAGCCACTGCTATGCGCTTCTCAACTCATAAAATCCATTCAATTAAAATGATTGAAGCATCAATCCTGGTGAATGATGCGTCTTATTCCGCAGCGGCGAGCCCGGCCATGGAACGGTTTTTCATGAGCTTGAAATTCACAGAATCCATCAAAGCCTGAAAGGATGCATCGATGATATTGTCCGAAACCCCGACCGTGCGCCAGCGGGCACCGGTCGCATCGCCGGACTCGATCAGCACGCGGGTGATAGCCGCCGTACCGCCATTGAGGATACGCACCTTGAAGTCCACCAGTTCAAGGTCTTCGATTTCCGCCTGATAGCGCCCGAGATCCTTGCGCAGTGCAATATCGAGCGCGTTGACAGGGCCGTGGCCTTCGGCAACGGACATGCGCACTTCGCCATCGACTTCCACCTTGACCACCGCTTCCGACACCGTCTTCAGCATGCCGTTGGCGTCGAAACGGCGTTCAACGAGGCACCGGAACGAGTCGACCTTGAAGAATTCCGGCTGCGGATTGAGCATGTTGCGCGCCAGAAGCTCAAAGCTCGCATCCGCGCCCTCATAGGCATAGCCCTCAGCCTCGCGCTCTTTCACCAGCGTAATTAGCGTATCGAGGCGTACATCATCCTTGGCAACGCGAATACCGCGACGCTCCAGTTCAGCGATGAAATTCGACTTGCCGCCCTGATCCGAAACCATGACGCGACGGCTGTTGCCGACCGTTTCCGGCGGCACATGTTCGTAAGTCTGCGGTTCCTTGAGCAAGGCCGAGGCGTGGATGCCTGCCTTCGTCGCAAAAGCCGATGTACCGGTATAAGGCGCCTGCTCGGTCGGCGGACGGTTCAAAATGTCGTCGAAGGCGCGCGAGATGCGGGTGATTGCCTTCAGCGAGGCAGGCTTGATACCCAGTTCAAAACGCTCGGACCAATAGGGCTTGAGCAGCAGCGTCGGGATCAGCGAAACCAGATTGGCATTGCCGCAGCGTTCGCCAATACCGTTCAGCGTGCCTTGCACATGCCGCACGCCAGCATCAATGGCGGCAAGCGAAACCGCAACAGCCTGTTCGGTATCGTTATGGGCGTGGATGCCAAGGCTCTCGCCGGGCACGACGGCCTTCACCGCATTGACGATTTCGGCAATTTCATGCGGCTGCGTGCCGCCATTGGTGTCACACAGGACAACCCAGCGTGCGCCTGCGGTGTAAGCCGCCTTGGCGCATTCCAGCGCATAATCTGGATTTGCCTTGTAGCCGTCGAAGAAATGCTCGCAATCGACCAGCGCTTCGCGACCGGCCATGCGCGCAGCCGTCACCGACGCGGTGATCGATTCCAGATTTTCCTCATTGGTGCAGCCAAGGGCCAGACGCACATGATAGTCCCAGCTTTTGGCCACGAAACAGACGGCATCGGCGGATGCCTGCAGCAGGCTCGACAATCCCGGATCGTTCGACGCGGAGATACCGGCGCGTTTCGTCATGCCGAAGGCGGTGAACTTGGACCGCGAAGTCTGACGGCGTTTGAAGAAAGTCGTATCGGTCGGATTTGCACCCGGATAACCACCCTCGACATAATCGACGCCCAATTCTTTAAGCAGTGCGACAATCGACTTCTTGTCTTCGACAGAAAAATCAATGCCGGGGGTTTGTTGTCCATCCCGCAAGGTCGTGTCGTAGATGTAGATGCGTTCGCGTGCCATAAGTGCCTGCCTGTCGGTGGGTCTGCTGTTGGTCCAACGTTACCGTTGCGGCCAATTATCTGTGTCGTAGTCTGGATGCTGGTAGGAAATCAGTGTTCTGACGAATTCGATGCTCTCCGGATCGCGTTCGGTTGCATAGCCGGGAAGATCTGCAAGTCCGCTC
This sequence comes from Hyphomicrobiales bacterium, assembly GCA_900465685.1. Lineage (GTDB taxonomy): Bacteria > Pseudomonadota > Alphaproteobacteria > Rhizobiales > Rhizobiaceae > Brucella. Next base: position 116,897 of record UEGR01000012.1, read on the forward strand.
ACATAGGGAAGCTGCTTCTCGATCCCCCATTGAACCGTTGGCTCGACTTCCTCCGCCGCGTCGAATGCACCGATGGCGAGCGCAACGCCATCGGGCGCTTCATAGGTCAGCGGGGTTCCGCATTCCGGGCAGAACCCGCGCTGAACATGGTTGGAGGAGCGAAATCGCTTCGGCTCGCCACGCGTCCATTCCAGCTTCGCCTCGTCGACGGAAACCAGCGGCGCATAGAAATTGCCGAAGGCCTTCTGGCACATGCGACAATGACAGATGGAAGCCGAGCCCAACGCGCCGTCAATGCGGAAGCGCACCGCGCCGCACTGGCAGCCACCAGTATAAATCGGCTTGTTATCGAGCGTCATGCCGTCCTCCCTTATCAACGACCGCTGCTGATATGTCGTCAGCCTACCACATCCCACGTCGTCATGCGCTCGCCCGTGGCAGGATCCTTGCCGTCCTTGAGCTGCACGCCTTCCGAGAGAAGCGCATCGCGGATGCGATCGGCTTCCGCAAAGTTCTTCTCCTTGATGAAGCGCAGGCGTTCCGCAATGCGGGCCTCGATGGCATCCGTATCGACATTCGCCTTGGCAAAGACCGGCACATCCTCAGCAGTCACGAAGTAAGGATCGAGCAGACCCATCAGCGCCATGCCCTCGCCCAGCGTCGCAATATCCTTGTTCTTGAACGCCTTGCGCAATGCGGTAATCGCAACCCAGCTGTTCAGATCGTCGGACAGGGCTTCCGTCACTTCACCGATTGCCGACAGCTTTTCCGGCACGACGAACTTGGCGTCGCGCAGCAGACCATACCAACGGCGCAGTTCGTCAGACGATTCCGCCAGACGTTGTGCCGTCCAGTTGATCGGCTCGCGATAATGGGTTTGCAGCATCGACAGACGCGCAGCCAGACCGACCCAGCGGTCACGGACTGCGTTGTCGTCCCACTCACCCAACTGCGGCAAGCCTTCATTCAGCACGTCACGAATGGTGATGAAATTGCCGAGCGATTTCGACATTTTCTGCCCTTCGACTTGCAGGAAGCCGTTATGCATCCAGATATTGGCCATCCGCTCGGTGCCGAATGCGCAGCAGGACTGCGCGATTTCGTTCTCGTGGTGCGGGAAGACCAGATCAATGCCGCCGCCGTGAATATCGAAGCGGTTCTTTTCCGGATCATCGCATTTCAGTCCACCGCCAAACGGCTCCAGAAGCTTGGCCATCGACATGGCCGAGCATTCGATGTGCCAGCCCGGACGGCCAAGCGTCTCGATGCCTGACGGCGACGGCCAGCCCGGCTCACCTTCCTTCGAAGGCTTCCACAGCACGAAATCCATCTCGTCGCGCTTGTAGGAGGCAACGTCGACACGCGCACCTGCCAGCATCTCGTCGAGCGATCGGCGCGCCAGCGCGCCATAGCGCGGGCCGCCAAATGTCTTGACGCGTTCGTTCATAGCCGAGGGCGAAAACAGCACATGATCTTCCGCCACATAGGCGACGCCAATGGCGACCAGACGGTCGATCATCGCACGCATCTCGTCCAAATGCTCGGTCGCACGCGGCTGAAAGCTCGGCGCCAGATTGCCCAGTGCCGTCACATCGGCCTGAAACTGCGCATTGGTGCTTTCGGTCACGCGGCGGATGGCCTCGTTGAAGGCCAAATCCGGATAATCGCGCACGGCGCGCGCATTGATCTTGTCGTCAACGTCGGTGATGTTGCGCGCATAGGTGACGTGTTCGGCACCGTAAACCTGGCGCAAAAGCCGGAACAGAATGTCGAAAACGATGACCGGGCGTGCATTGCCGATATGGGCAAAATCATAGACGGTGGGTCCGCAGACATACATGCGCACATTGTCGGCATCGATGGGGGAAAAATCCTCCTTCGTGCGGGTCAGCGTATTGTAAAGACGCAATTGCGGCGCATCAGCCATTGTAACCATTCCCCAAAATAACATTCCAGAAAGACGGCGAAATCCAAGTGAATTCAATGCACGACGGATCGCAGCCATCTGGCCGGGGCGTTATCATCCTGTTTAATGGAAGGGAGACGAAAACGGCCGGGCCAGCAGGCTGCTAGCCAATAATGATCGCACAAATACAAATGTTCGTGGTCGGCGTTTTCATGGTTGCACTTATCCCTATCCCGTGAACCACAGTCAAGCGCTTTTGCTTGTGGGCGATTATTTTGCCGGAAGGGGCACAACTCCGCCGAGTGCCATTTTGTGGGTCTTGAGCGCAAACCGGAAGTTTGGTCATATCATGATGGTAGTGAGGCTTGGCTTCATCCAAGCAACCAGCGGAGCGGACCCTATGAAATGCCTGCGTATCTATGCCTCTGCGGATGGAGAATCGCATTTCGATGAAATCGAGTTGCCGACGACGAAAAGGTCCGTACACCCCGATGCCGTGCCATTCGACGTAACAGCCAGCTATCCGGCATCACGCGTCCGCCTCACCCATATCCCGGCAGGAATGCGGCCCGTGGCCTGGCATACCGTGCCTGAACCAGTATTGACTGTCAGGCTGGATGGTTCGGTGGATTATGAAACGAGCGATGGAGAAGTCCGCCATATTTCGGCTGGCAGCTTTGTGCTGGTTGCGGATACGCACGGCAAGGGTCACCTGTCGCGTCACTCCCCCGAAGCGCAAACCGTCATCTGGATTTCCCTGCCAAACGGCTTCGAACTACCGTCTACCTAGGTCTCACACCATGGCATCCGCCAAAATGTTGCATTTCTGCAACCCGGACAATCCTTGACGGGCATTAACCGGAATACCGCAAAACCGGCCCCAAACAGCCTTCATTCGGTCTCAATCCATCACAAAATAGTGAGCATGGATTGCTTAGGCGTAACCGGAGATCGGTTGGTTTCGAAAGCATTCGAAACTGGACGCTTCGGGGAAAGGAAGTAAAAATGTCTAAGAGTGAACTGCAACCGCGTCAGGACCGACTGGTCGACAAGTATCGTGAAATTGGCCCCGCAGCGCTCGTCGCCGCCTTGATGACGGCCGCAAAGCGCAGCAGCGCAGGCCGCAACGACAATCGTCGTCATTCGATTCTGGCCGCCAAAAAATTCGCCAAGTAAGCGGTATCAACCGGTACAAATCGCGCATGCGGTCAGAACATTGAAAGCTGACCGCCAGAACCGTCATCCGGTTCTGTTTTACCCTTGCGCTTTTGTGGCGTTATCTGCGCTTCAGTCGTTTCTTCAACGCGCAATTGCAGGTCTGGCGTGGCGTTGCTCACCTTGTTGACCTTGTCCGAGACGGGTATCGCCTCGAAAAAATCCTCCTGCACCGGACGCATAATGTCAGCCACTTCGCGCGGCAAGTAACGCTTGCAGTTCAGCCAGCGCGCAAAGTCCTCCGGCTGCACCACCATCGGCATGCGCTCGTGGATCGGACGCAGCAGCGCATTGGCGCTTGTCGTCAATATGCCGCCCGTATCAATCTGCGATCCGTCAGAACTGCTCCAGGTTTCAATCAGTGCGCCAAAAGCCACCACACCGCCATTGCGCGGGCGCACCCAATAGGCTTGCGCCTTGTTCTTCCCCTCGCGACGCCATTCGTAAAAACCGGAAGCCGGAACCAGCGCACGTCGATGGTTCAGCGCAGCGCGAAACGAGTTCTTTTCGGCGGCTGTTTCCGAGCGGATGTTGAACATCATGGGCCAGTCATTCGGGTCTTTCACCCAGGACGGCACAAAACCCCAGCGCACCAGCGTACCTACCCGGTCCGGGCGGTTACTGCCTACAGGCGGAGTCTCCCCGGCCACAATGGTGAGGATCGGCTGAGTCGGGGCAATATTATAGCGAGGAGGAAAGTCCTCCGAGATCATGGCAGCCAGAAAGGTCTCGACTTCTTCCCGGCTTGCCGTCAATGAAAAGCGTCCGCACATGGCGGCCATGTTCAGGTTTTTGTGCGGGCGGTCAAGACCGGTTTGCGATTGCCAAATCGCTGCAAGCCGATCATAGCTATTCCATGCCTACGATCCCTGTTATTCCCGTTCCGCTCCATGTTCATGGCGTTTCGCTGATCTGCCGCCGCGAAAGCCGCTTTCTGCTGGTTGAGCGCGGCAAGGAGCCATGGAAGGGCTGGCTGGCTTTTCCGGGCGGGGGCATCGAAGCAGGTGAAACGCCGGAACAGGCTGCTATTCGTGAGCTGAAGGAAGAAACCGCGCTCGATGTCAGCGCCCTCTCCCATGTCATCACCGTGGATTTGGCGCTGGAAGGCAAGGCTTATGAAAAGAGCTATTTCCTCTCCGTCTTTCGCGCGCTGGATATTTCAGGGCGCGAACAACCCGGCGATGACGCTGCGGCGATCCACTGGCTGACGATTGAGGAAATGGCGCAAGCGCGTGTGACGGACAGCACGCTCGACGTTGCCCGCTCTGTCGCGGAAAGCGAAGATGGCTTGGGATATTAAACCTATTGGCGATTAAACCTATTTGACAATCTGCCTTGAAGCAGCCCCTATTTCACGCAACAAGTGCATTTCATGTGAGAGGGTTTCCGATTGAAAGGCATGAAACTGTTCCGGTTCGCATTGTTCATGTGGGCAGGCGCAGCCAATCCGGCTTTTGCGCAGGATGCGCCTTATGAGGGCAAGATGTTGCGGCTTGCCGAGGTTCTTGGTTCGCTGCACTATCTGCGCAACCTATGCGGAGAAGCAGGCAGCGAGTGGCGCGACCGTATGGATGCGATTATCGCCGCCGAGAAGCCGTCGGAAGGCGAAAGGGTGAGGATCGTTTCGAGCTTCAACCACGGATATCGCGTCTTCAGCGACAACTATACCCGCTGCACCCCTTCCGCACTTGCGGCGATAGACCGCTACATGAAGGAAGGCGAAGGCTTGTCGAACGAGATCATCTCGCGCTATGGAAATTAACCAATCATTCACTCTTGTGCGGATTGCGGACAATAGTCTCGTTCAAATCCGTTATAATCTGTTAACACTGTCTTAAGAAGGCAGGCAGGCCGCAAATGGATCGAGCTCCCGGAACACGGTGAGACATCCGCAAAACGGCAGAAAGGCGAAAGCCAGGATGAAGTCTATGGAACATGCACCGACCGATCTGGACGAGATGATCGCACGCGAGAAGAAACTCGTGGCAATCGAATATCAGAATGAGGCCTGGGCGGACGGTATTTCCGAAGGCATCGAGCCTGAAATTCTCGCAGAAGCCGCGTTCACAACCGCACTGACGGAACTTATCCGTGAGGCTGGTGACGATTGCGCGCTTGAGCTGCTCGAAAAGATGCGCGAACAGATCGAAGCTGGCGCTTTCCTGCCAGCTCGCATCCTGCAATAGCTAAGCCATAACGTCGCCGGTCGCGGGGCAAGAACCGGCCGTTCCCACCAGTCGTCCTCCGACAACACCGATGCATCCTGCAATCTGGAATTCCGTCCGACCGCTCGCGCTCGTCGCGGGCATGATGCTGGCTTCGCTGCCCGCCTTTGCGGCAGCGGACCAACTGGCGCTTGTGGATCGCTCCGAATTCCTGACTTTACCGGCCTATCGCACCGCACCGGATGAGCATCCGGTGTCGTCGCCGATTCCGCTTCCCAATGCGCTGCCACATCGGGTGCCATCTGCAACACCGCAGAATCCGTCAACGATCATGCCTGCACCCGCCGCCAAGCCGATGCCAGAAGTGCTGCGCGATTTTGACAGGCTGCCGCCGCCTGTCCGGCAAATGCGCGAGAAAATGCTTGCTGCCGCACAATCCGGCGACATTGAGCAATTGCGCCCGCTATTGGGCGAAGCCGACAACAGCACGCAGCTTTCGCTCGAAGATCATGAAGAAGATGTCATCGAGTTTCTGAAATCGCTCGCCGGCGATGTGGAAGGTCGCGAAATTCTCGCCATCATCGCCGACCTGCTCGGTACGGGCTATGTGCATATGAATGCCGGAACAGATGACGAGGTCTATGTCTGGCCCTATTTCTACGCCATGCCGCTCGACAGGCTGACGCCATCGCAGACCGTTGAACTGTTCCAGATCGTCACCGCCAGCGACTTTGAGGATATGAAAAAGGCAGGCGGTTATATTTTCTACAGCATCGGCATTGCACCCGATGGAAGCTGGCGCTTTTTCACCGCCGGAGAGTAATCACCCAACGGCCCCACGCACGTGGCTTGGCGGCTGGTCGTAAATGCGTTGCCAGGCACGGCGAAACTGCCGCGCCGAAGCGAAGCCCGATCTTTCGGCCACATTCTCGATATCGAGACCCGAATTGAGCAGCATCTCACGGGCCAGACCGACTTTCAGCCGGTTGACATAATCGGTCACGCTCATGCCCGCATGTTCATTGAACAAGCGCGAAAGATTGCGCGGGCTTGCCCCACTCACATCGGCAAGCTTTTCGACAGGCCAGGTCCCAGCGGGGTCTGCCGCAATGGCATCCTGCGCACGATGCACGACGGGGTTCATATGATTGCGCCCTTCCAGCCAGGGCGAAAGCTGCGGATCACCGCCGCTGCGTCTCAGATAAACAACGAGATAGCGCGCCACCGACAAGGCGACCCCGTGACCGATAATATCGGCCACGATTTGCAGCATCAGGTCTATCCCGGCGGTAATACCCGCACTGGTCAACCGTTCGCCATCTTCGACGAAAAGTCGGTTTTGCAGCACTTTTGCGGTGGGAGCAGACTTTTCCAGTTCTGCGATGGCCAGATGATGCGTTGTGCACACATAGCCGTCGAGCAGCCCCGCACGCGCCGCCAGCAAGGCGCCGGAGCAGATCGTGACCAGCCGGACACCGGGGCAGACGACGCGCTTCAGCCAGCCTATAATTTCATGCTCGAAGACGGCATCTTCATCGCGGCTGGCGACCGGCCCGCCAAGCGGCACATCCGTGGAACCGGATACAATCACCAGCGATCCCTGCGGCACCGCGTCCGGCAGCGGTTCGACGCCCGTCACCGCCAGACCGATGGAACTGTGAACCGTGCCAAGCGGCCCGACATAATGCACCGCAAACTCGACCTTATCCTGATCGAGATTTGCCTTGCGCAACACTTCAAGCGGTCCCGCCACGTCCAGCAAAAGCAGACGTGGCGGAACGATGACATAGACGGGAATGATTTGCTTGCCGTCTGTCGGTTGGGTCATGTGGCCTTCCGTTCTGCTTGGCCAGCCAGGGCTTCTTCCACCGTGGCGATACGGGCGAAACGATTGGCGAGCACGAGTTCGGTGCGCGCCCGAATCTCAGTGGCGCTCCATTCGCGACCCGTCGCGTCGGTCATCGGGAAGGTCAAGGTCGCCTCGCCCACGAAATCAACCGTATAGCCGAGGTCCGAAGCCTGACGTGTGGTGGTTTCGCAGCACTGTTCCGTGCGAATGCCGGAGACGATCACCCGGCGAATACCGTTTGCCACCAGCCAGACATCGAGACCGGTGCCGACCAGCGCGCTGTGACGGCGTTTGCGAAATACGGCGTCTGGCGTGAAGGAAAGCGGTGCGAGCGTGCGGACATAGCCTGACGCTTCAGCGAAGTTGCCGCTATCCGCCGTATGGAAAATCTGCACAACCGGAATGCCCGCCTGCTTTGCACCATCAATCAGCTTTTGCTGGTGTTCGACATAGGCGGCGACATCCGCCTCACGATAGTAAGGCTGGTGCCGGAATGATTCCTGCGCATCGACGACAAGCAGAACGGTATCTTGAGCGGACATTTTTGTTCTCCTACAGTGTGAATATAGGAGAGAATTTACGCCTTACAAACCGGATCGAAAGATAGATGCCGGACAAAGATAGGACAGATCACGCCATTCATAGAAATGGCGTGAAAAACCTTTATCCGCGCGGCAGAGCTTCAATGAATTCGACCGGCTCACCCTGATGCGGGTTCACGATTTCAGCGTTCCACATCACCTTGATACCGCGAACGATCGTACCGACCGGCCAGCCGGTGACAGTCTTGCCGTGGTAGGGTGTCCAGCCAGCCTTCGAGCCAGCCTGTTCATGCGTGATGGTTTCGCGGCGCTTCATGTCCACAATGGTCAGATCGGCATCGTAGCCGACAGCGATGCGCCCCTTGCGCGACATGCCGAAAATACGGTTCGGGCCATGGCTCGACAGATCGACGAAGCGCTCCAGCGACAGTTTGCCTGCATTCACATGGTCGAGCATGATCGGCACCAGTGTCTGCACCCCTGTCATGCCGGATGGCGAAGCCGGGTAAGGCTTCTGTTTTTCTTCCAAGGTATGCGGCGCATGATCGGAACCGAGCACATCGACGATGCCCTGATCGATACCCTTCCAGACACCGTCGCGGTGGCGCTTGTCGCGCACTGGCGGGTTCATCTGGATGAGATTGCCCAGCGTCTTGTAGTCGTCAGCGGAAAGCGTCAAGTGATGCGGCGTCGCTTCGCAGGTCGCAACGTCCTTGTGCGCTTGCAGAAAGTCGATTTCCTCAGCCGTAGAGATGTGCAGCACATGAATGCGCGCGCCGGTTTCATGCGCAATGCGCACCAGACGTTCCGTACATTGAAGTGCGGCAACCTCGTCGCGCCAGACCGGGTGGCTGGACGGATCGCCCTGCACACGCAAACCTTCACGCTGCTTGAGGCGGAATTCGTCTTCCGAATGGAAGGCTGCGCGGCGGCGTGTATTTTTCAGGATGGAGCGAACGCCATCATCGTCTTCAACCAGCAGATCACCGGTCGAGGAGCCCATGAACACCTTAATACCAGCGGCGCCCGGAAGGCGTTCCAGTTCGCCGACGTCTTTCGCATTGTCACGCGTGCCGCCAACCCAGAAGGCGAAATCGCAATGCATGCGATGACGACCGCGACGAATCTTGTCTTCCAGCGTTTCGACAGTCGTCGTCAGCGGCTTGGTGTTCGGCATTTCGAAAACAGACGTCACGCCGCCCAGTACGGCAGCGCGGGAACCTGTTTCCAGATCTTCCTTATGCTCAAGGCCCGGCTCGCGGAAATGAACCTGACTGTCCACAACGCCCGGCAGGATATGCAGGCCGGTGCAGTCGATCACTTCGCCTGCCGAAGCCTGCCCCAGAGAGCCGATAGCAGCGATGCGCCCGTTGCGGATACCGATATCGCGCTGCCCGGCACCGTCATGATTGACGATGGTTGCGCCTTTCAGAATCGCGTCGAACGTCTCGGCCATTATGGTCTCCTTGGATTGGTATGGGACTTGCGAGCCTTTCCAATGGGGATTACGTAACGAAGGCGCGAAACGCAAGGAAGAAGCGATGACAACGGCAGCCGAAACGGTAAGTCTTTCCAACAGAGCACTGGTCCACATCACTGGCGAAGACGCGGAAAAGTTTTTGCAGGCGGTGATCACGACCAATCTCGACAAGCTCGGCCCTGATGAAGCCAAGCCGGGTGCGCTGCTGACACCACAGGGAAAAATCCTGTTCGATTTCCTCGTCTCGCGCATCGAAAACGGCCTGCGCTTCGACATGCCCGCAAGCATTGCAGCTGATTTTTGCAAGCGTATCACGCTTTACCGCCTGCGCGCCAAAGCGGAAATTACACAATTGCCGGAATCACTTGTCAGCGTTTCCTGGCAAACTGATTCCGCTCCTTCACAAGATGATTCAACAAAGCGCGATTCCCGTTTTCCAGCTGAGTTGAACGTGCTGCGCACCTATGGTCAGGCCGGTGAAAATGCCGATGCATCGGCATGGACTAAGCTGCGTGCCGAATATGGCATCGCGGAAGGCGAGGCCGATTTTGCCTATAGCGATGTGTTTCCGCATGACGTCAATTTCGACCAGATCGGCGGCGTCACCTTTCCGAAGGGATGCTTCATCGGGCAGGAAGTCGTCTCCCGCATGCAGCATCGCGGCACGCCGCGACGCCGTGTTCTGGTCGCCAGGGCGGAAGGCAACCTGCCGCCGCTCGGCACGCCCATTACGGCAGACGGACGCGAAGTCGGCAATCTCGGCAGTTCTGCGAACGGTATCGGTATCGCGCTTGTGCGCATCGACCGCGTCAAGGATGCGATGGATGCAGGCACCCCCCTTCTCGCTGGCGAAACACCGCTTGAGCTGAGCCTACCGCCGCACGTCCGGTTTGGTTTCCCTGAAGCCGAAGCAGGCAATGCCTGATGGCGGCTGCGGATAAATCATCCGGCAAAGCCCGGGCCTGGCAACGCATGTTGTCGGGTCGCAGGCTGGACTTGCTCGACCCCTCGCCACTCGATGTGGAGATTGAGGATATTGCGCATGGCCTCGCCCGCGTGGCGCGCTGGAACGGTCAGACCATTGGCGAGCATGCTTTTTCCGTTGCGCAGCACTCGCTGCTGGTGGAAGAGATTTTCAACCGCCTTCAGCCGGATGCTAGCGCCGAATGGCAAATCCTCGCCCTGCTGCATGACGCGCCGGAATATGTGATCGGCGACATGATCTCGCCGTTCAAGGCTGTGATGGGCGGCAATTACAAGCTGATCGAAACACGGTTGCAAACCGCCATTCACCACCGCTTTTCCCTACCGGCAACATTGTCGGCAAAGCTCAAGCCGCTCGTAAAACGTGCTGACCAGATCGCGGCCTATTTTGAGGCCACGCGGCTGGCCGGTTTCAGCGAAGGCGAAGCCATCAAATATTTCGGTCGTCCGCGCGATTTCGATCCCGCCGAACTGGACCTAACCCCGCGGCCGACGCAAAATGTGCAGAGTGACTTTCTGGCGCGCTTCGCTTTGCTGGAAGAAAAACGCAAGAGCGCCTCGTGACACTGATCGTCGTCAGCCCCCTCTCCCAGCTGGCTGCACAGCTGGAGCGCCACAGGCCGAGCCATGTGGTGACGCTGACCAGCGGTGAAGTTCCGGCCTTGCCTGAAAGCTGCGCTGCACAGCGTCTGGTGCTGACATTCAACGACATCGTCGAACCCCGCGAAGGCATGGTCGCGCCCGATGCAGACCATGTGCACGCCTTGCTCGACTTTGTGCATGGCTGGCAAAAGGACGCGCCGCTGCTCATCCATTGCTATGCGGGCATTTCCCGCTCGACGGCTGCCGCCTATATCGCGGCCCTAGCGCTTGATCCGCAAAGCGACGAAACAGCGATGGCACTCGAGTTGCGCCAACAGTCGCCTTCCGCCACGCCGAATATCCGCCTGATCAAGATTGCAGACGAGGTTCTGGGACGTAACGGTCGGATGACTGCTGCGATCAAATTGATCGGGCGCGGTGCGGAAGCGTTCGAAGGCGAGGTTTTTAGCCTGCCTGCCCGCGTTTGAGCGCGTTCAAAAACCCCCCGCGAGAATCGGGTGGCGTCTGCGCACGCGGTTCCCAGACATGGCGCAGGAAGAAATAGCCCGTCATCTTGAACGCATGGTCGATGTCTTCATAAGACGAAGCACGCACAGCCGTGTCATTGACGAAAGCAGGCAAGGCAAGAAGCTTGTCGGCCCATGGTGCGCCTGCCTCGCGGCAGACGGCCCGCCCGGATTTCGGCGAGACATAGATCAACTCTTCACGACGGCCTGTAGCGGCGCATTCCTTGAGATCGAGACCGAAGCCCAGCTCTTCCAGCATCATGACTTCGAACCGCAGCAGCAATTCACCGGATGCGAGCGGATCGTCAAAATGTTCGATGATAAGCCGCAGCGTTTCATAAAGGCCGCGATGCGCATCGCGTTCCGGCAATAGCCGCAAATGTGAGGCCGCAAGCTGGATGCCGTAAAGCGCGACTGGCGTTTCAATGAGCCGTGCTGCGGCAAAGCCCAGCGGCTCGATTGTGAAGCTGCCCATATGCTCGTCCAGCCGCGCCCACCAGCCGATATCGACATGGTTGCCGGGCTGAAGCAGAGGTTGCATGCGGCGGGATCGCCCGCCGCGCACCATACCCAGATGTCGGCCATGTTCACGGGTCATCACTTCGACAATGGCGCTGGTTTCACCATGACGACGTGTGCCGAGAATTATGCCTTCATCATGCCATTCCATAGACGTCAGTTTTGACTGCTAGGTGGGAAAATCAAGTCCCATTTCGCGATAGCGCTCGGGATCATTGCCCCAGTTTTCGCGCACTTTCACGAACAGGAACAGATGAACCGTCTGTTCGAGAATTTCCGAGATTTCCTTGCGCGCCGACTGGCCGATAGCCTTCACGGTCTCGCCCTTATGGCCGAGAACGATCTTCTTCTGGCTTTCGCGCTCGACATAGATGACCTGTTCGATGCGAACCGATCCGTCCTTACGCTCTTCCCAGCGTTCCGTTTCCACCGTCGATGCGTAAGGCAGTTCTTCATGCAAGCGCAGATAAAGCTTCTCGCGGGTGATTTCGGCTGCGAGCTGGCGCATCGGCATGTCGGAAATCTGGTCTTCCGGATAATACCACGGACCGTTCGGCACGTTTTCAGCCAGATACTTCGCCAGATCCTTACAGCCCGAACCGTTGAGCGCCGAGATCATGAATGTCTGGTCAAAGGTCACGAGTTCATTGGCCTTCTGGGCCAGCGTCAGCAGGACTGGCGGGTCAACCCGGTCGACCTTGTTCAGCACCAGCACCTTCTTTTGGCGCACATTCTTCATGCTTTCCAGCAGCGCTTCGGCGTTCTCATTGAGACCGCCCTGCGCATCCAGCAGCACCAGAATGATATCCGCATCCTTTGCGCCGCCCCAGGCCGTGGTGACCATGGCGCGGTCGAGCCTGCGCTTCGGGCGGAAGATACCAGGGGTGTCGACCAGAACGATCTGTGCCGGCCCCTCGATGAAAATGCCGCGCACGAGCGCGCGCGTCGTCTGCACCTTGTGCGTGACAATCGATACTTTTGTGCCCACAAGCTGGTTGACCAGTGTGGATTTCCCCGCATTTGGCGCGCCGATCAACGCAACGAAGCCCGAGCGGGTCTGCCCGGTTTCCGTTTCGCTTTCTGTCGGTGTCGTCCGATTATTCATTGTCCATCCTTCCAGACGATATTTTGATAGAGCGTGGTCCCCTTGGCACGCCCCCTTTGTGCAACAGCGTCGTCATCACAACGAAATTTGTCGCAATCGATCGATTATAACCGATCTCGATTGAAAAAACGTGAGTTCTTGCGTCATACAGTTTCGTCGCGCTTCCACACGCCTTCGCGGTAGAGCATGGCTTCTGCAGCGCTTTGTTCGGCGATGCGCTTTGAGCGTCCTTCGCCATTTTCCGGCGCGAAACCCTGCACCTGAACTTCGACCACAAAGAGCGGGTCATGGTCCGGGCCGCTGCGGCTCAAAACGGAATAGGACGGATGCACATTGCCCTGCTGATGCGCCCATTCCTGCAGCTCTGTCTTGGCATCGCGGCGTCCTGCGCCGGTTTCAAGCGACCTTTTCTTCCAGTAACGCTTGATGAAAGAGCGCGCTGCTTCAAGGCCGCCGTCGAGATAGATGGTGGCGATCAGCGCTTCCACGACATCGGCCCGCACATTCATGAGGCGCTTGTCGTTCAGCGATTTGATATCGGAGCCGGTGTGAATGAAATTGGCGAGACCGATTTCGTCGGCAATCGCCGCGCAGGTTTCGGCATTGACCAGCGCATTGAGACGCACCGACAATTCGCCTTCGGAAGCCTCGGGAAATGCTTCGAACAGCATTTCTGCGACAGCGAGACCCAGCACACGGTCGCCGAGAAACTCCAGCCGCTCATAATTCGCCCGCGAAGGGGCCTGCACACTTGAATGCGTGAGCGCACGTTCCAGCCGTTTCAAATTCAGAAAACGGTGTCCGGTGCGCTCCTCGAGAATTGATGCTGCCTGGCCTGCGGAAACCATCTCAGTTTCCGGTGACGGCGGTGTGCGGCGCGGCATTCACAGAGCTGAACAGACGGCTGAAGCGCACATCGGTTGGCCATTTCCAGATTTCAAGCGGGCTGGCTTTGTCCGCAATGGAGAAGAAAATGATGTTTGCGCGACCGACAAGATTTTCGAACGGCACATAGCCGACGCCAAAACGGCTATCGAGCGAGTTGTCGCGATTGTCGCCCATCATGAAGTAATGGCCAGCTGGCACTTCGAAAACGCGGGTATCATCGCCGATAGAATTCGGTGCAAGATCGAGCGTGTCATAAGTCACGCCTTCCGGCAGCGTCTCGCGGTAAACCTCGACCGGACGGTTCACTTCGGTCACATCGGGATTGTCGATGGTGCCGACGCGGTCGCGCTTCACAGCCTGATCGTTGATGTAGAGCACACCACCGCGCATCTGCACGCGGTCGCCCGGCAGGCCAATCACACGCTTGATGTAATCAATGGAAGTGTCGCTCGGCAGCTTGAAAACCACAACGTCACCACGCTTCGGTTCCGCGCTCCAGATACGGCCCGAAAACAGGTCGAGACCGAAGGGCAGCGAAAAGCGCGAATAGCCATAGGCATATTTCGACACGAACAGATAATCGCCTTCCAGCAAGGTCGGGCGCATTGAGCCCGAAGGAATGCTGAATGGCTGGAAAAGAATGGTGCGAATGACCAGCGCCAGCAGCAGCGCCTGCACGATAACGCTGATGGTTTCGCCTAGGCCGCCGGACTTCTTGGTTTCACTCTTGCTGGACACGCTCATTGTCTCTCCGCTTGCGATAACGCGATCTAATAACGGCTTAGATTGCGTGAGGCAATCCGCGCACTGCTTTCTCGCACGATTATGAGCAGGAGTTTACCTGTCACAACCCCAACAACTTTCGTCAGAGCCGATCAATTTTACCTGATCCTGCTCAGGAGCCTATTTCGGCCCGCTTGAATCTGGCAGCGCCTCGATGATCACGAAAGCCTGCGCGAGAGGAAAATCATCGGTAATTGTCAGATGTATGGCAGCGCGCGTTCCCGGCGGCAGAAGTCTCTGCAACTGTTTGGCTGCACCATCCGTCAGATGCATGGTGGGTTTGCCGGACGGCGCATTGACCACGCCCATGTCGCGCCAGAACACGCCGCGCGCAATGCCGGTGCCAAGCGCCTTGGCGCAGGCTTCCTTGGCAGCAAAGCGCTTCGCATAGGACGCCGCACGCTGCTGGCGTCCGTCCGACTTCTTCTGTTCGATCTCGGTGAAGACCCGATTGCGGAAACGGTCGCCGTGCCGCTCCAGCGCTTTTTCGACACGCCGGATATCGATGAGGTCGCTGCCTATGCCGACGATCATATTTGCTGAAGCCCCCGCTCACCGTGCAGCCTGTGCTTTTCAGCCAGTCGTTCCAGACGGCGACGACGAAACACGGATACGGCATAGCGCGTCACGAAATAGACCAGCACCGCGCAAGCCGCGCCCAGAATGGTCGAGCCGAACAGCATCGGCTTCAAAAGCGGCGTCCAGATCTCATCGAAATGCATCGTTTCGAGAGCACGGCCAAGATGCACCGGAGGCGCCGAATCCACGCTGCCATTCATGACGAAGCGTCCGAGTTCGAACGTGCTTCCCCAAATGAAAGGCAAAGTGAGCGGATTGGCCAGTGTGGTGCCGATTGCGGCCGCCGCAATATTGCCGGCCAGAAAATAGGCCAGCACAATCGCGATGATCAGATGAAAGCCGAAGAACGGCGTGAATGCCGAGAAAACGCCAACGGCCAGCCCCGCTGCCACCGCATGCGGCGACGCGGTGATACGCAGAATCCTCTTACCCCCGTACTTGAAGGAACGGGAAAAAGAACGGCGCGGCCAGACCATAAGTCTCAGGCGCTCCCGTCGGGTCAGTGGATGTCGGCGTTGGAATAACATGGGCCCTTAATACTGCTCTCCTCGAGCGGAAACAATTGCTATTATTAGATCATCCTACCGATCATGCATCGCGGTATTCCGTCGGTGCAAGGTCCGGTCTTGGCTGATAATGACGAGGCGATACGCCCAGCATGCGGCGAAACATTGTCGTAAAGGCTGAAACGCTGTCATAGCCGAGATCGAGCGCCACACTGGTCACGGCTTCCCCTTCCGAAAGCCGGGGAACGGCAGCGAAAAGACAGGCCTGCTGCCGCCATACCGAAAGGCTCACCCCCGTCTCGCGCTGGAAATGCCTCGTGAACGAGCGCCTGCTCATGGCGAGCTTGTCCGCCCAATCATCGATGGTGACGCGCGAGGACGGATTTTTTACAAAGTCACGGCACAGCTTTTGCAGGCGCGGATCGTTCGGAATGGGTAGCCCGAGCGACCTTTGCGGCAGCGTATGCAAATCCCGCAGGATCAGCTCGATAACCAGCGCATCGCGGCTGCCCGCTTCCGGTATGCTGTCGACCGTCGTCGCATCGATGATGAGGCAGCGCATCAGGTTTGTCAGCCCCACCACATGCAGATGGTCGGGCACGCCCGACACGGCATCAGTGCTGATATAGATCGAGCGCATATAGACATCACCCACGATCTCGACCGAGTGCTCGATACCGGCCGGTATCCACATGGCGTGATCCCCCGGGATCATCCAGCGCCCGGCATTCGTCGTGACCAGAACCACACCTTGCGAAGCACACAAGAGCTGCGCCCGCGAATGGCTATGGCGAGGTACGAAATAGCCATCCGGATATTTCGTCGGAAGCGCCACAACCGGTCCGGTCATAGTCTCCAGCATGGCAACGCGGTCTTCGTGGAAGCGTTGCAGCTCCTCGCTTTCGGGTAAGAAAAGGCGTGATGGCGATGGCGGTTTCATCTCAAAATCAAACTCAATCGGCTCAGCTTGGCCCACTCAAACAAGTAATGGACCAAATCACGAAAGCGGGCGACACGCAATACGCTTATGAGGAGAGAACCGGAGAGTACGCTCGACGAAATCTCCGTTTCAAAACATCCACACGCTATCTTTTCTTTCCGATCAACGGGATGATTGGAGCAGCAGACCGGGCCTTCTTTGTATGCGTTTCAATCTGCTTAAATCAGATCGGCGCTCTGGACGTTTATTTTAACGCACATCCTATCCGAAAACCGTTTCACTTTTCGGGATGTGCTCAAGGAGTAGCATTATGAGCATGAGTGCTGCGCAGCAGCCGTCCAACAGCGGTGCGGACAATACGGTCCTCACCATTATATTGGCCACGAGCATGGGCCATTTCCTGAACGACATGATGCAGTCGCTCCTTCCGGCCATCTATCCGATGCTGAAGGAGAATTACAGCCTGTCGTTCTGGCAGATCGGTCTTCTTACCTTCACCTTCCAGATGACGGCATCCATCTTGCAGCCGCTCGTCGGCATTTATACCGACCGCAAGCCGATGCCATATTCGCTGTCCTTCGGCATGGGCTGCACCCTTGTCGGCCTCGTGCTGCTGGCCACGGCGCATCATTATTCGGTGCTGCTGATGGGCGCTGCCTGCGTCGGCTTCGGTTCGTCCGTCTTTCACCCTGAAGCTTCACGCGTTGCGCGACTGGCATCAGGCGGCAAGCACGGCTTCGCACAATCGCTGTTTCAGGTCGGCGGCAATTTCGGTTCGTCCATCGGACCGCTGCTTGCAGCTTTTGTCGTGCTGCCTTTCGGTCAGATCAGCGTTTCGTGGTTCTCGGTTGCCGCTTTGGCAGGCATGCTGCTGCTCTGGTATGTCGGCAACTGGTACAATCGCTACCGGCTGGCCAATGCCCGCAGGGCGCAGCCTGACAAGACGCTGCCGCTGCCCCGTAACCGGGTGATCGCCACCGTGGCTGTGCTCGCGCTGCTGATCTTCACCAAGTACATCTACATGGCTAGCCTGACGAGCTACTACACCTTCTACACAATCCATCATTTTGGTGTGTCGGTGCAGACCTCGCAGATCCTGCTGTTCCTTTTCCTCGGCGCTGTCGCTGCGGGAACGATCTTCGGCGGCCCGATCGGTGATCGCATCGGAACGCGCAAGGTGATCTGGGTGTCCATCCTCGGCGTGCTGCCATTCACTCTGGCTTTGCCCTATGCAAATCTTGAGATGACGGCTGTGCTGACGGTGATCATCGGCTTCATCCTCGCCTCCGCTTTCCCTGCCATCGTGGTCTTCGCACAGGAATTGCTTCCGGGACGCGTGGGCATGGTGTCCGGCCTGTTCTTTGGCTTTGCCTTTGGCATGGCTGGTATTGCAGCCGCAGTTCTCGGCATCGTCGCCGACCGCAAGGGCATCGAGTTCGTCTATACGATCTGCTCGTATCTGCCTTTGCTCGGCCTTTTGACGGTCTTCCTGCCAAAGCTGGAAAAGAACCGCAAAGCAAAAGCCTGAATCTGAAAAGGTTCCCCCGAAAGGGGGAGCGCCGCACGTCCCCCAACGGCGGCGCTCCCATGCCACTGACCTTCTTGACGGCCCGGTACAGCGGCATTTCTGAAACGGCTCTTCTGGAACCGCTCAATCAGGCTATTTGTTTTTGCGCATTATCCTAAGCAAAACCGCTACGCACTTTTGCTGGAAATGCTCTAGGCGCAGGATCAAACGGCGAAGCTGAAGCCCTGCACCGTTTCCCTGCGAAATTCATCAAAGGCAGCCGCCACGAGGCGGATCAGCGGCTTGCCGTCTTCGGTAGCGCGGATGACGCTCCCCTTCACATCGACCAGACCATCGGCCACCAGCGGGCGCAGCAAGGCGAGTTCGTCGGAGAACTCCATACCAGGCGCCACTTCATCCAGATCAACCTGAAAATTGCACATCAGATCGGTAATGATTGCCGCACGCAGGCGGTCGCTTTCGCGCATCGTATAGCCACGCATCGTGGCAAGTTCGCCCGCATCGACCTTCTTGCGATACTGCCCGATATCCGGAATGTTCTGCGCGTAACCACCCGGAAACTGCGAAATGGATGAAGGACCTAAGCCGATCAGCGTCTGGCTTCTATCGGTCGTATAGCCCTGAAAATTGCGGTGCAACAGGCCCTTACGGGCAGCAACGGCCAGCGCGTCCTGCGGCAAAGCATAGTGATCGATACCCACCGGCTCGTAGCCGAGACCGGAGAAACATTCGGCGACAACACGCGACTGCGCAAAGCGTTCTTCCGCATCCGGCAGCAGGCTAGCATCGATCAGACGCTGATTGGCGCGTCGCTGCGGCAGATGTGCATAGCCATAGCAGGCAACACGGTCCGGACGGAGCGAGGCCACCGTTGCGCAAGTGCGGCGTAAACTATCCACCGTCTGCATCGGCAAGCCGTAGATGAGATCAAAATTGATCTTTTCGATCCCTTCGCCACGCAGAAGCCACGTGGCGTCCGACACGGTTTCCATCATCTGTACCCGGCCAATGGCCTTCTGCACGCGAACATCCACATCCTGAATGCCAAGGCTGGCCCGGTTGACACCCATGAATGCCAGCGTCCTGACGAGGTCCGGCGTAACCGTGCGCGGATCAAGTTCGATCGCATGTTCCATCGTCGGCGAAAACTCAAATACCGAACGCAAGGCGGTGATGATTTCAAGAAACTGGGAAGAATTCAGAATAGATGGCGTTCCGCCACCCCAATGCAGATGGGTGACGCGCGGACGGCCGGTCAGCACATGACCCACCGTCTCGATTTCATTCAAAAGCGAATGATAGAAGCTCTCGACGACATCGTCGCGAATGGCGACCTTGGCATGGCAGCCGCAGTAATAGCAAAGCTGCTTGCAGTAAGGCACGTGGATATAGAGCGAAATGCCCTCTCCCGGACCGATCTGGCGCAGCCAGCGTTGCGTGGTCTCGGGCTCGAAGGGAACGAAATCGGCTGCGGTCGGAAAGGACGTGTAGCGAGGAACGGCCAGTGCTGCGTAAAGCTTTATCGTTTCTTCATGCATGGCGCGTCCACCTCGCGCGGTGCGCGGACTGGCGAAGCTCTGCCAGAGCGAATGGAGAAGCTGATGCCGGACCCCGAATTGCAGCCTGCGGCACTGGACGGCATGAGGCGGCAAGGCACCCCGCATGAATGACAGCCAATGTTGCAGTGACCAGACACAAGAGCACCCGTCTTTCTCCCCATTCACCGCGCGGCCGTCCCTTTGTAGCCGCATCAATCTTTACGGTAGAAATTACAGGGCAAAGCGGCACCCCGCATTGATTTGAATCAACGGGTGACGATGAATGAGCAGAGGATTGGGAGTGTGAGGCGTTAGACTAGAACGCGTCCAGATCCATGCCCGCAACAGCTGCGAGCGAACGGCGCGACATGATCTCGACCGTGTTGGCATCAATGAGCTGGATCAGCCCCTGGCTCTTGAGCTTGGTGAAGCTGCGGCTCACCGTTTCAATGGTGAGACCGAGATAATCCGCAATATCCGTGCGGTTCATCGACAGATGCACGGGATTGGCGCGTTCTCCGCGCTTTTCAGCACGCGCCGAGAGAACCAGCAGGAAGCTTGCAAGCTTCTCCACCGGCGCGAGACGACCAAGAACAAGCTGGTTGTCGCGTGCTGTGCGTAGCGCGGCGCGGGTCATCTGGTGCAGTCTTTCCTTGAGCTTTGGAAAGCGCTCCATCAGATTGTCCATTTCCTTCGTGGAAAAGGCGCAGAGCACCGAAGGCACGACCGCTTCCGCAGACTGCGAATAGACGTCATCATCGGCGAGACCGAGATAATCTCCTGGGAACAGGAAGCCCGCGATCTGGCGGCGCCCGTCCGGCAGAGAAGTGTAGATGCGCAACATGCCGGAGGTCAGGCTGTATACCCGAGCCTTAGGCTCCCCCTCCTCCACCAGCATCTCGTTCGCATCCAGCCTTCTGGACGTCATGATCGCTTCCAGCGCGCCGAGATCACCATCGTCGAGCGCAGCGCAAACCGCCATCCGACGCACATCGCAGTCGACACAAATGCCGCACGGCGCGCGAAACGGTGATTTCGGATCGAAAACTACAGACGTTACAGCCACGATGGATTTTCCTGTCGGCAGAACTGAACGAATTCTCTCGTTAACGGCAGAGAGTACGTAAACCTAAGGTCATTCGTAAAGAGAAATTTCGCCGCAGAGCTGTAATAGCTCTGCAACGTCAACTTTTACATTATATCCCGCCAGAAAGTCTTATAAAATACGCTGTTACTAATACACTTTCTGGCAAAAAAAACACGATCAGATGTTGCGGCTGCCCGGTTTGATCGCCGGGATCGCGGCCAGTTCCGGTGGCAGATTGTCAGCCGGATAAGCAGGCACTTCATATTCCGCAAGAGCGATCAGCTTGGTGCCGACATCCGCCTTACCGGCAGAGCGGTCAACGATGCAGGCCGCCGCCACAACTTCGATGCCGAGTTCCTTCATGCATTCGATGGTTTCGCGGATCGACAGGCCCGTCGTCACGATATCTTCCACGATCACGACGCGTGCACCCTTGGGCACATCGAAACGGCGCAAACGGAAGACACCGTTTTCGCGCTCGACCCACACCGACGGGACGCCAAGGTGACGCGACGTTTCGTAAGACGGGATCAGACCGCCAATGGCTGGACCGACGACATAGTCGATGGGGCCGAGATTTGCCGCCTTGATCTTCTCAGCCAGCGCCTTGCAGAGCTTTTCCGTCTTGTCGGCATGCATGAACACGCGCGCCTTTTGCAGAAAAATGGGGCTGCGAAGGCCGGAAGTGAGAATAAAATGGCCTTCGAGGATCGCTCCCGCTTCGCGGAAAACGGCAAGCACGCCTTCGGTGTTCAT
The DNA here is from genome assembly GCA_900465685.1 of Hyphomicrobiales bacterium. Lineage (GTDB taxonomy): Bacteria > Pseudomonadota > Alphaproteobacteria > Rhizobiales > Rhizobiaceae > Brucella. The sequence continues at coordinate 138,376 of UEGR01000012.1, forward strand.
CTTGGTCCTATCCGTTCACGCGCTTTGCGCCGCTGACGCTCGCGCTTTCTTTCAATTGGGAAATGATGCGGTTGAGGTGTTTCAGATCCCACACTTCAACGTCGATGATCATTTCGGTAAAGTCCGGTGCTGTGCGCACCATGGAGAGATTGTGAATATTGGCGTCATTGGCCGCAACAATCTGGGCAATCTCCGCCAGCGAGCCCGGCGAATTGATCGCAGAAACGCTGACGCGGGCCGGGAAACGCTCATGCATCGTTTCGTCAATATCCCAGCGCACATCGATCCAGCGTTCCGGCTGATCGTCATAGGCGGTCAGCGCCGGTGACTGGATCGGGTAGATCGTAATACCGGCGCCCGGCTGGAGAATGCCCACGATGCGGTCGCCCGGAACAGCACCTTCAGGCGCAAACCGCACCGGCAGATCGGAGTTGGTGCCGCGGATCGGCAAAGCACGTTTGCCCGGCTTCGGTGCAGTTTCCTGATCCTTGTCTTTGCCGCCTTCCGGATCTTCGCTGCCTTCAGGCACCTTAAAGATCATGCCAGCGGCGTTCTGGATATTGAACCAACCCTTCTCACCAGTCTTGGCGGGGCTGTTTTGCGAGGTGACGCGAGTATCCTGATAATCGGGATAAACGGCTTTCACGACATCGGTGGACGGCAGTTCACCGCGCCCAACGGCGGCCAGCACATCCTCAACATCCTTGCGCGCCAGACGCGGCAGGCCCGGCTTCAAAATATCCTTGCTGAATGGCTTTCCGGCGCGCTCGAAGGCGCGTTCCAGAATGCGCATGCCAAGACCAGAATATTGCTTGCGAACAGCCGAACGCGTTGCACGACGGATGGCGGCACGCGCCTTGCCGGTTGCAACCAGAGATTCCCACGCCGCGGGCGGCACCTGCGCCTTGGAGCGGATGATATCCACTTCGTCGCCGTTTTTCAGCTCGGTCATCAGCGGCATGATGCGGCCATTGACCTTTGCGCCGACACAGCTGTCGCCAATATCGGTGTGAACTGCATAGGCGAAATCGATCGGCGTCGCACCGCGCGGCAGTGCAATCAGGCGGCCTTTCGGCGTAAAACAGAAAACCTGATCCTGAAACAGTTCCAGCTTGGTGTGTTCCAGAAACTCTTCCGGATTGTCACCTTCGGAAAGCTGTTCGATGGTCTGGCGCAGCCAGGCATATGCATTGGTTTCGGTCGAAATCGCATGCGGATTGTTGCCGCTGCCGCGATCCTTATAGATCGAATGCGCAGCCACACCGAATTCGGCGATTTCATCCATCGCACGGGTGCGGATTTGCAGTTCGATACGCTGGCGCGACGGCCCGATGATGGTCGTGTGTACCGAACGGTAATCGTTCTGCTTCGGCGTCGAGATATAATCCTTGAAACGCCCCGGCACCATCGACCATGTCGTATGGATCAACCCCAGCGCCCGGTAGCAGTCCTGCACCGTATCGACCATGACGCGGAAGCCAAAAATGTCGGAGAGCTGCTCAAAGGACAGGCCCTTGGTTTCCATCTTGCGGAACACCGACCAGGCCTTCTTCTGGCGGCTTTTGACGCTGGCCTTGATGCCGTTTTTCTCGAATATCTCGGATAGATCCTTTTCGATCTTCTGCAGAAGACCACGGTTCTTTTCCAGAAGTTCGGCCAGACGGTCCGTGACCGCACGCCATGCATCGGGATTGATATAACGGAAAGCCAGCTCTTCCAGCTCTTCGCGCATGTCCTGCATACCCATGCGGCCAGCAAGCGGCGCATAGATATCCATGGTTTCTTCGGCGATACGCAGACGCTTGTCCTCGCGCATCACACCGAGCGTGCGCATATTGTGCAAACGGTCGGCGAGCTTCACCAGAAGCACGCGGACATCTTCGGAAATGGCCAGAAGCAATTTGCGCAGATTTTCTGCCTGCACCGCCTTCTTGGAAACCAGATCGAGCTTTTTGAGCTTGGTCAGACCTTCGACGAGCTTGCCGATTTCCGGCCCGAACAGTTGATCAATCTCCTGACGGGTCGCGGTCGTGTCTTCGATGGTGTCGTGCAGAAGCGCGATGGCAATCGTCGCCTCATCGAGATGCATGTCGGTGAGGATAGCCGCGACTTCGAGAGGATGGGAGAAATAAGGGTCGCCGGAAGCACGTTTCTGGCTGCCATGTTTCTGCATGGCATAGACATATGCCTTGTTGAGAAGCGCCTCGTTTACATCCGGCTTGTATCGCTGCACACGCTCCACAAGCTCATACTGGCGCATCATCTACAACAACTCCTCAAACCAATGCCGGGCGATCGGCGGCCATATAGCGACACCTAAACACCCCAATCGAGCACAACTTCGCAAATTATCGAGTGTTTTGCGAGCTTTAGCACCGATTATCTGCCAACAGGATTAATTTCAGACAGAAATTGACTTCCTGCAAGCCGCCGCAGCGATCATTTTATGTTCACGCGCGTAAAAATACGCGCCGCAGCCCGATGAGCCGCAGCGCGTGTATAAATGGATAACCCGAACGAAACTTAGAAGTCGTCGTTCTTTTCCGGGGCAACCAGACCTTCGATACCGGCCAGAAGCTCTTCTTCCGACATGCGGTCGAAAGACACGACATCTTCCTCGGCAGCTTCGGCAATGCCTTCAACCAGCTCGTCGGACGACGAGGTGATCTGGGCCGGAGCAGCAGCTTCCGGCTCGTCCACTTCCACATGCTTCTGCAGCGAGTGGATCAGGTCTTCCTTCAGATCGTCCGGCGAAAGCGTTTCATCGGCGATTTCGCGCAATGCAACGACCGGGTTCTTATCATTGTCGCGGTCGACAGTGATCGAAGCGCCCTGGGAAATCTGGCGGGCGCGATGACCGGCGAGCAGAACCAGCTCGAATCGGTTCTCGACTTTGTCTACGCAGTCCTCAACGGTGACGCGGGCCATACGCGGTCCCTTTCATTTTCGAACTTTAACGGATTTTTTCTGCACATAACGCCTGTTGGGCGAAATTACAAGCTAAAGCGGGATTATAGGCGTCAAATAGCCCTTATCCGCTCTTATGTCCCCGATTTTAAACGATATACCGCACATTATCTCATTGCGGTTCAGAATGGAACAATATTAACTAGACCACAACTCGTTCACATATCTGAATTGCTACACAAGGTAAATTAGCTCACTAAAATAACAACCTATGGTTGCTTGTTTTTCTATAATATGTCCTTAGAAACGCTATAAACGCTATTGGTAGAAATATTTCGCCAGCCGACGTTTGTGAAACAAATCTGAATACGCGGTCGACGGTCCACACTCCCGTTAGGCTGTAGAGTGGATATATTGCACGATGTTCGATTCTCGTGAAAAAATTGCGCTTTTTATTGATGGCGCCAATTTATATGCAGCATCCAAGACCCTGGGCTTTGACATCGATTACCGCAAGCTTCTGAAGGCATTTCAGAAGCGTGGTTATCTGCTGCGCGCATATTACTATACTGCGCTTGTTGAAGATCAGGAATATTCGTCGATCCGTCCACTGATCGACTGGCTGGATTACAATGGCTACAAGGTAGTCACCAAAGCCGCCAAGGAATTCACCGATTCGACTGGCCGCCGCAAGGTGAAGGGCAACATGGACATCGAACTCACCGTCGATGCCATGCAGCTGACCGACACGGTTGACCATTTCGTCATCTTCTCCGGCGACGGTGATTTCCGTTCGCTTGCAGAAGCCCTGCAGCGCAAGGGCCGCAAGGTGTCCGTGGTTTCCACGCTGACCACCCAGCCCGCGATGATTTCCGATGAACTGCGCCGTCAGGCCGATCATTTCATCGATCTCGTTTCGCTGAAGGCTGAAATCGGTCGTGACCCGTCTGAGCGCGCACCGCGCCGCCAGGACGACGATCTCGACGAAGGCTATTGATACCAGTCAGGGCTCGAAACCGAGCCCTCTTCGAACTGCGCATCGTTGCGGTTCGCTTATAAGAATATCCACTCTTAAGCATGAATCAAAAGAGCGCCTCACGGCGCTCTTTTTTGTTGGAATAAGAGCCTGAATCAAAAAGCGGTATGTGTGTGCGAAAATGGTGATTTTCGAGTACCGGAGCGGAGCGTACTATTGGTACGTGAGCACCGGAATGTAGAAAATTGCCATTTGCAGCCACACAGAACGACTTTTGGAACAGGCTCTAAGGTCAGCCCCGATCGCGGAGCAAACGTGCCTTTTCACGACCCCAGTCGCGTTTCTTTTCCGTCTCGCGCTTGTCGTGGTTCTTCTTGCCGCGTGCGACGGCCAGCTCCAGCTTCGCGCGTCCGCGATCATTAAAGTATAGTTTCAGCGGAACGACAGTCATACCGTCGCGCGAGACCGAGTTGAACAGACGCGACGCTTCGCGGCGGTTGACCAGAAGCTTGCGCAAACGGCGCGGCTCGTGGTTGAAGCGATTGCCCTGCGTATATTCCGGAATATAGGAATTGATCAGCCAGAACTCGCCATTCTCAAAGCTGGCATAGCTTTCGGCGATGTTCGACTGATTGGCGCGCAGAGACTTCACCTCGGTGCCAGTCAAAACCAGACCGGCCTCAAGCGTGTCCAAAATCTCGAAGTTGAAGCGCGCCTTGCGGTTTTCCGCGATGATCTTGCGCGCAGGGGAATTCTTCGGCTTGTTCATAACTGCACTATATAATGCGTTGCATTTAAAATGAAAACGCTCCCGCGACGGCGGGAGCGTAAAAATCACCAGCTTGCCATTTCTTCAACTGACAGCACGGCAATTGCCGGATCAGTTGATGAGACCTGCATGCTTCATAGCCAGATCGATCTTTTCTGCGGTCGACTCCTCGACCTGCACCATTGGCGAGCGCAGACGGTGCTCGACACGTCCAAGACGCGACAGGGCATATTTCGGGCCGGACGGATTCGGCTCGATGAACAGCGCCTTGTGCAGCGGCATCAGGCGATCCTGCAACTCCAGAGCCTTGGCGTAATCGCCAGCCTGGCAGGCATCCTGAAACTCGGCGCACAGGCGCGGCGCGATATTCGATGTCACCGAAATGCACCCTACCCCGCCATGGGCGTTGAAGCCGAGCGCCGTTGCATCCTCGCCCGAAAGCTGGATGAAATCCTTGCCGCAGGTGACCCGCTGCTCGGAAACGCGCTCGATCTTGCCAGTCGCATCCTTCACACCGATAATGTTCTTGTGATCGCGCACGAGAGCACCCATCGTTTCAGGCGTCATGTCGATGACCGAACGGCCCGGAATGTTGTAAATGATGAGCGGGATCGAGATCGAGCGGGCAACTCGCGAGAAATGCTCGTAGAGGCCACGCTGGTTCGGCTTATTGTAATAAGGCGTAACCACCAGCACGGCATCCGCACCAGCCTTTTCCGCATGCTGGGCGAGTTCAATCGCCTCGACCGTGTTGTTCGAGCCTGCGCCGGCGATGACCGGCACGCGACCGGCAGCGACTTCAATGCAAACCTCGATGACGCGCTTGTGCTCATCATGGGAAAGCGTCGGCGTTTCGCCCGTGGTGCCAACCGGCACGAGACCTTTGGTGCCTTCTTTTATCTGCCAGTCAACAAATGCACGAAAAGCTTTCTCATCGAACGCTCCTTCACGATCGAATGGCGTGACAAGCGCGGTAATTGAGCCCTTCAGCATCAGTAACTCCTGAAAAAGATAGACGGAACCTCAAACCTCAAGGGGCACTCGACCTGTGTTGCGGTTTGCGGAGGCGATGAACAATAGTCTTGCAGCAGAAATGGAGCAAGCACATTGCAAGCGGAAAACAGGGGTAATACGGCAGATTTGCGACGAAAATCCCGGCTTTATTTTAGCAACTACCTCGCAGGCCCCGACAGTTTTCCGGGATGGGTATATCCAACAGCCGTTTCGGCGTCTGCGGTGCTAAATTATAAAGCTTTTGTTAATCATAGTTTCATTCCTGAGACGTATCATGAATATCGAAACGTGCGGGCAAAATGGAAGGCTAACAAAAGCCGGATTTTGCTAACATATTTCACAGCAACCAGTGTTCCGGATGGCCGGATTTTTGTTTCAGAGTGTGGATGTCTAAAGAAGTCGTAGCGATCAGTATCAGACGAAAGGCCCTGCTTGCAGGATGCCTTATTGCGGTTGCGGTGCAGCCGACGGCTTCGTTTGCGCAATCGTCACTGCCGACCGAAGTGCCGACGCCGCTTGCGCGTCCCTTTGCGCCTGCTGCAGTGCAGTCTCCCGCTTCGCCGATGAATCTGGTGACCCCGACACCGCGTCCCACACCGCCGGATCCGGTTATCACCTCATCATTCAGCCGTGTTGAAAACCCGGCTGCCATTGGCGGCACGCTGAAAAGCGGCCTCGATGCGCTTTATTCAAACAATGTAACAAGTGCGGTTGCCTTCCGTAACGGCATGCCGCGCGGTTCGCTTGACCGGCAGATTCTGACCTGGGCGATTGCGACTTCGGGCATTGACGGCGTTTCAAGCGGTGAAATTGCTGCCGCGACCGCTGAATTGCCCGGCTGGCCCGGCATTTCCACGCTTCAGCGCAGTTCGGAACGGGCTCTGTTCAAGGAAAACCCACCTGCCGGAACGGTGATGGCGGCCTTTGGCAGCCGTCGCCCGGTGACCACCGAAGGTATGATCGTACTGGCGCGCGCCTATGTCAGCATTGGCAATCCTGCGAAGGCGCGTGAACTCCTGTCGCCCTGGTGGGCAACACAGCGTCTGTCGTCGGATGACGAGCAGAAAGTGCTGAAGGAATTCAACGGTGTCCTGACACGGGACGACCACCAGCGGCGTTTTCTGCGCGCGATCTATAATGACCGCACACAGTCAGCCAAACTGCTTGCCGGTCCCGCGCAGGCCCAGTCGCTTTACAATGCCTTTGCAGCCGTCGCCCAGAAGTCGCCCAATGCAGCGGCAACGATTGCTGCCGTGGATCGCTCCTGGCAAGCGAACGCTGCCTATCAGTTTCTGAAGATTCGCTATCTGCGTCGCGCTGAGCGCTATGACGACGCCACCGATCTGATGTTGAAGGCGCCGCGTCAGGCCGCCATGCTGGTTGATCCTGACGCCTGGTGGACCGAACGGCGGATTCTGTCGCGCGAGTTGCTCGACCTCGGTAAACCGCAGCTCGCCTATAAGGTGGTCGCGGCCCATGCCGCCGAATCGCCAACGGTTGCAGCCGAAGCGGAATTCCATGCCGGCTGGTATGCGTTGCGCGCGCTCAAGCAGCCGAAAACGGCCGCACCGCATTTCGCCAGAATTGCTGAGATTTCTGCCCGGCCGATTTCCGCATCGCGCGCCTATTATTGGCTTGGACGCGCTGCGGACGCGGGAAGTGGTGGCAATGCGCGCGATTATTATCGCCGCTCCGCGCATTTCGGCACCACCTTCTACGGCCAGCTCTCGGCCGCCAAGCTGGATGAGAAAGCCCCGGAGCTGATCTATCCGCGACCGAGTGATACGGATCGCGCTCGTTTTGCCAACCGGAACGCGGTTCAGGCGATCAAGCGTCTGGAACAGATCGGCTATGCCGCCAAGGCGACATCCATCTATACGCAACTTTCGCAAGAACTCGATAGCGTCGGCGAGCTCGCATTGCTGGCCGTCATGGCCGAGCGTAACGAGAACCACTATCTGGCGCTGCGCGTCGGCAAAACCGCCGCGATGCGTGGGCTTGATGTCGGCGCACTGTCTCATCCGCTCGGCGCCATCCCGGCCAGCGCCAATATCAGCGGCTCTGGCAAAGCCCTCGCCTATGCGATCGCGCGTCAGGAAAGCGAATTCAATGTCGGCGCCGTTTCCAAGGCTGGTGCACGCGGTCTGCTGCAGCTGATGCCAGCGACCGCCAAAAGCGTCGCCACACGCAACGGCATGGCTTTCTCCGCACCGCGACTGACAAGCGACGCAGGCTATAATGCCACGCTCGGCGCGCACTTTCTTGGCGAACAGCTTGACCGGTTCAACGGTTCCTATGTGCTGACCTTTGCCGGATATAATGCAGGGCCGCGCCGTGCTTCGGAATGGGTCGAGAAATATGGCGACCCTCGCGGTCAGTCGATCGAAGAGATCGTGGACTGGATCGAGCGCATTCCCTATTCGGAAACGCGCAATTATGTGCAGCGCGTTATGGAAAATTACGAGGTCTATAAAGCCCGTTTGACCGGTTCTGCCGATATCGAAACCGATCTGGTTTACGGGCGTCGATAGACAGCTTCAAATTCTGCGGGATGCGCTACAAAACATCATCCCGTAACTCCATCAAGCGTCAGTTTTCTTGGCAGGCTTGGCCTTCGGCTTCGCAGGAGCCTTCTTGGCTCTGACTGGCCGTTTGGCCGCGGGCTTGCTCGTGGCTTCTGCGAGCTTTGCAGCCTGTGCGATCCAGTTTTCGCGTGCGATTCGGCGCGGGAAGCCGATGTGACGTTCGATCCACGCAGCTTCTTCGTCTGACCAGTTTGCGATCTGGTCATAATGATAGACGCCGAGCTTATTGAGCATCGTCTGGATGGCTTTGCCGATACCGCTGATCGCGGTCAGATCATCCGCCTTGCCTTCACGGGGCGCATCGAGCAGTTCGGGACGGCCCGGATCTTCCGGCTCACGCGGTTCTTCTGGTTCTGCAGCCGGAACCGGCAGAGGTCCGCCAACGACTTCCGCGTCCGGCACAGGCGCTTTCTTCGGTGCACTGACTTTCTGTGGCTTCTTGTCTTTCGGCAGCGACGCCGCTTCTACCGGAGCAGCGACAGGCTGACCGGGTTCGGGCTTCTCGTCCACGGCAGGAGGCGTCGCGAGCGCAGCCGCGACGATGGTGCGTTCCTCGTCGGTCATGGCCTTGCTTTTGCCCCGGAACAATTTGCCCAGAACACATCCCACGATAAACGCCACCGCAACAAGGATCGCCAGTTGAATGATCAGCAACGGCATGTCGGTTTCCCTCGTACTCTATACTACACGCGCCATAACCTGTTGATTAAGCGCATCTTATCTCTTGCAGGCCGAGCCAGTTCGGCAACTGCTTTATTTACGACCGCTCAGCCATCCGACGACGATCCCGATCAATACCGCCGCGAGAAGAACTGGCCAGAATGTTTCAGCAAGATAAAGCATCAAAACCTGCACTGGGTTTCATGGGTAAGCCCCCACGCATTAGTCATAATAAGAAAGCAAAATTTGAAACAGCGAAACTGTCAACTTCGAACAGGAAAGTCACCCAAATCCCTGCCCTAGCGTAAGCTTAATCCCATAGAATCACGGCTGGGCTATATCGGATGCCGCCAGTTTCAAACCGAATGGCAACGGCTTGGCCAATATATCGGTCATTGCCTGATATTGCTCGGCGCTTGCCGCCTTCCCCTTGATCGAAAGCGACCCGTCGGTGATCGTTACCTCGCCATCCGCAAGCGTTTTGGTCAAAGTGAGAGCGAAAAGAACACTGTCGGAGAATTGTGGCCAGCTTCCGCGCGCCAAGGCCATTTCGTCATCAAGCGACGAGCCGGGTGCGACACCTTCTGCGGCTTCCATGATCTGGTCACGGAGCGCATTTTCGGGAATGGAGCCTGAAAAGACCAGGCCGTCATTGCTCTTTTCAATCTTGAAAACATAAGGCGACGTGGCAGGCAGAACAGATGTGAGATCCGTGATGTCGTTGATTCCCCACACGGCACGCAAAGCAGCACGCGCCGCTTCCTCCTCTGCGGGATCAGGCGCAATGCCCTTCACTGTAATGTCACGGCCTTCAATATCGAAGCCAGTCCAGACATAGGGCGCCAATGCTTCGGACGTGCGAGTGGAAATATCGGTCTGAACCCGATCCACCCCGAACCACAGCGCCAGCGCCGTCAGTGTTGCGGTCCACGTTACACCCGGCCAGAACCAGCTTTTCATGTCGCCTCACCTTCCGTGTCTGTGATCCGCTTCTTCGAAGCAGCGCATTTCAATAGCTTGTTCGTACAAAGACAGGACATTTCACAAATGCAAGAGCCGTTCGGATCACAGAACAACAAAAAACCCGGCAGCTGAGCTGCCGGGTTTCCTGTATCAAATCCGGAAAGGATTAGAACGAACGCTGGAAGCGGATCGTTGCGCCGAAGGCGTCCTTGTCGGAGATCGTGCGGAGCGGGCTTACGCCAGCTTCGTGATCGCGCCATTCGTTGCTGAAACGGGTCCAGTTAACTTCCGGCGTGATGGTGAAGCCAGGAACCAGCTCGTATGCAACGTTAGCTGCAACTGCGGTCTTGCCCCAGTCGTCATGTGCGCCCTGAAGGTTGAAGACAGCCTTGTCGGTTGCCTTGAACTTCAGACCACCCCAGACAGCCCAATCGCCGCCCCACTGGCCGTACATCTGGTCCGGAGAAGCTTCCGAAGAGTATGCACCCTGCAACCAGAGCGAGAAACGGTCGGTGATGTTGACGTCGCCGCGAACCTTAGCAGCCCACTCTTCGATAACCGAGTCGTAAGCTACGACGCCAGCGATCGAACCCCAGCCGCCAGCATACTTCAGGCCACCAACAACGTGCGGCATGTAGCCGTCGATTGCGTAGTCAGAAGTACCGTTGTAGCCGCCGTCGTTGTCGCCACCCTGTTCGAGAGCGATTACAGCCGAGAAGCCGTTGCCACCGGTGAAGGTGTACGAGATCTTGCCCGTGCGGTATGCGCCAGCCGAGACCACGTCATCGTTGATGATGTCGCCGAGGTAACCGGTGAAGGTGTGGAATTCCGACTCATCGATACCGACCTTCAGGCCGCCGAGTTCGATGTAGGCGAACTGCATCGTAACGTCAGAGCTGGTCGTGCCGTAAACGCCGTCTTCACGCGAATTCGAAGCGCCGTAGTTGAAGCGGGTTTCGGTGAACGTCTTCAGGGTACCGAGTTCGGTTTCCGAAGCGGTCGAGGTGCGGAGCGCGAAACGAGCTGCCTTGTCCCAACCTTCACGGTCCTGACCGGAATAAACGTTGTCGCCGCCCTTTACGTCGTAACGGACGTAACCATGGATGCGCAGGCAGGTTTCGGTGCCCGGGATGTAGAAGTAGCCAGCGCCGTATGCGTCGCAAACGCGAACATATTCAACGGCTTCGGGCTCTGGCGCGACGATTGCGTCGGCAGCCTGAGCGCCGGAAGCTGCAACCAGAGCTGCAGCGGAGCCGAGAAGAAGGCTCTTGATGTTCATTTCTGACCTCCAGTCAAAGTTAAAAACGGGTCTGGGCATTTTGATTTGGCTGAAGGACAACCTGTCCCCATCCCCTTGTGAAAAAGTCGCCCCGAAGCGCTCCTTCTTCTGGATGTGAAGATACTCGCCCGCTCTTTCGTTTCAACACCGAATACGGCTTACCTGCCCCAGCAAGGCCTCTATGCAGAATGGTTGTTGCAGAAAAGACACGAAATTGTCAGCTTTGAGTGAGGTTCTTTAGTCTTTATTAACATTAGTAAATTGAAATTAATCGATCTTAACGATTGAAAACGTGTGTTTTTTCAGTTTGGACGCTTAACCCGGCTCGAGATTCCCTTGTTTCTGGCCTGGGGATTGGAAAGTGTCCTCCAGATGGCAAGGAACGGGCGATTCTTCTTTAAAGATTCCGAATCTCTTTCATTTCCAATGACATTATTATGCGACAGGGCAATGAAGGATTCGGCGTTGAAACGCCGCAAATCGGGCCTGCACCATGATTGCCTTATATATAAAGGGTGTAATTCTCAGGAAATTTTACCAGCTACTGCGTAAATCGCTTGAAATGCCGCCACGTACCGGCTATCTCGCCCTTACCGGAGAGGTGGCCGAGTGGTCGAAGGCGCTCCCCTGCTAAGGGAGTAGACCTCATAAGGGTCTCGTGGGTTCGAATCCCATCCTCTCCGCCACTGCGCTGCCAGCGCACACCAATCCTTCCATCAAAAATGCAGACATTATCACCGCGTTAGGCCGATTCTCGCGCTCTCCGTCGATGGCGTGTTGATCTTGTTTTTTGACAAGCTGAATCGCCAAAATCCATAAGTAACTGAATTAAAATGGTTTTCTGACCTGACGCCGATTCTTGACTGGAGGTCAGAAATGAACATCAAGAGCCTTCTTCTCGGCTCCGCTGCAGCTCTGGTTGCAGCTTCCGGCGCTCAGGCTGCCGACGCAATCGTCGCGCCAGAGCCCGAAGCCGTTGAATATGTTCGCGTTTGCGACGCATACGGCGCTGGCTACTTCTACATCCCGGGCACCGAAACCTGCCTGCGCATCCATGGTTACGTCCGTTACGACGTAAAGGGCGGCGATGACGTCTACACCGGTTACGACCGTAAGGGCTGGGACAAGGGCGCTCGTTTCGCGCTCCGCACCTCGACCGCTTCGGAAACCGAATACGGCACGCTGAAGACCTACACCGAAACCCGCTTCAACTACGGCGCAGCTAACTCGCGTGAAGACGGCGAGTACGGCTTGACCGGTTCTGACGTTGCTCTGCAGTTCGCCTATATCGAACTCGGCGGTCTCAAGGTTGGTATCGATGAGTCGGAATTCCAGACCTTCACCGGTTACCTCGGCGATGTCATCAACGATGACGTGGTCGCAGTTGGCGGCTACCGCACTGGCAAGATCTCGTACACCTTCACTGGCGGCAACGGCTTCTCGGCTGTAGTTGCTCTTGAACAGGGTGACGACGGCTTCACCATCGACGGCTACATGCCGCACGTTGTTGGCGGCCTGAAGTATGCTGGCGGCTGGGGTTCGATCGCTGGCGTCGTAGCTTACGACTCGGTCATCGAAGAATGGGCTGCCAAGGTTCGTGGCGACATCAACATCACCGACCGCTTCTCGGTTTGGTTGCAGGGTGGCTACGCTTCGGAAGGCTCTCCGGACCAGATGTACGGCATGTGGGGCGGCGATTGGGCTGTCTGGGGTGGCGCGAAGTTCAAGGCAACCGACAAGGCTGTCATCAACATTCAGGGCGCACATGACGACTGGGGCAAGACCGCAGTTACGGCTAACGTCGCTTACGAACTCGTTCCTGGCTTCACCATCACGCCTGAAGTTTCGTACACCCGCTTCGGTGGCGAATGGCGCGACTACGCAGGCGACAAGGATGCCCTCGGCGGCATGGTTCGCTTCCAGCGTTCGTTCTAATCAGACCAACGTCTGAATCAAAGACGCCAGCGGGAAACCGCTGGCGTCTGCAATCATAGAATCAGTGTTCACAGAGCTGTGAAGTCACCCGCGCCAAAATGGGGATTTTGAACGGGCGGCGACAAGGGGAGTTATCGAGAAACTGGAAATTGGGGACAAACGGGGGGCCTGAAACAAGGATCGCACCATGTCTCTGCATAAAGTTAGCCTACTTATCTTGTGCTTCTTTAATTATTCCATTAGTTGTGCAACCCGCAGAATGCCGGGGGGCACAAAATGATAACTATTGGGGAAACGGTAGTTGGTACTGGTGACAAGTATGCGCCGATCATCGACTACAATCTGAACTACGCATCCGACAGAAGCCAAAACCATAGGCTCGTTGAGAAATTCTCTATCGCTGAGCTGACGGGAAAATACATAAACATTCTGTGGGATGACGGCTCGCACAAATATAATGTTAGGTCGTTTCTCGGCGAGATCGACGAAATTTTGAAGGGCGAACGCTTTTCAGGTTTCGATCAGGAAATGCTTGATTCCCTTATTGGCACGCTTCGTGAGCGCGGCAACAGCAATGCAACCATCAACAGAAAGATGGCTGCGCTGAGCAAGCTGCTGCGAAAGGCGCATAAAATGGGGGATATCTACAGTCTGCCGGAGTTTGTCCGACAGAAAGAACGGGTGGGACGCATCCGCTTTCTCGAATATGAGGAAGAAAAGCGTCTGTTCGCGGCGATCAAATCGCGCTGCGAAGACAGCTTCCGGCTTGCAGTGTTCCTTGTCGATTCAGGCTGCCGCCTTGGCGAGGCCATTGGACTGACGTGGAATGATTTGCAGGACCATCGCGTCACCTTCTGGCTCACCAAATCCAATAGAAGCCGAACAGTTCCCCTCACCCGCCGTGCGGGAAAGGCGACGAAGATTCCGCATGAGCGGCTCAAAGGGCCATTTGCGATGCTCAATCAAGTCCGGTTTCGCCAGATCTGGAATGACGCCAAGATGGAAGTCGGCCTGGGCACCGACGATCAGGTCGTACCGCATATTCTGCGTCACACCTGCGCTTCCCGCCTTGTTCGCGGCGGCATTGATATTCGCCGTGTCCAGATGTGGCTTGGCCACCAGACACTGCAAATGACCATGCGATATGCGCATCTGGCTACCCATGATCTCGATTCTTGCGTGAAAGTGCTGGAAATCCACTAGAGGGTTTCCAGCTATAGTTCAGCGCGCTCACACGCGAAAACAATTCGCTGTGCTGCGCAGCCCTGCTTGTAAGGGTCAGAAAAGACGAAATTCAGTGCTTTAATCGCAATTGTGCCAGACGAATCAGCACACCGAGCCTTGTCGACTGCCCTTAAACGGGCACCACTGTCTCAAGTTGACAGCGGCATTTCCTTGCTTGCTTCCAGCATCACGCTGCAAGCGAACTTCAAGCCCATAGCACCTGGTATTTCCGTTGCCGCATCGCAGGCTGGAAAGGTTGACGCATGTGCCGTCATGGAATGGCTCCCCCCCCCTCAATCATTTAAGATTCTGAGTTTCCTGCCGTTTCCACACAGTGCCTCGCGCATATCGATCGCTTGACACGGGAGAGCGGCTGACACGGCAAGTGCGGTCTGTCCCGCCTGCACTGGTCAAACTATTAAACGTGTTCGGACAAAACGCCGGACTTATCTAGCCAATCCTGATTACGGTTTCGAACCATGGACATAGAGACTTGATCGGAACGTCTTCAACCGCAATGAACCAGACGAACTCGACCATGGCTGATGCTCAGCACCATCAATATTCAACGCATTCGTTAGACAGCATGTTGATAGACGATTGAAGACAGTTAAACGCCTTCACCCGAACAGTCCGCTGGCACAATCCCAGCCTTTCGGTTGGCTATACCAACAAACAAACTGCCGCACATTCCACAGACGCTTTTCTCACCATTCTGGTGGAACCGACGGACATGACTTGCTATGCCTTTCAATCGGGAGGACGAACGGCCACGTGGTAACAGCTGCGGACCATCTCGCCTGACCAAGCCGCCTTCATTGCCTGACTGAAAGCTGACTGGATATTGCCATGGGATCACCCCGCCTCACGCCTCTTGTGGAAAAGCTGCCATCAACCGTGCCGTTTATCGGTCCAGAAACGCTGGAATTGCAACGTGGCAAGCCTTTCAAAGCCCGCATCGGTGCGAATGAGAGCAGCTTTGGCCCGGCGCCATCGGTGATTGAGGCGATGCAACGCGAAGCCGCAGAGGTCTGGAAATATGGCGACCCCGAAAACTACGAACTGCGCCACGCCATTGCAGCCCATCATGGTGTGAAAGCGGAAAACATCATGCCCGGTGCGGGCGTTGATGCTCTGCTTGGGCTGGTCGTGCGACAGTATGTTCGCGAAGGCGACAAGGTTATCAACTCGCTTGGCGGTTATCCGACCTTCAATTACCACGTCGCAGGTTACGGCGGCGCATTGGTCACCGTCCCTTATCGCAACGATAAATCCGATCTGGACGGCCTGCTCGCCGCGGCAAAGCGCGAAAACGCCGCCATCGTTTATGTCGCGAACCCCGACAATCCGATGGGTACCTGGCATGAAGGAGCTGATATCCAGTCCTTCATCGAGGGCATTCCTGAAACGACGATGCTCATTCTGGACGAAGCCTATTGCGAGACCGGGCCTGATTCGGCGTTCCCGTCTTTTGAAACAGATCGCCCGAATATCCTTCGCATGCGTACATTCTCAAAAGCCTATGGGCTGGCTGGCATTCGCTGCGGTTATGTTGTCGGCTGCGCTGAAGCGATCCGCTCCTTCGACAAGATTCGCGACCATTTCGCCGTGAACCGCGTTGCACAAGCAGCAGCTATCGCGGCGCTTAAAGATCAGGCCTATCTCAAGGGTGTTGTCGCGAAAATCCATTCAGGTCGCGACCGTATCGCTGCTATTGCGGCAGCCAACGGTTTGAGCGCTATTCCTTCGGCAACCAATTTCGTGGCTATTGATTGCGGCCGCGATGCGGCATTTGCCACCGCCATAATGAATGGACTGATCGCGCGCGATGTTTTCGTGCGCAAGCCGGGCGCTCCGGTTCTTGACCGCTGCATTCGCGTGAGTGTCGGAGTTGAAGAACAGCTGGATGTTTTCGAAGCCGCCCTGCCCGGCGCATTGGAAGACGCCCGCCAGTCCATCAAAAGCACCGAAACTGTTTGAATAGTGAGCCATCATGCCCAGCTTATCGAATGGCAGACCCCATAACGTACTTTTCAGCACGCTTGGCGGATTGTGCGGCGCGCTGGCAATCGCAGCCTATGCCGGCGCTGCCCATGGCGGCGAAAATCATCTCGGCAGCATAGCACCTTTGCTGCTGGGCCATGCGCCAGCCTTGCTTGTGCTGGCTCTGTTTGCCCCCGCCAGCCGTGCAGCCACAATCGGCGGTGCGCTTCTGGTTGTTGGACTTGCACTCTTCTGCGGCGATCTTTTCATGCGCGATATCACGGGTAACCGGCTCTTTCCGCTTGCTGCACCAACCGGTGGAAGCCTGATGATCCTCGGCTGGTTGAGCGTCGCTTTGACCGGATGGTTTTCGAAGCAAAAATAAAGGGGCCTCACGGCCCCTCTTTTTCTCAGCGATATCGAGTCGATATCGATCAGGAATTGCCCTTGAGGCGTGCATTGCAAAGGCTGTAATAGCCGCCGCCCTTCTGCACCCACTTCAGGCCGCCAAGTGCATTGGCATCCTTCAATGCATGATACTGCTCGAGGCAGGTGTGCATGCGTGCCTTGCCAGCCGATTCGCTCGAATATTTCGCAGAAACGGCGGTTGGGAACTTCATGCCTTTCGGAGCAGCAGCAGTCGGTGCTGCAGGTTCCGAATTGCCATCGGTGCTCAGCGCAACAGGATCGGCACCGGCACCGCATTCAGCCTTGCGGAAATCATTCCACTTCACGCCATTATCCGTGCCTGCATCCTTTGCAGCCTGATATTTGGTGCTGCACTGCTTCATCGTCAGGCCCTTGGCGCTGTCATCAGCCGCAGGAGCTGCCGTCTTTGCAGTTTTGGCGGCTGGCGCTGCCGCGGCAGGCGCCGCCGGAGCAGCAGCTGGTGCGGCGGCGGCATCGTCACCGCACTGGGCTTTGCGGAAGTCGTTCCACTTCAGATTGCCGAGCGTTCCGGCGTCTTTGGCGGCCTGATACTTGGTGCTACATTCCTTCATCGTCAACGCACTTGCGGGCGAAGAGAAGGTGAAAGCCGCTGCACCCATAATAATGGCGGTGCCTGCCAAAGCTGTGATGGTTCGAATGGACATTGCGTCACTCCCTATCGAATACGGCCCTTGGATCGTAAGGCACCGGATTGATGCTTCACGACCAATCTCATTTGCATATGTCGGAAATTTCATCTTTCTCCGCATATGCCGGAATTAAGAAGAAATCAGGCTCAACCTGTTGCTCCCGTTCATTCCTTTTCCGCGCCAACATTGCTCCTGGCGAAATTGACTGTCAATCGTTTGCTTAATATTACAGGTGCGAGCAATACAAATTTTCTAACGGTCATTTTCGGCCCGTTATGGCTGCCCCCTTCATAGTAACGACATAGTAACGTCATCAAATTGACCGTTTTGTATTTAAGCGGAAACTGCATTAAGGACGATGTGGAATGATACAGCGGATCATGATCATCGGCGGCGCCGGTTCGGGAAAATCGACACTGGCGCGGGAGTTGGGCCAGCTGCTGGACCTGCCCGTCATCCACATCGACACCATCTACTGGCAAGCCGGATGGGTCATGCGTCCGCTTGAAGAAATCGCCCGACTGACCAACGAGGCAGCGGATAGTGATCGGTGGGTCTTCGAAGGCAATCACAGCCATACCATGCCCCATCGTGCGTCACGCGCCGACATGCTCATTTTCCTCGACATTTCGACCGGACGACGTCTTGTGCGGGTAGTCCGACGCATCCTGAAATATCATGGCCTCACGCGACCGGATATGGGCGATGGCTGCCCGGAGCGTTTCGACTGGGATTTCATCAAATGGGTGGTCGATTATCGTAAAAACGGGCGGATTCGCGCACTAAAATTCGTGGAACAGGCCCCAAACCATCTCATCAAGCGCCATTTATGTAGTCCACGGGAAGTAGACCTATTTCTCGACGGCATTCGTGACGAAATAAATCAAAAGCATACCGCCCTAAAATTGTAAGGAGCCGATAAAGGCAAGCTTAAAATAGCAATATTGCAAATGGTGCCAAGGCGCTTTCACGCTGCTATATTGTCGAGGTCTCCCAAGACTTGACGCTCGTGTGCGATCATCGAAGCAACGACACCTCCGCACAGCGCAAAGATCAGTTGAAATGAGCGCCGGCTTCCAATCCGGCTTTTGACTTTTTTGAGCCGGAATTCCGGCTATCGCTGTTGGAGTCTAAACGTGGCAGATCTCGCAGATAGCCCCGCTCCGCTTGTTGACACGCCCAGTGTTGCAAGCCTCGACCGCCATCGCTTGTACGAAGACGCCATGGCCATGCTGATTGGTACGTCTTTCATCGCGCTTGGCATCAATCTCTATAGCCACGCAACTTTGATGACCGGCAGCACAGCCGGCATCGCCCTTCTTATTCAATATGCGACGGGAACAAGTTTCGGGCTGCTTTATTTCCTGATCAACCTGCCCTTCTACTATTTCGCCGTGCGGCGCATGGGATGGCCATTCACGATCCGCACCTTCGTAGCGGTTGGCATGTTGTCAGGTTTCGCATGGCTGATCCCGCAAAGCATCGACTTTAGTGCTGTCAATCCGCTGTTTGCCGCGCTGATGGGCGGCACCTTAATGGGAATGGGTGTGCTGTCCCTTTTCCGGCACCGCTCCGGCGTCGGCGGCGTCAATATTCTGGCGCTCTATCTCCAGGACGCATACGGAATTCGGGCGGGCTGGTTCCAGCTCGGCCTTGATCTGGTGATCATGCTGGCATCACTCTTTTTCATTCCATGGCAGAACATGATGCTTTCGCTGATCGGTGCCGTGGCGATGAACCTCATCGTTGCAATCAATCACAAGCCAGGCCGCTATCTCGGCATGAGCTGACGCACAAAAGCCGCCTTCGAAGGCGGCTTTTTGTTTCGGTCATGCGTTTCGCAGTCTCAGTGCGTGGTCATCCATTCGCGCGCATCGCGAAGGGCAGCGGCCAGTTCAGTCTTACTCATGGTGGCGGCAACCTGATTGCGCATCCGGGCGGCCTTTTCATTGCCGCGAATGGCGGCGATGTTGAGCCACTTATGGGCTGCGATCACATCGATCTCGCAATCGCGACCAATCGCATATTTCATGCCCATTTCCAGAAGAATGCGGTCCTGCGATGCGATCTTTTGCTGCTGCGTAAAGCTCTGAAACTGTGCCATTTTTCTTTGTCCCTGTTAAATCCCGAGAACCGTCCGGTCTTTATTTCGTGGCGGTTATTATCGCCTTGAAACTGCCGTCTCTGTCGTTCCGTTCATGATGTAGAGAATAGACCTCAGGGCTGAAATGCGCGTTAAACCAGATGCTTAACGTCTGACCAACAAAATCCCAACAAGGTGTAAACTTGGGATTTTGTTAAACATCCAAGCCTCGCGGATTGCTGGATTTTTCCGAAAAATCGATTCAAATCCTTACAGCGCGTGGAAACCGGATGATAACCATAGAACAATCGGGGTCGGCAGAAATGGTGCATTGCGGCGGTTACAAACGGCATGGAATCCCCTCGCCCAGCGCGCTCATGAATGCGAAAATTCCGCTTCCGCTCTCGCGAAATCTCGTTTACGTTTACGTCTGCGTAAATCATGACGATATGGGGAGAACACTGTCGGCATGGTGAGTGGTGCGATCTGGGGTCCGTGATCAAGCGAAGGCCCCGGTTGCGGCGACCACGGCAAATGAATGAAGCGGCTTGCGCCACCGCCCGATGGAGGGACTGGCGCGCATCGGGAGGAATGAATGATCCGCACTCTTATTCTTGGAATGACACTTGCAGCCAGCTTCGCTGCGCCAGCTCTTGCCGACGAAGCAATCGTGGGCAGCTGGAAGCGCCCGAACGGCACGATCATCAGCTATGCGTCCTGCGGCGGTAACAAGTTCTGCGGTACGGTTGTGACCGGCGAGTATAAGGGCAAGTCCATCGGCACCATGTCCGGCACGGATGGCAGCTACAAGGGCGAGGTGAACAAGCTTGACGAAGGCAAGACCTATACGGGCAAGGCATCCGTCAAGGGCAACACGCTCTCCTTGTCGGGCTGCGTGCTTGGCGGCCTGATCTGCAAGAGCGAAAGCCTGACGCGCCAGTAATCGTCAACAACAGTTTCCAAACGAAAAGGGCGGCCTGAACAGCCGCCCTTTTCTTTTATTATTTGCCTAGCGCGCCTTCTGACCGAAGAGAATTTTCTGCGCTTCCTTGTCGTTGGCCAGATTGGATTTTTCCCGCTCTTCCTTCCCGACAACCAGACCGCGCGCGACGGCCGGACGCGCATTCACGGTGTCGTGCCAGCGCTTCAGATTCGGAAATTCATCGAGATTCTGCTCGTAGTTCTTGAAAGCATTCACCCAGCCGATGCTGGCCATGTCGGCGATGGAATATTCGCCCGCGATGTAATCCTTGCCTTCGAGCTGACGATTGAGCACGCCATAGAGACGATTGACCTCGTTGGTGTAGCGGTCGATGCCATACTGCACCTTTTCCGGCGCATAGAGACGGAAGTGCCCCGCCTGACCCGACATCGGGCCCAGCCCGCCCATCTGCCACATCAGCCATTCGTCAACAGCCACGCGCTTGCGCTCGTCCGTCGGGTAGAACTTGCCGAATTTGCGTCCGAGATATTGGAGAATGGCGCCGGATTCGAAAACCGAGATCGGCTCGCCGCCCGGACCTTCGGGATCGATGATCGCCGGCATGCGATTGTTGGGGGCAATCTTCAGGAAGTCCGGTTGGAACTGGTCGCCCTTGCCAATATTGACGTATTTGACCTCATAGGGAACGCCAAGTTCCTCCAGCATGATGCTGATTTTGACGCCATTTGGCGTTGGCCAATAATACAGCTCGATGGGCTTTGTCTGTTCAACCATGGGCTTTCTCCAACTCGTTCGAGAGTGTGCGGCGGATTTGGGCGGGATCCTTCCCGCATTCCAATGATGGGAAACATAAGACCCATTTCGACAGGCACAAGGCCAATGCGGCGCATTTAACGGAACATCAATATTTTTGAACCGCGCATGAACGGCAGCCTCAGATGTGGTTCAGGCGCGCTCGCTAAACTGGGCAACAACAAGGACGGATTTCAACCTTTTGGGAGCTTTCATGTTGCTGAGACGCTTGACGATTGTATGGCTACTGATCGCCGGACTGGCGATTGTCGCTGGTGTATTCGCCGACAGGAAACACGATACCTATCGTGACCAGACGGTGTTTGGTCCGCTGGCTTCCGCCCAGGTCAAGCCGGGGCCACGGCCATGATCGCCAACATTCGCTCGACTGCGGGCATCGCCCTGCGGGTGTTCCTCTTCACAGCGATTTTTACCGGCCCGGCCGCCACCTTCGCCTATACGCAAATCGGCCAGCACAGCAAGATGAGCGGCATTGGCCTTGTGCTTTATGTCAGCCTGCAACGAACCGCATAACTGCGTCATTCCATCGTCGTGAACTCTGCTATACTGAGTCATGACACAGCGAATCGAACAGCCATTTCTCAACGAAATCAAAACACCAGCGCCGATCGAGCCAGAGGTGTTTACCGATGCGAGTGCGGCGGTTGCCGCCCTGCAAAAGCTTTATGATCGCAACACAGCCTTCCTGCGCGATGCTTTCGAAAAGGTGGCGCGCGGCGAAATCCCGGCACAGCGATACCGCGCCTTCTATCCCGAAATTTGCCTCTCTACGTCGAGCTTCGCGCATGTGGATTCGCGGCTGGCCTATGGCCATGTTTCAACGCCGGGCGACTATTCCGCGACCATTACCCGTCCCGATCTGTTCGATCATTATCTGAACGAACAGATCCGCCTGCTGATGCGCAATCACGGCGTGACGGTGACGGTGCGTGAGTCTTCCACGCCGATCCCGATCCATTTCGCATTCATGGAAGGCACCTATGTGGAGGCCTCCGTCGCCAGCGCCTTCCAGCATCCGCTGCGCGATCTTTTCGACGTGCCTGATCTGGCTGCGACCGACGACAAGATCGTCAATGCCGATTTTGAACCAGCACCTGGCGAGCCGATGCCGCTTGCGCCTTTCACGGCACAGCGCATCGACTATTCGCTGCACCGGCTGGCGCATTATACGGCGACGAGCCCGGCGCATTTTCAGAACTTCGTGCTCTTCACCAACTATCAGTTCTACATGGACGAGTTCTGCGCCTATGCCCGCGATCTGATGGCGCAAGGCGGCGGCGGTTACGAACAATTCGTGGAACCGGGCAATCTGATTACCCGTGCAGGCGAAACCGCGCCGAGCGAGGGCACCCCTTTGGCGCGCCTACCGCAGATGCCTGCCTATCATTTGCAGCGCTCCGACCATTCCGGCATCACCATGGTCAATATCGGCGTCGGGCCTTCTAACGCCAAGACGATCACCGACCATATTGCCGTGCTGCGTCCGCATGCGTGGCTGATGCTCGGCCATTGCGCTGGCCTGCGCAACAGCCAGCAGCTTGGCGACTATGTGCTGGCCCACGCCTATATGCGCGAGGACCACGTGCTGGACGACGACCTGCCGGTCTGGGTTCCCCTGCCCGCGCTGGCGGAAATTCAGGTCGCTCTGGAAGAGGCGGTCGAGGAAATCACCGGCCTCGAAGGCTATGATCTCAAGCGCATCATGCGCACGGGCACCGTTGCCACCATCGACAATCGCAACTGGGAACTGCGCGACCAGCGCGGCCCTGTACAGCGTCTTTCGCAGGCCCGTGCGGTTGCACTCGACATGGAATCGGCCACCATCGCCGCCAACGGCTTCCGCTTCCGCGTGCCCTACGGCACTTTGCTCTGCGTCTCGGACAAGCCGCTGCACGGCGAACTGAAGCTGCCGGGCATGGCCACCGAGTTCTACAAGCGGCAGGTGGCGCAGCATTTGCGGATCGGCATTCGCGCAGTCGAAAAAATCGCCGCCATGCCGGATGAACGACTGCATTCGCGCAAGCTTAGAAGCTTCTACGAAACGGCGTTCCAGTGAGGTTAAGGGAGTAGGGGAATAGGGCAGTAAGGGAATATGTTGGAGCCCTGCTTCATGCAGAAGCGCCACAAGACCTTCTTGCAAAAAACATACTCCCCTATTCCCTTATTCCCCTACTCCCTTCCCTCCGTCTTCCATCATCGCGCCGTATTCAATCGCTAGAGGCATCTCATGTCGAAAAGCCGTGAGAACATCCCCTTCCTGTTGCTGCTTGCCGCCGTGGCGGTGTCCGTTCCGCTTGTGCTGGGATTTCTCGGCGCGGTTCATCCCGCGCTTGATACATTTTCGCATTTTCGCGCGCATCTTGCCGTCTTGATGATCGTGCTGGCCCTGCCGCTGCTCTTCACCAAAATGCGGCGCGAAGGCGCAATGCTGCTGCTGTTCGCCATCATGGCGCTCAGCACCACGCTCGGCTTGGCGCGTGATTTTCTCAGCGGTTCTGCAGGCGCGACGACAGCCGAAACTACGGGGCCGCGCTACAGCCTTGTTCAGATCAATCTGCGCGAGGACAATCCGGAACCAAAGCGCATCTTGCAGATGATCGCCCGCGAGAAGCCGGATATCATCGCCTATCAGGAAGCCAGCGAGCAGTGGACAAAGTGGCTGGATATTCTTCAGGCCACCTATCCCTATCGTCTCAGCTGCCGTGAAGATTCGCGAACCTGGGGTGTCGGCATTCTGTCCCGCCGTCCCTTCGTTGAAGGCGGTCAGCCCGTATGCATCGGTGACGGATTGCTCGCCATCGCTCCCGTTGATCTCGGTGGCACGCATATCAATGTGGCCTCGCTGCATTTTTCTTGGCCATGGCCGCGCTGGCAGCCCTATCAGCTTGGCTATATCGAACCGGGCCTGAAGCAATTGGCGGGGCCGACGATCATCGCTGGTGATCTGAACGCCGTGCCGTGGAGCAATGCTGTTCGCCGGGTCGAGGTCGCATCGAAGACCACACATATGACCGGCATTGGCGGAACATGGTTCCCGTCCTTCCTGCCGGTGTCACTGGCGCCTTATCTCGGCCTGCCTATCGATCAGGTTTTCACCAGCGCGGACATTGTTTCGCCCAAGGTTTCAGCCCGCGAAGACGCCGGGTCGGATCACCTGCCCGTAAGGCTGGACTTTTCCGTTCCAGCCCCGGTGCGCCCGGACGAAGATGAACCGGAAACGCAATCCGTTATGCTTCAATAGAACGCCTCAGCGTTCGGACCTTGACTAAGATGCGGAATCCCAGTGGATGCTGCTGCTGAATTTCACGTGCGACGGCAGCATCATCCACAGCAAGGAGCTTTCCGCATGCAAATGTATCAGGTCGATGCATTCACCGATCGAGTTTTCGCAGGAAACCCTGCTGCTGTCCTCATCCTTGAAGACTGGCTGCCGGATGCGCAAATGCTGGCGATTGCGCAGGAGAACAACCTCGCCGAGACCGCCTTTGTCAAAGCCCGCCCCGATGGCGCATGGGATTTGCGCTGGTTCGCCCCGGCGCTAGAGGTTGATTTCTGTGGCCACGCCACCCTCGCAACAGCGCATGTCCTCTTCACCACAGGAAAGGCGGACACATTGCTCGTCTTCCAGACGCGGGTTGGTGAACTGAGCGTATCGCGAGAGACGAACGGATATAGGCTCGACATTCCCCGTCTGTCGCCAGAACCTATCGATGCGCTGCCACACGAAATTGCGGATATTTTCGTTGAACCGCCGGTTCACATCTTTCGCAACTTCGAGAATTTCTTTGCCGATCTTGGCAGCGCCGAGGCTGTGCGCAAATTCGTTCCAGACCTGGCGGCCATCGCCCTTCTCGGCTCCGTCGGTCTTGTCGTGACAGGCCAGGAAGCGGACGGCGCAAAGGCACACTTTTTCGCGCTATTTTGTTCCGGGGGCCGGAATTCCGGAAGACCCGGTGACAGGTTCCATCCATGCTACGCTTGTGCCCTACTGGGCTTCGCGATTGCAGCGCGACAAGCTGACCGCCTATCAGGCGTCGGCGCGCGGAGGATGGCTCGACTGCGAATTGGTCGGCGACCGCGTTATTCTGCGCGGCAACGCCGTGACATTTATGGAAGCCACGATTTTCCTGCCGGATGCTACCTAGCAGTTGCTCGACTGCTAGGTAGTGTGTCTGGCAGAAACAGACGCCTCATGTGAACCTTTACATGTTCACATAGACCGGTCCTTCGCCGCCTTGTGGCGGCACCCAGTTAATGTTCTGGTTCGGATCCTTGATGTCGCACGTCTTGCAATGCACGCAGTTCTGCGCGTTGATGACGAAACGGACATCCTTGGCGCTTGGATCCGCAGCCGAGTTGCCGTCCTTGTCCACCCATTCATAAACGCCTGCCGGGCAATAGCGCGTCGACGGGCCAGCGAAGACATCGTGTTCCGACGCCGTCTGCAACTGCATGTCGCGGACTTGCAGATGGATCGGTTCATTCTCGTCATGATTGGTGTTCGACAGGAACACCGACGACAGACGATCAAAAGTCAGAACGCCATCGGGCTTCGGATAGTCGATCTTCTTGTGCTTTGCCGCCGGTTCGAGCGACTGCGCGTCGTTCTTGCCGTGCTTGAGCGTTCCGAAAAACGAGAAGCCGAACAGCTGGTTGGTCCACATATCAAGACCGCCCAGAGCGACGCCGATCACCGTGCCGAACTTCGACCACAGCGGCTTGACGTTGCGAACCTTCTTCAGGTCTTTGCCGATCAGGCTTGAACGCCAGCTGTTCTCGATCTCGACCGGCTCGTCATTGGCACGACCGGATGCAATGGCTTCCGCCAGCTTGTCGGCGGCGAGAATGCCGGACAGAACCGCATTGTGGCTGCCCTTGATGCGCGGCACGTTTACGAAACCTGCCGAGCAACCG
The DNA here is from genome assembly GCA_900465685.1 of Hyphomicrobiales bacterium. Lineage (GTDB taxonomy): Bacteria > Pseudomonadota > Alphaproteobacteria > Rhizobiales > Rhizobiaceae > Brucella. The sequence continues at coordinate 164,503 of UEGR01000012.1, forward strand.
ATCAGCGCGCCGCCCGGGAAGGACAGTTTCGGCACCGACTGGAAGCCGCCTTCGGTAATGGCGCGTGCGCCATAGGACAGACGCTTGCCGCCTTCAAAGACATCCTTGATGGCCGGATGCGTCTTGAAACGCTGGAATTCTTCAAACGGCGACAGATACGGGTTCTTATAGTTGAGGTGCAGCACGAAGCCGACCGCAACCATATTGTCTTCGAGGTGATAGAGGAACGAACCGCCGCCTGTCTTCATGTCGAGCGGCCAGCCAAACGAATGCTGTACCAGACCCGGCTTGTGCTTGGACGGATCGACCTGCCACAATTCCTTGAGGCCGATGCCGAATTTGCCCGGCTCGCGGCCTTCATCCAGCTTGAACTTCGAGATCAACTGCTTGGCCAGCGAACCGCGTGCGCCTTCGCCGATCAGCGTATATTTGCCGAGCAGCGCCATGCCGCGCGTATAGTTCGGCCCATGCGTGCCGTCGCGCTCAACGCCCATGTCGCCTGTGGCCACACCGATCACAGCGCCTTCGTCATTGTAGAGAACTTCGGTCGCAGCAAAGCCCGGATAGATTTCGACGCCCAGCTCTTCGGCCTTCGTGCCGAGCCAGCGGCAGACATTGCCGAGCGACACGATGTAATTGCCGTGATTGTTCATCAAGGGCGGCATGGCGAAGTTCGGCAAACGCACTGAACCTGCGGGACCCAGCAACAGGAAATGATCGTCCGTCACCGGCGTCTTGAAAGGATGCCCTTCATCGTCGCGCCAGTCCGGCAGAAGCTGGTCGATACCCACCGGATCGACAACGGCGCCAGACAGGATATGCGCACCGACTTCCCCGCCCTTTTCAAGGACCACGACTGAAAGCTCTGGATTGACCTGCTTCAGGCGGATCGCCGCAGCAAGACCCGCGGGGCCCGCGCCGACGATCACAACGTCAAATTCCATGCTCTCGCGTTCGGGAAGCTCCTGGTTCGCATGCTCTGGGGCTTCGGACATTCATCCCTCCGTTCGGTATGACATCATCGTTTCACTACGATAGTGCGGATGATGCATCCAATTGTTTTTACGCATAATCCCATTGCGAATACCCATCAACCGGCTGTTTGGCCAGCGCTGGGCAGCATGCAATAGGATTTGCCTGTTCCCGTCATTCGCCTTTATCCTCTTACAGAGTTAGCAACTGTCGCAAATGCGTCGAATTGTCCAAAATCGGCGTCTGAGTGCGTTTAATGATATTTACTTTGACGTAAACGTCAATTTCAATTGTTTGAAAATGGCCTGTGGGGATTTTTTGTCGCGACCTGTCGGGATTAGCATGTTTTCTCGCGCCGCGCGTAAGCTTCCGGTGGTTAGTCCGTAGTTTGATCGCGAAAAGCGCGACGCGCTCTTGCATTCACCGCCAAAATTCGCCACCTCATCTGTTGAGGTACAAAGATGACTGATGGCCGCGAGACACTGGATATGGAAGGCTTGCTTCGCTTCTATGCGGAAGCGGGCGTTGACATGCCGCTCTCGGACACGCCTATCGACCGCTTTGCCGAACCGCAGCGCGCACCTGCCGCACCGCGACAGGACACGCAGGCAGCCGAGCGCCCTCGCCCACAGCAGCAGACCAATCAGCCAAGCCGTGCGCAAAACTGGCAACAACCCTCAGCCGCCGCAACACCTTCGCCCGAAAGCAGACCTGTCCAGGCTGCAGCCGACGTGCCCGATACGGCCCAGATCGCTCTGGCCCGTGAGGCGGCGGCACAAGCTGCGACACTGGATGAACTGCGCGAGAAGCTTGCGGCCTTTGACGGCTGCAATCTGAAACTCACCGCGAAGAATCTGTGCTTTGCCGACGGGGACCCCTCATCCGATATCATGTTCATCGGCGAAGCGCCGGGACGGGATGAGGATATGGAAGGCCTGCCTTTTGTCGGCAAATCCGGCCAGCTCCTGAACCGGATGATCGAATCCATCGGCCTCAAGCGCGAAAGCGTTTATATTGCGAATACGATCCCCTGGCGTCCGCCGGGCAATCGCACGCCGACGCCGCTGGAAACCGAGCTTTGCCGTCCGTTCATCGAGCGGCAGATCGAGCTTGCCGCGCCGAAAATACTGGTCGCGCTTGGCGGCCCCGCAGGCAAGGCGCTGACCGGGGCAACCGAAGGCATATTGCGGCTTCGGGGCAATTGGAAAATTCATCGCACGCCGTCCGGAATGGAAATTCCGGTTTTGCCGACATTGCATCCCGCCTATCTTCTGCGCACACCCGCACAGAAGCGTTTTGCCTGGCGTGACTTTCTGTCCGTAAAGTTGAAATTAGACGAAATACGCAATTGATATTCCGGCCTTTCGGTGGCATCGGCTCGTTCATCAGAACAATGCTTGTCACCAACATGCCGCAAACTTGTTCTATTTCGCCGCTTGCCAAAGCGCCAGACGGCGACAAGTAGTTTTAGATTCCGAATTCATCTCATTGGAGTACCTCATGGCTGGCCAGCTCCTGCCCATCGCCGCCCTGCTTGCAAGCACGTTCCTGATGCTGCTCGCCGGTGGCCTCGCGGGTATTCTCCTGCCGTTGCGCGGCGGAATGGAGGGCTGGTCCACCACAACCATCGGCTGGATGGGCACGAGCTATTCGCTGGCATTCACCATCGGCTGTATCGTGGTGCCACATCTGGTGCGGCGTGTCGGCCATGTGCGCGTGTTTTCCGCTCTGCTGACCTTGTTGTCCATGGCGCTGTTGTTTCATGCGCTCGTGGTCAGCCCGGTGGCCTGGATGATCTTTCGCGGCGTCGCGGGCTTTTCGCTTGCGGGCGCTTACATGATCATCGAAAGCTGGCTGAACGAGCGCGTGACCAATGAATCGCGCGGGCGCATTTTCTCGATCTATATGATCATCACCATGCTCGGCCTGATGTGCGGACAGTATATTCTGCCCTTCGGCGATGCCATGACCCAGACGCTGTTCATCATCTGCGCGATCATCTATGCTAGCGCCCTGCTGCCGACTGCTCTATCCAGCGCCCAGTCACCAAACCCGCTGACGCAGGTTTCGCTTGACCTTAAGGGCCTTTACCGCCGCTCGCCAGCCGCAGCCGTTGGCTCGCTTATCGCCGGTATCGTCGCCGGTACATGGAACTTTCTTGCTGCCATCTACGGCGAGATGAATGGGCTTTCGACCTTCGGCATCGCAACCATGCTGGCTTCTGCGATGATCGGTGGCGCCATCTTCCAGTATCCGCTCGGCCGCGCATCCGACTTCGTAGACCGGCGCTATGTCATGGTGCTGGCAGGCCTCATCGGCTTTGCCTTGTCACTGGTCATGGTGCTGTTTCACCCGACCACGCCCTATGCGATTTACGCAATGATGTTCCTGTTCGGCTCGGTGATCTATCCGATCTATAGCCTCAACGTCGCCCACGCCAATGACTATGCCGATGCCAGCGAATTCGTCAAAATCTCCGGCGGGTTGCTGATCATCTATGGCGCGGGCAGCGTGGTGGGACCAGCACTTTCCGGTCCGCTGATGGATGCCATCGGCCCTTCCGGCTTCTTTGTGACCATGGCCATCGCCTTTGGCGTTTACGGCCTGCACGCCTTCTGGCGCATTCGCAGGCTGCAACGTCCGGCAATCAGCGAACAGAAGACCGAATACAAGTTCCATACGCCGGACGGTCAGTCCACGCCGGAGACCATGCAGCTTGATCCACGCTCGGAAGGACCGCAGGAAACGACGAGCTAGCTATTTTTTACGCATTATCCGACGCAAAACCGCTTCGCACTTTTGCTGGAAATGCTCTAATTACTGCCCTTGCGGCGCGTTGACCTTGTGCGGTTCGAGCGCAAGCTTGTGTTCGCGATAGATGATGAAGCCACCTGCCGCCATGACGATGACGCTGCCGACAAGCATTTCCAGCGTCGGCACATCGCCAAACAGCAGAAAGCCGATCAACAGGCCAAGCAGCATCGACGTATACTCAAATGGCGCAATGGTAGACATCGGCGCGTGACGGTAGCATTCGGTCAGCAGAATCTGCGCGATGCCACCCGCAAATCCGGCACCGATGAGCAGAGCCAGCTGCGTCCAGTTGGGCACGATCCAGCCAAAAGGCAGGCTGACCAGCGCAATGACACTGGCCGACAATGAGAAGTAGATCACGATGGTTGCCGTGCGCTCCGTCTGCACAAGCCGCCGCACCAGAAGCATGGCGATAGCGGCCATGAAAGCCGCTCCAAGCGCCGACAAGGCTCCAATGGCCTCGTCCTGTCCGACATTGCCTCCGGAAAACAGCGTCAGGCGCGGCCATATAATGATCAGCACGCCGAAGAGCCCGACCAGAACCGCGCTCCAGCGATAAAACCGCACCACTTCGTGCAAAATAACAGCGCCGAGAATCACCGTGATCAGCGGCGAGGCATAATTGATGGCGATTGCTTCGGGCAGCGGCAGTTTCATCAGCGCAAAGAAGCTCATTGTCATGGCGCAGACGCCAACCAGCCCACGCCAGAAATGGCTGAAGCCATGCTGTGTCCGAAACGCGCCCGAGAGCTGCCCACGCCATTGCAAATAGAGCAGAACAGCGATGACTGCGAAAAAGGATCGGAAGAAAATAAGCTGCCCGAGCGGCACACCATCGGCAGCTTTGAGCATCGTGGACATGCCGACAAAGACGGCAACGGAAGCAATCTTGAGACCGATACCAAGCATCGGATTTGAATCTAGCCCTGCCGCCTCAACAGCTGCGCTCGCACGAGCGTTCACGATGCAATTCCCCACATATACCGCGTAAAACTTGCGGCCAAATAGTATGACCACATTGTTTTCTTATGCCTGTTTGCCATGAACTGCCAGCCATAGCGTTGTGTTCGGCAAATTTATTTGCCCGGCGCTCGTTTCTTGTCGTTTGGGCAAAAGCCGGGTACGAATCCAGCACAAGACTTCACAGAAAGAGTTCCGCGATGCGTACAGAAACCGGCCAGACATTTCGTCTCGAAGATTACCGCCCGACGCCTTACGCGATACCGGAAACGAAGCTCGACTTCACACTGGAGCCGGAAAAAACCATTGTCCGTGCCGAGCTGACAATCGAGCGCCGTCCGGGCACCACGCCCGGCACGCCACTGGTCCTCGATGGCGACGAACTCAAGCTCGTCAGCATTGCCATCAACGGCACCCCGCTTGCCGATAATAGTTATGTCGCAACACCCGATCTCCTGACCATCAGCGATCTGCCGGAAGGTGAGCGCTTCACACTGGAAATCGTCACCGCCGTCAATCCGACGACCAACCGGCAGCTTTCAGGGCTTTATCGCAGCAGCAGCGTCTATTGCACGCAATGCGAGGCGGAAGGCTTCCGTCGCATTACCTATTATTATGACCGCCCTGACGTGCTTTCCGTCTACACGGTGCGTGTCGAAGCCGACCGTGATGCCGCGCCGATCCTGCTTTCCAATGGCAATCCGGTTGAAAACGGAACGACAAAAGGCAGTGCCGACCGGCATTATGCGGTGTGGCACGATCCGCATCCGAAGCCGTCTTATCTCTTCGCGCTTGTTGCCGGTTCGCTCGGCGTTGTGAAGGATCATTTCACCACGGCGTCTGGACGCCCGGTTGATCTCGCCATCTATGTCGAACATGGCAAGGAACAGCGCGCGTTTTACGCCATGGACGCGCTGAAGCGCTCGATGCGTTGGGATGAGGAAAAGTTCGGGCGCGAATATGATCTCGATGTTTTCAACATTGTCGCCGTGTCGGATTTCAACATGGGCGCGATGGAGAACAAGGGCCTCAATGTCTTCAACGACAAATATGTGCTGGCCGATCCCGAAACTGCGACCGATGTGGACTATGCCGGCATCGAGGCGGTCATCGCGCACGAATATTTCCACAACTGGACCGGCAACCGCATCACCTGCCGCGACTGGTTTCAGCTTTGCCTCAAGGAAGGGCTGACCGTCTATCGCGATCATGAATTCTCCGCCGATCAGCGCTCGCGTCCGGTAAAGCGCATCGCCGAAGTGAAGATCCTGAAGGCGCAGCAGTTTCCGGAAGATGGCGGCCCCCTCGCCCATCCGGTGCGTCCGCGTGAATATCGTGAGATCAACAATTTCTACACGGCGACGGTCTATGAAAAAGGCTCAGAAGTCGTCCGGATGATCCGCACGATCATCGGGCCGGAACTGTTCCGCAAGGGCATGGACCTCTATTTCGAGCGCCATGACGGCGATGCTGCCACCATCGAAGATTTCATCAAGGTCTTTGCCGACGTTTCCGGGCAGGATTTCGCGCAATTCGCGCTCTGGTATGATCAGGCAGGCACACCGCGAGTGGATGCGGATTTCGACTACAACGCGACGGCTGAAACCTTCACCATCCGCCTGCGTCAGGCGCTGGCGCCAACACCCGGCCAGTCGGTGAAAAAGCCGATGCATATTCCGATTGCTTTCGGCCTTATCGGCCCGGACGGCAAGGATATGAAGCCGACTTCCGTTGAAGGCGGCGATGTGCATGACAATGTCATTCACCTGCACCACTCATCGGAGACCATTGTTTTCCACGGCATCAAGGCGCGTCCGGTTCCCTCGCTGCTACGCGGCTTTTCCGCGCCGGTCAATCTGACCTCGCCGCTTTCCGAAGAGGACCTGACATTCCTCGCATTGAATGACAGCGATCCGGTTGCACGCTGGCAGGCCATGAACAGCATTCTCACCCGCACCCTGCTCGAGGGCGCCAAGCGCGTTCGTGGCGGCCATAAGCCGGAGCTGAATGCCAAGGTGGTGGAACTGGTTGGTCGTGTCGCGTCCGACGAGACACTTGATCCGGCGTTCCGCGCACTCTGCCTGACCCTGCCAAGCGAAAGCGACGTGGCCCGTGAAATGGGAGACAATGTCGACCCCGACGCTATCCTTGCCAGCCGCGACCACCTGATCGCCGCTATTGCATCGGCCTATGCGGGTGATTTTGCCCGGCTATATGACGGGCTCAAGCAGACTGGCGCTTTCACGCCCGATGCGGAAGCGGCAGGCAAGCGCGCCTTGCGCAATGCGCTGCTGGATTATTTGAGCCGCCACGAAGGCAACCAGCGTCGCGCTGCCCTGCAATATGCGGGAGCCGACAATATGACCGACCGCTTTGCGGCGCTGACGGTTCTCGTTCACCGCTTCGGCGATACGGATGAAGCGCGGGAAGCGCTCTCCAGCTTCGAACAGCGTTTCGGCAGCGACGGACTTGTCATGGACAAGTGGTTCAATGTTCAGGCCACCCGCCCCGGCGAACACGCACTGAAAACCGTGCGCCAGCTTGCCGTCCACCGCCTGTTCTCGCTCGATAATCCAAACCGCGTGCGCTCGCTGATCGGCTCCTTCTCGGCGTCGAACCCGACCGGTTTCAATCGCAAGGACGGCGCGGCCTATGTGTTCTTCGCCGAGACGATCCTCGCTATCGATCCCGAAAACCCGCAACTCTCTGCGCGGCTTCTGACCTCGATGCGGTCCTGGCGGTCGCTGGAAGAAACGCGGCGTGAACATGCCCGCGCGGCCCTCGCCCGCATATCGGGCGTGCCCAAACTTTCAACCGACCTGCGCGACATCGTGGATCGTACTCTCGCCTGATTCGCGGGCGACAATCGAAGCAACCTGATTCGCTCCTGCCAGCTGCCCTTCTGCGGCTGACAGGGTGAACAGCTATGCGCTTTCGCCCTGCTCTGGCACGCTTCGGAAGCGACCAGGTTTTTCATGAGTCTTTTCATGGATTTAAGCGCGTCGGCTAAGGAACTGATTCCGGATAAAGACTTGAGATTCATAAGAAAATCAATGTCGGCGACTGGCCTTTTTTACGTCTCGTTAACGAAATCGCTGGACAGCGCGAATCACTTTTGATTCATTGAATGTATTCGGAGGTGGCGTATTCCGAATCACTTCACTCGCAGGCATTTCACGAGGGACCATCAGATGGCGAGCACCGACGCGTATGGCGCGCCGGCGGGGGCGCATTGCGAATCCGGTCGGAAGAGAAGGAAAGGCAAGGTCTCGGGCCATGTCCGTCTTCTCGCGGGTCCGGCCTATGGCAAATTCATCTCGATGGAACCTATTCTGCGCCGCCTCGTTCCTGCGCTGATCATCATCTTCCTTGTCATTCTCGGCGTCGCTCGCGTGTTTTCCATGCTGGCCTGGCACGACGACATCGAACAGCAGCACAAGGCTTCGCTGTCGGCAGCGACCGCCAATCTGGCGCAGATGATCGAGCGCGTGGCAAACGGCACCAGCGCAGGCGCGCAGGTTTCCGCCAAGGACTTGCAGGACACCATTGCCGAGTTTCGCTCGCGCGGCCTTTCATCGTCCGGTATGACAGTTGCCATCGTTGACGGCCAGTCGTTGGTGGTCGCGGCTTCCGGCCCACTCTCCGATTTGTCCGGCAAGCCGATTGATACGATCCTGTCGGAAGCGCAGCCGCTGTTCCTCTTTGCCGAACGCGCAGGCGTGCTGAAAATTCTCCTGCAAGGCGAAGCCGCCTATGGCGCTTTGTCCAAACCGCTGACCGCGCCTTATTCCATCATCGCGACGGAAGCGGAAAATACGATCTTTGCCGAGTGGCGTCGCGCGGTCTCGCTGAATGTCACGCTCTTTGCGGGCACCACCGGTGTCATGTTCGCCATTCTTTATGCCTATTTCAGTCAGGCGGCGCGGGCCCGCGAAGCTGACGACCTTTCCAATCAGATCCAGCTCCGGATTGATCTCGCCATGGCGCGTGGACGCTGCGGTCTCTGGGACTGGGACATGGCGCGCGGGCGCATATACTGGTCGCGCTCCATGTATGAAATGCTGGGCTATGAAGCGCAGGACGCAGTGCTGCCATTCAGCGATGTCGCGGCAATCATCAATCCGGAAGATGGCGATCTTTATTCTCTCGCGGAGCAGGCGGCGGCTGGCGACTTCTCTCACGTGGACCGCGTGTTCCGCATGCGTCATGCGGACGGATCGTGGGTCTGGATGCGTGTGCGTGCTGATATCGCAGCGGAAGGCGACCTCCATCTGGTCGGCATCGCCTTCGACGTCAGCGAGCAGCACCGCTTTGCGCAAGCGACGGCAGAAGCCGACATGCGCATCCGCGAAGCCATCGAGAACATCTCGGAAGCCTTCATTCTGTGGGATGCCAACAACCGTCTGGTTATGGCGAATTCCAAGTTCAGCGAATATGCCGGCCTGCCGGTCTGGACACTGAAGCCGGGTGTGCCACGCAACGAAGTTGACGCTCATACGCGCCCGTTCACCTTCGAGCGCCGCATGGCCAACGAACACAATCGCGCTGGCGGGCAGACTTTCGAACGCCAGCTCAGCGATGGTCGCTGGCTACAGGTCAACGAACGCCGCACGCAGGATGGCGGTCTGGTTTCCATCGGCACCGACATTACCCAGCTCAAGCTGCATCAGGAACGTCTGGTGGATAGCGAACGCCGTCTGATGGCGACCATTCACGATCTGTCGATTGCCCGTAAGGGTGAGCGCGACCGTGTGCGCGAACTGTCCGAGCTGGCCCGTAAATACGGTCAGGAAAAGGAACGCGCCGAAGCGGCCAATCGTGCCAAGTCGGAATTCCTCGCCAATATGTCCCATGAGCTGCGCACGCCGCTCAATGCGATCATCGGCTTTTCGGAGATGATCCAGGCGGGCACTTTCGGGCCGCTCGGTTCCGACCGCTATGAGGAATATATCAACGACATTCACACCAGCGGTAACTTCCTGCTGAACGTCATCAACGACATTCTCGATATGTCGAAGATCGAAGCCGGTCATTTCTCGCTTGATCGCGAGCAGATCGATCTTTGCCCGCTCATCAATGAGACGGTGCGCATGATTTCGCTGCAAGCCGATGAGAAGAACATCACGGTCGAAACGCGGATCGAAGACGCCATGCAGCTCTATGCCGATCGCCGTGCGGTCAAGCAGGTGCTGATCAATCTCCTGTCCAACGCGGTCAAGTTCACGTCCCATAACGGACATATCACAGTGCGCGCCCGCAAGACCGGATCGGCCCTGTTCATGACCATTCAGGACACCGGCGTCGGCATTCCAAAATCGGCATTGAAAAAGATCGGCCAGCCGTTTGAACAGGTCGAAAACCAGTTCACCAAAACCCATAGCGGGTCAGGCCTCGGTCTCGCCATCACCCGCTCGCTGGCGGAACTGCATGGCGGCTGGCTGCGCATTCGCTCAACCGAAGGCGTCGGCACGGTGGTTGCGGTCAGCATACCCGACCGCAAGGCCGTGCAGATCAGCGGGCACAGCGCCGCTATCCACGCAGCTTAGAGCGCATCCCGAAAAGTGTGAAACGGTTTTCGGAAAAGATGCGCGTTAATTAAAGAATCAAGCGCTTACAAGCTTTTCAAAACTTGCGCGGACTTCCTTCGCCAGTTCGGTCAGATGATGTTCAACGCGCTTGATATCCGGCATATCGGCAGCGCGACAGAGAAGATCGATCATACCCGGAATGAACTCGTCTCGCGGCGCATCGCTTCCAAGGCATAAGCGAATGGTCTGGCTTAAATTCGTATAAAGCCGATGCGCTTCGACCAGACTGTCGGCGAGCGCGGGTTCGGCATAGGCCGGGTCGAGCGAGCCAAGAACCTCTTCCGTTCCCAGCGGGCGCGGCTTCTTGGTAACGTTCCCAACCAGAACCGCGAATTGCGCGATGAATTCCAGATCGACAATGCCGCCGGGCTTCAGCTTGAAATCCCAGTCATCACGCGGCGGCTTTTCCTGATAGATCAGGTCGCGCATTTCGCGCACGTCCTTGGCGATCTTCTTCACGTCACGCGGTGCTGACAGCACCTCGTCGATCTCCGCCGTGATATGCGCAATGAAGCTCTCGTCGCCATGGATCGCGCGCGCGCGCGTGAGCGCCATATGCTCCCAGGTCCAGGCCTCTGTCCGCTGATACTTGCCGAAGGATTCGATATGGGTAGCGACAGGACCCTTGTTGCCAGAAGGCCGCAAACGCATGTCGACTTCATAAAGCACACCTTCCGCCGTCGGTGCGGACAGAGCGGCGATCAGGCGTTGCGTCAGGCGAATATAATATTGCGACGGAGCGAGCGGCTTTTCACCGTCTGATTCATCGGCATCCGTGTCGTGATCGTAAAGCAGGATCAGATCGACATCGGAACCCGCAGTCAGTTCACGACTGCCAAGCTTGCCCATGGCGAGCAGCGCCGATTTCGCGCCTTTGACCTTGCCGTGGCGACGCTGCAATTCGGCTTCCACAGCCTCAAATGCCTTACCGATCATCAGTTCAGCCAGGTCGGAAAAAGCGCGCCCGGCACGGACGCCGTCAATCGCGCTCGTCAGCAAGCGAATGCCGATCAGGAAACGATGCTCTGCCGCAAAGATGCGCAGCCGATCCAGCACTTCCTCGTAGTCGGTCGCCGCTCCGAGGAACACACGCAGTCGTTCTTCCAAATAGGAGCGGGTCGGCATCTCTGAAAAGATTGCCGGGTCAAGCAGACCGTCAAAAACATGCGGATTGCGCGTGATGATTTCGGCCAGCCGCGGCGCGGCGCTCATGATCATCACAAGCAGATTGAGCAGGCGCGGATTGGATTGGAGCAGGCTGAAAAGCTGGATGCCCGCTGGAAGCCCTTGCAGAAAACTATCGAAACGCAACAACGACTCGTCGGCGCGCTTGGTCTCGGCGAAGGCATTGAGGAGCGCAGGTGTCAGTTCGGTCAGGCGCTCGCGCGCTTCCGCCGACTGGGTGGCGCGATAGCGCCCGAAATGCCAGGTGCGGATAACCCGGCAGATGTCGCTTGGGCGCTCATAGCCCATGGCGGCAAGCGTCTCCAGCGTACCCGGATCATCCACATCGCCGGTAAAGACGAGATTGCCCGTCGAGGTGCCGAGTTCCGGCGCCTGCTCAAAAAGAGCCGCATAGTGCTTTTCAACGATCTTGAGCGCATCGAGGAAAACTTCCGAAAACTCAGCCGGATTGGCATAGCCCATCATATGGGCGACACGAGCAAAGCCTTCATCGTCTTCAGGAAGGATATGGGTCTGCTCGTCGGCGATCATCTGGATGCGGTGTTCCACATCGCGCAGGAAGTAATATTCCTTGGCCAGCGCATCTCGCGCCTTTTCCGTGATCCAGCCGCGCTCCGCCAACTGGCCCAGCATCGGCACAGTCTGATTGCCGCGCAGTTCCGGAAAGCGCCCGCCAGCAATCAGCTGCTGGGTCTGGACGAAGAACTCGATCTCGCGGATACCCCCGCGACCGAGCTTCACATTGTGACCGCGAACGGCAATGTCGCCATGGCCCTTATGGGCGTGGATTTGGCGCTTGATCGAATGAACATCGGCAATCGCCGCATAATCGAGATATTTGCGCCAGACATAAGGAGAGAGTTCGGCCAGCACCTGACGACCGGAGGCGCGATCACCGGCGACGGGACGCGCCTTGATCATGGCGGCGCGCTCCCAGTTCTGGCCGCGCCCTTCGTAATAATGCAGCGCCGCGCCAACAGGAATCGCAAGCGGCGTCGACCCCGGATCAGGACGCAAGCGAAGATCGACGCGGAAGACATAGCCATCCGCCGTGCGATCCTGAAGGATGCGGACAAGACGCCGCGTCAGGCGCGAAAACGTGTCAACGCATTCATACGGATCTCCGATGGCCGGTTTGGTTTCGTCGATAAAGACGATCAGGTCGATATCGGAGGAATAGTTCAGTTCGCGCGCGCCGAACTTGCCCATGCCCAGCACGATCCAGCCGCAGTCCTTGTCGGGCTTGTTGCGGTCGGGCAGATTGATTTTCCTAGCAGCATCCGCATCGCGCAGCAAAAAGCGCACGGCAGCGCCGGTACAGGCTTCAGCCAGATCTGTCAGCCAGCCGGTGGTGGCTTCCGTATTGAAAATCTGGGCCAGATCGCAAAGCGCGATCAGCACATGCGCTTCGCGTTTGAAGCGGCGCAGATCGGTCATGAGCGACGCTTCGCTCGCGCCCTCCTCCATGCCGCAGAGCGAAACCGTCGCGAGAATGTCGTGCAACGCAGTTTCGGGCGAAGCAGAAACAATGCGGCTCAGAATAGAGGGATGCCGAGTCAGCGCCTCACGAATGAAAGGCGACAGATCGAGCACCGCCGACAGGAAGGCCGAAGCCTTCTTCTTTTCCAGCAGAGCGGCGACATCTGACAGCTCGTCCTCACGGGACCGCTCTATCAGGTCGGCGAAGAAGGATCGCGCCCGATCAGGATCGAGCGGCGTCAGCGCACAAAGGTCTCTCTCGAAAAACAGTTCCTTTGTATCGTCAGCCGCCATGATCCCCTCTTACATTTTGCTATTTCACCTCGCCATGCGGCAACGGAAACTCCAGAACGGCACGCAATCCCGGTTCGTTGCTTTCAAGACGAAGCGCGCCACCGTGCAACTTCATGACCGCCTTGGCAAGACTCAAACCGAGGCCGGAACCCGGCTGTGTGCGGCTTTCCTCAAGACGGACGAAACGTTCTGTCGCCTGTTCGCGTTTTTCCTCCGGAATGCCCGGCCCGTTATCGGCAACGATGATCCGCACCCAGTTGGCGTCGCGCTCCATGGCAAGCGACACATTGGCCTCGCGCTCCTCGCCACCGGCATATTTGATCGCATTGTCCACGAGATTGGAAACCGTCTGACCAACCAGTTCGCGGTTGATATGCAGCACCACCTCGTCCAAGGCACCAAGCGTCAGCTTTACATTCGCATCTTCCGCGACAGGCTCATACATTTCCGCCACATCTCGCACGATGGGCGCGACGGGCAGGTCTTCGAGGTTTTCCGCCGAATAACCGGCTTCCAGACGCGAGATCATCAGGATTGCATTGAAGGTGCGGATCAGCTGATCCGACTCACTGATGATATCTTCAAGCGCCTCGCGATATTCGGGACCGGCCTTCTTGCCGGCCAAAGCTTCCTCGGCGCGGTTGCGCAGACGAGTGAGCGGCGTCTTGAGGTCATGGGCAATATTGTCGGAAACCTGCTTCAGTCCTTCGTTCAGCTCCAATATGCGCCCGAGCATTACGTTGAGATTGCCTGATAGACGGTCGAACTCATCGCCGGAACCGTTGACCGGCAAACGTCCGGTCAGGTCACCATCCATGATGCGCTGCGAAGCCTTGGACACGTCATCAATGCGCTTCAAGGCGCGACGTCCGACAAAGAGCCAGATCAGCAGAGCGCCTGCACCCATAATGCCCAGCGCCAGCATCAACGAGCTACGGATGATATCGCGAAACCGCTCTGGCTCACCAAGATCACGCCCAACCAGCAGACGCATGCCGTTCGGCAGAGCAATCACCACGGCGACGGCGCGGTGGTCGCTTTCCGTCCCCTGCTCACCATAGCGCTTATAGACGAAGGCCCGCTCGACAATGCCATCCGTGTCCAGCACGCCGGGCTCTACGCTTTCGACATTGCCTGCCAGAATGCGCCCCGATGGATCGGCAACCAGATAGAGATAAGCGCCCGGCTGGCGCGAACGATAGTCGATGCTGCGCACAAGCTGCGGAATACCGCCGCGCGCATAGCTCTTGCCGATGCTCGCCACTTCTTCACCCAGCGCCTGTTGTGTCTGGGCAGTGAGAATCGAAGCGGACAGATTGGTCATGTAGAAGACCAAAGCGACAGCGCCGACGACAAAGAGAAGCAGATAAAGAGCCGACAGACGCACCGCCGTGGTGCGCATAAGCGCAGAAAACCGACCCATCAATCCACCTTGGCGGCGGTCTGTTTTGTACGCCCGGCCTTCAACATGTAACCGGCGCCGCGCACCGTATGCAGTAGCGGGCCGTCAAAGCCCTTTTCGATCTTGGACCGCAGGCGCGAAATATGCACGTCGATCACATTGGTCTGTGGGTCGAAGTGATAATCCCAGACATTTTCAAGCAGCATGGTGCGGGTCACAACCTGACCGGCGTGACGCATGAGATATTCAAGCAGACGGAATTCACGCGGTTGCAGCGTGATGTCAACATCCTGACGGCGCGCGGTATGCGCTAGCCTGTCGAGTTCGAGATCGCCGACGCGATAAATCGTGTCGGCCTCGCGTGGGCTGGAACGGCGCTGCAACACTTCCACACGCGCCAGCAGCTCAGAAAACGCATAAGGCTTGGTCAGATAATCGTCGCCACCGGCACGCAGGCCCGTCACGCGATCATCCACTTCACCGAGCGCCGATAGAATCAGCACGGGCGTTTCCATGCCCTTGGCACGCAGGCCAGCCACAACGGAAAGCCCGTCGCGCTTCGGCAGCATGCGGTCTACGACCAGCACGTCATAAGTGCCATTTTCGGCCAATGTGTAGCCGGTCTCGCCGTCACCGGCGATATCTGCCGAATGCCCGGCTTCGCTGAAAGCTTTCTCCAGATAACGAGCAGCTTCGCGGTCATCTTCAATAACGAGAATTTTCATGGCGCCACTTATAAATTACATTCGGAGATAAAGCACATCCCGAAAAGTGTAAGACGGTTTTCGGATAAGATGTGCGCAAACAAAAACTTAGAGCGCAGATCTGATACAATCAGATCGAAACGCGCTCTAAGATGATGCCAGGCAGTTACCCGCCTGGCATCCAGTTCATCAAAAGTCGCTGCGGATGCCGGTCATCAACCCTGATCGATCGGCAGGGCTACGAAGCGGCTCTGATCATTGCTCTGCAGTTGCAGCAGCACAGCCTTGCGACCCGACTTGGAGGCTTCGCTAATGGCGCTGTTGATATCCTTAGCAGTCTTCACAGCCTGATTGTTGACGCTGACGATGACATCGCCGGAGCGCACACCACGATCAGCGGCATCGCTATCGGGATCGACGTCAGTGACCACAACACCGGTGCCATCTTCCGAAGGCGTGACGGTCAGGCCGTAGCTGTCGAGCGTTTCATTCTGCTGGCTGCCCTTGCCTTCATCAGTCGCGCCACCGGCCTGCTTCAGATCCTGCGGCATGGCTTCGATGGTGATGCTGATTTCTTCAGCCTTGTTCTTGCGCCAGACGCTGAGTGCAGCCTTTTCGCCCGGATTGATACCGGCAACCTTACGGGCCAGATCACGTGGATCCTGAACCGGCTCACCATTCACGGCGGTGATCACGTCACCGGACTGAATGCCAGCCTTGGCTGCAGGACCATCCTTCTGCGGCGAAGCGACAATTGCGCCCTTTTCTTCGGCCAGACCAAGCGAAGCGGCGATATCCTTCGTCACCGGCTGTATCTGCACACCGATCCAGCCGCGTTCAACCGAGCCCTTCTTGATGAGCTGATCGACGACCTGCTTTGCGGTGCCCGACGGGATTGCGAAGGCGATGCCGACGCTGCCGCCCGAGGGCGAGAAGATGGCGGTGTTGATGCCGACGACCTGACCGGACAGGTTGAAGGCCGGACCACCCGAATTGCCCTTGTTGACGGCCGCATCGATCTGGATGAAGTCGTCGTAAGGACCAGCGCCGATGTCACGGCCACGGGCCGAAACAATACCCGAAGTCACCGTACCGCCGAGACCGAACGGATTGCCGACTGCGACAACCCAGTCGCCGACGCGAACCTGATTGTCATCGCCGAAAGCGACATAGGTGAACTTGCGCTTGGCGTCATCGACCTTCAGAACGGCAAGGTCGGTGCGCGGATCGGTACCGATCAGCTTGGCGTCGAGTTCGGTGCCGTCATCCATGACGACGCTATAGGCGTCACCGTCGGAAACAACGTGGTTGTTGGTGACGACATAACCGTCTTCAGAGATGAAGAAACCGGAGCCCTGTGCATATGGGCGTTCATGACCCGGACGGCCAGGACGCTTGCCGGGACCGCGATCAGGACGTGCACCCGGACGCGCATCGCCACGTGGCGGCTCCATGCCGAAATCACGGAAGAAGCGCTTCAGCGGATGATCGTCGGGAAGCTGGTCGAAACCGCGCGATCCGAAATTCTGACCGCCGCCGCTATTGTCTGCGTCCTGCACATTCTTCTTCACGGTCACGCTGACAACAGCCGGACGCACCTTTGCCACCAGATCGGCAAAGCCGACAGTCTGCTGCGGCGGCGTCACCTGAACGGCTTCCGCACGCGCATCATTGAGCGCGCCAAGCGGGCCAGTCGCAACGAACGCGCCGGCAAGGGCAGCGCAAACTGCGACAGCTGCAACGCTCTTGCGATAATGGGAAGTGCTAGCTCTGGACATCTATTTCTCCTTACGAGCGGTAATCCGGCCTTCGCTCTCGTCTTGGGAAACGAGGCCCTGTAATTCCTTTATAGAGCGCAAGATAGTTAGAGCTACCTTACCGCTCAATTTCCGTAACATGAAAGTTTCGTAAGGTTCGTCGCGAGCGAGGGAGAAAATCGCTCGTAAATATCGAAAATTATTTATTATTCAGAAGACGGGCGAGTTCTGCTTTTTCGCTTTCAGAAAGCGGCTGCGCTGCTTCGCCGAGCCTGCGTCGTCCACGAAATGCAAAGACAAGCGCCACAGCGCCGATCACAAGCACAATGACCGGGAAACCCCAAAGCAAAACGGTGCGGGCCGACAGGCGCGGCTTCAACAGCACGAACTCACCATAACGGGCGACGACAAAGTCCAGCACCGCGGCGTCCGTATCCCCTGCCTTCAGACGATCGCGGACGAGAAGACGCAGATCGCGGGCAAGCTCCGCATTCGAATCATCGATGGATTCGTTCTGGCAGACCATGCAGCGTAATTCGCCGGAAATGGTGCGAGCGCGCTTTTCAAGCACCGGATCGGGCAGAACCTCATCCGGATTGACGGCAAAGGCTGCCGTGCCCTGAAATACCAGAGCAATAGCGAAGAAGCACATGGCAAAGAGTTTGCGCATCTTCATGCGGCAGCCTCCGCTTCCTGCGACGCGGTCTTTCGCTTGGACGCAGGTGCGCCGACACGCAAACGGCGGTCAGCGAGCGAAAACAGGCCGCCCAGCATCATGACCAATGCGCCATACCAGATCAGCGTTACCTGCGGCTTCCACCAGATACGGACAACCACCGAACCGTCACCCGGCTCGTCGCCAAGCGCCACATAGACCTGACTGAACCAGAGCGTGCGAATGCCCGATTCTGTCGTCGGCATCTGGCGTGCGGGGAAAAAGCGCTTGGATGGCTCTATCCGGCCAAGATCCCGCGCGCTCGAATCGAGCAGCGTGAACGTGCCGCGATTTTCTGTGAAGTTCGGACCGGTCAAAGGCCGAAGCCCTTCGAACCGCAATGTGTAGTCCTGGACTTTAACCGTGTCGCCTGCACGCATGATGAGCACATTTTCGGTGCCGAAGGTCGTCACGCTGACAATGCCGAGCAGCGTCACGCCAAGACCGATATGCGCCAGAGCCGTTCCGAAAACCGAGCGCGGCAGGCCCTTGAAACGGGCCCATGCTTTCGTAGCCGAAACCTTGCCGATGCCGGCCTTCTGCACCAGATCGGTGAGGCTGCCAAAAATCAACCAGGCAGCGAGACCCACGCCGCAAGCCGCCAGCAGCGATTTTGCCGAAGTGGTCCAGAGCACGATACCGGCAGCCACCAGCGCCAGAGCGAAAGCCGTCATCAAACGCTGGGAAACGCCGTAAAGATCGCCGCGCTTCCATGCGAGAAGCGGACCAAACGGAACCGCACACAAAAGCGGAATCATCAGCGGCCCGAATGTCATATTGAAGAATGGTGCGCCGACGGAAATCTTTTCGCCGGTCATGACTTCAAGCAGCAGCGGATAAAGTGTGCCGATCAGAACAGTCGCGGCGGCAGTGGTCAGGAACAGGTTGTTGAAGACCAATGCCCCTTCCCGCGAGATTGGATGGAAAATGCCACCCGCCGTCAGGCTTTGCACGCGAAGGGCAAACAGCGACAAAGAACCGCCGATGAAAATGGCGAGAATGGCGAGAATGAAAAGCCCGCGACCGGGATCGGTCGCAAAACTGTGTACCGAAGTCAGCACGCCCGAGCGGACGAGGAAAGTTCCAAGCAGCGACAGCGAGAAGGTCAGGATCGCCAGCAGAACTGTCCAGATTTTGAGCGCCGAGCGCTTTTCCATGACCAGCGCGGAATGCAGCAAGGCAGTGCCGACCAGCCAGGGCATGAAGGACGCATTTTCGACCGGATCCCAGAACCACCAGCCGCCCCAGCCAAGCTCGTAATAGGCCCAGTAGGAACCCATCGCGATACCGCCGGTCAGAAACGTCCATGCGACCAGTGTCCAGGGGCGCACCCAGCGCGCCCAGGCCGCATCAAGACGACCTTCCAGAAGGGCCGCAACCGCAAAGGAAAAGCAGACCGAAAAGCCGACATAGCCGAGATAAAGCAGCGGCGGATGAATGGCGAGGCCGATATCCTGCAAGATCGGATTGAGATCACCGCCTTCCATTGGAGCCGGAAGGATGCGCGTGAACGGGTTCGACGTGAAGATGATGAAGGCCAGAAAGGCCACGCCGATCCAGCCCTGAACGGCCAGAACATTGGCGCGCAAAGTCTCGGGCAGGTTGCCGGAAAATGCTGCGACCAGCGCGCTGAAAAGCGTCAGGATGAACACCCACAACAGCATGGAGCCTTCGTGGTTTCCCCAAACACCGGTGATCTTGTAGAGGAGCGGCTTTTGCGAATGCGAGTTTTCGACGACATTCAGCACAGAGAAATCCGACACGACATAAGCGTGAACCAGAACCGCTGAAGACAGGCAGACCAGCGCGAAGACTGCAATCGCTGTTGGCACGGCCACCGACATGAGCTGCGTGTCGCGTCGGCGCGCACCGATAACCGGCACGACCGACTGAACAATCGACAGAGCCAGCGCCAGCACCAGCGCGAAATGGCCGATCTCGACACTCATAGGCAGTCTCCCGATCTGTCCAAACGCTCACGCATCGCTATTTGCCCTCCCAGACGCCTTTGGCTTTCAGGCTGTCGGCAAGGTCTTTCGGAACATAATTTTCGTCGTGCTTGGCAAGCACGTTGTCGGCGCGGAACACGCCGTCCTGTCCGAAACGCCCTTCGGCCACCACACCCTGCCCTTCACGGAACAGGTCTGGCGGAATGCCTTCAAACACCACTTTCACGGTCTTGATCGTATCGGTGACCGTAAAGTACAGCTCACTGCCATCGCGTCTGACCGAGCCCTCCTCAACCAGACCGCCAAGGCGGAAGCGCGAACCCGAGGTCAATTCCTGTTCCGTCAGGTCGGCGGGTGTGCGGAAGAACCGGATGTCCTGATTGAAGGCCATCAGCATCAGCCCCACCGCCACGGCCAGAACCGCCAGCGCGCCACCGATCAGCATAAGGCGCTTGCGTTTTCTCTGGCCAATTGTCCGGGCAAGACTGCTGGCCGGCTTTGGCTTGCGTGCGTTTTCTTCTGCGGTCGCGCTCATTTTTGTGCCTCTAAGCCCAAGCCGGATGCGAAGCTGCGAAGCTCGGTCCGCTGTTCTTCCGCAAGGGCGGTCATGCCCCGGTTCAGGGCATCAAGCGCCGCATCGCGGCGATGCAGGATCATATAGGACCGCACGAGACGCTTCCAGCCTTCGACATCCCCGCTATTCTGGCGAAGACTTTCATCCAGACGTTGAACCATGCCCTCGATCATGGCCTGACGATCTTCCGCCGACAGAGACGAAGCCGCCTCGATATCGTCGGATGACGGGCCTTTTTGCTGGGTCGGCTGATTGTCCGAAGGATTGCTCAGCCGCGCGATAGCCTGCTCGACCTGACCACGCCAGGGAGCATCTGCTGGAGCCTTGTCCAGAAGTGTCTTGAGACGGGCAATCGCAGCATCCGGGCGGCCATCCTGCATCTCGCCTTGCGCAAGATAGAACTGCGGACGCGGATCGTTCGGCTCAAGCTCAACTGCCTTGTTCAGGAACGACTCTGCCTCGGCAGTGATCGTGCCGCCTGAAACGGCGGCAAGTCCTTCCGCCAGACCCAGCAGGCGTGGGAAATTTTCACCGTCGATGCGGATGGACGAACGATAGGCATTCACCGCATCAGCCGGGCGACCAAGACGCATGTAGATCGGCGCCAGCACATCCCAGCCGCGTGCATCATCAGGATTTTTCGCCAGATGCGCTTCCGCCCGTGCCACGAGTTCATCGACCGAACCGCGATCAGGATTATCGGAGAGACGCCCGGCAAGCGGCATGGAGGGCACGTCGGGCTTGCCAAACAGCGGATAGACGCCCCATGCGATCAGCGGCACGGCCAGTACGGCGATGAGTGCCAGAACGCGGCCTGAACCCGCAGACTGCGCCGCGTTTGCAGCGTCCTGACTTTCTTTTTCGGCACTCAGAATACGACGGGAGATTTCAATCCGCGCCTGTTCGGCGCTTTGCGCATCGATCATGCCGCGGGCGGCATCTGCTTCGACTTCGCGCAGCTGATCACGATAGACCTCGAGATCATTCTTTTCGGCAGGCAAAAAAGCCTGCTTGCGCCGCGTGAGAGGCAACAAGACAGCCAAAGTGGCTGCTAACGTCAGTAATGCTGCAATCAACCAAAATCCCATGGCTACGACTTAAGCGTAGGCATGGGAAAAACCAACCAATACCTGTCACAACTGGCCGCCTAGGGCAATTCGCCGCAAAGGCGCGCTCGCGGTTCCAATGGTCTGTTTGCGACAGATCAGGTCAGCGGTGTCCAGCTGCCGTCCGTATTGCGGCAGGCAGTGCCGCGCACGGTTTGCTGCGAACCGCCAATGTCGAAAGTATGCGAATATTGGCGGCAGTTCTGTGAGCCGACCTGATAAGGCTGCGCCGCCGTCACATCACCGGAATTCGACCCGGCGCTCCACGAAACGGCTTTGCCCGCCGGAGAATATTCGAGAGCGCGATATTCAGCTTCCAGCGCCTTTCTCCGGTCGCCCGGGCTGAGCTGGTTTGCCGTGTTGCCGAGCAGGCCGTTGCCCAGAGATGCGAGCAGGCTCGATTCCGGCTTCGCGGACGATGACGAACCGCCCAGCGACGTCAGCCCTCTGCCACCGCCCGATGTCCCGCATGCCGACAAGACCATCGACAGGACAACCAGGGTCGGAACAACCACAGCCGGAGAAGAAAACCTGAATTTCATCATCATAACAAACCGGCCCTCATGAACCAATGAGCTTGCATATTATCGCATCATGCGCTCTTTAAATGTCAGCTTCTTAGAGCATTTTCAGCAAAAGTGCGAAATCGTTTTGCATACGCAAATGCTAAAAAGCAAAGACATCGCTTTAACTTAAATCGCAACCTTAATCTTCCGCAAGCGGCAACACGGTACGAACGCGCAAGCCTCCCATCGGACTTTTGTCCAGATGCAGCTGCCCGCCATATTCGCGAACCGTATCCTGCACGATGGCAAGACCAAGACCTGTGCCGGGCTTGGTTTCATCCACCCGGCTGCCGCGTTTCAACGCTGCCTCGATCTTGTCAGCCTCTAGTCCCGGCCCATCATCCTCGATCGCGATTTCGAACTGCCGCTGGGCATCCGAGGCTGACCTCACAGTAATACTGACACGGCGGCTCGCCCATTTACCCGCATTTTCGAGAAGGTTGCCGACGATTTCCTCAAGGTCTTCCTTTTCGCCAGCGAAGATCGCGTGCGGGAGATCATTGCGTAAGCTGACATGGAGTGCAGGGTTGAGTTTGGCAGTTACGCGATGCATACGCTCCATCACCGGCGCGACAGAAGTGCGGAAAACCACGCTGTCCCGCTGCGCTGCAATGCGCGCGCGTTGCAGGTAGTGCTGGATCTGCACCTGCATGGCCTCGCTCTGCTCCTGCACGACGCGTCCCTGATCGCCACCAATGGTGCGACCTTCATTGACAAGCACGGAGAGCGGGGTCTTCAGCGAATGGGCGAGATTGCCAACCTGCGTTCTGGATCGTTCAACGATTCGGCGATTGTTTTCGATCAGCGCATTCATTTCGCGGGCAAGCGGCGCGATTTCCATCGGCAGCGAGGCATCGAGCTTCGATGAGCGTCCCTCGCGAATATCGGCGAGCGCCTGACGCACCTTATCCAGCGGGCGCAAGCCGAACAGGATGATTGCCGCATTGATCAGGATACTGCCAATGCCGAACACCGCCAGATATGCGGCGAGCTTTGTCTTGAAATCGGAAATCTCATTCATGACTTCGCTGAGATTGCCCATCACGCGGAAACGGGCCACGCGGCCAGAATTGTCCAGAACGACTTCCGTTTCGACGATGAAAAGCTCTTCGCCGTTAAGCCCCGGCAAGGAATAGCTGCGCATGAAGGAACTGTCGAAAGGCGTCTGTGTTATCGGCATTTCCGGGACGATACGTCCAATCAGCGATGGCGATTCCAGCTTCCCGCTCATATTGGGTGCGATCGGGTCCACCGACCAGTACCAGCCGGAAAGCGGGCTGGAATAGCGCAATTCGCCCAGTTCCGGTCGTCCCTGAAGCACACCTTCCGCCGAAACGCTGACAGCGCCGACGAGGCTGAACAGATGCGCGGTGAGAAGCCGTTCGAAATTACTGCGGGCGGCGTCGCTGTAAAGCGAGCCGATAAGGGTAGCGACCACCACCAGCGCCGCAATCACCCATAGCGTCGACAATGTGACAACGCGAACGGCGAGAGAGCGGAGCGATGGGATGACGCGAAAACGCTTCAGTTGTCGTTCCCCTTCGGATCAGCGCCGGCATCGGAGCGCATACGATAGCCCATGCCACGCACGGTCTCGATGAGATCGACGCCCATCTTTTTGCGGAGGCGCCCGACGAAAACTTCAATCGTATTGGAATCGCGATCGAAATCCTGATCGTAGAGATGCTCCACCAGTTCCGTGCGGGAAACCACCTCGTCCATATGATGCATCAGGTAGGACAAAAGCCGATATTCATGCGAGGTCAGCTTCAGCGATACGCCATCGACACTGGCCTTGGAGGTCTTGGTGTCGAGATGCAGCAGACCGCAGACCATCTCCGACGAGGCATGTCCGGCAGCACGGCGGATGAGCGCACGAAGCCGGGCCAGAACTTCCTCAATATGAAAAGGCTTGGCGACATAATCGTCCGCACCGGCATCGATACCGGCAACCTTGTCGCTCCAGCGGTCACGGGCGGTGAGCATGAGAACAGGCATGGCGCGCCCGTTGCGACGCCAGCGTTCCACAACGCTGATGCCGTCGATACGCGGCAGGCCGATATCGAGAATCACCGCATCATACGGTTCCGTATCACCCAGAAAGTGGCCTTCTTCGCCGTCATAGGCGCTATCGACCACGTAACCTGCGGCAACCATCGCATCGGAAAGTTGTCGGTTCAGGTCCTTGTCGTCCTCAACAATCAGGATACGCAAGCGGGCTGTCTCCCTTCAACGGATCATAAGCAACGGAAAAGCCGGTCTGCCCATGACAATGCAAACCGGCTTCAAAACCCATGCCGGGAATTTTTATCGATTGGGCACAGCCACTTCGACGCGGCGCGGACGTTCGCCGTCGCGGCCCGGAACGAGCACGACGACAACACAGACCGGCGCGCCGTTCTGGGTAGAAGGCGTGGCCTTGGCAAGTTGCCCGCCTTGTTTGGCGGCAACCTGTTCGCCCACGGCGGCACAGTCACCGGCTGCCGCAATCAGAAGATTGGAGGTCTGCGGCGCAGCAATCGGCATGGCGCCAGCATCGACAATGCCGCCGATGGGCAACAAGCCAAAACTCACCGCGAGAAGCGCGAAAACTTTGAGTGCAGAGTTCTTTTTCATCATGCCGCCTTGTATAGCGCACGACAGCTGAACGATGCATGAACAGGCTGTTCTCGCTATAGACCTTAAAGGATAATTTCCCTTTGCTATCACGCTTTGTGAAATTATGAAATGCGTGAAGTTGCCCTGATGCGACCGAATATCGTAACAATTCCAGCGATTGCAGCGGCTAGTTGCAGTAAAACATCCGTTAGCGCAACTTGATCGACAGCACTGTCCGCGACCCCGAAAGCCCCCGCCAGCCCTAGAATAATCGAGACTAGCCCCGCCCAGACAGTGCGGGAAAGATACCAGGCCTTGTCGTCTGTCATTTTGTTTCTCCAGGAAATTATAAGCCAGCCGCCAGATTGAGTACAGCCATATCACCGGCCCCGATTTTTGTGCTGACCATCGTAATGCGCAGCTCAAACGCGCCGACACCCACGTCGGCAGTGCGAATCGCTTTGACATAAGTCCACGTGGCCGAAGTGACCTGATCACGCCGCACGACGGCTCCATTCTGCCAGACCTCGACCGTATAAAGCTCGCGCTCCTCGCCCAGCGGAATGTCTTCGCCGAGCCAGCTGTCAGCGTCGATCCGCCCACGCCGCGTCCAGCCCAAAGTGAGATCGCCATTGGCCGCACGGTCATATTTCAGATGAACCGGACTCAATGGCGTCAGTCCGCGCAGCCCGCCGCTCTGTTGGACCGTGTCGAAATAAGCATCGGAGAAAGTTTTACCGGCAGTTCCGACGCGCCAGTTAAGTTCAAGCCCCAGTTCGGACGCCGACAGGCCTACCCCGCTCACCGCCGTATCGAGCAATATGAACGGTGTTTCGACCGGCTTGTCGGCGAGTGCTGCCGTTTCCGTGCCAAGCTGCCCGCGCAACAGCCGCGACAAACGCCAGCGATTGGTCCCGATCTCCTCCGCATCGAGAAACTGGAATATTTCCCAGTCCCCATTGGGCGCTTGCAACAGCCCGGTATTGGCCCCGTTCAGAATCTGGGCCAACGGACGCGATTGAAGTTCGCCAGCATAGAGCATGACCACAACCGAGTGCCCTTCCTGCAAGCGCCCGCTCGGACCACCGGCAAGCGGCTCGGCCAGTTCGCCCATCACTGCCCGTTCCGTAATCCTCGCCCGCTCGGCAAAACCTTCGTCGGTCGGTGAGGCATAGACCGCCACACCACGCCATGGCTTGGCATGGGCTGCGATACGAAACTGCCCTGCGGGTTCCTCCGCCCCCGGCCAGAGCGGCAGATCGACAAGATGGATAGCCGGCTTCGTGTCGATGGCCGGTCCGCCTGGTACTGCCTGTGGCGTCTCGCCCCGATCCGCAAAGACGATATTCGGGGCAAGCGCCGTCGTCTTGACGGAGCGCACCGAACCGTCATCCAAGCTGGTTATGACATAGTCACGCGTACCACCCAGCATATCGAGGCGCAGCCGGTCTCCAACATGAAGCGACGCCACAGACCATGGCAGCGAAAAGGATGCCGTTCGCCGCTCGGCATAGCGGCGCGCCATCCATGTTTCGGCCAGTGCCGCCGCCTGTCCTTGTTCCATTGCCCCTGACAGGCTGATGCTCTCGCTGCCTTGCCCCTCGTCTCGTCGCACCGCCGCGCCGACAACCTGAAAATCCCGCAGCGGATCGCTACAGTAAAATTCGACCGTCGCGGGCAATGTGCTCTGATCTTCCAGTTCTGCTGTGAATGGATCTCCTTCATCCGGTTGCACCAGCAGGTCGCTGACCGCAACGGCTGACGACACCCGCGCTATGCTCCTGAACGCGAACTGACCCGCCTGCTCAAAGCCATGCACGCCAAAGACATTCAGAAGCGGCTCCAGCACGCCCCGCGCAGTCGATGATTCGGAAATAGTGAAACCGGCGAGATAGCCGTCCACGCCGGAACAATCGGCCTGCGGCAGACCGAAATCGGCAAGGATCGCCGCGATCAGCTCATCCAGTGCAACGCCGCTCAGACGCCCGTTCAGCCAATGGCCAAGACGCCAGTTGGCGGTATCGCCCCAAATACTGCTGCCCAGCGGGAACTCCGGAAAAGGTCGCGTGTCCCACGCCCAGAGATAGATGCGGTCCATATCCAGCATCGGTCCGCCATAGACGGGCGACACAATATTGGCCGTCGGCCAGTGCTGGTAATGGGCGCGCAGAAACCGCTCCATGGCGGCATCGGAGCGCGATCCATTCGAGAAATAGGGCGTGGCATTTTCCGACGACTTCGGATCTGGAAAGACATTCGGCTGGTTCGGCCCCTTGTCCACCGCCGGGCAGCCAAGCTCTGTAAACCAGATGGGTTTCGACTGCGGCACCCAGCCGGTCGGGCTTGCCGCTTCAACCCCGTCGATACGGTTGAAATGCGGATTGCTCCACCAGGCGCGGATATCCTTGTAGCGATAGACCCACGGTTTCCCCGCCAGCCCGTCGGTGATCGGCATACGCTGTCGGGCGTTCCGATTGCTGTCACTGGCATAATACCAGTCATAGCCCTCGCCCGCTTCGATCTGGCCCGTCAGCCCGGCGAAATCATACGGCCCGTCGAAACCGTCCGGGTTGCTTCCGTCGAGGTCACCATCGCGCCAATCGGCAAGCGGCATGTAATTATCGATGCCGATGGCGTTGACGGCCGGGTGGGACCAGAGCGGATCAAGATTGAAGAACAGATCGCCGGTCCCGTCCTGCGACTGATAGCCGAAATATTCCGTCCAGTCCGCGCCATAGGTTATGTGGCAGGCGCTGTCCAACCGCTCGCGCATTTCCGCGGCCAGCGAACAAAGGCTCGTCACAAACGGAAAGCTCGTCCGCCCATCGCGAATGCTGGTGAGGCCACGCAATTCCGAGCCAATCAGAAACGTATCGACGCCGCCCGCCTGCACCGCCAAATCGGCGCAATGGCGCAGGAAACGGCGATAACCCCATTCGCCTTCGACGAAAGCCGTTACCTGATCCGCTGCCTCTGGTGTCTTGTCGGGCGTGCCGACGAAACCGATTGCGGGGTGACAGGTAATGCGTCCGCGCCACGGATAGACCGGCTGCCCGACGCCGTCATAAGGCGATGGCAGCGTGTTGCCTGCCGAAATATCCATCATGATGAACGGATAGAGCGTCACGCTTATCCCAGATCAGGCGGCGGCGCGTCGCCTCATAACGTGGACGGCTAAGCCGTGACACCGACAAAATCCCGGACGGCCCATCAACCATAACCTCCCGCGCATCGTTGAATGTTTCACCGACCAGCGCGATATGACCGCATGGCTTCTGGCCGAAAGGCGGCAGGCCAAGCGCCATGCCCGACACCCATTCCGTGCCCGCACGCGTCTTGCCGGAACCACGCCCGCCAAGAATGAGCCAGACCCGCCAGTCGCCGACGGGCGGCAATTGCGCGTCACGGGCCCGGAGCAGCCACTCCTCCCCCGCCGCCATCACCTGCATTCGCGTCAAGCCCGCGCCCCAGGATTTCCCTTGCACGCCTTTTTGCAAGTTCCTCAATTCTCCTGTCTATCCGTAGTAAAGCCTGCCGCGCCTCATTGACGCTGACCGTGGAGCTTTCCTCCGAACGCGCCGGGGCGGTTGCTTCAGCAGAGAGTTCACCCACGGTCTTCACGGCCCTCGCCAGCGCCATCAAGGCTTCGGCCTTGCCCTTGTCCGGCAGTTCTTCTGCATCGAGCAACCGTTTCAGTTCCGTCTGCAAACGTTCCAGCGCTGGATCAGCTTTCACCTGCGGTTTGAGCGTTGCGCCTGATGGTGTGACCAGCTGTAACCGGCGCAGCCGCACCAGATAATTATCCAGCGAATAACCCAGCACCTCGGCCATTTCAGCACTGTCGATGCCGTGGGTCGTCTGCAAACCATACGCAAGCCGGATACGCGCCTCGCTGCGCGCCTGTCTTGTTGTGATGTCCAACTGCGGCACCTGCGCTTGGAGCGCGTTTCGATCTGATTGGATCAGATCAGTGCTCCAATCCTTTGTTTTATCGCGCATCTTTTCTGATCGAAGCAGGATCAGAAATCAGTCCGGGGACTAATTTCCCTGCGAAGACGCTTCACATTTTTCGGGATGCGCTCAATAAAAAACCCCGGAAGCGCGAACACCTGCGGGGTTATGAACATGTTTGGCTCGACAAGTTATTCCCGCAATCAGCGACTGCGGTTACACTTCTTCGACCGTAGCTAATGACTACCAAAGCACCGTTACGCAGTCAAGGACTTTTTTCCTATTTAATGAATATTTTCCTATTTTGTGTTAGCGCGGCTCATTTTAGTATTTTAGTAGATTCAGATACAATCAACGCGCCCTGAGCACCCGCTGCGTGCCCGGAACAACGCCCCACATTATAAAATTGCGGGCAACTTCATGTTTCTGCTGTATTTTCGCGATTGCCATTAAATTTTTGCTCATCTGTCAGCTGGCAACTAAACGTCAACTTCCACCCACTAGGCTCGCCGCCTATTAGTTTGCTATAATAAACGAGCAAGTTCATTCTATTTCCCGATCCTCTAGTGCCGAAGTCAGAGTTTATGCGTCATACGGCAGACAAAGATTCCGGAAAAAAGCAGCGGAAACCCTTGCGGGTTTCACGCCTGATTGGACTCGACGCCTGGATCGATTCAGGCTTGTACAATCTGCATTTCCGTCTGGGCGAATGGTGGGAAAACATCACCATCTTCTCGCGCCGCTTTCGCGTGCGCGGCTTCCGGCGCTTTGTCGTCGAGGTTCTGGACGAAGGTTTTACCCTCGGCGTTGCAGGTTCCGTGGTACTCCTCATGCTGGCCTTGCCCGCTTTTGAGGAAACCAAGAAAGACTGGCGCGCGCAAGACGATTACGCCGTCACCTTCCTCGACCGCTACGGCAATGAAATCGGCCAGCGCGGCATTCTGCACCGTCAGGCTGTCCCCATCGACGAGTTGCCGGATCATGTCATCAAGGCGGTCCTGGGCACCGAAGACCGCCGCTTCTTCGACCATTACGGCATCGATTTTTGGGGCCTGAGCCGCGCGCTCAGCCAGAATATGCGCGCCAATGGCGTTGTGCAGGGCGGCTCGACCATCACCCAGCAGCTCGCAAAGAACCTGTTTCTTTCCAATGAACGCACACTGGAACGCAAGATCAAGGAAGCCTTTCTGGCCCTGTGGCTGGAAAGCAATCTGAGCAAGAAGGAAATCCTTCAGCTCTATCTCGACCGCGCCTATATGGGCGGCGGTACATTCGGTATTGCAGCCGCTTCCGAATTCTATTTCGGCAAGAACATCAAGGATGTCTCGCTCGCCGAAGCCGCCATGCTGGCAGGTCTGTTCAAGGCGCCAGCCAAATTCGCGCCGCATGTCAATCTGCCTGCCGCGCGTGCACGCGCCAATGTCGTCTTGTCCAACATGGTTGAAAGCGGTTTCCTGAGCGAAGGTCAGGTCGCTGTTGCGCGCCGCCATCCGGCTAGCGTTATTGACCGCGCCAAAAATGAGAGCCCGGATTATTTCCTCGACTGGGCCTTTGACGAGGTCAAGCGCGTCGCGGGGCACATGCCCCAGCACACTCTGATCGTGCGCACGACACTGGATAGCAATATCCAGCGGGCAGCAGAGGAATCGCTCGAATATCACCTGCGCCAGTACGGCAAGGAATATAATGTTGCAGAAGCCGCAACCGTCGTTCTCGCCAATGACGGCTCGGTGCGGGCGCTTGTCGGCGGACGCGATTATGGTGAAAGCCAGTTCAACCGCGCCACCCGCGCGCTGCGCCAAGCGGGTTCGTCCTTCAAGCCCTATGTCTACGCAGCGGCGATGGAAAAGGGCCTGACGCCCAACACCATCGTTTCCGACGCACCGGTCAGCTGGGGCAACTGGTCGCCGCGCAACTATGGCCGCAGCTTTGCGGGCCGGGTTGATCTGACGACAGCGCTCATCCGCTCGCTGAACAGCGTGCCGGTGCGCCTTGCCAAGGATTATCTGACCACCGCGCCCGTCGTGGCGCTGACCAAGGCCATGGGTGTGGAATCCCCGATCTCATCCCATAAGACGATGGTGCTCGGCACATCCGAAATGACGGTGATGGATCAGGCCACCGGCTTCAATGTGTTTCCAAATGCTGGCATGGCGGGCAATCGCCACGCCTTCACGCAGATCGTTTCTTCAGACGGTCGTGTGTTGTGGGATTTCAGCCGTGACGCACCCAAACCGCACCGCGCTTTGTCGGAAAAAGCCGCCTTCGAAATGAATTCCATGCTGGTTCAGGTGCCGGAACGCGGCACGGGCCGCCGTGCAGCGCTGCCCATGACACGCGTTGGCGGCAAGACCGGCACAACACAGAATTATCGCGATGCGTGGTTTGTCGGCTTCACCGGCAATTTCACGGCTGCGGTCTGGTTCGGCAACGACAATTTCACGCCGATGAAGGAAATGACCGGCGGTATTCTGCCTGCCATGGCTTGGCAGCGCATGATGTCCTATGCGCATCAAAACGTCGAACTGAAGCCGATCCCCGGCGTGACGCCGCCCTTCCCCGCGCCGCCGAAAAACCCGGCGCCGCAGGTGGCCAACGCCAAGCCGGAAGAAACCATGGCCGCGCCGCCACGGGTTCTTTCACCGATGGCAACAAAGGTTCTCAAGGAGTTGCATGAGCGTTTCATGGCCGCACCGCCTCTGCCAAAGATTGCCGAGCGGACCAAGATTTCGGTACTTTGAGGATATAAGCTCGCAACCCATGCTTAAAACCATTCTCAAAGCCGCTTTTGTACTGGCGCTTGCGCTCGGCGGAGGCATTTTCAGCGTCCATTTCATTCTCGACCGTTTCAACGGTTTCGGGGAATTGCAGGTCGGCGCATGGACGGCATTCCCGGACGATGGAACAGCCGATGCCGACCCCTATTCCCGCGCCCGCGCCGCCCGCAAGGCCTATCTGGCGCTAGGCACAGCCGAAGGCTTGCCTTTCTATGCACGCCGGGACAGCAGCGGGCGCGACTTGCAACGCGGCTGCACCTATCGCCTGACGGGAGCCACGCCACCGGCCCGGTTCTGGACGATCTATCCGGCGACACCTAACCTCAACCCGATCAGGCCGCGTGATGGCCTGCAGGCAGCACTTCATTCACAGGAAGCCCTGTATGAAGATGACGGCAGCGTTTCCATCACCATCGGTCCCGATGCCCGCACAGGAAACTGGCTGCCCGTGGAGGGCCAAGGCGGACTGGTCCTCGTCATGACACTCTATGACACGCCCGCCGCAAGCTCGTCCGGCCTGTCCGATCTCGTCATGCCCGCCCTTGTGCGCACAGGGGACGACTGCCATGGATAACAATCATGGGTAGTCTCATCCGCCTCATCCTGCTCGGCCTTGTCGGTGCGGTCATCGTCCACATCTGCGTGCTGTTCCTCGTTCCGGTTTACTCGGATACGAATGCCTGGGCGCGCATTGAAAATGCGACGAGCCCCTATCGCTTTGTCGCGCTTGATGAAAAAAAGGGCCCGGTCAGCGATCGGGACCCGCTGGTCAAGGAAGCCACCTGCCGCTTCGATCTGGCCGATGGGCCCGTTCATATGACCACGACGGGTATTGTCCCCTACTGGTCTTTGTCGATCTATGCGCCGAACGGCGATAATCTCTACAGCATCAACGATAACGTCTCCAACGAGCGCAAGCTCGATCTCATCATCGCTGATCCTGTCGGCATGGCGAGCCTCAAGGCAGATGGTTCGCAGATCGATGCGCAGTCTCTGGCGGTCGAGCAGAATATTGGCGAAGGCGCCGCCGTTCTTCGTGTTTTCATGCCGGATGTGACCTGGAAGCAAGAGGTGCAACGCTTCTTCGACGACGCGCAGTGCACGCCTTACGAGGGCAACTGAACACCCCTTCGGTGACCTCAAATCTTCTGCGGCACGGTTAATGAGTTGCTAAGGCTTCGTGCCTATTATCCGGTGTGCTGGCCATTGCGGGGACCTTTGATGGCAGCGAGTGTATGCCTACCGGAGTATTCTGCGTGACAAATGATCAGTTCCGCGCCCTGGAGGAAATTTCAGGCAACCGGAGCCCGTCGAATTCAAAAGCGGGGAGCAAAGCGGACGACCTTTTGGCGGCCGCTATTTCTGCGTTTGCCGGTATCACGCGCCCCGGTCGTCAGGACATGCAGCAGCTCGAAGATCTGGTGATGCCGCTTTTGCAATGCGCGACCACGCGCGGCAAACGTCATGCGGCCAATGCCCTCGCCCAGCTGGAAGAAGCCCCACGCCGCGTCGTGCTGGCACTTGCCGCCGAGCCGGTGGAAATCTCGGCCCCCATTCTTTTGCGCTCGCCGCTGCTGCGTCCGGGCGACCTGATCGATCTCATCGGCCAACATGGCCTCGCCCATGCCCGCGCTATTGCCCGTCGCCAGTCCGGCGATATTCTGCTGCAAGGCGTGCTGCGCAGCTTTGCCGATCCGGTGATCGACCGCACGCTGACGCTGCAAGACAACCTTGCGAACATCGAGGCCGAGCCGCTTGAAAAGCCGCAAATACCCGATCTGTCGGCAGCGAAAGCGCCTTTGATGAGTGGCGGCAGCTCCGAGCGTCTGGCGCGTGCGCTGCAACAGCCATTCTTCAATGCGGGAACCCTGCTCGGTTCCGACCGGCTGATCGAAACCTCGCTTTTGATCGACAGCCAGTTTTTCCGCAACGCGCTTGCCGATGCGCTTGATCTGTCGTTTGAGCGCGCCGATGCCGTCATCGG
Organism: Hyphomicrobiales bacterium; assembly: GCA_900465685.1. Lineage (GTDB taxonomy): Bacteria > Pseudomonadota > Alphaproteobacteria > Rhizobiales > Rhizobiaceae > Brucella. The sequence continues at coordinate 197,878 of UEGR01000012.1, forward strand.
AAAATGGCCGGAATCACACCTGCCTATCGCGCTGAAGGCGCTTGGCCTTCCCGCCGCCGAATGCTTTCTGGTGATGACCGCCGTGCTTGGCACCATCGACACAGACCGCGACGGCCTGCGCGAATTTGTGCATATCTACCGTTCCATCGACCGGGAAAAAGCGATGGCTCTCGTGCGCCGCTGGAAGGCCGAAGACATGTCGGCCATGCTGCGCAGCAAACTGCGCGAAATGGCCGATGATGACGAGCCGCTGGCGGATGCCGCCAATAGCGATGCACCGGCTGCCGATAACAGGCTCGTCAAGTAAAGTTAGAAAGTCTCGCCATCCTGCGCGATGGCAAAGAACAGAGACGCATCAGCCACATCTTCCAGTTCGACCAACCACAGGTCAGGATCAAAGCGGATTTCCCGCTGCATCCGGTCGCTTGCCGTCATGTCGTCGGCATCGTGCAGAATGCGCAGGAACTTGCGCTCGCCATCATTGTCTTCCTCATAGGACGTCTGGGGCGCTGGCGAATAGAGATCGCACGTGCCGAAACGTGAGCTGACCTTGATGAAGATCGCGCCCGCTTCCGTCGATCCGCGGCGGGCGAGATAGGCAAAGCCGCCCTCACCCTGCACCCGGCGGATCAATGCGGAAACCCAGAAATCTGATGTCAGTCGCATGGTCGCGTAAATACTTTTTTCTTACGCATTATCCGACGCAAAACCGCTTCGCACTTTTGCTGGAAATGCATCTAGCTGATGAGCCCGATTTCACGCATCTTGGCGATGAGCGTGGAATCGATTTCGCCGGTCTGACGCATGCCGAACAGCTTCTGGAACTCGCGAATGGCGGATTCCGTTGCCTTGCCCTGCTGACCATTGACCGGCACCATATCATTGCCGAAAGCCTTCAGCCCGGCCTGCACGCGGATGATATCCTGCGAAGATATTTTCTCCGCCGGGCCTGCCGGTGCGCCAGCCGGCTCCTTCTTCTGAACCGGCTTTTGATAGGCCGCGAGATCAGGCTTCGTCTTTGCAGGTGTCTCGTTTTTCAATACAGCCGGTTGCGCGGATAGTTGCGGGCGCGGCGTCGGCACAGCCACCACTTCGATAGCCTTGGCGACGTCGTCCTGTTGAGCAGCCGCCGGGCTTTCGACCTGTGCTGGAACACTGGCCTGCTGCACGCCGAGTTTCTGCTGCAAGGCGCGCCAGCGATCCACAGCCTCACGGGTCTGCGGGCCGGTAAAGCCATCGACCGGGCCCTTATAGACGCCCAGCATGGAAAGACGCTGCTGCAGGCGGGCGATCTCCAGATCGGCATTCGGCGCAAGTGCGGGCAGCATATCGTCCGTCGCAGTCACATGCATGCGATCTGCCGACAGGTCGGCGTCGCTCACGCCCTGCACGGTCGCGTTGCCAGTAGGCTGTGGTTCGACCGTTGCAGTCTCGACGGGTTTTGCTTCCGACTGACTGGCGGCGGCGCTGCCGGGCAGAACCGCGCGCGGCGTCGGCTTGAAAACGAAATCAGGCCTTGTGCGGAAAAACACGGCATTGTGCGCCTCCGGTTGATACCAGAGCGCATTGGCGGAAACGAAACTCATCACCACGAGAAACGCCGTCGCCCCGCCGGTCAGAACCGGATTGCGCACGACAAAGTCACCGGCAACGATGGCCAGTGCCGAGGCCGAGTTGAAGAAGAATTGAAGGAGCCTTGCCCCCAGACTACGCTGTTTTGCGGGTCTGCGTGTGGATCTGCTCTGCGACCCGCTCTGGGTTCTGCTCCCGGTCTTCGTCGTTCTGCCAGTCATTGCGCCTTTCTCCCTGGTGACGGTGCATGTCTATCACCGTGCCAAGTTCCTGTTGTTCGTCATCTCCCGCGAAATAGTGCGGACCTGCCACCGGAAGGCGGATCGTGACGACCGTGCCTTCGCCGGGACAGCTCTTGAGGTTCATCGATCCCTGATGCAATTCCACAAGGCCCTTGACCACGGATAGTCCAAGGCCGCTTCCTTCCTGCGCGCGCGTATAACTGTTGTCGGCGCGCACAAATGGCATGCCGATGCGCTGCAAGTCTTCCGGCTCGATACCGATGCCAGTGTCCGAAACGCTGATTTCAAGCATGGCGCGACCGTCAGCCACGACACGGGCGGCGTCGATGGTGACGCAACCGCCGGTCTCGGTGAACTTCACGGCATTGGCCGCCAGATTGAGAAGGATCTGCTGCACTGCACGGCGGTCAGCCGTCAGTTCGCCAACGCCAGCGCCAACGCGGTGGCAGAAGGCAACGCCCTTCTTTTCCGCCTGCGGCAGCAGCACGGAGGTGCACATTTCTACCGCGTCGCGGAAGGCAAAGCTCTGCGGCGCAATACCGTAAGTGCCGGTTTCAAGCCGCGAATTGTCGAGAACCGCATTCACCAGTTCCAGCAGATAATGCCCCGACTGGTGGATCAGACCGGCATATTCGCGATGCTTTTCATTGGCGAGCTGGCCGCCCACCCCATGCGAGAGCATGTCGGAGAAACCAATAATGGAATTGAGCGGCGTGCGCAGTTCATGGCTGACCGAAGCAAGCAGACGGCCCTTGCCCACGCGCTCCGATTCCAGCTCGGCCTTCAAGGTTGCGATTTCATCCAGAAGCTTCTGTTCGCCTTCCAGCGACCGACCAACCAGCGTGATGACGCCAGCAGCATTCAGCCCTTCCAGACGATAGGCGCGGAAAACCGGGTTACCAGCTTCGATGGAGCGCAAACGGATATCGACGCAGCGAGACGCGATGCCCGAACGCAGATCAGCCAGAAGCGAAAGATAGTGCACCCGGTCGGCCACATGCACGCGATCGACCAGCGCGGTCCCCTCCAGCATTTTTGGCTGCATGCCAAGCAGCTTTGCGGTCTTGTTGCCAACAGATGCGATGACGCCTTCTGCATCAAGCACGAACTGCACGTCGCCTTCGGCAACAGCGACCTGCGGTGCCACCGCTTCGCTATGTTGCGGCTTGACGGCCAGACCGACGCTGCGTGCGACAAGGCTGGCCGCATAAAGAACCAGCACCGTGACGGATGCCAGCGAACCACCAGCAATCACACCACCGCTCGTCATCGCAAAAGCGCTGACAATGGCAAGGGCCGCAACGACGCCAGCAATCGCGGCCGCAGGCTTGCGGCTGACAAGCCAGATTTCCAGCGGCAAAGCGGCTGCCATCAGCCACAAGGCGGCATCGCTGCTGGAGACCATGCCAATCGTGGCAAGTCCAGCGCCATAGGCGGCGAAATTTAATGTTCCGAGGATGGCAGCGCTCAATCCCATCAGCGAGAGAGCGCAGAAAATCATCGCCACACCGGCAAAGCTGGCAGCGAGAATGGCAAATTCGGTCGGGCTAGATGCAAGACCGGAAGCCAGCACGGCAGCGACAAGCAGCACCGGCACGGCAATGACCGAGCCGACAACGCGCATGGCCGTCGCATCAGGCCTGATTACCCAGCGCCGGCAGAAACGTTCGTAAAAACGGCCGAGCGTCTGCACGCCAGTGCGAACGGTCTTAGCTGCTTTCAAAAGAATGGCGTTCAACGTGCCCTACTCACTCAAACTCATACACATACACATCGGCCCGGAACATCCCAGGGGAACATTCCCGACGATGTTCAGATTGCAGGTGAGGCTTTAAGGAAACGATAAAACGACGCCCTTGAATGCAGATAAGCACCATCAGGGCCGTGCTTTTCGACCTATGGTAAACAGAGGGTAGCGATTGCTTGTACGAAAGCGCGAAGATGGCACAATCTTCCGCCTCTCGTCCCGCAGATCACAGAATTGCGAATCGCGCGGTTACGGAATCTTTTCGATTTCATCGGACATTGGCGACATTGTTCGATTAATGAAAGGCGCGCCACAGCAACAAGGCCATGATCCGCTTCCTCATCAAATCCGTATTCTGGCTATCGCTGGCATTCATTGTGATGCCGCGCTTTTTCCCAGCGGAACAGGAAAACAAAAGCGCCGAAAAGCCTGTCGCCGTGTCCCAGACACGTGGCGAACCGCAGGGCACTGCGAACGGCGAGCGGAGCACCGTGGATCAGCTTTTGGCCAATGGCAAAACGGCCATTGAGATCGGCAAGCTTTGCGTGGACAATCCAAGTTTCTGCGAGAATGGCACGTCGCTGATTTCCAGCGCTGGCAGCGGTTTGCTCAAGGGCAGTGGCCAGATGCTCGATTATCTGAGCCAGCGTTTCGGCAATAAAAAGGAAACGCCTGCTGAAGCGCAGCCCGCAACCGTCGCCGAAAAGCCCGAAATGACGGTCTCTGAAATACTGTCTGGAGAGAACACCCCTCAACCCGCCGGTTTGAGCAACATCCCGATCCCGACCTCGCGTGCGGCGGCCTTGCGGGCGCTGGATCGCCGGACCACGGGCGCGATCCCTGCAAAACAGTGATCTTTCCCGTGACCTTGCCGCCATTCATGACTATATAAGCGGCACAACACCGCAAAGATGGCATTTCAGGCGAGTATCATGACGACCACAATCGATAGCATCATGTCCGACTTCGAATTTCTCGACGACTGGGAAGATCGCTATCGCTATGTCATCGACCTCGGCAAGGAATTGTCACCCTATCCGGACGATGCCCGCGATGCGGAACACAAGGTTCAGGGTTGTGTCAGTCAGGTATGGCTCAAGACCATGCCACGGACTGGCGCGGACCCGGTGATCGAATTCCTGGGCGATTCCGATGCGCATATTGTGCGCGGCCTCGTCGCCATTGTTCTTGCGCTCTATTCCGGCAAACGCGCTTCGGAAATTCTCGCCATCGAGCCAGAAAGCGTTTTGAAGACGCTGGGGCTTGACGAGCACCTGACCCCGCAACGCTCAAACGGCCTGCGCGCCATGGTCGCCCGCATCCGCCGCGAAGCGGAAGCGGCAAAGCTTTCAGCGTAACAAAGCTTCCACCGACAAAGCCGCTGCAAGCAGATGCTTGTCGGTGCCGCCGCGCGCGGTCAGCATCAGGCCGGTCGGCAGTTTCATGCCCGGCATGGGCAGTGTGATGCTGCACAGGTCGAACTGGTTGCCAACCTGTGTGTCGCGTAGCGTCAGACCTTCCACACGGTCATATTCGTCCTCATCGTGGCTGACCGAAGCAATCGTCGGCGCAACAATCGGCGTGGCTGGCGTGGCGAATGCATCGAAACCGTTCAACCGATCATCCATCTCGCGGATCAGTTGATTTCGGGTTGCCACCATGGCGCGATAGGTCTCGTCCGGCACGTGCAGGCGCACCGATAGCGGACGCTTTACCCGCAGATCAACATTGGCGTCGGGGTCGCGCAGCCATGTGTCAGCATGGACGCGGCTCGCCTCAATGCCGACAATCGATCCGGACGTGCTTGCCTCACGCCAGCGCTGGATCAGATCATCCAGCACGATATCGACAAGCGTCACGCCTGCCTTTTCAAGCGCGGCCAGCGACGCTTCAAAATGCGCCGCCACATCCGGTTCCATCGCGTCCAGCAGATAGCCCCTCGGCACGGCGATCCGCAGATTGGACAGCGGCACCGCATCCGGCAGAACCGGTGCTTCGCCCGCCATTACGGCATCGGTTAAAATGGCATCCGCAACCGTCTTTGTGAGCGGCCCAATGGAATCGAGCGACGGCGCCAGTGGAAAAGCACCATCCAACGGGAGGCGCCGCGCCGTCGGCTTGAAACCGACAATACCGTTCAATGCTGCCGGAATACGCACCGAGCCGCCCGTATCCGAACCAATGGCGATTTCGCTGGTACCTTCAGCCGCTGAAACCGCCGCGCCGGACGACGACCCGCCCGGAATGCGCGTCGGATCAACGGCATTGCCCGGCTCACCATAATGCGGATTGAGACCAACCGGCGTGAAGGCAAATTCGGTCATATGCGTCTTGCCGACGATCACCGCACCTGCATCGCGCAGACGCTGCACAATCGTCGCATCCTTGACCGCAGGCGCAGCTGTACGCCGAACGACAGACCCGGCCAGCGTCGGCTCGCCAGCGACATCGAAGAGATCCTTGATCGAAACAATGCGGCCGTCCAGTGGACCGAGAGGCTGACCAGCCAGAAGGCGCGCATCAGCGGCATCTGCTTCCGCCCGCGCCCGCTCCGTATAAATCTTGCTGAAAACAAGCTCATGCTCGCGGCGGGCCTCAAGCCGCGCCAGCACCGTTTCCAACCGATCCCGGACATTCGACGACATGCACATTCTCCCCAATTACCCCGCCTGGTCGCACCGGCTTTTCCCCTTGCGATAAGGTGGCATCCGTCGACTGTCAATCAGCGCTATTTTGTGCTGCCTGAAATGACCGTGCGGCAAAACAGTCGCGGATTACGGGCATGGCCTCTTGCGCCGTTAGCGTGGCTGGCCCACCGGACGGATAGGCCAGCACCAGACGCTGGCGGAGCGTTTCATCTTCGATGGGCAGGCACACGACTTTTCGCCCATCATGGCTGAAATCATGGCCGGGTCGCGTGAAAAGCAGCGACACGCCAAGGCCATTTGCCACCATGCCGCGCACCATCTCCACCGACGTGGTTCGCAGCGCGATATTTGGCGACAGACCCTGCTGCCAGAACGGCACCAGCAGAAATTCGCGGCTGAGCGGCAGATCGACAAGGATGAACGGATAGCGCGCAAGTTCCGCCAGCGTCACGCTCTTCTTTGCAGCCAGCGGACTGTCCGGCGGCACCACCGCATGCGGCGCATAAGACAGCATGGTTTCCCATGCGACCGTCTCCGGCAGCCCCACATCGTAGGTGATGCCGAGATCGACGATGCCTTTATCCAGCGCCCGCGCCATGCCTTCCAGATCGAACTCGCGCAGCTTCACACGCATATCGGGAAACACCTGTTTCAAATGGCCCAATATGCCCGGAATACAGACCGGCCCCAGCGTGCTGAAATAGCCGAGTGTCAGCCGCGCCACGCCTTCACCCTTGCCCGATACGGCAAAGTCTTCAGCGCCCGCCAGTAAAAGTCGCGCCTCTTGCAGTTTGCGACTGCCGAAAGACGTCAGTTCCAGCCCCTTGGCCTGCCGTCGCTCAAAAAGTGGTTGCCCCAGATCGTGTTCCAGATCGCGGATTGCCGCCGATATGCAGGGCTGCGAAACATTGAGCTTTTCTGCAGCGCCCGTCGCGCTGCCAGCTTCGGCTGAAGTGACGAAATAGTGCAGTTGGCGAAGCGATATCATTAAAAGATTTTCCTATAATGACTACTTGTTTTCAATTCTTTTTTTAATATTGAACTCGGTCTAGCCTTCCTTTCAATCACAATGAAGAGGGGGTGAAAAACATGTTCAACGAAAGGGGCCCGTGCCTCGACGGCATTCGCGTTCTGGATTTCACACGCGTTCTGGCCGGGCCGTTCTGCACCGCCTTGCTTGGCGATCTTGGCGCGGAAGTCATCAAGATCGAAAGTCCGGAAGGTGACGATTATCGCCACATCACGCCCGGCACAGCCGACGGCGGTGGGCTGTTCCTGCTGATGAATCGCAACAAGAAAAGCATCTCCATTGATCTGCGCAAGGAACGCGGGCGGCACATCGTCCGCGAGCTGGCAAAGAATGCCGACATCATCGTGGAGAATTTTCGCCCCGGCGTGATGGACCGGCTGGGGCTCGGGCATGCCGAGCTTGCCAAAAACAATCCGCGACTGATCCATGTTGCGATTTCCGGCTTCGGCCAGCAAAGCCCTATGGGCAATCTGCCTGCATATGATCTCGTCGTGCAGGCGGTGACCGGTTTCATGGATATTTCCGGTGAACCGGATGGGCCGCCCATGATGACCGGCGAATCCGTCGCAGACCTGACAGCCGGACTTTTTGCGTCCTGGTCGGCGCTAGCCGCACTTCTTGCCCGAGAGCGCACCGGCAAGGGCCAGTTTGTCGATGTCGCCATGTATGATTGCCTGTTCAATCTTCTGCCTGCGGCTCTGACCCAGCAGCTTTATGGCAACAAGCCGCCGAAGCGGGTGGGAAACCGCCATCCGCTGAGCGCGCCTTTCGGCGTCTTTGCGGCAGCGGACGGATATCTGACGATTGCCGTTTTGAGTGCGAAACAGTTTGCCGGTCTGGCGGGGGCTCTCGGCCAACCGCAGCTTGCGACCGATGAACGGTTTGCCACGGCGACAGCGCGCAACGAAAACCATGCCGAACTGAAGGCCATCATCGAAGCATGGAGCACAGCATTAAATGTTGAACAGGTGATTGACGCCTTGCAGGCTCATGACGTGCCATGCTCGCCGGTTCTTTCCGTCTCCGATGCGACCGGCAGCGAACAGGTGCGTGCGCGTGGGTTGTTGCCGGAGGTCGCCACGACCAGCGGCCCGGTCCGCGTTCTGCGCCAGCCGGCCAAGTTCTCCGGCATGGATTGCCCCGCCCCGACACCGCCGCCAGCGCTGGGGGCGCATGCCGCCGACATATTGCATGAAAAACTGGAACTCTCTGCAAACGATATCGAAAGCCTTGTGCGCGACGGCGTGCTGCACGGCCTGACACTGCAACCGCAGCCGCTTTTGAAGGAAACCAACCATGACGCATGATTGCCTGCTGACCGACGAGCAACGGATGATCCGCGACAGTGCGCGCAGCTATGCCCGTGAAAAATTGGCCCCAACCGCAGCCATGCGCGACCGCGAGCACCACTATTTCCCACGCACCGAGATGCGGGAACTGGGAGAGCTGGGCTTTCTCGGCATGCTCGTTGCTGAAGAATGGGGTGGCGTTGCAACCGACCATCTGAGCTACGTACTGGCGTTGGAAGAAATTGCCGCCGCCGATGGCAGCATCGGCGCGATGATGGCGCTGCACAATGGTCTCATTTCGACACCCTTGCGCGTGCATGGGAGCGACCGGCAGAAGGAGCTGTACCTTCGCCCGCTGGCGGAGGGCCGCTTCAACGGCGCTTTCGGCCTGACCGAACCGGAAGCCGGGTCCAATGCCTTTGCGATCCGCACCAAAGCGATCAAGGTCGACGACGGCTTTCGTCTCACCGGCGCAAAACAGTTCATGTCGAATGGCAAATCCGCCGATATCGCCATTATTTTTGCGGCAACCGAGAGCGACGATCCGCGCCGCCGCATCACCGCATTTCTGGTCTCGCCGACAGCACCGGGCTATGTCTGCGTGCGCATCGAAGACAAGCTCGGCCTTGCCGCGTCGGAAACCTGTCAGGTGCAGCTCGACGATGTCTTTGTCGCCGACGATCATGTGCTGGGTGAAGTCGGCGGCGGCTATGCTCTGGCGATGAGCACGCTGGAACTCGGTCGCCTTGGCATCGCGGCGCAATCGCTTGGGCTGGCGCAGGCGGCCTTCGACCATGCCCATGCCTATGCGCTGGAGCGGCAGACCTTCGGCAAACCCATCATCGAGCATCAGGCCGTCGGTTTCCGGCTCGCTGAAATGCAGACGCAGATTGAGGTGGCGCGCAGCTATCTGCACTATGTCGCCCGGCTGCGCGACGCAGGCCAGCCCTGCAAGACGGAAGCCGCGATGGCAAAACTCTTCGCCTCCGAGATTGCCGAAAAAGTCGCCTCGGAAGCGACCCAGGTTCATGGCGGCTATGGTTATCTCAAGGATTTCGCCGTCGAACGCATCTATCGCGATGCCCGCATCTGCCGCATTTACGAGGGAACCAGCGATATTCAGAAGCTGATTATCGCTGGCAATCTCGCGAAGAAAGGCAAGGCAGTTTGACCGATCCGCGCGCAGCCTCACCTCGCCTGGGGCCGCGCTGCCGGGCGGTAACCATCCGCCCCCCAATGCAGTACCACGCCCCGGCGGCGGTCGCTTTCGCGCGGCGGATTATAATGCCGGTGAAGCATGGCAAGGGCTGTTTTCAACACGACCTTGCCAGAGCGCACCGGCCATTGCCGCTCACGCTCCACGCGCTCCAGCCCTTTCAGGAAACAGCAGACATCGACCAGCACACCGTTCAATTCCGGCCCGACTGCTTCCAGCGCTCGCTCAACCCGCATCCGGCTGGCCAAGGCAATATCGGTCAATTCCGCCATGCCGCCTGCCCCACCGCGTCCACCGCCACCGACGCCAATGTCCCAGCGGGATGTGATCGACGGCATCAGCGAACCCCGCGTGAAATCCGCCCGCAAGCGTTCCCCGGCATGGAACTCATCCTCCGAAATAAAGGCATTCCCGTCCGCGCCTTTGCGCCGATAAAGCATGGCCAGCGGCGATTCCGCCAGATTGACCTCGACTGTCTCGCCGGGAGCCGTTTCAACCGAAGCGGTGATACGCGCCGGCTCGTGTATCGCCTTTCTGGCGGATTTTGTACTCCCACGCCCCTTGCCGGAAAGCGCCAGCTTCTGACCGTCCATTTGCAGCAGGCCTTTGCCGCACATGGCGGCAATCTCACTCCGGGTGACAGCAATCGAGCCCTGCTCGCCAACCAGCAGCATATGCGTGTCGCGAACCGAATCCTGCATCTCGCAGGCCCCTGTTTTCAGGAAGCGCAGCACCCTCGTTTCCGAGGCCGAAAACTGTGTGGTCATGCCGCCATCCTCCAGGTTGAAAAAGCCGAATTCACGATGCGTTCAAAGGCGGTCACGATGGCGTCGAAATCGACATCGTCGCGCATATCTTCCACCAGATGGCAGGCATGCATCACCGTTGTGCGATCCCGTGCGAAGCCGACCGCCACCTCCCGCATCGCCAGGCCGAAGGATGTATGCGCCACATACATTCCTATCTGCCGGATGCGGGCCACATTGCGCCGACAACGTGTCGGAGCGCGCAGCTCCTTGCCATCCACACCGAACGCCGCCACCAGAAGATCGATCAGCATCTCGCACAATTGCACACTGTGCTCCTCCCGCTTGCGATCCGCCGTTCCTTCAACCGTGTCGAGAAGAAGGGGCCTCCCGTGCCGGGCCGCGATCAACCGCAACGCTTCAAAAGCATCCGCCCGTGTATGAATGACATCCGATAGTTCCAAAGACATTCATCTTCCCTCATCTGAATAGGAATATCTTCTTATAATGAGGAAATTGCAAGGGAGGATAAGTTTGCGGGATAGACTTTGGGATGACCGACGCAGGGCTGCTAAAAAACGCTTTTCGCTATCCAGACAAGAGACACACAACGGTTATCTCGGCAAAACTATCTATCCGATTGCTTTCTATAGAGATTTTCCCTAGTCATCTGGATGCGCACAAACGCAAACAATAAACGGCATAGCTGCACCCCCGTCAAATAGGCTTCACAGGTTGTAGGAATATTATCCACACCATTCAGAATCCACCCATCCTGTTTGCATCAACAAACAAGGATGAGGTTCATGAAGATAGCTCTGGAACAGGCCCGCAAAACCTTTCTTACAGAGCGTGAACGAGACCGGATGAGCGCCATGCAACGTGTGGCTCTGCAAATCATGGCGGGAATCGACATTGACCGGCTTGAGCAAGCATCAGAACCGGAAAAGCAGCATGCGGTGCGCCGCCTGACACGGCTGATCGAGCGCGAGCGGCTTAAGGGCACCAATGACCACTGGAGCTACGATCTCAACCGTCACATTGCCTTGAAACAGGCGCTGGACAGGCTTGAAGGCAAAGACCGGCTTGGCACTTGCGACGCGGTGCGTGGAGCACGACAAGGTTACGGTCAAAGAAGACGCATTCATACGAGGGTGTCGAACGGCAATCATAAGCAAAGGTGCGAGATTGCATGAGACGACCCGCGCCATTTCACAAAGATAAACTGCGCGACGGGATATTCGTCAAAACAGTTACCCCTGAAACGCAAAGAGCGCGCCCTGTCCTGCCGGTAGCAGATCGGGGCACGCTCTTAATTTTTCAGTCCAGCACATCGTTACACGAAAACCGTTTCACAGTTCTCGCGATGCGCCGACAGGATCGCTGATTAAGCGCCCTTCGGCTTGCGGCCGAGGCCCATCTTCTTTGCCAGACGCGAACGAGCGGCGGCATAGTTCGGAGCAACCATCGGATAGTTAGGATCGAGATCCCACTTTTCGCGGTACTGTTCCGGGGTCATGTTGTAATGGGTCATCAGGTGACGCTTGAGCGACTTGAACTTCTTGCCGTCTTCGAGGCAGATGATGTAGTCGTCATGAACCGACTTCTTCGGGTTGACGGCTGGCTTCGGCTTCTCAACGACAACCGGCGCTTCTTCGCGTTCAACATGACGCTTGAAAGCGGCATGAACATCGGCGATCAACAGCGGCAACTCGCCCGCACGAATCGAATTATTGCCAACATAAGCAGCGACAACATCCGCGGTCAGGCTCAGAAGCAGTTCTGCGCTTTCGTCGTGCGTATCCAGATTTTCCATCGGTTTTCCTTTTATTACTTCTTATCGTTTTGTTTTTCCGCAACTTTCGGCATCGATGACACATCTGAAGTCGTGATTGCGTATCTCAGAACTCTGCCTAGCTCATTTATGACCGCACTTAACAACTGCTATCGTCTTTTGCAATAGAATTGTTGCGCGAAACTACATTAATAATAGCCTATTATTCTTCACGCCACAAATAAAAAGAGTGAAAACAAAGCCTTTCCATGGAAGTCCGCCCTCGGCAATTTCATTGGTTCAATCATGACGCGCATCGTTTATTACCGATAAAGCAACTGTATATAGTCTTTCGGTACGGCACGCATAATTTGTATGACCAAATTCAACAACCGCTTTTTGCTTGTTGCTATGTTCTGACGAGTCGAAACAAACACATTTCACCAATTGCAGCACTGCCTCTGAAATCGGGCGTGAAAAAGGCATAAGTTAAATATATTTCATTGAAATCAACTCGCTTTCGGCCGTGCTCGAAACTATATATGCATCAATATCCGTCTTAAAAAGGGTCATTAAAGCGACCCGCAACAATTTGAAACAATGTTCGTTGGATTTTTGAATGCCTGAGAACTCTTCCCTGCCAAAGCCTCCGCACGCCCCGAAACATCCGCATAAGGACACCCGTCACGGCATTACCCGCACAGACGACTACGCCTGGCTTCGTGCGGACAACTGGCAGGAAGTATTCAAGGACCCATCGGTTCTGGCGCCGGAAATCCGCACGCATCTCGATGCCGAAAACGCCTATCAGGCAAGCCTGATGCAGAACACCGAAGCGCTCCAGAAAGAGCTTTTCGCGGAAATGCGCGGGCGTATCAAGGAGGATGATTCCTCCATCCCCTCAAAAGATGGACCTTACGCTTACGGCGTGTCCTATCGCACCGGCGGCGAGCAGCCCTATTTCATCCGCACGCCACGCGACGGCGGCGCGGAAACGATCCTGCTCGACGGTGACAAGGAAGGCGAAGGCAAGGCCTATTTTCGGCTTGCTTCGGCGGATCACTCACCCAATCACAATCTGTTGATCTGGGGATATGACGATAAGGGATCGGAATTCTACAAGCTGAAGGTTCGTGATCTCACGACCATGGCCGAGCTTTCGGATATTATCACCGATACGAATGGCGGCGGCACATGGGATGCGGCAAGCGCAGGCTTTTTCTATACACGCCTCGATGAAAACCATCGCCCATCGAAGGTTTTTTATCACCGCATCGGCAGCGACCAGTCCGAGGACCAGCTGATCTTTGAAGAACAGGATCCGGGTTTCTTCCTCGGCGTCGGCGGCTCCGCGCTGGACGACTATATCTTCATCGACATTCACGACCACGAAACGTCGGAATGCTGGCTGCTGCCCGCCAATGATCCGACGGCAAAGCCGCAACTCATCATGGCCCGCAAAACAGGCACGGAATACGATATCGCGCCGGGCGGCGACGAATTCTTCATTCTGACCAATGCCGATGGCGCCAAGGATTTCAAGATCTGCAAAGCACCAGCCGCCGCGCCGCAGCCGGAAAACTGGGTGGAAGTGGTGGCGGAAAAGCCGGGACGGCTGATCCTGTCTCATTCCGCCTACAAGCATCATCTCGTCTGGATCGAGCGCGATAACGGCCTGCCGCGGATCGTCATCCGGGATCGCAAGACGGGTGAAGAACACGCCATTGCCTTCGATGAGGAAGCCTATTCGCTCGGTCTGCATGGCAGCGCCGAATATGACACCGACGTCATCCGCTTCTCCTATTCGTCGATGACGACCCCGGAACAGCTCTTCGATTACAATATGCGCTCGCGCGAGCGGACGCTTCTGAAGACGCAGGAAGTGCCGTCGGGCCATGTGATCGACGATTATGTGACGCGCCGTATTCTTGCACCCGCAGCCGACGGCGAACTGGTGCCGGTCTCGATCCTTTATCACAAGGATACGATGCTGGACGGCTCGGCCCCGTGCCTGCTCTATGGCTATGGCTCCTATGGCATCACCATTCCGGCAAGCTTCAGCACATCGCGCCTGTCGCTGGTGGATCGCGGTTTTGTCTACGCCATCGCGCATATTCGCGGCGGCAAGGACAAGGGTTTCGCCTGGTACGAAAACGGCAAGCGCGACAAGAAGACGAACACCTTTACCGACTTCATCGCAGCCGCAAAACATCTGGTTGGTGAAGACTTCACCAGCCATGACCGCATCGTCGCCCATGGCGGCTCGGCTGGGGGCATGCTGATGGGCGCGATTGCCAATCTCGCCCCGGATGCCTTCGGCGGAATTATCGCGGAAGTGCCGTTCGTCGATGTGCTGAACACCATGCTCGACGATACGCTGCCGCTCACCCCGCCGGAATGGCCGGAATGGGGCAATCCGATTGCCTCGGAAGCGGATTATCGCACCATCGCCGCCTATTCGCCTTACGACAATGTGACGGCGCAGGCCTATCCGGCCATTCTGGCTGTCGCAGGCCTGACCGATCCCCGCGTCACCTATTGGGAACCGGCGAAATGGGTCGCCAAGCTGCGCGAGCTGAAAACCGATGACCATCCGGTCTTGTTCCGCATCAATATGGATGCGGGCCATGCCGGTGCTTCAGGGCGCTTCTCCCGATTGGAAGAAGTTGCCTATACGCAGGCTTTTGCACTGAAAGTCGTTGGCAAGGTTCCAGGCTTCGAAGGCTGAAACACATATCAGGCTCCAGCGGGTTTACCTCGCTGGAGCAAGTTAAAATAAGCTACACGTTCGGCCATCAACGCCCTATACTGTTGCCTATTGAATATCGTCACGGAGATTGGATCATGAAAACCGGATGCGTGACTTTTCTGGCGAGCCTTGCACTGGCGCTTCCAGCCCTTGTGCCCGCCACCACAGGCGCACAGGCACAAGTGCGCAAGGATGTGAGCGAATATGCCGGACGGCGTTGCAGCGCGCCGCCGCGTGGCAGCGGCATTATTTTCGGACAGTTCAGCGGTGTGGACGATTCCCCTATGGTCAGCATGGACGGGATTGTTCCGGTTGATCGCGTGCGCTGTTTTACCAGCGTGTCCGAATGCAAGGGCTGGCTCTACACAATGCAGAGCAAATACACCAATGCCGGTCCGGCAACGGTTGCCCGCTGCACCAAACGCTAAAATTCGTCCAAGAAACTGCAATTTTTTGCAGCACCATAAAATGGCAATATCATTGTCGGAGGATCAACGCGAGGCCGCGTAACGGGAAAGAGCGGAGCACTATCGGGGGGCTGAAATCGATTTGGGAGGATCGAATATGCAGCAGGCGAGCTATGTTCATGGCGCGAGTGACCGGTTTCTGATCGGCGATACGATTGGCAATCATCTCGACCGCATCGCAGAACAGCACCCTGACCGGCCAGCTGTGGTCGTGCGCCACCAGAATATCCGCCTGACCTATGCAGAACTGAACGCCCGCGTTGACGCCCTTGCGGCAGGTCTTCTCGCGATTGGCCTGCGTCCCGGCGAGCGGGTCGGCATCTGGTCCCCGAACAATCTCGAATGGATACTGACGCAATTTGCCACGGCCAAAGCGGGCCTGATCCTCGTCAATATCAATCCCGCCTACCGGGCGCATGAACTGGAATATGTGCTTGCCAAGGTCGAATGCTCGGCACTCATCCTCGCGCCATCGCTCAAGACCAGCAATTATCTCGATATATTGCGCTCTATCGTGCCAGAACTGGATAGCGCCCGCCCCGGCCATCTGGTGTCAGCGCGCCTGCCAGCCTTGCGATCTGTGATCCGCCTTGGCGACGAACAAACCGATGGCATGATGAATTTCGATGCAGTCGCCGCTGCGGGTGATGAGGCGGCGCGTGACGAGCTGCAACAGCTCTCGGAAGACCTGCAATTCGACGATCCGATCAATATCCAGTTCACCAGCGGCACCACGGGCAGCCCCAAAGGCGCGACTCTCTCCCATCACAATATTCTCAACAACGGCTTCTTTGTCGGCGAAGCGATGCGCCTGACCGAACAGGACCGGCTTTGCATTCCGGTGCCGTTCTATCATTGCTTCGGCATGGTGCTTGGTAATCTTGCCTGCATGACCCATGCCGCCTGCATGGTCATCCCAAATGACAGTTTCGATCCGCTCTTGACGTTGCAGACTGTGCAGGATGAGCAATGCACCGGGCTGCATGGCGTGCCGACCATGTTCATCGCCATGCTGGATCATCCAGAATTTGCGAAGTTCGATCTCCAGAGCCTGCGCACCGGCATTATGGCCGGCTCGCCCTGCCCGGTGGAAGTCATGCGCCGGGTGATCAATGAAATGCACCAGAGCGAAATCACCATCGCTTATGGCATGACGGAAACGAGCCCCGTCAGTTTCCAGAGTTCGACCGACGATCCGCTGGAACGGCGTGTTTCAACTGTTGGCCGCATTCACCCGCATCTCGAAGTCAAGATTGTCGATGCGGATGGCCGGATTGTGCCACGTGGCGAAAAGGGCGAGCTGCTGACGCGGGGCTACAGTGTCATGCGCGGCTACTGGAACGATCCGCAAAGCTCGGCAGGCGCTGTTGATGATGCTGGCTGGATGCATACGGGCGATCTCGCCACCATCGACGCAGAAGGCTATTGCAACATAGTCGGGCGCATCAAGGATCTGATTATTCGCGGCGGCGAGAACATCTATCCGCGCGAGATCGAAGAGTTCCTGTTCACCCATCCAGCCATTAGCGATGTGCAGATTTTCGGGATTCCCGACCGTCGGTTTGGCGAAGTCATCTGCGCCTGGGTCAAGCTCAGTCAGGATGGACGCCTGAATGAAGCGGAACTTGTCAGCTTCTGCCAGCAGCGGATCGCCCATTACAAGATTCCGGCGCATATCCGCTTTGTCGATCAATTCCCCATGACCGTTACCGGAAAAATCCAGAAATTCGTCATGCGACAGACCATGATCGAAGAACTGGAGCTGGAAGAAATAAAGACCGCTTAAACTTGGCTATTGAGCTTGATAGCCATTCGCGTGTGGGGGAATGGCTTTCAGATAGGCCGCGATTGCATTGCGATCTGCTTCGGTCAGATGCGCCATATTGGACACCACATCGGTCATCGATCCGCCAAGTGAATCGAAGTCAGGCGTGAAGCCGCTCTGCAGCGCATAGGCGATGTCTTTTTCGCTCCAGTCGCTGATGCCGCCCTCGCCCGTTGTGATATTCGGCACGACGCTCTTTTTGCCATCGCTGCCTGTCTCTGCCGACAATGCGCCCGCCAGCCATTGGCCGGTTTGCAGCCCGCCAATGATATTGCGCGGCGTATGGCACTCGCCACAATGACCGAGCGCCTCGGTCAGATATTGGCCGCGCTTCACGAGGTCCGATGCGTCGGCGATAGCAACGGCCGGAGCATCCGACAGGTAGAGATGCTTCCAGAAGCCGAGACTGCGACGGATGTTGAACGGAAAGCCAAGTTTGTGGGGTGCCGCCACATTATCCGATGGCGGCAGTGTTTTCATATAGGCATAGAGATCGGCCACGTCCTGCGGCTTCATTCGGGTATAGGATGTGTAAGGAAAGGACGGGTAGAGATGTTCGCCCTGCTTGCCCACGCCCTTCAGCATCGCATTGGCAAAATCCTGAATGGTCCAGGTGCCGATCCCCTGCTCGGAAGGCGAGATATTCGGCACGATAAAGGTGCCAAAATCCGAGACCAGCTCGTGGCCGCCCGCAAGCACTTTGCGCGCATCGCCCGCAGCGCCCGGCGCAGCGTGACAGGATGCGCAACCGCCCGCCCAGAAAACCTGCTCGCCTTTGACAGCATCGCCGGGCTTCATTGAAGCCAGAACCGCGCTATCCACCTTTTGCGGCGTGGTCAGAATCCAGAAGGCGGCAGCGCCGATAACAAGCACAGCGCCCGCGGCATATGCCAGTTTGCGGACCATCCTACCCATTCCATTGCGGCAGTTTCACACATCAAGCGAAACTGCCGATTTTATAGAAGCCTATCAGTTTTTCTTGACGCGGAAGGCCTGATGACAGGAACCGCAATTGGCAGCAACCTGCTGGAAAGCCGTTTTCAGCGCATCGACATCCTGCGGCTCGGCAGCCACAGCAGCTGCGGCATCGGTGCGGAACTTCTCGACATGCTTGATGAAATCGTCCTTGTTTTCCCAGATTTTCGGCGACGCTTCCGTATCGCCCTTATCCGAACCAGCAGGGAACAGCGTATCAACATCGAGCTTCTTGGCGTCGGCGTCGATCTTTTCGAGCGCAGTCAAAACAGCAGCAGCATCAAACGGCTTCTCGCCTTTGACGACCGGTGCGATTGCGCCTACCGAGCGACCCAAATCTTTCATGATAGCCTGACGATCAGCAATCGCATCGGCCTGAGCTAGCCCCATATTGGCGACGAGAACTGCCGCAGAACCAACCGTAAGAAAAAACAAACGCATGTAGTCCTCCGCATTTAAGTGAACAAAACTCATCCCTTGGCCAAATATCCGATACAATTCCTGTCATTGCAATGATCGGACCGAACATATCGCGCTTGCGGAAAGTAAAACGTGTTCTTTACGGAGATTTATACATTTCCATCACGATAACGTGAAAAACATGAGTTAATTACTATTCTTAAAGACACTCCGCCGAAACGGAGTGCCCATCTATACTTTTATGCCAAGATGCCCCCGCACCTCAGCGTCGATTATTTATTTTCAGGGACTGGCTGTGGCGCTGATTGCCCAACCCGGCAAAGCCACACCCAAGTTGCATGATCCTCGCAATCCTTCAGACAGCTTCCACCACCGTCGGACATCCCCATCATGACACAGGCGTAAGAGGGGCTCGCTGCAAGCGAAGCAATAATGCATGCAAATGCCAAAATCTTATTCAAAATAAAGAACTCCCAAAGTTTATTTTAAAATAAATTTTTCCATATCTCTAATATTTTTTATATAATAATTAGGTCTAACCAATATATTACTCATAACTATTTCAAAATCTGAAAAAGAAAAAGCCCCGCCGAAGCGGGGCTCATCTCATAACATCAATGCCTTGGCATTATGCCTGTTCGTACATTTCCAGAACGTAGTCCCAGTTGATCAGGCTGTCGACGAAAGCTTCGAGATACTTCGGACGCAGGTTGCGGTAATCGACATAGTAGGAGTGTTCCCACACGTCCACGCCGAGGATCGGCTTTGCGCCATGAACCAGCGGGTTTTCGCCGTTCGGGGTCTTGGAGATTTCCAGTTTGCCGTTCTTGACCGAGAGCCATGCCCAGCCCGAGCCGAACTGACCGACGCCAGCTGCGATGAAATCTTCGCGGAACTTGGCGTAGCCGCCGAGATCGGATTCGATTGCCTTTTCAAGCTTGCCCGGCAGCTTCGTGCCGCCGCCGCCCTTCTTCATCCACTTCCAGAAATGGATGTGGTTGTAGTGCTGGCCAGCATTGTTGAAGAGGCCCTGATTCTTGCCGTAGCTTTCCTTGACGACGTCTTCCAGGCTCTTGCCTTCGAGGCCGGAACCTTCGAGAAGCTTGTTGCCGTTGGTGACATAAGCCTGATGGTGCTTGTCGTGGTGCAGTTCAAGCGTCTCGCGCGACATGAACGGTGCAAGTGCTTCGTAGTCATATGGAAGGGCGGGCAGTTCGAAAGCCATTGGAAACTCTCCTCTTTATCTCTCATCGCGCGGCGGGCAATGTATTGCCTACCCGAAAAATTGCGTGCGGACTCTACATAGGCCCCAACCGCGTGAGCGGCAATGAAATATTATTGAAATCACAGTAGGATGAACCCCATTGAGAATTTCCGCATCACCGCATCGGTAAAGGAGTAACCGTGTCCGGCCCAATTAGTTCCTATGTCTTCGATGCCTATGGCACATTGTTCGATGTCCATTCGGCAGTTCGGCGGCATGCGGACAAGGCTGGCCCCAATGGACGCGCCTTTTCCGAACTCTGGCGCGCCAAGCAGCTTGAATATTCCTGGGTGCTGAGCCTGATGGGCGCTTACAGCGACTTCTGGAAATTGACGGAAGAGTCTCTCGATTTCGCCTTTGCGCGCTATCCGTCCGTCGATCCGTCGCTGCGCAACGACCTGCTCGACGCTTACTGGAAACTCGACTGCTATCCGGAAGTCCCTGCCGCGCTGAAGCACCTCAAGGATCGCGGATCGCGGCTTGCCATTCTGTCCAACGGCTCGCCTGCCATGCTGGAAGCCGCCGTGAAGTCGGCTGCACTCGACGTGCTGCTGGATGACGTGATCTCCGTCGATGCCGTGCGCAAATACAAGACGTCGCCTTCAGCCTATGAGCTGATCACCATGCAATGGCGGCTTTATCCTTCCGCAATTTCCTTCCAGTCGTCCAATCGCTGGGATGTGGCAGGTGCGGTCAAGTTCGGCATGCGCGGCGTCTGGGTCAATCGGTCCAACCAGCCGGACGAGTATCGGGCGTTCCCGCCTGCCCTCATTTTGCCGAGTCTTCAGCTTCTTGACTGAAAGCGCGGACAGCCGCGCAAAACTAATTGAGCATTTCACTAAAATTTGAATTATCCGGCTACAGTCAAACAGACTGATTGCCCGCAAAATTGTGTCGTGGCTGCAACACGCGCCCTGCGGGTGGCTTTTCGCCACGTTTAGGCCGTATTCAGACCGGCTCGACGCCACATTTCTAGGGCGTTTTCCGATCAGTCGAAACTCGATGCTTGGCGAAAAACACCGTCCAAGTCAGTGCCTTCCCCCATGGCGCCTCTACCACATCTGGTTTGGTCGCACTTCGTTAACCCTGATTGTTGTATTCATAACCCTCCCGTCACTAGTCTGGTTTTCTTATGCAAACGACCCTCACCCGCCGCTCTTTCCTGACGGCAATGACTGCCACTGCGGCTGCCGGTCTCGCCGGTTGCGCCCAGTTGGGACAGAATGTTCCCATCATCGATGTCGATGCGTCCGGCAACCCGATCAACAGGACGCCCCAGGCCAATGTGGATTCGTCCTATGGCGGCTGGGAGCAGATGTATGCCTCCGTCAATGACGGCGGCTTTCAGCTTCCGGCAATTCCGATCCAGAAGATGGACAAGCGCTATCTGCGTCAGGTCGTGCAGGACCCTACCGGCGAAACACCCGGCACTCTGGTCATCGATACTGCCAACCGCTTCTGCTATCTCGTGCTCGATAACGGTCAGGCGCTGCGCTATGGCGTCGGCATCGGCCGCGAAGGCTTTGCATGGTCCGGTCGCGCCGTGATCCAGTACAAGCGCCAGTGGCCGCGCTGGACGCCGCCGGATGAAATGGTTGCCCGCCAGCCGGAACTGGTCCAGTACAGCGCTGCCAATGGCGGCATGGCTCCGGGCCTCAAGAACCCGCTCGGCGCCCGTGCGCTCTATATCTTCCAGGACGGCAAGGACACGCTCTATCGCCTGCACGGTAATCCGGAATGGTGGTCCATCGGCAAGGCAGTTTCGTCGGGCTGCGTGCGCTTCCTCAATCAGGATATCATCGATCTTTACGATCGCGTGCCACCGAAGTCGCCGATCCTCGTCATGTAAGACGAAGACGGACGAGAGAATTCCTATCGAAAACCCCGGAGCATCCGCTGCTCCGGGGTTTTCTTTTAAGCAGGCTGCGCCAGAAAGACTTGCGATCCCACGCGTTTTCACCTTGTTCAAAACGGGGAAATATATTAGCGGCAATAAACTCCACCTGATGCAAGTTTACCATCATGCATACAGCAACTGTCGCTCTCACCGATACCGACATACCGGCCATATTCGATCCTGCGGACCTTGTCCGGAACGAGCGCTTTCACGATTGCCTGCAAACGACCGCCAGTGAACTTCTAGCCATTACCGGCCAGTTACCGCGCGAGGTACGCTATCTTTCCGATATGCAGAAATGGCTTTTAAGCCAGGCGACCTTCGCCATTCATTTCGAGCATCAGACTGATGCCCGCAATCCGGCGATCTCGCCAACCAATCTGCTGAACTTCCTGAAAGGGACGCCGATTGCCAGCAAGAACACCACGCTGGCCTTTCTTCAGGAAACCCGGCACTACAATTTCATCGAACCGCTCCCGACCCGGGATCGCAGGCAGCATCTCTTTCGCGCCTGCACCGCCACGGAAGAGCTGATCCGCCTGTGGCTAACCACCCATCTCATCGCAATCGACCGGATGGATAACGGCAACCGGGCGGCACTCATGCTCCGCCATCCCGATATGTTGCGCTATGCCCAGCCGATCATGACGCGCGATGTGCTGCACAATAGCGACTGGTGCCGCCCGCAGCCCAGCATTGCGAATTTCACCCATTCGGAATCCGGCAACAACATTTTGCACGATGTTGCATCCCGCGCGCCGTGGACATTCTCCGGCGACCGGGCGTGGATCGGCAAAGTCACGTCCAACGGGATATCGACGCGCTATCGCATGTCGCAGAGCAATACGGCGCGCATTCTGGCGCGGGCGCGCGATGCCGGGCTGATCGGCTGGGAACGTCCCGGCAATCGCGGCGATTGCTGGATCTCCGCCACGCTCGTGCAGGATTACCGCCAGTGGCAAGCGCTTAAATTTGCAGCGATCAGCAAGGGCATGCACGGAGCGGCCAAAAAACTCTTCGACATATAAAAAAGCGGCTGGGCCTTTCGACCCAGCCGCGGCGCCCCCGCCTAAATTAAACTATTCCTCGATCGTATAGGAACCGAGTTCGCACAAGTCTTGCGTGTCGGTGGTGGTGTCGAGGTCGTCACTATCCTGAAATTCGAACCGCATGTCGTATTTGCAAACACGGCGACCGTCAGCGATGGTGATTTCGATGGTTTCGCCCGGCTCCAGAACCTGATCGCCGAAAACCTCACCTTCCCAATTGTTGACGCCGACCGGCGACGTATAGAAATGGGTCAATGTCGAATTGGTGCCGTTCTTCAGCTTGAAGACCAGATCGTCAGCCTTCGAAACGCCGGCAAGCGTCAGCAGCACGGCTGACGCCATGCCTGCAATTTTCAATAGTTTCATAGTGTTATCCCGCCCCGCCCAAGATCGGGCAGGCGGACATTAGGCAGAAAAATCTCTGCCGTAAATCGACATTAGCAATGTCGAATAACCCATTATTGGGTGGATTCGCTCGGCGCTTTCGGAACACCAGCGCGAAGGAATGGGGAGCAGCACATACTGCCTTCTGCCTTACTGCCTTACTCCCCTATTCCCCTACTCCCTTATTTCTTGAAACTACCGAGAATGCCGCGCACCAATGCGCGACCCAGCGAATTACCAACCGAGCGCACGACGGACTTCATGGCCGTTTCCGCGACGGTCTGACGACTGGAGCGCTTGCCAGTACCGAGTGCCGTGCCGAGGAGATCGCCCAGCATACCGCCGCTGCCTTCTTCCTCCTGCTTGGTCTTCTGCTGCTCTGCCGTTGCATTCTGCGCCTTGCGCGCCAGCATTTCGAATGCGGAGTCGCGATCCACAACCGTGTCGTACTGGCCGGAGACCGGGCTTGCGGCGATGATCTTGGCGCGCTCTTCCGGCGTCAGCGGGCCGATGCGTGACGATGGCGGACGGATCAATGTCCGCTGCACCATGGACGGCACGCCTTTGGCCTGCAAGGTCGAAACCAACGCCTCGCCAGTCGCCAGATTGGTGATCGCATCGAACGTCTTGAAGTCCGGATTGGGACGGAACGTATCGGCGGCGGTTTTCACCGCATTGGTCTCGCGCGGTGTATAGGCGCGCAGCGCATGCTGCACGCGATTGCCGAGCTGCGCCAGAACCGTTTCCGGCACGTCGAGCGGGTTCTGCGTGACGAAATAGACGCCAACGCCCTTGGAACGGATGAGGCGAACGACCTGTTCGACACGATCGACCAGTGCCTTGGGTGCTTCATCAAACAGAAGATGCGCTTCGTCGAAGAAGAAGACGAGCTTCGGCTTGTCAGGGTCACCCACTTCCGGCAGCGCCTCGAACAGTTCCGACATCAGCCAGAGCAGGAAAGTCGAATAAAGACGCGGGCTCATCATCAGCATGTCGGCGGCAAGCACGCTGACCACGCCGCGCCCATCCGTCGTCGTGCGCATCAGGTCGGCAATGGTCAAAGCCGGTTCGCCGAAGAACTTCGCGCCGCCCTGTTGTTCCAGCACCAGCAACGACCGCTGCACTGCGCCAACCGACGCCTTGTTGACGTTGCCGTATTTACCCGAAAGCTCGGCGGAACGCTCCGCCATTTCCTTGAGAATTGCCTGAAGATCCTTGAGATCAAGCAGCAAAAGCCCCTCTTCGTCGGACAGGCGGAATGCGATATTCAACACGCCTTCCTGCGCTTCCGTCAGGTTCATGAGACGCGACAGCAGCAACGGCCCCATTTCCGAAATGGTGGCGCGAACCGGGTGCCCCTGCTCGCCAAAAATATCCCAGAAAATGACCGGCGATGCGCGCAGCTGATAAGGATCGAGCTTGATTTCCTCGGCCCGCTTGGTCAGGCCGTCATTCTCGAGGCCAATTGCGGCAATGCCGGATAGATCGCCCTTGATGTCGGCGCAGAAGACCGGAACACCAGCGGCGGAAAAACTCTCCGCCAGCACCTGAAGGGTCACGGTCTTACCCGTACCCGTCGCGCCGGTGACCAGACCGTGCCTGTTGCCATATTTCAGCGCCAGATATTCCGGCTGCTGGTAGGAATCGTCAGGCTTGCGGCTTGCGCCAAGAAAAATAGCGTCGTCAGCAGTCATCAGGCGATTTGCTCCTTATTTCGACCGGCACATCCAGAGCCGCACTCTTGTCAGATATAGCCGCCGTCCCGTCATGCGACAACGATAAAGCCCACGCTGCGGATAGAGAACCGTTTTTGCTGTCATAAGCGCTGAAAAAATTCCCTATAATTTTAATCCGGACCTGCTTGCAAAGCGATAGCGAGAATGCATATTACGTAAACGTAAGATTTTTGGGAGAGTTTCCATGGAAGAACTGATCGCACGTATCACCTCGAATGTCGGCATCGATGCCGCGACGGCGGAAAAGTCTGTCGGCATGATCCTCGCATTCCTTCAGAAAGAAGGTCCGGCGGATCAGGTTCAGCAGCTTCTGGCCGCTATCCCGGGTGCTGCCGAAGCCGTTGCACAGGTCAAGGGCGGCGGTTTCCTGTCCAACCTGATGGGCGGCGTGATGGGCCTTGGCTCGCAACTCATGGGCGCTGGCCTCGGCATGGGTGAAATTTCCGGCGTTGCCAAGGAAACCATCCGTTTCGCCAAGGAAAAAGCTGGCGACGCACCGGTCGATGCCGTGATCGGCTCGATCCCGGGTCTCGGCCAGTTCATCTGAGCGAATACATTTCGCAACGAAAACCCCGGCTCGATGGCCGGGGTTTTTGTTTAGAGCGCCGATCTGATTGGATCAGATCGGCGCTCTAATTCTTTGTTTTAACGCGCATCTTTTCTGATCGAAGCAGGATCAGAAATCAGTCCAGTGGACTGATTTTCCTGCGGAGACGTTTCACACTTTTCGGGATGCGCTCTATGCGTCTTTGTGTATGGTTCTCGCCCCGACATGGAGGGCGCGTCCCGACAGCCAGCCATTGATGCTGGCCCCGATCCAAAGGATCACAAAGAACAGTCCGCAGGCGGCAAAGCTCCCTGTCGCACTGTGAATCACGCCAACCAGCAGCGGGCCGATTGCCGCGAGAATATAGCCGACACATTGCGCCATACCGGACAGATGCGCTGCCGTGTGCGAATCCGGCGACCGCAGCACGATCACCATCATAGCAGCAGCGATCAGGCCGCCCTGCCCGATCCCCTGAATGATGGCCAGAAGCCAGAAGCTCCATTCCGGCAGATAGAGAAAGCCGATCAGCGCAAGCGATGCGCAGGCGCAGAGGAACACATTGATAAAGCTCTGGCTTTTCTGACGCACGGCAATCGACGGTATCAACAGGCATGTCACGACCTGCGCCATGATCGAAAACGACACGAGACCGCCCGCCGCAGCCGGGCTCATGCCCCGTTCACGCAGGATCGGCGCGAGCCAGCCGAATACGATATAGGCCGTCGACGATTGCAGCCCCATGAACAGCGTCACCTGCCAGGCAAGCGCGTCGTTCCACAGACCGACGACACGGAAACCCGAATGCGCGACATTGTGCTTGCTGCGCAGCGCCTGCGGCAGCCATAGCACGAGCACCAGCACAGCCGGAACCGCCCAGAACGCCAGAGCGAGATTCCACGAACCGCCGAGCATGTTCTTGATCGGGATCGTGAAGCCCGCCGCGGAAGCCGCACCGCCGCAAAGCGCCATGGTATAGAGACCAGTCATGATCGCGGCGGTTTTTGGAAAATCGCGCTTCACCACACCCGGCAGCAGCACATTGCCCATGGCAATCGCCGCACCGGCAAGCGTCGCGCCCATATAGAGCGACCAGAAAGACCCAAGGCCGCGCAGCGCCGTACCGATGGTCAAGACCACCAGCACAGCCAGAAGTACGCGCTCAGCGCCAAAACGTTGTGCGAGACGCGGCGCGAAGGGAGCAAATGCGCCAAGGCAGACAACAGGCAAGGTGGTCAGCACGCCTGCGGCGAGCGACGACATACCGGTACCATCGATGATTTCCGGCAAAAGCACAGAAACGCTGGAAAAAACCGGACGCAAATTGGCGGCAATGAGCACAAGGCTCAACCCGAGCAGGATGCGCGTGGCTTTGCTCGGCGTTTGCGGCACGGATGGCGGCGGCACGCTGTCCGCTTCAGCGTCGACAAGCGGTTCTGGCTGCTCTGCCTGAGATGTCATGGTGTGTTCCTCCCGTGCTGTGGGCGGCACGGCGTTTATGCGGCTCATGATGCGAGCAACCTTTCCAGTTCTTCAATCAGGGGGGCCAGAAAACGACGAACCGTCGCACTGGCCTTGTCCGGGTCGCCGGTGGCAATGGCTTCGATGATCTGCCGATGCGCCTCAAAGTCCGGCTCCGGCAACTCGCCATCAAGCGTGGCTTCAATGGATTCGCGGATTGACGCGGAAAAGAAGCCATAGACCTCAATCAACGCATGATTGCCGGAAGCGGCAGCAATGGCTTCATGAAATGCAAAATCGCGCTCAACGAATGTCACCCGGTCGGTATCTTCGCGCAATCCGCGTGTGGTCAGCACGGCTTCGAGATGAGCAATCGTCTGCGGCGTGACGCGCTGCGCGGCAAGGCGTGCGGCCTCCACTTCCAGCGCAGCACGCATTTCAAGCCTGTCGCGCAGGCTCGTATGGCGTATGCGATTGAGGCTGCGCGCCGTGTCGGTCTTCGAGCGGACGTAAGTGCCCGAGCCCTGGCGCGTCTCCAGCATGCCCTGAGCCACCAGCGCCCTGACAGCCTCGCGCACCGTGCCGCGACTGACGCCGAGCCGTGCCGAAAGCTGGGCTTCGTTCGGCAATTGCTCGCCCACAGCCCAGCGCCCCGAGGTGATTTCGGAACGAATGGATTGCGTCGCCGCTTCCGTCAGGCTTTTGCGGGAAACCGTTTTCATAGGCGCTCCAAATTCATCGGATGACTTGATGAATTAGAGGAGGCGGATGGAACTGTCAACAGACGGGGATATCCTGCTGCTGTGAAAGCCACAGTCCGGCGCCAATCCCACATTTGTGTGCAGGCAAATGTTTTCAATTGGCTTCAAAATGCTCTAAGAATTCTCGCGCAGATTGGATTTTCATACGCAGCCAGCAGGTGCCAGCATGATCACGCTCTATAGCCTTTCCGGTGACCATCTCGAAAAAACGGAAGTCGAACCGGGCACGCCATTGCCGGACAACGTGATCTGGATCGACCTCTCAACACCCGGCGTCAATGAAGATCACATTGTCGAAGCGTGGACGGGTATTTCCATACCAACTCGCGAAGACATGACGGAAATCGAGGAATCCAGCCGCTTCTATATGGAAAACGGTGCGCAGTATCTCACCGTGCCTATTCTCCATGCGGTCGATCTCGACCATCGTGAACTCGCGCCGGTGACGTTTATTCTGCACGGTTCGCGCCTGATCACTGTGCGCTATGCGGACCCCAAATCCTTCACGACCTATATTCTGCGTTCCACCAAGCCGGGCAATGGGCTGATTTCCGCCAAATGCACCGGGCTTTCGATCATGCTCGGCATCACCGAAGCCACCACCAACCGCCTGGCGGATATTCTGGAAGGTGTGGCCGGTAAAATCGACGCCGCATCGCATTCCATCTATCGCCGCCAGCCAAAGGCGCGGCCGATGACGACGCAGGATTTCCGACACATCCTGACCCAGATCGGTGGTCAGGGAACGTTTCTGTCGCGCATGCGTGAAAGTCTTGCAGGCATCAGCCGCATGCTTGTCTATCTCTCGGCAACCAGCAATCCGGCCACCGGCAAGAAGGAGACACGCTCCTGGATCAAGTCGCTCGAACGCGACATGCAATCGCTGACCGCCTATGTGGATTTTCTATCCAACAAGGTCACCTTCCTGCTCGACACCATCGTCGGACTGATTTCCGTGGAGCAGAACGCCATCATCAAGATCTTCTCGGTGGCTGCCGTGGGCTTCATGCCGCCAACGCTGGTGGCTTCCATCTACGGCATGAACTTTTCCTTCATGCCGGAACTGACGTCGCCCTGGGGCTATCCGATGGCGCTCGGACTGATGATCGCCTCGGCCCTGTTGCCGCTCTATTATTTCCGCCGCAAGGGGTGGCTGTAAGCGGCCAGCTCGACAAGGGCGCAACCATGTTATATCATTGGTTATAACATAGGAGAAAAGCCATGAACGTCACTTTGCGCAAGATCGGCAATTCCGAAGGCGTGATCCTGCCCAAGGAAGTGCTCGACCGGCTTAATTTAAGAGCGGGAGACAAGCTGCAACTCGTCGAGACGCAGAGTGGTCTTTCGCTGGAGCCCATCGACGATAGTTTCGAGCAGCAAATGGAAGCGGCTCGCAAAGTCATGGACAAGTATAAGGTTGCCTTGCAGAAGCTCGCCGAATGAGCTGGCATTTTCTGTCACGCCGCGTTGTTGAAGCCATCCATGTCGAGCAGTTGCAACGACATGGAGGAGCACAGGGGCTACGCGATGAAAACGCGCTCGAATCTGCTTTGGGTCGGGCACAAAACAAGGTTGTTTACGGCGAGCCTGACCACGCCGACATAGCTGCGGCCTATGTCTTCGGGCTGGGTCGTAACCATGCTTTTGTGGATGGCAACAAGCGCACGGCAATCGTGACCGCTGTTACTTTTCTGGCAATCAATGGCTATATGCTCACCGCCGATGACGGGATGCTTTATAGCTTCACAATGGGTATCGCATCCGGTGAAATCGACGAAAGCGGTGCTGCCGCATTCTTCCGCGATCATAGCGTGGCGTTGGAAGTTTAAGCCTTCAGCGACACGATTTCCCAATCCTTGCCGTTAATCTTCAACACATCACCAGCCGGTTTGCCGAACAGCATGATGGCGACCGGCGCGACATGTGAAATCTTTCCGCTCGACGGGTCGGCTTCGTCTTCGCCGACAATCGTCCAGCGGCGGGTTTGGCCGTCGTCCAGATTTTCCAGCTCTACCGTCATGCCAAACCGCACCACGTCGCTATCGGCATCCGGCACGGACAGCTCCGCCGTTTCGCGGCGCACCGTCCAGTAGCGCAGGTCACGCGAGATACGCGCGATAGCCGAGCGCTCACCGGCGACGTTCGCTTCCGCCAGCTCGCGCTGAAGGCGGGCAATCTCATCATCTATCATCTTCAGACCAGTCGACGTAACGAGATTGCGATGCGGACTGACCGGACGCTCACCGAGATCGGTCGGCGCATCATCCTGTTCTTTTGTAAAAGCTCTGCTCATTTGATGAATGTAAGCGGCGCATAACGCCCCCGCAAGCCTTCTCCCCGCTCATGCTTAAGCATTCAAACCCCATTTCCCACAGGCCGGAGTTTTTATTGATTGATGAGTCAATCAAAGATAAAATAGCGGCAACAGACCTGAAAACCGGACAGGGATTGAGACGATGCCGAAGATCGGGATGGAACCTTTGCGGCGGCGCGAACTGATCGACGCTGCGATACGCACCATCGGACAGCGCGGTTCGCTGGACGTGACCGTTGCGCAGATCGCCCATGAAGCGGGCGTCTCACCTGCGCTCGCGCATCATTATTTCGGCGGCAAGGACAAGCTCATTCTTGCCACGATGCGCCATTTGCTGCGTGAACTGGGCCATGATCTCAATGAGGCGGTGAAGCAGACCGAGACGCCGCGCGAGCGGATTGCAGCCATCATCGCCGTCAATTTTTCCGCCTCGCAGTTCACGCAGGAAACCATCGCCGCCTGGCTGACTTTCTACGTCCACGCCCAGCAGTCGGAGGACACGCGGCGGCTTTTGCGCATTTATGCGCGCCGCCTGCATTCCAATCTGGTCTTTGCGCTGGAGCAGCTCACAGGGCGGGATCGGGCACACCGCATCGCCGAAGGTGCGGGCGCGATGATTGACGGGCTTTACATTCGCCATGCGCTCGGCGCTGATGCGCCCGACGCCCAATCCGCCGTCACATTGGTGGAAGATTATATTTCTATTCAGCTTTCGGTGGAGACATGAGTATGGAAGCGGATTTCGTCATCATCGGCTCAGGCTCCGCCGGTTCGGCCATGGCCTATCGCCTGTCGGAAGACGGGCGTTATTCGGTTATCGTCATTGAATATGGCGTGCCGGATGTCGGGCCTTTGATCCAGATGCCCGCCGCCCTCTCCTTTCCGATGAATATGGAAACCTACGACTGGGGTTTTTCCACCGAGCCTGAACCACATATTGGCGGGCGCAGCCTTGTCACGCCACGCGGCAAGGTGCTTGGCGGCTCGTCCTCAATCAACGGCATGGTCTATGTGCGCGGCCATGCGCGCGATTACGACTTCTGGTCGGAAAGCGGCGCGCAAGGTTGGGCCTATGCCGATGTGCTCCCCTATTTCAAGCGCATGGAAAACGCGCAAGGCGGGCAGGAAGGCTGGCGCGGAACCGACGGGCCGCTGCATGTCCAGCGGGGCAAGCGCGACAACCCGCTGTTTCACGCCTTCGTCGAAGCAGGCCATGAAGCCGGGTTCGAAGTGACCGAAGATTATAACGGCGAGAAGCAGGAAGGCTTCGGCCCCATGGAGCAGACGATCTACAATGGTCGTCGCTGGTCCGCCGCCAATGCCTATCTGAAGCCGGCGCTGAAACGCCCGAATGTGCAGCTCGTCAAAGGGCTGGCGCGCAAGATCGTCCTTGAAGGCAAGCGTGCTGTCGGTGTGGAGATCGAATCGGGGCGCAGCTTCTCGACCATTCGCGCGCGTCGCGAGGTCATCATTGCTGCTTCCTCGATCAACTCGCCGAAGCTGTTGATGTTGTCCGGCATTGGCCCCGCGGCGCATCTCAAGGAGCACGGCATTGAAGTGGTAGCTGATCGTCCCGGCGTGGGCCAGAACCTTCAGGACCATCTGGAAGTCTATATCCAGCAGGAATGCACCCAACCCATCACGCTTTATTCCAAGCTGAACCTGTTTTCAAAAGCCAGGATCGGGGCCGAATGGCTGTTCTTCAAAACCGGTGACGGCGCCACCAACCATTTCGAATCTGCAGCCTTCGTGCGCTCGAAAGCGGGCGTAGAGTATCCTGATATTCAGTACCACTTCCTGCCAGTGGCCATCCGCTATGATGGCAAGGCGGCGGCACAATCGCACGGGTTTCAGGCCCATGTCGGGCCCATGCGCTCCAAGTCGCGTGGCAGCGTGACATTGCGCACGGCCAATCCGCGTGAAAAGCCTGTCATCAAATTCAACTATATGTCTCATGAAGACGACTGGGCTGATTTCCGCCACTGCGTGCGGCTGACCCGCGAGATCTTCGGGCAAGCGGCCTTCGATCCCTATCGCGGCGCTGAAATCCAGCCCGGCGCGAAAGTGCAGACCGATGATGAAATCGACAATTTCATCCGCGAGCATGTCGAAAGCGCGTTCCATCCGTGCGGAACGGTCAAAATGGGTGCGGTTGACGATCCGTATGCGGTGGTTGATCCTAAATGCCGGGTGATCGGCGTCGATGGCTTGCGCGTGGCGGATTCGTCCATCTTCCCGCGTATCCCAAATGGCAATCTCAACGGGCCATCGATCATGGTCGGCGAAAAGGCGTCCGATCATATCCTTGGCCGCACACCGCTTGCACGCTCCAATCGGGAGCCGTGGATCAATCCGCGCTGGCAGGTTTCGGACAGGTAATTTTTTAGGGGAGTAAGGGAATAGGGGAATAAGGCAGTATGTCAGGTCGTGTTTTGCGTTCAAACATACTCCCTTATTCCCCTACTCCCATATTCCCTTCTTTTCGAAGGAATACACCATGAAAGCACAACCCAAAGCCTCGCACTTCATTGGCGGCTCGTTTGTGGAAGACAAGGCTGGCAAGCCGCTTCCCGTCATTTATCCGGCGACCGGCGAAGAAATTGCCAAGCTTTATTCCGCCACGCCGAGCGTGATCGAAGCGGCCTATGCGGCGGCGATGAAGGCACAGGAAGCATGGGCGGCGCTGAAGCCTGTCGAACGGGGCCGCATTCTGCGCCGCACCGCAGAAATCCTGCGCGAGAAGAACAAGAAGCTCTCCAAGCTCGAAACGCTCGATACCGGCAAGGCGCTTCAGGAAACGCTCGTTGCGGATGCGGCCTCGGCTGCCGATGCGCTGGAGTTCTTCGGCGGCATCATTTCCGGTTTCAACGGTGAATTCGTGGAACTGGGCGGTTCCTTCGCCTATACCCGCCGCGAAGCGCTGGGCATTTGCGTCGGCATCGGCGCGTGGAACTATCCGATCCAGATCGCCGCATGGAAGTCCGCTCCGGCGCTCGCCATGGGCAACGCCTTCATCTTCAAGCCTTCAGAGAATACGCCGCTCTCGGCCCTTGCTCTGGCGGAAGCCTATCAGGAAGCCGGGCTGCCCGATGGCCTGTTCAATGTCGTTCAGGGCTTCGGTGATGTGGGTGCGGCCCTCGTCAACCATCGCCAGACGGCCAAGGTTTCGCTCACCGGCTCGGTTCCGACTGGCAAACGCATCATGGCGCAGGCAGGCGAACATCTGAAGCATGTGACGATGGAGCTAGGCGGCAAGTCGCCCATAATCGTATTCGACGATGCCGATCTCGAAAGCGCCATCGGCGGTGCGATGCTCGGCAATTTCTATTCGACCGGTCAGGTCTGCTCCAACGGCACCCGCGTATTCGTGCATAAGAAGGTCCGCGAGCGCTTTGTCGAACGATTGGTCGAACGCACGCGCAAGATTCGTATCGGCGACCCTCTGGATGAGGCCACCCAGATGGGGCCGCTCGTCAACAGCGCCCAACGAGACAAGGTTCTTTCCTATATCGAAAAAGGCAAGGCTGAAGGTGCAACGCTTGCCTGCGGCGGCGGCATTCCCAAGTTACAGGGCTTCGACAAGGGTTACTTCATCGAACCAACCGTCTTTACCGACGTGACCGACACCATGACCATCGCGCGCGAAGAAATCTTCGGGCCGGTCATGAGCGTTCTCGAATTTTCGGATGAGGATGAAGTCATCGCACGGGCCAATGATACTGAATTCGGTCTGGCGGCAGGCGTATTCACCGCCGACATCGCGCGCGGTCACCGCGTTATCGGCCAGATCAAGGCAGGCACCTGCTGGATCAATGCCTATAATCTGACGCCGGTGGAAGTGCCGTTCGGCGGTTACAAGCAATCCGGAATCGGGCGCGAAAACGGCGTTGCAGCCCTTGCGCATTACAGCCAGATCAAGACCGTCTATGTTGAGATGGGCAAGGTCGACAGCCCTTACTAAGGGCTATATGCGCGGCGGCTTACCCGCCGCGCATATCGATAAAATCAGATCAGGCCGCGCGATGCGAGATTGCGCATCAGATGCGACGAGCCGAACCGCCATGGGCTGCATTCGGTCGACAGACGAACCGTGTTGGTGAGAGCGCCAAGCTGCGGATTGGAGATGGTGACCACATCGCCGATCTTGTGCGTAAAGCCCTGCCCCGGCGTGTCACGATCTTCGACCGGCGCAAACAATGTTCCCATGAACAGCACGAAACCATCTGGATACTGATGGTGCTTGCCGATGGTCTGCGCAACCAGATCCAGCGGATCACGGCTGATTTCCTTCATGGTGCTGCGGCCATTGAGAACATAGCCATCCGGTCCTTCGACCTTCAGCGCCAGTTCCGCCGAGCGCACATCTTCCATCGAATAGGTTTCGTCGAACAGGCGGATGAACGGGCCAACCGAACAGGACGCGTTGTTATCCTTGGCCTTGCCGAGCAACAGGGCTGAACGGCCTTCAACGTCACGCAGGTTCACGTCATTGCCAAGCGTCGCGCCCTTGACCTGACCCTGGCTGTTGACCGCCAGCACCACTTCCGGCTCGGGGTTGTTCCAGGTGGAAATCGGATGCAGGCCAACCTCGGCACCATGACCGACCGCCGACATGGGCTGGCTCTTGGTGAAGACTTCCGCATCGGGGCCGATACCGACTTCGAGATACTGCGACCAGACGCCTTCTTCGATCAACGCCGCCTTGACGCGGGCCGCCTCTTTCGAGCCTGCCTTGAGGTTGCGCAGGCTGTCGCCAATGATCGCACCCACGCGCTCGCGGATTTTCAAAGCGAGATCGGGATTGCCGGCAGCGCGTTCCTCAATCACGCGCTCGATCATGGAGCGGGCGAAGGTCACGCCGCAAGCCTTGATCGACTGCAGATCGTTCGGCGCCAGAAGGTGCAGGGTGTTTTCATCGCCGGGCTTTCCGGAGAACAGGGCTTCGAGCGAACCGATATCCTGTCCGGCGGTTGCGCGTACATGAGCCAGCGCATCGTCAAGTTCAAGCAGGTCGCGCATCGTCGGTGCAGCTTTGGTGGTAATGTCGATGACGCGCCCTTCGCGCAAAGTCACCAGAACCGGCCCCTTGGCCGTCGGGCTCCATGCTCGCCCGACAAATGTTCCCGAGGCGAAAGTTTCATTGCTGCTCACGTTTAATGCTCCTCACCGGTGTTATGCGCGGCACTCCAGACCGCATGCCTATCACTGAACTCAAACCACACTGTCGCGCCCGAAAAGCTTTCACCTTTCGGGTGATTGTGCACTAACAGTTCAGTCAGTGTTTAAGGCATAAGGCAGGGAACATATTTGCGCAAAGCAAAAAACGCGGTGACGGTCATCAACCGCACCGCGTTTCTCAAATTCAGACTTAATTGATTACGACAGACGCGCCACGACATCCGCCAGCGAAGCCTGCCAATGCGGCATGGCCCAGCCAAATGTTGTACTGAACTTCTCCGTGGAAAGGCGCGAATTGGCAGGGCGCGCCGCCTTTGTGGGATAGTCTGCGGTGGCAATATCCGTCACTTCGGCGGTTGGGCCGCCATGTTTCGCGCTTTCAGCGAAAATCCCGCGCGCAAAACCGCTCCAGTTGACGTCGCCCGTACCAACAAGATGATAGACGCCATAGCCAGCAAAATCCGGCTTTGCCGCCAGATGATCCGCCACGCGGATGACCGCTTCGGCAATATCGAGCGCGGAAGTCGGATTGCCCCACTGGTCGGACACGACCGACAGGCCGTCGCGGGTTTCAGCAAGGCGCAGCATCGTCTTGACGAAATTCTTGCCGAACGGGCTGTAAACCCAAGCCGTGCGCAGGATGATATGCTGCGGATTAGCCCTGGCAACCAGCCTTTCACCTTCAAGCTTGGAACTGCCATAGACACTGCGAGGGCCAGCTGGATCATTCTCCACATAGGGCCTATCGCTACTGCCCGCGAAAACATAATCCGTCGACAGATGAATGATCGGCGCACCGCATGCCTTCGCAGCTTCGGCGACGGCAGCAGCACCAGCCGCATTCACCGCCAAGGCGATTTCTGGCTCATCCTCGGCCTGATCCACAGCCGTATAGGCCGCAGCCGAAACGACGACATCCGGCTTGGCATCGACAATCGCCTTGCGGATCGTTTCGGGGTCGGCCAGATCAAGTTCCGGCCGTCCCAACGCAATCACTTCAAGATCCGGGCGCTCTGCGGCCTTTTCCAGAAGGCTCTGAACGACCTGCCCTTCCCGCCCGGTGACGACGATCTTCATACTGCACCCGCTTTGGCTTGACCGCCGCCCAGACGCTCACCGGCATAAGTGCCGCTGCGGATCGGCTCCCACCACCAGCCATTGTCGAGATACCATTGAATGGTCTTCTCAAGGCCGGTTTCGAAGGTTTCCTGCGGGGTCCATCCGAGGTCACGCTCGATCTTCGAGGCATCAATGGCGTAACGGCGATCATGACCCGGGCGATCCGTTACAAATGTAATCAGGTCACCGTATTTCTTGCCATTGGCGCGCGGACGCTTCTTGTCGAGAATGGCGCAGATCGTTTCCACGACATTGAGATTGGTGCGTTCCGAGCGTCCGCCAATATTGTAGCTTTCGCCGATTTTACCGGTCGTCGCCACCAAAGCCAGCGCGCGGGCGTGATCTTCGACATAAAGCCAGTCGCGCACATTCGCCCCTGCCCCGTAAACCGGCAGCGGCTTTTCATCGAGCGCGTTCAGAATGACAAGCGGAATGAGCTTTTCCGGGAAATGGAATGGCCCGTAATTGTTCGAGCAATTCGAGAGAACCACCGGCAAACCATAGGTCTCGTGCCATGCGCGGACCAAATGATCGGAGGAAGCCTTCGATGCCGAATAGGGCGACGATGGCTTATAGGGCGTTTCTTCCGTGAAAATGCCGCTATCGAACGGCAAGTCGCCGAACACTTCATCGGTCGAGATATGGTGGAAGCGGAAGTTCGACTTGCGCGGTTCCGGCAGTTCGCGCCAATAGGCGAGAGCCGCATTGAGCAGGCGGAACGTGCCGATGATATTGGTTTCGATGAACGCTGCCGGGCCATCAATGGAACGGTCGACATGGCTTTCAGCGGCCAGATGCATGACGATATCGACATCATTCGAACGCAGCGTATCGAGAATGAGATTGTCATCGCAGATATCGGCCTGCAGGAAACTATAGTTCGGATGGTTTTCGATCTGACGCAGCGATGCGAGATTGCCCGCATAGGTCAGCTTGTCGAGATTGAGAACATTGACCTTCGGATCGGCAGCCAGATGACGGCATACAGCCGAACCGATAAAGCCTGCACCGCCAGTGACGAGAATATTCATATCATTCCTCAAGCAAAAACTTCTGCATCGGCGAAAAGCGGCGCTTTCTGATCCTTGTCGGAAAGCTGGACGCCCGAAGAAGGAAGCGGCCATTCAATACCGATGGCCGGGTCGTCAAAACGGATCGAGCGATCATGCTCCGGCGAATAGTAATCCGTGACCTTGTAGATGACCTCGGTGTTCTCAACGAGCGTCATGAAACCATGCGCGAAGCCCTTGGGCACCAGAATCTGGTTCCACTTTTCGGCGGAAACTTCCAGCGCGACCCACTTGCCGAATGTCGGCGAGCTTTTGCGGATATCGACAGCGACGTCCAGAATCGCCCCGCGAATCACGCGAACGAGCTTGTCCTGCGCACGCGTCGGCAACTGGTAGTGAAGACCACGAACCACGCCCTTCGCTGCCGAAAAAGAGTGGTTGTCCTGCACAAATTGCAGATCAATCCCGGCCTCGGCAAATGACTTGGCATTGTAGGTTTCCGAGAAGAAGCCGCGATCATCACCGAATTTACGCGGGATGATTTCGAACACTCCATCAAGACCAAGCGAGCGGACTTCCATTATTGATTTCCCAGTTCGTTTACACGGCGGCGCAAATAGGCCGCATATTCTGTTTTACCCAGTTTGCCAGCGCGTTCCAACACGGCGTCGCCCGAAATCCAGCCCTTTTCCAGGCCGATTTCCTCGGGGCAGGCAATCTTGATTCCCTGGCGCTTCTCGATGGTGCGCACGAACGACGATGCTTCGTGCAGACTGTCATGCGTGCCGGTGTCAAGCCAGGCATATCCGCGTCCGAGCTGCTGCACATTCAGTTCACCGCGCTCGAGATAGATATTATTGACCGTCGTGATCTCCAGCTCACCGCGTTCTGACGGCTTGATCGAACGGGCGATATCGACAACCTGATTGTCGTAGAAATAAAGCCCGGTAACCGCCCAGTGCGACTTCGGCTTTGCAGGCTTTTCTTCGATCGAAAGGGCCTTGCCCGTCGCCTTATCGAAATCCACGACGCCATAGCGCTCAGGATCATCGACGTGATAGGCGAAGACGGTGCCGCCCTTGGTCGCGGTTGCCGAAATCTCGCAGAGCTTGGACAGGCCGTCGCCGAAATAGATATTATCGCCGAGAATCATCGCGACACTGTCATTGCCGATGAATTCGCGTCCGATGATGAAGGCTTCTGCCAGACCATTGGGATGCGGCTGCTCGGCATAAGAGAAGTTCACACCAAACTCGCTGCCATCGCCCAAAAGCTTCTGGAAAAGCGGCAGATCCTGCGGTGTTGAGATGATCAGAATATCCTGAATCCCCGCGAGCATGAGAACGCTCAGCGGATAATAAATCATTGGCTTGTCGTAGATCGGAAGGATTTGTTTAGAAACGGCTATTGTGAGAGGATATAGCCGTGTGCCGCTTCCTCCGGCCAGAATAATGCCCTTCATGTAACTTCCCTTAACAACATTGGAATGCTGGCTATTGCCCTAGCACTTTGACCATGATTTGGCGACGGAATACGCAAAGAAGCTTGTAGGCAAGTTTTTTTTGGAATACCGAA
This sequence comes from Hyphomicrobiales bacterium, assembly GCA_900465685.1. Lineage (GTDB taxonomy): Bacteria > Pseudomonadota > Alphaproteobacteria > Rhizobiales > Rhizobiaceae > Brucella. The sequence continues at coordinate 236,873 of UEGR01000012.1, forward strand.
CCATTATGCTGCCTTGAATAGCGAGCGACGAACGAACAACATTCATGATTATTGATTGTCAAAAATGCGATAATACTACAACTCGAGTGACCGGGATTATTGTCACATTCAATCCCGATATCGAACCGTTAAAGAAGTTAATCGGCGCTGTCACTCCTCAATTAGGCCACCTCATCGTCGTAGACAACGGATCCCACGACAATCTCGCGCTCATTTTGAAAGATCAGCCCGACATTGAACTGGTTTCACTCGGTGAGAATTTCGGCATCGCAAAGGCGCAAAATGTCGGCATCGAACGCGCCAAAGCAATTGGCTCTGACTACGTACTTCTTCTCGATCAAGACAGCATTCCTGCCCCGAACATGGTGGCGGAGCTTGTGAACGTAGCGAAAACACTGACTGCAAAAGGCGTTCAGGTGGCAGGTGTCGGTCCTTCCTATATAGATGCCCGGCAAGGAGAGGCCGCAGCCTTCGTATATCTGGATGGGCTAAAGCTGAAGCGTCGTGAACGGCAGCCCCTTGATGCGTTTGTGGAAACCGACTTCCTCATCGCCTCTGGCTGCCTAACACCGATAGAAAGCTTCGACGCCGTCGGCCTCATGGACGAAGGCATGTTCATCGATTACGTCGATATCGAATGGGGTTTGCGCGCACGCGAAAAAGGCTACTATTGTTTCGGCGTTTTCGATGCCAAAATGGAACACACGCTTGGAGACCAGTGGATAAAGTTCCGTGGTCGACGTATCCCCGTTCATAGCCCTCTCAGACATTACTATCATTTCCGCAATGCCGTCTGGCTTTGCCGCCGGCCATGGCTGTCTTTTTCGTGGAAAATTGTGCTTCTCTGGCGCCTAATTCGCCAGTATCTCTTTTTCACCTTTTTTGTCCCGCATGGGATGCGCCACGCGAAAATGATGACGCTGGGTCTATGGCACGGCGTCCTCAACCGAATGGGTCGAAAGTAACGCCTTGATAGAAACCGCTGCCCGGCAAGACTTGAATACAACCCAGATGCTCACGATTTCAATCGTGACATTCAACCCGGATATAAACGAGTTTCGCGCCACGCTTGCAGCGCTTGCAGATGCTTTAGTCTCCTTCGATCCAACATCCGTTGTTATCACTATCATCGACAATTCGAGCCAAGATTGCGTCTCTGCAATTGTTGAAGAGCAGCTCCCAGGCTGGCAGACGCGTGTTATTCATGGGCAAGGTAATGTCGGCTTTGGTCGCGCGCACAATCTGGCTCTGTCGGATATGGGCGAGTTTCATCTCATCCTTAATCCCGACATTCAGATGGACCATCTAGCTTTACGCAATGCCATCGACTTCATGCAGGCACATCCTGATTGTGGATTGCTTTCACCGCGCGCCTTCTGGCCAGACGGCAAACGTCAGTATCTGTGCAAACGTTACCCTGCGGTTTTTGATCTCCTGCTCCGCGGCTTTGCGCCGAAAAGCATTCAGAGTTTTTTCGATAACAGATTGCAGCGATACGAAATGCGCATGGAAACCCAGAATGAACAATTCTGGAACCCACCTATCGTGAGCGGGTGCTTTATGCTGTTTCGTCGTGATGTACTCGTAAAGACGGGCGGTTTTGATCCCAGGTATTTCCTCTATTTCGAGGACTTCGATTTATCTGTGAGAACAAGCCGCATCACAAAGATTGCGTACGTTCCCAGCGTCGAAATCGTCCATATGGGCGGCCACGCGGCAAAAAAAGGCCATTGGCATATATGGCAATTTTTCCGTTCTGGTTTAAAATTTTATAAAGATCATGGCATTCACTTGGTCTAAAAATAGACACTTACTTTTCTAAACATTGTAGCGATACTTTTCAACGTGACTTCACCACTCGCACATAGGGGCGTTATGTACTTAAACTCTAAATCGCTCATGCCGTCTGACCATGTTCGCCTTTCTGCATGGTTAGAACACGCTCCTTTTGTATTTTGGCTAATAGATATTTTGAAGCCACGAAGCGCCGTCGAACTCGGCACCCACAACGGATTTTCGTTTCTTTCTATGTGTCAAGCCGCCAAGGCTACTGGATTGAAAACACAAATCTACGCGATTGACACCTGGGAAGGGGACGAGCACGCAGGATTTTACTCATCTCAAATCCATGATTCACTGAAGAGTGAACTCCAAGCCCAATATCCTGACATTGGAGTCATGATACAGTCCAGATTTGATGATGCCAGGCCACAATTTAAAGACGGATCAGTAGATTTACTACATATTGATGGTCGGCATAGATATGAGGACGTAGCAGAAGATTTTGAGACTTGGAAAAGCTCATTGTCTGATCGCGGAGTCGTGCTTTTTCACGACACACGCGTTCAGCGTTCTGATTTTGGCGTCTGGAAATTTTGGAAAGAGTTAGAAGCGCAGTACCCAGCGTTTGAGTTCTCTCACGGCAACGGGCTTGGTGTTCTGATGGTAGGAGCGAAGGCTCCTGAACTTCTGTCTGATATCAACAATGCCAATCCAAAAGACAAGCTTTTGATCCAAGAGCTTTACGCACGTCTTGGTAAATTAAATTCTGTCTTTTTCAATGCTGATACAACAGCAAAGGACTTTAATAGTGCGACCGAACAAGCCGGCCTCACTGCTGACGAAACGAAAAAACTCCGCAGCAGTGCGCTGGAGCTCGTTAAGTCAATCCAGCGCAAGAATTCCGATGAAGTGAAAAGCATTTCTGCGATACGCGACAGACAATATGACGATTTAAACCGAGAGCATCAAAAACAAAAAGCTATCTCTGATGAAGCTAAAGCTGGTCTAATGAGATCTGAGAGTGAAAGGAACGCACTTCAGGAACAAATCGAACAGGAGCGCCAAAAATATGAAGATTTGCTCTCATCGAGAAGTTGGCAGCTAACTGCGCCCTACCGATACGTTGGCCACCAAAGTCGACGGACGGCACATGTAATGCGAACTCTGCCCAGCATCATTAGCCGTGCTGGAGGCTTCAAAGCCATTACTTCCAAGGCGCTGGATACGTACAAAACCGAGGGGCTTTCCGGTCTCAAGCGACGTTGGCGCCGCGCCAATGTCCCTGGAAACCAGGTGCAGGTTTCCTTGGACGGAAAAATCGTCGATAGAAATGATTATTTCGAATGGATACGCTTATACGGTTCGCTGGATCAATCTGATCGAGACAGGATTGGTAAAAGCATCGACAGCATGCTGGTGAAACCCACAATTTCCATCATTATGCCGGTGTATAATGCAAACTTGGATTGGCTGCGAGAAGCAGTCGATTCCATACGGAAGCAGCTTTATCCCAATTGGGAGCTATGCATCGCAGATGACTGCTCACCCAATCCCGACGTCAGACGAGAATTGGAAGCTCTTCAGAAAAGTGACCAACGTATCCACGTCATCTTTCGGGAAAAAAACGGACATATTTCAGCAGCTTCAAACAGTGCCATGGAAAGCGCCACAGGCGATTGGTTGGCACTGATGGATCAAGACGATCTTCTTCCAGAAGACGCTCTGTATCATATTGCCTATACGATCAATTCCAACCCCAAAGCTCGGATTATTTATTCCGATGAAGACAAGATTGATGAAACTGGCAGGCGTTTTGATCCCTATTTCAAATCCGACTGGAATCCGGACCTTTTCCTATCGCATAATATGGTCAGTCATTTAGGCGCCTATCAGAGAGACCTAGTACAGCGGATAGGCGGCTTTCGTGAAGGTTTTGAAGGGTCGCAAGACTATGATCTAGCCATGCGAGTGATTGAAACGCTTAGCCCTGAACAGATCGTCCACGTCCCGAGAATCCTTTACCATTGGAGAAGCCACTCGGACAGCACTGCGCAGGCAGGCAGCAACAAGAATTATGCTCTGCTTGCGGGACAAAAGACACTCGATGACCATTTCGAGCGAACTGGTGTTGCCGCCAGAGCTGAATTGCTGGATTTTGGCATGTATCGAACCCACTATGCACTACCAAATGATATGCCGCTGGTCAGTTTGATCATACCAACCCGCAACGGACTTTCTCTCATCAAGCAGTGCATTAATAGCATTGTCGAGAAAACCACCTACACCAACTATGAAATTATCATCGTCGACAATAACTCCGACGATCCCGATACACTTGCTTATTTCGCAGCGATCAAAGATGACAAGCGGATTAGAGTTCTGCGTGACGAGCGCCCGTTCAACTATTCCGCACTAAATAATGCTGCGGTGGAACAAGCCAAAGGTCAGTATGTCGGCCTCATTAACAATGACATAGAGGTCATTTCGCCAAATTGGCTATCCGAGATGTTAAGCATCGCATCTCAACCGGGCGTTGGTGCTGTTGGAGCGAAACTCTGGTATCCAGATGACACCCTTCAGCATGGAGGCGTCATTGTTGGCTTAGGAGGAGTTGCTGGGCATGCACACTCCCGTATTAAGCGGACCGAGCTTGGTTACTTTGGACGCGCAAGCTTGATCCAAACCCTGAGCGCAGTGACTGCAGCCTGTCTCGTCATTCGCAAGGACATTTACAATGAGGTTGGCGGCCTTGATGAAGTGAATTTGGCCGTTGCATTCAACGACGTCGACTTCTGCCTAAAAGTTCAATCTGCGGGATATCGAAATATTTGGACGCCATTCGCAGAGCTATACCATCATGAATCAGCAACCCGCGGATTAGATGACGCGCCCGAGAAAAAAAGACGATTTATGTCAGAAGTCCAATATATGAAAGAAATCTGGAATACCGATACCTGGAAAGATCCGTCCTACAATCCCAATCTAGCGCTGGATCAGTCTGACTTTTCGTTGGCTTGGCCACCGCGATTTTAAATCGCCAAGGATTAGATTATAACGCCACTTGCGGATTCAATTGTAAGCATTATGGCTTACCTATTTAGCCGATTTGCCACTTCGAGAAGCCGGTTAAGGCTTCTCGACGCTCTGAGTGAACCGTTGTAGTGGTACTAGTACTACGTCATTTTGTGGGACGTGTGGTTGAGAGAGCCCCTCTTTGGGAACCACATGTTCATATCTATTGAAAGCGTGATTGAACGCAGTATCGTCTAAGTCACTGAAAAAGCGTTTAAAAAACTTTTGTTGTGGCGACAGTAGAACGTGATTTATGGCTGGAATGCCTGCACCATTGATCGTCGCTCCATACACACCTGGCACAACTGCCCAGCCATTTGGATTAGTCTTCGCATCTGCACGCAGTTTTGCCAGAAAGTCTGAGTTAGGCAGATTAAAGATCGGATCAGCCTGCTGTAACGGGTTGAACGTACCGAACGTTACTAATCCAGATATTGTCGCTCCTACAAACAGAGCAACCTCCGGCTTTTTTGCCAGCCTCATTTTGCTCATTATTAAAACGCCGATAATGCCAAACGGAACAATTGCTATCCAATCGAACCAGCTGCGTTTGAGTGCGCGAAGCGGCGTGACCTCGTAAACAGAACTCGTCATTGCAAAGCCAATCTTTGAAGCCAACCACGCCCCTATCAAAATGGCGCAGAAAGCCGAAAACCGCAGCCAAGAGAACGAAAAACCAATAATGGACGATAAAACGACCAAATAAATGGTCAGGAAAAGTCCAAAACCCCAAACCATTCTGGTCCCAGGCACATTCGTCCACATTAGAAGACGCCCGTATTCCGCAGGTATAGGAAAGACCATCCATGAAAACATCATCGATAGTCCAATGATGGCTATAATTACGTTTTTTACATTCCCTCTTACGTAATCAATAGCTTTACCAAGATTAACAAAACAGAGGAAAATCAAAGGTACGAGAGTGGACACAACCGCGACTTCGCATTCATTCGAGTTAGGCAGAAACGTCGCGAATTGCGTTGTTGTAAAAAATGGTAATATATGAGCGATAATGCGAGAACCCGATACTCCACCTCCGCTCGCCAATCGTTGGCCTGGATATTCTGTGGCTTTCATAATATTAATTATCTCGCCAAAATATAGATAAACTGTAGCGGCAGCCGAGAGCATTGCGACTATCGCAATGAACGCTCCCTTTACGCAGACCAAATCACGGCGGAATACGAGCAAAAGAATAAGGAGCGCAAATCCGCCTGGAATAATGAACGCCGGATAAAAATCCGAGAATATCCAAGCGGCTATCGCCCAATAGAGAAGAAGAAGCTTTTTAACGGGATTGATATTCCACAAATAAATTACCAAAGGCCACGGCGCGAACGCAAACGTTGCCGCATGGCTTGTCCACCACACCTGCGTAAAATGTGATGAATACAGAGCCACAGCACCTAAAAAGGAAATTAACGCACTGGCTCCGAGCATGCGTGCCAATATCGTATAGCCGAGTACGCAACTCACCCATAGACATGCGAAATACAGCGAAAATGCTGTTGCAGGCGGGAAAACCCAAAACCCCCACAACTGCGGCTTAAATATCAACGACCAGTCCAAAATTGGAAGCGGCCAAACCGCCTTAAGTGACTCTTGATATGGAGAAATAACGTCCGTTACGCCACCTTGCCCCAAAACTGCTATTTGAAAATACGGGGTCAACACCGCCCATTCGTCGGATCGGATTGCCCGAGCCTTTCCAAACAATGGTTTGGAATCAATTCCGAAATTTTGAAGCGCTATTGAATAATGAGAAGGCGTGAGCCCCAACAATACATAAATTGTCGCCACCAGCACGACGCAAACCGTCAAAACCTTCAATGCCGTTTCGTCGTTGTCCAAAGCTTGCATTCTTTTCAAACTCATCAAGCTGCCTCGTGGGTATACACTTGTATATCGGCGAACAAAACACGTTCACATCGCGAGCACTTTCCACTAAATCGACAAGATATCAATGGGCACCCACGCCCGGCCAAATTCCCCCGTCACACCGCAAGCTCCTTCTTGCGCTTTCTTATTAGCTCACGTATCTCTTGAGCAAAAAGCGAGGCTAATGTGCACATTGCCGTGGTAATCCCAGCGTTTAAAGCGCAAAATACAATTGCGGACGTGATTGGTAAGATCCCGGATGCAGTAAAAAAAATATACGTTGTTGATGACGCAAGTCCTGACGATACTTATCACTCGGTTGAAGCATTAAATAATAATAGAGTAACACTTCTTCGGCACGCAGATAACAAGGGCGTCGGCGGAGCAATGATAACCGGCTATAAACAGGCCTTCCAAGATGGCGCTGATATAGTTGTAAAAATTGATAGTGACGGACAAATGGACCCGTCTATATTAAATAAATTTACAAATCCGATACAGAGCGGATTGGCAGATTACACAAAGGGAAATCGCTTTTATTATCCAGATGATATCCAGGAAATGCCATTTATTAGACGGGTAGGAAATTTGGGCCTATCATTTATTACTAAATTATCCAGCGGATATTGGGACCTCTTCGATCCAACGAATGGATATACAGCATTACATAAAGACTCATATGAATTGCTACAAATCGATAAAATAAGCCAACGATACTTTTTCGAAACGGACATGTTGTTTCGGTTGAACATAATTGGCGCCGTGGCGGTGGATATTCCCATGAAAGCCGTCTATGGCAACGAAACGAGCCACTTATCTTCTGCCAAATCGTTGGTTGAATTCAGCATAAAACATTTACTCCTTTTGACAAAGAGGGTTGCTTATAAGTATTATTTACGAGACTTCAATGTCGGATCCATAGAGCTTTTATTCGGAACCGTTTTGTTTTCTTTTGGTCTTATATTTGGATTGATAAAGTGGCTTGATACATGGCAGAGTGGAATACCAGCAACTGCGGGCACCGTAATGGCGGCAGCATTGCCGATCATTTTAGGGTTTCAGTTACTTCTCAACTTCGTCGTAGTTGACAGTACTTCAAGACCGAATATTCCGCTTCAAAAGAGAAAGTAATGGATTATATTTTCGTTCTGATTTGCGTTGTTTTTTTGGCAGCTGGGCAACTTCTATTCAAGAAAGTCGGCAGTCAGCTGTCGGACATCACTTCGTTGATACTCGATCCAAATGTTCGTATCTTTTTTTTCTCCGCTTTAGCCCTTTACGGCATTTCCACCTTGCTGTGGATCTGGGCACTTAAGACGCTTCCTCTTTCAAAAGCCTATCCATTTATGGCCTTGGGATTTCTTATCGTACCCGTTGCCGCCTACTACGCTTTTGGTGAACCTCTTACATATAAGAATCTTGTTGGATCATGCGTAATCGTGGCAGGCATCCTTATAATTTCCGCCGCCTAATTGCTCAATCGTATTGTCAGATTGGTCTACCTCCATGGGGTGATCCGTTTGGAATGTTAGTGCGTACTCAGCCTTCTGGCCACCGCTGGTATTGAAGCCAGTCCGTTCTGCCGAAGCCTAATGTCGCTTCGGGTGCCGGTGGCCTGTAGCCTAGCGATGAGTGACGCCGCACTGTGTTACAAATGCTGCCTCCAGTTTTCGATGACGGCCTTGTTCGACGGGCAATCGCTTCACTGGATCGATTACGTATCCGGCTCCAATCGCTGCCATTTGAATATCCTTCCGAGGCTCATGAGCCATACTTTATGAAGAATCCTTTTCAGGGAGCAGACCAGAAGCTTGTTGCGTTGACGATACTGATCCCATTTACCCGATGAAAATGTTTGACAATCACATCCATTTTATTTAGTGCGTCGACGTTGACTACGGCCTCGAATGCCTTGCTAAGTTGTTCTGAGCCTTTATAATCCACGTTTGTTATCGCGATTATGGATTAAACAAGATTGATTGATTTTTTTCTGCAAAATTCCATTCCCGTTTTGCTCTTGGGCTTCTACACATCTGCTTTGATCACTTTAAGCAGAGGTGACCGGCTGGCTGCAGATTACTCGCTGCCGATGAGCACAAGAGCGTATCGCTGGCTCCTGAAATGCTCTCCACTCGCGCTATTTTTGGCCGTTTGTTTTCTGTTGATTGTCTTCGCGGTACGATATTTTCATAACAACCTCTAAAAGACATCAAAGGCACGGCAAACTGCGTCATCAAACGACTGGGCTCACTTCTTTTTGTTTTCGTACTCGAGCGAGCAAGTCTCATTTCGGCCTACCATTCATGTAAATAGCGTGAGACACCAATCTACTATGACATATTTCAGATTCTACAGGGGTGGGCGATGACAAGCCAAGCTCTCCACAAGAGCAAACGTACTCGCGATACGGCGTTGATGGCCAGACCGGCAAGCGGTGCGGTCGTTGCGCTTCGTGACATCATGGACGCACTAACTGCATACCGAATAGCCCTGATATTTGGCTGGCAGGATATTGCCCAACGTTATCGCCGCTCTCGGGTCGGCGCGTTCTGGCTAACCCTGAATATGGCCGTTTACATTGGTGCTCTCGGCCTAATTTTCGGAACACTGTTTCGATCAAACATGGCTGATTATCTTCCGCATATGTGCGCCGGTGTTATTATTTGGGGACTGATATCTTCAGCATTGTCTGAGGGGTGTACGACATTCAGCGGAGCTTCTGGCACAATCCTTCAAGTAAGATTACCTCTTTTTACGCACATCATGCGAACCCTATGGAAGAATATTATTATATTTTTTCATAATATTGTTATCTTCCCAATTCTTTGCCTCATTTTGGGGCGGCAATTAAATTTTTATGTTCTTTTAGCTCTTCCTGGCTTTTTGTTGGTAGTTCTAAATTTAACGTGGATGATGCTCATTCTGGCAACATTATGCTGTCGTTTCCGCGATATGACTCAGATTGTGACAAACCTCCTGCAAATATGTTTTTACCTTACACCCATCATCTGGACAGTAAAAACACTCCCAGAAAATGCATCGAAACTCATTTTCGAATTAAATCCATTCTACCACTTCATGCAGTTAATTCGCGCACCTCTGTTTGGGGATGCTCCCGAACTCTCCAGCTGGCTGGTAGCATTAGGTTTAGCCATCGTGGGATGGAGTTTCGCAATCGTTTTCTTCGGCAAATATCGCTGGCGCGTACCGTACTGGTTATAAGATGAGCTCAATCACACTTGAAAATGTAAGCGTTGAATTTCCTATCTACAACGCTTCAAATCGTTCACTGAAGAACCGTGTACTCAACATTGCCACGGGAGGAAAAGTTGAGCAACGAAGTGACGGGCTCGTTATTATTCGTGGCTTAGATAATGTATCTTTTACGCTAGGGAATGGTGATAGGATCGGCCTCATAGGACATAACGGCTCGGGCAAGACGACCTTGCTGCGGGTGCTTTCTGGCATTTTTTCTCCAACCCAGGGGCGCGCTACCATCGACGGTAAGTGTGTCTCGTTGATCAATATCAACCTGGGAATTGACCCCGAAGCGACTGGACGGGAGAATATCCGGCTCCGGTCAGCCATGATGGGAATCCATCCGAAAGAACTTGCTCAGAATATAGAGCAAATTGAATCATTCTCTGGCTTGGGCGACTTCCTTGACGTTCCATTCAGAACCTATTCTTCAGGAATGCAAATGCGACTGGCTTTTGCAACGTCTACTGCTATACGACCTGAAATCCTGATTATGGATGAATGGCTGTCGACAGGCGATGAAGATTTCAAGGAACGTGCGAATCAACGCATGAGAGAACTCGTTGAAACCACACATATTCTCGTCCTCGCAAGTCACTCAAAAGCTCTGCTCGAGAAAAATTGTAGTAGGATTATCTGGTTAGAGCACGGGCGCGTAAAAATGGACGGGAACCCTGACGAAGTTCTTAAGGCTTATTTCGGATAAGTAAGAACCATACATAACTAGGCAGCGTGAGCGTATTGATCAACGCTTGATTCGAGACTTCTCTTTGGAGGCAATTATAAGCTAGTCTACCCGTTTTTAACGGGGCTCTGCGGTAGAATTTGCGCAGCTATTTTTAGTTTCAGTGGGGTGTGATGCCGCCGATGCCCATATTGGGCCATTCGTTGTTGTACGTTCAGAGCCATTGGGCGACGAATTCCTGTGCCCCCTCGAGGTTTTCGATAGTGCCGATGAACTTCACGTCCAGATTTCTGGGTCGTGATAAGCTCCCGTTGTTCGTCCATGGATATGCGATCACAGATTAGAGCTGCGAGGACAGCGTGAGAGCGGAACACCGGTACGCTCTATACGGTCCCGTATATGATCAGTGCGAACCGTTTTAACCGCTGGCGTCGTGCTGGGCATTGGGGCGTATTCTCAATGCGACATGAGAAACTTACAACGGCGATTTCAGATGATCGACAGTTCTTCGCTCCGAGTCCATTAACACGCAGCCAACGGCCAAAAAAGATGAGCGATCCCGTTGCATGGGCCGTTCACGTGGTGGCGTGACAACCAAAATCCATGCATTTGCTGATGCGGTTGGCTGTCCGGTCCATCTGAAACTGACCGCGATACAAACGCATGATGGGCGCTCGGCGGTCGATATGTTTGAGGCGGTCGGGCCGAGTCAGATATTGCTGGCAGATCGCGCTTACGGCAACGACAGCTTGTGTCAAAGTTTATGATGCTGATGCCATTCGTGATGATCTTGCCTGCCGCACCATTGCCACCCGCAATACGGACAGCTCGTAGAGAGCTTTATCAGCATGGTTCATATCACCACCGCAGGGATTCTGGCTCAAACTCGCCTACGCTGCCTAGAACGGAGACCCATAAACTGTTGCGCCAGATGCGGAATGCGATGAGTTTAATTGCAGCTAGGAAATTGGCTGGGTTTTCGTCGTAATGCGTGGCTATACCACGACAGTGTTTGATATGGTTAAAGAAGCGCTCGAACAGATTTCTCTGGCGATATACCCGTGGCGAAAATGCGAAGACGCCCTTGGGGGAGGCATCGGCATCGTAAGCTTTGTGCACAAGCAGCGTACCGCCCGCTTTGATGCGTTCAATGAGACCTTCGGCCTGAGAGCAATCGGCAACCTGCCGCCGATCAGGCAAAGATTGACCGGGCAGCCTTCCGTAATAACAATCGCGTGGATTCTGCTTGTGAGGCTGTCGCGAGAACGTCCAATGCAACCATCGTCAGCATCCCCCTTTTCCTGTGGCTTCGTGCTGGTGAACATGAACACAGGTGCCATCGATCATCACGATGTCGCCGTCATAAGCCTGCGAGACAGCCTTAAGCAGCCTATTCCAGACACCGGCACGACGCCAGCGAACAAACCGGTTGTAGCAAGTCGCTGCAACACCGTAACGCTCCGGTATTTCGGACCATCATGACCCGGTGCGGAAACACCACAGAATGCTATTGAGGACCATGTGATCGTCAACCCACGGCACGGCACGTGGTTTGCACGGTAACAGCGGCGCAATAATCGACCATTCTCATTCTGTGAGTTCAAAGCGGCTACGTGACATCAAAGACCTCGAAATCCAAGGCATTGAATCACTAATCCATTCAAACAGCTGGCCTATTTATGAGTGCACGGCCTAGTCACCTGAATCTAAA
>UEGR01000030.1 GCA_900465685.1 Hyphomicrobiales bacterium
CGTCGGAGAGTTCTATGCCTCACGTCTAGGAAAGAAACTGTTCGGGTAACTACCCATCAATGAGCCGCTGCGTCTGCTGATCGCGGCTCCGCATTTTACTGGATATGCAATCATGACCGACACCTACGATTACATCATCGTTGGCGCGGGCACGGCAGGCTGCGCCCTCGCGAACCGACTGTCCGAGAACCCCGACCGCTCCGTCCTGCTGCTCGAAGCGGGCGGCAAGGACAATTATGCGTGGATCCACATCCCGGTCGGCTACCTCTATTGTATCGGCAATCCGCGCACCGACTGGTGCTTCACCACGGAAGCCGAACCCGGCCTGAACGGTCGCGCGCTCGGCTATCCGCGCGGTAAGGTGCTTGGCGGCTGCTCGTCGATCAACGGCATGATCTATATGCGCGGTCAGGCACGTGACTATGATCTCTGGCGGCAGGCCGGTTGCGAAGGCTGGGGTTGGGACGATGTGCTGCCGCTGTTCAAGAAATCGGAAGACTATTATTCGGGCGCGAGCGCCCTGCACGGCACCGGCGGCGAATGGCGTGTCGAAAATGCCCGCCTGCATTGGGATATTCTCGATGCTTTCCGCGATGCCGCCGTTGCCGCTGGCATCCCCGCCACCGACGACTTCAATCGCGGCGACAATGAAGGCGTGTCCTATTTCAAGGTCAACCAGAAGCGCGGTATTCGCTGGAATACCGCCAAGGCCTTTTTGCGCCCGGCACTGGAACGCAAAAACTTGCGCGTCGAAACCGGCGCGCATGTACGCCGTATCGAGATTGCAGAACTGCGCGCCAATGGTGTGACCTTCGACCAGAACGGCGCGACCCGGACCGTCAAGGCAAGGCGCGAGGTCATTCTTGCCGCCGGTTCCGTCGGCTCGCCGCATGTGCTCGAACTGTCGGGCATCGGGCGCGGTGACGTGCTGCAACAGGCAGGCATTCCGGTCACGCTGGAACGAAAGCAAGTTGGCGAGAACCTGCAGGATCATTTGCAACTGCGTTGCGCCTATAAGGTCACCGGAATTCCGACCCTCAATGAGAAGGCCAACAAGCTTTTCGGCAAAGCGATGATCGGGCTGGAATATCTGCTGCGCCAGTCCGGCCCCATGTCGATGGCCCCAAGCCAGCTCGGCGTCTTCACCCGATCGGACCCGTCCTATGAAACCGCCAATCTGCAATATCATGTGCAGCCGCTGAGCCTGGAAAAATTCGGCGAAAACGTTCACCCCTTCCCCGCATTCACGGCCAGCGTGTGCAATCTGCGCCCCGACAGTCGCGGCTCGATCCACGTCAAATCGCCGGATCACCGTGCGCAACCGGCCATCCGGCCAAACTATCTGGCGGAAGAAAGCGACCGCCGCGTCGCCGCCGACGCAATCCGCCTCACCCGCCATATCGTTGCGCAGGCGCCTTTGCAGCAATACCGCCCGGAGGAGTTCAAACCCGGCCCGAGCTATGAAACGCAGGAACAGCTGGAGAAAGCCGCAGGCGATATCGGCACGACTATTTTCCACCCGGTCGGCACCTGCCGCATGGGGCAGGATGCGGAAGCGATCGTCGATCCGCGCCTGCGGGTCAACGGCATTGCGGGTCTGCGCATTGCCGATGCGTCCATCATGCCGACCATCACGTCCGGCAACACCAATTCGCCGACGCTGATGATCGCCGAGAAGGCCGCACAGATGATTATCGCGGATAATCGATAAGGCAGCGCCTATGCGGGTGGAGAATACTTAAACAAATAACTAGAGCAGCTCCGACGATTCAGCTTTTACGGAGCCGCTCTAGAACCAGATTCCTGAGAGAATGGTGAGCGGAAATGGCAATCCGCTCACGCGTCTGTGAACGCAATTTCAGACTTGCAGCCGTTCGTTTTTCAGAAAAAATTTTCCTTGTTTAATTCCATGCAAACGGGAATTATCGGCATCAAGGAGGGCTGGGGAGAATGATCGTCTAACGATCGCAATCCGGGACCGGCTTTCTCTGTTGCTTAGACAAGGAAAACAAAAATGTCGTCAGCCCTTTCCCGTTACGCTTTGAGCCGCCGCGCCGGCCTGAAAGCCCTTCTTTTCACCGCTGCTGCGCTGACCGTTGGCTTTGCCTCGGCTCCGAGCCATGCAGAAGACAAGACCATCAAGGTCGGCATCATGGGCGGCGAAGACGAAGACGTCTGGAAAGTTGTCGCCGAAGAAGGCAAGAAGCACGGCCTCAACATCGAGCGCGTGACCTTCAACGACTATAACCAGCCGAATGAAGCTCTGGAGCGCAAGGAAATCGACGCCAACGCTTTCCAGCACAAGCCTTATCTCGATGAGCAGATCAAACAGCACGGCTACAAGATCAGCGTTGCCGGTTACACGGCTGTCTGGCCGATCGGCATCTATTCGCGCAAGCACAAGAGCCTCGACGAAGTCAAGGAAGGCGGCGTCATCGGCGTGCCGAACGATCCGTCGAACGAAGGCCGCGCGCTTCGCGTTCTCGAAGAAAAGGGCCTGATCAAGCTGAAGCCGGATGCAGGCATTCTCGCAACGCCGATCGACATCGTCGAAAACCCGAAGAAGCTTGAAATCAAGGAACTCGACGCCGGTGTCGTTGGTCGTTCCATCGACGATCTCGATGCAGCCATCGTCAACAATGACTGGGCTGCCAAGGCAGGTCTGAAGAAGGAAGAAGCCATCGGTTGGGAATCGAAGGAAAACAATCCTTACAACAACTTCATCGCGGTCCGCACCGAAGACGAAAACGCCGAATGGGTGAAGAATCTGGTCGCTTCGTTCCAGAACGACGCCGTGAAGGCTGAGCTTGACCGCGCCTATAAGGGCACCGGAATTCCGGCCTGGAAATAAGCTTTTCATCCGCAAAACACCGCGCCGGAAACTGTTTCCGGCGCGGCTTTTATTGACGTATGAAAAAAAATTGCCCAAAAGCATCGGCGTTGAGCATTAGCTCCATGGCTTAGCCAGGCCTCATCATTCCTTGAAGCCTTATCCGATTGCAGTTTGCCGCTGTGCGCAGCGGCGCTTCAAACTATAGAAGAAACGACCGTGACCCCCGTGACCCCCACGCTCATTGAACCGCCATCCACCGCAACAGCGCCCATCGTCGAGATGAAAGACGTGCGCCGAATGTTCGGTAACACGGCAGCCATCAATGGCGTGTCGCTCTCCGTTTCGCGCGGCGAAATCCTCGGCATTATCGGTCGCAGCGGCGCGGGCAAGTCCACGCTGATCCGTTGCGTCAACGGCCTCGAAAAGCCCGACTCAGGCTCGATCCAAATCGAAGGTCGCGAAATCAGCGGCCTCAGCGAAACCGAATTGCGCCCTTTGCGCCGCCGCATCGGCATGGTGTTCCAGCATTTCAATCTGCTCTCGGCCAAGACCGTTACGGATAACATCGCCCTGCCACTCAAGATCGCAGGCAAATCCAGGACCGAGCGCGCACGCCGTGTCACTGAGCTGCTTGAGCTGGTCGGCCTGTCCGACAAGGCAACCCATTATCCAGCCCAGCTTTCCGGCGGCCAGAAGCAGCGCGTCGGCATTGCACGCGCACTTGCCGCCGAACCCGCGCTGCTGCTGTCCGACGAAGCGACGTCGGCGCTCGACCCGGAAACCACCCAGTCCATTCTGGCGCTACTGAAAGACATCAACACCAAGCTTGGCCTGACCATCCTGCTCATCACCCATGAGATGGATGTCATCCGCCGCATCGCAGACCGCGTTATCGTGCTCGATCATGGTGCAATTGCCGAAGAAGGCCCCGTGTGGAAGGTCTTCGCCAACCCGCAATCGCCGGTCACGCAAAGCATGTTGCAGGTGCTGACGCCGGAACTGCCCGCCTCATGGCGCGCGCGCCTGACCGACAAGGCAGGGGATAAGGCCATCCTCCGCGTCAAGCTTTCAGGTGAAGCCGCGCGTGGCGCTTTCTTCAACGATGTGGCAACGGCCACCGGCCTTGTGCCGCAGCTGATCCATGGCGGTATGGACACGATCCAGGGCGAGCCGGTCGGCACGCTCTTCATCAGCCTGCCCGCTCAGGACAAGGCGAAATTCGAAGCCGCTATCTTCTATCTCAACACCCATGCAGACGCCACGGAGGTACTCGGCTATGTCTCAGGCGATGCTTGATCTTCTCTGGCGCTCCTTCTGGGAGACCATCGTCATGACCGGCTTTTCGAGCCTGATCTCGCTCGTAGTTGGTCTGCCGCTCGCCCTCATCATGATCCTGACCGAACGAGGTGGCCTTGCGCAGAACCTGACGGTCAACACCCTTTTGGGCGCGATCATCAATGGCTTCCGTTCGGTGCCGTTCATCATTCTTCTGGTGGCGCTGATCCCCGTAACCCGCTTCATCGTCGGCACGTCGATCGGCACATGGGCCTCCATCGTCCCGCTGTCGATTGCGGCTATCCCCTATTATGCGCGCATCGCGGAAGTATCGCTGCGTGAGGTGGATCACGGTCTGGTCGAAGCGGCGCGCTCGATGGGCGCAAGCCGCTGGACAATCGTGCGTGAAGTGCTGGTTCCGGAAGCCCTGCCCGGCATCATTGCCGGTTTCACCGTGACGATCATCACGCTGGTGGGCGCATCGGCCATGGCTGGCGCTATCGGCGCAGGCGGTCTGGGCGATCTCGCCATCCGCTACGGCTATCAGCGTTTCGAAACGCAGATCATGATCGCCGTGGTGATCATCCTGATCATCATGGTCTGCGGCATTCAGTGGATCGGCGACCGTCTGGTCAGCCGCCTCGACAAGCGCAACCTGCGCGCCTGACCAGGCTCGCTTACCGCTTCCTCTCACGGAAACCCGCTTCCAGTGTGTTTCCGTCGGGATCGAAGACCAGCGCCGCGTAATAGCCCATCTCTTCCGGTCCCTGATAGGCGGGGCCGCCACTGTCGCTGCCACCGGCGCTCAATGCCACGCGGTGAAAGGCTTCCACCGCATCGCGGCTTCCAGCTGTGAACATGAGATGCAGATGCTCGCCCGGCTTCGCCTCGGCTGCATCCATAGCCGCGCCGTCTGCTGGACCTCCAGAGCCATGGATCCAGAGGAAAGGCACAGGCGCCCTCTCCCCGCCGCTGACGAAGAAGCCACTGCCCGAACGTGCAATAACTTCCAGCCCAAGCTCAGGCATACAGCTTTCATAGAATGAAAGGCTGCGGCGAATATCTTTGGCTTTGAAGCCTATGTGATCGAAGAGCGACATACGCACTAATATATCGCGGGCAGGTATAAAGAAAAGCGGCGCGCTCGATTTTGGAGCACGCCGCCATAGAATTGGAAATGTTTTCGCAAATTATCCGCGTGTGCGTGAAAGACCGTCCTTCGCAGGCTGGTATCGCGGATCAAGCTGCACAGCCTTCGAATAAGAGCTGGCGGCCTTCGCCTTCTCACCGCGATGCTCGTAAACCAGCGCCTGATTGGCCCAGCTTTCCGCAACGCCCTGATCCAGCGTGATGGCCGTGTTGAAATCGTCGAAAGCGTTGTCGTAGTCGTTCAGCGCCACATAGGAAAGGCCGCGGCCGTTATAAGGCTCCGGCGCTGTGGAGTTGAGCGAAATCGCCTTGGAGAAATCCTCGATGGCCTGCTTGTGCTGGCCCTTGGCCTGATAGATCAGACCGCGATTGTGATAGGCGCGACCATCAGTGGTCTGCAAGGCAATAGCCTGATTGAAATCGCTCAGAGCCTGATCCAGACGGCCCGCCTGACGATAGACATTGCCGCGACCGATATAAGCGGCATCATATTGTCCGTTGAGCTGGATGGCCTTGCTGTAATCCTGCGCAGCCTTGTTGGTATCGCCCATATAGCGATAGACCAGCGCGCGGTTGGAATAGGCCTGATAGAAATTCGGATTGAGCGCAATCGCCTGATCGAAATCGCGGATCGCTTCCTTGTAACGCCCGGCCTTGCCATAGGCAGAACCGCGAACATTATAGCCTTCCGGATCACGTGGATTGGACTGGATCACGCTGGTGAGCGAGCTGATATTCTCGCTCGAACCCTGCGCCCGATCAACAGTGCTCAGCGCCGTCGTGGTCGAGCTTTGGCAGCCAGCCACTGTCAGAGCCAACAGCGTGGCGGCAATCAAAAAACCGTGACGACCGATTCCAGCCCCACGGTTTGCACCGAATGTCTCAACTCCCGAAATCCTGGTTTCGGACGATTGCAGCACCTTCAAGCGTGTTGGCAACGACAGTGTTCCTTTTAGTTCCATCGAAACCGGGCAGTTACGGCCCGTTTCTTCTCCATCCCGTCTCCCGGCTCTTGTTCAACGCATGGGCGTTTCACAGCCGAAGAGCCTCGCGGGACTGCCTTGTTCGTTTCAGTCCGGGCCAGCCCGGCAAGGGCTCACTGGAACTGTCAGATAAAAACAGCGAAAAGGCGGCAGCAAACAATCTGTATCGCCTTCCAATATCCAGCCCGAAAGCTGAACATCCTAATCATTTGTTTTTACACATAACTGGCCCGTCAAAGTCTAGAAACTTTTTTGGGTGCCGCGCTAAACTTTAATAAAAAGATGAAACCGAGCTGTTTCGGCAACAAAAATTCTGAAATCAAGACATGCAAAAACCGGCGCAACCGAGGGAAGCACCGGAAAGCAAAAAGGCGCCACAACAGCGGCGCCTGTTTTGAGGTCGATCAGCGAGCGCCGCGGGCGCCGCCAACGAGGCCTTCACGCTGTGCGCGCTTGCGAGCGAGCTTACGAGCGCGACGAACGGCTTCTGCCTTTTCGCGAGCGCGCTTTTCAGATGGCTTTTCGTAGTGGCCGCGCATCTTCATTTCGCGGAAGATACCTTCGCGCTGCATCTTTTTCTTGAGAGCGCGGAGAGCCTGATCAACATTATTATCGCGGACGAGTACCTGCACGTGTATTCCCGTATCGGTTAGAATTTCGGTTAAGCCTGAGGCCGTTCGGGGGTCTTTTAACGATTTCAGCCGGTCTGACCGGCCGAGCAACGCCCTAAGGCTCCCAAGCTTCGCAACGGAAACGCTGCAAATTGGTGCTGGCTATTACCAGATCGAGCCCGGGCTGTCCACCTCAACATGCAAATTTGGCCATCTCCCCCTGTGAAATACCGTCTTTACACCAATTGACTATAGTTCCAGCCAGACAAATGCGTTAATGAGCCGCTCGTTTCCCGCATAATTCGGCCTCAATAGTCGTCCAATGGGGATGCCCCACCTCGCGACCGGCCCTCTACAGAATTAACCGGCGCGTTTCCTGTTTTTTGATTCCATTTGTTTGTTTCATGTCCCTCCGCAAGCGACTCGTTATCCAGTTCACAGGCTATGAAGGCCTGCACCCCAAAGCCGTCCGCGTGCGCCACGCGCAAGTCCTGAAAGACTTTGACAAGCTCTGGAACGCCAAGACCAAGCTGCCGCCCATGACGGACGAGCCGAACGATAGCGGCACAACCTTGGCTGTCACTGAGGGCAATGGCTGGCGAACGGAAACCGCGTTCTGCCAGTTCGGCACGGCGGATATTTTTGACGACTATGCCGCGCGCTCGACGCCCAGGCGGATGCTGACCGGCTTTTTCGCCTTCATGAACATCCTCTTCACCGGCACGCTGTGGCGCTATCTCACGACGAGCTGGCGCTTCGTACTGTTCTTCCTGTGGCCCTTCCTGCTGTCACTCGCCATTTTGGGCGTTGCGGCCCTTATCGCCACAGCGCCAATGCTGGCAGGCTTTTCGGCGCTGCATCTTCTCTGGTCCGCGCCGCTCGCCGCCTTCCTCGCAACACTTCTGGTGCGCAAGCCCGGCGACAAGTTCTTCATGTCCTATCTGCTTGACGACTGGTCGGCAGCTTATGACCGTATTTATGACCGCAACGAGAAGCTGAACCAGCGCCGGACGGCCTTTGCCGAGGCGCTGATGCGCAAGATCGAAGAAAGCCATGCGGATGAAGTTATCATTGTCGCGCATAGTCTCGGCACTGTGCCGGCTGTCGAGGCGCTTGCCGCCGTTCAGCGCCAGCGCCCCGACCTGCTGAAACAGCAACCCGTATCGCTGCTCGCGGTCGGCTCCTGCCTGATGATGATCGCGCTGCACCCACGAGCGAAAGCGCTCCGTGAGGATGTGCGCGTGGTGCTTGAGGACAGCCCGGTTCTGTGGTCGGAATTTCAGGTACTGACGGATATCATCCATTTCTATGGTTCCGATCCCGCCAGCGCCCTGAAGATCAAGACGAAGAACCTGCCGCTCATCCATCGCGTCCGCTTCAAGAATGTGCACAGCGAAAACCGTTACAAGCGCTCCAAGGGCAACTTCTTCCTGATGCACCTTCTCTATGTGCGCGGGGCGGAGAAGAAGAACTTCTACGATTTCGGCATGTTCCTGCATGGCCCGTTTTTCTTCCGCGAGTTGATGACCACGCATAAAGGAAAAGCCGCCCCTCTCGATGAAGAAGGACGGCTTCCGGTATCCTATCGCGAAGCGGCTTGATGCCGTTCAGCCTTAGTCCTTGGGCGGCTCCACCACGGCAATCGTCAGCCAGGTGGCCGTCAAGGCGGGTTTCAGCGAGTTCTCGATTTCGAGCGTAACATCGTAATAATTTACGACCCGCCCCGATGGGCGAATATCGGCATCGGCCAGCTTGAAGCGTGCACGCACCCGCGCGCCGGTCTTGACCGGCGATTGGAAGCGCAGCTTGTCGAAGCCGTAATTGATGCCCATGGTCGCGCCTTCCAGCATGGGCAGCGCTTCATAGGCCAGTGTCGACAAAAGCGACAGCGTCAGAAAGCCATGCGCAATCGTACCGCCAAAAGGCGTTTCGTTAGCGGCGCGTTCCGGATCGACATGGATGAACTGATGATCGTCCGTCGCATCCGCAAACTGGTTGATCATTTCCTGTGTGACTTCGCGCCACTCGGAACATCCGATTTCCGTGCCGATTGCATCGCGCAACTGGTCGAGCGTGATTGCGTCTTTCATTCGCTGGCCATTCCTGCTGAACTGATTTGCCTTCTGTTTAACCCATAGCGCGCTTAGTGTCTGAATCAAAAAGCGACAGGCCGTGGCGAAAATGGTGATTTCGAGAACCGGAGCGCAGCGTACATAAAGGTACGTGAGCACCGGAAGCGCAGAAATTGCCATTTGCAGCCCGGCATGGCGACTTTTGGATCAGATACTTAGGCGGCAACCAGAATTTCCCGGGCAATATCATCCCAATGCGTGAAAACCTGATGCGCACCCTTGGCCGAAAGGCGCTCGGCATGGCCGTCATAGGTATGCGCGCCGCCGGTGTAACCAAAGGCGGTCATGCCCGCTGCAATCGCACCTTCGACACCGAAAGGCGAATCCTCGATCACCACGCAGCGCGACGGGTCGACGCCCATTTTGTCGGCGGCAAACAGAAACAGATCCGGCGCAGGCTTGCCGCGCTTGACCATGGTGGACGAATAAACGGCATCGCCGAAATAATGGTTGATGCCGGTCTTCTCCAGACTGAACGCAATGCGCTCCGGATGCGAGGACGAGGCCACGCAACGCTTCTGCGGCAGTTCCCGCAGAAAGCTCGCGATGCCAACGGTCGGCTCCAGCGCTTCGGCAAACAAGGTTCGCGTGGCAGGCCAGAATTCGCCATCGACGCCATCCGGCAGGCGATGGCCGGTCATATCCTCGATCATCTTCATGATATCGGCTTGTTTCATGCCGATGCCCTTGGCCACCGTGCCCTGCGGCAGTTCCATGCCGTGATTGGCATAAACGCGCTCGAAAGCGAGGCAGGACAGAACTTCGCTATCGACGAGAACGCCGTCACAATCGAAGATCACGAGATCAAAGGGGGATACACTGCTCATTTTGGCTCCAGTGGCCCTATAAAGGGATGCATATTTTGTCGCGCAGATTGGGGATGCGCGCCTGTCGGTGTTGATATAGAGACTGTTGGTCTATTACGCACGTAATTCAACACGAACGTGACAATATTACCGATTACCGGCCAGGCATTCCCAGCAAAAGTGTGAAGCGGTTTTGCGTTCGGGGATGCGTAGATACAAAATTGCGGCCTTCAGCTTTGCGGAGATTTTCATGACGACAAATGTGGCATTGGTTGGACTGGCACGCGATCTTGCAGCGCGGGCTGAAACCGGCAAGCCGATCCGCATCGGTCTGATTGGCGCTGGCGAGATGGGCACCGACATCGTCACGCAGGTGGCAAGGATGCAGGGCATTGAAGTCGGAGCACTTTCTGCCCGCAGGCTGCCCAACACGTTCAAAGCTGTGCGCACCGCCTATGGCGACGAAGAAAACGCGCAGGAAGCCAATAGCGAAGCGGCAATGACCCGCGCCATCGAGAATGGCAAGATCGCCGTCACCGGCGACAATGACCTGATCCTCTCCAGCCCGCTGATCGACGTTGTCATCGACGCCACCGGCATTCCGGAAGTGGGCGCGGAAACCGGCATCAAGGCGATCCGCAACGGCAAGCATCTCGTCATGATGAATGTCGAAGCCGATGTCACCATCGGGTCCTATCTCAAGGCCGAGGCCGACAAGCAGGGCGTGATCTATTCGCTGGGCGCTGGCGATGAGCCATCATCCTGCATGGAGCTGATCGAATTCGTGTCCGCCATGGGCCACAAGGTGGTGGCCGCTGGCAAGGGCAAGAACAATCCGCTCAATTTCGATGCGATCCCCGACGATTATCAGGAAGAGGCGGACCGCCGGAACATGAATGTCCGCCTGCTGGTGGAATTCATCGACGGCTCCAAGACGATGGTTGAAATGGCGGCCATCGCCAACGCCACCGGGCTTGTGCCGGACATTGCTGGCATGCACGGCCCCAGAGCCGCAATCGACGAGCTGAACCGCACCCTGATCCCGAAGGAAGACGGCGGCGTTCTCAACAAGTCGGGCGTGGTCGATTATTCCATCGGACGCGGCGTATCGCCAGGCGTCTTCGTCATCGCCAAGATGGAGCATCCCCGCCTTGTCGAGCGTCTGGAAGATTTGAAGATGGGCAAAGGCCCTTATTTCACCTTCCACCGCCCTTTCCACCTCACTTCGCTGGAAGTGCCTCTGACCGTGGCGCGCGTGGTGTTGCACGGCAAGGCCGATATGGTGCCGCTGCCGAAGCCGGTGGCGGAAGTCTGCGCGGTTGCCAAGAAGGATTTGCAGCCGGGCGACCGTCTCGATGCCATCGGCCAATATTGCTATCGCTCATGGATCATGACGACGCCTGAAGCCCGCTCGGCCAAAGCTATTCCCTGCGGCCTGCTCCAGAACGGCTCGGTCATCGCGCCGATCAAGAAGGGTGAACTCATCACCTATGCCAATGCTGCACCGCAGCCCGGCTCGAAGATCGCCGAACTGCGCGCTCTGCAGGATGCGATGCTAGGGGAGTAAGGGAGTAAGGGAGTAAGGGAGTAAGGGAGTAAGGGAGTAAGGGAGTAAGGGAGTAAGGGAGTAAGGGAGTAAGGAAATACGGTCCGTATATTTGCAAGTCAAACATACTGCCCTATTCCCCTACTCCCCTATTCCCTTCTTAATGGTCCAACGCCTTCACAATGCTCTCGACCATCTTCTTCGCGTCGGCGAAGAGCATCATGGTGTTGTCGCGGAAGAACAGTTCGTTTTCCACGCCCGCATAGCCGGAGCCCATGCCGCGCTTGATGAAAAGAACCGTGCCTGCCTTGTCGACATCGAGGATCGGCATGCCGAAGATCGGTGACTTCGGATCGGTCTTCGCAGCCGGATTGGTGACGTCATTCGCGCCGATCACGAAAGCCACATCGGCCTGCGCGAATTCCGAATTGATGTCTTCCAGCTCGAACACTTCATCGTAAGGCACGTTGGCCTCGGCCAGCAGCACGTTCATATGACCCGGCATACGACCGGCCACCGGATGGATGGCGTATTTGACTTCCACACCTTCCGCCTTGAGCTTGTCGGCCATTTCACGCAGCGCGTGCTGCGCCTGTGCCACCGCCATGCCGTAGCCCGGCACAATGATGACCTTGGAAGCGTTCTTCATGATGAAAGCCGCATCGTCGGCAGAACCCTGCTTGACCGGACGCTGTTCAACCTCGCCAGCCGGACCGCCAGACGTATCACCGCCAAAGCCGCCAAGAATGACCGAGATGAACGAACGGTTCATGCCCTTACACATGATGTAGGACAGGATCGCGCCCGACGAGCCGACCAGCGCGCCAGTGATGATCAGTGCCAGATTGCCAAGCGTGAAGCCGATGCCTGCCGCTGCCCAGCCCGAATAGGAATTGAGCATGGAGACCACGACCGGCATGTCGGCGCCGCCGATTGGCACGATGATCAGCACGCCGAATACCAGCGACAGAAGCACGATCAGCCAGAACACGAAATGGCTTTCGGTGTTCACCAGCACAACAACCAGCAGCACGATGGCTGCGGCCAGCGCGGCATTGATGACATGACGTCCCGGCAGCATGATCGGCTTGCCCGACATGCGACCATCAAGCTTGAGGAAGGCGATGATCGAGCCGGTGAAGGTGATCGCGCCGATGGCGACGCCCAGCGACATTTCGATCAGCGCCTGACCGTGGATCTGGCCTACTTCGCCGATACCGAAGGAATGCGGCGAGTAAATTGCGGCAGCGGCCACCAGAACGGCAGCAAGGCCGATCAGCGAATGGAACGCGGCGACGAGCTGCGGCATGGCCGTCATGGCGATGCGGCGCGCGATGACTGCACCGATGCCGCCACCGATGGCGATGCCGATGACAATCAGCGCCAGACCGCCGACGCTTGGACGCGCCAGCAGAAGCGTGGTGACGATGGAAATCGCCATACCGATCATGCCGTACATATTGCCCTGACGGCTGGTCGTCGGATGCGACAGGCCGCGCAGCGCCAGAATGAACAGCACGCCGGAGACGAGGTAAAGGAAGGCTGCGAGATTAACGCTCATAATGGTTCAGCCTCACTTTTCTTTTTTCTTGTACATGGCGAGCATGCGCTGGGTGACCAGGAAGCCGCCGAAAATGTTGACGCTCGCCAGAATGAGCGCAATGAAACCGAAGCCGGTTGCCCAGCCCGAAAGCGAAAGGCCGACGGCCAGAAGCGCACCCACCACGATCACCGATGAAATGGCGTTGGTAACGGCCATCAACGGGGTGTGCAGCGCAGGCGTAACCGACCACACGACGTAATAGCCGACGAAAATCGCCAGAATGAAAATCGCAAAGCGGAACACGAACGGATCGATCGCGCCGCCCGATGCGGCATGCGCGGCAGCCGCCGCAGCATCACCCAGACCACCGGCGTTTTCCGCAGCCTGACGGACAGCATCTGCGGCCTGGTTCAAGCTCTCAAGAGCTTTATCGAGACTAGTTTCGGCCATTATGCCTCTCCTCCATCAACAGGAGACTTGGGGGAAGACGAAGACTTTGCGGCAGCCTTCGGTGCTTTTGCAGGCGCTTTTTTCGCGGCTTTCGGTGCCGGTTTGGCATCGCCGACTACCTCCGCCTTCGCCACTTTCGGCTTCGGTGCCGCTTTCGGCTTGGCAGCGGGTTTCGCTGGCTTTTCGGCTGCAGGCGCGGCTGCGGCAGGCGCGGCATCAGCCTTTGCGAAAGCCGGATGCAGGATCGCGCCCTGATGGGTCAGAAGCGTTGCCTTGACCAGCTCGTCCTGCGGATCGATCTTGAGCAGCTTGGTTTCCTTGTCAACGAGCGTTTCAAGGAAAGCGATCAGGTTGCGCGCATAAAGCTGCGACGCGCTCGCAGCGATGCGGCCCGACATGTTGAGATGGCCGACGATTCTGACGCCATTCACTTCGGCCACTTGACCAGGCACAGCGCCTTCGACATTGCCGCCGCGCTCAACGGCGAGATCGACCAGAACGGAACCCGGACGCATGGAAGCGACCATTTCCTTGGACACCAGACGCGGGGCCGGACGGCCCGGAATGAGCGCCGTGGTAATGACGATGTCCTGCTTGGCGATGTGGTCGGCAACGAGTGCGGCCTGCTTCGCCTGATATTCCTTCGACATTTCCTTGGCGTAACCGCCAGAGGTTTCGGCAGCCTTGAACTCATCATCCTCGACGGCGATGAATTTCGCACCGAGCGAGGCGACCTGTTCCTTGGCGGCAGGGCGAACGTCGGTTGCCGTCACGACAGCACCGAGGCGGCGTGCCGTTGCGATGGCCTGAAGACCGGCAACGCCAGCCCCCATCACGAAAACCTTGGCGGCAGGAACCGTACCGGCTGCCGTCATCATCATCGGCATGGCGCGGTCATAGACTTCCGCCGCGTCGATCACTGCCTGATAACCGGCAAGATTTGCCTGTGACGACAGCACGTCCATCACCTGCGCACGGGTGATGCGCGGCATGAACTCCATGGTGAAAGCCGAAATTCCGGCCTTGGCAAGTGCCGCCACCGCATCTTCATGACCATAGGGATCAAGCATGGCAAACAGTGCTGCGCCCGATTTATACCCTTTGAGTTCCGTATCCGTGGGACGGCGCACTTTCAAAATGACGTCTGCCGTTTTAGCGTCTGCCGTCGTGCCTATACGGGCACCGGCTGCCGCAAATTCGGCATCGGGAATGCGCGATTTCTCACCGGCGCCTTTTTCCACGACG
The DNA here is from genome assembly GCA_900465685.1 of Hyphomicrobiales bacterium. Classification (GTDB taxonomy): domain Bacteria; phylum Pseudomonadota; class Alphaproteobacteria; order Rhizobiales; family Rhizobiaceae; genus Brucella. The sequence goes on from UEGR01000030.1 coordinate 14,574, forward strand.
ACATCGAAGCCGAGCGCGATGAATTTCTTCACCGTCTCCGCCGATGCCGCAACGCGTGTCTCGTTGGGGTCACTCTCTAGCGGGATAAATAACGTCTGGGCCAAGCTGGTTTCCCTTTCATGGTCTTAATCCGGGCTTGATCCGGCCTTGCGGTCGGGCAGAATTGCGAGCCTCTGAAACGAGGCTCCTTGAAAAGAACTGAGATACAGACATGCATAAAACCTCGGCACGGTAACCCATGCCAAGGCATTCGATCAAATCATGCGGGGTTAATCCCGGTTCGGTCTTGGATCTTGCAGCATTTTCGCAAGGCCGGATGTCGCCATCCGGCCGCGTCAATGCGCTAGAGGATGAACCAGGCGGCGACGCAGACTAGGACAAAAAGAATGGTCGCGGAAAAGAAACCACCAGCGAAAAAGCCGAACGCCATGGCAATCATAAGGGCGACAACCGCCACCGTGCCCCATTTAAACAGGCCCGTGAAACCGGCATAAGTTTTCTCATGCTCAGCATAGTCCATCGGTGCGCCAAGTTCAGCCGGAGCCGTCGTATGATGTTCTGCCATTTTCGTTCCACCCATTCAGATTTTCCACCCAACATCGATGATGTTAAGCGAAAACACCTGCAATCTTCAATCTGCACACAACAAAAGCCCGGCACGAACGCCAAGTCTTTTCGTCGCAGCAACCCTCTCTCTCCGCGTAAAGCGGTTCCGCAGTCTTCGTAAATCGGATTCGCGCAATGCGCTACATCTAATTATTTAGAACACTGCCTATAGAACGCATAGTAATCGCTTATACGCCCAGTCCCGTATATTTCGCAGTCGGCAATATCGTCAGCGGCACAACAGTGCTGCGGCTATCGGCAAACATCGCCTGCCGCTCGCGCGGCAATGACTTGAAGAATGGAAAGCGCACCGCAACCGCATCGCGGATATTGCGGATCGGCGCGGCACCCAGTCCAACTTTGATGCCATAGCCCGCATGTTCACGCGCATCGGCCATCATCGACGTGCCGAAAATGCGTTTGTAAAATGCCATATGCTCCGGCTTGACCGATGCAAGGCATTGATCAGCCACGAAAAATTCCGACGCCATCGCAGCAATGCGCAATGTGATATAGGGGATGGCCGGATATTCGCTCAGCAACTCCGGATCGGCGGCAAAGCGGGTTGGATCGACGAAATGCATGCCGCTATTGAGCAGCGGATCGAGAATATCGGGAAAAAGCGCATAGCTTGTTCCCTTGCGATGATCGGGCGTGATGTGATGAATACGCAATGTGCTGACGAGCTGCCCGTCAACATGCACCCCGTAGACGAAAGCGTGGCTGTCCCGGTCTATATCGTCGACAATGGACGGCACTTCGGCCTCATCCATCACATTGCGGGTACGATAGGAGCGGTAGCGAAGCCGACCGATCTCTTCCAGATCTTCCGCATGGACGATCCGTCGATATTCAACACGATCCAGAAAATGCAGCAGCTGTCGCGCAAAATTGGATAGCGGCGGTTTCTCCCCCGAGACAGCTGAATCAGTCATATAAGCGATTTCCGCACCATCAAATCATGCAAATCATACATTTCAATTCAGCGCGCAGAATAAGCAGGTTTACCTTCATGTAAAGGTATAAGTTCAACTGCATATACGCCCCCGCGCCATTTTCCCGGCACAGTATTGCCACAGATTCGCCACATGGAAACAGCGTTTTTTCGATGCTCAGTGTGAGAAATGCGCTAGAAACCGCATTTCGGGGCCTTTTGCCATCTTTGCCGTAATGAAGCGCCCGCTCCGGAGCGGCACTCCTGATTAACGGAACGAAATTCAGCCCGCCCCACCCGCATCCGTCGCGCGCAATTGTCACGGGGTGCGGTCTGGCCAAAAAAGATCAGGCCGATGGTCAGGCGACGGTACGACCGCCTTCGCGCCAAGTGACGGATTTTGTCGTCATCGAACCGATTGTGTCCGCAGGCAGCGGCATGCCGAGAAGATAGCCCTGAACCAGATCGGCACCAGCAGCAACGCGGATGAGCGCCAGCTGTTCTTCGGTCTCCACACCTTCGACGGTCACGCCGAGACCCAGCTCATGCGAGAGCTGCGTCACACCGCGCAACAGCATCAGCGACCGGCGGTCTGTGGTGATATCGCGGACAAAGGAGCGGTCCACTTTCACCTTGGTCAGCGGCAACGTGTTGAGATAGCTGAGGCTGGAATAGCCCGTGCCGAAATCATCGAGCGCAATATTGATGCCGGCATTCTTCAGCCGCTGCAAAACCATCGACGTCTTGTTGCGGTCGGCGATGATTGCGCTTTCCGTCACTTCGACTTCCAGACGATGGGCGGGAAGACCCGACTTCTGCAAGGCAGAGGCAATATCGCGGGCAATCTCGTTGCTCTTCAGATCGATGGCCGACAGATTGACGGAAACGCCGATGCGATCACCCCAGGTCAGGCAGTCCTTGCAGGCCTGATCCAGCATGAAGCGAGTGATATCGGTGATGATGCCCATTTCCTCGGCCAGAGGAATGAATTCGGCAGGCGGCACCGAACCCAGCTCCGGATGCACCCAGCGCGCCAGCGCTTCACAAGCCACAATGCGCAGAGACTGTGCACTGACGATGGGCTGGTAGACAACCTTGATTTCATTGTTGCCGATGGCCTGCCGGAGATCAGCCTTGAGCTTCTGACGGCTGCGATATTTGGTATCCATCGCGCCGACGAAAACCGCCCATTGCCGGTCTTCATGACCCTTCGCTTCATAAAGCGCCAGATCCGCATTGATATGCATATTGCCGACATCGCAATTGGCAATGTTTTCAATCGCAATACCGGCGCTGATGTCGATATGAACATGATCACCGTCGAGATCATAAACGCCGGACACGACCGACGTGATATGATCCATGATGCCGGTAATTTCCGCCTGGTTCTGGAGATTGAAAACAAACACGACGAATTCGTCGCCGCCAAATCGCGAGACCACAAAGCGCTGCTGGTCGAGCGAATAAAGCCGCTGCGCAAACAGCCGCAACAACACGTCGCCCGTATGGTGGCCAAGCGTATCGTTGACATGCTTGAAGTGATTGATGTCGATGACGACCAGCGCCGCAAAGCTGTCCGCCGACTGATGGGCGCGCAATGTGCGCACCATTGTCTCGAAATAGTTACGGTTGGGAAGACTGGTCAGACCGTCGAACCGCGCCATGTGCTGAATGCGGGCTTCCGCCTCGACGCGCTGCGTCACATCCTCGAACATGAGAACCGCGCCATCGCCGACAGTCTGGTTGCCGATACATTCTATATAGCGCTCACCGGAAAGCTGGAAAATGTCACGCGTCTTGCGTCCGGCGACAAGGTCGGTCATGCGGGCGCGTACATTCGCCATATCATTATGCGGAAACAAACCTTCCCGCGCGCAATAGCGCAGCAGCACTTCCAGCCGGCGCCCGTGCAACTTGGTGTGCTCGGCGATCCGCAGCATCGCCTTGGCCTTGTTGTTGATCACCGCAATGCGCTGCTGGCCGTCGAGCATGAGCAGGCCCTGCGGCATATTGTTGAGCGCGGCATCGAAACGCCCCGCCACAATTGACAGACGCCGCTTGCCCATCACGGCCGCGAAGAGAAACTCACGCAGGCCGTTGGCCATCTCGATATTGGACAGGAAATACGGGATCAGCAGCAGGCCGATGATGATGTGAAAGGGAGTCCCCGCAAGCACGAGCCCGGCGAGCACCGGAATCAGCGTGCAGATCGACATCAAAACGACGGCCTTCGCCGAGGCATAATTGCGCCCGACGATGGAAACGACCGAAGCCAGCAGAATGGTCAGACTGGCCAGCTCGGCAAATGGATCACGCAGCACGAAGATCGAGAAGAAGCACAACATGCCAAGCGTCGCGCAGACCAGCGAAGCACCGATGAGATAACGCAACTCCCAGCGGTCGAGATCAGCGGATGTAAGATGACCTAGTCTGGCACGGTCGAACTGTCGCATGTCGTAGAGACGACCGAGAGCGACAACGGCAAAAAGCCCGGCAAACCCGATGAAATGCCAGTCGACAGTTTTCACATAGATGACAACACAGGCCACCACATGGGCCAACAAGCCAAACCAGAGCGTGGTGCGATTACCATACAGTGATCGCATGAAAGAAAGCCGCACGTCTGCAGGTATGTCAGGTTTACGGCTCCGCCACATGTCCTTGCTTGTGTCCCTATCGTGAGGGCGATTATTGCACTAATGACTTAAAAATATCTTTCGCGAAATGAAACCACAAGCTGTTACCCCCGCCACCATAAGATGTATCCCAATTATTCACAGGGGAACAACTTAACAGCAACATGCGAAATAACAATACAACCATAGGCTTTCAAAGCGGAGGCCTTCAAACAATTTGGCCGTGAAAGCAGAGACAAAAAACGCCCTGTATTTCGCCTCGCGGCGCGATTGCAATTCACAAGCATTCTATAACAAAACTAGAGAATATCACCGAATAACAATCGCCGACGGTGAAAACGCGGAGGAAAGCACGCCAATGCGGAATAAATCCCTATCCCGCACGAATGCTCTCAGAGGCTGTGTCCGCCATCCACATTGACGATGGTGCCGGTCATGTAGCGGCTGGCATCGGAGGCCAGCATCAGCACCACGCCGTCCAGATCCTGCGGTTCGCCGAGACGGCGCAACGGATTACGTCCTTTGAAGTAGCCCGCAGCCGGTCCGTTGAGCTGTTCTTCGTTGATTCGGGTCGGAAACCAGCCCGGCGAGATCGCATTGACGCGAATATCATGTGCGGCCCATTCGAGTGCAAGCGCACGCGTCATCTGCGTGATGCAGGCTTTCGACATGGAATAGGCGGCAGCGCCTTTCTGCGGCCTGTCGCCCAGAATGCTGGTCGTGTTGATGATCGAGCCGCCCGCGCCTTGTGCGATCATGCGGCGCGCAGCTTCCTGCGCCACGAAGAAAGCACCCGCCACATTGACCTCGAAAATATGTTCGAGCATGTCGCGTGTCGTATCGAGCGCACGCGCCATATGGGCGACGCCAGCATTGTTGAACAGGGTCGAGATCGGCCCGAAACGCTGTTCCGCTTCATCGAAGGCGCGCATGATTTCATCCGGATGAGTGACATCCGCCATGATTTCAAGAACTTCCCCGCCCGACGGACACAGGCTTTCGCCCGCATGCGTGCGTGAAATAGAGATCACCCGCGCCCCGTGTCCCGCCAGCACATGCACCATGCGCAAACCCAGACCCGAGGAGCCTCCCGTCACGGCAATAACCTTGCCCCGAACGGAGAAAAGCTGATCGTCAGTCATACATCCCCTCAACTGCCAATCCATCTTCACTCCTATTAGGATATTCATAACGGCATTTGAACCGTGCACAGAGGCAAAAAATGCTTCAAATCAGGACAATACACAAAAGGCGCGCGAGCGTGATGAAAAGACGACACTAATTGCCAATTGCGAGAGGTTATGCTGACGCACATCTTGTCCGAAAACTGTTTCACTCTTTTCGGGATGTGTTCTATTGCAGAAGGCTGAATGCCGCTCCAGATAAGAGCCAAATCAACGGATCCGAATGCTATGTCGAAGTCCCGCCCCCTGATTGCCGTACCGACTGACGTCAAACCTTTCGAGAATTACACCTGGCATGCAGCACCGGATCAATATCTGGCTGCGGCAATCGATGTTGCGCAAGTGACGCCGCTTCTGGTGCCAAGCTTTGGCGACAAGATCGATCTCGACGCCATTCTCGACGCAGTGGACGGCGTGTTGATCACTGGCTCGAAATCGAACGTCAACCCGTCGCTTTATGGCGTGGAACCGAGCACTGCCTTCGAACCCTATGACAATGCCCGTGACGCGACCTCGCTGCCGCTGATCCGCGCAGCCATTGAAAAAGGCGTACCAGTGCTGGCGATCTGCCGCGGCATTCAGGAGCTGAATGTGGCGCTGGGCGGCACGCTCGCCACTGAAATTCAGGAATTGCAGGGGCGCATGGACCACCGCGCACCGGAATCCGAAAGTCAGGCAGAGCGTTTCGCTATCCAGCACCCGATCCGGATCAAGCCGGATTCATGCCTCGGCGCAATTTTGAAAGAAGACAGCGTAAAGGTAAACTCGGTGCACCGTCAGGCCATCGACCGGCTTGCGCCACGCCTTGAAGTAGAAGCTGTAGCTGAAGACGGCACAGTGGAAGCCGTTTCCGTCAAGGACGCCAAAGGCTTTGTCGTCGGCGTCCAGTGGCATCCGGAATACTGGGTCCAGTCCGACGCCCCCTCGCGGAAGATATTCGAGGCCTTCGGCGACGCGGTGCGTGAACACAAGGGTGGGGAATAGGGGAATAGGT
>UEGR01000031.1 GCA_900465685.1 Hyphomicrobiales bacterium
GTGGTGGCTGGTCATCCGGCGGTGGCGGCGGCGGCTTTGGCGGCGGCGGCGGTTCATCGGGTGGCGGTGGCGCCTCGGGTAGCTGGTAGGGAGACGCGACGATGAAGCACCACACGCTGATTGGCGCTGAAGACCATACCCGCATTGCCGAGGCAATCCGGCAGGCGGAAGCCGAGACGAGCGGCGAAATCTATGCCGTGCTGGCGCGCAGCAGCGACGACTATTTCTTTGCAGCCGGTTTTGTCGCGACTTGCGGCATTCTGCTCGCTTCGGTCATCGCCGCCTTGCTCGCGCATTGGTACTGGTTTGATATCAGCCTGCCGATGTTTGGCCTTGCCATTTTGGCCGCCTTCATTTCGGCCATGCTGGTTCTCTGGCTCCTGCCATCGATCCGCATGCTGCTGGTGCCGCGCCGTATCCGCTACAAGCGCGCCCATCTCAACGCACTGCAACAATTCCTGGCGCGCAACGTACACATCACGGAAAACCGCACCGGCATTCTGCTCTTCGTTTCCATGGCTGAGCACTATGCCGAAGTCATTGCCGATGCGGGTATTCATGCGCGTGTCGAGCAGGACGAATGGAACGCCATTGTCGCAACGCTGATCCATCACGCATCGCGCTCGCAAATGGCGGAAGGCTTCGTCATGGCGATCGGTCAGGCGGGCNNATTTCCAGCAAAAGTGCGTAGCGGTTTTGCGTAGGATAATGCGTAAAAAATGGATGGAGCGGTTCCACGATTCCGTTCCAACTGGAACCGCTCCAGCATCTCAGAATCATCTACGACTTTGGTCTGAATTGTGGCGAAGCAGAGCCATTTCCGACGCCAGCGGACGCCGTTTTGTAGTGCACGGTGAATTTCTCCGGTATTTTTAGAAAAATTGCCCGAAGTTTTCGATATTTTGTTCCAAATTAAATGGATTAGATGCCATTTTTCTGACTTTTCGGGAAATTTTTCGTTATTCGCAGCGATTTGTCATCGAAACAAATGTCTAATCTGCTAGTTTGGCGCGCATTGCCATCATGACAGGAGTATCCGACGTGACTGCAAAGCAGGATCGGTCGAGCAAAGTTAAGAATTCCAAGGCAAGCAAAGAGGAAAAAAAGGGGGGGAAGCCGAAGGCGCTGGCAGCCTTCTCACAGCTCCTCTTCGAGTGGGCCCCGCCAGAAGATCTGGCTGCTTACGACGCCGAAGCTCTCGACAGTTCTGCCCGCCACGGCTATGCGGCGCTTGAGTCCTACCGCAAGGGCAAGAGCATCATCAGCGTCGATAACGGTATCGAACGTCACGATCGCCCGGTAAGCGTCATCACCATCGTCAACGACAACATGCCGTTCCTGCTCGATTCCATTCTGGGCGAGCTGAACAATCACGTCAGCCAGATTTTCATGGTCGTGCACCCGGTTCTCGATATTGCTCGGGAAAAGGATGGACTGGTCATTCTCGGCGAAGCATCGCAGCTCGCACCCGCCAAGGGCGTTGAGCGCGTCAGCCTTGTGCAAATTCACCTCCCCGCGCTTGGCAAGCAGGCCAAGGCCGATCTGACGGACGGGCTGAAGCGCGTTCTCGGTCAGGTGCGTTTTGCCGTCGGCGACTGGAAGCCGATGTTGAAGCGTCTTGATGACGCCATTGTGGATTACAAGCGCGCTTACGAGCTGAACGGCAATGCCGCCATGCCGGAAGCCATCGCCTTCCTCGAATGGCTGCGCGACGATCATTTCATCTTCCTCGGCATGCGTGAGCTGGCCTTTGAAGGCTCGGGCAAGAAGCGCAGCCTCGTCGCCATCAAGGAGCCACTTGGCGTCCTTGGCGACAATGAAGTGCGCGTCTTGCGCAAGGATGACGACGACACGGTAACGCCGCGCGAGGTCACGGAATTCCTCGATAGCAGCGAGCCGCTGATCGTCACCAAGGCGAACACGCTGTCTCTGGTGCATCGCCGCTCCTATCTCGACTATATCGGCGTGAAGATCTTTGGACCGAAGGGCGAAGCCGTGGGCGAATTGCGCCTCGTCGGCCTGTTTACCTCGGTCGCTTACATCAGCTCGGTTGCCAGCATCCCGTTCATTCGCTCAAAAGCCGATGCGGTCATCAAGCATCTGGGCTTCAACCGCGAAGACCATTCGGGCAAGGCACTGATCAACGTGCTGGAAGAATATCCGCGCGATGAGCTTTTCCAGATCGACACGGAAAGCCTGACGGCCAATGCCGAACTCATCCTCGCGCTTGGCGAGCGTCCGCGTGTCCGTGCCATTCCCCGTCTCGACCGTTTCGGTCGTTTCGCGACTGTGCTCGTCTATATCCCGCGTGATCGTTACGACTCGGTCGTGCGTGAAAAGATCGGCCGCTATCTCGTTGACGTCTATGGCGGTGACAGCTTTGAATTCCACCCGGTTTTCCTGCAGAACGGCCTGACGCGCGTTCAGTTCGTCATTCGCCGTCACGAACGATCCACCCCGCATATCGACCGCGAAGCACTGGAAGCGGAAGTCCGCGCCATGGTCCGCACCTGGGAAGATGCGGTGCGTGAAAGCGTGGAAAATGCCGATGCAGGCGTCGTGGCGCTGGCCGCAAGCTTCCCGCCATCCTACCGCGAAATCTTCACCGCGCCGGAAGCGCTGGTCGATGCCGAGCGCATTGCCGGTCTCAGCCCGGAAGCGCCGCTTTTCGTGGATTTCTACCGCTATCGCACCGATGGACCAGATGCGGTTTCACTGAAGCTCTATCATCACGGAGCGCCGGTCGTGCTGTCGCAGCGCGTGCCGCTTTTGGAAAATATGGGCTTCCGCGTCGTCAGCGAACAGACCATCGACCTGCCGCAAGCCGGTAAAGACGGTGCGCCGGTCTATGTTCACGACATGCAGCTCGTCAACGCCTATGGCGCTCCTGTCGATCTCACAGATGACGGCGAAATGCTGGAAGACGTGTTCCGCACCGTCTGGGACGGCTTTGCCGACAATGACGGCTATAATGCGCTGGTACAGACGGCACGCCTGACCGCGCGCCAGATCATGATCCTGCGCTCCTATGGCCGTTATCTGCAACAGGCGGGTATCGCCTATTCGCAGGGCTTCATCGCAGCCGCGCTCAACCGTTATCCGGAAATCGCCAGCGATCTCTATTCGCTGTTTGATCTGCGCTTCAACCCAGTGGCGAAGCGCCGTGATACGGCTGAAAAGAAGCTGATCGACGCCATCGAAACAGCGCTTCTGGGCGTGCCGAGCATCGATGACGACCAGATCCTGCGCCGGTTCCGCAACCTGATTGAAGCGACGCTGCGCACCAATGCCTATACGCTGGATGGTGACGGCAAGCCGCGCGTGACCTTTGCCTTCAAGCTCAATCCGCGTCTCGTTGACGGACTGCCAGACCCGCGTCCGTATCGCGAAATCTTCGTCTACGGCCCGGAAGTCGAAGGCGTGCATCTGCGTTTCGGCGCGGTCGCACGTGGCGGTCTGCGCTGGTCGGACCGCGCACAGGATTACCGCACCGAAGTGCTGGGCCTTGTGAAGGCGCAGCAGGTCAAGAATGCCGTGATCGTGCCGGTCGGCGCCAAGGGCGGTTTCTATCCGAAGCGCCTTCCAGTGGGCGGTGACCGCAACGCCGTCTTTGAGGCGGGTCGTGACGCCTACAAGGTGTTTATCTCGACGCTTCTTTCGGTGACCGACAATATTCACGACAACGATGTGGTGCCGCCGCAAAATGTCGTGCGTCACGACAATGACGATCCTTATTTCGTCGTCGCCGCCGACAAGGGCACGGCCACCTTCTCCGATACGGCCAATGCCATCAGTCAGGCGCATGATTTCTGGCTGGACGATGCTTTCGCATCGGGCGGCTCCGCCGGTTACGACCACAAGGGCATGGGCATCACCGCCCGTGGCGGCTGGGAAGCTGTGAAACGGCATTTCCGTGAATTCGACATGGATATCCAGACCGAGCCGTTTACGGTTGTCGGCGTGGGCGACATGTCGGGCGACGTGTTCGGTAACGGCATGCTGCTTTCCGAGCAGATCAAGCTGGTTGCTGCCTTCGACCATCGCGACATCTTCATCGATCCGAACCCGGTTCCGGCTGACGGCTTTGCCGAGCGCAAGCGCCTGTTCGAACTGCCGCGCTCGAGCTGGCAGGATTATGATCGTTCGAAGCTGTCGTCGGGTGGCGGCGTCTACAGCCGCAGCCAGAAGACCATCACACTGTCTGCTGAAGCAGCTGCCGCAATCGGCCTTGCCAAGACCACGGCGACGCCGCAGGAAATCATGACGACTATCCTGAAAGCTCAGGTTGATCTTCTTTGGTTCGGCGGCATCGGCACCTATATCCGCGCCTCCAGTGAAACGGATGCACAGGTCGGCGACCGCGCCAATGATGCCATCCGCATCACCGGCTCGGATGTGCGGGCCCGTGTGATCGGCGAAGGTGCTAATCTCGGCATGACCCAGCGCGGACGTATCGAATATGCGCTCGCTGGCGGCCGCAGCAACACTGACGCCATCGACAATTCGGCTGGCGTCAACTGCTCGGACGTTGAGGTCAACATCAAGATTGCGCTGGCTGCAGCCATGCGTTCAGGCAAGCTGAAGCGCCCCGCCCGCAACAAGCTTCTGGTCAGCATGACCGACGATGTTTCGGAACTGGTGCTGCGCAACAACTATCTCCAGCCGCTGGCGCTTTCGCTGAGCGAGCGTCAGGGTTTGGCCGAGCTACCTTATCAGGCACGCTTCATGGCGGAGCTGGAAAACCGGAAGCTTCTGGACCGCAAGGTCGAGTATCTTCCTTCGGATGCGCTGTTGACTGAGCGCCAGAAGGCTGGCCAGCCGCTGACCCGTCCGGAACTCGCGGTTTTGCTGGCCTATGCCAAGCTGTCGCTCTCCGACGATCTGGTGGCAAGCGCACTTCCCGACGAGCCTTACTTCCAGTCGCTGCTGTTCGGCTATTTCCCGAAGCGCATGGCAAAAACCTATGCAGAGGAAATCTCCGGCCACCGCCTGAAGCGGGAAATCGTCGCAACCTTGCTGGCAAATGATGTCATCAATCGCGGCGGCATCACCTTCATCAGCCGTCTGGCCGATACGACGGGCAAGTCGCCTTCGGATATCGTTCGCGCCTATGTCGCCGTGCGTGATGGCTTCGAGATCGATGCGATCTACGACGCCATCGACGCGTTGGATAACAAGGTGCCAGGCGATGTGCAGAACCAGTTCTACCATCTCGTTGGCGAAATGTTGCAGGCGACGACAGCTTGGGTTCTGCGCAACGATACGACCCGCGCAAACCTCACCGAGCTGGTTGGCACCATCGTCAAGGCGCGTGCCGAACTGGAACCACGGTTCGAAGGCCTGATGCCGGAATTCCTGCGCAATGCTGTGCGTGCCGACAAGGCCGCCTTCGTTGAAAAGGGTGCGCCAGAAAAGCTGGCCCAGCGTCTCGCCAATCTCCAGCTTGCGGGCATCATGCCGGATATCGCGCTGATCGCGCATCTGGCGGAAGCCGATCTGGTGGCAACGGCCAAGGCCTATTTCGGCGTGTCGGAAGCCTTCCGCATCGGACGCATCGAAGATGCGGCACGGTCCATTCCCGTCACCGATTATTATGACGGTTTGGCCCTGTCGCGTGCCAGCGAGACCATCACGCAGGCCGCGCGCGGGATCACCATCGCCGCTCTGAAGCGCTTCGCCAAGGAGAAAGACCCGGCTGTGGCGTGGCTCGATGCGGACGGCGTCCGGATCGAGCAGGTGAGAAACCGCATGGTCGCGCTCACCGAAGGTGGAGACCTCACCGTCTCGCGTCTGGCTGTTGCTGCGGGACTGATGTCGGATCTGGCGCAGTAAACAGCGACCGGGATTATCGAAAGGGCGGCTTGGAGCGGCGATCTGATTGCATCAGATCGCCGCTCCGGTTTTTTCTTCCGCACATCTTATCCGAAAACCGTTTCACACTTTTCGGGATGTGCTTCAAAGCCGCCCTTTTCATTTCTTGTGAGGTTGCCGCTCGCCGTATAAGCTCCGGCCACATTCGCAAGGGAGTGGCATTTGACCGATCAGGCAGTCAGCGAACGCAGCTACGCATCTCGTCGCGGCATATGGGGCTGGATGCTGTTCGACTGGGCGGCGCAACCGTTTTTCACCGTCGTCACGACCTTCGTTTTCGGCCCCTACTTCATCTCCCGCATGGCGGCGAACCCGGAAGCCGGTCAGGTTGCATGGGGCTATGGCATCGCCGCAGCAGGCTTTGTCATCGCCATTCTGTCGCCAGTTCTGGGCGCTGTTTCGGACCGTACGGGGGCACGCAAACCCTGGATCGGCTTCTTTGCCGTTTTGAAGATCGTCAGCCTCTCGCTCCTTTGGTTCGCCGCACCGGGTGCGAGCCTGTTCTGGGTGTTGCTGGCCTTTGCAATCGCCTCGATTGCTGCCGAGTTCTCCATCGTCTTCAATGATTCCATGATGCCGCGCCTCGTGCCGCACGCGGATATCGGACGTATCTCCAACATTGCATGGGGACTTGGCTATCTCGGCGGCATGATCGTGCTGATCTTCGTCGTGCTGTTTCTTGCCGGATCGCCGCAAACCGGCAAAACGATCATCGGCATTGCCCCGCTCTTCGGCCTTGATCCGGCAACCGGCGAAGATGCACGCATCACCGGCCCGCTTGCTGCCCTCTGGTATCTGGTCTTCGTTTTGCCGATGTTCCTCTTCACGCCGGATTCGGCGCGGGGTGAGCCTCTCTTCAAGGCGATGCGGCACGGTCTTTCGGAACTGAAAGCCACGCTACGCGAAGTGCGCCAGCGTTCCGGCATCATGCGTTTTCTCATTGCCCGCATGGTCTACCAAGATGGCGTCAATGCTTTGCTGGCGCTGGGCGGAGGCTATGCCGCCGCCATGTTTCACTGGTCGATTACCGAGATCGGCTTGTTCGGCATGATCCTCAATGTGATGGCGATCTTCAGTTGCCTTGCCGCCAGCCGCGTGGATACGCGCTTTGGCTCAAAAGCCGTGGTCATCGGGTCGCTGGTGCTGCTGCTGCTCGCGACGCTCGGCATCGTATCGACAGGGCGCGATCACACATTCTTCGGACTGCTTCCATTTGCGGAAAGTACAGCACAGGGGCTTTTCTCGACGCCAGCAGAACATGCCTATCTGATTTATGGCCTGATGATCGGCGCAGCCTTTGGCCCGGTACAGGCATCGTCGCGCTCATGGTTTGCGCGCAGCATTCAGCCGGAAGAATCGGGCCGCTATTTCGGCATTTATGCGCTGGCGGGTCGTGCGACCAGCTTTCTGGCCCCGTTTCTGGTCGCCACCGTTACGGCCATCAGCGGGTCGGCGGCAATTGGAATGGCGGTGCTGGTGATCTTCTTCGCCGCCGGTCTCTATCTTACCAAAATGACGCCCTACCCAGCCGAGCGCCCCGCGTGAAAACTGGCGCGAAAATGATCGCGCCAGCTCCGTGATTTCATTCACATCATGCCAACAGCGCTGGCCGCGCTAATGGCAAGCAGAGCGCCAACGATCGGTGCCGCAACGGGCACCCAGGCATAAGACCAGTCCGATCCGCCCTTGCCCGGGATAGGCAACAAGGCATGTGCGATGCGCGGGCCAAGATCACGTGCCGGGTTGATGGCATAACCTGTCGGTCCGCCAAGCGAAACGCCAAGCGCCCAGACGAGAAGACCGACCATCAGAGGACCGAGAACCCCATCGGCTCCAACAGCCTTGGCACCGATGGCGATGACGACGAAAACGAGCACGAAAGTGCCAATGATTTCGGTTACGCAATTGGCCGGAATGTTGCGAATTGCCGGAGCTGTGCAAAACACGCCGAGCTTTAACGCCTTATCCGTGGTCGGCTTCCAGTGCGGCAGATAGGCAAGATAGACAAGCACTGCCCCGACAAAAGCGCCCAGCAATTGCGCGGCGATATAAGGAATGACTTCGACCGCCGGAAAACTCCCCGCCGCATAAAAAGCCAGCGTGACGGCAGGATTGAGATGGCCAGCAGCGCCCGCCGCAACTGCGACCATCACGCCGCACAGCACGGCCAGACCCCAGCCAACCGAAATAACGATCCAACCGGAATTCTGCCCCTTGGATTGCGCCAGAAGTACATTTGCGACGACCCCATCGCCAAGCACGATCAGCACCATCGTGCCGAGAAATTCCCCTAAAAAGCCACTTGTCATAATCTTATCCCGAAAAATCAATGTGCAGAAATCCATCCGGCGGACGCGTAATGCCCACCGGTCTGCCAAAAAAGTTTTGTAATTCTCTGTTCTGCCTGGCCTCAAAGACCGAGCTTCAGCTTCAATCCACCCAATTCAGGGAACGCTGCACCGCTTTTTCCCAGGAAGCGAAAAGGCTTTCGCGCTCCTTTTTCCGCATCTTCGGATGCCAGCGATAACCAACTTGCCAGTTTTCCACGACATCTTCCGTGGATTTCCAGTAGCCGACGGCAAGGCCAGCCGAGTAAGCAGCACCCAGCGCCGTGGTTTCCACGATCTTGGGGCGAACCACCGGCACATGCAGAATATCGGCCTGAAATTGCATGACGAAATCGTTGACCGTCATACCGCCATCGGCGCGCAGTTCACTGATCTTGACGCCGGAATCCTTCACCATGGCTTCCAGCACCTCGCGCACCTGATAGCAGCTCGCTTCCAGCGCGGCACGGGCAATATGGCCCTTATTGGCAAAGCGGGTCAGCCCGGCAATAACGCCACGCGCCGACGATTCCCAATGCGGTGCGTAAAGGCCTGAAAATGCAGGCACGAAATAGACGTCGCCATTATCGTCAACGGTGCGGGCGAGTGTTTCGATATCGCTGCTGTTGCGAATGATGCCAAGATTGTCGCGCAGCCACTGCACCAGTGCGCCGGTGATAGCGATGGAACCCTCCAGCGCGTAAGAGGGAGGCGCATCGCCAAGCTTGTAGGCGACGGTGGTCAGCAGGCCATAATTGGACGAAACGAGCTTGTCGCCCGTATTCATCAGCATGAAGCAGCCCGTGCCATAGGTGTTCTTGGCCGCACCGGGCTCAAGACAGGCCTGACCGAAAAGCGCCGCCTGCTGATCGCCCAGAATACCGGCAAGCTTCACGCCGTTCAGGGATCGAACGGTAATCTCGCCATAAACTTCACTTGAGGAGCGTATCTCCGGCAGACAGGCACGGGGAATATGGAAGAGGTCCAGAATTTCCTGATCCCATTGCAGGCTGGCAATATCCATCAGCTGCGTGCGCGAGGCATTGGTGACATCGGTGATATGAATGCCACCCTTCGGGCCGCCGGTCAGGTTCCAGGCCAGCCATGTATCGATGGTGCCAAACAGCGCCTCGCCAGCCTCTGCCTTTTCACGGGCGCCCGGAACATTGTCGAGAATCCAGCGCAGTTTCAGCCCGGAAAAATAGGTGGCGATCGGCAGCCCGGTTCTGGCGCGCAGCCGGTCAGCGCCTCTTTCCTTCGTATATTGTGCCACGAGGTCGGCAGTGCGCGTATCCATCCAGACCAGCGCATTGTAAAGCGGCTGACCGGTGGCCTTGTCCCAGAGCAATGTCGTCTCGCGCTGATTGGTAATGCCGACAGCGGCAATGTCAGCTGCCGTCAGCTTGGCTTTCTTCAACGCCTCGGCAACGACATGCTGGGTGTTGCGCCAGATCTCAAGCGGGTTGTGCTCGACCCAACCAGCTTTCGGGTAAATCTGTTCATGCTCACGCTGATCCATGGCGATGATATCGCCTTGCTGATCGAAAATGATGCAGCGTGTGCTGGTGGTTCCCTGATCAATGGAACCGATAAATTGCTTCGTACTCACGGTATCCTCCCGTCGAATATCTTTCTGTAAAACCTATTCAGTTTACATCAGGTGATGAAACGCTCCGCCTGTGCCGTGGGCACCCTCCTTCTGATGCAAAGCATGCCCGCATTTGCGCGTCCGCTTACAAACGAATGTAAAACGAAACAATTCGAAACTCAATGAAAACAAAAAGCCCCGAAATTTTTCGTTTCGGGGCTCGTTTTCAGATTGTAAACCAATGAATTAATGGCGGAAATGACGCATCCCGGTCATCACCATGGCAATGCCATGCTCATCGGCAGCAGCGATCACTTCTTCGTCACGCATCGAGCCGCCGGGCTGAATCACAGCCGTGGCTCCCGCCTGAACAGCCGAAAGCAAACCGTCCGCAAACGGGAAGAACGCGTCGGAAGCGACCACACAGCCCTTGGTCAGCGGTTCTGCGAGACCGGCAGCTTCTGCCGCATCTTCTGCCTTACGGGCAGCGATACGTGCGGAGTCGACACGGCTCATCTGGCCTGCGCCAATACCAACCGTTGCGCCGTCCTTCACATAGACGATGGCGTTCGACTTCACGTGCTTGGCGATGCGGAAGGCGAACTTCATGTCGTTCAGTTCGGCTTCGCTCGGGCTGCGCTTGGTCACGACCTTGAGGTCGAGATCATCGACAACGCCGTTGTCGCGCGACTGAACCAGCAAGCCACCGGCAACCGTCTTCGCGGCAATGCCCTTTGCGCGCGGATCAGGAAGGCCGCCCGTCACCAGCAGGCGCAGGTTCTTCTTGGCGGCAACGATGGCCTGTGCGCCCGGCGTTGCATCGGGAGCGATGATGACTTCCGTGAAAATCTTGACGATTTCCTCGGCGGCTTCTTCATCCAGTGTCTTGTTGAGCGCAACAATACCGCCAAAAGCCGACACCGGATCGCAGGCCAATGCCTTCAGATAGGCATCCTTGATAGATGCGCCTTCCGCCACGCCGCACGGATTGGCGTGCTTGATGATGGCGACGGCAGCCGTGCGCGCCGGGTCGAACTCGGCAACGAGTTCGAAAGCTGCATCGGTATCGTTGATGTTGTTGTAGGAAAGCTGCTTGCCCTGAAGCTGGGTTGCCGTGGCAACGCCCGGGCGCTTTTCACCGGAGAGATAGAAACCAGCGGTCTGATGCGGGTTTTCACCATAGCGCATGACCGAATGCAGCTTGCCTGCAACCGAGCGCCAAACCGGCGTTTCTTCTTCGATGGCTTCAGCGAACCAGTTGGAAATCGCCGCGTCATAAGCCGCAGTGCGCGAGAAGGCCTTGGCAGCAAGCTTCTTGCGGAAAACGAGCGGCAGCGAACCGCCATGCTTCTCAAGCTCGGTGACCACTTCGTCATAATCTGTCGGATCGACGACAGTTGCGACATAAGCGTGGTTCTTGGCCGAAGCGCGGATCATCGCCGGGCCGCCAATATCGATATTCTCAACCGTGGTGTCGTAATCGCCGCCCTGGAAGCGGACTTCCTCAAACGGATAGAGATTGATCACGGCGAGATCGATGCCGCCGATCTTGTGCTCTTCCATTGCGGCAACATGTTCCGGGTCGTTGCGCACGGCGAGCAGACCGCCATGGACTGCCGGATGCAGCGTCTTGACGCGCCCATCCATGATTTCGGGAAAGCCGGTGATTTCGGAAACGTCACGAACCGGAATGCCTTCTGCGGCAATGGACTTGGCCGTACCGCCGGTCGAGAGGATCTCGACGCCATGCGCATGAAGCGCCTTGGCGAATTCGATCAGGCCGGTTTTGTCGGAAACGGAAAGGAGGGCGCGGCGCACCCGATGAAGATCGGGAGCGGGAATATGCTTTGAGCTGACAGCCATAGGAAACGGTCTCTTCGTTGCTGAAGCGTTTTGCGTTCAGGAAAGGGGACAGCGTCGCCGTAGCACAGTCGGACAAGGAATCCTACCGCAAAAGACCGGAAACCACCGGCGAAAGAAAAACCCCGCCTTGAAGGCGGGGTTTCGTTTGCAAACTAATGGTTATTTCATCGTCGGGATGACGAACTCAGCTCCATCCTTAACCCCAGACGGCCAGCGCGAGGTGACGGTCTTGGTCTTTGTATAGAAGCGGAATGCATCCGGGCCGTGCTGGTTGAGATCGCCGAAGCCGGAAGCCTTCCAGCCGCCGAAAGTGTAGTAAGCGATCGGAACCGGGATCGGCACATTGATACCGACCATGCCGACCTGAACGCGGCTTGCGAAATCGCGAGCCGCATCGCCGTCGCGGGTGAAGATGGCGACGCCGTTGCCATATTCATGATCGTTCGGCAGAGCCAGCGCTTCCTCGTAGTTCTTGGCGCGAACGACCGAAAGAACCGGACCGAAGATTTCTTCCTTATAGATGCGCATGTCGCGCGTCACATTGTCGAACAGGCAGCCGCCCATGTAGAAGCCATTTTCATAGCCCTGCATCTTGAAGTTACGGCCATCGACAACCAGCTTCGCGCCTTCTTCGACGCCGAGATCGACATAGCCGCGAATGCGATCAAGGGCGGCCTGCGTGACAACCGGGCCGTAATCGGCGGAATTGTCGGTGGACGGGCCAATCTTGAGCGATTCAACGCGCGGGATGAGCTTTTCCATCAGGCGGTTGGCGGTGTCTTCACCGACCGGAACAGCCACGGAAATTGCCATACAGCGTTCGCCTGCCGAGCCGTAACCAGCGCCGATGAGCGCATCGACGGTCTGGTCCATATCGGCGTCGGGCATGATGAGCATGTGGTTTTTCGCGCCGCCGAAGCACTGAACGCGCTTGCCGTTCGAGCAGCCACGACCATAGATATACTGGGCAATCGGCGTGGAACCGACAAAGCCGATGGCCTGTACATCCGGATCGTCGAGCAGAGCATCGACAGAATCCTTGTCGCCATTGACGACGTTGAAGATACCGGCAGGCAGGCCTGCTTCCATGAACAGTTCCGCCAGACGCATCGGGACGCCCGGGTCACGCTCGGATGGCTTCAGAACGAAGGCATTGCCGCAGGCAATCGCCGGACCAGCCTTCCAGAGCGGGATCATGGCCGGGAAGTTGAACGGCGTGATGCCGGCAACGACGCCGAGCGGCTGGCGCATGGAATAGGTGTCGATGCCCGTACCGGCATTGTCGGTGAATTCGCCTTTCAGCATATGTGCGGAGCCGAGGCAGACTTCCACCACTTCGAGACCGCGCTGAATATCGCCCTTGGCGTCGGCAATGGTCTTGCCATGCTCACGCGCCAGCAGTTCGGCCAGGCTGTCATATTCGGCTTCGACGAGTTCCAGGAACTTGCGCAGGATGCGAACGCGGCGCTGCGGGTTGGTCGCGCCCCACGCAGGCTGCGCAGCCTTGGCGTTTTCGACGGCGGCGCGCACTTCGGCCTTGGTGGCAAGCGCGACTTTGGCCTGTACCGTGCCGTCGAGCGGCTGGAAAACGTCGGCGGTGCGACCGCTATTACCGGCAACATGCTTGCCGCCGATGAAATGTCCGATATTGCGCATCGAGAAACCTCCCTGATTACCATTTATGAGGACACACCTTGCCCTCATCGTTGTATCTATCCTGACTCTGCAAATTCATGATTGCAAGGCGCTGAAAAGCGTATCCGTTGTGCATTTTTCATAGTACGAAACATGATCCCGAAAAGTGTGAAACGGTTTTCGGACAAGATCATGATCAAGCGAAGTACATTATGAACTGGGACGATATTCGCATATTCCTCGCGGTCGCGCGCTCAGGCCAGATTCTGGGTGCGGCCAAGCGGCTTGGCTTGAACCACACCACCGTGGCGCGGCGGCTGACGGCGCTTGAAACCGCGCTTTCCACCACGCTTCTGACACGCCGCACCAACGGCTCGACACTAACGCAGGCGGGTGAGGAATTTCTGCTTGCCGCCGAGCGCATGGAAGCGGAAATGTTGTCCGCCCGCGCGCAGGTTGGCAATGCGGATGTCGCGGTTTCAGGCACGGTGCGCATAGGCGCGCCAGACGGTTTCGGCGTCACCTTTCTAGCGCCGCGCCTCGCCCGGCTGACACAGCAATATCCAGACCTCACCATCCAGCTGGTACCCGTACCGCGCTCCTTTTCGCTGTCCCGGCGGGAGGCCGATATCGCCATCACCGTCGAACGTCCGGATCAGGGGCGGCTCATTGCGCGCAGGCTGGTCGATTATACGCTCGGCCTCTATGCCCATCGCAGCTATCTGGAAGCCAACGGCACGCCCGAAAATTCAGACGACCTCAATCACCATCGCCTGATCGGCTATGTGGAAGATCTGGTTATCAACCCGTCGCTCGCCTATGCGCCGGAAATCAGCCGCGACTGGAAACCGGCATTCGAGGTGTCGAGCGCCTTGGGACAGGTGGAAGCGGTGCGCGCAGGTGCAGGCATCGGCATTCTGCATTCGTTCATCGCCCGCGCAGACCCCGATCTCGTGCCGGTTCTGCCCGATCGGGTGATCCGGCGCGCCTATTGGCTCGCCTATCATGAATCCGCCCGCACATTGCGACGCGTGACAGCCGTATCGGCTCTCATCTCCGAACTGGTGGAAGGCGAAAAATCGCTGTTCAGTTGAGAGCAGGCTTGCTCAATTAAGCCGCATATAGGCGATCATAACGCCGACAATCATCGCAGCTGGAACGAACAATGCGTCAAGGCCGATGAACGCATGGCCGAGGCCACCGGCAACAGCGCCGAGCATCAAGGCCAGCCAGACGGAAACATGTTGCAACCAGCGCCACTTTGGCGTTTCGCCGCGCAGCGAACAGGCAAGATCCGCCGCCGCATTGAAAAGCGTTCCGGTCACATAGGTTACGCCGAGACGCGCCGCGCCTATGGGCTGTACGGCAGCATTCTGCGCACCCATCGCGGCGGCGAGCAGCAGCACCGGCTGGATGAACATTGAGCCCTCGCGCCGTAGCACGCCCACTGCCAGCAAGATCACCACGACGCTGGCCATTACATAGAGACTACCCCAGCGCCCATAGGCGCGCACGGTCAGCGTGCCGAAAAACGCGCCAAGGAAGAACAGTATGATGAGGATCGCGGGAAACCAGACCAGCACGGAGCCTTGAACGCCGGGTTGCCCCGCAAGTGCGACGCCGAGCTGCGTGGTATTGCCGCTCATGAAGGAAGCGAAGAAACCGCCCAGTTGCAGAAAGGCTATCGCATCAACGAAACCAGCCGATGCGGTAAGAACCAGACCGAGCGACAGTTTGGAATTCGGTGTCATTTCACTGGACTTCGGGAAAGGAAACGACCCGGCTTCGACAAAGCCGGGTCTTGCAAGAAATGGAACTGATCCTCAGACGCGTTTGACGATGCGCAGAATGATCAGAAGTATTGCCGCGCCGATGAATGCATTGATGATCGAGGCAATGATACCGCCGCCGACGGAAAAGCCGAGGCGCGGTAAAAGCCAGCCTGCAAAAAACGCGCCGATCACACCGACAATGATATTGCCGATCATGCCGAAACCGCCGCCCTGCACGACCTTGCCGGCCAGCCAGCCAGCGACGAGACCGACAAAAAGAAATACGATTAGACTTCCAACATCCATGCGCTTTTCTCCCTCCAGAGCACATCCCGAAAAGTGTGAAACGGTTTTCGGGCGAGATGTGCGTCAAAACAAACGGTTAGAGCGCCGTCACCCGGCGCATCTGGAGTGAGTTGACAATATGTTGGTCGAGCACACAAGAGGGGTGCGAAAATTTGAGCACATCCTGAAACAGCCTCGCATTTTTCAGGATGTGCCTGAAAATTACGGCGCCAGATGCCGGAATGCGGCGACGACTTCCTCGTAGACCTTGCGCTTGAATGGCACGATCAGTTCCGGCAGCTGCTGCATCGGCTTCCAGTCCCAGCTGTCGAATTCAGCCGTGTGCCCACCGGGCGGCGGATTGATCGCGATCTCGCTTTCATCGCCCTCGAACCGATAGGCAAACCATTTCTGCGTCTGGCCGCGATATTTGCCCTTGAGGGCCTGCCCCACCAGATGCGGTGGCAGATCATAATTGATCCAGTCCGGCGCTTCGGCAAGCAGCGAGACCGACTTCATGCCGGTTTCTTCATAAAGCTCACGCAATGCGGCTTCGACCGGGTCTTCGCCCTTGTCGATACCGCCCTGCGGCATCTGCCAGAGTTGCGTTGCGCCATCCATCTCATCGCCCGGAATGACGATGCGATGTCCAGCCCAGACCAGACCGGCCTTGTTCAGCACCATCAGCCCGACACAGGGGCGGTAGGGCAAGCTTTCAGGATCGACGGGGCCTTTGTGCTTCGACATGACATTCTCCATGATATGCAGCATTTCCAGCAAAAGTGCGTAGCGGTTTTGCGTAGGATAATGCGTAAAAACAACTAGTGTCGTTCCGGGTCGCGGACCAGCGCCGAAACGGGAACGATTTCGATGCCGCGCTTCTTGACCTCATTCGCCCAATCCCGCACTGCATCGACGGTCACGCCGAAGGCGGAGCCGGTGCCAATCGCACTGCCATTGGCGCGCGCAATGCGTTCCAGCTCATTGAGACGGTCGAGCACAGCCGAACGGTCCTGCGACGCATCGATCAGCACATCGGCTGCCGCATAGGGCACAGCATCCTTTTGCGCGATCTGATCGGCCTGACTGCGCGCCGAAGTGCCATCATCCAGATAATAAAGCCCGCGTCTGCCGATCTCGCCCAGCACCGGCGCGAAGGCATCCGCCTCGCCGGTAAAGCGTGCACCCATATAATTCATCACACCGGCATAGTTGGTCATGCGCGACAATGCCCACAAAAGCGACGTCTGGTTCTTGGCGGCTCCGTCATCCACCGTCAATGTGTTGCGTCCCGGATTGATGCGCGGATAGTCGAATGGCTCCATCGGCAATTGCAACAGAAGCTCGTGGCCGTTCTGACGCGCCGCCTGCATCCAGCGTTGCAGGCTGTTACCCTGCGGCGCGAAGGCCAGCGTCACTTCTGATGGCAGCTTCTCTACAGCTTCCATGCTACCGGTCTGTGACAGGCCAAGCCCGCCAATGACCAGCGCGATCCTTGCGCCCCGCGCGCCCGACCAGCCGACGGCATAGGCATCCATCGGCCGCAAGCCATCCGCACCGCGCACTGGCAATGGTCCGGTCGCGCTTTGCTCGACCAGTTCCTGTTCCGGCAAATGCGCAACACGCGGATCCTGCCCCGTCTTGTGCTGGTTCTGCACGACGACGACATTGCCATCCGCTGAACCGGCGGTGACATTTGGCATATCAGGCGTGACCTTGATGATTGCCGGGCCGGTTTGCTGCCCCCCGGTTCCGCGCAGCGCGGTGCCTGGCGCGGGTGTGTTACCGGTCGCAGTCGATGCCTGCTGCCCAGTTTTGACCGCGGCGTCGGGCGGCGTTTGCGCCTCGGCAATTGCCGCCTTTTCAGGCTTGCGAAAAGCATCGCGGTTGGTCTGCCAGACGGTGAACATCATACCGCCTGCGACACCCAGCACGACTGCCGCGCCCAAGCCTAGCAAAGACCAACGAAAAGCGCGGGAGCGTTCGCCCCCGCGCTTTCGCGGTTTCTTATCCAGTCCTAACGGGCTGTTCAGATCCAGCATGGAATGATCAGTTCAACACGCCCTTCTTCGGATCCGGCGGGAATGCGGCATTCGCCACTTCACCACGCAGGAGCTTCAGAGCTTCATTGAGCTGGATATCGTCCTTCGGCTCCGCTGGCACATAGGCCGACGAGCCGGAGCCATTGTCATCTTCGGCATTGCCTTTGATATGGCCCTTGAGTTCGGATTCGCCGCGAACGACGTCCTCACCCTTCAGTTCCGGCGGCAGCGGCTGCTCAACCTTGATATCTGGCGTGATGCCCTTGCCCTGGATCGACTTGCCCGACGGCGTGTAATAAAGCGCCGTGGTCAGACGCAGCGATCCGTTTTCGCCCAACGGAATGATCGTCTGCACAGAACCCTTGCCGAAGGACTGCGTGCCGAGCACCGTCGCACGGCGATGATCCTGAAGCGCGCCTGCAACGATTTCCGAAGCACTGGCCGAACCGCCATTGATGAGCACGATCACCGGCTTGCCGTCAGTCAGATCGCCCTTGCGGGCATCGAAGCGGGTCACATCCTGCGGATCGCGGCCACGAGTCGAAACCACTTCGCCCTTGTCGAGGAAGGCATCGGAGACAGCGACGGCCTGATCGAGCAGACCACCCGGATTGAGGCGCAGATCGAGCACGAAGCCCTTGAGCTTGTCGCCCGGGATCTTGCTCTGAATATCCTTGATCGCCTTGCCGAGATCGTCAGCCGTCTGTTCGGTGAACGAAATCACGCGCACATAACCGACATCGTTTTCAACGCGGTAACGAACGGCCTTCACCTTGATGACGGCACGCGCAATCTTGAGCGTGATCGGCTTGTCGACGCCCTGACGCATCAGCGTCAGCTCAATCGAGGAACCGATTTCGCCGCGCATCTTGTCGACCGCATCGTTAAGGCTGAGTCCGCGCACTTCCTGACCATCGATTTTGGTGATCAGGTCACCTGCGAGAACACCGGCCTTCGAGGCAGGCGTATCATCGATCGGCGCAATCACCTTCACAAGGTCATTGTCCATAGTGACTTCAATGCCGAGACCGCCGAATTCACCCTTGGTCTGCACGCGCATATCCTGCGCGGCTTCCGGATTGAGATAAGACGAATGCGGATCAAGCGAGGTCAGCATGCCGTTGATGGCGCTTTCCGTCAGCTTCTTGTCATCCGGAGGCGTCACATATTGCGCGCGCACACGTTCGAAAATATCGCCGAAAAGCGCCAGGTCCTTATAGACGTCAGCATCCTTGGCGGCTGCGAAAGCCGTCGAAGCTGGAGCGCCTTGCACCATCACCATGGCAGATGCCCCCATCAGGGCTCCGGCGAACAGCAGCGACAGTTTACGTATCATTTTGTGTCCTTCCAGAAAGCCGTTCGGTCCACCATGGGGCCGGATCGACGGGTTTTCCATCTTTTCGAAACTCAATGTAAAGCAACGGCGCACCATTGCCCACCTCTATCGGCGCAACACTCGCGAGAAGTTTATCTCCCATCGCCCCGACCGGTTCACCTGCCAGTACAAACTGGCCCTGCGCCACGTCGATTCGCCCCATGCCTGCCATCACAATATGATATCCATTGCCCGCATCGAGGATCAAGAGTTGCCCGTAAGATCTAAACGGTCCCGCATAAAGCACAACGCCATCGGAAGGTGACGTAATCGTGGCAGACGGCAAGGTTTCCAGCACCTGGCCCATCATGGCGCCGCCAGCACCATCCTTGTCGCCGAAGCGGCGCGACGTCTTGCCCGCTGCCGGTAAAACCAGCTTTCCCTGCAGGGAGGCGAAATTTGTCTGCGCGCGCAGATGATTGTCATCCGGCGTCGCCTCGCCCGCACGTTCGCGGGCCGATGCCAGACGATCGGCCTCGGCCTTACGCGCCGCATCGGCGGCATCGCGTACACCGGCCATCTGCTTGTCGAGCCCGTCAATCAGGTCCTTGAGGCTACCTGCCTTGGCCGCGAGTTCTTCAGAGCGCTTGCGCTGCGCTTCCATTTCCTGTTCCGACTGGGCCTGCAGCTTCTTCTTTTCATCGAGCAAAAGTGACTGACGCTTCTGTTCTTCAGCTTGCGTGGTGCGGGTCTGTTGCAGCTTCTCGCGTTCCTGCGAGATAGACGCAGTCACTGTCTGCATATCTTTCAAATCGCCCGTCAGCTCTTCCACCTGTTCGCGCATTTCCGGCACCACTGCACCAAGCAGCACGGCACTGCGCACTGAGGCAAGAGCATCGTCGGGGCGAACCAGAATAGCAGGCGGCGGGTTGAGCCCCATGCGCTGCAACGCAGCCAGCACTTCGGCCAGAACCCCGCGCCGCGCCCGCAGCGATGTGCGAATGCCAGCTTCCTGCTCATGCAGGGAGACCAGCTTTTCGGCAATATCGGCGATGTCCTGCTGCAATTTCTTGTCGGTCTTGGCTGACTGGATCAGGGCTGCCGTAATCGTGTCCTGGTCCTTCTTGAGGCTAGCAACCTCGCTTTCGAGCTGCTTGAGCTTGTCTCCCGTGACGGTCATCTCACCGGTCAGCTTCTCATATTCGCCAGCCGCCTGATCGCGTTGCTGCTGCAAGGCATCCTGCGCCAAGCCGAGCTGCGGCGAGGCCACCGCGCCCAAAAAGGCGCAGGTCGCAAAAAAGCCCGCCCGCGCTAGAGCGAGCAGCCGGGGCTTGCTGAAAAGACGTACAGGATTCATGCGTGTTCTATCAGGGCGAAACAAGGCTAAAATCAGGGCCAAAAATCAGGCTCCGATCAACCTATCCCGATACCGTTAACGAAACATCAACCATAAGTCCCGCGATCCCAAACATTGGCTCGTCGAACTTTATCCAACCGGTACGGACCAGTTCAAGATGACGGAGCCGTCGGCTCCATTAACTCTATGCGGTTTCCAAATGGATCGGAAACGTAACAGCGATTATAGCCCGCCAGAGGTTCATCTTGTGTCACCGCATATCCGGCATCGGTCAACGCCTGCACCAGCGCCTCCAACGCGCCGACAATAAAAGCCGGATGCGCCTTACGCGCCGGGATGAAATCAGGATCGACGCCCAAGTGAATTTTCAAAGCGCCGCTTTCAAACCAGCAGCCGCCTCTTGCGGCCAGATTCTGCGGCTCGGCGACTTCCGGTATGCCGAGAAGAACGCCATAAAAAGCACGCGCCTTGTCTTCCCCGCCTTTCGGCATGGCCAGTTGAACGTGATCGAGTTGCTTGATCCACATGGTCCCGTTCTCCCGCTTTCGCGAACGGCCCGGTTCATGATCTGTGATAAGGATGCCCCGCTAGAATGGTCGCAGCGCGATAGAGCTGTTCGGCAATCAGAATGCGGGCGATCTGGTGCGGCCAGGTCAGTTCTCCCAACGCAAGAACCAGATCAGCACGCGACCGCAACGCCGGATCGTGCCCATCCGGGCCACCGATGGCAACAATCAGCTGCCGTTTGCCGTCATCGCGCATGCGTCCGATGCGCTCGGCAAAGGCTTCGGAACCCAGCGCCTTGCCGCGCTCGTCGAGCAGAATAAGGGCCGCGCCATTGTCCAGCGCTTCATTGATGCGCTGCGCTTCTTCCGTCTTGCGCAATTCTGCCGTCTGGCCGCGACTTTCCGGGATTTCGTTCACACCGGCGAATTCAAGCCCCAAAGGCGGACCCGCTTTGGAAAAACGGTCGAAATAGCGCTCGACCAGCTCCCGTTCGGGGCCGGCTTTCATCCGGCCCACGGCAAAAACACTCACACGCATCACGCCCTCAATATGGCAGGGGTCCAAAGCGCTTCCGACCTGATTGCGTCGGATCAACGCTCCAAACGTTTACTTTACGCACATCCTATCCGAAAACCGTTTCACACTTTTCGGGATGTGCGCAACGCCTGCCAGACCTTAGCGGCGACGGATCAATGGACGGTTTCCAACGCTCGTTCGTCGTCGAAATCGTCATCGAGCCATATCTTCTCGATATTGTAGAAGTCACGGACTTCCGGACGGAAGATGTGCACGATGATATCGCCCGTGTCGATCAGGACCCAATCGCCACTGTCTAGCCCCTCGACCCGCACATTCTTGCAGCCCGCTTCATTGAGCGCCTGCAAAAGATGGTCGGCCACAGCCGTCACATGACGGTGCGAACGGCCCGACGCGACGATCATATAATCGCCGATCGTTGATCTTCCGCGAATGTCGATGGGGATGATGGATTCTGCCTTGGAGTTTTCGAGACTGGCCAAGGCCGCGTCGAAGGTCTGGGACACGAGATCGGTCTCGTTCATCCTGACCAGTGAAGGCGCGTGGAGAGCCTTCTTCTCAAGTGCTGTTCTCAGTGTATTGCCTTTCTAACAAGAACAACCCGATACGGCAGTAAAAGCACCGTACAAACCTAAGATAGGCAGAGTCCCTGTTTTGTTTCAAGAGTCACGACCTGACAGGACCGTTCACTTTTTCGATTATCTCGCATTTTTCGCATATATCTTGTTTAAACCGTCACCAAACTATCAAGATCGTGTGCCGGACTTGCGAATGGCGCTTGATGACAGCGATGAGCGCGGCCCGTGGATGAAGGTCCATGCTGGTGGCGTGCGACGGGCCAGCATCGGCGCATATTGCTCATCAAGACGGCTGTGCGAAAAAGTCTGCGCCATGCGCGACGACAGATATGCCAGCGTCGAGCCGGGACGGTCGATCACTGCAATCGGGAAATTATTGGCGATTTCGCGCCAGCGCTGCCAGCGATGAAACGACGCCAGATTGTCCGCGCCCATCACCCAGACAAAATGCACGCCGGGATTGGCGTCGCGGATCAGGGCCAGCGTGTCGGCGGTGTAGCGCACATTGAAGGCGGCTTCGAGCGCCGTCACCTTGATACGCGGGTCACTGGCGATTTCTTCGCTCCATCGCAGCCTGTTCGCCAGAGGCGCCAGTTCGCGGGTGTCTTTCAGCGGATTGCCGGGCGTCACCATCCACCAGAGCTGATCCAGTTTCAGCCGCCGAATGGCGATCTCCGCGACCAGAGCGTGACCGCCATGTGGCGGGTTGAACGAACCGCCGAACAGGCCAACCGCCATGCCTTTCTCGGCATGCGGCATGCGCAAATATTTCGCGTCAACGTCCGGATACTGTTCTTTCAGTGCGGAAAGCCCGAAACCAAAGCGCATCAGCTTCGAATCTGCCCGTTACCGCGAACACGATATTTGAACGAAGTGAGCTGTTCGACACCGACAGGGCCACGTGCATGCATCTTGCCCGTGGCAATGCCGATTTCCGCGCCCATGCCGAACTCACCGCCATCCGCAAACTGCGTTGAGGCATTGTGCAGCAAAATGGCCGAGTCGATTTCATTGAAGAACCGGGCAACCGCTTCCGCATCCTCAGCGACAATGGCTTCGGTGTGATGCGAGGAATAGCGGTTGATGTGCCGGATCGCGCCCTCAACACCATCGACAAGCATCACCGAAATGATCGCGTCGAGATATTCGGTGGACCAGTCTTCTTCACTCGCCGCAATGGCTGCCGGATAAAGTGCCTTCACCTCTTCGCTGCCACGGATTTCGCAACCCTTGGCGGCCAGATCTTCAAGGATCGGCACGAGATGTGTTGAGGCGACCGCGCGATCCACCAGCAGCGTTTCCGCCGATCCGCAAATGCCTGTGCGTCGCATCTTGGCGTTGACCGCGATCTTGCGCGCCATGTCGAGATCGGCGGTCTTGTCGATATAAAGATGGCAGATGCCTTCCAGATGCGCGAAGACCGGCACGCGCGCTTCCGATTGGACGCGCGCGACGAGGCTTTTGCCGCCGCGTGGCACAATCACGTCGATAGCGCCGTCGAGCCCTTTCAGCATTTCACCAACCGCGGCACGATCCGTCACCGGCACGATCTGGATGGAATCGGCAGGCAAGCCGCCAGCTTCCAGTCCAGCCACCAGCGCCTTGTGAATAGCCGCAGACGAATGGGCCGAATCCGAACCACCGCGCAGGATCACCGCATTGCCAGCCTTGAGGCAGAGCGCACCGGCATCCGCCGTTACATTCGGGCGACTTTCATAAATGACGCCGATAACACCAAGCGGCGTGCGCACGCGCTCGATATGCAGACCGTTGGGGCGATCCCATTCGGCAATCACCGCACCGACCGGATCTGGCAATGCTGCAATGGCGCGGATGCCCTCCGCGATCCCATCAATGCGCGTGTCATCGAGCGTCAGGCGATCCACGAAGGAAGCGGCCATTCCGCTCGCGGCGGCATTGGCCAGATCAAGCTTGTTGGCTTCGAGGATGGCGTCGCGGCTTTCGAGAATGGCATCGGCTGCAGCCAGAAGCGCCTTGTTCTTCTGCTCCGTGCCAGCAATCGCCAGTGGTGCTGCGGCGGCTTTCGCCTTGCGGCCCACTTCGGCCATGATCGCGGCTATGTCGCTTCCAGCTTCCACTTTATTCAGCATCCTCTCCCCGCCTTTCCCTGTTCAGGCATTTTCGGTCTCGGCTGCCACGGCTGCGCCGCGCACCACGAGATCATTGCGATGGATCATTGCCGCGCGGGCATCATACCCAAGAATGGTGCTGATCTCATCGCTTTTATGCCCGGCAATCTTGCGTGCATCCTCGGCATCGTAAGCAATCAATCCACGCGCAATTTCACGGCCATCTTCATTGAGTACGGCCACCGTATCGCCGCGCTCGAAATGACCGTCGACATTTTTCACGCCCGCAGGCAATAGCGACTTGCCCGATTTCAGCGCTTTGCCAGCGCCTGCATCGACAGTGAGACGACCCGCCGGTTCCAGATTGCCGGAAATCCAGGTTTTCCAGGCATTGACTGGCGCACGTGCAGCTTCGAACAAAGTCGCACGCTCACCGCGATCAATCGCCGAAAGCGGCCCCATGCGGATACCCGAGGTGATGATCATCGCCGTTCCAGCCGCATTGGCGATCTTGCCCGCATCGAGCTTCGTCTTCATGCCGCCACGCGACAGTTCCGAAGCCGCGGCGCCTGCCATGGCTTCGATCTGCGGCGTGATGGTTTCCACCAGCGGCAGAAACGCGGCATCCGGGTTCTTATGCGGCGGTGCCGTATAAAGCCCGTCAATGTCGGAAAGCAGGATCAGCAGGTCAGCGCCCATCATCGTCGCCACGCGGGCGGCCAGACGGTCATTGTCGCCATAGCGAATTTCTGTCGTCGCCACCGTGTCATTTTCATTGATGACCGGCACGGCCTTCAGTTTCAAAAGCGTCTCGATGGTCGCGCGCGCGTTGAGATAACGGCGACGTTCTTCAGTGTCGGAAAGCGTCACCAAAATCTGGCCCGACTTGATGCCGTGGCCACCGAGCACGTCGGCATAGGCCTTGGCAAGCGCGATCTGGCCAGCAGCGGCGGCTGCCTGACTTTCCTCAAGCTTCAACGCCTTTTTCGGCAGGCCGAGCACGGTGCGTCCCAGCGCGATAGCGCCCGACGACACCACCAGCACCTCGACGCCTGCGTGATGCAGGGCGGCAATGTCCTGCCCCAGGCTTTCCAGCCATTCGCGCTTCAGCCCCTTGGCGCGATCCACCAGAAGAGCGGAACCAATTTTTACAACAATGCGGCGATAGTCTTTCAGTTGCTTCAGCATGCTCTCATTCCTCTCGCCGCATTCAGCCTTATTCGTCGACTTTCGCCGTTCCGGCTTCCTGCGCACGACTCGCGTCGATAACAGCGCCAAGCTGGCGCAGCGCATCGTTCAGACCTTCATGGCTGACAGCGGAAAGCAGCAGCGGATCGCGTCCGCAAGCCTTCTTCAGCGCTTTGACCTTGGCCTTGCGCGCATCGGGATCGAGCGTATCGATCTGCGACAGAGCAACAATTTCCGTTTTATCGGCAAGACCATGTTCATAGGCTTCAAGCTCGCCGCGAATGACCTTATAGGCCTTCGCCACATCTTCTTCCTGCGCCGAAACGAGATGCAGCAGAACTCGCGTGCGCTCGACATGGCCAAGGAAACGGTCGCCAAGGCCAACGCCTTCGCTGGCGCCTTCGATCAGACCCGGAATATCCGCGATCACGAATTCACGCGCATCCACACGCGCAACACCGAGATTGGGATGCAGCGTGGTGAACGGATAATCGGCAATCTTCGGCTTGGCTGCTGTCACACTGGCCAGGAAGGTGGACTTGCCTGCATTGGGCAGACCGACCAGACCGGCATCGGCAATCAGCTTCAGGCGCAACCAGATTGTGCGCTCGATGCCTTCCTGACCCGGATTGGCACGGCGCGGCGCGCGATTGGTCGATGTCGTGAAATGCAGATTACCGAAACCGCCATTGCCGCCCTTGGCCAGACGATAGCGCTGGCCGACTTCTGTAATGTCGCAGATCAGCGTTTCATCATCTTCTTCAAAAACCTGCGTTCCAACCGGCACCTTGAGAATGACATCGTCACCCTTGCCGCCGGTCATGTTGCGGCCCATGCCATGCATGCCGGTCTTGGCCCGGAAATGCTGCTGATAGCGATAGTCGATCAGCGTGTTGAGGCCGTCGACCGCTTCGACCCAGACATTGCCGCCACGTCCGCCGTCGCCGCCATCGGGACCGCCAAATTCAAGAAACTTCTCGCGGCGAAACGATACGGCCCCCGCCCCGCCATCGCCGGAGCGAATATAGATCTTGGCCTGATCGAGAAATTTCATTGAACCTTACCTCTTGCGGCGCAAACGCGCCTTAAACCCGGGCTCGCGCATCATCTTGCGCGAGCCAAATTGCAATTACAGCAAAACCCGTTTCCTGCAAACAGTTGCAGTGCTTGGATTTCATCAGAACTTGTCTTTCCAGACAGGTTCGCTGAAGTCGATATAGAGCAGTTCCTGATCCAGATACTGCCCCTGCACAAAAAGCGACTTCGGCTCTAGCCCGTAGGTCTTGAAGCCGAGCGCATGATAGATTCGCTTTGCCGGTTCGTTCGTCGCCACCACCTTGGCATCGAGAAGCACAACCTGCGCCGCCGAATGTTCGATCACTTTTTGAACCAGAGCCTTGCCCAGTTCCAGCCCGCGCGCTTCCGGCGCTACAAACACGCCCCAAAGCGTTCCGCGATGGCGCTCGGATTTGCGATCGTGGCGAAACATACCTGCCGTGCCCAACAGATTTTCACCGTCGAATGCACCGAAGATAATATTGCCATCCACCTGCTCCAGACGGCGCGCAAAGACGCTGTCGGAATAGGCATTTTCTTCCTCGAAGCTCGATCCGAAGGACATCGGTGCGCGGCTCAGCGCGCTCAATCTGATAGCGCGATAGCGATGCAGATCGCCCTTATCGAGGGCGCGCACCACAATCTTTTCGGGTGCACTCACATAAGCGTCGTTCATTGCATTCCCCATTCTCTTTATATTTTCCCGACCATCTGCCGAAAACCGCTTCATGCTTTTCGGGATGTGTTCAAGGCGGCCCTGCGAAACACGCAGGGCCTTGTGTTCTTATGACTGCCAGCTTCTCAGGCCGATCCAGGTGCGCCGGTCGAGAACATAGCGTTCAACGGGCACGTTTCCGGCAGCAAGCGTATCCGACATGCCCATATTGCTGAACTGGAAACCGCACTTGTGGATCACACGACGCGATCCATTGTTGGTCGCCCGGCAGGAAATATGCAGGCGGTCGATTGCGGTCGCCCGAAACACCAGATCAATCAGTGAATGAGCAGCCTCAGTGGCAAAGCCATGCCCCCAATAGGGCTCGCCCAGCCAGTAGCCGATCTCCAGACCGTCGCCATGTTTATTCGCATGAATGCCGCAACAGCCCATAAAGATGCCGGTCTCGGCTTGCGTAATGGCGTAGATGCAATTGCCCATCTCGCCTTTTCGCACGCGCTCGACAAAGTCGACGGCATTCTCACGCGTGTATGGATGCGGCATGCGAGTGAGCATGCCAGAGACGCGAAGATTGTTGGCAAGATAGGAAATGGCATCTACGTCTTCGACATGCGGCGGGCGCAGAACCAGCCTTTCGGTGACCAAGACGGGGCAATCTAACTCAGGGGCTAACTCAGGAGCCAATTCAGACTCCAGATCAGCTGCCAGACCGGGAGAGAAATCGGCGAAACGCTCTCTCCGGCTCGTACAGCTTTCTGCGTAACTATCTTCTTCTAAAACGTCGACAACCATTTGTCTGTCCTCCAGATGCAAAAAGGGAAGATGGTGGCCCCATCTTCCCTTCGATCTTTTGGCTAGGCTGCCATATACACCGGGTCCGATGGGACGCCGGTGGTTTTAAGAGGCCCGGCTTACTCTGCTGCTTCCGCGATCGGGTCTACCGATACGTACGTGCGGCCGTTGGCTTTCGTACGGAAAGATACGGAACCGTTCGTGGTTGCAAAAATAGTGTGGTCCTTGCCGAGGCCAACATTGGCGCCCGGATGCCACTTCGTGCCGCGTTGACGCACGATGATGTTGCCAGCGAGCACAGCTTCGCCGCCAAACTTCTTCACGCCAAGGCGTTTGGATTCTGAATCGCGACCGTTACGCGAGGAACCGCCAGCTTTTTTGTGTGCCATTGGTGTTCTCCTTTAATCTCTCTACTTACTCAGCCGACTCGGCCTTGGCTGCAGCCTTCTTAGGCGCTGCCTTCTTCGGCTTTGCGGCTTCGCCTTCAGCGGCTTCTGCCTTCGGAGCCTTCTTCTCAGCAGCCTTCTTCGAAGGCTTTGCGCCGTCGGTGAGGATCTCCGAGATGCGGATGGTCGTCAGTTCCTGACGATGACCACGGGTGCGCTTCGAGTTCTGACGACGACGCTTCTTGAACGCGATGACCTTGCGAGCACGGCCCTGTTCGACGACTTCGGCGGTTACGAGAGCGCCTGCGACGACTGGTGCGCCAATGGTCGTGCCGACCATCAGAACTTCTGCGAATTCTACGATGTCACCGGCTTCGCCAGCAACTTTTTCGACCTTGATCAGGTCGTTTGCGGCAACGCGATACTGCTTGCCACCGGTCTTGATGACTGCGAACATTTGTTGTCCTTTCGGTTGTTCGGTCCGGCTCTCATTTCCACGACATTAGCGCCGAAGTGATGGGCCGTCTTTTTATCAGTCGGTTAAGTGAAGGGCTTGAGCCCCTTGATTGACGCCCCGGAAACCCGGAAATCCTCAATCAAAACAATAGGCGCGGACTGCCCCACGCCTAAGGTCTGGTGCTTATAGGTTCGGAACGTGGGAAAAGTCAAGAATTTTCACGAGAGAATGCAAATTAGGTCTTGTCTAATTGCAATCAGCCCGCTATTGAGCCGCTACACACTTAGCATTCGCTTTTGATGCTGTTTGACGGTGCGATTAAATAGATCGTTTTACCGGATTGCACAATGCGGAGAGGTGGCTGAGTGGTCGAAAGTACCGCACTCGAAATGCGGCGTGGGGGTAACTCCACCGTGGGTTCGAATCCCACCCTCTCCGCCATTTGTTTCCTAGCAAAATCCATCTCCTACCCGAGCTGCGACACTTCTATGTGCAGGCTGAACCATGCTAGAAGGCAGCATGAGTGAGTTGTCATCCGTAGCCCCTATTTATAATCCGCCGCTGGAGCCATATGTCTCCATTATTCATCGCGATGCGGATCTTCTGGTATTGGACAAGCCAAGCGGGCTTTTGTCCGTTCCCGGTCGTCACCCAGCCCTTTCCGATAGCCTTGCCACGCGGGTGCAAAAGCAGTTTCCGCAGGCGCTGATGATCAACCGGCTGGACAAGGACACATCCGGTCTTGTCCTGATGTCGTTGAACCGGAAAGCCCATGCTCATGTCGCTGCGCAGTTCGAGGCTCGCACCACAGAGAAATCCTACATCGCCGAAGTCTGGGGCCGTATGGATAGTGATGAAGGCTTTATCGATCTGCCGCTGGCTATCGATCCCGACAACAAGCCGCGCCATCGCGTGGACCATGCGCACGGCAAACTGGCACAGACGCGTTGGCAAGTTCTGAGCCATGGTGAAAACAGCACGCGTTTGCGCCTCTCTCCTCTGACTGGCCGCACCCATCAGCTGCGCGTCCACATGCTGGCGATAGGACATGTCATTCTCGGTGACGAATTCTATGCGGAAGGCGCAGCACTGGCAGCAGCAGACCGCTTGCTTCTACACGCCGAAAAGCTAGCCTTTCACCATCTCGATGGGCGTGACGTGACATTCACCGCGCCCTGCCCGTTCTAACCCGGCCCTGAGATCACAGATGTCGCAGAAACTAGATACATCGGAGCTGGTTGTCGATTTCGTTGGCGGTGCTGTCGGTCACCGGTTTCGCTCCGGCGAAGGACGCGGACAAGCGCTTGCCAAAGCGGTTGGCCTCACGCGCGGAGTCACGCCGGAGATTGTCGATGCGACGGCCGGTCTGGGCCGTGACGCCTTTTTGCTCGCATCGCTCGGCGCTCGCGTCACCTTGATTGAACGTTCCGAGAAAATGCATGCATTGCTGGCCGATGGTCTGGCGCGCGCCGCTGCGGAAGGCGGCCAATATGCCGAAACCGTTGCGCGTATGACATTGCTGCATGGCGATTCCTGCAAACTGCTGCCGGACTTGAAGCCGCAGGTAATTCTGGTTGACCCCATGCATCCGCCACGCGGCAACACGGCCCTCGTCAAAAAGGAAATGCGGCAGATCCGCGAGATCGTCGGTACAGACCCGGATGCGGAAAAGCTGATGCAGGTGGCGCTGGAAGCTGCACTCAATCGCGTGGTGTTGAAATGGCCGTTGCGCGCCGAGCCAATGGCAGGCCTGCGTAAACCATCACATCAAATTCTTGGCAAAAGCACCCGCTATGACGTATTCGTCAAAGCCAAGATTGCATAAAACGCTTTTTGAAGACCTTCAAAGTTAGACAGCGCGTTGCAAGCCAAACGCGCAAAAAATATAGAAATTTTGGTAATTCGGTTTAATTTGAAAACGCTGCATTTCGCAAAACGTAATTCATAATATTACTGAGGGCGTATGAAGACACAGATGGATCTGACGACGGCGCCAATCAATCAAGCGCTGCTGCTCTTCGCCTTACCGACGCTCGGATCGTCGATCCTGCAATCGGCAAATGGTTCCATAGACACGATCTGGATCGGCCATTTGCTCGGAACGAATGCGCTGGCCGCTACGACCAACGGCAATCTTGTCATGTTCCTGCTGACTGCCTTTGTCTTCGGCTTCGGCATGGCATCGACCATTCTGATCGGACAGTCTTTCGGACGCCGCGAAATCGAAACTGCGCGCGCTATTACAGGCACGACGCTGGGAGCTTTCGTGCCGATCAGCATTCTTGTTTCCATTGCAGGCTGGTTTCTGGCACCACATGTCCTGACTTTGCTTGGTACGCCGGAGACAATCGAGCCTCTGGCTCGCGCCTTCCTGCAAGTTACTTTCATCGCCATGCCTGCCATCCTTATGCAGACCATCCTGATGATGGCCCTGCGCGGCAGTGGAGATTCGATCACCCCGCTGATTTTCATGGGACTGGCAGTTATCCTGGATATTGCCTTCAACCCCCTGCTCATCCTCGGGATCGGCCCTATTCCTCCACTGGGCATATCTGGTTCAGCACTTGCTACTGCGGTCGCGAACTATATCAGCCTCGCCGCCATGCTGTTTTACATCTACCAAAAGGACCTTCCCTTACGCTTGAAGGGTCAGGAACTCCGGTTTCTGATACCGGACCTCAAAGTGCTGAAGCTCATCTTCAGCAAGGGTCTGCCGATGGGAATCCAGATGATCGTGGTTTCGAGCGCGATGCTGACCATGATGCGGCTCGTCAATCAGGAGGGCGTCGATACGACGGCGGCTTTTGGCGCGACACAGCAGTTGTGGACCTATGTGCAGATGCCCGCTATGGCGCTTGGCGCGGCGGTCAGTGCCATGGCAGCGCAGAACATCGGCGCCGGCAACTGGGACCGCGTCAGCAGCATCAACCGCATCGGTGTGCTCTATGCGATCCTGATGACCGGCATTCTTGTCGTTGTGCTGCTTATTGCCGACCGGCAAGCTATGGAAATATTTCTCGGCGCTGAAAGCCCGGCGATACCGATTGGCCAGCATATTGGCAAAATGGCGACCTGGGGTTTCATCGCCTTTGGCGTCTCAATGGTCCTGTTCGGAACAGTTCGCGCTAACGGACAGGTGATATGGCCTCTCATTATCCTTTTCGTATCAATGTATCCGGTTCGGCTGGGCGTTGCGCTCGGCTTGCGGGAATGGCTAGGCGTTGACGCGCTGTGGCTGAGTTTTCCGGTTGCCATGCTGTCCACCATGCTCATGGCTGGCGTTCTTTACCTCCGCGGCAACTGGCGCGAAAACAAATCAATGAATGTCGATAAATACGAGCGGGACAATGTTGTCGCTTCGACGTCTCAGACGGCGGAAGCTGCCCCATCCTGTAATGCACTCGCACCCAATGCGCCTGCTGTGATGGAGGGCAGTGCAACGGGCGCGCGGTGAAACAGGCGAAATCGCCCGCAATCCGAATATCCGCACGCGCCGGTTCGCTTCGTTGAAAACAATGCAAAATTACCAATGTAGACCTGTTGCAATCTGTCCGGCCTTGGTTCATATAGCGCGGGCCTGACAGAATCGGTTCTTTATAGAATCGACTGGCGCGAGCGGGTGTAGCTCAGGGGTAGAGCACAACCTTGCCAAGGTTGGGGTCGAGGGTTCGAATCCCTTCGCCCGCTCCAGTTTTCTGATCAGTACAGCTTTCAAAATCCCGGCTTCGTCCGGGATTTTTGCTTATCTGACTTCCAATCCGCTTCAAACTGCAGACAATGTCCTCAGTTGTTTCTCAGGAACTTAAACGGAACGCCGGAGATGAGCGCCTTCACATAGCGCGGCCTTTGATAATAGCCGTTCAGCGATACACGCGGCAATCTCATGAGGGACTGAAGGCTATTACAGTCCAGTACACCCGGCTGGGTCGTAACTCCGACAGCAAACCCCGCATCTGCAATCGCTGAGGTCTCACGCTTCCCGACCGCAGTCGGCCAGCCATACGGATAGGAAAACGAACGCGGCTTCTGCCCGACATAGCGTTCAATCGCGGCGGCGGACTGCTCGATCTCTTGATGCAACCGGTCTTCATCGACGCGGCGCAGATTGAGGTGATTCATTGTGTGCGCACCAAAATGAACCAAAGGGTCTTGCGCCAATTGGCGTAATTCCGCCTTATCCATCACCAGCTTTTCAATAATAGCAATCGGTGAAACGCCGTGCACCTGCGCTGCCGCATCGATACGCGCTACAGCTTGGTCTTCGTCTATGGCCTTAACAAAGGCGGTGAACCGATCGAAGGCTGATAGCTTTTCGTGCAACGTCTCGCAGCGAATGTGCTCACTTCCATTGCCGAAATCGAATTCAAAGCTTGAGGCTTTCCGCGCCAAGGCTTCCACTGTTTCCCACCAGGCGCTCCGCTTGCGCTCCACAAACCCCGGATTGACGAAGATTGTATAAGGGACGGAAAACTTCCGGAATATAGGTGCGGCGAACTCGGCGTTATTGCGATAACCGTCATCGAGGGTGAAAGCAACGAAGTTGCGTCTGTCTGCCTTGTCTGCAAGCAGGCGCGGCAAATCATGCAAATGAACTGGAGTGAGCCCTTCGTTGATCGCGACGCTGATAGCTTCTTCCAGAAACTCTGGCGTAACCGACAGATGTGCATTGGGTGAGAAGCGCTCCGCATGTGCAGGGCGAACATGATGCAGGGTAAAGATTACACCTCGCCCCGAAGCACCCGAGAATAGCGAGCGTACAAAGGGAACAGCCGCCAGCTCCAGCCCGGCTCTGATCAAGCCGTAGCGCAGAGAGGAGCATATCCCCTGAAACGATCGCATTGCACCCCGCGCTATTCAAGCGCGTCCCTTATTAAGTAAAAATCAAAAATGTCATTACACTATGGTTCGTCAACAAGTCATTGATGAATGTTGATATGTACTAGTTCTTCCTAATTCGATGGCTTTATAGAACTACGGTACCAATAGCATCCGAGCCATAAGGCGACCAACGCCGCCGCACGAATGATTGTATCATCCGCTGCATTGTCTTGTCATCGGCCGCACTCACCCAGTTCGCAAAAGCCCAGTTCCATATGCGGAGTTTTCCCTTATGGACATTCTGTTTGGCGTGAGGCTGGTGTCTGACCACAGGGTGGGGCCTCCTCTCTCATCGCCAACATTAAGCACCAACAGCCCCGGTTCTCATGCGC
>UEGR01000011.1 GCA_900465685.1 Hyphomicrobiales bacterium
GTGGGTCCTTTCTGATCTTCAAGCCGGTTATTAAAGACCTTGCTTAAAGTTCAACCGCAGCCAGTTCCTGCAAACTATAGCTTGGCTCAACAGCAACCGTATTGCGCAGAGGCTGGCCAAACCCTTCAGCCACGATCTCGAAAACATCGCCTAGTTGGGTGTGAATTTTATCGGCAAATGAAAGCGTGGCTGTGCCGAACATATGGACATGAACATCGCCCGGCTGACGGAAAATCCCGTATTTGAAATGGTGATATTCGAGATTGGCAATCGTGTGGGACATGTTCGCCTCACCAGACAAAAACGACTTTTCCCATAGAACTCTGTCATCACGCAGAATGCGACTAGTCCCCCGAATATCCAGAGGCGCAGCACCAATCCGGATTTCGGGTCCCAAGGATGCTGGACGCAGCTTGGAATGGGCAAGCCAGAGATAGTTGCCCCGCTCCGTCACATGATCGGAGAACTCATTGGCCACGGCAAACCCCAAGCGCATCGGGCGACCATCATCTGCGATAACGTAAATTCCCGCTATCTCCGGCTCTTCCCCAAAGTCCTGTGCGAATGCCGGCGAAACCAATGCAGCGCCCGGTGCAGCTAGCGTGTGGCCGTTGCCTTTGTAAAACCATTCCGGCTGCACGCCTGGCTCACCTGCCAACGGTTTGCCGCCTTCAAGGCCCATACGGAACATCTTCATGGAATCCGTCAGTTCGGCTTCTTCCGTCATGACCTTGGCATGCATGCTGTCACGGGTCGCAGCCGACCCCAGATGGGTGAGCCCCGTACCGGTCAAATGTAAATGTGCAGGATCGAAATGAGTAATCGGCGGCAGGTAGAGGCCATCGGCGGCAAGCCTTTCCGGTTCAAACTGCGCTCCGAAGCCTTGTCCCTTGATCTGATTGACGAGGCTCCTGCCGCTTCTGGCCGCAGCAAGCGCCAGCTCGCGCACACCCGCCGCGCCGATGACTTCACGCGCTGGTTCGCCGTCCTCCCGTGCAAGAACGCCGATCGTTCCGTTCTCGTCCTGAATTTGAGATAACAACATTTCCAAACTACCTTTTGCTGGAGCGTTACATGCTCAGGATCAGCTTGCCGAAATTGTCGGCAGCTTCCAGCATGCGATGTGCTTCCATTGCGTCATTGAAGGACAAAACCCCGTGGATGGTCGGCGCGATTACGCCCGATGCGAGAACCGGCAACCAGCACTGCCGGAAACGCTCGACAACTTCGGCTTTCTCATCTGCCGAATGCGGTCGCAGGGTAAAACCACGTAGCTGCAGCATCTTGGTCAGAATAGCGGGCACATCAGCCTCGGCCTTTCCGTCGCTGAGCAGCCCCACGAATGTCATGCGGCCTCGCCAGCG
The DNA here is from genome assembly GCA_900465685.1 of Hyphomicrobiales bacterium. Lineage (GTDB taxonomy): Bacteria > Pseudomonadota > Alphaproteobacteria > Rhizobiales > Rhizobiaceae > Brucella. The sequence continues at coordinate 1,365 of UEGR01000011.1, forward strand.
TAAAAGTGCGATATGACGCGCCAGATATGCGGGGCCGACAAAGTCTTCGATCACATCGATGCCATCAGGGTAGATTTCGCGGGTTGCCTCTGCAAAATCGACCTCGCGATAATTCAGAACATTTGTTACGCCCCAATCGCGCAGGCGGCGGGCCTTGTCCTCGCGCCCCACCGTTGTAATGATTTCAGCGTTTACATGTTGCGCCATGCGGATCGCAGTACTGCCAACGGCGCTACCGCCCGCGTGAATCAGTACCCGCTCACCTGCCTTAAGGCGCGACAATTCGAATAAGGTCTCATGGGCCGTACAGAATGTTTCAATGACCGCAGCTGCCTGCACATCATCCCAGTCTGAAGGAACCACAACGACATGCCGCCAGTCGGCGACAGCATATTCTGCATAACCACCGCCGGAAAGAAGAGCTGCAACCCGCTTGCCGCGTAGATAATTTGGTACGTCGCCGCCCGTTTCGACAACCTCACCGCCGCATTCAACACCCAGCACGGGATTTGCGCCCGCAGGTAGTGGATAGACACCTGCTCGCTGCATAGCATCAAGCCGATTGACCCCAACAGCGCCAACACGGATCAACACCTCATTCGCAGTCGGTGTCGGGCGCTCCACTTGCATAAAACGGAGCGCTTCCGGCCCACCCGGTTCCGGAGCATGACAGATTTTCATCATAGACACGGATCAGTTTCCTCCAGTTTGCTCGGCAGGCTTGCGCATTTCGGCATGGAACCATTGTTCCTGAATGAAGCGATACTCCCCTTCATATCCGCGCCTGACACGAGCAAAACCGGGAAAGTGGATATGCATTCCGCCAACAAGGAGGTCTTCATCGACACAGCGCTGCAGAATCCTGCGACGCGACAAAGCAGCAGCAGGCGTATCGGTGTCGAAAATCATCCCAACATCAGGATCGGCAAGCTGCACCTCGGGCACATGAACAGTGTCGCCCCAAATGATCATTGCTTCACTGCGGGAGCGCAGAATGTAGCAGCTGTGTCCCGGCGTATGTCCAACGGATGGAACAGCAGCGATCCCAGGCAGAACTTCGCACTCAGCATTGAAAATGCGCACGTTATCAGCGAGATAAGGCGTTATCTGAATGCGTCCAGCATCAAAGTAAACGCGCTTCTGGCGCTCCGTAGCGCGAGCTTTTGCCTCGTCATCGAACCAATGCCGAATTTCCGCCTCATGAACATGAACAACCGCTTGCGGAAAAATTTTAGCGCCGGTTTCCGGATTGGTGAGACCATTGGAATGATCTGGATGGATATGGGTCAAAAGCACGTCAGTGACCGCTTCTGGCGCGATATCCAGCCGTGCGAGAAGTTCGGGCAATCGCCCGCAAGTTGGCCCCATGATGTCGCCCGAACCGCTGTCGATAAGGATAACCCGGCTGTCATACCGGACAAGAAACGCGTTGATCGAGACAACTGGAGGCGCGATCCGTGTCTCAGCTGTCAGAAACCGTTCCAGCCGCGCAGCATTGCCATCACGGAAAATATCGAAAGTGTCGTAGGCGACGTAGCCGTCGCAAAGCGTTGTGACCAACATATCGCCCAGCGGGCGATGATAAATAGCTGGTATCTGTTCGAAGCCGCTCATATCTGCCTGCCTTTCCCGACGAGTGCCGGTTGCGGCGTTTCAATGAGGTCGTAAAGCTCCGCAAGCCGACGGCGCAGTTCGGCGCGTGACAGTTTGCCGATTGCATTGCGCGGCAACTCATCAATGGCGACAAAAAGCCTTGGCCGCTTGTACGAGGTCATGCTGGCCAGTGCAGGGGCCAGACGCTCCTGCCAATCCGATGGTGGACATTCGGCAACCAAAGTGACTATTTCACCCCAATATTCCGACGGAAAGCCGAGCGCGATTATTTCGGTTTCGGGAAGTGCGGCGGCCAGCGCTCGCTCGACCTCATCTGGGGCTACTTTGTAGCCGCCGGTTTTCATCATGTCGGACTGGCGTGCCACGAGAAAAAGACAGCCCGTCCGGTCAATCCTTCCTAGATCACCGGTATCGTGAAACTCTCCGGGCGCAAGCATCTTCAGGCCGCTAACCGTGATGTAGCCCCGAAACATATGCGGGCTATGCAGGAAAATATGCCCCGGCTCGCCGTCTCGAAGTACGCGACTTTCATCGTCGCGAATTTCAATCCGCACGCCCGTTGCCGCCCAGCCGACGCTCAGCCCCTCATCGGTGCTGACGTTTCCGGCATAGGCTTCGGCGGTCTCGGGAGGTGAGAGCACGGTGATGGGATTGAACATCTCGCTTTTCCCGTAGGTGACGCGGATGATCTCACCAAATTGCGCAACAGCCTTGTGATACAGCATCGGGGACAGAGGAGCCGTTCCTGTCAGGATCGTATGCAATTGCGGCTTGGCACTGTCGGTTTGTTCCAACGCCTCGGTCAACTTGGCGAGCACTGTCGGCGGCGCAAACATTTCAGTGATCGAACCTGACGCCAGAAGCGGCAGAACGGCGGCTGTATTCACACCATGCATCAGATGCACGCTCGCGCCTTCGGCAAGATAAGCGAAGGTCAGCAGTGAACTCCCATGCGAAAAGGGCGTCATCAAGAGAATGCGGTTTTGCCCGCCCGGACGAGTGGGAAGAACCGAACGCAAGAGAAGCCCCGCCGTCCAGCGTCCGAGATGGGTGTGGATAGCACCCTTAGCGGGCCCCGTGGTGCCACTTGTGAAAACGATACGGCTCGGCGTTTCCGGCTCCACATCCGGCCACCCTTCCGCCGTCAGCGGGCGCGGTGCGCATTTGCGCACATCCTCCACCGCAACGCACGGCGTCAGCGTCGGCGTTGTCGCTTGGTCGAGAAGCACAATCCGAGTACCCGTGCAGGAGACCGCGTGATCGAACTCTTTCTGGCTGAGTACGGGATTAATCGGGACCTCTGTCGCTCCAGTCAGCGCAACGGCATAGCTTGCCGCCGCTGCCAGCATCGAATTTTGAAAAACCGTTGCGATAAAATCGCCGGGACCAAAGCCAAGCGCACTCAGACAATCGGCAATGCCCGCCGCACGGTCAACAATCTCAGCGATTGTATGGCTACCCTCAGCATCAATGATGCCGACACGCTGACCATAGCGTCCGCGCATGGTCGCAAGTTCATTTCCCCAATGCATTTGGTCCTCCCGTGCTCACAGTACTTCCTCGGGAAAATGTTCAGGCCCAAGCGGGTCCTCATTGTTCGCCGCCAAGGCCCGGGACCATTTTTCCAACCACCAACCATAGGGTTCAGGCCAACTGGAAAAATCGCGTTCTACTCCCATCTCCCAGGCCACATGGCGCACCCAAAAAGGGTTGAACAGCATCTGGCGGCCGATACAGATCAAATCGGCCTTGCCCTCGCAGAGAATGGTTTCAGCATATTGGCCCGTGCGGATCATACCGACAGCGGCGGTTGGCATTCCTGCTTCGCGACGCAGTCTTTCAGACAGTGCCACCTGATAGCCCGGTCCCCGCGACAGGTTCGAGTTGGTCGCGCCAGCACGCATATTGCCGCCAGAGGAACAGTCGATGAGATCGACACCCGCAGCCTTCAGCGCTCGGGACAGCACGACGCTTTCGTCTTCGGTCCAGCCGCCGTCGATCCAGTCCGTCACCGAAAGCCTCGCAAAAAGCGGCATCGAATCCGGCATAATTGAGCGAAGCCGGTCAACCACCATCAGGGGCAGGCGCATTCGGTTTTCAAGATTACCGCCAAAACGGTCGGTGCGCTGATTGGCCAATGGCGAAAGAAAGCTCTGGAGCAGATAGCCATGCGCCAAATGTAGTTCGAGCAAATCAAACCCTGCGAGAATAGCCCGACGAGCACCCGCTGCGTAGGCATCAACGATACCATCAATCTGCTGTTCACTCATTTCGACCGGCGTTAGCCAGCTTTCCGATAACGGAATGGGTGAAGCTCCCATCGGATAAAGCTGAATATCGCCCGCAGCCAGATTGCGCTCAGAAATCGGACCGTTACCTTCGTGCGCGCGCTGTTGCCCGCCCTTGCGCCCGCCATGACTGATCTGGATTGCAGTCTTCGCGCCATAGCGTTTCATCTCGGAGACCAATCGCGCCATTGGCTCGATATGGCTGTCGGACCAAAGACCGGGATCGCCGTTGCTCACACGACCGGCGCGGGTCACGAAAGTCTGCTCCATGATGACAAGACCCGCGCCTCCCATGGCCATGCGTTCATAATGCGCGAACTGAAAGGGCGTCAGGCACCCGTCTTCAGCCGAATAAGTACCCATGGGCGAAACGACAATGCGATTTTTCAGAGTCACGCCGCGCACATGGTAGGGATGGAATAGAAGTGGTCCTTTTGTCATCTGGTATTCCGATCCTATCGGTTACCGGTCAATGCGAGCGTGTCACGCAAAACGTCGGCAATCGGAATATTCGCCCCGTCATCAAGCGCCGCGAAGAGTTTCGCGGCGTGATCACGCGCAACACCAACCGGGGCTCCAAGCTTGGTCAACCTGCGCTCGAACACATCCAGAGAACGTTCCTGTGTTTGATAGATCAGATTGCGTGGCATTTCCTGAGAATGCGCTTCGCGTTCACTGCCATCCTTCATGGTCACCGTCAGCAGCGAATCCCACGCACCGTTAACCGCGTCGGGGATAACAGCCGTCTTGGCGATCAGATCGAGGACCAGCGGATCGTTGCGCAGCTCATTGCCCATGTCATAGGTGATGTCACCTTGCGACAGCATAGTCGCCACTGCAAAAGCGGTGCTTGCCTGCGTCTGAACCAAACGTTCGTAAGGGCCCTTAAAGTTGGTGCCTGGATAGGCCGTGAATGGCTCCCAGAGTGTCACCTTGATGTCAGCAATCTCGCGCGGATCGATTTTGTCCAAGTAGAGCTTCTGCGCAGCCATGGCTGCTGCCATGTTGTCCCCGAGTGTTGCGTAGGGCTTCGCTTGTATGGAGTTCATGATCGCCGGATCGGGGGGCAGAGACCACACTTCCGGGGTGGCATCCATACCGGCCACTGTGGCCAGAAAACCTTTCGGACCATCAAGAGCCTGCGGCGCGCCCGTGACGCCTGCCTCGGCAAGACAGGCTGCAATCAGCCCGCCCTGTGCTGCGCGGCCATTCTGTACACGCCATTCATCGGCACCAGCACGAACCGGTTCTAACGTGCCTGCGGTGGTGGATGCAGCGATCGAAACAGCGGAGCCTGCTTGTGTCGCATTTAATCCGAGAAGAGCAGCACTACCGGCAGCAGCAGCGATAGTGCCGAAGGTTGGGCTGGTGCGAAATCCGCGTGCAATCAGTTTTCGCGCGACGACCTCATCACGCCCGAGCCAGTTGATCACACTATAGCCAGCGACCAGCGCGCGAAGCACGTCTTCAAGCGTCGCACCGTTGCGCTCACCAAGCGCGACAATAGCAGGGGGCACAAGCGAGCCGGGATGTGTCCAGGATTCATGGTCCGTGTCATCCTGAAAATGCGCATGAACCGCGACGCCATTGGCGAAGGCAGCTTCGCTTGCCGAAAAACGTGCGCCGGATATCCATGCGGTCGCGGAATTGGGGGCACCCTCACCCAGCGGATACGACAAAGCAACCGCCGCCCGCGCAGTGGGTTCTGTGCGCGCCGAAAGTGCCAAACCCAATGCATCGAGCAGGCAGATCAAAGCCTTTTCCCGAACGGAACGTTCCAGTATCAATGTGGAATAACTGGCAAGGTAGTCGCCAAGAATCTGGCTTGCGATTTTCATAGTGTCCTTCTCCCAAAAGACGAATTTTTTATTGCGGTGGCCCTACCGCCTATCCGCGGCTGTAAAGCCAGGCACGGCTGGTTCCCATACCTGCCTTGCGCAGGCGCACGAGGCTCAAGGCATGGCTCCAGGCCGCAGCGAAAACATCCAGCACTGTCGCTTTGTCGATCTGTTTGAGGCCTTCGCGTGCCAGAATTTCCGCCATCACGCCCTCGGCTGGAACAATAACTTCCGCCCCCCGCGCAATTAGCTCCCGCGCAGTTGCCGTAAACGTTTCAATTAATTGAGCGGGCTCGTCGCGCGCTGCAATAAGCTCATATTCGTCCATGCCGGGCGATAGCGCCGTGACCTCCAGGACCCGTGTTTCCAAATGATGCTTGGCCACCGAGAGCTTGGTCATGTAGGCAACATTCGGAGCGTTCGAAATCAGACCAATTTGTCCACCAAGCGAACAACCGGTCAGCAGAGCAGCTTCCGTCAGCGAAACAACCGGAATATCGACAGCCGTACGCATCTCTCGCAGATATGGCTCGCTAAATGACCCCATGATGAAGGCGTCATAGCCCTGCTTCTCTGCCTCGACAGCCTGCTCTACGATAGGTGCAAGCACACGATGATAGAGATAGGCGTTGCCAAGAGCATCGCTTGGGCTCTGGTCGCCGTAAGTACCCTCCGGTAAGCCCTGAACACGCACTTCAGCCTCGCCATCCAGCAAATTGCGGGCATGGGCTTCTATACCGCGCTTGTAGGCGTCAATTCGGCTCAACTCATTGACCGATTGGTGCCAGAATTTCATTGCCATGCTTTTTCCTCCCTAAGTTCTCCCGTTCAGGCGGAAGCTTGGCTCTTCACAGCTGCGGCGGTGGGAAACACCTCTGGTCCCATCGGCTTTTCGCCGTTGGACGAAAGTGCCCGGCCCCATTTTTCGAGCCACCAGCCATATTGCGGCGGCCAACCGGAGAAATCGCGATTAACGCCAAGCGCCTCGGCCGCATGATGTGCCCAGAACGGATCAAACAGCGCCTGACGGCCCAGGCAAATCAGATCAGCACGGTCTTCCTGCAATATGGCTTCCGCGAATTCCGGCGTCCGGATCATGCCGACAGCGGCAGTTGGAATGCCCGTTTCCTTGCGTATCTGCTCAGCGAAAGGCACCTGATAACCCGGACCACGACCAAGGCTGGAATTGGTAGCACCGATGCGCAGATTGCCGCCGGAGGAACAGTCGACAAGATCGACACCCGAGTCGGACAATGCGCGCGCCAGAACGACACTGTCCTCCATCGTCCAACCACCATCGATCCAGTCTGTGGCTGAAATGCGCGCGAGAAGCGGCATGGAATCAGGGATGACCTGCCTTACGGCGCGCACGACTTCCAGTGGAAAGCGCATGCGATTTTCGAGACTGCCGCCATAGTCGTCAGTGCGCTGATTGGCGAGCGGCGACAGAAAGTTCTGCAAAAGATAGCCATGCGCCATATGGATCTCGATGAGGTCGAAACCTGCAAGCATCGCGCGTTTTGCTGCGGCGACAAAAGCCGACCGAAGGCCTTCAAGGTGATCCAGAGAAATCGGTTCCGGCGTCAGCCAGCCCTCGCCTAGTGGCAGCGCCGATGGCGCCAGTGGTACCCATTGTTCTTCCCCCATCGCCAGATCGCGTTCGGTCAAGGGTCCGTTACCGCGAATGGCTCGCTGCATACTGCCCTTGCGCCCACCGTGATTCAGCTGAATGCCGGTCTTCGCACCATAAGATTTCATATGGCTGACAATCGACCGCATTCCAGCAATCTGGCTGTCATCCCACAGGCCCGGATCACCATTCGTCACGCGGCCACGTCGGGTGATAGAGGTCTGCTCCACCATGACCAACCCAGCGCCACCCATGGCAAAATTCGCGTAATGCGTATGGTGAAAGGGCTGCAATTGCCCGTTCTCCGCCGAGTAGGTTCCCATCGGCGAAATCACGATACGGTTTTTCAGCGTCACACCACGCAGTTTGAATTCGGAAAATAATCGGACATTCGTCGGCATTTTTGCTCCTCCACAAATTTCCCGGACCATGCCTGTCAAAAGGCATAGCTCTCCCGTTCCGCGACCATGCGAGCGCGGATTGCATCATTCCCTGTTGGCGATTGCCGGTTACTTCGGCGTCAAATCCCCCACGAGCGGCGGCGTGCAGGACGCCTGCGCATTGAACGTGGTTGGAATGATGACGCGACGTGGCTCTTCCCTTTTCCCGTGCGCAATCAGATCAAGCAACAAGGCCGCAGCCGTCGCGCCCACTTCATTTTGATCCCAGCTGACGACAGCAATCGGCGGCTGATGCAGATCGGCCAGTTCGCTTTGCCCGGACCCCACGACCGAAATATCCTGCGGAATGCGCAGTCCCCGCGTGCGAACCGCTTTCAACACACCCGCGAGCATATCGATGCCGCCTGCAATAATGGCTGTCGGAGGCTGTGACATTCCAAGCAGGGAAGACGTCACTCGATAAGCCTGATCGCGTAAAAAGCTCTCTGCAATGATCAGTTCCGGTGCTGGTTCCAAACCGCGCTCCTTGTAAGCACGCATGAAGCCGCGAACGCGTGCGCCACCCGGGTGCAATCTGGTCGGGCCTGTCAAAAGTGCGATGCGACGATGACCAAGATCAAGCAAATGGCCTGTCGCCTGAGCAATACCAGCCTCGTGATCGGCATAGACGGCGTTGCACCATGACGGTTGATCACGATCAATCATTACGAATGGCACAGGTAACGTGCGCAACAGCTCTTCGAACTCGCCTTCTATCGGCGTATAAGGCCCCATCAATACGCCATCGACCTGCCCGCTCGAAAAGCTGCGCAGCAATTCAACCTCGCGGTTGCGGCGGCCTTCGGAATTCGCGATCAGCAGTGCATAACCGGACTCATTGAGCATGTTATGTGCCGTGGATACAAAACCGCCCAGCTGCGCAATATTGATTTCGCGCAGGATGCAGCCCACCGTCTTTGTCCGCCCCATGCGCATCGACTTTGCGGCGGCATTGGGCACGTAGCCCAATTCCGCAATCGCGCTTTCAACCGCCTTGCGGATCTGCGGACGCACATCGGCAGCATCGTTGACCACGCGCGAAACCGTACCGATCGATACGTTAGCGAGCAAAGCGACATCGCGTATGGTAGGGGTTTTGGCCATGTTCAATCCGTAGCGAAGCCTTTCAGATTTCAAAGTTCCATTGTTCGGTAGCGACCCTATATCCGGTTCCCTCCCGCACAAGCCAGCCGAATCCGGGGAAATGAATATGCATTCCGGCAACGAGCATGTCCTGTTCGAAAATCCGCGCCAGCAGGTTTGTGCGGTTACGAGCCGCCATATCCGGATCATGATCGAAGCTCATTGAAACTTCGGGACGGGCAACCTGAATTTCGGGAACATGTGCAAGATCGCCCCAGACAATCATCTGCTTGCCTTCCGAATTCAAGAGCCAGGTACTGTGGCCCGGCGTATGGCCCGCGCATTCCACAAGCGTAATGCCTGGCAGCACCTCTTCACCATCGTCAGCAAGTCTTAGTCGCCCGTCACGATACGGGTCCACCTGCTCACGCGCCCAACCGAAGTAACGAAGCCGCTTACGTTCGTCTGCTGCTTGCATTTCGGCATCTGAGTACCAGTGCTCGATTTCCTTGCGGTTGGCGATCACCGTCGCATTCGCAAACAATCGTTCACCCGTCACAGGATCGGTCAGTCCACAGGAATGATCCGGATGGCAATGTGTGAGGAGAATATGGTCCACCTCCTCCGGCCGCACGCCAGCTACCTCCAGATTTTCGAACAATTTGCCCGCCGTCGGACCGAATTTTTCACCGGAACCACAATCAATCAACACGGTGCCGGCAGGACCGCGCAGGAGGAAACAATTGACCGAGATTCTCGGCGGTGAAACCCGATGATCCCGCGCCATCATCTCATCGACTTCATGCGGTTCGAATTCACGGAAAATATTATAACCCATCTCAACATAGCCGTCGGAAAGGGCTGTCACGAGAAAAGAACCGAAGCGGCGATGATAGACGCCGGGTATCTGTCGGGTGGGCAAGCTGTTCATCACAAATCGTTCCAGATCAAATATGTATGCATTTCATATCGGGCCGTTGCTTCATCACACCAGATCAAGCTCGCGCAGATCTTTCATTGCCTCAATGCGGTATAGCTTTTCAAACAACGGACCCAGCTTTTCTTCGGGCAGGAGAATGCCAGCGCAATCCTCGAATTTTTTCTTCAAAGCTTCACGGTCAAGCTGCATCTGCCAGCTTCCACGTGCATGTTCCACCGGTTCATGACGCAGCACTGTGCCATCTTTCAGGGTGATCCAGACGAGATCGAACGGTGCGAACGGTAGATCTTCGCCCGCTTCTTCTCCACTGACCGTCACCTCGACACGCTCCAGCATAGACTGCACGTCGCTGCGACTGACGAATTCATCTGTCAACTCCTTCAGTCCCACTCGTCGGGCCACGACAGCACTCGCCATTGCGAACTCCATCGAGAATTTGGCTGCCAGACCGGTCTGCGGACGGGCGTTGCGCAACATGAGTTGCTGGGTCACACCTGTATGAACATTGATTTTCGCGATTTCGGATGGAGCAATATCGTTTTCATCAACAAGATCGAGCATGGCATCAATAGAACGATGGGTCGCATAGCATGTGGGATAGCGTTTAATATTGACGCCATAACGCGCAGCCATCGATTCCTCACCAATTTTGAACGCATCGGCGCTCAAGATCGGAGCCCCTGACGGTGAAAACGATTGCAGGAAACCCACCCGGTGCTCAAGCGCATCAGTGCTACCGGTGTAGCCTGTCTTGGCAAGCCGCGCAGCCTGAATGCCTGATTGCGCCGTTCGTCCGGCATGCAACGACTTGGTCATAGAACCAAAATTTGCAACCAAACCAGCCGCCAGCGAAGCAGCAATGGCCAACGCATGTGCGGTTTCTTCAGAAGAAAGCTTGTTGAGCCTAGCAGCACCAGCAGCACAGGCCAGTGTTCCCATGATCGCGGTGGGATGGAACCCACGGTCATGCAAGCGTCCCACCTCCAGCGCTGCCAGATGAGCCCATAATTCGTAACCGACGAGATAGGCTTCCAGCGCCTCCTGGCCAGAGGATTGCAGCGCATATCCTTCCGCCAAGATCATGGGCACCAATACCGCACTGGGATGACCGGCAAGCGCCACATCATCAAAGTCCAGAACATGGGCCGCCACGCCATTGACGAGTGCGGCATCCGCCGCACCATATCGCTGGCCGTTGACGGCACCGGGTGCGTCATTGCTTCCACTGGCAGGCGTTGCAATCGTCGCGACGAGTTCGACCGCCGGTTCGCGCGCGCCAGCAAGCATAGTGCCGACACAGTCCACGATACCGATGCGTGCGGCGTGAACCGCCTCTGCCGGAACATGAGCGAGGTCGAAATCCTTGATGAACTCCGCGGCCTTGATCGTGATGCTATCCATGATGGACCTCAATAGGACCGTGGGAGACCCAACATGTGCTGACCGACATAGGCCAGGATCATGTTGGTCGAGATCGGCGCAGTCTGATAAATGCGGCACTCACGCCACTTCCGTTCAATGCCGTATTCCACTGCATAACCGAAGCCGCCAAACGTCTGCAGCGCAGTATCAGCTGCTTTCCAGGTCGCCTCCGAGGCAAGCAGTTTGGCAATATTGGCTTCGCCACCGCAGGGCTGGTGCGCGTCGAACAAGGCAGCAGCCTTACGGGCCATGAGATCGGCGGCTTCAAGTTCCGCATGGGCGCGAGCAATAGGGAATTGCACACCCTGATTGGCGCCAATTTCGCGATTGAAAACGCGACGTTCCTTGGCATATTCCACCGCGCGGCGGATCATATAGCGGCCATCTCCAACACATTCCGACGCAACGAGAATGCGTTCTGCATTCATACCATCCAGAATGTAGCGGAAACCTTTGCCTTCCTCACCGATTAGTGCTGACGCCGGTACGCGTAGATTTTCGATGAAAACTTCCGTCGTGTTGTGGTTGATCAATGCGTTGATCGGGCGAATATCAACACCGTTTCCGCGCGCTTCACGCAGATCGATCAGGAAAACCGAAATGCCGTCCGTTTTCTTGGCAACCTGATCAAGCGGCGTGGTGCGGGCTAGAAGCAGAAGGAGATCAGAATAAAGCGCGCGCGACGTCCAGACTTTCTGGCCGTTGATCACATAGTGATCACCGTCACGCACGGCACGGGTTTTGAGCTGCGTCGTGTCCGAACCAGTCGTCGGCTCTGTCACGCCAAAAGCCTGGAGGCGCAGCCGCCCAGCGGCAATCTCGGGCAAGTAAGTGCGCTTCTGCTCCTCAGAACCGTGGCGCAGCAATGTGCCCATGATATACATTTGGGCATGTGCAGGGCTCGCCTGACAGCCACAGGCATTGATTTCTTCCAAAATCACAGCCGCAGCGCGCAGTGGCAATCCAGCTCCGCCAAATTCTTCCGGGATGAGCGCCGCCAGAAAGCCCCCATCCGTCAATTCCTGTACAAATTCAGACGGGTATCCAGATTTTTCATCCAGTTTTGCCCAGTAATCGAGCGGATAGTTTTCACAAATTCGACGGATCGATTCACGCAGTTCCGGAAAGTCTTCGCCCAGTTCCATGGTAGCGACAGTATTGGTCATAGCGTAGTCTCACTTTGCAACTGAAAATGTATTGGGAAGACCGGCGCGTGCTATCGCGCCACTGTAGCGTTCTTCTTGGCCAAGCCACGTTTCGACATCGCGGCGGATATCCAGCAGGGCGTCAATGTCGACACCAGTAGAAAAGCCCATGCTTTCAAGCATATATGCCGTATCTTCCGTGTTGATGTTGCCTGTTGCACCCGGTGCAAACGGACATCCGCCAAGCCCGGCCAGCGAACTGTCGAACGCACGGACGCCGGTTTCCAACGCGGCTGCCACATTGGCGAGGCCGAGGCCGCGCGTATCGTGGAAATGACAGATGATGCGGCGTCCATCTGCGATCTCGACAATCGGCGGCAGGATTTCGTGGACCTGCGCCGGATTGCCGTAACCGACCGTATCCGCCACGATCAGCTCGTCTGCCCCCATATCCGTCACACGGCGCGCAATCTCGAACACGCGTTCCGGCGCGACATAACCTTGCAGTGTGCACCCAAAACTGGTTGCCAGCCCACAGGCGAGCACCATATCGCGACCAGCCTCCGACTGTTTTAGCGCCACGATGCGCCCGAATTCCACGACCGCCTCTTCCGTAGAGCGACGGACATTGGCCTGACTATGGGCTTCAGAAACTGAAAGCACGTAGTTGATATGGCGAAAGCCAGCGGCAAGCGCCCGCTCGGCGCCTTTGAGATTGGGCACCAGTGCTGAACAGACCACGCCAGAAAAGTCAGGCAAGCTGGTAGCCAAAACGTCGGCATCAGCAAATTGCGGCACGATCTTCGGCGGTACAAAAGAAGTCAGTTCGATTTCGCGGACACCAGCCGCAATAAGCCGCCTTGCCCATTCGCGTTTGCGATCGGTCTCGAGAAAACGTTTTGCCATCTGAATTCCGTCGCGAAGTCCCACTTCGCGCAAGGTCACATGCTCTGCCATGACCTAAACTCCCCTGAAGACAGGTGGGCGCTTTTCATTGAAAGCCCGCACGCCTTCGTGACGGTCCTCCGTCGACACCATGCGGTTGTAGCATTCGATCTCGAAAGCCAGACCGTCAGCCAGTGACATTTGCAAACCGCGATGAATAGACTGCTTGGCCTGGCGCACAGAAATAGGCGCGTTGCCCGCTATACGACGCGCAGTGGCAAGTGCTGCACCAAGAAGCTCGGCCTGCGGGAACACACGATTGATAAGCCCCCACTCAAATGCCTCTTGCGCCGCAAAAGGCAGGCCAGTGAGGATAACTTCCTTGGCGCGTCGTTCTCCCATGGCGCGCGGCAGGTTCTGCGTACCACCCGCACCTGGCATGATGCCGAGCGTTACCTCGGTCAATGCGAAACGTGCATTTTCAGACGCATAGGCAAAATCAAGAGCTGCCGTAATCTCGCAGCCCCCACCATAGGCCGCACCATTGATTGCACCGATCAGCGGCACCGGACAGGCAATTATTGCGCGGAGCATGCGCTCAAACATTGCATGCTGGCGCAACCATTGCGCATCGGTCATGCCATTGCGTTCCTTCAGGTCACCGCCTGCGCAGAAGGCCTTTTCGCCGGAACCCGTCAGCACAATCGCGCGCACGCCTTCGGAAACGACCTGGAACCTCTCGAAAAGGTCCATCAGTTCCTCGCCCATCCGGGTGTTCATCGCATTGGCTGCTTGCGGCCTATTAAGCCGGACTAACAGCACATGGTCATCGATGCGCTCCAGTTCGAGCGTTTCATAAGTGCGTTCCATCAGCTTTCCTGTCGAATTGTCTGGTTGTGCGCTCCAAGTGTGGGCGCTGAACCGCCCGACGTTGGGCGAGCGTCATCAATGGTGAATGGGAGGCCGATCCACTTCTGCCCGTCAGCTTCCGTCACAATACCAACAGCCTCGGTCTGCGGATGGGTCCAGACCTTGTCGATGGTCAAAAGCGGGCAATTCGGCACACTGACAGCGTCGAGTTTTTCGCCGAGTTCGCTGACCGTGAGTTTAGCGACCGCGGCCGCGATCTGTGGTATCAACTCGTCGCGCAGCAACACTCTGTCGCGGTTCTGCGCAAACCTCTGATCTTTAGCCAGATGCTCCAGCCCCGGTAACGCCTGGCAGAGTTTTGCAAACAACCGGTCATTGCCCGCTGCGATCATCACCCAGCCGTCATCAGCCTCGAAGGCCTGATAGGGCACAATTTCAGCCAGGCCGGAACCATGAGGCTTGCGCACTTCGCCTGCAACCGCATGCGCGGCAAGCGGGATGGTCATCCAGGCAAGCCCAGTCTCAAACAAAGACGTTGCGATATGCGCGCCTTCGCCATTTTTATTGCGCTCAAGAAGGGCTGCCAACAGGCCGATGACGGTCCACATCCCCGACCCCATATCCACCAGCGACACACCGACGCGGACGGGAGGACGATCCGCTTCGCCGGTGATGGACATGATGCCAGAGGAAGCCTGCGCCAGCGGATCATAACCAAGCTTGCGCGACAGCGGGCCAGTTTTGCCAAAAGCGCCGATATCACACCAGATCATACCAGGCGCCTGCCGCCGCATCTCGTCGACATCAACACCGAATTTGGTGAGCAGACCAGGTCTCAGGTTCTGGATAACAGCATCAGCCCCAAGGATCAGCTTCTTGAGATGCGCACATTGTTCTGGGTCTGAAAAATCGAGTGTGAGACTTTCCTTTCCCCGGTTTAGAGCGTGAAATGCGGTGGCGTCTTCTTTGAAGAAGGGGGGCCCCCAACCGCGCGCATAATCCCCAGTGGAAGGGTTTTCAATCTTGATTACCCGTGCTCCCAACTCTGCCAGAATAAGGCCTGCATAGGGAGCGGCCACGCTGTGCCCCAGCTCGAGAACGGTAAGACCGTGAAGTGGTGCGGATTTACCCAAAATAATTCTCCTGTCGAATTTCGGAGACCAAACGGATCAGAGATATTCCTCCGCCAGTGCGGCGCCTCTGATTTCATTGGTCGTTCCCGAACGGCGGATGAGACCGCCGCGCATGATGTGTCCGCTATGCGCAATTTTGAGTGCTGGCCGCGCCATCTGCTCGGTCATGAGCACTGCGATACCGTCCTCTTGCATCTGACGTACGGCGGTCGAAATCTGTTGGATCCAGACCGGGGCGAGACCCAGAAACGGCTCATCCAAAAGCAATAGTTTCGGGCCACCGCACATCGCTCTGGCAATCGCCACCAATTGCTGTTGGCCACCCGAAAGTTGACCTGCTGGCTGGGCCTGACGTTCAGCCAGAAAAGGGAAACTTGCCACAAGACGATCCCAGGCCTTCGACTGATCACGTGTGCCGAGCGAACCGGCACCTGCCAGCACGTTGTCCTTGACACTCATGGTTGGAAAAACGCGTCGTCCTTCGGGTGAGTAGCCAATACCTAGCCGGGCGCGCGCATCACTCGAAAGACCGGAAATATCACGGCCATCGAAACTGATCTGGCCACGAGCCGCTCTGACGAGCCCGATAACAGCATTGATCAGACTCGACTTCCCTGCGCCATTGGCCCCGATGAGAAGTACTGTCTGGCCGGCTTCGACTGCGATATCGACACCAGACAATGCGTGCGTGCCGCTATAGGTCACATGCAAATCACGAATGCTGAGCATCGTCTTCCTCCTCATCGCTGCCCCCAAGATAGGCATTGATTACATCCGGATTTGTCAGCACCGTTTCCGGCGGGCCTTCTGCAATGAGCTTGCCGCCATCGAGAACAATGACCGACGGACACAGACGCTTGATCAATTCCATATCGTGCTCAACCAGAAGCACACCGCAGCCGAAGGCTTCTTGAGCGAAACGCACATATGTATCGATGTTGGTGCGCTCGGATTTTTCCAACCCTGCCGCCGGTTCATCGAGCAGAAGCACCTTTGGCTGTGTTGCAAGTGCCATGGTGAGACCCAGCATCTTCTGAAGTCCGTAGGGAAGAATTTCCGCACTGCGCGTCCAGTTTTCGACGAGACCAAACTGGTCAAGCAGCGGAGACAGCTGTTCGAGTGCCGACCGCCCTCTCTTTGAAAAGCGGAGCGCCGAAAGAAGATTGTCCTCGACGGTGTAGCCATTGAAGGTTGCGGTCTGCTGGAAGCTGCGCACCAGACCTCGACCAGCATTCTCATAGACAGGCTTGCCGTCGATCTGCGTGTCGCCAAGAAGAACACGGCCCGAGCTTGGCTTCAGTCGACCCGAGATGATGTTGATCATCGTGGTCTTGCCGGCACCGTTTGGTCCAATGACACCGAGAAGTCCGCCGGCTGGCAAGGTGAAACTGACATCGGTGAAGACCTTCAGTCCGCCGAATGCCTTGGAGATACGATCCGCTTTCAGGGCATTTGTTGAAGTCCGGTTCATCGACCATTCTCCCCAATAGCAAGATTGCCTTCATGCACCGCCGCTTTGGTCCGATCTTTCCCAACCGAGCCACTATCTGTGCCGCGCAGACGCTTGATGAGCGTGATTGCGATACCGACCAGACCGCCGCGCGCCACAAGCGTCACAACAATGATCAGCACACCGAAGAGGCCAGGTGACAATTCACCGGAAAGTGCGAAGTAATTGGTCGCCGAGACCAGAACAATTGCACCCACAAGCGAGCCCAGAATGGTCCGCTTTCCACCAACGATCGCGTAGGTGATGTAGGTGATTGATGACATCGGAGCGAAGGACGTGGGATGGGCGGTCAAAAGCATGTTGACGAGCGCAAAGCCTGCGAAGCCCGACACGCCAGCTGCGACGCAGAACGCCATCGCCTTATATTTCCAGACCGGGAGGCCGAGGCTTTCCGCCAGCACATCGTTGGTCTCAATGGCCGCAAATTCGTAGCGATACCAACGTGTGAAGGCGGCAGTGATCAGGAAACCGGCGAAGGCGAGTGCGCAGGTGGTGAGCACAACGTGGGAATTGTCCCACAGGTCCATACCGAACAACGTCACTGGCGGCATGCCGACAAGTCCGTTTGCTCCACCCGTCAACGGCTCAGCTTCAAACAGCAGGAGTTGGACGATTTCGGTCAGCACAAAAGTGACCAGCACGAAATACACCCCCTTCAATCGCAATATCAACGAGCCGAGCGGAATTGCACAGAGCACCGGCACGAGAAAGGCCGCTGCCGAGAGGACAAAAATGTCGGTAATGCCAAGCCTCAGGCTCAATATGGCAACGGTATAGCCACCGACAGCCATGAAAGCAGGAACGGCGAAGCTCATCAGATCGAGCCGTTGCATAATATAGACGCCGAGTGCCGCCGTTGCCGCGATCAGGATCAAATTGGTCTGAGACAAGACCTGCGGATTGGTGCTGACAAGTGGCACAATGAAGGACAGAAGCACCAGGCCGAGTGTGATCCAATCAGGAATACTGAAGAATGGCTGACGTCGAATGGTGATGTCTGAGGAAATGGTGGTGCGGCTCATGAACGGCGGACCTCCTTGCCGAAAAGTCCCTGTGGGCGAACCACAAGCGTCACCATGACGATTGCGAAAAGCGTGAGCGCACCTTTGGATCCGCCGAGATAGACGGCAGCATAAGCTTCAACCATACCGACAATGAAGGCAGCGACGGTGGCACCGGTGACACTCCCAAGGCCACCCAGAATGACGGTAATGAACGAATAAGCGAGCGTCGCATCTCCAACATGCGGAGCGAGTGACAGGATTGGCGTGACCAGCGCACCCGTCACCCCGGCAAGCCCGGTGGCGAGAGCAAATGCAAAAGGAAAGAGCGCCTTGGTCCGCATGCCGAGCGCGCTTGCTACCGCGCGGTCTTCGGCCATTGCTCGCATGCCACGCCCGACATTGGTGCGATAGATCAGCCAATAGACCAATGCGATAGCCACCAGACATGCGGCGAGCACAATCATATTGGCATAGGGAAAATAGATGCCACCAAAACGCCAGACCCCGGTTACAGGGAAAGAGAATTGCGGCGATTCAGCCCCGAAAATTACCAGGATCGCTGTGGCCAGGACCAGATAGAAGCCCATCGTGACCATCAATGTCGCCTGATGATCTTCAATCACTCTTTCAAGAATGATTGCCTCGAACAACCAACCGAGCACTGCCGTCGCCACAAGGGCTATCAACACCGCCACAGGATAAGGCAATCCGAGCATTGTAGTGCAGTAATAGGCGACGTAGCCGCCCATTACATAGAAGCCGCCGTGAGCGAAATTCACCACGCCGAGGATCCCGAAAATCAGTGTGAACCCAAGCGCAAGCAAAGTATATTGTGAGCCGAGACTGATACCAATCAGCCCCGTCGTGATGAAGCTTTCCATGATACGGTGCCTTACTTTTCGCTGACTGCTTCCGCGCGCAGCAGAGGCTGCTTCTTGCCATCCTGAACGACGCCGATAGCGAACGGATAAGACATTTCCTGATTGATGCCGAAGAAGGACTGGCCGATCCAATGACCCTTGCCAATGTTCTCGTCTTCCACGGAAAGCTTACGCATTTCGGCAGCGATCTTCTCGGAATCGTCGACAGTGCCGGCAGCTTGCGCAGCTTTAATCATCATCCGAGCGGCAAAGACCCATCGGAAGAAGTCGCTATTTTCCGGGCGTGGTGAACCCATCAGCTTCTTGTACTTGTCTTCCAAAGCTTGCGTGTTTTCGTCCATATAGATCGGCTCGTACCAGAGGAAATCCTTCAGCACGTCGACGCCACCGGCCACACGGGCAATTTCATCAAAACCAGGACCACCCAGACGGAAAATGGGTCCCTCGAAGCCAGCCTGACGCAATTGTTTTACGATGATGCCAGCATCGCCCGCTGGCGATGAAGCGAGATCCAGAGCCCCAGGGTTTGCGCTCATTATGCGCGTGACGATCGGCGCAAAATTGCTGGTTCCGCGCTGGTAGTATTCTTCGGAGACATTAACACCCTTCTCCTTGAATATCTGTGCATTCACGCCAGCAACATCGGTACCACCCTGATCGTTCGGAGCCACAATCGCTACGCTGTCGAACTTGAAACGCTCGCGACCAGCATCAATAATCGGACCGGCCCAACCAGACGGTCCGGGACCGATATGGAATATGCTCGGCCATTGAGGACCAATTGCGTTCTTGGCGAAACTATCAACCATAGCAACCATGCGATTGCGTGCTGCAACAGGCTTCATACCGGTCACTTCGGGCGAGCCGACACTCCCGACAATGACCTTGATACCCTGAGCGGCAAGCTGGTTCATCGCCGAAGCTGCACCTTCAGCGGTATATTTGGAGTCAATCACAACAGTGGAAACCGAACATGGAGTTCCATCAATAACCAGACGCTTTTCGTCGGTTGTTTCCTTGGCGACAAAATTGACGGCGTCGCGCAAAGCAATGCCCCATTGGGCTGCCGGACCCGACAACACAGCCGGGGTACCGATCTTGAGATCACAGGCAGCAGACGCCACGCTCGTATACGCTGCAGACGCAAGTAGAACGCCGCCCAAGAGGCGACCAAGACGCATTGACATATTTTCTCCTCCCATTGTGTAGCCGCATCGTCGCTTCGCTTGTTACCAACGCGAAGTCTCCTCCTGACTGCCAGCTACCTCGTGACCATAGCTGCGAGGGAAACACCTGTCAATAAAACGTTTCATTAAAAAATTTCTCAATTTCTTCTGATTATCAAATTGGAATTTAACGTTATTTATCAATATTTTATCTGAAATCCAAGTCTAGAAGCCTTGGCGTTTCACTGCAAGCCCCAGGAAAAAATCAGCGGATGGCCATAGAAATATGAATCGTTTTTTTATTCACTCAATACGCGGTGATGCGCCTTGAGTACCCCCACCCGAGCCGGATCGCACAAGCGGATCGGAACACTTTCCGAGAGATAAACAGGCCAGCAATAAGAATGGATATATGAAGCGAGCATTGCAGCGCTGCGGCGCCAGGCAAAATTAGTATCGAAATCACATGGCAAAATCGCACGCTCTTGACCGGCGTTTTACACGCTTTAAGAACGCATTTATTTTAAATTATCTTGGTATCGCGGCAATCGACGGCGATACAGAATACCGCCGTCGTTCAAGGTCTAGAACGCACTATACTACTTGATACCCGCGCGCATAAAGCTCTGAACGAACTGGCGCTGGAACAGCAAAAAACCGATCAGCAAAGGCGCTGACGTCATCAATGCAGCAGCCGAGATAATACTCCACTGCACACCCTGATCCGGCGATGAAAACACCTGTAGTCCAACCGTCAGGGGACGGGTGGAAACGGAATTGGTAATGACCAGCGGCCAGAGCAGGTTGTTCCAGTGATAGCTGACCGATACGAGACCGTAGGCCACATAGATGGGCTTGGCCAACGGCACGTAGACCTTGAGAAGCGTGGTGAGTGCCCCCGCCCCTTCGACACGCGCTGCGTCGTCCAGTTCCTTCGGCACAGTGAGGAAGGTCTGGCGTAGAAGGAAAATACCAAAGGCCGACGCCATATAAGGCAGCCCCATAGCCACAACTGTATCCACCAGACCCAACTTCGCAATGGTGCGGTAGTTTTCGACCAGCAGCACTTCCGGCATGATCATCAGCTGTACCAACACCAGCATAAAGACAATCGTTTTGCCGCGGAATTCATAGCGAGCAAAAGCATAGGCCGCCAGCGTGCAGATGATGAACTGGCTGATCAGTATCGTGGTAATCAGCAGGAATGTGTTGAGGAAGTAGCGTCCGAAAGGCGCGGCATTCCACGCATTGCTGAAGTTCTCCAGTGTCACCGGAGCGAAGAGATCAAACCGAGCTTCATATTGCGCTGGATGAAACGCCATCCACACGGCATAGAGCAAAGGCAGTATCCAGAGCAACCCCAGCAGATAACACCCAACGGTTTCAAGGCCCCGCCAAAACGAGAATTCGCGTGGCTGATGCGGTAATGTCATTGCACTCATTTGTAATGCACCTTGCGGTCAAGAACCCCGAACTGGACGAAGGCGATAAGAGCAAGCGCCAGCAACAGCACAACCGTCAAAGCCGATGCGTAGGCCGTATCCCAGAAACGGAATGCAACATTGTAAACATAGTAGAGCAGCAGAGTGCTGGCATTGTCCGGCCCGCCACGGGTCATGACAATCACATGGTCGATCAGGCGGAACGCATTGATCACCGCATTGATCAGCACAAACAGAGTGGTTGGCATCAATAGTGGAAACGTCACACGGCGGAAGAAGTACCAGCGTCCCGTGCCTTCAAGCGCTGCCGCTTCGGACAGGCTCGGGCTGATCTGCTGTAATGCCGCCAGATAGAAGATCATGAAGAAACCGGCTTCCTTCCAGATAGCCAACACCATCAGACTGCCAAGCACGGTATCGGGATTACCCAGCCAGTTGGTTTCATGGAAACCGAACAGGCCCAGAAACTGATCGATCAAACCATAGCCCGGCGTGTAGAAAAACAGCCAGATATTGGCAACTGCAATCATCGGCAGCACGGTCGGCATGAAGAACGACATCCGCATCAACGAGCGACCGCGAATGGACGAATTCACGATGATCGCCATCAGCATGGCCAATGCTATGGATGCAGGTACAGTGCCGAGCGCGTAGATAGCGTTATTCTTGAGGGCCGCCCAGAAAACCGGGTCGCTTATCATTGTCGTATAATGATCAACGCCGACAAAGCGAGGCGGACGCTTGCCGCGCGGCGTCTGGTAGAAGCTGTTGATGAACGTCATGACGGCTGGAATATGCGTAAACACTGCCAACAAGACAGTGGCCGGCAACAGCAGAAGCCATGGTGTTATCTGGTTTTTCGCCTGGTTCACGCGAGTTCTCCAGCCTTCTTGCGATGATGCGAATCGGCTCTGCCGGGCACACGCCGCATTGTCATTCTTGCACGATAAAGAGCTTCGTATGGACGAGCCGCACGAAGCTCTATGCCAACCTATCACTGGTAGGGCTTAAGGATACGTTCGGCCTCGGCCTGCGCATCGTCGAGAGCTTGTTTAACGCTCTTGTTACCCGTCAGCGACGCCTCGATCGCATCGTCGATCACGCGTGCGACACGCTGATTTTCATAGGTTGAAAGTTCTGGCACCATGTAAGGAATCTGGTCATGCGGCACCTTTGCGCCGGGGAATTCCTCAACATATTTCTTCATGGCTTCCGTTTGCCAAGCATCATCACGGGCAGCGATATAGCCGGTCTTGATGCTCCATTCGGCAGCCTGATCCGCAGAGGAGAGCCATTTCACGAACTGGAATGCCGCCGCCTGCTTTGCCTTATCTTCAACGTTGAAAATATACGCATTGCCGCCGCTGGTCGGTGCACCATAGGCTTTGTTTTTCGGCAGGATCTGCACGCCGAACGGGAAAGGCGCATTGGTTTTCACATTGGTGAGATTGCCGCTGGTCGTGGTGATCATAGCCGCGCGACCTTCGAAGAAGTCCTTCGGATTGGTCGCCCATTCGATTACGCCGGGCTTCATCACCTTATGCTTATGGGCTAGATCGACCCAATATTGCATCGCCTCGACAACTTCAGGCGCATTGAAATAAGTGGTTTTCCCATCCGGCTCGGCAAGCTTGCCGCCATTCTGCGCAACATATCCCTGCAACAACCAGTAGGAGGTCAGCGACGACGGCACCTGCATGCCCCAGCGCGCGACGCTTCCATCAGCAGAACGCTTGGTCAACTTTGTTGCGAAGTCGACAACTTCTTTCCAGTCCTGTGGGCCTTTTTCTGGATCAAGACCAACTTCCTTGAAGGCATCCTTGTTCCAGAAGAAAACGGTGGTGCCGCGTTGGAACGGCACGCCCCATGTTTTGTCTTCGCTCTTGCTGTTGACCATGAAAACCGGCGTGAAGCCTGCAAGCCATGCCTTGTCATCGTCGGTCTTGGCCAGATCCTCATAAGGAACGATGGCATCTTCATCGATCAGCGTGAACATGTCGGTCGAGAGCATAACCGCGACTTCAGGCGCCTGACCGGATTTGAAAGCAGTCAACGATTTGCTCAGGGTTTCCGGATAGGTGCCGGAGTAGATCGGCTTTACCTTGATATCCGGATGCTGCCCTTCAAAACGGGTGATCAGATCATCCACGATTTTGGTGACCGGACCGCCGATGGCGACCGGATAGTAGAAGCTGATTTCGACGGGTTCTGCCTGGGCTGTTCCCCAACCGCCCATTACGGCCAGCATAGCAGATGTGGCCAAGAGCGTTACAGATCGTTTTACCTGCAAATTCATTGTTCTCTCCTCCCAAGGGATGATCGTTCCCCGATCATTTTCTGGTTAAACGGCTAAGGCCGTGCGCTCGACGCGATGTCCTTCCGCCTCATCAAACACATGCACCGCAGACGGTGCCCATGTCAGACCGACGGTATCGCCGCGATTGAGGCGACGAATGCCTTCAATGCGCACCTGCAAAGACTGATCGCCCACGCGGCATTCGAGAATGCTGTCCGCACCGTGATACTCGATGGCTTCGATAGAGGCTTTTACGCGCCCCTCCTCCGCCACACGGATTTCCTCGGGGCGCAATCCCAGCACAAGTCCCCGGGCAGGATCGCTCAAAATCGCCGGTCCATTTGGGGCACCGCTGATAGCGGCCTTGCCGTCAAAATCGGCCATACGGATGATGTTCATTGGTGGTGTCCCGATAAAACGGGCAACGAACGTAGTGGCGGGCTCCAGATAGAGTTCGGAAGGCTTTGCCTTCTGCTCAATCTTCCCACCCTTCATCAGAATAACCTGATCGGCAAGGCTCATGGCCTCGATCTGATCATGGGTCACGTAAACCATGGTCATACCGAGTTGCTGCTGCAAGTTACGGATTTCCTTGCGCATATCGTGGCGCAGCTGCGCATCGAGATTTGAAAGCGGTTCGTCCATCAAGCACACGGAAGCTTCTGCGACGATGGCGCGCCCCAGAGCAACACGCTGCTGCTGACCGCCAGAAAGCTGCGACGGGCGCCGATCCAGCAGATGCGACAGACCCAGAATATCGGCAGCGCGCTTCAAACGCTGGTCACGCTCACCAGCAGACACTTTGCGCACACGCAGGCCGAAAACAATGTTCTCTGCAACGGTTAAATGAGGAAACAGGGCATAGGACTGGAACACCATCGCCAGGCCCCGCTTCGCGGGCGGCGCGTTGGTGACGTCTTTGCCACCGATGATGATCTGGCCCGAGGTGACAGAATCCAGCCCGGCGATCAAACGCAGAGAGGTGGATTTACCACAACCCGAAGGACCAAGCAGCACAGTCAGCGTGCCGGGCTCAACGGTAAAGTTCACATCATTGACCGCGTGGAATGTCGTCCACTTCTTGTTGAGATTGACGATCTCAATTCCCGACATTCGCGTCCCCTCCCAATGCTTATATCTGCCTTTGAAACCGCATCGGCGCAAAGACAGCTCCCGACTGGCAACACTTTGGGACAAACCCAAGGAACCAGTCTCCATCCGCAAAAAAATTATTGAACTTTTTATTCACAGTCAATACTTTTGTACAAAATGAGTTTCTTTGTATTGGGACTCATTCATCATGGGAGCGAACATGTCCAGATTCAGCATATTACAAATTTCAGATACTCACCTTTCGCCGCGAACCGACCATTTCCGCGAGAACAATCGCCTGCTCGCCGAACCACTGGCGGAATCAAATCATGACTTCATCATCCATACGGGCGATGTGACCCTGGACGGGATTCGTTATGACGAGGATTATGCGTTATGCCGGGATTTCTTTAAGGAATCCGGCAAAACTATCCATTTTCTTGCGGGCAATCATGACGTTGGCGACAATCCAAACCTTTCCAAGCCGGAAAGTGAAAATGGCAGCGCCATCAATGCCGCGCGCTATGCGAGATTTGCAGATTATTTTGGCGCCGACCGCTGGGTTATCGATCAAGGCAAATGGCGAATCATCGGTATAAGCTCGATGCTGATTGGTTCCGGCTTGTCGCAGGAAGCCGAACAATATGACTGGATAGACCAACAGATCGCGTCATCCGGTGACCGTTACCTCGCCGTATTCTCCCACCAGCCGATTTACATCGATAATATGGACAGCACCGAGCTGACCTATTGGACTGTCGATCCAAAGGGTTGGGGTCGCCTTGAGGGTCTGATCAACCACCCAAAGCTGCGGCTAATCGCCAGCGGCCACCTGCATCAGCAGCGCTCATCCAAGCGCGGCAATGTGCATCTGGAATGGTGCTCATCGATTGCGTTTACGACAACGGAAGAGCTTGTTCCGGAAATGGGTGGCACTCGCGAAGTCGGCTATATGGAACATCACTTTTCTGATGATGGTCGCGTTGAAAGCAAAGTGCTGAAGCACGACGGTTTCGCCAATGATCACCTCGAAGACATGATCAAGGTGGTTTACCCGCTGATCGGTGGCTAAGCTCTTAAAAGGCCAGAAACCGGCCGTTTTTAAACCAATACACCCCCGTTAGCCTCTGCCAACGGGGGTGTTTTTTGCGCGCCACAGATATCAAGCAGGCTTGTGTCCAGTCACCGATGCCGGAACTTTTGAATGGCCAAACCAGTTGGGGTTGGTCACGCTGGCCTTGCCTGCGTCAATCAACGCGTTCTCATCGTTGCCGTTGGATTTGTAATCACGATCCGCTAATGGCTGGATGCGAACTGAATTCTCCGTTTCTTCGAAAAGATTCACATATTTCAGATTCTTGTCGCGGCCGATTTCAGCCATTTCCAATGCGGCGGGCAGTTTGCGCGGCAGATTGACGTTCAGCCAATGACCGTCATGCGCCCAATCGCTTCTAGTTTCCCAGAAATTGCGAATATGACTGGCAAGCCACGCCAGAGCATCTGCATCGAACGCTTCACAATCACGCGGCGCGGAAAAAGCAACCGAAGCAATGCCGTTCAGCGCGCCTTCGCGGGCAACCGCCATCGTCCCGGAATAGGACACATCCTCGGCCACATTGCGCCCGGCATTGATGCCCGACAAAACGAGATCTGGCATTTGCTGAGCACGGAATACCCAATGAATCGCAGCGATTACGCAATCCACCGGCGTACCCGTGCAGGCGTAACGCTTGTCTGCAAGCTTGTTGACCGAAAACCCAGCCGTGAGAGAGACACAATGACCGTTTGCACTGCGATTTCCATCCGGTGCGATGATCCACACATCGTCACTCAAAAGACGCGCGGCTTTCTCAAGCACCGCAATGCCGGGAGCATCAATACCGTCGTCGTTTGAAATCAGAATTCGCATTTCCCACCTCTTGAAAACCCCTCTCCCAGCAGGAGAGTCTCCGCAATTTATGTGGCAACATATGATTTATTTGTACATTCTTTGCAATCACAATATTTTTGTTCATTTATGATTTCAATCAATTCTTGACGTAAAGGTAATTATCGCATCATTATCGCACGCAAATGAGATAGTGAGCCTTCTTGGAAGAAAGACGCAAAAGGTAGAATAATGGCCCGCAGCACAAAGCCGAAAACCAAGTTTCAGGCAGATCAGGACGAGCTGAAACTACGTGCCGCGTGGCTCTATTATATTGAAGGGCTGACGCAGGAGCAGGTTGCGCAGAATCTGGATATCAGCCGGATCAAGGCTTTCCGGCTGCTGGCTGCCACGCGCGACGAGGGCATCGTCCAGATTTCTCTGAATTCCCATGCCGAGCCGCTCATACGTTTGCAACGTGCGCTGGAAAAACACCTCGGGCTGTTTGAAGCCATTGTCGTGCCCTCTTCCGATCAATCCGAAGCCAGTATCTCCGCCGTGATCGGCCACGCTACCGGACGTTATCTTTCAGATCGCCTGCAAGACGGGCTGACAGTCGGCGTTGGCTGGGGTGCAACGTTGCAGGCTTGTATGAGCCATCTGAAATGGCGTGAAATCAATGACCTGTCGGTTATCTCCCTGCTCGGCGGCTTGACACATTCCATGGCTGACAATCCATCAGCCGTCGCATGGCGGCTGGCTGAGTTTTACAAGACGGAACTCTTCCAGATCACCGCCCCCGTCTTCGTGCCTCATGTGGCTCTGGCGAAGGAGCTGTGGGAAATCCAGGAACTAAAAGCACTGAAAAGCAAAGTTTCCGACATAGATCTCGCTGTTTTGAGTGTAGCGGACGTCAGCAAACAGGCATCGATTTTCCGTCGCGGTTTGCTGACGGCACAAGATGCAGAAAGCCTGCAGGCAGCAGGCGCAGTGGGCGATGTGTTGTGCCAATTCGTTGATGAGGCAGGTGAGATTGTCGATCATCCGATTAACAAACGCGCCATGGCCATCAACCCAACGGAACTGCGCAAAGTGCCAAAAGTGATCATTTCGGCAGGAGGCGTTCGCAAAGCGCAGATCATCCGCGCCAGTATCCTGACCACAAAGGCTCAAGTGCTGATCACGGATGAGATGACTGCTCAGGAACTGTTGACGCTGAAAAGCCTGAACTGATTTCAGTTCTTGCCCTGCAACGAAGATGCCCGCAACCCAGTTCACGCGAATGTTCCTTGCTGCCGCGTGTTAATTGGCGCTCCATATAGGCAGAGGAGAAAACCAATGCCATTTCGTAGCGCAGCTTACCGTGGCATATTCAGCCAGGCAGAATTGTCGTTGTTGCAACAGGCTTATAACCGCAGTTGCGAACTTTTGGGCCGGTCTCCATCGACTGATGATGACAGAGACCAACTTGCACGGGTCGTTATACGCACTTTCGAAGACAGCGACCTTGATCCGGAGCTAACAGCACAGCGCGCCTCAGAACTGGCGCGCGTATTCGAATAACGCAAACAACAACCCACGCATTGCTCAGCCCGCTTCGGGCTGATTTTTTGAGTAACAGGATTTCCGTCACTCATTGCCATGGCCAAGAGGCAAACGTGCACTAGTTTAGAGACGGCAATCCCATTTGCAGATGTTGAATTCATCTGAAGCTCAAGCGGAGGAAATCCCTATGCAGCATAGAATTCACGAAAATATGGAAGTGATCGGTGCCGACGGCGTGCATGTCGGCACGGTTGATCGGCTGGAGGGCAACCGGATCAAGCTCAAGAAGAGCGATAATTCCGGGCAACATAGCGACCATCATCATTACATCGAGCTGGGGTTTGTCGCCGATATCGAAAGCGACAAGGTCAGGCTTTCAGCCAATGCAGATGTGGCCATCACGCTTGAGGAAGAAGCCTCGGGACGTCCGGTCGATCTGTAACTTCGCCTTTCCCGATGACATTCCGGCGCAGCAGTCAGCAACTGCCGCGCCGTAAACACGGACCGTTTAGCCTCTCAAGCACAACATTAGCTCAGCACGATACCGCCATCGACGTTGAGGCTCTGGCCGGTCACGAAGCCCGCATCATCCGAAGCCAGGAATGCGACCGGTCCGACGACATCTTCCGGGTCACCAATACGGCGCATCGCTGTCTTTTCCTGCCAGGACTGGCGCACGGCAACATCGTCCAAATTGACCCGCCCCATATCGGTCAGGATAATCCCCGGGCAGATGCAGTTGGCCGTAATCCCATAAGTGCCAACCTCCTGCGCGAGAACGCGGGTAAAGCCCATGACGGCGGCCTTCGATGCCGAATAATGGGCCTGTTCAGGCGCGCCGTGCTTACCGCCGATGGAAGCGATATTGACGATGCGGCCGTATTTCTGCTGCTTCATGTAAGGCAACACAGCCTGCACGACGAGGAATGTTCCCTTCGCATTGACATCGAGGACGCTATCCCAGTGCTCTTCCTTGAGGTGCTCCACATCGCTGGCAATAAGAATACCGGCATTGTTGACGATTGCATCGATACGACCAAATGCATCAGCAGTCTTCTTGACCATCGCCTCGACGTCAGCCTTGTTGCTCACATCGGCATAGACGATTAATGCGCGGCGGCCGGTGGTCTCGATTTCCTGCGCCACTTCCTGCAACGCATCTTTTTGACGCTCGATATCGTTGATCGCGACATCGAAGCCGCGCTTGGCCATACCAATAGCAATGGCTCGGCCAATACCGCGACTTGCACCGGTGACCAGAGCAATTTTCGCCTGTTCAGTCATCTCATTCTCCCAAAATCAAAGCGCGGTGTAACCGCCATCTACGGCAAGTACTGTTCCCGTCACGAAACTTGCGGCGTCGGACGCCAGAAAAAGAACGGCATTTGCGATCTCGCGTGGTTCTCCCAGCCGCCCCTGTGGCGTCATGCGCATCCAGGTTGAAAACCATTCTTCATTGCTGCGGCCAGCAAGCGTAAGTTCCGTTGCGGTGTAACCCGGCGCAACCGCGTTGACCCGCACGCCTTGCTTCACCCATTCAACAGCCAAAGACTTGGTGATGAGGTTTACCCCGGCCTTGGCTGCGTTATAGGCAACCTGCGGCTGCGGATAGACGACAATCTCGCCGCACATGGAAGAGATGTTGACAATGGCACCCCGCCCCACAGCAGCCACGCGTTTGCCAAAGGCCTGAGCACAAAAGAAGACGCCGTTGAGATTGACGTCGATCACGGCGCGCCAGTCTGCTTCGGACGTTTCGCTCGCCGGGCCGTTGCGAACAATGCCCGCATTGTTGACCAGAACGTCGGGAACGCCGACCTCGGTAGCAATCGCTTCGGCTGTTCGCTCTGCTACATCACGATCCGTGACATCCAGAATGTAGAGGCTTGCAGATGAAGGACGGCGCGCATTGAGCTCCGCGACCGTCTGCTTGCCCGCCGCTTCATCGCGGTCCGTGATGATAACCGTCGCGCCAGCCTCAACGAAAAGCTCGGCAATGGCCCGCCCGATACCCTTTGCGCCGCCGGTTATGACGGCACGCTTACCGGTCAGTTGAAAATCTTTGAGCATTTCGTCCTCCCATCACAATGCCTCAGGCAGCCTGTACGGCCTTCAATGCCGGATAGAGCGCTCGATACTGCTGGTAGATTTCATTGTAGAGTGCGGTCTCGCGCGGGCGTGGCTCGATGCGTTTGCCCGGCCTCACCATCGCGGCAATGCCGTCATCAATGCTTGCGAAATGGCCAGCCCCGTGCGCGGCAAGAACCGCAGCCCCGACAGAAGGCGCATCACGCGATTGCGGCACGCAGACCGGCAACCCAGCCGTGTCGGCATGGATTTGCAGCCACAGCGGCGATGCGCTGGCCCCGCCGCCAACCGTAATTTCCTGTCCGCGATAACCAGCATCAGCCATGGCATCGAGAATGGCGCGCGTGCCGAAACTGATACCCTCCATAATGGCGCGGAAGATGTGGTGCGGTTCATGCGCCAACGTCAGACCGACAATTGCGCCGCGAGACAAGGCATCGGTATAGGGCGTGCGGTTACCCTGAAAATGATCCTGCACCAGAAGGCCCTCTGCACCCGGCTCCAGCGCGGCAGCCTTGGCGTTCAACGCTTCCATATCCATGGTGCCGTTCATCATGCGCCCAAGCCATGCGATGATCGACCCGGTTGAAGTCTGCCCGCCCTCGATAATGTAGCGGTCCGGATAGACCATATTGGGATAGCTGCCCCAAATGCCCGGCGCATGCAGAGGCTTATCTGCAACACCAAATTGCAAGTGAGATGAACCGGTTATCAGCGCAAGCTGACCCGGTTTGGCAACACCGAGACCGATCATGCCGATAAGTGCATCGGCTCCGCCCTGCACCACCTTCACACTCTGCGACAGGCCAAGTGCGGAAGCAGCCGATGCGCAAAGTCCGCCGATAACCTCCCCTGGCGCAACCACGCGTGACGGCCATTTTTGCAACAGAGCGTCGAGGCCAAGTTTCTCCAGAAGCGTAACCGGAAAGCCGCCGCGATCTGTCGAATAGTGCCAGCGAAGCGAAACATTGTTGAGGCTCGCCGCCTTTTCACCGGTCAGGCGCAGGGTCATGAAATCCTGATATTCGCAGATTGTATCTGCCTTTTCGAAGATCTCCGGCTCATTGCGCGCGATCCACAGCGCCTTCGGGATCATCCATTCCGCGGAGACGGGCCCTCGTCCGCCGCCATTGGCCTGCAAGGCCTGATCGCCGGTGGCAAGTACGGCATCCGCCTCGGCACTTGCGCGAACATCCATCCAGATGATCGACGGACGCAGCGGCTTGCCCTCGGCATCCAGAGCCACGACAGTGCAACTGGTCGTCGCCAGCGTGATCGCTTCTATTGCCGATGGGTCGACAGCCGATTCCGCTATCGCCTTGCGTGCGGCCTGGACGAAGCATGACCACCAGTCTTCCGGATTTTGCTCCGCGCGCGCGCCGCTGGAAAACTTCGTCTCATAGGGAACTGCCGCGCTTGCAAGGCAAGTGCCCGACAGGTCGTAAACCCGCGCCCGGA
Organism: Hyphomicrobiales bacterium; assembly: GCA_900465685.1. Taxonomy (GTDB): domain Bacteria; phylum Pseudomonadota; class Alphaproteobacteria; order Rhizobiales; family Rhizobiaceae; genus Brucella. The sequence continues at coordinate 33,002 of UEGR01000011.1, forward strand.
TACTTTCCGTTCCTCCGTCGGCGGTGAGAAAATAAGCCATTCAATTCCTCCCGAGGCGGCTGCGAAAACTCCTCCAGTCTTCGCATGCCTCATCGCGCAATTTTCAACTCAGGCCGCGAAATGCTTCCAGCGCCTTGCCCGCATACATGACTGCCGGGCCGCCCCCCATTTCAACGGCGACTTCAAGCGCCTCGATCAGTTCCCTTTCGGTTGCGCCGTGCCGGATTGCTGCGTCCACGTGGTAGAGGATGCAGTCTTCGCACCCCTTCACCACGGCAATGCCGACCGCAATCAGTTCACGCTGCGCCGAAGAAAACGCGCCAGCCGCCGTTGCAGTCTTGCTGACCTTGGCAAAGCCGCTTATCAGTTCGGGTGCGGATTTTGCAAAAGCGCCAAGCCGTGCTTGCGCTTCTTTCAGACGAAGCCTGACATCGTCAGTCATGGGATCCTCCCGTGGAATTTATAATCAGATCAAGCACTTCTTTGGATTGGTCCCATTGCGGCATATGGCCGGACTGACCGAGGAAATGTATGGCAATGGACGGTGGCAATGCGGTCGCCTGTTGCCATGGGATGATGCGATCCAGCAGTCCAACCAGAACACGAACCGGCTTTGCACGGGAAAGCCTTTCCAGCGCCGGAACGATGTCGGAAGTTTGCCCCGAAGGACCGACAATCGCTGCGGAAAGCGCCTTGAGACGCCCCTTGGCCATGGTTTTCGCAAACTCCGCTGCCAGTTCGGGTGAAAGCTCCACTGGCTTGGCCGCGATACGGCGCAACAGATGGCTGACTTCGCCAGCCGTCGTTGCATTGGCCATACCGGAGATAAAGCCGGCATCGACTTCAGAACCAAGTCCAGCAGGCGCGATAAGCGTCAGGCTCGAAATGCGGCCTGCATGGGCATCCGCGAATTGCGTGGCTGCGACGGCACCAAGAGAATGCGCGACGACGTCAACCTCGGCAATTCCCAGAGCATCAAGGAACACAGGCAGGAAGGCGCTGAGTTCAGCCGCGTTCGCAGCATCGATTGTCGTCAGTCCGTGGGCAGGCAGATCAGGCACGATAACGCGGCAATTCGCACGCCGCAGACCCGCTGCAATGCCACTCCATGTCGTCCGGTCACCAGAAAAACCGTGCAGCAAGATGATTGTACGACCGTTCTTCGGCCCCTGATCCAGATAGGCAATACGGCCATTTGCAAGATCGGCAAAATGCACAGCACTATTGGATTTCGAACCGCCGGAAGCCGCAAGCACGTCTTCCTTCTCGATCCGGCCCCGACGCCCGCTGCCCGAAAGCGAATTGATGTCGATGCCATTCTGGCGAGCAACCTTGCGAGCAAGCGGCGTTGCGCGAACACGCTCGCCGCTGTTTGGTGAAGCCGCAGGTTTGGCAACGGAAGCTTCCACAGCCTCCTGAACTGCTTCAACGTCTTGAGCGGTCGCCGCCGATGCTTCCGGCGCTTCATCTTCACCGTCGCTGGTCCAATCGGGTCCAGTGCCGATATCGATGCGGGCCAGAGGCGCGCCTACAACCACATGGTCGCCAATAGCGCCGATCCACTCATTGAGCGTGCCGTCGCCCAAGGCCGGAAACTCGGCTACGGTCTTGTCGGTTTCGATTTCAATGATCGAATCCCCACGCTTGAAACTGTCACCCGGCTTGACGAGGTAGCCGACAATCTTGCCCTCCTCCATCGTCTCGCCAAGGCGTGGCATTTTCAAAATCCGTTCACTCATGACAACATTCTCTCGGCAACGGAGCGGATGAAATCGGTCGTCGGAACGCTACCGGTTTCAAGTTCCTGCGAAACTGAAATCGGAATGTCCTCACCGGCTACACGCACCACCGGCTGTTCGAGGTAGTCGAAGCATTCCTCGGTAATCCGAGCGGCAAGCTCTGCCGCAACACCGGCAGTCATCACGCCTTCCGAGACAACCATCGCCTTGCCGACGCGTTCGACATGTTCGCGCACGGTGTCGAAATCCAGCGGATTGAGCGTGCGCAGGTCGATGACCGTCGCTTCAATGTCCTTGGCGGACAGCTTCTCGGCGGCATCGAGCGCATAATGCAGCTGGCGCGAATAGGTGACGATGACGATGTCCTTGCCAGTACGGCGCACAGCGGCCTTGCCCCATGCCAGCGGCTCGGCGTCGAGATCGACCTCTTCCTTGCGGGTGTAGAGCGCCTTGTGCTCGATGAAGACCACAGGGTCGGGCTTCGTCAGGCTCTGACGCAGCAGATGGTAAGCGTCCTGAACCGTGGCTGGCATGGCGAGACGCAGACCCGGCGTATGCATGATCCAGGCTTCAAGGCTCTGCGAGTGTTGGGCGCCAGCGGAACGCCCGGTGCCGCCCTGGGTGCGCAGAACCATCGGCACGCCGATCTGGCCTCCGAACATATAGCGGATCTTGGCTGCCTGATTGGCAAGCTGGTCCATCGTCATGCCCAGAAAATCGATATACATCAGCTCGGCAACTGGACGCAGCCCGGTCATGGCAGCGCCAACCGCAGCACCGACAATGGCCGGTTCGGAGATCGGCGTGTCGATCAGGCGTTCGGGGCCGTATTTGCCGATGAGATCCTTCGTGACACCATAAGCGCCACCATAGCGCCCCACCTCTTCGCCGATCACGACGATGGTGTTGTCTTCCGCCATGGCGTCATCCAGCGCTTTGCGCAGCGCGTCGCGGTAAGTCATGGCAACCATTATGCTTCATCCTTGGAAAGTACGCGGTCGATACGGGTGCGAACGGGTTCGGGCTCAGGTTCGCCCACCGCGTAAACATCCTTGAACATGGAGGTGAGCGGCGGCGCCTTAGACTCGACAGTGAAATCGATAGTGGCGTCCATCTCGGCCGTGATGTCGCCATCCATGGCGTCGAGTGCAGCTTCCTGCGCCAGACCGGACGAAACAAGCCGATCGCGGGTGAACTTCACCGGATCCTTCTTGCGTCCTTCCAGTTCCTCTGCCTCTGCGCGATATGGGCTCTTGTCCATGCGCGCATGACCAAAGAACCGATAGCAGGTGACCGACAGGAAGCCCGGCTTGCCGAGCCGCGCATCGTCGATCAACCCTTGAGCAGCGTTCTTGACTTCCTCGACATCGATGCCATCGACAACAGCCCCGTTAAGGCCGAACGCATGCGCGCGCTGATCGAAAGCCGTGTTGGCGGTGGCCTGATCGACCCGCGTTCCCATGCCGTACTGATTGTTGATGCAGACGAACACCACCGGCAGACCCCAGAGGGCCGCCATGTTCATGCTCTCATAAAGAATGCCCTGCTGCATCGCGCCGTCACCAAAGAAAGCGAGCGAAACGGAATTCTTCTTCAGATATTTGCTCGACAGTCCCGCACCAACGACGGCGGGAATACCGCCACCGACGATGGCGTTGGCGCCCAGATGACCGAGCGCCATGTCGGCAATGTGCATGGAACCGCCCTTGCCGTGACAATAGCCGGTTTCCTTGCCGCCGATTTCAGCCATCATCTGCCTCGGATCAGCGCCACGCGCCAGAAAGATACCGTGGCCCCGATGATGGGTTGTGAAGGTGTCCTGCGGCTGCATGGCGGCACATACACCGGCGGCAGCACCTTCTTCACCAATGGAAAGGTGAAGCATCGAACCTGCCGTCTGGCCGCGCACGAAGAGTTCGCCGACGCGTTCTTCGAAAGTGCGGATGCGACGCATCGTTCTATAGAGTTCGAGAAGATTGGAATTACTCGGATTTTGCACGTGCGCCTCCGACAGACCTGTCTGTTGCAAATTTTTCATGGTGTCCGGTTCAGTGCCCTCACAGGAGCTTTAGTTTGGTGGTGCGCGAAACAACCGCGACCGCGACGAGAATGATGAGGCCTTTCACGATGCTCTGGATGTAGGTGTCCATGCCAATCAGATTGAGGCCGTTATTGATGACGCCGATAAACAGCGCCCCGAAGAAGGTTCCGGCAACCGTTGCCGTGCCGGGACGAAACATGGTCATGCCGATGAAAACCGTGGCTAACCCGTCGAGGAGATAGCGCTCACCGGCATTGGGCTGGCCGGAACCGAGGCGCGCCGCCAGAAGCGCCCCCGCGACCGCTGCAAAGATAGAGCAGACGATCAGCGCAGCCGCACGATAGAAGCGACCATTGACGCCCGAAAGTTCGGCAGCCTTGAGATTGCCGCCAACCGCGTAGATGTAACGACCGAAGACGGTGCGCTCCATGATGAACCAGGCGACAAACACGACGATGACCATTGCATAGGCAAGCACGGGAATACCGAAAAGCTGTCCCTGTCCCAGCCAGAGATAGCTGGCCGGAAGGCCACCATAGATCGCCCGTCCGCCGGTCATCAGAAAGTTGATGCCATAAAGAATGGAGCCGATGGCAAGCGTGGCAATCAGCGAAGGCACGCCGACAAGAGTGACAAGCGCCGCATTGACGGCCCCCACGACAAACCCTGCCCCCAATCCAGCAAGCAAAGCCAATGGCAGTGGCGTGCCCGCGACCAGCAGCAGCGGCACCAAAATGCCCGCCATGCCAACCATATAGCCGACCGAAAGGTCCATTTCGCGCGCGGCAAAACCGAAGGTCAGGCCCGCGCCGACGATGGTGAGCATGGCAATCTGCTGAAGAATGTTGAGCAGATTATTGGCTGTCAAAAAACGGTCCACCGTCAGCGAGAAGCCCGCAAACAGCAGGAGCAACACGAAGAGCGTTGAATATTTCAGCAGCCATTCGCCCTTGAGCTTCTTGCCGAAGCTCTGCGCATGACGCGACGATTGCGGGGCAACGGCGGGGTTCTGTGTATTCATTGGATAACTCCTGCCATTGCGGCAATAAACTTCGCTTCGGAAAAGGCCTCACGCGGAATTTCCGCGCCCGGAGAGCCATTCACGAAGGGGATGACGCGGTCTGCCACGTCGGCAATTTCCAGAAGGTCGGACGAGGTGACCAGAATGGCCACGCCCTTGTCGGCGAGCCTGCGCATCTGTGCGTGAATTTCACGCTTCGCGCCGATATCGACACCCTCCGTCGGCTCGATGAAAATCATCAGCCGGTAGTGGTCGTCTGCGCCGTAAAGCCACTTGCCGATCGACACCTTCTGCTTGTTGCCGCCGCTCAGATCCTTCACGAACTGATTACGCGAATGCGCCTTCACGTTCAGTAGCTGCATGGTGCGGTCGGCTTCCTGCGCTTCACGGCGCATCGACAGAACGCCTGTGCCGCCCAAGGCCGCAAAGGACGGATGCACCATGGCAAGGTTTTCACGCACATCCCAATCGCCGATCAGCGAATATTCCATGCGGTGATCGGGAACCAGCGCAACACCCTTTTTTTGCATGGTGCGCGCATCGATCCGGGCAATCGTTTCACCCTGAAAACGGCAGGTGCCGCTGGTGACGCCGCTTGCCGCATAAAGCGAACGGGCAAAGCCAAAATGGCCAGCGCCAGTCAAGCCGATCAGCCCGACGATCTCACCCGCACGGATGGAAAATTTGTCAACGTGCAGACCGCCTGCATGCCAATCGCTGACTTCCAGCACCACAGGACCGAAACTGCGATTGTCACTGGCTTCCTGCGCCATCGCCGTCTTGCCGCCCGAGCGTTGCAGCATCATATCGATCAACCCGGCTTCGCTCGCTTCCGTGGCCTGAAGCGTCGCAATGTGACGACCATCGCGCAGAACTGTAATTCTATCGCTCAATGCCTTGATTTCAGAAAGGAAATGGCTGATCAAAACGATCCCGACGCCTTGCTGCGGCAGGGTCTTGATGATCTCCCAAAGGCTCTCTTTTTCGCGCGCGGGCAACGTTGCCGTGGGTTCATCGAGGATGAGCAGACGGACATTGCCACGCAGTGCGCGGACAATTTCGATGATCTTCTGATCTGCCATAGGCAGCATATCGACCTGCTCGTCGAGGTCGATGGAAACTTGCGGGAACCAGCGCTTGAGCAAGTCATTGGCGCGCGACAGCAGCTTGCGCTTGTCAATAACACCAAGGCCCATGCGAGGCTCGTCGCCCAGCAGAATATTCTGCGCGCCGGTCAATCCGGGAACGAGACTGCCCTCCTGCGACACATGCGCGATACCCTTGCGCAGCGCATCACCGGCACTTGCAAGCTTCACCTCGGTGCCATCAATGGTGATCGTGCCCGAAGTCGGGCTTTTGCTGCCGCCAAGAATACTGACCAGAGTGGTCTTTCCGGCGCCGTTTTCTCCGATCAGTCCATGCACCTCATCAAACCGAAACTCGGCGCTCACCTGATCCAGCGCCAGCGTTCCGGGATAGGACATAACGATCTGCGACAGGCTTACGGCCATCGGAGAACTCCCATGAATTCAATCTACTCTAAAAGGGGCCGGAGCGCGGAACGTTCACGCTCCGGCCAGATGCAGGCAACTTTGGGGGCTTGCCTACTTCTTCGGGAGGAAGTCCTTGCAGTTCTGCTTGGTGACGAGCGGCGCATCGAGATAAACGGTCTTCGACGGAATGACCTTTGCAGCGTCTTCCTTCTTGACCACAATGCTCTCGATCCATTCGCCGGTCTGTGCGCCCATCTTTTCAAATGGCTGCGAAACCGTTGCGATCATCAGGCTGTCAGGCTTGCAGACTTCTTCGATCGCCTGCGGATGGCCGTCGATGCCGATGACTTTGACATTCTTCAATCCGGCGGCGTTCAGCGCGTTGATGGCGGCCTGTGCAGGCTCATCCCAAGGCGCCCAAACAGCATTGATGTCTTCGCCAAAGCGCGATGCATAGTCCTGCATGGTCTTGGTCGTATCTTCGAAGAAGGCCGTGTAATCGATATTGTGCTCGGCAATGACCTTCACTTCCGGATATTCCTTCAGCACGGTTTCCATCACGTCGCCGCGCTTGCGGGTGCCGTGGTGCTCTGCCATGCGCAGGAAGATCAGATTGCCCTTGCCGCCCATTTCATTAAGCAAATATGGCGACACATCAGCCGACATGGCCCAGTTATTGGTAGTGACATCGACCACAACGCCGTCAACCTGACCGCTATCAATGGCGAAAACCGGAATTTTGGCCGCAACAGCGGAATCGATGGCGGCACGCGAGGCGCGCAGATCCGACATGCTAACGATGATTGCGTCTACACCGCGCGAGGCAGCATCCTGAATGTTCGACGCCGTGCGTTCGCCCGAGCCACCGCTATCCAGAACGCTGATGCTCCAATCCTTGTTGGTTTCCTTGAGCCAGGCATCAAAGCCAGCTTTTGCACGCTGCTCGGACTGCGCCGCAGCGTTGGAATGCACCCAGGCCACATTGGTAGCCGACGCGCTTGCCGTGCCCATGAGCATGGCCAGAGCTGCGACAGCCATGGTTTTCCTGAAAAGTCCCGAACCCATTTTTTCCTCCCACAAGCCATGTGGTTGGCTCCACAACTGGCTTTGAATTACTGTTTCCCGGCACACATGCAGTTCAGTTCGAGCTGGTCAGTGCCTGTTACGGATGGCGCCATCGCCTCCCGCACTCCTCCACACCCGATGCACTGGCGAATGTCGGTCTCTGCTCCTCCAGAAACGCCATTCGGCTGCCTGTGCTTCAGGTTCCATTCCGATTGACCTGCCCGCTCTTTCGCGCTCTTGTCCGCCGGAACGATTGGTATTAAGCGTCGGCAAATTACAAATGTCAAATAGAAATACATTTGTAATTTGCCGTGCAGAAATTGAGCGAGGGACAGATGAGTGAATCCGAAGACAGCCTCATGGTGCGCGTGGCGTGGCTCTATTACGTTGGCGGATTCAACCAGGAGGCGACCGCATCCCGACTGGGCCTAACCCGGGCGCGCGTGAACAAGATATTGGGCGAGGCCCGCGAAAGCGGCCTTGTCAGCATTTCCATCGACCACCAGAACGCAGGCACATTGCCCGTGGAAAACGAGCTGATGCGCCGCCATGGATTGGATTTTTGTATTTCAACACCGCCATTTGGCTTTCATGCAGATGAAGATACGGCATCGGAAATCCGCAAGCAGGTTTCATTCCGGGCCGTCGGTGTTGCCGCTGCCACTTATCTGAAAAGCTTTCTGGCCGACAATGAGGAAGCCACCATCGGCACCGGCTGGGGACGAACCATCGAGCAGATGACATTGCAACTTGCGGGTGTACGCGCACCGCAGGCGCGCTTCATCTCCGTCATGGGATCGCTGACCGCGAACTCCGCCTATAATCCATTTGAAGTTGTGCACATGCTGGCGCGGCGGACGGGCGGGCAAGGCTTTTTCCTGCCGGTTCCGTTCATCGCTGATTCCGCAGAAGACCGAAAAGTGCTCATTTCGCAGCGCTCTGTGGCGCGCGCGCTGGAGATTGCCCGCACAGCGTCGGTTTGCTTCATCAGCGCTGGCGAGTTGACGGAGGATTCCCTGTTGCGCCGCCAGAACATGCTCAGCAAATCCGAGCTGGAAAGCCTGCGTGCCGCCGGTGCAATCGGCGACACCAACGGCATTTTCTTCGACAAGGATGGTCAGCAGGTCGAGCACGAGATGAACCAGCGCACCATCGCACTCAGCTTTGCCGAGCTGAAGAAAGTTCAGGTCGTGCTGCTCATCGCTGGGCAAGAGAAAGCTGCGGCAGCGAAGGCGCTTCTGAAAAGCGGCATCGTCAACGGCCTCATCATCGATGGTGACGCCGCTGACACGCTGCTGGCGCTTTCATAACGCGTGCCTTACCCGCGCGGAAAGCGCTGGTTGTCCTCCAGCACATTCAGGTCCATGTGGTTTCGCATATAGCGTTCCGACGCCTTTTGCAGCGGCTGATAATCCCACGGATAATATGCCCCGTTGCGCAAGGCCGGATAGACCACATGGCGGCGGGCCTGACTGGCGCGAACATGCGCATCGAAGAGATTGAGGTTCCAGCGGCCCAGCGCCTTTTCCATCAGTTGTTCAAGTATCACGCGATGCTCGGACCTTGCCGCCAAATTGTGCAACTCATCCGGATCATCCGCGAGATTGAACAATTGCGGTGGGTCAACACGGCAAAGATTGATCTTCCATTGTCCTTCACGCAGCGAAACCATCGGCGCAACCGTGCCTTCAGCCGCATATTCGCATGGCACCGCACCGCGTTCCTTCGTGCCAACCGCGACCTCCAGCAACGAAACACCATCGGTCCATGGCATGATGCCGTTGAGGTCGATACCCGCCAGATCGGCCAGCGTCGGCAACACGTCCAGCGTTGAGGCGGGCGCAGCGATCAAACCCACCGGCATCTGTGGCGCAGCGATCATCAGCGGCACACGTGCGGAGCCTTCGAAAAAGCTCATCTTGAACCACATGCCGCGTTCACCCAGCATGTCACCGTGGTCGGAGGTGAAGATGACAATCGTATCGTCTGCCATATTGCAACGCTCGATCACATCCAGCAGGCCGCCGATTTTCTCATCGACATAGGAAATATTGGCGAAATAGGCCTGCCGCGCTGCCCTGATCTGTTCACGGGTCAGTTCGTAATCCTCAGCCTTGGAAGCGCGAAGCAACCGCTCGCTATGCGGATCGATTTCGCTTTCCGCCAGCGGTCCGATCTTCGGGTCAAGTTCTGGAATATCCGCATACAGGTCAAAGAAGCGCTTGCGCGCCACGTAAGGATCATGCGGATGGGTGAAGCTGACGGTCAGGCACCAAGGGCGTTCATCATGGCCCCGCGCCAGATCGTAAAGCTTTGCCTCGGCCTGATAGGCGACTTCGTCATCATATTCGAGTTGGTTGGTGATTTCCGCAAAACCGGCCCCGGTGATGGAACCCAGATTGTGATACCACCAGTCGATGCGCTCTCCCGGTTTGCGATAATCCGGCGTCCAGCCAAAATCAGCAGGATAGATGTCCGTCGTCAGACGCTGCTCGAAGCCGTGTAGCTGGTCGGGGCCGACAAAATGCATCTTGCCGGAAAGCGCGGTCTGATACCCCGCATTGCGCAAGTGGTGCGCATAGGTTGGTATCTCGGATGAGAATTCGGCTGCATTGTCATAAACGCCGGTGCGGAATGGCAGCTGGCCCGACATCAGAGAAGCGCGCGCCGGAGCGCAAAGCGGGCTTGCCGTGTAGCAATTCGCAAAACGGGTGGAACGCTCGGCAAGCTTGCGCAAATGCGGGACATGCAGAAAGTCGGCTGGGCCATCCGGGAAAAACGTCCCGTTCAACTGGTCAACCATGAGAATGAGGATATTCGGCTTTTTCATCTGTGCGGAACCATCTGGCATAAGTGAAACGCGAAATGGCGGGCATCGAAATGCCCGCCTTGCAATCTTTACGTTTGACGATCAGATACCGAGGCTTGCCTTGACGGCGGCAGCGCCTGGTTCGCCCTTCAGCGTGGTCACGCCAGCCAGCCATTTGTCGATCTGTTCCGGATGGGCTTTCAGCCATTCCTTTGCAGCCGCCGAACCTTCCGCGCCCTCGTCCAGAATCTTGCCCATCAGCTCGTTTTCAATATCCACGGTGAAGGTGAGGTTCTTGAAGAAGGTTGCAGCATTCGGGCAGTTCGCCGACCAGCCGGTGCGGGCGAGCGTGTAGACTTCAGCACCGCCAAAGTTAGGGCCGAAATAATCATCGCCACCAGACAGATATTCAATCTTCAGCTTGGTGTTCATAGGATGCGGAGCCCAGGCAAGAAACACGACCCAGCCCTTGTCCTTGTTCTTGCGGTCCACCTGCGCAAGCATGGCCTGCTCGCTGGATTCCACGATCTTCCAGCCGTTCAGCTTGAATTTCGGATCTTCGATGATTTTTTGGATATTCTGGTTGGCAGGAGCACCCGGCTCGATACCGTAAATCTCCTTGCCGAATTTATCGCCATGGGCAGCAAGATCGGCAAAATCCTTGATGCCTTCGCTCGCGACATAATCCGGCACTGCGAGCGTGAATTTTGCGCCTTCCAGATTTTTGACGATCACCTCAGCCGCTTTAGCCTTGTCGAGATCATCGCGGAATTTCTGCTGTGCTGGCATCCAGTTGCCAAGGAAGACATCGAGATTGCCAGTTTTGAGGGCTTCATAGCCAATCGGCACAGACATTGTCTTCACATCGGGCTTATAGCCAAGGCCAGTCAGCAGCACACTTGCAATGGAATTGGTCGAGGTAATATCAGTCCAGCCTGGATCGGACAGGCGGATTGTTTCGCATGCAGCCGGATCGGCAGCATAAGCCGTTCCCGCCAGCCCCGTGAACGCCGCAAACGCCAGTGCAGTCATCTTCAAATAACGCATCGGAGACCCCTCGTTGATGGATGCATTCCGCATCTCGTACAATCAAAAGCCGTTATGGCTTGCATTTCGACTTTCAGGAAAACACCATTTGCGCTAAGGAAAAACCCATTCATTTTTTATCGACGATATAAAGGTTCTTTATGGTTTCTCCATCCTGGGATCTTGGCAGCCTTGGCGTTTTCGAAGCGGTCGGACGTTTGGAAAATCTGACCCTCGCAGCACGCGAACTCGGCATGACGCAACCTGCCGTCAGCTATCAAATAAAACGCATGGAAGACCGTTTGGGCGTCACGCTGTTTGCAAGGCGGGCGCGCGGCGTTGAAATTCTGCCGGATGGGCGGATTCTCTATGCGGCTGTGCGGGCTGGTCTGGATGGAATCGAAGACGCCGTGCAGCAGATCAGGCGCAGGCAGCGCTCACCCGGTTTGCGGATTGCAACGGATTATGGCTTTGCGACTTTCTGGCTGATGCCGCGCGTGGCGCAGTTCAGGCCGAAACATCCCGAGGTCGACGTGCGCATCACGGCTTCCTCCATGCTCCAGCCGCTCGACTATCGCGAGGCCGACATCGCGATCCTGTTCGGCGGACGCAATGATTTCCCCAAGGGCTCCGTCCCTTTCATCGGCGAACAAGTAGTGCCGGTCTGCTCACCCGCTTTTCTCGAAAAAAGCGGCGGCTTTCCCAAAGGCAAAGGGCTAGGCGCAGCCTCGCTGCTGCATCTCGACACATTGCAGGGTGATCGCTGGTTCACTTGGCAATCATGGCTGAATGCCATCGGTGAGGAAATCGTCGACGGCAATTATGGCCTCGTCTTCAATACCTATAATCTGGTGATTGAAGCGGCGATTGCCGATCAGGGTGTTGCGCTCGGCTGGGCGGGGCTGATCGACGGCGCGGTGCAGCGCGGACAACTTGTCCATGCCTGCGACATATCCCAGACAAGCGATAACGGCTATTGGCTGGTCTTCAATCCAGACATTTCCGACAGAGCACAGGCACTTGCGATGGAACTCATCGAGACGCCTAACGACCGCTGACGCGGCGGGTGGCCCTATTCCACGAAGCCTACAATCGGGCCAAACCCACCATGCCAGGATATGTCGTTACGGCCCAGTGCAGGGCTATAGATGCCTGTACCGTTTCCGCCATCGAGAAACAGGGCATTCGGACATTTCAGATGGTCGCGAAACATGCGCGCGAAATCATAGAAGTTCACCGGGTCTTCGCTGATTGCAAAACGCACAGCGCCATTCTCGCAAACGCCGACGCCACTGCGGCGCGTGCGGTCCGTCGAGCCTGCAATGAAAGCCGGGTGCAATTTGTTGCGGATGACCAGCATCGGACCGGATTGGGTCGCAAAACTGGCCTTCGGCTTGCGTTTTAAGAACGTGTCGGTAGGGAGAATTCCCGCACCCTTGTCATCCCAGAAGAAAACGCCGTTCGGCTTTTTGTAGAAATTCGGCACAGGACCGCCTGCACTTTCGCCTTTTTGTCTGTTGGCTGGACGCAGTTCCTGTTCAGTCTCGACATAAAGGCCGATCGGCGCAAAATCAGTTCCGTACATTCCGGCATTCATCGCGAAAACCAGCGTGTGACCGCCATTGCTGACGGCCTTGGCAACGCTCGAGAATGTCTGATAGGGCTCGCCATCAGCCCCTTTCCAGAACAGCCTTAGCCCGGCGATGCCGTTTTCCGGTTTGCAGATGATATATTTCGTATTCTCGAAACTATCCGCCTCACATATCCCCGGCTTGTCCGTTTCCTGAGCCTGAACGGGACAGGACATCGCCGCCACGAGCATCATGGCCACAGTGGAAAATCTGCGCTTCAGATAGATCTTCAATGCCGCTGCTTCTTTCTTCATCTCGCCACTATGCAGAAATTGGGAGATTCGAAGAAGCCCCTGCGATCAAGCCATCTCCGACGCCTCGATCCGGGCTGCCTTGCGCGTGGCAAAAATGAAGGCCGTAGCGAAAGTCATTGAAAGCAAAAGCACAATCGTCGGTGCAGGCGCGCTGTCGATGAAGAACGACAGATAGACGCCCGTGAAAGAACCAACCGCCGCGATAACAGCAGACAGCAACAGCATGGTGCTGAACTTGCGCGTCAGGAGAAACGCAATGGCACCCGGCGCGATCAGCATGGCAATGGCGAGGATGATGCCAACGGCCTGCAACGCGCCCACAATCGTCAGCGAGATAAGGCTGAGCAGCCCGTAATGCAGGAGGCTGACCCGAAGGCCAACGGCCCTCGCCTGCGCGGGATCGAAGGCGTGCAAAAGGAAGTCTTTCCATTTGCCGCCGATGATTACCACGGTGAGGACCGCGATGAGCCCCGCCTGTCCGATATCGAACCACGAAACACCGAGCATATCGCCAAACAGAATGTGGTCGAGATGGACGTCCGGCCTCACTTTGACATAGAGCACCAGCCCCAGCCCGAACATGCCGGAAAACACCACGCCCATGACCGTATCCTGCTTGATGCGGCTGTTATCTTTCAAAAAGCCGGTCGCGATGGCGCAGAACATGCCCGCGACGAAGGCTCCCACGGCATAGGGAAAGCCCACGACATAGGCAATCACCACGCCGGGAAACACCGCGTGACTGATTGCATCGCCCATCAGCGACCAGCCCTTAAGAACCAGAAAGCAGGACAGTAGCGCCATGGGGATTGCCACAGTGACCGAAATCACCAGCGCATTGACCATGAACGGAAATTCGAATGGCGAAAGAAGAGTGTCGATAATGCTCATTGCGACCCCCCCAGCGCCTGTGTCTCAGCGGCGCGGCGTCGGCTCGCAAGCATGCCATGCTTGGGTGCGAAGAAGAATGCGCACAGGAAAATGGCCGTCTGCAACACAACAATGATGCCGCCCGTTGCACCGTCGAGGAAGTAGCTTGCATAGGCTCCGACAAAACTGGTGGCAGCACCGATCATCACGGCGATGACCAGCAGTCGCGGAAAGCGGTCCGTCAGCAGATAGGCCGTCGCACCCGGTGTAACCACCATGCAAATGACGAGGAAAGCGCCAACGGTCTGAAGCGCGGCAACTGTCGAGGCGGAAAGAAGCGTGAAGAACATGATCTTCAAAGCGGTCGGATTGAGGCCAATCGAACGCGCATGGCTTTCATCGAAGAATGTGACCATCAGGTCTTTCCATTTGACGAGCAAAATGGCGAGCGACACGAAGCCGATGATACCAAGCTGAAGCTTGTCGCCCGGCGTGATCGCGAGAATATTGCCGAGCACGATGGTCTGGATGTTGACCGAGGTTGGTGAGATCGACACCATGAACAGGCCCAACCCAAAGAAGCCTGAGAAGATCAGGCCGATAATGGCGTCTTCCTTCAGCTTGGTTCGTTGGTTCAAGAACAGCATGGCTGCCGCCGCCAGCCCGCCGGAAAAGAACGCGCCGATGGAAAACGGCAATCCCAGCATATAAGCCCCGGCAACACCGGGAACGATGGAATGAGACAAGGCATCGCCGATCAGCGACCAGCCCTTGAGCATCAGATAGCAGGACAGGAAAGCGCAAACACCACCGACCAGCGCCGACACCCACATGGCATCAAGCATGTAGCCATAGGTAAATGGCTGGAGAAGCGTTCCCATCATTGCTGCCCTCCCTCTCCATCGCCCGTATTGCGAATGGCTGCCTTGCCACCCTGAAGGATCAGCGGGCGTTCATCGTCGGTAATCACGCCAATGGAGGCAGAAGCTCCGCCTTGCGCTTCGTTCAAAACGAAATGACGCAGAACGCCACCAAAGGTCATTTCCAGATTTTTCTGGGTGAAGGTGTCCGCAGTCAGCCCATAGGCCAGCACCGTGCCCTTAATGAGGATCGTGCGGTCGCAAAACTCCGGCACAGAACCCAAATTGTGCGTTGAAACCAGCATCACGCGACCTTCGTCGCGCAGTTCACGCAACAGCGTAATGATCTGCTCTTCGGTCTTCACATCGACGCCCGTAAACGGCTCATCGAGAAGGATGACGCGACCGTCCTGCGCCAACGCACGGGCAAGGAAAACGCGCTTTTTCTGTCCACCGGACAGCTCGCCGATTTGGCGCTTGCGAAACTCGCTCATATTCACGCGAGCAAGCGCATTGGCCACCGCTTCATGATCGGCAGTCTTCGGTATCCGCATCATGCCCATATGGCCATAGCGGCCCATCATCACCACATCCTCGACCAGAACCGGAAAATTCCAGTCCACCTCTTCCGATTGCGGCACATAGGCGACGAGGTTCTTGCGCAAGGCTTCCTCAACCGTCATGCCCAGCACCCGGATTGAGCCACGCGCAACACGCACAAAGCCCATGATCGCCTTGAACAAGGTCGACTTGCCCGACCCGTTGACGCCGACAAGCGCGGCAATCGTGCCGGTCGGAATGCGAAAACTCGCATCGCGCAAGGCGGTCAGGCCGTTGCGATAGGTCACGGTAGCGCCATCGACAGCGATGCCGCCATTTTCAGAACCGGAACCGAAATGGCTCTGCCAGTCGGGTTGAGCATTCATCGGACAAATCTTTCATAAGGATCGAGTAAGCGCCCGCCACAATGGCGGGCGCCGGCATGGGCAATGATCGGATCAGGACTGATGGGTTAGTCCCTTGACGATGGTGTCGGAGGTGACGCGCAAGAGATCGATATAGGTTGGCACCGGGCCATCCGCGTCCGTCAGAGAATCCACATAGAGCACGCCGCCATAGCGAGCGCCGGTTTCGCGGGCCACCTGTTCAGCGGGAGCGGACGAAATCGTGCTTTCGGAGAAGACAACGGTGATGCCATTCTTGCGCACGGCATCAATCACCTTGCGCACCTGTTGCGGCGTGCCCTGCTGGTCGGCATTGATCGGCCAGAGATACAGTTCCTTCAGACCGAAATCGCGCGCGAGATAGGAAAATGCCCCTTCGCTCGAAACGAGCCAGCGCTTGCCTTCCGGAACGGTGGCAAGCTTCGCCTTGATCGGCTCTATCGCGGCCCGGATCTTCTGCTTGTAGGCTTCGGCATTCACCTTATAGGTGTCGGCATTTGCCGGATCATATTTGACGAAGGCATCACGGATATTATCGACATAGATCAGCGCAACAGTGGGCGACATCCAGGCATGGGGGTTCGGCTTGCCACTATAGGGGCCTTCGGTAATGCCGATCGGCGTGACACCGTCTGACACCACAACACTCGGCACGTCCTTCAGATTGTGAAAGAACTTTTCAAACCAGAGTTCGAGGTTAAGCCCGTTCCATAGGACAAGCTGCGCGCCCTGCGCCCGTTTTATGTCGCCCGGTGTCGGCTGGTAATTATGGATTTCCGCACCGGGCTTGGTGATCGATTCCACGACGGCGGCGTCGCCTGCAACATTTCGCGCAATATCGGCAATGACTGTGAAGGTTGTGACAGCCTTGAACTTTTCCTGTGCTGCGGAGGGCGCAACGGCCAATACTGCCGCCAGCGCCGCTCCCGCCATTCCGGTCAGGACCAATCGTCTCAGCTTGTTGAACATCTATTCCTCACTCTTGCTATTAGGAGTTATTTGCAACTGAAATATAGTATTCCGGCCTGCAAACGGGATCACTTGCACACCGGAAAGAATCCACTGGGCTCCCATATTCTGCAATTGCAAATTAATTGCAATAAGGAATTGCTAAAACGCGGAATTTTTGCCCGCAAAGCGGGTGCAGTCTTCAACAAGCCCCTAAAACCGCATGCCGCGACCGACCATTAGAGCATTTCCAGCAAAAGTGCGTAGCGCCTACGCAGGGAAATCAGTCCACTGGACTGATTTCTGATCCTGCTTCGATGCGCAGGATAATGCGTAAAAACAACTAGATAGGGTGGTTCCACGATTCCGTTTTAACCGGAACCACTCAAGGCCAGTTGCGGCATGATTGATGAGAGCCCATCCCAAAAAGTGTGAAACAGTTCTCGGGCTGCGCGTAAAGACTGAAGCCACAAGCGCCGCTCTGGCTTCAATCAGATTGGCGCTCTTGAAGCTGCGACGCCGCCTATTCCTTCACCGCCCCGGTCATTGACGACACATAGTAGTCAACGAAGAAGGAATAGAGGATCACCACCGGCAGCGAACCGAACAAGGCACCCGCCATCAGCGCGCCCCATTCGAAAATATCGCCGCGCACCAGCTCGGTCAACACGCCCACTGGAACAGTCTTGTTTTCCGAAGACTGAATAAATGTCAGCGCATAGATGAATTCGTTCCAGGAAAGAGTGAAGGCGAAGATGCCCGCCGAGATCAAACCCGGCACTGCCAGCGGAAGGATGATCTTGAGCAGAATCTGCCAGCGATTGGCGCCATCCACCAGCGCACTTTCTTCCAGCTCGAAGGGAATGGAGCGGAAATATCCCATCAGCAGCCATGTGCAGAACGGAATGAGGAAGGTGGGATAGGTGAAGATCAGCGCCAGACGCGAGTCATAGATGCCGAGCTTGAACACGATGAACGCCAGCGGAATGAACAGGATCGATGGCGGCACCAGATAGGCCAGAAAGATGAACAGGCCGACAGAGCGTGAGCCGGTGAACCGGATGCGTTCAATCGCATAAGCTCCCAAAACCGATGCAATCAGCGACAGGAATGTGGAAGCCGTCGCCACCAGCATCGTGTTCCACAGCCAGCCCGGATAAGAGGTCTCGAATAGCAGATATTTGATATGGTCGAGTGTTGGCCCCACCACCCAGAAGGGGCTGAAGTTCTCATAATCCGTCAGCTGCGAATTGGGTTTTACGGCAGTAATCGCCATCCAGTAAAACGGAAACAGCAGCACGAAGACGAACAGCGCTATGGGTATGTAAATCGTCACCACCCGCCGCGGCAGGCGATTGAGATAGGACATGCCTTGGCTATCGTCCTTCAAAGCGGCTTCATTGGAAGGTGCCTTGGACTTCATGGTCATCTCCATTGTCAGTCGCTCCCGCCCTGCTGCCATTTGCGACGTTGCAAGCCGAAGAAAGAAAACATGATGGCGGCAAGCAGGAACGGGATCATCGCGACGGCAATCGCTGCGCCCTCACCCAATTGGCCGCCGGGAATGGCGCGCTGGAAGGACAGGGTCGCCATCAGATGGGTTGCATTGACGGGACCGCCCTTGGTCAGAACGTAGATCAGCTGGAAATCCGTGAAGGTGAACAGCACGGAGAAGGTCATCACAACGGCGATGATCGGCGTCAGCATCGGCAATGTTACATGCCGGAAACGCTGCCAGCTTGAGGCGCCATCCAGCGAAGCCGCTTCCTGCAACGAGGCCGGAATAGTCTGCAAACCGGCGAGAAGCGAGATTGCCACGAAGGGAATGCCGCGCCAGACATTGGCCGCAATCACAGAAAGCCGCGCATTGGTCGGATCGCCAAGGAAGTTGATGGGCTGCTCGATGAGACCCATTTTGATCAGCGACCATGAAATGATCGAGAACTGGGAATCGTATATCCACCAGAATGCCAGCGCTGAAAGCACCGTCGGCACCACCCATGGCAGCAGCACGATGGCGCGGAAGAAGGATTTGCACGGCAGGTTTTCGTTCAGCAGCAGCGCAAGCCAGAGGCCGAGACCGAATTTCAGCACCGACGCGACGGTTGTGTAGAGCACCGTATTGAACACCGACAACCAGAAGACGCTGTCATCCCACAGGAATTCGTAATTTTCCAAGCCGATGAAAATGCCATCGCGGCCAATCTTCGTGTCGGTAAAGCCGAGCCAGACGCCAAGACCGAGCGGATAGGTCAGAAAGCAGACCAGAAAGACCGCTGCGGGCAGCATGAACAGAAAGCCCAGCATGTTGTGATTGTTTGCCAGGCGAGACATGAAAGGCCGTTTTATCGCACCGGGGTCTCCGGATAGTCCGCCACCGGTAGAATTGGTCATCGTCATGGATACACATCTCCAGAACCACAAAAGAAACGAGGCGCGGGGCATACCCTCGCGCCTCAGCTCTAGCGACTAGACGCGATAATAGCGGTTTGCGCGTTTCTCAGCGCTCGCGACAGCTTCTTCCGGTGTGGAAGCGCCTGTGACAGCGGCGGCAAACATGTCGACCAGAACATAGTCGGCCATGACGGCTGCCGAAGCATAGCCGAGCGGACCGGCATAACCGTTCGGACGCAGCGTTTCCGAAGCGCGGGCATAAGGCGCGTGGATCGGATTTGCCTTCCAGACCGGATTATCCGCAAACGCCTTGAGCGGCTGGCAGCAATAGGCGCTGGAGCCTTCGAGCCAGGCATTCATCTGGTCGGCTTCCATCATGAACTTGATGTAAGCCTTGGCTGCTTCCGGATATTTCGTATGCTTGAACAACAGAAGCGAACTGGTCTGATGCAGCTCGACGCTCTTGCCGACCGGACCGACGGGGAAGTTCGTGCTGCGCATGTCAGCAGCAAATTCCGCCAGTTTCGGGTCGTTTTTCGCAGCGTAATAGATGGAAACGCCATTGGCCGTCAGCGACACCTGCCCCGCAAGGAAAGCGCGGTTGTTATTGATGTCGAGCCAGCTTTCCGTACCCGGAATGAAGGTCTTGTAAAGCTCCTTGGCATAATTGATGGCGGCAATCGTTTCCGGCGAATTGATCGTCACCTTGCCGCTTTCATCCACCATCTGTGCACCATGGCTCCAGAGCAGCCAATGCGCATAGTTGTTGCCGTCACCGACAGCCTTGCCATGCGGGAAACCGGCAGGCGTTCCCTTGGCCTTCATGGCCTTGCACAGCTCAAGGAACCCTTTCGTGTCCTGCGGGAACTCGTTGAAACCAGCCGCTTTCATGTGGCTGTCACGATAGACAATCGCATTGCCGATGGCCGTCAGTGGCATGGCGATGAACTTGCCGTCACGGGTCGCGTAACCCTTGAGGCCGTCATAGAAGCCGCCATATTTCCCGTCGAGATAAGTGCCAAGCTCGGTCAGATCGACCAGCTTGTCGGGATATTGATGGGCATCGTCGAACCAGCACATCACGATATCGGGGCCGGAACCCACATTGGCGGCAACCGCAGCCTTCGGACGAATATCTTCCCAGCTTTCCTTGTCGATACGGACTTCGACGCCGGTGGCTTCAGTGAACTTCTTGGTGTTGGCGAGCCAGCTGTCCTCGTCGCCCTTCACGAAAGGCGTCCAGCGCAACACGCGCAGACTGGCACCAGCTTCCGGCTTATATTCCGGTTCGGCTGCGAAAGACGGACGAATGCCAATGCCCGAAAGACCAGCCGCACCAACAAGACTTGCCGTTCCCGTCAGGAATGTTCTTCTTCTGATAGTCATTATGCTCCTCCTCCAAAAATGGGACTTTGCTACGCCGCATTCGCTGTCCCTACAGGCGAAAACGGGTATCTGGTGAAATGCGATTTCCCAGAAAAGACACGGCCTCCGGCTCTCCCCTCCTTCAGCGTGTCTTGTGTAAATTCATGCAATAAGACGCATGCCACTCTCTTCGTCGAAGAGGTGAACATTGCCTGGATCGATCGAAATATTGATCGCCTCTCCGGGGCGCACATCGACGCGCTCGCGGAAAACACAGGTGACTTCGGTACCGCCGAAATTCACCACCATCTGCGTTTCGTAGCCGGTTGGTTCTATCACCACCACGGGCGCAGCCAGCCCGGCACCGTCAAGCCGGATATATTCCGGACGCAGGCCGTAAACGAGGTCTCGTCCCGCCGCCTGCGGATAGCTGCGCGACAATGGCAGCCTTGTGCCATCGGTAGCCACGAACACCTGCGGATTTTGTGGATCGAGCTTGCCCTTGATCATGTTCATGGCCGGGGAACCGATAAAGCCAGCCACAAACAGATTGTTGGGATTATCATAGAGTTCCAGCGGCGAACCGACCTGCTCTACAATGCCGTCATGCATGACGACGATCTTGTCGGCCATGGTCATGGCCTCAATCTGATCATGTGTCACGTAGACAGTCGTCGTTTTCAAGCGGTGATGCAGTTCCTTGATCTCGGCACGCATCGCCACGCGCAGCTTGGCGTCGAGGTTCGACAAAGGCTCATCGAACAGGAAGACCTGCGGATCGCGAACGATGGCGCGGCCCATGGCCACACGCTGGCGCTGACCACCGGAAAGCTGACGTGGATAACGGTCGAGCAGCTTGGTCAGGCCCAGAATGCCCGCGGCATAATTCACGCGCTTGTCGATTTCCGCCTGTGGGGCTGAATTCAGCATCAGCGAAAACGCCATGTTCTTGGCGACCGTCATATGCGGGTAAAGCGCATAGTTCTGGAACACCATGGCGATATCGCGTTCCTTGGGCGGCAGATTGTTCACCGGCCGTCCACCAATGCGGATTTCGCCGCCGGAGATATTCTCCAGCCCGGCCAGCATGCGCAGCAAGGTCGATTTTCCGCACCCCGAAGGGCCGACGAGAATGACGAACTCGCCGTCTTCAATATCGATATTGACGCCTTTGATGACGGGGAAATTGCCGAAAGACTTTTTCACTTCGGCGAACTGAACAGTGGCCATGCATCTCCTCCCAGACTGCATTCTGTTTTTTCAGAAGATGTGAATGACGGCTCCTCACTTCCGTCATGCCCATCTTCCCTGGTACGCATCTTGTCCGAAAACCGTTTCACACACTCGGGATGCGTACGCGCGAATATTCTCCTTACTTCGGTATTTGCTGCGCCGAATTCCTCTTCCGGCGCCTGTTGTTCTTGTCTCGCTGACTATTTAGCCCCGGCCCACAAAAGGCATCTTGGTTGCCATGACGGTCATGGTCAGCACATTGGCGTCCAGCGGCAGGCTTGCCATATAGACGACCGCATTGGCGACATGCGCTGGATCAATGGTTGGCTCCGCCGCCATGGTTCCATTGGCCTGAATGACACCTGTCGAAATCTTCTGCGTCATATCGCTGGCGGCATTGCCAATATCGATCTGGCCGCAGGCGATATCGAAGTTGCGACCGTCGAGCGCGGTCGATTTGGTCAGGCCCGCAATGGCGTGTTTCGTCGCGGTATAAGGCGCTGAATTGGGGCGCGGTGTGGTCGCAGAAATGGACCCATTATTGATGATACGGCCCCCACGCGGATTTTGCGCTTTCATCACCCGGAAAGCCTGCTGGGTGCACAGAAATGCGCCCGTCAGATTGGCACCGACAATCGCGCTCCAGTCTTCGAATGTGACGTCTTCAATCGGCACACCCGGAACGAGAACGCCCGCATTGTTGACCAGAAGATCGAGCCGCCCGAACTTTTCAACAATCGCATCGAAAAGTTTGCGCACGGCGACCGGATCGCCCACATCGGCTGCGATTGGGTGGAAGCTCCCGCCGGTTTGTGATGCAAGATCGGACGCCGCCTTTTCCAGCACATCGATGCGACGACCAGAAATCACGACATGATAACCTTGTGCTCCGAGGGCCTTGGCGATAGCGCGCCCTACACCTGTACCGCCGCCGGTGACAAGCGCAATGGCCCCACTCTTCGCACCTGTTGCCTCACTCATCGCAGCATTCCTCCGTGTTGCGGCTCCGGCCTCAGAGCGCGTTCAATCTGAATTTTCTGTTGAAGCAAGATCCTGTCGATCCTCGCAACCCGGAGGGCGGATATGCTTCGGCCTGCATGCATTATCGAATTTCAATATTAGGTCGATGCTGCGCAGCCGATACTCGGCGCGCTTACTGCGTATGCCGTCAATTCCCTGCCGGTACCGTTCTATCCTTAACTGGTAAGGTGAACGGACCACTTGTCCATTGATGGCCGGTCAAACGCCGTGAGTCAATCTCGTTTTGCCGCAATTGGGAAACATTCGAGCACATCCCGAAAAGTGTGAAACGGTTTTCGGAAAAGATGTGCGTGAAAACAGATAGCTAGAGCGCCGATCTGATTCAGTCAGATCGAAATGCGCTCTAGCTAAATTGATTGCGCGGCCCGCTGCTATCATCACAAAGTCCTCAATCCAGACAGCCATGACAGCCCGGCGTCAGTCGTGGTTTTCGGGCGATATTCGGCACCAAGCGGCTTTTCATAGCCGAGTGTATCGAGCAATCGAACGATATGCCGGTAATCCAGTTCCCCGTGGTCGGGTTCTGCACGGTCAGGTACAGCGGCAATCTGGACATGGCCGATATGCGGTTGCAACGCTTCCAACCGCTTACTGATATCGCCTTCCATGATCTGAAGGTGGTAGCAATCGAACATCAGCTTCAGGTTGCTTGCTGCCACTTGGCTAATGATTGCAATGGCTTGTCCCGATGTCTTCAGAAAATATCCCGGTGCATCGCGGTGGTTCAGCGGTTCGATCAGAATTGTTATGCCATGAGCGGCGGCACGCTCGCAGGCATAGGTGAGATTGGCGACGAATGTGCGATGCGCCGCCTCACCTTCCGTCTTTCCCGCCATGACATGGATATTAAGCGCTCCTATGGCGACCGCATAATCGACTGCCTGACGAATCGCTGCCTGCGCCTCGTCTTCCCGTCCCGGAATCGCCGCCAGACCATTATCACCGGCCTCGACATTACCGCGACTTGTGTTGAGGCCGAGCATCGTCAGCCCGGTTTCACGCAACGCTGCCGCAACCGCGCCCGCATCAAAATTATAGGGCCAGTGGCATTCCACGGCATCAAACCCGGCGGCTTTTGCCGCGCGGATGGCATCAGGCAGCGGCAGTTCCTGCCAGAGAAAGCCGAGATTGGCTGAAAAACTGGCCATATCAATCCCACTCCACATCAAATTTGTCGACGATCTGGCGAATTTGCGCCTCCGTCAGCATGTTCGGTTTCAAGCCGCGTGTGAGCATGGCGAGCTTCGCCGTTTCCTCAAGTTCTTCAACGGCATAGACAGCCGCTTCCAGATCCTTGGCGGCAACAACCGGCCCGTGATTTGCTAGCATTACGGCGCTGCGCTTGCCGGCCAGACCGCGGATCGCATCGCCCATGGCAGGATCGCCGGGGATGAAATAAGGCAGCAATTTCACCTTACCGAGTTTCATGATCGAATAGGCCGTCAGCGGCGGCAGCATATTGTCCGGGTCCACATCCGGCAGCATGGACAGCGCGACGGAATGGCAGGAATGCAGATGCACAACCGCGCCCGTCTTGGCTGCCCGCGTTTCATAGAAAGCGGCATGCAGCGGCATTTCCTTGGTTGGCTTGTCGCCACCGACGAAGTTGCCCTGCTGATCGAAAAGCGACAGCCTTGACGGATCGAGATTGCCAAAAGAACTACCTGTGGGGGTGACGAGCAGCCGTCCGTCCGACAGGCGCGCCGAAATATTGCCCGACGAACCGCCTGTCAGCCCTCGGTCGAACATGGACTTCGCCATCAGGCATATGGTTTCGCGGAGTTTCGCTTCTTCGCTCATGCGGCCTCCAGCTTGCGCAGCGCCGTTTCAAAGAAGGTCTCGGAACCGAAATTGCCGGATTTGAGCGCAAGCGCGACCGCATCGCCTTCCACCGAGGCGAAAGTCCATGGAACGCCGGGCGCGATCTCCTGCCCCACCATCACGCGGGAAACCCCGAGCGACTGTGCGACTGCACCGGATGTTTCACCACCCGCCACCACAAAACGGCGAATACCGAGGCTAAAAGCCTCGCGCGCCAGTGCGGCAAGAGCCTCTTCGACAATCCGGCCTGCGCGCTCCACACCGAGCTTTTCCTGCGCGGCACGGACCGATGCCGGTTCCGCACCGGCATAGATGAGCTTTGGCTCATCCACCGGACGCTGCCGGAGCCAGGCGACGGCCTCACCTGCGCCATGCTCTGCCAGTTCCAGCGGATCGAGACGATAGCTCGCCGCCTTGTCCGCATAATGTGCAACCTGTTTCAGCGTCATCGCCGAACAGCTGCCGGAAAGCACGATCTGGCCCTCGCCAACAACAGGGGCCTGCGCCTCGTGTCTGCTTTGCTGCAATTGTCCTGCTTTAGCGAGAAGGCCAGGCAACGGCATGGCAAGCGCGCTACCGCCGGTGAGCAAGGGCAGATCCAGCGTCGCCTCGGCAATGGTTCCCAGATCTTCATCGGCAACTGCATCGACGATGACATGCGCCACGCCCTGCCCGGCGAGTTCGGCAAGCCGCGCCTTCAAGGCATCGGCACCACGCGCCACAACGAGGCGATTGGCCAGCCCGACCTTGCCTTTGACCTGCGGCTGCAACAAGCGCACCAGACTGGAATCCCGCATCGGCGTCAGCGGATGATCCTTCATCGGGCTTTCATCCAGCGGCTGCTCGCCGACGAAAAGATGCCCCATGAAAATGCTGCGACCATTTTCGGGAAAAGCTGGGCAATAGATCGTCTGCGACGCGCCGATGTCAGCCATCAGCGCTTCCGCCACCGGCCCGATATTGCCTTCAGCGGTGCTGTCGAAAGTTGAACAATATTTCCAGCAGAACCGCTGCGCACCGGCGGCTTTCAGCCATGCATAGGCTGCACGAACCTGACTGACGGCCTCATCAACCGGGATGGTCCGGCATTTCAGCGCGATGATCTCGAAAGGGGCGGTCGTTGTCGCGTCCGAGGCTTGATCTTCGTCTGGCAATCCGAAGCGCAGGGAAACCGGATAACCGCTGCGGGCCAGCAGCCCGGCGAGGTCCGTGGCTCCGGTGAAGTCATCGGCAATGGCGCCCAATACGATAGCCATGGTTATTTCTCCGCGTCCGGCATGCCCGGCAGGACAATGCCGCTACGGGCGGCCAGAATCTTGGCCACGGCGGCATCATCTTCGAGGCCGAAACCGGCTTCGGATGCCTGACTGAACAGCGTCAGCGCGGCTTCACTCAACGGCGTGGAGCCGCCTGCATCGGATGCTTCGCCCGTGACAATGCCCATATCCTTGACGAAAATATTGACCGCAGAGCGCGGCGTATAATCGCCATCGACGATGTGCGGCCCGCGATTTTCAAACATCCAGGACGAACCGGCGGAAACGCGGATGACATCGAACACAGTTTGCAGATCGAGGCCAACCTTGGCAGCGAGCGTCAGCGCTTCAGCAGCAGCAGCAATGTGAACACCTGCCAGTAACTGATTGATCATCTTGACTTTTGATCCAAGGCCCGGCTCTTCGCCAAGCCGGAACACTTTGGCCGCAACAGCATCAAGAGCGGTCGAGGCTTTGGCGAAAGCCGCGTCCGCGCCTGACCCCATAACTGTCATTTCGCCGGTCAGCGCCTTTTGATAGCCGCCGGAAACCGGCGCATCGATGACGGCCATGCCCGCGGCTTCAAGCTTGGCTGCGATCTCGACCGTGACACTGGGCGCCATCGTTACGCACAGGAGGAACACGGTGCCGGGTGCCGCAGTCTGCACCGCGCCTTTCGGGCCAAACAGCACTTCCTTCGCCTGATCGGAATTGACCACGAAGACAAAGACGATATCGCTTTTGCCTGCATCGGCAGGCGATGAAAAAGCTTCGCCACCTTCCGCCGTAAACCGCTTCAGCACTTCGTCGCGGATATCCACGCCCTTGACCTGAAAACCTGCGCGCAACAGGGACAGGGCAGCGCCCCACCCCATCGAGCCAAGACCGATCACCGTTGCCGTATTGCCCGGCGCCATGCGAAACCTCCCGTTATTTTCTACGTTACCGCTCGTCCATATCGAGGCCGTTCAGGCTCTAGTGGATTGAATTTGACGTTTGAATCCCGGCTGAAATAGATGCTGTTTCAAACGTCAAATTCGAAAAATCCACTAGATACATATACTTCCTAGTGGTCTTTATGATTCCAACATTTGCTCAGCGCTTGGAACCCACGGATGCAAATGTTGGAATCAGACCACTAGGACAGCTCATCCTCGATATGGATGCGGATGATTTCATCGAAGGACTTGTCGCCGACGAAACCGAGCGCGGTGGCGCGGCTTGCATCGAAATCCTGTGCCCATCCGGACACGATGCTTTCGATCAACGGATCGGACTGGCGACGGATGAGCGCAACTGCCTTGTCGCCAGCGACACGGCGCAGGGCTTCAATCTGCTCGCCAACGGTGGCAGACAAACCCGGCATGTTCAGAACGCAGCGATGACCGACTTTGGCCAGATCGATGGTCGCAGCGTGCAGCAGGAAGCCAACGGCGCGGCGCGGGCTTACATGCCAATGCCGCACCGATTCATCGACCGGCAGGATCGCTTCCTGCCCGACCAGAGGTTCGCGAAGAATATTCGAGAAGAAGCCTGATGCCGCCTTGTTTGGCTTGCCGGGACGAATACAGACCGTCGGCAGACGAATGCCGATGCCATCCAGAAGGCCTTTGCGGGCATAATCCGCGAGTAGCAGCTCGCCGATTGCTTTCTGCGCGCCATAGCTGGTGCGGGGCGTCAGGAAAAACTCGTCGTCGATCTTTTCCGGGAATGGCGAACCGAACACGGCAATGGACGATGTGAAGACAACGCGCGGCTTGTAGGGCGTTTTTTCGCCTTCCTTGCGGATCGCTTCGAGCAGATAGCGCGTACCGTCGAGATTGATCGCATAGCCCTTGTCGAAATCGAGTTCCGCCTCGCCGGAAACGATGGCGGCGAGATGAAAGATAAGGTCCGGTCGCTTGGCAATCAGTGCGCGCGTGACAGAGGGATCGGAAATATCCCCTGCGCTCGCATGGACTGTGCCTGTAAAGCCTTCTGGCGGAGTTGGAGCAATAACATCCACCAGCGTCAGTTGCTCGACGGGCTTTCCGTCAATACTGCCGTCTCGAGCGATTGCTTCGGAAAGCTTGCGGCCAACCATCCCTGCCGCGCCGATAATCAAAACATGCATTCAATTCTGCCTTTCCCATTCATGGATGCTGCCAGCATCCAACGCCCTCAGCCGCGCTTGTCGCGCACCTTGGCAAGCAAGTTCTTTGTTGAAACGTAAATCCGCTCTTCATGCGCGGCGAAGGCCGCCATGGCCGCGTTCCGGTCGCGCTTTTCCAGCGCCTGCAAGATCGCCTGATGGTCGGAAAAACTGCCATCAATCGCGCCCGGCTGCGCAACGGCGCGCCGGCGATGCTCCAGCATATAGGTGTATAGATCGGTGACGATGTCGGCGAGCAACGGATTTCCGCATTCGCGATAAATGGTGACATGAAACTCGCGGTCGCAGATGAGAAAGCGCACGGGGTCGTTCAGACAGTCGATCTGCGCCTTGAGCGAGCTGCGCAATATATCCAGCGCTTCGTCTGAAATACGCTCGGCGGCATCGCCGACAATCTGCTGCTCGACCAGAAGCCGCGCCGCATGCACGGCATGAACATCATAAAGATCGACATTGAGCCGCGATGTTATGCCAACCGCCATGCCGGAAAGATCCGCTTTGGCAACGCGCGTGCGCGATCCGTGCGAGACTTCCAGCACGCCACGCGCAGCAAGCGTTTGGATAGCGCTGCGTACCGTCTGACGGCTGACCGAAAGCGCTGCGGACAGTTCCCGCTCGCCCGGCAGCTCATCGCCAACCGCCAGCAAACCGGACGCAATAAGGGCAGCAATCTTGTCGGCGATCACATCCTTGATGGTGCGCCGCTCCAGATTTCGCCCCAGACCCGTATTTTTATCGAGCAGAAGATTATGTGCGACGATCAACGGAGTTCCTACTGACCCACTGGTCTTTCCACTAGTCCAGTTGGAATTTATCGATATCGCGGTTGCTGTCAAGAGCCAGCAAGGCTCCTCGCCGCGATCAATTCTGATCGCGGCGTCTTCATACCATCTTTCGGGGGATGTTGCTTAGACTGCGTCCAGAATCTGCTTCTGCAAATCAATCGCACGAGCATCGGCGAGTTCACGTCGCGGACGTTCCAGATCGATGTCGATATCAAGCGCAATGGACCCTTCGCGCAGCACGATCACACGGTCTGCGAGAGCAACGGCTTCCGACACATCGTGGGTGATCAGCACAGTGGTAAAGCCGCGCTCAGTCCAGATACGCTCCAGAAGACGGTGCATCTCGATACGTGTCAGCGCATCAAGTGCGCCAAAGGGTTCGTCCAGCAGCAGAATTTTCGGATCGCTGACCAGCGCCCTTGCCAGCGCAACGCGTTGCCGCTGGCCACCAGACAGAACGGAGGGCCAGTCATTGCCGCGCCCTTCCAGCCCGACATCGGACAAAACCGAAAGTGCGGCCTCACGCCAGTTCTCACCGCGTGCTATGCCCACATTGTCGGTCACACGCTGCCACGGCACGAGCCGCGCTTCCTGAAAAAGCAGACGCACTGACGGGCTGATCCCGGTCAGCGCTTCTCCGCCAACGGCTACGCGCCCGCCATCGGGCAGATCGAGCCCCGAAATCAGGCGCAGAAGCGTGGACTTGCCACCACCGGAACGCCCGACAACGGCCAGAAACTGCCCAGATGGCACCTCCAGATTGAAGTGCCGTAACACTTTGAGGCTACCGAATGTACGATCGACATGAGAAAGCGAAATGGGCGACCCGCCCTTCGCATCCGCGCCACGAGCTACCGTTTCCACATCATATGTGTCCTGAACCGCAGCCATCAGCTTTTGCCTTTTTCCGACTGATAGGCCGGATGCCAGACGAGCACTCGCTTTTCGATGAGACGGGTTGCTGTGTCGGCTACCTTGCCAAGCAGTGCGTAGATGATGATGCCCAGAAGCACCACATCGGTCATTAGAAACTCGCGCGCATTCATGGTCATATAGCCGATGCCGCTGGTGGCGGAGATGGTCTCGGCAACGATCAGCGTCAACCACATGAAGCCCAGAGCATAGCGCAGACCGACGAGGATCGACGGCAGCGCGCCAGGCAAAATAATACGCTGGATCAGAGCTTTGCGATCCAATCCGTAGACATGCACCATCTCGATCAATTGCGGATCGATGGTTCGCACGCCGTAGAACGTGTTGATATAGATCGGGAAGAAAACACCGATGGAAACCAGAAATATCTTGGCGGTTTCGTCGATGCCGAACCACAGGATGACAAGCGGAACAAGCGCCAGATGCGGTATGTTGCGCAACATCTGCAAGGTGCTGTCGAGTAGGGTTTCGGCGGGCTTCCACAGACCGTTGACGATACCGGCGACAAAGCCCAGCCCGCCGCCAATAACGAGACCGATCAGGGCGCGCTGCGTTGAAATATAGGTATGATAGATCAGCGTGCCATCCAGCAGCGATTTCCAGAACGCCGCCGCCACTGTGCTGGGTGCAGGCATCAATCGCGCCGTGATCAAGCCCGTGCGCGCAGCAATTTCCCAGGCGATCAAAAGAACGATCGGCAGCGCCCATGGTGCAAGCGCTTTGCCAAGCGTTTTAAGACGCGGGACATCAGCTGTCCTGCTCTTTCCGGCAAAGCCAGAAATTGTTGAATCCGCCATCAGGCCGCTCCCTTGCGCGTCACCTCGGCAATGGAAATTTCCTTCGGAATGAGGCCGAGTTTGAAGAAAGTGTCTGCAATTGCCTGTTGCTGGGCGATGACCGATGCGTCAAGCGGCTTGACGCCGTAGGACTGACGCTCGACGGCGCGGACAAGAACATTCTCCGGAATGCCGACCGAAGACGCAAGCTCGGCTGCGACCGTCGCTGTGTTGTTCTTGATCCAGTCATCGATTTCGGCAATCGCATCGATAACGATATCGACGGCTTCCGGGTTCGCATCCACGAAAGGCTGCGCACCGAGATAGAACTGGTGATTGGGAACGAGGCCTTCGCCATTGCGCAATTCGCGCGCTTCAATGGCAATTTCCGCAGCCGCCTGAAACGGATCCCAAATGACCCATGCATCGACCGCACCGCGCTCGAAAGCAGCGCGTGCATCAGCTGGCGGCAGGAAGGTGGTTTTGATATCGGTATAGGCAAGCCCGGCATCTTCCAGCGCCTTGACCAGAAGATAGTGAACATTCGAGCCTTTATTCAGCGCGACATTCTTGCCCTTCAACTCCGCGACCGTCTTGATGGGGCTGTCTTTCGGCACCAGAATTGCCTCGCCGGTCGGCGCCGGAGGTTCATGCGCGATATAGACAAGCGGTGCACCCGCTGCCTGCGCGAAGATTGGCGGCGTTTCGCCAGTGGTGCCAAAATCAACGGCACCAACATTCAGCGCTTCCAGAAGCTGCGGCCCCGCCGGAAATTCGGTCCAGCGCACGTCAAAGCCGATCTTCTTCAGCTTCTCTTCAAGAATGCCACGCGCCTTCAGCAGAACAAGCGTGCCATATTTCTGGTAGCCGATACGTAGCACTTTTTCCTGCGCAAAAGCAGGCACGCTGCCCACCAATGGTAATGCGGCTGCACCGGCGAGAAGACCTGCAAATTTACGTCTGGAAATGCGCATCAATACTGCTCCTGAACACACCGATTGCCTCTTTTCCTTATGTTAAAGGCAATTGAGCGCAGCCACAGGAACGAACGTCTAACCTCATACGGTCTGGAGAAAATTCTTTACTTCCGCCGTGTCGCTCTGGCGCAAGGAAGTTCATAAGAGCAATCAGGCAGATATTTTTTCCAAGTTTTGCAACGCAGACCGGTGTGGAAAAAATGGCCTATCCAATGACAAAAGGTCGGACCATCAATCACGATGTTCCGACCTCTCGGTTATCCTTTGCGCTTTACCCAGAAAACCAGGCTCAGCGTGCTCCGCGCACGAAGCTTTCGCCCAGCGCCTGCGGCAGGCTTGCCTTGCGGCCTGCGATCAGCAGCACCAGCATGACCATGGCGAATGGCAACATCTGGATCACGTCTGTTGGCACATTAACACCGGCAACCTGCAAGGCCGTTGCCAGCGACAGGCTGACACCGAACAGCAATGCGCCGCCCAATACCCATAGCGGCCTGCCGCGCGCCAGCATGGCAAGCACAATGGCAATGAAACCATTGCCATGGCTCATGAACGGAATGAATACGCCCGCAACTGCGACCGACATGAAGGCACCGCCAAGACCGGCCAATGCACCCGTTATCAACACGGCAATGCTTCGCGTGCGGACAACATCCACACCGGTTGCATCAAGTGCCGCCGGCTTATCGCCCGCCGCCTGCAGGGCTGTGCCGAGATGCGTCATCCGGTAGATCCAGGCGAAAACCGCGACCAGAATGACCGCCACATAGACCACCGGATTATGGTTGAACAGGATTGGCCCCAGCACAGGGATTTCGGACAAAGGCCAGACCGGCCATTTCGGAGCACCGTCCAGACGTGGATATGTTTGCGAAAACTGCACGAAATGCAGGAGTGCGGTCAGACCTTGCACAGCGAGCGTCAGGGCAATGCCGATGACGATCTGATTAAGGCCGAGTCGCACGCAGAACAGCACCATGAAGGATGCGATAAACGCGCCCGCAGCGATGCCGCCGACAAAGCCCAGCCCCATGCTGCCGGTAGTCCATGCCACCAGAAAACCGGCATAGGCACCGGCCAGCATCATGCCTTCGAGACCGATATTCAGCACGCCTGCCTTTTCCGACAATTGCTCGCCAAGCCCGGCCAGCAAAAGTGGCGTACCCGCAGCGATTGCGCCGAGGAACAGCGTGATGATGAAACTTTCCGTAAAAAGCGCCATGTTTTCTCCTCCTCAGACCTTCGCCCGGTAACGGCGGTTTTTGTCAAAATATTCCGCCAGCGCCAGCGTGATCAGCAACAGCGCCACGATGACAAGCGAGAAGAAGCTTGGCACACCGAGCCGACGTGCCGCGCTTTCCCCACCGATTGTCAGAGCAGAAAACAGGAAGACATAGGCGATGGAGCCAAAGCCGTTGAGCCGCGCGAGAAAAACCAGCGGCACCACCGTCAGGCTATAGGCCGGGTTCCAGTCCGCGCGGACATTGCCTTGCGTACCCAGAATATCCACGGCGCCTGATAACCCGGCTAGGCCTGCCGAAATGGCAAAGACGGCGATGGTCAGCTTCGGAACCGACAGACCGGCATGAACGGCGGCGCGTGGATTGGCGCCGACCAGCCGCAATTTCATACCAAACGAGGTTTTCGTCATCATCAGATGCATGGCGATGATAACGACGAGGCCGATGATCAGGCCCGACGAAATGGTCGTATCAAACAGTTTCGGCAAGCGCGCATCCACCGGAAGCGTGCGCGTTTGCGGGGTCGTGGTCGCCGGATCGAGAAAGGCGAGCTTCACCAGCACATTGGCCAGCGAAACGCCAAGGAAGCTCATCATCAAAGTAGTGATGATTTCATTGATGCCATGCCATGCCTTCAGCATGGCAGGCAACAGGCCCCAGACTGCACCAACCGCCAGACCGATCACCAGACCGACAGCAAGGTTGAGCCAGATTGGCAATCCGGCCGTGTGCAAAAGCGGTGTGGTAGCCGCGACGATCACCGCAGCCAACAGAAACTGCCCATCGCCGCCGAGATTCCAGATGCCAGCGCGGAAGGCCACGATCAGGCTTGCCGCGATCAGCAGAAACGGTCCCATGCGGGTCAGCGTTGCCGAAAGGCCGGAAGGCGACAAAATCCCGCGCTCGACCACATAAGCATAGTAACTCAGCGGATTGACGCCCATGGCGAGCAGGATCAGCCCGCCCAGTACAAGGGCCGCGACCAGCGGTCCAACGCTGACGGCAAGGATTCTGCCCCACGCGGAAAAAGGCGGACGTGTCATCTGTCCAGCCATCCCAGCCGTGCCGGCTTGCTGATCGCTCATTCTTCTTCTCCGGTACTCATCAGACGGCCGATGGCATCGCGCGCGCCTGCTCCATTTTGGACCGTGCCGAGCACTCTGCCCTGGTCGATCACGGCTATTCTGTCGGCAAGCTCCAGAAGCTCGTCCAGATCGGTGGAAATCAGCAACACCGCCTTGCCAGCATCTGCGGCATCGCGAATACGCTGACGGGTGGCCCGAATGTTTTTCACGTCGAGCCCATAGGTCGGCTTTGCAAAAATCACCGCTTCGGCTGGGCCCGTCAGTTCGCGTGCCAGCAGAACCTTCTGGATATTGCCGCCCGACAAAGTGCCAACCGGCGTCTGGACATCCGGCGTGCGGATATCGAAATTGCGGACATGTTCAGCAGCCTGAGCGCGGATCTGTTGCGGTTTTTCCAGCCCCTTGCGCCAGAACGGCGCAGCGCCGATGTCCTTCAACAGGAAGTTGGTGGCGACCGCGAAAGCGCCCACCGTTCCCTCGCCCAGACGATCATCCGTCACGTAGCGCAAGCCTGCAGTTCGGCGCTCACCCACCGAAAGCGCGCCGATTTCAGTCCCGTGCAAGCGAACGCTTCCAACGGATGGAGCCTGACCCGCAAGCGCTTCTGCCAACTCCTTCTGGCCATTGCCGTCGATACCGGCAATTCCCAGAACTTCCCGTGCACGGATTGTCAGCGAAACATCGCGAACCGGAATACGCCCCGCGCTGGAATTCAGCTTTTCGACCGTCAGCACTGTGGCACCCAGATCGCGACTGACACGTGGCGCGGTTTCACCTTCGCCCGTGGCGGCATTACCGAACATGAGCTGGATGATATTGGCTGTGTTTTCTGCATCGATATGGGATTTCAGCTCTTCCGGCGCGATAGCGCCAGCGTTCTTGCCGAGGCGCAGCACGGAAATCCGGTCGCCATAGGCAAGCGCCTCGTTGAGCTTGTGGGTGATGAATATGACCGCGAGCCCTTCCGCCACGAGCCGCCGCATCAGCTGCCCCAGCGACACGGCCTCGTTTGGCGTCAGCATGGCTGTCGCCTCGTCAAGGATCAGGCATCGGCTGCCGCGCATCAAGGCACGCAGAATTTCCACCTGCTGGCGTTCGCCAAGTGACAGGCTGGAGACCAGCGCGAAAGGATCGACCCGCAATCCCACGCGGCTTGCCGTTTCATTGATCCGCTTCGCAACGCCGCCGCGATCCGGTTTCCGCCACCAAGCGCCACCAAGCGTAAAATTGTCGACGACCGTCAAACTCGGCACCAGCATGGAATGCTGGAACACTGTGCCGATCCCCAACGACAAGGCATGGCGGGGCGATGTGATGTTGACCTGTGCACCATCCACCTCGATCCAGCCATCGTCGGGCTGCTGCAACCCTGACAGCATGCCCACAAGTGTGGATTTGCCTGCGCCGTTTTCGCCAAGGAGAACATGAACCTCCCCCGGCCAGATATCTGTGCTGACATTATTATTGGCGACGACACCCGGAAAGCGCTTGGTTATGCCGCGCAGAGCGACAAAGGGCATGCCCGAAGAACTGACCGGAGAATTTATTGCGTGTGATGAAAGAGGGACTACTTTTTCTGTTGTCGCCTGCATCAAACTGTCCTTCATGGAAGTCCGTCTCGTCGCGACCGGATGGATCGCGACAATGCCCGGAAGCAACGAGACGGGTATTCGAGCGTCGTGCGTCCTTTCGGACGCACAAAATTCGCTCTCACTGCTTTATCCATGCATCCTGCTTTTCAGAAATCGAACCCGATTTCTGTGCCGATGCCTGAGCAAGCCGGTTACTTGGAAGCGACCGTTTTCACCAACGCATGCACGCTGTCGGCATCGAACTTCGGCTCAACCTTGATCTCGCCGGAGACAACCTTGGCCTGAAGATCTTCGATCTCCTTCCACACATTGTCCGGGATGTTCTTGGTCTTCAGCAGACGCAGGCTGCCGTCATCCAGTTTGATATTATAGTTATGGCTGCCGTATTTGCCGTCTTTCAGGTCCTGAATCATCGCCGCATAAACGGGTTTCAGATCCCAGATAACAGAAGACAGAAGGAAGCCCTTGTCGATCGGGCTCTTGTCGCCGATAACGTCGATGAAATAGGCCTTGCCGCCATCCGTGGCAGGCGTGGTCTCGACGGCCTGCAACATGCCGAAGCTGGAACCGTTGCCCTGTCCGAAGATAACGTCCGCGCCGGAAGCGATAACCGTTTCCGTCACGCGCTTGCCGCCTGCGGCGTCCGCATAGGCAGCTGGTCCAATGACGGCGTAGCGAACTTCAACCGCCGGGTTTTCAGCCTTCACGCCCTGCGCAAAAGCAACCGACATGTTGTTCCACGATGGCGGCTCACCCGAAACGACGATACCGACGACCTTGGTGCGGCTGACCTTGGCGGCGAGACGACCGGCGAGATAAGCACCATCGCTACCGGCAGCGGTATAATCCGCCACCTTGCCCGCGGAAAGCTTGTCCGGGCTGTCGACAATCGCGACGGGAACCTTCATTTCCTCACCGATTTCCGGCGCGGCGGTGTTGTAGCCGGAAGCATGCGCGATCAGCAGACCGGCGCCATCTTCGGCAAGCTCGCGCAGCGTCGGGCGCACGTCGCCATAGCCGAGATTTTCCGCAACCACGACCTTCACACCGGCAGCTTCGCCAGCGGCCTTGGCAGCGGCTACGCCCTGCTGGTTCCAGCCCATGTCGGTTCCCATTTCCGGGGCCAGAATAGCAATTGATTTGATATCTTCCGCCAATGCAGTACTGGCCATCCAGCCGCTTACTGCAAGAGCAAGCACAGCTTTACTTACTGTACTGATTCCCATTTTCTTCATTTTGTCGTTCCCTATTGTAGAATTTTGTTGACTATTTCTTACTCTCCGGTTGAATCTTAAGTACAAACGGGAGCAAAGTTTGAAAATGCGAATTCACCTTACCTTTCTTGCTACAGCACTTCTTGGACTAAACACCGCGCAGGCCGCCATCAGCGGCCAGTCGCTCGACATTACGGTCGAGAACAGTGGAAAGACTTCACTGGCATGTTCGGCTGCTTTCGCGCACTGGTTCTCCGCCGATCTTGGCGAAGTTGCACCCGGCGCAAGCCGTTCATTCAGCTTTGGTGTCGATGTGAAGACAGGCAATGTCTTCCAGTTGAACTCGGTCGGCGACAAGATGGCCGTGCAGCGCATCTGGTGCGGGCACAAGGGCGATGACTGGGCAACACGCGCCGAAATTCCGATGGAGCGCCGCGCAGGCGTGACGCCGGAACCGGTGCATCTGCGCTGCGAGGCAGGCGTCAAGGCAACCCGATGCGCCGCCCCATAGCGGCGCTCGACCAAGCCCTGGATTGGGCGAATTGCCAATCTGTTACAGCCTCGCATCTGACCCCTCCATTTGGAACGAAGCGGGTCCGAAACGCAGATCACCGAAAGATCTCTGCTGCGCATGAACCTCACCCCGATTGACAGTGCGAGAATACGATAGCATGATCATACCGTAATACAATATTGAAAATCGACTAGCGGTGAATTTGCAGAAAATCCTTGCATCCATTTGGATATAAAGGAAAATTTTAAAATAGGCCGCAGATCAGCATTCATAAGAGAGAGAAAATGCGCACAGCAATTGTTACCGGAGCGAGCCGCGGATTGGGAAAAGCCTTCGCTATCGGACTGGCAAAAGACGGGTTCGCGCTTGGTCTTTGCGCCCGTGATGCGGCGGCTCTGGAAGAGACTGCGGAGGCTGCACGCGCCGCTGGTGCGCCGGAGGTCGTGGTCATTGCCGCCGATCTTTCACAGCCAGGTGCAGCAGAAAAAGTTGTCGCCGATACGCTCGCCGTCACCGGACGGATCGATGCGCTGATCAACAATGCAGGCGCGACCAAGCGCGGCGACTTTCTGTCGCTGAGCGACGATGATTTTCTGGAAGGCTTTGCGCTCAAGTTTCACGCCACAGTGCGGTTTTGCCGGGCCGCATGGCCAGCCCTTGTCGAGAGCAAAGGCAGCATTGTGAATATATCGGGCGTCGGCGCGCATACACCCGAGCCCGACTTCACGATTGGCGGCTCGGTCAATTCAGCCCTGATCAATTTTACAAAGGCGATTTCAAAGCGCGCCCAAGGCACCGGCATGCGGATCAATACGCTCTGCCCCGGCCATATCGTGACCGACCGGCTGCTGCGTCGTATCGAAGTGCTGGCGAAGGAACGGAGTATTTCTCTGGATGCAGCACGCGATGCGCTGCGTGAAGCGCAAGGCATCCAGCGCTATGGAGAAGCCGATGAAGTTGCCGACGTTGTGCGCTTTCTTTGCAGCCCTGCGGCTGCCTATGTGCATGGCACGGTCATCAATGTCGACGGTGGTGCGACGCCGGGAATATGACCCCGGCGCCGAACTTCCTGTTTAAGAAGCGCTGGCCTCTTCGGCCAGCCGCTCGCGCAGAATAGCGATTGCGACTTTGCCTGCGTTCATGACGTGATAAGCCGCTGCCTTGCGGGCTTCCTTGCCGCGTCTGGCTGCCAGATGGCCAACGACCTCTTCCAGCTCGGTGAGGCTTTCGCGCGTTCTACCCGGCGCGCCGAGCGACGTTGCGCGGAGAACCATGACGCGGGCGTTCAGTGACGACAGTGTGTGGCCCAGCGCCTCATTATGCGCACCGTAGATCAGGCAGTCATAGAAGGAGTTTTTGGCCGTCAGCCGCTCCAAAGGATCCGTGATCTTGTCGCTGTTCTTCAGCACTTCGAATGCTGCCTTCAGAGCTGCAATGTCGTCATCAGTCGCATTTTGGGCGAACAGTTCGCAGGCAAGACCTTCCAGTTCGATACGCACCTGATAGATGCCCTCGGCCTGTTCGGGCTTCAGCCGCGCGACGATCGGGCCGCGATGCGGCACCACTTCCACGAGACCTTCACTCTCCAGCTGACGTAGCGCTTCGCGCACAGCCGTGCGGCTCACGCCAGTCATTTCGCACAGATCACGTTCCGTGATGCGCTGTCCAGCGGTGAAATACCCGATCGCGATAGAGTTGCGGATACTTTCCGTAACGCTATGACGGACCGGTGCTGCAGCCTTTATCACTTTGAAATCAATAGGTGGGTTTTTTCCGTTCATCAATATCGCCATAAGTTTGCGCCCCATAAGCGAAAAGCGGGCATATTACCGTATTACTATACGATAACTGCACTTTTTGAAAGCATCCCCTTGTTCTCCCTGCCCGTTTTAGGTGCAGAACGTTAAGCGGGTGCCTCTTCAATCACCGCCATCGCCGCCGCAACACCTGCGCCAACGTCGATATTTGGCACGCCTGCCGCCTTGAGACCGCCTGCAATGGCAGCAACCGAGACGAGCGAATAGGTCGGACGTGCTGTCGGCCCCATATGTCCGATGCGGGTCAGTTTGCCGAGCGTTTCCCCGCGCCCTGACGAAAAGACAACTCCATAGCGGTCGCGGATTGCCGCCCGCAATTTCGCCTCATCCACCCCTTCCGGGATCGCCACAGCCGTACAGGTCGGCGATGCGATTTCTTCCCGTGCAGCCCAGAGTTTCAGACCGGCGGCCTGAATGCCTGCGCGGCAGGCTTTGGCAGTCCATGCATGGCGCGCCCAGACGGCCTGTTCGCCCTCTTCCAGATAGAGATCGAGCGCCGCATCCAGCGCGTTGATTTCTGAAACAGATGGTGTGAAGGGGAATGGCTTGTGTGCTTCATGGGCACGCTTCCAATCAATGATCGACAGGATGGAAGCTGTCGGCGCATTGGGATTGGCAGCGATTTTCTCCCAGGCCGCTTCGCTGACATGCAGGAGCGTCAGCCCGGGCGGGCAACCGAGACACTTGTTCGGACCGGTCACGAACATGTCGGCATGCGCCGTTTCAGGCAGCACATCCATGCCGCCGAATGCCGATACGGAATCGACGATGAACAATTTGCCCGCAGCCTGAACGACCGCTCCGATTTCAGCGACCGGATTGACCGTACCGGATGGCGTGTCGTGGTGGCAGATCGACACAACCGCAACATCAGGACGTTTTTTGAGAAAATCAGCCACTGCTTCCGCGGTCAGCACCTCATTATAGGGCACTTCCAGCTCGACCACTTCCTTGGCATAGCGCGCAGCCCAGAAGCCGAAGCCTTTTCCGTAGACGCCCGAAACGAGATTGAGAACCACATCGTTTCTGGTGATCAGCGAAGCGGCTGCCGCTTCCAGCCCAAGAACAGGCTCTCCATGCAGGATAACAGGCGGTGTTTTGGTGTGAAACACGCGCTGCACCTTGGCATTCACCGCCTCGTAGAACGCAAGAAATGCCGGATCGTAATCATAGAGAACCGGCCGCGACAAGGCCCGCAATACAGCCGGATAGGCATCGACGGGACCGGTGGTCAGCGTAAAAATCGGGTCGGCAATTTTTCCTGCATTCATTTCGTTCTCCCTTGCTTATGCGTTTATGTCGATGCGCTATCTGGCTCGCGCCAGACTGAGAAATGACGTGGCGTTGGCGGCATTCTCTATCCCTTCAAGGGCAGCGATCAGCGCCTCGTCGTCGATTGCGATTCCGCGCCAGTCGATCTGCGCCTTGAATTTCTGCGCCAGTTCGGCGTTGCTCATTGGATAAGCCAGCCCGCCCTTGGCGCCATCGATCCTGCGCACCAGTTTGCGCCCATCTTCGAGCAGAACGCAAACCTCGACCGCCTCGAAAGAAAACGACGGATCATCGACAAAGGAAAGCTTTTCACCCAGCGCCTTCAGTTCAGGATCGGCCACAGCGGCATCGGAGAAAGCCGCCAGATCAGCCTTGCCCCACAGCAAGCTGACCGCAACGGCGTGTTGGGCGCTAACCTGCGCCAGCCGTCCGGTGGTAACGCCGGGCCTATCCGTGCGCTGGCGGAGCAACGGATGGCCGGTCAGCGTTACAGAGGTAATGGCATCGGCCCGCAGACCGCCTTCACCGTGCAGTTCAAGGCAGGCTTCAATCACCGGATTGAGCACCACACCGCATGGATAGGGCTTGAATGTGTTCTTCAGGATTTCCCAGTCGCTGCCAAGTCCACCGGTCAGCGTATCATAGTCTGGCGTATCGGAATGCAGAGCCAGAAAGCCGCGCGCGCCCTCCAGCGGCTCTGCGGGGCCGGTATATCCGTCGGCGGCCAGCAGAGCGGACATAAGGCCTGATCGCGCCGCCTGCCCTACGGAAAGGCTTTTGGACATGGTGCCCAGTGTTTCGACCGAGCCGGATGCCTGTGCCAGAGCATGGCCCAGCGCATCGACGAGTTGCGACGGGGAAAGCCCCAACAGTCGACCCGCCGCCAGTGCGGCACCAAATGTCCCGCAGGTGGAGGTAATGTGCCAGCCGCGTGCATAATGCACCGGATGCAACGCATTGCCCAACCGGCACGTCACTTCCGCACCAAGCACGAAGGCCTCGATCAGCGCCGCACCCGTTACCGGACGCCCTTCCCCGGCCATGGCTTCGGCCAGCGCCAGAATGGCTGGCGCGACCGGTGCCGATGGATGAATGACTGTCGGCACATGCGTGTCGTCAAAGTCGAAAATATTGGCGGAAGCGGCATTGATATAGGCCGCCCAAAGCATGTCGGCCCGCTCTGAGCGGCCAATGATGCTCGCTTTCGCCGGTCCAGAAAAGGCTGGCAGCATGGCTACCAGTTTTTGTGTTGCTGCTTCGTTCGAGCCGCCTATGGCCGTACCGACCATATTGAGCAATGAGCACCGTCCCGCAGCGCGCACTGCTTCAGGCAAAGCTGGCGGAACATGGACAAACTCCGCCAGAGTGAGGCTTAAACCCTTCATGTCACGCGCCAGCAGCTTTGCCGCGCACTTCGGCACCTGCCCACTTCTCGAGCGGGCGAATGATTGCGGTCATGTCGGCATCCGCACCGAGATCGGCCTTGGTGATCGAGAAAAGCATGCGCACCGCATTGCCCACCATCATCGGCACACCGAGCCGTTCAGCTTCTTCGAGGCACAAACGGATATCCTTGAGCGACAAGCCAATTGCAAAACCGAAATCGAAACTGCGCGGCAGCACAAAGCGTGGGATTTTATCGGCGCTTGCGGAGGTGCGACCGGAACCGGCATTCAGGACTTCGATCATGACATCTGCGTCGAGACCGGCCTTGGCGCCCATTACCATGGCTTCTGACGTGATCGCCAATGCAGCAGCCGAGCAGATATTGTTGATCAGCTTCATCACCTGCGCTTTGCCCGGCTCTTCGGCGACACGGATCACCTTGCCAAGCGCGAGCAGCATCGGTTCCGCGACCGAAAAATGCGCCGAAGGACCCGCAGCCATAAGCGCAAGCGTTCCCTTCTTGGCACCTGCGACACCGCCCGAAACCGGGCTATCAATCAGTGCAATGCCAGCAGCCGACAATATTTCAGCCAGATCCATCTCGGCTTTCGGCCCAGTGGTCGACAGATCAACGACGCGCTTCACCACGCCGGGATTGGCCGCAATGCTGCGCCCGACAGCGATCACCACCTCGGGCGTCGGCAAAGACAGGAAGATCGTCTCTGCGCGCGCGGTCAATTCGCCGATGGTGCCAGCCTCTTCCGCCCCTGCGGCAACCAATGCGGCCACAGCCGCTTCGGCGCGGTCATTTACGGCAAGCTTGTAGCCTGCACCGATGATGCGCTCCGCCATAGGGCGTCCCATATTGCCAAGGCCGACAAAACCGACTTCACTCATTCCACTCTCCTGTTATCGCGGTCGCGCCATCAGGCAAACGACCAGCCATTATCCACCGGTATCGCCGCACCGTTGATTCCTTCGCTGGCAGCGCCGCAAAGGAACAGCGCCAAGGCGGTCACCGTCTCCATCGGAATAAATTTGCCACCCGGCTGACGGGTGGAAAGGAAAAGACGCGTCGCCTCTTCATTGCTGATGCCTTTTTCCGCGGCCAGCACTTCAATGCGGCCAAGGGCGGAATCGGTTGCCATCAGCCCGGGGCAGATCGCGTTGCAGGTGATCCCGGTTGAGGCCAGCTCCAGCGCGACCGTCCGCGTCAGGCCGATCATCGCGTGTTTGGTGGTGACATAATCCGCACGACCGGCGAGCGCGATGAGGCTGTAAACCGACGCCATATTGACGATCCGCCCCCAACCCCGGGCCTGCATGCCCGGCAGACAGGCGCGAATCAGACGGAAAGGAGCGGACAGATTGACCTCCAGCGCCTTGTCCCAATCGGAATCGGCCAGCGCCTGCACCGGCGACATTTTGCGAATAACCGCATTGTTGACCAGAATATCGATCCCGCCTAACTGTTCGGTTGCAAGGGCTGCAAGATGATCGGCTGCCCCGATTTCAGACAGATCGATCACCGATGAGCCGACCGGCTGGCCTGTTTCACGGCTCAGCGCCGTCGCGGCATCGCTCACTTCGGGCAGAATATCGGTGAGAAACACACGATCTCCGGCCTTAGCAAAGCTGCGGGCCAGTTCCAGTCCGAGGCCAAGGGCCGAACCGGTAATCAGAACACCACGTCCTGTTGCAAGCGTCATCGCGCCAGCTCCTCCCACGTCAAACTTGGCGTAACGTCGAGCCGAACGACGATCCCCTCCAGTTCAGCCGAAGGTGCTGAATAGGCCTGCATAACCGCCGGATCGTGACCCGGAACAATGTGATCGAGGCTTGGCGCCAGTTCGGTCAGTCGGGCATAGCCGCGAATAAGAGAGGCTTCATCGTAGAGCACGGGAAACGGATTGCGATGCTCCATATTGGCGTAAAAATGCGTTGCATCGGAAGCCAGGACTACCCAACCGCGCGCGGTATAGACGCGAACCGCCTGCAAACCGGCACTGTGGCCCGGCACAGCATGAAGCCAGAATCCGGGCGAAAGCTCCCGGTCGCCCCGATGAAACTCAATCCTGCCCGCATAAAGGCTGCGAATATAGGCGACGATGTTTTCAACATCGAAAGGAGCACGCGCTTTCGGGTCGCACATGCAGGGGCCGGTGGCGTGTCCCGCCTCATCAACCTGCAAATGAAAATGCGCAGCCGGGAAATCGCCAAGCGTTCCCGCATGATCGTAATGGAGATGCGTCAGCACGACCTGAGACACCTTGCCTGCATCCACGCCGAGAAGCGCCAGCGCATCCACCGGCTTCCGCAACAAGGTCCGCCCGCGCGCATCGGCGGCATCCTGCCCAAAGCCGGTATCTATGACGAAAACCTCGTCACCGCGCCGGGCAAGCCAGACAAAATAGTCGAGATCGGCACCCGACTCATGCGGGTCAGAAACATGCAGAAAATTGTCTTTGATCGTCCGTCCGCCATGGGTGGCGTAACGCAAGGCATAAAGCTCGAAGGGCGCTATTTCCCCGTCAGATCCCGATATCGGCTCCGCCATGATCCTCCCGCCCCACAAGCACATTCGACGTCGCTGCGCCGAACAATTTCATCTTAGCCTACAGTATGACCGTAATCTTGTCATACAATCTATTGACAGGTCAAGTCCGGCATGTCTAACCTTGGGTCAATAAGAAAGACAAAACCACGGGGACAAGCTGGCGCACTGCCACCTTAACGGAGAGATGTATGACTCGTCCTGAATTCAACGGTGAACAATTCCAGAAGGGGTTGAAGGTTCGGCGCGAAGTGCTTGGCGAGGCTTATGTCGCGCCATCGCTGGCCAATGCCGATGACCTGACCGCACCGCTTCAAAAGCTCGTCACCGAATGGTGCTGGGGTGAAATCTGGACCCGCCCCGGTCTCGAGCGCAAGACCCGCAGTTTTCTCAACCTCGCAATGCTGACGGCTCTAAACCGCCCGCATGAAATAAAGATCCACGTTCGCGGTGCATTG
This sequence comes from Hyphomicrobiales bacterium, assembly GCA_900465685.1. Classification (GTDB taxonomy): domain Bacteria; phylum Pseudomonadota; class Alphaproteobacteria; order Rhizobiales; family Rhizobiaceae; genus Brucella. The sequence goes on from UEGR01000011.1 coordinate 77,569, forward strand.
AACAATGGCGTGACCGAAAACGAGATCGTCGAGGTCATTCTTCAGGCCGCAATTTACTGCGGTGTGCCTGCCGCGCTCGACGCCATGCGTGTTGCTTCGGATGTGATCCGGCAAATGCGTGAAGAAAAGGTCGAAAGCGCCTGATTTATATAACCGGAAACGCTCCATAAAACCGGGGAACACCGGCGATTCCAATTGCAAATAGGAGGCCCAATGACACAGGGAACAGCTACAAAACCAGCCAGCACGCCGCATCGGCTGAAGACCGGCGCGGAGTATAAGGAGTCCCTCAAGGACAACCGCCAGATCTGGGTCGGCGGTTCGAAACTGAACTCCGTCTATGACGAACCCGCGCTGGCCAAGGGCATCGACCTTCTGGCCTCGATGTTCGACGATCAGTTCACTGAAGAACATGCCGACGCCACCACCTATTACGACGAAAAGGCAGGCGCTGTTCTCAGCCGTTCGTGGCAGATTCCGCGCACCAAGGAAGATCTGGCCGCACGTCGCCGCATGATCGAATATACGTCGCTCAAGACCGCAGGCACCTTCGGACGTCCGCCAGATCTCGCGCCTTCCATCGTTGTTGGTCTCTATGCCTATCTGCCGACCTTCAAGAAGAAGAAGTCGCTTATCGACGGCATCGATCCGGACTTCGCTGAAAACATCGAACGCTACATGGAATATGGTCAGAACAACAATCTGACCGCGTCGGAAAGCCTCGCCGGACCGCAGGCTGACCGTTCCTCGCCCAAGGCCTCGGAAGCCTCGCTCCTGAAGGCGCGCAAGGTTACGAAGGACGGCGTCTATATCTATGGTGCCAAGACCGTCGGCTCGATTGCCGCGCAGGCCAATGATATTTTCTTCACCAATCTCGGTGGCATTCAGGAAACTCCTGCGGACGCCTGCATCTGGGGTTCGGTGCCTATCGACACGCCCGGCATCAAGATGATCTCGCGTGAAATGGTCTCGCAGCCATTGTCGAGCAAGTTCGACCATCCGGTGTCGAGCCTCGGCGAAGAAGCCGACCAGTTCATCGTGTTCGACAATGTTTTCGTGCCGAAGGAACGGCTCTTCAACCTCGGCGATCCGACGGCTATGAGCTATTACGGCCCGGTCTGCGTTTTTGCACACTGGCATGTCCTCACCCGTCTCGCGGTGAAGGCGGAATTGTTCGTCGGTGCAGGCCAGATGGTTCTCGATTATCTCGGCACCGGCAAAATTCCGGCTGTTCAGATGATGCTGGGCCAGCTGGTCGAATATGCGCAGACGCTCCGCGCCTTCGTCACCGCTGCCGAAGCACTGGCTGTCCCGACCGAAGGCGATGTGATGCGCCCCGATGTAGGCATGCTCACCGCCGGTCGTCTCTATTCCATCGAAAACTACCCGAAGATCATCCATATCCTTCAGGAATTATGTGGTCAGGGTCTGGTGATGCGTTTTGGCAAGAAGGCGTTCGACAATCCGGAAGTCGGCCACTTCCTGCATGAACTGCTGCCCGGACATGGCGTATCGGCCATGGTCAAGGAACAGCTGATGAATTTCATCTGGGACATGACCTCCGGTTCGCTGGCTGGCCGCGTTGCGCTGTTTGAAAACGTCAACGCCACACCGGCTCCGGCCCTGCGCGCCCGGCTTTATAATGAAGTCAAGCGCGACGGCTATGTCGCCCAGGTGAAGAAAATCGCCGGGATCGAGTAAAGCTCTGACGACCCCGCCTGATGCCAATCGGGCGGGGTTTTTTCTTTCGCGACATGTTGGAGATTGCGATGGATCAGTCCACGCTTATCGACCGCTTTTATAGCGCTTACACTTCGCGCGATGCCGAGGGAGCGGCTTCGCTTTATCACGCCGATGGCTGGCACGAGGAAGTCGCCATGGCGAAACGCCGTCAGGGACACGCCGCTCTGGCCGAGGGGCTGACCGGTTTCTGGCGCATGCTGCCTGACGTTGCATGGGAACGGCGCGGCTATATCCGTTCTGGCAATCAGGTTGCTGTTCCCTATCACATGACCGGCACCTTCACGCCGCGCGGCGACAATGTTGAACCACGCCAGATCGCCCTTGACGGCCTGCATATATTCGAGTTCCAAGACGGTCTGCTGGCGGGCACCAAAGACATGTGGGACCTCGATCTTTTCAAAGCGCAGATGAGTTGAGACGATGAATGATCTGGCGAAACTCGACGGCATCGCGATTGCCGGTCTGATCTCAAGCAAGGAGATCAGCGCAAGCGAAGTCCTCGAAACCACTATCGAACGGATCGAGCGGCTCAACCCGCAGCTCAATGCCGTCGTGCACCCGCATTATGATCTCGCGCGCAAGCAGGTCGCTGACGGCTTGGCCAAAAGCCCGCTCTCAGGCGTTCCGATGCTGTTGAAGAACACCGGCTTCGAAGCGGAAGGCATGCTTCTGTCGAGCGGGTCAGAACTGCTGCGCAATGTCGTCAGCAAACGCGATTCCACTATCACCGCGCGCTATAAAGCGGCGGGCATGGTGATTGTCGGCAAGTCCAATACGCCGGAATTTGCGCTGAGCTTCACCACGGAATCCGACGCCTTTGGCCCAACCCGCAATCCTTGGGATATCAACCGCACGGCGGGCGGCTCGTCAGGCGGCTCGACTGCAGCAGTTGCCAGCGGCATGGTGCCGCTTGCCAACAGTTCGGACGGTGCGGGTTCTACACGCCTGCCTGCCAGCCATTGCGGTCTTTTCGGGTTCAAGCCGTCGCGACTGATCAATCCCGTTGGCCCTGCAGCCGCTGAAGCCATTGGCGGCATGTCCACACCACACGCCGTCACCTGGTCGGTGCGCGACAATGCGGCCATGCTCGACGTGACAGGCGGCAGCGATCTCGGCGACCCATGGGCCTCGCCCGCCAAGCCGGGCAGCTATCTGGCGGCGCTCGACAAAACACCGCCTCGCCTCAAGGTCGCGATGATTGTCGCTGCGCCGGACGGCTGCCCCATCGACCCAGAAATGGTCGAAAGCGTTCGCGCCACCGCGCGGTTGCTGGAAGACCTAGGACACAGTGTCGAAGAAGTTGCAGATGCAGGCTATGACGCGGAAGCGCTGAAAGCAGCATGGCGCATCATCGTCGGCGTCAATGTGGCCTTGGGTGTCAGCGGTGGCGATGCAGCTTCTGCCAACATCGCCAAGCTTGAACCCGTCAATCAGCAATGGGTCCGCGAAGCCTTGGCAATACCCGGCACCCGCTATTTGTGGGCCGTCAACCAGCTGCACGCTTCGGCACGAGCACTCGGGCAGTTCTTCAGCACATATGACGTCATGCTGACCCCTGCTGCGGCAGAACCCGCGCCGCTCTTGGGCAAGCTTGCCGGTCAGGGCAAGAACATCGACGAATTCTACGATCTGTTCTGGTCGCATTCGCCGTTCACTGCCGTTTTCAACACATCCGGCTGCCCGGCAATGTCGGTTCCACTCGGCATGAGTTCCCATGGCCTGCCCATCGGCTCGCATCTCGGCGCCGGTTTTGGAAACGACGCACTGCTTTTCGCGCTGGCTGCGGAGCTTGAACGCACCGCTCCGTGGATCGACCGGCGCCCATCCATATTCGGCTGAGGAAATGTTTGATGAACAACTCTGAAATCCTTGCCCTAAATGCTCGCGACATCGCCGCTGCCGTAGCCTCCGGTGCTCTCACCACCCGTGCGGTCACGGAAGCCTATCTTGAACGCATTGCGGACAGGGACGGCCCGGTCATGGCGTGGCAGCATCTTGATGCCGCGCAGGTGCGCGCCGCCGCCGATGCGATGGATGCATCTGGAGCCAAGGGAGCGCTGGCTGGCGTCCCGATTGGCGTCAAGGACGTCATCGACACAGCCGACATGCCCACGGGCTATGGCACGAGCATCTATGAGGGCTTTCAGCCGCCATGGGATGCGCCAGCCGTGCAGATCACCCGCAATGCAGGCGGCTTGATCCTGGGCAAGACGGTGAGCACGGAACTTGCCATGGCAAGCCCGAACAAGACCCGCAACCCGCATAATCCGGCCCATACGCCGGGCGGATCGTCATCCGGTTCCTGTGCTGCCGTTGCCGCTGGCATGGTGCCTCTGGCCTATGGCACGCAAACTTCCGGTTCGGTTATTCGCCCTGCAAGCTTTTGCGGTGTGACGGCCTTCAAGCCGACCTTCGGTGCGATCAACACGGTCGGGATCAAGGTGCTCTGCCATGGACTGGATACGCTCGGCATTCTCAGCCGTAACATTGGCGATGCCGCCCATTGCGCCGCAGTGCTGACCGGTAAATCCGACCTGGCCACCCTCACAGTACCGGCGCGCCCTCGCATCGGTGTCCTGCTCGGCACGCGACTTGAAAAGGCGGAAGCCTATGCAATCGACATCGTCAACCGGCTGGCGTCCCTTGCGGAAGCATCCGGCGCAGACGTAACCGTGCTGGCCGCTCCGTCCTGGTTTGACGGCATTTTCGACCTGCATGAAGCCGTCATGGGCTGGGAAGTCACCCAGTCACTCGTCTCCGAGACCAGCCGCCATTGGGATCGGCTGACACCCGTTACCCGCGCCATGATGGAAGATCAGGGTCGCGTTGATGAAGTCCGTTATCGTGCCGCCATGGGCGAGATTCCGGGCATTCGCCTGATGATGGACGCGATCCTCTCGCGTTTCGATGCGGTGTTGACGCTGGCCGCTCCCGGCGAAGCGCCGGAAGGAACGCCAACTGGCGACCCGATTTTCAACCGGCTGTGGAGTGTCCTGCAAGTGCCGCTCATCTGCCTCCCCGCAGGCAAAGGCCCAAAAGGATTGCCAGTCGGCGTCCAGCTTGTCGGCGTGCGCGGCGCCGACCACCGGCTTGCCTCAGCGGCGCTCTTTCTTGAAACCGTGCTTGCTGCAAAAGGAGGCACCCTATGATCCAGCCAGCCACCGATCAGCTGACCGATGATTTTCGCTCTGCCATGCGTCAGCTTGCGGCGACGGTGAACATCATCACCGCCGGTGAAGGCGATCAGCGGCGCGGTCTGACCGCAACTGCCGTCTGCTCCATGTCGCTGACGCCGCCTTCCATGCTTGTCTGCGTCAATCGCTTCGGTGAGGCGCACAAGGCGATCACCTCGGCGGGAAGCTTCTGCGTCAATATTCTCGCCGACCGCCAGCGTGAAGTCGCCATGCGTTTCGCAGGCCAGATCGGCCAGATGGGCGAAGACAAATTTGCGCCCTATCACTGGACAAGCCTTGCCACGGGTGCACCCGCTCTTGATGACGCCATGGCCAATCTCGATTGCGAGATCGCGACGGTTTCCGAGACAGACAGCCATTCGATTTTCATTGGCAATGTAAAGGCAATCCGCTTCGGACCCGAAACATCGCCGCTGCTGCACTACAACCGCAACTTTTTCACATTGGCAAACCAAAACGCACTCTAGAGCGGTTTCAGCAGAGGTTGAATCGTAATAACCGCTCTAGCCTTTTGTTTTGTCGTACATCCCGACAGAGTGAGAACAGGCTGCACCAGAAAAGTCATAATAACAAATAGATAGAGCACTTTCTTCATCGGTACTGGCCGACGTGCTCTCTGGTGCAGCCACAATGTCAAACGGGCAGACGCCCAATGGAGGTATCATATCATGTCAATCAGCGACGCTCAGTTCCTGAAGGGCTGGAGACAGGTGCTCGAAATGTGCAACCTGAAAGCTGGCGAACAGGTCACCATTCTGACGAGTGACGACAGCAACAAACAGATCGCCTATATCGCCAAGCTTGCAGCTTCCGATCTTGGCGCGGTTGTCACCGAACTGAACCTTGCTCCGGTCAACGCCGAAAAAGCGATTTCGCCAGACAAGTCTGGCTATATCGGCAAGACGCCGCTCGACGGCAATTCGGCAGCACTGGCCTGCCTTATGGCGTCCGACATGGTCATCGACACATTGCAGCTTCTGTTTTCCAAGGAACAGGAAGAAGTACTGAAGACTGGCACGCGCATGCTGCTGGCGGTGGAACCACCAGCAATCATGATGCGCCAGATTCCGCGCCCGGAAGACAAGCTGCGCGTTCTCGCTGCCGCCAAGAAGATCGGCGCGGCCAAGGAAATGCACGTGACCTCGAAAGCCGGTACGGATTTCCGCTGCCGTCTCGGCCAATATCCGGTTCTCACGCAATATGGTTTGGCCGATGAGCCGGGCCGCTGGGACCACTGGCCAAGCTGCTTTTCCGCCCGCTGGCCGGATGAAGGCAGTGCCGAAGGCACCATCGTCATTGACGAAGGCGACATCCTGCTGCCGTTCAAAAAATACGCTCGCGCGCCGATTACGGTCACCATCGAAAAGGGCTTTATTGTTGATATCAAAGGCGGTTACGACGCCGAGTTCATGCGCAAGTTCATGGACAGCTTCAATGACCCCCGCGCCTATGCCATGGCCCATGTCGGCTGGGGTCTGGAAAACCGCGCCAACTGGACGGTACTCGGCCTTTACAATCCCGAGGCACAGCTTGGCATGGATGCGCGCTCGTTCGCAGGCAATTTCCTGTGGTCGTCGGGTCCGAATACCGAAGCTGGCGGCGATCGCGATACGCCGTGCCATCTCGATATTCCACTGCGCAATTGCTCTGTCTCTCTCGATGGCGAAGTCATGACACTGGAAGGCGTCGTGGTTCCTGCGGATCAGAAGTAAGGCCATGGCACAATACGACGTGGCAATCATTGGCGCCGGCTCTGCTGGCGCCCTTCTCGCCGCACGGCTGAGCGAAGATCCGGCACGGCAAGTTGTGCTGATCGAGGCCGGTGGCGAGCCGACAGACCCCGATATCTGGAAACCGGCCATGTGGCCCGCGATCCAGCATCGCCCCTATGATTGGGATTATAATACCGTCCCGCAGCCGGGTGCTGCCGGTCGCAGTTTCGCTTGGGCACGCGGCAAGGCGTTGGGTGGCTCCAGCCTGCTGCATGCCATGGGGTATATGCGCGGCCATCCCGCCGACTTTGCTGCCTGGGCGGAAGCGACGGGCGATGAACGCTGGAGTTGGGAAGGCTTGCAGAAAGCCTTCATGGCAAATGAAGACCACGCACTGGGCGGCGATGGTATCCACGGCAAGGGCGGCCCGATGCCGGTATGGATACCGGACGAGGAGGTCAGCCCCCTGACCCGCGCCTTCATCGAAGCGGGTGCTGCACTTGGCCTGCCCCGTATTCCCGGTCACAGCACCGGGCAGATGATGGGTGTTACGCCGAACTCGCTGATGATCCGCGATGGCCGACGCGTAACGGTCGCCGAAGCATGGCTGACGCCAAGTGTGCGTGCGCGTCCCAACCTGACGATACTGACAGGTACCCGTACCCGACATCTCAGTCTCGACAACTCCCACGTCGTGGGGCTTGAAGTCGTCGGCCCGGAAGGTCCAAATACGATCACTGCTGACCAGATCATCCTTTCAGCAGGTTCTCTGGAAGGCCCGGCCCTTCTCATGCGTTCCGGCATTGGACCGGAAGACGTGTTGCAAGAGGCTGGCGTGACCTGCCGTATCAAAGCGCCTGAACTGGGCCGCAATCTGATGGATCACCTGCTGGGCGCAGGCAATCTCTACGCTGCCAGACAAAAGCTGGCACCATCCCGTCTGCAGCATTCGGAGAGCATGGCCTATATGCGTGCCGATGGCACTGCGACGGACGGCCAGCCCGAAATCGTCGTCGGATGCGGGGTTGCGCCCATTGTGTCGGAACTTTTCACGGCACCAGCACCGGGCAGCGCCTATTCCTTCCTGTTCGGCGTTACGCATCCCACAAGCCGTGGTGAAATACGCATAACCGGTGCAGGTCTGGACGATCCCCTTAGGATCGACCCCAAATATCTCCAGACCGAAAACGACCGGCGATTGTTTCGGGCGGCCCTCGCGGCAGCGCGGGAAATCGGCCATCGCCCCGAACTGGATGAATGGCGCGACCACGAAATTCTCCCCGGAGCCGTTGAAACTGAGGACGATATCGACGCCTTCATCGCCAAGGCTGCCATCACGCATCACCACCCGTCAGGAACCTGCCGTATGGGCAAGGACGATGCCGCAGTGGTCGATCCCGACTTGCGGCTGAATGGGCTGGATAATGTCTATGTCGTGGATGGCTCCGTTCTGCCGAGCCTGACCGCTGGTCCCATCCACGCGGCCATTCAAGCCATCGCCGAACGCTTTGCCAGCGATTTCATTGGCAAGGCAAATTGACGAAACGGGGCGCCTGCGCACCGCCGTCAAAATTCCCGGCTATGGTCTGTCATCAATGACGATGAATGCGCCCTGATGAGTAGGGGGCGTTACTCGCCAGCAGCTTCCAGTTGCTGGCGCTTCCTTTTTCGGGATGACAGAACGGAATCGCTCTGCCTGACCACGAGATCAGCGCCGACGAGCACCTTGACTGCGGGCTGCTTGTCAGCCGCATTGATCAGATCGTCCAGTATCGACACCGCCAGATTGCCGATCTTGCGCTTGGACACGTCAACCGTTGTCAGCATCGGCTCCATGGTGGCGCTTTGCGGCAGATTGTCAAAGCCGATCACCGAAACATCTTCCGGAATACGCACGCCGCTTTCCTTCAGCGCCCGGATGAAGCCATAGGCAATGATGTCGTTGGTGCAGAAATAGCATTCAGCCAGATCGTGCCCGGATTTCAGCAATTCTCGCGTATCGCGATAAGCGCCTTCATAGGTCGATTCGACCGACAGGATATCCTCGGGCTGAACCTTGAGGTTGAGCCGCTGCATGTTCTTCACATAAGCTTCGCGGCGCAAACGGAAGTTCATCGTCTCGGTGGGGCTGGCGACAAAGCCGATGCGGGAAAAGCCGGATTGCTTGAAGTGCGACAAGACCTTGAAGACCGCGTCTTCATTGTTCATATCCACGAAATTGGCCTCGACGACATCATAGAATGTGTCGATGAAAACGGTAGGCAGGCCCATGCCCTGTATCATGTGGATATCGACGGCCGACAATTCGGTGCCAAGCGCGATGACACCACGAACAGGCGCACCCGCAAGTGATTCCGCCACAGTACTGACCGGCTGCCCTTCAAAACTGGCAACTTCCAGCGTGTAATTGCGGCGGGATGCTTCCGACGACATGCCGTCGATATAGTCTGAAACAAACACGCTGTGATCGCGATTGACCGTGCCGCCATGTTTGGAAATCTTCAGGAATCGGATGGTTTCACCCGGTCCGCTTGTGCCATTGCCAGCTTTGGCGACGCGTGGCACATAATTCAGCCGCGAGACGGCCTCAAGAACACGTGCGCGAGTCTCACCCGAAATTTCACCCTTGCCGTTGAGCACAAGCGAAACCGTGGCCGGAGAAACACCCGCATTCTCGGCGATATCCCTGATCGTAAAAGATTTCTTCTTTTTCATACGCTCCGCACGGCTGCCGTCATCAGCACGTCATTCCCCTATTTGGCCGCTTCAGGCCTCACCCGCCCGACTGACCCGCTTTGGCAGCGCCAGAATGACAGGCTGGATTCCTCTTCACTGCGTATCTTATTCGGAAATCTGCGCCACGCTACTCAGAAAGCACGGCGATAAAACACTATTTGTTTAGTAAACACAACTGCCGTGTTTTTAAAACGATTAAGCTGAAAACCTGCGCAAATCAACCAAAAATTAGGCATACTCCGCTTGACATCGCTGTTAGCAAAGCAATAGGTTTAGTGAAATAATTTTTTGTTTAGTAAACGCTGTAGGAGGAGACCATGCAGAGGACAAGCAACCCGCTTGCCATGCTTGTTGTCATTAATGTGGGATTGCTCGCGCTTGGCGCGTACATCTCCGGCGGGTCTTTTCTCTCCCTGTTCAACTTGCAGTCCATGGCTGGTCAGGTTCCTGAAATCGGCCTTCTTGCCATCGGCGTGATGCTTGCCATGTGCGCCGGTAACGGCGGCATCGATCTGTCGGGCATCGCGCTTGCCAATCTGGCAGGCGTGGTTGCAGCGGTTATTGCATCGTCCTTCGTGTCCGCCTCCGTGAACCCGCTCGCCTTTAGCGTCGCATTCATCGTGCTTGCGCTGATCATCGGCCTTGCAGGCGGCATCATCAACGGCATCCTGATTGCCCGTTTCAACATCACGCCGATTCTCTGCACGCTTGGCACGCAGATGGCCTTCATGGGTCTTGCTGTCGTGGTTTCGGAAGGCCGCGCCGTGATGGTCGGCAGTCCCGACCTTCTGTCGCGCATCGGCAATGACATGTTCCTGGCCGTGCCGATCAGCTTCCTGATTTTCCTTGCGGTCGCTATCCTCATCGGCGCTGTGGTGCGCTTCACGCCTTTCGGCGCATGGCTGATGCTGATGGGCACCAATCCGAAGGCAGCTGTCTTCGCCGGCTTCCCCCGCGCTCGCGTTCTGATTGCAACCTATGCAACGAGCGGCCTTCTGGCTGGCATTGCAGGCGTGATCATCGCCGCACGCAACGTCAACGTGAAATATGATTACGGCAGCTCCTATCTGCTGGTCGCCATTCTCATCGTCGTTATGGCCGGTGTGAAGCCTGAAGGTGGTTACGGTCGCATCATCTGCGTGGTGCTGAGCGCCATCGCCTTGCAGCTCATGTCGAGCCTGCTGAATTTCGGTGGATTGTCCAACTTTGTCCGCGACTTCGCCTGGGGCCTGCTGCTGCTCGCATTCCTCGCTGTCGGACGATACGACGTCGCCAGTTTCTTTAACTTGGGCAATCGCTCCAAGGCACCAATTGGTGCTCAACCCTCAAGCACCAAACCGTAATACTGAGGGACTCTCACTGAGGAGGAAATCATGAAAGCCAAGACGAAGAAGCTGCTCGCTGGAACGCTCATTGCTGCCACTGCACTTGCAGGCGGCGCAGGCACGCTGGCCGCGCAGGACAAGCCGGTCATCGCAACCGTTGTCAAGATCAGCGGTATTCCGTGGTTCGACCGCATGAACACCGGCGTTGAAGCCTATCAGAAGGCCAACCCGGATGTGGTTGCAACCCAGAGCGGCCCGGCAACTGCCGACGCAGCACAGCAGCTTCAGATCGTTCAGGATCTGGTCGCCAAGGGCGTCAATGCGCTTGCCGTCGTTCCGATGGACCCGGCTGTTCTCGAAGGCACGTTCAAGCGCGCTATTGAACGCGGCATCGTTGTCGTGACCCACGAAGCCGACAACCAGATCAACACCATGGCCGACGTCGAAGCTTTCGACAATGCCGACTACGGCAAAGCTCTGAACGAACGTCTGGCACAGTGCATGGGCAAGAGCGGCAAGTGGACGACCTTCGTTGGTTCGCTCGGCAGCCGTACGCATATGCAGTGGGTTGGCTCGGCTGAAGAAAATGCCAAGCAGTATCCGGACATGCAGCTTGTCGATCCGAACAACGAATCCTTCGACGATGCCAACGGCACCTACGAAAAGGCCAAGGAAATCCTGCGCAAGCATCCTGACCTGAAGGGCTTCCAGAGCTCGGCTGGCAACGACGTTCTCGGCATTGGCCGCGCGATCGATGAAGCCGGTCTGAGCGGCAAGGTCTGCCTCGTTGGCACTGGCCTTCCGAACCCATCGGCTGACCTTCTGGAATCCGGCGCCATCACGGCTATCGGCTTCTGGGATCCGCAGAAGGCTGGCATGGCGATGAATGCTGTTGCCAAGCTTCTTCTGGAAAAGAAGGAAGTCAAGGACGGTATCGACCTCGGCGTTGAAGGCTACAACAAGGTTTCCGTGAAGAAGGGTGCAGGCGAAGGCCTCCTCGTCATCGGCAACGGCATGGTTATTGCCGACAAGGATTCCTACAAGGAACACCTGTTCTAAGAAGCCTTAGAAGATCCGACTGCTAGTGGTGTGGATTCCGTTCACCCCCGCCATATAGCGTCAAAGCCTGGATGCTTTCCGCGAATGGAAAGCATCCGGGCAACCAACCCCGGTTGATTTTAGTGCTTTAATGCCGCCAACCAGCCGACAGCGGAACCGTTGCGCGCGAGCGCGATGATGCGTTGTGGCAGAGGAATTAACGTGTCAACTACGATGAACAATAAGACGGAAAACGGCCGGACACCGGAGCGTTTTCTCGAATTGCGCAACATCCACAAGCGGTTCGGCGGCGTGCATGCATTGCGCGGCATCGACCTCACGCTCAATCTCGGAGAGGCCTATCACCTTCTCGGCGAGAATGGATGCGGCAAGAGCACCGTCATCAAGATCATGTCCGGCGCACATGGTCCGAGCGAAGGTGAAATTGTTCTCAATGGCAAGACCTATAAAGAACTCGATCCGATCCAGTCGCTGGCTGCAGGCATCGAGACTGTCTATCAGGACCTATCGCTGATCCCCAACCTCACGGTTGCCGAAAATGTAGCGCTTAATCAGCAGCTCGTCGAAGGCAATGGCAAGCTGTTGCGCCGCTTCGACCGCACCAAGCTGCGCCAGACTGCGGAACGTGCGCTGAGCACTGTCGGCCTGCCCACAGATCGCGCCTTTCTGAACACTATCGTTTCCGAACTGCCGCTTGCCATGCGCCAGCTGGTCGCCATTTCCCGTGCGATCGCGACGAGCGCCAAGCTGGTCATCATGGATGAGCCGACCACGTCGCTGACGCGCCGCGAAGTCGACAACCTCATCGAAGTCGTCAATCGCTTGCGCGCAGACAATGTCGCCGTCCTCTTCGTGACCCACAAGCTCGACGAATGCTACCGCATCGGCGGTAACGCCGTCGTTTTCCGCGATGGCCAATGCGTCGCGCAGGGGCCGATCGAAAACTACACCAAGAAGCAGCTTTCCGAGCTGATGATTGGCCGTGAAATCGACGCCGAGCGCTATCGCACCGGTACGCCCGGCGAGGCGGAACTGCTGAAGCTGGACGGCCTGTCATCACCGGATTTCAGGAATATCAATCTGACGCTCCGCAAGGGTGAAGTGCTCGGCATTACAGGTCTGGCCGACTCAGGCCGCAATGAGCTGGCGATGGCGATCACCGGCGTCGATCCGGCATCCAACGGCGCGATCACGCTCGAAGGTCGCAAGATCAACGTCAAGAGCCCTGCCGAAGCCATTGAACTTGGCATCGGCTACGTGCCGGAGGATCGTCTCGCAGAGGGACTGTTCCTCGACAAGTCGATTTTCGAAAATGAAGTCGCGTTGATCCTGACTCGTCTCAGCAACAGCCTCGGCGTCATCAACCAGAAGAAGGGCCGCGAAATCGCAGCCTCGCTGATGGAGCAGATGCGCCTCAATACCAAGAACCTGGATCTACCGGTCGGCGCCCTTTCGGGCGGCAATCAGCAGCGCGTTCTCATCGGTCGCTGGCTCAGCATCGGTCCGAAGCTCCTCGTGCTGCATGGCCCAACTGTGGGCGTCGATGTCGGATCGAAGGATACGATCTATCGCGCCATCCAGACACTGGCCGAAGCCGGCATGGGCCTCATCATCGTCAGCGATGACCTGCCGGAACTGCTGCAAAACGCCGACCGCATTCTCGTCATGAATGCGGGAAGCATCGTCAAGGAATTTGACGCCGCCGAGGCGACGGAAGACCAGCTCTACCAAGCCATGATGTCGTCGCAAAAGGAGCTACCGCAATGAGCGTGTCGCAGTATCAGCCGGAACTGGGCCAGACCCGGTCCTTCAAGCTGGGTGACTTCATTCGCAGGCGCCCTGAATCCATCACCTTCTTCCTTCTGGTCGCGATCTGCGTGATCGTGTCGATTGTCAATCCTGCATTCCTGCAGGCTTCGACGCTGATCGATATCGGTCGCGCCAGTGTGGTGATGGGCCTTTTCGCGCTTGGCGTCTTCATCATTCTCGCTGCTGGCGGCATCGATGTATCGTTCACGGCCATTGCCGCCTGCACGGTCTATTCGCTGACCTTGCTGGTGCAGGCCTATATGCCGACGCTTCCCATCGTCTTCGTCATCCTGATGGCGATTGCCGGCGGTGTCTTTCTCGGCCTGATCAACGGCGTACTCGTGCACAGTCTGAAAGTTCCGTCGCTGATCGTCACCATTGGCACGCAATATCTGTTCCGTGGCTTCCTGCTGGCTTTTGTCGGCACGGTCTGGATCATGTCGCTGCCGCCGACGATGGGCGCTTTTGGCCGCCTGCCCCTGTTCCAGTTCGAATCCGCCAACGGCGCAACCATCACCATGCCGTTCTACTTCCTGATCCTGCCTGCGGCAGCGATCCTGACCTGGTGGATCTTGAACCGCACGCTGATGGGCCGCGCCATTTTCGCCATGGGTGGCAACAGCCAGATCGCAAGCCGCCTTGGTTATAATCTGCGCACCATCCATCTGTTCCTGTTCGGATATGCCGGTGGTCTCGCCGGTCTTGCAGGCATCATCCATGTTTGCGCCAACCGTCAGTCGAGCCCATTCGACTTTGTCGGAACCGAAATCAGCGTCATTGCCGCTGTGGTTCTGGGTGGCGCACGTATTACCGGCGGCACGGGCAGCGTTTTCGGCACCATTCTGGGTGTTCTGCTCATCACCGTCATCAACAGCGTTCTGGTCCTGGTTGGTATTCCCAGCACGTGGCAGCGTCTCGTCGTCGGCTGCTTCATTCTTCTGGCCGCCGCCTTCTTCGTCACCCAGCAACGCAAGAAATAACCCGATAATCTCAAGAGGAAATCATGAAGAAGTTCCTGAACGATCCAGTCAATTTCGTTGATGAGATGCTGGAAGGCATCTATCGGGCCCATCCCGAACTGACCTTTGTCAACGACGACAAGCGCTGCATGGTCACTGCCAAGCCGAAGGCTGGCAAGGTCGGTATCGCAACCGGCGGCGGCTCGGGCCATCTGCCGACCTTCCTCGGCTATATCGGCGAAAACATGATCGACGGCGCAGCTGTCGGCGGTGTGTTCCAGTCGCCGAGCGCAGAGCAAATGTATCAGGTCACCAAGGCCATCGATCAGGGCGCAGGCGTGCTCTACATCTATGGCAACTACACGGGCGACATCATCAATTTCGACATGGCTGCCGAACTGGCCGATCTCGACGGCATCACCGTCAAGCAGGTTGTCGGCAATGACGACGTTGCCTCATCGGTTGTTGGTGAAGAGCACAAGCGCCGCGGCGTTGCGGGCATTTTCTTCATCTACAAGGCAGCCGGTGCAGCAGCAGCCAACGGCCTGTCGCTCGATGAAGTAACGCGTCTCGCCGACAAGGCTCGCCTGCGCACTCGCACAATGGGCGTTGCCCTGTCGAGCTGCGTTGTGCCGGAAATCGGCCATGCGACCTTCTCCATCGGCGACGATGAAATGGAAATCGGCATGGGCATCCATGGCGAACCGGGTATCAGCCGCACCAAGCTTGCTCCGGCTGACTCCGTTGTCGATCAGCTTCTGGGTCGCATCTTCGCCGAGCAGGATTATGCCAAGGGCGATGAAGTTGCCATCCTGCTGAACGGTCTCGGCGGTACACCGCTGGAAGAACTTTACATCATGTTCCGCCGCGTTGCGCAGCTCTTCGACGAGCGTGGCGTCAAGGTAAAGCATATCTGGATCGGCGAATTCGCCACCGCCATGGAAATGGCCGGTGCTTCGATCTCCGTGCTGCATCTCGACGACGAACTGGAGCCGCTTATCGCTGCTTCGGCGAACACGCCATTCTTCAAGCACATTGCCGGTTGAGGTAACGCCATGAACTCCATCAAGGCTTCCGATCTCATCAATCTGTTCGACAGCTGGAAGCAGCTCTTCGCAGAACAGCGCGAATTCCTGATCTCGCTCGACGGCAAGGTTGGCGATAGCGATCTGGGCATCACCATGAGCAAGGCTTTCGCAGCCGCTGCTGAAGCAACCGCCGAAGAAGGCGAAGCTGCTGGTATTGCCAAGCTGCTGCGTCTGGCCGGCGCCACCATGGCCCGCGTCGCTCCGTCCACCATGGGCACGCTGACGGCAACGGGTTTCCTGCGGGCAAGCAAGGCCTGCGAAGGCGTTGACGCGATTGGCACTGCCGAAATGGCGGCCTTCTGGCGCGCCTATCGCGATGGTGTTGCAGAACGTGGCAAGGCCAAGGTTGGCGACAAGACCCTGCTCGACGTCCTCGACCCGATTGCTGTCACGCTTGAAGCTCAGGCTGCTGCCGGAGCTTCCCTGCCCGACGCACTGGCTGCGACGGCAAAGGCTGCCGAAGACGCACTGGAAGCAACCAAGTCTCTGGTTGCCCAGCATGGCAAGGCTGCAGCCTTCCAGGAAAAGACCATCGGTCTTCAGGACGCTGGCGCCACTGTCGGCACCTTCCTGATCGTCAGAATGTCGGAGTTCGTATCAGCTCATTCCTGATACGTCTCCACACATGTCGAAGGCCGGAAGCCCGCCAGGTTCCGGCCTTCGATGCTTTTTAGAGATAGGCCAGCGTCACGATTTTTGGCGCGCGGCAAAAAACGACCCGGACATTTATGCCCGTCGTGGTGCGCGCATGGCCGTGCTGAAGATCGACGATGATATCGTCATAGTTCAATATCACGCGGTCCAGTGGATAGACGGCCTTATAGACCGCCTCCTTTGCGCAAAACAGAATACGATCTGTATCGCCCGTGCCCTCTGGTAGCCGGTCACCCGGCTGTTTCACCAACACGGCAATATCCTCCGGCAGCGCAATAGCCGGTTCCACATCAATCCCGACTGAGAGAAAATCGGCGCTGCTTGCCACAGCAGCAACGGCCATATCGTCATCATGGGCGAGAGAGCCGACAATGCCCGACGGCCAGATTGGCTCGCCCGAAGCGCCGCGCAAAATCGCGAAGTCGCCTCCGCCATGCTCTTTGAGCAATTCCCGCGCTGCAATACGTGCCGCGCCGCTGGCGCGACAACGAACCGGATTTCGTGCCGGAAGCGTAGCAATCTCATCACCCAGTAAGCGGGTTTCATCCCCGTCCCGAATGACCCGGCAAGCGGTTGCAATGCCCTTGGGCGCGGTTGCGCGCATGGCTTCGTTCAGCGCCTTTTCCAAAAACGACTTTTCGGAAATGCCAGACTGAGGTTCTGCCATATCGGTATTCTCAACCGCGAAGATCGAGATGGGCGATCATCTCGCCGTCTTCGTCGAGACCGTCTTCAACAAAGCCCGCCTTGGCATAAAGCTGGCGCGCGCCTTCGTTTTCCGGCTCGTAGCAGATGGAAACGCGGTGAATGTGACCCAGCGCCTTTATCTCGGCCAGAACCAGCTGCAATGCCGCCTTTCCGTAACCGCGCCCCTGAAAAGCGCGGTCAATCATGAAGCGATAAATCTGCGCATTGTCGCCATCGCTCGTCGCGTCATACATGAGGAAACCGACCAGCTCGCCGCCTGCAAAAACAGCGCGTGGCCGGGCATCCTCATCTTCATCTGCCTCTTCCAGCGAGCTGGCATTATCCGCGACAAGGTTTTCCTGTCCCGGGGCCAGCTCCAGCGCAGCTATCCGTGACCGCAAGTCGTCCGTTACGGATTGAAGCCGGATATCACGGGTGCTGGAAGTTGGATCGGTCAAGCGGAAGCCCCCACCGGACGAAGAGCGGCAGAACCCGCCGCCTGTTTGACATTGGCCAGCACGGTTCCGTCCTTCGTCACCGGGACGACGAAACGGTTGAGCTTGGCCGGATTGCCACGCCAGACGGAATAAGGCTCAAGCACCTCGCCCTTCATGACGAAGGAATCGACATCAACGATAGAGCCATCACCCATGACCACGCCATAATGCACGAATGCCGATGGTCCGAGTGTGCAGCCATTGCCGATGCGGATGAAGTCGGACTTGAAAGCGCCCTCCTCCAGCGAATGCGGCTGGATCACGCAACCTTCATTCAAGGTCGCATCATCGCCGATTTCGACCAGCGAACGCTCGGTCAGATTGGCGCCACCGTCATAGACGCGGCGACCGACCTTCACGCCGAGGCAGCGCAGGATCATCGGACGGAATGGCGTTCCGGCGAAGAGCTGCGTAATCGGCGAATCCGACAGTTTCCAATGGCGCTCATGCCGCCAGAAGGCTTCATCATAGATCGTCGTCATGCGTGGCTTCAGCTTACCGAAGCCCAGCGAAAACCGCTCGATGAAGATATAGAACGGGATCGCGATGCCCGCCGTCAGCACCACAGCCACAAACAGCGCGTTGTACTTCCAGTCGTCGTAATAGTTCAGCGCGCGGTCCCAGATCGCTAGCGTGGCAAACAGCATCAGCCACTGTTCCGCCAAGAACATCAGTCCGGTGCGGAAATTGTGGAAGTTCTTGCGGCGCAAACGGCGCAGGCGATCACCTTCGTCAATATTCGCGATCAGTTCCTTGTCGCGATTGACCATGCGCGGGATTTCGAAGCAAGGCGACCCCAGAAGCCCGACATTCTCACGCACTGGCCCCTCGATCGGAACCATAACCTTGGTGCCAAGAAGGCAGTTTTCCCCGGTCCGTCCATCGGACGGATAGAAGATATTATTGCCGAAATAGTTCCGCTCGCCGACCTTCGTATGTTCCAGCCGGAACGTGGCCGCCGATTTGTGCGTGTTGATCATAAACAGACCATCCGACACCATGGTCTGGCTGCCGATTTCGCACAGAAGCGGGTTTTCATGCTGCTGGTTGGTGCCGAAATTGGACCCGGTCTGAACCACCTTGTTCAGGTTCCAGCCGATAGCCCGCATATAGTGCACCACCGCCGAGCTATCGCCGAACAGCAGATTGAGAAGGCGCGAATTGCTGGCCAGTTCCACCATCGACTGAAGCCAGTAATGGAATCCGTAAAGCGTATAGGTGCGGTTTGGCTTCAGGAACAGGCTGGCCAATCGCGGAACTGCAACTGCGGCAATAAACGAAACTACCAGTACACCGAACAGCGTGACGGTGGTGCCGATGGCCACGATACCGATGGTTTCCTGATAGTCGTCGCTGACATTCTGCCAGTAGCTGTGGAACAGGAACGGGAACGGCGTGACCAGCATGAATAGACCAACCAGCTGCACGATCTCGAAGATGATGCGGCGGGTTTTTGACAAAGTGATGCTGCGCACCTTGCAGTAATCCGCCGTGGTCGGCGCTGCAGGCGATCCATGCCAATGTTCACCATCGGGGATGCTCTGACCACGCTGCAAGGAGGACGCATGGCCGAGCTGCGCTCCATTGCCGATTCTGGTATCGATATCGATGGTGGAACCGACACCCACAAAGGCGCCGTCGCCAATGGTGATCGAGCCCGTGTGGATATAACCGCTTTCGGCCTTGAAACCGAGAATATTGGATTCCCGGCGCAAAATGGAATTCTCGCCGATGGAAATCAGGTCGGTACAAACCGGAATCGCCCGGCACTCAATGGCCGTATTGCGGCCAAGCTTTGCACCGAGAAGACGCAAATAGAGGCTATAGAGCGGATTGCCGCGGAACAGGACCACAGGCGCAGTGCGGATCAGCGTTTTGACCACCCAGAAGCGATAGTAACGCAAGCCCCAGATCGGGAAGCTCTCCGTCTTCCAGCGGCCGATCAGCACCCATTTCGCAACAATGGCAAAACCGGTCGTCGCGAAGAAGCTTGCTGCCGCCAGTACGACGCATCGGAAATAGAGCTGAAGCGGGTTGTCGAGCGCGTCATAAACCCAGTCGAGACCGCCATCGAAGAAAACCAGCGCGATATAGGCATAGACCCCGTAGAAGGCGAGCTGTGCAACGCCACAGGCCCAGTAAGCGAAATTGGATGCCTTGTGGGTAAGCTGACGCTCGACCATAGCCGCCGTTTTCTGCTGCGGCGCATGGAGATGCGTCGCAAGACTTGCGATGGTCGGATGCAGGTAGATATCCCGCATCGAAGCTGTTTCCCAGCCCTGCGCGGTGCGCACGCGAGCGCAGAAACGTGCCATGAGCAAGGAATTGGCGCCCAGATCGTCGAAGAAATGATCCTCGACCGAAACTTCGTCCAGATTGAGCACTTCCGCCAGCGCATCCGCCATGAAGCGTTGATCGTCATTGCTCGGCGGCACGATTTCCCGTTCCGCTGACAGACGAACATTGGTCGGTTTCGGCAGGCGCTTCAAATCGGCCTTGTTGGAGACCGTCATTGGAATGGCCGCCAGCTCTTCGAGATAGGCGGGAACCATGTAGGACGGCAGTCGGCGCTTCAGCTCGCGCGCAATATCGGCGCGCTGCAGCGGCGGCACGCCCGATTTTGGCGCGTAATAGGCCACCAGTTCCACCCGACCCGGCTCTATTTCCCAGGTGGTGACGGCAGCCTGTGCAACGCCCGGCTGATCGAGCAGAACGGCTTCGATCTCGCCAAGCTCGATGCGGTAGCCGCGAATCTTCACCTGGGTGTCGATACGCCCGTGATATTCGATCTCGCCCGCAGCATTGATGCGGCCCAGATCACCCGTGCGATAGATACGCGCGGACGGGTTGTTGGGCAGGCCGATAAAGTCGGGAATGAACTTCTGGTCGGTCAGATCCTGCCGGTTGAGATAACCGACAGCAAGTCCGATACCGGCGATACCAATTTCACCCAGCTCATCCGGGTCGGTCAGCTTCGATTCCGTCGGCTCGATGATGACAATCGAATAGGTCGGCAGCGGCGCACCGATTGTCACCGGCTTGTCAGGCGTCAGAACACCCATCGTCGCAGTTACGGTCGCTTCCGTCGGACCATAGGTGTTGAGAAGCAGACGCCCCGGCTTCGTCCAGCGCGTCACCAGATTGAGCGGACAGGCTTCGCCGCCCACCATCAGCAGGCGCAGCTTCGGCACATCGGTTTCGATGGAAGACAGCAGCGTCGGGCTGCACGCCATGCAGTTGATGTCATTCGTCCGAAGGAAATCGGCGAGTTCTTCGCCAACCAGCGTCATCGGCCCCGGCGCAGGCACGACGGTCGCGCCTGCTGTAAACGGCACCCAATATTCTTCCGCCGAGAAGTCGAAGGCGATAGTCATACCGTGATAAACACGGTCCCCCGGCTTGTAGCCGTAGGACATCGCCGCGACACGCAGGAAGTTGCAGAAGCTCTGATGCAGGATCGCGACGCCTTTCGGCCTGCCGGTCGTTCCTGACGTATAGAGAATATAGCAAATCTGGTCAGGGTTGGCGGCTCTGGCGACCTTGTCCAGCGGTGCGACTGATTGCTTGGAAATTTCCGCGCCCGCGCCATCGATCAGCACATGCGGCACAGGCATTTGTTCGACGCGGGCCGTATAGGCCTCAAGCGAAATGACGAGCCGGACATTGGCATCCTCGATGATGAGGGCCATGCGATCTTCCGGAAAGGCAGTTGCCAGCGGCACGTAGGCCGCGCCTGCCTTCATAACAGCGAGCAGCGCAATATAGGTATCGGCAGAACGGTCGAGCAGCAGACCGATACGGTCGCCTGGACGAACGCCACGTTCAATCAACAGCCGCGCAAACTGGTTGGCGCGATTGTCGAGTTCCCGATAGGTCCAGTTGCGCCCGTCCGATACAACGGCGACAGAATCCGAAAACCTGTCGGCCAGTTCTTCAAAAAACAGGTCAAGCCGCTCGCCCGGCTTTCCGGGCTCGGCAAAATCGGCACCAGTCAGAATCTGCCCGCGAGCGGAGAGACGATTCGCCCCGCCCTGTGCCCCTTGCGCCTGCACATCCTCGATGGGCAGACCATTCTCGCTTGTTGTCGCTGCGGCCTCGCCGTGTCCAGCGCCACGATTTTCATAGTTCATTTTCAACACTCACTGACCAAAGGTCGAGCATCAACGGGCAATTATACGCGTTAGGCGGCACGCTTGCCTGCAATGAGGCATAATCTGTCGTCGAACCGTTCACTGCGGGTGAAGAAGACCGCTATTGGCGCAGGCCACTACTCAAACTGGTGAAAATAAGAAAGTGAATTATTTTTATTTTAGCTATTCATCCATCAGTGTTGCAAAACTAGCATACAACGCTGGCCAGATCATCCAGTTTTAGTTCGTATCCACCGCTCTTGCAATCCTTTGCTTGCCACGGTTAACTGCCCAAATGGCGTTTACATTAAGGCAGTTACAGTATTTCGTTGCAGTTGCGGAGCAAGGGTCTGTCACCCGCGCGGCGCAAAAGCTGTCGATTTCGCAATCTTCGGTCACGGAAGCGATCAAGGAACTGGAAACCGACCTGAATGTCGAGCTTTTCGAGCGCCATCCCCGCGGCCTGACAGTCACGCATAACGGCCATCAGTTTCTCCGCCATGCCACCAAGATTCTGACCGGCGTATCGGACGCCCGCCGCTCTTTCGCCGACCAGCGCATTCAGGAGAAGGGTAAGCTCAATCTGGGTGTGACCTCATTGGTTGCGGGCTACGTGCTGTCCGACCTGCTCGCCCGCTATCGCCGGGCTTTTCCGGGCGTCGAAATCAGCGCCATCGAAGACAATGGCTCTTATCTGGAACATTTGCTGGTCGGCGGTGAGCTGGATGTGGCGGTAATGGTGATTTCCAACCTGCGCGACCGCATGGCGCTGCACGCGGAAATTCTCGAAACCTCGCCCTATCGGCTGTGGTTACCCCTCGGTCATGAACTCGTCTCAATCGACAGCATTTCAGTGAGCGATATCGCGAAAGAACCGCTCATCATGCTGACGGTGGATGAAATCGAGGAAAACACCGGCAAGCTTCTGGCCGCTCTCGGTGCGCGCCCGCATGTGGCTTTCCGCACGCGTTCGGTGGAAGCCGTGCGCAGCCTCGTCGCCACGGGTGCGGGAGTAGCCCTCCTCCCCGACCTTGTCTATCGCCCTTGGTCGCTGGAAGGCGACCGGATCGAAAGCCGCGATGTTTCAGGATCGCTGCCCGTCGTGCAGATCGGCATGGCCTGGCGCAAGGGGTCCAGCCTGCCCCAATCCGCGCGGGACTTTATCGGCATTGCGGAGGCCGCCCGCTCTGGCCGACTACGTTAGCACAACACTTGCATTCTTCGTGATGCCGGGCTGCAACGAGCAATTTTCTGTGCTCCGGTGCTCACATACCTCTATGTACGCTCCGCTCCGGTGCTCGAAAATCACTCGTTTCGCCACGGCCCGACGAATTTACAACTGTCGTGCCAAGCTCCGGTATCGGAAAAATCGATACCAGCTTTCCGATAAATGAATTTGCGAAAGGCAGGGTTTCAGCACACCATCCGCTCCGGGAACAAAATCACTGAATGTGAATAAAACGGGAGTGGTCGATGAGAAAATTTCTGCAATCCTGTACCGCTTTGATGGCCGTCGCGAGCTTTGCCACGCAGGCCATTGCCGCCGAACCGCTGAAAGCGATTGGCGAAGGTGAAGGCGCGCTCAGCATCGTGGCCTGGGCGGGCTATATCGAACGCGGCGAAACCGACAAGAATTACGACTGGGTCACCGATTTCGAAAAGGAAACCGGCTGCAAGGTCAGCGTGAAGACCGCCGCCACCTCCGACGAGATGGTAGCGCTGATGAATGAAGGCGGTTTCGACCTCGTCACCGCTTCCGGCGACGCCTCGCTGCGTCTCGTGGCAGGCAAGCGCGTGCAGCCCATTAACACCGACCTCATTCCAAGCTGGAAAACCGTGGACGAGCGGCTGCAAAATGCGCCGTGGTTCACCGTGAAGGACGTGCATTACGGCGTGCCCTATCTCTGGGGCCCGAATGTGCTGATGTACAATACCGACGTCTTCAAGGGCGAAGCGCCGAAGAGCTGGAACGTTGTGTTCGAAGAACAGAACTTGCCGGACGGCAAGTCCAACAAGGGCCGTGTGCAGGCCTATGACGGGCCTATCTATATCGCCGACGCAGCGCTTTATCTCATGAAGCACAAGCCGGAACTCGGCATCAAGAATCCCTACGAACTCAACGAAGACCAGTACAAGGCGGCGCTCGATCTTCTGCGTGGACAGCGCAAGCTCGTCAGCCGTTACTGGCACGACGCCATGATCCAGATCGATGACTTCAAGAATGAAGGCGTCGTGGCTTCCGGCTCGTGGCCGTTCCAGGTCAACCTCCTGAAGTCGGAAAATGCCAAGGTCGGCTCGACCTTCCCGGAGGAAGGCGCGACCGGCTGGGCCGACACCACCATGCTGCATGTGGATAGCGAGCACCCCAATTGCGCCTATAAGTGGTTCGAGCATTCGCTAAAGCCGAAAGTGCAAGGTGATGCCGCAGCATGGTTCGGCGCAGTACCATCCGTTCCGGCGGCCTGTAAGGGCAATGCGCTTCTGACCGACGAAGGCTGCGCGACCAACGGTTACGACAATTTTGCCAAGATCAGCTTCTGGCGCACACCGACAGCCAAATGCGAAAGCCAGGGCGAATGTGTGCCCTATCATCGCTGGGTGTCGGATTATATCGGCGTCATTGGCGGTCGCTGACATCGACTATCGTAAGCACGAAGATTGCCCTTCCTTCAGCTGAAGGAAGGGAACGGACCGACGCGCCCGCACGCCAAACAGATGCTGGCGCTCTCCATGATGGGTAGAACCATGACAGCAGCAGTTCGTTTTGAAAATGTGAGCCGGCACTTCGGCGAAGTTCGGGCCGTCGATCACGTCAACCTGACCATCGCGCCCGGAGAATTCTTTGCCATGCTTGGCCCCTCCGGTTCCGGCAAGACGACCTGCCTGCGGTTGATCGCGGGTTTCGAACAGCCGACCGATGGCAGAATAGAGATTTTTGGCGAAAGCGCTGGCGGCGTTCCGCCCTATCGACGCAACGTCAACACGGTGTTTCAGGATTATGCGCTGTTTCCGCATCTCAGCATACTGGACAATGTGGCCTATGGGCTGATGGTGCGTGGCGCTGGCAAGGCCGAGCGCCACCGCGCCGCCGAAGAAATGCTGGAACTGGTCAAACTGCCGGGCTATGGTGCCCGGAAACCGAGCCAGCTTTCCGGCGGGCAACGGCAGCGGGTTGCACTGGCCCGCGCCCTCGTCAACAAGCCGAAAGTGCTGCTTCTGGATGAGCCGCTCGGCGCGCTCGATCTCAAGCTGCGCGAGCAGATGCAGGAAGAGCTGAAGAGCCTGCAAAAGGCGCTGGGCATCACCTTCGTTTTCGTCACCCACGATCAGGGCGAAGCCTTGTCCATGGCCGACCGCATCGCAGTCTTCAACAATGGCCGTATCGTTCAGGCCGGAACACCGCAGGAAATTTATAACCGCCCGCAGACCCGCTTCGTTGCGGATTTCGTCGGTTCATCCAATGTCGTTGCACCCGAAATTATGGCCGCATTTGGCGGTGAGCGGCGCTGGGCCAGCCTCCGGCCGGAATCCATTCGCCTTGCAGACAAGGGCGACAAGATCGGCGTCGCTGCGCGGATCGAAACCGCCAGTTTCCTCGGCTCCGCCACACGTCTCGGTGTGGAAGCCGAAGGCGCCAGACTGCATGTCATGCTGCCCGCTGGCGCAAATGTTCCCGAGACCGGTTCCGATATCCGCATCGTCTGGAATCCGGGTGACGTTCATTACATGGATCAGGCAGCATGAGCGGCGCGCAGGCTTCCACACTCGGAAACTCCGGAGCAAATCCCGGGGCTAATCCGACCTCCATCCTGCCGCAGCGCGGCGGGATGCTTGGTCGCCTCTCCGACCTGTTCTGGCGTCGTCCGGGGCTGCTGCTGTTTCTCATGCTCACGCCGCCGCTTTTGTGGCTGGGCATCATCTATATCGGCTCGCTGATCGCGCTGCTCTTGCAGAGTTTCTTCTCGGTCGACGATTTCTCCGGGCTGATCGACTATAATTTGACGCTCGCCACCTATGCGCAGCTCCTAAACTCGGCCAATCTCGACATCATCATCCGCACCGTGCTGATGGCAGCACTTGTGACGGTTGCATCCGCTTTTGTCGCCTTCCCCATCGCCTATTACGCCGCCCGCTATGCACGCGGCCGCTGGAAGGCGCTGTTCTATCTCGGCATCATGCTGCCGCTCTGGTCGAGCTATCTGGTCAAGGTCTATGCCTGGAAACTGATCCTCGCCAAAGAAGGCATCCTGACCTGGATCTTCGCAAAACTGCACCTGTCCTGGTTGCTAGACGGCGTTCTATCCCTGCCTATTGTCGGCGGCAATTCCCTGTCAGTCAGCTATCTCGGGACCTTCATCGTCTTCGTCTATATCTGGCTGCCCTATATGATCTTGCCGACACAGGCCGCGCTGGAGCGCGTGCCGGGCAATCTGGTGGAAGCCTCGTCCGACCTCGGCGCAACGCCTGCTCAGACTTTCCGAACCGTGCTGATGCCGCTCGCCATGCCGGGCATCATCGCCGGATCGATCTTCACCTTTTCGCTGACGCTTGGCGATTACATCATTCCGCAGATCATCGGTTCGTCGCGCCTGTTTATCGGACAGGCCGTCTATACCCAGCAGGGAACGGCGGGCAATGTGCCGCTCGCTGCCGCATTCTCCGTCGTGCCGATCGTCATCATGGCCATCTATCTCTGGATCGCCAAGAAACAGGGGGCTTTCGATGCGCTCTGATCGCAACAACCGCGCTTCCTTTGGGTTGAAGCTTGCTGCCGGACTGGGCCTCGCCTTCCTGCATCTGCCGATCCTGCTGATCTTCGTCTATGCCTTCACGACGGAAGAAAAGAGCTATCAATGGCCGCCGCCGGGCTTCACGCTGCAATGGTTCGCCGTGACATGGAACCGCGCCGATGTGTGGTCGTCGCTTGCGCTCTCCGTGCAGGTGGCCACGATTGCGACCATGATCGCGCTCGTACTCGGAACGCTTTGTGCGGCTGCGGTCAGCCGGACCCACTTCTTCGGACGCGAAAGCATTTCACTGCTGGTCATCCTGCCCATCGCCTTGCCCGGCGTTGTCACCGGCATCGCCCTGCGTTCGGCCTTCTCGCTGTTCGACATTCCGTTTTCGATGTGGACCATCGTGCTCGGTCACGCGACCTTCTGCGTAGTGGTCGTCTACAACAATGCTGTCGCCCGTTTCAGGCGCACGTCGGGTTCGCTGATCGAAGCCTCGATGGACCTTGGTGCAAACGGGTTCCAGACCTTCCGCTATGTGATCCTGCCGAATATCGGAACGGCCCTGCTCGCAGGCGGCATGCTCGCATTCGCACTGTCCTTTGACGAGGTGATCGTCACCACATTTACCGGCGGCCAGCAGATGACCCTGCCGATCTGGATGCTTCAGGAACTGATCCGGCCACGCCAGCGCCCCGTCACCAATGTGGTGGCCATGGTTGTGGTTCTGGTGACCTTCCTGCCCATCCTCGCCGCCTACTATCTCACCCGCGATGGCGATCAGGTCGCCGGTCACGGGAAATGAAAAAAGGGAGAACGACATGAACACCGAAATGCTGATTGGCTCACGCTTTGAAGCTGGCACGGAGGTCGAGGAAAGCGTCCTCAATCCAAAGACCGGCGAGACCGTTCTCAAACTGCCGGAAGCCTCGCTCGGCCAGATCGACGCCGCCGTGGCCGCCGCTGACAAGGCATTCAAAACCTGGTCGCGCACCACGCCCGGCGAGCGCTCCAACTATCTTTTGAAGATTGCGGATGCGATTGAGCGGGACGCAGAAGCCTTTGCCACGCTGGAAGCGCTTAATTGCGGCAAACCGATCAATGCCGTCATCAATGATGAAATTCCGGCCATCGTCGATTGCTATCGCTTCTTTGCCGGCGCAGTGCGCAATCTTCATGGACCGATTGCCGCCGAATATATTCCGAACCACACATCAATGATCCGACGCGATCCGGTCGGCATTATCGGCTCCATCGCGCCTTGGAACTATCCGCTGATGATGATGGCTTGGAAACTCGCGCCAGCCATTGCGGGCGGCAATACGGTGGTTTTCAAGCCGTCCGAACAGACGCCACTGACCGCACTGAAAATGGCCAGGCTGCTGGCGGATATTCTACCGGAGGGCGTCGTCAATATCGTGCTCGGACGCGGCGAAACCGTGGGTAACGCGCTGATCAATCATCCGCGTATCGACATGGTTTCGATCACCGGCGATGTCGCAACCGGCAAGAAGGTCTTGCAGGCGGCGGCCAAAAGCGTGAAACGCACTCATCTGGAGCTTGGCGGCAAAGCGCCCGTCCTCGTCTTCGACGATGCGGACATTGAAGCCGTCGTCAACGGTATTCGCACTTTCGGCTATTATAATGCCGGACAGGACTGCACTGCCGCCTGCCGCATCTATGCCGATGCACGCATCTACGACCGTTTCGTCGCGGACTTGTCATCCGCCGTTTCCAGCATCCGCTACAATCTGGAAGATGACAGCCAGAACGAAATCGGACCGCTCATCTCGCGCCGCCAGCGTGATCGCGTTGAGAGCTTCGTCGCCCGTGCCCGCGAGCACAAGCATATCGAGATAACCACGGGCGGAAAAACCGCCGGTGCGAACGGCTTCTTCTTTGAGCCGACAGTCATCGCGGGTGCAACACAGGACGATGAAATCGTGCGCCGCGAAGTCTTTGGTCCGGTTGTCTCGGTCACGCGCTTCAGCGATGTCGATGAAGCCGTGCGATGGGCTAACGACAGCGATTACGGCCTAGCCTCCTCGGTCTGGACCAAGGATGTCAGCAAGGGCATGCAGGCCGCAGCCCGCCTGCAATATGGCTGCACATGGATCAACACCCATTTCATGCTGACCAATGAAATGCCGCATGGCGGATTGAAACAATCCGGCTATGGCAAGGACATGTCGATCTATGCGCTGGAGGACTATACCGCCGTGCGCCATATCATGATCGCACATTGAGCGACCACCGAGCGCATAACCGATCTCGAATGGCGGCAGCTTTGCCGCCATTTCCATTTGTTCTCAAGAGCTTATTGCCCGCCCCATTAATCTTATTACTGGCTAAATTAGCTTGAGCATCAGGCCGACTTCGCCTATTCGATTGTCAAATTCAATCTCAGGGCGAGCGGGATTTTGAGAATTGACACGCATTAACTGCATTCCTCCATCGGAGCTGACCGGGCCGCATCTCGTTGCGGAATACCGGGAACTGCCGCGTGTTTTCGCCCTTGTGAAAGCCGCAATCCTGCGCGGCGAGACGCCCGCAGACCGCAGAAATCCCCGTGCCTACACACTTGGAACCGGCCACGTCCGGTTTTTCTATACGCGACTTGGCTATCTGGCGAAGCGTCAAGCCTCTCTCGTGGCCGAAATGCAGGCCAGAGGTTACGCACCCCAGTTCACGGCAACCAATGAATTACTGATCGACATCCCGCCGGAATGGTGCTGCGATTGGGAGCCTTCCGACGAAGCGATGGTAATCAACAGAGCCCGCATTGCCGAACGTTTGCGGAAATAGTCACCGCACAACAGCGCTCAATTAAACAACCATACATAGATGCAACCTAGAAATACAATTGATTACCGTAGGTTGAAACTCAATTTAAATATAACAAGGATAGTTATGTAATTTCAAATTCTTCATAAGTTTATATGTTTTTAAATAAATAATACTCTATTCTGGAAAGTATGGACTTAATTTGATATGATTAAGCAGCAACATCCCCCATGCTGAGACATGCCGCATGACCGAAAAAAGAACGGCGCCGGAAAAGAAGCACGCGCTGGAACAGCAGGCATCGTCCTTTACAGACGCTGTTGAAGAGATTGCGCGGAAGCTGCAAAAGCCCTTGCAGCCCGATCTTGAAGACGACTTCATTCGCTATGCGCTCGACAGCGCGGCCATTGTCGCCCACACCGATGTTCGCGGCACCATCACCTATGTCAATCGCAAGTTCTGCGAGATCAGCGGTTATACGGCGCGCGAGCTGATCGGCGCAAACCACCGCATTCTGCATTCGGGCATCCATAACAAGGACTTCTTTCGCGACATGTATCGCGATATTGCTCATGGCAAGATCTGGCACGGCGAGATCTGCAACCGGCGCAAGGACGGCTCGCGTTACTGGGTGGATACGACCATCGTTCCGCATCTGTCGCCTGCTGGCAAAGTGGATAGCTATACCGCCATCCGGTTCGATATTTCAGCGCGCAAGGAGCTTGAAAGCGCCTTGCGGACCAGCAAGGAACATCTCGACCAGCTTGCCAATCTCGACCCGCTGACCGGACTACCGAACCGCCGCCGTTTCCAGGAATTTCTGGAGATGCAGGTGCAGGACCACGAGCGCTCCAATGGCATATTTCATCTGGCGCTACTCGATGTGGATTCCTTCAAGGAGGTCAACGACACATTCGGCCATCACGCGGGCGATGTTCTGCTGCAGAATATTGGCAAGCGTCTGCGTTCGTTCGAAGATAGCCAGCTGTTCATGTCGCGCATGGGCGGCGATGAATTCAGCCTCATCCTCGTCGGCGCGACGGATTATGAAGCCGACATGTTGTTTGAAGAAATTCTGGAGGCCATTCGCCAGCCCATGGTCATCGGTTCGACGCCGCGGCGCATATCCTCCAGCCTTGGCATTGCCAGATTTCCGCGCGACGGCAAGGATGTCGGCAATCTTTTCAAGGCAGCAGATTTGGCGCTCTACAAGGCCAAGGCTTTGGGACGCGACCGTGTGGAGGTTTTCCAGCCACAGTTGCGCGAAGTCGCCCGACGAAAATCCGCACTTTATGAAGAAATCGAAGGCGGGCTGGAGCACGGCGAATTCGAGCTGCATTATCAGCCCATTATTCCGCTCATCTCCGGGCAGGCGTTTTCGCTGGAAGCACTGATGCGCTGGCGTCATCCCGAACGGGGACTGCTGACGCCCGCCTATTTCGGAGAGGGCTTTGAAGACCCGGCCATCCGCGCAGCACTCGGCATGTTCATGCTGGAGCGGATTTTTGCCGATGTTCAATCGCTGCTCAAGGCTGAAGCGCCTTTGCATCGCATTGCAATGAACCTGACCAATTCCGATTTTCGTTCGGACATCTTTCTCGACCGCTTCTTTGAACTATGCGCCGAAACCGGGATTGGGCCTGAGCGGTTCAGCGCAGAGATGACAGAAGGCATGTTGCTCGGCCTCGCGCAGAAACGTGTGGAACAGGGGCTCAAACGGCTTCATATGGCCGGCGTTGAAGTTGCCCTCGACGATTTTGGAACCGGCTTTGCCTCACTGACGCATTTGCGCCGCCTACCGATAGACCGCCTGAAGATCGACCGCAGCTTCGTTGCCAATATCGCCGCCTCGCCGGAAGACCGCGCCATCGTGCGCGGCGTCATTCAGATCGCCCATAGTCTTGGAAAGACTGTCACCGCCGAGGGCGTCGAGACCATCGAACAAATCAACCTTTTGAGTGACATGAAATGCGATCATTTGCAGGGTTGGTATTTCAGCGCGGCATGTGAAGTGCGAGACCTGCCAGAGGTGCTGGCCACGCTCCCCAGACTTGACGCAGAAAAGCTGCATTGATCTCCGCCACATTGTTGCCGTTTTGACATAGTGCGCGTCTTTCTGTCATGGATGGCTCTTGACAACGTTTACCCGGGCGCGACTCGTGCTATTAGTCGTGCGTCTCGCCATTGGGGGCTTTGGCGGAGATTCACCGCCCTAGCGCGTTTATTCGCGGCTGGGGCGGTTTAGTTTTAGGGCCTTGCAAAATATGCATATCTCGGTTGCAGGATCGGTCATTGTGCCGATCAGCCCATGGCTCTATTTTGCAGTTGTTCGGTTTTACTCCTCCTCCCAAAAACCGAACCTGAAGCGCGATACTCCTCCTCCCAATCGCGCTTTACCAATCCGCCCGCAGCAACTTCTCCTCCTCCCAAATTGCTGCGGGCGTTTTGCTATCCAGATTTCCCTTTTCCAAACTTTTCAGCCCGCGATCTTTCCGCCGGTCATCGGTGCTGGGACGCCCGTTGTGCTTGGAAAGCTGATCGGCAGGCCGCGCAATGCGCGCACGGCGAGAAATGCAAAGCATTCCGCTTCGACGGCATCACCACGCCAGCCCAAGGTCTCAACCGGAACAAGCTCGACACCCGCGCGCTCGACCAGCATTCGCATCATCGTCGGGTTATGACGCCCGCCACCGGACACGGCCAACCGCTTCGGTCGATGTGGCAGAATGTCGAGCGCCTTTGCCACGGCCGACGTCGTGAAGGCGGTGAGTGTCGCCGCGCCATCCTCGTCGCTGAGGCCGTCAGCCATAGCGGCAGTAAAATCGAACCGGTCGAGCGATTTTGGAAAAGGCGCTGTCATATAGGGATGCTCAAGCAGCTTGGCGAGACGCGCTTCATCCACATGGCCGCGAGCCGCCAGTGCACCGTCGCGATCCATCTCGCCAAGACCACGCGCTTTCATGAAATCATTGATCGGCGCATTGGCCGGGCCGGTATCGAATGCGACCAGCGTATCGCCGCCATCCCACCAGGTAATATTGCCGACACCGCCGAGATTGAGAATGGCCGTAGCGCCACTGGAATCGGCGCTGCGCAGCAAAGCCGCATGATAGATTGCAGCCAGCGGTGCGCCCTGCCCGCCGGCGCGGATATCGGCAGTTCGAAAATCATAGACGACCTTGGTGCCAAGCAGCTCGCTCATCAGCGCACCGTCGCCAAGCTGGCGCGTATCGCCCAGCCGCCCTTGCTGCGGGGCGCGGTGCAGCACCGTCTGGCCATGAAAGCCAACAACGCCGATATCGGCCATGATGAGACCGCTTTCTTCCACCAGCTCGCGCACCGCAGCTGACTGCGCCCGGGTCAGGGCATCTTCCGCCTCGGCAAAAATCGCCGGTTCGGAGCCGTCGAAATTCCAGACCCGCGCTTCGGCCTGCGCTTGCTGCAAAAGAGCGAGAATACCATCCGGATAAGGCTTCAGCGCGTAAGTACCGAATATATCGACTGTTTCGCCATCGGTTTTCAAAAGCGCGACATCGATATTTCCATCGAGAACGGTGCCGGTCATCAGACCTACGGCCCAGATTGGCTGCATAAAGCCCTCCACATTCCTGGATTTCAGAGAAAAGTGTTAGTGCAATTCGGCGTTAAAAGGAAATATCAGATAAATGCCCGAACAAAAACAATGAGCGGCTTCGGCATCGCTGCCGAAACCGCTCTTTGAAACAATCCAGATTATGTGGGTCAGGCGCTGACGCGCATACCCTTCTCCGGTTCGAAGACGTGGCTGGTCGCCGGATCAATGGCAATCGGCAGCACGTCGCCCGGACGCACAGTCAGACGCTCACGGAACAGGCAGGTGATCGGCTGCGTGCCGAGCTTGCCCATGACCATGATTTCCGAACCCGTCGGCTCCACGATTTCAGCCGTAACCGGGACGCCACCTTCAGCGATCTTCATATATTCGGGGCGCACGCCATAGACGGCTTTGCCGGACAGGCTTGCATAATCACCTTGCGGCAGCGACAGACGGAAGCCACCATCGGCCACAAACGAACCTTCATCAATCTTGCCGTTGATGAAGTTCATCGACGGCGAGCCGATGAAGCCCGCAACGAACATATTGGCCGGACGATCATAAAGATCGAGCGGCGCACCGATCTGCTCCACCAGACCATCGCGCATAACCACAATCTTGTCGGCCATGGTCATGGCTTCGATCTGGTCATGGGTCACATAGATGGTCGTGGTCTTCAGGCGCTGATGCAGCCCCTTGATTTCGCCACGCATCTGCACGCGCAGCTTGGCGTCGAGGTTGGAAAGCGGTTCGTCGAACAGGAAGACTTGCGGATCGCGCACAATGGCGCGGCCCATCGCGACACGCTGGCGTTGACCGCCGGAGAGCTGGCGCGGAAACCGGTCGAGCAGCTTGTTGAGGCCGAGAATTTCAGCCGCGCGGGCAACGCGGTTTTCACGTTCGTCCTTCGGCGCGTTCTTGAGCATGAGCGCGAAGCCCATATTGTCGGCAACCGTCATATGCGGATAAAGCGCATAGTTCTGGAACACCATGGCGATATCACGTTCCTTGGCGCGCAGGTCGTTGACCACACGCGGGCCAATTGCGATCTCGCCATCGCTGATTTCCTCAAGCCCTGCGATCATGCGCAGAAGCGTGGACTTGCCGCAGCCGGAAGGGCCGACGAGCACGACGAACTCGCCGTCCTCGATGCTGACCGACACGCCGTGCAGAACGCCGACATTGCCATATTTCTTGACTGCATTACGGATGGATACAGATGCCATCTTGAACCTCAACTCTTATTTGACGGCGCCTGCGGTCAGACCTGCAACGATCTGGCGCTGTGCGAAGACGGTAAGCAACAGAACAGGCAGAGTGACCACAAGTGCTGCGGCAGCAAGCGGACCCCAGCTCACCTGTTCGAAGGAAAGCATGTTGTAGACAGCGACCGGCAATGTGCGCGTTTCGCGGCTTGCGAGCACGATCCCGAACACGAAATTGTTCCACGAGAAGATCACCGCAAGGATAAGCGACACCACGATGCCGGGCTTGGCAATGGGCAGCGCCACCTTGAGAAACACCTGCAACGAGGACGCGCCGTCGATTATCGCCGCCTCTTCCAGTTCCATCGGCGTCGTTTCGAAATAGCCGATCATGATCCAGATCACGATAGGTACGGTGACGACCAGATGGATGATGATCTGCGGCCAGAGCGTGCCCAACAGACCCAGCGTCTGGAACAGAAGGAACAGCGGGATCAGATAGGACAGACCCGGCGTCATACGGGCGATCATGATGACAATCGCCGATTTATGCGCCCGAAGCCGGGCAATGCCGTAGCCCGCCGGAACCCCGACCAGAAGGGCGAGCAGCGTTGCCATGCCGGTCACCAGAAGGCTGTTCCAGAAATATAGCAGAAAATCATTGGCTTCGAAAATCTGCGTGTAGTTCGACCAGGCGAAACGTTCCGGGATCAGGATCGGCGGATAAGCGCCATTGTCGATTTCGTATTTGAGCGAAAGCGACAGCATCCAGATGAAGAAGAAAAGCGCCGGCGAAACGATGATGAAAACAAGAAGCGCAGTGCCGAGCTTCGACAGAATTGACTTGCGTGCCATTAGCCGGTCCTCAAGCGTTCCATTTGGTCCGCTGACGCAAGGCCAGCAGGATCATGGACATGGCGATAATGACGATGAAGAACACCACGGCAATCGCCGAAGCATATCCGATGTCGTAATAGGAAAACGCCACGTTATAGAGATAGATGTTGATGGTTTCCGACGCCGTGCCCGGGCCGCCCTGCGTCATCGCAAAGATGATGTCAAAGCTTTTCAGCGCATCGATCGAGCGGATGATGACGGCCACCATGATGAAAGGCAGGATCATCGGAAGCGTGATGTAACGGAATTTCTGCCAGCCATTCGCGCCGTCGATTTCAGCGCTTTCAAAAGGATCGCGCGGCATGGAGGCGAGGCCACCGAGCACGATCAGCATGACCAGCGGCGTCCATTGCCATGTCTCGACAGCGACCAGCGACGGGATGACCGTATTCTGGTTGAAAATCCATTCCTGCGGGCCGATGCCGACCAGCGACAGGACATAGTTCAACACACCGAGCTGCGGGTGATACATCATCGTCCAGACCAGCGCGACAGCGACCGGTGTCGCCATCATTGGCATGACGAAGATGCCGCGCAACAGCCCGCGCATCGGCAGCTTGCTGTCGAAGATGAGAGCGGCAATCGTACCGAGCACCATGGGCGCCACCACGGACAGGACCGTATAGACAGCCGTGTGCCACATGGAGTCCCAGAAGCGTGCATCGCCTGCCAGACGAATATAATTGTCGAAGCCGACAAAGCTGATGCCACCGCCGAGCTGCCATTGATTAGCGCTCATCCAGAGAGTGAAAAGCCAAGGGAAAACGATCACCGCCCCGACGATGATCAAGGCGGGAAGCACAAACGGCCAATAGCTTGGTTTCAGATGGCTTTTGCCAGACTTGCCATTAGCTTTGGTTTTGGAAGCCGCCTTTGTGGCGGCCTCCCCATTCATGCTCTTTGTTGCTCCTGTCGGGGCGGCAGATGTCATTTCCCTTCGCTCCGTGCGAGGACCGGACGGAATTCTTCCGTCGCGCGCTTCATTTCAGCTTCCGCTTCGGCACCATTCAGAAGATTGGTGAGGCCAACGCCCATAATGTCGCGGAATTCCGTGACAGGAACGATGACCGGCAGGCAGAGCTGGCTGATCGGTGCAGATTTCGACAGGGCTTCGACCCAGCCTTCCGGCATGGTCACAGCCTTGCGCACTTCCGCATCATCGATGATCGACTTGCGGAACGGCACGCCTGAACCCGTCTGCAGCAGACGTGCGCCCATTTCCTTCGAAATGGCCCACTGGCAGTAAAGATAAGCGGCTTCCTTCTTGGTCGACGCTTCGGTCACGCCGATACCGTCGCCGGTCGTCGGTGCAGCCTGGGCCTTCGGTCCAGCCGGAATAACGCCATAGCCGACCTTGCCGACAACGCGCGACTTGTTCGGATCTTCGAGCGGCGGCGCAAAGCCGATACCGTCGAGCCACATGCCGACCTTGCCCTGAAGGAAGCTCGACTGGCATTCCGCCCAGTTGAAACCGGCAACACCGGGAGGTGCAGCTTTGGTCATCAGGCGCTGATAGAGCTTGGCAGCTTCAATGGCTTCTGCAGAATCCGTCTTCAGATTGCCGTCGGCATCGACCGCGCTCTGGCCATAGCCGAGCATCAGGCTCGTCCAAACCGGAACATTGGCGTTCTTCATGCCGCGGGCCACAAAGCCGTAGGTATTCGAAGACGGATCGGTCAGCGCCTCGGCGGCCTTGACCAGCTCTTCGAAGGTCTTCGGATATTCGATGCCCTTGGCGGCGAACAGATCCTTGTTCCAGTAGATGATCCAGTAATCGACCGAGAACGGCAGTGCACCGAAGCGGCCATTAGAATCCTTGGCGAAGGTCAGACCAGCGCTTGCGAAATCGCTTTCAGTCAGCGAGGCGTCGGTCAGCGTCGGGTCTTTCAGGAATGGATTAAGATCGGCAAGCCAGCCGCCCTTTTCGAACTGACGCTTCTGAACGTGATAGCTGATGTGAATGACGTCGAAGCTCGGGCGACCGGAGGTCAGCTCGATCACCGCCTTCTGGCGCTGCTGCTGTTCCGGCATCTGTTCGGAATGAACCTTGATGCCCGTCAGTTCTTCGAATTCCTTCTGATGCTTCTGAAGGATTTCGCCGCGCGGGCTCTTGATAAGGTTCACCTCGAGCGTGGTGCCCGCATATTTCTTCCAGTCAACCGTGGAAGCGGCGAAAGACGGGCTGATGCCTGTCACGCCCGATGCGGCGATTGCCGCAGAACCCGCCAGAAACTGGCGACGTGTTGGATGAAATAGTTTCATGCTTCTCCTCCCCTATGTTCCAAACCTGGCAACTCCTCTTGCCAAGCTCCTGATTTCATTTAGAGCGGTTCCGGTCAAAGCCAAATCGTGGAACCGCTCTATCTATTTGTTTTTACGCATTATCCTACGCAAAACCGCTACGCACTTTTGCTGGGAATGCTCTAGCTAAATGTGCAATGCCAGCGTCCGTGCATTGTTGATGTGAACAGCGATGGCATCCATGGCAATTTGCGGGTCGCGGGTTTCAATCGCCGAGAGAACCGCGAGATGTTCCTGCATGACCGGAATGACGCGCCCGGTAATCCGGAAACGCTCCTGATTGATCAGGCGCATCTTGATCGTATTCGTCTGGTAAGCGCGCCAGATGATTTCATTGTCGAGCGAGGCGACAATGGTGTCGTGCAGGCTCCAGTCGATATTCTGCGCCTGCTCCTCAAGCTCCGGCGTCTCGCCCTCGCTCATGGCCCGGTTTAGCGTGTCTTCATGCTCGGCACGCAGCGAGCGCAGCAATTCGTCGGAAGCCGACTGACAGAAAATCGCAACCGACTCTTTCTCGATGAACAAGCGAAACTGGAAAGCCTCGCGGATGAGATTGAGATCGATATGGGCAATCTGAAGCCCGCGCTGTGGCACGGTTTTGATCAGACCTTCCGCCTCAAGACGGGGGATCAATTCACGGATTGCACCGAGCGGCAGGCCCGTCATGGTGACGAGTTGGCGTTGCGAGACGAACTGGCCCGGATGGAAATCGCGCGCCAGCAAATGCTGGGTAAAGCTCTGATAGGCCTTGTCCCGCAACTTCACCGGCTCGTTCTGATCTTCCGCCAAGGCTTCGTCCTCTCCCAACCGCTTTGGTTATGCTGCGGAAAGTTCTCCCACTTTTCCGCAGCATGTCTGCATCGCTTATGCCCGGCTCAGGCAGCCTTTGCCATATGCAATCCGTCAAATACACTGCCAATTGCATCAAAATCCGCATCATTCAGCGCAACCAGCGGCGCGCGGACATGACGCCATTCCATATCGCCAGTATGACGCGCCACCAGCGCCTTCACCGCGGGTGTTACCGGATAGTTGAGCAGCTTGCGCACGGCATCGACCAGTTCGGCATCGTCCTGCCCATCATTGACCATGCGCAGAAGACGGTCCGGGAACAGATTGGCCATGCCGGAAATCGCACCCTGCCCGCCCAGACGGACGCCAGCGGCGAGATCGCGCTCGTCACCGATGAGGATGGCAATGTCCTTATGCGCGGCCAGAAGCTTCTCGGTGTAAGCCCAATTGCCCGACGAATCCTTCACGCCAGAGATAACCGCGCCAAAAGCATCGCGCAGACGACCAATCAGGTCGACGGACAGCTCAACCGCCGTCACCGACGGGATGTTGTAAAGGATGATATCGCGCGCATCCGAACCAAGACCTTTCAACACGGCGGAGAACCAGTTGAAGAGACCATCGTCGGAGAGATTCTTGAAATAGGAAGGCGGCGCCAGAAGAATGGCCTTGCAGCCGCGACGCAGTGCATCGCCAGCCTGAAGCACAGCATCGGCAACCGAATTTTCCATCACACCGACAACGATTTTGGATGCCGGAAAGCCCTGAGCAATGAATGCATCAAGAAGAGCTGCGCGTTCCGCATCGGCAATCGACGAACCTTCGCCGGTGGTGCCGAACAAAGTGACGCTGGAACAGCCATTATCGAGGCGCGCACGCGCATGCTTGAGTGCACGGCTGACATCGATTTTGCCATCAGCATCGAATGGCGTCGTAAGCGCTGCAGAGAGCCCGAAGCGCTCCTGCCCAGAATGATTTTGCGGCAAAGCCGTCTCCTCCCAAGATTGAACTGCAAGTTGGCACATACTAACATGTTAGTAAATAGTCAATTCGGGTTCACTGTGCATTTATGCAAAATCTGGGGGATTTGTGTCCTAGGCTGGAAGCAGTCCGCGCTCCATAAACGCCATGACCTCCGCACGGCTCGGCGAGCCAGAACGTCCGCCAAAGCGGGCACATTTGATGGCGGCGGCGGCATTGGCAAAACGGATAATGTCGTGCATCGACCTGCCTTCGACGAGGCCAAGCGCGAAGGCGCCGTGGAAAACATCGCCCGCAGCGAGCGTATCGACAGCCTTGACCCGGAAACCGGCGACATGCTGCACCGAATGTCCGGCCCGTTCCGTCCAGTAGCATCCGTTCGCACCGGCGGTCACCGCGGTGAAAACATCATACCGGCTGGCCAGTATCTCGACGCATTCGCTCAAATCTGTCGTGCCAGTCAGGCTGATGGCAGCAGGTTCGGAAGCAACAATATGCGTTGCAAGTGGTAACAGCCGCTCGAGAAGTTCGACCGGGGCCGTATCGGCATCGAGAATCGCCGGAATACCGGCGCGACGCGCGGCCTTAAGACCAGTTTCCGCAGCCCATGCCCAGCGGACATCCGCCATGACTGCCGCAAACGCACCCGCCTCGACAGGCGGCACGATTGAAGCCGGGCTGCCCAGTTGCGGGTCGTAGAATGGAACGATGACACGCTCGCCCGACGGATCGACCAGAATCGAAGAAAAAGCGGTGCGTGCGCCAGCAAGCTTACGAATATGAGTGCAGTCGATCCCTTCCGCCCGCAGTTCCGCAATCACGCGTTCACCGGTGGCATCATCGCCCGTCGAAGCCCAAAGCGCCACATCCCCGCCGAGACGAGCAATTGCAGCTGCGGCACTTGAGGCCATTCCGGCAGCGATTTGCACCGCTTCACTGGGCAGATATTTCCCGGCCTGTTCCGGCAAAGCATCAAGACGAAGGATTGTGTCGAGCGTCAAAGCGCCCAGGCAGAGAATAGTGCGGCTCATACTATGCGATCCAGAACTTGCAACCAAATGCGTGACTGACAGCGTCCTCCCCGGATCGCCCTGCCTTCGCCATATCACGTTTTCGTTCGTTGCAAAGTGGCCGTTACACGACAGTCCAAAACCTATGCTTCAATGTTACAACTTAAGAAAGCCCACTATCCAATTGTTTCAAAAAACTTCTAAGACAAATCTACTATTATAATTTCCTGAAATGGCTCCGAAACGTTTACTCCCTCAAGAAGTAGGATTGCACAAAAAAGCAACAGAGAATTTCACGAAAACATAGCGCGGTTTGATCTCGACAATGCCTAAGATGCAAATTACGCTTTTCGTATGAATCAGTCGGTCCAGCGGCGTGCCGTATTCTTCATTGGCGGGTATGATCCAAAAACGCCGGACGCGTTTTTCAAGCGGCTGCGTAAGGAAATTTCCCGTTTCGACACGCTCTGGGGCTACCAGTCGACGGTCTCCACAGTTGATGAGACACCTGATCACGAGATCGGGCTTGCGACCATCGAAACCCGTGCTGCACGCGAAGATTGGTCGACAACGACCGACTTTCATTTCCTCGCCCTCGACTCAATCGTACTGGCAGATTTCGCCCGCCCCCTGCCCGTGCGACTTGGCAAATATCTGCGCGCCTTTGCCGACTTCGTCTTTTCCGGCACGGCCTTCCATTTCTTCTCCAAAGCATGGCGCTTCGGGCTTTATTTCCTCTATCCTTTCCTCGCGGTCGTTTTGTTCGCGCTGCTGGGACTGGCTGCTGCCCGCCTGACGGTGCATTGGCTGGGCGCAATCAGCTGGTTCATCGGGCTTGTCGTATTCTCGGTCGCTTTGATGGTGCTTGGCAAACGCTGGTCTACCAACCATCTGATGGATTTATGGTCGTTTTCGCTGAACTTCTTTCGCGGCAGGCGACCGGACGCCGAAGCGCTGATGCAGCGCTTCGCAGAAGGCACTGTCCAGCGCGTCGGCGCAGGCCAATATGACGAGGTCATCCTGATCGGCCACAGCACCGGCGGCATGCTGATGCTGGATGTCGCCGCCCGCTGTTTGGCCGTCGACGGCGCATTTTCAGGCCGCGCGCCAAAAGTGACCGTTCTGACGCTCGGCTCCACCGCGCTCAAGGCCGGATATCATCCCGCTGCCACGAAATTTCGCGAAGGCGTGCAACGGCTAACCGATGATGGTAAGCTCGAATGGGCTGAAATCCAGTGCCTGACCGACGCCATCAATTTCTACAAGACCGACCCGGTGGCAGACATGAAGCTCACGCGGGCCGAAGGCCGGAGGTTTCCTTTCGTGCGTCAGGTGCGCATTAAGGATATGCTGCAGGCCGAGACTTACAAGCGGGTGAAGCGCAACCTTTTTCGCGTGCATTATCAATATGTATTCGGCAATACGAAGCCTTATTGGTATGATTTCTTTCAGGTCTGCTGCGGTCCGCACTATTTGTCCGAGCGTGTGAGCGACCATATTGTGGGCGGCTTGTCGCCAGAAAAGGTAGCTTCCGAATGACGCCCACCCTGGCAATGATCGTCTGGGCAATTGGTCTTGTCGCCTGGGTGGTCATCCGGGTGCCGCATCAGCGTCGCGCCCGCAAGATCAAGGTCACGACCAACGCCAAGACGCTGCCGGATCGAGCGGCGCTGAGCGCAGCAAGCGTGGGCCTGTCACTCATCCCGATCATCTATGTCGCAACGGGTTTTCCGGCTGCTGCGGATTATACCTTTCAGCCATGGCTCGGCTGGATCGGCCTTGTGGTCGAACTCGCCTTTCTCTGGCTGTTCTATGCAAGCCATCGCCAGCTCGGCAAGAACTGGTCTGTCTCACTGGAGATCCGCAAGGAACACAAACTCGTGACGGACGGGCTCTATAAATATGTCCGTCATCCGATGTATTTATCGTTCTGGCTTTGGGCGATAGCGCAGTTTTGCCTGCTCCCCAACTGGTTCGCCGGTCTGGCGGGCCTTGTTGGCGTCGGCATTCTCTATTTTTACCGCGTAGGCCATGAAGAAGCGATGATGCGTAAGGCTTTCGGCGCTTCATATGACGAATATGCCAAGCGCACCGGACGTGTCATTCCGAAACCTTGGCCATAACCTTGGTAAATTTACATGACGAAAAAATCAGGCAATTCGGCGAAATATTTTATGAGCCGCCGTTCCATGCTGGTCTCGGGGCTGGCCTCTAGCCTTATGCTGGCTTCGATGCCAATCGCAGCACTCGCCAAACCTGCCGCGCAGGCTCCCAATACCAACCACAAGCCGGGGAATGCTGCCCAACCCGGGCGACCAGACGTCTATCTCCTGCGCGGTTTTGCCAATATTTTTTCCACCGGCATTGACGAAATCGGTGCCGATTTGCAAGCAGCTGGCGTCGATGCCCATGTCGAGGGCAACGCCGCGTGGCGTCTTGTCGCCAACCGGATCATCTCTGACCGGCAGAAATACGGCCCGCAGCCGGTTATCCTCGTCGGTCACTCGCTGGGCGCGAACGCCATTATTTCCATTGCCGAAGCTCTGGAAAAGCGCGGCATTCGCGTGGATTATATGGCGTCTTTCGCCGCGACAGCACCTGATCCCCTGCCCGGGAACATTCGTCGCGTCGTCAATTTCTATTTTTCGCAGCACGGCTGGGGGCTACCGCTGGTGCCCGGCCCCCGTTTCAAGGGCAGGCTGGACAATCGCGATTTCTCCGGTGTGAAGGAAGTTGGCCATTTCAATATTGAGAAACAACGCCCCCTGCAGGCTGAGGTCGTTCGCGACATTCTCCGCATTCTCAAATAGCCACAATTACGGCGCAACGAACGCCGCAAATGGTGACCTCGCTAATTATCACGAACTGAACAACTGTCGCTCTCAATCAATTTAATTGCCGCGCGGCTGCTTTGTGCTAGCGTTCGGATAGCCGGTTTTGCGGCGTATCCCTTCGTTGACAGGAGCCTTGAGTGAAGCGTTGGGTTGTTTGGGGTGTCCCGATTTTATTGGTTGCAGGTGCCGCTTATGTCGGCTGGCAACATGCCACGAAACAGAACGGCGCCAGCGCTCCGAACACAGTTCAGACAGATAGTCGGAAAGGTGGCAGCCGCTCGGCCAGTGCCGAGCACGCCGTCAAGGTGGCTGTTGCAACTGCTGGTTCGCTGCCGATCCAGCGCAGCACCATCGGCACGGTTGTCGCCGTTGCCTCTACGGCGGTCAACAGTCCCGAGCCCGGCAATGTGGCCATTCTCAACGTCAAAGACGGAGCCATCGTCAGGAAGGGCGATCTGATCGCCCAACTCGATGACCGCGCTATCCGCGCCACCGTTGTGAAGGATCAGGCCTCCGTCGCCAAATCGCAGGCCACGCTGAACAATGCGCAAATCCTGCTGAAGCGGATGCAAGACCTCGTCACCAAAGGCGTGAGCACGTCTCAGGCTGGCGATGATGCACTGGCCGCCCTCAAAGTGGCGGAGGCCCAATTGCAGGTCGATCAGGCTCAGCTGGCCGCCGATCAGGTGACCCTCGACAACACCAGGATTATAGCGCCTTTCGACGGTCAGCTTGGCGTGGTGCTCGTCTCTGTTGGCGCTTATCTCTCCGCCGGTTCACCAGTCGCGACCAT
This sequence comes from Hyphomicrobiales bacterium, assembly GCA_900465685.1. Lineage (GTDB taxonomy): Bacteria > Pseudomonadota > Alphaproteobacteria > Rhizobiales > Rhizobiaceae > Brucella. The sequence continues at coordinate 121,066 of UEGR01000011.1, forward strand.
TACGCAGATGAAGCCCATTTATGCGGATTTCACACTGCCAGAGACGGATATCGCACTCATCCGCGAAACGCTTGCCACTGGCACGCTGAAAGCCACCGCTTCTGCCGTATCGGCTGACGGCAGGGATATTTCGGAAAGCGGTCCTGTCAGCTTCCTCGACAACACCATTGATGCCGCGAGCGGCACCGTCCGTCTGCGCGCCACGCTGGACAATCAATCCGGCAATTTCTGGCCGGGACAGTCGCTGCGTGTGCTGGTGGAAGCCGGACAAGCAGACAATCTGGTGCTTGTGCCCGGCGTTGCCGTGCAGCCGCAGGAAAACGGTTCAATCAGCTATGTCGTGAAGACGGACAACAGCATCGAGGTGCGCCCCGTCACGGTCGCGCTCCGAGCCAATGGCATGGCCGGTCTGAGTGCTGGTCTGCAACCCGGTGAAAAAGTGGTCACGGAAGGCCAGGCCTCGCTTGCCAATGGCAGCAAGGTGAAACTGACCAGCAAAGATGCAGAGACAAAAGTCTCTTCCAACTGAATCAAGGCATCAAGCCGATGAACATTTCCGAAGTCTTCATTCGCCGTCCGGTTGCAACGATCCTCCTTGTCATTGGCGGATTGATCGGCGGCATTGCGGCCTATATTCAGCTTCCCGTCGCGGCCCTGCCGGAAGCGGATTTTCCAACCATCAACGTATCCGCGCAGCTGGCGGGCGCGTCGCCAGACACGATGGCATCGTCTGTCGCAACCCCGCTCATCAAGCAATTCGAGACGATTGCGGGTATTGATACGATCAGCGCCACCTCATCGCTCGGAAACACGTCGATCACGCTGCAATTCAATCTGTCTCGCAATATTGACGCGGCTGCCGCAGATGTGCAGGCGGCGATTACCCGAGCCCAGCGTCAGTTGCCCGACAATCTGACCACCCCGCCCAGCTATCGCAAGGCCAATCCCGCCGATGCGCCGGTCATCATTCTGGCGCTCACGGGCGATGGGGCGCGTCTGACGCAGATGGACGACATTGCGCAGAACATCATATCCCCAGCGCTTTCCACCATTTCGGGTGTGGCACAGGCGCAGGTCTATGGCTCCAAAACCTATGCCGTGCGCGTCGAGGTCGATCCCGACAAGCTCGACAGTCGCAACCTCTCCTTGTCGGGCCTCGGCGATACCATCGCCGCCGCAAACAGCCAGACGCCTGTCGGCACATTGCAGAACGGATCTCAGGCCCTTACCGTCAACGCCAAGACCCAACGCACCAATGCCGACGAGTTCAAAAGCCTTATCGTGTCAGGCAGCGGTAACCGCGTGGTGCGGCTATCGGATGTCGCCACGGTTCTCGACAGCGTGGAAAATGTCAATCAGGGTAGCTGGCTGGATGGCAAACAGTCGATCGCGCTTGCCGTTCAACGGCAGCCGGGTTCGAACACGGTTGCCGTTGTCGACGCCATCAAGGCCAAGTTGCCGGAGATCGAAGCGGCCCTGCCCGCACAGATGCATATTTCTGTCGTCAACGATGTATCCCGGTCGATCCGCGATGCGGTGGCCGATGTTCAAAAGACGCTGGGCATTACGATTGCACTCGTCGTTCTGGTTATCTTTCTGTTTCTCGGCCAATTCTGGGCGACGATGATCCCGGGCCTTGCCGTGCCGCTCTCACTGGTCGCGACATTTGCCGCCATGTATGCGTTCGGCTTTTCCATCGACAATATTTCGCTTCTGGCGCTCACACTGGCTGTCGGCCTCGTGGTGGACGACGCCATCGTGATGCTCGAAAATATCGTGCGCTATACAGAACAAGGGATGCCGCCCTTTGAAGCTGCCATCAAGGGCAGCCAGGAAGTGACCGGCACGATCATCTCCATGTCGTTGTCGCTGGTTGCAGTGTTCCTGCCCATTCTTCTGATGGGCGGCATTGTCGGGCGTGTATTGAACGAATTCGGCATGGTGGTGACACTCGCCATCCTTTCCTCGGCCCTCGTCTCACTGACCGTAACGCCAATGTTGGCCGCGCGCCTGCCACACAAGGAAGTCAAACCCGGTCGAATCGCCCGCCTGTTCGATCAGGTCACCGAAGCCTATGGACGCGCTGTCGGCTGGTGCCTCAAGCATCGCGCGCTGGTTCTGCTGGTTTTCGGCCTCAGTTTTCTCGGTTCGATCTGGTCGTTCACAACCCTGCCGCGCAGCTTCTTTCCGCAGGAAGATATCGGCCTTCTCACCATTTCCACACAGGCGCGGCAGGATATTTCCTATCAGGCGATGCGCACCCTGCAACAGCAGGCAGCTTCCATTGTTTCCGATAACGCCGCCGTTCAGCATGTCACAGCTTCGCTCGGCAGCGGCCCCGGCGGTTCGACCTTTAATACAGGTTCACTTCTTGTACAGCTCAAGGCGCGCGACCAGCGCCCGCCGCTAGATCAGACCCTGAGCGCACTACGCAAATCGCTGGGCGCTCTTCCGGGCATCACCGCCTATATAACGCCGGTGCAGAATCTGCGCTTTGGCGGGCGCAGCACCCAAAGCCAGTATCAGATTGTGCTGCAATCGCTCGATGCCGACGAAGCCCGATCCTGGTCGGTCAAACTGGCCGATGCCATGAAGGCCGAGCCGCAAACCTTTGTCGATGTGGCATCCGACCTGCAAAACAACGCGCTGCAAGCCAGTATCGACATTGACAGGGACAAAGCCGGAAGCCTCGGCATCAGCTCGCAAGCCATCCGCAGTACGCTGGAGGCGGCCTATGGAACGCTGACGGTTTCGCAAATCCAGACGACCGGCAACAGCTATGACGTCATTCTGGAACTCGATCAGAGCCGTCAGTGGGATGAAACGCAGCTTGGTGCCCTGCGTGTGCCCTCATCGTCGGGCACTCTGGTTCCGCTCGCCAGCTTTGCCACAATCAAGCGAACCAACGGGCCGGTAACCGTCAATCAGTCCGGACAGCTCGCATCGGTTACGCTGTCCTTCAACCTGCCCGCAGGTGTATCGCTCGGCACCGCCACCGACCGCGTGACGGCGCTACGCACCGAAATCGGCATGCCAGCATCCGTATCGGCACAACCGTCGGGCGCTGCACAAATCTTCGCCCAGTCAACCGGCAATATGGGTCTGCTGATCCTCGCCGCCGTTGCGACGATCTATATCGTGCTCGGCGTTCTCTATGAAAGCTTTGCGCACCCGCTGACTATTCTCTCCGGCCTGCCTTCAGCAGCCTTCGGTGCGCTGATCACGCTGCAGCTATCGGGTTTCGACCTGTCGATCATTGCGCTGATTGGGTTGCTGATGCTGATCGGTATCGTCAAGAAAAATGCGATCATGATGGTCGACGTGGCGCTGTTTCTGAAACGCGATGAAAACCATGCGCCGGAAGAGGCTATCCATCAGGCTGCCATTCGCCGCTTCCGTCCGATCATGATGACGACATTCTGTGCGCTTCTCGCAGCTGTTCCTGTTGCCCTTGGCAGTGGCCAGGGATCAGAACTGCGCCAGCCGCTCGGCGTAGCAGTGGTGGGCGGTCTTCTGCTCAGTCAGGTGCTGACACTGTTCATCACACCGGTGATCTTTGTCGAGATCGACCGTCTGGCCAGCGCCCGCTGGTTCCGCAGGCGGAAAGTCGAGCCTCATACGGCTTGATCGGCCATGCAAAAAAGCCTCCCGCGTGGATATCAACCACGCGGGAGGCTTTGCTTTTGTTCGGTGGTTACTTGGCTAGAACAGAAACGTCCTTGGAGGCTTTGATCTCGTCAGCGGACGCACAAAAGCCCGCTTTGCTGTCGTCACTGCCTTCGGCGAGGAACAGACCAAAGCGCGCTCCGAATGCCACAAGAATGGCAGCTTCGCGCAAGTCGGCCTGCTCGTCGCTAAGCTTTTTGTCGGAATCGTTGATGACGTCTTGGATCCTGTTGCGGAAGGCATCATGGTCAAGCTCATGCCCGTCGCAAATTCGCACGATGGCTGCCTGATATGCGAGGTTGTTCAGGCTCGCAAATTGCTTCGATGAGAGAAATTCGCCCTCACCCTTGGCCAATGCATCCCATGCGGCATGAAGCCGATGATTGGACGCGTCTTCGGCAAAAGCCGTTTTTGGAAAGGTTGCGAGCAATACTGCGCCCAGCAAAAAATGATGAAATTTCATAATATGTCCTAATTGCCGAACTGTGTATGGGTGGTGATGCCTGCATAATGCCCGTTTGGAAGGTAACAGGCCCGCTGCGCCGGGTAGCAGGTATTGCCGTTGCTTAAGCGATAAGGAGGCGGCGGCGCATATAATGGTTGCTGCGGCGGGGCATAAACATCGTGCGGACGGTTGCTACCATTGTCGGCAATAGCCGCAGCAACCGCCAGACCGAGAATACCCGCGGCAACGGCAGCACCTGCATGGTCATGATGGTGATGGAAATCATGATCGTGGTCATGACCAAAGGGCGGGAAATCGTGGTCGTGATGATCCCAGTGGTCGTGGCCCCAGTCATGGCCAAACGCCAGCTGCACCGGCGAGGCAAGCGCCAGCGCCACCATGCAAGCAAGCAGCTGCCTTTTACGCCTTACGATCATTATCGATCCTTTCTAATAAAGCGATTTATTGCAAAAACGAAAGCAGTGTCGTCCGAACCCAGCACTCCCAACACGTTGAGCGCGTTCGTGTACGAAGGGTGCCAGCGGCACCCCTACCCGTTAGTTGGCATCGAATTTTTGCAGGGGATAATTTCAACAGCGAACCTGCAAAAAGCGACTTTTATTGTCGCAAATAGAATGAAATTTCGGCAATCCAGAATTGCACTCATTGTATAAATCAACCCTATTTGCCAGCCAAATTCTTCAAATATAAGAAAAACTCGCTCCGTAGAATCCGATCACGCCGTATCTGCACTCCGAAAAATTACTTCTATTAAAGATGCTTGGATTCTGATTTTTCTGTTTTCATAGTTTATTTTTAAAATTTGAAATTTTAACAACAGCTAAAAAACAGATGACCTAAATAGATAGAAATAAACTACGAAACTCCGCTGGCAATACATTAGAATCCCCAATGTAGAGTAATTTTGTCCCATGTTGCGTTTTTGGAGGCAAATTTGATAGATTCGAGAACAACTCGGGAGTAATACGACACAGTTTGAAGCCTGCCGACTGCATGGGAATGTCCGCATGCAGCGTTATCGGCTGATAACTGTCGCGGGTGGGGGCACATGAAGAGCGGCCATTATATATCGGCAGATATGGTCGACGAAAAAAACCGCAATGATTTCTGGCGGGAGACATCGTCGATCATTTATGAGGTAAAACCAACCCTTGAAAACGACGAAAAGGTCATGAGTGGTTCTGTCCGCTCGCGCCTGTTCGGAAACATGGTGGTTGGCAACACGACATTCAGCAATCAGTTCTGTGATCGGACGCCGAAAATTATCGCCAGAACCGACCTTGACCTTTACCTGCTGCAACTTGTCCTAGCTGGTGATTACCGGGGGGACTTCAATGGTAGAAGCGTCGAGGTGAAGCCCGGGGATATTTTCCTCCTCGATCTGACACAGGTGATGACAAGCAAGAAGGACGCCGGCGCGCGCGTGACGCTGGCCATCCCGCGCAAGGAACTCAACAAAGCCTTTCCGGGAAAGAACCTGCACGGTTTGGTGTTGCCTTCCAATGTTGCAACCAACAAAATCCTGTTCAACTTCATTCTCACGCTCGACCGGATCATCGATACGATCGACCAGAATGATTATCCCGAGATACAGGAATCCCTGATGGTGCTGCTCAAAGCCGCCATCAACAGACAGGCTTTCACATTGGAAGAATATCTGGCTGTCAGCTTGCCGCTGCGCCAGCGCGTGCTCGACCATATCGACGCGAATCTGGCCGACCCTAACCTTTCGCCAAAGACAATTATGCAGCAGTTCAAGCTGTCGCATTCACATCTTTATCGTGCATTTGAACCTGACAGCGGTGTCACCAAGCTAATCCGCAACAAACGGCTCGATCTTGCGTACCGACGCCTCATCAATGACGGCGGACGAAAGCTGAGCATGAAGGAAGTCGCTTATGCCTGCGGCTTCTCTGACCGCGCGCAATTCACCAAATTCTTCAAGGAACGGTTTGGCATTACGCCGCAGGACCTCAAGGGCTTTCCAAAGTCACCGGATCATAACCCGGCAACCTCCTTCACGCTGCACACCTTCGTTTCCGAGCGCATTCAGCAACGCCAGCCGGAAGAACAGTCCTGACGATCTGAAATGACCGGCGCTCACGCGCCGGTCAGCAGCTTCCACGCAATTGCCCACATCACAAAAGCAATCACGCCTTCCAATACACGCCAGGATGACGGTCTGGCGAAGACGGGGCGCAACCAGCGCGCACCAAAGCCCAACGAAAAGAAAAAGACAAACGAAGCGGTGATCGCGCCCAAAGCGAACGAGTTTTCAAGACCCGGAAACTGGGTGGATATGGTGCCGAGCAGAACGACCGTATCCAGATAGACATGCGGATTGAGCCATGTGAGAGCGAGGCAGGTAGCAATAACCTTCCATAAGCCCGTCGCGCCTCCATTGCCGGTCGAAAGCGCTGTGGACGAGGTGATTGCCGAATAAAGGCTCCGCGCACCGTACCAGATCAGGAAGGCAGCGCCGCCATAACGCATGATCGGGTCAATGGCGGGCAGCGCCGCCGCGATCTTCTGAAAACTGGTGATCCCCAGCGTGATCAACACCGCATCCGACACAGCGCAGACAAGACTCACCGCGAAAACATGCTCGTCGCGCAATCCCTGACGCAGAACGAAAGCGTTCTGCGCGCCGATGGCTACAATCAGGCTGAGGCCCATGGTCAGGCCCGTCAGATAAACGGAAAAATTCATTTCAGCTCGCTGTGAAGCATGGCTCAGCCCCGCTGAACACCACGCAATTCGGAATGGTTGGTAGAGCTTGGATATACGCCTCGTTTGGATTATTATAGTTAAAGATGCTAATCCAAATTAAGATAAACTAATGATCGATTATTCCGCACTGCGCGCCGTGGCCATGGTCGTACAAACCGGCAGTTTCGAGAAAGCGGCCCGCGCCCTGAATGTCACGCCATCGGCCATATCCCAGCGGGTCAAACATCTGGAAGAGCGGCTCGGCACGGTGCTCATTTCGCGCGGCACGCCTTGTAACGCAACCGAAAAAGGCGACTGGCTCTGCCGTCACATCGAACAGGTGGGTATGCTGGAACGCGAATTGCTTGAAGAGCTGCCAGCCCTTGCCGGTGCGGACGATCTCAAACAACGCGTCACGCTGAATATCGCCACAAATGCGGACAGTCTCGGCACCTGGTTTCTGAAAGCCATCTCGGCCTTTAGCAAGGAGTCTGATCACCTGCTGAACATTGCCGTGGACGATCAGGACCACACAGCCGAATGGCTTCAGCGCGGGCGGGTTTTGGCGGCGGTGACGTCTCATGCCAAGCTGGTGCAAGGCTGTCGGACCGTTCCGCTCGGTACACTGCGATACCATGCGACGGCATCGCCGGACTTTATTGAGCGATACTTCGAGAACGGCGTGACAAGCGAAGCGCTAGCCACCGCTCCTGCTCTGACCTTCAACCAGAAAGACCGGCTACAGGACCGCTGGATCAAGGAAAACCTGAAGGTGGACATCAATTGTCCGACCCACTGGTTGCCCTCCACCCAAGGGTTTGTCGAAGCGAGCCTTGACGGCATGGGCTGGGGCGTGAACCCCGTCGTGCTGGTGAAGGACCACCTTGCATCCGGTAAGCTGGTCGAGCTTGTACCCGGCACACCGCTCGACGTGCCGCTCTATTGGCAGGTCAATCGTCTCGCGGCAGACCGGCTGTCGGATTTAACGCAGCAGGTTGTTGCGACAGCGCGGCGCGAGCTGCTGCAGAACGCCACCTGATCAGTCATTTAAACACCCGCGCTTCGATCACCATCAGTTTTATTGAACGTGAGCGGAGATTGAGCGAATGCTATTTTATGAAAATCCTGGCTCTCATAGCGGCTGCGGTCGTCCTTCTGCTACTCGGCTGCTATTTGCAGACGCACTTTGCCGTGCCGTGAAAAAGACGTGAGCCAATGAAAAAGGCAGGATCAATGATCCTGCCCCGTTTGCGCTACGCCTGCCGCCTCCTCGCACACCCTGACATGTTCTGCCAGAGCTTCGAGAGGTAGAAAGGCGCTTACCGTACAGATATCGCGCTTCTGAAACTTAGGCAGTTCCTGAAGCTCTTTCAGACGGATAAGAAGTGTGCCGCGGTTCATGGAAATATCCCTCCATTATCGCCCCCGCACATTGTATTGAGGCATATCCAGACACAAAACCTCACGGTATTGGCTGGAAGTGCTTTGAAGATCAGGCTGCCCGCACCTTTTGCTTCAAGGGAAGTTCGATATCGACTTCCAATGTCGACATCTGATCTCCCCGATCCATCTTCACGCTGACCTTGTCGCGATCGATCTGGATATGCTTGGCGATAACCGCCAGAATCTCTTCCCTCAGCACCGCCACAAGATCGGAATGGCCCTCGGACGCTCGTTCATGCGCCAGCAGAACTTGCAGACGTTCGCGCGCCATCGGCGCGGAAGCCTGCTTGGTGAAGAATCGAAATAGGCTCATGCCGCTCTCCTTCCGAAAATTTTGCCCAGAAGGCTGCGCTTTTCGGATGGAACAGTCATCGGCACTTCTTCGCCCGCCAGACGGCGAGCTGCATCCAGATAGGCCAGAGCCGGCGCACTGCGCTGGTCGGCAAGCGTCACTGGAGAGCCGATATTGGATGCGCGCAGCACATCCTGGCTTTCAGGGATGATGCCCAGAAGCGGGATAGACAGGATTTCAAGAACGTCTTCGACTTTCAGCATGTCGCCACGTTCGGCCCGGATCGGGTCGTAACGGGTCAGCAGAAGATGCTTTTCCACCCGTTCGCCACGTTCAGCCTTGAGAGTCTTGGCGTCGAGAAGGCCGATGATGCGGTCTGAATCGCGCACCGACGACACTTCCGGATTGGTCACCACAACGGCCATGTCGGCATGGCGCATGGCGAGGGTAGCGCCGCGCTCGATACCAGCCGGGCTGTCGCAGATGATCCAGTCGAATTCCTTCTTGAGGTCTTCGATCACACGGTCGACGCCGTCGGTCGTGAGGTTGTCCTTGTCGCGGGTCTGGGAGGCAGGCAGCAGATACAGGGTATCGAGACGCTTGTCGCGAATGAGCGCCTGAGGCAGCTTCGCATCGCCCTGAATTACATTCACCAGATCGAACACCACGCGGCGTTCGGCACCCATCACCAGATCAAGGTTACGCAAACCGACATCGAAGTCGATAACGACTGTCTTTTCGCCACGCTGCGCAAGAGCGGCGCCGATGGCTGCAGTGGATGTCGTTTTACCAACGCCACCCTTGCCGGAAGTTACAACAATTACTTTTGCCATATTGGTCTCCTGTAGCTCCCGCACGCCTTATGAGAGTATTGCCCGCCCAACCGGGCATGATTTCTTTTCAATAAATCGATCAGCCGAGCGTTTCGGCCATCATGTAATCGCCATCGAGCCACAGTTGCACCGCCTGCCCGCGCAATCTGGCTTCCATGTCTTCAGCCGTCTTGTAGAGGCCGTCGATTGCGACAAGCTCTGCTTCCATCTTGCGGCAGAAAATGCGCGCATTGGAATTGCCCGCCGTACCGGCCATCGCACGACCACGCAGCGCGCCATAGACGTGGATCGAACCGCCCGCGACCACTTCCGCACCCGAAGCAACAGAGCCAACCACCGTGACATCGCCGTCCGGGAAATAGATGGACTGGCCAGAGCGCACAGGTTCCGTCACCACCATCGACGGCACGGCCTTGACCAGTTGCACATTGGCAGGCGCTGCCGCAGCAACCGGCTTGGAAGGCGCTGCAGGCTCGTTCACCTCGGGATTGAAATCCGCTGCCACCTGCCCGCCACGCAAGGCCGGCGGCATGCCAGGCCCGAGAAGCGAAGGACGCGCATTTTCAAAACCCGTGATCCAGACACCGCGACCTGCAAGATCTTCCAGTAGCTGAACCAGCTGCATCCGTTCGATAACCAGATTCTCAAGATCAAGCACGACCGGGCGATTCAGAAAGAACCCTGCCGAACGCGCGGCAAGATCGTCCAGCCTGTCGAGCCAGCCGTCCAACGGCAGTTCAGGAGAGAGCACCAGCGCAAGAAAGGAGCGCCCTTTCAAACGGATCGGACGGGATTGTGTTAGCACTTGATTCATCTTGGTTAAAAAACGGTTTACTCGATCTATATGCGGAATGGTTAACAGATGGTTAATTTCTGGCTGGCATCCTGCCCATGCGCGCCCTCAATAGAGGCGAAGACGCGCAAGCATGAAGCCGGACCCGATGCTGCATGCATTCAAAGCCGTGGTGCGCTTCAAGCGCCAATCGACTCAACTGACCTGAGGGTAGCCGAAGAATAGGGCGTCAGCCGGGCTATTCGGCGTCTTCCACAGAAGAAAGCGCTTCAGATTTACGCTTAAATCCCAATCAAATCTGACGCTGCGTTAAGTCTTAAAACGTGACTGCGGTTTTTATCCAAAACCGAGGCCGCGCGCATTGCAACGGCAAAGAGACGGAACAAAGCCAACTGATTCCGGCAGATTGCTTAGTTGTATTTTCGGGGAAAATCAGTGGTTCCTAAACAAGGAACCGCCTCGCGTTTGGGCGGGGGGCTTAGGGGCGCGAGGCGGGCGAGCTCTCAGGAGTGCACGCAGGGAAAAAATGGCGGGTAAAGACCGATTCTAAAACCAACAAAGGGTTCCAGCGTGAAAGATTGCGTGATCAAAGCAGATAATTCACCCAATTAATTGGGGTCACTGTCTGGCTAAATATCCGAGATCACAGGGGTTTTTTAAAACCCGGCCTCAACGGCAGTTTTTTAAAGGGCCGTCTAAAATTAACCCGCTTCAGCATATCGGAAGAGAGGAATTCAAGCTTTTGATTCCTTCGGCTGATGCGATCGCACATAATCACACCTGTTCCAAAATGGAAATGGCAATTGCAGAAAACAGCGTGACCGCGACCGAATTTCACAGCTGCCACCCGCGCTGCATGGTCAAGACCATTCCATGCGGCCTCGCAACAATTAGGTAGTCCACAAATTATATCAAATATTAGGAAGGTCTTTTGCTGGGCAGACAGTCATGATCTTTGCATGGACTTCCGGCAACTCAGTCGAGACAAGGCCAGCCTTCCGCAGAACATATGCCATCTGCTCTATTAGCTTCATGGATTTCAGTATTTTCTGAAATTTATAGAGTTTTGTTAGGGGCTTGCTTTTGGAAACTCCCTCATTATTGTGTGCTCCACTTGGAGGAGGGAGTGACCGCCCCAGCGCGCTAGACCGCTGCGGGGCGGTTTCTTTTTTAGCCCTTTAAAATTTGCATAGCTGCCGTGCAGGATGTTCCCTTGTAAACACCTGACTCCGCACCTATTTTCGCATTGTTCGGTTTCACTCCTCCTCCCAGAAACCGGACACGAAGCGCGATACTCCTCCTCCCAATCGCGCTTTACCAATCAGCCCGTTGCGCACTCCTCCTCCCAGCGCAACGGGCTTTTTCGTATCTCCAAACAGAGCTAAAACAGTCGCAGCTTGCGCATATGGAAGGCCTCGGCATAGGTTTCCGGCGCGCGACATTCCATGCCGCGCAATCGCGCGAGACCGCGAAAGGTCTCGGGATCGAACCAGTCTTTCGAGCGCTGCGTGCCGAAATGCTTCATCAAAAGCTCGACCTTGCGCTCCAGGATCGCAGCCGAAAGCGCTGAGTAGGCATTGGGCTGGCCGAGATCGCCATCCCATTTTGGTATTTCATATTCGAGGATCAGTTGGTCGCGGAAGAGATTCCAGGTCAGCTCGTTGAGCGTGCGATGATCCTGATGTGCGTCGCCCTGCCGATGGGTAAATACGATATCCGGCGTCTGGCGACTGCGCTGCTCGATCAGCCATGCCTTGATCTCGCGCATCTGCGCCGGAAAGTAGCTATCCTCGAACATCGCAAGACGGATGCCCGGATTTTCCGTACCGCGCAGAAAATCGCGCGCCGAAGCCTCCGCCTCGACGCGCCGTTCTTCATTGCCGGACAGCACACACCATTCGATGTGCATCGGCGTTCCTGCTTCGATGAGACTGAGGAGCGTTCCCCCGCAGCCGATTTCGATATCGTCCGAATGCGCGCCCAGACACAGGACCTGAAGCGGCCTGCCCGGATTGGCGAGAGAACGCAGGTCGATCATAGCGCTATGGCGATGTTGGCAGCGCGCTGCTCCGCCTTGTGTTTCTTCCAGGGCATATCGCCCTTCTCGACCATATCTTCCAGCGTCTGCCAGTCGCGCAGTGTGTCCATGGACCGCCAGAAGCCTTCATATTTATACGCCATCAGCTGATTGTCGGCGATGAGGCGGCTGAACGGTTCCAGCACCAGCTCTTCACCCTCCCGCATGTAATCGAAGATTTCCTTGCGGAAGAGGAAATAGCCGCCATTGATCCAGATATCGGAGGTGTTCGATGTCCGGAAAGCCCGCACGGCTCCACCTTCGGCGATATCCGCCAGATGATAGGTCAGCGGCGGACGCACAGCGAGGAAACAGGCAATCTTGCCACTTTCCTCAAAACGCCGCGTCATATCGTCGAGATCAACGTCACTCAGACCATCGCTGTAATTGGCCAGAAACATGTCCTCATTCTGGACATGGCTGCGCGCGCTCCACAGGCGTTCGCCAATATTGCGCCAGATGCCGGTGTCGAGCAGCGTCACGCTCCAGTCGCGATCCACCTCTTCCAGCAATTCGACATTGCGCCCGCCATTGGAGACCACGCAATCCGCAAAAGTCTGCGGACGGATCGTCAGGAAGAAGTCCTTCACGACATTGGCCTTGTAACCAAGACAGAGAACAAAGTCGTTGTGACCGTAATCGCTGTAATATTCCATAACGTGATGCAGGATCGGCTGGTGGCCGAGTGGGATCATCGGCTTTGGCACATTTTCCGAATATTCGCGGATTCTGGTTCCAAGACCGCCGCAAAACAGAACGACTTTCATGACTAACGCTCCTCTGTAATCAGAGCTGGATCGATCAATCGGACATGGGGAATGGGGATGATGAATTTCGCACCCCATTCGACCACGTGCTGCATCTGCCGGATGATCTCATCCTTGAAGTTCCATGGCAGGATGAGGATGTAGTCCGGCTTGTACTTGTCTATCGCCGATACGTCATAGATCGGGATATGCATGCCGGGTGTATAGCGCCCGTGCTTGTAGGGATTGCGGTCTACGGTGAAATCCAGAAAATCCGTGCCGATGCCGCAATAGTTGAGAAGCGTATTGCCTTTGCCCGGTGCGCCATAACCGCAAATGCTCTTGCCGGAATTCTTGGCTGCGATCAAGAAGGACAGGAGATCGCGCTTGGCATGACGCGTCTTTTCCGCAAACTGCTCATAGGTCGAGATATCATTGAGGCCGAAGCTCTCTTCCTTCTTGAGAAGTGCCGCCACCCGGGGTGACGCCTTCCGCTTGCTGCCGGTGCGCGCCAGATAGACCCGCAACGATCCGCCATGGGTCGGCACTTCCTCGACATCGATAATCTTCAGATGGTGCCTATGCGCCATGAAGCGGATTGTCAGCAGCGAGAAATACGAGAAATGCTCGTGATAGATCGTATCGAACTGGTTGAACTCGATCAGATTGGCAAGATGCGGGAACTCCAGCGTGATGACACCTTCGGGCTTGAGCAGAAGCTGCATACCGCGCACAAAGTCATTCAGATCAGGCACTTGCGCCAGAACATTATTACCGATGATGAGGTCGGCGCTTTGGCCCGCGCCGAGCATTTCCAGCGCCAGTTGCGCCCCGAAGAAGTCCACCCGGGTAGGCACGCCCTTGGCGATAGCTGTTTGCGCCACATTGGCGGCAGGTTCGATCCCCAGAACCGGAATACCCTTCGGCAGGAAATGCTGGAGCAGATAGCCGTCATTGCTGGCGACCTCGACGACGAAACTGTTTTCATCCAGTTCCAGCCTTTCAGTGATCGCTTCGCAATAAACTCTGGCGTGATCCACCCAGCTGGTCGCGAAGGACGAGAAATAGGCATATTCCGTGAAAATCTCGGCAGGCGAAAAATACTCCTTCAACTGCACGAGATAACAATGATCGCAGACCAGCGCATAGAGCGGATAATAAGGCTCCATGCGGTCTAGCTGATCGGCGGCAACGAAGCTTTCGCAGGGCGGCGACATGCCCAGATCCACAAATGTGTGTTTGAGCAATTTACCGCACAGGCGACAGCCGGTCCGCTCTTGCGTCATGCTTTTGCTCCGCGAAATATCCGGTGTCTGGATGGTCATACACACCCCCTCGGCTCTGGCCCTTACAATGGCCACGAATACACTGGTCCCAAAACTGGTATCGACTTGGCTGCTTTGAGCAGGCACCGTCGCGGCCAGATACGCGCGCCGCACCGGATGACCCAAACTACTAAGCGGTCTAAAGATTGCCGAGACTGCCATCTGGAGCGCGACGCACATACCATTGGGCGCAGCCATCGCCGTAGGGATATTGCCAATCCTCACCCGCCTTGCGTCATAGGGCGAGCAAGGGCGTAGGCGCCTCACCTATCGGGAGGAGGCATCTACCCCGGAAGGTGAAGATCGTCCCTCGAAGAAGGCTCTACCGGGCTCTGACCACGCTGTCAGAATATTGGCAGGCGGAAACGGGGCAAATAGATGCGGTTTACTTCTTTAAACATCGATGGCGCTTGGTCTATCGAGCCGGAACGGATGGAGGATGAACGCGGCTGGTTTACGCGCGTCTATTCCGAAGCGGCTTTTGCCGAACGGCAGATGGAAACGCACTATCCGCAGCACAGTCTTTCCTTCTCGCGGGAGAAAGGCACCTTGCGCGGTTTGCATTACCAAAACGATCCGCATTCCGAGACGAAACTGGTGACCTGCCTGCAAGGCACCGTCTGGGATGTATTGGTGGATATACGGCCCAAATCGCCCACCTATATGCGCTGGGTTGGCCTGGAGCTTTCGGCGGAGAATGGCGTGCAGCTTTATATCCCTGAAGGCTGCGCTCATGGATTTCAGGCGCTTACCGATAATGTCCTCATCCGCTACATGATCTCGCACCCCTACACGCCGGACCATGCAACGGGCCTGCGCTATGACGATCCGGCGCTCGGCATACCTTGGCCGAACCAGCCCAGCGTCATTTCAGACAAGGATCGCTCCTGGCCACTAATCTAGGCCCCTTGATTTAACTCAATCAGCAATCCCGCATCGCGCAATCTGTCCGCAGCACCGGCGAGCGTGGCGAAAGGCAGTTTCGAGCGCTCGGCCATATCGAGAAGTGACGCGCTGCCATCGGCCAGATTGAGAACCCAGAGCATGGCCATCGCCTCCTGCGCGGCGCGACTGTCGCCGCCGGTTTTGCCATAGAGGCCCCGACGTCCGAGCTGCGGTTCACCCTTGGGCGATGTGTTGAGTGGAACCCAGTTTCGTTCCGCTATTTCAATGGCCTGCATGACGATATTGAAGGATTGCTCAAGACATTCCGGCTTAATGAAATCCAGATTGTCCGCTGAGGTGTGATATTCAGGAAAAGTGCCATAAAGGCTGCGCTGAAACATGCCCACCGGCAGATTGAATCCCGGCGAACAGAACTGTCTTTCATCATATCCATAGGGCCAGAAATCATGCATCGTCGCGCCAGCCAGACCGGACTGCGCGAGCACCTGCCCCATGATCCGATCAATCGCCGCATTGCCGAGACGGCTTCGCTTGTAATTCGGCCCGCCGTCATCGCCAACACAGGACAGGACCAGGCCGTGGGTAACACGATCAAGACTGGGCTCGTTCTGGCGCAGCCACGCAAGCGCGCCGAATGTCGCCGGGCCGAACAGAAAGCGATAAGTCAGCCGCGTGGAGCGAGCTTTCAGCGCCGCTCCCAGAAGCGTCAGCAATGCCAGTCCAGAGCAATTATCGTTGGCGAGCGAGGGGTGGCATAGATGCGCCGAGATGAGAAAAGTCTCGTCTGTTGTTCCACGATGGATGAACTCCCCGAAGACAAGCGCGCCGTCGCGCCGCTCGGCGTCAATGACCACATCATATTCGCCCTCGGCCATTGCCAGAAAATCGCTATGCGCCATGCAGAAACCCCAGTCCTCCGCATGATAACAGGTGCGATAAGGAATAAGGTCGGGCTGATCGGGCAGTGTGTGAATGTGGCTCTTCAAGGCTTCCATAGAAAGCCTTGTTCGCACGGGCATACTGAAGTTCACCACATGCAGATTGTGCCGCGCAAAATCGACAATCCGCTGGCCGTTGCTATCTGCAATATAGGCTTCGCGGATCACCCATTCCTGCGGTGCTTTCCAGTCGAAAAGCGGCGTGCCGGTGGGCACTTCATGGATCTCCAGCGGCAGATATCCACCGATAATGGCGAGCGTTTCCCGCACGCCTTCGCCCGCCAGACTGCGACAGATCGGATAAAGTTGCGCGGCCAGATCGTAGATCGCCTGTCCGTCAGGCGACCAATGCACGTCTACTGTGCCGGACCGCGCATCCATCATGCGATTGCTCTTAGCGGCTGCTGCATAAGCTCGACGCGCCGCAGATCACTGTCGAGAACGCCCTCCTCCAGAAGCTTGCGGATATGGGCGATGCGCTGGAACCGCGGCCCCTCGAATTCCTCAAGCGTCAAGGTCGAGCGGCTATAGGCTGCGAGCAGTTCTTCAGCACCGGCCGCAGCATCCCATTGCGGCTTTGCATTGGGCAGAACCCGCGCAAGTTTCTCGAAGCTGACACGGTAGGATCGGGTATCCGGCCCGGCATCTTCCGCAAATTCAATCAGGCAATCGGGCACTGTCTCGGCGACAATGCTTGCGATGTCGCGAATGCGGTAATTGTGTTCGGTGGAACCAACATTGAAGGCTTCATTGAAGACCTTCTCGCGTGGTGCTTCCATGGCCGCCATGAAAGCCCGGGAAATATCGCGAATATGCACAATCGGCCGCCATGGTGTGCCATCCGACTTGAGATAGATCAGCCCCTTGGTCACAGCCCAGGCGACGAGATTGTTCAACACAATATCGAAGCGCAGAAAAGGCGACACGCCATAGGCTGTCGCGGGCCGCAAATAGACCGGACAGAAATCTGCATCGGCCAGTTCCCGGATTTCCTGCTCGGCGCGCACCTTCGAGCGACCATAGGCCGTCACCGGCTTCAGCTCGCCGGTCTCGTCGATCAGGTCGGCATCGCTGATGCCATAATTGCTGCATGACGATGCGAAAAGAAAACGCCCCACGCCCGCGCGTTTGGCGGCTTTAGCCACCGCCACGCTGGCGCGGTGATTGATGTCATAGGTCAGTTCTTCATTGAGATTGCCCAACGGGTCGTTCGACAGCGCAGCCAGATGAATGACAGCATCGAAACCTTCCAGATCGCGTGGCGACACATCGCGCACATCCTTGCGCAGCGTGGGTACATTCACGACCGCTCCACCCTCTTCGAACAGGCAATGTTCGTAAAGACCGATGTCGTAGCCCGACACCTCGTGGCCAGCATGAACGAGGATCGGCACCATGACCGATCCGATGTAACCCTGACTTCCGGTAACCAGCACTTTCATGTTCGTTTCCTCTGCATCCCCAATAATCCAAGTTAATCACGCACCAGTAGCGGTAGCGATTTGACCGAAGGCATATCCGGTTAAAGACAAGCGGGGTGCAGAGCAGCGAAAGGGCGTAGCACCTACCCCTTTCGGTCAGGGCCAAACTGGCCGGGCTTGCCGATCAGCAATATCCAGTCGCCATCATCGCCAGCATTCTTTTCTGCGGGGGTGCGAAAGGTCAGCGTCTGGCCATCCTCCTGCGGCGTGGCCGCTTGAGTTCCCACACCGGAAAAAGGGTCGATCCAGACGATATCATCGCCTGTTTTCACAACAGCCTTGCTGACGGAAAAGCTACCCCCTTCACCGTAGATCACGGCTCCCGTCCCGCCTGAAAACGATGCGGCATAAAAGTTAGGCGTATTGGTAATCTGACCGCTGCGGTCGGGCTCAAGATCGGTCCATGGCAGGACAGCAAACAGCTTTCGCAGAACGGTCATCGACCGTGCACCCGGACTGTTCAGCTCCTGCCGCCAGTCACGATCAGATTCGAACACGCCCGGTCCGCTAAAGTGCCAGATCGGACTATTGCCAAAGAACTGCCCAACCGCACCAGCCAGCAGTGCACCATAGGCATTCTGGCGTATCAATTGCGCCTTTGTGCCGTGCTCGTTTTCATAGAGCGTTTCGATCAGAATGACCGGCATTCGGTTATCTTTGGTCTGCGCGAGCACCGCGCTATGAACATTGTCATAGTCATAGACGGTATCGATGGAGAGCCACTTGGCCTCCGACCAGACTGAGGCGGTATTGGTATTGCGCCGCGTATGCACGGTTTGCAGCGCATCCGGAAGAACAGCAGCGATGCCTTCCGCCAGACTGGACACCAGCCGTTTATCCGGCGCATCAAAATCACCGCCCAACACCCAGACAATATTGGTATATTTGGCAAAGCGTCGCGCAACGGCTTCGCCATAGGCGCGCATCCGTTCTGGTCCTGCCGCTTCGATTTCCAGATACCAGCCCTGCCCGCCGCCATTGGCACCGAGATAGGCCGGAGCCAGCAGAACGACAAAACCAAGCGCCTGCGCCCGTTCGATCACCCATGCGGCGTGGTCAAAATAGCGTGGATTGATTTCGCCAAATGCCGTGTCTTTGAACGGTTTTTCGCCATAGGCATTGGCAGGCGGGTTGCTGGAAAACTGATGTTCCAGAAGATTGACCAACAAAGTGTTGAAGCCGCGTTTGCGACGGTCTTTCAAGTAGAGATCAACGTCATCGCGTTTGAGTTGAACGATCAGTGACCAGGCTGTATCGCCCTGCATCAGAAATTGCTTGCCCGATGCATCTTCAAAATAGCGGTGGTTTGCGCTGACATGGATCGGAAGCCTGGCCTCCGCGGACGCTTGCGCCGCTCCAACCAGCGCCAGGAGTCCAAATAGACCTGCCAGCATTCCTCTCACAGCGTCGCGGGCGGACATGCATTCGCGCTTTCATTGAAGCGGCGATAGACCACCTGCGATGGACGTCCGGTCAGATAAGTCCCGACACCGTCATTCAACGCCCGCGCGTAGATGGCGAGCGCACCGTCAATCGCATCGATCGTCTTCGCAATATCGTCGTCGCTATGGGCATAGCTGACCACCAGTGAAGGCATCAGCACGCCGCGCCGGATGGTCTCCTGAAGAAACAGAGAGCGGAATGCCTGTGATGGTGCGCCGGTTTCGTCCAGCGTCGCATAGGCGAGGCAACTGGCACGCCCAACCGTGCTGACATATTTGCTTAAGCCATGACGAGTGATCGCCTCGTTCATACCGCTGGCAAGCTTGCCTCCCTGTCCGTACAGGTGCTCAATGACCGGTTCATCGCGATAAACCGCCATTGTCGCCATGGCAGCGGCCATGGCGTGGGTCTCGGCGCCATGCGTGGTCGACAGCAGAAACACACGTGGAAACTCGGTCTGACTGAGACCCCCAAGCTGCATATATTCCGCCTTGCCAGCAAGCGCCGAAATGGCAAAGCCATTGCCGAGCGCCTTGCCGAAGCAGGAAAGATCAGGAACGATATCGTAGAGTTTCTGAGCCCCCTGCCTGTGCCAGCGGAAGCCAGTGATCATTTCATCGAGCACGAAAAGCGCACCATTTTCATGGGCGATGCGCATCGCTTCATCCAGAAAATTGTCCTTTGGATCATCGGCACGGGCCGGTTCCAGAATGATGGCCGCAATACGCCCCGGATAATCCTCAAACAGAGCCTCTACGCTGGCGATGTCGTTATAGCGGAAGGTTGCAGTCAGGGCAGAGACCGATGCCGGAATGCCCGCATTCATCTTCGTCGTACCAATGAACCAGTCATCGGTGGAGAAGAACGGATGATCCCCGCAGCAGGCAATCATGTCACGCCCTGTATAGGCGCGCGCCAGACGCATTGCGCCGGATGTGGCGTCCGAACCATCCTTGCAGAACTTGACCATTTCGGCAGTGTCGATCAGTTCGAGAAAGCGCTCCGCGCAATCCACTTCGATGGCGCTTGGGCGCGTGAAGTTGCACCCGTCCACCAGCGCATCGCGCACAGCCTTTAGGACCGGCGGATAGGCATGACCCAGACCCACGGCCCGGTTGCCCATGCCATATTCGATATATTCATTGCCATCGACATCGAAGACATGCGAACCGCAGCCGCGCTGGATGAAACCCGGTGCCAGAACCGGGTATTGATCGTCGCCCTTGGCATAGGTGTGACAACCACCGGGAATAAGCGCGTGAGCCTTGCTGCCCAGCAATTGGGAATTGCGAAACTGCGATGTGAACAGATTCATGGCGAAATCCTTCAATTGCCAGAGCTTACAGCGCATTGATTACGCAGCAGACCATCCAGCATTTACCCTCTCCCGCACACGACGCAGCCAGTTCTTGACCGGCTGCGGCAAGTGACTGCGCAAATTCTTATGCAGTGCGTTCGGCATGGACCATTGCGACAACGCCAATGGCGGCGCAATTTCGGGGCGCTCCAAGTGCAATTGTTGCAGCAGGTTTACGTAAGCGCCTCCGACAATATCGCTGTCGAAAGTTGACGTGACTTTCTGGACTGCGGCTTCCGCCATGCGGTTGTGGAAATGCGGATCACTGGCAAGCCGGTCGATCTGCTGCGCAGCCCGCGCGCAATCGCCAATGGGAAAAAGCAGCCCGTCTTCGCCATCGGTGACGATCATATCTGTCACACCCGCAATGCGCGATACGATGGCAGGACACCCCTGACTCATCGCTTCCATCAGCGTCATCGGGCACCCTTCATAGCGCGACGGCATGACCAGCGCATCGTGCTGGCTGACCAGCCATGACACATCAGAGGGTGCAACCCAGCCGGTGAAACTGACCTTGTCGCCAAACGGTTCGAGCTTGTGGCGCAGCGCTTCAAGGTCCGGTCCATCGCCAGCAACCGTCAGATGGTAATTGCAGGTGAGCCGCCGCAAAATGCCCGACAGCCAGAACACACCTTTGGAACTGTCGTCGATACGGCCAAGATGCAAAAGCCGGATTGGCTTCCCATCCGCGCTACGCGATAGCGCACGTCCGACATGCGGATCGCGGCTTAACCCGTTCGGGATGACCAGCGTGCGCCCGGCATCGAAACCATAGCCGCGCACAAGATCGTCGCGGCAGCGCCTGGACACGCCGACCGTCGCATGAACATGATCGCGGATCGCACGCGCCGCCTCATAGGTGCCGGGCGTGATACTGTGGACGATCATGATGCGTAAAATATCGGCGGGCAGATAGCGCACGAGATTGGTTTCGAAGCGCTGCGAGAGCACATTGACGAAAACGGCGTCGAAACAATTATCGCGCAGAAAATCCACAATGCGTTTCGCGCGGGTTTCTTCATCGAGAACACCCAGCCGGTCAATGGCATCGCCCTGCCGCTCGGCATCCTCCAGCCCCTGCCCTTCGGGCACGCTGACAGTATCGCCCGCAGCACCCGTCGCAAGCCAGCGCAACTCAATGTCCGAGCGCGCAAGCGACGCACGCATCCGCGTGAATACCGAATATGTCCCGCCAATGTGCGGGCGCACGAAGTAGGCACATTTCATCGCAAGCACCCCCTTTAGAGCGGCTCCAACCCACTTGAACGCGGGAACCGCTCTAAATGTTCTTTCGTCCGCATTTCCCCGCAAAACCGTTTCGCATTTTTGCTGGAAATGCTGGTTTTCCGCCGCATTGTCCCACGCAAAACTGCTTCGCACTTTTGCTGGAAATGCTCGGACCCCGGAAACAGACTTCGAGGGAAAATGTCCCTCGAAGCCTTGTTCCGGTATATCGAGGGGGCAAGTTGATATACCGCTGCCAGTGTATCGAATTTGCAGGCAGGCGCATTCTGGCCATGAGGGGTAAGAGAGGTATGCACCATCCTACATTAGACGATGGGCTTCCCCCTTCTGCCAGTTTTCCCGCGTGGTAATCCAAGAGTACCGTGCACTTGGCGCTTTGGGGGCGCTTTGGACGCGCTTCTGGAGACACCCGCATGAAAATTGGCCTTTTCGGACAGTTCGGTTCCGGCAATGCAGGCAATGACGGCTCTCTGGAAGCCATGCTGCACTTACTGAAACGCAACTGCCCCGATGCGGATTTTCTATGCATCTGCGCGCGCCCCGATATCATTTCAGAAAAGTACAATGTCGCGACCGTGCCGGTGGGAAACCCCGCGCTTGAAAGCGACCTGTTCCGCCTGCTCGACAAGGCGCTGCTGAAGCTGCCGCGACGACTGGCCGGTTTTCTCACCGCCATTTCGGTTGCACACGGTCTTGATCTCATCATCGTGCCCGGCACCGGTATTCTCGACGATTTCAACGAAGGGCCGTTCGGCTGGCCTTTCGTCATTATGCGCTGGTGTCTGGCTGCACGTCTTGGCCGTGCCAAACTCGCCTTCGTTTCCGTTGGTGCCGGGCCTGCCGACCATCCCGTCAGCCGCTTCTTCTTCCGCAAGGCCGCACTCACGGCAGCATTCCGCTCCTATCGCGATGAAATATCCCATGACTTCATGAAATCGCTCGGGGTCAATTCACGGAGCGATGTGGTGAGCGCAGACATAGCCTTTGCGTTGCCACCCGCCAGCAACGCGGCGCATGACAGCGTTGCCAGACGCGTGGGCCTCGGCGTCATGACCTATCGTGGTTGGAAACGGCACGAAGCCAACGCCTCGGATATCTATGAAACCTATCTCGGCAAAATCGCCGTACTGGCGGACAAGCTTCTGGCCAGCGGGCGCGAAGTGCGGCTGCTCACCGGCGACAAGGGCGACCTTCAGGCCATCAACGATCTGATGCCGCGGATTCAATCACCAGATGCAGCGAAGATCATCGTTGAGCCCGTCGCATCCCTGCATGAGCTGATGCAGCAGATCGCGCAAACCGATATTGTGGTTGCCAGCCGCTATCACAACATAGTCTGCGCCCTCGCAATGGGACGTCCGGCAATCTCGCTCGGCTATGCCGCGAAAAACGAAGCATTGCTGCACGATACGGGCCTGGATGGCTTTGGCCATCATATCGAACGGTTCGATACGCAAACCATTCTGGCCCAAATTGACGACATGTTTGAGCGGCGTGAAGAACTGGCCGAAAAGGTCGAAGCCGGAGTGGCGCAATACCGGCTGAAGCTCGCCCAGCAGGAAGAAACGCTGCGCGCCCAACTTCTCACAAAGCGGAAGGGCGTCCTGTTAGCGACGCCCAGCCGCCGCCAGAGGGCGAGCTAGCATCGTATCGACGTAGCTGCGCAATCGCCGCTTCGTATCGGGCCGATGCAGGAGATAATTGACTGGCGGGATAAAGGCCGTCTGCGTCCGCTGCGCCACCGCAAATTTCAAAAGCTGCCACCATGCCGGATCCCCACGCAACAGGTGGGATATGGCCGACCAGTAGGCCCGTTCGGCGATGCCCCGACGCGCCATACGATGCAAGGTATCGCAATCGGGCAAAACACGCCCCTCGCGGGCAAAAAAATACTCGCCCGCATCCGCCGTGTGCTGGATATGCAGCAGATGCGTGTCGCGCAATTGCTGCGAGCGGTTCTGTCCGTGCGAGCGCGTACCGCCCTGAACACAGTCCAGTTCGGCAATCCTCCCCTGCAATCCAAGCCGCAGCCACATGTGATAATCGTCGCTATGCGGCAGCGCCTCGACATAGTGTCCCGCAGCTTTCTGCGCCGCAGTACGAACAACCATCGCAGAACCCGGCAACTGAAAAACGCCGAGCCGACAAAAGCGCTCGATGAAGGCGATGCCGGTCTCGACGCGGCAAGGCACATTGTCCGGTTGGGACGGAATGGCGGGGATCGGCGCATCGCCATTCACGGCAACGTCGCGTCCATAGGAAAAGGCGATCGTGGGGTCTGCTTCCATGACCGCCAGCGCCCGGCGCAGCGCACCGGGAACAATAAAGTCATCAGAACAAAGCAGAACGAAATAGTCGCTGCTCGCCCAATCGATACCATCGTTAAACGAGGCGTGTTGCCCCTTGTTGACTGGTCTGAGCAATAGCTCCACCCGCGCATCTTCCGCAGCCAGCGCGCGCGCAATATCGGCACTGTCGTCTGTTGAGGCATTGTCGATGATCAATACCCGCAGGTTTTCGATATCCTGCGACAGCACGCTGCGAACACAGATGCCGAGATAGCGTCCGTAATTGTAATTCGGAATGACGACATCGACACTTGGCTGCCCCATCCTCAATCTCCTTATTCAGCTGGCGTGGAGGTGGGAAAACGCCCGCGCCCAAATCGGCCAAGGCGGCTCGCTACCCGGCTCAACGCCCATCCGAGAACCGGCGTGATTTCCGATGCGAAAGGATGACGCGTGATCAACACCGCACCAAGCCAGCTGGCAACACCCGCAAGGCCAATGGCGATGCCCATGCCCCAATGAACTTCCAGCGTGCCTGCAGCCGCGACCATTGCGAGCGGAATGGCCATGGTGAGAAGCGTGACGAGGCCGCTGCGCAACAGCTCCGCCCCCAACATGCGGTAGGAGAACGGCACGTGCTTGCGCACATAGACCACTGAAATCACCATCTGGAACGGCGTGCTGATGAACAGGCTGAGCGCGACCGCCATCAGGCCATGATAGGCGGCGACGCAGAGAATGACTGTGGTCACTACACGCGAAATCAGGTTGGACACGAAGGCATCGCGATTGGCTCCCAGCGCCATCAGCAACGGATAGGTCAGGATGATGGGAATCCAGAACACGCTGGCAAGGCACATGATCACGACAATCGGCGTTGCGTCATACCAGTCGGGCCCCAGCACGATATGCACGGCCGGATAGGCGAGCAGCGCCAGAAGCATCTGCGCTGGCCAGTAAACCACCGAAATATAGGACAGCGCTCGCACATAAGACTGCGCTATATCCACACCGGCCCGCACCTGCGCGGACAACATTGGAAAGGCGACGGTGAAGATCGCCGATAGAAACACCCGGTCGGGCAAACCGCTCAACGTATTGGCGCGATTATAGATGCCGACGGAGGCGGCAGGCATGAAACGCCCCAGCATAAGCTGCGGAAACGTCTCGCAAATCTTGCTCAGGCCTGCGCTGCTGCCCAGATACATGCTGAACTGCCAGGCCCTGCCGATACTGGCAAGCGACGGGCGCAAAAGGCGAGCCAATGGATAGAGCGCTGCCGCAAAAGCGGTGGTGACTGCCGCAGCGGCCAGTGAACCGAAGGCGAAGCACATATGACCGAAACCCCACCAAGCCATTGCGATCGTAACAACTGCGCCGCAAACCGAACCTGCCGTGCGAATGCGCGCCAGAGCGCCGAAGGCCATGTCGCGCCTTAACAGCGCGACAACCGGCAATGAAACGCTTTCAATCACCGCCGCGATGATGGTGACTGTGAGAAAAAGTGAAAGCATGGGATCGTGATAGGTGACGGCAAAATAGTCGCGCGCCAGAAAGAGCGCCACCGCCAGAACCGCCGTAACGCTCATCAGGAATGTGAATGCCGTCTGGATATCGCGATCCTCGACCTTCTCGATCCGGATCAGGAATTCAGCGCTGGCGAATTCGCGCAGCGAAAACACAATCGCGGCAACGCTGAGGCCCACGACGCCCATGCCTGTCTCGCTCGGCCCCAGAAAACGCGAGACCGCAACAACCGTCAGAAAATTACACAGCAACCCGGCATATTGCTCAAGCGTGGCAATCACGAAGCCTCTGCGATGATTTTTCATGATCCGCTCCGTGCAATGAAGAACAACGGGAGCGCCGACATTTCCGGCAGACATTTTTCCAAGATGCGATACCCCCTCGCAACCGTGCAGGGCGGTAAGGTCCGCCCGGCTTCCCGGCGCCTTTCAGAATAGCCTTTCGCCCACAGCGGGAAATGTCACCGTTGGTATTAGCGCCTGACCTGAAAGGGGTATGCCGCTCGCTCTAAAGCCAAGTCGTGGGACCCCATCCGACTGGGTAAAAATTCCAGAACATCCTCAATGGAATCGCGACGCGGTTTGGTTGGGAAATGCAGCAAGGAAATTGAGCGGTAGACTTTGTTTCGCGCCTCGGAGGAGACATGAGCAATCTTTCCTGGATCACGCTTCTGGCCTTCGTCCTCTCGGTCGCCTTTTGCATCGGCTTCCGGGAGTTGGCCCGCGAATGGTATCTGATCGATATTCCAGACGACCGGAAGCGGCACGACGGTGCAGTGCCGCTATGCGGCGGCATTGCGATTTTTCTTGCCTTCGCCATTGCCGCTTCGATTGTGCAGGGCACATCCGATCAGGCAAATATTCTGCAATTGCTTCCCGGTCTAGCCCTCGTTCTTGTCACAGGCGTACTGGATGACCGCTTCAACCTGCCGGTGATGCCGCGTCTCAGCGCGCAGCTGCTTGCCGCCGCCCTTATCATCGGGATGGCGGGTATTGAGCGGCTCAGTCTGGGCATGAATATCGCCTTGCCTTCCACCGGCCCGACCGCCGAAAGCGGCGCCATCTTTCTGGCCGGTCCACTTTTCCTGTTGCTGGCGCTGACGTTCATTGTCGGCCTCATCAACGCGGTCAATATGAGTGACGGTGTTGACGGGCTGGCAGGCGCGTCCAGCGCCGCCGCCTTTTTCTGGCTTGCCGTGATTGGCTTCGACTTTGGACAGCATCGGCTCGGCCTTCAGACGCTGGCGCTCGCCGCAGCGTGTCTCGGCTTCCTCGTCTTCAATATGCGCCATCGCTGGCGCATGAAGGCCAGCCTCTTCCTAGGCGATGGTGGGAGCACCCTTCTTGGTGCGGCCCTTGCGGGCACATCCCTCATCCTCGCAAGTGGAGAACCCGCCATCGCCTTCCCTGTTCTGCTGTGGGTCGTCGCCGTTCCCGTTATCGACACGCTGAGCCTCATCATCCGCAGGCTCGCCGTGCGACGCAGCCCGTTTTCCGCCGACCGCCAGCATCTGCATCACCTGTTGATGGATGCGGGCCTCAGTTGCGGGCAGACCGCCATGGCCGTGATGGCGCTCAACCTGCTTGCCGGAGCTGTCGCCTATATCGCGATCCGAACCGGTGTGCCCGCCTGGATCATGCTGGTTTCGCTGCTGCTGCCAGCGGTACTGCACACGCTTTTCGTGCGGCGCATGACCAGAGGCCAGCATCCCGCCATTGTCGTTGCCGCGACGATTGCCGACACGGCCCAGACAGCCAAACCCAATCTCACATTTCCGGGGACCACCACATGACCGTTTCCGCGCTCATCATGACATTCAACGAGGAAATGAACCTCCCCGCCTGTCTGGAATCGCTCGCCTGGTGCGACGATATCGTGGTGCTTGATTCATTCAGCGCCGACCGCACCGTGGAAATAGCCAAGGCCGCGGGTGCCCGCGTTTACACCCACGCTTATGATACGGAAGACCGCCAGCGCATGTATGGGCTGACGGAAATCAAATTCAAACATGGCTGGGTTTACACGCCCGATGCCGATGAGGTCACCCCGCCGGATTTGCGCGACGAAATGCTGGCAATTGCCGCCGATCCGGACCGACCGGAAGTGTTCTTCAAGGCGCGCTATAAGAACATGTTCATGGGGCGCTGGATTCGCCATGCAAGCCTTTATCCGACATGGATAACCCGCCTTGTCAGGCCCGACCGTGTCCGTTTCGAACGCTCCGTGCATTCGCGCGCCAGCGGCGGACCCGGCGGCGAATTGCAGGCGCATTTTGTCCATTACAGTTTCAACAAGGGGCTGGAAGCCTGGTATGCCAAACACAACCGCTATTCCTCAGTGGAAGCGGATCTTTCCGCGGCACGGCTTCTTGAACGGAGCATCGACTGGGGCGGCATTTTCTCCACCGAACCGGAGAGACGGCGGCGCGCCCTGAAATCGCTGTCCTACAATATGCCTTTCCGTCCAAGCCTGCGCTTTTTCTACATGTATGTGCTGCGGCGCGGCTTTCTCGATGGCAAGCCCGGTTATCTCTATTGCCGCCTTCTCGCAGCCTATGAGTTCATGATCGTCGTGAAGATGGAAGAGCAGCGCAGTCGCCAGAATGCGCAGCCTGCCCGCCCTTCCGTGCAACAGCGAACGCTGGACGCCAAAGAGCCGGAGCGACGCATGGTATGATGTTGCTCGCCATTCTGCCCTGCGCCGTGTTCTTCGGACTGGCCGCCATGTTCTTTTCCGAACCGTTGCTGGCACTGCCGGATGACGGAAGCCGGGCCGATGTGATCGTCGTGCCGGGCGGCGACGGCCCGCCACGGGCAGAACAGGCAGCCCGTCTTTGGAAGGAAGGGCGCTCGCCCTATATCCTCGTCACGGGCGATGTTGACTGCCTGTTCAACAAGCAGATCATCGTACGGGAGGGTGTGCCGCCATCGGCCATTTTGGCGGAATGCTATTCGGGCAGCACCTGGCAGAATGCGCTCTATTCGGCCCCCATGATGCGTGAAATCAACGCGAAGAGCGCGCTCATCGTCACCAACTGGTACCACTCGCGCCGCGCCGTCGCGAGCTTTCGCGCCGTTTGCCCGCAGATGCGTTTCATGTCAGCCCCTGTCAATGACAGCGACGTCCATATCGGCTTTCCCACCACCCGAACCGATGCGGAGGTAATCGCCAAGGAATATGTCAAGCTTGGTTGGTATCTGCTTTCGGGCCGCATCTTCCCGCAGGACCTGACCGGAAACAGCCCGGCGCTCGCCATGTCCGCAATCTGCCAATCGACGGAGGGCGAGCCGTGAATCTTTCTCTCACCTGGATATTCGTTCTTCTCGTCGCGGCATTTCTGGCGGTCGGCTTTCTCGGACGTCCGGAACGCATGTACCAGTTTCCGTTTCTGGCCGGCGTGATGACATTCGGCTTTATCTTGCCGCAGGTGCCCGCGCTCGTGAATGACCCGTTTCTGCCAGCGGGGGCCTATGCGAAAACGATGGTGATGGGCATATTGGCCTTCCTCGCATTGGCGATGGGCTGGCAGATGGGGAACCGGCCCCTCAAATTCCTCACCATGAGCTTCAGCGAAAGACGGCTCTTATGGGCCGCAGCCGGACTGTCGGTTTTCGGCGCGTCCTTTTACTTTCTTTTGAGCCGCCTGCCCGGCGAAGTGTCCATCGGCGTGCAGATGACGGGCATGCCGGTGATATGGCTCTTCTTCGCGCAGCTGATGCCCTATGGCCTCGCCATAGCGCTTCTCTGCTTTGCGCGGCGCAGTTCCTGGCTTGCATTGGGCATCATCCTGTTCGATCTGGTGTTCTATCTCGACCGCATTGTGGTCACGGGGAAGCGCGCCGAGGCTATCCAGCTTCTGTTGATGTTCCTCCTCGCTTTCTGGTTCTATCGGCGCTGGGTGGTGCCGCGCACATTGATGTTCATCGGTATTCTTGCGGGCACATTTCTCATGACCAGCATGGGCGATTACCGGCAGGTGACGCGCGCTGCATCCGGCTTCGTTCTCGACCAGATTCTCGATATCGACTATGCCGCCAATTTCGAGGAAACACTGGAACGCGGCGGCCCGGAAATGCGCAATGCCGTGTTGCGCATGGATGAGATCGACCGGCGACTGGAGTTCGATTACGGCAAGTTCCACTGGAACCGGGTTGTCTTCACCTATGTGCCCGCGCAGTTCGTCGGTAGCCAGATCAAGGACAGCCTATACCTGTCCACGCCGAAGCCCGACCGCAATTACAACCCGCTCACCGGCACCACTGAGACCGGCCTGATCGATGCCTTTTCTTCATTCTGGTATTTCGGCGCGCTGAAATTCCTGCTGCTCGCATGGATCATACGGCGTCTCTGGGAAACGGCCATGGCGGGCGAAATGCTCGGCCAGTTGATCTACATGTTCTCCATCGTACCTGCCATGCACGCCATTTCGCATCAGACGGATTGGGTGATCACGGTCTGGATACATATGGCCCTGTTTCTCATTCCGATCCTGTCGCTCTGCGTCATTCGCAACCGCTCCGTCCATTTGCCGGTATCGCCGCCACGCCATGCTCCGGCGTCCGGCGCGATACCCCACCCATTGAGGGGATGACCATCATGACCGCCATGCCCAATCCATCCCGCCCCCGATCGGCAGCACCCATTGCCGGACGCAAAAGCGCCTCGCGCCCCATGGAAGGCGGGGCGACATTCACCTTGCAGCATCGGCTGCAACGTCTCGGCTGGCAAATGACTTGGCTGGCGCTCGCAGCCTGGACACCGTCGTTTCTCTGGCGCTGGCGCGGCAGGGTGTTACGGCTGTTCGGCGCCAAGATCCACAAGACAGCCATTGTACGCGGCAGCGCCCGCATCTGGTGGCCGGGCAATCTCATCATGGGCGCGCATTCCTCGCTTGGTCCCGACGCGCAATGCTATAATGTCGCCAATGTCACGCTGGCGCCCTTTGCCATCGTCTCGCAAGGCGCGCATCTCTGCACGGCGGGTCACGACATCGACCGCGTGGATTTTCCGCTCACGGCGTCGCCGATCCACATCGGCCCGCATGGCTGGATCGCCGCGGAAGCGTTCGTCGGCCCCGGCGTGAGTGTGGGTGAAGGCGCAGTGCTCGGCGCGCGTGGCGTCAGTTTCCGCGATATGGAACCATGGACGGTCTATGCCGGAAACCCGGCAAAGGCTGTGCGGCAAAGACGGAAAGCAGTGTGATGATTGCTGGTTAAACCGGACCCATCCGGCGCTCGCGGATGAGGCCATAGCTGTTGCCGCCCATGATCGAGCCAGTCTTACGCTTTTGATAGGACTGATAGGCGTCGATGGTTTGCGCCGCAATACGCGGCCAGGTGTAGTTGTCACGCACCAGCTTGTGGCCCGCCTCACCCATCCAGACCGCCCGCGTGGGATCGTCCAGAATCTGCATCAGCCCTGCCGCGACGGCTTCGGCATCCACTGCGCAGACCACGCCCGCTTCCGCCTCGGCGACTTCCGGAAAATGGCAGGCATCGGTGATCACCACCGGCACACCGCAGGCTAGCGCCTCGGTTATGGCCACGCTGAACCCTTCCTGCCGGCTGGGCAGGCAAAAGCAGGCCGCCCGTTTCAGCGCGGCGATCTTGTCTGGACCATAAAGGCCGCCAACCAGATGAACACGCTGTTCCAGCCCATATTGCCGGATCTGTTCGCGAAAATCATGTTCGGCACCGCCATCCGGCCCGGCAACCACGAGATCGACATCCGGCAGGATCGGTGCAACCCGTCGATAGGCATCGGCCAGAATGTCGAGGCCCTTCTTGTAGTGCAGCCGCGACAGAAACAGAACGAAGCGCCGGTTCGGCAATTTTGCCAGTGTTGCACTGTTCGCGCCGCTGACGTCGCCCTCGACTTCATTGAGGAAAATGCCATTCGGAATGATCAGGCTTGGCGGCGTGAGACCTAGTGGTCGCATCAGCTCGATTTCATCGCGGTTGAGCGCCTGAATGAAGGCCGCGCCATCCAGCATCCGGCGAAATGCCAGAGCGAGCGCCAACTTTTTCTTCCACGACCGTTGCTGCATGCTCCACACATCGAGCATGCCGCAACAACAGATGCAGTAAGGCACACCGAACCGCCGACACAGCATGGAAGCTCGCAGCAGATTTGTTTCCCAAACGCCGTGCAGATGCACAAAATCCGCCAAGCGGATCAGTCGCGCCATAGCCTTTGCCGCGCGGCTCCCCAGCAGCATTTCCCGCAAATCGGGCATGGGCAGCAGCAATGTCTGCACCTTTTCAAAATCCGGTATTGTTTCAGCCGCCTTGGCAGCGCGGCGGTTCACGTCTTCGTCGCTATAGCTGACGATTGTCACTGTGTGCCCAAGCGCTGCCTGCGCCGCCGCGAGCCTGACAATGACGGCCTGCGGACCGCCTTTGGCGGGATCATAGGAACCGATGACGTGAACGATCTTCATGCCGCCAATCTCCGTGTGTGCTGCGAAAGTGCTGCAACAAGCCGCTCGCCATAGCGCGCAACCGTATAATCGGCAGCGCGCTCGCGTGCGCTGTCGCTCATCCGGGCCAGCATGGCCGGATTACCGGCCAGTTGTTTGAGAATATCCGCCGTTTCAGCCACATCGCGTATCGGCACGATGTAGCCATCGACGCCATGCCGCACAACGCTGCCGGTATTGTCCGTACAAATAACCGGCAAGCCCGCAGCCAGCG
Organism: Hyphomicrobiales bacterium; assembly: GCA_900465685.1. GTDB lineage: Bacteria > Pseudomonadota > Alphaproteobacteria > Rhizobiales > Rhizobiaceae > Brucella. The sequence continues at coordinate 153,296 of UEGR01000011.1, forward strand.
CTTCGTAGACGGCGGTGGCCGACCCTTCGCAAAGCGACGGCAACAGAAACACATCCGCCCACTCAAATTGCGCTCGCATTTCGCTGCGCGGTATCGGGCCGGTCAGTTCCACACTGGCCGACAGGGTCGCAACAGCTTCCGGCTGCACGTCAATCGGCCCGACCATGCGAAATTGTGCGATATCCCCCACCGCCTTCGCAACCGCGCCGACATAGGGCGAGCCTTTCCGCAGCCCCACCGCGCCAACCGTCAGCACTCGCAGCGGCCCCGGCAAGCGTGGCGACCGATCGAGCGGAAAGCGTTTATCCACTCCATACGGCACGACCACCACCTTATCCGGCGGACATCCGGCCTCGATCACATGGCGCGCCACAAATTCCGACGGACAGACCACAGCGTCGGCAATGGCCCATTCGGCCCTTTCGCGTGCTGCAAAGTCATCGGCATGCACATCGTCTGCAACGGACAAATGCCAGCCGGGATTGAGCACTTCCTCCTCGCAGGCCAATTGATCAACCACGGTACGCGGCGCGATCATCTGTTCCACGGCGGTCCATAATCCTGCCTGTCGCGCTGCGGTCAGCTGTTCCAGCGCTTCGCCGCTGAAGGCATAAACTCCACTCGCCCCGTGGAAACCGCTGCCCGCCACGAGTTGTCCGAATTTTTGCCCTGCCCATATGGCATTGGCTGTCGATTTCGGTCCGGTCTGGTTGGCCAGCCTGCGCACTGCCGAATGCAGGCCGAAGCCCGGAAAAGTCGTCATCTGCTCCTGCGGGATGCCTTGTGGTGCGCGACCGATCAGCCGCCGCACGGCGGTTGGAAGCATCGTCGGCGGCAACCCGTTCAGCAGACGCGGCCAGCCTTGCAGGGCGCATATATCGGTATAGAAATGCGCGAGCCGCTGCCGGTCGGCAAAAATGCGCGGTACGGCATAATGCATACGCGCCCCAAGCTGGCTGACGACAACCGAGCCATCCATCATCGAAGCTCTCCCGACTGGAATTTGCGATCCAGAACCGGCATCGCTGCGGGCACGCTTTTCTCTTCCAGCCGAGCGACTGCCGTTTGCCACATGGCTGCACCATATTCACGGGAATAGGCCGTCTCCATCAGATAGCGCGCATTGTTACCCATGGTCATGCGCCCAACCGCCGAATGGCGCAGATGCAGAACCGCCTCGACCAGACGATCCACCTCGCCTGGACGCAGTGCTGCGCCACATTCGAAATCGCGAACGATGGAGCCTATCTCGCCATCCGGATCGCCAATGAAGATTGTCGGACGGCCCGCCGCCAGAACACCGTAGAACTTGCTCGGCACAATGCAGTGTTCCAGTTCCGGCTTGAGCGACACCAGATGAACATTGGCGGCGCCAAGGCTTTCGGAGAGCTTTTCGACAGGCTGAAACGGTTTCATCATCACATTGGTTAAGCCGCGCCGTTTGACTTCACTTTCGACAAAGCCCCGCTGCTGCCCTTCCCCGATCATCAGGAAGACGATGCTTTTCATATGTTTGAGCCGTTCGGCTGCATCAAGGACGGTCTGGAATTCATGCGCCCGCCCGAAATTGCCGGAATAGCCGATGACGAATTTGCGCCCCAATCCCCAGGCACTACGCAGCGGATTTTCTGACGGGGCGACAGGCATGATCTCGTTGCGATCCGCCCAATGATGCACAACGCTCAAATTCTCGCGTGCTATGCCCGTTGAAGACAGATAACGCGACATGCGCTCAATCGGGCAGATCGTCAGCGCTGACTGGCGCATGGACCAGTTGCGCAAAGCCAGCGCCAGCCTTGCTGATGCGCTGCCCGGTTTGACCAGACCAAGCTCCATGGCGGTTTCCGGGAAAAGATCCATCACCCAGTTGACGAGCTTCGCCCGCCGAAGCCGGATTGGCAGTGCAGCCGAAACCGACAGCAAAGGCGGGTCGGTACAAATCACGCAGATATCGTCCTTGCGGGCATGGGTTGCGAACCAGGCCGCAGCAGAAAGATGGAACGTGGCATAGTCGACCGCCCGTCCCGTCAGTTTTCCGCGGCCGAAGCCGGAGGTCCAGATGCGATGCACATCGACACCGTCAACCGTCTCGCGCGCGGGCAAGGTTTCTTTCCGTTTGTCATGAAAACTGCGGCTGGCCAGAACCGTCGTTTCAATGCCCTCGCCCACAAGCGTCTGCGCTAGACTGGTGACCATGCGGCTTGTCGCGGACTGGTCCGGATAGAAATAGCGATTGGCAAGCACAACGCGCATGAGCCCCGTCTCCCGTCTTTTCGACCTTCGTGAAACCAGCATCGCAACAGCGGGTCGTTTATCGCAAGAAACCCAAAGGCATGGGCGGCACGCCAAGCGGGCGAAGTGCCTACCTCTTTGGGTGCATCAGGGCATATCGGACGCCATCACCGCTTCACCCGAAGAGGGTTCGGCGTGCCTGTCCTTGCCGTTTTGGAGCCGTTCTGCCGCGACACGAAATCGGTAAACATGCTCTCATGGATATTCTGGACGGAGGGCAGTCCCTTGAACGATAGATTGCACGATAGCTTGCATGACAATCAGCGTGAGAAAGTCGCACTCATCATCGGCGTCACCGGTCAGGATGGCGCCTATCTGAGTGAACTCCTGCTCAAGAAGGGCTATCGCGTTCACGGTCTGAAGCGGCGTTCGTCCTCGTTCAACACCGGGCGTATCGACCATCTCTATCAGGACCCCCACGATGAAGACGTGCGCTTTCGGCTGCATTTCGGCGACCTGACCGATGCCACCAATCTGTGCCGCGTCATTCAGGAAGTGCGCCCGGACGAGATCTATAATCTCGGAGCGCAAAGCCATGTGCAGGTGAGTTTCGAAACGCCCGAATACACCGCCAATACCGATGCGCTCGGCACGCTCCGGCTGCTGGAATCCATTCGTATTCTGGGCCTCGGCAAAACCAGCCGCTTTTATCAGGCTTCAACTTCGGAGCTTTTCGGCAATTCCTCGCCGAACGCGCAGAATGAGCACACACCGTTCATGCCGCAGAGCCCTTATGCTACAGCGAAGCTCTATGCCTATTGGACCACGGTGAATTATCGCGAAGCCTATGGTTTCCACGCGTCGAACGGCATCCTGTTCAACCATGAAAGCCCGCTGCGCGGCGAGACTTTCGTCACCCGCAAGATCACCCGTGCCGTCGCAGCCATCGAACGGGGTTTGCAGGACAAGCTGCGTCTTGGCAATCTCAACGCCCGCCGCGACTGGGGCCACGCCCGCGATTATGTGGAGGGCATGTGGCGTATCTTGCAGGAAGAAACGCCCGACGATTATGTGCTCGCCACCGGCGAAACGCATACGGTGCGCGAATTCGTCGAACATGCCTTCAAGGCTGTCGACAAGCAGATCGAATGGAAGGGCGATGGCGTAGAAGAAATCGGCGTTGACCGGAAGACCGGCAATTGCCTGATCGAGATTGATCCGCGTTATTTCCGTCCGAATGAGGTGGACTTCCTGTTGGGCGACGCCTCGAAAGCCCATAACCGCCTTGGCTGGCAGCACACGACCGGCTTCGACAGCCTCGTCGCGGAAATGGTGGATTGGGATTTGCGCAATATCATGCGGGAGGCTGGGCGCAATGACTTCTACGGACAATGATATAACCACAGAGCCAGTCTATTCACTGGCCGGCAAAAAGGTCTTTGTTGCGGGGCACACCGGCATGGTCGGTTCAGCCATCCTGCGCCGTCTGCACGGCACGGATTGCGACATCATCACCGCAGCGCATAGCGCGCTGGACCTGACCCGTCAGGGACCGACCGAGAACTTCATCACGGGTCGCAGGCCAGACGTTATCATCATCGCGGCGGCCCATGTCGGCGGTATTCTCGCCAATGCGCAGTCACCCGCCGATTTTCTCTATGACAACCTCGCCATCGGCATGAATGTCATCCACGCGGCGCACCAGACCGGCGTGGAGCGCCTGCTCTGGCTCGGCTCCAGTTGCATCTATCCACGCGACGCGGCGCAGCCGCTGACCGAAGACGCCCTGATGACCGGGCCGCTTGAAGCGACCAATGAGGCCTATGCCATCGCCAAGATTGCCGGGCTGAAATATGCCGAAGCTTGCGCGCGCCAGTTCGGCGACCGCTTCATGACGGCGATGCCGACCAATCTCTACGGCCCGAATGACAATTTCGATCCGAAGACTTCGCATGTGCTGCCAGCGCTGCTGCGCAGGATCCATGAAGCCAAGATCATGGGCGCTGAACAGGTAACATTGTGGGGCAGCGGTACGCCGCTGCGCGAGTTCCTGCACGTCGATGATCTGGCCGATGCCTGTCTGCATCTCTTGCAGTTTCACGATGGGTTCGAGCCCGTCAATATCGGCTCCGGCGAGGAAATCTCGATCCGGGATCTGGCGCTGCTGATAGCCCGTGTTGTGGGTTATGAGGGCCGGTTCGAGCACGATCTGAGCAAGCCGGACGGCACGCCGCGCAAGTTTCTCGACACATCCCGCATGGCTGCGCTCGGCTGGAAGCCGCGCATCAGCCTCGAAGACGGCTTGCGCGCTGTCTATTCCGCCTGGGTGGAAGAAAACGCTGAAGCCGTCGCGGCATAGCGACCGCGACCGATCCCCTTTCACTGATGTTGGGAGCACCAAGCATTTGGGAGCATCAACACCCCTCATGCTGAGGAGGCGCGCAGCGCCGTCTCGAAGCACGAGGGTTCCAGATGTGAACTGACTTACGACGGCGACGTGTTGATTTTGCTCATATCGAGTTCGATACGCAGAATATCGCCCGGTTTGATTTCCGTCCGCTCGTTACCCGTAATATCCTGAAACGCGCCGTTTACATTGCGGCTGATCGTGAAGATCAGTTTCTTGCGCATATCGGCTGACGAGATATTGCCGGACGACTTGGCGATTTCCGCCATGGTCTGTATCTGCGCACCGCTGCGCCGTTCCATCCGCGCCAGATTGAGATCAACTTCCTGCAAGCTGGTTGCCGCATCGCTGCGCCGGACTTCTTCCAGATTGGCAATCCGCTGCTGCATGGCGAGCTGGTTTTGCCGTGCCCGCGCCAGAAACGACGCCAGCTCCAGCGCATCGCGGCGTGTCGCCGACAGATCGCGCTCCTGATCACGCAGGTTCGACTTGGCCGCGAGGCCACGATCGACCAGCGACCGGCTGGAATCGACATTTTCCTGCAACAGCTGGATTTCCGTATCGTGCAGCTTGATGCTTTCCTGCAGGGTGTTGATTTCGTCGCCGTAGCTTGCGACCTGCGCTTCAAGCGCCTGCCGTTCGGCTTTCATATTGTTGCGACGCACATCGAACAGTGTGCGCTCACCCTCCAGCATATGCTGAACCATCACCTGATCGTCTTTTGATACGTTAGACTGCTGCGATGGCGTGTAGTCGAAATCGGTTCCCTGCAATTCCGCAGCCAAGCGCGCCCGGCGGATTGTCTGGGCGGAAATCTGCAATTGCAGATCGGAATATTCCTGTTGCGCGGCGATCAACTGCATACCGGCAGTTACGGCGGGCGCTTCGCCCTTGCCTGCACCGCCGCCCAGCGCCATCAGTTCCAGCGCAACCATGCCGGGCCGGTACTCATATTTGCCGGGTGCCTTGATATCACCCACGACAAAGACCGGCGCATATTGGTTGATCGTCGCCGTCACCGTCAGACCCGGAATATGTTGCGACAGGGATGCTGCGATCTTCTCGCTGATTTCAGTTGTCGTGAGACCGCGAACGGGAATGCTGCCGACAACGGGATAGCCTATATTGCCATCCACATCGACCGGGTAAAGCCCGGTCAGGGAAGGCTGGCCGTAGACCGTGACCAGCAAGACATCATTGGAACCGATGCGATAAATCTGGCCCTCGGCCAGCGCCATGCTGCCCGCGCCGAGGAACAGCATCGCGGAAAACACCGATGCATGTAAATGGCGGGCGAAACGACGCTTGTATGGAATTTTCGGCATGGCCCCCTCCTAAACTAAACCTGTCCCTGGTTTTGATCCGGCGCCAGATCCGGCGTTCGGCTGCGGCGCTTGAACAGCCCGGAAAACAGGGCGCGGACCGTTGCCAGCGTGCTGGTCACCCGCCCGGCATAGATGGCCGGGGCCTGACTGACGACAGCGAGCGCGGGCTTGCGGCCAAAAGATGCCAGCGTCTGCACCAGCGCATTGGTTGCGCTGGAATCGCGCCGGTCATCGCTGACCACAAGAAGCGCTGTATCCGTAGCGCGCGACATCAGAACCGACCGCTTGTCTTCCTTGAAGGGCGGTAAATCCACCAGGATGATCTTGTGATCGGCGCGCAGCTGCGCAATGAGCCCGCTCAGCCAATCGCCTTCCAGCGCTGGCCGATGCGGTCTGATAATATCGATACCGGAGCCATGGTCGTGGATCAGTGCGGCGCCGCTCAGCTTTTTGGCTGTAGCGGGTGGCTGCAAATCGTCGATGGGCAGACCGAAAGCCGCACAAAGGCCTGACTGGCCGTTGGTCGCATCGATCACCGCAATCGATACACCGCTCGCAGCAAACTGTTGGGCGAGCGCGGTGATCACAAGGCTTTTGCTATCGGCATCGGATAGCGAAATCACCGACAAAGCAAGTGAATCGCGCCCCCGCGTCAGAACCCGCAAACGATCATGCACAGACTTGATTGCACGACCAAAAGCGCTCGCCGGGTCCAGTCCGCCATTGATCAACAGCGGTACGGTCAGGCGTGGCGTGTTGGGCAGCAAGGTGGCTGCCGGAATGCCCGGCAAGGCCAGCGATGAGGTCTGGGCCGGTCTGATCCGGTCGAAAGTTTCCTTCAGCATCGTACCGGCAACGGCGAAAAGCCCACCCAGACCGATGCCCAGCAACAGCCAGTTCATCAGTTTCGGGCTTGCCTTGGCCATGGCCGGTTCAGCGCTGGAAATAAGCTGCGCTTCCGCCGAGGCGATACCATCCTGCTCAATCAGCTGCTTGTATCGCGTCAGATAACTTTCATAGACAACGCGGCTGGCATTGGCTTCGCGGTCGAGCTGCGCCGCTGTCACCTGCGCCTGATTGGCGCTGGCAAGGTCAGCTTCTGCGGCCTTCAGCGCCTGTTCAAGACTGATCCGCCTTTGCCGGGCGATCTGGATTTCATTGCCGAGGCTTTGCACGATCTGGTCAACCTGTCCGACAATCTGCTGCCGCAGTGCGTCGCGCTCTGCCGTCAAAACGGGTATCTCGGCGCTTTTCACGGCGCCGTTCGTCTGCAATTCACCAAGCTGGCGCTCAACACGCGCCTCTTCATTGCGCAATTGCTGGATCGCCGGAGATGCCAGAACTTCGGCCAAGGCCGGTGCATCGCTGCTTCCTTTCAGCGCCTGTGCGGTCTGCAATCGAGCCTCTGCTGAAGACACAGCCCCGGTTGCCGCGACAATCTCCGTATTCAAAGCCGCAACGCGCTGCGCCTGAAACGTCATCTGCCCCTGATCGCCCGCCAGACCGGATTTCTGCCGGAAATCTTCCGCAGCCCGTTCGGCTGTTTCGAGATCGTTGCGCAATGTGACGAGCTTTTCACCCAACCATTCGCTGACGCGCTTGGCCGCCGATTGCTGAACATCCACCTGATGGTCCAGATAAGCGTTCGCAAACGCATTGGCGACCTTCGCCGCATAGACCGGATCCGATGCCCTATACGAAATGAAAATCGTATAGGAGCGACCGTCGTTGGTAACCTGCAACCGCGAAAGCAGAAGATCGATCTGATCGCGCTCACGCGCAGCGGCGTCGCTGTTCGGCGTGGCCGCAGGCGGCACCGTGACGCCATCCGCCTGCAGAATATCGATCACCTTGCGCGCCATCATTCGCGAATTGATGATATCCAGCTCTGAACGCAGAACCGGGCTATCCTGCGGCAGCGGCGTAATGGCGCTTTCGCTTGGAAGTGCCTGCAAGCGCCGCATATCCAGAACAACCACCGCCTCCGAAACATAGGAGACGGGGGCATTCATGTAGCCGAGGCAACCAACCCCTATACCCACCAGAACGGGCACGGTCAGCATCAGTTTTCTGCGTTTAACAGTATCCAGAAGGTCGGCAACCGGCTGCCGCGCGCTTCCTGACGAAACGTCGGAGATAATCACAACAGTGCTCCTTCACGGGAAGATCAGCTAGGACTTAACGTTGCTTACAGTTCGGAAAATGAGGTTTCCGAAGGGAACAGCTCGTTAATGATGCAGGCGACTTCCGTGCGGTTCGTGACCTTGAGCTTCTTCATGATATTCCGAATATGCACTTTCACAGTGCTTTCGCGGAGCTTCAGCTCATATGCGATGATCTTGTTGGCCTTGCCGCGGCGCAATGCATTGACGACCTCGGCCTGGCGCTGCGTGAACATGCCGCCCAATGGCTGAATGCGCTGCGCACCTGTTTCGGTCGCATGGCGAAGCGCCAGAACACTGCTCGCTGGCACGAAGGTTCCGCCCGCCATGGCGAGACGCAGCGCTTCGATGCAGACATTGAGATTGACCGACGTCGGGATATAGCCCTTCACGCCATGCTCAAGCGCGCGGACGACCTGCGATATTTCTTCCTTGTCGGCGAGAATGATCACCGGCGCAGGCGCGCATTCGGTGACAAGAGACTTGAGATAATTGCCGACCGCCGGGTCGGATACTTTCTGTCCGCCCACATTGAAAAGCACTGCCGATGCGGTCCGGCTGCGACGCTGATGTTGCCATTGTTCGAATGAACTGAAAGTTGCAATGGCCATATCGGCGCAATTATTGGTCAGTCCATGCGCCAGACACTCGCGATCCAATGCGCGGCTGTCTATAATGACAACCAGCGACTGTTCCCGCTCCTTGGAATAGTCGCGCTGATCAGTAACGCGGCTCGCATACATGTTGCGAGAGTTGAGGCTCTCTTCCTTATCCTTGAACTGTGCAGAAATATTCATTTTAACGCCCTCTGAATTTTTCAAGAACGCAATCCTTCTCCATGTCTAACCTTCATTAAACATGTGGATTACATCGTGTTCTATTTTATGATTGTATTCAGTCGCCCTAAGTTCTTTTATATATCTTATTTTCCTAAATTATTGCCGAACTCCCCCGGGCTGTCATTAACCTAGATTAACGGGCGAATAGAAATATGGTTTAGAGTGTATCCGCTATTCTACCCAATTAGTGGTAGAAAATGCCCCCTTGCCAAATCATTGCCCCTCACGGAAGCTTGTCATCCAATATGACGCGATTTCGTGCAGGATGAGCCGGGCAATCATCCTGATATCCAAACCATGCACCGGGTAACGCCGATGGGGCTGAATAACGAAGACAACACGCTGCTCAATCTTCTCAAGAATCCACCCATCGATGCGACCTTCGAGGCAAATGACCTTAATGTTCTGCGATCGATGCCGGTTTCGACCAGACACTATTCACCGCATACAATCATATCCAGACAAGGTGACTGGACGAATTCGGTGCTCATCATCAATAGCGGGTGGTGCTGCATCTATCGTGATCTGCCCAACGGCGACAGGCAGATTCTCGATTTTCCGATGAAGGGCGACCTTCTGGGTTTCCGCACGGGATTGGGCTTCAACTATTACACGCTGTTTTCCATCACCGATATTTCGGTACTGGAAATCAACCTCGATACGCTGGTTGAAAACATGCTGAAATCGGCGCGACTGGCTATGGCCTTCATGGAGATGACAGCGCGCCAGCGCACCATCCTGCTGGAACACCTGATCAGTCTGGGAAGGCGCGCCTCGGTCTCGCGTGTTGCGCATCTTCTTCTTGAACTCGGCTATCGTGCCCGGGCCAATGGCACTGGCGACGAGAACGGCTTCTATTGCCCCATCACCCAAAGCGAACTGGCCGACGCGCTCGGACTGACGCCTATCCACACCAATCGAATGCTGAGGGAACTGCGCGAGGACAATCTGCTGACATTCCGTAACAACGAGGTGAAGTTCCTGAACCGGACGGCGCTCATGCAGATTTGCAGCTTCGATGAAAGCTATCTGGCGGCCAATATCTTCGCGAGCATTCACAAGTCCAACCGCTGAGTAGCCTCGCCCGTCCGCCTTGCCACCCCATTCCCACCAATATCGGTTCTGTTTATCAAATCTTATCCGGATGGCTGCCATTACTGCAGCATTACAAAGCACTCTTTAGGCAAATGCCTGCGCAATCAGACGAGGAACAACGCATGAGCGGCGCGGAAAGCGAAGAACTCATTCACGTGCTCTATATCACGGCCATCGTTGCCGAAGCGATGACCGCAGCGCTGGCTGCGGGACGTCGGGAGATGGACTGGATTGGTGTTTTCCTGCTTGGCTGCGTTACCGCGCTTGGCGGCGGATCGGTGCGCGATGTTCTGCTCAATCACCATCCACTGTCATGGGTGCAGCATCCAAGCTATCTGGTGATCACAGGTTTTGCGGCTTTGGCCACCATCCTCGTCGCGCGCTATATGCATCGCCTGCGGCAGATGTTTCTTTTTCTTGATGCCATCGGTCTGGTGGTGTTCACGGTGATTGGCTGCGGCGTAGCCCTGAGCATGAACATGCCGATCATCATCGTGATTGCAGCGGGCATGATCACCGGTTGCGTCGGCGGTGTTCTGCGCGATGTGCTGTGCAATGATGTGCCACTGCTGTTCCGTTCGGAACTCTACGCAACCGTATCGGTCGTTACCGGCGGCATCTATCTCGGCGGTCTTTATCTGAATGTCCCGCAAGGCCCTGCCGCCTTCGTGGCGATGGCGGCAGGGCTCGTTCTGCGACTTCTGGCGCTGCGCTTCAATTGGAGCATGCCCAAATTCGTCTATACGAAAGATCTGCACTAACCTTGTTAGCGCGGATCATCGCTCCTTTTTCTGACTGCGCGCGCGCAGCCAGAAAATGACGAAGAAACCCAGCACGAAAACAACTGCGAAGATCGCTGCTGCCACATGCGAGCGCGCGCCCAGCGCCAGCATGATGCTTGGCACGAAATAAGCGAGCACACCGAAACCGATCAGGATGACGGCGGCGGCGATGGCCGGATGGCTTTTCTGCGGTTCAGCCAAGATTGCGGAACTCCTCAAACCTTTTTATCTGCTGGCCGTCACTATCAAAGTTTTCCGGTGCAAGCCATGCCTGATAGGCTTTCTTGAGCGCAGGCCATTCGCTGTCGATGATCGAATACCATGCCGTGTCGCGGTTCTTGCCCTTGGCCACCATCTGCTGGCGGAAAATTCCCTCGAAGGTGAAACCGAAACGCTCCGCTGCGCGCTTGGAAGGCGCATTGTCGTTGTTGCACTTCCATTCATAGCGACGATAGCCAAGCTCGTCGAAGATATATTGCATGAACAGAAACTGTGCTTCCGTCGCCGCCGGCTTGCGCGAAATCAGCGGCCCCCAATAGATATTGCCAATCTCGATCACACCATGGACCGGGTCGATGCGCATCAGGGTCTGGCGGCCAGCCACCTTGCCGCTGGCCTTGTCAATGACAGCATAAAACAGCGGATCTTCGCTTTTCGAAACCTTCTCCAGCCAAGGCTCGAACTCGGCGCGGGTCGCGGGCGGAAACTCGAACAACCACGTGAAACGCTGGTCGGCATCAGTCACCGATGACGCCGCAAAAAGCTCGTCGCCATGCTTTTGCGGATCAAGCGGCTCCAGGCGCACATAGCGGCCTTCCAGCACTTTTCGTTCCGGCCTTGGACGTGGGGTCCAGTTCTGCAAATCACTCATGTCATTATCCCCGAAGGGCCTCCCATTTCGGGAACGACAGGAGCATAAAAGCCGGGCCGCGCAAACCAGATTATTGTAGCCGTTTCATTTTTCTCGAATGGCGGCTCGATCAACCGAGACGGCCTTGACCAGCGCAATCACCCGGTCGCCTGTTTGCAAGCCAAAATCATCCACCGAGCGGCGTGTCAGGCGCGCACCCAGATGTCGCCCCTGAAAATCAAGAGAGACATGCGCATTGGGGCCCTCACCCGCCTCGATGTCCGTAATCGTGACCGGCAGCACATTGCGAATGCTGATGGCATCCGGCGCTGCACGGGCCAGAGAAACATCCCGCGCCCGCACCCGCAGCCGCACATGCATGCCCTGCTTCAGACCCGTATCCGTCAACTGGAACGACGCACCGCCAAGGTCGATCTCGGCCAGCTTATAGTTTTCGTCATAAGACGCGACCGTGCCTTCCAGAAGCACGCCGCTACCCTCGCCACCCATGGCAGGATCTGCCCCGATGCGCGGAAATATTTCTGCTGCCTCACCACTTGCCGTCACCTTGCCGCCCGAAAGCAGCACGATTTCATCAGCAAGCCGTGCCACTTCGTCTATCTCGTGGCTGACATAAACAATCGGCACATGGCTTTCGTCACGCAGCCGTTCGATAAAGGGCAATATTTCCTGTCGGCGCGCATGATCGAGCGAGGAAAGCGGCTCATCGAGCAGCAGCAGCGCCGGATCGGATAAAAGCGCCCGACCAATGGCGACACGCTGGCGCTCGCCGCCCGAAAGCGTCGGTGGACGCCGGTCGAGAAGCGGTTCGATGCCGAGAAGCTTCACCACCTCATCGAAATTACGCGTGGCCTGCCGGTGACCTGCCCAGCGCGCATAGGTCAGGTTGCGCTTGACGCTCATATGCGGAAACAAACGGGCTTCCTGAAACACATAGCCGATGCGTCGTTTCTCGGGCGGCAGGTTGATGCCCTTATCCGCGTCGAACAGCGCAAAATCACCGACGGCAATACGTCCGTTTTCGGGGCGTAGCGTTCCGGCAATCATCTTCAAAAGCGTAGTCTTGCCCGCGCCCGAATGACCGAACAGAGCAGTTACACCACCGCCCGCTGCAAAATCGGCTTCGACGGCGAATTTGCCATTGCGGCCCTTGATGGAAACAACCAATCCGCTCATTTGACGTCTCCGGCAAGCCTGCGCTGCAACCATTCGGACAGCACGACGGCTATGATGGAAATCGCGGCCGAAATGGCAATCAGTCGGAATGCTTCGGCATCGCCTGATGGCGTTTGCATCAAAGCATAAATCGCAAGCGAGAGGGTTTGCGTCTCGCCGGGAATATTGGAAACAAAGGTGATGGTTGCGCCGAATTCACCGAGCGCCTTGGCAAAGCCAAGCACAGCCCCCGCCAGAACACCGGGCAAGAGTGGCGGCAAGATCACCGTGAAAAAGGCTACCAGCCTGCTGGCTCCCAATGTGCGCGCCGCTTCTTCAAGCCCGCGATCCAGCCCTTCAATCGACAAGCGGATCGGACGGACGAGCAGCGGAAACGCCATGACACCGGCGGCAAGGGCAGCACCGGTCCACCGAAAGGAAAAGGACAGGCCGAACCATTCCTGCAAGGGTGCGCCGAATGCGCCTCTTGCACCGAACAGGATCAACAGCAGATAGCCTGTGACCACCGGCGGCAAAACCAGCGGCATGGTCACAAGCGCCTGCGCCAGAGACTTGCCCGGAAAATCAAACCGGGCAAGAATCCATGCGACAAGGAAGGCTACTGGCAGAGCGACGATGATGGCAATTCCGGCAACCCGGAGTGACAGCAGGACAATCGGCCAGACGCCGGCTTCCATCATCACTTACCTGCCTCCGCAGCGCCGACAAAGCCCTTATCCTTGATGATCGCCTGACCGGCATCGCTTTCAAGGAAAGCAAGGAAGGCCTTGGCGGCATCGCTTTCATTCTTCTCAATTAGAGCCGCCGGATATAGGATCGGCGCGTGGCTGGTTGCCGGGAAGCGATAGGCTTCGACCAGATCCGGCGCGGCAGCGCGGTCAGATGCATAGACGATGGCGGCCTTCACTTCGCCGCGGCTGACATATTGCAGGGCAACGCGCACATTTTCAGCGAATACGCCGTTCTTCTCGACGTCTTTCCAGATATCGAGCTTCTCCAGCGCCGCCTTGCCGTATTTACCGGCAGGTACGTTGGACGGATCGCCCATGGAGAAACGGTCAGCGCTCAACAGTTCCTTGGCATCGGCCTTCGGCGTATCCTTCTGCGTGGCGATAACCAGCGCATTACCCGCGATCACCTTGCGCGATGCCTTGTCGATGGCATTGGCCTTCTCGACATAATCCATCCAGTCCAGATCGGCGGAAATGAAAATCTGGGCCGGTGCACCCTGTTCGATCTGCTTGGCCAGTACCGACGAGGACGCAAAGGAAGCGACAACTTCCGTGCCATCCTTGGCCTTGATCTGCTTGGCAGCTTCTTCAATCACATCCTTCATGCTCGCAGCGGCAAATACCGTGACCTTTTCGGCGGCATGCGCGACCGAAGCGGCACCAGCGGCAACTGTGATAAGAAATGCGGCTATAAGTTTTTTCATGACTACCCTCCATATTGCCCGTTTGAACGGACAAACACCATCATCCGCCGGAACGAACCGGCGCGCTTTTTTGCGATGATGGGTATGATGGAGGCAAACGCGACCCGGATGCCGTCAGACCCTTGATGCACGGGCGTCCATGCAAAAGCCGCCCAAAATTCCGTAACGAATTCAGATCGTTCCAGAATCGAAGCCACCATAATGCGGTGCAACTTATTTTGCTAGTCCCGGAAGCCTATCAACTGCCGATATGCTTGTGCTGACCACGGGCTTTGGCAAGCCCGATCTGCTTCTGGCGCTCGGCAAAACGGGCACGGTCTTCCGGCGTGCGCTCATCATAGCAGCCAGCGCAGGAAATACCTTCCTCGAAGAACTTCGAGAGCTTGTCTTCCGGCGTAATCGGGCGACGGCAGGCGCGGCAAAGCTCCACATCGCTTTCGGTGAGGCCATGACCAACGGCAACGCGCTCGTCAAAGACGAAGCACTCGCCATTCCACATGCTTTTTTCCTGTGGGACTTCTTCGAGATATTTGAGAATTCCACCCTTGAGATGGAAGACATCGTCAAAGCCGAGGCCTTTCACAAAGGCCGTCGCCTTTTCGCAGCGGATACCGCCGGTGCAGAACATGGCGATCTTCTTGCCTTCCAGCTTGTCGCGGTTCTGCTCGACCCAATCCGGAAATTCGCGGAAGGTCTTGGTTTGCGGATCGAGAGCACCCTCAAAAGTACCGATGGCATATTCATAATCGTTGCGCGTATCGACAACGACCGTGTTTTCGTCGGCAATCAGGGCGTTCCAGTCCTGCGCGGCGACATAGGTGCCAACACTTTTCAGCGGGTCGATACCATCGACACCCATGGTAACGATTTCTCGCTTCAGCCGCACCTTCATGCGATTGAATGGCATTTCGCTTGCATGGGAATATTTCAGCTCCGGCTGGCTGAGGCCCGGAATGGCAGTGATATGCTGGACAAGCTTTTCAATCGCTGCTGGCGAACCGGCAACCGTACCGTTGATGCCTTCGGCAGCCAAAAGCAGCGTTCCCTTGATGCCATTGCCACAGCAAAGCTGGGCCAGCGGCTCACGCAGGCTTTCATATTGCGGCAGAGGCGCAAAGCAATAGAGGGCGGCGACAGTGAAAGGCAAATTGCTCATCGGTTGTGTCTTCTTTGAAAATCTACCCCGCAACTAATCCCCTGACACGGCGAATTCAAGACTACTTTATCCTCTGGGCCTCGGATGCAGCGAAAATCACCTCGAAGACCACCATCCAAGAGGAGAAATGCATGTTCGACAGACAAACCATCGATGCGATGACCGCCATGGCAAAACAGGGCCAAATCGAGCCAGCTGCCCTGCTGGCAGTTGCGGAAGTGGAAAGCGGCGGTCGCGCGCTCTACGATGTGGATGGACACAAGGAACCGGCAATCCGCTTTGAAGGGCACTATTTCGACCGCAGGCTTTCCGGGCGCATTCGCGATTATGCCCGCAAAGACGGCCTGTCGGCACCAGAAGCAGGCAAGATCGCCAATCCGAAATCGCAAGGCGACCGCTGGCTGCTGCTGGAGCGCGCCATGGGACTCGACAAGAAGGCCGCACTGGAATCCACCTCATGGGGATTGGGCCAGGTCATGGGAGCGCATTGGGAATGGCTCGGCTTTGCTTCAGTCGATGCGCTGGTGGCAGAGGCACGCGTGTCGGTTGCCGGTCAGGTACGGCTGATGTTGCGCTTCATCGAAAAGGCGGGCCTAGCAGATGCCATGCGCACCTGCGACTGGCGCGGCTTTGCAAAGCGCTATAATGGCCCCTCCTTCGCCCGCAACAATTACGATACGCGCATGGCCGCCGCTTATGCCCGCTGGAGCAAACAGATCGGCACACTCAAGACTGCGGCCTGAAAACAAGCTTGTCCCGGCTGTGGACAAGTTCGCCTCATCCATTTAAATCGATTTATCACATTCCGTGCATGTCCATTTTTTCGGAATCGTTGCACATTCCGCAAAATACGCCGAGATACTCAAACAGCCGAGCGAGCCGATGCCTCAGAAAACCGATCTTCTCGTCCCCGTCATGACAGGCCAGCCGGTGATCCCGGTTCTGCTGATCGACAAGGTTGAACATGCCGTGCCGCTGGCGCGCGCATTGGCCAAGGGCGGCCTGCCCGCCATTGAGATCACCTTACGCACGGCTGCGGCCCTCGACGCCATTCGCGCTGTGGCGGATGAAGTGCCGGAAGCCATCGTCGGTGCGGGCACCATCCTCAATGCCAAGCAGTATGAACAGGCAGCAAAGGCCGGTTCGCGCTTTATCGTCAGCCCCGGCGCGACCAAGCAGATTGTCGACGCTGCCGATGACAGCCCCGTCCCGCTTTTGCCGGCCGCCATCACACCGAGCGAAATGCTGGCGCTTCGCGAGGAAGGCTATACGCATCTGAAGTTCTTCCCGGCTGAACAGGCAGGCGGTGCGCCTTTCCTGAAGGCGCTCTCCTCTCCACTGGCCGGAACCTTCTTCTGCCCCACCGGCGGCATCAGCCTTGCCAATGCGAAAACCTATCTCTCGCTGCCAAACGTTGTTTGTGTCGGTGGTTCGTGGGTTGCTCCGAAGGAACTGGTGGAAGCGGGCGAATGGGATGCCATCACCAAGCTTGCAAGCGATGCCGCCAGCCTGAAAGGCTGAGACCCCCAAGCTTACCAATAAAAAAGGGGCCTCGCGGCCCCTTTTTCTTTGCTATCGTTGCAGCAATCAATTGGTTGCGGTAAATTTTGCGACCGTCAGGAAGGTCACAGCATTGCCGCTGAACTTGTTGGCGCGATCGCTTGGCAGATCGCCCTGCTGGAAGCCAGCCGTATAGACCATTGCTGGTGCAGTGCGCATCGCATCGTTGCGCAGCACCGGATTGGTGACCGGGGCCTTCTGCGCCATGGATTCCGACGACATCGCCATTTCCGCATTATGCACGGCTGCCGGTTGCACCACGACATGCGGCTTTGCAGCCGAGGCCTTGGCAACACGACGGGCACCCTTGGCAGTGGTGCGAACGCCGGTATCGACAGCCTTGCCAACTGCGACCGGCTGCTTGGCACGGGCTACAGCAGGTTCAACCGGCGCTGCGACTGGTGCCAGAGAGGCGGTCTGAACCGGAGCCGGTTTCATCTGTACTTTGGCAACAGGCTCGGAATCATAGTCGTCGCTCGGCGGTGCAATCAGTTCGCCAATCTCATCCTTCCTGGACAGCATGGCGAGCTGGGTATTCGGCTCGGCGGCGCGCGGTGCCTGCTTCGGCAGCGGCAAAGCGCCCGCTTCACCAGGATTGGTCGGCGACGAACCTGCACCAGCGACGGCCACAGCGTCGTTCTCATGCGTGTTGACCAGCG
Organism: Hyphomicrobiales bacterium; assembly: GCA_900465685.1. GTDB lineage: Bacteria > Pseudomonadota > Alphaproteobacteria > Rhizobiales > Rhizobiaceae > Brucella. The sequence goes on from UEGR01000011.1 coordinate 170,995, forward strand.
CAGCTATCGCATCCTGACCGGAAGCGGCAGGCTGTTCACCCGGGCGTTCCGGACGCTGCGACGGGATGACCGAGGCAACAAGCTGCGCCTGTGCATCATCACCTTCAAGCTGTGGACGTGCTGACGGGATCGGCACGAAACCGTTCATAAGCGGCGAAGCATCGGCCACCTGCGCGGCGTCGGGATCGGCAGCGGCAAGGGCCACGGCATCCTGCGGCGCCATTTCAGGCTTGCGCGCCGGGATCGGCACATTCATCGCCACAACAGCAGCGCCCTGATCGGCAACATTGCCGGTCTGCGCCTGGGATTCGAGCGATTGCGGGTTCAAACCAGTTTCAGGACGCGGAGCCTGCATCGGAACCGGCGCTTCACGCGGCGGCAATGCAGCGACCATCGTCTCACGTGGCTGCGTCGGAGCTTCCTCTTCCGGTGCAGCGGCTGGAGCCTGCTTGGCCGGAGCGGTCGCACGCGCCGGGCGCGCTGTCGCCGGAGTAGCGACATCACCATTATCTTCTTCTTCGTCGGCACCACCGCCAAAGAGCGCGCCAAACAGCGTCTTGCTCTTGCGCGTCGACGTGGAATTGCTGGCCACCATGATGTCGCCACCACCGCCAGCCTTGCGCTTTTCGATCATGGCCAGAGCCTGTTCATAACCCGGCAACGGCTTACCGTCTGCCGGAAGGTGAGCGGTCTTGCCATCCGGGAACAATGCCAGCAATTCGCGACGGCTCATGCGCGGCCAGGAGCGGACATTGCCGACATCCATGTGCACGAAAGGCGAGCCGGAGCGCGGATAATAGCCGACGCCGCCGATCTGGTAGCGCATGCCGATGCCGCGCAGCTTGGCCAGATTGACGCCAGGAATGTAATAGTCCATCGCGCGGCCCAGCATATGCTGGCTCTTCTTGGCGACGCCGCGCGTGCTGGAACGCAGCATGGCGTTGGTCGCCGGAGAGCGATAGGCCGATACAACATTGATATATTCGCGCGAGCCGGTGGACTGATAGACCTGCCAGACCAGATCGAACAGGCGCGGGTCCATCTTGGTCGGCTCATTGCGACGCCAGTCGCGCAGGAAGACATTGAGACGCTTCAGCCCTTCGGGCACATAGCGACCATTCTTCTTGAAGACGATTTCCGCCTTTTCGCCGGTATGGACGTAATAAAGCTTGAGGGAGCGGGTTTCAGCCGAAGCCTGCGTTGGGGTACCCACGAGGGCAATTGCCGCCGCAACAAGGGAAAACGAGAGAGACAGACGCGCCTTCGCACCAATCCGGGCTTTTTGCCAGACATTCGCGAAATGCGCTTTCATGGTCGATATGCTGTTCATCGAATCGTATCGCCTTAAAGTTTTGTCCGCCCCCAGAGGCTACAAGTCCGAAACTCGCGGCAACTGTCAGTCACAACAGTTGCAAATCGTCTCGTCCACAGCTCTCTTTCCAAGTGACCTTTTCTGAGCGCCGCACGAAATCCGCTTCGTTCCGCCATAGATCCAATTGTCGGATTTAATGGTTAATGGACGCTTAGTGAACAACAAATGCGGAAACACCATGGCAAAAAAGACACAGGAGCGCATCTATTTTCGCTATGGTAAAAAAACTATTAACAGTCTTTAATTGGCAACAGTCGACCTAACCTCTAAAGAAAGAGGATTAGAGCTTTATAAAATTCAATAAGTTAAGCTGGTTTTATTATCCTGCGGTGCGCCTGAAAGGGGTGTTATCCCCATCATGACCGTCATCGAATCCCCTGCCGGAGATGGAGGTCACATCAATGCCATATTCCTTCAGCTTCCGGTAAAGCGTGGTCCTTCCGATGCCCAAACGACGTGCGACTTCGCTGATTTGCCCATCGTAATGCGCCAGAGCGAAGCGGATCATCTCTTCTTCGGCAGCAGCAAGCGTGCGCACTTCGCCCTCCGCATTCACGCCACTGATGACGCCGGGCGTCACCTTGCCGGATGCAACGCCGACCGGCATCGCCGTCCTCGGGCCGGTGTAGGATGCGCCCGTCCAGCTGTCTGTATTGCTCACCAGCTCGCCGAAATCCGCCATGGTCAGCTCGCGTGTTTCGCAGAGCAGGACAGCACGGAAAACCGCATTCTTCAGCTCGCGCACATTGCCCGGCCAGTCATAGGTCTTCAGCCGCTCCAACACATGCGGCGCAACGCCGGTGATATGGCCGCGCCGCTCCTCGCTGGCAAAACGCATCGTGAAGTGATGCAGCAGGACCGCAATGTCTTCCTGCCGGTTGCGCAAGGCCGGAACCGGCAGCGTGAACGAACCCAGCAATTGACCTAGCCCGGGGTGAAACCGCCCCATATGGACAAGATCGTTGAGGGGCTGCGTCGTGGAAGCCATGACGCGCGCATTGAATGGGTATTGAATACCCGCTGCTTCGAATTGTCCCGTCTGCATCGCCGAATAGAGCCGCATCTGGGCATGACGCGGCAGGAAGCCGACTTCATCCAGATAGAGCGTGCCGCCATCGGCGCTCACCAGTTTGCCGAAAACGCCCTCCGGCCCCGCAAGCGCAGGCCCCGGCACACGCGCAGTTTCCGACGCACCGAACAGGATTTGATCCACATTGTCCGATGTCAGTGTTCGGCAATCAACCGTAGTGAATGTTTCACGCCATCTCGCACCGCCGCTGCAAATGGCGCGGGCCAGAGTTTCCTTGCCACTGCCCGGTTCTCCATCAAGAAGAAGTGGCGCATCCAGCGCGGCAGCGCGCCTCGCAGCGACCATCGCCCGGTCCATATCCGGACTTCTGGCAATGATATCGGAGAGTGGGAAATGCGTCCGCAGCGAGCGGTTGCGGCGCACCTCATGGGCGAGCGCATCGAGCTTGAGCACATTGGAAATGGAAAGCTGAACGCGCTCAGGCACGACAGGCGTGGTCACGAAATCGACTGCGCCGAGTTTGATGGCCTGCAAGGCCCTGTTAAGCCCATCATTTTGAACAAGCACGATCACCGGAATGGTCACGCCTGCATCGCGCATCTTGGCGAGAACACTCAGCCCATCCATATCCGGCATGGCCATGTCGAGCAGGATGAGCGCAATATCCTTGCGCTGCGTCGCGAAGCTGAGCGCGCCGCTGCCCCCGTCGGTCAGGATGGTGCGATAACCCATGCGCTGGACCATCGCCTCAATGTTGCGTCGGTGAATCGGATCGTCATCCGCTATGAGAATGCGCGTGCCCATTAAAAGCTTTAATCAACCTGTGGAGTTCCCGCGCCCGAACACATTAAACAGTTTAAAAATAGAACAAAGTTTTATGCTCCAGGCGCGCTATTTGGAGCCAGAGCACTAACAATTGCAAGACCTTAAAACAGTATCTGACGCTACATTCACAAAATTTTCGGCTAAAAAACACTCAATGCTTGAAGCGCCCAAAAAGTAATCGCGGAAGTTACTGGCAATTTATTGGTTGCTTACATAACACCGGTTGCACCACTTGATTGTGCCTCTTGGCGATCCCGGCAAGACATGCGAGAAGAAGGCCAACAGGAGAATGCTTATGACCCGCTTTTCAGACTCTGCTTCGTTCAACGCAGTTCTTCACGCGCCTGTTTTGGCCCCGTCTGGCGATAGCGCCGCTGCCGAAAAGACAGCCCTCGGCAAGCTGCCGGAATGGAACCTTGCCGATCTTTATCCCGCGCCCGACAGCCCACAACTCAAGGCCGATATCGAAAAGGCCATGAAGGATTCAGGCTCGTTTGAAGAGCGCTGGAAGGGCAAGCTCGGCGCGGAAGCAGCGAAAGCTGACGGCGGCAATTTTGCCGATGCGATCAAGCAGTTTGAGGCGCTGGACGAGTTGCTGGGGCGCATCGCCTCCTATGCCGGGCTCTATTATTACGGCGATACGACCGATCCGAAGCGCATGAAGCTTTTTGGCGATGTGCAGCAGAAGCTGACCGACGCCAGCACGCATCTCATCTTTTTCAGCCTCGAACTGAACCGCATCGAGGATGCAATTCTCGACAAGGCCATGGATGCCAATGCGTCAATCGGACATTACCGTCCGTGGCTGACCGATCTGCGCAAGGACAAGCCCTATCAGCTGGACGACAAGCTGGAACAGCTTTTCCACGAAAAGTCGATCACCGGCTTCGGCGCATGGAACCGCCTGTTCGACGAGACCATGTCGGGCCTGCGTTTCGAGGTCGACGGTCAGGAACTGGCCATCGAGCCGACGCTGAACATGCTGCAGGACGCTGACGGCGCGGTCCGCAAAAAGGCCTCGGAAGCGCTGGCCAAGACATTTGGTGCCAATCTGCGCATTTTCACGCTGATCACCAACACGCTGGCCAAGGACAAGGAAATCTCCGACCGCTGGCGCGGCTTTCAGGATATTGCCGACAGCCGCCACCTCGCAAACCGCGTTGAACGCGAAGTTGTGGATGCGCTGGCCAAGGCGGTCGAAGACGCCTATCCGCGCCTTTCGCATCGCTATTATGCGCTGAAGGCCAAGTGGCTCGGCCTCGACAAACTGGAAAACTGGGATCGCAACGCACCGCTGCCGGAAACCCCGCAGGCCCTGATTTCATGGGATGAAGCGCGCGATACCGTGCTTTCAGCCTATGGCAATTTTGCGCCGGAAATGGCCGCGATTGCCAAGGATTTCTTCGACAAGAACTGGATCGATGCGCCGGTGCGGCCCGGCAAGGCTCCGGGCGCCTTCGCGCATCCGACCGTCCCTTCCGCGCATCCTTACGTGTTGCTCAACTATATGGGCAAGCCGCGCGATGTGATGACGCTTGCCCATGAGCTTGGCCATGGCGTGCATCAGGTTCTCGCTGGCGGTCAGGGCGCGCTGATGGCGTCGACCCCGCTGACGCTGGCCGAAACCGCCTCGGTCTTCGGCGAAATGCTGACCTTCCGCTCGCTGCTGGAGCGGACGAAGGACAAGCGCGAACGTAAGGCCATGCTGGCCCAGAAGGCCGAAGACATGATCAATACGGTCGTGCGTCAGATCGCCTTCTATCAGTTCGAGCGTCGTGTCCACACCGAGCGCCGCGAAGGCGAATTGACGTCAGAGCGCATCGGCGAAATCTGGATGGACGTGCAGCGCGAAAGCCTCGGCGACGCGGTGCACCTCAATCCGGGCTATGAGACCTTCTGGACCTATATTCCGCACTTCATCCATTCGCCATTCTATGTCTATGCCTATGCTTTCGGCGATTGCCTGGTGAACTCGCTCTATGCCGTCTATCAGAATTCCGAAAAGGGCTTTCAGCAGAAATATTTCGACATGCTGAAAGCGGGCGGCACCAAGCACCACACGGAACTGCTGGCACCGTTCGGCCTCGATGCAACGGACCCGAACTTCTGGAGCAAGGGCTTGTCGGTGATCGAAGGCATCATTGACGAACTCGAAGCCATGGAAGACTGAGGCAAAAGTGACCCGAACGGGTAACAAACCGCTGATCCTGTTTCGGGACGACAAGGCGGGCCGCGACGTGCTTTTCGCGGCTCCCTCGACCATCATCCGCGCCGATGAGCCGGGTGAATTCGATGATGCATGGGAAGCGATGCAGCGCGCCCATGCGGACGGGAAATGGCTGGCGGGCTATCTTTCCTACGAGGCAGGCTATCTTCTTGAGCCGAAGCTGAAGCCCCTTCTGCCGGATGGACGCAAAGTGCCCCTCCTGTGCTTCGGCGTTTTCGACGGGCCGTCTGACGATGACTTGCATCATCGCGGCAATGATAATGCGACCTATCTGCGCGATCCTGTCGCCGAATGGACGCCTGACGATTATGAAACGCGCTTCCAGCGCCTGCATCAGCACTTGCGTGAGGGCGATTGCTATCAGGGCAATCTGACCTTTCCGGTTCATGCGGAATGGGGCGGCGATCCGCTGGTGCTGTTCAACGCGCTCGCCGCACGCCAGCCGGTCCGCTACGCGACCTATTGCGATCTCGCCGGCCCGACGGTCCTGTCGCGTTCACCGGAGCTATTCTTCGAGGTGGATGCGGACGGGTGGATCGAAACCCACCCTATGAAAGGCACCATGCCGCGCGGGGCAACGCCCGAAGAAGACGAAGCGAACCGCACCTTTCTGATGAACGATCCCAAAAACCAGGCGGAAAACCGCATGATCGTCGATCTGCTGCGCAACGACATTTCGCTCATCAGCGAAGTCGGCTCGCTCGACGTGCCTGAGCTTTTCCGGGTTGAATCTTACCCGACGGTACACCAAATGATTAGTCGGGTACGAGCAAGGCTGAAAAGCGATATTCCCCTGCGGTCGCTATTTGCAGCCCTTTTCCCCTGCGGTTCGATTACCGGCGCACCGAAAATCCGCGCCATGGAAATCCTGCGCAAGCTGGAACCCAACCCACGTGACATTTACTGCGGTTCGCTCGGCTGGATTGAGCCAAGCGGACGAATGCGCTTCAATGTCGCCATCCGCACGATCTCGCTTCTCGACGAAAATCGTGCAATCTTCAATGTCGGGGGCGGCGTGGTTTTCGATTCCACGGCGCAAGCGGAGTATGAGGAATGCCTTCTGAAAGCACGGTTCGCGACGGGGCAAAAACCGTCAGTGCGGAGCCAGAGTATCAACTGATCGAAACCATGCGATGGGAGCCTCTGTCTGGGGTTCTGCGTCTGCAATTGCATCTGGCACGACTGGAACAGTCCGCACGCGCGCTTGGTTTCTCCTGCAATATGGACGCCATCCGCCAGCAGATTGAAGAGGCAGGCTCCGGCGACCGCGCCCTGAAACTGCGCCTCACGCTGGCGCCTGACGGCGTTGCCAATGTTGTGGCCTACAATTATGAGCCGCTGCCGCAGCAAACGACGTGGCGCATAGCGATTGCGCGCACCCGCCTCGATCACAATGATCCGCTGCTTCGTTACAAGACGACGCGCCGTCAGGCCTATATCGCCGCCCGCGAGGAATATTCTTCTGCGGAAGTGGACGAAGTTATCCTGCTGAATGACCGCGACGAGGTCTGCGAAGGCACCATCACGTCGATTTTCCTCGATATTGGCGGCACGACCTGTGTGACGCCTGCTCTTTCCTGCGGGCTTCTGGACGGCGTTCTGCGCCGCGAGCTTCTGAAGAATGGCGTGGTCTCGGAAGGGACGGTTTCTGTCGGCGATCTCAAAAATGCGCGCAACATTCTTGTCGGAAATTCGCTGCGCGGCATGATCCGCGCCAAGCTGATTGAAGGCTAAATTCCTAAAATGCGTTAAACACGTCTGCATGTCATAGGGGTGTGACGTTTCTTTCTTTGTATGAAGTTGTGTTATCGTTGCGGTTTCAAACATGCCGACGAACGGTAACGGACCGAAACGCCGCAAATTTAAGCGGCTCACACAGAGGAAGAAAATGGCGAAAGCGAAATGGCAAGTCTATAGCGAGATCACCGGCCCCGTAATCATGATCGGCTTTGGGTCGATCGGGCGCGGTACCCTGCCGCTGATAGAACGTCATTTCAAATTCGACAAATCGCGGATGGTCGTGATCGACCCGAGCGAGAAGAACCGCAAGATCCTCGATGACAAGGGCATTCGCTTCGTCAAGCAGGCGATCACCAAGGATAATTACGCGGAAGTGCTGGACCCGTTCCTGAAAGGTGCGGAAGGACAGGCATTTGTCGTCAATCTGTCGGTCGATACCGGATCAGTCGATCTGATGCATTATAGCCGCAAGAACGGCGCGCTTTATATCGACACTGTTGTTGAGCCATGGCTTGGCTTCTATTTCGACGCCAAGGTGGATAATGCCGCGCGCACCAATTATGCGCTGCGCGAAACCCTGCTGGCAGAAAAGCGCAAGCACCCCGGCGGCCCGACCGCCGTCGCATGCTGCGGAGCCAATCCGGGCATGGTGTCGTGGTTCGTCAAGAAAGCGCTTGTCGATCTGGCGACGGAACTCAAGCTCGACTTCACCGAACCGGCGGCTGACGACCGCAACGGTTGGGCCAAGCTGATGAAAAAGGCTGGCGTGAAGGGTGTGCACGTCGCCGAGCGCGACACGCAACGCGCCAAGGAACCAAAGCCGTTCAACACGTTCTGGAATACATGGTCCGTGGAAGGCTTCATTTCCGAAGGCTTGCAGCCTGCCGAACTCGGCTGGGGCAGCCACGAAAAGTGGAAGCCGAAAAATGCACGCAAGCAGAAGAAGGGCTCGAAGGCTGCGATTTTCCTTGAGCAGCCCGGTGGCAATACGCGCATCCGCACCTGGTGCCCGACGCTTGGCGCGCAATACGGCCTGCTGGTCACCCACAATGAAGCGATTTCGATCTCCGATTACTTCACGGTGCGGGACAAGAAGGGCAAGCTCGATTACCGTCCCACCTGCCATTATGCCTATCATCCAAGCAATGACGCCATTCTCTCGCTGGACGAAATGTTCGGCGCGAGCGGCAAAGCTCAACCTGTCCAGCATGTGCTTGAAGAAGCCGAAATCCTTGATGGTTCGGACGAGCTGGGCGTTCTGCTCTATGGTCACGACAAGAATGCCTACTGGTACGGCTCGCAGCTGACTGTCGCGGAAGCACGCAAGCTCGCGCCCTATCAGAATGCAACGGGTCTGCAGGTTTCCTCCGCCGTTCTCGCCGGCATGGTCTGGGCGCTGGAAAACCCGAACAGCGGCATCGTGGAAACCGACGAGATCGACTATCGCCGCTGCCTCGAAGTCCAGATGCAATATCTCGGGCCCGTCAAAGGCTATTACACCGACTGGACGCCGCTTGAAGGTCGCGGACATCTGTTCGAGGAAGACCTCGACACCAAAGACCCATGGCAGTTCCGCAACGTTCTGGTGCGTTGATGAAACAGAGCAAGGCCCGGCATCGACCGGGCCTTCGCATCTAAGCCGTCCGAATGAAATCGATGTGATTTTCCCAGAATGTCCGGTCAGTTAAAGCGCATAGCGGCAGACCGCTTTCCCGATCTCGTGGCTTTGCTCAGCGGGCTGCTGATCCTGCCGTGGATTCTGGGTGTGCCCGGCCACCCAAGCCAGCCTGTGCAGATTGGATGGACGATTGGCCTTGTTTCTATGGTCGTCTATCTGGCCATCTATCAGGCGGCGAAGTCCCTCGCCTCTTATGGAGCCATCAAGAACAATCCAACACGCAGCGCCTTAATCAGCCGCGCGACCAAATGGTCGGCAAGCCTGCTTATCTTGATGATGCTTATATCTTTTGGGCTAATATTCATGGTGTAACGCCGCCAATCACGGTGATCTGCGCGACGATTTTGCATCATTACCAATAAATTAACAGATCCGGCGGCCAATCCTCACATTGGGGACTTGTTTTCGTGTAAATTTCGATTCATCACAAGTCATTATCCCCATTGGAGAGAGAATGGACATGAAAAGCTTCCGCATCGTTGCCCCACTTGCCGTCATGTCGCTTGTGCTGGCGGCTTGCGAAACGACCGGACCGGTCGGCGGCAATGTCCCAACTGTCTCCCGCGCACCAAGCGGTATCGAAGGCAGCTGGGTCGATCCGAACGGCATCGTATCGTCGTTCAACGGCGGCATTTTCGAAACCCGCACCACCGACACCAACGAACGGCTGGCAGAAGGCAACTACCGCTATCAGTCGCCGCAGCTCGTTGAAATCGATATGCGCTCAATCGTGCGCGGCACTTCTTCCAAGGTCAATTGCGCTCTGGTTTCGCAAAACCAGCTGAACTGCACCTCTTCGGCAGGCTCGCGATTCTCGCTGAACCGCCGCGCAACCAGCTAAAAAGCGACATTAGAGCGGTTCCGGTTAAAACAGAATCGTGGAACCGCTCTATCTATTTGTTTTGACGCATTATCCTACGCATCGAAGCGGGATCAGAAATCAGTCCAGTGGACTGATTTCCCCGCGTAGGCGCTACGCACTTTTGCTGGAAATGCTCTAACATCCATTCAAGTTCAAGCGGCGCGGGCTATGCTCGCGCCGCTTGAATTTTTTGTTGTCTGTAATTGTCAGGATTGCAATTTGTCGTTTTTTCTGGCCTTTGCTTCCTACGCATTTCCCGCGTAAAACCGTTTCACACTTTTGCTGGAAATGCTCTATTTTCCAGCGGGATAGGAGTCGGCTCATGAGCAAGATTGACACAGTGCACCAGAACCCAAATCAGTCCGCGCAAGCGAAACTGCCCAAAGTCGGGGTTCTGCTGGTCAATCTGGGAACGCCGGACGGCACGAGTTACGCCCCGATGCGGCGCTATCTTGCCGAGTTTCTGTCTGACCGCCGCGTGATCGAGTGGTCGCGCCTGTTCTGGTATCCGATTCTCTACGGCATCGTGCTCAACACGCGCCCCAAGCGTTCGGGCAAGCTTTACGACCGTATCTGGAACCATGAAAAGAATGAATCGCCCCTGCGCACCTATACGCGCGCACAGGGTGAAAAGTTGGCAACCGCACTCGCAGACATTCCCAACGTGGTCGTGGACTGGGCTATGCGCTATGGCCAACCGTCCATCGAAAGCGTGACTGACCGCCTGCTGCAACAGGGCTGCGAGCGCATAGTCGTGTTCCCGCTCTACCCGCAATATTCGGCCACCACGACCGCGACGGTGAATGACAAGTTTTTCGAAGGGCTGATGAAAAAGCGTTTCATGCCTGCAAGCCGCACCATTCCGTCTTACGAGACGGAGCCGGTCTATATCGAAGCGCTGGCACGCTCCATTGAAAGCCATCTCGCAACGCTTTCCTTCAAGCCGGAAGTGATTCTGGCCTCCTATCACGGCATTCCGAAGAGCTATTCCGACAAGGGTGATCCCTATCGTGAACAGTGCCTGGAAACCTCGCGCCTTTTGCGCATCCGGCTCGGCATGGACGAAAACCAATTCCGCTCCACCTTCCAGTCGCGCTTCGGACCAGAGGAATGGCTCCAGCCCTACACGGACGAGACTGTGGAAAATCTGGCGAAACAGGGCGTCAAATCCGTCGCGGTGCTCAATCCGGGGTTTGTCGTCGACTGCCTGGAAACGGTTGACGAGATCGGCAATGAAGCCGCCCATCTTTTCCACGAAAACGGCGGCGAGAATTTCAGCCACATCCCTTGCCTCAACGACAGTGAAGAAGGCATGAAGGTCATCGAAACGATGGTACGGCGCGAATTGCTGGGATGGGTGTAATATATGGGAATAGGGGAATAAGGCAGTAAGGGAACAGGTTTTCATACTCCCTTATTCCCCTACTCACCTATTCCCCTAACGGATGAGGGTTAGACAATGACAGGTTTCGACATCACGCTGCTTATACTGGCTGCGCTGGTTCTGGCGACACTCTTTGCGGGCATCAAGACGGTGCCGCAGGGTTTCAACTATACGGTGGAACGTTTCGGCCGCTATACGCGTACGCTCAATCCGGGCTTGAATCTGATCGTCCCGTTCTTCGACCGCATCGGCGCGCGGCTCAATATGATGGAGCAGGTGCTGGATGTCCCGACGCAGGAAGTCATCACCCGCGACAACGCCATTGTCGGTGTCGACGGTGTTGCCTTCTATCAGGTGCTGAACGCCGCGCAGGCTGCCTATCAGGTTGCCAACCTGCAATATGCGATCCTCAACCTCACCATGACCAATATCCGCACGGTCATGGGTTCGATGGATCTTGATGAATTGCTCTCCAACCGCGATGCGATCAATGATCGCCTGCTGCGTGTGGTTGACGAAGCAGCCCACCCGTGGGGCATCAAAATGACCCGCGTAGAGATCAAGGACATCAATCCGCCGGCAGATATCGTCACCTCGATGGCCCGCCAGATGAAGGCGGAACGCGACAAGCGCGCACAGGTTCTGGAAGCCGAAGGCGACCGCAATGCGCAAATTCTGCGCGCAGAGGGCCAGAAGCAGTCGCAGATTCTCGAAGCCGAGGGCAAGCTGGAAGCAGCAAAGCGTGAAGCAGAAGCCCGCGAGCGTCTGGCCGAGGCCGAAGCAAAGGCAACGACACTGGTGTCGGATGCCGTTTCCAACGGCAATGTGCAGGCGCTCAATTACTTCGTGGCGCAGAAATACACCGAAGCGCTTAGCAATATTGCCAGCGCCAAGAACCAGAAGGTCGTGCTGATGCCCCTGGAGGCAAGCTCGCTTATCGGTTCGCTCGGCGGTATTGGCGCCATCGCGCGGGAAGTGTTCGGCGACGGCAACAAGCCTGTCGATCCGACACCGCCATCGCCGGGCCTGTCGCGTCCGCGTAGCGTTCCCCCAACCAACCGAAGCTAAAGCAAGGACGGAGCGCCATGATTATCGAACTTCTTTCCGGACTTGGCATCTATAGCTGGCTGGTTCTTGGACTGGTCCTGCTCATTCTGGAAATTCTGGCGCCCGGCATTTTCTTCATCTGGTTCGGCCTTGCAGCACTGGTGACCGGAGGCATTGCTTTCCTCCTGTCATCGACCACCGGCTTCGGCTGGCAGTTCCAACTGGTTATCTTTCTGGTTCTGGCCGTCGTTTTTGCACTGGCGGGCCGCCGTTTCTTCGGCTCGAAGAGTGACAATCAGGACGAGCCTCTGCTCAACCGGCGCGGTGAACAGCTGGTTGGCCAGCGCACGACATTGACCGAGCCTATTATCAATGGGCGCGGGCGCATTCGCATCAACGATACGACATGGCGTGTGAAAGGACCGGACCTGCCCGCAGGAACAGAAGTTCGTGTCGTGGCCTTCGATCCGGTTTCGCTGGAGATAGAAGTGGCGGTTTAGGGGAATAGGGTGCACGGCATCCGTTTCAAGTAAACTGAAACATACTCCCTTACTGCCTTATTCCCCTACTCCCTTAATTTCCCCTACTCCCTTAATCAGGCAGCCCCAATCCGCAGCAGATCGTGGAAATGCACGAGGCCGACAGGGCGGTTGTCCTCGACCACGATCAATGCGCCGATATGGTTTTCGTTGATGGCGTTGAGCGCGGCAGTCGCCAGCATATTCTGGTCCACCGTCTTGGGCTTGCGGGTCATGATGTCGTCGACCGCCAGCTCCGCAAGACTGCGATGCAGATTACGCGAAATATCGCCGTCTGTGACGATACCGGCCAATGCGCCGCCGTCATCAACCACGACCACGCAGCCGAAACTCTTTTGCGCCAGCACTTTCATTGCGTCCACCATCGCTGTGCCAACCGGCACCAGCGGAATGCGGTCGCCGCGATGCATGATATCGCGGATATGGATAAGGCTTGCGCCCAGCGAACCACCAGGATGGAAAGTCTTGAAATCGCTCGGCGTAAAGCCGCGGGCTTCCAGAAGCGCTATCGCCAGCGCGTCGCCGATGGCGAGTTGCAGCATGGTCGATGTCGTGGGTGCCAGACCATGCGGGCAGGCTTCCGCCGTCTTGGGCAGTATAAGCGCGATATTGGCTGCGCGACCGAGCGCCGAATCTTCGCGTGAGGTTATCGCAATCAGCGGAATGCCGAAGCGCTGCGAATAATTGACGACGCCTTTCAGTTCTGCCGTTTCACCAGACCAGGAAATCGCCAGAATCACGTCGTCGCGGTCGATCATGCCAAGATCGCCGTGATTGGCTTCCGCCGAATGCACGAAAAACGCCGCGGTTCCCGTCGAGGCAAAAGTGGCAGCAAGCTTCGCGCCGATATGGCCGCTCTTGCCGACGCCGGTGACGACAAGACGCCCCTTGGCGGCAATGATCTGATTCACAGCCTCCGTGAAAGGGCCGGACAAGCCGTTGCCAAGCGCTTCTTCGAGCGCGGCGAGGCCTTCGTTTTCGGTTCTAATGGTCCGGAGCGCCGAAGCGATGGCCGCTTCCGCACCCGTTGAAATCTGGGTCTGATCGAGCTTTTCCATGGCCGAAAGCGTTAGCCTCTTCGCTGTCCGTTGTCCAAGCTTTTATTGCCGATAAATAATTGCTTTCGTTCGGCAACGCGGGCAATGGCAACCAAGAATTAACCATGTGCCTTTACCGTTCATCTACCACGTTGCAACGGTTTGAAATCACATATGCCATTTGCCATGCCCCTATCCGGCGGTTCGACGCCCATTGCCCGCAGGCTGAGAAGCCTGTTTCTGGCGGGTGCGGCGATGGCTATCATCCCTTCCCTCTCGCATGCTCAGGACACCTATCTTCGCGGCAGTGTTCCGGAAGACGTGCTTTCGGCCTCTTCACCGGATACGCTCGCCACGCGGGGGCTCGCCGCACCGGGCCGTTCCGATAGTACTGCCGCCACCAGCAGCGATGACGGTTCCGACGCATTTTATGCACCAACACAAGACAATGCTGCTGCGGCCGATAATCAGCAGCAAGCGGCCCCGGTTGCGCAGACACAGGATCAGCAAGCTCTCCAACCCGACACCATGCGCGTCGGCGCGATAACCAGCGAAGCGGATAGTGATAGCGGGCGCGTACAGCGTGAAAACACGCGTCAGGCACCGGAACAGGGTCGCGGCCCCGCACAAGAGGCAGATCCATTTGCGCCGGTCGGCATGCGCGCCGGATCGTTCGTGTTGCGCCCGTCGCTTGAACAAGGCATCCGCGCGACATCGAATGGGGACAATAGCCCAAGCGGCTCCAGTTCGGTCCTCTCGGAAACCACGTTGCGCCTGAATGCGCAGTCCGATTGGGCACGGCATCAGGCGACGCTCGATGCATCGGGCACGTTGAGCAAATCTATTTCCGGTCAGGATGTGAGCGAACCGCAGATCGACATTCAGGGCAATCTGCGCCTCGATCTGACGGATCAGACCACGGTCAATACCGGCGCGGGTTACAGGCTGCGGCGTGAAAGCGCCTCCAATCCAAACGGCGTTGTCGGCGCCCTGAAGCGTCCGCTGGTTCACACATTCAACGGCAGCCTTGGCGTCGAGCACGATACGGGGCTTGTTTTCGGACGTGCGACCGCCCGCGTCGAACACGATATGTATGGCGATGCAGAACTGTCGTCCGGTGGCACTGTCAGCCAGAAGGATCGTGACAATACCTATGCCAGCATCACGCTGCGCGGCGGTTTCTCCATGTCGCAAGCTCTCAAGCCCTTTGCCGAAGTCGAACTTGGCAAGCGCATTTTCGACGAGCGTATGGATAGCAATGGTTATGAACGCAGCGGTTCGCAATTTGCGCTGCGCGGCGGCCTGATGGTGGATATGGGTGAAAAACTGAACGGCGAATTCGCCGCCGGTTATATGCGCGCCACCAGTGACGATGACCGGCTTGGCGCGGTCAGTGGGCCGTCGATCAACGCCGCGCTCAACTGGTCGCCATTGCGCGGCACCGATGTGCGGCTTTATTCGCAAACCACTGTGGATATGTCCACCACACCGGGCATTGCGGGATCGCTGCTGCAATTTGCGAGCCTTGACGTCACGCATCGCATCCGGTCAGACCTGAGCCTCAATGGCAGGCTCGACGCACTGGTTCGCGCCAACAAGGATGGCACCGGCACGGATTATACGCTGGGCGCACAGATCGGCGCGACATACTGGATCAACCGTTTCGTGGGGATTGATGCGCGCCTGCGTCATGAATTCCTGACGAGTCAGATTTCAGAGCGCGAGTATAAATCCAACAGCATTTATCTCGGCGTGAAAGTGCAGCGCTAAACGCTATTTGCTTTTACGCATTGTCCTACGCACTTTTGCTGGAAATGCAGGCTTGTTTCGCACCGCATTATCCAACGCAAAACCGCTTCGCACTTTTGCTGGAAATGCTCTGGATGCAAAAAACCGCCCTCATCACTGAAGGCGGTTTTTGATTTTCAGCTGGCGATCTCAGGCAGGCTTGATCGTTTCCAGCAATTCGCTGATCGAGACTTCCACCGACGGGCGGATATCCTTGCGCCACAGGGCGAAAGCGACGTTGGCCTCGATAAAGCCAGCCTTGGAACCGCAATCGAAAGTGCGACCCTGATAGTCGAAGCCGTAGAATTTCTGCGCATCGGCCAGCTTCAGCATGGCGTCGGTGAGCTGGATTTCGTTGCCAGCGCCCTTTTCCTGCTTGCTGAGAAGCTCGAAGATTTCCGGCTGCAGAATATAGCGACCGTTGATGTAGAGATTGGACGGAGCGGTGCCCTTGGCGGGCTTTTCGACCATCTGGGTGATCTCGAAGCCGGAGCCGATTGCATTGCCCTTGCCGACGATGCCGTATTTATGCGCCTCTTCCGGGTCGCATTCCTGCACCGCGATGACATTGCCGCCGGTCTTTTCGTAAAGCTCGACCATTTCGGCCAGACAGCCCTTCTTCGACTGCATCACCATGTCCGGCAGCAGAAGCGCGAATGGCTCATCACCGACCAGCTCGCGGGCACACCAGACGGCGTGACCGAGGCCCAGCGGAACCTGCTGGCGGGTAAAGCTCGTCGTGCCCGGCTGTGGCTGCAAATCCTGAAGATGATCAAGCTCGGCCTTCTTGCCGCGCTCGGCAAGCGTGGCATACAACTCAACCTGCGCATCGAAATAATCTTCGATGACCGCCTTGTTGCGTCCGGTGACGAAAATCAGATGTTCGATGCCAGCCTCACGCGCCTCATCGACCACATACTGGATGACGGGCTTGTCTACGACCGTCAGCATTTCCTTTGGAATGGATTTGGTGGCGGGAAGGAACCGGGTGCCGAGACCGGCAACAGGGAAAACGGCTTTGCGGATTTTGCGGATCGAACTCATTCGTCTCCTCGATTTTCACTAACGCTACTTTGCTATCAAAGCATTGAAGCAACTGAATTTCAAATAAGGCTATTTCATTAAAGAACGACGAAATTACACAAGTCATACCATCACATTAAATGACCCATTCTTAATGTTGCTTGATTCAAAAATTTTTCCAATTTTCCGGCAATTTTTACCTCCCACTCTCCATGGTAAACCAAATGCTAACCGACAGGGTTTAATTTGAACGTTCAACTGGTCGATGTCCAATTTTACACTGCCAAATTTCAACGGTGGATGGTATTAGTTAGCGTATGCAATCTGAACCGAGCGGCATCGACATTCTTAAGACACGCGCCGGAAATAAAAAATATTCCGGCATGAAGACGATTGCAGAAGGGAAACACAGAATGCTGCGATTTCCATTCACACTGGGACAGACGCTGAAGCTCAAGGCAACCGCGACGGTTGCTGTTGCGGTGCTGGCATCCGCCCTCTCGACCGGTTCGGCTTTTGCCGACGCGAAATTCCGCCAGTGGGTGGCGAGCTTCCGTCCGGTTGCCATCAACGCCGGTGTTTCACCGTCGACCTTCGACCGCGCGTTTCGCGGTGTCGACGCGCCCGATCCCGTCGTGCTGGAAAAGGCCCGTTATCAGCCGGAATTCACCGAGCCTGTCTGGAACTACATCGACAACCGCGTGAACGAGGATTCGACCGGCGTCGGCCAGAACATGGCGCGCAAATGGGGCCCGTGGCTGCAACGCATTGAACAGCGTTTCTCGGTTGATCGGAATATTCTGCTGGCCATCTGGTCGATGGAAAGCAATTACGGCGAGATTCTCAAGCGTGACGACGTGATGCGCGATGCGGTTCGTTCCCTCGCAACGCTGGCTTATGCCGATCCGAAGCGCGCCAAATATGGGCGCACGCAGCTGATCGCCGCGATGAAAATTCTCCAGACCGGCGATATTGATCGCGGGCATCTTTCCGGCTCGTGGGCAGGCGCCCTTGGCCACACGCAGTTCATCCCGACCAGCTATCAGGCTTATGCTGTCGATATGGACGGCAATGGCAAGCGCGACATCTGGAATTCCATTCCCGATGCGCTGGGCACTGCGGCCAATCTCCTGCATCGCAATGGCTGGCAGCCGGGCCGGACATGGGGTTATGAAGTGGTGCTTCCCGCTGGCGGCAAATTCCCGTCCGGTTCGCTGAGCGTTGCGGAATGGCAGAAGCGCGGCGTCGTGCGCGCCAATGGACGCGCGTTCCCCGACCCGAGCGAAAAGGTAACGCTGAAGGTGCCGGATGGACGTCAGGGTCCGGCCTTCCTGATGACCAAGAACTTCTTCGTCATCAAGCGCTATAACAACGCCGACAAATACGCGCTGGCTGTTGGCCTCCTCGCAGACCGCATCAGCGGTTATCAGGGGCTTCGTCAGGACTGGAACCGTCCCTTTACGCCGATCACCATGAACGAGCGTCAGGAATTGCAGACGCATCTCAAGGCGCTCGGCTATTATGACGGCAATATCGACGGCAAGATCGGTTCAACGTCCCGCAAGGCCATCGAGGCATTCCAGCAGCGCAACGGCTTGCAGCCGGATGGACACCCAAGCCAGGAAGTTCTGTCTGTTCTGCGTCGCCGTTAAGACAACAGGCTGATTTATCGGAGCGCGTTTCCCATGAAGCGCGCTCCATTTTATTTTTGCGGCCGACCGGGTTACTGTGGCTTTGCAACGAAAGCGGAATGGATGCGCAAACCTCGGATTGCAGGCAATATGTTGAAAGCTGCCAGTGTCATGCTGGCGGCATTTGCGCTGCTGCTTTCCGGTCTGGCCAGTGCTTCGGCACAGGATCGCCCGCGCACGCTTTTCGATTTGCTGTTCGGTTCGCGGCAACCCCAGCGCCAATATGAGCAGCCCCAGCCCCAGCAAAGCCGGCCAAAGCCGAAACGCGCGCCCAAGACAACATCGCCCGTCTCACGCAAAGCCGCTCCGGAACCTGCCGCGCCCGCAGTGCCTGTGGTGGAGAAAAGCCCGGATGCGAAGAAGGTTCTGGTTGTTGGTGACTTCATCGGCAGCGGACTGGCAGAAGGCCTCGATGTGGCCTTTGCATCCGACCCGGACCTGACGGTTGCGAGCCGTATCAATGGGTCATCCGGTTTCGTGCGCGACGACCATTTCAACTGGCCGGACAATATCGGCAAGATACTGGACGAAGAAAAACCTGCCGCAGTTGTTGTGATGATCGGCTCCAACGACCGTCAGGCGATCACGACCAACGGTGCAAGCCTCGCAGCCCGCTCGCCGGAATGGACCGCCGAATATCAGAAGCGCGTGACGCAGTTCGTCAAGGTGATCAGCGACCGCCACTATCCGCTCGTCTGGGTGGGCCAGCCGTCGTTCCGTCCGAAAGGCATGTCACAGGATATGCTGGCGTTGAATGAAATCTACCGCAACACCACGGAAAAGGCTGGCGGCAAGTTTGCCGATGTCTGGGATGGCTTCATCGACGAGGACGGCAATTTCACCCAGACCGGCTTCGACATTAACGGTCAGACAGCGCGCCTGCGCGGAAACGACGGCATCAACATCACTTCGGCGGGCAAGCGTAAGCTCGCCTTCTATGCCGAAAAGCCGCTGCGCGCCTATCTGGGCGGCGGCAAGGAAGAAGGCCAACCCCTGCCAGCCGCCGGGGCGCAAGACCCTTCCAAGCCAGTTGACCGGATCGCGCCTGTCAGCCTGCGTGACATCAACAAGGATGATAGCGGTGTTCTGCTCGGCGGCAATCTTGGCGTCCGGCCACAAACGCCACGTCCGGCACCGGTCGAGAAGAAGCCCGCTCCCGGTCGGGCCGACGACTTTTCGTGGCCTCGACCAAGCGCAACCCCCTAACTGATAGCCCGCTACTAGATATATCGATCATATATTAGCGTTATGATTAGCGGTTTCCCCGTCAAATCTTAGCCTAATTATTATATTCCGCGCTGTTCCCATCACCGTTCTCATCGTTTATCAGAAAACACCGTTCGCCTGACCCGGCGGACAATCGCGGATGCGATTTACCGGCATCTGCCTGATAAAAAGAGGCGTTTGAATGAACATCGCATCCAAACCTTCTGTCGATTCCGATCGGGAGGAGGATACCCACCTTGCGCGCAATCTATCCAACAGACACCTGCAGCTGATCGCCATTGGCGGTGCCATCGGCACCGGCCTTTTCATGGGCTCGGGCAAGACCATTTCGCTGGCTGGCCCGTCGATCCTGCTCGTCTATGCGGTGATCGGCTTCATGCTGTTCTTCGTGATGCGCGCGCTCGGCGAAATTCTGCTCTCCAACCTCGAATATCGTTCCTTCGCGGATTTCGCGGGCGATTATCTGGGCCCTTGGGCGCAGTTCTTCACCGGCTGGACGTACTGGCTCTGCTGGATTGTGACGGGCGTGGCTGACGTGGTGGCCGTGTCGGGCTATGTGTCGTTCTGGTTTCCGGAACTGGCGCTCTGGATCCCCGCACTCGGGCTAATCTTCACGCTTCTGGCACTCAATCTGCCCACCGTGCGTAATTTCGGTGAAATCGAATTCTGGTTCGCCCTGATCAAGATCGTTGCCATCGTCGGGCTGATCATTGCCGGTGTGTATATGCTCTCAACCGGCTTTACCCTGCCCAACGGCAGCCAGGCATCGGTTGCGCATTTGTGGAACCATGGCGGTTTCTTCCCCAACGGTTTCCTCGGCTTTGTGGCTGGTTTCCAGATCGCTGTTTTCGCCTTTGTGGGCATCGAACTGGTCGGCACCGCCGCCGCCGAAACCAAGGACCCGGTACGCAATCTGCCAAAGGCAATCAACTCCATCCCGATCCGCGTGGTGCTGTTCTATCTCGGCGCGCTGTTTGTGATCATCACCGTGATCCCGTGGGATCAGGTCGATCCAAGCTCCAGCCCGTTCGTCGCCATGTTCTCGCTGGCCGGTCTTGGCATTGCCGCGCATGTGGTCAATTTCGTCGTGCTCACCTCGGCAACGTCGAGCGCGAATTCCGGCATCTACTCGACCTCGCGCATGATCTATGGCCTTGCCACTTCGAAGCTGGCACCGAAGGCGCTTGGCAAGCTCAACAACCGCAAGGTGCCGGTCAACGCGCTGTTCTTCTCATGCATCTTCCTGCTGGCAGGTGTGGTTCTGCTTTATGCGGGCCAGAGCATCATTGAAGCCTTCACAATTGTCACGACGATCTCAGCCCTGCTTTTCATCTTCATCTGGTCGATCATTCTGGCGTCTTATCTGCAATATCGCCGCAAGCGCCCCGATCTGCATGAACAGTCCACGTTCAAAATGCCGGGTGGACGTGCCGCCGTTGTCATGGTCTTCGCCTTCTTCGCCTTCATTCTGTGGGCGCTGGCACAGGAGCCGGACACCGCAGCGGCCCTGAAGGTCACGCCATTCTGGTTCGTGTTCCTCGCCATCGCTTATCTGGTGATGAAGTCACGGCGCAGCGAAAACTGATCCCCAACAGACACAAAAAAGCCCGGAGAAAACTCCGGGCTTTTTCAGTTTTAATCTCTTATCTCTTAACGAGGGAGGACGGAACTACCCATCAGATCAGCATCGATGGCATGCGCGGCCTGACGGCCTTCGCGGATTGCCCAGACGACCAGCGACTGACCACGGCGCACATCGCCTGCGGCATAGAGCTTGTCGACATTGGTACGATAGTCCTGCTCATTGGCCTTGACCGACTTGGAGCCGCGACGATCAGTTGCGACGTCGAGCTTGTCGCCCAGTTCCTTGACCACACTGTCTTCACCCGGACCGGCAAAGCCGATGGCGATGAATGCAAGATCAGCCTTGATGAAGAATTCCGAACCGGCAATCGGCTTGCGCTTTTCATCGACCTGACAGCACTTCACATGGGTCAGGCGGCCTTCTTCGCCGATGAATTCCAGCGTTGCGACCTGAAACTCGCGCGCGGCGCCCTCCGCCTGGCTGGAAGAGGTGCGCATCTTGGTGGCCCAGTAAGGCCAGACGCTCAGCTTGTCTTCCTTTTCCGGCGGCTGCGGACGAATATCGAGCTGCGTAACGTTCACTGCACCCTGACGGAAGGCTGTGCCCACGCAGTCCGATGCGGTATCGCCGCCGCCAACCACGACGACATGCTTGCCGCCAGCAAGAATCGGAGCCGAAGCCCAGGCGACGGATTCGATGTTCTCGCGGCCGACGCGGCGGTTCTGCTGCACCAGATAAGGCATGGCGTCGAAAACGCCTTCCAGATCGGCGCCGGGAATGCCTGCCGGGCGCGGGCTTTCGGAGCCGCCGCTGTAAAGCACGGCATCATAGGTATCGAGAAGACCGCGCAGCGGCTTGTCGACGCCGATATTCACGCCGCACAGGAAGCGGACGCCCTCACCTTCCATCTGCGCCACGCGGCGGTCGATGTGGTGCTTTTCCATCTTGAAGTCAGGAATGCCGTAACGCAGCAGACCGCCCGGGCGGCTTTCGCGCTCATAGACATCGACCATGTGACCGGCGCGCGCCAGCTGCTGTGCAGCAGCAAGGCCAGCCGGGCCGGAGCCGATGATCGCAACCGACTTGCCAGTCTTGTTGGCGGCTGGCTGCGGCACGATGTAACCCAGCTCAAAAGCCTTGTCACCCAGAGCCTGTTCGACCGTCTTGATCGCAACCGGCGTATCTTCGAGGTTCAGCGTGCAGGCTTCCTCGCAAGGCGCCGGGCAGACGCGGCCGGTGAATTCCGGGAAATTATTCGTCAGATGCAGGTTGCGGATCGCCTGATCCCAATTGTCGTTATAGACAAGATCGTTCCAGTCCGGGATCTGGTTGTGCACCGGACAGCCCGTAGGCCCATGGCAGAACGGAATACCGCAATCCATGCAGCGCGCAGCCTGCTTCTGCACTTCACCATCCGTCATCGGAATGGTGAACTCGCGGAAGTGGCGGATACGATCCGAGGCTGGCTGGTACTTTGCTACCTGCCGGTCGATCTCTAGAAAACCAGTTACCTTACCCATTCTTCTACTCCCCTCGGCCTGAGACCAGCGCATGGTCTGCTTTGCCGGAAGTTGCCCTGTCTGCCGCGTCATTCTTGAACGCGCAGGCATGTCAGAGCGTTGTTATCTCTTCATGTGGCGAAGGGAGCCCGACCCGAAGGTCGGGCTCCACTTGTCAGGATCACTCAGCCGCGACACCGATCTGCATGCGCTCCATCTCTTCCAGAGCGCGACGGTATTCGACCGGCATGACCTTCACGAATTTGGGACGATAGCTCTCCCAATTGTCGAGAATATCCTTCGCCCGTGTCGAGCCTGTGTAATGCAGGTGGTTGGCGATCAACTGCACCAGACGTTCCTCATCATGATGGGTCATATTGGCCGAAACGTCCACACGGCCCTTATGCATGAGGTCACCGCCATGGTGATGCAGCTTTTCGAGAATGTCGTCTTCTTCCGGAACCGGTTCCAGTTCGACCATTGCCATGTTGCAGCGCTGGGCGAAATCGCCTTCCTCGTCAAGCACATAGGCGACACCGCCCGACATGCCCGCCGCGAAATTGCGACCCGTCTGACCGATAACCACGACGACACCGCCGGTCATGTATTCGCAACCGTGATCGCCCACGCCTTCGACAACCGTGACTGCGCCGGAGTTACGGACGGCGAAACGCTCGCCTGCAACGCCGCGGAAGTAGCACTCGCCTTCAAGCGCACCGTAGAGCACCGTATTGCCGACGATGATCGAATCTTCGGCGACGATACGCGTATCTTCCGGCGGGCGGATAACGATGCGGCCACCCGAAAGACCCTTGCCGACATAGTCGTTGCCATCGCCGATCAGTTCGAACGAAATGCCGCGCGCCAGGAATGCGCCGAAGGACTGGCCAGCCGTGCCGCGAAGCGTAACAGCGATGGTTTCATCCGGCAGGCCCTTGTGACGGAACCGCTTGGCAACCTCACCCGACAGCATGGCACCGGCAGAACGGTCGACATTCTTGATGCCGATGTCGATCTTGACCGGCTTGCGTTCTTCGAGCGCAGGCATGGCTTCCGCGATCAGCTTACGGTCCAGAACGTCCTCAATCGGATGATGCTGACGCTCGGTCCAGTAGATCTCGTGCTTCTCAGCCTCAGGCTTGTAGAAGATGCGGCTGAAATCGAGACCCTTGGCCTTCCAATGGTCGATCATCGTCTGCTTTTCCAGAAGCTCGGTCTCGCCGATGATCTGTTCCAGCTTGGTGAAGCCCATTGAAGCCAGCAGCGCGCGCACTTCTTCCGCCAGATAGAAGAAGAAGTTGATGACGTGTTCCGGCGTGCCCTTGAAGCGCTTGCGCAGAACCGGGTCCTGCGTCGCCACGCCCACCGGGCAGGTGTTGAGATGGCACTTGCGCATCATGATGCAGCCGGCAGCAATCAGCGGAGCCGTCGAGAAACCGAACTCGTCGGCACCCAGCAGCGCACCAATGACCACGTCGCGACCGGTCCGCAGACCACCATCGACCTGCAAGGCCACGCGGGAGCGAAGCCCGTTCAGCACCAGCGTCTGGTGGGTTTCTGCAAGGCCGATTTCCCACGGGCTACCGGCATGCTTCAGCGAGGTGAGCGGCGAAGCGCCCGTGCCGCCATCATAACCCGATACGGTGATGTGGTCGGCGCGTGCCTTGGCAACACCGGCGGCAACCGTGCCGACACCCACTTCCGACACCAGCTTGACCGAAATATCGGCAGCCGGATTGACGTTCTTCAGGTCGTAGATCAGCTGTGCCAGATCTTCGATCGAGTAGATGTCATGGTGCGGCGGCGGCGAAATGAGGCCAACGCCCGGGGTCGAGTGACGGGTTTTCGCGATGGTCGCATCAACCTTGTGACCCGGCAGCTGGCCGCCTTCGCCGGGCTTTGCACCCTGCGCAACCTTGATCTGGATCAGATCGGAGTTGACGAGATATTCCGTCGTGACACCGAAACGGCCCGATGCAACCTGCTTGATCGCAGAACGTTCCGGGTTCGGCGTACCGTCCGGCAGCGGATAGAAGCGATCCGGCTCTTCGCCACCCTCACCCGTGTTCGACTTGCCGCCAATGGCGTTCATCGCCCGCGCCAGCGTGGTATGCGCCTCACGGCTGATCGAGCCGAAGGACATCGCACCGGTCGAAAAGCGCTTGACGATATCGACCGCCGGTTCAACGTCATCGATAGAAACCGGCTTGAGACCGCGATCTTCGGCAAAGCGAATATCGAACAGGCCGCGAATGGTCTTGGCCTGCGCCGACTTGGAGTCGAGCATGCTCGTATATTCGGTGAACGTATCCGGGTTCGAGGTGCGCACTGCATGCTGCAGCTTGGCAACCGCGTCCGGCGACCACAGATGTGCTTCACCGCGCATGCGGTGGGCATATTCGCCGCCAACTTCCAGCGAGGTCAGAAGAACCGGGTCATTACCGAAGGCATCGGTGTGACGGCGCACGGTTTCTTCCGCGATTTCGTCCAGTCCAACACCTTCGATGCTGGTGGCCGTGCCGAAGAAAAACTTGTCAACGAAGCTCGACTGCAAGCCGACCGCATCGAAAATCTGCGCACCGCAATAGGACTGGTAGGTCGAGATGCCCATCTTGGACATGACCTTGAGAATGCCCTTGCCGATCGACTTGATGTAGCGCTTGACCACTTCATACTCGTCAACTTCCGGCGGGAATTCGCGGCGGCGATGCATGTCGAGCAGCGTATCGAAGGCGAGATACGGGTTGATCGCTTCGGCACCATAGCCTGCAAGGCAGGCGAAATGGTGCACTTCGCGCGGTTCGCCCGATTCGACCACGAGGCCGACCGAAGTCCGCAGACCCTTGCGGATCAGATGGTGATGCACGGCAGCCGTCGCCAGCAGAGCCGGGATCGGAATGCGGTCCGGACCGACCTGACGGTCGGACAGAATAACGATGTTGTAGCCGCCATGAACGGCCGCTTCGGCACGGTCGCACAGACGTTCAATGGCGCCATGCATGCCAGCTGCGCCCTCACCCGTATTATAGGTGATATCGAGCGTCTTGGTGTCGAAACGATCTTCCGTGTGACCGATGGAGCGGATCTTTTCCAGATCGCCATTGGTCAGGATCGGCTGGCGCACTTCCAGACGCTTGCGGCGCGAATTGCCGATAAGGTCGAAAATGTTCGGGCGCGGACCGATGAACGAGACAAGGCTCATCACCAGTTCTTCACGGATCGGATCAATCGGCGGGTTGGTGACCTGCGCGAAGTTCTGCTTGAAATAGGTGAACAGCATCTTCGACTTGTCGGACATGGCCGAAATCGGCGTATCCGTACCCATCGAACCGATAGCTTCCTGACCGGTGGTCGCCATCGGGGACATCAGAAGCTTGGTGTCTTCCTGACTGTAACCGAAGGCCTGCTGGCGGTCGAGCAGGCTCACATCCTTGCGCAGCGCACGCGGTTCGACCGGGCTAAGGTCTTCCAGAATGAGCTGGGTGTTGCCAAGCCACTGCTTGTAGGGATGCTTCAGCGCGATCTGCGACTTGATTTCCTCGTCGGAAACGATGCGGCCCTCTTCCATATCGATGAGCAGCATGCGGCCCGGCTGAAGACGCCACTTCTTGACGACCTTCTTTTCTTCCACCGGCAGAACGCCAGCTTCCGAAGCCAGGATGACGAAATCATCGTCAGTCACAATGTAGCGGGCCGGACGCAGGCCGTTACGGTCCAGCGTGGCGCCGATCTGACGACCGTCGGTGAAGGCCACGGCGGCAGGACCGTCCCATGGCTCCATCAGGGCAGCGTGATATTCGTAGAATGCGCGGCGATCATCCGACATCAGCTTGTTGCCGGACCATGCTTCGGGGATCAGCATCATCATCGCATGAGCGAGGCTGTAGCCGCCCTGATGCAGGAATTCCAGCGCATTGTCGAAGCAGGCCGTATCCGACTGGCCTTCGTAGGAAATAGGCCACAGCTTGGAAATGTCGTTGCCGAACAGTTCTGAGTCGACCGAAGCCTGACGCGCCGCCATCCAGTTCACATTGCCGCGCAGCGTGTTGATTTCGCCGTTATGCGCGACCATGCGGTAAGGGTGAGCCAGACGCCAGGACGGGAAGGTGTTGGTCGAAAAACGCTGGTGAACCAGCGCCACCGCGCTTTCAAAGCGCGGATCGCGCAGATCCTGATAATAAGCGCCAACCTGATAAGCCAGGAACATGCCCTTATAGACGACCGTGCGCGCCGACATGGAAACGACGTAGAAGCCGTTATCGTCGCCATCGTTTTCCTGATAGATGCGGTTGGAAATGACCTTGCGCAGCACGAACAGGCGGCGCTCGAACTCATCGTCGGTTTCCAGCATCGGGTTGCGGCCGATGAAGACCTGAACATGGAAAGGTTCGGTCGCGGCGATATCCGGAGCCTTCGACAGGGACGCGTTGTCGACCGGCACCTCACGGAAGCCGATGAACTGCTGGCCTTCGGCAGCGATCACTTCCTTGACGATTTCTTCGGCATGAGCGCGCAGCTGAGCGTCGCGCGGCATGAACAGATAGCCCACGCCATAATGGCCCGGCTGCGGCAGGTCGATGCCTTGACGCGCCATTTCCTCACGGAAAAAGCGATCTGGAATCTGCACCAGGATGCCTGCGCCGTCGCCCATCAGCGGATCAGCGCCAACGGCGCCGCGATGGGTGAGGTTTTCCAGCATCTTGAGGCCGTTTTCCACGACCTCGTGCGACTTCTTCCCCTTCATATGGGCAATGAAGCCAACGCCGCACGCATCATGCTCGTTGCGCGGATCGTAGAGACCTTGAGCTGGCGGGACACCCGCCGCCTTAGTTTTTCGCGTCGTTCGGGTGGAAGCGGTCGTCGCAGCTTTGACCGTTCCGTTCTGTACGTTGTGAGAAACCACATTCGATACAGATGGCGTCAAATGCGTCATCGTCATTCCCTCCGTTTGGCCCTCTTCATGAGGCGCGCGATCAGTATATACCGAGATGGTGACAACCATCTCGCTGGTGCATTCATTCTATGGAAAGCCTTATCGACAAGGCGTTGGACGAGGTTCCAGGCAAATGGCAGAGCCAAGCGGGCAAAGCCGGTGCGAGGAACGATGTTTAGCGCCTTATTCTCATCAGGCTCGGACAGACAACACACAGCCCGCCAGATAAAGGCGCACTCGAATCTCCCCTGTCACAGTCGGAGCGCCAGTGACCGTCAAGCCATTGGCCTGCCAGCACAGCGCTTTTATTTCTGAAACCGACGGCACGGTTCTATGCGTGTTTTCCGCCTGCATCAGCTTTTAATTGGACAGCATTGCTGTCCTAATTACGTATGACAGAATTCAAATTGCCTCACAAGATGGAAACGCAATTTTTCTCAGCCACTTCCGTAATAAAATGTCGCATGTGCATACCATTGAGACTTTTAATTGCGTATAGCGCCAATTGCGTCAGTTTGGCGCGGCTCTAATACAACGCACAAAGCATAGAAAAGTGACAGGCAGCGTCGGTTTTTTCACCATTTTCGGTATTATCGCCTTTCTCAACTCCGGTTATAGACAACCGACAGCAGCTATCGCTGCACATACTGGAATCGTTGCGAGTGGAGACAGCCGTGCATTTTGCTTCAGACAACTGGGCGGGCGCCCATCCGAAAATCGCCGAAAGCCTTTCGCTGCATGCAGCCGGTTTTGCCGCCGCCTATGGCGCAAGCGAACTCGACAAGCGCGTCGAGCAGCGTTTCAACGAAGTGTTCGAGCGTGAAGTGGCCGTCTTCTTCGTCGGCACAGGAACGGCTGCCAACTCGCTGGCGCTGGCCAGCGTCAACCGCCCGGGTGGCGTTTCGCTGGTGCACCGTGAAGCACATGTCATAGAAGATGAATGCGGCGCGCCCGAATATTTCACCGGCGGCGCACGTCTTCACCCCATTGATGGCGCGCTCGGTCGTATCGACCCTGAACTGCTCAAGCGGGAATTGAAGCGCTTCAACCCGGCTTTCGTCCATGCCGGACAGCCAATGGCTGTCAGCATCACGCAGGCTACGGAAGTCGGCACGCTCTATCAACCGCAACAAATCGCCACCATTTCCAAAATCTGCCGCGATGCCGCTCTGCCGTTACATATGGATGGCGCACGTTTTGCCAATGCTCTGGTCACGCTCGGCCTGACACCCGCCGAAATGACATGGAAGCAAGGCGTCGATATCGTCTCGTTCGGCGGCACCAAGAATGGCTGCTGGTGCGCGGAAGCGCTGGTCTTCATGGACCCGGCGCGCGCAAAGGATCTGCCGTTCATTCGCAAGCGCGCAGCGCAGCTTTTTTCCAAGACCCGCTTTGTGGCAGCCCAGTTCGACGCCTATCTGCAAGACGATCTGTGGCTGGAACTCGCACGTCATTCCAATGCACTGGCAACCCGCCTTGCAGGCCACGTCAACGCGTCCAGCCAGATGCGCCTTGCCTGGAAGCCGGAAGCCAATGAAGTTTTCGCCATCATGAAACAGTCGGTCTATGACCGCCTGCGCAATGCCGGAGCGATCTTCTACGACTGGAACCCGCCGCATTCGGAAGAAAACCGCATTGGTGAGGGCGAGATTTTCGCCCGCTTCGTGACCAGCTTCGCCAACACGGAAGAAGATGTGGACCGGTTCGGCGACATGATCGCTTAAACACAAAAAGGCGGCGCTTTGCAGCGCCGCCTTTCTTATTTCTACAAGCTGATCAGTGATTAGTGAATTTCCAGCAAAAGTGCGAAGCGGTTTTGCGTAGGATAATGCAAACAAACACTTAGTGCGCGGTTTTGGCTTCGATCTGCTGAGCGCTATCAGAACCAGCCTTGGCGACTTCGATCTTGCGCGGTTTCATCTGTTCAGGAATCTCGCGCTTGAGGTCAATGTGCAGGAGGCCATTCTTGAGGCTCGCACCGGCGACTTCAACAAAATCGGCAAGCTGGAAGCGGCGCTCGAAAGCACGCGAAGCAATACCGCGATAAAGCACTTCACCGATATCGGATGCATTTTCGTCAGCCTTCTGACCCTTCACGGTCAGCTGGTTGCGATGGGCTTCGATTTCGAGTTCGCTGTCGGAAAAGCCCGCAACGGCCATGGTGATGCGATAGGTGTTCTCACCCGTGCGCTCAATATTATAGGGCGGATAGGACTGGGTGCCCTCCGGCGAAGCGAGCGAATCAAGCATGGTGAAAAGCCGGTCGAAACCAACCGTGGAACGATAAAGCGGGGAAAAATCTACGTGACGCATGTGTTAGCCCTCCTTCAGAGCGACATGATGCATGGTTCGGCATAACCCCTTTCGAAAACCGCTCTGCGGCTTCAGGATCATGCATGGCGGCGAAACTCCCTTAATGGCGAATTCCTTGGTGCCGGCGGCCCCTTTTTGGCGACCGCAAAACTCATTTGGGAATGGCTGTTTTGCTTTTCAAGACCGTTTTCAAACAACAATCTCTCTGACTTCGCCTACACGGCATGTCACTTCGCGTAACAACTCCTGATCCATAGGAGCCTACATTTTTGGGAGCAAACCCACAGTGAACCCAAAATGAACATCATCTTCCGCGAGCGTTCATCTGCTTGGGGCTAATAAATGTCCCGTCATGCCTGTCGCTCGACAGGTTTTATTAAGGATCACGGTTATGAAAAAAGCTGTTCTCGCTTTTGCCGCACTTGCCACTGTCGCTACCGGCTTTGCGACCCCTTCCCTCGCTGACAGCTCGGGTTTGCGCGTCCAGGTTCAGTATTACGACAACAATGATGGTTATCGCCCACGCCCGCCGCGCCCGGATGCTCCGCCTCCGCCGCCCGGCTATGGTCGCCCGGATCGCCGCCCCGACTGGGGGAATCGCGATACGCTGCGCCCGCGTGAAGTCACCCGTATGCTGGAACGCCGCGGCTATGCAGTCGGCGACATGCGCCGGGATCGCGACACCTATATGGTCCGCGCCACACGTCCGAATGGTCGTCGCGTCATCGTTATGGTCGATGCCTTCTCCGGTCGTATCGTCGGCGAACGCCGCCCCGGCGGTTACTAAAAGTTTGAGAAGTCGGAACGTCTGGCCGCAACGTCCCTTGCACCTGACGATCCTTTGGCCGGAAGTTCGGAAGCGAACTTCCGGTTACTTTTTGTCATCATTTCGCGCATAATACTCGAGACGATCAGGGCATTATCATTCGGGAAAGGCTGCGCAACGGATGTCGGAACTACTGTTCGAAACCGATGCGAATCCGATTCCGCATGGAATAAAGTCGGGCTTTTTCACAAGCCATTCCGACCATCCCGACCGAACCCTGCGCTACAGCATCCTGAAGCCCGAAACAGGCCCGGTGCGCGGCACCGTCATTGTGCTGCAAGGCCGAAACGAATTCATCGAAAAATATTTCGAGACGATGAGCGAGCTGACGGCACGCGGCTTTGTTGCCGCCACCTTCGACTGGCGCGGCCAGGGCGGCTCCCACCGGTTGCTGCGTGACAGGTTACGCGGCTATGTCCGCAGTTTCGACGATTATCAGGAAGATCTAGATCATTTTCTAACCGATATCGTTCTGCCCGACTGTCCCCCGCCTTTCTATATTCTCGGCCATTCTTCCGGCGCCATGGTGGCATTGGCCTCGATGGGCAGTCTCTCGTCCCGCATCACGCGCATGGTGCTGTGTGCGCCCTTCATGGGGCTTGCCACGCAGAAACTAAGCGACGACGTCGTGCGCCGTTTGGCCGCCACGCTGCGGCGCGTCGGGCTTGGAACACTCTATGCTTCCGGCGGAAAAAGGCTGACCGCACGCCCCTTTGCCGGAAACCCGCTGACCAGCGATCCAGCACGTTTTATGCGCAATACGGAAATCACGCGCCTCTTCCCTGATCTGGCACTAGGCGGACCGACAGTGCGCTGGGTGTGGGGTGCGCTTGAAACGGCGCGCCGCATCAATCAGCCAGACTTTTATGAGGAAAGCCCCAGCGTGCCTGTGCTGATCATTGCAGCAGGCGACGAACGCGTTGTCTCAACGCCGGTGCTAGAGCGCTTTGCTGCGCGCACGCGAAATGTCTCACTGATTACGATTGACGGCGGACGCCACGAATTGTTGCAGGAAGCCGATTTTTATCGCGAGCAGCTCTGGGCCGCATTCGACGCCTTCATTCCCGGATCGTCGGATGTCGAAACCATGCCGGAAACCATCGAGCCGGAGTTCTCCGGCGTCTGACAAGCAGCGATGGGGAATCAGCCGAACACACCGATTCCCCGTAGAGATTTAGCCGTTCAGCAAATCGAGCGCAGCCTTGTGCAGTTCCGGCGTTGCGGCTGCAACAATATCGCCAGCCTCTTCGGCAGGGCCGCCATCGCGACGGGTGATCACGCCACCGGCCTGCTCAATGATCGGGATGAGCGCGACGATATCGTAAGGCTGCAAGCCAGCCTCAACGACAATATCGACATAACCGCCTGCGAGCATCGCAAAGGCGTAGCAATCGACACCATAGCGCGAGAGGCGCACGGCACTTTCAAGCCGGTCAAACCCTTTGCGGTTATCTCCTTTGAACATCGCTGGCGTCGTCGTAAACAGTGTCGCATCCGCCAAGGTGGCTCCCTTGCGCACGGAAAGACGGCGCGGCTCATCACCATCGCCTTCGCGCAGCAAATAGGAGCCCTCGCCGTCGCTATAGAACAGCTCTCCTGTAAACGGCTGCGACATCATCCCGGCGCGTGCATCACCATCGACCGTCAGGCCGACCAGCGTGCCCCAGACCGGCAGACCGGATATAAAGGCGCGCGTGCCGTCTATCGGATCGATAACCCAGACATGGCTGCGGTCAGTATTTTCCGGGCCGTATTCTTCGCCCAGAATGCCGTGTTCCGGATAACGATGGCCAATAACGGCACGAATCGCCCGTTCCGCAGCCCGGTCCGCTTCGGTAACAGGGTCGAATCCGACACTGTATTTGTTGTCCACCTCGTTCAACTGACGAAAGCGCGGCAAAGTTTCAGCCGCTGCTGCCGTTGCCACTTCGGAAAAAAATGCCTTGTCGATGAGCAACCCTATTCTCCTGTTTCCAAGACATGGCTGCAACTTGTGCATCCATGCTAATTTTGCTCAATTATTGAGCAAGAAAAAATTCGCCCAAAAAAGATGCGCATTTTCTTGACGCAACCAGCTTTAGCGCGTAGCTTAAAGACTAGACAGGTCTTCCTGTCGATGCCTTTCGGGGCATTTCCTCCCTAGTCTTTGGCCGCGTTCGTATCGTACGAGCGCGGTTCTTTTTATCTGCATGCCGACTTGGATTGCCTAGACTTACCATAGGCTTGTCGCATTTGTGCGACGCCGCGCCCGCATCTCATTCGGCAGCGAGCGGCGGTGCGATAAACAGATCGTCCGGCAAGGATGTGAGATCGCTCAGGAACTGATGCAGATCGCCACATAATGTATCGAAGCCCGCAAGCTTGTGCAGCGATTGCTCGTTTACATAGAGACTGCGATTAATCTCGATCTGCAAGGCATGGCACGCAACGGCGGGCCGGCCATAATGCTCGGTGATAAAACCGCCAGCATAGGGCTTGTTATGCGCAACCGTGTAACCGAGATCCCGCAACAGCTCGATAGCCGCCTGCGTGAGGCGCTCGCTGCACGAGCGGCCGAACCGGTCGCCGATAATGAAATCAGGGCGCGAAGCGACTTCTCCCGGACGCACGCCGCCCGGCATGGAGTGGCAATCAATCAGAACCGCATAACCGAACTGCTGGCGGGTCGATTGCAGCAGACCTTCAAGCGTGCGGTGATAGGGCTTGTAGAGATCTTCAATGCGGTAGAAGGCTTCGGCAAGCGGGATTCGCCCCGCATAGATCATCTGCCCTTCGCCCACCAGACGCGGCACCGTGCCCAGCCCACCGGCGACCCGTGCCGACTGGCTGTTGGTGAAAGGCGGCAGCGTTTCGGTGAACATGCGCGGATCAAGTTCATAGGCTTCACGATTCACATCGAGAAATGCGCGCGGGAAGTGCGCCTTGAGCAAGGGCGCACCGAGTCGGACGGCGGAAGCGAACAACTCGTCGACATAACAATCTTCCGAATGGCGGATGCTGAGACTGTCGAGACGGGATAATTCCAGAAAGGATTGCGGATAATAGCGACCGCTGTGCGGCGAGTTGAATACGAACGGAATTCGCTGCTCTGCCGGAGCATTCACCTCGAAAGGCGGTATCAGGCTGAAATCACGCTCCAAACTCATATTTTGATCCGTTTATGCATGTCATCTTTGCGGTGGCTGGACACAGCACACCGCCGGGCTCGACAAATTACGTCAACCGCCGCGCCGGTGCAAATACCAACAATTGCCGCCGAATTCGATCATGAACCGAAAACTGCGGCAATCCCGTCACAAATGACAGGTTGTTGCCAAATGCATGCCATAACAATTAACATTCGCGCGAGCATTCATTTCATATTTACCAAAGAAGCGTTTTCTAGAGTGGAAAATTGAATCGTTCACGCTGCCCGAGCACTGGAGCGAACGATGGGAAATTCGGACGGACCAATGAAAAGAATTCTTCTTGCTGAAGACGACAACGATATGCGCCGCTTCCTCGTGAAGGCACTGGAAAAGGCGGGCTATCACGTAACACACTTCGACAATGGCGCCAGCGCCTATGAACGACTGCAGGAAGAGCCGTTCTCACTGCTGCTGACCGACATCGTAATGCCGGAAATGGACGGCATCGAACTCGCGCGCCGCGCCACGGAAATCGATCCCGACCTGAAAATAATGTTCATCACGGGATTCGCTGCCGTTGCTTTGAACCCTGATTCTGACGCCCCGCGTGACGCAAAAGTGCTTTCCAAGCCATTCCACCTGCGCGACCTGGTGAACGAAATCGAAAAAATGTTGATCGCCGCCTAAGGCGATCACCAACCAAGTCGCAGTTTTCCGGGCTTTTGAAAAGTCTTCAACAAAAAGACGAAAAAACTTCAAAAAAGGCCATTGACGGGCGCAACGCGATATGGTGTATGCGGCACATCGAATGGGCGTATAGCTCAGCGGGAGAGCACTACATTGACATTGTAGGGGTCACAGGTTCAATCCCTGTTACGCCCACCATTCGATCCTCCAAACAAATCAATGGCTTATAGACCGGAAGCGTTACACAAAAGTAGTGCTCTTTAGGTTCGTTGAACCTGTCTTGAACATAGCTATTGGTACTTCAATCAGCGATTACAAAAACGATAGAATCCCCCCCTCAACGAGCGGAAAGCTCTTTGAGCACTACTGCGATGCGAAGGCTGCAAAGCGTGGAGATCGTTCGGCTACAAGACCGCTACGGCTCAGCTCTGGTTCTGCCGCGATCATAAACAGGAAGGCGAAGACGCCTTGGCTGGACGCAGAAAATAAGCCGTGACTGATTTTACACGAAAATATAAGTTCCCTCCTCAGTTGGGAGGGGCGACATGAGTGACATTTGGAAAATTCGTTTGCTAGCGGCGGGGTTTATACCGGCTGGCTTGCTTGGCATTATCTTCGTCGATCCAACTCAAAGCAACGCGCCCTTGGGTGTTTTGGTCCTCAAGCTGTTTGGCACGACCGGAGCAATCTGGATGTTTCGTATAACTTGCGCGGGAATCATTATGCTTC
The DNA here is from genome assembly GCA_900465685.1 of Hyphomicrobiales bacterium. Lineage (GTDB taxonomy): Bacteria > Pseudomonadota > Alphaproteobacteria > Rhizobiales > Rhizobiaceae > Brucella. The sequence goes on from UEGR01000011.1 coordinate 206,165, forward strand.
CCATTGCGATTTATTGGCAGCATCACCGCAGCGAACGCCGCTTCGACGCCTACTTCAAACGCCAATCGATGCTCGAGCCAAAATCCGACCACACAACTAGACGCCAACAGTAAGCGCCCTACTTTTTTGCAAACGAGGAGGCGCTGCATGTGCGGACGGTTTACCTAGACCTATGCGTGGGTCGAAATCCACGCGATGTACAATCTGACGGCGGTAAGCCGAGCCCTGCCTTTATAGTATCGTGTAAAACCATATGACTGGCGCTACGATCAGTGCCGCCAACGCGATCCACGCCAGCCGCCAGCCGATGCTCTTTGTTCCAAGAAATGCTGTCACGACGATCGCCGCTGCTACCATCACGGTAACCGGCCAATAGATCGACATGATAACGAGAATGGTAACCCACCAAGGAAATGAAATCATATTGCGCTTCTAGCCAGCGACAATTGCATCGGCAAGGGATAGGCGCGCTCCGTGTCTGACGGAGCGATATTTATAAGCGTAATAAATGCGCGCTAAAACGGGCGCTTACGTTCCGCCTTTTTCGCTGTTCTTCTTCTTTTTATCTTCATCATAATGGAACTTGATGGCGAAGAACATGGCCGCGCCTAACACGAGAACCTTGAACGCTATCAAGAATACCGGAATCCATTCCATTTTTTGAATATTTCCATACTGCTATCGATGGTGAGGTGCATTAGCACAATCTGTCCGCTTCAACAGTTCATTTTATTTGATCATGACACTCGAGCTGATTAGCTCGCTACCTATCCTGCTGACGTGCAGCTGAATATATCGTTTTGTTAAGAGAGTTGACCGCCTTATCAGGAACCGGCGGCTGGGTATCTCGTTCATTATTGCGGCGGGCGCCAAACGAATAATGGATAATCGCCATGTACAGGTTTTCGGCAATCGCAGCAGTGATCGTGACAGCCCTTGTGTCCACCGTCCCGGCACAAGCGCAAAGCATCGAAATCGGACCAAACGGCATTCAGGTCAATCCAGATGATGACCGCAGAATGCATCGTGATCGCCGTGATTACGGCGAAACAATCAGCGAGCGTCGAGCAGCAAGAATTGCGCGCAACGAAGGCATGGATGAGGTGGAAAGCGTTTCCAGACGCCGAAATGTTTACGTGGTCAGAGGCATAGATCGAGACGACAATGATATGCGCGTCGTCATCGATAGCCGCAGTGGAGAAGTGCTCGAAGTGCAGTGAATTTACGCTGCCTCGCAGCCAAACCCACTCGGTATAGCCAGTATCAAGTAGAATCGAAGAGTCGCCCCTCGCCCTGCAACTGCCGGAGAGGGGCGGAAAACTCTGCTGAAAAGCCTTCTGGATTGAAGTCCGACTTGACTTCACCCGAACCCAGAAGCCCCATTCTGATCAGCTTCGAACCAAATCCGGACTTTTGCGGTTTTACAACAGTCGGACCATCAATCTCATTCCAGAAAAGCGTTAGGGTCGGCTCGTTCTGGCCTTTCGATACCTTCGCCTGCAACTGGACACGGCCACTATCGTTGGAAAGCGCCCCATATTTGATCGCATTGGTGGTCAGTTCGTGAATAAGCAGCGAAAGCGTGGACGCCCCTTTCGGACCGATCATGATATCCCTGCCTTCAAACTGGACCCGGCCGCTTACCGCCAGCGCATTTGTAATGCCGTTTACGATCTCCTGCAGTGAACCTTCAGAACTCTTACCAAGCCGAAGCACATCATGTGCATTCCCCAGCGCGAAAAGCCGTCGGGTAAATGTATGGATCACATCGTCATCAGCATTGTTATTGAAGGTCTGGCTTGCAATCGCGGAAACCACACTAAAAGTATTCTTTATCCGATGCGCAAGCTCCGCATTCAGGATCCTGGCATGCTTTTCGGATTCTACCTTGGACGTTGTCTCGATGACCGTATCGATCATTCCGGCAACGCGCCCTTTTTCATCAAAGATCGGGCTGTAGCAGAATGTAAAATAGCATTGTTCGGAATAACCGTGGCGATCTATCACCAGCGGGAAGTCTTCAATAAATGTCGCTTCTCCCACATAAGCGCGCTCAATCATCGGAAGCAGTTCATCCCAGACTTCCGCCCAGATGTCGCGGAAGGAAGCGCCCATGCAGTTCTCTTTCTCGCCGAGAATCTGCCGAAAAGCATCATTATAGATCGTCGTATACTCAGGTCCCCAGACAATTGCTTTTGGGAACTGTGAGGCGAGCATCATTTGCACTGCGGTAACGAGCGGCGCTGGCCAACTGTTCGGCTCCCCAATCGGATTTTTACTCCAATCCAGATTTCTTATCTCATCGGCCGACCGTCCGCGTGCATGCAGGAAAAGCACCGCACTATCCATTATTTTTTCCATATTTATGAGGAAGTTACCGAGGCGGGCATCGATCTTAGATTCGTCGCATCACGTATTAAAAGCTATTCCAGTTGCCTCTAATATGTCAAACGGCACTTCAGATCGAAACAATCAGAACAACCGCTCATGAACTCTGAAAAACTCGTTGCCTCAATCGTTGTACTCGGAGGCGTTATTCTCCTGACGGCGCTCGGTATACGCCTATACGACACCTATCACGGTATCGATCCCACCTGGGGCAACACCCATATCGGCGTTCAACCCAGACTGGACGATTGAACGTAGCGGCCCACGCCGCACCTCTCCATGAAGCCATGTGATTTGTTGCTCGGAACGAACGCAGGGCAATTTCGTTTATCTTCCTCGGGGGAGCTACAGCAACGGATACCAGCTCACGTTTGCGCTGATACTCTTCTCAAAAGCCTCAAGCGCGGAAAAAACAACAGGCACGAAACGGGCGGCAGCGGCAGTAGCATGGAGGAATGCTATGATTGAGAATGGTTTTGAGGTCCGGCAAGAAACCGACAACACCTGGTCCGTTTTCGATAAGTTCAGCGGCGAAGTTGTCGTGATTGACGGACATGTTCAAGCGCACTTGACCGAGGCAGGAGCCAGAGAGGCGCTTAATTTGTTGATCCGCAAATACATGGTCCGCCACCATGAGGATGGCAGCGGGCGACTGCCTTAAACAGCGGAGGGAGGAAAGCATGAGCAGCGAACTTGAAAAGCAGCTGGAGATCGAAGAGCTTGCGAAACAACTGTTTGAGCATGAAAATCCAGATCCTGACTTGGACTGGGATGCTGCCACCGGCAAAATCGTCAGCGGCGCAAGCGTTGGCGGCGGCGTTCCGGACGAGGTGAAAGAGAAATACCGGACCAGAGCTGCGCAAATTCTTAGAGACCGCGCAGAAGGTAACGATCGCTAAGCGGGGCAGTAAGGGTAAGTCAAACACTTGGCCGCGTTATGTTGTGCCGATCACCACATAACGCCCGTTTTCCGATTCTCTCAAGATTGCTATCGCAGTTTTACCGTAATCGCGATGATGTTTTCAACATATGCGCGTAGCGTTCTTGCTTATCCCTGCAAATGCGAAACGAATTTCGTATTCTGGTAAGCATCCAGAGCATCGGCTCCACCTTCGGTTCCGTAGCCGGAATCGTTGATGCCGCCGAAGGGCACTTCTGGCAGTGCCAGACCGTAATGGTTAATAGTGATCATTCCGCTACGGACGGATGAAGATATCTTCGCTGCATTGGCCGATGATCCAGTAAATGCATAAGCCGCAAGACCATAATTGAGCCTATTGGCTTCTACCAAAGCGTCGTCAAGTGACTGGAAGCTATTGAGAAGTGCCACCGGACCAAATGGCTCTTCGTTCATGATTGCCGCATCACGCGGCACATCTGCAAGGATCGTCGGCTCAAAGAAATTGCCACGATTGCCAATGCGTTCGCCGCCCGTAACCACTGTAGCCTTATTTTCCTTTGCATCACCGATCAATCGCTCCATGGCGTTGACCCGACGCGCATTGACCAACGGCCCCATTGTCGTCTCGGCATCCAGACCGTCTCCGACTTTCAACGAACGGGCATAAGTTGAAAGACCTTCGATAACCTGATCGTAGACCGGTTCTTCAATCAAAAACCGAGTGGGTGCGATGCAAATCTGCCCTGCATTTCTAAACTTGGCCGCAGCTGCCACTTTGATTGCCCGCTCCACGTCGGCGTCAGCCATGATGACAACAGGCGCATGTCCGCCAAGCTCCATCGTAGCCCGCTTCATATGCAAGCCGCTCAGCGCTGCAAGCTGTTTTCCCACCTGCGTCGAACCCGTGAACGACACTTTCTTAATTACCGAATGAGGGATGAGGTAAGACGAAATCTCTGCCGGATCGCCATAAACGAGATTGATAACACCATCAGGCAAACCAGCATCAGCGAAGGCGCGCACCAGTTCGGCTGGTGCTGCCGGCGTATCTTCAGCAGCTTTCAAAATTATGGAGCAGCCAGCCGCCAGAGCCGCAGATATTTTGCGAACCGACTGGTTGATTGGAAAGTTCCAAGGTGTAAACGCAGCCACTGGGCCAACCGGCTCTTTGACTTCCGATTGCATCACATTCGCAAAACGCGGGGGGACGATGCGCCCATAGCTGCGCCGCGCTTCTTCCGCAAACCAATCGATCAGGTCACCGGCCGCAGCAGCCTCGGCACGCGCTTCCGCCAAGGGCTTGCCCTGCTCAATCGTGAGCAAGCGCGCAATGCTCTCGCCGCGTGTCCGAAAAATATCTGCAGCTTTACGCAGCATCTTATAACGATCAAAAGCCGACACCTTGCGCCAAATCTCAAAGCCGCGCTCGGCTGCCGCCAAAGCATCGTCGAGATCGGTCGTCGTGGCTTTTGCAATATGTCCGATCACGTCATTGGTCGCCGGGTTCAAAACGTCAATCGTCTCGCCGGAACTACCATCCCGCCATGCTCCATCAATGAACAGTTTGATGTCGGAATAGTCTAGCTGAGTGTTGTGCATGACCCTCTCCTCAAACTGTTGCCTGATATTGATGAATGACACCGGATTCTATCAATTCGGCCAGCTTAGTTTTGTCGAATTGGAGTACGTCCTCCAGAATGGATGCACTATCTTCGCCCAGCATCGGCGGCGCCTTATAGGAAGCGTGCTTCTGTGCTTCCAGCCCTTGCGCGGGCCGTACAAGAGAGACCGAACCCAGATGTGGACTTTCCAATGTTTGCACCACATTTCGCGCCACAACATTGGGGCTTTCGAAGGCTTCTGGAACTGTCTTCACCTGGCCCGCAGGCACGCCCATCCTGAGACATTCACTCATCCAATATTCGCGCGTTTGGGTGCGGAAGCGCTCCGCCATCGGCGGTATCAGTTCAGAACGATTGAGCGCTCGCCCGCTTGCCGTCTTGAAACGATCGTCCGCTGCGAGTTCTGGCAGGCCAATGATTTTTTCACAGAGGATTGCAAACTGGCGGTCGTTACCGACAGCGAGGGCAAAAGCGCCATCGGAACACTCGAAAATCTGATAGGGCACCACAGTTGGATGGGCGTTGCCAAAGCGCTTAGGAACGTGTCCGCCATTCAGATGTGCACTACCGACATTGATCAGCGTATTGAGCGCACATTCAAAGAGAGAAATATCTACGAACTGCCCAAGACCCGTGGTCTTGCGCTGGTAAAGCGCTGCCAGAATAGATTGTGTACCAACCATACCCGCTACGATATCTGTCATCGCCACACCAATGCGCATTGGCTCGCCATCGGTTTGTCCGGTGATCGACATCAGGCCGCTTTCAGCCTGAACCACAAAGTCATAGCCGGGGCGACGTGCTTCCGGGCCGGTTTGGCCATAGCCGGATATCGAGCAATAGATGAGCCCGGGATTGAGCGCCTTTAAAGTCGCGTAATCAATTTTCAGACGTTCGACAGTTCCGGCACGAAAGTTCTCGACCACAACATCCGCCTGCTTGGCCAGTTCGTAAATTATGTTCAGACCTTCTGGCGACTTCAGATCGAGCGCCAGGCTTTTCTTGCCGCGGTTGGCACAGAGAAAATAGGTGCTTGCTCCTTTATAATTGGGAACCGACCACGCGCGCGTGTCATCACCGCCTTGAATATTCTCGATTTTCCAGACTTCGGCTCCAAGATCAGCAAGGCTCATCGTGGTCCAGGGACCGGCAAGAACGCGCGAAAGATCAAGAACCTTTATTCCAGCCAGCGGAAGGGCGGAGTTGTTATCGCCCATAACAGGAACCTCAAGTTCGTTCATTATTTTCAAGGTCACGTCCTTCTCAAACATCCGCGATAAGCGGCACCTGATAGTCAAAATTAGTCACGGGAATTACTGAGGTGATCGCCATTCCTGCGGGAAGTGACACGCGACCGCGTGTCCGCCTCCCTGAAGCTGCAATTCCGGCCTGACTTCCGCGCAGATCGCTTCCGCCCTGAAGCAGCGGGTTCTGAACGGGCAACCGGATGGGGGATTGATCGGGCTCGGTACATCTCCCTTGAGCAGAATTTGCTGCCGCTTCCGCTCAATAACCGGATCGGCAAGCGGAACTGCCGACATCAAAGCCTGCGTGTAAGGGTGCAGCGGTCGGTTATAGAGTTCTCCAGCCGGAGCCTTCTCAACGATCCGCCCAAGATACATCACTGCAACCGTGTGCGAGATATGCCGCACGACTGACAGATCATGAGCAATGAAGATGTAGGACGTGCCGAACTCCGCCTGAATTTCCTGCAAGAGATTCAGCACCCCAGCCTGCACCGAAACGTCGAGCGCCGAGACAGGCTCATCGAGCACCATAACCTGCGGATTAAGCGCCAAGGCGCGTGCGATCACGACACGTTGCCGCTGGCCGCCTGACAACTCATGCGGATAACGCTTGCCGTGCTCCGGGTTGAGACGGACAAGTCGCAGCATTTCCTGAACACGCTCTTTACGCTGCTGTTGCGAGAGATCACTGATACGAAGCGGCTCGGCGATGCTTTCTTCGATGCGCATACGCGGATGAAGTGAAGCAAACGGGTCCTGAAACACGAATTGCAGGTGCTTGCGTGCAGCCCGCATTTCTTTCGGCGAGAACTGCGCCACGTTCTGTCCCTGAAACAGAACCTCTCCGCTCGTCGGCTCGATCAGCCTGAGCAGGCAACGCCCGAGTGTGGATTTTCCGCAGCCGGATTCACCGACCAGACCAAGCGTCTCACCCTTGGCCAGATCAAACGAAATATCATCGACCGCCTTAACCTCAGCCACATCACGTTGAAAGATCGTGCCGCCTTTGATCGGAAATGATTTGCGAAGATTGCGGACCGAAAGAGCGGCATCCGACACGGAGGATGGAGCTGTTTGCGATGAAAAACTCTGGTTCATAGCGCGGCCTCGTTACTGACCGGAATGTCGGCCTTTCGTTGATATGCAGGCAGACTGTCGGCAAAGTGGCACGCCGATATGTGGCGTCCGAATTGCTGATATGTGGGCGCCGTTGTCTTACAAATTTCCTGTGCATGTGCGCATCGCGGATGAAACGCACATCCTTTGGGGAAAGCACCCAGAACAGGCGGCGCACCATCAATGGAATAGAGTTTGCCGCCACTATCATTCAGTGTCGGGATCGAAGCGATCAGCCCGCGCGTATATGGATGACGAGGATTGTCAAAAAGTTCAAAGACATCCGCTTCCTCGACCACCTCACCGGCATAGACAACGGCAACGCGGTCGGCATGTCCCGCAAGGACACCAAGATCGTGAGTGATGAGAATAAGCCCAAGACCGAGTTTATTCTGCAAGTCTCGCAATACTGCCATGATCTGCGCCTGAACCGTGACATCAAGTGCCGTGGTAGGTTCGTCCGCAATCAGTAGGTCTGGATCATTAGCGACAGCCATGGCGATCATGACACGCTGCCGCATCCCACCTGAAAACTCATGTGGATACTGTTTCACACGCTGATCAGGTTGCGGAATGGAGACTAGCTCCAGCAACTCGATCGCCCGCGTCATAGCGGCTTTCCGATTGAGTTTTTTTTGATGAAGCTGCAAGGCTTCTATCAACTGATCGCCAACCTTCATCACCGGATTGAGAGAAGACAGCGGGTCCTGAAAAATCATCGCAATTTTCGAGCCGCGAAGGCTCCGCATTTCGCGCCGCGATTTACCAACCAGTTCTTCGCCCTGAAATGTAACCGAACCTGAAACCTTGGCATTGGGCGGCGTCAAGCCGATTGAGGCCAGCATCCCGATAGACTTGCCGGAACCAGACTCGCCAACGATACCCAGAACTTCGCGCCGTTTGAGTTCGAGATTGATACCTCTGACCGCGTCAAGCACCTCACCATCGCGGCCAAAGCCGACACGCAGGTTTTCAACTCGGAAGAGACTGGCGTTCTCATTTGGATTTGTCATGTTGTTCTCCAATCACTTCGAACACGGGTCGAAATAGTCGCGAAGACCATCGCCGATGAAATTGAAACCAAGAACGATCGTCAGGATTGCAAGGCCGGGACCCATGGCTATCCACCAGTTGTAGAAATAGACTGCGCCTTCGGCGATCATGGAGCCCCATTCCGGCGTGGGTGGTGTTGCACCAAGGCCGATAAAGCTGAGCGATGCGGCAAGCAAAATGACCTGCCCCAGATCCATCGTCGCGCTGATCAATATGGGGGTCCAGCAGAGCGGCAGAATGTGCTTGAAGAGAACACGGGAGCTGCTGGCGCCAGATGCTATTGCCGCCTCCACATGCTCCCGCTCGCGCACTTCCAGCACCTGCGCCCGCATGAGGCGCGCATAGACAGGCCACCAAACAATGACCATGGCTATCGCAGCATTTTCGAGTCCGGGGCCGAGTGATGCAGCAACAGCCATTGCGAGAAGCATCGGAGGAAATGACAGCGTAATATCGACGAGCCGCATGATCGCCGAGCCAATCAAGCCGCCCTTATAGCCTGAGATAGCACCGGCCAGAGCACCAATGATAACCGCACTCACCACCACTACAAGGGCAATTGGCAGCGAATGCTTGGCTCCATAAAGCGTGCGCGTCAAGACATCGCGTCCCAGAGCATCGGTTCCAAGCCAGTGCGACCAGCTTGGCGCCTGCAAGCGTCGTCCAACCATATCGAGCGGATCGTAGGGCGTCATGTGAGGCGCAAAGAATGTCGCGATGATCCAAAACGCTACGACTATCATCCCGATTGCGACCGGCAGGGTGAACCAGCGGGGTATTCTGAATTTGAGCTGACGCGATGAGGTGTTTACTACTGCAACCATCTGCTTTCCTCTAACCCAAGCGTACGCGGGGATTGGCGAGAACATAGGCGACGTCGGTGAGCAGGTTCGTCACCAGGAACATCACACCGCCGACGATGGTGACACCAATGATAGCTGGGAAATCGAGCGAGCGTGCAGCCTCGACTGCATAAGAGCCCATACCCGGCCAAGCGAAGATCGTTTCAGTCAGCACTGCGCCCGTGATGAGATACGCAAACGAATAACTGATGACGGTCAGAACCGGGACAAGAATGTTGCGCAGGGCATGGCGGAACACTACGCGGAGTTCACCAGCACCTTTGGCGCGTGCAGTGAGGATAAACTCACGCCCGATCACATCAAGCATATTGGCGCGAACAAGACGCGAAATCGTACCCGCCACGGTCCAGCCAAGCACTGTTGCCGGAAGAATCAGATGAGCGAGTGCATTTTTGAATGCTGTGAAATCTCCCGCCAGAAAACTATCGATTGTCATAAAGCCCGTAACTGCAACAGGTGGCGCCATGCGCGGATCCAACCGGCCCGGCCCCGGCAGTAGTTCAAATTGCACCGAGAAGACAAATAGAACGGCGAGCCCCAACCAGAAGACCGGTAGGGAAGAGCCCAACAGTGCAAAAAGCCGCGCCACGTGATCGATGGCGCTGTCACGATAATAAGCCGCCAGAATACCGAGCAGGATACCGACAATAGACCCCAAAACCATGGCCGATAAAACCAGCTCCATGGTGGCTGGTAACCGGGTCATCAGGTCTGTGCTTACCGGGCGCTTTGTGACAAACGAAGTGCCCATATCACCTGACAGCAGATTCTTCAGATAGATGATATAGCGCTCTGGGAGACTGCGATCGAGGCCCCATTTTGCTTTCGCCGCAGCCACAACTTCGGGATTATTCATCTGCTGCTCGGCAACAATAGATGTAAGCGGGTCGCCCTTGGTGATTGTTGTTAGCGCAAAGGCCATGGTTACGATGCCCAGTACCAAAAATGGCATCGCAATGAGGCGTTTGAAGAGATAATTTGACATGCACGGTTCCCATTCTGGAAATCTGGCGCGGTTTTTGGTGCGTCCTTGCACATAGTATTGACAAGCAAATTTGACGCCGTCAATATAATTGGAATTAAATTTCATTTTCTACTGTGATATTCCTTTGAACTGAAACCGAGCACGCTCAGGAGACAATGTGAAGAAAAGAACGAAGCCCAGTTCGTTGGACCTCGATAAAGACAGCGCTCAGGTTTCGAGTGCCCTGGTAAGGGGACTTGAGATTCTGCGAAGCTTCACCCCTAATGATATTTCTCTTGGAAATCAGGAGCTTATTGATCGCACCGGCTTGCCGAAAGCTACCGTGTCGCGGCTGACACTGACTCTGGTCAATCTGGGCTACCTCAACTACGACGAGAATCTCGGACGTTACAGTATCGGCCCTGCGACGATTGCTCTGGGCTATTCGGGTCTTAGCGCAAACGCCGTTGTCTATATGGCGATGCCGCTCATGCGAAAGCTCGCAGAGAAGACCGGCGTTGCTGTTGCAATGGGACTCCGTGAGCAGCGCGAAATGGTCTATATCGCCAATGCGCGTTCGGAAAACCCGGTTTCTCTGCGTCTCAATGTCGGCTCAAGATTGCCATTCTGGCGGACAGCCATGGGGCTTTCCTACTATGCGGGCATGGAAGAAGCCCTGCGAGAAGCCCTGCTTGAACAAATGCTTGCAGCAGAGCCCGATCATGCAGAGAAAATTCGCCGCCTGACAAGCCATGCGCTTGAGGACTTCGCAAGAGACGGCTTCGTTGTTTCATGCGGTGACTGGTACAGCTACATCAACGCTGTGGGTGTTCCATTTCGACCAACTGATGGCACCCAGCTTGTTGCAATTACCTGTGGTGGTATCACCGATATTGCACCGCGAGGCATCTGCTATGGCGAAATCGGACCAGCGCTCAAGCAACTGGCAATCGAGTTGCAGGAGCGCCTGATCGGCAAGATTGAAGCACCCTTACCTTCCTTATCATAGTCATCCATAACGCGACGTCGCAGATTGTTGCAGGAAATCTCATGGCAACCGACATTCTCTATCCAAAAGTCAGTCTGGAAACGAATTCCGGCACAATCTCTCGTTGGCATGTGAAAGACGGTGATCTAGTCCGCCAAGGGCAGCTCCTTTTTGAGATCGACAACGATAAAACTGTCGTTGAGGTGGACGCTCCTCACGATGGAACACTCAAAATTCTAAGGGCCTCGACATCCGACGAAATTGACGTCGGCCAGAGCGTTGCGAGCCTGTTTCTCGAAGACGAAACGATCTCTTCAATTCCCGCCATACCCGCATCGGAACCCACTGCTGGCTTGTCTCCTGAGAGCAAAATGAACTCAGCGAACCCGGCGTCGGATATCCGTTCACACACCACACAAACCGGCAGAGCTATTGCAACGCCACTTGCAAAACGCCTTGCCGGGAACGCCGGAATTGATCTTTCACAGATCAACGGCAGTGGGCCGAGCGGGCGCATACAAAAGAAAGACATTATTGCCGCCATCGAAACGCAGCAAACTGTAGGCAACAGATCTCACGAAAGCAGTGACACAGCACTCAACGCCGTGTGGCTGCGTAAGGGAGAAGGAACACCAATCGTCCTTCTACATGGCTTTGCTTCGGATCATAATAACTGGCGTGGGTTGTTTGCCGGAACCCAATGGCAGCAACCCTTATTGGCCATTGATCTACCATCGCATGGCGCCTCGTCGCTTGACCTTGTCGAAAACCTCGACGCAATCGCAGAACGCGTAGAAGCGACTATCAGACAGCTCAACCTCTCGCAAACAATTGTTGTCGGGCATTCCTTCGGCGCGGCGGTGAGCACCCGACTGGCAGTCCGAGGCAATATCGATATCCGTGCACTCGGATTATTTTCACCAGCGGGTCTAGGACCGGAAATCAATTCTGGCTTTGTCGAAAACTTCATTAAAGCCAAGTCGAAAGAAAGCGTCACGCCTTGGCTGCATGAACTTGTTCACGCGAAAGATGTGATTTCAGATGCGTTCATTTATGCCGTGGTGCACCAGCGACAAAACCAGTCGCTGAGCGACGCAATGGGCGCTTTTGCAAAGCAGTTCTTCGCAGATGGAACGCAGACCATATCAATAGCAAACGACCTTGCATCGCTTGAAATACCGGTTCGTGTGGTCTTCGGAAAGCAGGATCGCATTCTACCTTTCAAGCACAGTCGCAACCTGCCGGACAACGTAGCGCTTCATGCATTCGATGCCTGTGGACACATGCCTCACCTTGAAAAGCGCGCCCTGTCACTTCGTATTCTGCAGGAGCTTGTAAGCTCTGCCCGTAACTAAAACACTTTGAAAATGGAAAAAGCCGGAGAAAAATCTCCGGCGTTTTTTGTTTGCTGTACGGTATCTTATTTGGCGACTGAAATCTCGGCCAACGGCAAGTTGCAACAAGCCGAGTAACGAACGCCAGTCACCTTGCTGTTGTAGGCCAGAATAACGTCCGGGCTCAGCATCGGAATGATGACATTGGCAGCAGCCATTTTCTCACCAGCCTGAAACCAGACTTTATCAGCCTGATCGACAGGTGCCTTAAGAGCATCAGCCATGACCTGCTGAATATCGCCAATCACGAATGACGGATCCCGCGCTTCACCGGCACGCTTAGCCCACAGGCTGCCCTTCGCCAGACCAAACGCATCAACATATTGTGATGTGCCAAAGAAATCAGGAGCATAATAAACAGCCGTCAATGGCGTACCGTCACCATTCACCTTTTCGCGCCATGTTGCAAAAGAGACAGGCTGCAGTTCAACCTTGATGTTTACCTTGGATAGATCCTGCTGGATCTTTTGCATCATCTGCGTGAAATCAACGCCGTAAACGTTGAGGTTTGGATAAGTCGCCTCAAGCTTGAAGCCATCCGGATGTCCTGCCTTTGCAAGCAGTTCCTTCGCCTTGTCGGGATTGTATTCAGGTATCTTATGATCAGACCCGCCTGGGAAGCCAATCGGAATGGCGGCACCAATCAACTGGCCTTTGTCGCCCAGCATGAAATCGAGCAGGGTTTCACGATCGATTGCCGTGGAAATTGCCTCGCGTACTTCAGGTGTCAGCGGCACTTCGTTGGATTTTGCACCTGGTGAAAGTGCAATATAGATGAAGTTATAGGAGTGAATGGAATCGATCTTCACGTCGGGATTACGGATGGTCTTGGCAGTTTCCGGATCGATCTGCATGGCAATATCTGCAGAGCCATTTTCAAGCATCTGCGCCTGTGCAACCGCATCCTTCACCTGACGGATGACGACTTCCCCTACTTTCGGAGCCTGGCCCCAATATTTTTCATTCCGTTTCAGACGAAGTTCGGAATTGGGCTCGTAAGCAGCCAGAACGAATGGACCACTACCAGCTGAATTGGCGAGGAACCAGGCCTCGGCATTGTCTTTTTCTGCTGCATCTTCACCGTTTACAGCCTTGGCTTCCGAAATTGCAACAGCACTGTTGATGATGCCGAAATAGGGCGAGGCCACGACATTGAAGAACTCGGAATTGGGAGCCTTCGTCTTTACAACCACTGTTGCTTCATCAGGCGTATCAATGGAGGCGATCGTATCAGCAAGGAATGAAGGACTTGCCTTCACATTCTTCAAGCGCTCCCAGGACCATTTCACGTCCTTGGCCTTAACCTTCGAACCATCCGAGAATACCGCTTTAGGGTTGATCTTGAATGTAAATTCAGTTTGGTCTCCATTCGCTGTATAGCTTTCAGCGAGTACCGGTATGACCTTGTTGTCCTTGTCCAGCGACAAAAGACCTTCATAAACGGCCGAGTCATAAATCTGACAAGTATCGCAGAAGGTGCGGTGTGGATCGAGCGAGTTGATGTCCATGTTGCGCGCGATCACAAGCGAATCCGCGTTTTGCGCATAGGCTGCGGGAACCGCAGTCAGCAGCGTTGCCGCCATCATCAGGCTTTTGAAATGCGCCATCAATAGGCGGTTCAGCCCCGTTTTCCCATTTTTCATATCGTTCCTCATTTTTCTCTTCTTATGTTCAAACTCATCAGGCATTGCGCGTGATTTGTTCCAGCGCCGCCCGAACCTTTTCCGATGACCCGAGAGCCGCCTTGTTCAAGACCAGTGAAACCACAGGTGACGACAAACTGCCGGTCACATGCAGAATTTCATGATCAAGATCGTTGAAGAAACGCCGCTGAATTTCAGCAGCCCAATGCCGTCCGAGCGAAAGCCCGCTCGCGACCTGCTCGGCAATCACCACACGATTGGTCTTGGCTATAGACTGGCCGATCAGTTCCCAATCAATGCCTGTCATATCGAGGCTACGCATGTCGATAATCTCGGCATCTATGCCGGATTCTTCCGCAGCTTTGACGGAGGCCTGTACCATCACAGATGTCGAAAGCACCGTACATGCGGAGCCTGATCTCGCGATGCGGGCCTTCCCGAGAGGAATACAATAATCACGGTCTTCCTTGGGCACGAGGCTTTCACGCTGATAAAACTCAACATGCTCAATAACAACAACAGGGTCGTTTGATTTGAGCGCGCTATTCATCAAACCGACATAGTCAAAGGCATTGGTCGGAGACACGACACGCCAACCCGGAAACATGGCGAACAGTGCCGATGGGTCACCTGAATGCTGGGAGCCGTAACCAGTGTGCGGCGACACGCGAACGCGCATCACAATCGGCACAGGAAAACCATCGCCGAACATATGACGGACTTTGGAAATACCATTGGCAATCTGATCAGCAGCAACAAAGCAGAAGTCACCGAACATGATTTCTACAACCGGGCGCAGTCCCCGCAAGGCAGCTCCCAGTGCGACACCCGTAAAACCATTTTCCGCAATCGGCATGGCGAGCACTCTTCCCGGGAACAGCTCAAGTGCGTTCTTGGTGAACCCGCTGACGCCGCCGGCAAAACGGTGAACATCCTCACCCATGACGATGATTGTCGGGTCCTTCTCCATTGCCCGACCAAGCACATCGGACGCCGCAGCCGCAAAACGCACCTTCACAAGCTCATCGGCGGAATAGTCCTCAATTTCTCTAAAACGAGCATCCGAAAACTCCTGCCCGTCGCCAAGTATGCCTTCATCGACGCTTTCTGCTGAAGGCCATAGAGCATCAGGTATCCGCAGCACATTGCTACCGGGTGCAGTTTCAGTGAGGCGAGATCCTGCAGCCTGCACTGCAGCACTGACTTTCACGTCGATCTCGGCAAGCTCTGCATCGCTGGCAATGCCAAGCTCCTTCAGGCGCCGCTCTGCCTGAGCGATTGGATCACGGCGCTTCCACTCTTCCTCTTCTTCGCCTGTGCGATAGCCGAAATCGCTTCCGGCCTTGCTCCCGCTTTGATGAAGGTAGCGATAGCATTGCGCTTCAATAACGACCGGGCCGCCTTCATCCTCAATGATCTGACAGGCATTGCGCATTGCGTGATGAACAGCGACAACATCCATTCCGTCGCACTCAATGCCAGGGAAGCCCAGCATTGGGCCGCGCGAAGCAATGCGGGTTTCACGAGTAGCATCCTGAATATGAGTCGATACGGCGTAGAGATTGTTCTCAACGTAGAAAATCACCGGAAGACTATAGAGTGCAGCGATGTTCATCGCTTCATAGGTAGCCCCCTGCAAGGAAGCGCCATCGCCAAAGAATGCGACCGATATACCCTTTCTGCCAAGCAATTTATCGGCAAGTGCATAACCGGCTGCATGAGGAATATTGCCACCAACGATAGCACTTGTGCCTGCAATGCCGGATGCGGCATCGCGCATATGCATGGAGCCGCCACGACCACCGCAATAGCCGGGATTAAGCCCCATAATCTCTGCCATTAAACGATAGACGGCATCATTCATGTCGTCGGTAAAATCGGATTGAAGAATATCGAAATCCGATGGCGTCTGTGCATTGATCAGCTTTGTCAGCACCTGATGGTGCGCACGATGCGTACCATTGATCTGATCATCAGAACCGAGCATCGACATGGCACCCACTGCCGCAGCTTCCTGCCCGATACTGGCATGAGCCGGACCATGAACCAGCCCTGCTTTTTCAAAGTCGAGTATTTTTTCCTCAAAGCGCCGGATGAGCTTCATCTGGCTAAACCATTTCAACAGATCACCGGCTTTAGCAGCGCGCCAGTCATCTTCCGTCACATTGAGCCGATACCAGGGCGCAGAAGGTTTGAGTTCAATTTTCTCGGCCATGATAAAGGTTCCCTAATTGCATTCTGCCAGTGGCAGTTTCAGTTCTGCCCTGCGGCGCAGCCACAGGCTGGCGCGGTATCGCGGATCGCCGGTTCTCCCAAACATCCGATCCAGAATATGGACGACAATATCGGCTCCGATCCGGTCACCCCATTCAAGCGGTCCATATGGATAGCCGAGTCCCAAACGCACGGCCGCATCGAGGTCATCGACTGATGCTATGTTTTGATGAACAATATCGGCTGCGATATTCACAATCATCGCCAGAACACGCTGGCAAACAGTTCCGCATGTATCTTCAACCAGCGATGCTTTGCCCCCATCGGACTGCGCCAAAGCGAGGGAGTGTTGCCGCGTAAGGTCAGTTGCTCCCGGTGAAGCGACCAGCGTTCGGTGTTTGTGGATGCCAAATAGCGGATCAAAGCCAATGGTGTTGGCAGAGTTCAAACCTTCCCGCACAATTGCGGAGGTTAGATCATCGCCAATCAAACCGATCAGAACCAGCGCGCTCGCACTTGCATCATTGATGATTGGAACGCCTGCCTGCTGTGCGACTTTGTGCAGCGCCTTGTCAGGTGTATCGCCGATAATCGCCACCGATTTGGGCAGGCTGCGCGGGCCATCGCTTGCTACAGCCGTAGTGGCATCATCTGAATAATCATAAAAGCCGCGTCCACTTTTGCGTCCAAGCAGACCGGCATCAAGGCGCTGCCGTGTGATAACCGAAGGGCGATAACGGGGTTCCTGATAATACTGCCCGAAAATCGCTTCCATGACGGGATGGGACACATCAAGTCCCGTCAAATCGAGAAGTTCAAAAGGCCCCATGCGGAACCCCGCAGCATCCCTGAGAATTGCATCAATCGTAGTGAAATCGGCGATACTTTCCCGGATCATTGCAAGCGCTTCCGTGCCATAAGCACGACCGGCATGGTTGACGATAAAACCTGGTGTGTCGGAAGCCATCACAGGTCGATGACCAATCCGCAAAGCTAACTCTTTTAGAACATCAAGAACCCTGTCATCAGTCAGTGCAGCTTTGATCACTTCCACAACCCGCATTAGCGGAACGGGATTAAAAAAGTGAAATCCAGCTATACGCTGTGGACGTTGCGCTTTTCCGGCAATTGCAGTTACCGACAAAGACGATGTATTTGTCGCGATGATTGCTTCAGACGGGAGGCATTTTTCGAGAGCGGCGACCAACTCCCGCTTCACACCAATGTCTTCAACCACAGCTTCTATGACAAGGTCGGCCACGTCCAAATCGCCAAGAGCATCGACAGGGGTGATCCGGTCCAGAATGTGTGCGGCCTTATCTACGTTCAGTTTTCCACGCGCGACGCGACTATCCAAACGCTTTGACAGCTCCTGCTTCGCAGCCTCAGCTTTTCCCGGAAACTGGTCGAACATATAAACAGACACACCAGCGACGGCCATGGTTTCGGCTATACCGATCCCCATAACCCCTGCACCAACGATACCAACTCTATTGATAAGACCAGAATGCTCCGATATTGCAGCCATACTAGCGCCCCTTGAACTGAGGCTTGCGCTTGGACAAGAAGGCATCAATACCTTCCCGTTTGTCTTCCGTGTCGAAGAGAAGCTGGAACGCTTTTCGCTCCAATCTCAGAGCTGTTTCGAGAGGTGCATCTTCGCCATGAGTGACAGCCTCCTTGATCTGTTCGGCTGCAAGCGGTGGCATCAGAGCAATTTTTCCGGCGAGCTTTAGCGCCTCTTCCAACGCCTGCCCTTCGTCCGTCAATCTACTGACAAGACCATATCTTTCTGCATCCACTGCCGAGAGCATTTCTCCCGTCAGAGCAAGCAGCATGGTCTTATATTTGCCTATTGCCCGTAAGAGCCGTTGCGTCCCGCCTGCGCCAGGCATCAATCCGAGCTTGATTTCTGGCTGACCAAAATTTGCGGTTTTTGATGCAACGATAATATCGGCGTGCATTGCAAGCTCACAACCACCGCCCAACGCATAGCCTTCCACGGCAGCGATCACCGGCTTGGGACAACGAGCGAGACTCTCCCAGTAACGATGAAGCCGCTGGGCGAGAATTTCTCCCGCGCCAGTCTGTGCGAACACTTTAACATCTGAACCAGCGGCGAAATTTCCACCTTTTCCCGCAATGACGATAACCCGCGTTTCCGCATCACTCGCAAGCCGATCAACTGCTTCTGACAGTTTTTGGCGGATATCCATATTCAATGCATTGAGTGCTTCTGGACGATTGATTTCCAGTAAGGCCACACCTGCCGCCGGGCGGCTTTCGATCACCACATCGGTAAGCTCGGTCATCCTCTCCCCAACTTCCCCTGAACCCTTTCCAATTATGCCTAAACCACAAATGGAATTTAATTTCATTTTATATTGTCTCGAACTTTAATCTATGAAACATTCTCTTAGCAATAGGATATTTCTGCAAAACGCGATGTGTTTCATCTTTGTTGAAATCACCCGCGAAGGGGCACTTCATGATCCGCGACCCGGAGACTTTTCAATCACTGTTAGAAACGATCAGACGCTTCGTTAGAGAGCGACTGATGCCCGTCGAAAGGCAGGTGGAAGAAACAAACAGCATCCCCACCGATGTCATAGACGACATGCGTGCCATGGGCCTGTTCGGCCTCTCAATTCCTGAAGAATATGATGGACTTGGGCTAACAATGGAGGAAGAGGTTCTCGTCGGTTTTGAGCTCGGCTATACCTCTCCGGCATTTCGTTCTGTCATCGGCACAAACAACGGTATCGGGTCGCAGGGGATTATCGCTGACGGCACCGAAGCCCAGAAAACCTATTGGTTGCCCAGACTTGCAAGTGGAGAAATCATAGGCTCCTTCGCGCTGACAGAGCCCGATGTGGGGTCCGATGCAGGCGCAGTCAAAACCACGGCTGTAAAAGACGACGATACTTACATTCTTAATGGCGTAAAGCGCTTCATAACCAACGCACCGATTGCCGGTGTGTTTACGCTTATGGCAAGAACTGGCGAAGCTGGGCCTTCCGGCGTGACGGCATTTCTGGTTGACCGAAATTCCCCCGGCCTAACCGTCGGCAAGGCGGACCATAAGATGGGGCAACGCGGCACGCAGACCTGCGATGTCTATCTGGAGAATGTTCGCGTCCCTGCGGAAAACATCATTGGTGGTGTGGAAGGTCGCGGCTTCAAAACAGCAATGAAAGTTCTCAACCGTGGTCGGCTGCATATTTCCTCCGTATGCACGGGCATGGCAGAGCGATTGATTGATGAAGCTGTCGGTTTCGCCAAAAGCCGTATTCAGTTCGGCAAGCCTATTGCGGAGCACCAGATGATCCAGGCCATGATGGCGGATATGAGCACCGAAGCCTATGCCGCACGATGCATGGTGCTCGATTCAGCGCGCGCTTTCGATGATCGGGATCCGGCAATCATTCGCAAGGCGGCAAGCTGCAAGCTCTATTGTTCCGAAATGGTGGGACGTGTCGCCGATCACGCCGTTCAGATACATGGTGGCTCCGGTTATATGCAGGACTATGCCGTTGAGCACTTCTATCGCGATGTGCGCCTTTTCCGTCTTTATGAGGGCACGTCACAAATTCAGCGCATCATCATCGCGCGCGAAATGACGAGGGCCTAAATCATGGAAGTTACCGGCAAGAGCAAAATCCTTTTTGTGCTGGCGCACCCGGTCGGTCATGTGCGGGCAAGCCACGTCTTCAATACTCACTTCGACAAGACCAGTAAAAATGCAGCGGCGGTTCCCTTGCATGTTCACCCTGATGATCTTGCGCAAGTCACCCAATCCATCCGCAAAATGGGCAATGTAAGTGGCTTTGGCGTGACTATCCCGCATAAAATCGCGATCATTCCGCTTCTCGATGCTGTAACCGAAGCGGCGCAAGAAATCGGTGCTGTCAATTTTGTGCGTCGGGAGGCAAGTGGTCGCCTTGTTGGTGACAATTTGGATGGCCCCGGTTTTATCGAAGGATTGCGGAGCAATGGTATCGAACCTAGCGGCATGTCTGTTTTGATGCTGGGAGCAGGCGGCGCTGGACGCG
Organism: Hyphomicrobiales bacterium; assembly: GCA_900465685.1. Taxonomy (GTDB): domain Bacteria; phylum Pseudomonadota; class Alphaproteobacteria; order Rhizobiales; family Rhizobiaceae; genus Brucella. The sequence continues at coordinate 226,610 of UEGR01000011.1, forward strand.
CTGTGGGTTTTGCTCTTGCAAAGGCTGGTGTGCGTTCCTTGTGGATCGCCAATCGCGATAACGCAAAAGCCGCAGCTCTCGCCACAGATATACAGTCGGCCTATCCAAACTGCTCATTCCAAAGCGGACAGGATCATGGCACCCATTTCGACCTCATCGTCAATACGACTTCGCTAGGAATGGCCGAGGAAGATGAACTTCCGATTGGTCTGACAGGTGTCTCTTCCGAGACCACAATATCCGACATCATCGTCAACCCGCCGATGACACGTTTGCTACAGCTGGCTCAGGCTAAAGGGTGCAGGATCATCAATGGAGTGCCAATGCTTGATGCACAGATGGTTCTGGCATGCAAACATATGGGCATTTGAGTCGTGCCAAGGTGTTGATATATTCGATCGCCCGACAAGGACGCACCCGGCAATTGGAGCCTATTGATGAATATTGCGAACGAACCGGACAGCAGCTTGACTGAACCCGATGAAGCAAACGTCAACGAAGCTCAGGCGGAATCTGGTGAGGTGTTGTCCAACACTGTTTACAATACGCTCAAATCGCAGCTAATGCAGGCGCAACTTCTTCCGCTGCAGCGGCTCAAGGTTCGCGATCTTGCACGTTCATTGGGCACATCGGAAACCCCTGTCCGGGAAGCACTGATCCAGCTTTCGCGCGAAGGGGCCATCGAGATCAAGCCGCGCTATTACATCCGTGTGCGCAAACTTTCGGCCAATGAATACGAAGAGATTCGTGCGATGCGCCTGGAACTTGAACCTATGGCGGCGGAGCGCGCATTGCCGCATATCACCGAAGACGACATTCTCCAGCTTGAAGACCTGCATAATAGGCTGATCGCTGCAGAAAAATGCGGCGACTGGCCTGAAGCATTGCAGACAAACTTCGATTTCCATTTCATCATCTATCGTCGTTCAGGCATGAAACATCTGATTGATGTGCTTGAAGCACTCTGGATGCGTATTGGCCCAATCCTGTCGGAACTCTATCCCAACGCTGTGCCATCTTATGCCGGACCTCACCAGCACGAACAGGTTCTGGCAGCCTTGCGTGATCGAGACTCTTACGCTCTGCGCATGGCCATCCGCATGGACCTTATCGAAGGCGGGGCAGCTCTTGTCAGACATCTGAAGTCGTCAGCGTATACAGATTGATCCAAACAAAAAGCCGACGCCACTCGGGCGCCGGCCTGACATTGCATTGGGACTTTGCTTATTCAGCAAGCCAGTTCTGCCAGCGCTCACGAAGCATGTTGCGGTTTTCACCAATCCACTTGAAATCCGGTACGAGCAGCAACTTGTAGTTTTCGGGAGATGTAGCGTAATTCTTCTGCTCAGCTTCAGGCAGCAAAGCCACACCTTCTTTTGAATGAGTCGCGTAGTTTGCTGTCTTGATGAAGGCAGGATGACCTTCTGCATGACCATAGAAGTAATTGATAAACTTCAGCGCGCCTTCCGGGTTAGGTGCATCTTTCAGGATAGCGAAATAGCCTGTATCCATTACTGCATCATTCCAACTTACATTAAATGGTGCGCCATCATTCATGGCGCTCAATGCTCTGCCGGAATAGGACATCGTCATGGCGACTTCCTGATCGCGCATGATCTGTGCCACCTGATTGCCAGTCTTCCACCACACGCTGATATGCGGTTTGATCTCGTCGAGCTTTTTATAAGCCCGGTTCAGATCCATCGGGAAAATCTTGTCGCGCGGCACGCCATCAGCGATCAGTGCGATAGCCGGCAACCACCAGTCACGATCACCGGTGTCCGGCAATCCGCGCGGCCCCGGAAATGTCTTCACATCCCAGAAGTCGGCCCATGTCTGAGGCACCTTGTCCTTGTAAACGGATGTGTCATAGGCCAGCAGCATACCGCCCGTCGTTCTTGCAACACCCTTTTCTTTACAAGAGCCTTCAACGCCTTTCGCTTCGACATTCGGTAGTTTCGAGCAATCAATCGTCAAAAGAAGATCGGCTTTGTCGACCAGGTCGGGACCCGTTGCCGTAACAATATCAAACTCATATTTGTTGGCGCGCTTCATGGCTTCGACACGCGCCCACTGATCCGGTACCTCAATATCAAACGGCACGACATCCGTGCCACTTTCTTGCTTGAAGGGGCCGTAAAACTCTTTCTCAAGCGTCTGGCGCATCTGGCCACCAGTCGTCGCATAAACGACGCTGTCAGCTTTGGCCACAATCGATCCGGCTGCAATCAGCAACCCGGCGCACATCAGTAGTCTGGTTGTTTTCTTGAACATGTTTCCCTCACTTCTATGATTTTCTTATTCTTCAGTCACGACCTGCTGTGAACGCGTAGCAAGCGCGCGCAGTCCTGCAGCCCCCACCAGAACGATGATCGAAAGCAGCGTGAGCATCACGGCAATTGCTGGGATAATCGGTGTCAGATTCTGCTCGATATCATCGAACATCATGCGCGGCAGGGTCTTGTCTCGCACGCCTGCAAGAAAGAACGAAATTACCGGCTCATCGAACGATATGACGAAGGCAAACAACGCGCCCGATAAAACATTCGGCCATATCAGCGGTAAGGTCACGGCGCGAAAAGCCAAAAAGCGGTTCGCGCCACAACACATTGCCGCATCTTCCAAAGCGGGATCGACCTGCGAGAGCGCTGCTACAATCGTAAACACACTGAAGGGCAGTGCAATGATCGTGTGTGCAAAAACGTAACCGGCCGTTGTCTCTGTCAGTCCGACACTTTGAAACATCAGATAGAGCGCAATCGCCAAGGCGATATGCGGCACAACGATGGGCCCAATGAGCAAAGTCTGGAAAATGGTCGCGAGCGCACCCTTGCCGCGCACAATCGCATAGCTTGCACATAACCCAATAATTGCACTCGAAATCGCGGTGAAAAATGCAATCTTCGCGCTGAATGCCGTTGCACTCATCCATTGTGCAGACTGAAAGAAGGCACCAAACCACTGCCACGTAAACCCGCGTGGTGGAAAGGTGATGTAATCCGTCTCACTAAACGCCATTTGCAGAATGATAAGGATCGGCACAACGAGAAAACACAGCACCAGATAGACATAGGCATTGAGGAGCAAATTACGGCTGTTCATGTATTGCCTCCCATCATCCGGTTGAACTTGAACACACGACCGAAGACCAGCGAAACAGCCATCACCAGAAGTGTAAGAATACCCACCAGTGCTGCTGCGAATGGCCAATCCAGCGTTTCACGCAGCTGCTGGGAAATCAGCGTCGCAATCATCATTTCTTTCGGCGAACCAAGCAGCGAAGGCGTGATGAAATAGCCAAGTGCGGTGAGAAAGGTAAGGATCATCCCGCCCATAACTCCCGGCAGGGTGAGCGGAAAAATGACCTCGAAAAAGGTTCGTATTGGGCCAGCGCCGAGGATGGCAGCAGCTCTCGCATAATCCCGCGGCACGTTGCGAATAGCGCCATAGATTGGCAGAACCACAAACGGCAAGAGAACATGCGTCATAGCAATGAGAACTGCGGTTTGGGTGTAAAGCAGTTTCAGCGGCTGATCGATGAGCCCAAGTTGCAGCAAACCTTGATTGACCAATCCATTACGCTGCAAAAGTACGGCCCAGGCAGCGGTTCGCACCAGCACAGACGACCAGAATGGCAACAGGATACAGGCGGTTATGAAGATCAGCTTTGGCCCACTCGAATGCGCCATCAGCCAAGCAATGGGATAGGCCATCAGCAGCGCGATCACGCTGACCAACGCGGCAATCAAGACCGTGCGTCCGAGCACATTGAGATAAACCGGGTTGGAGAAAACCCGCTGATAGTTGTCCAATGAAACCGATGGCTCTGTCACTGACAACGCAAGCAGACTGACCAGCGGATAGATAAAGAACAGCAGAAGCAGCGAGAAGAAGGGCAAAAGCAGAAGCAGCATTCCGCCCTTCGACAGCTTGCGCCCGTCTGGCTCAAAGAACATTTTCAACATCGGCTCAGCTCGCACGAGAATAGACGAGGCTTGCTTCGGGAGCAAAGCCCAATCGCAGCTTTTGTCCTGCACCAATGTCAGGAACCGCCGCACTCGCCAGTCTTGCGCGCAGTTCTGTTCCGTCAGCCATTGCACCCAAAATGGCCGTGTCTGGACCAGCATAGATCACATCACGAACGGTGATTTCCAATCCACGCTCCGCAGGAACCAGACGTTCCGGACGAACTGCCATCAACGCATTGCCGGATTTGGCACCCATGACATTTTCGGATGGTATCGAAACCACGGTCCCGTCGGCGGCTTGCGCCTTGGCCCCATCCCACACGATCGGGATGAGGTTCATTTCACCGATGAAGCTTGCGGAAAACAGATTGGCGGGGCGGTTGTAGAGTTCACGCGCGCTAGCAATTTGCTGGATATGCCCGCCTTGCAGGATAGCAACGCGATCCGCCATCGTCAGCGCTTCACTCTGATCATGGGTGACGAATACGATGGTCATGTCCAGTTCGGCATGAAGGCGCTTGATCTCGATCTGCATTTCTTCACGCAGATTTTTGTCCAGCGCCGACAAAGGCTCATCCATCAGAAGAACGCGCGGCGAATAGACAATAGCGCGAGCCAGCGCAACACGCTGCTGCTGTCCACCCGACAATTGCTTCGGGCTGCGATTGGCGAAATCGCCAAGTCGCACGCGTACAAGTGCCTCGCGGGCAATACGATACCGTTCTTCTTTTGGCACCCCCCTTGTTTTAAGTGGGAAAGCCACATTATCGAGCACAGTCATGTTGGGAAACAGCGTGTAATGCTGAAACACCATGCCGATATTGCGTTTATGCGGGGGTACGCGGGTGTAATCGTTGCTTCCAAATAGAATACGCCCTTTGTCGGGGCGCTCGAACCCGGCCAGCATCATCAGGATAGTTGATTTGCCGGAACCCGATGGCCCCAGCAGGGCAAGGAACTCACCCGGCGCGATCTCCATATCTAGACCGTCTACCGCGGTGTGGCTCCCATAATTTTTAGTCACTCCCTGAATGCTAATACCCAGCCCGGAATCGGGCGTGCTCTCCTGGCTAGCCATGCTTTCCCCTGATGTTTTTGTTGTTGGCAGAGCTTAACCCGCATTTCGCATCCATGTCTATAATGATATATCAAATTTATCGATCAAAATAACCGAACTCGATTTTCCGCACTGCTCTGCCTGATATTTCCCCCAGGCCATGCCGCTGAATGTCCGATTTCTTGCACTAACGGTGCCAAAACCCCTTAATGCGGCAATATTTATCTCAATTATTGGAATCACCCTTGACATATCATCACGACGCGGATCATTTTTGATATATCATAATTTGAGGTGATGAACGTAAAAGCGTCGTCAAATGGGAGACTATCAATGCCTGCGCATTCCACTTCGGCCCAAACCCTGAGCGAACACAATCCAGACGCAAAGCTTCGTGCACGCGCAGAACGTGTGATCCCTAACGGCATGTGGGGACATCAGCGCGCAGCGTCGCTTCCAGAGGGATATCCGCAGTATTTCGCATCAGGCGAAGGCGCGCATGTTACGGATGTCAACGGCAACAGCTATATTGATTTCATGTGTGCTTGGGGTCCCATCATTCTGGGTCACCGCCATGCGCAGGTGGACGCGGCTGCACTCAGCCAGATAGAGGCAGGCGATTGCCTCAATGGTCCAACAGCGCACGCTGTTGAACTTGCAGAGCTGCTCGTTGAAACAGTCCCCCATGCCGACTGGGCATTGCTGCAGAAGAACGGCACCGACGCCACGACCAGCTGCGTAACAATCGCACGCGGCGCAACCAAACGCCGCAAGGTTCTGGTCGCTAAGGGTGCCTATCACGGTGCTGTGCCATGGTGTACGCCATCACTCGTCGGCGTAACGGCCGAAGATCGTGCTCACCTCGTCCACTATGTTTACAACGACGTTGAAAGCCTCACTGCCGCCGCAAAACAGGCCGGTGACGATCTGGCTGCGATCATTGTCTCCGCCTTCAAGCACGACCTTGCCATCCCACAGGAACTTCCCTCCACAGAATTCGCCAAGACGGCACGCGCCCTTTGCGATGCGGCGGGTGCGGCGCTCATTCTTGATGACGTCCGTGGCGGTTTCCGCCTTGATCTGGGCGGAAGCTGGCGCGGAACCGGCGTCGAACCGGACCTTGCCGCCTATTCCAAGGCAATCGCCAATGGTTATTCGCTTGCGGCAGTCACCGGAACCAACCACTTCCGTGAATCCGCAGGACAAGCTTACATGACTGGTTCGTTTTGGTATGCTGGCGCATCTATGGCCGCTGCGGTTGCCACCATCAAGGAACTGAAGCGTATTGATGGACCTGCACGCATGAAACATGCGGGCGAACGCCTGCGCACCGGCCTTGATGCTCAGGCACACGCGCATGGTTTTGAGCTGCTGCAAACCGGACCTGCCGCAATGCCGCTGGTACAATTTGTCGGCGATACGGATGCACAGCTTGGCGCACGTTTCTGTCGCGAAGCGCTGAACCGCGGCGTTTACCTGCACCACAAGCACAACATGTTCATTTCCTGCGCACACACGGATGCGGTGATCGACGACGCACTTTCCCGGACGGAAGACGCTTTCAAGGCAATCTCCACCCGGTAAGGAAAAAGCGTGAACGAACAACCGGGCGACGAAAGGGACAACCTTTCAGACATTGTGTACCAGCAGCTCAAATCAGGGCTGCTGCGGGCACAGTTCAAGCCGCATCAGCGGTTCAAGGTTCGTCAACTGGCTCAGGATCTGGGCACATCGGAGACACCGGTTCGCGAAGCGCTCATGCAGTTGTCACGCGAAGGCGCGATTGAAATCAAACCGCGCTTTTATATTCGCGTACGGCGTTTAACGCTGGCTGAGTACAATGAAATCCGCGCGATGAGGCTCGTTCTGGAGCCTCTCGCAGCCGAACATGCGCTGACAAACATAACCGATGAAGCCATCACCAGACTGGAAACCATTCATCAGCATTTGACCGAAGCCGAACGCACGGAAGATTGGCGCGCGGCGCTGCAGATAAATTCGGATTTCCATTTCGGGCTCTATAAACAAAGCCGGATGGCACATCTGATAGACGTGCTTGAAAGTCTCTGGATCAGGGTCGGCCCACTTGTTTCGGAACTCTATCCAACGGCAAAACCGAGCTATCCCGGACGCCACCAGCACGAGAACATTTTAACGGCGCTCAGCAACCGTGACAGCTATGCGTTACGCCTCGCCGTCCAACTCGACCTCATAGAAGGAGGCGCTGCCCTTCTGAAGCGCCTCCAGCAATACGAAAAAGACAATCCCGGCGATGCCGATCGTTCAGCATTGAACAGCAATCTGAGTTTTTGATTCAAGGAGGAAGCTCACAATGTCCCGCGACAAGTTCAATTTTCCCGAAATGGGGCCACATGCGATCAAGCCATGGGCGGTTCGCAAAGGTTTTGCGGACGAGCACTTTCTTTCAGACTATCGCTATCAGTTTCCGCGTGAAGACCCTGCTCTGCCCGAAGTTTTCGTCTACACAGAGAAGATGTCTTACGACCCCGGTGAAACGGTCGAGTTTCATGGTTCCACCACAGCCAAAACATGGTCGATCCAGATATATCGTGACGGCCACGAACCTCAGATGATGGACGAGGCTTTCGACCTTCCTGGTAGCTTCACCAAAACATCAGAAACGGCCTATATGGACGGCTGCAACTGGCCAGTTCTTTATAGCTGGAAAATTCCCGACGATGCGCGCTCGGGCTTCTATCGCGTTGTCTCGACATGCATGCGTCCCGATGGCGAGCGTTTCGTTCAACATCATTTCGTCGTGGTCCGCCCGACGAAGAAGACGCGCTCGGGCCGCATTCTCTTGATGTTCGCAACTGGCACCTGGATGGCTTACAATGACTGGGGCGGCGCGAACCACTATTTCGGAACATGGGGTCCGAATAAGAATGAAGGCTCGCCGATTTTGAGCCTGCGTCGTCCATGGTCGAAAGGCATGATCTGGTTGCCGCAAGGGGCAGCGCGCGTCTGTAATCCGGTCTGGCAAGACATGGGCGATGCAACCCGATACCCATCCAAAGAATGGGGCTATACGATGGGGTTCTCGCAATATTATTCGTCCGCGGGCTACGCCCAGTATGAGCGCTATTTCGTGACCTGGGCTGAGGCAGCAGGCTATCAGATCGACTATATAACCCAGACCGATCTCCACTATAATTCCGGCATCCTCGACGATTACAATTGTCTGGTCACTGTTGGCCATGATGAATATTGGTCATGGGACATGCGCAAAACCGTCGAGGATTTCGTCGCTCGCGGCGGGCATCTCGCGCGCTTTGGCGGCAACTTCCTCTGGCAGATCCGTCTTGAAAATGATGGTCAGACACAGGTTTGCTGGAAAACCAAAGCGCCTACGCAAGACCCCATCATGCAAACCGATCAGAAACACCTATGCACCGCGAACTGGGCAAGTGGTGCGGTTAACTGGCCGGGGGCTTCGACTGTCGGTGTTAACGGTGAAAACGGAATGTATGGCAGCTGGGGTGGTTTCTCTCCCCGTGGCTCTCGCGGGCTCACCGTCTACCAACCAGAGCATTGGATCTTCGAAGGCACGCATCTACGCTATGCAGATATCTTTGGTCACGAGGCCCAGATCTTCGGTTATGAGGTCGACGGCCTCAATTACTCATTCAAGAACGGCTTCCCCTATGCCGTAGAAGAGCATGGTGTGCCAACCGACAAGATCGAAATTCTCGCCATGACGCCAGCATCGATCTACGAATATGAACTCGACGGTCAGGGACATCGTTACTATGTTCGCGATAGCGATCTGCAGGGCATCTGCGAAATGGCGCCTGATGGTTATGAAGCGGCCCGCAAGCGTCTGGCGCATGGGGCAGGTATGCTCGTATCCATGAAGCAAGGTGATGGTGAAGTGGTAACTGCCGGGCTTTGTGAATGGGTGATGGGCCTCAAGCGCAACTGTGCCTATACCACCACCATTACCCGCAACGTTCTGGATCGGTTTCAGGAAACAGGGCCTTCTCGCGCCTGATCCATACAGCAAATCAGGCCCGAATTTTCATTCGGGCCTGTTCTTATCAGCCATCAGCGCGGCATCGGTTTACTGCCATAATATCCATAGCGCTCGCGAACTTCATCCAGCTCAGCTTCGCTCAAAAGCGCCGGATCGCCAATCTGACAAGCCAATATGTACTGGCGTGCCAACGTTTCGAGTTTTTCTGCCAGCAATGTTGCATGGGCCATATCCCTGCCCCACACCACCATACCATGGCTTGCCATCAGACAGGCGCGATGGTTGCCCATAGCCCGCACGATTTCATAAGCCAAAGCATCAGAACCAAATACGCGATAATCAGCACAGGGAACCTCGTTCCCGCCAAATGAAGCAATCATATAATGGAAAGCGGGCAATGGCTTACGCAGACACGACAATGCAACACAGCTATCCGCATGCGAGTGGATCACAGCACCGGCTTCGGGATGATTGCGCATGATTTCGGTATGGATGCGCCACTCGCTGGAAGGGACACTGCCCGCAAGATGCTCGCCTTCCACCGAAACAAGACTCATGTCTTCAGGCTTCATACGCGATGTGGCGCCGGTCGGCGTAACCCAGATATGTTCGCCTTCCCGAATACTGATATTGCCGCTGCTGCCGTGATTGAAGCCCTTCTGTTCCATATGACGCATCGCATCCACGATTGCGCGACGTGCTGTAAGGCTCTGATCAAAATCGGTTGGCATCGTCTGTTCCCCGTTGTTGGCAGCCAAGAGTTTGTGATGATGCCTAACTTCATAATCCCGGCAATTGACGCGGTCTATCAAAATGATACTTAATTGGAATTAAATTTCATTATCTATGACGCGCAATTACGCATGGCATGATACGAGGATAAAAATGGGGAATAACGGCACTCTTGGGATCATCGCCGACGATATGACAGGCGCGTTGATGGTCGCTGCTTACTATGAAACAGCTGGCATTAGAACCGCTGTCGTGACAGATATCGAAGCTATCCGCGAATGTGCAGGCGAAGCTGTCGTCATATGGGCCGGCAGAACGCGTCTTGCTGAGCCGGATGAAGCAAAACGACAGATCACACACGCAGCTGATGCTTTTGATGCAATCGGATGCGATCAAGTCATTTACAAAGTCTGTGCCAGTTTCGATTCAACGGAACAGGGTAACGTTGGGCCTGCCGCCGACGTGTTGAGCGCACGCTATAACCCGAGCAATCTTCTATTCTGCCCCGGCTTTCCCAAGTTCAACGCCACGGTTCATCAAGGCTATCTCTTCTATCGAAGCCGCCTCATCTCTGAATCCGTCAAGCGCTATGACCCCGCCACGCCAATGAGCGATCCCGACATGGTTCGTTTCATCGGAAAACAGACAGCAGAACCGATAGGACTTTTGCCCCACTCCATACTGCTTAAAGGCAAAGACACAGCGCAAGCACATCTTGATGAGCTCGCAAATGCTGGCAAATGCTATTGCGTTGTCGATGCAAGCGATGACGGCGACGTCAAGATCGCGGCCGAACTGGCACGAGCACAACCAACGATGGTCAGCTCCGATGCTGTTCTCATTCAGCTAGGAATTGACCGCTTTGCCCCCAAGCCAGCTGTAACAGTTGCGCCACCGGCACCAAGCAATGGCACTGCCGCGGTTCTGGTTGGAACAGTTGGCCCCATTGCGGATGGACAGATTGCGGTTTTTGCCAAACAGCACCCGGTTTTGACTCTTGACCTGATAAAAGATGGCGATATCGACGCCATGATGTCAAAAGCAATGAAATGGGCAAAAAATCATCACGGCAAACAGCCTTACCTCATTTCAACTGCGGTCAGTGATACCCGTGTTAAAGAAATCCAGACAGAGCTGGGCGTTCGCGGCGCAAGCGAAAAAGGGGAAAAGCTTATATCGGAGCTCGCTGCAGCCATTTCTGAACTGGGTATCGACAAGCTTATCGTTGTCGGTGGTGAAACATCTGGTGGCGTCATAAAGCGCCTTGGCTTGCAACGACTTCGCGCCCTTCCCGATAATGGAATCGGAACGGGCTTTTGCCGCAGCGAAGGCAATGACCGAATCATCTTCTTCTTCAAATCTGGCAAAACCGGAACTGAAACGGTCTTACTCGAGGCGTTAGCGGCAATGTGAGATCGCTACAAAGAGCGTCATTTTAGTTACAACATTGGCATCATGTCAGAGACGTAAACATGAGCCAAGTTGCAGATAAAGGTACGCGCTCAGGTCACCACTTGTTCTTCATAGGTCTTTTTGACCCGTGGGACACAAAGGCAGATTGGCACAATCAAGACCGCGATCAGCATCATCGCCACAAAGGTCGCGTGCAGTGCATTTTGAAGCGCAAGCCGCAGCGCCTGCTGATCCATCAACATCTCCGCACCATTCAACAGATCGCGAAGTTGTTCTGATGTAATCGCCTCACCGTGATTGGCGTTCGCAAGACCATAGGTCAGCACCGCGCCCAGAACAGTCGCTCCGAGCGTACTGCCCAAATTGCGCGAGAAGACATTTGATGCCGTAGCACTGCCGCGCTCCGACCAGCTCACGCTGTCCTGTGTCAGGATCAATGCCCCGATGTTGAGCAGTCCCATACCGAACCCCATGATGAGGGAACCGGCGCCTGCCAGTGTAGCTGAACTTGATGGGGTGAGCATGACGAGCAGCGACGTTCCGATTGGAATGCAGATGCTGCCCACAATCATGATTGGACGCAGTCCAAACCGCGTAAACTGTCGCGATGCAATCGTCGCTCCGCACGGCCATCCCAGCAGCAACATGGTCAGGGCAAAGCCCGCGACCACAGGAGAACGGTTGAGAACCGTCTGCACATACATCGGCAGGAATGTCGTCAGCCCCATGATCGACATACTCGCCAGGAAAACCGCAAGATTGGAGAACGCGATAGGACGCTTCAGCCACAAATCGGGCGCAACCATCGGCTCCTTCGCGCGGCGTTCCTGCCAGATGAAGGCGACCAGTGAAACACCGAAAAGCGCCAGCGCAAGAATTCCCTCCAGCGAAACTGCGCTCTCCATGAGCGTGAGTGCAATCATCAAAGAGGAGATGGAAACGGCGAAAAGTGCCGCGCCAAGCACATCCACTGATACGCGACTAGACCGCTTCTCTTCATGCAGGAAAAGGAGAAAGCCGGATGCGGCCAGAATACCGACTGGCACGTTGATCCAGAACACCCAAGCCCAGCTCAAATTGTGAATGATCAGACTGCCAAGCAACGGACCGACAACGGCTGACAAGGCCCAGACACTGGCAAGATATCCCTGAACCTTGCTGCGCTGCGCTCCCGGAAAAAGATCTGCCACCACGGTCATGGCCGCAGGCTGGATCGCCCCTGCCCCGACGCCCTGCAAAAGCCGGAAAACAATCATCGACGGCATCGACCATGCAAAGCCCGCCAGCACCGAAGCGACCAGAAACAGGGCAATGCCAACGACAAGAACCGGCTTTCGCCCATAGATATCGGCGAGCTTTCCAAACACCACCGTCGTCGCCGTCTGGGTCAAAAGGAATGACGAGAAAACCCAGGAATACAGATTGAGCTGGCCAAGTTGCGCTGCAATCTGCGGCATCGCGGTCGACACAATCGTTGCCTCGACGGCGATCATGGCCATGCTTGCCATAATCGCGGCGACAACAAGCCCGCGATGAGAATGTTTTTCAGTCATGGATTGCTTTCAGACCGGAATTGGCCGTCATTGACCAGAAGCCTCGCGCTTCTGGCCTGCTTTTAGACCCGCCCAACCGCCATCGCAATAGTTTACCCGCCGCGTGACTACACATTGTTGCTACCTCACGCAGAGGCGGTTCGTGGCAAGAAAGAGCGATGCACATTCAGTTTGAGCAATAACAACGCTCTGGCTGCTTGTTTTAACGCGTAACTTATCCGAAAACCGCGTCACAGAATATGGATGCCCGCTAACGATTGGAGAAGACCATGACGAACAGCACAACGCCCTATTTCCTTGAGGATACGGACGAAAGCGAAATCTCTTCCGATGTTGCAGGCATCGGCAATTTCCTGGTGACCACCCATGTTCCCATCCGGGCAGATGGTTCCATGGAAACCGGCGACATAACCGCCCAGAGCGAATGCACGCTGAACAGCCTCAAAGCATCGCTCGAAAAGGCGGGCAGCAGTCTGGCGAACGTCATTCACCTGACGATCTATCTGACCGACATCAATGAACGCCCGGCTTTTAACGAAGTCTATCTGCGTTTTTTCAAAAAGCCGTTTCCGGTTCGTTGCGCCGTGGGCGTTGCAGGCCTCGCTACCCCGGAAATGCGCGTTGAAGTCACTGCAATGGCTGTGCGCAATCCTTAGTCGGTAAAACTGACGATAAGACGCATTCTTTCATCACATCGGGGCCTCTCGCATGAGCGGCCCCGAGCACAAGCAGGCTTGAACCCACATCCTGCAAGAAAAGCATATCATCATACGCTAATTTCATAACCTACTTATTCGGGCCGCCTAGCCGTCGCTTCCGGGTTTATGCAATGCTCATGCATCAAACCAGAGGAGGGGTTCGATAAAATGAAAAAAATAATAACAATAATGGGTATCGCAGGCGCTATTCTCGCTACCGGATTTTCTGCTTATGCAGGAGAGACGCTGGATCGCGTCATGGAAAAAAAGGCCATGGTTGTTGCAACCAATGCGGGTTGGCCACCCCAAAGCTTTCTGGATGATTCCAACAAACTCGTAGGCTTCGACGTGGACGTGGCCAACGAGATTGGCAAGCGCCTTGGTGTCAGCGTATCCTTCGAAACACCAGACTGGGCAACACTGACTGGCGGACGCTGGCAGGGTCGCTATGACGTCGGCGTCGGATCGGTCACGCCGACCAAGGCACGCGCCAATGTCATCGATTTCGCCGGTGTCTATTATTACAGCCCCTATGTCTATGTCGTGCACAAGGACAGCGAGGCAAAATCCGTCGCTGATCTCAAGGGCAAGGTCATTGGCGTAGAAACGGCAACGACGTCGGAAGATTTCGCGCGTCGGCAGCTGGAGATTGACGCACCGGGCCTTCCCCCAATCGAATACAAGCTGGAACCGGGCGAAATTCGCACCTTCGCGGATTCCATGCTGCCATTCGACGATCTGAGACTGGGTGACGGCGTTCGCATCGATGCGATCATCGCGCCGGAACAGACCGCGCAGAACGCCATCAAGAACGGCTATCCGGTGAAGATTCTTGAGGGCGAATATGCCTTCCGTGAACCACTCGTGGTCATCGCGGAAAAGAACGATCCGGAATGGACCGCCAAGATTGGCGAAATCATCAAGCAGATGAAGTCTGACGGCACTTTGGCGACACTCACTGCAAAGTGGTACGGCAAAGACTACAGCGCCGACTGACATTATCCTTAGATCAATATCGAAATGAGCCATCGTGAAGGTGGCTCATCCGATATGCTTTTCCTGGTGTTGCGATGACTTATCCGGCCACATATTACAGCCAGACGACGGCGGACGCATTGGTGCGCCCGACACTTGAACGCGAAATAACAGCAGATGTTGCCGTGATCGGCGGCGGGCTGGCTGGATTGTCAGCCGCCTTGCAGATGTCGCGCGCAGGCAAAAAAGTTGTTGTTCTGGAAGCCGAGAGCATCGGCTTTGGCGCCTCCGGGCGCAATGGCGGGTTTGTCAGCCCCGGCTTTGCCTCAGGCGGCGATGAAATTGCTGCCCGGGCTGGCAAGTCTGTTGCCAAGACACTGCATCAATTGTCGATTGAAGGTGTCGAATTCGTTCGGCAAAACATCGACACGCTGAAGATCGAAGAAGCCCAGTCCATTCCCGGCATTTTGCATGTCCGCCGTTATGACGATGGTGACAGCCTGAAACACTACGCCGATGCGCTGCAACGCGATTACGGCTACAGAATAGACTTCCACCCAACGGCGGAAACGCGCAGTATCCTGAATTCTCAGCGCTACTTCCAATCCGTCTACGACCCTAACGCATTCCATATCCATCCATTGAACTACCTGCGAGCGCTCGGGCGCGAGATAGAGCGACTTGGTGGACGGATATTCGAGCATAGCCGTGTGGTGCAGTTGCTCGACCAAAAGGACGGCAAGCTGGTCAAAACAGCTCACGGACAAGTCAATGCAGGCGCAGCGCTGATCACCACCGGTGGTTATACGGACGGTCTGGTGGGGCAGATCAGGCGGGCCTATCTGCCGATTGCAACCTATGTGATGGTGAGTGAAGAAGCGCCTGAGCTGATTGCATCCGCAATCCGCACCACGGCTGCGATTGGTGATAACCGTAGGGCCGGTGATTACTACCGCGTGATTGATGGTGGTCGCAGACTTCTATGGGGTGGACGCATCACCACAAGAGCAGCCGATACGCCAGGTGTGGTGCGCGAGTTGCGCAACGAGATGGTGGGAACCTACCCCCAGCTTGCTTCACTCAAGACAGAGCTGGCTTGGTCGGGCCTGATGTCTTACGCCAGACATTTGATGCCCCAGATAGGTCAACTGGACCGCAGCACATGGTATTGCACCGCTTTTGGTGGCCATGGGCTCAACACGACCGCCATTGGCGGCAAGGTCGTGGCCGAAGCCATCTGCGGACAAAGCAACCGCTATAAGCTCTTCGAAAAATTCGGATTGGTCTGGGCTGGGGGAGCCGCTGGCCTCGCAGCCGCACAGCTTACCTATTGGAAATTGCAGATGCAGGATTGGCTTGCTGAGCGAAAGGCAAGCTAGCAGAGGAGAGAACATGCTCGGGAGGTTTTTTCTGATGCGGCCGGAGGCCGCCAAGCGTACCGTTCAGATAGCTTTCTTTGTTATCCTGACGGCACTCTTCTGTTTCATGAATATCCGGTTTTCCGGCATAACAAACTGGCTTGGTATCGACCCCAAAGTTGCGAAAGCGGGTTTCACCAAAGCAACCCTGATCTCCTCGTTACTGCTTAGCGTTATCATCTTCGCCAATTGGAGTTTTCTGAGACTTTTTCCACGTTGGGCACAGATTTCCGGAATATGGCTGGAACTGTTCCTGCTCTTGATGATCTTCTTCTATTCATTCAATCTTTCGTTTGAATTCATAGCCCGCAAGATCGGATTTCTGATCAGCCAGGGCGTCGTCACAACGCTTTACATTTCTGCAGCCTCCATCTTTTTCGCCACCATTCTGGCGTTGGTTGGCGCTGTGGCCAAGCTATCAAGGAACGGTCTCGTCTACGGGCTGGCGACGTTCTACACATCGCTTTTCCGCGGCCTGCCATTGCTGATGCAAATCTATATCATCTACCTTGGACTGCCGCAGGTGGGCTATGTCATCGGGCCTATTCCTGCCGGTATTCTTGCACTGTCCCTGTGCTATGGCGCCTATATGACCGAGATCTTCCGCGCAGGCATCGAGAGCATCCCGCGTGGACAGCAGGAAGGTGCATTCGCGCTCGGCCTCGGCCCTTCGCAGACCATGTGGCTGGTCATTCTTCCGCAGGCAATGCGCATCATCATTCCGCCGACCGGCAACCAGTTCATCGCAATGCTCAAGGACTCGTCACTGGTCTCCGTCATCGGCGTATGGGAGCTCATGTATCTCGCCCGCACACAGGGTCAGACCGAGTTCCGGCACATCGAAATGCTGATCACCGCATCGATGATCTACTGGGCCCTTTCCATCGTTCTGGAATATGGTCAGGCCAAACTCGAAGCTCGCTTCAAAAGATCTCTGGCGCGTTAGACGCGGCAGAGATTCACCTCTGATTGAGTCACCCCAAGAGGGGTGACTTTCTTCCAAATGATAAGCAGAGCGACCATGGACAAGCGTCACGAAATTCTGTTCGAGCCGATCAAGATTGGCCCTGTCACGACGAAGAACCGCTTCTATCAGGTTCCGCATTGTAGTGGCATGGGACATCGCTATCCCGAGCATGATCTTCGCCTGCGTGAGATGAAGGCAGAGGGCGGTTGGGGTGTGGTTTCCACGCAGGAAACCGAAATCCATCCCACATCGGATATTACGCCTTCCAATCAGGGTCGCATATGGGACGACAAGGACACCGACCGTCTCCAGAAGCTGACTGACGCGGTTCACCAGCATGGCAGTCTCGCGGCAATCCAGCTCGTGCATAACGGCATCCATGTCTCCAACCGTCTGACCAGACTGGCGCCTCTTGGGCCCATGGACATGATTGTCGATGTGGAAGATCCGGTTCAGGCAAAAGCCATGGACAAGGCCGACATTGCACGGTTTCGCAAATGGCATCGCGATGCAGCGCTGCGCGCCAAACGAGCCGGTTTCGATATCGTCTATGTTTACGCAGGCCACGACATGACTTTGCTGCAGCATTTTCTGCTGCAACGTTACAACACTCGCACGGACGAATATGGCGGGTCGTTCGAGAACCGATTGCGTCTGTTTCGTGAAGTGCTGGCGGATACGCGCGACGCTGTCGGTGACAAATGTGCAATTGCGGTGCGCTTTGCGGTTGAGGAATTTCTGGGTGATCAGGGCATCCAGCACAATGGAGAAGGGCGGGATGTCATTGCCGCCCTCGCCGACGAACCTGATCTTTGGGATGTGAACCTGTCCGGCTGGTCCAACGATAGCCAGACATCGCGCTTTTCGCAGGAGGGCTTTCAGGAGCCCTATATCTCCTTTGTGAAATCGCTCACCAGCAAACCGGTCGTTGGTGTCGGTCGTTATACATCACCGGACACGATGGTGCAGGCGATCCGATCTGGTGTTCTCGATCTTATCGGCGCTGCGCGCCCGTCAATTGCCGACCCATTTCTACCCGAGAAAATCCGGACTGGTCGCGTCGATGACATTCGCGAATGCATCGGCTGCAATATATGCACCGCCAGCGACAACATCGTTGCACCCTTGCGCTGCACCCAAAACCCGACAATTGGCGAAGAAGCCCGCAAGGGTTGGCACCCTGAAAAAATTGGCAAGCTACAGACCACCGAGAAAGTGCTGGTGGTCGGTGGAGGACCCGCCGGTCTGGAAGCTGCCCGTGCCATGGCCGAGCGCGGCGCAGAAGTCATCATTGCTGAAAAGAACACCCATTGGGGCGGGCGCGTGACAGAGGAAGCAGCCCTGCCCGGTCTTGCAAGCTGGGCGCGTGTTCGCGATTGGCGCATGACGCAATTGCAGCGCGCGACCAATGTGGAGATGTATCTCGACAGCCATCTGGACGCCGATGAAATCCTGACCTACGGAATTGCAAACGTGGTGCTGGCAACCGGCGCGCGCTGGCGCACGGATGCGGTCGGTCGCTCCCACAGGCAACCTCTGGAAACACTGGAAGGACACACACTCAGTGTGGACGCCATCCTGAAGGACAAAACATCACTTGATGATTGTCGCGGACCTCTCGTGATATTCGATGATGACCGTTACTATCTCGGCTCGGTACTGGCAGAGCTGGCGGTGAGCCGCGGCATTGATACGACACTGGTAACACCGGCGGCAATCGTGGCCCCCTGGAGCGAACACACGCTCGAACAATCGAAGATTCAAACGAGATTGATAGAGCTGGGCGTCAGAATAATCTCGCTGCACAGGCTCGCCAGACAAACACCCGACAGCCTGTCTATCGCATGTGTCTATTCCGGCAAGGAAACCGAAATTCCATGCGAAACGTTGGTGCCGGTCACCAGTCGCCATCCCGATAAAGGCCTGTCGACTGCGCTCGAAGCACGCCGGAATGAATGGCAGGACGCGGGTATAAAATCTGTCACCTCAATTGGTGACTGTTATGCACCATCGATCATCGCCGCTGCGGTTTATAGCGGCCATTCCTATGCGCGTAGTTTTGGCGCAGCAGCCGCAGACGATATGGATATCTATCGATAGATAGCCGACCCGGATTATTGAGTTTTACGTGGAAAATTCGACGGATCAGATTTGGTTTTGTAACGGCTGATTTGTTTGGTCTCGTCTCGTACAACACGACACCAACGGCAGCCGTCCTGTCAGCGCCGCTACGGCGTAGCCACAATCGACTTTCCTCCGTTCAGTTCTTCCATTAGCTAGAAGCAATGAACACGCAGAACTCATTGAATATACCGCTGAGGGCATCTTTCGGCGGATGGAAAGCGCTTCCCTGGATAGCTTGGGGCCACAACAATATTGGGCCGCGGCTTACGCTCCATGATGACCGCATTGAATTCCGGCTTTTTCGCTTGCGCTCCAGGCCCTATTCCAGCGTGTCACGCGTTGACTATCGCACCATGCGAGGAACCGAGAACATCGTATTGGAGTTCAAAAATTCGCTGACAACGTTCATAGGCAATGCCGCAGATCGCACCTTGGCGCGCAATGCCGTGCGATATCTCGGTGAAAAAGGCTGCGCTTTGTCCGCAAACGCTTCCGCTCTGCTCGAAGATATCGCCACACCGAAAGCGTCTTAGGCTGGCGAACCGTTTCTCTGAGCGGTTGGATATTCCCTGACAGGGGCTTGACGAACGCGGTTCGGATACACAAAACCAAACCGAAATTGCAATTCATGCCTTCTGGCAAACGGGAGTAGTCAACAGTGGCAGTCGGTCGTCAATCCATGCCGCCGCTCAATGCGCTGGTGGTTTTCGACAGCGCGGCCAGACTTGGCAGTTTCTCCCGTGCAGGTCTGGAACTGGGCCTTACCCAGAGCGCCGTGAGCCGACAGATCGGCAAGCTGGAAGCGTTCATTGGTTCTAAGCTCTTCAATCGTCTGCCCGTCGGCGTGCAACTGACCGCTATCGGCGAAAGTTATGCCTCGGAAGTCAGCCGACTGCTTGGCGATCTCAGCGCTGTCACAGACGGCCTTCGGGCGTGGATCGGCCCCCGGCAGATCACCATCGCCTGTTCGCGCGGCATTGCTGACCAGTGGTTTCTCTCGCGCATAGGCAAGTTGAAAGCAGAGATTTCAGGCATCGAAATCCGGCTGCGCGTGACGGATGACGTCGCCCATTTGCGGCTCGATGAGTTCGACCTTGCATTGTTTTATCGCAAAGAACGCCCCATCGGCGTCAATCTGACGGTCCTCGGTCGAGAGGAAGTCGTGCCCGTTTCAGCGCCGGGTGCGCCCAACATCATGGAGCAGGAAGCGCCAGTGCTGCTCGCTATCGAAGACACGATGCGCGAGTGGCAGGGATGGCCGGAATGGTGGCACGACGCCCGACTGTCGCCGCCGCCCGGCGCGCTGGAATGGCGGCTTGGCGATTACGGCCTTTGCGTCGCCGCGGCAACGCAAGGCATCGGCATCACACTCGGCTGGACATGGCTGATCAAGGAACAGCTGGCGAGCGGGACTTTGGTGCCTGTGCATAGCCATATGATGCGGTCGGACGCCTATTTCTATCTGATGCGGCCAGCCGACCGTCACCAGCGCAAAATCGTGCGGGAAGTGGCCGACTGGCTGATTGCAAGCAATGGAACCGATCCTATCACGTAAAGATGATGGGACCGGCGAAACGCATCATTCCTGCGGGAGTGCGGCGCGGCGGCGCGACACCATGCGGAAGCGGATATATCCGAAAACGGTGATGACCAGCCAGGCAACCTGCGAAATGAAGGATCCGAGGTTGAAGTTCCAAGCCAGCGAATAGATCAGGGCGACGCCGCCCAGCACATTCAGCAGCGGAATGACCGGATCGTCGACGGTAAAAATACGCAATTGAATCAGCGCATAGCCAAGAAGGTAAAAGAACGCGCCCACCAAGCCGATAACATCCGGCAAACCCATTTTCGATCTCCAGGATCATCCAAATCTGAAAAAGCAGGAGCGGCTTCCCTTACGGAAAAGCGCCCCTGCCGGTACTGTTGGACGCTCCTTTATTCCTGTTCGCGCAAATGCCAAGACACACATTTCGCATGAGGGTATGCTTAAAAGTCATACCCAGAAATCCGACATCAACCCTTGAAAATAAGGGCTACAGTAAGCTACCCCACCCGCAAAAGCCGATAAGCTATGACTTAAACACAGGGGTACAGAATGCCTGAGCAAAAAAGCCAGTTTCAATTGACGCGTCGTTCTTTCATGGCGGGCGCAGCCGGCCTCGGTCTGGTGGGCATCACCGGCATGAGCGGCCTGATCACCTCGCCCGCTGCGGCGGCAGGCGAAGGCGCGCCAAAGAAAGGCGGAGTGCTCAAGCTCGGCATCGGCGGCGGCAGCACGACCGACAATTTTGATCCGCGCCTTCTGAAGGACTGGGTTCCGGTCAATCAGGCCTACATGCTGATGAACGGCCTTGTCGAAATCGACGCCGACAATAAGGCTGTGCCTGAACTGTTCGAAAGCTGGGAGCCATCAGCCGACGCCAAGGAATGGACCTTCAAGGTTCGTCAGGGCGTGACCTTCCATAACGGCAAGACGCTTGACGCCGACGACGTCATCTATTCGATCAACCTGCATCGCGGCGAAACCACATCTGGCGCACGTTCGCTCGCATCGGAATTCACCGATGTCGCCAAGGTCGATGCTGGCACGGTCAAGATCACGCTGAAGAGCGGTAATGCCGATCTGCCTTACATCCTGTCCGATTATCACTTCCTCGTCGTTCCGAAAGACTGGACCGATTTCAACAAGCCGGTCGGCACCGGACCTTTCGTTTTCGAGCGTTTCCAGCCGGGCGTGCGTTCGCGTTTCACGCGCAATGAAAGCTACTGGAAGCCGAACACGGCATGGGTTGATGCGGTTGAAGTCATCGTTATCAACGACGTGTCTGCCCGTACCAACGCCATGATGTCCGGTCAGGTGCACGCCATCAACCAGCTGGATTTCAAGACCGTCGATCTGTTGAAGCGCAATCCGAACCTCAACATTGTCCAGTCGTCTGGCGGCCAGCACTTCTCCTTCCTGATGGATTGCACGCAGGCACCGTTCACCGACAACAATGTCCGTCTTGCCGTCAAGCACGCCATCGACCGTGAACAGATGCTCAAGACCGCCTTGCGCGGCTATGGGCGTCTCGGCAACGACAACCCGATCCCGAGCACCGACCCGTTCTTCGACGCCGCACTGCCGCAGCGCGCCTATGACCCGGAAAAGGCCAAGTTCTATCTGAAACAGGCCGGCATGGATTCGCTGAAAATCCAGCTGTCCGCTTCCGATGCGGCCTTCACGGGCGCTGTCGATGCCGCAGCGATCTTCCGCACCGCCGCCGCCAAGTCGGGCATCGAGATCGATATCAAGCGTGAACCGGCTGACGGATATTGGGACAATGTCTGGATGAAAGCGCCGTTCTGCATGTCTTATCGTGGTGGTCGCCCGACCGCCGATCAGGCCCTGTCGGTCGCTTATGCATCCAACGCATCGCAAAACGATACGCATTGGAAGAGCGCTGATTTCGACGCCAAGCTGCTCGAAGCCCGCGCGATGCTCGATCAGGCCAAGCGCAAGGAAATCTACGCCGAATTGCAGGCCATGATCAGCAATGATGGCGGCGCGCTTATTCCGATGTTCGGCGACTATCTCGACGCCACCTCCAAGAAGCTCAAGGGCGTAACCACGCATCCGATGTTCAATCTGATGGGTGCGCGCCTTGCCGAAAAAGTCTGGCTGGAAGCATAAATGTTCGTTCTAATCATCAAGCGTGTGGGGCTCGGGCTCCTCACGCTGTTCCTCGTGTCGGCGTTGATTTTCGCCGGCACGCAGATCTTGCCGGGTGACGTGGCGTCCGCCATTCTCGGTCAGAATGCCACGCCGGAAGCGCTTGCGACGCTGCGCGAAAGCCTCGGTCTCAACCAACCGGTCCTCGCACGCTATTTCGCGTGGCTGGCTGGTTTCGTGACTGGCGATCTCGGCACCTCGCTTGCCAATCAGCAACCGGTAGCCGATCTCCTGTGGCCGCGTTTCTGGAATACGATGGCGCTTGCAGCCTTTGCAGCAGTTATCAGCGTCCCGATCGCCATTCTCTTTGGCCTCATTACCGCGGTTAAGCGCGGCGGCATCTTCGACCGCGTTGTGAATATCGTGGCGCTCGCCTTCGTTTCGCTGCCAGAATATTTCCTCGGCCTTTTGCTGATCCTGTTCCTGTCGATCCGCTTCAACCTGCTGCCGAGCCTTGCCGATACCTATGAAGGCATGACGTTCCTTGAATGGATTCAGGCCACGGCCCTGCCCGCACTGACGCTGGTTCTGGTGACCGTTGCGCAGATGATGCGCATGACGCGCACCGCCGTTTTGTCGGTTATGGATCAGGCCTATGTTGAAACCGCCTATCTGAAAGGTCTGCGCACCAAGCGCGTTGTGACCAAGCACGCTTTGCCCAATGCGGCAGCGCCAATCGTCAATGTGGTGGCGTTCAACATCGCTTACCTCATCACCGGCGTGGTGCTGGTCGAAGCGGTCTTCAACTATAACGGCCTTGGCCGCTTCATGGTTGACGCCGTTTCCAAGCGTGACCTTCCGCTCGTGCAGGCTGCGGCCCTCGTCTTCGGTGCGGCCTATGTCATTCTCAATATCATCGCCGATGTCGCTGCCATCGCGCTCAATCCGCGCCTGAGGCACCCACGGTGAAGACAATGAAGAAATCTATTCCCCTGACGGCGTGGGTCGGTCTCGCCATCGTCACCCTATGCCTCCTGATGTTCCTGTTTGGCCCCATGATCGCGCCTTATGGTCAGGAAGATATTGTCGGCGCGCCATTTGATCCGCCATCGGCCCAGTTCTGGTTCGGTCTCGACCAGAATGGCCGTGACATGCTCTCGCGCCTGCTCTTTGGTGCGCAAATGTCGATTGGTGTTTCACTGGCTGCATCGCTGTTGTCGTTCAGCGTCGGTGTGCCTCTCGGTTTCCTTGCCGCCATTTTCGGCGGCTGGGTCGATACGATCCTGTCGCGTATCGTCGATACCGTCATGTGCATTCCGGTGCTCATCTCGGCGCTCGTCATCCTTCAGGCGCTCGGCTCTTCTCTCCCGGTGCTGATCATCACCATCGCATTGCTCGATTCCACCCGCGTGTTCCGTCTGGCGCGTATTGTGGCGCAGGGCGTCAATGTGCTGGAATATGCCGAAACCGCCCGTTTGCGTGGCGAAGGTCTCGGCTGGCTGATCTGGCGTGAAATCCTGCCGAATACGCTGCCGCCGCTGATCGCGGAATTCGGCCTGCGTTTCTGCTTCACCTTCCTGTTCGTAGCCGGTCTGTCATTCCTTGGTCTCGGCATCCAGCCACCGTTTGCGGACTGGGGCGGCATGGTGAAGGACAACCAGCAGGCCATTCTCTACGGCCTCTACGCACCGCTCTTCCCGGCGGCTGCCATCGCCATTCTCACCGTTGGCGTCAACCTCGTCGTGGACTGGCTTCTGGCCGGACGCACGACCACGCAGGGAGCTGATCGATGAGCAAGGATATCGTTCTTTCAATCTCCGACCTCGTCGTCAAAGCACCCAATGGCGCAACGCTTGTCGATCATGTCGATGTGACGCTGAAGCGTGGTGAAGTGCTGGGCCTCATCGGAGAGTCCGGTGCTGGCAAATCCACCATTGGTCTGGCCGCAATGGGCTATGGCCGCGGCGGTTGTAGAATCGCGGAAGGCACCGTTGTCGTTGACGATATTTCGTTGATGGACGGCACCCGCGAGACCCGTGAAAAGGCGCGTGGCGCACGCATCGCCTATGTGGCGCAAAGTGCTGCGGCGTCGTTTAACCCGGCGCATCGCATCGGCGACCAGATTATGGAAGGCCCGCTTTATCATGGCCTGATGACCAAAGCGGAAGCAAAGGCATGGATGCTGGAACTGCTGCACGCGCTACAGCTTCCAGACCCGGACAATTTTGGCGACCGCTATCCGCATCAGGTTTCCGGTGGTCAGTTGCAGCGTGCCATGGTCGCCATGGCCATGTCCTGCCGCCCGGATATTCTGGTGCTGGACGAGCCGACCACCGCACTTGATGTGACGACCCAGATCGAGGTGCTGGCACTCTTGCGCAGCCTTATCCAGCGTTATAACACCGCTGCTCTTTACATCACGCATGACCTCGCCGTGGTGGCGCAAATCGCCGACCGCATCATGGTTCTTCGTCATGGCAAGATGGTCGAGCTTGGCTCTGCAGAAGAAATTCTCGAAGCACCCAAGCAGGACTATACCCAACGTCTGGTATCCGAACGTGAAGCCAGCATTTCGGGCGAACAGGCCGAACACAAGACCGGCGAAATCCTGCTCGAAGTGAAGAGCGCAACCGCCTATTACGGCAAGAAACTCGTTCTGACCGATGTGGGTTGCTATATCCGTCGCGGTGAAACGCTTGCAGTTGTGGGCGAGTCCGGTTCCGGCAAATCGACGCTTGCGCGCATCATTGCAGGCCTGCCGCCGCACTCAAGCGGCATCATCACGCTTGCCGGGCATCGGCTGGAAGCGAACTACAAAAAGCGTAGCCGTGAAGAACTGCGCCGCATTCAGCTCGTTTACCAGCTACCCGACGTGGCGTTGAACCCGCGCCAGACCGTTGGTGAAATCATCGGTCGTCCGATGAAGTTCTATTTCGGCATGAATGAGGACCAGCGCGAGATTGAGGTCAAGCGCCTGCTTGAACTCATCGGCCTGCCTGCCGATTTCGCAAGCCGCCTGCCGGGCGCGCTTTCGGGCGGACAGAAACAGCGTGTGTGTATCGCCCGTGCGCTGGCCGCCAAGCCTGATCTCATCATCTGCGATGAAGTCACCTCGGCGCTCGACCCGCTTGTCGCGGAGGAAATTCTCAGACTTCTGCGCAAGTTGCAGGACGAATTGCACGTGTCATATCTCTTCATCACCCACGACCTTGGCGTCGTCCGTCGGCTCGCCGACCGCACCATGGTGATGCAGAAGGGCAAGGTGGTCGAAACCGGCACCACGAAGGCAATCTTCGAACCGCCTTACGAGCCCTATACGGAGCAGCTCATCACATCCGTTCCGGAGCTGCGCCGCGACTGGCTGGACGATATCCTCAAGGCACGTGCCGCCGGTTGAACTACCGATGCGGCGCTAATGCCGCACCGGCTTCTCTTATTGAAATTGGAACCGATCATGACTGTAAACGTCACCGAGCATCTGTGGATCACTCTCAAGGATGGCACCCGTCTTGGCGCGCGCCTGTGGCTGCCTGAAGGCGCCGAGGAAAATCCCGTTCCTGCCGTGCTCGAATATATTCCGTACCGCAAGCGCGACGGCACGCGTGGCCGCGATGAACCAATGCACGGCTACTTCGCCCAGAACGGCTATGCCGCGATCCGCGTTGACATGCGCGGCACGGGCGAATCCGATGGCCATATGGCCGATGAATATATCCAGCAGGAACAGGATGACGCACTCGAAGTCATCGCCTGGATTGCTGAGCAGCCATGGTGCAGCGGCAATGTCGGCATGATGGGCAAGAGCTGGGGCGGCTTCAACGGTCTCCAGGTTGCAGCCTGCCGTCCGCCCGCATTGAAGGCGATCATCACCGCCTATTCGACCGACGACCGTTTCCGCGACGACATCCACTACATGGGCGGCCTGCTGCTCAATGATAATCTGTGGTGGGGCACGATCATGCTCGCCTATCAGTCGCGTCCGCTCGATCCGGCGATTGTGGGCGCTGGCTGGCGCGATGCATGGATTGAACGTCTGGAGCGTCTGCCATTCTTCCCTGCGCTCTGGCTTGAACACCAGCATTACGACGAATATTGGAAGCATGGCTCGGTCTGCGAAGACTGGTCTG
Source organism: Hyphomicrobiales bacterium (assembly GCA_900465685.1). Lineage (GTDB taxonomy): Bacteria > Pseudomonadota > Alphaproteobacteria > Rhizobiales > Rhizobiaceae > Brucella. Next base: position 253,288 of record UEGR01000011.1, read on the forward strand.
CAATCCAGTGCCCGGTTCTCGCCATCGGCGCATGGGCCGACAGCTACACCAATGCCGTTCCGCGCCTGCTTGAAAACCTTCAGGTTCCTGCGCGTGGTATTATCGGCCCATGGGGCCATGTCTATCCGCAGGACGGCCTGCCGGGCCCGGCAATCGGCTTCTTGCAGGAAGCTGTACGCTGGTGGGACCAGTGGCTCAAGGGCAAAGAGACCGGCATCATGGACGAGCCGAAGCTGCGCGCCTATGTCTGCGATACCATCGAGCCAACCGGCTCGCGTGACTTTACCAACGGTCGCTGGGTTGGCGAACAGAACTGGCCGTCGACCGAAATCACGCCGAAGCCTTTCGCGCTTGGCGCTGACTTCACGCTGGGCAAGGCCGATGCTGCCAAGGGCATATTGTCCATCTCCTCGCCAAGCAGCCATGGCAAGGCCGGTGGCGAATGGATGGCGACAGGTTGCCCTGGCGAACACCCGACCGATCAGCGTCTTGACGATGGCGGCTCGCTCAACTTCGACACCGCTGTTCTGACCGAAGACCTGGAAATTCTGGGCGCACCGGTTGCGCGTCTGACATTCACCGTCAATCAGCCGGTTGCACAGGTTTCGCTGCGTCTGAGCGATGTTCTGCCCGATGGCCGTATCACCCGCATCAGCTATCAGGTCTTCAACCTCAACCACATCAACGGCCACGACAAGCCGGAAATGCTGGTGCCCGGCAAGACCTATGAAATCGCGATCAAGCTCAACGATAGCGGCTACAGCTTCAAGAAGGGCCATCACATCCGTCTTTCGGTTGCGACCGGCTACTGGCCGATGGTCTGGCCATCGCCAAAGCGCGTGACCTTGACGCTCGACACAGCCACGTCGGTTCTCGATCTGCCTGTGCGCCAGCCGTCTGCCGACGATGCAAAGGTTTCCTTCCAGAAGCCCGCGCATGGTCCTGCAACACCGATGACCCAGCTTGATCCGGGCAGCGTGCGCCGCTGGACCGAACAGGATCACGTTACCGGCGAAACGCTCTATGTGACGGAAGGCATTGGTGGTCTGTTCGGCGAAGGCATTTTGCGCTTTGACGATCTCGGCACGCAATTGAGCCACAGCCTCAAGCGTGAACTGCGCATCAATGACAATGACCCGCTATCGGCATCTTATGTGCTGACACAGGCCTATCAGATGGGTCGCGAAGGCTGGATGATCGATATCGAAAGCACTACGAAAATGCATTCGGACGCCGCAAATTTCTATATTTCCGGCGTGCTGACGGCGAAGGAAAATGGTGCAGCGGTGACGACCCGTGAATGGAACCAGACCATTCCGCGCGATCACCTCTAATAGCCGCGAAAAGCGTCAATCCAATTCGTTGGATTGACGCCATCTACACGAATGCAAAATATGCTGAACCAAGGTTAGCGAGCAATCACTCGCGCAGTGTATCCGCGACAAGGGCATTGGCATGACCATGGCCCATGCCATGTTCCTGCTTGAGCCATGCGACCAGCTCCATGTGCTTCTTACCGCTTTGGCCGCGGATCAGCTCTTTCCATTCAGCGATCGGACGCCCATATTTAGCTTCTATAGACGGAAAATAGGACGCGGGGCCCTTTACAGTATTCGTCGCCATTGCTCCTCCCGGGCATCAGGTTCCTCACGCGACAAGTGATAGCACGACCAGACGCGCTGTCACTATCCGCCTTTTCGGCCACGAATTGTCCGGCAACTATCAGCGTCGCGAAAACTTTACCGGAGCAGTAACCGTCCTGTTGACGTCAGGCGGTGGTGCGGGAACCGGCGAAGCGCGCTGCACCAGCGACAGGACTTCATCGTCGAGTTCCGGGAAACCCGACGAACGTGCCAGAGAAGCTGATAATACCTTGCCTGTTTCATCGATGCGAAAGCGAACATAGACGACACCCTCCTCGTGCCGAGACTTCGCGCCCGCCGGGTAACGCTTACGCCGCTCCAGATGCGCCATCAGCCGTGACTGCCAGCGGGCCGGACTGACTGAAGAGGCAAACATGCCGGATGCCGACTGGCGGGCCGCATTGCGATTGGATTGTGTTACCTGCGCCTGCGCCTGATTGGCCTGCCGCGATGCGGCCTGCTCTTGTTGGCGCTGTTTCACTGGTTTTTTCTTCGGCTTTTCTTTCCGGACGGTCTGCTTTTCCGGCTCTTGCGGCTTGCGCCTTGTGAGCGTCAGCGGAACCTCGACCTTGTCGAGCTGAACCAGCTCTTCCGCCGGTTCGTCTTCAACCGGCTCAGGCTCCTGCTCCACTATTTCCTCGGGCTGTTCCGGCTCTTCAATCGGCTCCTCCAGCTTCTTCGCAGGCGTGCTTGCATCGGCGGTTTCCTGATCGGGAGAGATTTCGTTTTCTTCCGTCATCTGGGCTTCCGGCGTTTCCGCAAGCTCGATCATGATCGCGGCAGGCGGTGTGTTATCGGCAGCCGCCATTGCAGGCTCACGCAGGAGCCAAAGCGCCCCCCCAACATGAACGGACAGAACCACAAGCCCTGCCGCAGCCCACAGGACAAACTCCACAAAACTGGTCTCGAGCTCCCAATTGTCGTCCATATGGTTCATGTCACGCTGGCCTGCATCCCGTGACACATCAGGCGCACGGCCCTGCCCGTCGCTGCGGCCCGACAAAGAGCAGCAGTCCTGTAAAAAGCAACGCGTTGATCGTCATTTCAAAATGCCAGAAGGGGCGTGGACCGAGCGCCAGTGTGACCACACAAAGCATGGCTACCAAGGCGAAAATCGCCAACCGGAAAAAACGAGGAAACGCGCCGAGCCGCCGCCAGAGCGAAAGCGTATGGCGCGCAACGCCGTTCGTCTCGAACCAGTGCAAGGCGCGCGATGACAGCTGGATAAGGCAGAGAAGCGCACAGAAGGCAAACAAGGTCGACGGCATCAGCGGCACTTGCAGCCCAACCAAAGAAGCAGCGCCAAGCATGAAGCCAAGTGAGAGATAGCCAGCGCGCTGCCTTTCATCAGGATAGCGGATTGTTTCACTGGAAGGGACATCGACATTGCTGGTTGATAGTTCAATGGCATTCATTGGAACATCTCCTTCACAAGAGCATGTGATACGAAGGAACGGCTCATCCATCTGGACGATGGTGCGAACCGTTCCTACCCTCAACCTAGAAGTGGAAGTTGAGGCCGAGCTTCACCGTATGCGTATCAAGCGAGTTCGATGCCTTGCGTCCATTCACGACACTGGAACTTCCCTGGTGTTCGACAGTCTCGTAGATCGGGCGCTCGCTCGGCTCACAGAACTCTCCACCAAGGATTTCGCAGATGAACGGCTCCGGCGGCACGATCTCCGTCCCAATCTGTTCCGATGTGGTGTAGTTGCCGCTGGTTCCGGTCCGTCCGTTTTCGAAAGCAAAGTTACGGTTTCCAAACCGGCTGTAATTGTAGTCGGCCTTCACCGACCAGCGGTCGTTGATCGCATATTCCACACCGCCGCCGATGGTCAGTCCGGCCCGCATCCCCGAAGATTGGTCAACGGCAAACATGGCCGTGCTTTCCTTGCCCATAATGTCCATCGAATAGCGGTACTGATCGCGTGTCTGCCTCTCATGCAAGAAGGCCACGCCCGCTGTGCCGTAGACAAGCCAGCGATTGTCGAGCGCATAGCCGAGACGCCCCCGAACCGAGCCTGTCCAGTCGACGTCGTAATGGGTCACGGACTGAATACCCATTGTGTCATTGACCGGCTGGAGCCAGTCCTCCTGCATCATGGCGGTCTGCGAACCACGCATCCGCGTCTTGCTTACATCAGCTTCTATACCAAGCACGACACGGTTGCCGAACTGGTAGTTATAACCGGCCTGCACACCATAGAGCGGCGCAGCGCCGAAGCCGCGATCAGCCGATTCAGATGAAGAGATTGGGTCCACAGTGCCATCAAGAGCGGTGGTTGTGCCCCATGTCCGCCCCGATGACATGCCGGTATGAACACCGGCATAGAACCCGGTCCAGTCGATCCCCGGCGCGCCGCCTTGCGAGCGGGAGAACGGCGACAGTTGCGGCAGTTTTTGATCCCCACCAAATGTGCTCGTCAGACCAGCATAGAAGGTGCGCCCCGGTCCCGGCTGGTTCACCAGACCCAGCGGATCGACATAATATTGATCGGTCAGATTTTCGATGCGCGCCGTCGCCGTCAGGCTGTCGGTGACCTTGTACTCGGCGAATACATCCACCAGCGTATAAGGCTTCCAGCGCGTCTGCGAGATGAACTCGCTTGCGCCGGTTGCGGTCACATCGCCATGGCCGATTGCGCGCGGGCCAATATAGGAAACGCGCCCGCCAAGCGTCAGCCGGTCGTCGAGCATTTTCTGCGACAATGTGAGATCAACCGAGTATTTCGGCGGAACATGGTTGGTCGCATAGTCACCATAGAGCGACTTGTTTCCGCAAGTGTCAGAGGTTCGGCAAAACTCCACGTCGAGATAATAGTTTGCCGAGAGATCTGCGGTGAAACCACCAGCCTCATACCGGCTGGAAAACTCAAGACCGGAAAACTGGGCCCGGTCGATATTGTGGATGCGCATGCTTGAATAGCCGAGCGGGCTGCTCCACCATTCACGCGAAATATAGTTCTTGATGTCCCAGTTAAAGTAACCGAGCTTCATCATGAGTGTGTCGTCGCTCTGGAACACGTCACTCCGTTTGAGATTTGCACCGATGTCCCAATTGTTACCCCGCTCTGGAGCAAGATCGGGCTGGATGACGGTGAAGACACCCATGGACTCCACAACGCTCGGGAAACGCAGCGCGTTCGAATAATTCACATAGAGCTGCGCGCCGTCAAAAGGCTCGACCACAACGCCCGCCGTCGGGCTTACCCCACCCTGCGAACGCTCGCTCGGCTCCGCTTCCACATTGGAACTCTCACCACGGTTATGCGACCAGTAATGCGAATAGCGCAGACCTGTATTCAACGTCAGCCAGTCCACCGGCTTGTAGGACATTTTGGTGTAGACGGCGGCTTCGTCGCGATAGACGCTTGGCAGTTGCAACCACCCTTCGAGCAGCTCGGTATATCCGCTCGGCTTGGTATCCTCGTTGAGATAGGAAACGCCATAGGTGAGATCGACCGAACCATAGCGGCTCAGATCGAAACTTGACGTATTCGATACATCGCCGCCCCACATGACCGTGTCCGCACCAGTTCTGTAGTCGGACGGAAGACCCACCGATTCCGATGTCGGTATCGGCGAACCGCGACGCGGATTGCGCATCTCCAGCTTGGTCAGCCACAGATTGGCCTTCATGTCGATCAGATCGTTGTCGTCCGGGTTCCAGCGATAGCGTAGCGTGCCCGTATCGAGCTTGGTGCCCGATGTCAGCTCCTGCTGTGTCGGCTGGGTGCGTTCGCTGGTGAAGCGCGAGGCGAGAAGATCGCCCGCTTCACTGCGAAAACCGTTATAGCCAAGCTGAAGCTCGTGGCCGCCATCAAAACGCAGCGTCGCCTTGGTCAGATAAGATTCGGTCTGGAGCTGTGTGTTCAACACCTCTTCGCCGGCACGGTAATTCGTCAGACCACCATTCTCGACATAAGACGGCCAGTTTTCACACCAGCTACCCGAACTGTTGCAGATCCTTCGCGGCCCGACATTGATCGGTTCCGCCGCAGGGCCATGCTTACCTGCATAGTAATTGCCACGCTTGCGATAGGCGTAGCCCGCAAGGAGATCGTAGTTTTCCTCCTTCATGGCCGCCACGATGCTGCCTGAACCGGCGGTCGGCGTGAGAAGAGACGGCCTGTCCAAGCCATCGCTTGAAGGAACGGCCACGGGGTTGTTAGCCGGAGAATAGGGCCACTCATAACCGCCCTTCGCGCCGCCATGCGGCGTTGCGGAGTTTCCGGCATATTCTCCCTTCACGCGAAGACCCCAGGTGTCGCCCGGCTTGACGATATCGTCCGCATTCACTGTGCGAATGGCGACGCTGCCCGCAATACCGCGCGACGTCGCATCCGATCCCTTGCGCACATCGATGCCACCGATGAAGTCAGGGTCGATATAGGTTCGGTTGGAAAGGCCCTGATAGCCCTGATAGACAGTGATGCCGTTTTCTGCGCCATCGATGGTGGTGGCAACGCGCCCGAAGCCCTGCATGCCGCGAATATTCACATCGACCGCACCCGCGCCGTTGCGGGCTTCGCCCGACATCACACCCGGTGTGCCGCGGAAGATATCAGCGGGGCTGGACCCCCTGAACCGCTCGATTGTCTCGGCGGAAATATAGTTCGTCGCTGCCGGTGTCACGTAAGGCGCATCTGACGCCGCGACACCGCTGCCGCTCGTCACCGTGATCGTATCAAGAAGTGTCGTCCCGGCAACATCAAGCGGTGCTTGCCCCGCTGCCGTCTGGCCGGAAAGCGCCACCGTACTGCCGCTTGTAAAACGATAGGAGATGCCAGACCCGGTGAGAAGCCTCGTCAGCGCCTGTTCTGATGTCATCGTGCCGGAAACACCGGTGGAACGTTTTGCCGAGGCCAGTTCCGGCAGATAGGTCACCTGCAATCCCGCCTGCTTGCCGAATGCGGCAAGCGCACCGGACAGCGACCCGGCGGGGATGTTGAACGCAGTCTGCCTTGTTGTCTGGGCTTGCGCGGCGCCACTTGTCGCCAATGACAGTGCGAAAACGCAGGTCGATCCCAGAAGCGCCGTGGTTAGAATACCTATTCCAAACTGCCGCCGAACACGATTATTGACATCAAGCCCCATAGCTCAACCACTCCAATCCGCCATTTATAGAAATGGGCTGTCGTATGGCAGCAGCTAACTTCCGGCCCTGTTATCTGAAACGGACGGAGCTGTGTAATTTTCTCCCCCTGCTTCAAAAAAAGAGGAAGAAAAATCAGATCGTGGAAATAATCGTGAGCCAGGGGGATATCTGGCGGACTTTACCGCCATAGGGCTCGACGACGGCTTCGAGCGCCGATAACGGCTGGTTGAGGTCGAACACACCTGAAATGCGCTCAGCACCAAAACTCGATTGGGCCAGCACCACGCGACCAGATTTCCAGCGCGCGATACGGGCCACAACCGAGGCAATGCTATCGCGATCCGCCACCAGCAGCCCTTCCCGCCAGGCCGCGATCTGGCTGACGTCGCGGATGCCGCGCTCGAAGCTGGAACTGCGTGGATCAAAGGACAGCCATTCGCCTGCACCGACCGGTGGTTGTGCGGGTAAGCTTTCCGCCTGAACCTTCACATCCACAGCGCCATGATCCACAGACACAGCGAGATAGCCTGCATCATTGCTGACATCGAAAGCTGTTCCCAGCGCCGTTGCCACCAGATTGCCTGTCTGCACCTGAAATGGGCGCGCCGTATCTGGCGAGACGTCGAAAAAAGCCATGCCAGCCAGCAGCTCGACATTGCGGGCGTGCTCGCCGAAGCGCGACCGGATGGCGCTGTCCGGTCCGAGTGTCACCTGCGTTCCGTCCTCCAGCGCGACACGCCGCAGTTCAGCGGTAGCCGTCAGATAGTCGGCGCGCGCCTGCAAGACGAGCTGCGGCCCAAGCATGGAACCCACCCCGATGGCAGCCAGACCGGCTACGCCGCCAAACAGAACCGAACGGCGCGACATTCCTCGCCCCGGGCCTCCTGCGCTGCGCTGCGCCTGCATGACCTTTCCGGCCATGCCATGAATTTCCATTGCCTCACGCCAGGCCGTCTCATGGTCGGCGCTGCGTGCGCGCCAGCGCGCAACGAGGTCAAGCGCGACCGGATTACCGGGATCGTCCTGCATGCGGATGACGAGGTCCAGCGCTTCCTCGAACAGCCTTTCGCTTTTCGACACTTTGTCATCCATCAACGAACGGTTCCTCGTGGCGCTGCAACTCCGCAAGCCGGAGCAATCTCTCTATAATTGGTGAAACGGACGAGCGGCGGAAATTTTCACCCGCAAGCGGCAGAACAGCGATCAAAAGGACGCGTCTTCCTTCAGCCGCTGGCGCAAATGCAGATAGGCACGCTTGATCAGCGTCCATGTCCGCGACACGGAAAGGCCAAGCTCGGATGCAACCTCAGCAATCGTCTTTTCATCAAGGCGATGCATCTCGAAGGCCCTGCGCGTCTTTTCCGGCAATTCCAGGAGCGCGCTTTCGATGATCGCGAGACGCTGCCGGTCATAGACCACGGCTTCAGGCGTCGGCGTGGTATCGGCAATCCGCTGCCATTCGTCTTCCGCGAGATCGGATTGCTGGAACAGCCTTTCGCGCCGGTAGAGGTCGATCGACAGGTTGCGGGCGATCTGATGCAGATAAGCGCGGGGGTTGTTGTCCGCCTGTGGCGTTGCGGTCAAAACCCGGACGAATGTGTCCTGTGTGAGATCGGCAGCCGTTTCCGCATTATGCCCTCTGCGCCGAAAGAACCGGTTCAGCTCCCGGGCATGGTTCTGGAAGAGACGGTGCAAGTTCCACATTGGTCGAAACTTTAATTAACCCGGTCGGATGGGAATGAACAAACTGGCGCGCCGCCACAAGGCAGCGTGTCTGCCTCTCATCTTATATATGACTATAATAGTCAAGTTTAATTTGTTGTGATCCCTGTGCTCGTCGAACACGACGCTTCGCAATATTTTCTGATGAAATTGAAGCGCCGATCATACCGCTGATGGCTGCGCTTCAAAGAAAAACCGCTCGATTCGGGCCTTTAAAGACATCGAGAGCGATCCTTTCTAGCACAAACGAGGTTTTATGCGGTCGCGCATAGCTGCCATGTCTTATTGAAGCTTGTCATTGACACCACCGATAAGTATTTGCGCTGCAATTACTGAACATCGGATAATCCAATGAGCCCGAACACTTATGTGGCCACGGTTGTTGTGGCTTGTGCATTATTCCTGGCTTGGTCCATCGCAGAGCGGTTTCGATACGAAATGGCGAGCACACAAATCTCTGCCCAATCAGCAGAGTGGTGAGCCTTTTGTTGCGCATTGGCCGATCGGTCGAGATGACGCTATTCCGCTGATGGTCGCCGTTTGCCGCCTGCCGATCCAGAGGCCGGCAGCTTTGAAGGCTCCTGATCCGAAAGACAATTAATCACAACGTCTACAATCTCAGACGACACAAAATCTGCTTGTATTCTACCTTGAAGCTCCGCGGCTTCCTTGTCACTCTTGGTTGACTCAAGCGACCATATTGCAACGCCAATCAGGGCATCTGGATTAAAGCGCTTCAGCCGTCGGATTGAAAATCTGCCGCGTGTTGCAGATTCCACATTCAGATAACAGACAACGACCGCCGATGCTGCGGCAATAGCTTCTCTACTCAACTGACTTGGCAACAGTCCCGCATGACCAATCACGGTGGCCTGCGCACCTTGAACCGACAGCGCCTGTCCCACCATTTCGGCAGTTATATCGTCCAGCGCGTCATGCCCCCCAATGCTGACGACCACCTTTCCATCACCAGATGGAAGTTCGATCTTGGCCCCTTCTTCCGATACGGTTTCAACGGTGACATCTTCATCATTGTCGAGTTCTTCATTCGCGATCATGCGAAGATTGGCGACCAACATATTTGCGCTGTTCGTCACATCGTCGAGCTGCTTGTCATTCAGCGCACCGCGCGCTCTGTCCTGCTCTGCTATAAGAAGAGCTGGAATTGCAACCGTGCCATAATACTCAACCAGAAACTTCTCTTCGAGTATCTCTTCCGCGTTGTCTGTCGCTTCTATAGGGTCTCCAGCGAGCAGGCGTTGATAGAGTCTCTCCTCGGGATCAAGAACCGGCTCATCGCCGAACAATATCTCGAAGAACTCAAACTGCGGCACATGCCGACCCAAGACCACAAGACAAACCGTCAATGGGGTGGAAAGCACCAACCCCACTGGCCCCCATAACCACGCCCAGAAAATGGCTGATACAATGATTGCCAGTGGTGACAGCCCCGTTCTGGACCCGTAGAGCCAGGGCTCGATCACATTGTTGCTGATGAGTTCCACAACAATAAAAAGCGCAATCGTGCAGATGAGCAAAGTCCAGCCGGGTGAAACCGCAAAGGCCAGAAATATTGGCATCACCGCGGCTATCACTGGTCCGATATAGGGCACAAACCTCAAGACAATGGCGAGCATACCCCACAACAGCGCATTGGGTATACCAAGCAACCACAAGCCTATACCCAATGGAACACCATAAGCGATGTTGACCATAAGCTGCGTCAGCAGATACTGGCCCACACGACTACCAGCTTCCTGTAGGGCCTCGGTGGTTCGGTGCAGATCGCCATAGCCGACAAGTCGGATGAACCTGTCACGCAGTTCCTCCCTTTCAAGCAGCATGAACACAACGACCACGATGACGAGGCCCGTTGTAGCCAAGGGGCTGACCAGTGGCCCTATGATACTTTCCAGTGTTTCAATGGGGCTTCGACGCGAGAATATCTCGACCAGAACCGGCTTTCTTTCCGGCTCCGGATTGATGCCGGGAACGTCCGGCTTATCTTCCGGACTATTGATCTCGGCGCCCACCCTTTCGGCAAACCGGTTCAGACGGTCGATAATCCCGCCTTCCGTACCTGCCTTCTTCAGGTTCCGTATCTTTTCGATGATATTGTACTGGTAGGTTGCAATATTCTGTCCAACTTCCGTTACCTGAAAAGCCAGAATCGCGCTGAACACTGCGATGATCAGAAAGCCGCCAGCAACGCTGGTGATGATTGCCACCAGCCTCGGCAGCCCGAACCTTCGAAGGAAGGCCACAATTGGCGCAAGCATAAAGGTCAGCAGGATCGCAATGGCCAGCGGCAGAAAAACATCTTTGGCGAAATAGAATACAGCAATCACCCCGGCCATTGCGGCCAGAGTGGGCAATCTGGTTTGCGCTGCGTTCAAAGGCAGATTTCGATTAGGAACCCCACCATAACGGTCCATAGTGCATCCGGCTAATAATTACTCACCTTATAAATAGCGCTGCGTCACTTTTGTTCCGTCAAATGAAGAACGAGCATGGAGAATAAGAAAAAAGCGGCCATTCGGCCGCCTTTTGATTAAAACTTCGCACCAACTCGCAGTGCTATCGCGTGATCTCTTGCGCCAGAACCGCCGAAGCCGGTTCGATATTCGACGCCTGTGGTCCAGGCATTATCGAAGCTGAAATCGAGCGACAGACCCACATTGGCGCTATCGTTGCTCTCGCCCTGAACATCAAGCGCATAGGGAAGCCCGCCAAGCGCGCTATATCCCATGGCGGCCCGGCTGGAACCCTGGAAATCATGGGCATATTCAGCGCGGACACCAGGAGTCAGGCGTCCCCAAGTGTAGTCGATGGAGTAATTGGCGCGCAAACCAACCACGCCCGTGACAGTATCCACGGTCTGATCACCGTAGGTCAGCCGGTAGATGCTATCGCCGCCTTCAGAATAAGCATCAAGCCAGGAGCGCGACATTTCCATCCGGCCATAGGGCGAGACCAGCCACGTCTCTTGACGAAATTCATAAGCAGCCGTCAGCGATCCGAACAGCTGATGGCCATCCCGTTTGCCGTCGGTCAAGCTGCCATCCGCCGTGATGAAGCGCGTTGAATCAAAATCCAGAATGCTGCCGCCGACAAGCGCATCGATAAAGAAATTGTCGATCGGCTTGAAGCTACCATAGACAGCGGCGCTGTAAGCATTGGCGCGGCTTTCCGTGCCATTGTCGCCGATATCTGTACGATCCCGCCCATAACCGACACCGAAGCCCGCCACGAAGCGTTCCGAGAACCGGTAGTCGATGCCGCCACTCACGCCGACAAGCGTATAGTCCAGATCGAGCTTGCCGCTATCGCGCTGGCCGAAGTTCACAAAGCCGCTGCTCCAGAATGCGAATGGTCCAAGGTCTGGATCGATAGTCGGCGCAGGCTGCTCCGGCTCTTTCAAACCAATAGCCTTGCCCGGAAAGCTATCGCGCTTTTCGGGGGCATAGCCGAGGGGTGAAATCCCTGCCGATGATGCTGACGAAGAGGGATTGGCCGGGTCTTCCGGTTGCTGCGCGGACGATGAACCACCAAGTCGCACGCCGAGGCTGGACTTCCGCCGGTCGCCTTCATCATGCAACTGCTCAAGCCGGTTTTGGAAATTCCGGGTTTGAACCTGTGCAAAGCGTCGTGCGGCACTTGTCTGTGCGTTCAACAAACCGATCACTTCGGGATCAAGCGTTGGATCGGGGAAAACCATGGCCGCACGGTTGACCACAACCGTGTAGCTGCGATTGGCCCCACTTGGCGCAGTTACGACAATCGAAACCGTGTTCGAACCAATAGCCAGTCCTATGGGAGCGCTTGAATTTCCCGACGCAACACTGCCCCCTGCAACGGTTACGCGCGCGGAGGGCTCGGAAACCGTTGGGGCGAAGCTTATGCTCTCGACCGTGTTTTCAACATTGAGAGAATAGCTGAGCGTCTCTTTGTCAAATGCCGGGTCCAGCGATCCAGAACTGGGAACGAGGCTAGCAAGCGTTGCATCCGCTGACGCAGCTCTTGTGACATTGACCGTATAGCTGCGCGTCGTTCCATTTTGCGCTGTGACAACAACCGTCAGGGTCGTGGTACCGGTGCCGAGCGACAGTGCAGCGCTCGCACTACCGGATAGTACGGTTGCCCCATTGACCGCAATGGTGGCCGTCGCGTCTGCTGATGTGGGCGTCAATTGGAGCGACGATGTATCTGTGGGGACCGTCAACGAATACGTGGCTGTGCTCGGCGAAAATGCAGGGTCCAGAGTTCCGGCGCTGGGAGCCAGCCCCACGAGATCGGCATTGCCCGACTGCGCGCGGATGATATTGACAGTGTAGGTTTTCGTCGTGGTTCCATTCTGCGCGGTTACAGTTGTCGTGACCGTATTGCTTCCAACGGCCAGATTAATTGCAGGGGTGGCCGTTCCATTGGGTATAGTTGCCCCGTTGATGACAACCGCACCCCTCGTATCCGAAAGCGTTGGGGTAAAAGTAAATGTCTCGACGTCGTTTGCTACATTCAGCGTATAAGAGGTCGTGTTGGGGTCAAAGGCAGGCGCTAACGTTCCGGCACTGGGAATGAGGTTCTGCAAATTCGCATCGGCTGACTGCATTATCGGTACATTCAAGACATTGGATGCAATATTGCCAATTCCGTCGGCATTTGTGACAGCTCCCGCAGGGAGACTTACCATAACCGATCCGCTACCCGAAACAACAACGTGAAGCAAATAGACCAAACTGGTCCCCGTCGGCACCAATATAGGGGTCGCTCCGACAGTACCCGTTGTTGACAAAATAAAGTCATTTTCTGAAAGCCCCGTCACTCCCTCAGAAAAAGTAACCACGAGCAGCTGGACATTATCGAAAGGTGACGACGAATTCGTGATGCTCAATGTGGGCGTGTTTACATTGACAAGTACACCGTTCGTCGCGCCAACATTAACAAATGTGCGATTGGCTGACAGCCCGCCGATGGCTTGAATGGCGCCGCCATTCAAGTCTATCGCTGAGCCAAGACTAATCCCGTCTGCATCCTTATCGCCAGACTGGACAGTATAGGAAAAAGTTAGAACGTTAGTTCCGCTTCCTGATTGATAAAATGCACTGCGTGTGGTTGCGCCGATAAGAACAGGTATAGACGGCAGCCCTCCCACATTTACAATTTCATCAAAAGTTACTGAGAACGTCAGCGTATCGCCGGTTTCGTAGTAGCCAGACGCAGGAACACTCACGGAAGTTACCTGCGGAAACACATCATATATTGTGAAATAAGCAGTGCCTTGTGAAGACCCTCCGGTCGTTCCACCGGTTTCTGTCACCACGAAATCGAATGAATCAACGCCCGTGTATTCAGCAATAGGCGTATAGGTAAAACTTCCACCGGCATTAAGCACAACAGTTCCCCTCGAAGGAGCCGTGACGAGGTTGAACGTAAGCACGCCTCCGCTCCCCGTGGCTGTCAGTGTGCCCGGCACTGCTGTATTTTTCGGACCACCGAAAGAGTTCGAGGAGATAATCGGGGCAGAATGCGCCGATATCGAACAGAACATTATTGCGTAAAGCCCCAGCAACATCGCACAAAAATAACGCCATCCCGACGCGCCAAGCGCCCCCGCCAGTGTCCCCGACCGCATAACGTCCCCCTTGCCCCGAATTGCTTATTTTATTTGTCACTAAAATGTATTTACGACAAGAGATCATCGAATAGACATACAGAAACATTTAACAAAATACGGCACATGTCGTATTTTACATTGCCTTCAGAAAACAATTTTCAACATTGCATGGAAACCCGAGTATTACCGCACGCATGAGTGGAAAAAACTGCGCGCGCGTCCTGTCAGAAACCCTGATCAATCGATCATTATTTTTGACATGACATTGCTCTGCGCCGGGAGTAACTGCTCGTTGAATAATAACGGGTTTGGCGGGTCATTATGTCAACGGGCATGCAGGAAACGAAGCCGCTGGTTGGAATTGCGCTGGCATCGGCGGGCTATGCCTGCTTTGCCCTGCAGGATGCCTTGGTAAAATGGCTTGTCGCCAGTTATGCCGTGCCGCAAATCCTCTTCATGCGCAGTCTGGTCATTGTGGTGATTACCGGCGTTCTGGTGCGCCATTATCGCCACCCGTCGATCATGCACAGCCCCTATCGCGGAACACTTGTGCTGCGCGCCGGGCTTATGCTGTTCGCGTGGCTTTTGTTCTATAATGCAGCCAAGTTTCTCGGTCTTGCCGAACTGACCACACTTTATTTCTCCGCGCCCATTATGGTCATGTTCCTGTCCATTCTCGTTTTGAAGGAGCGCATTGGAACCGGGCGCTGGATCGCCTGTTTCGGCGGCTTCGTCGGCGTTCTCGTCGCGGCCAACCCCGGCCATTCGCCAAATCTGATCCCCGCCATCATGTGCGTGGTGGCTGGCTTTTGCTGGGCATGGAGCACGATCCTGATCCGGCTTGTCAGCCGCAGTGAAACAACGCTGACCCAGATGTTCGCAACGAGCCTGATCTTCGGCATCGCCTGCGCCGTTTCCTTTCCCTGGATCTGGCAATGGCCCGACGCCATGGGCTGGGCGCTCATGTTTGGTCTCGGACTGATCGCCACGCTTGGCCAGTATCTTCTTTATGAAGGTTTCCGCCACGCGCCCGCATCCGCACTTGCACCCGTCGAATATACCGGCCTGATCTGGGCCTTTGTCTACGGCTACGCGATCTGGGCAGAACTCCCCGCAACGAACGTTTTCGTCGGCGCTTTGCTGATCGTCGCTTCCAGCTTTGTGCTTGTCGGGTGGGAACGCTACGAAATCACCATGAAGCGCAGACGCGCAGTCTGACAGGTGTGAGACACAACCGGCCCCGCACTAACTGCCGAGAACATAGAGCCAGAACGACATAGTGACTGCTGAAAGCAGTGTGCCAATGAGAATGGCGTTGGCCGCCACACCGGAGGCGCGATTATAATAGGTCGCGAATATATAGACATTCACACCGGCGGGCATAGCCGCGAGCAGCACGCCATACCGCGCGGTTTCCACCGGCACCTTCAGCACCCAGATCATCAGGACATAGGCCAGCGCCGGATGCACCATCAGCTTGATGATCGATGCAATGAGGGCCTGTTTCCAGTTTTCCGAGAGCTTGAATTGGGTCAGCGCACCGCCGATGCCGAACAGCGAGACTGGCACGACCGATTGCGCCATCATCGAGAAAAATGCATCCGCAGGCTCTATAAGCTGAAGACCGAGGCTCGAGCCAATAATGCCAGCGGCAATACCCCATATGAGCGGGTTGGAACCAATACGGCGCAGAGCAACAACGATTGTCTTGCTCAAAACCTCACCGTCGCGGCGTACCAGCTCCATCGTCATCATGCCGACCGTCAGCAGGATAGCCCCGTGCAGACCGATGATCGACAAAGTGACCGGCAGCGCCTGATCGCCATAGGCACGCGTCATGATCGGCAAGCCGATCAGCACTGTGTTGGTGAATGTACCGGTGAAACCGACAGACACGCTCTCGCCCGGACGGTTTGCATAGACTTTGCGGGCAATCGTTATGCCAAGCACAAAGCAGATAATCGCCGCCACATAAAACGGCCCGATGATCTTGAGATCGAAGGCGGAACGAAAGTCGCTCGTGGTAATCGAGTAAAACAGCAAACAGGGCGTTGCAAAATTATTCACGAAGGAGATGAGACTGCCAACACCAGCAGCCGGGAATAAACCCGCCTTCACCGCAAGAAATCCAAATGCCATAAGTGCGAATATCGGCGTAATAACGTATATGATATCGATCATTTCAAGACTTCATGGCCATTCTATTGCGCATTTCCCTTATCTTTACCAAATAATATTATTTTCTCAATAAAGGAATATGAATATTATCTTCGATAAATTTAAAGGCTTAGAAAAGAATTTACACGCAACTTTCTCCCAACTTTGGCCTGATCTTGCAGATCAACAGCGGCGGCAACCATCATCAATATTTAACTATATGCGACGCTTTGCACATTTGACCGACAACCGCCCCGTCCTGTCAACATAATATAAAGGCTTCCTGATACTAATATCGCCTCAAGCAGGGGTTGTAGACCTTCAAGAGCTGACATAGGCAAATGGTGCGCCGGATGAAGACGCTTCCGTCGATCTGTGCACCAAACGCGGGGAAATGAATCATGAATGAATCTATTCGGGAACTTCTGACCAAAGTTGGCGGATTGCCCATAGCCGTGACCGACATCGCAGACGATGCCGATCTTTATACGGCTGGCCTGTCGTCCTTCGCCTCGGTACAGCTGATGCTTGGCCTTGAAGACAAGTTCGACATCGAATTTCCGGACCAGTTTCTCAATCGCAAGTCTTTTGCGAGCATCAGCGCGATTGAACAGACGATCACCACCATCCTCAAGGATAATGAGGCCGCGTAATGAATGCAGGCGGGGGGAATAGTCTTTCCGAGCGTGTCGGTCGCGTAGCAGCCATCGCCGGAAAATTTGCCGATAGCGTCGACAAGGAAGGACGCTTTCCGCAGGAAGCCATCGATGCGATGAAGGCCGAGCGCCTTCTCGGTATTCAGGTGTCGCGCGATCTGGGCGGCGAAAGCGCCGAGATCGACCAGATTGCAGAACTGTGCTGCATTCTGGGACAATCCTGTGCTGCAAGCGCGATGATCTTCGCGATGCACCACATCAAGCTTTCCAGCCTGGTAGAGCATGGGCAATCGGTTGAATGGCATCGCAACTTCATGCGTGACGTCGCGGACGAGCAGTTGCTGCTCGCCTCGGCGACGACGGAAGGCGGCATTGGCGGCGATTTGCGCAATTCCATCTGCGCGATCGAAATCGACGGCGACACCTGCCGTCTGGAAAAGAACGCCACGGTTATTTCCTATGGCGTCTATGCTGATGCCATCCTGATCACGTCGCGTTCACACAAGGATGCGGCCTCGTCCGATCAGGTCATGACCGTTTTCCGGAAAGACCAATACACGCTGGAAAAGACCAATGAATGGGACACGCTCGGCATGCGTGGCACCTGTTCGGAAGGCTTTGTGTTCCGGGGCGAAGCGGACAAGGTGCAGATCCTGCCGCATCCGTTTGCCGAGATCGCCGCGCAGTCCATGCTGGCCCAGTCCCATACATTGTGGAGTTCGCTCTGGTATGGCATCGCCGTCGATGCCGTGAACCGCGCACAGGCTTTCGTGCGCGCCGCAGCACGCCGCAATCCAGGCGCACCGCAGCCGGGCGCTTTGCGCGTCGCCGAAGCCTCCAACATGCTGCAAATGCTGAAGTCGGAAATCGTCGCCTGCCTCAAGACCTATAAGGACGCGAAGCACGATGCGGACAAGCTTGCTTCCATGGGCTTTGCCATCGCGATGAACAATCTGAAGGTCGCTGCCTCGCAGACGATCTTGCAGGTCATCAACCACGCCATGCTGGTGTGCGGCATCATGGGCTACAAGAACGGCACGCCCTACAGCCTTGGCCGTCATTTGCGCGATGCGCATTCGGCCCAGCTGATGATTTCCAACGAGCGCATCCTCGGCAACACTGCCACCATGCTGCTCATTCACAAACAGAACACCAGCCTCTTGGGATAACGCCATGGACGCGCAAAGATCTTTTCTCAACCGGCTTTTCGATGCCGGACTGCTGATTGAAACCGGCGTGGACGGCCTTTACGGACGCTCCGGCCAGTTTGAAGATGTCATCGTCGCCTTCGAGCGCCTCGTTGATCGCACCGGCGGTGCTGATGGCGCGGAAACGATCCGCTTCCCGCCCGGCCTCAATCGCGCTTACTTTGAAAAAAGCGGCTATATGAAGAGCTTCCCGCAGCTGGCCGGCACGGTGCACAGTTTCTGCGGTTGCGAGCTGGACCATATCAACCTCATCAAATGCATGGATTCTGGCGAAGACTGGACGCTGGAGCAGAAGGCAACGGACATCGTCCTGACACCCGCCGCCTGCTATCCGCTCTATCCAACGATTGCCAAGCGTGGACCGCTGCCGCAGGGCGGCGGCCTCTATGACCTGCAATCCTATTGCTTCCGTCATGAACCTTCGGTGGACCCTGCCCGTCAGCAGCTGTTCCGCATGCGCGAATATGTGCGCATGGGCACGGAAGCCGATGTGATGGAATTCCGCCAGCTCTGGATCGAGCGCGGCACGGACATGATGAAGAAGGTCGGCCTGCCCGTTGAAATCGACGTGGCGAACGATCCCTTCTTCGGACGCGCAGGACGCATGCTGGTCAACAACCAGCGCGACCAGAACCTGAAATTCGAGCTGCTGATCCCGATCACCAGCGTCGAAAAGCCCACCGCCTGCATGAGCTTCAACTATCATCAGGACCAGTTCGGCGTGAAATGGGGCTTGTCGCAGCATGACGGCGAAGTTGCGCATACGGCTTGCGTCGGCTTCGGACTGGAACGCATCGCGCTGGCGCTGTTCCATCATCATGGCCTCGACGTCAAAGCCTGGCCGGAGAGCGTGCGCAACGAATTGTGGGGTTAAAGCATAATCCGACCGGAGTGAAACGAAGGTCGATAAGATTGCGCTTAAAATAGAAGGGATTAGAGCGCAGATCTGACGCAATCAGATCGGAACGCGCTCTAAAGCGACATGCAGGCAGTCTTTCCGCATATCTCGCCAGAAGGCTACGCGCCGCATGCGCTGCATGCGCAGACACGCATTTGGCCTGAAACCAATTGCTATGTCGATCTCTGGATCGAAGTGCTGGCATCGCTTCGGGTCGCTCCCGAAGCCATGCTGGGCTTTACCCTGACGCAGGATTTCGAGGGCGACCAGTTCACCTTCTTCAAGGTGCCGCTGGAAGACCTCGAAGCGCTCTACGGCGTGCGGGCGACAGAACTTGCCATCTTCGACAGTGTGGAAGGCCATATCGCGGAACAGATTGTACGCGGGCGGCTGTGCATGGTCGAGATGGACAGCTATTTCATGCCTGATACGCATGGCGTGAGCTATCGCACCGAGCATGGCAAAACCACCATTGCGATCAACCGCATGGATGTAGAGAACCGTTCGCTCGATTATTTCCATAATGGCGGCTTCTACCATCTGGAGGGCGAGGATTTCGACGGTGTTTTCCAGCGTCATCTGACGGAAGCCGACCTGCCCTTCCTGCCCTATACGGAATTTGCCAAATTCCCGAAGGATGTGCCCAGTGAAGCGCATCAGCAGCGCGTAGCGGAAATTCTGCTGCCACGCCACTTTGCGCGCAGACCCAAGGATAATCCGATCCGCGCTTTCGCCACCGTGTTTCCGGCACAGGTGGAAGCGATTGCCGAACGTCCCTTCGGTTTCTTCCACAAATATGCGTTCAACACGCTGCGCCAGCTCGGCGCGAATTTCGAACTGGCCGCAAGCCATCTGCATTGGCTGGGCGAAGGCAAGCGTTTTACCGCTGCTAGCGCCGACGCTATCCAGATCGCCGAGACGGCCAAGGCGGTGCAGTTCCAGCTTGCCCGCGCAGTGATGCGCAAGAAGTTCGATACGCTGGCAAGCGCGCTGGTGCCTGCCGCCGATGCATGGGACCGCATGACAGGAGCGCTCGAAACAGAACTTGGTCGCGATGCTGCCTGAACCAACTGCCACGAGCCGCCCGCTCACTGAGGGCTGGCGGCTTTTCCTGACCGCAGCCAATGAGGCCGCGACACCGGGCGATGTCTTACGCAATGGGGCATATCGCGATGCGCCGGTTCCGGGCACGGTGGCGGAAGCACTTGAAAAGGCCGGACATTTCAGCCGCACTGCTCCGACACCGCTGAACAATCAGGATGCGTGGTATTTTCTCGACCTCTCTGAGCCGCCCGGTGAGGCAATGCTGCATTTTGCTGGCCTTGCCACGATCTGCGAAGTCTATTTGAACGGCGCTTTGGTGCACAAGAGCGACAGCATGTTCCTCGCCCACGACCTGCCGGTCACGCTGACGGGTGCGGATGAGCTGGCGCTCTGCTTTCGTGCTCTCGGTCCCCGGCTGGAGCAGAAGGGCCCGCGTGCACGCTGGCGCACGCAATTGATGAACACGCAAGGCTTGCGTCTTATCCGCACGACAGCGCTTGGTCATATGCCGGGCTGGTGCGCGGAAGTTCATGCCGTGGGGCCCTGGCGTCCAGTGGCGATCAGCCGAGCCGATGCAGAAGCTGTTACCGACATTTTCATCCAATCCACGCTTCATGAAAATGGCGACGGAGTACTTACCGTCAGTTTTACCTACGCGGGCAAGGCTGAAAATCTGACCCTGCATTGCGCAGGTTCGCAGATCACCTGTGACAGACAAGCAGACCATCGCTGGCAGGCGAACCTGACCATTCCCGCTGTGGAACCGTGGTGGCCGCATACCCATGGCTCGCCGACGCTCCATGATGTGGAACTGTCCATCGACGCCAAGAAGCAGCCGCTTGGACGCACCGGCTTTCGCCGTATCGGCGTTGATCGCGGACCTGACGGGAAATCATTCGCGCTGGTGATCAACGGCGAGAAAGTCTTTTGTCGCGGCGCGGTCTGGAGTTCTGCCGACATTGTCCGCCTGCCGGGCGCACGCGCCGACTATCAACCGTGGTTGCAGCTCGCGCAGGATGCGGGCATGAACATGCTGCGCATCAGCGGCATTACGGCCTATGAAACCCCCGACTTTTATGCCCTTTGCGATGAACTCGGTATCATGGTCTGGCAGGACTTCATGTTCGCCAATTTCGACTATCCGGTGAAAGACGAAGGCTTTGTCGCCAAGGTGCAGGATGAAGCACGACAGCTTCTTTGCGCCATCCGCCATGCACCCTCGTTAACGGTGTTGTGCGGCGGCAGCGAGATTTACCAGCAGGGCGCCATGATGGGCCTGCCCGAAACGATCTGGAAAGGCGCGCTGACAGAAGAAATTCTGCCTGCCATCGTGCACGAATTCTGCCCAGACATTCCTTATGTGCCGAATTCGCCCTGCGATGGGGCGCTGCCCTTCATCAGCAATGAAGGCGTCAGCCATTATTATGGCGTCAGCGCCTATTGCCGACCACTGGACGATGCGCGCCGCGCCGAAGTGCGCTTTGCGACCGAAAGTCTGGCTTTCTCCAATGTTCCAGAAGCGCGCACGCTCAAGGCGCATTTAGACGTGCCCGCAGTCCATGATCCGCGCTGGAAAGCCCGTGTTCCACGTGATCGCGGCGTCTCGTGGGATTTCGAAGACGTGCGCGATGCCTATCTGGAAATGCTTTATGGCTACGACCCTGCCCGCTTGCGGCGGGAGGACATGGAGCAATATCTCCATCTTTCCCGTGCCGTCACGGCGGAAGTGATGGAGGCGACCTTTGCCGAATGGCGGCGTCCGGCAAGCACCTGTTTTGGCGCTCTGGTCTGGACATTTCAGGACGTGTTGCCCGGCGCTGGCTGGGGCGTGGTCGATGCGACCTGCGAACCGAAACCCGCATGGCATGGGTTGAGACGCGCCTTTCGCCCGGTGCAGGTTGCCTTGACCGACGAAGGCGTCAACGGGCTGGCCATTCATGTTCTGAACGAACAACCCCATACCGACGATCTGACACTGGAACTTGCCTGCCTGCGCGGCGGTGTACAGCCGGTCGTGAGCGGTCGCCGCGATCTTTCGCTCTCGGCACGTTCAGCCGTCACAATACCGGCGACCGAATTGTTCGGCGCATTTTTCGACACGACTTATGCCTATCGCTTCGGCCCCCCGGCCCATGACGTGACGGTTGCCCGGTTAAAACGTGGCGACGCCACGCTTGCGGAGGCTTTTCATTTTCCGCAGGGGCGCACCAGAGCTTTTCACAACGCCACAATTGAATGCAGTGTCGTGGAAGACGGAAACAACTGGTTTCTCGATCTCAGCACATCCGTGCTGGCGCAATCGGTCAGCATCGACGCGGAAGGCTGGAGAGCCACAGAAAACTGGTTCCATCTCGCTCCCGGCGAGACGAAACGTGTGGCACTTCTCCCCCGCCATGATAGCGAAGGCAAACCGTCCGGCGAAATTCGCATTGCCGGATCGGCGCGAACCGTCTGGTTTTAACCAGCGTTCAAAGCCAGCGAGCGGACAGCATCGATATAGACCGTGCGCGCATGTTCCGGCGTCAGATTGTGATCGGCGTCGGGAATGACCGCAACCTTCACATTGTCGAAGCCCTGCACCTTGTCGCCCGCCTGATCGAAATAGTAATTGAAATGCTCGCGACCAGTGTCTTTTTCGGCATAGACCAGCGTCAGCGGCCCCTGCCGCAACTTCAATTCATCGAAAGCGGAATAGATCGCCCGGCCTTCAACCGTGCGACTGCGCAGGAGCTTGCGCGCCAGCCCAAGCACCCGCCCACTGACACCCCGCACAAGATTGCGCAGGATGGCGCGAATATCGAGTTCTCCACGGAACAGACGTTTGAACGTATCGAGACGCATGGCGCGGCTGCCATAGTCTTCCAGCGTGCGATTGCCTTCCCGGACGACATCATCGACTGAAAGCTCTGGCGACCAATAGAATGTCACCGGATTGACCAGCACCGCGCCCGATACCCGCTCGTCCAGCACCGCACAGTGCAGCCCAAGAAACGCGCCGCTGCAACGCCCGGCCAACACCGGACGCCCAAGTCCAATCCCGTCCAGATAATCGAGCGTATCGGCCACATCGGCCTCCGGCGCGTGCGTATAAAGCACCTGTTCCGGCATGCCCGGATTGGGCGGGCTGTCACCAGCATTGGCAATATCGAAGCGGAGCGACGGCACGCCATCTCGCGCCAGCTTGCGCGCCATATCAACGGTGGTCCGCCCCCACCCGACGCGCCGATCATACGAGGAAGAGAGGAACAGGACCGTCTTTCCCTTCCTTTCTCCCAAGGGCTCGCAAAGCACACCCGACAAACGGTTGTGCGCGCCGAATGCGACCGGCGTTTCGACGAAGCCGTCGCCCGCGATCTGCCCGCCAAGACCGCTTTCATCGGCACTATTCCGGGCCGGTCTGGAACCGGCAAGCGCCACCGCCCAATCGACCAGTCGATCCGCAACATTTAAAGGCAATCGCGAAATAACCGGATTGGAAATCAGCTTGTCGTAATCGGTGAAGGCTTCCACCGTAACTTCCGCGCCCAGCTTTTCGAGATGCTCTGCCAGTTCCGCATCATTCGGACGGTCGATCCTTGCGAGCAGAAGGCATTTGTCCGCAGGCTTTTCTGGCAACGAAAGAAGATTGATCTTCTTCACTTCAGTCGCAATTTCGGGCGTCATCGTCAAAGACGCGATGGAAACCGCCCCTTTGATCCGCTGCGTATCGGGAAGGCCCAGATCGGCATCGACCATGCTCGACCACACCGCCAACTCACGCGTGTAAAACCGACCGGAAATCACCGGAGACAACAGCGCCAGCGCTTCCAGACCTTCGATACGCGGCCCGGTTTCGGCGGCGACCGCCGCGCCAAGGCTCTGTCCAATGACCACGACGCGGCTTGCGCCCGACAAAAGCCGCGCCTTGTCCGCCGCTTCGATCAGCGTCTTTCGCCAGAGTTCCAGCCCAGAGGAAAAGTCGATGTCATCGCGCCCGTCGCCAGTGCCCGGCCAGTCAAAGCGAAGCGACGCAATTCCACGGCTCGACAGCCTGTCGGCGATGATGCGCCAGAATTTCCGTGTGGTGCAAAGCTCTTCCAGCCCCCAGGGGCTTGCAAACACGACAACCGTATCGAGACATGTGCCGGAAGCGCGTTGAAACAGTCCCAGAGTGTCAGAAAAGACAATCGGGCTGGCCGCCGCCATGCCACCCAGGGGCTTGGAAGATGAAATACTCTCCGCGCCGTCGCCCATGCCCGATATCCCCCGTTATATAAACAATATCTGCAATAACGGAATTTAAGCGAGGAACCAAGAGGGCACAGCGAATACCTTAAAACGACTAAACCCTAGGATGTAAATCATAAGCTTATTTTACAGACCATCACGACATCTCAACACCTGCGAAAAGCGCGTTTTCCCGCCAAAAACGTTGTAATAGCAGGCGCTTTATTATAACATTCTTGTGAAAGTTTCCACTTGCCCACAATCTTGATATTCGCGTTAACCGCTAATCAGTAATTGCTATGCAACCAAAGGATCATCAAATTCGGGCTTGGGTTTTTAGAGGCTAAGATGTGTTACGCGACTATGATGCGCCGATGTGCGTTGATACGATCTGGGCATATCGGCCGCTCGGTTCCTATCGAGTCTCTGCATTTGTAATGACCACCTAAGCAGCCAGGTTTTTCTGTCGGATCGTAACGGACCGACTTTAAAGCCAAGCCGATCACTTTGGGCAGTTCAATGCCCTGACCTCGTTTAATAGGGCTATCGGGGCCAATCCACTCCATGATTACCGTTCTCAATTGTATTGCCACGCAGCATGAAGCGTGGCTGACGACGTTGGCAGCTTTGATCTGCCTCGTCGGTTCAGCGATCACGCTTAATCTCGTCCGCAAAGCAGCGAAATGCCATGGCGCGGTTCGCTATGGCTGGCATTTTCTGGTGGCCATCGCGTCGGGCTCGACCGTCTGGAGCACGCATTTCGTCGCCATGCTGGCCTATGAGCCGAGCGCGCCGGTGGTGCTGCTGCCAGACTTGACCATCCTGTCGCTGGTGATTGCCGTTGTCGGCACCGGGATCGGCTTCGTGGTCATGACCGGGGGCTTTCCGCGTTTCGCCCCGGTCATTGGCGGCGCTATGGTCGGCGCTTCGATTGCCGCCATGCACTATATCGGCATGCTGGCTTATCGCGTCGACGGGCTGATCGAATGGAACATGGATTACTTCTATGCGTCCATCGTGCTTGCCGTATTGTTCGGCTCGCTGTCCGGTCAGGTTCTGATGCGCTTGAGCTATCCAACCTCGTATCGTCTGGCAGTTTTGACCTTCACGATCGCCATTGTCAGCCTGCATTTTACCGGCATGGCCGCAATGACCGTCACGCCGATGAACTATCTGCAAGAAGCAGCACTGGCCGACAAGTTCGCTCTTGCCGTTTCGGTCGGCGGCGTCGGTCTGCTCGTGCTTTGCACCGCGCTTGCCAGCTATCTGATCGACAGTCACGTCCAGTCGTCCAACTTGCGGCAGCTGCAACATATTGCCCGCCATGACTCGCTGACCGGATTGCCAAACCGCACCCAGTTTGTCGAGCGCCTTAACCGCGAGAAGATCAATGCCGATAACGGCCATTATCGTATCGCGCTGATCGGCATCGATCTGGACCGCTTCAAGGAAGTCAACGACCTCTATGGTCATGCTGCTGGTGACAGGCTGCTCTGCGAGATTTCCGCCCGCATGACCGAGCATCTGGAAAGCGGTGAGCTGATCGGTCGCTTTGGCGGCGATGAATTCGCAGCCCTGAAGACATTTGAGGACGAAGACGACCTGCGCAGCTTCATGTCACGCCTTAATACCGCGCTTTGCGATCTTGTAGACCTCGGCAATGCCGTTGTCCGCCCCGGTGCGAGCCTTGGTATCGCGATCTATCCGACAGATGCCGACGATGTGGAAAAGCTCTTGTCCAATGCGGACATGGCGATGTACCGCGCCAAGCAAAGCATCGAGGACAAGATTTGCTACTATGAAAGCAGCATGGATGAAGCGGCACGCAAGCGTGCAGCGCTGGCCCGCGACATTTGGACGGCCATCGACGAAAACCAGTTTTTCCTGAATTTTCAGGTTCAGCGCAGCATGAAGGATGGCGGCGTATCAGGATATGAAGTTCTGCTGCGCTGGCGTCATCCCGTGCAGGGTCTGGTTCCGCCAACCGTGTTCATTCCTATAGCCGAGGAATCCGGCGTCATCACCCAGCTTGGCGAATGGGTGCTGCGTGCGGCCTGCCGGGAAGCGGCAAGCTGGCCCGTTGCCCGCAGGATCGCGGTCAATATTTCCCCGCTACAGCTCAGCCATACCGGCCTTGTGGAAACGGTTCGGGATATCCTGACCGAGACCGATCTTTCGCCAAAGCTTCTGGAACTGGAAGTAACCGAAAGCGCGATCATTCGCGATCAGGCGCGTGCCCTGCAAATCTTGCGCGAAATCAAGGCACTTGGGGTCAGCATCGCGATTGACGATTTCGGCACCGGCTATTCGTCGCTGGCGACGCTGCGCTCCTTCCCCTTCGACAAGATCAAGCTCGACCGCAGCTTTGTCACCGATCTGGAGCAGAATGTGCAGTCGAAGGCTTTTGTGCGCGCCATTCTGGCGCTCGGTCAGAGCCTCGATATTCCCGTGCTGGCCGAAGGTGTCGAGACGCAGTCGCAGATGGATATTCTGCAAGAAGAAGGCTGCAATCAGGTGCAAGGCTTCCTGCTTGGCTACCCTGCACCCGCAATTCAGCTCGGCCTCAATGAAGAGGCTGAAGCTCAGGCGGCCTGACGCTGTTACACAGCAAACCGCAGGCGTCAGTCCTGCGGTTTCAAAGGTTCGGTTCAGAAGCAGCCCGGTGCTATTACCGCGGCCCGCGAATCTGCCTATAATCGCCGCATGCCCATTCGACACTTAAGCGAAACCATCATCAACCAGATCGCGGCGGGCGAGGTCATCGAACGACCGGCCAGCGTGATCAAGGAACTTGTCGAGAATGCCATCGACGCTGGCGCGACCCGTATCGAGGTTGTGACCGGCGGCGGCGGCAAGACGCTGCTGCGCGTCACCGACAACGGCTCCGGCATTCCCGCCGACGAGCTGCCGCTTGCGGTTTCGCGCCATTGCACATCCAAACTTTCCGACGACGTGCACGATATTCGAGCGCTCGGCTTTCGCGGCGAAGCCCTGCCCTCCATCGGCTCGGTCGCCAAGCTGACGCTGAAATCGCGTCCGCAGGACGCGGATGCCGGTTTCGAGGTTTCCGTTTCAGGCGGGCATCTCGAAGGCCCGCGCCCTGCCGCACTCAATCGCGGCACGATAGCCGAAGTGCGCGACCTGTTTTACGCAACGCCCGCCCGCCTCAAATTCATGAAGACCGACCGCGCCGAAGCTTCCGCCATCACAGATGTGTTGAAGCGCATCGCCATTGCCTTTCCGCATGTGCGCTTTTCGCTGTCAGGCACCGACCGCTCGCCATTGGAAATGCCTGCGACCGGCACGGGCGCCGATGCCACACTGGAACGCATCGGGCAGGTTCTGGGGCAGGATTTCGGTGAAAACGCGCTGGCCATCGATGCCGAGCGTGATGGTGTGCGGCTCGCAGGATTTGTCGGCATACCGTCCCACAATCGCGGCAATGCGCAGCACCAGTTCGCTTATGTGAATGGTCGCCCGGTGCGCGACAAGCAGATTTTTGGCGCGCTGCGCGGGGCCTATGCCGATGTCATTGCCCGTGACCGCCATCCGGTCGCCGTGCTGTTTCTGACGCTCGATCCGGCACTGGTCGATGTGAATGTGCACCCGGCCAAGGCCGATGTGCGCTTCCGCGACCCCGGTCTGGTGCGCGGCCTTATCGTCGGCGCGATCAAGCAGGCGCTTGCCCAATCCGGCATCCGCCCGGCAACCAGCGGTGCGGAAGCCATGTTGCAGGCCTTTCGCGCAGAAGGATTTCAGCCACAGTCCTCATCAGGCGCGCGCGCCGCATCCAGCAGCTTCGCCTCCACGAGCTGGCGACCGGATCGGCCAGCGCCTCGAAGCGAATGGTCGCCGCAGACCGCACATCCGGCGCATAGACCGCTTGATTTCGGCAGCGCATCCGGTTTCCATGAAAGCGAGCAGGCGACAATCGACGTCGTGAATATTCCGACTGCCGATGCGCGCGCAACGATGAGCGAAGCCCCGGTCGAGTTGCAGCAAAAGCCGCTGGGTGCTGCCCGCGCACAAATTCATGCCAATTATATTGTCTCGCAAACCGAGGACAGCCTTGTCATCGTGGACCAGCACGCAGCCCATGAACGGCTGGTCTATGAAGCGCTCAAAAACGCGCTGCATTCCCGCCCGATACCGGGACAGATGCTGCTGATCCCGGAAGTGGTTGATCTGCCCGAAGAGGACGCCGAGCGGCTGGCAAGCCATGCCGAAACGCTGGCCCGGTTCGGGCTGGGCGTCGAGCAGTTTGGTCCCGGCGCCATCGCTGTGCGCGAAACGCCAGCCATGCTGGGCGAAATGAATGTGCAGCAGCTGATCCGCGATCTCGCCGACGAGATTGCCGAGCATGAAACCTCCGATGGATTGAAAGCCATGCTCAACCATGTCGCGGCCACCATGGCTTGCCATGGATCGGTGCGTTCCGGACGCCGCCTCAAGCCGGAAGAAATGAACGCATTGCTGCGCGAAATGGAGGCAACGCCCGGTTCCGGCACGTGCAATCACGGACGCCCGACCTATATCGAGCTGAAGCTGAGCGATATCGAGCGGCTTTTCGGCAGGCGTTGATGTCTTTTCTTACAGCTGCTCATCCAGCACCGCTGGACGCCAAGGTCGGCACTTGCTAGAATCCAGCGCAAAGGTTTTACACATATGAACAGATTTGAATCGCCCCGCTCATCCTCCGAAGCTGTCCTGCGTTATCTCGACGGCGACTATGAAATCGTCAAGCACGGTTCCTATGTGCTTTGTGCCGTTACCGGCGCGCAAATTCCATTGGACGAGCTGAAATACTGGAGCGTTGCGCGGCAGGAAGCCTATGCAACCGGCCATATTTCCTTCGAGCGCGAGCTTGAGTTCAATCCGGAAATGCGCAGCCGCAAGAAGGCCTAGTTTGCTTATAACGACCGGCTTTTAAAGCGCTCGATCACCGTATCAAGGATATGATTGAGCGCGTCTGTGCGCTCAAATTTCAGATCGATATCGAGAACCGCCAGTTTCGACAGAAATTCAGCCGGTACACCGACCATCGTTGCCAGACGCACGTGGTCCTTCGCTGTGGTGATCAGGCCCAAACCGTTACGCCGGGCCGTATCGATCAGATCGCGAATTTCGTCAGGCTCGAAGCTGTGATGATCGGGGAACGAGCGTGTTTCCGCAATCGTACCGCCTGCCTGCGCAAGGCTGGCATAGAACTTGTCCGGATTGCCGATACCGGCAAAGGCCAGCCAGCGCTTCTCCGCCACCGTTGTCGTCGATGATGGAATGAGCTTTGCCTCATAGATCGGTCGTCCCGCTCGGGCCGCCTGACGGATCACGAAATCCGCCGCATCGCCCTTGCCGATCCGCAACAGGGCATCGGTCTTGCGCATCTGATCGGTCAGCGGCGCACGCAACGGGCCTGCCGGGATAACACGGCCATTGCCGATCCCGCGCCCCGCATCCACCACCAGCAGCGCAAAATCGGCATGAAGCCGGGCGCTCTGGAACCCGTCATCCATGATGATGAAATCGCAGCCGAGCGATTGCAGATGCTGCGCGGCCTTCACCCGGTCAGGAGAAAGTGCGACCGGCGCATGGCGTGCAAGCAATAGCGGTTCATCACCGACATAACGGGCGCTGTCATGCCCCGGGTCCACCACATGCAGGCCTTGATAGCTGCCGCCATAGCCGCGTGAGACGATGCCCGGTTTCAGCCCGCGTGCCTTTGCGCCTTTGGCAAAGGCAATTGCCGTCGGGGTCTTGCCTGCGCCGCCAACCGTGAAATTACCAATGCAGAGAACGGGCAGAGCAATTTTGGGCGGTTCAGAGCGGATCAGGCGTCGCCCGGCGATGGAGCCGTAAATCCAGGCGGCGGGGGCCAATGACCGGGCGCGCCAGTCGGGCTTTTCCCACCAGAATGGCGGCGCTTCGCTCGCCATATCAGATGCCGCCGTGGACGTAGGCAACCTCGTTGCGATTGCCGGGAAACTGCGCCTGCAACACAAGCGGCTGGATAAAAGGTTCCAGCGCGACAAGCGTGCGATCAAGCGCACCGCGCATATCCTTGACGGTGCTGACGCCCGCATTGATCATGCCGCGCAGATGCTGCGGATTGTTGAACAGGAAATTGATCGCCCCGGCGAGCATGTTCCGGTCCTTCACGATGCGCGCACCGCCATTCTTGATCAGGCGCTGGAAGGACTCGCGGAAATTCTGCACATTCTTGCCGGTCAGCACGGCTGTGCCCATCATGGCCGGTTCCAGCGGATTGTGTCCGCCTTCCTTGGTCAACGAATTGCCGATGAAAGCAATCTCGGTCAGCTGGAGATAAAGCCCCATTTCGCCAATCGTATCGCCCAGCAGAATATCGGTATCCGCCTCAATCGGCGCGCCAGTGCTGCGCTTGGTGACTTTCAAACCCTTTTCCGCCAGCATCGCCTCGATTGCAGGCGTGCGATCCGGATGACGCGGCACGATGATCGTCACGAGGTGCGGATAGCGTACCTTCAGCATCTGGTGCACTTCGGCAGCGATTGCCTCTTCACCATCATGGGTGGAGATCGCCGCCCAGCTACGCCGTCCGGCAATCTGCCGCTGTAATGTGGACAAGGCCTGCGGATCGGCAGGCGGAGGCGCGGTATCGACTTTCAGATTGCCCGAGACACTGACCGGACGCGCACCGAGCGCACGGAAACGATCGCCGTCGAGTTCCGACTGGGCCACGACATGGGCGAAATTTTCGAACAAGGCTTCGGCCAGCGCAGGCCGCTTCTGCCATCTGGCGAAAGAGCGATCCGACATGCGGCCATTGACCAGCACCTGCGGAATATGACGACCGCCGAGCGACAGCACCGTTGCGGGCCAGATTTCGGATTCGCAGCCAATGGCGAGGTCCGGCTTCCAGTGATTGAGGAAATGATTGACCGCCGGTTGCAGGTCGAGCGGCGCATATTGATGGATAACCTTGGAGCCCAGCTGATCGGCCACGAGCTTTGCGGACGTCACTGTGCCCGTCGTCATCACGATATGAATGCCGGTTGCGGCAATGCTTTCGATCAGCGGTGTAATGGCAACGCTTTCGCCAACGCTGGCGGCATGGGCCCAGATGACCGGTCCTTGCGGGCGGGCGACGGCTGACTTGCCATAACGCTCACCACGACGCTGCCGCTCTTCCTTGCCGCGAGATGCGCGATAGGCAATGTAAGGCCCCATGAAAGGATAGGCGGCGGAGCCGAACATGCGATAGGCTGACAATAGATTGCGCGCCCAGCGTTCGCTCATTTCGCTTTCTCCAATGCCGCATGGGCGCGCTCCGTGGCATCGTTCAGCAGGCGCGTCAGTTCCATGCGTTTTTCTTCCAGTTGCGTTTCATCGGCGTCGGCATCCACCCAGACATTGTCGGCGCGCACAACAACGGACCGTCCAAAAGGCAGTGGAATCGTCGTCTTGTCCCACGACTTCTCCAAAACATGGTTTCTTGAGAAGGCATAAGCAACCGGAATGATTGGTCGCCCGGACAATTTCGCCAACAAAATGATCCCCTCGCCCGCCTCGCGCGGCGTGCCATGGGGAATGTCGGCGATGATCGATGCCGACTGTCCTTTTTTCAGCGCGTTCTTCAAGGTGAGGAGCGCACGCGCACCGCCCTTTTCCGGCTTCGCACGCGAACTGCGTCCGCCGGAACCGCGCACCGTCATCAGCCCCAGCTTTTCCGCCACGCGGGCGTTCAGTTCCGCATCGGCGCTGCGCGAGAACATGGCAACAAGTTCGATCCCCTTGGGGCAGATGAACGGTCCCATGAGGTGCTGGCCGTGCCAGAAGGTCACGATGAAAGGATCGTCCTTGCCGACCAGCGCCTGCGGGTCGGCCGATCCTTCCAGACGTGTATTGGTATAATAGACGAGCTTGAAATAGCTCGTGATAAGCCAGACCAAAATCGTTTTAACGACAGCCGACTGCGTCAGCGGCCCGCGCACACGCTTCCAAAGACGCTTCGCAAAGCCGTCTTTTTTCTTGCGCCTGACGGGTTCTACCGCTGACTGGACCGGACGCTCTTCGCCTTCGGTTGTATGTTGGTCTGGACCGGGCAAACTGCTCAGTCCGCCTGCAGCGTCACACCTTCGGGATCGAGCAACCGATGCAGGTGCACGATGAAATAACGCATATGGGCGTTGTCGACGGTCTGCTGGGCCTTGGCCTTCCAGGCGGTCTTTGCGGATTCGTAGTTGGGATAGATGCCGACGATATCGAGGTTTTCGAGATCGCGGAACTGCACGGTCCCGAGCTTCGACAGCTCGCCGCCGAACACCAGATGAAGAAGCTGCTTTTTGTCGCCTTCGACACTCATGACAATAATCCCTGAACAATTTTGGTTCGCGGCATGATTAACCCAACGGTCACTCCGCGACAACACTCAACATTTCACGCAGCAAATTCCCGCTGGCCGCGACAAGAGCCCCATGGCTCCGCGTCGGACCGCCATAAATGAGCGGAAGAGCATCGTTTGTCAGAATAGCCCCGCCCGACTCACTCAAGATGAGATCGGCTGCAGCCAGATCCCAATCATGCGAATTTGGCCGAATGAAGGTGCCCGCGATCTCGCCCCGCGCCACCATCGCAATACGATAGGCGAGCGACGGCACATAGGCGTGCAGCTTGACCCTGTCACGCCATTTTTCCGGCAGCGCGGCGGTCATGTTGCGCGCCGAAGCGATGGTGACCTTCTCGCCTTCCGGCGGCAATTTGACGTGGATCGGCGCATCGTTTTGCACCGCGCCAAGTCCGTGCCCGGCCTCGATCAGTTCTTTGCGAACCGGGCATTCCAGAACCCCGGCAATCGGCCTGCCATCCTCGACAATCGCGATGCTCACGCACCACTGGTCCTGACCGGCAATATAAGCGCGGGTGCCATCGATGGGATCGACGACGAAAGCCCGCCGCCGCTTTGCCTTGGCGCGCTCGTCGCCGGTTTCTTCGGAAATCCAGCCATAATCAGGCCGCGCCGTCAGAAGCACGTCTTTCAGATAGCGATCAACTGCAAGATCGGCCTCGCTGACCGGCGAATGACCATCCTTCAACCAGACTTCAGGCGAGCGCCCGAAATAACGCATGGCAATGCGCCCGGCTTCACGGGCTGCATCGCGCAACAGCGCCAGTTCGTCACGCGTTTCGCTGTGTTTGTCAGTTTCCGGCAAGTGTCATGCCTTCGATTACGAGGGTCGGCGCGGTCATCCCGAAATTGCGGTCGATATCCGACGCCGGTGTCAGATTGAGGAACATGTCCTTCAGGTTCGACGCGATGGTGACTTCGCTGACCGGATAGGCAAGTTCGCCATTTTCGATCCAGAAGCCGGAAGCGCCGCGGCTATATTGCCCGGTGATCATATCCACGCCCTGGCCGAAAACTTCAGTCACATAGAAACCCGTGCCGACAGCGCGGATGAGATCTTCCGGCGATTGTGTGCCCGGCTCAATGGCAAAATTGGTCGAGGCAGGCGAAACACCGGAACCCGAACGCACACCGCGCCCGTTGCCAGTCAGGCCCAGTTCGCGTGCGCTGGAACCAGACAACAGCCAGTGCTTCAGCACGCCGTCCTCAACCATGGTCAATGGCTGGCCCTCAATGCCTTCACCGTCGAAAGGACGGGACGATGATCCGCGCATGCGCAGCGGATTGTCCGTCACCGTGATGCCCTGCTTCAATATCTGCTTGCCCAGACTGTCGCGCAGAAAGCTCGTCTTGCGCGCAACCGATGCACCATTGATGGCGCTGGCCAGATGCCCGGCAATGCCCCGCGCCAGTCGCGGATCATAAACCACCGTGACCGGTCCCGTCTTCGCCTGCCGTGCGCCGAGCCTGCGCACCGCGCGCTCCCCGGCGCGACGCCCGATGGCGTCTGGCGTATCGAGATCGGCAAAATGCAGCCGCGAGCTGAAATCATAGTCGCGCTCCATCTTGGTGCCTTCGCCAGCAATGGCCGAAACCGACCGTCCGAAACGGGTGGCGGCATAATGACCGGCAAAGCCGGTGGAGGTGACAAGCACCAGCCCGCCGAGGCTGCGCGATGCGCCCGCGCCGCCGGAATTTGTCACACCCTTGACCTCACGCGCAGCTGCTTCTGCCGCCAGCGCATCCTGCGTCAGACGTTCGGTATCGATTTCGGTCGTGTCGTAAAGATCAAGATCGCGCGGCGACTTCACCAGCAGCGCCGGATCGGCAAGCTGCTCATAGGGGTCTTCCGGCGCAACACGCGCCATGGCGACGGCGCGCTCCGCCAGACGGTCGGGATCGGCGCCCGCATTGGCCGAAACACTGGCGATCCGCCGTCCGACAAAAACGCGCAGCGCAAAATCGTCGCTCTCCGACGATTCGGTTCCCTCAACCTTGCCAAGTCTCACCGAGACGCTGACAGAGCGGGCACGCATCACGACAGCGTCAGCATGATCGGCGCCCGCACGTTCGGCAGCTTTCACCAACTGGGCCGCACGCTCGACCAGCTTTTCCGACGAATTATCTGAAATCATTGCACAATCCCGCTTTGGCAAGCTCGCCTCCGCCTGACCGGACATTGCAATGTGCAACGGGTCGTGACCGGGACTTGCTAAAAAAATATCGTCAATTTGGTCGACATCGGGCTGATTGCAGCCATATCTTGTTTCTATATTGCCGAAATCGAGGGGCATCAAGGCAGGCCCGTCCACATTTCTCCAAATCCTCAAGTCGCGAGACCCGTCCGTCTCCGAACCACAAGAGCGCGCAGCATGATTCCGACCGGTGGAAATCTCTACCTACAGGCCCTAATGATCCTTGGCGGCGCCATCATCGCCGCGCCACTGTTCAAGCGTCTGGGGCTTGGCACAGTGCTGGGCTATCTGGCTGCCGGCATCACGATCGGACCCGTCGCGCGCCTTATCGCCGACGGTGAGGAATTCCTGCACTTTTCCGAACTTGGCGTGGTGTTCCTGCTCTTCATCATCGGCCTCGAACTGAAGCCGTCGCGGCTCTGGGCGCTGCGTCATGCGATCTTCGGGCTGGGCGCGGCACAGGTTCTCTTGTGCGGCGCGGTTCTGACGGGGCTCGGAATCTATCTTGCGGGGCTAAACCCGGAAGCTGCCATTATCATCGGCTTTGGCCTCGCCCTGTCTTCGACAGCCTTCGCCATGCAGGTGCTGGAAGATCGCGCCGAGACCAACCAGAAGCACGGGCAGCGCGCTTTCGCGATCCTGCTGTTTCAGGATCTCGCCATCGTTCCAATTCTGGCGATCATTCCCGCCCTGTCGCCCAATGAACCGTCGCAGGCAAGCGCAGGTTTTCACCTAGCAACCGCCGTTGCCGCCATTGCCGCGCTCGTCGTTGCCGGGCGCTATCTGATCAATCCGATGTTCCGGATCATCGCCAATACCGGCGCGCGCGAAGTGATGATCGCTGCTGCCCTGTTTGTCGTGCTGGGTTCTGCGGGACTGTTGCAGGCAGCTGGTCTGTCCATGGCCATGGGCGCGTTCATCGCTGGCGTGCTCCTGGCGGAGTCCTCCTATCGCCACGAGCTGGAAGCCGATATCGAACCGTTCCGCGGTATTTTCCTCGGTCTGTTCTTTGTCGCCGTGGGCCTGTCGCTCAATCTCAGCGTGATTCTCGAATATTGGAAGACGATCCTTCTGGCCGTGCCGGTTTTCATGGCGGCGAAGATCGCCGTCATCTATGTGCTCTGCCGCATCTTCCGGTCCAGCCACAATGATGCCGTGCGCATCGCCTTCCTGCTGCCGCAGGGCGGCGAATTCGCCTTCGTATTGTTCTCGGCAGCTTCCGCCGCCGCAATCATCTCAAGCGCTCTTGGCTCCGAACTGGTGGCAGCTGTCACCGTGTCCATGGCGCTGACCCCGCTTTCCGTGGCCATCGGCTCGAAGCTTCTCATCAAGGACAAGCCCGTCGATGAAATCGAAGAGGATTTCGAAGGCGCAGGGTCCGACGTGTTGATGATCGGCTTTTCCCGTTACGGCCAGATTGCATCGCAGATCCTGTTGGCTGGCGGCATCGACGTGACGGTGATCGACAAGTCGCCCAACCGTGTGCGCGCCGCTGGCAAGTTCGGTTTCCGCATCTATTTCGGCGACGGCACCCGCAAGGACGTGCTGGAAGCTTCCGGCATACGCAAGGCCAAGATCGTTGCGGTCTGCACCCATAACAAGGAAACGACGAACCATATCGTCAATCTGATCCAGTCGGACTATCCGGATGTGCGTCTGTTCGTGCGCTCCTATGACCGCGAGCATACTTTACAGCTGCGGGCGCAGGGCGTGGAGTACGAACTGCGCGAAACCTTCGAATCTGGTCTGCTCTTCGGGCAGCGCGCGCTGGAAGGTCTGGGCATGGCGGAGAACAATGCCTATGCCATCCGCGAAGATGTGCGCCAGCGCGACGAGGATCGCCTGCATGTGCAGGCCTCTGAAGGCATCATGGCCGGACGGCATTTGTTGTTCAACAAGCCGGTTACGCCTGAACCTCTGGTCAAGCCAACGCGCGAAGGTCAGCGTATCGACAAGACGGTCGATGCGCCGTCACCTGCCGCCAATGATGATACGATGGAAGATGCAATCCCCGCCGAATAAGGTGGCAGTCTAAGACAGAGTCGGAAGATTATCGCCCTCGATAATGCGATCGAGGGCCTGTTTCAGCTCTTCGCGAACACCGACGCTCTGGGCAAGTATCTGATCGAATTTCAGGAAATCGAGCAGCCCGATCCGGCCGACATCCGGTCGCAGGAAAATATGCGGTGGCCGAATGCGGAACTTGTTCTCGATGATCGAGCACATGGTCAGCTGGTTACCGCCGATAACCGCTTCGAATGTCGTCGGCATATAATCGTCGTCACCGGGCGGCGCGCCTACGACATCAATGCCGATGACGATATCCGCCTTGTCGAAAAGCAGATCGAACGGCACCGGGTTGAACAGGCCGCCATCGACCAGAATGCGGCCATTGCGGCGCACAGGTGCGAAGACCGGGGGGATGGCACAGGAAGCGGCGATTGCAGAACGCAAATCGCCATCGACGATCTGAACTTCCTTCGCGGCGTGAAAATCCGCCGCGGTGATGCTCATCGGAATCTTGAGGTCTTCGACCTTTTCCGGCAGCGATGCGGGCAGGAACACATCGATGATTTTCTCGATGTTGAACTGGCTGACGCGAAAGCCGCCCTTCAGCAATTCGACCCAGCGGGATGGACGCGTCTGCCACATGCGGCGCGCCACTTCCGAACGACGATTGAAAATCGCCGCCATATAGTCGTGTATTTCCTTGCCGCTCATGCCGTTGGCCATGCCAGCGCCGACAATCGATCCGATGGACGAGCCGGCAATGGCGACAGGCTTGATGCCCAACTCATCGAGAGTTTCGATGATATGCAGATGCGCAATGCCCCGCGCTCCGCCACCGCCGAAAGCGACGGCAATGCGGGGCGTGGATGGCATGGCGTTATCCAAGCGAGTTCCTCAACTCTTAGCGGGTCCATAAATCAATATCGCCGGTTCGGCTTCGAGCAGCTTCTTGGCAATGGCCTTGACCTGATCGAGCGTCACGGCATCGATAAGCACCGAACGCTTGTCGATATAATCACGCGGTAGTCCCGCATCCTGCAAGCTGACCAGCGTTTCAGCAATGGCTCCCGAAGAATCGAGATTGTTCACCGCATAAGATCCCTTGAGGAAGCTCTTTGCGGCAGCAAGCTCTGCTTCCGTCGGACCGTCACTCGCCATGGCAGCCACCTGCTCGCGAATGATCTTGAGCGAGTCCTGCGCCTTTTCCGGGCGCGTCGCCGTTGAGATCGCCAAAGCGGACACGTGGTCGTGCAACACCAGCTGCGAAGAAACCGAATAGGCGAGACCGCGCTTTTCACGCACTTCGGCATAAAGCCGCGAGGTGAAGCCGCCGCCCAGAATGTGGTTCATCAGATAAGCGGCAAAGAAGTCCGGATCCTTGCGCGGGATTGCCGGATAGACAAACCGGATCGACGTCTGTGGCATATCGAAGGAAAGGCTGGTGGTGGTGCCGAGAGCCAGTTTGACATCAGGCACCGGAACCAGTTCCGCCGCTGCGGGCAGATCGCCGAACACCTTGTCGAGCATCACGCCAAGATCCTTGGCGTTGATGGAACCGACCACGCCGACGATCAGCCGGTCGCGGGCAAAATTCTTGCGATGGAACGCCACGAGATCGTCACGGGTTATCGCCTGAAGCGATTTGACCGTGCCTTCATCTGGCCGCGCATAGGGATGGTTGCCATAAAGCACTTCGGCAAAACGGCGCGATGCGATGGTGCCGGGATTGCGCTGCGCCGCCTCAATGCTTGCCACGACCTGACTGCGAATGCGATCAACGGCAGGCTGGTCGAAGCGCGGCTTGTTCACCGCTAGCGCCACCAGATCGGTCACAGCATCGCGGTTTTCGGCCAGCATGCGAACACCGCCAGCAACAGCATCCTGCGTGGCGGTGAAGCTCATTTCCGCGCCCAGATTATCGATCCGTTCCTGAAACGCATCGGAATCGAGATCACCGGCGCCTTCGTCGAACAGACCGGTCATCAGATTGGCGAGGCCTTCCTTGCCAGCCGGATCCTGCGACGTGCCACCCTTGAAAGAGAAGCGCATGGAAACCAGCGGCACCGAATTGTCCTCCACCAGCCAGGCGCGGATGCCCTTTGGCGAAACGACTTCCTGTATCTCGATGGCGCGCGCCGGCAGCGCGCAAATTACGAGAAGCGCCATGGATGCGACCAGAGCGCTTGCGAGCGAACGCGGACCGCGAGAGGCAAAAACGCGTTTGAAGTTCAGCATGATCATGGTCTTCACTGGATCGCTCCCTCTGCACCATTGCCGCTGGCACCGTTTGCGGGCGCGTTGGGGTTCTCACGGGCATTTTCCGGCTCGGCATTCGGTGGCAGAAGATAACTGGTCACCGACTGGTCCTTGACGAGATATCGCTCCGCCACGTCACGAATCTGATCGACCGTCACGGACTTGATGAGATCCGGCCATTTCTGGATATCTTCAACCGACTGGCCGACCGAAAGCGTCGAACCATAAATCCGCGCCATGCCAGCCTGGCTGTCACGGGCAAAAATCACCGCCTTCAGGAAGCGATTGCGCGCCTGATCCAGCTCGGTCTGGGTCACGCCGTCCTTGACGATCCGCGCCAGTTCGGCTTCCACCGCCTTCTCGACATCGCCAAGCGTTGCGCCGTCGCGCGGCGCACCATAGACGGAGAACGTGCCGTCATCGAGCGCGTCACCGCTATAGGTCGCCCCCGTATTGGCGGCGATGTTGTTCTTGACGATCAGCGTCTGATAGAGGCGCGAACGGGACGAACCGCCGAGAATTTCACCCAACAGATCAAGTGCCGGCGCATCACCCGGCTTCACATCGGGGAACCGCTTTTCATTGGCATAGGACGGAACCAGCCAGGACATGCGGAACGACGGCGTGCTGATGCGCGCATCATGCAGCGTCACCACGCGGGCCGCGTGTTTTTCGGGTTCCTGCGGGCGGTCGCGCGGCAGAACTTCAGCGCGCTTCGGCACATTGGCCCAGGTCTTGAGCGTCAGTTCACGCACGCGTTCCGGCGTCACGTCACCGGCGATGACCAGCGTGGCGTTGTTCGGGGTGTAATATTGCTGATAAAAGTCGATGGCGTTCTTGAGGCTCAGCTTTTCCATTTCCTGACGCCAACCGATAACCGGCTTGCGATAGGGGTGGTTGTAGAAGAGCACTGCATCGGTGTTTTCGCTCAACATCGAACCCGGGTTGGAATCGACGCGCATGCGCCGTTCTTCCAGAATGACCTCACGCTCGGTCGTCACGGCCTCTTCGTTCAGAACCAGATTTTCCATCCGGTCCGACTCGAAACCCATGATCATTTCCAGCGCTTCTGGCGAAACCCGCTGGTAATAGGCGGTGTAGTCATAAGAGGTGAAAGCGTTTTCCTCGCCGCCGATCGATGCGACCTTGGACGAAAACTCACCTGCCGGATGGTTCTTCGTGCCCTTGAACATCAGATGTTCAAGGAAATGCGCGATGCCGGAAACGCCAGCCACTTCGTCAGCCGAGCCGACGTGATACCAGATCATCTGCGTCACAACCGGCGCGCGATGATCGGGAATGACCACGACTTTCAGGCCATTGGGCAAGGTGAAATTGCTGACACCATCGGACTGGGTGATTTCAGGCAAAGCGGCCTGATCGCCTTGCGCTTGCGGCGCAGGGGCCGGCTTAGCGGCATCAGTTTGGGTGGCTGGTTGATTTTGAGCTTCAACGGAGCCGGTTGCGAGCGGCAAAGCCAGCGCGAAACCAAGAGCGGTCGATAACAATAGGCGTCGGAGGGAGGTGTTATTCACCAAGCGACATCTCCAATCGGTTTCATTTCCGCCCGGCCTTTCCGGGCGGCATGCTTCAAATCAATATCGGCGATGCTATCGCCGAACAGAAAGAACGCGGCGGCAAACACCGCTGCAAATCATCTCAATCGGCTTTGAGTTGGATGAGCCGAATGATTGTGCCGCCATAGTTGCGCTCGTCAAGCACAACAAATTGTTCGTCAAGCTCAAGCGAAGCTTCAGCTGCCTCTTCAAGCACCAAAAGTGCGTCAGGATTAAGCCAGCCGCCCTGAAGCGCCGACAAAAATGCTTTTTCTCCCATGCGCCGTCCATAAGGCGGATCGGCGAAGATCAAATCGAATGGCTCCATCGTGCCGACAATGCCAAGCTGGCAGGCGTCACGACGGAGAATCTTCGTATGACCTTGCAGGCCAAGCACCTCGACATTCTGGCGCAACAGCCCACGGCCCTCCGCAGATTCCTCCACGAAGGTCGCATAACGCGCACCGCGCGAAAGGGCTTCAAGACCGAGCGCGCCGGTGCCTGCGAAAAGGTCAAGCACACGCGCACCTTCCACCTTGTCGGGGAAGCTGTGCGCGAGAACATTGAACAAGCTCTCGCGCGTGCGGTCCGTGGTGGGGCGAATGGCGTTGGTGGACGGTGTTACAAGCGGGCGACCGCGAAACTTACCGCCGACGATCCGCACCGCCGCCTCCCGATCTGCCACCGCCGCCTGGCTTACCGCCAGTGGGCTTTCCGCCGGTCGGCTTGCCACCCGGACGTCCGCCTGGCTTACCGCCCGATTTACCTGCTGGCTTACCACCATCAGGTCCACGCCGTGGACCATCGCTGAAACCGCGTGGACCGGCACCGCTGCGTGCGCCCGAACGCGTATCGCGATCGGAACCGCCGAAGCGACCCTCGCCGCGTGCACCGCCCGGCTTGTCGGACTTATATGGCTTGTCGGATTTGAACGTCTTGCGACCCTCAAAACCACCCTGCGAGCGCTCACCGGAAGCGGCATCGCGCAGTTCGGCACGCTCGCGCTTGCCGGGACGACGTTCCTTGTGACCGTCCTCACGCTTTTCGCGCGTTTCCGGCCGTCCGCCTTCAGAACGGGAACCTTCAAAACGCGGGCCCTCAGAACGAGCGCCGTAAGAGCGGCCTTCTGCGCCCGGCTTTCCGCCAGCACGCGGACCGCTTGAACGCGGGCCTTCCGAACGCTTGTTGTAACGGCGTTCGCCGCCCTCGTCGCGACTCTGCTCTGCATCGTCCGAACGACGCGGACGCACCTGCATATCACCGCTGAACTTCGCGCCGCGATGCGGCACCTGATGTTCGACGCGGGCAGGCTTGGCAGCAGCCTTTTCACCCTTTGGACGCGCACCGGGCGCCATCCAGACATTGGCGTTGCCCCGACGGCGTGGTTCAACCTTCTCCGTCTTGTCCTCGCGTCCGCGACGACGTTCCGGACGGCTGGAAATCCATTCGCGCTCACGTGGTGCGCGGCGGGTTTCGCCTTCCTGCTCCGGTTGGGCTTCTTCCATCTCACGACGAGTGCGACCCTGCACGGCGGCATTGGAGAACTCGTTGAAGATCGGCGCGTCGAAATCGGCACCGGAATCCTCAACCAGCTTGTCGCCAAGCTGGTCGCGCAGCGTGCGACCCTTGATTTCGCGCACAGCACCTTCTTCAAGATCACCCAGCTGGAACGGGCCGAAAGACACACGGATCAGGCGACCGACGGTGAGGCCGAGTGCGCCGAGAATGTTCTTCACTTCACGGTTCTTGCCTTCGCGCAGACCGATATTGATCCAGACATTCGCGCCCTGAACGCGTTCAAGCTCGGCTTCGATGCTG
The DNA here is from genome assembly GCA_900465685.1 of Hyphomicrobiales bacterium. Lineage (GTDB taxonomy): Bacteria > Pseudomonadota > Alphaproteobacteria > Rhizobiales > Rhizobiaceae > Brucella. The sequence goes on from UEGR01000011.1 coordinate 295,752, forward strand.
CCATAGAACACGCCATCAACAGCGATGCCGTTCTTCAGTTCATCGAGCTGCGGCTGCGTAACCTTGCCATGGGCGCGCACGCGATAACGGCGCAGCCAGCCGGTGGACGGCAGTTCCAGAACCCGCGACAGCCCGCCATCATTGGTGAGCAGCAGAAGTCCTTCGGTATTGATGTCGAGACGACCAACCGACAGCACACGCGGCATTTCAGCTGGCAGTGCATCGAACACGGTTGGGCGTCCTTCCGGATCGCGATTGGTGGTCACGAGACCAGCAGGCTTGTGGTAAAGCCACAGGCGGGTACGCTCGGCCTGCTTCAGCGGCTTGCCGTCGACGGTAATGACGTCAGTGCGCTTCACATTGACCGCAGGGCTATCCAGCACCTTGCCGTTTACCGCAATACGCCCGGCGGCGATCATCGTTTCCGCTTCGCGGCGCGAAGCGATGCCGACACGCGCCAGACGCTTGGCGATACGCTCGCTCGTATCTTCTTCGACTTCCACATCGCGCGGGGCACCCCGGCGCGGACCAGCGCGGCGTGCATCGTCCCGGTCGCCATCATCGCGGCGCGGACGGCTGTCGCGACCCGGGCGGTCCGAACGGTCAGACCGCTCGGGACGATCAGAACGATCAAATCGTCCCGAACCACCTTTGGGGCCACCTGAGCGCCCGCCGCCGACGCCACCGGGGCGTCCGTTACGGCCATGAGGCGGCTTGCCGCCCTTGTTATCGTCGTCTTTAGTCATCTGGTATTGGCCTCTCAGCAGCGTTTCCGTGTCACCTTGCACCGTCGAAAGCAGGCAAAGGAATGTCTGGAACGAAAACGCCGTATAAATCTGTTCGCAAATCGGTTTCGATTTCGAGAATTATGCAGTAACAAATCGCTCCAGTGCTTGCGAGCGAAATTTCCCGATCCATGCAATGAAATGGAGTGCACATGAAAAAGGCGGACTCCGCAACCGTTACCGACATAGCAACGCCGATGAATGCCGCGCTGGATGAAGCGCGTGCCGCAGGTGCGCGCGGCGAAGTGCCGATTGGCGCCGTCGTCGTGCATGAAGGGCAGATCATCGCCCGCGCCGGAAACCGCACGCGGGAGCTCAACGACGTGACCGCCCATGCCGAGGTGCTGGTCATCCGCCAGGCCGGTGAAGCATTGAGTTCAGAACGGCTGATCGACTGCGATCTCTATGTGACGCTGGAACCCTGCGCCATGTGTGCTGCCGCGATCTCTTTTGCGCGCATCCGCCGCCTTTATTACGGCGCCTCCGACCCCAAGGGTGGCGGCGTCGAGCACGGCCCTCGCTTCTACACTCAGCCGACATGTCATCATGTGCCAGAGATCTATCCGGGCTTCTCGGAAGGCGAAGCGCAGAAAATCCTCAAGGATTTTTTCCGCGAGAAACGCTAGCCCCTCGGTTTATGCCCCGTCATATGACGCAAGGTGTCGTCACGCAGTGCGAAATGGTGGAAGAGCGCCATGAATACGTGGCAAACGACGACCGCCAGCAAAGTCCAGCCGAGCGGCCCGTGAAGCGTGCTGCCAATGCTGTTCAGCGTTTCGTTCTGCACGCCAGCCGGATCGAAGATCGGCATGCCGAGGAAAGAAAAGCTCCGCCCCCTACCATAGGCGCGGATCAGCGCCAGCGCCGGAACGGCAAACATCAGCGCATAAATGGCCAGATGACCGAGCAAAGCCGCCTTGCCCATCAGGCCGTCCTTATGCGGGCGACGACCGATATTGGAAAGGCCCCAGACGCCGCGCAGCAGAACCAGAACCAGCAATGCAAAGCCGAGTTGCTGGTGCGCAGACCAGAAAAACGTGAAAACCGCGCTATCCCGCGCCAAGACACGCAGAATAGCCGACATGAACTGCCATAAAAACAGCAACGCCATCAGCCAGTGAAAGCTGCGGGAAACCACACCATAACCGTTGCGGCTGTCCCAGATCGTGTTTGCGCTGCTCATTGAACTATACCTTTGAACCCAATGCCCTATCATGCTGCATACAGACAAGAAGTCTTTGATCGAAATCAAATAGAAGTCATAATGCTCAAGATGACAAAAATGTAATGTATTCTCTAAGGGTACTGCCTACCCGCTCAGAAAACCTTCATTACTATACTCAAAATAAAACAGCCATAGCGCTTATACCGCCATGGCTGCTTAAACTAATATAGAGAACTTCCGGAACTTAGTTCCAGGGCAGATAATCGCGCCAGCCCTTGGACTTGCCAGCGGCCTTCTTGCGCTCGCGTTCCTTCTGCGCCTCGTCCTGCCCCAGTTCGCCGGTGGCGGCGGTGGATGCCGGTTCACGATAGGCCAGCGGCGGCTCGCTCAGATATTTGCGGTTCGTGGCCGAACCCTGCGCCTGCTGTGCACGCTCTGCCTTGATGGCCGCCATTTTCTGCGGATCAACGGTTGGCAAACGGGAATCATATTCTTCGCGACGGCTGTTGCCACCCGGCAGTGCAGTCTTCAGGTTGCTTGCAACCGGACCATCAGCCTCAACCGGCGAGACGAAGTTCGGATTGTCGCGGTTGGCGGTGATTTCATCGCGCAGACGCTTGCGGCGCTGTTCCGGCGATTCCGGCCAGTTCGCACCGCCAGCACTTGCAACGCTTTCCTGCGGCGCAGGCAGCTGGCCCTTATCGCCCGGAGAAGGACGCACAAGATCAGGACGCGGCTTGTAGTCGATGCGCTCTTTCTTGTTCTTGCCCTGACCGAAGCTCGCCATATTGGAAACGTCGTCGAAGAGCTGCGCGCCCGACGACTTGTCCGTTCCATAGGTCGGCGAAGACATGCAGCCTGACAGCGAAAGACCCGCTACAGCCGTCATAAGTATCAGAACTCGTCCGTCAATCTTCATTAGCGCCACTTCTTTTACGCCTGTCGATTCTTTGTTCGCGAGGCTTGCTCCAGCGTGCCTTGCCTCAAAAAACCGGCAACTCCAAGGCAGATCGTGAATTTATTCGAGGACTGCCTTGTACATGAGAGGAACCCATGCGGCAATCCGGCATTAACCGCTATTTCACCATGTTCACGCGCGAGACCGCAACCCCTGTCGCACAAACAAACAATCCGCCCCGGATGAAACCGGAGCGGATTGCGATCTCTGTTATCAGGCTTCGAGCTTGCCGAGCGCCTTCAATTCGCGCAGTGCTTCGGCATCGCGCGCCGACACTTCCGGGAATTCCGGATCGGAACCCACATCCGTGGTATAACGCCACGAACGCGCGCATTTCTCGCCTTCGGCGCGAGCAGGCACGACGGCCACACCCTTCACATCACCAAGCTTGAAAGCGCCTTCCGGTGCCGCTGCATCGCTGAACGCAATGCCGCTGGTGATGCAGATTTCCGCAAAATCGAGACCGTCGAGCGAATCGCTCAGGCTCTTGTCGGAAATGTGGACCACCGGCGCTGCTTCCAGCGATGAACCGATGCGCTTGTCTGCACGTTCCAGCTCCAGCGCGCCGGTCACGACACGGCGAACCGCGCGCACCTTGCGCCACTTTTCGGCCAGCACGTCATCACGCCATGCGGCAGGCGTCGGGCGGAACTGCTCGGCATGGACCGAAACCGACTGCGGATAGCGATCAAGCCATGCTTCTTCCATGGTGAAAGGCAGCATGGGCGCCAGCCAGGTCGTCAGGCGGTCGAAGATTTCACGCACGGTCTGCAACGCAGCCTTGCGGCGAACGCTCGACGGCGCGTCGCAGTAAAGCGCATCCTTGCGGATATCGAAATAGAAGGCCGAAAGCTCGACATTCATGAAATCGATCAGAGCGCGGGCGATGCGCTTGAAATCGAATGTGTCATAGCCGGTGCGCACAACCTCATCCAGCTCCGTCAGACGGTGCAGCATCAGGCGCTCAAGTTCCGGCAGATCGGCATGAGCAACGTTTTCGCCTTCGTCATGCGCCAGCGTGCCCAGCATCCAGCGGATGGTGTTGCGCAGCTTGCGATAAGCGTCGATATTGGTCTGGATGATGCTCTTGCCGAGGCGCTGATCTTCCCAATAATCGGTCGTCATGACCCACAGACGCAGGATATCCGCGCCGGATTCCTTGATGACATCCTGCGGCGTTACCGTATTGCCAAGCGACTTCGACATTTTCTTGCCGTGCTCGTCCATGGTGAAACCATGGGTCACGACGGCATTATATGGCGCACGACCGCGCGTGCCGCAGCTTTCCAGAAGCGACGAATGGAACCAGCCGCGATGCTGGTCCGAGCCTTCGAGATAGACGTCTGCCGGCCATTTCATGTCCGGGCGGTCTTCCAGCGTGAAGGTGTGGGTCGATCCGGAATCGAACCACACGTCCAGAATGTCGCGCACCTGAACCCAAGGCTCATTGGCGCGGTTGCCGAGGAAACGCTCGCGCGCGCCTTCGGCAAACCATGCATCAGCGCCTTCGGCCTCGAAAGCATCGAGTACACGCTTGTTGACCGCATCGTCCTGAAGGATGTTGCCTTCCTCATCCACGAAAACGCAGATCGGCACGCCCCAGGCGCGCTGACGCGAAAGCACCCAGTCCGGGCGACCTTCGATCATCGAACGCAGGCGCGTCTGACCGGCAGCCGGGACGAAGCGTGTGTCGTCGATGGCCTTCAGCGCGCGCGAGCGCAGCGTGGTGCCGTCACCGAGGTTCTTGTCCATATAGACGAACCATTGCGGCGTGTTGCGGAAGATGACCTGCTTCTTCGAACGCCAGGAATGCGGATAGGAGTGCTTCAGGCGGCCGCGAGCGAAGAGCTTGTCATTGGCGATGAGCTGATCCATCACCGACTTGTTGGCGTCGCCCTTCTTGCCGTTATCGTCGATCACGCGTGCGGCGCCGCCTTCGCGGTCCGGACCGAAGCCCGGCGCGTCCTTGGTATAATAGCCGTCGTCACCGACCGGGAACGGGATGCTCGGATCAATACCGCGTGCTTCCAGTTCACGCACATTGTTCATCCAGGCTTCAAAGTCTTCACGACCATGGCTTGGCGCGGTATGGACGAAGCCCGTACCCGCATCGTCGGTCACATGATCACCGTCGAGCATCGGAACCGCGAACTCATAGCCGCCCGCAAAGCCCTTCAACGGATGGTCGAGCACGATCCTGCCAAGCTCATCAGCCGAAATACCGCGCAGGCGCTTGAACTGGAGTTTTGCCTTGGCGAAGCTTTCTTCAGCCAGCTTGTCGGCGAAGATGAGCTTTTCGCCCGGACGAGGGCCAAAATCGTTCTCGGCTTCCGTGACTTCGTAAAGCCCGTATTCGATACGCGACGAATAGGACACGGCGCGGTTGCCGGGGATGGTCCAGGGGGTGGTCGTCCAGATCACCACATGTGCTTGGCCAATATCGTTTTCATATTCAAGAACTGCCTCAAGATACTCGGGATCATCCACTTGCGTGAATGCATCAATACCATGATCTCTTGGGGCGACCGGGAACTTGACCCAGATCATATCCGACTCGACGTCGTGATATTCGACTTCCGCCTCGGCAAGCGCCGTGCGCTCGACAACCGACCACATCACCGGCTTGGAGCCGCGATAAAGCTGACCGGAAGCCGCGAACTTGAGAAGCTCGCCAGCGATACGCGATTCAGCGTGGAAGTTCATCGTCGTATAGGGGTTTTCGAAATCGCCGAGGATCGCAAGGCGCTTGAACTCATCCGTCTGGACCCTGATCCAGTTGGCGGCAAATTCACGGCATTCCTTGCGGAATTCGTTGATCGGCACTTCGTCCTTGTTCTTGCCTTCGGCGCGATATTTTTCCTCGATCTTCCATTCGATCGGCAGGCCGTGGCAATCCCAGCCCGGAACGTAGTTCGAGTTATAGCCGCGCATCTGGAACGAGCGGGTGATGACGTCCTTGAGGATCTTGTTCAGCGCATGGCCGATATGGATATTGCCGTTGGCGTAGGGCGGGCCATCGTGCAGCACATAAAGCGGGCGGTCTTTCGCCTGCTCGCGCAGCTTCTTGTAAAGGTTCATCCCCTCCCAGCGCTCGACAAACAGCGGTTCGCGCTGCGGCAAGCCCGCACGCATCGGAAATTCTGTCTGCGGCAGATTGAGGGTTTTAGAGTAATCGATCTTGGTCGTCTCAGTCATGATCGGTATTCGCCTGTGAAGCCTCGGCCAGAAATGGCGGGCATGTGGATCAACGATAACAGGGGGACTGTAAGAGCACAGCCGGTCGTTCCCGGACCTCCGCGCCAGATATTGCCTGGCAAAACAGCCATTCAGGCAAAGCGGGAGGCCGGGCCAATAATTCGTATGGCCGTCATGATAAGCCGAAAATCCGTCATCATGGGCACGCTTTTAGCAATGAGCTTTGCAGGAATAAAGAGGCCAGGGGAACAAAGACGCAATAAAACTGCATCCCTGCCCCTGAAAATCTTCACAGTAGCGTCCGCTTCATGCGGTCTGACACGTGGTCAAGCCGCAGAACCACATTAATCAAGTGAGAAGTCGAAACGATAGGTTGCAGACACGCCAACCATGAACTGGTCGCGTGAGCCGCGCTCCTTGACGATGCTCGAATCCTTGGCCGGGCCTTGCAGGCGGGTATATTCGCCGAACAGGCTGGTATCGATCTTGTCGGTCGCCTTCCAGTTGATAGCGCCGCCGAAACCGGCCGATTTGAAACCGCCACCCGGATTGTACTCCGACAGGCCGGACGCTGCCGATTCCTGCGCATCGACGCCGTAATAGGTCTTGAAGTAATCCTTCGACGCGAAAGTCGCACGCGGACCCGCCGAAACACGGATAACCGGCGTCACATCATAAAATGCGTCGGCGGAAATATCGGCAACAACGCCCTTATGCGCGCGGATACCCTGACGTACTTCGCCGCGTACACGCAGCCAGTCGGTTGGATAGACCTCGGCAAAGCCACCCACTTCACCGCCGAACTTGGTGTCTTTCAGGCCGTGAATATCATCGTCGCGTTCGAACAGCAGCTTGCCTGCCAGACCGGCGCGGAAGCGGTTGTTGTCGATCAGCGCGAAGGAAACATTGTCGTTGCGCGAGGAAAACCGCGTCGCTTCGCCCTGACGGCCAAGCGAGATCAGCGGCTGCGCAGAAAAGCGATATTTGTTCGAGCCTTCGAACTTGGGCGCGACCAGCCCGGCAGCGCCGACCTTGAGATACCAGTCGCCAGACCAGAAATGCTTGCGGGCCGGCTGAACCGTTTCCGCCGCATAGATATCTGTCTGCTGCACATCGGCGGCATAAGCAATGGAACCGGTGACGGGAATGAGAGTGCCTGCAACGAGGGCCAGTGAGAGAATACGCAAAACAAGATCTCCGACAAACAGCACCTCGAAACTTCGCAAGGTGTTTAACACTCTCTGTCGGAAATACGTAAAATTTGACTTAAATCTTAGGTAGAAAAATAATCCGCTACACTTCACTCAAAGGAAAGAAGACGGTCAAGCTCCGACAATGGGCGAGCACCGGCCAGCAAGGCGCGGGCTTCTTCCTCGTCGCGCTTCATCTGCTCGATCAGCGGGTCCAGCCCGTCGAATTTCACTTCGCCGCGCAGAAAGCCGAAGAACGAAACACAGGCAACTTCGCCGTAAAGATCGCCGGAAAAATCGAACAGGAAGGTTTCGAGAAGCGGCGAGCCATCGCTATCCACCGTCGGGCGGCGGCCAAAACTGGCAACACCGTCATGCAGGCTGCCATCCTGCCTGCGGAAACGAACGGCATAAATGCCGTGTTTCAGGCTGGTCTGGGCGCTGACCTTCATATTGGCGGTGGGGAAGCCGAGCGTGCGCCCTAGCTTCTTGCCGTGAATGACCTCGCCGCAGACGGCATAGCGATAGCCAAGCAGTCCTGCCGCTCCGGCAACATCGCCATCGCACAACAGATTGCGAACGCGTGTGGACGAAACGAGATTATTGCCTTCATCGGTGAAAGCATCCACCAGCGTCACGTGGAAACCAGCGCCCTCGCCTGCCTGCAGGAGAAATTCCGGCGTGCCGCGTCGACCCTTGCCGAAGTGAAAGTCGTAGCCGGTCACGACGCGGCTGGCATGAAGCTTTTCGACCAGAATATGCTGCACGAAGTCTTCCGCCGACCGGCTGGAGAATTCGGCAGTAAAAGGCTGCTCGACAACCGCGTGAAAGCCCATGTGCCGCAGGATCGATGCCTTTTCACGCGCGTCGGTAAGCCGGTCGATCGGCTCGTCCGGCTTGAAGAAACTGCGCGGATGCGGCTCGAATGTCAGCACGACTGCAGGCAGGTTTTCCTTGGCCGCGATTTCCAGCGCCCGCTCAAGCACGGCCTGATGTCCGCGATGAACACCATCAAAATTGCCGATGGCCACCACGCAATTGCGCAGACGCTCCGGCAAGGCGTCGGTTCCCGAAAGGCGTTGGAAATCAGAATTCGTCATGGTGTGCCTGAGTCTTGACTTGCTTCAGTCCGGGCTTGTTCGATCATTCCCGCATTGTACGAAATTATCAGACGAGTGCGTAAAGCTCCGCCACCGGACGATGCCCGTGCTTCTCCAGAAACGCTTCCATCTTTGCAAGATCGACGGTTCCGTTATCCGCATAATCGGCAGCATGCACGCCGCCAGAAATGTAGAGCACATCGAGACCGAAACCGGCAGCGCCCTTCACATCGGTCAGCACACCATCACCAATGCCGAGAATGCGGCTCTTGTCGACAGGGCCGCCGCGAACTTCCTCGGCGGCATGCAGCGCGGCCTCATAAATCGGGCGATGCGGCTTTCCGGCGATCAGCGTGCGACCGCCCAACTGGCTGTAATCACGCGCAAGAGCGCCCGCACACCAGACAAGACGTGGACCGCGCTCGACCATGATGTCGGGATTGGCACAGATGAAAGGCAGATTGCGCGAACGCAGACGCTGAAGCAGGTCGGCGTAATCGGCGGGCGTTTCCACATCGTCATCGGCAAGGCCGGTGCAGACGACGCCATCGGCCTCGAATTCTTCCACCAGCTCCACACCCAGCCCGTCATAGATCGACAATTCGTTTTCGCGACCGATATGCAGAACCTTGCGCGGACCTTCAACGATCAGATCGCGGGTCACGTCGCCGGAGGTGACGATGCGGTCATAGGTATCCGCCGGTACGCCCAGCGTTTCCAACTGCGCTTCGACACCCGGATGCGGGCGCGGAGAATTGGTAACGAGAATGACCGTGACGCCCTTGGCGCGGGCGCGCTTCAAGGCAGCGACAGCAGCCGGATGTGCGGCGACGCCATTATGCACCACGCCCCAGACGTCGCAGAAGAACACGTCATACTGGCCGGTCAGGTCGTCGAGGCTTGCAAGCTGCTTCATAGTCTTCCTCTTGATATTCCATTTTCGAGCTGGAACGCCGCCCGCATATGCAAGCCGCATGCGCTCCATCTAACGCAGCCTATCAAAACTGTCACGAGCTTTACCGCCAATAAGCCGAGAAAGCACCGCGTCCAAATACCCCATAAGAGATGACTCAATAAGCCATCGAGCAGATTCACCGATCATTTACCGCACTTCGTGACCGACTGTTAGAAAGATGCTGCTAGGAACAGCGCACAACCTTTCAGTTTAACCAAAAACAACACAACCTTTCGGGCGGGCGTGGATTTGAATAATTGGAGCGGACCAGCAAGGCGGCTTTTCGTCGCCTGCATGACAGGCGTTGCGCGCAAGGCCAATTTCGGAAGCCTTTCCGAAAGAACAAACCGATTCCACAGCGATGAACGCGGCAATTTCGCCATGATGACGGCGATATTGCTGGTGCCGCTGTTGCTTGCTGGCATGGTCGCCATGGACGCCACCAATCTCATGCGCACCCGCAACAATGTGCAGGCCGCCCTCGATGCTGCAGCGCTGGCGGTCGGCAAACGCTTTTCGACCGGCGCAAGCGAAGCCGACATGCAAGACTATGGCAGCAAGGTCTTCAATGTGAACCTGACCGCACTTTCCGCAGACCGCGTCGCATTTGCCATCAAGTTTCCGCAAACATCGAACGATAACCAGCAGATCGAAGCCACGGCCAACTTCCAATATACGTCTCTGTTCGGCTCCATAGCAGCGCAACTGACCAATTCCGCAGACGAGTGGGACAACAAGCAATATGCGATGAGTTCCTTCGTGCGGCTCAAAAACACCGTCGAAGTCGCGCTTGTGCTCGATAACTCAGGTTCCATGAATGACAATGGCGCCGGCTCGAACACGCAGCGTCTGCAACTGCTGAAAGACGCAGCAACACAGCTTGTCGACACCATGGCTGCACAATCGGCGCTGATTACGCGCGTTGAAAAGCCAGTGCAGTTCTCGCTGGTGCCTTTCGCGGGCTCCGTCAACATCGGACCCAGCTATCTCAAAGAAACATGGATGGACCCAAGCGGAACCTCGCCAGTCAATCTCGAGAACTTCACGCTTCCGGTTAAGATCGACAGCACGCGCAGTATTGTCGAAAACCCGACAGGCAGCGGCCTTTACTTTAAGTCCGGTACAGGCTGGGGCACAGACAATAACAAGGCTTTCTCCCGCGCTGTTCTCTATGCCGATCTCGCAAAGCGTTCTACCGCCTCGTGGATTCCGTGGGCAGGATGCGTTGAGGCGCGCCCGGGCACCCTGGCGCTGGACGTGACCCCCCCATCCGTCGGCAAGCCGGAAACCCTGTTCGTGCCAATGTTTGGCCCGGCGGAATATTACGATGCCGACAAGAACGGAAACCCGACCAACCTCACGCTGAACAGCTGGTGGACAGACGACACCAGCTTGACGGGCCTGGCCCGCCAGAATGACCTCAAGAAATATTATCTGAACAATGTGCTGTCAAAGCAGTCTTCTGGTGGTGGGCCAAACTATAGTTGCACGACCACGGCCATCACGCGACTGACCGACATCTCCACCGATGCAGGTAAGACGACGATCAAGACGGCGATCAAGGCCATGCAGCCAAATGGCGGTACGAATGTGCCCGAAGGCATGGCGTGGGGATGGCGCACACTTGTACAGGGCGCGCCGTTTACGGAAGGCCGCCCATCGACCGACCGCGGCAACGACAAGGTCGTCATTGTGCTCACCGACGGTGCCAATACCTATTACACGTACAATTCGCTTGCTGGATCGAACAGGGATAAGGCCAGCAACCTGTCCTACTATTCGGCGCATGGTTATACGAGCCGCACCACGAAGGGCTACAGCCAGACCCGTCTGTTTCAGGAAAGCGGCGTGTCTGTCTCGCAGGACAACAGCGTCTATACCAAGGCGATGAATGCCCGCTTCAACAAGCTTTGCAACAATGCGAAAGATGCCAATATCATCGTTATGACCGTTGCGGTGGACCTGAACACCAGCAAGACGGACGAGAAAGCCCAGATCGAGCTACTGAAAACCTGCTCGTCTGACTCTCGCGTCCGTCTCGACGGCGGCAAGCCTGCCAAGCTGTTCTGGAACACCACCGGTGGCAATCTGTCGGAAACGTTCCGCCAAATTGGCGATGAGCTGTCAAACCTGCGTATCTCGGGTTGATCCTGCAAACCAAGCCACCATATGCGGAGCGGGCCACCTGGCCCTCCGCATATCGGACCACCTGATCCCTTCGCGAACGGTGCAAATTAACCATCATTCGCCTGTCAAATTTTTCAGGCAATCTTGACATTAAAAGATCAGGCCTCTATCTCAGAGGCACGTTAGCACTCTGGAAGAGAGAGTGCTAACAGCGCGGATCGGTTTGATCCGCATAACAGGGTTCAACGTCTATAACACCAAGGGTTATACCATGGCTGATATCAAGTTCCGCCCGCTTCATGACCGCGTCGTCGTTCGTCGCGTTGAATCGGAAGCAAAGACCGCTGGCGGGATCATTATCCCAGACTCCGCTAAGGAAAAGCCGCAGGAAGGCGAAGTTGTCGCTGCTGGCGCCGGCGCTCGTGACGAAGCTGGCAAGCTGGTTCCTCTGGACGTCAAGGCTGGCGACAAGGTTCTGTTCGGCAAGTGGTCCGGCACGGAAGTCAAGATCAACGGCGAAGACCTGCTGATCATGAAGGAATCCGACATTCTCGGTATTGTCGGCTAACGCCTCCGGCTGGGTATCGTCGGCTAATTTCATTTAGCCCGGAGCGGTTTCGCTCCTACCTCAAAACCAATTCACCATACCTGACCGGGATATTCCCAGGAGAGTAAAATGGCTGCAAAAGACGTAAAATTCGGTCGCACTGCGCGCGAAAAGATGCTGCGCGGCGTCGATATCCTCGCTGACGCTGTAAAGGTCACGCTCGGCCCGAAAGGCCGCAACGTTGTAATCGACAAGTCCTTCGGCGCTCCGCGCATCACCAAGGACGGCGTTTCGGTTGCCAAGGAAGTCGAACTGGAAGACAAGTTCGAAAACATGGGCGCACAGATGCTGCGCGAAGTGGCTTCCAAGACCAACGACACTGCCGGTGACGGCACCACCACCGCGACCGTTCTCGGTCAGGCTATCGTTCAGGAAGGCGCCAAGGCTGTTGCCGCTGGCATGAACCCGATGGACCTGAAGCGCGGTATCGACCTCGCAGTTTCGGAAGTAGTTGCAAACCTTCTCGGCAAGGCCAAGAAGATCAACACCTCGGAAGAAGTTGCTCAGGTTGGCACGATCTCCGCTAACGGCGAAGCCGAAATCGGCAAGATGATCGCTGAAGCGATGCAGAAAGTCGGCAACGAAGGCGTCATCACGGTTGAAGAAGCCAAGACCGCCGAAACCGAACTCGAAGTCGTTGAAGGCATGCAGTTCGACCGCGGCTACCTGTCGCCGTACTTCGTCACCAACCCTGAAAAGATGGTTGCTGACCTCGAAGACGCTTACATCCTTCTGCACGAAAAGAAGCTCTCGAACCTCCAGGCTCTTCTGCCGGTTCTCGAAGCTGTCGTTCAGACCTCCAAGCCGCTCCTCATCATTGCTGAAGACGTTGAAGGCGAAGCTCTTGCTACCCTCGTCGTCAACAAGCTGCGTGGCGGCCTGAAGATTGCTGCTGTCAAGGCTCCTGGCTTCGGCGATCGCCGCAAGGCCATGCTCGAAGACATCGCGATCCTCACCGGTGGTCAGGTTATCTCCGAAGATCTCGGCATCAAGCTCGAAAGCGTTACGCTCGACATGCTCGGCCGCGCCAAGAAGGTGTCGATCTCCAAGGAAAACACCACGATCGTCGACGGTGCAGGCCAGAAGGCCGAAATCGACGCTCGCGTTGGCCAGATCAAGCAGCAGATCGAAGAAACCTCTTCGGACTACGACCGTGAAAAGCTTCAGGAACGCCTTGCCAAGCTCGCTGGCGGCGTTGCCGTGATCCGCGTTGGCGGTGCAACGGAAGTTGAAGTCAAGGAAAAGAAGGACCGCGTTGACGACGCCCTGAACGCAACCCGCGCTGCGGTTGAAGAAGGCATCGTTGCTGGCGGCGGTACCGCTCTGCTCCGCGCTTCGGTTCAGATCAAGGCCAAGGGCATCAATGCTGACCAGGAAGCTGGCATCAACATCGTTCGTCGTGCGATCCAGGCTCCGGCCCGTCAGATCACGACCAACGCTGGTGAAGAAGCTTCGGTTATCGTTGGCAAGATCCTCGAAAACGGCGCTGACACCTTTGGCTACAACACTGCCAACGGCGAATATGGCGATCTGATCGCTCTCGGCATCGTTGATCCGGTCAAGGTTGTCCGTACGGCTCTGCAGAACGCAGCTTCGGTTGCTGGCCTGCTGATCACCACGGAAGCCATGATTGCTGAACTGCCGAAGAAGGATGCAGCTCCGGCTGGTATGCCTGGCGGCATGGGCGGCATGGGCGGCATGGACTTCTAAGAAGTCCATAAAGCACTACTTTAAAGAGAACCTCCGGCTTCGGCCGGAGGTTTTTTTATGTCTAAAGACCCAAAAGCCATCCTTGATTGGCGAATACTAAGCCAAACCCACAGACCAATAATGAGCCCGCGCATATGAAGGAGAGTGGTTAATCGGCACTTTTCTCATTACGTTACGTAACTATCTGTGATTTATAAAAAATTTACCGTTTAACCCCTTTGCCGATGTTAAAATTCTATTTTAGAAAGTTCTCATTGACTTGAGGCGACCAATCATGGTCAATCCCGGTTGACATGAGATGGACTTCCAGTTTGCCCCCGCACCCCGGAAGTCCTGTCTCAGGCAACAGGAAAGGCAGGCTTCGGCCTGCCTTTCCACTTTAAGGCGTATTTTCACAAATTTCTGGCCCGTAGATTTTCGAACGAAATTCAGCTCAAGCTTTCGCTCGACTGCTTCAGCTTGCCTCCCGCCGATTTTGCCCTATCGTTATCGCAATGTGAGAGAGGACGGAAAATCATATGCGCAAGGAACTGCCAATCGATACTGCCCCCAAGGATGGTCGCAAGATTACCGTCGTGTGGACTGACGAAGACGATCAGCGCAATGAATCGATTGCGCAATATCGTTCGCTCGCCCAATTGAACGCTGGCGGCGGACAGTGGGATGAAACCGATACCGGCTGGTGGACATTCACCGACAGCAAGACCCAGCGCAAGATCGAGCCGACCGCGTGGATCTCCGAAACCGAAGGCGGTGACGACGAAAACGAAGACAACTGACCGGCGCAGAAATTCACGCTCAAATAAAGTTGAATTTCCTAATCATATTTTGTCAAATAGCTCCGTAAGGAAAAGACGGAGCTACCAATTCGTTGGTAGTGCTATATTCATTGCGTCAGAGCCCGATACGGGCCGAAAGCTAGCCGGAGACATGAAATGACCGCCACGCGTACCGAAACAGATACTTTCGGACCGATTGATGTTCCCGCCGACCGCTATTGGGGCGCACAGACACAGCGCTCCTTGCAGAATTTCAAGATCGGCGGCGAGCGCATGCCTCTCCCGCTCGTTCACGCGCTGGGCGTCGTCAAGCGCGCCGCAGCCGAAACCAATATAGCACTTGGCAAGCTCGACCCGGTTCTGGGTCAGGTCGTAGCCGTTGCGGCTTCCGAAGTGATCGAAGGCAAGCTTGACGATCATTTTCCGCTCGTCGTCTGGCAGACGGGTTCCGGCACACAGTCGAACATGAACGCCAATGAAGTGATCTCCAATCGCGCCATCGAACTGCTTGGCGGTGAGAAGGGTTCGAAAAAGCCGGTTCATCCGAACGACCACGTCAATATGAGCCAGTCATCCAATGACAGCTTCCCGACGGCGATCCACATCGCCACGGCGGTTGAAGCAGTCAATCGCCTTTACCCGGCACTGGAGCATCTGACCAAGGCGCTCAAGGTCAAGGAAGAAGCCTTCAAGGACATCATCAAGATCGGCCGCACCCATACGCAGGATGCGACGCCGGTCACGCTCGGTCAGGAATTTTCCGGTTATCGTGCAGCGCTTGAATATGCGCGTCATCGCATCGAGCAGTCCCTCGCCGATGTTTTCCTGCTCGCGCAGGGCGGCACGGCAGTGGGCACTGGCCTCAATGCCCCGATCGGTTTCGACAGCGGCTTTGCTGATGCGGTCAGCGAAATCACCGGCCTGTCGTTCAAGACAGCGCCGAACAAGTTCGAAGCGCTGGCCAGCCATGGCGCAATTCTCAACTTCCATGGCAGCCTGAACGCGCTGGCGGCTGATCTGTTCAAGATCGCCAACGATATCCGCTTCCTCGGTTCCGGCCCGCGTTCGGGCCTCGGTGAACTGTCCCTGCCAGAAAATGAGCCTGGCTCGTCGATCATGCCGGGCAAGGTGAATCCGACGCAGGCGGAAGCCATGACCATGGTGGCAACGCAGGTCTTCGGTAACCAGACCACAGTGACGGTCGCCGCCAGCCAAGGCCATTTCGAGCTGAACGTGTTCAAGCCGGTCATCGCTTACAATGTCCTGCAATCGATCCGCCTGCTCAGCGATGCCATGGTTTCCTTCGCCGATCACTGCGTGGACGGAATTGAAGCCAATGAAACCCGCATCAAGGAACTTCTGGATCGTTCGCTGATGCTGGTGACCGCGCTGGCACCTGCAATCGGCTACGACGGTGCAGCAAAGATCGCCAAGACCGCGCATAAGAACGGCACAACCCTGCGCGAAGAAGCGTTGGCGAGTGGGCTGGTGAGTGCTGAAGACTACGACCGGCTCGTCCGGGCGGAGCGCATGATCGCGCCTGAGTAATCAGGCGTGCATGATCGTCTATATGCAGTGAACAAACTGTCGAGAATTATACGGCTTTTCTTGACAGTCATTAGTCGATAATTGATGGCTCAGTTCAACAGGAGATAACTCCCTCATGTCTTCGATTACCCCACAGTCCAACGGCGCTGTAACGCTCATCGCCCGCGTGTTCCTTTCGATCCTCTTCATCATTGCCGGTTTCGGCAAGCTGACGGCTCTTTCCGGCACGGCTGGCTATTTTGCGGGCCTCGGCCTTCCGCTTCCGATGGTTACGGCTGTGGTTGTCGGTCTCGTTGAGTTTGTTGGCGGCATCGCCATTCTGGTCGGTTTCCAGACCCGTATCGCGGCAGCAATCGTCGGCCTGTTCACCATCGGTGCAACGCTCGTTGCACACATGAACTTCGCTGAAGGCATGAACGCCCTGATGGCACAGAAGAATCTGGCAATCGCTGGCGGCCTCTTCCTGCTTGCTCTGCATGGCGCAGGTTCGCTGTCGATCGACGCCAAGCGCGGCTGATCGAAACAAGCCGTCCCCGCCGCTGTTTGCATCGGCTGCGGTCCGTATGAAATGAAAAAAGCCGCGCCCGGTGTTTCAAACTGGCGCGGCTTTTTTCGTTATGTTTTCCACAGTGCGCGCGTGTTTTACACGAACACACAATTTTTATCAGAATCCTCTTTTCAAAATGCCCCACCCATAGTTGTGTAGCCAGAGCGCTTCCCAACACCGGCGCCGTTTATTTCAGCGTTTAAGGGCAAGTACTCCCCAAACGATCAATTGCATTCAAGTTTCCTCCCCAAGCATAGATTGTAGAGAAAAATGACTGTTTCCTCCGCAGCCAGCAGCCAGTCTCCCACTGGCTCAACCCCTATTGGAAATTTCGGTTTCGCACTCACCAGCCTGACCGTTCTATTCTTCATGTGGGGCTTCATCACCAGCCTCAACGACATCCTGATCCCGCATCTGAAGAACGTCTTCCAGCTCAACTATACCCAGTCGATGCTGATCCAGTTCTGCTTCTTCGGCGCATATTTCATCGTTTCGCTGCCCGCCGGAGCGCTCGTGAAGCGGATCTCCTATAAGCGCGCTATCGTCGTCGGCCTTGTGGTCGCCGCCATCGGCTGCGCCCTGTTCATTCCGGCAGCTTCCTACCGGGTCTATGGGCTGTTTCTTGGCGCACTCTTCGTGCTGGCGTCCGGAGTCACGATCCTGCAAGTGTCTGCCAACCCCTATGTCACGATCCTCGGCAAGCCGGAAACGGCTGCAAGTCGCCTGACGCTGACACAGGCATTCAACTCGCTCGGCACGACGCTTGCCCCGCTCTTCGGTGCAATGCTGATCCTTTCAGCTGCAACCGGGGCCGTCAACAGCGCCACCGAAGCCGATGCCGTCAAGTTCCCCTATCTCTTGCTGGCACTCGCCTTTGTCGTTCTTGCCATCGTCTTCGCTATCCTGAAGCTGCCGGATGTCGAAGCGGAAGAAAGCACCGTCGCGGATGAAGGTTCTGCCTGGCAGTACCGGCATCTGGTGCTGGGCGCCATCGGCATCTTCGTCTATGTGGGCGCGGAAGTCAGCGTCGGCAGTTTCCTCGTCAACTTCCTGAGCGACCCGAGTGTGGTTGGCTTGTCGGAAACCGATGCTGCGCATCACGTCGCCTATTTCTGGGGTGGAGCCATGGTTGGCCGCTTCATCGGCTCGGCAGCCATGCGCTATATCGATGACGGCAAGGCGCTGGCCTTCAATGCTGTAGCAGCCATCCTGTTGCTGCTCCTCACGGTCGCGACAACGGGCAACGCCTCGATGTGGGCGGTTCTGGCAATTGGCCTGTTCAACTCGATCATGTTCCCGACCATCTTCAGTCTGGCACTGCATGGCCTTGGCAAGCACACCAGCCAGGGCTCGGCGATCCTGAATCTGGCCATTGTCGGCGGTGCGATCATCCCGCTAATACAGGGCGCGCTGGCCGATACGGTCGGCATTCATCATGCCTTCCTGATGCCGATCATCTGCTATGTCTATATCGCCTTCTATGGCCTCGTCGGCAGCAAACCGAAACGCTAGACCTGAAAATGACAAAAGCCGGTCTGAACCCAGACCGGCTTTTTCATTGAATGTCGGACCATAACAGAGGCGTCAGGCCGCAAGACCCTTGCGGATACGCTCGGCAATTTCCGCGATACGCGCATTGCCATGGCTGCGGCGCGCAGAAACGAGGCAGGCCTGCGAACGCAGGATGACGCCATCTTCCAGCACCTTGAGGCGATTGGCGCGCAGAGTGGAACCGGTCGACGTAATATCAACGATCATGTCAGCAGAACCTGCCGCCGGAGCGCCTTCGGTCGCGCCAAGGCTTTCCACGATGCGATAGACCTGAATGCCGTGCTTCTGCGAGAAGAACTGCTGCGTCAGACGCCAATATTTGGTGGCGATGCGCAGGCGACGACCGTGACGCTGGCGGAAATCCGCTGCCACATCATCAAGATCGGCCATGCTGGTCACATCGCGCCAGACTTCCGGCACCGCGACGACGACATCGGCGTGACCGAAACCCAGTTCCGCCTCGATGGCCACGCGCTCATCGGCATGGGCCAGTGTCTCGCGCACGAGGTCTTCCCCCGTAACGCCCATATCGACGCTTCCGTAACCCAGCTCGCGGGCAATCTCGGAAGCCGACAGGAACAGAATATCGAGATCGTCTTCGCCTTCAACGCGCGCGCGATAATTGCGGTCGTCATCCGGCAGGATCACCTTGTATCCGGCCTTTTCGAGAACGGCGAGCGTCTGCTCCTTCAGCCGACCCTTGGACGGCAATGCCAGTGTGACGCTCATTTCGTTGCTCCCGCCAATGCCTGAAGCCGGTCCAGCCAGATGGAGAAGCCGACGCCGGGAATATTTTCGGAAGCGCCAAGCATGGTCAAAAGCCGGTCGTAACGACCGCCACCTGCCAGAACCGCATCCTTTTCCACGCCAGCAGCGCGAATTTCATAGACAAGGCCGGTGTAGTAATCGAGCGGACGACCGAACGAGGCGTCATAGACGATATCGCTGGTCTTGATGCCAGCCGCGGCAATCGCTTCGGCCCGGGCTTCGAACTTCTGAAGGACCGCACCAAGATCGAGCGCATTTTCGGATGCGAAAGCGCGCAAGGTGACCGATGCGGAATCCAGCGTGACATGGGTTTCCAGAAACTGCTTGAGCAGATCGAGCGCCGAAGCGGGGAAGCGCGTGGCGGCCAGATCTTCCTTTTCGATCAGGCGGCGGGCGATTTCCGCAGGCGAACGGCCAGCACCCGGCGAAATGCCAGCTTCCAGCATTTCGGTTTCCAGCATACGCGCAAGGCCGGTTTCATCGCCTTCGGCAACAAGAACGGCAAGCGTTTCCGGCAGCGGATCGCGCCGTTGCGCGCCCGTCAGTTCAGCCAGAGCCAGTTGCATGGAATGCGCATCGCCGAACGAGCGCAGCAGCTTCTTGCGCCAGCCCTGCGGCAGACCGAGCGCCTTGAGCATACCGGCGAAGACCGACTGATCGCCCAGAACGATATCAAGCCCGGCTTGCGGGGCGACGGAGCGAACACAGGACAGCGCATCGGCAATCGAGCGCGCATCCGAAGCCGCCTCATCGGCAGCACCGAGATCCTCGATCCCGGCCTGAAGAAACTCTGCCGCGCCATCACGACGCTGCCGGAACACTTCTCCAAGATAGGCGTAACGTTTCGGCGTCGCGGCATTGAGCGCAATATGGTTGCGACAGACGGGAATGGTGAATTCCGGCCGCAGGCACAGGCTGTCGCCGTTTTCGTTTTCGGTGAGGAAAATACGACGGCGCAGATCCTCGCCTGCCATGTCCAGAAATGGATCGGCAGGCTGGATCAGCGGTATTTCCACCAGATCGGCATCGCGCGCATCAAGCTCTGTGCGAAGCGCGTTGAAAACCGGCGATGTGCGCGTTGCGGCCATGGTTCCGATCACTTTGCGGCTTGAGCGCGGTCCTGCGCCTGACTGCTGAGAATTTCCCGAACCGCTTCGACCAGACCGTCTTCCTTGACGGTGATCTGCGCCGGGCGGCTCTCGCGCCAGGTCACATTGTCCTCGATCTCGGCAGAAAGACGCTTGCCTTCGACCAGATCTTTGATCTGCACTTCACCGGCTTCGCGCTCCTGCGAGCCCTGAATGATCACGCATGGCGCTTCACGACGGTCGGCATATTTCATCTGCGCCTTCATGCCGGAACCACCGACATACATTTCGGCGCGGATTCCCTGCTGGCGCAGATCCGAGACCATCTTCTGATAGCGGCCGAGGCTTTCCGTGTCCTTGTCCATCACCAGCACGACAACCGGGCCGACGACATCGGACACATCCAGCTTGCCGAGATTTTTAAGCGCCGTCATCAGGCGCGAAACACCGATGGAGAAGCCCGTTGCCGGAACCGGCTCGCCACGGAAACGCGACACGAGGCCGTCATAACGACCACCACCGCCAACAGAACCGAACACGACCTTCTGGCCGTCTTCATTGGTCACGTCGAACAGAAGTTCGGCTTCGAAAACCGGGCCGGTGTAATATTCAAGACCACGCACCACGGACGGGTCGATCTTCACGCGGCCATCATAACCGCCTGCCGAAAACAGCGCCTGCATGTCGGCGAGTTCGGTCACACCTTCCTCGCCCTTGGCATTGCCCGCAACGACAGCGCGAAGATTGGCAATCGTATCGGCACCCGTCGCACCACCGGCGGCGGTGAAAGCCAGCACCTTTTCAATCGCCGCATCGGCCAGTTCTGCGCCCTTGGTGAAATCGCCGCTTTCGTCGAGGCGGCCTTTGCCAAGCAGAAGGCGCACGCCTTCGGGGCCGAACTTGTCGAGCTTGTCGATGGCGCGCAGTACGTTCAGGCGCTTCGCGGCATTGCCCTCGCCTTCAAGGCCGATGGCATCCAGCACACCGTCCAGAACCTTGCGGTTGTTGACGCGGATCGCGTAATCGCCACGACGAATGCCAAGACGCTCCAGCGTATCAGCCATCATCATGCACATTTCGGCGTCAGCGGAGACGTTCGGCGCGCCAACCGTGTCGGCGTCGAACTGCATGAACTGACGGAAGCGGCCCGGTCCCGGCTTCTCGTTGCGGAACACCCAGCCATTGCGATAGCTGCGATAAGGCTTTGGCAACGACTCGAAATTCTCGGCCACGTAGCGCGCCAGCGGCGCAGTCAGATCGTAGCGCAGCGACAGCCACTGCTCGTCGTCGTCCTGAAAGGAGAACACGCCCTCATTCGGGCGGTCCTGATCCGGAAGGAACTTTCCGAGCGCGTCCGTATATTCCACCAGCGGCGTTTCCACCGGCTCAAAACCATAGAGGTCATAGACTTCGCGGATCGTCGCCATCATCTTTTCGGCGGCGCGCAAGTCGTCCGGAACCCGATCGACAAACCCGCGCGGCAGCCGCGCCTTCATCTTGTCCGCTTTATCGGCCATTTTTCCTGCCTGATCGCTAAGTATATACAATATATGCCGGAAGAACCGGCAAATACTCGAAAACCGAGTGTTGCCGGTTTCCTAACCGATCAGGCTCGTTGCGGCAAGTGCAGGAAGCGTGTTCAGCGTGCGGCAATGGCGACGGCGGCGCCCGCCATCATGCCAGCGCTGGTCCGATTGGCGATGCGCATCATGCGCGGGCTGCGCAAAACACGCCGCGCCTGCGCGGCCAGCACCACCCAGGCTGTGTCCACTGCCGCCAGCACGACAAACATGACAGCCAGCAGTTCTGCCCAGCCAACCAGCGAAACATGGGTGATATCCACGACCGTCGGCAGAATGGCGATATAGAAGACCATGATCTTCGGATTGCCGAGCGTGACTGCGAGTGCGCTGAGGAAAAGCTTGCGCCCTTCACCCTCACGCGGAATGGCGTTTTCATCCGCTTCTTCATCGACCGGCGCGATCCACATTTTCCACGACAGATAGATCAGATAGGCGACGCCTGCATATTTCAGCACCAGAAACGCGGCATGGAAGCTGTTGGCCAAAGCCGACAGGCCCCAGACGGCAAGCGACAGCCAGACGGCGTCACCAAGCCAGAGACCGAACATGAATGGAAAGACGCCCTTGTGCCCACGGCTGATGACGCGCGCCACCAGCGCGCCGACATTCGGCCCCGGCGTGCCTGCGGCTACGACCAGAATACCCGCGAAAGCAATGAGCGACGTCAAATCCATGGCTGTTCCTCCGAATGAACCCTGCTTTTCGCAGAAAGATCGCCGGTTATCAATCTCCGGTTTATTGGGGGCGCTTGAATGCCAGCCGCAGCTTTTCGACATGGGCGCGGCAATGGCAGCCTTCTATATGGTCGTTGACCAGACCCATGGCCTGCATGAAGGCATAAACCGTGGTCGGCCCCACAAAGGACCAGCCGCGCTTTTTCAAATCCTTGGAGATGCGAATGGAAGTATCGGTTTTCGGATTGGCAATTAGTGTCGGATAATCCACGACGACGGGGCGGTCCTCGGCACCCGGCTCAAACGACCAGAAATAGGCCGCGAGCGAGCCTTTTTCCGCGACGAGTTCAATAGCG
This sequence comes from Hyphomicrobiales bacterium, assembly GCA_900465685.1. Classification (GTDB taxonomy): domain Bacteria; phylum Pseudomonadota; class Alphaproteobacteria; order Rhizobiales; family Rhizobiaceae; genus Brucella. The sequence goes on from UEGR01000011.1 coordinate 318,438, forward strand.
CGGTTTGCATTGTTGATCGTGGATTCAATCTTGCCGCGATGACGCACAATGCCCTTGTCGGCCAAAAGACGCTCGACATCCTTGCCGTCATATTGCGCCACACGGTGGAAATCGAAGCCATCGAAAGCGGCGCGGAAATTCTCGCGCTTGCGCAGGATGGTGAGCCAGGACAGGCCCGACTGGAAACCTTCAAGGCAAATCTTCTCGAACAGCCGATAATCGTTGGAGACCGGCACGCCCCATTCATTATCATGATAGGCGAGATAGTCCGGCAATATGCCGGGCCAGAAGCAACGGGTCTTGCCATCTTCGCTGACGATCAGACCGGTTTTCACTTCGGCAATATCACTCATTTCCCGCCTCCAATTTCCTGCTCATAGCCTTGTTCGAAAACTGTTTCCCACTTTTCGGGGGCATGCGCAAAGCTTCATCGATCATTAAACATGTGACGCAACCTGACGCTAACCACAACTCTACTTAGAGTGTCGCCTGCGCAGAACACGCGACCAAAATTTACCTTTCCGATTCCATTGGGGCGCACAATCCCATCATGAAATTAGGAGCTGTTCTCCTGACAGGACGTGTCAGGAGCCGCAGCCGGGCAACAGCGCCAATGGACCCAAACAGGTAACGCAACCGGGATGATGGCGCAAAGAGGGACGGATCTGGACCATGCAACCACGTCATCTTCTTTTGATCGGATCGCTTGCAGCGATTGCTGTTTCCATCGTCAGCACCGGCATGGCTTTCGCCAATGACCGTTACGCGACCTTGCCGCCGGTGGCTGTCAGCCCCGACCTATCCGCACCGTGGGTAGCACAGCTGCATGGCCAGCCGGCACGCATGCGCCAGATGCCGGACGGCACCGTCCAGCAGCCGGTGCGCCGCACCACGGTCAAGCAAAAGCAGAAGTCCAAGGCGAATTATCGTCAGGTTTCCTACCAGCGCCCGGCAAGCAATCCAGCTACAGCTCCATCCAAGCATCAGATCGACCCGGCCTATCTGCCACAGAGCGTTTCCTATTCCGGAAGTGAAAAGTCCGGCACGATCGTGATCGATACCAGCAAGCGCTTTCTCTATCTCGTCCAGTCAGACGGCAAGGCCATGCGTTACGGCGTCGGTGTGGGGAAGCAGGGTTTCAGCTGGAAAGGTTCACAGCGCATCAGCCGCAAGGCCGAATGGCCGACCTGGACACCGCCCAAGGAAATGATTGCCCGCGAGCGTCGCAAGGGCCGCATTCTGCCCGCACGCATGGATGGCGGCGTCAACAATCCGCTCGGCGCACGCGCCCTTTATCTCGGTTCAACACTTTACCGTATTCATGGCACCAACCAGCCATGGACCATCGGCAAAGCCATGTCTTCGGGTTGCATCCGCATGCGTAACGAGGATGTGACCGATCTCTATGAACGTGTTCCCATCGGCACCCGCGTTGTCGTTCGCTGATCCGTTCCGGAACAGTTTTACAGTCAAACGAAGCCGCCCTCTCCGCAGGGCGGCTTTTTTACATTCATAATACTGAAACATTGGTTTTTTTGATGAAATCAACCTGCCACAGGCCCAAAAACAACCTGAAAAGGCTTTTGCTTTTCCCGCGAACACCCATATGCTGCCAATGATGATTTGAAAAAACATGGACGGCGCCGCCAGAGGGCGGCCACAAATGCGGCTGTATTGGAATTATGAACCGGTGTCGCATTTGGATGGAGGGAAAGGATAGATCATGACCGTACCGACCGTAAAACTAAACGACGGCAACCATATTCCGCAGCTCGGTTACGGTGTCTGGCAGGTGGGCAATGATGAAGCGGTTACAGCCGTCAGCGAAGCGCTGAAAGCGGGCTACCGGCACATCGACACCGCCGCCATCTATGGCAATGAAGAAGGCGTGGGCAAAGCCATCAACAATTCGGGCGTTGCACGCGGCGACATCTTCCTGACGACCAAACTCTGGAACAGCGATCAGGGCTATGAATCGACGCTGAAAGCCTTTGCGACCAGCCTGAAGAAGCTTGGCACGGATTATGTCGATCTTTATCTGATTCACTGGCCGATGCCTTCCAAAGACCTGTTCATGGAAACCTGGCGCGCCTTCATCAAGCTGAAGGAAGAAGGCCTCGTGAAGTCTATCGGCGTGTCGAACTTCCGCACGGCCGACCTTGAACGCCTGATCAAGGAAAGCGGCGTAACGCCTGTTCTCAACCAGATCGAGCTGCATCCGCAGTTCCAGCAGGACGAGCTGCGCCTGTTCCACGGCAAGCACAACATCGCCACCGAAGCCTGGAGCCCGCTTGGGCAGGGCAAGATTCTGGAAGACGAGAAGCTGAAGGCGATTGCCGCCAAGCACGGCAAGTCCGTCGCGCAGGTCATCCTGCGCTGGCATATCGAGACCGGCAACATCGTCATTCCGAAGTCGGTCACGCCTGCCCGCATCAAGGAAAATTTCGAGGTCTTCGATTTCAGCCTCAATGGGACCGATCACGATGCCATCACCAAGCTGGACAAGACCGATGGCCGCATCGGTCCCAACCCCGCGACATTCTCGGCGGGCTAATTCAAAACATATGACTGAAAAAGCCGGGCAATTGCCCGGCTTTTTTATCGCAGCAATTTCAGGCTGCCGGTCAATGAGCGAACCCATTTGGCAGGACCGGCGATCCCCACCCCATCAATGACCTCGGCGGAAAGATCGCGGTTCGGAAACGTGGTTTCATATTCGGCATAGACATGCATTGCCCGTGCGAAGGCCGGAAAGGCGACAACCGCCTTCCTGTCTTCATGTGCCACCGCTTTCAACAGGATCGACCGGATCGTTTCCGCGTCCGCTTGCAGGATCGGCACGGGACGGTCCGAGCTGATATCGATGGCGACGCCTGAGCGATCAACCAGTTGCCGCGCAGCGACATGAGGCAGTCGTGCGCCAAGTCCGATCGAGATGGCCGCGACTGTGTTTGCCAGCAGGCCTTGGGCCAGATCAGGGTTGACGATAACGGCAAGACGCAGATCTTCCTGCATGATGGCTCCAGAGTTACAGTGTTTCTGCGAGAGAAATACACTGCATCTTCTGGTCGATCCTGCCTTTCTTACCTCTTGATTGCCATGATAAGGTAGATTCTACCCTAAACTGACGACATTGAGGTGGATTTCATGAGCGCGTTGGAACCTTCCGATATTCGCATTCTCGAAGCTTTGCAGGAAGACGGTCGCCTGACCAATCAGGCGCTGGCCGATCAGGTCGGCATGTCCACCTCGCCAAGCTGGCGCAAGATGCGCAAGCTGGAAGAAGATGGCGTGATCGATGGTTATCGCGCTAGCCTCAATCGCAAGGCAATCGGCCTTGGCGTCATGGCTTTCGTGCGGATCAAGATTGACAGTCACAGCGAGCTGGAGGCGGAACAGTTTGCCGCCGAGCTGATGGGGCTCGACGACGTGATCACCTGCTACAGCATCGCTGGCGATGCTGATTTTCTGCTTCAGGTGGTCTCACGCGATCTCGACACCTACGCCGATTTCGCCATGTCCACCCTGCGCCGCCTGCCACGTATCAAGGAAATGCAGACGACCTTCGTTTTGAAGGAAACGAAAAGCTTCAAGGGCTTTCCGTTGCACTATGCCGCGTCAGTGAAGGCGGGAGCTTGAGAGCGCAACCGGCTTCGGCCCGCCATAAGCCCAGTCGATCAGCTCCACCGTATGAACAATCGGCAATTTGCTGCCGGTGGCTATCTGGGTCATGCAACCGATATTGCCTGTCGCGATGAGGGCGGCGCCGGTTGCCTCGATATTCTTCACCTTGCGGTCGCGCAGCTTGGCGGCAATCTCCGGCTGCATGATGTTATAGGTGCCAGCCGATCCGCAGCAGAGGTGCCCTTCCAGCGGTTCCTTTACCGTAAAGCCGGCCTTGGAGAGCAGGTCTTTCGGCTGCCGCACGATTTTCTGCCCATGCTGCATCGAGCAGGCCGAGTGATAGGCGACCGTCAGCGCCTGCGGCGCATCCGGTTCAGGCAGGTCGATGCCGGTGAGATATTCGGTGATATCCTTTGCCAGCGCCGAAACCCGCGCGGCCTTGTCCTGATAGGCCGGATCAAGCCGCAACATGTAACCATAATCCTTGATCGTGGTGCCGCAGCCGGACGCCGTGACGATGATCGCATCGAGACCGCCCGCCTCGATCTCGCGCGTCCAGACATCGACATTGTGCCGTGCCTGTTCAAGCGCCTGCTCTTCACGGCCCATATGGTGAACCAGCGAACCGCAGCAGCCTTCGCCCTTCGGCGTCACCACTTCGATGCCAAAGCGGTTCAAAAGCCGCAACGTGGCAGCGTTGATACCCGGATTGAGCACAGGCTGCGCACAGCCGTTGAGAATTGCCACGCGACCGCGCTTTTCGCCCTTGGCGGCGCTGACGGTTTCGATAGGGACTGCCGCTGGCAGGTTTTGCGGCGCGAGATCAAGCATGGCCGCCATGGGTTTCAGGGCGTCGCTCTTGCGCAAAAGCGGTGCAAACGGCTTGCCCAGTTTCGCCAGTTTCAGCGCGGCACGGAACCGGCCCGGATAGGGCAGAACCTGCGCCAGAACGCCACGCAGAAAGCGGTTCATGAATGGGCGCTTGTATGTTTTCTCGATATGCGCGCGGGCATGATCGACCAGATGCATGTAATTGACGCCCGAAGGACAGGTCGTCATGCAGGAAAGGCATGACAGGCAGCGGTCGACATGGCGCACGACTTCCTCATCCGCCGGACGGCCGTTTTCCAGCATATCCTTGATCAGATAAATGCGCCCGCGCGGGCTGTCGAGTTCATTGCCCAGCGTCACATAGGTCGGGCATGTGGCCGTGCAGAAGCCGCAATGCACGCATTTGCGCAGGATCTTTTCCGATTCCAGAACACCAGGATCGCGCAGCTGGTCGGGGCTGAAATGAGTTTGCATCGTGTCACGCTCCAACCTGATGAGAATGCATACGGCCCGGATTGAGAATATTTTCCGGATCGAATTGCTGCTTCAACCGCTGCGACAAAGCCGCAAGCGCTGCGGGCTGCGGTTCGAACACATCAATGCCAGCACGGACCGTCTCCGGCGCTCGCACCAGCGTCGCGTGACCGCCACCATGTCTGGCAATGAGTTTGCGCAAAATCTGCGCTTCCGGATCTGCTTCCATCCGCATCCAGATCAAGCCACCCTGCCAGTCGTAATAGGCGTCTACGCCCGCATGACGGCGGAACTCGTCCACCATCTGCCAGCCTTGCATCGGCGTCATCGAAACACGCCAGACGGCGCGATTGTCGCCCGCATTGGCATAAGGCAGCACATCGCGCACTTCGCGCCAAAGCTGCTGCGATTGCGCCCCGTCGAGCGCTTCCACCGTGCCAGATTGGCGAAGCAGCGCCTGCAATTGGCGGCTGCGATGCTCCACCGAAGGCGCGAAACCTTCAAGCCGCAACACGGTCGCCGCTTCCCAGCCAAGCTTCCCATCAAGGAAGCGATTGGCAACCGTCGGCGGCAGATGTGCTGCCGACGCGACTTCCTCGCGCGACCCCATCGCCATGGCCATGACGCGCGCCGCCTGTTCGTCAGTCAAGCCGCGCACGACAAGCGTGGCTGCCGTTTCTGGCTTCGGCAGAACCTTGAACGTCACTTCGGTGGCGACGCCCAGCGTGCCCCAGGAATTGGCCATGCCCTTGGACAAGTCATAACCCGTCACGTTTTTGACCACGCGACCTCCGGATTTGAACAATTCGCCCCGCCCGGACACAACGCGCACGCCGAGCACATGGTCACGCGCAGCGCCCGCCTTGAGACGGCGCGGCCCAGACAGATTTGCAGCAAGCGCACCGCCGATCGTGCCGCGACCAGCCGCGCCCGACAGCAACGGGCCGTAATCCATCGGCTCGAAATGAAAACACTGATTGTTGTCAGCCAGAAGCTTTTCGATCTCGACCATCGGCGTTCCGGCCTTTGCCGAAAGCACCAGTTCGTCCGGCTCATACAAGGTCACGCCTGTCAACCGCGACACGTCGAGCACGCGACCGGCATCGACCCTGTGTCCGATGCCGCGCTTGGAGCCATGGCCGATAATTTCCAGCGGGGTGGAACTGGCCAGCGCATCCTGCACCGCATCCAGAACGCCCGCCTCATCTTGCGGCTTTAGAATATTTGCATCGCTCATGATCAAAACCACAACTCAGAATCGGGGAATATCCGGAAAGGCCAGCTCGCCACGATGCACATGCATGCGGCCAAGCTCGGCGCAGCGGCGCAGTTGCGGAAACACCTTGCCGGGATTGAGCAGATGCTTGGCATCGAAGGCACATTTGACGCGCATCTGCTGGTCGAGGTCGATGTCGTTGAACATTTCCGGCATCAGATCGCGCTTTTCGATGCCGACGCCGTGTTCGCCGGTGAGAACACCGCCGACTTTCACGCAGAGCCGCAAAATGTCCGCGCCGAAGTTTTCGGCAGCTTCCAGTTCACCCGGAATATTCGCATCATAGAGGATCAGCGGATGCAGATTGCCATCGCCTGCATGGAACACATTGGCCACCCGCAATCCGTATTTTTCGGACAGCTCGCGCATGCCTGACAGCACACGCGGCAGCTCCTTGCGCGGAATGGTGCCATCCATACACAGATAATCCGGCGAAATACGCCCCACCGCCGGGAAAGCCGCCTTGCGCCCGGCCCAGAAAGCCAGACGCTGCTCTTCCGACTGCGACAGAATACAGGTCGTCGAACCGTTGCGCAGCGCCAGCGCTTCGACCCGACCGATCAAGTGATCGACCTCGACCGGCGGGCCGTCGAGTTCGACAATCAACAACGCTTCCACATCAAGCGGATAGCCGACGCGGACAAAATCCTCTGCCGCTTTGATGGCGGGCCGATCCATCATCTCCATCCCGCCGGGAATGATGCCTGCGCCGATAATATCGGCCACGCACTGGCCAGCCTGTTCGCTGGATGGAAAGCCGACCATCACGGCGCGCGCCGTTTCCGGCTTTTGCAAAATGCGCACCGTGATTTCCGTCACAACGCCAAGCAGGCCTTCCGAACCTGTCATCAGGCCCAGAAGATCATAGCCCTCGCTGTCGAGATGCTTGCCGCCAAGACGAAGCACCTCACCAGTGATCAGCACCATCTCGATGCCGAGCACATTATTCGCGGTCAGACCGTATTTGAGGCAATGCACGCCACCTGCATTTTCAGCGACATTGCCGCCGATGGAACAGGCAATCTGCGACGAGGGATCGGGCGCATAATAAAAGCCCTCATGCTCGACGGCTTTGGTAATGCCAAGATTGGTCACGCCCGGCTGCACCACGGCAACGCGGTTCGGATAATCGATCTCGAGAATACGGTTGAAGCGGGACATGCCGAGCAGCACCGCATCCTGCAAGGGCATCGAGCCGCCGGACAGCGATGTGCCCGCGCCGCGTGGCACGACGCGAATACCGTTTTCGTGGCAATAACGCAGAACTTGTGAGACCTGATCGACCGTTTCCGGCAGCACTACCACCAGCGGCAGCGAGCGATGCGCCGTCAGGCCGTCGCTCTCGAACACCCGCATTGCATTGACCGTATCGACCACGCCCTCGCCCGGTACGATGCCGCGCAGATCATCCACGATCTGCCCGCGCCGCTGCATGACGGACGCATCCGGCTCCGGCATAATCAATCCGCTCATTTGCTCCTCCGCCGCTGGTCAGGCCTTTTTTGTCAAGGCGCCGCCAGCCCTCAAATGCCGTCCCGGCTTTCATCCTCGCTTGAGAACCGGAGCGGTCGTAATGCATCGTTTTCGCGCCATGCCAGACTGGATGGACAGACCCAAACTTTTCTGGAATAGCTCTAACATGCACAGTGCACCCTGCACCGTATTCGTCAAGTGGTAAATCATTTTTACCACTTGTTCCGTTCGCATAACAGTTTTCACGCTGCGGCATAATTGCTTGCCGAGCCTTACAACGCTGGGCTAGATGCAATTGAAATGCAGGCCAATTCGGTAGGAGGGGATCACGCGATCATGATGAGCAGCAGTCTGGCCGATATGGAAATCTTTGCCCGCGTTGTCGCAACCGGCAGCATGTCGGCGGCGGCTCGCGATCTCGGCCTTTCCCCCGCTGTGGTTTCCAAACGCCTTGGTCGTCTGGAAGAGCGCCTCGGTACCCGGCTCCTGCAACGCACAACACGTCAGATCGCGCTGACCGAGGCCGGTCAGGGCTATCACGAGCGTGTCCTGGCCATTCTGTCGAACATCGAAGAGGCGGAAGCTTTTGTCGCGCGGCGTTCCGCCGATGCACGCGGCACGCTGAAAATCTCGGCCCCCACGACCTTCGGGCGCATGCATATCGCCCCCTATCTGGTGCCTTTCATGCGCGCCAATGCCGACCTGACGGTCAATATGCAATTGACCGACGAAATGGTCGATATTGTCGGCGACGGCTATGATCTTGCTATCCGTATTGGCGAATTGTCGGATTCGACCCTTGTCGCCCGCAGGCTGGCGCCTGTCCGACGCCTGCTCGTGGCCTCGCCCGGCTATATCGCGGAACGCGGCACGCCTGAGACAATCGAAGACTTGCAGGCGCATATCTGCCTTGCACCGCACAATAATGATCCATGGCGGCTTGAAGGGCCGAAAGGCCCGATTGTCATTCGCCCGGTCGGCCCGCTCCAGACCAATTCCAGCGAAATGGTGCGTGAAGCCGTGCTGGCCGGTCTCGGCATTGCCCAGCGCTCCACATGGGACATTGGCCCGGAACTCGCGGCAGGCAAACTGGTGCAAGTGCTGCCCGACTATACCGCCTCACGCAATGTGGCCATTCACGCGGTCTATCCCTCGAAACAGTTCCTGCCTGCCAAGGTGCGCCTGTTCATAGACTATCTCGCCGACCTTTATGGCCCTGTACCTTATTGGGAGAGCGGCAGTTCTCCACAGGTCGCATCTCAAAAATAGACATCAAGTCTTTCGCTGGCTATGTAACGCTGCGCATTAGAAAGCGTGCATATAAATGCGATGCGGCATGAACTCCCATCATGCCGGCCGTGTCGTTCCGACTTTTGAGGAAAGATAATGAACACTCCGATCCGTTTTATTCTCGCCATCATCGTTGCCGTTGTCGTCGGTTGCGGCTTCATGTTCTACGACAAGTCCCGCGGTGCGGAATGGGTCGTGTCACCGCAGCAGATCGAACAGGCGAAGTCTGAAGGCAAGCCCGGCTTCGAAAGCCGCCCGGGCACGGTAACCGTGCTGCCGATCCGCAGCGAAACCGCTGACGCGCTGCCTTTCAAATGGGCGATGTATGGCGTTGTCGCGGGTCTGTTCGTGCTTGTTTCGACGCGCAAGCGCAAAAAGGCTTAAAACGCCCCTCTTCCAACCATCAGAAAGCCCGACTGGATCGCCAGTCGGGCTTTATTTTCAATATATTCCGTTGCCGGGTCCGTCCCTTGCGGCTACCTTGCCGCCGATACGCAAAGGGCTTGAACGGCATGGCCGAAACGATTTTCTCCCGCATACAGACGAGCCGCACAGCGGACGACGTCGTGTACCAGATCGAGACTCTCATTCTGGAGGGCGTTCTGCGTGGCGGCGACCGTCTGCCCGGCGAGCGTGAGCTGGCGCGCCAGTTCGACATTTCCCGACCCATCCTGCGCGATGCCCTGAAGCGCCTTGAAATGGCAGGCCTTTTGACCTCACGCCACGGCGGCGGAACATTCGTGGCCGATGTCATCGGACAGGTCTTCAGCGCGCCCGTGGTCAAGCTTTTTGCCGATCATCGCAAGGCAACCGCCGATTATCTCGAATATCGCCGCGAGATCGAAAGCATTGCCGCCGAATATGCAGCGCTTCGGGCTACGCCCGCCGACAAGGCGCTGCTGACGGAAATCATGAATGCGATGGAAACTGCGCATGGCGCGAGCGATTTCGACACCGAAGCGCGTCTTGATGTCGAGTTGCACAATGCAGTTGGCGAAGCGGCGCATAATATCGTGCTGCTGCACACATTGCGCTCCTGCTACCAGCTTTTGAAGGACGGCGTGTTTTATAACCGCAGCCTGATCTACAGCTATCCCGGCGTCGCCGACATGTTCCTCTCGCAGCATCGCGCTATTTACGATGCCGTGATGGCCGGCAACCCGCAAGCGGCCCGCGAAGCGGTGCAAAAACATATCCGCTTCGTCGAGCAGGCAACGCACGACCGCGAGCTGAACGAAGAGCGCGAGCGCGTCTCGCGGCTGCGCTTCCGCCAGCGCGCGGGCACGAATGCGGTGAAGGAAGTGAAGGACGAAGGCGAATGACCGGTGTGATTTTCAAGGATGCGTGCGGCCCGCAGAACATCCGCCTTTATGCCATCGGCGATGTGCATGGCCGCTTCGATCTCTTGCAGGACATGCATGGATTGATCCGCGCCGATCTCGATCATCGCCCTGTCCATGACTGGCGCATCATCCATCTCGGCGATTACATCGATCGGGGGCCGCAATCGAAGGAAGTGCTCGACTTTCTCATTGATGCCACCGCGCATGATCCGCGCATCCTGTCGCTGCTTGGCAATCACGACGAAGGCTTTCTCAATTACCTCGCCACCGGCGACACGGCAGGCATCTTCGCCTTGCATGGCGGCGTGGAAACCGGGCTCTCCTATGGCGTGGAACTGGATTTTTCCGATACGGATAAAGCCCGGCGCAGCCACGAAGCGCTGGTGAAAGCCGTGCCGCAGACGCATGTCGATTTCATACGCTCAATGCCGCGCTGGCTCTCGTTCGGGGACTTCTTTTTCTGCCACGCAGGCGTCGATCCGGCCCTGCCACTCGAAGAGCAGGACCCTGACGATCTTATCTGGATACGGACGCTGTTTTTGAAATGGACCGATCCCCTCGCAAAGGTGATCATCCATGGGCACACACCGCAAGGTGCAGTCGATGTTCAACCCAACCGGGTCAATCTCGACACCTATGCCTGGAAGAGCGGTCTGCTCTCGGCAATCGCAATCGACGGTGTGGAAAAGCGCTTCATCGAAGCGCATTAACCGAAATTAGTGAGCGCTGGAAATTCCGTAACCGTCGCTCGAAACCATGGTGTTACCGGCATCAACGGTGAAGATGCCGACTGCCATGAACACGATCGCGGAGACCATCAGGACGGTAAGAAGGGCGGCATGCTTGGCGGTCATATTCGGAAACTCTCTCGACGGTTGCCGGATGAAATTCGATAAAACGAGCCGCCGTTACGAGCATGGCGTGAAGCCCTGCCCGACCGATCATTGCCCGGGAGACGGCGTTCAGTTACACCCGATAAAAGTTACCCGCAACTGAACGGAAGCGTCGTTCACCGCGCTTTTTTCACAAAACCACGCATTGCTGACAGGATGTGGCAAAGCAGCAACGCGAAGCTTATCCTTAAGGTTAATGTTGGGTTTACAAGCTTGTAGCTGAAGGGGGAGAAGTCTTCCTCTCCGGATGAGCGACCGGGAATCGCAAGAGCGGCCTTGCCCGTTCTAGATTCGGCCGATCCAGGCTTTTGCCAGTGCAGCGCCTGCCTTGTCGGAAGAACGACCGACGCTCTCGGCCAGTTGCGGGAAGGCCTTGTCCCAGCCCGGCGCAATGTCTTCGATTTCGTCGGCGAGTTGGGCATTCCACTGTTTGACCAGCCTGGTATCGGCCTCGAAATGGAACTGGGTGCCATAGACCGCCCGTCCGATCCGGTAGGCCTGATTCTGCGTCATGTCGCTCGACGCCATATGCACCGCCCCCTCGGGAAGGGTGAATGTATCGCGGTGCCAGTGGAAGATCGGAAATGCATTGCCCGCCGTCGACAGAACCGGATCGCGCTGCCCTTCATCGGTCAGGCGCACTTCCTGCCAGCCGAACTCCATCGGACGGTCGAGAATATTCTCGCCGCCATAGGCGCGCGCCACAAGCTGGCTGCCAAGGCAAATGCCAAGTACGGCCTTGTCCTTGTCGCCAAAGCCGCGAATGAGATCGAGCAGATGTGGGAAATAGGCAAATTCGGCGTCGGCCAGCGCATTCTGCTCGCCGCCCAGAACGATCAGCGCATTATGTTCGCTGGCATCGGCGGGCAGCGCATCGCCATTATAGGGGTGGCGCAAATCAATCGAATGACCGGCTTCCGTGAGGACAGGTTCAATCTGCCCCAGCCCCGCACCATCATAATTCTGGACGACCAATACGCGCATAGACCACCCCATAAATCTCGTTTCCATTGGCTAGAGCGGTTTCAGTGAATATTATATTGTTGTAACCGCTCTAACTTTTTGTTTTTACGCACATCTTATCCGAAAACCGCTTCGCACTTTTCGGGATGTGCTCTAGCACGAAAAAGGCCCGGACAACAGCCGGGCCTTTGATTGATGGATGCCGATTATTCGACGACCGACACGCTGACCGTTCGGCCCGCCACGAGGTGCACGCCGTCCGGCACATCCTCCAGTTTCACCCGGACCGGCACGCGCTGCGCAAGGCGCACCCAGTTGAAAGTCGGCGTGACATTAGCAAGCAGGCTGGTGGTCGCGGTACGCTCACGATCCTCGATACCGCCAGCAATGCCTTCCACCTTGCCCTTGAGCTGCACCTTGCTGCCCATGACATCGACCAGAACCGGATCGCCGATCTTGATGCGCTCGAGCTTGTTTTCCTCGAAATAGCCCGAGACATAATAGGAATCCGTGTCCACCAGCGCCGTCACGGCAGAACCTGCGGTGACATAGTCGCCCGGCTGGAGCGAGAAGTTGGTGATGACGCCGTTGACCGTCGCCTTGACCGAAGACCGTTCCATATTGAGCGCGGCCAGATCACGGTCCAAACCGGCCTGACGGTAAGCCGCCTCGGCCTGCATGGCTGTGGTTTCGACCTGTTCCAGCTTCTGGCGGGTCACAGTCGTGTCGTTGAGCTGGCGATAACGGACGAGATCGCGATCGGCCATGTCGAGCGCGGCCTTGCTGCTGTCCACCTTGGCTTCAGCAGTCTGCAGCGCCAGCTTGTAACGCGCCTGATCGATGCGGAAAATCACATCGCCCTTTTTGACATTCTCATTGTCGCGAACGAGAACCTCGCTCACCAGACCCGAAACGTCAGGCGCAACGCGCACCACATCGGCAAGGATTTTGCCGTCGCGTGTCCACGGCGCATTCATGTAATAGTCCCAGAGATGCCAGCCAAGCAGCCCCGCCATTGTGACCATGACGAGGGTGAGAAAAACCCGGCCAGTATGTGCGAAGAGCTTTTTCATCAGTCTATTCCGTTCAAGATAATGGCGGCAGCGCCAAGAATGCAGAAATACATGGCGGCATCGAACAAGGGCCGGTGCCACACAAAACGGTAGAAACGCACGCGCGCCAGCAGGCGCTGCATGATCGTATTGAGGACATAGGCGCCAAGCGCCAGCACGCCCAGGGTGGGGATATAGATCCCGTATATATCGAGTTCAGGTCTCATGATCGTTCACATTCAGGTCTTCACGGGGCTGTTCTTCCGGCGGCTGTTTGTCAGGCAGCTTGCGGCAGCTCCAATTGCGGGCGCGGCGGCAAAGCAAAAGGCGGCGCCTTGGGAAACAGGTTGAAACGCAGCGCCACCAGTGCAAGCCGCGGACGGCGGGCAACAGCGGGCGAACCGTTTTCGATGATCGCCGCTATCGCCTTGTCGATGGAGGCAAGCAGTTGTTCATCGGTATTCTTGCGCGACTGACCGTCCGGTCCATGCTTGGACAGGGCCCGATAATGCGCGCCAACACCGTCCAGCACCGCATCCACCGCATCGCGGCAAGGCTCGGCCAGTTTGGCGCGATATTGCTGCAGGTCGATGGTGTTCATCCCGTTGCGCAGATCGCGCAGCAGATCGACCTTGGCAACATCCGCCGACGGGATCAGCGCCAGACGCGGCGTCATCATGCCGATGCGGTCAATCATGCGTAGCAACAGGCGGTTCATATGCTGCCGACGATGACGGCTCGGACCGCGTTCAGTTGCCGCAACGATATCGCGCCAGCCAGCCTTGACCAGACGCCGCACGCTCCATTCAGCACCGACCGAGCGCACGATAGATGTGATCACCGCAGCCATAACAATACCGACAACCGTCGCCAGATTGGCATTGGCAAAGGTCACGAAATCCGACGTGGCGTGGCTTTGCAGCATGAGCATGTTCGGCAGGTTCACACAGAGCACCATGCCCAGCAGAAACTGCGATGGAATTGCCAGAAGCACACCGGCAGGCACCAGAAACAGACCCAGCACCAGCGCCAGCGGGAAGAAACCATCCACCAGCGGCAGCAGCGCAAATTCGAAAACGAAAGCCGCTACAATCACGATCAGCAGCAGCCAGTTGAACTTGCGCATCACCGGCACGGGATCGTCCATCGTCGCGAAGATACAGCAGAAAATACCTGCCATCATCGCGGCTGCACTGCCCTGCGCCCAGCCTGTCGCAATCCAGAAAGCCGTTGCCACACCGGTTGCGAGAAAGGCCGAGAAGCCCGACAGAAACGCCATGCCATAATCGCGGTGCGCCGGACGCCCCTTCAGATGGGCATCGTAACGACGCCAGCGCAGCGCATGACCGCGCTTCGCACCGGACACGATATCCTGACGCAGCGTGATGCAATCACTCCAGATCTGGACCAGATCGCGTACACGCGCTGCCACATTGAACGGCAAAAGCTCGCCCCAGCTTGAGGCATCCTTACCGTGACGCTCGATCTCGTCGATCAGCTTCAACAAAACCGCGCGGCGCTCTTCGCTGAGGTTTTCGCCGCTTTCGAGCCAGTCACAGGCTTCGTCAAGAAGCTTCTGAACTGCGGGGTGCCACGGCTTTTCGCCCTCACCCGGCTTCAGCACGATGACATCATGCAGGCTGGAAATGATCGGCAGTACGGCAACCATGCGCTGTTGCAGCACATGCAGCATGGTTCCGACGCCGCGGATCGACGATGTGTCATAGGCCACATGGGTCGTCAGGTTGCGCAGTTCCAGCGCATCGGCGGCCAGACGCTGGCGGTCGCGAAGGAATTGCGGGCTGGCGCCCTCGCCACGCATGGTGGCGACGGCCAGCCGTGAACCCTCACGCAGCCAATTGTCGATACGACCGACCAGAACCGGCCCGCTGTGGCGCGGAAAGACGAGGCGGTTGACCACTGCCGCACAGATAATGCCAATGGCAATTTCCTCGACGCGGCCAAGCGCATAATCAAAAGTGGTTTCAGGAACAGAAACCACGGCAAAACTTGCAATCGCCACGGTGTAACCAGCGAGCATGAACAGATAGCTGCGCGGCGTGCCGTCGAGCAGGCTGATCGCCAGACAGACGCCCATCCACAGGCCAATGGCGACGGTTAGAATCTCCGGCGAATTGATCAGATGCGGCACGAAAAGGATCGTGACCGCACCGCCAATAATGGTGCCGACCAGACGATAGAGACCCTTGGATGTGGTGGCCCCCGAAAGCGGATGCGCGACAATGTAAACGGCGGCAATCGACCAATATGGGTTCGGCAGATTGGCCATCAGTGCAATCCACAAGGCAAGCATACCGGCGGCGAACGTCTTCAAGGAAAAGACGACATCCCAGAATTTCGGTGTTGTTTCGGCGAGCTTGGTCATGGTTTTCGAAGGCAGCGTTGGTTTAAAGGTTGAGGAACTTCTCGTTCAGCTTGCGCAATACTTCCATGGCGACATCGACCTGTTCGGCGTCGAAATCGCTTAAGAACTGCGTCCGAAGACGTGCCGCAGACTTTTCCACCTTGGTGGCGACGGCGCGGCCGTCTTCTGTCAACTGGATGAGTTTGACGCGACGATCGGCATCGTCGGCGACGCGCAGGATCAGGCCATCCTTCTCCAGCTCATCGACGACACGAACGATCGTAGCCCCCTCGATGCCGACCCGTTCGGCCAGCACCCCCTGGGGGATCAGATCGCCATGCCGCAAGAGGGTCATCAGCGGAACGGCTTTCGCATCGGAAAGACCATGTTCCGCCATTGCCGCATCAAAGGCTTTCCGCCATCCTCTGGCGGTGCTTGCAAGAAGCGGCGCGAATTCGACCCAGGCTTGTTTCATCACTTCAATTCCATTCAAATAGATAGCTTCATACCTATATGGATACAATCTAATTAGATTCAACCACCAGACATTTCCCATCAATTGTTTGTGTAAGCTTTTCTTCAAGTGAGAGCGGTTTTCAATGCGGAGGCTGGCAGAACGGTCACACAAAGCGCTTGACCGGCGGGCTTTCCCTCTGCCATCGATGCGAACATGCGCGCCAATTACAGAATGCAACGACTTTATATCGAGGATGACCTCGCCCCGGAGACGGCGGTCGAGGCTGCGCCGCAGGCTGCCCACTATCTCATTCACGTGTTACGCCTGAAAGAAGGCGATGAAGTTCTCGCTTTCAACGGGCGCGATGGTGAATGGAAGGCCCGGCTGAAGCCGGAAGGCAAGAAGCGCGTTCTACTCGTACCCGTTGAGGAGACGCGCCCGCAGCCAGCGCCAAGCGATCTCGTCTATTGTTTCGCGCCGCTGAAACAGGGCCGCCTCGATTATATGGTGCAAAAGGCCGTTGAGATGGGCGCAGGCGTTTTGCAGCCGGTCGTCACTCAGCACACGCAGGTGCCGAAGCTCAGCACCGATAAAATAAAGGCCAATGCCATCGAGGCTGCCGAGCAATGCGGTGTGCTCAGCCTACCGGAATGCTGCGACGCAGTGCGCTTCGACCGCTTTATCGACCAGTGGGACCCGTCACGCCGTCTGATCTTTTGCGATGAAGGCCACGAATCGGACGATCCGTTGAGCATTCTGCAAGGCTTGAAGCCCCAATCGAAGCCTTGGCCGATTGGGCTTCTGATCGGCCCGGAAGGCGGATTTTCGGAAGAAGAGCGGCAATTGCTGCACCGTCTGCCCTTCGTGACCGCCATTCCGCTCGGCCCTCGCATTTTGAGGGCGGATACGGCAGCGGTTGCGGCCATGGCTCTGGTACAGGCCATTCTCGGCGACTGGAGAAATGCGGCATGATGTTCTCTAAATCGATCGTTCAATGAAATTGACTTGCGTGATTTGACAAATTTGTCCAATCACGCTGACAAGCTGAAATACCACCAGGGATAGACTGTATGGCGCGCGATACGACTGACGAAACGGCACTGACGGGCGTTGAAGAACTTGCGATCTATCTTGCCGGGGGAAACAAACCCAAGGATGCCTGGCGCATCGGCACCGAGCACGAGAAATTTCCCTTCTATACAGCGGACAACAGCCCTGTTCCCTATGCAGGCCCGCGCGGCATCAAAGCCATTCTGGAAGGCATGCAGGCCATGCTCGGCTGGGAGCCGATCATGGATGAAGGCAACATCATCGGATTGGTGGAGCCGACCGGACAGGGCGCAATTTCGCTGGAGCCGGGCGGGCAGTTCGAGCTTTCCGGCGCGCCGCTTACGACCATTCACCAGACCTGCCGCGAGATGAACGCCCATTTGAGCCAGGTGCGTGAAATCGCCGAACCTCTGGGCATTCGTTTTCTCGGTGTCGGCGGCAGCCCGAAATGGACGCTGGCCGAAACCCCGGTCATGCCGAAGTCGCGCTACAAGATCATGACCAACTACATGCCGAAGGTCGGCCATGAAGGTCTGGACATGATGTACCGAACCTCGACCATTCAGGTGAATCTCGATTTCAGCTCGGAACGCGACATGCGCCGCAAGATGCAGGTTTCGATGAAACTGCAATCGGTCGCCACGGCGCTGTTTTCCAGCTCACCCTTCACCGAAGGCAAGCCAAACGGTCTACTGTCGTGGCGGTCGAGCATCTGGCGCGATACCGACAACCAGCGCGCCGGTGTGCTGCCTTTCGTCTTCTCGGAAAATTTCGGCTTTGCGGACTATGTCAACTGGGCGCTCGACATTCCGATGTATTTCATCCTGCGCGATGGCCGTTATCACGACTGCACCCATGTCACTTTCCGCCAGTTCATGAACGGCGCATTGAAGGGCGAAGTCAGCGATCCCGTGCCGAATATGGGTGACTGGACCAACCATCTTTCGACGCTATTCCCGGAAGTTCGCCTCAAGCGCTTCCTTGAAATGCGCGGTGCAGACGGTGGCCCGTGGCGGCGCATCTGCGCCTTGCCAGCCTATTGGGTCGGCCTGCTCTATGACGAAGAAGCGCTGACGGCAGCCGAAATGCTGACCAAGGACTGGACTTATGAAGAAGTTCTGGCGCTGCGCAATGACGTGCCGACCAAGGCGCTCACGGCAACATTCCGCGGCAAGCCGCTGGAAGGCATCGCCCGCGAAACGCTGAAAATCTCGCGTCTCGGCCTGAAGAACCGTAACAAGCTGAACCCGGAAGGCTTTGACGAAACCCACTTCCTCGCGCCACTGGAAGAAATCGTCGCCGCTGGCATCACCGATGCCGAGCGCATGCTGAAAGCCTATAACAGCATCTGGGCCGGTTCCGTCGAGCCGATCTTCCTGGAATATGCCTATTGAGCTTTGAGCCGGTAGAAACACCCAAACAAAAAGGGCGCGTTTTTCGCGCCCTTTCCATTTTTCGGGATGTGCTCCGAGGTCAGCTGGTGACCTGCTGACCCTTGGTCGGATCGGGGATCACAACAATCGTGCTGCCATCGCGCACATTGTTATAAAGGTCGATCACATCCTGATTGAGCATACGGATACAGCCGGAGGAAACGGCCTTCCCGATACTCCATGCTTCCGGAGATCCGTGAATACGATATAGCGTATCGCGACCATCCTTATGGATATACATGGCGCGCGCGCCAAGCGGGTTCTTCAGGCCGGGCGGCATGCCGCCATTGGCGATGCTGTAAGGCTGGAGTGCTGGCTGACGCGCGACCATCTCATCCGGCGGTGTCCAACGCGGCCATTGGCGCTTGTAGGCGACCACGGCCCGGCCCGCCCAGGCAAAGCCATCACGGCCGACGCCGATGCCATAGCGCATCGCCCGCCCATTGCCGAGCACGTGATAGAGATACTTGTTCGGCGTATCGACGATGATGGTGCCCTTCACCTCGGATGTCGGATAATCGACTTCCTGCCGCCAGAATTTCTGATCGACCTTGCTGATATCGACGGCCGGGAGCGGAAACTGCTCTTCGGGCATGGCCTGATACATGAGTGGTACCGGCTGCGATGGGGCTACCGGCTTCTTGACCGGCTGGGCCGGTTGCGGCGGCTGGGCGGTTGAAACACAGCCTGACAACGCGACGGCACTGGCGCCGATCAGAAAGCTGCGGCGACTGAAAACCGCCGTCTTCAAGCCGGAAAATGCGGCGTCCTGGGAATTTTTACGCGACATCCTTGAACTCTTTGTTGGACACGCATCGCAGCAATGAACGCGGTTCGTTCGTGCCGGAATTGTGCCGATCATTTCGGATGTGCGAGAAAGAAAAGGCCAAGCTTAAGCCAGCCTTAAGAGAAAAGCCCCTGTGAGCGGACACCTCTCAATTCGGCATTCAAGACATTGCGAGTGTTGCTAAAATAGCGATCCCTGCCCGCCCGGTCGGGACGATGCTGTCTTTTTCGCCGCGCTCGGCCCGGCTGACGATTCGCCCTCTGCGCCGCCATCGGCAACCACCGCAACATCGCCATCACGGAAGCGGAGCGACAGAGCATCGCCCGCAGCCACATTTGCAGCCTGCTTGACCGGATTCCCATCCGCATCGAACACGATGGCAAAGCCGCGATCCAGCACGCTTTCATAGGACAGTGTGCGCATGAGGCGTTCCAGTTCCTGTCCGCGCCGTTTAGCCCGCTCAATCAAAAGCCGCACCGCCTGATCGCGCCTGCGATCCAGCTGTTCGACTGCCGATGTGGCAAGACGGGTGCGCCGCAAAATCGGTTCCGGGACCAGCCGGTCAGCGCGATGCGAAAGCGCCGTGCGGCGTTCACGCAGGAACGCTTCCAGCGCACGCGGCAGTCGCTGGCCGAGCAGCGACATGGTGCGCTGCTGCTCAACAAAACGGCGTTGCAGCAGGCGCGGTGACAATTGCCGGGCGCGCCCTTCAAAATGAACGCGCTTCTTCTGCGTGTTGACGAACAGCGCCCGTGTCAGCCGCGAAGCGGATTCGTCGAAGCGGCGGCGTGGCAAGGCGAGCAGCTGATCAGCGGAAGGCAGCGCGCGCGCAGCCGTGCGATGCGCCTGTCGCTTCAGATCGATGAAACGCGACATGGCCGAGGCAAGCCGCGCCGATTGCCCGGCAAGCGTTGCCTGCAAATCGGCCTTGACCGGCACGGCCATTTCCGCAGCGCCGGTGGGGGTCGGTGCGCGCACATCGGCGGCAAGATCAATCAGCGTCCAGTCGGTTTCGTGCCCCACTGCTGAAATCACCGGAATATGCGACGCAGCCACGGCGCGCACGACGATTTCGTCGTTGAAGCCCCACAGGTCTTCCAGACTGCCGCCGCCGCGCGCCACAATCAGCACATCGGGACGCGGCACGGAACCGTCTTCCGGCATCGCATTGAACCCATCCACGGCAGCGGCCACTTCCGGGCCACTTGTCTCGCCCTGCACACGCACAGGCCAGACAATGACATGCAGCGGATAGCGATCTGAAATGCGGTGAATAATATCGCGGATGACAGCGCCTGTCGGCGATGTCACCACCCCGATCACGCGCGGCATGAAGGGCAGAAGTTGTTTGACCGCCGGATCGAACAGTCCTTCCGCCGCAAGGCGGCGCTTGCGGTCTTCCAGAAGCGCCATCAGCGCCCCGGCACCCGCCGGTTCCATCTGCTCGATGACGATCTGATATTTCGACGATCCCGGATAGGTGGTCAGCTTGCCGGTGGCGATGACCTCCATACCCTCTTCGGGACGAAACCGCAGGCGGCCCATGGAGCCGCGCCAGATCACGGCTTCCAGCCGCGACCGGTCGTCTTTCAAGGCAAAATAGGCATGGCCGGAAGAATGCGGCCCGCGGTAACCGGAGATTTCACCCCGCACGCGCACATGGCCGAACGTATCCTCGACCGTGCGCTTCAAAGCGCCGGAAATCTCGGAAACGCTATACTCGGCGACATTCGACGATGCGCCGGTAAAACTCGAATCGGAACCCATGCTCATCCCATCATAGGCCATTAGCCGGTATGGCTGGTCAAGCAGCCACACGGCAAATTACAGTTCGATCACAACTGGCCTTACCAGCCAGGCAGCAATTCATTGGCCCGCACCCTCCGCGTGCGAACCGCCGGAAACGACGAAATTTCCGGTGAATTCATCACGCCGACAATGCCCACCGGCTGCGGCGACGAAATATTGTCGAGACTTTCGATAATGTGCTGCGCCAGCGCATCCACCACCGCATTCTGCTTGTTATGGCCACGCATGATGCCGATGCCGAATTCCGGCAAGGTGCCAAATCCGTCTGCCTCACCCAGCACCCGCATACCCGGACGCAATGCACATTCCGGCAGCACCGAAACGGCAAGACCCGACAGCACCGCAGCTGCCGAAACCGTCGCAGACCAGCTCGTAATGATGATGCGATAATCGCGTTTCGCCGCTTCCAGCACTTCGATTGCCGCATGACGCCAGATGCAGGTCGGGCGACCCACCGCAAGCGGCAGCACGGCTTCCTCATGCACGGCATGGTTGGCCGAGGTGACCCAGAGCAACGGTTCGGTGCGTACCACTTCCGAGCGGCGCTTGTCGTCGCACTGGGTGACCAGTGCAATATCCAGCGTGCCACGACGGATCATTTCGTCGAGATTGACCGTCGGCTCGCAGACGACCGACAGCTCGACGCGCGGGTTGGAGCGGGCGAAACGCGCCATGATTTCCGGCAGGAAGCGGTCGGCATAATCATCGGGCGTTCCGATGCGGACATGCCCTTCCAGTTGCGTATCGTCGAAAGCTGCAATGGTCTCACCATTCAGCTGCATCATCCGCCGCGCATAAAGAAGCAGCCTGTCGCCATCTTCAGTCAGGCGATTGGAGCGCCCGTCCCGTTCGAACAGGGGCTTTCCGATCCGTTCCTCAAGCCGCCGCATCTGCATGGAAACCGCCGATTGCGTCTTGAAAATAGCATCGGCAGCGCGTGTGAAACTGCCCGTATCGGCTATCGCGATGAAGGTTTGTAACTGATCGAGATCCAGAGGCGTGCTCATGGGCGCTATCCATCACTATAATTGAAGAATGACATTAGAAACATTCGTTGGAACAATCAATTCGATTGTTGGATAAAGCAGCCATCGTAGAGGAAAGGAGCCGCGAAAGCGCATGACCCTGACGATGATAACCCCTTAGCACCGCTGATTTAAAGGAGAGCGGACATGACAGCGATAAGCAAGACAACGACGACCTACTTACCGGCAACGAGCGCAGAGACCTCCACGTTCGCGCAAACGGTGAAAGCTGTGTTTACGTCGGCTCTGCGTCGCTGGATGATTTTCCGCAATCGACAGCATGTGATGCGACTGAACGAGCTTGACGATTATCTGCTGCGCGACATTGGTCTGCATCGCGGCGATGTCTATACGGCGACGCATTATCGCGGCCGCGAAAATCCGACACGTGTTCTGCGTTCGCTTGCCGATGCGCAGCGCCGGATCGAGGCCACACGGCATATCTGCTGAGGCAATTGCTTCGGTAGCCTCTTGCATCCAGGTGGTTCGGGAGAGGAAACCTCTCCGCCCGAACTGCTGACGGAACATCTGGCAGGCGCCACCTTCACAAGCCGGGTCCCCTCTCGGCCAGCCTGCCCTTTGCCCGGCCCGCTCCTCCGCTGGCCGGGCCTTTTTATTTTAAAGCCGCACCCATACCCGTCGCCCGTTTGACCACCTGACAAAAGGCCAGGCTTTGTGGTTGTTTGAAGCTGTTGCGGCTCGACAAATTGGGGATAGCTAAATTTGCTGTTCTTTTTTCAAAGAAAGGGGTTGCGTTCGCGGTTTGAGTTCGCTAGATGGAGGCCGTCGCGAACGAGCTTCACGCTTCTGTCGCAATTGCAAACTCTCGATAAGAGAATAATTTGCAATCCTTGCTGGGGAATAGTTTAAGGGTAGAACAACGGACTCTGACTCCGTTAGTCTTGGTTCGAATCCAGGTTCCCCAGCCAATATTTTCTTCAAGAAAATCAGTTTGATAGACCACAACCCACGCCGCCTTTTGGGCGGTCATTTGTTGCATCTTGTCGCGATAAGAATCCCAGAACTTGCAGTCAGTTACGCGCTATAGCGGAAAATCCACGCGATCTGGAAAGCAACAGGCTTGACTCTTTCATAAGACGTGAACAAAATAAGAACATCAATGGCGAGAGCCAACAGATTCCGAGATGTTTAGGAATGATGATGTCTGCTTATAAGGAGCGCGGCAAATGAACGCGCTTGTACAAAAACAGGGCTATGAGGACGAGATCGACCTCGTTCTCGCCTACCACAACGGCGACGTGCGGGCCGCTATCGAAGCCTTGCTGAAAGACCGCGATTTTCTCATGAAGGAAATCGAATATGCCAGTCTTGCAATGTCGATGGGCTTCGCTCGCGGCTGGAAGCCGACAGTGTTTACAAAGTGAGATTGTGTCACGAGACGTCCGGAACGCTGATCCGCGTTTTGATACAACGGGTGATAGCTGGTATTGTTTAAGTGATCGCTTGGATTTGATCGCGATCAATGCCCATTCCAACCTGCTCTGCGAAGCTCAGTCTCAGTAAAGGAAGGAGACATCATGTCGAACACGCCCCACACTCTCGGAGAGGAATTCCCCGGCCAGATTGAAGCTATTCACGCCCTCAAGGCGAAGGATGCCCGTTTTGCGCGCGTTCTGGAGGAATATGACTCAATCAATGATCGTATTCATCTGGCTGAAACCAAGATCACGCCCTTGAGCCAGGAAGAAGAAACACTTCTGCGCAAGCAGCGTCTGGCGCTGAAAGATACAATCGCAGAAGCGCTCGCCTCCGTATAAACCGCAGCGTTGATGTGCCCATGATAAAACCGGCGAGTGAGGAAGATACAGGTCTCCCTCACTCGCCGGACGCCCCCCGCGTCGACTGGCAAACCGCGCAAAGATGAACCTCACCGCATAGGATCAAGCGCGTTGTCGCGACTCACCGAACAGTTGAGGCTTTAAACGATTATCCGCCGAACGAGCTGCGGATACCCGAGATGCCACGCCCATTCGAGCGAGTCGGTCCCGTCGCGACGATCGTCGCATTTGCGTGGGGTTTCGAGAGTGTTGCCTCAGCGGTTGCCTTGGTCATCACCGGCGCTGATGCCAGAGCCCCCGTCACGAAAGCAGCTGATGCTGCCGCAGCAATGAGAATGCGCTTCATTTGATCCTCCAAACTGGCAGGCACGCATGCATGCCGAGCCAATATTATGACGTGATGTCAGGAGGAAATTATCGCGTGCAGCTGGCGCGGAACAATACGGCAGATGTCGTATATCGTGACCGTTTCCCTGATCGGAGTATGATCGGTGGGCTTGAGAGCTTACACAAAAATTCAGCTGAGCTTCAGTCTTGCCTGACGCTAAGGCGTGTCGCGTTCAATCATATTTACGCGACACGCTTTGAGCTTTTATTTTTACGTATGTCTTTATCCGAAACCAGTTCCCACTTTCGGGAGACATGCTTTAGCCCTCGAATATCGAAGAGCCGGGCGGTTCTATCCACCCGTATTGCGGCATTGCTATCAATACTTTACGCGCCAAAATTGCTGATCGATCCTGACTGCACACCTCCATCGATAATTCGGCAATCATAAGTTGTTTTATTATGCGAACTATCAAATGCAGTGCAGTTCATATTATTCATTACTTAACAATGCCGCCTTTTCGCCCCACAAATGGTATAGCTATTTGACAATCTGAAAAAAAATGAAAATAAAATACGTGAGGCGGCCGTCGACTCTTGACGAAACTCACCGGCAAGCGTCTACTATGCTATTGTTTTCATTCACTATAAGTCCAGGCTAAAGATCATAGGGGCGAATTTTGTCAAATCTGATAAAGTTCGAATATGTTCGCAGTATTCACGCTGATTTAGGTAATTTGCTTTATTGACCGGCTATCTCAGGGAGAAACGCAATGAACCTTAGTCGTCTTTTTGTCTGCCTGGTCGTGTTTGCGACCACCGTTTCCGGCGCATTCGCCGGCTCGCTGCCCAAGCCGCAGGACAAGCCTATCCTGACTATATCGGGCAACATCCAGAACAAGAATAATGGAGACACCGCGCAGTTCGACCGCGCAGGTCTGGAAGCTCTCGGTCTCAAGACCGTGGAAACCGCCAATCCGTGGTATGACGGAAAGGTTCGCTTCGAGGGCGTCTCTATCGATCAGTTGATGAAGCTGGTCGGCGCTGAAGGCAAAACCGTTACCGCCGTCGCGCTGAACGATTACGTGACCACCATTCCGCTCGAAGATTTCAAGAAATTTAACGTCATCCTTGCTTTAAAGCGGGACGGAAAGTACATGGCCGTACGGGACAAAGGACCGTTGTTTATTATCTACCCGTATGACAGCGACCCTCAACTCCAGAATCAAACTTATTACACGCGCTCCGCCTGGCAGGTTGCCAAGCTGATCGTCGAATAGAGGCCGAGCTTGAGACGCATACTGGGTGTCATTATCTGCTGCTTTGTGGTGGCGACGGGCTATATCGCCTATGTCATCGCAGAGCGTCAGACGGCTTTGCAAAAATTTTCCCGTTATAATGACTCCTGGTCCATCGGACAGACCGTGTCCGAATATTTGCGGCTTGAGCACCGGCTGAGTGCTCTGGCGCTTGGGCTACCCGATGTCGATCGCGATGAAGTCCGGCTGCGGCTGGACTTTATGGTCGGGCGTCTTGAAATGCTGCAGCAGGGCAATCTGCGCGCGTTCATTCAGGATGATCCGGGACGCCGCCAGCTTTATATGAAGCTGAGCGACATCATCCACCAGCTGGATATCAATCTCGATACGATGAGCCCGGAAGATATGAAATCCATGCTCGTCGCGATGAGCGAGCTGGATGCGCCCCTGACGTCGCTCGCTTCCACATCGGTGGAGCACGATGTCGACCTGATCGATGCCGCGCAAAGCGACGTCAAGCAGCTGCATTTCATCTATACGGCGCTCGCTGCAGGTCTTATCCTCTGCGGTGTCGTTCTGGTCATCCTGCTTATTCGTCATAACAATCTGTTGGATCGGGCCCATGGCCGCATGCAGCGCCTGACCGCTGACTTGCGAGAGGCCACGGCAGAACTGCAATCGCAGAACTTTCGTCTCGAACATGATGCGCATCACGACGCACTAACTGGCCTTCCGAACCGTGTCCTGTTCCGTCAGGATCTAGAAACACGGCTGACGGCAGCGCTTTCCGGTGGGCCTTCAGCCGTTATCCTTCTGCTCGACCTCGACGGTTTCAAGGATGTGAACGACACACTTGGACACGACGTCGGCGATATATTGCTGCAAGCCGTTTCGCGGCGGCTGACGCGGCTGAGCCGGAAGGGCGATATTGTCTGCCGTCTTGGCGGCGACGAATTTGCCGTGTTGTCGACCGGCATGACGGAGGAAGATTCACTTGAATTCGCTGCTCGCCTGATGGACGAGATCAGCCGCCCTTACCGGGTCGGAGAGCTGGAAATCAAGATAGGAACCTGCGTCGGCGTGGCCATATCGGAAGGCGAGCCAGACACGGAAGAAATGTTCAAACATGCCGATCTGGCGCTTTATGAAGCCAAGGCCGTGGGCCATGGACATGTCAGCGTCTTCAAATCGGACATGCTGACGCGGCTGCGCGAAAAGAAGTCATTCGAAGCAGATTTGCAAACCGCGCTCCAGAACAACGAAATGGAAGTTTATTACCAGCCGCAGGCAACCACGGACACGCGGGAAATCTGCGGCTATGAAGCGCTGCTACGCTGGACGCACCCCGTGCGCGGCTCGGTTTCTCCGATGGAGTTCATTCCCGTGGCCGAGAAAATCGGCACCATCATGCCGCTAGGCGAATGGGTGCTTAAGACGGCCTGTCAGGACGCGACGCGCTGGAACAAGCCGCTGAAGATTGCCGTCAATCTTTCTCCGGTACAGTTCCGCGACAAGGATCTTGTCCAGACCGTCATGGCGGCGCTTGACGAAACCGGCCTAGACCCACGCAGGCTGGAACTGGAAATCACCGAATCCGTCCTGCTCGACAAGAATGAGCAGACGCTGGAAACCCTGCGTGGCCTGAAAGCGCTCGGCATCCAGATCGCCATGGATGATTTCGGCACGGGTTATTCGTCGCTCGGCAGCCTGAGCGGCTTCCCCTTCGACAAGATCAAGATCGACCGCTCGTTTGTCCGCGATGTGACGACGCGCAGCGATGCGCTTGCCATTGTCGAGCTGGTCACCGGCGTTGGCCGCAGCCTGCGCATGATCACGATCGCCGAGGGCATCGAGACGGAAGAGCAATATGAATGCCTCAAGGGGCTCGGTTGTGATCAGGTGCAGGGTTACCTGATCGGCAGGCCAATGCCTGCAACAGAGCTCGCTTATCTGCATACCAAAAAAGGGCGAGGAAGGACTGTTTCCGGACGCAGCTAACTGCTACCACTAATTATGTGGCAGCAATTAATGTGGTGCGGAAGTGTTGAATGTACATGGGGTCGTTGTACCCATCGAGCCGGGCGAAGTTTCGCCCGTCATCTGGCAGGCGCTGAGCAGCGGCAGCTATGAAGCCAAGGAAGCTCGCTCAATCAAAAAGGCCGTGAAGGCCAGCGACCGGGTTCTGGAGCTGGGATCCGGCATTGGCATCATCACCTCCCTGATAGCACGGATCGACGATGTGGCCGTCTGGGCCTTCGAGGCAAATCCGGCAACCGCCTCGCTTGCGCGGCGCGTGCTCGATGCCAACGGCCACGACAACGTGGTCCTGTCGCAAGGTATTTTGAGCGCCGGCGAAACCGGTACTTTCCGCTTTTACGTGCGCAAGGACCTCTGGATGTCGTCCATGGACGAAAATCAGGGGCCTTATGAAAGCACGATTTCCATCACCTCAACCAATATCGACCAGTTCATCGCCAGCCATGGCATCAATGTACTGGTGATGGATATCGAAGGCGCGGAGCGCGACTTGCTCAAGCTGGCCGAACTGCCGGGCGTCGAGCGCATTTTTCTGGAACTGCACGACCATCTTTACGGTCTGGCTGGCATTCGCGATATCACCCATGCGCTGGCCGAAAAGGGCTTTGCCTATGACCCGCGCGGCTCGCAAGGTCCTTGTGTGCTGTTCGCGAAAGATGACGGCGCGCGCGAATATGAACCGGAACCCGATGCGCCTTTGATGTAAGGCCCGTTCGTTTCAACGAAAACAGCCCCGGTTTGGATCGAACCGGGGCTGTTTTCGTTTTAGAGCGGTTCCTGTTTTAACAGAATCGTCGGAACCGCTCTATCCATTTGTTTTCACGCATTATCCTACGCAAAACCGCTTCGCACTTTTGCTGGAAATGCTCTAGCACTGCTGATCGCGATCAGAAATCGCGCAGCTTGCGTGCCGTGTCCTGCAACAGCGTGAACGCCTCGAAACGGCGATCATGCCATTTTACCCGGTCGGAATCGGGATGGTTGACCTCGCCCAGTTCGGACATGGCTTCCATCGCCGTCGCGAGGTCCGGATAGGCGCCGCCCGCAACTGCACCAAGCATGGCTGAACCAAGCAGAACCGGTTCCGGCGAGGTGGACGCCGCAATGACGAGACCCGTCGTATCGGCCAGCACCTGACGCACCAGATGCGAACGCGCCGCGCCGCCGCTGACAACAATGGTATCCGTCGCAATGCCCTTGGCCTTCTGCGCTTCGACGATCTGGCGCGCACCATAGCCAAGCCCGCAAAGACCGGCCAGATAAAGCGCTGTCAGGCTGTCGATACCGGCATCAAGATCAAACCCGGCGATGACGGCCCGGGCATCCGGGTCCGCGAAAGGCGCACGATTGCCGAGAAACTCCGGCACGACATGAATATCGCCGATGATCTCAGCCGTCTTTGCAGCGCCGCCGCGGGCTTCCACTTCGGAAGCAAGACGGTCTGCCAGACCCTTGCCTTCAGCCGCAGCCTGCTTTTCCGCCTCGGCTGCGAAGGGATGCATATGGATCAGATGATCGATAGCTGCACCTGCTGCCGACTGACCGCCCTCATTGAGCCAGAGTCCTGGCACCATGGCCGAATAATATGGCCCCCAGACGCCGTCCACGAAAACCGGCTGTTCGGTCGTGGTCATGGTGCAGGCCGATGTGCCGAACACATAGGCCATGCGCGACAATACCTTGCCCGCATCGCCGCGCGCGCCGACAGTGCCAATACCGCCCGCATGAGCGTCGATCAGACCGGCGGCAATCGCGATGCCCGGCTTGAGGCCAAGCTCCGCTGCGGCCTGTTCGCTCAGAACGCCAAGCTTTTCACCACCAGCACGAACCTCCGTGCCGATGCGCACAAAACCCTCATCCGCCAGTTCGCCAAGGCCGACTTCGCGGAAATAGGCATCGTCCCAGCGATTTTCATGGCTGAGATAGGTCCATTTGCAGGTGACCGTACAGGCGGAACGCGCAAGACTGCCGCACGACTTCCAGGTGAGAAAATCGGTGAGGTCGAAAAACTGCCAGGCGGACGCAAAACTTTCCGGCTTGTTTTCCTTCAGCCAGAGGAGCTTTGGCGTTTCCATTTCCGGCGAAATGGTGCCGCCGACATAGTCGAGCACCTTGGCTTTGGTCGCATTGATGCGCTCGGCTTGTTCGACCGCACGATGATCCATCCAGACAATGATGTCGCGGGCCGGATCATTCGACGGGCCAACGGCGAGCGGCTTGCCGCCCTCGCCCAGCACCACGAGCGAGCATGTCGCGTCATAGCCGATACCGGCAACGCTGGCCGGATCGATCCCGGCGATCTTCACCGCCTCGCGCACGCTTTCGCAGACGGCCTGCCAGATATTGGCGCTCGACTGTTCAACAATGCTGCCTGCCTCGCGCCACATCGTGATGTCGCGCTTGGCCGAAGCCAGCATTGTCCCCCTGGCGTCGAACACGCCAGCCCGGGCGCTCCCGGTGCCGACATCGACGCCCAAATAATAATGAGTCATGGTCTCCGACCCGTTCTTGAGCATTTCCAGCAAAAGTGCGAAGCGGTTTTGCGTAGGATAATGCGTAAAAACAACAAGATAGAGCGTTTCCCCGATTCCGTTTTAACCGGAACCGCTCTTGAAGAAATTACAGATCGAGGCTCTGCGGCACGATGACGAGATCGCGAATGGTGATGTTGCGCGGACGCGTCAACATAAACATGACCGATTCAGCCACTTCCTTCG
Source organism: Hyphomicrobiales bacterium (assembly GCA_900465685.1). Taxonomy (GTDB): domain Bacteria; phylum Pseudomonadota; class Alphaproteobacteria; order Rhizobiales; family Rhizobiaceae; genus Brucella. The sequence continues at coordinate 348,722 of UEGR01000011.1, forward strand.
GCTCCATCAGGCTGCCATTGGCCAGTGCTTCTTCAAGCTTTGCCTTCGGCCAGTCGCTGATCAGCGCGGTCACGACCGGGCCGGGCAGAACACCCCCAACGCGAATGCCATGCGGAGCGACCTGACGGCGAACGGTATGCACGAAAGCCTGCACGGCATGTTTGGAGGCCGTATAGATCGGCTCCCAGATCACCGGCACAACACCGGCCACCGAGCTGGTCATGATGATGTCGCCCGTCTTGCGCTCCATCATATGCGGCAGCACGGCATGAACCGTGCGGAACGCCGCATTGATGTTGAGGTTCAACATGCGATCCCAGGCGTCCGGATTACCTTCCCAGAGCGGGCCGCCGATATAAGCGCCCGCATTGGCATGGAACACATCGAGCTGACCGGCCTGTTCGAGAATCTGCGGCACCATGGTGGCGACCGATTCCGGGCTGAGCAGATCAATGACCAGCGGCTTTGCCTTATCGCCAAGCTCTGCGCATTTTTCCTTCAGCGCCTTCTCGTCACGATCAACGAGAAACACAGTCATGCCTGCTTCGATCATATGCTTTGCGCATTCAAAGCCGATGCCGGAAGCCGCGCCGGTAACCGCTGCAACTTGTCCTTTGAGATCCTGGGCCATTTGGAGAATCCTTCTATTTGTTAGGCGCGACCGTGCGACTGGCGCGAGCGGCGTGCAAGAGAATCGACAATCACAGCAATTGCCAGCACGGCACCGGTGATCATATAGCGAAGCGACGACGACAGATCGAGCAAGGTCAGACCGCTGGCAATCGACTGGATGACGATGATGCCGAGCAGGGCCGACCATGCGCTGCCGCGACCGCCGAACAGGCTGGTGCCGCCAATAACCGCTGCCGCAATGGCGTTGAGGTTGACGTCGCCCGTACCGGCCTGCTGGCTGGACGATGCCAGACGCGATGCGGCCAGAATGCCGCCCGCTGCAGCGAGCACCGAACAGGTGACGAAGGCAGAGATATAGATGAAGGTGACGTTGATACCGGCACGGCGTGCGGCTTCACGATTGCCGCCGACGGCCTGCATGGCGCGGCCCCAGCGGGTGCGGGTCAGCGCATAGTTCATGGCAACCACAAGTGCCACAAACAGGCCGAACATCCACGGCACGCCACGCGACTGGTTGAGATAGAATACCGCGCCACCGACAATGAGTGTGATGACGATGGCCTTGAATGCGATCCCGGCGACGGACGGAGCCGAAAGCCCCGCTTCACGACGACGCTGCGCCGAGCGGAAACCCGTGAAGAAGATCGCGAGGCCCGCAATCAGCGCCAGCGCATAGGAGAGCGGGCGCGGCATCACCAGAAGCTGGCCGAAGCTGACGAGCCAGGAGCCGTAAGGCAGATTGATCGAGCCAGTATTGCCGAGGAGATAGAGCTGCAAACCGAGTGCTGCGAGCAGACCCGCCAGCGTCGACACGAAGCTTGGCATGCTGAAGCGGTTATAAAGGAATGCATAGAGCAGGCCGATCAGCGCGCCCGCGCAAAGGGCTGCGACAATCGCCAGCGCCACCGGCCAGCCATTATTGACCCACAACACGCCGACTATGGCCGAGGCAAGACCGCTGACGGAGCCGACCGACAGATCAATTTCGCCGAGCATCAGAATGCACACGATGCCGAGCGAAATGACACCGATGGTCGAGCAATCGAACAGCAGGTTCACAAGGTTATTGCTCGACAGGAAAACCGGGTTCAGCGTCTGGAACACCGTCCAGATGATGACGAGGCCGACAATAACGGGAAGCGAGCCGAGGTCGCCCGAGCGGACGCGGTCGAAGAAGCTGCGCAGCGCGCCCGAAACGCCTTCATCATGACGCACGCGGGCATCCTGCCGGTCGAGGGGGGTATTTCCGGTTGTCTGGTTCATTATGCTTCTCCCCGGTCATGGGCGTCATCGTGGTGTGCCTGACGTCGTTCGGCACGGCGGGAAACGGAATTGCTGGTTGCGCCGGTGATGGCGGCAACCAGTTCCTCGTTCGATGAATCCGGATAGAAAACACCGTTATTGCGACCGAGACGCAGCACCACAATCCGGTCTGCGACAGCGCGCACATCTTCCATATTATGGCTGATCATCAGCACGCCTAGACCGCGATCACGCACGCGCTCGATCAGATCAAGCACTTCCGCCGTCTGCGCGACGCCAAGTGCGGCGGTCGGTTCGTCGAGCATGATGAGCTTTGGATCGAGCAGCAGCGAGCGCGAGATCGCGACGGTCTGCCGCTGGCCGCCCGAAAGCGAGGCGACGGGCTCGCGGACGCTGGGGATACGGGCAGAAAGCTCATTCAAAAGCTTCCAAGCCTTGATTTCCATCGACACTTCATCGAGACGGTAGGGGCTAAGCTCCCGGCCAAGAAAAATATTGGCCACAACATCGAGATTTTCGCACAGCGCCAGATCCTGAAAGACCGTCGCTATGCCAAGGTCGAGCGCAACGCCCGGCGAGGACAGCACAACCTTCTCGCCATTGAATTCTATCGTACCCGAACTCGGCTGGTGCACACCGGCGAGCGTCTTGATGAGCGTGGATTTTCCGGCGCCATTGTCGCCAACCAGCGCCACCACTTCGCCCGGATAGACTTCCAGATCGATATCGGTCAGCGCAGAAACCGCGCCGAAATTCTTGGAAATGCCGCTGAGGCGCAGCACGGGCTGCGACGATGACGTCGCCGCTTTGTTTTCCTGGGACATTTTTCACTTTCCCCGACATATCGCACGATATGCCTTTGCGCACGAAACACAGCACATCCCGAAAAATGTGAAACGGCTTTCGGACAAGATGTGCGTAAAAAAGGAAGCCCGACCGGAAAACCGGCCGGGCGGATCGTTGGCTTAGTTCGTGATACCGAGCTTCTTGCAGCCATCGGCATAGCGATCAACGCACAGCGTTGCTGCGGGCACGACGTTCTTGTCGATGATTTCGGCCTTGAGGTTTTCAGCCGTCACAACCGCCGGGACGAAAAGCTTTGACGGCGTGTTGTAGAGCGTCGTTTCAGCCTTCGGCGTCTCGCCGTTCAGCAACTGGGCGGCAATGCGCGCAGCTTCCGAAGCAACGATTTCAGACGGCTTGTTGATGGTGTTGAACTGGTCACCCGAAATGATCAGCTGAAGCGCCGCAATCGTCGCGTCATTGCCGGTGATCGGCGGCAGCGGATCGATGCCCGCAGCCTTCATGGCAGCAATCGCACCGCCTGCGGTGCCATCATTGGCAGCCACAATGCCGACGATCTGGTCGTTGAAGCGGGTGATCTGGCCACTCGCCCACTGCTGAGCCTTGCTTGGCGCCCATTCCGGCGTGTCATATTCGGCCAGCGTCTTGTAACCGCTGTCCTTCAGACCGGCATGAATGCCTTTCTTGATGAGACCGGCAGCCGCATCGGTCGGCGAACCGTTGATCTGAAGAACACCGCCCTTGTCGGTCGGCACGTTCTTGGCCTTCAGGTCCTTGATGAGCGATTCAGCAATCGACTTGCCAATGGCTTCATTGTCGAACGAGACGTAGAAATCCGACGTCGCATCCGGGATCGGACGGTCATAGGCGATGACCTTGATATCCTGCGACTGGGCCAGCTTCACGAGCGAAGCGGCTGCTGCCGTGTCGACAGCATCAAGAACGATCACCTTGGCGCCCTGCGAAATGACCGAATTGAACTGCTGCTGCTGCTTGGTCGCATCGCCATCGGCGTTGAGATAAAGCACCTTGCAGCTTTCGCAGAGCTTCTTCATTTCTGCTGCAAAACCGGGGAAATCGCGCTCTTCATAGCGCGTGGATGCCTGATCCGGCATCAAAAAGCCGACCACCGCGTCCTTGACTTCCGCATGAGCCGTCGTAGCGGCCATCATCAGCACGCCAGCCAGCGCGCCTGTCATCTTCGATACCTTCATGACTCTCCTCCTAGTGATTGTCTGTTTTTCTGGCATCCGACCGGGAATTTCGCCTGCAAGAGACGGCTTTACATGCGCTGAAGCCAACGGCTCGCTCGCCGGACATCCTCGAAAATACAATCCGTTTTCGAAAGGATGTGCGTGAGCACGGATATCTAGAGCGCCGATCCGATTCAAACAGATCGAAACGCGCTCCAAGCAGCCGTTTTCAGAAATTCACGCGCTTCGCATTGCCTCCACCTGCCAGCGCCGCCATCTCCCGTAAGGCGGCGGCATCTCGTCCCCGGCCTCTTCCCGGTTGGAGATGCTGTAACTTTGCACAACAATTTGCACAATCGATTGTGCAAGCTGATAATGCGCCAGCACCCAAAATCTGTCAACACGATTCAGCGGGGTATGCGATGACGATGTCGGAGTGCTTGTAACAAAACGAGCTTGGGAAAACGCAGCGCAGTTCCCGTCAGAGCTGCGCCAGCAGCATGTATTTATTTGATATCTTTCAGACTATCCACCGGCAGCGCGATGGCCGAACGCGGCGCAATTAATCTGGGCATAACCAGATGCAGCTCCGGTTCCGTGACGTGCTTTTCCATCAGATCGAAGGCTTTGGCGATCATGCCTTCCACGTCCTGCTGAATTGAAATCACCGGGAACGACAGGAAAGATGCAAAGGGGTCGTAGTCGTAACAGCCAACCACGAGATCGTTGAGCTGCTCGTGCGGATGCTCGACCATATAGCGCAGCAGACCCTCAAGATTGATCGAGGAATTGACGAACAGACCACGCGGCAACCGACCATGATGCTTGCGATAGTCATCGAGCGCTCGCAGCGTATTCGACGGCGAATAGCCGGTGTGGAAAACGCAATTTTCCGGATCGGAACCCAGCACTGCCTGCTTGGTATGATGAAAACCGCGAATACGCTGGCGGGTGGATTCGTCGTTGCGTCCGCCGAACAGACAAAGCTCCATCGGCTGCAAAGGTTCGCGATCGGCAAAATGCGCGATGATCGCTTCCGTCAGCATGCGGCCACCGGCGAAATTGTCGGTGGTTACCGATGGAGCCTTCGCTCCCGGCAGATCGATATTCACATGGGGGATCGCCGCCTGCTCGCATAGTTCATGCAGGCTGTCCGGGTCCGTTGCGCCGCAAATGAACAATTCATCGATGGAATAGGAAATCAGCGTTTCCGCCGTTTCGCGTTCTTCGTCCGGGTCGCGCCCCGCGCTGACCACGACTGGGCACAGGCCCCGCGCGCGGACATGCGCTTCGAATGTCTGCGCCATGGAAGAGAAAAAGCGGTTGTCATGCAAAGGCAGCAGCAGCCCGACAAGGCCGGAGCGGGAATGACGCAACCCCTGTGCCTGACGATTGGCGGTGTACTGGTGCTGTTCGGCAAGATTGAGGATAGACTCCGCCGTCGCCTGGCTGATCCTGCGCTTGCGCCACGTACCATTGAGCACGGCACTCACCGTAGAAGGCGAGCTTCCCGACAGAACAGAAAGGTCGTAAATCGTCGCCTTCTTCTTGTCGCGGCGCATTCTGTCTCCCTCATTTCGCAATATAGAAATATCGATGATCAGCGGAAACTGGAACAGGTTTCTCTGCTTGCTGATGCTGGACCCACAGAGTTGACGTTCAGCGGTTCATCCGGCTTTACCCGATGCGACAGCAATCATGTTTCGCGACACCCCGGTCAATCGCGTCGATAAACTTCACGCATGGCGCAGTTTTTAGCATCGCATTCCTTAAGCGAGCAATCTGGTCAGCTACAATATTCCCTGAACACATTGCGCTGCTCCAAGCGTCCGGTTGTGCAGATCGGGCGCAGGGCTGCCATGCCAAACGCTGGAAGAAGGGTCTCTCATGTCCACCAATGGAAAGCCGCTCGATTTTCTCTGGTTCATCCCGTCTTCGGGTGACGGCACCTATCTGGGGACCGACGCGCTGAGCCGCCCTTCCGACCCCGCCTATTTCAAGGAGATCGCGCAGGCAGCGGATCGCCTCGGTTATTCCGGCGTTCTCATCCCGACAGGGGTTGCATGCGAAGAATCCTTCGTTCTGGCCGCTAATCTTGCCGCCTATACGGAAAAACTGAAGTTTCTCGTAGCGATCCGTCCCGGCGTCGCCTCGCCTGCTTATTATGCCCGCCTCGCCTCAACACTCGACCGCGTGTCTCACGGCAGGCTTCTTCTCAATATCGTCGTTGGCGGCAGCCAGCAGGAACTGGCTGGCGACGGCATTTTTCTGCCACATGACGAGCGGTACGACCATGCCGACGAATTCTTTCAGGTGTTCAACGATCTGATCGAAACCGGCCATGGCAATCTCGACGGCAAATACATCAAAGCCCACGATGCAGCACTTGGCCTGCCGCCGGTGCAAGCCCGCCCGCCCATCTATTTCGGCGGTTCGTCACAGGCCGGTATCGATTTTTCCGTTGGTCTCGTCGACAAATATCTGACCTGGGGCGAGCCCCCGGCACAGGTCGGCAAAAAGATCGCCGCCGTTCGCAAAGCGGCCAAGGCAAAAGGCCGCGACGACCAGATATCCTTCGGCATTCGTCTTCACTTCATCGTTCGCGAAACGGATGATGAAGCGTGGGAAGCTGCCGACCGTCTCATTTCGCATCTCGATGATGAAACCATCGCCGCAGCCCAGCAGGTCTTCCTGAAAAACTCCGATTCTGTCGGTCAGGCCCGCATGGTCGCCTTGCACAACGGACGCCGCGACAAGCTGGAAGTATCGCCCAATCTTTGGGCGGGCATCGGCCTCGTCCGCTCCGGCGCCGGGACCGCACTGGTCGGGTCGCCGCAAACCGTTGCCGCCCGCCTGCGCGAATATCAGGCACTGGGCATCGATACGGTAATCGCCTCCGGCTATCCGCATCTGGAAGAAGCCTATCGCGTTTCCGAACTCCTGTTTCCCGAACTGGGACTGGAAGGACCACGCAACCAGATCCGCTCGTCCTTTGGCAAAAAACAGGTCTTTGGCGGCGGCGGACATGGGGGTAATGTAAAGGTCGCTTCCGGCTCGTGAGATTTGAAATGCTGACGAAAGCCCATACCGGCACCGTCGCCATTATCGGCGGCGGCTTTACAGGCGCAGCCGTCGCGCTGCATCTGGCGCGTCAACTGCCCTACCACCAGCATGACGCCAACTGGCAGATCGTGGTGATTGAACCGCGCGAGAAGCTTGGACGTGGCTTGGCCTATGACACGCTGGAACCGGTGCATCGCATCAATGTGCCCGCTGACCGGATGTCCATTCTGCCCGACGAGCCGCAGGATTTCAGCAACTGGCTTGCGGAAACCGGGATACTGGAAAGCGATCCGGATGCTTTCAGTCTGGACGGCGCGCCCTTCCCTGCCCGTACAGTCTTCGGGCTTTATGCATCGTCGAGACTGGAGCCTCTGATTGAGGCCGGGCGCGTGGAACACCGCCGCACCCGCGCCGTCCATGCGACCAAGGATAACGGCTTCTGGACAATCGAAACCGAAGATGGCGAGCCTGTTGTTGCTGATGTCGTTGTATTGGCAATCAGCCATCCCGCTCCATCCCTGCCGGCTGTGCTGGAGCCGGTCAAGGAGCATCCCGGGCTGATTGCCGACGCGACGCGCCCCGGCGCGCTGGATAATGTCCAGTCAGACGACCGCGTGCTGGTGGTGGGCAACGGGTTGACGGCAGCCGACGTCATCGCCACGCTGAAAGCACATGGCCATAAGGGGCAGATCGTTTCGATTTCCCGCCGCGGCCTCCGTTCTCGCGGCCATCCCCGCACCACCCATGACCCTTATGGCGACTTCATCGCCCAACCGTCGCTCAGCGCTTCAAAATTGTTGCATCGGGTCCGCAAAACCATCGAGGCTGCTCAGGCCGAAGGGTTGAGCTGGCATCCGGTTCTCGATGCGGTTCGCCTTCAGGGACAGGACATCTGGCAGGCTTTGCCCGTTTCAGAACGCCGACGCATCGCGCGGCATGTTCGCCCGTTTTGGGACGTGCATCGCTTCCGCATTGCGCCTCAGGTGGAAAACGCTCTGGATCGCGCTGTCGTCGATGGCAGCCTGTCTGTCCGTGCGGCCTCCGTTCGCAGCGCGGCTGCTTCTGGCGACATTTTGCGTATCGGCCTCAAGGACCGTCGCACAGGCGAACTCGATATTCTCGACGTGGACAAGGTCGTCGTCACCACTGGCCCCGGCCATGGCGGCATTCTCGGATCGCAGCCGTTGCTTTCAACCCTTGCCGAAGCAGGACATCTGGCTCCTTGCCCAACCGGCCTTGGCCTTCTCTGTGACCGGCAAAGTCATGCCATCTCTCCATCGGGCTACGCCGATGAAACATTGTTGATCGCCGGACCACTGGCACGAGGAACCTTTGGCGAGCTGATGGGGTTGCCGCAGGTTAGTGAACATGCCGTTCTCGTTGCCGGGATCATTGCCACGTTGATTGCTGAACAAGACCGCGCCCTTGAAAAGGCCGCAGTCTGATCTTTCAGGATTTGGCTGGCTGTATGCGAGCCAGGTGATCGTGAATATGCTGGTGCAGGTTGGAAGCCGACATGGGGTCATGCCCCGGCACCTGTTTCAGCTCGCGCAAATCCTGCGGCGAAACATCATAGCGATCCTTGAACAACCGGGTGAACTGCGCCCGGTCCGAGAAACCACATTTATAAGCGATCTCTTTCAGTGTTTCCGCCTTGCCTTTGCTATGGATGAGGTAGCGGTAAGCCAGGTCCAGACGCTTTTGGCGGATCAATTTGGTAATGCCATCATCCCGCTCGAATTGCCGGTACAGATGCGAGTGTGAGAGTTTGAAATGCGCCATGATGGTCTTGGGGCTCAAACGCTGGTCGCGAATATTCAGATCGATATAGTCCATCACTCTTTGCCGCATTGATTGATCAATGGCGCTCGATTGCGCGGGAGATAGCGCCACGCCATTCACGGCCGCCACCAGCAACAGGACAAGCGCTTCCTTGATCCCCGGGATTTCATTTTCCTGAATGAAGTCGAGGGCACCATCCAGACTCAAAATGAAGTCGAACAGCACCTGATTGATGTTCAAGTTCCGCGGCAAAACCAGCCCATGAAGATCCTTTGACGGAAACCATTTATTCAGTTCAAAACGCGGTATGGCCAGTGTTACCCGCGAACCAGCTTCCTTTCGACTATCCAGCACTTTGGTAAGGTCCATGAAAAACATGTCACCGGGCTGAACATAAACATTCCTACCGTCGAAATCGCCGGTATATTCCCCTGACAGGACAAGCTGGAGCAGGCAGATATCCAGATCGGTGCGTGCAATCATCTCCGGCGTCCGCCGACAAATCTGCTCATTGAACGTCGTGTCGCCCAGAACCATGCTGTCGAAAAGCCGCGAGCGGATTGTCCCGATCAGTTCAGTCTCGCCATTCTCGTCCGCAGGAGAAACTTCATATATGAGTTTCGATACTTCCTGCCAGAAAGCATTGCGAGATTTTTCATCCACCATATCGGTCGAGAGAAAAAATTCCGGCACAATTTACCAGCCTTTCTTCAAGCCACTCACAAATATTGAGGGCATTTATTACTTCCTAAAACCTGCGGTAGAGCGCCAGGCAATCGTTCCAAATGACAGGCTCCGACCGTACTCATGAATTTTTCACGAAAAAACTAATCAGAATGAAGCAAAGAGAACCCGTAACAGGAACATCCACTTTTATAGCTCCCTACAAATATAAGCTTTTCGATTTCTATTTCCAAATAAAATCTAATATCTTTCTCCGTGTATTAGATAGAGATAATATTTAATACAATATGGGACAAATACGTATTGCCTCCCTTCAGTTTTTACATATAGCTCATAGTCGAGGAGAATATGTATACATGTTTCATTATGAAACATGTAGAACCTTACAGATATGTAGAGACTAATTTCTTCCAAAGGCAGTTTCTTAACAATCGGAAAAGCTCGCGCTTTTCGGAATCTGGATTTCTGCCACTCTCATGCTGGCCACCCAATCCTTTCAGATACAGGATCTCGCGAATGGACCACGATCAGTCAAGCCGGTTTAGCTTTTCACGGCGTTCGTTCTTAAAGGCGGCAGGAGCTTCTGCAGCCGCCGCCCTTGCTCCGGAAATTGCCCTTGCAGAGGACAAAACTTTTCCAACCGGTTTCAAATGGGGTGCAGCATCAGCAGCCGCACAAGTCGAAAGTCGAGTAGGGCGCGGTCGTAGCAACTGGGATGTTTTCGCAGATATCTCTGGAGGCATTCGCGACGGTTCATCCAACGACACGAATACACAATTTGAATTGCGTTATGGTGAGGAACTGTCACTGCTCTCCCAGGCCGGCTTTAACGCTTTCCGCTTTTCATTCTACTGGTCACGCATCCAGCCGGAAGGACCGGGAGCTCCGAACATAGCGGCACTGGATCTCTATGACCGGATGATCGATGAGATGCTCCGGTTAGGTCTTGACCCTATGGCGACCATTGTCCATTTCGAAACTCCCCTCTGGGCTGGCGACTTTCGCGACCGTGGCATGGTCAATCGTGCTGCGGATTATGCCGATATTGTCACGCGTAAATTCGGCGATCGTATCAAGCTGTGGATTGCCATGAACGAGCCTGGCACTGTCTCTACCTTCGGCTACGGATCGGGCCGCTTTGCGCCGGGTTACATATCCCTGAATGCGATGGGAGAAGCGATCCATCATCAAAATGTTGCTCAGGGCCTTATTATTTCCACCGCGCGAACAAATCTACCAAAAGATGCCAAGGTCGGCACTACACTCAACCTTCAGACTATTCGCGCCAAGTCGGGTAGTCCAGAGGACGAGAAAGCTGTCAGATTGATGGATGCCTACTGGAACACCGCTTATCTCGATCCTCTATTTGGCAAAGAGTACCCAGATGAAGTTCGTGCTCTAGTAGCTCCGCTCATTCAGCCGGGCGACATGGAAAACATCGCCGCAAAACCCGACTTCCTAGGTGTGAACTATTATTCGCGCTTTTATGTCAAAGCAGAACCACGTTCTCCTCTCGGTTTCATACAGGACGCACCACCAGATAATCTCAAACTTACAAAGTATCTGCCCTATGAACCCGATGGGTTCTCGGAAACGCTGTTGCGAGTCCATAACGGCTATGGCGCCCCTGATATTTATGTAACTGAGTTCGGCTTCACCGTCGAAGAGCCAAACGAGATAAGTGGCATTATTGAAGACAGAACACGGGTTGAGTACATCAAGGGCTATCTTCAAGAAGCTTACAACGCGATTCAGAAAGGCGTTAGGCTGAAGGGTTTGACTTACTGGTCTTCCACCGACAATTGGGAATGGAATGAAGGACATACCAAGAATTTTGGGCTAATTAAAGTTGACTTCGGGACACAGAAGCGGACACCGAAGCGCAGCCTCGAGTATCTTGGAAAATGCAGCAAAACAAACAGCATTGTCTGACTGCCACGCGAGAGAACGCATTCCATCAGAAACAAAATAATAAATCTGCGTTCTAAATATTCGAACAAGACTATGTCTCCATCAATGGGCTAACTCAACAATTTTGTCATTTTCGATATCTGCTGGATACCTGTTCTACTAAACAGTTAATTTCAATCCTAATCGGCGGCATATTTTAAAAGAATATTCGGTGAATTTTCAAGTCATTGCAAGGCTGTCTGCCAGCTGAATAGAAGGGGCAAATCCAAGCAGCAGTCGCCAGTCGTTAATGGTTTGACATACGCACATTGTTGGAGGGAGCGAATGGCTCGTGGGTGGTATTTTCTCGTTGCCGGAACAATTCTCGCTACATTTTTGACTGTCGAAGCACGGGCCGAAAACGTCAGCGACAGGATTGAGTTGCAGCATGGATGGCGTCTTATCCAGGATGAGGACGCCAAGGCAGCGCAAGTGGATGTTCCGAATACGCTGCTGGGCGATAAGGGCTATGCCATTCAGACCATGCCATCCACTGTTCTGAATACACTCAGCAAGGCCGGTGTCTACAAGGACATCTACTATGGCGACAATCTTGCCAAGGTGGACAATACGCTCTGGAAGCACCAGTGGTGGTACCAGACCAAGCTAAACATTCCAGAAGGTCATGACCACTATACGCTGATTTTCAACGGACTGAATTATCGCGGTGAAATCTGGTTGAATGACCAGAAAATTGCGGGGCCTGACGCAGTTGTCGGCATGAGCCGCAAGTACGAATTTGACGTCACACGATATGTCCATCCCGGCATAGATAATCTGTTAGCAGTCAAGATTACGCCAGAGCAACGTACACCGAGCCTGACGTTGGGCGATACGCCTGGATCGGGTAAGCATGAAGGCGTGGACCTGACCGATACCTGGATGGATTGGATCAATCTCAAGTATTTTGGTGATCCTTCAACCAAGACCTCCTTCGTTCCCGATAAGGGTGCAGGGATCTGGCGCAAGGTCTATCTGACTTATGGCGGTGACGTAGCTCTGCGTGATCCCTATGTCAAAGCCGACTTGAAGGTGCCGGATCTTCAAACAGCCAAGCTCGATGTCTATGCCAATCTCGTCAATCGCTCATCCAAACCCGTCACAGGCGTGCTGAGCGGCGAGATCACCCGCGAAGGCAAACCCAGCATTCGTCTTGAAAAGACCGTTACCCTCAACGGAAACGAAACCCGGGAAGAAAGCTTCACGCCCGAGCAGATAAAGGCTTTGACAATCGACAAGCCCGATGTCTGGTGGCCTTATACATGGGGCAAGCCGAACCTTTACAATTTGAAGCTCACCTTTCGCATCGGTGACAAGGTTTCCGACACCGCGACGACCGATTTCGGCATACGCAAGATTACGCAGCACCGCGACAAAACTCAGCTATTTCCGAAGTTCAAAAGCCCCGGTAGTTTCTACATCAAGGTCAACGGTCGCGATTATCTGATCCGCGGCGCAGCCTACACCCCCGACCTGTTGTTCGACAACAATCCGCAGCGGGATCGCGATATCATCCGCTATGCGAAAGACCTTGGCATCAACATGCTGCGATGGGAAGGCAAGTTTGCCGATGATGATGTGCTCGAACTCGCCGACAAGGAAGGCATTCCCGTTATGCGCGGCCTCATGTGCTGCGGGTCATGGGAACTGTGGAGCCATTGGGACGAGGAAGATCGCGCAGTAGCCTATGCCACCGTCCGGGATATGATCACTGATTTTCGTTCGCACGCATCGGCATTTATCTGGACAAATGGCAGTGACGGTCTTCCGCCTGCGGATATTCTGGAGAAATACCATAGCATCTTGAACGAACTGCACTGGCAGAACTCCGTCGTTGATACTGTTTCAGCACGCAACCAAGACTGGAGCGGTGTACATATGGCGGCGCCCTATTCCTGGCGCTCACCTGCTTTCTGGTTCAAGGGCGATATAGTTGGTGCGATGGGTTCCGTCGCCGAAGCAGGCAATGATGAGACTGTTCTGCCGCTGGACAGCCTCAAGAAATTCTTGCCCGAGGATAAGCTCTGGCCGATTAATGACTTCTGGTACATGCGCGCTGGGTCTGCACCCGGCAACAGCACACTCGAAAGCGCCAAAGCCGCCGTTGAAAATCGATATGGCCCAGCGAACAGTGTCGAGGATTTTGCTCGCAAGGCGCAGCTCATTGCCTATGAGAATGTCCGCGCTCAAAATGAAACCTATGGCGCGCTTGGCTGGGACACCCACAAGATGACGATCTTCTGGATGCTCAATAGCCACTGGCCGTCGTTCTTCGGCCATCTCTTCGACTATTACATGAAACAAGGCGGGGGGTATTTTGGTGCCAAGAAGGCTTTACAGCCACTGGGCGTGGTTTTCGACGGCTATGCAACGGGCGATCGCTCCAAAGCCAACATATACTTCGTCAACCAGACGCTGGAAAATCAGAAGAACTTGATCGTCTCAGCGCGCCTATATGACATCAACGGCAAGCTCCAACACGAAAAGAACGTGAACGTCAAAGACGCAGAATCCGGCACGTCCGCTGTCGCTATGGCCCTGCCCCGTTATGAAGACATGGGCACGGTCTATTTCGTGCGATTGCAGATCCGCAATAGTAAGAATGGCGTGCTCGCAGAGAACACTTATTGGCAGTCAGCCAAGGAGGATATTCCCGAAGACATGGATCCGAACAACATGATGGACGCCATGATCCTGAAGCAGAAACAATGGGCCGACTTTACTCCGCTCAACACAATGCCGAAGGTGGAGCTCCAGACAGAACTCAGGGAAATCGAGCCGCAAGGGGACTTGCGACGGCTCCGGATTTCGCTGACCAATCCAACCGATCACGTCGCTTTCTTTGTGCGAGCCCAGCTACAGAAGGATCGCAATTCCGGTGAGATTCTGCCGATCACCTATGACGATAATTACGTCACGATCTATCCCCGAGAGACCCACGAAATCACCGCGGAAGTCAGCAAGACACAGATTGAAGGGCTGAACCCGATGGTCGCAATCGAAGGCTACAACCTCCGCTGATTACTGCTGACATAAACATACCGCCAAACATCTAGACTGGAGCAGGCTCATGACATCGGTGGTCGGACGCATCAAGCCCCTTCTTTGTTTCATGCCAATGGTGTTGCTCTGTTTCAGTGCGCAAGCGGCCGAAAACGGGCTCGGCTTCTATCTGTTGGGATCAAAAGGCCCCCTCGCGGCAATCCTGCCTGCACCGGGCGTCTATCTGCAGAATGACACATATTTTTACCGAGCAAGTGCTGGTGCGTCGGCACCTCTGCCGCTTGGCGGGGTCGTTGGCTTTGGTGTCGATGCCAAAGCCGTGGTCGATCTGCCGACCTTCATATGGTCCACGCCCTACGAGCTATTGGGAGGGCGGCTAGCCTTCGGTCTGACCACCCCCTTCGGCCATCAAAATGTCGATGCCGATCTGGTGTATGGTCCCTATTCCGGCGACATCGATAATGGCGTCACCAAGATCGGTGATCCTATTGTCACCACAACAATTGGCTGGAGTGATGGTGACTTCCATTGGAGTCTCAATGGAATGGTCAATATCCCTATTGGCGACTATGAGAGAAACTCGCTCGCTAACATTGCCTTCCATCGTTGGGCTGGAGATATGTCTGCCGCTGGTACATGGCTTGATCCGGCGCGCGGCCTCGATATATCGGGCGTTGTAGGCTTTACCCTCAATGGAGAAAATCCCGAAACAGATTACCGCACGGGGACTGAATTCCACATCGAAGGCGCTATCTCGCAATATCTCTCGAAACAGTTTTCGCTAGGCGCCATCGGTTACTATTACCAGCAGATCAGCGATGACAGCGGCAGCGGCGCGATACTCGGCGGTTACCGCGGACGTGTTGCAGCGCTAGGTGTCACCGCCAGCTACAACTTCGAACTCGACGCAACACCGGTACAAGCGCGGGTAAAGCTTTTGCGTGAGTTCCATACGGAAAACCGTGTCGAAGGCACATCTGCTTTTCTCACATTGTCAGTTCCGCTTTATGTCAGCAAGTGATGGGACGCGTTACCCCATCATTCAGAGTGTTGGTCTGATGTTCTTTATAAAGGTAACGTCCAGGGGCAGGACACCAATGACTGGTATCTGATCTCCAAGAAAACGCCAGAGGACCCCGAACCAAAACCGGAGGCCAAGTTGCAAGCTGGCGCACCGGTCTATGAGGCCTATACGCAGCATCTGCTCGGCATGAACGAGGTCTCGACGCTGCGCCAGCGCGCCGGCAATCGTGTATGGGTGGGACAGACGGCAGAGCCTGTCAAAGCAGCCTCAATCGGTAATGGTGTCTGGGGCCGCATCGAAGGCGCACACAATCGCCTCGAACCAGATCGCACGACGACCGGCACACAAACGCGCCAGAACGTCTTCAAGATGCAGGCCGGTATCGATGGCGAATTTCTGGAGAATGAACAGGGCAACCTGATCGGCGGCATCTTCGGCCAGTATATGCATGGCAAGACCAGAACATCGTCACGCGACTTTGTATCCGGCGACATTTCGACCGACGGTTACGGTCTCGGCGGGACGCTGACATGGTATGGCGAAAACGGTTTCTATGCCGACGCACTGACACAGGCCACCTGGTACGACAGCGACCTGACCACATCAGCCGAAGGTGCAGCCGCACTTGCCACGGGAAGCCGCGCTTTCGGCTATGTGGTTTCGCTGGAAAGCGGCCAACAGTTGTCCATCAACGACCGCTGGTCCGCCACGCCGCAAGGGCAACTGGTCTATTCGTCAGTAGATGCCGACGACTTCATCGACGGTTTCGGTAGCGCCGTCCGGCTTGATCGCGGCGAAAGCCTGCAAGGCCGTTTCGGCCTCAATCTCGATTACGCGTCCTCCTGGCAAAACCCCAAGGGGACAACCGACCGCGCCAATCTCTATGGGATCGCCAACCTTTATTACGAATTCCGCGACGGAACCCGTGCCGATCTGGCAGGTGTCAGTCTGGCAAGCCGTCAGGACCGTCTGTGGGGTGGTCTGGGCGTCGGCGGCACCTATAGCTTCGACAATGAACACTATTCCCTGTTCGGCGAGGGGCTGATCAACACCAGCCTGAACAATTTCGGCAACAGCTACGCGTTGAAAGGCAATGTCGGATTCCGTGTCCACTGGTAACAGAACAACGGAGCAGCTTCGCGATCACGAGGCCGCTCTCAATTTTGTTACAGTCCGGATTGAACCAAATCGCCAGAGCCGCGTTTATTAAGCATTCGTTAACCATAACGGAGGCTGTCATGCTCTGGTACTACAGACTGGAAAGCAGTTTTGCCGCCGCATTCGTGATCGCTGCGGCAGTCACACTCTGGTTAATGTGAGGCGGAGGCCTTTACCGCCCACTTTATCCATCATCACAACAACGGAGGACCACCCTATGCAGTGGCTCCATTGGATTGCGTTTGGAATGATTGCCGCCATGCCTGTTGTCGTGTTCGGCATTACCTATCTTGAAGTCGGTCGCAAATGATCTTTGTTAAGCTGGCAAGGCAAAATCTGTCTTCGGGCAGGTGATGCCTTGCATGCATAATGTCGTTCTCTTTCATGAGACGCAGAACCACAATTTCGGATGACTTCTGTGTATGCAGCCCTTATGCACAGGAGAACGATTTTTGCTGGTTTTGCTGCATGAAAGGACATCACGATGAGCGACGCCATCCTGATTACGGTCGATGAACTGTTCGAACTCGTGAAGGACACCCTCCGCAACGCCAAATTCAGCGACGCCCATGCAAGCGCAATCGCGCGCACCATCGTGGCGGCAGAGCGCGATGGCTGCAAATCGCATGGCATTTACCGTATCGAGGGCTGCCTGCGCACCGTCAAAAGCGGCAAGGTGGTCACCGACGCCGTGCCGGTACTGACCGTGGATGACAGTGCAGTCGTGCGCGTCGAGGCCCATGGCGGCTTTGCCAATCTCGCTTTCGAAACCGGCAAACCAGCGCTCATCGAACGGGCCCGCAAGCTCGGTTTGGCTGCTCTCGTCATCAATGATTGCACCCATTTCGCCGCCCTGTGGCCGGAAGTGGAAGCGCTGGCCGACGAAGGCCTCGCCGCCATGGCCATGTGCCCAAGCTATGCGACCGTTGCGCCTGCGGGCGGCACCAAGCCTCTGCTCGGCACCAACCCTTTTGCCTTCGGCTGGCCGCGCCCGGGTGAAAACCCCTATGTGTTCGATTTTGCAACCAGCGTCGCAGCGCGCGGCGAACTGGAACTTTACCGCCGCGCTGGCAAGCAATTGCCGGAAGGCTGGGCTGTCGATGCCGACGGCAAACCGACCACCGATCCGGAAGCCGCCCTTGCTGGCGCGATGCTGCCCTTCGGCCAGCACAAGGGTTCTGCCATCTCGACCATGATCGAACTGCTGGCTGGTTCCATGATCGGCGACTTCAGCAGCCCGGAGGCTCTCGCCTATCTCGGCACCACGACGATTGCGCCGCGCCATGGCGAGCTGGTCCTCGCTTTCGACCCGACGCGCATGGCTGGCGGACGCCTCAATCCAATCCAGCACGGCGAAATTCTGCTTGAAGCCATCGCCGGTCAGGGCGCCCGTCTTCCGTCGCAGCGCCGTTTCTCGGCTCGCCGTGAATCGCTCTCAAAGGGCATTTCACTCACCCAGTCGGAAATGGATCACCTCGAAATGCTGCGCCAGAAAGGCCTCGACGCTATCGCGTAATTTCGAATTTCACCCAAATAAAAAACCCCGCCATTTGGCGGGGTTTTTTATTTGCGGATCTACGACATTCAGGCTGCGTATTTCGCGACCACGCCGCCCTGCTTGATCCAAGCTGCATACCAGGTCTGGAACAGCTTCAGCTGTGCTTCGCAATAACCGCGCTGGGCATCGGAAAGCTTGTCCGTTTCATTGAAATGCAGTTCGTATTCCGGGTTTCCGGTGACGACCATCATATGCTTGTAGAACAGAACGAGGTCCGGGCCTTCATCGAAGGATGACAGCACGCCGAGGGCGGCTTCCAGTTCAAGCGCAGCGACGCGGGCTTCAACATCGCCGGCAGCGGCAGCTTTCGACAGCGAAACCAGATGCTGAACTTCCTTCGGCAGCACATTGCCGATGCCGGTGATCGCACCCTTGGCGCCGCAATTGACGAAGCCGTGGAACACGCCGGTGTCGACGCCGACCATCAGGGTCACATCATCATCGGCGCTGGTGATGTTTTCAGCAGCATAGCGCATGGCTTCCGAACCGCCGAATTCCTTGAAACCGATCAGGTTCGGATGCTCGGCGCGCAGCGCAAAGAAAAGATCGGCGCGGGTTGCAAAGCCATAATAAGGGCTGTTGTAGATCACAGCCGGAAGATCGGGCGCAGCCGCCAGAATGGCCTTGAAATGCGCCTTCTGGGCGGAGATCGACGAGCCGCGCGACAGAACACGCGGGATAACCATCAGGCCCTTTGCACCAACTTTCTGGGCATGGGCAGCATGAGCGGCAGCCGAGGCGGTGTTGACGGCGCCGGTGCCGACGACCACAGGCACGCCAGCCTTCGCAAGCGCCTCAACGCCAGCCATGCGCTGTTCGTCGGTCAGAAGCGGCCAGTCACCCATCGAGCCGCAATAAACGACGGCAGACATGCCAGCGGCGATCAGTTCCTTGCCCTTGCGCACCAGCGCATCAAAATCCGGCGAGCGGTCTGGCTTGCATGGCGTCATGAGTGCGGGGATGCAGCCGGAAAAAATATCAGAAGTCATGGTCCTGTCCTTGAATCTCTTCAACGCGTTTTTCAATCAACCAGAGTCTACAACCGGCTTCAGCAAGCCTTGTATGAAAACAAATATACACAATGTATTTTTCTTGTCGACTAAAATTTCAATTGCAACTACGATCTAATCACCATCACAAAGGATAGCGCGCGCGAAAGCATGCCTCCCCGCTCTTCCCGCCCTGCCCCTTTCAATAAAAGGACACGCCATGAGCAAAGCACCATCCAGCCAATCGGCGAACCAATCAGCCGACCGCAAGAAGGGCTCGGGCGTCAAGATGGTCTATGATGTGCTGCGCGATGAAATCATCGATCTTTCGCTCGCGCCTGGCAGCCCCATTGACGAGAACCAGCTGGCGGAACGCTTTGCCATGTCCCGCACGCCGATCCGCGAAGCGCTGGTCAGGCTGGCCAGCGATGGTTTTGTGACAACCTTGCCCAACCGCTCGACGGTGGTATCCAATATCGACTTTTTAAGCCTGCCCGCCTTTTTTGACGCGATCACGCTGATGTATCGCGTCACGACGCGGCTTGCTGCGCGTCACCGCACCAAAGCCGACCTCAAGATCATTCGCGCCCATCAGGAAGATTTTGCCAAGGCCGTGCGTGCCCAGAATGCGCTGGACATGATCTCGACCAACCGCGATTTTCACGCGGCGATTGCCGAAGCCGGGCGCAACCCGTTCTATACGAGTTTTTTCGCGCGCCTTCTCGATGAAGGTCGCCGCCTGCTGCGCCTTTATTATTCGTCCTTCTCGGACCAACTGCCGGAACAATATGTGACGGAACACGAAGACATGATCCGCGCCATTGAGGAGCAGGATGTCGAAACCGCTGACCTGCTGGGCAAGGCCCATGGCGACCAGATCGTGCAGCAGATACGCAAGCTGATCGCCGAGGACCGGCGTGACGTCATGGATCTCTGATTAGCCGCCATTCACCAGCGCGAGCACAAGCTGCTGTACATTGCCGCCATTGCCCATCTCGACACGGTCAAAATCACGGCCATGCGCGCGCTGCACGGCAACCAAATCGGTGATTTCCTTGATCAGCACCTTGCGGATTTTCTGACATTTCGGGTCGTTGGGCACGGAAAGTCCGACCGTTCTGCGCACGATTTCGCGCGTCATGTCCTTGGCGCTGTCGCCATGCACCAGCTCATGCTTGCGGATGCCTTCGATGAAGACGTCCCAGTTTTCGCGCACCGGCGACGGAAGCTTTTCCGACGGTTTCGGCAGCGTGTAGGTGATTTTCAGCTTCGGCTTTGCAGAGAGGATCGTGCAGGCATTGTTACTGTGATCGAATTTGCGATCCCAGGTCAGCACATAGGTCGTATGGGCGATCACCCGTCCAATGCCGATCTTCGGTCCACGCTGACCGATGGATCGATAGAGATCAATGCCGGTCTGCCCAGTAATGGCGTAGGGCTTGACCTCTTCAATGGCTTTCCAGTCGTCCTCTGCATGGGCCGGAAAGGCCGCGAGCAGCGCAAGAATTGCCAGTCCAACGATTTTCTTCACGACCACTCCGTCACTAAAACACAGGCTGCAACTTACAGGACCCAATGGCTTTCCAGAAGCCATGCATTTCGTTTCAGGAACCTATTGTCCACAGTGACGCAAATCGAAGGAGATTGACTCCCGCCAGCCGTCATCGTTTGATCGCACCATGCATGGGGGTTCTGCGGGGTGGCATTTTGCCAGAGCAAGGAAAAACCATCTCATTGAACATAGAAACTGGAGTTGCGTTGTGCTCAAATCCACCAGACGGGGAATAATTCATCTTGCCTTTGCTCTTGCCGCCACGACGGCAATGGGCACTTTCGCCACGGCGGCGGAAGCCAAGGACAAGATCCTGCTCATCATCAATGGCGCGCTCGGCGACAAATCGTTCTTTGATTCCGCCGCCAAGGGCATGAAGATGATCAAGGACAAATATGGCGACGATGTCGAGACCAAGATTCTCGAAATCGGCGACGATCCGACCAAGTGGGAGCCTGTCTTCCTCGACGCTTCCGAACAGGATTGGGATCTGATCATCGGCGGCACCTACCAGATGTCGGAAACCGTTGGCTCGGTTGCAAAGCAGTATCCAGACAAGAAATACGTTCTCTACGATGCCAGCGTTCCTTATGAGGAAGGCGGCTACGACAACGTCTATTCGATCCAGTACAAGCAGAATGAAGGCTCCTATCTCGGCGGCATGCTGGCAGCCTCGCTGCTGAAAGACGGCAAGCTCGGCGATACGGGCAAGAATCTGGGCTTCCTCGGCGGCATGGACATCCCCGTCATCAACGACTTCCTCGCCGGTTATATCGCCGGTGCGCAGTCGGTCACGCCGGATGTGAAGATCGCCATTTCCTATGCCGGTTCCTTCATGGATGCCGCCAAGGGCAAGGAACTCGGCCTCGCACAATATCGCTCCAATGTGGCGCTCGGCTTTGTGGTCGCGTCGCAGACCGGCCTCGGCCAGCTTTCGGCTGCCAAGGAAACCGGCAAATATGTTCTCGGCGTCGATTCCGATCAGGAAGCGATCTTCAAGGACAGCGACCCGGCCATCGCCAAGCAGGTTGTCAGCTCCGTTCTCAAGAATGTCGATGTCAGTCTGTTGCAGGCCTATGACCGCTTCAAGGCAGGCGACCTGCCTTTCGGCAAGGCGGAAGCGCTTGGCCTGAAGGAAGGCGCGGTCGGCATCGTGACGGACGGCAACATGGCCACCATGGCCAGCCAGGAAACCAAGGACGCCATCAAGAAGGCTTCCGACGAGATTTCCGAAGGCAAGATCACGGTTCCGACCGGTTTTGGCCTCAGCACCGAAGATCTCAATGCGATGCGCAACAAGGTTCGTCCCTGATCGTGTCAAATCCAGCTGAAAAACATGAAGGCGGCGATGCAATCGTCGCCTTCCACGATGTGAGCAAGGTCTATCCGAACGGCACCGTCGCGCTGCGCGACGTGTCGTTTTCGATCCGCGCCGGATCGATCCACGCCATTTGCGGTGAAAACGGCGCTGGCAAATCGACGCTCATGAAAATCCTGTTCGGCATCGAGAATGCTACGGCGGGAGAAATCGTCATCGATGGCCAGCATATTGCGTCCTGGTCGCCGGAAGATGCCGCCACCAAGGGCATTGGGATGGTGCACCAGCATTTCTCGCTGGTGCCGACACTGACCGTGACGGAAAACATCATTCTCGGTCATGAGCCGGTGAAGGCCGGACTGATCGACCGTGTTGCCGCGCGCAAAATGGTCGATGACCTGATGCAGCAATATGATCTGCATGCCGACCCGGATGCGATCACGGGCGCGCTGTCCGTGGCTGCACAGCAGAAGGTCGAAATTTTGAAGGCGCTGGCGCGCCGCACCCGTTTGCTGATCCTCGACGAGCCGACCGCCGTTCTCTCTCCGCCGGAGATTGAGGAACTGATGCGACGGCTGAAAAGCCTGCGCGACGACGGCATCACCATTCTTTTCATTTCCCACAAGCTGAACGAAGTGCGCGAGCTGGCGGAAAGCGTCACCGTGCTGCGCGCCGGTGCCGTTACCGGCACGGAAAAGCTTGCCGACGTGCCGGACGACGCCATCATGCAGATGGTCATGGGCCATGCGGTCGACATTCCAAAACGCGCCCACAAGACCGGCCCGACCAGAACGGTCCTCGCCATGAATGGCGTGACGACCAAAGCGCCCAATCCTGCCGACCGCATCAACGATATCAGCATCACCATTGGCGCAGGCGAAATCGTCGGCGTTGCGGGTGTGGACGGCAGCGGCCAGCGCGGTCTTGTGTCCGTCCTGTCTGGTCTGGCAGAAGCTGCGACCGGCACCATCAGCCTCAACGACGCGAATATGCTGCGCGCCGACACGGCGAGCTGGCGCAATAAGGGCCTCGCCTATCTTCCCGCCGACCGCTTTTCGCAAGGCGGCGCGCCCGGCCTGTCTCTGGCGGAAAATGCAATCGCCGGAACCGATCGCAATCCCGATACAGATAGGGGGCCTTTCCTGCGCTGGAACGCGATCAAGACGCGCGTGCAGGATATGATCAAGCGCTATTCGGTGCGGGCAGGCGCGATTACGGAGCGGCTCGATTCGCTTTCCGGCGGCAATGCGCAAAAGCTGATTGCCGCACGTGAACTGGCGACCAATCCGAAATTTCTCATCGTCGATCAGCCGACACGCGGCATCGACGTTTCGGCGGCGGCTTTCCTGCATCGCCGCATTGACGAAGTGGCGCAAGGCGGCTGCGCGGTACTGCTGGTCAGCGCCGATCTCGACGAATTGCTGCGCCTCAGCGACCGGGTTGTCGTGCTCTTCAACGGGCGCATTGTCGCTCATCTGGAAAATGGGCCCGACATCACGCCTGCGACGCTCGGCCCCTACATGCTCGGAACCAAGGTGGCTGCCTGATGCATAAAATTCTGGCTTCCCTCGTTCCCTTCTTCCTGACCGTGCTGGTTATCGCCGTCATCATGGCCGTGCTGCTGGTGCCACTGGCGCTGATGCAGGACGACCCGGCTGCGATCCTGAAGACGTTCTTCCTCGGTCCCTTCGGCAGTATCCGCCACATGGGCAATATGGTGGAAGCAGCCACGCCGATCATGCTGACCGGCCTTGCCATCACCATCATGTTCCGCTCCGGCCTGTTCAATCTCGGTGCAGAAGGCGGTTTCTTTCTGGGCGCGCTCGGTGCGGTGACCGGCGCTGTGCTAATCCCGTCGCTCGGCTGGTTCTCGCTGCCAGTCGCCATTCTGTGCGGCGCGGTTGCGGGCAGCTTTGCCTGCACCATTCCGGCGGCACTGCGCCTGCGCTTTGGCGCATCGGAAATGGTGACGTCGCTGGTGCTGAACTACGCCTTCCTGTTTCTCGGCCTGTTCGTGCTCAATTACGTCATCCGCGATCCGGCAGCGGGCGGCATGATGTCATTGAAAATTCCGCCCGAGGCAAAGCTTGACCGGCTGCTGGCAGGCACACGCCTCAATAGCGGCTCGATCATCGCCATTCTCGCCTGTATCGCAGGCGGTATATGGCTTTACTGGACGCGTTCCGGCCTCAACATCCGCATTGCAGGCTCCAGCCCCGGCTTCGCCAATCATCTCGGCCTGCCGCTCAAGGGCATCATCATGCGGGCGCAGATCGTCGGCGGTCTGGTGGCGGGCATGGCAGGTGCGCTGGAAGTGCTCGGCCTTCATGCGCGCTTTTCTTGGCTCGATCTGCCGGGTTATGGCTGGACCGGTCTCGTCGTCGCTATTCTGGCGCGCGAAAATCCGTTCCTTCTGGTCCCGGCGGCCTTGTTCCTCGGTTTCGTTCAGGTCGGCGGCGATCTTCTCGCCCGCAACATGAATATCCCGACCGAAGTGGTGGGGCTGGTAACGGCGGCCATCATGGTGGGTTCGACTGCAAGCGTCATCCATAATCACCCGACCGTGCTGCGCGTGATCCGCAATTTGCGTAACCGCAAAGACGAACAGGCCCAGGAACGACAGATTGGAGAACACGCATGAGCACCGTTCTCGCCCAAATTCTCGATCCGTCCTTCATTGGCACGATCCTGCGCGTTTCGACGCCGCTTCTGCTGGCGGCGCTCGGCGTGATGATTTCCGACCGCGCCGGCGTTTTGAATATCGGCATGGAAGGCATGATGCTTGTGGCGGCGCTCATCGCCGTTCTGGCCAGTGCGGCAACAGGAAGTCCGGCTATCGGCCTTTTGGCCGCGCTGATTGCAGGCGCGCTTCTCGGCTGGATCATGTCTGTTTCGGTCAATCGTCTTGGCACCGACCTCATCATGACCGGCATTGCGCTCAACATCGCGGCGGCAGCGGCAACAACACTCGGCCTTTATCTTGCCACTGGCGACAAAGGCATGTCGGGCGCGCTGAAAAGCGGCGCGCTGCCTAGCCTGCCAGTGCCTTTCATCGGCAATATCCATGTGCTGACCTTCGCAGCCCTTCTGGCCGTCCCGGCGGTCAGCCTGCTGATGATGCGCACCCGCTTCGGCCTGCATCTGCGCGCCACCGGTGTTGATCCCAAGTCGGCACGGGCGGCGGGGATTCATGTCGGGCGTGTGCAGATGCAGGCGCTGGTGCTTTCCGGCATTTTCGGCGGGGCGGCGGGTGCCTATCTCTCGCTTGGCTATGTCACCTGGTTTGCCCAGAACATGACCGCCGGTCGCGGCTTCATCGCGATTGCAGCCGAAGTGATGGGACAGGGAACGGCCTGGGGCACGCTTGCCGCAAGCCTTGTGCTGGCCGCTGCGGAATCGCTCGCCATCACGCTGCAAAGTCTCGGACTGCCATTCGAACTGATGCAGATGATCCCCTATCTCGTTCCGGTGGTCGTGCTGACGGTCCATGCCGCCCGCAAGCAGCGGCGTGCACGGCAATTGAAGAACTCCTGAAATGCATGAAAATGAGAAGAACATGAAGGCTTGGGAACTGACCCGCGATCTGCTGCGCGACACCAACCCCGTGGTGCGCACGGCGGAAGAACAGACATGGGATGCGAGCGCCGTCATGAAGGCGCAGGACGATCTCATGGCCATGTTCTGGAAAAGCAATGTGCCCGGCTCGGCTGCACCTGAATGCCTGATGGCAGGCGCGCTGCAATCGCTCGAAAACAAGGGCTATGTGCTGGAGCCTTATGCAGAACTACTGCGCGACGGACTGGCAGCGCTTGAGCGCGGCGATTTCGAAACACTTTACCGCATCGACATGCGCCTGCGCGTGCTGATGCGGGCGGCACGGCCCGACCCGAACCACATCTCGCAAAAGACGGTGCGATACACCACGTGGGAGCAGTTCGACGCTGCCGTTCAATGGCCGGAGGATGTGCTCTATGCTGTGCAGTCTGACGATTTCCGCGACCGCACCGCAGCCGCGTGGATGGCACAGCTTGTGGGCGCAGCGGCTGGAACGGCACTCGAAGGATATACCGCTGAAAACATCATGGCGGTTTTCGGCCCGATCCGCGATTATGTGCGCGAACCGAACACCTATAATGACGACATCACGTTTGAAATCGCCTTTCTGGAAGCCTTTGGCGACAAGGGTTCCGCCGTCACCAGCCGCGATATTGCCGAACGCTGGTCTTCACTGATCCCGCTTGGCTGGTCGGCGGAAGCCATAGCGCTTTCCAATATGCGCCGTGGCCTGACGCCGCCGGAAACCGGCACGTCCGACAATCCGTTTGATGAATGGATCGGCGCGCAGATGCGCGGCACCATTTGCGGCATGGTTGTGCCCGGTCGCGCCCGCGAAGCCGCCCGCCTCGCCTGGATGGACGCGGAGATTTCCCATGCCGGTAACGGTATTCTGGGCGAAGTGTTCAACGCCGTCATGGCGGCCCGCGCTTTTGCCGTAAAAGACACGCGTGAACTGCTCGTCTCGACAATAAAGCTGTTTTCAACCGAAACGGAATATGGCGCGGTTCTGGCCTTCGCGCTCGATGCCTGCCATTCCGCAGCCAGCTGGCAGGATGCATGGGCGAAATGCGATGTGGAATATGCCGAATATAACTGGATTCACGTCTATCCGAATGCAGCGGCGCAGGTCATCGCCTTGTGGTTCGGCGACGGCAATTTCGACCGCACGCTCGAAATCGTGTGCGGCATTGGTCATGACGTCGACTGTAACGCAGCGCAGATCCTGAGCATGATCGCCATCCAGCACGGCTCCGGTATCATCGCCGAGCGTTGGTCGAAACCGCTGCTGGCCGACGACATCGTCACCTATATGCGCCGCCCGGCGAAAATCTCTTTCGAAGCGCTTGTCGACCAGACGGTCGATGCAGCGCGCAACGCTCTTTAAATCCCCTATTAGGAACCCTATCATGGCCCGTAAAATTATTATCGATACCGATCCCGGTCAGGACGATGCCGTCGCCATTCTGCTGGCCTTGGCAAGCCCGGAACTGGACATTCTCGGCATTACCGCCGTTGCAGGCAACGGCCCGCTGGCCCGCACGGAAATCAATGCGCGCACCATCTGCGAAGTGGCAAAAAAGCCGGATACCAAGGTGTTTGCAGGCTCCATCCGCCCGCTGGTGCGCCCGCTGGTGACCGCCGAAAACGTACATGGCAAAACCGGCCTCGACGGTTATGACCTGCCCAAGCCGACCATGCCGCTGCAAGCGCAGCACGGCGTTGACTTCATCATCGAAACGCTGATGAAGGAAGAACCGGGCACCGTCACGCTTTGCCCGCTTGGACCGCTCACCAACATCGCCTCCGCGCTGATCCGCGAACCGAAGATCGCCGAGCGCGTCAAGGAAATCGTGCTGATGGGCGGCGGCTATTTCGAAGGCGGCAACATCACGCCTTCGGCTGAGTTCAACATCTATGTCGATCCGCATGCCGCAGCGGTTGTGTTCAAATCCGGCATCCAGATCACCATGTTGCCGCTCGATGTCACCCACAAGGTGCTGACCACCGAGAAGCGCATCGCCGCCATTCGCGGTCTCGGCACCCATGTCGGCGAAGTGGTCGCGGCATGGCTCGAATTCTTCGAGCGCTATGACGAAGCGAAATACGGCACCGATGGCGGCCCGCTGCATGATCCGAATGTCATCGCCTATCTGCTGAAGCCGGAGCTTTATTCCGGTCGCCACTGCAATGTGGAAATCGAGATCAATTCGGAACTGACCATCGGCGAAACGGTTGTCGACTGGTGGGAAGTGACCGACCGTCCGAAGAATGCACTCTTCATCAAGGATGTCGATGCGGATGGTTTCTTCGCCCTTCTGACGGAACGTCTGGCGACGCTCTGATCCCTCGTCAAAATGAAATAAGCCGCGCTGGTCCAGCCAGCGCGGCTTTTTTATTTGCAACGGAAACTCAGGCGCTGGCGATCAGTGCTTCCACTTCGCTTGCAGTCGGCGCCGCCGCGCCCGCACCTGCGCGTGTAACCGCAATCGCTCCCGAGGCGGACGCAAAGCGCACGCAATCATGCAGCGATTTTGCTGCCGCATAGGCGACCGCAAAACCGCCATTGAAACTGTCTCCAGCCGCGACCGTATCCACGACCTTGACCTTGAACGGCTCGAAATGCCTGACCTCGTCAGCGGTCACCAGCAATGCCCCGCGACTGCCAAGTTTGAGGATGACGGTCTTGGGGCCGCGTTCCAGAAGGTTGCGGGCTGCCGCTTCCGCCGAGGCCAGATCGGTCGGCTCGATGCCGGTGATTTCGGCAGCTTCGGTCTCGTTCGGCGAGATGATGTCGCAAAGCGCGATCAGGTCCGCCATGCGGCTGGCATCACCAACCGGAGCCGGGTCGAACAGCACCTGCCCGCCTGAAGCACGCACGGCTTTCGCAACCGCCAGATTGGCCTCATGCGGCACTTCGCGTTGCAGCAACGTGATCTTCGCTTTGGCAATATCAGCGGCATGGGCGTCGATATCGGCTGCCGACCAATGTGCATTGGCCCCCGCGCAAACGGCAATCGTGTTCTGGCCCGCCTCGTCGACCTGAATGATCGCCATGCCTGTCTCGACATCGCTGGTCACCCGCACGCCGTTGGTGTTGAGACCGAATTCCTGCATCTGCTTGACGGCAAGATCACCAAAGGCGTCATTGCCGACTGCGCCGACGAAGCGCACATCGCCGCCGAGCTTGGCGACAGCCACAGCCTGATTGGCACCCTTGCCACCGAGACCGATCCCGTAGCCCGATGCATTCACCGTCTGCCCCGGACGCGGCAACGCCGCCATTCGCGCACTGACATCCACATTCACACTGCCGAAAATGAAAATCCTCAACGGCTTCCTCCATAGAAGTTTTGCTGCACCATAGTGCATTTCCAACAAAAGTGCGAAGCGGTTTTGTGTCGGATAACACGCAAAAACAAAGAGATAGAGCCGTTCCAACAAAAGCTTCCGCGCCAGCAATCGAACCATCCACAGTCACGCACCTGTCATCGCCCAGGGGTAGCCTTCGCGGGCCCCAAGACACGAGCCAATTCTGGCAGGAGACTGACATGATAACCCGTCGTAATGTTCTGATGGCGAGTGCCGTCGGCACGCTGGCTATACCATTTGCTGGCTTTGCCATCACCAGCGCAAGCGCCCAATCGGGCCCGCTGTTTCGCTTCGGCGTCGTTGCTGACCCACAATACGCGCCAGTCGTGCCAAACTTGCAGATGAACCGCTATTATTCCAACAGCCTATGGAAGCTTTCAGAGGCTATCGAAGCCTTCAACAAGGAAGACCTGCAATTTGTGGTGACGCTGGGCGATATTATTGATCGCCACTGGGAGAGCTTCAACCATGTCCTGCCGCTTTACGACAAGCTTGATCACGACCATTTCTTTCTGCTTGGAAACCACGATTTTGATGTTGCGTCCGAATATCTGACTTCCGTTATCCGCACCGTCGGCATGCAGGACGCTTATTACGATTTCACCGGCGGCGGCTATCGCTTCATCGTTCTGGATGGCAACGATGTCAGCCTTTTCGCTCCGCCAAAAAACGATCCGCGCCGCGAAATCGCAGCCCAGCGGCTGGAAGCTCTAAAGGCTAAAAATGCGCCCAACGCCCAGAGCTGGAACGGCTCACTCAGTGACCAACAATTTGCATGGCTGGGCGACACCATGAAAAAGGCACAGGCCGCCGGTGAGAAAGTGATCGTTATGGGACACTATCCGGTCTTTCCGGCCAATGAGCACAATATGTGGGACTCCGAACGGGTCGTGGAGCTTCTCACCGGCTTCGACAATTTCGTTGCCTATTTCAATGGTCATAACCATGCCGGCAATTACGGTGAGGTGAACGGCAAGCACTTCCTCAACTTCAAAGGCATGGTCGATACCCCTGCGGAAACGGCCTATTCCGTGGTGGAAGTCCATGCGGACCGGATCGAAGTGCGTGGCTTTGGACGCGAAGCCAACCGGACACTTAAAATCTGACCATCCGTTGATGTACTCCATAAAAAAGCCGCGAGATTATCTCGCGGCTTTTCTTCAATCACGGGTCAACCGACTTATTCGGCTTTCAGGAATTCGCCGACTTCCAGCAGCACGAACTCATTGTCATCGACCTTGTCGAGCGAACGGCCTGCCGAGAACGGAAGATTATTGTCGTTGCCGACGATGATATGGGTATCGTCCACGCGGTCGACATTCTCGATCGTCACGAACGGCATGTCGTAAATAGCGTCATGGCCACCCTGACGGCGCTTATTGTCCGGGTCTGCAATCGTCAGCAGATCGATATAGCCGATCTTGCGCACTTCCTTGCCAACATTGCTGTCATCGAAAGAAATCTTGTAGATGCGCTTGACCTTGGACGGCACATCGAAGCAATCCGGCTGCGGCTTCTTCGGATCGGCACAGGCCTTTTCGGCAACGCCTGCACCATTATCACGCTCGATGACAAGCCCCGTGCTGGCGTCCAGCATGTTGAAGTCGCCAATCGCTTCGCCACCATCGGCAAGAGGATAGAGCCACGAACGGCCCGTCCACTTCTTGTCGGCGACGCTGAACTCGATGATGCGCAGACCAGTCTTGCCGCTTTCGGTCTTTTCCGGTGCGCCATCGACGAAAAGCGGACCTTCGAGAAGACCGTAGAGCTTCGAACCGTCCTTCGACATGGCAAGGCCTTCAAAGCCGCCCGAACGCTTCAGATTGTAAACCGGAAGCTTGAGGCTCGGATTGGCAGGCAAAGCGAGCTTTGGATTATCCGGCGAGACGACCTGCGTTTCACCGACCTGCGTTGAAAACACGTCGGTCAGCTTGCCGTCAGTATCAAACTTCAGCAGGAACGGACCGAATTCCTCGCCCACCCAGAAGCCATCCGCCACCGGCTGGATCGATTCCACGTCGAAATCGGCACCAGTCAGGTAGCGCTTTTCCGCGCCTTCCATGACAATTGGAAATGGTGCTTTCTTGTCCGGGTCGGTGAGGAACAGGGTCTTCACGCGCTCGACCTTGCCGTTGTCCCAGTCGAACTTGACATTGTGCAGCATCAGCATGGCGTCGGGCGAATTGAACTTCGTGCCGAAACCATTGTCCGACAGCGTCCAGAAGCTGCCGTCTTCCATGGTCTTGATGCCCGAAAAGCCCTGCACAGGCTGGCCGTCGAATGGCAGTGAAAGACCGGTCTTGCGCACGCCATCCTTGCCTTCAATCGTACCGATGCCTTCCGCGCGCTTGCGGTCCGCGGTCGTGAACTTGCCGGAAGTCTTCAAATGCTCTGCCGCATCGTCCGGTGCTGCAATGACCGTATTGGCTGGCAGGATTGCATGGGCCTTCAGCGTGGCCGGAAATGCTTTTTCCTCCGCCGACGCCGGAACAATGGTGAAAGCCAGAAGGCTGGCGAGAATGGTTGACGTGCCGAAATACCGATGCATGGAATGTCCCCGTTCCGAGTTAGAGCACGTCCCGAAAAGTGCGAAGCGGCTTTCGGATGAGGCGTGCTAAAAAGTAAAAAGCGAGAGCGGTTAAGTCGATTTTACCCTCACGGAAACCGCTTAAGCCTGCGGCATAGGTAAGCACGCTTCGTGACACGTGCTTGACTGTCCAATGAAGCTTTGAAGACTGCCACTGACAAAGCGCGGGAAAACCGAACTTCGGTGATTTGGAATATTTTTCCTCTATTCGGCAGACAACTATGACGCTAGTTTCCTGCGTGGTTGTGTGAGGGAAAAAATGACCGACAATTCGTCCGTTCGCCGCAATATTCTTATCCTGACGATGGCGCAGGCGCTCGGCGCGTCCAGTCCGCCTATCGTCATCTCGCTCGGCGGCCTTGTCGGGCAAAAATTGTCGTCCGATCCGGCCCTCGTCACCTTGCCTGTCAGCCTGTTCAATCTGGGACTGGCACTCGGCACTTTGCCTGCCGCGTTCCTGATGCGGCAGCTCGGACGGCGCAATGCCTATATGATTGGCGCGCTTGTCGGCGCGACGGCGGGGCTTGTCGCAGCCGCTGGCATCTTCTCCGCATCATTCCTGATCTTCTGCCTTGGCACGCTGACAGCAGGTCTCTATGCCGCCTATGTGCAGAGCTATCGCTTCGCCGCCGCAGACACCGCCAGCGGCGATATGAAGGCCAAGGCAATTTCCTATGTGATGGTTGGCGGGCTCATCGCCGCAATCGTCGGACCGCAGCTGGTGATCTGGACCCGCGACACGATACCCGACGCCATGTTCGCTGGCAGTTTCCTCAGCCAGGCGGTGCTGGGCCTCATCGCATTGCCGGTCCTGTTCCTGCTGCGCGCGCCCAAGGCTGTCAAAGCGGCCAATGCCAGCAATGACACCGGAAGACCCCTGATCGAAATTCTAAAAATGCCGCGCTTCATCCTGTCGGTGGCGGCAGGCGTCTGCTCCTATGCCCTGATGACATTCGTGATGACGGCGGCACCTATCGCCATGGTCGGCCACGGTCATTCGGTCGATCACGCAGCGCTTGGCATTCAATGGCATGTGCTCGCCATGTTCGGACCTAGCTTTTTCACCGGCAAGCTGATCGCCCGCTACGGCAAGGAAAAGATCACCGCGCTCGGTCTGGTCCTGATCGCCGGGGCAGCTGCCGTTGCACTCGGCGGCTTCGATGTCGGCCATTTCTGGATGGCGCTGATCCTGCTTGGCATCGGCTGGAATTTCGGCTTCATCGGCGCCACGGCGATGGTCACCGACTGCCACACGCCAGCCGAGCGGGGCAAGGCGCAGGGCGCCAATGATTTCATCATGTTCGGCACGGTTGCCTGCGCATCGTTCTTTGCAGGATCACTGCTGCATGCTTCTGGCTGGGAAACAATCAACTGGCTGGTTTTCCCCACTGTCGCACTGGTGCTCGTGCCGCTTATCCTGCGCCTGAAGCCGAAGGTCGTGACACAATAACCAGCGTTATAAATAAGCACGCTATCGTGACTTGGACTTAGTTTCGCCAGAAGCTATCTGTTTTACTGAAGAGCACCGATCCGATTCCGTTGGGTCGGTGCTCTGTCTTTCTTTTCTGAAGCTATGATGCGACGCCGTATATTCAGGTTCTTGAGTGCCGGACGAACCGCTGGAATGAGACAATGATCAACGATCTGACCGACGAAATGTTCTGGCTGTTCACCATCGGTGTCTGCATTCTGTTCATTATCCGCCTGCTGTCGCCGCCACCAGCGATGCGCAGCAAAACATCCGGTCAGCCGCTGCCGCGCCCACGCTGGCGCTCGCGTCGCCGCGCTTTCCGTGAACGCTGGATGGCGCGCAGCAAAGCCGAACGGCCTTAAAAGGCGGAAGACGTCTCAACGCATAAAGATGAGCGCCATGCCGACGACGGCAAAAGCCGCGCCAAGCCATGCGCCCGCGGCTGGGCGCTCGCCCGTCCTGAGCCAGAGCAGCGGCAAGATGATAACCGGCGTTGTGGCCGATATGGTCGAGACAATGCCCGCTTTGCCACCCGACAAGGCGAAAAGCAGCAAGGTCATGCCGATGCCAAGCGACAGAAAACCGGTCAGCGCCGTCATCGCCCCAACCCGCCAATTGAGCGGATTGCGCGGCTTCACGGCAGCAAAGGGCAACTGCATCAGAATAGACAGACATATCGCGGCAGTGCCAACGCGCAACATGGACCCGACAAACGGGTCAATGCCCGTTTCCATCACCGGACGCGCAATGATCGAGCCGATTGCCTGACCAAGCGCGGACAGCAAGCCAAGGCCGATACCGGCCCATAGCGATCCCTTGATCGTTTCCCATGGATGCAGCTGCGTTGCGCGCTTGCCAAAGAAAATCGCCAGCGACACCCCGAAAACCGTGATGACAATGCCGAGCACGGCGGTCAGCGACAGGGTTTCCCCCAGCACCAGCCAGCCGAGCAGTGCCGTCATTGGCGCATTCATGGCAAAGAGAATGCCGGAGCGGCGCGGTCCGAGCCTGTTGAGCGTAATGAAGAGCAGAGTATCGCCCAGGAAAATGCCGATAAAACCGGAGACCATCAGGGGCAAAACAACATCGCCGCTTAGCTGCTGCCATTTTCCAGTTGCGATGACATAGATGGCAAGCAGGCTCGTGACAAACACCTGCCGCACGCGATTGAAGGCAAGCGCCCCCAGATGACCGGCTGGCCAGGCGGAGATGAGGCCCGTCAGTGCCCAGCACGTTGCTGCGCCAGCGGCAGCCAGCTCATAGATCGGCATGTTATTCCTGCAATTTTCCCAAATCCGGCATTTGGTGCGCCACTCCTCCGGCGCGCCAAACACTATGCCGCTTTCTATCGGGGCAGGAAAATGCCGTCTATTTCATTCTCGTGAACTGGCTATCACGGAAATCGAACGGTCCGTCACTGGTTAGAACCGGTAGGTCACGCCCAGAACAGGACCGTTGAGGCGCGAATCGAACACATAACCGTCACGGTCGTAATCGACATGCAGCGCCTTATAGCCTGCCGAAACCGACAGGTGATCGGTGAGCACATAATTGACCGTGCCAAGCACCGACCAGGTCAGTTCGGAACCAGCGCCGAAGCCGCCAATATCCGCCTGCGCCTGCAAGGAAAGCTTGTCTGTCAGACGCAAGAGCGCCCGCGTGCCAACCACAGGATCGACCCAGTTGAAGCTCTCGCCATAGCTGCGCGACAGGCCGAGCGCGCTGACCGTCACATCGTTGGAAATGTGCCAGAAGCGGATGCCGCCCAGCGCATCAAGGGTGAATTTCGGCGTATCGACAACGCGATAACCGGCTTGCAGCGTGGCCATGAACTGCTTGCTATCCACATCGCCCTTGACGACGGTGCCCGATGGAATGGCAATCGGCAGCGGCGGCAGGTTGCCATAGGCGTGGCTTTCCGTGGTATCGACATACATCATGTCGCCCGAGACGACGAAACGGTCGTATCGGCCCCAGACATTGACGAAGCCGCTGAAATTGAGATCGCTCAACACATCGGAAAAGGACTTTTCGACGCCGATGGTCGGTGCGCGCTGGAAGGGCGAAATGTCTCCCTTGAGACCGGCTGCCCAGACATAGGGCGTGATTTGCAAGGCCCAGCGCTGGCTCTCCACGACAGAAGGTGCTTCCGGCGGAACGACAACCGCGTCGGCAGCACTTGCGGCCTGCGCGCCGCAAAGGGACATGACAACGGCGACAGCATACGTGTTCAGTCTATTCAAAATGCGTCCCTCAAGCTGAAAGCGTGTTCTTGTGAATGCGCCCATCCTTCATGATGAGCTTCATGGTGCGGTCCGGATCGGCAATCAATGAAATATCTTCAAGCGGATTGCCATCCAGCACGAGAATATCGGCATAGGCCCCGGCTTCGATACGGCCGAGCTTTGCCGGGTAAGGATTGCGCGGCCCCGACAGCGCGACCAGATCGGCATTGCCGCTGGTTAGCATGCGCAGCACTTCCGCATTGTCATACCAGCGCGCAAATTTCGCGAGCTGCTTGCCCTGCGTGGCCGTGCCCTTCGGGCTGAACAGAATATCGGTTCCGAGCGCCATCTTGACCTTGTACTGACGGCCAAGCTCGATGGCCCGCACAGTGCCGTCGGAGATCTGCTGCTGTTGCTGGCGCTGCACCGGATCGGACTTCGGATTGGCATCCTCGTCAGCGAGAAATGGCTGGATGCTCCACCAGGCATCGGCATCAGCCATGCGCTTGACAGTTTCCTCATCGGCAAGCTGGCCGTGCTCGATGGATTTCACACCGCAATTCAGCGCACGTTGAATACCGGCGGATGTGTAGGTGTGGATGCAGACATAGGTGCCCCAGTCGGAGGCGGCAGCAACAGCCGCCTTCGTCTCGGCCTCGGTGAACTGGATGCCGTCAATCGGGTCGTAAGACGAAGAAACGCCGCCGCCGCCCATGATCTTGATCTGGCTTGCACCGAGCATAAGCTGCTCGCGCACGCGGCGCAGCACTTCCGCTTCGCCATCGGCAATGGCCGAAATGCCTGCCCGTTCTGCAACACTCAGATCGCTCTGCGCGCTTCGCGGCAGATCGGTGCGCATGCGAAAATCACCATGACCGGAGGTCTGCGAAATCATCGCACCTGATGGGTAAATGCGCGGGCCAACCACGCCGCCCTCGTCAATGACCCGCTTAAGCGCGAAAGAAGGCCCACCGACATCGCGCACCGTTGTGAAGCCGCGCAACACCGTGCGCTCCGCTTCCTGCGCGGCGACCAGATGCACATAGGGAATATCGGCCGTCATGGCCGCCAACTGCGAAATTCCGGCCAGAATGGAGTGCCAGTGCGCTTCGATCATGCCCGGCATCAGCGTGCGCCCGCCGCAATCGATAACGTCCGCGTCTGCGACCGTTTCCTGCGCGCCGACCAGCGCCTTGATGAAATTTCCTTCCACCAGAACATTCTGGCCTTCAATGAGCTTTGCGCCCGTGCCGTCGAAAATCTTCACATTGGTGAGAAGAACGGGCTTTGCCGGGGCTTTGGTCTGCGCCATCGCCGTGCCGCTCAGGCCCAAGGCCGAGACGGTGAGCGTGGCCGCGGCGGCCTTGAGCAAATTGCGACGCGACAGCTTCTTTTCCATCCGCGCCATCAGCTGCAAAGCCTGCGGGCTGTGGCAAGCGCAGCTCCATCCATGAATGAGGTGCCCGTATTTTTGGCCAATCCGTATCGACAAGACACACCCCTTCTTTTCATTTGCGAACTATAGCGCGCAGAAAGCTTCAGGAAGCCGAAGCGATAACTTTCATGTTAGAGGATTCTTCAATAAAAACATCCGGAATTTGCCGGTTTCATCCATTCGATGTATATATTTTCCATCCTGTGCATTGCGAAAAAATGTCGACCGAACCTCCCCGCCTTAGCGCCGATTTGACTATTGAATTTGGAGTAAAAATTGCGCCGTGAACAAACTGTCCTTCAAGTCTCGATAGGCGTTACTCTCCTTGTCGCCGGTTTCGGCGTCGTATTTGGTCTTTTGTCCGGTTCATTCTCTATTGTATTCGACGGCGTCTACATGCTGGCCGACGCGGCCATGAGCGGGCTGGCGCTCATCGTATCGCGGCTGATTGCGCTTTCCGCCTTGCCGGAGCGGACCAACCGCAAACTGCGTGAACGTTTCACCATGGGTTTCTGGCATCTGGAACCGATGGTGCTCGGCCTCAACGGCATCATGCTGACCGGCGTTGCAATCTATGCCCTCATCAATGCGATCGCCATAATCATGCAAGGCGGTCGCCATCTCGAATTCACCTATGCCATTTTCTATGCGGTGGTGGCATTGATTGCCTGCCTCGGCATGGCCTGGTTTGAAATGCGCGCCAATCGCAACATCAAATCGGATTTCGTGGCGCTGGACGCCAAGGCCTGGATCATGTCTGGCGGCATTACCGCCGCGCTGTTGATCGCCTTCCTGATCGGCTATCTCGTCGAAGGAACGGAACTGGGGTGGATAGCGCCCTATATCGATCCGACCGCGCTGGCCGTGGTCTGTCTCGTCATCATCCCGATGCCCATCGGCACGATCAAACAGGCGCTGGCCGACATTTTTCTGGTCACGCCTGCGGACCTCAAACAGCATGTCGACAGCGTGGCGCAGGACATTGTGAAGCGCCATGGCTTCGTGTCCTATCGCGCTTATGTCGCCAAGGTCGGTCGCGGCAAGCAGATCGAACTTTACTTCATCGTCCCACCCAATCTGCCACCCCGGCGGCTGGAAGAATGGGACGCCTTGCGCGATGAAGTCGGCAATGCGCTGGGTGAAGAAAGCCCGGACCGTTGGCTCACCATCGCCTTCACCACCGATGTGGAATGGGCGGTGTAACAACTGCCTTATCCAGACAGCTTCTTCGCCTGAATTTTCTGCGATGAAGCTTCAACCGTCACATCATAGTGGTCGCCTTGCACGACATCGAGAATGCGGCTGGGACGAAAGGCGGCGATGTTGATGCCACCCTCATGGCGCAGGCTGTCGAACAGGATGCCGTCTTCTCCAGCGGCGCGCATGTCCTCCCCGAATTGCTGCGATGCGCCGTAATCGCCTGACGCATAGACGTCCGGCCTTGCCGCTTGCTCGCCACATATATCGACGAAATCGCCTTCTAGACGCGCGCTATAGACACGGAATGTACGGGAAAGTGTCGCCCGCCCCGTGGCGACCGCTTCGCGGCGCATATGATGCGCGACTTCCACCACGGAGGTGGTGAGGCTGGCGGCGGCATACCACGCGCCAAGCTCTGGCCCGTTGAACCGCATGCCGCCGGGCGCTACATGCAGGAACGTCGCCATGACGATGCTGGAATTCGGCCTGCCGAACACCCATTCCTCCTGCGGCAGCCTTTGCAGGCGCTCGACCAGAAGCCGGTCATTGGTCCAGCCCGCCAGTTCCATCACGGCTTCCAGATCGGCAGCGGTTGCCACCGTGTCGAAAAGCCCGACAGGAGGAAAACGCGACGGAATAAGTCGGTAGCCTGGATGCGGGGCGGGATTGCGCCTCACGAGAACACCACGTCGGAATCGCGGTAAGGGGTGAAGGCGCTGTCGATTTCATTCGGCTCCATGAAGTGGCCGCCACGCGCCGCATCCAGAAACCGCCGCACGGTCAGCAATCCGTCCTGCGTGCCGCCCGTAACCAGCCTCAGCGGCGCATGACCGCCAAACACCGTTGCGCGATTGGGCGTCGTCAGCCAGCGCACGCCCGCCATCTCATCGGCGTAGAGAACACCCAGCGCCTGATGAATGCCGAGCACGGCGGACAGGCGCGTCAGCACATCAACATCCAGCGTGATATCGCGATGCTCACGCACGGCTTTCACCCAGTTGTAATAGGTTGAGCGCGATGGAAGACCCAGCACCAGCAGACGCTGCTGCTCGTCCAGCCCCCAGAGATCGGCAATGGCGAGAAAGGTGCGCAGACCGGGAGCGCTCAGCCGCTTGCGCGACAATGGCTTGAAACGGCCCGGGTCGAGAACATCGGGTCCTTTTTCAATCCCTGTCTTTAACATCGCCGCGTTCCGAGCCATGACTTTCTCCATTCGTCCAGAATGGAATATAGTCCAAATCTGGACTTTTACAACCCGGTATGAGAGCGCATCCCGAAAAGTGTGAAACGGTTTTCGGACAAGATGCGCGTTGAAACAGAGGATTAGAGCGCCGATCTGATGCAATCAGATCGACGCTCTAAAGAAAGCGATTATTCAGCCGCGATAAGCGGGGCGTTGGCAGCACCCGGAAGATCGAAATGGACCGGACGCAGCGAGACATAACCATTGCGGATATCCAGCACATGCGAATAAACCTGCGCGCCGCTTTCCAGCACTGGAAGCTTTTCCTCATGCATGATGCTGATGACGATGGCGTCGGGGCAGCGGGTCTTCAGGGATGCATGGAAGCGCGCCTTTGAAGCCGGGTCGAGAGCGCCCGTGGCTTCGTCGAGGAAAATGATCGAAGGCTTGTGCAGGAGAATGCGCGCCAGCACGATCTTCTGCTTCTGCCCACCGGACAGAACCATATCCCAAGGCGCGCCACCGGCATCGCTATCGTTCATCCGTTCGATGAATTCACCGAGACCCGCTTCATGCAGGACGGCAGCAACGGCAAGATCGCTGAAGCTTCCGGCATCGCCCGGCAGACTGACAAGCTGCTTCAGCGATACGGACGGGAACTTCGCATCCTGCGTCGCATAGAGCGAGGTCGCATTCTGCGGATAGATGATATCGCCAGTGCCATAAGGCCAAAGACCGTTCAGCGCCTTCACGAAGGAAGTTTTGCCCGAGCCGGATTCACCGCGCATATAGACCCAGTCGCCAGCGCGGATATTGATCACTCCGGAGCGCAGGAACGGCGCCTCGCTGTCCGGCCCCTGC
Organism: Hyphomicrobiales bacterium; assembly: GCA_900465685.1. Lineage (GTDB taxonomy): Bacteria > Pseudomonadota > Alphaproteobacteria > Rhizobiales > Rhizobiaceae > Brucella. Next base: position 388,585 of record UEGR01000011.1, read on the forward strand.
ATCAGTGTGAGGTTGCGGACAGACAGGCCAAAGCGCGGATGCTGACGGGCGAAGGCAAAGCGATTGACGCCCGAACGCGCATAGAATCCCGACGGGTCCTGCACATTTTCCATGGCCTGCGCCAGCCCGGTCACGCGGTTTGCATTGGCGCGCAGATTGGCGATTGCAGGCATAACCTGAATGAACCACGAGCAATCATTGATCATGGCGGCAACCAGTTCAGCACCCGTGACATAATTACGGAAGCTCACCGACCCGCTCATATAGGGCAGAAGGCCCGGAATATAGGCGACGATGCGGTTGGACAGGAAGCCATAGGCCTGCGAGAAGGCCAGATAGGCCGCGTCAAAACGATTGAGCTTGTTCCAGGTGCCGTCGACATCCTTGTAGAGACGTTCATGCACCGAACGCTGAACGGCCTCGCCATTGGAGGCGGAAATCTGGAAGCTGCGGCGCAGAAGGGTCGTCCATTCACCACGATAGGAACCTTCCGCCTGCTGAATGCCGAGATTGAGGCGCTCCAGACGGCGACCGATCTTGATGGCGACGAACGTACCAAGCGGCACGTAAATCAGGATGGCGGCAAAGGCGAGAACCGCGCTGCCATAAGAACCGAAGACTTCCAGCCCTTCCACATCCGTGGACATTTCAATGAGCTTCTGTCCGATGAAGAAGGCCGACAGAACGACGCCGACAATGCCCATCACGAGGCCAATGGCGCCGCCGGTCATGCCCTTGATCGATTCCTGCAAGCGCTGATCGACATTGTCGATCTGGTCCTTGCCGCGACCCTGCTGCAAATGGAAATGCGTGTGCTTGCTATTGAGAAGCGCTGCGGAGAACTGGTCGTTCAGCCACTTGCGCCACTTGCGATGCAAGGTGGTGGAAAGGAAATGGCGCGAGCCGACCAGCATCACATCCTTGGCCAGCATCAGCAGGATCAGGAGACCGGCATTGGTTGAAATGGCAATCAGCGGGCTTTGAACCGGCGCGGTATTTACATTGACGATGGAGTTCATCAGATGGCCGGAGGCTTCCGCCACCCAGACCGTCATCTTGCTGACGAAAGCCGTCAGAAGAAAAATGGCGGCGGTGAGCGCCCAAGCTTCTCTCCAGCGGTCGGACACCCAATAGGCGCGCATCAAGCCCAAGAACGAGGTCATGCTGGCCACGGCAGACTTGTCCCCTTGGTGCAGGCTTGCCTGCCGGGACTGTCGTTCTATCTGCCGTACTCCTTTCAATCCGCACCTCGCTTCCAGTTCACCAATTGTAACTCTGTGTAACACATTGCAACAAACTGTGGTTAACGCAATGTTAACAGTCAATACAAAACGCGAGCACGGAATCTTGAAAAGCGGGATGCGCCCTTTCAAGAACCTGAAATCGTTCAGCTATTGGATGTGCTAAATTTTATGGGAAAGCGCCGTTTTATGCGGAAAACGGACGCTTAGAAGCAAATATGCAACATGATTCGGCGTGATCGCTCTGTTACAAGGCGAGAAATGCCTGCAATCGCGGCACAGCGAAATCGAGGAAGACCTTCACGCGCTGGGGCAGTCTGGCCCCGCCGAGGAACACGGCATTCACCTCTTCCTCGTCGCTTTCGATGACATCCGCCAGTACCTCCACCAGCCGTCCGGCTGCTATGTCGTCGCGCGCATGATAATGCGCGATGCGGGCCAGCCCCACCCCGGCTATGGCCATGCGGCGCACCGTTTCACCATTATTGGCGAGCAATGATCCATAGACGGCGCGGTCGACAATGCGACCACTTTCCTTGAGCGGCCAGACCGGCGCAACGCGGCGAAAGTTGAAGCCGATGCAATTATGCTCGGCGAGGTCGTCAACCGAGCGCGGCGTGCCGCAGCGCTCCAGATAGGCGGGGGCCGCCACGATCTTGCGCCGCGCCAGACCGATCTTGCGCATCATCATGCTGGAATTTGCAAGCTTGCCGGTCCGAAAAGCCACATCGGTCCGATCGCGATAGAGGTCCACGATCTCGTCGTTGAGCGACAGGTCCACCACGATATTCGGATAGGCGCTGAGAAACTCCGGCAGCACCGGCTCCAGCCCCAGCGTACCCAGTGCAACCGACGTGGTGATGCGCACCGTGCCGCCGGTGCTGGCTGAGCCTTGCGACAGTTCACGCTCGATCTCGTCAAAGTCGTGCAGTAGCCCCTGACTGCGCTCATAATAGATGCGCCCTTCGGCGGTGAGCGACAGGCGGCGGGACGACCGCTCCAAAAGCCGCACGCCAAGCCGCGTCTCGATGCGGGAAATCAGCTTGCTGATCGTCGATGGATTCATGCGCAAAAGACGCGCAGCCTCCGAGAAGCTGCCCGCGTCCACGACCCGCAGGAACACCTGCATCTCACCGGCGCGATTATCCATCCATGACCCCATCTGTGAAATTGTTTCATAGATAATGTGGAACGACAGCGGATTTTCAAGTGGGAATGTTGGGCCTATCTCTTTGTGCATCACAGGATTCTAATGGATTCCTGACTGGAAGCGTTTGCCTCCCAAGCTTCGTGCGCCTCCGCGCGAAACGCGTCCAGCCAGTCAACAGGAGTTACAATGAAGATCGTCAACGCACACGGCGCGGCTATTCCCGCGCTCGGTTTCGGCGTTTTCCGTATGTCGGACGCCGAAGTGGAAGCCGTCATTCCAGCCGCACTGGAAGCAGGTTTCCGCCATTTCGATACCGCTCAAATCTATCAGAACGAAGCAGCCCTTGGCCAAGCCTTGCAGAAGGCTGGCCCACGTCGCGATGATCTGTTCCTGACCACCAAGGTCTGGGTCGATAATTATAGCGAAGAGAAGTTCGCTTCTTCCGTGACCGAAAGCCTCGACAAGCTGCAAGTCGATCAGGTCGACCTCTTGCTGCTGCACTGGCCAGCCCACAAAGTGTCGATTGCCGAACAGGTCGATTTGCTGAATGCGGTTCAGGCTTCGGGCAAGACGCGCTTTATCGGCGTCAGCAACCAGAATATCGCGCAGATGAAAGAATCGATTGAACGCAGCCAAGCGCCAATCGTGACCAACCAGATCGAGGTTCACCCTTATCTCGACCAGAACGCGATTGCTGCTGCCGCCAAGGAAGCTGGCGTTGCCATCACCGCCTATTTCGGCATGGCCGATGGCGCGGTTCCGCGTGATCCGGCACTGCAGGCCATCGGTGCGAAATACGGCAAGACTGCCGCACAGGTTGCGCTGCGCTGGCTCATCGAACGCGGTTTCATCGCGCTTTCGAAGACCGCCAAGCCGGCACGTGTCGCGGAAAACTTCGACCTGTTCGACTTTGAACTCAATTCTGAAGACATGGCGGCGATTGCAAAGCTCGCCCGTCCTGACGGACGTCTGGTCAGCCCTCCCGAGCTGGCGCCTGTCTGGGACAAGTAACACGGAGATTTCGCTATGAGTGCTTCAAACGCTCAGACAAGCGCAACCCAGGCGGCCGGTTTCAACTGGCCGCTTCTTGCGCTTGCAATCGGTGCCTTCGGCATCGGCACCACCGAATTTGCGCCAATGGGCCTGCTGCCCGTCATCGCCGATGGTGTGAATGTATCGATCCCGACCGCTGGCCTGCTGGTCAGCGCCTATGCGATTGGCGTCATGATCGGCGCTCCGATCATGACTCTGGCGTTCGGGCGTTTCGGCAAGCGCACCGCGCTGATGCTGCTGATGGCGATCTTCACCATCGGCAACATTCTGTCGGCCTTTGCACCAGACTACTGGACGCTTCTGGCTGCTCGTCTCGTGACGAGCCTCAACCACGGCGCGTTCTTCGGTCTCGGCTCCATCGTTGCGGCCAGCGTCGTGCCGCCAGAAAAGCGGGCCAGCGCCGTTGCGACCATGTTCATGGGTCTCACCATCGCCAATATTGGCGGCGTCCCGGCAGCAACCTGGATCGGCCAGCAGATCGGCTGGCGCATGTCATTTGCGGGAACTGCGGTTCTCGGCCTCGTCGCCATTGCCGCCCTGTGGCTTTCACTGCCGCGCGGTGAAGCGGGCAAGATGCCCGATATCCGTAAGGAAGTGGGTGTTCTGTTGCGTCCAACCGTGTTGAAGTCGCTGGCGACAACCGTGATGGGTGCAGGTGCGATGTTCACGCTCTACACCTATGTTGCCGCCGTTCTGGCTGATCGCACCGGCGCTTCGGAAGGTTTCGTGACGCTGGCGCTCGTCATCATCGGCGTGGGCTTTACCGTCGGCAATGCGCTGGGTGGCCGTCTGGCCGACTGGTCGCTGAATGGCGCAACGCGGATCTTCCTCGGCCTGCTCGCTGCCATCAGCTTCGTGCTGCCGCTCGCGCTCAACAGCCATGTCGGCGCGCTCATCAGCCTGCTGGCCTGGGGTGCTGCTGCATTCGCCATCGTGCCGCCGGTTCAGATGCGCGTCATGCAGGCTGCATCCGAAGCACCGGGTCTGGCTTCGTCGATCAATATCGGCGCATTCAACCTCGGCAATGCGGTGGGTGCCGCTCTGGGTGGCGCGGTGCTGAGCGCGGGCTACGGCTATGCGGCCATCCCGGTGGCCGGTGGCCTTCTGGCAGCGGCGGGTCTGCTGTTCACGCTGTCACGTCGCCCGAAGGTGGAGCTTGCCCCCACGGCTTGCTGATAGATTTGCTCCGGCGCGCGCCTGATCAATCGAGCGTGCGCCGGAAGCGCAACAGAGCCATCGTGGCAAACAGAATAACGAACAGGATCAGCGCATTCACCTCGCCGGCAATATCGGCAAGGGTTGCGCCCTTCAGCATCACCGCGCGCACGATGCGCAGGAAATGCGTGAGCGGGAAAATCTCGCCCAAGGCCTGCGCCCAGTCGGGCATGCCCCTGAACGGAAACATGAAACCCGACAGCATCAGCGACGGCAGAAAAAAGAAGAAGGTCAGCTGCATGGCCTGCATCTGCGTGCGCGAAGCGGTCGAAATCGTATAGCCGAGCAACACCAGCGACAAAACGAAGATCAGCACGCAAGCCAGAAGCAGCGCCAGCGATCCGACGAACGGCACGCCGAACAGAAGCTTAGCCGCAACCAGCACGACCACCACCTGCACCGCCCCCACAGCGAGAAACGGCAGCACCTTGCCCAGCATGATCTCGGCAGGCGTGGCAGGCATGGCCAGCAGGTTTTCCATGGTGCCGCGCTCGGTTTCACGGGTCAGCGCCATGGCCGTCATCATCACCATCGTCATTTGCAGGATGACGCCGAGCAGGCCGGGCACGATATTATACTGCGACACGCCTTCCGGATTGTACCGACGATGCACGATCACCTGTAGCTGGCTGCGGGCGGCCTCCGTCGCTTCGACCTGCTTGCCCTGCTCGCGCAACAGCGCCTGACTGGCCACGGTGCTCAGCGTTGAAATTGCCCCGCTTGCCACAGATGGGTCGGTTGCATCGGCTTCGATGAGAATTTGCGGTGTATCGCCTGCATCCACCCGCCGCTCGAAGTCGGACGGGATGGTGACCACGAAGGAGACCGTGCCGTTGGCAATCAGCGCTTCGGCTTCGGCGGCGCTTTGAACCACGTGATCGAAGCGATAATAGCCTGTCGTTTCCAGCGCCGATATCATCGCCCGGGTGTAATGATCCTGACTGGTGACGACCACGGCGCTGGGCAAGCTTTTCGGGTCATTGTTGATCGCAAAGCCGAACAGCAGAAGCTGCATCAGCGGCACCACCAGCATCATGGCGAAGGTAATGCGGTCGCGCCGCATCTGGATGAATTCCTTCATCAGCATCGCGCCAAGACGCTCGAATGAAAACCAGCTGCCCGTCGTCATCCTTTGCTGCTCCCGGCCTTGTTACTCCCGGTGCTGGCTGCTTTCGCCATATTGTCCTGCGCATTGGCCATGAACTGGATGAAGACATCCTCAAGGCTGGTTTCGCCTGCCTCAACGGTAATCCCGTCACGATGCCTGATCTTGTCGAGCGCCATTTCCAGCTTGGCCCGGTCGGAGCCGACAACATGCAGCGTCGCCCCGAATGGCGCCACTTGCAGAACGCCCGGCTCATTCTCCAGTTCGCGCGCAACATCGCCCAACCGCTGGCCGCTGACGACGAAAGTCGTAAGACCCGCCTCAGCGATCACATCCCTGACCGTTCCCGTCGCCAGAAGCTTGCCATAGGAAATATAGCTGATGCGGTGGCAGCGCTCGGCTTCGTCCATATAGTGGGTTGAAACCAGCACTGTCAGTCCGCCATCGGCAAGGCGATGAATCTCGTCCCAAAAATCGCGCCGCGCCTTGGGGTCAACACCGGCGGTCGGCTCATCCAGCAGCAGTAACTTGGGCTTGTGCATGATACAGGCGGCAAGTGCGAGCCGTTGTTTCCAGCCGCCGGAAAGCGTGCCAGCAAGCTGGTTGCCGCGCGATGTCAGCCCAAGTTCTTCCAGCGTGCGCGCCACATGGTCCCGCACGGGCTTCAGACGATAAAGCCGCGCCACAAATTCAAGATTTTCGGCGATGGTCAGGTCTTCGTAGAAGGAGAAGCGCTGCGTCATGTAACCGACCTCGCGCTTGATCTTCAGCCCTTCCGTGCGCAGATCAAACCCCAGCACCTGCCCCTCGCCTTCATCGGGCGTCAGCAAGCCGCACATCATGCGGATGGTCGTGGTCTTGCCGGAACCGTTCGGCCCCAGAAAGCCGACAATCTCGCCCTCCGCCACCGACATGCTCACATGATCGACGACAGTTGCATCGCCAAACCGCTTCACAAGACCTTTGACATCGATGGCGTTGGACATCATCGCCTCCGTCTACCGGGCAGCCAGATCGACATCGACGATCTGGCCCGGCTGGAGCGGCGAAGCCGGATCGACCGGATGCGCCTCGACGAGATAGACAAGCTTCTGGCGTGTTTCGAGCGAATAGATCACCGGCGGGGTGAATTCCGGGTCGGGCGAGACATAGCTCACCTTCGCCTTGAGGTCTGCCGTGCAGCCGTCGCAACGGACCGACAGCAAATCTCCAACCCGGACGGAGGAGAACTTGGCCTCCGGAATATAGACTTTCAGCTTCACCGCGCCGTCCGGCAGCATGGTCAACACTGGCGCGGTCGGCCCGGCGGTGTCGCCCGGATTGCGGATGACATCGGTGATCCGCCCGGCAGCGGGCGCAACAATGGTGCGCTTGGTCAGATGCCAGCGTGCGGAATCGAGCTGTGCGGCAGCGCTCTTGACCGCGTTTTCAGCGGCCTTGATTTCTTCCGGGCGGGCGGGCAAACGTCCCACGGCCAGATTGGCCATGCTCTGATTGATGGACGCTTCGGCCACTTCCACACTGGTTTTGGCATCGTCCAGCTGGGCCTGCGTCATGACCCCGCGCTTTGTCAGGTCCTGCGTGCGCAAAAGCGTGCGCCGCGCATCGTCGGCCTGCGCATTGGCGGTGCGCACCGACGCCTCCAGAACCGCAATTTCATCCGGGCGCTTGCCAACCTGCAAATCGGCAAGCTGCGCCTGGGCCTGCGCCAAAGCGGCTTCTGCCTGCGCAACCGCGATTTTCGCATCCGTCTCTTCGGTGAGCGCAATCGGCTTGTCCGGCTCCACACGGTCGCCGCGCTTCACCATGACGGATTGCACCTGCGCAACTTCCAGCGGGGCAAGCTGCACGAACTCGCCTTCGACATAGCCAACGGCCAGCGGCTGGCTGCTGCATGCCGCGAACAGATAGGACGCGAAAGGAACGATACAGAGAAGGCTCATTGCACTTCGTCCTTATTATGCTGTTCATCGCGGGCAGCGAGAATGGCAAACAGATTCTGCCGCGCGATGGCTGCAACCGCCTTGGCTTCATCGGGACCGAAAGCCGCCCAGCCCATGCGCCGCTTCACCGCCTCTTGCCCGATCCGGAAATAAACGACCTGTCCAAGCAGCGTGAAAACGGTAAGACGCGTTTGCTCGCTTTCTGCTGGTTCGCCAGTCGCCGCTTCCCAGACGGCGCAAAGCCGTTTGTGGGTCGGCTCGAAAACGCCGGAATAGATGCGGTCTAGCGCCGCTGTCGGATGCGCCAGCTCGCGCAACAGAAACTGAACGATTTCGCCGGATGCCGGTTGCGCCACGATAAACTGCACCATCCGCTCCAGCGCGAAACCCAGCTGCTGACGCGCAGCTTCCTTCGTCGTCGCAGGAGCACCGATTGCCCCGTAATGGCCAAGTGCCTGACCGGCAACGCCCTGTATCGTCTCGACGATATAGTCGGCAGCGGCAAGCCGCAGTCCTTCCTTGCCGCCGAAATGATAGGCGATGGAGCCGATATTCGCCTTGGCATAAGCCGCGATCTCGCGCGTCGAGGTGGCGTCGAAGCCTTTCGACCCGAACAGCTGCAAAGCCGCATGGATCAGCGCCATGCGCGTCTGGTCACTGGATAGTGACGGTTCGCTTTGGGCGGGGTTGGTGACGGTGTCAGTATTGCGCGGTTTTTTCATAATATTATTTAATCAATCGATTGATTAAATGTCAAGCAGTCGAAAACTGCGTGAGGACATCGCGCAGTTTTCGGTCAGATTCGGCGAGGTTTTACGAAGGGCTCTTGCCCATCATTTTGCGCTGGCGATAACTTTCTCCAGCCGCGTCTGGACGATCTTCGGCTTCTTGGCGGCAACGATCTGATCGAGATTGGCCGGATTGTCGCCAACTGCAATCACCGCAACCATGCCCATGGCGAAGTGCGGTGTGCATTTGACGAGATAGGCGCCCGGCTCCGTGACGGTCAGCACATAGTTCTCGTTCATCTTGCTTTTGAACGGGGCCACGCCTGCCGGGAGCATGTCCTTGACCGACTCGACATAATGCCCCTTGTCCACCGAGATGAAGGTTACCGTGTCGCCCGGCTTTGCCTTGATATAGGCCGGTTCGAACACCATGACGCCCTCAGCGCCCTTGTTCAGCATGTGAACTTCAATATTCTCGGCGAAAGCGGGGGCAGCAAGCAGGCCCAAGACACCGGCGGCAAGTCCCAACGCGGTCATACGCATTTTCATCTCGATCTCCATCACGAGCGCCGCGGCTGCCCAAGCGGACAGGCCGAAAGCGCCCAAACATTGCGGGCAAAGCAGCCCGCAATCGGAAATCTAGTCCCTTCATTTCAGGTTTTCCTTGATTGCAATCAAGGAAGCGGGATGACAAACGGGTTCAGTGCAGGCCGAGATAAGCCTTGCGCACCTCGGCATTGTCCAGAAGCGACGCGCTATTACCTGACAGATGAATGCGGCCATTGACCATGACATAGGCGCGCTGCGACAGTTTCAGTGCGTGATTGGCATTCTGCTCGACCAGAAAAATAGTCTTGCCCATCGCGGCAATCTCACCCAGCACCTCGAAGACGCGCTTCACGACCAGCGGCGCCAGCCCCAGCGAAGGCTCATCGAACAGGATCAACTCGGGCCGCGCCATCATGGCGCGCGCAATGGCCAGCATCTGCTGCTCACCGCCGGACATGGTGCCTGCAACCTGATTGCGACGCTCCTTGAGGCGAGGAAACAGTTCGAACATGGTCGCGCGGTCGGCGTCGAAATGCTCCATCCCGACAGGCGTGGTACCCATCATCATGTTCTCCTCGACCGACATTTCCTGATAGATCTGCCGCCCTTCCGGCACCAGTGCCACGCCCCGCCTGGAAATGCGATTTGTCGCCAGACGGGAAATGTCCTCGCCACGATGAACGATCCTGCCTTTCGACGCGCGCGGCGAGCCGAAGATCGTCGAAAGCAGCGTGGTCTTGCCTGCGCCATTCGCGCCGATCAGGCTGACAATCTCGCCCTTGGAAATATGCACATTGACCGAGCGCAGCGCTTCCACCGCGCCATAATGCGCGTGCACATCCACCAGCTCCAGAAGCTTGTCGGTTGCGCCCTGCCCGTTTGGTTCCGCCACCTGGCTCACGATTGCACCTCTTCTTCACTGACACCGAGATAGGCAGCGATCACTGCCGGATCATTGGCCACCTGTTCAGGCGTTCCATCGGCAATGACCTCGCCATGATCCAGCACGACAATGTGGTTGGATATGCGCATCACCAGCCCCATATCGTGCTCAATCACCAGCACGGTCAGCTCCTGCTCGGCGCAAAGCCGCTGGATGATCTGGGAAAGCTCATGCGTTTCTGATGGGTTCAGCCCCGCCGCCGGTTCGTCGAGACAGATAAGCTGCGGCCCGGTACACATGGCGCGGGCGATCTCCAGCCGTCGCTGCCGGCCATAGGGAAGCTCCCCGGCAAGCCGGTTGGCGTCTTCAAGCAGGTTCATCTGGCCGAGCCAGTAATAGGCGCGGTCCACCGCTTCGGTTTCCGCCTTGCGGAAGGCCAATGTTTTGAAGATGCCGCTCAACAGCCCGTTGCGGGTGGCAAGATGCTGGGCAACCAGCAGGTTCTCCACCACCGACATTTCCTTGAACAGCCGGATGTTCTGGAATGTGCGGGCGATACCCGCCCGCGTCACCTGATGGGAGCCGCCGGTGATCGGCTTGTCCATATAAGCGCCGATGTCACGCGGGCCTTCTGGACCGTTGAGCACAATGCGGCCTTCGCTCGCACGATAAAAGCCGGTGATGCAGTTGAACATCGTCGTCTTGCCAGCGCCGTTGGGGCCGATCAGCGCGGTAATGCCGCCTTTCGCCACCGAGAAATTGACCCCGCGATTGGCGACGATCCCGCCAAACCGCATGGTGACATTTTGAACTTCGAGGATAGGCGCATTCATCGGCTGGCCTCCATGGTCAATTGATCCGGCTTGGAGGAAAGCCCCGCCGAAACCACCGCCTCCGACGACGGGAAGAACGCCGGGCGCGTGACCCGCACCAGTCCGCGCGGCTTCCAGATCATCATGACGACCATCAGCACGCCGAAAATGAAGACGCGATATTCTGCGAAGTCGCGCAGCAGTTCCGGCAGGATGGTCAAAACCAGCGCGGCGAGAATGACACCGACAGTGGAGCCGAGACCACCCAGCACCACGATGGCGAGGATGAGCGCAGATTCGAAGAAGGTGAAGGATGTCGGGTTCACGAAGCCCTGATGCGCCGCGAAGAACACGCCTGCAATCCCGCCCGTCGATGCGCCAAGCATGAAGGCGGAAAGCTTGATGAAGACGTGATTGACGCCAAGCGACCGGCAGGCAATCTCATCCTCGCGCAGCGCTTCCCACATGCGCCCCAGCGGCATGACACGCAGGCGCTCCACCGTGTAGATCACCCCACACACGACGAGGAACAGCACGAAATACAGGAACCAGAACTTGTAATCGGAATTATAGGCGATGCCGAAGAAGTCGTGGAACGGTGTGCCGCCCTGCTTTGCGGTCCGGCTGAACTCCAACCCGAAGAGCGTGGGGGCGGGCGCGGGGGCGCCGTTCGGTCCTCCGGTGAAGTCCAGCCAGTTGTTGAGCACAAGGCGGATGATCTCGCCGAAACCCAGTGTCACGATGGCGAGGTAATCGCCATGCATCTTGAGCACCGGAAAACCGAGGATCATGCCGCAAAGGCCCGCGAGAAACGGCGCGATGACCAGCGCGCTCCAGAAGCCCAACCCCAGATATTGCGAGCCGAGCGCCAGAAGATAGGCACCCACTGCATAGAAGGCCACGAAGCCGAGATCGAGCAGGCCAGCCAGCCCGACGACGATGTTCAGCCCCAGACCCAGGAGGCAGTAGATCAGCGCCAGAATGGCGATGCCGAGGAAATATTTGTCGGCCACGAAAGGCAGCATCAACCCTGCCAGAAAAATCACCGCCAACAGCGGGGCTGCGGATTTTTCCTTGCCCGTTCTGACCGTGACGCCGCCGCTATTGCTGGACAAAAGGGCTTTCAGCCTTGCGCCGAGCGGGCTCATGCCGATCAGCGAAAATATCAGCCGTCCGGCTGTGACGATGGCGGCAAGCGTGACGGCCCGCATCAGCTCATTGCGGAAGGAGAAGCCGTCCAGCACGAGACCGGAAATCGGCCCAAGCAGGATCAGCGAAATGGTGAAAGTCAGTAGCGCTTCCTTGAAAAGCGCGAGAAGACGGTCGTTCAGCATGGTTTCCGGCCTCCCCTCAGACTTTCTGGATTTCCGGACGACCGAGCAGGCCGTAAGGACGGAAGAACAGAAGAACAATCAGCAAGGCAAAGGCGAAGACGTCCTTGTAGTCCGTGCTGACATAGCCGGCGAACAGCGCTTCGGTGAGGCCGAGCAATATGCCGCCGAGCACTGCGCCCGGCAGAGAGCCAATGCCGCCAAGTACTGCCGCCGTGAATGCCTTGATGCCCATCACGAAGCCGATGAAGAAATTGAACGAACCATAGTTGAAGGTCACCAGCACGCCGCCGACAGCAGCCGTTGCTGCACCGATCACGAAGACGGTGGAGATGGTGCGGTCCGTGTTGACGCCGAGGATCGCAGAAATGCGGATATTTTGCTGGGTCGCGCGGCACTCACGGCCAATGCGCGTATAGCCGATCACATAGGTCAGAATGCCCATGGCGACCAATGAGGCCAACAGGATCACGGTCTGCATATAGGTGATCTGGGCAAAATGCTGTTCGGTGCCGAACCGGAAAGCGCCCTGGATCAGCGTCGGCACGCCCTGATCGCGCGCGCCTTGTGAAATCTGAACATAGCTTTGCAGCATCAGCGATATGCCGATTGCCGAAATCAGCGGCGCCAGCTTGGTGGAGCCGCGCAACGGCCTGTAGGCCACGCGCTCGATCACCCACCCGTAGACCGCCGTGATGGCGCAGGTGATGATCAGGATCGAGATCAGCGCGAAAGGAACCGACTGAACGCCGAAGAAGCCCAGCACCGCAAGCGTGATCGCGGCAATATAGGCCGACACCATATAGACGTCGCCATGAGCGAAATTGATCATGCGGATGACCCCGTAGACCATCGTGTAGCCGACGGCGATCAGTCCGTAGATAGCGCCCAGCGTGATCCCATTGATCAGCTGCTGGGCCAGAATATAGAAGTCCATGGCAACCCCTTTTGCATTCAGAGCGACATGCGATCTGAACTCTTGGTCCGACGCATCCAGCCGAACAGCGTGACGTGCTGTGGATGCGGTTCAGGCAAGGAGGAACCAGCCAGACCGCAGGGTCTGGCTGGAGCTGGTAGAGCCTTAGTTGACGAGAACTGGGGTTCCCTTGTCGTCGAAATTATAGAAGACGAACTTGAAGTCCTTGATGTCGCCCTTCTCGTCCCAGGTGATCTTGCCAATGGCGGAATCAACCGTGTTGTTACGCAGCCAGTTGGTCTGGGCCTTGATGTCGTCACCCGCCTTCAACGCAGCCACGATGGCCTGCGCATTGGCGTAGCCATAGAGCGTGTAGTTGGCTGGCGTGATATTCGCCTTCTTCAGCGCATCCTGAACGCCCTTGGTCGACGGATCGGCCAGCGGGTCCGGCGTTGCCGAATAATAGACATTCTTGAGATTGCCCGCGCCGCCAGCTGCCGCAATCAGCTCGGCCTGCGCGAAGGAATCGCCGCTCACCACAACCACATCCAGACCCTGTTCCTTGATCTGGCGGATCAGCGGGCCGCCTTCCGGAATAAGACCGCCGAAATAAACAGCCGTTGCGCCGGAACTCTTGATCTTGGTCACCAGCGCATTGAAGTCGCGCTCGCCGCGCGTCAGGCCTTCATAAAGAACCGGCTTGATGCCGCGTGCTTCGATGGTCTTCTTGACTGCATCGACGAGGCCCTGACCATAGGTGTCCTTGTCATGGATCAGCGCGATCTTGTCCCGCTTCAACGTATCGAGAATGAACGCACCGGCGACGACTGCCTGCTGATCGTCGCGTCCGCAACCACGAAACACGGTTTCAAGGCCGCGCTCGGTCACGGTTGGATTGGTGGATGCAGGAGCCATCTCCAGAATGCCCGCATCATTGTAGATTTCGGAAGCAGGAATGGTGCTCGACGAGCAGAAATGGCCAATCACCGCCTGAACCTTGTCCTGATCGACAAAACGGTTGGCAACGGCAATCGCCTGCTTCGGTTCGCAGGCATCGTCGCCCTTCACCAGTTCGATCTGCTTGCCATTGATGCCGCCGCTGGCATTCACATCGTTCACATAAGCGGAAACACCGCTGTAAACCTGTTCACCGAATGTAGCGTTGGGGCCTGTCATCGGGCCTGCAACACCGATCTTGATCGTGTCGGCTGCAAAGGCCTGTGACAGCAGGAGACCGGACGCGATGGCTGATCCGGCGAGAAGTCTTGCGATGGATTTCATGGAGTTTCCCTCTGGTTTTAACCGTTGTTCTTATCAAAGCGATTTCTGTTCCGATGGAAGTGTTCGAACCGCTCCAATTCTTTGCTTGCATGCATTTTCGGGGCAAAATCGCTCTATATTCTCACTGGAAACGTTATGGCCGCTCCCGGCCTTCGCCATTTCCACGCGACTGGTCACATCGCACCAATCATCTGATTTTGCTTGCCTATTACCTCCACCAAACAAAAATCGGCCAGCTGAACCGCCGTTTTTGCGGCTTGTTTTCATGTTGACACATATATGATAAGTGACGTATTTAAAGATCGTCAAGTGGAAATACGAATGAGCGTGGCCCGACACCATCAAGACGCATCAATTCCAGACCCCGACGGCCCGATCTTCCACCCGCCTCCATACGACCCAGCACAAAGAAACGCCGTGATCGGCGACACGCCAGGAACCACAGGCCAGGGAGCCCAGACATGAACATGATCGCTTTCGAGAGCCGGCGTGCGGCGACCATCAAATCCTCACCGTCGATGGCCGTTTCGATGGCGGCCAAGGCCATGCGGGCCAGAGGCGAAAACGTCCTCGACCTGTCGCTCGGCGAGCCGGATTTTGATACGCCGTCGCATATTGTCGAGGCGGCAATCGGCGCGATGCGCAGCGGCATCACGCGCTATACGGCACCTGACGGCCTGCCGGAGTTGCGCCAGGCCATTGTCGATAAGTTCAGGCGCGAGAACGGTCTCGACTATGCGCTGGACGAAATCTCGATCGGCAATGGCGCAAAGCAGATCCTGTTCAACGCCTTTCTCGGCACCTTGGAGCCGGGCGATGAAGTGATCGTTCCTGCTCCTTACTGGGTGTCCTATACCGATCTGGTGATCCTGCATGGCGGCCTGCCGAAAGTGATCGCCTGCGGTGTGGAAGACGATTTCAAGATCACGCCGGAGCGGCTGGAAGCGGCAATCACCCCAAAGACCCGCTGGTTTCTGTTCAACTCGCCTTCCAATCCAACCGGCGCGATCTATACGGCGGATGAATTGAAGGCGCTGGGCGAAGTGCTGGCACGCCATCCGCGCGTCGCGATCATGTCGGATGAAATCTACGAACACATCGTCTGCGGCGACACGCCCTTCACGTCATTCGCCATTGCCTGCCCCGATCTGCGCGACCGCACATTGATCATCAACGGCGTTTCCAAGGCCTATGCCATGACCGGCTGGCGTCTTGGCTATGCGGCGGGTCCGAAGGAACTGACCAAGGTGCTCAACAAGCTGCAGTCGCAGAGCACCACCTGCCCCTCCTCCATCACGCAGGTTGCGGCAGCGGCCGCTCTCAATGGCCCGCAGGATTTCGTGCGGACAGCGGTTGCAGAATACAAGGCGCGTGGCGAACTGGTGACAAAGGGCTTTGGCGCCATTGCGGGGCTTGAAGTCCGCGCGCCGGAAGGTGCATTCTATCTCTTCCCGAAATGCGCTGCCTATATCGGTAAAGTGACGCCGGACGGCACTCTGATTGCGAATGATACGATGCTCGCTTCCTATCTTCTGACCGAAGGCAAGGTCGCCACTGTGCCCGGCGCGGCTTTCGGCGTTGAGCCTTACATCCGCCTCTCTTTCGCGACCTCCCGGGAAAACCTGACCGCAGCCATCGAGCGCACATCCGATGCCCTCGCAAAACTTCGCTAATTAGGACCTCTTCATGACCCACTTTCAAAGAACGCTGTTGACTGGCGCTGCCGGTCGCCTCGGATCGGAGCTGCGCAAATCGGGAACGCGGCTGGGCCGGATCGTGCGCTTGTCGGCGCTGGAACCGTGTCAGGATCTCGCGCCGCATGAAGAGGACTTCCCCGCCGATCTCGCGGACTTCGACGCGGTTTCGCGCGTTGTCGAAGGCTGCGACGCCATCATACATATGGGCGGGCAGTCTGTGGAAGCGCCCTGGAAGACCATCCTCGATTCCAACATTTCCGGCGGCTACAATATTTACGAGGCAGCCCGTCGCCACGGTGTAAAGCGCATTGTCTTTGCAAGCTCCGTCCATGCCATCGGCTATTACGAGCGGACGGAAACCATCGACGGCAATGTTCAGACGCGCCCGGACAGCCTTTATGGCGTCTCCAAAACCTTCGTGGAAAATCTGGCCCGCTATTACTTCGACAAGTTCGGCATCGAAACCGTCTGCATTCGCATCGGCTCCTCCTTTCCGGAACCGACCGACCGTCGCCATCTGATCACCTGGCTGTCCTTCGAAGACTGCCGCCAGCTGGTCGAGAAGTGCCTGTCCGCACCGCGTGTCGGCTTCATGGTCGCCTATGGCATGTCGAACAACAGCGAATCCTTCTGGGACAACCGCACCGCCGCCGTGCTCGGCTACAAGGCCAAGGACAGCGCCGACGATTATCGCGATGCGGTTTTCGCCAAGACGCCGCAAGGCGACCCCAACGATCCGGCAGTCCGGTTTCAGGGTGGCAGCTTCTGCGCCGCCGGTCATTTCGAAGACGAAAACAAGTAGGCTTACAATGCAGGCTTCCAAGAGTTCCTATGATGTCGTCATTGTCGGCGGCGCGGTTGTGGGCAGCGCGACCGCCTATTTTCTGGCGACCAACCCCGATTTCAACGGCACCATACTGGTGATCGAAAAGGACTGGACCTATCAGCGCTCGGCAACGGCGCTGTCGTCCAGCTCCATCCGCCATCAGTTTTCCAACGCCATCAATGTGCAGGTTTCGCGCTTCGGCACGGAATTCATCCGCAATTTCCGCGAAAACGTGGCCGTCGATGACGACACGCCGGAAATCGGCTTTCACGAAGCGGGCTATCTGTTCCTTGCCGCCGATGACCGCGGCGATCAGGTTCTGCGGCGCAATCATGAAACGCAGGTTTCCTGCGGCGCGGAAGTTTCGCTGCTGGATGTGGATGGCCTTGGCCAGCGCTTTCCGTGGCTCAATCTTGAGGGGCTGACGCTTGGCAGCACCGGCGAACGCGGTGAAGGCTGGTTCGACAGTTCCGCGCTCATGCAGGGTTTCCGCAAGAAGGCGCGCTCGCTCGGCGTCGAATATATCGAGGACGAGGTCGTGGCCGTCAACCGTGAGGGCGACCGCATTGTCTCCGTGACCACCAAAAGCGGGCAGACGATTGCCTGCGGCACGATGGTCAACACGTCCGGCACCAACGGCAAGAAAGTCGCCCGCATGGCCGGGCTGGACATTCCGGTCGAACCACGCCGCCGTTCGCTGTTCGTCGTCGATTGCCGCACACCGCTGGAAGGCAAGGTGGGCCTCACCATCGACCCAAGCGGCGTGTTCTTCCGGCCTGAAGGCAAGTTCTATCTGATGGGCACCTATCCCAAGCACGACCCGGAAGTCGACCCGAACGATTTCGATGTCATGCATGACGAGTTTGACGAGGAAATCTGGCCGACCTTGGCCAATCGCGTTCCGGCTTTCGAGGCGATCAAGGTCGTCAACTCATGGGCGGGCCATTACGACTATTG
This sequence comes from Hyphomicrobiales bacterium, assembly GCA_900465685.1. Lineage (GTDB taxonomy): Bacteria > Pseudomonadota > Alphaproteobacteria > Rhizobiales > Rhizobiaceae > Brucella. The sequence continues at coordinate 406,272 of UEGR01000011.1, forward strand.
CACGCTCGATCACAATGTCATTCTGGGATCGCATACCGAGGTGAAGAACTTCCTGTTCGCCAACGGATTTTCCGGTCACGGATTGCAGCAGTCGCCAGCCATGGGGCGCGGCTTGAGCGAACTGATCATCTATGACGCGTTCAAGACGCTCGACCTCTCACCCTTCGGCTTTGAGCGCGTGACGGCCAATCGTCCATTCCTGGAAGATGCCGTGATCTGACCGGCCTTGCAGACACAATCAAAAAGCCCGAAACCGTCGCCGGTTCCGGGCTTTTCTTTTTGTTTGCGCTGCTCAGTCCGTCAGCGCATCGCTGGCTGGTTCTTCCAGCAAGGAGCGATAGCGATTGAGGCTTTCTTCCAGATGCGCGACCAGCGCATTGCGCGCCGCCTTTGCATCGCCCTGCGTGATCGCGGCAAGGATCATCGCATGTTCCTTGTTGATCTTCTTGAGATAGGACCGTGAAGCCCGCACGGGCTGGCGATGCTTCAGCAGCAGATCAAAGTTGATCTCGCCGATAACCGCTTCCAGAAAACTCGGGAAATGCGGATTGCGGGTTGCCCGCGCAATCGCAAGGTGGAAATCGAAATCGGCGCGTGCCTCGACTTCCGGATCGTCGGTTTCGAGATTTTCCAGATGATCGTAAGCGCGGGCGATTTCCGCCAGCGCCTCCGGCGTGCGGCGGGTGGCGGCAAGCGCTACCGACTGCATTTCCACACCAAGCCGCAATTCGAGAATCTGCATTGCGGAGCGAATATCGTCGATCCGGCTAATCTCGTAATTGAGCGCCTTCACGTCCTTGTCGGTGACATAGACGCCCGCACCCTGCCGCGTGGTGACACGCCCTGCCACCTTGAGCGAGGTCAGCGCCTCGCGGATGACGGTTCTGCTGACGCCAAACTCTTCACATAGCTGAGCGCTGGACGGCAGCTTGTCGCCCGGACCATAGAGACCCGAGTCTATCCGGGTCGTCAGTTCCGCGACGACAATTTCCGCCAGATTTCCGCGTTGGGTAATGATTGACACGACATTTAACTCCAGCGCTGGTTATTTGATTTTATAAATCACGTGATGACTAACTATAGAGGCAGTACCATTTCATTGAGTATCTGAACAGGATGCCGGATGGACCGGCGTTCAATCGCCTTGACCTGAGAACGGCAAGAATAGCCGGTGGCCATGACTATATCCTTCTCGCCGGACGATGCGAGAATACCATTCCAGCTCGCAGCGAACAGCTTTTCCGAAATCGGGCGATTGCGGACCTCGTGGCCGAAAGTGCCCGCCATGCCGCAACAGCCCGTTTCCGGCACATCCAGTTCCACGCCGATCTGCTGGAACACGGATTTCCATTGCTTCATCGATGATGGGACATTGCTGCGCTCCGTGCAGTGCCCCAGCAGACGCAGACGCTTTTCGTGCGCCGCAGTGTCGAGCCCGCGCAGACGGTCGCGATTGGCCTCCAGCCATTCCTGCACCAGATTGACCTGCGCCTTGATCCGGGCCGCCTCGACACCCTTATATTCGCTGCGATAGGTCAGCGTCATCGACGGGTCGAGACCGACCAGCGCAATACCCATTTCCGCCAGTTCGTTGAGATAGCGGATGGACTTCGACGCGGTTTTCTCGAAAGCGCCCAGATAGCCGTGAACGTGCAGCGCCTTGCCGTTCTGGTTGGGCGCGGCGAGATAGGGCGTAAAGCCCATCTTGCGGGCGAGTTGCAGAGCCGATAGCCCGACAGCCGGATCGAAATGGGCCGTGAAGGCATCCAGAACGAACACAACCGCCTCTTGCCGCTGCGCATCCGAAAGTTTGCGCATGCGTTCAGGCGTTGCGACAGCCACGCCCATGCGCTGCGCTTCACGTGTCAGCGACAAAGCGGGCATTTCCGGCAAGGCCGTCAGCCCGGCCCGGCGCATGGCAGCGCGACCCAGACCAGAGCGCACCCATGCATTGTAAGCAGGCTTCAGCCGTGCAAACAAAGGCAGCGTGTTCTCGATGCTCGCCACCATCATGTCCTTGATCGGGCGGGCATAGCGTCCGTAGTAGATCTCAAGGAACTTGGCCCGGAACGCCGGAACGCTGACCTTCACCGGACATTGCCCGGCGCAGGCCTTGCAGGCGAGGCAGCTATCCATCGCCTCGCGCACTTCATGCGAGAAATCGTTGCGATTGGCTGGGTTGATCGAGTTCCACAGACGCGCAGGCAGCGTGCGAATGGCACCGGCGTTGCGGGCCTGTCCGGCTTCCTTGCGCGGGTCTTTTCCGCTCTCCGCCATCAGTCGCAGCCATTCGCGCATCAGCGAAGCGCGGCCTTTCGGCGAATAACGACGGTCCCGTGTTGCCTTGTAGGACGGGCACATCAAGCTGGCATCATCGAAATCGAAACAGGCGCCATTGCCGTTGCAATAGGCGGCGTTGTCGAAAGCCTCGCGGATTTCCAGACCGATGATCCGGTCGTACTGACCGCGCAGCGGCACTTCATCAATCTTCAACAACGCTTGCGACGACGGCGTTGCAATCTTGCCGGGATTGAGCCGGTTGCGCGGGTCGAACAGACCCTTGATTTCCTGCAGGCTCGGATAAAGCGCACCGAAGAATTCGGGCACATATTCCGAACGCACGCCCTTGCCGTGTTCGCCCCACAGCACGCCGCCATATTTGCGTGTCAGCGCAACCACGCAGTCGCTGATCTTGCGTACCAGCGGCTCGTGATCGGTCCGCGTCAGATCAAGCGCCGGGCGCACATGCAGCACGCCTGCATCGACATGGCCGAACATGCCGTAGCTTAGACCTTCTCCGTCCAGAAGCGCCCGGAATTCGCGAATATAGGCGGCGAGGTTTTCCGGCGGAACCGCCGTGTCTTCCACGAAAGGCACCGGACGCACCGGCCCGTCGACATTGCCAAGCAGACCGACCGAGCGCTTGCGCATCGTCCAGATTGCCTCGATATCCTTCGGATCGCGCGCAATGGTGTAAGGCTTGCCACCGTCGGACTGATCGGCATCGAGCGCAGCGACAACGTGCCGGAACTTGCTTTCAAGCTCATCTGCGTCATCGGCCACCAGCTCGACAATATTGATGCCATTGGTCGGGCTGCTGGCATCATCCGGGAAGAACCGCGCAATGCCCGGCCAGACAATATCCTTCTTGGCGAGCCCCAGCACCTTCTCGTCGATGGTTTCAACCGAAGCGACCTTCAGTGCGACCAGCGCGCGGGCATGTTCCAGTGCTGTGTTGAAGCTGTCGTAGCGGATATTGATCAGCAGCGCATGCGCCGGGATCGGCAGAAGATTGACCTCGATCTCCGCGATCATGGCCAGTGTGCCTTCCGATCCGCACAGAATGGCGTTGAGGTCGAAGCGACCATCCTCGCGCCACAGATGCTTCAGATCATAGCCCGTCATATAGCGGTTGAGATTGGGGAAAATCTCGTCGATCAGCGCCCGCTTCTCGGTCGCGATGCGCGCAACAGAGCGATAAATCTCACCAACACGGCCGGGCTTCGCCTGAGCTTGCGCCAGCGCTGGCCCGTCGAGCGGGCGGGACCACAATTCCTCGCCATTGGTCAGGACGACATGCAGCCCCAGAATGTGATTGCTGGTCTTGCCATAAAGGCACGACCCCTGCCCGCATGCATCGGTGCTGACCATGCCGCCAATGGTGGCGCGGTTGGAGGTGGAAAGCTCCGGCGCGAAAAACAGGCCATAAGGCTTCAATGCCTTGTTGAGCTGATCCTTCACCACGCCGGATTGAACGCGGGCCACGCGCCGTTCTGTATCGATTTCCAGAATGCGGTTCATATGGCGCGAACAGTCAACCACAATGCCGGAGGTCAGGGACTGGCCATTGGTGCCGGTGCCGCCGCCACGCGGCGAAATCACCACGTCACGAAATGCAGGCTGTTCCAGAACCGTGGCAAGGATTTTCAGGTCGTCGGTTCCCTTGGGAAACACGATGCCGGTCGGCTCCACCTGATAGATGGAATTGTCGGTGGAATAGACGGTACGCGAGCTGTCACCGACCTCCACTTCACCTTGAAAGCCCGCCTGGGCCAGGTGTTGCGAGAGTTCGAGTGTCAGGCCATTGAAGGGCTGTTTCCTGATCAGGGACGGAATCATGTGGGACTCAAAAAACCTCTTGCATCGCCTTCAACTTGGCATATAAGTGATAACATACAATTCTTCCCACGCAAGACCAATAAGAGGCGGAACGTGAAAGATCAGACCATTATCATTGTCGGCGGCGCTTCGGGACTGGGTTTGACGACAGCAAAGCTGATGGTGGAAAACGGAGCGGCCAAAATCGGCCTCATAGACCGCAATGCGGAACTACTCGCCAGCTCCGCAGAAACCTTGCGCGGACTGGGCGTTGAAGTCGCGACTTCGGTCGCAGATATTTCGCGAGCCGAATCTGCCCATAAGGGCTTCAACGACGTCGCCGGCAAGCTAGGCCGCGTGCATGCGCTCGTCAACAGCGCAGCCATCTATCCGCGCAAGCCAATCCTTGAAATCACAGATGAAGACTGGGATCTGGAAAACGCCATCAACGTCAAGGGCACCTATCACATGATGGTGGCCGCCGTTCTGCATATGCGGCAGTTCGTCGATGTGCCTCACGTCACAGGCCGCATCGTCAATGTCACCTCAGTTGACGCCTTCAAGGCGCATCCGCAAAACGCGCATTACGCAGCCACAAAGGCGGCTGTCGTCAGCCTGACCAAATCCTTCGCGCAGGAATGCGCCAAGGACCAGATTCTGGTCAATTCCGTTGCACCGGCGGGTTTTGCCACCGACCGTGCCAAGGAACTGGGCTTCCTGCCGGAACTGGCCAAGGCAAGCGCGCTTGGACGCGCCGCTGAGCCGGTGGAAATGGCGCAATGGATCGTCATGATGGCTTCCGGTCGCAATACCTATGCCACTGGCGAGAATGTGGTGGTCAGCGGAGGCTATATCTATGTCTGATCCCTACCGCGTTGCGCTTGTCACCGGCGCCACGAGCGGCATCGGCAAGGCCACCGTCGCGCGGCTGCGCGAGCGCGGGCTGACCGTCTACGCCGTCGGTCGCAACAGTCAGGTGCTGGCGGCACTTGCCGCAGAAACTGGTGCGCTCACGGTTGAGGCCGATGTGCGCGACACGAAGGCAATCGAGGCTGCGCTTTCTGGCGTCGAGGTCGACATCCTGATCAACAATGCGGGCATTCTTTCCACCCGCGCCTTGTTTCACGAGATTGACCCCGACGAGATCGACGCCATGGTCGATATCAATCTCAAAGCGCCGATGCATCTGACTCGCGCCTTTCTGCCCGGCATGGTGGCGCGCAAGCGCGGTCACCTCATCTATATCGGATCGAGCGGCGGTCAGGCGCCTTATCCGAATATGGGCGCTTACGGCCCCTCCAAGGCTGGCTTGAGCCTGTTTTGCGACAATCTGCGTTGCGATCTTCTGGGCACTTCGGTACGCGTCAGCGAAATCGTGCCGGGGCGTGTGCAGACTGCTCTCTACCGGACATCGATCCCCGACAATCAGGCACAAGCCGTGCTTTACGATGGCTATCGCCCGATCCAGCCGGAAAACATTGCTCAGATCATCGGTCAGGTGATCGAACTGCCGGTCTTTGTCGATGTTTCCCGCGTCGAAGTCTTCCCGACCGATCAGGCGACCGGCGGCGGCTCCATGGTCAAATTTCAGGAAAAATAAGGTGAAGGCGACGCTCTGCGTCGCCTTTGTCGTTTCATCACCATCATACCGGGCATGGCTCGCAAGAGCCGCGCACCGAACAGCTATGCGCGCGCGAAAAGCCCACGTCATAGCCCTACCGATAGACAAGTAAAACTTGCCAATTGCCGGATTATCTTGATTTCGTGAAAACGCTCCGGCTGGCATGATCATTCACAAGGTGATCGCCGAAAAGGCGCACAGGAAGGAATCAGGGATGCGTAACGGAGGCCAGCTTCTCGTCGAAAGCCTCGTCGCTTTGGGAGCCAGAAAATCTTTCGGCGTGCCGGGAGAAAGCTATCTCGCCGTGCTCGACGCATTGCACGATACCAAGGGTGCGCTCGACTTCGTGCTGTGCCGCAACGAAGGCGGCGCTTCCTTCATGGCAGCAGCCTGGGGCAAGCTCACCGGCGAACCGGGTCTCTGCTTCGTCACACGCGGCCCCGGTGTCACCAACGCCTCCATCGGCATTCACACCGCCATGCAGGATTCCGTGCCGATGCTGATCTTTGTCGGACAGGTCGGCACCGATATGAAAGGCCGTGAAGCCTTTCAGGAAATCGATTACCGCGCCGTCTTCGGCACCATGGCCAAATGGGCGACCGAGATCGACGATATCGACCGTATCCCCGAAATTCTGGCCCGCGCCTGGACGACGGCGACCACGGGACGCCCCGGCCCGGTGGTCATCGCCCTGCCGGAAGACATGTTGACCTCGGCAACAGATGCAGCCCCCCTTTCCGGCCCCGCAAAGATCAGCGAAGCCGCACCTTCCGCCGCCGCTCTGGACGACGTGCAGACCTTGCTCGGCGCAGCAAAGCGGCCTGTCATCCTGATGGGCGGCATCAACTGGACTGAGGCCGGACGCGACGCCCTGCAAAACTTTGCTGAAGCCTCCGACATTCCGGTTGTCGCTGCCTTCCGCTATCAGGACCAGTTCGACAATTTCTCGCCCGCCTTCGTCGGCGAGGCTGGCGTCGGCATGCTGCCGCATGTCAAGGCGCTGATCCGCGATGCCGACCTTATCCTCGCGATCAATGTCCGCTTCGGTGAAATGACAACGGATGGCTATACGCTACTTTCCGTGCCGGTCCCGGCGCAAAAGCTCATCCATGTCCACGGTTCGGACCGGGAAATCGGCAAGATCTACCAGCCCACACTCGGCATTCAGGCTGGCCCCAATGCTTTCGCTACCGCCTTGAAGCCAATCGAAGGCGACTGGAGCAAGTGGCGGGCGGATGCCCGCGCCGCTTTCGAAGCGAGTTTTTCGGCGCCTTCGCAGCCCTCCCCCGTCGATATGGTGGTGGCGATGGAGCATGTCCGCGATGTGCTGCCCGAAGACGCCATTCTTACCAATGGCGCAGGCAATTTCACCGTCTGGCCCAACAAGTTTTTCAAATTCGGCAAGAAAAGCCGCTTGCTCGCACCGCAATCGGGCGCAATGGGTTATGGCTTGCCCGCAGCAGTCGCGGCGAAAGTAGCCTTTCCGGAGCGCACGGTTGTCTGCTTTGCCGGCGATGGCGATTTCCAGATGAACTGTCAAGAACTGGCAACCGCCAAACAGGCTGGCGCGCAACCCATCGTGCTCATCCTCAACAACGGTATCTATGGCACGATCCGCGCCCATCAGGAGCGCAACTATCCGGGCCGCGTTTCCGGCACCACGATGGACAACCCCGATTTCGTGGCGCTTGCCAAGGCCTATGGCTTTCATGCAGAGCGCGTGGAGCGGACGGAAGACTTCCCTGCCGCCTTTGCCCGGGCCCGCGCATCGCGGAGCGGCGCTGTGCTCGATCTCGACATTTCGCCCGAAGCGCTGACACCGCGCCAGACGCTCAGCCAAATGCGCGCCGCAGCCCTCGCTAAAGTGCCGGTCTGATTGGATCAGATCAGCAGTTTAGCTGCTTATTTTAACGCGCATCGTTTCCGAAAACCGTTTCACACTTTTCGGGATGCGCTCTAAAAAGGAACCAGCATGAGCCAGACCATCCGCCTTGGCGCTGATATCGGCGGCACCTTCACCGACATCGCGCTCGAATGCAAAGGTGCGCTCTATTCCACGAAGGTTCTGACCAATTACAGCGCGCCCGAACAGGCGATCCTCGACGGCATTGCCATTGTGACCCGCGATGCGGGCATCAGCCCCGCCGATCTCGACATTGTCATTCATGGCACCACACTGGCCACCAACGCGCTGATCGAGCGGCGCGGCGCGCGCACGGCCTTTGTGACAACGGATGGTTTTCGCGATGTCATCGAAATGCGCACCGAAAGCCGCTTCGAGCAATATGATCTCAATCTGCGCCTGCCAAAGCCGCTGATCCCGCGTGAGGATCGCTTTGCGGTCAAAGGGCGCATCGGCGCACAGGGGCAGGAACTGCTGGCCCTCGACGAAGCGGCGCTGGAGGCCATTGCCGACACCATTGCCGCAGGCGGTTTCGGCGCGGTGGCCATTGGCTTCATCCACTCCTACATGAATCCGGATCATGAGCGCCGCGCCCGCGATATCATTGCGCGCAAGGTTTCGGTGCCGGTTTCCATTTCCTCCGAAGTCTCGCCGCAGATGCGCGAGTTCGAGCGCTTCAACACCGTATGCGCCAATGCCTATGTGCGTCCGCAGATGGCGGATTATCTCTCCCGCTTGCAGGTGCGTCTGGCGGAGATGGGCGCAAAGTGCCCGGTCTTCCTCATCCACTCCGGCGGCGGGCTGATCACCGTCGAGACCGCATCCGAATTCCCGGTGCGTCTTGTTGAATCAGGACCGGCAGGCGGCGCGATCTTTGCTGCCGATGTGGCGCAGCGCTTTGGCCTCGACAGAGTGGTGAGCTATGACATGGGCGGTACGACCGCCAAGATCTGCCTGATCGAAGATTTTGCTCCCAAGACTGCCCGCACATTCGAAGTGGCCCGCACCTATCGCTTCTGCAAGGGATCGGGCATGCCGATCTCCATTCCAGTGATCGAGATGATCGAGATCGGCGCGGGCGGCGGCTCTATCGCATGGGTCGACGCCATGGGCCGCATCCAGACCGGCCCGGAATCGGCAGCTTCCGAACCCGGCCCGGCCTCCTACCAGCGCGGCGGCGAACGCCCGGCCATCACCGATGCCGATCTGCTGCTTGGCAAGCTCGACCCGGACAATTTTGCCGGTGGCGCAATCCGCCTATCGGTGGAAAACGCCGCCAAAGCCGTGGCGCGCGATGTGGGAGACAAACTCAACATTGCCGTCGAGCCTGCCGCCTTCGGTATCTGCGAAGTGGTGGACGAGAACATGGCCAATGCCGCCCGCGTTCACGCGGTGGAAAACGGCAAGAACATTTCCGACAATATTATGATCGCCTTTGGCGGTGCTGCCCCGCTGCATGCGGCGCGCCTGTGCGAAAAGCTCGGCATCGACCAGTGTCTGATCCCTGCGGGTGCAGGCGTCGGCTCGGCCATCGGCTTCCTCAAGGCGCCTTTCGGCTATGAGGCGTTGGCCTCGAAGATCGTTCGCATGTCGGACTTCAAGGCTGCCAGCGTCAACACGCTTCTGGATGAATTGAAGACAACGGCGGAAGGCTTTGTCCGCGCAGGTACGAACGGTAAGGTGCTGCGTGAAATCACCGCCTTCATGCGCTATGTCGGTCAGGGTTGGGAAATCCCGGTGACGCTGCCCGACCGCAGCTTTACCGAAGCCGACGCCGAACTGATCCGCGACAGCTTCCGGCAAAACTATGCCCGTTTCTTCGGTCGCGCCATTGATGGGCTAGATGGTCTCGAAATCGAGATCGTGACCTGGTCGGTCAAGGCGCAGGACGAGCGCCCAACACCGGAACGCCATGCGCTGACCTTCGGTCGCTCGACCATTGAAACGCCGGTTACCCGCGCCGTGTTCGATCCCGCACAGGCCGCCAATCTGACGACCGCCATTGTGGAACGCCACACGCTTGCCCCCGGCGCGCGCGTCAGCGGCCCAGCCGTGATCGTCGAACGGGAAACCTCCACCGTTGTCACCTCGCCCTTCGATGTGGTCATGCAGGATGACGGCGCCCTTCTTCTCCTGCGCAAGGAAACAGCAGCATGAGCGACGCGACACAGGAAATCCGCATGCAGGTCATGTGGAACCGTCTGATCTCGGTTGTCGAGGAACAGGCGCTCACCCTTCTGCGCACGGCCTTCTCCACCTCGGTTCGCGAGGCGGGCGACCTGTCCGCCGGTGTGTTCGACCCGCAGGGCCGCATGCTGGCGCAGGCCGTGACCGGCACGCCCGGACATGTGAACACCATGGCCGAGGCCGTGCTGCATTTCATGGCCGAAATCCCGCGCGAGGAGATGTATCCCGGCGACACCTATGTCACCAATGATCCATGGAAAGGCACCGGTCATCTGCACGACATCACCATGGTGTCGCCGTCCTTCCTCGGGGACACGCTGGTTGGCTTCTTTGCCTGTACGGCGCATGTGGTCGATGTTGGCGGGCGCGGTTTCGGTGCCGATGGCAAGTCGGTCTATGAAGAGGGCATCCAGATACCGATCATGAAGTTTGCCGAGCGTGGCGCGGTGAACAAGGATCTGGTGCGCATGCTGCGCGCCAATGTGCGCGAGCCCAATCAGGTTGTCGGCGATTTCTATTCGCTCGCCGCCTGTAACGATGTCGGCCATAACCGCCTCATCGACATGATGCAGGAAATCGGCCTGACATCGCTCGACACGCTGGGCGAATTCATCTTCGCACGCACCCGCGCCGCGACGCTGGATCGCATCCGCGCATTGCCGAAGGGCCAATGGTCGAACGAACTTGTGACCGATGGCTATAACAAGCCGATCAGCCTCGCGGCAAAGGTCGAGATTGAAGGCGATACGGTCAATGTCGATTTTGCGGGCAGCGATGCCGTCAGCCCATGGGGCATCAATGTCCCGATCATCTACACCAAGGCCTATGCCTGCTATGCCCTGAAATGCGTGATCGCGCCGGATATTCCCAACAACTGGGCCTCGCTGGAACTGTTCACGATCTCCTCGCCGGTCAATATCCTCAATGCCGAGCGCCCGGCCCCGGTTTCGCTGCGCCACGTCATCGGCCATATGGTTCCCGACCTCGTTCTCGGCGCGCTGGCCAAGGCCCTGCCCGGCCAGATTCTGGCCGAAGGCGCTGCCGCATTGTGGAATATCCACATTTCGGCGCGTCCCGTGGCGGGCCAAACCGGACGCAAGGCCGAAATCCTGATGTTCAACTCCGGCGGCATGGGCGCACGTCCCGAACTTGACGGCCTGTCGGCGACCGCTTTCCCGTCCGGTGTGATGACCATGCCGATCGAGGCGACCGAACATACCGGCCCGATTGTCGTCTGGCGCAAGGAACTGCGTCCCGATTCCGGCGGCGACGGCGAATATCGCGGCGGCCTCGGTCAGACGATTGAAATCGAGGCCATTCCCGGCCACGAGTTCGATTTTTCGGCGATGTTCGACCGCGTTCACCATCGCGCCAGAGGCCGCAATGGCGGCGGCGAAGGCGCGCCGGGGGTGGTGGCTCTGGATGACGGCACCAAGCTGAAGCCGAAAGGCTGGCAGCATGTCCCGTCAGGCCGCAGGCTGGTGCTGCAATTGCCGGGCGGCGGCGGTTATGGCGAGCCGCAAAACCGCGACCCGCAAGCCCGCGCCGAAGATATTTCGAAGGGCTATGTATCGGCCAAGTGAAATAAAATGAAGCATCGGCCCGAAATCAGTTCTGATCTTCGGGCCGATGACATAGAAAATAGCGTTTCCGGCAAAATCGCGAAGCGGTTCGGCGCAGGACAAAGCGAATAGATGACCAGCTGGCATTCGTGATGGAGCGATATGAGCGAGCGGACAATCAGACTGCCCCCTCTCAACGCGCTGCGTGTGTTTCACGCGGTGATGCGCCACCGCAGTTTTCGCAGCGCCGCCGACGATCTTCTGGTCAGCCCGCAAGCCGTCAGCCAGCAGATCAAGCAGCTTGAAGAAACGACCGGCGTTCAGCTCTTTGAGCGGAAAGGGCGCACGGTCGAACCGACCGAGAATGCCATTCTGCTCGGTCATTATGTCCAGTCCGGCTTTGCCGAGTTTGCCGAGGGTATCCGCCGCATCAGCAAGACCGGCCAGCGCGACCGGATCAACATCAATGCCAGCCCCTATTTTGCGACACGCTATCTGCTCGAAAAGCTGGGCGGCTTTCGCGATATTGTGCCGGGCGCCGATCTGCGCCTGACGACCATGGTGGAGCTACCGGATTTTGCCCGCGACGATGTGGATGTCGCCATACAATGGGGTTTTGGAGGCGATGTTCAGGGCAGCTGGAAAAATTATGAGACCCGGCTGCTGACCCGCGACGTAAAGGTGATCTGCTGCACGCCCGATCTGGCGCGCCAGATCGCGACACCCGCCGATCTTCTCACGATGACCCTGCTGCATCCCGTGCTTTCGGGCGATCTGTGGTCCGATGTTCTGGATCATATGGGCGTCGCGTTCGATCCGGCGGTGGTCAATATGCGCCTTCAGGACGCCGCCACCATGCGCCGCGCGACCGTGGCGGGCCTGGGCGTCGGGCTCCTCTCCATCGCTGACGCGGAGGAAGACCTCAAGCTTGGGCGTCTCGTCGCGCCTTTCGGACGTGAGATCATGACCACCATGCCGGAAGCAAAAGTGCCGGGCTTTTATCTTGTCTTCCCCAAAGCGCATCTGCGCGTCGCTGCCATCGCAGCTTTCTGCAAATGGCTGCAACAACAGGACTGGGATTCTAGAGCGGTTCCTGTTTCCACGGGATCGTAGGAACCGCTCTATCTTTTTTTCACGCATTATCCGACGCAAAACCGCTGCGCACTTTTGCTGGAAATGCTCTAAACCCGTTCCAGCTTGATATGCGGCAGAGGCGGCAACTCGACCTCAATCGGATCGTCGGCCCGCACATGTCCACCGGACAGAACGATGGTCATAACGCCCGTCTTGCGGATCACTTCCCCATCGGGCGTCTTGTCGAGCACTGCCGAGAGAAGACCCTTCTGGAAGTTTTCGATCTGTGGGCACGGATTGCGCAGGCCTGTCACCTGCAACACCACATCCTTGCCGATTTTCAGCAATGCGTCCCTCGGCAGGCCCAGCAGATCAACGCCGCGCGTGGTGACATTCTCGCCAAGATCGGCAGGCGCAATATGAAACCCTTTATCCGCCAGCTCGTCGAAAAGTTCGGCCTGAATGAGATGAACCTGTCGCAGATTGGGCTGGGTCGGGTCCACTTTCACGCGTGAGCGGTGCTTCACCGTTGTGCCCTGATGCGCATCGCCCTCGACGCCGAGCCCGGTCAGGATATGGATTTCCGGCACAGGCTGCTTGGAAAAGCGATGTTCGCCATCGCGTGCAACGGCCACGACAAATCCAGCACCCATGATCCTCATCCCATCTATCGCATTGGCCACCCTTTGATGAGGGGCCACTTATTGTTCTGGAGAGTATTTCTCGAAGGGAAAAAACTCTTCTGGCCTGCTATCATAGGTTATAAGACATTTATGTGAATGCAGGCAGGACGAGGCGCAGATTGCAACAGAAAAACGCGCGAGACGAGTTCCGCTGGGGAATATGGGGAACGGGCGCCATTGCCAGCGCCTTTGCCGCCGATATTGCGGCCATTGACGGTATGCGCGTTTCCGCCGTGTGCTCGCGCACGCTGGAAGCTGCGGAAGCCTTCGGAAACCGTGTCGGCGCCGACAAGACCTTCAACGCAGTGGGTACATTTCTTGCCGATCTGGATATCGATGCGGTCTATGTCGCGACGCCCAGCGCCATGCATGTCGCCCAGACCTTGCAGGTCATTGCCGCAGGCAAGCCCTGCCTGACCGAAAAGCCGCTTGCGCTCGATGCTGCAGGGGCAGCGCGCCTTGCCGCAGCCAGCGAAATCAGCCGGACTTTCGTGATGGAAGCGATGTGGTCGCGGTTTCTGCCTGCCATACAGGCGGCGAAACGGCATATTGAGACCGGCACTATCGGCAAGGTCACGCGCATCGAAGCAGACCTCTCCTATCTCCGCGCCTATGATCGACAGAGCCGCTTCTTCGACCCCGAACTTGGCGGCGGGGCGGCATTTGACCTCGGTGTCTATCCGGTCTCGCTGGCGCTGTTCTTCATGGGAGCGCCGGAACGCTCGCAAGGTCACTGCAAACGCGCGGACAATGGCGTCGACCTGCGCACGGAGATTGAACTGTTCTGGCCCGATGCAGAAGCCCGGCTTTCCTGCGGCTTCGACCGGGATGGCGACAATCGCATGCTGATCACGGGAACCAGGGGCGCGCTCCTGCTGCACGGACCTTTCCTGAAAGCCCAGCGTCTGACAGTCTATTCTGCTGGTGCACTGAGGTCGCCCTTCGGTCCGGACAGGGGCTCCGGCCTGATCGGCAAGATCATCAACCGCCTGCCCCTGCCGGGCCGTAAAATCGAAAGCCACGCCTTTTCCGGCAACGGCCTTCAGTTTCAGGCACTTGCCGTGCGCGATGCCGTTGTGAACGGTGCGATTTCAAGTCCGGTCATGCCGCTGGCGGACAGCACAGCCGTGGCTGACATCCTGCATCGGATCGTATCGCGGGATTAGAAACTGCTCTTCATCATGTATGGGGCTGCACTGTCACCAGCATTGTTGAGCGCCAGCGCGATTTCGGTGATGTGCAGTGCCACATCGCCGGAGAAGAACGCCGTCTCGCCCTTTCCGATGGCGCGTGCCTGATCGGCGATACCACGCGCAAAATCGATCTGCGACGGATAGGATGGCAAAGCGGATTTGCTGCCCTTCGGATAGGGCAGCTTCTTGCCCGCGACGGGCTTCCACGACAGGAATTTGCCGATCCGCACTTCTAGAATGATGAACAGCCGCGCCCAGAACCGCGTCTTTTCATCCGCCTTTTCAAGACGCACGGCAGAGCGATTGTCCCAAAGATCATCGACACTGATCGAGCCCTTGTCGCCCACCACCGTCAGGCTGCGATCGCGCGGCATCGCAAGACCCGATGTCAGTCGCGCCACGAGGCCCGACTTGAAACGCAGGCAACCGACCGAAAAATCGGGAGCCATCTGAAGATGCTCTGTGCCCGGCCCCTTATCGGGAAAGGTGATCGCGGAGAACGCCGTGACGCTTTCCACCGGACCAAACAGCGAAACCAGCCATGACAGCGCATAGCCTGCATGTTCGAGCGTGCAGCCGATTTCAAATTCATGCAGACCGGGCCAGACCGCGCCGGACTGCGAGCGCCATGTCGACCATTTGTCGCGAAAGACGGGACCGTCTTCCATCTGCGCATAGACGAGGCGCGGCGTGCCAACAGCGTCGATTGCGGACGAGACCAGCTGTTGCGCATCGCTGAGACCATTGGCAGGCGCTGCGGCCAATGTCAGGCCGCGACTGGCGGCAAATTCAACCAGCGCCTTGGCCTCATCGAAACTCATGGCAAGCGGCTTTTCGGAATAGACATGCTTGCCCGCAGCCAATACCGCCCGCGAAATCTCGTAATGGCTTTCCGGCGTCGTCAGATTGACGACAAGCTGCACGTCCGGATCGGCCAACACGGCGTGGAAACTATCATAGACCTGCGCGCCATAATGCGCTGCAAACGCCTTGAGCCGTTCCGGGGACCGATCATAGACACCGCGCAGCACAAGCTCGGGGTAATTGCGCAAGGTGGTCATGTAATAATCGGCAACGAAACCTGTGCCGACAATCGCAATATTCATGAATGATCTCCGATAGGGGCAGCGCGCATTATCAATCCAGCCTTTTCGGTATGCTGATTCTGGATGTCAGACGCAGCCCGAAAATCCCGAACAGGGTGGTCAGCCAGACCGGATCGACACGCCGGAAGAAGAAGCTTTCCATCATCGCGTTCAACGTGCAGAAGAACACGATCATCAGGAAATAATCTGCAAGAAGCAGATTCTCGCGCTGCGGCCTGCACCGCATGTAATTGACCAGCGGCATCACGATGATCACGGTCACACCGCATATCAGTCCGGGAAGCCCCATGGCCACCACCAGATCGAGATAGCCATTATGGGCATGGACCATGTTGCGCACGTCCCAGCCGAGATAATAGGGCCTGGCCGCTTCCAGCGCCGTTGGTGATTTCCAGAAACTTTCATAGCCATAACCGGTCCATAATCGGCCCGGCAGATTTTCGATGGCGAATTGCCAGATCGACACGCGCCCGGTGAAAGTGGCGTCAACGCCCAGGCTTTCGACAAAGGCGCGGATCGGTTCGAACAGCACCGAGCCGAAAGTCAGTACGGCAAACGTAAACTGAATGGAAAAGATGGCAGCGACGGTCAGAAACCGCAGGCCGAGCGCACCCGGCACCATCACCAGCAGCATGGCCAGCGGCACCAGCGCCATGGTGGTTTTCGACCCGGTCTGCGAGACGAAGAACAGCGCCGACAGGCTGATCAGCGCGCCGCTGACGCGCCAGCCCCGCCGCCAGAGATAGAGCCCCGAAAAAGCGAAAGCCGCCATGACCGGACCGGCAACATTTTTATGGCTGAACACCCCGCGCCAGAGATAGGAATTCTGTGGCTCGATCGGGTCTGCCCCATGCGTGCCAAGCGACGGCAACAGCACCACACCGGCATAGGAAATGACCAGCACAACGGAGGCCACCGTCATCAACAGCCGGGCATAGCCATCACCATCCTGCGGCAAGGCCAGAACCGCCACAACACAGCAAACGCCGATCATCGTGAAAACCGCGCCGCGCATCACCACGCCGGGATAGACGCTCTGCATCAACGACGCGAACAACAGAAGGAACATCAGCGACCAGCCGAAGCCGACAATCCGCGCCACCTTTCGCGGGTCGGTCAACGTAGCAAGGGCCGCGATGACCCCAACGCCCAAAAGACTGAAACCAAGCTGGTTGATGATATCGCCGCTGCCGCCGCCGTCAGTTTCCGGCTCGGCCATGAAAGGACGAAACGAAATCATCAAAATGCACATGACTACAACGGCAACAACGAGCGCGATCTTACGCATCTGCGCCCGGTGTGCTTCCGCAACTCCGGCCGCAGCAGCGCCGGGGGCGCGGCTGTCAGTTTTTGTCCGGGTTGCGATACTGCTCATTCTCATACCCAAAATGCGCCATGACCCGGCCCAATCCGACATGGATATAATAGGCGCCTACGGAAACCCACCGCGCCTGAACTGCCTTGTACAAGGCCTTGACCGGCGAGAAGCCGAGCAGAAGCGCACTTTTGACAAACACCCGCGCTGCACCCAACGGTTGGTCCTTGCGCTTGCGCCGCTCCATCATGGTTGAAATCATGCCGTTGCGCAAACCGCGCGCCCGGATCCAGTCGCCTTCCAGCCGCCGCGCCGGGACGGTTTCATGCACCGGCGCTTCCGCGCACCAGCCTGTCCTGAAACCCTTGGCGACGGAACGACTGATAAAATCGGAGTCGCCGCCGCCCGTGAAATTGAACATCGGATCGAGAAACGGAAAGCCCGCCGCTTCCAGCACTGGCCGTGCGACGGCGAGATTGCCCGACGAATAAAGCGTGGGCACCGGGCCGCTGCGCTGATAAGTCGGCAGGAACACCGGATGACGCGCCCATGCCTCAGACCCCGGGCGGTCGAAGACCGGCACCTGCGGACCGCCCACCAGATCGACGGAATAGCGTTCTGCTGCCGCCATCATGTTTTCCAGCCATGACGGATCGGCCAGTTCGTCATCGTCGATCACCAGAACATGTTTCATGTTCGGGAAATAACCGAGCGCCGTCAGCCAGGCGGCATTATAGGCGTTGCAATTGCCACGCTGCGTTTCCACGATCACCAGACCGCGATAGGTCCCAGCCGCAAACAGCGGTGCCGCAACTTTGGCACCCGCTTGTTCCTCCGCCTCGTTTTCGACAACGATGATCGCGAATTGCCGCTCGGTCACCTGCGCCTTCAGGCTCTCCAGCGTTCGCAGAAGATGCTCGGGACGGCGAAAAGTCGGCAGCGTCACCACCACCTCGACATTCGTAAAATTCAAATGGGGTGTTTGAGTAATGACTTGAATGTGATTGGGAAGCTTCGGCGTCCTGTTGTCCATTATATTTTCAACCGCCGCCCTATCATCCGATGCAAAACCAATTGGTCCTTTTGTCGGAAATGCCCTAATTTTGACACGTAAACTGCTCTATGCCACATCAATTCTTCAATTGGTGCGGTTGTACTGAAAAACAGCACTCAACACGATTCAATAAATTGATTTCAAGCCCTATTTATCAGGCGAGCGTTTAAGGATCATTTACACCGCGCCGCTATGAATCAAGGCATAGAAATACGGCATATCCGCAGGAGTCGAATTGCAACCGTTGCGTCTCGTTTTCGTGACATCCCTCGTGCCCCACGAAGATGCTTCGACTGGATATGAAGTCGCCAATGCCGCTGTCATCAACGGGCTGCGCCGGGCTGGCGCACATGTCACCGTCATCGGCTTCACATGGCCGGGACGCAAGGCTGCCGCCGACGCGGATGTCGTGGTGCTGGGCGAAGTGGAAGTGCGCACCGAAGGTGCAAGCGCTGCGCAGAAAATCGGCTGGGTCGTCAAATCCTTCCTCACCGGACTGACGGTTTCCTCCGCCAAGCTGCGCGTCATTCCGCCGATGAAACTGCATGAAGCGATTGCGGCTTGCGGCGATTTTGACGCCTATGTGCTGAACGGGGTGGCACTTCCCGGCGCGTTCGAAGCCGTATTTCGTGACAAGCCGTCGCTTTTTGTTGCGCATAATGTGGAACACCGCTCGGCACGCGAAAACGCCGAAGACGCCAAGGGCATTATCCAGAAGCTTCTCTTCTCCCGCGAAGCCCGCATTCTCAAGCGGCTGGAAAAGCGGCTTTGTGACAATGCAGCCTTCGTCTTCACCTTTGCCGAGGACGATGCGCCAGCGCTAGGCCTCTCCCCGGAAAAAGCCGCGACCTTCCCGCTGGTTATGCCAGCCGGGCGCAGATCGGCCAGCCGCGATATCAAGTATGACCTTGCTTTGATTGGCACCTGGACATGGCATCCGAACCGGATTGGCCTTGAATGGTTCCTCAGAGAGATCGAGCCGCTGCTGCCATCGGACATATCCATCGCGATTGCCGGCAGCACACCAGCCGACCTGATTGCCGCCTGGCCGGCTGTAAACTTCGTCGGCAAAGTATCGGACGCCACCGCCTTTGTTGAAAGTTGCGCCGTCGTGCCGTTGATCAGCCGCGCAGGCACCGGCGTTCAGTTGAAGACCATCGAAACCTTTGAGCTTGGTATGCCGAGCGTCGCCACGCCGCATTCCGTGCGCGGCATCGCGCGCATTCCCGAAAACTGCACTATTGCTGACGCGCCAGCGGAATTTGCAGCGGCGATCAAAATGCGCATCGCGCAGGCCCGCGCAGGTGACCGCCAGATGCTGGACGGCAAGGCCTTTACCCGCTCACAGATCGACGGCATGGATCAGGCGCTCACACGCGGACTGGATGCGCTTCGTCGGACCACGAAGCGCGCGGCGGGAGCGCAATGATGCTGGAACAAAGCCCCCGCCCGTCCCGCAATATTCTTGGCATCGATGTCGCCTGTTTCGACTGGAACGAAGCGCTCGACTTTTTCGACACGACGCTTGAAGACGGACAGTTCCAGCGCGTGGCATGGCTCAACGCCCATTGCGCCAATGTTGCGCATGCCGATGCGACCTATAAGCAGGCTTTGCAGAGTTTTCTCGTGCTGCCCGACGGCGTTGGCGTCGATATAGCCAGCAAGATTGCCTATGGGCAGAAATTCCCCGCCAATCTCAACGGAACGGATTTCGTGCCGCGCCTGCTTGGCCATATCAAACGCCCGCTGCGTATCGGACTGATCGGTGGACGGCCCGGCATTCCCGAAAAGGCCGCAGAAGCGTTTCATGGGCTTGCGCCGCAGCATGATTACCGGGTCTATGCGGATGGGTTTTTCGCACCCGACCAGATGGCCGCAATCCTCGACCGGCTTGCAGGCGACAGGCCGGATATCCTGCTGGTCGCCATGGGCGTGCCGTTGCAGGAACTCTTCATCCAGACACATATCACCAAAGCGCATTGCACCATGGCCTGCGCGGTTGGGGCCTTGTTCGATTTTCAGGCGGGCGCAACCGAACGCGCGCCGGAATGGCTTCGCCAGATGCGGCTTGAATGGGCCTATCGGCTGATGCGCGAGCCAGTACGACTGGCAGGACGCTATCTGGTCGGCAACCCGCTTTTCCTGTGGCGGGTCATGCTGAGCGGACTTTCGGGATATTTGATGCGGGATGGTCGATGAAGACGGCAATTGTCACGGCAAGCTACGACAAGGATTTCGAGCGCTGCAAATTGCTGTGCGAAACCGTGGATGAACATGTCTGCGGGTTCACCACGCATTATATCCTCGTCGAACCGCGCGATGTCGCACTGTTCCAGCAGCTGGCTGGGCCGCACCGCATCATCATTGACGAACGGGAATTGCTGCCATCCTGGCTGCATGTCTTTCCCGATCCAACCTCCTTCGGCAAGCGCCGCATCTGGCTGTCGCTGAAAGCCAAGCCGCTGCGCGGCTGGCATGTGCAGCAGTTGCGCCGCATTGCTCTGGCGAATGTGACGGGGGAAGACGGCTTTCTCTATACCGATTCCGACACCGCGTTCCTGCGCACTTTCGACTGCCGCAATCTCTGGCAGAGCGGCAAAATGCGCCTCTTCGTGCGTCCCGATGCGCTGGCCAAGCCTGAATGGCCCCTGCATCCGGTCTGGTCGGCCAATGCGGAAAAGCTGCTTGGCATCAGGGACCGCAAGAACGCACTCAACGACTATATCGGCCAGCTCGTTTCCTGGCGGCGCGACACGATGCTGTCCATGTGCGAGCGCATCGAAAGCCATACGGGGCGCAACTGGGTGGCAGCTTTAGGGACAATCCGCAGTTTTTCGGAATGCTTCCTCTATGGCCGTTATGTCGACGACATACTCCATGGCGCGGGCCACTATAGCGACACCCATGATCTGTGTCGCATGCAATGGTTTGCACCGCCACCAACCGAAGACGAATTCCGCACATTCATTGCCGAGATGGAGCCCTATCAGGTTGCCATCGGCATGCAGTCTTTCCTCGGTCTTTCGGTCAATGATATTCGCCGCATCATCGGCGCTTGAGTTTAGGCTTTCAGATGCGTTTGGCGGGCAGCCGCAGGCTCGTATAGGTGAAAACCAGCGACAGAATATAGAGCGCGCCGAATACGAGATTGAGGCCCGCGATCCAGTCATTGCCGCCACCGGAATGTCGCAGCAGCAGCCAGACAAACAAGGCCTTGGCCGCCGTCATGATGACGAGGCTGAGCGTGCGCAGGCCCGACTGGCCGCGCGCATAGAGAAGCTCGGTCTGATACTCGATCAGATTGCGGAACCCCGGCACCAGCAAGACCAGCGGCAGCAGGCTGACAATCGCCGCCACATTGGCGCCGAGCGCATTGGGAAATACCCAGAGGAAAATCGCAAGCGCCGCAAGGCCACCCACCGAAACGGCGAACACCGCCGCTTCCAGTCCCGCACGCAGACGCAGGCTCGACAACATGTCGGGCTTGCGCATCAGTTTTTGCACCAGCATCATGTTGAAGGAGCGCACCGGCAGTGCCGTCAGGTCGACCAGCCGCATGACGATGGCATAAAGCCCGGCAATTTCCGGCCCGCCGACGCTGAGCACCAGCAATTTGTCCAGCTCGCTTTGCACATAAAAGAGCAGTTCCGCCCCGGCGACGGCAATCGAATCCGCGAAACGGCGGATATAGAGTTTGGGCCGAAAACGGATTTTCC
Source organism: Hyphomicrobiales bacterium (assembly GCA_900465685.1). Taxonomy (GTDB): domain Bacteria; phylum Pseudomonadota; class Alphaproteobacteria; order Rhizobiales; family Rhizobiaceae; genus Brucella. Next base: position 427,784 of record UEGR01000011.1, read on the forward strand.
TGCGCGGATAGAAATAGATCGACACGGCAAGCGCCACGGCATTGGCCGCGAGATACCACCATGCCCAATGGGCAACATCGTGCACCGTCGCCATCCAGGTGAACAGCACCGCTGCAACCGCCCGCGTGACCGTGCCGAAAATGACGAGGCCCGCCGAAATGCCGAACCGGTTGAGGCCGTTATTGACGATGATGATGACTTCCGCCGAGCGCCAGAACAGGGCTTCCGCCACGATGATGATGACGAAGGGCAGAAGCGTGATATCCCGGCTGAAGAACACCAGATAGACCAGCCACGAGCAGACGGCGAACAGCGGCAGCGATGCCACCACCGCCATGAGATATCCGGCGCTATAGGTTCCGAGCAGATGCGGCTTGACGGTGGAGATGCGATAGAGCGGCGAGGTAAAGCCCAGCGACACGATGCGAGACAGCATGACGCCGGTGCCCGATGCCGTCGCGAAAATACCGAAATCGCCCGTCGGCAGCGTGTTGGCGAGCGCGATGAAATAGACCAGCGACACCACAAGCCGCCCGACCGAACCGGAGACGAGTGAGAGATAATCCCTGAGCATGCCGGACTTGAGGCCAGATTTCAGGCGGTCAAATTTCTGAAATGCTTTCGCTATCACCAACGAGCCTTTGTCTTCGTCGCATCGCTCACAATCTGGCATGTTTCACGGGCCGAAGCGAAAAGCCAGCGCAAAACCCGGCGTAAATCTGGAATGGTTAACCGGTAGCATTTTGCACGGGGACAATTTCTATACCATTAACCATTTTTTTCCCGTAGGGACTTACAGTCACAACCCAAACGGGTTTTCAGAGTTCGGATATTTCAGGCAATGAGCAGCGATGATAAGCGTCATAAAGAGGAGAGCGGGAAACCCCTTCTCTCATTCTCCGACGCGCCCGCTGGCTTGAGCCGGACACCAACCTCCGCGGCATCGGCCCAAACGCCGCCCCAGACGCCCCCTCAAACACCCCCATGGACTCCACCCGCTTCGAAAGAGGAGCGCGAGGAATTCGGTCGCACCCATGATCTGAGCCCCGAACGGCTGACCGAGGAAGAACTCACCGCCTTGCAGGAGCGTCTTGCGGCCATCGAAACGGAGCTTGACCGCAAGCTCGTCGCGCGCGAGCGGCGCAGGCGCGAACTGGTCGAGGACCAGCCCTCGCCTCAACCGGTGCCCGAAACTGCGCAACCATTGGCGGAAGCGCCTGCCTCCACAGATCACACGGCAATAACACCGGATAAGGATCGCGCCGATGACAATAGCTGGCGTCCGCTGATCGACCCTTATGCGGCAATCCACGTGATCAAGGGATCGCGCAGGCTTCTGCTTGTCACGACCGTTCTCGGCGGTATCGCCGGTGTGCTGATCGCGCTTTCCGTGCCGACCATGTATGTCGCGACGACCGATGTTCTGGTCGACCCGCGCAACATCAAAACCGTTGGCACAGAACTGACGCCCGGCCAGTTGCCGACTGACGCTTCGCTGGCCGTCGCGGAAAGTCAGGCGCGCATCGTCGGTTCCAGCAGCGTGCTTTTGAAGGTGATCGACCAGACCAAGCTCACGCAAGATCCGGAATTCAATGGAACGCTGGTCCCGACCGGCGTAGCCGGTTTCTTTGCGCAGATCCGCGACATGCTGTCAGCCAAGAAGACAAGCGATAGTCAGGCGCTGGAAACGCGGGTGCTCTACAATCTCTACAAGGCGATGAAGATCGACCGCGATGCCAAGACCTTCATCTATTCGATTTCGGTCAAGACTCGCGACCCGCAAAAATCGGCTTCCTTGGCCAATACGATCAGCACAGTGTTTCAAAACGAGCTTGTCTCGATGCAATCCGATGCGACCCGTCGCACATCGGAAGAACTGTCGACCCGGCTTGCCAGCCTGCGCGCAAGCGTCGAACAGGCGGAAACAGCAGCGGCGGATTTCCGCGCCGCGCATGACCTCGTGGATGTCGACGGCAAACTTATCAGCGACAGTGACCTTGGCCGCCTTAACGAACAGCTTTCCAACCAGCGCGCCGAAACGATGCGGTTGCAGGCGCGCATCGAGGTGATGAACAGCGCCACGTCGGACAATGTGGTTGCCGATACATTGCCGGAAGAGTTCAGGTCCAACACACTGACCGCCTTGCGCGCGCAATATGCGCAGGCAAGACAGGCGGCAAACGGCATGTCCTCACAGCTTGGGCCGCGCCATCCGCAATTGATCCAGGCGCAATCGCAGGCAGGTGCTATCCTCGGCGATATCGACGCCGAGTTGCGCCGCGTGCGCTCCTCGCTTCAGGTCGAGGTTCAGCGTTCGGTTCAGCAGGAAAAGGAATTGTCGGCTCGTCTGGCGCAGCTAAAAGCCCAGCAGGCCAACAATAATGGCGATCTGGTCAAGCTGCGCGAACTGGAACGCGAAGCGGCAGCCCGCCGCTCCGTTTATGAAGCATTCCTCCTGCGCTCGCGTGAAACCGGCGAACAGGAAGGCCTGAACACGGTCAATATCCGTGTGCTTTCGGAAGCTCGCCCACCGCTCGATCCTTCGGGCACATCGCGCAAGCTGATCGTGATTGCAGGATTGATCGCCGGTTTGCTGGCGGGGCTGGCCATTACAGCCGTCCGCAACTTCGGACGGCTGCTGCGCCTTTCAAAATAGTTCGGGCAAGATAATCTTAGGCAGTGCGCGCAATCTCGGCGCGCGGCGCCTTGCGGCCACTCGCGCGCAGAACGCCGTGGGCGCCGTCGAGGTGACCGGGCTTCAGTTCGAGCGCCAGAAAACGCCGCTTTTCATAAGGGCCGGGCATGGCCAGTTCGCCGGTCTTTTCCGCCGTGAAGCCGAAACGCTCATAATATTCCGGATCGCCGACCAGCAGGATCGCGCCATGGCCAAGCATGGCTGCCTCAGCAATCGCGTGACGCATCAGGGCCGAACCGATACCGGTACCGGCAGCAGACGGATCGACGGCCAGAGGCCCAAGCAGCAGCGCGGCAACCGGAAAGCCGAAGGCATCGATACCGGCCTGAACATTCCACAAGCGAACAGTGCCGGAGAGAACGCCATCGGCGCTCTCGGCAGCAAAGGCCAGCCCTGCGGCGGGAAGACGACCGCGCCGCAGCTTTTCCGAAGACTTTCTGCGACGGCCTTCGCCCATGGCGCGGTCGAGCAGCGCTTCACGCGCCAGCACGTGCTCCACCGTCTCGCCTGCTATTGCAAAAGCGGGCGCAGCAACGGGGGCAAAGCCCTGCACGAAGCCAGCGGCGTCATTGTCCTGAAAATCGAGAATTGCATTCATCACATCTATCCCCGCAAAGCGGCAGCAGCACACCCCGTCCAGTGCCTTGCGGCACCGGACAGATTGAGAGGATCATTCAGGTCTCTGACGGTATGATCTTATCCGAAAACCGGTTCCCACTTTTCGGGATCATACCGAACCTGAAAGATCAGATGACGTAGGATCGGAGCGGTTCGAAGCCGTTGAACGCCACCGCCGAATAGGTGGTGGTGTAAGCGCCCGTGCCTTCGATGAGGATTTCGTCACCGATGGTCAGCGAGACCGGCAGCGGATACGGCGTCTTTTCGTAAAGAACATCCGCACTGTCGCAGGTCGGGCCAGCCAGCACGCAAGGCTCGGTTTCGCTACCGTCATGCGGGGTCACGATCTGATAGCGGATCGCCTCGTCCATGGTTTCGGCGAGACCGCCGAACTTGCCAATGTCGAGATAGACCCAGCGCACATTGTCGTTGTCCGCCTTGCGGGAGACCAGAACCACTTCGGTCTTGATCACGCCTGCATTGCCGACCATGCCGCGGCCCGGTTCGATGATGGTTTCCGGGATACGGTTGCCGAAATGCTTGGACAGCGCGTCGAAGATCGCCATGCCATAGGCCTGAGCGGTCGGCACGTCCTTGAGGTAACGGGTCGGGAAACCGCCGCCCATATTGACCATGCGCAGCACGATGCCTTCATCGGCAAGGGTGCGGAACACCGATGCCGCATCGCCAAGCGCGCGGTCCCAGGCGGAGAGGTCCGTCTGCTGCGAGCCGACATGGAACGATACGCCATAAGAATCGAGGCCGAACACCTTGGCATGGCGCAGCACGTCGACGGCCATTGCAGGCACGCAGCCGAACTTGCGCGACAGCGGCCATTCGGCGCCTTCACCGTCGGTCAGAACGCGGCAGAAGACGCGGCTGCCAGGAGCGGCGCGCGCGACCTTCTCGACTTCTTCCACGGAGTCGACTGCATAAAGACGGATGCCCAACTCGAAAGCGCGCGCAATATCGCGCTCCTTCTTGATGGTGTTGCCGTAGGAAATGCGGCTCGGCGTTGCACCGGCTTCCAGCGCCATTTCGATTTCGGCAACCGAGGCCGTATCGAAGCAGGAACCGAGCGAAGCGAGCAGGCGCAGGATTTCCGGCGCAGGATTGGCCTTCACCGCATAGAAAATGCGGGAATAGGGCAATGCCTTTTCAAAGCTGTGATAGTTCTCGCGAACGACATCGGTATCGACGACGAGGCAGGGACCGTCCGGACGACGGGTATTGAGGAAATCAATGATGCGCTGTGTAGCCATGGTCGTTCTCCTGCGGCGACCCTAACCGGGCCGTTTTTGGTGCACAATCGCGAAAAGTTGCTGCCTTTTCTGCAAACTGCACATAAAAACAAATACTTAGAGAACCATCCCTATCTTGCGGGAATGGAAATTCTCTAAGAGACAAAGGTGCATGAGACCCTCGCCGCGAAGTCAGCCTTTGGAGGCGCTGATATCACACGAAAGAACATGCGGCGATGGAACAACGCTAAACCCGCGTTACTCCGCTTTGTCTGCCTTGGATTGGAATTGGAGAACCGCATCCGCACTACCGGCAATGAAGGTGTGCCTCTTCAGTAATTTCGGCTTTTGGACAGCCGAAAGACACTAGAAAGGCCCGCACCGTCGTTGCTTCAAGATGTCCTCGATCTGGCGGTTGGCCAACAGATCGACTGGAGCGGTTAGGTCCAGGTACCGTACCGAATTCCTCACCATTCGAGGATCGGCGGACACCCACAGGCACGTGCGACTTTGGGCAAGGGCGATATAAGCGCAAAGCCGTGACCATTCAATGACAAATGTTTGTCGAAACGAATTTATTTTTCCGCTGTTTCAGCGGGGCTGCCTGCTTGCCATTGTTCAGCAATAGTGAAACATTCCACCGGAAATTTTCACTTTCTATTCAGCATAATGGCAGATTTCTGCCTCAAGCGGTGAACAATGACCACCTTCGATCCCTTCAATGCGATCATCGCGAAGCCCGAAAATCCCCTTCCCCACGCGGAAAATGGCCCACTTTTCGGCGAGCAGCTGGCGGTCAAGGACATTTATGATCTGGCCGGAATGATCACCGGATGCGGCAATCCGCAGATTCTGGCCGAATCAGTACCCGCTGAAAAATCCGCGCCCGTGGTCGAAAAGCTTCTGGCTGCTGGCGCTGAAGTGATTGGCAAGGCACAGACGGACGAGCTTGCCTTTTCGTTGATGGGGCAAAACTCGCATTACCCTCACCCGATCAATCCTGCCGCGCCGGATCGCGTGACCGGCGGATCGTCATCCGGTTCGGCGGCAGCGGTCGCCGCCGGGATCGCGGATATTGCGCTCGGCTCCGACACGGGCGGCTCCATCCGCGCGCCTGCAAGCTTCTGCGGCCTTGTCGGCCTGCGCACCACCCATGGCCGCATTCCGCTTGAAGGCATCATGCCGCTTGCGCCGTCGCTTGATACGATCGGCTGGTTTGCACGTGGCATCGCGCTTTATGAAAAGGTGGGCGCGGTCCTGCTGGGTGAAGACAGCCAGTCGTTTCAGCTGACGCAATTGCTTTATATGCCGGTTCTTGAGCAGCTTCTGCTCGGACAGGATGAAACCGACGCCTATCGCGCCATGTTCGGGGCGATCCGCCCGTATTTCTCCGGCCTGAAGGCAGCAAGCCAGCCGACCTTGTCCATCGACGAGCTTTATCTCACCTTCCGGCAGATACAAGGGGCCGAAGCATGGGCCACCCACGGCGCATGGATATCGTCTGGCGAGCGTCAGCTTGGACCGGGCGTAGCCGACCGCTTCGTTTTTGGATCGCAGATCACGCCCGACACACTGGCGCAGCAGCGGACACGACGGGCACGTTTCACGCAGGAGCTTGAAGCGATCATCGGCGATCATGCCGTGCTCGCACTCCCCACCGTTCCGGGCGCGGCGCCAATGGCCAACCTGCCGTTCGAAGATTTGCAGGCCTATCGGGAACAGGCCTTGCGTCTGCTCTGTCTTTCGGTGCTCTCAGGCCTGCCACAGATCACTCTGCCGCTCGGTCGTGTTGACGGCGCGCCCTTCGGCATTTCTCTCATCGGACCACGTGGCAGCGATCGGGCGCTGATCGCGCTTGGCAAAACCATTCTTGAAACGCGGGGCTAGAACAGATGGACACGCTGACACGTATGCGCGCCTTTATCGACGTGGTCGAGGCGGAAGGATTTTCCGCCGCAGCGCGAAAAATCGGGCGCTCCAAGGCTCTTCTGTCCAAATATGTGCGCGAGCTGGAAGACGAGTTGGGCGCACGCCTTCTCAACCGCACCACGCGCCAGTTTTCGCTGACCGAGGCGGGCCACACCTATTATCATCGCGCCGTGGAAATCATTCGCGAGATCGACGCACTTCAGGATGCTGTCAGCGAAACCAGCTCCGACGCGCGCGGGCGTATAAAACTGTCTGCCCCACGCACCTTTGCCGATGCGGTGATTGGCCAGTCGCTGATCGACTTCTGCCTTGCGCATCCTGAGATCGTGCTCGACGTGCGGCTGGACGACCGTTTCGTCGATCTGGTCGAAGAAGGTTTTGACCTCGCCATCCGCATCACGCGCCTTCAGGACTCTTCGCTCATTGCAAAGAGGCTTTCGCCCTTCCATTCCATTCTGTGCGGCGCACCGGAATTGATTGCCCGCGCCGGCAAGCCAGAACGCCCGGAAGACCTGACCGACCGCCCCTGCATCATCGACACCAACGCCCGCTCGCGCAACAACTGGCACTTCCGCAACACGGACGGCTCGATGATGACCGTGCCGGTCAATGGCCCCATCGAGGTCAACAGCCCGGTTGCCACCAAAAATGCGGCACTGGCGGGCCTTGGCTTCAGCATGCTGCCGGTCTTCATTGCAGAAGAGGAAATCGAGCGCGGCAGGCTGGTCGCCTGTCTGGACGAGTTCATCGTCAAGGATGGCGGTATCTATGCGGTCTATCCGCATCGCCGCTATCTGCCGGCTAAAATCCGCGCGCTTGTGGATTTTCTGACGCAGTGGTTCAAGGACCGCGAGCAGAACACGTCCACGAAGCCCCAGACTTCATAAAACTATCGTCGTTTTTAGGATAAACGTCCCACTTTCGCCGTCTTCAGCTTTGAGCATTAGGCAATACTTACGGAAAGACTATATGCAGGTTTCGTCATCACGGTTCAAAGGCCGGTTCGCCCGGACCACCGCAGCTGCATTTTTCGCGGCTGGCCTTGTGCCGACGGTTGCGCTTGCCCACCCGCATGTCTTTGCCGAAGCGCGTCTGGAACTGACCATTGCGCCCGACGGAACGGTTCAGCAGCTTGCCCATGTCTGGCGCTTCGACGATGTTTTTTCGTCGACCGTGCTGATGGAATTCGACAAGAATGGCGATCTCAAGCTCGATCATAAGGAACTGATTGATCTCGGCCATGTCATCAATGAGTCCATTGCGGAGTTCAAATATTTCCAGAGCGTTCTGGAAGACGGCAAGGATGTCGCAATGGCAAGGCCCAACGATCTTGCCGCCGACTTTACCGACAATCGCCTGCTGATCGTCTTCACGAGCAAGCCTGCCAAGCCGCTCAAGGTACAACCCGGCCACAAGGTCAGTTTCGGCATTTATGACCCGACCTTCTATACCGCCATCGACTATGTGAGCGACAAGGATCTGATCGTCAAAGGAATGCCCAAGGGCTGTAAATCGACCGTGGTGCGCCCCGATCCCGATCAGGCTATCGCGCAAAATCAGGCAACGCTGACCGATGCCTTCTTCAACGACCCGGCGGGCACCAATATGTCGAAGATTTTTGCCACCCGTCTTGAAATCGAGTGCGCAGCGAAAGGATAGACGAGCAGATGAAGAGAACGGCGACGCTCATACTCACCTCTTGCCTGATGATCATGGCTGCGCAGGCGTTTGCGCAATCATCTCTTGGCATCGGTGCGAATGAAGTGGCCATGACGCCAACCGGACCGTTTGCGCATATCATTCTCTGGATGAACGAGCAGCAGCGCTCGTTCTATCTCGCCATGACCACCGCGCTGAAAGCCATGCGCGAAGACCCGTGGCAGGCTTCCATTCTGATCGGTCTTTCCTTCATCTACGGCATCTTCCATGCGGCTGGTCCGGGCCACGGCAAAGCGGTGATCTCCTCCTATATGATCGCCAACGAAACGGCGTTGCGGCGCGGCATTTTCCTGTCCTTCATCTCGTCGCTGCTACAAGCCATCATGGCGATTGTCGTGGTTGGCCTTGCATGGCTGGTGCTGCGCGGCACCGGCATTTCGATGAACCAGACCGCCCGCTATATGGAGATCGCCAGCTTTGCGCTGGTGCTGTTCTTCGGCCTGTGGCTCCTGGCCCGCAAGCTGCCACTTCTGTTCCGCAAGTCCAAAGATGCCGCCCCCGAAGCGAGCCCCGCCGCAGCCCTTTTCGCGGGCACACCGCAACCGGCCATGGCAAGCGGCCCTGCCTGGCAAGGCAGCATCTCGCAGACGACGCGCGCGGCAGCAAGCGGCAGCGCGGTCAAGCTCAACTACAAGCCTGCCGCTACGGCAGCAGCTGCAACAGACCATGTCTTCATTGGTGAAAGCGATGTCTGCGCTGCCTGCGGCAATGCCCATATTGCCGACCCTTCGACGCTCGGTGACGATTTCAACTGGACGACCGCCTGGTCTGCCATTTTCTCGGTCGGCCTCCGTCCATGTTCCGGCGCGCTGATCGTGCTGACCTTCGCGCTGCTCAACGGCCTGATGATGGGCGGACTGCTCTCGGTCTTCGCCATGGCCTTCGGGACATTTATCACCGTGGCGGTGCTCGCCACACTGGCCGTCACGGCCAAAAATGTTGCGCTGCGCTTTGCAGGCAGCAACGCCATGTCGGGCCGGTTGAAGGCAGCAGTGGAAGTCTGCGCCGCCCTCTTTATCGCACTCACCGGCGCACTTCTGCTGAGCGCATCGCTGGTCGGATAGAGCAGTGCTTCGCTATCCTGCTCGAAAGTGCAGGAAGCGGCTCCAAAACAAAATTCGATAAAACTGCTTTTTCGTTTTAACCACGAAAAACGGCGCTGCATTATTTAGAAATCGATACCATATGAAGATATTCTGTAAAATAATTTTCTAATATTCTAGCCGGATCGACTCCCTGAGATATCCCTCAAATGAACCGTTTCGATGGCTGGTAATTTCAAGAGGATATTTCTCAACATTAATTCATTTCAACGTGTGTGCTTCGTTTTTACATAATCCGAAAGCCAATCAACACAGAAAGGAATTTTGGTTATGAAAATGAACGGGCAGCGCATTTTCTCTGCAGTCATCGCTCTGGGAATGCTCGGCGCAACATCAGGTGTGTCCTTCGCACAAACGACGGCAAGTGAGTCGACGGCAACCGAAGCAACAGCGCCAGCTGGCACCTACAAGCTTGATCCGACACATGCGGCCCTGCTGTGGTCCCTGAAGCATAACCAGATTTCCAACTATACGGCCCGCTTCGACAAGCTCGATGCCACGCTGAAGCTCGACCCCGCGAAGATTGAAAACTCCTCGATCGAAGTGACCATCGACCCCACCTCCGTCGCCACCGCCTATCCGGCGGACTACAAGGCCACCCATGCCGATTCCGGTTTTGCAACCTGGGACGAAGATGTCAGCCGCTCGCCGAACTTCCTGAACAGTGACGCCCATCCGACGATCACGTTCAAGTCGACCAAGGTCACGTCGACCGGCGACACGACGGCTGACATTGTTGGCGACCTGACATTTCTGGGCGTGACCAAGCCAGTGACGCTGAAGGCAACGCTCATTGGCGCGATCGACAGCCACCCCTTTGCTGGCGTTCCCGCACTCGGCTTCGCCGCAGAAGGAACCTTCAACCGCACCGAATTCGGTCAGGCGCTCGGCCCTGTGGGTCCGGACATCACCATCCGCTTCGACGGTGAGTTCATTCAGGAAGCAAGCTAACCTACGTTTGATTGACTAAATCGAATGCCCCACCGGCTGCGCCTCCTCCCAAGCCGTGCCGGTGGGTTTCGCCATTTCAATCACGAAATCCTTGTCCGAAACCGCATTGGCGGCATTCGGCCTCGACCCGTCAGGATGACAATGAACACTCATCCCCAAGCTCCCAATCTATCATCGCCCTCAACACCCAATAGCCGCGGACAGGCCACGGCCAAACGCTACAGCACTGTGGCCATCCTGCTGCATTGGGCCATAGCCATTCTCGTCATCTCCATGATCCCGATGGGCTGGTGGATGGTCAGGGCTATCAACAATCCCGACACGCAGCAGCTCGCCTATCAGCTGTTTCAGCTCCACAAGTCCATCGGCTTTGCCATTCTGGCCTTGACCCTGTTTCGTGTGATCTGGCGTCTGACACATCCGGTTCCGGCACTGCCTTCCGACATGAAGGGTTGGGAGCGCATGCTCGCGCGGGCGACCCACATCGCCTTTTATGCTCTGCTGCTGGCCATTCCGCTGACCGGCTGGGCCTATGTCTCAACCGGCTGGGCTATCAGTACAGATCGCCCGCTGATGGTGGCGACATCGTGGTTCGGCCTGTTCGACGTTCCGCCAATTCCGGCCATGGACGGTATGCGCGACGTTGCCTTTGGTGCCATGGGCGCCCATGCCTATATGGCCTATGGGGGTGCCGCTCTCATTGTTCTGCATATTGCCGCCGCGCTGAAGCATCAGCTGATCGATCGCGACGGCGTACTGGCCCAGATGCTGCCCTTCCTGCGCAGCAAGGACCATGGCGACGCGGTGCTCCCGGGCAGAGCCATGCTGCCGCGTGGCCTCGGCATCGCTTTCGTCGTCATGATCGGGCTCGCAGGCTACGCCATGCATCTGCCGACCACTCCGTCACCTGCGCAGCTTACCGTCGCGGCAGCGGAACCCGCCAACGTGGTGCCGCAAGCACCTGCGTCTCCCGCACCAGCCGCAGCAACAAGCGCCGAAGCCAATGCCACGGCCTGGGCCATTGACCCGGCTGCGTCTGCCATCCGCTTTACCGGCACGCATGCGGGCAAAAACTTTGCCGGACAATTCAGCCAGTGGAACGGCGATATTCGCTTCGATCCGGACAATCTCGCCGGTTCGAAAGCCGTCATCACGGTCAGTACCGGCTCGGCGACAACCGGCGACGCCACGCAGGAGAGTTCGCTCAAGAACGGTGAATGGTTCAATGCCCGTCGCTTCCCCGATGCGCGTTTCGAAACCAAGAGCTTCCGGTCTCTTGGCGGCGAGCGCTATGAAGCCGATGCTATCCTGACGATCAAGAACAAGGCCGTACCGGTCGTTCTACCCTTCACCTACAAGCCCGAAGGCGACATTGCGGCAGTGGAAGGCAGCATCGAGCTTGATCGCGCAGCACTTAATCTCGGCATGTTCTCAGACCCGGCTGCCGAATGGGTGTCCAAGACGATTGCCGTCACAATCAATGTCACGGCAGCAAGGAGCTGACGCCCAAAGCAAAAATCCCGGCACATGTGCCGGGATTTATCTGCCTGTCTGTTCAAGCTGTCTATGCTGGCTGGAACTGTTCTGGAGCCGCAGCCACAAAGGCCGGTAGCGCCGCGCAGGCCTTTGCCACTGCCGCAATACGCGGAAGATGCTGCCATTCGACGCCCCAGCGGCTGGCATTGTAAAGCTGGGGAACAAGCACGCAATCGGCCATGCCGGGCGTATCACTATGGCAGAAGCGACCTTCAAAACCCGGATGGTCCAACAGCTTTTCAAACGCTTCCAGACCACGGCGGATATTGTCACTGTTCCATGCCCCGCGGGCTTCCTTGCCCGCCAACGCTTCTACCTGTGCCAAAACCCGAAGGTTGGAAACCGGATGGATTTCGCAGGCAATGGCTTCAGCCAATGCACGGACATGCGCCCTTCCCGCTGCATCACGCGGCAGCAAGGCCGGATCAGGCCGCGTTTCGTCCAGATATTCAATAATCGCCAGCGACTGGATCAGCACCAGCCCGTCGATTTTCAGAATGGGCACAAGCCCCTGCGGATGCAGCGCCAGATGCTCGGGCGACAACTGCGCACCCGCAGTCAGATCCACCGGCACATGCTCATAGGCGATCCCCTTCAAGGCCAGCGCGAGACGCACGCGATAGGCCGAGGAGGAGCGCCAGTAATCATATAAAGTCACCGTCATGGCTGCGCCGGGAGAATCTGGCCGATACAGGGCCCAAAGCCGATGCGATAGCCATCGCCTCTCGCTTCAGCAAACAGGCCAACCTCGTCGCCATCCTCGATGAATGTGCGGCTTTCGCCATTCACCCTAACGGGGTTCTTGCCGTTCTGCGTCATTTCCAGAAGAGCGCCGGTCTGATCGAGGCTCGGCCCGGAAATCGTGCCGGAACCAAGCAGATCGCCTACCCGCATCGGGCAACCGGTTTCGGTGTGATGCGCAAGCTGCTGCGCGCTCGAATAATACATGACCTTGTAATTCGTCTCAGCCATCTGCTGACCGTTCATGGTCCAGCCGATAGCAAGATCGTAGAAGCCGGGACGATCTTCATGCAGATAGGGCAGAAGCGGATTGACGCGCTCTGCGCCTGTGCTGCGGAACGGTTCAAGCGCGGCCTGCGTCACAACCCATGCGCCGATTGTTGTCCCCAGAGCCTTCGACTGGAAAGGTCCCAGCGGCTGGTACTCCCAGGCCTGAACATCGCGTGCCGACCAGTCATTGAGCAGCACATAGCCGAAGATCATACCCTCCGCCTGCTCGACGCTGATGCGTTCGCCCATCGCACTGTCGATGCCGACAATGGCTCCCAGCTCCAGCTCCAGATCAAGCCTTTTGCAGCGGTCCCACACCGGCCCCTCTTCACCTCTGGTTTGGCCCATCGGGCGACGGATCGGCGTGCCGGTCACCACTACGGAGGAGGCACGCCCATTATACCCGATCGGCATATGGGTCCATTGCGGCGGCAGCGCATTTTCCGGTCCGCGAAACAACACGCCCACATTGAAGGCATGGTTTTTCGATGCATAAAAATCAGTGAACTCCGTTACGCGGATCGGCAGATGCATCCGCGCATCAGCCATTGGCACGAGAGGCAGGCTCGTGTCCCCGCCCTCGCGCAACAGCTTCATCAGCGTTGCGCGTACTTCGTCCCATTTGGCGCGGCCCAATGCCATGAAACCATTGAGCTGCGCTTCAGCAAAAGTGCCGTTAGCATCGATGAGGCCAGCCGCTTCGCATTTGTCGAGATCGAGTATCATATCGCCGATGGCGACGCCGCAACGCGGTGCGTTTCCGCCTACCGAAAACACACCATAGGGCAGATTGTTCAGGGGAAAGGGGCAATCCGCATGATTGGCGCTCTCTACCCAGGACCGGATCAAAGCCAATATCCGTCTCCTCACTTCAGATCAAATTCTAGGAGTGCCAGCGCATAGAGCCCATGACACCCGGTTGATTGACATCACTTCACGCCGGGCGTGCCGTCGAACTTCTTTTCGAGGTGGTCCCACACTTCGATATATTCCTGCTGCATCGGAGCCTCACGCGCGGCGAATTCCGTCAGATGCTGCGGGAAGCGGGTCTCGAACATGAAGCTCATCGTATTGTCGAGCTTTTCCGGACGCAGCTCCGCATTCGACGCGCCTTCAAATGCGTCGCGGTCGGGTCCGTGCGGCAACATGCAATTGTGCAGGCTGATGCCACCCGGCGCAAAACCCTGCGGCTTGGCATCGTAGACACCATAAATATTACCCATTAACTCGGACATGATGTTCTTGTGATACCATGGCGGACGGAAGGAATGTTCCGCCACCAGCCAGCGTTCGCGGAACAGCACAAAGTCGATATTGGCCGTTCCTTCCTGACCCGACGGCGCGGTCAGAACCGTGAAAATCGACGGATCGGGATGGTCGAACAGAATGGCGCCAACCGGCGAGTAAGTGCGCAGGTCATATTTATAGGCGCAGTAATTGCCGTGCCACGCGACGATATCGAGCGGCGAATGGTCAATCCAGCTCTCATGAAACTGGCCGCACCATTTGATGACAACACGCGAGCGTGCCTGTTTGTCTTCATAGGCCGCAACGGGGGATTTGAAATCGCGCGGATTGGCAAGGCAGTTCGCGCCGATAGGACCACGGCCGGGCATATCGAATTTCTGACCATAATTCTCGCAGACAAAGCCGCGGCACGGTCCCTCAAGCACTTCGACGCGATAAACGAGACCGCGCGGAATAATGGCAATTTCCTTCGGCTCAAGATCGATAATGCCAAGCTCCGTGCAAAAGCGCAGCCGTCCTTCCTGCGGCACGACCAGCAATTCGCTATCGGCGGAGTAAAAATACTCGTCCTGCATCGAACGGGTGATCAGATAGACATGACTTGCCATACCGATCTGGATGTTCACATCGCCCGCCGTGGTCATGGTGCGCATGCCGGTGATCCACGTCAGATCCTCATCCGGCCCCGGCAGCGGGATAGGGTCCCAGCGATACTGGCCGAGACTGGTGATATTGCGCCGCTGCGGATCGCCGACCGGCAGATTGGGCGCGGTCTTCCAGTACGGCACGTCGACCAGCTGGAATCGGCCCGTATGATGGACCGACGGGCGAATGCGATAGCACCAGGTCCGCTCGTTTTGACCACGCGGCGCGGTGAAAGCGGTGCCGGACAGCTGCTCGGCATAAAGCCCGTAATTGCATTTCTGTGGTGAATTCTGACCTTGCGGCAATGCACCCGGCAGCGCTTCGGTTTCAAAGTCGTTGCCGAAACCGGGCATATAGCCCTCGACCGTTCCTGTCGTCACCGATGCGCGGACCATGCCCTGCGGGATTGCGTGAGCGGTCATGATTAATCCTCCCGGCAAATTCGTTGCTCGAACAACGATAATAACGTTGCGAATGCAACGAAGTCAATGCTTCTTGCGTGACACGTGTTTTTCCGTTGTATTTGCAATGAAACTCTGCTCCTTTCCTGAAAAAAGGAGACATGCATGGCATTCGAACTCGACGGTTTCCTGCCCTATCGGCTCAGCGTGGTGGCCGCGCGGATCAGCGAGCGCTTTGCAAAACGCTATGCCGCTGAAGCGGGGCTGACCATCCCCGAATGGCGCGTATTGGCGCATCTCTATCGAAGTGGCGAAGTCAGCATCCGGGACATCAATACCCGCGTCAATCTGGACAAGTCGATTGTCAGCCGGGCAGCAACGCGCCTTGAAAGTGCCGGACTGCTGCATAAATCGGATAACAATGTTGACCGTCGATTGATTGTACTCGCGCTCACCCCTCAAGGGGAAGAGCTGATGCATCGCCTTGGCAAAATCGCTGACGAGTTTCAGGCGGAGATACTTAAAGATCTGGGCCCCGATGCCAAACATTTTCTCGAAGGGCTGACCCGCCTCTCCAGCGCGCATCCTTCGCGATAATCGCCGACCTTACCCGGCTTCAGTCACCTGCTTGACGGCTTCGTGCAGCGCGGCGATACCGGTTTCCAGAGCTTGGCGGTCCTGCTCGGACATTACGCTCAATATGGCGTTGGCTTTTGCATCGACTTCGCCGAAAGCCTTTTGAAACAGGGCTTGTCCCGCATTCGTGACCGCATAATGCCGCAAACGCCGGTCTTCTTCGGATATGGTCCGGATAATCAGGCCTTTCTCTTCCAGACGGCTGGCGGCGCGGCTGACCTGCACCTTGTCGAGAGAGGTGCGCTGGGCAAGCCGCACGGAATCGATGGAACCTGCTTCCGCAAGCAGAAACAGCAGACGCCATTCCTCACGCATCAGCCCATATTCGTGACCATAAACAGCAACCAGCTGCCGGGAGAACGCTTCCGCGACAATCGCAAGCCGATAGGGAAAGAACGTCTCCATGCGCATTGCATGCCCCTCACAAAGTCTTTTGATTTCAATCATTTTCCCGGATTGAACAGACAATTTCAAAGGCTTTTTCAAGAGCGAGATCTAATCGGAGTGAAACGCGGGCTGGTAAGATTGCGCCCCAATGAAAAATACCCGTACACCGCTGTTATCCTGTCCGTTCGAACAGCCTTTTGAATTGATCCTCGCCCCTCCTGCGGATTGTAATCCCCGGAATCTGATCGCGACTAGTTCATTGCATATGTAACGTTGCTATTGCAATGAACTTGACATCGTTGCAAATGATACGATTATAAGGTGCCGGTAGCGAGGAACCGGTATTCAAATGCTGGGCAGCGGAGGAGCACCCTTGAACACATCAGCACCGGCGGGCACAATGGATGCCGCGCAGACACAAAAATCATCAATACGGCTTCTTTTCGCGGCCAGCACGGGCACGATTATCGAGTGGTATGACTTCGCGGTTTTCGCTTTTTGCGCCGCACTTGTTTTCAACACCGCGTTTTTCCCGGTCGTCGATCCGATCACCGGCTTGATTGCCGCCTTGTCCACACAGGCCGTCGGCTTCATTGCCCGTCCTGCTGGCGGCTGGTTCTTCGGTGTTCTGGGTGACAGGATCGGGCGCAAGCGCGCACTCGTCATCAGTCTTTTCCTGATGGGCGGTGCGACTGTCGCCATGGGACTGCTCCCCACCTATCAGCAGATTGGCGTGTTCGCTCCGCTCTTGCTGCTCCTGATGCGCCTGTTGCAAGGTTTTGCCATCGGTGGCGAATCCACTGGCGCCTTGGTGCTTATTGCCGAAAGCCTTCCGGCAAAACAGCGCGGTCTCTGGACCGGCTTTCCCATGATTGGAGGACCGGCGGGCAATGTGATCGCCACCGCCGTCATCGGTGCGGTCATCGGGCATTTCGGATCGGACGCTTTTGTGGAATGGGCCTGGCGCATTCCCTTCATCGCCTCCATTCTGCTGATCGGTCTCGGTCTATGGGTCCGGCGCAAGGTCGAGGAATCGCCAGCCTTTATCCATCTTCAGGAACAGAAGACCGAAGCCGTTAAAGCCCCATTGCGCGAAGCGATTACGACCCAGGGCGCAAACATGCTGCGCGTCCTGTTCGTCAAGGCTGGCGAAAGCGCGCTCTTTTACCTCTTCTCCACATTCTTCGTCGTGCTGGCGACCGTGTTCCTGAAAGTCCCGCGTGAAGCTGCCCTTGGCGCTCTGTTCATTGGCTCCATTGCCGAAGTCGCCGTCATTCTGGCTGCCGGTGCCACAGCAGACCGTATCGGACGCAAGGCCGTTACGCTGGTGGGTCTTGTGGGTGGTATCGGCGCAGGGTTCTGGCTTTTCAGCCTGCCTCCCGGCGCAGACACAGCGACACTCACCTGGGCAACCGTGCTGACGCTCTCCTTCCACGGCATTATCGTGGGTGGCATGTCGGCCTATTTCACCGAACTCTTCCCGGCGCGCGTTCGTTACACGGCCATGTCGACATCCTATTCTGTCGCCACGGTGTTGGGTGGAGCGCTGGCCCCGATCATCGGCACGTGGCTGCTTGAAATTTTCGGTACACCCTTCGCGGTCGCGGTCTACGCCACATTGATGGCTATACCCGCGATCTATGTGATGATCACCACGCCGGAAACCAAAGGCCGCGATCTGGTGAACTAAAACACTTCGGATTTTTAAAAAGCCGCATCAGTGATGATGCCAAATGGAAAAAGAGAAGCCAAGCTTCACCGTTTGTTTTACGTCCACGGTCAGGAATAGAAACACGCGCGCAGCCAACCGGTCTTGACGACCAAAACTGCCCGTGCATAATTTTAAGCATTCACCAGGGGAGTCCCGGCAAGGGGCTGAGATACTGCTAGCGTGCGCAGTGACCCGTTGAACCTGATCCAGTTCATACTGGCGTAGGGACGGTGCAAATGCTGGAAGGCGAGCGTCCACTGGATGCTTCCTGATGGCGTTTTTTCATCCTTCCAACACTGGAACTGGGTCTCCAACATCACAACTTGGAGCCTCAACCATGTCTATCATTACTGGCAACACAGCCCCGACTGTTACCACTGGCCCTCTCCCTGCTTCCCGAAAACTAAGCAAACCGGGAACGCTTTATCCGGATATCTGCGTCCCGATGCGAGAAATTGCTCTGCATCCCAGTTCCGGGCTGCCACCTGTTACGGTCTATGACCCATCTGGGCCCTACACCGACGACCACGCAACGATCAATATCGAAACAGGTTTGCCCCGATTGCGCGAAAGCTGGATCAGCGGGCGCGGCGATGTCGAAGCCTATGAAGGGCGCTCGGTTCAACCCGCAGATAACGGCTTTGCGACAGGTGAACGACTGACACAGGAATTCCCTTTTCTAAATACACCGTTGAAAGCAAGGAATGGCAAGGCGGTTACCCAGCTTGCTTATGCCCGTGCAGGTATCATCACTCCCGAAATGGAATTCGTCGCCATCCGCGAAAACCTTGGGCGACACGCTGTCCAGCATGAATTGCCGCGCGACGGGCAAGGTTTCGGCGCCAACATTCCCGACTATGTAACACCGGAATTCGTTCGCCAGGAGATTGCAGAGGGACGCGCTATTCTTCCTGCCAATATCAATCATCCTGAATCCGAGCCGATGATCATCGGGCGGAACTTTCTGGTTAAGATCAACGCTAATATCGGCAATTCTGCCGTAACATCTTCTATGGGCGAAGAAGTTGAAAAGATGGTATGGGCGATCCGTTGGGGTGCCGATACGGTCATGGACCTTTCAACCGGACGAAACATTCATAATATTCGAGAATGGATCATCCGGAACTCACCAGTTCCAATCGGCACGGTACCGCTCTATCAGGCTCTGGAGAAGGTCAATGGTATTGCCGAAGATCTGAACTGGCAGATCTATCGCGACACATTGATCGAACAGGCCGAACAAGGCGTTGATTATTTTACCATACACGCTGGCGTGCGGCTTTCTTATATCCACCTCACCGCCAATCGCGTAACCGGCATCGTTTCACGCGGCGGTTCGATCATGGCGAAGTGGTGCTTACACCACCACAAAGAGAGTTTTCTCTACGAACATTTCGAAGAAATTTGCGATATCTGTCGGGCTTACGATGTCTCATTCTCCCTTGGCGATGGTCTGCGTCCGGGATCGATAGCAGATGCCAATGACGCGGCACAATTTGCCGAACTGGAGACGCTTGGAGAACTGACCCAGATAGCCTGGTCCAAGGATTGCCAGGTAATGATAGAAGGGCCCGGCCACGTTCCGATGCACAAGATCAAAGAGAACATGGACAAGCAATTACACACATGCGGAGAGGCGCCATTCTTTACGCTCGGACCGCTGACCACTGATATCGCACCCGGTTATGACCATATAACCTCGGGAATTGGTGCAGCGATGATCGGCTGGTTCGGCACCGCCATGCTTTGCTACGTTACCCCGAAGGAGCATCTTGGCTTGCCCAATCGCGACGATGTTAAAATTGGTGTCGTCACCTATAAGATAGCCGCTCATGCCGCAGACCTAGCAAAAGGACACCCGGCAGCGCGTATTCACGATGATGCGCTATCGCGGGCTCGGTTCGAATTCCGTTGGGAAGATCAGTTCAATCTTTCACTGGATCCGGAGACCGCACGTTCTTATCATGACGAGACCTTGCCCAAGGAGGCTCACAAGGACGCTCATTTCTGCTCCATGTGCGGTCCCAAGTTTTGTTCGATGGAAATCTCACATGAAATACGTGCGGGATCGCAGGAAGACAGCATGAAGATGCGAGGCTGAAGCCGGCTAATAAATACAATTTCTAAATAGTTGCATTAGCACTATAAGTTTACACAGACGAAGAAGGGGCACCCGCGCCTGCATCTTTTTCGGCGTCCGACATTCTGTATGGCGCGAGGC
>UEGR01000020.1 GCA_900465685.1 Hyphomicrobiales bacterium
CCCTATTCCCCTATTCCCCTTGATCGCTTCCATCAGAAAAATTCAATTGTACGCCCGCGCTTGAGGGGTATTTTGCGGCGCATGACCCAGTTCTCTCCCAAGTCGAACTTTCTCAAGTCAGCTTTTTCCCGTTCGGATATTGCAATGTCATCCTCCCCCAACTCCGCTCAACACCAGACGGCGATCCGTTATGCATTGGGCGGTTTTCTCGCCATGGCGTCTGCAATGGGCATTGGCCGTTTCATCTACACGCCGATCCTCCCGGGCATGATGGCCGATCTTGGCTTCAACGCCGCTGATGCAGGCTTCATCGCTTCCTCCAATTATATCGGCTATCTGCTTGGCGCTGTGGCGGCGGGCTATGGCTGGTCGGCAGGCATCGAACGCGCCAGCGTCATCGCCGGTCTCATCATCAGTGCAGTGCTTTGCGCGGCAATGGCGCTGTTCGACGGCGTCTGGATGTTTGCAGCCATCCGCTTTGCTGCCGGTTTCATCAGCGCGGTGACCATGATCCTCTGCACGGCCATCGTGCTCAGCCATGTGACCGCCGCCGAGCGCAGCGGCCTTGGCGCGGTGCATTTCGGCGGGGTGGGCAGCGGTATTGCCATCTCGGCGGTGCTGGTCGCCGCCATCCGCTTTTCCGGCCTTGGCTGGCGTGCGGATTGGGTCGGTGCGGCTTTGCTTACGCTGGTCATGCTGGTGGGCGTGGTCTTTCTGGTGCGCGAAGGGCCGCGCGGCAATGGCGGCAATACACGTGAACCGGCTTTGCCGAAAAGCTTTGCCTTCAACGCATTGGCGCTTGCCTACGGTATTTTCGGCTTCGGCTATGTCATCACTGCCACGTTTCTGATCGCCATCGTGCGCGCCAACGAGGGCGGGCCGCTGATGGAAGCAGCCGTGTGGATCGTCACCGGCCTGACCGCCGCGCCATCCATCTGGCTTTGGTCTCCGGCGGCGAAAAAGTTCGGCCTGTTCAATGCTTTTGCGCTGACGGCGCTACTGGAAGCCATCGGCGTTGCTGCCAGCGTCGTCATCGCGCCGCCCGTTGGCCCGCTGGTCGGCGGTGCGCTTCTGGGCATGACCTTTATGGCGCTGACGGCTTTCGGTCTCCAGATTGCGCGGGTTCTGGCTCCGGCATCGCCAAAGCGGGCACTGGCGCGTATGACCGTGTCGTTCAGCATCGGGCAGATTGTCGGGCCGCTGGTCGCCGGTTACATGGCGCAGCGTTCCGGCTCGTTCACCTCGGCCAGTCTCGCGGCAGCGCTTTCGCTGGTGGCTGTTGCCGTCATTGGCGTGCTTGCCGGTCAAAAGGCCAAGTAGGGCGCTAAAAGCAGGAAACTAATGAGGTTTCTGGCAAAATCTTACAAAGATTTAACTGGTAAAGGCACGCTAACAGGCATTCTATGGGGGCGATAACCCCATAGAATCGGGACCCTTTTCGTGTTTGTATCTTTCTTCCCCCGCCCCAAATTGTTCTTTCCGTCTGTCGTGCTCTGGAGCCTGCTGGCTGTCCTTGGCTGGTATATGGGGGGAGAAAATCTTGGGCGCATATTCGGAATGCCGCCAGCGGCTACCGACGCTGCGCCGATCATCGGCGCCAGCATTTTCTGGTCCGCGCCGTTCCTCTGGTTCTATATCTATTTCGCAGTGGTGACCTTTGCGTTCTACGCGTTCTGGGCAGTGTTCTCGCCGCATCCCTGGCAGCGCTGGTCGATCCTCGGTTCGGCATTGATCCTGTTCACGACCTATTTTTCGGTGCAGGCCAGCGTGGCGGTGAATGCCTGGTATGGTCCGTTCTACGATATGGTGCAGAAAGCGCTGTCGACGCCGGGTTCGGTCACGGCCAGCGATTTCTATTGGGGCACGGTCGACTTCCTCGGCATCGCCTTCATCGCGGTCACGATCGGCGTGTTGAGCCTGTTTTTCGTCAGCCATTACATCTTCCGCTGGCGCACGGCGATGAATGATTATTACATGAGCCACTGGCCGCAATTGCGTCATATCGAAGGTGCGGCGCAGCGCGTGCAGGAAGACACGATGCGCTTTTCCTCAACGCTGGAACAGTTGGGCGTCAGTCTGGTGAAGGCCGTCATGACACTGATCGCCTTCCTGCCGGTCCTGTTCACCTTTTCAGAAAAGATCAATGAACTGCCGATCGTCGGCGTCATCCCGCATGCGCTTGTCTGGGCGGCGATTTTCTGGGCGGTCTTCGGTACAGGCCTGCTGGCGCTGGTCGGCATCAAGCTGCCGGGGCTGGAATTCAACAATCAGCGCGTGGAAGCGGCCTATCGTAAGGAACTGGTCTATGGCGAGGATCATGATGATCGCGCGGGGCCGGTTACAATGCGCGAATTGTTCCGCAATGTCCGGCACAATTACTTCCGGCTCTATTTCCATTATGTCTATTTCAACGTGGCCCGCATTCTCTACCTGCAGGCGGATAATGTCTTTCCGACGATTATCCTCATTCCGTCCATCGTGGCAGGTAAGTTGACACTTGGACTGATGAACCAGATCAGCAACGTGTTCTCTCAGGTGCAGGGTTCGTTCCAGTATCTCGTCAATTCATGGACGACGATTATCGAGCTTCTGTCGATCTACAAACGTCTGCGGGCTTTCGAGGCGACCATCCATGGTGAGCCGCTGCCGTCGCTGGATCGTGAAAATCTGGAAACACCGCAGAGCGTTTAGGGAAGAGGACCAGCACCCTCCGTGCTTCGAGACAGCGCTTACGCGCCTCCTCAGCATGAGGGATTGGAAAACGCCGGTTACGACCTGTTCTGCGCAGCGTGGCCGGTGTTTTTGTCGAGGCTGTTCAGATAATCGCCATAGGTGGTGCATTTGACATCGGGCTTGGTGCAGACTTCCGAAACAAGCCGCTCCATGGCGCGCCAGTATGCGCCGTCATTCATCAGCACGAAATGGAAGCCAAGCTGCAAGGGAATGCGCTCGCCGTCATATTGCTTGTCGAAGGCAGTGCGAAACGCCTTATAGGCGCGTTCTTCAAAGGCTGCCGACTGTTCCGGCGCTTCCTTGGCCTTGGAATGGCGAACATAGAGATTGTAATCCATGCCGACGATCGGGCGCTGTGACGGGCCTTCCGGGATCAGCGGCAATCCAAAGGATGCGAACTGGCCCGTGATCTGGGGCAGTTCCGGCCCGCGTGTGACGGATGAGGCCTGATAGCGGAAACCATTGGCCTTCAGCGCGTCCTGCACCGGCTTCGAAGCCGCGAGATAGGGTGCGCGGAAGCCGTTGATGCCGTGCAGCGCGAGGTCGCGCCAGCCTTCCGGCTCGCCGTCGATACCGTTGTTCTTGTAGGCGTCGGCAACGATGCGGCGAAACTCGCCGACTTCCTTGTTCCAGTCGGCGGTGGACCAGCTTGTGCCGTCGAAATGGCCGCAGCCGTGGCTGGCAATCTCGTTGCCTTCCAGATGCGCCTGCCAGATATTGCCAAGCCGGGTCACGACTTCATCATGGGTCTGGGCAAAGCCGACATTGGACGCACCCGCCTTTTTGTGCGGCGGCTGATAGCTGGCGCGGTCCTTCCGGGTCATCAGAAAGACGCAGGACAGGAAATAGGTGAAATGGGCGTTGTTCTTCTTCGCGAGTTCGCGTGAGCGCGTCCACAGCGCATTGTCATGCGCGCCGTCGAAGGAAATCAGCACATATTGCGTTTTAGCGGCAGCAGCGTCGGCTCCGGCACTCAGGTCCGGCGATTTCGCCCCGGCAGGGGCACAAAAAGCCGTCGACAGGGAAAGAGCGAGAAGGGTTCTGGGGGAGAAAACGCGCATTGCCATCAGATACCGGGAAAATCGGATGCCGGGAAGGGGGATATGACCTCGCTATCCCTTGAATATGGCGAAGGTCGGACCGAAATTCACTTTTACGCGGGGCTTGATCTGCTTATTTCGCAGACGGGTCTTACATATGGCGACAATTCCGACTAAAAGCGCCAGAACATCTATTTCGTAAACCAGATTCAAGAACAATGGCAGGTCCATGGCAGACGACAGTTTCATTCGCGAGGTAAACGAAGAACTCCGTTCGGAACGGGCGAAGCAGGTCTGGAAGAATTTCGGCCCGATCGTGATCGGTGCTGCCGTTGCTGTCGTTCTGGGCACTGCTGGCTGGGTCGGTTATCAGCATTGGACCGACAGCAAGGCGTCTGCATCCGGTGACAAGTTCCTCGCGGCGCTTGACCTTGCATCGGCAGGCAAGAACGATGAGGCGCTTGCTGCGCTCGACGATCTGGAAAAGACCGGCTACGGTTCCTATCCGGTTCTGGCGCGCCTGCGTGCGGCTTCGGTACTTGCGGGCAAGGGCGACGCGGCTGGCGCCGTGAAGGCGTTCGACGATATCGCTGCCGACAATGCCGTGCCAGGCCCTCTGCGTGATGTGGCGCGCCTGCGTGCGGGCTATCTGCTGGTCGATAGCGGTTCTTATGACGATGTCGCCAAGCGCGTCGAAACCCTGTCCGCCGATGGCAATTCGATGCGCTCCAGCGCGCGCGAAGCCCTTGGCCTTGCGGCCTGGAAGGCCGAGCGTTACGACGATGCGGCCAAATTGTTCAAGCAGATCGCCGATGACGGTTTGGCTCAGGCCAATATCCGCCAGCGCGCCAACACCATGCTGGATCTGATGCGCAGCGCAGGCGTTGCGGCACAAAGTTAAACAAAGGCTACCTTCGGGGCTGGTCTTGAACCGGCCCTGTTTCTTTCTGGAGTAATTTTCGTTCATGGGTTTCACTCTCGCTATCGTCGGGCGTCCCAATGTCGGTAAGTCCACGCTGTTCAATCGTCTCGTCGGCCGCAAGCTGGCGCTGGTGGACGACCTGCCGGGCGTCACGCGCGACCGGCGCATCCATGATGCCAAGCTCTACGACCTCAAGTTTCAGGTGATCGACACTGCTGGTCTCGAAGAGGCCGCCAATGACTCGCTGGAAGCGCGCATGCGCGCCCAGACAGAAGCCGCCATTAGCGAAGCCGATGCGGTTCTGTTCGTGGTCGATGCCAAGAACGGCCTGACGCCTGCCGACAACACCTTTGCCGAACTGGTGCGCCGTTCCGGCAAGCCGGTGGTGCTGGTGGCCAACAAAGCCGAAGCGCGCGGCGCGCAGTCGGGCCTTTACGATGCCTTCCAGCTCGGTCTTGGCGAACCGTGCCCGATTTCGGCTGAACATGGTCAGGGCATGCCCGACCTGCGCGACGCCATTGTCGAGCTTCTGGGCGAAGAACGCGTCTTTGCCGATGAGAAGGAAGCGGAAACCGCAGACGAAGTCTTCACGCCGAAGGCTGTCGGCGAACTGATCGGTGATGACATCGAAGATCCGGATGAAGAAGTCATCCCGGCCTATGATGCCACCAAACCGCTGCGCATTGCCATTGTCGGACGCCCGAATGCGGGCAAGTCCACGATGATCAATACGATGCTCGGCGAAGATCGCCTGCTGACCGGCCCGGAAGCGGGTATTACCCGTGACTCGATTTCGGTCGACTGGGAATGGCATGGACGCAAGATCAAGCTGTTCGACACTGCCGGTCTGCGCCGCAAGTCGCGCGTGCAGGAAAAGCTGGAAAAGCTGTCGGTCGCCGACGGCCTTCGCGCCATCCGCTTTGCGGAAGTGGTGATCATCGTGCTCGACGCGACGATTCCCTTCGAAAAGCAGGATTTGCAGATCGCCGATCTGATCATCCGTGAAGGGCGCGCACCGGTCATCGCCTTCAACAAGTGGGACCTGATCGAAGACCGCCAGATGGTTCTGGCCGATCTTTACGAAAAGACCGCCCGCCTTCTGCCGCAGGTGCGCGGACTTCGCGCCGTGCCGATTTCGGGTGAACGCGGACAGGGTCTCGACAAGCTCATGGAAAATGTCGTGAAGACCCATGAGATTTGGAACCGCCGTATTTCTACTGGCCGCCTCAATCGCTGGCTGGAAGGCGTGATCGCCCATCAGCCGCCGCCGGCCGTTTCCGGTCGCCGCCTGAAGGTGAAATATATGACGCAGGTTAAGACCCGCCCGCCGGGCTTCGTCGTGTCCTGCTCGCGCCCCGATGCGATGCCGCAATCCTATGTGCGCTATCTGATCAACGGTCTGCGAGAAACCTTCGATATGCCGGGCGTGCCAATCCGCCTTGCGCTGCGCACCTCGGACAATCCGTTCGCCGGTCGCGCCAAGAAGAAGCGATAAGCATGATGCAAAAAAGCCCGGAGCGATCCGGGCTTTTTCTTTTGGCATTACTGTGCAGACGGCATCATGCCTTTGGCAGCACGAATTCGACACGCCGGTTCTGGGCGCGTCCATCGGGGTTGTCCTTGCCCTCTATGTCGTTGGGCGCGACAGGTTCGCTTTCACCGCGTCCTTCCGGTTTCAGGCGTGCTGACGGAACGCCATTGCCGACAAGAAACTCGACAACCGCTCCGGCACGCGCTTTGGAGAGCTTGAGGTTGTAGCTGTCGGAGCCCTTGGAATCCGTATGGCCGACAACCTGCACGGTGGAATCCGGTGTGCTGTCCAATATCTTGACGACATCACCCAGTGTGGATTTGGCCTTAGCCGTCAGCTTGGCACTGTCGAAGCCGAACAGGATATCGCTCGTGACAGACAGGACGATGCTGTTATCTGTCTCGCGCATGGTGATGTTGCCGCTCTTCTCGAC
Organism: Hyphomicrobiales bacterium; assembly: GCA_900465685.1. Taxonomy (GTDB): domain Bacteria; phylum Pseudomonadota; class Alphaproteobacteria; order Rhizobiales; family Rhizobiaceae; genus Brucella. The sequence continues at coordinate 6,660 of UEGR01000020.1, forward strand.
AATCTGTTGCGCTGCGCCCGAAAGGCCGCGCGCGTTGCCATCCGTTCCGCCCGATGCTGAAACCAGATCGCGGATTTCCGGCACAAGATCACGAATATAGGCGCTCTTATCCGTATTCAGCCCTGTATCCTGCGCTGTTCCGACCGATGGCAGGCACAGCGCAGCAAGGCCGATGAGGCCGAAGCGGGTCAATCGATGGATCGTAGCCATTGGCTGTTCCCCCTATTCGGCGGGAACGGCGAATGGTCCGAGCGGCTCGACCCCCTTGATATAGAGCGTCACCTTCTGGTCTTTCGGCGGGGCCGGAAAGACGCCATGCCAGACGCCGACCACAGGCCCCTTGCCGAACAGCGAAACGGAAGTCGGCGTGAGCGGCTTGCCCTCGGAGTCCTTCAACAGCAGATACTTCTTGTCGCCGGCGAGAAGGTAATAATCGTTCTCGTACTCCTTGTCCGACATGGAGCTATAAAGCGTCGAGGAAACGTTGTCGCCTTCCGTGGCATTCTTGAAGCGAACCTTGACGGTCAGCTTGTCACCGTCGCGTATGGCGCCGCTGACCTCGGCGGTAACCTGACCGCTGCTGTGATAGCCGGTTGCGAGCGGCTTGCCCGCTGCTTCTTCAGCCAGTGCTGCAAAGGGCAGGGTGCTTGCAGACAGCAAGACGGTGGCGAGAAGTGTACGTGAGAGAAACGCCATGAGTATCGCTTTCATTTGTTGGACAGCCTGGAGCATCATGCAGTCGGACGAAATCACCCGGCGTTGCATTCATGCGGTGAGAACAAATAAGGGAGCAGTTCTGGCGGTATTATGAGAGCAGGTTTGATCGGATTATGCTCTAAAAGGTGAACCACTCCGGATGCGGGGCTGAAACCTAACAGTCTGAAAACAAAAATTCTATAAAGTTTCAAAAAACCTACAATCTTTTACTTCAAACTTCTTTTCCGTTCGTTACATGACGGATTGGGGCCGGTGTTTCAGGTATTTATTTTCACGCCGATCTCATCCATTGGCATCAAAACGCACATTAACGGGTTGAGCTTGGTCGTCGCGGCTGCTAATCCGCCAGCTCCCCGATTTTCTCCCAAAAGGTGCAGTGATGACGAAGGCTGTTGAGAGCCCATTTGATGGCGTGACATTAGGCATCGATTTCGGCACCACCAACACGGTTTTGTCGGTTGCCAGCCCCGATGGTTCGGCGGCGGTGCTGAGCGTCGTCAAGGATGGCGCCGATGTGACCGGCTATCGCTCGATCCTCTGTTTCTGGCAGGATCGCGAAACCGGCGAACGCACGGTGGAAAGCGGCCCATGGGCGATGGATGCTTTTGTCAACGCGCCCCATTCGACGCGCATGCTGCAATCCTTCAAGACCTTCGCGGCGTCGAAATCCTTCACCGATACGCCGGTCTTCGGCAAGCGGTTCAAGTTCGAGGATATTCTGACGACCTTTCTCGAAACGGTTGCGGCGCGTCTCGGCGACCGGCTGCCGCCCAAGGGCAATCGCGTGGTGATCGGGCGTCCGGTTATTTTCGCAGGCGCCTCGCCGGACGAGGAGCTGGCGATGCAGCGCTATGAAAAAGCATTTCGCGCTTTCGGCTTCACCGACATTCACTATGTCTATGAACCGGTGGCGGCAGCCTATTTCTACGCGCAGGAATTGAAGGCGGATTCAACCGTTCTGGTGGCCGACTTCGGCGGCGGCACGAGCGACTTTTCCATCGTGCGTTTTGAAGTGGGTAAGGGCGGTCTTTCCTTCACGCCGATGAGCCAGACAGGTCTTGGCATTGCAGGCGATACATTCGACTATCGCATCATCGACAATGCGGTTTCACCACTGCTCGGCAAGGGCACGGAATACAAATCCTTCGGCAAGCGCCTGACCATGCCGAACCATTATTACGCAAATTTCGCGCGCTGGAACACGCTGTTCCTGATGAACTCGCCCGCGACGATCCGCGACCTGACCGAACTTGCCAAGCAGGCGGTCGAGCCGGAAGCACTGGAGCATTTCATCAATCTCATCGAGAACGATTACGGTTACGAGATTTATCGCGCCGTTTCGAACCTCAAGGTCCGGCTGTCATCCGAACGCATGGCGGAACTGCATTTCAAGGCGGATGATTTTGAAATCCGCTCCGATATCACACGCAACGATTTCGAAAACTGGATTGCCGAGGATGTGCGCCAGATTGAGCAGTCGGTGGAAGAGGCCGTCGACAAGGCCGGAATTCAATCCGGCAATATCGACCGTGTATTCCTGACCGGTGGTACGTCCTTCGTGCCGGTCATCCGCACTGTGTTTGAAAGCCGCTTCCCCGATGCGGCAGTGACCAGCTCCAACCAGTTCGATTCCATTGCCACCGGTCTGGCGCTGATCGGTCAGGATGCGGATATCGACCGCTGGTCCGTCAAGTGATTGCTGAAGGCGCGTTGTCCTGACGGGTGTCGTCAGGACGCTGTCGCCGTATCGGCAAAGCAGCTGGCAACCTTGTCATTCGCACCAAGCTTCTTCGCCCATTTGACCAGCTCCGGCACCTCGCTTCTGTCAGCCATACCGCCCCAAACGTCTTTGAGTTTCGGCGTCTTGCCTGAGAGGTTGAAGAAGAAATAGCCGGGGTCCGCGACCGGAACATCGGCATAAACGACGGCCCAGTCGCCGTTCTTCATGAATGTCTCGATGGTGATGGCGGTTGGGTTCACTTTCTTGCGAAAGCTCTTGGCAATCAGGGCTGCGTAATCGGCCCGCTGTTGCTTGGTCAAACTGGCGGTAACCCCGTCGCAAGGCGACTTGGCTACGGCGCTTCCCGCTGATGCCAGAACCGCCATTGCAATGAAACCACCTATACAGGCCGACTTGAAAACCGCTGTCATCATTCCCCTCCAAACGCGTGTGATCCCGTTCGGTGAGCATAGCCGGATTATGCGGAAGCGATAGAGCTTTACGGCAGGATTTCGATCGGCGTGCCGTTTGGCACTTTTGCCCAGATGTCGCGCATTTCGGCGTCGGTGACGGCAATGCAGCCATCGGTCCAGTCCCACAAATGGTGCATGTATGCCAGCCAGCCCCAGCCGTTGGGCAGGCCATGGATCATGATATTGCCGCCCGGCGCATAACCGCCCGCCGCGGCCGCCCGCTGATCCTCTTCGTTCGGATAGGAAATATGCAGGCTCAGATGCGCCATCGAACGCGGATTGCGCCAGTCGATGACATATTGCCCTTCCGGTGTCTTCTCGTCTCCCTCGCGCTGCTTGTGGCCGCCATCGCCATTGCTGCCAAGCGATATGCGATAGGTGCCAATCGTCTGGCCCTGGCGCAGCAAGGTCATCTGGCGGCTGGCCTTTTCAACCCGGATTGCATCGGCTTGTTGTTCTGTCGGTGCGGCGACGGGAGGCTCGACCAGGCTGACCCGCGCCATGACCTTGGTATAGCCAAACAACGCGACAGCAATGAGCACGACGGCAGCGAGAGTTTTCTTGATCATGATGTCCGCTCTGACCCGAATATGCGCAAACGAAGAGATGAAGTGCTTTTCACAGATGATTGGGGCTTTCACAAGCTGGCGTAGCTGGTCGTCTCGGGCTGGTTTTTAGAAATCTGAACTCTGGCATAATGTTGTCTGCATCGCTACCGGCGCTAGAGGTCAAAAGGACCGCTCGAAAATCTCTATTTATATCATTGTGAACTCAGTGCACCTGTCATTACCAAACTTCACAGGGTTACAGAAAATAAAGCGATAGTTACAACGATTGTGTAATATGTATTTCTATGAGGTATATTTCAATGGATGAATTTTTATCAGAAGAATTTTGGTATGCAGAAAATGATAGTAGTCCTTTGATTGCAACACAAGAACTGGCGACGACGAGCAGAGGTGCCCATGGTTCGTCACTTGGCCGCGCAGCACGGCGCGGTAGGTCTGGCTTCAGATATCGTCCATTCGAGCCTGGTAAACAAGCGGTCAAAGACGCGATGGAAATAAACTTGCATCCAAAAAATGCAGCTGCACCTACTATCGCACGTCGGTTCCCGGCGATGAGTAGTGATAGGCCGCGACCATGGGGAGATCGTTTACGAAGAATAGTGTCGTCGTTGATAGGGTATCCCCAGACTATATGGGACGATGCCGGCGGTTATTCGAATAATATTTCTGGATCAGGTATTGATGGCATCATCATTCACGGTTCAAAAATCGGGCTTGTCCGTTATGGAGACCAACGTATAAATTATCTAGATTTCTTTAGGCGTGAGTCTGAGCTTGGAAGAATTGAGAGTGGCACAAACAAGCCATTCGCAATAATAAGTTGCTACTTTGCCCACGTTGAGCCCGGTGGTATTCCGAGAGGACAGGAAGTTGCAGAATTGTTGGATAGGCCGGTAATTGTTTTTGGTTCTGGTGATATAGTATCCACGTGGAGCTTTCAGCGCAGCTTGTGGGGGCGAGGAGGTACGTTCTATGATGAAAATGGCGAGATAGCACGCGAAACTCTATATCTGCCCCCCATGGAACCCTTCCGGGAACGGCTTGCGAATTTCAGGGAATTCGATTTATAGAAATCTTTTTCAAAGAAGCTCAATTAGCCGCCGCAACCTTAAGGCACTCTTCGATTGTCGTCTTACAGACCGGCGCTTGCGCCTGTTGCTGCTTGTTGGCGAGCCAGTGTTTATAGACGATGCGAAACTCGACATCCTTATAAGTATAGGTTCTTCCCCGGGATTTGATGCGGCTTTTCTCAAGCGCGTCACCGGTTATCACCATATGCAGTGACAGTCGCTTGAAGACCCATGGCTTCGCGCCCTTCGGATGTTCGAAAACCTCGACATGATAAAAGCGGTCACCAACCGTTTCATCCGGGGTGACGTGTACTGCCGCCCAGCGCGTAACTTTCGGCGTATCCGCAAAAATGACCACGTCGTCGCGTTGAAGCTCTGCCTTGGCCGTGACCGGCAATAGCGTGAGCATGGAGAGGAGGGCGGCAAATATCTGTCCGGGTTTCCAGTTTCGCATCGCGGCTCCTTATCGGTAATCTGCGTGTAGATTTTTGACGAAATAACTTTCGTCCCGTCAGGTCATTTCTGTCCCTTGTCACCCGCTCGCGCCAAAAACGCAATGAAAACAAACGCCGGGCTGACGGCGTTAATTCTAAATTAACCAATCTTTTCAATTAGTAAACGGAAGCCCGTTAACGATACATCAAGGTTAATACTCCATTATCAGCGTTGTTAAGCATATCCCGAAATGCGTGAAAACGCGGCTCGGACACGATGTGCGCGAGAACAACAGAAGTCTGTGTGAGTGGAGTGTGCGGTGCGTCTTGTGTCGATACGAGCGCTGTTTGGTCGTCGGAAGACCGTCGCTGAGCCGGTATGGCATTATCCTGTCACGGGCTATTGCCCGGAAGAGGGCCGCTATTATGCCGTGCGCGCGAAGCCGCGCCACATCGCCCGCAAGCCGCAGCGCCTGATCCCGCTGGTGCTCACAGCTTTCGCCTATCTCTTTAATTCCAATGCGATTGCCTTTCAGGATATGGCGAGCCTCGTGCCTTCCGCCGATCTTGGCACACATCGCTGGACGGCTTTCGTCGCCAAGGCGCCCGTTGGCTCCGTGCATCAGGCGGAAATGCCTTTTGTTGATGCAACGACGGTGACCGGCAGCATTGCCACCAATGGTATTGAAGTACCGGGCATCGGTCGTGTGGCGCTTTCAGGCGGCAAGAAGACCGCAAAGCTCGGCCCGGATGATCCAAATCCGGATGAAAACCGCATCAACCGTACCGATAAGACGGGCCGCCTTGTCTCGGTCAAGCCAAAGGCGCCAGCCAAGGCGTTCACGGCGGGCAGCATGTTCGACAAGATCAGCATGATCACCCGTCCGCCGGAAAAGACCGACACGCAGATGGCTTTTTCCAGCAAGCTTGAGGGCAAGGAAATCGGCATCACCATGGCCTTCCATGCCGTGAAGCCGCCAAAGCCGAGAGCAGAAATGCCGGTGCAGCTGGCCAAGCTGATCACCAACGACCAGCCGGATGTGCTGGCGCTGGGTTATGCGCCATCCGCGCCTGATTATGGAAAAACCTCTCCCTTCGAGAGCATCCTGAAACCGGATCCGAGCGCGGGGCGGTTTGTCCCGCCGATCGGCGATGAAGATCATGGATGGGCGGCAACTCCGTTGCCGCCTTCGGCATTTAGTGCGAGCGAACAGAAGTGTCTTGCCGAAGCGGTCTATTTCGAAGCGCGCGGCGAGACGGTCAAGGGGCAGGTGGCTGTGGCGCAAGTGGTGCTCAATCGCGTGCGCAATCCGGCCTATCCGAACACGATCTGCGGTGCGGTCTATCAGAATCGCGACTGGCTCAATGCCTGCCAGTTCTCCTTTGCCTGCGATGGTCAGAAGCATCGTGTAACCGAGATGCCGCAATGGCGCATGGCGCAGCAAGTGGCAAAGACGGTGTCGTCCGGCCAGATCTGGCTGCCGGAAGTGGGCTCTGCCACACATTATCATGCGACCTATGTGAAGCCCTTCTGGGCGCCGACTATGAAGAAGCTGACCAAGATCGGCCTTCATGTGTTCTACCGCACCTATGGCGGCGGCTGGAGCTGATGTTCTGACGGGATGCAGCTCAACGTCTGCGATCTGCTGGGGATAGCGGCAACGAAAAAGTGAAGGATTCGCGCCACATTCTTCGTCTTTGGGCGGAAAATGAGTCGCACCATTCGCTATCCAATTGTTTTTTAAGGATAAAAAACCTTCTGGAGCAGTGCCTTCACCGCCTTGACTAGCGGGCGGCGTGTCAATATGTTGCGCGCAACTTGGAAATAGGGTTTTGAACCTGCCTTTCTTGAAAAAAGGAGCTGCCAATGGCACGGGGAATTGAGCCCGAAAAGCCATCCGGTGCTGTCAAGGATGGGCAAGGGAAACCTGCTTCCGGGGAGCTGGATCAGCGTTTGAACCGTCTTGAGGCCGAATTGGTCAAGAAGGGCATGTTCAAAAAGCCAGCTTCCGAGGAGGAGCGGTCGGAAACGGCAAGTTCGGTCGCGCAGGCCATGAAGCTTTCCAGCGAGTTTATCGCGGGAATCGTGGTGGGTGCGGTGCTTGGCTGGTTTATCGATCGTGTCGCCGGCACGTCGCCTTGGGGATTGATCGTATTTCTCCTACTGGGCTTCGCAGCGGGTGTCCTCAATGTGCTTCGTTCCGTAGGTTATGTCGCCGATCAAGGCGGCATTAAGACTAACGCGGAAAAGAGTGACAGGAAATAAGCCTTGGCGGACTTTACGGTAAAGTTCGTTCAAGTGTAAGTGATAGGCGGGCCGGATGCATGTCGGGCCCCGAGACTGAAACGCCTTCGGGTAGACCAAGTCGCCTTCGGGCAGACCAAATCGCCTTAGGGCAGGCCAAATCGCCTTCGGGCAGGGAAGACAGACGAGGTTAAGGTGGCGAACGATCCGATCCATCAGTTCCAGATTTCTCGGTGGATTCCCATCGATGTAGGCGGCGTTGACCTGTCGTTCACGAATGTTTCGGCTTTCATGGTCGCAACTGTCGTGGTCGCTTCGGGCTTCCTTTATCTGACGTCTTCGGGCCGCGGTCTTATCCCGACCCGTCTGCAGTCGGTTTCGGAAATGGCCTATGAATTCGTGGCGACAAGCCTCAGGGATTCGGCTGGGTCGAAGGGCATGAAGTTCTTCCCCTTCGTTTTCTCGCTGTTCATGTTCGTGCTGGTCGCGAACTTCATCGGTCTCTTCCCTTATTTCTACACTGTAACCAGCCAGATCATCGTGACGTTCGCTCTCGCGTGCCTGGTCATTGGTACGGTCATCATCTACGGTTTCTTCAAGCACGGTTTTGGCTTCCTCAAGCTGTTCGTGCCGAGCGGTGTTCCCGGCATTATCGTGCCGCTGGTTGTCGCCATTGAAATCATCTCGTTCCTGTCGCGTCCGATCAGCCTCTCGGTTCGTCTTTTTGCGAACATGCTTGCAGGCCACATCACGCTCAAGGTTTTCGCCGGCTTCGTTGTTTCGCTGGCGGCCCTCGGGCCCATCGGCGTCGGCGGCGCGGTTCTGCCGCTCATCATGACGGTTGCGATCACCGCACTCGAATTCCTCGTAGCCTTCCTCCAGGCCTACGTGTTTACCGTTCTCACCTGCATGTACATCAACGACGCAGTACATCCGGGACACTGAGTTCAAACCGGCGGGCGACCGCCAGAACTGAAATCCGCGCTTATATTTCAATCCAGAAGGAGCTTAACATGGAAGCGGAAGCAGCAAAGTACATCGGCGCCGGTCTCGCCTGTTTCGGTATGGCCGGTACGGCTCTCGGCCTCGGCAACATCTTCGGCCAATACCTCTCCGGCGCTCTGCGCAACCCGTCCGCTGCTGACAGCCAGTTCGGCCGTCTGGTGTTCGGTTTCGCCGTTACGGAAGCTCTGGGCATCTTCTCGCTGCTCATCGCGCTTCTGCTCCTCTTCGCCGTCTAATAAACGGTTTAAGAGTCTGGCCTGCCGCGATCTGTATCTTGAAATGCAGCGCGGCTGGCCTTTGCATATGACGTCTGAGTAGGCATGATCCCGGAAGACGGGAACCGGTTTTCGGATCAGGTCATGCTGGATTTAAGGGGAAATCTGGATGTTCGTGTCCACGGCGTTTGCCCAAACCGCCACCGAATCGCAACCGGCACCAGCTGCTGGCGAGCACGGCGCAGCCGATGCTGTGCACACCGAAACCGGGGTCGCGCACGATGCCGGACACGGCAGCGGCGTATTCCCTCCGTTCGATTCCACCCATTACGCCTCACAGGTTCTGTGGCTGGCGATCACGTTCGGTCTTTTCTATCTGTTCATGTCCCGCGTGGTTCTGCCGCGCATCGGCGGCGTGATCGAGACCCGTCGTGACCGCATTGCTCAGGATCTCGAGCAGGCTGCCCGTCTCAAGCAGGATGCCGATAACGCCATCGTTGCTTATGAGCAGGAATTGGCCCAGGCCCGCACCAAGGCTGCTTCGATTGCTGAAGCCGCTCGCGAAAAGGGCAAGGGCGAAGCAGACGCCGATCGCGCTACTGCTGAAGCCACTCTGGAAAGCAAGCTCAAGGAAGCCGAAGACCGCATCGCTGCGATCAAGGCCAAGGCAATGAGCGACGTCGGCACCATCGCCGAGGAAACCACGGCTGAAATCGTCGAACAGCTTCTGGGCACCAAGGCCGACAAGGCTTCGGTAACAGCCGCTGTCAAGGCCGCGAACGCCTAAGGAGAGGTCAATGGACGCTACATTTTGGGCACTTGTTGGCCTCATCATCTTCCTGGCGATCCTCGCCTATCTGAAAGTTCCGGCTATGGTCGGCCGTTCGCTCGATGAGCGCGCCGAACATATCAAGAAGGAACTGGAAGAAGCCCGTACGCTGCGCGAAGAAGCACAACAGCTTCTGGCTGAATATCATCGCAAGCGTAAGGAAGCCGAAAAGGAAGCCGGCGATATCGTCGCTGCTGCCGAACGCGAAGCCAAGGCTCTTCTCGAAGATGCCAAGCGTGCGACTGAAGAATATGTGGCCCGCCGTAACAAGCTGGCCGAACAGAAGATTGCAACCGCTGAAGTCGACGCTATCAATGCAGTCCGCGCTTCGGCAGTGGATCTCGCCGTTGCTGCCGCTGGCAAGCTTGTCGCTGACAAGGTTGACACGAAGGTCTCCGGCGGTTTGTTCAAGGACGCACTGGTTCAGGTCAAGTCGAACATGAACTAAGGTTCTCGCGATCTTTAGAGTTTTGAAATGCCGCCTGAAAGGGCGGCATTTTTGTTTTGAGAAGAGTTTTGGAGCACGTCTCGAAGCGTGCAAAGCGCCTCAGCAGGATTAGATAATCCGCACGTAAAAAAGTTGAGCGGTCACGCATCCAACCTTCACTAAAACCGCTCTAAGGCTGCGCGTGTGGACCACCGCGCGCCGAGTGGTGGGTCGGAGCAGGCAGGTTCGTGCGCAGATGCGATGGAGCACGTCCGAGAGTTCATTCTACCGAATGGAAACCGACCCTGTTTCAGCACAGATCAATGTCTAGTCAATGATGCGGGCATGCCGAACATTACCAAAGGATACGGTGCTTGGTGCAGTCGTCTTTAATACGGCTCAGCGGCGAGGTTCAAACCGTCCCTTGATTGGCGCGAAAGTGTACCGGTGCAGGCCAGGTACGGGACCATCACTTTCGATGGCAGCGCGGTGTCTGGCCGTTCCATAGCCCGCATGCACTTCCATGCCGTAAACGGAGTGGACGCTACCTGCGCGCTCCATCATGCGATCCCGTGTCACTTTCGCGACAATGGAGGCCGCCGCAATCGACACGGAGCGTTGATCGCCTTTTACAAGGGCAGAACCGGGGCAAGGAAGGCCGGGCGGTACATCGCGGCCATCAACGAGTGCATGACACGGCTGCAAGACGAGACCGTGCACAGCGCGACGCATGGCTTCCAGTGCGGCCTTGCGAATATCCGTCGCGTCTATACTGCGTGCGCTGAGGCTGGCGACAGAAATGCTGACGGCCTTGGCCAGAATGGTCTCATAGAGAGCATTGCGCTTGGCGGCATTAAGACGCTTGGAATCGTCCAGCCCCTCCGGCAGGTCGTTCGCATCCAGCAGGACCGCCGCTGCAACGACCGGCCCAGCCAAGGGCCCGCGTCCTGCTTCATCGATGCCGACTATATGGCGAAGCCCGCGCGCAAGAAGCTTCGCTTCTTCAGAGAAGTCAGGCGCCAGCGGAATATCGAAGAGAAGGGGAGAATCAGAAGCCGTGCGTTTCATAAGGTGGCGATGTTCGCATTGCCTCCGATTCTCCGCAAGGTCCTGCCAAGAGGAATGGTGGCGGGAAGCAGGACCTTATCCGCCTGAGGGGGACAGGCGGAAGCCGATTTGGATTTCGGTTGCGTCTCGATCCAACAGGGTCTGATCGGTGCTCTAAGTCCTTTTTATAGAAAGCATAATTTTAAGGATCTCCGTGTTTTACTCTGGTTCAATTGCGCTTTAGCCCGCATGTTGCGTGGTTTCAAAACAGCGACAGCTGCTTGCCGCCTTTCTGGACGGGTTCGAACAGATCGGTGCGGAGGTGTTTGCGCTGTGTGTTGAAGCCGAGCTTGCGGGCGGCGATCTCGAACCGGCGGCCAATCTGCCAGGCGTAAGGGCCAGTGCCGCGCATCCGTTTGCTCCATTCGGCATCGTAATCCTTGCCGTCCCGCATGGAGCGCACCAGCGACATCACATGCCGGTAGCGGTCAGGATAATTGCGCAGCAGCCAGTCCTTGAAAAGGGGCGCTACTTCCAGCGGCAGGCGCAGCAGCACATAGCCAGCCTCGCGCGCACCTTGCGCATAAGCTGCATCGAGGATGCGTTCGATCTCGTGGTCGTTGATGCCTGGAATAACCGGGCCCATCATCACCGAAGCCGGAATGCCCGCATCGGTCAGCTTGCGGATTGCTTGCAGGCGCAGGCTAGGCGTGGAAGCTCGTGGCTCCATCGTGCGCGCAAGATGAGCATCCAGCGTCGTCACCGAAAGAGCGACCTTGGCGAGACCTTTTTCAGCCATGCGGCTCAATATATCGATATCGCGAACCACAAGGGCTGACTTGGTCACAATGCCGACCGGGTGGTTGGCCGCTTCCAGCACTTCGAGAATTTCGCGCATGATGCGCCATTTCTTTTCGATCGGCTGGTACGGATCGGTATTGGTGCCAATGGCGATGGTTTTCGGCTGATAGCCTGCCTTGGCCAGTTCGCGCTCAAGAAGGCGCGGAGCATCCGGCTTGGCGAACAAACGAGATTCAAAATCGAGACCGGCAGACAGGCCCATATAGCTGTGGGTCGGGCGGGCAAAACAATAGATGCAGCCATGCTCGCAACCGCGATAGGGATTGATCGAACGGTCGAAACTGATGTCAGGTGAATCGTTGCGGGTAATGATCGTGCGCGGCTTTTCCACCTGAACATCGGTGTTGAAAGCAGGCAGTTCCTCAAGCGTTGTCCAGCCATCGTCGAAATCCTGACGCGTGGTCGGCTCGAAACGTCCTGTCGGATTGATGCCCGCGCCACGCCCGCGCCGCCGGCTGTGATCGATGCGCATTCCCGCTTCGCCGACAAGCGCATTGGCGTGCTCCGCACGGCCATTGCCAAATGCGGCTATATCGGCCTGCTTGATGATATCTGCGTGCTGGATCGCTGCCATCTTCATCTCCCTGCGGAGCTTCAAAGCATATCCGCCCAAGCGTCTGACGGCTTGCATGCGGCAATGCTTCTGGTAATTGTCCGACTCTGTCTGATGAATCTATTCCTATCCGAAGAATAAGAACAAAGCAAGAACATACTGCGTTCCACTTTCCGTTCACGCCGTGTTGATATATGAAGCGCCCATGCTGTCTGTGATCATTGAAACACTGAATTCCGAAAAGCCTCTGGCGCATACACTGTCGGCGCTCGTGCCCGCAGTGGTGGAGGGGCTGGTGCGGCGTGTTCTGGTGATCGATGAAGGATCTTCGGACGAAACCGCATTGGTTGCGATTGGCGCGGGATGCTCGTTCAGCGATGGCACCGATATGGAAGCGACTCTCAGCGAAATCCGCACGCCATGGGTTCTGGTTCTCGCTCCGGGCGCCATCCCGCAGGAAGGCTGGGAAGAAGTCGTTCGTCGCCATATGGAAGGCGAAGGCGGTCCGGCACGGTTTACACCTGCCGGAGACGGCAGGTTGGGCGGTCTGAAGGCTGCATTGTTTGGCGGTGGAGCGACGCTTGATGCCGGGCTTCTGGTTCGGCTGGAGACGATCAAGCCGCTGCTTCTCGACGGCATGGCCTTCGCGCAGTTGCCGCGCCAGTTGAAGCCGGTGCGCCTCAAGCATGGCATCTATCCGCCGGAACGGGATTGAAGCTTGAAATAGAAAAAGGCGAAGCCGAAGCTTCGCCTTTTCGTGAGATAGCAGCTTTCGCCGATATCCTGATTAGTTCTGGTAGCTCGAAGGCGAAGCATCGCCAAAGCGATGAGCAGAACCGTCCTGATACGTCGAACCCGTGTTGATCGTGGCGGTTGCGGTGTGATCAACGGTCTGCGAAGCAACCGGCGTGCGGTCGTTTGCATAGAGATCAGCAGGCTCGCCTACATGCGGGTTTTCAGCAAAAGCAGCACCGGCGCTAAGAGCAACGGCAACGGCAGCAAGAGCAAACTTTTTCATTTTCAAATTCCTTTAAAGATCGCCCTTCGGATGGCGCCCGAACCAATCGGGAGCAAGTGAGGGCACCCGGGTGGCTAAGGCACCATCCTTCGGGGAGATAACTGTTGGGAGCCGGGTTTGTGATTGAGGCCCGGCGCGGGCGTCAGCAGCGTTTCTGCGCGACGCCCGTTATGCGGTCAGGCTGGATTAGTTCTGGTAGCTCGAAGGCGAAGCATCGCCGAAACGGTTTGCAGAACCATCCTGATAAGCGGAGCCCGTGTTGATCGTGGCGGTTGCGGTGCGATCAACGGTCTGCGAAGCAACCGGCGTGCGGTCGTTTGCATAAAGATCAGCAGGTTCGCCAACATGTGGGTTTTCAGCAAAAGCAGCGCCAGCGGAAAGAGCAAGGGCAGCGGCAGCAAGAATGAGCTTGTTCATTTTGGTATTCCTTTTGAATTGCCGCGCGAACGACACCCGGTCAATAGGGCCTGTTCGGGGCGTCCCTGGTGGCCTGTATGCCATCCATAGGGGAGGGGAAATTAACGGAGGGCCGGGATTGCTTGGGAGGGTTCCGGCCATGTGGGCGTCAGCGGCATTGCTGCGCGACGCCCATTATGTGGTCAGGCTAACTTAGTTCTCAAAGCTCGAAGGCGAAGCGTCGCCAAAGCGGTTTGCAGAACCATCCTGAGAAACCATGCCCTTGTGAGCAGTGCTGATCGCAGCGGTTGCGGTGCGGTCAACGGTCTGTGCAGCAACCGGGGTGCGGTCGTTTGCATAGAGGTTGTCAGGTTCGCCAACATATGGGTTTTCAGCGAAGGCAGCGCCGGCGCTTAGAGCGAGGGCAGCGGCAGCAAGAACAATCTTTTTCATTTCCTATCTCCTTGGAAACTGGAGCGGCGTTTCTTTTTCGTCGTTCCGATGCACCTGAAATGGGTGACAGTGGGGAAAAGTTCCAGTCACGAAAATGTTTTATTAATCACACATTCGTGCTCGTTAATATTTGGAAACAATTAGAAATAAGAAAAATAATCCATCAAATTCAATAGGTTGATTGATATACCAGCATTCACATGTCCGTTATATGGCATTTTTTGTTCATAAATCGCGAACAGAGTGTACGTGTTTATTGTCCAATCAATGTGAACAGTAGCTAGCTTCTGAATAGGATGTTATCGACTATCGAGGGGGAATGGATTTCTACAAGCGGTCCGCATGCATCGCGTTGCTGAGAATCAGAGTGAATCACGACAGGCGTGATAAGGTTGTCAGTTTCTACGAGGCGGTTGTGCCGGTCGCGATGACAAACCAGTCCGGCTTTTCGGCGCGCATGCGGGCAGCGGCTGTCTGCAAGGCGGCATCGTTGGCGAAGATCGCAAAGCAGGTCGCGCCGGAACCCGACATCTGGGCGTAAAGCGCATCGCTGGCGCGGAGCAAAGCAAGCTTGTCACCGATCTGCGGCGCAAGGCCAAGTGCTGGCGACAGAAGATCGTTGCGGGTGGTGCCAAGATAATGGCAGAGCGCGGCGAGTTCGCTTTGGTCGGGTGGCAACAAGGCAGGATTGTCCCGCTTGTCGAGAGCGCGGAACACGTCGGGCGTGGCAAGCGCTGTGCCGTCATTGACGAGCAGAAGCGGCAGGGCCGGAAGGCCGGTGACAGGGGCGAGGTCTTCACCGATGCCGCGCGCGGTCAGCGGTGTTCCATGCGCCGCACCATGCAGGCACATGGGCAAATCAGCGCCAAGCGCCAGACCGAGTGCTGCCAGCGTGTCGAAGTCGCAATTCAGCCCCCACAGCGTATCGAGGGCAAGCAAGGTTGCCGCCGCATCGCTGGAGCCGCCGCCAATGCCCGATGCAATGGGCAGGTTTTTCTCAAGGTGAATGGCAACGGGCGGCAGATTGCCTCCGGCATGCGCCCGCAACGCATCGCGCGCCTTGATCACCAGATTGCCGCCATCCAGCGGGACAGAAACGGCGAAAGGCCCGCTGACCGTAAACTGGTCTTCCGGAGCGTCAGCAACCGTAATCGTGTCGCCAAAGCGTGCAAAGGCCACCAGCATGTCGAGCAGGTGATAGCCGTCGTCGCGCCGCCCGGTGACGTGCAGTGCGAGGTTGATTTTCGCCGGGGCAAGACGGGTAACAGACCGGCTGGCGGCGGGCCGGGCGCGCAACAGAGTGTCGGTCATCGAGGTTAAGCGGATCAGTCTTTCTTGACGTAATATTCGCCGGTCTTCGGGTCCTGCACCAGCGTGCCATTTGCACGGTTCTTCGCTTCCTTCTCGGCCTGACGGACCCGCTGCGAAACACGAGTAGCCTCGCGCTTGAACGAGCGGTAGCCATACCACGCGGCGATGGCGATCAGCAGCAGAAAAATGAGCTGTGGCATGGCCAAGTCCCTTCGGCTCGCGCATTGGCCCGCAAGGTCTGCCCCGGCTTATGCGCATGATGTGTGTGTGCGGGCGCGCCCTGATTGCGCCCTGTCATTTCTGACATCTTATCATGGGGAAGCCCAATAATTCAAAGGCCATAGCGGCCCCAAAGCGCTTTTTCTTCGGCAACAGAAAGTAAGCCGTCTCCAAGATGGGCGGCAATTTCCGCCGGTTCGATGCCGGATAGTGCCGATGAAAGCGCCATGCCGACGCCGGGAACCTTGCGACCGAGCAGTCCGCGCTGCGGCTGGATCAGCTTCAGTTCGATCTTGTCGCCATAGGTCTTGCGCAGGAAACTGCGCATGTCGCCCAGACCGTCGATGAGGCCGAGCTGCAATGCCTTGGTGCCGGTCCAGAACAGGCCGGTGAAAAGATCGGATTCTTCGGCAAGCTTGCTGCCGCGCCGCTCCTTGACCATGTCGATGAAGGTTTCATGGATTTCGAGCTGTAGCGATTTCAGCCGCTCGATGTCGGCTTTCTTTTCCGGCTGGAACGGATCAAGCGTGACCTTGTTGCTGCCAGCCGTATAGACGCGCCGCTCGACGCCGATTTTCTTCAACAATTCCGGAAAGCCGAACGAAGCCGACACCACGCCAATGGAGCCGACAATCGACGATGGATCGGCGATGATCTCGTCGCCTGCAAGCGCAATCATATAGCCGCCGGATGCAGCCACATCCTCAACGAAGATGAAAACCTTCTTCTGGTGTTCGGATGCAAGATCACGGATGCGACGATAGATGAGGCGCGACTGCACCGGCGAACCGCCGGGTGAATTGAGCGAAATCGCCACCGCAGGCGCATGCTTGTTGCTGAAAGCCTTTTCCAGAACGGCGGCGGTCGATGCCAGCGACAGGGAAGGGCGCAGCGCGGACCCGCCGGTCATGATGGCGCCATGCAGGCGCACAACGGGAATTTCGATTGCGGCATTGCGAAAGCGGCGCGGAACAAGGCGCGTCAATAAACCGGGCAAGGTAAACTCCGAACTGGATCAACTATTGGAAACTAGAGCGCGTTTCGACCTCATTGGATCAGATCGTCGCTCTAATTCTTTGTTTTAACGCGCATCTTTCCGAAAACCGTTTCACACTTTTCGGGATGCGCCCTAATGTAGTAAGCAATCTTGGAAACACAAAGAAAACTGTCCGAAAATTTACATCTTCGGACAGTTTGAAATTGAGTTCGATCAGCTTTTCGCGGGTCTGGCCACAATCCGCAACAGCCCGTATCCGAATATGGCGGAAAGGGCGGAACCGGCCAGAACGCCGATTTTCGTTTCGGTCTGCATGAGATCGGACGGGAAGGACAAAAGCCCGATGAAGATGCTCATGGTGAAACCGATGCCGCACAGAATGGCAACGCCGTAAAGCTGTGCCCAGCTCGCGCCCATCGGCTTTTGCGCAAGGCCGCTCTTGATGGCGAGCCAAGCCGCGCCGAACACGCCAAGCTGCTTGCCGACGAAAAGACCGAGCAAAATGCCGAGCGTCAGCGTGTCGCCGAACACGGAACCATCAAGGCCGCTAAAGGAAATGCCTGCATTGGCAAAGCCGAAAATCGGCACGACGATGAAGGCGACCGGCTTTGCCAGCGCATGTTCGAGTATATGCAGGGGCGAACTCATGTCGTCCGGCTTGCCGGGCGCGGCCTTCAGCGGGATCATCAGCGCGGTCACGACACCGGCCACGGTGGCATGAACGCCGGAATTGAGCACAAAGAACCAGAGAATCGCGCCGCCGATCAGATACGGCAGAAGCTTCATCACGCCCATACGGTTCATCGCGAACAAGGCAATAGCGGTTACAAAAGCCCCGCCCAGATAGGGCATGGAGATTTCCGCCGTGTAGAAGATGGCGATGATGACGACGGCGGCGAGATCGTCGAGAATGGCGAGCGTCGCCAGAAAGACCTTGAGGCTGGACGGCACGCGCGAGCCAAGCAGCGACAGGACGCCAAGCGCGAAGGCGATATCGGTTGCGGAAGGCACTGCCCAGCCGCGCAGCTTTTCGGGGTCATTGAAATTCAGCGCCGCGAATATGAGCGCAGGCAGGATCACGCCGCCTGCCGCGGCAATGCCCGGCAGCATACGGTTTGGCCAGCTGGCAAGCTGGCCGTCGATGAATTCGCGTTTGATTTCCAGCCCGACGAGCAGGAAAAACACCGCCATCAGGCCGTCATTGATCCAGTGCGCAAGGCTCAGCGGGCCAATATAGACGTGAAGAGCGTCGAAATAGGTTTGTGAAAGAGGTGAATTGGCTACGATGAGCGCAAGCGCTGCCGCTGCCATCAGCACAAGGCCGCCGGCAACCTCGCTATCCAGAAAGCGTCGCATGATTGATACGGGGCGAGCGGAATTTGGACTGTGGTTCATCGGTCTCCTTAAAGAAACGTTCAGGTGATTTGTGGCGCATCCACTTCGTAGAGCACAAGGTTGCGGTCCGTGATGCCGAGTGTCGGCCATGTCGAACGCCAGTCGGCAATGTGCCCGGAGGCAAAATGTTTGTCCAGCGAAGCCCGATCCAACCATAGTTCTTTTACATGGATAAGGCCGGGGTCGAGAATATCGGCGGAATAGGCATATTCGATGCAACCGGCCTCGGCGCGGCTGGCCTCGATCATGCGTTGCATGGCAGGGCGCGCTTCATTCAAATTCGCAGCAGGCAGCCGAACGGTTCCGACGATAAGCAGCACGGGTTTATTCTCCGGGGATCAAAAAAGCGCGGTCTGGCCATTATTGATGGCATCTGCGCGGGGCGTAAAACCGTTTCCGCTGTCGCCATGCAGGATAAGCGGCGGCATAAACGACAGGCCGGCGCGACTGCCACGGGTTCCTGTGACGACGATACGGATTGCCGCCGCATCGCCACGCGGATGCACGGGCACGATATGCAAACCGCCGAAACGTCTGGCAAGCGATTCCAGAATGGGCGCGATGGAGCCCGGCCGTGCGATGATGGCAATGCCACCGCCCGGCCTGACGATGGCCGCTGCCGTGCGCACCCATTGCTCGAACATGCCGTCCGGCATCACATGCGCTTCCGCTTTGAGCGGGTCGGGCGTGCGCCGGTCCGCCGCTTCGTTGAAGGGCGGGTTCATGATAGCGAAATCGAAGCTGTTATCGGCAAGGCCTGCCGCAATGCGGGCTTTTCCGGCCAGCGCCACATCGGCTTCCACAATCGAGACGCGGTCGGTGAGCGCCTTGTTGAGCGGATGGGCGATGGTCTTTCTGGCAAAGCCGACCATCAGGCCGGATCGTTCTACAAGCGTGATCCGGCTTGCCGGACACCGGGCCGCAACCGCAAGACCGGCAGCCCCAGCGCCGCTGCCGAGATCGGCAAGCCGCCCGGCAAAACCGCCCGGCACCGCGCTTGCGAGGATCATCGCATCGACGCCGGAGCGATGACCTTTCATTGCCGGTTGTACGAGATGAAACGCGCCGCGATGAAAGACATCGAGCGTTTCTTCAATCTCGTTTTCGGCAGCCAGGCTCATTTATCGCGCAGTTCGTGTTCAATCTCGGCATCGATCAGGATTTGCCGTGCTTCGTCCAGCTGATCTTCGCTGACCAGAAGGCGGCGCGGCAGAACGCCCAGTGATCCCTCGATAATGCTCATATTGGTATCGGCGATGAAATAAGCTATTCCCGCCTCCTTCATCAAGGCTTCGGCGAAAGACAGCAGGACGGAATCGTTGGTACGGATGAGTTCGATCATTTGCACACTGTGTAGCCAATGCACCGCATTGACAACTGCTTCCGTCAATGTTGAACAGGCTGTGAAGGCACGGAATGCGTCTTGAGCATTCCGCCGCGCTTAAATATGGTGGCGGCCCCATCAAGGAGTAATGGCATTGGGTGTGGTTCTGAATCTCGACGACAAGAAAAAGCAGACAGGATCGGTGCAGCCGCTTGTCGACCTGACGAAGGCCGATATGGCGCGTGTGAACGAAATGATCCTGTCACGTGCCGGATCCGACGTCGAAATGATTCCCGAAGTCGCCAATCATCTGATCTCGTCGGGCGGCAAACGCCTGCGTCCGATGATGACGCTCGCCGCTGCTCGCATGTTCGGTTACGATGGCGATGGTCATGTGCGTCTCGCAACCGCTGTCGAATTCATGCACACGGCAACGCTGCTGCATGATGATGTGGTGGACGAAAGCGATCTGCGTCGCGGCAAAAGCACGGCCCGCATGATCTGGGGCAACCAGGCCAGCGTTCTCGTTGGCGACTTCCTGCTCGGTCAGGCTTTCAAGATGATGGTCGATGTCGGTTCGCTCGATGCGCTCGACGTGCTGGCGACGTCCGCTTCGGTGATTGCCGAAGGCGAGGTCATGCAGCTTGCCGCCGCCAAGAACATGGAAACCACCGAAAACGAATATCTGGCGGTCATCAAGGCCAAGACGGCGGCACTCTTCTCGGCTGCTGCGGAAGTCGGCCCGATCATCGCCGGTGTGCAGCGCTCGGATCGCGCAGCTTTGCGCGATTACGGCCTCAATCTCGGTCTTGCTTTCCAGCTGGTTGACGATGCGCTGGATTATGGTGGTTCGGCTGCCGATCTTGGCAAGAACACGGGCGACGATTTCCGCGAAGGCAAGATCACGCTTCCCGTCATTTTGAGCTACCGTCGTGGCACCGATGAGGAACGCGCTTTCTGGAAGCACGCCATCGAAGACGGCGCGAGCGACGACGCATCGCTGCAAAAGGCCATTGGCCTGATGACCAAGCATGGCGCGATTGCCGACACGGTGCAGCGCGCACGTCATTTCGGCGAGATTGCCCGCGACGCTCTGGCACCGCTCAAGGCAACGCCGGAAAAGGATGCGCTGATCGAAGTCATCGATTTCTGCATCAGCCGCGTGAACTGAGTTTCCGGACGTCTTTCGCGTTTTTTGGATATTTTCCAACAGGGATCGATCAAGAAAAGCTTGCCATCACAGATGCTTTTCTTGCCCCCTCATCCCAAAAAGGCCATGCTTGGCGTGCCTGTTCCGTTAAGGTCAGAGCGCGGTGCGTTGGAGGCAATCGGCGATTCGTTGCTGATTCCGCATATGGGAATTTGAGAAGAGGATAGGGCTTCATGCGGCATGGAATGAAACACGGCCCGCTTTATGGTTTGCTTCTTTCGCTTCTGGCGGGAATTGCAATGCCTGCCAGCGGAGCAATGGCCAAGACGGCTGCCGATCCCGCTCCCGTCGCTACGCCTGCTGTTCGGGCCGGTTCCTTTGCAGGCGCCTATCTGGCGGGCCGCACCGCCGAAGCCGACAATAATCTCTCCACAGCCGCCGATTTCTATCGTCAGGCCATGGCCTTCGATCCGGGTAACAGTCAGGTCAAGCAGGACCTGCTTCTGGTCCTGTTGACGGAAGGTCGTTTCAAGGACGCGCTGCCGCTGGCGTCCGAATTGCAGAATGTGCCGGATATCGAGCGCTTCTCCCGTGTCGCCCTTGCCATCGACGCCATTTCCAAAAAGCAGTATCGCAAGGTCGGTCCGCTTCTGATGTTGTCCATGCAGTCCGATATGGACCGGCTTGCGACCGGCTTCATGAATGCGTGGGTCAAGGTCGGGCAGGGCAATCCCAAGCAGGCGCTGGCCGATATCAAGAAGATGGAAGGCCCCGAATGGTATGGCCTGTTCCGCACCTATAATTCCGCTTTGATCGCCGATCAGGCCGGGATGAAGAAGGAAGCGGGCGATTTCTACCAGCAGGCGCTTGCTGATCGTCCCGGCGGCAGCGCTGCGCCCGACACCTATGAACGCATCATCATGGCTTATGCCTCGTTCAAGCTGCGTCAGGGTGACAAAGATGGCGCAATCCAGCTTCTGAAGGATGGCGAGGAGCTTTTGAACGGTCGCATGACCCTGACCGAACTACGCGAGCAGATCGAGGCAGGGCGGAAAATCGACCGTCTGATCGAGACGCCGCAGCAGGGCGCGGGTGAAGTGCTCTATACGCTCGGCACCGCAATCAATCGCAGCGGCGCGGAGGCTTTTGCCAAGCTTTATCTGCAGCTCTCGCTGCCGCTGCGTCCGGGCAATGACGCCACCTTGTTCCAGCTGGGCGATATTTCGGCAAAGCTGCGCCGTCCGGAAGCGGCGGTTGAATATTATGCGGAAGTGCCGGAAACCTCGCCCTATCGCCGCGATGCCGAAATGCAGCGTGCGCTGAACCTTGCCGATAACGACAAGTCTGCCGAGGCCATCGAGCAGTTGAAGATATTGCTGGGCCGCGACAAGACCGACATCCGCACCTATCTGGCGTTGGGCGGTGTTTACGCGCAGGACAAGAATTTCGCGGAAGCCGCCAAGATTTATGATGGCGCCGTCGAACAGATCAAGACGCCGGAACGCAAGGACTGGCCGGTCTTCTACCAGCGCGGCATCGCCTATGAGCGCCTGAAGCAGTGGGACAAGGCGGAGCCGAGCTTCAACAAGGCGCTGGAGCTTTATCCTGATCAGCCGCAGGTGCTGAACTATCTCGGTTATTCCTGGGTCGACATGGGCATCCATCTCGATCGTGCGCTCGATATGATCAAGAAGGCTGTCGAGCTGCGTCCGCAGGATGGTTACATCGTCGATTCGCTGGGCTGGGCCTATTACAAGCTCGGCCGTTACGATGAAGCGGTGGTGGAACTGGAAAAGGCCGTGAAGCTGCGCCCGGAAGACCCGACCATCAACGATCACATGGGTGATGCCTATTGGCGCGTTGGCCGTCAGCTAGAGGCGACGTTCCAGTGGCACCATGCGATTGCGGGCAAGCCGGAGCCGGAAGATCTCGTCAAGATCGAGGAAAAGCTGAAGAAAGGCCTGCCTGACGTTCCGGGACAGTCTTCCGCCGATGCGACAAAGCCCGGTGAGAAGAAGCCGGATCAGCCGAAGCCGGAAGAACCGAAGCAGGACACGCCTGCCGTCGCGCCTGCGCCAGCTGCGCCCGCACCGGAAAAGCCGAAGACGGATTGAGCATTACCGGTTTTTCCTGCTCGCAGGTGCTCATACTTTACTGAACGTAGAATGGATACGCCCTGGAGTTTCGGGGCGATCTCTGATTGTTTCCGTAAACGTTACCATTCGAAAAAGTCGCGCATTTTGGTGGTTAGCGCTTTCGTTACGGGGCTCGCAAATCCGAGAACATTCGGTGCGCTGGGAGTATATTGTCTCCAAAGGCTCGGGTCTGCTTTCCATGGAGGCGTGGCGCGTTTCCCTTGATGCCAGAACTGAACCAAATTTCGTACATGTCGATCATGCCGGTTGCGATAGAGCCAGCGGAGCTCTGATGCGGTCGTGTCGAATTCATCAAGTTCGATGCCGTGAGCTGGCGGATATGCGACAGTCGCCTTTTTGACTACTTTTCTCATGTCGATTCCATCAAGGAGAAAATGAACTCGAGTATCGGTCTTTTTCGCCCAATACAGTCCAGCTTTCCCTTTGCGCTCCATGTGGGTCGCTACATCTTCATGAGTTTGGGAATTTTCGTGGTCGATGGGTGATGGATCGTCTAATATAGATTTGTATTTTTTGTGTGATTCCGTAAACGCAAAGAATTCACTCTGCCTTTCAGGTAGTCTTATGGGACTTCCTTTTAGTATCTCTAAATCAGATTTTGTGCTGGCGTAGTGACGCATCGTACTTGAAACACAAGGAAGCTCCGCTTCAGAAAAATGTTGATAGTTCACAGCGTAGTATGAGCATGTCTGGGGAGAGCCAAATATAAGATCACCTTCACCGAAGGCTCTGTATTGGGTTTTGGGAAAGGGCATAGAATGGCGTCTCGTCGATCAAAATTTACAATGAAAATTGCAA
This sequence comes from Hyphomicrobiales bacterium, assembly GCA_900465685.1. Lineage (GTDB taxonomy): Bacteria > Pseudomonadota > Alphaproteobacteria > Rhizobiales > Rhizobiaceae > Brucella. Next base: position 30,042 of record UEGR01000020.1, read on the forward strand.
TGTATTTTATAGCTGATTGAGATATTCGGTAGCTGATACTAATGCGAATTTTCAGGCGTTGAGGAACAAACCAGAACATCAATCTCACTGGTTGATCCGGTCGCCTGCCATTCAGCGATCAAATGTCATGCTTGACCCTGCGGTGCTGACAAATTAGACCGGGCCATCATTTCAATAACGAGGCCCAGCCCGGTGTCTAATTCGTCCAGCATGTTGCCAGCACATATGCATCCCACCCGTTCCTTTCAGGGCCTGATCCTGACGCTCCATCACTATTGGGCGGAACATGGTTGCGCTATTTTGCAGCCTTACGACATGGAAGTGGGTGCGGGTACGTTCCATCCGGCAACGACGCTGCGTTCGCTCGGGCCGAAGCCGTGGAAAGCTGCCTATGTGCAGCCGTCGCGCCGTCCCAAGGATGGTCGTTATGGCGAAAACCCTAACCGGCTACAGCATTATTACCAGTATCAGGTCATCATCAAGCCGTCGCCGCCGAACCTTCAGGATCTCTATCTCGGTTCGCTGAAGGCCATCGGTCTTGATCCGACGCTGCACGATGTGCGCTTCGTGGAAGACGACTGGGAAAGCCCGACGCTCGGCGCTTGGGGTCTTGGCTGGGAATGCTGGTGCGATGGCATGGAAGTGTCGCAGTTCACCTATTTCCAGCAGGTCTGCGGCATTGAATGCTCGCCGGTTGCCGGTGAGCTGACCTATGGTCTCGAGCGCCTCGCCATGTATGTGCAGGGCGTGGACAATGTCTATGACCTCAATTTCAACGGTCTCGAAGGCGACGAAAAGCTCACCTATGGCGAAGTGTTCCTGCAGGCTGAGCAGGAATATTCCCGCTACAATTTCGAGATGGCCGATACCGAAATCCTGCATCGCCACTTCATCGATGCAGAGCGCGAATGCGAAGCCATTTTGAAGGCTGGCAGCACGGGCGAGGGTTCGCTGCACAAATGCGTGCTCCCGGCCTATGACCAGTGCATCAAGGCATCCCACGTCTTCAACCTGATGGATGCGCGCGGCGTGATCTCGGTTACCGAGCGCCAGAGCTACATCCTGCGCGTCCGCAATCTCGCGCGTCAGTGCGGCGAGGCATTCCTTCTGACGGATGCCGGTGGTTTCAATTTCAAGCGTGAGGGCGAGTAATGCCTGACTTACTTCTCGAACTCTTCTCCGAGGAAATCCCGGCCCGCATGCAGCGCAAGGCTGCCGGCGATCTGAAAAAGATGATCACCGATGGTCTGGTCGAAGCCGGTCTCACCTATGAAGCCGCGACCGCTTACTGGACGCCGCGTCGTCTGACGCTCGACATTCGCGGCCTGACCGTGCGTTCCAAGGACGTGCATGAAGACATCAAGGGTCCGTCGGTTACTGCACCGGAACAGGCCATTCAGGGCTTTCTGCGCAAGGCCGGTCTCACCGATGTCGCGCAGGCGCATGTGCATTCTGATCCGAAGAAGGGCGATTTCTATGTTGCCCATCTGACCAAGCCGGGCCGCCCGGCGGAAGAGATCGTCGCCGAACTCGTGCCGCAGACGATCCGCAATTTCCCGTGGCCGAAATCCATGCGCTGGGGCGCAGCTTCGGCGAAGCCGGGTGCATTGCGCTGGGTGCGTCCGCTGCAATCGATCCTGTGCACCTTCGGCCCTGAAACCGAAGAAACCGTGGTTATCGATTTCGACGTTGACGGCATCAAGTCCGGCAATCTCACCTATGGTCATCGTTTCCTGAGCGATGGTCAGGCGATCAAGGTGCGCCGCTTCGACGATTATGTCGAAAAGCTGGAAAAGGCTTTTGTGGTGCTCGATGCTGAACGCCGCAAGGAAATGATCTCGCAGGACGCGCATAATCTTGCCTTCGCGTCGGGTCTCGAACTGGTCGAGGACGAGGGGCTTCTGGAAGAAGTGTCCGGTCTGGTCGAATGGCCGGTCGTGCTGATGGGCGAGTTCGAGGAAGAGTTTCTGGCGATCCCGCCGGAAGTCATCCGCCTCACCATCCGCGCCAACCAGAAGTGTTTTGTCACCCGCAAGCAGGGCGAAGCCGAAGCGCTGTCCAACCGATTCATTCTGGTGTCGAACATTGCTGCCCGCGATGGCGGCACGGAAATCGCTTACGGTAACGGCAAGGTCGTGCGTGCACGTCTGTCGGATGCGCTCTATTTCTGGCACACCGATCAGCATGATTTGCCCGATCTCGACAAGTTGGCCGCCTCGGCGGAAAGATTCGGCCTCGATCTGAAGAAGCCGCTCGACCAGCGCATGGCGCGGTTGGACGGCCTGAATGTGACCTTCCATGCGAAGCTGGGCACGCAAGGCGCGCGCGTTGAGCGTATCCGCGAACTGGCTGCACAGATCGCCCCGCTGGTCGGCGCTGATCCGAAGCTAGCCGCACGTGCTGCCGTTCTCGCCAAGGCCGATCTCCAGACCGAAGTTGTGGGTGAATTCCCTGAACTTCAGGGCGCGATGGGCCGCAAATATGCGGTGCTTCAGGGCGAAGACGATGCTGTCGCCGCAGCGCTTGAAGAACATTACAAGCCGCAAGGTCCGTCCGATGTCGTGCCGAAGGAGCCGGTATCGGTTGCCGTCGCGCTGGCCGACAAGCTGGATACGCTGGTCGGTTTCTGGGCTATCGATGAAAAGCCGACGGGTTCGAAGGACCCATACGCACTGCGTCGCGCAGCCCTTGGCGTGATCCGGTTGCTGCTGTCGCAGGACTGGAAATTCCCGCTGCTGCCGCTGTTCCGTTCGGCCTTTGCTGCGCTGAAAGAAGGCGTGGTCCAACGCAAGCTGCGTGAATTCGAAGCCAGGCTCGCTGGCGAAAAATCCGGCGATGTCGATGGCGAACAGGATATCGACAATGCGTTGCGCAACTATGAGGTGGAGGTTCGTGCCGAAGCCGACCGCAGTGCAGAGCCGGTGCTGGCCGATCTTTTGTCCTTCCTTCACGACCGTTTCAAGGTGCATCTGAAGGAAGAGGGCGCACGTTACGACGCCATTGACGCCGTGCTGACGCCGGAAGCCGACAATCTGCTTCTGGTCGCACGCCGTCTGGAAGCGCTGATCGTCTTCATCAATGAGGAAGACGGCAAGAACCTGCTGGCAGGCACCAAACGCGCCGCCAATATTCTGGCAGCCGAAGAGAAGAAGGGCACCAAGGTCGCCACCAGCGTCGATGCCGCACTTCTCAAGGTGGACGAGGAAAAGGCTTTGTTCGAAGCGGTTACGCTTGCATCAAGCGAGACCGAAGCGGCAATCGCCCGCGAAGATTTTTCGGGTGCTATGCTGGCGCTCGCCAAGCTGCGCGGCCCGGTCGATACGTTCTTCGAAAAAGTGCTGGTCAATGATGAGGACGAAAATGTCCGCGCCAATCGTCTGGCTCTGCTCGACCTGATCCGCACAGCCACCGGTAAGGTTGCGGATTTCTCCAAGATCGCAGGCTGATAGCAAGCGCATAGGAATAGAAATGGCGCCATTACGGCGCCATTTTCGTTTGTGGGTTACTGAAGGCTTGGCCGAAGTGCCAGCGAACTCAGGTCGACTTCCCCGGATGCGCCAGCCCATGGTTCGCCGACGACACGTACCGGCTTGGCGGGATCGAAGTCCGGCATCTTCTGTTCGGTCGGGCTTGCAGCGGGCGTTGCGGCAGGCTGTTCCTGCGCGTCTTCCGGCAGAGGCTTGCCCTGCATGCGCGCCATATAGGCACGGGCACGCTTGCGCCGCGCTTCGATTTCCTTCAGCGCTTCGGCTTCAGCCTCTTGCCGTTGGTTGCACGTGCCGCAGACAGGCAGCCCGTTGGCCCCCATCCGGTCATAGCCGATATAGTCGATGGAACCGACCTCATAGGTCGTTCGCGCAGGTTCCGCCCCGTTGGCAGAGGCCACAACAGGCAGTCCGGCGATAGTCAGCGAAATGGCGATAAATCGCGATAACATTATTCACCTCAAGCATGAATAATATCATCCTGCCCTAAAAAAGCTAACAAAACGCAATTTTCCGGGCCGCGTTGCCATAAATGTGCACGCGGCGGATCGCCTGTTTGCTTGCGCGCGGCTTCGCGCTTGTGTAGGCAGAAGGCGCTCATATCTATGCGTGCATCTTGTCCGAAAACCGCTTTGCACTTTTCGGGATGCACTCAACTTGGACGCCCGAGAGGCGGAAAACCAGTGTCAGATGTAATGAAATTCGATGATGAGGCAGTTCAGCGCGCGGTGGAAATCCTGCGGCGCGGCGGCCTTGTCGCCATTCCCACCGAAACCGTCTACGGCCTTGCTGCCGATGCCTCCCATGGTGAAGGCGTTGCGGGAATTTTCGCCGCCAAGGGTCGCCCGCAATTCAATCCGCTGATTGCCCATGTCAGCGGCATCGCCATGGCAGAGCGCTACGTCACCTTCGATCCGCTGTCGCGCAAGCTTGCGGAACTGTTCTGGCCCGGTCCGCTGACCATCGTGCTCCCGCTGAAAGACCATCAGGAGACAGATCGTCCGATCCATCCACTTGTGACGGCGGGACTGTCAACGCTTGCCATCCGCATGCCGCATGGCCGCGTGCAGGAGGTTATCACGGCACTGGACAGCCCGGTGGCGGCGCCGAGCGCCAACACGTCCGGACGTATCAGCCCCACCAGTGCTGAAGCGGTCGCGGGCGATCTTGGCGACAGAATAGACCTGATCCTCGATGCGGGTCCATGCGGGGTTGGTGTGGAATCGACCATCGTAAAGGTCGAGGCGGACACTGTGCGTCTGTTGCGCCCCGGCGGGCTTGCGGCGGAAGAGATCGAAGCCGCGATTGGCAAAACCCTGCTGCGCACCGAACAGACCGAGGCCATTCAGGCGCATATCATCGCGCCGGGTATGATGGCCTCGCATTATGCGCCGGATGCGTCGATGCGGCTTGCGGTCGGCAATGTGCAACCGGGCGAAGCGCTGCTGGCTTTCGGGCCGTCACGTGTAGCCGGAGCCGAGACGGCAAAGGCCGTGCTGAACCTCAGTGCGGATGGCAATCTGCGCGAGGCGGCCAGCAATCTTTTCGATTTCATGCGCAAGCTCGACGCCACCGGCGTCAGCACCATTGCCGTTGAACCCATTCCTTTTGACGGTCTCGGCGAGGCCATCAATGACCGTCTGAAACGCGCCGCCGCGCCGCGCTAGATTTCAAGGGACCAATATGGACACCGGATTGATCGAACGTTTTGCCGCTATTGTGGGTGAGAAGAACGCGCTCACCGCGCCGGAAGACATTGCGCCTTATCTGATCGAGCAACGCGATCTTTATAAAGGCAATTCACCGCTGGTGCTGCGTCCGGGTTCGACGCAGGAAGTCGCGGCGATCATGAAGCTTGCCAGCGAAACGAAAACGCCGGTCGTGCCGCAGGGCGGCAATACGGGCCTCGTCGGCGCGCAGACGCCGGATGAGAGCGGCACGACGGTTGTGCTGGCCCTTGGCCGCATGAACAAGATCCGCGCGCTCGATACGGTCGGCAATCTGGTGACCGTCGAGGCAGGCGTTGTCCTGAAAAATCTTCAGGACGCGACCGAGAAGGCGGGGCGTCTTTTCCCGCTGTCGCTGGGCGCGGAAGGTTCTTGCCAGATCGGCGGCAATCTTGGTTCCAATGCAGGCGGCACCGCAGTGCTCGCCTATGGCAATATGCGCGAGCTATGCCTCGGCCTCGAAGTGGTTTTGCCAACCGGCGAAATTCTGGACGACCTTCGCTATGTGAAGAAAGACAATACCGGCTACGACCTGAAAGACCTGTTCGTGGGTTCCGAAGGCACGCTCGGCGTCATCACGGCGGCTGTGCTGAAAATCTTCCCGCAGCCAAAGGGCAAGGGCGTGGCCTATGCCGGAATGCGCAGCCCGGAAGATGCGTTGCGCCTGTTCCAGCTTGCGACCGAACATACAGGTCCGTCACTGACCGGGTTTGAGCTGATGCCGCGTGTCGGGGTCGAGTTCACCGTGCGCCATGTCGATGGCGCGCGCGATCCGCTGGAAAGCCCGCATGACTGGTATGTGCTGATCGATATTTCCTCCACGCGCTCGGAAGAAGATGCGCGCACCACGCTGGAAACCATTCTGCACGAAGCCTTCGAAGCGGATATTCTTCAGGATGCGGCGATTGCAGAAAGTGTCGCGCAGGCGCAGTCCTTCTGGAAAATGCGCGAGGAAATGTCCTGGGCGCAAAAGCCGGAGGGCGGCTCGATCAAGCACGATATTTCAGTGCCGGTTTCATCCATCCCGGCCTTTATCCGCGAAGCCAATGCCGCGACGCTGGAAATGATCCCCGGCGCACGCATTGTCTGCTTCGGCCATATTGGCGATGGCAACCTGCATTATAACGTGTCGCAGCCGGTTGGCGCCGACAAGCAGGAATTCCTCTCCCATTGGGGCGCGCTCAATCATCGTATCCACACAATTGTTGCAAGTTACAGGGGATCGATTTCCGCCGAGCATGGCATCGGTCGTCTGAAGCGCGATGAGCTTGCGCATTTCAAGCAGCCTTTCGCGCTCGATCTGATGCGCCGTATCAAGGCGGCCTTCGATCCGGCGGGGATTATGAACCCCGGCAAGACGCTGTAAAACAAACAGAATTGCAATTTGCATGACGGGCGGTTTCTCCGCCCGTTTTGCTATCGGTAAACGCATATTAGGAAGAATTTCTGAATTCTTACACCTGGTTGCATTCTGATAACCAAAGGAAAAAGCAGGGAAAAGTTAACCCAACTCCTTAAGGCCGTCGGTAACAAACGCGGTCTATTCTCCATCTCAACGAGGGCAGAAAGCCCAATCAAAGAGAAGCTGGAATAACCGGCTCTCGAAAGAGACAGAGAGACAGAGGCGTTGACAATGATGAGCAAGGGACTGAAGCCAGACTGGGCAGGCCGTGAACTGCGGCTCGATCCGTTTCACTTTCCGCAGGTGGTGAGCTACGCATCGCATGACGGCAATACCGACGTCACCTTCACCATCAACGAGCGTGGCGCGGTCATCCGGCAGGTTCTGCCGTCGAGCGGCCTGCCCATGTCGATTGCACTGCCGATCCATGCGTTTGTCGGTGTTGTGGCTCGTGCTGTCGAAGACGAGTATGGCGAAATCACCGTCACGCTGGAACTGATGCATCAGGACCCGCAGCTTTCCGTGCCGCTTCTGGTGGCGCATGATCTGACCGATGTTGCCGCCGACTGGCGCGCCTGGGCGGCTGCGTTCAACCTGCCGATGATGCTGGTGGAAGAAGACGGCGTTGCCCGTCCGCTTTACGAAAGCACCGGCCCGGTTCGCACCGGCCAGCCGCAGGCTCGCCGTCAGGGACATGAAACACGCCGTCGCCGCCCGCGCTTCCTCGCACGCCGCAAGGCTGGCACGCTGGGCGTCCGTCTGGTGATCGAAGGCAAGGAAATCATCGCTCGCAATTGAGCTGACTAGAGGCGGTGCATTACCCGGACGGTTCACATTCTCGTGTGATCACGATCTTGACCCATTCTGCCGCTAGCTTTGAGAAACTGCTTCTTTGGAAGCTAAATTAATTGGCTGACCTCCAGACAAAGCCACCCGGATGGGTTTCCCCATCCGGGTTCTTTTTTATCGATCAGAGCCGGGATTTATTTCTTGCGGCTGAGAAAGGCCATGATGGCCTCACGCGCTTCGCTGGAGGTCAGGCGTTCGCCAAAAAGCTTCGCTTCCCGCGCAATGCGATCTGCAATGTTTTCAGCCGGCAAGCGCATCAGTGAGCGGGCGATCTGCATGGCTTCCGGTGGCTTGGCGGCGATTTCTTCCGCAGCCTTCAGCACTTCCGTTTCCAGCTCGCCGCTTTCCACGATTTTATAGACGATACCCGCTTCAAGGGCGGCTTCCGCACTGAAACCATGGCCGAGCGCCAGAAGGGCAAAGGCCTTCTGATGCCCCATCAGCGGTGGCGCGAGCAGACTGGAACCGGCTTCCGGTACCAGACCGAGATCGACGAATGGCGTGCGGAACAATGCATGCGACGTTGCAAATGTCAGGTCGCAATGAAAATGGATCGTTGTGCCGACGCCAATTGCGAGGCCGTCAACGCCTGACACGACCGGCTTTTTGGCGCTCGACAGGGCGTAGAGAAAATCCAGAATGTCCTTGCCCATATCGCCGCCGCCTGCGGCCGCAGCCATGAAGTCCTGCATGTCGTTGCCGGATGAAAACGCGCCCGGCACGCCAAGGAAAACATGGACGCGCACTGCATCATCGGCATCGCCATCCTTCAGCGCTTTGGCCATGGTGGCATACATGGCGCGGGTAATGGCGTTTTTCTTGTCGGCCCGGTTCAGCCGGATAATCTGCACCGCATCGCGACGTTCAACGAGAATATGTTCGCTCACGCTCAAGCCTCCAGCGCGGATTTGGCGGCAGCAAGGCTGGCTGCGCCGGTGATGACGGTGTCTTTCAGCGACGATACTTCGGCCAGCATGTTCTCGGCGAAGAAACGGCAGAGAACAGCGCGCCCATTATCGTCGCCCGCAAGCGCCGCGCGGGCCAGATAAGCGCCGCCGGAAACGAGCGACAGCAGACGTTGGTAAGGCGTTGCACCGGCAAGCGCTGCCTCTGCGCCACCTTCGGCGACGGTCTTTTGCAGCCAGTCGGTTGCTTCGCGTGCTTCGGTCAATGCCTTTGCAAGACGTGCGCCGGTTTCGCCCAGTTCCGGGCGATTGGATGCGGTGGCCTTATCGGCGTCCTGCTGCAATTCATCGAGGAAGCCCTTGATATGCTCGCCATTGCCGAGCGGCAGCTTGCGCATCACCAGATCGATGGCCTGAATGCCGTTGGTGCCTTCGTAAATCGGCGTGATGCGGGCATCGCGCAACAACTGCGCTGCGCCGGTTTCCTCGATGAAGCCCATGCCGCCATGGATCTGCACGCCAAGCGACGCGACATCGACACCGACATCCGTCGAGAAACTTTTGGCCAGCGGCGTGAGCAGACCGGCGCGGTCGCCCCAATGTTGCTTGTCTGCGCCCTCGGTCACATGGCTCATGTCGATCGCATGGGCGCAAGCATAGGTGATGGAGCGGGCGGCCTGCGTCAGCGCTTTCATGGTCAAAAGCATGCGCTGCACATCGGGATGCTCGATGATCGGGCTCATGCCGTTCTTCGGGTCAGCACCGATGGCGCGGCCCTGTTTGCGCTCTTTCGCGTAATTAAGCGCCTGCTGATAGGCCGCTTCAGCCACGCCGACGCCCTGAATGCCGACCAGCAGGCGGGCATTGTTCATCATGGTGAACATGCAGGCGAGGCCGCGATTTTCTTCGCCAATCAGATAGCCGACCGCGCCCTGTTCCTCGCCCTTCACGAAGCCGTCGCCATAGATCATGGTGCAGGTCGGTGAGGCGTGAATGCCCAGCTTGTGCTCAAGACCGGAACAGAACAAATCATTGCGGCGACCGAGTGAACCATCCTCATTGACGAGGAATTTCGGCACGAGAAACAGCGAAATGCCCTTGGTGCCCACAGGCGCATCGGGCAGGCGGGCCAGCACCAGATGCACGATATTGTCGGTCAGGTCATGCTCGCCATAGGTGATGAAGATTTTCTGGCCGAAAATGCGATAGGTGCCGTCATTGCTGCGTTCGGCGCGGCTACGCAACGCGCCAAGGTCGGAGCCGGCCTGCGGCTCGGTCAGGTTCATCGTGCCCATCCACTCGCCGGAAATGAGCTTTTCGAGATAGATATCCTTCAATTCCTTGGAGGCGTGCTTTTCCAGCGCTTCGACAGCACCCATGGTCAGCGTCGGCGCAATGGCGAATGCAAGCGTGCCGGAATTCCACATTTCGCTGACGGCGACCGACATCATGGTCGGCAGGCCCTGACCGCCATAATCCGGCGTGCCGGTCAGCGAGTTCCAGCCGCCTGCGATCCAGTCGCGGTAAAGGTCTTTCCAGCCGGGGGCGGTGGTGACGACACCGTCCTTGACGGTAGCGCCGTGACGGTCGCCGGAAATGCGCAGAGGCTCGACGCGCTCGGCTGCAAATCTTCCGGCTTCTTCGAGAATGGCTTCGGCCAGATCGGCGGAAAATTCGGGAAAGCGGTTGTCTTCCAGCGCTTTCTCAAGCCCCGCAACCTTCATCAGCGTATGGGAAATTTCAGAAACCGGCGCGCGATACATCTTTCCTCCACATCGTGCTCATCGAGGCTCCTCCTCGGAAACCCCGGCCTCCGATCTGCCAGCAGGCAGAGGGAGTATCAGTCTTCTTCATGACAAGAGCTACCGGCTTATTACGTAAACGTCAATATTTTCCAGTGCTTTTATATTGCTTTGGCGCGGGCAAGAAGCAGGGCGCGTTCGCGCGCATTGCTCGTCAGTTCGGCTGCCCGGCGAAATTCTGCACTGGCTTCCGCACTTCGCCCAAGCTTTTCCAGAAGATCGCCGCGCACGGTCGGCAGCAGATGCGAGTCTTTCAGGCGCGGCTCATCGGCAAGCGCATCGACAATGGCCAATCCCTGCATGGGGCCAAAAGCCATGCCGACAGCCACAGCGCGGTTCACTTCGACAATGGGTGAGGGCGCGACGAGAGCCAGCGCCTGATAATAGGCGGCAATGGCGATCCAGTCGGTCTCGGCGGCAGTCGCGGCGCGGGCATGGCAGGATGCGATCATCGCCTGAAGCTGATAGGCGCCGGGCGTCGGGGTGAGGGCCATGGCGCAGTTCAGTCCGTCGAGGCCGCGCCTAATCTGCGACCAGTCCCAGCGGCTGCGATCCTCATCCAGCAGCAGGATCGGGTTTCCGGCCTTGTCGGTGCGGGCGGCAAAGCGCGATGCCTGCAATTCCATAAGGGCGGCAAGGCCGTGGACTTCGGGCTCGTTTGGCATCAATGCTGCAAGCGAGCGCCCGAGGCGCAGGGCTTCATGGCAAAGATCGGCACGCAGCCAGTGCGCGCCTTCGCTTGCCACATAACCCTCGTTGAAAATGAGATAGACCACCTCCAGCACGGCGGCGAGACGCTGCTGCCGCTCGTCGCCCTGCGGCGGTTCGAAAGCGGCTGCCGTTTCGCGCAAGGTCCGTTTGGCGCGCACGATGCGTTGCGCCACGGTGGCTTCTGGCACGAGAAAGGCACGTGCCACTTCCGGCGTCGACAGGCCACCCAAGAGCCGCAAGGCCAGCGCCACACGCTGTTCGGCGGGCAGCGCGGGATGGCAGGCTGTAAAGATCAGCCGCAATAGGTCGTCGTCAATGTCTTCATCAAGCTTGGCTTCGATATTGGGATCGGCCTGTTCCAGTTCCGTGAGGTCGATTGCCAGTTCGCGATGCTTGCTGTCGATCAGCGTGGTGCGACGCAGCCGGTCGAGCGCACGGTTCTTCGCCACCTGCATCAGCCAGGCGGCGGGGTTGCGCGGTATGCCGTCCTGTCGCCAGCGTTCCAGAGCCAGCACAAAGGCATCCTGCGCGATCTCTTCGGCAAGGCCGATATCGCGCAGCATACGCGCCAGTCTGGCGGTGAGCATTGTCTGCTCGATCCGCCAGACCGCTTCTATGGTGGCGTCTGTCGTCACCCCTTGAGATCGCCGAATCCTTCGGCGGCCTTTTGCACATCTTCGGGAAAGTCGCTCATTTCCTGAACGCGACGGACTTCAATAATGTCGTTTTCCGAGGCCGGGCAGCGGCGCGCCCATTCGATGGCTTCATCGCGGGAACGCACGTCGATCATCCAGTAGCCGCCGAGCACTTCCTTGACTTCGGCAAAGGGGCCGTCAACGACGCTGGGCTTGCCGCCCTTAAAGCTGACACGCGCGCCGGTCGCGGGCGGGTGCAGACCATCCAGCGTCAGCAGAACGCCAGCCTTTTTCAGCTCTTCATTATACTTCATCATGGCTTCCACCGCTTCCGCGCTGGGCATGGCGTCGGGTGCTGCCGTCGCATAGCCGCCGGGTATCATCAACATCATGAAACGCATTGGTCTTCCTCCTGAAGCGCAGCCCGTAAAATGTGAAACGGTTTTCGGACAGGATGCGCGTAAAACAAAGTTCTGAAGCGGTTCCGGCGATGTCGTCAAAACGCGAGCCGCTTCGACCGTTTCGGCTATACGACGAATGGTGAATGGCTAAATCGACAGGCTTGTAGAAAAAATTTCAAGTTATTTTGCGACATGAAGAGGTGTCCGTATCAAAAGGCCGTGCGGGCCGCACCAATAGGCGCAGAACAAGGCCTGCCGATTGCCGCGCTTAACTGAATCTTTGCTGCATTGTATTAGAATTTCCAAATGTTTGAGGGTGTTTTGCATATGACGCTTGTTCCGTTTTTTCTGACAGCCAATCTGACGGCGGCTTGCGTCTTCGTTCTGATATTCGCCTTTGTTTCCATCCAGGAAAAGAACTACGCCGCGCCGCGCTGGTTCACCATCGCGTCCATTTGTGCTGCACTTGGCGCGATTGTCAGCTACTGGATTCCAATTGCTGCCAATCCACGCCTGCCGAGCTTCATTTCCTTCGCATTGGTGATGTCGGTGTTTTTCGCGACCATTGTCGGCTTGCAGAATACCTATCGGCAGAAGACAGACTGGCGGCTGCTCGGCATATTTTTTCTCGCGGCCATTGTCTGCAATCTGCTGATCTTTGACCTGCCGAAGACGTCGCTCCCCTATCGCATGCTCTATCAGCTGCCGCTTTGCCTCGCGCAATTGATGATGATCCGTGTCATTCACCAATCCGGCATGCCGCGTGTGGTGGACAAGCTGCTGATGGCGCTGGCAGTTTTGAGCTGCATTCATTATTTCGCCCGCGTCTTCCTTGTCGGCTGGCCCGGCACTGACACGCGGACGCAGGACCAGTCGGACAGTTTGCATGTGATCGTGTCGCTGTCGGTGGGTGTTTTCGTGCAGGTGGCGCGGGGCCTGCTGCTGCTCTTGAGCACGGTTTCGCACATGGTGGGCGAGGCGAGCGAGCAGTCGGAAGTCGATCCGTTGTCAGAGATTTATAACCGGCGCGGCTTTGACCGCCATGTCTCACGTGTGCTGGCGCGCAAGGGCGACCGCATTCGTTACTCGGTGATCATGAGCGATCTGGATTTCTTCAAGCGCGTCAATGACACTTATGGTCATGACGGCGGTGACCGTGTGATTGCTGCCTTTGGCAAGCTTCTGAAAAACCATCTGCCCAAGACGGCGGTCGCGGCACGCATGGGCGGCGAGGAGTTTGTCGTCTTCATCCCCGATGCGGAACTGGCGTCGGCGCAGGCACTGGCGCAAAATCTGCGTGAAACGCTGAGTGGTCTGCGCTTTGAGGGCAAGGCAGAGGACTGGGGGCCAACGGCCAGTTTCGGCGTGGCGGAACAGATAGAACAAGAGAGCCTCTACGAGACCATGCGCCGTGCTGACGGCGCGCTCTATCAGGCGAAGAAAGCCGGACGCAACCGCGTCCATACCGCATAAAAATCCGCAACCGCGTCCATACGGCATAGGAATCCGCAACCGTGTCCATACGGCGTAGACGTTCGCAATCGGGCTGATAACGATCAGCTCCGTTGAACGGGGCGGCTGCCCATATCCTCGTAGAAGCGCAGCAGATAGCCATCGGGATCGGCCACGACGAATTGTCGGTTCCCGGCCTCCATGTCGCCGTTACGATACCACTTTTCTTCGAGAGGCAGGAAAAGCGGAATATTGGCAGCCTTCAGGGAAGCAAGGATAGGGTCGATTGCCGAGACGCGGATCTGGACATTCAGCCCGCGTCCGAACGGATACTCAGTTGGCAGATACTGCCCACCGAATGTACGTCCCTGATCGATCTGATCAATCATCAGCTCTGCACCGTCCCGCTCGAGATAGGCAAAACCTTCCTCAGACCTCTGATAGCGGCAGCTAAAGCCCAGTATGTCGCAGTAGAAGCTCAAGCTGGTTTGCCAATCGGTGACCGCAAATTCCGGGACAAGTGCGTTGGACATATCTGTCGCAGCCTCTGCTCAGGCTTGTTTCTCGCGCTCCACGGCGCGCCAGCCGATGTCTGTGCGATAGAAACCTTCCGGCCAGTCGATCTTCTTGATGGCGTCATAAGCTTTGGCCTGCGCTTCGGCGACGGTTTTGCCCACGGCAGTCACGTTCAGCACGCGACCGCCATTGGCAACCAGCTGCCCGTCTTTCTCTGCCGTGCCTGCATGGAAAACCTTGACGCCGTCGATGCCGTCGAGCGCGTCGAGGCCGCGAATGACGCTGCCCTTCTTCACATTGGTCGGATAGCCTTCCGCAGCCATGACGATGGTCAGCGCCGGATCATCTTTCCAGTCCAGCGAAACCTGATCCAGCTTGCCGTCGACAGCGGCATTGAGCAGCGTCAGCAGGTCACTGTTGAGGCGCATCATCAGCACCTGGCATTCCGGGTCGCCGAAACGGGTGTTGTATTCGATCAGTTTCGGGCCGTCCTTGCCGATCATCAGGCCGAGGAACAAAACACCGGAGAAGGGCGCGCCAATTTCCGCCATGCCGCGCATGGTCGGTTCGATCAGCTCGCGCATGGTGCGCTCGACGATTTCCGGCGTCATGACCGGCGCCGGGGCATAGGCGCCCATGCCGCCCGTATTGGGGCCGGTGTCGCCGTCGCCGACGCGCTTGTGGTCCTGCGCCGAGCCGAGCTGCACGGCGGTCTTGCCGTCGCAGATGCAGAAGAAGCTTGCTTCTTCGCCGTCCAGAAATTCTTCCACCACGACTTCGGCACCGGCAGAACCGAATGCGCCTTCGAAGCAGGCATCGACGGCATCCAGCGCTTCATCAAGCGTCATGGCGACGACCACGCCTTTGCCTGCCGCAAGGCCATCGGCCTTGACCACGATGGGAGCGCCCTGCTGGCGGATATAGGCCTTGGCCTTTGGCGCATTGTTGAAGCGGCCATAGGCTCCGGTCGGAATATCGAAGCGGGCGCAGAGATCCTTGGTGAAACCTTTGGAGCCTTCAAGCTGGGCTGCAGCCTTGGATGGGCCGAAAACGCGAATGTTCTCGGCGCGCAGATCGTCGGCAAGGCCTGCAACCAGCGGGCCTTCGGGGCCGACGACCACGAGATCGATGGCGTTTTCCTT
This sequence comes from Hyphomicrobiales bacterium, assembly GCA_900465685.1. GTDB lineage: Bacteria > Pseudomonadota > Alphaproteobacteria > Rhizobiales > Rhizobiaceae > Brucella. The sequence continues at coordinate 45,069 of UEGR01000020.1, forward strand.
GGCGAAAGCAATCACGGCCTTGTGGTCGCTGACATCCATATCGACCAGTTCGGCAGCTTCCGCGATGCCGGGATTTCCCGGCGCGCAATAGAGTTTTGTCAGTGACGGAGAAGCGACCAGTTTCCAGGCCAGAGCATGTTCACGACCGCCAGAACCGATTAAAAGAACTCTCATTGCTTGCTCCGTCTTCGTCGGGGTTATAGTGATGGCTGCATATATCAAGGATTTCGCCATGTCACAGCCCGAACTACACGGATCGATTCAGTCACGCAATGCGCAAGGACGTGTAAAGGACGCTCCGTCGGGTCATTGGGTCTATAAGTTGTTGCCGCAGGGATTGTGGCCCTATGCGCAGCTTGCGCGCTGGGACCGCCCGATTGGCTGGCAGCTTCTGTTGTGGCCGTGCTGGTGGTCGGCGGCACTGGTGGCGGGCGCTGGTGCACATCCGGGTGATGGCGCGTGGTCAGTCATGCCGTCGATCTGGCACCTGTTTCTGTTTCTGGTCGGCGCTATCGCCATGCGGGGTGCGGGCTGCACCTATAACGACCTTGTCGATCAGGATATTGACGATCAGGTGGATCGCACCCGGTCGCGTCCGCTGCCTGCCGGGCAAGTGACCCGCGGTCAGGCCAAGGCTTTTCTCGTCCTGCAAGCGCTGGTCGGGCTTGTGGTGGTGCTGCAATTCAACTGGTTTTCGATTGCGCTCGGCATTTTCTCGCTTTTGATCGTCGCGGCCTATCCGTTCATGAAGCGCATTACCGACTGGCCACAATTCGTGCTGGGTCTCGCCTTTTCATGGGGTGCGTTGATGGGCTGGGCTGCGGTGGAAGGATCACTCTCCTTGCCGCCGGTGCTGCTCTATATCGGCGCGATCCTGTGGACCATCGGCTATGACACGATCTACGCGCATCAGGACAAGGAAGACGATGCGCTGGTCGGCGTTCGCTCGACGGCGCGCCTGTTCGGCAAACACACCAAGACTGCGCTGATGATCCTTTATGGCGGCGCTATCGGCTTCTTTGCTGCCGCCTTTGCCGTGGCGCAGGTACCGATGCCCGCACTGGCCGGATTGCTGGCCGCTGGCGTGCATCTTTATCGCCAGATCATCGTGCTCGATATCGACAATCCCGACCAGTGCCTGAAACTGTTCAAGTCGAACAATATTGTCGGCTGGCTGATCTTCCTCGGCCTCGTTTTCGGCAGTCTCTGGGTGGCGATCAAGCCGATTGTGTAATTGAAGGGCGGGTGTAGACGCGCGACCCTCATCCTGAGCTTGTCGAAGGACCGATCCTTCGAGGCTTCGATGCGCTCCGCACCTCAGGATGAGGGCGGAGGCGTGTAGCGGTTTTCTTTTCCCTTACGGATAAAGCCGGTCCTTGTTCCAGTCACCTTCCGGCTTGGGCCGGGTGAAAAAGACGCGGTCGTGCAGGCGGAACGCACGGTCGTGCCAGAACTCGATCGAGACCGGACGAATGCGGAAACCCGACCAGTAGGGCGGGCGTGGAATGTCGCCGATTGCATATTTCGCGGTATATTCCGCGACGGATTTTTCCAGCGCAAAACGGCTTTCCAGCGGGCGCGACTGTTTTGAGGCCCAGGCACCGATGCGACTGCCGCGCGGGCGGGATGCGTAATAGGCGTCGGCTTCGGCGTCGCTGACCTTTTCGACGGGGCCGCGCACGCGCACCTGACGGCGCAGCGTTTTCCAGTGAAAGCACATTGCAGCCTTTTCAGCCGAGAGGATTTCCTGCCCCTTCTTGCTCTCATAATTGGTGTAGAAGACAAAGCCCTGCTCGTCGAAATCCTTCAGCAGCACCATGCGCACATTGGGCAGTCCGTCGGGATCGACGGTCGCAAGCGCCACGGCGTTGGGATCGTTCGGTTCGGTCTTGCCTGCATCGGCCAGCCACTCCGCAAAGAGCTTGAAAGGCTGGGAGGACAGGGTGAAGTCGTCGCTTGAGCTGGTCATTTCCACTATTCTCGAATGATTGTGGTGATAGGCATGGTCGGAACGGGAATCCCGACCTGAAAGCTGGCGCGAGCTTCGTCCATAAAACGCGTCTTGTCCACCTCCAGCGAGGATGGAGGTCGCGATGATTGCTTATGCCGCACCGCAAAAATGAAGGCGCACATTTCTGCCAGCCGGCTGCCGAAACCCACAGAGTTGCTGTTGTGCATTGGTATGGATTTGTTTACCTTGCCACCTCATCGCTTGTTAACCCACTGCCGCCATAATCGCTGCATCCATAGCGTGTAAAATTGAGGAAGTAGCGTTTGGCCGCTGGAACTGCCTGCCATCAGAAACATATTGGCTTTGCCGTTGATTATGCTGCGGCCTTGCGCAATGTCGTGCTCGGCATGACCATGTTTTCGCTCGCCGGTTGTGCGATGGGCGGCGTCAGCATCGACAAGGCCGTTCCTGATTCGACGACCATTACCGGTTCGGTCAAGCAGCCGACCGAGACGGATTCCGGCAAGCTCTCCGATCAGTCTGCGGTTCAGAACGTGGTTTCGGCGCTGAATTTCACGCAATGGGGCAAGAAGCCGGTTCCATGGGCCAATCCGAATACCGGCAGCCAGGGCACGATCACGACGATTGCCGAAAGCAACAAGAACGACCAGCTCTGCCGCGAATTCGAAACCTCGCGTGAGGCTTTTGACGGTGTTTCCATCTATCGAGGCGAAACCTGCATGCAGCGCGGCGGCCAGTGGACAGTGACGTCCTTCGCGCCAATCTGACAATAAGCGCGGCCTATAGTCTGTACAGACTGGAACTTTTCTTCCCTCATGCGCATATTAGGCTCAATGAGTCTTACCACTGACTTCACAGTCATTTTCCTGAATGAGGAACTATATGCGCGATCCCTATAGCGTGCTGGGCGTCGCCAAAACGGCGAAGCCCGAAGAAATAAAATCGGCCTTTCGCAAGCTGGCCAAAAAGCACCATCCGGATCAGAACCAGGATGATCCGAAGGCGCAGGAGCGCTTTGCGGAAATTAATCAGGCCTATGAAATTGTCGGCGACAAGGACAAACGGGGCCAGTTCGACCGCGGCGAGATCGACGCGGAAGGCAAGCCGCTGTTTCAGGGTTTCCAGGGCGGGCAGGGCTTCGGCGGCGCGCATGGCGACCCGTTTGCCGGTTTTCGTCAGGGCGGCGGCAACAGCCATTTCGAATTTCGTTCCGGCCCCGGCGGCCATCAGGGCGCAGGCTTTGGCGGCGCGGAAGATATTCTGAATGACCTGTTCGGCAGCGCCTTCGGCGGTGGCGGGCGTCCGCGTGGCCGCGCCGCTGGCAATGCCAAGGGTGAAGACCTGACCGCATCTATCGACGTGACCTTGTCGCAGGCGGCAGGTGCCGAGAAGGTCGAGGCAATTTTCCCGAATGGCAAGCACCTCAACATCAAGCTGCCGAAATATGTCGAGGATGGCCAGACCATCCGCCTGAAAGGGCAGGGCGAACCGCTGATGGGTGGAACGGCCGGCGATGCGCTGGTGACGATCCGCTTCAAGCCGCATCCGCGTTTCCGCCTCGAAGGGCGTGATGTGCATGTGGATCTGCCGGTCAATCTCAGCGATGCCGCACTGGGCGGCAAGGAAGAGGTCGAGACGCTGGACGGGCGTATCGCGGTGAAAATTCCGGCCTGGTCGAGTTCGGACCGGGTGTTGCGCCTGAAGGAAAAGGGCCTGCCGCTGAAAGCTGGCGGGCGCGGCGACCTTTATGTGCATATCCGCATCATGCTGCCGGATGGCGGCGACGCTGAACTGGAAGAGTTCCTGAAGAAGCACCGGGAAGGCTGATTCATGCCTTCCCGGAGCAGGTAGCTGCTGGGAGCGAATAGACCTGAACAACCAGGGTTGTTGCGATTCTGATCGATTGAATTGCTTTTTAATCGATCAGAACTGTTTTTCTGTGGTCACGCAGGCCAAAATGCGGGCCGGGTGTTGTAGCTTTGCGGCAGTAAGGTGACAATGCCCGGCTTTTTCGCTGCAATTGCTTGAAGGTGATGCAAGCCTGTGCGATAGGGCAACAAGTTTATTATTTTTCAATGAGGACCCTTAATGACCGCACAGTCAGGTTTGTTGCAGGGCAAGCGTGGATTGATTCTGGGCGTGGCCAACAACCGCTCCATCGCCTGGGGCATTGCCAAGGCCGCCCGCGATGCCGGCGCAGAGCTCGCATTCACCTATCAGGGCGATGCATTGAAGAAGCGCGTCGAGCCGCTGGCTGAAGAGCTTGGCGCTTTCGTTGCCGGTCATTGCGACGTGGCAGATGCCGCGAGCATCGACGCTGTTTTTGATGCGCTTGAGAAGAAGTGGGGCAAGATCGACTTTCTGGTGCACGCCATCGGTTTCTCCGACAAGGACGAACTGACTGGCCGTTACCTCGATACGTCGGAAGCCAACTTCACCAACACGATGCTGATTTCGGTTTATTCGCTGACGGCGGTTGCCCGCCGCGCGGAAAAGCTGATGGCCGATGGCGGCTCGATCCTGACGCTGACCTATTACGGCGCCGAGAAGGTCATGCCGAATTACAACGTCATGGGCGTTGCCAAGGCTGCACTCGAAGCAAGCGTGAAATATCTCGCCGTCGATCTCGGTCCGCAGAACATCCGCGTCAACGCGATTTCGGCTGGCCCGATCAAGACGCTGGCCGCTTCGGGCATTGGCGACTTCCGCTATATTCTCAAGTGGAACGAATATAATGCGCCGCTGCGCCGCACCGTGACGATCGAAGAAGTGGGCGATGTCGGCCTTTACTTCCTCTCCGACCTGTCGCGTTCGGTGACGGGTGAAGTGCACCATGCCGATAGCGGCTACCACGTCATCGGCATGAAAGCCGTCGACGCGCCGGACATTTCAGTCGTCAAGGACTGATACGACCCTTCTGAAATCCCGAAAAGTTGACACGCTTTTCGGGATTTTTCTTTGTCTTTCCCACGCCGGGAAAGTTATCCCTGTTTTAGAGAAGAACAGTCGGCACGGTTTCGACAATCGTTTTCGACTGGCAACGCTTTAGAGGTAAGGCTTTGGCCCGGGAGATCATCTACTTTTCGCGTCATGGCGAAACGGACTGGAATGTTTCGCAGCGCATTCAGGGGCAGCTCGATATCGACATCAATGCCCATGGACGCACGCAGGCTGACCGCAACGGCGATATGCTGAAAGCGCTGATCGGCGACGGTGCGGGCTTCGATTTCGTGGCAAGTCCGCTGCGCCGCACGCGCGAGACGATGGAACGCATCCGCTTGCGCATGGGCCTTGATCCTTATGATTTCCGCACCGACCCGCAGCTGATGGAAGTGAATTTCGGCGACTGGCAGGGCTTCATGATGGAAGACATCGCCAAGGACCGGAACGATCTCATCGAAGCGCGCGCCCGCGACAAATGGAATTTCGTGCCGCCGGGTACCACTGCCGAAAGCTATATGGGCCTTTCGCAGCGCATTGGCCGCTGGGTGGAAGCCGTGGAATGGCCGACCGTCTGCGTGACCCATGGCGGCTGCATCCGCACGCTATTCTATCTCTACGGCGATGTGGACGGCCATGAAGCGGCCAATCTCTCGATCCCGCAGGACAAGATTCTGAAGTTCGAAAACGGCAAGCTCGAATGGGTGTAACAAGCCGCTGATGGCGGCTATGATCGGCGGCAGAATTGCGCTCATATAGCGAAGGGTTGCTTTATGCCGTTCAAACACTTTGCCGTCATTGCAGATATTCATGGCAACAGCGATGCGCTGGCGGCGGTGCTTGCCGATATTGACGCACAGGGCATCGAAACCATCATCAATCTCGGCGATCATCTGAGCGGACCGCTCGCCGCACGCGAAACAGCCGACATGCTGATCGCCCGTGATATGATTTCCATTCGCGGTAATCATGATCGCTGGCTGGTCGAACAACCCATCGACGAGATGAGCCGTTCAGACCGTGCGGCGCGGGAGCAGATCGACGAGACGCATCTGGAATGGCTGCGCGCCTTGCCCGCAACGCGCACGCTGGCCGATGGTCGCATTTTCGCCTGCCACGCCACGCCGACGAGCGACACATGCTATTGGGTCGAGACTGTAACGGAAAACGGCGATGTCGTTTTGCAATCACGGGCGGCGATTGAAGCAGAAGCAGAGGACATTTCCGCGTCGCTGCTGCTGTGCGGGCACACGCATATGCCGCGCATTTTGCGCCTGAGCGATGGCAGCCTGCTGGTCAATCCCGGCAGTGTCGGTTGCCCAGGTTATGACGATGATCAGCCGCGCCCGCATGTCGTGCAAACCGGCAATCCGAATGCGTCCTATGCCGTGATAGAGGAAGGCCCGTCCGGCTGGCTGGTGACGATGCGCAGCATTCCTTACGACACATCGCGCATGATGGCACTTGCCGAGAAGGCGGGGCGTCCGGATTGGGCGCGTGTGGTGCGCAGCGGCTGGTTTAACCCATGAAAAGAGCGGCTTTTCAGCCGCTCTTCAAACCTGCCAATTGCCTATAGCAAGCGCTTACGGCGCTTCCTGAATGTCGGTGATGAAGCGGGTATTGTCCACCATATCGTAAATGATGAGGACCTTCATGCCCTTGTTTATGGCGCTGTAATCGAACTCGCCGGGCAATTTGTAGGTCTTGCCATCATCGAGCGAAAGCGTTTCGCTGTCCTTGTTGATGGACGTGATCTTGCCTTCGGCATCGTCCGCCATCGCGACTGTTGAAAACAGGGAGGCGAGAATGAGGATCAATCCGACCAGATACTGCATGGTTTTCCGCTCCTTTTGCCCGCTTTTTCGCCCATTTGCATTGCCGTGTACCGGTGAAGGCATCGCCTGAGCGAATCGACACGACGTCGTCATTTGTTCATTAGCGGCTTGCGCTTTGTTGCCCTCAATGTAGCGTACCGAATGTGTCAAAAAAAATACCGGATCGGGATGAACCGAAGGAAATTTCAGGTCGATGATGGCCATGATTTGACCGATCCGGAAAAGCTCAATAAAACGCCCGGTAAAGTAGCTGGTATCCTGCCCGTCAGGGTTTGCCTCCGGGGCAACCCAGGGTCATTTTAGTCAGGCGTCGCGCATGTCTCATAATAGTTTCGGTCATCTGTTCCGCGTAACCACCTGGGGCGAAAGCCACGGTCTCGCGCTGGGTTGCGTCGTGGATGGTTGCCCGCCCGGCATCACCTTTACCGAAGCCGAAATTCAATCCTATCTCGACAAGCGCAAGCCGGGTCAGTCCAAATATACCACCCAGCGCCGCGAGCCGGATCAGGTGCGCGTGCTGTCGGGCGTTCTTCTGGGCGAAGACGGCGTGACCATGACTTCCACCGGCACGCCGATTTCGATGATGATCGAAAACACGGATCAGCGTTCCAAGGATTATGGCGAGATTGCCCGCCAGTATCGTCCGGGCCATGCCGATTACACCTATGACGTCAAATACGGCATTCGCGATTATCGCGGCGGCGGCCGTTCGTCGGCGCGCGAAACAGCGGCCCGCGTGGCGGCTGGCGCCATTGCGCGGAAGATCGTGCCGGGGCTGGAAGTCAAAGGTGCGCTGGTGGCCATGGGTATTCATGGCATCGACCGTCGCCGCTGGAACTGGTCGGAAGTCGACAACAATCCTTTCTTCTCGCCGGATGCGGGTTCGGTCGAACTGTTTGCGGATTATCTCGATGGCATTCGCAAGAGCGGGTCGTCGGTCGGCGCGGTCATCGAGATCGTGGCCGAGGGCGTGCCCGCCGGTATCGGCGCGCCGATCTATGGCAAGCTCGATCAGGATATCGCCAGCCTGCTGATGTCGATCAACGCCGTGAAGGGCGTGGAAATCGGCAATGGCTTTGAAGCTGCGCGCCTGACCGGTGAGGAAAATGCCGACGAAATGCGGATGGGCAATGATGGCACGCCGCTGTTCCTGTCCAATCATGCTGGCGGTATTCTGGGCGGCATCGCCACCGGTGCGCCGGTAGTGGCGCGTTTTGCGGTCAAGCCGACCTCTTCGATTTTGACGCCGCGCCGCTCCATCGACAAGGATGGCAAGGAAGTGGACGTGATGACCAAGGGACGTCACGACCCATGCGTCGGCATCCGCGCCGTGCCGATTGGCGAAGCCATGGTCGCTTGCGCCATCGCGGATCATTATCTGCGTCACCGCGGCCAAACGGGCCGCGTCTGAAAAAGTGGCCAAACGGGACGGATTTAACAGGGGTGTATGTCGATGAGCTATAATCAGAAGCAGGTTGTGGATGCATTGCGCGCATTTGAGCGCGGCGAGATTGTCGTCGTCATGGACGATGACGGCCGCGAGAACGAAGGCGATCTGATCGTTGCTGCCGTGCATTGCACGCCGGAAAAGATGGCCTTCATCGTGCGCCACACATCGGGCATCGTCTGCACGCCCATGCCCCGCGACGAAGCCAGGCGTCTCAATCTCGCGCCGATGGTCGCCGAGAACGAATCTGCCCACACCACCGCTTTCACAGTCACGGTCGATTATCGCCATGGCACGACCACCGGCATTTCCGCAGAAGACCGCACGCTGACGGCGCGCAATCTGGCCAATCCGAATGCTGGTCCGGACGATTTCGTGCGCCCCGGCCATATTTTCCCGCTCATCGCGCGCGAAGGCGGCGTGCTGATGCGTTCGGGCCATACGGAAGCCGCCGTTGATCTCTGCAAGCTTGCCAACCTGCCGCCGATTGGCGTGATCTGCGAACTGGTCAATGATGACGGCTCGGTCATGCGCGGCCCCGATGTGAATGCCTTTGCCGAAAAGCACACGCTGCACCGCGTGACGGTGGCCGATCTCATCGCCTATCGCCAGCGCAAGGAAACGCTGGTCAAGCGCGTCGGCGATGCGCCGGTAAAGACCTGCGCAGGCAATGCCCATGCCTATACTTACGAACTGCCGTGGGAACCGATGCAGCATGTGGCCGTGGTGTTCGGTGACATTCGCGACGGCGAGGAAGTGCCCGTGCGCCTGCATCGTGAAGACGTGCTGAACGATGTTTTCGGCAAGGGCGGCAGCAATCTGGATGCGATCATGGAGCGCATGGGCAAGGAAGGCCGCGGCGTTCTGGTCTATCTGCGTGAAGGCTCAGTCGGTGTTCGTGCTGATCATCACGATGCACGCGCCCGCGATAATTTGCAGGCCGAGCATGAAAGCCATGCGGAAGCCCGCGCCCGCGAAGAGGAATGGCGTCAGATCGGCCTTGGCGCGCAGATCCTCAAGGATCTGGGCATCACCTCCATCGTGCTGCTGGCATCGCGCGAGCGTCACTATGTCGGCCTGGAAGGTTTCGGCATCGGTATTGCCCGGACTGAGATTATCTGAACCGAAATCATCTGAAGACCGCAGGCGGGATATGCACAGGACCGTCATGGTCATGTGCCCCGCTGCTGCTATAATGCGCGCATGACAACACGGCTTTACTGGCACCCGATTTATCTGGAACATTTGACGCCATCCGGGCACCCCGAGCGCCCGGATCGCATTCGCGCGCTGATGAGCGAGCTGGAAGGGCCGGACTTTTACCGGCTTGACCGTGTCGAGGCATCGAAGGCCAGCGAAGATACGATCCTCCTCGCCCATCCCGAAGAACATCTCGATGCCGTGCGCGCCAAGATCCCGGAGCCGGTCGAGGATGAGGAAGCGCCGCAGCCCGTCGTGAAACTCGACGGCGACACCTATGTCAGCCCGAAAAGCATGGAAGCAGCGCTCACCGCCATCGGCGCGACGATGGGTGCGGTGGACGACGTGTTTTCGGGCGCTGCCAGCAATGGTTTCGTCGCCGCGCGCCCGCCGGGCCATCATGCCGAGCGTGAGCGTGCCATGGGCTTCTGCCTGTTTAATTCCATTGCCATTGCGGCGCGTCATGCCCAGCGCCATCACGGTGCGGAACGCGTGGCCATCATCGACTGGGATGTGCATCACGGCAACGGAACACAGGATATTTTTCATGATGATCCGAGCGTTCTGTTCTGCTCCACGCATCAGTTTCCGCTCTATCCGGGCACGGGCGCGAAGGATGAAATCGGCGTTGGCAATATCGTCAACGCGCCGCTTTCGCCCAATACGGGCAGCCGCGAATTTCGCGAAGCATTTAATAGTCGTGTATTGCCTGCTTTGGACAACTTCCGGCCAGATTTGATCCTTATTTCGGCTGGCTTCGATGCCCATTTTCGCGATCCGCTGGCCGAGATCAATCTCGACGAAACGGATTTCGACTGGGCAACCGGCAAACTCATGGAACGGGCGGAACGCTATTGCGATCACCGGCTCGTGAGTGTGCTGGAAGGTGGATATGATCTAGAGGGCTTGTCGCAGTCCGCATCTACGCATATTACGCGGCTGTTGAAAGGATGAATCATGGTAACCGAACCGTCCAACGCCGATATTGCGGTCATGAGCTTCGAGGATGCGCTCAAGCAGCTTGAAAAGATCGTCGACGATCTGGAGCGGGGCGACGTGCCGCTGGAAGAATCCATTCGCATCTATGAGCGCGGCGAAGCGCTGAAGAAGCATTGCGACACGCTGCTGAAGTCGGCTGAAGACAAGGTCGAGAAAATCCGCATCGGTCGCGACGGCCAGCCTGTCGGCACCGAGCCGCTCGACGCGGAATAATCAGAACCAAGCGCGCAGCTGGGCGACATAGGGCGCAAGCACGCCGCTCAGCAAATAGGGGCCAAGGCCCCAGCAGAGCGTCCATCCGGCAGCGCCAATCATATTTGCAGCCAGAAAATGCAGCGGGTTCATCTTCATGGAACCCGCAATAATGCCGTTGAGCTGCCGCAGCAGCACGACGAAACGCGCCGTTGCGACCACATAAAACCCCTTGCTGTCGAACATTTTCTCGAACTGGTCGAGCCTTTCCGGCGTCAGCTTCACCAGATGGCCATAGCGCAAGATCACCTTGCGTCCGCCGAAGCGCCCGATCAGATAGCCGGTACAATCGCCCAGCACTGCGCCGATAAACACCGCGAGCAGCACGGCTTCGATGTTCAGTGTGCCATGCAGTGCCAGAAGCGAGCTTGCAATCAGCGCACTCTCGCCGGGCAGAGGCGCGCCGAACGACTCGAAATAGACGATGACAAAGAGCGCCAATGCGCCATATGCCGTGATGTAGGGTTCGAGAAAGCTCATAAGCTCAACAACATATGTATCGGGTCGCCCGCTCTAATCTTTTACTCTAGAGCCCATCCCGAAAACCGTTTCACACTTTTCGGGATGCGCTCTAAAACAAAAATGGCTCCGGCGTAAACCGGAGCCGGCAATTTACTAAACAATATATATTAGCCGATGCTTCGTTTGCCGGTGATGGCGTGATAGGCCCAAAGCACGATGACTGCGCCGACAATGGCGATGATGAGGCTGATCGGATCGAACGCGCCGGTGACGCCTCGCCCAAAAAGTGAAGACGAAAGCACGCCGCCGACGATTGCGCCGACAATGCCCAATGCGATGTCAAAAAAGACGCCCTGACCGCTTTTATTGACGATTTTGCTGCCGATAAAGCCAGCAATCAGGCCGAGAATGATCCAGCTTATTATAGACATCTTATATCTCCTGAAGCGCGGATAAACATTTGTTTCGCGCTCACGGAAAATTTTCATATTTAGTGCGCAGAGGCAAGTTAATATGCTTGTCAAAACGAGAAATCGTTTTAACTTTAACTTACCGCGTGCACGTCAGCTGCATGGGATAACAGGGAGTATTGCGCCATGGGTAGTTACGACGATAACTCAAACGGTTCGCCGATCCCCGGCGGCAGTCTTGCCAAGCCAATCATGATTGCACTTGGCGCGTTGCTGGTCGGCAAGATGCTTGGCGGCAGCAAGGAAGAACCCGCACCGACGCAGGCGCAGCCGGTGCCTGACCAGTCGCAGGCTGGTGGCGGTTTGGGCGGACTTCTCGGCGGCCTGCTTGGCGGCGGTGCTGCTGGCAATGCTTCGCCTTCAGCGGCCAATGAGGCCGGCGGTGGATTGCTTGGCGGCATTCTCGGTGGTCTTGGTGGCCTGCTTGGTGGCGCCGCTGCGGGCAACGCTTCGGCTGCACCTTCCGCACCGGGCCCGCTCAGTGGCGGCCTCGGCGGCCTTCTGGAGCAGCTCAATCAGGCAGGTCTGGGTGACAAGGTGGAATCCTGGGTTGGCCAGGGCCAGAACCATTCCATCGAGCCGGGCCAGCTTGGCGACGCCATCGGTCAGAAGACGCTCAGCGAAATCGCACAGCATGCAGGCATCGACCAGCAGGAACTGCTGAACCAGCTTTCGCAAGTCTTGCCGGGTCTGGTGGACAAGCTGACCGCGAACGGTCAGGTGCCGGACACGAACGCGCTTTCCAAGCTGTTGCAGGGTCGCTAAAGCATTTCCAGCAAAAGTGCGTAGCGGTTTTGCGTGGGATAATGCGGCTCTGAGAAAGCGGTTCGCTTTTCGCTAGAAAAGCGTGGAGCTAGCGCCATATTGATGAGTGCGGACCGCACCGGCCTGCCGGTGCGGTTTTGTTTTGTGCTATCCGGCACCTCCCGAAGCACTGCGACGGTTTAATAAAGGAGTATGTCTCATGAGCTTTTTCCCCTGTCCCGATCCGGTACTTGGCGACAAGACGACAGTGGATGCGATTGAGACGCTGGTGATCCCGCGCACGAGCGATATTGGTGGTCTGGAAGTGCGGCGCGCGCTGCCGACTGTGCGCCGCAGACTGGTTGGACCGTTCATTTTCTTTGACCGGATGGGTCCGGCAGTCTTGCGCGACGGCGATGCGCTGGATGTGCGCCCGCATCCGCATATAGGTCTTTCGACGGTGACCTATCTGTTTGACGGTCACATCCGTCACCGCGACAGCCTCGGCACGGAGATGGTGGTGCGGCCCGGCGATGTGAACCTCATGACGGCGGGACGCGGCATCGTGCATTCGGAGCGTTCGCCGGAAGAGGAGCGCAACGGGCCGTTGTCGATTTCCGGTGTGCAGACCTGGCTGGCTCTGCCTGATGCGCTGGAAGAAATTGATCCGCATTTCTATCACACCAACGCGCCCGATCTGCCGTTGATGAGTGATCCCGAATTCGACGGCCGCCTGATTATCGGGGCGATGCATGGGTTGAAATCGCCGGTCATCCAGCACGCGGACACGCTATATGCCGATATCCGCATCAAGCCGCATGGCCGTTTTCCCATTCCGCCGACAGCGGAAGAACGCGCGATCTATACGCTGAGCGGCAATGTCGGCATTGGCGGCGAAGTGTTTCCGCCGGACAGGCTTTTGGCCTTCCGTCCCGGTGACGATATTGTCGTGCAGGCGGGGCCTGAAGGCGCGCATATCATGCTTTTCGGCGGCGCGGCGCTCGGGTCGAAACGTTATATCTGGTGGAACTTCGTCTCATCGTCAAAGGAACGCATCGAGCAGGCCAAGGAAGAATGGCGCACGGGCCGGTTCGATATCGTGCCGGGCGATGAACAGGATTTCATTCCCTTGCCTGAATAACGACGCGCTTTCGCTTTGCACAATTTGGCTTCATATCGTGTTAGATTGGCGCAGTTCAGCCGGCTCTGCTTGATCTGGCCACGATGCTGCTATACCGACGACCAATCCAGATAATCCCAAAGACAGGTTGTTTCGATGTCCCGACCCACGACCCCATTGCTCGATAAGGTGCCGACCCCGGATCGCCTGCGCGCTTTGCCGGAGCAGGACCTGCCGCAACTGGCGGAAGAACTGCGCGCCGAGCTGATCGACGCCGTGTCCACCACGGGCGGGCATCTGGGCGCGGGGCTGGGCGTGGTCGAGCTGACAGTTGCGCTGCATCATGTCTTCGACACGCCGCATGACCGTATCATCTGGGATGTCGGCCATCAGGCCTATCCGCACAAGATTCTGACCGGTCGACGCGACCGCATTCGCACGCTGCGGCAGGAAGGCGGCTTGTCCGGTTTCACCAAGCGTTCCGAAAGCGAATATGATCCGTTTGGCGCGGCGCATTCATCGACGTCGATTTCCGCCGGTCTCGGCATGGCCGTTGCAAGCGATCTTTCGGGCGAAAAGCGCAATGTCATTGCCGTCATCGGCGATGGTTCCATGTCGGCTGGCATGGCCTATGAAGCGATGAACAATGCCGGTGCGCTGGATGCGCGGCTGATCGTGATCCTCAACGATAACGACATGTCGATTGCGCCGCCGACCGGGGCGATGAGCGCCTATCTGGCGCGCCTCGTTTCGGGCCGCACCTATCGCAGCGTTCGCGAAGCCGCCAAGCAGGTGGCGCAGAAGCTGCCGAAATTCCTCCAGGACAAGGCGCGCAAGTCGGAAGAATATGCGCGTGCCTTCTTCACCGGCGGTACGCTGTTCGAGGAGCTGGGTTTCTATTATGTCGGCCCCATTGACGGGCATAATCTCGACCATCTTCTGCCTGTGCTGAAAAATGTGCGCGATACGCAAAAAGGCCCGGTGCTGATCCATGTGGTGACGCAGAAGGGCAAGGGCTATGCGCCTGCGGAAGCTGCCACCGATAAATATCATGGCGTCAACAAGTTCGATGTCATCACCGGCAAGCAGGCGAAGCCGCCTGCCAATGCGCCGAGCTATACCAAGATTTTCGGCACCAGCCTGATCGAGGAGGCGCGTCACGACGACAAGATCGTGGCGATCACCGCCGCCATGCCGACCGGCACCGGGCTTGACCTCTTCGGCGAAGTGTTCCCGCAGCGCACCTTCGATGTGGGCATTGCCGAACAGCACGCGGTCACCTTTGCAGCGGGTCTCGCCAGTGAGGGTTTCAAGCCGTTCTGCGCCATTTATTCGACCTTCCTGCAACGCGGCTACGATCAGGTCGTGCATGATGTGTCGATCCAGAACCTGCCAGTGCGTTTCCCCATCGACCGCGCCGGTCTGGTGGGTGCCGACGGCGCCACTCATGCAGGCTCCTTCGATACGGGCTTCCTTGCCGCGCTGCCGGGCTTTGTCGTCATGGCCGCGTCCGACGAGGCTGAATTGCGTCATATGGTGCGCACTGCCGCCGCATATGATGAAAGCCCGATTTCCTTCCGCTATCCGCGTGGCGATGGCGTCGGCGTCGAATTGCCGGAACGCGGCTCGGTGCTTGAAATCGGCAAGGGCCGCATCGTGCGCGAGGGTACCAAGGTGGCGCTACTGTCCTTCGGTACACGCTTGCAGGAATGCCTTGCCGCTGCCGATGAGCTGGGCGCTGCCGGTCTTTCGACGACGGTTGCCGATGCGCGCTTTGCCAAGCCGCTCGATCACGATCTGATCCGCCGTCTTGCCCGTGAACACGAAGTGCTGGTGACGGTCGAGGAGGGCGCGGTGGGCGGCTTTGCCTCGCATGTGCTGCAATTCCTCGCCACCGACGGTCTGTTGGATCGCGGCCTGAAGGTTCGTGCGCTGACGCTGCCTGATCTCTATCAGGATCACGGCAAGCCGGATGCGATGTATGCCAGCGCCGGTCTCGACCGCGCCGGTATCGTGCACACGGTTTTTTCCGCGCTCGGTCGGGAAGCCATCGCGACACCGTTCCGTGCCTGATTTCAGGGCGTGATCTCATGAGCGTACCATCTGCCGATAGTCGCCCGCGCCTTGACCAACTGCTGGTCGAACGCGGATTGTTCGCCACGCGCTCGCGTGCTCGCGATGCGATCCAGCGCGGCACCGTCAAGGTGGATGGTAAAGCCGTCACCAAGCCGGGTCAGACGGTGGCGCAGAATGCTGCAATCGCGGTGGACGATCCCGCCAGTGCCTATGTTTCGCGCGCGGCGCTGAAGCTGATCGCGGCGCTCGATCATTTCGACCTCGATGTCAAAGGGCGCACGGCGCTCGATATCGGCGCATCCACCGGCGGCTTTACGCAGGTGTTGCTGGAACGCGGCGCAAGCCATGTCATCGCCATCGATGTCGGGCACGACCAGTTGCATGAGAGCCTGCGCGCTGACGCCCGCGTCACCAACAAGGAGGGCGTCAACGCCCGCGCGCTGGAATTGGCCCATCTCGACGGGCGCGACATTGATTGCGTCGTCTCGGATGTCAGTTTCATCTCGCTGAAGCTCGCTTTGCCCCCGGCATTGGCCTTTGCGCAAAAAGATGCTATCTGCGCGCTTCTCGTGAAGCCGCAATTCGAGGCAGGACGTGAAGCCATCGGCAAGGGCGGCATTTTGCGTGATCCTACGGACGGCGAACGCATAGCAGAAGAACTCAAACTCTGGCTTGAGACGCAGCCTGGCTGGCGCGCGCTCGGCCTTTGCCCGTCGCCCATCGAAGGTGGTGATGGCAATCGTGAATATCTCTTGGCAGGAAAGAAGGACCAATGACGACGCAAATTAATATCCGCTCGATAGGTGCGGGCGGCGATGGCGTCGCCAATCTTCCCGACGGTCAGATCTATGTGCCTTTCACGCTGCCGGGCGAAGTGGCCAATGTGGCGCGCGACAAGAACCGCGCGACGCTGATCGCATTGCTGGAAACCTCGCCGGAACGGCAGGATCCGGCCTGCGAGCATTTCGAGGCCTGCGGCGGTTGTGCGCTGCAACACTGGCAGGATGAACCCTACCGTCTGTGGAAGCGCGAACTGGTTGTCTCAGCCCTGAAGGGTAGGGGCATCGATGTTGAGGTTGAACCGCTGGTGGCCTGCGCGCCGCATACGCGCCGCCGCGCCGTCTTTGCCGCGCGCAAGACGGAGAAGGGCGTTCTGCTCGGCTTCAATCGCCATCTCAGCCATGAAATCATCGACATTGTCGAATGCCCGGTCACCGTGCCGGAAATCATCTCGCGCCTCGACGATCTGCGCGATGTTGGTGCATTGCTGGCGCCGGGTTCCAAGCCGTTCAAACTGGCGGCGACACTGACGGAATCCGGCCTTGATCTCGCGGCAAGCGGTTGCGGTGTGCTGGATGACGACCAGCGCCGTGCCTTGACCGCGCTTGTCATCAAGAAGGGTTTTGCACGCCTTTCGCATGAGGGCGAAATCATCGTCGAGCCGAAAAAGCCGCTGATCCATTTCGGCAAGGTTCCGGTTCCGGTGCCGCCCGGCTGCTTCCTGCAAGCAACCGCCGAGGCTGAAGAGGCGATGACGGCGCTGGTGCTGAACCATGTCGGCAAGGCAAAGCGCGTCGCCGATCTTTTCTGCGGTGTCGGCACTTTCGCGCTCCGAATGGCGGAGAAAAGTGCGGTCCATGCGGTGGAAAATGATGCGGCTGCTCTGGCGGCCCTCGACCGCGGTGTACGCCATGTGCAGGGCCTGAAGCCGGTGAGCGTCGAACGGCGCGACCTGTTCCGCCGCCCGCTGATGCCGAAGGAATTGCTGCCATACAACGCCGTTGTTTTCGATCCGCCGCGTGCGGGCGCCGAAGAACAGGCGCAGGAACTGGCGAAGTCCAAAGTGGAAAAGGTAGTTGCCGTGTCGTGCAACCCCGTCACGCTTGCGCGCGATCTCGCCATTCTGGTGAAGGGCGGCTATCGCATCCAACGCGTCACGCCTATCGACCAGTTTTTGTGGTCTCCGCATGTGGAAGCGGTTGTGACGCTGGTGAAGAAATAGGTGGCAATCCTATCTGCTGGTATTTGACCAGTAACGGATTGACCGCCGATCGATTCCCTCAAGAATGTAATCAGTAATTTTTAGGGGGCTTCTTTATGCGACCTCTATTCTGCGACTTTCAAAATACACCGAATTTGCGTTAATTCTACGGTCTTCCCGTGGAATGCAAATCTATGCGTATTCCTTTCCCGCGAATTTTTGAGAACTGAATATTGCGATGATGAGTGTTTCCTTTTTTCTCTTCTTTGTGGGTCTGGTTGCGACCTGGTTTAGAAGGCGGACCATCGCACTCGTATTCTGGGGCAGTGGTATCGTCTGTATTTTGGCTTTGTTCAGCCTGCATGCCACGGATTCAATCAATATTGCATTGTGATACGGAAAAAATGACCAGTAAATACTTGATCTGGCTCAATACTATCGGGCTGTCAGCCGTCTGTTTCACACTCTTGTTCGCGTTTGATAATCAGATCGTCCGAGGGAATATTCCATGCCCGCTTTGCATCTTGCAGCGCGCGGGTATCATCGCGGCCGGGTTCGGTCTCGTGCTGAATCTTAAGACTGGCATGCGCCCCAGCCATTATGGCTTGATTGTCCTGGGCGCTGTAATCAGTGGATCTGTCGCAGCCCGGCATGTTCTCTTGCATATTGTTCCCGGAACGGGCGCTTATGGTAACGCCTTCCTCGATCTGCATTTTTATACTTGGGTCTTCATCATATCTGCGCTCATGATCACCGGCGCGGCGATCATGCTGCTGTTTGATCGTCAATTCGGTGAGGTGCAGCCAGCTCTCACAATGAAAACTGCAGTTTATCTGCCAATCGCATTGTTCATGGTTCTAACGGTCGCGAATGGCGTTTCCACCTTGCTGCAATGTGGCGGTCGTATCTGCCCAGCAGATCCGACAGGGTATCTGCTATTGTCGTGATGTTATCCGCACGAACAAAATGCCGGGCAGAGCGCCCGGCATTTTCATTTCTATCGGCAGGGTCAGTTGGCCAGTCCGTCGAAATTCGTCAGAATGACGCTCCAGCCTTTGATGTGGCCGTCGCGTGCTTCGGGGCTGCGGAATTTGACCTGCTTCAGCGTGATGTCCGTGGTGTTTGGGTCCACTTCCTTCAGGTCGATCGTTACCACGCTGTCATCCAGCGAATGGGGCGAATTCCAGGTGAATGCCAGACGCGAATGCGGATCGATTTCCAGATAGGTGCCCGAATGCGGCACGTCGCGATCGACCATATGCATCAAAATGGAAAAGCGGCCGCCTTTCACCGCATCCGTGCTGACATCGGACGGACCGGTGCTATCGCTTGATGCGCGCATGAATTTCGCCAGCGTCACTGGCGAGAGCCATGCGTTGAAAACCTTCTCCCGTGGAGCGGCAATCCTGCGATTAACTGTCAGTTCAAGCTCACTCATTTTCCTGTTCCTTTGAAACGAGTACATCCTCCAGCGCCGTCAGGCGCAGTTCCCAGACAGACTTCAGTTCCGCGAACCAGTTTTCCACTTCCCGTACCGGTTCCAGTTCGGCGGCAATGAAATGCTCGCGGCCCAAAGTCTTGCGGGTGACCAACCCCGCCTCCTCAAGCACCTTGATGTGCTTGGAGACAGAGTTGAGCGACATGTCGAAATGAGCGGCGAGTGCAGTCACTCTTGAAGCGCCCTCCTGTACGAGCAGCGTCAAGATATGCCGTCGCGTAGCGTCTCCGACGGCTTTGAGAATATGTGACAGAGCATCATCGTTCATTATTCACCCGTAAGGTTGAATATACGTCATTCATGGGAATAGTCAACCATATGGTTGAACGTTTTTCAATGTGGCATGGCCAGCCGCTTATCGCAAGGGCAGCGGTGGAGAGACAGCGGCGTGCAAACAACAAAAAACCACCTGTACGGCGGTACAGATGGTTCAGTGCGTAACGAATAAGAAAGCTGCTCTCGCGAGGGCAGGGCTTACATCTTCTCGATGATTTCCGGGTTGCCTTCGCGCGGCTTGCCATTGGCGGCGAGGATGGCGGGCACGATATCTTCCGCTTTGTCGATCACCAGCGGCTGCACCTGATGAGCGGTATGAAGAAAGCCTTCCGCGCGCATATGGTCGAGCAGCGACAGCATGGGCTGCCAGAACTGATTGATATTGGCGAAGACCATCGGCTTGCGATGCTTGCCGAGCTGCGCCCAGGTCATCATCTCCACGATTTCCTCGACCGTGCCGATGCCGCCGGGCAGGGTGACGAACGCATCCGATTTCTGGAACATCAGATGCTTGCGCTCGTGCATATCGCCAACGACGACCAGCTCCGTCAACTGTTCCGCCTTTTCGAGGCTGGCTTCCTTGTCGAGCAGGAAGGTCGGGATGATGCCGGTGACTTCGCCGCCAGCTTCCATCACGCCTTGCGACACCGCGCCCATGATGCCTCTCGTGCCGCCGCCATAGACAAGGCGCAGGCCATGCTCGGCGATGGAGCGGCCAAGGGCAAGGCCAGCTTCGCGATAGATGGGGTTCTGGCCCATGGAAGAGCCGCAATAAACGCAAATGGATCGAATCTCAGACATAGTGCTTTTTTGGGCTTTTGATGCGTGAGCGTCAAGTCGGGCGTCACGCCGCAGGGCCGTAAAATCCGTTCATGTCCTGTACATTCAGGGCCAGTATTCTAGGTCTTATTTTGCAAATCAAATTGGAGTGAATTTGAAAATGTTGTCTTCAGTAAAACTGTCCGTTGCGCTTTTTGCGCTGTCCCTGACCGCTTCGGCGGCGTCGGCTGCTGAAATCACCATCAAGCTACCGGAGGATACGGCGGTAACGACCAATTCCGTCCTCTATAAATGCGGCGAAAAGGACGTGTCCGTAACCTATTACAATGCCGGTGACATTTCGCTTGCAGAGCTTGAACTGGACGATGAAACTGTCATCGCTTCCAATGTGTTGTCCGGTTCCGGCGCAAAATATGCGGGCGGCGTTTATGTCTGGTGGACAAAGGGCCAGGAGGCCAGTCTTTACAACCTCATGGACGACCCGGAACAGGAAAAGCCCACAAGCTGTGCAGAACAATAAGCAAGCTAAGAAAAAACCTCGTACCTTTTGCTAATTCAGTGCAGATTTGTTGTGGGGGGAAGCCAAAAGCTATAAACCCATTCTAATGAGCATTTCCAGCAAAAGTGCGAAGCGGTTTTGCGTTGGGTAATGCGACAGAGGAAGAGTTTGCATTTCCAGCAAAAGTGCGAAGCCGTTTTGCGTTCGGAAATGCGCAGAAAAAATAGATAGCGCGGTTTCAACGTCTTCGTTTTAACTGGAAACGCGCTAATCTCTGGCGTGGGTCTCGGAACGAAATGCAGAAGAATAGCTTTGGATTGCTCGGCGCTGGCCTGCTGGCCGTGATTGTCGGGCTTGGCCTTTACTGGAATGCAAAGAAGGCAGAGCCGGAAACACCAAAGGCTGGTGTTTCCGCGCCCGCTGCTTCCGGCGGCGAACAGCAGGCTGCACAGCCGCAAGCACCTCAGACAGAGGCACCAAAGCCCGCGCAATCTGCCGAGGCTGCGCCGAAGGCCGACAAGCCGACGGCCCCTGCCGATCAGGCCGCCGCTGAGCCGGAACAGCAGCACCAGACGCCGATCTTCGACGTGCTGCGCGTAGAGCCGGATGGTTCCGTGGTGATTGCCGGCAAGGCCATGCCGAATGCGGATGTGGAAGTCGTGGCTGGTGCGAGTGTCGTGGGCAAAGCCAAGGCAGGCGCCAATGGCGATTTCGTCGTGGTGCTGGACCAGCCGTTGAAGCCGGGCGATCATCAGCTTGTGCTGCGCGCCTCGGGGCAGGACAAGGTTGCCACATCGGCCCAGACGGCCATCGTCTCCGTGCCGGATTCAAAAGGCGGGCAGGTTCTGGCGCTGGTTGAAGAACCGGGCGAAGCAAGCCGTCTGATCACCAGGCCGGAAACTGCACCGGCGCAGCCGACGGACAGTGCGACGGGTGCTGCAACAGCGCCGACTGAAGGTGAGGCCTCGCAGGCCAAGCCTGCCGAAGAACTGCCGATTGCCATCGAAGCGGTCGAAATCGAAGGTGACGCCATCTTCGTGGCCGGCAATGCCAAGGGTGGAAACCGCGTGATCGTCCATGCCAATGATATTCTGATCGGCTCCAGCACTGTTACGCCGGAAGGCCGTTTCCTCGTGCAGAGCAAACAGCCGCTTGCTGTGGCCGATTACATCATTCGCGCCGATCTTCTCGACAATGCAAACCGTGTCATCGCCACGGCGCGCGTGCCGTTCCGTCGCGAGGCTGGCGCCAATATTTCGGCAGTCGCTCCCACAAGCAGCGGTACGGCAGAGGCAGGCGCCGAGGACAAGGCCGCGCTGCAAAAGGTTGACGGTTCGGTGATCATCCGCCGGGGCGACAATCTGTGGACGATCTCCAAGCGCGCCTATGGCAAGGGCACCCGCTACACGACCATCTATCTTGCCAATCGTGAGCAGATTAAAAACCCTGACCTTATCTGGCCGGGACAGGTGTTCCACATGCCGAAGGAGCCGCTGGGCGACGAGGAAGTGCAGCGCCAGACGCAGTAACCGCAGAACTGATCAGGTTCCGCTCTACCACTACAGTTGCATTCTTCGTGATGCCGGTCTGCAACGCGCAATTTCCTGTGCTCCGGTGCTCGAAAATCACTCGTTTCGCCACGGCCTGACGAATTTGCAATTGTGGTGCTACTCAATAATCACGATAGCTTGTTTCTACTTTCGCGGCGTTTTTTGGAAAAGACGCCGCGAAATCTTGTGCTTTAAGGTATAATCGTATATCGTCGATATACGATGAAGATTTCCATGAATGATCAGGCCGCAGCCGATCTTGGCTCGATGGCGAAAGGCGACGAGGATGCCGCGCGGATTTATGCTGCGCTGGGCCATCCCGTGCGTATCGCCATTTTACGGCAGCTGATCCTTGAGGACGCCTGCTGCTGCAAGGATATTGTCGGCAGGCTTGATCTCGCCCAATCCACCGTTTCCCAGCATTTGAAGGTTCTCGTGACCGCAAGGCTGATCGACTATCGACCCGAACGCCAGTCTTCGCGCTACAGCGTCAACTGGCAGCAAATCAATGCCATTCGCACCCACCTTGCCGCATTCGCCGGTGGTTGTTGCACGTTATGATCTGACCCGAAAGAACGCCTGATGAGTTCCTCCAAAACGGTTTCTGCCGAATCCGGCGAAACATTCAAGACACTGCGCAATCTCTGGCCCTATATGTGGCCGGAGGACAGGCCGGACCTGCGCATGCGCGTGGTGTGGGCGACGTTCTATCTGGTTATTTCGAAGATCGTTCTCATTCTCGTTCCCTATTTCTTCAAATGGGCGACGAATGCGCTGAACGGACAGTTGCATGCGCCGGGCTATGTGCCGCTTTTCCTGACCGGTGCGGTCATGCTCGTGGTGGCCTATAACGGATCGAGGATCGTGCAGGCCGGTCTCAACCAGCTGCGCGACGCCTTGTTCGCCAGTGTCGGCCAATATGCGGTGCGTCAGCTCGCCTATCGCACATTCGTGCATATGCACCAGCTTTCGCTGCGCTTTCATCTTGAGCGGCGCACGGGCGGTCTTTCACGCGTGATCGAGCGCGGCACGAAGGGCATCGAAACCATCGTCCGCTTCACTATTCTCAACACGCTGCCGACCATTCTGGAATTTGCGATGACGGCGGTGATCTTCGCGGTCTCCTACGGCATTTCCTATCTGGTGGTCGTGGCGGCGACGGTCTGGTTCTATACGTGGTTCACCATCAAGGCGAGCGACTGGCGCATCAACATCCGTCGCGAGATGAACGATTCCGATACGGATGCCAATACCAAGGCCATCGACTCCCTGCTGAACTTCGAAACGGTGAAGTATTTCGGCAATGAGACGATGGAAGCCAAGCGCTTCGATGCTTCCATGGCGCGTTATGAAAAAGCTGCGACCCAGACCTGGACCTCGCTCGGCTGGCTGAACTTCGGTCAGGCAGTGATCTTCGGCGTGGGCATGGCGATTGTCATGGTGATGTCGGCACTGGAAGTGCGCGCCGGAACGCAATCCATCGGCGACTTCGTGTTCATCAATGCGCTGTTGATGCAGCTTTCCATTCCGCTCAACTTCATTGGTTTCATCTATCGCGAAATCCGTCAGGGTCTGACCGATATCGAACAGATGTTCGACCTGCTCGATGTGAAGCAGGAAGTGAGCGACAAGCCGGGCGCCAAGCCGCTGCAGGTTGACAAGGGCGCGATCCGCTTTGATGACGTGCACTTTGCCTATGATTCCAACCGTCCGATCCTCAAGGGCATTAGCTTCGAGGTTCCGGCAGGCAAGACGGTGGCGATTGTCGGGCCTTCGGGCGCAGGCAAGTCCACGATCTCGCGGCTGCTGTTCCGCTTTTACGATATCCAGTCGGGTTCGGTGACCATCGACGGGCAGGATGTGCGCGACGTGACGCAGGAAAGCCTGCGCAAGGTCATCGGCATGGTCCCGCAGGATACGGTGCTGTTCAACGACACCATCGCCTATAATATCCGCTATGGCCGCACGGATGCGACCGAGGAAGAGGTGGAGAAGGCGGCTGAAATGGCGCAGATCTCCCGTTTCATCCAGCATCTGCCGGATGGCTACAAGGCCATGGTCGGCGAGCGCGGGCTGAAACTTTCGGGCGGTGAAAAGCAGCGCGTTGCGATCGCACGCACGATCCTGAAAGCGCCGCCGATCCTGATCCTTGACGAAGCGACCTCGGCGCTGGATACGGCGACGGAGCAGGAAATCCAGTCAGCGCTGGATATTGTCAGCCGTGGCCGCACGACACTGGTTATCGCGCACCGTCTTTCGACGGTCATTGGTGCGGATGAAATCATCGTGCTCAAGGACGGTTTGATCGCCGAGCGCGGCACGCATCGCCAGCTTCTGAAGCACAAGGGCCTGTATGCCTCGATGTGGGATCGTCAGCGCGAGGCCGACGAGGCCGAAGAGCGCCTGCGTCAGGTTCGCGAGAGCGACGATATGGGCGTGGTCGTGCGCGGTACGCCTGCGGCGGAGTGATCACGCCACCTGACAGTCGTGCATAAATTGCGAAATGCATTTTGAGATTCCGGGAGTCATGCGCTACATACGGCTAAAGCATCTTGCGGCCAAATGGGAACATTTGGCGTCGCATAAATGCGGCCCGAGCAACGATTTAGAGCGCCGGTCTGGTGAAGCCAGATCGGATGCGCTCTAAATACGAGGAACAAGCGATGAGCCTGACTGACACTATCCGCAACACTTTTGTGCCGATTCACCGGGAAGGCTATCCGTTCATAGCGGGCTTCTTCGTGGTTTCGCTGATCCTTGGCTGGTTGTGGAACCCGCTGTTCTGGATCGGTATGGTGCTCACAGTCTGGTGCATCTATTTCTACCGCGATCCCGAACGCGTGACGCCGATGGACGACGAGCTCGTCATCAGCCCGGCTGACGGCAAGGTCTCTTTCGTCGGTCCGGCTATTCCGCCTGCGGAGCTTGATCTGGGCCTCGAGCCGCTGATGCGCGTTTCCGTGTTCATGAATGTCTTTTCCGTGCACATCAACCGTTCGCCGGTTCGTGGTCAGATCGTCAAGGTCGAGCATCGCCCGGGCAAGTTCCTCAATGCGGAACTGGACAAAGCCAGCACCGAAAATGAACGCAACAGTGTTCTGATCGAGAGCCCGCATGGCAAGGTCGGCGTGGTGCAGATCGCCGGTCTGGTGGCGCGCCGCATCGTGTGCTGGTCGAGCCAGGATGACGATCTGTCGGTTGGCGAGCGTTTCGGCCTTATTCGCTTCGGTTCCCGCGTTGACGTTTATCTGCCTGCCGATGCGACGGTTCGCGTTGCCGTGGGCCAGACGGCTGTTGCCGGTGAAACGGTGCTTGCCGATTACGGCAGCAACCGCAGCGAACCCGTTGTCCGGATTGCATAGACCATGGGAACACCCTTTCCGCCTTTTGAGCCCAATGGCCGCGTGGATTCATCCCGCGGCCCAAAGCTGTCGCAGATACCACTGCGTATCGTTATTCCGAACCTCATCACGGTTCTGGCCATCTGTGCCGGTCTGACCGGCATTCGTCTTGCCTTTGAAAACCGCTTTGAACTGGCCGTCGCCATGGTGCTGGTCGCCGCATTTCTAGACGGCATCGACGGACGTGTCGCGCGCATGATGAAAGGCTCGTCGAAATTCGGCGAGCAGATGGATTCACTCGCCGATATCGTCAATTTCGGCGTTGCGCCCGCGCTGGTGCTCTACGCATTCATGCTGGATCAGGCGCGTTCCTTCGGCTGGATTGCCGGTCTTCTCTATGCGATTGCCTGCTGCCTTCGTCTGGCGCGCTTCAATGTGATGCTGGAAGACCCGAACCGGCCTGCCTGGCAGAGCAATTATTTCATCGGCGTGCCTGCGCCCGCTGGCGCCATGCTGGTGCTGCTGCCGGTTTATCTCGGTTTCCTCGGCCTGACGCCTTCGCGCGGGCTGGCCTTCGGCGTTGCCATTTATACAGTGGCTATCGCGTTCCTGCTGGTCAGCCGCCTGCCGGTCTATAATGGCAAATCGGCGGGCAGCCTCGTGCGCCGCGATATCGTCATGCCGCTGATCCTCTGCGTGGTCGTCTACGTGGCGTTCCTGATGAGCTTCACATGGCAGACGCTCAGCCTGACGGCTCTGGTCTATCTGGCTTTCCTGCCGTTCAGCCTTGCTGCTTGGAACCGCCGCGAGGCTGCGGATCGTAAAGCGGCAGAAGAACCGGCGGCCGATAGCGAAGAAGAAAAGCCGTCTGCGTCAGAAGACAACTGACGGCATTTTTGTCAGAATGAACTCAACGCGCTCCTCGACCGAAGCTTTCGGCAGGAGCGCGATTTCATATCCGAACCGGCGATAGGTTGTTTCCATCGCTGTGAATGTTCGCACAGCCTCATCGAAATCCTGTTTGCGCTCGGCATCCTGCCCGAAAATCTCCGGCCATGGCGGGGCGAGAAACACTGTTTTGTTATAACGAATCTGCTGTGCAGCCGCTTCCATATGCGAAGGCACGGGCAAGCTGCAGAGCGAAAGATAACCGATCACATCCGGCACGCCGCGATCGAAGAAGACCGGCCCAGAGTGGCGCTGTGCCAAGCGATGTGACCGCATTTCCCACGACAACATGAGCTCGGCAAAGAGCGCGCGGTCGTCCCAGGGCAGAGCCGTGCCACCGATGGCAACCTGATCCTGAATGATGGCGCGCCCGGCTTCCACGGTACGCGCAAAACCTCGCTGTTCGAGCGCATCGATCAGCGTGCTCTTGCCCGATCCGGGGCCGCCGCTGATGACGAGGTAACGTGCTTGGTTGTCAGCCATTCTGTTCTCCAGACAATGAATTGCGTTGCGGCGTGCGAAAGCGCATGCCGGTGACGATGGATTTCTTTGGGAGGGGAGAGGGGAAAAGCCCGCTAAAAAAGCCGAAGACAAGGCGGCGAGGGGGCAAGTATTTATAAAATAACGCTGGCCTTGCGATTGACAAGGCCAGCCTAAGAGCCTGTTCCAAAAGTCGCCCTGTGTGGCTGCAAATGGCAATTTTCTACATTCCGGTGCTCACGTACTAATAGTACGCTCCGCTCCGGTACTCGAAAATCACCATTTTCGCACACACATGCCGCTTTTTGATTCAGGCTCTAAGAGCATTACGACGGCATAGGATAATCGAGGAAGCGGTCCTGACGGACGTCGAACAGCTTGCCTGTGACGTCGAGCGCCGGATCGGCAAGCTTGACGATCTTTTCGGCCACTTCCTGCGGTGTCGGCAGAGTGTCCGGGTCTTCGCCGGGCATGGCCTGCGCGCGCATGGCGGTGCGGGTTGCGCCGGGATTGACCGAATTGATGTTGAGGGCCATCTGCTTGGTCTCTTCAGCCCAGCTGCGGGCCATGACCTCGACAGCCGCCTTGGAGGCAGCATAGGGACCCCAGAAGGCGCGGCAGCTATGCGCAACGCCGGATGAAAGCAGAATGGCGCGTCCGGCATCGGAAAGACGCAGCAGCGGGTCTGTCGAGCGGATCAGACGCCAGACGCTCGTCACGTTGACATTCATGACTTTTTCGAAGGTCTTTGCTTCAACATGGCCGATCGGCGAGATGGTGCCCAGCACGCCCGCATTGGCGACCATGATATCCAGCTTGCCCCAGCGCTCGTGGATCGAGCCGCCAAGGCGGTCGATGGCTTCCATATCGGTGATGTCGAGCGGCACCAAAGTCGCGCTGCCGCCGAGCTTGCGAATATCGTCGTCCAGCTCTTCAAGACCGCCGACAGTACGCGCAACGGCGATCACATGCGCGCCGCGTTTTGCCAGTTCCAGTGAAAGAAAATACCCAATGCCGCGCGATGCGCCCGTTACCAAGGCCAGCCGGCCCGTAAGGTCGATTGTCATTCCGTCCCCAATGACTTTTTATGTGAAGGATTGGAGCGGCCCGCAGGCCGCCCAGTTCGCGAATTTGCGTTAGCCGTTGCTGGCCAGCAGCGACAGCGTGTGGATGTTGCTTTCGCCTTCCTGATCGAGAAGGCGGGTCGGGTAATCGCCCGTGAAATAGTGATCCGTGAAGGCAGGCGCGTTCGGGTCACGCGGCTTGCCGCCGACTGCCTTGTAGAGACCGTCGATAGACAGGAAGGCCAGCGAATCCGCGCCGATGTAACGGCACATGGATTCCAGATCTTCATGCTGGTTGGCGAGAAGCTTGTCGGCATGCGGCGTGTCGATACCGTAGAAATCCGGATGATAGATCATCGGGCTTGCCACGCGCATATGCACTTCCTTTGCGCCGGCATCGCGCATCATCTGCACGATCTTGACCGAAGTGGTACCGCGCACGATGGAATCATCCACCAGCACAACACGCTTGCCTTCAATCATGGCGCGATTGGCCGAATGCTTCAGCTTCACACCCAAGGCGCGAATCTGCTGGGTCGGCTCGATGAAGGTGCGCCCGACATAATGGTTGCGGATGATGCCATATTCGAATGGAATGCCGCTTGCCTGCGCAAAGCCAAGCGCCGCAGGCGTGCCGCCATCGGGCACCGGCACGATGACATCGGCTTCGACACCGGCTTCACCAGCCAGTTCGATGCCCATATTCTTGCGTGCGACATAGACGCTGCGTCCGCCGACAACCGAATCCGGACGGGCGAAATAGACATATTCGAACAGGCACAGACGTTCCGGCTGCGGGTTTTCCGCCTTGATGGACTGGGTCGTGATCGAGCCGTCCTGCTGGATTTCGCAGACGATTACTTCGCCATTTTCGACATCGCGAATGTATTTCGCGCCGATGATTTCGAGGGCACAGGTTTCCGAGCAGAAAATCGGCTTGCCATCCAGTTCGCCCATGACGAGCGGACGAATGCCGATCCGATCGCGTGCGGCGATCAGCTTGGTGCGGGTCAGGGCCAGCATGGCGTAGCCGCCTTCGACCTGACGGATCGCATCCACAAAACGGTCGGAAGACGAGGCGAAACGCGAACGGGCGATCAAATGCAAAACGACTTCCGTATCGGAAGTCGCCTGAAAGATCGCGCCAGAGGCGATGAGCTGTTTGCGCAGCGAAATGCCGTTGGTGAAATTGCCGTTATGGGCAATGGCAATGCCGCCGACTTCCAGTTCAGCGAAAAGCGGCTGCACATTGCGCAGGATCGTTTCGCCGGTCGTGGAGTAGCGCACATGGCCCATGGCGCGGTCGCCGGGCAGGCGGTTCAGCGTGGCGGCGTCGGTGAAATGATCCCCCACGAGGCCCATATGGCGTTCGGAGTGGAAGCGGCGATTGTGATAGGACACAATACCGGCGGCTTCCTGCCCGCGATGCTGGAGGGCGTGCAGACCGAGCGCTGTCAGCGCTGCGGCGTCCTCATGACCCAAAATGCCGAATACACCACACTCTTCATGCAGGGTGTCGTCATCCAGCATAAAGGAAGTCTCATCATGCGATTGTTGGAACATTGTCCGCAAGGCCTTTCGATTGCGGGTTGTTAAAAACAACATTTACATGAAAGGACGCCGTTTTGAAAGCGATCCCTTGAACCCGCGTCAGTTAAGCTGATCATATAGGCCTTCATTGGGGCCAAAAACAGATGAAACCGGCACAAGCCGGTTTCAATTTTTTAAATCAGGTGCTGATTATTGCTGTGCTGGCGCGTCATCCGGAACAGGCGCTTCTTCCTGTTCGCCAGTGGCTGGTGCGTTGCGCTGCGGCTTGAACTTGTCGACCATCGATTCCGGGTCGGCAGGCAGAAGATTGCGCAGCTGTTCGCCGAAGGAATCGAGCATCGGCTTCGATTTCGCATTGGTGATCCAGGCAGGCTGGTTATCCGGCACCGCCCAGTTGAAGAACAGCATGGCGACGACCATCAGCAGAACACCGCGTGCCGCGCCGAACAGGAAGCCCAGCGTGCGGTCGAGCGCGCCGATGCGGCTGTCGATGATGAAGTCCGCGATCTTCATGGTGATCAGCGAAACGACGATCAGCACCACGAGGAAAACCGCAGCCATGGCGGCGATCATCGCAAGGGTTTCGTTGTTGATATAGGGCTTTATATAGGGCAGCACCGGCTTATAGAATAGGAAAGCGGCAGCTGCGGCCGCAGCCCAGGATACGAGCGACAGTACTTCGCGGGAAAAACCGCGCACCATCGCCAGAACCGCTGATACCAGCGTTATCCCGAGTAGAATTCCATCAAGCATGGTTATGGGCATTCTGGCCTGTCCTTAGTTTTTCGCGCAAGCGTTCCGGTGCGCAGGGCAGTCAAAGACGCGGAAGCTTACCACTGGAAGGTTGACAGAATCTTCCAGCTTCACATTCCCGATTTCTACTTCTTTCCGGCACCCGCCGCGGCAATGCGTGCAACGAGGTCGGGCAGGGCGGCTGTTTCCATAAGACGGAAGCTGCGATCTTTCCAGAGTTCGCCGCTGCCGCTTGGTACTTCCGCCTGCCGGAAGCCGAGTTTCTCTGCTTCCTTCAATCTCTGTACTGCATGCGTCACCGCACGAACAGCACCGGAAAGGCTGATTTCGCCGAAATAAACACAATCTGGCGGAAGGGCAATACCGGCCATCGAGGAAACAAGCGCCGAGGCAACCGCAATATCGGCCGCCGGTTCGCTGATCCGATAGCCGCCCGCAACATTCAGATAGACGTCATGCTGGCCAAAACGCACCCCGCAATGCGATTCCAGCACGGCGAGGATCATTGCGAGACGCCCGCCATCCCAGCCCACGACAGCACGGCGCGGCGTGCCGAGAGAGGAGGGGGCGACAAGGGCCTGAATTTCCACCAAAACCGGGCGCGTGCCTTCCATGCCAGCGAAAACCGCAGCTCCCGGTGCTTTTTCGTTGCGTTCGCCGAGAAAAAGCTCGGACGGATTGGACACTTCGCGCAAGCCGCCATCGGACATTTCAAAAACGCCGATTTCATCGGTGGGGCCGAAGCGGTTCTTCACCGTGCGCAGGATGCGGTAATGATGCCCGCCTTCGCCTTCGAAATAGAGAACGCCATCGACCATGTGCTCGACCACGCGCGGACCGGCAATCTGGCCGTCCTTGGTGACATGGCCGACCAGCACCACCGCAGCGCCTGTCTGCTTGGCGTAACGGATCATCGCCTGCGCGGAGGAACGCACCTGCGTGACCGTGCCGGGCGCCGAATCCGCCATATCGGTCCACAAGGTCTGGATCGAATCGATAATCACCAGATCGGGGCGTTTGCCGTCGGAAATGGTGGCGATGATGTCTTCGACATTGGTTTCGGCGGCAAGCTCCACCGCCGATGTGGCGACGCCGAGACGCTGCGCGCGCAGGCGGATCTGCGCGACGGCTTCTTCGCCCGAAACATAGACGATGCGGTGGCCGCGATTGGCAAGGGCTGCCGCCGCCTGCGTCAGAAGCGTGGATTTGCCGATGCCGGGATCGCCACCGATCAGCAGTGCCGAACCACGCACGAAACCGCCGCCGGTCACCCGATCGAGTTCGCTGATGCCGGAAATAATGCGCGGGGCATCTTCAATGTCGCCAGAAAGCGAGGTCAGCGCGACGGCGCGACCCTTGCGCTTCGACAACATGGCGCCCGGACCGGAACCGATGCCGCTATTGGTGCCTTCCTCGACGAGCGTGTTCCACTCGCCACAGGAATCGCACTTGCCCGCCCAGCGCGTATGCACTGTGCCGCAATTCTGGCAGATGAACTGAATGCGCGCCTTGGCCATCAGAGACGCGCCTTTTTCGAAGAAAGACTATTCATACTGCTCCGGGAGATAGGAACCCTCGGCCAGATCTGCAAATCGCGTGAATTCGGACTGGAAGGCGAGCTTGACCGTTCCGGTCGGTCCGTGACGCTGCTTGGCGATGATGACATCGGCAGTGCCGCGCACTTTTTCGAAATGCTGCTTCCATTCTTCGTATTTCGGGTCGAATTCGTCGCGCGGTTCAAGGTTCTTGACGTAATATTCCTCACGGAACACGAACAGCACCACGTCGGCGTCCTGCTCGATCGAGCCCGATTCACGAAGATCGGAGAGCTGCGGGCGCTTGTCGTCGCGGCTTTCCACCTGACGCGAGAGCTGTGAAAGCGCAATGATCGGAACGTTCAGTTCCTTGCCGAGCGCCTTCAGGCCGGTGGTGATCTCGGTGATTTCCTGCACGCGGTTCTGTGCCGAGGCCTTCGACGAGCCGGTCATCAGCTGAACGTAGTCGATCACCAGAACATCAAGGCCGCGCTGACGCTTGAGACGACGGGCGCGGGCGGCCAGCTGCGCGATGGAAATACCACCGGTCTGGTCAATATAGAGCGGGATTTTCTGCATCACCTGCGAGCAGGCGACCAGCTTTTCGAAGTCGGTTTCGGTGATATCACCACGGCGGATTTTCGAGGACGACACTTCCGTCTGCTCGGAAATGATACGGGTTGCGAGCTGTTCCGCCGACATTTCGAGCGAGAAGAAGCCGACGACGCCGCCATTCTTGGCTTTTACCGTTCCATCGGCCTGCTGGTCCGGCTCATAGGAATTGGCGATGTTGAAGGCAATATTGGTGGCGAGCGAGGTTTTACCCATGCCTGGACGTCCGGCGAGGATGATCAAGTCGGAAGGCTGCAAGCCACCCATCTTGCCGTCCAGCGTATGAATGCCGGTCGAAACGCCCGACAGGTGGCCATCGCGCATGAAAGCAGCATTGGCCATGTCCACAGCGGTGGTCACGGCATCCTTGAACGGCAGGAAGCCGCCATCGTAACGGCCGGTTTCGGCCAGTTCGAACAGGCGGCGTTCGGCGTCCTCGATCTGCTCCTGCGGTGCGTTGTCGACCGCTGCGTCATAGGCGACATTGACCATGTCCTCGCCGATCCCGATCAGCGCGCGGCGGGTCGCCAGATCGTAGATCGCGCGGCCATAATCCGCAGCATTGATGACGGTCACGGCCTCGACGGCCAGACGCTGCACATATTGGAATATGGTCATATCGCCGACCTTGCCCTCGGGCAGAAAGGTCTTCATCGTAATCGGATTGGCCACTTTGCCGACGCGGATGAGATCGGTGCTGATCTCGTAGATACGGCGGTGCAGCGGCTCGAAGAAATGGGTCGGCTTCAGAAAGTCCGATATGCGGTAAAAGGCATCGTTGTTGATCAGGATTGCGCCCAGCAATGCCTGTTCCGCTTCGATATTGTGTGGTGCTTCCCGATAGAGTGCGTCCTTCTGATCGCGCACATCCTCGAGTTTGCGTACCGCCGCTTCCGCCATGATTCTTGATCCTGTCCCTGATGCTGCCAGCTAACCGTCATGTGATGCCAAACGCAACGCGGCTTCGGATGATTCCTGCTGGAAGGGATAAGCTATACCATGATTCACACTGATTCACAGTTTGCGCCTGCGCATGGACGCTATGTTCTTGACGGGCGTTGCCGTGATTAACGGTGGATATTACTCTGCCTCGATCTCTGAAATTCATCTGCCCCGGATCATGCGTGATTCCGGCGGCAGGCCCTTCATGCAAAGGTTGATTCATGCGGCATCGTCTGATCGCAGCCGGGCTTTTTTCCTGCCTGGCTTATCTCGCATCGTTTACGGCACAGGCTTCCGCTGCCGAACCGATCAAGGTCAAGGTCTTCATCGCGGCCATGTTCGAGATCGGGCAGAACAGCGGCGATCGCGCTGGCGAGTTTCAATGGTGGTATGAGCGCTATTGGAAAGACGCCAAGCCCATCGAAGTGAAAGGCGCGCTGAAGCCGGTTTATTGCAATGATGACGGTGTCTGCGGCTCGGTGCTGGGCATGGGCAAGGTCAATTCATCGGCCAGCATGCAGGCCATTCTGCTCGATCCGGCCTTCGATTTCTCGAAGAGCTATTACATTCTATCGGGCGTTGCCGGTACGCCGCCATCACGCGGCACCATCGGTGATGTGAGCTGGGCGACCTGGCTGGTCGATTACGATCTCGGCCATCGCTGGGCCCCGGAAGAAGGCAAAGCCGGTGAGCCGGTTTTCATGCCGCGCAAGGGCTATGAGGATTATCGCGTCTTCAAGCTCAATCCCGATCTGGTTGCCGCTGCCATGCACCTTGGCTCGAAGGTGGAGCTGCGCGATTCGCAGGAAGCCCAGAACTACCGCATGCGGTATCCGGACAAGGCCGCGCAGGCCAAGCCATCCCTGAAGACCGGCACGCATATGACCGGCGATACGTTCTTTCATGGCCCGGGCCTGTCGAAAGAAGCGCAGTACATCGCGCATCTCTACGGTGCCGATGATTATCTCGTGACCGAAATGGAAGCGGCTGCGATCACGCTGGTCATCAAGCGCCAGTTCGGCACGGATCGTATTGCCAGCCTGCGTGGCGCGGTGAATTTCGATCAGGGTAACCCGAATGAAACCACCTTGCAGCATCTCGACCCGGCTCCGGGTCAGACGGCAGGCGGTTTCGCCGAGACGGTGCAGAATATCTATCTCGTCGGTTCGCCGCTGGTCGATGACATTGTCGCCCATTGGGACAAATGGGAGGCCGGAGTGCCGAAGGCCGACTGAAAATAGACACGTGCCGAATAAAGAATGCAAAAGGGCTGCCGTCGCCGGCAGCCCTTTTTAATGGCGTGAACCGGGACTGCCGGATCAGGCATTCATGCTTTTCTTGACGGCGCGGGCCTCGCTATTGGCCCCCTTTGGTGCGCTGTCGAGCCGCTTTAGGCGTTTTTCTTCCGCTTCGATATAGTTGCGCGTCAGCGGAACCGATTCCTGCCGGTGCGCAATCTGGATGTGGAACACCATCATGTTCTGCCAGCGGAAAGCGCTTTCCGATGCGGCAAGATAAAACTCCCACATGCGGCAGAAGCGTTCGTCATAAAGCGCCTTGGCCTGCGCGCGATTGGCCATGAAGGCCTCACGCCAGGCCTTGAGCGTTTCCGCATAATGCAGCCGCAGGATTTCGATGTCGGTGACATAGAGCCCGGCCTTTTCGATATGCGGCAGCACTTCAGACAAAGCGGGTATATAGCCGCCCGGGAAGATATATTTGCGGATGAACGGATTGGTCGCGCCCGGCCCGTCGGCACGCCCGATGGCATGCAGCAGGAACACGCCGTCCGGCTTCATCAGTCGCGCCACATGCTGGAAATATTCCGCAAAATGGCCGACACCGACATGCTCGAACATGCCGACCGAAACCAGCCGGTCGAACTTGTCGTCAATGTTGCGATAGTCGGTCAGCTCGAACTTGGCGCGATCCGAAAGTCCTTCATCCACGGCGCGCTGATTGGCGATGCCGTGCTGTTCTTCCGACAAGGTCACGCCGGTCACATTGGCCTTGAGGTGGCGGGCGAGATACAGGCCCATGCCGCCCCAGCCGCAGCCGATATCCAGCACCTTTTGGCCTTCCTTCACCAGCAGCTTCGCCGCGATATGGCGCTTCTTGGCGAGCTGCGCCTCGGCGAGCGTTGCATTTGGTGTTTCGAAATAGGCGCAGGAATACTGCTTGTCCGGATCGAGAAACAGGTCGTAAAGCTCGCCGGACAGGTCATAATGGCTTTTGATATTGTCGGACGAACGCGCAATCGTGTTCATCTGCTGGAAGCGGCGGAACAGAATGCGCAGCTTTGCCAGCGCCTTCATCCAAGGCTCAGTCGCGGCGGTCGGCCCGGTATTTTCGAATACGATCTGGAGCAGCGTGTAAATATCACCGTCCAGAAAGTCGATCTCGCCGTCCATGAAGCATTCGGCGAGTTTCAGTTCGGGGTCGAGCGCTACGGCGCGCTCGGCGTGCTTCGTCTTGAAGTGTATATGAACCGGCACACCGGTCTTGTCGCCATACTGTGAACGCGCACCACTAGAATCGGTGACCGTCAGGTCTCCGGTTTTAATCATATGCGAAAGAACAGTACGCATCATTCCATACATCGGCCCCATCTCCTTTTATGGATGAGGCAGGCGTAGCATCCATGCGGTTGCATGGCAGGCGGCTTGTGTATCCTCTTGTCGAGCCACACTGTCATTAGATTTTCAGGCAGTGGTCCATCAGGTCTACCGGCCTTGGGAACGCTGTCTTAAGCAACGCGGACGTTTCCGTCTGCACCCTCTCCAATACATTACCAAGGAGAAGAATAGGCAGTTTTCCCGTTCTGGAAAGAGAAAATGCCCGGCGGAGGCCGCCGGGCATGATCATTTAAAGTTTACCACCATTGGAACGCCTATTACGAAAACAGGCTTTCTGGAGATAATAGGTGGCTAATTAAGCCTGGTCTTCAGCTTCTTCGTCTTCGTCGAAGACTTCTTCCGAAAGCGGGGCTTCTTCGATGCCGTAGATGGCTTCGATCGAGGTGAGGTCTTCACCCTTTGCCTGACGTTCAGCTTCTTCGTTCGAACGAGCGATGTTGACGGTCACTTCAACCTGAACTTCCGGATGCAGCGAAATCGAAACTTCGTGCAGGCCGATCGTCTTGATCGGATGGTTCAGTTCAACCTGGTTGCGGTGCAGGGTGAAGCCGTTTGCGGTGATGATGTCGGCGATGTCGCGGGTCGAAACCGAACCGTAGAGCTGGCCGGTTTCACCAGCCGAACGCACAACGATGAAGCTCTGGCCGCTGAGCTTTTCAGCAACGGCGCTTGCTTCGTTCTTGCGTTCCAGGTTCTGGGCTTCGAGCTGAGCGCGCTGGCCTTCGAACTTCTTCTTGTTGGCTTCGTTGGCACGAAGAGCCTTGCCCTGCGGGAGCAGGAAGTTACGGGCATAGCCGTCCTTGACCTTGACGGTTTCGCCCATCTGGCCGAGGCGGCCAATGCGTTCCAGAAGAATGACTTCCATTGGAGTTTCCTTTCGAGTGTTTGATTCGGGTTACTGTTGTTTATCGGTGCTCTTGTCGCTGCCCGGAATTTTCGAGATCGGCGCGCCACGCGACGTATCGAAAAGGCCGACAACCATGAAGACGAAGAGCAGGAATGCGAAGAGAATGATCGCAAGATAGGCAAACCACAGCGCCACCGGGCGCCATACCTTGCCGCGTGTGCGCATATGCATGATGGCAAGACCTGCCATCATGAAGCCTGCGCCGAGTGCGCCCACCACGACGGTTGCCACCAGACCGGCGGCGCCCGAGAAGAAGGCGACAGCAAGCGCGATTGCGAAAACGATCAGCGCCGGGCGCGGCATGCGCAGCGTTGCGGGCCAATCGTCACGCGGACGGCGCAGACGGCCCGACATGGCGGTCAGGCGCAGCGCCAGATAGAGATTACCGACCAGAATGGCGAGGCAGGTGGCGGGCTGGATCGCCGGAAGGGCGAACATCAACAGCGCCGACATCGTGTCGCGCATTTCATCGCTGGCGGTGAATTGTGGGTCAGCTTCCGCAACGCGGTCGATAACCGTATTGGCCAGTTCCCGCGCCATATCCGGGCCGAAGCCGAGAATTGCACCGATGACGACGAAGGAGACCGCAACCATCAAGGCGAGGCGGAAAACGATATCCGACAGCGGATACCAGACCATCACGTCCTTCGGTCCGCCCAGTTCTTCGGCGGGACGCGCAAGACCGGACAGATAGGCGCCGACGGCGGCAGGGACATAACTCGTCAGCGCCATCAGCAGGGCAGCCATCGGAACGGCAAAAACGCCGACAGCGACGGTTGCGACGGCTGCTGCAACGATACCGGCGGTGGAACCCCAGCCGAGTGCCGCAACGAAAATGGGAAGCGGTGTCAGGAAATACAGAACCATCGCCATGCCCGACTGGACAATGACGCCGGACGACATCAATGCCGAGGCAAGCCCCGCCAATATGCCGACACCAACTATGGTTCCGTTGAATTTCATCAGTCTCGCTGTCCTGCTCCGGCTATTCCGGTTTTGCAGTTAGAGACGGCACGAGGGCTGCGTCTCAACTTGGGTTTTTAGTACACTCCGTCGCGCCCATCGCAATGGAGGAAAGGGGGTCCGGGAGGCAAACTCTGAAGAGAATGCCTCCCGAAGAAGTCTTACTTCACCCGATCTTACTTCACAACGTAAGGCAGCAGGCCGAGGAAACGAGCGCGCTTGATCGCCTTGGCGAGTTCACGCTGCTTCTTCTGGCTGACAGCCGTAATACGGGAAGGAACGATCTTGCCGCGTTCGGAAATGTAACGCTGCAGAAGCTTGATGTCCTTGTAGTCGATCTTCGGTGCGTTTGCGCCGGAGAACGGGCACGTCTTGCGACGGCGATGGAAAGGACGGCGGGTCGGGATCTGATTGATATCAACCATGATTATGCTCCTTCACCAGCTTCGTTGTCGCGTGGGCGACGTGGGCCGCGATCACCGCGATCACCGCGGTCGAAACCACCTTCACGGCGGCGCGGACGGTCATCACCATCACGCTCGCGACGGTCGTCACGGCGGGTCAGCATAGCCGACTGGCCTTCTTCGTGTTCTTCAACGCGAATGGTCATGAAGCGCAGGACGTCTTCATTGATACGCATCTGACGTTCCATTTCAGCAACGGCAGCAGCCGGAGCGTCGATGTTCAGAAGCGTATAATACGCCTTACGGTTCTTGTTGATACGGTAGGTGAGGGGACGCAGACCCCATGCTTCGACCTTACCGACCTTGCCGCCATTAGCTTCGAGGACACCCTTGTACTGTTCGACGAGAGCGTCGACCTGCTGCTGGGAAATGTCCTGGCGGGCAAGAAGCACATGTTCATAAAGAGCCATTGGCTTTGCCTTTCTTCGTTATATCACGCCGACACCAGCGGCTAAGCCCCTGCGACTTCTCTTTTGCCGGAAAACCGGTGAAGAAAGGACGCGTACTTGAGACGGTCGAGAGCGGAGACACGGGAGGCAGAAGCGCTTATGACTTCCAACGTATTTCTAACTAAATCATTAGTTAGGGACACGGCCCTCCGTTCAGCCCCCAGCTGGTGCCGAGCAATGAACGGGCGGCTATTACGTGTTTTTCCCCTTGTTTGCAAGCGCGATATCCCCGAAAAACCGACAAATGCTTGACTTTTCGCCCAAGGCTAAGGCACATCGCGCCAAATTGTGCATTAATTGCAGGGCATGTCGGCGAAAACGGATACCGGTTTCGACATTATCATATGCTTAAAACCAGAATGAGGCATCAATGGCGGTAGCATTTACCTTTCCCGGACAGGGCAGCCAGGCGGTAGGCATGGGCAAGACCCTGGCCGAACAGTTCGCGGAAGCGCGCGCCGTCTTTGACGAAGTGGACGCAGCGCTCGGCGAAAAGCTGTCCGCCACCATGTTCGAAGGCCCGGAAGATGTTCTGACGCTCACCGCCAATGCACAGCCTGCGCTGATGGCCGTGTCGATGGCGGTCCTGCGCGTCATGGAAGCACGTGGCTTCTCGCTGAAGGAAAAGGTTTCCTACGTGGCCGGTCACTCGCTGGGCGAATATTCGGCGCTTTGCGCTGCCGGCACATTCTCGCTTGCCGACACGGCGCGTCTCCTGCGCATTCGCGGCAATGCGATGCAGAAGGCTGTTCCGGTTGGTGAAGGCGCGATGGCTGCCATCATTGGTCTGGAACATGGCGACGTTGAAGCGATCTGCACGGAAGCCAAGGCTTCCGGTTCTGTTCAGATTGCCAATGACAATGGCGGCGGCCAGCTGGTGATTTCCGGTTCCAAGGCTGCGGTCGAGCTGGCGGCTTCGCTTGCGTCCGAGAAGGGCGCGAAGCGCGCCATCATGCTGCCGGTGTCCGCACCCTTCCATTCGACCCTGATGGCGCCTGCCGCCGAAGCGATGCGCGAAGCGCTGGCCAGTGTCGAAAAGCACAATCCGGTTGTGCCCCTTATCGCCAATGTGCGCGCAGCGCCGGTGACCGACGCCAACGAAATTGCCGATCTGCTGGTTGAGCAGGTGACGGGTCAGGTGCGCTGGCGCGAAACCGTGGAATGGTTTGCCGCCAATGGCGTGACTTCGCTTTATGAAGTAGGTTCGGGCAAGGTTCTGACCGGTCTGGCGCGTCGCATCTCCAAGGATGTGTCTGGCGCTGCCGTTGGTTCGGCTGAAGAAATCGAAGCAGCGCTTGCTGCTCTCAACGCTTAAAAGGGATTTCGCATGTTTGATCTGACTGGCCGCAAGGCTCTCGTAACCGGTGCGACCGGCGGTCTGGGTGAAGCGATTGCTCGCGCGCTCCATGCACAGGGCGCTATTGTCGGCCTGCATGGCACGCGCGAAGAAAAGCTGAAGGAACTGGCCGCCGAACTTGGCGATCGTACTTTCATCTTCCCGGCCAATCTGTCGGACCGCGAAGCCGTCAAGGCGCTCGGCCAGAAGGCGGAAGAAGAGCTGGGCGGCGTTGATATTCTGGTCAACAATGCCGGTATCACCCGCGACG
Organism: Hyphomicrobiales bacterium; assembly: GCA_900465685.1. Classification (GTDB taxonomy): domain Bacteria; phylum Pseudomonadota; class Alphaproteobacteria; order Rhizobiales; family Rhizobiaceae; genus Brucella. Next base: position 85,422 of record UEGR01000020.1, read on the forward strand.
GCCTGTTCGTGCGCATGAGCGATGAAGACTGGGATGCCGTTCTCAACGTCAATCTCACCTCGGTTTTCAACCTGACGCGTGAGCTGACCCATCCGATGATGCGCCGCCGCAATGGCCGCATTATCAACATCACCTCCATCGTCGGCGTGACCGGAAATCCGGGTCAGGCAAATTATTGCGCATCGAAGGCGGGTCTTATCGGCTTCTCCAAGTCGCTGGCGCAGGAAATCGCGAGCCGCAATGTGACGGTGAACTGCATTGCGCCGGGCTTCATCGAATCGGCCATGACCGACAAGCTGAACGACAAGCAGAAAGAAGCGATCATGGCCAATATTCCCATGAAGCGCATGGGCGTGGGCGCTGATATCGCTGCTGCTGTGGTCTATCTGGCCAGCGATCAGGCCGGTTACGTGACGGGCCAGACGCTGCACATCAATGGCGGCATGGCCATGATCTGATCCCCTTCACCCCCCTGAATTATGGTATAAAATACCTTAATAGCGGGGGCGTGACAGGAAAAGGCGCTTTGCCTCGCCCAAGAAGCGTGGTAATGCGCCCATCGAGAGTTGCGGTGTTTCTAATGGAAATGCCGCGATCCTGTTCCGAAAGGAATATCCACAGGATGGCTGTCCGGGCGACATCGCTTGAAGCTGACAGGCATCTTATAACTTGATTACAATCCTGCATGCCGCTAACCAAGGCAGAGCAACAAACACACAGGTCGAGGTTCCGACATGAGCGATACCGCAGAGCGCGTCAAGAAAATCGTTGTTGAACATCTGGGCGTAGATGCCGACAAGGTCACGGAAGGCGCAAGCTTCATTGATGATCTCGGCGCAGACAGCCTCGACACCGTCGAGCTGGTCATGGCTTTCGAAGAAGAATTCGGCGTTGAAATTCCTGACGACGCTGCAGAAACGATCCTCACGGTCGGCGACGCCGTGAAGTTCATCGACAAGGCTTCTGCCTAATCAGAACCAGAGTTGAGGGCTGGGCTCTTCGGATCCCGGCCCTGCCTGTATTCTGAGCTATAGTCTGACATTGCCGGATGCGGCGCCTTTGCAAAGAAGCCGCTCGCGTTCGGGAATGCCAGCAGCTACAACGTACAGAACAGTCTTGTGGATGTCTGTGCGTGCCGTTTTCGGCATTCAAGTGAATTTGCCGGGATGCCAAGTGTCGTCCAAGTTTCGACTGGCTCCTGCGGCAGACTCCGATTTAACGATTGGAGCATCATCCCTTATAACAGGCCCGGACGTTGCATCTGCCGGTGAAAGCCTGCGGGTCGATGCTCGTGACATAACAGTTTTAAGGGGTGGATATGAGGCGTGTCGTCATCACCGGTCTCGGTCTGGTGTCACCGCTTGCAAGCGGTGTGGAAGAGTCCTGGAAGCGGCTTCTGGCTGGCGAAAGCGGGGCTCGCCGCATCACGGAATTCGAGGTTGACGATCTGGCCTGCCAGATTGCCTGCCGCATTCCGGTAGGCGATGGTACCAACGGCACGTTCAATGCCGACCTCCATATGGAGCCCAAGGAACAGCGCAAGGTCGATCCGTTCATCGTCTATGCCGTCGGCGCTGCCGATCAGGCACTGGATGACGCGAACTGGCATCCCGAGAGCGACGAAAATCAGGTGCGCACCGGCGTTCTGATCGGTTCCGGCATTGGCGGCATCGAAGGCATCGTCGAAGCGGGCTACACGCTGCGCGACAAGGGCCCACGCCGTATTTCCCCGTTCTTCATTCCTGGCCGCCTGATCAACCTGGCTTCCGGCCATGTGTCGATCAAGCACAATCTGCGCGGCCCGAACCATTCGGTCGTTACCGCCTGCGCAACGGGCACGCACGCCATTGGCGATGCCGCACGTCTGATCGCTTTTGGCGATGCCGACGTGATGGTTGCCGGTGGTACGGAATCGCCGGTGAGCCGCATTTCGCTGGCGGGCTTTGCAGCCTGCAAGGCGCTTTCCACCAAGCGCAACGAGGATCCGACCGCCGCGTCGCGTCCTTATGACGACGACCGTGACGGCTTCGTCATGGGCGAAGGTGCTGGCGTTGTGGTTCTGGAAGAACTCGAACACGCGCTGGCGCGTGGCGCGAAGATCTATGCCGAAGTGATCGGGTACGGCCTGTCGGGCGATGCCTATCACATCACGGCTCCGACCGAGAGCGGCGAAGGCGCCGAGCGCTGCATGGTTGCAGCTCTCAAGCGCGCTGAAATCACGCCGGACCAGATCGACTACATCAATGCCCATGGCACATCGACCATGGCTGATACAATCGAGCTCGGCGCTGTTGAGCGTGTGGTCGGCGATGCGGCTTCGAAGATTTCCATGTCCTCGACCAAGTCGTCCATAGGCCATCTTCTGGGTGCTGCCGGTGCTGCCGAAGCGATTTTTTCGACGCTGGCCATTCGCGACAATGTTGCGCCTGCGACGCTCAATCTCGAAAACCCGGCAGTTCAGACCAAGATCGATCTGGTGCCGCACAAGGCGCGTGAACGCAAGATCGACGTGGCCCTGTCGAACTCCTTCGGATTCGGCGGAACCAACGCTTCGCTGGTATTGCGCCGCTATTCCTGACCGGCTTTTCCGGTTGGAAAGTCAAAATCTAATAGGAATAAATAAAAACGCGGGGATTTCTCCGCGTTTTTGCCAAAATATAACCGGAAGCGATATTTAAAATCTGCAACAGCGGTTAGGGTAAGCCTGCTTCGGCTGCTTTAGAGCGTCGAAGGCATGAATTGCGGAGAGCCGCTCGGGACGGACAGGTCACGCATTGTTGCGGCGCCGTCTGTCAAGGCCACAGGACCGAGGTGATGGAGTGAATTCAGAGGTAAAGCCCGGGGAACAACCCGGAAACAACTCTGCCGAAGAGCAAGCGAAGGCTGCAAAGCCCGAAACGCCGTCGGAAACGACAGCGGCGGCAAAGCCGTTTGTTCCCAAATCCGCGTCCGAAGCCCTGCGCCCTGAACCTGGCACGCCGCCGCCGCGCAAGCGTTCGCGCCATGCGCGCAGCCAGATCGTCGTGTTCATGAATTTCATGCTGTCGCTGGTCGTGCTGGCTTTGCTCGGCGCATCGGCGCTGTTCTATTTCGGCAAGATGCAGTTCGACGGTCCGGGACCGCTGACTGACGCCACCACTTTCCTGGTCAAGCGCGGCGCTGGCATTTCCGAAGTGACGAACAGCCTCGAAGCCCGCGACATCATCAGCGATGGACGTATTTTCCGGTTCGGCATGCGCGCCTATGGTCACGAAAACGACCTCAAGGCCGGTGAATATGCCATTCCGGCTGGCGCAACCATGCGTGACGTGATGAATATTCTCATCAGCGGCAAGTCGATCATGTATCCGCTGACGGTTCCTGAAGGGCTGACCGTCAAGCAGATTTTCGACCGTATTTCCGCCGATCCGATCCTTGTGGGCGATATGCCGAAGGATTTCCCGCCGGAAGGGTCGCTGTTCACTGACACGCTGCACTTCACGCGCGGCACCTCGCGTACCGAAATCATTGACCGCATGGTCGCTTCGCAAAAGAAGCTGGTTGACGATATTTGGGCGAAGCGCGGCCCGGACCTGCCGGTCAAGGATCGCAATCAATTCGTAACGCTGGCTTCCATCGTCGAGAAGGAAACGGGCATCGCTTCCGAGCGTCCGCATGTGGCCTCGGTGTTCGTCAATCGTCTGAACAAGAATATGCGCCTGCAATCGGACCCGACGATCATCTACGGCCTGTTCGGCGGCGCGGGCAAACCGTCCGACCGTCCGATTTTCAAGTCGGATATCGAAAAACCAACACCTTACAACACCTATGTCATCAATGGCTTGCCGCCGACGCCGATTGCCAATCCGGGCAAGGCGGCACTTGAGGCGGTCGCCAATCCGCTCGACACGCAAGACCTGTATTTCGTAGCGGATGGTACTGGTGGGCATGTCTTCTCGAAGACCTTGCAGGAACACAACGCCAATGTTCGCAAGTGGCGCAATGTGGAACAGCAGAACAGCACTGGTAGTGCCGCTGGTGGTCAGAATACAAATCAGAGCAACGGCCAGAGCGCAGGGCAGTAAAAGCTGCTGAAACGTATCTGTGCGAATTTTTCAGAGCCGGTTGCTGAATAGCGCCGGCTCTGTATGTTTGATTGAATACAGTGTTTTCGCGTGTTGAGGCGAGGCGCTTTGAGTGAGTTTCGATGCACAGGCCGGCCAGTCGCCTCTGTGCACAGTTGAGGGGAACGGACGCATGGCGCTCCAGAGCATGACCGGATTTGCGCGCTATGCAGCGCAGCACGACGGCGCCAATGGCGAGGCGCGCATCGTTTGGGAAGTGCGCTCGGTCAATGGCAAGGGGCTTGATCTGCGCCTGCGTCTGCCACAGGGGCTTGAAGCCGCCGAGCACCCGGTGCGGTCCATGCTGGCGCGCCATTTCTCCCGCGGTAATTTTCAGGCGAGCCTCAGTGTCGAGCGTGCCGACGAGCAGGCCAATTTCGTCATCAACCATGCCATGCTGGCCGAGGTGCTAAAACTTGGCGCGGAATTGCAGGAAAAGCACGGTCTGGCGCCTGCGAGTGTCGATGGTGTTCTGTCGCTGCGTGGGATGATCGATCAGGCGCAGGTTGCGGAAGATGACGATGCCCGCACCGGGCTGGAGGCGGCCATCGTGGCAGCCTTCGAAGGCGCGTTGAAAGCCATTGCCGAGGCGCGGGCGCAGGAAGGCAAGGCGCTTTTCACGATCCTGTCCGGCCATGTCGATACGATCGGCCGTCTGACGGAAGCGGCGCGTCAGGACCCGTCACGGAGCACGGACGCCATCAAGGCGCGGCTGGCCGCGCAGGTTGCGCTGTTGCTCGACGGCCCGCGCGATCTGGATGAAGCCCGGCTCTATCAGGAAGCGGCCTTCCTTGCGACCAAGGCGGACATTCAGGAAGAGCTGGATCGGCTCGACACCCATGTCGCCTCCGCACACAAATTGCTCGCCGATGGCGGGCCGGTCGGGCGCAAGCTCGATTTTCTTTCACAGGAATTTAATCGTGAAGCGAATACACTGTGTTCCAAATCGAACGCGGCGTCGATCACGGCCATCGGGCTGGAACTGAAAGCGGTCGTTGATCAGTTTCGCGAACAAGTACAGAATCTGGAGTAACAGTACATGGCCATCTCTTCAGTTGAAAATGGCGTCGCGCGCAGAGGCTTGATGGTGGTGATCTCGTCGCCGTCGGGCGCTGGAAAATCCACCATTGCCCGGCTGTTGCTGGAAGACAAGAAGATGGACCTTTCGCTGTCGATCAGCGTGACGACGCGCCAGCGCCGTCCAAGCGAGATCGAAGGGGTGCATTATCACTTCAAGACAATTCGCGAGTTCGAGCGCTTGCGCGACAATGACGAACTGATCGAATGGGCAGAAGTGCACGGCAATTTCTACGGCACTTTGCGCGAAACCGCCGAGATTGCGCTGGCCGACGGTCAGGACATGCTGTTCGACATCGACTGGCAGGGCGCTGATCAGCTTCAGGCCAAGATGCCCGCCGATGTGGTGTCGATCTTCATCCTGCCGCCGACGATGCGCGAATTGCAGCAGCGTCTCAACCGCCGTGCGGAAGACACGCCGGAAGTGATCGAGACGCGCTTGCAGAACGCCCGTTTTGAAATCCAGAAATGGGTGAAATACGATTATATCGTCATCAATGAAGACCTCGACCGCTCCTTTGCGGCGATCAAGTCGATCATCGAGGCCGAGCGCCTGCGTCGTGACCGCCGCCCCGGCCTGTTCGATTTCGTGACCGGCCTGCTCGAAGAAGAGCCGGGTATCTGAGCCAGAGCATTAGAGCATTTCCAGCAAAAGTGCGTAGCGCCTACGCAGGGAAATCAGTCCACTGGACTGATTTCTGATCCTGCTTCGATGCGTAGGATAATGCGTAAAAACAAATAGATAGAGCGGTTCCACGATTCCGTTTTAACCGGAACCGCTCTGGCAATAAAACCGCCCTTGAGGCGGTTTTATTTTATGCGATTGCAGACTGCATCAGGCGAGAGCGGCTATGGCGTCCAGACGGGCCTTGTGTTCGGCGCTGATCGTCAAGGCAGCCGCGGCGATATTCTGGCGCAGATGGGTTCTGCGCGATGTGCCGGGGATCAGCAGAATATTCGGGCTGCGTTGCAGCAGCCAGGCAAGAGCCACACTTTGCGGGCTTTCACCCATCTCTTCCGCGACCCGGTTCAGTTCGTCCGTCTGCAACGGGTTGAAGCCGCCCAGCGGGAAGAAGGGAACGTAAGGGATGCCGTCTTCAGCCAGATGGTCGATCATGGCCTCATCGGTTCGGTTCACCAGATTATAGAGGTTCTGCACACAGACGATCGGGGCGATATCGCGCGCTGTCTGGAGTTGCTTTGCGTCGATATTGCTGATGCCGATATGGCCAAGCAGGCCTTCATCCTGCATCTGCCGCATGGCCCGCATGGGCGCGGCAACGTCATCGGCAGGTTCGCCCATCCGCAGATTGACGATGGCGATCTGGTCAAGACCGAGGCGTTCGAGATTGTCATCGACAGAGCGGCGCAGGAAATCCGCATCGCGCTGCAAGATCCAGTTGCCTTTGTCGTCGCGCCGCGCACCAATCTTGGTCACCAGCGTCAGCTCGGCGGGGTAGGGGTAAAGTGCCTCGCGAATGAGGCGGTTGGTCACATAGGGGCCATAGAAGTCGCTGGTGTCGATATGGTCGATACCGAGCGTCAAGGCTTCGCGCAGCACGGCGCGGGCTTCATCAGGGTCGCGCGGTTCACCAAACACATGCGGCCCAGCAAGTTGCATGGCGCCATAGCCCATCCTGTTGACGGAAATCGAGGTGCCGGGAAAGGTGAAGCGACCGGCCGCGGCTGCCGGGCTGCTTTGAATATCCGTTACAGGGGCGGGGGAAGAATGATTGCTCATCTGAAGTCTCCTTTTCCCGAACTATGACTGATCGCATAAGCATTGATAACCGGGCTTGAAGCGGATAGCTTGTTCGCTATGGCGAACAATAGACAGCTTCTTCCCCTCGATGACGTATCGGTCTTTCTGGCGGTGGCCCGTTCCGGCGGCTTTCGCAATGCAGCGCGATGGCTCGGCGTTTCGGCCTCCATGGTCAGCGAGACGGTCTCGCGACTGGAGGCGCGGCTGGGCGTACCGCTGTTGATCCGCACCACGCGCAGCGTTCACCTGACGGAGGCGGGCAGCGCCCTTGTGGAACGGCTTGGCCCGGTGATGGCCGAAGCGCGCGCCGCCCTTGATGAAGCTGCCAGTTCGCAGAACGAGGTGCGGGGCAGGCTGAAACTGAATGTGCCCGGCGCCGTGATGTATGACATTCTGCCGCCGCTGATCGACGGCTTTCTTGCCAAACATCCGGACGTGCAGATCGAGGTCATGGTGGATGATCGGTTCGTCGATTTCAATGCCATTGGCTGCGATGCTGGTATCCGTTATGGCGAGCATCTGGCGCAGGATATGATCGCAGTGCCCATCGGGCCGCGTCAGCAATGGGGTGCGTTGATGGCCGCGCCAAGCTACATAGAAAAACGAGGGATGCCGCAGCATCCAGCCGATGTGCTGGAGCATGATTGTATCCGCATGCGTTTTATCAGCGGCGCGCTGACCGATTGGGAATTCGAGAAGGACGGCGAGATTGTCACGGTCGATCCGCCGGGGCGGCTGATCATCGGCACGACTGGCGTTTGGGGCGCTTTCAATCTGGCGGTGGCGGGACATGGCCTGATCTACAGTTTCCGCAACTGGCTGGAACCCTATCAGCAGCGCGGCGAACTTGTGCCGGTGCTGCCCGACTGGTGGCCAGCTTTTGACGGGCCGCATCTCTATTTTTCGAGCCGTGTCATGCCGAAGCCATTGCGCGCTTTCATCGATTATGTGCGGGCCTTGCCGGAAGACTAACCCCTTATCGCGCCCGCATTTCTCGGGGCGGGGTGCCGTAGGCGCGGCGATAATCGCGGCTGAACTGCGTCGGGCTTTCATAGCCGACAGCAAAAGCAACCGATGAAACCGGCACGGCGGTCTCGCTCAACTGGCGGCGCGCTTCCAGAAGCCGCAGCGCCTTTTGATATTGCAGCGGCGTGGTGGCCATGACGGATTTGAAATGTTCGTGGAAGCTGGAAGGGCTCATTCCGGCAATATCCGCCAGTTCTTCTGTGCGGATCGGGTCGTTCCAGTGCTGCTTGATATGGGTGATCGCTTTTGCGATGCGGCTTGCCGGACTGCCCGGCTGGGCCAGCTGGCGCAACATCGCACCGTTGCGGGTCAGAAGCACACGGAAATGCAGTTCCTTGCGGATCATCGGTTCGAGAACGCGGCGTTCGAGCGGCTTGTCGCGCAGATCGAGCAGCCGTGTCATGGCATCGGTCACACCCGTATCGGCCCTGCCAGTGGCCACGGCTTCACTGCGCGCTGCCGCAATCATATCCGGCTCAATCTCGCCCTGAAGCGCGCGCAAAATCTCCAGATCGATCCGGCAGGCAAGAGCCACATAGGGCCTATTGGCGCTGGCTTCGACAATTCGCGCGCCTGTGATCAATTCGTGCGAGACTATCGCCGTCATGCCCGCATCGAAACGAACGGCGCGTTCGCCATGCAGAATTTCTTTGGCCCCCTGGAGGACCAGGCAAATCATCGGCTGATACATATCGGGCCGGATCTCTGATACGGCCGGTGAACATACCACCGTAACACCTTCGATACCTGTCGGCGCAGGATAAGGCCCCGCCGCAGTTTCCTGGGCGATTTTGATGCAGCGGGCTGCGAGATTTGAAGCATGTTCGGACATGGGAAAAGCATAGCAAGCCTTTATTTCCCGCGACACAGAAATCGGAGCCTTCGGAGGATTAGGCATGTTTCGCGGAGAATGAGGCAGGCCGAATGAACGGGAAAGCGCCAATATAGGAACCAGAGTTCGTTGAACGAAAGGAAACTGACATGACGATTGCACTCATCACGGGCGGTAGCCGAGGGCTTGGCCGCAACGCAGCACTTCATCTGGCCAAGCAGGGCGTCGGCATCGTTCTGACCTATCAGAGCAATGCGAAAGCAGCAGAAGAGACAGTTTCCGAAATCGCAGCCGAGGGCGGCACCGCCATTGCCTTGCCGCTGGATACGGCGAAGGTCGCGAGTTTTGCGGATTTTGCAGAAAAGCTGCGGCAGGCGCTTCAGGATAAATGGCAGCGGACGCGCTTCGACTATCTGGTGAACAATGCTGGCTATGGCGTTCACAAGCCTTTTGCCGAAACCACGGAAGAAGATTTCGACGGTCTGGTCAATGTGCATCTGAAAGGCGTCTTCTTCCTGACGCAGACCCTGCTGCCGCTGATCGAGGATGGCGGCAAAATCCTCAACGTCTCGACCGGGCTCGCCCGCTTTGCACTGCCGGGCTATTCGGCCTATGCGACCATGAAAGGTGGGATCGAGGTTCTGACACGCTATCTGGCCCGCGAACTTGGCCCGCGCGGCATTGCGGTGAACGCGATTGCGCCCGGCGCCATCGAAACGGATTTCGGCGGCGGCTTGGTACGCGACATGCCGGAAGTCAACAAGATGATCGCGAGCACCACGGCCATGGGTCGCGTCGGGCGCCCGGACGACATTGGCGGGGCAGTGGCTGCCATTTTGTCGGGTGGTACGGGCTGGATCACCGGCCAGCGCATTGAAGTGTCCGGCGGGCAAAATATCTGACGATCTAACACTGCAGTCGCATTCTTCGTGATGCCGGTCTGCAACGAGCAATTTCCTGTGCTCCGGTGCTCACGTACCCAAAAGTACGCTCCGCTCCGGTGCTCGAAAATCACTCGTTTCGCCGCGGCCTGACGAATTTGCAACTGTAGTGCTAAGCTAGCCTTATCGAAATGCGGCTGGTGTCATGCACCAGCCGCCTGAAGGCTTCCAGAAAAGGCTTGCCTCCGAGCGTGCGCAATTCGCTCAATGCTTCTGTGTTTTTAAACACAAGCTCGCATTCGCCGGGCCAGCCCGGCCCCTGCCATTGCACCGCATCCCAGAAAGAATCTAGCGTATAGCCGAAGGATTGCGCATCCTGCGCCGGGACCACGGCAAGATAGCGTCGCCAGAGTTCGTCTGGCGTTGTCACACCTGCACAGTCGATTTCGTAAACGGGCACCATTAACCGAGCAGGATCAAAAGCCCGTCCACAAGCCCCAACAGCAGAATGAGCGCGCCCATCGTGATCGCCGTGATGATGAGCATGCGCTTCTGCCGGTTGCGCTTGTCGGGTTGCTTTCCTGTCCAGTCGTATGAAGAACCAGGCATATGCATCTCCAGATCAGCCTATATTTTCTATAAGCCTTCAGAGAGCTTTATAAACGCCTTCGGTGCAGATTTTCAAATGCGCTGAATTTCCGTTGCGAAACGGCGATCTATCAGACCGCCGTGCCGCCCACAGTGACCTGATCCATGCGCAGATGCGGCTGGCCAACCCCGACTGGAACCCACTGGCCGCCCTTGCCGCAATTGCCGCTGCCGGTATCGAGTTTCATGTCGTTGCCGATCATCGAAATGCGCTGCATGGCGTCCGGGCCATTGCCGATCAACATGGCGCCCTTGATCGGCGCGGCGACCTTGCCGTCCTCGATCATATAGGCTTCCGTGCAGCCGAACACGAACTTGCCGGAGGTGATGTCCACCTGTCCGCCGCCGAACGAAACGGCATAGATGCCTTTCTTCATGGAGGCGATGATTTCTTCCGGCGTCTTGTCGCCCGAAAGCATATAGGTGTTGGTCATGCGCGGCATCGGCGCATGGGCATAGGATTCACGGCGTCCGTTGCCGGTTGCCTCCATGCCCATCAGGCGCGCATTCTGGCGGTCCTGCATGTAATTGACCAGCTTGCCGTCGTCGATCAGCACCGTGCGATTGGTCGGCGTGCCTTCATCGTCGATGGTCAGCGAGCCGCGACGCTCGGCAATCGTGCCGTCATCGACGACCGTGACACCCTTGGACGCCACTTGCTGGCCGAGAAGTCCGGCAAAGGCCGAGGTCTTCTTGCGGTTGAAATCGCCTTCGAGGCCATGGCCGACCGCCTCATGCAGCATGACGCCCGGCCAGCCATTGGCGAGAACAATGTCGAACGTGCCTGCCGGGGCAGGGATCGCTTCCAGATTGACCAGCGCCTGTCGCAAAGCTTCGTCGGCTGCGTGCTGCCAGCTTTCAACGGTGATGAATTCGCCAAAGCCCTTGCGGCCGCCCAGCGTATGCGAGCCGGATTCCTGACGGTCGCCGCTGCCTGCTACGACTGATACGGTGAGCCGCACCATAGGGCGGATATCGCGCACGAAATGGCCGTCAGCGCGCAGGATTTCAACCTGCTGCCACGAACCGGCGAGCGAGACGGATACCTGACGAACCTTTGGGTCCTTGGCGCGCAGATAGCCATCGATCTGCTGCAAAAGCTGCACTTTCGCATCGAAGGTCGGCGAGCCGATCGGGTTTTCGTCGGTATAGAGGTGGCGATTGGTTCCCGCAGGCGCTGCGGCATAGGTGCCGCCATAGCCCTTGATGGTCGCGGAAACCGCATCGGAGGCGCGTTTCAGCGCGGCCATCGAAAGATCGCCCGCATGGGCGTAGCCGATGGCTTCTCCGGCAACCGAGCGCAGGCCGAAACCCTGATCCTGATTGAAGGAACCGGTCTTGAGGCGGCCATTGTCGAAAACAAGCGCTTCAGCTTCGCGATATTCGATGAAGAGTTCGCCGTCGTCGCTGCCCTTGAGGCTCGCGGCGACGAGGCGTTCGATATCGTCACGTCCGGTATCGAAACTGTCGATCAGGCTTTTCATAAAACAAATCCCGCAGCATGTGTCTGCTGCAGGATGTAAGCCTTAAAACGGTTGAGAACAACCACGCGATGAAGAACTGTTGAGATTCTGGTGATGGCGCGGCGAAAACCGTGGGCCGCGAGAACCGGAGCGGAGTGTACTTTAGGGTACATGAGCACCGGAAGCGCAGCGGGATGCGGTTTGCAGCCCGCCAGCGCCGGAATATCGATAGTTCTTAGGGGAGGGCGTCGAAGCCTTCACCAAATCCTTTCAAGTCGACGGGAATGCCGACACCTTCTTCCGGCGTCTGGAAGACGATGAAGGTTGCGGCTTTGCCGGAACGCAGCGTCTTCAGGAGTTCGTCTTCGAGAATGACTTCCGCATAGCAGCCGTCTTCGAAGCAGCGCACGAAATAGGCGCGACCAATATCCTTGCCGTCGACATTGAGGCCAAGGCCGTTCGGCAGCAGAACGCCGAGCGGGGCCAGCACGCGAAGAATGCGCGCCTTGTTATCGGCGGTCTTCAGAACCACAACCGAAAGGCCGAGTTCCGGGCGCTTCGCGGCAACCACGTTCTGGATCAGCGCGCATTGCTCGGTCTTGGCACCGGCAGGCGTATCGCAGAGCACAGCCCATGCGCCGTGCTGCGACTTCAGCTTGCCGCTCTGCTGCGGGTTGGTTGGGGCGGCCTGCGACTGGGCAGCCGGGGCCTGATCCGGTGTCTGCAACGGCGCGGGCGTGTCCTGCGCGGCAGACGGCAAGGTCGCGGCGGCAAGCGACAGGCTAACACCAGCGGCAAGAGCCATCAGGCGCTGAAGAATCGGGCGGTTGGCAAGCATGCGGACAGTCATGAAATCTCCAGATCGAATCCCTGATCGAATCAGTGGGACGTTAACGCGCAGCATCAGCCATGAAAAGCAATCAGAGACGCGATTATCAGTCATCGTCAATTAAAGCCGTCATCGCAACGGTGATATCGCCTGTTGGATCGATTGTCACGTAGCACGTGCGGCAAAACCTCTTTTCAAATCATGGCTTCATTATGAGATTTGTAGGTTTTTCCCAAGTTTTTGCCGGTTTACGGATGCGCTGTCATAAGGTTAGGAATCCGGGCGGAATTGGGAGCGGTTCTGTCTGCGGGCAAAAGCTGCGCGCAAAAATGCCGCACAGGAACATATTCGCCTTCCTTGCGGTGTGCGTTAAGGTGTGATTTGAACGCCGACGGGGGATGCGGCCGTCATTTGCGTCCGGCGTCCAGCCTGAAAGGGCGAAAAGGGAGAGAGTTCTGGTGGATAAGATTGTTGCCACAACGAAGGGCGCCGTCGTTGGTGCTCTTGCAGTGCTGTGGATGACCGGTGCCGCTTTGGCGGATCAGCCGCGTCCATGGGAATGGAGATTTCAGGACGCTGCAACGGGTATTGCCGAGCAGATTCATTGGTTTGAGCGCTATACGCTCTGGTTCATTATTCCGGTTACGTTGCTGGTTCTGGCGTTGCTGGTGATCGTTGTGCTTCGCTTCCGGGCGAGCGTTAATCCGGAACCGTCGAAGACCAGCCACAATACGATGATCGAAGTGATCTGGACCATCGGTCCCGTGATCATTCTATTGTTCCTGGCTGTGCCGTCGTTCCAGCTTTTGACCGCGCAATATTCGCCGGAAGACCCGTCCCTGACGATCAAGGCGACCGGTTACCAGTGGTACTGGGGTTATGAATATCAGGTCGACAATCCGGTCAGCTTCGATGCCCTTCTGTTGAAGGATGGCGATCGCGCCGCTGCGGGCAAAGAGGATAAGTCCCGCTATCCGCGCCTTCTGGCCGTCGACAATGAAGTGGTTGTTCCGGTCGGTGAAAGCGTTCGCCTTCTGGTGACTGCCGCCGACGTGATCCATTCATGGACCATTCCTGCCTTCGGCGTAAAGATGGACGCCGTTCCTGGCCGTATCAACGAAATCTGGTTCAAGGCTGAAAAAGAAGGCCTTTATTACGGTCAGTGCTCCGAGCTTTGCGGCAAGGATCACGGGTTCATGCCAATCGCCGTGCGCGTTGTCTCGAAAGACCAGTATCAGACCTGGCTCGCCGCTGCGGGTTCGGATCTGAACGGTGCGAACAAGGCGCTGCAAGCTGCCGTCGAAGGTGGCGAAAACAATAAAGTGGCTGCGGCGGGTCTCTGATCCCGAACGCCAAACTGTTGAAAAACGGGAGCGAATTCCATGGCTGGCACAGCAGCTCACGAGCATGGTGCCCACGACGACCACAAGCCGCACGGCTGGGTTCGTTGGGTATACTCGACCAATCATAAAGACATCGGTACCCTGTACCTGATCTTCGCAATCATTGCCGGTATCATCGGCGGCGCACTGTCTATCGCGATGCGCGCCGAGCTTCAGGAACCGGGCATTCAGATTTTCCATGGCCTTGCGTCCATGGTCTACGGTGTTGAGGGCGATGCTGCGCTTGATGCCGGCAAGCAGATGTTCAACGTGTTCACCTCGGCGCACGCGCTGGTCATGATCTTCTTCATGGTCATGCCTGCGCTGATCGGTGGTTTCGCCAACTGGATGGTGCCGCTGATGATCGGCGCGCCGGACATGGCGTTCCCGCGCATGAACAACATTTCGTTCTGGCTTCTGCCGCCTGCGCTGACGCTGCTTCTGATCTCGCTGTTCATGCCTTCGGCACCTGGCGGCTGGGGTCCTGGTGGCGGCTGGACGCTGTATCCGCCGCTTTCGACAAGCGGTCAGCCTGGCCCGGCAATCGATTTCGCCATTCTGGCGCTGCACATTTCCGGTGCGTCGTCGATCCTCGGTGCGATCAACTTCATCACCACGATCCTGAACATGCGTGCTCCGGGGATGACGCTGCACAAGATGCCGCTCTTCGCCTGGGCTGTTCTGGTGACGGCGTTCCTGCTTCTGCTTTCGCTGCCGGTTCTGGCAGGCGGCATCACCATGCTGCTGACCGATCGCAACTTCGGCACGACCTTCTTCGCGCCGGATGGCGGTGGTGATCCGATCCTCTACCAGCATCTGTTCTGGTTCTTCGGTCACCCGGAAGTGTACATCCTGATTCTGCCGGGCTTCGGTATCGTCAGCCACATCGTGTCGACCTTCTCACGCAAGCCGATCTTCGGTTATCTCGGCATGGCCTATGCCATGGTCGCGATTGGTGTCGTCGGCTTCGTGGTCTGGGCGCACCATATGTACACGGTCGGCCTGTCGCTCGACACGCAGCGCTATTTCGTGTTCGCCACGATGGTCATCGCGGTTCCCACAGGTATCAAGATCTTCTCATGGATCGCGACCATGTGGGGCGGTTCGATCACCTTCCGCGCACCGATGCTGTGGGCAATCGGCTTCATCTTCCTGTTCACGGTCGGTGGTGTGACGGGCGTTCAGCTCGCCAATGCCGGTCTCGACCGTGCACTGCACGACACCTATTACGTTGTGGCGCACTTCCACTACGTGTTGTCGCTCGGCGCTGTCTTCGCGATCTTTGCGGGCTGGTACTACTGGTTCCCGAAGATGAGCGGCTACATGTATAACGAGTTCACCGCGAAGCTGCATTTCTGGGTCACCTTCATCGGCGTGAACCTGATTTTCTTCCCGCAGCATTTCCTCGGTCTCGCTGGCATGCCGCGCCGTTACATCGACTATCCGGATGCCTATGCAGGCTGGAACATGGTGTCGTCCTACGGTTCCTATATTTCGGGCTTTGCCGTGCTGATCTTCCTCTACAATGTCTTCGAGGCATTTGCGAAGAAGCGTGAAGCAGGTGCAAACCCTTGGGGCGAAGGCGCAACCACGCTGGAATGGCAGCTTCCTTCCCCGCCGCCGTACCACCAGTGGGAACAGCTGCCGCGCATCAAGTAATCGTGCGAAGGGCGAGGTCTGCAAAAGACTTCGCCCTTTCCAACAAATTGTGCTAAAGGCGGGCGACATTCTGTTCCGCCCATCGCGTTATGACCGTACTGGCAGGTTTGGCCTGCCGACAATTGCACGGCATTTCCGGCAGGAACGGATGTTCTCCGGGAGGGACAAGTTGTGTTGGTTGTCGAACTGCATCGAACAAGATGCGGTGGTCGGACCGGTGAATTTGAGGTTATTGAAGTCTAATGTCGCTGGTGGAAAAAAACGTAAGCGTTTCGGGCCCGAATGACGCAGTCGCGTTCTCGGAGGCAACGGCGCGGGACTATCTGGTTCTGCTGAAGCCGCGCGTGATGTCCCTTGTGGTATTCACGGGGCTGGTCGGGCTTGTCCTTGCTCCGGGCACGATGAATCCTGTTCTGGCTGCCATCAGCATTTTGTGCATCGCAGTCGGCGCTGGCGCGTCCGGTGCGCTGAACATGTGGTACGACGCCGATATCGACGCGGTGATGAAGCGTACCCGTAACCGCCCGATTCCGGCCGGTGTGATTGCGCCCAATCAGGTTCTGGCTTTCGGTCTGACGCTGTCGGTCTTCTCGGTGCTGACGCTCGGCCTGATGGTCAACTGGCTGTCGGCAGCGCTTCTGGCCTTCACCATCTTTTTCTATGCCGTCATCTATACGATGTGGCTCAAGCGTTCGACGCCGCAGAATATCGTCATTGGCGGCGCTGCAGGCGCGTTCCCGCCCATGATAGGCTGGGCAGCGGCAACGGGCGAGATCACCTGGGACAGCGTTGTGCTGTTCATGATCATTTTCCTCTGGACGCCGCCGCATTTCTGGGCGCTGTCGCTGTTCTCGACCAATGATTACGAAGCAGCGCGCATTCCGATGATGCCGAATGTGAAGGGCGAGCTTTCGACGCGCCGTCAGGCGATGTTCTACACGCTGCTCATGGCGCCGGTGGGCGTATTGCCATGGGTGATGGGTTTTGCAGGCCCGGTTTACGGCGCCGTATCGGTGCTGCTGGGCGGAGCCTTTGTTTATTATGCCTGGCGCATGTGGATGGCCGCATCGCAGCCCGCCATGCTGGTGGCCGCGCGCAAGCTGTTTCGCTTTTCGCTGGTGTACCTGTCGGGCCTGTTCGCGGTTATGCTGGTTGAGGCACTGACGTTGAAGGCGCTTCATGCCTTTGGAGTGTTGTAATGGATAAGACGGTAGAAAAGCCGGTGCCAGTATCGGTACATGAGAAGCTGGAACTGGTCGTACCGACCGAACAGCAAAAGAAAGCCCAGCGCAACCGGTCCTGGGGACTGGCAATTGCTTTGGCGCTGTTCGTGCTGCTCGTCTATGTCGGTACGATAGCGAAACTGGGTGCCAATGTTCTGGTACGGCCGCTCTGACGAAAAGTTCGGGTTAGGCTGTTTCGGGAGGGAAACTGGGAGGAGACCATGGCAGATCAGCAGGATAAAGACGAAAAGCTCAAGCGGCAGCAGCGTTCCAACCGGACCATTGCCATTGCCTGCGTGTCTTTCTTCGTTTGCATGATCGGCGCAGCCTATGCGTCTGTTCCGCTTTACACGCTTTTCTGTCAGGTCACGGGTTATGGCGGCACCACGCAGCGTGTCGAACAATATTCCGATACGATCCTCGACAGGACGATCAAGGTGCGTTTCGACGCCAATACGGCCAATGGTCTGCCTTGGGATTTCAAGCCCGTACAGCGCGAAGTGACGGTGCGTATCGGCGAAACCGCCATGATCAAGTATGAAGGGCGCAACCTGTTTGATCAGACGACCTTTGGCCGGGCGAGCTTCAATGTTTCGCCGGGTCGTGCTGGCGCTTATTTCAACAAGGTCCAGTGCTTCTGCTTCACGGATACCACGCTGAAGCCGGGCGAAGACATGGAAATGCCGGTGGTTTTCTTCGTCGATCCGGAGATCGTCAACGATCCCGATCTGAAGGATGTGAAGACCATCACGCTTTCATACACCTTTTTCCCGATCGAAAAGCCGAAGCCGGTTGCTGACGCGAAGCCGGCGACGAAGACCGAAGCTGCGACGAGCAGCGGGGGATAAAGGGACACGAGTTTCGATGCGGCACATAATGCCGCAAAGACAAATGCGACGACTGGTTTTATTGTCGGATTCGGACCGTCGGTAAAACCGCTTGATTATTGACGGTATGCGGCATCTGGTCAGGGAGCCATCTGACGCAAAACATGGTCGCGCTTGCGTGTGTCCCTTCGTGGATTTCAGCAGGCAGGCACGAGAGAGGAGCCCCTCAGGGGATTACGGGGAGAGACATGGCGGACGTACACGAGAAGAACCACGATTATCACATTATAGCGCCCAGCCCTTGGCCGTTCCTGAGCTCGATGGGCGCTTTTGTGCTCGCAATCGGCGGCATCGCCTGGATGCGTTACATCAATTCGAGTGAGCTGCCATTCTTCGGGCACAACCTCGTAACGCCGTGGCTTTTCTTCATCGGCCTCGCAATCGTGCTGTATTGCATGTTCGGCTGGTGGTCGGACACGATCAAGGAAGCGCATGAGGGTCATCATACCCGTGTGGTGTCGCTGCATCTGCGCTATGGCATGATCATGTTCATCGCCTCGGAAGTCATGTTCTTCGTGGCATGGTTCTGGGCGTTTTTCGATGCAAGCCTTTTCCCGAATGAAGTGCATCAGGTAGCACGCGCCACGTTCACGGGCGGTGTCTGGCCTCCGAAGGGTATCGAGGTTCTCGATCCGCTTCACCTGCCGCTCTACAACACCGTGATCCTGCTTCTGTCGGGCACGACCCTGACCTGGTCGCACCATGCGCTGCTGCATAACGACCGCAAGGGCATGATCACCGGCCTCGCTATCACCGTGGTGCTCGGCATTCTGTTCTCGTTCGTGCAGGCCTATGAATACATGCACGCTCCGTTCGCGTTCAAGGACTCGATCTACGGCGCTACCTTCTTCATGGCCACCGGCTTCCACGGTTTCCACGTGATCATCGGCACGATCTTTTTGCTGGTCTGCCTGTTCCGCGCAATCGGTGGCGATTTCACGCCGAAGCAGCATTTCGGTTTCGAAGCTGCCGCCTGGTACTGGCACTTCGTTGACGTAGTCTGGCTGTTCCTGTTCTTCGCAATCTATGTCTGGGGTGGCTGGGGTGCGCCGATGCACGGCGGCTGATTGGCCGTAATCTGAATTTCGAGGCGGCCTTGGCAACATGGCCGCCTTTTGCTTGTCTGGAGCAGTATTGAAATGAAGGAGCGCGCTATGCCTGATGCCAATCTCTATCCGCCGGTTGATCCGATCAAAAGCGGTATGGCCGGGCGCTGCCCGCGCTGCGGCGAGGGAAAGCTCTTCAATGGTTTTTTGACGGTTGCGCCGCGCTGCAATTCCTGCGGGCTTGATTATTCCTTCGCGGATTCCGGTGATGGCCCAGCGGCCTTCGTGATCCTGATCATCGGCTTTATTGTCGTCGGGCTGGCGCTTTGGATGGAAGTCAATGTTGGCCCGCCGTTGTGGGTGCATTTCATCCTGTGGGTGCCGCTGGCGATCATCCTCAGCCTTGTCGCCATGCGATGGATGAAGGGTATTCTGATCAATATGCAATATCGCAACAAGGCTGCCCCCGGCACGATACAAACAAATGCTGACAGCCAGCCGGATACGAAAGAATGACAGAGCGCCAGTTTTCCCATCGTTTTCCCTGGGGTGTTGTCATCGCGTCCGGCATCGCGCTGATCATTCTGCTCGTGCTCGGCACCTGGCAGGTGGAGCGGCTGTTCTGGAAGGAAGCGCTGATCGCTTCCACCAATGAGCGCATCAAGGAACCGCCCTTGTCGCTGGCGGATATGGAAAAGCTCTATAAGGAAAAGGGCACGGTCGAATATCTGCCGGTCACGGTGTCGGGCACCTTCATGCATCAGGGCGAGCGGCATTTCCTGTCCACCTATGAAGGCGCTGCGGGCTATAATGTTTATACGCCGCTGATGCTGGAAGATGGCCGCTTCGTGCTGGTCAATCGCGGTTTCGTTCCCTATGAGAAGAAGGACCCGGCCACCCGCGCCGACGGACAGCTCGACGGACCGGTGAGCATAACCGGGCTGGCGCGTGATCCGCTGTCGGCGAAACCGGGCTTCTTCCTGCCGAATAATGATATCGCCAAGAATATCTTCTTCTGGAAAGATTGGGCGGCTATGGCGGAAAGCGCCGATCTGCCGGATATCAATCAGGTCGTGCCGTTCTTTATCGATGCCGACAACAAGCCCAATCCGGGCGGTCTGCCCATTGGCGGTGTGACGATCATCGAATTTCCCAACAACCATCTGCAATATGCCGTGACGTGGTATGGTCTCGCACTGGCGCTGCTCGGAGTGGTTGGAACGTGGCTATGGCGCTATCGAAAACAGCCAAGGGGTTGACTTTAGCCGCGTTGCGGCCCAACTCCGTGTCTACAGACCTTAGATTTTAGTCACGCCGAACCCGCGAGCTTCTTCATGACCGATCAGCGCCCCCCACTGGAAATCCGCCTTTGCGGTCCGCGCGGCTTTTGCGCCGGTGTCGACCGGGCGATCCAGATCGTCGTGCTGGCACTGAAAAAATATGGTGCACCGGTCTATGTCCGCCATGAGATCGTGCATAACCGCTATGTTGTCGAAGGGCTGCAATCCCGCGGCGCAATCTTCGTCGAAGAGCTTGATGAAATCCCGGCGGAGCATCGCGATCAGCCGGTGGTTTTCTCCGCCCATGGCGTGCCGAAATCGGTGCCTGCCGATGCGGAATCCAAGAACCTCTTTTATCTCGATGCAACCTGCCCGCTGGTTTCCAAGGTGCACAAGCAGGC
The DNA here is from genome assembly GCA_900465685.1 of Hyphomicrobiales bacterium. Taxonomy (GTDB): domain Bacteria; phylum Pseudomonadota; class Alphaproteobacteria; order Rhizobiales; family Rhizobiaceae; genus Brucella. Next base: position 105,921 of record UEGR01000020.1, read on the forward strand.
CATGCGCCATCAGCGGCTTGGACGCCATGTCATTTTGATCGGTCATTCCGGCCATCCGGAAGTCATCGGCACGATGGGCCAGCTGCCGGAAGGCGCGGTCACGCTGATCGAGACGGTCGAGGATGCCCGTAGCTGCCATTTTGCCGATGAGGATAATCTGGGCTTCGTCACGCAGACAACGCTCTCGGTGGACGATACGGCAGGCATTATCGAGGAATTGCAGGCGCGCTTTCCCAATCTTTCGGCACCAGCGGCAGAATCGATCTGCTATGCCACCACCAACCGTCAGGATGCGGTGCGCGCGGCAGCACCGGGCTGCGATCTGTTCCTGATCGTCGGTGCGCCGAACTCGTCCAATTCGAAACGTCTGGTCGAAGTGGCGGAGAAGGCGGGCGCGCGCATGTCCATGCTGGTGCAGCGCGCCGCCGACATCGAGTGGGACAAGATCGGCGATATTTCTGTTGTCGGTCTTTCGGCAGGCGCTTCCGCACCGGAAATCATCGTCGATGAAATCATCGCATCGTTCCGCGATCGCTTCGATGTGCGTATCGAACTGGCGGAAACGGCAGTGGAAACCGAGAACTTCCTTGTGAATCGTGAAATTCGCGATGTGGAACTGACGGTGCAGGATATGGCATTCGTCAATGGCGAGAACAGGGTTGCCGGTATTCCGAAGCTGGCGCCCCAGATCATGCCTAAGATAATGCCCAAGGTCATATAGGGGAAATAAACGGCATGGCCGTCTATACTGATATCAATGAGATCGAACTTGGCGCATTCCTGCAGCAATACGATATCGGCACGCTGACTTCCTATAAGGGCATTGCCGAGGGTGTGGAGAATTCCAATTATCTCCTGCACACGACATCCGGCTCCTTCATTCTGACGCTTTACGAAAAGCGCACCAACCGTGAAGATCTGCCATTCTTTCTGGGTCTGATGCAGCATCTGGCGCAGCGCGGTCTCGACTGCCCGCAGCCGGTGGTGCGCAGCGATGGCGAAACGATTGGCGAACTTGCCGGCCGTCCGGCGGCCATTGTCACATTCCTCGAAGGCATGTGGATGCGCAAGCCAACCGTCGCCCATTGCGAGGCCGTGGGTGAGGGGTTGGCGCGCATGCATCTTGCAGGCGAGGATTTCGCCATGCGCCGCCGCAACGGGCTGACGCTGCCTGACTGGCGTCCGCTTTGGGACATGTCGCGCGAACGCGCAGACACGGTCGAGCCGGGTCTGGTCGAGGAAGCGGAAGCCGACCTTGATTTTCTGGAGAAAAACTGGCCTGCCGATCTGCCGCAAGGCGTGATCCATGCCGATCTGTTTCCTGATAATGTGTTTTTCCTCGGCGACAAGCTGTCGGGCTTCATCGATTTCTATTTCGCCTGCACCGACATTCTGGCCTATGACGTCGCCATCTGCCTGAATGCATGGTGCTTCGAAAAGGACTTTTCCTACAATCGCACCAAGGGCGCGGCCCTTTTGCGCGGTTACACGTCGATCCGTCCGCTTTCGACGGCGGAAGCCGATGCGCTGCCTGTGCTCTCGCGCGGCGCTGCAATGCGCTTCATGCTGACGCGGCTTTATGACTGGCTGACCGTTCCAGATGGCAGTTTCGTCATGAAGAAGGACCCGATGGAATATGTGCGCAAGATGCGCTTCCACCGCCAGATTGTTTCGGCTGCCGAATATGGGCTGGAACCGCAGGGAGCGGATGCGTGAAGCAGATCGAGGCTTACACTGACGGTGCCTGCTCAGGTAATCCCGGCCCCGGCGGCTGGGGCGTGGTGCTGCGCTGGAACGGCAACGAGAAAGAGCTGAAGGGCGGCGAGGCCGACACAACCAATAACCGCATGGAGTTGATGGCGGCAATTTCTGCACTATCCGCGCTGAAAGAACCTTGCGAAGTCGATCTCTATACGGACTCGGTCTATGTCCGCGACGGTATTTCCGGCTGGATCGAAGGCTGGAAGCGCAATGGCTGGAAAACAGCGGCAAAGAAGCCGGTGAAGAATGCCGAGCTATGGCAGTTGCTGGATGAGGCGCGCAAGCCGCACAAGGTCAATTGGCATTGGGTCAAGGGCCATGCCGGTCATCCGGAAAACGAACGCGCCGACGAATTGGCCCGCGCCGGTATGGAGCCGTTCAAATATGGCGGGCGCAAATCGCTGAAGGTGCAATAAGCGCCGGGTAAAACGATGTTTTGGGTATGAGAAAAGGGCGGTTTTCACCGCCCTTTTTGAATTTGATCAGAGCTGTTCGAGAATTCCGGCAGCAGCCGAAGTGACGGCCTGACCGGCCTGTTCTTCGATATTGAGCGTCTTGACCACACCGTCTTCGACGATGGCCGAATAGCGCTTGGAGCGAATGCCAAGGCCGCCAGCGGTTGCGTCGAGTTCAAGGCCTGCTGCCTTGGTGAAGGTGGCCGAACCGTCTGCGAGATAGAGGATCTTGCCTTCGCCGCCGGTGCTCTGTGCCCAAGCGCCCATCACGAAGGCGTCGTTGACGGCGATCACGGCGATCTGGTCCACACCCTTGGCGAGGATTGCATCGCGATTGTCGAGATAGCCCGGCAGGTGGTTGAGGCTGCAGGTCGGCGTGAAAGCGCCCGGAACGGCAAAGAGAACGACCTTCTTGCCCTTGAAGACTTCGTCGGTCGTCACTTCCTTGACGCCGTCCGCAGTCTTGACCTTGAAGGTTGCTGCCGGAAGCGTGTCGCCAACTTTGATCGTCATCTGTTTTCTCCTGAGGGCAGGGGACAAATTGCCGTCTGGTCCGCTGCCTGTTTTCAAAACTGTTATTGCCGCACCGCGAAGCGCGAGCCGCGACAGTTAAACCGATAACGGGGCGCTCGACAATTTCAAAACGCTGATGTCGCCATCAAAATAGGGGAGGATGGGCAGCCGCTTCAGGCGAAGCAGAAATCGCCGGGATCAGTCGAGCGTGACCTGTCCTGACACTGCCTTGCCATTCTGCACGATGGTGTAGTCGACGGTTGCATACCGCGCATCACCCTTGACCTTTATGGTGAAGTTGCGACCGTCAGAGGCGACCGGATCGGACAGGCGAAGCTTGTCGCTGGCGACAAAAAGCTCGGCAGGCGCTTTCGGGTCCGGCACGGCCAATGTGAAGATTGCGGTGTCCTCATCGCGCTTCACGGCGCTGACACCGAAAGTGGGAGAAGCCGTGGCCGGAAGACGCCCGAACGCTGTTTCCACGATGGTGCGCGCGGCAATGGCCTGCGGTTCGGCGGATTCAGCACTTTCGCTCACGGGGAAGTCGAACTCTGCCTGCACGGGAATGCAGATATGTTCGCAAACGCCGAGAAAGGCATGGCCCTTGAGGCGGGTGTCATTGGGCTGCAGCTTGAAAATGATGGGCAGAGAAACCGGCTTCTTGTAGCCGATGCCATCATCGTCACCACCGAACCGTACCGGCGCGGGATAATCGATCTGGGCGTTGGCGTTTCCATCGAGATTGATCTGTGGCGGCACACCGGCATCGCCCGGATTGCGCCAGTAGGTTTTCCAGCCGGGCTGCAACTCGATCTGCAACGCGCCGCGTATCTCGCGCCCGGGCCCGGCTTCAGCCGAAACCGTACCGTCCTCAATGATGACGCGCACACGCCCGCCGGGAGTTTCCGTCCAGGCGGAGGTCGAAGCATATGCTGGCAAAGCTGAGGCTGCCAGCAGGCCGAGAGCGAGAATATTCAAGCGTGTTTTCATGACTTAAAAATGAAATGAAATCATGGTTGCTTCAAGTCCAACATTGTTGGGAGCAATTATATTTTTGCGTCCTTTGAAGACAAATTTGCGACGCCCATTGTTATTTTCTACAGGCTTGCTACCTTCATCACTATGACCACGATGCGGAAGCCAAACCAGGAGCAGGGGTTCTTAAACGGGCAATTCCTGCTTGCCATGCCCGGCATGAGCGACGAGCGTTTTGCCCGGTCGGTGGTCTATATCTGCGCCCATTCCGATGAGGGCGCGATGGGTTTCATCATCAATCAGCTTCAACCGATCGGTTTCCCGGATATTCTGCGCCAGATCGGCGTGATTGACGAAGATGAGCTGATTATACTGCCCGAGCGCACGCAGCATATGGTGGTGCGCAATGGCGGGCCGGTGGATCGCACGCGCGGCTTTGTGCTGCATTCCGACGATTACATGGTTGATTCCACCATGCCGGTTTCTGAAGAAGTCTGCCTGACGGCAACGGTCGATATTCTGCGCGCCATTTATGGCGGCAAGGGCCCGTCGCAGGTTTTGATGGCGCTGGGTTATTCCGGCTGGGCGCCGGGGCAGCTTGAAGCGGAACTGGCCGATAATGGCTGGCTATGCTGCGATGCGCCGCTCGACATGCTTTTCGACAGCGACATTGAAGGCAAATATTCGCGCCTCATGATGCATATGGGCATCGACATGTCGCGGCTGGTTTCCGACGCGGGACATGCTTGAGTTAAGGGAGTAGGGGAATAGGGCAGTAAGGGAGTAGGTCAAAAGGGCTTGCTTCAGCTCATCCGATTCGGTTTTTATTCCCCTATTCCCCTATTCCCCTATTCCCTTAATCTCACGCTGCCGCCGCTTCCAGCTGTTCCTTGATCATACGGGTGGCATCTTCGCGGCTGGTCGGTTGGCCGAACATGAAGCTCTGCACATATTCGCAGCCCATCTGGCGAAGCTGGAGGGCGTCGCTTTCGCTCTCCACGCCTTCCGTCACAACCGCCAGACCCAGATCATGCGCCATGCTGACGATGGAACGCAGCAGGGTGGTCTTCTGTGGTTGGTCGCCCTTCACGAAGGAGCGGTCGATCTTGATGATGTCGAACGGGAAGCGCGTCAGATAGGCGAGCGACGAATAGCCGGTGCCAAAGTCATCCAGCGACAGGCCGATCCCCATGGTCTTGAGGCGGGCCAGCACATGGGCTGACTGCTCTGGATTTTCCATGAGGACGGATTCGGTCAGTTCCAGCTTCAGGCTGCCCGGATTGAGATGAATGCGCGACAGCACGGAGCGGACATCGTTGATGAGGTCTTGCCGGATCAGTTGCGTGGAAGACAGGTTGACCGAGACGAACAGGTCGAGTTTCGGGAACTGTTCCTGCCAGGCGAACAGGTCTTCGGCGGCACGCTGTATCGCAAAAAGGCCAAGCTGCACGATCAGCCCGGAATTCTCGGCAATCGGAATGAATTCCGATGGAGAGATTGCGCCACGGCGTGGATGCTCCCAGCGCATCAGCGCTTCAAAACCGGCGATGGTGCCTTCGTCGAGCTTGACGATAGGCTGATAGGCCATGCTGATTTCATCGCGTTCAAGTGCGCGGCGCAGATCGGATTCAAGCTGCAGCTTGTCGCTGCCGATGGCGCGGAAAGCCGGGCGGAAAGGCTCAATCCGGTCGCCGCCAAAGCGCTTGGCCTGATACATGGCCAGTTCCGCATCCTTCACGAAATCCTCCGCCGTGGTGGCGGTTTTCGTCCAGGTGATGAGGCCCACAGAGGCAGTCAGAACGATCTCGCGCTTGGCATAGGCAATCGGCGCGCGGGTGGCCTGACGCAGCGCTTCCGCAAAGGCTGCGATGCGGCCCGGATCGCTTTCGGAGGCAAGCAGCAGGCCGAACTGGTCGGAAGACAGGCGCGACAGCGTGTCCTGCGGCTTCATCAGGCGGGCCAGACGGCGCGAAATGGTCAGAAGGATCGTATCGCCTGCCGACATGCCCAGACTGTCATTGACCTGCTTGAAGCGGTCGATATCGATCATGAACACGGTCGGATGCAGATTGCTCTCGCCGCGCGCCATGTTCATCACATTGCTTAGGCGGTCGAGGAAAAGCTCGCGATTGGGCAGGCCAGTGAGATTGTCGTGCACGGCATCGTGCAGCAAACGCTCTTCGGCTTTCTTCTGTTCGGTAACGTTGACCAACGTGCCGACGCAACGCACGACTTCGCCATCCGAACCGATCACCGGACGGGCACGCAGCGCGTACCAGTGGTAATGGCCGTCATTGGCGCGCAGGCGGAAGATCTGGCCGATGCGTCCACGACGGTTTTCCAGAATGGCGTCGAGTGTCGAGCGGAAACGGTCACGGTCGTCGGAATGCATGACTGGCAGCCAGTTGCGCACTGGACCCTGCAAACTGCTTGCCGTATTGCCGAGCTGGTTGGCGATGTCCGGCGTGGTGACCACGCGGTCGCGCGGCACATCCCAGTCCCAGACGATGTCGCCAGCGCCGATGACGGCGAGCGCCTGCCGCTCCATGTCGGACAGCAATCCCTGCTGAAGCGCGCCGCCTGCAAAGGCGTGCTGCATCACGGTAAAGCCGATCAGAAGCACGATGAGGACAAGGCCGCCGCCAAGTGCCGGTTGGACAATGTCGTTATCGAGGCGGCCGGTGACGGCCATCCATGCGCCGAGCAGCCATATCAATGTGAGAAGCCAGGCGGGTATCAGCATGACCGCCCGGTCATATCCCTTCACCGCGAGATAGCCGATGATTGCGACACCGGAAACGACGGTGAGTGCGAGCGAGATGCGGGCAATGCCCGAAGCGATGGGCGGATCAAAAACCGCAACGCCAGCAAGCGCCAGCAGGCCCAGAACCCATGTCACCGCGCCATAGCTGAAATGGTCGTGCCAGCGGTTGAGGTTGAGATAGGCGAAGAGGAAAATCACCAGCGAGGCCGCAAGCGCCACTTCTGTGCCTGCGCGCCATATCTGTTCGTTTCCGGGCGTGATTTCCATCAGCTTGTTCCAGAAGCCGAAATCGACACAGATATAGGCGAGAACCGCCCATGCCAGCGCCGCCGTGGCGGGGAACAACGAGGTGCCCTTGACGACGAAAAGAATGGTCAGAAACAGCGCCAGCAGGCCCGAAATGCCAAGCAGGATGCCGCGATAGAGCGTGTAGGAATTGACGGTGTCCTTGTAGGCTTCCGGTTCCCACAGATAGAGCTGCGGCAGATTATGCGAGGAAAGCTCGGCGACGAAGGTGACGACGCTGCCCGGATTGATCGTGATGCGGAACACATCCGCGTCGGCGCTTGGCTGGCGGTCGAGCGCAAAGCCTTCGCTGGGGGTGATCGACGCAATACGCGGCGAGCCGAGATCCGGCCAGATGATGCCGGATCCGACGAGACGGAAATGCGGCGCGACGATCAGGCGGTCGATCTGCTGGTCGGTTGGATTGGCGATGGAGAAAGCGGCCCAGTCGCCGGATGCATTGCTGTTCTGGTCGGCCTGCACTTCGATGCGGCGCACGATGCCATCGGGGCCGGGCGCAGTGGAAACCTGAACGCTTTCACCTTTGTTGCGCAACAGTTCAACGGCGCGCGACAGATCAAGGGCGGTGTCGTCCTTGGAAATCTTGATCGGTTCGACGGCAGACGCATGGACGGTCGAAAAGGCCAGAAGGACGATCAGCGCGAGAAAACACGCGGCGTTCTGGAAAAGCTTTTCAGAAAGACCCCTCACGAGCGTTCAACCTTGCCATTGATCATGCGGCTATCCAACATACGTTTGTCGCTTTCTATGAGGGCAAACAGCAGGTGGTCCTGCCAGAAGCCATTTATCTTGAGATAGGAGCGCAACAGTCCTTCTCTCTGAAATCCGGCTTTTTCGAGAAGCCGAACCGAACGTACATTATGGGGAATACAGGCAGCTTCAACCCGGTGCAACCGCAGTTGGTCGAATGCAAAGGGGATAACCAGAGACAGTGCCTCGGTCATATAGCCTTTGCCCGCGAAAGGAGCGCCGCTCCAATAGCCGATCATGCCGTTCTGTCCTACTCCGCGGCGGATATTGCCGAGCGTGATACCGCCGAGAATGCGGTTATCGCTGTTGCGGAAAATGAAGAAAGGATAGCCGGTTCCGGCAGAAATTTCTTCCTGAAAACGCCGCATCCGGTAGCGGAAGGCACTTTTCGTCAGATCGTCGTCGGGCCAGGTCGGCTCCCATGGAGACAGAAAGGCCCGGCTTTGCTCACGCAAATTGGACCAGCCCGCAAAATCACCCATCATAGGCTCGCGCAGATAAATGCGCGGTCCACGCAGAATAGTCGGATTATTGCGCCGGAACGACAGGCCGATCATTGGAGTTAGGGGAGTAGGGGAATAGGTGAGTAGGGGAATAGGAAAAACGAAATCTTCACGGCCACATACTCCCCTATTCCCTTATTCCCCTACTGCCTTAAACAGCTATCTTCCTCTTATGCGCATTGGTCGAAAGCGCATCGGACAGATCGTCAAAGCTCATCAGGCGGCCAACCGGACCGACGCCTGCGATGGTCGGCTTGTTGTCGAGGAACAGGCGACCTGCGAGATCCGTCAGGCGTTCTGGCGTGATCAGGGAAAGACGTTCCATCAGCTCGTTGTTGTCGACCGGGCGGCCATAGAGCAGGAACTGGCGGGCGAGTTGACCTGCGCGGCTGGCCGCGCTTTCCTGCGACATGAGAAGGCTGGCGCGATATTGCGCGCGGGCACGGTTGACTTCCTCGATGCTGATCGAGTCCGCTGCCTTGTGCAGTTCGTCAATGATGACCGGAACCAGCTCGACCAGTTCGTCGCGACCCGTGGCGGCATGGATGCCGAACAGGCCCGTATCCGAAAAGCCCCAGTGGAACGCATAGACCGAGTAACACAGGCCGCGCTTTTCGCGCACTTCCTGGAACAGACGCGAGGACATGCCGCCGCCCAGTACCATGGACAGGAGCTGTGAGGCATAGAAGTCGCGCACGTGGTAAGCACGGCCTTCAAAGCCGATCAGCACCTGCGCATCCATCAATTCGCGGTTTTCGCGGAAGTCGCCGCCGACATAGGTCGCAAGGTCGAGGGTCGGCGCCGTGTTATGGGCGCGGAAGCCGCCGAGGCGCTTTTCAACTTCCTTGACGAAAGCATCGTGGTCCACGCCGCCGGCCGCCGTCACGACCATGCGATCGGCGCTGTACTGCTCGTCCATATATTGGCGAAGGTCGGCAGAGGAAAAGGACATCACCGTATCCGGCTCGCCGAGAATGGCGCGGCCGATAGGCTGGTGACGATAGGCGGTTTCGGTGAAACGGTCGAAGACGATATCGTCCGGCGTGTCGTGCGCCGCGCCGATCTCCTGCATGATCACCTGCTTCTCGCGCTCAAGTTCGTCTTCGTCGAACTTTGATGCGGTCAGGATATCGGAGAGAATATCGATGGCGAGCGGCATGTCATTGCGCATCACGCGGGCATAATAGGAAGTGGTCTCGACGCTGGTGGCGGCGTTGATCTCGCCGCCGACGTCTTCGATATCCGATGCAATCTGCCAGGCGGAGCGGTTTTCCGTGCCCTTGAAGGCCATATGTTCAAGTAAGTGAGCTATACCGTGCCGGTCGGCGGCTTCGTTTCTCGCGCCAGCTTTAACCCAGATTCCCAGCGCTACGCTTTCCACATGTGGCATGGTATCGGTGGCTATCGTCAACCCGTTGGGAAGACGTGTTACTTCAACACTCATAAGCGAACTGCTCCCTGCATTCCTCGCTCTGACTTTTTTTCACCCGATCCCGAAACAGGTATCTCCGTTCGGGGCCGGGCTTAAATTTCCTTTCCAGAGCCTCAGGCGTGAGCTCTGGAATGGCGGCTCACGTATTCTTCTACGATTTTCAGGTCGTTGTGAAGAACTGTGAAGCTTTCTTTTCGTTGCATCAAATCCGACAACCATGCGGGAAGCTGCGGTTCGACACCGCATGCAGCCTTTACGGCGTCGGGGAATTTGGCCGGATGCGCGGTGGCGAGCGCCACCATCGGAACAGCGCCGGACACATTTTCGCGAGCCACTTTCACGCCGATGGCGGAATGCGGATCGAGAAGATAGCCGTCATCGGCCAGAACCGACTTGATGGTCTCCGCCGTTTCCGCAACCGTCGAGCGTCCTGCCGAGAATTCGGCCCGGATGGCCGAAAGCGGCTTTTCGGAAATGGTGAAGCCGCCGGACTGCTTCAGGCTCTGCATGAGGCCGCGCACTGTGGCAGCATCGCGGCCATGGGTTTCGAACAGCAGACGTTCGAAGTTGGATGAAATCTGGATATCCATTGACGGCGAGGTGGTCTGGGCCACACCGCGCATTTCATACGCGCCGGTGTCGAGCGTGCGCGAAAGAATATCATTGTCGTTGGTGGCGACGATCAGGCGCTCGATGGGCAGACCCATGCGCTTGGCCACATAGCCCGCGAAAATATCACCGAAATTGCCGGTCGGAACGGTGAAGGAAACCGCGCGATCGGGAGCGCCGAGGCTCAAGGCGGCAGTAAAGTAATAGACCACCTGCGGCATGATCCGCGCCCAGTTGATCGAATTGACGCCCGAAAGCGACAGCGCGTCGCGGAAGGCGAGGTCGTTGAACATGCCTTTCACAAGGTTCTGGCAGTCATCGAAATTACCTTCGATGGACAGTGCATGAACATTGGCAAAGCCCGACGACGTCATCTGGCGCTGCTGCACCGGCGACACGCGGCCATTCGGGAACAGGATGAAGATATCGGTGTTGTCGCGACCGCCAAAGGCTTCAATTGCCGCGCCGCCGGTATCGCCGGACGTCGCGCCGACAATGGTCGCGCGTTCGCCACGGCTTGCCAGAACGTAATCCATCATGCGCGCCAAAAGCTGCATGGCGACGTCCTTGAAGGCGAGCGTCGGGCCGTGGAAGAGTTCGAGAACGAATTCATTTGCGCCGGTCTGGACCAGCGGGCAGACGGCGTCATGCCGGAAGCTGCCATAGGCCTCGCGCACCATGCGCTCGAAATCAGCTTGCGGAATTTCGCCGCCGGTGAAAGGCGTCAGCACGGCAAGCGCGATATCGACATAGGATTTTCCGCGCAGGCTGCGGATTTGTTCCGGAGAAAATTGCGGATATTCCTGTGGCAGATAGAGGCCGCCATCGCGAGCTAGTCCGGCGAGCAATGCATCGCTGAAACCCAGGACCGGGGCTTCGCCGCGGGTGCTTACATATTTCATTTCGTCAGGCCTTCATTTCAGATCGGCTGCGCAAGTCTCATTCGACGCGCATCTTATTGGGATGCGTTTCAAAGCTGTGCAAATGCAATAGGGCGTCCATAAAAAAGCCGCAAGAAATTAAAACATCCCGGAGGGGATGGGGTTGCTCTTCGCGGCAAAAAACGGGAAAACGTCATCGCGCACTGTTTTGTGCGCAGTGGTATAGAGCATTTCCAGCAAAAGTGCGAAGCGGTTTTGCGTTGGATAATGCGGCAGAGGATGAAGTTTGTATTTCCAGCAAAAGTGCGAAGCGGTTTTGCGTTGGATAATGCGGCAGAGGAAGAGTTTGCATTTCCAGCAAAAGCGCGCAGCGGCTTTGCTGGTGGGAAAATGTGGCGGCGGAACAAATTGGGGTGGTCTGGCGATTTCAATGAAATTGCGGCGCTCTCAAACAAACAGATTAGTGCAGGGAAGCCCGGTCTATGCAGAAAGCATCACAGAATCGTTCATCGTTGTTTCCAGTCTTTGCAACGGTTTTGCTCACGGCACTCGCTGGCTGCACGACCAGCGGCGGCGACAAGCCGGGGGCAACAGCCTCTGCGGATCAGCCGCGGGTCAAGGCATCCGAACTTCGCGCTTATTGCCCGACGGTGACGCTGCGTGACGGGACTGCCTTCTTCAGCACCTATGCCAAGGGCGGCGACAAGGATCCGGCGCAGGTCATCTATCAGGCTTCGCTGACCGATGTGACGCGTGCATGCCAGTATGGCGATGGCACGATCACCATCGATGTGGCTGCCGCAGGCAAGGTTGTGCCGGGCCCGCAATATAAGAGCGGCACCATCACCATGCCGGTCCGCGTGGCCGTGCGCCAGGGCGATCAGGTGGTGTATTCCAAGCTGCACAAGCAGACTGTCACGATCACCAACAGCGATACCGCAACCCAGTTTGTCTTCAACGACAAGGGAATTTCGCTGCCGATGCCGGACAGGCAGAATATCCAGATTTTCGTCGGCTTTGATGAAGGCCCGAATGCCAAGTGATTTTCGCAGCGCCTGACAGGGCGACGCACGAATGAAAGCTGGAATGCGCGGGAGAAATCTCGCGCATTTTTTGTTTTAGCATTTGATAAATAACCAAACTGCCGGCGCGCTATATTTTAACATCCTAATAGAAAAATAAAAAAATGCCCCTTAATTAATATCGTTTCCAAAAGACGTTCTTCGTGCAATACTCGCATTGTTTTTATATGTTTATAATTGATGCTGTAGGTCGGTGCTTATATTTGATGCCTCTGCTTATGCGGGATAAGCAGTATGGTTTTCTGCCACAGATCGTTTGCGAGGGTTCAAGGGCGGATGGTGCGCAGACGGAACAATGGCAGCGGTCTTTTCAATCCAGTTCCGCTTATCCTTCTGTTGCTGCTCTTATGCGGCGCTGTGGCAGGGCATTGGGTTGGCGAGAAGCTGCGAAGGATGGGCGACGAGCGACAAGTGGACGCCTATATGGAGGCGTTGCTGTCCTATGCGGGTCGGCTGATCGACTCGGCGCACAGCACGCTTGATCAGGCAGAACAATCTCCCTACCTAATTTGCTCGGCGGAAGAGCGCATCTATCTGCGTCGGCTCCTGTTTACGGCCTATCAGATCAAGGATATTGGCCGGCTGGTCGATGGCCGGTTGAATTGTTCCACGCTGCTGCCCGATCTTGGGCGGCAAGAGCCCCGTTCGACGGCGGATTTGCTGCTGCCAGACGGAACTTACATCTATGGCGAACGCCCACTCTTCACGCCGGGAACCTCCGGTCCAGTCATGGGCAAGGGCAATTCCAATGTTGTGCTGAGCCCCTCGGCCTTCGACTTCATGCATACGCCGGGCTACTCTTTCGCGATGTTCATGAGCGACCCGACGCGAGAAAACTTCGCGCGCTTCTACGAATATCCGGCCAAGGCCGATCTGGAGCCGCTTACGGACGGGGGAATGACGGAGCTTGTCGAAGATCACGACCAGCTCCGGGCCTATGTCTGCGAGCCGAACAAGTTCATCTGTATTGCGCTGAAAACGCAAATCGACCGCACCAGCCTGCACGCGCGATTGCGATCATTTCTCTCGATCGTGCTCGGCATGTTGGTTGCGGGCTGTCTGGGCCTTGGCTGGAGGGCCTATCATAATCGCGACCGGTCGCTGATGACGCTTCTGTCCAAAGCTCTGACAAGGAAGGAACTGGACGTTGTTTATCAGCCGGTTGTCAATGTTGTCAGTGGCGAGATCGTCGGCTTTGAGGCTTTGATACGCTGGGAGATTCACAAGGGGGACTTCGTTCCGCCGGATGTCTTCATCACACGGGCGGAAAAGAGTGGCCTCATCCACCGGATAACGCTCTATGTACTTGATGCTGTGATCAGTGAAATGGGCGATCTGTTGCGCGGCAAGCCCGGTCTGCGCATCAACATTAATATAAGCGCGCGCGACCTGCATGATGCGGACTTCGCGAGCCAGTTGGAAAAGCGTCTGGTGAAAGCCGCAATTGATCCGCAGCAGATCGGCCTGGAGCTAACCGAGCGCACGGCGGTCGATTTCGTAAAGGCTTCCGCCGCTATCCAGCTTCTGCGTGAGAAGGGGCACCGGATTTATATCGACGACTTCGGCACGGGCTATTCCAGCCTTGCTTATCTGGGCACGTTGAATGTGGATGCGATCAAGATCGACAAGACATTCACCCGCACGGTCGATAATGGCAGTACGGTTTCGATTGTCCCGCAAATTCTGGCCATGGCGCAGCAGCATTGTCTGGACGTGGTTGTGGAAGGTGTGGAAACCGAGGCGCAGGCAGCCTATTTTGCCGAGGAAAGTGCAGGCGACGCTGTGCCGATCAAAGCGCAGGGCTGGCATTTCGGCAAACCCGTTTCCGCAATAATAGCGCGTACGCTGGTGATCGCCAAACCGGCAAAGCGCCGGAAGACGACCCGCAAGGGATCATTCCTCGGCATCGGCAGTGAGCCGCCGGTCTAGAGCGTAGAGGCAGATTTCGATGTAAAATCAATAATTTGAACGGATTATTGGTCCGTTTTGGATGAAATAAGACATGCGTGCGGTCAAGGACTTAAACGCATTCTGTGCATATCCTAAAAGTGCAGCACGCTTTAGCTAAAATTCGAATTAAATTTAGCAGTGAAGTTCAAACGAAAAGCAACGAGTCTGCGCTAGTCTGCACCCATGAAACAGAAATTTGAACGTATTCTCGAGCCGACGGACACCTGGGCGATCTTCGATACGTCCACGGGTGAACCCGTCATGATGGGGACCCGGCTGCTGATCGGTCTTGACGAGCAGGAAGCCGAAGAGCTGCTCGCCATCCTCAACGCGCCGCCGAAGGGGCGCAACAAGCGCTCTGCCGCCTGAGGCAGTGGGGTCGATAGCCCGGATGCTCGGGCTATCGCGATAATCAGATCAGACCGGGCGGTCTTGTCGGCGCCTGTGCGTCAGGCGTCGGTCCAGATCGAAAGGGCTTCGATCACGCTGGGCAAGTCCTTGTGGCGGTGAATCACCGTCTCGGCGCCTGCGTCGGTCAGCCGGTCGGCATGGCCGGGATAGGTATGTGCTCCGCCCGTAAAGCCGATGACGCGCATACCGGCGGCTCGCGCGCCCTGAATGCCGTGCACGGAATCCTCAATCACGATCACATTGCCTGGATCGACGCCGAAATGCTTGGCGGCATAGAGGAACACATCCGGGGCAGGCTTGGTCTTCTTGGTGCCGACTTCCTTGGCCGAAAAAACATTCGGCGCAAAGAGGTCATAAAGCTCGACGCGCTTCAGCATCATTTCCAGCCTTGCGCTGGTCGAGTTGGAGCAGATGCACTTTGGTAGCTTCAGCGCTGAAACCACTTCCACGATATCGTCGACAGCCTGCACCTCATTTTTGAGGCGCTCGTCGAGAATGCTTTCCGATTTGTCGATCAGCGATGCGGAAAGCGCTATGCCTGCCTCGCGCTCGACCGTGAGCAGAATATCCTGCCAGGTGAGACCGGCGAAACGTTCGGCCAGTTCGTCGGCGGAAATCGGAAAACCGGCTTCGGTCAGAAGCACGGATTCAACTTCCGCAGCGATGATTTCGGAATCCACCAAAACGCCATCGCAATCGAAAATGATGAGGGACGGAGCCGCCATGTGGGTAGCCTTCTTCTTGGGAGGGGGACGCATTCACACTCGCAGGAACGCATCGGGAATTCAGCTACAACTTTATCGCCCCAGCGTCAAACCTCGCCGGAGACTTCGCGTCGTCTGCGGTCCAGCTCTTCGCTATAGCGGCGCAGCGTATGGGCTTCACTCAACAGGCCCATGACTTTGCGTTCCTGCGCATTGTTGACCACGGCGAGCGCTTCGCTTTCGGAACGGTCAAACCGCACGACAGCTTCCTTGGCGTTCATCTGTGGCAACAGGAATTCATCCTGATACTTCAAAAGCTCGCTGATGCTGTGGTTTTCCGAACTGTCAAAACTGTCTGCATAGACTTCCGGTACCGGGATCATGCCGACATAGCGCCCCTGCGCATCCACCGCGATGACGCGCTGGGTGGAGCCCAGCGGGAAATCGTGGCGGAAGGTTTCAATATCCGTGTCGATCAGCACGGTGCGCACATCGTGACGCATCATGCGGCTGACGGTCAGATTGCGTATCCAGCCGATATCATGTGCCGAGCGGATGGCTTCGCCGCGCAGATGGAAGCGCCAGGTGGCGAAGGAGTAGCCGAAGGTCTTGCGGACCATCAGAGAGGAAGACACGACGGCTCCGAGCACCAGCATGGAGATCGGAAAGTCGCCGGTCAGTTCCAGCGCCAGAAAGGTCATCGTCATAGGGCCGCCGACAATCGCGACGGCAAGCGAGGACATGCCGATCACGGCATAGACTTCCGGCGCAAGCGTCAGGCTGGTCGGTAGCACCACGCCTGCCACGGCTGCGAAAAGCTTGCCGGTCAAAGCGCCCAGAAACAGCGATGCAAAGAACAGGCCGCCGCGAAAGCCGGAGCCGATGGAGATTGCGGACGCCAGCGACTTTGTCAGGATCAGCAGCAACAGCGCCGAGATGGTGATATTCGCATTGAGATCGAGATGCAGCGCGCCGTGGCCGGAGGCCAGAACCTGCGGCGAGAAGAAGGCGATCAGCCCGACAATCGCACCGCCGATGGCGGGGGTGAGAACATTGGGCAGAAAGCTGCGTCGGGTGATTGTTTCGACGAAGGTCACACCGCGCATGATCAGAATGGCAATGCCTGCCGAGACGAAGCCGAGCAGCAAAGCGGGCACATAATCGCGCGGGGTGATGGCGTCGATATGGCCGATATCGATCAGGAAAGGCGCGCCGCTAATGGCTTGCGTCACCAATGTGCCGACAATCGCCGCGACGACGACCGGGGCCAGTGTGGCGATGGAGTAAACGCCGATGATCAGCTCAAATGCATAAAACGCGCCGGTGAGGGGGGCGTTGAACGCGCTGGCAATGGCCGCCGCAGCACCGCAACCGACCAGCGTGCGCAAATCAGCCCGGCGCAGCTTGAGCGCGCGCCCGATGCGTGAGGCGAAGCCGCTTGCCAGCTGTGTATAGGCGGCTTCCAGCCCGACCGAAGCGCCAAAGCCGTTGGAAATCAGGTTCTGCCCGACGAGGATAAAACTGTCGGTCAACGACAGGCGCCCGCCGTGCAACGCATTGGCTTCGATGGGATCGACGATGGGACGCTTGCGCCATCGCGCCAGAACCCAGATGACGACCCCCATGAGAATGCCGCCAGCCAGTGGGGCGATAAAGGCGCTTGGATAAAGCTGCGCCGCAGAACTGAGCTTTTCGCCGGGTTCGAGCGCGAAAAGCGCCTGATGCATCCACTGCGATATGCCACCAATGGCGGCAACGGCCAAACCGGAAATGATGCCGATCACGACACCGGCAATGACGAGGCCGATTTCGCTGCCGCGCACAACGGCACGCATGCGGAAGGGAACGAAAAAGACTCTCAGATAACGATTGTGGCGCAGTTCTGCGAAATTCATATGCAAAGACCTGACAGGCACCGGTTCGGTCGGCTTAGTTTCTCCGAAGGCTGGATTGTTCGCAAATCATATACGCAAATGAATAACCGAGCCTTATTGGACACGACGCATTACCGGTCGGCCTTTGCATTTCGATGACGGCGTTAAGATGGCAGCCGCGAAAATGTTGCTGATTGTTTGAAACGAAAAAGCCCGGAAAGCCGGGACTTTGCCGCCTTTTTAAGAAAAGGTTTACGATTTCAATCACTTGGCGTTAACGCCATATTTACCCTACCCGGTAACCATAAGGACAAGTTTTCGCGTCCACAGGTAATCGAGTATCCCATGTCCCTAGTACGTCTTGCCCATGAGTTGCCCATCGAGGCCCCGCGTACCGCCTGGCTCGACTCCATCATCAAGGGTGATTGCGTTTCCGCTCTGGAGCGCCTGCCGGATAATTCGGTCGATGTCATCTTTGCCGATCCGCCCTATAATCTCCAGCTCGGCGGCGATCTGCATCGCCCGGACCAATCGATGGTCAGCGCTGTTGACGATCATTGGGATCAGTTCGAGAGTTTTCAGGCCTATGACGCGTTTACCCGCGCCTGGCTGTTGGCCTGCCGCCGCGTTTTGAAGCCGAATGGCACGATCTGGGTCATCGGCTCCTATCACAATATTTTCCGCGTCGGCACGCAGTTGCAGGATCTGGGCTTCTGGCTCCTCAATGACGTCATCTGGCGCAAGACCAATCCGATGCCGAATTTCCGTGGCCGTCGTTTCCAGAACGCGCATGAGACGCTGATCTGGGCATCACGCGACCAGAAGGGCAAGGGCTACACCTTCAATTATGAAGCCATGAAGGCCGCCAATGACGATGTGCAGATGCGCTCGGACTGGCTGTTCCCGATCTGCACGGGTTCTGAACGCCTGAAAGACGAGAACGGTGACAAGGTTCATCCGACGCAAAAGCCGGAAGCGCTTCTGGCACGCATCATGATGGCTTCCAGCAAGCCCGGTGACGTCATTCTTGACCCGTTCTTCGGCTCCGGCACCACTGGTGCTGTGGCCAAGCGCCTCGGACGCCATTTTGTCGGCATCGAACGCGAACAGGCATATATCGACGCTGCAACCGTCCGTATCGATGCGGTGGAGCCGCTCGGCAAGGCTGAATTGACGGTCATGACTGGCAAGCGCGCTGAACCGCGCGTCGCTTTCACCAGCGTATTGGAAGCAGGCCTTCTGCGCCCGGGTACGGTTCTTTGCGATGCGCGCCGTCGCTTTGCCGCGATCATTCGTGCCGATGGCACGCTGGCCGCCAATGGCGACGCTGGTTCGATCCATCGCATCGGCGCCAAGGTGCAAGGGTTCGATGCCTGCAATGGCTGGACATTCTGGCACTATGAAGTGGACGGCGTTCTGAAGCCTATCGACGATCTGCGCCAGGTTATCCGCGATGAAATGGCAGTCGCTGGCGCATAACCAGCACCTTTTATTCTACCGCATTCTTGCGATTCCAAATGTTTCAATTTGGTAGCAAGATGCTCTATCGGACGGCCTCCAGCAAAGTCTGATCATGGGGCGCTCGGAGCGAAAGCTCCGGGCGCTTTCGTTTTTTAAAAGCTGAGGCCCAGAGATTTCAGATCGGCAGCAAGTTTCGGCGCGCCGGTAAAATGCACCGCCTGCCAGCCCGCGTCTTTCGCGCCATCGACATTGTGCAGGGAGTCATCGATGAAAAGCGTCGAGGCGGGGTCGAGGCCGAATGTCGCGACATGCGTCTCGTAGATTTCACGGTCGGGTTTCAGCATCTTGACGTCGCCTGAAACAGTGACACCACGGCTTTCCGTCAGGAATGGAAACCGCACCTGCGCTTCGCGGAATGTGTCGGAGGCGAAATTGGTGAGCATGGTGACATCGTTCCCCGATGCGATCAGCCCGCGCAGAATGGCGACGCTTTCATCATAAGCATGTGGCACCATGCGGGACCAGTTCTGCCTGAAAGCGAGAATCTGGTCGCGCCATTCCGGGTGAGTGCCGATCAACAGCGCTTCGGCATCTTGCCAGCTGCGTCCGCGATCCTGCTCCACATTCCACGCCCCTGTGCAGACGGTTTCCAGAAACCATTGCCGCCGCTCGGCTTCGGGAATGATGTCGAGATAGGCAAGTTCGGGATCGTAATGGATGAGAACCTTACCGATATCGAAAACCACATGTTTGATTGGAGTGGTCACAGCTTCTTCCTTTTGGGTTTGCCAGTCTGTTTGAATGCTTCCGGTACCGCCGCTGCGATGGCTTTCTTCATTACGGTGGGTAGGGCCTCTCCTGCCAGTTCGTCCGGGGCCGACCACCAGCCATTGCCGGACATAGACTGACTGACACCTGCGCTTACATTGTCGGCACGATAGACCGACAGGCGCAATTCGAAATGGGTGAAGACATGGGTAATGTTGCCGGACGGGGTCCATGACGCCGGAAAGGGGGCTGCTTTGACTGTCGCATCGCCGTCGATACGCGCAGTCCACGGGCTGCCCGGCACTTCCGTCATGCCTGCAAGCAGGCCTTCGCCTTTTCGTTTTTGCAGGAAAATCGCTCCATCTCCGGTAATCGCGACGAAGGCGGCACCGATGCGGATCGGCTTTTCCGCCTTTGGCGCCTTGACCGGAAATTCTTCCGGGTCGCGGGTGGCGAGTGCAACGCAATTATCATTGACCGGGCAGATCGCGCAGGCTGGTCGGCGCGGTGTGCATATTGTTGCGCCGAGATCCATCACGGCCTGTGCAAAGTCGCCGGGGCGGTCTGACGGCGTCATTTCGGCCATCAGGGCACGGATCTGCGGCTTGGCGGCAGGCAAGGGCGTGTCGATGGCATAGAGCCGCGAAATGACGCGCTCGACATTGCCGTCCACCACGGCGGCATTTTCGCCAAAGGCAATCGCAGCGATGGCCGCTGATGTGTAATCGCCGATGCCGGGCAGCTCTTTCAATGCTGCCGCATTGTCTGGAAATTTCCCGCCATATTGTGTGGCGACGAGATCGGCGCATTTCTTGAGATTGCGGGCGCGCGAATAATAGCCAAGCCCCGCCCAGGCTCGCAAAATGTCGTCTTCGGTGGCGCTTGCCATTGCGCGCACGCTCGGCCAGCGTTCGACAAAAGCCGTGAAATAGGATTTCACGGCCTCGACGGTCGTCTGCTGAAGCATGATCTCCGACAGCCAGACCCGATAGGGATCAGGACGTATGCCGCGCGCCTGTTCGGACGGCGTCACGCGCCATGGCAGAACACGATGATGCCGGTCATACCAGGCCAGAAGCTGGTTGCTGCGTTTCGGACCGCTGTTTGGCTTATGCGAAGCAGTGATCGGGCGGGCGGTATTGTTCAACGGCAAGGCAGCTTTCCCGGCAAGGTCTGTTTTCTGTAGTTGATAGGAAAAACATCGATAGTGTAAAGCCAAACATGGTCAGCACTTGGCAAATGGGTCTGGCAGGTTACAAATCCTCCCATCGCGCTTTTGCCGTGGAAAGAGAATCAGTGATTAATTCCGTACCGGTTTATGTCATCAATCTCGCGCGTTCGCGAGACCGATGGGAGCGCCTGCAGAAAAGCGCCGACGCGTTTTCTCTCGATTTGCGGCGCGTCGAGGCTGTGGAAGGCAAGCTTTTGCAGCCAGACGAGCTGGGCAATTTCGATGATGCCGGTTTCCGCCGTTATCACGGCAAAATAGCTTTGCCCGCTGAAATTGGCTGTTATTTCAGTCATATTCGCGGGCTCGAAATGATTGCCGCAGGGCCGGAACCCTTCGCCGTCTTGGTCGAGGACGATGTTGTGTTCACGCCTGCTTTCCAGCCGTTCATTGAAAAGGCTACGAAAATCAGCGGTTGGGATGTGATCAAGCTGGTCAACCATCGCACGGCGGCATTTCGGTCTTTCCGTCAGGTCGATGATGCGTTTGCAATCGGGCGTTGCCTGCACGGTCCGCTTGGAAGTGCTGCCGCTTATCTCGTGACACGGGAAGGGGCTGCGAAACTGCTGGCGACGATACGGCTGATGCAGCTTCCATTCGACGTCGCGCTCGAGCGTGGGTGGTCGGGAAATTATGAAATATTCACAACGGATAAGCCAGTGGTGAACCTGGCCCCGGGCATGGTCTCGACAATCGCACAGGGACGGTCAGCCTACGCTAAAAAACGATTGCCGCCATACAAAAGGCTAACTACGCTTTTTTTCAGGACTGCCGATTATATCAGGCGAATCGTTTATGCACTTGCGAAGAGGAATCTCAAAGAGGCGGTCGATTGAGCTATTTCAAGAAGTCCTTTTTATTTCGCCGCAAGGTTGACCCCTGGGTCCTTGGCGTGGCCTCGGCGACGATGCCAATTCGGGTCGGACTCGGCCCTCTGATTTTATTCGTATTTTCCTGCATCGGCATTTACATGGCTTGTGGTCGCCATGCGGTTGCCCGGCTGCATTGCAAGAAGTTCTATATTTTCATTCTGCTCTATGCGGCCTGGTCGCTTGGGCTGATCCTGTTTCGCGGCGAACCTTTCAACAACAATCGCCAGATCGGTTATACGCTGCTGATCACCGTTTTCGCATTTGCTGGTTCCGGCATGGCTTTGATCCGCGATCCGCTGCGCGCCTATGTGCTTGGCGCACGCGTTGGTGTCATTATCGCCACCATTACCGCATTGTACCTCGCTGTGACCGCTGGCGGACGTGTCGGCATTGGTGGCAATCAGGCAGTTTTCGCCTTTGTGGTCGGCGTTTCGGCCATCTCGGCTGCGATACCTTTGCGCAAGGCGTCGCGCTATTTACCCAACGGGCCGCATTGGCTCGTGCTGGGTCTGGCGGCGGTTCTGACCTCCGAAACCCGGGCGGTCATTGTGGTTTTGCCGTTTTTTGCGGCGGTTGAGATTATTTTCTTCCTGAAGCGTTTCAGTATCCGTCAGCAGGGAAGCGTTTACGCTGCACTTGCTGTCGCTTTGGCAGCGCTGATTGTTGTCGGACCGGTCGGGGATGTCATCTCGAAGCGCTTTTCGGGTATGATCGAATATTACGACACCGGTGATAGCAAGCAGTGGGAAGACAAGATTTCCGCCGATATCCGCGAGGTGCTTTGGAAGAGCGCGAGCAAAATCATCGCGCAGCATCCGCTTGCGGGTGTCGGCTCCTATTCGAAAATGAATGACGTGCGGGCCGAGGCAGGCGAACAGGCTCCTATGCTGGCCGGGTTCCGCCATGTCCACAATACGGTTCTCGACGAATTGCTGAATGACGGCATTGTTGGGCTGATCTTCATGGCCGGCGCATTCCTGTCCATTTTCATCTATTTGTGGCGCACGGCTGATAGTTGGGCGATGCGCAGGGCTTTGATCTATTTCGCCGTGATCAGCGGCAGCTATGGCATGTTGCACAATCCGTTGCTGCATGAGGTCACGATTTCGTCGACCATGTTCTTCCTTGCGGCGTTGAATGCAGCCGCGTCCCGTCGCGTCATGGCCGCACGGCGTGCCGGTCTTGAAACGTGCATATTCGGAAAGAAGTCGATTGCATGAAAGCGATAGTCACAGGGGCAGCCGGTTTCATCGGATACCACACGGCGCAACGCCTGCTGGATGAGGGCTGGCAGGTTGTCGGCATCGATAATGTCAATGACTACTATCAGATCGAGCTGAAGGATACACGGCTCGCCAAGCTCCACGCGCGCGACGGTTTTCGTTTTGCGAAAGCCGATATTTCCGACGCGGAAGCGATCAAAGCTGCAATCGGCGCGGACAGGGATGCCGATGTGATCGTGCATCTGGCCGCGCAGGCAGGGGTGCGCTATTCCATCGAAAACCCGGCGGCTTATGTTTCGGCCAATGTCATGGGTCAGGTCAATATTTTCGAGACCGCGCTGAAGCTCGAAAAGCGTCCGCCTGTGGTCTATGCCAGCTCATCGTCGGTTTATGGCGCCAACGAGAAAATTCCTTTCTCGGAAAGCGACCCGGTCAATCATCCGGTTTCGGTCTATGCGGCGACGAAACGCTCCGGCGAATTGCTGGCTTTTTCCTACAGCCACGTGCACAAACTGCATTCGACGGGACTGCGCTTTTTCACGGTTTACGGCCCCTTTGGACGACCGGATATGGCGCCATGGCTTTTCACCTCGGCTATTCTGAAAGGCGAGCCCATCCGCGTTTTCAATAATGGCGAGATGCAGCGCGACTTCACTTTCGTGGGAGATATCGTCAGCGGCGTCGTTGGCGCAGTGAAGCGTATTCTGGACAAACCGGCTGAAACAGCGCCGGTTTATAATCTCGGTAACAACCGCCCCGTCATGCTGAATGATTTCATTGCGGCCATCGAGAAGGCGACGGGTAGAGAAGCGATCCGCAAGCTGGAGCCAATGCCTGCCGCAGACGTTCCGCGCACCTATGCGGATATCACGCTTGCTGCCCGCGATCTGGGTTTCAGCCCCAAGACCACGCTCGATGAAGGTATTCCTTTGTTTGTGGAGTGGTTTCGCGGCTATAATGGAGCGCGATGAGCGAGCCAAAATCAAAACGCGGATTTAGACCGCTGGCGGATATGACATCGGGGCTGATGGACCCGATGCTCCAGAAACGTGCGGGCATCAATCTCTCGCTGCTGCAATCCTGGGAAGATATTGTCGGTCCGGCCATCGGCGCAACGTCGCGCCCCTTGCGCATTCTCTGGCCGCGTCGCTTGCATGAAGACGAACCGTTCAAACCTGCCACGCTGATCATCGCCTGCGAAGGTTTTGCCGCTTTGCAGATTCAGCACGAGACGGGTGAGATCATCAGCCGGGTCAATGGCTTTCTCGGCTTTTCGGCGATCGGGCGCATTCGCATCGAGCAAAAGCCCCCCATGCTGCCGACCAAGCGTCGGGTGAAGCGGCTGGCTCCATTGGCCCCTTCGGAAGAACGGCGGATCGACAAGGCGACGGACGGCATCGAGGATGACGCCTTGCGGGCCGCCCTTGCACGGCTTGGCAAGAATATTCTGGCCGAAAAACGCGCCTCCGGCAAAAAGAGTGATTAAAGCTCAGCGCGTTGCGAGAAACATCCTGCAATTGCAAAAACACTTAATTGCGATACAAGCTGCCATAAATTTGATGCAAGCTTTGGTCAGTTTGCAGCGAGTTGTATGGGGGGGCTGGGTCCGTCGTTCTGAATATGGAAACAATGTCGGCGCTGTGCTGACTTTCATGTGAACGATGCGGGTCTGGCGATTATCTCTCTGCCGCCTTAGATTGTATATCGAAACAACCGAATGAAACAGGACTGGATGATTCGTATGCCTGCAGTGCTTAATCGCAGACACGTCATTTCTCTCGCTGGATCGGCTGCTGCCGGACTGGCTTTTGCAGGAGCTTCTGCAACCGGCGCTCTGGCGCAGGACCGTGCCCCGGAAGGCACCGTCGATGCGGCCAAGATTGCCGAACCGGGCAAGCTCAAGGATATGGTCTACGGTAAGGCCGATGCACCGGTTACGATCATCGAATATGCATCGCTGACCTGCCCGCATTGCGCGGATTTCACGATCAATACTTTCCCGAAAATCAAGGAAAAATATATCGATAGCGGCAAGGCGCGGCTCATCTTCCGCGAGTTCCCGTTCGATCCGCGCGCAACCGCTGCTTTCATGCTCGCACGCTGCGCCCCGGAAGACCGCTATTTCCCGATGGTCGATGTGTTCTTCAAGCAGCAGCAGCAGTGGGCAACCGCTGAAGATGGCGAAGCTGCCCTGCTGCAAATCGCAAAACTTGCCGGTTTTACACAGGAGTCCTTCAAGGCTTGCTTGACGAACCAGCAAGTTCTCGATGATGTGAGAGCAACGATGGAGCGTGGATCGAAGGATTACGGGGTCAATGCGACGCCGACCTTCTTTATCAACGGACAAAAATACGCTGGAGCCCTTTCGGTTGACGAAATGTCGGCAATCATCGACAAGCTTCTCTGACCCGTTTTCCCGGATGAAAAGCGGACGCATCACTGCGTCCGCTTTTGTCGTTTCTGGAATGGGCGATAAAATCGGGGGGGCTTGCTGATGCGCTTCTCCAAACTGCGCCTTGTCGGTTTCAAGTCCTTCGTCGAACCCATGGAGTTCGTGATCGAGGGCGGGCTGACTGGTGTCGTCGGGCCAAATGGCTGCGGCAAATCCAATCTCGTTGAAGCGCTGCGCTGGGTGATGGGTGAAAACTCATACAAGAACATGCGCGCTTCCGGCATGGATGATGTGATTTTCTCCGGTTCCGCCACGCGCCCGGCGCGCAACATGGCGGAAGTGACGCTTTTCCTCGATAATTCCGACCGCACGGCTCCGGCCAGCTATAATGATGCCGATGAGTTGCAGGTGTCGCGCCGTATCGAGCGCGAGGCTGGCTCTGTCTATCGCATCAATGGCAAGGAAGCCCGTGCCAAGGATGTGCAGCTTCTTTTTGCGGATCAGTCGACGGGCGCGCGTTCGCCGTCCATGGTCGGGCAGGGGCGCATTGGCGAGCTTATTCAGGCGAAGCCGCAGGCACGCCGCGCTTTGCTGGAAGAAGCTGCCGGTATTTCCGGCCTGCATACGCGCCGCCACGAAGCGGAATTGCGCCTGCGCGCTGCCGAGGGCAATCTCGACCGTCTGGACGATGTGGTCGGTGAATTGGGCAGCCAGATTGAAAGCCTGAAGCGGCAAGCCCGTCAGGCCAATCGTTTCAAGGCGCTTTCCGCCGATATCCGCCGTGCTGAAGCCGCCTTGCTGCATCTGCGCTGGAGCCAGGCCAAGGTTCAGGAAGGCGAGGCGCAAAGCGCCTTGTCGGCTTCCACTGCGACCGTAGGCGATATGGCGCAGGCGCAGATGAATGCAGCCCGCGATCAGGCCGTCGGAGCACATAAGCTGCCGGAATTGCGTGAGGCGGAAGCCAAGGCCGCCGCCGCCTTGCAGCGCCTTTCAATTGCCCGCACCCAGCTTGACGAAGAGGACGGACGCATTCGCGCCCGCCGCGCCGAGCTGATGAAGCGGCTGGAACAGCTAACCGCCGACATTGCTCGTGAAGAGCAGATGGTGCGCGAGAACGCCGATATTCTCGCAAAGCTGGAAGAAGAAGAACAGGAACTGGTCGCTTCCAACGAAGCTTCGGGTGAACGCGACGAGGAATTGCGCGCGCTGTTCGAGGACGCGGAAATCCGCCTGACTGATAGCGAAGGCGCACTGGCGCGGGTCACGGCCGAGCGTGCGGAAGCAACCGCTGAACGGGCGCAGATCGAGCGCGCGCTGAAGGAAACGCAAGGTCAGCGCGACCGGCTTGCCGTGCAGATGGACAATATCGAGCGCGATATTGCATCTGTGGTGGAGCAGATCGGCGGTTTGTTCGATCCGGCTGAAAAGCGCATCGTGGTCGATGCCTGTGCGGATGCGCTTGCCGCGGCGGAAGAAGCAGTTGTTGCGGCAGAAGAGCTGGTCGCAGGCGCACGCGAAGTGGAAGCGGCAAGCCGTCAGCCACTGAACGAAGCACGCACCGAACTGAACCGCATTGAGACCGAAGCACAGACACTGGCGCGTATCCTCAATGCTGGCGAAACCGGCCAGTTTCCGCCTGTGGTGGAAGAGCTGCGTGTCGAAAAGGGCTATGAAGTCGCACTTGGTGCAGCGCTTGGTGAAGACCTCGATGCGGCAAGTGATGAGCATGCGCCGGTCTACTGGGCCTACAATCCAGCACCGGAAGCCGATCCGGCCTTGCCGCAGGGCGCTACCCCGCTTGACCGGCTGGTCGATGGGCCACAGCAGCTGCGCCGTAGACTGGCGCAGGTTGGTGTCGTGTCGGACAGCGAGGGTCAGCGTTTGCAGTCGCTCTTGCGTCCCGGCCAGCGGCTGGTAAGCAAGGCTGGTGCGCTGTGGCGCTGGGATGGCTATACGGCAAGCGCCGATGCGCCGACGCCGGCTGCACAACGACTGGCCCAGAAAAACCGGTTGAGCGAGCTGGAGCAGGAATCGGTCGCCGCTCGCAAGAGCGTCGAGGAGGCCGAACAGGCCGTGCATCGCGCCGAGGCTTCGGTGCGCGAAGCTGTCGAGCATGAGCGTGTCGCGCGAGACCAGTGGCGGACCAATCAGCGCAAGCTGGACGAGGCGCGTGAAGCGCTGGCGGTCGCTGAGCGTGCGGCAGGGCAGCTTGCAACCCGCCGTTCGGCTTTGGATGAATCCAAGGCGCGGCTGGAAGAGAATCTGGAAGAAGCACAGATCCGTGTTGCGGAAGCGGAAGACCGGCTCGGTGAGATGCCGGATCTGGACGCCATTGCCCAACGTCTTGCGGCGCTGACAAGCGAAGTTCTGTCTGACCGCACGGCTCTGGCCGAAGCGCGCGCCGCTTATGAAGGGCTGCGTCGTGAGGCCGAAGCGCGGTTGCGTCGTCTGGACATGATTGCGCTGGAGCGGCGCAACTGGATTTCCCGTGCGGAAAATGCCGACCGCCAGATTGCGTCGCTGAACGACCGCCGCGCCGAAACAGCGGACGAGGCGGAAGGTCTGGCCGAAGCGCCTGACGAGATTGAAGCACGCCGCCGGGCGCTTCTGAACGAGCTTTCGCTGGCCGATGATCGCCGCAAAGAAGCCGCGGATATTCTGGCTGCCGCTGAAACCGCTCAGGCCGAACTCGACAAGGCTGCAACGCTCGCCATCCAGCAATTGGCGTCGAGCCGCGAACAGCGTGCCCGCGCCGAGGAACGTCTTGCCGCCGCAGAAGAGCGACGCAAGGATGCGGAAGCCCGCATCGTCGAGGCGCTGAATTGTGCGCCGCATGAAGCCATCCGCCATACAGGGCTGAAGGCCGACGATCCGATTCCCGATCCTGATCAGCTGGAGCGCCAGCTGGAGCGACTCAAGATCGAGCGCGAGCGGCTTGGCGCGGTAAACCTGCGCGCCGAAGAGGAAAGCCAGGAGCTTTCGGATCGTCTCGATGCGATTGTGTCCGAGCGCGAGGATGTTATCGAGGCGATCAAGAAGCTGCGTCAGGCGATCCAGAGCCTGAACCGCGAAGGGCGCGAGCGTCTGCTGGCCGCCTTCGAGGTGGTGAATGTGCAGTTCCAGCGTCTGTTCACGCATCTGTTCGGTGGCGGTACGGCGGAACTGCAACTGATCGAAAGCGACGATCCGCTGGAAGCCGGGCTTGAAATTCTCGCCCGCCCGCCCGGCAAGAAGCCGCAGACCATGACGTTGCTGTCAGGCGGCGAGCAGGCGCTGACGGCCATGGCGCTGATCTTTGCAGTGTTCCTCACCAATCCGGCCCCGATCTGCGTGCTGGACGAAGTGGACGCGCCGCTCGACGACCACAATGTCGAGCGCTATTGCAACTTGATGGACGAGATGGCGGCTTCGACCGAAACGCGTTTCGTGGTCATCACGCACAATCCGATCACCATGGCGCGCATGAACCGTCTGTTCGGCGTGACCATGGGCGAGCAGGGCGTCAGCCAGCTTGTCTCGGTTGATCTGCAAACGGCGGAACGCCTGCGCGAGGCGAGCTAACAAACACAATCTGTGCGGAGGACCGGCATGAGCGGTGATCACGACCACGGAGATGTCAGTGACACGCCGCTTCCAAGGCTGTGGATCGCGTTTGCTCTTACCAGCCTTTTCATGGTCGTCGAGATTATCGGCAGTTTCGTTACCGGCAGTCTGGCGCTGTTATCTGATGCCATGCATATGGCGACGGACAGTTTTGCGCTTCTGCTTGCCCTGATCGCCATCTATCTGGGCCGCCGGGCCGCCGATATCCTTCGTACTTACGGTTACGCGCGGTTCGAAATTCTTGCTGCGACGGTGAATGCACTTCTGCTGCTCGGCGTGGCTTTCTACATCCTCTATGAAGCCTATGTGCGTCTTTCAAGTCCAGCCGATGTGCAATCCGCTGGCATGATGGTCGTTGCCGTGATTGGTCTGGTCATCAACCTGATATCGATGCGGGTCTTAATGGGGCACAAGGATCAAAGCCTCAACGTCAAGGGCGCCTATCTCGAAGTCTGGGCGGATATGCTGGGCTCTGTCGGCGTGATCGTCGGCGCTGCGATCATTTATCTGACCGGATGGGAATGGGTGGATTCAGTGATCGCCATCGGTATTGGCTTCATGGTGTTTCCACGCACATGGGTTCTTCTCAAGGAATGCATCAATATTCTGCTGGAAGGCGTCCCCGCGGGGCTCGACCTCAATGATTTGCGGAAAGCTGTGCTGGCTGTACCTGGTGTGGCGACCCTCCACGACCTTCACGTCTGGTCGCTCACCAAGAATCAGAAATCTCTGACCGCTCATATTGTGCTGGCCGATGGAGCGGAGGGCGAAACCGTGCGCCGCGCGGTTGAACAGCTCTTGCAGGAGAAATATGATCTCGACCATACCACCTTGCAGATGGAAACCGTAGATCGCGCTTCTGCCGAGCATATTCACTGACAGTCGACAGTCTGCCATCGCAACGGGCTTTTACCGGTCACTCCACACGGCAAGCTCGTTCCCGGCCGGATCGGTGAAATGAAAGCGGCGTCCGCCCGGAAATGCAAAGATCGGCTTGACGATCGTGCCGCCAGCTTCGGTCACGGCCTGAAGCGCGGTTTCCAGCCTGAGCGCGTAAAGCACCGGTAGCGGCTTCGCTGTCGCTTGCGGGTCGGCGTCAAAGCCGCCATCCAGTCCTTCGGAATAGGCGGAATAGGTTGGACCATAATCCGTAAACGACCAGCCAAATGCCCGCGCGTAGAAACTCTTGGTCGCATCAAGCGATCCGTTTCCTGCCGGCATTTCCAGATAGTCGAGCTTGCCCGTGATACGCATGGTCCAACTCCAGTATGTTCTCTATATGTTCTTATTTTTGCGGTATCTGCCCGGCAGAGTCAATCTGTTATGTGGCCTCTGCGCAGCTATTCCTGTCTCTAATCGATTCTATTGTCGCGGCTTGTCGTTTTTGGTTGGCAGCAGCCTTGCGGATCGCATAAGCAACGGAAGCAGGTTCTGGGAGTACTTGCAATTGTTGCAAGCCTTTTATGAACCGGTCCTGCATAAAGGGAGGCCATAATGGCGAAGTGGGTGTACACATTCGGCGACGGCAAGGCAGAGGGCGCTGCGAGTGATCGCAATCTCCTCGGCGGCAAAGGAGCGAACCTGGCTGAGATGAGCAGCCTTGGTCTGCCCGTACCGCCCGGCTTTACGATTACCACCGAGGTCTGCACCTATTATTACGACCATGACCGCAATTATCCGTCCGAGCTGGACGAGCAGGTGCGTTCAGCGCTTTCCCATATCGCCAAGGTGACTGGCCGCAATTTCGGCGATGCCGATAAGCCGTTGCTGGTGTCGGTTCGTTCCGGCGCGCGGGCTTCCATGCCCGGCATGATGGATACGGTGCTCAATCTTGGCCTCAATGATGAGACTGTGCAGGCCATCGCCCGGGAAGCCGGTGACGAGCGTTTCGCCTATGACAGCTACCGTCGTTTCATCCAGATGTATTCCGATGTGGTGCTGGGCGTTGATCATGGTTTCTTCGAAGAAATTCTTGAAGACAAGAAGGCCGATCTCGCTGTCGATGTCGACACGGCCCTGACGGCTGAAGACTGGAAAGACGTCATCTCGCTCTACAAGGCCAAGGTCGAGGAAGAGCTGGGCCAGCCTTTCCCGCAGGACCCGCATGAGCAGCTCTGGGGCGCCATCGGCGCTGTTTTCTCCAGCTGGATGAATGCGCGCGCCATCACCTATCGCCGTTTGCACAGCATTCCGGCGGCCTGGGGCACGGCGGTCAATGTGCAGGCCATGGTGTTTGGCAATATGGGCGAGACCTCCGCCACGGGCGTCGCCTTTACCCGCAACCCGTCGACCGGCGAGAAGAAGCTTTACGGCGAATTCCTCGTCAATGCACAGGGCGAAGACGTGGTGGCGGGCATTCGCACGCCACAGAACATCACCGAAGAAGCGCGTATCGCTGCCGGTTCCGACAAGCCGTCGCTTGAAAAGGTGATGCCGGAAGCCTTTGCGGAATTCCTGAAAGTCGCGGACCGTCTGGAACAGCATTATCGCGATATGCAGGATCTGGAATTCACCATCGAGCGCGGCAAGCTCTGGATGCTCCAGACCCGTTCGGGCAAGCGCACTGCCAAGGCTGCCTTGAAAATGGCGGTCGAAATGGCTGGCGAAAAGCTGATCACCGAAGAAGAGGCCGTGCTGCGCATCGATCCGGCAGCGCTGGATCAGCTGTTGCACCCGACCATCGATCCCCGTGCCGAGCGTCAGATTGTGGGACAGGGCTTGCCTGCCTCTCCGGGCGCTGCGACGGGTGAAATCGTCTTCTCGTCGGAAGATGCCGAACAGGCAAAATCGGAAGGCCGCAAGGTCATTCTGGTTCGTATCGAGACCAGCCCGGAAGACATTCACGGCATGCATGCGGCAGAAGGCATTCTGACGACACGCGGCGGCATGACCAGCCATGCGGCGGTCGTGGCGCGCGGCATGGGCAAACCTTGCGTTTCGGGTGCTGGATCGTTGCGCGTTGATTATCGCAACGGCACCATGCTGGCTACCGGACAGACCTTCAAGAAGGGCGATGTCGTCACCATTGACGGTTCGAGCGGGCAGGTGCTGAAAGGCGCCGTTGCCATGCTCCAGCCAGAGCTTTCCGGTGACTTCGGCCAATTGATGGAATGGGCCGACCGCCAACGCCGCATGAAGGTGCGCGCCAATGCGGAAACCCCTGCCGATGCCCGCACGGCACGGTCTTTTGGCGCGGAAGGCATTGGCCTTTGCCGCACCGAGCATATGTTCTTCGAGGGAAGCCGTATCGTTGCGATGCGCGAAATGATCCTCTCCGACAATGAAGAAGGCCGTCGCGCAGCGCTAACCAAGCTTTTACCGATGCAGCGTTCGGACTTTGCCGAGCTGTTCGAAATCATGAAGGGGCTGCCGGTCACGATCCGTCTGCTCGATCCGCCGCTGCATGAATTCCTGCCGCATACGGATGAGGAAGTTGCCGAAGTGGCCAGCTCCATGGGCGTGGATGCAGTGAAGCTGCGCGAGCGCGCCGAAAGCCTGCACGAGTTTAACCCGATGCTCGGTCATCGCGGCTGCCGTCTGGCGATTTCCTATCCGGAAATTGCGGAAATGCAGGCGCGGGCGATTTTCGAGGCTGCCGTTGAAGCAGGCAAGAAGACCGGCGAGCCGGTCGTACCGGAAGTCATGGTGCCGCTGGTTGGTCTCAAGGCGGAGCTGGATTTCGTCAAGGCGCGCATTGATGCCGTGGCGCAGGATGTCATGAAGGAAGCGGGCGTCAAGATCGACTATATGGTCGGCACGATGATCGAACTGCCGCGTGCCGCCTTGCGGGCAGCAGAAATTGCCGAGACGGCAGAGTTCTTCTCCTTCGGCACCAACGACCTGACCCAGACCACTTTCGGCATTTCGCGTGATGATGCGGCAGGCTTCCTCACCACCTATCAGCAGCGCGGTGTGGTGGAGCAGGATCCGTTCGTGTCGCTTGATGTGGATGGCGTGGGCGAACTGGTACAGATCGCTGCTGAACGCGGACGCAAGACGCGCGACAAGATCAAGCTTGGCATTTGCGGCGAGCATGGCGGTGACCCGTCGTCGATTGCCTTCTGCGAAAAAACCGGGCTCGATTATGTCTCCTGCTCGCCGTTCCGCGTGCCGATTGCACGATTGGCAGCGGCACAGGCCGCAGTGCGCAAGGCGTAACATCAAAGAAAGCGCTCCGGAGAAATAGGGGCGCTTTTGCGGCAAAATCAGTGGGAAATCAGCCTGACGGGCTGGTTTCCGCACCTGCCGCGAGTGGGGAAAATATCCAGAAACCAAATGGTTAGCGTGCCGGTCTGCTGTAAGCGGAGCGGCCCACTGGACAATATTACCCGACGTATTAAAATCCTTCGAAATTTACACTTTCAGAAGAACGGGCCATGCGTCGTTTCATTTCTGCGGCGGGGGCCGCGCTTGTTTTCATGTGCAGCGCGGCAGGCGCTGTCGAGGTTTCACCGCAGGATGCGGCAAAGCCGGAAAAGATTCGTATTGTCGAACCGCAGCTGCGCATAGCGCGGGGCGGGGCTGCAACGCCGCAAGTTGCGCTGACGCTCGATGCCTGTATGGGCAAGACGGATCACCGCATTCTCGATACGCTGGTCAAGGAGCGTATTCCCGCCACGATTTTTGTGACGGGGCGCTGGTTGAAACAGAACCCTGAAGCTTTTGCTGTGATGAAGGCCAATCCCGATCTGTTCGCGATTGAAGATCACGGCGCCATGCATATTCCGGCCATCACCAATGCGCCGACCATGTATGGCATCAAGACCGCAGGGTCGCTGGATGCCGTTCGCTCGGAGATTGAGGGCGGGTCGACGGCAATCGTCGGGGCTGGTGCGCCAAAGCCGCAATTTTATCGCGATGCCACGGCTCGCTATTCAACCGACGCCGTGGCGCTGGCCACAAGCCTTGGCTACAAGATCGGCGGTTATTCGCTGAATGGCGATCAGGGCGCTTCGCTGCTGGCACCGACAGTGGCGCGGCGGATTTCGGCAGCGCGCGACGGTGACGTCATCATCTCGCACATTAATCAGCCGACACGCTCGGCAGGTGAGGGCGTTGCCAAAGGCATTGTGGCGCTGAAGGCAAAGGGCATGAAATTCGTGCTGCTGCGCGATGTCGAAACGTCGACGACGCTGAACCCGGTGCCTGAGCATAATCTTCAGGCAGGTGTTCCGGCAGCGAAAAAGTCAGTCGCGGAAAAGGTGAAAGCGAAGGTGGATACGGGGAAATAGTGCATCTGGCCAAATGGACCCATTTGGCTTTGCATATATGCGCTTCGATCAGCCGCCGTTCGTCTGTTCTTTGGGTGACAGGCTCTTCATGACGGCGGCATAGTTGCGGCCAAGGCTTTCGAAAAGCGCATTCTCGCCTTTTGGCGGTTCGACTGACAAGGTTGTGCCGTCATTGCGCAGCGTGACGAAAATCACCTGATCCTGCGGCTGACCCGCAATGGCGATTGCGCCGATGCGCTGGGCTTCGCTTGTGTCGAGTGCCGGCATGTTGAAAAGAACTTCGCCACCGACACGTTCCGCAGCCTTGGCAAGTGCTGCGTCGAACCCCTCGATCAGCACATCAATAGCGCCGAGCGCAAACTCCAGCTCGACGGCTTCGAGCGTCATCGTGCTCGCTTCAAGACTCGTCTGGGCGCTTTCTTCGGCGCTGCCCGACTGGGTCGTGGTGCCAATCCCGTTGGCACTGTTTTCAGGCGCGTGGTTCATTCCGTCCTCTCCGACGAATCCGAAAAAAGCCCCCTAATAATTGATCATGCCCTTCATTAGAAGTTGCTGCAATGCTCTTTTGATTGATTTACCTCGCTTTTTTCTGTTAGGCGGCAATAGGGACCCGGAAGTAGCTTACACTTCATGCGTTTTTACGGTGCTGTGATCGCGTATAGCGTGTGCCTTTTCGGCTAGTAGAGATGAATATGAACGGCTGAACAGCTGGATGTTTTGCCGGGGTCGAATCTCTCTGCTATTCATAAGCGTGGCTGAATGTTGTGGCCGTTTTGGGATTCTGACGTTTTGTTTTTCACGCATATCTGATCCGAAAACCGCTTTGCACTTTTCGGGATGTGCTTCTAGGGACCTAGATGAGAAAACTTCGCTATCAGCGGCGGCAGTCGCGTTCTGCGGTCTGGGCCTTACGGTTTGGCGTCTTTGCCGCCGTGCTGCTGGTACTGGCGTTTTTGCTGCATCGCTTCTGGAAGCTTGAAACGCCTGATTTCGTCCTGGCTGCTGGATTGAGCGGCGTACTGGCGTTGCTGGCGCTGCTTTGCGCAACCAAGGGTTTTCGCAATCTCTGGGTCAATGGCGACAAGGGCGGGGCGCGGTCTTTCACGGGCTGCATGTTTGCCTGCATCGTGCTGGTGCCGCTTGGATTGCTCGGCGTTCTCTGGATCAGCTCGCCAGCGCTCTATGATATCTCGACCGATTTCGACACGCCGCCGCAATTTCCCACCAACATGCCGCACCGCCTGCAATGGATGAATCCGCTGACACCGACAGTCAGCGGTGATGCGCTGACGCAGCTCACCGCCTATCCCGATGTGCTGGGCCGTCGCTATGAGGCCGCGCCCGACCGCGTGGCGCAGGGCGTACAGACGGTGTTGAAGAGTTTCGGATGGCAGGTAATCGCCAATGATGCGCCGTCGCCGGAAGAAAACGCCACACGCTTTGTGGCGACGGCGCATAGTTTCATTCTCGGCCTCAAGAGCGATATCGTCATCCGGCTGCTGGATGAAGGCGAAACCACCTATGTCGATATCCGCTCGCTCTCGCGTTATGGCAAGCGCGATATGGGGCAGAACGCGGCCTTCATCACCGATTTTCTTGGGAGCCTGGAAGGCGAAGTGAACAAAGCGCCTGCCGACGTCGAATAGTGCGACTTACTTGGGCTGGTAAATGCCGTCGAGCGATGGGTCACCATCGGTCACAATTTCCCCGCGTCCAACCAGATCTTCCAGATGCGCCAGCACCGAAAGGGCTGCTGCGCCATGCAGGCGCGGATCTGTATCGCGGTAGATCGCCCTTACCATGTCGCCGATAGTGCGGTCGCCCTGAATGATCCGCTCGAAAATGGCGCGTTCGCGCATTCTGCGGTGGGCGCGCAACCCGCGCACAAAGGCTGCGGGCTTGGTCACTGCGCCGCCATGGCCGGGCAAGTAGACATGATCGTCGCGGGTCAGCAGTTTTTCGAGCGAAGCCATATAATCGTTCATCGAGCCGTCCGGCGGTGCGACGATGGAGGTTGCCCAGGCCATGACATGATCGGCCGAAAACAGGATATCTGTGCCTTTCAGCCCGAAAGCCATGTGGTTCGCGGCATGGCCCGGTGTGTGGAGGCCTTCCAGCGCCCAGCCGTCGCCTTCAACGGTCCCGCCATCAGCAAGCACGATATCAGGCGCAAAATCCGTGTCGGCGCTGGCTTCAAGCGCATTGACCTCGCCCGCATGATAGGGGCGGGCAGGCCGGTGCGGGCCTTCGGCGACCGTCTTCGCGCCAAGCTCGTTTTTGAGGCGCTCGGCCAGCGGCGAGTGATCGCGATGGGTGTGGCTGACGAAAATATGGCTGACAGGGCGTCCCGCAATGGCGGCAAGCAAGGCTTGATAATGGGCCTCGTCGACCGGCCCCGGATCAATGACGGCCAGCGTGTCATGGCCGACAATATAGCTGTTGGTGCCATGAAAGGTGAAGGCGCTCGGATTGTTGGCCGTCAGGCGGACAATCCCTTTACTTAGCTCAACCGGCTTCCCATATTCAGGAGAGAAACTGCTGTCGAAAACGAGCGCCATGGAAGTCACTTCCAATTTATCTGTGGTGTCATTGTCGAAACGGCATAGGACTTATATAGTCGGGTTTCAAACGTTAACTGTCTGATACGGCAAGAATTGACGTCAGACGGTTGCGCGTTCGAAATTCGGAAATCGTATTCATCACGTT
Organism: Hyphomicrobiales bacterium; assembly: GCA_900465685.1. Classification (GTDB taxonomy): domain Bacteria; phylum Pseudomonadota; class Alphaproteobacteria; order Rhizobiales; family Rhizobiaceae; genus Brucella. Next base: position 142,375 of record UEGR01000020.1, read on the forward strand.
CAGGAGTTGGATATGCCGCATAGAGCCAAGTCACGCGTCGCTATCGCATCGCTCGCCGCCGAATCTCGTCAAACCAAACAACTGGCCCGAATATTCTCGTACATTTCGTTTGGCTTGATCGCGACGGCCCTCCTTGCGATTGCTTCCGGGGTGAAGGTCGATTTCATCTATATGATCATGGCGGTGCAGGCAGTTGCGCTCTTGGGCTTTTCAGCGCTCTACGGCTTTTCAAAGAAGAAGTGACACGCGCCAAAAGCGCATGATTGTCAAATCCATCTTCCAATGGCTGCGAAGGCCGGATGACGTCCGGCCTTTATTCATATCTCGTTGAAACTGCTTCGCGATTGACAAGTGACGCCGGACGACGCTTTGTCATCCTCCTGTTCTGATTTGTGGGAGGCACAGTTGAAGGTTGAGACGCTGGCGGTAGAGCCGCTGACCAAGCAGGCATTCGCACCTTTCGGTGATGTCATCGAGGTTGAAGGGGCGGAGCGACGTCTCATCAACAATGGTTCCACCGAGCGTTTTCATGATCTGGCCCGGGTTGAGGCAGATGGCACGGAAGCGCGCGTGCTGATCAATATTTTCCGTGGCCAGTCTTTTGAAGCGCCTATCGATATCGTCATGATGGAGCGTCATCCCTTCGGCTCGCAGGCCTTCATTCCGCTGGAACGGCGTCCGTTTCTCGTCGTGGTGGCCGAAGATGTGGATGGCAAGCCCGGGCGTCCGCGCGTTTTTCTTGCCAAGCCTGATCAGGGCGTCAACTATCTCAAGAATGTCTGGCATCATCCGCTTCTGGCGCTTGAGCAGAAATCGGACTTTCTCATCGTTGACCGTGCTGGCAAGGAGGATAATCTGGAAGAATATTTCTTCCCGGATGTCGTGTTCCGCATCCAGTCGGCCAAGCCAGACTGAAGTTTATCGAGGGGTAATATGGGTAGACTTTCCACGCACGTTCTCGACACAGCACATGGCAGCCCGGCTGCGGCAATGCGCATCGAGCTTTATCGGATCAGCAAGGGCGCACCGGAACTGATCAAGCGCGTTGTCACCAATCTGGATGGCCGCACCGATGCTCCGCTGCTGACCGGCGACGAAATGCAGGTCGGCATTTATGAGCTACAATTCCATGTGGCCGAGTATTTTGAAGGTCGCGGCGCCGATCAGGCGAATCCGCCTTTCCTTGATCTTATTCCGATCCGGTTTGCGATCGCTGACGTGGAAGGGCACTATCACGTGCCGCTGCTCGTGAGCCCGTGGTCCTATTCGACCTATCGCGGCAGCTGACCGGCACTTATCCCCGCGTTGTTCATCAAGACTAGACTCCTCGCAGTATCACTCGAGGAGCCGAACATGGACGAAACACCCAATCTGAAACTTCCCTATATTCTGCCCAGTCAGGCGCAGAAGCATGTCACGCATAATGAAGCATTGCGGCTGCTGGATGCGGTCGTAAATCTAAGCGTGAAATCGCGCACCCTGACCGTGCCGCCGACAACGCCCTCCGCTGGCGCGCGCTATATCGTGGCATCATCAGCGACCGGCGCCTGGTCGGGCAAGGAAGGTGCAATCGCCTCGTTCATTGACGACGGCTGGCTGTTCATTCAGCCCGCTACTGGCTGGCAGGCCTATATCGAAGCGGAAGCAAAGCTGCTGGTTTTCGATGGGGCAAGTTGGAATCCGACAAGCGGCAGTGTGCCGGATACACTGTCGGTTTCGATGCTTGGCATTCAGGCGACGGCAGATACGGTCAATCGCTTTGCGGTTTCGTCGGCGGCGAGCCTGTTCAACAATGCGGGCGCTGGACACCAGATCAAGCTCAACAAGCAGGCGGCGACCGACACCGCCAGCCTTTTGTTTCAGACCGGCTGGACCGGCTATGCCGAAATGGGGCTGAATGGCAGCAGCGATTTCAGCATCAAGGTCAGCGATGATCTGGGCCAGTGGCGTCAGGCCATGTATGTGGATCGCGCGACAGGCAATGTCGCCATCGGAACCAATACGCCTGTGACGCGCCTCGACGTCGATGGGCCGATCCGGCCAGCATCCTATTCTAAAATCAATCTGCCTCAGGCATCGAATCAAGGCACCGGCGCGATGGTCTATGTGACGGATGCATCGGCCGGCGCGCAGCTCGCTTATTCCGATGGTACGGCGTGGCGCAGCGTCAGGACAGGTGTTGCGATATCCTGAGCGGAAAATCTCGGCCTATCTGTCTGGAAAATTGGAAGTTTTTCCGGACAGATTGTCTTTTTCAGACGCATTTATGCCGCACATGCATTTAACTGCCTGAAACATGTTCGTTAACTATATGCACGCTCGATTAAGATGGTTCGCCTTGCGGACTCATGCTAACGATTGCGGAAATGCGAGGGGCTTCATTGTCGGTTAGGGTAAGGAATTTTTGCCACCGACAACGTGGGTAATTGTTTCGCTCTGTTTTGAGAGCAGGATAATGCGCGTATGAGTTTGAGATATCCTTGGCAAAGGCTGGCGCTTTTGCCACGAATTACCAAGCAAATTATTTTGATGCTGAGCGATTGCGTTCTGCTTCTGCTGAGCGCTTATCTGGCGTTCGTTATCCGTTTGGGCTTTGTTTTCGCACCGAATAATGCTCAGCTTTTTCTGATCATCATTGCGCCCATTCTGGCAGTTCCGGTTTTCATCCGGTTCGGACTTTATCGTGCGATCATCCGCTATCTGGCAGAGCGTGCGATCTGGCCAATTTTTCAGGCGACTGCTGTTGCGGCTCTTTTTTGGGTTGCCCTGGTGTTCTTGATGGGACTCTACGGCGGTGTCGGTTTGCCGCGCTCCGTACCGCTGCTCTACTGGCTGTTGAGCACCGTGCTGATCACGGCCAGTCGATTCGGCGCGAAGTGGTTGTTGCGCAATGCCGAAACCGGTCGGAATTTTACCAGTTCAGCGCTGATTGTCGGCGTTGGAGAACCGGCGCGCCAGCTTGCAACAGCTTTGCGCAGCCACAGCGACACGTTGGTGGTTGGCTTTGTTGATCCAGACGGGCAGCTCAAGGGGATGGATATCATCGGCCTGCGTGTTTACGCCCCTGAAGAAATCCCCGGCCTTATCGAAAATTACGGCGTTAAGCAGGTGCTGGTGTCTGAACCCTCGCTCGATCAGAAGCAGCGGCAGGATTTTGCGCGTCTGCTTGGGCGGCTTCCGGTCAATACGCGCATTCTGCCGCCGATTGCCGATCTGAGCGCAGGCAAATATCTGGTTTCAGCGCTGCGCAATATCGAGATTGACGATCTTCTCGGCCGTTCGCCGGTGCCGCCAGATGCAGAACTGCTGCGCGAAGTGGTCGAAGGCCGTCGCATCATGGTCACAGGCGCTGGCGGCTCTATCGGCAGCCAGCTTTGCCGGACCATTGTGCAGTGGAACCCCGAATGTCTGGTGCTTTTTGAATCAAGCGAGTTTGCGCTTTATCAAATTGAGCGCCAGTTGCGTCAGCTTGCTTCCTGCCAGATCGTGCCGGTGCTGGGTTCTGTTCGTGACCGCGCTTACGTCGAGCAAGCACTGCGCGATAACCGCATCGACACGGTTTATCACTGTGCAGCCTATAAACATGTGCCCTTGGTCGAAAAGAACCCACTGATCGGCATCTGCAACAACGTATTTGGCACACTGGACGTGGCCGCAGCGGCGCTTGCTACCGATGTTGAGCGCATGGTGCTGATCTCCTCAGACAAGGCCGTTCGCCCGACCAATGTCATGGGCGCAACCAAGCGCTGGGCCGAGTTGGTCGTCTATTATTACGGTCTGCTGGCCGCACAGGCTGGCAAGGAAAAGGCGTTCTATTCGGTCCGTTTCGGCAATGTGCTTGGATCGAACGGTTCGGTTGTGCCGCTTTTCCGTGAGCAGATCGCCAATGGCGGCCCGATTACGCTGACCCATGAGGACATGACGCGTTATTTCATGTCGATCAAGGAAGCTGCGGAACTGATCGTCCAGTCAGGCGCGATAGCCGAATCCGGTGACACGGTGCTGCTGGAAATGGGCGAACCGGTCAAAATTCGCGATCTGGCTGAAAACATGATCCTGCTCGCCGGTTTGACCGTGCGCAATGGGGAGAATCCTGCGGGCGATATCGCCATTGAGGTTACGGGCATCCGCGAAGGCGAGAAGATGTATGAAGAGCTCTTCTACGATCCTTCGCAGGCGCAATCGACGCGACACCCGAAGATCATGCGTGCTCCAAAGGGAAACAAGGCCGCTGTGGATGTGCCTGAGAGCCTTCAGCGTCTTCAGTCGGCCATGGAAAGCGGTGATGTAGACGCTGTTCGCAAGATACTGTTCAGCGTCATAGCTTCCTGAAACGTCCACGAAAGTCCAGAAGCAGCACCAGCGTGGCCACCACCGCGACCAGCAGGAAAGCCACGCGCGTAATCAGATGGTCAAGCGCCAGCAGCGCGACGGCGCAGGCGATGAGAATAAGATTTAGCAGCGCCACATGGCCAACAACCTTCAAGACGCTCCAGCCTGCGCGTTTGGCGACCTGATAAGCATGTTTCGAATGGGCTTTCAGGATGTTCTCACCCTGGCTTAGGCGCATGATGATGGTCGAGCCCGCATCAAGGATATAATAAAGCGGCAAAATCAACGCCACGACGATGTGAGTCTCGCGCGCCAGAAGAAGCAGGGCAGTGCCAGTGATGAGTCCGAGCGGCAAGCTTCCTGAATCGCCGAGGAAAACGCGGGCAGGGGGACGGTTGAAGCATGCAAAGCCAAGCAAGCCACCCGCGGTTGCTGCGCTCAGTCCACCGCTTTCCATGCCCGCAAGGCCAAGCGCTGCCAGCAGAGCGATACCCGCCAGCGGCAAACCCAATCCCGCGACGGTCATCAGATCCAGGCCGTCCATGAAGTTCGTGACATTGATGGCGATAAGAAGCGCAAATACGATCAACGCAGCTTCCACCCAATGTGGCAGCACATCCTCTAAAAGCCGGAAGTCAGGCCCCAGGCCATAAAGGACAAGGCAGGCAGCCAGAAGCTGCGATCCGAGCCGAATGATCTCGGAAAGCTCATAACGATCGTCCAGTCCGCCCACAATCCACAGCAAGGTCGATGCGCCGATGAGACAGAGCAGCAGCCTGTTGGCAATTTCGAGATCGGCCCCGAAAATCAGCAAAGTCGCCAGCGTCGCCGGTATCAGAGCCAGTCCGCCAATCTGCCTTGCCGCAACGGTGTGATTGGAGCGCGAATTTATCCGCGCGGCCAGAAAGGTCACCGGCAGAAGGCGTGAAAGGATCACAAGCCCCAGAACGCATAGAGCCGCACCAAATACAAAAGAGATTGCTAAAAAAAGCATAGGGATACCGACGGCAAATGAAGCTGATAACATGGATTATCAGCTTTGCTGGTCTGCGCAAATCCCTGCTTTCATTGATGGTGGAAGAAGTAAGCTGATTGAGTGAGCATGACGCTCGAACTGGTAGTTTGCGCATTGCCGTTGATTTCGCGATTAGGCGATTGCGCTTGCCAAATGAAGCGGCTATAAGGCCGCGCAACCGATTGCTTCGGTTTGATTTGTTGGGGCGTAGCCAAGCGGTAAGGCAGCGGTTTTTGGTACCGCCATTCCCTGGTTCGAATCCAGGCGCCCCAGCCAAAATATAGTATTGAGTTTCCTTTTCGGTCAGTTTTAATCCGCAGACGCATGCTTAATCAAGAGCGTCTATTCAGTTGACGTCCTAGTCAGGTGGAACTAAAG
>UEGR01000001.1 GCA_900465685.1 Hyphomicrobiales bacterium
TAAAAACGGGGGGATTACCACATTGCCGGTTACCCTGCCCTTCCATGAAGACGAAAGTCCGATCAGCCTCGTGTCGCGTCTGGCGCGCGCGAATAGCTATGATTCCTTGCAATCATTGCTCGGTTTCACACACACGAGCCGAGAAGCTATCGTTCGTGGAGATCTTGACGCGCTTGCGGAAATCTCGGAGCTTTCAGGGATTTCCATTGAACGCCTATCGAACGCAAGCATCGTCCATCAGCATCCAGGTTCCAACTGGAAGCTTGGCCGCGCTATTTTCAATAAAGAGATGCGTCCGGGAAAGATGCTCCGATACTGTCCGCATTGCGTTCTTGACGACATTGATCAGCAACCAGGTCGCTCTATCGCCAAGCCATATGCACGCTCGTGGTGGAGCTGTCGCGGTATCGAAGGATGTCCAGAGCATGGGCGTAAGTTGGTCGAGCACCTTGTAACCTCTTTTGACCAGCGAGACGACTTCGCTACGTTTGTCGAGCAAAATGTCCAGACGATCCGTGATCAAGCGCGCACTGATCAGCAAAGCTCGGCACCCATGATGGATCGGGTTCTGCGTGACCGCATTTTCAAGCGTGCCGAAGGCGACGATCTGGTCGACGCATTGGATGTCCATATCGTTGCTGAGCTTTCAGGGTACTTGGGTACATTCATTGCGATCCATAAGCTCACCGACCTTCAGGACGAGGCGACGGACCAGCGTGAGTGGGGATTTAGGCTTTTGTGCAAAGGGCAGGCAGAACTGAAGCGCATTATTATTGAAACCATCGAGCAAAAAAGGCCGATGGTACGCTTCGTCGAGCAGTTCTTCGGTCCGCTTGTCGACTGGCTCCGCCGCAATAAACTGAAGCCAGCATACCAGCCTCTTGTGTCTATGTTCCAGGAAACTGCGGAGAAGAACATGCCGTTTGGTCCGGGCATGACCTTTATCAATCCCGTCGAGCATCGCTATGTCTATTGCGTGAACTCTGCTCACACAGACTTCGGCATTCATAAAAAGCGCATTAAGACCCTGCTTGTTTCGCATGGACTAACCGACCGCATCAACCAGCATGACTCGGCGATCTATTTTGATGCTGAGAAGGCTCGTCCTATTTTAGAAGCCGCTCTCGAAACCCTTACATCTACGGCTGCCGCAGCAATTCTCGGCGTTGATGAAGAACAGTTCCGAACGCTGGTGAAAGTCGGGTTTGTAGGCCAGGTTGAAGAACGAGAGAACGAAAGGGGATATTTGCGTATTCCTCAAGCGGAATTGGACAGCTTTCAAACCGCGTTGCTCGCAAACGCGGAATCGGTCGAACATGACGAAGGCGAGTGGGGTTCGCTAATGGAACTCGCCCACGCTTTTACGATGGCTTTTGAAAACATTCTCCAACTGATTATCGAGGGTTCTGTAGACGCTCGTATCATTACTGGCCCAGGCGGCCTGCTTACAAGGCTACGCGTGAGTAAGCTCGCAGTTCAACGTGCTCGACTCCAGAGCCTGTCTGACATGCAAGAAAATTTCGTAACTTTCGAGCAGGCTCTCGACTTACTCGGTACATCGGATGTCACGCTATCGCAGCTTCTCAGGCGAGGTTACATCAAGGAGAAGGATTACAAGCGGTCATCAAAAATGGCTCGATTGATTAACGAGGACTCGCTTCAAGAATTCAAATCCAAGTTCATTTCTCTTGTAGATTTCTGTCAGAAGGTCGGTGTGAACCGAGTTGGGATGAAGAAGCGATTGGCAGATATCGGCGTCTCGCCACTTTTTGACGATAATAAATTCGTGGCTAGTTATTACAATTTGTCCGATCTTGAAAAGCGAGGAGCCTTCGCTTTGGGACGATGAGAAAATCAATTCCGAAAACTTACGAAGCCCGCCTAGCGGGCTTTTTTTTGTATCTTCCCTTCAAAAGAGACAAATCAAACAAAGCGAAATGACCATACCTTTCCGAAGGCACGCTAAAAAGACCAATAAAATCAACGATGATGCCGTCAAACAAGACAAACCAAGGCGGACTCTACACTTTGCGATTTGATTTCGTCTTTGGGAAATGTGCGAGATCCGAAGCGCTGATGCTTCCGTTGCGCATACAATAGTTGTGCAATCTGCCTGATTGCGCAACCGAGACATCAACTCCAGATCGGGTTAAAGGATGCCCCTAACCCGACCGTTCAGAAGATGTTTTGCTAGTGATGCATCATCTCGTCGGCAATATCTTTACCGCTCAGCGATGACGGATAATAGGTCGGCCAGTTGGTGACTTCTTTGAGCAACCCTGCGCGATCATTTCCCCAATAGAGGTGATAGTGATCTGCTTTGGCTGGTGCTATGCGATGATCGCTGAACTGCATATATTCAGGCGCAGCCGCATCACCCTCGACCTTCTTGAAAATGAAGCGAACGCCGCGATTGCCTTTGGCATATTTCAGGATTTCATAGCCGTCACTTGCATATTTTCCCGACGTGGCCTTATCGCCTTCGTAGAAGGAAACCTCGTCCCCTTTGATCACAATTCGGCTCGTGTCGGTGCGATAGCCCGTTTCATAATAGTCGCGGTACTCTTTGGCTGATTTGTCGCCATGTTTTGCTTTATCGGCGAAAACCGGATCAAGCGTACCGTCTTGCAGATAGGAATATACCGACTGCCAGTCCCCTTCCCAATCAGACAGCTTGCGGTCTTTCACCTGATCGTCTTTGAAATAGCCTTTATAGATTTCCTGGTCCTGCTTGGTTCCATGGCTGTGGGAATGGCCATGATCCGACGCGGACTTTTCCTTTGTCTCGGCCATTGCCTGACCGGATATCACCATGGCGGCGCACAATCCCATCGACACGAGTAGCTTTCTCATAGTCTTCTCTCCAGTTCGATTCGTTATGTAATATCGTAACGTATTTGACTTAACCACTAACGCTTAGGGATGCAACTACTGCCGATTAGTCGGGAGTATAAGGACGAAACGTCACCAACAATCTCGCTCGCAATAATGAGAAGAATACAAGAGTTCGCTTATATAAAATTGCCAACGACCCTTTGCCGTTTCGCAAAACAATAAAATAAATCAATAATAAGCTGCCTTCATATTAAGGCGCATTCTAAAAATTGGGAGAAGTAAAATGCATACTACAAGCAATCATGCAAGTAAATCTGCAGTCGCATTTGAAGACGTATTAAAGGGTCTTTCTGCAACACTGGCTCCGACCAACAGTTCCGAGGACTGCCCAGGATTTGCAAAGAAAAAATAATCAAAAATCTGCTGAAGCTCATTAAAAAATGCTGGATGGAGATTAGGGGGTAATTCACCCCCTTCTTTTTTAATTGGAAGGATGACTTTCATGACGAAACATTTTGAAACACCGGTTATCTTTTCGCTCGCTCCAGAAGCAGCAAATGATTTCTGCGATCAGTATCTGACGAAGAACGGCATCATGATCTCGCTTGCAGACTTGCGCGACAAAGAGCTGACAATGGATCTGGCAAGTCAGGCAGCATACGCCTTCGCCGATTTGATCACAGACCTGCAATTTCAGTTGGATTGTCCTGATATAGGGATCGTCGCGGTCGATATTCCATCCATCCTTGAAGATGCCACATTAGACGCCGTTGCTGGTGCGCTGATAGGTATCTCGCTGGTTCAGGCGCTGATGCCGACCCTCTATGATGGTAGAAACCAGACGCCGTTCTCGGTCTTCACAACCTCCGCGGATAGTCGCCAAAGGCTGGAGCGTGTTGGCTTGCAGGATCTGGTTCCATTAAGCCGACTGGAGTTTCACTCTGACAGCTCCGTTACCGGGAAAACATTAGCCGTTCCCGACTATATAGCGCTTTATAATATCGCCATTAATTTTGAAGAGCGCGGCTGTTTCCACTGGGTGCCGACATGTAAAATCGACGGCATTGCCGAGCTTGTGAACAAGGTTGGCTTATCGAAGGAGTATTATTTCAAGCTCAACCCTGCCGTCTACGAAGATGGGCAGAATGATGTGATGGTTATAGAGCACCGCGTCAAAGCGGCCATTTTCAGCAGCGCCCAGAATGGCTCCACCACAACCTATATGAGTGGAAGTTTCGACGGGACCGTCGGCGAAGAATACAGCCAATCCCACGATGTTGCCGCCGACATCGTAAACGCCATATCAGCAAACAAATTTCGCTATTCCATCCCGCAGGAAAGCCGCAGACTGATCATCGTCAATAATGCCAACGGCTTTCATGCCCGCGATGGTTTTGAAAAGCCCCTGCCTGACGTTTCCGTCAACCGGGTTTATCTGCGCTGCACGTCAGTGGCTGGCAAGGTTGTCGGCGAAGTTTTGGACGAGTGATAAAGCGTTCTCGTCAGTTGGGCACCGGCGGCGAACGATCCACTCAGTGGCTCAGCAGCGTCTGCATTCGGTCCTGATGGTGCAAGCCCACTTCCCGAACGATCTCGGCAATCTGTTTAAGTTGGGACGACAGCGGATTGCTTTTGCGCCAGACCAGACCGATGGTTCGCGACGGACGTGGCTCGGCAAGGCGAAACATGCAGACATTTGCCGCGAGTGTCTCCGTATAGACCGCCATCTCCGGCACGAGCGTGATGCCGATACCTGCGCCCACCATCTGAACAAGGGTAGACAGTGAGCTGCCTTCCATCAATTCGCGCGGCGGCGCATTCGTAATATTGCAGAAGGACAGGGCCTGATCGCGGAAACAATGCCCTTCTTCCAGAAGCAGCAACCGCATTTCATGCAGTTTTTCGGCGCTGGGAACCGGCTTGTCCGCATCTTCCAGCGGGCGCATCAGCACAAATTCCTCCTCAAAAAGGGGCACTTCCTGCAAGGCCGGCTCGGAAACCGGCAAGGCGACAATCGCCGCATCCAGCCTCGCCTCCAGCAGGTCTTCGATCAGTTTCTGGGTGATAGCCTCACGCGGGCGAGGCTCCAGCCCCGGATAACGCTGGGTCAGCGTCTTGATCACTTCCGGCAGAAGATAAGGCGCAACTGTCGGGATCACTCCGAGACGCAGGCGACCGGTGAATGGGCCATGCGCCGCACGCGCCAGCTCTTCCAGCTCGTCAACCGAGCGCAAAATGCCGCGCACCCTTTCCGCGAATTCCTCACCGAGCCCGGTCAGGCGAATTTGCCTGCCGCCACGCTCCACCAGCGGCGCGCCGATCAGGTCTTCCAGTTCCTTGATCTGCAAGGACAATGCGGGTTGAGAGATGGAACAAGCCGCCGCCGCGCGCCCAAAATGGCTCAATCGCGCCAGCGAGTCGAAGTAGCGGAGGTGTTTCATGGAGAGGCCAATCATAAGCTCAGCATATCGCAGCCTTTAGAATATACAATTGGAATTTATCGAACGCATTGGTTACCGTACCCATACTGACTGCTGGATCCGGAGTGACCGCCTTCATAATGCGGTCGCTTCGGCGTGCCAGTGTCAGCCGCTCGTTCAATTTAGCGAAAGCCATCTTTGGGAAAGCCATCGGAGAGCAATCATGGACGTAAAGACGAAATCGGCCGGAAAATGTCCGGTCATGCATGGCGGCAATACCGCGCTTGGCAACTCTGTCATGGAATGGTGGCCCAATGCGCTGAACCTCGACATTCTGCACCAGCATGACACCAAGACCAATCCGCTGGGCAAGAACTTCGATTACAAGGAAGAGCTGAAGAAGCTCGACGTGGAAGCTCTCAAGACCGATCTGCGCGCACTCATGACGGATAGTCAGGAGTGGTGGCCTGCCGACTGGGGCAGCTATGTCGGCATGATGGCTCGAGTGACCTGGCACGCCGCCGGTTCCTACCGCACCTCTGACGGTCGCGGTGGCGCCAGCACCGGCAACCAGCGTTTTGCTCCGCTCAATTCCTGGCCGGATAACGTCAACACCGACAAGGGCCGCCGTCTGCTGTGGCCGATCAAGAAGAAGTACGGCAACCGGATTTCCTGGGCCGACCTGATCGCGCTTGCCGGTACGATTGCCTATGACGTCGCCGGTCTCAAGACCTTCGGTTTCGCCTTCGGTCGTGAAGATATCTGGGCGCCTGAAAAGGACACCTATTGGGGTGACGAAAAGGAATGGCTGGCGCCAAGCGACGGTCGTTACGGCGATGTGACCAAGCCGAGCACACTGGAAAACCCGCTTGCGGCGGTCCAGATGGGCCTCATCTATGTCAACCCGGAAGGCGTCAACGGCAAGTCCGATCCGCTGGCAACGGCAGCGCAAATGCGCGAAACCTTTGCCCGTATGGGTATGGATGACGAGGAAACGGTCGCCCTGACCGCGGGTGGCCACACCATCGGCAAAACTCATGGCAATGGCGATCCGGCCAATCTGAGCCCTGATCCGGAAGATGCCGGTCCTGAATATCAGGGCCTGGGCTGGATGAACACCAAGGGCCGCGGCATTGGTCGCGACACGGTTGTTTCGGGCCTCGAAGGCGCATGGACCACAGAACCGACCAAGTGGGACAACGGCTTCTTCGAAATGCTGTTCAAGCACGAATGGCATCTGGTGAAGAGCCCGGCTGGCGCGTCGCAGTGGGAACCTGTTTCGATTGCCGAGCAGGACAAGCCGGTTGACGTGGAAGACCCGTCGATCCGTCTGAACCCGATGATGACCGATGCGGATATGGCGTTGAAGGTAGACCCGATCTACCGCGCGATTTCCGAGCGTTTCATGAACGACTTTGACGCGTTCTCGGAAGTCTTCGCCCGCGCATGGTTCAAGCTGACCCATCGCGACATGGGCCCGAAGACCCGTTATATCGGCCCGGATGCGCCGACCGAAGATCTCATCTGGCAGGATCCGATCCCGGCCGGTCGCACCGATTACGACGTGAAGGGCCTCAAGGCCAAGATCGCCGCTTCCGGTCTTTCGGTTTCCGATCTGGTTTCCACCGCCTGGGACAGCGCCCGCACCTATCGCGGTTCGGACTTCCGCGGCGGCGCAAACGGCGCCCGTATCCGTCTCGCTCCGCAGAAGGATTGGGAAGGCAACGAGCCGGAACGGCTGGCCCGTGTTCTCTCGGTTCTGGAACCGATTGCAGCGGCGTCTGGCGCAAGCCTGGCCGATGTCATCGTGCTGGCCGGCAATTTCGGTGTGGAACAGGCAGCCAAGGCCGCCGGTGTCGACATTGAAGTGCCATTCGCTCCGGGACGCGGCGATGCAACGGCCGAGCAGACCGATGCTGAAAGCTTCGCTCCGCTTGAACCGCTGGCAGACGGTTTCCGCAACTGGCAGAAGAAGGACTATGTGGTCAGCGCCGAGGAACTGCTCCTCGACCGGGCACAGCTCATGGGCCTTACCGCCCCTGAAATGACGGTCCTCGTCGGCGGCCTGCGCGCCATCGGCACCAACCACGGCGGCACGTCGCATGGCGTCTTCACGGACAAGGTCGGCGCTTTGACGACGGACTTCTTCGTCACGCTCACCGACATGCATAATTCGTGGGTTCCGACGGGCGAAGGCCTCTACGAAATCCGCGACCGCAAGACCGGTGCGCCGAAGTTCACCGCAACACGCGTCGATCTCGTTTTCGGTTCGAATTCGATCCTTCGCGCCTATGCGGAAGTCTATGCCCAGGACGACAGCAAGGAGAAGTTCGTGAAGGACTTCGTTGCCGCCTGGACCAAGGTGATGAACGCCGACCGTTTCGATCTGGCATAAAAGCCGACCTGGAGCATTTCCAGCAAAAGTGCGAAGCGGTTTTGCTGGAAATGCGTGAAAACAAATGGATAGAGCGGTTCGAGTGATTCCGTTTTAACTGGAACCGCTCTGACGAAAAGGCCTCCCCTGAATGTTCGGGGGGAGGCCTTTTTATTTACTTCGCCACGTCAATGGCAGCGCTTAGCTCTTCCACCGCCTGATCCGCCGTCAGCTGACCGTTGAACTGGCGAGTGATGACGTCGAACATCGCATTCTTGATCGCGGTCGGCTGTGCGTGCGACTGCGAGAAGGAGCCGAGCAGCGATCCGCTCTTGTCGGCAGCCGCCAGATCCTTGATCGCTTTCTGTCCGCATTCGTCGAATGCCGTGGTCGGCACATCGGTACGCGCCGGTGCCGAGCCTTTCACCACATTGAAGGCCGACTGGAAATTGACGTCTTCCACAGCGGTTGCGAGCGCAAGCTGCGCCTTGCGCTTGTCCTCACCCACTTCAAAGACAGCGAACTGATCGGCATTGAAAGCCACGGAACCTTCCGTTCCCGGGAAACGACCGCAAACGAAATCCGCACCGGGCTTCTTTCCAGCCTTGGTAAATTCGCCCTTGGCCCAGTCGCCCATGAACTGCACGCCCGCCTTGTCGTCAATGACCATGGCCGAGGCGAGATTCCAGTCGCGTCCCGAGAAATTGTCGTCCACATAGGTGCGCAGCTTCGCCATCCGCTCGAAGACCTGCTTCATCGTATCGCTCTTCAGGGCTTCAGGATCGAGATCGATCAGCGCCTTTTTGTAAAAATCCGGCCCGAACGACATCACGACACTGGTGAAGATAAGCGCTTCCTGCCAGGGCTGGCCGCCATGGGCAATCGGCGTGATCCCCTGCGCCTTGAACTTGTCGAGCAGAGCGATAAGCTCATCCCAGTTCTGCGGCACTTTTCCGCCAGCCTTGTCGAGCGCGGCCTTGTTGTACCAGGCCCAATTGGTGGAGTGCACATTGACCGGCGCAGCGATCCAGTGGCCGTCATATTTCGAGAAGTGCTGGATTGCGGGCGGGATCACCTTGTCCCAGCCTTCCTTGTCGGCAACTTCGTCCAGATTGCCAAGCACGCCCTGCTGTGCCCAATCCAGAATATCGAAACCCTGCATCTGCACGGCGGCTGGCGGATTGCCCGCCGTCACGCGGGCGCGCAAGGTCGTCATCGCGGCTTCACCCGCGCCACCGGCAACCGGCATATCGACCCAGCCGATACCTTGTTTCTGAAGGTTTTCCTTCAGGAGATTAAGCGCGGCTGCTTCGCCGCCCGAAGTCCAGTAATGCAGGACTTCGACGCTTTCCTCGGCCTGCGCGAAACTTGCCCCACCCAAAATGCTGACACCCGCCAGCAGCATTCCCATCATCAAGCGCATTCTCATATCTCCTCGTTAAGAATGATGTAACTTATCATGGACTTGGGCGAACGAAATTCACTATCGCGTTGGCGCGCACATGCTGTTGGCGACCAGTTCACACTTCATCTTTGAGCGTTTCTTTCTGCGTAATGAGGCGCGCCGAGTGCTGCCCCGAAATGAAGACCCAGAGCCAGCTGAGCGCCACCGCCAGACGACTGCGCGTGCCAATGAGAAAATAAATATGGGCAAGCCCCCATATCCACCAGGCGATCCAGCCCTTCAAACGCAATGACCCGAAATCGATAACAGCCGCGCTTGGGCCAATGGTGGCAAGGTTGCCAAGATGCTTGTAACGGAACGGGCCCGGTGCCGCACGATTGGCAAAGCGTGCATTGATCACCTTCGCCACATATTTGCCCTGCTGCTTGGCGGCAGGCGCAATGCCCGGCACCGGCTTGCCATCAGCGGTTTTGACCAGAGCCGTATCCCCGACGATGAAAATTTCGGGATGGTCTTTTACCGTCAGGTCAGGCTCCACCACCGCGCGGCCTGCGCGATCCTGTTCCGCGCCTACCCATTCGGCGGCTTTCGATGCCTGCACGCCCGCCGCCCAGATAACTGTACGGCTGGCGACCTGTTCGTCGCCAATCGAGATGCCCTTGGCGTCGCAGGCCGTGACGGGGGTTCCTGTTTTGACCTCAACGCCCATTTTCGTCAGCGACTTCTCCGCATAGTCCGAAAGCGACGGCGGGAAAACCGGCAGGATGCGCGGCCCTGCTTCGATGAGGATGATGCGCGCTGTGGACGTATCGATATTGCGGAATTCCTTGACCAGAGTGCGGTGAGCCAGTTCCGCAATGATCCCCGCCAGTTCCACGCCGGTCGGCCCTGCGCCAATGATGCTGAATGTCAGCAGCGCTTTGCGAACCTCGGGATCAGTTTCCAGCTCGGCCTGTTCGAAAGCCAGCAAGAGACGACGACGAATTGTCGTTGCATCTTCCAGCGCCTTCAGGCCCGGCGCATAGGGCTCCCACTCGTCGCGTCCGAAATAGGCGTGTCGCGCACCCGTCGCCAGAACAAGCGTGTCATAATCGATGCTCGGCCCATCCCTGAGATGGACCTTGCGCGCCTGCGTATCCACGCTGGTTACTTCGGCGAGCAGGGTGGAAACCTCTTCGCGATTGCGAAAAACGGAGCGGATTGGCCAGGCAATTTCCGACGTTGCAAGCACGGTCGTAGCAACCTGATACAACAATGGCTGAAAGAGATGATGATTTCTGCGATCAATGATTGTGATCGATGTATCCGGGCTTTGCAGATCTTTCGCCAGTTGCAAACCCGCAAAACCGCCGCCGACAATCACTACGCGATGCTGAGCCAATTCGCTTTTCCTTTCGCAGTCTGCACCCTGTCGAGGACACACCATACACGCGAGAACTTGATCTGCCTTTCAATAATCAGTGTTAGCATCGGCAGTCAGAGCCTGAATCAAAAAGCGGCATGTGTGTGCGAAAATGGTGATTTTCGAGTACCGGAGCGGAGCGTACTATTAGTACGTGAGCACCGGAATGTAGAAAATTGCCATTTGCAGCCACACAGGACGACTTTTGGAACAGGCTCTTAGACACGTCGTGAAAGTAACTAGCGCTCTGGCAAAAAAAGTCAGCCCGCAGCCGATGGTCGGATGCGGGCTTTGAGACTCTGAAAAGCATTTTGCGGTGGTGTAGTCTGGCCTCAGCGCAGCAGATAGGCCGGTGTTTTGGGATCGAAGCCGACAATGCGCTGCCCTTCGGCAAAAGCGGCAAGCAGCGTCTCGCGCAGTGATAGCCGCGCCGTCATGGCCGCCGCAGGGTCTGTCGCAAGCAGCCGATCAATATCGCCGGGAAATTCCACACGGCGAATATCGGCAGGAAATTCCAGCTTCTGCCCTTGAGAGCGCGCTTCAACACGTGGATCGTCCAACTGCCAGTCGGCCACAATACGATCCGATGGAAGCCCCGCATTGATGCCCACCATCGGACCATAGTAATCGTTATGATAGGTGGAGGATGTGGCGCCAAGGCTTGCAATATTCAAACCGGCATTGACCGCCCGAATGGGATCATAGGTCCAGCGCACAAGCGTCACGCCTCGTGCAAGGCACCAGTCGCGCTGAAACCATTTCATGCGCGCACCTAGCTTCAGGCCTCGCGCTTCCGGCAAGACTGCCAAACGATGCGAGTGTTGAATTCCCGGCATTGCTGTCGGGAAACCGAAGATGAAACCCATCATCTTCTCGCCCTCGAAAGCACCGGCGACAAGGCCGCCTTCATGCTGGATGGCAAGGAGCAAGTCGGAAGCATCGACAGGATCGTCGTCGCCCCAGACAAGCCGCTGCACATTTTCCGAATCCTTCATCTCGGCGAGAGAGGCGAGTTCACGGATGATGATCTCGCTCATGCGGCAAATTCCTCGCGATGGTTCGTCACCGTTTCGAGGAAGGCGCGGTCGAGCGTCACACCGATACCCGGGCCGTTTTTCGGAACGGCCATGCGACCGTTTTCGGCTTCAAGCGGTTCGTTGACGATGTCACGCGGGAAATAGCGGCTGGCGGATGACGTATCCCCCGGCTTGGTGAAGTTTGCCAGCGTCGACAGGTGGATATTATGCGCCCGTCCGATGCCTGCTTCCAGCATCCCGCCGCACCATACAGGCACATCGAAAGCGGCGCAGACATCATGAATGGCCCGCGAAGCGCTATGGCCGCCGACACGCCCCACCTTGATGTTGATGACGCGGCAGGCGCGTGCAACGAGCGCCTTGCGCGCATCCACCGAAGAGCGAATGCTTTCGTCCAGACAAATGGCCGTCAGCAGTTTTTCCTGCACATGCACATGGTCGGTAATATCGTCGAATGCCAGCGGCTGCTCGATATAGTCGAGCGCGAAAGCATCCATCGCTTTGAGAAGCGGCAGGTCGGACAGGCGGTAATCCGTGTTGGCATCGACGGTCAGCTTGGCTTCCGGGAAGCGGTCGCGCACGGCTTGCAACATCGCAAGGTCATGGCCGCGCTTGATCTTGAGCTTCACGCGCTTGTACCCAGCGTCGAGCGAGGCCGCGACCCGATCAATCGTTGTTGGAATATCGGCAATGCCAAGGCTGACGCCAACGTCGATTGCATCGCGAACGCCGCCCAGTGCAACGCTCAATGGCAGGTTCAGCGCTTTTGCCCACAGGTCCCACACGGCCATTTCAACCATGGCCTTGCTCATTCTATGTCCGCGCCACGGATCGAGAATGGCGGCCAGATCAGCCGGGCCATTGAAATGCTTTCCGACGATCTGCGGCAGCAGCACATCGCGCAGGAAGGAGAGCGAGCCGGAGATGGTTTCTTCCAGATAATCCGGCAAGGGGTCCATCACGCCTTCGGCATAGCCTTCAAGGCCTTCCGCTTTCAGGGTGAGGACCGGTATGATCTTCTCGGTCATTGTGCCGGTGGAGATCACGAAGGGCACGAGCAGCGGCAACCGTATGACTCGTATTTCAGCCGCCTCGATCTTTAATCCGGCGAAAATTGGCGCTGCCTGCATCGGGTATTCCATCCCTGGGTACAAATGATCATCAATCTGGGAACTGCGCGGTGGCAAAACGCCTTCCTTATTGCTCCCTCGACCGTGTCAAATTCCTCGTGTTTTGTCAAAAT
The DNA here is from genome assembly GCA_900465685.1 of Hyphomicrobiales bacterium. Lineage (GTDB taxonomy): Bacteria > Pseudomonadota > Alphaproteobacteria > Rhizobiales > Rhizobiaceae > Brucella. The sequence goes on from UEGR01000001.1 coordinate 12,717, forward strand.
TCTAATAGATTTATCAGCGCACTTACTGTTGCCGGTCCGGCAAAGCATCCAGCGGGAAAACGGGACGTCGCAACCGGGAATAGGTGCGTCTCGACAGGTCCGGCGAACTCAGGCCGCCTGCATCGGTGACGATGATCTGCGTTGCAATCGGGCCGAAAGCGCCTTTGAAATGCTGCATCGATTTGACGGCAACAATTGCCTTTTCTTTCGGCTCGATCCCGACAATCCGGAAGATGTTCTGATCGAGCATCTGCATCCGTTCGGAGACGATCATGATATCGATCCCGTCCACGCGCAGGCACACGGATTTTCCGGTCGTTCCGGGCAGGCCCGTAAACATCGGGCCTTCAAAGACAAAGCTGCCCTCACTGATCGCCATGACACGGCCTCTCACCGTCAGCGGTCCACCGCCAACCGTTGGGTCGGACTTGCCGCCAATCGTCACCGTGATGGTCTCGCCAATTGCCTTGGCTGCAATCTCGGCCACGGCTTCCGGGTCAAGCAATGCGCCCGCGGCAGCATTGGTCACTTCGGCTTCCAGCATCGCCGCAATCAACGCGGTGCAATCGCTATAGGCGCCCGAGCCAGGATTATCCGAGAAATCGGCAACGACAATCGTGCCCTCGACGCCCCGCGCCTCATTCAACTGTTCGATGCATTCATGGAGCGGCAGAGGCTGCGACCATTGATCCTTATAAGCCCAGATTTCGTCGCAGATCTTTTCCGCCACATCGCGGGCGGTTTGGCGCTCGACGCTTTTCGCATCGAAGGTCACGACGACACTCGGTCCCGCCGCCCAAACATCGGCGTCGGTGAAACCGGCATTGATCGCTACATTGAGGATGCCGGGCTGTTGCATCTCACGGGCCGCGCTTTCGAGCAGGCGGCACATCGGGCCATTATCCGTTGTGCGACCGTCATCGCAGCCAAGCAGCATCGGCGGACGTGAGATGGCGAGAGCGGGTTCAATCTCACCCTTCATCGCCCGGTCCAGCAACGTGCAGGCTTCAACCCCAACCTCGTTCATATCGATATGAGGATAGGTCCTGAATGAGACGGCAATCTGCGCCAGATCGGCCAGTTCATCGAAAATATTCGCGTGCAGATCAAGGGTAATGGCAATCGGCACATCAAAACCGACGACTGAGCGGATTTCACGCAGGAACTGGCTATCGCCATCCTGATCCGTTTCCGTCACCATCGCACCATGCAGGGCAACGAAGAGTCCGTCGAACGGCCCGGACTCCTTCAGTCGCCGCAAGCATTCACTGGTGATTTCCACTCGCGCGCTTTCCAGCACCGCGCCATTCGGCTCCGCATGGGCAGCAGTGATGTAGACAGGTGTCCATCCCTTCTCATCTGCGACCCTTATCGCGCCGCCGACTTCCGAACCCGTGCCACGGAAATTGGCCGGAATCTCATCGCCCTTGAAATAATGCGACGCCCTGAAATCGCTGATGCTTGTGCGATTTTGCGTGAAGGTATTACTTTCATTGATGAGTTCGATGATCGCAACACGATAGGACACGGGTCGACCTTTCTTTTGTCGGCGAAGACCAGTCTGGATTGGTCGCGAATGAAACTGCTGAAGCCGGATCGAACCGTAAAAGCTTGCCCTCAGGCAAGGCGGACACCTGATCTGATGTGGTGCTTCAAATCAGGCGTCCTGTCGGAACGAATTACTTTCCGAAGATCTCGCTGGCGAATTTCGGCTTCTCTCTAATGTCGAAGTCGAAATACTTCGCGCGGATCTTGTCATAGGTGCCATCCGCGATGATCTCGGCAAGCGCCTTGTTGACACGTGCGCGCAGCTCTTCGTCATCCTTGCGGAAGGCCATGCCAGCGCCCAGTGTGCCATCCAGCAGAAACTCGTTGCCGACAAACTCGCAGCAGCTCGCACCCTTCGAAATCCAGTCGCTGAGCGCGAATTTGGATTCGAGCACGAGGTCCACGCGACCGTTCTCAATATCCAGGAAGGCTTCTTCCAGCGTCGGATAGAGCTTCACCTCATTATCAGGGAAAAAACGCTGCAAAACATCGACTGCGATAGAGCCGGTCTGGGTGCCGATGACCTTGCCCTTGGCGCTTTCCGGCGTTACGTCCTTCAGGCCAAGCTCCTTCAACGCCACAAACCGCATGGTGTTGTAGTAATAAGGATTGGAGAAATTGACCTGCTGCATGCGCGATTCAGTGATGGCCATCGACGACGCCATGACATCGAATTTCTTCGCCTGAAGTGCAGGAATGATCCCGCTCCACTCATTGGCGCTCCAGACGCAATCGGCTTTCAGCTTTTCGCAGATTGCATCGCCAACATCGATATCGAAGCCTTTCAGCTTGCCGTTGGGATCGAGAAAATTAAACGGCGCATAAGCGCCTTCAGCTCCCATGCGAATTTCCTCGGCATGGGTAGGGAAAACACCGAGCACAGCAATGGCCGCTGCAATCATTCCCATTTTGAATTGCTTATGCATGTTCCGATCTCCTGTTATTGGCCCTTTGCTGGCATCGCAGATCACCGACAATTCATGTCATCGGGATCGTGAACCGGTGGGAATACTCCCTTGGGCAGCTTTTATTGATTGACGATTATGCTTGTGCCAGCGGTCGATCAATGCAAAAGATCTATTCAATGCTATTAGAAAAATTCATAGGATCATGAGTTCAAGGCCAACCCGCAGAAGACTGCCGAGCTTGAAAGCCCTACGGGCCTTCGAAGCTGTTTCGCATTGCCAAAGCTTCACCGCTGCAGCGGAAGAGCTTGCGGTCAGTCAGGGCGCTGTCAGCCATCAGATCAAGCTTCTGGAACAGGCTTTGGGCTGTCAATTGCTTATTCGAGGGCCGCGCGGTGTGACCGTTACCGCAGAGGGCGCTCTGTTGACCGAAGTCTGCAGCCGCGCCTTCGATGAAATCGGCGCAGTAACCACCCTGATTGGCCAGGACAATCGAGCACAAATTCTCCGCGTGCGGGCTGGGCCCTTCTTCTCAATGGAAGTGATCGCCAGCCGGATAGCCGGGTTCCTGAAACAGAACCCCGGCATCCAGCTTCATCTTAACAATCTCGATATCGATTCCATCGCGCAGGACAGAGAAGATGCGCAGATCAAATATTGTCTGCATGCCCCTGCCGGCTCCTACAGCATCGATCTGCTGACTGAAAAGCTTGTACCGGTTTGCAGTCCTTCGCTCCTCGACGGCTTGGCAAACACCGAAGACTTGCTCAGCAACCCGGATATCCCTCGCCTGCACTATCGCGACATGAGCGATTGGAAGCGATGGATCGCGCATCACGGCATTGGGGATATAGCCGCCAATTCAAATCTTTTCTTCGACGACCAGCACACACTTTTGGCGGCTGCGCGTTCCGGACAGGGTATCGGGTTTTCTCATCGGTCGCTTCTCGAGAGCGATGTGCAGCGTGGCAGCCTTGGGGTCGTGTCAGAGAAATACTTCCAGCCCAAGGAATCCTACAAGTTCATCTGCAGCCACGAGAGCATTGCCTCTAACATTGCACTACAGCTCTTTCGCGACTGGCTCATCGCAGAGGTTTCGGCGATTTGTTAGGCCCTTGGATTTCCAGAGAACATACTTCCTTCAACGCAGTCCCCTTTCCCGTGGGCTAAGTCTTTAAACGCCAAAAGCCCGCTATGTTAGCGGGCTTAATGGAATGGCTGTGAGACTGTTTGGTTGCGGGGTCAGGATTTGCCCCGTTCGTCGGGGCATTGATTCACTGGATCAATTCCTAATCCTCCTCACCCTTCAGGTTATGAGCCGTGGGGAGCAGTGACGGTCTGGCTTGGATAAGCGAGGCTTTTCGGCCAGTTAGATATGATAGAGATGGGGAAGATTTGGTTGCGGGGGCAGGATTTGAACCTGCGGCCTTCAGGTTATGAGTGACATTTTGACAGTTTTTCCGATCCTTCGACAGGCTTTCTGTTTTCACTCTACTGTTCGATAAGCCTCGGTTTTCTATTGATATTCTTTTGTCGTCACCCCATCCTTTTTCACGACTGGCCACGCCACGACTTTCTTCCTGACGCTTCCACTATGCTTCCACGAAAGCAAAACCTGAAGGCCGGAGAAAGACGCTGGATGATGACCTCGGTTGGATGGAAGGATGGATGCCATGGCGGTAAAACTTACCAAGCGCAGTATCGAACAGCTTGCCGTTAAGGAGAAGGATTATATCGCCTTCGACAGTGAGCTTCCCGGCTTCGGTGTTCGTGTCATGCCAAGTGGCAGACGCTTTTTCCTTGTCCAGTATAGACGGAATGGCAGATCGCGCCGCGTCATGCTTGGTATGTTCGGACCGATTACCGCCGAGATCGCCCGCAAGGAGGCAACCAGACTGCTCGGCAATGTCCGGGGTGCCGATGGCGATCCTGCCGCTGATCGTGACAGGGAACGTCAGTCCATTACCGTCATAGAACTTGGCGCACGCTTTATGAAGGAGCATGTTGCCGTTCGCTGTAAACCCACCACGCAAAGCGAATACAAGCGTTCGGTCGAATTGTTCATCAATCCGTTTTTTGGAAAGCAGCGCGCCCGAACCGTGACGCCTGCCGATGTGGCGGAGCTTCATGGTTCCCAGTCTCATATCCCCTATCAGGCAAACCGGACACTTGGGGTTCTGTCGAAAATGATGAGCCTTGCGGAAATATGGGGCATACGGGAGCGCCATACCAATCCCTGTGAAGACATCAGACGTTATCCTGAACACAAGCGCGAGCGGTTTTTGTCAGCACGGGAGCTGAAAAGGCTGGGCGAAGCAATGACGGCGCTGGAAAAGGATGGTGAATTGACCGTTCATGCAGTCGCTGCCTTCAGGCTTCTTCTGCTGACCGGCTGCCGCTCATCGGAGATCCAGAAGCTGAAATGGGACTATGTCTATCTGGAAGAGCACGAGCTTCGGCTTCCCGACAGCAAGATGGGTGCAAAGACGGTTCATCTTGGCAAGGCCGCTGTAGCCATTCTGGAAAAGCTGCCGCGTGTGAAGAATAATCCTTATGTCATCGTCGGGCATATCGAAGGTAAGCATCTCAACGACATGCAGAAGCCGTGGCGGCGCATTCGCAAGGCAGCCGGACTGGAAGATGTCCGCATTCATGATCTGAGGCACACATTTGCATCAGGCGGGCTTCTGGTCGGCGAAGGCCTGCCGATGATCGGCAAGCTTCTCGGTCACAGTCAGGTTCAGACCACTGCCCGCTATGCACACCTTGCCGCAGATCCCATCAAGCAGGCAGCGACAAGGATTTCTGAGAGATTGGCGGAGGCGTTGGGGTAATATCACCGACGAGAACTATCACGCTGGCTGAATACGATGACGGCAAGTGAGCTTGGCGCTCCAGCTTATGACAGCAACTCGATGCCGTGTTTCTGCACGATAGAAAGGAGCTTGAGCGCGGGTCCACTTGGCCGCTTCGCGCCGGTTTCCCATTTTTGAACCGTGGATTCACTCGTGTTTAAATAGCGCGCGAAAACCGGCTGACTGACATGGTTCTTCTCGCGCAACGCCTTGATTTCCGGCGGGGTCAGTTCCTGAGGTACAACCAGACAGGTTTCATCGAAGGTCTTCATCGTCGCCTTGTCGATCGTGCCCGTCTTATACATGCCTTCGACAGCGCTATGGATCGCTTCGAATGCGTCGCTCTTGAATTTGCGCTTAGTCGCCATTGTCAATCTCCAACAAAACACCGCTTTCTATTTCGGCGTCGATATCTTCCGGCGTCTTGCGCCGATAAAGCTCGGCAAGCTTTCTAAACGCCAGAAGTTCACTATTATCGATGTTCGCCCGATCCTTTTTCGCAAAGAGATAGGCAAACACCCAGAACTCTCCTGCCTTGGCCAGAACGATCGAACGATACATATTATCGTTCAACCGCTTCTTGAACACTCCGCCACCCAGATCGTCGGCCTGCCCCAGAGCGATCTGTTCGATCGCCCGGAAAAGAGCCTTGTCCGAAATTCGGGCTTTCTTCGCTGCCTTTGCGAACCATGCCGTTTTGAAAGCTCGTTCTGACATTGGATATATAGCACTTGGTGCTACCCTTATCAAGATTGCTGGAGAATGCCTATCGGCGTCATGCTGCTTCCCATACCTGATTCAGAATTTTTGCCGCAAGCGCTGCCTTATCCTGCGGCAGAAAACGACCGTAATGATTAGCAACCATTTCTGGTGTGTCCTGAATTGCATAACTCGCCTGTTCGTAAGAACCGGTCTGTTTGAGAATATGAGTGGCCAGAACATCGCGGACATTATGCGGACCATGCGGAAGGAGCCCTTTGATAGCACCACGTCCTGTATAGGGATTGTAAATCCCGTAGCGTTGGATTGTCAGCCTCCACGCTTCATAGAAAGTTGTCTGATTATAGCTGGCATCCTTGCTGGTAGTCTTGACCGTCTTTACGAACAGGGTACCGGGATCTTCGCATCGTCGCAGCAGAACTTTCCGGTGCCGGCCTATATAGGCTTCGAGATAATCATAGAGACCCTGCAAATCAGGCAGAACCAGCCTGAACGGCTTTGAGCCAAAAAATGACGAGTTCGCATTTTTGAATGCGTTGGACGGGATAAGCACTTCCCATCCATGATCTCGTTCACTCCAACGGATTTCACCCCGCTTCATGTCTTCCAGTCGACGCTCTGATGTCGGAAAGTGACCGCATGGACAAACGAGCAATTGCCGAAGGTTTTTCTGACGCAGGCCGAGATGAAGCCCAAGACGCAACATAAGAAAGGAACGGACAGCCTCGGCCGCAGAAACCGGATAGCGATTTTCGTCAGGAAGTCGGCGGATGATTTCCTCGGTGATCTTGCGATATTCAGCAAGCGGGCTTTCCGCCTCCAGCACCGGCATAATAGGTTCGAAGGGATCACGGTGGACCCGCATGACGCGCTGGATTTCCTTTGAACGATGAGCAGCGTGCCTGAAACAGGTGGCACAAGTTGCGTGCCAATCCTCTTTCGCCATTGCAATCTCGTTTTCAGTGATAAGACCAGCGACAGGCCTTATGTTGCGGGAAAGCTCGGGATGCTGCCACAACCAGCCGGTTTCAGGACGCGTCATACTGAGCAGAACGCTCAACATGTCATGTTCCCAGGATGTATAAAATCCACGCCGCTTTTCGCGCCATTGCAAATACCAGTCCCACACGCCCGGGAAAACAAGGAGTCCGAATGTCAACTGGCTCAGCGGAACACCGCGTCCTTTGATCTCACCTTTGGGAGAAGCCGCCAACGCACCGAACATCAAACCGAGATGCTCGATTTTCTGCGAGGCCGTTTCTTCTCCCCAAACGCCGTTGCGCTGAAAACCCATTGTGGTCAATGTTGCTGTTTTGAAGCGAACGAGATTTGCCATTTCCATGGCGAGCCGCGGAGGAGCATCAACCACCCCTGCCAGAAGATCAGGATCCTCAATTTCGACGTGATCAATTTCATCATCCCAATTTAATCTCTCCCTACCGGATAGCGTATTTCCGTATGATATAGCTGGAAAGCGGATTGCATAACGCTGGCGCGTTGCACTTGCCTGAAAACGCCGATAATCGGTCGAGCCTGAAATGATAACTCGGCGCACCCATTCCAATATTTCTTGACGTTTGCTGAATGGTAATTTGTTGAAATCATCCGGCAGATGCCAGGCAAGCCGTCGCCGTTCAGCAGCACCTATATTTTCGCCAACGTTCAAACCATAAGCGGAACGTGCCTGATGAGGAAGCTTGGCTTTGAAATAGCCATCGGGAAGGCGATAGCGTCGCTCAATACGTGACAATATCTCAAAGCTCTCAACCGATCTCGGCATTTTACTGCCATTCAGCCAGCTCATCAGAGTCGTGCGGTCAAAAGTTTCATCGTCTTTGACCACCGCTTGATGCAGTTTCCAATATGTTTCGCCATGTCGGCGCAGATGATAACTGAGCGCACTTTGAAAATCCGCCGGATCCTCCGTCCACTCAAAGAGCGGGGTCGGAAATTCCTCCACCGGTTTGGGCGGTACCCTACCCTTCTTTTCCGGTGATCGCCCCTTTTGGGATTGCGGCTTTTTTAATGCCGAAGCTCGGGAAGGCTTTGCGACTTTTATCGATCGTTTGGGTTTCAGATTGTCCTCGGAACAGCTATTCCGCGACCCTTCATGACCAGCCCAGCGGATAATCGCTTCCAATCCCGGCTCAAGCGCACGCCTCAAGATTTCCGTCAGTTCACCGTCTATACCGCAATCAATACCAACCGAGTGCCAATCAATACGATTGGCACGCATCGACGGCTTTTTCCTGTCGAGAACCAGCGCAACCAAGTGGCGTTTGATATAATCAAGGGCAGTACCTGAAACCAGCGGAGCGATGCGCAAATCGCAGAAACTCGATATTTTACGTTGAAAATGAACCGTTGAAGCAGATTGTATTCTCATAGCAGCCAATGTCTTTGAACTCGTTGTTCCCTACGATGGGAGGGCGGCTGCTATCGCGATATATTTAACTAAATCTGAAATTCTGATGCTGCTTAAAAAAACTTTGACATGAGAGACATGAGGCTTGAAACGAAATCCCATTCATCTCGTTCTGGGCATCCGTACAAAATGGAGCTGAGGATGATCTAGCCTTCTTTACGACCAGAACGAGGTCGGTCGCGGCTCCACAATTTTGGATAAGAAAGCGAATAGCAGGGTTCGGACGGCAAAGTTGGAAAGCCGCCGTCTATGGGTTAACTTGATTTCTTAAGCAACGCGCCCCTATTTTTAGTTATTTTCGAGGGGACATTTAGGGAACGACTTTTATAAATCCAAGCAACAAATTAGCACTCAAGCGTTATCCCCTCCCGATGGCGTATTAACGCAAGGATAAATACGCTGTCGGCAGACCTTTTGTTGCATCTTCATCTTCAAATTAACCTGAAATGAGTTTCTGGATACAGATTCTTAATAGCACAATTGTCCTGTGAAAGCACTTACGGCGTATCTAACGTCTCTAACGTACTCGATAGCATTAGCCGGAATTGGATCTTGCACTTTGCCGATAGTCCTATAAACTCATGAGGTTATTTGGAATTGCGCGTGAGTCGCGCTGGAGCAATCACTGGTGCGTGCAATTGATCTTTATGCCGGCATAGGTGGATGGAGCCTGGGGTTGCGTCTGGCGGGCGTGGATGTGGTGGCCTCTTATGAATGGTGGCAGCCTGCCGTCGATACTCATAACGGCAATCATGGTGGTGACATCAAACCGACGGATGTGCGTCAACTGCGCCTAGACGAGCTTCCGTCAAATGTCGATCTGGTTGTCGGAAGCCCGCCCTGTACGGAGTTCTCCTATTCGAACCGAGGAGGAGGTGGGAACCTTGACGAAGGCCTGAAGGACTTGGTCCGGTTTCTGGAGATCGTTGAGCATTTGAAGCCGAAGTTCTGGGCGCTCGAGAATGTACCTCGGGTAGCGCAAGTGCTCGAGCGGGGCATGAAAGATGTACAACATCCGCTTTACCGTTTCCGCAATCTCGGCATGCAGATCGAGATCGTCGACTTCTCCAACTATGGAACGCCTCAGTCCCGTCGGCGGTGCATCGCGGGCAACATCCCATTCGATCTGATCAAGACCTACCGTCCGCGTCTGCCGCAGCGGACCTTGGGGGACGTTGTTGAGGCGATCGCGGCCAAAGGTGATATCGTCGATCCAGTGTGGCGTTGCGTCTTGCCCGCAACGAAGGTGACGGAACGAGAGACCGAAGGCACTCTAAATGCGGAGGAACTCCGCATGAACCGAGAGGCCAAGACCTACCATCCGGTCTACAACAATATGGCCTTTCCGGATGTCATGGATTTGCCAGCCCGGACCGTCACGGCCACCTGCACGAGAGTTTCACGTGAGAGCATCGTCATCGGCGACGTTGCCGCCGGCTTCCGCCGGCTGAGTATCCGAGAACGCGCCTGTCTCCAAGGCTTTCCAATCACCTATCAATTTTACGCGCGCTCCTTCCCGGAGAAGGCGAAGATGGTCGGCAATGCCATTCCGCCGACCTTCACCTATCTAGTTGCTCGGGCAGCCCAAGGTGTTCCAGCTGAAGATTTGATTCCTTACGCTAATGCCGGTTTGAGTCTGCGGCTGCCGGAAGCCGCAGCACCAGTGACGCCGCCGACGACTGAAGGTCGTATTTATCCAGCCGGTCGCAGCTTCCGGGCTGCTCTGCCGGGTCTTCGCTTCAAAAGCGGCATGAGGTTTGAGCTCGCCAATGGGCGTGGTCAGGAGAAGGATTGGCAGGTTCGCTTTTTCTTCGGGCCCTCAGTCGACATTCGCGAGATTACTCTTGATGGAGATTTACTCACCGAGTTGCGTAAGTCGCCGCTGATCCGGACGATGATAATGGCTATGGGGGTCGAGTTCGCGAATGCCGATCGGGTGTTGCAAACAACAACGCCGTCCGATCTTCAGGCAGCGTGGTCGCACCGCGCCAGTGGCCTTCGTCCCTACCAGGTCGCGGACCTTCTCGGCGAGTTGGCCGGCAAGGTTCACCAGCGGCTGCTCTCTATCGCGACCGACGACCAGCATGCCGTTATCGGCTATGTGATGGAGGCGGCGGCTGAGGGCGAGGAGGGCGACAGCATTCCCGGGTCAAAGAAACTGACCACCTACGCACTACCCATTTTGAGTGGACTGTTGGTGGGGGCCTGGTTTAACACCCTGCCGTGGCACCGCCTCCAAAAGGCGGCGGCTTGATCAGAGCAGCGCGGGACCGAAGAGACCTTCAAAAGCCTTGAAGGGAATCTCGACACTTTCCCAGTCGCCTGCGCCTGCGTCGGTCGGGATATGGATGGCCATTTCCTCCACTCCGACGGTCGCTAACAGGGGCGGCGTGGACGACAAATCCCAAAGATGAAACACGTGGAAGGGACGATCGAGAGCCATCTCCCATTCATGTCGGGTGAGGTGCAACGTTCCGTTTTTGCCTCTGCAACTGGCCTTCACCTCGATGGAAAGGACGTTGCGGTCTGTCCTGGCTTTGATCGAAAGGACGTCATAGCCGTCTTGGTTACTGTCTACGGCTACCCAGCGCGGTTTGTTTCCCGTGCGAGACTCTTCATGAGTTAGGGTCAATCGTTCGCCTTCCCGACCAGTGGCGAGGAGATGATCCCTTTGAAGCCCTCGGGCCATCCCTGCAAGCCAATCCCAGAACTCCACGACATCATCGGCCGGTGGGCCAGCCAAGCCGGCTTCCACGAAGACCTGACGAACGCCGACGGGACAGAAGTTTAAAACCCGCGAGCGACCGTAAACAGCGTTCTGGAGCCAGTCGGGATTCTGGGTTTCCATATAGCGTAATAAAATGCAACGCAATGCAGCCTCATATCCGGCTGCGGCGCGCACCTTCTGACCTGCAGCCGACGCTTGGAGCTGACCCTTATCATTGATCTCCAGCAAAGCTAGTGCCTCAGCCAACGATAGCGCGGCGCTGGAGGCCATTCCGCTGACTTTCGGAAGGCCCGACAGGAGCTCCGGAGCAGATAGAGGGCGTCTCTGGAGCAGGTCAAGCAGTGCGATGCCTGCTTGAGCCAAGCCGGGAGACAGAAGGAGGGTCACTCTACACGACCCAGATCAGCAGCGATCGCCCGGATATCATCAAACTGAAGACCGGTGACATAGTCTTCGACATCCTCGGCTCCAACCTGAACCGGGTCGATAGGGATAGGATCCGGTGCCAGGGAAGAGTCCGCCAGCGCCTTGGCCATCTCGCCGATCTTAAACCCGAGCCTGGTGCGCACCGTCGCATCGACCGTGTCTACGCATTCGACGATCTCGATGATCGTTTCCTGATCTTTCGGCAAGCCGAAACGGTGAATTCGGTCTTCCGACTGGAGATAGTGCGCCGCGTTGAAGGTGCGATCCAGATAGATTGCATGGTGGCAAATCCGATGAAGGCTAATACCTTCGCTGGCGGCCGCTGGATTGGCTACCATCACCCGAACATCGTCATCATCGTGAAAGGCCTTGATCTTCCCTTCCCGGGTGTCGGCGTCGTCTTCGTCTCCAGCGTCTACTCCGCCGTGAATATAGACCGCGCCGAGATCGGCTAACCTGGAGGCGATGTATTCGACGTTGCGAATGAAGGACGACCAGATCAGTACCTTGTGGCCTTGGCGTGAAAGCTGGCGCGCTCGCTTGAGAACGTACTCCAGTTTGGGACCTTCACCTTCGGCGAGTACGGCAGCAAGAAGGTCGTGGTGGGCAAAGCCGATCTGGGCCGCTAAGAGTGAGGGGTTGGATACGAACTGGAGAAGGCGGGACACGGATCGTCCCAAGGCCCGGAAGGTTTGTCGGCCATGTGCGTCCAGCAGCGCAGAGGCCTCTCGGGCGACCTCCAGACGCATCAACTCGTAGAGCTCCCGTTGGACTGGGGCCATGGGCAAGGGTACAAGATTGCGAGTGACCTCAGGAAGACCTAGTTGCTTCTTGTTAGTGCGAACATGGATCGGCTGTACCAGATCGACAACCGTATCTTCCCCGACGCGAACCTCTGGATAGAGGAACTGGAATTGCGGGATGAGATCGCTGACCGACTGGGGCATGGGTGTACCGCTCATGATCAGCTTACCTACAGGAAGATGAGCAAGCTCAATGACCGAGCGCCCGCTCGCTCCGCTCACGCCTGACTTAATCCGGTGGCTTTCGTCTAGGAAAACAAAGGTCCGGTGCTGGGCGAGATGCTGTCCGATCAGGTCTTGTACCCTCGGAAGCTGTTGATAAGTCAACAGCATCAGTGGTGGATCAGCCGCGAGGGTGGCCCTAATGCGATCGTGGCCGCCGCGCAGTCGCACGAATGTGGCTGCGATGTTCGGCAGACACTCCAGAATTTGTTCGTCCCAAGCGGCAAAGGCGTTCTTCGGCGCAATCACTAGAAGTCGATCTCCCGGCTCGGCGCGAAGGGTAAAGAAGGCCAGAGCTTCTGTGGTCTTTCCGGCTCCAGGTACGGAAAAGGTCGCAGCTGCCGGCAAGACGGCTAGGCGGGCCACATTGGGACCTTGGTGCTCGGACAGACTCCGACCGAACCCCACACCCTTGAGCGATGCCTCAAGTTCCTTCACTCCTAGGGGCGAGGCGTCCGCAGCTGCCCAATAGCTCGCGGCGGCCCGTTGGGACTGTTTGAGAAGGGTCGTGGCCTCGGGTGTGATGACGAGACCCGCTCCGAGTTTCAATCCGTGGGCGCGGAAGACCTGCAGGAACTGGTCTCGGGCGCCGACGAATGCCCACCAAGGCAGAGAAAAGCCCGCCACGCCTTCGAGCGTTGCGTCTCGGCTCGCGTCATATGCGGCTCGCGTAAGCATCGCCGTCCAAGAGCTCTTGTTTTCATCGGACTTCCAAGTGAAAACGGCTCGGCCGTCCTTTGCTCGGTAGGAAACGCTAAGCATTCTTGGCCAGAAAGGCTCGAATGGCCGCTACTCTGGTTTCGATTTGATCGAGTTGCTTGGCCACACCCGTGAGTTTGGATTCCGGTCTAAGACCTTCCTTCGCGGCCGCCGTCAAGAAGCTATTCGCCTTGGCACACTGGTCCAATAGATAACCGGCTCTCTTCACATCCTTTTTGACTTGCCGCTCCGTCTCCAGAACATCGCCTATCACTTCACGCGCCTGCGCGCGTTGGGCAGAGTTTTTCAGTGCTTGGATGAGCCCCGTTTGCTGTGCGTCGTCATCGTTACTCTGACCGCCCCCGAATAAATCGTCTAGACCATCAGCCGGCGCGACAACCTCCAAGTCCAGTTCGTCGGCTAGACGTTCAACTACTTTGTCCAGGTTGGCAGCCAATTCTGGGATCGCGATATAAAGACGGCCGACGGCGGTGGGATCGTCGATTAGGGCGAAGGCCGCTTCCTTGAAGATTTCCTTTCGGCCCACGCCGGAGAGTTTGGACCGGCTCTGGACGAGGCGCTGGAAGGTGTGCTCCTGGCCAGACACTTCTGACCATCGATCCGCCTTGTCCCGAGAACGCAGATACTCATCAGCATAAGCGCGCATATCGAGCAGCTGTGAGAACTCGGTGTCCTTCATATTGTAGAGCTTGCAGAGCTCCTCGGCCTTGATTTCGTCACGCTCCATCTTGGCGATTAACATGTTAGCCTGGGCGTCCCAGCTGTAATCAGCCCGGATGTCCTTCTCGATCTGGAGCTGTGCTTCCAGTCGGTTGATGTCCCTCTCCGTTGCATGGGGAAGCACCACCACTTCGATGTACTCGAAATGGTGGTATTTCTGCGGCTCGTCGTGCAAGAGCTGGCGCCACATGGAGAGGCGGCGGTTGCCGTTGACGACAAAGCCTTCTTCGTTGAGCAACAACGGATTCACCTGCTTGTGGGTCGAATCTTCGAAGTAACCGTCCAGCTCGGACAGCCGCGCCAGCTTGAGCAGAAGTTCATGTTGAACCTCCTGCGCGTCCCACATTTCCGGATCGCCGGTGAACAGGTCGGGACGAAGGTCTGAATTGAGGGCGAGATGTTCGACTTGAAGTGACGCTGTCCGTCCATTAACAAGACGATATTTGGGCAGATCGATCGGAATTCGAATGATCGGCAGGTCTTGGTTTAGGCCCTGAAACACAACCCGGTCTGTCGCCAGGCCTTTGACTTCTAATAGCGTCTTGAACTCTTCGAGTCGGGCTGGGCGAGGCCAGCCAAATCGGGAGCCTTTCGGCGTGTTGTGTAGATCACCGTCCAACATATATTCACTCCAGTGCGACGATCAGCGTCGGAACGTAGAATACCTTGCGAAAGATTTCGAGCTCACGCTCCAGCCGTGTGGCTTGGGCGATATTATCGCCGATCGCCAGCGCGACCGGCTGAGCGGGCAAGACAAAAATGGCTGCCTGGATTGCATCGTTGAGGTAGAGGGCCTGCAGCTTCATCAGGTCAGCGTACATGCGTGCCATGTTGCCCGTCTGCAAGCAAAGGCCGATATTGTCGCGCATGGAGGTGATGCTCATGTCAGAGCCGCGTGAGACTGTCACCTCGCTAGACCAGCCCTTCAGACGCAGGGTTGCGACGAGCTGGTCGCGGATACGGGGTGCCGCGCCCCTCTCTATACGGACATCCACGGAATCAGCAGCCGCTAAAACTTCTTCGAGGAGGTGGGGCGGAACGCGCTCAGAGCCTGCGCAATGACTGTGCAATGAAACTTTCATGACGACATCCGATTGAAGAGAAAATGAAAAACCAGAGTCAGGGGAATCTCCAGAATCAAGCCCTTAGCGGCACTAGTTATCTAAAAGCTTAGCGGATATCAGCGTTCTTCAAAACCACTATTATGGCAAAAGGCTTTCTAAATCGCTATTCCTAACCGGAAGCGAACTAAAGAAAGTAAGCCCCTCGATATAGTAGCATAGTGTACTTCAGACTTGAGATTTAGGCCTGTCGCTTTCCCGTAGCCTCGTAATTGTTGCCCGTCATGCTAGAAGTCAAGAAACCATCATCAATCAGCCGGAGAAATTTCCACTTGTGCTGCTTATCGTAAACGAGCCGGCGATCCGCCCCCTCCCCTGCAATAATGATCGGAAGATTGTATGTAGCGATGATCCCCGCCAGCATGTCCATGTTTAGCTGCCCGAGATAATCGCGCTGCGAAATGCCTCTGAGCTTCACCAATATTAGAGCGTTACGCGTGCAATCCGCAACGAATTCATCAGCATTCTCAATAGCTACCGCGCCACGAATTGCCGTCAATGTGTCGTTGGCGTGCTGAATAACTTGAGCAAAAAAATTAAAAATTCGATGGTAGTTATCCTTATTGACTATTGCCATATCAGGCGAAATCCAGAAAGCATCGACGTATTCATCAAAAACAAAAACTGGGTCTGTTATCTTATCAAATGTCCCGGCTGAAAATAACGTGACGAGCTTCTTGGAGCGGCCAAGTTCCTTGGTCTTGGAGTATTTCCGAAAAAGATAGATATCGGGCATCCCATCTCGCTGAATCGCGATTACATGGAATTCGAGTTTGTTAATGATTCGATTGTCGCCATCGAACACAGGCAACTGGGCAAGGTTGCTCAAGCTGTTTACGACAATGCTCTGTGTAGACGCATCCCCTGGTGCATGGACTTCAATTTCATGCCTATCTTGAGGAACTGCAGCATCATAATACTGGAAATCTAGGTCGCCGCTCGCAGCGCCAGAGTTCAACTTTCGCAACGCATCCTCAGCGAAGGTTAGAAAAGACGTGGATAGCTCATCGCTTAGTTGTAGGCGATGAAGCGTTGGGGCCTGGTTTGAGCGACGCGAGGCAAGACATACAGTGACTGTAGCACCTGCGAGATTAATACAGCCGGGCAATGCGGCTCGTAATGTAGCGATTGTCACGAGCGTTTCTCCATGAAAATACCATCCGCAATATCAATTACATTAACGGTTTCGCCTCTCCGCACGCGACGCTTAGATATCAGGAACTGCGCATTCCCATCACTGTCTTCAATTTCGAATAGATTATATCCCAGGACTGAAAGCAACGGATTTATGTGTATCATGCTTGTGTTAACGTAGACGATACACAGGACGATAAGAAAAATGGCCAAGGCTATTACTTGCTCAAAGCTATCAAGTGCAGTTGCCGCAAACGGGACAACGTAGCTGGCTATATAACTCATCGTTTCGCTGTCCTGTCGGCGAATGATTCCAACCGAAATCTGAACGCCAGTCAGTCTTTGGACGTGGCGTATATATATCAGAGTCCCGAATAAGCTTACGGTTGCGAGAAAGGCAAACCCACAGGCGAAGACGAAATGGCTGCGTGCCATGATCGCCGTAAAAATCACCCACAGCGGAATGTAGGAGCTCAAGAACAGCAAAAATCTAGCAAAAATATTGGCCATATCAGAACATTGCATAAAAGCGGAGCGTTCGCCAGCAGCGGCAGCATCCGGGAAGGCGTTAGCAAAAGTTAAACAACAGACAATAAGATCGGGAGCCGCCCGACTGAAATGCGCTTTATTTCGGACGTTGCAGCGGGTAGCCAATTAGATTTTCGCTAATCGCCAGCGACCAAGTGCTCCACGTCAAATCCCAACAAGCGGATGCCTCGAATGGATCGATTATTGAATGGAGGGCGTTTAGTGTCTCCCCAGCCGAGCAACTCCTTACGCACGCTTCACCAAAGCCGTTGAGCTTGTAGCTGCCGTATACGCAGTCATAGGCACGTTCGATCGCATCGCCGAGGGCTGCCAGAAGATAGCGAACGGTTCTCACAATGGCCTCAAGCGTATTTCTCTTATGGAAATCGATACGCAGCCGTTCAAGGCCGGACAGGTTCTCTCCGATTTCCTTGGAAACAAAGCGCAAACGTTCGAGAAAGGCGTGGCAGCCGGTGAGGTGTCGGAACAGGCTGCATTCGACGCAGAAGCCGGTTGAAGCCTTGGCACCGTTGATCGAAGCATTCACCAGACCCTGCGATCTTGTGCTGGACCCGTTTTGCGGAAGCGGATCGACACTTGCAGCCGCACATCAGCTTGGCCGTGACTGGGGCGGTATTGAACTTGACAAGAACCACTATACTACCGCCTGCAAGCGGCTGGCATCCATAGCGTGTGAATGGGTGGCGGCGTAAGCCGCCCCTGTTTCTCCCAACATTTGCCGCCTGCCCAAGTGGCGCGCGGCAATAGAAGGAAGCGCCGGCAAGATTCTCCTGTACCTTCTTCATGGAACTGATTTCTGTGGGATTCTATCGGTCAATCACAGATAGCCGCTCCCACCGCCACGCAAAAATCGGCGTCTCGCTGAACAAGTTCGCCTCGCCCGTCTGTCGTGTTTGATGAAGCCTATTCGGACGCGCTGTCTTTCGGGTCTCGCAAAAGTTCCGATGCCGGAATATCGAGAACCTTTGCCAACCTGTCGACGACATCAATACTCGCCGCATAAACGCAGCGCTCCAACGCGCTGATATAGGTGCGGTCGATATCGGCACGATGGGCAAGCTCTTCCTGCGACAGACCCTTTGCCTGTCGATAACGTCGCAGATTGTGTGCCAGTATGTCCCGAATCTCCATGGACAATAAAGCACGATCTTGAAGAGTATTCTTCCACGGAGTATTCTCTACATACGCAAGCTGAGACTGGGTATGGATGAGGGCTGGCTCGTTTTCTGTTGGCCGTGAGCCGGACATGGCGTAAAAATCTCAACCGGCATTCAACTTTTGTCGCATGAAGCGAGGCCGTCATGAGCAGCAAAGCCGAACTGAAGGATGCACCACCGCAAAGCCTGACCGTGACTTCATATGACTGGGATTACCGGGTTGAATATCTGCGGCTTCTTGATGCCGATGCGGATGGCGCAGACTGGCAGGAAGCCATGGAGATCATATTCGGACTTGATGTTGGTGCAGACCCGGAACGGGCACGGCGCATTCATGATAGTCATCTGGCGCGAGCTAAATGGATGACACATACCGGCTATCGGCATTTGTTGCAGCCTCATCATTGAGGCGCGACGTGCGGTGCATGACCACGCGGAATCGTGATCGATTGCATATGGTTCTGTTCCACCTGGTTCCCCCTGCCGGGCTTTTCCGTCTTTCTTTTCCGCGTCAGGCTTTATGACATATCCATGACTGAGACGCAGGCAATTGTTCGGGCACCAGATGATGTCGGATCGTTCCTGCATAGCGACTGTGTTTGAGAGTAACGAAGCGTTGCCCGGCCCATTCCTTCCCGGCATTGCTTGTGTGCGGAGTTCAGACCATGAAGCCAGATACAAGGGAATGGAATAAATCCAGCAATTATGATCCTATCGATACGATGGAAGTGGATGGCGTGGCATGGGAATTTTTGCGCCGTAACCGGCAATACCAGGCAGATTACAAAGACAGCACTTTACGAGAACCTGAACCTCCCCAAAGCGAAACGGACGACATTCAGTCTTCACCCGAGAATGGAATATCCCAAAAATGGGGGCTTCGATTTTGCCGCCGATCCAAGGCTGACGTGTCGAGAGCAGCCGCTGTTCTGGCTCCCTGAACTTGATACCGGCACATTGCTCATGACCGCCCTGCCCGACTGGTTTCAACCGCATGTCAGCGAACAGGCATCGCAGCGTTCTGTCTCGACTCCATCTTTTTCCATTTCCAGCGAACCGGTTCTGGCGTCAGAGGGGCAGTATTTCCGCCTTGCGGCGTCTAACGTCAGAATGCCGGCTGTTTATGTCGGTGAAAGACATCGTGATCGGGACTCCACCAGCGATGATGTTGATTACCGAACTGCATTTGTCATCCCGTGCGACGAACATGTCCTTGACCGAACGGAAACACTGTTGCGTCTTTGTCGTCTGGCGAAAGGCCTGCGCTCACCTGACAAAAGACTGACGCCCGGCCAGAAGTTACGCCTGCGCCAGATGCTGCAAGCCGCCGACGGTGATGAACACGGTGCATCCGGCCCGGAGATCGCCGAAGCAATTTACGGTCGAAGCCGCGACAAGGGCCGGGCCTGGTATGAGTCCACCTATCGCTTCAGGGTGCATCGCCTGATCGAAGATGGCCGCGCCATGATCGATAGCGGCTATCGTCTGTTGCTGCGGCCAAAGCGGCGCGGATAGTATCGCGGTCATCCCCTCAATCTCACCGATTTATAATCGTCGTTTCTCGCTAATACGCTCGAAACGGGTCTGGTTTTACGCGGTTGCTCTCCTCGTCCCCACCTGTGCGAATCCAGCAGTCCTTTTTGCGCACATCCCGTGCATGCCGATTTCCCGCCACCGTGCTTTTGTGCCGCCGATTGTATCGCGCGGCCTGTCGCAACGCACGGAGCCACGATCATGCCCCCTGTCATACCCGGAATGCCGCCACGTTACCTTCGCACGCCAGAGGCTGCGACCTTTCTCGGCCTATCGCACAGGACACTGGAAAAGCATCGCACCTATGGAACAGGTCCTGTCTATCGCAAGATCGGCGGACGCGTCGTCTATGCCCTCGAAGACCTTCAGGCATGGGTGGCGCAGGCAACTGTCAAATCCACTTCTGATCCATCCGGCGGCGTTTCCCCTGCCCGCCCACCGCGCAAACCCCAGCCCATCCGGCTGGATCGAAGCGGCCTGCGCTGAAGGGGATGAAGATCATGACATCCCTGACCAAGCCAGAGCCAACACTTCTGACGACCAAGGAGGCCGCGCATTTTTTGCGGCTTTGTAACCGCACGCTGGAAAAGCATCGCTGCTACGGCACAGGCCCAGCTTACCGCAAGCTCGGTGGCCGCGTCTTTTACGCCGTCCCCGATCTTCAGGCGTGGATTGACGGCGGATTGCGCAATTCCACCAGCGATGCCGTGAAGAAGCCCGTTCTTCCAGCAAAAGCACATTCCGCCCTGGCACCCCGCTACCGGCAGGACAGTTTTACGACAGGAGGCAGCAGAAATGAATGCTGATGCTCCCTTCCCTGATGAAACAGGCAACAAAGGTCGGTTCAAAAGCTCAATTTTGGAAATAACTGATATTAAGCCAAAACCGCAACTGACCCATGTCGAACTCTATTTCCTGCGCAAGCAGGTGGAGCACTGGGTCCGTTTCGGTCATCCGGTGCTCGATCACCGCATAGACGACAAGCGCCGTGTTGTGAGTTTCGAGGCCAACAGCATATTTGCCTTTGTGCGCTGGATGTCCAATAGCTACGGCACCCTGATCTCCCGCATAGACATCGTGCGGGCAGTCGAAACTGGTGAACCCTACCAGACCCTGCCCTTTGTCACGCCGGGCGGCGACATTCTCCTGCGCATCCATGGCTGGCCAAAGGTTCAGCAGGTGCTGGACGTCATCGACACAATCGAAAAGCTCGGCATCGATCCTGCAAACGTATCGCCGGACTACTGGCGGCATGTTCACAACCGCCTGACCGTCAACCAGCCGGCTCGTGCCTATTCCAGAGATCAGCACAAGGCATGGCTGAAGCGCAGGAGGATTGCGCCATGACGGCGCGTCACCTGACAATCACCGCCATGCTGGCGGGCATCACGTTGATTGCGCTGCCAGCATGGAAGCCGCCCGACATTCGTTTCATCTGGAACGCATCGGCAAGCGTGCCGGTTGGGCTCTACCGGATCGTCCCGCTGGATGTGTCAGAGCGAGACCGGCTCGACGTCACCGATCTGGCCGTCGTCGTGCCGCCCGATGATCTGGCCACCTTCCTCGATGAGCGCGGCTATCTGCCGAAAGGCCTGCCGCTTCTCAAGCGTGTGCTGGCGCTTGGTGGAACGGAAGTATGCCGCGTCGCAAGCGCGATCATCGCCTACGACATGAGTTATGGGCGTGCCCACGAGCGCGATGGACAAGGCCGTCCACTGCCTGCCTGGCAGGGCTGCCGGATACTCGCCGACGGTGAGGCCTTCTTCATGAACTGGGACAGTCCGGACAGTTTCGACAGCCGGTATTTCGGGCCGCTGCCCATCACAACCCTCATCGGACAGGCGATCCCGATCTGGACCATCGACGATCCAAACCCTCGCACCGACAATGACAACAATCCGGCACTCAACGCGCAGTGACGCCGCTTTCCGCAAATCGACAACCAACAGAATGGAGCTTCATCATGAGCCAGATTGGCACATTTACCCGTACCGCCGATGGTTTCTTCGGGCGCATTCGCACGCTCACTCTGAACGCCGAAGTGACAATCCTTTCGTCAGACAGCACAAACGCAGAGAACGCGCCCGAACATCGTGTTTTCCTTGACGGCGTGGAAGTGGGCGCGGCGTGGGAACGCACTGGTGAGAAAGCCGGGACATGGCTTTCCATCACCATCGACGATCCATCCTTTGGCGAACCGATCCGCGCCCGCATGTTCGAGTCGGATGCCGGTAAGAGCCTTTGGAGCCTGCACTGGTCTCGCAGAATGCGACGCGATAACGAGGCATGAAGACATGCGCCGCAACCGTTCCTGCTTACCGTTCAGCGCACTCCCCTGGATCGATCACGCGCCGGTCACTCCCCTCGACCCGATCGCCTATCGGGCGGTCGTCGTGCGCAGCGAACGTCAAGGGCGGCGGCGTGTTTTCCAGCGAGCGAACTCAATCTTCAGTGTTTCCCGTCTGGAAAATGTATGCCGCCGGCGAAGCATTGCCCTTGACGGAAACCAGCACGATGGCAGGCTGACCAGCGTTCGGGACGGCGGACCATGCGCTGCCATTGCTGTGTTCATGGCACTGCTGATCGCAGGCACTATAACCGTCACACTACCATGTGCGGCAATGGCCAATCCGCTGGTAACCGAAACGCAGACGACGCGCACGGCCACCGCCGTCGCATCGCCCGATCTGTGGGCCGATCATATCGCCGAAGCGGCCAAGCGTTTCGCCATTCCGGAGCGATGGATACGCGCCGTCATGGCTGTCGAAAGTGCTGGCGACGTGCGCGCCCTGTCCGCCGCCGGCGCGATGGGCCTGATGCAGATCATGCCCGTCACATGGGAAGAACTGCGTGCGAAGCACGGGCTTGGAAACGATCCTTACGACGTCCATAACAACGTTCTTGCAGGTGCTGCCTACCTGCGCGAGATGCACGACCGCTACGGCAGCATTACCGGCACGCTTGCGGCCTACAATGCCGGTCCGGGCAGATATGAACGACACCTTGCAGGCGAGCGATTGCCCGCAGAGACTGTCGAATATGTCGCGAGGATCATGCCAATGATCGACACGCAAACAGCATATCCATTGCCCATCAGGCATCGATCCGCCGGTTCGGAAACAGCCGGTGGCCCTCTCTTCGCGGTGACGACGAACGGCGCATCCGCATCACTTTCGCCACTCTTCGCAGCACCGCCAGCCATCAGAACCGATGACGGCCAAACGGCAGATGATCATCCTTCCGGCCGACCGTCCAGCGTCGGCACGATCACCGACCCGTCGGCGCTCGCACCTCTCTCCTATGGCCTGTTCATTCCCCGTTCCGCTCATGGAGTTGCAGAATGACAGACTCCGACATCAATCGCACTGTAGCGGGCCGTTTCGAAGGCTGGAGTGCGGCGGGAGGATCAGCGGGAAGGGCGGAGGATTACACGCAAGATAAAAGCGCATGCGCAGCAAATCCGTTTCCCCTTGTCGGTCAACGATTTGTGCTCTGCATGGCGGTCGGTCGTGGGCATGAATTCCGGCAAGCCATGTGAATTCAGTACCTTGGTATGCTCGGGCATAAATGAGGCTCAAAGGAGATAGCTGATGACCAGCGACGATGACACATTCCGCATCCGTCCGGGCCGTATCCGTTCCACACGCTCATCTGCCAGACCGAAGACATTCATTGCCCAGGTATTGAAGGCCGCCAACCGCGCCGGTCCTCTGCCCGCAAAGTCTTTCAGTTCTGCTGCCCGTTCAGTTTCTTTTGCTGCCGGCAAAGGCCGCTCAACCTTTGGCCGTGGCCATACCGCCTTCGGACGCTCGCGCCTCTTCAGCCCTGCCCGCCGTGTCGTGATCAAGGCCCGCATCTTCCGGCATGCAGGAAGGGTGTTTTCCTCCGCACCGCTTGCCGCCCATCTCTCCTATTTGCGCCGCGATGGCGTCACCCGCGACGGAGCGCGCGCCACCATGTTCGATCGCGACGGTGATCGTGCCGATCATTCTGCCTTCTCCGAACGCTGTTCCGACGATAGGCATCATTTCCGGTTCATCGTCTCACCCGAGGATGCCGGCGAGATGGAAGACCTGCGCGCCTTCACCCGTGATCTCGCAAAGCAGATGGAAGCCGATCTCGGGACGGAACTCGACTGGATCGCCGTCGATCACTGGAACACAGACAACCCTCATGTCCATCTGCTGGTGCGCGGTGTTGATGATGCCGGCAAGGATCTCGTCATTGCCCGCGACTATATCGGTTCGGGACTTCGCTCGCGTGCCGAAGACCTCGTTTCCATCGAACTCGGCCCGAAACCTGAGTATGAGATCACCAACGCCCTTGAGCGCGAGATCGATGCCGACCGCTGGACGCGTCTCGACGGTGCCATCCGCAGCCTTGCTGACGAAACCGGCCATGTCGACCTTCGGCCTGACAACGGGATAACCGGTCCCGACGATCCTGAGTTCCGAAGACTGCTCATTCGACGGATACAGAAGCTGGAGGACATGGGACTGGCCACCTCGGAAGGTTCTGGTGAATGGACCTTGAAGCACGACGCGGAAAAGACACTGCGCGATCTTGGAATGCGCGATGATATCATCAAGACCATGCACCGTGCCTTCACGGAACAGGGACAGGATCGCGGCATCGGTGATTACGTCATCGACAGCACAGCCACTCTGTCAGGAGAAACACCAGTCATTGGCAGGCTGGTGGAAAAGGGCTTGCATAACGAGATGACCGGCGAAGCCTATGCCGTGATCGACGCCACGGACGGGCAAGTGCATCATGTCCGCTTCCGTGGAGTGGAAGTCTTTGTGACTGCGCCGGACATCGGCGGCATTGTCGAGGTCCGGTGTTTCGGCAGCCCGGACGACCCTAAGCCGACGCTGACACTCGCTAACCGTTCCGATCTCGATCTTCAGCAGCAGATTACCGCGCCGGGCGCTACATGGCTGGATCACCGTCTGGTCGAGGCCGATCCCATGCCGCTTGCCGATACAGGATTCGGCGCTGAAGTCCGCGACGCCATATCCGCACGGGCGGACCATCTCACTGAACAAGGTCTCGCCCGCCGCCAGGGCCAGCGGATCATCCTCCAGCGCAACATGCTTTCCACCTTGCGCAACCGCGAGCTGGACGCCGTGGCAGAACGCCTTACCACTGAGACCGGCCTCCATCATCTCGACAGGGCCAGACCCGGCGAATATGTGTCCGGCACTATCCGCGAGCGTCTCGATCTTTCCTCCGGCCGTTTCGCCATGATCGAGACCGTCGACCCCGATAGCGGTCCCGGTTTCCGCCTTGTGCCGTGGTCGAAGGATATCGACAAGAACATCGGTCAGCACATCTCCGGCGTCATGCGTGACACCGGCGGCATCGACTGGTCCATCGGACGCGGCAGAGGTCTCGGCTTGTGATGATGACTATCCTTTTTGCACGAAATAACCGCCGTTTGCTTTACGGCAATGTGAACGCACTTGGCCGCGCGGAAAATATCCCTGCATGTTCGCAGAAAACCAATCGCCAAAATGCAAAGGACCAGGGTTTTCGTCATGCGCACCCGGCTCAACCTGACACTGCCCGCCGAACTGGTGATGAAGATCAATGATCTCTCCTCGCGGAAAGGGCTATCTCGCTCGGCAATTGTTGAGGCAGCCGTGTCGTCGTTTCTATCACCCGACGGTCCAGATCGGATGGAAGCGGCTTTTACGCGGCGCCTGGATCGGATATCCCGGCAAGGACAACGGCTGGAGCGCAACATCGGCATCGCCACAGAAACGCTGGCCTTCTTCATCCGCTTCTGGCTGACCGTGACGCCTCCCTTGCCACAGGATGCTCAAGCCTCAGCCCGTGCAAAAGGCAATGAACGTTTCGATCATCTAATCCAGGCAATAGGCAGGAAACTGCAAAGCGGTAGCAGCATTCTCGATGAAATCCCCGTCGACGTCTCTGGCAACAGAAAGGCGCCAGCGGATAAAACGGCCAGCGAAGAAGCCGCTTCCAACCCGACGCAGAAGAACGTCACCGGAAAAGACGACGGCGATCATATCACGCTATAAGTGTTCGTCAGATACCGCCGCCTTTCGCTCCCTAGCCATCATCCGAGCCATCAGCAGCATGCGGCGCAGCGCCGGGTTTTCATTTGCAGGGTTCCATACAGCGCTAAACTCCACCCTCGCCCCGCTGACCGGACGATAGACGATACCGGGAAACTTCACCGCCGTCAGCGCCTCGCCTACAATCGCGATCCCCCTGCCCATAGCAACGGTCGGAAGCAGATTGTCGTGATGCAGGTCACAATGCTCGATCAGCGGCTTCGGACGGAACGGTATGATTTGCGCGACGATGTAATCATGAAGCTCGCGACCCGCCGCCATCGCACTGACGATGAACAGGCTGTCGGACAATCGCTCCCATGTCAGCGTTTCTGATGTTGCCAATTCATGACCGCTCGGTAGAGCGACGAATACATCCTCATGCCAAAGTACTTCCTGCCTGCATCCATGAATGTCGGAATGGCCGGACAGGAACGCCACATCCAGCGTGCCTGACAGGACGGCAGCAATATGCGACAAGGCTGCGTCCTGAAACAGGTCGACACGAATATCGGGATTGTCGCGTTCATATTCGCCAATCAGATCGGGTAGGAAACCGGAGGCAAGCGAGGAGAACAGACCGATCCGCACTTCGCCTGTCTCCACCTGACCCGCCGCATGCGCAAGATCGAAAGCACCCTGGATCTCGGCCACGGCACGACGCATACGCCGCAGAAACTCGTCACCGGCTCGCGTCAACTTCACGCCCTTGTTGGAGCGCAGAAACAGCGAGACACCGACCTCCTCCTCAAGATCGCGCAGCCGGTGGCTCAGAGCGGCGTGCATCACGCCAAGCGAATCCGCCGCCCGTCTCAGACTGCCGTGTTCAGCCGCCGCCAGAAAATACCGGATATGCCGTAATTCAACATCCGCCATGCTCTCTCCTCCTCAGGTTTGATCAGTTCAAATGGAATTTCCTCTAAGTTCATGCTTCTGATTTATCGGACTCGTTGCTTTCCCGGTTTCTCTATCCGACCCATGGCGGTGTCTTTTGATACGGCGAAGACGTTCGACAGATCGTCGACCGCAAACGTAACGGCCCGACCATGCGCGCTAAAACCTGGTGCCTGAAGACGATGCGCCGGCTGATTTCCGTGCAGACCATCCGTCACCTGACCGTAAACCGCACAGGCGCGGTGATTGTCTTGTTGACTCCGGCAGGGGGAGCCGGAACCGGCGACGCGCGCCTGACGAGCGACATAACCTCGGCGTCAAGGTCCGGGAAGCCGGAGGAGCGGGCCAGGCTTGCTGACAGCACGTTGCCGCTATCATCGATACGGAAACGGACATAGACGGTGCCCTGCTCACGGCGTGAGCGTGACCCTGTCGGATACTTCTTGCGACGCTCCAGATGCGCCATCAGGCGTGACTGCCACTTTGCCGGTGACACCGAGCCAAAGCCCATGCCAGCTGTCGTCTGGCTGGCGGCGTTACGGTTCGACTGCCGGACCTGCGCGGATGCCTCGTTGGCGGCTTTCGACGACGGTGCAGGCTTTTTGCGCTCCAGCTTCTTCACCAACTCGCGCTTTTTCGGTTCGGGTTTTTCTACCGGCTTCTTCTCAACAAGCTTCGGACGAAACACCGGAATCGGCACTTCGACATTGTCGAGCTGCTGCACCACTTCCTCTTCGACTGGATCAGGCTCCTCGACGGGTTCCGGTTCGATAACGTCCTCCACGGGCTGTTCCGGCTGGACTCCTTCGGGTGGCGTTTCCTCAACCATCTCCTCCGGTTCATCGACCGGCTCTGTCATATCGCTCTTCACCTCGGCCGAATCCTGCGTCTGCTCGGCGATGTTGTTTTCTTCAGTTTTGATCGCTTCTGGTTCAGCTGCCATCTCGATCATGATTGCCGGTGGCGGCGCATTGTCGGCCATCTCGATCGGCGGTTCGCGAGTCACCCACAGCCATGCGCCGCCGTGGACGAGAAGGACAGCAAAACCGGCGATTGACCAAAGCACGGCTTCAGAACGTGAAAAAATGGCCGTCGTCAGTTCGCCGGAAACAGGCTGAACAACAGGGCGCTCAACCGGTTCTGCCTGTTTTTCTATTTCTGGCTGATACTCATCCATGAAAAGGAACGACCGCCTTTCCGTTGACGTCAGCCTCGGCCAGATTACTGTTTTGTGGCAGATGCACGGCTCCGTGTGTCTTCTCACAACCGCTGCTGCGGATTGAAACTGTATTTTTGCTTCTCTTTGGAGGTGATCGTTTTGTTTTGTTCGCGGCCAGATCCGCGACGCTGTAACGGTTCATGATCTCAAGGAATGTCGTCTCGGCGACAGTTGCTATTGCCGCGAATGTCCTATTGGCGGTCACCGCTTCATGGGCGTCATCTCCTCCCTCCTGTGAATAGCGCACGAGATCAGGCTGAACATGGCGCAGGACATCGCCAAGAGGAATTTCCTCTGCAGGGACTGCAAGGCCGATCCCGCCGCAGCGGCCCCGCTCGGCGAACAAATACCCTGATTGCTGAAGCAGCCTCACGATGTGAGCGGCATGATCTTTCGATGTATGCGCCTTGCGAGCGGCATCCGCGGTCAGGATTATTGCCCCCCGCGATTTCGCACAGGCAACCAGAATACTGATGGCTATTTCCGTCTGCCGGGTCAGGCGCATTGATCTTCCTCCCTTGTCACTCGCCAGCAAGCGATGTGGCAGCGGATGGCTTTCGGTCGGTGGCAACGGCGAAACGGCCGCTACCCTGCGCGGCGTGGAGCTGTCGGTAGCGACCGTCCTTGCGAGCGATCAGTTCCGCGTGGCTTCCCTCTTCGGCAATCCGGCCGTCCTCGACCACAAGGATGCGATCGGCATTGGCGATGGTGGCGAGCCGGTGGGCGATGACCAGCGTCGTGCGGCCTTGCGACAGTTCGGCGAGCGATTGCTGGATGGCGCGCTCCGTCTCGGTATCGAGCGCCGAGGTTGCCTCGTCGAGGATCAGGATCGGCGGGTTCTTCAGGAAAATGCGGGCGATGGCCAGTCGCTGCTTTTGGCCACCGGACAGTTTGACGCCGCGCTCGCCAATGATCGTGTCGAGACCGGCAGGCAGCGAGGCGATCACGCCGTCCAGCCTTGCGCGGCGGGCGGCTTCGACAATCTCCGCTTCCGTCGCATCGAGACGGCTGTAAGCGATATTCTCGCGGATCGTGCCGGCGAACAGGAACACATCCTGTTGCACAATGCCGATATTCGAGCGCAGCGACTTCAAGCTCATGTCGCGAATGTCGATGCCGTCGATGCTGATCGCACCGCCCGTCACCTCGTAGAAGCGTGGCAGCAGCGAGCAGATCGTCGTCTTGCCAGCGCCGGACGGGCCGACAAAGGCAATCGTTTCCCCTGCCTTTATCGAGAGATCGAGACCATCGAAGATTGATTTGTCCAGGCTATAGCCGAACCGAACATCGCGATAGTCGATGTCGCCGTTCAGCCGCTCAACGGTTTTTGCCTCTGGCCGGTCGGCAATATCCGGCCTCGTATCGAGGAATTGCGTGTAACGCTGGAAACCGGCGATACCCTTCGGATAGCTCTCGATGATCGAATTGATCTTGTCGATCGGACGGAAGAACACGCCTACCAGCAGCAGGAAGCCGACGAAGCCCCCGGCCGATAGTTCTCCGCGCACGACGAACCATGCGCCCGCCAGCATCACAATCACCTGCACGAAGCGCATGGAGAGGTAGGACAGCGACATGGATGCCGCCATCGTCCTGTAGAACTCCAGCTTGGTGGTCAGGTAATTGCGGTTGTTCTCCGCGAACAGTTTTCGTTCGTGATCCTCGTTGGTGAAGGCTTGCACCACGCGGATGCCGCCGACATTCTCTTCGATGCGGGCGTTGAATTCGCCGATCCTGCCGAACAGCGCATGCGAGTTTGCCATCATCCGCTTGCCGTAAAGCGTGGTGACGACGGCCGTGATCGGCACAATGGTCGCGGTGATCAGCGCTAAGGGGACATGCACCCACATCATCAGCAGGAAAGCGCCGATCAGTGTCATGACGGCGATGAACATATCTTCCGGTCCGTGATGGGCGACTTCGCCGATCTCTTCGAGGTCCTTGGTCAGCCTCGCGACCAGGTGGCCGGTCTTCTGGTTGTCGAAGAAGCCGAAGGAGAGCTTTTGCAGATGGTCGAAGGCTTTCCTGCGCATCTCGGTCTCGATCTTGAGGCCGAGCATATGGCCCCAATAGGTTACGATGACCTGAAGGCCGGCATTGACCAGATAGATCAGGAACAGGCCAACGCTGGCGAGCATAATCATGCCGAGCTGGTTGGTCGGAAGCAGGCGGTCGATGAACAGCGTCACGGCGACGGGAAAGGCCAGTTCCAGCAGGCCCGCCGCGACGGCGGAAGAGAAGTCCAGTGCGAACAACCCGCGATGCGGGCGGTAATAGGCGGCGAAGCGCTTGAGAACTTCAGTCATGGCGCGGATCCCCCGAAGTAGGATAGGAGTTGGAGCCGTTAAAACGGGATGCGGCCGGTGAAACGGTTGAAAGAGCCAGATGCTCGCCATGCCCTCCTTCAACTTCGGTGCCGCCGGAAATGACCGCTGCGTTCTTTTCATCAGGTGACGCGCTTGCGCGACGGCCAGCGACGCTGTGCATATCGGCTGACCTCCGCCACTTCGGCACGATCAGGGGCGTGCCGGTGACGGGATCCGGGATCACGAGGGCTGGCAGTCCGAATACCTTTTTAACCAATTCCGCAGTGACGATGTCTTCCGGTTTGCCCTTTGCGATGATGGTGCCGTCTTTCATGGCGATCAGGTGGGTGGCATAGCGGCAGGCATGGTTGAGATCGTGCAGTACGGCGATGACGGTGCGGCCCTGCTCGTTGAGATCGGCGAGAAGATCGAGCAGCTCGATCTGATGGGCGATGTCGAGGAAGGTGGCCGGCTCGTCCAGCAGCAGGATCGGCGTTTCCTGCGCCAGCACCATCGCGATCCACACGCGCTGCCGCTGCCCGCCCGAAAGCTCGTCCACCAGACGGCCGGACAGGTCGGTGACGCGGGTTGCCTCCATTGCCGTAATGACGGCTTCCTCGTCGGCCCTCGACCATTGCCGCAGGAAGGATTGATGCGGATAGCGGCCCCGCGCCACCAGATCGGCGACGGTGATGCCTTCGGGTGCGATGGAAGATTGCGGAAGAAGGCCAAGACGACGGGCGACGTCCTTTGCCGCAAGATCGGTAATGCTTCTACCGTCGAGGATGACCTGACCAGAAGCGGGAACAAGCAAACGCGACAGGGCGCGCAACAGCGTGGACTTGCCGCACGCGTTCGGACCGACGATTACGGTGAAAGAGCCATCCGGAATGGAAACGGACAGGCTTCTGGAAATCGTCCGCTCATCGTAGCGCAACGTCACATTGTCCGCGTGAAGCCGGCCATGAGAATAGCTCATTTGCGGCCCTCCCGTATCAATAGCCAGATGAAATAAAGACCACCGATGCTCACCGTCATGACGCCGACGGGAAGCTGAACACCGAAGGCATGCTGTGCAGCCCAGTCGGCGGCAAGCAGCAGTAGCCCGCCCATCAGCGCCGACGGTATCAGCGCAACACCGGCCGAGCGCGTCAGTCTGCGGGCGATCTGTGGTGCGGAAAGCGCAATGAAGGAGATCGGACCTGCGGCAGCCGTGACGATGGCAGTCAGCGCCACGCCGAGCACCATGAGCGAAAGCCGCGTGCGGTTGGCGTTGACGCCCGATGCTCTCGCTGCATCGTCGCCCATCTCGAGCTGACGCATTGGCCGGGAGAGGAAGAGCGTCAGCGGCGTAACGATGGACAGCACGATGACAACAGGCACAAGCTGCTCGAAGCCAAGACCGTTGAGCGAACCCGCGCCCCAGATGGCAGCCGACATCGCCACCTGCAGATCGGCCTCGCGGATCATCCAGGTGTTGAAGGCCGACAGCATCGCGGCGACACCGATACCGACAATGATCAACCGGAAGCCTTGCACGCCGCGCCGGTAGGCAAGCAGATAGACGGCCATGGCGGTGACAATGCCGCCGATCAGAGCACCGGCCGCAGTCTCGTAATAACCGCCCGACAGAACAAGCATGACGACCAGTGCGCCGGTATAGGAACCGGCGGAGAAGCCGATGATGTCGGGCGAACCGAGCGGATTGCGCGTCAGGCTCTGGAAGATCGCACCGCTCATGCCGAGCGCACCACCCAGAAGGAAAGCAAGCGCCACACGCGGCAGGCGCCATTCTACCACGATCATCCGCACCATGTCGTCGCCCTGCCCCGCCAGCGCATGAAGTGTGTCAGGCAAGGTGATCGGATATTTACCGCTCAGCAGTGACGCAACGGTGATGAAGGCGGCGACTGCGAGCAGCAGCAACGCAATGATCAAGGCACGGCCATCAATCCGGAACGACACGCGGCCACCAGAAAGGCGAACCGGAACAGAGCTGCGACCGAAGTCGATAGAGGAAGAAGGTCGCTGTGTCATAGCCCGCTGGCTTTCTTGCCCCGTGCGAGCAGGATCAGAACAGGAGCGCCGATGAATGCGGTGACGATGCCGGCTTCGAGTTCGCCCGGATAGAGAACGAGACGCCCGGCGATATCGGCCAGGAGCAGCAGAACCGGTGCGTAGATCATCGTTAGCGGAATGATCCAGCGCTGATCCGGGCCAACGAACCAGCGCACCACATGCGGCACCATCAGACCGACGAAGCCGATCGGGCCGCAAGCGGCCGTTCCAGCACCAGCAAGCAGCGTGACGGCGATGACCATGAGAATGCGAGCGCGAACAATATTGGCTCCGAGCGAACGGGCCAGATCGTCGCCGAGCGCAACGGCGTTGAGAGAACGGGCGGCAACCAGCGCGATCAGCAGGCCGAGGCCAATGAACGGAGCAACCGCCGCCACGATCTCCATATTCCTTCCGGTAACCGATCCGATGGACCAGAAGCGCATGGAATCGAAAGCCTGCGGATCGAGCAAAGTGATCGCAGATCCAATCCCACCGAGCACGGCCGACAGCGCGACGCCCGCCAACACAAGACGAACGGGCGTTGCACCGTCACGGCCCGCCGCCCCGAGCGCGTAAACGGCAAGAGTGACAAGGACTGCGCCGAGAAAGGCGAACCAGAGGTATGCGTCGATCGAATGGAAGCCGAACAGGCCCACCGCCAGTGTCACGAAGAAGGCAGCACCGGCATTGACGCCGAGAATACCCGGATCAGCCAGAGGATTGCGTGTCGCCGCCTGTATCAGAGCGCCCGACACACCAAAAGCCGCGCCGCAAAGAAGACCGAGCAAGGTTCGCGGCAATCGGTAATCATGAACGATAATGTGATCCGGCAAGTTAGGATCATAAGTGATAACGGCGGTGAACACTGACGCCGGAGCAATTGGTCTTGCCCCGACAAGCAGGCTGAGGGTTGTTATGAAAAGCAGCAGCATCACGCCAGCTGAAAGAACCCATACTTTGGACGTGGCGCGGATCGACGATGCAGGAGAGCCGTCGACGTCAGACAAGGACATCTTCATCCCCGCGACTGTCCTTCGATCCAATAACCGACCGAGGTTATTCTCTCCTTGTCGACCCCTACAACATCTCGGAAATGCTTACGCACTTCTGAAGCAGCAGTAGCTTCGCCGGCGATATAGAGATATCCTTCGCCCTCCGGCAACTTGATAGCTTGCGCGATGTCCAGCAGCCGTGTTGGTTTGGATTCCTTTCCAAAACTGTCATACCAATAAAGCGATACATCTCGCCCGGTTTGCAGTTCTTGCCTGTCGTCCTGGTGCGGCAGTTCGACATGCGCCGAGATCACATTCATTGCCGCTCGTTCTTCGATGATGCGTGCCACGGCTGGTAAGCCGGTAATATCCGCCAGCAGCACGGTCCATCCGCTATCGCTCGGTGGAATGAAGCGTCCGAAAGGCGCGCTGACTACGATGCGATCCCCAGGACTGGCTCTATTTGCCCAGTCGGCTGCGATACCACCCTCATGGACGACAAATTCGATCGTGAGAACACCCGACGTGGGCACCCATTTACGCACCGTATAGGGACGCGCCGGCGAGAGTTCGCAGGTCGGAGGAGCTTTCCACTTGCCGTCCAGCAGGATCGGCAGTTCGACCTTCCCGCTTGGCCCGACAGGGAACATCAGGCGCGTCCACTCATCCGGCCGTCCGCTCGAACGGAATTGCGCCAGACCTTTACCCCCAAAGTCGATGCGGATCATATTCGGAGAAACGCGAATAACTGACAGAACCTCGGCGATAAAATACTCACTCATGAGGTGCGCCTCCAGCCTTCTCTGCGCGATCGGCGGCTTGAGCCAGACGCGGAACGAGCCTTGGAACTTCATAGGGGATGGAGAGAACGCTGAGCGCCGACATCGCCCAGACCGAAGCCGGATCGGTGAGGGCAACATAGCTGCCGTTTTCAACGACCTTTAGCGTCCGAAACAATGGCTGTTGTTCAGCAATGCTTTTATTTCCGCCCGTGTACCACATGATAAGAATGTCGGCATCCAGGCGGTCTATCTGTTCCGCGCTTAACGCCAGCAGGGTCTTATGGGGGTAACGAGTCGACAATGATGCGATCCCCGGCGTCAGCTTCAAACCAAGCTTTTCGAACGCGGCCACGCGCGGATCAGCGGAGAGGTAAACGGAGAACCCGTTAAAGTAGGTTCCGATCGCAAACGTCTTGCCGGTGAGAATAGGATTTTCCGCGCGTGCAGTTGCGAGAACACGCTCGACTTTTGTCAGGAGGTTGGCTGCTTCGTTGGGACGACCGAGGGCTACCCCCACCAATTCGGTCTGCTCTTCCAGACCGGCTTGCCACGGTCCTGATCTATAAACGATGGTCGGCGCGATCCTGGAAAGCATCCGATAGTCGTTCGCATTTATCCCGGAGGAGACAGCGAGGATCAGGTCAGGCCGAAGTCGTGCGACCTCCTCGAAGTCCAGATAGATGCCGGTGAACAGCGTTGGTTTTTTCCCACTCAATTGCTCTTCGTTCCAAGGGGCGATACCGCTTTGAAATATCGGACGGCGCGGCATCCACAATGGCGGCTTTCCCAACGCGATGGCGATATCTTCAGAGCTCCAACCGAAGGTCAGGATACGCTGCGGCTCGGATCGCACTGTCGTCGATCCGAATGCGTGCTCGACGGTTACAGGGAAAGGCATCGACCCCGAAGCATTGGCTGTTACCGCACTCACCATCACGCTTGTGATGGTGAGTGCGGTCAGAGCAGCTTGAATGAACCAGCTTCTCAGCCGGTTTCTGCCCCAAGCCGCTACTCTTGTCGATCTGATCGTCGTGAAACTCATCACTATTGCCGATCAAAATTTATGTGTGAGGCTCAACGTGATATTTCTGGGGGCGCCGATGAAATTACCATAAGCTGTCGATGTGCTAAGCTTCGAGTAATAAGTTTTGTCGAAGACATTGTTCACGTTGAGCTGCATCGCGGTGCTATCGTTGAAGGCGTACTTGGCCATGAGATCGACAACCGCGTAGGCGGGCTGCTCCTTGTAGGACGTTGTCGTTGCGTAATAAGTCTTGCTGAAGGCTCGGACACCCCCGCCGACGGTCAAGCCCTCCAAAGCCCGATCGAAGTCGTATGAGGCGTAAAGCTTGAACATATTCTCAGGCGAGACGGCAGAGTTATATATCTGACCTTCCTTTGTCCCTTCTATATATTCAGCCTTTGCGTAGGTGTAACTCGCAGACACGTTCAGTTGGTCTGTGACCTTGCCATTCAGTTCGAGTTCGACGCCGCGTGTCCGGACCTCGTCGGCAGCGGTATAGCAATAGGTGCTGCCAGCACACGCCGTCCCATAGTAGATAGGCAGGTTGTTTTGATTGGATTGGAAGATGGCGACTGACGCATTGAGCCGATCATCAAAGAAGCTGCCTTTCACGCCAGCCTCGATGTTTCGCCCTTCAATTGGCGCAAGAATACTACCGCTCGGATCGTAATAGGTTTGCGGCTGGAAGATTGAGGTGTAGCTCGCATAAACCGAAACCGTATCAGTCAAATCATAGACTGCGCCAATATAGGGTACGAACTTCGCCTTTTCCTCGAGCGAGACCTCTTCAACTTCGGAGTTGTAGTCATACCAACTAACGCGCGCGCCAAGAATGAGCTTCAGGTCGTCAGTGATGGAAAAGCGTCCGGAACCATACAGGCCGGTCTCCGTTATCGTCGGGTTCGTGTTATAGTAATTGGTCGTGATGCTCGGTTTGCTGATTGACGAAGGATCCCAGTTAAAGATATCGACCGCATAAGATGGCGCGCTGAAAGCTGTATACGAAAAATCATCCTTGTGCGTGCTTGCCCCGAAAACGAGGTAATGTGTTCGGCCAAAAAGTTCGACCGGGCCGGAAAGCCGTCCATCGATTGCGTAGGATTTGCTGTCTCCATCGTAGATACGATCGTTCTTGTAATAGGTTCCGTTGCTATAGGAGAGATAGGACGACTCGATCGTGCCACGACTCCAGGAGTATTGGGCGGCTACATTTGCCTTCCAATCGTTATCGAAGCGATGCTCCAGATCGAAATATGCCGTCGTCTTGCGCTTGTCGGAATATTCCCAGTCACTTCCGAGGAAGTCCTTGGCCGTCCAGTCGTAGAAGGAACCATCTGGATTGGTTGGATAACCTCCATTGCCGTATCCATCGACATGCTCTTTTTGGTGGCTGATTCCGAGGCTCGCGGTCGTGTTCTCGGTAAGGTCTGCCTCGATAACCCCATATAGAACGAAGTTGCGTTGGTCGTTATAGTCTCGATATCCTTGGCCGCCCAGGAAAGAACCCGCGAATCGTCCTCGAACGGTTCCCGCATCGTTGAGGGGACGAGAGGCGTCCAGCTCGACGCGCCCGTTACCCCACGATGAGCCGGTCGTTGTAATGGAGGTTTGAGCCGTGTTCGTCGGCTTTTTACGGATTAGATTGATTGATGCGGAAGGGTTGCCGGTACCCTGAAGCAGACCGGTTGCGCCACGCACGACCTCCACCCGATCATAAATGATGAGATCGTCCTGTGTGGTGCCGTCTCGTGAAAAGGTTGTAACCGAATTCGTCAGGCCATCATACTGGATGCTGCTGACCAAAGAACCTCGAGCATAATATTGCCACCGGCTATCGCCGTAATCGGGAGTAGCAACCAGTCCTGGTACGTCATTGATGGCCTGATCGAGCGACGTATAGGCTTTATCCTTGATCTTCTGGCTGGTAACCACGCTGACCGATTGCGGCGTTTCCTTGATCGACAAAGGCAGCCCGGTTGCCGAATTCATTTGCGATGTCGTATACGAGCCAGTCCCCTCGGTCGTTCCGCTCTGTCCTTGGACAGTGATAGTTTCCAGCACAGTCGAGCCATCGGCGGCAAAGTCGCCGCCCGAAGAGGTCCCGGTGACAAGGGCCGCGCTCTTGGGTCCCGTGATGCTCACTCGGACACCGGTCCCGGCAACCATCGTTTGCAGTGCCTGAGCGGGTGTCATCGGACCGGAGACAGCGCGTGAGGTCACTGAACGGGCAACATCCGATGAATAGCCTACCTGCCAGCCAGTCGCCTTGCTGAAAGCGCCGATGGCTGAAGAAAGCGCTTGTGCGGGGATCAAAAACTGCATCGTCTGACCGGTCTGCTGGGCCTCGGCGGCCGCTTTCAGAGGAGAGGAAAACGTGCCATAGCCAAGGACGGTCGAGCTGAGCAGCACCATTGCCAGATGCCGTTTCGCTTTCGTCACTCTCCCCTCGTTATATCCGCTATTGTCGCTTGCAATCGCCCGGTCGGTCATCTTGCACTACCCTGAAAAACCACGTCTTGGGCTGTTTTCGCACCGTGCGAAAACTCGGCCCTCATTAACAAGGACGATAAGGGGTGGGCGCCGTCACAAAAAAAGTTGAGATTTTAACGCAAGATCAAGATTCCGCCGGGGAGCCGGGTCACAGAGACACCAGCGGACCTTGCAAGCGTGCGGATCGCGGCGTCTGGATCGTCAATTCGATAGTGGCCGCTTACAAGAGGTTTGAAAGCGCTGTCCGTCATGAGAACGACGCGTCCGTCGAAATAGCGTTCCAGGTCGCTGAGGGCAGCCCGGAACGGCCGATCCTGAAATACGATCCTGCCGTCGCGCCATGCGAGCGATTGATCCATGTCGGCCCCCGTCACAGCGGAAAGACCGTCGGCTCGAGCCACGATCATCTCTCCAGGAGCGAGAAGGGCATGGTCGGCCATTTCGGACCCGCGACTGACCTGAACACTGCCGCGCTCAAGTACGACAGTATCCTGCTCGCTGTCGGTCCGAACACTGAATGCCGTCCCCTTCACTTCGACATTCGCAAAGTGAGCAGCAACGACGAAGGGGCGTGAAGGATCATGCTGTACGTCGAAAAAAGCTTCGCCTTCCAGCAATGAGACACGGCGCCGCCCATTCTCGAAATCGATCGCGATCGCCGTCGAGGTGTTGAGCATCGCTGTCGAGCCATCGGGAAGCGTGATGGTATTGCGCTCGCCTGTCTCGGTTATGTAGTCGGATTGCCAGCGGAGCATGATACCGGGATACTGTTGCCAGCCGACAAGGATCAATAGGGCAGCAGCAACGCCGGACATGGCCGATATCCAATATCTCGGCTTCGGCCTCTTGCGCTCGATCAGGGGAACGACAGGCGCCCGAACTTCCAGCCCGAGCTTGCGGGCATCGACTTCGGTCGCTTTATGAAGCGCAGGCATCCCGTGCATTGCGGACAGTCGAGAATAGGCTTGATCGCACCGGGGATCGGATCCCCGCCATGCCTCGAACTCGGCAAGAGTTTCTGCATCGGGCTCTTCCTGGAGCCGAATGAACCAGTCGAGGGCCTGATCCGTCACAGGGTCCGGATGCTTGTACCCTCCATCCGGTCCATAATCCTGAGTCGGTTTCTGTCCCACTTAATTGATCCGCCGTTCGATTGTTCGGATGCTCTTATTAGTGAGACGTTTGACGGGTAGGCCCGTCACAAAATTTCCCTCTGCGAGTCCGGTTATGACAACTCGAGCAAGTCCGATTTTTTTCTTAGGACATGCTATCAGATTCGTTCGGCAGTTGCCGCGGGCTTCAATCCCGGTCAAATCGCGCGAGCGCATCCTGGCAATGCCCCATGACAAGTTTGATGTCGTTATAGACCGTGTTACGCGATATGCCCATATGTTCTGCAATCTCGCCGTAAGTCCGCCCCTTGAAATGGGCCATAGCCCACGCGGTTCTTGCACGCAACGGCAGTTCTGCCAGCGCGGCCTCGAATACCTGTTGCCGTTGCTGCTGTATCAGTTCCTCTTCTACGGAAGGGCAGGCAACAGGAACATTCTCCACTTGTTCCTGCCCGGCTTCAGACGCCTCATACCGTTCACGGGTTTTCACGCGGCGCTGATGATCAAGCGCCAGGTTCTTGGCAGTCTGGAACAAGAAACCCTCGACGTGCTCGATCGGCGTCGTTTCCAGGGTATTGCGTGCCTTTACATAGGTCTCTTGTGCGAGATCCTCGGCTGTCTGCGGATCGCGGACGATCTTCATCACAGTCCAGAGTAGAGACCGGCGATGCGATTGGAATATTGCGTTCAGCGCTGCCGGCATGTTTGCCTCCGGCAGACATGGATCTGGGCACATTCCATATTGGCTACCCTTCTCCGACAGCCCCGGCCTCGGTAAACCGAAGGAAATGCGAAGCCATTCTATAACGCAGGACAACGCCGATATCGGTTTCAACAACCCATATCCTTCGATTCTTTCTCAAGGCTGAAGGACTTTCAAAACTGAATATTGGCCCCATAGATGTTCACTTCAAAATCGGCACATCCGTCATCCGGTCGGAAAGCTGGACACAGCGAAGTCACTTTTAATGATAACGCTCTACATCAACTTCCGCCGGTCATTGCCCGGTGCCGGGTTACAACGATACTTTAATTGCTTAGATACCAGTGTATAATTGTCAAGTTTTAACTGGAATTTGATTAGCCCGATGATGGGAACGTTACCTTGCCTTCACCGGTCTGCGACATTTCACCGCATATTCCTCGCGTTTCCGCTCCATCCCTACGCCGTGGCTTTCCGCGCGATGCTTCCAGTGCGCTTCCACGGGCGATGGTTTGGCGGTGGATTTCGGACAACAAAAAAGCCCCGTAAGGGGCTGATTTGTTTGGATTATTTTGTTTGGTTGCGGGGGCAGGA
>UEGR01000015.1 GCA_900465685.1 Hyphomicrobiales bacterium
ATAAGCGGATGCGTGACGAGAGCTTCGCCGACCTTGCGGTCACCGCCCTGAATGAGACTGAACACGCCCTTCGGCATGCCGGTCTTGGCAATGGCGGCCTGAATAGCGTCAGCGACAATCTCGCCAGTGCCAGGATGGGCGGAATGGCCCTTCACAACCACCGGGCAGCCCGCGGCAAGGGCGGCTGCGGTGTCACCGCCCGCAGTCGAGAAAGCGAGCGGAAAGTTGGAAGCGCCGAAAACGGCAACCGGGCCGATCGGACGCTGCATCAGGCGGATTTCCGGACGCGCTGCAGGCTTGCGGTCGGGCTGGGCCTCGTCGACGCGACGGTCGAGATAATCGGCCTTGCGAATATGGTTGGCAAAAAGACGCAGCTGGCCGGTGGTGCGTCCGCGCTCGCCTTCAAGACGGCCGGTCGGCAGGCCGGTTTCCTGCGTACCGATTTCGGTGATGGCAGCGGCACG
Organism: Hyphomicrobiales bacterium; assembly: GCA_900465685.1. Taxonomy (GTDB): domain Bacteria; phylum Pseudomonadota; class Alphaproteobacteria; order Rhizobiales; family Rhizobiaceae; genus Brucella. The sequence continues at coordinate 465 of UEGR01000015.1, forward strand.
GGCTTCAATTTCGTCGGCAATGGCTTCAAGGAAGAGAGCGCGTTCTTCACGGCTTGTATAACCATAGGTCCAGAAAGCGTCTTCCGCTGCTTCGCAGGCGCGCGCCACCAGAGCGGGCGTACCGACAGCAAATTCGTGCGATGGGCCTGTCGCCGGTGTTGAAGCGAACGTCGTCTCCCCCGCAACCCACTCGCCAGCTATCAGGTGTTGTCCATGGGGTGTCCAGCTCATCTCAATTCCTTTCCGTAGCAATCACCGCATTGCGATCTGTATTTTCACATCCGTCGGATGAGCCATATCCGCCCGCTTGAATGCTGCAACGCTATCCTTGAAGTCATATGTCGCAGAGATCATTGGCTTCACATCAATCTTGCCTTCACCCAACAACGCAATGGCGCGTTCATAGACATTTGCGTAGCGAAAGACTGTGACGAGTCGGATTTCCTTGACCTGCAATGAGACGATATCGATAGGTACCGCTTTTTCAGGCATGCCCACACAAGCCAATGTACCCCCTGGACGAATGCAATCGGCAATGCCATCAAATGCTTTGGCAGCGCCTGAGCATTCATAGACAATATCGACGCCCCAGCCATCGGTCAGACATCGAACCTGGTCCCTCATGGAACCATCGCCTGCATGAAGTGGCTGGATGCCTGTATAGCAAGCAGCAATATCGAGCTTGTGTGACGCAGGATCGAAGATCAGGACGCGCGAACACCCGGCGGACAATGCGCTGAGCGCCACAAGAATGCCGATCGGACCTGCTCCGAGGACAAGAGCGACATCGCCAGCCGCCACTCCGGTTTTATGAACCGCCTGCAGGCCCACCGCTAAAGGTTCGATCATCGCGCCTTCGGCGAAAGAGACATTGTCGGGCAGTTTATAAGTCAAGTTTGCCGGGTGCACGACGTCTGGTGTCAGACATCCGTGAACCGGCGGAGTGGCCCAGAAAGTGAGGGACGGATCAAGATTATAAAGTCCGATGCGGCTCGGCCGGCTCGCAAAATCAGGGACGCCCGGCTCAACACAGACCCGGTCGCCCACCGTAAGATTGTGAACATTTGCACCACAGGCAATGACATTGCCAGCTCCCTCATGGCCGAGGATCATCGGTTTCTTAACAATGAATGGACCGATGCTGCCATGCCGATAATAGTGAACATCGCTGCCACATATGCCAACGACATCCATCGCGACGCGCACATCGCAATCGCCAAGCGTCAAATCGATATCGATATCGCGCAAAGCCAGTTCGCGTGCCTTTTCCAGAACAAGTGCGAGAGCCATGTTGATCCTAGATACTTGTATAGCCAGCGTCTGCAGTGACAATTGAGCCAGTCATCAGGCTTGAGGCGTCTGAGGCAAGGAACTGGACAATGGAGGCGATCTCCTCCGGTTTGCCCATGCGACCAGTGGGGGTCAGGTCGAGCCAGCGCTCAACCAGCCCCGGCTGATTTTCAAGTCCATGCAACAATGGCGTTTCGATATAGGTTGGCGCAACCGCATTCACCCTGACACCTCGTTTGGCCCATTCGACTGCGAGCGAGCGTGTGAGGTGGTGTACCCCGGCTTTCGAAGCGTTGTAGTGACACTGTGGCTGCGGTACATTGACGATATGTGCCGACATCGAACCGATATTGATGATCGAACCCTTGCCATTTTCCAGCATTCGACGACCAAAGGCCCGACAGGTGCGGAATACGCCACTGAGATTGACCTCAATGACACGATCCCATTGATCATCGGTCATGTCTTCAGCAGCGACATTGTTGACGATACCTGCATTGCAGACGAGCACGTCAAGCGGCGGTAAGTCATTCGCCAGCGCGTTCAACTGAACGCTGTCAGTAACATCGAGCTGCCGGGCGGTTGCAGACCCACCGATTTCTCCCGCGGTGGTTTCGGCGCGTGACAGATCAATATCCGTGCAGACCACCGTCGCCCCGGTTTGCGCCAGTGCCTGCGCACATGCTGCACCTATTCCCTGACCGGATCCTGTTACCAGTGCCAGCCGACCGCTCAAATCCATTCTTGCACGATAGGACATTTTGTTCTGCCGTTCCTAAATCAAACTGCGTTTGGCCATGTCCCGCATCAGCGAGCGCATACCGTAAGCCCATGGACGCGCCTTGTCCGACGTCGTGACCACATTGCGCAGGGTTCCAAGCGTTGGCGTCGAAATCTCGACGACGTCACCTTCCTTGTGGGTGAAGCCGCTGCCTTTTTCCGCACGATCCTGCGTGGGAGCGAACATGGTACCCAAAAATAGCAGGAATCCGTCAGGATATTGATGGCTGGCATTGATGGTTTGTGCGACCAGATCGGCAGGTCTCCGGCTGATCGCGGCCATATTGGAGCGTCCTGACATTTCAAAGCCGTCTTCTCCTTTGACGGACATTTCAAGTGTTGCGTTCTCTATGTCTCCGAGCGTAAATCCAGCATCAAACAGACGGATGAACGGTCCAATGGCACAGGAAGCATTATTGTCCTTGGCCTTGCCGAGCAGGAGAGCTGAGCGACCCTCAACGTCGCGCAGATTGACGTCATTTCCAAGTGTGGCGCCACGGATATTGCCGTTTTTATCTACCGCTAGCACGATTTCGGGTTCGGGGTTGTTCCACTTCGAAATCCGGTTGACCCCGACTTGCGCGCCATGGCCAACGGCAGCCATGGGTTGCGATTTGGTGAAGACCTCAGCGTCAGGTCCGATACCCACTTCAAGATATTGTGACCAAAGTCCTTCTTTCTCCAAGGCAGTCTTTACCTCCGCGGCCTGCTCAGAGCCAGCGCGTATGTTGGACAGGCTTCCGCCGATCAGTTCACTAATGCGCTTGCGGATCGTGTCGGCTTTTGCCGGGTCGCCTGACGTCCGCTCATCGATGACGCGCTCGATCATGCTTTGCGCAAAAGTGACCCCACATGCCTTGAGCGCCTGGAAATCACAAGGAGCAAGCCATGAATGGCGAGGCGATTCATAACCTGTTTCGTGTGGAGAAAGAACGAAATCGTCGGGATTGCCGAGCTTTTCGCCCTGTAGACCATCAAAGCGATCTGCGGGATCATTGTCGAGGAAGTCGCTAACTGAAATCACCGAGTTTGTGACATCAATTACCTCACCATCGCGAATGATGACAACACTGGGCGCTGACAGATCGGCGCGCCATACACGCCCGACCAGGCGGGCCTTTTCATGAGAATCGGGAAGCATGCTTTTCCTCCTTATATGTAGTAAAACTATTAAGTTTGTTACTGTTTCGTCAAGGTGTAATCAGCCTTTGCCGCGGACATCCTTGCCGACTTCGACCGAATCCACAGCGAATATCGTTGGAAAATCACTATATTCTACTGTTTTTGTCACCTAAAATGATTTCCTGTCGCCGGTCTCTTTTTTCGGATTGGCAAACCAGACGCAACGCGATATGTAGTTATGCTATATCAACGATCCTTGTGAACGTTGACGGCTCGGAATTGGGTGGAGAAAATCATGACCGATGCGATCCTATCGCGACTTGATGGCAAGCTGTTCATCGACGGAAAATTCATAGAAGGACGCGGCGCGCGTATCGACGTCGAGAATCCGGCGCGTGGCGAAGTCATCGGGCAGATTGCGGCAACGACGCCCGAAGAAATCGAGCAGGCAGTCGCCAGCGCGCGGGTTGCATTTCGTTCTTGGTCCAAGGTTCCGGCTAGGGAGCGGTCACAAGCTCTCCACAGGCTCGGCGACCTGATATCCGCCGATGCCCCGCGCATGGCCCAGATCATGACGCTGGAACAGGGCAAACCGCTCAATGAAGCCAAAGGCGAAATCCTCAAACTGGCCGAAGCCTGCCACTTTTATGGCGAGGAGGCGGTGCGCGTCCTGGGCGAAATCGTACCCAACGATCAGAACGGTTATCAAAGCCAGGTCATCCGCGAACCGATCGGCGTGGTCGGTGCAATTACACCCTGGAATTATCCTGCTGAGCTTGTTGGGTGGAAACTTTGCGCAAGCCTTGCTGCTGGTTGCACGATCATCATCAAGCCGGCAGAAATCACACCCTTTACCGCCCTGGCCATTGCTGAAAAGGTGACGGAGGCCAAGATTCCAGCGGGCGTCGTCAATGTCTTAACCGGCAAGGGCTCGCTCGTTGGCCAGGCACTCGTCGAGCATCCAGACGTTGACAAGATCGCCTTTACCGGCTCAAGCGCGGTTGGCCTTCATATCCAGAAGTCCTGTCCAACCGTAAAGCGCCTTTCATTGGAGCTTGGTGGCAATTGTCCGCTCATCATAACCGCCAGCGCCGACATTGATGCGGCAGTGAAGGGGGCCGTGCGCCGTTCCTTCCGCAATATGGGGCAGATTTGCATTGCAATTAATCGTATCTATGTGGCGCGCTCGCTCTACGAGACTTTTCTCGAAAAATTCGCGGTTGCCGCCAACGCATTGACCATCGGCGACGGTCTGCTCGAACCGGCTGCCGATATTGGGTCCATGGCTTCGCTTGCGCCCCTTGAAAAAACGCGCGAGCACCTGGCTGATGCATTGCAAAAAGGTGCAAGCCTCCTCGCCGGCGGCAAGGCGCCGGAAGGTGAAAAATTTGCCAGGGGGTTCTTCTTTTGCCCAACCATTGTCGCCGACTGTACTCATGAAATGAAGGTCATGAGTGAGGAAACCTTTGGTCCGCTTGTCGGTGTGGCGCCTTTCGACGGGCTGGAAGAGGCTGCGGCCCTAGCAAATGATACGCCTTATGGGCTTGCATCTTATGTCTATGCGCGCGACTTGCAGGAGATCTATCAGCTATCAAGCGACCTTGATTACGGTAATGTCGCCATCAACAATGTCGACGCGGGTATCATGAACGCGCCTTATGGAGGTCGTAAGCAAAGCGGCATCGGCTATGAGCATGGCCGGGAAGGCTTGCTGGAATATTTCAATTTCAAGCATATCCGCCTGCATCACGGCGTCGGAGCCTGACTTCATGACGTCCGCACTTCTAGGTATCGACATCGGAACTTCCGGCTGCAAAGCGCTGCTAGTGTCCGTCGAAGGCGATATTCTGGCCTCCAGCACCGCCACCTACGCGCTGTCGCAGCCTCGTGCCGGTTGGACCGAACAAGATCCCGCCCTTTGGATTGAGGGTGCGCGCAAGGCAGTGGCAAGCGTGATGGCGCAGTGCCCGGAGATTGAACTTCTCTGTGTCGGCCTTTCAGGTCAAATGCATGGCCTTACACCGCTTGACGAAAATAGAAAAATTCTGCGTCCGGCAATCTTGTGGAACGATCAGCGCAACGCTGCTGAAGTGGAGGAAATCACAGCAAAGGCTGGCGGACTGGATGCTCTGATCGGCCAGACGGGCAATCGCATGCTGGTCGGTTATACCGCGGGCAAAATCGTCTGGATGAAAAATCATGAGCCGGATCTGTTTGCAAAACTGCATCATGTGCTCAACCCCAAAGATTATCTGCGACTGGTTTTGACGGGAGAACTTGAAACGGAAGTATCGGATGCGTCTGGCACCGGGCTTTTCGATGTGCGACAGCGCAAATGGGCATCGGGGCTGATCGAGACGCTCGGTATTGACCCTTCTTTCTTACCCGACTGCCATGAATCTCATGAGATTTCCGGTCGCATCAACGCTTCAGGCGCAGCACTCTTCGGGCTTCCGGCAGGGGTACCAGTGGCGGGCGGTGGCGGTGACAGTGTCATTCAAACCATTGGTTCAGGCGTCATTGAACCCGGTCAGTTGCAAACAACAATCGGTACTGCTGGCATTTTGGCAGCGGCCCTGGATAAGCCCGTTCCGAGCGCGGACGGTCGCATCCAGATGTTCTGCAACGTCGCCCCTGCCAAATGGCATGCCATGGGCGTATCACTGAATGCGGGCGGAGCAATGGGCTGGTTCCGGTCAATCCTTGCCGCAACCGGGCATGGTGGCGATCTTACCTTCGATGCGGTAGCAAAAGCTGCTGCCTCAAGCACGCCAGGTGCGCGCGGACTATTATTCCTGCCTTATCTCAACGGTGAACGTTGTCCGCATCCAGATCCCGCAGCACGCGGTGCCATCATCGGTCTCACAGCACGCCACACACTTGGCGATGTCTCGCGCAGTGTCATGGAAGGTGTTGTTCACGCTTTTTATGACATGCATGCGCTGATGAAATCTATGGGGATCGAGGGCCGGGTGATCAAGGCATCTGGCGGTGGCGCCCGATCACCGTTGTGGCGACAAATTCAGGCCGATATGTTCGGTTGTGATGTGGTGACGACGGAAGGTGCTGCGGAAGGCGGGGCTTTTGGCGCAGCACTGGTGGCGGGAGTGGGAGTGGGCGTATGGAAGGACACGACTGAAGCAGCTGGCATCTTGCGCGAATTGACGTGTCAGAAGGCTGATCGTGCTGATAGTGCTGTCTATCACAAGGCACATGAAATCTATCGAGGGCTTTATCCTGCACTCTCCCGGAGCTTCCACGCTCTCGGTGATCCCGTTTTTGCTGACTGACTGTCGAACACGCCCAACCAAAGGATTTTTCGAATTATGAAACAATATTCAGCTTTGATCTTCGATCTGGATGGAACGCTGATCGATAGTGCTCCGGACATCACGGCAGCGGTGAATGTCTATATGGTGTCCAAGGGCTGGCCAGCACTATCCGTCGGTTATGTCGAAGCCTTTATCGGCAATGGTCCACGTCGCCTGTTGAAGGACATATTCATTGATCAGGGTCTGCCCTTTGACGATGCAACCGTGGATGCTGCGGTTCAAAGCTATATTGAAAACTATCATCGCAACCCGGCCGAGAAGACACGTTTCTTCAGCCACGTTCGCGAAGATCTGCAAAGCCTGCATGCTGCCGGTTTCAGGCTGGGCATCTGCACCAACAAGCCCCACGCCTTGACTCAGGAAATTTTGAAAATCCTCGAGCTCGATCGCCTCATCGAGGTGGCGCTTGGTGCAGACGCGGTGCCAGCCTGCAAGCCCGATCCTGGCCATCTGCGCGCCGTTGTCGAGCGCATGAATCTTAACGGTGCCAACTGGGCCTATGTCGGTGACACCAATGTTGACAAGGCGACGGCGGAGGGCGCGGGGGCCACTTTCTTCGTCGTGCCGTGGGGCGGTGGAGCGGATGTAAATGTCGAGCCGCATCAACGGCTTGCGCGTATCGCCGATCTCATGGAGTATCGTTCACATTAAATAGTGGGACGACGAAGGAACCAATTTCATGACGGTTAGCCTGTTACAGCGGATATTCCATGAAACAGACGGAATGGGGGCCGCCGAACGGCGTATCGCCGAATTTGTGAGCACGTCTCCTGGCGAGGTCATTCATATGAGCATGGCCAAATTGTCCGAGCGCTGTTCGGTCAGTGATCCGACCATCATGCGCTTTTGCCGCCGATTCGGTTTCGATGGCTATCAGGATTTCAAGCTACATCTGGCACAAAGCCTCGTTCCTTCTGCACCCTTCGCCTATGAACAGATCATCCCCAATGACGGCATAGAAAATATTGTCCGCAAGACCTGTCGCAATTCCCTCAACGCCATCCAGCGTGCTCTGGAGGATCTCATTCCCCAGCAGGTTGAACAGGCTGCCCTGCTTTTGCGCGATGCCGCATGGACAGGTATCTACGCCAGCGGTATTTCCGAAGTCACAGCGATTGATGCCGAACACAAGTTCCAGCGCCTCGGCATGCGGTGTGCGGCGATCATGGGGCGCAAGAAGCAGTGGATGCATGTCGAAGGTTCGCGACCGCACGAAGTCGCGCTGATCTTTTCGCAGTCTGGTCACACCAAGCAGATGGTGGAGCTGGCCATTGCAGCAAGAGCAGGGGGCGCGCGTGTCGTATCGATCACCGCAGCCGAAAGTCCGCTCGCCCGTGTCACGGACGCGCTGATTGCCGTTCGTCCCTACGATCAGACCGAGTTGATGACACCGCTCGCATCGCGCCTCAATCATCATCTCGTCGTCAACATGCTCGTCACGGCAATAGCAGTGTCGAGCGGCAGTGAATTCCCCGATCAACTGCCAGCCCTCGATTCCTGGCTGACAGACAAGATACGGGACTAATGATCTAAACAACCGCCGCAGTCGTCCACAACGGCTCCGGCCAATCGGCAGGAAAGACAAATGTCCGCAGAGCAAAATGAAGCCAAGAAAGTCGCAGGTCGCCGGGTCATTGAGGAATTTGTGCGAGACGGCATGAAGCTTGGCCTTGGATCGGGAACCACCTCGCATTTCTTTGTGCGTGAACTAGGGAAATATGTGGCTGATGGCATGAAGCTGACCTGCACCACGACGTCACGTTCGACGATTGACGTCGCGCGGGAAGTGGGTATCGCCATTACGGATCCAAACGAAATTGGCGAGATCGATCTCACCATCGATGGGCCGGACGAGATCGACCGCCAGTTCAATATGATCAAGGGCGGCGGTGCGTGCCTCTTGTGGGAAAAGATCATCGCACATGCATCAAAGCAGATGATTACGGTTTGCGATGAAACAAAAATCGTCGACACGCTCGGGGGCTTTCCTCTCCCCGTGGAAGTTGTGCAGTTTGCGTGGAAACAGACTGAGCGGATGGTGGATCGCATTTTGTACGAACATGGGATTACTGCCGAGATCGCCCGCCGCATGCGTGACGGTCAGCCTGTGGTAACCGATAGCGGCAATTTCATTCTTGATTGCAAATGTGGCGCGATCACCAAACCGGCTGCCCTCGAAACTGAACTCAACCGCATACCCGGCGTCGTCGAAAATGGCCTGTTTACCAGGGAATCCGCCGGTATGGTGGTCGGTTGTTTCGACGGTACGTCCTACGTCAAGTTGCGTTAATCTAGTAAAACTTCAAATGGACTGATGTGGCTGGATCCTATCTTGGCTCCAGATAGTATCAAATTTTGCCGAAAATTGGCGTAACATGGCAATTCTATGATCCGGGAGGCGCCGTTTAACCTGAATTTTTCTGAATTAGCTTGACAAGCTTGCTGCACATGTAGTGAAACTATATCAACGCACTTTGGGAGGTGAATATGGGTATCGATCTTAAACTCAACCGGCGCCACGTTCTGGTAGGGGGGCTCGCACTTGGAGCGGCGGCATTTGCCGGCCGCGAGGCATTCGCGCAAGACCGCGTCTTTCTGCCGTTCAGCAACAAAAGTCTTGACTACTATTTTTTCGTTATCGAGGAAGAGGCGGTAAAGCGTGCTGTCGAAAGCCGCAAATGGTCGTTCCAGGCAACCAATGCCAATTTCGACAATACTAAGCAGCTCGAACAATGGCAGAGCCTGATGCTGTCCCAGCCAGTCGGTCTGGTTGCCGATCCGATTGATAGCCAGGCGATCGTGAGCGCGATCCGCCGCTACAATCAGAAAAAGATACCCGTCGCCATCATCGATACGCCTGCAGATGGCGGGGATGTCGCCATCACCGTCAGCTTCGACAACTATCAGGGCGGTATCATGGCCGCACGCGAGATCATCGACCGGTTGACCAAAAAGCACGGTAGCCCGCGCGGCAAGGTCCTCAATTGCTATGGAGCGCTTGCGAGCGTCGCCTGGCGTCAACGCAAGGAAGGAATGGACGCCGAATTCGCCAAGTATCCTGACATAACCTATATCAGCCGACCCACCGAAGGTCAGCTTGATCAAATGCTTTCCGTAACGTTGTCGACGCTTTCCGAACATCCCGATCTTGATGCCGTTCATGCTCCCAGCGACTCGCCCGCACGCGGCATCACAACTGCCCTGCAGCAAAAGAATCGCTGGAAAAAGGTCGGTGAGGAAGGCCACGTGATTTTCGTCACCATCGATGGCGAGCCGGTTGCAGTCAGAGGCATTCAGGACGGTTACATGGATGCCTGCGTGTCACAAGACCCTATTGCCTATGGTGAGATTGCCGTGGAACTCTTGGAAAAGCACGCAATGAAGGGCGAGGAAGTGCCGCTTGGCGCGTATGAAAATAAGAAATATTTTTGGGAGAAGGGCGAGATCGTCAAGGGTGATACCGGTCCAACCCTCATCATTCCACCTTTCGTCATCAATGGCGACAATGCTGCCGACAAGCGCCACTGGGGCTACGTCGCAGAAAAGGAATGGGGCGTTCCTTATACCTGATCGTGACATACGACGCCCGCGCAACAAGGGTGGGCGTCGTTTCGCATGTGATTGGCGTGCGGTCGCAGGCGGCGGAGGAGTATCATGACAAATATCCAGACAAATGGGCGCGAAAAGGATGCTGGCAAAAGCAACATTGCCTTGCGTGTCGACAACGTTACCAAACGATATGGAACCTTTACGGCGTTGCGCTCCGTTAGCCTCGATATTAATCGCGGCAGTATCCACGGACTGCTCGGCGAAAACGGCGCCGGCAAAAGCACGCTAGTTGGTATCATCTCTGGGCAGCGCGCACCCAGCAGCGGAACGATCTATCTCGATGATAAACCGGTGCAGGGCGCAGACGTTAAGGCCATGGAAGAAGCCGGCGTGTTTCTGGTAACGCAAGAGCCTATGATTATCGATCACATCTCTGCCGCCGAGAATCTGATGCTAGGCATTTGGCCTTCCCGAGGCGGCTTTGTGCGTTGGAAGAAGCTGAAGACAGATGCCGCACGAATGTTGAAAGATTCGGGAATTGATCCAGCCGTCAATGCCGGCAGGCTCAACGCCGTTGCAAGACGCAAGCTCAATATCCTGCGCGCCATGTTCTCAGGCGGTAAAGTCATCATCCTCGATGAACCGACTGCCGCCCTTACCGTTCCCGACCGCAGGCAACTGTTCGATTTCATGCGTCAGTTGAAGAGCGAAGGCGTCACCTTCATTTTCATCTCGCATTATAATGACGAGATTCTCGAAATCTGCGATGCGGTTTCCGTCCTGCGCGACGGCTTTCTTGCCGGTGGCAGCCAGGATGTGCAGGCGATGACGTCCGAGCAACTATCCGAACTGGTGCTCGGGCGCGGCCTCGACCTGTTTCAGCGCGAGCGCAAAATCTTCGGTTCTCAAACGTCGGCAATCAGTCTGCGCGGTGTTATCGCCCATCATGTCGATCTCGATGAACTTGATATCCGGCCAGGCGAGATCGTCGGTTTTACCGGCTTGCCAGGTGCCGGCGCAAAAGAACTTGCGCGGGCGATATTCGGCCTCAACCGTGCGAAGGCTGGAACGATCAGTTTTGACGGTGGACCACAGGAAAGTCTACCGCAGCATCCAAAGGCAGCTTTCAGCAAGGGTGTCGCCTATCTGTCCGACGATCGGCGCAAGGATGGCGTTGTTGGCCATTTATCGATCGCTGAAAACATCGCACTGTCCTCACTCGATCGGCGTGCGTTCCTGGGTTTTGTCAAACGCGACCAGGAAGCGCGTCTTTGCGGCGGATATTTCTCCAGTATGGGTATCAAGGCGCAAAGCGCTGACGCAGCAGTGGATACGTTGAGCGGTGGTAACCAGCAGAAAGTATGCCTCGGTCGTGTTCTTGCGACACAACCAAGGCTTCTTATCCTCGACGAGCCGACACGTGGTATCGATGTCGGCGTCAAGCAGGACGTTTTGCGCATCATCGATGAACTCAGCAACAAGGGCGTCAGCGTTATCATTGTCTCGACCGATACGGACGAATTGGTGCGCGCAGTCGACCGTGTCTGCGTATTCCGCCAAGGCTCCATCGAGGAGATCGTGACCGGCGACTACATCACCACCGACAATCTGCGCCGCCTTTCACAGGCGTGAGCGCAACATCGGTAAAGGAATAAGAGAAATGAGCACTGTCATGACAGCCACTGCGGCCAAAGAGGTCAAACCTAACGAAAAAGCGACACATAAAATCGTCGGCTGGGTTCTGCACAATGTGGTGTGGATCTGGCTGGTGGCGCTAGTCCTCGGTTTCGGGCTGTTCAATGAGTTCTTTCTGACCGTGATGAACATGCAAAACATCACGGTGCAGGCGACGGTTCTCGGAATGCTGGGACTGGCCGTAGCCCTCCCGCTGCTCGTGGCGGAGATTGACCTGTCGATCCCAGCTAATCTCGGATTTTCGTCTGCAATTGGAGCACTGGCCTATTCCTATCTCGGAATGCCCTGGTTTCCCGCTATGCTGGTTGGTGTCGCGGTTGCAACGCTCATTGGCTTCTTCAATGGCCTTTGTATCACCAAGCTGCGAATGGTCTCGCTCATCCAGACGCTATCGATGATGATCATCCTGCAAGGCGCGCTCCTGGCGCTGACGCAAGGCAAGACCCTGACAAATCTGTCCGACGGATATGTCTGGATCGGTCAGGCATCGGTTGCCGGATGGCCCGTTATGCCGTTGATTTTCGTTGTCGCTCTGATCGCGATCGGCGTCCTGCTACGCATGACCATTCTTGGACGCTCCATCTACGCAGTTGGCGGTAACCCGCAGGCATCCAATTCCGCAGGTATTCGCGTGGACCGTATCAAGATTATTGCCTATACGATCTCCGGCTTCCTAGCAGGTGTGGCTGGATTCCTACTTGCCTCGTGGCAGATGGCGATCACTTCGAACCAGGGCTCCAGCTATCTTCTTTATGCAATCGCAGCACCGATCATCGGTGGCGTCAGCGTTTTCGGCGGACGGGGAAACGTGGTTGGGATTCTTGGAGGCGTTCTGCTTCTTACCGTCATTCAGGTCGGACTGGCGATCATCAATATACCCTCCTTTTATGTCGGCATGATTGGCGGCTTCATGATCTTTATCGCTGTTGCCATCGATGCAATCAGGGTGCGCTACTTCGCTTGACCGGCCTCGATACTGCCTGCAGGAACTAAACAAACATGCCTGATCTCGTCGCAAAACTCCGCCATATCGTCGGTCGTCGCCATGTCTTGATCGGCGATACGCAAACCCGGCGCTTTCGCCAGGGATATCGGTATGGTGGAGGCAAGGCTCTTGCAGTCGTGCGTCCGGGCACGCTTCTGGAGATGTGGCATGTGCTTGAAGCATGCCACAAGGCGGGAACGATTATCATTTGTCAGGCCGCAAATACCGGACTGACCGGCGGTTCCACGCCGGTACCGGAAGGCTACGATCGGCAAGTTGTCATCATCAATACGATGCGCCTACGCCGCCTTGATCTTATCGCCGAGGGCGCGCAAGTCATTTCGCAACCCGGCGTCACTCTTGATCAGCTTGAAAAGTCACTGCGTCCCATCGGAAGAGAGCCGCATTCGGTGATCGGCTCTAGTTGTATCGGTGCTTCAGTTACTGGTGGAATATGCAATAATTCTGGCGGGTCACTGATAAGACGTGGACCAGCCTATACGCAACTTGCCCTGTTCGCCCGAATTGATGCCAATGGCGATTTAAAACTGGTCAATCATCTGGGCATCGATCTGGGGAAAACAGCTGAGGAAATACTGAGCAGACTGGATAAAGGTGATATTCCTGCTGCCAACGTAGACCAATCCTCGAATCTTTGTGCCTCGGATCACGAATATTGCAATCATGTGCGCGATATTTCGGCCACCACGCCGGCGCGTTACAACGCCGATCCACGTAGGCTCTATGGGGCCTCGGGATCGGCAGGCAAGCTTGCAGTATTCGCATTGCGGATCGACACATTCCAAGCTGACGACAAGACACAGGTTTTCTACATCGGTTCCAACGATCCAGGAGAATTGGAAAGCATTCGTCGCGATATGCTTTCAACCTTTGAAAATCTCCCCGTCGCGGGCGAATATATGCATCGCTCAGCTTATGATCTGTCACGACGCTACGGCAAGGACCTCTTCCTATTCCTTCAAGCTTTTGGCACAGACAAGATCCCCTTGGCTTTCGGCATCAAAAGTCGTTTTGACGGCATAACAGAAAAGCTTCGTCTCGGCAGCGCAATCAGCGATCGCCTCTTGCAATTCGTAACCGGTCTGTTACCCGATCATCTGCCAACCAGGCTCAACAGTTTCCGAGATGGTTACGAACATCACCTGCTTTTGAAAATGGGAAACGAGGGTATCGATGAAGCGCGCCGCTATCTGGCCGAACGCTTTCCAACCTCACATGGAAATTACTTTGAGTGCACCGACGAAGAAGGCAAGGCGGCTTTCCTCAATCGGTTTGCTGTCGGCGGGTCGGTAGTTCGGTATCGCGCTGTTCATGCAAAGACAGTGGAAGATATCGTAGCCCTCGATATTGCCTTGCCGCGCAACGCGCTCGACTGGTTCGAACGTCTGCCTGCCGAAATCGAAAAGAAAATCGATGTCACCATGTACTGCGGCCACTTCTTCTGCCACGTTCTGCATCAAGAATATCTGGTCAAGAAGGGGCAGGATTGCCAGGCTTTGAAAAAGGACATTCTTGCCCTGCTGGAGCAACGCGGAGCGAAGTACCCCGCTGAACATAATGTGGGGCATATGTATGAGGCTGAGGAATGCCTCAAGCAGTTTTATCGGGACCTGGACCCCACCAACACCTTCAATCCGGGGATAGGCCAAACAAGCCGTCTCTTAAATTGGCAGGAAGCCGGACATCATTCGCGCTGTTAGTCAGTTTGTTGAATGAAACGGTAAATCCGTGCCAATTGGTCGAATGCTTTCCTTTAAGAAAAGCAAATTCCTGATGCGGCTATTTTCGGCCTCACAACACCTGTCTTTAAGCGAAGAATGCAATGCGACGTCTCATGCTGTTAGACGATCGGCGGTCGCTGGAGAATAGTAGCATTTTTGCAGTCGAAGTATGACTGCGTGCCCATCACAGTTAAACGAACAGGAGAATTCGTTACGATTCTTGACTGGCAATCAGATCCGCACGTGACCGCTTTGCGCTTTAATTCGGTCATTTCAACAGATAGGTGATTTCCTGAAAGCTGTCATTGTTGCAAATTAACGTGACTGAGAGATTAGAACGATACCTATCGGATGGTTTGCTTTTTTCCGTTAACCCTTTCCGGTCCGATAATATAAGCGTTGTATTTAGTCTGTTTTCTTGCAAGAAAAACATCAGCCGGGGCGAGGGAGAAGAGATGCAATGGCCAACATCCCTTTAGCGCGCAGCCAGTTTCTTCTTCCATTCATGGGTATACTTGATGAATTGGGAGCGCCTACGAGCAGGCTTTTGGAAAAAGCCCTGCTGCCATCCTCTCTTGAAACGAAGAATGACCACTATGTTCCCTTATTGCCAGCTATCCGGTTTATTGAAACCGCCCAAAGCTCTCAAGGCATCGTAGATTTCGGCTTTCTCGCCAGCCAAAGACTGCATTTTGCTCATCTGAGAGAAAAAACCAGGGCCCTGATCGCTCATTCTCCGACCTTGCTTGTGGCGTTGCGACACGCATGTAGTGAGGCTTCGAGAGAGGATACGATCCTCAGCATGTGGATCGAACACGATAACGATTACGTGCGGATTTGCAGCAAGCTCGCAATGACAAAAGCGCTTCGGCACCTGGAACATGCACAATGGCTTCAGAATATTTTCTCGATCTATATCGTCCGGCAGTTCACCGGTCCCAACTGGATGCCGCCGGCAATGGCTTTCGAAGCTAACTATACGCCGAGTGAGGCGACCCAATCCTTGTGGCCAAATGTGCGTTTTCTTTCCGGGCAACACGCGGCATGGATCAGCATACCCGTTTCATGCCTTGGTTTTTCCAATCTTGCGCCCGGGGCCTTTCATCCGATGTCTGATCGGGAGAACGGTCCTTCCGGCTATGATATTGTGGAACTTCTCAAGCTGATGTTGCCGCCTTATCTTGACGGCGGCGTTCCCACGCTTGCCGAGATCGCGGAAATGGCGGGGGTCAGCACCCGAACATTCCAGCGCAAACTCTCAAATGTCGGCTTTGTATACTCAGATATACTGGACACTGTCAGATTCGAGCGCGCAAGCAGTTTGCTGCGAGATTCCCACTCCAAGATCATCGACATCGCTTTTGCATCGGGCTATTCCGACCCGGCTCATTTCACGCGAGCGTTTCGCCGTATTTCTGGCTTAACGCCACGTCAGTTTCGTGAGCAGTCCGATAAGTTTCCCTCTGGAATATCGACAGCAGACTAAGCCTGACACGAAATGGCAAGACTAACGATCCGCTCCTGCTAGAAACCTTCCCATGGGAATTCGTCCAGCGACCACTTCAGGTCAGCTGGATGCTATCAGTATCTATACAAAGGGGCGGATATGCAGGGCATAAAAGGCTCTTCCGGTAAGCTCAAGCGATCCGGTGCCGTGATTATTTCGGTCGCCGGTTTTATTGCGTTTAATACTGGCGCGTCTTGGTCTCAATCCTCGGCCGATGATCTCTCGCAACAGCTCGCTAATCCTCTCGCTAGCCTGATCAGTGTTCCCCTGCAGAATAACTTTGATTTCAGGGCTGGCGCCAACAAGGACGGTTTTGCCTACGGCCTCAACATCCAGCCGGTCATTCCATTCAGCTTGAACGATGAGTGGAACATCATATCGCGCACAATTATACCAATCGCCTATAAAGATTACATGCCGGGTGGCAGCGTTTCCGGCCTGGGCGATATAAATGCCAGCTTTTTTCTATCTCCAAAAAAAGCAGACCCCGGCGGTCTGATATGGGGCGTGGGGCCCGTGTTTCTTTTGCCGACCGCCACCGGCGATTATCTTGGCAGCGGCAAACTTGGACTTGGTCCGACGGCGGTTGTGCTTATTCAGGAAAAAGCGTGGACCATCGGCGCATTGGGTAACCATATCTGGTCCGTTGCCGGTCCGTCAGACAGGCGAGACGTTAGCGCCAGCTATTTGCAGCCTTTTGTTTCCTATAATCTTGGTCAGGGCCGATCCGTGTCGCTCAGCGTGGATTCAACTTATGACTGGGAAGCCAAGCAATGGACCGTACCGATTAATCTCGGCGCCGCCCAGGTTTTCAAAGTCAACGACCAGATTATGAGCTTGCAGGTTGGCGGACGTTACTATGCCGACGGCCCCGCCGGTACCCCGGAGTGGGGATTGCGCACGACCCTGACCTTCCTGTTCCCCGAATAGTCAGTCGAACAAAGAATGGCACGAAATGGCAAGATTGATAACTTGCTCATGCTAGAAGCTATCTGAATAGACCGTGTCAGTTGGCCAGACAATGAACCTGCTGGCCGTGTCGAGCTTGATCTCTGCCGCATTCTGCGGAAGGGGCGCCGTGGTTGTTCGTTTGAATGAAGAGGTATTCATGTTCCGTTGGGTTGGGATCAGTTTCGCAGTTGCTTCGATTGCATGGACGAGTGGAGCATACGCCGATACCTCTGGTGGCAAAGTGCCGGTCACCATTGACAGTTTCATTCGGGCGGAGACCGACCATTACCTGGCGGCGAACGTCAAGGATATCGGTGCGCTCGGTCAGTTCAAGCATTCACGGGAACCTGTGGCGATCGATAAGCAAACCGTAATCCGCATGAACCGCGATACGCTTTATTCGTTTGCTGTGTTTGATCTCGCTGCGGGACCGGTAACGATCTCTCTGCCTGAGACGGGCACACGTTACATGTCAATGATGGTCGTTGATCAGGACCATTATCTGCCAATCGTCGCCTATGGCACGAAGCCGGTGACGCTGACGCAGGAATCGGTCGGCACGCGCTATGCCTTTGTCGCTGTCCGCACGCTGGTCGACCCCAATAATTCCAAGGATCTCGATGAGGTCCACAAGCTTCAGGATGCCATCAAGGTCAGCCAGAAGGAGTCGGGTCGGCTCGAACTTCCGAACTGGGATGAGGCGAGCCTCACGGATATCCGTAATGGACTGCTGACGCTGGCCAAGCACCAATCGTCATATGATCATTCCTTTGGAGCGCGCGGCAAGGTCGATCCGGTCCGTCACTTGATCGGGACCGCTTCCGGCTGGGGCGGCATTCCGGAAACGGACGCGATGTATCCGAGTTTTACACCGGAGAAAAACGACGGAAAGACGGTTTACACTCTTAACATTCCAAAGGACATTCCGGTGAAAGCTTTCTGGTCAGTTAGCGCCTACAACGCTGCCGGCTTTTTCGAGAAAAACGAATACAATGCCTATTCGATTAACAATCTCACGGCCACAAAGAGCGCAGATGGATCGGTGACGGTGCAATTCGGTGGTTGTGACGGAAAAATCGCAAACTGCCTGCCGGTCTCGGATGGCTGGAACTACACCGTGCGCCTTTATCGTCCCGATCAATCGGTTATTAGCGGCCAATGGAAGCTTCCCGAGGCCCAGCCAAAATTGAACTGAGCCTGTCAGTCAGCGCTTCAAGAGAGCGGTGAGCATAGTGCCCTATGGGCTTTCACCGCTCCTCCGCCGCTTTTGTGCGGTGGTAAGTGGGGCGTTTGTCTATCGACTGTCTGCGGGTAGCGGGGCTGAGGGCGCCCGATGAATGGCCTGAATCTCCTTTGAGGAAACTGAAATGTTTGCAAATATCTGTCGGCTGGCCTTGGTAAGTGCCGCCGTGCTTTCTGGCCCGTTCCAAAATTCCGCCATGGCAGAGAATGCTGCCGGACCGAAAGTAACCGATCCGCATTTTCATCTGGCTCCGGGTTATCTACAACCTGACGAGCTTCCGGACAGTCTCGTTTTGTTGGGAGCCCCGCCAGCGGAGGGAAGCGCAGCGCTGGGGCGCGATGAGGCGGCAAGAGAGGCTGCAATCGCGCTACGCGGGAAAGCGCGCTGGGAGCTGGCCCGGACAGATGCCGATTTGCAGTTCCCGCGGCCTGCGAAGAATTTCTCTTGCGCCATCGGCGCGGACATCAGCGAAGACAAAACCCCCCATCTTTATAATTTGATGCGGCGCGTTCTCACCGATGCGGGGCTTTCGACCTATGGCGTCAAGAACAAATATAACAGGACCCGTCCTTTCGTCGTGCACAATGAGGGCACCTGTCAGCCGGACGAAGAAGCTGTATTGCGCCAGGATGGGTCCTACCCGTCCGGACACACGGCTGCAGGCTGGGCATGGGCCCTCACTCTGGCTGAAGTCAAGCCAGAGCGCGCCGATAATCTGCTGAAGCGAGGATTGTCCTTTGGGCAAAGCCGGGTGATCTGCAATGCGCACTGGCAAAGCGATGTTGATGCCGGACGTATCATGGGAGCAGCAACGGTTGCGAGACTGCATAGCAATCCCGAATTTCTCGCTGACATTCAGGCAGCACGCAAGGAACTGGAAACGGCAAGCAGCCCCACCGTCGATTGCGCTGTTGAGGATCAGGCGTTGTCAGAGCAAACCCAATGACAGCACTCTCCCTTCCACTGATCACGAAAGCGGAACTTCGAGGGAATAATGCGTCATTCTAGACTTTGCGCGATGTCGCTGGCTGCTCTGATTGGAAGTCAGCATATGGCCGTCGCTGCCGATAGTCCGGCAGCCCCTGTTTACTCCGGCTATTCACAACAAGAGATCGCAGCAGACGGGTGGCATTTTAGTGCAAGTCCTTATTTCTGGGCCGCTGGCATCAGCGGCACTGCGGGGCAGTTTGGGTTGCCACCTGTAAAGATGAAATCTGATTTCGGGAGCCTGCTTAAGGAACTCGACTTTTCCTTCATGGGAGTTATCGAAGGACGGCATGATCGCTACAGCCTGTTCAGCGATATCATCTATACAAAAATATCGACGGGTGGTCAGACCCCTTACGGAGTATTGAGCAACAGCATTGACATTAAATCAGAGACGTTTTCCGGTTTTTTCGGTGGTGGTTATAGTTTGCTTGAAGCGGGCGCCAGCCGTCTTGATGTCGTGGCAGGCGGGCGCGTCTGGTACGCGAGTACGGAAATCTCATTCGATGGTGGATTGTTCGACGGGCGGAGGGGACGCGACAGTGCTGCTTGGGTTGACGCCGTCGCCGGAATACGGGGCAAGTATTTTCTGACGGACGATCTTTACCTCAGCGGCTGGGGCGTCGTGGGGGCGGGGCAAGCCAAAATCGATTGGGATGTCGCCGGAACGTTCGGTTATCAGTTCAGGGAAAATCTATCTGCCGTTGCTGGCTATCGGGCGCTTGGTGTCGACTATAGTCGAGATGGATTCGTTTACGATGTGGTCCAGAAAGGGCCAATACTCGGGTTGGTGGTGCATTTCTAATGTGGGATCGAAATTAGTGTGAACCATTGAAATAGAAGTCAAGCAAACCGTTGATTAACGGCTCTAGTGTTTATCGACTGAAAAGCAGTCATTCTCCTTTCGGCCCCATTCCGGACGTTAGAATCTGACGCCTTTGTCCGACAAACAGCGATAGGAATGCTGATCTGAGGGCCCACATATCACGCCTACAGATGTCCTGTTCATAGCTCGACTTTCACGTCTTTTTTGTTGTGCGAGATCAAAACAGGTTTTAGGTACTCTATCGGTCTATTTAACGTCCGTTTGATCCTCGTGTATTATCATGGGAATAAAATGAAAATCTTGTTCAATACCGTTATCGTCACCCTTGCGCTAACTTCCTTAGCCAATGCTGAACGAAAGCCAACCATTCTGGATCTCGTCGAGAAAGGATATGAAATCAAGTCGTCAACAGGTAACTACGTTTTTCTCCAGAATGAAGAAAATATCTATATATGTTCATTTCTCCAGGTAAGTGAATATAACGTCGCTTCAGGGGAGATTGATGCCATCAAATTCGATTGCGCTGCTGTTAAGTGATGCAATCGGCTATTTTGGCGGCCGACGGCCTCGATACTTGTGTTGTTCAATATCCAACCAGCACAGGCGGATGAAAAATAATGAAGTTCGTGGTTTTCATTCTTGGATTGGTTCAGATCCTAATTGGGTTGTTATTCATTGTTGATGCGTCGTCATTACAACGACTGATGCTGGGCACATTATCATTTGGGCTTGGATCTATTTGTTTCGGCATAGCAGTGATCATTAGTCAGTTGGAAAGAATTCGCGCAAGTTTGAAGGATTCCGGCCTCCAATAACGGCTCCATTCCGGTCGTTAGAATTCGATGACTTGACTGGCAATCTGAAGGCCAGATCGGATTGATTAGGACAGTTCTTCGAAAGCGATTATTGTCAGCCGTCTTCAGTCGAGCACTGCGGAATACGCGTAACGCCAACTGTCCGAGCGTCAGACGTGACAGTTTCTGACCAAATTCGCCGCGCTTTGAAAAATGAGAGTGCAATGTGCATGTGGTTACCACTCCGCCCGATGCACGAACCCAAAATGACGATCTGATGCGGTAGCCATGCATGTAGTCTAATCAACTCCTGGTAGGTCTGTGAACGCATTTTTCAGAAAGGCGACTAATCCGTCAATAAGATCTGATTTCTTGCGAATTTTGGATCGTAAGATCCATACACCAAATTCGATTTTGGGCTCGAAATGCCGAACACAGATATCGTCCGTCGGAAAATCTTGAGCGCTGAGTGCGTCAATGACTGAAACACCAACCTTCTGGCCAACCAGGACCAGGGCTGCATCAGATTGGCCCGTCTCGATCTGAAGATGTCGGATGACGCCGTGATCGGAAAACACCTTATCGATTTGCATCCGCGCACGATCTTGTTTTCCTAGCGATATGAATCTTTCACCTTCAAGATCACCTGCATGGATAACCGCTTTGCCTGTCAGAGGATGGTTGTTCGGAAGAATGCATACCGCTCTCACTTTTTTGATGTGAATGCTTTCGATTTCTTCGCGGTCTGCAGGCAAAAAGCTAACAGCGAGATCCAGTTGCTGTGATGCGATCGCGTCTATCAGGCTTATACTGCGCATGCTTTGAAGCTGGAGCTCAAGATTGGGGCGTTCGGAAACAAAAGAAGCTATCATATGCGGTAAGATTCTTTTTGCCACAGCGGGGAATGAACCCACACTGATGGCCCCCCATTTTTGTTGCCGAAGAGCTTCCGTTACGCGGGAAACCCGATGGAGCCCGTCAAAAATGCGATCCACTTCAATCAGTAAAGCTTCGGCTTCGCGAGTCGGGTGAAGCCTCTTTTTTACACGTTCAAATAAACTGAACCGGCAACTCTGTTCGAGCAAGATGATCTGCTGGCTAATCGCCGGTTGAGATACATTTAACATTTGTGCAGCGCCGCTCACACTCCCGCACGACATGACTGCTCTAAACGCTTCCAGTTGTCTTATATTCATCCGCTTACTCCCCACTCTCCGAAATCTATAATATTAGAGTATCTTATCAAATTGTAAGAAAACAGTATTATCATTTATGGTCTTGAGTTGCTAGATTGCCCTTCAGCTCACTGCCAAATAAAAGGGGATTAGCGCGTGATAAAGAAATCTTTTGCGGTGTTTTGCGGCGCTGCAGCACTCATAACCTTCAGTGCAGTGACGACGTTCGCCGACCAGTTGGACGAAGTGAAGGCCCGGGGCAAAATAATTGTTGGCATCAAAAACGACTACCGCCCGTTTGGTTTTCTTGACAAGGATGCAGTGCTCAAGGGGTATGAAATCGATCTGGCGAAACAGGTCGCAAAGAAGCTCTTGGGTTCGGAAGATGCGCTGGAATTCGTGCCAGTGATCGCCTCAAACCGTATCGAGCTGCTGAATGCTGGTCGTATCGACCTTATCCTTGCAACTCTTGGCCAGAATGCTGAACGCGCCCGAGTCATCGATTTTACAGAGGCCTACTATATGATGGCCGGTATCGAGTTGCTTGGCCCACAGAACATGACAGTCAAGTCGTGGGATGAGGTTAAGGGCAAAAAACTCTGCGGGGTCCAGGGCAATCTTTACAACAAGACATTGACCGAAAAATACGGTGGTGAGACCGTTTTGTTCACTGGAACGGCTGAAATGTTCAAGGCATTTCAAGACGGACGATGCGAGGCAATCGCTTTTGATGGGCCGATCTTGCGCCAGAAAATAGCCGACCCCGAATGGGCTGCGAAATACAAAATCGCGCTTGAAACCTTCAACTACATCCCCATCGCTGGCGGTGTCCGGAAGAATGAAGAAGCTTTCTTGAAGGCCGTCAACGATGGGATATTGTCCGCTGAAGCGAATGGCGTGCTGGTGAATGCTGAGAAAGAATTCTCCATGGGTGAAAGCGATTACGTAAAAAAGCGGGCCGCCGACGCAAAGACTGCGGGTTTTTGATCGTCGGTTACAAAGCTTTCTGCTGACGTTTAATCATTAAGCCGTGGCTCATAGCGAGTGCAAGGCTGCGAAACTTATCGTAAATGCAGGACCAGCATCCATGATGTTTGGATTGGACTTCAACTGGCTAGCTGACCCGCTATATCTTCACTGGTTATTGAAGGGCCTTTGGATCACAATTGCGCTGGCTGTGATGGGTACGGCGGCGATGTTGGTCGCTGGTATAGCGGGCGCGGCAGTCGTCCACTTCAAAGTGCCGTTCCTTTTTCCATTGACTATCGTCCTCGTTGATCTTTTCAGGAATACACCCCCGCTGGTACAGCTGTTCTTCCTTTACTTCATGCTGTCCGATCTAGGTATTACTTTCACCGATCATGCGACCGGCACGCAAGTCCCGTTGTTTTCCGGCTTTGCATGCGTGGTCATATCACTAGCATTGTACAATGGTTCCATAGCCGTTGAGATCATTCGCTCTGGTATTGAGGCTGTGCCTCCTCAGACGGTTGAGGGTGCCAAGGCACTAGGATATTCGCGAGGCGCTATCTTTCGCTTGGTCGAACTGCCGTTGGCTTTGCGCATGACCGTTCCCAACATGACGAGCAATGTTGTGAGCCTGATCAAGACATCGGCGCAAGCTTCACTTGTGGCTGTGACTGACATTATGTTCTACGCGACTCAGATCAGCCTCGAAACCTTCCTGAATCTGGAAGTGATGATCGTGATCTGGATAATCTATCTGGTGATCGCATCCATCGCGACGCTTCTGGCGAAGGCGATTGCGGAGCGCTTTGCGGTACCGGGATTTTCTGGAGGCGTCGAAGTATAATGAAGCATTCCAGAAATGCGCTGTTTGGCTTTCTCGGTGTCGTTGTCTTTTTAGTCTTGGTGTTTATCACCACCTATCGCGGCGACAGTGTCAAAGCATTAGCAGTCCTTTTAGATCGGTCTTCTCTGCTGCTTGTTGGAGCCCCAGGCTTTTCAACGGTTAATGGCGGTTTTGCAATCAATCTCCTCGTGAGCTTTGTAGTCATGACTATCGCAACAGTTGCTGGCTTTTTAGTAGGAACGATGATGGTGGCTCAATCGGCAGTAACGCGCAGATGTGCTATTCTGGTGATGAACATCATGAGGAATTCGCCTTGGTTGGTTGTCCTATACGCGATGCTCTATCTTCTGCCGTTTAAGTTTTCGCTGCTCGGACATACGTTCTATCTGTCTCCTTTCTTTAAAGCGGTGATAGGGTTGTCCGTCCCCGTCACGGCCTATATGGCGGAGGTCGTCCGCTCCGGCATACGCTCCATCCCCGATGGCCAGTGGGAATCGGCCCGCGCGCTCGGCTACACTCATCACCAGATCATGTGCTCGATCATCCTGCCACAGGCCTTACCTGCGATGGTCCCGAATATCATGACCACCTATGCAATGTTGTTCATTGGAACTAGTCTTATAGTCGTCACTGGCACCTCCGACGTCATGTCGATTGGCAAAACGGTGATTGCAGCCGACGGCGACAAGTATGCGACTGCCATCTATCTCTACATTCTGCTCATGTTTTTCGTGTTTGCCTATCCGTTGGCGACATGGAGCCGGGCTTTGGAACGCCGTCTGAGGATGCGACACTGACCATGACCATCAGTATGATCAAACCGATTATTGAAATCTCGAACATCCACAAATCCTATGGAGCGGTGAAAGTACTGAACGGCGTTTCTATGTCAGTCAAACCTGGCAGCGTCGTCTGCATTATTGGCCCATCGGGTTCCGGTAAATCGACGCTTCTGCGATGCATCAATGCGCTTGTTCCGATCGACGAAGGCACAATCCGTGTGGGTGCGTTTCAGGTGGAAAAACTGCGCACCGAAAAAGAGCTGGTGCTGCTTCGACACAAAGTTTCGATGGTGTTTCAACAGTATAATCTATTTCCGCATCGCACAGTTCTGGAAAACGTCGTTATGGCGCCCGTCAAGGTTCTGGGTCAAAACAGTACTGAGGTAAAAAAGCGAGCGTTGGATTTGCTTAGCAAAGTCAAGCTATCTGGCCGCGCGGATTCTTATCCCGGCCAGTTGTCAGGCGGCCAGCAACAGCGTGTGGCAATTGCCCGCGCGCTGGCAATGCAGCCGCAGATCATTCTGTTCGACGAAGTTACGGCGGCGCTTGATCCAGAAATGGTCAAGGAAGTACTGAACGTCATCCGCGATCTGGCCAGCGAGGGCATGACCTGCGTTCTCGTCACTCATGAGATGCGCTTCGCGGAGGAAGTCGCCGACGAAGTTTTCTTCACCGACGGTGGCGTGATCGTCGAGCATGGCCCACCGAAAGAAATGTTCAAAAACCCCAAAGATGAACGCTTCCGCGAATTCCTTTCAAAGGTTCTATGAGGTCTAAACTATGAAGAGATATAAGGTTCTCGTTCCTGATGCGCATCAGCGCGATCTTGAAATCGAAAAAGCCATAACTGGCGACCATTTCGACTATGTCATCTACGATGAGACTGACCCCTCTGCGATCCCTGATGACGAGTGGCGTTCCTGCGATGCGATACTCGTGTGGCACCGTATGCGCATCCAGCTGGAAACCATTGCTAAGCTGAAGAATTGCAAGCATATCGTCCGTGTCGGAGTTGGCTACGACAATGTCAATGTGGCCGCCTGCGGCGATGCTGGCATTCCGGTTTCCAATGTACCGAACTATGGAACTACCGAGGTTGCCGATCATGCGCTTGCTATGATCCTATATCTTGTCCGAGGCCTTGGCAGTTACGAGAAGCGCATGAAAGCTGATCCGGTTGCGGGATTTGTGGCGGAAAATGTTCCTGTGGTGCGACGTATTCGTGGAAGTCGTTTCGCGGCCATCGGGCTTGGCCGCATCGGTACTGCTGTAGCGCGTCGTGCCGCTGCTTTTGACATGAATGTCGCTTATTACGATCCCTATCTGCCGGAAGGCCATGATTTAGGTATAGGTTTTGAGCGTCGCCACTCGCTGAAGGAGCTGCTTGCAGATGCCGATGTAATAAGCATCCACACGCCGCTGAATGACGAAACGCGCAGCATGGTGAACGACGATTTGTTGGCGATGTGCAAAGATGGTGCGGTGTTCGTCAATATTGCTCGTGGAGGACTGGTCGATATCGAGGCACTCGAGCGGGCGCTGCGTAGCGAAAAGCTCGCCGCAGCGGGTCTTGATGTGCTTCCCCAAGAACCACCAGTGAACGAGCCAACGCTACTGACTGCTTGGCGCAATGAAGAAAAATGGTTGGCTGGCCGGTTTATTGTATCTCCACATGCTGCCTTCTATTCCGAGGCTGGTTACGTTGATATGCGTACCTTCTCCGCAGAAATCCTGATGGATTTCTTGTTGAAAGAGAAGATTCGCAACAACGTTAATCCCGGTTGGCAGACCGTAGCTCGCTAACGTTGGAGAACGACAATGGCATTCATTCGTATAAACCAGTCATTTCATCCGCTCAGCGACGACGTTCTCAACGCGTGGAAGGAGATACCACCTGCGGTCGCGTCGGATTGCATGAATCGCACGCAATCACTTGGAGCAGCATTGAAGCCGATTACGCCGGGTCTAACCATCTGCGGGCAGGCACGGACAGCCGAAGTGATGGTCGGCGATTGTGCCAGTATTTGCGAGTTGATCAGTACTGCGCGGCCAGGCGAAGTCATCGTTGTTGACGCTGGTGGCTTTGAAGACACCGCAGTTTGGGGCGGCATCATGGCGACGGAAGCTACTCATCGTTGTATTGGTGGCGCTGTTGTTTACGGGGCAATACGTGACGTCGCCGAGATCCGTCAGCTTGGTTTCGCGATGTTCTGCAAGTCTATTGTACCGAAGGGACCCCATCACGGGTTTGGTGGGGTCATTGACGGAAGTATCGCCATTAATGGTGCCACAATCCGTCCAGGCGATTTGGTTCTAGGCAACGATGATGGGGTAGTCGTTATCCCCCTGGAGCGGACAAGTGAAATTCTCGCTGCGGCTCAAGCGCATCTGAAAAAGGAAGCTATCTATATCGATGGAATCCGCAATGGCCATACAATTATGGATATGTATCAGATGACACCCTCCAAAGTCTTGGAGCCTCACTCGTTATAATGGACGAACGAACATGCCGGCTTCTATAAGGTCGGCTTGTTCACGCTTAATATTCCCTCAGATGGAACTCATTTGAGCATAAATTCGGAAATTAACGTTAAGACGTCAGAAGGCTGCACTAGCTACTCGCAAACACGGGCCTTTTTCAATTCGGCTTGAAGAAAGAGTGTGTCTTTCACATCGGTTATAAATAGTCCACTACTTCAGCTTTCGCTGTCTTTTTCATAGCTGAACGCCAAACCGCTGGCAGCGCCGTTGGGTGACTGTCTGGCTAACAGGAGAAAGGGAGAACTTTCTTTTCATTAAATAGTCGATCTAACATTTCAATATCTCGCTGCTGGACGGATGTCCGCGTTGCCGGCCCGCATAGCCATCGCGGCCGCACAAGCGAATGTTGATAAACAGACTTTGTTGTCCCTCAGTCAGGCCAAGCCAACGCCGACGAACTGCTCTTTCCCGGCCGCATAAGCGCATATTCTGGCCGTGTATCCGCCAACGTCTTCTTCAGTGCTTCTGCGACGATTTCGGCTTCGCCTTCATGCAGGTTGCAGGGGTCGAGATAGAAATGGTCGCGCTCGACTTCGTGATTGCGGACGATGATCGGCGGTTCGGCGAGCGACAGCGCTTTTGCGAAACCTGCCGCCGAGAACCCGGATTCGGGCGTGACGCGAATTTCCAGTCGGTCGAGCGGATTGTCGGTCGGGTCGGGCACAATGTCGGCTTTGATGCCCTTATGGCCCTCTAACGTCGCGCGCCAGAGCTCAAGCGCCGCCGTTTCCCGTTCGCGGATCCCCGCGTGATCGCGGCTTTCCCAAGCTTCTAGCGCTGCTATCACCCCGGCAACGCTTTCCTTACCGACCTTCATGCCGCGGCCTATACCGCGATTCTGCAAAAAGGCCGCGCGCACCAGATCTTTGCGGCCCGCAACGACGCCGGTGGTCGGTCCGCCCAGGAACTTGTGGCCGCTATAGATGACAATATCGGCACCCTCCTTGAGGAACCGTTGAAGGTCGTACTCGGAGGCTGCATCCACGATCACAGGCACGCCTTTGAGGTGGCAAATTTCGGCGAATTGCTCCAGCGACAGCATGCCGTATTGGACGGTATGGTGGGAGACGACAAAGAGTGCCGCCGCCGTCTTGTCGGTAATCGCGTTCGCGACATGGTAATCATGCGTGACACTGACGGTGCCAGCTTGTATGACTTTGCCTCCCGCAAGCCGGATCGATTGGTCTATATTGCCGCCGAAATTCACCAGATGACCGAGTTGGACGATGATCTCATCCTTAGCGCCGGGAGCGACGTCAGGCAGACGTTCGATGGCGAGGAGATCGGTTCCGGTGATCGCGCCAGCTAGCGCCAGCGATATCCCGCTGGCGCAGGACGCGGTGACGAAGCCTGCTTCGCCACCGGTCAGTCGCGCGACGACGTTGCTCGCGGTGCGGTGAAGGTCGTCCATCTCAACGAACTGTGGTGCGATCTCGGCCATGGCGCGAATGGCTTCAGGAACGATGATGGACGCGCCAAGCGCTGTCATCGTGCCGGAGACATTGATGATTGGGCGCAGACCGAAGCGTTCGCGGATCGTCTGGTTGGGACGTCGAGGATTAGTCTTATCCATTGCCGTGACTTTCATTGTGTTCTTCAGAAAAGATTTCAACGATCGCCTCTATTTCGACCGTGATGTTGTTGGGTAGCGAGGCGACGCCGATAGATGAACGGGCGTGCACCCCGTCGTCGCCGAAGACCTCGACCAGAAAATCGGAACAGCCGTTGATGACGCGTGGATGTTCTTCGAAATCGTCGACCGCGTTTACGAAACCGAGCAGTTTTACGACCCGCTTCACGCGTCGCAAGTCGCCCAGATGCGCCGTCAGCACCGCGAGTAGGTTCAGGCCGACAAGGCGGGCGTGTTGGTTCGCCGTTTCGGTGCTGACGTCTCGGCCAACCTTGCCTTTGTGCAGGACTCCTTCTTGGTCCAGCGGTCCCTGACCGGAAATATAGAGCATATTGCCGACCTCCAGCACGTTGCGAAACGTGCCAATCGGTTTGGGAGCAGAGGGAAGCTCGCGCTCCAGCGCGGCATTGGGGCGATAACGAGGCATGCGCACGCGGTCCTAGTTCAAATGGGAGGTTCTGAAACGCGACAGGAAGGTGTTCAGGCGCATGTTTTGGCCAGCCTGTGCCATTAGTTGCACCGGGGGGCCTTCAGCCGCAACCCGGCCCTCGTCCATGAAGACGATGCGGTCGCTGGCGTCGCGGGCGAAGGCGATCTCGTGCGTCACCATCAGCATCGTCATACCCTCCTGCGCCAACTCGCGCACCACGTCGAGCACCTCACCGACCAGTTCGGGATCGAGCGCCGAGGTGATTTCGTCCAGCAGCAGGATTTTCGGCTCCATAGCCACTGCGCGGGCGATGCCCACGCGCTGCTGTTGGCCGCCCGACAGTTCGGATGGCAGGTTGTCGATGCGGTGACCGAGGCCGACCCGCTTGAGCCAGTGTTCGGCGATGGCGCGTGCTTCCGGCTTCGGCTTCCCGCGCACTTTCGTCAGGCCCAGCATGACATTTTGCGCCGCCGTCAGGTGGGGAAAGAGGTTGAAGCCCTGAAACACCATGCCGGTTTCGGCGCGCATCCGGGCAAGGTCTGTTTCGCCTCGGCGCTTCCGGTTGCCGGTGTCAGAATAGCCTACTTCCCGCCCTTCGATTTGGATCGATCCGGTATCGTAAGTTTCCAGAAAATTCACGCAGCGCAGCAGCGTGGTCTTGCCGCTGCCTGAAGGGCCGATCACAGCCACGACCTCCCCCTTCTTCACCTGCATGTCGATGCCCTTTAGCACTGATACGGCGCCGAAGGCTTTTTCCAGACGCTCAATCCTGAGAAGCGGCTTGTCAGTTGCAGTCATGGCGTTAGTCCCGGATATATGCGTAGCGTCGCTCTACTGAGCGGCTGACCAGCGAGAGTGAATAATTGATTGCGAAATAAATGAACGCGCCGAGCAGGTAGAGCGCCATGGCCTCATAAGTGCGACCGATGACTTCGTTGATCGACTGCATGAGATCGACCACGCCGAGGAGCGAAACAAGTGCGCTACCCTTGACTGCGTCGGTGACGCCGTTGATCCATGGAGGTAGGAAGCGGCGGATGGCCTGCGGGAAAATCACGTAACGCAGGCGTGATACGAAGGTCAGGCCGATAGCCTTGGCGGCTTCCATCTGCCCCTTCGGGATCGAGACAATGGCGCCACGCACATATTCGATGACCTGCGCGGCCTTGAATAGCGTCAGCGCCACCACACCCGCCCAAAAGGAATTGATCGAAACGCCGAGCGGCGGAAAACCGTAATAGACCACGAAGATCAAAACGAGGATCGGGATACCGCGTATGCAGTCGCTGAACAGGCGTATGAGCCATTGTAGAGGGCGTGGGCCATAGATTAACCCGACGCCGAGGATGACGCCAGAGACCAGCGAAAAAAGGACGACAAGCGCGGACACGAGCAGCGTGATCGCAAGACCTTTGCCGAGGAAGGGAAGGGCGTACAGGATGGACGACATGGTTCAGCGCTCCGACCTGAAGCGGCGTTCCAGCTGGCGTAGGCCGAGCAGGATGCCATATCCTGTTATGAGATACATCACCGTCGTCACGATATAGACCTCGACGATTCGGAACGTGTTGAAATTGATCCACTGTGCGCCGTAGGTGAGTTCAGGCACAGCGATCACCGACGCCACGGACGTATCCTTAAACAGCGAGATGAAGGTGTTGGACAGAGCGGGAAGCGTAATGCGCGTCATGGTAGGCAGGCGCACGTAAAGCAGCCGCTGCCATGGAGTCAGGCCGATGGCCTTGCCGGCGTCGATCTGTCCGCGTGGAACCGCCTCCAGCCCAGAGCGAAACACCTCGACCAAATAGGCCCCGGCATAGAGGGACAGCGTGGCAACAAAGGAAACGGTCGGGCTGTAGGCGATGTTGACGACAGTAGGGATGCCATAAAAGACGATATAGACCAGGAGGATCAGCGGTACGTTGCGCAAAACCTCAACATAGGCCGAGATCAGCGCGCGCGCGACCTTGCCGGCCGACACATACCAGATGGCGAGCGCCAACCCGATGATCCCGCCAATCAGGATCGAGAGCACCGCAAGCTCAAGGCTGAGTACAAGGCCCTGCCACAGCTTGTCGAAATGTCGCCAGATCAAGTTGAAATTGATGTGATAGTTCATGTGCGGGCGCTTGCCTCCCGGCGCATTGAATCAGTTTGGTTTCGGGTGCAAACCGCATTCCGTTCCAGCTCCCTTCGGGAAGGCGGATCGCAATGTGCGGGGGCCGCGCCCCAAAATGCCCGACCGCGGATACGGTCGGGCGCTCCAGACTCAGATGGACGGGAAGCCCGGCTTGCGTTCCGGCGGCTCCATGCCGAAATATTCCTTGAAGCCAGCATCGTACAAGGCGTTGTCATGGCCGAACATAGCAATAGAGAAGGCGGTGTTTACGAACGTCAGCCAGTCGATGTCGTCCTGACGCACACCGCCGCCGTAGAGCATGGCGTTCCATTGCTTGCCAGCGTCGAAATAACGGTCCGGGTTTTTGGCGACCAGCCATCGCACGTTTGACAGGTCGACGGCGGAGGCATCGGCTCGATTGGAGTCCAGCGCTTGGAACACATTGGCCTGCGTGTCGATCTGCATGACCTGCGCTTCCGGCAGTACTGCGTGTACGGTCGTCTCTGCGTCAACATTTTGCAGGATCGCGATGCGCGCGCCGCTTCCCTTGGCCTTCAATTGGTCGAATGTCTTGGCTGCGGCGTCCGGTTTGGTCAGAAGGGCGACGCCCTCGACGTAATAGGGACGCGTGAAGTTAATAAGCTGGGCGCGCGCGCCGGAGATCGTCATGAACTGGAGCGTGATGTCGACCTTGCCGGTGACGATGTTGGGAATGCGCTGCTGTGCGTCTTGCTTCACGAATTCGACCTTGGTTGGGTCGTCAAACAGGGCCTTCGCGATGATGCGGCCCATGGTGATGTCCATGCCGACCAATTCGCCGGCGTCGTTTTCGAAGTGCCACGGCGCATTGGTACTACCGGTGCCGACGATCAGGTGTCCTCGATCCAGAACGGTGCGCAGCAGGCTGTCGCTCGCCGACTGCGCTGCCGCTTCCTTCGCATTCAGTGTCACGGCGGCAGCCGCTCCGAGCGCTACTCCACCCAGGCCGAGTTTAAGGAATTCACGCCGCTCATTACCCGCAGTCATTTTTTGCCTCCACGTAAGTTTGTCTATCTGTTCCCTTGATATGTGTTATAGTCTTATATATTGGACCATAATCTTATATTTAGGACGATATTATAAGATGTACGGTTTGGCAACCGTGATAGCACCAGAAAGGACCAACGCATGAGTTCGGTGGAGATTGCAGCCAGCACACGCGTGGCACGGGGAGGGCGCGAACGCGGGATAGACCGTATTCTCAAGCTCTTTTCATATTTGCAGGACCATGGCGGGCCTGCGCGCCTGGCGGATTTGCCCCGGGCGCTCGACGCGCCGAAATCGACGATCTACGATCTGGTGAATATTCTGAGCGAGGCGGGCCTGCTCGAAATCAGGGACGCGCACGTCTATTTCGGCAAAGTAATGCAACTTTATGGCGCGAGCTACCTGCGCGCCAACGATATCGTGGCGCGCGGTCGCGAGATGGTGGATCAACTGGTCAAGGAAACGGGTGAGACGTGCGAACTCTGCATCCGCCTGCGAGGCAAGCAGGTCATCATCCATGCCCGGCCCGGCTCTCGACCGCTGCGTATCAGCTCGGAAGTCGGGTCGCAGATACCGATCCCGTGGACGGCTTCGGGTCGATTGATGCTATCTGACTTATCGGGGGAAGAAATCGAAACAGTGCTCGGGCCGGAAGACCGCCTTCAACCAAATGGGCAGGCGGCGGATATAGCCGCCTTCATTGCCGAATGTCACGCGCATCGCAATCAGCAACTGGCTCGCACCGTCGGTGCCATCAACAATTTCACGCAATGTCTGGCGTCTCCTTTGGTCAATGCGCGTGGTGCAGTGGAGGCGACGATTTGCTTCGTTCTGCCCATCGATATGCCGGAGGTCGAACGCCGGAGGTTGGAAGCCCGACTTATTGAGGTCGCGAGCGAAATTTCCATCGCGGCCCACACGTGAGGTGATCCACGGGCCGTATACCGTCTAACTTCCGCGTGAGATCGGCAGGAAAGCCGTACTGGTAAGCACTCCAGTTCTCAGTGATTGACCGACCTGGACCAGCCGGGCAATCCGGAGCTGTCACGGCGTCGTTTGGCGACCGTGCCAATTCAACTCTTCCGCTACCTCTTCAATTAAAGCAGCGAATTCGCAGCAACCGACAATTATCATCTAATCTTCGATCGCGAGGAAACTGCGCTTTAGGTGAGATAGATTCTGACTGGCAATCAGATCAACCGGACTTCTCCCCTGTCAATTGAGAATCCTGACTTGATTTCAGGAAATGGTAACCGGACAGAGAGCCTTAGTGCAAGCAGCACGATCTTAGACGTGGGTTCTGGTGCCGCTGCCTACATAATCTAGATTCTGAATGATCTTGCGGATGATCCGGCTTACGGCGATCACCTTTGTGTCCTCGACGCCGGTTCTGGAAGCGATGAAAAGGCGACCGTTCTCTACGGGCGGATCGGTTGCGACCATGCGCATTCCGCCGTCCTTCACATATCGTTCCGCCATGCGAACAGGGAGTATCGCCGCGCCCAATCCTCCCGCGACAAGTTCTGCGATCACGGCAACGCTGGTACAAATGCTAACCTGTGCGGGAAACAGCGCCTCGGTGGCGAACCATCCGGTCACCTGTCGATACATCGCGGAAGGTGCGGGATTGGTGACGACATGGCGCAACCATAAATCCCTTGGCGTCACCGGCTGAGACATATGCCACGCCGAAGGAATGACCCATGTGGTGGGTTGCACGCCCAGCGGCTGTAGGGTCATTTTCTCATGCCCTGTCGGGTTGAGAATAACAGCTAGATCAAGCCTGTCTTCCAAAATCGCAGCTTCCAGACCGGTGCTGATGGATATGCTCCATTCTGGTGTCAGTTGCGGATGTTCGCGCTGCAATGTATCCAGCAGCAGCGGAAGGCAATTGACGGCAAAACCTTCCGCCAGACCCACGCGCACAGGCCCAATAAGAGGCAATGCGGTGTTTTTTTGCCGGATTTCTGCAATTTCACCCATGATAGCGGAGATATGTGGAAGCAAGCTTTTGCCGTCGGGAGTTATCGTCAGCCCGTTGGCGCTCCGCTCGAACAGCTCTGTCCGTAAGGCGTCGCGCAATTCCTTCAAACGTAACGAAGCCGTTGGCTGCGCAATGTTCAGGTGAGTGGCTGCCTTCTGAACGGAACCAAGCTGTGAAACCCAATAGAATGTTTCCAGCTGAGAGAATGTCAGTCGCGTCATTTAAAATCCTGATATTGGTCCCTCAGATATTCAGATTTGATCAGTTATGGCAATAGTTGCTATCGAACTGCTTCTGTCTCAGGAGGAGATCATCAATGACGACTGAAAACGCGGTCATCAGAAAAGCGGCATGGCGAATCCTGCCCATCATCATGATATGTTACTTTGCGGCGTTCCTGGATCGGGTGAATATCGGGTTCGCTTCGCTGACCATGAATCAGGATCTGGGGTTCACGGCAGCCCAGTTTGGCTTCGGCGCTGGTATATTTTTTCTCGGCTACATCGTATTTGAACTGCCGAGTAATCTGGTTCTCGCGAAAGTTGGGGCGCGGCGCTGGATTGCCAGAATTCTGATCACTTGGGGAATACTTTCTGCCGCAACTGCCTTCGTCTGGAACCCGACGAGTTTCTATGTCGTCCGCGTTCTGTTGGGTGCTGCAGAAGCCGGGTTCTTTCCGGGCATCATCTTTTTCATGACGCTTTGGTTCCCGGCAGAATATCGCGCGCGCATGTTCGCGACATTCAATATTGCGGTGCCTTTTTCCTCCGTCATCGGTGCGCCGCTGTCGGGATTTATTCTCGAATATATGAATGGCGTTGCAGGCCTCAGCGGCTGGCAGTGGATGTTCGTCATCGAGGCGATGCCTGCCATCGTGATGGGCTTCGTGGTTTTCTTCTGGCTTCCGGATTCACCTGAAAAAGCCACTTTCCTGTCACCTGACGAGAAGAAAATACTGAGTTCCCGCATCGCCAAAGAGCGCGAGGCACGCGAAGCGACCGAGAAATTCACTATTGGCAAAGCCCTTCGCGATCCGCGTGTTCTTCTCATGTGCCTTATCGCAGTGGGTCTGGTCATGGGAACAACCGGTATTGCGATCTGGATGCCGCAATTCGTCAAATCATTCGGTCTGAGCAATCTGCAAACGAGCTTCGTCGTCGCTATCCCGTCGATTTTTATGGCTGCAGCCATGATTCTGGTCGGTCGCAGTGCTGACCGTACCGGCGAGCGCGTGTGGCATGCAGCCGGGCCATTCATCGTCAGTGCTTTCGGCTTTGCGCTGGCCGCTTTTGCTACATCGCCCGTGGTCAACCTCATCGGTCTTACCATCGGCGCGGCGGGTATCGGTGGAGCATCGCCGAATATCTGGATTTTCCCCTCGACCTTGCTGACCGGAAGTGCAGCCGCCGCAGGGATCGCATTAATCAATTCGGTCGGGAGCACCGGTGGCTTCTTTGGTCCGACAATCATTGGCTGGGTCAGGGATACAACGGGCGGCTTCCAAGGCTCACTGCTGTTCCTTGCATTTGCGATGCTCGTGACCGCAGGCGCTATTCTAATCCTCGGCAAGTCCATGCGTGAAATGCTGCACAGGTCGCAAGCTCAACACGGTACGAGAGAAAAAGCGTGAAAATCAGCGAAATCCGACTTTATCATCTGAGTGCACCCCTTGCCGAGCCGATCGGTAATGCCAAGGTTTTCTTTGATCGGCGAGAAACGCTGCTTGTAGAAGTTGTAGCAGGTTCGGATAGTGGCTGGGGCGAGACCTGGGCATTGCCAGTCGCCGCCGCAAGTCTGATTGAAGTCAGTCTGGCCCCGCATGTACTTGGACAGGATGCGCAGCACTATCGTCGTATCTGGCAGGATATGTGCCGAGCATTCGAAACGAGGAGCGGTGTCGCCATGATGGCGATATCGGCTCTCGATATGGCAATTCACGACCTTGCTGCCAAGCAGCAAGGTATTCCTCTCCATGTTTTGTTGGGAGGCGCGCGCCGGGACCGGGTGCCGACTTACGCGAGCGGGCCTTTCTTTAAGCCCGGCGGGCACCCCTATCGGGATTTCGAACGTGATGTGGAAAGCTACCTCGCCGATGGCTTCAAGTCGATTAAACTGCGGAGCGGTTATCGTCCTGCAGACGATGCGAGCGCAGCCCTGACCGTTCGCAAAATGATCGGCGGCGACGGCGACTTGATGATTGATTTCAACCAATCAATCACTGTCCGCAACGCGATTTCGACATTTGAACTGCTTGCTGAGGCTCAGCCGCTCTGGATTGAGGAGCCCACGGCGCCGGTTGATTTGGAAGGATACAAGCAAGCCGCAGCGCATCTCAAATGCGCTATCGCGGGCGGAGAAACCTTTGGCTCGGCACGAGATTTTATGCCCTTCTTGGCTGAAGGCGTAATGGATATCCTGCAGCCGGATATTGCCATTTGTGGTGGTTTGAGTGGTGTCGCGCAGGTCGCAGTTCTCGCGGACCTGTATGGCCGTCCGCTTATACCTCACGTATGGGGTAGCATCGTGAATTTTCAGGCGGCATTGCACCTCACTGCAACGCTACCCCCTTATAGGGGTGGAAAATCTGAGTTTCCATTCATGGAATTTGATGTCGGTCCAAATCCTCTTCTTGATTTGGCGGGACGTCCCTGCGTCGGGGCTGATGGCACGTTGCCAGTGCCCAGTACGCCTGGTCTGGGTATAGACATTTCCCAAGATCTAATAGCGCCATATATTGTTCGAAGCTATCAGGTCGTCTAGAGCAAATTGAACAGAATTGTTATGCGGACAACATGGGGTGCTCATCTGGTGCTAAGCATCCCGATTGGCAATGTTCAATCCCGCTATCGCAGAGTGACAGCGAAATGGAAAAGAGACCATACTCAATAGAGAGTTTATGAAACGTCGAAGCTAATCTTTGCCGCAAGTCTGGAATTAAGCCCAAGTTTCACCTTGTGTTCCGACATATAAGTCCTTTACTTTTACCAGCGAAAATCTCGCCCTTCTTCACTAAGGACGTCGAAAAGAGCCTCATTATATTAGTTGTCGGATCGCCTTCCATAGTGATGATAACGGCTAATTTCATCCAGGGCGAAGGTGGGAACCTGCATCATCGCCCAAGCATGATACCGGTCATGTACACCGCCCTTTGATAATCCGAACTTGATGAAGTGCGAGCCCGCCCGCACGCGTTCACGAACTGTCTGGCGCAGAGCCATTGACCCATCCCCGAGTTCACCGCTCGGACGGGCCTTTGCCCGCTCCGTCGGTGTGACGCCTGCCGAGTATCGCAGGCGCTTCGGCGATTCACTTTGTGACGTGCGAGAAGGAGCCGGGATGGTGCGAGTTGGTAATTGTGCCGCTCGTCGTGAATGGCAGCCTACTGGTAAGCTTGCAGCATATGAGACATTAGTGGTTAAGCCAGATTCAAATTCTGGGTTTAGACATATGATAGGATAGAGAGATCTGTGCTGCTTAGTAGTGTAGTCTATGAAATCCGCCCGTCTCCGTCTTCTATGCTTCTACTTGCGAAACCAATGACGCGCCCCGGAGTGCTGTGGAATCGCAACCATTCAAACCCATGTCTTCAAAACTGCCCTGATCGGAGTACCACTAAAGAGATACGGGGCTCTTGATTAAAAACTAACGTAAAATTCGGTTAATCTAGCTCACATTTTCAGATGTTCGCGTCTGGTGGAATCGACCAGATCACCCAGAGTTTCCAACTGTGCGTCACGGATATTGTGCCTGTTAAGACCACTGATTGTACGGAACAAATAATCAGCAGCTGACCCCCAACTTCCCTTGGCAACAGCGATCCGCCGTACTTTTTCGTACTGCGGTAGCATGCCGACGTAGTGCTCGTGAGTTCGGTCAACCGTGAACGCAATCGCGGCCCCAAACTTCGCGTTATTCTCTCCGATCACGTCAACCCAGATTGGTTTATAACCGCCGATAAGCATCTCCCGGTTCCACAATATTGCCAGTTCGGTGTCGATATCCCGCTCGGTGATCTGGTAGGCCACACCCTTACAGACACCGCCAAGTTCGAGTGCCAGCATCAGACCCGGTTCGTCAGGCGTACCTCGCCCTACCATAGACGACAGGCAAAACGAACGATGCCATCCCCTTACTTCTGCAATTCTGCTGTCTGCAATCTTCAAGGCAGGATTCCAGATCAACGATCCATAGGCAAATATCCAGAGATCGCCGATAGGACGGTGTTTCATGAAGTCAGCGAGCGAACGCCTGCGCTCCGCCTCTGAAAGCAGCCGAACGCCCGGTTCGTCCTGACGAAGCAAAGCCAATGCACCATCCGCTTCTAACAACTCGCGGGTCAAGATCGATGGACTTGACTGCGTCATCGAGAGCCTTGGATTACGGGTAGATTGAGCCATGCGCATGGACGTTATTGCCTCCGTTGTTAGAGGCGGCAAAATTGCGGCCTTGGCGCGACTTTTAAAGAAACACTTCCAGTCAACACTCCGGTTGCTATCCTCAAATCGAGAAAAGCTTCTACAGCGCAGGAAATCAAAGGGCGTGGTCAACGCGTATCTCGCGAAGAAAATCAAGCCAGAAGGTGATTTCCTTATCGGCTGGGGCAAACTTAAACGCCTTCTGGGTGATAACGAGCTTTCCATCGATTATAAGTAGTTTAAACCACGTATATTCGGGCATTCCGGTATTCTTGTTCAACGGGCAGTCTTGCCGCCAAAGAAGTGTCGATTGGTGTTGTTCGCACCCGCGCTCAATGATTTCAGTCGAGCCGCAAGGACACATTTCCGCCCATGCCTCACTCATGCCAGCATAGAAGCTCGCAAGGGTGTATTCATTAGTATTGCGAAAGACCTGAACGGTCAGCATTTCCGACCATTCCGGCAGAGTTTCGTCCTTGGGAATCATCTCAAGGATTGCACCTTTATTCGTCTTCGCGTGGTAGGCTACCTTGTAACCTTGAGGCATTTTTGAAAGCATTTTCCCAAATTGCGGCGAACGGGACTATCGACACTCCGCTTCTTACTTTCAAATTGAGAAAATCTGAGAAATCCACCGCAATTCAGCCTCGCGGCATCGTTTCCAGTTTGAAGGTAAGAACCGGAGTTTGGGGTGGGTCAATGTCGAATATTCCTTCCTTCAGGTCGTCGAGAAGACTCGATGGTCCCTGAAGATCAAAGAAGGAGCCATATTATGAGCAAAGAAGAAGACAATAAAGCCGTTGTCGTTCGCTGGTTTACCGAGTTTTGGGGCAAGGACGTTAATCTTGATGTGATTGACGAAATCGCGCATCCCGACATGCTCCTCCATTATTCGCTCCACGAACCGCGTCGCGGTCGCGACGATATCAGAGCCTTCATGACAGATTTTCGTGCGGCGTTCCCTGATCTTAACTTCTGGGGCACGGCTGATCTGATCGCCGAGGGTGACTATGTGGTTGGTCAGTGGGAAGGCGGCGGCACGCAAACCGGTGCTGCCTGGAATGATGTTCTGCCCGGCTACGAGGGTCTTCCTGCCGCGTCTGGCCGTAAAATGCACTTCACCGGCAAGACCGTTCTGAAGGTCGTTGACGGCTTGATCGTAGAAGAGAACGGTCTGGATGACGGCCTGACGGCAATGATGCAGCTCGGGCTGATCAAGAAGATCTGATCGACACGGGCCACAGTAGCCTTTCAACAAGAAGATCGTATAGATGAGGCTGGCACTTAAACAAGTGCCAGCCTCATCGATTTTGTGCCCGGATATCCTACCATTTCCCAGGTAAAAAACGGGAACACTATAACTGTTAGACTGAATGTTATGCGAGGGTCTGAAATCCAGCACCAGGATGGGGGGCATGGAGCAGCCCAACAGCCGTACGCACGATCCGGCCACTATATGGAAGGCGAGGCGAGGCTATTCCAGTCTTCCGCATAGCGGGATATTACGCGCCACTTTTAAATCCCCGATAAGTGTTTTTCGATCATCAGATATCCGCAAACCGCGGGCAATGGGTGGAATTATTCCGATTTGAAAGCAAGGATCGGAGTGTGTTCGACGCGGAGAGAAGACATTGTCGATCAAGATCATTTACGGGTAGAAGACAATGTCCAAGAATTTTCAATCGACATCAATATCGCACACCTCGACAGTTTCCGTTGCGGATGATCCACGCTGGGCACGCATTGTCGCTCGCGATAAGTCTGCAGATGGTCATCTCTGGTATTCCGTCTCCACGACCGGGATTTATTGCCGGCCCTCATGCCCGTCGCGTACGGCAAACCCGAAGAACGTGGCCTTGCATGATACAATTATGAGCGCACGAGCGACCGGGTTTCGCC
The DNA here is from genome assembly GCA_900465685.1 of Hyphomicrobiales bacterium. Classification (GTDB taxonomy): domain Bacteria; phylum Pseudomonadota; class Alphaproteobacteria; order Rhizobiales; family Rhizobiaceae; genus Brucella. The sequence goes on from UEGR01000015.1 coordinate 41,082, forward strand.
CTTGCAAGAGGTGCAATCCCGAAGGTCTCTCGCTTGACAGTGAAAACGCGGCACTGGTAGCGAAGGCTTGCCGCCTCATAGAGGACAGTGAGGAAGAACTGTCGCTAGAGGCGCTCGCTGCTGCTGTTGATCGCAGTCCAAGTTATTTCCATCGGATGTTCAAAACCTCAACGGGCTTGACGCCGAAGGTTTACGCCTCCGGTCATCGTGCAAAGAAGTTGCGCGAGGGCCTTGAAACCGGAACGAGCGTTACGGAGGCGATGTATGATGCCGGGTTCAATTCAAGTGGCCGTTTTTATGAGAAGTCGACCGGAATGCTTGGCATGACCCCGACACAATATCGGGCAGGCGGTCTCAATGAGGAAATCAAATTTGCTGTCGGACAGTCCAGTTTGGGAGCAATCCTAGTGGCATCCAGCAAAAAAGGCGTGGCCGCGATCCTGCTTGGTGATGATCCGGATGCATTGGTTCGCGATCTTCAGGATCGTTTTCAGAAGGCGCGGTTGATCGGCATGGATCGCGAATATGAGGCGCTGATAGCCAGTGTCTGCGGTTTCGTCGAAAATCCGGGTATAGGTCTTGATCTGCCTCTTGACGTCCGTGGCACGGCCTTTCAACGCCGTGTCTGGCAGGCATTGCAGGAAATTCCAGTCGGCGAGCGTGTCTCTTACTCGGAAATCGCTCGGCGCATCGGATCGCCAAGAGCAACGCGGGCGGTTGCCGGAGCGTGTGCCGCAAACAATATAGCGATCGCCATTCCATGCCATCGCGTCGTGCGTAACGACGGTGCTCTTTCCGGCTATGCGTGGGGTGTCGATCGAAAGCGCGCACTCCTGGACCGGGAGGCGTCTCACGTCATCTGACGCAGGAGCTCGAAAGCACTGCGCTTTACCGCAGGCTGTTGTTGAACCCAATTGTAACACGGCCTCGATATGGTCATCTCAAACCGGCTGCGCTTTGCGATCGCCGGCGAATGCAAGGCATCCATATGAACTTACTCTCACGCTACGACCAATCCGTCGCCTTCCTATCCGCTCATGACGATGACTGGGCAAAATTGATAGAGCTGGTTGGTCCTTGTCGACATGACCCCAAGGCCGCCCGCGAACCATACGAAGCTTTGGTGCGGGCAATTGCGTACCAACAACTGACGGCCAAAGCCGGCGATGCGATCATAGCTCGTCTCAAGGCTCTTTTCGTTGAGCGCGATTTTCCAACCCCGCACGATCTCATAGGGGCCGAGTTCGACCTGCTGCGGCAGTGTGGTTTCTCAGCCAGCAAGATTGCTACTATCAAGGCAATTGCTCAAGGAACCTTGGAAGGGATTGTCCCCACCCGTGAGATCGCCGCGACCATGGACGATGAAGCACTGATCGACAGAATGGTCGGTATCAAGGGCATTGGCCGGTGGACCGTCGAGATGTTGTTGATGTATTCGCTGGAGCGAATGGACGTATTGCCCGTGGACGACTTTGGTGTCCGTGAAGGCTATCGCGTCCTTAAATCGCTATCTGAACAGCCCAAACCTAAGCAACTGCGTGAAATTTCAAAAGCCTGGTCGCCCCATCGCACGGTTGCTGCCTGGTATTTGTGGCGCATACCTCGTGAACGCGGAAACGTCCTCAAATAAACGTTCATCGGAGTGATCGCAGGTTTGGCATCAAGCCCTGAAACGCGGATCGCGATCCATCGTCGTGCATTGCGGGGAACCCAAGCAGAACGTGTCCAGGCGCAAGGCAAGGTAGAAAAGCATGCATCTTCAAAACCGTGTCACGCCATTTGGCGCGATCGTCGCCATTTCACAGCGTGGTACATTTACTGGCAACCGCGGCATCATCCATGATCCAGTGACGAGGACCTTACTGAACAAGCGGTGGGCGAGCCGGACATGGCTTGTGTGTGAGTGTGAATTCAACGGGCGTCGTAGGGAGGTAATGACAGGCCGTAAATGGACCGAATTGTTCTTCCTTGACGAAGCGGTGGCACTCGCTGCAGGCCATCGTCCCTGTTTTCTGTGCCGACGCCAGGCGGCGGAAAAGTTCCGGGCGTGCTGGGCATCGGCAAAGGCAGAGGCGTATCCCTCAGCCAGACATATGGATGCTGTCCTTCACGCCGAACGTCTTGATCACAATCGCAAGCGATTGCACTGCATCACGCGCCTCATCAACGAACTGCCGAACGGTGCGGTCGTTGCTGTCGGGGAGGAGGCTTACACATTGCAAGACGGTCTTGCACATCGATGGACTGTTGAGGGCTATGACGGGCCCGAAATCCTCCATGAAGCGGACTGGTTGCTGACGCCGCCGTCGACAGTCATGGCGCTCATCGCGGGCTACCAGCCCGTTCTCCACCCTTCGATTCACACCAAACTCAATAGGTCTTGAGATGCCTGATCTTTTTGACACGCTATCGCCGCTCGGTCCGGCAACAGAAATCATGGCGGAAGGAGCCCGGCTGTTGCGCGGCGTGGCACTTCCCTATGAGAAGGATTTGCTGGCGGCACTGAGCGAAATAGTCAGACGGTCCCCCTTTCGCCATATGGTAACGCCAGGTGGATACACCATGTCAGTGGCAATGACGAACTGCGGTACTGCTGGTTGGATAACAGATCGAACAGGTTATCGCTATGATCGCAACGACCCTGAGTCAGGTCAGCCTTGGCCTGTAATGCCTGAATGTTTCATGAATCTGGCAGTTGAGGCAGCGGGTCGTGCGGGTTATCCGGATTTTCGTCCTGACGCGTGCCTGATCAATCGCTATGAACCGGGTGCCCGCCTGTCCCTGCATCAAGACAAGAACGAACGCGACTTCGCCAATCCGATCGTATCGGTCTCGCTCGGTCTGCCGGCGACCTTCCAGTTTGGAGGTCTGAAGCGAAACGACCCAGTCAGGAAATACGCACTGCTACACCGCGACGTTGCCGTTTGGGGCGGCTCGTCAAGACTCTTCTATCATGGCGTTCCCGAATTAAAGGAGGGCGTCCACGAGACCGTCGGGCGGATGCGCATAAACCTTACATTTCGTGGAGCACTATAGCTTCAGATGTTTCTTTCAGTTTGATGACAATAACCGGAGTGCCATAAGAATTGTCTTGTGGCTAGGTATGTTATCATTCGTAGAGTGGACATGCGATTGTCAGGTTTCAACGATCTGCCCTCCGCAACGACCAGAACAGGGAAACCCGCTACCATGTTTACGCGCGGCGGATTCTATACCAAAACGAGCCGGCGCAAGTCACGCGGGTCTGAAGAGGTTATCGACATACTCATGGCGTTTGCGCACGGCGACCCTGACAAGACGCTTGTGATGAAACATATCGGTCAACTGCTTGTGGCTGGGCACGCCGATGTTGAACTGCTCGATAATGGCGAAGCTGAAGTCCGCTTCACCTCGGGTGAAACCTTTCTCCTTGCAGCGACATCGATCCTCAGACTTACTTGACCGACCAATGGGACCGACGGCCCGCCAGAGCAAGGCTCAAGCCGATTACAGTGCAATATGTTGACCACGACAGTCCGCCTCTGGTCGTTTCGACCTCTAAGGGAGCCGGATCAATTAATATGGCGGCGGCATCCGATTGTGCCAGAAATGCACTTTGAAAGTATGAACCGGAGTGCGGGCGCCCATTCACAAAGATAGCCAATAATATCAAGAGAGCTCGGCGGATTGTCACCATCCGATGGTGCTCGATTTCAACAGACAATCGTCCGTCAGCTTATTCCTCGACGGCGTCGTTCGAAAGAAAATTGATCATGAAAGCGCAACTGGATCCCGCTAGTCTCGATCTTCCATCCTCACGTTACATCGCACGCATTGCTCAATATCGATGGGACCGCATCGCGACGGATTTAGACGCTTATGGCGCCTCAGTTCTTCCCGGCCTCTTATCGACTGATGAATGTATCGCCGCAGAACAACTGCTTACCGGTGGATCACTGTCTCGCGTGCCGTCAGTCGAAGAACAGCGCGCCTGGGGAAATGGAAACTATCGTTATACCCGCTACCCCATGCCTGATCTGATGTCAGAATTGAGGGCTGTCATCTATCCGTATCTGGTGACTATCGCCAATGGCTGGAACGAGAAGATGGAAATAGATGAACGCTACCCCATCAGCCATAGTGAATATCTTGGGATTTGTCGTCAAGCACGCCAGACCGTTCCGACTTCAATGATGCTTGAGCACATCGTCGACCAACAATGTCTGCTGCACCAGGACGTATTCGGAGAACAGGTATTTCCTCTTCAGATGGTCATTATGCTCTCGCAACGCGGTACGGAATACGCTGGCGGCGAATTCGTCATCACAGAACAGCGCCCGCGCATGCAGACACGTCCCGAGGTCGTCACCCTCAACAAGGGTGACGCGGTGGTGTTTGCAGTATCAAACCGGCCTGTGACGGGAACGCGTGGCACGTATCGCGTTAATTTACGTCACGGTTTCAGTAAGGTTCGCGAAGGTCGGCAACGCGCGCTCAGCATTACCTTTCACGACGCAGTTGCGTAACGGCCCCTTGTCCGCACCAGGTGTATGGAGAATAAATCATGTCCACACTCCAGAATGAACATGTTCTGAAGTCCAGGCTTTCGCCAACAGAACGTATTGAACAGATCGATTGGGATCGAATGTCCAATGATCTGGCCAACGGCGGTTCTGCTGTGGCCCGGCAACTTCTGACGTCCGAGGAATGCGAAGCGCTCACAGCGCTGTATCCTCAGAACGGACTTTTCAGGAGCCGCGTCGTTATGGCTCGATATGCTTTCGGTAAAGGCGAGTACCAATATTTCAGTTACCCGCTTCCTGATCTCGTCAGTGAGCTGCGGACGGCGCTTTACCGTCACCTGGCGCCAATCGCGAATAACTGGAACAACCGGATGCGTATTAATACCGCGTATCCTTCAGAGCACGCTGATTATCTCGATATTTGCCATCGCGCTGGCCAAAAAAGACCGACGCCGTTGCTGCTGGAATACAATGCCGGAGACTATTGTTGCATGCACCAGGACCTTTACGGAGAACTTGCGTTCCCGATGCAGGTTGCGATCCTCCTGGCCGAGCCGGAACGCGACTTTACTGGCGGAGAGTTTCTACTGGTTGAACAGAACCCGCGGGGTCTTTCAAAGGCGGAAGTGGTCCCGCTTCGTCAAGGCGACGCAGTGGCCTTCGCGGTCAATCACCGCCCGGCAAAGAGCGCTCGAGGTTCCGCGCGTGTAAATCTCCGCCACGGCGTCAGCCGACTGCACTCAGGGCATCGGCATACCCTCGGCATCATCTTCCACGATGCGAAGTAGTTTTGCGGCTGACCAAGCGAGTTGTCTTGTTCGAGGCATAGTGAAGTGTCAGCTCATAAACCGGTCGCAGCAGTGCCCGGTATTTTTCACCCCCGAAAGCAAAACTTCGATTTGAAAACAAGGATCGGAGTTTGGCGACGCAACGGGGAATGTAACTTTGATCGCCAGAATAGAGCAAGGAGTTACGATGATGAACCGCACGATCAAAGCGGACACTCCGGGGTCTGATCCGCAGTTGAATTTAACTTCAACAGCTGCTGACGTTCTATCGTATGCGATCGCTGACAGCGATCTCGGAAAGGTGCTGATTGCACGCAGCAAGATGGGCGTCTGCTCAATTCTACTCGGCGACGATGCCGAAGAGCTGACGGCGGACTTGGCCAGCCGTTTTCCGCAGTCCACACTCGTTCCGGGCGAAGCGATGCTGAAGGATGATATTGCAACGGTGCTGCGCTACATCAGCAAACCGTCCAGCGGCCTTCACCTGCCACTCGATATGCGTGGCACGCCCTTCCAGTGTCAGGTCTGGGAAAAACTGCAGGCGATCGACCCCGGCAAGACCCACAGCTACACGCAACTTGCGATGTCGATCAATCCTCTTACAAGTCCGCGCGCAGTTGCGCGTGCATGCGCCGCAAATCCGATAGCACTCGCCATTCCGTGTCAACGCATCATCCGGACCAACGGTGACTTGGCTGGCTATCGCTGGGGACTTGATCGTAAGCGCGAATTAATCCGTAGGGAGAAACTTTCATGAATCAGTCACTTGTTAATCTTGCTGTCCCGGCCAATGAGGATGTATCCGCTGAGGCTCGAGTTGCCGCCTACGACTGGAAAGCTCTAGCTGATGAGCTAAACAGCTACGGATGCGCTGTCCTGCCCAAACTTCTAACACCAGTAGAATGCAGCAGCATCGCCGCGCTATATTCCGATGAGAGTCATTTCCGCAGTCATATTATCATGGCACGGCACGGCTTTGGAAAAGGCGAATATCGCTATTTCAAGTATCCGCTACCCGATCTGATCGGCGGAATGCGCACGGCACTCTATCCGCGCCTCGCTGACGTTGCCAACCACTGGAACGAGCGGATGGGAATGGATCATCGATTCCCAAACGATCACGCCTCATATCTTAGCCACTGTCATGATGCTGGTCAGACGCGGCCGACGCCCTTGCTACTGCAATACGTCCCCGGCGATTTCAACTGTCTGCACCATGATTTGTACGGCGATCTGTCATTCCCAATCCAGGTAGCTATCCTGTTGTCGGAACCTGACCGAGATTTTACAGGAGGGGAGTTCGCGCTGACCGAGCAACGACCGCGGATGCAGAGCAGGGTTGAAGTTGTCCCACTGAGACAGGGCGACGCGGTGGCATTTGCCGTCCATAACCGTCCAGTTCAGGGAACGAAAGGCAATTACCGTGTGAATCTGCGTCACGGTGTTAGTCGCATACGATCCGGCATGCGTCACACCGTCGGGATCATTTTCCACGACGCTCGCTAATAACATGACCCCGGCTCCCAAAATGACATTGAGCCGGGGTTTTCCAAAACTTGGCCTCTATATAGGAAAGAGATAAACGCAGGTCGCGTGGTTTATGGAGTGCAGGCATTGACAGTTTGTTTCAGGGGGAAAGATTGTTGAGCAGCGTACATTTCACAACAGCACAGGCACCCGTTGCCGTTGGTACACTGGCGGGGATTCCATATTTTCCTGGACCGCACTGAGCACTGGTCGAGATGTAACGATCATAAAGCGTCATGCGTTTGTCTTTAGAAGGAAAGCGAAGGATTGCCTCACCTTTTTTCGCTAGCAAACTCTGGACGTTGGCACAGGATCGTGTGTGAATATCGAACCTATCGATCGCAATCGCAGGCACAGTCAGGCCAAATGTCAACATGAAAGGTAATATCGGTTTCCACATATGCTTCTCCTTACTGAGTAATTGCGGTGGGGCTGCATCGCCATAAAAAGACGTGATCCGCACAATGTTTGCGATATCCACGATTGGCGTTGATTTTCTGAAGTGATTAACACCAGTCGCGGAATTCATATTTACTTTGTGCGTCAATCATAACTATCGATGGCGGGCTTTTTTACTCACATCGCAATAGTACCTTATTATACCGATGACACCCACTCCGTTTATTACTTTTAAATCGAAAATTGCTCGCTCGAATACGCTTTATCGGTCTATGGATATCTACATCGCCATCGATCCAGTTCAGCTACCAACCTGGATAAAAGGCGTAAAGCCTTGCCCAATCATCCAAAGCATCGGTCGCTTTTAAAGTGACGATTGCATCTGCGGCATGCCACGTGCACGGTACACGCCGAAGCCAGACATTGTCTTTCCCGGCCCTATAGAGCCACACAATCGATGCAGCAATCATTTGCCGGACATCTGTCATCTCGCGGTAGTCCGCGCGCCAATGCTCCATACCTGTTGGATGCACTTCGTCGCGCTGAAAATCATAGCCTTTTGGTCGTATCGCGTGATGATAGAGACCATGACCGTCATCACCGAAAAGCGCACTAAGCTCAAAGCGATTGATCATGTGACGTAACTGATATTCAAATGGCCTTGCCACGCCAGATAGCGGCCGCAAGAGATCGACGCCGATGATATGCGACATATGCTTCATATCAGCGTCCTCCAGTTCAAGCCGTGCGCCGACCAATCGCGTGAACCGATAACCGGGAAACCGTTCTCGCGCCATCGCAGTAGAATTGAGCGATAATTGAACGAGCTCAAGCGGTTCAGCTAAATTTTCGCCCAACGCAACGGTGTGCCGAATGCCGTCATCTTTACGGCGATCATGACTTGAATCAGTCATCTTACTGCACCTTGAAATGATGCTCGCGTCCCAGAAGAGCGCGCTTGCGATGCACTCCCCAACGATATCCTGAAATAGAGCCGTCCTTCTTGATCACGCGATGACAGGGAACGATCACGGCAATCGGGTTGTTAGCAATGGCGGCCGTAACTTCGCGCGCATCGCGAGAGCCTAGTTTTGCCGCTAGCGCACCGTAGCTTATCGTTTCGCCGATGGGAATTTCACGTAGCATTTGCCAGACTTCCACTTCATACGGCGTCCCTCGCAGATCAAGTGGCAAATCGCTTATGTTTAACGGGTTATCGATCACGCTTGTGACGGTATCGATGACGTCGGAGAGTTCTTTTTGATTATGTTCCAGATCAGCATCAGGAAATCGGATGCGCAGCGCGCTTTCCATCGCCGTGTGTAACGAGGCAAATTCGAGTGCCACGATACCTTTCTCAGTCATGGCAACGATAAAGTCACCGAGTGAGCTCTTTCCCCACGCAAAGCGAATAATCTCCTGCATCACCTTACCTTCCGAATCTATTGGATATCGAAGATAGGCGTACGTTTGGTTCAACGCGCTCCGATCCTTGCTCTCAAACTAAATAATCCTGAGACTGAAATTTTCGCGCGGAAGGGGAAATATGAAGTGCTATTTTTTTAATAAAATTAATACGATAATTCTATAATATACAATATACCTCACGGCTCGTAGGTCTAAAATCGCGAGAAAAACTAGGATTATTTCAACTCTATTTCTATGTGAGGCGAGAGACAGTTTTTGTGACGAGGCGGAAGCGCCGAATCTTGACTGGCAATCTGGAATTGGAGCTACATCCAATTACAAGGGGCTGTTTGAGCCTGTTATTGGCTCTTACTCTGTATGAGTATTCTGTCATTCATTTTGCCCCGCTTACCTATGCCGCTTGAAATTCGAGGCGGACCGGACGGAAATGCTCTATCGAACCAGAATTGCGACTGGGGGTGCCCCGACGCTACAGGATAGCAAGTATATCCGTGTTGCCTGCATTCATCCGGCGTAGTGAAAAGCGAGCTTGCCGACACGGACACCAACCCTATCGGCCAAGGCGATGAAGGGCTATCGCGCGATCGGATTTCAACGGACACTATTTGGTCGGGCGCTGGGTTATGCGATCGAGCAGCCGCAAAGAAGTCGACGTCAATAAGACCGTAAGTGCGCTTGGCCTAGGCAGGTCAGAGGATCGCGTTAATTCCGTTGCGCTAAAAGACGCCGGCCAAGCGATTTAACTGTTCGGTTTGATTACGGGTTACTTGAAAGACCTGGCGTCGTCAGTCAGCTGGAAGACGGCTTAAAGTCGGGCGCGCGAAAGAAACAAGCGTTCGCCGACTACAATTGCGTTGGCGTGTTCGAGCAAATCAATCGACGTTTTCCAGAGTCTCGGCGAAGCTGGTAGTTTCAGGACGCATCCGCGACGTTGGGCTTAGTTTCGTCGTCGAACCTACCAGCGGTATCGCCTTTCGCTAGACCGTTACCACCACCTTTCCCAGATGTTCGTTCGTCTCGAGAAACCGGTGCGCGTCAGCAATTTCCTCAAAGGCAAATTTCCTCGCGATCACGGGCTTCAAAGCCTCTGAGGCGAGGGCATCAAGAATAAAGCACTTTGCGTTTTCTAGTCGTATCGGATCTCGAACGATTTCATGAACAAGGTATCCCTTCAATGTCAGACTTTTCGAAAGCACGGGCCCGACCGGGAACGGTGTTGCATGTGGGCTTAGTCCGCCGTATTCGATCAGAATGCCACCCACAGCCATAGCAGTGGTGATTGCCGTGAAAGCCGGACCCGCTACGGGATCAAACACAACCCGAAATCCGTTTTTTCCACCGGCGGCGATAAGCTGGGCCTGGAAGTCATCGTCTTCCGAGAAGATCACATCGTGAGCGCCAGCATCCCGGAGCGCTTGCGCTTTGGCTCTGCCGCGAGTGACCGCTATCGGGCGGGCTCCTATCAGGTTCGCGATCTGGATGGCCGCAAGTCCAACACTGCTGGATGCAGCAGTCACGAGGACAGGTTCGTCCGCACCCAATGAGGCAACGTCAATCAGCGCGCCGTACGCTGTCAGGTACTGCATCCAACTTGCTGCTGCCTCTTCGAAACTGATCGACGACGGATGTTTGACGACAAGATGCGCTGGAAAAATGGCCATATCCCCGTAAGCCGGCCACCTCTCCATGGAAACGGAGGGAATTACGCTGGCCCTGTCTCCGGGTAAAAGGCCTTCGACACCCGGACCGATCTCGTCAACAAAACCTGCAGCTTCAAGTCCCAAACCACTGGGAAGAGAAGGTGTCTGGATGTAAGTGCCGGAACGCATCAGAACATCGGCACGATTCACGCCGATGGCTTTGACCCTGATACGCACTTCGCCGGGACCGGGCCGCGCAGGGGCAACATCTTCAATGCGCAGGACTTCTGGTCCGCCGAACTTGTGGAAACGTACTATTCGCGACATGGGCAACTCCTGATATTCATTTTCGAATGGATTGATGTCAGATTGCAAATCTTCAAAAAATCCCCTTATTGGCAATTCTGAGGAAACCAGGAATTTCGAATTGGACCGAATTGAGAGCATGACAGCCTTTGTCAGGGCAGTAGAAACGGGCTCTTTCGCCCGAGCCGCTGATGTACTTGGTCTCTCTGCACCTATGGTGGGCAAACACGTTCGTTCCCTTGAGCAGCGGCTGGGAGTGCGCCTGATCAATCGCACGACCAGACGTCAATCATTCACCGAGGCCGGCCGGATCTACTACGAACACTGCCGGACCATACTGGCCGACGTCGAGGCGGCCGAGACCGCAGCCTCGGAAAATCTTGCCGCGCCACAAGGCAGACTACGCGTCAAGATGCCAAGCTTGCTTGGCCGGGTCTGTATCGCACCTCTCCTGCTGAAAATGGCGGTTGCTTTTCCCAAGCTTAAACTTGAAATGTCGTTCACCGACGATATCGTCGATCTCGACGACTATGATTTGGCAATCAGGAGTGTCGGCGAACATCATGACGCCATCGCCGGAGGTGCCGGAATGATGACACGGCGTCTGTGCACCCATCGAATGCTGATATGTGGCTCACCGACCTATCTGTCCCATTGTGGGGAGACGGTAGATCTTGCAAGCATCGGCGCTCATGAGACCATCGCATTCGGCAGAACCGGGCGACCGCAGAAATGGCGTTTCAGCGACGAGGGTGGCACGCCCATTGATATCGAGCCACAGGGTCGTTTCATGATGGACGATCTTGCCGCGATCGCAGATGCTGCTGCGGCGGGACTCGGGGTGGCCTGGCTGCCAAGCTGGCTGGTTCGGGAGCGTATTGAACAAAGAGAGCTTGTGGCGGCTCCCGTTGCTGGCCGGAGTTACTCCTATCATAACCACGCTCTTTGGCACAAAGACGTACTGACCCCGAAGATCCGCATTGCCCTTGATCATCTGGCTCTTGAGCTGCCCCGCCTCATGTAGGCACGGTCATCGTATAGACAGGGTCTTGATTGCGCGGGTTTCTCCCATCCGGTTCCCGGCTGCATCATGCCGATGTCCGGCAATCGGGCATATCAGCCAACGAGGGCTTGCGGCATCGCGGCGTTCAATCTCATGCTCCAGCGCCGCGAAGATTCTCGCGTTTTAGCGAAATCAAGGATCGACAGCAGCCCGCTCGAAGTGATGATATCACCTTGGCCAATAAATATTTTGCGAACATTCCAACGCATAACAGAACGCGGTGCATCGCATCGTTCGTCTCGCTGCGGTGGGGGTGTGACCTCGCGCCCATCGAACAAGCCGGCGATAGCGCGGATAGATAGCGGGCGCTCTGCTGCCGGGAAGGTCGGTCAAGGAGGTTGCCCAGCGATTTGAACACGCGCGGTCGGCGGCATATCGCACATCGTTAATGTACCACTCGGCGTTTTTCCCCCGGGATCAAAAGAGCGCGCAGTATTTGGTGTCCGGTTCGGGCGGCTGTTCACCTAGGATCTGACGAAGTCGGCAAGTAACGCCAGGAAGCCGAAACCTGCCAAGCATAAACACACAAGCTCCCAGCCGCCGAAACTCCAAGCCGCACCCGCCAGTGCCGATCCGAGTGCGCCGCCCAGAAAGAAGGTACCGACGAAAATCCCGTTCAGGCGCCCGCGAGCTTCCGGGCGCAAGAGATTGATGTCCCTGCGCCCCAGAGTCTGGTCGCCAGTCGTGCCAATATCGAGCACTATTGCGGCCAACCCCAAAAGAAGAAGTGCCGGCCATGGACTGGCCGTATGGGTGGAATCGGCGCGAAGCGCAAGCAGTGCTGCTATAATGACCAGGATGTGGGAGATGATCTTTACAACTCGTCCATGGCCGCGATCTCCGAGCCGTCCGACCAGGGGTGTCACCGCAGCGCCTCCAGCCCCCACGAGTGCGAAGATTGCGATGTCATTCGGGTCGAGGTTGAAGGGCGATGTGGTAAGACGCAATGCGACTGCTGTCCAGAAGAGGCTGAAGCTCGCCATCACCATCGCAGCTGAAAACGCCCGTGAACGGAGAACCGGCTCGTCGCGCAGCAACTGCCAAAGTGAAGCAATCAAAGCCGTGTAGGGCAGTGAGCCGACGGGCCGGCGCTCGGGAAGAAACTTCCACAACAAACAGACGAGTAGCATCATCGCAGCACTACTGATCTGATAAAAGCTGCGCCACCCCCATGTGTCGGCGACGACACCAGCCACGGGCCGCGACAGGAGTATGCCGACCATCAACCCACTCATGACATTGCCGATAACCCGGCCACGCTGTTCCGGCGGTGCCATCGACGCAGCGATGGGTACCAGAATTTGAATGCAGGAGCATGCCGAGCCAAGCAGGAAAAGTAATGCAGTAAATACCCATCCGGACGATGTGAGAGAAGCGGCGAGCGCCGTTGCGGCACCGCAGGTGAGCATTCGCAATACGAGGGTGCGGTTCTCCGTGAGGTCGGCGAGCGGAACCAAAAAGAACAGGCCAGTTGCGTAGCCGAGGAGCGTGGCCATGGCCACCAGACTGCCATAGGCTGGCGGAAACCCGAACGAAACGGCGAGCGTCGCGACGAGAGTCTGGCACGCGAAGAGATTTGTGACGATGATGCCGGTCGCGACTGCAAACAGCATCGTCATTGCTTCAGAAAATGACGTCTCTAGCTCTACATGCGGCTTCTCGGAAGAAAGGGGTGGTACTGACATGAAATCACCAGATTGAATAAAAGATATAGTGTTTGGAGAAAATATAAATTAATGGCATATTGAGACAAATGAATAGTTCGTATAACGATTATGAGAGATGGTGATGAACATTCGTGATCTGGAAGCGTTTGTAGCGGTCGTCGAAACCGGGTCGATCGTTGCAGCATCGGCTCGCATCCACCTCACTCAACCCGGCATCACGCGGCGAATTCAGGCGCTCGAAGAAAGTCTTGGCGTGACCTTGCTCCACCGGCAATCGAAGCCGCTCAAACCGACGATCGCTGGCCGTGAAGCCTATGAACATGGTCGCAGAGTTCTACGTTCGCTGGAGGATTTGAGGTCGGGTGTTTCTCCCGACGGGGAGATACGAGGAGAGTTTCGCCTCGGTTTAATGCCCTATCTTTCGCAAGTGGCGTTGACCGACCCGCTTGATCGATTGCGGAAGGACTATCCTGAGCTCACTTTGCGACTCGGAACCGGGTGGTCACCAACCCTCTTGGACCAGGTTCTCCGCAGTCAGCTTGATGCGGCGGCGGTTTGCCTTCCTGAGGGCGTTCGGCCACCTGATGAGCTGGCGGCTGACGATCTGGGTGGGCAGGACATCCTTATCATTTCATCCAAAGCGTTGAATGTACCAAGATCCTGTCATCTTGAGGATCTGGCGCGCTTTTCCTGGGTGATGAACGAAAGCGGATGCGGCTTCCGTGCCTATATCCGCCACCGTTTCGAACGAGCCCACTTGCCGTTCGATGTGGCCGTCGAGGCGCTAAGCGTCGACTTGCGTCTGTCGTTGGTGGCAAGGGGACTGGGCATCGGGATTGTTACACCCGGCGCTCTTGCAGCGAGCTCCTGGCTTGATCAGCTCGAAACTATAAACCCGGTCGATTTTTCGCCGCGCGTCAATACCTGGCTGGTGCATCGGGCACCGGCAGGGCGACTGACGTCACCAATTGCCGTCTTCCGCGAAGCGCTCGTGGAAGCGTTGGATCAAGGGCGGTCATTCTCCGCCTGATTTATGCCCGGACCCGTCCTTGGAGGAAGTGTGCTTCTGATTGTCTACGGCTAAATATGTCTAGCTCGCCCTCAGGGGCAATCGAACTGAAGGCGCGGCCCGACACTTGCATAAGTAAATGTCGGGCCAGCATTGTTTTCTTTAATCGACCTTGACCGCCTTTGGCAGTGCGAAAGCTGCAAGAAGGCTGACGAGAATTCCGGCGACGGCGAGCCAGAAGGCGAGTTGTATGCCTTGTGACATGGCGCCGGTCAGTGCCTCACCTTCCAGTCCGCCGAGATGGCGGTTAGCAAGGGCGATCAAAACGGCGAGGCCGATGGAATTGCCGACACTGAGCGTGGTGGACGCCATGCCTGAAGCTACTCCCTGTTCTTCCTGACGCACGCCGGTGGCGGCTGCGATCCACATACCGGTCCAGACAATGCCCTGTCCGATACCCGAAATGATAAGACCGGGAACGATAGCCAGATAATCGCTGCCGATCGCTGCGCCAGGCACCATCAGCGCCGTCCCGGCCGCGCCCACCACCATCCCGGTTACCAGCGTGGCGCGCATCGAAAGCCGCCGTACCAGCCGTTCGCCCAGCTGAGTGCCGATGACGATGGCGACGGATGGAACCAGGAAGGTGAAACCTGTCTGCAACGCGGTCAGTCCCTGCACGTTCTGGAACAGGACGGTCAGGAAGTAAGGCAGGGCGCCGAAAGTCCCCATGAACAGGAAGGTGATGATCATGCTGGCGACGAGATTGCGGTTTGTGAACAGCCGCAACGGCATCAGCGGATCAGCGCTGCGCGCTTCGATCAAAGCAAAAGTGATCAAGGACACTGCGGAGAGGATGAGCGCGCCGATGACGCTGGTGGCCTGCCAGCCGATCTCAGGTCCTTCCACCAGAGCGAAGACCAATGCGGTCGCGCCAATGGTGACGCTCAGTGCTCCCGGAAGGTCGAAATTGCGGCGCTCATGACGCACTGGGTCGCGCGGGATGACGAGAAAGGCCGCTATGATCGCGATGCCGGCGAGCACGACATTGACGTAAAAGACAGCAGGCCAGCCCCATGTCGCGGTTAGAAAACCACCTGCCAGCGCGCCGACGCTTAAGCCGCTTGCACCGGCGCCACCCCACACGGCCAGGGCCTTGTTGCGCTCCCGACCCTCGGCAAAGAGGCGGTTGATGAGCGAGAGCGTCGCCGGGAACAGGAAAGCGCCGCCGATACCCTGAACCGCGCGCGCTACAATGATGATCTCCGGCGACCCGGCCAATCCCCCGGCGAGCGAAGACAACGCATAGAGGCATAGCGCAAAGATGAACATGCGCCGCTGGCCGATCAGGTCGGCTGCGCGCCCGCCAAACAGCAAGAAGCCGCCACACAGGACCATATAGGCGCTGACTACCCATTGCAGGGTCTGGCCGGAAAAGCCCAGCCCCGCGCCGATCTCCGGCAGGGCGACAAAAACGATGTTGATGTCGAGCGAATAGATGAGTTGGGCGAAGGCGAGCAGCACCAGCGCTCCACTTCGCCGCGTATTGACGCTTGAGGCCGGTATTTCGCCAGCCCGATACGACACATTCATGTTGATCTCCAATCCTATGATTCTTTGTCGATCAACAAAGAATAGAAGCTTGCAACATGTGGTCAAGCGAATTATTTGTTGTTCGTTAAACAATGGAGAAGGTTGATGGCAGGACGGCCACGCGAATTCGACCGGGAGAAGGTTTTGGCAAAGGCGCGCGATGCCTTTTGGTCGCGGGGATATGAAGCCGTGTCCATGGCGGACCTGGTGGAAACGATGGGTATCGCATCGGCGCGGATTTATGCGGCCTTTGGCTCGAAGGAGGAGTTGTTTCGCGAAGCCGTGGAGCTTTATGCGGCTGAAGAGGGGAGCTTTGCCGAACGCGCTATGGCCGAAGAACCAACGGCATCGCTTGCAATCGAGCGGAGCCTCACGGAAGCGATCGAGAACTGTACGCGAAAAGACCGCCCCGCTGGCTGTATGGTGGTATCGGCGGCGACCAACTGCACAGCCGAGAATGCGAATGTGCGGGAATTTCTCGCGGATTATCGCCGTAAGCGAAGGGATGTGCTGATGACGCGATTAAAGCGCGCTATTGCTGACGGCGAATTGCGCCCGGATAGTGACGTTGCGGCATTGGCCGACCATTATGCAGCAATTCTTATTGGCGTCGCAGTGCAAGCACGCGATGGCGTGCCCAGAAAACGGCTGCTGGCGACCATTCCCGCGGCTATGCTTGCACTTCGCGCCGCTGTTTGCGCGCAGCCGCCGAGCCAGCACTGACCGAAGTTGCAATCAGCCGTCAGATCGGTCGGCTGGAGGCGTTCTTTGGCGTGACTTACAACATCGCCCTTTCGGCAACCCAGAACCATGTCCTGACCTCGCTCGACACATTCCATGAGCGTCTGGGTGAATTGCGCGCCGAAGAGCTGCAGGATGGCTACCATGCCTGGATGCGCGGCATTGGTAAGACGGGTTCCTATTCGCCAAAGAGCATCACCGGTTATAATGGCCATGGCTTTGACATGACGACGGCCGGCGTTCAGATCGGCGCTGACTATTCGAAGAGCGATGTGTTTGTTGCTGGCGACAAGCTCACCATTGGCATGTTCAGTGAATATGCCAATTCGAGCTTCGATGTGCGTGGCCGTACCGCTGACGGTTCGATCTCATCGAAAGGTCTGGGTGGCTATGTGACCTGGCAGCAGAAGGCTCCAACCGATCGCAAGCCTGGTACCGGCGCTTATGTCGACGCCGTGGTGAAGCAGGACTGGCTCGAATTTGGTGTCAACGCCAAGTCTGTCTCTGGATTTGACCTGCAAAACGGTTATAAGGGCAAGGCTACCACCGCTTCTATTGAAACGGGCTATGGCTTCGATCTTGGCAACAATGTCGTGCTGCAGCCTCAGGCTCAGCTGACCTGGTCGAAGGTGAAGGCCGATAGCTTCACCGACAGTTACGGCATTGCCGTGCACGGTCAGGAAGCTGAATCGCTGATTGGTCGCGTCGGTGTGCGTCTGGAAAAGACCTTCTACTTCGGTGATGAAGAAGGGACGGTTGAAGCAGCCCCTGTTCCTGCACCAGGCGCAGAAGCAGGTGAAGGGCAAGAAGGGCAAAGCCGCCAAGGCTGTTCCTGCTGTCCTGCCGGAAGCGCCGAAGAAGAAGAAGTTTGTCAAGTCGGTTACAACTTATGCGGACGCCCATGTGAAGCATGAGTTCAAGGGGAAGAACGGTCTTGTTGCTTCCAACACCGGCATTGGCAATGACATGGGTGGCACGCGTTATGACGTCGGCGTTGGCGTGGTTGCCCGCGTGTCGGAAAATGTCAGCCTGTTCGGGCGTGGCTCTGTCGAATTCGGCGGCTCCACCAATGTTGCAGGCAAGGTCTCTGGCGGTCTCAAGATTACCTGGTGACCAGGCACTCGGCTCGCTCTAAATTACCCCCGCTAACCCAAGGCGAGCCGGGAACATTGCCCTCGCCGTATTTCATGGCAGGGGCTCAATCACCGCTTATTCCAGACTGGTCTGGAAAAGCAAATGGCGGCTCAAAAGCCGCCATTTTCAATCACCACTTCACGTTCAAACCGATATTGCCTTCCCATAGGCGGTTGCGCTCGCCACCGAGATTGGTGGTGTAATCGGCAGTCGCGTAAAGACTTGCCTTCTCGGTGATGTCGAGGGTGAGGCCGCCACCAACTTCCAGCGAAGTACCTTTCAAGTCCGTCACAATCGGATCAGTGGCAAAACGCACAGTCTGATCGGACGAGAAATTCTGCCAGAGATTAGCTTTCAGATAGGGACGCAGCTTGCCGATGGATGTGTCCTCAGCGCCCTGCAGACGCATTCCGATGCGCCCGGTCCAGGCATTGTCTGAATCAAAAGATACCGATGAATAACGGTCTGCCTGATCATCAAGCGAGAGGCTCTGCCAGATGAGCTGTGCCTGCGGCTCCAGCGTCCAGCTTTCACTCAGCGCTATCGGGTATCCGCCTTCCAGCGAAGCCGTTACGCCATGACCATCGACATCGATGCTCTGCCCTTCATTCGAACTCGCATCGCCGCCATACCATGTGCCCATCAGCACGGCATCGAGATACCAGCCTTGCGGGCCGATATGCGTCCAGTAACCGCCAAAGCTGGTGCCGGTTATTTCGAGATCACCCACGGCAAGATCATTCCAGCCGAGCGCCTGACCTGTAATATCACCTGTCACACGGGTATAACCGAAGAACAGGCCGAAGCGGTCGGAATGGCCGCTATCTGTTTCGCGGCCCCAAAGATCCTGACCAGCCTGAATACCAAAGAGCTTGCCATCAAGGCCCGGTGCAACTGTACCCTTCCACTTTGTATCGATATCCTGCCCGAACAGACGCGCCCAGGTCGCAGGCAGATAACCGCCACTTCTGAGAAGATCCTGTTCGCCACGGCGCTCGTGGAATGTTCCAAGTGTTGTCAGTGCCAGATGATGCGCGACTGGGGGTAGAGCGGAATAGACAGGCACCTCCTCGCGATAAAGTGTTACCGCATCGCCTTCCACGCGCGTTGCACCTGGCGAGGGCGGAGCAACGCCTGCCACCGGCAAAGGTGGCTGTCCCGGCAGGCCCGTCGAATTATCCGGTGGATTCGGTGCTTCCGCGGCCGGGGGAGGAGGCGGAGAGGATGGTGCCGTTGCATCTTCCGTGACCGGCGCGGAATTATCTTCTGGATCGGGGTCGTTCGGATCAACCGGTAGTGTTGCCGGTGGCTGCTCGAGAGCCGGTGGTGGCGGCGCGGTTTCGGGGGTTTCTGCAACTGGCTTTTCTTCAGTTACAGCGCCCGGCTGGCTACCGCTGACCAAGGTCGAACGCAAATACCAGTTTTCGGATGTATTGGCAGACACGCCCCCTTTGAACAGGAAATATTCATAAGCACCGGCTGCAACGCGACCATCGAGCGAGAACGCTCCGGTAGCAGTGGTTGCACCGTTTAGCGCCTGCACGACCATGATGCCGTCAGAGACGGTAGATGCGCCAGCGCCGCCAACATTGTTGACCACGATACCGGTCGAGCCGGATGCGTTACCTGTATCAATGACCAGTTTGTCAGATGGGGATGCATCGGCGCCCAGCACAGTATCAACGAACAGAAGACCGTTCTGGCCGGTGTAGTTGCCCTTGATGGTGAAGGTATCGCTTGTGCTGGAGCCACCATTGGTCAGATCGATACGACCGGCGTTGAAAACCGAAGCAAGCTGACCGGCCGAAAAAGCGTTGATGCCGCTTTGTGCCGAACCGCCATAGATCGTGCTGGCAGCATCGACATTCAACGTCCCAGTGGCTGTACCGGCATCGCCCAGGGTTAGGGTCGTATCCAAAATCAGGCGCGTATCATTGGTGAGATTGATCGTCTCCCAACTGTCAAACCGACCAACCTTGCCTGTTTTAACATTGTTGAACGTCAGTGCATCGACACCCTCGCCACCGGTCAGGCGCTTGGTTGCGCCAATATTGGCATCAGTCAGATTGGCAAGCACAGCCGTATCACTGTCAGCACCCATATCGATATTGCCATAGACAATGCCGCCGCCGTTCCAGGTGAACTGGTCATTGCCAAAGCTCATAAGAATGTCGCCAGCCACCGTCCCGCCAGTGATCGTGACACTATCCGTCCCGCCGCTGACGCTGATATTGCCACCGATCATGCCATCGGAAATAATGATCGTATCATTGCCAAAACCCGCCACCAGATTGCGATCGATGGTGCCGCCGGACATATTGAAATAATTGTTGTCGAGTTTCATGTTGACGCGACCGATGCGGCCCCCCGTCATAACGGCGTAATCACCGTCATCAAAAGCATCGACAATTCTGCCGCCAGACATGAAGAACGTATCGAGCGCGTCGCCCTGATTAAGCGAGCCAATCTCGCCGCCCGTCATGCGAAAATCATCAATACCGCTGCCCTGTTGGATATTGCCGGTCACGGTTCCGCCAGAAATCACGAAAGCATCCGCACCGTCGCCCTGAACGACATTGCCCGCGATCGTGCCGGAATGAACCTCAATCCGGTCAGTGCCTGCGCCAAATGTTACATTGCCATTGAGTGTGCCGCTTCCGCCGGAAGGCAACAGCAGCGTGTTATTGCCATTCGTATCAGTCAAACCGCCCACTGATGTTCCGCTATCGCAGATATAGGTGTCGTTTCCTAACGACGGAGAAAACGAACACGCTGCTAAAGCCGGATCGGCCTTCAGTATAAAGCTACTGATTGTAATAATCGCAGTACTGGAAAGAAAAAGCACTTTGGAGAAAGTAAACGAACTACCTTGCATGGAAACCCCTCAGTTCATGCAGAAATCTGTCGGACCCAGTTAAGTACTGACGTCATCACGGTGGCAAGAAATAATTTTATTATCGCTAGGCTCAGTGGATGGTTTCCCGAGGATGTGTTCTACCGGACACGCTTCCGTTTTGGAGTGTTCCAAATATGAACATAGCGGTTGAAGCAGAACTGATGGCACGATTGGCGAAACAGCGACTGATGTTGCTGCCTCATGTCATAATATCCGACCCAACTTTATCCGCACCCCAGTCCGCATCTGATGTAGGTGAACTGGCCGATCGCTACTTTTCATGGGTGCAGGCTTGTCATTTTCTGAGATTTTGATAGATCGGAATTCCGGCCAACTCGAAGGAAAACGATATGCCGGATTTCTCCACAATCATGCTTTTTTCCGCTGCGTGCGTAGTTCTCACTGCCACGCCCGGACCCGATATGCTCCTCATTGCATCACGCAGTATCAGCCAAGGGCGCGTTGCAGGGTTTCTGACCTATGCCGGTATAGCGCTCGGTACATATTGCCACGCCCTCGCTGCAGCGTTGGGACTTTCACAGCTTTTTGTCGCAGTTCCAATGACCTACGAGGCCATTCGCTGGGCTGGCTGCGCCTATTTGGTGTACCTGGCGTGGAAAACTATTCGCTCCGAAAGGGTTCTGTTGCAAACTTTTCGTCAATGAACACGATTTAGGTTTCTAGCTTTCAAAACGCTGGGTTGTTCGATGTTCAAAGGCCGCCATTTCGATAAGTCCGTTATCCTTCTGTGTGTTCGATGGTATTTGGCTTACAACCTGAGCCTGCGCAATCTGAAGGAAATGATGGCTGAGCGCGGTATTGCGATGGACCATTCGACGGTGCATCGGTGGGTTTTGCATTTCAGCCCTAAATTGCTTGAGCGCTTCAATCGGAGGAAGCGCCAAGTCACGCGAAAATGGAACCTGGACGAGACCTATGTGAAGGTCAAAGGCGAATGGCTTTATCTATACCGTGCCATCGACAGCAATGGCGATACGGTCGAGTTCCTGTTTAGCCGAAACCGCGATCTGCGAGCTGCAAAGCGCTTCTTGCGAAAGGCTCTGGTCCGTCATGGCAGGCCGGCGAGGATCACCATTGATGGCAGCCAGACCAACCGTATGGCAATCATGCAGTGCGATGCAGAGAACCAGTTACGACAGGGTGGACAGCCTATCACCATCCGCTCCAGTAAATATATGAACAACACCATCGAGCAGGATCATCGCCGTGTCAAACGGCGGATACGATCCATGCTCGGCTTCAATTCTGAAGCCGCTGCCGGGATCACTCTGGCTGGTATCGAACTCGTTCACATGATGCGAAAGCAGCAGGGCGGCTTTGCCTCAACGGCGCCGCTAACCCTCAAGCAACAATTTTCAGCGCTCGCACCGTAATTGCATCTCCAGATAGAGCACCTTCCCTGCTAAACAAATTTTTGCAACACAGCCCACGAAGCTCCTTACCATCAAAGGTGCATGTGATCGCCTTTGCCGCGTTCATTATCAAATCCGACGATCCATTCGCCATTGCGAATATAGACCATTCGGTACTTAAAGCGTGTGAGCTGGGAGGAACGGGGACAGGCACTTTCCAGAAAACAAACTGGATGATGCTACCGTCTGCCTCGACACCCTTATGCGCTGTGATTAACTGCGCCTGCATGTTGTCCAGAATGCCAACACGTGCTTGCGTTGTCAATAACGCCAACGGTACTGTCACATTCCATGAGCCACAATAGAGATTGGAAAGCAATAATTTCTGTACGTCAGCGTCTGCTTGTTCATGAAACTCAAATACCGCGGGCACGTTGACGATTAATCAATGTGACGGTACCCAATGGACCAGTCGACGGTGCATCAGTGGGTTCGCATTTCAGCCGCAAACTGCTTGAGCGCATTAATCGGAGAGAGCGCCAAGTCACGCGAAAATCGAGCCTGGACAAGGCCCATGTGCAGGTTAATGGCGGATGAGATTTGGCGGCTTGGATTGGCATCACACCAAGGACTAATTCCGGCGGGGAAAGGAGAGGCTCGGCAAGATGTCAAATCAGGGCAATAAACAGTTGCGAACTCTATTAATTCTCGAGGCGACATCAATTCTTAAACAATTACGCCGAGGTGTGACGTTGCGTGCATCGGTGATCTTCCTGATTGCGCGCCGATTGACGATAGAAGGAAATCTCTGGGACGGCCGATGTTCCATAACATACGTTACGCGATTTATACTAAAATTATGATTCTATTATACTTTTATACACAGACCTTATGAAAAAATCGCTGATCCTGTCATTATCGTATTGAGCTACGCAGACATTCAAAGCCCATTCCGACTTGCTGATTTGAAATCCGCAACCCGTCCTGGCGAATTGATCGCCGGCTTCAATTCTTGCGATGAAGGACTTGTTTCCCGCTGATGTCTGTTATGAATGCGGGCGCCGAATCTGAACAGCTATTGATGCCTTGGCTGCAGACGCAATTATGTTGCGTGGGCTGTGAACTGTTGTTTGAGTGAAAGCGGTGTCGCTGCGGCGAAGTTGCTCTGCTGCCTTCGCATCATGTGAATGAGTTCGATACCAGCCAAAGTGGTGTTGGCTGAGGTTGTGCATTTGAACCCAAGCATGGATCTTATCAGACGTTTGATACGCCGGTGATCCTATTCAATGTTGTTATTCATGTACTTGGAGGATCGAATAGCAATCGGGTTTCCATTTCACTTAAGTCGATCTTCGGCGTCACAATGGATGATTGCTGTTCGGTTTGTCAGACTGCCATCAATCGTGTTGCGGTTCGGTCTACCATGGAGTGCCAAAGCCTTGCGCATGGTGCGTTTGGCAGCCCTTAAATCACGCTCTTTAATAAACCAGAACTCAACCGATCACCATTACAATCAATGGCACGGTAGACATACATCCATTGGTCTTTGACGCAAACATAGGTTTCATCGACGTTCCATTTTCGAGTGACTTGGCGTTTCCTGCGGTTGAAGCGCTCAAGCAATTTTGGACTGAAATATTGCGTCCAACGGTGGACTGTCGAATGGTCGAGATCGATACCGCGTTCAGCCATAATCTCCTTCAAATTGCGCATGCTCAGATTGTAGGAAAGGTACCATCGCACACAAAGTAAGAATACTGACTTATCGAAATGACTGCCTTTGAACATCTCATAATCCCGGCTTGCTTGCTTGAAAACCGGATCATGCATCAGCGACCATTGACGGAAAGTTTGCAACAGTTCCGTTCGGACTTGTGAAAATCAAGATCATCACTCACGGCCCCTCCCTTTCTGCCGATAATTTTTACCATCGGGGAAAACTGAGTCACCCTTAACTTTCGTCCATATCACTCCGTTTGGCGTATAGTGACCCTATCTGCAGCGAATAGTTCACGAATATGAATCGGTCGGGGCCGATTGATTCAGAACTGTCGTTAGACAACTTGAACGATTTCAGCGACCTTCGTTCAATGAGCACACAGCAATATCACCTCTACGTTGAACGGACAGACGCAGGCAGAAATATGGCGCGCTACTATGCCATGTATATCTCCTATTCGCTGTTCGGGGAGCCTTGTCTAACGCGACAGTGGGGTCGAATTGGAACCACTGGGCAGATCATGCTACAGCATTTCGAACGCGAAACGGAAGCCGTTCAGATGTTTCTGACCCTCGCTCGAAAAAAGAAAATGCGGGGTTACAGATCCCGAAGATTCAGCAACCATAGCTCAGGCTAATTTGAGCCGATCTGCCAATCGAGCCATGAGATCCATTCGTTCGTGAAAAATTGCGACCACCAAGGCAGATGCATTCTCGCGCGGCAAGCAAAAAACGTAATGGTGTTCGCAATGCGCCATCCGCAACATTGGAAAGAGTGTGCTCATATCCTTAAATGTACCTTGCCCGGCTGCAAGGTTGGCAATTCCACGTTCCAGCTTGCCGACATAGCGCCGAACCTGTGCATCACTCCATTGCTTGCGCGTGTAGCGGATGATATGGCGCATATCCGCTTCCGCCTCTACCGTAAGGACATAGGCCGTCAAGCGCGATTCCCGTCCAGTTCATCATCCAGAATTTGGCCGATGCTCTTGGTAGATACATTTCCCGCGAGGCCATCACTAATGCGATTTCCCAGTAAGGTTTTCAGCTCTTGCCATGCTTGGGCAGCAGTAGCATCATCTGGAAACAGACGTTCGAGGGCGTATTGCTTAATAGTCTTGCCCTGCAAGGCCGCCAATGCCTTCAGGCTTTGGTGCTGCTGATCCGTTATGTCGATTGTCAAACGGCTCATAGGGCTGCCTCCGTATAAATACACAAACCCACATTAGCACATTTGTGGAGATGCCGCTACCACCATTCTTTACCAATGAGTACAATTACCCTGGGGCTTCATCGAACTTGACTTTGCTGATGCGAATGGAAGAATACTGCTGCAAAGAAAGCGCCCAGAAACCAGTATTACAAGTTTGATCGCAAGTAAAATTGATGCGATGCTTTATGAAGCGATGCTGGTATACTAATCAAAGCAACTCGACGCCAAAACACTGTCGACAAGAGCGTTACCATCTCAAAAACTCTGTTGCATTTTTCTCGGCCCTTGTGAAAATTCCGGATAAGTGCACGATCGCACAGCAGCATCCATCATGATACAGGGGCTCACGGCAAGCCATTTCGCGACAGACTTTTATCCGGTTCAGCCTGGCGACATCGCTTTGGTGCATGCGACTGCAGGTGGCGTGGGGCTTTTCCTGACGCAAATCATCAAGCAGCGCGGCGGTCATATCATCGGGCGCGTCTCATCCCCGGAAAAAGCGGCGATTGTCAAAGAGACCGGAGCAGATCATGTCATTTTCGATAGTGACGACAGTTCGCAGATGACGTCTTGCAACTTACGAATGGGGTGGGTTTCAACGCCGTCTACGACGGATCGGGACCGAAAGCTTTCCACGTTTCCCTCGCCTCACTCTGTCGTTCTGGTACCTTTTGCCGGTACGGACCGGTGCTGGGCGGGTCAGGTCCGCTTGATCTTATGAGCCTGCCCAAAAGCATCAAGATCGACTAGGCCACCTTCTTCAATCTCATCCCCACTACCGAACTCTTACGGTCCCGAAGCAAGCAACTTTTCGGCTGGTTCGAGGACGGTTCGCTGAAGGTCATGATCGGCAACACTTATGCACTTGCCGATGCCCGCCAGGCTCATGCGGATATGGTGAGCCGGATTACAACCGGCAAGCTCCTGCTCATACCCTGACGTTCGTTTGTCTTGCCATATGAATATCATCGGCGCCGGAAGCCGGCGCCGATGAGTCCTGTAATCGTCAGAGCTTATCCGGACCGGCTGCCATTGCGAGCATACCGGCAAGAGGAGACGGCTCTTGAGACGTGAGATCATAGGGGCACGCAGCGGCTAGCGTTGCGAAAGCCATTGCTGCGATAATGAAAATCTTCATCTCAACCTCCGTTATTGCGAACCGGAACTCAGGTGAGATCCAGTTCGACTGCAATGTTTCCACGTGTTGCTTTCGAATAAGGGCAGGTCTCGTGAGCATCCTCAATGATCACCCGGGCAATCTGCGGCTCAAGTCCCGGCAAACTCACTTTGAGACGTGCCTGAAGGAAATATTCTCCGTCTGTCATTCCTAGATCGACCTCGGCATCGACCGCCGTGTCGGCTGGCAGACGAAGCTGTCGCTTTCCAGCGGCCTTGGTCATGGCGCCGATGAAACATGCTGACCAGCCAGAGGCGAATAGCTGTTCAGGGTTGGTTCCGGGCTTACCGCTACCGGGTGGTGAAAGCTTAACGTCGAGGGCCCCGTCTTCGCTGCGTGTGAAGCCATCACGCCCACCCGTGGTGTGCGTCTTTCCCGTATAGAGAACCTGATCAATCTTTGTCATGAAACATTCCTTCTAGTCACCTGAATCTAAAG
>UEGR01000016.1 GCA_900465685.1 Hyphomicrobiales bacterium
CTTTACCAATGGACAGCCGCCCTTATCGAGCGGACGGAACGCTTCGTCGCCCGGAATGGTGCGCAGAACTTTGTAATAGTCCCATGGTCCTTTGGATTCTTCAGGTGATTTGACCTGAACAAGATACATGTCGTGTACCATACGACCGTCTGCACGCAGCTTCGCATTGCGGGCGAAGAAGTCGTTGATATCCGTCGTGCGCATCTTGTCGAGCACTACCTTGCCACTGGTGGACTTTGCCGCATCGGACGCTTTGAGATAATTCATAACAGCGGAATAAACGCCAGCATGAACCATCGTTGGCATTTTGCCGTTCATCCGTTCGCCGAACCGCTTCGACCAGGCGCGGGTCTGGTCATCATAATCCCAGTAAAAGCCGGTAGTAAGTGTCAGGCCTTTTGCCGTTTCAAGGCCGACACTATGGACATCGGAGAGAAACAGCAGCATGCCCGCGATCTTCTGCCCGCCCTGAGTGATGCCATATTCATTGGCTTGCTTGAGCGCCGTCATCGTATCGCCCGACGAGTTGGCAAGAGCAATCACGTCAGCGCCCGATGCTTGCGCCTGAAGCAGGAAAGACGAGAAGTCAGTGGTTTCACGTGGATGACGGACAGAACCCACAACTTCACCGCCGCTTGCCTTGACAGCTTCTGTCGTATCCCGTTCGAGGGCATGACCGAAGGTATAGTCGACAGTAATGAAGTACCACTTCTTGCCACCTTCCTGCGTCATGGCGCGACCGGTGCCATTGGCAAGAGAATAAGTATCCCAGGTCCACTGCGCCGTGGTTGGCGAGCAGGCTTTGCCCGTCAGGTCCGAGGAACCTGCGGTGGATGCCAGAAAAGCTACGTCCTTGTCGCGCGTGATTTCTTGAACTGCCATGGCGACCGACGATGTCGGCACGTCGATAATGGCTTTGACATTCTTCTCATCGATCCAGCTGCGCGCCAGCGTGGAACCGATATCCGGCTTGTTCTGATGATCGCCGACGATGACTTCGATGGGCTCCCCATTCAACTTGCCCCCGAAATCCTCCACAGCCATCTTGGCCGCAACGACTGAGCCTTCGCCAGCAAGATCGAAATTCATGCCGGACATGTCCGTCAGCACACCCAGCCGAACTGGCTCCGCCAAAGCCGGGCTCGCAAGCATCATTGCGGCAAATGCACCAGAGAGCATCATTGATTTCATTGTCATGGTTTTCCTCCTCCCAAATAATAACGGTGTCAGCCCGACTGGCTGTTGCTTTCTGCAATCAGCCTCGCCAGATAAAACTGGTCTGCTTCATAGGGTGCGGCCCAATTGGCGCGGTGTTCTTGATCAATGGCCCTCTTGGTCATCCGCAGGGCTAACGGCGGGCATTCCGCAATTGTCTGCGCGAAGAGTTTTGCAGCTTCGACCGCGCCACCCGCAGGCGCAATCTTGTCGCAAAGCCCCATATTGAGCGCGTCCTGCTCGCCGATCCGCTCATTGGCGAAAAGCGCGCGCTTGGCACGCGTCGGCCCGATAAGCGACGACAGGAGGGGCAACCCACCCCAACCCAGCGTCATGCCCAGACGGACTTCGGGAAACTGAAAGAATGCGCCCTCAGCCATAACGCGAAAATCAGCCGCCAACGCCAGAATGCCGCCGCCACCAACGGCTGGGCCTTCGACCGCTGCGATGGTGATCTGCGGCAACAACCGCCACCGATCACACATGACGCCGCCGAGCGACATCGCCGTGTGACGAGAAACGGCGTCCGCATTGTTGCGCCACAGATTATCGTCCTTCAGATCGACACCACCCGAAAAGCGACTTTCGGTGCCAGTGATGATAACGACCTGAACCGTGTCATCCGCCGATAACTCATCCGCCGCTTCTATGAGCGCCTTGATTGCTTCTTCATTGAGAGCATTGGCCTTGCCGCCACGGTCATAGCGCGTCACCGCAATCGGTCCGTCGCGCTGGATATCGACTATGGCCATTTCCATCCTCCCAGATGTTTTCGCTTTGACATACTACCGAGTATGTTGCATATTCCAAATAGGTTTGCAACTGCCCTCTTTTGAGGTTTAGTTGCGGCCCGGGTAGGAGGAATTCAGAATATGACGCCAGACCAGCGTGCGCTCGACCGCAACCATTCCGTGTTGCGATATCTTCTCGATCAATATGCAGCGGAGCGCCCCACAGCACCATTCGTGCATTTTTGGCCATCGACCGAATGGGATTACAAAACGACCCGGGACCGCGTTCGCCAGCGTGCAGCGACGCTGCAATTCCACGGCGTGAAACGCGGCGATCACGTCCTTTGTTTTATGGGTAACGGGCCGGACCTACTCACCACCTGGTTCGCCATCAATTACATCGGCGCGGTCTATGTGCCGATCAACACCGCAGCCCTCGGGCGCCCGCTGGAACATATTCTGGATGACGCCGATGCGCCACTTATGGTCGCGCACGCCGATCTGGTAGAACGATTGCAGGATGTCGCTCAGGGCAAACTGCGTAAAGTCTTGGTGGTCGAAGGTGTCGTAAACCACGCCATCTCTGGCGTGGAAATCTTACCCTTGACTGACGTAGAAACCGTCAGCGAGACCGAACTCGTTCTCGACACGCCGATTGAGCCATGGGACACGCTTGCCATCATGTACACGTCGGGTACGACGGGCAATGCCAAGGGTGTCGTGACCTCTTATGTGCAGCTTTATACGATGGGGCCAGACGCCTTTGATTGCGTCGATGAAACGGACCGTTGCATGATCTGCGGTCCGATCTTTCATTGCGGTTCCACGCTCTATGTCTATGCAATGCTGGCGCGTGGACTATCGATTGGTATGATGCGCGAATTCAAAACGCAGCATTTCTGGCAAGCGGTGCGGGAAACGAACTCGACCTACTGCCTGTTGCTGGGTGTGATGGCCAGTTTTCTCTTAAAACAGCCGGTTTCATCGGATGATCGCAACCATCCGCTGCGTCGTGCCTTCATCACGCCATTTGGCGAAGACGGTCCATTATTCGCCGAGAGATTTGGCGTGGAGGCATGGACCATCTACAACATGACCGAAATCGCCAGTCCACTTGTTGCCGGTCCCGGCATTACGCAAAAGGGCATCGCGGGGAAGCCGCGCCCCTGGTATCAGTTGCGTGTCGTCGACGAAAACGACATCGAAGTGCCGGATGGCACGGCTGGTGAACTTGTCATTCGCTCCGACCGTCCATGGGCTTTGATGAAAGGCTATTACAACAATCCGAAAGCCACCGTGGAAGCCATGCGCAATGGCTGGTTTCACAGCGGGGACAGCTTTCGCAAGGACGAAAACGGCGTTTATTTCTTTGTTGACCGTCTGAAAGATGTGATCCGCCGACGCGGCGAAAATATCTCGTCTTTCGCGTTGGAAGCCGAAGTTCTTTTTCACGACGCTGTCAAAGAATGCGCGGCTATCGCAGTGCCCAGCGAGTTGAGCGAAGATGAAGTCCTGATCGCCGTGACGCCGGTGGACGGACAAGAAATTGTCGCCGAAGAGTTGCTGGATTTTCTTGCAGGTCGCCTACCCCGCTTTATGGTGCCGCGCTATGTGCGGATTTTGGAATCTCTTCCGAAGACATCGAGCGGTAAAATCCAGAAGCATATTTTGCGCAGCGAAGGGGTTACCGGAAACACGATCGATCGCGAGCTGAAGGTGAAGCGCACAAGTTGATTTGCAGAAGCGCGACACCGATAAATCGAAAGAACTGAACACATGGAAAATTTCGTTTTCAACACAACGCCATCCATCGTGCTGCAGACCGGTGGTCTGGCGAAGATCGCCGATATTGCTGGGCACCTGTTGGGCAAGCGCGTTGTGATCGTGACTGACAAGGGATTGCGCAAGCTCGGACTTCTGGACCCTGCAATAAATGCGCTGGAACAGGCAGACATTGCCGTTTCGATCTTTGACGACGTGCAGGCTGATCCGCCAGAAAGCAATGTTCTCGCGCTGAAAGATCACATCCTGGCGCATGAAGCGACAGGCGTCCTCGCCATTGGCGGCGGCTCCTCAATGGATGTTGCAAAGGTTGCAGCCCTGATCGCAAAGAGCGGTGAAACGCTCAACGACATTTACGGCGTCAACATAGCGCACGGTCCGCGTCTCCCGCTTGTTCTGGTGCCGACAACAGCGGGCACCGGGTCAGAAGTCACACCGATTTCGATCATCACTACGGGTACATCGGAAAAGAAGGGCGTCGTTTCTCCGCTCCTGCTGCCGGACATGGCAATCCTCGACGCGGATTTGACCGTGGGTCTGCCAGCAGCGGTAACTGCCGCCACTGGAATCGATGCGATGGTGCACGCCATTGAGGCCTATGCGTCAGCGTCTGCCAACAACAATCCCCTGTCGCGCTCATTGGCACGCAACGCCCTGCAATTGCTTGGCTCCAATATCCGCACAGCGGTCTTTGATGGCCAAAACCGCGATGCACGGGCTGCCATGCTGCTTGGCTCGTTGCTTGCCGGTCAGGCCTTTGCCAATTCTCCGGTGGCTGCGGTTCATGCACTCGCCTATCCAATTGGCGGGCATTTCCATGTTCCGCACGGCCTGTCCAATGCGCTCGTGCTTGCGCATGTATTGCGTTTCAACCTGCCGGAAGCGAGCCATATCTACGCGGAAATTGCAGCGGATGTTTTCCCGGAACTCGCCGGCATATCGGCGGAAAAACGCGCGGAAGCCTTTGTTGAAAAGCTCGCAAATCTCAGCCGTGAGCTTGGCGTACCGCAGACATTGCGCGAAGTGAATATCACCGAAGATGATCTGCCCATGCTTGCGCGCGACGTCATGAAACAGACCCGCCTTCTGGTCAACAATCCGCGCAAGGTAACCGAGGCGGATGCTCTGGCGATCTATAAGGCCGCATATTGATAGAGCCTCAATTGAGATCATAAAAAAGGCCGGTCAAACCGGCCTTTTTCGTTTCAATCAACAAATCTCAAACAGGCCTGCCGCGCCCATGCCGCCGCCAACGCACATAGCCACCACTACATAACGTCCATTGCGCCGCTTGCCTTCAATGAGGGCATGCCCGGTCATACGCGCACCTGACATTCCATAAGGATGGCCAATCGAAATAGCGCCGCCATTCACGTTGAGCTTCTCATTGTCGATGCCAAGCTTGTCGCGGCAATAAAGCACCTGCGCTGCGAAAGCCTCGTTCAATTCCCACAGATCGATATCATCGACCGTCAGGCCATGCTGCTTCAGCAGTTTCGGCACGGCATAAACCGGACCAATACCCATCTCGTCGGGCTCACATCCAGCAACGGCCATCCCGCGATAGATGCCGAGCGGAGAAAGACCACGCTTTTCCGCTTCCTTCGCTTCCATCAGCACAGATGCGGAAGCACCATCCGACAGCTGCGAGGCGTTGCCTGCGGTAATATAGCTGCCCTGCGCGATGACCTGACCACCGGCAAAGACAGGCTTCAATCCATGCAAGCCTTCCAGTGTGGTTTCAGGGCGATTGCCTTCATCCATGCCCAGCTCGATGCTTTTCGTGGAAATTTCCCCCGTGACCTTATCCTTGATCAGCATGGTGGACTGAAGCGGTACAATCTCGGCGTTCAACCGGCCTGCTGCCTGTGCGGCTGCCGTGCGCTGCTGCGATTGAAGCGCATACTCGTCCTGCGCCTCGCGCGAGACGCCATAACGCGCAGAGACAATCTCGGCCGTCTCAATCATGCTCATATAGGTGGCGGGCAGATGCTCCGTTAGCCAAGGATCGCGCCAGCGATAGACGTTCATATGATCGTTCTGCACCAGCGAGATCTGCTCCACGCCGCCGCCAATGGCAATCGTCATGCCATCACCCGTAATCTGCTTGGCGGCTGTCGCGATAGCCATGAGCCCAGAAGCACATTGACGATCCATCGACTGGCCAGGCACCGAAACCGGAAGGCCAGCCCGTAACAAGGAAGTGCGGGCGATATTCATATGGGTCGTGCCTTGCTGAAGCGCCGCGCCGATAACGACATCCTCCACCTCGGCACCGTCAATGCCTGCACGTTCGACAGCAGCGGCAATTGCATGCCCTGCCAGCGCTGGGGCTGTCGTGTCGTTGAAAGCCCCGCGGTAGGCTTTGCCAATCGGCGTACGCGCAGTTGATACGATTACAGCTTCTCTCATCAGAGCTCCTCCACTGATGCCGGAACGTAAAGCCTTTCGGCTAATTCTTTAAGTTCCGGGGTTAGCGGAACAGGTCGTCGTGTGTCTCGGTTGACATAGACATGCACATATTCACTTACAGCAGCCGTCAGCTCTTCGCCATCCTTGAAGATGCCAAATCCCCACAGCAAACTTGTGTTACCGATATGCTCGACGCGCACCCCGACAACGACATTGTCAGGATAGGAAATCTCGGAGAAATAATTTGTTGAGTTGCGCGCCACGATGCCGATGGGCGTGGAACCATTCAGCTCCAGAGCGCCTCCCGCGATCAACGACCGGTTCAGTGCTGCATCGCAATATTGCATATAGACGACGTTATTGACGTGGCCATAAATGTCCATATCGCTCCAACGCGTCTGCATCTCGTAGAACTCCCGATAGGCTGACCGGGGTTCAGCCTTCGGGCGCGGCTTTTGTACCGTCATTTGACGACCTCGTTCGCCCTCGACGTTGCAATGATGCGATCAACATGCGCCAAACCGGCGTCGGTTTCGATAAAGTTGGTCATATCATCGATCTTTGTGAAAGCAGCGGCGACTGCTTCCGGCGTCCGCTCGCCTTTCGGCAGATAAACGCCTTCGCTTTCAACAATCGCCATACGGGCCACGGTCCCTGCTCCTGCTAGAAGAACGGTGCGGCTCGGGGCCTGCTCACAGACGAGGAAGAGAGCAGCCGGAACGACGTTTTCCGGTGCGAGGCGCACTAGCATTTCTTCGTCCAGCACATCTCCGGTCATGCGTGTGGCAGCCGTTGGCGCAATTGCATTGACGTGGATGTCGTACTTGTCGCCCTCAAAATGCAACACATTCATCAGGCCAACCAGTCCGGCCTTAGCTGCACCGTAGTTGGACTGACCAAAATTGCCATAGACCCCCGATGTAGACGTCGTCATCAGAATGCGGCCATAGTTCTGGCCTTTCATGACATCCCACACAGCGCGGCTCGCATTCGCCGAGCCAATGAGATGCACGTCAACCACAGCGCGAAAATCGGCCATTTCCATCTTTGCGAAGCTCTTATCGCGCAAGATACCGGCATTGTTGATGAGGATATCAATGCGACCGAATTCTTCGACAGCGCGCTTTGCCAGTGCCTGCATATCTTCGAACTTCGTGACGTTGCCTGCATCAGCAATTGCAACGCCGCCCTTGGCGCGAATTTCCACGACGACCTTTTCCGCCGCCTCCGACGCGCCGCCAGTTCCATCCCGGCTGCCGCCGAAATCATTGACGATAACCTTTGCGCCGCGCGCTGCCAGTTCAAGGGCGTAGGCGCGCCCAAGCCCACCACCAGCGCCTGTTACGATTGCAACACGATTTTCGAAAGAAATAGTCATATGATCCTCAACCTACCGTCAGAATAAGCCAGTCAGCAGCGAGTGCTGGCTTCGCTTCGTCTT
Source organism: Hyphomicrobiales bacterium (assembly GCA_900465685.1). GTDB lineage: Bacteria > Pseudomonadota > Alphaproteobacteria > Rhizobiales > Rhizobiaceae > Brucella. The sequence continues at coordinate 7,582 of UEGR01000016.1, forward strand.
TGATTTCAACAGTCGCTCCAAGGGTCTGGAGCTGACCATTCCCCTTCGGCTGAACCGATTTGGAATTGAACGCGCCGCGAACGGAAGACCCCACCTTTACCGGAGCCAAAAAGCGAACCTTGTCGAAGCCATAATTAATTTCGACCGCGCCAGCTGCAACTTCCGGCAATACCTCGCGACTGAGTTTGGTCAGCAAGCCTAGAAGCAGAAAGCCATGTGCGATAGTACCGCCAAAGATACTTTCCTTTGCTGCGCGCTCCGGGTCCGTGTGAATGAACTGATGATCATCGATCACATCCGCGAACCGATCCACAAGCTGCTGATCGATCTTGATCCAGTCCGAATACAGAACCTGGCTTTCCGCGCCTGCTTGGCGCGCAGACGCAGCTGAATTAGGGTTTATTTCCAAAATTATATCCTCCAAGCGCCGAAAAATGGACACTAGTCGCATTAATCAACAACATACTGAGTAGTATGCACTTGAACATGGCTTTGTCTAGTGGCATTTTGTCATCGAAATTTGCTAGGGTTGGTTGCCGCTTACCTATGCATAAATCGGAGTAGCAGATGGCTGACAGCCGCCGAAATAACCGAACGGACAGTACCGGGAATGTTGTAATCCTGGAAACAGCCGCTCAGTGCTTCATGGAGCAAGGCTTCTCCACAACAAGCATTGATGATGTGGCGCGCAGGATGGGTTCGACGAAAGGGCGCATTTATCACTACTACTCATCGAAGACGGATTTGTTCTTCGACGTCCATCGCGAAGGCATGGATCGACTGTTCAAGGCCGTTGAACCGGTCATGACATTGAACGGCTCAGGCCTGCACCGGCTTGAGGAGATGCTCATGGCGCATGCACTCGCCATGATGACCAACGTCGCTTTCGAAGCAGTGGTGGTGCAGGGCGTTCATATGCACAAGCTTGCGGCGACGACACCCGACCAGCGCCGCACACTTAATGAGCTGATCTCAATCAGACGCCGGTTTGAAGATCTGTTCAAGCAGGTCATTCGTGAAGGCATGGAGGATGGCAGCATCCGTCATGTCGACGTATCGGTCGCGGCAAAGGCCGTACTTGGTGCCATCAACTGGCTTTCAATCTGGTATCAACCGCGAAGTGTGGAAACCGACGCTGACAGGATCGCGCTCGCCAAGGAAATCGTGGGCATACAGATCAAAGGCCTGCATTCGTGAGAGGCGCCTTACAGCCTCTCATGGATATTGCCTAGGCCCTTTGACGGGCTTCACTTCGCTGCAACGAACCGATCAAGTTTACCCAGCGTTTCCAGACCAAGCTCAATCGCCCCGAAGCCTTTGGCATTCTGGAACTCAGCGGCTGTGCTGAAGACCATTCCCAGGGTCACTTTCGTGAAGCCCTCTTGATCCTCAAACGACGCCCATGCATCCGCATGTTTTGGACCGTTCTCGCCCCATAGCAAGGTATAGCCAAGCCGTTCTTCTGTCTTGACCTCACCGTAGCGATGGTGGTTCGGGTATACTGTGCCGTCGGGTCCGATCATATCGAAAACCCATTCGCCGCCCTGGCGCAAGTCGATCCTTTTTGTGCGGCACGAAAACCCCTCCGGTCCCCACCAGAGCGGCAAGGTTTTCGGGTTCAACCAGGCCTTCCAGACTACAGCGCGCGGCGCTCGAATGATTTTCTGCAATACCATGGTGCGCTCTGCAACTTGGGCCAGATTGTCCAGTCCCGCTCCGAAACCCGCTCGATAGCCCGCTTCCATATCGCCCGCCAGCGAAGACAATTGCACCGTTACGACAAGGCTACTCCTTTCGCCGAGGTCAGAGAAGGCCGCCGTGACCAATGCCGCTGATTGCTTCACGCCCTTGCAGGAGATCACCTCGTAGTTCACGCTAAGCTTTGCGGGCTGCAACTCCAGCCAGCCGCATTCGCAGTGAATGTCGGACCGACCTTTCGCCTTACATAGCGAAACTTCGCGACCGCCAACCCGGGTATCAGCTTCCAGAAACTCCACCTCAACGGCAGTCGTTGGCGCTGCCCAGACTGCCCGTGCGGCGGGAGCAGTCCACGCCTGCCAGAGAACCGACACCGGCGCGGCCACATTTCGCTCGAAGGTCAGCGTCGTGAAACGGCTTTCACCGATGGGTGCCGCTTCGATGCTACTTGGCTTTTGAATTTGTGTCATTTTCGCACTCCTCCATCACACTCATTACAAATGCATCAAGACGATCCAGACGGGATTCCCAGATAGCGCGTTGTTCGTCCATCCAGCTACGCGCTGGCTCCAAAGCCTCTGGACGGATAGCGCACGTCCGTATCCGCCCATCCTTGGATGACACAATCAAACCCGCTTCCTCCAGCACGGAGAGGTGTCTCATCACCGTTGGAAGGCGAAGGCCTGTCGGCCCGGCCAGATCCGTCACCGCCGTCGGCCCTCCAGCCAAACGGGTCAGGATCGACCGGCGTGTGGGATCTGCCAGCGCGTGGAACAGAAGTGAAAGGTCTGGATCATGCTTAGCCATATTGCTAACTATTCAGATAATAGAAAAATGCGCAAGAGAAAACTTAGCCATTTGGCGAAGTTTCCCTTGCGCTTGCAGCTCTATCAGCAGAACAGCGACATACCTAGCCGCAATAGGCGCGGATGATTTTGCCGGTGTCGGGGTCGGTTTCAATGGTTATACGTTCCTGCCGGAAGTCCATCGTAACCGGATCGCCCGGCTTGACCTGGCGGACGATGGTTGCGCCGGTGAGCTGCATGGCAGCCTCGTCCGTCATTTTGTCCTTGCCAGCAAGAGTTTCTGCGACATCCTTCTTGCAAATTCCGGCCTGAGCTTCAGCAGCTGTCGGGGCCTGCTCTTTTTGACATGCGGCAACGGCAAGCAGCAGCATAACTCCAGACAACCCAAACGCGCGACGCATGAAATCCATGATCAAGATATCCTTTCAGCAACAAAATTGGCTACTGGCATCGCATTGTCACGAAACACCAGTGGTCTTGCGAAGGTGCATAATCGCTCTCAGATGACCAGAACATGAATGCAATACGATTTTCGGTTGGCGCAACAAATCTGTGTCGGTATGTTTTGCCCGAACAAAGATCGGCATCGGGATGGAAATATGAACCTGCACAATGGAAGCACATGCGCGAGATTTCGCTCTGCCTTGCTCCCATTTATCATATGGCTTCTGCTCAATCTTCTGGTGATCGGCGGCCTCGCCATTTACCAGCGATCAGAATTGTTGTCCGAACTCCAGGCGGCCAGTTTCACGTTACATCGTGAAGCTTCCCAGCGAGCCGTTCAGCATGATGCCCATTTGACGGCGCTTTCAACGATTGCACAATCCAAGGTGCGCACCGCCGAACTCTCGCAGGACGATGTGTTTCTGGAGGTCGCGACGACCATCACGCGCTTCTATCCGCGTATTGATGAAATTCAACTTGTGCCCATCGATCCGGCATCGCCTGTCACCGGCACAAGAGAGCTGGAACCGGAGCTCACCGCAGCCATAAGAGCGGCGGCACTTTCGTCGAGCGGCGTCCCGAAACTGATCACACCGGCGGCGCGTCCCGGACATTACATGATTGTAAAGCGGAGCCCGAATAACGATGATCCGCACGATGGATTGGCGCTATCGATCAACGCCGACGCGCTGATCAGCTCAGACGACATATTCTGGCGCCGCAATGGTGTCGCACGCCGTATTCTCATGCCCGATGGGATGGTTCTTTTCAGCAGCCCCGCTTCATTTGGCGCGGCGCTCTTTTCCAAGCAATTGGGAAGCGCCTCCCAGCCGCTTCTTTTTGAAACCGCAATGAATGTCGGATGGGCTGCCCTGCTGCCGCTGGACCAGTTGATCCCGCTCCTCATTCTCACAAACTTGCTGTTTTTCGGCGGATTGGTGATCCTTCGCCAGATAAAGCGCACGCGCCAGGCGGAACGCCGCGCTGAGCTGAGCAGCCTAGAAGCCCGGCTGGCGCATGCTTCGCGCGTCAATACGATGGGCGAAATGGCAAGCGGCATGGCCCATGAGCTGACGCAGCCACTGACAGCACTTCTGGCGGGCGCACAGGCCGGACGCCGACTGTTAAACCGCAACAACACAACAGCGCTCGCTGGCGCGCTTGACGATATGGTGGATCAGGCGCGCCGCGCCTCCGCTATTCTGGATCGTCTGCGCAACTGGTCACGACCGCAACGCAGGGAAAACGTCCAAGCCGATCTCCGTCTTTCGATGCAAAATGTTCAGACTTTGCTGGCTCCGGAAGCAAAGCGGCAAAATGTCGATATAGAACTTCTGATGCCCGACAGCCCCTTGATGGCTGCAGTAGACCCTGTGGAGATGGAACAGGTTATGTTCAATCTCCTGCGTAATTCCATCGAGTCTTTTCATAATACGGACACCAGCAGTCATCGGCAGGTCAAAGCTTCTCTGAAGGCTGATGGAAGCTCAGCCATTCTGGAAGTTCAGGACAATGGCCCCGGTGTGGCACCGGAACTGCTGCCTCGTCTGTTCACACCCTTCACGACAAATCGACCTGAAGGAACCGGCCTCGGCCTTGCCTTGAGCCAGCGCCTTGTCGAACGCTTCGGTGGCGAGATTTCCTATATCCCGCAAGCGCAAGGCGCGCTATTTCGCGTGGTACTCCCAATCGTTGCCGACAGAGAAAGTTGAAGTTGATGGCCCAGCCTGTCTATCTCGTGGATGACGATGCAGCGGTCAGAAAAGCGTTGAGCCTTCTGCTCTCTACCATCGACATTGAGGTCAGGAGTTTTGCCGATCCATCCGCGTTTCTTGCACAACTGCCGCGACTGACGCCGGGATGCCTGATTTTCGACATTCGTATGCCCGTGATGACGGGCCTCAAGCTGCAGGAACTCCTGGAAGCGCAGGCCATCGACTGGCCAGTGATCATTATTTCCGGCCATGGCGATATCGAAGCCTGTCGCCGCGCTTTTCGCAACGGTGCCGTGGATTATCTCTCGAAACCGGTCGATGAGCAGGACTTGATCGATGCAATCCAAAAAGCCCAGCAATTGCTGGAAAAGAGGCTGGGCAGTAAGGCATTAAAGGCTGAAACTCTAGCCTTGCTCGATGCGTTGACCACGCGTGAGCGTGAGGTTCTGGAGCACATAGCGCAAGGCTTCACCACCCGGCAAATTGCGGACGGTCTTGGCCTTTCGCCAAGAACCATCGACAGCCATCGCGCCGCCATCGGTGTAAAACTGGGCACCACATCTCAGGCAGAAATGACCCGTTTGTGGCTGGAAGGGAACGCTAATCCGTAGAACTACGGATAAGATCGCAAGCGCTACGGATTCAGTTTTCGGACAGGCGAAGTTAGGTAACGTTCATCGAAAACGAGGAACGACCATGATCCGCAAACTTGCAATTATCGCTTTGTCGCTGGCTCCGGCTACCGCTTTCGCCCAAACTCTTCCAACGACGCCCTATCTGCCGCTTGATCTGGCAACCAAGGCCGCTCAGGCAGCACTGGATGCTTGCGTTACCAAGGGCAACAATGTGAGCGTTGCGGTTGTAGCACGCGATGGATCGACAAAAATCCTGCTCAAAGCTGATCTTTCCGGCCCACACACCGGCAACAGCGCTGTAGGAAAAGCGTTTACCGCAGCAGCGCTTGGCCGCGACTCCGGCGAGCTTGCTGAGTTTATCGCTTCAAAGCCCGCCAATAGCGGCATGCGCGATATGGATTCGCGCTTTGTCATTCAGGCTGGCGGACTGCCGATCAAGATTGGCGATGCGCTGGTTGGCGGAATTGGCGTCGGCGGCGCACCATCGGGCGCAACCGATGCAGAATGTGCACTGGCCGGTATTCAGGCAATCGTAGCGAAGTAAGAAACGTCGGGGTCGGGTAATTTACCCGGCCCCGATTTTTCAATGCTGACATATCACGATCTTGAAACAGCTTCCCTTTTCATGGATGAAGGCGGAATAATTCGCTCCATCGGCTTGTGAAACAGGGAAGTATTGATGACCGTTACAATATACCACAATCCGAAATGTGGGACGTCTCGCAACACACTGGCGATGATCCGCGCCAGCGGAGAAGAACCTGTCATCATCGAATATGTACAAAATCCGCCGTCGCGCGAACGACTGGTCGAATTGCTGAAAGCAATGCAGAGGACACCACGCGAACTCCTTCGCGAGAAGGGCACGCCTTATGCAGAGCTGGAACTGCAAGATTCAAAGTGGACCGATGACGAGTTGATCGACTTCATGATGGCGCATCCAATCCTGATCAATCGACCGATCGTGGAAACGCGGCTGGGCACCAAACTATGCCGTCCATCGGAACTGGTCCTCGACCTTCTCGAAAATCCGGTTACGACATTCACCAAGGAAGACGGTGAAACAATCACTTACGAAAAAGTGTCGCCTTGATAAGGGTCAAGCCTTGCCCTTGGTGAGGAAAGCTCGGACACGTTCGGCAACCTGAATTGTCGCAGGTGTATAGACCATCATGTTGAGATCCGGGCGACCGTCGATTGTGAATGTCGAAAACTCGAGTTCTATCGGCCCAAGCTCGGGATGATGGAGACGTTTGACGCCTTCCCCGGAGCCGACGACCTCGTTGTCGCGCCACAATGCAGCAAACTCCGGACTCATCTGCGTTAGTTCTTCGACAAGTTGCGCAATTTCGGCGCCAGCGCCAGCACGCGCCGCGTCTGCCCTGAATGCACCCACGACAAACCTCGCGACACGCAACCAGTCTTCCTGCGCGGCCTTCACCCGCGAGTCCGTGAACATCATGCGCAGAATGTTTCGCTCACGCCGGGAACGCTTTGCATAATCCGTCAGAATCATGCTGGCAGCCTTGTTCCAGGCAATCACGTCCCAGGTCGCTGTCCTGATGAGCGCAGGGCTGTCGGGAATAGCGTCTAGCACGCCTTGCAATCTTGGCGTGATGCCATCCTGCTCTTGAAACCGCACTTCCGGAGGATGTCCGAACGCCAGAACATGGAGATGTATGCGCTCTGGTTCAGTCAGCATCAGTCCCTTGGCGATACGCTCAAGCACATCTGCCGACGGAGCGCCACCACGCCCCTGCTCCAGCCAGGTGTACCAGGTCGGGCTGATATTGGCGCGCTGCGCGACTTCCTCTCGCCGCAATCCCGGCGTCCGCCGTCGCGCGATTGAAAAACCGAACGTCACCGGATCGAGACGCATACGGCGATCACGCAGAAACTGGCCGAGAGGATTATCGTTGACGAATGGCATGCCTAGCCTGTTGATTATTATACCATGATAAGATCACTACTTTAACATGATTATTCGCCGGTGATAATCCATTCCTGACAGGAACGGAGAACAAGAAATGCGTATATTTCTCACAGGCGCTACCGGCTTCATCGGTTCGCGTATCGTCCCCGAATTGCTTGCCCGAGGCCATCAGGTGCTCGGCCTGACGCGGTCAGATGCTGGAGCAAACATGCTCGCTGCGGCAGGAGTAGAGGTGCAACGCGGCACGCTTGAGGACCTTGCCAGCATCCGCGCCGGTGCGGCTCAAGCCGATGCTGTGATCCATACGGCATTCGATCACGACTTTTCCAATTTCATCGCGAATTGCGAGAAAGATCGTCGCGTAATCGAGGCCCTGGGCTCTGTATTGAAGGGCTCGAACCGGTCGCTGTTGATAACCTCAGGCACCGGCATCGGCGCCCCCGGCAACGGTCAGCCTGCGACGGAAGATGTGTTCAACCCTCACCATCCCAATCCGCGTATCGCCTCTGAACTCGCCGCGCAGCGCTTGTTGGAAGATGGTGTCAACGTGTCAGTCGTGCGGCTTCCACAGGTACATGACACGATGAAGCAGGGTCTCATCACACCATACATTGAGATATCACGGGAGAAAGGAGCTGTTGCCTTTGTAGGAAAGGGCCAGAACCGCTGGCCCGCCGCACATGTTCTCGATGTCGCCAAACTCTATGCTCTGGCTTCCGACAGAGCAGAGCCTGGTGCGCGCTATCACGCCGTCGTAGAAGAGGGCATTGCTGTGCGGGACATCGCCGAAATGGTTGGAACGGGGCTTGGCCTGCCGGTCATCTCCCTTTCACCTGACGAGGCAATAAACCATTTCGGATGGCTCTCCATGTTCGTCAGCTTCGACATGCCAACGGCAAGCACGCAAACGAGAGCAAAGCTGGGCTGGGAGCCCAAGGGACCAAGCTTGCTCTCTGACCTGAAAGAAATGGATTACAGAGCCATTCGACCGTAGAAATTTGTCTAAATAACAGGGATTGCGCCTTTAATAAAAAAGTCAAGATAGAAGAATATTTGCAAGAAATAGGCCTCACCGTCACAAAAAACTCTGATAATTCTGTTTGATTAAGCAAGAAAATTTGATAGTAAGGGCGCTCAACAAACAGTCAGGATCACGCCAGAATTCCGGATATGATGAATATTTTTCAAAGCCCCCTGAATATATCGGCCGTTTTGAAGAATGTGTCATCATTTCCCCTGATGATGGATGCTAGATCAGACGATGCCATTGGGTTGCTGCACACATAAAACTGCAGCGACCCCGACACTCCCATCACGACGAAACATGAAGTTCGATCTGGCACGGCCGGTCGTTCTTAAAAACGTTTGGGTTTTCAAATGGCTATCTGGACTGAATTGGCAAGCGCTGGCAACGACGCTGGCGACCAAATATTGTTGCGACAAAGAGGCGACATCTATGAAATTCGCTACAACGGACTGGAATTGATGTCGAACATCAATTTCCAATCGGAGATTGTGCTCGCCGAACGTTCTCTGCGTTTCTTGCGTCAAACACCAAAGAGAATTCTGATCGGTGGACTGGGTATGGGGTTCACGCTCAGAGCGGCACTCGATTATGTTCCACCGGAAACACAGATCACGGTGTGTGAACTCATCCCCGACATCGTAGAATGGAACCGCTCCTTCATCGGCCATCTCGCTGATCATCCGCTGCGTGATCGTCGTGTCGAGTTGCAGATCGGCGATGTCATGGAAACCTTGAAACAACGCCCTTCAACGTTCGATCTGGTCTTGATGGACACAGACAACGGCCCCGATTTCCTCGTGCGGGAACAAAACGACGCTATTTATTCGGGAAGCGGTCTGGCTGTGTTGGGTCGGGCCTTAACACCGACAGGGACTGCAAGTTTCTGGTCAGCGACAGCATCATCCAGGTTTGAGGCAATGCTCGACGCGGAGCAATGGGACTGGGACCGTCACGATGTGTGCCTGATCAGCGGCAGAGCGGATGCATTCCACCATGTCTATTCTGTCAGTCGAAGCTTTAAGGCGCCTCTACAACCGCAAAACACGGGCAAAACCTATCAACTGATCGGCGCCTAACAGACCAAGATTGAGGAAAGCGGCTCTCCAGCCGCTTTTCAGCATCGCATCAACGTAGCGTCGACACGCGGGCCGGGAGAAAATTCTACTCGCACTGTATAATATGCTAGGCGTGCGGCACGCTGGCTGATAAGTCCACGGTACCAAATCGTGAAAACTACATAGTCAGAGAAGCAGGCATGATGAGTCACGAATCCCATGATCCAGGCGGCAAGGTTCGCCTGAAAATCAAACCGGAAATCAGAGGAGACGCAGTCTTCTCCGAATGCGGTCGATATCGTCGGCTTCTGACACGTGAATGGAATGGAGCGGATAAGGACGGTTATGTTCTCTGGATTGGTATGAATCCAAGCACAGCCGCCTATGATGTCGATGATCCCACCGTTTTCAAAGAGCAGAAGTTTACGCGCCGCTGGGGTTACAGCCGCTACGTAAAATGCAATGTCATGGACTATCGTGCGACACATCCGAAAATGTTGCTGGAAGAAGGCGTTATTCCCTGCACTGACGAGAATGTTCAGACAATTCTCAAGCAGGCCAAAAAAGCAGCAATTGTCGTCATGGCCTATGGGTCGCTTCACAAGAAGCTGGCGCATCACGGAGAAATCGTGACGAACATGCTGCGAAGCAACGGTATCGCGCTCCATGCGCTGAAGATCACCAATAACGGCTCGCCGGGGCACCCGCTATATTTGAAGGATACGAGCGAACTGATCATTTACTGATCTGTTGCTAACGGCAGGTTTCGAAACATTGATTACAGGCCGGGAACGCAACCGATAGGCAATCCGGGCACCGGCAGACTAACGACAGAAAGACAGAAAATTGGCCAAGAACCCTCCTCGCAATCAGGCCGGCTTTGCAACGCGCGCAATTCATGTCGGTCAGGAACCAGATCCGTTGACCGGAGCCGTGATCCCGCCGATCTATCATGCGACGACCTATGTGCAGGATGGTATCGGGGCGAGCAAGGGATACGACTATACGCGAAGCGGCAATCCGACCCGAAACAACCTTGAGCGCTGCCTGGCAGACCTTGAAGGCGCAGAAGCCGCATTCGTTTTCCCGAGTGGACTTGCAGCCGCTGCAACATTGCTGGAGGCGCTTCCAGCCGGCTCGTCCATATTGGCCCATAACGATCTCTATGGCGGCGTTTACCGATTGCTCGCCGATGTTCGGCCAATCACCGCGGCGCAGAATGTGCGTTTCGTAGATTTTTCCGACGAGGCTGCGCTGCGCGACGCAGTCGCCGAACATAAGCCTGCCCTGCTCTGGTTCGAGACACCGTCCAATCCGACACTACGCATTGTTGATCTGTCGCTGGTTGCGGAACTTGGCAACAAGGCCGGTGCGATTACTGTTTGCGACAGCACCTTCTCATCTCCTGCCGGCCAGCGCCCGATCGACCATGGAATCCATGTCGTCGTTCATTCGGCAACGAAGATGCTCAACGGCCATTCGGACCTGCTGGGCGGCGTGGTCGCCGTGTCCACAAATGCACCTACGGGGCTTGCAAAACGGGTGAGCTATTTGCAGAACGCCCTCGGCTCCGTCATGTCGCCGACAGATTGTGCTCTTTTGCACCGCTCTTTGAAAACGCTCGAAATCCGTAGCATCCGCCAGTCGCAAACGGCACTGAAGCTGGCGACCAGCCTTGAAAAAAGAGCGGATGAGCTGGGTTTGACGAGAGTTGTCTATCCCGGTTTGGCAAGCCATCCGCAACATAAAATGGCCGCCGATCAGATGATCAATTTCGGCTGCGTGATCTCTATCGAAGTTGGTGGTGACCTCGCACGCGTCGAACGCATTTTGACTTCGACGCGCTATTTCCACTTTGCTGTCAGCCTTGGAAGCGTAGAGAGCCTCATTCAGCATCCGTCGTCGCTGACCCATGCAGTTGTTCCCGAAGATCAGAAAAGCCAGCTCGGAATTAGCGCTCAGCTTATCCGCATTTCTATCGGTCTCGAAGATCCGGAAGATCTGGAAGCCGATCTTGTGCAAGCATTGGTGAACAACCGCTAAGCTCTACTTGAAGGCGAAATGGCTGAGCGCTTATCAGCCATTTCGTTTCATCAAATATGGCAGGAAAAAGAGATATAGCCCCGTCGCCAGCAATATAAACAGTGGCAAAAGAGGTGAATAAACCACCCAGGCTGGCGGCTGGCCGAAAGCCATAGTGGCGAAATTCGCGATCACTGTAAGCGTAAATATAATCGATAGCCAGCGGTGAACCTGCCGGATGGGTTTATTCAAGACCATTTTTTCTCTCCCTTTCAAAAGCCAGCCATAGGCGTCATGGCTGGCCCTTTTGTTATTCGTCCACTTTTATCCGCTTCGAATATTCCTCGAAGCGGCAGGTTCAATCCACATTGGCCGCCACGGCTTCGAGCTTTTCGAGGAAACCTTGCCATCCGTGTTGAGCACCATGAAACGCCTGCGTCTGATCCGGCCTGAAACCAGTCTGCTCCATCCGCAAATGTGTGCCGGCGACCGTTGGTGTCAGCGTCAAAGTCACGACACTTCTGAGATTATAAGCGCTATTCTCGTGGACGTGGTTCCAGGTGTAGGATAGCTGCTTGTTCGGTTCCACAACCAGAACTTCGCAATCCAGCACACCACCCCACTCACCGCGAAGCTTGAACTGATGCCCGACAGTCGGCGCGAAATCATTGTTCATCAGCCAATCGGCGATCAGATGAGGCTCAGTCAATGCACGCCAGAGCTTCTCGGGCGGATAAGGCATCTCGCGTTCGACGACCACCGTGCGGGTCTCAGTTGATAGCTCGCTCATTGGTCCATCCTCCTCAATAAGTCTTCAAGGGCGTCAAACTTCTTCTCCCAGAAGCCAGTCATTTCCTGAGCCCAGTCCACGAGCGGAGCCAAAGCCGCATATTCGGCCCTGTAATGGCTCTGACGGCCTTCATGACGGTCGCTCACGAGTCCTGCCCGCTTCAACGCGGCAAGGTGCTTTGAGACGACGGGTTGAGAAACCCCCGCCCCCGCAGTCAAAACCGTGACCGTTTTTTCCCCCTCACGGCAAAGGCGTTCAAATATTGCCCGCCGCGTTGGATCGGCCAGTGCTTTGAAAACTTCATCCCGTGTCGCAGTCACTTAATTCATACCTCAATGGCTATGGATTAATTCATAGCTAAGCGGCTATGCGTTTGTCAAGCACGATATTGTTCGCTTCAAGAGCCGGTTGTGATTGTATGCACATGATTATGCGCATATACTGGGCAGAAAGGAGACTGCGATATGTCGGAGCATGAAGCAGCGCGTATATTCAAGCGTGCGACCAATCTCTCAATCGATAGTGAGCTTCTTGCTGAGGCCCGTCGGCATAAGATCAATATTTCCAGAGCGGCCGAACTTGGAATTGCGCAGGCAGTTGCAGCCGCCAAGGCGACGCGCTGGAAGGAAGAGAACCGCGCTGCGATACAAAGCTCGAATGCTTATGTCGAAGCAAACGGCTTGCCTCTCGAACGCTATCGCCAATTCTGATGGCTCGATATGACGTCTACCCTAATCCCGGTGGCGGCTATGTGTTGGACGTGCAGGCCGACCTGCTTGATGAGCTGAAAACGCGCATTGTCATTCCACTCATCGGCAAGACATCGGCCCCGCTTCCAGCAAAGCGCCTCAATCCCAGTTTTGAGATTGAGGGTGAAGATTATATTCTCGTCACCCAATTCATGGCAGCGATTCCGGTTTCGGCTTTGAACACACCGGTAACAAATCTCAAGGCCGCGCACGATGAGATCGTCGCGGCCCTTGATATGGCATTTCACGGCTTTTGAAGCGAAAGGCAAACATCGCGAGCCGTCGGTTAGAGTATCTCTCCACCGTCGATAACAAGCGCCAGTCCGGTGACAAATGCCGCCTGTGGCGAGGCGAGATAGACGATGCCTGCCGCTATTTCCTCTGCGGATGCCCAGCGTCCCATCGGTATCGTTTTGGAGACATAGTCTTCGAGAGCCGCGCGGCCTCCCATCTGCTGTTCAAATCCGGCATTGAAGGGCGTATCGACAAAACCCGGACAAAGCGCATTAAAACGGATGTTTTCACGAGCATAGTCCGCCGCCATCTGACGCACCATTGCGACCGCTGCGTGTTTTGTGGTGGCGTAGGAGATCATCCCACGGTCATACTGGCACCCAGAATTGGACGCGGTGATAATCACTGATCCTCCACCTTGCGCTCGCATTGGCGCGAGTGCTGCCTGTGCGATGACGAAATGCGAACGCACATTGAGTGCCCATGCCAGATCCATTTGATCGGGTGTCACTTCCTCAAGTTTTCCCGCGATCTGTATGCCGACGTGAGAATGCACGATATCAAGCCTGCCATAGCGTGCGGCGACACCTACAACGATGTCAGTGATAGCGGCGTCATCGCGCGCGTCGAGGGCTGCGCTCTCGGCTTGCCCTCCATTGGCTCGGATCGCTTTTGCCGTTGCTTCCGCAAGCTCCGCGCGCAGGTCCGTGACCATAACAGTTGCGCCTTCTGCCGCCATGGCGATTGCGCCTGCGCGACCGATACCCGAGCCTGCACCAGTTACGAGAGCAACCCGGCCTTCAAGACAAGATTTCATGATTTTTTCCCTAGAATAAGCGCAGAATGCATGGGGTTAAGGCAGGCGTTTCAAACGCTTCTGATCCTTATTGCCCTGCCGGTTTTCCACGCCGAAGAATGACTTGCGCGAAGACAAGCAGCAGCAGAGAGAACACCATCACCATTGTGCCGATGGCATTGATCTCCGGTGTCACTCCGCGACGAATTGACGAAAAGATGTAGATCGGCAGAGTCGTCCGTGGTCCGGCGACAAAGAAAGCGATGATGAAGTCATCGAAGCTGAAGGTGAAGCTGAGCAAGAAGCCCGCCATCATCGCTGGCGTCAACATGGGCAGGGTTACTTGACGGAAGGTTGCCAGCGGTCCTGCACCGAGGTCGGAGGAAGCTTCGATCAACGAGCGATCCATGCCATCTATGCGGGCACGCACCAGGATAATCACAAGCGACATAGTGAAGAGCACATGTGCCGCGATGAGCGAGCCATATCCCAAAGACAGCTTCAGCCCCGTCAGCGCTTGAAGCCAGGGATTGACCGTATTGAATACCGTCACCAGCGCGATCAGCGTTGCAATACCGATGACGATACCGGGGATCATTACCGCGATATAGATCATGGCATCAAAGAGAACGCGCAGCTTGCCCTTCAGACCGGTGAGCGCAATAGCCGCCATCGTGCCCAGCAGGCACGAGATAAATGCCGAAGTCAGCGCGACAGACGCCGAAGTCTTGAGAGCGTCAATGACGAATGGATTTTCAAGCGCCTTGGAATACCATTGCGTCGAGAACCCTTGCAGCTGGCTTGCCGAACGGCCCGCAGAAAAGCTGAAAAGCGCGATGATCCCGATAGGAAGATAGAGGAACAGGTAAATCGCAGTAGCATAAATGCGCATCATTTCCTCACATCAAACTGACATCTTCGCGCGCAGTTCCCATCAGGCGCAGGAAACGCATGTAAAGGGAGACGACAAGCAACATGATAGCCACCAATGTTATCGACACGGCCGACCCAAACGCCCAGTTGCGCGATTGCAGGAACAGATCGACAAGCGCATTGCCGACGAAGAAGACGTTACCCCCACCGAGCATCTGCGGGATGAGATATTCCCCCATGAGCAGGATGAAGACGAGCATTGAACCAGTTGCCACACCGGGCAGCGACAAGGGCAATGTGATCTGCAGGAAGCGCCGCCACGGAGGTGTGCCCAGATCATCGGCCGCTTCCAGCAGTCTGCGGTCGAGCTTCTCCAGGCTCACATAGATCGGAAAGAACATCAGCGGCAGATAGCCGTAGACGATACCCACCAGAACAGCGAAAGGCGTGTTGATCAGCCGAAAATCGCCGAGACCAAACGCAGACAGCAATTGAGGGATGCCACGCCCCCCAAGAAGGAATATCCAGGCATAGGATCGAATCAGGATTGAAGTCCAGAATGGCACGATCACCAGCACCAGCAGCAATGTGCGCCACTGCCTGCCCACCCGCAACGCGAGATAATAGGCCAGCGGATAAGCGAACAGGAGCGCTGCAATCGTGCCAATTGGCGCGAGCGTCAATGTGTTGCGGAATGCGGCCCAGCGGCTTCCAAGATTAGCGTATTGCGCCAAGGTGAAAGCCGGCTCATAGCCGCCTGCCGCCCCGCGTTCCCCAAAGGAATAGACGAGCACGACGGCCAGCGGTAATACGAGAAGTGCCGCGTACCACAGGCCCGCTGGCCCCAGCAGGAGCCAGCGCATTTTTCGCTGAGACAATGCCATCGCTGTCCGTCCGGTTATGCCGATTTAAAGCGGGCGATCAGTTCCGCCCGGTTTGGATCAGTCAGCGTGACTGCCGCTCCAAATTCCAGTGTGGACAGAAGTTCTGCCGCAGGATGAAGGATCGGATCATTGCGCATTTCTTCCGACACAAGAGCTTCTACGCGGGCATCAGGCACAGGATAACCATGGAAGGCTGCCTCGCGCGCATTGACCGACGGGTCCAGCAGGAAGTTCAACAAAGCGTAGGCACCTTCGCGATTGGGTGCGCTTGTCGGGATGGTATAGAAGTCAGACCAGATTTCGCCACCTTCCTTGCCGAGCGTGTAATGGATTTCCGGCAGGTCGCGATTCATCTGCTTCGCATCACCGGTCCAGCACATCGTCAACCAGGCGTCGCCATTGCGCATGGAAGGTTGATAGTCAGAGGTAATAGCAAAAAGATGCGGCTTCACCTCAATCAACAATTTCTCTGCATCGGCCAACTCTTTCGGATCGACAGAGTTAAACGAATAGCCATGATATTTCAGAGCATTGCCGATAGCAGTCAGCTGATAATCGTGGATGATCGTGCGACCGGAAAAGTCGGTCTTGGTCAGATCGAAGAAGTCTTTCCAGCTGGTGAAAGGCGCTTTTGCCTTGCTGCTGTCCCAGGCCATACCCGTCGTACCCCAAAGTTTGGGGATACCATAGAGCTTTCCGTCCACAGTGCCGGGCGTTGCAAAACGCGCTTCAAAGGACTCAGCATTATAGTTGGGCAGCTTCGTCAGATCGAGCGGCTCGATCATCTTGCTGTCGGCATAGGTGCTGATGGCGTAGTTCGTCGCTACAACAATGTCCCAACCGGCACCGCCAGCTTGCAGTTTGGCGAACATTTCCTCGTTTGAACCGAAGACATTCACCTGAACCGCTGCGCCGGTTTCCTTCTGGAACGCCGCCAGGTTATCGGGATCTTGATAGTTCGGCCAAGTTGCAATCGAAACGCGGTCGCCAATATCGCCTGCCCACGCACGCGATGGTAAAAGCCCCGGCAATGCACTTGCCATAACAGCTGTCGCAGCGCCAAGTCCGGTCACGCCAAGAAAATGGCGGCGCGTGACGGAGCCCTTCTGGTACCGACGGAGTTCCTCCATGAATGCCTGCCGGGAAACCGGCGTATCTTTCTTCGTCATTTTATCCCTCTCTTTTATTATTTGTGGACAGCACTTGGCATTTTAAATCGCACCCAACCTGAGGCACGATCCCGATGTAGCTCCCGTAGAACCTCTATTCACTCCCAAGGATCAGGCCTGTTCCGTGATCCCAGACAAGGTGAGCCGTAGAACCCACATCAACACCCGGCAATGCGCGTTCGGCCTGCCTTGGCACCAGAACCCGCAACGATCCAAGAACCGGATGGGTGAGCAAGAATTCAATGTGCTCGCCAAGGAAGATCTTGTTTGCGACCTGCACTTCAATCGCCGTCTCCCCTTCCGCTGGTGAAACGGTCAGGCGCAGCGCTTCCGGTCGGATCATGATGTCGACAGCCGAGCCCGGCGCCACACCAAAGGTGGCCTCAACCACCACCTTATGACCCGTATTCAGACTTGCTGTCACATGGCCATTGTCAACTTGCTCGACTTTCCCGGCGAGAATATTGGCGCGCCCCACGAAGTTGGCGACATAACGATTAGCGGGGCGATCATAGAGTTCCCGTGGCGTCCCGATCTGCGCGATACGACCATTGCCCATGATGCAGATGCGGTCGGACATCGACAGTGCTTCTTGCTGGTCATGCGTGACGAGCACAAAAGTTATGCCCAGCTTGCGTTGCAAGGACAAAAGTTCAAGCTGCATCTCTGTCCGCAGTTTAGCGTCCAGTGCTGCCATCGGTTCGTCGAGCAACAAGATTTTGGGCTCGTTCACGATAGCGCGGGCCAGCGCCACACGCTGTTGCTGTCCACCCGACATTTCCCATATCCGCCGCCCACCGAAATCGGCAAGACGAACAGTTTCCAGCGCCTTCGCGACGCGAAGGTCGATATCGGACTTTGCCAGTCTCGGGCGGCGCTGTCTTAGTCCGTAACCCACATTCTGTGCCACTGTCATATGGGGAAAGAGGGCGTAGCTCTGGAACACCATGTTGACGGGACGCTTATAGGCTGGTGTCGTACCGACCTCTGATCCGTCGATCAATATTTCGCCTTCGCTTGGTTGTTCGAAACCGGCGAGCATTCTCAGCGCAGTTGTTTTTCCGCAGCCCGATGGCCCCAAAAAGGAAAGGAATTCCCCCCGCCGGATTTGCAGATTCAGCTGACTGGCCGCAAGCACAGCGCCATAACGCTTGGTGGTGCCGACAAATTCCGCAACTGTGTCGCCGCTTCGACCAACTGAAGCCTCGGTAGCGTATACCATCAAAATATATTCCCCTAGAGAGCTTTGCCTGAAGCGGCATATCCCTTATTTTTGAAAAAACATATAAAAATACTCGATATGTGTATATATCACAAAAGGCATATAGACGGAGATTCCTGATGAACTGGACGCTGGCCTCTGCACGGGTCATCGATGCGTTACACCAACCGCAATTTGCGGCGGCGCTGATCGAAGCGATCCGCACGGTCGTGCCCTTCGAGCATACCGTCACCTTTGCATATTGCGGCAACCGGCGGCCAATCGCTTTGCATTCGGAATTCCCGGTATGGAAACACAAGGTCATGGTCGAGGATTATCAGGAGGGGCCCTATCTCCTGGATCCATTTTACCTGCAATCTTCTCTGCCCGGCGATCCGAGCCTCATACGGCTGCGAGATTTGGCACCTGACCGGTTCTATCAGGGAGAGTATTTCCGCAATTATTATGTGCAGACGGAGCTGGCCGAGGAGATTGGTTTCAAATTCAGTGTAGAGCCAAACGTTTGCGTCATCATTTCTGCGATGCGAACGTCAAAGCCGTTCTCGGCGCGCGAGCTGCGTGATCTGAACGAGTTGGTGCCTTTTGTGGCCGCGGTCGGGCGGCACAACTGGGCGGATTTGGCGGAACGATTTGAGCAGAATGCAACAAAACCGAGAGGAGAAAACCTCTCGGGACTTATCGAACGTGCTTTCCGCAATTTGGATAGAAACTCGTTGACCCCGCGCGAGATTGAGATCGTGGGCTATGTCCTGCGCGGATATTCGGCTGACGCGACAGGGCACGCACTGGGAATATCGTCCGGGACCGTGCGCATTCACCGACGCAATATCTATGGCAAGCTCCGTATCGCCTCCCAGGGAGAACTATTTTCAATGTTCATCAGTGCTCTCAACCCAACGGAGTTTACGCCTCAAATGGATAAGTAAGCTCGTTGTGGTTTGGCGCGATGTGTAAATGGCGATAGCGTTGGTCATTGAGGCTTACGGTCAGCAACATCTCACTGATTTGTGCTAGCAACGTGTTGGTCAAAATGGCATCGACCCTGCGCCCGCCAGAATCCAATTCAGTGCAGAAGGTGCAGTGGAAATCAATCCGCCGTCATTCACCATCCTCCATCCAGCCCTTATCAAATACCTGAACGAAGACCTCATGTGCATCTGGATGCCCGATGCAAACGTTCGGAATGAAGCAGACGCCATTAATGACGTAAAGATATAAACATCTCTTTATATGATATTGACACCCTGTTTCAATTCAGACAGACTAGATGCGTCGTGGTTCCTCATCCGATCATTCGGTTGAGGCTAAGAGGGAAGCCGGTGCGTCGCAAGACAAGGCCGGTGCTGCCCCCGCAACTGTAAGCGGCGAGCCGAAGTTCATTCATGTCACTGGATGCGAATCCGGGAAGGCGAATGGAGGCTTTGACCCGTGAGCCAGGAGACCTGCCCCGGCTATATATCGTCCATGGGCGGGGTGTCCCTGATGTCGCGGTTCTGACCAGCTTTTCGAAGCCGGTTTTGTCACGCACATTCAAATGACCTCGCCCCAACTTGTATCGGGGTTAAGTAGTCATGTCTAAAGCCACCATCGCAACGGCCACCTTGGGAGTGCCACGCATAGGTCGACGCCGCGAACTGAAATTCGCGCTTGAATCGTACTGGTCCGGGAAATCAACCAAGACGGAACTGCTAACTTTGGCGAGCGCTCTGCGTGCCGCCAATTGGGAACAGCAGTGGGATATGGGAATCACGAAGATCCCTTCGAACGACTTCTCCCTTTACGATCACGTACTGGATACGACCGTGATGGTTGGCGCCATTCCGGCCCGCTATGGCTGGCAAGGCGGCGAAGTTTCACTTGATACATATTTTGCGATGGCGCGCGGCAGCCAGGGCGAAGCAGCGTCTTGCGGACATGCTCATCACGGTCATGGCGTGACAGCCATGGAGATGACCAAATGGTTCGATACCAATTATCACTATATGGTCCCCGAACTTGCCGACGATCAGGCCTTCAAGCTTTCCAGCAGCAAGGTCATTGATCATTTCCTTGAAGCCAAAGCGCTCGGCGTCCATACACGCCCGGTCATTCTCGGCCCCGTTACATTCCTTAAGCTCGCAAAGTCCACATCGGATGGCTTCAATCCCGTAGCGCTTTTGCCAAAACTTCTGCCAGTTTATGAAGAGCTGTTGCAGAAGCTCACCACAGCTGGCGCAGACTGGGTGCAAATTGACGAGCCTGCGCTTGTTCTCGATCTCATCCCCAACGAGCTGGCGGCATTTGAACTGGCCTATAAGCGTCTGGCAGCTATCGCCGGACCGAGAATAATGCTAGCGACTTACTTTGGCGATCTAGGCGGCAATCTCGACACCGCCGTATCTCTGCCGGTCGCAGGATTGCATATCGATCTTGTACGGGCACCGGACCAGCTTTCCGAAGTTGTATCCAAGCTCGCACCCGAAAAGACATTGTCTCTGGGCGTGATCGACGGTCGCAATATCTGGCGTGCAGATCTGGTTTCGATCATTGATCTGATACAGCCAGTGATCGAACAGCGCGGCCCACAGCTTGTTGAAATCGCACCATCTTGTTCTCTTCTCCATGTACCTATCGACCTCGAACTCGAAACCGATCTCGACGTTGATCTGAAAAGCTGGCTCGCCTTCGCGACCCAGAAGTTTAAGGAACTTGCCACGCTTGGTCGTGCACTTGCGTCCGGTAAAAGCACGGTCCTGCCGGAACTCAAAGCCGCCAGCGAAGCCATTGCGGCACGAAAGGCATCGGCCAAAGTTCACAACAAGGCCGTCGAGAAGCGTGTTGCCGCCCTAGAAGACAGCATGAAAAAGCGCGCAAGCGCCTTTGGCGAACGCCAGAAATTGCAGAGTGACAGACTGGGATTGCCCCGCTTTCCGACCACAACAATAGGGTCGTTTCCGCAGACGCCAGAGGTGCGGAAAGCGCGCGCTTTGCACAATAAGGGCGAAATCAGCAACAGCGACTACGATGCATTTATCCGCAAGGAAACCGAAGCTGCCATTCGCTGGCAAGAGGAAATCGATCTCGATGTTCTCGTCCATGGCGAATTCGAACGAAACGACATGGTGCAGTATTTCGGTGAACAGCTTTCGGGCTTTGCCTTCACGAAACATGCCTGGGTTCAAAGCTACGGCTCGCGCTATGTTCGCCCTCCGATCATCTTTGGCGATGTTTCACGTTCCAAGCCGATGACCGTCGCCTGGTGGAAATATGCCCAGTCGCTGACATCGCGCCCGGTCAAAGGCATGCTGACCGGACCTGTGACCATTCTGAACTGGTCGTTCGTGCGCAACGATATTCCGCGTGTGGAAACCTGCCGGCAGATTGCATTTGCTATCCGCGACGAGGTGGTCGATCTTGAAAAGGCTGGAGCGACGATGATCCAGATCGACGAGGCCGCACTGCGCGAAGGTCTCCCCCTGCGCCATTCGGACTGGAAAACCTATCTGAACTGGGCTGTCGAATGCTTCCGCATCTGTTCAAGTGGGGTTTTGGATAACACCCAAATCCACACGCATATGTGCTATTCGGAGTTTAACGACATTATCGACGCGATTGCCGATATGGATGCCGATGTGATTTCGATCGAGACCTCTCGCTCGCACATGGAACTTCTCGATGCTTTCAAGTCATTCAAATATCCAAACGAGATTGGACCGGGTGTCTATGACATCCACTCACCGCGAGTGCCTGACGTGTCTGAAATGACCGATCTGCTCTCCCTTGCCCGACAGAGACTTTCTGATGGTCAACTCTGGGTGAACCCCGATTGCGGCCTGAAGACCCGCAAGTGGGAGGAGGTGCGCCCTGCCCTCATCAATATGGTGGCCGCAGCCAAGGCGCTCCGCGCGCAACTCTAATCTCCAAAATACCTCGTGCCAGTTCGCTGGCACGAGGTGTCTCGAAACAATTCAGACCCTAGTCAACCATCGGAAACCTCTGCGACAGTGCATCCCGCACCTACAGGCAAGGCTCAGTTCGCTTATGCCGCGCCCTCCTGTCTGGTGGCAAAGACTTCCTTGACCGCAAAAAGCCCGTTGAGCGCTGCCGGGAAACCGGCGTAGACCGCCATTTGGATGATGACTTCGACGATCTCAGCCTTTGTCAGACCCACATTCAACCCCGCTTCGATATGAACTTTTAGTTGCGGGGTGGCCGTTCCCATCGCGGTCAGCGCTGCAATGGTTGCGATCTCGCGGGCACGCAAATCAAGACCCGGACGGCTGTAAATGTCACCAAACGGAAACTCAAACAGGTAGTTTGCAAAATCAGGGGCAATATCAGCCAATGCGGCAATGACATTGTGACCAGCTTGGCCATCGATTTCAGCGAGCGCGCGCTTGCCGCGTTCCAGACGGCTTTCGTCGGGGTTCGGGAATTGATGCGTCATATTCTTTCATCCTCTGTTCGTTGCCGACATATCCGGCAATCTTGGTATCGAGGACGACAAGGCAGGCTTGCAGTTTGGCCACATGTGCACGGACACGTTCGCGATGCTGTTCAAGCAACGCACCACGTTCAGCCTCCGTACCGACGCCGCGCTCCCGCAACGCTGCATAGTGCAGCATTTCCCGAATAGGCATTCCCGTCATCTTGAGACGGTCCAGAAATTCTATCCAGGTCAGGATCGATGCGTCGTAATCACGCTGGCCTGATTGATCTCTGTCAGCAAAAGGAAGCAGGCCAATCCGTTCATAATAACGGATGGTATAGGCCGACAGTCCTGATCGCTTTGCCAACTCGCCAATCTTCATCGGAGCCCTTCTTTCGTCACGACGCAGAAGAAGCTAATTGTTAGAGTGCACTCTAAGTCAAGAGCCTATCGGCAAAATCACAAAAATTGGAAGTTCCAGGCATTTTTAGCGCCAAATGCAACTCCGAGAGGCAGCCGCTCAATCCCGATCTGCACTACTGGTAACAGAGCAGCGCCTAACTAGCTGTTGCATACTCGCATGAGGAACTTTGGCCATACATCCCGGCGTCGGATGCTGATCCGAGGCAGTTCAAACAAGTTGTTCGCCGAGCCTGCTCGTCCTCGAACGGTGGTTGTGGCCGTTTTGAACCCGGCTTCTTCGGCCATTTCGCGATGAATTGGATTGTTTTCACCATAGGGGAAACAGAAACTGGAGACTTCTTCACCGAGCATATTCTCCAGAACCGTCTTTGATAGGGAAATCTGCCTTCTCGCCTCGTTGTCCGGCGTTTCAGTCAGATGGACATGATCAAGCGTATGCGCGCCCACCTCATGTCCAAGAGCTGCCCATTCCCGCAATTGCGCGGCGGACATCAAAGGTGTCTTCGGGACTCCAAGCGGCTGATCCCAGACATTGCTTCCACCAACCTGATTGGCGACGAGATAGTTGGTCGCTGTGAAACCATATTCGGCTAGTATCGGTGCGGCATTTGCCAGCACATTGAGAAAGCCATCGTCGAAAGTAATCGCCGCCACTTTGCCTGCTTTTTCACCTTTGATGTAAGGTAAGGCGTCACGAAGGGAAAGCCCGCGATAACCCGCTCTTTTCAACCATTTCATCTGACTGCGAAATCGAACCGGATGTACCAACAAGCCATGAAACGGCATGTCCTTTTGTGGTAGCGGTGCGATCTGGTGATATAGAAGAATAGGCACCGACATTCAGTGATCCCTCATCGACGGGTCAATACGACGATCTGCATCGGTCCGGCTCAATAAAATGCGCTCGATCTCCGCGATCCGGTCCCGTCGGCGTTGCAGCCGCTTTCCAGTGCGACCTAGGAAACGTCGACGTTTCTTCGCCTCGCGACTGGCCTGAAGATGTTCAATATAGATGTGGTCAACCGGCTCGTTATCGAGATTATCGAATATCCAGCAAAAGGACACGGGAAGCCGGGTTATCGAATAATGCGGCGACGCTTCAGCGGAATCCTGCGTGACGATGTGCTCCAGCACCAGCTGATCCCAGAGATCCGGTTCGTCCGTACATCCCTTTTGCCACGCTTCCAGAAGAGCCAGGGCGGATGGGGTGTCATTAATGAGCACGGTTCCGCTCAGAAGATGACCGCTTTTTTCATAGTACGCGGCTATGTCGCTCTGGATGGACAACAATGCCGGCCAAGGATCGCGATGCAACACCGCATCCACATCGACATAGAGCAATGGACCTCTCACCATCTTGCGCTGTTGCACCAGCACACTGGGCTTCAGCCCCGCATTGCGCACCCAGCTTCCCGTATTTTCAACGGCAACGGAGATGAGCTTGAGCCCAAGACATCGAGCGCTTGCGAGAAGGCGGTCCTTCTCGTGTTCGTAAAAACTATTGGTCGTGTAAAATGCAACAATCGTTCCCGTCGGACCATTACTGGTCCGCTTGCTTGCCGCGAGTTCCGCCAATGTTGGGAACGCTATCGCCATCGAACGATGTGCGCGGCTCCATGCCCGGAACTTGTCAAAAAGCCTAAAGAACATATCGAACTCACTGATAATGAACAATTTCCAACACGGAGAAAGGGCATATGCACTGCCCCACGCAAAATCAGCTTCACAATAAAAGCCGGATCTGTCCCAAATTGATCCTGTCTTCAATCCAGTGCCGTTCGGCGGACCAGCTGTGGTGTTTCCAGCCCTCCCAACTGAAACCGCAGATCCGAATATCCCAATCACTTGATGGAAAAGTTCGCAGCATGTGCCAAACACCAAAAAAGCCCGTGCTCGGAAATTGCTGCTTCATCTGCGCCTCCGTGATCCCCAGTTCAGCACAGACGTCAAAATAGGCTTGAGGCGGAAGTATTCGTATGGGTTTGCCCGTCGCACTCAAGATTTCGAAAGCCGGAAGCGTCCAGTCCGCCCGTCGTCCTTTGAGGCGCGATAGGAAGTTTGGTTGATGATGAAAACGCCTGATGATGCTCGGATGAACGGCAAAGAGAATTTCAGACGTATTGCGCATGAAAATGGAATTCAGGAACGTCGGATCGTGCAACCAATCTTGCATTTGCTTGGCAGATGTCGCCAACATAAGAAGATCAGTTCTGGAGCCAGTCATACCGTCCAAGGAATGGGGCACATTGAATCGCAGCACATAATCGGAACTGTCGATATCATTCGATAGATTGCGGGACAGTGGGCCATTGCCCACAACAGTAAGCTGCTTTTTCATTGACCGTCTTCGATCTGAAAAATGCAAACAGAGTGTCCCTACTAACCGTTTGCATCGTTATTATTTTCAGATGTTCTCGCTTAAATCATGGTTTTTCTTTGGCCATAAATACAAAATCAGCATGGTCTTCGCGCTTTGAGCCAACTCGCGAGTTTGCCGTTCACCTGCCCGACATAACGTGGAAACCCGCATCCAAAGAATTGCTCGCATATAGCAAGGGCATCACGGTAGAAATTCTCAATCTTCACAGAGCATTGGGTTCCAACGAAAGCCTAACAGCCGGCGATCGCGACAACGGCGTACTTAAAATAAGACTATTTAACTCTTGTTTTAAAAACAACATTCAGCTTATAGAGAAGCCGGTTTCACACAGCTAACGACAAACCGCGACCCGCAATTCAGGATATCATCAGTGACCGCAATGAAAACACTTCTGGCCGCTACGAGCCTTGTCGCCCTGTTCGCTTTCCAGAACAACCCGGCGGAAGCTGCCACGCAATATCCACTGACACTCGACAACTGCGGAACGAAAGTTACATTTGCAAAAGCGCCAGAACGCGCTATCGGCCTTGGGCAAAACAGTGCCGAAATAATGCTGCTTCTGGGCCTTGAGGACAAAATGGCGGGAACGGCATTCTGGCCGAGCAAGGTTCTGCCGCAACTTGAGCCTGCCAATTCCAAAGTGAAGCTTCTAACCGTTGAGTTCCCGACTTTTGAATCGATCCTCGCCGAAAATCCGGATTTCGTAGCCGCAGCTCTTCCAAGCCTTATCGGGCCAAATAGCAAGGTCGCAAAGCGCGACGATTTCGATAAGGTTGGCGTTCCAACCTATCTTTCGCCGAGCACATGCCTGAGCACAGAGCAAGTCAAGGATGAATATGGCAGCCGCGACAAGCTGTGGAACATGGATCTTCTGTATAAGGAGATCGACGAGCTTTCGCAGATTTTCGATGTTTCAGATCGCGGCCAGGCACTAATCGCCGATTTCAAGGCGCGCGAGACGGCTTTGCGCGCAAGCGTTCCTGCAAGCGGCAAGAAACTTTCTTACCTATTCTGGTTCTCCAGCCCATCGCCATCCGCAGACGCCTATTTGGGCGGCGGAAATGGCGCCTCGAGCTTCATCGCTGATGTTCTGGGCGGCGAGAATGCCATCAAGGCAGAAGCTGAATGGCCAACCCTTGGTTGGGAAAGCATTATCGCCGCGAACCCTGATGTGATTGTTGTTGCAAATCTCGACCGTAATCGTTGGGAGCTCGACAAGCCTGAAGCCAAGATCCAGTTTCTTAATACAGACCCTGCGGTCAGCCAGATGCCAGCGGTCAAGAACAAGGCCATTGCCGTCATGGATGGTCAAGCCATGAACCCGACCATCCGTACGATTTACGGTGCAGAGCAGGTCGCGGAACAGTTGAAAGCACTCGGTATTCTCAAGTGAGTGTTTCCGGCCAGTCTTTAAGGCATTGGGGCGCTTTCAGCATAATGCTGCTGGCGTCGCTTGTCGCAATCGGATTCGTGGTGGGTATCAGCGTCGGTATTGGCGACTTGCCGATCCCTTTATCGACAACCTTTGCAGCGATAACCAATCGCCTGGGATGGAGTTCTGTTGAACTTAATCGCATTCATGAGACGGTGATCTGGGATTATCGTCTGAGCCGCGCATTGGTGGCAGCATTTTGCGGTGCAGGCCTCGCTCTTTCCGGCGCGATCATGCAGTCGCTTTTGCGCAATCCGCTGGCAGAACCTTATGTTCTGGGCATTTCCGCGGGGGCATCGACCGGCGCTGTCACTGTTGTCATTCTCGGCATCGGCGCTGGCGCTGTTTCATTGTCGGCAGGCGCATTCGTTGGCGCGTTCGCGGCGTTTTTCTTCGTTGCCCTCCTCTCAAATGGAACACGGGGCGGCGCCGACCGCACCATTCTGGCGGGCGTCGCTGCATCGCAGCTTTTCAACGCAGCAACCTCCTACATCGTCACCACATCCGGCAATGCACAGCAGGCTCGCGACGTGATGTTCTGGCTGCTTGGGAGCTTCGGTGGCGTTCGCTGGCCAGAATTTACGCTGGTATCCGTCGTCATCACCCTCGGTCTTATCGCCTGCCTTCTCTATGCCCATGTTCTGGATGCATTTGCTTTCGGGGATGAGGCCGCCTCCTCGCTTGGCGTGAATGTCGCCCGTGCGCGCATTATTCTCTTTGCGCTGACGGCAATGATGACGGCCACCATTGTCAGCATGGTCGGATCGATAGGCTTCGTCGGGCTCGTCGTCCCTCATGCTGCGCGCTTCATCGTCGGGCCTCTGCACATAAGATTGTTGCCTGCATGTGCCATTGTCGGTGCGATCTTCATGGTGCTGGCCGATATCGCTTCGCGCGCACTGATACCCCAACAGGTCCTGCCCATCGGTGTGGTGACTGCACTTGTCGGCGTGCCGTTCTTCTCGATCATTCTTTACCGGTTTCAGCGCCCATCATGACAATCAAAACCGAGAATCTTATCTGGAAAATTGGCAAAAAAGCCGTCATCGACGATGTGTCTTTCGAAGCGAAGCCCGGAAAGATGCTGGGACTTTTGGGACCAAACGGTTCTGGAAAAACATCATTGCTGCGCCTGATCGCCGGATTGAAACGCCCCTATTCCGGACGTGTCCTGCTTGATGAAAAGGATATCAATTCGGTTGCCCGGCGCAGTCTTGCGCAGCGTGTTGCCTTTGTTGAGCAACACGCGACGACCAACGCCAATCTCAAGGTGATGGATGTTGTAAGACTTGGGCGTTTTCCGCACCGATCGATGTTCTCCGGCTGGACAGGAGCGGACGAGAGAGCTGTACAGGACGCCATTGAACGCACTGGCATGACGGCCAAGAAAAATGACCCGTGGCAGAGCCTGTCAGGTGGTGAGAAGCAACGTGCACATATAGCAAGAGCCTTAGCGCAAACGCCAAAGGAGCTCATCCTTGATGAGCCGACCAATCATTTGGATGTTCAGCACCAGATGAGCTTGTTGAAGCTGGTTTCCGGACTACCGATAACGAGCATCATTGCTTTGCACGACCTTAATCATGCAGCCATGTTCTGCGATGAATTGATTATCATGCTTTCTGGAAAGATTGCCGCTTCGGGAACACCGGAAGAAGTAATCAACGAGAATATTCTCAAGCAAGTTTTCTCGATTGACGCGCGTGTGGAACCTTCTCCCTATAGCGGTCGGCCTCATATTCACTATTTGAAGTGAGTGAAGCGAAAAACCCAGTTGCCGTTCAAGAACTGGAAGCGGTCCGCCACAAGTTTTCGTTTACGCGATTGCGGCTTGTTCGCGCGGCACAGCCTTTAGCTCTGGCATCGTCTTCATTGTGCTTCTTGTTCGATTTCGTCCAGCGCTCTTTGCTTCGTAAAGTAATTTGTCTGCACGTTCATAGAGGGCTGCAAAGCCCTCATTGCCGATGAGATCAGTCAGCCCCATACTGGCTGTCACTGGTCGTTCTAGACCTGTAACTGTACGAGCGACAATCGCTGGAATTGCCTGACGCCGTAATTCCGCTTGGATGTCGGCGTCCGCACCACGTAAAAGAAGCACGAATTCTTCGCCGCCAAGGCGGTACGCGCGAACGGTCGGCCCTGCTTGAAGCGCGCTAGCCACAGCCTTAAGCACCTCGTCTCCGACACCATGACCATTTACATCGTTGACTGCCTTGAAATGATCAATGTCGATAACGGCCAGTGCGGTAAAGCCTTCCGCGCGAAGTTGTACGAACTGCCGTTCTATCGCCCGTCGATTGAGCAGGCCCGTCAACGGGTCCGTTTCAGACAGCCGTTCGAGTAGTTCAGCTTCGTCGCGCGCACGGTCCCGCTCGCGTTTCATTGTCACAAAACGCTCCGCCACGCCAAGCGTCGTGAAAAGGACTTCACACACGCAGCCGATATAGAACAGGAGCATGGCGTCGGTGCTTTGAAACCCCGGAATTACGCCGCTCACCAACCGGATTAACCCGACCAACACTATCGGTGTGTAACCAATGGCCTGGAATCGCGCCGCGCGACTTCCACGACGCAGTGCATCGATCATTGACAGTATGAAGATTGCAAGAACCGGTGCAAACGCGGCCGTGTATACGCTCGACTGTATAGGACGCGCTACAAATGGAAACGCCGCGTGAAACGTACTCAGGAATATTGCCCACACAGCGCAATAGGGAAGCAAGCGTCGCAGAAGTGGATGCATTAAGCCGGGTTCGACAAAACTATGGGTAAACATCGCACCTGAGGCGACTGTCATCCCGAAGATCGCTGTCGTCATCCAGCTCAATGTCATTGCAGGAGGATCAAAGAGTGCAACCGACAAGCCGGATGATACAAAGATAGTCATCAGCAATGAAAATGTGAGAGCCGAGTGCCAGAGAACAAAGGGTTCACGTAGCGCCCGGTAAAACGCCGCATTAAAGATCAGAGGCATGATGAGCATGCCGGCAAGCGCCGCCAGAACAAGTAGAAATCGCATGCCATCGATCCCACCGGCTTCGTCCGTCGGCGCAAGATAAGCCCTCTCGAGGGTCATTCGGTGGCTCGGCATATCGATCGCGACGACGACCTGTCGAGTTTCGCGGGTCACGTCCGGCAAAGAAGCCTTGAAATAGCCCCCGTCCATTGAACTGGCCAATGCAGCGGCGGGAACAGAAATTTGTCGAAACGCCCCATCCCGGTCGATTGCAAGCAAATGCACAGCCTCAAGTGCACTCCGCCTTGAGAGTAGATATCGCGGAAGAATGTCGGAGGAGGAGATGTCGAAGCGAAGCAGGACACGCTCAGCCTCGATAGAGAATTTCCGATTATCGCAGGACCATCGCTCTTCCTGACGTACTATCGCGACAACGTCCTCAGACAGGGAGCCAGAAGCCCAGCAAGAACTGCGGATGTCTGAAGAATCCACTGTGCCGGCCGATGCGGCACTAAATTGTGCCAGCATCAACAGGAGCAGGAGGGCAGCCACAAGTCTTTTTTGAAATCTACTCCAAGTCATTAAGCTTCGTTACGGCAAAATGCTTTTGATGTCGTTAATCATCACACAGTGCGCGACAACATGCTCTCTCAATAGAAAAGCATTTGTAGCGCAATGATATCAGACTGAAGAATTCATGAATTCCTCCGCAACTGAACGAATGCCTGCTCCGTCCAATTTATAATGCGCATAGAGATGCGTCGGTGGTGCAATGAGACTGTATTCGTCGTAGATTCCGTGACGTTTGAGTTTTACACCAGCGCCTTCGTCAGCCAAAACCTCGGCCACAGCCGCACCAAGCCCACCCAGAACGTTGTGTTCCTCCACGGTCATCATTCTCTTTGTGCGCAAGGCAGCAGAAAGTATAGCTTCCCGGTCGAGGGGTTTGATCGAAGCCATGTCGATCACCCCGACAGAGCGGCCATTGGCATTCATTGCGCGGGCAGCTTCGAGCGCACCGTGAACCGCCATACCACAAGCAATGATCGTCAACTCTTCCCCTTGAATGTGCTCATGAGCCTTACCGAAAACGAAGGGCGTATCCTTGTCGTAAACAACCGGATCTCGACCCCGGCCAATACGGAAATAGATCGGGCGATCATGATTGGCCGAGGCACGAATGGCTGCTTCCAACTGAGCACCGTCGGCTGGCGAGACGACGGAAAGATCGGCAATCGAGCGTGTCGTTGCTATATCTTCGGTCGCGTGGTGTGACGTCCCGTAAAAGCCAAGTGAAATGCCGGTGTGATGGCCAATCATTCGCACCGGTTGCGCAGAGTAAGCAACGTCCATGCGGATCTGCTCGCAGGCAAGCAACGCGATGAAAGACGCAAAAGTCGCAATGAAAGGTGTGACACCGCAGGTCGCAATGCCAGCTGCAACACTCACCATATTCTGTTCGGATATGCCGAAGGAAATGTATCGGTCAGGGTAAACCGAGGCGAACCGATTGAGGCCGTTCGAATATTGCAGATCGGCAGAACCCGCCACAACGTTATGTCCAGCCTTCACAAGATCAATCAGACCGTTCGAGAGATGATCAAGGCCGGGATTTGCTGCGTTCAAGCCACGATATTGCCAGGAATTAGGGGAAAGGGTGTGGCTCATGGTCAGATCTCCCGCGATTTGATTTCAGCAATGGCGGCTTCGGCATCCGAAGGATCGAGATAACCCAGATGCCAGCCCGGCTCGGTTTCCATATAGGAGACGCCCTTGCCCTTCATGGTCTTGGCTATGATGCAGCAAGGAACCTGACGCAGGTCGTCGGCGCGCACGCGCCGTAGTAGCTCGGTCGTTACCGCCACGTCATGTCCATCCACGACATGCACCTCCCAACCGAAAGCGCGCCATTTCTCGTCCAGCGGTTCGATACTCATGACGTCATCGACCTTGCCGTCGAGCTGATATCCGTTCCGGTCGATGATGGCGATCAGATTACGAGCCTTGTGCTGGGCTGCGCTCATAGCAGCCTCCCATACCTGACCTTCCTGCATTTCCCCATCACCCATCATGCAGAAGACCTTGTAGTCTTCCCCAGTCCAGCGTTGCGCCAAGACCATACCAAGCCCATTGGAAAGCGCATGACCGATTGAGCCGGACGAAAAATCCACGCCTGGAACCTTGCGCATATCGGGATGATCACCGAGCGGACTACCAAGACGGGTATAGTTGTCGAGCCAGTCCGTGGGGAAAAAGTCGAGATCCGCATAGATCGGAAACAGTCCAACTGCTGCGTGACCCTTGCCAATTGTGAACCGGTCACGCGACGTCCAGTTCGGTTCGCCACGTCGAATACGCATCACATCGTAATAGAGTGCGGCGAATATCTCCGCCGCGGAGAATACCGACGTATAATGGCCCGTTTTCGCGATCTCGATGAGACGAACAGTTTCGAGACGAATAAACTGTGCACGCTCCTTGAGCATTGCAACGGTTTCATCTGACGGTTCGAAACTGTTCGGTTTGGGCACTCCGACCGTGCCAGTCGTCGAAACCATTTTAAACTCCTGATTTGAATGATGGAAGTTAAGCAGACGCCTATGCGAAAGCGCGTGCGTCGCTATCGTTCCAACCGATAAGAATTGCGTCACCCGCCACCGGTCTGGTGGTGAAATCCAGAAGTGGCTTGCGAAGCACCATTGTCTGCCCGCCGCCAATGTCAACCAGCGCGCGCAAATGGTCGCCAAGGTAAGTCGTGTCCAAGATTGTTCCCTTGCACTGATTGGAGCGGCTCTGCGCCGCTGTGCCGATCACAAGATGCTCGGGCCTGACAGCTATTTTCACAGGCTTGCCAGCATCGGCAAAAGTGGAGGACAGGTCCGCCCGCACTGTTTGGCCACAGTCGAGGAGAATGGTTCCATAGCCTCGTTCATCGACACCTTCCGAATGTCCGGAGATGATATTGTTCTCACCAATAAAGCCCGCCACGAAAACATTCGCAGGCTGCTCATATAGCTCCTGCGGGCTAGCGATCTGAGTGACCGAACCGCGCTCGAAAATGGCAATGCGGTCGGACATGGCCAGTGCTTCAGTCTGATCGTGGGTGACATAGACCATCGTGACACCCAAATCCCGATGGATTTGCTTGATCTCATATTGCATATGTTCGCGCAGAGTCTTGTCGAGTGCGCCCAGCGGTTCATCCATCAGAACCAGGCTCGGCTCAAAGACGAGCGCGCGAGCAAGCGCAACACGCTGCTGCTGTCCGCCGGAAAGCTCACTCGGCCGACGGTTTTGCATTCCCTCCAGGCGAACCATCTCGACGGCCTTGTCCACCTTGACCTGTATTTCCCGTTTGCTCATCTTTCGCATGCGCAATGGATAAGCCAGATTCTGCGCTACGGTCATGTTGGGAAACAAAGCATAATTCTGAAAAACAACGCCAATGCCCCGGCGGTGGGGCGGCAAGTGTTCAATCGGCTTTCCCTTGACGAGAATATGACCACGGGTAGGCGTTTCGAAACCGGCAAGCATCATCAGCGTTGTGGTTTTACCAGAACCTGAACCGCCGAGAAGGGTTAGAAACTCGCCCTGCCTTACCGACAGGTTCAGGTTTTCGATGACTACGGTGCGTCCATCATAGGTTTTCTGCACGCCGACGAATTCAACGATGTGTCCGGTTTCCATGAATGACCTTTCGTGCAGCTAGCGCGCATTTCCCGATTTCCCGTGTAGCCGGGAAACACTTTCTGCCGGGATCAATCCCTGTACGGCACTTCGGTCGCGAGCCAACCGTCTTCCTGTTTCTGCCAGTATACGTCGTGCAATCGACGTGTTAACGGGCCGGGCGTGCCATCGCCGACTGTCTTGCCGTCGATTGTAGTCACAGGCATGATGCCACCAGCCGTACTGGTCATAAAGATTTCGTCGGCACCGAGAAGCTCTCCGATGGCAACTGGACGGACCTCGCAACGCAGTTGCAATTGCTCGCAGAGTTCCAGAACCGTGCGTCGGGTCATACCTTCGAAAACGCCACTCTCTGGTGTGCAGAGAACATTATCTTTGACAGCAAATACGTTAAAGCCTGCACCTTCGGTAACATTGCCATCCCCATCGCGCAGAACGGCCACGAAAGCATCTCTGTCGTACGCCTCGAAGATGCCCATGGTGAGGTCGAGCCAATGGAAGTTCTTGATGCGTGGGTCCACCGCCTGTGGTGCAATACGATGAACCGAGCTGACAACCATGGGAACGCCCTGCCGGCGCTGATCGTCATTCGCAATCCAGACAAAAGGCGTTGCGAAAGCATAAAAGCGCTGGGTGCAAAGACGCGGATCACGGCTGCCAGCCGGTGGCATTCCACGTGTGCATGTCATCTGCACATAGGAGTCGCGCAAACCGCTCAAGCTGACGCATTCGATGAGGATTTCGGCGATTTGCTCATGCGTATAAGGCAGCGACATGCGAAGCCCACGCATGGACGCAAAAAACCGTTCGATATGGTCGTCAAGACGAAAGAAGCGTCCCTTCCACACATGAGCAACATCATAGGTCGCGTCGGAACGCACGAAGCCCCGATCAAGAATTGGAATGCTGGCCTCGGCGACTGGCATATAGCGCCCGTCGATGAATGCAACGCCTGCCTGCGGGTTAGGAATGTGGACATCGGATTCTTTGGTCATGTTATGCCTTTCCGAGATTTCGTGCATTGCGGTTCACGAGGAACAGCGCGGTGATGAGGCTGAGGGTAGCGACGACCATGAGGAACGTTGCCATGGCAAGGATGGACGGTTCGATATTATCGCGAAGCCCCTCGAACATTTTCAAGGGAAGTGTCCGTTGACCGGGACCGGCAAGGAAAAGGGTTACGACGACTTCATCGAACGAAGTCATGAAAGCGAAGAGCGCTCCAGAGATGATACCCGGCGCAATGACCGGAACAAGTACAGTCATGAACCCTTTGAAAGGAGACGCGCCAAGACTTGCCGCAGCGCGGAGCAGCCCCATGTCGAAGCCTTGGAGCGTGGCCGTAACGGTGATCAGCACGAAAGGCGCGGACAGGACTGTATGGGCGATGATAACGCCAGGCATGCTGGCGGTCAGACCAAACTTCGCCATCAGAAAGTACATTCCCAGCCCGCTGATGACAGGCGGAACAATCATCGGCGCGATGAGGAAACCGAGGATCGCGGTTGGCATAGGCAAGTCGCGACGGGCAAACGCATAAGCTGCAAGTGTGCCGAGAATGGTTGCGGCAACCGTCGACACAGAACCGATGATCAGACTGTTCTTGAGTGATGAAAGCCATGGACCATTCGCAAACACACGCTCATACCACTGCAAGGAAAAGCCCGGTAGCGGATAGGAAAGAAAGCTGCCCGAACTGAAGGACAGGGGGACGATAGCAATGAGTGGAACGACCAGAAAGAGTATCATAGCCACACCAAAGCCGTAGTAGAGCGTCCGTATGATCATTGCTTGACGATGATATGGCATTGGCGACCTCACTTTAGCCCCGCAAGCTGACGCACACCCACTGTGCGTGCGGCGAGCGCATAGACTGCAACGGTGCAAAGCAGCAGCACGATCCCAAGCGCAGAGGCCATGCCCCAATTGATGGTGGTATTGGCGAAGAAGGCTATGAAATAGCCGAGCATCTGGTCGCGCGCGCTGGCGACCAGTGATGGCGTAATATAATAGCCAGCCGTCACGATGAAGGTCAGCAACACACCCGCTCCGACACCCGGCAGCGTCATCGGCAAGTAGACATTGAGGAAGCCGCGAACCGGATGAGCGCCAAGAGAGGCTGACGCCCGCATGAAATGTGGGGGAATACCCTTCATCGTGGAGTAGAGAGGCAGGACCATGAAGGGCAGCATCATGTGGATCATGACGATATAAAGCCCGGTGGTGTTGAAGATCAGCTCCAGCGGCTGCCGGATCAGACCAAGCCAGCCAAACAGCGAATTAACAAGCCCCTCGCGTTGAAGAAGAACTATCCAGGCAGAGGTACGCGCCAATAGCGATGTCCAGAACGGCAGCATCACAGCGATGATAAGCGCGATCGACAGAAATCGCGGCGCGCTCACCATCAGATTGGCAAGCGGGTAGCCAAGCAGAGCGCAAACAAGCGTGACGATAGCAGCGGTCTTGAGCGTACGAAAGAGGATATCGACATAAGTTCGTTGCTCTTCAGGTGCCTGTACCACCTTACCACCGTCATCAATGGCAAGATCGACTGCGGCAAGCATGTAGTAAGGCGTGACAGCAGGCGACGCACGTTTCATCGCGTGCCAGTAGGCTGGCTCTTCCCACCTCTTGTCGATTCCGGCCAGAAAACGGCGTGCCGCACCATCCGCAGTGATATCGTCTGGTAGTGTACGCAACTTGCGAACGGTGCTGGTGAGAAGCGTGCGATAGCCACTCTCCTCATAGTTCAAGCGCCGGGCAGCCTCAGCAACGAGATTGCGCGGAGCGCTGGCAATTTCCTGTACGAAAGTCGTGAAAACAACATCCGGCGGCAACTCCGCTGAATCCTTCGTCGTCCAGCGGGACAATTCAGCCACCGTTTCTGGTAGAGCCTGCGTCAGTTCGGCATTATCAATTGCCTTGTAGAGCATCATGCCGATCGGCAGCATGAATGTCACCAGCACATAGAATAGAAGCGGTGCCACAAGCATTAAGGACACAACACGCCGACGTCTGCCAGCTCGCCCCCATTCCCGGCGCGTTGCCTTGGTCGTAGCTGCGTCTTCATCGATCAAGGTCATCGGAACCATGCCTCCTTAAACCATGCCGACCGGAAATCGGCCGGCATGGCCTTTAACACTATCCAGTCGGTTTACTGGGCAACCCAGCTGGCAAAGCGTTCCGCCAGTTCCTCACCGTGATCAATCCAGAATTCCGAGTTGAAACGCACCGCGTTTTTAAGATTGTCCGGAGCAGATGGGAGTTTTGCCAACCGGTCCGCAGGAAGGGCTTCCATGGCTTTGACGTTGCTGACACCGTAAGCGATATTGTTGGCAAAGGTTGTCTGCGGCTCTTTTGACATCATGAATTCGACGAGGGACGTTGATTCATCCAGGTTTGGAGTTCCCTTCATGATAGCCCAGAATTCGGTTGAGTTGATCTGACCGTCCCAGACGATAGCAAAATCTTTCCCTTCCTTCTGGGCATTGTCGACGCGGCCGTTATAGGCTGTTGTCATGACGACATCGCCTGAAGAGAGCCATTCCTGCGGCTGGGCTCCACTCTCCCACCACTGGATATGTGGCTTCAGTTGATCGAGCTTGGCGAAGGCTCTGTCCTGACCTTCCTTCGTTGCAATCACGCTATAGACTTCCGATGGCGGCACGCCGTCTGCCATCAAGGCTACTTCCATGGTCAGTTTCGCAGTCTTACGCAAACCGCGCTTGCCCGGCCACTTTTCCACGTTCCAGAAATCGGCCCAGTTTTTCGGTCCATCCGTCAGCTTGGCCTTGTCATAGGTCAAAATGTTGGCCCAGCTCAGAGCGCCAACAGCGCATTCCTTGAACTGGCTGGGATCAATCTCATCGGCATGTGGTTTTTTCGACCAGTCGATATTTTCGAGAAGCCCCTGCTCGCACGCCATGGTGACTTCATCGTCCTCCATCTGCATAACGTCCCAGGTGACATTTCCCGCGTCAACCATTGCCTTCTGCTTGGCTAGACCGCCATTGGTCGTGTCTTCGAGCACCTTGATGCCCTTTTCCTTGGCATAAGGCGTGAAATAGGCTTCACGAAACGCGTCTTGAATTGCGCCGCCGAAGCCAACAACAGTCAGATCGCGAGCATAGGCGCCAGAAAGGCATGCCGCAGTCACGATACCGGTTGCCAGAAGCATCTTCCCATATTTATGCATGTTCCTGTTCCTCTCTCTTTTATGATCATTGCTCGCCCTCTGTTTTTTCTTGTGGCGAGGTATTTCGCTTCAGACGAGAATTTGCATCGGGTTCTGAAGCAGCTCCTTGAAACTGGACAACCATTGCGCGCCCAAAACGCCGTCTATTGCCCGATGATCGAGCGAAAGCGTCACGCGCATGACGCGGGCGTCAACGGCTATGCGCTCCCGAGACACAATCCGTTCTTCAATCGCGCCGACCGCGAGAATTGCGGCTTGCGGTGGATTGATAATGGCGGTGAAGTCACTCACGCCGTACATGCCGAGATTGCTGATGGTGAACGAACCGCCACGATACTCATCCGGCTTCAGACCGCCATTGCGGGCTCTGAGTGCCAGATCGGAAATCTCATCCGAAATTACGGACAGCGATTTCTTGCCTGCATCCTTGACCACCGGCGTGATCAATCCGCCATCCGTCGCCACCGCAACGCAAATATCCGTTCGTTGCAGGCTGAGGAGAGCGTCCTCCGTCCAGATAACATTGCAGGCAGGAACGCGGACGAATGCAGCAGCAGCTGCCTTGACCAGAAAATCCGTAACCGAAAGTCGCGCTTCTGCCGGACGCGCAGCATTGATCTGCTTTCGAAGTTCAAGCAGCGCATCGACAACGATTTCGGCATTCAGATAAAAATGTGGGATCGTTTGTTTGGACGCGCTCAAACGCTTTGCAATCGTCCGCCGCATGGCGGAATGCGGGATGGCAACATACGGGATCTCCACATCGTGTGATCGGAGAACAGATACATCGTCATTAACCACCGCCGTCTGCTGGGCAACGGGATTGGGAGTAGAAGAGGCCGAGCGTATCGTTGTACCGAAAGCCTCAACATCGCCGCGAAGAATACGCCCGCGCGGTCCTGTCCCATTGATGTCAGAGAGTGAGATGCCCTTTTCGCCTGCAAGCCTGCGTGCAAGCGGGCTGGCGAATATGCGCCGGTTCAAATCCCTGCCCGGCATTTCAGCCGTCGATACTGCTATTGCATCAGAGCCTACTGCTTCCCGTTGAACAAGTACCGTAGGAATGGAGGCTGAAAGCAGCTGTGCCACATCGGCTTCAGTCTCCCCTTCATCCGCGAGAATGCCGATCGGTGTCTCAACTGCTACTGTCGCTCCATCTCCATGCAATATGCGCGCAACACGTCCTGACTTGGGGCTTGGAATTTCGATGACAGCCTTGTCCGTCTCGATCTCGGCAAAGGCCTCGCCTGAGACAACAGCATCGCCCTCGACCTTCAACCACCGGGCAATGGTGCCGTCGCGCGCATTGGCCACAACGGATGGCATGACCAAAAACTCAGGCATGGTGTCGCTCCGGCAGGGTTGCCAATGCAGCCGCAATCTCTTCTCGCCCTGCATAGGCAGCGCGTTCGAGAACTTTGGAGATCGACGGAGAAGCTTCGCGTCCGCTGACCCGCTCGACGGGGTGATCAAGCCAGTCGAACAACCGACGCTGGATTTCATCGGAAAGCCATGCGCCATAAGAGGAACCGCGCGGCCCCTGCTCGACGATCATGACCATGTTGGTTTTCTTTACGCTTTCAGTGATGGTTTCCCAATCGATGCTGGCACGATCGAGGCATCGCAGATCGATAACCTCGGCATCCAGACCTGCCTCCACCACCGCATCAAGCGTTGCCTGCACCATAGCGGAGTAGGTCAGTATCGTAGCCGCGGACCCACTTCGGCGCACCGACGCTTTGCCAAATGGAATGAAGTAATCAAGATCTCCGACTGGAGCTGGCCCCATCGTCTGATAAAGATCAACATGCTCTATCACCAGAACTGGATCATTCGACGCCAGCGCTGTGTTCATCAGCCCGACATAGTCGAATGGCGTGGATGGCGCGATAATTCTCCAGCCTGGTGAGGTAGCGAAAATGCCGGCAGGGTCCATGGAATGCTGGGAACCATAACCTGTGCCAATCGCGATCTTCGTGCGCAGGACAAGAGGGACGGCCATGTCACCACCAAACATGTGACGCGCCTTGCCGACCTGATTGAACACCTGATCGGCCGCGACCCACATGAAGTCCGGATACATGAACTCGACAATCGGACGATACCGCCCATCCATCGCAAGTCCACCGCCCAAGCCCATGAACGCATTCTCACTGATCGGCGTTCCAAGAATGCGATCAGGATACTTCGCCTTGAGACCACGCGTGGCGCCGTTGGTTCCACCTTTCAAGCGATGAATATCCTCGCCAAGGATGACGATGCCGTCGTCCTTCTCCATGCGCCGGTCCAGCACATCAGCAATGACGTCGACAAATTTGCGTTGTTCGATCCCGCCCGTGAAGTTCGATTTCTCGACATATTGCAGGTCCGACAATTCGGATCCATCACTACGAATACCGACATCGCAGAAGTCCGGCTTCGGCCACAGCCCCGCCTTGATAACGCGGCGATTGTCCGCGCGATCCGTCAACTCTTCCGCCACGTCTTGCATGATCTGTTTGCAACGTGCTCTCAGCGCATCGATACCAGTCTGATCGACGAGGCCACGTGCCAGCATTTCTCGTGCTACCCGATCCAGCGGATCCTTAGCCCGCCAGCTTTCCTCTTCCTCTTTCGTGCGATAGCCAAAGGCAGAGCCCGGGAACGAACCGTTCTGGTGGAAGTAGCGGTAAACCTCGGCCTCAATGATGGCTGGACCGTTTCCGGCGCGCATATGTGCAAGCGCCTCTTTCATTGCGAGATTGACCGCAAGCGGATCCATCCCGTCAACGTGCCAGGATGGAATGGCGAAGGCCTGTCCGCGCGCAGCCAAACGTGTTTCTGCCGTTGATTCTTCCAGACTGGTTGCGACCGCATAGCGGTTGTTCTCAATGAAGAAGCATAGAGGCAGACGCCAGGCCGCAGCGAGGTTCATCGTCTCCAATACCGAGCCGATATTCACCGCGCCGTCGCCAAAGTAACTTACCGCAACGGCATCCGAACCCGACTGCTTGTGTGCGAAAGCAGCACCTGCCGCCAGCGGCACGCCACCGCCGACAATGGCATTGGTGCCCAGCGCGCCTGCGGCCTGCCATCGCAGGTGCATAGACCCACCGCGACCGCCACAGAACCCTTCGGCAAGCCCCATGATTTCGGCTAGAGAGCGGCGAAGAAGAGAACGGATTGAACCGTCAAATGCCATACCGAACGGCAGACCATCGGGCGCGACAAAGTTCAAAGCCTTCGCGAGAAATTGATGATGTCCACGGTGAGAGCCGTTAATCTGATCATCTGCCCGGAGCGGCAAGATCGAGCCAACCGCGCCGCCCTCCTGACCAATAGATGAATGTGCCGGGCCGTGAACCAGCCCCTCATTTGCAAGTTCGAGGACGGCTTCTTCGAATGCGCGGATGAGATGAAGCGATGAGAGCATCGTTTCCAACCCGGCAGCGCCTTCCGCATCCCAATCCTTCTTGGTCGTGCCAAACTCTAGCCAGCGGGTGGAACTCGATACGGTCTTCGTTTGCGGCATTTCTTCCTCTACAGACAAAGCTCGGCCATCACCTGCGAGAGACTCGCAAGCGGCAGACAGTGGTCGGACATTACGCGCGATACCGGCGGTTTTGATGCTCTGAACAAGCCAGAGCGGTTCCCACATTTATTCTCGTTTTGTTAGTGCTAGGCTTTCACTTTCTTTGCGCGGTGTCAATCAATTGTATCCATTGAATCTTGAAATAAAGGATTTTCCGCAAATTTTGCCTCGACAAAGGCATTTTCACAATGAACTATGGTTTGATTGGATACATTGATGTGAGGGTGAGCGGATGTCGAAGAGTAACTACAGCCATCAGGACAAAGCGTCTGCGCATGACATTGGCTTACCCGGCCTGCGAGGCACCGAGCATATCGGTTTCACCGTCCCCAATCTGGCAGAGGCCGTGGATTTCTTCGTAAACGTCATTGGCTGCGAGCCATTTTATGAGCTTGGCCCTTTCTCGTCTGACGGAGAATGGATGCAGACAGCTCTCAACGTGCATCCGCGCGCCGTCATGAAGAAGCTACAGTTCTTGCGCTGCGGCAATGGCTCCAACTTCGAGATATTTGAGTATTCATCACCGGACCAAAACTCGGTCCAGCCACGCAATAGCGACGTCGGGGGACACCACCTTGCCTTCTATGTCGACGATATTGATTCGGCTGTGCAGTATTTGCGCATGCATGATGTCCGCATTCTCGGTGAGCCTGTCGTGCGGAAAGATGGTCCGAGTGCAGGGCAAACCTGGGTTTATTTCCTGACACCCTGGGGAATGCAGCTCGAGCTCGTATCCTTCCCGAATGGCAAGGCCTATGAAAAAGGCCTGACGCGTCGCCTTTGGAGTCCGCTTGGCACGACGTCGTGATCGCCTCTTCGTCCGACGGTAAAAGTAGTAGACGAGCGCCGAACATTGTCTGCTATATCTGGCGTCTCTGATGCACTGTCAGAGCATAGAAGGGGCCATTTTATGAATGAAACCACGTTGGGTCTTCGAGTAACGGGTGAAATTCGCCAGAAGATTCTGAGCGGCGAGTTCGCGCCCGGACTGCGCATGCGGCAAGAGGAACTTGCCGCACAATTCGGCACCAGCCGCGTCCCCGTTCGGGAAGCTCTCAAGCAGCTCGAAAGCGAAGGCCTCGTCGTCATCGTTCCCAATAGTGGTGTCTGGATTGCGCGTGTTGACATCAATGAGTGTGTGGAGATGTGGAAAATCCGCGAGCGGATCGAACCGCTTGCGCTTGGCGAAAGCCTCCCGCACTTGACCGATGAGGATATTCTCGGCCTTGAAGAGATCTGTCGCGCCATAGACGCCACGACGGATGTGGAAGAATTCCTGCGGCTTGATCGTCAGTTTCACCTCGCGAGCTATCGTGCGACGGCCATGCCTACGCTCATTCCAATGATCGAGCGCATCTGGAATACGACGCAGCACTATCGGCGCGCTTACACAATGCTGCTGGGCCGTGAACGGTTCTGGATCATACAATGCGAGCACGGGCTTCTGATGGAAGCCATCAAACGGAGAGATGTCGAGGACTCAGAAAGAGCCCTTTACAGCCACATTCGCCGCACCCGCATGGAACTGGAACGCAACCGCACGGCCTTTACTGACATTGCTTTCTAGATATCCCTGCCACGAACCGGCTTCACAGAGCCATCTCGTTGGTAGCCGAGACATAACGAGCGTCCTCTCAGTAAACCAATTGACGCCAATGACGCTTCGTGCAATTAATTCATGATGCATCATACAACAAACATCGGTTCTTCTCATGTATGATTATTGTCTGGTTGGCGGCGGCATAGTCGGCCTTGCCACGGCCCTCACCATTGTCCGGCAGGAGCCTTCAGCCCGCATTCTTGTGCTGGAGAAGGAAGAAGCTGTCGCGATGCATCAGACCGGCCATAATAGCGGTGTGATTCATGCTGGCATTTATTACCAGCCCGGAAGCTTCAAGGCAGAGCTTTGCCGCGCCGGCGAGCGCATGACGAAGCAATTCTGCGACGAGAACAACATTCCTTATCGTGTTCCCGGCAAGCTTGTCGTTGCGACCAACGATGTCGAAGTGCAACGCCTCGCCGCGCTTGAAACAAATGCGGCGGCGAACGGCATTACCTGCCGCCGCCTCAGCGGCGGTGAACTACACGAATTCGAACCCGCCGTGACGGGACTTGGCGCATTACTGGTCGAACAGAGCGGTATTGTTGATTATCGTGCGATCTGCCGCGCCATGGCCGATCTCATTCGCGCTGCTGGTGGCGATATCGAGTTCAATGTCAGTGTCGACCGCATTGAAGAACGCAGTGATAGCGTGCGGGTTCATGCGGTCGGCAAAGTCTGGGAAAGCAGGCAGGTCATCGCCTGCGCCGGTCTGCAGGCTGACCGCCTTGCCCGGCGCTCCGGTGTTGATGTGGACTTCCAGATAGTGCCATTTCGTGGCGAATATTACGCCTTGCGACCTGAACTGAACAAACTCGTCGAACGCATGATTTATCCGGTGCCAGACCCTTCAATGCCTTTTCTCGGCATTCACCTGACCCCAATGATCGACGGCAGCCTGACTGTTGGACCCAATGCCGTTCTGGGCCTTTCGCGCGAGGGCTATCCAAAATTCTCGGCCAACTTGCGCGATATTGCGACCTATGCGGCCTTTCCGGGTTTCTGGAAGGTAATCACCGCCCATCTCTCGTCCGGCCTGGAAGAGATGAAGGATAGCCTGTTCAAGAAGAGCTATCTGGAAAAGTGCCGGAAATATTGCCCATCCCTGCAGGAAAGCGACCTTCGGCCCTACCGGGCGGGCATAAGGGCACAAGCCGTTTCGAGAGACGGCAAGCTTATTCACGACTTCAAGTTCCACCAGACAAAACGTGTGCTGCATGTGTGCAATGCGCCGTCCCCAGCAGCCACGTCTGCCATACCTATCGGAAATCTGATCTTTCAACGCTTGCAAACAGGCAATTGAGTACGTCATGACCAATCCTCACTACCGCGACACCAAACTGTTCATCGATGGCAAATGGGTAGAAGGCGAAGGCGGCACGCCCATCGCCGTGCTCAATCCGGTCAATAATGAAACCATCGGAACGGTTGGCGTCGCCTCGAAAGCCCAGCTTGAAGCGGCAGCGCTTGCCGCCGAACGCGGCTTCCACATCTGGCGCGATATGAGCGTCTTCGAGCGCTCAAATATTCTGCGCAAGGCCGCCACACTGCTGCGCGAGCGCGCCGAGGACGCTGCGCGTCTACTGACGCTCGAACAGGGCAAGCCACTTGCCGAAGCACTCGCGGAAATCAACGTCTCCGCCGATATTTTCGACTGGTTCGCCGAGGAAGCCCGGCGCGCTTACGGTCGCATCATCCCTGCGCGCGACCGTTTCGTTCGCCAGACAGTGTTCAAGACGCCGATCGGCCCAGTGGCTGCCTTCACACCGTGGAACTTCCCGGTTTCACAGACGGCCCGCAAACTGGGTGCGGCACTTGCCGCCGGTTGCTCGCTTGTCGTCAAGCCTTCGGAAGACACTCCCGCTTCGCCCACTGTTCTGGCCGAAGTGCTGCATGAGGCTGGTCTTCCGGCGGGCGTCGTCAACTTCGTCTATGGCGTACCGGCCGACATATCGAGCTATTTGATCGCGCATCCGGCCATCCGCAAAGTCTCGTTTACCGGATCGGTGCCGGTCGGCAAGCACCTTGCCTCGCTGGCAGGTGCGCATATGAAACCCGCCA
Source organism: Hyphomicrobiales bacterium (assembly GCA_900465685.1). Classification (GTDB taxonomy): domain Bacteria; phylum Pseudomonadota; class Alphaproteobacteria; order Rhizobiales; family Rhizobiaceae; genus Brucella. The sequence goes on from UEGR01000016.1 coordinate 52,347, forward strand.
CGATGGAACTAGGCGGCCATGCACCGGTTCTGGTCTTTGGTGACGCCGACATCGCGGCAGCAGCAACCACGATGGGTCGCTCGAAATTCCGCAATGCCGGTCAGGTCTGCGTCTCTCCGACCCGCTTCCTGATTGAGGACAAGGCTGTCGATCAGTTTGTCGACGTGTTTCTTGAGGAAGTCGGTCGCGTCAAGGTTGGCTCCGGTCTCGAAGCCGACAGCACCATGGGGCCGCTCGTTTCGCAACGTCGCGTGGAAGCAATTGAAGCGCTCGTGGCCGATGCCCGAGACAAGGGCGCCAATGTTGCTGCCGGTGGCAAACGCATCGGCAATTCCGGCAATTTCTATGAACCGACGGTTCTGACGAATATCACGCGCGATATGAACATCATGAATGATGAGCCGTTTGGCCCAGTGGCACTGATCATTCCGTTCTCCGATGCGGAAGAAGCCTTTAGCGAAGCCAATCGCCTGCCATTCGGCCTTGCTTCTTATGCGTTCACGCAATCGGCAGCACGGATTGCCGAACTCGAACGCCGCGTCGAGGTTGGCATGCTGACCATCAACCACCTTGGTCTGGCTCTGCCGGAAGTGCCGTTCGGTGGCGTCAAGGACAGTGGCTATGGTTCCGAAGGCGGTAGCGAAGCTATCGAACCTTATCTCACGACCAAATTCGTCACGGAACGACACGCGGTGTAATCTGTACTGACCAAACAGACATTATAAAACGGCACTCCGTTGGAGTGCCGTTTCTTTTTTGCGCCGTCATTAGAGCAGTTCCGGTTAAAACGGAATCGCGGAACCGCTCTATCTATTTGTTTTTAAGCATTATCCCACGCATCGAAGCAGGATCAGAAATCAGTCCAGTGGACTGATTTCCCTGTGTAGACGCTAAGCACTTTTGCTGGAAATGCTCTAGCTCAAACAATAGCCCCCGCATCACAGTCAGCAATGCGGGGGGCCTATCTTCGCTATGGTCTGCTGATGCTCTAAGCGCGGAGGCTCGCCGTTCTTTCGAGATCGATCTTGAAGGTGCCCGGTTCCTCATCATTGGAAACCAAAGCAACGCGATAGACCTTTTCGGCAGCCTCCGGGGACAACCAGCCACGGTTTGCGGTTGCAAGCACGCGCTTTGGATCGCGATTCAGCGGGTCGCCGTAACCGCCGCCGCCCGAAGCTGTAAAAGCAATCTTCGCTCCGTCTTCAATGACGACTTCCGCAAAGGCGGGCAGAGTTTCTTCCTTGCCTTCGCCCACAATCTTGACCGTTTCGGAAGCCTTGCCCGTACCGCCGCCCAAGACGCCGCGTGGCGGGAAGGTTGTTCCATCAGCGGCGTAGACAATCGTCATATCATGGTCGAGCGGGTAGAAAACGCCGCCGACTGTCGGCGCCCCTTCAAACTCACCATAACCCTGCGAGTCCTGGACAACACCACGCCGCTCGATGATGATGGGATACATCGATTCATCAACTTCGACAGAGTCCAGCTGGATCAAACCAGCATTTGCCGGGCCGCAATAAGTTAGCCAGCCATCATGGCCGTGCAAAGCGCCTCCACCGGCATATCCGACAAAGACCTGGTTCACATAACCTTTGCCGTCCTTGTACGGGTCTTGGCCTGAAATGACCCCAACACCTGCCGGCAGATGCGAGCCGCTTTCAGCTTGGCCATATGGCGCGCCCATCTGGGAGAACACCGCATTGCCAGCAATCATCAACCGGTCATTGACGTTGGTAGTGGCAACGGAAGTTCCAACCGGATATTTGGGCTTGCCGATTGCGGAGCCATCTCGCAACAATACCTTGATCTGGGATTTCGCGCCCTCATTATGCGGGACACTTTCATCGAGATTGTTGAACACACCAATGCGGCATGATCCGGTCGCTGTGTTCTCTGACAGATTAAGGCCGCCCGGAACGCAATCGATATTGTCTCGCGCATCAACGACAATCTCGCCTTTTTCAGGATCGACATTGATGGTCAATTTGACGGGAATGCCTTCGTCGGCAACGCCGGGCACCGGGTCGTGACGAATTTCGTAGCTGTACTGACCAGCAGGAAGCTTCGCAATGGCGGCCTTTGCGCATCGCGCACCATAATCGAACCAGTCTTCCACGAAGTCCATCACCGTTTCCGGTGAATAGCGTTCCAGCAATTCGTGAATTCGACGCTCACCAGTGCGGCAGGCTCCAATCTGTGCACGCACATCGCCAAGCCACATCTCCGGCACGCGATTGCGCATAGAGCCAATGCGCAGAATATCAGCCTTTTCCTTGTAGTTTTCTGCAATGCGCACGCAGGGCCAGTGCATCCCTTCTTCAAAGATGTTCTTGGCGAATGGGAGATAGGTTGATGGCGTCGGCGCACCGGTATCAGCATGGTGCGACAGTGCCATCATCCAGAATAGCGGTTTGCCCTGATAGAAGACCGGCATCGCCACGATCAAGTCGGCATGGTGCGTACCGCCCGTAAAAGGACAATTGTTGAAGAAGATGTCACCCGGCTTGATATCGTCGAAGAGTTTAGTGATCGGGCGAGTCGCCAGATCCATCGACATGACGTGGATAGGCAAAGCGTCTTCAACCGATACCAGACGGTGATCATAGGTCAGGATAGCGCAGGAAAAGTCGCGCGCATTCTTGATAACAGCCGACCGGCTGGCACGCATGACGACAAGCGTCATCTCGCGCACCACAGCCTCGAAACGGCTCTTGAGAACGGACATAAGAAACGGATCTACGCGACGGGCCGCACCCGTATCAGATATTTTTGTGCTCATATTCATCACTGAACCTTTCTGATCAGGCTACCTGGACAACAAGGTTGCCATATGTATCCACGGTGGCGTCGTGCCCCTTCTTCAGGTAGGCGGTAAAGGTTTCGGCATCGACGATGCACGGCCCTGCAAGTTGCGCGCCAGCGCCAAGTCCCGCCAGTTCGTAGACCGGCAATTCCTCTCTCGCCTTGATTTCGTGGCTGTACACATTGCGGAAACCCTTGGGCTGGACCGCACCGTCCTGACTATGCAATGTATGGCTGAGCCAAACGTCCTGTCCGGTACGTTTGCCAATCGCACGCAATTTCCAGGCTGTGAACTCGACCACATCACCATCCGCGCGAATGGAATAAATGCGTTCATGCATCTTATGGAATGCTTCAACGAATTCTGCCAATTGGGCTTGCGTGACTTGGCCATTTTCAGGCGTGAACGGAACTTCAATCTCGAAGGATTGATACTCGTACCGCCCCATGAAACTGAATTCGAAGCGCCGGTTCTCGCGCGTAACACCAGCCTCATCAAGGAACCCGTCGCCGGACTCCATCAGCCTCGACAGGATTGCGTTGACACCTTCCGGATCAAAGCGTTCGCTTGAAGTCAAAAGCACGCCGGTATCCTCGCGACGGATATCCGAGATCAGACCGCCAAAAGCCGAAAGACCGGCCATGAAGCGGGGGATCATATAACGTTTCAGACCGAGAATATCGGCCATCTCCGCGATATGGATAGCGGTTGCGCCGCCACCGCAAACGAAGAAGCTGTCACGCGGGTTAATTCCCTCGCGCACGGTGATTTCTTCAATTGCGGCCACCATGTTGTGGTTTGAGGTCGTGTAGATGGCATAGGCAGCTTCCTCATTGGAAACCCCAAGCTCGCCTGCAACCTTCGACAATGCCTGTTCGGCCAAATCCTTCCGCAACTCCATTTTGCCGCCCAGAAAATAGTCTGGATCAACAATCCCCAGAACGACATTGGCGTCAGTGACTGTCGGCAACTCACCACCCTTGTTGTAGCAGGCAGGCCCCGGACGCGCGCCTGCGCTATGCGGCCCAACATGCAAGAGACCGCCGGCATCTACCGACGCGATTGACCCCCCACCGGCACCCACCGAGCGCACGTCTACCTTGGGAATGCCAAGACTGTCATGATGGATCATGCTGTCAGGCGTCACAATGATCTGATGGTTGCGCAAAGCGGAAACATCGAATGTCGTTCCACCCATGTCACCAACAATAATGTCTGGCTCGTCGGAAAGGGCAAGCGCGGCCATTGGAGCAAGGGTTGGACCCGACATGACCGAGTAAATCGGCTTCCGGATCATTTCTGCAACCGGCATCATGCCGCCAACACAATTGGCCAGCAGCAACTCACCGCCGAAGTTGGTCTCGTCCAGTGCAAGGCGCAGCTTTTCGATATAGCGCTTGACGATGGGGTTGATCGAAGCATCGATTGCAGCGGCGATGATGCGCTTGTATTCGCGCGGCATCGGATTGATTTCATGGCTGAGCGTGATGGCGACGCCCGGCAGCTTCTCTTCCAATATCTGGCGTATTTCCAACTCATGTTCCGGATTAACCACGGACCACAGCAGGCCTACGGCAATCGCTTCGACTCCGAGCTTCTTGAAGTCTTCCGCTGCTTTCACAACGTCATCGCGATTGAGCGCCGTGACTACGCGTCCACGCGCATCAATGCGTTCACTGACGGTGCGTGTCAGGTGACGCGGCACATAGGCTTCGGGATAATCCAGCCGCCACTGAAACGCGCCCTTGCGTGGGCCTTCACGCAGAACAAGCACATCCTGGTGGCCTTCGGTAACGATCAATCCAACCTTGACGGTTTTACGCTCAACCAATGCGTTGGTCGAAACGGTGGAACCATGCACAATAAGGTCGACCTGCTGGAAGAAGGCATCAGGGGTTAGATCATAACCTTCGGCAGCAACATGGAGGACGTTGATAAATCCCTTCTCGAATTCGCCCGGTGTCGTCGGCGATTTAAAGATCGAGATTTCACCTTTTTCATTCGAAACAAGGCAGTCCGTGAAGGTACCACCAATATCGATGCAAACCTGATATGTCATTTGATCCTCAAGATATCTCTTTTGGGGTCGATAAATGAACGGCGAAGCCGCCCGTAATGCGAATACGAAAACCCTGGACTAACGCTGTGTCTGCAGCTGTACGACGACCAGAGAAACGATGATGATGAGGCCAAGGAATATCTGCTGGAGATAGCCATCAACCTGAATGAGGTTCATACCGTTGGAAAGAACCGTGATGAAAAGTGCTCCAATCAGGGCTGCGGTCACGCCGCCCTCACCACCGGTAAGGCGCACACCACCAACAACTGCCGCTGCGATGGATTCCAGTGTGAGATTTCCACCAAGATTGGGTTCGCCAGAGCCTGTACGTGCCGTCAGCATAATCGCTCCAATGGCCGTCAGCAGCCCACAAACGGTGTAGGCCAAGATGACAGCAGGCGCTGCCCGAATACCGGCCGCCCGTGCAGCCTTGGGGTTCGCACCGATGATATAGAGACTACGACCGAATTTGGTGGCGGTCAGGATAAAACCGAGCACAATGAAGACCAACGCAAGCACCCATATGGGCGCGGACAGACCAAGGAATTTTCCTTGCGAGAGCACAGCGTTGAAGACTGGAGGCAAGCCGGTAATCGGGAAGCCACCGCTGACAGTCGAAGCCAGAGCAAGGATGATATTGGCCATACCCAGCGTCACCACCAAAGCGTTGAGCTGGAACCCGGCGATGAGCACGCCATTCGTCAGGCCGATTGCCGCTCCGACAAGAAGCGCTGCGCCCATTCCAAGCAATACGGACGTCCCGTCACCGCCATTGACCATCACCATGGCCGAAACCACGCTGATCAATGAAATATTGAAGCCAAGCGAAAGGTCGAAACCGCGTGTCAGAATGACGAAGGTTTGCGCCATCGCAAAGATTGCAAGAAAACTCGCCTGCACGACGATGTTCTGGATATTGCCGAGCGACCAGACGCGCGGTTCCACCAAGCCGAACAACAGGAGAGTGGCAAGGATTGCAAGCGGCAAAACCAGGCTGGTGAGGCGATGTGAAATCGACATGGATCTCTTGATGACAGGCCGGGAAGTTGTGGTGTCGGACATGGTCATTTCCTCACCTGAAGCAAACGTTCGATCCCCAAAGCGCCGATCAATACCGCGCCAAGCATCAACGTCTGAAATTTACTGTCTATCTGAAGCAGGTTCATCGCGTTGCCGATCACCGTCAGGAACAGTGCTGCTAGAACAACAAGTTCCGCTCGCCCTACCCCGCCACGTAGTGACACGCCCCCAATTACAGCAGCGGCGATTGTTTCCATGGCCAGCGTGCTGCCGATGGTAGCCTGCCCGGACCCAAGCCGAGCCGTCATCAGAAAGCCGGTCAGAGCCGCCAGAACACTGGCAAGCACATAAGTGGATACGATCACACGCTTGACCTTGATGCCGGAAAGAAGTGCTGAACGGGGATCGCTGCCAACCGCATAAACATGACGTCCGAAAGCAGTATGACGCTGCATCACGACACACAGTACCGCGACGGCGAGAACGATGATCATGATCACTGGTATGTTCATGATCTGATTTCGACCGACGCCTTTGATAAAGCCGTCAAACACACCGTAAACGGGAATACCTTGCGTGAAATAAAGTGCGACGCCCATGATGATGGAAGTCACCGCCAGCGTCACCATGAAGGGCGAAATGTTAAAGGTCGCAACTAACGCACCATTAATAAGCCCCACCAGTCCACCTAGTGCGAGGACGGCCAATAATGCGAGCAATGTTACATAGAGTTCCATTCCCGGAAACATGGGTCCCACGACAAGCATGATCGTTGCTGTAACCAATGTTCCTCCGGCAACGACAGCACCAACCGAGAGATCGAAGCCGCCGATTGTCATAACCAGCATCTGCGCGAGAGCAGGCAGCGCCAGAAATGAGAAATTTCTCATCACATTGATCAGATTGAGCCGGTTCAAAAAGCTCGGCGCTATCAGCGAGGTGATGATCAGGGACAATGCCAGGAACGTAAACACAATACCGCCACTGGCGATAAACCGCTGGAGAAAATGCGGCCCGCTATGAGGGGCAGCTTGTCGGGCGACGGTGTCCGTCATGCTATCAGTTCCTTCCCGGCACTTTCCCCAAAATAGTGAGACAATACGCTCGCTTCGGATTTTTCATTTTCCTGGATTTCCGCCATGATCCGACCTTCATGCATGACGTAAATGCGTGTCGACAGATTGATCAGCTCGGGCAATTCCGAAGTGGAGACAATGACACAGGCTCCGCCCTCTACGAGACGCTTGATGTATCGGTAGACATCGGCCTTGGCGCCCACATCGATCCCCACCGTGGGCTCATCAAAAATATAGACGTCGAAATCCTTCATCAGACCGCGCGCCAGCATGATTTTCTGCTGGTTTCCACCCGAAAATGCTCGCGCACGCCTTTCGGGATCGAAGGGGCTAAGCGCCAGTTCCTTCAGCGGACTAGCGACCACTGACGCTTCTTTTCTGTGCTTGAAGAATGGGCCAATGGAAAGACTTGGCAGGTTTAAGCCAGCCATGGTTACATTCTCGCGGGCGGGGCGGATCAAGGCCAATCCTTCCTCGCCACGGTCTGCAGGAAAATAGCAAAGATGATTGTCCAGCATAACTGGAGGCGTCGGACGCTCTACCACTTTGCCATGGAGTTCAACCCGTCCGGACGATATCGTTTCGAGACCAAAGATGGCGCGACACAATTCCGAGCGCCCACAACCAACCAAACCGGCAAGACCAACAACCTCACCCGCTCGCGCATAAATGCTGGCATCGACGACAGTGCCGTTTTCAACCGAAAGCCTGTCGATCTTCAGAGCAACTTCGGTCGGACTGGTTGTGATCTTTGGAAACAGTTCCGAGACAGGGCGTCCGATCATCATCTCGATCAGACCTTCGTCACTGATCTCACCGGTGTTCACAGTGCCTATATATTTACCGCCACGCAGAACTGTCACGCGATCAGAGAGATTGCGTAGTTCCGCCATGCGATGGGATACGTAAATGATGCCGACGCCCTTTTCCTTCAATCGCCGGATAGTGCGGAACAGCTTTTCCGCCTCGCCATCAGTCAACGATGCCGTCGGCTCATCAAGGATGAGAATTTTTGGGTCAAGCCGAAGCGCTTTGGCAATCTCGATCATTTGCCGCTGAGCACGCGACAGATGCCCAACCATCGCATCCAGTGGGACATGAAACTCCAGCTCATCCAGCAACTGCTGGGCTTCGGCGCGCATAGCCGCTTTCTTGAGGAAAAGCCTGCCACTCTTTTCGCGCGCCAAAAACAGATTTTCCAGTACCGTTAAATCCGGAACAAGACTGAACTCCTGAAACACCGACGCGATGCCAAGCTCACGTGCAAGTGCCGGGTTCATTTTGTTATAGGTCTTTCCATTCACCGTCAGCTCTCCCGCCGACGGCTCGAAAGTTCCAACGATCAAATTGATGAGCGTCGACTTCCCCGCACCATTCTCACCGAGAAGCGCATGGACCTCGCCAGGCTTCAGGTGTAGCTCAACGTTGCTCAACGCGGCAATGTTGCGGAAATTCTTTGTCAGCCCTTTGATGTGAAGCATGTTCATTCCCGATCAATGATCCCCGCCCGGCCTCTTTCGAGGCCAGACGACGTTGCATTGTTGAAAGGCGAAACTGCCTGAAAACGCAGCCTACTTGGCGTTGACCGAAAATACCGGACGCGTATTGGCTGGGGCGAAGATCTGCGTCGTATCAAAACTGTCGATATTGTCCTTCGTGACAATACCAGGAGAAACGAGCAGCACCTTCTCGTGCGGTTTCTTTTCAAGGGCACGAACAGCAAGATCAACGCCAATACGACCCATCATGACCGGATATTCAGTTGCAAAAGCAACAACTTTTCCGCTTTTGACCGCATCCAGCATCGTCTGGTTTTCATAGGACGAAACGATCATCACATCGTCACGCCCGGCATCTTCCACCGCGCCAATCGCAGCTTCGGCAGTTGGGGCCCCACCCCAGATCACATTCATATCGGGATAGGTCTGCAGTGCATCTTCTACCAGACGCAACTGTGCTGGAACGCTGGCTTCACCAAATTGCTCGGCCAACAATTTGATATTGCCTTCTTTGACGGAGTCGCGGAAGCCACTCATATAGGTTTCCGCCCATCCGGAACCCTGAGGTCCGGGGAAACCAACTGCTTTCCCTTCCTTGTCGCCAAGAAGTTTCTTGGCATACTCGCCGGTCTGATAGCCCTTCTGATAGAAGTCCGGTGTGACGCGGGCAGTGATCGGCGTTTCGAGAATGGGGTTCGCCACAGCGATATTGACGATGCCCTTGTTCATGCCTTCAGTGATCTTCGCAGCGACACCCGCTTCCGAGATTGGCGAAATCAGTATGGCATCCGCGCCGGCCGCGACGCAATCGTCATATTGCGAGATCTGCTTGGGAAGTGATGTGTAGCCGCCAGCCTGATAGATCGTCAGATTGACACCCAGACGCTTGGCTTCCTCTACCATGCCGTAGTTGACCGACACCCAGTAGCCATCCTGAATATGAGGATAGAGAACGCAGAGGTTCCAGGGCTTTTCTGCCTTCTCCAGCGGCGTGTATTCAATTTCAGAGACCGACTTCAGATCACCGTCCTTCGCGGACTGGATCTTGAAGGGCCACCATTTTCCGGATCCATCTGCAGCAAGTGCGGTTGCCGAAAACGAGACAGCCAGCGCCAGTATGGACGAGCCAATAGCATATTTCAGATTCATATCGAGACGAGCTCCCATTTTGCCCTCTGCGGTTGATTTTGTGAGGCGATTTTGCCTTCTTTTATTCGTTAACGCTTATATAGAATGACCACCCTGTCAATGAAATTGGATACATTATGTTTTATTTTTTCTCATTTGACGCTGCATAATCTACTTATAAGCCTCAAATGTATCCAATCACATTTTGATGCATGTTGCCACCGGGCTATTAAAGCCCGGTGCACTCGTTTAGATTTTTGCCTTTAAGCCCGACCGATTGCGGCCAGCGTTTCATCCAGCGACTTCTTCGTTGCCGCGACAACATCATCGACCTGCGAAGGCGTGATGATCATGGGCGGGCAAAACGCAATCGCATCGGCCATGTTGCGCGTGATGACGCCATTGCCGAACATCGCCGCATTGGCGAGACCACCCAGTGTGCCGACTTTCTCGTGTGGCGCCTTGGTTGCCTTGTCACCAACCAGTTCAAGCGCGGCAATCAGGCCAACGCCGCGCACTTCACCAACCAGCGGATGGTCGGCCAGTTCACGCAGGCGCTTTTGCATATAGGCGCCGGTTTCACGCGCATTGGTCACCAGATCGCGCTCTTCGATGATCTTGAGGTTTTCGACCGCAACCGCAGCCGCAACCGGATGACCCGAGCCCGTATAGCCGTGACCGAATACACCAAGGCGTGCACTTTCATCCGCCACCGGCTGATAGACGCGGTCATTGAACATGAAAGCCGAGATCGGCAGATAGGACGACGAAATCTGCTTCGACAGCGTCATGATATCGGGCTTCATATTGAAGGTCTGCGAGCCGAACATATTGCCGGTACGACCAAAGCCGCAGATCACTTCGTCGGCGATCAGCAGAATATCGTATTTATGCAGCACGGCCTGGATCTTTTCCCAGTAACCTTCCGGCGGAACAACGACGCCGCCTGCCCCCATCACCGGTTCGCCAATGAAGGCTGCAACCGTTTCCGGACCCTCGGCGAGGATCATGTCCTCCAGATCCTTGGCAAGACGTGTGGTGAATTCATCGACCGTTTCGCCCGGCAGTGCATCACGGTAGTAATGCGGGCAGGTCGTATGCAGGAAGCCCGGCAGCGGCAGATTAAACGAGTTGTGATTGACCGGCAGGCCGGTGGCGCTTGCCGATGCAATCGTCACGCCATGATAGCCGCGCTTGCGACCGATGATCTTGGTGCGCTGCGGCTGACCCATGGCATTGGCGCGGAACCACAACATCTTGATGATGGTGTCATTGGCTTCCGAGCCGGAATTGGTGAAATAGACCTTGCTCATCGGAACCGGCGCGATGCTGATCAGCTTTTCGGCCAATTCGATGACAGGGGGATGCGACCGGTGCGTGAAAGTGTGCGAATAAGGCAGCTTCAACATCTGCTTGTGCGCAGCATCGGCAAGACGCTTTTCAGAAAAGCCGACGCCGACGCTCCAAAGGCCCGCCATCGCTTCAATATAACGCTTGCCGTTATTGTCTTCGACGTAGATACCATCACCCTTTTCGATCACCACCGGGCCGATTTCCTCGTGACGGCGCGCATTGGTGTTGGAATGGAAATGATAGGCGATGTCGCGAGCTTCAACGGAATTGGGCTGTCTCGTCATGTAATTCCCCTTTCAAAGCCGGTGGACCGGCTATTACGGCCTCTTATTTCCAGATGCAGCCCGAGACAGCAAAGCTTATGCTGTCGACACACGAAATCGTGGAGGCTGATCGTTCTTTTAAAAGAAGCTATAGATAACTTTACCTTCGTGCAACATATTTGATGCATCAAACTACAAATATGATAAAAGGCCTTATTGGATGTTAGTGGAGAGCGCACGCATGCACAAAATTGCTGAATTGCAGACTCTGGTGCACGAGAACCTAGGCGATGTCGTTTATCGCAAACTCTCGGAAGCCTTGATGCGTGGCAAGTTTGCCCCCGGCACGCGGTTGACCATTCGCAAGCTGGCGGCTTCGCTGGGCACATCGGTCACGCCGGTTCGCGATGCACTGCTTCGGCTCATTCAGGACAACGCCCTCATCCAGAAAACACCGCGCGACGTGCGCGTGCCCATCCTGACGCCGGAACGCTATTGCGAGATACGCGATATTCGGGTGCGGCTGGAAGGGCTGGCGGTCAGCCGCGCCGCCGTTGCAGCGACACCGGAAGATATTGCCCGGCTCTGGTCCATTATTAATGACAATGAGACCGCGATTAAGGAGCAGCGCTGGGAAGATGCTCTCGAGTGCAACCAGATTTTCCACTCGGCTTTTGCAGAAATTGCGCGGATGCCATCGCTGATTACAATCCTTGGAACCCTTTGGCTTCAGATGGGTCCGTTGATTGCAGGCATATATGAGTATGGCGGCCGTCACATGATTGAAGACCACTATATTGTCGTGAAAGCAATCGAAGCGCGTGATCCAGAGGCTGCGGAAGCGGCGCTTGCCAAAGATATTCTGGATGCCAGCGAGCTTATTCTCGAAAGAATTGCGGCTCTTTTGCAGGAGTAGTGTTGAACAGCCTCTCGTTGGGACCGGCTTCTGCCCAATTGTGCGACCTAGAAATGCAGGACCCGCTCAACCGCGATTGTGAAAATGCGACAGGAATGCCTGCGTCGCGGGCTGTTTCGATTGTCGATCACGTCACGCGCTGGCCCCGGCTCGACGATCACGCGGTCACGCATGAACACGACACGGTCGGCAACACCGCGGGCAGCACTCGGCATTTCCTATTGCGCTGTTACGCAGCCGATCTCGTCCATCGGAGAGCTAAAAGCCGCAAGGTGCAAAGGCCTTGTTTGGAATGCCTCTTTAGGAAACAATAAATGCCTGTCTCGCATCCGGGATATGCAACCCCAAAATCGCCGTGCAGGTACCAGTGGAACAAATCGCTGCTGCACATGAAGCATAGGAGACGGACACGACCGTCGGTAAAGTTCTGGTCCGGATTTAAACGCACTAACATGGCAGTCTCTCAAAGCCTACCATATTAGTATCGACTCCGTGCAGAAGCTCTAGAAGTGCAGGGAGAATGTCCTCCAGCGGACGCTTCCGTGGCAGATAGTTCATCGCAACGCCGCTACCGCAAACGATTGGCATTGGTCTCACGCAGCAATGCTTCGAGGCGCTTTTCACCTTCTCGCGTTTGCGCACCGTCGCGCAGACCGCCACGGATCAACTGCTCCGCCGCAGGGCGGATGAACAAATCGGCCCATGCGCGATTTTCGATTGCCAAGCCGGGACGCAAATCTGCCGGAGGCAGCACCTTCTTCGCGGCTTCGATAACCCCTTCGGGCAACGTTGCGATATTCTTTGCAAGCGTTTCCACGAATGTGTCGATCTGGTCCGCAGGCAGGGCGCGGTTGATCCAGCCATAACGTTCGGCTGTTTCAGCATCGAAAAGATCAGCCCCCAGAACGGCTTCAAGCGCACGATTGCGGCCTAACCGATGCGCGAGATGCTGGGTCGCCGCGCCCCCGGGGATGATGCCCATCAGCGCCTCGCATTGCGCGAGTCCCGCCCTGCCAATTTCGGCAAAGCACATATCCGCCGCCGCAACAAACTCCGCCCCGCCGCCCCGCGCCAGCCCCTTTAGCTTGATGATTGTCACTTGCGGCTGATGGCGTAACATCTCAGAAAAGGCCTGAAAGACATTCAGGCCCTCCGGTGCATCTTTCGCAAGTTCATCGAAGGCCTTTGGTTCGTCAATCAAAGTCATGTCCACATGGGCAATGAAAAAATCCGGATTAGCGCTATCAAATACGATGACTTTGACCGTCTCCTCGACCCGCATTGCCGTGAGAAAGCGCCGCAACTCGGTCATAAGTTGCACATTGAGTATATTAACCGGAGGATTGTCGAGCGTCACATGCGCGACGCCATCGGCAACAACAATTCGGATCGCACAAAAATCGCCGTTCATAATGGTTCCTTTCATGGAAATCGGTTGCCGAGAAGGTATCTAATGGATATCTAGTGGCAATTACGCACTAAAAGCATCCCAGATATCCAAGAGGATACCGATGACGAATGAGAGCGACCCGATTTACCGCGCCGACTGCCCGAGCCGGGAAATTCTCGACCAGATTGCTGACAAATGGTCGATGCTGGTGTTGCAGGTACTCAACAACGAACCCCGGCGTTTCAACGCAATCAAGCGACGGCTGGAGGGCATCACTCAGCGCGTTTTGACCCAGACTTTGCGCAAACTTGAACGCAATGGGATGCTCACGCGACGGATATTACCTGGACCGCCATTGGGTGTTGAGTATGCCCTGACCCCTTTGGGGCGCTCGCTGCAGGCGCCCTTCGCGAGCCTTTATCACTGGACAGTAGAGCATATGGATACAATCCAGCAGCGCCAATCCGAGTTCGATAAACGCTCGTGACTTCCTTTGCGGTATCAGCAAGGTGTTTGCGATAAAAGTGATGGCTAAAAGGCGTTGCGCCCAATCCCATCGGAATGATGCCCCAACATGGGCTAATGAGAAAATCAGATTCACCACAACGCTCAGAACAAGAAATTTGAGCCAGAGTGGGATTTCGGCTGTGGATTTTACAAATTACGGCAGAAAGGTCTCAAAAAATAGCACGGTCAGGCCCGGACCACGTTGGACTTATCGTTCAAACAGAATGCACATTCTGATTGTGGCTGCGCTCGAGCGTCAGTTCAGCAGTGGTCTGGCCAAGCCGTTTCGCCAATTCCCGCATGATCGTGACCGCCATTTCCGGGTAATCGCTAAGGATTTTCGTGAAGTGCTCCTTGCTGATGCGCAAGGTTTCAAGCGGTGTCGCCGCCCTCACCGTGGCGGTGCGTCCCATATCGCACAGAATGCCAATTTCACCGACGATTGAGTTGGGCTGGGCTTCGGCAACCTTGATCGGGCCACCGGGTGAATCGACCAGAATATCCGCGCCACCCAGAAGGATCACATAGGCAGCGTCCGACATGTCGCCCTGATGGAACAGTGTCTCACCGGGCTTGAAAGTCATGCGGTCGGAGGTAAAGGCGAGCAGCTTCAGTTTCGCCGGCTCTATACCGGCAAAGAACGGCATGCGCCGCAGCATTTCAACCTCATCCTTCAACAGCATCGATCTTCCCCTTCACCACGCTTTACGACAGCAATTCCTTGAGCGGTCCATCCTCCTCCATCAGCACCTCGTAGGTACCATCCTGAACCACCCGCCCGTGATCAAACACGATAACGCGGTCAAAGTCTCTGGCGAGAGAAAAATTACTCAACGCCCATATTATCGCGGGTTTATGACCTTCTTTATGGAGAGAGTGCATAATATTTCCCGCGATCTGAATCTGGATGCGCTGATCCAGCGACGGCAACGGTCGATTGAACACCACATAATCCGCATGCTTGAGCAAAGCCCGCGCCATATTGATTTTCTGACGTTGCACGCTGGTCAGTCGCTTGCCACCCGAACCGACGTCAAAATCGAGGCCGATAATCAAGATGGTGCGCTGCTGGCCCGAATCCTCAAAGAGATCGATGAGAATCGTCCGGATTTTATCTGACGCATTCATCTGCCCATAGCTGATCTTGCCGAACAGCAGATTGTCGAGAAGCGTGGCATGCTTGATGAAGCGGTCCGGCTCATAAGGCTCGATCACCGCACGCAGATCTTTCGGCGTATCTCGCAGGAAGCGGGTCCGGGCTTTGACAATTTTGGCTTTCAGCGTTTCGCTCAAAAGGCCGAAACGATGCCGCGGCTCGATATAAGAGAAGCTAAGACGCACGATGTTGACGCGATCATCGTCCGATACCGCATCAACGTTGAGCCCCTTCACCCGCTGCAAAAGCGTCTCGTAATCGGGAATGTCTTCCGGCCGCATGAAGGTCAGTTGCTGGAAGAAAGGGTGATCCGGAGGCAGATCGCGGAAAAGCTCGATAGCATTTTGCGCGATTTCGAGGCTCATAGCGTATAGATCCGCAAGTAGATCGTTCTCGCCGATAACCTCACGGAAAAAAGGATGTGCCGCCAGTTGCCGGATGGTCATAGAGGAGCGGTCGAGTACGCCGAACAACAGATTTTCACCCACTGTCGCCTGCGCATTATAGACATCTGGCTCGAAAGGAATGACGAGTTCGGCCATATCGCTGCCGTCAAGCCGCTGGCGTAGCGCCTGCCTGAGTTCCACGATACGCCCGATGAATTCAGGATGAGCAACCGTATCGACCTTTGACAAAAGCGCTATATCGAAAATGTCATGGGTCACCATCACCGCATCAAGAACGGGGCGCACAATGGCATAAAGCTCGCCCCGCCCCTTAATGCCCATTGCAGCGTAATCGACCCAGTCGCTATTGAGATCGAAATCGGGGTTTCTTGCACGGCGCGCCTCCGCGATTTCCCAGCGCCGTTTTACCGCTTCGTCGCCCTCATAGGCGACCTTGGTCAGCGGGGCGTGTTTCAGCCCGTAGAGCAGATTGTCGCGCAGGGAACCACTGAAGAAATAGCCGTCACCCGATGCATAGGCAATGCGCCGCCCGGTGACGGATTCGGGTAATTCAAGAAGATCGTGACTGTCGATTGAGACCCGCCCGGCCGAAGGCCAGACGAGCCGACCGAGCAGTTCGGCAAACACATCGCTGCCACTGCCCGCAGGCCCGATCAGCGCCACGGTCTCGGTCGGTTTCAACTCGATGCTGATATGTTCCAGAAGCGTCGCGCCGCTGTCGTCCGGCACCGTGACATTGGTGACGACGAGCGGCTGGTCGAGCGGGGAAACTGTATCGTAATGGACGGACTGTACCTTCGGGTCGATGAGATTATCGACGCTGAACTGCTCAACGACCTGCGCATACTTGACCTGTACATCTTGCCGGTTCTGGTCCCAGTCGATGAGTTCCTTGAGCGGACCAGGCAGGTCCTTATAGGCGTTGATGACGGCGACGAGCTGGCCAATGTCGAGCCGACCCTGAAGCGCCAACAGGCCGCCGATCATGTAGAACAGAAACGGCGTGACCTGCGCCAGGAAATTATTGATGAACTTGACCAGAAATTTCCACTGGTAGAGATCATAACGGATTGTGAAGATGTGGCCCAGACGGTGGGCAATATCGGCGCGCTCGAAATTCGACGTGTCGTTGCTGTGGATGGCGTTTATGCCGTCGACGATCTCGCCCACGCGGCCCGAAAGCTCGCGCGCGGACAGCTGGCGCTGACGCCCCAGCTCGAGAAGCCGCTTGCGCATCCGGGGAATGATGATGCCCTGCGCGGCAACAATGATCGCGGCGATCATGCCAAGCCAGAAATTCTGCATCAGGATGAAGACAAGCGCCGTAACAGCCTGCCCCCCAAGAAGGGCCGGCTGTACAAAAGCATCGCCGGTAAAGCCTCCGAGCGGCTCCACCTCATCCTTGATCATGGTGGCGATTTCTGCAGAACGTACCCGCTTGAAATGGAGTGGCGGAAACCGCAACACCCGGTCCACCAGATCAAAGCGGATGCGGCGCAGCATTCGCTCACCGAGCCTGCCCTTATAGGTATTGATGTAGAGCTTGAAGAGCCCGTTGATCACCACCAGCAGCAGAAACACCATGCTGAGGCCGATAAGCATCTGGACGCGGGTGAGCTGCAAACCACCGAAGAAGACCACCTCGCCCACAATCGGGAAATCATAGGTGATCCGCATGAAAGTCTGCGTCGCGCCCGGCTTCTCGAAACCTATTCCCTGGATGGGGCCGTTGATGATCTGCTTGGGCAGATCGAATGACAGAAAATAAGGGATCATCGAGACGGCGACGACAAAAAGAATCCAGGCTTGCTGGGCGCGCGTCGTGGACCAGATATACCGGGCTAGGTTTTTTTCCATGAAGTCCCGTCTTGAAATCGATGGCCCGCCGGGCCGTACTGCTATGGTGCCAACGCCGTCAATCGCTCTATATATACCTATGCATTTTGCGAAGCCTCCTCCGCTCTTGCCAGTATATTTCTAGTGCGTTTGCAGCAAAATGGAAGTATCTCGCGTCACATAAAGGCGGGATAAAAAGATTTCACGCGGCTACACGTTGCAGGCTGCCCGACGCCAGTGACGTTAACGACGGCGATATAGAAAATAGCGCTTTACCGGGACACTGTGCGGCACCGGCATTGGCGTCAATTCCGGATGATCAAGCGGCAGCCCGCTGGCCGCTATTCCACCTTGTTTCAACAAGTGTGCCACGGCATCGGGTAACCATGTCAGCGTCATGGCGTCCAGGTCGTCATGGCCCGTACCGATATCGGCATGCACAAGCGCTGCCTCGATGCCGAAATAATCACGGACCGTGTCCTTGATTTCACCCACCACCAGATTATTGCTGTCAGGCGTCGAGCTTTCGTAGGATTGCATCACGCGATCAAAGGCGATGATACGGCGATCAGGAAACAGCTCTCTGATATGGTCGTATGTGCGACCATTGCCGAGACCAAGTTCCATGATGTTGCCCGGGATCACGCGTACATCGTCCGCAACGCTGTTCAGAATATCACGCTGGGCACAAAGACGGCGGATGAAACTGTCAAGACGACTCATGATTTATTCTTTCAACATGATAACCGCGACTGCATTCTTCAAAAATGCGCCGTGCTATGCCTTGACTATATTGTCGCCGCTGATGCCACGGCGTCCAAACGCATTGCGTGTGTCGATGATCAAGGGCGCCCAGTTGACCAGCGCCTGATAATCGATCTGATCGTGATCAGTCGCAATCAGCACAACGTCGAACTGCCCGACAGCTTCTTCGGTCAGTTCGACCGAGCTACGGCCTTGCAGCTCGATATATTCGCGTGTTCGCGGAATCGTCGCGACAAACGGATCATGATAGGCCGTCGACCCTCCGCGAGCCTCAATCAGCTCGATAAGTTTCAGCGACGGGCTTTCGCGAATGTCAGGCACATTTTTCTTATAGGCAAGTCCGATGATCAGGACACGCGAGCGACTGACCGCCTTGCCGTGGCGGCGGTCGAGCGCCTCGGCCAGCCGGTCGACAACATGGCGCGGCATGGCCGAATTAATCTCTCCGGCAAGCTCGATAAAGCGTGTCGGCAGTTCGTATTCGCGCGACTTCCAGGTCAGGTAAAACGGATCGATGGGAATGCAGTGACCGCCAAGTCCCGGCCCCGGATAGAACGGCATATAGCCGAACGGCTTGGTCTTGGCAGCCTCGATCACTTCCCAGATATCGATGCCCATGGCCTCGTAGACGACCTTCAATTCATTGACGAGAGCGATATTGACGGCTCTGAAGATGTTTTCCGTCAGCTTCACCGCCTCTGCTGTCGCGTTTGACGAGACCGGAACGACTGTCTTGACCGCTGCGCCGTAAAAGGCCGTCATGAGCTGCGACGCCTCCGGGCCATCACCAGCCACGATCTTCGGAATGCTCGAAGTTTCGAAATCACGGTTGCCAGGGTCTTCGCGTTCTGGCGAGAAGCCAAGGAAGAAATCCAGGCCCGAGCGCAGCCCCGTCTTTTCCAGGATCGGTCGCACCACTTCATCCGTGGTGCCAGGATAGGTGGTGGATTCCAGCACGATCAGTTGGCCGGACTTCAACGTTCGGGCAATCGCATCGCAGGTCTTGACGACGAAGGACAGGTCAGGGTCCCGCTGCTTGGTCAGTGGCGTCGGGACGCAGATGACGATGATATCGCAATCGCCAAGGCTCGCAAAATCAGTCGTTGCGCGGAAACGGCCCTCGGCAACATGGCGCCCCAGCAGCGCATCGGATACGGATTCTATATAGGATTTACTATCGTCAATCATGACGATCTTGCCGGGGTCTATATCGAAGCCGATGACACGAAAACCGCTATTGGCAACAGTCATCGCCAGAGGCAGGCCGACATAACCAAGGCCGATGACGCCCACACGCGCCGAGCGGTCAGCAATAGCGGTAAACAGGTTTCCGTGAAGCGGGGCAGAATCGGTCAAGATCGTGGCTCTCCGGCAACTAAAGCGCATCCTGAAAAGTGTGAAACGGTTTTCAGACAAGATGCGCGTTAAAACAAAGCTTTAGAGCGCCGGTCTGATTCAATCAGATCGAAACACGCTCCAATGTCTTTCAGTGGCGGATTTGCGGGCTCCATGTCAAGCACGCTGCCTGACGGCAACTGCACGTTCAGCGAAAATCCTTCCTAATTTACTTTGGTGAAACTGGCTTTGCGGCTATTACACGCTATATTAGTCGGCGTGATTTGCTGACGACACGCCAAGAAACGGCTGATGGCTGGAAAGAACAAAAAGCGATGGATGTCCCCCGGATTACGGTTTCCGAAACATTGCTCAGTCCAGTTTTATACTGGCTACAACAGTCCGCGCTGAACGGCGCAAGCCTCGAAACTCTGGCTGAAGGGTTTTGCGACCAGCTCGCAGCGGCCGGTGTGCCGTTGATGCGCGTTCACTTAAGTTTTTCGATGTTGCACCCGCTTTATGACGCGCTCGGTTTCACCTGGATCCGCGGCAAGGGCATGGAAATCGAAGGTTTTCGCGCTTCGGCCAGCGAAAAGGATACAGAGCGCTTTCTCAACAGCCCCTATTTCTATCTTCTCAGCAACAACCTGCCGCATCTGCGTCGTGAAATCGATCCTTCTATACCATCGGAGTTCGAGGTTTTCGATGAATTGAAGGAAATTGGCGCCACCGACTATCTCGCCTTTGTACACTCCTTCGGCGAGGGCGACAGTCAAGGCATGGTCGGCTCCTGGACCACGGATATCCCGGGCGGCTTCGGCGACGACGTGGTTGAAACGCTGCTGAAAATTCAGGACAGCCTTGCTATCGCGGCGAAGATGGCAGTGCTGGGCAAGCTCGCGGACAACGTGGTCACCACTTATCTCGGTAGCAATGCTGGCAAGCGCGTATTGTCTGGCCAGATACGGCGAGGAGATGGGGAGACCATTCGCGCAGTGCTCGTGATGGGCGATATGCGTCAATCGACCAACCTTGCCGACCAGGCTGGCCGGCAGGTCTATATCGACACTCTTAACGAATTTTTCGACGCAATCGCTGCGCCATTCAACAAGAATGGCGGCGAAATTCTGAGTTTTATCGGAGACGGGTTCCTCGCCGCCTACCCCTGCGGACGTCACCGGGAGCCGTCCGAGATCGCAGCCCGCGCAGCAATGGAAGCCGTGCGGAAAGCCGCCGCCGCCGTGGCGGACATGAACAATGAGCGAAAGAGGAACGGCCTCGACGAAATTCGCTACGGAATGGGGCTGCATGTCGGCAACGTCATGTTCGGAAATGTGGGCCTCAAGGACCGGCTGACATTTTCCACCTTTGGCAGCGCGGTCAATGAAGTGGCCCGGCTACAGGGATTGACCAGACTTTATCCCGACCATCCAATCATCGCCAGCGAGGCGTTCACCACCTATTCTGGTGGCAACTGGGTGATGCTCGGCGCGAAGAAACTGCGCGGTGTTCAGGAAAAGGTGACAATACTGGCGCCGAGCGCAGAAGACATGAAGTTGGGTAGCGTGGAGGCAACCGGCAAAAGCAAGTCCGACGCAGGCTCAGAGGCTGAGCAGGTGATGCTGCTTTACCGCAATTCCCGCGATAAGAAGAAGCCCCGGAAACTCGAGGGGAACTTCGTGCAATGATGAAGACATGTGCTATAGCGTTATTTGTATTCACATTCTTTGTCAGAATCCCAGCGGTTGCCGATCCATTGAGTCAGACCCTTTTCGACACTTTCGATGGTCAGGATTTCTCGCCCACAGGCGGGCTTTATTATCGCGACAATCGTGAACAGAAAGCCGGATCTGTCGAGTTCCAGAGTGCGGTCACCCGTACAGGAACTGGCGCGCTGAAACTGAGCGTACGGTCCGGTTGCAAGGCGACAACAGAAAATTGCAGCGAACGGGCGGAAATCTGGGAAAAAACCGAACTTCGCGTCCCTTATGACAAAGCTGTCTGGTACGGCTTCGCCGTCAAGTTTGCTGACCCCATCCCCCAGGACGATCATCGCTACGTTATCGCCCAATGGAAGCGTGAGATTGGCCCTGAAGCGAAAGGCGACTTCAGCCCTTTTCTGGCGGTGCGGCTCAATAAGGGCAAACTTTTCATGACGGTGGAAACGAATTATCACGCGCCCATTTCCACGGGAACGAAGGGCACAGCCGCAACATGCGAAAAAGGCTCGACCCCAGTCTGGTTGCGCCCGGAAACCAACCAGATGCGGGCGCTCGTCGCGACCGACAACAACTGGGTTGCCGAAGATGGTAACCTCTTCACGGCGTGCACCGACAAAATCACTGTCAAGCCGCGCGGCAACAGCCTTCCCTCTCCAAACTCCGGATGGATCGACTTTGCGATCATGACGAGACCCGGACCGGATGGAACCGGCCATATCGAGATTTTCGCCAACGACCTCTGGATCGCAACAGTCACAGGCTATATCGGCCACAACGATGCCGGATTGGGCAAAAACCAGTATTTCAAATTTGGTCCTTATCGCGCGGCTGGAACCGGCGAATGGTCGCTGTTCTATGATGATTTCCGCAGATCGGCCAACTGCAAGGACGTCCTGCGCGACAGCAACGCCTGTAGCCTCATCAAGTAACCCCTTCCCGGCAGGCAGCATTTCCGGCGCTTATCTTTCCAATAGGTATGGCGACTACTGGACCAGCGGAATCTAGTCATGGACACGTTGGCATTCGTGCGCTAGCGTTCATGTCGGGGTACCCGCACCGGAAACATGAAAACGTGAAGGCCCGCAAGCATGATCTCTGGTACGGATCTCTTGAGGATCGAAAATCTGAGCATTTCCTTCAGCCTGATGGGCGGGGAAATCATGGCCGTAAAAAAGGCGGACCTCCGTGTCCTGCCGGGCAAAGTCACGGCCCTTGTCGGTGAATCCGGATCCGGAAAATCTGTTATTAGTCAGTCGGTTATGGGAATTCTGCCGCGCACTGCCTCTGCAAGCGGCAAGATACTTTTCCAGGATCCTGCTATGCCCGGCCAGCCGCCAGTCGACATTCTCAGCCTGCCGGTTGATGGTCCAGAGATACGCGCTTTGCGCGGCAGTCGAATTGGCAAGATTTTCCAGGAGCCGCTGACCTCGTTGTCGCCGCTCCATACGATCGGCAACCAGATTTCCGAAGTGCTGTCGATCCATACTAAAGATACAAAGGCCGAGCGGCGCGAGCAGACCGAACAGATGCTTGGCCTTGTTGGCTTTCAAAACCCGGCTCGCGCCTATGACAAATATCCGTTTGAGCTATCCGGCGGTATGCGCCAGCGCGCCATGATTGCCATGGCGCTCATATGCAAGCCATCCCTGTTGATCGCCGATGAGCCAACCACTGCGCTGGATGTAACCATACAGGCACAGATTCTTGAGCTGCTGGGCGAACTACGCGCCAAGCTCAATATGGCGATGTTGCTCATCACGCACGATCTGGGCGTCGTTGCCAATGTCGCCGACGAGGTCGTCGTGATCTATCACGGTGAGATCATGGAATCCGGCCCCGTCGAAACGATTTTCCGCAAGCCGTCTCACCCCTATCTAAAAGGCCTGATGGCCGCCGTGCCCCATTTTGACATGAAGCCGGGCGAGAGACTTAAATCTTTGCGCGATGTGCCTGTAGATGTCACCAAATTGATGGGGAAGAGCAAGACCGTCGATGCAGAGCACAACAATGTGCTGCTTTCCGTACGCGACGTCTCCAAGACCTTCGCCGCTCGAAAAACCCTCTTTTCAAAAGACGACGGGCCGCCGACACACGCAGTCAATGACGTCAGTTTCGATGTCTTGCGCGGCGAATGCTTCGGTCTGGTCGGCGAGAGTGGTTGCGGCAAGACCACACTGAGCAAGATTCTGATGCGCGCCATTACACCAGATTCCGGCTCAGTGACATTCGACGGTAACACAGGCCCGATTGATGTCCTTGACGCCAGCGGCAACGAGCTGCAAGCGCTGCGTACCAAGATCCAGATGGTGTTTCAGGATCCGGTATCGTCGCTATCGCCGCGCATGACGATCCAGAATATTCTCAGCGAACCGCTGGAAATCCACGGGCGCGGAAACGCCAAATCGAGGATGGACAAGGTGTCCGACCTGATGGACGTCGTCGGCCTCAACCGGCGCTATCTCAAACGCTATCCACACGGTCTCTCCGGCGGTCAGCGCCAGCGCGTCGGCATCGCGCGATCCCTGGCGCTCGGCCCGGAACTCATCCTGTGCGATGAGCCGGTATCGGCGCTTGATGTGTCTGTACAGGCGCAGATTCTCAACCTTCTCAAGGATTTGCAGAAGGAACTCGGGCTCACTTACATCTTCATTTCGCACAATCTGGCGGTGGTGGATTATATGGCAGACCGGATCGCCGTGATGTGTGCCGGACGGATCGTCGAAATCGCTCCGCGCAGTACTTTGATGCGATCGCCTGTCCATCCCTATACGAAGTCGTTGCTTGCGGCGATTCCATTTCCCGATCTCGACCGTCCGCTCGATTTCGGCAAGCTGAGGGCCAGCGGCGCGTCCGACAAGCGCAACTGGGGCATCCAGTTCCGCAACGACGGACCGGAAGATATGTTGACACCGACCGATCTGGGCAATGGGCACCTCGTGCTTGCACGCAAGACAGCCGATGTGCGGGAGTTGAGACCGTGATCAACCGCCGCACTGCTCTGGGCATGCTTGCTTCATGCGTTCTGCCTGATGTGTCGCGGGCGAGATCGTTTGACTGGAACTATTCATTTCCGCAGCCGGGTGCTTGGGATCGGCTCGACACGGCCGACCGCCTCCCCAAGACACCAAGAGTCATCAACATGGCCGCCCTTGGTCGAAAGCCCGGTGTCAATGGCGGCGTCATCCGGACCTTGATCGGCAACCAGAAAGATATCCGGTTGATGACGCTTTATGGCTATTCCCGTCTGGTCGGCTACGACGAAAAGCTCAACATGCATGCGGATATTCTCGAAAGCTTCGAAGTGATCGAGGACAGGGTCTTCACCTTCAAAATCCGCCCCGGACATCGCTGGTCGGATGGGTCCTATCTGACATCGGAGGATTTTCGCTATTGTTGGGAAGACGTGATGCTCAACACGGAGCTGAAGCGCGGCGGCCCGCCGCGCGTCCTGCTTGTCAATGGAAGGCCACCACGTTTCGAAGTCATCGATGAATTGACTGTCCGATATAGCTGGGACGCGCCCAATCCGGATTTTCTGCCACAACTGGCTGCGCCACAGGCGCTGATGATCGTCCTGCCGTCAAAATACATGAAGCAGTTTCACAAGAAGTATCAGGACAATTTCCGGCTTTCGGCATTGATGAAGCAATACCGCGTCAAAAAATGGGTTGATCTTCACTTCAATATGGCGCGCAGCTATCGTCCCGAGAACCCGGAGCTGCCGACGCTCGATCCATGGCGCAACACCACTGCATCGCCAGCAGAGCAGTTCGTTTTTGAGCGCAACCCGTATTTCCACCGTGTCGATGAAAACGGTCTGCAACTGCCCTATGTTGATAAAGTGGTTCTGAATATCAGCTCTCCGGCGATCATTGCCGCCAAGACAGGTGCTGGCGAAAGCGACCTGCAGGCACATGGTCTCGATTTTGCCGACTACGCCTTTCTGAAGGATTCCGAGAAGCGATTTCCGGTCAAGGTCAATTTATGGAAACGCTCGGAAGGCTCGCGGGTGAGCCTGCTGCCCAACCTCAACTGCGGTGATGCCACCTGGCGGGCGCTGTTCTGGGATGTGCGGGTACGTCGCGCACTGTCGCTCGCAATCGACCGGACCGAAATCAACAAGGCGGTGTTCTACGGGCTTGCCGTTGACAGCGCAAACGCCATCCTGCCCGAAAGTCCGCTGTTCAAGCCTGAATACAAGACTGCGTGGAGCGGGCATGACCCGGCCCAAGCAAACGCCCTGCTGGACGCCGCAGGCCTGCAAATGCGAGACGAGAACGGGATACGCCTGCTGCCCGACGGTCGGCCGGCAAAAATCGTGGTCGAAACCGCTGGTGAAAGCACGCTGGAGACAGATATCCTTGAGCTGATCACCGATCACTGGCTGGATGTGGGCATCGCGCTGTTCATCCGGACATCTCAGCGTGACGTGTTCCGCAGCCGGGCGATGGGGGGCGAAATCATGATGGCAATGTGGTCTGCTGGGCTCGATAACGGTATCCCGACTGCCGACATGAACCCGGGCGAACTCGCCCCAACCTCGGACGACCAACTGCAATGGCCGGTCTGGGGCATGTATTACATGTCGAACGGAATGAAGGGTCAGCCTCCGGAAATTCCCGAGGTGAAGCAGCTTATCGCGCTTCTTGCCCAATGGCGGAATACCAGTGACATGACAGAACGAACCGGTATCTGGACGCAGATGCTGGATATCTATTCGCAGCAGGTATTTTCTATCGGCATCGTCAACAGCACGCCGCAACCCATCTTGCGAGCAGACAGTCTCCGGAACGTGCCAGACAAGGGACTTTATGGCTTCGACCCGACTGGCTTTCTCGGAGTTTTTATGCCGGATGCGTTCTGGTATGGTAAGGATGCCTGACCATGCTGCGATACATCCTTTGGCGCATCGCCGCGATGATCCCCACACTGGTGATCATTTCAGCTCTGGTTTTCACCATCATCGAACTGCCGCCCGGCGACTACTTTGAAAGCTATGTGTCGGAACTTCGTGCTCAGGGCGAAGCCGTCGACATGCAGGAAATCGAAGAGCTGCGCGTCCAGTATGGCTTTGATAAGCCGCCAGTGCTGCGCTACTTCCATTGGGTCGCCGGCATGTTGCAAGGCGATTTCGGCTATTCGTTCGAGTACCAGCTCCCCGTCAGCGAGGTGGTCGGCGACAGGCTGTGGCTGACGGTGATGGTGTCGTTTTTCACGATCATCTTCACCTGGCTGATCGCTTTCCCCATCGGCATCTATTCGGCGACGCATCAATATAGCTGGGCGGATTATGGGCTGACACTGATAGGCCTGCTTGGCATCGCGATCCCGAATTTCATGTTCGCGCTGATCCTGATGTATTTCGCCAATATCTGGTTCGGCACCTCCATTGGGCATCTCATGGATCAGAAATATCTGGCCGAACCGATGAGTTGGGCCAAGGCATCCTCAATCCTCTCCCATCTATGGATTCCGGTATTGATCGTCGGCACCGCTGGCACTGCAGGCATGATCCGGCGTCTGCGCGCCAATCTTCTAGACGAACTGCAGAAACAATATGTGGTGACAGCGCGTGCCAAGGGTTTGCACCCTTTCCGCGCTTTGGTGAAATATCCCCTGCGCATGGCGCTCAACTTTTTCATTTCGGATATCGGCTCGATCCTGCCGGCGATCATTTCCGGTGCAGAAATCACCGCAATTGTTCTTTCGCTGGAGACGACGGGACCGATGCTCATCAAGGCCTTGCAAAGTCAGGACATGTATCTTGCGGGTTCGTTCCTGATGTTCCTTGCGACATTGACGGTGATTGGCGTGTTGATCTCCGATATCGCGCTCGCCTTTCTCGATCCGCGCATCAGACTGCAAGGCGGAAGCACAAAATGACATCACCGCTTCCAGAACCCGGCGCGCCGCTACCTCACTTTGTCTCAACGAAGCCTTTCGATCCACATTCAGTCGACGTCATGACCGAGGAGCAAAACCGGCTCTATCGGGCATCACAGCTGCAATTAATGTGGTGGAAATTCAAAAAGCACAAACTGGCCCTCGCCTCTGCGATTTTTCTTGGTGCGCTCTATGTAATGATCGCTTTTGTCGAGTTTCTGGCACCTTACAATCTCCATACACGCAACGTTGACTTCATCTATAGCCCCCCGCAGGCCGTTCGCCTTTTTCACAACGGTGATTTCATCGGACCATTCGTCTATGGGCGCAAGATGACGCTCGATATGGACACGCTTCGACGCGTCTACGTGGACCAGAAAGACCAGGTCGAGCCGCTGCGGTTTTTCTGTTCGGGTGATCGCTATAAATTCTGGGGCGTGGTCGCGACGGATTTCCACCTTGTCTGCCCCGCGAAAGGTGGGCAGATGTTTCTTCTCGGCACTGACCGCCTCGGGCGCGACGTGCTGTCGCGCATTCTCTATGGCGCTCGCATTTCGCTTACAATCGGCGTAATCGGCATCGTCATCAGCTTTACGCTGGGAATTGTTATCGGCGGCCTAGCTGGTTACCATGGTGGCGTTTTCGACCTCATTGTTCAGCGAATCATCGAAGTACTTCAGTCTATTCCAAGCATACCTTTGTGGATGGCCCTCGCCGCCATCATGCCTATTACATGGAGCCCAATGCTGATTTACCTCGGTATCACCGCCATCCTCGGACTGCTCGACTGGACGGGGTTGGCGCGTGCCGTGCGTTCCAAACTGCTTTCACTGCGTGAAGAAGACTATGTGCTTGCGGCTCAATTGATGGGTGCAAATAGTCGCCGCATCATAGGGCGGCATCTCATTCCCGGCTTCATGTCGCACTTGATCGCGACTGCAACCATGTCTATTCCGGGCATGATCCTCGGTGAAACTGCGCTGAGCTTTCTCGGACTGGGTCTGCGGCCGCCAATCACAAGCTGGGGTATCCTTCTGACCGAAGCCCGAAGTGTAAGTGTCATCGTCTTCTACCCCTGGCTGCTGTTTCCGATCATTCCGGTCATCCTGGTGGTTCTGGCCTTCAATTTTCTGGGTGACGGTCTCCGCGACGTCGCTGATCCGTATAGTTGAGGTGGATATTCATATGCTGAAAAATTTCCCATATCACGGGTTGCGTCACCAAATGACCGCGAGGCTCGCATCATGACGCGCCGCCTGGAGGATGTCCGCATTCTGATGTATAGCCACGACACGTTTGGACTGGGCCATTTGCGGCGCTGCCGGACGATCGCCCATTCGCTGGTCGAGGACTATCGCGGTCTGAATATTATGATCATATCCGGCGCCACCATCGCCGGTGCGTTTGACTATCGCGCGCGTGTCGATTTCGTCAAAATTCCAAGCGTGATCAAGCTGCGCAATGGCGAATACGAGTCAATGGAGCGGCACACCGATCTTCATGACACACTAAAGATGCGCCAATCGATCATCCGTCACACGGCCGAAACGTTCCAGCCCGACATTTTTATCGTCGATAAAGAACCGATGGGCATGAAGGGCGAAGTCGAGGAAACACTCACCTATCTCAAGACACGGGGAGCAATGCTGATCCTTGGCTTGCGTGAAGTCATGGACGCGCCGCATCTGCTCGATGCCGAGTGGAAGCGCAAGAATGTGATGGACAAGATCGACAAGCTCTATGATGCGGTATGGGTCTATGGTCCGCCGGATTTCTATGATCCGCTGGTTGGGCTCGACGTACCCAAGAGCGTCCGCGATAAAATGAGCTTCGTCGGCTTCCTGCAGCGTAGCGTCTCCACCCATGAACTCCCGGACCATCGTCCAAAGGGTGACTACATTCTCGTCACCACGGGTGGGGGTGGGGACGGCGCCGATCTCGTCAACGATGTCATACGGGCCTACCAGCACGATCATACGCTCCAGCACAAGTCACTCATCGTGCTGGGACCTTACATGCCCGCGAAAAAGCGTCGCAAGATGATAAGCAAGAGCCGGGCGATCCCCCATATCGAGGTTATCGAGTTCGATAACAGGATGGAAGAACTGGTGGCTGGCGCCAAGGCGGTCGTCGCCATGGGCGGTTACAATACCTATTGCGAGATTCTGTCCTTCGACAAGCCAGCGCTGATCGTTCCGCGCGTCCTTCCACGTGAAGAACAATTGATCCGCGCCCGGCGCGCCGCAGAGCTTGGACTGATCGATATGCTGCTCCCAAGCGAATCCGAAGACCCGGTTCGCATGGCAGGCGCGCTCAAAGCCCTGCCCAGCAGACCTGCACCTTCCAAGAGTGCACTCAAGGGTTTCAGGCTTGAGGGCTTGCCGCATATTTCTCAAATTGTCGGGGACCTGATGGATCGACGTCAGCCGAACCACCTGTCACTCGTCAAGGGATAATCGCGTGTCATATCGCCGAAAAACAGTCGTGGTGTTAAAGGGATATCCGCGCCTGTCTGAAACATTCATCGCCCAGGAATTGCTTGGGTTGGAACAGTCGGGTTTCGATCTGGTTCTCGTGGCTTTACGGCGACCAACAGATAAAAAGACCCATCCGGTGCATGATGAAATTCGTGCGCCAGTACACTATCTGCCTGAATATCTACGCGATGAACCGCGCCGTGTTCTGTCCGCACTGATCGCCTGTATGCCAAGACCCGGTTTCTGGCGTGGTTTGACGGCTGTTCTCAAGGATTTTCGAAAGGATCCGACACGCAATCGTATCCGGCGCTTCGGACAAGCCGCCGTTCTTGCGGCGGAGTGGCCTGAGGGCGCTGAATGGATTCACGCACATTTTATCCATACACCCGCATCCGTTGCGGCCTATGCCAGCCAAATTACCGGCATTGGATGGACATGCTCGGCTCATGCCAAGGACATCTGGACTTCGCCGGATTGGGAATTGCAGGGCAAACTCACCAGCACGCGCTGGACGGTAACCTGTACGCATTCGGGCTTCAACCATCTGCGCCAGCTTGGAGGCCCCAAGTCCAATGTGCATCTGAGCTACCATGGCCTCGATCTTGCCCGGTTTGGACCGTTCGAGGGAAGCCGCTCACTCCGCAATGGTAGTGAGGCCGATGATCCTGTCAGAATCCTGAGTGTCGGTCGTGCTGTCGAAAAAAAGGGCTATGATATTGTGCTGAAAGCACTCAGTCTGCTGCCCGATGATCTCCACTGGCGGTTCGAGCACATCGGTGATGGCGACAGGATCACCAGCTTGAAAGCACTTGCAGGCGAGCTGGGGATCGCTGAAAAAATTCAATGGAAAGGCGCACTTGACCAGAAGGAAGTCCTCGCTGGCTATCAAGCCGCCGATATCTTCGTGCTCGCTTGCCGGGTTACCGCGGATGGAGACAGGGATGGTCTGCCGAACGTGCTGGTAGAAGCGTCAAGCCAGGGACTGATCTCGGTCTCCACCAACATTTCCGGCGTACCGGAATTACTGATAGACGGGGAGAATGGCCTGCTTGTTGCGCCTGAAGATCCCCAAGCCTTGGCTAAAGCCATGGAAACAGCGATCCGCGATGCGAATTTCCGCCATCGTCTGGGGCGTGCCGCCGAAAAGCGGGTGCGAACAGAATTCAACTTCCACAACAGCATCCGTCAATTAAAATTCTTGTTCGAAACGGAATGGCAACCAAGCAAATGAGACAATCGACGGCAAGACCGCGCGTGTTGTTCTATGTCCAGCATCTGCTCGGCATCGGTCATCTTGCGCGCGCCAGTCGCATTGCCCGTGCACTGACGCAAGATGGTTTCGACGTCACCATGGTCACCGGCGGCATGCCTGTCCCGGAATTTCCGGGGCCGGAAATAAACCATGTGGCACTACCGGCGATTGCTTCGGGCGACGCAGGGTTTTCCGGTCTTGCCGACGCTTTTGGCAACCCGCTGACCGATGAATTCAAAGCCGAGCGCCGTGACAAGCTGCTTGCCACATTTCGGGATGTCCGGCCCGAAATCGTTATTATTGAGGCGTTTCCCTTTGGACGTCGGCAGGTCCGCTTCGAACTGATCCCCCTGCTTGATGAGATCAACGCAATGACGCCGAGGCCATTGGTGCTGACCTCGCTGCGCGATATCCTTCAGGAACGCGCCAAACCCGGTCGAGACGAGGAAAGCGTAGCCCTGGTGCAGCGCTATTTCGATCACGTGCTGGTTCACGGCGATCCGCAGTTTGCCCGTCTGGAGGATAGTTTTCCGCTGCATGCAGAGATTGCCGACAAGGTTATCTATACCGGCCTTGTCGCCGCGCCACCGCCCTCGCCGCCTGCGGAAACCTTCGATATCGTCGTTTCGGCTGGTGGTGGTGCTGTCGGCGCCCTCCTGATCCGCGCTGCACTTGAGGCTGCAAAGCGCCTGTCGCCTGACCTTTCCTGGTGCATCGTGACCGGGCCCAATCTGCCGCAATCAGATTTTGACGATATCGCGGCGGAAGCACCGAACAATGTCCGCATCTTCCGATTCCTGCAGGGTTTTCCAAGCCTGCTGCTCAAGGCTCGTCTTTCAGTCTCTCAGTCCGGATATAATACGGTTTGCGATATCCTGCGTGCAGGTTGCAGATCGTTGCTTATTCCATTCACGGCGGGTGGAGAAACCGAGCAGACGGCACGCGCACGACATCTGGAGAAGCTCGGTCTTGCGTCGATTCTCACGGAAGATGAGCTATCAGCGAATAGCATGACCGATGCTATAGGCAAGGCACTTGCCGCACCTCATTTGCCAGCTCACAATCTTGATCTCGACGGCGCGTATCGCACCGCAGAGATTCTGCATGGTCTTCTGGCAGCGCGCTAGACGGTGCCGATCAGCATGAATCTGGTATATTTCTTCATGGGCAGCGCACCGGCGAAGGCAATCGTTCCCAATGACGCCTGATCTATGAATTCATCCAGCGATGCGACACAATTCACATGGGTCGGTTCGCTAAAATAATCGTTCGATTGCAGGAGAACACGGGTTCCCTTTGGCAGCAGCGAGAGCCAGGCAGGCAGATCAGCAATATGTTCGCAACTCGTATTGATCACCAGATCAGCGCCGAGTTTCGCATAGGCAAGATCATACATATCGGCAGTCAATGCCCGAAACCGATCTGTCCACGCGCTGTTCAAAGTATCAGCGACAGCGCCAACAGCGGGATCGATATCAAAACTGTCGATCGCCTCGATCTCGAAGCGCGGATCTTCGAAAAACATCGCGGCCAGAACGCCATACCAGCCACCAAGTATGACGATGCGGCCGAACTTTCCGCCGACGGCTTCAAACAGCGATTGCCGCGCCCAAATCTTGCAGGCCACTTGCTTGTGGTTGAAGGCATTGCCAAGGTCCGCCTCGGGGTGGCGGGCGACGACCCGCGACAACCCTTTGATCAGCGGGCTCGATGTGTATGCGGCCACACCGCGCAAAATATCAAATGCGCTTTCATGCCAATCAATGGTAGTCGCGTTTGCGTCGAATGTGTCCATCATGGGTAAGTTGTAGGCCAGACATTTATTGCTGGTCAATTCCTATGGCCGATTTGCATACAGAAATGCGCTGGTCATCCTGGATGTATCTCGCCGGTTATCAGATCAATGGCAAAGTCTCGTGATGGCAAACCGGAAATGAAGCGGTCGAACATCCGGAAAAGCCTGCCGAAGGCTTCCTGCATCGATCCCACCGCAATCGTTTCAGTACGACGAGCATAGAGATCCAACACCCATTTATACGCAGTGAGGTGCGGCTCAGACACAGCATCAAGCACCAGATCGCTGCCCATCCTGACGCGATACCAGTCACGCAGAAACGTCATTGCGCTCATCCGCGACAGCAAGGCGGGGTCAAGTCCGTGTTCCACGGCAGAGATGGCTAGCTGACGCTGGATGTCACTATCGCCAATTGCCGTTTTAAGATCAGCAAGCGTACCGGAAGTGACGGGACGCTCGACCAGTGCGAGAGCGGCCAAATCCAGAATTCCAAGGTTTCTCACTGCTTCTGCAAGTGCTTCGGGCCACTCCCGACGCAGAAAACGTCTACCGATAAGATGCGCGAGATGGCTCGACAGGAATTCCCCATAATTTGCAGCGTTAAGCAGCTCGCCGGGATTGATCTTGTTTCTCCCAGCTTCGGCGGCATATTGAGAGAGGATGTCAGTGTCGAGCGCCATGGCGTCAATGCTGATCGTCTCTATATCCAGCCGATTGGGCTGGATGCGTATAATCTTGTAAGCACCTGGAAAAGCGACCAGCGAGGGTACGGATACATTGAACAGAAAGCCATTGGCGTTGCGACGGCGAGCGGTATCGTTGATATGAAGATGACCACTGAAATGCACGCGAATACCGGCATCAATCAGGGCATCGCCAACATCCGGTTCCGGGATGCGGCCCATGAGGCTTGTTTGCCCAAGCACTGCAAGTTCGTCATCACGCGTGCCATCCAGCGGATCGAGCGCTGGATAATGGGAAAAAGCGATGACCGTCTTGCCAAGTTCTCGCGCCCGATCAGTGACCGATTTTACCCAATCCAGAATGAAGCGTTTGTGGATCAGCATGGCGTTCCAGCCGGCATCGGTGCTGTCGGCGAAAGCCTCCTCCGCATCGCCGGTTTCTCCCCCCACTGGCACGAACACGTTGGCGTCGATCATCAGCATCCATAGATTCTCGAAAGGTTCGACGAGATAGGTCGCATCCATGAGCGTGCGAACCGTCAAGCCATCAGGCGAGCGAATTTCGAACTCCCGCGCTGATGGATGATCCTCAGTGCCAAACGGGGTTTCCCAATGCAGATATTGCGGCTTTCGGAAAAAGCCGACGTCGCCCGGCGCATGAAGGCCGAGTGGATAACCTGCGCAACGCAGATTCTCATTGATGATCAAGGCATCGTCGTCTGGCGAAGACTCGCGCGCCGGATTGCTGGTTACCAGATCGTGGCCACCGCGAGCATTCAGAAAACGCTTCGACCGATGGCGCCCACCGGGGCCGAAAATATCGTGATTGCCCGGCACCGCATAGATCTGCATTCCATGGCGTCTGGCGTAATCGTCCAGAAGGGTCCGCAAGCCTGTCATGGTCGCCGTCTGGCCGTCATCCGAGTAGTCTCCCAGAAGGACAACGTGGCGAATTCCTCGCACTGCTACGTCATCCAGCGCGTATCGCAATGCCGAGGAACTCTCGTTGAACACGCGTGTCGAACGCACCGTGTTGGCAAATGGACGCAATGCCATAGTCCGCTTGTTCACCGTGACCCCGGCAGTGCCATAGTCGCCGAAAATATCGTGGAAGTGCGCGTCGGCAATCACGGCAATGGACGGGAACTCTGATGTCATCCCTTAGAGATTTCCTTTACAACTTCTCACGCTTCATACCACCGACAAGAATGCTACATATTTAGTAGTAAGCTAGATTCTACGCTCGCATATGTTTCACCGTCTGGCTAACATGCCATGATTGCGACAAAACCGGAAACGGTCGGATAACGTTGATTTTCTTGCCGAAGAGCCAGCACTCCCATGGAGCGGCGGTCTTCGAAATTGCGCGACGGCAGAAAGTGAGAGCGACACAGTGTTTCGGGTGCGTTTTTGGGGAGTGCGGGGCAGTCTGCCGGTTTCAGGACCGGATTTCCGGCAATATGGCGGCAATACTGTCTGCGTCGAGATGCAATGCGGTGAGCACAGGTTGTTGTTCGATGCCGGATCCGGCTTGTTGCCCGCCGGAAAATCATTGCTTGCCGAAGGTATTTCCAACTTCAACCTGTTCTTTACACACTGTCATTACGACCACATTATCGGTCTGCCCTATTTCGCGCCACTCTTTGATGCCCGCTCGACGGTGGAACTATGGTCCGGGCATATGCACGGGAAGATGAGCACGAGCGAGATTGTCGCGGAGTTTATACGGCCCCCATGGTTTCCTATTGAAATAGATGTCTGCCCCGCAAAAATGATCTGTAAGGATTTTAAACCCGGCGATGTTCTGAAACCCCACCCCGGTATTGAGATTATAACCGAAAGCCTCAATCATCCCGGTGGCGCAATCGGCTATCGCGTACAATGGGGCGGGCGTTCCGTAGCGCTGATCACCGATACCGAGCATGAACCTGGTATCCTCGATCCTGCGGTGTTGAGTCTGATCCAAGGCGTGGACCTTTTCCTCTACGACACCACCTACACCGATGAGGAAATGCCCAAGCATGTCGGCTATGGTCACTCATCGTGGCAGCACGCTATCCGGCTTGCCAAGGCAGCCAACGCAAAGAATGTTGCTTTCATCCATCATTCGCCGCTGCGCACAGACGCAGAAATCGAAGCAATCGATCGCCAAGCCGCGAGCCAGTTTGCTGGCGCCTTCTCAGCCCGGGAAGGCCAAACCTTCAACGTCTAGAGCGGTTCCTGTTAAAGCGGAATCGTGGAACCGCTCTATCTATTTGTTTTGACGCATTATCCTACGCAAAACCGCTACGCACTTTTGCTGGAAATGCTCTATGTCTGAGCAAGCATATCCGGCAGCGCCACCCATCGGCTGGCAGGACGAGACGCTGTCTGCTCAAAGAGCGCATCGAGAAATTGCCAAGCAGACTCGTCGTGCACCAGATGATGGGTCAGGAACCCCAAGCTGCCACCGCCATCGAACATCACCCGCAGACGATGGACGACATCATCAATCAGCGCCACATGATCGCGGGCACCCCGCGTTCCATGCCAGTCCATCAGATCGACATGGGTGTTGATCATCGACAATGGACCGAGCTTCTCCGGTCCAAACACTGAAAGGGAATGGAACCCAAGACCAGCAAGCGCGCCCACCAAAGACGGTGCAATACGGTTCCATGGCGGCACCAGAACTGGAGCGAAACGGCCAGCATGGAGCGCCTCAAGACGCTCCAAACCAGATTTCAATTTCGCAGCGACGACGCCAATCGGCCGATGTTCACCAAGCTCCTGCTTCTTCTCGTGCTCACCGGCAAAATTGGTATGCGACCAGCCGTGAACAACCACCGTAGCCAGCGGCCAGTCGTCGAGGTACTCTGCAAGGGACTGGCCCGTATGTTCGGGGATCACAGCCAGCGCCACGGGAACAGTATGGCGAGTGCTTAGCTCAAGCAGTCGCGCCAGCTCTGGCGTCGGAAAAACCGCATCGTCATCACGCAACCAGAAGTCCGCGACTTTGCCAGCCTTATGCCATCGGTCCAGTTCGCTTTTCAACGGTTGCCATATATCAGTTCCCATTACGCGCTGCCCACATGATTTTTGAGGATTTCGTCAAGACGTTCAGACGCCACTTCCAGTGACCGCTCGTCTCGCACGAACTGTCGAGCCGCAAAGGCCATGTCGTCGCGGATTTTGGCATTCGCCAGCGCCGAGCGTATCGCTTGAGCATATGCAACAACGTCGCCCGGCGGTGTGAGAATACCGGTACGGTCGTTGACCACGACTTCCGGTACCCCGGCGATGGCCTGAGCCACGACTGGCAGGCCAGCGGCCTGTGCTTCCAGATAGGCCAGCCCATAAGCCTCCCCGCACCCGGGCCAGACATAAAGAGTACTTTGCGCAAACAGACCCGCGATTTCCGATGGCTCCAGCTCCCCGTGCCATCGAATTCGTTCCGGCGAAAAACCGGCAAACAACGTCTCGACTTCTGCGCGACAGGCACCATCACCCACGATGGAAAGTGTCCATGGAACATCACCGAGCAGCGCCAGCGATCCCGCCAGCATCCGGTAACTGTCCATTTTGTCGCCACTGCGCATCATCGCCACCGTTATCAGCCGATCACGCTCGGGATGAGGCACCACTTCGGCAAACCCGGCGCAATCGATAAACGGTGCCAGCATCGCAACGCGGGCCTCGGGCAGCGCCTCTTTCAATCCGCTGCGGTCGCGCTCGGTCAGGCAGATGTTGACGGCTGCCTGTTCGACAGTTTTCAGCAAGCTTTGCTGAATTTCTGTCCAGATTCCCATATTGCGTCTCGCAGAATATGATGCTTCGACTGTCACGTAAGGTATGGCGAATGAGGCAGAAAGCACCGGCCCAAGCAAATCGGGAGCCTTGTAATAGGGATGATATGTCAGCCACAGATCAGGGACGGTATTGCCCAGCCAAAGCAATGAAATCCGCGTGATCTCCCGTTCGGCCTGCACTTCGAGTGCAGCGAAAGCTTCGACTGATGGCACTTTCAGGAAACTACGGAATTCCGATACGACTTCCACCTCATGACCGGCACGCCGCAATGCTGCAATCAACAGCCTCCCCATCAGCCGATCTCCAGAAGGAACCGGATGGTGCGGTGATTTTAACGGAGAATAGAAAGCGATCTTCATGGCGTCATCAATTCGGTCGTGGCTACCATGTCAATCAATGCCCTGAATGCTGAAATCTACTTGAAATTGAAGCGCTTTTTCATTCTGCCCCGAGCAAAGCCGCAAGACAAGCTTCTTACTCGTCATTTGCAATCATTCTTGTTTGAGGCTTGATACTCAGTCAATCATAAGTCCTGAACGCCCGGTCAGCGACTGATGCAAGGGGGCGGCAACTGCACTTTGTCAGATCTGCGTTCGTGCGATCTCTGGCAATCATGCTTTTGCCTCCTCTGTTGCCGCGGCTTCAGCCTGCATCTTGCGCATGATCTCGTGGCTGGCAGCAGCCGTCTCGCTGCCGCCTTCGAC
This sequence comes from Hyphomicrobiales bacterium, assembly GCA_900465685.1. GTDB lineage: Bacteria > Pseudomonadota > Alphaproteobacteria > Rhizobiales > Rhizobiaceae > Brucella. The sequence continues at coordinate 90,164 of UEGR01000016.1, forward strand.
ATGAACTGTAGGATAGGCAATCTTGATACCGTTTTCTTCGAAAGCCTTCTTGATCATCATGAAGGCCCGCCTCTTTATGCCGAACTGTGTGCCAGGCTTGGTCATCAACTTCATCCGAAGCACGATCGAATACTCGCCGAAACTATCGATACCCTGCATCTTCAAGGGCTCGATCGTGTCTGCCGCAAATTCCGGGTCCACCGCCAGTTCCTGACCGATCTTCTTGACAAGCTTGCGGGCCAGTTCCACGTCCGAATCGTGCGTGACGCCAATTGTCATCTTCTCAATCACCCAATCACGGCTCATGTTCTGGATGGCACCCAGCTGGCCGAACGGAACGGTGAAAACCGGCCCGCGATGGTGCCGTAGTCTTATCGAACGCAGACTGAAAGATTCCACCGTTCCCTTGTATGACCCGCTTTGGATATACTCTCCGACGCGGAACGCATCGTCGAGCATATAGAAAACCCCGCTCAGAATATCTTTTACAAGCGTTTGTGCGCCAAAGCCGACGGCAACGCCAAAGATGCCGGCACCGGCGATCAGCGGCAAGATTTGTACACCCATGCCCGACAGGATTGTCAGCACAGCCACAACAGCAATGAATGCGGCAAGTGCGTTGCGGAATATTGGCAACAGGGTACGCAGCCGGCCCGAACGCGCCATTGCCGCGCCGCTGCTGTCGGCTGGATCGATGGGCCTCAACTGATGGTCAATCAATGCCTTCGCCAACTGCCAGAGCAAATCCGCTACAACAAGAATGATGATTGCGTTGAACGCGCCGTTGACCAAGCGTTCACCGAGCCCATTCCCCGAAAGGGCTGCGGCGCTGAATTTCCATAGATAAGCCAGCCAGAAGACCGCCGCCGCGATGACCAGCGCTCTCGCTCCTCTAGCGATGATGACGTCGAATATAACGCCGACCGCACCAGCTCGTTTGTCATTACCGACAAGTACCTGCGCAACGCGGCCTGTACCACGCAGGACGGGCGGCAGCGCCAGCGCATAAATACCGATCCACAACAGCCCCAACATTCCCCCGACCCAGACCAGCCAGAGAGCGATCAGAAAGAGGGTCAGCAACATACCTTTCAAAGCCGATGGGTGGCAATCAGGATGACGCCAAACCACTTCGATTGCGACTGCCAGCAATCCAAGCCCCAGCAAATATGACCCTATCTGAGCAACTTCTGGCGAAAAGCCGATGGCGCGCATGATGCTGACGATTGCCCAGCCGAATAAGAAAATTCCGGCCAAAATGCTGATACGTCGGCGCCAGAAGCGCGCCGTCTCAACACTATCTGCAGCCATATATTGTACGGGCACTGCCTCTTTCATCACGTCGTCAGACAACTGATCTGACGAAGCCGAAGGCTGAGTGGCCAGGAGGATAGTGGCACGGGTACAGATAGCCCGCACCACGCGAAACGCAATAATGGCTACCAGGAGGGTCAATACGATCCTCCGCAGCAATGGCGGCCATTCCAACGCCAGAAATGACCCGACACTGGCTAATGAAAAGGTAAGCAACGCAGCCAGATTGGTCAGGATTGCCCGCGGAACAAAATCCCGCCCCGAGGCTGATGGTGGTTCCTTCGGTAACAATTTCCGAACCAGCCATTCAGCACCGAACCCCACGGCCATCAGCACGGCGAGAATGAAGATCACAAGGCCCGGCCGACCGTCGTTGACGTCACGGGCGATTCTGTCGGCCCCGTTCGCCAGTTCTTGAGGGATACGGGGCACTGCATCGACAAGTCCTGCTATACGATTGCGAACCGCAGTTTCCCAGCTTGCAAACGTATCGGAAAGCGCGGGCTCAGCAACCGGGGGCGGAGCAGCTTTGCTTTCCAGCCAGGCCTTAACGTCCGGCTCATTGAGCACATCAAGAAGCTGTCTGACTTTCTCGGGTGGCACCTCGGATTGAGCCGTCTGCGCCCAACCGGGGATTTGCAAAATGGACAACGCGATCAATGTGACCAACATTATCGCGCCAGTTCGCAAAGCCACCAACATTTCCATCGTCAATTCTCCGCGCCTGCTGCAGCATTGACCTCTGACCGAATAAACGAAGCGTAAGCCTTACCCGATACGTCGGCTAACCCGACGACTGCGCTGCACGAGAAACCATGGTGCGCCACCCCGATCTTCCTCTCTTTGCGTGTTCAAAGCCGTCGAAAGAAGAAGCCTGAACCGCTCATAAGGCGACAAGTAACATCAAAGAAAGTAAAATAGCGATTATTCCAAGAATGGCATTTCGCTCGCGTGTTGACCACAGAATAATGTATTTCTGAATTTTTAATAGCTAATATTTAGATAGATGGCCGAGCCGAATGCTCTCTCCGATCCGCGTACACCGCTCTGATGGGCACACGTAACCCTGGCTGACGATTACCCTTGGGATGATTAAGCTGCGCGCGACCTGAACCGCCAGCGCGGAAGCCATTGTTGTCGATCCCTCGCCCGCTCACTGACGTAAAGAACAGAAAATACCGCTCCATTCTTGCCTACCCCAACCGCTACGCGGTGCAATAAAAAACTCCCGCTATACGGAACCATAATTTTAGACTATATTATCAGCTCTACTTAATAACTTGGTTACGTTGGCATTCTCGAGCAGAAGAGTTGGCGGATCGTGGCGCTCCTTATTGTCATCATCTTTGATGAAGCGCTTGGCATGTGCCGACAATGAGGAGCTGGATCAGCATGGATCAAGTAGCGGATGCCGTGCATAAAGCGGCGGTTGCGCATTTACCTCCGTTTATCACACCACCGGGGCAAACCGATGTACTTCTGAACATCGTGATTGTCTTTCTGGTGTTCGTCGTGCTCTTAACCGGCGTTCTCTACTTGAGGCTTCACGCCCTACCGGAACATATCGCGCATCGGACGCATAAGGTCCAAATTCAGTTGGTTGCGGTTCTGGGACTGATCTCGCTCTTCACCCACAATCAGCTCTTCTGGATTGCAGCCTTATTGATTGCGATGGCAGAGCTACCGGATTTCCTTTCTCCAATAACATCTATGGCCAGATCCTTACGTATCATAGTCCGACATGGGCTTGCGGCTACGCCGATGAGCCAGATGAGCACGTCTTCCACTCACGACACGGCGCAGACAACCATCCCTGCGGCATCCGTGGCGAATACTGCTGGAGCCGCACCAGTTGTCAATTCTGCACCTGACAAAATCAACGAGAAAAAGCAGGAGTAACAATAATGCTGGAGTTTCTGCTTTGCTCGTTGATCACGATATTCCCGGACTATTTGTTCCGGAGATTCCGTCAAGGAAAACGGATAGGGAGAGAGATTACGATCTACTCCGTCTGGTTCGAACTCAGATGGGGGATCACTGCCTGCATCATCCTTACCGTCTCTTTGATCACCATGATCTTCTACTTTCACCCATCAACATCCAACGCCACTGCAGCATTTCGAACGGTAACAATCCTCCCTGAAATTAGTGGGCGCGTCGACCAAGTTTACGTGACTCGAAATCAAAAGGTGAATGCCGGAGAACCATTATTCAAACTGGATAGCAGTCAGCAGAAGGCGGCACTGGAAACAGCACAAAAGCGCATTGCTGAAATAGATGCCGAGATGCTCGTTGCCAAAAGTGATCTCGTTGCAGCCGACGCGCGCATCAAGCAGGCCGAGGCCGCATTCCTGCAAGCGAAGAACGACGTAAACACCCAGACCGAACTGCAACGTCGCAATGTGGCCGCCCGCAACGAGGTTGAAAGGCTTCAATCCATTGCTGACGGTAAAGCAAGTGAGCTTGCAGCAGCAGCAGCCACAAAACAGACGCTCGAAACCAAACTTGCCACATTGCTTCCTGCCCAAAAGGGCAGCGCCGAAGCCTCTGCCGAGCAAGCCAACGTGGAACTCAATAAAACCATCGTTAAGGCGGGCGTTACCGGCACTGTGCAACAATTTACACTGAGGGTCGGTGAAGTCGTCAATCCGTTACTTCGGCCAGCTGGGGTGTTGGTTCCTGAAACGGCCGGCAGGCTCGGACTTGTCGCTGGTTTTGGGCAGATCGAAGCCCAAGTCATGAAGCCAGGCATGATTGCGGAAGCGACATGCATAGGGAAACCCTTCACAATCATCCCAATGGTTGTGACCGAAGTGCAGGATGTAATTGCAGGTGGACAAGTCCGCGCAAGTGACCAACTTGTTGATGTAAAGCAACTCTCAACGCCCGGGACGATCACGGTCACATTAGAACCACTTTACGAAGGTCAGCTCGCAGATATCCCACCTGGAAGTAGCTGCATTGCCAATGCTTACACCAGCAATCACGAGGAGCTTCAATCAGGCAAGGCTGGGACGATGAGATCGATCTTCCTACATGCTGTCGACGCGACTGCACTGGTTCACGCAATGATCTTGCGAATTCAAGCGGTCATGTTGCCGGTACGCACACTTGTACTCTCCGGCCATTGACACGGACGGGTACGCACAAGATAGCGGGACAACTGCTCCAAGTGAGTTTTCCATAATGGTGTTGCCTTACTAGGCTTCAGAACTGATTTATGAGCGAAGGAAATTGCGCGTCTCAAGTTCGCGTGGATTGTCGAATATTTGATCGGGCGTTCCTTGCTCAACCAGCACACCTTTTGAAAGAATGCAGATGCGGGTCGAAACCTCTCGTGCAAATGCATCTCATGCGTGGCCATCAGAATAGTCATTGCATTCTGGGCAAGTTCGCGCACCAATCAGACGAAAGACCTCGTGGACATCGACGGAGAGATTGATGCCCTTGAGTACCGCAAAGTTTCGTAAGATTTTAGACGTTAGATATCTCGATGAACGCGCTCATGATAAACCAAGCTTTGCACTCCTGGTGCGTCGTGCGAGATGGTAATCGACGAAGGGCGTCTGCGGAATTGTGATGAGGATAAAGAAGATGCGGCCTGTCGTGACAGCGGACAGGTTGCAGTGGTTGACCGCATAGATTTTGGCCTGCGCGAACGTATTGATCATCGCAATGATGTTGACGAGAGCAACGTCCTTTTGCAGCGCTACAAAGCCGCCAAGCAGTGGTGGGACAACCCGCCCGATTCCCTAGGAAGGATCACATGTAACAGCGCGCTCCGCGGCGGCAACCCCAGTGAAAGAGCCGGCGAGTACTGGCTGGGATGAACGGTTTCAATCCCGGTGCGAAATATTTCGGCATTGTAGGCCGAAGCAAATCAGATAGATGACGACCACCGCAGGAGGTCCGCGAAACAGGTCGATGTAGCCCATGGCCAGCATTCGAACAGGCGCCATGCCTCTCCCCGGCAATAGTCGGCCGAGGGCAAACAACAGCCAAAAGATCACCAACAATTTTGGCGCGCGCTCATAGCATCGCAAATATCGATTGCCGCGCATGCAGGCAGCCAATATACAGATAAATATTTCATTAATTATACTGAAATAATCAGTATTATACATAAATTGCGGGATAACTCTTCTCATCAAATTATATATTATAATAATTATAACGCTTTCCTTCATATTTGAAATAAAAATCATACGCGCCGAAATATTTTGCAATTATACGATTTACGAAATTGCATATTAGCAAACTCAGATTTAGATATTGTCTATGCTCGAAGACAAAATCGCATGAAGCAATATCAAGACATTTCCATCGCGAGGATAAATGGACAATATCAGCAGCGTTTGCGATGAGCTCGCCCCGGAACGAAACAATACAGATTTGTTGGATGAGATATCGCGGTTAAGCGAGCGCCTCGAAGCGCAGGAGAAGATGCTTGTCGAACAGGCCCTTGCTCTGCAGGACATGCGCCTGATTTTCGAGCAATCTGCCAAAGTTGCCAAGGTCGGAATATGGCAATGCACTCTCCCGAATGAGAGACTGCATTGGACAGACTTTGTGTATGATATTTTTGGCTTGCAGCGCGGTAGCCCGCTAACAAGAGAAAATACGCTAGCTCTCTACACCGAAGCATCGCGCAAAGAACTGGAACTTAGAAGAACACAGGCCATCAACGATCGAAGCGGCTTCACACTGGATGCAGAAATTGTGCTGTCGACCGGAGAACACAAATGGGTGCGCCTGACCGCTTCGGTGGAATGCGAGAACGATGTTCCGGTCAGACTGTACGGCATGAAGCAGGACATTACCGCACAAAAGCTCATGTTTGACCGGGCCCTCCACGATGCGGAGCATGACAAACTGACGGGTTTGGTGAACAAGTATAGATTCAACAAGTGCTTGGAAGATTTTTGCCTAATGCCAAATCATGATGGCATCAGAGGGTGTCTGCTTCTGATCGATCTTGATGGGTTCAAGGATATTAATGATCGGCTGGGGCATTTGGCAGGAGACGCGTGCATCGTACAAACAGCCAGTCGCATCAAGAATGCCTGTCGTGAATCGGATATCGTAGCGCGTATCGGAGGGGATGAATTCGCAATTTTGGCACCCGGGATCACCAGTCGTGACGAAGTTGTCTGCCTTTCTGAAAAATTGTTATCCGAATTCAGAATGCCGGTAGAAATCAACGGAGATCGTGTTTCCATCACCGGCTCGATAGGGTTAGCTCTGCTTATCGACGAAACTGATACCGAGATTTTCACTATGGCTGATACGGCGCTGTATGCGGCCAAGGCAGCCGGACGCAATGCTTATCGCTTCTACGAAAAGTAACCAGGCTGGCACCAGCCTGGAGGCTGTGCGCGACCCCACACAAAACTAGCATCCATCGCGGCGGCCTACCATTTGGTGCATTTCCCTTGCATCGATTGCCCAGTTCTAGTGAAGTCAGGACGTACGACTTGCTTTGCAGGTGGCGAGAAACATTAGAAATTGCTCTATTGGCAATGGCTTTGCAAACAACCAGCCTTGCCCGAATTCAACGCCCATAAGACGCAATGCTTCGAGCTGTTGTCCTGTTTCGATGCCTTCAGCCACACTGAACAGCCGGTGATCTCTGGCAATATTGACAATGTGCTGGGTGAGTGACCCACTTGTGGAAGGTTCTTTGCACTTACTCACGAAGGATCGATCAATTTTCAATGCATCCAACGGCAATCCCTGCAAATGCTGCAAGCTGGAATAGCCTGTCCCAAAGTCATCAAGGGCAATAATATACCCCGCGTTTCGCGCAACCATCAGTGTTTCGCGTGCGATCTCCGCATTGATGAAGCTGCGCTCTGTCACCTCCAGCCAGATCTGGCGCTTTTCGATACCGCTATAAAGTAGAAGCGCATCGAGCGTCTTCAGAGCACGACCAGTTTCAATGTCCTCCGGCGTAAGATTGATCGTAACATGCAACGAACGGTCGTTAACAAGTATATGATTCAGATCTTGAATGACGTGATCGATCACCTGGTCTGTGATCTTTTCAATGAGACCGGTTTCCTCCGCAAGGGGGATAAATGAATCGGGCGCAATGATCTCACCATTTGGCTGTTTCCAACGCACCAGAGCTTCGGCGCCAACACAAATGCCATCGTGTAATCGAATAATCGGTTGATAAAAGACGATGAATTCGTGGTTACGAATGGCAAGTTCAAGCTCCATTCTTTTTGAAAGCCGATTTCGCCAGTATCTGACCGACAGACCGATAACGAGCAGAGAGAACATAAAACCAATGGGTAAAGACTGCTCAAGGTTCTCCCTGAATTGCGGCCAAATCACAGAGCGATTTTCGAGCGCAACGGCTACCAAATCATCTTTACGCGCAATACCGGAGAGCCAGCCTTTGCCCACCCCATCATGCGCCAACCTGTGTTTTGCGACTGAAAGCTGATCCTGAGTAGCGTTACGTTCACTGATCACGGTCCCCTGATTATTCAGAAGCACCACGGCAACGCTCTCGATGACCGTAAAATTCAAAAGGCGTGTGGGCAGCATCAACGCTTCAAAAGGGCCGGTCCAGATTCCAATCATGTCTTTTTGAAAACTAGGGGTCGGCCTATAGTTGAGGGTAATAATATCCCCCTCAGCGGTCTTGTAACTGCTATCCGGGCGTTTAATAGCCCTCGGCCCCAGGCGCCAAGATGTACATTTTTGCCGAGTGCCCTCAAAGTAGGCGATGTCTTCAATCACATCAGAGACAACAGTCAGGCTGCGCATACGAGCCATCATTTCTGGCGAGCAGACAGGCAAAGACAGCTTGCTTAAGTCCACTAAAACCTGTCGAACCTCATCGAAAATCGACGTCGAATGCTCAACAGCCTGCTGCGCAAGAAGATCGATTTTCTGTTCTTCAATTTGCAGAGCAGAGCGGTAAGACCAAAAGACGCTTAAGCCCAATGGTATCAAACCGACAATCAGTGTGAATAGAGTTCCCAAAAGTAGAACTCGTGAACGTCTCGACGGCATCGAATTGAAATCACCTGGTGGCGGAAGTCTATTTCCTGGATAAATTTCTTCGCTTATACGACAGAAATAGAGATTACCACCAGTGCAAAAGGCACTGATATATTAAACAATGCAATTCAATATAAATGGTAGATTTTACTGATCAGTATTAATCAAATAAATACATTTTTGATTACAACGGAAATTTGAATCAAAAAATAATTTTATATAAAGAACTTGATTTGAATTATCGTCATTTCTGATTATTCTCCAATGCCTAGAATATTATTCTCTCCCATTGAATGATCCATTGGAATGCTAATGCGTGCAAAAAATGATTGCCAATACCGGCTATGACGGCTGAAACTTGGCGTCTGAGAGACTCGCGCCGCATCTGCTGTTGATGAATGGCTAGTTAGTCTATTCCGAAAGTTCTCTATTCGGAGTTGCCCTTCGTCGAAAACATGACTAAATAACTCATATTTCTGAATGTGTCTTTGGATCAAGTGTATGTCTTCGATGAATGCCGTTTTTGAACGTTTCTTTGTACGAGAGCGTTCGCGTCTGAAACGGTTTGCCGTAAAACTTCTCGGTAATGCGCACGACGCCGACGACATCCTTCAGGAGACCTACATCAAGCTCTCTTCGCGCGAACTCTCAGACGGTGACAGAGGACTGGTGGTTCGTACTTTGACAACATTGGCCTTCGATCACATTCGCAGGCGGAAGGTTCATGACGCTGGCGGCGAGCCAGCGAGTGACGAGATTTTTGTGGAGCACATCCAGCCCGAACGTATCGTTTCGTCGAAACGTGACCTCGCTGTTCTGCTCGAAGCGATCAATCACCTGCCGCGCCGCCGTGCGAAAATCTTCCTGCTCGCGCGCGTCGATGGCATGGCTTATGGACAAATCGCACAAACGCTCGACGTTTCGATCAGCACCGTCGAGAAAGAAATGGCCGCCGCCATAGCTTTTTGCCATAAGTGGCAGCAGTCCCATGGTTGATTGCGTTTCATGTGTCCAAACTTTAAATAGCAAAAGTATGTTGGAAGCTGGCACCCACGAAAAGTCGAAAGACGTAGCGATTGATGAAGCCGCGACGTGGTTTGTCCGTATGAGCAGTCATCCGGTAACGGAGGATACAAAGCGCTCGTTTCAATTGTGGTTGCAAGACAGTCCCGCAAATTCGGACGCCTATGACAGCATTTGCAAGCTGTGGGGTGACTTGAAAGCACCGGCTCAGATTGTCGCCAGATCCAGCCGACCCAAATTGGGTTGGATTGAATACTTTGTCTCTTACCGGGTCTTGAAATGGACCGCCGTTGCAACCTCAGCCGTCCTGTTCATTGGCTTGGGCGCAATCTGGCGCGATGAAGGTTTGATAGCCCGAGGATTTGCGGACTATGCCACCTCACCTGGAACCCACCGTGAAGTTGCACTTTCGGATGGAACCAAGATTTATCTGGATGGCGACAGTGCCATGGATACGACGTTTTTGGTCGACGAACGTCATATTAAACTCATCCGTGGTCGCGCATGGTTTAACGTAGCGCGCGATGAAAACCGGCCGTTCTATGTCGAAACACAAAACGCAACCGTCCGCGTTCTCGGAACAGTTTTCACCGTCGATATCGAGAAAAGCGATAAAACGACAGTCAGCGTGGAAAGCGGCGAGGTTTCAATTCACTCCGCAGACAGCCAAATCGAGCTTGAAGCAGGCAATGTTGCAACAGCTTCGCCCGGCGGTCTTCACAAGCTGGAAAATGCCGAGATCGACAAGATGAGTTCCTGGCGTCGGGGGCTCATCATTATGAACCAGACACCGCTCGAAACCGTTTTGTCAGAAGTTTCGCGTTATACAACGGGCCGGATTGTAGTCTCGGACCGAAACATCAAGAACCTACAGCTTTCGGGTGTATTCCGTACAGATGATACTGATGCAATATTCGCAGCACTGCAATCAGTGCTAGGCCTAAAAGTCAGAAAAATCCCGGGTTTGCTGACGTTTATCTACCGCTAAACTGCTTTCGGTAGAAATTACGGATTATTTTTACGGGTTTTCCCAATCTCGTCCGTTCTTTGCATGAAGGGCTCGATGCCCATGCAATTGAACAGGGACGGTTCATGGAAAAGACATTCAGAACAGCGCTCGCCGTGGGCAGAATTTCGTTAATCGCGCTGGTAGTCGCAACAACACCAGGCGTCTTGGCGCAGGACATGGGTTTGCAAAACGAACCTTCCATCTTCGCTTTCGATATTCCGTCAAAGCCGCTGCTGTCGGCTCTTGCGGATTTCACGCAGGTAACCGGTATCCAGATAGTGAGACAGGACGGCAATCCTATCCAGGGGCCATCCATTGCCATCACAGGTCGCCAGTCTGCCAACGCTGCACTCACCCAACTGCTATCGAAATCAGGGGTAGGCCATCGTTTCATCGATGCGCATACGGTGAGCATCTTTGATCGCAGGGCAACCGCCCCTGAAAACTCAACCACTATTGCGCCCGACGATGGAACGACCTTGCTGGAGACAATCGTAGTCGACAACACAAGGATGACGGAAGCCGCTTCGGTTTATACTGCGCCTCGCTCCAGCGTTTATGTCTCCGGCGAGGAACTGGGCCGCTATGGCCCCATCTCCCCAGCGGACATTCTCAAGGGTCTACCTGGCATTCAAGTCGCTGATAGCAGGAATGGCGGTGGCGTGGACGTCAATATTCGCGGGATGCAGGGACAAAGCCGCGTGGCGGTCACCGTGGATGGATCGCAGCAAGCTCTGAATGTTTACCGCGGCTACGCTGGCACGCAACAGCGGAGCTATTTCGACCCTGATCTCGTCAGCGACATGATCATAAGCAAGGGGCCGGGACTGGCCGCCGGTGCAGCCGGCGCAATTGGCGGCACTGTCGCGATCACAACCTTGCGTCCCGAAGACATTCTCAGTCCTGGCAAGAATATCGGCGTGCGATTGAAGGGCGAATTGTGGGACAACGGTATTAAGCCACCGCATCGTAATTCCCAGATAGAAAGCAGCAGTGAGTTGTTTGCCAAGCCTCAGCAAGGCAAAGACAATCTGTTTGACTCCGATGCCAGGTCGGGCAGTGCAGCTTTTGCCTTCCAGCAGGACAATTTCGATTTCATCGCAGCCTATGCCCGCCGCAATCAGGGCAACTACATCGCCGGGCGTCATGGCCGCGATAAATACCGCATATTTGGCAGCTCCGGCTATGAGCAAAATTCTGCGGCGACATCCTATGCGCCGGGCGAAGAAGTTCTCAATACATCTGCCAAGACAGAATCCATTCTATTGAAGACGACAATCCGACCAACGGATGAACAGGAACTGGAACTTAGCTACCGTCGTTTCGACGGTCGCTTCGGCGAAATCATGCCATCCGATATTTTCCGCTCCGGAACAGCTGGCGTCTATCAGTATCCGCAAGGTGAGATGTTGATCAATTCCGCTTCCGCACGTTACGCTTTTGATCCCGCCAACAATGACTGGATTAATCTCAAGGCCAATCTTTGGTGGACAGATGCACAAAGCAGTCAGATAAACGGCGTTACAGGTCCCAAGTCACAGTATTTCGCAAGTGATCGCAGTTGGGTCAGAATGTCCAATCGTCGTATTGGCGGTGATGTCTCCAACAAATCGGATTTTGCAACCCGGTTTGGCGATTTCAACCTCACGCTCGGCGGTTCGTTCCAGCACGAGGATATCCGACCACAGGACAGTGTTGTTATTACTGAGCACGATCTTAACACCAACCGGTTTCTGCGTGATGGTTCGAGAACGGAGATGAGCCTTTCAGGTCAACTTCAGTATCGGCCAATTGATACACTCGAATTCTGGGGTGGCGGTCGTTACAGTATGTTTCGCTCTAAAGACCGCAATGCTATGTCGAAAGCGCGTTGGGAGGAGGTTTTTGGCCGCTGGATATATGCATCCAACTCCAAAGATTCTGGATATATGTTCTGGCGACCGGATGCAAATGGTGTGTTTGGCGATGCCACGGACCCTCGCCTGAACAATGGACTGCTCTTTGGTGACAGCAACAATCCATTCGATGGAGTGCCTTTCAATGATTTTGGCGCCACCTATACGCACGCATTTGATCCCCGTTGGTCGGAAACCGTTGTCGGCTTTGACCGAGGGTCTCCAATGTCGGCCAAAGACAGCGGATTCACTCCTGCCTTTGGTGCAAATTACGAGATTGCGCCGGAGACCTTCCTTTATGTGAGCTATGCAGAAGGCATGCGCATGCCTTCGCTTTTTGAGACGACCTTGGGAACACTTCAGGTAGAGCCGACAAGTGGGCTGAAGCCCGAACGTTCACGCAACTGGGAGATTGGAGCCAGCACCACACTTGATAATCTGCTAAGCGAGGGCGACACGACCTCGTTAAAGCTTGCCTACTTTAACACCAATGTCAAAGACTACATCACCCGCTACTATGATCCGAATACGAACGGCGTGATGACTTTCTCAAATGCAGAAAGTTACAAGACGAGCGGCCTTGAGTTTCAGTCCAAGTTTGACAATGGCAAAATATTTGCTGATCTGTCGGCCACCTATTATTTCAAAACCGAGACATGCGATCCCGCATTTGCGTCATACTTGCGCGAAACCGCAGGCATTTATCAACATACCGAGAATACGCCCGATTGCACGCCTGGCAGCTTCATGGGTTCCTATACCAATACACAGAACCCGCCCAAATATGCGGTGAACCTGACCTTGGGCAGCCGCTTCTTCGAGGAGAAGCTGATCCTGGGAGGGCGAATGAGCTATACATCCGGCCCCACTGAGAAAGTCAGCGAGCCGTGGCAAACCGGTGCGACGACACCACAGCTCGTTTATCACCCGGTAGCAATTTTCGATGCCTTTATGAGTTACAAGCTTAGAGACGATGCCATCTTCAACGCATCGGTCCAGAATATCACGAACCGGTACTATCTAGATGCGTTGGCACAAAGTTTTATGCCAGCTCCCGGCCGTACATATCGCGCCGGGCTGACAATCAAGTTTTGAAGTATTGGACACCGGAGCGACCCGCGACGTATATGTGTCGCATCACGTTTTCACACCGCCTCTAAAGGAGATCAACAAGCCCCGCTAGCAATGGCGGGGCCTGCAGTATTGATCGGCTTCATTGGTAACGCGATTGTTCCGCCGATTTTCAGTGTGCACAGCCAAGGGACAAAGAAGCCTTTTGGCTGTGCACTTGTATTGCGCGCTCAATCGCGTTTACCAGCCTATGCATGTCGTCAGTTCCCTTTTGCCGCCGTCAATACATCACAGCTATTCACGGAATGACGCTGACCTCGACCAACGCCAGGCCCTTGTTTGCTGATACGTGCGTGACAGCGGCCTCCAATGCTGCGGGCAGATCTTCCGCTCGATCGACGCGCTGTGCAAAGGCGCGGCTGGCCTGCGCGATCATCGTGAAGTCGGGTGTAGGCCCCAGCGAAGTCAATGGCATGATATTGGCCTGCGCCGCATAACCTTCTGGATAGAGATTGGCGACCGACTGGCGCACCGCGCCCCATTCGGAATTGTTGACGACGACAACTACGATCGAAAGGCCCAGAGCTTCCGCGATCTGATGACAGACCACGGGATTGGCAAACATATAGGAGCCATCACCCATCGTCGCGACGACAAGCCTGTCAGGTTTTGCCAGTTTTATGCCCAGAGCAGCTGGAAAAGACCAGCCAAGACCGCCCGAATGCGGTTCCTGAAACCAGCTTCCATGCCCGTTCAATGTCACTGTCTCCATCAGACAGCCAAGCTCCGACAGAATTGATACCTCGTGACCCTGAACAGCCCGCGAAAGACAGAGACTGACGTGATCTTTCGTTATACCGGAGTTCTGCCCGGTCTCAGCCCTGGAAAGGACTTTTGCCCGTCGCGTGCGACAGCGTTCCTGTACATCTTCGCGACGATCATCGACGTTACGGTTGCCTTCGACGCCAAACTCCTCCAGCGCCTTTTCCAATGCAACAAGAAACGGGCCGAGCTCGCTGGTAATGGTCCGGTCCGACGGAAAATTCCGATAGGGGAACCGCTCGTAAAGCGGATCCGCACCAACCTGAAAAATCCGGCAATCCGCTTTCGGTTCGTGAATGGCGGGGGACCAAGGCGCCAGACAATCCAGCACGACGATGAGATCCGCCTCTTCAATCCACGGCGCAATTTCGTCGCCAGTCGAAAAGGGATGATCGGTCGCAAGCGCAAGCTGTACCGCCCAATACTGGCTGACAGGGATAGCCCAGTTGCGGGCAATCCGATCCAGAGCAGCAAAACCCTGCTGTGTCCCAGCACCTCTCTGTGCTACGAACAAGGGGCGCTGCGCAGCATGGATGGCCTTCGCTAGTTCGCTCACGCCATCAAGGTCAAGCGCAGAAACGGAAGCCGCCACCCGGCTGGGTGCGGTCAAGCCTTCATACTCAACGACCTCACACAGCACTTCGCGTGGAACACTCACATAGACTGGGCCTCGTGGTGTGGAACTCGCAATGGCAAATGCCCGGTCAATGACGTCTGGTATCTGCTCTGGAAAGCGGAGTTCATAGTCCCATTTGGAAGCTTCGCGGACCAGCGCATGCTGATCGCGCATTTCCTGTCCCCAGCCGATCGGCACTGTGCGCGCACCAAAACGCCCCTTTTCAAGCGTTGGCGTTCGCCCCGACAACAACAGCATGGGGATTTGTTCAGCTGCGGCATTGATGGCGCCCATAGCGCAATTTGCAAGACCGACATTGGTGTGCGCCATCACCGCCTGCGGACGGCCTGATGCGAGATAGTATCCGTGCGCCATCGCGACAGCGGCGGACTCGTGAGGAATGACAAGCGCTTCCGGCAATGCAATGCCGTTAGCCTTGGCTTCAGCCAGCCCCTCGATAATGGGAGGAAAGTCGGTACCGGAATTGGCAAAAATATAGTCCACGCCAACAGCTTTCAGCCGCGCCAGAAGCGCGCCTCCTGCAGTCATGGAATGACCAGTCTGGTATCGAACATCCATGCGTCTTGCTCCTCCTGAGAATTTCGCATCCAATTCTGCTGTCAGCATATATTTCTATATATGAAATACTTATTGCTATTAATGCTAGTTCCGTTATACTTCCCATGTCAACATGCTTTGATATTTTGTGATCAGCGCGTCCGGTCGGGAGAAAGATGCGACATGAGCCAGGCCAATGGATCGGTTATTAAAGCCTTCCAGATATTGGACTTATTCGACGATCAACTGCTTCAGATTGGTACGAGTGATGTCGTCTCGCGCCTGAGGTTGAATACCATTACCGCGCACCGTTTTCTAAAAACCCTTGAAGCCGCCGGCGCACTCGTTGCGGTGTCGCGTGGTCAGTATCGACTGGGGTACAAACTTGCTGAATTGGGCAAACGCGCGGCTGGTGCGGACAATTTGCGCAGCGCCTTGCAGCCTGTTCTCGATCAATTGACAAAGGAAGTTGGCGAAGGGACGCTTGCTTCCACTTTTGACGGGGAAAGTGCGATCTGCATCGCTCGCGCCCTGCCTGATCGGCCGATGTTCGTATCCATTCAGCTTGGTAGCCATCTCGAAGCCTATGCCAGCGCGCATGGCAAATTGTGGCTGGCGCATTTAAGCGACGCCGCACTTGAGGCCTATCTCGACCGAGTTGAACTGAAAACACTCAACGACGGCTTTGTACCAAGCCGGTCAGGCCTTATCGCCGAACTCCGTGAAATTAGGAAAACCGGCCTCGCCTATAATCGCGGTGAACGCGAACCCGATGTCTATGCGCTGGCTGTGCCAGTCCTCAATCCGTCCGGTAAAATGATCTGCGGCCTTTCTGTCTTCAGTTCAAAAAGCCGGATGGAACCGCTGATCGCCAATGACCTTGCAGCCAGGCTCCGCGCATCAGCACAGAGAGTGCAGATCGCCTTCTACGGCACGGCAGCTCAAGCCAGTTGAACACACCTCAATTCCATTAAACGGGAGGATTAAATGAATATTGGACTGCTGATAGATGGCCAGGATGTCGCGGCGCTAGGCAACGCGACTTTTACCCGTATTGATCCTGTCACTGGCGAAGAAGCCACTACAGCGCCCGCGGCCCGGCAGCCCGATGTCGACAAGGCCGTCCAGTCTTCAGCAACGGCCTTCGTACAATGGTCCGAAGTTGGTCCGAGCGAGCGTCGAACCATCTTGCTCAAGGCAGCAGATATTCTCGAAGTGAAGATCGGTGACTTCATCGCCTGCGGCATCACCGAAACTGGGGCGACGGCCCCGTGGATTGGCTTCAACGTCGGGCTCGCCGCGAAAATCCTGCGCGAAGTCGCGGCTGTAACAACCCAGATCAAGGGTGAGATTATTCCGTCGGATAAGCCTGGAACCCTTTCCATGGCCGTACGCGAACCGGTTGGCGTCATGGTTGGAATGGCGCCGTGGAATGCCCCGGTCATTCTGGCAGTGCGCGCCTTTGCGATGCCCATCGCCTGTGGCAATACGGTTGTTCTCAAATCGTCCGAAATGTGCCCTCGCCTGCATCGAATGCTGGGCGACGTAATGATCGAGGCGGGCCTGCCAAAGGGTGTTCTCAATATTGTCAGCCACAGCGCTGAAGACGCACCGGAAGTTGTCAGCGCGCTTGTATCGCATCCCCTCGTTAAGCGCATTAACTTCACCGGTTCCACACGGGTTGGAAAGATCATCGCTCTTGAAGCTGCCAAGCATCTCAAGCCCGTGCTTCTTGAACTGGGAGGCAAGGCGCCATTGGTCGTATTGGATGACGCTGATCTGGACGGCGCCGTCAACGCAGCGATTTTCGGCGCCTTTATGAATCAGGGACAAATTTGCATGTCCACTGAACGCATTATCGTCGATGAGAAAATCGCCGGTGAATTCGTGGCAAGATTTACGGAACGAGCTTCGGCTTTGCCGAGCGGCAACCCACGCGAAAAGGTGGCTCTGGGTGCAGTTGTCGCGCAAGGCACGGTTGACCGGGTGCTGGAACTCGTTGCGGATGCACAGAAATCGGGGGCTGCCGTCACAACCGGTGGGACGGCAAATGGGACGATCATGCCAGCGACCATCGTCGATAAAGTTACACCGGCAATGCGTCTGTTCCGCGAGGAGTCATTTGGACCAGTGGTGTGTGTGATACGCGCCCGTGACGACAAGCATGCCATCGAACTGGCCAATGACACGGAATACGGCCTGTCTTCAGCGGTGTTCAGCCAGAACATAGACCGCGCACTCAAGGTCGCGCGTAAAATCGATGCAGGCATTTGTCATATCAACGGACCAACGGTGGGAGATGAACCACAAATGCCGTTCGGCGGCGTCAAAGACAGTGGCTATGGAAGATTTGGTGGTTCTGCGGGCATAGACAGTTTCACCAATCTGCGATGGATCACGATTGAAGACCCAAAGCAGCATTATCCATTCTAACCTCTCTCTACTAAATCGGAGCCATATCAGAGGTGATATGGCTTCGGCTCTACCCCAGTCGGAACAAAGGCACAGCACCTACCCACATCACAGCCAGCAACATTGTTCGCCAAAGGCGTCCTACCCCTCAATCAAGCCCAGGAGTGGTATTACGATGACCAAATTGACCCGACGCAATGTGAATACTCTTATTGGCACGCTTATCGCCGGTGGCATGGCACCGAAAGGTGCCTATGCCCGCAATTACGGTAGTGGCGGTACAAAACTGGCAATGACCAATATACGCATGCTCATTGGCCAGGAGATCTCGCCCCCCGGCACCATTCTGATCGAGAAAGGTGCTATTTCAGCAGTCCTGACAGAATCGGATGATACAGCATCGGTTCTGGAAAATGCGCAGGTTGTCGATTATCAGGGGCGATACCTGATCCCCGCCTTCACCTGCAACCATGCCCATGTCGGCCTTATCAAGGGTACGACGGGCGGACGACATAATTTCACGCCCGAGAACGCCTATGCGGCGCTGCGCCAGTTTCAGGCTTACGGTATCGGTACAGTGGTATCGCTCGGCATGACACCGACGCCTGAGCCCACAACACGCGAACACATGCGCAATAACCCGCAATATGGCGCGTCCTTCATGACGGCAGGTGCGGGAATATATGCGCCCGACGGGCTGTCGCCGCGCCCCCAGATACCCGAAGAAGCGCGGCAGGTCGTTCGCCAAATGGCGCAGCAACCCATCGATATTATCAAGCTATGGATCGATACATTCGGACCCATTGAACCTATGAGCGAGGATTGCTTTCGCGCCGCTATCGATGAGGCACATCAATTGGGGTTTGCCGTCGCCGCACATGTCTACACGCTCGACCACGCAAAAAGACTAGTGGCTGCGGGTGCAGATATTCTTGCTCATGGCGTTCGCGACGTTGAGATTGATCAGGAATTTATCGATGCCGTTCGCGAGAGGGGCACATGGTATATTCCAACAGTGCACATGGATGAAGCGACTTATATTTTCGCCGACCAGCCAGCGATGCTGGAAGATCCCTTCCTGCAATCGGCATTAAGCCCAGAACTGAAAACCCAGTTTGCCGACGCAGAATGGCGAGAGAGGACGACGACCGGTGAACGGGCACAAAAAGCGCGGCGCGATGTCGAAATGAATCTCCGCAATCTGTCAAAGTTGATAGAGGCTGGCGGCGTCAAATTTGGCTTTGGCGCGGATGCAGGCGCGTTCCCGGAACGCATTCCCGGCTTTGCTGAACATCGCGAACTGGAACATCTGGTCAATGCTGGCCTCTCACCCTCTCAGGCAATCGGCGTCGCGACCGAACAGGCCGCAGCATTGCTGAAATTGACCGACAGGGGCAAGATCGCCAATGGAATGCGCGCCGATCTCGTCGTCCTTGATGCCAACCCTCTTGATGACATCACCAACACGCGCAAAATTCATGCGGTCTGGCAGCAAGGAGAACTGGTCTCACTCGGTTCACCGTAATCAACTGAGACCACATGCCTGTGCCAGTTTGCAGGGACTATGCATGTGGTGCCTGAAACATTCAGGCCCTGTTGTTCTCATTTTTTGGGCGGTAGTTTGGCATGTCGGTCAAGCCCGATGATGATGCGCATCAGAGTGTCCAGCAGCGCCTGCCTGTCTGGTCCAACAATCTGATTAAGGGACGCATTATGTGCTGATGCGCATGCACGCAATTCCGACAGATACTTCTCACCGGCCGGCAACAGGCTGAGCAATCTTCCCCGCCGATCGACGGGATCGATATCGCGACGGATCATTTCCTTCTTTTCAAACTCCTGCAGGATTGGCGTAATGGTAGTCTTGTCGCGGCCCACCTGACGGCTCAGTTCTGTCTGCGATATGCTCGGTTGATCATGGATGATCCGGAGCACGGCATAGTGGCCCGGGCGAAGACCTCGTTGGTCAACAATCGAGGCATAGGCGGCAAACGAGGCTTCTTGCGCCCGACGCAATATGAAGGCGATGTTATCGGCGAAATCCTCGTCAGACGAATTATGGGGCATAGGCTGGTTCCGTTTCATTCCTGATATTCTCGTTCTCGACGAAAAGTACCTCTTTGTCTGGTCGTTGCCGGGTCAAGGGATTCAGATAAGTGGCTTTCCATCAAGTTGAGCAAAACACAAATTCCAGGGATGGGAAAACCTTAAAAGACTTTTCCCTGATCTTAACTGTGTGCTGCCCAGCCGCGCGCGAAAATTTTGCCAATCTTCGTTGCAGAATGCGGCCTTATTTCAAGACCAAGAGCATTCCAGAAAACGCCCCGAATGTGCGGTTGGCCCAGTGCATATTTTGGGCAAGTCGCTTTGCATCACGCGACCTCCACTCAGCCCTTGTGTGAATGAGCATCATAGGGCATAAATTCCATATAGTTGGAGTCCAAACTAATTGTAAAGGAATATCACCAAGTCACTATCGGGAGGAAATTATGGGAAGAGGAAGCAACATGCCTGTGGAGGTGGTGTCATGAACAACATCCATCACACAGTGGGAAGTGGAGAAGTCGACATCGGCGAGTTGCTCGATGAAGGCCCTTGGACAACCGTACAACGTATTGTGGTGTTGATCGCAGCACTATCAATCGTTCTTGATGGCTTTGACGGTCAGCTTATTGGATACGCAATCCCCGTGCTCATTCAAGAATGGGACGTATCGCGTGCTGATTTTGCTCCGGTCGTTGCTTCCGGCCTATTTGGGATGGCTTTCGGCAGCGCTTTTGCAGGCCTTATTGCGGATCGCTTCGGAAGAAGACTGGCCGTAATTTTGTCTGTCATCACCTTTGGACTGGGAACGATGGCCATCGGTCTATCGCAGGGAATTTGGACTATTGCCCTGTTCCGGTTCATCGCCGGACTTGGCATTGGTGGGGCGCTTCCAACATCGACCACCATGACCGCTGAGTATACGCCACGCAAATACCGGACCGTTGCAGTCACCGCGACCATCGTGTGCGTTCCGCTTGGAGGCATGCTTGCAGGGATTTTCGCGTCCTGGATATTACCAACATTTGGATGGCGAACATTGTTCGTCGCAGGTGGTGGAATTTCAGTTCTCTTTTCTGCTTTGTTGATCGCCTATTTTCCGGAATCCCCGCGTTGGTTATCGCGCCAGCCGACCAAAGCCAAAATTCTCGCGGATCTGCTTGCCCGGATCGAGCGCCCTGTCCCCGTCGGCGCGCGACTTGTCGACCCCACGGAGCGGATCAGCGGTAAAAGCGGGATTGGAACTTTGTTCACTGACGGCAGAGCCTTGAGTACAGTCGCTCTATGGACTGCGTTCTTCACCACGCTGTTGTCGGTGTACCTGACCTTCAGCTGGCTTCCGACATTATTGACATCGGAAGGATTGAGCCTCTCTTTGGCAGGTTCAGGTTTAACGGCCTACAATCTTGGAGGCGTGATTGGCGCACTAGCTTGTGCGGTCGCGATAAACCGGTTTGGTTCTCGCGGTCCGCTTGTAGCCTGTTCATTCGCGGCGGCGGCTACAGCGCTTTACTTGAGCCAGCTCAATGAGATGGAAGCAACAACCATATTGATCATCGGGATCGGGCTACATGGTCTGTTTGTTAATGCTGTGCAATCGACAGCATTTGCTGTTGCTGCCAATCTTTATCCGACAGAGGTGCGTGCGAGCGGAACTGCGGCAGCTCTGGTGATAGGACGCCTGGGCGCGATATCGAGTGGATTTGCCGGAGCAGCCGTCATTGCGAGTGGCGGTGCGCAAAGCTATTTTGGATTGCTGTTTATTGCGATGGCGATATCAGGATTTGCATTTCTGATCCTGCGCAAGCATATCCCGCCCACACACCATTAACCCACAACTGTGGATGCGGGATATGCATTCTCCCGCATCCAATCATTTTTCACATGGCATTCACTACAGACACCGGCATTGTTGATTAAAGGGAAAGTCCGTTGCCCCGTAATCTCCGCAAAATATAGAATGTCAATGCGATCCCCAGTATCGAGAGCACTGTTGCGAGCGTGAAAAGATGGGCGTAGCCAAATTTATCGGCAAGGAACCCGGCGACTGAAGAGCCGACGAGATAAATCAGCAATTCAGCACAAGCGAGGATCGTGAAATCTGTGCCCGGCTGATCGGTGGACGATGCCTTCATGAACAGTGAGTAGATCGCGACCAGTTCCATGTAGCGCAAAAAGGTTTGGACCGCCGACACAGTCATAGCAACCGTGATGCCCGGCCAGATTTCCGCAGCATTGAAACTGAACGCGAGGAAGCAAAGACTGCGGAATAATCCAAGCAGAACGAGCGCAGAGAAAAGCCCTGTCCAGCGGATAAGCAGCGCGGCCAAAACGGCTCCAATCAGGCCAGCACTCGCAGCGGCAGCCCCGGAAAGATAGCCTATCCATGACAACGGCAGCCCGATATCGACGAGGTAACTGCCTTCCATCCCCCTTACCATACCTTCGCTCGCCCGATAGGTCAGAGCAAAGCAAAGGATGAGCCAGGCATTAGGCTGTTGAAAGAAACGTTTCAGGCTGGCGCGCGGCTTGTCCCGGCGTTGCTGCGGCTCACCTGTTTCATCCATCCATAACCCTGCCAGAAGCGGCAGCAGCGAAAGGCCGGCAACGATAAAAATCGTCGGACGCCAGCCGATCTTGTGGAAGAGCACAAGGGCCAACGTGCCACCCACGATCACACCAAGTGCAACTGCACCGGCCTGGATTGCATTGCCTGTGGCCCGCGTCTTGTCATTGAGATGACGGACGGCATAGCCATCGGTGGCAATGTCCTGCAAAGAAGACAGAAGCGTTATGCAAAGACAGATCGCAAACAGTGCACCCGCCTGTTGCGGCTCTACGAAAGCCATACAGGCAATGCCGAAAGAAACCAGAAGCTGAGTGACAATCACCCAGCTTCGCCGATGTCCCCAGCTTGCGATGAGGGGATAACGATCCACTAACGGCGCAATCGCGAATTTTGCGATCAATGGGATCATCAGAAGATAGAAAAGCCCGATAGCCGTGCGCGAGGCACCGCTTTCGCGCATCAAGGGAGGCAACGCGACCAATAGAAGATAGGTCGGAATGCCCTGCGCGAGATAAAGCCCCCCGAGAACGGTATAAAGGCGTGCATTGGCGCCTATCTTCTGTGTCGATAATTCGTCTTGTTGCGCAATCATCAGAAGGTTTTGCTCAAAGCGAGGGCGAAAGTCCTGCCACGGCCCTTGTAGTCGAAGATTTCTTCAGGCGCGAGGGCACCATAAAGCGCCTTGGCGCGTGATCCCCACACGGTGTTGTATTCCTCGTTAAACAGGTTGTGCACGCCGAAATTCACCGTCATGTCGGCCTTCTTAACGTGATAGGAGCCAATGAGGTCAAACAGCGTGTAACCTTCGATTTTGTAGCCGGAGTTGTCTTCCAGATCGAAGATATGCTGACCCTGCAGGCGCAGATTGAGTGTTTCATTGCCCCAGCCTACATGACCGCCAAGCTTGGAAACACTGGCCGAGCCGATGGTATCCTTGACCCAGTCACCGTCTTGATCGACTTCAGTGCTTACCCATTGGCCAAGAATGCCCACATCGAAGCCATGATCGAGTTTCATACCCGCCTTACCTTCGATGCCATAGACCCGACGTTCATTATCCTCAAGCTCGACTGCAAGCGTCGTGCGATTAAGCACAATGGAACGATCGGAGGTGGAGTAAAAGCCTGCAGCCTCCAGATTGTAGGTGCCGTCATCAAGACGGTAGCCGATCTCGAATGAATCGGTTTTGATGGCTTCAAGAGCGGAATTTGCAACATTTACGCCGCTCATCAACGCGTAATGGCCACCTGAGAGCGAGTAAGCACCATAACCGTAATATTTTGCCGGATCGGGAAGCTCAAAGCCCTGGCTGAAATTCGCATAGACCTGCTGTGTGTCTGTCAGACTGTAAGTAGCGCCAGCATTGAACAAGAAAGCGTCGTAATCGACCGAGCCGCCGGGAATTGAATCGGCCGAAGTCGCTGTCCCGTTGAGAATAGCGATCTGTTGCGCCGCGCCAACAAAGTCGCCAACTTCCGTTTTGGTGTACTGATAGCGCACGCCGCCATTGAAGGTAAGACGATCCGTTGCTTCATAGGAGGCCTCTGCGAAGCCAGCGAAGGTGGTAACGTCAATCTTGGGATAAAGGCCCGTGACGCCTGCGGTCTGGAAATCCATCGCACCGCTCTGCAAGGCCTTGCT
Organism: Hyphomicrobiales bacterium; assembly: GCA_900465685.1. GTDB lineage: Bacteria > Pseudomonadota > Alphaproteobacteria > Rhizobiales > Rhizobiaceae > Brucella. Next base: position 114,151 of record UEGR01000016.1, read on the forward strand.
CATATCGAAGATGTGTTGGTTTGAAGAAAGCGAATCCCTATCAGCATCAACACCATAGGTGATGCGCAACCCGTCGAGCGGCTCCGAGATAAGTGCGGCCTTCATGCCGTAATAATCCGTATCCTGCGCGCTGCCATAAAAGTAGGTCGAGCTTGGGAACGGATGGAAATTGATCTTCTCGCTGCGATAGAAGCCTTGCAAGAGCAACTGCTGGCCGAAAAAGTCATTGTCCGTATAAGTCGCATTAAACATGGATCGGCGCGTGCGTGGATTGAAATCCGAATTGTAGCCGTCCCGTGTTTCGATGAGGCTTGGATTACGCAGCCCAGCGAGAAATTGCCCAAAGTAGACGCTATAATCGGATTTCTGTTCCGAATTAAAATATTGTCCGCTCACCTCGAGCCGTCTATCCGGGTCAAACTGGAAGCCCGCACTGCCCATAAGATCGATGCGCCGGTTAAAAGCGGTCGAGGTTTGGGTGATATCTGGCACAACCATTGTGCCGTCAGCGTCGTAAAACGCGCCGCTGCGATTGCCCGCGAGCGACAAGCGGGCGTCCCATGCCTCGCTATTATACGTGACAGCGGCAGCGCCGTTGCGATCCAAGTCATTGCCAGCGCGGAACCCGCTTTCTATGCCAGCCGTAACTTCGCCATGCAAACCGTCCGGCGCGTCCTTACCTTTCTTAGTGATAATATTGATGATACCGCCGGTGGCATTGCCGCCATAGAGTGAAGTCGCACCAGAAAGAACTTCAATCCGCTCAATGTTGAATGGGTCGATAGAATCAAACTGACGGCTCAGTCCACGGGCGGAGTTCATCGATATTCCGTCGATGAGCACCAAAGCGGTGCGTCCACGCAGGTTTTGCCCATACGAAGTACGCGCCCCTTGGCTGGCCGGATCAAAACTCGGTATTTCCTGCGCCAGAATCTGCTGAATGGTTTCGCCGGAGCGTGCGCGCATCTGGATCTGCTGCGCGTCAACGACATAGACAGTGCGAGCCGTCTCTGAGATCTGTTGCCCGCCGCGACTACCCGTAATCGTGATGGCGTTCAGTACCGTTCCTTTATTGGTCTCGGCATCTACTTCGGTCGCGGTCTGCGCCAATGCCTGTGCGGCAACGCTGCCGGTCGCAACCAGGGCGGCAACCGAAATCCCGAGATATTTGTTGTGCATGCATTTCTCCAAGGACATGAGCGACACGATTTCCGCCAGCTATCCAGTATTCTATAAACAGGACTATTCTCATCATGTTTAATTTATTAAAAGACAGATAGCTTGGAGATGAGCGAACCGGAAATGGATTGAAGCGAACCTTGAAGGGCTTTTGCATTGAATACGATGAGAAGCGTTAAACCGGTAAAATTTGGCAGCACGGCTTCAAGGGCGACAGATGGGTTAAAGCCGTGCCTCAAGATATTGCGAGACATGATGGGCATGCCGTCTGTATTGCCGGCGCGGGGTGATCTCTCACAGGTACGCGGACTATTTTGGAACCATGCGTTACTGGCGCTGACCACGATTTATTTTCCGCTGGTCCGCACACGTCTGTCGGCACCCGGTTCTCGGGACGCGGGCATCGTAATTTTGCGCGCAATGAGTGGCCCGGCACATGTGGAGCAAGGACAGAGCCGGCTCGATCTCGCAAAAGGCGAAGCCATTTTCATGCCATCGGATGTGCCGCTTTCGCTAATCCTTCCCGATGGCGGGCGTCTGGACTGCGCTTATCTGCCATCGGCCGCCATCGCCCAGATGAAAGCAGAAGTTTCAAATTTGTTTTGGCAACCGCTTCCTATCACCTATTTACCTTTTCAATTGCTGGTAACCTATGCAGGTTATCTTTTGCAGCAAGACTATCAGACGGAAAGTGATGCCGAAATTATGGTCAATCACTTTTATGAATTGCTACCCATACTGGTAGCAAATTTGCAGGCACGGAATACAAAGCAGACTCTGACCGGACGAATGGGAGCTATAAAAGACCGGATTGACGCCCGGATCATAGATGCTGGCTTCTCGATAATGGAGCTTGCCCAGTCCGAGGGGATAACTCCCCGTGCTATCCAAAAGCTATTTAAAAGAGAGAACACGACATTCTCGCGTTATCTGCTTGAGCGCAGGCTTGATATGGCACGGTCTGCGATACTACATGGGGATGTATCCGCCATAGCGAAGATTGCATATGGTTCGGGATTTGACGACCCAGCCTATTTCAGCAGGGTGTTTCGCAATTTTTACGGCGTTAGCCCGTCTGCCTTGAGGCGTCAAATCGCTCGTAGTATATCTGGGTGACGTTTAAACGGTCGCAACCCCACCCTTGCGCTTGTTCAGAGACATGGCTGTGTTTGAGTTCAAACCAGCCATGTCTTCGTTCCAACCGCATTCGCTACAATCGTTGCTGTGCGAATGCGGATACTCCAGCTTGAACTCCATACTCGCTCGCATTCGCTTGTATGTATGTCCAGTCTGGAGTCAGCCCTTAGTAATGGACCGACAGTGAGTCGATCAGTGTAGCCTTGGGTGGGGCGAACTTTGTCAGATTTATTCCCTCAACGGCGGAACGATATTCTTCCACGCTAGGCGTACGGCCAAGGATCGCCGACAACACCACCAGAGGGGTGGAAGCGAGAAGCGATTCACCCTTCTTTTCCGCAGTATCTTCAACGACGCGGCCCTGGAACAGGCGGGTAGAGGTCGCGAGAACCGTATCGCCCTTTTCGGCCTTTTCCTGGTTGCCCATGCAGAGGTTGCAGCCCGGACGCTCGAGATAGAGAATGTTCTCGTATTCGGTGCGGTTTGCCGTTTTCGGCTTCAGATCATCGAATTCAAAGCCCGAATACTTCTGCAGGATTTCCCAATCACCTTCGGCCTTCAGCTCGTCGATGATGTTGTAGGTCGGCGCAGCAACAACAAGCGGTGCCTTGAACTCGACCTTGCCCTGTTCCTTTTCGAGGTTCTTCAGCATCTGGGCAACGATCTTGATGTCGCCCTTGTGGACCATGCACGAACCAACGAAGCCGAGATCCACTTTCTTGGTGCCACCGTAGTAGGAAACCGGACGGATCGTATCGTGGGTATAGCGGCGCGAAACGTCGGCATTATTGACGTCCGGGTCAGCGATCATCGGTTCGTTAATCAGGTCCAGATCGACGACGACCTCCGCAAAATACTTCGCATTATCGTCTGGCTTCAAGGCTGGCTTTTCGCCCGAACGGATTTCCGCAATGCGGGTATCCGCCTTATCGATCAGGCCCTGCAATGTGCGGGCAGCATTGTCCATACCCTTGTCGATCATGATCTGGATACGCGACTTGGCGATTTCCAAAGACTCGATCAGCGTCTCATCCTCGGAGATACAGATCGACGCCTTGGCCTTCATTTCGGCCGTCCAGTCGGTGAAGGTGAAGGCCTGGTCGGCAAGCAATGTGCCGATATGCACTTCGATAATGCGGCCCTGGAAGACGTTGTCTCCATGCTGCTTGAGCATCTGCGCCTGCGTGGCATGGACCACATCGCGGAAATCCATATAGGGCTGCATCGTGCCCTTGAAGGTGACCTTGACCGACTGGGGAATCGGCATGGTCGCTTCGCCGGTGGCGAGCGCCAGCGCTACGGTGCCCGAGTCTGCGCCAAAGGCGACGCCCTTAGACATGCGGGTATGGCTGTCACCGCCGATAATGATAGCCCAGTCATCCACGGTGATGTCATTCAGCACCTTGTGGATGACGTCCGTCATCGAATGATAGACGCCCTTCGGGTCACGCGCGGTGATAACGCCGAAATTGTTCATGAAAGACATCAGCTTAGGGATGTTGACCTGAGCCTTCTTGTCCCAGACAGACGCCGTATGGCAGCCAGACTGATAAGCACCGTCCACGAGTGGCGAGATGGTCGTGGCCGCCATCGCCTCAAGCTCTTGCGCGGTCATCAGACCGGTCGTGTCTTGCGAACCGACGATGTTGACCGTCACGCGCACGTCGGAACCGGCATGCAATACCTTGCCAGGCGTTACGCCAACGGCGTTGCGATTGAAGATCTTCTCGACAGCCGTCAGGCCCTGACCTTCAACCGAGAGTTCCTTGTTCGGAGCAAAAACCGGCGTTGCGTCGACACCAAGCGTCTGGGCCGCAAATGTCTGCAGCTTCTTGCCGAAGACGATAGCATAGGAGCTGCCCGCCTTCATGAATTCCATTTTCTGCGGTGTGAACGAGGAAGCGACATCGACCAGCTCGTTTCCAGCTTCGTCGCGCAGCTTCTTGTTCTTGGCGTCGATCTTCAGAACGGTACCGGTTTCAACCGAGAACTTCTGTTCCAGGATCGGGTTGCCGTCATTATTAAGGATCGGCTTGCCGTTCTCGTCGAGCTTCTTGACCCAGTTTTTCAGGTTGATGCCGATGCCGCCGGTGACGTCGACGGTGGTCGCGAAGATCGGCGAAATGCCGTTAGTGCCCGCGACAACAGGAGCGAAGTTGACGAAAGGCACATAGGGGCTCGCCTGTTTGCCGGTCCACAGTGCCACGTTGTTCACACCGGACATGCGCGACGAGCCGACGCCCATCGTGCCTTTTTCGGCGATCATCATCACACGCTTGTCAGGATGCTGCTTCTGAAGCGCTACAATTTCCTGCTGCGCTTCAGGCGTGATCATGCACTGACCATGAAGCTGACGGTCGGAGCGCGAGTGCGCCTGGTTGCCCGGGGAAAGAAGGTCGGTCGAGATATCGCCTTCTGCGGCGATGAAAGTCACGACCTTGATCTCGTCTTCGACGTCCGGAAGCTTCGTGAAAAACTCTGCCTTGGCATAGCTTTCGAGAACGTCCTTGGCGACGGCATTGCCAGCCTTATAGGCATCGCGCAGGCGGAACATGTCAGCGTCGTAGAGGAAGACCTGGGTCTTCAAAATCTCGCCGGCCTTCACGGCAATCGCGGCATTGTCGCCAAGCGTGATGTCGAGCAGCACTTCGACCGAAGGCCCGCCCTTCATGTGCGACAGAAGTTCGAGGGCAAATTCGGGTGTGATTTCAGGAACGGCGGTTTCACCGAGCACGATTTTCTTCAGAAACGCAGCCTTGGCGCCAGCAGCACTCGTCGTGCCCGGCAGCGTGTTGTAGATGAAGAAATGCAGGGCATCTTTCCGATATTCGCTGCCAGTGTCCTCAATCAGCGCGATGATTTCACTGGTTAGCCTGCCATCGTCAATCGGCTTGGGAGCAAGCCCTTGATTTTTTCTGCTTTCGATTTCAGCCAAGTAATCCAGATAAAGATTCATCGCAATTCCAACATCATGAGGCTTGAGGTGCCGAAATGCACCGCTACTGAACGATATTTCTAATCGACCGGGGTTTGAGTACGCCAACACGGGCCGCATGACAAGATACTGAATTTCAATAAAACTAGTGTTTATTAGTCAAGTTTTATCGACTAAAAGCGAGATCAGACATTCTCTATTGGACTGGATTCATGGAAACCGAAGAATTCACCCCACTTGGCTTTTCTGATCTGACCAGTGACGAAGCATTTATTGTATCCGCTTTTAGATACTGGCAATCTTCCGGCTCGACGTCGACGGAAGCAGAAAGTAACCTGGTCGACATGCTGAAATATGATCGGCTGCACAACGGTCTCTTTTTGTTGTTCGACCTATTCAGAATGCTTCCAGACCAATATAGCCGACACCAGACGACCGACAGCGCCCTTTTGACATCGGTTGAGGAGGACTTGCTGGAGGAAATCGGTTCCTTTAACGCCAAGTCGAAGCGATGCGTCCAAGCGTTTCAGCAAGTCATGGAACAAGCAGGTACAACTGTTCGGCCCCCGTCGGAGATTCCACGTTCCGGTTACGACCAGCTTGTAGAGATTATTGATCGAAAAGCGGCGAAGGTATTCGACGCACTTTACCCAGGCTATCTTGCGAACTGAATGCAAAAACAGGAGCGCCCCCGCCCCCGACAAGGACGATATACGGCCTCAATTCTTTGTGATTCAGCGCCCACGCTGAACTGATATTCAGTCATCGGGCAAATTTCAGCTTGGCCGCGGACCCGTATAGCGGGATTGCGGTCTGATAAGCCTTCCCGTGCGTTCCTGCTCCAGTACATGCGCAGTCCATCCCGCCATACGACCGGCAGCGAAGACATTGGTAAAACTGTCGCGCGGGAAACCGACCGTTTCGAGCACCAGTGCAGTATAAAACTCCACATTGGTTTGCAAAGGACGAAGCGGCTTTTTCTCCTTCAGAAGAGCCAATGCGGTCTCCTCCACTTTGCCCGCGAAAGAAATGCGCGCGGAGCCATCCTTAAGGATAGACAGGGCCCCCTTTAATACGTCGGCTCTCGGGTCACGAACCCGGTAAATACGGTGGCCGAAGCCCATCAGGCGCTCCCCGCGAGCCAGCGCATCCTGCAACCACGGCTCGATATTTGCATCGGTTCCAATCGCATCCAGCATATCAAGCACCGGGCCCGGTGCTCCGCCATGGAGCGGTCCCTTCAAAGCGCAGAGCGCACCGACAACTGACGAAAAAAGTCCGGCTTCCGTCGAGGCAATCACACGGGCCGTGAAGGTGGAGGCATTGAGCCCGTGATCGGCAACCGTAGTCATGTAAGTATCGAGCGCCCGTACCTTCTCCGGCGAAGGCTGCACACCGGAGAGCATCCGCAGGAAATCTGCCGAATGGGCGAGTGAGCTATCAGGCGCAATCGGCGCAAGTCCCTGCTTGTTGCGAATGATTGCTGTGGCAAAGACCGGGACGGCTGCAACAGCAATAATGTGATGTGGTCTTTTTTCATCATCCGGCAGCGACGATAGGAGAAGGCGAAGTGCCTCCACGGCAGAGAGGTGCGAAAGAGCTGGAAGCAAAGGCTGCATCAGTTCAAAGACGCGTTGCCTTGCTATGCCCAGTTGGTCGCGAATGTCCCGTGCAGTGACGATTGGCGAGGTTTGCTCCTTCCAAAGTAATTCCAACACCTGCTCGAAGGACCAGTCAGCCAGTTCCGCTAAGTGATGGCCTCGAATGACCAGTTCGCCTGCCTGTCCGTCCACATGGCTCAGCATGGTTTCCGCCGCGACAACATCATCAAGGCCTGGAGCCGAAGTCTGGCGAACAATAGCAGGGGTTGCGGACATGTCGTTCTCCTCTGTTCAATGCGAATACAGTTGAGGATGCCGCCGAGTATATATATCGTCAATCTTGATTCACATAATCAATACGAGATCAGAATGCAGTATCCCGACAAGTTCATGACTGCCGATCGCGCTTCAGCCGAGCTTGGTATCAGCCGGGCAACACTTTATGCCTATGTGAGCCGCGGGCTGATCCGCACGAGCAGTGCTTCGGATGACCCTCGCCGCAAACTCTACAGCGCACATGACATTGAGCTACTGAAGAAAAGAAAGGCCGTTGGACGGCGTCCGGGACAGGCTGCTGCCAACGCCCTTGATTGGGGACTACCTGTTCTGGAATCGGCCATCACCGAAATCGCGGAAGGCGGCTTGCGCTATCGCGGTCATAGCGCTCTTGAGCTCTCCCAAAAAGCCCCCTTGGAAGAGGTGGCGTGTTTGCTATGGAATTGCAGCGAAGCTGATCCATTTACTGATCCGAAGGCTTCTCCTCCGTCATGGCCACAGTCGGTTTTAGACCTCGCCAGAAATCTGCCGCTGACAGAACGATGTCAGACACTTCTCCCCCTTGTGGAAGCAGGTCGCCTCACCGCATGGCGGCGCGACAACCGGCGTCTATGGTCTGGCGCTGCGGCCATATTGCGGGCTGTCGCCGGAGCCTGCACCTCAAGCCAGCCGAATACCCAGCCGGTCCACCTCTTTCTCGCCAATGCCTGGCAAACGGATGCTCTGGGGGCTGATCTGATCCGTCGCGCGCTGGTTCTACAAGCAGATCACGAGCTTAATGCATCGGCATTTGCCGTGCGGGTTGTTGCTTCAACGGGCGCTTCTCTGGGTGCATGCCTGAATGCGGGGCTTTCTGCGCTGAGTGGCCCCTTGCACGGTGGTATGACCAGCCTTGTTGAGCTGCTATTCGATGAACTGGATCAGAATAGCGACATAGAACGGGTAATCGAAGAACGTCTGCGTCGGGGTGAAACCATTCCCGGCTTTCATCATCCGCTCTATCCGGATGGTGATCCACGCGCGGCAGGCCTGCTCCCCCATCTTCCGCCGAATGCACGGCGAGACGAACTTCTGCAAGTAATGAATGACACCGCCGGGCAATTGCCCACCTGTGATGTGGCGCTGGTGAGCCTACGGCGAAGTCTCAATTTGCCTCGCGGCTCCGCATTGGCAATTTTTGCCATTGCTCGCACTGTTGGCTGGATAGCTCATGCCCTGGAACAGAAGCTGCACGACAAACTCATCAGGCCCCGCGCGCGCTATGTCGGACAATAACGGCAGCAGTTTAGATCGGCATCCGTTCCAGTCCCGAGAGCATGCATTCCACCTCCATGCCCAGTGTCAACTGTTCAGCAAAGACACTGGTTGCTAACAATCATTTTGTTTCAGCACCATCATCCATTAGAGTTTTAGTGTGCCAACAACCTGTCGACAAATCGGGTAGCTATGCGACGTCTATACTGTGCGGGCGTGCAACCAAGCACGCGTCGGAAGACAGTACAGAAAGCTGCCTCTGACAAATACCCGACGGAGAACCCAATGTTTCTTACATTGGTCTCCGTGGATTGGAGCAAATCCGCAGCAAGCTGCATTCGCCAGCTCGTAAGATAATCAAGCGGGGTTTGACCGACCACTTCGCGAAAGCGTACGGCAAAAGTCGTTCTGGACATGTTGGCAATCCCGGCAAGCTCTGCAACCGTCCAGCGGCTTGCAGGCTCGGCATGCATGGCAGCAATCGCACGGGAGAGCCGTTTATCGGCGAGCGCTCCCAGCCAACCGTTATGTTCATCTGAAGAATCCAGCCAGAGCCGCAATACTTGCAAGAGCATGATATGGGCCAGGTGCTCGGTCATCAGCGCACTGCCAGGCGAGTTCTGGTCCAATTCCAACACGAGCTGTTCAAGTGACCATCTAAGCACACCGGCCGGTCTGGACGACCCGCGAATGTGGATTACCGCCGGCAAAGATGCAAATAGCTGATCAAAGCGCTCTTTCTCAAAAGTGAAGCGTCCGCCGATCAGAGAAAAATCACCACCACCATTATATGTGGCCATCCCATTTTCAGCACCGTCATAAATCGACGCTGCCTCAATCGCTGGTAGCCCGAGCTTGTTTGTCGCAACAACGGGATAGCCGCGTGTAAGCAGCACACAATCTCCGGCTTCAATCCAACGTGGCTCCACCTCACCCTCGACAGTTAGCCAGCAGCAGCCCTTCATTGCCGCGTTAAATTTTATGCCTTCATGGGCGGGAAAACTGATTGCCCAGTCTCCACCCACCTCAAGGCCCACACTCAGCGTGCCTTTGGGCTTCAGTAAAGAAAGCGCATTGGAGAGAGGGTCCATACCTGAAATCCGAACGATCTAGTAACAAACCAGTACTTCTTAACATGGATTGTTCAACTCGCACCTCTTATTTTTGTACCAGCCATTCAGGGCAAGCAACATCGATTGGAGAGCAAACATGACGGATCACCAAAAGCCGCTTCATTCCGGCTTCAACGCAGACAGTTCAACAATGGATGTTATTTCTGGCGTTGACCTCTCGGGCAAGCGTGCAATCGTAACCGGAGGACACTCGGGTCTTGGCCTCGAAACAACCATCGCCCTATCCAAAGCTGGCGCCGCTGTGACCGTTGCATCCCGCAACGTCAAGGAAGCACGCGCTGCGACCAGTAACATTCCGAAAGTCACGGTCGAACAACTCGATCTGTCGGACTTGCAGAGCGTCCAGGCCTTTGCTGAAAAAGTCCTCAAGGAAGACGAGCATATCGATATTCTCATCAACAATGCAGGCGTCATGGCTGCGCCCGAGACACGGGTTGGACAGAACCGGGAAATGCAGTTCGCAACCAACCACCTTGGCCATTTTGCGCTGGCAAACCACCTGTGGCCGGTCTTGTCCGGTGGTGCACGCGTCATTTCGGTCTCTTCAGCCGGGCATCACTTCTCGCCGATCCGATGGTATGACCTTAATTTCGCAGATGGTTATGATAAATGGGTTGCGTATGGTCAGTCTAAAACGGCCAATGCACTTTTTGCTTTGGAGTTGGATAATCTTGGACGCGAAGAAGGCGTTCGAGCCTTTTCGCTGCATCCCGGAAATATTGTTACCCCACTGCAACGACATCTGACGATGGAAGAAATGCTCGCAGCCGGCTGGATCGACGCCGATGGAAATCCACTTATTCCACTCAAGTCACCCGAACAAGGCGCCGCGACGGCCGTCTGGGCAGCAACAACGCCGCAGCTTGACGGTCTTGGTGGCCTTTATTGCGAAGATTGCGACGTGGCAATTCGTGCCGATGATACGACGCCACCTTTGGTGGGCGTGAAAGCCTATGCGACCGACACGGACGAGGCGAAACGTCTTTGGAGAGTCTCAGCCGAGCTCACAGGTGTTAACGCTTTTGCAAAGGGCTAGCGCAGTTTGTGTCAGCTTACGCGCTGAACACAAACAAGAACCCTATACATAAGATCATTGCGGCGCGCGGCAGAGCCCCGCGATGGATCGGCACCAGACCTATCCGCTGAACCAGAAGCCAAACATGCTTCGATAGCGCACATGTGCCTGCATTTCATTCTTGCCGCCCAAAACAGTCACCCCGACGCGAAACCGGAAACACAGATGAAAGAAAGAAACATTGCGATATCCAGTATGTTCTTCATGCTGGGACTATGCTTTGGCAGCTGGAGTTCTCGTATTGCATCGGTCAGGGACGCTCTTTCGATGTCGGATAGTATGCTTGGAAGCGTGCTCTTCGCATTGACGATGGGCTTGTTGATCTCGCTGCCGGTATCAGGATGGGCTATTGCAAGGATTGGGAGCAGGCTTGTCGGCGTAGCGACGATCATTATGATCGCTGTCCTGCTTGTCCTTGTACCGTTTATCACAAGCATCGCACAACTCATTGTTGTGGTATTTGTTTTTGGCTTTTCTTACAGCGCCGTCAATGTTTCGAATAACACACAAGCCAGCATCATGGAGAGGTTGAGTGGCGAAACGAAACTATCATTCTTTCATGGCCTATGGGGACTGGCGGGCTTCGTCGGCGCAAGCATCGGCGCTTTGACAATAGGTCAAGGCATCAGCATGTCCCTGCATTTTAGTCTGATATCAACCATTGCGATTGTCTCTGCCTTTGCTTGCTGGCGGTTTCTCTACAATGAACCATCCCTCGAAACGACCGGAAGTGCTTTCGCAATACCGGACAGATCTCTCTTGAACTATGGCCTGATCGCCTTCTTTGGTATGGCATGTGAGGCGATTATGTATGACTGGAGTACCGTCTACTTTCACGATGTAGTAGCACCCGAACAACGCTATGTGGGCCTCGGCTTCGCAATGTTCATGGGTGCAATGACAGTCGGGCGGCTGTTTATCCTCAACAAGTTCGTTAATCGGTTCGGCATAAAGAGAACGCTACAATGGAGCGGTGCGTTAACGCTTGCCGGTTTCGCAACCGCTGTCGCTTTTCCAACTCTCATACTGTCAATTATCGGCTTCTGCCTCGCGGGGATCGGTATCTGTGGCGTCATTCCGTTGGTGGCTGGTGCTGCCGCCAGATCGTCGAACATGGCACCAAGCTCTGCGATAGCATCGGTTCTGACCATCGGTTTTGCCGGACTAATCATCTTTCCCCCATTGATAGGATTTCTCTCCGACACAGTCGGCCTTCGATACGCTTTCCTCGTTGGTGTGGTGTTAGCACTTGGGATTATTTATGGGGCAAGCAAAATCCCGGAATAGCGTCGAAAGCACGATGACCACGAGAAGTGGTGCGCGATTGCCAACTTCTGCCCAACTCCGCTCAAGTTTGATTGAAAGAACCGTCATGAGTCAAAATCAATCCGGCCAAAACCACTTCCCATTTTCTTTTTGCTCGTGCCAAGGGAAAGCAAGGCCAGTACCATTGCTGGATCTTAGCTTCATTTACAAGCACACACAGGACAATGCCCGCGGCGATCGATGGCGTTTCTTTAAAGCATGGCGGGCGAATCCGCTGCAAATTGCTGCACTCGTACCCTCTGGCGCGGCTCTTGCTCGGATAGTTACCAGTGAGCTTTCGCCTGAGACTGGAAGAGTTCTCGAACTGGGCCCCGGAACCGGAGTATTCACGCGCGCAATCTTGGCGCGAGGGATCAGCGAAGCCGACTTGACATTGGTTGAGTATGAAGAGGCGTTCGCCAACCTCCTGACGGATCGATTTCCAGAGGCTATCGTACTCCAGATGAGCGCAGCTTCTCTGATGGGTGATCCGCGTTTTCAACAATCAGGCTTTGGGGCCGTGATCAGCGGTCTACCGCTGCTTTCGATGTCATCACGCACCGTGTTGAAAATTCTTAAAGGCTCTTTCGCGGCACTGAAAGACGACGGGGCGTTTTTCCAGTTCACCTATGGCCCAGTTTGCCCCGTACCCCGCAGATTATTGGATCGGCTAGGCTTAAAGGCAACGCCCATCGGCGGCACATTTGCAAACATTCCGCCTGCCCGTGTTTACCGGATCTCGAGACGTTCTATCCGCAGCAATCCATAGCAACATCACTGCATCTGGATTCAGGCGCGATGCCATAACTCCGCGCAGCAAAAATTGCGTTGCGATGAGTTTTGGCATCATGGGAATCTATACATAACGACCGACCGCATCAGACCACTCTCGCCCGCTTTTAACATTAAATGCGGCTGAACACAGACGATTAGATATGCGCTTTCCGTCGCCATTAATGAACAAAAAATACTTAATTATTTGACGATATTTCTCATTATATAAATAAATTTCTAGAATATTTGAATAAATAATAGTACGATAAATAGAAGTAATTTATTTTTCTTGTTTAAGAAATTCAACCAATACATTCGGAAAACTTTCGTTAATCTCATACAAAAAGCTGATAAATTCAGTCAAGATAAGTTGACGATATTGCGCCGCAGCTATATGGTTTTGATGAACAGTCTGTCACGCTGCAGCGTGAACAACACATTGAATTGATTTATTTGGCTGGCCTTGCTGATGCGGGGCCTTCTGGAGAGGATTTGTTTGTCGTGACCAGACTCCGCCGTCAGTGTATTTCTCTTAGTCCGCTCACCCGTTACCTGTTGCAAACAACATCGGTCTTGGCGGCCACTTTGGCAATGGGCAGTGCTGTCTTTGCTCAGAATAGTTCCGGCAATACGACTCAACTTGCCCCCATCGTCATTGAGAACAGCGGTGACATCGGCGGCGTTAGCGAAGATAATTCTACCGTCGTGGCCAAGCAGAGCCGTGGTGCTACCAAGATTGCGACGCCTATTCTCGAAACGCCTCGTGCTGTATCCGTCATCACACAGAAAGAGCTGGAAGAGCGCGCCACCAATAGCATTGTTGAGGCTGTAAACTATACTGCGGGCGTAACCACTGCGTCGACCGGCTTTGATCCCCGCTATGATGTCATTATGTTGCGCGGCCAGATCCTGTCACTCAATGGCGATTTCCGCGACGGGCTGCGCCAATATTACGTCAATTATGGCAACTTCCCGACAGAACCCTATTCGCTCGAGCGCGTTGAGGTCATCAAGGGGCCGGTGTCAGTGCTTTATGGTGCCGGTTCTCCTGGTGGCATCATCAACAAGATATCCAAGAGTCCAACAGAAGAAACGTTCCGTGAAGTCGGCGTGCTCTACGGCACCCAAAGTCGCGCGCAGGCAACATTCGATTTTGGCGGACCGGTTAGCGAAGACAACAACAATTTCCTGTATCGCTTCACCGGTCTCGCACGGGCTGGCGAAACCAATTTCGACATTGCCGATGACCGCTATATGTTCCAGCCATCCTTCACCTGGAAACCGGACGCTGCCACATCGCTCACGGTTTATGGACTGATACAATCAGACGAATCTGACGCTAGTCCGAGTGCTGTCGTCACACCAAGCGGGCAGGTTCTCGATATTCGCGCCAGCGATCCGAAGTACGATTATCAGAAAGTGCGGCAACAGCAGGTTGGCTATCGTTTTGAACACGAATTCGACAATGGCCTGACCTTCCGGCAGCATGCGCGCTACTCACATATGGATTTACGCGCGCGTTATCTCAGCATCTATAGCTGGACTGACACAATTGCCCATCGCGGCGCGACGGCGCTGAAAGATGAAGCGAACATTTTTCAGATCGACAATCAGCTCGAAGCCAAATTCGACACCGGGCCTCTTTCGCATACCATGCTGTTCGGGTTGGATTACACAAACCTGTCGTCATCCTTCGGCTACGGGATAGGAGCAGTCGATCCCGCTTTCGATCTCGACATTTCCAACCCTCAATACGGACTAACGGGCGCAACGCCTGACTTCAATTACTCTCTGCTGGACATGGACCTGCGCCAGACCGGCATTTATGCCCTTGACCAGATCGAAGTGGACCGATGGCGTTTCACACTGGGTGCGCGCCAAACCTGGGTAAACCAGAAGCGTAACATCACCTATGTCAGCTCGGGAACACAAGAAAGCCAGGACGTCGACGATACTGCAACATCGGTACAACTGGGCGCGCTCTATTTGTTCGATAACGGCATCGCACCCTATGCAAACTATTCGACATCATTCGATCCGGTCACGCAGCGCTCGGCATCGGGAGACACGTTGAAGCCAACCACAGGCGAGCAATACGAAGTCGGCGTGAAGTATCAGCCTCCCGGAACGGATATCCTTCTATCCGCCGCCGCCTATCATATTGTCGAGCAGGACAAACCACAGCTGATCGATCCCCTCACACTGTCCTATCAATCGCTGGGCGAAGTCACCACGAAAGGGTTGGAACTCGAAGCGAGAATGGCAATCTCGTCCGGGCTCGATATCATTGCTGCCTATACGCTGAGTGAGTCAGAAATCACTGAAGGTGAGAACTCAGGCAACGAGGTTGCCGTGCGGCCACGTCACACCGCGTCGCTCTGGGCCAACTATACATTTGATGAAGGATCTGTAGTCAAGGGTCTCAGCCTCGGTGCCGGCCTGCGCTTCAACAGCAAAAGCTATACTGACAATGCCAACACCGACAAAAATCCGTCGGCGCTCTATGTCGATGCTGGCATGACCTACGACTTCGGTGCAATCAACCGTGATCTTGACGGGCTGACAGCCGCTGTCAACGTGCGCAATATTGCCGATCGTCGCCTCGATGTCTGCGAAAGCGGCTTTTGTTATCTCAGTCAGGGCCGCAACGTGACAGGCTCTCTTAAATACCGTTGGTAAGGTGAGATGGCGACATCTGTACAGGCTTTTGGGCGCGCTCCTTCTGTTCCGGTTCGGGACCCCGACGTGCTGGACAAGGCGATTGACGAGCGCTTCGCCTATTGTCGAGGCAAGATGCTCCTCGCCGCTCCAGAAGAAACCGAGACCATTCCATGCAGCGATCTGACCGATGCTGCTGTGTTCGACAGTGTCATAGAGCGTTTCGCATCTTTGTTTCCAGGCGGCGATCGTCGTGCGGTTATTTCAATGTGGACGATGTATTATTTCAGCGTCATTTCTATTTCACCGACAGTGCTGCGGCTCGCTCATGGAAAGCATCTGCCTCTGAATCTGAACAGTTCCACCCTGGTATGTACACCTGCCAACGCGGCTCCCATCGCAATTCTGCTCGACAATCCCGGTGAAGAAGGAACCGCCGCAAACCGTACCGCAGACCTCCTTGCGCTGATGCGGGATCATATAGAACCGCTGATTGAAGCCATCTGCTCCAATGCAAAGGTCGCGCCAAAACTTCTATGGAACAATGTCGCGGGCTATTATTCCTGGATTGTCGATGAGGTCGCACATCATATCGACCCAGTCCTCGGCGTTGCCGGACGAATGCTACTCGACGAACCACTATGGCCGGACGGTGGAAAGAACCCTATGTATGGCATGATGCGCACGACAAGCCCGTTATGCGGCGACGCCTTCAAACAACGTAAAATCTGCTGCCTGCGGTATAATCTCCCCGGCGTGGCTGGCTGCGGGCAATTGTGCCCGCTGCCCAATGGCCGTCACTGATCTCTTGCCTCAGGCGAAATACTGACCACCATTCACTGACAGTGTCGAGCCGGTGATGAAGCCCGCTGCATCGGAAGCAAGAAACAACACACAACGTGCAATCTCGTCGGGTGTCGCCAGACGGCCTGCCGGGATTTGCGGCAGGATGTGATCGTTCATGACATTCTCGGGAACCTGCCTGACCATCTCCGTACCGACATAACCGGGGCATACGGCGTTGACCGTTATGCCTTTCCCCGCCCCTTCCTGAGCCAGGGCTTTGGTGAAACCCAGATCGCCAGCCTTGGCCGCCGAATAGTTCACCTGCCCCATCTGACCCTTCTGACCGTTGATGGACGAAATATTGATAACGCGCCCGAAACTGCGCTCACGCATCCCCTGCCAGATCGGATGTGTCATATTGAAAAGCCCACCAAGATTGGTGCTGATAACCTCATGCCACTCACCCGGTGTCATCTTGTGGAACATGCGGTCGCGTGTAATACCGGCATTGTTGACAAGAACGTTGATGACACCCAACTCCTGTTCAACCTTTTTGATCCCCTCTTCACACGCAGCGTAGTCGCAAACATCCCACTGATATGTCGGGATGCCGGTGTTCTGAGAGAATGAAGCTGCGGCAGCGCTGTCGCGAATATAGGTCGCGGCAACATTATAGCCCGCTTCCTGCAAAGCTATTGATATGGCGGCTCCAATTCCGCGTGTGCCTCCGGTTACCAAAGCGACTTTACGCATTTTGCTTTCTCCAGATTGTTGTCAACTCGGATGTGTAAAAGCAGCCAGTTACGCACTCAGACTGAACGCCTGCGCTGCAACAGGAGAACCAGCAACAGCGGCGTTCCAATCAATGCTGAAACAAGGCCAGCCGGTATCTGATAGGGAAATGCGATCATTCGACCAATCCAGTCGGCAAGAACCATCAGTCCGGCACCGGCCAGCGCGGCGCCCAGCACTTGCGGTACAGCCCGACGCAAGCCGAGCTCCCGCGCGACATGAGGTCCCATCAATCCGATAAAGCTCAAAGGCCCGACCACAAGTGTTGCCGCACTTGTCAGAAAAGCCGCCAACGTTAACAGCGCCGAACGAGCGACTACCACATGAACACCCACCGACTGCGCCACCACTGGTCCGAGCGGCAACATGTCGAGCCATCGACGCATCACCAGTGTCAATAGCAAGCCCGCGAGTCCGATCCCGGTCGCCGTAAGCGCCATTGGAGTTTCTATAAGATAGGTCGAACCGCTCATCCATTGCAGCAAGATAATGGCGCGCGGATCGCCGCTGGCTGCGATGATACCGATGGCAGCGTCAAGCATGGCTGTAAGCGCGATGCCGGTTAGCAGAACTCGCTCAGGCGCAAAACCGGAGCGCAGTCCAAGCACAATGATGATGACCAGCACGATCAGAGCACCAATCGCCGCAAAGCCGATTTGTGCAAACAACCCCATCACCGGTAGCATAAAGAGCGCCACAGCAACGCCCATGGTGGCACCGGCGGAAATACCCAGCACCTCCGGGCTCGCCATTTCATTGCCCGTCAGCCGCTGAAGCAGTGTTCCCACGACGCCCAGCATCAGGCCTGCTGCAAAAGCGCCTATCACCCGTGGAATACGATAAGGCAAAACTTCAGGCCACAAATCACTCCCTGTGAATGCCCAATTTCCGCTGGGTTCACGACCAAGGAAAAGTGCCAGCAATATCAAGAAAAGCAGCAGCAGACTGACAAGCACCACCAGCCAAGACTTGACAGTGAGGGAACGTCCAGCTGTTGCTCCCAACTCGGGCAACCCGCGATGCACAGCTTTCAGTCGCGGTACCAGCATCAGGAGCACAGGCGCTCCGAACAGAGCGGTCACGGCACCGGTAGGCAAAAAGCCAGAGGATGCATTCGCCAATAGCTGCACCACTTCATCGGTCAGAAACAACAAACCAGCGCCGACCAGCGGTGACCAGATAAGCTGGCTTTTCAGTGTGCGCGCGCCACCAAGACGTGTGATCGCGGGAGCCACCAGACCGACAAAGCCAATCACGCCGACAGCGCTCGTGACCACCGCTGTCAAAGCCACGGCAATGCAGATTGCGGCGATACGCGCGTGTTTGACCAAAAGCCCAAGACCGCTTGCCCCGCTGTCTCCGAGTTCCATCAAGGCGAGTGGTCGCGCCATGATAAAGGTGATCAAGGACAAAGTGGCAATTTTCGGAATAAGCGATAGCGGAACCGACCAACTTTGCTGCGCCAGCGAACCGGCGCCCCATATGAACAAACCGGACAAGTAGCGATCGTTCATCAGAATGAGGATGGAGGCAAGTGCACCGCACCACACACTGACAATCAGGCCAGACAGAATAAGCGCAAAGGGCGAAAAACTCCGCCGCGCACCAATGAGAAAAACGATAGCTGCGGCAAGAGCGCTACCGATCAGCGCAACGGTGTCCCGGCTCAGACCGGCAAGCGTCGGGAATGCTAGCATGGTAACGACCAGTGCCAGATTGGCCCCCGCCGAAATGCCCAGCGTCGTTGGCGAAGCTAGAGGGTTACGCAGCACCTGCTGCAACAACGTACCTGCAAGCGCCAGTGCAGCACCACCTATCAACGCCGTCACCAGACGCGGTAATGTCGAATAAGCAAGCATGATAAATCGCGGATCGTAGTCTGCGCTACGCACGAACAATCTGGCTATGTCCGGGGCGATGCCATGCCATGCCAATAATCCGCCCGATAGCAGAAGGGCAAGGGCAATCAGTGGCGCCAAACCGTTTGATGATGAAGCAAGACGGATCATGCCGTGCGCTCCAGTGCATTGACCAGAAGGTCCGCAAAACGTAACGCCTCCACCACCATGCCGAACATTAGAACGCCGGGCAAAACCGTATAACGGCCAGCTTTCACAAAGGGGAGTGAACTCCACAAGGGGCTTTCTTGCAGCCTTTCCATTATATCGGGAGGGACCAGCGGCTCGAAAGCGACCAGCCGCAAATTCTGGTCCATCAAGGCCAGTTGTTCGAGACCGATCGTTTCAAAACCCCAGTAATTTGCAGCGCCTGTCCATGCATTCTTAAGGCCAATCCGGCTCAAAACGCTTTGATAAAGTCCGCCCCCGCCATAAATGCGGGCATGACGCATATCCACAAAATTGACCAGCGCCAACGGCGGAGCGTTCAACTGGGCAATCCGTGCGGCATAATCATCAAATTGTCGGTCGGCTCGTTCCAGAAAATCGTGAGCCTGTACTTCGCGTCCGAGCGCCACCCCCAGCGCCTCCGTCGCCGCGATGGAACGGGATAAGGCATCGCCACCCTCAGCATAAATGGTAAGTTCAAGTACCGGGCCGATAGCCTCCAGCTTCGGTTTCAGTGGTGCCAGAAACGGGGTCGTCAAAATGAGCGTCGGTTTGATACTCGCCAAAACTTCGAAATTGATCGCACTGGTAGCCCCCAGATCAGCAACGCCCGATGGCAGCTCCGGCTCAACCACCCATTTGTTCCAGTCAGCGCGCCCGGCAATCGCTACCGGTGCAACACCGAACGCCAGCATGGTGGATACCAGCCCATAATCCAGCGATACCACACGCTGTATCACCGGCTCGACATCCGCCCGGGCAGATGAACCTTTCGCCAGACACAAACCTGCCGTAGCCTGAAGAAGACTACGGCGCGTCAGAAGGGAGAACGAAGCAAATTCAGACGTCATAGACAACAGTTCTTGGAACAATGGTTTGGTGATACGCGAAGTTCAATGCGATGCATTCAGTGGTTTGACAAAGAAGAGGCATGGATGATCCTCATGCCAAAGAGTGGGAAACGTCTCAGCCCGAATAAATCCACTTCTATCATAGAAAGCGCGTGTCGCATCATATTGTGGCTCATCCTTCCCACGGGATGCAAGCGTCTTTACTGTAAGGAGTTGGCAATTGGCTTCTCTCGCCACATGTTCGGCTGCGGCGAGCAACCGTTTGCCTATTCCTGCCCGGTGGTGTGACCGGCGCGAAGCAATGACCAGTATTTCCATCGCCGATGGCGGATGTTGCTTCAGCGCGACAAATCCCACGATATCATTGCCGTCCTTGCAGCCGAACATCGGCAGTTCTTCCACCGCCTCGGCACAGGCTTCGATCACCGCCGGTTCGGTGAACCAATTGGAGAGTTCCGACATGATATCGCGGCAAATCTGCCCCTTGTTTTCGACAATCTCTATTGCATCATGCATGGACGGCTCCCGTCTTTCGCGCATCGTTCTCAGGCATTCGTTCTGCGCCTGACAGGCATCTTCCGCTCGTCATTCGACCCAATAGCAGCCACACAGAGCCGATGTGCGTCCTTCAAAAGTCCGCAGACCAGTGCACATGAAACTCCAGCCCGCTGGGCGATAACCTTTTGTGGAACTCCATCAAAATAATATTGCTCGTAAAACGCACGCGTGCGCGCCGGCATGATTTCCATGGCATGTCGAAAAGCCTGATATGCCTGACATTCGCGCACGTGCTCCTCAGGACTGCTATATTGCGCCATACATCCGCTGGTTGGCTCTTCGACAAAGAGGGCTCTTTCGAATTCGCGGCGTCGCACATAATCTGTAGCGAGATTTCTCACCATCCGCGTCACATAGGAAGCTGGGCGCTCTACCTCTGATCCCAAAGGCGCGGAGATAAGCTGCAACATCACTTCCTGAACAATATCCTCCGCCACCGTTGCGCTGCCTGTGATGCGACGGGCAACTGCCAAAAGCTTTCTACGGATCAGAAGCGCTTCATGAACCTGACCATCCAATGTTGACTGCGAAAGATTGAGTGTCATTTCCGGGCCCTTCGAAATCCAAGTTTGCATTTCCCCGCCGAGTGACTCCATCAGCCTATAAAAGTGGATAGAAATAATCAAGATATATTTGGTTTCTTTTATCTGCTTGTTTTCGCAATATTTATCCGGTTAAGGTGGTAAGTGGCTCAGGTTCCAACGCAATCTGCTTCCATCGATTCCATTACTGCAAGCTTGGGCCAGCGCCCAAAAGTATCGATTCCCATAGACATCTGAAAATTGCCCACCCTCGATAGTCGTTCGCGCGCCTCCAGTCCGCTTTGTCATATGGCTTCCATATTGATCTGACTGGATGCGCATGTCTTTGGGGTCAACCAGAAATCCTTGCCCCCAACACTTCAGCGCGGCCTCTCTTTGCACCCATGCTGACAGAAGCGCATCGTGCCGCTCGGCCTCGTCAAGCTGCACAATCGCCCTCAACTCGACATCCGACAGAACCAAAGATGCCGCAGCCTCAAGATCGTCTCGATGATCATTTCGAAACACCTCCAGATCAATGCCTATATCCACCTGACGCCTTGTGGCGAGCAACACGCAATTGGCATTGTGAGACAGGCTGAAGCGTATGTCATAGTCGGGCAAATAGGGCTTTCCGGCGGCATTGATCGCGATGTGAATTGCCGATGCCGTTTGCCCGGTCATACGCGCAATGACCGAGCGGCAAAGTTGCCGCCCGGCAATAAATAGCTTGCGGCTCTGAACAGACTGAAAGGCAGCCGCTCGCTCCATTTCATCCATACTCAAGGCATCTGTATTGCAGACAGTGTCATGCCTTAAGTGCAAGCAATGAATAGCCACTTCGCCCGCGCTCATCGGATCGCTTATTCTGCGGCCTGAACGACATCAACATCATGCGATGCAACTTCATCACCCGTTTCGGCTTGCCATCGCACAATCGCGTCCGGCGGCGTGAGGTCGAAATGCGGTCTTCCCAAAAGCGAATTGGCGATGACCGCACTGCGCCAGGCCGCGAGGCTTAGTTGCGGCTCTGCAATTCCATGACTATGACGCCCGGCATTCATGACATAGATCCGGTTGTCGCTCGGTCCGTCCCAGACAACCGAGAAATCGCGCTCCAGCACCGGATCGCCCAGCGAATTCATGGCGAGCGGCGCATGCAGAGAATTTAGAAATTCCGGTAGAACAAGGCGATAGCCCGTGGCCAGAACGAGAGCGTCAACGGTTACCCTCTCTGTCGTCTGATCGAAACCGTTATTCATGGTCAGGTGAATTTCACGATCTGCATAGTCTGCGGCAACCACATCACGGTGCGGACGAAGCGAGATATCCCCCTCAGCACCTGCTGAATGATCCAGTTTCCGTTCATAAAGCCGCCGATAGAGCTTTTTGAGCGTCGAAGCCGATATGCCGTCGCTGGCCAGCATCTGGCGATGTGTATGCGACAGGCGTAAAGGTTCCGGCAACCCATGGAAGCAATCCATATAGCCCGGTGTGAACAGTTCATTTGTGAACGGTGTGGCATCCAGCGGCTCGAAGTTCGGCCTGCGGCTGATCCAATGGATGGAAGCATCTGGATTGGTGTCGAGAAGTGCGTCGATAATCTCCGCACCACTTTGCCCGCCGCCAATCACAGCTATGTGTCGGGCTTTCACCGAGCCGAGCCTTTCAGCCGCGACGCTGTTGTGAAAGAACGCATTCTGCGGGAGATTTGCCACCCAGTCGGGCATTGAAGGCTGCTTGCCAACAGCCACAGACAAATTGCGCGTCTTAACCTCTTCACCATTGATCCGGACACGGAAGTGATGATCGTCAAAGCGCACTTCCTCGACACGGGTATCGAAACGCAAAGACTTCACCCCCGTTGCCACCCATTCAAGATAATTGGCAAATTCCCGGCGTGGTACGGCTTCATATTCAGCATTCAGGAATTGGTAGAAGCGCTTGTGCTTGACCAGATAGGAAAGGAAACTCCATGGGCTCGTGGGGTTCGTTCCTGTGACGAGGTCTTTCAAGAACGACGTCTGCATCTCCGCACCGGGCAACAACATTCCGGGATGCCACGCGAAGGCTGCTCGCTTGTCGAAAAAACGCGCCTTAATGTCGGGTATGGAGTCCAACTGCGCAGCGAGACTGAGATTGAAAGGGCCAATTCCAGCACCCACAAGATCGAGCACTTCAGAGGACATGATGTATCTCCTGTTAGGCAGTCGAAAGAAACTGGGAGGACAGTTTTCTTCACGAAACTGCAGCACGACAAACGCGCAAGGTTTGACTAAAGCCGGATGACAAAGCCACTCAGGTTAGTTCGCTAGTCCTATGCAATTCTGTCACCAGCGCCTCGTCGAGCCTGCGCGCAAAACGCTGGTGGAAAGGCGATTTACCGATAATCGTCAGATGGTTAGTACCATTGACGATCTCGGGCGCCGTCGCCCTGGACGAGTATCGGCGCCAGTCAATGACGTTGAGCGAGCGGGTCAGAGAATCCTCTGCCGCAAAGGCGTGAATGCGAAAATCACTCTGAGAGAGCTGGTAGTTGCGGAAGATCATCGCATTGTCGATGAGCACCCAGAATGTGTGTTCTTCCGAACCAATGTCTGGCCCGTCTACAGGCAGGACTACATCGTGTTTCACGACATGGCTGAGAAACTGTTCATAGATTTCGCGGTCCATCGCCGCAAACAGTCTCTGCCAGTCATCGCGCATCGGCGCCACATTCAGCCATTCCTGGACGCGCCGATGGGTCCGATCACGAACGCCTTCCTCAAAACGCGGTAGAATTCCAACCGTAAATTCTTCGTCCATATCACAGACATCAACCATACCGATCATGCGCAGATCGATATCATTTCCAAGCTGATGCGCTGCCTCATAGGCAAGCAGCCCGCCCCACGACCAGCCCAAGAAAGCGCAAGGCCGCCCCTTGGCCAAACGCCGTACTTCTTCGGCATAACGCGCGGTGATATCCTCTACCCGCGTGCTTAGTGTCTTGGTTTCGCTGAGCGAGTAACAGATAAACCCCGTTGCTGGCTGATCCGGACCCAGATAATCGACGAGGCGCATATATTCGCGCGTACTGACGAGCAGACCCGGGAAGCAATAGAGCACCGGGCGGTCGCCACTACGGCGCAAATAGATCACGTTGACGCCGGTATCCTCGCGCGAGCCGTCGAGTGCCGCAGCAAGATCGCGCACCGTCGGATGATTGAACATATCTGCAATTGTCAGAGGCCAGTCCGGATGGTGTGTCTTGAGACGAGACACGATACGGACTGCCGCAAGGGATTGCCCCCCGATATCAAAAAAATTCTCGGTAACGCCGATATCCGGAATGTCGAGTACATCGCGCCAAACCGTTAGAATGGCACGCTCACGGTCATTTTCTGGTGCGATGGCCTCGCGTTCCACAAGAGGCGGTGGAAGAGCAGAGCGGTCAAGCTTGCTGTTCGGCCCCATCGGCAGCTTATCGATCAACATGATCGTTTGCGGCACCATATAATCAGGTAAAGCAACCATGGCGGCGCGGCGCAGTTCCGTCACAGTGACAGTTTCGCCTTCGCGCGGCACGACATAGGCAACCAGTGACGAACGGGCACCATCGCGATGCAGCAGGACGACCGTCTCGGCGACACGGGAACCGGCGCTCAGTACCGCTTCAATCTCACCGGGTTCAATGCGATACCCCCGCAGCTTGATCTGATGATCGACCCGACCGGCAAATTCAACAATGCCGTCTTCACGCCATCTTCCGAGATCGCCGGATTTATACATTCGACCAGCGCTTGACGAGAAAGGATCGGGAATAAACCGCTCTTCCGTCAAATCCGGACGTCCTTGATAACCACGAGCGAGACCACTACCACCGATGTAAATCTCGCCGACGACACCGACCGGAACAGGAACCAGATCCTCATCGAGAATATAGATTCTCCGATCGCCAACGCCTCTTCCGATCGGCGCCACTGTGCCTTCAAAGCGGGTTCCCAACGGAATTTTCCAGATCATCGGCGTCATGATGGTTTCGGTCGGACCATAACCATTGATGAGAAGTGGAGCCTGAAGATTATCGGTGATCATGTCGAAAACAGCGCGCGGTAGGGCCTCGCCGCCAAATGAATACAACCGCAAAGCCGGAATATCCGAATGCTCACTGGCATATTCGGCCAGTCCGCGCACATAGCTGGTTGGAAGGCTGGCATTATTGACCCCGTGCTTGCGCATCAGTGCGAAAGCCTCATCCGGAGTTGCAAGCTTGTCCGATGTTAAAACCACGCCGCCGCCAGCCATCAGCGGCACCATCCAGCGCTCATGCCCACCATCGGATGTGAACGGCAGGACCGGATACTCACACGATTTCTCGCTCATTTCATAAATGCGCAAGGTCGCCTTGCAGTGATGCGCCAGTGGACCATGCTCAACCGCCACACCCTTTGGAACACCCGTCGAACCGGATGTATAAATGACATAAGCAAGTTGATCCGGCGCAATGACAGTCACCGGTGGCTCAGCGCTTTCCTGCGACAGATCCAGACGATCTATATCCAGCTTCGGCGTGATGACATCCTGCGGAAGACTTTCGAGGAAACGCTTACGCGTGATGATCAGCGAAAGGCTCGGCGCAGAAAGAATATGCCGGTTGCGGGCTTCCGGGTGATCTGGCTCAACTGGTGTGAAGGCGCCCCCCGCCTTCATGATAGCCAGAATGGCAATTATCGCTTCGATGGATTTGTCGAGCGCCACTGCGACACGGTTTTCGGGCCCGATTCCCAGAGCTATCAGATGACGCGCGAGACGATTGGCCGAGGCTTCCAGCTCGCCATGGGTAATGGAGCGGTCACCCTGTGCAATGGCAAACGCAGCCGGGCGTCGCAGCGCCTGCGCTGCGATTACTTCATGCACTGACACCCCATCATCCGGCTGCGGCTGATCTGGATAAGGCGCGGACAGCTGTTCCAGTTCTGCACTCGAAACAAACGGAATTTCCCGGACAAGCGCTGTCGGATCATTGTTCAGGCAAGAAAGCGCAATCTTGAAATCACTGGCAAAGCGGACCACGTGCCGACGATCCTGCTTTTGTGGATCGAAACCAAAGGCAACTTCGAAACCGCCATTGCTGGCCGGGCGAACGGTGACCACCAGTTCGGCATCCCGGCGCGCTGGAGGTTCTATGATGACGCGCGTGAACGTATCATTGGGAAAATATGCCGGTCGCAGATCAAGAACGGTTCTGGCAAGCGCCGTGGTTTCGAAACTTTCGTCCCGACGCAGAAGACTATCGGCCAATGTTTCGAATGGCATGAAGTGTTGTCTGGAGATGTCAGTCTCCCGTTCAAAATGCTGCCTCGTTTCTTCCAGTGTCATGCCGCCATTGACTTCAGCGGCGAAAACCAGAGTGTCTTCCGTTCGCGTTGCGATATCGGCAGCCCCATCTCTGGTAGTGAGGCCGATCCGTTGTGTTCCATAGCCCGAGTAACGTCGCAACGCCACGGCAAGGCCCGTCAGCAGATCAAGTTCGAGTTGTTTCGTTGAGGTGGAACTATCGCCTTCAACGTATATCTCTGTTTCCGTCCAATTTTCCGGCTCCGGCCCGTGGGGCAATACCGGAGTGAGGGCTGCAATATTTTCCTGCCGTCCAAGTCGGCCGAGCCAGAAGTCCACCTTGTCGGCAGGTGGTGTGATTGTTGCAGCTTGTTCGAGTGACCATGTGGTCGGCGAAGTTTTTACAACTGCGCCGGAACCGCTGTGTAAGGATTCTACGAAGTCAACGGCAAGTTGCCCAAGCGCTGCGCTGTCGGCAACAATTGCATGCAGGGAGAACAGGACCCCGACGGCCTTGTTTCCGCGTTTGAATAGAATGAAGCGTGCGGGATTTTCCTGCTCAAGATCAATCTGCCGGTCGCGTTCCGAACGCGCCACAGTCAGCATCACTTCATCGGCTTCAACACCGACCGCCACGTGTTGTTCAGCAATATCGACGCGACCCGCGTGAGGTATATGCTGATAAACAACACCACCCGGCTTGAGTTCAAATCGACGCGTGATGAGTGGGTGTCTTGCGGACAGCTGCGCCAATCGTTCCGCAGCAAAATTCGCATCGATATCGCCCAGCAATAGCCCCAGCATCTGGCGACCATAGATGCTTTCATTTCCGATAGCCGACAGTATCCAGATGCGTGATTGTGTCGACGACAGCGGCCATTCAGCTGGCTTCTGTTGATCGACACTCACTCCCAATATTTTACCGTCGATATTCATATTGCTTTCACCCCAAGATAAAATCAAAAATATCCGCTCCAGAATAAATTTCTGAAGTAATAAGTATTATATTTCTCATTATTTATTCGAGACTAGGTTCATAATATTACATATTTTATTCTCCGTCATTCTTCTGATGCTTGATAGACGAATGAGTTCGATAAAAATTCAGAAATTTTATCCGTACGGAATTCATTTTTTCTCTGAATTTTTTGCCAGTCCAATCGTCATTCTAAAGACGACACATGCGCCATCACAGGCACAGCAGCCAATCGGAATTTCTAGAAGTTGGAGAACTGACGATGGATACATCGCCAATGAGAGAACATTCCTTCGAGGCTGAAGGCACTGCAAACAGCGCAAACCTGCGCCTGCCCGACAAGGGCTTTACCAGTCATGCAAGCGCTGCTGGTAACCTATTGCCACTGCTGTTCGGCCACGTTGTTGCGAGTGTGAATGGCTTTAGCGTCAAACGCAATGGCAAGGACATTGCGGCTGGCACATTTTCACGTGCCAGTAACCCCAGCCTAGTTTTCGAAACCTTACCCCCTGCGACCACGGAGGCAGAAAGAACGGTTCTTGCCGTACTGGAGACGCTTTTCACATGTCACCCGGATTTGCCCTCCGTAGAGGTGACGTTGCCCCCATATTGTGATCCCACAGACCTTCTGGCAAGTGGCGCAATGGAGCGGGTGGAGGATGGATTAATTTCCCGTCCCGAATTCCTTTTCCAACTGGCGCAACTTTGGTTTGGAAGTGCCCCCTATGCTTATCCCACTGTATCGACAGTGACCAACGGAATTCACCATCCAATACGCCCACCGAAGCCAAGCGGCATCGTTTACCAGCGCCACATCCCTTGGATCGACAAGATTTTGGCCTTTCATGTTGCAGATTTAGAAGGCGATCTGGGGTATTTTCATCGCTGGATGAATGATCCCCGTGTTTCAGCAATATGGGAGGACCATGGCAGTCTCGATTATCACCGCGATTTCCTCAATGGACGGCTGGCTGATCCACGCACATTGCCGCTAATCGGGACCTTCGATGGTGTCCCCTTCGGTTACTTCGAACTCTACTGGGCAAAGGAAGACCGGCTCGGCCCCTATTATGATGCAGACCCCTATGATCGGGGCTGGCACGTCGCGATTGGCGAAGATGCATTCCGAGGAAAGGCTTTCGTCAGTGCATGGCTGCCTTCTTTGATGCACTACATGTTTCTTGCAGACCCCCGAACAACCCGGATTGTTGGAGAACCCGTTCACCACCATCAGCAGCAGATACGCAACCTCGACCGGTCAGGTTTCGCCAAGATCAAGCATGTCCAGTTTCCTCATAAGAAGGCGCTTCTGGTCATGCTGTTGCGCGAACGCTTTTTTGCAGACCGGCTGCTTTCTCCCGATCTCGGCAGCCTCACCGATGAACAGGGCCGCGCGGTCATTGGCTCCTTATCCCGCGACACCGGTTGAGCGCCCGAAACGAACATCCGCTACCCAGTTTCTGCCTTGCGAGGACAATCATGAACGAAACGCCCAAGTTCGACGCTCAACATACAATCATTCCGAACAGCTTCACCTCAATACGCGATGACCCGTTCGACGCTGCCGTGCCGCCTATTTACCAGACGTCGCTGTTTCTGTTCGACAACTACGCGGAACTGGAAGCGGTTTTTGCGGGTAGATCGCCAAAACCCATTTATTCACGCGGAGACAATCCCACCGTTCGCTTGCTCGAGCAACGAATTGCGGAAATGGAAGGTGCCGAAGATGCACGCGCCTTCTCCAGCGGCATGGGCGCAATTGCGGCGACCATTCTCACCTTCGTCAATCCTGGTGATCGTATTGTGACGGTCCGCCATGTCTATAGCGATGCGTTCCGCTTTTTTGAAAAGGTGCTGAAGCGTTTCGGCGTTATTGTCGATTATATCGACGGCAGAGATACAGAGCGCATGGTGGAAGCACTACCTGGCGCGTGCCTGGCCTATCTCGAAAGCCCGACATCGATGGTCTTTGAACTGCAGGACTTGCAAGCCATAGCTGAAGCCGCACGCAAACACGGTGTACTGACAATTATCGATAATTCCTGGGCGACCCCCCTCTTCCAGAATCCGCTGACAATCGGCATAGATCTGGTCATTCACGCTGCTTCCAAATATCTGGGTGGACAGAGTGACACAGTTGCTGGTCTGGTCGCCGGATCGCGGGCGCTTATCGACCGCGTCAATGCGGAAATCTTTCCCTATACCGGCGCCAAGCTGGCCCCCTTCGAAGCCTGGCTGGTGCTGCGCAATCTCGAAACGCTTCCTCTGCGGATGCGCCATCATCATGAGGTGGGATTGGATGTCGCTCAATGGCTGCAATCCTCGAACAGAATAGCCAACGTCATGCATCCGGCATTCATGGATCATCCGGGCAAGAACAGTTTTTCCGGTTTCGGAGGTCTGTTCTCCTTTGAGGTGACAGACGCCATAGACATTCCAACCTTTGTCGATGCACTGAAACTTATCCGCATCGGGGTAAGCTGGGGCGGGCCCGAAAGCCTTGTTGTGCCAGCCAAGGCTGCACTCAGCATTTCGCCGGAGACAAATGTGTTCGCGCGCTTTGGCGTCAGCGAACGCACGATCCGGTTGAACATTGGTCTTGATAAGGCGCAGGATCTTATCGAAGATCTTGATCAGGCTCTTAAAGCCGCCACTCGCTGAACGATCATAGATTCTCGATCATCTGCCGGGATGAACTGTATAGAAAACAGTATTGCGCGGTCCAAAATTCAAAAAGACACGATATTTCTGAATTCATGGATGGCAATATTATTGCCATCCATTTGATTTATATTTTATTTTTTAGAAAAAATATTCACTATTCGAATTTATATAAATAATCCCATATAATATTGAATTATTGAACACCAATACGTTTTCGTTTTGGTGTTTATCCATCATATACTTAGCACACACAATATTGGTGATGATATTGCAACAGGATAATTGAAACAGTTATTGTCATAAAACTGATAATTGAAAGTGTAGCTATTCAATGTTTTTTTGCATCCGTAAATACAACTTCATCGGGTGACAAAAATGAAAATCACTACACTTCTCATGACTTCCGCAGCAGGAATTATATCTTTGCCAGCATTTGCTGCAGATGTAATCGTTGCTCCGGAGCCAGAAGCCGTTGAATATGTTCGCGTTTGTGATGCTTACGGCGCGGGCTATTTCTATATTCCGGGCACCGAAACCTGCCTGCGCATCAGCGGCTATGTCCGCTATGATGTGAAGGGTGGCGACGATGCCTATACCGGTTTTGATCGCAAGGGCTGGGACAAGGGCGCTCGTTTCACGCTGCGCACGTCGACCGCGACCGAAACCGAACTCGGCACGCTCAAGTCCTATACCGAAACCCGATTTAACTACACCTCGGAAAACTCGGGATGGGATGGTGAATACGGCTCGGCTTCGGGTACGCCTGACAATCGTCGTGCCTACATCGAACTTGGTGGTTTCCGCGTCGGCATCGATGAATCGGCTTTCCATACCTTCACCGGCTATCTCGGCGACGTCATCAACGATGACGTGATCGCAGCCGGCAGCTACACGACGGGTCAGGTTTCTTACACCTTCACCGGTGGCAATGGCTTCTCGGCCATCATCGCTGCTGAACAGGGTGGTAGCAGCTATACGATTGATGGTTACACACCACATCTTCTCGGCGGCCTGAAGTTCAAGGGCGGATGGGGCTCGATCGCAGGTGTAGTGGCTTACGACCCGGTCATTGAAGACTGGAACGGCAAGCTGCGCGGTGACGTCAACATCACCGAAAAATTCTCGGTCTGGGTGCAGGGCGGCTATTCGTCTGAAGAAACCCCTTACCAGAATTACGGCCAGTGGGGCGGTGAATGGGCTGTCTGGGGCGGCGCGAAGTTCAAGGCGACCGACAAGGCAACCTTCAACATTCAGGGCGCTTACGAAGATTGGGGCAAGACCGCAATCACCGCAAACGTCGCTTACCAGCTGGTTCCTGGCTTCACCATCACGCCGGAAGTTTCCTACACCAAGTGGGATAGCGATCATCCGCTGCGTGAAGCTGGCCTCGTCGGCTCGGACGGTATTCAGGGTACGGTTCGCTTCCAGCGTTCGTTCTAAAGCGCCCCTGAAAAGCTCGAAGCAGTTTTGTATAAGACTTGCGTAAAAAACCAAAAAAGAGAGCGGTTACAACACATTTTTTGAAACCGCTCTTGCTGACAGATAAATGAACGATTCTCGATCAGTAAAACCAAGTATTGATTGACATCGAAGAATTTAGACAGAATAGTGATATTGTGATTATCTGATCTCCAGTCAGCAAGTGGTCACAACAATTACAGCGGCAGATTTTTTCTGTCGCTGTTTTTTTGTTTCGATATAAAATTAGTTCAAGCACAATTAGTCTTGCAATAATTGGTGTCATCGTCGCAACACGTATAGTTAGAAATACTTCACATTCGATATCAGCAATTGTTCTCTATCAATATTAGTGTTCAATAAGATGCATTGTTTGAAAACGAAACAAGGCGAATAATATGAACATGAAGTCTCTCCTCCTTGCCTCATCGGCAGCAGTAATGTCGTTCCCGGCATTTGCAGCGGATGCAATTGTTGCTCCTGAACCTGAAGCCGTTGAATATGTTCGCGTTTGCGATGCTTACGGCGCTGGCTATTTCTACATCCCGGGCACCGAAACCTGCCTGCGCATTCACGGCTATGTCCGTTATGACGTAAAGGGTGGCGACGATGCCTATTCCGGCGTTGACCGCGAAGGCTGGGACAAGAGCCTGCGTTTTGCCCTGCGCACGTCAACGGCTTCCGAAACCGAATTCGGCACTTTGAAGACCTTCACCGAAACCCGCTTCAACTATTCGTCGAGCAATTCGCGTCACGATGGCTATTACGGCGATTCGAACATTGATGGCTTCGGCGGCACCAGCTCCGATGTTGTACTGCAGTTCGCCTATATCGAACTTGGCGGCCTGAAGGTCGGTATCGATGAGTCGGAATTCCACACCTTCACCGGTTACCTCGGCGACATCATCAACGACGACGTGGTCTCGGCTGGTGCATACCGCACGGGCAAGATTTCCTACACCTTCGCAGCTGGCAACGGCTTCTCCGCAGTGGTTGCTCTTGAACAGGGCGGCGATAACGACGGTGGTTATACAAACCCATTCGGTCATGACTACGCTATCGACGGTTACATGCCACATGTTGTTGGCGGCCTGAAATATGCTGGCGGCTGGGGTTCGATCGCTGGTGTCGTTGCATACGACTCGGTTATCGAAGAATGGTCTGCAAAGGTCCGCGGCGACGTTGCAATTACGGACCGCTTCGGCCTCTGGCTGCAGGGCGCTTATGCTTCCGAAGAAAGCCCAGATCAGATGTACGGTCAGTGGGGTGGTGAATGGGCTGTCTGGGGTGGTCTGAAATATGCCCTGACGCCAAAGGCAACCTTCAACCTTCAGGGCGCACATGACGATTGGGGCAAAACAGCTGTTGCCGCCAACGTTGCTTATGAAATCGTTCCGGGCTTCACGATTACGCCGGAAGTCAACTACACCAAGTTCGGCGGCGACTGGAAGCGTAATGAAGCCCGTGCTAACGGCAATGACGTTGACGACGCATGGGGTGGCACGATCCGCTTCCAGCGTTCGTTCTAAGCTCGATATATAGATAGCATTCATTTGCTATCAGTATCGACACGGCCAAATAATGCATGATGATTATTCTTCATTATTGCCGTGTTGCGTTTGAGAGAAATACAAAGGCGGCGAAAGGGCTCTTTCGTCGCCTTTGCTTGTTGCCGCCCACATAAACAAGACAGCCGATTGGCAGAGCCATCGCCAGCGATAAACTGTCGGATTTTTCTTAAAATCATTCCATCTATACATTAATATGAGAAAACTATCCATATAATTTCTAATAACAATTCATTGTATTTAATATAATACAATTATCATTTCTGAAAACGTGGGTAATTTAATTTATAATTACCTTTCTATTTTTCAGTGACATCTGTACTTGTCGGAATCATCCCAAGCGCTATTTGCCCTACCGATCCGCCTCCCCGGATCACTGGTACTCACAAAGGAGAAACCGCGATGGCATTTGTTCAGACACAGGATGGAACTGAGATCTATTACAAGGACTGGGGTCCGAAGGACGCACAGCCGATCCATTTCCATCACGGTTGGCCGCTCAGTGCGGATGATTGGGACAACCAGATGCTGTTCTTCCTCAAGGAAGGCTTTCGCGTCGTCGCGCATGACCGCCGAGGCCACGGTCGATCGAGCCAGGTCAGCGACGGTCATGATATGGATCATTATGCTGCCGACGCCTCGGCAGTTGTCGAACATCTCGATCTTCGTAACGCCATCCATATTGGCCATTCGACAGGCGGCGGGCAGGTTGCACGTTATGTGGCGAAGTTTGGCCAGCCGCAGGGTCGGGTCGCCAAGGCGGTTCTGGTCAGCTCTGTTCCACCCCTGATGGCCAAAACAGCCAACAATCCCGATGGAACCCCCATCGAAGTATTCGATGGCTTTCGTTCGGCACTCGCCGCCAATCGCGCGCAGTTTTTCATCGATGTGCCCTCCGGTCCTTTTTACGGATTTAATCGGCCGGGAGCAACGCCATCGCAGGGCGTTATCGATAACTGGTGGCGACAGGGCATGATGGGAAGCGCCAAGGCACATTATGAGGGGATCAAGGCGTTTTCAGAAACGGATCAAACAGAAGATCTGAAAGCGATAACGGTACCAACCCTCGTGCTGCAAGGCGACGATGACCAGGTCGTTCCTTATAAATGCGCCTCGATCCTGCAGGACAAGCTGCTGCAGAACAGCAAACTGATCATCTATCCGGGCTTTTCGCACGGGATGCTTACAGTCAATGCAGACGTAATCAACGCTGATCTGCTAGCCTTCATACGTGGATGAAAACAGTGCGCGCCGGATATCGTCCGGCGCGCACCACTCATTAGATTCTCGAGCAAATGCATCGCTTTTTTCTAGGGCGCGACTGTAATTGCTTTCAGCAGATCGGCATTGAAGCGCTCCGGATCCTGCATCTGCGGGCTATGCCCGTAGTCGGGATAAGTAATCAGTTGCGAGTTGAGAATACGCGCCTGAGCTTCCTTTGCCAGTACCGGATAATTGCCGAGCGTTGCCGCGAGTTCGGGATTCGCGCGGTTTTTGCCCATGGCCGTATTGTCTTTCAGTCCGATCATCAGCACTGTCGGCACACGCAGCTTGTCCAATTCATGGACAACAGGCTGGTTGAACACCATATCGGCGGTCAAAGCCTGATGCCACGCAACAATATTGCCGCCCGGACCTTCATACATGGATGCCAGCATATCGACAGGGCGGTCGAATTCCGGTTTCCAAGTACCGGCATAGTATGTCGATTGCTGATAGGCCTTGATGCTTGCACGCGTCACCTTCAGCTCGGTGGCGTATAGCTGATTGATAGTCGCGTTGGGCACGCCCTTGGCACGCCAGTCTTCCATTCCCAACGGATTGACCACCACCAGCTTCTGGAGTTCATCTGGATATTGCAACGCATAGCGTATGGCCAGCATCCCGCCCATCGAATGCCCGACCAGAACCGGCTTTTCGATGTTAAGCGCGGTCAAAAGCTGATGCGTGTTATCCGCAAGCGCGTGCAGACCATATTGATAGCGCGCTGGCTTCGTTGACTTGCAAAACCCGATCTGATCGGGAGCAATCACCCTATATCCCGCCCCCGTAAGCGCCTTGATGGTGGTCTCCCATGTGCCACCACAGAAATTCTTGCCATGCAGAAGCACAGCGGTCTGGCCATTGGCTTTTTCCGGGCGGGCGTCGATATAGGCCATGGTCATGGCCTCGTTCTGGCTGAGTATGGTTTGACGCTGGACCGGCCAACCATAATCGAAATCACCAAGCAAAGGGTCAGCCATGGCAGGTGTTGCAACTCCCAACGCGATTGCCATCATCATCGGGATCATGGGTGATACAGTCATCTGGGCCTCCAATTGTCTGCTCGAACTGCAATGATATCGATAGAGACTGGAGCGTTCCGAGCAAAAGTGTGAAACGGCTTTTTCGTACAGGAATGCGTTATGGAAAGAGATCGAGCGGCTCTGGCTCAAACGGACCGCGACCGCTCGATCTCTATCATCATCATGGCTTCATGACCGTTGCGTTGCTTGCCGCGATCACGAAACCGTTGGTGAGGACCAACACGTCTTACTTGTCGATGAAATCGGCAAGCAGCGCGTTGACTTCAGGGGCCGATTCTTCAAGCAGCCAATGGCCGGTATCCGGAAGAATGGTCGAACCAAGCTTGCTCGGATCCTTCACGAAGCGGGCCGCGAGCTGCTTTGGCAGAACGTCGTTCACGCCCTTGGCGCCGCTGATCGAATAGACCGGGATGGTCAACTGCTTGCCAGCGGCGAGCAGAGCTTCATTCTGACGAATGCTATCGGAATGCGACTGATAATAACCGAATGCCGCATGCAGGTTCGCGCGGGTCGAATAGGGCTCGATCAGTTCATCCAGCAGAGCCGGGGTGAAGGTGTCCTTCTTGCCGGCATATTCCTTGATGAAGTAACTCATGAACAGAACCGGATCGGTAGAGACCATCTTTTCAGCGATGTCGCCGAATGAGAAATAGCCAAAGTGCCAGCCAAGGCCCGGACCACGCGGCGTTAGACCCGGGTAGGTCCACATTGCCTTGTCAGGGATCGGCGAATCCATGAACACCACCTTCTTGATTAAATCCTGGTTGTTCGCGACCATCGGGTAGGAAGCCGAATTGCAAAGGTCGTGGCAGACATAGGTGAAAGGCTGATTGTTGGTCAGGCTCTTGATGGCGCCCAGAAGATAGGTGCTCATCTTTTCTGCATCATAGCCTGCAGCAGAAGGTTCCGACTGGCCGAGGCCCGGCAGATCGATCGCGATGACCTGATGGTTCGCGGAGAATTTTTCCAGAGCCGGCTGCCACATCTTCCAGGTAGAGCCGAAGCCATGAACGAAGATGATCGGATCGCCCTTGCCCTCTCCCCCGCTCACATAATGCAGGCGGATGCCATCTGTTTCCACCATGCCGCTCTTAAAACCTTCAGGAACCGCATATTGTCCGCGTTGCTCCTCCTTCACCTTGGCCAGAGCTGCTTTAGAAACTTCCGGCGGCGTATTGATGGAAGGCAGCATATTTTCCTGCGCCAGAACGGGCGATGAAAACAGCATCGTGGCGCTGAGCAATGCACCGGCAGATAGGATTTTAGAAAACACGGTTTCGTCCTTTCTTGAGAAAGCCCGATTACGAATGATCTCGGGCGGAATGACCCGGCGTCCCTGAAGTTGCCATATAAGCCGGACACCGATGCCAAAAAGATTGGAAGACGGCGAGGTCAGGCCGCAAAAATCCATCGGCCCGGTTGAGAGGCGCGTGAATTCTTCCAGAAAGTGGGTGCGATCAGGCGACGAGCGAACGTCCGCTATAGGGCGGATAGTCGACATAGCCTGCGCGTCCGCCGCCGTAGTAAGTCGCACGATCCGGCTCGTTCAGGGGCCAGTTGTTACGCAGACGCTCAACGAGGTCGGGATTGGCGATAAATGGCTGGCCGAAGGCAGCAAGGTCGATCAATCCGGCATCGATCAGACGCTGCGCGCGCGCCTGATCCAGACCACCAGCCAGAATGAGTGCGGTATCCGGCAGCAATGGGCGCCATTGTTCCATCAAGCCATGGATCGCATCGCTGACCGGGCGTTCGCCATAAGGCAGCTTGACCTGTCCAGATTGATCCATGACGTGCACATAGGCAATGCCACGCCTGCCAAGTTCCGCAGCCAGAGCCACATAGGTCTCTTCAAGGTCGGGGAAAAGCGGGTTGTCGTGAATGGTGCCATAAGGCAAAAGACGAATGGCAACGCGGCTGGCGCCTATGGCTTCCGACACGGCATCGAAACCAGCTTCCACCGCGTTACGTGCGGCCTGCACGAAATCACCGGTCACCCGCTTCACTTCTTCAGTGGTGAGGGCACGAGGTTCGGAGACCGGAACGAAATCCGGCTCATCATTCGCATTGCGAACGAAAGACATTGCGCCCGAAGCAACACGTCCCGTCGAGCTCACCGGCGCTATACCGTCTTCCTGGATCGAGCGGTTGGAAATACGACCGACATGCCATAGCTGCGTGAAGATGCGACCACCTGCGCTGTGAACGGATTGCGTCACCAGACGCCAGCCCCTGATCTGCTCTTCATTGAAAATTCCCGGATTGAAAAGATAGCCCTGCCCTTCACGGGAAATCGGGGTTCCTTCCGTAATGATCAGTCCCGCTGTGGCGCGCTGGCTGTAATAGAGTGCGACCAGCTCGTCGGCTGCGCCACTGAAACTACGCGAACGGGTCATCGGCGCCATGACAATGCGGTTGGGCAGTGCCAGACCCGAAAGATTAAACGGCTTGAAAAGGCTGCTCATGTTCTGGTTCTCCTGAACGGCGTCCATCAATTTTTCTCGAGAGTTTTATATGGCCGTTGACGCGGAAGCTGAATGCGGCTTGAATTCGGAACATTACGGAAGGATTTTCCGGTATGAAATTGAAACTGGATCATTTCGGCGCGCTACAGACATTCGTGCACGCTGCTGAGAAAAGAAGCTTTCGCGAAGCGGGCCAAATTGTTGGCCTTTCAGCGTCTGCTGTCGGCAAGTCAGTGCAGAAGCTTGAAGAGCAGCTCGACGTGCGCCTGTTTCATCGCTCGACGCGCTCGATCACGCTGACGACCGAGGGCAAGCTGTTTCTCGAACGATGCCGTCGTATTCTGGGCGAACTGGAAGTGGCGCAGGCAGAGTTGTCGCAATCTTCCCAAGGCACCCATGGGCGCCTGAAGGTTGGTTTGCCCATTTCATCCACGCTTCTGGTGGCAGCCGTCAGCGCTTTTATGAAGGCCTATCCCGAAGTCGATCTCGAACTGGATATCAGCGACCGCTTTGCCGATGTCATTGACGAAGGTTTCGACGTGGTAATCCGCACGGGGAAACCGAAGGACAGTCGCCTGCTCTATAAAAAGGTAGGAGAATTCTCGTGGTGTCTCGTCGCATCACCGGTCTATATCGCACGATGCGGCGCACCCCAATCCGTCGCCGATCTCCAAAATCATCGCTGTCTCCGGCACCGCTATTCAGAAACCGGCAAGATTGCCCCATGGGAACTGGCCGGTCAGGAGGATGACACCTCCAGAGCGCCGGAAACTTTCACGGTAACGACTGTCGATTCAATTATACAGCTGGCACTGGATGGCAATGGAATTGCGATGTTGCCGAGTTTTGCTGTTAAAGGAAAAATACTGGATGGTTCATTGATCGATGTCCTTCCGGGCGCGGCCAACAATACAGGGATATTCTATCTTCTTTGGCCCGCAAGTCGTTATCCGCTGTCGCGAGTACGCGCTTTTGTCGATTTCGTTTCGAAATTTCTTACAGATGAACTCGCTTAGATAATAGCGTTTCTCACGACCTTAGGGCAACGGCTGATACACATGTCGTTATTTCGAAGAATGAGAACCGTGTTCAGCAGAACGATCAAACGCCTCCAATATCTCGGCAAGTCCGATCTGGAATGCGGAAAACATCGCTTCATCTAAAGGTTGACGCCCTGGGTCCTCGTCTTGGATTGATGCGGCAAGCGCCGCACCGTGCGTATAGTCAACCAGAATATGTGTCCAAAGCGCCGTGCGTTGCGAAGAATAGCTGCGTTCACCCAACAGGTTCGTCAACTCAGCTGTGATCCTTCTGGCTTGATCCGGGAAAATCGCTGGCCGGGCAAAAATCGCCAAGGTCAGTGAAGGGTAGAGGACAACCTTGGCGTAATAGTCCCTCATGAGGCGACGGGCGCGTTCCATTGCATCACCATGCTCAGGCGCTACGACATCCGCATAGACAAGCTCTGCCAGTGCCCTGATCAACCCATCTCTATCCTTGAAGTGATGATAGATCGTCATAGGATTGATGCCCGCACGTGCTGCCAGTGCGCGCATAGTCAAGCCGTTAAGGCCGTTTGCATCGAGCATTGACAATGCCTCACGAAGAATGGCTTTCGGCGCGACGGTCATTCCGTCGGCTGGCGGCCGACCTCGTTTCCTCGCCGTCATTGGACAACCTTGTAATGTGACTGGACCAATCCAGAAGGAAAGGACCTCGTGCACTCGTGCTTCAGCGATACATCGCGTTGATCACCACCAAAAAGTGGACGACCGGTTCCGAGTAAAACTGGCACCTTCGTGATCACCATGTCGCTGATCAGATCGCGAGAGAGAAATGATTGAATAATGCGGCCGCCATCCACATAAACCTGTTTTGCACCCTCCGATTGAAGCATCGCCATCGCATTTTCCGGTGATTTGTCCGAGAAGCGAACCCGTCCGATCAGGTCAGAGGGAACCGCTTGCTTTGCAAGCAGCGCTGACAAGACCAGTACCGGACGGGTATAAAACCAATTGCCCATGCTTGTAACCGACTCGTAAGTCCCCCGACCCATCACGATAACGTCGATGTCGCTTATAAAGTCATTGTAGCCATGATCCTCACCAGCATTGTCGCGCTCGAGCAGCCAATCAATGGCCCCATTTTCGCGGGCGATAAAGCCATCCAGGCTGGTAGCGATGAATACATGTCCAGTGACCATTTTCGACTCCTTATTTATACGTCGTATAATTAAGGAGTTTTTGGCCTCTGTCAAAATCGCCCTATCAGTCGGGTCCATAGATCGTCGTGAAAATTGACGATCCGCTCGATTCAACTGACGTTCGCAGTATGGTGGGAGAACGCCTCGTCGGGAAATTGCTTAGTCAAGAATCCTCGTTCCACGGTTCGCTTACTGATATAGAACCAGAAACGTTTGAAACCGTCTTGGCGAGAGCTTCTTGTTCGTCAGCACTGAGCGTCCCGCCGGGCCAAACGAGATTGATGACATTGCCTACGCAAGCGCGGTGGCGGGCGGGGTTACAAGTTCCCTGGTCGTTCAGCGGCGTCAATAGTGCAAAATACACCATACCACCAAATAACCTGAATACTCACGCCGCCTTATCTCCCACCAGACGATCCCTTCCCTCTAGCTTGGCCTGATAGAGGTAAGTGTCAGCGCGTGTGATTGCCGATTTGAATGACTCGCCATCTTCGAGGACCGTGACGCCGAAACTTGCGGTGAGACGAAGGTTCGCAGATATATGATACCATCTCCGCGCCGCAAATGAGCAACGCAAGTCTTCGACTATGGTGATCGCGGCTTTCATGGGAGTACGGGGCAGAAGAACCACAAACTCCTCTCCTCCCAGTCGCGCCACACAGCTTCCATGGCCAGCCTGTTCTTGCAGCAGCTGAGCGAAATCGGCCAAAACCATATCACCGGCATGATGCCCATATTGATCATTCACCGTTTTGAAATGATCAATATCAGCCAAGACAATTGCTGCCTGTTCTCCTGACACGTTGTCTAGCTGAAACGAGCGTATAAATGCCTGCATGCCTCTACGGTTGCAGACTCGCGTGAGTGAATCCGTATTCGCCAGATCGCGGTAACGATCAATCACGTCCATGCTCACAGCAAGCACAATCGCAAACGTCAAGATAACCACACCAAAAAGCCCGGTATACTGAAGCACCACACCCCAGAATGAGCCGCTCCAAGAACCCACCTCCGGTGCAAGATCGTTCAAGAAAAGATAGACGCCACACTGAAATAAAAGAAATAGAAATATCGCACCAAATGTTGCGAAGAGTATAATGTCTGAGGAGGATTTCACTTTCGATTTCACGCGCCACAGAGAAGTCAAGATCAACGACGCACTACCGGTGAGGATTGATAGTGTTTCAAGCCTTACGCTTTGGAAGACCATCAGTGATAGAGCGGTCATGCCTAAGAAAAGAACCACGATAGTTGCGTCTAGAACCGGCTTCTTTCGGATTTTGAAACGCTCTGCGAGAGCACGACAACAAATGGCCACACCCGCCATTATAAGCGAGTCTTCTCCTAAAGGTTTGACTGCCGAGAATGTAACGGTTCGAAAAAGCATGAGGCCGTAACCGGCTCCAAGAAGACACAACCCACTGCCCCATGAAACAGTCGGAAAGCCAAACCGGGCAACACCAATCAGACCAAAGCCACAAACGAGGATCAACAATGGAACGGACCATTCCAGAGCGGAATTGATCATGAGACGGCCTTCACGATTTTTCAGTTGAACTAAGACGCAATTAACGTCGGAAGAACGAATGAGCTGCACGATAGATCAACGATTGCTTGCTCACATTATCGTTGCTCGACTAACATCTGATCGTTAGATCGACAAGCCAGTATTTAATTAATTTCATCAAAATAATGTGTTCTTCATAAATTTCCCTTGAAATATTAATACGTTTTTTATTCAAAATTCATCTTACGATTGATACTTTTATATTTACGGACCAACCGCATTGCGATGCGAGAGGACTCCATCAATGTTGATCATAAATATTACTATCCAGATCGCTGTATCATACGAGAAAGGGCGGCATTCAATATTAAATGCCGCCTCTTAAATCATCTGGACACCAATGATCCTTGATCAGCCCAATGATACTCGCTTGTTCTGATCAAATATATCTGGGCCGGCCCGTACTTCCTTTAAAAAAATACAAGTTTAAAACCCACCACTTTTCCACGTGCAGACAAACACGCTTAAAAACCTAGGGTTATTGGCAGTATGCTGGCTTTTTGTCACCAGCCATGCTGCAACCCCGCTTGATTTCATCTCTGATCAGATCGCACGAATTAGCGGCATTGCATGGCGGGTTCGTAGCGGGTGAAATCTCCTTACATTGATTGACGAGCACGTTCGCTGCTTTGGCACCAATCTCCTGCTTGCAGTCAGCCGCCGCATCCGCCTCGTCCTTGTCACCAAGCTTTTTCAACCAACCCAACTGTTGGCTCAAAAGGCCGATCCTTTGGCGGGTCAACACTTCCTTGCAATCGGCTTCTGAAACCATAATCGCGTAGTTCACCTGCTGATAACGACACTCACTATCGCGATACTTGATCCAGTTGCGCTGACTTTCCTTGAGTTGCCCCTGATTTGAGGCTGGCAACGAGTTGATGACCTGACCATAAAGATCATTCAGTCTTCGATCCGCCGCCTTTAGATCAGCATAGGCCACCGAAGACTGGAGTACAGCAAACGTAACCAACACAACTGTTAATAATCGTTTCATCGTCACATCCCCTCGTTTACGATCAAACATCGACAGCCGCACCTCAACCAAAGGCACTCTGCGCCATCATCCTATTACTTGGTGGTGTATCCTCCATTAACGAGGATGGTCTGGCCAGTCATCCACCAGCCTTCCGAGACCAGAAGACGAATCCAGGGAACGATGTCGCCAATATCCGTGAGACCGGTCTTCGAGAAACTAGAAAGGGCTGCTGCGGTCTTATGATAGGCCACGGCATCTACGCCTTCGGCAGGATAGAAGAAAGGCGTATCCATAGGACCTGGTCCGATAGCCGTTACAGAAATCCCACGTTCGCCGAACTCCTTTGAAGCCGCGCGCGTGAAATGTTCAACAGGAGCCTTGGTGCCGGCATAGCTCGAATAAAACGGCGTATAAGCGCCGAGCAGGGAAGTCACCAATGTACAAATTTTGCCGTTATCGTTCAGTTGTTTACCCGCTTCCTTGATGAAGAAGAAAGCGGCCTTCGCGTTGACTGCGGACATTTCGTCATACTCGGCTTCCGAAATTTCCGTCATCGGCTTCTTCAATACCTTGCCGACGGTATTGATCGCGATATCCGGCTTGCCAATCGCTGCAATGGCGTCAGCGAACAGTTTCTCCGTTGCACCGGCAGTGATCAAGTTGGCCTGAAAAGCAACAGCTTCAGCGCCTGCTGCCTTCACAGCAGCAACGGTTGCGTCAGCGTCGGCCTTGCTCGCCGCGCTGTTGTAATGGATCGCA
This sequence comes from Hyphomicrobiales bacterium, assembly GCA_900465685.1. GTDB lineage: Bacteria > Pseudomonadota > Alphaproteobacteria > Rhizobiales > Rhizobiaceae > Brucella. Next base: position 157,313 of record UEGR01000016.1, read on the forward strand.
ATTGCCTTGGCCCCATGAGCGGCAAGATCACGGGCGATGAGCCCACCTAAATTCTTTGCGCCACCAGCGATAATGACGGTTTTGCCTTTGATGGAATGATCAGTTATGGAATTAGGCTCCTATAGTTTATAACGAAATACCCCGGATATTGGAGGCATAGCGGTCTCTCATAACCCGGGCGACCGCTGTCAGTTATAAGGGGGCGGACTGACAGCGGTCTGTCACCGTGGCCAACATTGACCAGTATGGAAAGTCCTCGCCAGCCTCCGGTGATTGGTAGATAGCATCAAGCACGCAGCTGGCTGTCCCTCGACATCATAACTGTGACCCCGACTGGTCGTGCCGGCGTTGAAAGGATGTCGTCATAGTTCGAATATCTGTCATCGCCCAAGCTCGCACTTAAACCGCCGACCACATATTCGATAGGACGCTAGTCAAGGGCGCTTGGTTGCTATGAGGCGTGTACGAAATGAAACTCGAAGTCGTTGATAAACTCCTATGTGAGACGTTGTGCAACTCAGGATATACCAGAGTTCCTATTTTGATCGCTGCTACAAAGTAACGGCCGACCATCAGATTCCAGTCCTATTCAGATAGAAGAGTTGTTTCAGAATACGCTGATATTCGCAGATGCAACCAAGCCCACTGGAGGACAGGTGCATTGAGCCTCAATGGCGCCTATATTCCACCGCGTCGGATTCTCGTTGGTGTCGTTCTTCTGCGCTCCCTCATAAGTGAGGTCATATGGCTTTGACTTCCGAACCCACAGGTTCTCCATATCTCAGCTAAGGGGAGGTCATCAGCCCGGATCAACATCTCGGCATACTCCAATCGCAAATCTATTAGATATTGATGTGGGCTCTTTCCGGTGGTTTGACGAAATCCGCGCGCGAAATGACTGACCGAAATGCGAGCCAAACTTGCCAGTTTCTCAATCGGAATATTTTCCGATAGATGAGATCGCATGTAATCATCAACGGTACGCCAGGTTTTAGCTGAAAGCCCACCGAAGGCCGGACTGTGATTCACCTTTTTGATTGAAGAATGGTTCCGCAGTACATTCAACCAGAATGCAACATTGAGAGAATCCAGGTACAATAAATTTGGCTTGTCACACTCACGCAAAATCTCTTCGCGCATGAGGTTCGCCAACGCCAATGCGGTCTTATCAACACTCCCAGCCCTGAGTGGCCTTAACTCGTACACATCATTGTCGAACTCTGCCGCAGCAAGGTTGCGCAAACGCTCCGCTCCGAAAGACGTCAGAATATTCTCTTTTGGTGTGTGCCATCGTGCAAAAAGATCCGCCTTATCCGGAATTAACTCCAAAGATCCAACCGGGACATTTGCAGATGTACGCCTGTCAGACCCCAGCCTCGCTTCCCGTTCCATCTGCGGAGTTAGAAGAATAAGAGCAAACGGCTCCGGTGCCACCAGTTGGATCTCATTTGGTCCTGTTCTGGTGAGCGTAATCGCACTTTTCTCAGAACTGTAAACCTTGCCCCATTCTTCAGGGATGCTCTCGAGCCACTTCATTTTTGAGCGAGACCCGGAACGACGTGCTGCAATTTAGCGAGTTTATTCCCAACACGACTGCAGTCAGTTAAGCCAGCGAGTACCGACGACGATCCGCTGTGGCTTTCCGATTGAGGAGTGCAGGCAAGCAACACGTATCGGCAGACTTCGGTAATAAATTGCTGCAAGCGCGAAACGGACTTTTGATATTGCTTATTCCGGAGAGGCCGCATCCTATCAAAGAGATCAATGTAATGGAAAAAGCCACGTTGTGATTTCAGTCGGATGTGTGCAGGATTACGCTTCACACCCTCCACTGTAACGATCATCGCACTCGCCACTAATGGCCAGTATGTTCGGTCACTCATCCACGCTCCACAATCGCAGTATACAACGTCCATCGATTTGGCATTGCTTAATAGGAAACTACGGCTTGGATCATTATATAAGTGAGTAAAATTGAATTTAGAACGTTACGTAACCGTCACATCAAAGACGAAACCTCTTTGCTTTCTCCGCAGAAAACGGGATTTCCAAGCGGTTTTATTCGGTTTCTTCCGGGAAGAAGACATCACGGCTCCCGGCAAAGCCCGATAGCTGCGTTCCATATCAACCCATCGAAACGTTGCGCGTGAACCTGGGTATATAACTCCCCTTGGGAATCGTAATATGTATAGGCTCGGATTTACCTATTCCATTATTATAAGCATCGAGTGTGTCGCGAAGCCGCTTCGCACTGGTTCTAACCAGTGAATCGCCGACGAAATCATCCCCGATTTTCCGATCAAAGACGTCAAGTGCGATTGCGCATTCCTTAATTCTCTCCGCCCTCCCGGAAAGCGTTTCTTCCACAATATATATAATGAACTTACGCGCCCGCGGCGAGCGAGCAAAACCAATTGAATTCGTCATCCTGAAAAGGCAACCACGTATAACGTCTTCAAACCCTGTGATATCGCTTAATACGGCTTCCTCATCAGATGCTTTATGCGAGATCTTGGCTGAATCTGGCGTTAAATACTCAGCGCTAATTGACTTCTGCACATTGCTTGATGTGTAAGGCAATGTCTGTACGTCATTGGACGTCGTACTTATACTTGCAAGTTCAGGTGATCTCACTGATGTGTAGGATGTAGAAAATGCTGTCGTTCTCTGTCGATAGGCAGCAAGTACATCCAGATTTATCGCCAGGAGGACGGAGAATGCGAGTACAACACCACCGATAAGCCCAGTATATTGGATTAATATCCCCCAAATAGAAGTGCTCCATAGACCAACTGTAGGATCCCCATCGTCAAGAAATATGTAAATAATGGCTTGAAGCAGCAAACACGCGAAAACAAAAGTAAAAGAAAATAAAATTATCAAATCGGGTGTTGTTCTGTTTCTAAATTCGACCTTCCATACGTATGAAAACACGGCGGCTGCACAACCAATAATTACCGATAGACTTTCCAGCCTGACGCTGTGGAAAAACAACAGAGAAAAGGCCGCAGCCGACAGCGCGAGAAGAATGATCATCCCATCGAAGAACAGGGACACCCTCAGCTTAAACCTGTCAGCAAATGCCTCACAGCAGATCACCACGCCTGTCAGCAACAGGAGATCTTCACCGAGGGGTTTAACTGCAGAAAAGCTCTTGGTACGAAAAAGCATCAAGCCATAGCCGCCCCCTAAAAAGCACAATCCGACTCCCCATTTCATGGTCATCGCGTTCAATTTCGCCGCAAGTATAAGCGCGAGCCCACAAAGGAAAAGTAATATCGGAACGGACCATTCCAAGGCGACATTGATCATAGTTGGGCCTTTTCTTTAAACCGTAAACGCGAGGGAACTGGGGGATTCTCGCATCACAATTCGGAGGGGATGAAAGCCGCTCCATTATGGATGTCGACTAACATCACCTCGTAAATGCCACAACTATTTTAAACACTTATATATTACAAATAAGTATTTGCTCTATACATTTTTGGTGAACACCTATTTGCACAGAGCTGCCGTCACGATACTTGATGCTTTTGGTCCATTATACGATGAGCATCCCATATTGCCATTTTGTGAATGGCGCCCTTGACTTTAGCTAATTGTCGGCATCCGGATTATCAACCTGACAGCCGACGCCATGACATCCGATATAATCGCCTTGCGTATCAAAGTTCGGGTTGCCGTCCTTATCAAACTGGGGTCGCGTGTCGATCTGACTTTCTTCACGGCGACGGCGCTCTTTCTTGCGTTCGCGCTCCTGTCGCTCATGAAGACCATCCATATAGCGCCGCTCTTCATCGTCATGACGCGCGCTTTGCGCCATCATGCAATTCGCGAATGCATCTGTACCAGGACGGAAGCCGAAGGATGAACATTTGTCCTGATCTACCTCCTCCGCAGTAACACAACCGGCAACTGCCAGCGGCAGGAGTGCAAGTAGGATATGTCCGAACTTGAAGCTCTTCATTTGATATCCCATGTTGGAAACTATGGCGCCAGTCGACGACGGCTGCCATCTCGCTTTTTGCTAGAGGAGATTTTTATGGGCTTTGCTGGTAACCCATCTGTCCGAACGCTTGATTGTCGATATCTGGAATGAATGCAGGGCCAACGACGCGCACATCGCGGACGGGAGCTGACCGATATTGTTCGGGAGCAACTTCTGCGATCACAGTTGTCACTTTCTCCGGCCCCATATCTGGCAACGGAGTTGTAGTATCTGCAATCTGCCGCGGTTGCTTTTTGACAGTCATGAGTGAGGCAACTTTCGCGACATAACCATTCCAGTTGCAGCGCTTGAATTCTCCGTCACCGTGATAATCGTAAGCCGTTGTCAAATCGGCATAGGTTTGACCCGTCTGGACCGAAACCATTTCGGCAGATTCTTCGTTCTGGTCATTGACATAGACTGCCATATCGTTCGTATCGCAGATCAGTCTGCACTGAATAAGCGCGGCGTCTGTGCCGCCTTTCTGACCGAACTGCGAATTAGGCGTTGGAAAGTAATAGCCGTCCGAAAGACGCACACAATATTGCAGTGCATTTTTGAATCCCGGCACTTTTTTTGACCTATCTATAGCAGGCCCCGTGCGGGCGGATGCTGCGGAACTCAACACGTTGACTGCCTTTGGACGCGGTGCTGCAGATGCAAGAGCCTTGCATTCACGATCGGCGGCCGAAGCAAGGCTCAGTTCCTGCTGGACTTCACCAATTTGCATGCCAACGTCACGACAGGCATTGAAAAAACCACCCTCAGATTTACCTGGCTTACAACCCCGACTCCGCTCAATGGCTCGAAGCGCAGAAAGTTGTCGTTGCAGCATCTTAACTGCGGGATTATTTGCCGATGCACCTCCGCAGGAAGCCGCGAAAGTATCCTTTAGTGGTAACCCAATCACGAGAAGGGCAAATAGGGCGGTCACCTTGATCATAGTACCCGTCCCCCGACGTTCTAACCAGCTTGCTTCATGAGCTCGCGTTCACAGCCTTGATGATCATTATCATTGTATCTTTGTAAAAATGGAGCGGGTTGGGTTCCTGCCATCAGCGCGGTGAGAGCCAATTGCAGATAAAGAGGCGCCCCCCGACGGTCGATCGCCTTTAAGGCAGCCCTAGACAGCCCCAATGTGTGAGCAAGCTCGCATTCCGTTTTATTCAATATCGCGCAAACCTTCGCCAAACGGAATTTGACCGCCTGCCCTCGCTTCGCCATCGCCCACAGCTCCTTGATAGTCTGTTATGAGTTCTGAATGCACTTACAGGGTCACTGAGCCTGACAGGCTGGAAGCTTTGAAGGACTAGCTGGATGCTATCGGAAACTGCTTTCCCGAAAGCGTGCCGTCGATGAACTGCGAGACACGTAATTCCATCCGAATACCCCCAGCGCCTATCAAGTCACCAACAGCCATCGCCGAGTATCTGGTGCTTTCAATCATTGGCACAAGATCGGCATTGCAAATGCACTCTCAGCAAGAGTGATGATCATGTGTCTCCACAATTTGCTGAACTATTTATATATTCAATAAATATGATTACATTAAATATTGCTCCACGAAAGAATTCAGATTATCGTGAAATAACTATATTTTTTCCAATTATGCTAAAAAGAGAACAAGCGGAGAAAGCCCCGCCGCTATCTAATAATGTGGAAGTGGCTGTTTGGGGTTTGATGGATCTTGAGCATCTCGCGAAAGCCGCCAGCACGATGGCAGTTTTAGATGCAATAATGGAAAAACAAGAATTTGGGATTCGAACTGTATATTCTGATGGCGTTCAAAAATTATCAGCGATATTCATTACATTATACTAAAATACAATTTCTAAAAATCCTGGCACTCGTCACGGCGTAAAAGAGGGACGAGCTTCTTGTCCCTCTTTTATCTACCGCCATCCTAGTCTGGATTGTCAACCAAGCATCCGACGCCATGGCAGCCGATATAGTTGCCATGAGTATCGTAATTGGGCTCTCCGTTTTTATCGAACTGCGGCGTTGTATCTATAGCCTCGGAATCATCCGGTCTGTCGACTGTACACCCAATACCATGACAGCCATTATAATCGTCGGAATCACGATGATTGCTGGTTGTGTGATGATGCTTGTGCCCACTATCTGCAACCATTCCCTCAACGATCGCGCCGAGCACAGCACCCGCTACGACACCGCCTATATCATGACCGTGATGATCATATTGGCGCGCACCTGGATCAAACCCATCGCCACGACCGTGGTGATAACCGCCAACATCTGCAAATACACCAGAGCAACCCTGAGCAACCCATATGTAGCGGCTCTTCGGATTATATCCCCACGTGCGATTTAAGATGCATGCCGAACTCGAAGTTTGATGAATGAGCTGAGGTTTGGACAGCGGCCCCGCGTAACATTCATCGTACTTGTAGTCTCTGGATCGGCATTCGACTGTCGTTTGAGCTTGCGCGTCGACAATGAACGACGGCGTAATGTTGGCGCCCACTAAAATGGCTGTAGCCATGGACAAATATCTCAGCATTCTTCCCTCCGAATACAGTTCACTTTCGCATTGCACATGAACATCAGAAATGCAGGCTGGCGGCGCTGCAGGTCGTCAATTTATACTTGTATTCCGTCCCAATAGCTTTGTGTAAAATAAGCATAATTAATATTAACGCGACGCAAATTAGCTATATTTAATATACAGACGGTATGATAATATGTATCCATCTCGAAAATCTTATTGTCGCAGGATGACATGGGAGATTCGGTTTTTGCGCTTACTAAGCAAGCAACATCAGAATGTCTAACATGACATCATCCCGCGCGCAGCTTTAGCCGCACATGATCCAACTCATCTGAACGACATCTATAAGCAGACTTTTCGTGCGAATGCCTTTTGCGTCACATCACATCGGACAGACCGAAGGAGGGCACCACTGCGCCAAGCAGAATAAAATTCACGGAATTCGCTACGTGCTTACTGAGATCGCTTTCGAATGTATATATCCGTTGGGAACTACCCAGCAAGAAATTGATCGTTTTCAGAATTCTGAGCAGTTTTAGGCTAAAAAGACACCACGTCCGACTTGCCCAATTCCAAGTATATTATATTAATCTTCTTAATTGATTCTCGAAATGCTTACCACACAGGAAGCGTAGCGACAGAGGGGGCATCGATTGCGTGTTGACCATGTGGAGATGCCTGTTGCCATTTCAGGCCTTCGTGCGCGGATCTGCAACGCGCGCAAGAAAGCACTATTAAGCTCTATTTGCTTCCATCCTGCGACCTTGGCCGCAGCGATGACGGTGCTGTTGCCCTCCGCTCAAGCCTTGGCGCAATGTGCGCCATCGGCACCGGCTGCAGTCAGTATTTCTTCAGGCAGTTGTTCGGATCTCGCTTTCACCACGCGAGAAAGCGCTAGCGCAACGCCGGTGGTCGACGTATCAGGTACCGGAAGTTATAGTGGCACCTCTGTCTATCTGACGGCCAACGGCAGCGGTTACGGCGTCCGCGCGAGCGGCGGGGGGATGATCAGCTTGATTGGCACCTCCGCGGATGCGGCTGAAGTCACCACCAATGGCACGGACAGCTATGGTCTCTACGCCGAAGACGGTGGAGTAATCACAGGAAGCTACACTACCATCACAACGAACGGTGTCGGTGCCTATGGCATCAGCGCAGTTGGCACAGACAGCAGCGTCACGCTCACCGACAGTGTCGTATACACCGCGCTAAACAATGCGCATGGCGCCTATGCGGCCAGTGGCGGGACCATCACTCTGACCCGCACCGACTTCATGATTGACGGTACAGCTGCGTCTGCCGTATTTGCGGATGCCGGGGGAACGATCACTCTCAATGATCTGAACACATATAGCTCCGGCGACAATGCCCCGGGCGGGGTAGCTTCAGGGACCGGCAGTAATCTCATCCTGAACAATAGTTACTTGAACGGCTTTGGAAGCGGCAGCGCTGTTCTGTTCGCAACTGGCAGTGGAACAATCAACATGAGCGGCGGCGCCATCGCGTCCGGCGACTATTATGGCGCCACAATCAACGCCGATGCGCCGGGCATGCTTGCCCGCGGTATTGACAGCAGCATCGTCGTCCGCGGTGGCGCCAGCAGCGCCACCTACGGCGCAAACAGCCAGGGCATATGGGCCGATGCCGGAGGCAACATTGATTATGCTGGTTACGGTATTTTCACCTACCAGCCCAATTCAACCGGCGCAGAGGCAAGTGGCGCAGACAGCTCTGTCATTCTCACCAGAACCATAATCCGGACGACCGGCCCTTCCAGCGCAGGTCTGCTTGTCACCGACACCGGCACAATCACCGTGACGGGAACAGAAGTCACCACAGGTTACACGATAGCGGGCGGCAGCGGCCCCGCCCTCCAGTTTCCGGTGGCTGAGATTGGACTGGAGAGCCATGGCGCGGATGTGATCGGGGTGGATAGCACGCTGCAAGCTCAGGACACGATAATAACGACTATTGGCGATGGAGCCATCGGCGTTCGTGTCAGCCAGGGGGCTGCGGCCTCGATTACAGGTGGCGCCATCAGGACCAAGGGCGGCGAAAGCGCCGGAATCGGTGGCGCCGACGGCGTCCAGGCGACGGATGCTGGCAGCACCGTCACCTTGTCTGGCACCAATATCACCACGGAAAACAATAGCGCCATCGGCGTGCATGCGATGGCGGGCGGTTCGATCACTGCTACTGATGTAAACGTCACCACGATGGGCAGCGCTGCTCATGGTCTTGCAGCGGTCAATGGCGGCATGCTCATCGCATCCGGCACGGCAGTCGCGGTTAGCGGTACCGGATCTGCGGCTATCTATCTTGCTGGAAGTGCACCAAGCACGATGTCTTTCACCGGCGGCAGTCTGAGTGCCACCAATGCCGCGATCATCCTCGCCGAGGGCGGCATTGGTACAGTCTCAATCAATGGCAACACGGCAATCAGCCCGGCTGTGGTCAACGGACAACTCTTGCTTGCAAAGGTGACCGAAAATGGAGCGGGTACGCCTAGCAACCTGACGCTCAATATTGACCGCATATCTTCGCTGACCGGTGACATCGTCGTTGATCCTTCGACGCTCACCTATAATCTCAGCAACAGCCAGTGGACCGGTAATCTTGTACTGACCGGCCCGGGCAATACTGTCAACGCCAGTCTGACCGCGTCGCAATGGACAGGCGACTTGCTGGCCGACGCTGGCAACACTGCGGATTTGTCCCTGGCGCAAGACAGCCTTTGGACCGGATTGTCGCAAAACGCGACGAATATCACGATCGATACCGGCAGCATCTGGAACGTCACCGGCGATTCCAACGCAACCGGTGCTATTTCGAATTCCGGCCTGATCGAGTTCCTGCCGCGATCGGAAGCCTATAGCACTCTGACCGTTGGCAGCTACGCCGGCAGCGCTGGCAGCCGTATCGGTTTCAACACCTATCTTGGTGCCGACGGCTCGCCGAGCAACCTGTTGGTGATCAATGGAGGCCAAGCTAGTGGCACGACATCGGTGCTCATCAACAATACCGGCGGTTCGGGAGCGCAGACCATCGCGGATGGCATCATGCTGGTGCAGGTAACAAATGGCGGTACCACCACAACCGATGCTTTCACCCTCGGCCAGCGTGTGGCTGCCGGTGCTTACGAATATCAGCTCTTCCGCGGCGGCAGCACCGATGCGAACGATTGGTTCCTCCGGTCCCATATTATCGACACACCGACGGGGCCTACGACGGAAGAACCGGATACTCCGATCTACCGTCCAGAAGTGGCACTCTATGCGCCAATCCCCGCAATTACTCGGCAGATGGGCCTTGCTACCCTTGGCACGTTGCATGAGCGCGTCGGCGAGGAGGAAAACCTGCGCGGTGTGCCGGAGTCACGCGCCTATGTGAACGGCGCGTGGGGACGAGTGTTCGGCGAACACCTCAGCAACCGATGGGGCGGTTCCGTTGATGCCAGTGCGACGGGTGATCTGACAGGCTTCCAGACGGGCCTCGACATCCTGCGGCGAACAACGGATAGCGGTCATCGAGATCATGCTGGCCTGTACTTCGCTTACTCCAACTACAATTCGAGTTCGGTGCGCGGCTTCGCGCAAGGAATAGATGATTTGGCAGTGGGTGAGCTAACGCTGAAAGGTCCATCGGTCGGCGCCTATTGGGCTCATTTTGGTCCAACCGGTTGGTATCTCGATGCTGTGGTACAGGGCAGCTGGTACGATGCTGATGCGACATCGCTTTATAATGCCGGTCTCTCCACAAAAGCGACTGGATATACGGCATCGCTCGAAGCGGGCTATCCGATCCACTTTGGTGACGATGATCGCTGGCTGATTGAACCGCAGGCACAGCTCGTCTATCAGGACGTATCAGTAGATGGGTCCCAGGATCAGTATTCGAGTGTGGATTGGGATGCAGGTAAAGCCTGGACCGGACGACTGGGAGCGCGGCTGCAATATACAAGACGCGACGAGCGCGGAACATTGTGGCAGCCCTATGCGCGGTTCAATCTCTGGCATGCCTTCTCGGGCAATGACACTGTGGCTTTCGGACCATCCTCACCCGCGATTGAGAACAGATTTGGCGACACAGCATTCGAGGTCGGTGGCGGCGTAACTGCACGCTTGAAGGAAAATGTGAGCCTGTATGGCCAAGCCAGCTACCGTTGGTCGTCGAATAGCGGGCGCAGTCACCAAACAGCAACGACTGGTACCTTCGGCGTCCGCTTTGATTGGTGACTGGCGCACGATGATGCCATGCACCAATTCAAAACGTAGCGCTGGTTGCGAGTATAGACACTGCTGAATACCTACAAGTACAAAGTGATCGCGAACAGCTATTGCCAAGGCCGCTCAGCAGCGTTGTATTTCGTTCTCAAGTCGTTCAAAACTAATCGGTTATTTTCGATCAGTTTATCAATTGACCCTGCCCTGTACCATTCTAAAAACCGGTCGAGGCCGTAAAACTGTCGGTCAGTTAAGCCCGTATTTTGTGCCTGCATGAGAACGTCATCCAGAGATGGCCTCTTTGCAGAGGCGAGACGCATTTGTGCCTCCAAAAGCATATATTCCCGCATTTGCCTGTTAATCGTTTCCAGACGATGCGGAACTTCGACGATTTCTCCCTGCGTAAAAACTTCACGCATAATCCGCCCAGCCCCTGGCCCTTGATTGGGTGCGGCCACGTGGAGCACGGCTGCGATGGTCGGAACGATATCCGTCTGTTCTCCGTATGACAACGTGCGACCTCTGGCGATGCCCGGGCCTGCGATTAGAAAGGGTGTCGACCACGATGCTTCAGACATCGGCGCATGCCAGCCATGGTCAGCCTGACCGTGGTCCGAGGTAACTATCAATACGGTATCATCCCATTTGCCATTGGCTTTTAGTGCATCAATAAGGCGGGCAAGCTCGCTATCAGCTGCCTCTGCCGCGCGACGATAGGGAGAGTTTTCAGCCCAGATATTGTGACGCCAGGGAACATCCTTAATCTGATCTGCACTTTCCACCCGACCGGCCTCGCCAGTGTTTTGCAGATGTATGCGCATGAACTTGACATCTGTGCTTTGAAGCAGAGCAATCGACCAGTCAATGACAGCGCGATCTGGACCGCGCTGCATGAAACTGTGATTAAAGCCGCGATTAAGCGAGGCATAGGCGGTACTGTTGGTCGCATGGGCTGTTATTCCAACGGGCTCACCTCGGCCAAGCTGTGGCGGAAACCATATTTCTTGCACGTAACGCGTATCGGGTTTGATAAAGAGTGTTCCTGTCAATTGAACGACATTCGGGTACGATGTCGTTTGCAGATCACCCCATGGGCCGATGGTTGGATGCCAGGGCGGTGCCACAAACATTTCACGTATTCGCACTCCCTGCTTCGCTAGTGCATTGAATGTCGGCATTGCTATGCGTTCAGGCGCTGCGGCGGCAAGCCCGTCAATACCAAACAGGATGACACGTTTGGCCGTGGCTGAAGCTGTTGGGCTTGTGTCATCGTCAGAACTGGCGGAAGCGACTGAATTGGCCATAGCGAATGCGACAAGGCCGAAAAGAATGATCTTTAACATCATTAGTTCCCTTGCTTTGTCGATCATTGCGGAGCGCTTGCGGACAAAAAGCGCTCCACTTCGGCCAGGAAAAGGTTGCGTCCTTTATCTCCGCGATCGAGATGGACGAAATGCGTGGCTTCTGGAATGGTGACGCGTTGAACGTCCCTCGCCCTTACCAATCGTTCGGCAAGGCTTGTCACATCGGCAGATCTGCTCCAAAAATCATTCTCGGATCGAATAATTAACACCCGCGCAGTGATCGACGCCGCATCCCAAAGCTGTCGGCCATTTGCCAGGTAAAAACTATCTTCCATTGCGCCGGACGGCGCACGAAAAGCAGGGGGCGTTCGTGAAGAAGATGTTGGATCAGACGCTAACGCAGCTTCCTGATAAGCTGCAGCCACTGTCGGATCCCGCCAGATTGACTTATCGTCAAAGGGAATGGATTTGTCCCAGGCGGACATGAGCGAGCCAGCCGTATTTAAACGAAAAGCGCCGAATTTATCGACGTTAAAACGACCGCGATCCGACGGATCGGCATTTTCACCCGTTGATCCAAGTGTTGGATGTCCGGACGTTGCGCCATAGAGGCTGTTCAGCATAACCAAATGGCTGACCCGCCCGGGATAAAGGGAGGCATACATGCCTGCCCAGTGACCGCCTGTGGCCCAGCCCAGAAGCGCGATTTGCCTTGCTCCTGTTCTGAATGTGACGCTGTCATTGACCGCCAGAATATCCCGCACCACCTCAAATGAACTTGAAAGCGGCAATCCTTTATTATCGCCGTCCTGTCCCGGTCGGCTCGATCCGCCATAACCACTCCCGTCCATGACAAAAACAAGGTGACCGGCACGTGCGAGATCTGCCGCCAGCGACCCACCTTCAACGGGCAAATCGAAAGAAGCTATTCCCGGCACGCGTGCACCGTGAAGAAGAATAACCGGGGGTTTGTTGGCCTCAATTCGTGTCTCGCGGACTTCCCGGACGGCAATTTCAATGCCCGGCGCAGCTGTAACACGAAAGTCCTGCCGCTGGATTTCAGCTGATGCTTGATTGCATAAGGTCGTTGCAAGACCCACGGCGGAGGCGAACGCGAGTTGTTTCATCGTCAGATCCCTTGCTACTTTTGTCAGTCGACAGAACGCTGCGCTCTGCTTGTCAAAAAATGTCGAGACAAAAGAAGGACTTCAAATATCAATGTTCGCTGTATTAAGATGCTGGTGATATGACACTTGACCTGCATCATCTCCGCCACTTTGTGGCTGTGGCCGAAGAGTTGCATTTTGGTCGCGCAGCCATTCGTCTACACATGGCGCAACCCCCGCTCAGTCAGTCCATCAAACGGCTGGAGGCGGATCTGGGCTTTTCGCTTTTTGAACGAACGCGCCGACATGTGGAAATGACGCCTGCGGGAGCAATATTCCTGATTGAAGCACGAAAGACGTTGTTGCAGGCCGACGAAGGCGTCCGGATCGCGCGTCGAGCTGCATCGGCAGCGGTTGCGGAACTCTCAATCACCTTTGTTTCGGCAGCGCTTTACCATCTTCTTCCCGAAACATTGCGACGGTTCACCCGAGCCCACCCGAAAGTGGCCATACGGCTTGACGAGAGGCCCACTGACGCTCAACTATCCGACATCATCGAGGGAAATGTCGATCTTGGGTTTGTTCACCCTCCAACCGCCAGCGAACGTGAACTCCATGTGGAAACTATTTTCCGCGATAGATTCATTGTTGCTGTTCCTGAAAGTGATGACCTGGCGCGTGCAGGAAGCGTATCACTAAGCGATCTGGCATCGCGCCGATTCATCATGTTTTCCTATAGCCAAGGGCCCGTCCTGCATGCCCGCATCACCCAGGCTTGCCGAAATGCAGGTTTCCTGCCGGATATTGTTCAGGAAGCGCGACAGATGCACACAATCCTCAGTCTGGTCGCCGCGCAATTGGGCGTCGCACTGATACCATCCGGTGCGCGTACCATGCGCATAAAGGGTGTGGTCTTTCGAGACATCCGGGATTTACCAACTGATCTGGTATGGGAACTGGCAATCGCCCGTCGAAATCGCGATTCAAAGAAAGCCCTTCAAGATTTTATAGCAACCCTCAAAACCGTCGCCCTGGAATTATCCTAGAATATTGCTGCTATCTCACTTGGGAATGTTGCTCATCAACTCCACCGGCCCCGCTTTCTTTCACAACGCAAAGCGAAGACGGTTGAAGCTGAGATTCTCCGCGACCGCTGGTTCTGTTGCGAACTTTAGGTCAAGGACGACGGTGGTCGCATTCCAGCTTTTTGAAAGCCGGATATTTTGAATGTTTAAAGTCGCCATCTCGACAAATCCGTCACCCCTCTATGTGTATGGTAGTATCTTGCTTGCAATCTGAGCCTGCGTGATTTGCAAGAGACAATGACCGAGCGCGGCATTGCTATTGGCCGTTCGAGAGTGCGTCGTTGTGCTATGCATTTCAGCCACAAATTGCTTGAGCGCTTCCATCGCAGTAAGCGGCAAGTTGAGCTAAAATGGAATCTGAACGAGACCTATGTAGAGGTCAAAGGCCCATGAATGTATCTGTATCGCGCCATCGACAGAAGACAGATCGATTATATGGCCGTTCTGAGATTCAGTGCTGAAAGTCGCCTGCGATTGGGTGAAAAGCCCATTGCTAACCGCTCCAGCAAGTAGATGAACAACACCATTATGCAGGATCACCGACGCACTACACGCCGGATAGGTTTCATGCCCGGCTTCAAATCGCAGGCCGTTGCCAGCATAACGCTCGCCGACAGCGAACTCGTTTACAGGGTGCGAAAGCAATAAGACAATATTACCTCACCGCACCGCTTTTCCTCGAAAAAACTCTCGCCGCTCGCAGCACAATTGCGTCCTGCGGTAAGCCACATTTCGCCCTAACCGATTGCTTTGCAACACATCCCATTGGCGCAAACCAGTGGGTCGCTTTCGTTAAAGTACCATTTTCACCTGAACTCGCGCCACTTTCAGCAGCCATTAGGTTTCTTTTGTGCATATATTGCACATGATGTGCAAATATTGTAACACACCTCCAAATCCAAATCATGAAAGGGAGGTTCATGTTGCAGGTGTTGAATGAAAAAGAGGCGCTGGAATCGGCGCTGAACCGGGTAAAGTGGCGATTGCTGCCGCTTATCGTCCTGCTCTATTTCGTTGCATATCTTGATCGAAACAACGTCGCCTTTGCAAAGGAACAGATGAGTGCCGAGCTTGGCTTCTCCTCAACTGTTTTCGGCCTAGGCGCCGGCCTGTTCTTTATCGGTTACACGCTGTTCGAAATCCCAAGCAATGCAGGCATGTACCGGTTCGGCGCACGCAAATGGATCGCCCGTATACTTATCCCCTGGGGACTGCTGGCCATGGCAATGGCCTTCGTAACGGGCACCACCTCATTTTACATCGTGCGGTTTTTGCTCGGTGTCGCCGAGGCAGGCTTTTTCCCCGCGGTCGTTTTCTATTTCACGCTTTGGTTCCCAGTGCGAATGCGGGCTGCCATGCTAGGTGTTTTTGTATTGGCTCAGCCTGTTGCCAACATGCTCGGCGCACCTTTGTCCGGTCTTTTGCTTGAGATGGACGGGATTGGAGGTTTGCATGGCTGGCAATGGATGTACCTTGTGGAAGGCTTGCCAGCTGTAGTGCTCGGGTTTCTGACACCGTTCCTTCTAACGGACAGACCATCGGAAGCAAAATGGTTGACAGTCGAGCAGAGGCAGGCGCTTCAGAATGCAATTGAACGCGACTGTGCAGACCTCAGTTCTGGTCGCAACCATTCTTTTTGGAGTGCACTCAAGGACCCTCGTGCTATCGTTTACGCGCTGCTCAATTTTGGCATGGTGCTCGGCATATATGGCCTTGGTTTCTGGTTACCCACAATTGTCGGCGAAATGGGACAGTTCAGCGATTTTCATCGCGGCTTGATTGTTTCGATTCCTTATCTGGCTGGCGCGCTCGTCATCATCTGGTGGAGCCGGCGCGCGGACCGAACCGGAAAACGTGCTGCCCATGTCTCAATCAGCCTTTTGGTTGCTTCCATCGGGCTGTTGGGCGCCGGATATGCCCTGAGCGTAAATGCCGTGATTGCACTGGCGTTACTTTCGGTCGCTGCCATGGGCATTTTCACCGCAATCGGCCCGATGCTTTCCATGCCTGCTAGCCTCTTCAGCGGTGCCGCAGCCGCAGCTAGCATCGGTCTTGTCAATTCGATTGGCAATATTGGCGGTTTCGTTTCGCCTTTTGTTGTCGGCTGGTTGACCGACCTCACCGGCTCCACAAAAGCAGGGCTTCTTTTTCTCGCGTGCTCTCTAGCGATAACGGCTCTCGCCACGTTCGCATATGCGCACCGCCGACCGGAAGGGAACACATCCCTTGCCGCAAAATCCCAGCAATAGTGACAATGAAGGAGAAAGCTCAATGAGCAATTTGGAGCTGAGCGGAAAGACCGCCCTTGTAACGGGCGGCGGTGTCGGCATAGGAGCAGCCATAGCGGAAGACCTTGCGAAACGCGGTGCGCACGTCATCCTGACATATCGAAGCCACCAACCTTCGCCCGACGCTCTGGCAAGACTTGTAAACGCCGCACAGAAAGCACCATTGGCACTTCCAGTCGATTTGACCATCGAAGAGGAGGTGAACAAATTCGGGGATCTGATCGAGAGCCAGATCGGGCACATCGATATTCTCGTTCACAACGCAGGTGGCCTGGTGCAACGTTCCAGCATCGAAGAAATGCCCTACGAATTGTTTCGTAAGGTTCAGGCACTGAATGTGGACAGCGTATTCCTTTTAACGAAACGCCTTCTGCCGATCATGAATAAAGATGGCCGCATCGTCATCGTGGCTTCTCTCGCGGGACGGACGGGCGGCCACGCCGGTGCAACAGCCTATGGTACGGCAAAGGCCGCACTTTTCGGTTTCACGCGCGGTCTTTCCAAGGAAGTCGCCGATCAGGGTATAACGGTTAATGCGGTCGCTCCCGGATTTATCGAAGCAACACCCTTTCACGACACGTTCACCACTGAAGATTCCAAGCGGACAACGATTACAACGATACCCGTCGGGCGTGCCGGCGTCCCTGCCGATGTGGCCTCAGCCGTTAGCTGGCTGACATCACCGGGGGCGGCCTTTGTCACCGGCACTGTAATCGATATCAACGGCGGACAACATTTCAGCTGATGCTCAGATTTCCAATCATTCATCCTCATGTCCTGTCGGCTCTCGCCTCGGCAGGACATAAATCGCTCGTTATTGTCACAGATGCCCATTTCGCTGCCGCCACAGCCCTAAACGACAAGGCAACCATCGTGCATGCTGCACTGCGCTCTGGAAGCCCGCTTGTTCCTGAAGTTGTCGAGTTAATCTCGCAGGCAGTTGCCATCGAAGCACTCACGACCATGACCCCGTCCGAACCAGCGCTAGCCGCAGTTGCCGATGAAGTGGCTATGGTTTTGCCGTCTCAGATCGAGCGCCAAACGATCGACCGCGCATCCTTTGTTGCATTAACGCGTTCCGCAGACACGGCTTTGTGCATCGTTACCGGGGACACGCGAAGATTTGCAAATGCGATCTTGCGTATTGGCGTGACTGGAGCGGAAAGAACGGTTAGATAAAATGCATGAGCACTACCGTATCGCGCGCTATTGAGATTCTGGAACTTTGCAGCTTGTCGCCAAGGACGGCTGTCGACATTGCAGCACTTATGGGCGTGCACAGAACTACGGTTTTGCGAACTCTGCTGACGCTCCAAGACGCCGGTTTTGTTCGCCAGACATCACCTGGCGTCTTTGGCACAGGTTTTCGTTTGGCTGCGCTTGCGCGCTCTGCGATGGAGAATTTTGATCTGCGTTCCATCGCACACCCCTATTTGGACGAGCTTGGAACAAAGCTACGGCTTACGATTCAGTTCGCAGTACCCAATCACGACCGCATTACTTATGTCGATAAAATTGAGCCGCGCGAATCCATCGTCCTCAACACTGTGATTGGTGGCGATGTCGTCGTCAATACCGCGGGTGTTGCCAAGGCGATACTTGCCTTTTTACCGGAGGCGCAGAAAGAGCGCATTCTCGCCCGTGCGAACTTCAGCCGCCATACCGACAGAACACTCACCGACATCGACACGTATAATCGGGTCCTTGAGCAGGTTCGAGAGCGGGGATGGGCATTTGACGATGGCGAATTTGACTCTTTATCCAACTGTATCGCAGCGCCTGTTCGCGATCATTCCGACTCCGTGGTCGGGGCAGTTTCCATTACCTCCTTCCGGGCTCAGATCAATATCGATGTCCTTCAAGGCCACCTTCCTGAACTCCTGAAAACGACAAAAGCGATCAGCACCGCTTTTGGATGGCGCGAATAGATCTTGTTCTGACCCCGATTTGCGTTTTTCATGTCTCTGATGTTTCCTAGGTGGAAGCCAACACCCACCCTATTTGGGAGATGAACACTAGCAGTAGCCGGTGGCCAGCGCCCGAACATCGGCAATATAACGCTTTAGGCGTTCAACATTGTCCGGTAACTCTTGCCGCGTTGCTGCCCAACCAACATAGGTCAAAGCACGTAGCAGCAGAAAAAGCGGCAGATGCACAAATTCGCCGATCATTTGCGGCCGAAAAGCTGCGTATCCTTCAAGCAGACTGGCACATAGATCGTCATAATCAGCTTCGCCTCTGTTTCTCAACAGTACTGTCGCCAGATCGAACAAGCGGAAGCCGAAGCCGCAATCATCAAAATCGATAAATGCGACAGACGCGTTTTGAATAAAAACATTCTCGCGGACCAGATCAGCATGGATAAGCCCGTAATCAATCGCCGGAGCCAGCCCGGCCAGCTGTATCAACAGAGTTTCCCGCAGTGCGGTCAAATATGTGCGGTCACTATCATCCACCGCAGCGCAATCCCAAAAGCGTCCCCAAAATGGCGTTTCGCCCAATAATCCCGAAACATCCCAGGCGGGGCGCTCAAAATTCTTCGGTCGGTCAAACCTGTCAGCAGCCTCATGCATTCGTGCCATTTCTGAGCCTATGGCGCGAAACAAATCCCGCATGTCTCTCCCTTGGCGCATGAGCGGTACGCCGCTTTCCCCAAGCGGTTCGCCCTCAACCCAGCCAATGAGATCGGCATATTGCGTCGGGCTACCATTCGCGGGCAAAGCGATAAGCAGTTCGCCTTCGGATGACAGAAGTGGTTGCGGCACTGTGATCCCGCATTTACCGAGGTCAGCCATCCAGTCCAGCTCTGACACGAGCGCCTGACGCGAATGATAGCCAGGACGATGCAACCGCAATGCTGCGGGATCACCATTTGGGAGAATAACTTTGAATACCGCATTCTCGCGATATTTCAGTAATTGCGGCGTCTGATCTGGCAAGTGCCAGCGCGCGGCGGCGACCGCCGCCCGCTTGGTCAGCGCCTCTATCATATCAGCCATAGCTCACAGCCCGCTCAAAACATCATCGAGAGCCGAGAGCATCAAATCGGCGTTTTCTTTCGAAAACGGCAGAGGTGGCCGGATCTTGGTGACATTCTGCTGTATCCCCAGTTTGCCCATCAACACGCCGCGCTGACGCATTTCATTGATGACCCGTGTCGCGACTTCCGCAGCCGGGGTCTTTTCCTGGCGATCAAGCACCAGTTCCGCACCGAAAAACAAGCCACTGCCGCGGACATTGCCGATGAGAGCATGTTTCTCGGTCAGCTTTTGAAGTCCCTGCCGAGCATAGGCTCCGATGACACATGCGTTGGCCTGAAGTTGTTCGTCTTCCACTACATCGAGGACCGCCATGGCCGCTGCGCAAGATACCGGATTACCGCCAAAGGTGTTGAAATAGCGAAAAGCCTTGCGAAAAGCGTTCAGCGTGTCAGAACCCGCAACCACGGCGCCGACAGGATGCCCGTTAGCCATCGGCTTACCGAGCGTCACAACATCCGGCACGATGCCCGCCTTCTGATGGCCCCACATATGCGTACCCGTGCGGCCAAAACCAGGCTGTACCTCGTCAGCGATAACCAGACCTCCGGCCTTTCTTACCGCTGCAACGGCAGATGCGAGAAAACCGTCAGGCAGATCGGGAAACCCTTCATTGGCAAAAAACGGATCTATGATCAGTGCCGAGAAGCCAAAAGGACTGTCCTGCAATGACGCAATGGCTTGCTCCACCTGATAGGCCCATGCCTTCGCAAAGGCCTCATCCGGCTCTCCGCCGAGGGGACGATAAGCGTCCGGTGCCGGAACATGACGGACATGTCCGCCGTAACCGCCAACCGGCGGCATCCGGGTGGACAGTTGCGATACGGCAGTCGTGTTGCCGTGATAGGTAAAGTCAGTTGCGATGACACCGGTTTTGCCGGTCACGGCCTGCGCCATGCGCAGCGCCACATCATTCGCCTCACTACCGGTGCAAGTGAGGATCGCCGTGTCGAGGCTCGGGTCAAAGGTCGCGGTCAGTCGGTCGACGTAGTCGAGAATGCCTTCATGCAGATAGCGTGTATGGGTGTTGAGCGTCGAGGCCTGCCGATAAATCGCCTCGACAACACGCGGATGGCAATGACCGACATGTGGTACATTGTTGTAGCAATCGAGATATTGCCGACCGTCGGCGTCCCACAGCCAAACCCCCTCACCCTTCACCAGATGTACCGGATCGTTGTAGAAGAGTGACATGTTACGCCCAAGCAACTTCTCGCGTCGTGCGAGCAGGTCTCGTGTTCCACTCATCTCACTGACCTTTCGCGGCAGTCAGACCCGCATCCAGAGCAGAAATAATACGGCTTACATCCTTGGCAGAAATGATGAGTGGTGGTGAAATAATGACATTGGCGCCCGACGTGCGCACCATAACACCTTCATCATAGGCCACTTCATATACCTTCTGTACAATATCCTTTGAGGCGGCAGTTTTCTTCGTGCGGTTGGAAACAAGCTCCAGCGCCGCCATGAGACCCCGACCGCGCACGTCGCCGACCAGCTCATGTTTCAACTTTAGCCCCTCAAGTCCCGCTAGCAACTCCGCTCCGCGCACCGCTGCGTTGGCGGCAGTATTAATCCGCGCCGTTTCCTTCAGCGTTGCCAGTGCTGCTGCCGCGCCAACCGGATGACCGGAATAGGTATAACCATGGCCGATAGCGCCGAAGGAATCTTTGTTATTTTCGAAGGCGGTAGCCACCTTGTCAGAAATCATCACGGCCCCAAAAGGAAAATAGCCGTTGGTAATGGCCTTGGCGGTGGTCATCATGTCAGGCTTAACGCCCCATCCACGTGAGCCGGTCCATGCGCCGGTACGCCCGAATGCACAGATGACTTCGTCGGCGATCAACAGAATGCCGTGCCGGTCACAGATCTCCCGCATCGCAGGCATGAAGCTCTCATGTGGCACAATAACGCCACCTGCTCCCAGCACCGGTTCCATGATGAAGGCGGCAATCGTATCCGCCCCCTGAAATGCAATCTCGTCTTCGAACTGCCGCGCAATTGCAGCAGCGAGTTCCGAAGGATCCGTCATATTGAACGGATTGCGGTACGGATATGGCGCCGCGAGATGGAACACACCTGGCAGCAGCGGTTCGTAGTTCCGACGGAAATTGGCATTTCCGTTGACCGATGCACCGCCGAAATGCGTGCCGTGATACCCCTTCTTCAAAGCAAAGAACTTTGTGCGCTCCGGCTGCCCATTGATCTTGTGATACTGTCGGGCCAGACGCAGTGCCGTCTCGACTGAGTCAGAGCCGCCCGATGTGAAGAATGAGCGACCCAAGCCGTCTGGTTTGAAGAATTCAGCCAGTTCATAAGACAGTTCGATCAGCGGTGAGTTCGTCGTACCGCGGAAAGTCGAGTAATAAGGTAATTCGTTGAGCTGGTCTTGGATCGCCTTTTTCACCGGTTCACAGGAATAGCCAAGATTGACATTCCAAAGCCCCCCAACAGCATCCAGCACCTTCTTGCCGTGGATATCCACCACTTCCACGCCTTCGCCCGAATTGATGATGCGAGGCGGCTTGGCCTGCATCTCAGCAGGATGCGCCATGGGATGCCAGAGGTGGCGGGCATTGTTTTCGATCAGAAAATTGGAGTCGCGCATAGATATCCTCTTATATTCCAAGCATGGTGAGCGCCCGTGCATAGGCTTCTGCGGGCCGGGTCACATCGAAATGTACATGGGGGAGACCGACGGCTTCCGCTCCCTCAATATTCTTCTTCTGGTCGTCAACGAACACGCAATCGGCACGGTCTATACTCAGCTCGGCCAGCACCTGTTCATAGGCGCGCGGATCGGGCTTCAGAACCTTGGTGTAGGTTGCATCCACGATCACATCGAAAAGCTCGATCAACGGAAAACGTTTGCGAAATTCGACACCGTAAAAAAGGTCGAGTTCGTTTGACAATATGGCGAGTTTGACACCTGCTTGCTTTGCTCTGACAATGCTTTCACGGGCTTCTGGGCGCAAAACCAGATCAGGCTCGGCACCGCGCGCCCGTCGAACGAATGTCTTCATCTCCGTCCAGTCTTCGCCAAGCAATGCGCCAACCTCTCGCGTGCGTGTTTGCCAATAGTCGCGCTCGGTAATTTCCCGCGCCTGCATCGACGCCCACAGGGGATCGGTTGCAATATCGAAAGGCCCACGCCAGCTCAGTGTCCCCGGCGCAAGGCCGAGCGCCCTTTCGGTCACGTCATGGGTCTCAAACAAAGTCCGCGTCACCACGCCACCGAAATCGAGAATGAGGGCTTTGTTCATGCAGCACTGCCTTTCATAACGATGCCTTGCTCGACCCAGCGATCGAAGACTTCCAGTGCTCTCGCTGCAAAATCGGGGGTATTGATATGCGCGTCGACTTCTTCAAGAGCTACCGCTGCCGGTGCGACCTTGCGCATCTCATCCAGAAATGCCCCGAGTGCCTCTGGCTCATGTAGGGGTTCGCCATGACGGTCCCATTCCTGAACGCCCCCAGAGGGCAGCATAAAAGCAACCGGAGCCACAGCACTTTGAAGCTTGGCGGCAATGACACGGGCCACTTCCCGCCGCTGTTCCGGCGCCACCGTAACAGAAGCGATCAACCGGTTATGAGCATGATAAGGACGACCGTCGAATGCCTTCGGCGCTCGCTGCCACGCTGGAACGTCAACCATATCGACGGCTCCTGGTGCGACTATCTGAGGGATTCCGGCACGGCCGGCATTTTCCATCCGATCCGGTCCGGACGTTACAACAGATCCGCTATGCGCGTTGGTTACTTCCTGTATGCAGAAATCAAATACTGCGACAAAGCCACCCTGCGCCGCCACCGCTTCAAAAGCCCGTCCGCCCATGCCCGTCGCATGAAAGATCGCGACGTCATAGCCTCGCTTTTCGAGTTCCGGCTTTAGAAAGCGCATATATTTCAGACAGGACGAACCAAGCGACGTCATCCCGATCAATGGCCGATTGCCATTGGGCTTTTCCGTCATCTTCGCTGCACCAACCACCGCGCCACAGGCCTGTGACAAAACCGACCGGCAGATGGGGTTCAATCCATATAGACCACCAGCCCACAAGATCATCATCAAATCCGGCGCGATGCGTTCAGGTGGAAGAAGATGGGAATAGGCGATTGTCGAAACAATGAATTTCGGCACACCAAGCGGTAGGATGGCAGCGATATCGAGAGCGAGATCGGTGCCTAGCGATCCGCCGAGCGCAATCATTCCATCTACCTGCCCCATAGCAGAGAGCTCGCGAACCAGGCGGGTCGCACCCTCAGCCATCAAAGCCATGGCACTGTTTTCATCGCCACTATCGATAATCGCTTGTATAGTCGTGCCTGCGGCCTGCGCCACATCATGCTTGGAGTGATCCGGTGTATAGGTAGGGTTTCCCAGAATACTGACATCGATCATTACAGGAATGCCGCCTGCATCTTCGATGATCCCAGCCATGAACAGAAGTTCGTCGCTTTTGGTATCTCCGGTGCCAATGACGATAATCCGGGGGGAACTGGCATTCACACACATCAGCCGTTCCTCTTCATATGGCCGGAGATACCCGCATGACGGCGTTCGCCGAACAGCGCAGCAGCGATCGCTTCGGCCGCATGTAATGCTGCGGCGCCATGCTGTTGCACCACTGCATCATCTGCTCTGACGAGCGGCGCTGCCACTGTTACGCAGCCGACCGGAGAGCCGGTTGGAGCCAGAATCGCTGCCGACGTACTGACCACGCCGGTTTCCATGCCCTGCCGGTTGACAGAAAACCCTTTTATGCGTGTTTCTCTCAAAAGGCGCCGGACACCCAGAGCATCGACAACCGTGAATTCCGTGTAGGCTTCCAATGCTTCAGACAAAGCCACATTTATTGCTTCGTCTGAACAGGCGGCCAAGTAAGCCAGGCCCGACGCCGTTGCGTGGTAGGGCAAGATGGTACCCACATTGACGAACACGCGATGGGCGCGCGGAGATTCTTCGACATGAATGGTGGAAAGTCGCCCGTTGGAAAATTCGGACAGATGGACCGTTTCGCCAGTCTGTTCAGCAAGTTCTTTCACAAAAGAAAGAGCCGTACCGAGAAACGGATAGCGCGCCTCACGAATGCGGGCCAACCGTAAAGGCTCCGCCCCGATGCGATATTTACGGCTTTCTGGAAGCTGTTCGACAAACCCGTGTTTTTCCAGGTCAACCAGAAAACGGCGCGTCGTTGCTTTGTCATAGCCGCAGGCTTGGGCGATCTCAGTCAAGCCGGCATCGGCATTCAACCGCGACAAGACATCAAGAAGTGCCAAAGCTTTGCTGATAGTGCTCATTGTCGTTCTCCTCATACCAAGCTCTAGGTCTGCCAGCACGCTTTGCAGCTACGCCTCTTTGGGCGCTTCACATGACTTAGATACTTAACATGAGAAATAACTTGACAGAAAGCCAGACCGCTTGCAAGTCTATATTTGAAGCACAGGGTCATATATTGAACCGCCGTACTTTGGGAAAAATAAAAGAAATTGCCCGAACGGCCCACGTAGCTTCCGCCTCGATAGGAGCGAGGTGCATTGAAGATTCTGGGGAACAAAAACTATGACAACAACCACTGAACCGTCTTCGCAAGCCGATCAATCGGCAAACCAATTGCGTAAAAACAGCCTCGGTGTCGCGGCTGTAACTTTTCTCGTCGTCTCAGCCGCAGCGCCATTGACCGCCGTTGCAGGCGGCGTGCCCTTGTCGATGCTCCTGGGAAATGGTGCGGGCATACCGCTGGCCTTTCTTCTGGTCACAATTGTCCTTTTGATGTTTTCTGTCGGCTATGTTGCGATGGCCAGACACATCCGCAATGCCGGAGCATTCTATGCCTTCACGGCGCAGGGACTGGGCGGATTGATGGGGGGCGTCGCCGCCCTTCTCGCAATCCTGGCCTATAATGCCATGCAGATCGGCGTGTTCGGCCTCTTCGGCGCGGCAACGGCCGGGTTTCTGGCCAGCTTCGGCATCGATCTACCCTGGTGGGCATGGACCTATATCGGTATTGCTGCTGTAGCGGTGCTCGGTTATCGCCGTGTCGATCTTTCGGCGCGGGTGCTGACAGTACTCGTCGTGCTCGAATATGTCGTGGTGCTTATCATCGACGTGGCCATTCTCTTCACCGGTGGCGATAGCGGTCTTTCCATCACGCCCTTTACGCCCTCAGCCTTTCTGAGCGGCACACCCGCCATTGGAATCCTGTTCTGTTTTGCTGCCTTCATTGGCTTTGAAGCCACGACAATCTATAGCGAAGAAGCCCGTGATCCAGGTCGCACCGTACCACGTGCAACCTATATTTCCGTGCTGATGATCGGCCTGTTTTATATGCTCACCTCATGGCTCATGGTCAATGGTGCGGGTGCCGACAAACTGGTGGGCGAGCTGCAGGGACTTCAGGATCCGACCACCTTCCTCTTCGGCCTTGCAGAACGATATGTCGGCCATTGGATCATACCGGTTATGAACCTTCTCTTCATTACCAGCCTGTTTGCCGGTGTCGTTGCCTTCCACAATGGCGTTGCCCGTTACATGTATGTCGCAGGTCGTGAAGGTTTGCTGCCCGCCCGCCTTGGCACAACGCATTCCCTCTATCAGAGCCCCCATATTGGCTCGCTGGTGCAGACGGTTATCGCGTTGCTTGTGGTGACAATTTTCGCAACCACAGGACAGGACCCGGTACTGGCGCTCTTCTCCTGGCTGACCAATGTCGGCACACTGGCAATCATGCTGCTGATGACCTTCACCGCCTTCGCCATCATAACCTTCTTTGCCCGTCATCCCGGACTTGAAAATAGCGTTATGACCACACGGATTATGCCGCTGATAACAGGCACTGTGCTTGGCATTCTGGTCATTTATATCGCGCTGAATTTCGGCAGTATCGCTGGTGCCAACGGCGTTATGGCCATTATCCTGCCGGGGTTGGTACTTGTTGCTGCTATCATCGGGCTGTTGCTTGCCATGAGGCTCAGGACCAACAATGCAACCGGCTTTGCCCGTCTTGGTGCAGGTCAGATCGTCTGACCTGCACCTCTCATCAATGGCTTTATCATCTACCAGTTCAAGGAACTTGCCATGCAAGACAAGATTGACGCTCTCGGCCAGCAAAACATAGCGCCGCAATTGCTGTTTATCGACGGGCGATGGCAGTCCGCTGTAGACGAAGCCACAATGGCGATCATCTCGCCTATCGATGGCCAGCAGCTGACCAGTCTGGCAGCTGCTGGAACAGTCGATGTGGATCGTGCCGTGATGGCTGCTCGCCGCAGCTTCGACAAGGGCCTCTGGTCAAGAGCCTCGCCCGCCGAACGAAAAAAGGTGTTGTTAAAGATCGCCGAACTGATCGAAAAACACGCGCTTGAACTTGCAGTACTTGGGGTACGCGACAACGGCACCGAGATCTCGATGGCTATCAAAGCTGAACCCGGGAGCGCGGCAAATACGTTCCGCTACTACGCGGAAGCCATTGACAAGGTTTATGGCGAGATCGCCCCAACTGCAGAAGATGTACTCGGCCTCATCCACCGCGCGCCCATTGGCGTAGTGGCCGCGATCGTGCCCTGGAATTTTCCGATGATGATCGGCGCATGGAAAATTGCACCGGCGCTGGCCGCTGGTAATTCAGTCATACTCAAACCTGCAGAAGGTGCGTCGCTGACGCTGCTCCGTCTCGCTGAACTATGCGCAGAAGCCGGGTTGCCAGAAGGCGTTTTGAATGTTGTAACCGGTGCAGGCGCAATCACGGGTGAGGCACTTGGGCTACACAGCGATATCGATGTGCTGGCCTTTACCGGATCAGGACATGTCGGTCGCAAACTGCTCGAATATTCAGCCCGTTCGAACCTGAAACGCGTCTATCTGGAGCTTGGCGGTAAATCGCCGAATATCGTATTCGCCGATGCACCCGATCTTGACCGGGCAGCAAAGGTTTCCGCTTACGGAATATTCCGCAATTCGGGTCAGGTATGCGTTGCCGGATCGCGATTGTTGGTTGAGCGCTCCATTGCAGATGAATTTGCAGAACGCGTGAGTGCCATTGCTGGCGCCATGAGACTTGGCAACCCATTGGACCTCGCCACCGAGGCGGGTGCCATTTCCAGCGAGGTGCAACTAGGCAAAAATCTCGATTTCGCCGCGCAGGCGCTATCGGAAGGTGCGCAGTTGCGAACCGGGGGCAATCGCATTCTGGAAGAAACTGGAGGTTATTACATGCAACCGACTATCTTCGATGTGACCCCTGACATGACATTGGCCCGTGAAGAAGTGTTTGGACCCATTCTTGCGATCATCCCCTTTGACACGGAAGACGATGCATTGAAAATCGCCAATGACACAAGCTATGGCCTCGCTTCAGCGGTGTGGACTTCCAGTCTGTCACGCGCACACCGCATGGTTCGCAATATTCGAGCTGGGGTCGTACACGTCAACACATATGGTGGCGCAGACAACTCTGTCCCGCTTGGAGGCGTCAAGCAGTCGGGCAACGGTCACGACAAATCACTTCACGCGCTGGATAAATATACAGATTTGAAAACAGCCTGGATTCAACTTTGAATCCAGGCTGGCTCGGGCGGCTCCAAGTGGCCCGACCCAAGGCAGTTCAATCGACAACCCATCGAGAGCGCGGGTAAACGCGCTTTGTCCAGTATTCCATTGCCAGTTCATGGGGCATCTGAAAGTAAAACTTCAACCTTTTATTTAACGTGTGAATTATCTTGACACATGTGAATCTGGGCGGCACTCTAATAATGAATAGTAGGTTCAAATAATGAACCCAAAGGGAACATCAGCATGACAGTGACGCGACACGCAGACCTCATTCTCACTGATGGCCGTATCTATACGATCGACGCTTCACAACCCTGGGCGCAGGCCATTGCAGTCGCAGATGGGAAGATACTTGCTGTCGGCAGCGCGTCTGAAATCGCACGCTATAGAACAGACACAACCGAGATCATTGATCTTGAAGGCCGCATGGTGATGCCGGGCTTTGTTGATGTACACAACCACATCATGATGGCTGGCCAAGCCGAACTGTTTGAAACGCAGTTGCCCAAAGGCGCAACTATCGACGACATTTGCGCCCATGTGCGTGAGCAGGCGAAAACGGCTGCACCGGGTCAATGGATTATCGCCAACCAATGGGGCGCGGACATGATCGCCGCGCTCAATACCAAGGAAGCATTGCAAAAACTTGATGCTGCCAGCCTCGGCTATCCAGTGTTGTTACGCGATGAAACCATGCACAACCGCTGGATCAACAGCGTTGCGATGCACCTGTCTGGCATCGACGAGCACCAACCGGACCCACCTGCCGGTGCTTTCGGAAGAGATTCGACGACCGGTCGATTGACTGGACTATTGGTGGAATCTGCAGCCGGCATTGTTGAACGAGTAGCGGCAAGCCACTTTACCGAAGCCATGGGGGAAGCCGCAGTCATACGCGCCGTCGAATTGGCCAATTCCTACGGCATTACCGCCTTTCAGGATGCCGCCTCGGTACAGCCGGTTCTCCAAGCACTCACAAATCTAGATAACAAGAACAAACTGACGGCTTGGACTGTCACGTCCCTTCCCTTGATCGAACCGTCATTCATGTTCGGGCTTTCCGGTGATGAGCTTCTGGCGGTTCGCGAACATTATCGCACGCATCATGTGCGACCGAACTTCACCAAGATTTTCCTTGATGGCGTGCCCGGAGCACGTACCGGGGCTTTTCACGACGCTTATTTGAACGACGACGCTCACCCTCACGGTTATAGAGGAGAAACGCTCGTCAGCTATGCCGATCTGGTCAAATATATCGACAGATCGGAAATGCTCGGCATGGGGCTGAAGATCCACTGTGCCGGAGACTTTGCGGTCAGTGAAATGCTGGATGCCGTAGAAGCAGTGCGCTATTTCAAGGGCCCGGCAAAGGTCCTGCACCATATAGCGCATGCGAGCTATATCCGCCCACAGGATATCGAGCGCTTTGCAAAACTCTCGGTGGTTGCCGACCTCTGCCCGATGATTTGGTACCCGACCACCTTTCTTGAGGGCCACAAGGCGGCCATGGGCGAAGAGCGGGCATCGCGGTTCTGGCCGATAGCCGATCTCCATCAGTCTGGTGCACTTCTGGCGGGCGGCTCCGACTGGCCGGTCATTCCTGTACCCGACCCATGGACCGGTATCGAAGGAATGGTAACCCGGCAAAATCCATCCGGCGCGTTTCCAGGCGTTTCGCTTTGGCCCGAACAGGCCATCGATCTGGCCACCGCGATCAAGATATTCACGCTCAATTCCGCAACCGCGATGGGTATCGCGGAACAGACCGGGTCTTTGGAGCCCGGCAAGTCGGCAGACCTCATCATTCTTGACCAGAATGTCTTCGATGTCCCGGCCAATCAGATCGCCAGCACCAAAGTTCTGACCACCTTCTTCGAAGGGCGAGCCGTCTATCAGCGCTAGCCGTTTCATGAAACCCATCCCGATGCATTGCGGGCAAATAAAAAAGGGAACAGCATGCAATCGACCAAAAACCTCCTTCTCGCTTCAGCTGTAATGTTGTCAGGCATGTGGGTTTTCGCCGGGGAAGCTCAGGCTTCCCCTTCCTGTGAAAATGGGCCCATCCAGATAGGTGCTGTTTCCACGATAACGGGCGTAGTCGATTTTTCCGACGCTCCCAAAGCGGCGGCGGCAGTCTTCGATCAGCTTAATGCTGCTGGAGGTATAAACGGCTGCAAGATTGACTACACCATCGCCGACGATAAGGGAGACCCACAGGTCGCAGCTCAGGCTGCTCGCGATCTGATCGACAACAAATCTGTTGTCGCCTTATCCGGGGGTGCAAGTCTGCTCGATTGCGCTGTCAATGCGGCCACCTACAATCGAAATGACGTTCTGGCGATACAAGGCGTCGGCGTCGATCCGCTGTGTTTCAATGCTCCCAGCATCGCGCCCGTGAATGTCGGCCCCTATACCTTGACGACAGCCATGCTCGATTATGCGACAAAAAATCTTGGTGCTCAGAAACTCTGCGCTTTTTTCCTCGTCATCGGCGGCACTCAGGAGGCCTATGCTGCAGCCGTCACGCGCTGGGAAAAGATCAGCGGCAAGAAGATCGCCCTCAGTGACATGACCTTGCCTGCACAAGGTGATCTCACCCCCTATCTCATCAAAGCTCGCAACGCTGGATGTGATACGGTCTTGACCAACCAAGTCGAGCCGGGTGTCGTTCAATGGGTGAAGACCGCCGACGCACAGAAGATCAGCGGTATGAACTGGCTCTTTCTTGCCCCCGGCTATACGGAGGGAGTCGCCAAAGCGTTGGCCGATAGCAAGCAGCCAATCTATATTGGCACCGAATGGGAGCCTTATACCGAGGCCACCGACGCCAATGCCGACTGGATCAAGACAATGGACGCGGCTGGCCTGCCCAAGACCGCTTTCTCGCAAGGTGGCTTCCTTGCCGCAAGAGCACTTATCGACACCATTTCAGGCATTGATGGCGAGGTCACGCGCGAGAGCGTGACCTCTGCGCTTAAATCCGGCAAGGAATTGCATTTTGCCATGGCAGGAAGTCCCTATGTCTTCGGCGAAGCCAAAGCGCACGCGCCAATGCAGGCCACCAAGGTCATGCAACTCGAAGCAGGTAAGTGGACGGTAAAGACCAACGATTGGTTCTCGCTACCAAAAGCGGAATAATCGAGACTGATTGAACGCAGGATACTCTCTCTCCCGGCTCTCTCGAGAACCGGACGACCGCCGCCGCTAGTACCGCGACAGGCATACCGTTATTCATCGTTCGGGCTTTGCACCCGACTGTTTTGGGGTTCCAGTCATGAGCTCTCTTCTCACAGCCGCAGTAGCCGGATTATCGGCAGGTGGCGCATATGCGATCCTTGGCGTCTGCGCCATCTTCACTTATCGACTGGTTGCCGTGGTAAATTTTACCGGCGCTGCAATAGGTGCCATCGGGACATTCGCGATGGTCAGCCTGTTCGAAATGGATGTGCCATTGGTACTCGCAGTTGCCCTTGGCATCGCTATTGGTGTGCTTGCAGCTATCATGATCGGCCTCGTCATGACCACCTGGTTTGCCAATGCCAACGCCTCAACCAAAGCGGCGGTAACCGCGGCGCTTCTCGTTGGCATCATAGCACTGGGGCTGCGTTTCACCGGTGGTCAGCATCCCCACTACTTTCCCGCAGTGATACCCGGTTCAGCCTTTCGTCTGGCGGGGGTCGAAGTTACATGGGCTGCTGTCACAACGCTTCTGCTTGCCCTCTTCTTCACGGTTGCAACCGAACAATTCCTGGCCCGCACGCGCACAGGGCTTCAGCTCCGTGCGCTGTCGCAGCGCCCCATGGCCGCTGAACTGATCGGCATCCGGGTGCGCCTGCTTGCGCTTGGCGTCTGGGCGGTCACCGGCGCTGTGACATCCTTCGCCTTGATGGTGATAGCGCCATTGCGTTCTCCAGATTTCTCATCTCTCAGCCTTCTGGTCGTTCCAGCGCTGGCCGCTGCCCTGATCGGCGCTTTTTCAAGCTTCCGCATTGCACTCGTTGGCGGCGTGATGATTGGCGTGCTGGAAGGCATGGTCAGTGCGATGGGTTCCATCGGCCAGTATCGCAGCACCGTTCCATTTCTGGTCATTCTGGCCGTCCTTTTGTGGTCGCAACGAGGAGCCCGCTGGGATGAAGCACGCTAGTTTTCACGCCATCATCATCGTTTTGTCACTAGTGGCGCTCGGCGCGCTTGCCCTGACCCTTCTACCCAAATACTGGATATTCCTGATTACAGCGGTCTTCATCGTCGGTATTGCACTACAAAGCCTCGGTCTCGTCACTGGTCGAACAGGTATGATTTCGCTGTGCCAAATGTCCTTCGCCGGTGTAGGAGCCTGGGTTACAGGTTATCTCAACCTGATAGAAGCACCGGGCGGATTGATCGTCTGGGTCTTGATTGGCGGTCTGGCAGCAGTGCCGGTGGGGATTGCAATCGGCCTGCCCGCCCTCAGGTTGCGCGGCATCAATCTTGCCATTGTCACGCTGGGTTTTGCCGCAGCTTTTGACACGGTACTTGCCACAATCACCTTTCCGGGACAGACGAGTTTTACCCAGGTTGCCCGTCCCGATATTTTCACCTCCGATCAGGGCTACTTCTTGCTTGTCTTGCTGTTTTACACAGTCATCGCCGTTCTACTGGAATTCATTGGCCACTCCCGACTTGGTTCTTCCTGGCTTGCAGTACGCTATTCCGAACGTGCCGCTGCCGCCAACGCGATTAGTGTGCCGCTTGCCAAACTGAGCGCCTTCGCTATCAGTGCCTTCATATCAGGCATCTCTGGCGGCCTTCTTGCGGGGTATCTGGGCACACTCGTTTCTGAAAATTTTTCGATGATGCAGTCGTTGGCATTATTTGCCGTTGCGACAATGACGGGTGCTCATTTCACGATGGGAGCCATTATTGGCGGCATCCTTATCGTGCTTTTCCCAGAGCTGTTACGTCGTATTAATCTACCGCAGGATGTGGGCAACGTCTTCTTTGCACTCGGAGCCGTACAGGCCTTGTCGACTGGCGAAACAATAGCCCAAACCTGGTCAAGGCTCGGGCGCAAACTGGTCTCCCGCAAGAAAAGGCAAACAGAACCATCCGGTGCTCAAACCCTGCCGGAAACCACGTCGCGAAGTGCAAAAAGAAGCACCGGAACAGCGCTTGAGGTGCGTGATCTTACCGTGCGTTACGGAGCAATTACCGCGCTAGATGGTGTTAGCATTACAGTACCTGCAGGTGCTGTCATTGGACTTGTCGGACCAAACGGCGCCGGGAAATCCACACTGGTCGATGCCATTGCCGGTTTCCTGCCCCGATACGACGGCGTCGTCCTCTTGAACGGAAGCCCGCTGGAAGGGCATTCGGCAGCATCACGCGCGCAAAGGGGTGTTCGCCGTACGTGGCAGACCACACGTATCGCTCCTGAACTGCGGATCGGTGAATATATGCGGCTGGCAGCAGGCCCCATTGCGCAAAACGAGGTTGAAAGCCTGCTTGCCTGGTTCGGTTGTCCCGGCCCGGATATCCTCATCAGCTCTGTTGACGTAGGAACGCGCCGCCTGATCGACGTAGCGGGAGCAGTCGCGTCACGGGCGCCCGTTATCTTGCTCGATGAACCGGCAGCAGGCATCTCTTATGACGAGGCGCTGAAACTTGGACAGCGCATTGCTGCCATTCCTGCAACATTTGGCAGTTCGATATTATTGATCGAACATGACATGGACCTTGTGCGCAACGCCTGTTCATCGATTACGGTCCTCGACTTTGGACGCGTCATCGCCAACGGCGCGACCGCTGAAGTTCTGGATCTTCCGTCCGTCCAAAAAGCCTATATGGGCATCGAGTTTGAAGAGGCTGCCGAATGACCTGTTTTTCAGTCAACGCATTACAGGTCGACCGTTCGGGCATTCCGGTAATTCGTGGTGTCGATCTGAGGGTACAAAGCGGTGAAATCAGCGTGCTGCTGGGTTCCAATGGCGCGGGTAAAACCACCTTCCTTGAGAGTTTGTCCGGCATCATATCGGTACGAGCCGGTTCGATCAGCCTCGGCGAGGCAGAGCTGACCAGACTAAGACCGGGCCTGCGAACGAAGGCTGGCCTGAGCCATGTCGAGCAGGGACGGACCGTCTTTTCGGATATGACAACGGAAGAAAATCTCAAGGTCGCCTTACATCCCGATGCAAGCCTGGATGAAGCCTATGATCTGTTTCCAGAACTCGTTCATCGGCGTGACGTCAAAGCGGGTATGCTATCGGGCGGTGAACAGCAGATGGTGGTGATTGCGCGCTCCATCGTTAATCGACCGAAGGTTATGCTGATTGATGAAATGTCATCCGGTCTGGCACCCGTCATCGTGAATCGACTCATGCATGCCGTGAGACAGCTAGCTGATAACGGCATGGCGATCATACTGGTGGAACAATTTGCGGCGCTGGCGCTTTCCATAAGCGACCATGCATATGTCTTGCGTCGCGGGCAGATCGTCTATGACGGCAACAGTGCAGTGCTCGCCAAAGACCCCACCCGGCTTCACAAGCTCTATCTGGGTGACGCTGCTCCAAGATGACTGAGGCACTCTAACCTTGACCTGTGCTCCAATGCGTATTGATCAGCGAATGTCGTGCATACCCTCTTATCGGCGACTAAGTTTTACGACAAAGTCGAAGTTACAATGCTGGTTCTCGCCTCAAAGGTGTTTTCATAGACGACAACGAGATTACCCGCTTACTTTACTACTCGAAACCAACTTTCAAAATGGTGAAAGCCTTGGTGTTATCGGCATTATCCGGGTCGGAAAACAGACGCGGATATCTTGAGTTGACCACCCATACCTCATCGCCTCTCAATGTTGCAGTGGTAGGTCCATCCAGTCTGGTTGGCGAAGCCACGGCCTTGATGCGAGCGGTAGCCCAACTATCTGGTGAATCTAAAAGAACTACATTACCCGTCATTTTTCCATTATTGTCGGGGAACGATTGAACCGCGACCAACTCCTTTGGACTTTTCAGAACCAAACCGTCAGGCCCATCCAGCCGCGCCGGCAGCTGAACCTCGGTGAAGGATTGCGGGTTGTTCAGGGGAATTTTCCACAGGAGCCCACGTGAATAATCGGACGCAATCAGAAACCCGTCAGGATGATAGACAATGCCGTTCAGATAAGGTTTGGTACCACTCGCTTCCGTTTTTCCAGCCGACATCAAAAGACCGGAACGCACGAACACTGACACCTCTTTGGTCAAGTAATCAACCTTGTATATTTGCGGCTGAAAGCTATCCGTAACGTAGATATTGCCCTGCGCGTCAACCGCCAAATCGTTAGCGAGCGTCGCACCAGAACTCAGTGACGAAAAATCGTAAATTCTCTGGACCGCACCAGTATCAAGATCTAGTTCGACCACCTGAGCCACTCTGTGGCGAGTGCCGGGCAACGAACGCGTTGATATACCGACATCCTCGTTACAAATCAGCAGACGATTGCGATCAACATCAACGACTATGCCTGAAGTCGTGATCAAGGAATTATCTTTGGAAAATATCCTATAATGGCCGTCAGTCGTCACCGATCCGACTTGTCCCCCACGAAGGGAAGAAACCATGAAGGCGTTTGTCAACGGGTTCCAGGCGATGCCTTCCGGATATCCGCCCCCCAGCTCGGGCTCAAACTCGATTTCGGATAGATCCTGCGCTTGAACAGAACCGGTGAGCAACAGGCAGATGATGAGAGATTGTTTCAAACTGAATATAGACATGGAAAATCACTCCAGTAAACTCATCAAAGAACTCATGGAAAGCGACGACTCGACACTATTGTGCGTCGTCGCTCGCCCCTGAAGGGAGTGGGAGTTCTAGAATGCGGAATTCATCTGGTACGTTTGCTTCCATTCCGGGAAGAAGTCGGTGGCGGATACGCGCTTCGGATACGAAAGCACATCCTTGCGGGCTAATCGTCAGATTAACTGGGTTTTCCAATCCATCGCGAAGCACTTCAATATTACGCATATCCGCAGCAAGTGGTTCACGGATTCTGAGTATTCGGCCCTGCCCGCTGTTTATTGCGTTTTCAAGGACAATAAGCGATCCGTCGGGCGCCAAAGCCATTCCGTCAGGGTTCTCGATCAACCGTGGCAGCTGGATTTCGCGTAAGGTCGGTGTCTCGGTGTCAACATTGTTGACGACATAGAGCTTTCCTGTCCCAAAATTCGATACGATCAAAGTTTGGTTATTCAGATAGACAATTCCAGCCGCTCCTATTCCCCCGGCTCCACCGTTGAGGCGCTCGTCGCTGACGATGGCTTGTAGCTGGTCAGTATCCGGTTGCAGGCGCAGAATTCCGCCATTTTTGGTTTCCGTCAGAAAGACTGTACCATCGGGTGCCAAAGCAATATCATTGCCCATACCGCCGTTTGGTACGAGAACGTCAAGGCGTTGTTTTCCCGTCGAAGTTTCTATAGCAAAGATGCGGTGTGGACGTGTTTCTCCTGATGGAAGAAAATCCGGTGAATTGCCCCACAACAAGCCTCGCTTTTCATCCAATCGTAGTGTGGTTCCGGAAAAGACCTGTTCGTTACCCTCAAAAAACACCTGCCAGTCTAGGTCCGGCCGCTTGCTCAGAATTTTCCCACTCGTAACAAGGCCTACATAAAGCGTGCCATTGTTCGCACGGGCAATGCCATTGGGGTAAAGAGCTCCAGACGGTAGGATCATCGTCGAAGCCTTGCACTCAGGATCGGGCGAAGATTGCGCCTTTGCATCACTCAAGGCCACGATCGAAAGTAATGTCATTGCAGCCAAGCCTGAACGATGTTGAAAAGCGTGTTTCATACTCTCATCCTTCGATCTTAAAGTGCTCAAAAAATTCGCTCAATATCGCAACCAAAACGCTCACCAGTGCGGCGCCCGACGATTTGCATTGATGGCGGTTTCCAGTCTGATCATTTCGTCGCTCGACAGTTCGAGCGATAACGCGCCAAGCGCATCGGGGAGATGATGGGGCTTGGACATACCAACTATCGGAGATGTTATATCCGGCTTCGCCAGCACCCAGGCCAAAGCGATTTGCGCTGGTGAGACGCCACGCGCTTTGGCAAGATCACCAACAATCGCCACCGTTTCGTCAACTCCGCCAGTGCCTTGATACCATTGGACAGATTGTTCATCCGTACCAGCGCGCAATGTTTCAATACTTTGCGTTGCAGCAAGCCTGCCACGTGCCAAAGGCGACCAAGGTGTCAGACCAATACCTTCCTCCCGACATAGAGGTATCAATTCCTCTTCATCGTCACGGATAATCAGATTGTACTGACTTTGCATTGAGATGAAGCTGGCCAGGCCGTTGTTACGCTGAAAGGCGAGTAACTTCATAAATCTCCATGCATGCATGGAAGACGCCCCGAGATAGCGCACCTTACCGGCCCGAACGACCGCATCAAGTGCATCGGCAGTTTCTTCGATAGGCGTTTGAGGATCAAAACGATGGATGACGAATAAATCAATATAATCAGTGCCAAGCCGTTTCAGGGAAGCATCAACGCTTGCCAGAATGTGCTTCCGCGAAAGGCCGCGATTATTTGGCTTTTCATTCATCGGAAAGAAAGCCTTGGTGGCAATGACCGCATCGTCACGAGAACCAAAATCCTTCAGCGCGCGTCCCAGAATCCGCTCACTT
The DNA here is from genome assembly GCA_900465685.1 of Hyphomicrobiales bacterium. GTDB lineage: Bacteria > Pseudomonadota > Alphaproteobacteria > Rhizobiales > Rhizobiaceae > Brucella. Next base: position 195,060 of record UEGR01000016.1, read on the forward strand.
TCACCGGCCGAATAGATATTTGCCGTATCGAAGAAGTTGATCCCCGCTTCCAGTGCATCCCGAATGAACGGACGGGCCTCGTCTTCTTTGAGGACCCATGGCCTCCAGGACGGATCGCCATAGGTCATGCAACCAAGAGCGAGGTGTGACACCTTCAACCCGCTATGGCCAAGAGAAACGTATTTCATTCTTCTTTCTCCGATCGAGACCACTTCTGCCCGACAATTTGGAGCCTCAAGTCAGTACGCAACTGCCATCACCCAAGCCGGTTCAGCTTCAACGCACACCGGCAATCGTGTAGCCGCCATCCACGAGAATTGTCTGGCCAGTTACAAAGCGGGCTTCATCCGATGAAAGCCAGATTGCAAGATCGGCGACGTCATCCGGCTGGCCAAGCCGTTCCGCGGGCGTATGCGCCACGAAAGGGGTAAATGCCGTCATGTCGCCATTGACACTGCCGTGAGCCATCGGGGTTTCAATAATACCCGGATTGATATTGTTGATACGAATACCTTTGGAAGCATATTCGAGCACCAGCGCCGGGATCATCGCATCAAGCGCCCCCTTGCTGGCCGAATAGCTCGATGACCCGCGAAGCGCTCCCTTCGTGAGCCAGGATGAGGTATTTACAATCGACCCACCAAAGCCTTGTTTCAAGAACGCCTCGATTTCATACTTCATCGAAAGCCAAATACCCTTAAGATTGACGGCTATTACCGCATCAAAATCAGCGCTCGTCTGTTCGATAATTGGTGCGAAGTTGCCGAGGATTCCTGCATTGTTGAATGCTGCGTCCAGCCTGCCATATTGATCGAATGCCGTTGCGATCAGACGACGGACATCTTCTTCCTGCGATACATCGGTGGGGGCGGCAATTGCCTGACCACCGCCCTCAAAGATTTCATGCGCCACGGATTCAATCTCGGCGGCTCGGCGTCCAGCCAACACAACGTTCGCACCCTCGCGAGCATAACCGATTGCCGCAGCGCGACCGATGCCGGTACCAGCGCCTGATACAATAACGACCTTGTTTTGAAAGCGGCTTGAAACTGCTGTTTGTCCCGACAAATCCGACATATCTACCTCTCAGGTGGCTCATGTCCTTCAAGCTAGGCCAGTTCATTATTCATTTTAATCCACCTTTCATTGCATTCGATGGTGAGCTATATTCACCAATAATGAGGACAAGCGATCTCGGTGAACTAGCGGCGTTCGTAGCTATTGCGGAAGAAGGCAGATTCCGCAAAGCAGCAGTCCGGCTGAATGTAACGCCGTCTGCTCTGTCACATTCCATCCGCTCACTTGAACAAAAGCTGGGGGTTCGTCTTTTTAACCGAACGACGCGGACGATTGCGCTAACTGAAGCAGGACACGCCCTTCTGCGTCAGATCGGTCCAGCATTTGCCAGCATCGAAACAGCAGTGGAAACGCTCAATGATTATCGCGAACAGCCAGCCGGCAGGTTAAAGATCAGCACTCCACGCACGGTAGCAATGCGGGTCTTAGGGCCTAAAATCCGCAGCTATTGCGATCTTTACCCAGATGTCACCCTGGAGATTGCGGCCCAAAATGGATTTGTCGACATCGTCCAGCAAGGCTTTGACGCGGGCATTCGGCTCGGCGAAAGTCTTGATCAAGACATGATTGCCGTGCGCATTACACCCGATTTGCGTACAGCCATTGTCGCTTCACCGGAATATTTCACACGATATTCACCACCAGAAACGCCCCGCGATCTTCACCAGCACAATTGCATCGGGTTCCGCCAGATCGCGAATGGTGGTTTATATCGCTGGGAGTTTTCGAAAGACGGACAAACACTCAATGTTGCCGTCGACGGAACACTAGTTCTGGACGATCCGGAACTTATGATCTCCGCGGCACTTGACGGCATCGGACTAGCCTACGGTACCGAGCCGCATGTCAGTGAACATCTTGCGTCTGGAAAACTCGTCCGTGTTCTTGAAGACTGGTGCCCGACCTATCCCGGCTTCTACCTTTACTATCCAGGTCGCCGTCATGTCCCTGCGGCGCTCAGAGCACTGATCAATCTTCTTCGGTGTTGATGCGGTCTCGATAGCAATCACATGAGTGCCTTCACATTGCTTGAATTCAAGCGCGGAATGGCCCGGTTCTGATTTTCAGGTGTGTTGATGAGCTACAGCATTCGACGCCGCCTTGGTATTGTGGAGAGTTTGAACGATCTCATCCAGCACGCAGCCATCCGGATCGGCTTTGCTCAGGCTGACATTATAACAGCACGCTTCTGTGGCTGTAGATTTGATTGACCCGACAGCGGTCGTCCTCTATGTCTAGCGAAAAGGTTCCGGCACCTGCCTCCTGCAGACGAAAGTCATGGTCAAGCCCGGATCGACAAGACACCTCACCCTCGAAGCATTTCGCACGGTGGCAATGCAGGCTCCCATCCTATTTGAAATGCCTCGTAAGAGGAGTGAGCGATGTCTATGCGGCACGCCCAAAGGATTGATCCTTTTCTGACCGCCCCTGTCGGGCGGTTGTTTCTGTCCAACGCCCTTCCTATGGCCGTTGTTATGTCGATGAGTGGCGTTCTCAATGTCGTCGATGGGATTTTCGTCGGTCACTTCATCGGCTCCGACGCTCTCGCAGCAGTAAGTTTGGCATTTCCTGTGATCATGGTGCTTTCCGCGCTCACCACATTGGTGGGTGGCGGGATGTCGAGCCTCATGGCACGGCTTCTGGGTGCTGGAGATCGTATCGCTGCCGGGCGCATCTTTGCAGGTGCGCATGGGTTGGTGCTGGCAATTTCGGTCGGCCTGATCGGACTGTGGGCGCTGAGTGGTACTGCGCTTGTCGCTTCCATGGCCGCGGTCAATCCGATAGTCGCCCGTCTGACTCATGACTATTTGCAGATCATGATTGTTGGCGCACCGATACAACTGATGCTTGGCGTCCATGCCGATGCTTTGCGAAATGAAGGTCGGGCAGGCTTGATTGCAGTCTTGTCCGTGCTGGTCAATCTGTTCAATATCGGCGCCAATTGGCTGGGGATTGCAGTGTTTGGCCTCGGTGTTTCGGGTTCGGCTCTGGGTACGGTCGCGGCGCAAGCGCTCGGATTGGCATTGGTCGCTGGCTTCAGAAAACACAGCAAGGATCTGTTACCACTACCAACTTTGCATATGCAGAGCTGGCAAAGCGGGTGGTATCAAATCATTCGCCTTGGCCTGCCATTGTGTCTCAGTTTCCTCGGCATTGCCGTGGTAGCCAGTATCGTAATGCTGTCTCTGAGGCTTCACGTTGGGACTGAATATAGTACATGGGTGGCAGCTTATGGCGTAGTAACGCGGCTTTTAGGCTTTGCCTTTCTGCCGCAAATGGCTATCGCGCTGAGCACGCAGAGCATTACCGGCAACAATGCTGGCGCCGGAAGAAATGACCGTGTGCTAGCCGCATTGCGGCTGTCCATGGGGGTAGCTTTCCTCTGGAGCCTGTCTGTCGCGGCGTTTGGTATCTTTGCGGGAACCACGCTCGGCAGTTGGTTCAGCGATGAACCCGCTGTAATCAGCGCCGTTGCACTGATACTGCAACGCGTGATGTTGATCTACGCATCCGTCGGCCCAGTTCTTGTCTTGGCGTTGCATTTCCAAGCTCTTGGTCGAGTTGGCCAGACGGCGGCGCTCATTTTGATAAAACCCTGGCTTTTAACACCCGCGCTCATCCTCGTGCTCGCCGCCCGGTTCGGAGTATCAGGCATCTGGCTGGCATTTCCGGTAGCGGATGGGATCATCTTAATGCTTGCCATCATGATCGGTCGGGGTGCGTTGTGCCGACCTCGGCAATAAGGCGACGCGTGCCAGCCAGCCGTTTGCACGGCAGCTAGATCGCTGCTCAGGAGTAACGACACCATCGCTCCTGAGCAGCGGTAGCCGATGGCGCGGCTCATTACAGGAAGTGGCAAGCAATCGTACCGCACGGCCCGAAATCTGCACTGATCGTATCTCCGTGGCGGGCTTCGATAGGACGGATAAACGACCCTGCGAGCACGATCTGACCGGCATCAATGCCATCGCCATATTGTGCCAGACGATTTGCGAGCCATGCAATACCGCGTGCGGGATGATTGAGAACCCCCGCGCCGAGCCCGGTTTCTTCGACTTCGGCGTTACGTGAAACGATCGCGCCCATCCAGCGCATGTCGACCTGGTCAGGCCGCATCTGTCGTCCCCCGATGACGATGCCCGCATTGGCGGCGTTGTCGGAAATCGTATCGACGATACTGCGCGTCTTCTTCGTCTCTGGATCGGCGCGTAAAACACGAGTATCCAGAATTTCCAGTGCGGGCGTAATATAATCGGTGGCATTTAGCACATCAAAGACCGAAATATTCGGCCCCTTGAGCGGCGCCTTCATAACAAAGGCAATTTCCGCCTCAATACGTGGTTGGATGAAGCGATCAGCCGGGATGACTGCACCATCATCGAACATCATATCATCGAGCAACACGCCCGAATCCGGAATATCGATGTTCAACGCATATTGCATGGCCTTGGACGTGAGACCGATCTTCCAGCCGATCTGTTTGCGGCCCGCAGCAAGCTTTTGCTTTACCCAAGCAGCTTGTACAGCGTAAGCATCGTCCATTGTCATGCCGCTATGCTTCAGCGACAGAAGGCCTATTTGTGTGCGGCTCTTCTCGGCATCGTCGAGCGCATTTGCAGCCGCTGCTATTTCCGTTTCAGTCAGCATGAATCAGACTTTCTCGTCGGCAACAGTATTACGGAGAATACCAAGGCCTTCCGCTTCCACCTCGATCACATCGCCCGGTTTCAGCCAGATCGGGGGATCAAAACGCGCGCCTGCACCCGTCGGCGTGCCGCAGACCAGCACATCGCCCGGTACAAGCGTGGTGAAGGTGGAGACATAATTGATGATCTTGCGGAAAGAGAAAATCATCCGGCTGGTGCGATCCTGCTGACGAATATCTCCATTGACCCGCGTGGTCAGCTGGATATCAGCCAGCTGACTTTCATCCGTATACGGCACCAGCCATGGTCCGATAGAACCTGTTGCATCGAAGTTCTTGCCTTGCGTGACATTGAACTTGGCATGGCGCACCCAGTCGCGGATCGTACCCTCATTGCAAAGCGTGAGCGCAGCAATGTGGTCGAGCGCGTCTTCTTCCGCAATGCGGCGACCACCCTTGCCGATGACGACGACGATTTCGCCTTCGTAATCAAGTTGCGGGCTTTCCAGCGGACGGATCAACGGTTGATCGTGACCAGTGAACGAGCGCGGAAACCGAATGAAGAGTGATGGATTGAGCGGCGCCGACTGCCCGTCCTTATACTCTTCATTGCGGTCAGGAAAATTCACACCGACACAGATAATCTTTTCCGGTGACGGAACGGGGATTTCGTAGGTGATTTCAGCAAGCGGAATATCTGGGGCAAGACTTGCTCCTTCCTCCGCAAGCCTTACCAGTTCTCCCGCTTCAATAACTTCGCGCAAAGTCGGCCAGATCTGGCCGTGCTTCTTCGAAAGATCGACAACACCACCGTCTTTAAGCAGGCCATAACCCTTGCCCGTAGCCGTCGAAAAATTCACCAGTCTGGCCATATATATGTCTCGCTTTCGTTCCCGTCCGTTATCCCTCGAAGCGGTTCAAGGAGCTATGATCGGCTGCGCCTTTAGAATAGAATCCCGCACTTCGGCTCCGGCAAACAGGCTGCCGTGTTCAAACCAGGATTTCGGCGCAGGTGCGCCCCAGAGCGTCTGCCGCTGCGGATCTTTCAGATCCCACTTGATCGGCTCCAGGTCGGGATCGACGGTCTGGTAATCCGAGCAATAAATCTCGATACGATGGCCGTCAGGATCAAGAATATAGAGGAAGAAGGCATTGGAAATGCCATGGCGGCCAGGACCGCGCTCGATATTGGCGATCCAGCCGGACGTCGACATCACATCAAGCAGATCGATGATGTTGAGCGGCGTTGGTACCCAGAAGGCGGTATGATGCAGACGAGGACCTTTGCCATTGGTGAAAGCAATGTCATGTACGCCACCCTTGCGATGCGTCCATGCTGCCCAGAGTCGGCCTGTCTCGGCATCTTCCGTATATTCGGTGACGCGAAATCCGATCTCGTTGTAGAAAGCAACGCTTTCGTCGACATTCGGCGAGAAGCAGTTGAAATGATCAATGCGCAGCGGCTTCACGCCTTTATAAAGCGCATATTTCTGATGGATCGGCGGCAGGCGATCCATTTTGGAATAGAACTCCAACGGAATACCATGCGGATCGCGGGTGCGGAATGTGCGCGCCTGATAGGGCCGCTCCACCCATTCGACGGGCAGTTCCTTGCTGCGGAAGAAGTGCTCGGCCTTGTCGAGGTCTTCTTCGGAAAACACCTTGAAACCAAGTTCGCAGGCTTCTGCCTTATCGGATTTGCGCAGCACGATGCAATGATGTCCGCGCTCTTCCATGGCGCGCAGATAAATCGTGTCGGCGCTCTCGTCGGTCACCTGAAGTCCAAGAACATCAGCGTAAAAGGCTCGCGACTTCGCAAGATCGGTGACGGCCAACTCAACATGCGACAGTCGCAGAATATTGAATGGCGGATAGAGATTTGGTTTCGGCAGAGCCATTATTTCCTCCTCGGAATGACAGTTATCGTAAAGCGGGACGTCGGCACGCCTTATTCAACCGCCAAGTTTTTGAATCGCATGAGCTTTATTGGCAAACGCAATATTTTTGGTTTCCATGTAAAAATCGAATGACCAGTCACCGCCATCCCGTCCGATACCAGAGCTCTTAACTCCTCCAAATGGTGTCGGTAGATGGCGAACATTTTCGGAATTGACCCAGATCATGCCCGCTTCCAGACTATCAGTAAAACGGAATGCGCGCGTGACATCGTTGGTCCACAAATAGCCGGTGAGGCCATATTGAACGTCATTGGCAAGGGCGAGTGCTTCAGCTTCGTCCTTGAACGGAATGGCCGTCAGAACCGGACCGAAAATCTCTTCCTGTGCGATACGCATCCGGTTGTTTGCACCCGTGAACAATGTCGGGGAAACATAGCAACCACCACCCGGGCCGTCGAATTTTGCGCCGCCGGCGGCAACAGTTGCCCCTTCGTTGCGACCGATCTCGATATATTCCAGCACCTTCTTTTCATGAACGGGATGGATCAACGGCCCCACGACCGTTTCAGGGTCCAGCGGATGCCCGACCTTTATCCGCTCGGCTTTTTGTGCAACCAGAGCCGTGAAACGGTCATAGATCGTATCTTCGACCAGCAAGCGCGAGGATGAAGTGCAACGCTCGCCATTGAGCGAATAGATCATGAAGACCGCCGCATCGGCAGCGCGCTCTAGATCGGCATCCGCAAAAACGACGACCGGATTCTTGCCGCCCAGTTCAAAATGAACGCGCTTCAGCGTGTCCGCACCTTGCTTCATGATCATCGATCCGGTGCGGCTCTCGCCAACAAAGCCGATAGCCTTAATATCGGGATGTTCCGTCAGTGCCTTGCCCGCATCTTCACCGAAGCCGTTGACGAGGTTCCAAACACCTTTGGGCAGGCCGGCTTCTTCAGCAATCTCAATCAGCAGGCGAGCCGTGAGCGGTGAGAACTCGGCTGGCTTATGTACGATCGTGCATCCTGCGGCCAAAGCTGGTGCAATCTTCCAGGTCGACAGCATGAACGGCGTATTCCACGGCGTGATCACACCGACCGGACCAACAGGCACACGTGTGGTCAAATTGACCTGACCAGGAGCACGCAGCGCCTTGCCATCCCGCGCTTCGGGTGCGCGATCAGCAAAGAACCGAAAATTCTCAGCGCCACGCAAAGCGGCCTTGGCCATGAATTTCAGGGACTGCCCCGTATCCATGCATTCCACGAAAGCAATTTCTTCCGAACGGGCAACAATGGCATCGGCAATCTTGTGAAGCAGCTTCTTTCGCTCCACGCCCGACATGGCTGCCCATTCTGGAAAGGCCTGTTTGGCTGCTTTGGCCGCTCGATCAATATCTGCAGCCTTACCGTGCGCAACTTTTGCCAGAGGCTTCAGATCCACCGGCGACAGGGTTTCGAATGTTGCGCCGTCGGAGGCGGCCACATCCTCTCCGCCAATGCGGTTCAGAACTCCATTTTCAAAATGGGCCAGATAGGCTTTCGCCTTGGCGACATTATCGTCGAGCTTTGACATGCTTTACTCCGTCATAAGGAAATAGCCGACCGCGGCAAACTGCGGTGCGCGCTTTTGGATCAAGCCTGTTTCTGGCGCAGGCGCGGATGAATGGCGTTTTTCTTCCAGCTCAAATTTGGGTCGATCTCGCGGACCTCAAGGGTCAACGCGAAATGCGGCGTCTGAAACAATGGGTTGAGGAACGCGCTGACCGTAGCGAAGATCGCCTCTCCGGCTCTTCGCTTCTCATCCTCGCTGCGACCATGGCCAATGCGAAGGGACATGTCGATGAAACCATTTTCGGCTAGCAGATCTGCTACAGCGTAGGCTTCAGCTCTGAATGCACGCACACGAACCGCGCCAAGCTCGAAAAGCCCTGTTTCCATCATGGTCGCATGCACGGCTTTGCACAGATCGTCGAAATCAACCGCCTCGTCGAGATTGGCGGAATACTCCATGGTGAAATGCGGCATCGTTCCTCCCACGAACTGAACCAAATTTGGTGGCCATCAATATCTGGCGACCATGTATGGCAGGGTTTATTTAACATGTTAATGATAATGTCAAGCCCGCTAAACGACACGACAGGGGATGCAGCGTACACATGATTGAAAAGCGTTGGAAAATGCAGGATAAAGCTTGCATGCAAAATCATTCCGCTCCGAAATCGAAATCATCGCAAGAAGACCTGCTACCTCGCGACACGCGGCGTTCGGTGCCGATTGCATTGCTGCGTGCCCGCGAGGCCGTTATGAGCCACTTTCGGCCAATGCTTGCACAGCATGATATTACTGAGCAGCAATGGCGCGTTCTGCGTATTTTGGCAGAAATGGGCGTGGTCGATGCGTCGGAGATGGCTGACAAGGCCTTCATCCTGGCTCCGAGCCTGACTCGCATTATACGGTCTCTGGAAGAGCGTGGAATTATCACCAAAGCCAAGGATCATAATGACGGTCGCCGGGTGCTGCTGGAAATAACCCCCATCGGCCTGGCTATCATCAAGGACGTCGCGCCGGAAAGCCGGCTGATCTACGCAAGGCTGGAAGAACGCTTTGGACGCGAGCGCATCGAGCAACTTCTCGACACACTGGAAGATTTGGCAGCAATCAACGACTAGCCACTTCCCGGCTTAGCGCGCGATCGGACTGGACAAGGCGCTGCTCGCCCGCATTCCTGCCGATGAGCTGAAGATATCGTAACCATTCCCCTATCACGACCAAAGCAATTGGAAGTTGATTTTGAGAGGGCTGCCATGACTGCGCAGCGTATGCATCGCGACAGCCAAACCTGCTTACCTGAAGAAACAGGTTCCAATCCCATTTAATTAACATGTTTACTTTATCTCGAATTAGAGGTAACGAGTTACAAAATGCATTTTCGAAATGCGACAACAGATCGTTGCCGAACAGGATTTGGGAGTCCGCCTCTAGGAAGGCAATAACGTATAAGATTAGATTTGATCAATATTAAGGAATACTTTGATCAAAATTCGAATATGAACATATTTTACAAAGCAACGAATTAATATTGCGTTCCGATAGGGATTTTCATCGTAAAGCTCTGTTTTCTGTCTGATGATGCAAAACTTATTCGTATATCCAATTACTTAACATGTTTAGTAGATTGAAGCGAGAATACCATATGCCAGCCGGGAAGCTGGCCCGAGTAAATGGACTACGGATGAGGACCGTGATTGCTGGGAGGCAATATGAGAATTCAGGAACTATCATCACAAGTATCCCCGGACGCGGCGCTGAATAGCCGTCACGGCGACACAGACAAACTTGGCGACACGATCCACCGTCTGGTGACATGGCGAATTATGCCGCTACTGATAGCTAGCTATATATTCGCGCATCTTGACCGCATCAATATCGGCTTTGCCAAGCTGCAAATGACCTCGGATCTTGGCTTCAGCGACACGGCTTATGGACTTGGCGCGGGCCTTTTCTTCATCGCCTATGCTATTTTCGGCGTCCCCTGCAATATAATGCTCGACAAGGTCGGTCCGCGACGCTGGATCGCCTTCATCATGATAGTATGGGGCATTCTCTCCGCATCAACCTTGTTGATCACATCCGCCCAGCAATTCTACGTCGTGCGCTTTCTGCTGGGGATCGCGGAATGCAGTTTCTATCCGGGCATGTTGGTTTATATCAACCGATGGTTTCCCGGACGTCGCCGTGGTCAGATCATCGCAATATTCAGCCTGTCTGTACCGGCGGCTGGGCTGATCGGCGGTCCCGTTTCAGGCTGGATTCTGGAAAGCTTCAACCAGTTCGCCGGATTGCGTGGCTGGCAATGGATGTTCTTGCTGGAAGGTCTGCCCGTTTTGCTGTTGGGCGTTATCGTTTATTGCGTCATCCCTGATCGCATCAAGGATGCGCCTTGGCTGGACAAGACCCAAAAAGACTATCTCACCGCCCAACTGGCGCGCGAAGCAAGTCCCGTCGCCAATACATCCTTTTGGGCATGTGTCAGCGATGCAAAAATCTGGCAACTTGTCGGTATTTATTTCTCGGTCATGCTGGCGGTCAACACCATCGCCTTCTGGATGCCTGCTCTCATCCACGAAACCGGCATAGCAAGTGACGCGACCATCGGCCTTCTGAGTGCTCTTCCGTATCTTGCGGGTTGTATAGCCATGGTTGCTTTTGGCTATTCTTCCGACCGACGCGCCGAGCGACGCTGACACCTTGTCATTCCGTCTCTGATGGCCGCTGGCGGCCTCTTTCTGGTCGGCTTTGCAGCGCCGAACCCGATGCTTGTTATGCTGGGTCTTATCATTGCCGGTATGGGTGCGAGCGCTTCGCTGCCACAGTTCTGGCAGTTACCCCCCTCCTTCATTGCACCGGGCACGCAGGCAGCCGGCTTTGCTTTCATTAGCTGCCTTGGAAATCTGGCCGCATTTGTCGCTCCCTATTTTATTGGCTGGATGCGCGACCAGACGCAAAGCTCATCGATAGCCCTATATGTGCTGGCCGCACTGATCGCTCTAGGCGGGCTAATGGCGCTGCGGTTTTCCGCTGCTATTGTCAACCAGCGTTAAAACGTTGCGAATGGAACGAAGACGAAAGAAAGTAACAGACCATGAATGAGCATGAAACGACAGGTCAGAAGATCGCACGGTCCCTGATTGCGAACGGCGTCGATACGGTCTTTGGTATTCCCGGCGCACATATGTATGACTTCAATGACGCGCTCTATGAATACCGGGACAAGCTTCGTTTTATCCATACGCGCCACGAACAAGGCGCTGGTTACATGGCCTATGGTTATGCCAAGTCCTCCGGGCGAACCGGCGTCTATACCGTTGTCCCTGGCCCCGGCGTTCTCAATTCGGGCGCAGCGCTTTGCACAGCCTATGGCGCCAATGCTCCTGTCTTTTGTATCACCGGCAACATCATGGCGGACCTGATCGGTCGTGGCCGTGGACAATTGCATGAGTTACCGGATCAATTGGCTACGCTTCGTGGCCTGACAAAAGTGGCGGAACGCATCGAACACCCGTCCTCAACCTATAACGTGATGGCAGGCCTGTTCACACAGATGTCATCCGGACGGCAGCGACCTGTTGCGGTTGAGGCCCCGTGGGACGTCTTTGGCCAGAAGGGACTGATTGCTTCTCCCCTGGTTGGCGAGCCGCTGGCGCCACCGCCGGTTGATCCCGACAGCATCGAAGCCGCGGTCAAATTAATTGCTGCGGCGAAGAACCCTCTCATCATGGTTGGCGGCGGCGCTGTCGACGCAGCTGCCGAAATCAAGGCGCTGTCGGAAGCAATACAGGCGCCGGTTACCGCGCACCGGTCAGGCAAGGGTATCGTACCGGACGATGATCCTTACGCTTTCAACTCGGTTGCTGGGTTCGACTATTGGAAAGATTGTGATCTTCTCATCGGCATTGGCAGCCGTCTAGAATTGCAATTCATGCGCTGGCGCTGGATGCCCAAAGGCATCAAAGTCATTCGTATTGATATCGATGCGACAGAAATGGTTCGCCTCAAGCCTGATGTTGCAATTGTGGCCGATGCCGCAGAAGCAACGCTTGCGATTACGAATGCTGTCAACCCGACCAGTCAGGATCGCAAGGCAGAGTTCAGCGAGAGAAAACTACAAGCGCGTGAGGCTTTCTCCAGCGTTCAACCGCAAATGGCCTATCTCGACGCCATACGTGAAGTTCTGCCCCGTGATGGCTTTCTGGTGGAAGAAATCAGCCAGGTTGGTTTTACCGCGCGATTTGGCTTCCCTGTTTATGCTCCACGTCAGTATGTGACGTGTGGCTATCAGGACAATCTGGGATTTGGATATAATACAGCGCTTGGCGTCAAGGTTGCCAACCCAGACAAGGCGGTTGTGTCGATATCCGGCGATGGCGGGTTTCTGTTCGGCGTGCAAGAACTCGCCACCGCCGCGCAACACGCGATCAATGTTGTCGCTATTGTCTTCAACAACCAGTCTTATGGAAACGTGCTCCGTGACCAGCGTCAGGCCTATCAGGGACGTTATATCGGCTCTAACCTCGATAACCCGGACTTCGTCAAACTTGCCGAGAGTTTTGGTGTGGCAGCATGGCGCGCTGAAAATCCCGCCGATCTGAAGAAGGCTCTGGAACAAGCGCTTCTTCTTGATGCACCCGCACTTATCGAGGTCACCGTGGAACGCGCCTCTGAGACAAGTCCGTGGCCCTTTATCCATCCAGCAGCCCCTGCCTGATCGACGATCAGGCGAGGGAATCGCCGCACCATAGTTCGAGTGTTGAGACTATAGCAACGACAAGCGAAAGGCCTCCACGTCCGATGAGACGTGGGGGCCTTTCAATTCAATAGCGGATCATGACCGACTTAAGTTCCGTATAGTCATTGATGAATGCACTCCCAAACTCGCGCCCAATGCCCGATGATTTAATCCCACCAAATGGAACTGCCGGATCAAGTATGGTGTGCATGTTGACCCAGACAGTACCAGCTTCAATGCGTGGGATCATGCGCAGCGCTTTGGAAAGATCCTCCGTCCACAGACTGGCAGAAAGTCCAAATGGCGTGTCATTCATCAGTTCCAGCAACTCTTCCTCATCGTCATAGGCGAAGAACGTGCCAATTGGACCAAACGTCTCTTCCCGAATCAGCGCTGCGTCAGGCTTATCAACGCGAATGACCGTCGGCTCAACATAAAAACCTGGACGATCAAGAACCTTGCCACCACAGATAATCTGCGCGTCTTGAGAACGGGCTTGCTCGAAGAAACCGGCGATTTTCTCAAGGTGAGGCTTATTGGACAGCGGGCCGAACTGGGCATCTTCATCCATTGGATTGCCGACATTCAGACCGGAGATCCGGACCGAGAGCTTTTCCAGAATTTCATCCATACGCGAGCGATGCACATAAAAGCGTTCACCAGCCGCGCAGATCTGTCCCTGATGGATGAAGCCAGCTTCGAAAATGCCATTTACGGCCTTGTCAGCATCGACATCGCGCAAGAAGCCAACAGCGTTCTTGCCACCTAGCTCCAGCGTCGCGCGAGTGAGTTTCGCATCGAATGCACTTTTGCCAACGGCAATACCCGTCGGCACCGACCCGGTGAAGCTGACCTTGTTGGTTCCCGGATGAGCAATCAAGGCGGCTCCAACCTTGCCGGTACCCGTAACAACATTCAGAACCCCGTCAGGCACACCGGCTTCCTTCGCGATCTCCGCAATACGAAGCATAGTCAGTGGCGTAAACTCCGACGGCTTGATAATCGATGTGCAACCAGTCGCCAGTGCGGATGCAAATTTCCAGACTGCAATCAGGATCGAGAAATTCCACGGTACAATACCAACGACCACACCAACAGGCTGACGAAGGGTATAAGCCGTGTACTGCTCACCATTGAACGAAGGCAGCGATGGCTGAATCGTCTCACCGGTAATCTTGGTAGCCCATCCTGCATAATAGCGCAGGAATGACGCCGCCGCATCAACTTCAAACCCGCGCGATATCTGGATGAGTTTGCCGGACTGAAGGGTCTCAATCTGTGCAAGTTCCTCGCGGTACTTGCCAAAGAGATCGGCAAGCCGCAACAGAATGTTCGCGCGTTCTGCAGGACTTGTCCTGGCCCACACGCCCTTGAAAGCGCTGCGCGACGACTGAACGGCCTTGTCCACGTCCTCATCGGAGGCATCCGCGATCGATGCGAAAGTCCGATCATTCGCCGGGTTGGTGATGCTGATCCGTCCTGTGGTCGTTGCAGGCGTCGCGACGCCATCAATAAACAAACCATGCTCGCGGCCGATAAACGCTTCCACCTCGGGCAGAAGAGAAACAATGCTCATTGCAAACCTCAAATGTGAAGGGATAAAATTGACTTCGGGTTTTCCTGTGTTGGAAACGCTTAACGCAGCCACAATCAGAGAATGATGCTGTAGATACTTAAACCTATTGCGCTGACTAAGACGCCAGCACGCAATGCTCTCGCTATCGCGCCTCTGTGAGCTTCCCCGCTTCTGATTGAAGCTTGGTCATCAAGCGATCCAACTGAAATGCTATCCAGTCATGAACATTCTGGTTCCTCCACCCATTTATTTAACATGTTTATTATTTTGGCATTTGGCTTCTGAGTCAACCGATAGCGCAGCATTTCGGCTAGTCAGGGATACTTTTATGCGGGCGATGGTAGCTGGCCTATAGTCCGAGCTTGCGCAATCAGAAGGAAATGGTGGCGATGCTGTTGAATTCTGGTTCAGAAAAGAGCGACACTTGAAGGCTGTCAAACGCCTTATTCGCAAGGCTTTACAACATCACGGCAGGCCCGAATGTATTACCATTGTTGGCGACCATGCAATGCGATGCAGGGAACCGGCTCAGACACGTGGGGATGCTCCACCGTTCTTACTGGTGTCTATTTGCCTGATATTATTAAGTAAATATCCAAAATGCATGGCCTTTGACATCTATTATGTCTCGCGGAAAAATTCGCGCATTTAAGGTGACGTTACCGCTTGAAATCATGACAATTTTGATGCGTATAAGAATTGAGCCCTGCTATCGTATCTCGTTGAAAAGAGCCGGATAATGACAATGAAGACCAGTGAATGGCAACCGGTATATCTGTCCGGATCGCAAAGCTTTGAGCTCTACTCAAAGCACACTGGTGAGTCATACAGAGTTATGGTGCGTGTTCCAAACTTTCCTGCTCCGGAAAGTGGATATCCGGTTTTGTGGATGCTGGATGCCGAAAGAAGTTTTCCGCTGACCTACAGTCGGCCCACACGCAACTTTACAGCAGGCTCGTCGGTCGATGGTGCGGAAACAGCCGATGGCCTGATCATCGCTATTGGTTTTCCGGGCGGCCCGCTCCGCAACCCCGCAGCGCGCGCGCGCAACTACACCCCCATACCGGACGGTGAGACGGACGATCGTGTTTCCGATGAGTTCGGCAATGCTTCTGACTTCCTGTCTTTCATTGTCGAAGAATTGCGTCCCCTTCTGGCCGCAAAATTCCCATTCGATCTCACACGACAAACACTCTTCGGTCATTCCTATGGCGGGCTTTTTGCCATCCATGCTTTGTTGAACCATCCCGGTCATTTCCAGCGTTATTGGGCCGCAAGTCCTTCGCTGTGGTTCAGTGAGACGATGATGCTCCGCCGTCTACGCGCACTCCCACCAATCACTTCGTGTGAAAAGCTGGTCATTACGGTCGGCCAGGACGAGCAATATGCCTCGCAACCCCTGAACGACCAGCGGCAGGCGCATCTGGACAGACGCGCAATGGTAGACAACATCACCGAGGCGGCACAGAGGATTGCGGAAGCAAACCCGGATCTTGAGATGCAATTGATCATTGCCAAGGATCACGATCATTTCGATATGTTGATGCACGGCGTACGACGCGTGCAACTGCTTGCCTTCAGCTAAGAAGGCGCCTTCACGTAAAAGAAGAAAAGCCCGGAACCAACGTTCCGGGCTTTTTATATTGGTATTTGTATCCGTTGCTTAGAACGTCGTTCCCAACTTGAACGAAACGCTGCGCGGCTCGCCATAGAAGTTGAAGACAGATGTTCCACCAACGCGTTCGTAATATTTCTTGTCGAACACGTTGTTTACGGCAAGGGTGGCGGTCACATGTTCGTTGAACTTGTAACCCGCTTGTAAGTCGACCACACCATAGCCCGGCGCCTCAATTGTCGTCGCACCACCAGCGGCAGTTCTTGAAATATTCTTGAATGACGAGAACACCTTAACGCCACCGCCAACGAAAATGCCATCTGTCCAGTCACCACGACCGTTGAATGTATACTTGGTGAACAGCTGTAGCATATGTTCCGGCGTATAGAATTCCGAACCGGCAGCGCGCTGCGTATCCTCATAAACGGTATCGGTATAGGTATAGCCGGCGGTTACTTCCCAATAAGGCAGGACTTCGCCGTTGACTTCGAATTCGACACCCTTCAGATGCGCCTTGCCCAGCGCCAGATAGTCACTGGTATTGCTTGGATCCGCGACAGCGCGGTTCTTGTCGGTCAGATCGAACCAGGCGAGCGAAGCGTTGATATTGTCGGTCAGATCAGCCTTCAAGCCTATTTCAAACTGACGCCCCGTGCGCGGATCGATGATCGAGCCGTTTGCGTCCGTAACCGATTGCGGCTGGAATATTTCCGTGTAGCTGCCATAGGCCGAAAGCCAATCCGTAAGGTCGTAAACCACACCGCCATAAGGTGTGAACTCACCATTGACCTTAACTTCATCGCCGCTTGACTGACCATCATACCAGCTGAAACGACCACCACCGATCAAGGTCAGTTTATCAACAGGCTTGATGCGCCACTGACCATAAACGCCATATTGATCGGTTTCGGTCTTGGTCGGGCTACCATATTTTACCGTTGGCTCGGCAAGATGGGTGTTCCAGTTATACAAGCTCTGAGCGCCCGAGATGACACCTGTGGCCGAATAAAGCGTGTCTTTGCTACCACGATAATCGACACCACCAATGATGTTGTTTTCCAGACCGAACATTTCGAACGGGCGGCTGATATGCGCGTCGAGCGAAACCGAATCTTGCTGATAGTCACGTGCCAACCAGCGCGTGCCACTGCTGACGATACCCGACGTATTGGCCGCACCTGCGGCATAGGCATAGAGGAAATTTGTGTCGACGCGCGAATAGAGTGCCGACACCTTAACGTGCCCGCCATCGTCGAAACGGTGTTCGATTTCACCAATATACTGAGTAACATTGCTTTCGAAATTGTTCCAATCCGCACCGGTAAATGTGGATCGGTCAAGATCTAGCAATGTTCCATCCGAGAGCGTCGGAAGACCGTTAAACGGCGTGATGTTACGTTCGGTATGGTTGATGCTGAAGGTTGCGGTCGTATTTTCATTCAGGTCGGCCTGAATGGTGCCGTACAGCACGCCAACCTTGTTGTCATTGTCATCCACCCAGCTATCCTTGGCCGACAGCACGCCGACGAGACGGCCACGGACATTGCCAGATGGAGTGAGTGGCCCAGTGACGTCCCCTTCAATGCGCTTGCCGCTCCATGAATCGAAGATGGTATTGGCGCTTGCCTTGAATTCATCGGAAGCCTGCTTGAGACGCATGTTGATTGCGCCTGCAGGCTCGCCGGTTCCGCCGAAGAGACCCGATGGGCCACGCAGAATTTCAATATGGTCAACCACCGCCATATCGGGCTGTGTGCCATAGATCGACTGGATCGGCGTCGAAAGACCGTTCATATAGATCGTATCGAATTCGAAACCACGCGAATAAATACTTGAACGACCATCATCATTCGTCAGAACGACGACTCCCGGCGTTTTGCGCATTGCCGTATCGAGCGATGTGAAACTACCGTCGTCAAGACGCTCGCGAGTCAGAACAGTCGTGGATTGGGGGACTTCGCGCAGCGGGCGCGTATCCTTGTCGCCAACGCTGATCATCTTGGTCGCGTAACTGCCTGTCCCTTCGGTCTCGTAACTGGCGCCTTCGATCACAACCGGCGCAAGAACCGTCGTACCGGCTGCCTGTTCGGTCTTGACTGCGTTCTGCGCTGCTTCCTGAACAGTGTCCTGAGCATGCGCGCCAAACGCCAACCCAGCCAACATGGTCGTTCCCAGCAATACACGCGTCAGTTGGGCGACACGGTACTTATTTGCGATTGTTTTCGTCTTCATTTCAACACCCCCAAGCGCCGCAGAGACTGCCTTCCCCAAAACGGGTCGGACTGAAAATCGCTCTCGCATCCGCTAATCTTGACTGTAACTTTCATATATTCCTATAAGAGGTCAAGCGGGGCTCCGCTTACGTTTGCCACGCATAAACTTATGCAGGAGACCGGTGTGAACAGCACAATCGGCGTTTTTCCGTCAGCGGAAGCACATAAGACACCTACTCTGACGCGACACGCCTTGCGCAAGCGCGGTGTCCGCTTTCTCGATACGGGTGACCAGACGGAAGCGGTTGTCGGCTGCGGCGTTGTGGGCAAAGTGCGGATGGATTGCGGCGTCTATGCCAATTTCGGTCGTCGCATGCAGCTCGAAGACCTCGAAATGGAGCTTGAGCTCGACGCACGCGTCTGCATCAATATTTTTCTTGAAGGCTATGTCGAAGCCTCGTTGAACGGCACACCATTGCCCATGCCCAAACGCACTGCAAAAGGGCGGTGGCAGTCTTCGGCAGTTATCGTCTCCAACGAAAAAGGTGCCCGTTTACGCCGACGCGCCCGAAAGGGACAGTATCTGGACAAGATGGTCATCGGCATGTCGCGCGAATGGCTGCAGCGGTGGGACGATAATAAGGAAGTATCGGCAGGGTTCAGAGCACTGCTCAGTGGAGAAACCGGCTTCTGGCAATGGAACCCGGGGCCGAAAGTCGAATTTTTGGCCCGTCAGATGTTCGATGTCGCCGTGCGTAAACCGCCGTTTGCCGGGCTTCTCCTGGAAAGCAACACGCTTGCCATCATTGCGGAAGCATTGACCACGACATTCAGCAATCGCAGTGAAGCGGTTGCCCAATCCAGCGATCTTACTGTGCTTGAACAGCAACGCCTTTATGCTTTGATACAGTATATCGACAGGCATTCCGCCCATGATCATCTGTCGGCGGCAGACATGTCAGGAGCGCTGGGAATGAGCCAGGCGACACTTCAGCGGCTGGTGCGCAAGGGTCATCATTGTTCGCTGAACGAGTTCATCCGCTACCGATGGCTGGACGAGGCGCATGAAGCATTGCTATTCAGCAACCATACCATTTCTGACATCGCGTTCGATGCCGGATATATCCATCTGCCAAACTTCACCAATGCCTTTAAAAAGCGTTTTGGTTATCCACCATCCGCGTTGCGCAAACAGGCAACTGCTCCCGCTCCGTGAAACGCAGCCTAATCCCGACAATCGAGATTTTGTGATAGCCAAACAAAGAAAATCGGGATTTTGGACTTCCCCCGAGACATGCCGCCAATTTAATAGGGATCGAACAGTTCGATCTTTTCCGGAGATTTTCAAAATGAAAATTGCTGATATCCGCCAGCTACTCGCGCTGTTGATCGCGCTGTGCTTCATGGTGCTTGCACCGATCAGCATTGCCCGGGCAGATGAAAGCTGGCCGCGAACCTTCATCAACGCGGACGGCAGCACGACCATCATACCGAAAAAACCGGAGCGCATTCTCTCCACATCTGTATCAACCACCGGCACGCTTCTTGCCATTGGCGCGCCCGTTGTTGCCAGCGCTTCTGCAGCAAACGGCAAGTTTTTCGCACAATGGGATGCGGTCGCCAAGGAACGCGGCGTGGAAAATGCCTGGCCCGCAGGCGCGGTAGATCTAGAAACCGTCTATGCCACACAGCCTGACTTGATCATCGTAGCAGTCAGTGGGGCCGGATCGGCGAAGGATCAACTTGCAGCATTCCGTGAGATCGCGCCAACCATTCTTGTCGATGACGGCAGCGAAACATGGCAGGCACTCGCCGAAATACTCGGCAAGGCCGCAGGGTTGGAAAAGGACGCCGCTGCAACCATTGCCGATTTCGACGCCTATGTCGCCGCAGCCAAGGCAAAGATCAAAGTGCCGGAGGGCACGACCAATATCATCAGCTTCAACGGGGCTGGACAAGCCAATCCCATCGCGCGCGTTGGCGGCCCTCATGCCTCCTTGCTGGCATCACTCGGATTTGCAATCGAAGACCCCAACCCGGCCTGGCATACACAAGCCGAAAGCCGGGGAGACTTCGTTTGGGCTCCTTATGAAAACCTCATCGACTTGAAGTCGAACGTCACCTTCCTCCTGCGCGTGAATGATACGGGTGCCGCCGCTTTCCTGAATGACCCCTTTCTTGCCAATGTGCCATCGGTTAAAAGCCGTCAGGTTTACGGTCTCGGCGTCAATTCATTTCGCATCGACAATTACAGCGCACGACAGATCGTCGACGACATCGTGAAGAAGTTCGGAGCCTGATTTTTTGAAAGCAGACTGCGCCAGAAGTGGAGCCGGGGCCACGATGGAACGACGCCATTCGGAGGCGGGCCGTCGTCTGGCTGTTCTTCTGGGGTTGTTCGTGCTTCTGGTGGCCTGCGCCTTGTTTGGCTTCACAATAGGTACGCGTCCGGTAACGCTTGCAACAACGTGGGACTCCCTGTTCCACTTCGACGCGCAGTCGAGTGACCATCTCCTTGTGCGCAATCTGCGCATACCGCGCACCTTGCTGGCGATTATCGTCGGTGCCGCACTCGGCGTGGCGGGAACAGTCATGCAGGCGCTGACACGCAATCCGCTGTCTGACCCCGGCATATTGGGCATCAATGCAGGCGCATCAGTGGCAATCGTCATTGCGATCACGCTTCTCGGCTTCAGCGATGTAACTTTCTATATGGCATTCGGTGTCATCGGCGCCGGACTCGCCGGAACCGCGGTTTATCTGCTCGGCAATGTTGGCGCAAAAGACAGTCAGTTGCGCGTTGTTCTCGCGGGGGCCGCGGTCTCTGTTGTCCTGATGTCGGTTGCCCAGATCGTGCTCATCAACAGCGCGGATCAAGTCTTCGATCAATACCGCAACTGGTCGGTCGGCTCACTGCAAGGACGCGGCTATTCCGTCTTTCTTCCGGTCGGCGGTCTCACGCTCATTGGCCTGGCTCTGGCATTTTCACTCGCAAGCGCCCTGGACACGGCGGCACTCGGCAGTGATTTGAGCAAGGCCTTGGGCGCCAATCCAGTCCGGGTCTGGAGCCTTGCTGCAATCTCCATCATATTTCTATCAGGGGCAGCAACCGCCGCCGCCGGTCCTATCGCCTTTGTCGGTCTGACGGCTCCGCATATCGCCCGGCTTCTCGCCGGTCCGGGCCATCGCTGGCTCTTGCCCTATTCGATGGTTGTCGCCGCCATTCTGGTTACAATTGCCGATACGCTCGGTCGCATTATAGCACCTCCCGGCGAGGTCAGCGTCGGCATCATGATCGGTCTTTTCGGCGGACCATTCTTCATCCTGCTCGTCAGGCGAAATCGCATGTCCCAACTATGAAACAATCACGTTTCACGCGCTCGAACGAATGGATCTGGCGCAGCCGCAGCCTGTCTTTTAGCCTAAAGCCGCGCTTCGTTGTCTGTATGCTGTTGTTGACAGTTCTGATCACTGTTGCTGGCCTCTTCACAATGACGATCGGCAAGGTCCACATTCCCGTTGGAACCGCGGTTTCAATCCTGTTCAGTCACAGTGACGCAAGCGCTATGCAGCAGCAGATTCTGCTCAATTTGCGCCTCCCACGCACATTGACGGCCATCTTTACCGGCGCAGCTCTCGGCGTTTCAGGCGCCATATTCCAATCGGTATCGCGCAACCCGCTGGGATCGCCGGATATCATCGGCTTCAGCATGGGCGCAGCCACGGGAGCCTTGCTGCAAATCGTTTTCATGGGTGGCGGCCCGCTCGCAGTCGCTGTCTCGGCAGTCGCTGGCGGTATCATAACCGCAGGGATCGTCTATCTTCTATCGTTCAAAAACGGCACGACAAGCGGCTACCGGCTGGTTCTGATTGGTATCGGCGCTGGCGCTACTCTGAGTGCCCTCAACGGGCTCATGCTTGTTAAAGGCGATCTGGACAACGCGATCACTGCAAATCTCTGGTTGGCAGGGTCTTTGAACGGTCGCACATGGCAGCATGTCTTGCCCCTCATGGCTGGCTGCCTTCTTATTATCCCGCTCATCAGCCTTTTCGCCACTCGACTAACCATGATGGAAATGGGCGACGACCAGGCACGGCAATTGGGGATAGGGGTCGAACGAACTCGGCTCGCGATGATCTTATGTGCAGTTTTGCTGGCGGGACTCGCAACAGCCGCAGCGGGACCAATTGCATTCATAGCCCTTGCCGCGCCACAACTGGTCAGCCGACTGACGAGGATAAATGGGATTCCAATCATCAGCGCCGCGCTGATGGGGGCTTGTCTACTCATTGCTGCAGATCTTTTGATCCAGCTTGCGGCCTTCCGTCTCGTCCTTCCAGTGGGCCGTGTGACCGGCCTTGTGGGCGGGCTCTATCTCATCTGGTACCTGACACGATCCCGACGGATTTAATCATCTCTCGCATCGTCCAACGGAACCACCATGGGATCACCGGTTATCGGATCGTCAATAACCACACAAGGCAGGCCAAAAACCGTTTCCACCAGTTCCGCAGTCATGATGTCGCGCGGATTGCCCTCGGCAACGATATGTCCTTGCCGCATGGCAACGATATGGTCGGCATAACGGCACGCCTGATTGAGATCATGCAGAACAGCCACGATCGTATTACCCTGTCTGCGATTAAGATTACGCAGCAGGTTCAGAAGTTCGATCTGATGCGCGATGTCGAGAAACGTCGTTGGTTCATCAAGCAGAAGCAACGGCGTTTCCTGCGCCAGAACCATCGCTATCCAGACGCGCTGGCGCTGTCCGCCGGACAATTCATCTACGGCCCGCGCAGCGAGATCGTCGACCCGAGCCGTTTGCATCGCCCAATTGACCGCTTTGTCGTCCGCCTCAGTCCAGCGTTGCAAGAAAGTCTGATGCGGATAACGTCCGCGGGCAACGAGGTCGGCAACCGCAATTCCATTCGGAGCAATGGAACTCTGCGGCAGAAGCCCCAAAATACGTGCAACTTCACGGGCAGGAACACGCTCTATCTGCTTGCCATCCAGTATAACCGAACCCTTGTCCGGCCTGATAATTCTGGCGAGCGCACGCAACAGCGTTGACTTGCCACAGGCATTGGGTCCGACGATGACTGTGAACTTTCCGTCAGGAACGCGTAACGACAAATCCTTGATGATCTGTCTGTCGCCATAGGAAACATTGATATTCAATGCTTCAAGTCGATCAGATGAGGACTGTGTAGTGGGAGCTTCAGACATTGATACGACGGTTTCCGGATTATCTCGCCAGTTGACAGGATGCATTTAGAATTTGGTAGCGAGTTGATCGCTACAGCACTACGATGCCGATTGAAATACCATCGCTCTTCGTATTGCCCGAACAAAATATTGATTAAAAGGTTATCTGAAATTGACCCTTGGCAATTCTGAGCGGCCACAATGAGGCCTAATCTGGAATGTCCGGTATGGGTCGCTTGCCGACGACAGCCGACTTCGCAGTGCTAGACCAGAAAAATCGTACATTCAGATCAAAGGCATAACAACAACCCGCTCCGAAGGAGACCCGTTTCGATCAGGGCTGTATCTTTAACAATCGGGACACCTGCAGCCCACACATCTGCGACGTGCTGTCGCTAAAAGTGATGACTGACAAGCGCTGCACCCAATCCCATCAGAATGGTGCCGCAAGTCTTTGGCACGAGCCAACCCGATCTATCGCTGTTGAACCGACCAAAAGCGAATGAGGCGACAGCCACCGCCGCAACATCGGCTAGTGAGAAAATCAGGTTCACCACAACGCCCAGAACAAGGAACTGGAGCCAGAGTGGGATTTCGGCTGTCGGTTGTACAAATTGCGGGAGAAAAGTCACAAAAAATAGTGCTGTCTTGGGATTGAGAACCTCGACAACGATACTATCCCGAAACGTCTTTGATACCGGGCTGCTGGAATGATCGCTCGCCTTGCTCCAATCAAAGAATATGACGAGCCCCAGCCAGATAAGATAAGCGGCACCGGCAAATCTGATGATCACATAAACGGTCGGGGCATGCTCTATCAACGAGGCAAGACCGATCGTAGCCGCCGCAATGTGGACATAGCAGCCAAGATGAACGCCGAGAGCAGCCATCAGACCAGCATTGCGACCGTGTGCAAGGGTTTGCGCAGTCATGTAGAGTATTGCAGGCCCAGGTATACATGCAAATGTCAGCGTTGCGACGGCAAACGGTATCAATAACTCCAGCGACATCATGATGGTTCCTCCCCCATCGACAAAACGCTGAGAGATTTAGGCTTCGCTGAAGTAGAATGATATACGGCAGGTGCCGTATTTAAGCGGTGGTCATACTTGGCTAGCGTGCTGTTGGTTAACGTTTTTCAATGCTCGAAGTGGTCTTCTGCTGCGACGCACGAACTTACTGTCCAATTCAAAATATTGTCAATTTCGGACGGAGGTTGAAGCGCTAGTGGTCTCTATGTTTCCAACATTTGCTCAGCGCTTGAACCGAGGGATGCAAATGTTGGAAACAGACCATTAATTGGCTTTAGGTGCGGTGAATGCGGGAAGCGGGTAAGTTTCTCCCAAAACAATCCCGGCTTCTCGCAAAACTGCCTCTGGCGCCGCAAATGGCTTGTGAATCCAGCGGTCCGGCAGTGCAGCGATCTCGGGCACCCATTTGCGTACATAGACGCCGTGGGTATCGAACTTGTCGCCCTGCAAGACCGGATTAAACACACGGAAGTAAGGCGCGGCATCCATGCCACAACCAGCAACCCACTGCCAGCTCCCCGGATTGCTGGCGATATCCGCGTCCACCAACGTATCCCAGAACCATTTCTCGCCCTCACGCCAGTCGATCTGCATGTTCTTGCTTAAAACCGAAGCCACCAGCATTCTCACACGGTTGTGCATCCAGCCTGTCGCCCAAAGCTGGCGCATGCCGGCATCAATCAATGGGATACCGGTTTTACCCGTCTTCCAGACATCAAACGTCTCTGAATTGTTGTGCCAACGGATATCAGCCAACGTGTCGCGCATGTCGTTTTCAGCAATATCAGGACGATGATAGAGCTGATGATAATGGAAATCGCGCCAGATCAGCTCAGAAAGAAATTTTTCACCGCCAGCTTGGGTGCTTTGATCCTGATCCATGAGCGAAAGCGTAGCATGCCATGCTTGTCGTGGACTCATTTCGCCAAAGCGAAGATGGGGCGACAGTTTTGATGTGCCTTCAAGGTCGGGACGATCGCGATCCCCGGCATAGTTGCGAATAGTTGCATCAAAGAAATGATATAGCTGGTCAATGGCAGCCGCTTCACCTATCTGCCAAAGACCGCTCATCTTTCTTGACCAGATTGCCTCTTTGTAGATTTGTCGCTTGGGCTTGTGTTTGACGGTCGATGGCTCAACCCTCCGGTCTTGTGAGGGTAGTGGTTTGCTCACGCCGTGCCTGCGAAGCGATTTGGCATATGGTGTAAAAACTTGATAAGAACCGCCGTTGCCGGTTTTAATCTCCCACGGTTCCGCCAGCAGATTGCCCGCGAAGGACTCCACATGCAATCCTTTGTCCTTTAAAATGGATTTGATGAGCGCATCGACTTCTCGTTCCTGAGGAGCATAACGGCGGTTCCAGAAAACGGTATCAAAACCGTTTTCCTCGATTAACTGTTCAATGATATTGAGCGCTTCGCCATCGGCAACAATCAATTCGACATTTCGTTCGTTGAGGCTTTTCTCGAGCAAGTTCAAGCTCTGCTCCAACCACCAACGGACAGCACCGCCGGGTGCACGCAATTGTGGATTGGTTTCATGTACGAAGAGGGCCGTGACCGTGCCCCCCAGCTTGGACGCGGCTTGAAGGGCAGGATTGTCAGCAAGGCGCAGATCGTTGCGCAACCAGACAAGCGCTTTCGCGGTCATTCAATGATCCTTAGTTTATGTGTTGCAGAACGTATTTTCGGACGCGCAGAGGCCACCATATTCATGTCGGGCTCCTTGATCTTCCCTTGCCTTTTCGCGGCCCGAGAAAAAATGCATTGACGCGATGTTGCAGGGCGCGGAATTTTTCACCGCGCGATTTCAGCATGTGCTCTTCAAGCGGGGGAATGCCGGAGACATGCACCAGCAGCCAATACATCTGGATCGGAGCAAGCAGCGACAGCCAGCTCCATGACGATGCGGTGATTGCCATCAGCGGCCACGCACACCAGAACAGCCATTCAAAGAAGTAGTTTGGATGTCTGGAATAGGCCCAAAAGCCGGTTTCACAAATTTCAGTTTTGGCTTCCGAGGTTTTGCGAAACTGCGCAAGCTGCGCGTCAGATAGCGCTTCCCCCGTCAGCGCTATGGCGACGATTGCAATTCCGACCATATCCCAGAAATATGGAAAGCCGGAGCGACTTACAGCTGCGATATAGACTACCAGAACCAGAATGAAGGCTGCGAGAGCCTGTATCTGCAAAAACCAGAAGAGGCGAACGGAAGCGTTTTCGCCCCATTCTTTTATCAGCCTTGCATAACGGGGGTCTTCACCATGGCCCATGCTGCGCTTGGCGATGTGAAAGCCAAGGCGAAGCGACCACGCCAGAATGAGGATCAGTATCGCTGAACGTCGTTGCCAGGTCGCATCTGCAAGCATGACGGCTATGATTGAGCCCACCCCCACCGAAAACGACCAGATGGCATCGATCCAGCCGCTTTTGCCGGTCTTTCTTTCAAGCGCCCAGGCAAATGCCATGATAGCAGACAGGCTAATGGCAACAATTAAAAGCAGACCGGGTTGCATAGGGGACCTTTAGTGGAGAGTTCGCTTTTCCTTATACAATACGTTCTGTTTGACCGGTTGGTTTCTTAAGCGGCACAAAAAATTAAAATAATTAGGTCGCCGATTGAACCAAACTTCTTCTCAAAACGTAAAACGATGAAAATGCAGCACACACGCAGCTCAACGCGCGGTGAAGAGAGGGACTATGGATATCACGAACAGTCCGGGCAGCCCTAAACGTCTCAACGTCGCGATTATCGGGAGCGGGATTTCCGGATTGTCTGCTGCCTGGCTGCTTTCGCAACGCCACGATGTGACTTTATTCGAAGCATCGGACCGCATCGGCGGCCATAGCAACACTGTCGAATTTGAGAGCAGTCACGGTCCTGTGGCCGTCGATACCGGGTTCATTGTCTATAATGAAGTGACCTATCCCAATCTGACTGCCCTGTTTCGCGCGCTTGACGTTCCAACCGCCGCGTCGAACATGTCGTTTGCCGTTTCAGTCGGAAATGGCGCTTACGAATATTCCGGCGGTACCGGCCTCGGCCTCTTTGCCCAGCGCTCCAATCTGGTCAGCCCGCGCTTCTGGTCGATGATCCGCGATCTCTTGCGATTTTATCGCAATGCACCCAAAGACCTGAGCATCATGGGCGGCATTTCGCTTGATGATTATCTTGCACGCAATGGTTATGGCCGGGCTTTTCGTGAAGATCATCTTTATCCGATGGCGGCAGCGATCTGGTCCACCCCCGCCATGGAAGTGGGGCGATATCCGGCTGCAAGCTTCGTCCGCTTCTGCTGCAATCACGGTCTTCTTGCTCTTCGTGACAGGCCAATCTGGCGCACGGTAACCGGCGGCAGCCGGGAATATGTAAGGCGGATCACCAAGCCCTATGCAGACCGGATCAGGCTCTCAACACCGATCAAATCCGTGCGACGTGCCGGGCATTCTGTCGAGTTGATCGACGGAAACGGCATTCCCCATGTGTTCGACGATGCTGTGATTGCCACGCATGCGGATCAGGCTCTGCGAATGTTGGCCGATCCGAGCGCAGATGAAAGCCGCATTCTCGGCGCATTTCAATATTCACGTAATGAAGCGGTGTTGCACGGCGATGCGTCGCTGATGCCCAAACGCCGCGCGGCGTGGTCGAGCTGGAATTACCTTACCAATGCAGCCACTGGCCCGGCGCAGCCATCCATCACTTACTGGATGAACCGCCTGCAACCGTTGGGCAACGCGCCTGAGACCTTTGTTACGCTCAACCCTTGTCGTGCACCGCGCGAGGAACTGGTGATCCGTCGCGAGATTTATGAACATCCGATTTTCGACATGGCGACAGATCGTGCGCAGAAGGAAATCTGGTCATTGCAGGGGCGCCGCCGAACATGGTTTTGCGGCGCGCATTTCGGCTCTGGCTTTCATGAGGACGGGCTTCAGGCCGGTCTTGCCGTGGCAGAAGATCTGGGCGGTCTGCGCCGCCCATGGCAGGTCGAGCAGGAAAGTGGGCGTATCGTTCGCCAGACTTTTCATATCCGGGAAAGAGCGCTGGCATGAGCAAAGGCTTTCACTCGGCACTGTTTCCCGGTCATGTGACCCATGCGCGTTTGCGACCGAAGGTTCACAAACTGGCCTATAAAATCTACTCGCTCCTGCTTGATCTGGACGAGCTGGAAGCCCTTGATCGCAAGTTGAAACTGTTTTCTCTCGACCGTTTCAACCTGTTTTCTTTCTACAGGAAAGACAGAGGCGATGGATCGGCTCTGCCGCTGCGCGAGCAGGTAGAACGCGCCATGGAGGCAGCCGGAATAGTACCTGATGGCGGTGCGATCCGCCTGCTCACAATGCCGCGTATTGTGGGCTGGGCTTTCAACCCGCTCAGTGTTTTCTTCTGCTATAATTGTGGTGGCGAACTTGTGGCGATCCTCTGGGAAGTTGACAACACTTTTCGCCAGCGCCACGGCTATATGATCCCCGTCCAGAACTGCGATAACGGACGCATCGTACAAAGCTGCGACAAGGCTTTTTACGTATCGCCCTTCATGGATATGAAGCTGCGATACGAGTTTGAAGTCACACCACCCACAGACAGGC
Source organism: Hyphomicrobiales bacterium (assembly GCA_900465685.1). Taxonomy (GTDB): domain Bacteria; phylum Pseudomonadota; class Alphaproteobacteria; order Rhizobiales; family Rhizobiaceae; genus Brucella. The sequence continues at coordinate 224,199 of UEGR01000016.1, forward strand.
TTTCCATCCGCATCAACAGTTTTGATGATGAAGGCCTGCTTTTGACGGCCCGCCATCTGGCGCGGCGGGTTGAGCTGAGCGACGCCGCCTTGCTGCGTGCCTTTTTTTCGATTCCGTTTCTCACCTTGAAAGTGATTGGCGGCATTCACTGGGAGGCGCTGAAAATATGGTTGAAGGGCATCGGTTTACGCAAACGACCCGCAGCGCCCGAGATTTCCATCACATCTGTTCGTAACGAGACCGTCCAGCAGAGGAACAAGGCCGCATGAGCCAGCTCGACGAATATCATCCACTATCGGCGTCAAGCCGGACTGAGCGACCAGCTTTCAGCCCTTCGGCTATCGTTTTGAAACGGCTGCTGAAGCAGGTCCAGCATGGGCGATTGGTACTTTCGCTGCCCGGTGGTGAGGTCATTGCCGTTAATGGTCGATTGCCCGGACCGGAAGCCAAAATTGCAATCGTTAAATGGAACAGCCTGCGTCGCCTGCTGACGGGCGGGGATATTGGCTTTGCGCAGGCCTATATCGAAGGCGAATGGACATCGCCCCATCTCACATCGGTCATCCGCTTTGCGGCGCGCAATAGCGATACGCTGACATCCACATTACGCGGATCTGGCTGGATGCGGGCGCTGAACCGTATCAGCCACCTGCTCAATGCAAACACGCGCCGCGGCAGCCGGCGCAACATCGAAGCCCACTACGATCTCGGCAATGATTTCTATGCCCGATGGCTCGACCCTTCGATGCTTTATTCATCTGCGATCTGGAACGAAACGACGCATAGCCTCGAAAGTGCGCAGGAGCAGAAGTTGCAGTATATTGCTGAAAAACTGGCGCTTGAGGGCGGCGAGAAAATTCTTGAAATCGGTTGCGGTTGGGGCGCCCTGGCGGGCTATCTCGCAAACTATCGCAATGCCCATGTGACAGGAATAACCCTGTCGCCATCGCAGCTCACCTGGGCAAAAGCCGTCGTTGAAAACGTGGGACTGAGCGATGCCGTTGACCTTCGCTTGCAGGATTACCGCGATGTTCAGGGCCAGTTCGACCGCATTGTATCAATTGAAATGTTTGAGGCTGTCGGCGAAGCCTATTGGCCGGATTATTTCGCAACCCTGAAGCGCTGTCTCAAGCCCGGCGGCAGAGCGGTCCTGCAGGTCATTTCAATAGAAGAAACGCGCTACGAAAATTATCGCCGCAAAGCCGATTTCATCCAGAAATTCATCTTTCCGGGCGGCTTTCTGCCGTCAGATAAAGTGCTTGAGCGCGACCTTGCGAAGGCCGGTCTGGTTTTAAAGGAGACCGAGCATTTCGGCCATTCCTATGCTCTTACGCTTGCCGAATGGCGTCAGCGCTTTATCGCCAACTGGCCCGAAATCGAGAAGCTTGGCTTTGACGATAAATTCCGGCGGCTTTGGGAATACTACCTTTGCTATTGCGAAGGTGGGTTCGAGGAAGGTGCGATCAATGTTGGGCTCTACACGATTGAACATGCTTAGGCTCCACACCCACTAACGGAGGAAGCGTCGATGAAATGGATACTGACGGTCGGCATGATGACGGTGTTGTTTCCCTTCTCGGCGCAGGCGGCTGAGATCAACGGTAACTGGGCGCGCGGAGATGGCAATGCGCGGGTGAGAGTTGCCGGATGCGGCAAGGATATCTGCGCGACCAATACCTGGATCAAGCCCGGAACACCAAAGGAGAAAACCGGCGACCGGCTGGTGATGAGCATCAACGAAACTGCAGACGGGCAATATTCAGGTACGGCTTTCGATCCGCAACGCAACCTGACCTACAAGATCAGCGTGAAAGTCGACGGCGACACTATGACGACCAATGGCTGCGTTCTGGCTGGCCTCCTGTGTCGCAATGTGGGCTGGACCCGCATCAAGTAAGAGAGCGAGCTATCGATGAAAGATAATCTCATAGCCTATGTGGTGACAGCGGTTGCATTTCTGGCAATCGACTCCGTGTGGCTATCCAACATGGCGAACGTGTTTTACCGCCCTGTCATGGGCGACATGCTTGCGCCGGGTTTTCGTCTCGCACCAGCTGTCGTTTTCTATGTGATTTTCGTGTTTGGACTGGTTTTCTTTGCGGTCAAGCCCGGACTTCTGGCCGGTAGTGGTACAGTCACGCTCGTTCACGGGGCGCTTCTCGGATTCGTCGCTTATGCGACTTATGATCTTACCAATCAGGCCACTTTGAAAAACTGGTCATGGACCCTGACAATCGCAGACGTGGTCTGGGGCACTGTCCTGTCTGCCGCGTCAGCCTATATTGGCTATTGGGTTACGTCGCGGATCAGCGGCTAGGTTGGAGTAAGCACATGCAAAAATGGGGTCTCCTGGCCGTCTTCGTCTTCGTCATCATTGTTGTAGGAATGGCAATCGGTATCGGTTTTCCGCCGGGCGAATGGTATGCAGCGCTTCAAAAGCCTTGGTTTACCCCGCCTAACGCAGCCTTTGGCCCCATCTGGACGATACTTTATATCTTCATTGCCATTGCAGGCTGGCGCACATGGATAAGTGATAGCGGGTGGAAGCGGCGCGGACCGTGGTTTGGCCAGATGGTGTTGAACTTCATCTGGACGCCGATTTTCTTCGGCGCTCACATGACCGTGCTGGGGCTTGTCGTAATCATCGGCGTCTGGCTTTGCGTGCTTTTGTTTATCATGCGCGCTTGGCAACCAGATCGCATCTCGGCGCTGCTATTCGTGCCATACCTCATATGGCTATCGCTGGCGACAGCGTTGAATGCGGCAATTGTCGTGTTGAACTCATGAAAAAGGCGGCAAATATGCCGCCTTTTCTTTAGATGCCGATCAATGGCTGCACGAGCCGCATAAGCCAGCTCTGGAACTTGAGCGGCGCGTCAGTCACCGCAAGACAAATGCAATCGCCATCCGGTGAGGCAATCGGCTGATGCACGAGATCAGCATCCGCTTCCTCAATGTCACCGCGCGCAAAAAGCCCGGTTCCATCATTGAAACTGCCGCTCAACACCAATGTCAGTTCGCGACCGCCATGCCCATGTTCTGGCACCGGCTTCCCCGCGGGAATTCGCAAAAGTCGAACCTGCGTTTCGCTGTCGCCGGTCTCGATTGGCACCTGATAAGCACCCCGGCCAAGCGATTTCCATTGCAGGTCCGGCAAATCGCCACCGACATAGGATCGCAGCGGTTCCGGTATCACGGCAGGCTGCTTTATCTCGAACCGCGGTGCCGATTGTTCCATTGATTGCGGTGTTTTCTGCAACCTGTCTTTGAAACTATCCCATGTGGATGCTTCGAGTTTCTGCGGCTCAACCGCGTCAAGAAGCTGCCCGCCAATCTGTTCAAACTGCTTGAGCCTTGAACGGCAGGCCGGACAGAGCGCAAGATGAGTGGCGACTGCAATGCTCCAACCCTCGGCCAACGTGCCTGCAGCATAGCTTGAAAGGAGTTCGTCGCTCAGATGATGCTTGATATCCATCAGTGCGCTCCCGAATTATCGAGCGCTGCGCGCAATTTGTTGAATGCCAGCCGCAGGCGGGATTTAACCGTGCCAAGCGGGAGGTTCAGCTTCTTTGCGATGGCGCTATGCGTGCTTTCCTCGAAATAAGCGAGTTCAAGCAAGGTGGATTGCTCCTTCGGCAAGTCAGCCATTGCCGCGCGCAACTGGCTGGCGGATTGCCGCTCGGCAATCCTCAGGTCAGCGGGCTGTTCCTCATCGGGCACAAAGGCCGGATCGGTTGGGTCGAACTCCGGGCGCCGGGCGCGTCGCACTGCATCGATGCGCTGGTTTCGTGCGATGGTGAAAATCCAGGTGGACAAGGCTCCTTTGGCAACATCGAACTGATCTGCCTTGTTCCAGACTGCAATCATGGTCTCTTGCATTAACTCTTCCGCTGTTTGCGTATCAGCAGACAGTTTGGCCATATAAGCCTTCACCCGGGGTGCGAAATGCTTGAAAATCACCTCGAAAGCGTCCACGTCGCGTCGGGAACGGACCGCCAGCATCAATTCCTCCATTGAGGGCTGATCTTCAGGTGCGGTCTGTCCATTCATCCGTATTAAACCCCATCCGCTCAGATGTAGCGAAGCCAGAACCTGTAAATTATGCTGAGCTTCCATGTGCCACTGTTGCGAGAGGAACGAAACTTTTGTGTTCATCAGCATTATACGCAAACAGATTTAATCTGGATCACACCAGATTTCAAATGTAGGGCGTCATCACAAGCAGCACTCTCGAACTCTTACCTTTTAGCAATAAATCATGCATCAGCTGAGTGAATTCTTAACAGCTCAGCAAGCTCTTTTTTTGCTCGCGATCTTATGGCTCACCAAACGCTTTCTCGTAATTGATCTCAAACGTGCGAAAGCTGTCAATCGCGGCTTCGATGCACCGTTCTTCATCTTTTTTGTCGAGCGACATGGTTTCAAGCAAAGAAACAGTCTTCTTCCAACCGGCCAGGTTTCCGACCTGCTTTGCTAGGTGTCGCGCACCGTACCCGGCGCCGAGACCAAGCAATCGCGCCTTCTGGATGAGCACTGTTGCCCCCAAAGCGGAACCTTCAAGCACGTATAGCGTACCAATCGCTGAAGGCAGATCGACAGGCGCCCCTGCGTCGAACTGCAATTCCGGCTTCTTCAGTTCTTCCCCGTCCGACAGGTCCGCATAATCCATTTGAAGTTCAGATTGAATTTTATGATTGTCCCAATCTGAGAATACTCGTCTCAGGTCACTGACATCCAGCAATGTTTCCAGAGCCAATCTGCTGTGCCAGGTGGCTTTTAGATATTTCCGGTAGGCGTCCAACGAATTGAACATGCCATATAACGAACCAAGCCTGTCAATCCGTTCGTGGTAGGGTGCGGTAGCCGCCTTCAAATCCCAACGACGTTGCAGGACGGTGCGTTGATTCATTAGCAAAACTTTCCATCGTTCGTTACACGGGCCAAGACCACATAATATCGTTATGAATAGATTCCGTGCATTACGGCATCGTAATGCTCTTCTATTTCCTGTGTGCACTTGCACGACTTGCGCTTCAAAGCGCTCTTGTCTTTTATGATAAATAACCCGCGCCTGGTGACAATGATGCCCTCATTGCGCAATTGACCGATAATGCGCGTTACAAATGTCCTGCCGACTCCAAGCATTTCCGACAACTGATCATGCGTCATCTCAAACTGATCTGTGCCGGTTCGTTCTGCCGCTGATAGCAGCCATTTGGCCGTTCGCTGTGTTATCGTATGGGTCGCGTTACACGCGGCCGTTTGAAATACCTGAGCCATCAGGCAATCAGAATAGCGCGCAAACCAGTGCCGAAGCGAAATGGAATCCAGCTTCAACTGTTCGAGCGCAGCCGTTTTTATCCTGACAAAACTTCCCGAGTTGCGAACGATGGCGGTGGCATAGGCGGGTAAACTCCCGTTCGACACAATACCTCCTACAGCCCCTTCCCTTCCGATCAACGCAATCTCGACAGCGCTGTTGTCTTCATCGACCCAGCGCTGAAAACTCGCCAACGCGGATCCGCACGGAAACCAGGTGTGAACAACATCGTCTCCGGCCTTCTGCAAAACAGCCTCCGCCTCAAGTTCGTAGAAGACCGTATGGGGCAGCAGCTTTTGTCGGTCTTCCTCATTGAGCATCATCAGAAGCAAATTGCCCGACATCTCGTGGGTCGATGTTAAATTCATACAGTCGAGTTCCTCTTTTCGCGGCCGTTGTGTCCAATAGTGGACGGACGATCCTTTCGGTCTATGTTACTTTTAGACGTAATTAACGTAACCCATTGAAAAGACGGGTTTGTTTGTGTGCTCCATCGTTGATAATACAATCTCAACGGATATTTTCGTTTGTCAGCGGTCTCAACGTCTTGCCGTTTTCAGCTCTCAGATAGTTTAGCAATCCTGCAAAAGGTGCGCTCACGAACGGTTAAGTCCGGGAAAGTTCTGCCGCAATGGATGTGTCCGAACCTGTCAATCTCACCAATTGTGATCGCGAACCAATCCACATTCCAGGTTCGATCCAACCGCACGGCGCAATGCTCGTTATGGATCAGTCTGGCCAAAATCTCCTTTTTGCTTCTGCCAATATTCCATGCATAACGGGCTATAGAGGGGATTTGATCCCTGGCACCGCCATTTCTTTGATTGTTGGCGAGAAAAATGCGCATGATTTCCGTAACGCCGCCGCCAAAGCGAGAGAGCCGGGCTTATCGTCTGTGGTACTTGGGCTTCGCTTTCCAGGCAAATCCACGCTTTTTGACGCTGTGATCCACACGCATCTGGGAAAGACTTTCGTCGAAATAGAGCCCTGCGCGGATCGAGGGCAAAGTGCTCGTCAGGCACTTGATCTCACGCGTAGCGTCATCCATCGCATTGGTCGCGAGGAAACAGTAGAGAAGGTCGCTGCAACGGGCGCGCGCCTCGTCAGGGCCATGCTGGGTTACGACCGCGTGATGATTTATCAATTTCTCCATAACGGAGCAGGTCGCGTCATCGCAGAGGCAAAATCACCCACGCTTGGCAGCTTCATGGGACAGCATTTTCCTGCATCGGATATACCCCTCCAGGCTCGACGTCTCTATCTTGTCAATACAATCAGGATGATTTCGGACACATCCTATCAGCCCGTTATACTTTGTCCCTCACTTGCAGCAGATGAACCTGCTGTCGACATGTCCTTTGCACAGTTGCGCAGTGTTTCCCCGATCCATTGCCAATACCTTCAGAATATGGGTGTCTCCGCTTCTTTGTCGATTTCGATTGTTGTTGATGGTGAACTATGGGGCCTGATTTCCTGTCATCACGACAGCCCGAAAGTCACCCCTCTTCCCCTGCGTATAGGAGCTGAACTGTTCGGGCAGTATTTTTCGCTACATATAGCCGATTGTGACAGACGAAAAACACTGCAGATCACAGCAGACGCACGAACCAAGCTCGACACTATTGTATCGCAGCTGAGTATCAGTGATGAAATTCGCGACAGTCTGGGAGAACAACTCAGCCGGTTTTCCGAACTGGTTGCAGGCAACGGAGCTGCATTGTGGATGAATGGGCAGTGGCTTCAAAGTGGCGATACGCTCAACGAACATCAAACGCGCCAACTGCTCAAAGTCGCAGGCGATGAATCTCCACGCGAGCTTTGGGCAAGCCAGGAAATCAGAACCCACTTGGCCGACTATACCGGAAGCGTTGCAGGCATGCTCGCAATTCCACTTTCCATGGCGTTCAGTGATTATCTTGTTCTGTTCCGCAATGAGGAGGCCCACGCCATCGAATGGGCGGGCGAACCGGTGAAAACCACCGTCGAAACACCTTTCGGTTCCCGATTAACGCCCAGAGGCAGCTTCGATACCTGGCGGGAAGAAGTTCGCGGGCGTTCAACGCCCTGGACCACTACAGATCTCTCAGTAGCGCAGTCGATTGGCACTTACTTACGCGACGTCATCCTTCGGCAAAATGAGCTGTCTGAACAGGAAAGAGCGAAAACCGAACAGCGACGTCGGGTGTTGAACGCCGAACTCAATCATCGCGTTAAGAACATTCTTTCTCTGGTCAAGTCGATTGCGCTTCAGACAGGAGCCAACGCTGCAAATGTTGCTGACTACGCTCAAACGCTTGAAGGGCGATTACGCGCGCTCGCATCAGCACACGACCAGTCTTTGGACGGCGAAAACGGCGGTTCGCTAGCAGAGTTGCTCAAAACCGAAGTCAATCTCTATAGTGACACACCCGGTCGCATAACTCTGGAAGGGCCACCGGTTCATCTCGATCAAAGAGCATTTGGCGTTATCGCCATGGTCTTTCACGAGATGATGACCAATGCTGCGAAATATGGCGCTCTTTCGGTTCTGAAAGGACGCCTGAAAATCAGTTGGAAACTGGCGGCATCCGGTGATTGCGAAATATTCTGGAACGAAGCCAATGGGCCATCCGTTACGTGGCCGTCACGAACAGGGTTCGGTAGTAAGCTGATAAGAAATTCTTTCGAATACGACCTCCGGGGAAAAGCCAGGATCGAATACCATCGCGATGGGCTTCAAGCGCAGTTTTCTGTTCCATCTCCATATGTGTCGCAATTCAGCGATGAATTGAGAACGCCAGATATTCCAAAAGACATTGTCGAGAAAACCCACATGAATGGAATGAAGATTCTGGTTGTCGAAGATCAGAGCCTGATCGCCCTTGATATGGAAAACACCTTACGAAAATTGGGTGCAGAACATATTCATCTTGCCTCGAGTGCACCAGAGGCATTTGAGATGATTGAACGATCCAAACCCAATCTTGCAATTCTCGATTTTAATCTGGGAGACCGTACTTCGGAGAATATCGCCGAATTGCTTCTAAAGCTGAAAATCCCTTTTCTTTTTACGACAGGCTATAGCGACAGGGTACTCATCCCCGAAAAGCTTCGCGACATAACCATCGTGCGCAAGCCCATAAGCGATTCTGCAATCGCAGCGGCCATCAACTCCGCTCTCGGATAGAGTATTCTAACGGTGTGACGAGATAGAGAGAATTGGAAGACGATTATCGCCGACTACCAATCCTAGCAATAAATTGCCGGTCAAGACTGACAGGGTGGCTGCGAAAATACGGGCCACCCTGTTTGTTCCGATAGTCATTGAGCCATCTGTATCCTCGCGGTGGCACTTGTGGCTATCAGAGTTGCTCCAGCGATCGCTGCCACAGCAGAGAACAGCAGACTTCCGGCAGCTCCTTGCAAATCGACGAGCACCCCACCGAGCACCGCACCGCTCGATATTGCTATTTGAAATGTCGTCAGCATCAATGCACCTGCGCTCTCCGCTTCGTCTCCCGCAGCGCGTGTCGTGAAACTTTGTGCGCTTACCGGCACCGCTCCAAACGCTACCCCCCAGATCACTGTTGCCACGATGGCCACAACGGGCACAGAGCCGAAAACGAAAAGCACAATCGTTGCCAATGACAAGCCAGCCGCCGCGATCGCCAAAGACATTCGGGTGCTCCGTTCAGACATAAATCCGCCCAGCAAGTTCCCAAAGAAACCACCGATGCCAAATGCGAGCAATATTCCCGAAATCGAGTCGATACCGAACTGCGGGACATTCTCCAGAAATGGCCGGATATATGTAAAGCTGGCAAAATGAGCGGCAACGACAAAAAGAAGAGTGGTCAGGCCGATCCTAATAACAGGACGGCGTAACACCGCCACGAGTGTACGAATGCTGGCATCGCCAGAAGAAGGCAGCGATGGCACTGTCAAAAGCTGTACGATGAAGGTTACTGCTCCAATAGCCGCTGCAACAAAAAAGGCATAGCGCCATCCGAACGTCGCCCCGATCCAGGCCCCCAAAGGCGCCGCGCATACCGTAGCCACCGACACTCCCGTCATGATGACAGCCATGGCTCTCGGTAGAATCTTACTGGGCGCAAGCCTCATCGCCAATGCAACGGACATTGCCCAAAAACCGCCCAACCCTACGCCCAGAAGAATTCTGGCCGCGTAAAGGGCAGTCAAACTGTTTGCGAAAGCCGACAAGAGACTGGACAGGATGAGTGCGAAAGTGAGACTCAAAAGAACGTAGCGGCGGTCGAAGCGCTTCGTTCCAATAACGATGCCCGGTCCAGCGAATGCGGCGACGATCGCGGTCATTGTCATTGACTGCCCGGCGGCGCCCACACTCACACCAAGGTCGGCCGAAATCGGCGTGAGCAGACTGACCGGCAAAAACTCAGCGGTTACGAGCCCGAAAACGCCAAGAGAGAGCGAAATTATCGCAGGCCACACCGCCTCCTCAATCCCATCCCGGGATTCATTTCGCGTGTTTATCTTCATGTCCATGGCGAACTCCATTTCCTAAGTTAGGCAGAAAATAGGAGTGACGCCTCGTTGTTTCTATGATAGTAAATCCGAATAACATGACAATTCGTCCAAATCTGCCGAGACCACGATGATCGATCCACTTACGGAGATTCTGCGCGGCATAAGACTTGACGGCGTTGAATATGGCCGCTGCCAGCCATGTGCTCCATGGGCAACTCTGTTCCCATCCGGTGAGCCGGCGCGGTTCCACTTTCTGGCATCGGGTTCAGCCTGGATTCAATCGCCGGATGGAGATTGGCATGAGTTGAAGCCTGGCGATGCTGTCCTGCTCCCGCGCGGAGATGGACACGTGATTGCCAGTACACCCGGCATCACACCCGTACCCATCAGCGACTTTCCAAGTAAGAGCGTAGACGGCATCGTCAATGTCGAATGCCCCAACGCTGACGCTCGGAATCTGCTTTTCTTTGCCGTTATGAAATTCAATTTGGACAGGTTCCATCCCCTGCTTCAACTGATGCCGGGATTTATCCGAGCAAACGACTTTGCAATCAAGGAACCTTCCATTCCGTCTCTGCTTGAAAGCATGTCGCGGGAAGCCGAAATGAACCGCGTTGGAGCGTGTGGGATCATGGCACGGCTGGCCGATGTCCTGACCGCAACGATGATACGCAGTTGGGTCGAGCATGGATGCGGTGAGGCAACAGGCTGGCTTGCTGCGTTGCGCAATCATGAAGTGGGTCGGGTACTTGCGGCAGTTCATCTTGACCCCGCACGCCATTGGTCGGTCGAAGAACTGGCAAGCATTATGGGCGCGTCACGGTCGAGTTTTGCCCAGCGATTTCTTGATATCGTAGGGGAAACCCCTGCCCGTTATGTGGCACGCACGCGTATGCAGCAGGCCCATCAGTGGTTACGTGAAGGCCAGCGCGTTGCCTCCATCGCCAACAAACTTGGTTATGATTCCGAAGCGTCGTTCAGCCGTGCTTATAAGAGAATAATTGGCACGCCGCCTAGTTTTCACCGCCTTGCTTCAAGAGCGTGATGAAGTCATCAAACGGGTTCGAGCTATTCTTAGATAACGACCCAGAAATTCGGACAAAACCTATGTGAAAATTAAAGCCCAGGAGAGTTGTATTCAGCTCTCCTGGGCCAGCATTGCCTTCAATATTGTTACACCAAATCAAGCGGTTGGCGCGTCGGCCGAAATCACGCCCCTATCCTTCAGGCGTCCCCAGAAGGAAGCTGGAATTTCCTGCTCGAACCAATCGACATTAGCCTTCATCTGCTCGCCATTGCGAGCACCCGAAACGACCGTGACCACAGCCGGATGCAGCGTAGGAAAGGCCAGCGCAGCCGCTTGCATGGCAATCCCTTCGGATTCGCATGCCGCTTGGATCTCATCGACACGGCCAAGGAGATCCCCCGGCGCTTCAGCATAGTTGAACTTTCGATTGCCTGCCAGAAGACCGGAATTGAACGCGCCCGCCACGACGATACCAACGCCTGCGCGGTGGCAACGGTCGAGAAGATCAAGGCTTTCCTGCTCAAGCAAGGTATAGCGGCCAGCAAGCATGGAGACGTCGATGTCAAATTCCTGCATCGCGTCGGATACGACCTGCCATTCGTTGACCCCTAAACCGACGGCCTTTACCAAACCTGCAGACCGCAGTTCTCCAAGCGCCTTGAACCCGCCACCCTTGGTCAGCTGGTCCCAATAGTGTTGATGACGATCGCCGTGGGTGGCGCGACCAATGTCATGAATATACAGAACGTCAGGAGCAAACACACCAATGCGCTGGCGGCTTGCTTCCAAGGAACGCATGATCGCATTGTAACTGTAATCATAAGTCGGTCGGAATGGCAGCGGCTCCACATAAGCGTCTTCTTCTGGCCCGACCGTTTCGTCCGGCACCATGATACGTCCAACTTTCGTGCTGAGCACATACTCGTCGCGCTTGTGCTCCGTGACCATGGTGCCGAGGCGACGCTCTGAACGCGTATAGCCATAAAATGGAGCTGTATCGAAATAACGGATACCAGCATCCCAAGCCGCATCAAAAGCACTCAGAGATTCCTGATAACTCGTCACTCGATAGAGATTACCCATCTGGGCACAGCCGAGACCCATTAGCGTGAACGAGACGTCACGATTGCGCAACTTGCGTTTGTCTGAAACCTTCATGATGAGCCGATTCCCAATCTAACCGAAAAGAGCGCGCGGATATGTTCCGCGCGCCAGCCTTAACTTAGTAAAGAACGTTCTTCGCTTCCGGCTTGTCGACATTGTCCTTTGTGACAACAACGACGCCAGTATCGATTGTCTTTTCGACCTTTTCCTTCTTGAGCAGCTTCAGCAGCGTCGCAACGCCAATATCGCCCATCTGGTATGAGCCCTGAACAACAGTTGCAGCGAGTGTGCCGTCCTTGACGAATTCCTGCAAATCCTGGTTTCCGTCGAAACCGATTGCAGTAACCTTGCCCGCCTTGCCTGCCTGCTTGATCGCCCGGCCCATGCCGATTGCGGTCGGCTCATTCGCTCCAAAAATGCCCTTCAGGTCACTGTTGGCAGCAAGAACATCGGTAGTCTGGTTAAGCGCAGTGGCCATCTGCGACTGTGAATAATAAGGACCGACGATTTCCAGTTTCGAATTAGCCTTTATGTAGTCGGTAAAGCCACCCACGCGACCGATTTCGGACCCAGCTCCAGCAACATAAGACATAACCGCAATTTTGCCGGTGGTTCCGACCTTGTCGATCAGAGCTTTAGCGGCGAGCTCGCCAGCCTTTTTATTGTCCGTCGACAGGAAGGACTGATAATATTTCTGGGCACCGTCGGCGAGTTGGCTGTCGATGATGACAACCGGGATGCGCGCTTCCCAAGCCTTTTTCACAGCTGGCACGAGCGCATCAGGATCGGAAGGTGCAAGGAGTATGGCGTCGACTTTACGGTTGACTGCATTTTCGACCATATTGACCTGATCGGCGATAGCCGACTCCGATGCAGGTCCCTGGAAAGTCATCGTGTGCTCACCCTTTGCGGTGGCAATGGCAGCATCAGCACCCTTCTGAACGTTCTGCCAGAAGGTCGAATTGACCGTCTTAACGATAACAGCAATTTCACCAGCCGAAGCAGTGGACAATCCGCCAAAGACCATAACCGAAGCGAGAAGCGCAGTTTTGAATTTACCCATTTTTTCCTCCAACTAACCGAACCCGACCGGAGCTCGAAACGGGGGAAGGCCCTACCCTTCCCGTCCTCCTCTTCAGCGACGATTGCGCAGTTGGTCGATCCAAACGGTGACCAGAATGACAAGGCCGATGATGATTTGCTGAGTGAAGGCGGACACGCCATTCATGTTCAAACCGTTGCGCAAAATGCCGATGACGAACGCACCAATGAAGGTTCCGGAGATCGTACCTACCCCGCCGATTAATGATGTCCCGCCGATAACCGCACTGGCGATGGCATCAAGTTCATACATGACGCCCTCATTCGGCTGTGCCGTAACCAGTCGCGACATCAACACACAGCCGGTCAATCCTGCGAGCGTGCCTGAAATCAGATAGGTATAGATGGTTATCCGCGAGACGTTGACGCCCGACAGACGCGCGGCAACAGCGTTGGAGCCAATGGCATAGATATGTCGACCGAACACGGTCCGATTGAGAACGTATGCAGCAATAGCCGCAATTAAAATCATCAGGACAACGGGATAGGGGATGCCCGGAAAGGTAACGACCGGAAATCCCTGTTCATCGATAGACTCGAACCGAAAGAGCGAACCATTACCCAAAACACCGAAGCTTTCTCCCAATCCCGACACTGCGCGGGCGCCGGTTATCTGCAACGCAACACCGCGGGCAATCAGCATCATGCCGAGCGTGGCGATAAAGGGAGGTAACTTCAACTTTGTGACAACGAGCCCGTTGATAAGTCCACAAAGCGATCCTGTCAGAATGCCGAGCAGCATTGATATCCAAATGGGCAGCTGTAATTCCTTGACAGCCAGCGCGGCGACAACGCCGGCAAGCGCAAGTACCGAACCAACAGACAGATCGATACCACCGGTGATGATCACATAGGTCGCACCGATGCCAAGTAATGCAATCGAAGTAACCTGAAGCGCAATTGTCATCCCATTGCCGACAGTAAAGAAAGCGCTGCTCGTTGCGGAGAAGATCGCAGCCAGCACGACAAGACTGCCGAGTGCAGCAAACTTCTGAATAATATCCTTTTGCCGTTCGCTGAGACGCCGTCCTTTCCCTGCCGGGACTTGTGGCTGCTCTTCCGGTTTGTCGCTGATTACGTCCACCATGCTGATTATCCTTATTCGCCGCGCCGACCACTGCCGGACGCGTAATGCATGATCTCTTCCTGATTGGTGTCTCGCGTCGTGAGCGTCGCAGCGATGCCCCCGCCATGAAAGACGGCGATGCGATCAGACATCCCAAGTACTTCCGGCAATTCAGAACTGATCAAAACGACCGCGATACCACGCGCCGCAAGCTCGTCCATGATCTGATAGATTGCGAATTTCGCTCCAACGTCGATGCCACGAGTCGGCTCGTCGAAAAACATGACCCGCGGCTCACGAAACAGCCATTTGCCAATGATAATCTTCTGCTGATTGCCACCAGACAGAAGGCGAACCGGCTGATCGAGACTCGGCGTCTTGATGTTCAGGAGATCAACATAATGCTGGCTCGCGTCCCGTTGCTGCTTTCGGTCGATAACGCCGAGACTGTTACTGACCGCCTGCATGCGCGCCATTACCAGATTGGCATCGACGGGCATCGCGATGGCCAGACCTTGAGCCTTGCGATCTTCAGACAGGTAAGCGATGCCTGCATCGATCCCGCTACGTGGATTTGATACCTTCAATTCTCTGCCGTCGAGCATAATCGTGCCCGCATCAAGCGGATCAGCACCGAAAATTGCCCGCGCTACTTCCGTTCGTCCCGCGCCCATCAGGCCGGCAAAGCCGAGAATTTCACCACGACGAATATCAAAGCTTATGTTTTCGAAAACATCGCGTCTTGTCAGTCCTCTCACCGAAAAAATGACATCGTCAGCAGGCTGACGGGTCGGCTCGGGAAACTTGTCTTCCAATGAGCGCCCAACCATTCGCGCAACGATCTCATCGACAGTGAGGTCAGCAAAATCATCGGTCGAGACATATCGTCCATCGCGCAAAACCGTAACGCGATCAACAATTTCCTGCATCTCATCCAGCCGGTGCGAGATATAAATAATGCCGGTGCCCTGGCTTTTCAGGTCACGGATCACCTTGAAGAGAAGCTGCGCCTCCTGTTCTGTCAAAGACGAAGTCGGCTCGTCCATAATCAGCACATTTGCGTTCAGGGAAAGTGCCTTCGCGATTTCCACCATCTGACATTGGGCGACCGAAAGCGTTCGCACCTGCACATTTGTATTGATGCTAACTCCGAGCCTGTCCAAGCAACGCTTGGCATCTGCGATCAACTTCTTTCGATCGACCAGAAAGCCACGCCGAGGTTCCCGCGCGAGATAGATGTTCTCTGCAACGCTCAAATGCGGCACAAGGTTAAGTTCCTGGTGGATGATGGCGATGCCAGCCGCTTCCGACTCCAGCGTCGAAGCGAACCGAACGGGCGCGCCCTTATAGGTGATCGAACCAGAATTTGGCTGATATACACCGCTGATAATTTTCATCAGCGTCGATTTGCCGGCGCCATTTTCTCCGCAGACAGCATGAACCTCACCGGCACGCAGATCGAAACTAACGCCCGAAAGAGCTTTCACTCCTGGAAATTCTTTCGATACGTTGTCGAGCTTCAACAGCGCAGGAGCTGTCTCAGATGACTTCTTGGCAGAAAGACCTCTCATCGCGCTCCTCCTCCTAAAGCTCTGACAAAAGTTGCCACTTGATGGGGTAAAATAGAAATTTGGTCAAGCCGCTTTCTCGAAATTTATTAATAACTGGGTTAGAATGGAAGAAAAGGCATCGAAAATGATCACTCTCAGCAACTTTGGTCTTACCAGATGATTGAAACCAGACGTGTCTACCAGCAGATAGCGGATCAAATCCGCGAATTCATCGATGCAAGTTCAGTGGTAGCCGGATCGAGGCTGCCGGCCGAGCGTGATCTTGCGCAGCAACTGGGTATTTCCCGTCCATCGCTTCGCGAAGCGCTAATTGCGCTCGAAATTGAAGGCGTCATTGAAATTCGATCTGGATCCGGCATCTATGTGCGGACACCCGCCGAAACAGATGTGAATGATCAGTCATTGGGAGAAAGCCCTGTTGAATTAATGCAGGCCCGAGTTTTGATCGAATGTGGGTTGATCGCACAATGTGCGGCACAAATCAGCGAGCAAGCCCTAACAGAACTGGAAAGCGTTCTTGAAGCAATGACGCGAGAAATCGAAGCCAATCGAAAGCCTGTCGAACACGATAGACAATTTCATATTGGCCTCGCATCAGTGGTGGGAAACAGCGTTCTGACCAATATGGTGATCACGCTTTTCGATGAAAGACACAGCCCGATCTCCGAACGGATGCAACGGCGTACGGAGAGTCCGAATACGTGGCGATCAGCGGTTGAAGAACATCACGCCATCTTAGTTGCGTTACGGGCGAAAGACCCTTTTGCAGCGCAAGTCGCCATGCATGCACACCTCACTGCATCCGAGCGCCGATGGGTTGAAGAGTAGCATTGAACTACTCTTGGGAGGTCGAGCCATATAGCCTTCAAGGCATCAAGGCATCAAGGCATCAAGTAGGCCAGAGCTTCTTCTTAAGAAGCTGCCCTAGATCGAAGAATGGAGCAAAACATCGTCAAACCGCGCCGCCATAGCAGTCTAACCGTTGTGCACAAACGGAATGTGATTGCCAGTCTGAAAACCAGTCTATTTTCAAGAGTTTGACAGAATCATATTTGCTGCGATCTGAAGCGCATTATTCTCTGGGTGCATTTGTGCTGAAAGTTGGGGAGAAATCCATAACGTTGAGAGTGTACCATTAAGGAAGCCTCGCCAAGGATACGCCTGTCCTGCGGTAAATCTTCCAGACTGATAAACTGCCTCGAAAATGCCATGGAGTTCAAGGGTTTACTGCCTCCAAAATAGACACGTAGTTGGCGACGCCACTCCCGCCCATATTGAAGACGCCTGCAAGATCGACACGCGGCAACTGCAAGGCTCCGGCTTCACCCACAAGCTGCATGGCCGACATGATATGCATGGAAACGCCAGTTGCGCCCACAGGATGGCCCTTGGCCTTCAGCCCCCCCGAACGGTTGACCGGTAGACGCCCGTCCGCCGTTGTCCAGCCTTCTAATGCGGCGCGTGCCCCCTCTCCCGGCGCGGCAAGTCCCATAGCCTCGTAGGCTAACAACTCGGCAATGGTGAAACAGTCATGCACTTCGACGAAGGAAAGGTCATCAATACTGACACCAGCATTTTCAAACGCGCGAGCCCAGGCTTGCTCTGCCCCTTCCAGACGGTGAATTTCTCGTTTGGAAAGCGGCATGAAATCACTGACATGCACCGCTGAGCGGAACCGCACAGCGCGCGTAAAACTGCCTGCATTATCATCGCTTGTCAGGACGAGCGCCGCTGCCCCGTCAGAAATGGGCGAACAATCCGTTCGACGCAGCGGACCCACGACGAGCGGGTTGTTGTCGCTGACTGTTCGACAGAAATCATAGCCCAGATCCTTACGCATCTGGGCATAGACATTATCGACACCGTTGCGATGGTTCTTGGCCGCAATCTGCGCCAATGCATCAGACTGGTCACCGTAGCGCTGGAAATAAGCCTCGGCGATCCGAGCAAATACGCCTGCAAAGCCAGCCTTTATCTCGTTTTCTTCCCTGCGATAACTCGCGCCAAGCAAAGCGTCGCCAACACTCGCTGTGGTACCGCCAGTCATTTTCTCGGCACCAATAACCAGCACTGTTCGGCCATCGCCGCTTCGGATGAAATTGCGTCCGGCGTGAATTGCCGCACTCCCAGATGCGCAGGCATTTTCACACCGCGCCATCGGCTTGTAACGTAGCTCGGGAAGCGATTGCAGAACCAGACTGGCCGGAAAGTCCTGCTTTGCCATACCATTATTGAACATGCCAATGAAGACGGCATCAATGTCACCAGGTTCAAGACCCGCATCCGCAATGGCCGCACCTGCAACATCCGCGATCAACGCTTCCGCATCCTTGCCCTCGTGCTTACCGAACGGCGTGTGAGACCAGCCTACAATGAGAGGATTGCTCATTCTCAACTCCTGATGGCGCACCTGTCACGAAGCGCAGCGTTGTACATCCATATCGCGCAATATCGTCTTGACGATTTTGCCATAGTTGTTCTTGGGCAAAGCGTCGACGAAGATATAGTCCTTCGGACGTTTGAACCGTGCGATCCGGTCCAGACACAAATTGTCGAGTTCGACGGCCGCTGCTTTGCCGACCACATAAGCAACAACGACTTCGCCCCATTCGGGATCGGGTCGACCGATGACCGACACTTCAGTGACATCTGGATGCACCAGCAGCACTTCCTCAATCTCGCGCGGATAGATGTTGCTGCCGCCGGAAATGATGACGTCCTTCGAACGATCCTTCAGTGTCAGATACCCATCTTCACCAAAGGCACCGATATCACCGGTATGCAGCCAGCCATCTTTCAATGTCGCAGCACTCGCGGTTTCATTCTGCCAATATCCGCTCATGACCGTCGGACCGCGCACCAGAATTTCACCCGAAATGCCCGCAGGCAGTGCATTGCCTTCATCGTCGCAAACCATGACATCGACCATGCCAAACGGCGCGCCGACACTGCCCAATACCGCCCGCCAGTTTGCTCGCGTGCGATCGGCTATCGTCTTGCGATCAAGCACGGTAATGGTCATCGGAGTTTCGCCCTGACCGTAAATCTGGGCAAGGCGCGGCCCAAACGCGTCCAGCGCAGCAATAGCATCCTCGACATACATCGGCCCGCCGCCGTAAATAATGGTGCGAAAAGCTGCCGGATCGGCCTTATCCGCTTCGGCAACCATTCGCTTGACCATTGTGGGGGCCGCGAAGAGCGACATCCGCTGCCAGTGTGCAGCCAATTCGAAAACTTCCTGCGCATCGAAGCCACCGGATTCCGGAACGACATTAACCCCACCACGCAATATATGCGCCATCATGTAGAGACCTGCGCCATGGCTCATAGGTGCAGCATGCAACGTCGTGTCGCCAGCCACGGTCGGATCGACCTCGCCCAGATAGGCATAGGACATGGCAGCCAGATTGGCATGGGAAAGACAGGCTCCTTTGGGCTTGCCCGTCGTCCCACTGGTATAAAACAGCCAAGCCATATCATCGTCGTTTTGTGACGCAAGCGCCAGCGGATCCGATTGCAGAAGATTGCGCCAGTCTTGCCCGCCAAGCGCAACCAGATAACGCATTCGCTGCGGTGTAACGACAGCTATTGCCTCAGCAATATCTCTCGATGCGAGCACGACGGTCGCACCGGAGTCGTCAATCGCAAAAGCAATCTCCTGCGCGTGAAGTTTAGCATTGACGGGAACCGCGACAGCCCCCGCCCACCATGTCGCGTAAAGCGCGGTGACATAGTCGGCCTCGTTCTTGGCTGCGATTACAACGCGGTCTCCGGGTTGCAGACCAAAGCGCTGCGCCAACCCGCCTGCCAAACGGGCTGAGCGTTCAGCCAGCTCACCATAGGTAGCCACCACGCGACGGCCGTAACCCACAGCTGGCAATGCCGGATTTGCCCGTCCATTTCGGGCAAGCCACGATGCCATGTTCATCGCTGCTGTCTCCCTTCCTTCTCTGGCCTTTGCATCTCAGGCATATTCAGGGCGACGCGGTGTGAACACATCAAGATTGAGCACATCTTCATCACCGATGACCTCCCCCCAATGAACCACATTTGGTGGAATGACCAGCACGCCGCCGGGACCGACGATATGTTCTTCCGAACCCACCGTGAAACGGATGGTTCCGGCGAGAATATAGGCGATCTGCTCATTCTCGTGCGAATGCGGCTTTGGCTCGTGGCCCGGTTTCAGCCGGTGGAGCGCGAGCGTAGCGCCCTCACCCGAGAAGGCCTTGCGCTCGACACCGTCGCGCACGGGCGTCCAGGGAATGCTGTTCCAGTCAACTTTATGGATGTTCATCGAAATGTCTCGCATATTTGAGTTCAGCGGGCGCTGCCCAAAAGGCCGGAAGGCCGAATGAACAGAAAGAGCAGCAGGATCGACAGTGCCGCAACATTCTTGAAACCAGCGCCGAGCGACAGGATAGCAAGGGCCTGCACAAGACCAAGCATGATACCGCCGAGGAACGCCCCAAACGGGCGGCCGAAACCGCCGATGATTGCAGCAATGAACCCGGATATCGCAAACGGGACGCCCATGTTGAACGCCGTATACTGCGTCGGGGTAACCAGAATTCCAGCCAGGGCACCCAGCACCGCGCTGAGCACGAAAGCGCCGGTCAGCATTGCCGATACCGGGATTCCTTGAAGCGCTGCTGCTTCGGCATTGATCGAGCAGGCGCGCATCGCTTTGCCAAGCCGGGTGCGCTTGAAGAACAGGCCAAGCGCCGCAACGATGAATAAAGAGCCAGCCATGATCCACAATGACTGATAATTAATCGCTACCCCGCCGATCATGATCGGGGGCAGATCAAGAAATACCGGCAAGGTCTTTGGCTGGTCGTCGACCGCCAAAAAAGTCAGCCGCTCAATCACGATCTGTGCAGCAAGCGTCGCGAGGATCATCACGAACATGGCAGCGTTGCGCTTCCAGAGAGGGCGCACCACCAGTCGCTCCAGAAGCGCTCCAACGACGGCCACCACCGCTATCGCCAACACAGCTGCCAGAAAATACGGCAGATGATACTGTTCGAGGAAGATATAGGTGACCATGCCGCCCAGCATCACAAATGCGCCCTGCGCGAAATTGACAATGCCACTTGCATTATAGATGACACAGAAACCAATGCCGATCAGACCATAAACGCAGCCAATGCTGACGCCGCTGATCAGACTTTGAAAAAGCACATCCATCATAAGCTCCTAACCCAGATATGCCGCGATGACGGCCGGGTCTTGGCGCACCGCTTCCGGCGTGCCTTGGGCGATCTTGCGGCCATAGTCGAGCACAACTACTTCGTCTGCTATATCCATGACCAGCTTCATGTCATGTTCGATGAGCAGCACCGCGATCCCGTCGGCGGCAATCATACGCACGGTTTCGGCCAGACGCTCGCTTTCTTCGGCGTTGAGACCAGCCGCCGGTTCATCCAGCAGCAACACACGCGGACGAGCCGCCATAGCACGGGCAATTTCGAGAAGACGCTGCTGACCATAGGGCAAGGTTGCGGCGGGGCTGTCGGCGACAGACGACAGTCCCACAAGATCGAGAAGCGCCTTCGCCTTCTCCTCCACCTCGCGTTCGGATTGTCGTTGCCAACCGGGGCGCAACAATGCGGCGAACAGGCCGCCTTTCGTCCGCAGGTGGAAACCGACCTTGACGTTTTCCAGCGCGGTCAGATCCTGGAACAGTTTGACGAGCTGGAACGTGCGTACCAACCCCAACCCTGCTCTCGTTTCCGTCCGCAAGTTGGTCACATTCGACCCCAACAAAATGATCTCGCCTTCACTTGGCGGCATGCTGCCAGCGATGAGATTGAAGAGCGTCGTCTTGCCGGCGCCATTGGGCCCAATGACGGCCGTGACACCCCGTTCCGGAACATCAAATGAAACATTATCGACAGCCGTCAGCCCACCGAACCGGCGCGTGGCGCCACGCACTTGCAGGATAGCGTTCATTGCGCCCTCCCCGAGGTTTTTGACGGCGCCTTGCGCGCATCAAGAGACTTAGCCAACCCGACCAGCCCCTTGGGCGCGTAGATAAGAATGATAATCAGCGTAACGCCGTAGGCCAGGTCCTGACTTTCACTCAAGCCACGGAATATCTCCGGCAAAAGGCTGACGATAAGCGCTCCGATAATCGGCCCAGCAACAGTGCCCAACCCGCCGATATAGATCATCGTGAAAGCGAGCACGACCATATGGAGGCCAAACACCTCCGGGCTGACAAAGCCAACCACATGGACGAAAAGCGAACCCGCAATCGAAGCCAAAGCTGCAGATAGCAGGAAAGAAAGCAACTTGTACCGCGCCACATTAATACCAAGCGCGCTGGCAGCCTCTTCGCTGCCCGCGACAGCTGCAAATGCTCGCCCCACACGCGATTTGCGAATGCGTGACATGGCGAAAGCGACGAGAATTGTCAGCACCGAAAGTGTCAGCAGAATTTGTCTGTCGCTCGCAGCCTCAAACGATCCAATGCCAAGCGGAGGAATGCCCGAAATCCCGAGATAACCTTGCGTTACGGATTCCCATTCGACCGCGATTTCATAAACGATCAAGCCGATCGCCAGCGTTGCCATCGCGAGATAATGGCCCTTGAGACGAAGTGTTGGAAGACCAATGATACAAGCCGCCACCATAGCAGCGACGAGCCCAAACATCATGGCTGGCAATGGCGCCCATTCATAGGTTGTGGTCAACACAGCCGAGCTGTAGCCGCCGATGGCTGCAAAAGCGCTTTGACCAAAGGAGACCTGAGCCGTCAGCCCCATAAAGACATTGAGACCGGATACAAAGATCGCATAGATCAGTCCGAAAGCGACGATAGTGGAAAGATAGCCGCCGAAAATCACAGCATAGCCGACAATGGCTGCCGACAGCACCCAGATACCGGCAGATGCTGTCAACCAGTTTCCGAGAAGGCCGCTACCGCTGCCCGTCATTGAAGGGTCACGCGAAATAATATTGTGCGAGTTCGTCATGAGATTTTACCTCGCGAGGATCAAGTGTGGCGACGATGCGCCCAAGCGAAAGAAGATAAGCACGGCAGGCGAGTTTCAGCGCCAGCGGCGCTTTCTGCTCGACGAGGATGATCGGCAAGCCCTCCGCGGCCAATCGGCCGAGAGTTTCAAGAATCTCCCCGGTTACACGCGGTGCAAGCCCAAGCGACGGTTCATCGAGAAGCAGCACCTTGGGATCGGCCATCATGGCGCGACCGACAGCAACCATCTGTTGCTCGCCGCCGGACATGGAGCCAGCGACCTGCGAAAGCCGCTCCTTGATCCTTGGAAATAGATCGAAGACACGCGTATAGCGACGCTGCAACTCCGCTTTGTCGCGCACCCGATAGGCGCCAAGTTCAAGGTTTTCGAGTACCGTCATTGGACCGAAAATACCGCGCCCCTCCGGCACCAGGACAACGCCTTTAGCCGCCGCACCCACAGGGTCACGCCGCCCAAGCGGGGTACCCATGAACCGGACCTCCCCCTCATTGGGGGTGAGACCCATGATTGCCCGCAACAGGGTCGATTTACCCGCACCGTTCGGCCCGAGGACAGCGACCAGCTCGCCACTCCCAACGGAAAGATCGGCTGACTTGAGCGCCTGAACATGTCCATAATGCGCTTTCAGTCCGCGGGTTTCGAGCACCGGCGCTGCACGGTGCGGCAGCTCAGACGTCATTGCGCGATCCTCACCTTGCCATCGATGATCTGGGCAATCACAAAGGGATTGACGGCAATGCCCTGATGATTGTCAGCCGCGAAATTATAGGTGCCTGTTGTGCCTTGAAAATTGGTGATCTGCTCCAGGTTCTGGCGTACCGATGGACCTTCGAAGGACTTACCCTTTTCGATTGCTGCCACCGTGAGCATCACACCGTCCCAGCCACGCGACGCCCAGTTCGGATCGCGATCAGCGAATTTCTTACGCCACGGATCAAGGAAGGTGCCGATAGCCTGCTTGAGCGGACCGTCCGGGTAGGCTTCGAATACCTGAGACGGCGATGCAACGAAGAAGAACCTGTCACCCAGAACCTCGGCGACTGGCTTGAAGACGGCCAGATCTTCCAGACTGGTCAAAAGCAGCATGTTCGAACCAAGCTGCTTCAGGTTCTTGGCTGCCGTCAGTGTGGTACCGCCGAGGCCAATCTTGATGATTGCACCAGCACCTGCCGCCTGCATCTTGTTCAACTGTACACTGAGATCGGCGTCATCCTGCTTGTAGGCTTCCACACCCACAACTTCGATGCCGTATTTAGCAGCCGCCTTTTCAGCGACGGCCTTCTGCAACAATGCATAGGGCGTCGGATCATGCAGAACACCAATCTTGCGGATATCTGTCTTGTCACGCAGATATTCCAGACGTTTTTCGACTTCGAAACCGGCAGGCGGCAAGGTGGTGAATGCCCACTCGATCTCCTTCGGCTGCTTCGGCAAAATGGAACAGAGGATCATCGGTATTTCGCTACGCGCCGTCATGCTCGCAGCCGCAGCATTACCTGCTGATACGCAACCACTGATGAAGATGTTCGCCCCATCCGAACTCATCATCTTGCGGTAGACGGTAACGGCATCCTGTGGTTGCGAGCGGTTGTCTTCAACCACGACTTCGAGCTTGCGCCCCAATACGCCGCCCTTAGCGTTGACCGTTTCAACCGCTGTTTCAACGCCGTCGCGCCAAGCACGGTCAACAGTTGCTGCATAACCCGTCAGACCCGCCGAAATGCCGATCTTGTATACCTCTTCCGATGCGGCAGGGCCTGCAGCGAATGCGCTGAAGACAACCGCTGCCACGGCCATTTTCTTGGATATGTAAGACATGAACTCCTCCCATAAGTTCGTCTGCTATTTCACTCTCTTAACCGTCAGGCAGGCTTGCCGAACCCTCCGCCGCCTGGCGTTTCCAGTACCACCCTGTCATTAGGCTGCATTGTGAGTTTCTTTGCTTCGCTGACCGACTTGCCATTGACGAGGAACCGCCCCGCGGCGCCGTCGGACCCGCCACCAAGCCCTTCTGGTCCCTTGTCGAGCCGGCTCGGCACAGCATTCAGAAGCCATGGCACATCGGTGCGCATGTGGAACCCGATGGTCTGACCATCGCCACCGCGCATACGTCCTGCTCCTCCCGAACCCCGGCGCAGTTCTTTACGGTCGAAGACAATCGGCATTGCTGCTTCGAGAATTTCTATCGGAACGGCGGCGACGCCGGTCGGATAGCATGTGGCACTGGGTCCGTGCTTTTCGGCGCGCGCGCCCATCCCGCCGGAATAATTGAACATCGACGAGGTAAACGCCTGCCCTGCATCGTTGCGACCCTGGATCTGGATCGTCCAGACGGCGCCTGATCCTTCGGCGAGTACCTGGGTTGGAATGACCTGATAGAGCGCTTTCAAAATCGGCATCGGCACATACATGCCAACAACGTGGCGCGCGTTGACGGGAGCCGGATAGCTGCAATTCACGATGGAACCTTCCGGGGCGCGGATTTCAATCGGCGCCAGTGAACCGGAGTTATTCGGAAGTTCGGGATTGAGGCAGCTGCGGATGGCGAAAGTCGAGTAGGCGTGGGTATAGTTCAACACCACATTAATACCCGTCGCTGTCTGCATCGAACTACCGTCGAAATCGACAATGATGTTGCCTGCATCCGGATCAACGGTCACGGCAGTCTTTAGCGTGATAACCTCGCCACCGGGGACATCAAACTGAGATTCGCCGTGATAAGTGCCCCCCTTCAACTTGCGGATAGCCGCGCGGGTGGCTTCTTCGGAACGAGCGATGATTTCATCCGACAACATCTCGATATCATCAACGCCCTGACGCTCGCACAGTGCGATCAGATGCTCGGCGGCAGCCTGACCACTTGAAACCTGTGCGGCCAGATCGCCAAACACGGCATCAGGCGTGCGAACATTACGGCGGATCATAGCCTGCAAGACAGGATTCATCACGCCACGCTCATAGAACTTGAGCGGTGGAATCCACAGCCCTTCTTCATGCACGTCACGGGCGCCAGCGCCAATGCCATAGCCCCCGATATCGGTGTGATGGATGGTCGAGCCGATATAGGCAATAAGGCGCTCACCATTGAAGATCGGCGTCAGGATCGTGATATCGAAGAAATGCCCTGCTGAAAGCCACGGATCGTTCGTGATGAGCACATCGCCCGGTTCACACCGACCACTGAATTCACGTACAAGATGCTGCCCCGCAAAAGCGAGCGAATTGATATGGCCCGGTGTGCCGGTATTGGCTTGCGCCACCATGCGCCCGCGCTGATCGAACAGCGCGCAGGCCAGATCGCCAGCCTCACGGACGATAGGGCTGAATGCGATACGTTGCAGCGCCTTGGCGCGTTCGGTGACAATTCCGATCAGATTTGACCAGAGAATCTCAAGTTCGATGCCGTCCACGGTTCTTCCTCCCAACCGTTGCGCTGGCTCTGGCGTTGCCCGTCAAGGCGCCAGAGACCAGAGCGTCATTTCCTCAAGCCTGTGCTGCTTTCCTGGTCGCAACGATGCATCCAAATGCATCAATTGTTGCGACCCAGTGCGGCGGAATGGCTGTCGTGGTTTCGCGTTCCTCGATGATCACCGGGCCATCAACAACCTGCCCAACGGCAAGATCGCTGCGCTCGTAAACCGCCACCATCTCACCATCCTGCCAGGCGTGGACCGGGCGGAAGCCCTTCGGTTCGCCAGCTGCGCTGGCCGGTTGACCAGCGGGGTGAAAGTGGATCGCCGGACCGTTGACGGTAATACGCCAGCTAACGACCTCTACAGGAACGTGCGATGGGTTGACCCCATAGAGTGTGCGATAGGCTTCCGAGAACAGTGCCTCAATAGACTGTGTATCGTGGGTCTCGCGCGGATCCTGATCGAACGTGACGGTGACTTCGTGCTGCTGTCCGAAGTAACGCAGATCGGCACCGACGTGAATTTCAACATCAGCGGCCGCGCAACCAGCTTCCATGAGCGCCATGCGGCCCTCTTTTTCCAGTTCGCCCAGGAGCTTCTCCGTACGGTCCCAGTCGATTGCATCGAGCCGCACGAGATCACTGCGAACGAGATCAAGACGCAGCGGCGTCACCAGCGTTCCAAATGCGGAAAGTACACTGGAGCGTGGGGGCACAATCACTGACGCGCTTTGCAAAAGCTCGGCAACGCCGCAGGCGTGCAGCGGACCAGCGCCCCCAAAGGCAAATAACGGCAAACCGCGATAGTCGACGCCCCTATCCGTTGCATGTGCTCTGGCGGCTGAAGCCATGGCTTCCGTAACCACGCGATAGATGCCGCGCGACGCCTGAACGGGGGTTGTTCCGAGACCGTCGGCAAGCTTTTGCATGGCCTTTTCCGTGGCTACGCGATCCAACTGCATTTCTCCACCGAGGAAATTCTCCGCATCGATAAGGCCGAGCATCAGATCGGCATCGGTTACGGTCGCATTCGCTCCACCCCGACCGTAGCAGGCGGGCCCCGGATTGGACCCGGCACTTTCCGGACCGACCTTCAGCAGGCCCAGTTCATCGACATGCGCAATGCTGCCGCCACCGGCACCGATTTCAATCAGGTCAATCGAAGGCACAGTAACCGGCAGACCGCTGCCTTCCTTGAAGCGATAGCGACGATCAACTTCAAACAGACCCGTCACCAGTGGCGTCCGGTTTTCAATCAGACACGCCTTGGCTGTTGTACCGCCCATGTCGAAGGACATAAGCCGATCGATGCCGAGCACCTCTGCGTAATGGCAGGCAGCGAGTGCGCCGGCGGCAGGTCCGCTCTCAATCATGCGCACGGGGTTGCGCCCCGCAGTCTCCGCGCCGACAACCCCGCCGGAACTGAGCATGATCAGCGGTGTGTTGCCAAATCCCTCATCTCGCAGGCGGTCGCTTAGCCGACGCAGATAGGGCTGCGAGATCGGCATGGTGTAAGCGTTGACGGCGGCCGTTGATGCACGGGGATATTCACGGATCTGCGGAGCGACATCGGACGAGGTGCAGATGAACACATCATTGAGCGACCGCGACAGACGTGCAGCCACATGCGCTTCATTGGCTGCATTGACGAAAGAGTTGAGGAAACAGATGGCAACCGATTGCGCACCGCTCTTGCGAATTTCTGAAGCAAGCGTCTCAATTTCTGCATCGGAGGGTGTTTCGACAATTGATCCATCGGCAAGCGTGCGCTCCTTGATGCCGAAGGTGAGTTCCGGTGCGACCAGCGGCTCAGGAAACTCGATCTGCGGATCATACATGTCGTAACGATGCTCGTTACGGATCGACAATACATCGCGGAACCCCTCAGTCACGACAAGCGCAGTTGGCGGGCCCTTCCGCTCGATCAACGCATTGGTGACCACCGTTGTCGCATGCACGATGACACCATCAATTGCATCGGAAGAAATGCCAGCTTTTTTCAATACAGCGTTGACGCCACCGAAGAACCCGCTGAGCAGATCTTCATGCGTAGTCAGGGTCTTGTCGACCGACAGACGACCGTCAGAGTTACGAAGCACGATATCGGTGAATGTTCCGCCGATATCCACTGCAAGCGAATAAGTCATTATTGTTCTCTCCATCCCAAACGTTCCGAGATCCGACGCGCCGTCGCTAGGACCTCACTGACCTGTGCATCTTCCGGTGGAGCACCGATGAATTGCGTCGAGCCAACAATGGCGACGGAACCGGTGATTTCTCCACGGTGATTGAATACGGGGGCTGCCAACGCATTAACCGCAGTCAGAAGTTCATCGGCAGCGATAGCCCAGCCCTTGGCGCGAACTTCTGCAGCCTCTGCCCGCAACCGAACCGGATCGGTGATCGTCTTCGGAGTCCACACATGCAAAGGCGCGGCCAAGGTCTGGTCCATCAAGGAGGCTGCACCAAAAGCCAGCCAGACCTTGCCATGCGCCGTGGCATGGACGGACAATTCCGTGCCAGGCCGCGTGCCGAACTCAATCACGGTACGTCCGTGCAGCAAGTCCAGCACAACAAGCTTGTTGTCGACCAGACCGCAGATCGTCACCGCTTGGCCGGTGCGTTCGCGCAAAGCCGAAAGCTCGTCGCGCGCTGCCGTCGCCACCTGAAAACGATTGCGCACCGCCTCGCCCAGCATCAGCAGCTTAATACCCGCTTCATAACGGCTGGTTTCCGGGTCCTGACGCACGAAATCATGGCGCTGCAGGGTAACGAGATGCCGATAAACCGTAGCCTTGTTTGCAGAAAACGCCTTCGCGATCTGCGCCAGCGTCATCGGCTGATCTTGCCCCGAAAGGAACTCCAATACGCGCAAGGCCATATCGAGCGTGCTGGTGCCAGCACCAGCCTTCCCGGTTTTGCCGGAAGCCTCATCCATCTTTTTATCCCCAGTCGTTTCAAATAATGAAACGTTGTTTTATTTATTTAAATGATTGATTGAAACCGACGAACTGTCAAGAGGCTTTAAAATACTTTATTGTTAGACGCAGATATGCCCAGCCGCCCCATTTTATATGGGCACAGCTGGGCCTGATGTTGACCTGTTAGATGTCAGAGAACCCTATCTTCACGACCAACTATGCGTCGAACCAGTCCGTCCGGTTTCGAAGGTCGCAGAAAAAATAACCGCTATGGTGCTAGAAAGATCTCTATGACAGTTTCTGACCTTCTCCTCAGTTGTTCCCGGTCATCCCTAAAAGCGACAAAGCGGAGCTTTGCAAAGTCACAAGGAGCCAGCTTTAATCAGCGATGCCACTTGCCGAGCGCAGCCTGACAACAATGGGATGCATCGATTGGTATATGAGGAAATTGGCTTGGTACTCTCCGACAACATAGAACATCGCTTTTGAGTAGTGCTTCAAGCCAATCGGCGAAGGCCTGCAATCGCCGCGAGAGATGCTGACGATGCGGGTAAAGCAGCGTTATGGGCATTGGCTCCGTACGATGGTTTAACATCACCTCAACCAGTTCCCCCGCTTTCAGGTGCCGTCTGACATCGTAGGCAGGAATCTGGATCAAGCCGAGTCCTGACAGGCAACAGGCTATATATGCTTCAGCGCTGTTGACGGTGACGCGGCCTCGCACCGGCAAAGCGCGTAGCTTGCCATCCTCATCCATTTCCAGTCGTCGACCCGACCATTGGAGGGAGAGGCATAGTTGACGGCCCATTGGGATCCGAGATCACTGGGACTTTGAGGAGCACTATAGCGTTTCAGATAGGCGGGGCTTGCGACATTGATCAGCGACAGCTTGCCGATAGGTCGCGCTATCGGTCCCAAGTCATTTAAAGGCCCAACACACAGCACACAATCTATGCCGTCTTCTATGAGATTCACCGCACGGTCGCTGACGCCGAGATCGATTTGAGGGTAACGGTCGAGGAATTCAGGAAGTGCCGGCGCAATGATGAGCCGCCCAATACGACCGGGAATGTCGATCTTCAGTCTGCCGGAACAGGTTTTCCGCGCGCTCGATCTCGGCGATAGCACGCAGGCAACGCTCGTAAAAAGCTGCGCCGTCCTGGGTCGGTGAGACGCGACGTGTGGTGCGATGGAGCAACTGCGCGCCGACGTGGTCGCCATATTGGTAAAGGTTGTGCCGGCACCGTACCCTTAACCTGTGCACAGATATGTGTTGATCTATGATCTAATGATTGGGCAGATTACAGGCCAGCGATATCGTTCCAGATAGTATTGGTGACTTTGCGCAGTTCGCGATGAATCGTAGAGGTGAAGCGGTCGCGGGGAAAATGATGAATGTTGTTGATCGGGTCGTAAATGCACGCGAAACGCTGCAAGTGTCGTGTTGACTTGAAGCGTTTCATGCCCTGTTCTCGCCCTCTTATCGGTAGATGAGAATTCTCGGCCCGATTGTTCAAACTTTTGTGCGGGCGATGGTCACAGGTCGTGAGACCGATCTCCCGATTGGCCGAAGCATAGAGCCGAGCTTATCAGTGACCATGACACGGGGAATTGCGCCCTGACATGACAGCAACTTCCGAATGAAGCGCCTCGCAGCCTTGGTATCGCGGCGTTTCTGGGCCAGAACTTCAAGCACAAAGACATCCTGATCAACGGCGCGCTACAGAAGACGTCGTTTGCCGTTGATTGTCGTGACAGCCTCATCAAGGTGCCATTTGCCACCAAGGCGCAGTGTGCGGCGACGGATTGTATCGGCGTAGTCTCGTCCGAACTTTTCAGCCCACTCGCGCATCGTCTTGTGAGTGACGATGATCCATCTGTAAGCCAGCATGTCTTCGACCATGCAAAAGCTCAGCGGAGAGCGATAGCGGTGATAAAGCGAGGAGTAATTGTCGTGCATACCCTCTTATCCACCGTTGAGACTTACATCAAAGTTAAGGTTATGGTGCTGGTTACGAACCAATGAGCTATAGAGCTGGAGAAAAAACAACAGACGAGGAGGCAGCGCGACGTCTTCCACGAGGAATCGACCCTCTTCAGGTCTGACTCTGGACTTTCCCTGATTTAGTGGAGAGGTTCTGTCACTAATTTACGGTTTATCATCTCGAACTGGATCGGTGATTTATACCCGAGTGCAGAATGTCTGCGCACAGGATTATAGAAGCCGTCAATGTATTCGCCAATGGCTTTGATTGCATCCTTACGTGTGTAGAACACAGTTCGCCATATCAGTTCAGACTTGATCGTCTTGAAGACGGTTTCCACCATCGAATTATCGTAACAATTTCCTTTGCCGCTCATGGATGGAAGCATGCTGTTCGCTTTGAGGATTTTGCGATACTCATAACTGGCATATTGGCTTCCCCTGTCCGAGTGCTGGATCAGCCCCGGCTTTGGTTGCCGGATAGCAATAGCCTTCTTCAAAGCACAGATAGCCAGATCCTTTTTCATCCGATCGCGCGCTTCCCAGCCAATGATGCGACGAGAATAGAGATCGACAACGATTGCCAGGTACAGCCAGCCTTCTGCCGTCCATATGTAACTGATATCGACACCCCATTTCTGATCCGGTCCGTCACAAGTGAAGTCCTGATCCAGAAGATTGGGAGCGACAGGCTCACCATGACTGCTGTCGGTCGTGCGTTTGAAGCGTGTTTTCTGCTGGGCTTTCATACCATTTTCACGCATCAGTCGCGCCGTGCGGTGACGACCTGCTCGAATACCTTCTTCATTCAGCTCAACATGCATGCGAGGGCTGCCATAAGTTTCACGTGACAGCACAAACTGGTTACGAATGTGGGCCAGGATACTCATGTCATCAAGCTGGCGACGACTGGGCAAACGATGCTTCCATGCATAATAGCCGCTGATGCTGACACCTGCGAAAGCGCACAGCCGTGACAGAGACATATGGGCCTTCTCCGTGTCGATGAACGCAAACTTCATCGACTTGTCTCCCGAGCGAAGAAGGCCGTCGCTTTTTTTAGTAGGTCACGTTCCTGTCGCAGAAGTTCGTTTTCTTTACGAAGCCGGGCAAGCTCCTGGCTCATGTCCTCATGCGGACCGGAGAGTAAATCTTTCTTAGCAAAATTGCGCCGCCAACGGTCAAGTGTTGACTTACCAATCCCAAGGTCCTCAGCAACCGATGAAATGCTTCGACCACTCGTGGTTAAAATCCGAACGGCTTCGCGTTTGAATTCTTCTGTAAATTCTCGATGCTTCAATTCTAAGTCTCCTGTCAGTTTTGTCTAACAGAAGCCCTACACTTTTGAAGGGGAAGTCCACTCAAGAGTGCTAGCATCAAAGAGGTGATACAAAATAATAATAATATCAATGTAATATTGGGAACGAATGATTGCGTCTTCCGCTCTATAGTCATTGAGTATCAGTAGCGAAAACCTCCGGTGATCAACGGCATAATGCGTCCCTACAAGGCTCTAAACAGCAGTCGATGTTGATACTACTCAAACACAAATAGGAGGACGCCGTGTTATTTACCTCAGCAAGCCACGAGGCCGCACCCATTACTCTGCCCTTCATCGACATCAATAAGCATCTTGTATTCTTTGGGGTCGTCTCGATCATCAGAGCTGGCGTTTGGGTGATGAACTTTTCCCATCTCGTCTATGCATGCCCTTATCGCCGAATTGAGCGTACAGCGATCAGGCTTCTCGGCATATTGATACTTCTCCGGCCTCATATCAACGTTTTCATCACTTGACATCTGTCGTTAGCAAGTGGTGGTTTCGGTCGCGGTGTTGCACTCATGCAGAACTTTACCTTCGGCTGGCTGATGATGTTACAGGGTACGTTTGAGCCCCATAAGCCATGAATCGAGGACAGTTGGATTCTGTCTGCATGTGCCATGTTGATCTTGTCGGGCCAGATCGGGATCATTTTTGAACCCCGCCTTAAGTTGCGGCGGGCTTGAGATGGAGAGGTGACCATGTCGGATAATAAGCCATTAGCTGTTGTCATTGGAGCAGGCGACTGCGCTCACGCGTCGCTTCTCTGATAGCGGATACCGCGTAATCGCGATTGCATGGCATAACAATACGCTTCAGTCCGTCGTGAGAGACGTGCCTGAAGCGGTCGGAATAGCCCGCGATGTGACCGACCTCAAATCCGTTTCTGGTGCCTTTGCGGAGATCGAAGGCCGCTTTGGATCAGTCGACACAATACTTTTCAATGCAGTGACGGGGGGTTTCAGAGAACTGTCGGACACGAGCACAATGGATTTCGAACAAGCGTGGCGGGAGAATGCGATGGGTGCCTTTCTCTGCAAGGAATGGGTTCGCATCAACATGGAAGTAACTGGCCGGGGTAATTACATCATCATCCGCGTGACGGCTTCGCATCGAGGCGGCAAGATGACAACTGCGTGTGCTGCTGCTAAAGCTACCCAACGCAGTTTAGCCAAATCCCTCGCACGAAGCCTCTAGCCCATGGGGACCCATGTCGCGCTGATCATCGTGGATGGCGTGATAGAGCCTTCACGGTCAACCTCGCGCACGCAGCAGGGCTCAGCGTTCCTGAGAAACACGACTTTTAACTTCAATGCGTTTGTAGAACCCGGTACGCGCAAGCTCTGCCAGCAACATCCTTATCGGTTTTATTGTGCATCTGGCTTAGTACGGCGTGAGTCTGACGTGCATCAATACACACAATCGGCAAGCCACGCGGGCTGAGTTCGCTATACAGCCAGTTTTCCATCCGGCCCGTTTCCAGGACGACGCGTCAGATATGCTCCAGTTCACTCATCAAGGCACGGTATATGTGTCGTCGGGATCGGTCGGCTTCTTATACGCAGACTTGACCGTTCCGCTCAAAGTCGCATGATCGACTGTTATGCCCCGCTCAGCCACAATCTCCTGAAGCTCGCAATAGGAGACGGGTAGCGCACGTAAAAGAAGACGGCATGCAGGATGACGCTTTTGGGAAAATGAGCCCCCTTTGAAATCGACCGCCACTCGCATTCGCCTCAATCAATGACAGACACTGACTGGGACATAACCTGACAGGAGTAAAATGTTTGCGACAGAACCGAAAGAACCCTTCAAGCAGGAATGCGTGGAGGGCCACAAGAAGCTCTCCACCTTGCATCTAGCATTTATTCCTCAGCTCCAGGCGTGAAGCGGCGGCTTTTCGTCGTTCAGGAAATACTTTCCGAGTATTGCATATTTCCAGCGCACCGGATCGTGCAGCGTATGGGTACGGGCATTGCGCCAGTGTCGGTCGAGCTGGTGCTCGGCAAGTGTGGACCGAGTGCCCGCGAGCTCGAACAGCTTGTTTGTGGCAGCTATCGCAATTTCCGTCGATAATATCTTGGCTTCAGCCGTCACGATCTGTGCCTCTGCGACCGTCTCGGCATTAGGGTTCTCAATAGCGCGATCAATGGCATAACCCGCCTTTTCAAGCAGCGCCTGCGCCGCATGTAAACGCAATGTGAGATCACCAACCGCTTGAATTGTATAAGGATCATCCCATGCGTGGTCGACACCACTATCTACCCAGGCGCGGCTCTTGGTCCGCACGAAAGAGACAGTTTCATCGATAGCTGCTCTGGCAATGCCCGTATCAACCGCAACCTGGATAATCTGGAAAATCGCTCCGTCGGCGGTCGGGACTTCATAACCCTTGTAGCCCGGCACCAGATGGGTTTTGGGAACCTTGACATCATTGAGGATAACCGTACCCGACAGCGTCGTGCGCTGGCCAAAAGAAGACCAGTCATCAATGACAGTCAGGCCCGGAGCATCCCGTTCAGCAATTGCATACCAGGCCCGGCCTTGTTCATCGAGCGCCACGATGGGCACCAGATGGGCCAGCAAGGCACCTGATGAATAGAACTTCTGGCCGTTGACGATCACATGGTCACCGGCATCGACGATTTTTGTCTCAAAATCCGCAGCACGTTTGGACCCGAATTCAGAGAAAGCATTTCCGAAACGTGTGCCCCGCAGCGCCTCCCCGAACAGCAATTTCTGCTGTGCTTCGTCGGAGACGGTGCGCACAGCGGCGATAACACCGAGGTGGTTCTGTGCGATCTGGCCAATCGAGGAATCGGCCGCTGAAACGATCTCAATCACTTTGGCGAGCGTTGCGTAGGAAACTTCCGGTCCGCCAAACTTCTTTGGAACGTTGATCGACCACAGGCCACTTTGGGAAAAGGCGTCCAACTCCTTGACCGGCCAGATACGTTCCCGGTCACGGATTGCAGCACCCGGCGCTATTTCCGCTGCGAGCTTATGCGCAACCTCGATTGCTTCCGCATCGCTGCGGATAATGTGGGCCGGTTCGCTCGGACGCGGAACAGCCGGCACGCCACGGCTCACATCTTTGGTGTTTAGATTTGCGACAGTCATTTCATGTCTCCTCTTGTGCTTTTCGGTTTCAATGGGCCAGATGGGCAAGAGTTGCGGAACCTTCGACTGGCTTTTGTCCAAGGTAGAACGCCTTCACATCGTCGCGCGACTTGAGGTCGGCTGCCGTGCCGGAAAGCACGCTAACCCCGTTTTCAAGAATGACAGCTCGATCGGCATAAGTGAGCGCCACCGCCGAATTCTGTTCGGCGACAAGAATGGAAAGTCCCTCCTCACGATTGAGCCGACGCAGGGTGCGGAAAATATCCTGAACGACAAGCGGGGCCAGTCCCATTGAGGGTTCATCGAGCACCAGAAGCCGGGGACGGGACATCAATGCGCGACCGATGGCCGTCATCTGCTGCTCTCCGCCGGAAGTGAGGCCAGAAAGCGCACGGCGCTTATCACGCAGTCGCGGAAAATACTCATAGACCTTTTCCAGATCAGCGGCGATTTCCAAGCGTGATCCGCCTCGACCCAACCCACCTGAAACAAGGTTTTCCTCGACATTGAGGCTCTTGAAACAATGCCTGCCCTCCAGCACTTGAACAAGACCGAGACGCACCAGTCTCGCTGGCGTTTCCCGGGTCACATCGCAACCGTCGAAGACAATGCGCCCGGCATTGACCTGCCCACGCTCTGCCGGAAGCAAGTTCGAGACAGCCTTCAACGTTGTGGATTTTCCCGCACCATTGGCACCCAGAATAGCGAGAACTTCGCCGCGCTTGATCGACAAATCCACACCGTGGAGAGCCGCGATCGAGTGATTATAGCTCGCGTAGAGTCCCTCTACCGTCAAAAGCTTGCTTCCGAGCGTCATGATAAACCCCTTAAACGAGTAATCCAGGGCGGCATTATCGCCGCCCGCATTATGTGCTTGCAGACGTCAGTTTGTCGCCACGTCCGCATCGGCGGCAGTGCGAAGGTTGATGCCCTTTTCCGCCGCATAGGCTTCCGAAGACTTTTCAATGATCGGACGCAGCAGGGCCCAGTCCGGTGCAATCCAGTCGGAAACGACATTCCACTTTTTGCCGTCCCACTGCTGGAACGTCACGTAGCCGTTACCCTCGTGGTTATCCCAGGTAACATTGATGGAGTGAAACAGACCTTTTGCACCCAAAGCCTCGACGCGAGCTGGATCGAGTTGCAGATGTTCAAAGCCCCAGCGCACCTCATCACCGGTCAGCGTCCGCTTGCCAAATTTCTCTTGCGCAATGCGTATAGCTTCGACGTTCAAGATACCGTTGACGATACCCAGATTGTGGTAGACAGAACCTATGCGCTTTTTGTCCTCAAGATTGCCCTTGCCTGCATCATAAACAGTCTTCACAATCTCCTGCACGACAGGATATTCTGCACCGGAAGCCTGTGTCGTGATTGCCGTATAGCCCTTGGCGGCGTCACCTGCCGGGATGGCATCCTCTTCGGAATTCGACCAGACATTACCGATGATATGATCGACCGGAAAGCCGGTTTTTGCCGCTGTCTTGAGGGCGACCGGGTTCATGACGCCCCAGCCACGCAACACGACATAATCGGGCTTGGCTCGGCGGATCGTCAGCCATTGCGACTGCTGTTCATTGCCCGGATGCGGAACCTCAATCTGCTGCACTTCGAAACCATATTTTTCTGCCAGCAGTTCATAGATCGGAATGGTCTCTTTTCCATAAGGCGAGCCGTGATAGAGCACCACGATCTTCTTGCCCTTGAGACTATCAAGACCGCCCTCCTTGGAGGCGATGTAGTTCACGATGCCCGAGGTTTCGGAGTAAGGATTGAGCAGCAGCGGGAAAACATAGGGGAACACCCGACCATCCGTGGAATCCGTACGGCCATGATTGATGGTAATCAAAGGCACCTTGTCCTGCGTGATACGGTCGATCATCGCATAGGCGATGCCTACCGAAAGCGGATTCCAGGCAGCAATGCCCGGATCGCTTTTCAGACGCTCATAGGCTTCTACGCCACGCTCGACCTCATATTGCGTTTCGGCTTCCGACCATGTCAGCTTGACCCCATTAACTCCACCGTCACGGATATTGATTAGGTTGAGATAATCGATAAAGCCGCCAAAGAAACCCGTGCCACCAGCGGCGTAAGGGCCCACCCGATAGCTCTGGAGCGGGAAATACTGCTCGTCGGCCTGGGCCGGGAGCGCGAAGGCGGTAAGGCCGATACTGGTAGCAACCGCCAAGGCCTTGATCTTTGTATATAAGGTCATTTCTGGACGCACTCCATCTGTCGGATGCAATGATTGTCATCCGGGTTCGTTTCAGGATTCAGTTCTGGTTTGGTGGATAGCGGGAAGCCTTTACGGGCTTCCCGGATTGAGTGGCCGCCAGACGGCTGCCGTAAATCTCGTTTTCAGACGATCCCAGAGCGATACGAGCCCGTCAGGCTCAAGGACCAGAAACAAGATGATAAAGATGCCGACCACAATGCGCTGCGTCATATCCAGGACGCCGGAATCAAACACATCACCGAGGATGAACGCTCCTGCCCGCGACAAGACCAGCGGGAACACGACAATCAGCGCCGCCCCGAAAAACGCTCCGCGGATCGATGCGAGACCGCCGATGATGATGATGAACAATATCTGGAACGACCGGTCGAGATTGAAGCCCGCCGGTTCCACCGTGCGCAGATAGGCAAAGGCCCAGAGCACACCGGCAACGCCGATGATGAAGGAGGACACGGCAAAAGCCAGCAGCTTTGTCCGCAAAACGGGCACGCCGATGATACGCGCCGCCGTCTCATTATCTCTCACAGCGATGAAGTTACGCCCGGTCTGGGACGACACCAGACGATGGGCAAGAAAAGTGACGACGACCACAATTGTCAACGCAAAGAGATACCGCCCAACCGGTCCCTCGAACGGGATGCCCCCAATGGACAGCGTCGGAGCATCGATAACACCGGAGGCCGAATTATTGGAGAACCATCCGAACTTTGTCAGCGCCCATTGCACGAAGAACTGCGCCGCAAGCGTGGAAACGGCGAGATAGAAGCCGCGCAAGCGCAGGCTTGGCAGACCGAAAACAACGCCAAACGCCGCTGCAGCCAGTCCTGCAAAAACGATGGAGACAAGTAAAGGCAATCCGTCAATTCTCAGATTGAAATTATAAGCCGCGAAAGCGCCCACCGCCATGAATGCGGCCGTGCCAAGTGAAACCTGACCTGCATAACCAGTCAGAAGATTGAGACCAACGCCGGCGAGACTCAAGGCCAGAAACGGCAGAAGAATAGCCTCAAAGAGATAGCTCGTGCCGATAAAGGGAATGATGAGATAGGCCACCACCAGCACCGCAAGTGGAGCAGCATAACGCGGCAGTGTGATGTGACGGGAAGGACTGACGACTATAGTGGACATGGTCATACCCTTTCCACAAGCTTCTGACCAAACAGGCCAGACGGACGGATGAGGAGGAATGCGAGCGCCACCACATAGGCAAACCAGCTCTCAATGCCACCGCCGAAATATTCGCCGATATAAACCTCGGCGAGCTTCTCCGACGCACCGACCAACAATCCACCGACAATCGCGCCAAGGATGGAATCGAAGCCCCCGAGCACCAGAACCGGCAAGGCTTTCAACACGACCAGCGACAGCGAGAATTGCACGCCGAGGCGCGCACCCCATAAGAGACCAGCAACCAGCGCGACCAGACCTGCAGCCGCCCAGACACTGGCCCATATCCACGGCAGCCGCAGCCCCACGGCAAGGGCAGCAAACTGATCATCAGCGACCGCACGAAAGCCGAGACCGATCCGCGTATAGCGGAAGAATACAGACAGCAGCGCCACCATGCCCGCCGCAACAACAGCGGCAAAAATATCGAACTGGCTGATGAAGATGCCACCGACATCGAAGGGCACATCTTCGATCCCGAGATCAAGAGCATGAACCTGCGTGCCCCATAGAAGCTGTGCTGCGCCCTCAATGATATAGGAGAGGCCGAGCGTCGCCATAAAGAGGGTGATCGGCGGCTTGTTGGTCAGTGGCCGCAATACACTACGTTCAATGGCGATCCCGATGATCACCATGGCTGCAAATGTAATGGCGAAGGCAGCCCAGAACGACACGCCCCGCTCCGTTAGGCTTACAAAAGTCAGGGCAGCAAAAAGCAATAACGCCCCTTGCGAAAAGTTCAGCACGCCTGATGTTTTGTAGATAAGCACAAAGCCGATTGCGACGAGGGAATACATCACGCCCGACAAGAGCCCGCCGATCAGCACTTCCGTGAAGAACATCCAATCAAAATCACCCATCAGATGCCCTCCCCATCTTCATTTTCCGGCGCCACGCCGAGATAGGCATCAATGACACGCTGATCAGACAAAATGTCCTGTGGCGTGCCGTCGGCAATCTTGCGCCCGTAATCCAACACCGCGATGCGGTCAGAAAGGCCCATCACCACGCCGATATCGTGCTCAATCAGAACAACCGTGATGTCGTATTCGTCCCGTGCCAGCCGAACATAATCGGCAAGCTCGTTCTTCTCGGTGGCAGTCATGCCCGCCATCGGTTCATCAAGGAGGAGAATGCGCGGTGCAGCCGCCAAAGCACGAGCAAGTTCTACTCGCTTTTGCAAGCCATAGGGCAGAGTGCCCGCCAACCGGTCAGCATAGTGCGACAGATGCAGAAAATCGATGACGCGGCTTGCGCGTTCGCGGGCATCCGCCTGTGCACGGCGGGCCTGCGGCAACCCGACAATCTGGCTCAGAAAATTCGAGCGGTTTGCAAAAGCCCGCCCCGCCGCGACATTGTCGAGAACGCTCAGGCCCTTGAAAAGGGCAAGGTTCTGGAAGGTCCGAGCAACACCGAGATGCGCCAGCTTCTGTGTCGGCACCGGATCGTAGCTCTTGCCGCCAATAGCGACCTGACCATGACTTGGCCGATAAACGCCGGAAATCACATTGATGAGCGAACTTTTACCGGCACCATTCGGCCCGATAATCGCACGAATTTCTCCATGCTGGACACCAAGGTCTACATCCTGCAAGGCAACGACGCCACCGAACGACAGACCAATGCCGCGCAAGTCAAGCGCCAGATCGGACTGCGGGCGCGTAGCAGGGATCTCGGTTGCTGCCAGCTGGTGCGCAGCCGTTTCCGCATCAAAATCTGCGATCAGGAAATGCAATGCCGACATTGTTCGTTCCGTGTTTACTCGAATTCAATTGGGGCATTCCGGTAGTCGAATGGACACGACCATCCGTTCGCAAACACGATTGTGTCCGCGTCGGGCTGGAGCGGCGATCAAAGCCGCTCCCTAAATCTGCTGCTTTATTCGGCGGCTAGCGCCGCATTGTCTTCCGCTTCTTCCAGCTCGCGCACCAGCGGGATGACATGCTTGCCGAAATATTCGACCTCTTCCTGGAAATGCAGGAAGCCAAGCAGAATAAGATCAGCGCCAGCCCGCTTCAGCTTGACGACACGTTCCGCCACCTGCTGCGGCGTGCCGATGAGGTTGGAACGGAAGCCATCATTGTACTGTACAAGATCGTCGAAGCTGGACTTCGCCCAGTTGCCTTCGCCTTCCGGTGAGGATTTGCCTGCATTCTTCACTTCGTGACCAAAGGCATTGACCGCTTCGGGATTGGCCTTCTCAATGATCTCGGCCAAAACAGCCTTCGCCTCTTCTTCCGTGTCGCGTACAATGGCAAAAGCGTTCACGCCAACACGAACCGAATGGTTGTTTTCTTTTGCCTTGGTCTGGATATCGTCAACCTGCTTGGCGATTTCCTCCGGGGTATTGCCATTGGTGAAATACCAGTCGGACACACGCGATGCCATGTCGCGCGCCGCGCGCGACGAACCGCCCTGAAAGATTTCCGGCTGCGGATCGAGTGGTTTGGGCTTCAGGGAATAGTTGTTGAAGCGATAGAAATCACCATGGAACGTGTAGCTTTCCTCGGTCCAGATACCCCGCAGCGCGCGGATGAATTCTTCCGAACGGCGATAGCGCTCGTCATGGTCGTACCACGGCTCGCCAATGGCATGGAATTCGCCACGGAACCAGCCGCTGACAATATTGACCGCCACACGGCCATTGGTGAGATGATTAATCGTGGCAATCTGCTTTGCGGCAAGCGCCGGGTTCCAAGGTCCAGGCAGAATGGCGGCGATCACCTTCAGCGTTTTGGTGGATTCGAGAAGGGCATG
Source organism: Hyphomicrobiales bacterium (assembly GCA_900465685.1). GTDB lineage: Bacteria > Pseudomonadota > Alphaproteobacteria > Rhizobiales > Rhizobiaceae > Brucella. The sequence continues at coordinate 265,795 of UEGR01000016.1, forward strand.
GCTGAATGACACCGATTCATGCTGGAACTCTGCACCGTAACCCGCCGTGAAACGGATCTGGCTCAGCGCGTATTCAAAACCATTCGCCTCAGCGATCTGCGCGAGTTTGCGGTTATAGTCAATCGTCCAGCTGGTGCGCTGTTCAATATTCGAGATGACGAGGCCGCCAGAAACATTCGGGACCCAATAGGCGAATTTCACGGGATTTTTGCTGTGTTCTGTCATGGCTCAACTCCTTAGGTAATCATCAATTGGTCGTGGCTTCATCGGATACGATGCGAAAAGCCCGCTCGCCGACACCAGCGGTCGCATCGATACGGGAAATGGCGGGCGAAAGATCGAACAGCTCCAAAACGGCGCGCTCGATACGCGCCTCAACAGCTGGATTGGACAAGGTATATTCCGTGAAGTCCGCTTCCACTGCGTAGACCGTCGTTGGAATGGTAACCGCGCCGAAAAAACCGAATAATGGGCGAAACTGGTGTTCCAGCATGAGGCCATGCAAGGCCGAGCCGCCCGTCGCGGCAAGGACAACGCGTCTTCCGTGCAAGGCGCGGAAATCAACAAGATCGAAGAGATGTTTCAGCGCGCCGGTATAGGATGCACGATAGACGGGCGAACCGACCACAAGCACATCCGCCGCTTCTACGGCATCGACAATGGCTCGACCGGCCGCATCCAGTTGGTCGGCGCGCAGCGCCCGGAACAGAACTGGTGCGGCATCGACCAGATCGATCCTGTCAATCTCAACATCAGCGCCGCGCGCGATGCCTGCGAGAATTGAGTCGACTAGCCGCGCCGTGCGTGAGGGTCGCTTGACGCTGCCATAGATGCCTAAAACCTTCATAGAACCACTCCTTGTAGAGCATATTGTCTATGGTTTTAGTAAAGTATCAAAGGCAGCTATTCCAAAGTCTGGGGCTTCAGTGGAAAGGAATCCCTGTGTGAGGGAGGATGAATAACGACGGAATTATATCCGAAGTTTTAGTTGGTCAAAAGGCAGCCTAATCTCTGAACGTCACTTTGCTGCGATTTCGGTTCTGTCGCAAACATTTTACTCTTTTCAGGTTATGTCCCAGTCAGTGTCTGTCATTGATCGAGGCGAAAGCGGATGGCGGTCGATTTCAAAGGGGTTCATTGTCCCAAAAGCATCATCCTGCATGCGTCTTCCTTTACGTGCGCTACCCCGTCTCCTATCGCGAGCTTCAGGTGATTGTGGCTGAGCGGGGCATAACGGTCGATCATGCGACTTTGAACCGATGGGTTGTTCGCTACTCTTCTCAGATCGCCGCACAAGCTCAGATACGCAAACGACCAACACTCGGCTCATGGCGCGTTGACGAGACTCGGAGTCATTGATCGTCAGCGCTCTCCCGCTGCTACTATGGCCACGTTGAACACAGGAGAGCAAAATGGAACCGCATTTTGTTGGTCTGGACGTATCCAAGGACGAGACAGCGATCTATGTTCGAACGCAAAGCGGAACGGTCAACTCTGCGTATAAGAAGCCGACCGATCCCGACACCACATATACAATGCCTTGAGGAGCGGGACAAACAGATTGCGAAGAGCAGAGAAGATCGAAATAAAGTGTTGGAGGCTTCTTGGCGATCGGAAACCTTGCATCGTCCTTTCCCGCTTTCGCAGTGGCATATGCGAGTTCCCAGCTCGATTGTTGAGCCCCATGTGCGACTGGTACTCGATTGCCGGCATCACTTGCCGCCGGGCTGCTCCATAGGATCGCAGCTTGTCTGCAATCATGCGCTTTGGCGCGACGCCCTGTTTCTTCAAGAGGCGTATCAGCAATCGCTTGGTAGCCTTGGCGCTGCGGCGGTTCCGGACTATCTCATCACCGACGTATCCGTCCTGATCGACGGCTCGCCAAAGCCAATATTTCTTACCAGCGATGCTGACGACGACTTCATCCAGATGCCAGATATCGTTTGGGCCGGGACGCTTCCTTTGGAGCCGACGGGCATATTCCGGGCCGAATTTCAGTCTCCATCGACGGATGGTCTCATACGAAACGACGAAACGACAATACCGCGCTCCAGCAGCATTTCCTCGACCAAGCGCAGGCTCAGCGGAAAGCGAAAGCAGAGCCACACCGCATAGGCGATGATCTTGACGGAAAACGGTAGCGTTTGTAGCAGATGGGCGAGCTGTTCATACGCCTGCATCTATCCCAGCGTGTCCCAACAAGCAGTTACTGTGACAACACTGATCCAGCATCCTAGCATAGGAGCAGCTCTCATATGGAAATGACGGGTTACCTACGCTTGAAAATGGCCCCAGTCGTCCCTGCGTTTTCGAAAAGAACGCCGAGGTTTTCCGGAACCGATCGGAGACCACCCAACGTCATATAGGCTTACACCGAAGTGTTGCTTTGCAGTCAGACCTTTGCCTTCTGCTGCCGCCAAGCGTGGAGCTTCTCGGGGTAGTCCGTCTGTATCAATGAGACCCCGCCTTCTACAAGAACTCCCCAGATTTCGTTAGGATATTCAACTGCTACACTATCTTTAAAGCCGCAGCATTCCACGATATCGAGCGTATTGACCCACACCGCAATACCCAGGCTATTGATTGCCACTGAGAACTGACCCAGCGTGGCCTGATATTTCCATTGAGAATTGACCCGCCTGTTAGGTATGTTTCGGGTCTGCGGTCGTGGTCAAGTTCGTCGTTTTCTCCTTTGTCGTTTTAGTGTCGTGCGCAGAGCTGTTCTTGAAGCGGAAGCTGTCGTTTCCGGTTTCAAGGATGTGGCAATGATGGGTAAGCCGATCGAGCAATGCCGTGGTCATCTTGGCATCACCGAAGACGCTGGCCCATTCGCTGAAGCTGAGGTTCGTCGTGATGATGACGCTGGTTCGCTCGTAGAGTTTGCTGAGCAGGTGGAAGAGCATCGCACCGCCTGACGCGCTGAACGGCAGGTATCCAAGCTCATCAAGGATCACGAGATCAGAGTGGACAAGGCGATTGGCGATCTGCCCAGACCGTCCTTGCGCCTTTTCCTGTTCCAGCGCGTTGACCAGCTCGACCGTTGAGAAGAACCGGACCCGTTTGTGGTGATGCTCGATGGCCTGAACACCTATCGCGGTAGCAATGTGTGTCTTGCCCGTGCCGGGGCCACCGACCAGAACGATGTTGTTTGCGTCGTCCAGGAAGTCGCAGCGATGAAGCTGCTGCACGAGCGCCTCGTTGATCTCGCTGCTGGCGAAGTCGAAGCCATTCAGATCACGATAGGCAGGGAAGCGTGCCGTCTTGAGCTGGTAGGCAGTCGAGCGAACTTCACGTTCCGCGGTCTCTGCTTTCAAAAGCTGCGACAGGATCGGAATGGCAGCCTCGAACGCCGGCGATCCTTGCTCGGTTAGTTCGCCGACGGCTTGTGCCATTCCGTGCATCTTCAGTTGCCGCAGCATGATGACGATCGCACCGCTTGCTGGATTATGACGCATGGCGGGCCTCCGTCTTTCTCAGGGCATCGTATCGTTCAACATTGGCCTTGGGCTCGTTGACGAGCGTCAGGGCTTGTGGCGCATCGATGGTCGGCGGCGTGAAGGATTTGCCGTCGACAAGGCGATGCAGCAGGTTCAGAACATGCGTCTTGGTCGGAACACCGGACTTCAACGCCATGTCGACCGCCGACAGGACGGCCTGTTCATCGTGTTGAAGGACGAGCGCCAGGATATCGACCATCTCCCGGTCGCCGCCCGGCTTCTTGAGCAAGTATTGCTGCAAGGCCCGGAATGCATCGGGAAGTTCGACGAATGGTGCACCGTTGCGAAGCGCACCTGGCTTGCGCTGCACTACCGCCAAGTAGTGCCGCCAGTCGTAGATCGTCTGTCCTGGCCTGTCGTGGGAGCGATCAATGACGCGACGATGCTCGCAAATGATCTGTCCTTCTGCGGCGGCCACAACACGGTCTGGGTAAACCCTTAGGCTCACCGGCCGATTGGCGAAGGACGCCGGGACGCTGTAGCGATTGCGCTCCAGATGCACGAGGCAGGTCGGAGAGACACGCTTGGTGTATTCGACAAACCCATCGAACGGCCGGGTAATGGGCATGAGCGCGGGAGCTTCTTCCGCCCAAATGTCGGCAATGGTGCCACGCATCTGACCGTGCGGGGTCTGTGCCCAGAACTCCTTGCAGCGTTGCTCGAGCCAGTCGTTCAGGGCTTCCAGCGATGGAAAGCGCGGAACGGGCTGAAAGAACCGATGACGCGCATCCTGAACATTCTTCTCGACTTGTCCCTTCTCCCAGCCTGAAGCCGGATTGCAAAACTCAGGCTCGAACAGGTAGTGGCTAGCCATCGCCTGGAAGCGCACGTTGACGTCACGCTCTTTCCCGCGGCCAACCTTGTCGATCGCGGTGCGCATGTTGTCGTAAATGCCGCGTCCCGGGATGCCGCCGAATACGCGAAATGCATGATTGTGGGCATCAAACAGCATCTCGTGCGTCTGTAGCAGATAGGCCCGAACGATGAAGGCTCGGCTGTAGCTCAGCTTCGTGTGCGCCACCTGCAGCTTAGTGCGTTCATTGCCGATGATCGCCCAGTCCTCCGACCAGTCGAACTGGAAGGCTTCTCCGGGATCGAACGCCAGAGGTACATATGTCCCGCGGCCCGTCGTCTGCAACTCTCTCTGGCGATCATCACGCCATTCCCGGGCAAATGCCGCAACCCGATTGTAGGAGCCCTCGTAGCCAAGGCTCATCAGGTCAGCATGCAATTGCTTCATCGTCCGCTTCTGTTTGCGGTTCTTCTTGGATTCCGTCTTCAGCCAGGCAGACAACCGATCAGCAAAAGGATCGAGCTTGCTCGGCCGCTCCGGGACCTTGAACTTCGGCTCCACACCGTCCAGGCGCAGGTATTTGCGAATGGTATTCCGGGATAAGCCGGTCCTGCGGCAAATCTCCCGGATCGATAAATGGTCTCGAAAATGCCAGCGTCGGATCACGCTCAATAACGCCATGTCGATCACTCCATAGCCCTCGTTGAAAACATGCGAGGGAAGGTTGGAACATGGGTCAATTCTCAATGGAAATATCAGGCCACGCCGGGTCAGTTCTCAGTGGCAATCAACAGTTACGGAAATATCGAAAGCACATTGCGTTGTTAAGCCGACGCAATGCGCTTTCTCTTGCCCGATCGGCTACTTCCCGATTTGTCTCGCAGCGTTTGCGATTACTTCCGCAACTTTCACGGGCTGGGAGGCAAACACCGCGTGGCTTGCTTCGATCTCGGTCACATCGCTGCCAGCACGTTTTGCCATTTCACGTTCGAGTTCGGGATTGATCGAACGATCCTGGGTCGCAACGACTGACCAGCTCTTCTTTTCTTTCCAGGCTGGATCGCTGACTTTTGCCGAAAAAGCCGACTTGGAAGCGAAGACCTGAGACTTTGACAGGAACTTAACCTCAGCCTCTGGCAAATCGGCGGCGAAGTCCTTCCCGAACGCCTTCGGATCGAGGTAGAGAAATTTCCCGTCATCGGTTTCCTTGATGTTCGTTCCGGCGGGCGGCTTCGACCCCGAGAGCGATAACAGGCTTTCTCCCTTGTCAGGCAGGAAAGCTGCAACATAGACAAGCCCTCCAACCTTCGGATTGTGGCCTGCCTCGGTGATAACCATGCCGCCATAACTGTGACCGACAAGCAGTGTCGGCCCATCTTGCAAGTCGAGCACGCGATTGGTAGCAGCCACGTCGTCTTCCAACGAGGTGATTGGCTCCTGCACGATCGAGACGTTGAATCCCTGTTCTTCCAGAATTTCCGTTGTCTTGCGCCAACTCGATCCGTCAGCGAGTGCTCCGTGGACGATGACGATGTTTTTCACATCGGCGGCATGTGCCGCGAATGCAGTCACGCTGGTTGCTAAGGCAAACATAGCCATGGGAAAGAAACGGTTTTTCATTGAATACTCCTGTTTTCTGAGGGGATAGGGAGAAGGTTTCAGCCAAAGGTAAAGGCGTAGGCTTCGGCACCAGGATCGAGAAACCTGATTTCGAAATTATGGGCTTTCACATCGCCCGATTGACGGACGAGTTGATAGAGCCGGGTCGCCGTGACGGTCCCGTTGCCTTCGGTATCTGTGTCGGCACCGTGATCCGCATCGGGAGCTTTGCCGTCGATGGTTACACGAAAGCGGATCGGTTTGCTGGCAGCCCCCGAACCCAGGACCAGATGAAGGTCCCGGGCCTGAAAATGATAAGCGATGGCACCATCCGGCTGGTCGAGGGTTGCCTGCTCAGCACCGACGGTCCACCTGCCGGAAAGGCCCCATTGGTTAAGACCCGGTTGCCCGAAAGAGTAGTTTGAAGCTGTATCGGCGCGCAGACGTTCGGGAGAAGCGAAGTTGTCGGCACGCTCATAACCGAGATAGGTTTCCGGCGAGCGGATGTTTTGCAAATCCGGGCTTGCTTCCGCCCCCTTGGTGGTGGGCACCACCGGAGCACTTGCAGCTTTCTCGCCGCCAGCCTCGCGCAGCAGATCCTGAATGGCTTGTTCTGTCTTGCGATAATTGCCCTCGCCAAAATGATGGTAGCGAATCTGGCCTTTTGCATCGATGAGATAATGTGCAGGCCAGTAACTATTGTTGTAGGCGCGCCAGATTTGGAAGTTACTGTCGATTGCGACCGGATAGCCGATCTTGAAGTCACCGACCGCCTTTTTCACGTTACCGATCTTCTTTTCGAACGCGAATTCGGGAGTGTGTGCGCCGATAACGACTAGGCCCTGTTCCTTGTATTTTTCCGCCCATGCGCGGACGTAAGGAATAGTGCGTATGCAGTTGATGCAGGAGTAGGTCCAGAAATCGACCAGCACGACCTTGCCTCTGAGTTGCTCCATGGTCAGCGGCTCGGAGTTCAGCCAATCGACCGCGCCGTCGAGCGAGGGCGCGCGCGCTTCCACCGGCAGGTCGCTGCGGAACGGCTCGTCGGATTCTGCGACCATGACTGGTGCGCCATTACTGGCTACCTCGAACGGCTTTGCTGCATCCTGTCTGCGGTTCACATTGTCCAGGACCGCCTGTTCGAACGAGGCCGTCTTCGCATAAGACAACTGTCCAAGCACACCGGTATCGAGGCCCAGCGCGATTGCTGCGACGCCGGCTAGCACAGCGACCCCGACTGCTTTGCGAATGCCTTCGCTAAATCCGAGCGAACGCTTCATTGCAGCAAACAGTCTGCCGCCGACACTCAGGGCAACGGCAAGCGAGGTGGCGGCACCCGCTCCATAGGCCAGCAGTAGGAAAGTTGTCTGGAGATTTGCGCCCTGGAGAGCTGCGCCTGTCAGAACAAGTCCGAGTATCGGCCCGGCGCAAGGTGCCCAGAGCAGACCCGTTGCAATGCCAAGTATGAATGAGCCAGCAATGGTCGGAACCTTGCCGGGTGCGGACGAGGCGTTCAACAGTCGGTTGCCGAAGTCGACGACGGGTTGGGTAACGATGCTTGCGACACGCGGCGAGATGAGACTTACACCGAAAACGGTGAGGAGGAGGATCGCCGCGAGGCGACCATATCTGTTTGCGTCGATCGCCCAGCTGCCGCCGATTGCAGCAAGTGTCGCAACAAGTGCAAATGTGGCTGCCATGCCGATAAGCATAGGCAGGGTACTGCGCATGAACGGTTGGGTGGCGCGGGCAAATACGAAGGGGAGGATAGAGAGGATGCAGGGACTGAATATGGTCAGCGCACCTCCAAGATAGGCTATAACAAGAAGCGTCATCATCGTTTCCTTTGAAACCGGGTTGCGGGTTCTGGACGGCGATGCGGCGCGACCAGCAACGAGGCCAGTCTGGAGAGGGTGCGTATCCCGGCTGTGTCCGGTTTTCGCCTGAAATGTAACGCAATGTAGAAAATCCGGTCCGTCTCTACAGGACGACACAAAATGGGAACCGGGGGCTCGGAGTTTCCAAAGGGCAAGAGAGACATTTGTATCTGAATGTATCAGGGTGCCTCTGTGCTACATCCGCTTTCAATCGATAAGTGGAAGGGACACATTAGGGATACATGCGGAGCGCTTTTTTCCGATCATAACTCAAGTAGATCGGGGAAATGCTATGTCAGAGACAACAGACGTCAACACTATCGATCATCAGCGCCGCCGCTTTTTCGGCATGGCGGCGGTTACTATAGCAGCTATGGAGCTTGGTCTGCCCCAGCTAGCCAACGCACAAGCCGCGGTATCGCAGATTGCAGCCAAAGCTCAGTCACCTACGACCTTCGCACCTCTCAAGCAGGTCGAGGCGGGGGTTCTCAATGTCGGTTACGCTGAGGCCGGCCCCTCCGATGGGCAGGTGGTAATGCTCCTGCACGGCTGGCCTTACGACATTTACAGCTATGTCGATGTCGCTCCGATCCTGGCGAATGCGGGCTATCGCGTTCTTGTCCCTTATTTTCGCGGTTACGGCACGACGCGCTTCCTCTCCGAGAACGCACCCCGTAACGGCCAGCAGGCAGCGCTCGCGGTTGATATGATAGCGTTCATGGATGCGCTGGGCATCGAAAAGGCAATTCTCGGCGGGTACGACTGGGGTGCAAGAACCGTCAACATCATGGCGGCTCTCTGGCCGGAGCGTTGTAAAGCAATGGTCTCCGTAAGCGGCTATCTTATCGGCAGCCAGGAGATCAACAGGAAGCCGTTGCCGCCGAAAGCTGAACTGTCATGGTGGTATCAGTATTATTTTGCCACCGAGCGCGGGCGCTTAGGTTATGCGGCCAATACCCGGGAATTCGTCAAGCTCATCTGGGAGACGGCTTCGCCGACATGGAACTTCGATGATGCAACTTTCAATCGCTCTGCAGGCGCATTCGATAATCCCGACCATGTGGCGATCACCATTCATAACTATCGATGGCGTCTGGCACTTGCGGAGGGAGAAGCGAAATACGACGCTTACGAAAAGCAGTTAGCCGCCGGACCGGTCATCGCAATCCCGACGATAACGATGGAAGGTGACGCAAATGGCGCGCCTCATCCGGACCCGTCCGCCTATAGGCCAAAGTTCTCCGGAAAGTATGAGCACCGGACAATAACGGGTGGCATCGGTCACAATTTGCCGCAAGAGGCGCCGCAGGCTTTTGCAAAAGCCATTCTGGATGCGGCGAAACTCTGACCACTAATCGGCTGGTGCAAGGAAAAAGCTTTACTCGCAGCAGCCAATCACGGAACTAATAAAGACCTTGAGGGGAAATATCTGAAAGAGCATCGATGGAGCATATCGATCATATTCTGGTTGTCGATGACGACCGCGAAATTCGTGAACTGGTCTCGAGCTATCTGAAAAAGAATGGCTTGCGGTCGACCGCCGTTGCCGACGGTCGCCAGATGCGCAGCTTTCTTGAAGCGAATGCGGTCGATCTGATCGTGCTCGACGTCATGATGCCGGGAGATGACGGGCTGGTGTTGTGTCGAGAGCTTCGTGCGGGCAAACACAAGTCAATGCCTGTGATCATGCTTACAGCGCGCGATGATGAAATGGATCGTATCATCGGTCTCGAGATGGGTGCCGACGACTACCTTCCAAAACCATTCGCCGCTCGTGAACTTCTTGCACGGATCAAGGCCGTTTTGCGCCGCACACGAATGCTACCCCCGAATCTGCAGATCAGCGAAGCGGGACAATTGCTCACTTTCGGGAACTGGCGGCTCGATACGGTCGGCAGACACCTTCTTGACCAGGACGGTACGGAAATCGCACTGAGCGGTGCGGAGTACAGGCTGCTGCGTGTTTTCATCGATCATCCGCTGCGTGTCCTCAACCGCGACCAGCTTCTGAATCTCACACAGGGGCGCGATGCGGAACTGTTCGATCGCTCTATCGACCTTCTGGTCAGCCGCCTGCGCCAACGGCTCGGGGACGATGCGCGCGAACCTGTCTACATCAAGACTGTACGGGCGGAAGGCTATGTCTTTTCAGTCCCTGTCGAGATACTGGAGCAACGAACGTGAGCACATTCGATGAGGGAAACAGCCGTCTGAAATGGTGGCCGAGGACACTGCGTACGCGCCTCTTTCTCGTCCTGTTCGCCGGGCTGATTGTAGCCTATGGCTTGTCGTTCAGCATATTGTTCGCCGAACGCTATATGTCGGCCAAGGCGGTAATGCTGGGAACCCTTGAAAGCGATCTTGCAACGTCAATTGCGGTGCTCGACCGTCTGCCGGCCAATGAGAGAGCGAATTGGCTTGACCGGCTCAGCCGCGGCAACTACCGGCTGGTTCTAGGGCCGGGGGAGGCAGGAGTGCCGGATATGTCCGGGCGCGGCGCAGAGATCGCTGAAAGGATAGAAGAAGCAGCTGGTCACAAATTTCCGTTGCGGGTTGAATCGATACCAGGCGATGGCAAGCGCCTTCAGGCTCATCTGACATTGTCCGACGGGTCGCCGCTAACAATCGACGTAACACCAAGAGGTGTGATGCCGACAGCCGTGTGGCTTCCCTATGTATTTGCTCTGCAGATGACGCTGCTGATCGTTTGCGTGTGGTTTGCTGTGCGTCTGATCGTCCGCCCGTTGAGCGAACTGGCTGCCGCCGCCGAAGCGCTCGACCCGAAGAAAAATGAACCGCCCATGGCTGAGGTCGGACCAAGCGAAGTGGTGCACGCGGCGCGAGCATTCAATGCCATGCATGGGCGGATTGCCCATTACCTCGAAGAGCGGGTCCAGATTCTTGCCGCTATATCGCACGATTTGCAAACCCCTATCACACGGATGCGTTTGCGGGCCGACATGGCGGATGACACGACAGAAAAGGAAAAGCTCGTCAGCGACCTGCGTGAGATCGAGCAACTGGTTCAGGATGGCATAGCCTATGCACGCAGCACGCATGGCAGTGGTGAAAAGCCATCGCGTATTGACTTATCTTCCTTTATCGACAGTATCGCCTATGACTATCAGGACACGGGTAAAGCGGTAACGGTGCAGGGCATTGTGCAGGGCACAACAACCACCAAGCCGCATGCCTTGCGGCGCATTCTCACCAATTTCATAGACAATGCCATCAAATATTCTGGTGCAGCCGAGATCAGCGTCGTGCGAAAAGAGGACGGCTATCTGGTCATTACGGTTCTGGACCGCGGCCCCGGCATTCCCGAAGTTAAATTGCAAACAGCCATGCAGCCGTTCTTCCGCCTTGAGCAATCACGCAACAGGAATACAGGTGGAACTGGTCTTGGACTGGCCATTGCTCAGGAACTCGCGACCGTTATCGGCGGTTCCGTGCGGCTTTATAACCGTACCGACGGTGGTCTGGCGGCGGAAGTGAGATTCCACTAGGCCCAGCGGGGCCAAATGTATGCGTGGTTTTCTGTAAGCGAATATGTACAGCCAGACTGTGGCTACGTTTTGATACATTTCGGGTTACTTCGGAAACATCCCGGATACGCTGAGACCCTAAATGCCTTCTGGTCGACGGTTCTTGTCGACTGCGGCTTGGACCGCGACAAGCTAGTCAGGTGGAACTAAAG
>UEGR01000018.1:0-2500 GCA_900465685.1 Hyphomicrobiales bacterium
TTTGGTTGCGGGGGCAGGATTTGAACCTGCGGCCTTCAGGTTATGAGCCTGACGAGCTACCGGGCTGCTCCACCCCGCGCCAGGGTGATTATTTTAGAACCGGTTGGATATTTTTCGCGAAGTTCGCTTAATTTCAGTGTTTTGTATGTTTTAGAGAAGATGGTTTGATTTGTGTGCTTAGCAGACCTGGCAGCGACCTACTCTCCCGCATCTTAAGATGAAGTACCATTGGCGCTGGAGCGTTTCACGGCCGAGTTCGGAATGGGATCGGGTGCAGCCGCTCCGCCATAACCACCAGGTCGGCGAAGAACACAAATTGAGAAGCTGGATTAGGGCAGTAGGGGAATAAGGCAGTCAAGTGAGTATGTTCACTCACTGCTTCATTCACCATGCCGTCTTTCGTGCTGATAGCATCAACGCCCTCATAGAGCGCTGATAAACAATAAGCATGCGACTGCATGCCGGCGCCTGTGCGCCGCCCTCCCGGAGCCATTCACGAAGTGAATAAGGCGTGAGGGGCAAAGTTTTCATCAAGCTACGCTTGATGGATATTGTAAATGGGAGTGATCAAGTCGATCGAGCTATTAGTACCGGTAAGCTACATGCGTTGCCGCACTTCCACACCCGGCCTATCAACGTGGTGGTCTTCCACGGCTCTGATAGGGAATACTCGTTTTTAGGTGGGTTTCCCGCTTAGATGCCTTCAGCGGTTATCCCGTCCGTATATAGCTACCCTGCTATGCCGTTGGCACGACAACAGGTCCACCAGAGATACGTCCATCCCGGTCCTCTCGTACTAGGGACAGATCCTATCAATATTCCTACACCCACGGCAGATAGGGACCGAACTGTCTCACGACGTTCTGAACCCAACTCACGTACCGCTTTAAATGGCGAACAGCCATACCCTTGGGACCTGCTCCAGCCCCAGGATGCGATGAGTCGACATCGAGGTGCCAAACAACCCCGTCGATATGGACTCTTGGGGGTCATCAGCCTGTTATCCCCGGCGTACCTTTTATCCGTTGAGCGATGGCCCTTCCACGCGGGACCACCGGATCACTATGACCGACTTTCGTCTCTGCTCGACTTGTCAGTCTTGCAGTCAGGCAGGCTTATGCCATTGCACTCGACGAACGATTTCCGACCGTTCTGAGCCTACCATCGCGCGCCTCCGTTACTCTTTAGGAGGCGACCGCCCCAGTCAAACTACCCACCATACACGGTCCTGGACCCGGATAACGGGCCGCAGTTAGACATCCATATAGGCAAGGGTGGTATTTCAAGGATGACTCCACAATGGCTGGCGCCACTGCTTCAAAGTCTACCACCTATCCTACACATGCCGACACGAATGCCAGTGTAAAGCTATAGTAAAGGTGCACGGGGTCTTTCCGTCTAACCGCAGGAACCCCGCATCTTCACGGGGAATTCAATTTCACTGAGTCTGCGTTGGAGACAGCGGGGAAGTCGTTACGCCATTCGTGCAGGTCGGAACTTACCCGACAAGGAATTTCGCTACCTTAGGACCGTTATAGTTACGGCCGCCGTTTACTGGGGCTTCAATTCAATGCTTGCACATCTCCTCTTAACCTTCCAGCACCGGGCAGGCGTCAGACCCTATACGTCGTCTTGCGACTTCGCAGAGCCCTGTGTTTTTGGTAAACAGTCGCTACCCCCTGGTCTGTGCCACCCCCACCTAGTTGCCTAAATGGAGGTCACGCTTCTTCCGAAGTTACGCGTGCATTTTGCCGAGTTCCTTCAACGCAGTTCTCTCAAGCGCCTTGGTATTCTCTACCAGTCCACCAGTGTCGGTTTAGGGTACGGTCTATATGCAGGAGCTATTTCCTGGAACCGCTTCGCTGCAAGATCAATCCAATAAGACCTTACAACACACGCGATCCGTCACTACCTGCAGGCCCACGAATATTAACGTGGTTCCCATCGACTACGCCTTTCGGCCTCGCCTTAGGGGCCGGCTAACCCTGCTCAGATTAACTTTAAGCAGGAACCCTTGGACTTTCGGCGAGGGAGTCTCTCACTCCCTTTATCGTTACTCATGTCAGCATTCTCACTTCCGATACCTCCAGGATGTCTCACGACTGTCCCTTCACAGGCTTACGGAACGCTCCGCTACCACGCACATACGTGCATCCACAGCTTCGGTGTATGGCTTTAGCCCCGGTACATTTTCGGCGCAAAGACCCTTATTTAGACCAGTGAGCTGTTACGCTTTCTTTAAATGATGGCTGCTTCTAAGCCAACATCCTGGTTGTTTTGGGATCCTCACATCCTTTCCCACTTAGCCATAACTTAGGGACCTTAGATGGTGGTCAGGGTTGTTGCCCTCTTCACGACGGACGTTAGCACCCGCCGTGTGTCTGCCCAGTAGTACTCCCCGGTATTCGGAGTTTGATTAGGATCAGTAAGACGGTGAGTCCCCATAGCCCATTCAGTGCTCTACCCCCGGGGGTATTCGCTGGACGCTCTACCTAAATAG
>UEGR01000013.1 GCA_900465685.1 Hyphomicrobiales bacterium
TATTTGGCGGGGGGATTACCTTTTAACGACGAGCGGTCGAAGCATTTCATCGGTTGCCGACGACCTTGGCATTGGCAAGTCAACACTTGACCGTTGGCGGCGTAATATTTCTGAGAAAGATTTGCTTTCTGGTCCGCATGAGGACATGAACCAGGAGCTTGCCCGTCTTCGAAAAGAAAATGAGCTTCTACGACAGGAAGGGGTCGGAACAAGAGCAGTCAAAAATCGTACGCTAAGATGGAACGCAGCATGAACACGCTCTTGGAGGCGTAGAAACAACCAAAAATGTCAGGGCGCGAGAGGCGGGCGTCAGACTCTGCGACCTGCTAGCAGTGCCTTCAGTCCTTTGGGATAAAGGCTCAGGAATCCAGGGCGATCGAGCTCTTCCAAAGTATACCACCGTGCAACACCGGAGGTGCCATCACTTTCATTGAACGTGATGGTTTCATGATGTCGGTAATCGTTGGAAACGAACTCGATGTCGAACACGAACATGATCTCATGGCCGTTCTCGCCTTCAAAGACGTATAAATTCTCAATGACCAGTGGGCCTGACAGTATCTTCACTTCAACCCTAAGTTCTTCAAGAAACTCGCGCTTTAGGGCGGTTTGTGAGCTTTCGCCAAATTCCACCGTTCCACCGAGAGGACGGACGCCAGCGACACGCCCCTCGCTATCGTAGACTTCGGCGGCGAGGAGGCGACCGTCTCGCCAATGAAGGCCAAGAGCTTTAACATTGATGTTCGTACGCAGAGTGCTCATCGGTGACGGATATTATAGTCGAACGGTTATCGCAATGGGTCTAGGCGGTGAGCTGTTGCGCCGCGCGAAGAAGTCGGCCGGTGCGGCGCAAGGGCCTGAAGCCGTCTGTCATTTGCTGTTCTGCATCCCAAGAATAGATCCCGGTGAGGTTTATGTGTTCCCAACTGAGTGGCGAAACATGTTTCAATAACTCGTCTGGAATATTCCGCCCCTGTTGTCGCAAATGTGCGGTGACAGGGCAGGCCGCACCGGTCTTCGACGCGCAGCGGGAAATCGTCTGCGTCATGACGACGGTGGCTGATCTTGGACAATTGCGAAGCGAGGACGAGCGGAGAGCGCTCTTTTATGAAGCGTCACTGGTCAATCAGGCAACTGGCGGAAGGATCGTAGACGGGGAGGGAGGCGACGCCAGCGTTTGAAATGTCACGGAGATTGCGGGGGCGTTCCTAGGGGGACGACGAGCGGCGTTCCCGAAACCGGATCGGTAATGATTACCGATGCAAGGCCGAACACTTCTTCTATCAGCTTTTCTGTAACGATCTCGGATGGAGCGCCTTCCGCCATGATCGCCCCGTTTCGCATGGCCACCAGATGTGAAGCATATCGGCAGGCATGATTGAGATCGTGTAGTACGGCAACGACAGTCCGGCCCTCGCGGTTAAGTTCCGCCAGCAACTCCAGAAGTTCGATCTGATGCGCGATATCGAGATAAGTTGTCGGTTCATCGAGCAGAAGGATCGGTGTTTCCTGGGCCAGCACAAGGGCAATCCAGACGCGCTGACGCTGACCGCCGGAAAGTTCGTTGACTGAACGGTTGGCGAGGTCGGAAATACGGGTGACTTCCAGGGCGCATGCTACTGCTTCCTCGTCCTCCACTGACCATTGCCGCAGAAAGGACTGATGCGGATACCGACCCCGAGATACCAGATCCGCAACGGTGATGCCGTCTGAGGCGACCGAGGTTTGTGGCAGAAGACCAAGCCTGCGCGCGACTTCCTTCGCCGGCAAATGGCTTATGTTCCTGCCATCCAGCACGACTTTTCCACTGACCGGAGCAAGCAATCGTGACAACGCACGCAGCAATGTGGACTTCCCGCAAGCATTGGGGCCGACGATGACGGTGAAAGACGCATCGGGAATAACAATCGACAAATTTTCGACGATGACCCGATCATCGTAGCGCAATGTAACGGCGTCTGCATGCAGGTGTTGCATCATGGCTGGTCATCCCTAGAGGAAATCACGTGGCTGCTTGTATTGCATTGTAGAACGCATTCTGCAATATGGAGTAATCAGCTCCAGTTTTCGAAGCTGAAGCAGACCGCTCGCTTCTCGTTCGAAAACGGCTCAGTGTTTTCCCATTCGAAACGCTGGCCGGTCGCGCGTTCGTTCGGAAAGCTTTCCATCTGAAGATTTCCAATTTGCGTTGGTGGAGAATAGCCATGCAAGCTGCACGCCCGATTTTCTTGCTTCTCGCCGGCATGGTCTTTCTGTTTTCTCCACTTCGGACGGTCATGGCCGCCGAACAGGTCTGGCCACGTACCGTAAAGCATGAAGCGGGCGAACTCGTACTGAAAACCAAACCCGTTCGCATCGTATCGACCACACCCAGCATAACCGGTATACTGCTGGCCATGGGCGCTCCTCTGGTTGCGACAGCCGCGACGACCCCGAGCCCGCTGACAGATAACAAGGGCTTCTTCCTTCAATGGGCAGAAGTTGCCGACGAGCGGGGCGTCGAAGTGCTATATCCCAATCTCGAATTCGACATGGAAGCTATTATCGGGGTTGAACCGGACCTGCTGATCGCATCAGCGACCGGAGCCGACAGTGTCGTTCAACATTATAGCGAATTGGAAGCGCAAGGCATTCCAACGCTGGTAGTCAATTATTCCAACCAGAGCTGGCAGGAGATTGCTACTGAGCTCGGCACAGCGTTGGGGTTGGAAGATGAGACCGGCGCGACGATCGCCCGTTTCGACGCCAAGATTGCAGAGGTGGCTGCAACGATTATGCCGCCCAACGAACCGGTTACAATCGTCGGCTACAATATCGGAAACAGTTACTCGGTCGGCAGAACCTCAAGCCCGCAGTCCCTGCTTCTGCAAGCATTGGGTTTCAAGGTCGGTGGCTTGCCCCAGACGGTAGCCAAGGATGTCACACGCCGGTCCGATTTCGATTTCATTTCCCACGAGAACCTTTCGGCAGCGATCACAGGCAAGAGCATTTTCCTTTTGCGCGGCTCACAAAATGACGTCCAGGCATTGTTGAAAGATCCAGTATTGGCGAACCTTCCTGCGGTCCGCGATCATAACGTCTATCCTCTCGGACCATCTTCATTCCGTATCGACTATTATTCCGGTCTCCAGATGATCGAGGCTGTCGCGTCCAATTTTCGCAAATGATGCCCAAACGGATACAATTCATCATGCCATTGCAGAATCGGCGTGTTCGGGGTCTTGTTATTGCCACCGCCAGTTTAGCCGCTATGGCGCTTTGCAGCCTTGCTCTGGGCTCCCGGTCAATCGCCCTTACCGAGACCATCCATGCGCTATGGCAGCCTGATTTTTCGAACAACGAACATCTTGTCATTCTCGAACTGCGTATCCCGCGCACCATCGTTGCAATCATCGCAGGGATGGCTCTTGGAACCGCTGGCGCCATCATGCAGGCCGTTACGCGCAATCCGCTCGCCGAACCAGGATTGCTAGGCATAAATGCAGGAGCAGGCGTCGCTGTCATTCTGGGAGCCGTGACCTTTAATCTGACGACAATGGCGCAATATGTCTGGTTCGGATTTGTGGGCGCCGGTCTTGCAGGAATTGCCGTCTTCATTCTCGGAGACGCCCATGGGAAGGCGAATAATCCTGTGCAACTGGTGCTGGCTGGAGGCGGATTGTCGGTCGTGCTTGCATCGGTCACGGGCATTGTTGTCATCAATGCACCGCTCGCTGTCCTTGACCAGTTTCGTCACTGGGCCGCAGGCTCCGTTGACGGGCGCGACCTTGATGTCGTCGCCATTCTGGCTCCAGCAGTCATCGCAGGGCTTGGCGTGGCGATGTCGATCGCCGGAAACCTGAATGCAATGGCGCTGGGCAGGGATTTTGGTGCTGCGCTTGGCGTCAACCTGCACGTGACCTGGCTTTTGGCCTGTCTTTCCGTAATGCTTCTGGCAGGTTCTGCCACTGCTGGGGCTGGCCCCATCGCATTCGTCGGACTGGTGGCTCCTCATCTGGCCCGGACCATCACTGGACCGGACTATCGTTGGATACTGCCATATTCCGCATTGCTGGCGTCCAACCTTTTGCTAGGCGCTGACATCATAGGAAGGCTGATTGTAGCACCTTCGGAAGTTGCAGCCGGGATTGTCTCCATGTTGATCGGCGGGCCGTTCTTTATCTTTGTCGTGCGCAAATTCCGGTTGACGAAACTATGAGCACATCAATGAATATGTTGCGGATAGGTCCTGTTTCTGTTCGCTGGAAATCGCGCCCATTGATGATCTGCTGCCTCTTGCTTGCAGCCATCCTGCTGCTTGCGGTTTTCCATATCGCAACAGGTACAATGTCATTCAGCTCTTCCCAGGTCGTTTCGAGTCTGGTTGGTGGAAGCGACAACGCGACCGCCGATCGCATAATCCAGCGCGTACGTTTACCTCGCCTTGTCACAGCCTTGCTTGTGGGTGCTTCACTCGGTATGGCAGGCGCGATCTTCCAATCAATCTCGCGCAATGCCCTTGGCTCGCCCGACGTGATCGGCTTTACGACAGGTGCAGCAACTGGCGCCATTGCACAAATCATATTGTTCAATGCCGGTCCGCTTGAAACAGCGCTTTCAGCCGTTGCAAGTGGAATGGGGGCGGCAGTTCTTGTGTTTATGTTGGCTGTCAAGGGGCGACGAACCGGTGGCTATAGGCTTATCCTTGTCGGAATTGGCGTGGGGGCCATTCTTTCGGGCATCAATACCGTACTTCTGGTCGCGGGCGATCTGGACCAGGCCGCGTCGGCCCAACTCTGGCTATCGGGATCACTCAATACAAGAAGCTGGGCACATGCTGTCCCAGCAATGGTCGGTTTCGCGGTAACCGTGCCGTTGGCGCTTCATTACGCCAAATCTGTCAATATCTTGGAAATGGGCGATGATGCAGCATGCCAGCTCGGCATCCAGCCGGAGCGTACGCGTCTGGCAATGGTGTTGGTCGCGGTCACGCTAACATCTGTTGCTACCGCATCCGCCGGACCGATTTCCTTTGTCGCTCTGGCAGCGCCACAGTTGGCCCGGCGTCTGACGGCGAGTTCGAATGTCCCACTCATATCGGGTGCCCTTATGGGGGCAACCCTTCTGGTGGTTGCTGACTTGTTAAGCCAGCATGTGCCATTCGGCATCAAAATGCCGATTGGTCTTACGACCGGGCTATTAGGGGGACTTTATCTCCTCTGGGTTCTTGCTTGCCAAAAAAAGTGATTAGTTCTAGTTGAGAAGCACCGTAAATCAGCGAAACAGATGGCTCACGCTAGGACCTTGGCGACGCCGAGCGGCTCGACTGTCTCGTGAGAATTACGCGTAGCGCCGGCCCAGCTTCAACAGAGATGGACCAGCACCCGATGCTGCTTAGTAATCGGTGATCTTTTTCATGTAGCGGCGACCATCCAGCATGACCTGCTCACGCTTCGCCGCCAGTTTGTAGGCAAATTTCCAAAGAGCATCGAAGAAAATCAACGGCACGAAATATCCCTTGAAAGTGTCATCTATGTCAGCGAGATCGAGTTTCGCTGCATCCAGCACCAACATATTGTCCGGCTCGCCGAAACGGTACAGGAAATCCCGGCCACGCTCGGCCAGCGCACGCGTTTCATCGAGCCCAATCATGACGACGAAGCAGGCATTTTTATCGACGACTTCGAATGGGCCATGGAAGAACTCATTGGCGTGGATAGCTTGCGAGTTGATCCACAGCATTTCCATGAGCACGCAGATGGAGAATGAATAGGCTGCGCCATAAACCGGACCGCTAGCCATGGTGTACACGACTTTTTCGCGGCCATAGCGCTCTGCATATCTGGTAAAGGTTTCATCAAAATGCTGCTGACCGCGTTCAATGGCCGGTTGCAGTGCCGGCAGGCTTTCCAGCAGTTTGGGCAGCAGGCTGGTCTTGTCGCGTAAATCGACAATGCCCGCCAGCAACATGTAAAGCACGCTGTAATTGCTGTCGGCACCATCGATCGGAATGCCGGTGGTGTAGGACGCCTGGTATTGCAGCACGTGGTCGGCGGCGGCGGCGAGCGGCGATTGCGGATCCAGTGTCAGGGAGATCACGCAGGCGCCCCGGCGACGGGCATGTTCTGCCGCCCGCACCGTTTCCTTGGTGGTGCCCGTCTGGGAGCACAGAATGACAATGGCATCGCTGTTGAGGCGACGCGGGTCGCGTGTGACGAACTCGTCGCCATTATAGACATCAGAGGTCAGCAGTCCCGAATGGCGATCCAGAAAATACTTGCCCGGATGCATGATTGACAGCGATCCGCCGCAGGCAACCAGAAACACATGCGAAAAATCCCGCTGCGCAAGCGCATTCAAGGTTTCAGCAATATCGGTAGGAAGTTGTTTGGGCATTCTATTCCTCTTTTCAGCGTCTTGAAGAGCCCGGCTGTGCCGATCGGCAGCCGTTCCGGTCCAGTGCAACATTTCCCGGTACCAACCCCGCGATACGTTGACAGTTCCACTTTAGTGTGCGAACGTTCTCACATCTTGTCAATTGGGAAAATAAGAATGATCAAAATCGCGGCGATGGGCGATAATGTCGTCGATTGTTACATTTCGCGTCGGGAAATGTTTCCGGGCGGTAACTGTGTCAATGTCGCTATCCATATGAGCCGTTTTGGGGCCGAGGCGGCCTATATCGGCGTGGTTGCCGCAGATGCGGCCGGAAGGGTCATTCAGGCCGCACTGCGCGACGAGGACGTCGATACTTCGCATCTGCGCATGGAGGCCACAGGCAAGACGGCCTATTGCATCATTGGTCATCGCGGTAACAATGATCGCTATTTCATCCGCTTTGATCTCGGAGTGTCGATGTTTGAGCCGAGCGCCGCCGATATTCAGTTTGCGCGCCGGTTCGATGCCGTCCATATCGGTCAGTCGAGCGGCCTTGACGGCTGGCTGGATGCCATTGCGCCGCAACGTCTGTCCTATGATTTCTCCACCCGTCGCGACGTGGAACACTATCGACGCATCGGCCCGAAATGCTTTCTGGCCGCTGTTTCGGGCGGTGAGCTTTCGCCGGACGAGGTTACGGCGACCATTGCCTGCCTGCGCGAGAGCGGCGCGGATTGGGTGCTGATCACCCGCGGCGCCAAGGGCGCAGTTCTTGCCGGTGCGCAAGGGGTTTTCCATGCCGAAGCAACACCGATTGTGGCGGTTGACACGTTAGGCGCTGGTGACAGTTTCATCGCCCGCACCCTTTATGGCCTGGTGAAAGGCGAGGCGCCCGCAACATTGCTACAGGCGGCGTCACGCGTTGCTGCGGCGACATGTGGCCAATATGGTGGTACAGGTCATGCCGCGCCGATTGATCTCGGCGAGCCTATAGCCGAGTTGCAGGATTGAGCTCGCTGCGCGTGTCTTTTTGAGGTTAAGACCGGCCAGATCAACCGGGATGGCGGGCGAGCGAACAACGGGGCTGCCATTCGGCATGCAGCACGATATCCTGCTGCGCCCGATCGGCGCTATCGAGCCGCTCCAGGACCAGACGAGCCGCGGCTTCGCCAACCTCGAGCAGCGGCTGCCGGATTGCCGTCAGTTTAGGGGTAAAGAACGACATCCAGTCCAGATCGTCGAAGCAGACCACGGACAGTTGCTGCGGAATGGAAATATCGAGTTCGCTGATTGCCAGCATGGCGCCGGCTGACATCAATCCATCGGTGGTAAACAGCGCTGAAGGCGGGGTTTCCCGGGTCAGCAACGCGATGGCGTGCTGGCGGGCAATATCGATCGAATAGCTGCCCACCTGGGCAACGAGGCTCGGATCAAAGGCGATCCCGGCTTCCTCATGCGCTTCGATATAGCCGAGCAGACGTTGCCAGCTCGGATAAAGCGATGAAATATCGATTTTCTTGTGCTGGCGGTCGTGAAGAAATGCGTTGAGATTCTTGTAGCGGCCATGCTCGAGTTCCGCCAGTACGCCAATCCGACTATGGCCGTCGAGAATCATTTGGGTCACTGCGGCGTGGGCGGCCTGGCGGCCATTGACGGTCACCGAATCCGCCTTCAATCCCTTCACGCGGCGATCGATCTGAACCACCGGACAGCCGCTGGCAACGACATCGTGCAAGTGCTGCGCCTTGAGAATATCACAGGGCGCAATGATGATGCCGTCGGCCTGCTTTTCGCGCAGAAGATCCACTGCCTCCAGCTCACGATCGATCGATTCATCGCTGTTGGTGACGATCAAGCCAAAGCCGCGCGCACGAACCACATCGGAAATACCGCGCAGAATACTGGCGTAAAACGGGCTTTGCATGTCGCCCGCGACAACGCCTATGGTCTTGCTGCGCCCGGTGATAAGACTGCGTGCCAGCAGATTGGGGCGATAGCCCAGCATATCAGCGGATTTCTTCACCTTGTCGCGGATTTCTTCGCTGGTATAGCCATAGCCGCCCAATACACGTCCGGCGGTCGCGGTGCTGACGCCGGCCAGGCGCGCCACATCGGCAATGGTCGTCTTGTCGGCGCGTCGTTCACTCATGTCTGCGCGTTCCTTCCAAGCAGTTTCACGCTGCTCAATACCTGTACCGTTTCATAGGCGATGATGGGCCTGATCTCAACTTTCAACTTGACGGATGCGATCAATCAATGGCTATATTGTGAGAACGTTCGCATATCATTTTCAGCAACGCAAGTAGAAGACGAGCCTCGCACGGGGATAAAGTTCCAATCAAAGGGGAGATAAATGACCAATCGTCGCAAAACCGCATCCCGGCGCATGATGGTAGCGCTGGCGGCGCTGGCCACGGCCGCCAGCATCACCTCGGTGCATGCCGCACCGATCAAGGCGCTACAGGACGCTGTGCCGGAGAATTACAGGAAGGGCGTCAAGATTGCTGCCTTCAATGACTGGCCACCGGACGAGTTTGTCGAAGACGGCGTCCTGAAAGGCTGGAGCATCGACATGGCCAAAGCCATGTCGGAACGCATTGGCGTACCATTCGAATTTACCGCAACCAGTTTCGACGCCATCATTCCGGGCCTGGCCAGCAAGCGTTTTGACGCCGGATTTTCTTCCTTCGGTGTGACGCCGGAACGGCTTGATTCGCTTGATTTCATTCCTCAGCGCAAGGAAGGCACCGCCTATGCCTTCTTGAAAGGCAAGGACTTTTCCATCAAGTCGGAAAAAGATCTGTGCGGCCATAGCGTTGCAGTGATGACAGGTGCCTGGGACTACCAATATCTGAAGGAAAAGAGCGCGGAATTGTGCGAATCCGCCGGTGAGAAGCCGATTAACCTGCAGCAATTCACCACCCAGAACGCCGCCGAACTGGCTGTGTCCTCGGGGCGTGTTGAGATGGTGGCGGCCGGATCGGCAAAAATGCACTATATGGCCAAGATTACGGGGCGCTTCAGCGTATCTGAACTGGTCAGCAATCCGGTCTTCAACGGCATTGGCGTGCGCAAGGGTGATGCGCTTGGGCCAGTTTTCCGTGATGCCATCCAGTCCATGATCGATGACGGCTCCTACAAGGAAATCATGGCAAAGTGGGGCGTTGATGGCGCCGGTACCCTGGAAAAGGCGGTTCTGGTTACTAAGGACAATCCGGAGCCAAAATAGTCAGGGCCGATTGAAGGAGAACGCCCGTCAGCCGGCGGCGGTGCGAATACAGCCGCGGTCCATTACGCAAGGGCCGGCCCGGAACACGGGCCGGCGGGTTTGGTAAGTTCGAATACGAATTTCGCTAAACACGATACGGTAGTCTGGAGTAAATCATGGCAAGAACAGCAAAGACGGTCGCGCACCGGCCGGATATACATAGTGTCAAACCGATACCCGTGCGCCATCCGTCTCGATGGATCACCGGCGCCGTGCTCATTCTGATCGCATTGAGTTTTGTCAATATGCTGGCGACCAATGAGAACCTGCAATGGAACATTGTTGTGCGCTACATGTTTCATCCCGACATTCTCGCTGGCTTGGCGCGCACGCTGTTCCTGACTTTTGCCGCAATGATCTTCGGTTTTGCAATCGGCATCATACTGGCCGTGATGCGCCTTTCGGCCAATCCGGTGCTGCAATGGGCAAGCTGGCTGTGGATATGGTTCTTTCGCGGCGTTCCACCCCTGGTTCAGCTGATTTTCTGGTACAATCTGGCGCTTCTGGTTCCCAATCTGACCATTGGCGTTCCGTTCGGGCCGACATTGTGGTCCTGGGACATGAACACGCTGATCACGCCGATGAGTGCAGCACTGCTTGGCCTGTCCTTTACAGAAAGCGCCTATGCCGCCGAAACCATCCGCGCTGGCATCCAGGCGATCAATCCGGGCCAGACCGAGGCCGCCGCGACACTTGGCATGACGCGGTTTCAGATCATGAAGCGCATCGTGCTGCCGCAGGCAATCCGTATTATCATTCCGCCGATCGGCAATGACACCATTTCAATGCTGAAATTCACGTCGCTGGTCAGCGTGCTTGCCTTGCCCGATCTGCTCTATTCAGCGCAGATGATTTATTCGCGCACATATCAGACCATTCCGCTGCTGATCGTGGCTACGATCTGGTATCTCATCCTGTCAACCGCCCTGACTATCATCGAACACCATATCGAGAACCACCTGAAATCCCGGCAGATCACCCGTTCCGCGTCATTCCTGTCCAGACTGCTGCCCTTCAAATTTGCGCTTGGATATCAAAAATGAATGAAACGCCCGCGAGCTTGCCACTGCTGCAGGTGGAAAGACTGACCAAATCTTTTGGCAATCACCGGGTGCTCGACGGCATCGACATGACGGTGGAAAAGGGGGACGTGACCTGCATTGTCGGCCCATCCGGCTCCGGCAAAAGCACATTGCTGCGCTGCCTGAACTATCTCGAAGTGCCGGATTCCGGTGCCGTGTTGCTGGAAGGCGAGCCGATCGGCATGCGTTGGCAGGGTGAGCGGCTTTATACGATGTCCTTCAACGAACTGGCACGCCAGCGCCAGAAAATGGGCATGGTGTTCCAAGGCTTCCATCTCTTCCCCCATAAGACCGTGGTGGAAAACATCATCGAGGCGCCTATGATCGTACGCAAGATAGGTCGCCAGTCGGCCACCGCCGCGGCGATGAAGCTGCTGGAAAAAGTCGGCCTTACCGAGCGCGCGAATTATTATCCCGACCAGCTCTCCGGTGGGCAGCAGCAACGCGTGGCGATTGCCCGTTCATTGGCGATGCAGCCTCGGCTGATGCTTTTTGATGAACCCACATCAGCTCTTGATCCAGAACTGGTCGGTGAGGTTCTGGCGGTGATGCGCCAGTTGGCCGAAGATGGCGTGACCATGATTGTCGTCACGCATGAAATGAACTTCGCTCGCGAAGTCGCCGACCATCTGATTTTCATGGATGGTGGCGTGATTGTTGAATCCGGCCCGCCTAAAAAGGTTATGGGCAATCCAAAACATCCGCGTACTAAAAGTTTTTTGAAGCGCGTGGCGTGACAGGAACGAATGATGATAATTCTCAATGCACAGCAAACCGAAGCCGCGCTCGATTATCCGGGATTGATCGAAGCCTTGCGTCAAGCGCATGCGAGCGGCAAACGACCGCAAAGCGACACTACCGTGCTTCAGGATCGGAAAAGCGCAGACAACCAGTTTGTGTCCCTGGTAGCTTGGCTCGAAGGGGAGGCGGTTGCCGTCAAGCTGGTCGGTGTTTTCCCTGCGAATGTCAAACTTCCTGTGGCCCAACCTTCGATCCAGGGCACGGTAACGCTGTTCAGCGGTCAGACCGGCGAAGCACTCATGGTCTGTGATGGCGCCATTGAAACCTTCAAGAAGACGGCGGCAGATTCGGCACTTGGCGCCAGCCTGCTGGCGCGCAAGGACGCCCGTACCTTGCTGGTGGTTGGTGCCGGGGGGCTAGCGCCCCATGTGGTGCAGGCTCATTGCGCCAGCCGACCGTCGATCGATCAAGTCTTTATCTGGAACCGCAACTTCGACAGGGCGGAAAAACTTGCCAGCCGAATTGACATTGCTGGCGTCAACATCGTTGCCGTGGAGGATCTCGATAACACAGTCTCGAAGGCGGACGTGATATCGTGTGTCACCATGTCGACCAGTCCGCTGGTTAAGGGAAAACTCCTCAAAGAGGGCGCTCATGTTGATCTGATCGGTGCCTATATGCCAGACATGCGTGAAGCCGATGATGACGTGTTCCGTCGTGCCGGACGGGTATTTGTCGATACGCGCCATTGCTGTGATGGTTCGGGTGAACTCGGAATTCCGCTCGCTACAGGACTTATCAACCATGAGCAAATCGAAGCTGATCTGATTGAGCTATGTCAGGGAAAACATCCAGGCCGCAGCGACGACCGCCAGATCACGGTCTACAAGAATGTCGGTGGCGGGCATCTCGATCTGTTTACTGCCCAATATCTGTACAGCACTCTTTAAGAGGGACGCCACCCCAGAATTTTATTTGCATCGAACATGACACGCCACATGCCGTGTCATGGTTCGTGCCACCAAAGATGGTTCAATTTGATGACATTCTGCGACGGCGAGAGGACATCTTGTTGAGAAGCTGCAGCCCTTCGGCGGATTGGCGGGACTTGGCAGATCGCCACGTAAAACGATGCGTTTGCGCTGACGCTGGGCCACAGGATCAGGCAGTGGAATGGCTGAGATCAGTGCTTCAGTGTAAGGATGTTCCGGCTGATTGAAGACTTCGGACGTTTTGCCCGTCTCTACGATCCGCCCCAGATACATGACGGCTACACGGTCAGCAAAATGTCTGACAACCGAGAGATCATGGCTGATGAATAGATATGACAGTCCGAACTGGCGTTGAAGGTCGAGAAGCAGGTTGAGTATCTGCGAGCGGATCGAAACATCGAGCGCTGAAACCGGCTCATCCAAAATCATCAGCTTGGGATTAAGTGCCAGTGCTCTGGCAATCACGATGCGCTGCCTTTGTCCGCCTGAAAATGCACCTGGCTTTCTGAGCGCGTGTTCAGGATGCAAGCCTACGAGTTTGAGTAGTTCTGCAACGCGGGCACGCCGTTCGGATGCTGTGCCTATATTGTGTATAGCCAGTGGCTCGGCAATGCTCTCGCCAATCATCAATTTCGGATTAAGTGCCGATGCAGGATCCTGAAACACGATCTGAATATCACGCGAAAGCCCGCGTATTGTTTCAGAAAGACCATGCGTGACTGGTTTCCCATCAAAGCTGATATTGCCGGATGTCGCCCTGGTCATGCCAAGGATAGCTGTGCCGAGCGTGGATTTACCACAACCAGACTCACCGACCAGTGCCACGCTTTCTCCACGGCCAATCTCAAGATCGACGCCATCAACGGCTTTCACAAAGTTGACGGCACGGCCCAGCAGACCGCCGCGAATGGGATAATGAACTTTAAGATTTTCAACGGACAGCAACATGTCACTCATACCAGCGCTCCCACTTGTTGCGAGCGCCAGCAGGCCGCTGCACCAACATCCATGCGCGCTGAAAGCGGCGGTACATGCGTCCTGCATTGATCTTCCGAGATCGGGCAGCGTGGCGCGAAACGGCAACCATTAGGCCATGAGCCGATATCAGGCACAATGCCTTCAATCGTCGGAAGATGGGTTTTCGGTTCGCCTTCGAGACGTGGAATGGTTGAGAGCAGCAGCTTTGTGTAAGGATGCTCCTGCCGGGAGAAAATCGCATCGACGGGCGCCTGTTCGATGACGCGGCCTGCATACATCACCGCCACACGATCGGCCATATCGGCGACAACGCCCATGTCGTGCGTGATGAGCAGGATTGCTGTTCCCGTCTCGTCGCGCAGCTTTTTCATGAGGTCGAGTATCTGCGCCTGAATGGTCACGTCGAGAGCTGTCGTCGGCTCGTCCGCGATCAGAAGGCGAGGACGGCAGATCAGAGCCATGGCAATCATAGCGCGCTGGCACATGCCGCCTGACAGTTCGAAAGGATATTGTCCGAAGCGAATTTCAGGTTCTGGAATTCCCACTTCTTCGAGCATGGCAATGGCTGCGTGGCGCGCTTTCTTGCCACTCAGATCGCGGTGTACGACAAGGCTTTCTTCGATCTGCCGGCCAATTTTCATCAGTGGATTGAGCGATGCGACCGGCTCCTGAAATATCATTGCGAGGTCATTGCCGCGCAAGTCGCGTTTGGTCTTTTCAGGCGTACTGACAAGATCCTGCTCGCCGAATAGAATGCGTCCGGATGCTATGTTTGCTACCTTGGGCAATAGTCCCATGACGGAGAATGCCGTCAGCGATTTTCCGCAGCCGGACTCGCCCACAACAGACAGGATTTCGCTTTCATTGACTTGAAAGCTCACCCCATCCACCACCGGTTGTCCTGCAATATGAACGACAAGCTCATCGACTGTAAGCACAGGTTTCGTCATGCCGCCTCCGTGCGTACCGCTGCCCATGGATGATAGGGATGAGCCATGCCGATATTGAAACCATCTTCGTGCATCACGACGGAGGGGATGGAGAAGTTCACCGGATAGAGTGTGTCGGCGATGATTTCGACCGGAAATTCTTCACTTAAACGCGCTGCCACATCGGGCTGCGCGCGTTCACTAACGCGAAGCTTTACGCCGCTTGCATCGATACGCGGTGCATGAAATGCCTCTTCTGGCGAAAGGCCGAACACGTCTATATAGGACAGTATCTGAGCGACGGCTGGCATGATCTGACGCCCACCTGCAGCTCCCAGCGCGATATGGGGCTGACCATTTTTGCTTGCAATGATCGGGCACATGTTTGCAAGCGGCTTCACACCAGCCGCTATGGAGTTTGGTTGCCCGGGGCGCGGGTCGAACCACATCATGCCATTGTTCATGAGAAGATCGAGCGAGGGCGCAACGACTTTCGAACCGAAGCGCGACAACAGCGTGTTGGTGAGCGAAACCATAGTTCCATCACGATCAACAACGCTGATATGTGTTGTGCAGCTTTCGCCGCTGCTGCCATGTCCGAGTGTACGAAGTCGTTCTTCGGATGCGCGGCGAATGGCTCGCGCAAAGGCGAGCGCGGTTTTCCCCGAAAGGGCATCTTCCTGCGGCAATGTTCTGTCGAGTTCTTCAAGAACGCGTGCGAGTGTTGGTCCACCGGAAAGCCCTGGCATAGCGTGAACAGTAGTATCGCGATAATCAACGGTGAGCGGCTTTTTCCACTCAGGCTGGAAGTTGCGCAGATCGTCCTTGTCGATGAGGCTGCCACCAGCGCGCAAATCGGCAATGAGCTTTTCGGCGATTTGTCCTTCGTAGAAGTCGCGCGCGCCTGCTTGTGCCAGCCGCTCCAGCATCGCGGCTTTTTTGGGCATTGGAATGCTACGCGGCGAACCGGTTTCAGGAACGCGCGGCGCACGGCCATTGTCAAGAAACAGTGCGCTTGATGCGGGAAAGCGGTTCAGTCCTTCGGTGTCGATGGCGAGGCAAAGCGTGGTGAACCAGTCGATTTGCAATCCATGCCGGGCATGATCGATTGCAGGCACCAGCGCTTCGGCGAAGCTGAATGAGCCAAAGCGTTCCAGTGCAGATGACAATCCCGCAATTGCGCCCGGCACACATATGGAACTGTAGCCTATGAGATTTTGGTCGTCGACAACTTTGGGCCAGTTGAACCAGTCGCCATCGCTGCCCGGGGCAAGCGGATAGTCGTTTGGATCAATATTGCGTGGCGACGTGACGTTGAAATCAAGCGCATCGACGCTTCCGTCTTTGCCATCAGCGTGCAAGAGAAAACCTCCACCGCCGATACCGGAAAGCCAGGGCTCTACTACACTCAAGACAAGCGCCGTCGTGACTGCGGCATCCATGGCATTGCCACCACGACGCAAGACCGCAGCACCCGCCTCAGCTGCGAGCCAGTTCTGGCAGGCGACCATGCCGCCTTCGCTACGGGTTTGCTTTTTCTGGATTGCCCAGCTCTCAGCCATTCGTCTGTCCAAATCTACGGTTTCCGATAGAGTCGGGTATTTTCGCTTCGACAGCAAAGCGCCCTACATTGGCGGATGATGCATGGTGTGCCGCAATTTCTGCCGCCGTTGTGACCCACGCGTCTTTTTGGCTGGTGATGTTGTCGAGCAGTTCCTCCAGAAGGGCGATGCGCTGCGCGCGACCTGAAATCCAGTCATGCACAGTCAGCGTAAACAACCCGCCAAAGCGATGAAGTGTGCGCCATTCAGAAATCCAGTCGCGCAATATTGCCTGCCCGGATTGAAACGGCCACTTGTCGCGTCCGCCACCTTCAAACTTGAAGAAAATGGCATCGTCGGTCGCCCACTGGACTGGAATTTCCGTGATGCCGTCGATCTCATAGGGGTGATCGAAGCCGGAGAGTGAGGAGTCATAAGCCAATCCCACCCGCTTGATCTCGCGCAGCATATGCGGCGTGATTTCCCATGCAGGGGAACGAAAGCCGACTGGTTTCTTGCCAGTCTGTTTGACGAACAGTTCTATGCTTGCTTCCAGCGCGCCGGTGAATTCTGCATCCGTCACATCGGCGACAATCTCATGAAAATAGCCGTGAAGGCCAACTTCATGCCCCGCCTCGATGAGTGCGGGCAGGATTTCCGGATTGGTTTCCGCGGTTAATCCCGGGACATAAAAACTGGCTTTCACGTGGTAGCGTGCGAAAAGGTCAATCAGCCGATAAAGCCCGGTGCGCGGTCCGAAGTTACGGATTTCGAGCGTAGCAAGTCGATCAGGAAGGCCATCGCGATGCGCCCACATAAACGGCACCTGCGCATCCACATCGACGGACAGGAGTGTCGCCGATTGCTTTCCAGACGGCCACTGATAGTTGGGCCAGGGCGATTTGACGTTTAGTCCTTCGGTCATAGCGCCTTCTTCTTCTGCTGAAATACGGCAAGCGAACCGATGGAGTTGCCGCCGTCCACAGTCAGGGTGGCGCCCGTGACATAAGCGGCGGCCGATGATGTCACATAGAGGACTGCAGATGCGACATCGGGTGCGGAAGAAGCACGTCCAAGCGGTATCGACGAAGTCACAGTCTTCACATGCTCATCGGACAAGGCGCTGACATCGCTTCCGGCGGCAAAACCCGGTTCGACCGCATTGACGCGAATGCCATATTCGGCAAGCTCAAGCGCAAAGCCTTTGGTCAGGCGATCAAGTGCTGTCTTGGAGGTGCAATAAGGGACGACCGTGGTACGCATCTTGCGTGCCGCACCTGACGATATATTGACGATGGAACCCGCAGTTTCGGTGTCGACCATCTGTTTTGCGAAAAGTTGAGACAGCAGGAATGGAGCGCGCAGGTTGACGCCCATGATGCGGTCCCAGTCTTCCAGCGAAATATCGAGCAGGAATCCTGAAGGATATATGCCCGCATTGTTGATGAGAATATCCGGCGCGCCCCAGCGTGTCGCAACTGCGTCCGCAAAGCTCGTGATAGAAGCTGCATCAGCAAGGTCTGAGACAGTGCCGAAATGGCCCTCGCCGGGCAGTTCCGCGATGCGGGCATCAAGCTTTGTCTGATCCTGATCGGTAAGGCAGAGGATTGCGCCTTCCTGCGCAAAAGCCGCGGCGATCCATCCGCCAATAATGCCGCCAGCGCCTGTTACGATAACTTTTTTGCCTTTGAATTCATTCTCGAAATTCACGGATAAAACTCCTATCTGCCGCGCGGATCGAGCCGGTCGCGGATATGATCGCCGATAAGGTTGATGGAGAGGACAAGCAGGAACAAAGCGAGGCCCGGAAAAGTCGCGATCCACCATGCGGAAGCGACGTAGTTGCGTCCGGTCGAAAGCATCGCTCCCCAGCTTGCGGTCGGTGGCTGCACGCCCAATCCAAGGAAAGACAATCCGGCCTCAAACAGGACCATCAACCCGAATTCAAGCGTGGCAACGACAATAAGCGCGCCAGCGATATTGGGCAGAATATGCCGCCACAAAAGGCGCAACCATCCAGCTCCCATGAAACGTGACAGGCGGACATAGGGCATATTGGCCACCGAAAGTGTCTGTCCATAGGCAACACGCGCATAGCGCGGCCAGCGGGTGAGGGCGAGGACGATGACGACATTGGCGAGACTCGGCCCGAGGATCGCAACCGTGATGATTGCCAGAAGAATGGCTGGGACCGACAAGACCATATCGACCAGCCGCATGATGATGGTTTCGATCCAGCCGCGATAAAAGGCTGCAACCATACCAAGGATGCTTCCCAGAATTCCGGAAAGAACGACTGAGGAAATAGCCACCAGCAGCGAAATACGTGCACCGTAAATCAGCCGGCTTAAAACATCGCGCCCCAGCTCATCGGAACCAAGATAATAGACGATGCCACGGCTCTCAAAGCCCGGCGCTTTGAGGCGCGCAAGCAGGTTCTGCTTGTTGGGGTCCATCGGTGCGAAGAATGGCGCAAAAATCGCTATCAGGATCAGGAGGATCAATATCGCCAGAAAAGGTGAAACCGATAATGGCAGTTTCTTCGACCATTTGATGAATGTGCTGGTCGATGAGGTGAGGGACGTCATGAATGACCTCCCATGCGAATGCGTGGATCGATAATACTATAGAGCACGTCGGCGATGAGATTGAGTGCAATTGCGGTGACCGCGCCGAGCAGAACAACCCCCTGCACCAGCATGAAATCGCGTGCAGCAATCGCCTGCACGGTCAACTGCCCCAGACCGGGCCATGCGAATACGGTTTCGACGATCACTGCACCTGCCAGAAGGTTGGCAATCTCAAGTGCTGCAACGGTCACAACCGGAATGGATGCGTTGCGCAGCAGATGGCGTATGACGATGCGCGTTATCGGTACGCCCTTGGCATGAGCGGTGCGCACATAGTCTTTTTCAAGCTCATCGAGCACGGCGGTGCGCGCCACACGGGCAAATGTCGCCATAGAGAGGAGGCCGAGTGCCACGGACGGCATGATGAGGCTCGGCCAGTCACGCGCACCGGAAGGTGGCAGCCATCCGAGCCAGACCGCGAAAACCATGATCATCAGGATTGCGCTCCAGAATGTTGGCATAGATTGGCCCGCAAGTACAAAGCCCATAATGGCCTTTGATTCCGCTCTTCCACGGCGCACGGCCATGATGACACCAAGCGGAATGCCAAGCCCCACGGCAACCAGAAGCGCGCCTCCGGCGAGCATGAGCGTATAGGGCAGGCGGCTCGCAATCAGTGTCCAGACCGAAACATTCTGCACATAGGAACGACCGAGATCGAACGTCAGCAAGCCGCGCAGATATTCGAGATACTGAACGGCAAGCGGCCGATCAAAGCCGAGCGCTGTGTGCATCGCTTCGATATCAGCCTGAGTTGCATTCTGCGGAACGAGCAAAAGAACGGGGTCTCCCGCAAGGCGTTGCAGAAAGAAAATAAGCGTCATGACGCCAAGAATGGCGATCAATGCCTGCACAATGCGGGTCAGAAAAAAGGCTGGCACTGCGTGTATCGTTCCCTTGTTATTTTTATTGCAGGTCGGCGCAGTTATGCGCCGACCTTTGGTGCTCTAGTCCTGCCAGCTCATCCGGTTCAGGAAGAGGCTCTCATTGGCCGTCGGTTTCCACTGAAGCTGTTTTGCTGCGCCGTAGATGATCGCGGCCTGATAAAGCGGCACAAGCGGCACTTCCTGGGCAACGAAAGTGCTGACGGTCTTGTAGTTCTCAAGACGGGTCTTTTCGTCCAGCGTGCCGCGTGCGGCTTCCAGCGCCTTGTTGATTTCCGGATTGTTCGTGGATGACCACGAGCTTGATGAATGAAGCAGCGGGAAGAGCACTCCGTCCGCATCCTGACAGGCGCAAGACCAGCGACCGAAAGCGATGGCAGGCTGGCTTTTCGGTTCACTCTGCGCGCTCTTCAGATAGGTCGCCATATCGGTCATCTCGATATTGACGGTAAGTCCCGTTTCGCCGACCATCTGCGCCACTGCCTGCACGATGCGCTGGTCGAATGTAGGGGCGGTAGCAAAATTCACTGCCTTACCGGTTGCGCCTGCATCCTTGATAAGCTGCTTGGCCTTTTCCAGATCGTAAGCATAGCCCTCAATGCCTTCGACATAGCCAAAATGTGCGGGCGTCGCCATTTGTGCGACTGGTTTATCAACGCCTCCAAGCAGCCCTTCGGTAATCGCTTCCTTATCGATTGCACGAGCAACGGCTTCACGAACCCGTTTATCATCGAATGGAGGAAGGTTCGGGTTAAGCTTTACATAGCCCACACGCTCTGTAAGGACTGACAATGGCTTGGCATTGGCAGAACCTTCGATCTGTGCTGCGAGATCTGCATCAAGTCCAACCGCAAGATCGGTTGTGCCCGATTGTAGATTGGCGATGCGGGTGGCCGCATCGGGAACAGCACGGAATTCGGCAGTTTTGAACGCGCCCTTTTCGCCCCAATAGTCGTCATTGCGTTCCAGCGTAACCGCAACGCCGCGCTGCCAGTTCACGAACTTATAAGGGCCGGAGCCGACAGGAGCCGCATTGAAGGCGTCGTCGCCTTTTGCTTCAACAACCTTTTCCGGAACGATGGAGAGTTTGACGAGTTGTGCCAGAAGCGCTGGATAAGCACCGTCGGTCTTCACAGTGACTTCGTTATCGCCGGTGGCTTCTGCCGATACGATCTTATTAAACTGGCCAAGCTGTGGACTTGCGAAGGCCGGGTTGATGATGCGGTTGATGCTGAACGCAACATCCTTCGCCGTCAGTGGCGAGCCATCATGAAATTTCACATCATCGCGCAGCTTGAAGACGATTTCCGTGTCAGAATTATATTTCCATTCAGTGGCAATCTGCGGCGCGATTTCGCCGACATCAGTGCGTGTGACCAGATTGTCGAAAACATTGCGATAGACGTAGTAGCTGTCCGGGTTCCATTGCTTGTGCGGATCGAGCGATGACGGCTCGTTCACAAGATCAATGACGAGCTGATCCTTGGCAAAGGCTGCAGTCATTGTAAGCGGTGAACAGGCCAGAACGAGGCCTGCAATGACGGAACGGATCGAACGGCTCACTACTTCCATATTTATAATGCCCCTGGTTTATCCAAATGTGATTCTGGACGAGGTTGTTTCCCGGTTTTGCTTTTGCCCGCGTTGCGGCGGGCGGGTTTTGCGCTGACCATTGCTTCCGATTCAAGGAAGCGGTCGAGCAGATAGGTTTCGAGCGCGGTGTTAGCCGCGCCAAACAGTTCCAGCGCTTCGCTCTTTCGCCCCTCGATAATCGCACGGATCAACAGCGAGCGGTTGGCGGGGATCAGTCTGACGCGCCCGGTCTTCTCGAAGAAGTTAACCAGACGTACGGCACGATCCCAAAGGTCGGTCAGCCAGCCTGCAACAATCGGCATATTGAGCCGGTTGGCGAGCAACTCCAAAATTTCGCGCTCATAGCGGCGAATGGTCGGAAGGATGTCACCGCCAAGTTCATTGCGTTGTGTGAGTGCAAGATGCATTTCACCCAGCGCATTCAGCCGCTGAATAGACGCCTCATCCAGTACCGCTGCGAAAAGCAATGGCTCCAGATGCCGCCGCGCCGCACTCAATTCGCGGATTTCGCCCGCAGAAATTGGAGTGACAACCCAGCCGCTTCGCGCTGACGACGATACCAGCCCGCTCGCTTTAAGGCGCGCGAGTGCCGAACGCAGTGCACCGCGTCCCAGTGCAAATTCGGTTGCAAGTGCGGATTCCGACAGCCGTTCACCCGGCGCGAGAACGCAGTTTACAATCGCATTTCGCAGTGCCTTTTCCGCCAGATCTCCCTTGCCCTCGAGCGATACAGGCGATGTATAGGCATCGTTATCCAACATTTATAACTGACCTCTCAGTTTCATATTTTGAAATTTCTTTATGCTAAAGAAAAGAACAGATTTTCTTTTCCGGATCACCGGAGTGAAGAATTTATCTCCGTATCGCTCTCCAGAGGAAACAGGAGCATGTTGCCTCTACAATTCCCATAAATCAACTGTTTCTCTTCGATGCACAAAATTGAAATGGCATTTTTCAATTGCATGCAGATTTAGAAAATGCGCTGGTTGCACGATTTCCCGTAAAGTGACAGTATTTGATATTAATATTGCAAAACAAAAAACTGAGATGTCAAATCGTATTTTTGATTTGCAATCTGCTTATCGTTCAATCGGAAAAACCGGGGAACCCTACGGGAGAAAATTCGATGCGCTTTAAAAACGCACTCTTCGCCGCGCTGCTTGCCGCGACAGCACTCGCTGTTCAGCCACATAGTGCCAGCGCGAAGGACCTGCTGGCGGTGGATTTCATTGCTGAGCCGAGCTCGCTTGATCCGCATGTGCAGTGGAATACCGACAGCTTCAATGTCTATCGCAATATTTTCGACAATCTGCTGACGCGTGACGATAAAGGCGAGATCGCTCCGCAAATCGCCACTGAGTGGAAATATCTTTCCGATGCGGAAGTCGAATTCAAAATCCGCAACGATGTGAAGTTCCACGATGGCACACCATTGACCGCTGCGGACGTTGCCTTCAGCATCAAACGTATTATCGACCCGGCATTCGCCAGCCCACAGATTGGCCAGTTCAATCAAATCAGTGATGCGGTTGCCAAGGATGATACGACCGTCGTTGTTACCACCAAGGGCCCTTATCCTGTTCTGCTTGCACAGTTGACGAAGCTTTCCATCGTACCAAAACATGTGGTGGAGAAGGTCAGCAAGGATGAGTTCAACGTCAAGCCTGTGGGCTCTGGTCCTTACAAGCTCGAGAACTGGAACCGTGGCGTTGAAGTGCTGCTCGCGCGCAATGACGAGTATTGGGGCACGAAGGGTGAATTCCCGAAAGTGGCCTTCCGAGCCGTTCCAGATGGTTCAACCCGCATTGCTAACTTACAGGCCGGAACGGCTGATCTCGCAAGCAATCTCGATAATGATCTTGCCGCTCAACTGGAAGCATCGGGGCAGGGCAAGGTATTGCCGGTTCGCGGTGAGCGCATTGCTTTCTTCTCGCTCAACATCAACAAAGCACCGCTTGATGATCCTCGCATTCGTCTGGCAATTGCCCATGCCATTGATAAACAGGGCATCGTCGAGGGCATTCTGGGTGGTTATGATGCTCCGATTGACGAGCTCACGTCCCCGGTTTCATTTGGGTTTGTTGAGGGCATAAAGGCTCCAGAATATAACCCTGAGAAAGCCAGGGAGCTGGTGGCGGAAGTTGGTGATGCGGCCAAAACCGAAATCACTCTGCTCACCACGCCGACCTATGATCAGCGTGTCGTGCAGGCCATCCAACAGATGCTGAATGATGTCGGCCTCAACGTCAAAATTGCCACCACTGATATGGGCAACTGGATGCAGCAGATGCAATCTGGTGCCGATACGATCCCTTCGGCAGCCTTTGGCCGCTGGAGCTGTGGCTGTCAGGATGCCGATGGCACGCTCTATCCGCTTCTGCATTCTTCGAGCAGCTGGTCGACGATCAAGGATGAGCGTCTCGACAAAGCACTGGATGAGGCGCGAACAGTCATCAACCCAGAACGTCGTCTCGAACTCTACAAGTCCGTCCACGAGATCGTAGCCGCAGAGAACTATATCATTCCGCTTTATCAGGCATCAGTGCTTTACGGTGCGGCAAAGAATGTGGAATTCGCGCCCCTGCCAAATGAGAACCTCTTCCTTAACCGCGTCGGCTGGTCGGAAAAGTAAACGGATCGAAGAAGCCCTGAAGCCGGACTGTCGTGCAGTCCGGCTTTTGCAGTTTCCAGGTCTCATCACAGGAACAGATTGCAGTGATTACGATTATCGAAAATGCCAATGTCGTCGACGTTGAAAATGGCAAGGTGCTCCCCGATCAGCGCCTTGTTCTGGAGAATGGGTTCATTCGCGAGGTGAGCGGAGAAAAATTGCCACACTCCGAGGCAAACCGGGTTAATCTTAAGGGCGCATTCGTTATTCCGGGGCTGATTGATGCCCATGTCCATGCAACAGCCTACACTGCCAATCTGGGCGAGCTGCCGCGTCAATCACCGATGTATGTGGCAGCGCGTGCCGCAAAGGTGCTGGACGGAATGCTCTCTCGTGGCTTCACGACTGTGCGTGATGTCGGTGGTGCTGATTTTGGTCTCGCACAATCGGTCGAGGAAGGGTTGATTTCGGGACCGCGACTTCTTTACGGGGGCAAGGCGCTTTCAGCCAGTGGTGGTCATGGCGATCATCGCGCCATGGGTGTGGATCGGACTGACGA
Organism: Hyphomicrobiales bacterium; assembly: GCA_900465685.1. Taxonomy (GTDB): domain Bacteria; phylum Pseudomonadota; class Alphaproteobacteria; order Rhizobiales; family Rhizobiaceae; genus Brucella. The sequence continues at coordinate 24,166 of UEGR01000013.1, forward strand.
AACCTATGCGCAGGTCAGCCTTGGCCGGCGCTGCGATGGTGTTGATGAGGTTCGCCGAGCAGCGCGTGATGAGATCAGGCGCGGCGCACACCACATCAAGATTATGGCTAATGGTGGTATTTCTTCCCCAACCGACCGCATCACTTCGGATCAGTTTTCGGAAGATGAAATTGCGGCAATCGTCGATGAAGCCAATATGGCTGATCTTTATGTCGTGTCACATACCTATACCGCCCGTTCGGTTGCACGCGCTGTGCGTAACGGTGTGCGTTCAATCGAGCATGGTAATCTTCTTGATGAAGAGACTGTCGCGCTGATGAAGCAGGCTGGGAGTTTCCTGACGCCGACGCTCTCTTGCTTCCGGGCGCTGGCGGAAGTGGGCGCGGAAAGCGGTTTCCCAAAAGACCGGATGGACAAGATCAGGCTGGTGCTCGATTCTGGCCTTTATGCTGTCGAACTTGCCTATCGCACGGGGGTGCCGATGGCATATGGCACCGATCTGATCGGGCCAATGCATTCGCGCCAGCTACATGAGTTTGCCTTGCGTGCCGATGTTGTACCACCGCTTGACCTGCTTCGTGCGGCAACGAGTACGGCGGCGGAATTGGTGCGGCTTGAGAATGAAATCGGCCACGTTAAGGAAAATTACCGCGCCGATCTCAATGTCCTCTCAGCCAATCCGCTGGATAAGGGTGTTCTGGAAAGCTTTGCCAAGCATCTCCAGTTCGTCATTAAAGGTGGTGAAATCGTTAAAAGCTATTCTTCATAAGATCTGAAATGCAATCTCGCATTCTTCTGCCACCTGACGGTCCCATTCACTCTTGTCGAATGACACAAGCGGAAGAATGCGGGTAGCACGTTTTGTGAATGGGAACTTGGTCGCATCCGTCGAAGCATAACCGCCGCTGTCGACGACAAAAACACCTTGTTCTGCAAGCGGCGTAAATGACGTGCGGAAATGGTTGCTCGATTTGACGTGAATGATCGCCTTGCTTTCGAGATTGATACCCAGACTACGGAAAGCCTGCGTGTCATAGGCCTGAATGCGCTCGGTGACGAGAACGATATGACCGTGATCGCGGACACGAAGAACAGCGCCCAGACCGCCCTCCAGCAGTTCGCCATGCAGATTGGCCCCTTCGTTGCGATAATGAACATCCGTGATACGCTCCACAAGCGCATCGACAACAAACGGTTCCCCGCTTTGCAAACGCCCCATGGCAATTTTGCCGCGATTGCCCTCACCAATCGCCTGCGCGGCCAAGACCGCTTCGCCATCAATCATGAAACCAGCTGCGAATGGCAGATCCTGTGCAGAAAGACTTGCAAAAATATCGGCGACATTAGCAACCCCGCCTGAACCGGGGTTATCGCCGGCGTCACCAATGACCACACGCCCTTTGGTGGCACGATCATAGATTTCCGGTGCTATGGCATTGAATGCGGGCGCTGGTCGGGTTATGGCCTCGCGCTTTTGCCAGATGACCTCTGCCATGTCGCGATAGGCCTGCTTCATGGCTTCTTCGTCGGTGCCCGTTACAAGAACAGAGCTTCCAACATCATCGGAATCCACATAGGGAAAGCCGCCCATTACAACGACATCGGCAAGCCCGTCACGGTGTTCGATGTCATTGGATAGTGCGACCAGGCTTTTGAATGGCTCTGCATCGCTGGTCTGGGCGCTCATGGGTGCTGCTACTGGCAAGCGGAAGCGCCGTGTCCGCCAGTTCACAGGGTCAAGCGCCAACTGCATCAATTTTTTGCCGCGCGCATGAGTGTCAGAATGTGGGTATAGTTTGCCACCTATCACCACATCGACAACATGCGGCAGCGTCGGTTCGACATTGGCATGAAAATCGAGCGGTACGGCTATGCGGACATGAGGGCCAACAATTGCACGTACCTTTCGGGCAAGATCTGTCTCAGGCGTGGAGACGCCCTCAACCACCAGAGCGCCGTGCAACAGAAGCGCTACGACGTCTACGGGGCCCGTTGCTGCAATGTCTTCTAGCGACTGAATAATTTCTGCCACGAGACGGTGATAGCCTTCTGCCTCGAGCGTTCCACCCGGAAGGCATCCGGTGCAAACGCCGTAAGCAATGTCATAGCCGGCTTCATCGAGCGCTTCCGTTACACCGCCCAGCCAGTTGCTGGTTGAGCCGAATTCTCGCCGCACATCTTCGCCACGAAAATACTGTGCTGAGAGAAATCCATCGTAATTCGCCTTGACCGGCGTAAACGCGTTGGCTTCGTGAAAGAGCTGAACAACGGCGGCGCGGGGCATGGGGCTTCCTTGGAACTTTGGTCAGACTTCACGGCCATCCTGCCATCGCAGATAAGGCAGGATGAAGCGCGCCGTTCGGCTAACAATGGGGTGAAAAGCGACCTGTGGCACAGGTGTTGGACGCGAGGCGAGTTGGTCATCCGCTACGCCGCAAACGGCATCGGCAACTACATCCGCCATAGCGCACGAGAGGGCGAGGCCGCGTCCATTGCAGCCAATCCAGCTGTAAATTCCGTCGTCGCGTCTATGCAGATGCGGCAGGCGATCCACCGTCATAGCGATGCGCCCGCCCCAGAACGTTTTCACTGTTCCGTTTGGCAGGTCAGGGAAGAGCACGCGCAACCGACCCTCCACCATCGCAGGCAAACGATACGCAGCACCTGCCTGAATGGCGAGCGCGCCGCCAGAAACCAATCGTCCCTCACGGTCCTTGCGGAAATAACGAAGGTCAAATCGGGTGTCTGACGATGCTTCATTGCCGGGCAGGATTGTATCCGCCAAATCACCCAGCGGCTCGGTTGCCGCTTGATAGGATGTCACCGGCACAATGGAGCGACGCAGTTCGGGCCAGAGATTGCCGGTGTGGGCGGCGGTCGCGAGCACGACTTTTTCTGCGTGAAGTTCGCCGTTTGGGGTTTTGATCAGCCAGTCTGTCGACGCTCGCGTGAGATTAAGTGCTGGACTTTGCTCAAAGACTACAACACCTTCTGAAGTAGCGGCACGTGCAAGGCCCACCGTGAAAGCATAAGGGTTTATGTGCCCACCGCCACGATGCTCCCATCCGCCATGGTAAGTATCGGTGCCTAGCCGGGTTGCCAGATCATCAGAAGAAACAACGGCAGTTGGTGCACCAGCCTCAGCCCATTGTGCAGCAAGAGCGGAAACGCGCTTGAAACGGCCGGGACTGTGTGCCGGTTGCAGCCATCCAGCGCGGCTCAAATCGCAATCGATCCTGTAACGGTTGGCGAGTTCATAAAGCTTGTCGGCAGCGCCCCTCACAAGCTCGATAAAACGTTCCGCCTGTTCTCCCGGCCAAACATTCCGTAAAGCATTAGGCCCATGGCGTGTCAGTGCCGAAATGACTTGCCCGTTGGCGCGCCCGGAAGCGCCATAGCCGACCTTGGTTGCTTCAAGTACGGTGACTTTGCGACCACGCCTCGCGAGCTCGATGGCTGCAGCAAGACCAGCAATGCCGCCGCCAATGATCGCGATCTCGGTTTTTACAATACCTTCAAGAACATTACCTTCAAACTGTTCGCGTGAGAGCGACATCCACAAGGATGAAGGCTTATTCGATGGCCAGGATTTCATGCGCGAACCATCGCGATTTCCAATCCGCAACTTTCCCGTAAATCGAAAACAGCGTCACTGTTTCCGCTGATCGTCAGGCGATCCCTTCCAGCCGATATCGGTATATCTGCGAAGCTGTCGCTGGATAGCACTTCAAGTTCCGAGACGTTCGGTGTGGCAACAGATATCAGACGCTGCGCACCGTTGGGGTGTTCTATTGCGTCAGATGTCCAGAGAAGTTCGGGTGTGTGGTGCTGGCAGAGTAAACATTGATAGGCTGGGGTAACGCTATCTTTGAAACGGCTTATCGAAAACCGTAACTCGCCAGCGTCGGTTTGTCGTGAAAAGTGCCTTACCGCTTCAGTTTCGATGTTCTTATCTTTGAAGGCTTGAGCGTCCGCCTCTACATCTTTGCTGGGCAGCGCAATCCCATGCAATCCAGAACCATTTTCGAGAAGTTTGCGCCATTTGGAATTGGCTTCTGTGTTCTCAACGATTGCAAGGATTTCGATATAGGTGTCATTGAGCATGACACAGCGATTGGCCGTACCCATGGCAGCGCTGTGTTTTGCGATTGGTGTGACATGGAACCCGGCTTTTTCAAAGGCGGTTCCGGCAGCATCCAGATCGCCTGTGAGAACCACAACATGGTCGATGGGTAAGTGAAAAGTCATGCGGCCACCGTCATTTTTCTGATGCCATAGATGCGGTCGACAATGATGAGCGTTGCAACCGCCATAAGCAGTTGCAGCGTACTGAGAGCTGCAATTGTCGGGTCGAACTGATGTTCGAGATAGCTCAGCATCACAACCGGCAAGGTGTTCGTGCTTGCGCTGGCAAAGAAATAACTCACAGGCAAGTTGTCGAACGAGGTGAGAAATGAAAACAGCGATCCGGCCATGATGCCGGGGCGTATGAGCGGCAATGTGACATGCCAGAAGACCTGCAAGGGATTGGCACCCAGAATGGCGGCCGCTTCTTCATAGCTTTTGGGCAGACTGCCATAAACGCCCGCAACCGTGCGGACGACATAAGGAAGGCAGACTATAGTATGGGTGATCAACAGTGCGCTGAATGAAATGCCCAGCCCAAGCCTGCTCATGAAGAACAGCGATGCGAAGCCAATCACAATCATCGGCATCGACAAAGGTGAAAGCAGAAACGCCATGACGGCGCTTGCCCAGCCTGTTCGTGAACGCGCCAGATAAAGGCACGCGGGGATGCCGATCAGACAGGAAAGAATGGTCGCGCCGATTCCGATCTTAAAACTAACGATAAGGGCATCCACGAAAGGCTGATAAGCGAAAATATTCGCAAACCATTTGAGCGACCATCCGGGAATTGGAAAGGCCACATAGCCCGCAGACGTGAAGGACACGAGTACCACAACAAGAATGGGTGCCAGCATGAAAATGAAGAACACGACCACGAAGGTGGTCAATGCAATGTCTGCCCAGTCTTTGCCAAAGAGTTTCATCGTTTAAGCTCCCCGACGGCGCACGAGACGCAATTGCAGGAAGAGACAGGCAACTGCGATCACCAGAAGGATCGAACTCATGGCACTCGCCATGCCAAAATCACGTGTGGTGTTGAATTGCTGGTAGATCAGAAATGGGAGAGTCTGAAGACCGCCGCCGAGCATTACCAGCGTTACGAAGCTTCCATTGGCAATCATGAAGACAAGTATCGCGCCGGTTCCGATGCCGTCGAGTGAGAGGGGCAAAGTCACCTCCCAGAAGGTGCGCAGACGTCCTGCACCGAGAATTTTTGCGGATTCCTCCAACCTGCGATCAATACCTTGTAAAACCGTGCTGATCGAAAGAACCATGAAGGGAACGAGCACATGCACGAGAGCGGCTATGGTGATTTCCGGCGAGTTGGTGAACCGTAAGGGCGCTGAGATGAGACCGAGCTGATCGACAAGCAGATTGTTGATGAGGCCACGGCGGGCAAACAGAACCTGCCAGCCGAAGGTGCGCATGATGATTGAAGTCAGGAGTGGAGCGATAAGCAGAAAGACAATCAAGCCAGCCCATCGGCCTGCTTTGCGCACCAGAAAATAGGCAACCGGATAACCGATGATTACGCAAATCAGCGTCACACCACCTGAAAGCAATATCGTCTCACCGATGACGCGCAGATAGAAGGGATCGGTCAGCAGCGTGGCGTAACGTGCGAAAGTCAAACCGCCTTCAGTATCGACAAAGCTGCGGACGCTGTTGTCAAACAGTGGGAGGACGAAAAAAGCCAGCAGGAACGCCAGAGCAGGCAAGACAAGTAGCCAGCCCGGTAGAGCCAGCCCCTTTCTTGCCGTAACCTTTGATGTTTCTGTCTGGCTCATATCCGTGCTCCGCGACCTTACTGACCGATTTCCCGGTTCCAGCGATCCACCCATTCATTGCGAACCTGAGCAATTTGCTCATATGGCGGGAAGGCGGTTTTCTGCCATGGCGTGATGCGGGGCTTGAGCTTTTCGCTGTAAACCACATCCACATTGGTGACGCCGTAATTCATGATGTCGGCAAATTGCGTCTGGTTGGCTGCGTCGAGAACTTCATTGATATAGTCCCAGGCGAGTGGGTTGGCGTTTTTCGCCTTCTGGACTGCCAGACCGTTGAGTGAACCGCCTTCTTCCGGATTGATGAAGTCGATCCAGGTTGCGCCTGCATCGTAATGGTTCCAGGTGCGGCCATCGAAATAAATACCGATATCCGCTTCGCCGGAAGAAAGATGATTGAAGAAATCGTTCGGTCCAGCCCAATAGACGAGGTTGTCCTTCATCCGCTCAACGGCCTTGAAGAACGGATCGACGTTGTCAGCTCCGCCACCAAATGCCTTGGCCATGGCCCAGATCAGCATGATCGGTGTGACGGCATAGCTGATGGACGGGATAGAGGCCACGAATTCACCAGCTGCAACCCTGTCGACAAATTCGGCAAAAGACTTTGGCGGATTTTTCACGCGGTCTTTATTGTAGGTGATGCCAGCTACACCATAGTCGAACAGTGTACCTTTTCCCTCGACTGAGTCCGTCAGCTGCTGAGGAATTTTCGCGAGGTTCGGCAGCTTTTCGACGGTAAAATCATCAACCAGACCTGATCTTGCTGCGGTCAACGCAAGGTCCGGCGTCATGATGAGCACATCGACCGGCGGTTTCGCTGGCGACGCTTCGACCTGCGCCAGCCATTGCGGTGGGCCACCGAGAGAGACATTGGCTTTTGCGCCGGTTTTGGCTTCAAATGGTGCAACAAAGCACTTGCGAACAGCTTCTTCCCATATGCCGCCAAAGGCAGTCACGGTGATTTCTTTTGCGGCCTGCGCATTGGCGATGCGCGGGAATCCGCCTGCGGCAAGACCCAGACCAAGCATGGCGCCTGAGCCGAGGAAGTTTCGTCTGGTAATCAGTGTCATTGCGATACTCCTTATCTGGAACAATCAGGCGTTTGCGGAATTGGAAATTGCGATGAGCTTCTCAACTGCCGCCCGGAATGCGATAGCCGCTGTATGTGCGTTCGAGGTTTCTGCCTTTGTTCGTGGAAAGCCTTCGGGTAGAGCAGGCAAAACGGCGTCGAATATAGCTTTACGCTGGCGCTGCCGCACGGATCCGGGAAGCTGCACAAGCGCACGGTTCAGACTGTCCATCAAGGCGGGTTCGAATACTTCATCCCAGTGCTTTCGCTCAGGGCCAAAACCGTCGGTGGCGCCGTTGTCTGTCAGTGATTGACGTTTGGCCTCGGTGGCATCCTTATCGATCACGCCATTGTGTATCACCACGCCATAATCGGTATGAGCGGCGTCGCGCGTGACAAAACCATCCAGAACGTCGCGCAAAACGGCGTTTGGATCTCGTTTCTGCGGATCGCCCCAACCACCCGCGCCGGGGGTCAGAAACGTTACCGTATCGCCTGCATTGACGTTGAGCACATCGATTTTGCCAAGCCTGCGTTCATCAGGACGCCCGCGATTAACGATCAAGGCGCCGGGCAGACCTGCCTGGCCTCCATAGGAACCCCATGGACGGAACAGCAGGCGCTCCATGCCTCGACCGAGTACATTTGTATCATCGGTCAATGCGCGAAAGGTCAGTTCCATGCCGCACCCGCCGCGCCATTGGCCGGGACCACCGGAATCCGGACGCAGGCTGTAGTGCAGGATTTCAACGCCGAGCTCGGCTTCGACCGTTTCAACGGGATTGTTGGCGAGATTGGAGATGCCGCTGTCTCGACCGTCAACGCCATCGCGACCAAAACGTGCGCCGGTGCCACCGATCATCGGTTCGATGACCTGTACGCGACGCCCGCCTTTGCCATCTGGTTCCGCCATGACAACGGGAATGACTGTGCCGGATGATGCGGCAGGCATGACATCAGGCAATGCTTTTCCGAAGGCACCGTTCAAAACGTCATTGACGCGAATGGCTGCTGCATGACGGACACCTGTTGCGGCGGGTTCCTGCGGGTTAACCAGACTTCCCTCAGGTGCAGTTATCCGAACCGTATCAAGCAGGCCGACATTTAACGGTGCTGTTGGATCAAGCGTGTTGACCAATGCGAGTACCCTGAGTGTCAGCCATGCATGGGGGCGTCCGCGCGAAGGAATGTTCATGGCGGTGGCCACTTGCGGATCAGTTCCGGTGAAATCCAGATGCACTTCTCCGTCTTCGAATGTTACGGTCAGTGCGATGCGAACAGGCAAGTTACCGGCTGCGTCATCATCAAGATAATCCGAAAACGCATAGGAGCCAGCGGGAACCTTGCGCAGAACCGAACGTGCCTTTTCAGCTGCGTAGGTAACAAGATCGATGCTGGCTGCCGAAACCTCGTCTGCTCCGTGTTGGGCTATCGCCTGTTCGAAGCGACGACGACCGGCAGCAAGAGCTGCCAGCATGGCACGGATATCACCCATATTGGCTTCAGGCGTGCGGCTGTTTGCTTCCAGAAACAGGCGCACTTCGGGTGACATCTCTCCGCGCTTCAACAGCTTGACGGGCGGGATGCGCAAGCCTTCCTGAAAGATTTCGGTATTCATTGGGGAGATGCTGGATGGCACGCGTCCGCCGACATCCGAGCAGTGTACGAAACACCAGCCAAAAGCAATCACGCGGCCCTCATGGAAGTAGGGCTCAATCATATGAAGGTCGGGCAGATGTGTGGCGAGACCTTCTGAACGATAGGGATCGTTGGTCAGGATGACGTCGCCGGGTTCGAGTGGCCCCACTGCTTCAATCGTCGGTCCGCATTCAAGGCCCACAAATCCTGAAACACCGATAGAACGCGGATAAGCGAAAAAGCGTCCGTCCAGCCCGGCAAGTGCACAGGCAAAATCCGCAGTTTCCTTGACATAAAGCGTGCGACCGGTGCGCTGAAGTGTCAGGCACATTTCTTCGCTGATAGCTGCAAGCTTGTTGCCGAGAATGGCAAGCGTGACTGGGTTGAGTTTCATTGTGCCAGCCTTTCAAGATGCAGATTTCCGGCTTTGTCGCAGTTAGCTATCCAGCCGGGAAGCAGAATAGTGGTGGTGTCATCCTGCTCGATAATTGCAGGGCCACTGACCTGATCATTTGCCCGGAAACTGTGACGGTCGTAGATATCTGCATCAAGCCATGCACCCTTGTGAAACAAGCGGCGCTTTCCTTTGATGCCCGGTTTGCCGTCACCTGTTGGAAACTCTTGCGCGGCAAGGTCCGGCGTGACACCAATAACCGCGAGACGGGCCGTCCCCAACTCGACTTCGGCTGCGCTGTCGCGGAAACCATAGATGCGCTCATGTTCGCGGTGAAAAGCTTCGGAAATGGCATGAACGTCGGCATCGACATCATTTAATGCAACGCGCAGTTCATAAGCCTGTCCGACATAACGCATGTCGGCAGCCTTTTCGAAAAGGCGTCCAGTACTTTGTTCACCTTCCTGATCCAGCCAGTCATTTCCTTCTGCTGCGAGAGCTTCGAATGTCTCAGCAAGCGTCGCTGCGGTTGCTTCATCAAGCTCTCTGCGCAGGCTGCGAACGAAATCACGCCGTAAATCTGCTGCCGCCGCACCCAATGCACAAAACGTTCCCGCTGCCGGGGGGACAACAATTCGGGCGATGCCCACTTCTTCTGCCAGAAGGTTGGCGTGTGTTGGGCCTGCGCCACCAAATGGAACGAGCGCAAAGGATGCCGGATCAAGGCCGCGTGCGGCGAGCGTTTTATAGAGTTCAGTCGCCATGCCCGCTGTGGTGACCGCAAGCGAACCCTGAGCGGCTTCCGCCGCAGCATTTTCATCCTGGAATCCGATGCGATTGCCAATCTGTGCAAGCGCTGCAGCAGCAGGCGCGCTCTCAAGCTGCATACGTCCACCAAGGAAACCGGCTGGATCGATATAGCCAAGCGTCAGGTAACAATCGGTGACGGTTGGCTCTGTGCCGCCGCGACTGTAAGAGATGGGGCCGGGCATTGCGCCGGCACTGCGAGGGCCGACTTTCAGCACGCCATGGTCATCAACCCATACGATTGAGCCGCCACCTGCACCGATGGCCGAGACATCCACCACAGGCAACACCAGAGGCAGACCGCCAATATCGGTTTTGGTGGCGAGTGCAGCAGAACCATCCTGTGCAACGGCGATGTCTGACGACGTGCCTCCCATGTCAAATGTGATGATTGCGCGCACGCCCGATGTTGCGGCCAAACGTGCGGCTGCCATCACACCGGAGGCCGGTCCGGAGAGGATCGTTTCAACCGGGCGTTCCTGTGCAGAGCCGATGCTTAGCGAACCGCCATTGGAGGCTGTGACGAGGATCGGCGCATGAACACCATCGCGAGCAAGGCCCGTTTTCAACCCCTCAAAATAGCGCTGCATCAATGGCTGGATATAGGCGTTGAGACAGGCGATCAGTGTGCGTTCATATTCGCGGATTTCTGGCCAGATCGCTGCGGCGGATGTAATGGAAAGCCCATTCGTCTTGTCCGATATCTTCTGCGCCAGCTCTTTTTCAACCGAAGGATTGGTATAGCCATTGATCAAGACAAGTGCTGCCGCATCGACATCCAGTGTATTTAGCTGTGCTGCAACTTCTTCAAGAGCTGTATCGTCGGGGAGTTGGGTTGTCGTGCCGTTTGCCGAAAGTCTCGCGCCGACTTCGATGATGCGATGGCGCGGCACCAGTGGCTCTTCCTTGCTTGCATGAAAATCAAAGGAAGAGGGCATACGACTGCGCGCGATTTCCAGAATGTCGCGATAACCTTCGCTGACAATGAGTGCGATCTTTGCACCGCGCCGCTGGATTATGGCATTGAGACCGATTGTCGTGCCATGCATAAGCGTGTCGATCTGGTCGGCTCCGAGATCCGCTTTCTTGAGCAATGACTGCAGGCCCACGATCAGCGCCTGAGACGGATCTTCAGGCGTCGATGGTTCCTTGTAATGGATCAGGCTTTTGCGGTCGGGATCGAACAGAACAAAATCGGTAAATGTTCCGCCCACGTCGATGCCGATACGTGCGCCATTCTTCTGCATATTCGGAGCTTTCAGTTCATTCTGGTGTTACGACGACGGCATCCTGCGGGTTCCAGCCGAGTGTGATTTCTTCATTGAGATGATAAGCGAGCTCGCCAAGGCGGCTTTCAGCTTGCCGGTAGATGAATATTTCCCGGCCGAGGGCCGGAACGTCGATCTGATAGGCAGCATAATTTCCGCGGAACACCGCGCCCACTACCCGGCCATTCAACAGGCCATTGCCATCTGCAACCGGCACGATCCTCTCTGGCCTTATAGAAAGTGTTAGCGGCTGTGATGAGGGATACCGGGTGGTGAGGGGAATAGTTACACTTTCCTTGCATCCGCCGATCAAGAGTGATGAGCCGTCCGGGGATGTCTCACCCTCGAAAATGTTGGAGGCTCCCAGAAATTCGGCAACGAAACGGCTCTGCGGTTTGTCGTAAATTTCCCCGGGCGTTCCAAGCTGAAGAATGCGCCCCTTGTTCATGACTGCGACTTGGTCGGCCATGGAAAGCGCTTCTTCCTGATCGTGCGTGACAAGAAGAGTGGTAATGCCAAGTCGCGCCTGCATGGCGCGGATTTCAAACTGCATGCTTTCGCGCAAAGATTTATCGAGTGCGCTCAAAGGCTCATCGAGAAGCAAAACTTTTGGATTGACCACCAGTGAACGTGCAAGCGCCACGCGCTGCTGTTGACCACCCGAAAGCTGCGAGGGAAAAGCGTCGCCACGACCAGACAGCTGGATGAGATCAAGCATCGATTTGATGCGTTCATCGCGTTCTGCTTTTGCGGCACCCTGCATCTTTAGGCCGAAGCCGATATTTTCTGCGACTGTTCTGTGTGGAAACAGGCTGTAATTCTGAAAAACCATGCCGAGACGGCGCCGGTGAGGCGGAAGATTGGTTACATTGGTTCCGCCAATTTGGATCGTGCCCGAATCCGTACTTTCAAATCCTGCAACCATGCGTAGCGTGGTTGTCTTGCCGCATCCCGAAGGACCGAGCAATGAAACGAGTTTTCCGGCCTCGATGGTCAGATCGAGACTGTCGACAGCAATGTTCGAGCCAAAACGCTTCGTGACGGCCCTAAGCACGAGCGCGCTTGCTCCGTTTTGCGAATGCAAACTCATGAGCACTTCTCGCGATTTGCCCTGCTGCCTGTCAGAAAGATCATGTGCATTTCCAGCATTACAATATATTGTAGCGCTACAATCGACCGTAAAGCTGATTTCGTCAAGGATGGGTTTTCTACAGATATTCTGTTTGTTAGTATGGAAAACCTTGAGAAGTTCAATTGATGAGAATAATTTGTGCGCCAAGCCATGAATAACCTTGTTCGCAGCAAAAATATTATAACGATGCAGTCAGTCGCTCAGGCCGCTGGTGTGTCGCCTATGACCGTATCCAATGCATTCCGTTACCCCGAACGGGTGCTGGAGGAAACGCGGTTGCGCGTGTTTCAGGTCGCGGCGGAACTTGGTTATGTTCCGAACCATTCTGCAGGCATTCTTTCGTCCGGGCAAAGTCGGGTCATTGGCGCGGTCATTCCGTCGATGAAGAACTCAAGCTTTTATAAATATGTGCGCGGAATGCAGGATCGCGCCAGCGAGAGCGGTTATGAACTGATACTCAAACTTGCAGAAACCAGGCAGGATGAAACAGCCGCAATTCAGACATTCATCGGTCTGCGCGTCGCCGGTATTTCGCTGGTCGGAAATCAGCATTCCGAGGAAGCCATTGATCTGCTCAGGAAGACCGAGACGCCTGTCGTGGAAGGCTGGGTCACTGACAATGTCCTCGATATGGCGGTTGGCTATTCCATGACAAATGCAACACGGACAATGGCTTGTCTTCTGCTAGAACGCGGTTGCCTGCGTATCGGATTTGTCGGTTATGGTGGCGCGTCTGCGCGTCGATATAGTGATCGTCTCCCAGCTTTTGAGGAGGTTATGGCTGCGGCAGGTCTGGAACATCACCGGGTCTGTATTGTGGATGAGGCCGACGGTTTTGGTGCAGGCCCCAAGGCGCTTGAAGCGCTGCGTCGTATCGATCCTGATATTGATGGTGTGATCTGTCCCACGGATATCGTGGCGGCTGGTGTGATATTCGAATGCACGCGCCTTGGGTGGAAAGTACCGGAGCGTCTTGCTGTGACCGGATGGGGTGACTACGAAATCGCGTCGGAAATAACGCCGGGCCTGTCGACGATCCAGCCGAACGCCTATGAAATGGGTGTAAAGAGCATGGAAATGATTGTTGACCGCGTCTCTGGAGTGGCATCGGCCAATACAATCATCGATATCGGTTATGATGTCGTGAAGCGCGAGAGTGCTTAAGCACTCAGCCTCTGCCGTTCGTTTATGTGGCGCCTTTTTTGCGGAATGAAGAAGCGCTTATACCGAGTCGGTTCAAGCGGGCGTAGAGAGGGCCATTCTCTTCTGTGTGACCCGACAGTTGAATCTGCGCAACCCGAAGAAATGTGGACCGAACGCGATATCATCCCGGATTACTCAACAGTGCCATAGTTGGCGGTTGCATTTCAGGCCCAAGCTTCACAAGGGCTTCAATCGCTGAGGAGCGCGCGAAGAATCATTGACTGGTTATCAGATCATCTCTCAACAGAGGAGGCCAGCGGTTCATATCTTCTTAAGGTGTTGCCGGAGCAACAGGGGTTGCAGACTTATGCTTAACTGTGAAAGGTTACATCCCGCTGTACCAATCGTGCCCGGAACGATTGAAAGTTCGCCCAGACAGGAGCTTCAAAGTAATGTTGAACTTCGAGCTATTCAGATGGGCTTTGCGATATTGCGGATGGCCATTGGTATTCTTCTCCGGGCTGGTTGGTGCCAAGTTCGCCTTCGACAGCGATCACCCTATGGCGTTATTCACCGTAGCGTATGCAGCCGCAGTCGCAATGCTGTTCATTATGGAACGCATTATTCCATATGAAGGGAGCTGGCTAGAGGCGGATGGCGAGACCTGGAACGATATCGCTCATACGTTGTTGACCAAGGGACTTGTTCAAGTCGCCGCACTTGCTGCGGCGCTGTTTCCCATGATAGCTGCCAGCTTTCTGCAGCCGCTCGCTACGCTTCAGTTTAGCTTCTGGCCGACCACATTGCCTTGCGTGCTACAGGTGGCATTGGCCGTAATCATCGCAGAGTTCGGCCTGTATTGGTCGCATCGCATCGCGCACGAACGCTTGTTCTTTTGGCGCTTCCACGCATTGCATCACTCTGTGACCCGGCTTTGGGTCGTAAATACCGGCCGATTTCATGTCATCGACTCTCTGTTCAAGGTCGCACTGAGCCAAGCTCCGCTCTATTTCTTAGGTGCGCCACTACAGATATTTTGGTGGTTAGGTGCCGTCACTGCCTTTGCTGGCATTCTCACCCATTGCAATGTCGACATGAGGACAGGGATATTTGACTATGTCTTTAGTACGCCCCGCCTCCATCGTTGGCACCATTCGAAGGACGTTCGTGAAGGAAATACCAATTACGGCGAGAACATTGTCTTGTTCGACCAGATATTCAGAACCTATCACAACCCGGATCGACCCTCATCCACAGACATTGGCATCAAGGGGCAGGTTGCAAAGGGATTTCTCGCACAATTGGCACAACCGTTCTCGAAGGATGGTGTTCGTCGAATACTCGGCTAGCCTTCAAAGAATTGATTATGACGGCAAACAATTATGTAGCGCATTTATCGAATAAGTAGAAACGTCGGAGAACTGGCGCAGATCCCTTAGTTCCATAAATTATGAATACGCCTCAATCCAATAAATTCAACTATTTAACGGATTTCTCCACCAATATTGCTTTTGGGTGAGCCAACGTTCCTCCGGGACAATCAGCTTCTGACGAGCAATCAACACATCTCCCGATGACAGGGTCAGCGGTTCATACCCTTTCAAGGCATAGCGGTCTACGCTCCATCGACAGGTGCGTGTCCTGACTGGCAATCAAAGCCGCCAAGATTGTCGCATAAGCGCATTACTCGCCTTGGGGTAGACAAGGATGCCTGTCGAGCTATGGGCCATGAAGCGTGTATTGGACCGGATTTTGCCTGATAGCAAATGATAGCGGTTCACCTCGCTGGGCTCAATTATTTGCGGCCTTGTGGGGCCGGCGTCTTACCGTCGTCGAGCACGTTTCCTTAATCATTGTTTAGCTCCAGTCGCACAGCACGGCGCCGTTTCGTTTTCGCGTCCACAGCAGCTTTTTCTATCTTGAGAATAGCTTTTGCCGTTTTATCCTAGTTGCAGTCACATTGCGGCTTTGATTGCAATAGTCAGGATAAAGGCGCATGGTAATGATCTCCGCAGCAAATGGCACGGGCGCTGCAGACAAGGGAGCAACCCCAGCCCTAACAGAAGGAAGATCGTTATGTCTTCCCATATCTATGGCCGTTTCATTCGAACACTTGATTTGAAGTCCCTGCTTGAAGCAATTCGTCGTGCACGAGTGGCTACTTCTTCGGCGGAAGCTAAACCTGCAGTACTGAATGATGAAGACGGGCCGATGTCTTTATTTTTGGCAGCCCGACGAGATCCGATAAAAATGCTGGATTTGTTGGGATTTCGAAAAACTGAGAGAGCCGAGGAACATCTGCAACCCGACTTGGCAAGTAGGAATGAGGAAGGGGGGCGATCATCTAAATCTCGCGTTCCAATTCCTAGTATAATTGCTGAGCGTATCGCCAGGCTAGCGCGGCGTGGCCGATGAAACGGAGCAATAGAGCCATTATTCAGGTGTTTGTTTTTGCCGTTTTCATTGTTGTTATAGCCCTCGTTTGGTTGGATTTCATAACTCCCATCGATATCTAGATACTCTTGAGAGCCTGAATCATAATGAACGTAACGATATCAGGCTCTTGCCATCCTTCTCGTGAGGAATCGGATACTTGCGATGTAGATCCACGCTTCGGAGGAAGAGATGGTTTTCTCGAAGTCTTTGGCCAGTCTGCGACACCGTCCCAGCCATGCAAATGTGCGCTCGACAACCCATCGGCGTGGGAGTAATTCGAAACCTTCAGCGCGATCAGACCGCTTGACGATTTCCAGCGTAAACTTCCCGACCTTTTCCAGCCTGCCTTTGAGCTTTGGTCCTGCGTATCCGCCGTCAGCAAAGATATGTCGTAGCCACGGCCATCGTTTGAGAATGGTTTTCAAGACATCCGGCGCACCGTCTCTGTCCTGAATGCCTGCGGAATGGATCACCAGGCCAACCATCAAATCGAGTGTGTCAACAACGATGTGGCGCTTGCGACCGTTGATCTTCTTCCCCGCATCAAAGCCTCGTATTCCGCCACTTTCGGTGGTTTTCACCGACTGGCTATCGATCACGCCAGCGGTCGGGCTGGACTGCTTTCCGGTCAGCTCGCGCGCAGCCATAACAAGCGTGTTGTTGAGGGCGCGCAACGTGCCTTCATCCCTCCACCGATAGAAGTATTTCTGCACCGTGGAAAACGGTGGAAAGTCCGTCGGCAAAAGCCGCCACGCACCACCCGAAGAAGCAATATAAAGAAGTGCGTTAACTACCTCACGCAGGTCTGTCTTTCGAGGACGTCCAAGCCGTCTGGGGCTGGCATCAAGGGTTCGATGATGGACCATTCAGCATCTGTTAAATCACTTGCGTAACGTGAATTCCGGCGTTCATACTGTCGGCGAGCGGTTTCAGTCCAGGCCATCGTGATCTCCATCGTATGTCAGAAATCCGATTGAATCATAACCTGCTGAAATCGCTCAACCCTTTTTGGAACAGGCTCTAACGGGCCTTGGCACATAAAACTATGCGTTCGCCGACCTCGATTGCGTGAGCCTTTGCTTGCCCTTTAAAAGACACTGTAAACGTAACGCATTCCGATCAAAGTCATGGCCGGTGGCTTTTTCTCGTTTTGCCTGCAAGCATGCGATCTTGCTCCACACTTGCATGCCTGCAGCTCAGTTCGCGGTAATGGACTGACGGAGTATCGTGGCGAGTATTTGAAAGAGATTGGCGGGCGGGCTCATGAATGGAGACGAAGCGCGGGAGATGCCGGGCAGATTTGAAGCCTTTCCTAACCCGTTCTCGTCGTGTCGATCGATGGGAGTTTACTGCCGATTGTTAATCCCTTGTGCGAACGACGATCCGCGCCGGGCATGATCTGGTGCATGGGGCGGCACCATAAGATCGCAGCTTATCGGTGACCAAGACACGGGGCGAGTGCCTCTGCCTTTCAGAAGTTTTTTGCACAAACCGTTTGCTGGCCTTGGTGTTACGAGAGCTCGGCACACCAGTACGTTGAAGACGAAGCTGTCCTGATCCGCAGCACGCTACGGCTAGTGCTTCTAGCGTCCAGTCGAGATGACGATTTCATCAAGATATCACATGTCGCCGAGCTGGTTGGCGCACCCGCCGCCAGCATATCTCCATACGCAAAACGAGTGGATAACGAAGATCAATCAAGAAGGTCTGGGCAATCACTTCCGCCGGAAATCAGTGGCTGATATAACTTCTTCAGCGACGGTTTCAAATGGCGAGCGATTGTCATAGGCGTATTGATTCTTACGGATCATTGGGACAACCTCGAAGCCTGCCCACAGCGTTTTTCTACTCTTGCGGCGAAGTCCGATAAATAAGTAACCGTAGTCATGCGGAGGGATGGCTATGGATTGGGTCAGTTGGATCCCTGCAATTGCCATTATCATCTGGGTTTTGGTGGTGGCCACCTGGTGGATGAAAAACAAAAACTGAAGATTTAGACGTAAGGCGGGCGAGGTCGGGGGCATGCTTGTCAGCAGATTGTACGATCTGCCTGGTTACGCGGGCTAGAAACGACCCGATCTCGACCCCATGCTCCGGCGCGCTTCCAAGGCGCCAGGACGACAAAATCGGTATCCTTCTGCCGCCAGCGATGGGGTAATCGTAGCATTATATGGCGCGCGCTCAAGGGACGTGGTTTGAAACGCACATAGGCGGCTATCAACACGGTGTCGATGACTGGGGACGACCTGTCGGCAGGGCTGGCAGAGTTTTCGCCCTTTGCGTTAACGGATAATCGGGATGGCACTGCCTGAACTGAGCGGCGATTGCTTCCGTCCGCCGCTGAACGAACAAGCGCAACTGAAGGTTACACGTAGGTAGAATTCATGCAAGTTATCTCGATAAGAGTGGTATAGTGTATCTCAACGCGCAATTAGGCGCGTTCGATCGTTGAAGATCGGATATCACCATGAAAAATGCACACTGGATAAATTCCGCTGTTGGCGGAGCGATCATTGGTGCGATTGCAACAATGGCTGTTGGTTTTACCTTCGGCGGCTGGATCACGGGAGGGACGTCAGATCGTTTGATCGCATCCAACATGTCCGACGGTATAGCACTCGCGCTAACACCATACTGCCTGGAAAAATCAAAAAATGATCCGGAGGCGGTGAAGGTGATGGCCGAATACAAAGCTGCACCCGCTTATTCGCGCAGCTCGCTCGTCGAAAAATCAGGCTGGGCCACGCCGTTGGGAGCGGAGGAGCCAAACGCTGCGCTCGCTGCAGCATGTAGCAATGCGCTTGCTAAGGCGCTTTAGAGCAGCTGCAAGCGCACAATACCAGGAGGCTGACATGAAAAAGGAGCGTCCATCCACAGTGCCTGAACCCAATCAACCTGTACGTCCGCGTCATGAAGAGGAACAGGCAGCCAGCAAAGGTGATCTCAGAAATGCTCATCGGCAGATGAGCTCGCCATCCCGGGACTGGACCAAGCTTGCAAATATCTTGCGGCGCGCGTGCGGTGGATTTTCCCGCTCGCGTACGGGACATCATGGATCGAGAGGTGGTAAACCCGATGAGAAATGATACAACCGCGCTCGAACGGAAGGTTCTGGCTCACGAACAGATACTACAGGTCCTGATCGGCCATCTGGCTGAGAGTGAGCCCAAGTTTCTGGATCGATTGAAGGCAGTGTTTACCCGTCATCATAATCTTGGAGTAAATGAGCAGGACTATTTTGACACAGCTCAATATGCGGAGCAGTTCATCCGCGAAATTGAGAAGATGCAACAGTACAAGGCAACAAGGTAATCATTGTTGGCTCACGTAAAAACAAACAATTTTATGAACCAGTATTTTCTTCGCATATCGAGACCATAAGTGTTTGCGTACTATTCTGGCTCATAAGGCGCAGAATTTATTGACTGAGTTAACTAATTGGGCGTTGCGATCCCAAGAATCAGCAATTCGGCCCCAACGAGGGGGACACACCATGTCTTCCATTACTCGCCTGACATATATGGGGCCCGAAGATTTCGCACTGCTGCGCGCATTTTTGTTTCGTCGGGCTATTCGCTTGATGGTGGGGATAATCTACTGCCGCGGACTATTTCTGCAAAACAGCTTTTCGAAATCTTCCGAGAAGGACGCCACGACCCCGGTCAGATTCTAGAGGCACTTATCGCAATACGCACGGTACGGCTATGCGGGAGTATTCAGTGGAGTATGAATTTATGGGGAAATGAAAGCAGATGATACCGAGTTCAGATTTCTATCGTAACAAGGAAGACAGATCTTTCATTCCCCGATAGCGGTGTGTCGTATTCGGTTCATGAACGGAAGATGCTTTCTAATCGCTATTAGAAGCGCGAGTTTCATCTTTTGCATCCGCTGTCCTGAAGAACAAAGAAAGCTCGACCGATTTTGGTTTTTCAAGACATATATGCAGAGCGGTCTAGCAACGCCAGAATGCAGGATCAAATGACGATCTGTTGCTATGGCAAACGGCAAGTAAGGGATTGTCATGATTATCAAGGTAGGCGCTGCAAGGCGCGAATGGGCAGATACAGCCACGATTTATGACGAAGCGCTGAAGGAATCTCATGCAGAAACAACCTCTGATGGAGAACTTCAGATCAGTTTTATTGCATCCGGCATTCATGGCCGAGACCGTGATTCATCACAGTACCGATATACAATGATCCTTACACAAGGGGAGTTAGCAATTCTAACGTCACGATATAGAATTTGTTGATCTTCCCTATTTTGAGCGCCGCCCGTGAATAGCGATGAAGCCGTTGGGTGACGGCTATGTTTAAAGCCATCCGATGACGACAAAGATATTCGCCGAAATAACGGCAGTCTCATACGCGGTTGGCTGTGGTGCTTTTGACGCACAACTCTTGACTGGCAATCTAAAATACCTCTCTATTAATCGAAATATCGTATTGTGAGCTGTGCCAGTCGAAGTGCGAAAATAAGGCACACCTAATAAGGATAGGTGCTTTGGGAGCAGCTGGGTGAGGCCACCAGTCGGCAAAAGGCCCCGTCAGAGGCCGTTGAAGAATGTGCTGAGCCGATCCATTGCCTGTTCGAGCCGTTCGTAGCTTTCCGAGCCGAAGCAGACCCGCAAGTGGCTGTCACCCGATTTGCCGTAAAAGCCACCAGCCTCAACAACAACGCCGGCTTCCTCAAGGATCATGTCGGCAGCCTGTTGGGAGGTGAGGCCCGTGCCGCTAATGTCTGGAAAGGCATAGATTGTGCCTTCCGGGCTCTCGCATGTCACGCCAGGCATCTGGTTGAGGCGGCTCACAACGAGGTCTCGTTTGCGGCGATCGTCGGCGACCATATCGTCAAGAATAACAGCCGGGCCTGTGACAGCTGCCAGAGCGCCATACTGAATAAAGGTGTTGACGTGAGTGATCTCGTTGGCCGTTAGCTTGAGGAAGGCTGGCATCAGGGATGCATCGGCGACAAGATAGCCCAGCCGCCAGCCATCCATCGCATAGGCCTTGGTGAAGGCGAACATTGAGATGGTGCGTTCTTTCATGCCCGGCAGCGCTGCGATTGAGATATGTTCAGAACCATCGAACAGGATCTGCTCGTAGACTTCGTCCGAGACGATGACGAGATCATGCTTGATAGCCAGATCAGCCAGAACTTCCAGTTCGGCGCGACTATAGACACGGCCGGTCGGGTTAGAGGGGTTTACCAGCACGATCATACGCGTACGCGCTGTAATCAGAGGTTCAATCAACTCGCGGCTAATGCCGAAATTTGCCTTGGGATCAAGAGGGGCCAGCACGACGCGAGCTCCGGTCATCTCGATCTTGTTGATGTGCTGCGGATAATAAGGTTCCAACAGAATCGCCTCGTCGCCTTCGTCGAGAAGAGCCATGAAGGCAACGAAAGATGCCTGGGTAAGACCGTTGACCATGAGAATTTCATCGGGTGTCACATCGATCTTATTGTAATCGGCAAGCTTCTTCTGCAGAGCGTTGCGTAACTCTGTCTCGCCGCGCATGTCGCTGTAATGCACGTGACCGTCGCGCAAAGCCTTGATTGCGGCGTCCTTGATGTGCGCAGGCGTGTCATGGAAGGGGCGGCCGAGTTCAAGATGAATGAGGTCAACGCCGGAGGAAGCCAGCGCGGCAGCCTTCTGGAACATGCCGAAACTCTTGGGAGAGGTTTGCGTAATCCGCCGCGCAAAACGTGCCATCTGATCATTCCTGTGCTGGTCTATCTTGATCCGGGTTAAGGTTCCGGGTCGTTGGCGCAGACTTCTTATCGAGTTTTGAGCGTTTGATCAAATGATATATTGGCTTGTTTTCGCCTCTGGGGCATGTAAAAGTTCGGCATAGTATTGTTCGCCAATCAAACAAGGAGTCCGTTTGTTGTCACTCGACGAAGGATTTGGTCCCGTTTCCGGCCGAGTGACCGTACAGGACGCTGTCTACCTGCAGTTGCGTGAGGCGCTACTGATCGGTCGTTTTGATCCCGGTCAGGTGCTGACCATCGCGTCGCTGTCGCAGACATTCGATACCAGCCATATGCCAGTGCGCGAAGCATTGCGGCGGCTTGCAGCGGAGAAGGCTCTTGAAGTGGCGCGCAATGGTTCGGCGCGGGTCCCGCCGGTCAGCGTCGCCAGGCTTGACGACCTCTGTCAGGCGAGAGCCACGGTGGAGGGTCTTGCCACTGAATTGGCGGCGCAAGCGATCACTACGGAGGAAATCGAGGCGCTGGAGGCCAATATCGTCCTTCACGAAGCTTGCGCTGGCGAGGAGCAGGTTTACGCAATGCTCGACCGCAATCGTGAGTTTCATTATCTGATCTATAAGGCCTCCCATTCCGAAGTTCTCATGCAGCTTATAGACACGCTATGGTTGCGATATGGACCGTATATGCGCATGTTGTCGGCCTATGTGCAGCCGCGCATGAAGGCAGAAGGCGACAAGGCTTATACACGGAATCACCGGCGTATCGTAGCGGCGATGAAATCGCGTGACGCTGGCCGTGCCCGCGAAGCCATGGTGTCGGATATACGCGATACGCAGGATCTTTTGCGCACGTTGATCGCGGAATAATGCCGTTGATGTGGCTTCCGAGCTTCATGGTCTTTTTCAAAATGATGTAAATAAGTCAGTGATTTAATATGGATTCAGCGTAGCGCAGAATGCAATTTTGCGGTTCGCTCAAGTAGCCGGATTGACGTCGTCCGAATACTGTGATCTTTTGATCAAAATATTTGAGGGCTAAAATGTCTGACTATTTCCTCTATCATTCGATCGGCACTTTCCCCGGCAAGGCGGAAAAGATGGGGGATGCCTTGTCCGCTTTCTCCGCCGTTTGGTCTGCGGAGGATGATGGCCAATGGCCTGCCGCGCTTGCGGCCCGTCAGACTTTCATTGATGCGTGGCGCGGTGTGATCGATGCGCCGGAAGGCTCGCTGACCACAGCCGAGAATGTGACGACGGCGCTTTACAGTATCATCGGTGGACTGCCGGAAGAGCGGTTGCGTGGTAAGCGGTTGCTTGTTGCCGCCGATTGTTTCCCCAGTCTGCATTTCATGCTGGCCGGTATCGCAGAGCGCTTTGGTTTCACATTGGACACGGTGCCTATGCGTCCCGGCGAGGCTTGGGTGCGCGATGAGGACTTCATCGCACGCTGGCAGGATGATGTGGGTGTTGCGCTGCTGACATTCGTTTCATCCACCACCTCACATAAGGTCGATGTTCAAGCCCTTTGTGCACATGGTCGGGCGATGGGAACACTGGTCGGTGTCGATATTACACAAGGCGTCGGCGTTTTGCCATTCTCAGTCAAGACAGTTGAGCCGGATTTCGTCGTTTCCACCTCGCTGAAATGGTTATGCGGCGCTTCGGGTGCGGGGATCGTACAGGTCAGGCCGTCATTGCTGGCTGATCTGCGGCCAGAGCTTCGCGGCTGGTTCAGCCAGGAGAACCCGTTTTCCTGGGATCTCGACGGGTTTAGCTTTGCGGATGATGCGCGACGCCTGGATCACGGTACGCCCGCGATACTGGCGTCTGTCGCCTCTCTGCCGGGTATCCAATGGGCGATGGAACAGGGCGTCGATAACATTCGTGCGAATAATCTGGTTAGCGCTCATGCCATCATCGCACGTGCACAGAATCTCGGTTGGAAGCTCGTTTCCCCTGTCGACGATGAGCGACGCGGCGGCAGCGTGATGCTGACTCTGCCAGCCGAAGTTGTTCCGGCGGCGGTAATATCGGCGTTGCGCGAGCAGAAAATCTATTGTGATGCGCGCGGTAGCACGATGCGGCTTTCGCCGGGTTGGGTTACGTCAGCCGATGCGGTCGACCACCTCTTTACTGCGCTGGAACGTATCGTACCCAAACAAGCTGCCTGATGCAGTGACGGGCACAGATAATTATCGATCATAATCAGAGACAAGAAGTCCAGAGAGGAACCATGTTTAAGAAAGTCGCTATTCTGACAGCTGCAGCCCTGTCGTTGATGGTTTCGTCCGCATTCGCGGACGGCAAGATTGTTGTCGGCTCCTATGCCGCCAATCCGCCATGGGAATTCAAGAACGAGAAGGGCGTCTTCGAGGGCTTTGAGGTCGATGTCGCTACCGAAGCCGCAAAGCGCCTCGGCATGGATGTTGAATTCCAGCCCCTCGGCTTTCAGGCACTGTTTGCCGCCACAAGTTCGGGCCGCGTCGATTTTGCCATTTCGTCGATTTCGGTCACGAACGAACGCCTGAAGACGCAATCCTTCACGCAGCCCTATTATGACAGCGACGGCACTATCGTCGGCAAGGCCGATTCCTCGGTCAAGACATTGGAAGACCTCAAGGGCAAGGTGATCGGCGTTGTCGCTGGCACCACCGGTGAGAGCTGGGCAAAGGAAAATGCCGAAAAGCTTGGCATCGCTGATGTCAAAAGCTATGCGGCTCAACAGGATCTGCTGCTCGACGTGCAGACCGGTCGAATTGTGGGTGGCGCCGGTGAACTGGCCGGTTTCCAGTACGCGATCCAGAAAATGCCAGCTCTGAAGGTTCTCGTTCGTATCCCGACGGGTGAACGCTTTGCCATGATGGCCAAGAAGGATCTCGAAATCCTGCCAAAGGTCAATGACGAGATTTCCAAAATGAAGGAAGACGGCACTCTGGCCGCCATCCACAAGAAGTGGTTCGGTGTCGAACCGGATGCCGGCACCTCGACCGTCAAGCCGATGCCGGTTCCATCCGCGCAGTAAACACAAGCGGCTGCGTCAGGTTCACTGGCGCAGCCGCCACTCAAACCACCTCAGGATTTCTGGATTGACGCCATGGGTCTGATCGAAACGTTTTTCAATTGGGACATTCTCGTCCGGTCCTTTCCGATCTTGCTGCTCGGGCTGGGTAACACGCTGCTTCTGGGCATAACCGCAATTTTCTTCGGTAGCCTTTTCGGCCTGCTTCTCTGCTTTGTGCGCCTCTATGCGCCCAAGCCGTTTCAATATATCGCCATTGGTTATATCGATATCTTTCGAGCACTGCCGGTTCTGGTGGTTCTGATCCTCATCTATTACGCACTGCCTTTCGTCGGCATTTCGTTCTCGTCCTTTACCTCGGCGACGTTGGCGCTATCCATGGTGTTGGCCGCCTTTACGGCCGAAGTCTGTCGTGCTGGCATTGAGAATGTGCCAAAGGGACAGTTCGAGGCGGCGGTTTCGCTGGGCCTGCCGTTCTGGCAGGCAATGCGTAAAATCATCCTGCCTCAGGCGCTCAAGGTCATGGTGCCCCCATTGACCTCCAATTGTATCTCCACCTTCAAGGATACGGCGCTGGCCTCTGTGGTTGCCATGCCTGACCTGCTCAAGCAGGCCAACGACACACAAGCGTTGATGGCCAACCCGACGCCTTTGATCGGCGCCGCAATCATCTATTTCGCTTTCCTCTGGCCGATGGTTCGTCTGGTCGGCTATCTCGAAAAGCGCAGCGCTACCGCAAAGACTGCGCGCTGACGCCGACAAAACTGGTTTCTACGATGACCAATAAGATCTCCGCAAAATCGACCGACCGACCGGCCATCATCATGCGTGGCATCAACAAGTGGTACGGTGATTATCACGCGCTTCGCGATGTGAACCTTTCCGTCGCGAAGGGCGAGCGTATCGTCATTTGCGGGCCGTCAGGCTCGGGAAAATCGACCACCATCCGCTGCATCAATCAACTGGAAAAGCACGAAAGCGGCTCAATCGTCGTTGACGGTATAGAACTTAACGGCAAGGGCCCACAGCTGGACGCAATCCGCCGCGAGGTTGGCATGGTGTTCCAGCATTTCAATCTGTTTCCGCATCTGACGATCATGGAGAATTGCACCATCGCTCCCATGACGGTGAAGAAAATCCAGCAAAAAGAAGCCGAGGTGCTTGCCCGCAAGTATCTCGAGCGTGTGCGCATCGGCCATCTGGCGGATCGCTACCCTTCGCAGCTTTCGGGCGGCCAGCAGCAGCGCGCGGCAATCTCGCGGTCGCTTTGCATGCAGCCCAAGGTGATGTTGTTTGACGAGCCGACCTCGGCGCTCGATCCGGAAACCGTGGGCGAAGTCCTCGATACCATGATCTCGCTCGCCGAAGACGGCATGACCATGCTGGTCGTGACCCATGAAATGGGCTTTGCACGTCGCGTTGCTGACCGGGTGATCTTCATGGATCACGGTGCGATCTGTGAGGAAGCAAAGCCGCAGGATTTCTTCACTGCGCCGAAGAGCGAGCGAGCTGCAGCCTTTCTCCAGCAGATCATGCACTAGCCGCGAAAGCAGCACCGACATTCGTTTGGGAGAGTATCTCGATGCCTACAGCTTTTGAAAGCGCCGGAGCGTTTCCGGTGGACCGCGCACGCGCTCATTTTCCGGCTTTATCCCTGCCGGGCAATCCGATCTTCTTTGATAATGGTGCAGGCGCGCAGGTGCCTCAAGGCGTTATCGACGCCGTCAGCAACCACATGCTGCACCGCATGGTGCAGCGGGGAGGGCGGTATGCATCGAGCCGCGCGGTGGATCAGGCGATAGCTGATGCGCGCCAGAGCGTTGCCATTCTCGTCAACGCTTATGATCCAGCCGAGGTTTCCTTCGGCATGAATGCTACCTCCTTCATCCGGCTCGTCAGTCTGGGCATCGCCAGAATGATCGAGCAACGCAACGAGATTGTCATTACCGACATGGATCATGACGCGAATATCTCGACCTGGCTGGCGCTTGAAAGTCAGGGCGTGAAATGCGTCTGGTGGAGGATGCGCGAGGACGGCAACCTGCATGTCGATGACCTGAAGCCGCTGCTGAACCAACGCACACGCCTTGTAGCCGTCACCGTGGCCTCGCATTGCATCGGGTCGCTTGTCGATGTCCGTCGCGTCGCGGAGTTGGCGCATGCGGCTGGTGCGGAAGTCTTTCTCGATGCCGTCCATTATGGACCACATGGCCTGATCGACGTGCAGGCTTGGGATTGCGACTATCTTGTCTGCTCAGGCTACAAGAATTTCTCTCCGCATATGGGCTTTCTCTGGGGTCGGTTTGAGCTGCTTAGAGCTTTGCCGACTTTCAAAGAAGATTTCATACCCGACGTGCCACCACACAAGATCGAAGTGGGCACTTTCACCTATGAAAATGCCGTGGGTATGGGGGCAGCAGTTGACTATCTGGAAGCGCTTAGCCGTAACTTTGAGGCATCGTCCGGGCAGTCGCGTCGCGCTGATCTGGTCGCTGGCATGGCAGCTGTCAGGGCCTATGAGATGACGCTGTCGCTTTCCCTTCTGAAGGTGCTGAAATCGCATGGTGCCATCATCTATGGGGTGTCAGACGAGGCACGCATTGCCGAACGTGTGCCGACCTTTTGCTTCAACGTGCCGGGCAAGCAGCCTGCCGACGTCGCTCAGGCCATGGCAGATGCGGGTATCATGATACGCGACGGCCACTTGTTTGCGCCGCGGTTGATGACGAGGTTCGGGCTCAGCATGGATAGCGGCGCGCTTCGGGCAACCCTGGTGCACTACAATACGATGGAAGAGATCGCTCACTTCGACAGGGTACTGAAAGCAATTCGGGATTGAAAGCAATTCGCTGTCAATAATCTGGCGCATCGGATTTGCGCCGGTCATGCCCGTATTCCAGACGTTCCACCACGACCACAGAAGGGCTTACTGGAGCGGATAAGGTTATTCACACGGCTGATCGAGCATTACGGGGTCGGGGGCAATGCCTCCGCTTCGAGCCAATCCGGGTCAATTTCCGGTAACGGAATTGCGTCGAGCAAAGCGCGCGTATAGGCCGATTTCGGGTTAGCGAAGACCTGTTCACAGGCCCCCGCCTCGACTACCTTGCCGAAACGAAGCACATAGACGCGGTCGCAGATGGCGCGGATGACGCTGAGATCGTGACTGATAAAGGCCATGGACAAGCCCATGTCCCGCGACAGGTCCTTCAACAGGTTGAGAACCTGCGCTTGCGTCGAGACATCCAGACCGGAGACAATCTCGTCGGCCAGAACGAAGTCCGGTTCGAGAAGGGCGGCACGGGCGATGCCGATCCGCTGACGTTGACCGCCAGACAGTTCGTGAGCGTTGCGGCCGAGCACAGCCTTGGGCAGAGTGAAACGGTCGAGAATCCTGAGGACCTTTGCCTCAGCCTCAGTCGCGTTGGTGGCCAAGCCGTGCAGCAGCATTGGCTCTATCAGAATGCGGCGAATGGAATGGCGTGGATTGAGTGACGCCATCGGGTCCTGGAAGATCATTTGCATGCGTCGACGCAGCGGTCGCATCCTGCTATCGGGCAAGTGGGTGATATCCTGTCCGTCAAACCGAATCTCGCCTGCAGAGGTGTCGACGAGGCGCAGAAGCGCCCGGCCAAGCGTTGTCTTCCCTGAGCCGGATTCGCCGACAATGCCAATCGTCTCGCCACGTTCGATGTCGATATCGATGCCATGCAGCACTTTATGGCCAGCAGACTTGCTGAAAAGTCCGCCTGCACCGTAAGCGACTTCAATGCCACGAGCTGTGAGAAGCATATTGCTCATCAAGTTAGTCCGATCTCGGCGCGCAGTTGTTCGAACACCGATTGTGGCACAGGCTCCAGGCCTACCTCGGGGCGGTCGTAGCGCGGGCCGGCTGCCAACAGGGCTTTCGTGTAAATGTGTTTGGGATGTTGCAGGACGTCCGCAGTGCTGCCCTGCTCAATGACCTTGCCGGAGTAGAGCAGCGTTACGCTGTCGCAAATTTGGGCGACGACGCCGAGATCATGCGTCACGAATATCACGCCCGTCCCATGAGCGCGCTGCATGCCGCGGATAAGGTGTAGGATCTGCTTTTGAACGGTCACGTCGAGCGCGGTTGTCGGCTCGTCGGCAATCACGAGCTTTGGTTCGAGCGCAAAGGCCGATGCGATCAGTACGCGCTGGCGCATGCCGCCCGAAAGCTCATGCGGATAAGCGCGCAAAACGCGTTCGGGGTCGCGGATATGCACTTCCTCCAGCAAGGCGAGCGCGCGCTCGCGGGCGGCCTTTCTCGATAGGCTGCGCTTGAGGCGCAAGCCGTCGGTTAGTTGTGCCTCAATGCGACGGCCGGGATTGAGCGCTGTCTGCGGGTCTTGGGAGATCAAGGAAATCTCGCTACCCATGATCTGGCGCAATTGCGGTGCAGACATGGTGAGCAGGTCACGGCCTTCAAAATCGATGGCGCCGCCGGTGATGCGGATGGTGCGTGGCAGAATGCCCAGCAGTGCCTTGGCTATTGTCGACTTACCGGCGCCACTTTCTCCGACGAGGCCTCGCACCTCTCCGCGCTCGAGCGTCAGGGCGACGTCGCGAAGAACGGCTGCGCCGCCGTCCCGATCCGAGACTGCCGAGAGGTTATTGATGGAGAGAAGAGGTGCGGTCATCGGCGCATCATCGGGTCAAGGGCGCGGCGCAGGCCGTCGCCAAGTTGATTGAAGGCAAGAACTGTCAGAAAAAGCATTATGAGAGGTGCCACCAGCACCCACCAGCCCTGATAGATGATCTGTCGACCCTGCGCGATCATACCGCCCCAAGTCGGTGTGTCCGAGGAGACTGAAAGGCCGACGAAGGAGAGAATGGCTTCGACGATTACAGCAATGCCCATTTCCAGACTGATGAGCGCGATCAGGACCGGGCCAACATTCGGCAGGATCTGGCCAATCAGAATCTTGAAGCGAGAGAAGCCGAGAACCTTCGCTGCCGTCACATAGTCCATCTGCGCCTGTGCCATGGTTTCCGAACGAACGACGCGACAAAATCGCGTCCAGTCGATGATAACGATGGCTGCGATTACGGAATGAACGCCCGCGCCGAAGACCGCAACCAGAAGGATTGATAGCAGGACCGGCGGGAAGGCCATCCAGATGTCGACGAGGCGGGAGATGATGGCATCCACCCATCCGCGATACCAACCGGCCAGAAGTCCAAGTGTAGTGCCGACCAGTGCTGAAAGACCTGCGGCGACGAAGGCAACGAGCAGGGCGATGCGTGTGCCGTGGATCAGGCGCGAAAGCACGTCGCGGCCAAGGTCGTCGGTACCAAACCAGAAGCCGGGTTCGGTGCCCGCATAGCCTGCCGGTGGCAGGGTGGCGAGCATCAGGTCCTGTTCGAGCGGGTCCTTTGGCGCGAGCCAGGGCGCGAAGATGGCGACCAGTATCAGACAGAGGATAAAGCCGCCGCCGAGGATCACCTTGGGTTCGGAAAGCGCAGCACGCAGTGACTTAGCCATGGCGCAGCCTCGGATTGAATGCGGCGACGAGCGCGTCCACCAGGATATTGATAATGATGAACAGCGCACCGAAGACCAGAACAAGGCCTTGAATGAGCGGCAGGTCGCGATTGATGACGGCGTCGATGGCCATATTACCGATACCGGGATAAGCGAAAATGCGCTCGACGATGACGGTGCCGCCAATCAGGAAGGTGAACTGGACCCCGGTTAGTGCGATGGTCGGACCAACGGCATTGCGCAATGCTTCTTGTAGCACCAGTCGTAGCGAGGACATGCCCTTGAGCTTGGCGAGCAGGATATAGTCCTGCACCATGGCTTCGAGGAGCGCCTCCTTCAGCACGCGGGCGATAATCGCCGCAAGCGGTAAGCCAAGCGCCAGCACTGGCATGGTCATATGCGAGGCAATGTCAGCGAACTGGGCAAAACGCAGGCGCAGCAAGCTTTCAAACAGATAGAAAGGAGTGGCGAAATCGCTCTGCACGCTCGGATCGATGCGCCCGGATAGAGGCAAGACCGGGAATAACACACCCAGCAACAGCACAAGCGCCAATGCCCAGACGAAGTCCGGCACGGCCAGCACCACGCCGTTGACTGTGTCGATAACGGGTTCGGCTGGCGTGCGGCGCACAAGGGTGCCGACAACGGCTACGGCAGTGCCGAGCAATATGGCGAACAGCAGCGCGACGAATGCCAGCTCGAGGGTTGCCGGAAGGCGTTCTGAAAGCAGTTCCAGAACATTATGGCGCAACGAGATGGATGTGCCGAAATCACCTGAAAGCAGTGACTTTAGCCAGATAATGAATTGGCTGAAGATACTGCCATCCAGCCCATAGTTCGCGCGAAGCTGTGCGATCTGATCGGGAGTAGCGCCCGGGGAAATCATCATAGCGATCGGGTCGCCAGGAACGACGCGCAGGAGGACAAAAACCACCACCGCAACCCCGAACAGGGTCACCGCCGCGAGAACCAGACGGTTCAGGATTGAAAGAGCAAGCAGTTGCATGGGTATGGAGCCTCACGCAGGCAGACGAAGATGCTATGCGAGCGTGTCCGGCTGAACAAGCCGGACACAAATCAAGCAGTGGGAGGCTGGCACAGTTGGTGCCAGGCCGATGTGCAATCAAGCCTTCGAAATGAGGGTTGGCTGCAACGCACCCGAAACGTTTGGAATGACTTTCAGCGCAGACTTGTAGATGATTGGCTGTGCGTATTGCAGCAACGGCAGCACGTAACCCTGTTCTGCAATATATTTGCATACGGCTTTCCAACCGGCGATGCGCTTGGCCTCGTCTTTCTCACCCCATAGTGGTGCGATCATGTTGTCAAGGTCATCTGTGTTCCACACCGAGTGCGGGGAGGGGCCAAACATGGCAAATCCTGTAGAGGTGGTCGGATCACCGATTGCATTGCCCCAGTTGTAGAAGGCTGCGGGCGCGAGTTGGTCTGCGGCGCGCAGCTCATAATGCTTGGCGATCTCGTAGACTTCGATCTCCGCTTCAATGCCGACCTTGCGCCACATGCCCACGATGGCCTGAACCATTTCATAGTCTTTCGGCTTCAGGCCCCGCGTGGTCTGGATCTTGAACTTTACGGGCTTGTCGGTCGAATAGCCGGAATCGGCCAGCAGTTTCTTGGCGAGGGCAGGGTCGTAGGGAACCTTGATAGACGGATCGTAGGCCGAATATTCCGGCGCCTCGAGCGTATCGATTGGCACGCCGTAACCACGCAGCAGACGCTTGACGATGGCTTCCTTGTCAATCGCGTGGCAGGCGGCCAAGCGCACGTTCTTGTCGTTCATAACCTCGATATTGTTGATGAAGATCATGCCAATATCGGAGATCGGGGTCGCAACGCCTGCCAGACCTGCCTTTTCCTTCAGGCGATCGAACTCCTCATAGGGGATTTCCAGCGTGACATCGGACGAGCCGGATTCGATCTCGGCAACGCGGCTGGTGCCATCGGGCACGAACTTGAAGATGACTGTTTCGAAAGCCGGCTTGCCGCCCCAGTAGTTGGGATTAGCCTTGAGCCGCAGGAAGGCATTACCTTCGTAGGCGTCAACCATATAGGGGCCGGTACCAATGGGCTTCTTTTCAAAGCCTTCTGCGCCGACCTTTTCGTAATAGGCTTTGGGCAGGATGTAACCGGTGAGGAAAGCCATCCACATGAAATAGGTGGGTTCGAAGCGCAGCACGTCGCCGGTGATTTTGTTGCCTTCAATCTTGTAGTTGCCAGCCGTGGACCAGACGAACTGGATCGGGTTGCCGGTCTTGTCGTTGGCGGCGCGCTCCAGCGCCCAGACAACGTCTTCCGGAGTGAACGGCGAGCCGTCATGCCAGGTCACGCCTTCGCGGACATCCATCCAGACCTTGGTTTTGTCGTCGTTCCAGCCCCATGCGGTTAGTAGGCTCGGGACAAATTTGAGGTCTGGATTCTGGCCGATATACTGGTCGAAGATCGAGCGGTAAATTGCCTGGATGGTCGGATTGACCGCCGATGGACCGACGGTCGGGTCGAAGGACGGGAGATTGACATTGAAAGCGATGGTGAGCGTGTCGGCTTCTGCTGCCTGGACCGGCACACGCCCTGCCAGTATGCTTGAAAAAAAGGCAGCAGCGCCCATACCCAGCGTCTGGCGACGGGTGAATTCAGTCATGATTTGCTCCGCGTTCCCCTGATCCCCGGCTTTTTTGAGTGTTCCCCCACTCGCCAAGGTATTTATTGTTCGGAATACTTTAATCTTAAAATAGCGCCGATTGGCTGGCAAGCGAATTGTATACTCTGACAGCAATTTTAAGGCG
Source organism: Hyphomicrobiales bacterium (assembly GCA_900465685.1). GTDB lineage: Bacteria > Pseudomonadota > Alphaproteobacteria > Rhizobiales > Rhizobiaceae > Brucella. Next base: position 57,014 of record UEGR01000013.1, read on the forward strand.
AATCATATGCCTATGCATATTGTTACTCTATCAGCTTCGCCCGTAGATCGTTGAGAGTGTTGGCTCTGAGTGCTGGTATTCGCGGTTTCACGAATATGCAGATAAAGAAATATGATTCTGCATGGGTTCGAGGGGCCGGCGCATGTGAGACTGACACATACGCCAACTCGCCATCAGCCATATTGCATCCTATTTCAGCGAGGACGCGAGCAACATGCCGGAGCCACCTCCCAATCCCGGGCCCGGATGGGTCGATGCTCCGATGTGATAAAGACCGGGCACATGAGTGCGGTGGTTGACCGACGACTTGAATGGACGCCAGATGAAAAATTGATCGACGCCGCAAAAACCGCCATAGGGGTCGCCGCCGACGAGGTTCATATTCATCGCTTCAAGATCCGCTGGTGAATAGGTCTTACGGGCGATGATCGTCTCGGCAAAGCCTTCAATGTGTTCGGCGAGGATACGCTCAACACGGTCGGCATATTGTTCGCGCAATTCGTCGGTCCAGCGCCCATCGGCAGGCGTGGCGAGTTCTCCCGCAGCATCGCCTTCGATATGTCGCGGGGCTTCGGGCAATTGCAGCCAGAGGATTGCCTGACCTTCTGGCGCGCGCGACGGGTCAAGCGCGGTTGGCTGGCCGACGCAGATGGTTGGCACCGCTGGCAACATTCCGCGGTCACACTCATTGGCTGCGCGGGATACACCATTGAGACCGGGCGTAAGGTGCAAAAGTGCCACTTTCGGCAGGTCCTCGCCGCCCTTCCAGCGCGGTGGAGACTTTAGTGCGTAGTGAATCTGCATATTGCCTTTGCCATAGCGATAGGTTTGCAGCCCATCCGCGACGGCTGAGGGCAGCGGTCTGCTGGAATTTTTCAGAAGGCGGCCATAGAGCTGATTGGGTGTGACAGAGGCAATGATGCCCTTGCTTGCCTGCAGAACCTCGCCATTGGCAAGCCGGACACCTGTTGCCTGACCGTTTTGGCTCTCGATTATCGTCTCCACATCCGCGCCGATACGGATGGTGCCGCCCTGATCCGTAATGAGTTGTGCGAAGGCCTTGACGAGATTGTCGGCGCCGCCTTTGACAATCGGGCAGCCAGCGAGTTCGATGGCAAAGCCGATGACCCGCAGCATTGCAGCAGAATAGGTGCTTTCCGGATTGAGGCCACAATGAAGTACCCAGGGCGCAAAGAGCCCGCGCATCACATCGGATCGATAGGTGGTTTCGAGATGATGGCGACCGTTGACAAGCGCCTCGCCGAACCAGGCGGCAAGATTGCGGGGGCCGCGCTTCCACGCTTCCTTCAAAACTGTCTTGAAGATGCCGCCGGACCAAAGTGAGCCGCCAAGCAGCGAAAACATGAACGGTGCATCGGCACCCATCCGGTCCATCTCACGGGAAAAGGCCATACCGTCGCCATCAGCCAGCGCATCGAAGGCCGCGATATTGGCTTTGCGGTCTTTGGAGAGGATCGCATGACGGCCATCGGCCAGTACGACGCCGGTCGGCAGGTCGGCATGGGCAAATTCGAGGCCGCGCGCCTCCAGGTCTTTGCCAAGTGCACCATAAGCAGGCGAGGTCAGAAAGAGCACCATCGTCGTTGCCATGACATCGTGGTGGAAGCCCGGCGCAGTGATCTCTTCGGTGCGCAGGCAGCCGCCGAGCCGGTCATTACGCTCGAGCAGCAGAGCCTTCTTGCCCTTCTTGCCGAGCATGGCAGCAGCTACCAGTGCATTTATGCCGCTACCGACCACGATATAGTCATGTGTCGCCATGTCTCGTCGCTCTCCTGAAATTGGCCGTTGGTCAGCACCACGTCGTTTCTTTATCGATTGCTGCGTCAGCAGTGCGAGTATCGGCAGGCCTGTTCCCTGAAGTCCAACAAAGAATTCTCTGACATGGACTTCCCCCTCATTTGCTTCTTTAAAAAGCTTGATATGAATTTTCTTGAAGCTTAAAAGATATCATATGTGAATGCAATGAAATGCCTGCGCTCAAAGTTGAACTTTCCGACGTATCGTGGCTTCACGAGCCTTCAACGCTCTCGGTCATCGCTTGATTTAGGTCTGAGACGTCAGAGGTGCCGTCGCTATCGACTTACGCAGTTGTATGCATTTGAAAATAATGGGGGGCTTAATGAGCGGAACCGACTTGGAGTTTGATGCTGTCGTCGTAGGTGCAGGGCATAATGGTCTTGCAGCAGCAGTGCATCTGGCATCAAAAGGTTGGCGCGTTGCTGTTGTGGAGGTCGCGGCTTCTCCCGGCGGGGCGGTGAAAACCCTGGAGCTGACGGAGCCGGGCTTCCGTCATGACTGGGCTGCCATGAACTTGTCGATGTTCGCTGGTTCGGCCTTCCACGCAACCTATGCCGCAGATCTCGCCGCGCAAGGTCTCGAATTCGTACCCGCACAAAATTGCTTTGCAAGCGTCTTTCGCGATGGCACCCACCTGGGTGTTTCCAGCGACGTGACCGTAACAAACGCCAGGATTGCAGAACTGTCACCTGCCGATGCCGAGGCGTGGGCAGAGATGTTGTCTGATTTCGAGCGCAATGCACCGCATATTTTCGGCTTGCTGGGCTCGCCGATGCCGTCACTGGCCGCAGCAAAGACGGCTTGGAAGGCCTATCGCTCTCTCGGCATGGATAATCTGTGGCGCATTGGACAGCTGTTGCTGGCGACACCACGTGATTTTCTTGATGCGAATTTCGAAAGCCCCAAACTCAAAGCCATGATGGCCGCTTGGGGTCTGCATCTTGACTTCGCGCCTGACGTTGCTGGAGGAGCATTGTTTCCCTATCTTGAATCAATGGCCAATCAGGCATTTGGCATGGTCATAGGCAAAGGGGGAGCCGATACGATCATTCGCGCGATGGTGGGGCTTCTTCAGAAGAATGGTGGCCAACTCATTCTCGGTCAACCTGTCGAAAAGATCAGCCTCGATAAGGCTGGAATGGCCGCAGGTGTGGTTCTGTCCGATGGGCGTGTATTGAATGCTAAACGCGCGGTGATAGCCAACCTCAACCCCAAAGTGTTGTTTGGCGGTGATATGCTGCCCCCGTCCGCCATCCCGCAGAAGGTTCATAAGGCGACAGATGCCTTTCGTGCCGGACCTGGCACGATGATGATCCATCTTGCTATGGACGAACTGCCAAACTGGTCTGCGGGCGCAGAACTCAAGCGTTTCGCCTATGTCCATGTTGCCCCCGACCTCGCCATGATGGCGCGCGTCTACGCGGAAGCTATGGATGGATTGCTGCCGGAAGAGCCGGCGCTTGTCGTAGGCCAGCCCACGGCCATTGATCCAACGCGCGCACCTGAGAGCAAGCATGTTCTTTGGGTTCAGGTGCGTGTCCTCCCGGCGGAGATCAAAGGCGATGCTGTCGGTGAAATTTCGGGCAGGGATTGGAATAGTGTGAAGGACGCCTATGCCGATAGGGTGATCGGAATTCTTGAACGCTATGCACCGGGCATTAGTGACATGATCCGGGCTCGCGCGGTCTTCTCTCCCGCAGACCTTGAGCGTGAGAATGCCAATCTTATCGGTGGTGATAATCTAAGTGGCTCACACCATCTCGACCAAAATTTTCTGTTCCGTCCCATTGCGGGCTACTCGCGCTACAAGACGCCCATCCGCTCGCTTTATATGTGCGGAGCCTCCACTTGGCCCGGCGCTGGCACGGGGGCGGGCTCGGGCTTCATGCTTGCAAAAATGCTTGCCGGAAACTGATGGTTGGTTCATGTGCTGAAACGTCTTTGGATTTGTGGTCTATCACTTTACTTGCGGTCTTGAATCAGGACGATGGCGCGAGGCAGAAAGCTTTCATTCCGTGACAAAACACTGACATCCTTGGCGTTTCAGTACAGTGCAAAATTGAGGCAAGCGCTGGATACAGCTATCCAGTCATTGCTTTTCAGTGATAAACTGGCGCATTGACTCCTCTTAAAAAGTGGCTATAAGCGTAAATGCAGACTGAAGATTTAAGACCATCTGCAAGGTTGGTCTTATTGCGTCTGGAATCCGGATAAGTCCTCTTGCAGATGTCATAGCGACGTTGGGAGGACGCCGTAATGCACGGAAGCAAAATAGCCCTTAGGGGCGTGACGGATATTATTTCCTACATTGATGCGAATGACGGTATTCGAGGCCGCGCCGGTATTATCTGGTGGCTGGCGCTTGGTGGCCTGTTCCTGGATGCTTTCGCCAATTCGGCGCTGAGCGCGGGGCTTGGGCCAATGACCCGCGATCTGGGGCTGGATGCAGCGCAGGTCGCGCTGATGACGTCGTTTGCCTCTTGGGTGTCGATTGCGTTCAATCCAATCGGTGGTTGGATTGCTGACCGCTGGGGACGTATGCGCCCGCTGATCTTCGCAAAGCTTCTTGCTCTTATCGGAGCGGTGCTTGTGATGACGGCCCATTCCTATGAAGTCATCCTCATGGGACGTTTTTTTGTCGGTGCTGCCTATGGTATCGACTTTGCAATCGCCATGGCGGTACTTGCCGAGTTTACACCTGCAAGCCTGCGCAGCCGCCTCAATACCTGGCAGGGCATCTGGTACACCGCAGTTTGTACCAATGTGCTTCTGGCCATGCTGTTCTATAGCTGGGACGTGGGTGACTCGATCTGGCGCTATTCCGTTGCTGCCACTGGTGTCTTTGCCTTTGTCATTATGGCGCTTCAGGCAATGTTCATGGTTGAGAGCCCGATCTGGCTTGCCCGCAAGGAAAAGCTGGAAGACGCTGCCCGTGCGATGACTCGCATCTATCATCGTGATTTCGTTGCCGCTCTGCCGGAAGACCGTTTGCCGGTGCTCAATCAGGCCCGTCGCGGTATCGCCAATGTTGCCCTGATTTTCCGCGGCATCTATCTGCCGCGCACCATTCTTGCGGCGACCGTGCAAATCGGACAGTCAATCCAGTATTTTGCAGTGGGCTGGTACCTGCCGCTCATCAGTGCGGCCCTCTTTGGCAAGGACTTTCTCTACGCGATGCTGGGTACGCTCGTATTCAATGTGTTTGGCATTATTGGCGGCTTCTCTTCGCCTGTGATTGGCCGGGTACTTGGCTTGCGTCGGGCTTCGGCCATCGGCTTTGGTGCAGTTTTCGTCATGCTGGTCATCATGGGGCTGTTCCATGACACCATGCCGACCTGGCTTGCGGTGATCGTTCCTTCGCTGTTCATCCTGTTTCACTCTGGTGGTCCGGGGGCCAACGGCAAGAGTCTTTCGTCACTGTCATTCCGCAGCGAACTGCGTGCAGGCGCCAACGGTATCATCGGTGCGCTTGGTGCTATGGGTGCTGCCCTCGGCTTGCTGGTCTTCCCGATCTTCCGCGAGAATTACGGTCTCGGAACGACCTTCCTGATCCTGTCGGTGGTGCCGCTGATTGCTTGCATCATCTGCTCGGTCATCCAATGGGATCCGACCCGCACGAAGATCAGCCCGGATGACGAACCGAACGCGCCGCAGTTCGAAGGCGACCGGTAACAACGGAGGATAATGTGAACGGACGCAGACAGGCCATTCTGGCCATTGATGAAGGAACGTCCGGAACCCGGGCCGCGCTTGTCGCGGCCGACGGTTCGGTCTCCGCGGTCAATTACACGACACTTGCCGTCTCTTCACCGCGACACAACGTGGTGGAACAGGACGCCGATGTTCTCCTGCAAAAGACCATCGAAGTGTGCGGCAAGACGATTGCCGCAGCGCGCGATGCGGGAGTGGAGATCGTTGCAATGGCAATCGCCACACAACGCGCAACCGGGGTTCTTTGGGATACGGAAACGGGACAGGCGCTGGTTCCGGCTATGGTCTGGCAGGATTCGCGTTATGCTGAAGAGTTGAAACCGCTCGCGACCAAATGGAACGCGAAACTCGTTCCGCTTGCTGGCCGCCCGGTTGGCGGGAGAGCGATCTATCTTTGGGCTGCACGTCATATGCGGGAAACGCCTGCTGTGCGTGAGGCACGGAAGGCGAAGCGGCTTGCTTTTGGTACAGTAGACAGCTGGCTATTGTGGAACTTGTCCGAAGAACGCAAAGCCGTCACCACGCCGACGAATGCGACTTCTGCGGGGGCCTATATTCTCGGCGAGAACCGCTATTTCACGGACTGGATTGAGGCGCAGGATTTTCCGCTGGAACTTTTGCCCGAACTGAAACAGGACGCGGACGATTTCGGTTATACACGCCACGATATTCTGGGTATCCGCGTGCCGATCAAGGCAACATGCGGCGATCAGCTGGGCGGTCTTGTTGGTCTTGGCTGTCACGACGCGGGGCAGGCCATGTGCGTGCATGGTACGGGCAGCTTTGTCGATCTTGTGATCGGAAAGCAGACGCCCAAAAATCCTGGCGTTTATGAAGCGACTTTCACCATGACGGCCTGGCGGAGCGATAATATCTCGCATTTCGCGGTCGAAACCTATGCGGCTACAACGGGTTCGGCACTCAACTGGCTCTGCAATGAAATGCGCTGGTTCGAGAATGCAAAAGAGATCAGCGAACTGGCTGCAACAGTACCGTCCTCCGATGGTCTTTTCTTCATGCCGACGCTCACGGGATTGCGCCAGCCGAACATTCTTCCGGATGGCCGCGCATCACTGACCGGGCTTTCAATGGCGCATAGTCGAGCGCATCTTGCTCATGCCATTCTGGAAGGCATTGCAAACTCGGTCGTTTCCTGTGCGGAGGCGAGTGCGGAAGTGGCTGGCGTCTCTGTACGGGAAGTCGTGGCAGGCGGTGGGCTTTCCTCCAGCGATACGCTGCTGCAGTTGCAGGCTGATCTCAGTGGTGTGCCGGTGCGGCGCATGGCGGATCAGGATCGTGCGAGCCTGCGGGGCACAGCATTTCTGGCAGGCAGCGATGGATTGCTCTGGAGCGATCTTTCGGAAGCTCGAGCCACGCTGCCAGAGGGCAACCTATTTATCCCCAGGACCAGCGACGCGGAAAGACAGGACCGTAGAGCGCGATGGCACTCCCTCACTGATGAGGAAGTCGCACGCGTTCAGTCGGGTCACTATCATTAAACAGGAGTTGAAATGCTGAATCTGCGCTCCCGGCGCGCGGACAAGGATCGCGCCCGGATGATCCGCACCGAGCCGTTGCGGCTGAACCGTTCGGAACAGGAAGACCGTCTTGCCACTGAAACTTACGATATTCTGATCGTAGGCGGCGGCGTGACCGGTGCTTACTGCGCCTTCGATGCCAGTCTGCGCGGTTTTCGTGTTGCGCTGGTCGAGAAAGATGATTTTGCATCCGGCACGTCATCGAAATCGTCGAAGATGGTGCATGGCGGTTTGCGTTACATCGAACAGGGCAATCTTGGTCTGGTTCGCCATTCCCTGCTGGAACGCCAGCGCCTGCGCCGCAATGCCGGTCATCTTGTGCAGCGTCTGCCTTTCCTGTTTCCCATTCTGGAGCGGGATGGTGTGTTTGATGCACGCTTCGCCAAGGCGTTCGAAGGCTTGCTCTGGACATATGATCTGGCTGGCGGCTGGCGTGAAGGCATCCTGCATCAGAAACTGACTGCTGCGGAAGTGCTGGCGCATTGCCCGACCTTCAAGGACGAATATCTGCGCGGCGGCCTCATGTATTTCGATGCCCGCGTCGATGATGCGCGCTTGACGCTGGCATTGGCCCGTTCCGCTGGCTTTTACGGGGCCACGGTCCTCAACCATTCGAAGGTCGCCGAGATTACCCGCAGTTCGGGCCGGGTCGATGGCGCTATCGTTCATACCGTCGAGGGCAAGGAAATCCGGGTACGCGCCAAGACCGTCATCATGGCGACTGGGGTATGGCTGCGAGACTGGATGGGGCTTGGCAAGGATGGCGAAAAACCGTTGCATGTGCGCCCCGCCAAGGGGGTTCACGTCGCGATCCCCTGGTTGAAGATCCGCAACGACTGCACGGTGACGGTTCCCGTGCCAGGCCGCAGCCGCCGCGCGACTATCACGCGCTGGGGCAACGTCTCCTATCTCGGCACGACCGACGAGGATTATCAGGGCGATCTCGATGATGTGCATTGCACGCGTCGCGAGCTCGATTTTCTGATCGAGGGCGCGTGCAGCGCGCTCAATATCGACCTGACGCCGGATGATGTCGTCGGCAGCATTGCGGGCTGTCGCCCGCTGGTGGCTGCTTCGTCAGGTGGCAGCACCATGGATGTCAAACGTGATCATTCCGTGCATGCCGCGCCTGACGGCCTCGTCACGATTGTGGGGGGCAAGCTGACGACTTCGCGCCATATGGCCGAACAGACAGTGGATGCTGCGGCGAAAGTTCTCGGCGATCGTCGTCGCTGCACCACGAAGAAGGCATTTCTGCTGGGTGCTGCCGGATATGACGCGCAGGCAATCGTGGCCTCTGGCGGTATGGAGGCGCATCTTGGTGAGCGTTACGGTACGGAATCGCGCTTTGTCAGCGATCTGATGGCCGCACGTCCTGAACTCGCCGAGCCGCTGGTCGAGGGACTGCCATATACCGCTGGTGAAGTCGTCTATGCCGCACGGCACGAACTAGCCCGAACCATTGACGACGTGCTGTCGCGTCGTATGCGCGCCCGTCTGATGGCGCGCGATGCCTCTGCCCGTGCTGCGGCAAGGGTTGGCGCCTTACTGGGTGATGAACTCGGTCTCCCCCAGGCCGAAATCGACCGTCAGGTCGCCGCCTATGTGGCCGCGACCGAAAAAGAAAAATCCATTCTCACAGGAGCGAACTGAACATGATCAGCAAGGAAGCCATCAAGCGCGGTTACAATCGCGGAAATTATGTTGTCGGCGCCCCGACACAGCCGCACTATGCTGGCAGCATCAACGAAATCGGCACCAAGGCCGATCTGGCTCAGAACACCATTTCGGTGGAAGCAGCTCTCGTTGAGAAGCTGCAGGGCGTTGCAGATGAAGTTCTGACCTCGCGTGAAGATTTCGTCGTGAACACACGCGATTGGTGGGCGCGCACGATGGTAGCGGAAACGGGCGGAAAGCCTGCAACGATTGACGGTCTATTCGTTCGCGTTTCGACGGTGGAGCAGGTTCAGGCCGTTATGCGCCTTGCGCATGAAGCCAAGGTTCCGGTCACGGTCTCTGCCGGGCGCTCCAACGTTACTGGCGCGGCGCTGCCACTGCGCGGCGGTATCGTGCTTGATGTCTGCAATCTCAACCGTTTTGTCAGCTTCGATGCGGACAGCCAGATCGTTGAAGTTGAAGCCGGCATGTTTGGTGATATTTTTGAGGAAATGATCCAGCGCGACTTTGGCATGACCATGGGGCATTGGCCGTCTTCATTCGGTATCAGCACGGTGGGTGGCTGGATTGCCTGCCGCGGTGCGGGTCAGCTTTCGACGCGCTACGGCAAGATTGAGGATATGGTCTACGGCATGGAAGTCGTGCTGGCCGATGGTTCGCTGGTGACGGTTGGAAACTATGCCCGCGCAGCAATCGGGCCCGATTTGCAGCAGATCTTTATCGGCTCGGAAGGCACGCTCGGCATTATCGTAAAGGCGCGCCTGAAACTGCATCGCCTTCCAGACTATGCGCGCGCGATTGCCTATGGCTTCAAAAGCTTTGCCATCGGTCTGGAAGCTTGCCGTCGCATCATGCAGGGCGGTGCCAATCCGGCAGCGCTTCGTCTCTACGATGAGCTGGAAAGCGGCGTGCAGTTCGGTCTGCCGGAAAGCAACGTGCTGCTGATTGCCGACGAAGGCGCGCAGGAAATGGTCGATGCTGTGATGGCGATCAGCGAGAAGGTTTGCGCTGAACTCGGTGACAAGCTTGATGGTGATACGATTTTCGAGAAGTGGCTCGATACGCGTTATCTGACCGGCAAGAGCGCCGAGGGCTTCAAACGCAGCCCCGGCTTTGTTGCCGATACGCTGGAAATGACTGGATGCTGGCGCGATCTGCCTGCGATCTACGATGAAGTCGTGGCCGCTATCAATGCCGTGCCGGGTACACTGGCGGGATCGGCGCACCAGTCGCATGCCTATGTCGACGGCGCCTGCCTCTATTTCTCGCTGCGCGGTGATGTGGACGTAGAAAAACGCGCAGAGTGGTATCGTGCTGCATGGGATGCTGCCAATGCGGTTCTAATCAAGTATGGTGCGGCCTTGAGCCATCATCATGGTGTCGGACTGCTCCGTGCGCCTTACATGAAGGACGCTCTGGGATCAGCATTTCCGCTGCTGGAAACAGTGAAGAAGGCGCTCGATCCAGACAATCTGCTTAACCCCGGCAAGCTCGGACTTTCGCTCGACATGCCAAGAGACGGAAAATGATGGAATGACATTGGACAGAACGATCGGTGAGCGGCTTTTGCGGGCGCCAGTCATGGCAACGCTCTACGGCGTGGACAATCTTCAGGCTTTCCTGGAAAGCAAGGCGCAAGTTGGCATTGTTGCCAATATCGCCCTGCGCCATGTGGCTGAAGTGCTGAATGCGCTGAAGAAAAGCAACAAACTGATCGTTCTGAACATCGATAGTTGCGAAGGCCTGTCGCAGGATAAGGGAGCTATTGAGTTCCTTGCCGAGATAGGCATTTCAGTTTTGCTATCGACCCGCGTTCCAACAATCCAGAAGGCCGCGCAATGCGGCCTACTGACCATGCAGAAGGTCTTTGTGACCGACCGTTCCACATGGCCGCGTAGTCTGAAGGCAATTTCGCAAAGCGCACCCAATCTGGTGCAGATCATGCCATCGCCGATGCTGGGTTACCTGTCTGCCGAGGACAAGCGCCGCCTTCCGCCTATCGTGGCTTCCGGCTTTATTTGCAATGAGGCCGATGTTGCTACGGCAATGAAACAGGGTGCCATTGCCGTTTCTTCAAGCAATAAGTCGCTTTGGGATTACAAGCGATAGCTGTGCCTGAAGGCTGTTTTCAACATTCGCACCTGACGCGCAGATCGGGGATTTTGGCGTGACTACCAAGGAAAATCGCATGACACCTTTCACGTTCAATACCACCGCCCAGATCATCTTTCGTCTCGGTGCGTCTGCCGAAATGGGCGCACTGGTGCAAGACAGGTTGGGTGAACGGGTTTTGTTCGTAACAGATCCTGGTCTGCTTAAACTTGGTCTTTGCGATCCTGCACTTCAATCCTTGGCAGCTTCCGGCGTTGAAATAGTGGTTTTCGATCGTGTCGAGGCTGATCCTTCGCTTGCAACCGTTCTGGCAGCGACAGAAGAAGCGAGAGCCAAGAACGTAACAAGTGTCGTCGGGTTTGGCGGCGGTTCTTCGCTGGATGTTGCGAAGGTCGTCGCTCTTCTTTGCGGCTCAGGCGAAGATGTCGATGCAATCTGGGGAGTGGGTCAAGCCAAAGGACCGAGATTGCCGCTGGTTCTCGTGCCCACAACGTCCGGCACCGGGTCGGAAGTGACACCGGTTTCCATCATCACCGTTGGCGATAATGAAAAGCGCGGGGTTTCGTCGCCGATCATCCTGCCTGATGTGGCAATTCTCGATGCAAACCTCACTCTGGGTCTACCACCGCATATCACTGCCGCTACAGGCATCGACGCTATGGTGCATGCAATCGAAGCTTATACATCGCAAAATGCGAACAATAATCCGTTGTCAAGAATGCTCGCCAGACAGGCTTTGCAGCTTTTGGGGGCGAATATTGAAAAGGCCGTATTCAACGGGACAGACAGGCAAGCAAGAGGCGCGATGCTGCTGGGGTCGATGCTGGCTGGTCAGGCATTTGCGAATTCTCTGATCGCAGCCGTGCACGCGCTTGCTTATCCGATAGGCGGGACCTTTCACGTTCCTCACGGACTTTCAAATGCACTGGTATTGCCGCATGTCATGCAATTCAACGCTCAGAAAGCAGTTTCGGATTATGCAGAGATTGCAGCTGATGCATTTCCGGATATCAAGGCCGAGTGGGATGAAGAAAAACGCTGCGACGCATTCATCGAACGACTTTCTGCGCTTTCAGTGAAACTCGGTCTGCCATCCCGATTGCGAGAGGTCGGTATTGAAGAAGCTCACCTGCACGCGATGGCCCGTGACGCCATGAAGCAAACAAGGCTGCTGGTGAACAATCCAAGAGAGATGAGTGAAGCCGACGCACTGGCGATTTATAAAGCAGCTTGGTGACGTCGTCGGGGTCCGCATATCTGCTGTGCGTATTGGGATAGACGACAAGCTGCGAGCGCGCGCATTGAAATAGATCTTCCAGACTTCCAGGAGAGTGATCTTTGCAATCCGACAGGTCGTTGATGGATAAGCAAAGTAGTATTTAGCTCGAGACTTTCAAACGGATTGAATCTGATACTGATTTGTCTTAAAAGCTGACCTTACTGGCACCGTCCATCCTTTTCGAACAACGAAAGCGCTTTGCACCTCTTGGCATCGTCCATCGGTAATAGCGTTTTCCAGATGGAGATTTGACGATGAATGAAATCGCAGATCATGGTGTCCGTTTTGGACGGATTGCCACGACGCTTCCAGTCACGGACATGTCACGAGCGTTGACTTTTTACGTCGGGGTAATGGGCTTTACGAAGATTTTCGAAAATGGAAACCCTGTGGGCTTTGTCATCTTAAAGCGAGACTCCGGGGAGTTGCATCTGACTTGGCAACCGAACCACAAGGCAGCGAACTTCAACGTCGCTCACCTTCTTGTCGATAATATTGACGCGCTATTTGTCCGGTGCAAGGAGCACCGCGTACGGATCATAAAGGGCCTGCAAGACAAGGACTATGGCTTGCGGGCCTTTGTATTTGAGGATCCGGATGGCAACCGCATCGATGTTGGTCAACTAATTTAGGTGCTATTATGGACCCGGAAGATATCTTCCGGGTCCTGAATATTGTTTTGCTATAAACCCGTCTGCTTTGGGCGTGCCGTATAGACATCGCTCACTCCTCTTACGAGGCATTTCAAATAGGATGGGAGCCTGCATTGCCACCGTGCGAAATGCTTCGAGGGTGAAGTGTCTTATCAATCCGGGCTTGACCATGATTTTCGTCTGCAGGAGGCACGTGCCGGAACCTTTTCGCTAGGCATAGAGGACGACCGCTGTCGGATCAATCAAATCTACAGCCACAGAAGAGTGCTGTCATAATGTCAGCCTGAGCGAAGCCGATTCGGATGGCTGCGCGCTGGATGAGATCGCTCAAACTCGCCACAATACCAAGGCTGAATGGAATGCCTTAGCTCATTTACACACCTGAAAACCGGAACCGGGCCATTCCGCACCTCTGTTCAAGCAATGAGAAAATACCCCTTCCGAGTTCTTTGATTTATATATTGTAGCCAATAAAAATGTAATCTCCATAAAGTGAATAGGTTTCTCGTATAGATTGATTTTATATTAATGGGTTTCCGTTTTGTAGATGGGGATTTATGTCTATGGATAACAAGGAAAATCGCGATTTTACAATATACATTGTAGATGACGATCAAGAAATCTGTAATTCTTTATCGAATATATTTGAAGAGGAATCCCTTCGTGCTATTTATTTTAGATCTGCACGATCGTTCTTAAGGTCAATACCATTAATAGGCATTGGCTGCATTCTTTTGGATGTGAATCTTCCGGAGATGAGCGGGCTGGAAATTCAAGAGCATCTGGACAGGGTTGGAAGTGCTATGCCCATTATATTCATGACTGCGTATGGCGATATCCCCATGACGGTTAAAGCGCTCATGGCCGGAGCATCAGATTTCCTGGAGAAACCCTTCCGACTGCAAACTCTCCTGGATGCAGTCAGCCAAGCTTTAAACAAGTACTCAAAGCGACTTGCCCTGCATGACGAGGTCGACCAGGTACGGAACCTTGCAAGCAAATTAACGCCAAGAGAGTCTGAAGTCATGAAGGCTGTTGTTGCCGGCAAAATGAACAAGCAAATTGCTTATGACCTAAATGTGCAAGAAATCACAATAAAAGTGCACCGAGCCTCTGTTATGAGGAAAATGAAAGCGAAATCTCTGGCCGAACTCGTACGCAAAGTAGCCTCTATCGAGGAGTTTTAAGCATGCGGACCGGCTGTTCCGGTCCGCATCTGGCGTGTTCAGATAATGGGCTTTTTCGTCTTTCTGAACGTGACCTTCTTCGGATCGAGATTAAGATGTCCCTGAACCAGTTCCGAGGGCGTCAGTGCCAACCATTGATTCAGCGATACGTCCGCATAGTAACTGCTCTTGAACATCTCCAGAAAGCGGAGCGTGGTTTTGCCAGTGTTCTCCACATAGTGCCCCATAGCGAAGGGAACATAGCCGACATCGCCCGCAGCATAATCAAATGTCCTTGAATGGCCGTTTGCGGCGAATACCCCCATTCTGGCTTGCCCTTCAATGTAATATTGCCATTCATCCGTATTTGGATGCCAATGGAGTTCACGAATGCCGCCAGGCTCAATTTCGACAAGAGCAGCAGCGATTGTTTTCGATGCAGGAAAGTTGCTCGAGTCGGTAATTCGAACGGTTCCATTTGGTGTTTTAATCGGCTCCTGGGCCATCATACGGTGACTGAGCCGGTCAGATGCCTCTTTCGCTCCGGTTGGCCGATCATCTTCGGCGCTGGAGACTGGGACTGGAAGAGGAAACATGTAACGTTCACTCTCTTTGGGAAGGTTTTCAAATGCCTCGACCGGTGCTCCAAAATTCTTCGCCAGCAGGTTGGGCGGGATATGGTTGAACCAGTCTGTTAGCAGAAAGGTGCTATCCTCATCAAAACCACCATCGTCGAAAACAAGGAGGAACTCACGGCCATCGGGACCTAGCCCCTGGATGGAGTGTGGAATACCCGAAGGAAAATACCACAGATCTCCTGGTCCGACATCGCTGACAAAATTCTCCCCCGCGGCATTGACTGCAGTAATTCGAGCATTACCGTACAGCATATAGGCCCATTCAGCCTCCTTATGCCAATGTAACTCACGAACCCCACCTGAGTTGAGGCGCATGTCAACGCCTGCAATGCTTTTTGATATGCCTAACTCGCGGACAGTCACCTGTCTTGTCCATCCACCCGGATAGAGTTTTGTGGGTGCATCGGCAAATGAGAATTTTAGGTTGGGTATTGTGCCGGAGTCAGTTGCTGGCTGGTTGAGCATGTCGGGACTAAGCTCATCCTTAACGACGTTTCTCGGTCCAGGATCATTTCCGCCGAGCCCTGGTCTCTATGGTTGCGGTGTTTCAGCAGCAATTGCACTCGTTGCAACAACTGCTGCTCCAGTAGTCAATGCCAGCAATGCTCCACGTCGAGATATATCGTTCATCAGATACTCCTTAGTCGTGCTTGTGCGCCCACAACAAAGATAGATACCCACGATGTCTCGGCCAACCTATACTCGTGTATAGTGACATTGGCACTTTCACAATGTTAAGCTGCAATACTATTCAATAGTACATCTGCCGGAAGGCTGCGGTGATGTAATATTGATTATCAAGAAGTGCAATGAGATTTTCTACGTTGAACGATGCGACGTTAGCACTTCCAAAAGCTATGCCATTATTCGTAGAGCTGGCGGTAACGCTCCCGAAGTATGTTCTTTTGAACCTTGCCCATGGTGTTTCGCGGCAATTCGTCTGCAAATAGAACCCGTTTTGGCAGCTTGTAACGGGCCAGTCGTTCGCTCAAAGCGGTGAGTATATGTTTTTCTTCCAACGGAGAGCCGGGTTTTTTCACGACAACGGCTGTAGTGCCCTCGCCAAAATCTCTGTGCGGTACACCAATGACTGCGCTCTCAAGCACCCCATCCAACAGATCGATTTCGCTTTCGATTTCTTTAGGATAAATATTGTAGCCGCCGGAAATTACGAGATCTTTGCCGCGGCCTACAATGTTCACATAACCTTTTTCATCGATAAGACCGAGATCGCCGGTGATGAAGAAGCCGTCCTCACGGAATTCCTCTTTGGTCTTTGCAGGCATGTTCCAGTAGCCTTTGAATACGTTTGGTCCTTTGACTTCCAGCATCCCGGTCTCTCCGCTTGGAAGTTCCTCGCCACTTTCCATATCCACCACACGGATACTCACGCCAGGCAGTGGAAAGCCCACTGTTCCTGCTATGCGATCCCCCTGGTATGGATTGGAGGTGTTCATATTGGTTTCTGTCATGCCATAGCGTTCCAGAATGGCATGTCCTGTGTTGTCGAAGAAAGTCTGGTGGGTTTCGTTCAAAAGAGGTGCTGACCCCGAGACAAAGAGCCGCATATGAGCAGTGCTTTCGCGGTTTACACGCGCGTCCTGTGACAAGCGCACATAGAACGTCGGAACACCCATCAATACGGTTGCTTTTGGCAGACGGGCCACGATCTGGTCTGGATCAAACTTCGGTAACAGAAACATCGATGCGCCGGAAATGAGCGTAACATTGCTTGCTACAAACAGACCATGTGTATGAAAAATCGGCAATGCGTGGATGAGCCGATCCTTAGCGACAAAGTGCCAGCTATCGCGCAGTGTCAAAGCATTGGAGAGAAGGTTGTCATGGCTGAGCATCGCGCCTTTCGAGCGTCCTGTTGTGCCCGATGTATAAAGAATGGCGGCAAGATCGTCTGGCCCGCGATCAACGTCTTTAAATTCCACTCCGGCACCGTTTGCATGGTCCATCAATGAGCCGCCGCCCGTATCGTCGAGCGTTTCGAGGACAGCACCGCAGGCGCGGGCCGTTTCGGCGAGTTTTTCCGCATTTTGCGGTGAGACGACCACAAGGGCTGGTTTGGCGTCATTAAAAAAGTAGTCGAGTTCGGCAACGGTATAGCCCGTGTTTAGCGGCAGATAGACCGCGCCGCACCGCAAACAGGCCAGATAAAGCACTAGTGCTTCAGCACTTTTTTCAACTTGAACGGCTATACGGTCGCCGGGGTTAACGCCGCGCTCGACCAATACATTGGCAAAGCGCGCTGACAGCGCCAGCATATCCCCATATGTCCAGATTTTCCCTGCTTGCGTCTCGATGAAGATCGCGTCGGTCGCGGAAATTGCGTTGCGGATGGCATCAAACAGATGATTAGGCATATATTGTTCCCAAGGGATTTTTGGCTGCTTTTATAGGTGGCTGAATGGAAGCTGGCTTGCGAAGATTTGCAGAAGCGATGACCTCTCCTCTTTCTGCATAGGCTTCATGATTGCGCTCGATGTCATCAAGTTTGTAAAGATAGTTGACCATCAATCCGTGGGATTCCCGCATTGCTTTGGCGGAAACATCTCCGAGATAGTTGAGGCGCTCCAGTCTGGCACCGTTGCCAAGATGGAAGCGTGCGACCGCGTCGATAAGACGTCCGTTAGCGGTGCGAGCATTCAGGAAATAATGCGTGGCTGCGCGCAAGAACAGCGGTTGGATTTCGGCTGCCAAAGTATCGTTGTTTTCCCAACCTGCGTTTTCGAGGAGTTGTCGCAATCGGTCAAGCTCCAGTGTAGTGTCGGCTTCGACACTCGCGGTCTTTAACCAGCGTCCAAATCCAGGCACGGGTGAGAGGGTGACAAAATTCTTGAGTGCCGGTATTTCACGACGCAACTCTTCGACCACCTGTTTGATCAGAAAGTTCCCAAAGGAAATGCCTCGCAGGCCGCTTTGACAGTTGGAAATCGAGTAGAATACTGCCGTATCGGCATCGTTTGCCGCGATTGCGTCGCGCTTATTATCAAGCAAAGGGCCAATCTTGTCGGGAATCGATCGCGTGAGTGCAACTTCAACAAAGATCAAAGGCTCATCCGCAAGTTGCGGATGAAAGAATGCGAAGCACCGCCGGTCCGATGGCGCCAGGCGATTTCGGAGCTCATTCCAGTCGCCAATGGCATGAACTGCCTCGTAGCGAATGATTTTTTCCAGGATGTGTGCGGGGGTGGTCCAATCAATGGAGCGCAATTGCAGGAAACCGCGGTTGAACCAGGACGTGAAGAGATGTGAAAAATCTGAATCGACCGCTCCAAGCTCGGGCATTGACGTCTGCATGCGCAGAAGCGCATCGCGCATCGTGACGAGTGAAGCTGTTCCCCGTGGGGCGGCGTTCAATCTGCGAATGAGTTCTTGCCGTCTAGGTTCCGCTGCCTCATGCAGCCTGGAAAGAGCGTCGGGATTTGGCGATGAGCGGTAATCGTCGATGGCTTTATCAAGACGAGCGCCGTTGGCACCGTATTTATCAAGGAGAGCGCTCATGAATTTGCGCTGCTCGTCGTCGCTGAGCGATTCCCAGCCGGTAAGTATATCCCGCGCTAGTGCGAGGCCTGAAGCCTCTCCTTTGCTCGAAAGTAGGTGCTCACAGCGCAGCATCAGCGGTTCAAAGTTCGATTGCTTCTGCGTGGGGCGCGACGATTTTACAATGAGTCGACGACCACGGTCTGCGATCGCATCGATCATGTCGCGAAATAAGGAAATGCTGCTCATAAACCTACTCCGATTGCGCGGATTGAGAAGGTTGGACGATTTCGCCTTTATCTGTGCCGGCGCCTGATCAGCTTAGTAGTCCTGTCAGGTGCATCTTATGCTTATCCCCCTTGTATGCAAAGTCAATAAGATTGTATACAAGAATTGGATCCCTAGAACAGGATGCTTCATGTCAGAAAATATTGTCCTGAAACTGCGCGATCAGATTGAAAGCGAAATTCTGAGTGGGGGCTTCTCATCTGGAAAACGTCTGGATGAGGTGCGGCTGGCTCAGCAGTTTGGCGTCTCGCGCACACCGATACGTGAAGCATTGATGCAGCTGAGTGCGATTGGCCTCATTGAAATTCGCCCGCGCAGGGGTGCGATAGTCGTGGAGCCAGCGCCAGAGCGCATTTATGAAATGTTCGAAGTAATGGCTGAACTGGAGGCCATGGCTGGCGCGCAAGCGGCGCGTCGTCATACGGAAGATGACCGCCTCGCGCTCATGGAAGCGCATCTCAATTGTACCAAATCCGCTGAAGCAGAGGACCCGGACGCCTATTATTACGACAATGACGTTTTCCACGCAGCCATTTATTCAGCAAGCCATAACGGCTTTTTGAAAGAGCAGTGTGAGGCGCTCCATCGCCGCTTGCGTCCTTACCGTCGCTTGCAGTTGCGATTGCGAAATCGAATGCGAGCCTCATTTGAGGAGCATGACCGGATTGTGAAGTCCATCTTGTCGGGCAATAGCGCGGCCGCTTCTGCTGCATTGCGCATGCACATTGCTGTTCAGGGCGAGCGCTTTTCGGACCTGATTGCCCAGCTCAATGCTGGCAAATCAGGGCGTTGACCGAAATGTAATAAAATCCTCTTTTAAAATTTCTCTTATCAATAATGAAATTTTATTGACATTATTTTCTTGATACTCATACTGAGTTTCAAATCGCGCTGGAGATGAAAGGGCATAGAAAAGCCTTCTCCGGGCTACGGCTTGACTTTGAATTGGCCGTGGTAAAAGTCGCGAGGAGGGAACGATGCAGATGAGAGTTGAGGACGCTGTCGCCGATGTCTGGGCGCGGTTGGATGCCCGGTCAGATCGGGTCGTGGGATTGACCAGTGATCTGGTTAGAATTCCTTCCGTCAATCCAAAATTTCAGGACCTGCCCGAAGAGGGACGTGAAGCCGAAGTGCAGGCGCTGATTGCGCGCGAACTGTCTGGTAGCCACCTTGCAATAAAGACATTTGACGCTTTGCCGGGGCGCCCTAATCTTCTGGCTGAGACGGAAGCAGTCGGTAATGGCGACCGTGATTTGATCTTGTGCGGTCATATCGACGTCGTCCCGGTCGGTGATGTCCGCGAGTGGAGCTACGACCCGTTTTGCGGCGATGTTCGAGACGGTAAAGTGCTCGGTCGCGGCACGATGGATATGAAGGCTGGTTTGGCCTGCTGCATCGAAGCACTGCGGGTGATCCGAGAAGCGGGTATCGCGCTTCAGGGTAAGGTATCACTGCACTCCGTCGTCGATGAGGAGGCTGGTGGTTTCGGCGCGAAAGCCATGGTCAAAGCGGGATATTTGGCGCCCGCAGCTATTATTGCAGAGCCGGGTGGCGACGAGATTTTTATCAGCCAAGGTGGCCTGGAGTGGCTCCGTATTACCATTCGCGGTCGTCAGGGTCATTCGGCTTATCGGTTCACTGGTATGTATCCGCAGCCCCATCAGGAAAACCGTAAGGCCCCTCCCATCAGCGCTGCCGATATGGCTGCGCGCTTTCTTGTCGCGTTACGCGATTATGAAGCCGCCAATGCCCGGGTGAAAAGTCATCCCATGATGGCTCCGGGAATCAATCATTTTGGCGTGGGATCAGTACGGATCGGTGCTGGCCTTGGTGCGGACGGTTTGCCGATGATCATGACAAATCCAGGCATAGTGCCGGATGTCGCCGTCATCGATATCGATCATAAGTTCATGCCGCATGAAACCAGTGCTGAAATTCGTGCGGATTTTGAACAGTTCGTTGCACATTTCTGCGCCACCGATCCCTGGCTGCGCGAAAATCCGATCGACGTGAAATGGGATCTCTATGATCTCCACTTTCCAGCGATGAATACGGCAGCCGACCATCGGTTGGTCAAGATCGTTACGGACAGGCGTTCCAGCCTTGGCAAGCCAACGGCGTTGCGCGGTTCTATCGGTGTGACAGATGGTGCGCATTATGCGGTCGCGGGCGTCCAACCCATACGTTACGGCCCATTTGGCGCGAACCAGCACGCGGCTGATGAATGGGCCGACGTGGCGTCCATCAAGATGACCACCAAGGTCATGGCTGCCGCTATTCTTGATTGGTGTGGTGTCGCCTAAGCGATCATAAGCGCTTGAAATTTCTGCATAGTTCCTTTCCGGCGCCGCATGGCGTCAACGGAGAAATCGTATCGTGATGAACTTCTTCAATCCCGTCCAGATGCGCACAAAGCGCTCGCGTCTCGCTTATCTCGTCGCTTCCGCCGGCATGGCGGCTTTGGTAGCCACAGCACTGCCGGCAGCGGCTGAAACGCTTAATTGGGCGCGTGCGTCGGATGTGCAGACGCTCGACCCCCACGCCTATAATGAAGGTATAACCCATGCCTTCAACCATCAGATCTATGAGCCGCTGGTGGCTCGCTCCGACGATGGCAAATTGATGGGCGTTTTGGCGACCGAATGGAAGATGTTGCCCGACCAGACCGACATCTGGGAGTTCAAACTGCGCCCGAATGTTACCTTTCATGACGGTGCGCCATTCACAACTGACGACGTCATCTTTTCATTTCAGCGCGCTATGGCGCCTACATCAAACGTTCGCTCGCTCCTGACGGCGGTCGATAGCGTAACTGCCAAGGACGAGCATACGATACAGATCAAGACCAAAGGCACGAGCCCGCTGCTGGTCAACAATCTTGTCAATATTTTCATGATGAACAAAGCCTGGGCGGAAAAGAATGATGCTGCATCCCCGCAGGATTTCAAGGCTGGCAAAGAAAGCTATGCCGCGCGCAACGAAAACGGCACCGGGGCGTATCGTCTTGTCAGCCGTGAAGCAGACCGTCGCACTGAACTGGCAGCCTATGATAAATATTGGGGTATAGGCCAGTTTCCTCTCGATATCGATCGCATTGTATATACACCCATCCAGTCACCAGCCACGCGCGTTTCGGCACTTATCAGCGGAGAGGTAAATTTCCTGCAGGACGTTCCCCCGCAGGACATTGCCAAGTTGGAACAGCACCCGGAACTGCGCGTGGTCAGGGGACCTGAAAACCGCACCATTTTCTTTGGCGTCAATATGGGGGCCGACAAGCTTACTTACGGTGAAGCGAAGGGAAATCCATTCGCTGACAAGCGAGTGCGTCAGGCGATGAACATTGCAATTGATCGCAGTGTTATTGGTAAGGCGATTATGCGGGGCGAGTCCATTCCGATTGGAACCATCGCACCTCCTTTCATCAACGGCTATACGGAAGAAATGGGCAAGTTGCCCGAGGTCAATATCGAGAAGGCCAAGCAACTGATGAGCGACGCCGGATATGGCGACGGTTTCTCGGTTACGCTCAATTGTACCAATGACAGTTTCGTCAACGATGAACGTATCTGTCAGGCTATTGTCGGCATGATGGCGAAGATTGGGATCAAGGTTCATCTCGATGTGCAGCCCGCCGGTGTGGTGTTTCCAATGGTCGCCAATGGCAAGACGGATTTCTACCTGATGGGCTGGGGGGCTTCGACCTTCGACTCTCAATATGTGTTCGACAATCTTGTGCACTCCCGCAGCGAAGGACGCGGTGCGTGGAGCGCTGTGAACTTCAACAATGCCGAGATTGATGCCAAGATCGAGACGTTGGGTACGGAAGCCAATATCGAAAAGCGCAATTCGACGATTGCTGAGATATGGAAGGTCGTTCAGGACGAGAGTTTCTATTTGCCGATCCATGCGCAGATGCTGGCCCGTGCTTCGGCGAAGAAAATTCACATCACGTCGAACCTGTCCAACAGTCTCTTCGTCAAGACGATATCGGTAGACAAATGATTGCCTTCCTCCTGCGCAGACTGGGATCGGCTGTGCCAGTCATGTTAATCACAGCCTTCCTGTCCTTTGCCGCGTTTCGCTTTATCGGCGACCCGCTGCAAAATATGCTGGGACAGGATGCGACTGCGCAGGATCGCGCTCGGCTTGCCGCAGAGCTCGGCTTCGACCAACCCTTCTACATTCAGTTCTGGCGCTTCATTGTGTCGATCCTGCACGGAGACTTTGGTGTTTCTACGCGCGTCGGACGTCCCGTACTGGATTTGATTGTCGAGCGGCTTCCAGCAACTCTCGAACTCGCCGTACTTTCATTTGTCATAGCCATGGCGGCGGGCATCGCGCTTGGTGTGTTGACTGCATTGCGTCCGCGCTCCATCTTTTCGAAGCTTGCCATGACGGGATCGCTGGTTGCTGTATCGCTGCCGAATTTCCTGATCAGTATCGCGCTGATCTATATATTCTCGGTGCGGCTCGGTTGGCTACCGGCTTTTGGACGCGGCGACACGGTTAAAATCGGCTGGTGGACGACTGGTCTGCTGACGAAATCCGGTTGGCTGGCAATCATCCTGCCTGCAATCTCTCTTGCGACCTTCCAGTTGACACTCATCTTGCGGCTGGTACGAACGGAAATGCTGGAGGTGATGCATTCGGATTATATTCGCTTTGCCCGGGCACGCGGCTTGTCGCAGCGATTGATCTATTTTTCCTATGCTTTGAAGAACACAATGGTACCGGTCGTGACTGTTGCGGGACTGCAATTGGGATCGATCATTGCTTTTGCTGTGGTCACGGAAACCGTATTTCAATGGCCGGGTGTGGGACTTCTCTTCATCAATTCCGTCAATTTTTCCGATGTGCCGATCATGGCAACCTATCTCCTTTTGACATCTCTGATCTTCGTGACGATCAATATGGTGGTTGATTGCATCTACTATCTCATCGACCCTCGCCTGCGGGTTGCGGGAGGCGTAAAATGACGTCAATTCTGCGCTTCTTTCGTTCGGACATAGGCTACGCTTATCTTCGTTCACCGGGTGCGATTTTTGCAACGGTGGTTCTGGTTCTGATACTGATCGCCGCCGTCGGCGCGCCGTTGCTGGCGCCCCAGGACATTCTTGATCCGGCGCAGCTCGATCTGCTGTCAGCCAACACCCCACCGTGGAGCATCAACGAATTCTCCAACCAGTTCTATATTCTGGGTACGGACGATCAGGGTCGCGATATCCTGTCTGCGACGCTCTATGGAACCCGTGTATCCTTGCTGGTTGGTCTGGCCGCAGTCCTGCTTTCGATGAGTATTGGCGTCACATTAGGATTGATTTCCGGCTATTTCGGAGGACGCATCGATGCGATCATCATGCGCATTGCGGATGTGCAATTGTCTATCCCGGCGATCCTGATAGCACTGCTCATTTTTGGATTGACCCGCTCGCTTTTGCCGCCTGGTGCACGCGATACGATGGCCGTTTATGTTCTTATACTGGCAATCGGCTTTTCAGGTTGGGTTTCCTATGCGCGTACCGTGCGCGGGGCGGTGATGGTGGAAAAGCAGCGTGAGTATGTTCAGGCCGCGCTCATGATGGGGCTACCGACCCGCATCATTCTCGCCCGCCATATTCTGCCCAATGTGCGGCGCCCTATCATGGTAATTGCTACCATTTCTTTGGCGCTCGCCATTATAACCGAGGCAACATTGTCCTATCTCGGTGCCGGCTTGCCTGCTACCCAACCATCGCTCGGTACGCTCATTCGTAGCGGCCAGGATTTTCTTTTTGCCGGGGAATGGTGGATACTTCTATTCCCCGCGGTCACGCTTCTGGCGCTCGCACTGGCGATCAACGTGCTTGGCGACTGGCTGCGCGACGCACTCAATCCAAGAGGGGTTTGAGCGATGGTATCTTCAAAGCCTCCCATTCTATCGATCCGTGATCTTTGTGTCGATTTTCCCAGCCGCCACTGCACGTTTAGCGCGGTACGCAATGTCAGCTTCGACATTGCCGCGGGTGAAATTCTCGGCATAGTCGGTGAATCCGGTGCCGGAAAGTCGACTGTCGGGGCGGCCATTACCGGCCTGTTGCAGGCTCCAGGCTTCATCAGTGCAGGTGAAGTTCGACTTTCGGGCGACATCATTGATGCACGCAATATCAAAGCTATGCAGGCTTTGCGTGGCAAGCGCATCTCAACGATTTTTCAGGACCCGTTGACAAGTCTCAATCCACTATTCACCATCGAACGTCAGTTGGTCGATACGATCCGGACCCATCGTCCGATGTCGAAGGCGGATGCAAAGGCGGAGGCTATACGTCAGCTTGAAGTGGTCGGAATTCCCGAGCCTGCGCGACGCATAAAAAACTGGCCTCATGAATTTTCCGGTGGCATGCGCCAACGCGCCGTCATTGCACTTGCACTCTGCTCAGAACCTGAACTGATCATTGCGGATGAGCCTACCACAGCGCTCGATGTTTCCGTTCAGGCGCAGATATTGGAGTTGATCCGTAAGCTGGCTTTGGAGCGTGGCGTCGCCGTCATGCTCATCACCCATGACATGGGGGCCATCGCGCAGATCGCCGACCGGGTGGCTGTCATGCGCGCGGGAGAGATCGTTGAATTGAATGACACGCAAGCGGTTCTCGAAACGCCCCAGCACGAATATAGCCGTGCGTTGATCTCCGTCGTGCCTCGCGGCGATGTCAAACTTGATCGGTTTCCGGTCGCTGGTGCTCCAAAGAATATCGATATTGCCATGCAATGGTTGCTGCAAGGGAATACGGACAGCGTGTCATCGATCAATGATGCTTTGGTTGAGTTGCACCACGTGGAACAGATCTACGGTGGCAAGAGCCTGTTCTTTGGCAAGGCATCAGGCGGCTTCAAGGCGCTGCATGACATCAATCTCGACATTCGACGGGGCGAGGTGATGGGGCTGGTCGGGGAGTCCGGATCGGGTAAGTCAACCATGGCGCGTATATTCGCAGGTCTGACACGCCCAAGTCATGGCCAGATCTTTTTCGGCGGTCAGGACGTCTTCGCTGCGCCTTTTCCGGTGCGTCAGCAGATCAGACGTGATACGCAAATGGTGTTCCAAGACCCCTATTCCTCACTTAACTCCCAGATGCGGGTTGGGGACATTATAGCCGAGCCGATGGTACATTACGGGCTTGCAACCAGTCCCCGTCAGGCCGAACCAATCATGCTGGAGCTATTGAATGCCGTGGGTCTTGATGCCACGGCCGCGCGCCGATATCCCCATGCGTTTTCCGGTGGCCAGCGGCAACGCATTTCCATTGCCCGAGCTTTGGCAAGCCGCCCGCGCTTTCTTATCTGCGACGAGCCCACTTCAGCGCTGGATGTGTCCATTCAGGCGCAGATACTGAACTTGTTGAAGGATTTGCAGCAAAAACTATCGCTGACAATTCTTTTCATCAGCCATGACTTGCCGGTCGTTCGCCAGATTTGTGACCGTATTACGGTGCTGCAACAGGGCCGAATTTGTGAAATCAACGCCACGGAAGATCTGTTTGGTTCGCCGCAGCATGCTTACACGACCAATCTTCTTTCAATGATCCCAGATATGCGAAGGCGCACACATTGTCTGATGGGAGAAATGGCATGAGTGTCAGGGATAGGTTGACCGATGGTGCTATCGATTTCACGCGGTCGGAACTGAAAATTATACGCGAACTACTGTCGAATTACCCAGCTTCGGGGCTCAACACAGTCGCACATCTGGCATCAGTTGCGGGGGTCAGTGATCCAACTGTTGTGCGACTTGTAAATAAACTGGGCTTCAGCGGTTATCCGGAATTTCAGGCCGCACTTGTTAGTGAAGTGCAGGAGCGTATGAGTTCTCCTCTTTCAATGATGGATACGCGCAAGCCTGCACCGGGGCAGAACAATTTCTATCAGCATTTTCTGGATGCAAGCATTCAGGCGCTGGGGACTGCCAAGTCGACCATGCCTGCGCATGATTTTGAAGCTGTCGTGGATGCGGCAGCTGATACCAGTATGCGCATTCACTGTTTGGGCGGCCGCTTTAGCGGCATGTTGGCCGGCATGTTGTGGGCCCATATGAAGCAACTGCGTTCCGATACACACTGGATCAACGGAGCGGAAGCAGATGAGGTCGATCGCCTGATTGATCTTGGACGTAAGGACACGCTCTTCGTTTATGATTATCGTCGATATCAAACTGGCACCATCCGATTTGCGCGACACGCCGCCGATCAAGGGGCGAAAATCATTCTATTCACCGATCGGTGGCTTTCTCCCATTGCCGAGTTTGCTGCGCTCACACTCACGGCGCCGGTTGATACAGCTTCACCCTATGACACCATGGTGCCTGCCATGGCGCAGACTGAAGCGTTGATCGCTGCTCTCACTACGCGCTTTTCAGCCACATCGCTGAAACGCATCCAGCGGCTGGAAGAACTACGCCGCAGCTATGCAATTACCGAAGACGCGCTCAAACCAAGCAAGTGAGCGCATTCGACAGACTGATCTCATGAGGAGAAGACGATGGCTTCCATCGAAGTAAAATTCGGCAGTGATCTTTTGCGCCGTGAAAGCGCTTATGAGCGGGACATGACCTCTCTGCTGCTGGTGGATATGCAGCGCATCTGGTGCGAGCCCAATCTCGATCCGACGCACCCGCAGGATGCTGACAGCTACTATCATCGCCGCCTGCGCGATTTGGTGGTACCCAATCAAAAGCGCATTCTCGATGCGGCGCGCGCTGCCAACTGCAATGTCCTCCACACGATCATCCAGAGCCTAACAAATGATGGTCGTGATCGTTCGCTCGATCATAAACTGTCTGACATGCATGTGCCAAAAGACGCGCCTGAGGGGGCAGTGATCGACGCACTGAAGCCGATTGATAACGAGATCGTTCTACCCAAAACCTCTTCCGGGGTCTTCAATTCGACCAATATCGATTACGTACTGCGCAATCTCAACACCCGCTACCTTATCATTGCCGGCGTTGTCACCGATCAATGCGTCGACATGGCGGTGCGTGACGCTTCCGACCGGGGCTATCTCGTCACGGTCGTGCATGATGCCTGCGCTACCTACACGCAGGAACGTCACGAAGCCGCACTCAACGCTTATGCTGGCTATTGCTGGATCACCGATACTGAGACCGTTCTCGCGCGGCTCAATGCACTCAAGGTCTGACATCGAATTCTGGGAAAAAAGATGGATAATCGCACGAAAGCCGATGCGAGCCTCATGGAGCTTGCTACCATCGTCACGACTGATCTTTGTGGCATTACACGTGGACGCAGCTTTGCAGTGAGCGAACTCGACAGTTATTTGCGCAAGGGTGTGGGCTGGGTGCCAGCTAACCTGGCATTGACACCATTCGACGAAATTGCGGGAGACAATCCCTGGGGCTCGAAAGGAGACCTGCGTCTGATGCCGGATGCAGAGAGCCGCGTCCGTGTTTCTTGCCTTCCAGACGAAACACCGCTGCATTTTTACCATGCCGATATTACGCATCTCGACGGTTCACCGTGGGATTGTTGCGTGCGTACTTTCCTCAAGGAGACGATTGAGGCGTACGAACGTGAAGTCGGCCTTCGTGTTGTGAGCGCGGTTGAACAGGAATTTCAGATCATCGGTGCAGATTGGCCAGATGCGCCAGCATTTGGTTTGCGTGCGCAACGTCGCACCGGCACGTTTCCTTCCCTGTTGATGCGCGCACTGGAAGAGGCTGGTGCTGAACCGGAAATGTTCCTGCCAGAATATGGCAAGGATCAATTCGAAATCACATGCCGACCCGCGCCCGTTCTTGTTGCGGCGGATCGTGGGGCCACAATTCGTGCCGTGACTCGGGAAGTTGCGGCCAGTTTCGGCTGGCATGCTAGTTTTGCTCCGAAAATTTCGGCAGATGGGGTCGGCAATGGTGTCCATCTCCATGTCAGCTTCACCGATCTTGATGGCAATCCCGTAACCTTTGATCCTGATCGCCCCGGCAGGCTTTCAAAAATAGCCGGATCTTTTGCTGCTGGCGTTATCAAGCATCTACCCGCACTCGTGGCCTTTACGGCACCGTCCGTATTGTCTTATCTGCGGCTTGTGCCGCATCATTGGAGTGCGGCTTACACCTGCCTCGGCGAAAAGAACCGAGAGGCGACGCTGCGGATTTGTCCGACCCTCGATCTACCGGGAAGCAATCCGGCACGGCAGTTCAATATGGAGTTTCGAGCCGCAGACGGATGCGCGAGTCCGCATCTGTCACTCGCGGTTCTGTTACGGGCAGGCCTTGAGGGTATCCGCGCCGAGCTTGAACAGCCACCGCTCACCAATTCCGACCCGGCCGATATGACCGATGCGGAACGCGAGCGACTAGGCATCCGGAGGCTTCCTGCCAGCCTTGAAGAGGCGCTCGAGGCACTTCAACAGGACACGACCGTAACGGGTTGGTTCTCAAAAGATTTCATTGATTGTTACCTGGCAATGAAACGGAAAGAGATCAGCATCGTTTCCGGGCATACGCCTGATGAACTTTGTAGCCGCTATGCAGCTGTCTATTGATGCGGGACAAGCTATGAAAGACGAAACGAGATTTTCGGCTATGGCGGCGCGTCATGACCCAGCCAAACCGTTACTGGCGATAGACGAGCCGCCGCCATATGCAGTTTTCAACCCCGATGGGGCATCGCCTTTTTTGCTTCTGTGTGAACATGCGTCCAATCGCATACCACGCGCGCTTGGCGATCTGGGTGTGTCATATGAGGAAAGGCAACGACACATCGCATGGGATATCGGCGTGAGCGCGCTGTCCCAGCAGCTGAGTGCCGCACTTGATGCGCCGCTGTTTATGACGAATTACTCGCGTCTGGTCATAGACTGCAATCGTCCGCTACATGTGGCCTCCGCCATCCCCGAAATCAGCGAGGCTACGCCTGTCCCTGGAAACCGTGGGCTAAGTGAGGTTGAGCGCCAGCAACGGATCGACACTTTGTTTCGTCCTTTTGCCGATGCCGTCAGGCGCAGGCTGGATTGGCGGACAAAACAGAGCCAACCCACAATTATCGTCGGTGTGCATAGTTTTACACCCGTTTATAGCGGAACGGTAAGGCCATGGCATGCAGGCGTTCTATATGGGGAAGCTAAAGTCTTTGGCCGTGCTTTGATCGCTGCCTTGGAGAAGGAAACCGGTTTGATGATTGGAGATAATGAACCGTATAATATCCATCCAGACGAAGATTACACAGTACCGACCCATGCTGATAGCAGAGGGTTCCCCGGCGTTTTAATCGAAGTCCGTCACGACCTCTTAAAAACTCATGACGATGTTGCTCAATGGGGAAGATGGCTGACCGCAGCCTTGCTGACTGCTGCATCTGCGTGACGAATCTTGAGGCGGGGAAAACTTCTTTTATTCACCGTCTCACCGGAAGCTGGGTGTAATGGCACAATGCTATTCAGTCTGAAACGAGATGCATACCGCGCCCGGCAAGCAAGGCCACAACGCCGCGCTGGCTAAACGAAACTGATAATCGAGCCACAACGCATGTTCGATCTACAGTAGGGGTTAAAGCGACGCTAATCTGGCCCTAGCGAATGAACTTCGACATGGAGATCGACGTCGCGGCAACCTGAACGTGATGTGCCAATTCGGCTTCGACGCGTTCGAGCGACCATCTTGTGGTCGGCGCGGCGATATTGACGGCTGCAACGGCGCGGCCACGTTCGTCGGTTACAGCGGCGGCAACCGAAATATCGCCGAGAACCGTTTCATTGGCAACGATGGCATAGCCCTTTTCGGCCGCCTCCTGAATACGGGCTTTCAAGCGGCCCTTGTCCGTTACCGTATAAGGCGTCAGCGACTTCAATACGGAGCGTTCGAAGACTTCTTCCTGCTCTTCCGGCGAGCGGTGGGACAGGATGACGGTTCCCGATGCCGTGAAAAGGGCGGGTAGGCGACTGCCGACCATAATGTCGACATTGACGAGGTGCTGGCCTGGAAAGCGACCGACATAAACGATTTCCGTCCCGTCCAGTTCCTGAAGGTTGGCGGTTTCACCGACCGTTCGGCTGATCTCCAGCAGATAGGGGGCTGCCTTGTGCAGGACTTCATGGGCGGAGAGGTAATTATAGGCGAACTGGAGAACCTTGGAGGTCAGGGCGTAGTTACGCGTATTGTGGACACGGCGCAGAAAGCCAAGGGTCTCCAGTGTGTGAACCAGACGCTGCGCTGCGCTGCGATCCAGCCCGGCCAGTTTCGCGATTTCCGAAAGCGGCATCTGCCGCTGCGGCCCGTCGAAGGCGTGCAGAATCTGAAATGTCTTTTCGGTCGATCCAACGAACAGGGACGAGCGCTTGGGATCGGCTTCCTCGCGGCCTGTCTCTCCCGACTTTTTCCCTGTATCTGCCTGCATCGACATATCGGTTCTTTCATTTTCTATTTGCTGCGAAAGCGCAGGACCGGTCGGCCCCGCGCTCGAAAGGTCGGGTTGCTAAACCCGACCTCATCTCTGTATTTGCCTAACTAATTGCTCAAGAAGCAAGATCGACAGGCGATCTTTCGTACTTGTCCAGAAGACGTGCATATTCCTTCTTGAGCGCTTCGCTCAATTCGGGCTTCGGCTGGCGCAACGGCGCAAGCATGGTCGGCGCGTTGACATTGATCAGATCCATAACGGATTTCATCGGGCCCGGATTGGTTTCCGCGAATGCGTGGTTCATCAACGGGATCAGATCGCGGTGCAATGCCAGCGCTTCGGCGGTTTTGCCTTCACTTGCCAGGTCGAACATCTTGCGCCAGACGCGCGGCAGAAGATTTGCAGTCACGACGATACCGCCCGTCGCACCGGCTGCAACATGCAGCGGGAACAGGTGATCTTCGCCGCTGAGTACTGCGAAGGACGAAGCGTCAACGCCTGCCACCACACGCAGATAGTGATACATGTCGGTATTGCAGGCCTTCATGCCTATGATGCGTTCATGGCGAGACAGCTCGTGTGTGATTTCCGGATCGATGGCGATACGCGTGCGATACGGAATTTCGTAGAGCAGGATCGGCAATGGCGACTCGTCTGCATAGCGCAGGAAATAGTCGCGGATGCCAGCCTGTGTCGGGTTGGTATAGTAAGGCGTGATAACCAGCAGAGCATCTGCACCGGCCGCTGCGAAGTCCTTGGCGGAAGCAATGGCGTCATGATAGCCAGGGTCGAGCACGCCCGCGACGACCGGGCCCTTACCTTCCATGGCCTTGGCCGAAAGCTCGACAAAGCGGTTGCGTTCGCCACGCGAAAGCGCGCCGTACTCACCTGTACCGCCGAGCGGGACAACGCCGTCAACACCTTGCTGGTCGAGCCAGGCAAAAAGCGCTTCGGTGGCCTTCAGGTCGATCGTGTCGTCGCTTTGAACCGGCGTGACGAGGGCAGGCAAAATGCCGCGAAGGCTGGAAGAATTGATCATGGATAGTCCTTTCATGCGTATTCAGTAATTGGTTCAGCGCGACATGCTGCGCTGACGCAAACGGTCGGCGACGAAAATCAGCACCGAGATAAAGACGAGGAGGCACGTCGATACCGCAGCGATGACCGGTGATACCTGAAGGGTCACTTCATCCCAGAATTGCTTTGGCAGGGTTGAATTCAAGCCGCCCGACGAGAACAGTGCGATTGTGAGTTCGTCGAAGGAGGTCGCGAAGGCAAAAAGGAATGCCGAGAACATGCCTGCGGCCAGCATGGGGAAGGTGACATAGGCAAGGCTCTTGACCGGGCTCGCGCCCAGACTTTGTGCTGCGAGATCGAGACGCGTGTCATAATTGCGCAGCACTGCAACCATCGTCATCACCACATAAGGCACGCAAACCACCGTATGGCCGATAATGAGGCCGATGGAGGTTCCGACCAGTCCGAGTTCTGCGAAGACATAGAACAAGCCGACCGCGATAATGATGCGTGGAGCCACGATGGGCGACAGTACAAAGGCGAGGATTGCCGCCTTGCCGCGAATATTGGCGCGGGCCAGCAGAAAGGCCGCGGGAATCCCGATCAGCATTGACAAAATACCGGCACCGAAAGCTACAACCAGCGACCGCCACAGCGCCTGAGACCAGACTGGTGTGTTCCACATCTGCTCATACCACTGCATGGTAAAGCCGGAAGGCGGCCAGTTGAGCCCGGAAGCACTGAACGAAATCGGGATCATCATGATGGCTGGCAAGCTGATGAGGATCAGCAGTGTCCAGACAAAACCACTCAGCAGTTTCGGTGATTTCTCCGCGTCGGAGCTTTTGCGGCTGCCGGGGAAAAGTGCAATCAGCCGGTCACTGATATCGCCGATGACAGCAAGGAATCTGGCACCGGCACGACGAGCGGCGGTATCGCGGTTCACATTGGCGGTTGCTGTTTCTCCGGTCAGGCTCTGGAAGCCGAAAATCCGGTCATAGATGATGAAAACCGCAAGCACGACCACCAGAAGCAACACGGATATCGCACCGGCCAGACCCCAGTTCAGCGTCTGCTGCACCTGATCAATGATGAGCTGGGTGATCATGGTTTCAAAGCGACCGCCCAGAAGCGATGGTACGATGAAGAAGCCGATTGAGGTGACGAAAACCATGATGGCTGCGGCTGCCACGCCCGGCATGGACAGCGGGAAATAGACTGTCCAGAAGGCAGAGCCTGGACGGGCTCCAAGCGTCGAGGCGGCGCGGGGCAGATTGCGGTCGATGTTTTCCATCACCGACAGCATGGTCATAACGGCGAGCGGCAGCATGGCATGGACCATGCCGACGAGAACCGCGCCGAGACTGTAGATAAGGTTGGCCGGACGGTCGATCACGCCAATCGCCAGCAGGAACTGGTTGATAGCGCCATTGCGGCCAAGAATAACCACCCATGCGAAAGCGCGCACCAGAAAGCTTGTCCAGAAGGACAGAAGCACGAGGAAAATCAGCCAACTCTTCGCCTTGGGGCCCGCCGTCGAGATCAGATAGGCCACCGGATAACCAAGCAAGACGGAAAGTGCGGTGGTCGCCAACGAGATCTTGAGCGTGATCCACAGGACATTGAGATAAAGGCTGGAAGCAAAAAGCTGCTGATAGGCGGCAAGCGAAAAGCCGTCGCGGCCGACAAAGCTCAACGACAACAACTTGCCGACGGGATAGACGAGGAATGCGAGCAAAAGCACGATCAGCGGTGCGATCATGAGCAGTTGTTTGATCCATAGCGGCATCGGCCGTTTGCTGGAACGGGTTGGGAGAGCGGTCATGGTCAGGCCTTCCCGTTACCGACAATGGTGACCGCGTCGGTGCCGTGCCAGGATAGTGCCAGCACGTCGCCGATCTGGAAGGCGCGACCGGAGATGCGCGTCGGGAAAGCGGCAACCAGTTCCGGGAGGGTTTCGTCTTCAGCGCGCATATAAATCTTGGTCAGGCTGCCCGTCACCATAACATCGGTTACTGTAGCGCGAAGTGCCGAAGATTCGCCGTCGCTTGCCAGCGTCACGGCAAGGTTTTGCGGGCGGATCATGACATGGATGGATGCGGACGGCTGAACCGGACCGTTGCTGAGCGCACGGGCCTCACCCCCCTTGGCACCGATGCGAACAATCGCTTCGTCACCATCGATCTTTTCGATCGTCGCGGGCAACAGGTTCGATTCACCGAGGAAGTCGGCGACAAACAGCGTCTTTGGCCGGAAATAAAGGTCAGCTGGCGTGCCGAGCTGTTCGATATTGCCGGAATTCATCAAGCAGATGCGATCCGACATCGTCATCGCTTCTTCCTGATCATGTGTCACATAGATGATTGTTGCACCGAGCTCACGGTGAATGCGCTTGATTTCAAGCTGCATGTGTTCGCGCAGCTTCTTGTCGAGCGCGCCGAGCGGTTCGTCCATCAGGATAATCGAAGGCCGGTAGACCATGCAGCGGGCCAGTGCCACGCGCTGCTGTTGGCCGCCGGAAAGTTCTTTCGGGTAACGCTGTGCAATATGCGGAAGGCGGATCATTTCCAACGCTTCGGT
This sequence comes from Hyphomicrobiales bacterium, assembly GCA_900465685.1. Taxonomy (GTDB): domain Bacteria; phylum Pseudomonadota; class Alphaproteobacteria; order Rhizobiales; family Rhizobiaceae; genus Brucella. The sequence continues at coordinate 91,378 of UEGR01000013.1, forward strand.
CGCGCGTTTGCGGGCCTCTTCGGCGGCCACTTTGCGCATCTTCAGCGGAAACGCGATGTTCTCCAGAATGGTCATATGCGGGAACAGAGCGTAGTTCTGGAACACCACGCCAATATCACGCAGATGCGGTGCGCTATAGGTCACATCCTCGTTGCCGATCAATACCGCGCCATTGTCCGGGCGGGCGAGGCCTGCAATCAGGCTGAGAAGGGTTGTCTTACCCGATCCCGATGGGCCGAGTAGGGTCAGGAACTCGCCTTCGGGGACGAGAAGGTCCGTTTCGGCAAGTGCGATAAAATCGCCATAGCGTTTGGCGAGCTTCTGAATGGTAAGGCTGGATGAAGACATGGCAATTCCGCTGGGCTAGAGCGCGTTTCGATCAATTCGTGCTGGATCGGCGCTCTAAATTTTTGTTTTACCGAACATCGTATCTGCTCGAAGTGGCAGGCCCGGCTGGTGCCGGACCTGTTGCTTCGGGTTAGCTCAAGAGCCAGCTATTATAATGTTCGATGGCCTTGTCCTGATTGTCGTACCAGTACTGGGCATTGATCTTGACGCCATTCTTGATGTGATCCGGGAAGGTCGGGCAGTTCTGCGCGACTTTTGGATCAATGATGTCGAAAGCTTCAGGCTGGGTAACGCCAGCGGCGAAATATTCGACGAGCTGAGCCTGACGCTTCGGATCAGAAGCGAACTTGATGAATTCCCGGCAAGCGTCGGCATTCGGCGTTCCGGCGAGGATTGCCCAATTATCAAGGCCCCAGATGTTCTGATCCCAGACGATTTCAACCGGCGCACCGCCCGACTGGGCCGACTGCGCACGCGACACCCAGGTTGGGATCATGTCCACTTCGCCGGAAATCAGCATCTGCTCAACCTGCGCGCCACTGGTCCAGAATACCGAAACATCCTTCTTGATGCGGTCGAGCGACTTGAAGGCGCGGTCGAGATCGCATGGGTAGACATCGGCATTAGCCACGCCGTCCGCCATCAGCGCCTGTTCGATGGTGTCGAACGGGTGCTTGCGCAGTGCGCGGCGACCTTCAATCTTCTCCAGATTGAAGAAGTCGGACCAGGACTTTGGTGCTTCGCGGCCCTCAAAAGCGTCCGTGCGATAGGCAAGGACGGTGGTGTAAACATTGTTGCCCACGCCATAGTCCGAAAGATATTGCTTCGGCAGGCTGGCGATGACGGCTTCACTTTCGAGGCCATGCTTTTCGAGATATTTCTTGTCTCCAGCAGTGAGCATGAGAATGGCCGGTTCGCTGATCTTGGCCATGTCCCAGGTATAGGACCCGGCATCAACCATCGAACGGATCTGCGCGGTCGGTTCCGCATTGGCCTGAACGCCCACCACTTCGATGCCGGTTGCTTCCTGGAACGGACGGTAGAAAACGGCACCGTATGCCTTGGTATAAATGCCGCCATCATCACGCACGACGATGCGCTTGCTCTGGGCGCGTGATGGCGTCCAGATCGCTGGCGTGGCGAGAGCGACTGCACCTGCTGCGGTGGTTTTCAGAAACTGGCGGCGTGACCAGATGGAATTCTTGATTGTCATATTCGTTCCCTTTCAAAGCAATGCTGAACCCGACAAGTCTGTCGGCTCTGGAGGATTTTATTGGCCTGTCGTGTCGGTACCCGCTCTTGCTGGCGGTATGAGACGGCCAGGGTTGAACAATCCTTTCGGATCGATCGCTGACTTCACGGCCCGCATCAGGGCCAGATCGGTGGTTGTCTTGTAACGCTCCATTTCCTGAAGCGAGACCTGTCCGACACCATGTTCGGCGCTGAATGTGCCACCCAGCGCAAAGGCGGCGTCATTGACGGCATGGCGGATATCGGCGGCAATCGCATCGCGATTTTCCAACGATTTCCAATCGTCGAAGGTGAAGAATGGAATGAAGTGCACATTGCCGTCGCCCAGATGGCCAACGATGACGAGCGAGGCATTGGGCGCGAGAGCGAGAACCGCAGTGCTTGCGCGATCAATGAATTCTGCGGTCGCCGCAACCGGCACGGCGCAATCCGTCGTCAGTCCGACGCCTGCCTTTTTATTGGCTTCGGAAACGCTATGGCGTACTTCCCACATGGCGGCGCGCTGGGCTTCGCTGCTGGCGATGACGGCATTTTCAATCAAGCCATCTTCGAAAGCCTCTCCAAGCAGACTTTCAAGTGCTGCATCAAGATCATCCTCGCCACCGCTATCGGAAAGCTCGATCAGCAGGTGCCAGTCATGTTCCGTATCAACCGGTGATCGGCGTTGTGGGACGTTTTCCACCACCAGATCGAGTTGAAGGCGATTCATCAATTCATAACCGGAAAGCTTGGCGCCGTAACGCTCCTGCACAGTTGTCAGGAGCTTGACGGCGGTATGAGCACTCGAAAGTCCAGCCCAAGCCACGACGTGCCGGATCGGCTGCGGATGCAGCTTCAGGACGGCGGCAGTGATGATGCCAAGCGTACCCTCGGAGCCGATGAACAGATGCTTCAGATCATAGCCGGAATTGTTTTTGCGCAGTGCCTTGAGATCGGACCAGACAGAACCGTCCGGCAGGACAGCTTCCAGGCCGAGGATGTTTTCGCGGGTATTGCCATAACGCAGAACCGATGTGCCGCCTGCATTGGTAGCGATGGTGCCGCCAATCTGGCAGGAACCTTCAGCACCGAGGCTGACCGGATAATAACGCCCGGCATCGTTTGCTGCCGTATGGATATTGGCCAGGACGCAGCCTGCGTCGACTTCCATCGTGTTGTTCACGGGGTCGACATTACGGATGCGGCGCATCCTGTCGAGACTGACGATAACGGGCGCTGGACCATCCTTTGCGGGAACGGAGCCACCAACCAGACCAGTATTGCCGCCTTGCGGTAGAACGGCCACGCCGTGGCGATTGCAACAGGCGACGATAGCCGCAACCTGTTCCGTGTTTGCCGGGCGCGCAACGCAAAGCGCTTCGCCGCTATATCGTCCGCGCCAGTCTTCGGTGGCATGCGCCATCTCCGCGGCATCGACGATCACTGCGTCAGCGCCAATTAGGTTAATCAGTTCCGCAATCACTGGCACCGTCATTTCCCATTTAATTGTTATGCGATTACTTTGATTGAAATATGATAGCGGATAATTTCTGGAATGCAATAATGAGTCTTTGATGCCGATAATTTCTCAAAATCTGTTCACAGGGAGAGGAGTGAAAAGAGAAAACCAGTTCTGCTCACAGGGTCTTTTGAGATTATGGGTCACTTGTAATGAATATGAGCGCAATCGTTACTTTCATTCCGATTCCGACATTTCGCCGAGAAAGCGTGACAAATGCGGAATCTGTCGCGTTGTGGGGGCGGAAATTCATGTTCAAAATGAATTGAAACGCCAAGATGGCGCAGCAACAGTCGCGGTCGTTACGATCGGCAATCGCCGGTTTCAATCTCGAATCCGTTACAGCCGTGCCACAGATCGTCGGGATCGACGACTTCGAACGCGTTAGCGTTCGTGGAACGGCGCTGGTTGAGCAGTTTCGCGGTACGAATACCGTTCCCGGCGGCGTGATCGGAGTTTGTGATAGCAATGGTGTTGAATGCGTGCCGTTGTTCCACACGTTTCTCGGCGCGTTGGGGCCGGCGGTGGGCGAGCGGATTGTATTCTATGCCGATGAAATTCTACGTGGGCTGGATCAGATCTAGCGATCTTGATGGACCGCAGATAGAGCAACTGAAAGATGCCGCCGCTGCTCATAACGTTGTGCTGGTGGTTGGTCTTGGGGTCAAAGTCCAACGTTTGGCCAGCGTCATGTGCAATGCATGGCTCGTCATCACGCCTGCAGGCATTGAAGTGGTCTACGTCAAGGTGCAGCAATGGTACAATGAGAAGCTCTACATGCGCGGTGGAAAACGGCGTCTATTTTCTAAACTGCAACCGGGCAGGCCTGCATGGAGACCAGCGCTTTATGGGGCGTTCCTGTGTTATAGTCCCTGACGGACGGGTTGTTGGTCATCTCGATCACGACCGAGAGGATGTACTGAGGGTTGAACTCGACCTAGACGACATTGCCCGTTATCGCGCTGCCACCGGAATCTGGGCCGACCGTGTTCCGGAGCTTTACGTGAAATATGCTCATTCCATCGAAAAGAATTAAATCACAAAGAGATAACAATGACCGAGACACCATGCCCACCGCTTAAAGATGCCGACTGGCCAGCACCCATTGAAGATCTTCGATCCGGTTTTGCCGGCGCCTTGAATGTCTATCGAACGATGGCATATCATCCGGATCTCGTCCGGGCCTGGGCGCCGTTGCGCCAGCATATCGTGAAAGACAGCGCTCTGGGTCTGGAGCGTTCAGAACTAGTTATCCTGCGTTCGGCATACCGGATGGGGTCTGCTTACGAATGGGCTCATCACGTGAGTCGCGCTCGTGCGCTTGGAATGTCGGATGAGCGCATCGCTGCCATGCGGTCGAAGCCGGAAGGTGAAGATGGCCTGATTGCGGAAGCTGTCGACTGTCTTTTCGACAAAAGGCGGTTGCCACTCGATCTTGAGGAAAAACTGGCTGATCAAATTGGGCGAGCAGCCGTTTTTGATTTGATCGCTACGGTCGGCTTTTACGCAGTTCTTGGTTATATCCTCATGACATATGAGACTCCGATCGATGAAGCGGTAGCAAAGGAATTGGAGATATCTCCACTTTAACCGTAGCTACAAGAGTTTAACCGCTTTAGACGAAACACACATATCCGCTTTTGAGAAAAATGGCATTCCAATGCTGCTCTTAAGAAAGGTAAGAGAGGCAAAATCGAGCAGCTGAAAATGTTGCTCGGAAAAAGGAAGCGCTATGTTGCAACCTTTCGGAGAGATTTCTCAATTTCTCCGCCGCAATAGGCCGGACCATAGGCATTGAAGCTTTTGGTATCCAATGCCGTGAGTGATGGGATTGCCTGCATCCGTTTGGAATGACCCATGATTGTGGGAGAGGTTTCCTCAATGATTGCCTTGATGGCCGAAAACCGATCAGCCATTGTAGCCCAGAGAATGGCGGTCACGATATCGGCTACGCCGGGCGTTTCCGATCCCAGCATAAATCCGGTGTCAGCTTCAAGTCCGTTTCGTTCGCCGGTGTCTTGAAAAATCCGAAGCCACTTTTGCAGCCGCGGAACGAACTCATTCCACTTTTCACGCGTCCACATTTCACGGCCGCCATTGAGTGTCAGTTCATCGATGACATCGTTAGCATCGTTTACGATCTTGGCAGTCAGCGTTCGGTCTTCGACCGTTGCGGGCAGAAGTTCTAACCGCTCTCCAAGATACATTGCGATTGCCGACATCTGCGATACCGCAAAATTGCGATGGTGATCGATTAGAACCGGCGGTCCCATGAACGCTATAGGCTGCTCCTCAACAGCGAGGCCCATGATTTCTTCGATCTCGTCGAAATTGTGCTCGTTCCAGGAACACTCACCATAGGCCAAAATGCCCCGGATAAACTGACCTCGGAACGGCACAGGCCAGTAATAAAGATCGAAGTCGCTCATGTCGCTCTCCTTTTGAACGCTCAAAAGAAACTGGCTAGATGCACTCCGGTTCCATCGGTTGAAATAATCATAGCTTTTCGCTCGACCGTGCATTTCGTGTATGATATTCAGAAATGGAATATAATTCAATAAATGGAGTAAGTATGACTCTCGAGCTTAATGGCGCGCTGCGTCTCCACATGGTCATCGGTGATCCCATCGCGCAGGTAAAATCGCCACAGGGCGTAACCGAGATGCTTCAGTCACGGGGACATAATGCTATCTGCATACCGGGGCATGTGCAGCCTGAAGATTTGCTGAGTTTCTGGCAGGGCGTTCGCACACTTCAGAATCTGGATGGTGTTATTGTCACTGTTCCTCACAAGATCGCGGCCACAGCCATGGCGGATCGTCTTTCCGAGACGGCGGCATTTTTGGGTTCCGTCAACACATTGCGGCGGACGGCGACAGGCTGGGAAGGGGCAATGTTTGACGGGATTGGCCATGTCGCGGCCCTGCGGAAGGCTGGATGCAAACTGGAAGGCAAAAGACTCTTGCTAGCGGGCGCTGGTGGTGCCGGCGGAGCCATTGCCTACGCGCTGGTTCAGTCTGGTATCTCGGAACTGGCCATTCATGAGATGGATGAGATACGTCGAGATAATCTGATCAATAGGCTTTCTTCATTGGGCTTGGCGAAAATCACTGCCGGTACATCTGACCCGACAGGGTTTGATGTTATTGTGAATGCGACACCTGCGGGCATGAAAGACGGCGATGCTCTTCCATTTGATGGTGAAAAGCTAACATCCGAAATGTTTGTCGGTGAAGTAATCACAAAACCGGCCATCTCGCCGCTTGTGACTCGTGCCCGCGAAATCGGCTGCGGCACGATCACTGGCGCAGATATGTTTGTCGAAGTTCGCGACCTGATGGTCGAATTTCTCTGTGCAGTGTAATGGAAATGAGCAGGCATTTCGCGCTCGCATTCCTCACCATTCCAGATATTGCTCCAGCAGATGCTATCCGCATTGCAGCGGAAGCCGGGTATGACAGCGTCGGTTTACGCCTGCTTCCAGCCGTTGCCAGCGGCGAAGGACCTTACCCCATTCTCACAGATCCGGCAGTTCTGAGAGAAGCCCGATCCGCGCTATCCGACACCGGCATATGTGTTGGCGATGTCGAGATCGTACGTTTGAATGCACAGACCAAGGTGGAGAGCTTTCTACCGTTTCTGGAATGTGCGGCAGCACTCGGCGCTGCAAATATTCTGGTTGCCGGTGACGATCCTGATCCAGAACGACTTATCCAGACTTTTGCAGGTTTTGCAGAGCTTGCGGGCCGCTACGGTTTGACTGCCGATCTCGAATTCATGCCGTGGACCGGAGTGCGGGACGCACGCGCGGCTTTGACCATTGTGGAAAAGGCAGGTCAAGCCAACGGCGGTGTGCTCGCCGACGCTCTGCATTGGGATCGGACGGGTGGTAAAATCGAGGATCTCATCCTCATCCCGCCTGAGCGTATTCACTATTTTCAGATATGCGATGCGCCAAAAGATTTTGTCGGAACCAACAGCGAGCTGATCCGCGTTGCGCGCGGGGGACGGCTGTTTCCGGGGTGCGGCGGCATCGACTTACGTGCATTTCTGGGAGTTTTGCCAGCAAATGTGCCGGTAAGCGTGGAAATCGCATCCGTAGAATTGAACGCACGACTGACACCTCGTGAGAGGGCGGTTCAGGCACTGGCTGCGACATCAAGTCTGGTGAACTCAATAAAATGAAACTAAATTATTTTCTGGAATGATATTCAATTTTATGTATAACGATCCTTGCGCGGAGGAGTGAGGATCGTGAGGCCTTCGGCGCGTGAGAGCACAATCGTCGCATCATGACGGTGGAACTGCGCTGCATTGCGGCGTGGAACGCATGCGATTTGGAGGAAGAGCAGATGAACACCATAGATGCCGTCGAAGCCGATGGCGTAAAGCTGAAACTTGCAACGCGCAGTGGTGCGCGGGGAAAAGTTGGCTACGAGCAAGCGAAGCACGAAAATGGCGCTTCAGAAGCCATTGGGGCATCGCAAAACTGGTCTTCGTTGAGAGTGATCATCCTTGCCATCTGCTTCTTGTTGAACGCGATTGATGGCATGGATGTTGTCATTCTCTCCTACATCGCCCCCGCACTTTCAGCAGATTGGGCGCTGTCACCCGAGCGCCTTGGCGTGGTGTTTTCCGCAAGCCTTGCGGGCATGGTGATTGGCTGCTTTTTTGTTGCGCCCCTTGCAGACAGATGGGGCCGCCGACCGCTGACGATTACGGCTCTCTCGGCGATTACTGTCGCCATGATCCTGAGCGGCTTTGTTACCGCAGTCATGGAACTTGTTGTTCTGCGTTTCTTCATCGGCGTTTGGATTGGAGCTATCCTTGCTTCGATGGCTGCACTTGCTGCGGAGTTTGCACCAGTAAAGGAACGTTCCTTTGCTGTAGCGGTCATGACTGCGGGTTACCCGCTTGGGGCCGTTTTTACCGGTCTTGCCATGGCACCGCTGCTTCCTGTCTATGGCTGGCATATGATGCTGATCGGTGCCGGGCTCGCTTCATTGGTCGTATTGCCGTTCGTTTGGTTCTTTCTGCCGGAATCGCTAGATTTTCTGGTCCGCAGACAGCCGAAAAATGCTCTGCAACGTGCCAATCACGTGCTTGCCAAGCTCGGCATGGAGCCGGTTAAGCAACTGCCGCAAAAGTCCCCCGAGGAGAAAGCTGCCGGTTTCGCCACCATTTTCGCCGAACATCGTCTGGTGCCGACGATCTGGCTTTGGGTGGGGATATTCATGGGCTTCCTGTCGCTCTATTTCGTTATCTCCTGGGTGACGAAGCTCGCTTCACAGGCTGGGCTGACGTTGGAAAATGCCATCTATGTCGGTGCAATCCTGAACTTCGGCGCGTTTCTTGGAACGTTGCTGATGGGCAAGCTGTCGAACCGCTTTCCACAAGGCATAGTCGGTGCGGTGTTCCTTGTTCTGGCCGCGGCCCTTCTGGTGGTTTTCGGAACAGTCCATATGTCGCTGGGCATCGTACTCTTCACAGCTTTCCTTATGGGAATGGCGATCTATGGCGGCTTCAATTCCTTTTACGGCCTTGCAGCCAGCCTTTATCCGGCTTCCGTCCGAGGCACGGGGGTTGGCTGGGCTATGGGAGCAGGACGCTTTGGTGCGGTTGTCGGCCCATCAATGGGCGGTGTCCTGATTGGCTCGGGAGCAAGCCTTTCCACAGTGATGATTGTCTTTGCTGTGCCACTGGTGATTGCGGCTATCGCTGCTCTTTACTCCCGCGCTCGATAGTCACGCGGTTCTGGCAGATAGGAAGTATATATGTCTCCCGATCACTCCGTCGATAAAGATGACGCGATGGCTCTCTCAAATCGAGTGGCATGCGATGTCCTCGTTATTGGTTCTGGTGCCGGGGGACTTTCCGCTGCGGTGGCGGCAGCACATTTTGGGCTCAAGGTCATAGTTGCTGAAAAAGCCGACGTGTTCGGCGGCACCACTGCCTTTTCCGGTGGCTGGCTTTGGATACCGAATGCGCCGCATGCAGTGTCGGCTGGAAAGGGCGAGAATCCCGATAGTCCGAAAGCCTATCTGAAGCATATTCTGGGTCAAAGTTATGATGAGGCTATGATCGACGGCTATCTGCAAGCAGCGCCGCGTATGCTTTCATTCTTTGAGCGTAACAGCCAAGTCCGCTTCAATCCGGGCGGCGGCGTCCCGGATTTTCATGGCAATGCACCGGAGGCGGCAACGGGTTGGCGCTCGGTTGTCGCTGCACCTTATGACGGTCGCGAACTTGGCTCATTGATCGGAAAATTACGTGCGCCGATCCCTGAGACAACGTTTTTGGGCATGGGCATCGCATCGGGTGTCGACATGCGCATGTTCTTGACCGCCATGCGCTCGCTCAAGGCATTTGGCTATGTAATGCGACGCGTGTCGAAACATTTGCGCGATCTCGTTGTGCATCGGCGCGCGGTGCAACTCGTCAATGGCAACGCGCTGGTCGCACGACTATTGCGGTCGGCATCCGACAAGGATGTTGCACTTTGGGCGGGAGCTGTAGTCATTGAACTGACGACTGATCAGGGGCGTGTGACGGGCGCGGTCCTCAAGACCGCCAAAGGCTTAATTACTGTGACGGCCAAACGCGGTGTTGTGCTAGCAACTGGCGGGTTTCCGCATGATACGGCTCGCCTTTTCGAACACTTGCCGCATGTGCAAGCTGGTACAGAGCATGCGTCTGCTGCGCCCGTGACGAACAGTGGTGACGGCATTCGCCTCGCCGAAACGGTGGGCGGTCACGTACCCAAACAAATGGCTCATGGCGCAGCCTACGCACCGGTATCGCTCGTTCCACGCAGTAATGGCACGGTGGGTCGTTTTCCGCACCTCGTTGAGCGCGGAAAGCCAGGTGTAATTGCCGTACTGGCAACGGGACGCCGTTTCACCAATGAGGGTGGACCCTATCACGACTATGTTTGTGACATGATAGCGGCGACACCCCACGGGCAACCTGTGGTGTCATGGCTCATCTGTGATCACCGTTTTTTGCGTCGATACGGTCTCGGCGCGGTCAAACCAGCCCCTATTCCATTTCGAAAGTGGTTGAAAAACGGCTATCTCATCAAGGGCTCGACCATCACCGAACTGGCGGAATGCTGCGGCATCGACGTGGCGGGCCTCAGTAAGACCATTACAGCTTTCAACCACCACGCCGGGATGGGAGAAGACCCGGAATTCCGCCGCGGCGAAACGCTTTATCAACGGGTACAGGGCGATCCTGATCAGAAACCCAATCCCTGTATCGCCCCCATCTGCAATGGACCTTTCTACGCGGTGCGAATTGTGCCGGGCAGTCTGGGCACCTTTACCGGTATCGAGACCGACGCGCGAGCGCGTGTTCTTGATGCGTCAGGTCAGCCGGTTCCCGGTCTCTTTGCTGCGGGCAATGACATGAACAGCATTATGGGTGGGCACTATCCAAGTGGCGGCATAACGCTTGGTCCTGCAATGACCTTCGGCTTTCTAGCAGCTGAAACTATTGCCAGACGGGTAGCGACTGAGAGCAAACAGGCCAACAGCAAGGAAACAGAAAATGCAATCTGATCTCGATCAGCACAAATCAGACGAAGTCGATCTGCTGGTTTGTGGGGCGGGCGCTGGAGGGATGACAGTAGCACTCGTTGGTGCTCTGGAAGGACTAAATGTCCTCATGTGTGAAAAGACCGATCAGGTTGGTGGCACCACCTCGACCTCAGGCGGCACAACATGGGTACCCGGTACACATCTTTCAGAAGAGGCAGGTGTCCCTGATACTGTCGAAGATGCCCGCGCTTTTCTGGAAAGTGTCGTCGCCAATCGCGGTGGCATTCGTCTGCGCGAAGCGTTTCTCGCCTCAGGGCGTGAGGCTATCGAGGATCTGGATCGTCGCACAGATGTAAAATTTGCGGCGGCCCTTGCACATCCGGACTATCTCGACGGGCCTGGCTCTGCCTATGGCGGTCGAGCTTTGGGGCCGATTGCATTTGACGGTCGCTTGTTGGAGCGTGACGATTTCGACCGTGTTCGTCCACCGCGCCGCGAATTCATGGGGCTTGGCGGTATGATGGTCGGGCGCAATGAATTGGGTGCTTTGCTTGCCCCTTTCGGCTCCGTAGCCAATTTTCGCAGCACGATCCAGATCGTCGGGCGCTATCTGCTTGACCGTCTGCGTTATCGGCGTGGAACACGTCTTTTGATGGGAAATGCACTGGTCGCGCGACTTCTCTACAGTCTGCGCAGGGCTAAGGTGCCGGTGCTGTTTGAAACGAGCATTCGCGAACTCATTGTTGAGAATGACCGCGTTGTCGGTGCTGTGCTGGAGGGGCCATCGGGGTTGCGCCGCTTACGGGCACGTAAAGGTGTGGTGCTGGCTACAGGCGGCGTGTGCTGGAACAAGAAAATCCGTGACCGGTTGTTCCCCGAAAGCGCACGCGATTACTCTTTGGCACCCGTTACCAATAACGGCGACGGAGCCGACGTGGCAATGGCGATTGGTGCGCGTTTTGAGGATGGCGGAGACAGTCCCGCACTTTGGATGCCGTGTTCATCCTATCGCAGGGCTGATGGCACATTGGCCGTGTGGCCTCATATCATTCTCGACCGCGCGAAGCCGGGTCTTCTGGCGGTCGATACTGCTGGCAAGCGTTTCGTCAATGAATCCAATTCCTATCATGATTTTTCGATGGGACAGATCAGCAACGGCCCGAATCCGGCTCATCTGATCTGCAGTGCAGAATTTCTGCATCGCTACGGTATGGGAATGATCCTGCCTGGAGCAAAGAACCTGAATGCCATGCTCAAGGCTGGATATGTGATTGAGGGCGCGACTTTGCCAGAACTGGCAACGAAGATTGGCTGCGAGGCGGAGATACTCGTCAAGACAGTCGAAGCCTATAATCGTTCTGCCGCAACAGGTGTTGATGAAGTTTTTGGGCGCGGCACATCGGTGATGAACCGCTTCAATGGTGATGCCAGTTTCAGCCCCAACCCGTGTCTTGGACCGGTTGGTAAGGGTCCCTATTACGCGATGGCAGTTCGCCCATCTGATCTGGCGTCCAGTGCGGGCCTTTCTGGTGACGAGTTTGGACGGGTTCTCAATGAGAACGGCGAACCGATCCATGGACTTTATGCTTGTGGCAATGATCTCGCCTCGATCTTTCGCGGAACCTATCCGGGACCGGGCACGACCATCGGTCCGGCCGTGGTGTTTGGATGGCGCGTGGCTAAACATGCCGCAGGCACGCTTGCCGAAGTACCCCACACGACGTCCGACGTGATGATGAATGAAAGGAAGAAACATGCAACGCTATGAAATCGCAACGCTTTCCACGACTATGGGGGCAGTCGCCAAAGTTGCTCCGGCAGTGGAGGCATTCGCTGGTGAAGGCAAGGGGCGTCTTCTTGGTATTTTTTACGCCGATATCGGAGCATTGAATAAGGTTCTGGTTCTGCGCGGGTTTGAGAGCACCGGCGATTTTGAAGTTGAGCGAGCGCGCACGCTTCGTGCAGCAAGCCCGTTCGGCGCGGCGGAATGGCTGACCGGCTTGGAGCTTGAGGGATATACGCCATTCCCTTTCCTGCCACCGATCGAGACTGGCAGCTTTGGGCCGGCCTATGAATTTCGCACTTATGTTCTCAAAACCGGAGGTCTCGAGCCGACGATACGGGCGTGGGAAGCGGCGGTGCCAGCACGCACTGAACTCTCAAAGCTGTCCGTCTGCATGTACGGCATCGACGGCAAGCCGCGCATGACACATATCTGGCCCTTCAACTCCGTGAACGAGCGTGGCCAGATTCGGGCGGATTCCGTTGCTAAAAACGTATGGCCACCGAAGGGTGGGCCGGATTGGCTCACGACGGACATGCATTCAACTATCGCCTTTCCGACTACAAATTCGCCTTTGAAATAAGCCGTGATAAAAACGGGAGAAGAAAGTGGCCTCGTTTCCTCTTGGAGTGAGTACGATCAGTGATGCCTGGACGGTGCCTCTGGAGGAGTCTCTGACTCGTCTGGCAAAGCTTGGCTTCACGCATTTCGATGTAATGGTTAGTCCGGCGCATCTCGACGTTCAGAATATGACAGCGCGAGATTATGCGCGTATCCGTCGGTTCCTGGAGGCCGAAGGTTTGATTATCCATTCGCTGACAGCGCAGAGTCTGGATCATAATCTTGCTTCTCCCCGCGAAGAAATTCGGGAAATGACAGTCGGCTTCAACAAGAAGCTTTTGGACGCAACCTATGAACTTGGCGCACAAGGCTTTGTCTCCGTATCAGGGCGATACAATTCGCTGAATGCGCCGCCAAAAGCTCAATTGGAGGGGTGGCTCCGGGGCTCCCTCGAAAAGACGGTCACCTATGCGGAGCGGGCTGGCGTAAAGGTGTTTCTGGAAAACATCCCAATGGGGGTATTGCCGGACGCAAAGAGCATGGTCGAATGGGTGGAAGAATTTGCCAGCCCGGCCCTGACCATCTGCTACGATCTGGCCAATGCACATTTCATCAATGAAGACCTGAGTGAAGCCATTCCCTTGGTGGTTCCTTATCTCGATATACTGCACATGTCCGATACTGGTAAAGGTGCCTGGAAGCACGACCCTATTGGAACAGGCAGCGTCGATTTCGTAGCTGCGGCCCGCGCGCTCGCCAGCTCTGAATATCAGGGTTTGTCGGTTGTAGAGATCCTCAGTTCAGACCCGGACACCGCAATCCGGGACGCTTTGCAAAAGCTCGAACCTTTGGGTTGGGCAGTGTCTGAACAACTCAACCTATGCAAGGCCGGTTAAAGCCAATATTCAACACTGCGTTAAGCTCGGTACGAAGACTTTGAAACAAGAGAAGTCCTGAAATGGCAATCTATTTCGGGGCTTCTTCGTTTTTGTCGAGCGGGACTCAGCTTCGCTTGTGCAAGCCGGGAAAGTAGCGCGAGCCGCTTGCCGCGAGACCGATTTCTTCTGCCGCTCTGGTGAGGTGTGGCGCAAGTTCCGCCATGCGCTCTGGTGTCATGCGAACAGCAGGTCCAGCGATTGAAAGGCAACTAATGACCTCGTCGTTGCTGCGAACTGGCACCGCCATCGCAGCCATGCCGACAATGTAGCTGTTGACCGAAACCGAATAGCCGCGTTTGCGTGTTTGCGCCAACACCTTCAGGAGTTCGGTGATTGTGGTTGGTGCACCGGGCCCGGATGGTTTGCTATCATTGATAAGACCTTGACGCGCGACCCGCTGCAAAGCCTCTTCATCACTCATCGAGGCAAGCCATGCCTGACCACCAGCGCTCGAGGCTAGATGGACATTAACGCCCTGTTCTTGTCCGGGATCGTAGCGCAAGCCACCCGTTGCGCCTTGCGCCACCGCGACCCAGATCAGATCGTCACCATCAATCACCGAAAGGCGAATCAACTCACCGCTGGTTTGGGCCAGCCGGTCCAATATTGGCTGGGCCACATCTCCAACACCGGTGCGACCAAGAAAACCCACTCCGAGTGCCGCAAGTTTCATAGTGAGCGCGTAATCGCCCTGATCTTGAACTTGGCGAACATAACCAAGGCGAATCAATTCGTTAAGCGTGCGGTGTACGCCGCTCGGTGGTTGATTGACGTGCTGGGCTATCGCTGAGACGGAGAGACCTGCGGGACGAGCGGCGAGCAGCTCGATGATGGTCAGCGATTTTTCAAGAGCGCTCATAGCATTCCATTTCAGTTGCCTATGTTCTTTTTGGCATATGAGCCGTGACAGTCAAGGCGATTACCGTACTGCGACTGTAGAAATGGTGCCGATCATGATGACACGTGGGGTGGATTGTTGCCCCACGTGGAAATCTTCGGCGATGTTGGCCGTGATTGAACTATTCTGGAAGTGGCCCGATATGATCAAGCTTGGCACTGCGCGCCGCCCGACCACCGAGTGCCCGCACCGGCTCGTTATCTATGCCGTAACGCTCTGCCATCAACATGATATGAGTGGAAAGATGCTGGAGCGCTTCAGTGATCCTGTAGGTTTCAAGCAGCTCGACAATGACCAGATGCTCGGCACTGGAAAATTTGCGGGCAGGCAGCGACGAACGATGTGACCGCAATGCCGCTACTTTACCGGCCACAAGATGGTAGGCATTTACCAGATAAGGGTTGCCACAGTTTTCCAATGCTGCGTCGTGAAAATGATCGTCTGCCCGGGCACTGCGCAAAGCATCGCCAGCGTCACATGCTTCAATCATGTCTTTCGCCGCTGCGCGCATTGCGTTCAGCGTTTCATCGCGCCTACGCATCATAGCCAGGCGCACCGCTTCAACTTCGATTGTCTTTCTGAACTCGCATAGATTCACAGTATCTTCGTGGGTCGGCAGAAAGACAAAGGTGCCTCTTTGCGGTTGCACGTCAATCAGGCCCTGTTGCTCCAGGAGAGCAAAGGCTTCCTTCACTGGGCTGCGGCTAACGCCAAGCGCTGTTGCAAGCTTGTCTTCCGACAGAGCATCCCCCAGCTCGAGTTCACCGTCGATAATTGCCCGCCGCAACCTGTCGGTCACGCGTGCGCCCAGCGAGGATCGCGGTTTCGAATGCATTTCTGCCGCCCTTTCCTTTTTGGGCCTAAATAGGTTCCAGCTCAATTAATTGAATCATGTACGCGTCTGCCGGGGGCGAAGCAACACCCCCGGCGACATGACATCATTTCATCGACATATCGTCGAGGAAGCGTTTTGTTGCCGCCATGCCCTGTTTTGCGCGTTCAAGGAAACCAAGGTCAGCATCGCCTTTGTGCGGAGTTTCGACGCTGATCACCACATCATCGGGCAGGGCGGACACCAGTTCCCTGAGCCGCAGGCCGCCATCGCCCGGAAACAGTCGCGCTGTTCGTGCCTCAGCAATATAGCCAGCATTGTCCACGGGTTGTTCAGCCGGTACGTCGCAAAGTTGAAGATAGAGCGCGAGCCCTTCCGGTAACGCCGCTACATCTTCGGGACTGCCGCCAGACCGAAACAGATGCAACGCATCAATCAGAAGCCCGACATTCTTGCAACCTGACGCGACGGCAAGGCGCGTTGCATCATGGATCGTCGCCGTCGAACGCCAGCGCATGAATTCCACAGCCATTTTGATATCGTATTGTGCGGCTGCATCGGCGATACGGGCCAGATTGTCCGAAGATCGCGACGGGTCCGGATCCTCGCAGGTGATTTGCATCACCGGCATATTCAATTCACCGGCTGTCTCGATGACCGGAAGCCAGGACGCGATATCGGTCTCGGGCAAAAGTGTAAACACTTCCCCATCGTAAAAGGAGACGCCTGTATCTGCGGCGATGGCCTTGATTTCTTGAATCAGCGCCTTGTTGCCCACAATAGGATGGACGAGGTTCAGTCCGTGCGGGGCGATCAGCCGCAGACTGACCATGTCGTAGCCGCAGGACGCCGCAACCTTGACGTTATCGACAGGTGGGCAGCCGAAGACTGTCAGATAGGCGAGGGAGAGAGGATGTTTTTTATACATTGTACGGCCTCAATATGTAGCACGACCGCCGGAAACATCGAAGACCGCGCCGGTTGAGAAAGAGCATTCTTCGGAGGCAAGCCAGCTTACCAGTGCCGCAACTTCGTCGGCTTCACCCAGCCTGCCGATCGGAATTTTAGCCGTTACAAAGGCTTTGAATTCAGGCGTTAGCTGATTCATCATCTCGGTTTCGATTGCCGCCGGGGTGACACAATTGACGCGGATCTGTGTAGGAGCAAGCTCTTTGCCAATGGATTTGGTCAAGCCGATAACGCCAGCTTTGGAGGCAGAATAGGCGACCGCGTTGGGGTTTCCCTCTTTCCCGGCGATGGACGAAATATTGACAATGCGGCCATATCCGGTCTTGAGCATTTCGCGCACCGCCGACTGGCAGCAGTAGAAAACGGCATCCAGATTGAGCGACATGACAAAACGCCAGCCGTCATGTGGATATTTTTCGAATTGCTCCAGAGGCCCATTGTGACCGGCGCTGGTAACGAGAATGCCGAGTGGACCCATCTCAGCGACTACCTTGGCGGTAGCGGCTTCGACTTCGGCGGCATCCATCACATTCACAACATATCCCTTGGCGCCCGGCAACTTTGCAGCAGCCTCCTCCACGCGCTCGCGGTTGATATCCCAAAGCGCGACCTTGTGCCCTTTGGCCGCAAGACGCGCGGCAATGGGAAATCCGAGTCCTCCCGCACCGCCGGTTACGATCGCGACGCGCGGCATTTCCTGATCTGCCATAATGGTTTTTCCTCCCTGATATTCAGGCCGTTCGCAGGGCCAATGTGGGTGAGACGTTCGATGCTGGCTCTTCGAACAGCCAATCTTGGGGTTGACATTCGTAGAATACTAACATTCTAGTAGCCTAAATGGGTCGGAAACGACCGACTTGTCAAGCGGAGAGGACGCGGGACAAGCAGAATGGAGGAGAAGAATATGGGACTGAAGGGCTCTGCCTTTCTGGCGATATGGCACGACATCGAAGATGGTGCACATGAGGAATATATCGAATGGCATACTCGGGAACATATGCCCGAGCGCCTCTCGATTCCTGGTTTTGGAACCGGCAAACGGCTCCACGCACCTGCTGCGGCACGATATGTCTTCGGCACGATTTACGCGGGTGAAACCGTGGAAACTTTTCGCTCGCCCGCTTATCTCGAACGTTTGAACAATCCGACACCGTGGACCGCTGCGGTTGCTCCCAGTTTTCGCAACTTTTTGCGCGTCGCCTGCGAAAGACTGGCGACTGCCGGTAATGGTGACGGCGGCTGCATGGCGACAGTTCGGTTTGATCTTTCAGGCAGCGAGGGAGAAGTTAGACTGAGGACAAAAGCGCAGGCGCTTGCCGACCAGATGCTTGCCGTGCCCGGTGTTGCATGCGTGCATATCGGTATCGCCCGCAGTGAAGTTTCCAGCGTTCGTACCAAGGAAACCGAGTTGCGTGCTGAAATGAATGAAGGTGGCTTCGATGTGGTGGTACTCATCGAAGGAGCCTCAAATCCGGGACTTCATGCGGCGTTGCCGCAGATTGAACGGCTGGCAACAGAAAGCGGTGTTCTGTCTTCCCCCATCAGCGATATCTACGATGCTGCTTTCTCTTTGACTGCAGACGACATGAAGGGGGCAGCATGAAGCGGGTTCTTATCACGGGTGGGGCGGGTTTTCTGGGCGGATGGATTCTCAAGGCGTTGAAGGCTCAAGGTCACGATGTGCGCATCTTCGACCGTACCAGCGACCGACGCATTCTCCGGGAAATCGTCGGCAGTAATGCTGAGCATGTTGAGTGGTACCAAGGCGATATCACAGACGCAGAGGCGGTAAAGGCGGCTGCCAGGGACTGCGCCTCTATCGTTCATCTTGCTGCACTTCTAACACCTGCGTGTAAGAACGATCCGGTGCTGGGTGCGACCGTCAATCTGATTGGTACGCTGAATGTCTTCGAAGCCGCCAGAGCGAACGGGATCGAGCGGGTCGCCTATGCCAGCAGCGCCGCCGTCTTTGGCCCTGACGACGGGATGACGCCGCATCCTGTTTCGCAATATGGTGCTTTTAAACTCGCATGCGAAGGAAGCGCACGAGCCTATTGGCACGATGCCGGCATTGCCAGTATCGGCCTGCGTCCGACCGTTGTGTATGGGCCGGGCAGGCAAAGCGGGCTCACCGCCGGCCCAACACTTGCCTGTCGAGAGGCCGTTCGCGGCAATGCTTATACGATTGGCTATTCCGGGCCGCAGGATATGGTTTTCGTTGCCGATGTGGCGGCGGCATTTGCGGCGGCGGCAACACGATCTTATGAAGGTGCGCATGCCTTTTCATTGGGTGGGGCATGCGAGGACCTGTCTGATGTCGTCCAGGCTATCCGGTCAGAAATACCTGGTGCCGAAATCGATTTTTCTGGTGACGCTGTACCGATGGCGCCGAATATCGCTGAGACCGACAATGAGCGTCTGCTTGGAGCCATTCCCGTCACGTCGCTTCGTGACGGAATAGCACAGACCATCGCGCATTACCGCTCGATGGAGGGGATGAGCTGATGTCCATCCACGGCGATAAATCGCAGGATCATCTCGGTCATCGTCTGCAAGCGGGCATCGATAGCATCTTCTGCAAGAAGTTCGCGACCGAAGAGAACCTTCAGCGTATGCCGGTTGGAGACATAGGTGAAACCGAGCGCCGAGATGGAGATATAGAGATCAAGCGGATCCACATGGCGGAAAAGACCTTTTGCGACACCGCTCTCGATAATCGTCGATACTCTGTTGACGATGGCGCTGTTGAGCCCCTCCATGTCTGTCGCCGCCTGCAGATGGACCGCACCGTGCAGGTTCTCCGTGTTGATCATCCGTACGAAGGCAGGATTGTCGATGTAATAGCGGAAGGTGAAAGAGATCAGCGCTTTCATCGCCCCAATGGGATCGGCGGGATCAAGGTGCAACTGTTCTTCTGCGGAACGGATGCCCACATATAAGTGCTCCATGGCTGCAAGGTAGAGTTCCTCCTTGCTGCCGAAGTAATGATAAACCATTGCCTTGTTGGAGTTCGCCCGTTGTGCGATGCGATCCACCCGAGCGCCGCCAATTCCATGGGTGGAAAACTCCGCTATTGCGGATTCAAGCAGCAGGCGCCTGCGTTTCTCCGGTGATCTCTGTCCAGGGTCAATTCCGGGATCGAGCGTGTTCTGTGTTGGCATCGTATCGGCATTCGTCATTTGGATTCCTCGGACTGGCTGTCCTCTTACCACATTGGAAGGCATTGGGCAGCAGCTAGAGCGTAAGTCGTTGATCTGCGGTTAGGGATAACACATGGATTGACATCAACCAACCGGTTGGTTAATTAAAAAATGAATACAAGGTTCGGATCGCGAAGAGGAGTCGCAGTCTGGACAACACGGCACAAACCTTGAGGAGGACTATTAATGCCGGGCAAATTCCCTTTTCGCAAAGTAGCACTGGCGCTTTTTGCAGGCGCGGCGATGGTGCTCGGAGCTTCTGCAGCACACGCGCAGGCTCTGGAGAAAATCAAAAGCGCTGGCGTCGTCCGTATCGGCGTCATGGGCGAACAGGCCCCTTGGGGTTCAATCGACTCCACCGGAAACAACATTGGCTACGATATCGATGTTGCGAAACTGATCGGCGAAGAAATGGGCGTCAAGGTTGAGTTCGTGCCCAACGCTGTCGCTGCGCGTATTCCAAACCTTTTGACTGGTAAGGTCGATCTGCAGATGGCCGTGATGGGTATGTATCCGGACCGCGCCAAAGCTGTTCAGTTTACCAAGCCCTATGCCGGCCTGAAGATCATTCTTTTGTCGAGCGCCAAAAACAACATCACCAAGATTGAAGATGCCAAAAGCCTTCGCATAGGCGTGCCGCGCGGTGCGGCGCAGGACAAGTCAATCACGGGACTTCTAGGTGATGTTAGCAATATTCGTCGCTTTGACGATGACAGCTCCACGATGCAGGCGCTGGTATCTGGTCAGGTTGACGCCATCGGTGGCAACACGACCTATAAGATCAATCTGGATAAGGCCGCGCCGGGTAACGATTACGAGCAGAAACTGGTCTTCAACGAGCAGTGGATGGGTGTAACGACCAAGCTTGGCGACAAGGAAATCAACGCCTGGCTGAACCAGTTCATCGACAAGATCAAGGCGGATGGTCGCCTTGAAGCTATCAACAAGAAGTGGCTCGGCGAAGACAAACTCCCGAACTTCCCTGAGAAGCTCGAAGGTGTGCCCTACACCGTAGAATAAGATCGACCACATTTCCAATACTGCATGATGAAACGAGGCGCGCGACCACGATTGCGAAGTCGCGCCCTTCGTCTTCCACGGAAAGTCTGAACATGCGTAAAATCTTCATATTGAATGGTCCCAACCTCAATCTGCTCGGCCAGCGTGAGCCGGAAATCTACGGTCGAACGACACTCGATGAAATTCGTTCCTGGTTGGAGACGGATGCTGCAGAGCTTGGTGTGGCGATTGAATTCCGCCAGTCGAACTTCGAAGGTGAGATTATAGAATCCATTCATGCCGCACGTGAGGAAGCGGTGGGGATCATCATCAATCCGGCTGCCTATACGTTCACGTCGATTGCCATTCTCGATGCACTCAAGATGTTCAATGGACCCAAGATCGAGCTACACATTTCCAACGTGCACCAGCGCGAAGAAATCTATCACAAGTCGCTCGTATCAAGAACAGCAACAGCAGTGATGGCAGGCTTTGGGGCTCAAGGCTATCGCCTCGCTCTTAGAGCAATGACGGAGATGACGGCATGACACGCATTGGTCTTATGGGGGCTGGCCTGATTGGCCGCGAACACGCAGAACTTCTGACTTCGAACCGGCGCGCAGAAATTGCCGCCATCTGCGACCCGACGCCCGCAGCTGCGGAAATGGCGGCCAGACTTTCAGTCCCGCATTTTTCTGACTATGGCGCGATGCTCGATCAGGCAAAGCCGGATGGTGCTATCATCGCCTTGCCGAACCAGTTGCATGCACCAGCAGCTCTGGCTTGCATCGAGCGCGGAGTACCTTGCCTGATCGAAAAGCCAATTGCTGAAAGCCTGGCATCGGCCAGCCGGATTGTCGAGGCTTCCGAACGTTCAGGTGTTGCTGTGCTTGTTGGCCATCAGCGCCGTCACAGCCCGGATATCCGTTCGGCAAAGCGTGCCATTGAGGCTGGCGAACTCGGTCCGCTTGTTGCCGTGAATGGCATGACCCTGTTTGATAAGCCGGATGATTATTTCAATACAGAATGGCGGCGGAAGCTCGGTGGCGGTGTTCTGCTGATCAATCTCATCCATGACATCGATGTGCTGCGTTATCTGGTGGGTGAGATCGAAAGCATTCGCGCTTTTACTTCGTCTGCGCGTCGTGGCTTCGAAGTGGAAGACACTGCAAGCATATCAATCCGCTTTGTAAATGGTGTGCTTGGTACGTTCCTGATTTCCGATGGTGCGGTCAGTCCGTGGGCGTGGGAATACACGTCGGGTCAAGCACTCTATCATCCGGCGCAGCCCGGGCCTTGCCTCTTCCTTGCTGGACGCAAGGCGGCATTATCCGTTTCCGATATGTATCTCTGGCGGCATGCAGAGGAAAGCGATCACTGGCAGCATCCGCTGATCCGCGAATACCGGCCGGGTGATGGGTCGTTGACCTATGTGAACCAGCTCGATCATTTCGTTGATGTGATCCATGGAAATGTCAAGCCGTTGATTACGGCGCGTGATGGCATGTCGACGCTTGCAGCAACACTTGCAGTCGATGTTGCGGGACGTGAAGATCGCACGGTCACGCTTGCGGAGATGCTGAATGCCGCCGGGGTGGCGGCATGACCCGCAGAAAGACATCACTCTCGTTTCTGACCGGGCTTGGCGTCGCGCCGGAAGAAGCCGTGCTGGCGGCAGCGGAGGCAGGTTACGATTATCTCGGCTTTCGCCTGATGCCAGCTGTTCCGGGTGGCTTGGCTTATGCGCTGATGGACGAGCCGACCCGAGTGAAAACACTTCTCAACCTTATGGAAGATAAGGGCGTCGCGGTTTTCGACATTGAGATGATCCGCATTGGACCGGATTTTGATCCTGAGCCATATTTGCCGTTTCTGGATTGTTCGGCGCAATTGGGTGCTCGCGCCATTCTCGTTGCAGGGGACGATACCGACGAGATACGGCTGACCCACTCCTTCGTGAAGCTTTGCGAGGCGGCCCGTCCTTTCGGTCTTTCGATGGACCTGGAATTCATGCCTCAATCCGAACTCCGCGATCTTGCCGCGGCGACCCGGGTATTAACTGCGGCCGACCAGCCGAACCAGGGTGTCATCATTGATACGCTACACGTTTCGCGTTCATGTTCGACTATCGAAGAAATTGCCGCTGTGCCGCGCAAGTGGCTGCACTATGCGCAGATTTGCGATGCTCCCGCCAAAATCCCGGAAAACCGCGACGAGCTGAACTATGCCGCGCGCCACGAGCGGCTTTTGCCCGGTGACGGCGAACTGAATCTCGCTGGCATGTTCGAAGCGCTGCCGGCGAATATTCCGGTTGCGGTTGAGATCCCGAATGATCGCCAGTCGCGAGGTTTGTCTGCCACCGAATGGGCAAGACGCGCGCTGATAGCATCAAATGCCGTACTGGAAAGAGTAACCGGGGAGATTGTAGCGTGAAAAACCTTGAAACCAAAACCTTTCAGGGCGTGACGATCCCTAGCCTCGGACTGGGTACGTTCGAACTGAAAGGGCCGGAGGGCGAAGCTGCAATCCGCACAGCGATAGAGCTCGGCTATCGCCAGATCGATACGGCCATCCGCTATGGCAACGAAGTTGAGGTGGGGCGCGCCGTGCGTGAAAGCGGTGTGGCCCGTAGTGAGCTGTTCGTCACGACGAAGATCTGGTTCTCCGAGCTTGATCAGGAGACGGTCGATCGCCGGGTGGATGAAAGTCTGGAACGGCTCGGCTTTGACTATGTCGATCTGCTTCTGGTGCATTGGCCGAGCAAGACGGTTCCTCTCGGCGAAACCCTTGCCGCTTTCGCAGACGCAAAAGCGAGCGGTAAGACCCGTCTGATCGGCGTCAGCAATTTTACGGTCGCACTTCTGGACGAAGCGCTTGATGTGCATAAAGCCGAGTTATTCTGCAATCAGGTCGAGTATCATCCTTATCTGTCGCAGGAGAAGCTCCTTGCGCGTATGCGCCGGGCGGACATGCTTCTAAATGCCTATCAGCCGATAGCGCGAGGCAAGGTTTTCAGCTCGGATGTCCTTGTCCAGCTTGGACGCAAATACGGAAAGTCCGCTGGCCAGATCACTCTGCGATGGCATCTACAGCAGGACAATGTCGGCGCCATTCCACGCTCCGCCAAGCCAGAAAATATGAAGTCCAACAGGGATATTTTCGACTTCGAACTGTCGGCGGAAGACATGGCTGCGATCCATGCACTTGCACGCGGCGAGCGCTTTTCCAGTTTCGAATGGGAACCGGATTGGGACTGAGCACCATGCTGGAGGAGGATAGAATATGACACTTGATTTCAGCGTCGTCGCGGACGCCTGGCCCTCGCTGGTGTATGGGACGTTGGGAACTCTATTCCTGGCCGTCGTCGGCATGACACTCGCCACCATCATCGGCGTCGTAGGGGTTGCGATCTTGCGCGCACATATGGCGATTCCGTCTTTTCTGGTCACTGCCTTCGTCGAGGTGATCCGCAACACGCCGTTTCTGGTCCAGATTTACTTCGTCTTCTTTGCGCTGCCTCTTGCAGGCATAACGCTGAATCCAACGCTCACTGCCATTCTTGCGCTTGGGTTGAACGGTGGCGCATACGCTATCGAGATTATCCGTGGTGGGGTCGAAAGCATTCCGAAAGGCCAGACGGAAGCCGGGTTGGCGTTGGGTCTTCACCGGCACGAAGTGTTCCGTCTCATCGTTCTCAAACCGGCGCTACGGGCGATATATCCATCACTGTCGAGCCAATTCATTTTGCTCACGCTCACGACCGCAATCTGCACTTCGATTTCCGCCTATGAGTTGACCTCTGCCGGGCAGCGCATTGAAGCGGAAACATTTCGCAGTTTTGAGACCTATTTTACGCTGACGGGCATTTATCTGGTGATCTCGCTGGTAACTATGTGGTCGCTTGCCGCCATCGGTCGACGCGCTTTCAGCTATCCGCAGCGTTGAGGAGGACGACTTATGGGACTGCAAGAACTAACCTATTTGCTGCAGGGGCTTGGCTGGACGCTCGTTCTAACGGTTATGGCATTTGCCGGCGGTATCGTTTCGGGCATCATCATTGCCTTGATGCGGGTATCGAAGCTCGCATGGGTTCGGGCTATTGCAATCGGCTGGATAGGCCTCTTTCAGGGCACGCCTTTGCTGATGCAGCTCTTCGTTGCCTATTTCGGTCTGCCTCTCCTGGGTTTTGATCTACCCGCCTGGGCGGCTGTGGGTATAGCCCTTGCCGCGCATGCCTCTGCCTTTCTGGGTGAAATCTGGCGCGGCGCGATTGAAGCCGTTCCGAAGGGACAGACCGAGGCCGCTGACGCGCTTGGGCTTCATCGCTACAGCCTGATGGTCGACGTTATCATGCCTCAAGCATTCAAATTATCTTTGCCGGCTACCGTTGGTTTTCTTGTTCAGCTTCTGAAGGGCACATCGCTGGCTGCGATTGTTGGCTTCATTGAACTGACCCGCGCCGGTTCGATTATCTCTAATCAGATTTACCGACCACTTCTCGTGTTCGGTGTTGTGGGGGCGATGTATTTCGCCATGTGCTGGCCGCTCTCCCTGTGGGGCAGGCGTATTGAACGACGCATGGCCGCTGGCCTCTCCAGATAAGAAAGGAAAATTTCTCGTGACAACTGAGAAAAAGTCAGATGCGCAGCCGATGATCATGATGCGCGATGTGGAGAAGTGGTACGGCAATTTCTACGCCTTGAAGAAGGTTTCCCTGACAGTCGGCAAAGGTGAAAAGATTGTCCTGTGTGGTCCCTCGGGATCAGGTAAATCCACTTTGATCCGCTGTATCAACCGTTTGGAAGCCAGCCAGGGCGGTGAGATTGTTGTTGCCGATCATGCCGTCAAGGAAGACCAGAAGGCTATCGACGCAGTACGCCGTGAAGTTGGCATGGTCTTTCAGCAGTTTAACCTGTTCCCGCATAAAACCGTTCTGGAAAACTGTATCCTTGCACCGATGCGTGTGCGCAAGCTGTCACGTGCTGAAGCGGAGGCGACAGCGCGAAAATATCTCGACCGTGTGCGTATCGGCGATCAGGCGGAAAAATATCCGGCACAGCTTTCGGGTGGCCAGCAGCAACGCGTTGCTATTGCGCGGGCACTTTGCATGGAACCAAAAGCCATGTTGTTTGACGAGCCAACTTCGGCGCTGGATCCGGAAATGGTCAAGGAAGTTCTCGATACAATGGTATCGCTCGCTCGCGACGGCATGACCATGATCTGCGTGACACATGAGATGGGTTTTGCACGTCAGGTGGCGGACCGGGTCATCTTCATGGCTGATGGCGAGATCATCGAGGAAAATGACCCTGAAACCTTCTTTCGGGCACCGGCGCATGCACGCACGCGGACCTTTCTCGGCGAGATACTGCAGCACCATTAGGCACTGGCATTTGACGATATGACATTTGCAGGGGTTTTGCACATCCTCCAAGGTGCGAAATCCCTGCAAATATCGTCACGAGCGTCAGATCATCGAGCGGCTCAGGCCGCCGTCAATCGGTAGTGCCACACCATTGATGTAGCTTGCAGCCTTGCTGGCCAGGAACGCAACCACCTCGCCGAATTCTTCCGGCGTGCCGTAACGTCCTACCGGAATTTCCCTTTGGCTTTCGGCTGCGATGACGGCTGGATCAACGCTGCGCTCAGCGGCATCCAGCGCGTCCAGCCGTGTGGTACGCTCGGTGGCAAACCGACCGGGCATCACCACATTGACCGTTACGCCATCCCCGGCCACTTCACTGGCAAGCGTCTTGGCCCATCCTGCCAGCGCTGATCTCAATGCATTGGAAGCCGCCAGATTGGGAATAGGTTCTCGGATACTTGTCGAGGATACTGCAATGATCCGGCCGAAACGGCGCGCGCGCATTGCTGGCAAATAATGAGCAGCCACCTCAATCTGGCTGAGAAACATGCTTCTGATCTGTGTGTTCCAATAGGCTTCGTCATATTGAGAGGCCGCCACCGGAGCGGGACCGCCGCCATTAAGAAGCAGGATATCGATGCTGCCAACGGCTTTGTCTACATTCTCCATCATTCTGAACACACTGGCAGGATCGGTCAGATCGCTGGTGAAAGACATCACCGAACCCGCATATGTGCCGAGGCGTTCTTCCGCCGCGCGCATCGCAACCTTGTCTCTACCGACGAGCGCAATATTCACACCTTGTTTCGCTAACGCTTCTGCAACGCCGAATCCGAGCCCTTTGCTTCCACCCAGAAGAAGCGCTGTCTGCCCTTTGTCATTCATTTTAATGTTCCAACTCAAATACGGGTGCCACTGATCGACCTGACGGCCTTGACCATCAAAGCGATATCTTCATCGGTGGTGCTCAAATGTACGGAGGCACGAAGTAGCTCCGAAATCCCGCGTATTGACATATCGTAAGGCGTGTAGCCCGGTCCGTTCATGCCGATATTGATGCCCTGATCAGCGAGGCGCTGCTTGACGCTCCCACATGACAGGCCATCAATCACAAAAGTGACGGCAGCGCCTTTGCTGTCTCCCAAGTCGAGCAGCTTTACACCTGGCACTTCAGCAAGCGAACGACGAAGCAAAGCAGCTTTCTGATCGAGTTCCAGCCGGATATGGTCCACGCCCAAGTCGAGAGCTTGTTCGATCGCTTTCCCTAGGCCGAGCTTGAGAGCCACCGATTCCTCACCGAACTCAAAAGCTCGCGCGCTTTGTGCCACCACAACATTTCCGTCGCTTAAAGTGGCGGACACATTATCGATGCTGCGCGGTACGATTGCGTCTGCAAGACGGGGCGAGATATATGCCAATGCCGTTCCACGCGGCCCGCGCAAAAATTTCCGCCCGCACGCGATGAGTGCATCGCAGCCCAACTCGGTAACATCGATTGGTATCTGTCCAATTGCCTGGCTGGCGTCGATGACGAAAAAAGCTGACGACCCGGCTTGCCGGATTGCTGCACCAATCGCTGCCGCAGGGTTGATCAGTGCGCTTCCCGCGCCAACCCAGGTCAGGGCAACAATGCGGACATCCGGCGAGAGGCTTTGACCGAGCGCTACGGGATCGACGGCGCTTGTTTCATCCGAAGCCATCAATGAAAGTGATGCGCCATTCAGGTCCGCAGAGCGTTGCAGGCATAGAACATTGCCAATCCATTCCTGACGGCTGACCAGTATCTTATCGCCGGGAGAAAGCGGTATCGAGGCGATCAAATTACCGTAAAGTTGGCCATGACTGGTTCCAAAAGCGATATCCTGCGGCGAGCAGCCCAACAGTTTTGCCGCCGCTTGATAGGTATTGCTGATGGAGGCCGATGCAAGCACACCAGCCTCCATCGGCCCCCGTTCCGCCTCGAGACGCAGATGGTCAACGATCACCTGAACGGTTTCGGGAGAAGGCAACCCAGCGCCGCTATGATTAAAATGCACGACGGACATTTGCAGGTCCTTTGATCAGCGAATATGGAAAACGGCTTCGACTTCGACCGGCACATTGGCTGGCAGTCCCGCCACGCCAATTGCAGAGCGTGCATGCACGCCGCGTTCACCGAAGACGGCATTCATAATTTGCGAAGCGCCGTTGCCGATTTGCGAATAGGCGGTAAATCCCGGCACGGCATTGATAAAGACTGTAAGCTTGGCCAGTCGGACGACGCGATCCAGATCACCATCAAGCGCTTCATTGGCCCAGAATATGACATTCGCTGCGCAGAGCTTCGCGCTTTCAAGAGCGGTTTCTATATCAATCTCGCTGTCGACTTGCCCGACATAAGCAATGTCGCTGCCTTTTTCGGGTATCTGGCCCGAAACATACAGAAAATCGTCGACTTTTGTCGTTGGCGAGAAGGGCAGGTTCGGCCGGGCCAGATTTGGCCATTCGATACCGCAAGCAGCCAGTTTGTCTTTATAGTCGGACATTTGAAACTCCATTTCCTGGTTCTGATTTCATATTGTCAAAGGCTGCACCCCTCGTGTAACCTTATAATTCTTAGCGAGGTATAAGGATTTATTATGGAGGCGAGTTACGATCTCAGGCTTCTCAGAATGTTCATCGCCGTGGCTGAAACGGGCACAGTGAGCAAGGCAGCTGATCGTCTTGCGCGAACGCAGGCTGCCGTCAGCATGCAATTGCAGAGGATCGAGAAAGAGCTGGACAGTGAACTCTTCAAGCGGTCCTCGCGGGGCGTTTCACTGACCGAAGCGGGAGAAGCCTTTTTGGCTTATGCGCGCAGAGTCATTGCTTTGACCGAGGATATGCAGCGCGGCTTGGTCGATAAGAAGCTGGTCGGCCGTATTCGGCTGGGTCTCTTCGAAGATCTGGCGGTCACGCGACTTCCGGGTGCAATTGCCCAGTTCAGACAGAAGCATCCATCGGTCGACATTGAGCTGAGTTCATCCAATTCGGCACAGCTTGCGCGATCCTTTGACGAAGGGCAGACCGACATCGTCGTTGCGGATCCTGCCCGGTTTGCCCAGCCGCCGATGAGTTTCCTATCTTATCAGTTGGTCTGGTGTGCAAGCCGATTGCTCGACGTGGACGAGGAGGGGCCGCTTCCTGTCGTTCTCTTTGAAACATCCTGTTCCTGGCAGGATCGAATGGTCGCTTCCCTTGCTGAAGCGGGCATTGCGTGGACAGTTGGCTGTCGCGTGAAAAGCCTGCCTGCCATGTTATCGGCATTGCGGGGTGGGCTAGGCGTTGGCGTGTTGTTTTCCGAAGCGGTCCCGCCGGATTGCGAGACTATAAACGGACGATACAATCTTCCCTCAGCGCCGGTGGCTGAATTTGGGATATATACGGCCAATGACCCATCGCCGCTTGTTTCCGAACTCGCGAAATCACTCGAGGTGTTGTCGTAGCGTTACGCCCGGCAATGCCATCTATCAAACCTGAACAATATCAATTGATTGGGATTTGAAAGGACGCAGCATCTCTTGTGGCAGATTTGGCTCGGTCACAAGGGTAGTGATTTCTGCCAAGGGTATGACGTGATAAGGCGACGCGACACCAAGTTTCTCACGGGTTGCCAATACGATCGTCTCGGCGGACTGGCGGGCGATCAGCCTTTTGATGGCGGCTTCTTCGCCGTCCCCGGTGGTCGCGCCGGTTTCCGGATGCAGGCCAGTCACACCCATGAAATAGGCGTCGGTCCGAATTCGGAAGATCGCTTCTGCGGCCACTGAGCCAACTGTAACGATGGAATGTTTGAACAAACGGCCGCCAATCAACTCGACTTCAATAAGCGGATGATGTGCCAGTTCAACAGCAATATTGGGACTATGTGTGACAATGGTCGCCTTGAGGTCGAGTGGCAATTGACGGGCCAGTTGTATGTTTGTCGTGCCGCCATCGAGGAAGACGATCTGGCCGGGCCGGATCAGTCGAGCCGCAATGCTACCGAGCATTGTCTTGGCAGCCGAAGCGGCGTCCTCGCGGGTTGCAAAATCCGCAACGGCTGCTGAAGCGGGCAGGGCTCCGCCATGCACCCGCAAGAGATGACCTTCGCCGGCAAGTTCTCGCAAGTCGCGGCGAATTGTGTCTTCTGAAACGCCTAATTCCCGGCTGAATATCTTTGCGACTATTCGACCATCGCGGCGCAGCACCTCAAGGATCAAGGCCTTTCGTTCAGTCGTCAGCATATCTATCGCCCATTGCACGAAAATCCTTGACTCTGCATGATATTGCACGAATAACACGTCAATCTGGCGGCGGCTAGCCACTTATCGTGTCTGTGTGGAGGTTATTGTGAGTATTGCGCATCGTGTTCGGGTGGAAGACGTCACCCTTCTCTCCAACGACTGGTATGTTCTCAAGAAAACGACGTTTTCATTCCAGCGGGCCGACGGAAGCTGGCAGAGTCAATCGCGAGAAACCTACGACCGCGGTAACGGCGCAACCATTCTCCTCTACGATCCGCATCGCAGAACTGTCATTCTCACCCGTCAGTTTCGATATCCAGCTTTCGTGAACGGACACGATGATCTGCTGATCGAGGCGCCCGCAGGGTTGCTGGATAATGCGGAACCGGCTGTGCGCATTCGTGCGGAAACGGAAGAGGAAACGGGCTTTCGCGTACGTGATGTGCGGCAGGTTTTCGACGCCTTCATGAGCCCCGGGTCGGTGACAGAACGGCTCCACTTTTTCGTCGGAGAATATGAGCCAGGAGACCGCGTTTCACAGGGCGGTGGCAAGGAAGAGGAAGGTGAAGATATTGCCGTGCTCGAAGTCGATATCGACGAGGCACTGGGTATGATTGCTTCCGGTACAATCCGGGATGGCAAGACGATCATGCTTCTGCAATATGCTGCTTTGAACCTGTTTCGGACTTCATAACTGTACCGATTTCTACAAAACCGCATATGCGTAATGGTCTTTGACGATCTGATCCGATTGTTGAGTAACCATGCCGCGTGACAGCGCGAGCAAGGCATGCCATAGGGAGGCCAACTTATCACAAGGCCTTCACACTCATGATCCGTATCGACAATATCAGCAAGTCGAATAGCCATCGCATTCTGTTTATCGAAACTTCCGCTGCTTTGAACCGTGGCGAGAAGATCGGCCTTGTCGGGCCAAATGGCGCTGGCAAGACAACGCTTTTCCGTATGATCATCGGTGATGAATTGCCGGATGAGGGGCAGGTCACGGTCGAAAAAGGCGTAACGGTCGGTTATTTCGACCAGAATGTCGGCGAAATGGGCGGGCGTTCGGCTGTCGCCGAAGTCATGGACGGGGCAGGCCCTGTCAGCATCGTGGCGGCGGAGCTGCGCGAGCTTGAAGCGGCAATGTGCGATCTTGATCGTCTCGATGAGATGGACACCATCATCGAACGCTATGGTGAGGTTCAGGCCCGCTATGAAGAACTTGATGGTTATGGGCTGGATGGCCGAGCCCGTGAAGTACTCGCCGGCCTAAGCTTCAGTCAGGAAATGATGGACGGTGACGTTGGCAAATTGTCCGGCGGCTGGAAAATGCGCGTGGCGCTTGCCCGAATTCTGCTGATGCGGCCCGATGTGATGCTGCTTGACGAACCAAGCAACCATCTTGATCTTGAAAGCCTGATCTGGCTTGAAGCCTTCCTCAAGAATTACGATGGCGCCTTGCTGATGACGTCGCATGATCGCGAGTTCATGAACCGCATCGTGACCAAGATCATCGAAATCGATGGTGGCTCGCTGAACTCCTATGCTGGCGATTACGCCTTCTACGAAAGCCAGCGCGCGCTGAATGAGAAGCAGCAACAGGCCCAGTTTGAGCGTCAGCAGGCAATGCTCGCCAAGGAAATCAAGTTCATTGAACGGTTCAAGGCCCGTGCATCCCATGCGTCGCAGGTGCAGAGCCGCGTGAAGAAGCTCGAAAAAATTGATCGTGTGGAGCCTCCACGTCGCCGCCAGACTGTGGCTTTCGACTTCTTGCCAGCGCCACGTTCTGGCGAAGATGTCGTCAGCCTCAAGGGCGTCAACAAAGCTTACGGCAGCCGCACAATCTATGACGGGCTGGATTTCATGGTTCGCCGCCGTGAGCGCTGGTGCATCATGGGCGTCAATGGTGCGGGTAAATCGACGCTGCTTAAGCTTGTCACAGGCGCGACTGAGCCTGATCAGGGCATTGTTAACCTCGGTGCCAGCGTGAAGCTCGGCTATTTTGCGCAGCACGCGATGGATATTCTCGATGGTGACAGCACCATTCTTGAATGGTTGGAGCAGCGCTTTCCAAAGGCTGGGCAGGCTCCGCTGCGCGCCCTTGCTGGCTGCTTCGGCTTCTCCGGGGACGATATCGAAAAGAAATGCCGCGTGCTGTCCGGTGGTGAGAAAGCCCGACTGGTGATGGCTGCGATGCTGTTTGATCCACCAAACTTCCTCGTGCTCGATGAGCCGACGAACCATCTCGATCTCGATACCAAGGAAATGCTCATCAAAGCGCTTTCAACTTATGAAGGCACGATGCTTTTCGTATCGCATGATCGTCGCTTCTTGGCGGCGCTTTCCAATCGTGTGCTGGAACTTACTCCAGATGGTATTCAGCAATATGGTGGTGGCTATACCGAATATGTTGAGAGCACCGGTCAGGAAGCGCCGGGTCTGCATGCTGGTTGAAGAACCGGCAAAAGCATTTTATCGAACCTGTGCACCGTCCGCTCGACGCTTTGTTCTCCGGTCGCTTCGGCGACAAGAGGGGTCGCAAGATCGCGCTATTAAGCTGGAAATCGGGGTCACTTCTTAACTGGAAACTGAAAATTGACGCCCGCAAATATCTGCCACTTCGGCGAACCGTCGCCTTGGTGCCAAACCGTATATTGCGGTTCTATAAACGCATTCATTGTAATGCCTTTTTCAAGCTCGAAGACCTTGCCGATACCGAAACCAACCGGGATGTAGCCCTCGTTATCTTCCAGATTGAAACTCCATGTTGCTGTCGAGCGCAGATACCAGCCGTCCTTTAAATTGTAATTGATGATCGGCTCGACGGTTGCCAGACTGACATTGTCTCTGTCGCCGTGGCCTGCGAACGAGGCCTGATAGGTTACCAGTCCGCCCAAGAGGCCCCAGCTCTGTGGGGCAACGATGACGCCCGAGGCGCCAATTTGCCATTTGCCATTGCCGAGTGCGTCTTCTGTGGCGGTTGGGATGACCAGTATCGGTCCTGCACCCAATGTTATGTCGCCGTGCTTGGGAAGGATGAAAATATCCATCAGCGTGAGATCGCCCAGTCCCGTTACGTACCCATCGGGAAACTCAGGCGCGGTGGCGATGGGCAATGTATATCGCAATAATTGCGGCAGGCCTGCGATGTCCGCCGGCACTAATCCACGCAGGAGAAACTGATTGGCGCGACGTCCGGGCAGCCCGAATAACTCGGCTGAATAGTAATTATGGAAGTTAACGGTAATCTTTGGTGTCAGGGGGTTATTGGCATCATTCACCGACTGATGTTCTTGTGCCATGACGACATTAATCACGACGACGGAGAACAGCAGGCCAAGACCTGTACGAACGAACACCGACATAGCGAACTTCCCCTAAATTCATATTGATAAAATCGTATCTAAAAAGTGCTGAAAATGAAGTTTGTTACAGTAACAAACGCGATATTTATTCAGGTGTGCGTCGCAACTGAACCGCTTGATCGAGCGAGCTAAATTTATCGGTGTGCGGGAACTGACATTCGTTACCGTAACGTGCTTCATTTTTATCCGGGTTCCGTTCAGCTTATTCAAAACTGAGGAGATTGAACCTTGAAACGGATATCTTCTGTCTTTTTCGCCTCATCAATGGTTTTACGCTCTGCGCCGCCGAGACGCATACTGCGAAGAAAAACAGCGACGGCTTCACGGACATTTACTTCGGACCGAAAAATCCCGATGTCGATGCGAACTGAATTGCGACAATTCCAGACAAGGGCTTTTCCACGATCTTAGGCCTTTACGGGCGGACGAAAGCTTCCTTCGACTGAGCCTGGAAATCTGACGACGCCGTAAAACTCAAGTGAGAACACAGCTATGAGAAAGCACTTCCTGATTACTACGGCAATCCTCTGTCTGACATCAGGCCAGACGTTGGCCAAGGATTATAAGATGACGACGCCGATACCGGATGAGATCGTCACGCCAGATTCAGTCGATACGCGCATCGGCACGTTGAAGTTCAATGATGGTGTGCCGACAGTGGAGACAGCACAAAAGGTCTGGGACCAGCTCGATTTCAGTCGTGGTATTGAAGCCTTCCTCAATGGAATTCCCGGCGCCTCAATGGTGGCAATCCGAACGGGTCTGCGTGAAGTTGGTGCGGAACACGGAACAATTGGTGTCTTTTCAACGCTGATGGATTCGAAGTCGTTGTTCCTGACGCCCAACTCCGAAACCATCTATTTCTGGAGCTGGCTGGACCTCAACGATGGACCCATTGTGCTTGAAAGCCCGCCCGGCATTCTTGGGGTTATTAATGACTTCTGGTTCCGATATGTGACCGATCTTGGCAATGCGGGCCCTGACAAGGGCAAAGGTGGGAAGTATCTCTTTGTACCACCTGGCTGGAAAGGCGAGAAACCAAAGGGCTATTTCGTGATCCAGTCTCCAACCTTCGGCAATCTTCTCTTTGGGCGCGCTTTCATGAAGGACGGCGATCCTGCACCGGGCGTCGCCAGCCTGAAGGCCAAGCTGCGGACCTATCCGTGGGCAAAGCGCGCCAAGCCCTCCGAGACGAAGTTTCTCGATTTGTCGGGTAGGGTCATGAACACCGTACACGCCAATAATTTCAAGTTCTTCGAGGAGGTCAACCAAATCATACAGGAGGAACCGGCGGGTGCGTACGGACCTGATATGACCGGAATTTTCGCAGCCATCGGTATGGAAAAGGGGAAGCCATTCGCCCCCGACGCAAGGCTGAAGAAAATTCTTGAAGATTCCGTCGCGGTTGGCAATGCAGCGGCTCGCAACATAGACTTTCGGCCTCGCGACCCCGCCGTGATGATCTATCCGGACCGCAAATGGACAACACCGTTCATTGGTGGCAGCTACGAATGGATGACGAAGAGCGGAGCGCGAAACTTCGATGCGCGCACGCTCTTCTACTACGCTGCAACGATCAATACGCCTGCTATGGCCGTGGCCATGCCGGGGATAGGTTCTCAATATGCTGCGGCAAACTTCGACAAGGATGGGAATCCTTTTGATGGTGCCAAAGCCTATCGCCTGCACGTTCCGGCAAATGTTCCAGCTAAGGATTTCTGGTCGGTTGTCGTCTACGACACGCAGACACGTTCCATGCTGCAGACGGACCAGCAGTTTCCGAGCCTGTCCAGCGAAAAAAACCTCAAGAAGAACGCTGATGGTTCTACCGACATTGTCTTCTCGCCCGAGCGGCCTGCCGACACAACCAATTGGATTCAAACGATTCCCGGCAAATCATGGTTCACGATTTTCCGTCTCTATGGTCCGCTGGAGCCGTGGTTCGACAAATCGTGGAAACTCGAAGATTTCGCCGAGGTGAATTGAACCCGCATTATCCCGAACCCTGGAGAAGAAGATGAAAAACCGCATCGTTATGACAGCTCTTCTGGCTGCGTCGCTTTCTTCCGTCGCCTTCGCGCAGGATGCTGTCACATACAAGTTCGAAAGCGGATACCCCACCCCGGAAGCGAGCAAACGCGCGCAGGATGATGCCGATCTTCAGCGTGCGCTGGTGGCTTATCGCTTTTGGTACCCCACCGTTTCCGTCGAAGGTATTTTCAACGGTAATCGCGAGGCCGGGATCGAGGATAACGCCGCATATGGTGGTGCGGCTGCCGGCCCGCGTCAGGTGGGCTTCACACTGAACTCCGACACGCCCTACGGTTCCGCAACGCTTGACGTCTCGAAAGGGCCAATGGTGGTAGAATTACCAGTCGGCGCTTATATTGGTCTCGTCAACGATCACAATCAGAGCTGGGTGCTTGACATGGGCATACCGGGACCGGACGCAGGAAAAGGCGGTAAGCATCTGATTGTCGGGCCGGACTACAAGGGCAAAATCCCGAAAGGATACTTCGTCGGAAAGACACAAACCTACAAGAACTTGCTTGCCGTACGTGCGTTGCCTGTCGGCGGAGATCAAGACAAAGCATTGAAGGCTTTGGAGGCGATCAAGATCTATCCTTTGGCTAACCCAAAACAACGTCTGAAATTCGTTGATACGACCAATATGGATTTGGACAGTACCTCACTCAAATGGGAGGACAATATCCAGTTCTGGCAAAAGCTGAACGACATCATCCAGCAGGAGCCGATTGTCGCGAAGTTCGAACCGATGTATGGCCTGCTTCAGGTGCTGGGCATTGAAAAAGGCAAGGAGTTCAAGCCGGACGATCGGATGAAGGCAATCCTTGAGAAGGCCGCACGCCAGGCGCGCGACCAGATGCTGGTCTCGGCGTTTGACACGGCTCGCACTGACAAGCTCGCTTGGCCTGAGCGCAAGTGGGAATGGGTCGGTCTGGTTCCCGGAAGCGCCCAGTTTGAAACCCCGGCCGGGATTGATCTCGAAGCGCGTGACCGCTGGTTTGCGCAGGCAATCGTGACGTCACCTGCCATGTTCAGACGTACGCCTGGAGCAGGGTCGCTTTATTGGCTGGGCGTTCGTGACGGCAGCGGGGCGTGGCTCGACGGCGGCAAAACCTATAAGCTTTCGATCCCGCAACCTGTTCCGGGCAAGCTATTTTGGTCTGTAACCGCCTATGATGCACAGACGCGTTCAGAAGTGCAGACCGATCAGGGCAAGGCGGCTCTTCGGTCGCTCTTCGAATTGAAAGATGCAAGCAAGAGCGAACCAACTGAACTTTACTTCGGGCCGACCGCACCTTCCGGTCAGGAAGGTCGCTGGATCAAGACGGTCCCCGGTCGCGGCTGGTTTGCCTATATTCGCATCTATGGGCCTGACAAGCCGGCTTTCGATGGAAGCTGGAAGCCTGCCGACTTTGAGGAAGTGAAGTAGGGCTCAGAAGATGATTTTGTAATTGAAGAAATTGGCGCCGGGGCCTCTCAGCGTCCCCGGTGTCTACCATATGAACGCCTCTGTTCTCTCTTCCAGTCGGCGTGCTGTCGGACCAAATCGTCGCATCACTTCTGCTGCGCGATGACATCAACAGGATGTTGGAGCGGACCCGAATTAGGTTGCGACCGAACCGAACAGTCGGTTAAAGAAGCAGTATGACTGTTAGAGAGATTATCAAATATCCGGACATGCGTTTGCGAGCGCTTGCCGATCCTGTCACGACCTTCGGCGATGATCTGCGTGTTCTTGCGCGCGATTTGCTGGACACGATGCGTGCTGCGCCGGGGATTGGTATCACAGCACCTCATATCGGCGTATCGGCTCGAGTGGTTGTGCTGCAACTTTCCGGAAATGGCAGCGAGAAGACCTACATTAATCCCGAGATCGTGTGGGCTTCTGACGAGAAAATCGTCCACGACGAAGGAAGCGTGTCCATGCCCGGTATTGTCGAGAAGGTCGAAAGACATGCTTGTATCCGTATTCGCTATCAGGATATTGACGGCAGCGAGCAGGTGGAAGAGTCCGATGGTTTGCTTGCGGTGTGCCACCAGCATGAAATTGATCAACTCAACGGCCTGTTCTGGATTCAGCGCCTGTCGAAGCTTAAGCGTGATAGGCTGATCAAGCGCTACCAGAAAGCTCTCAAATAAGCCGTTCAGAGACGGAGATGGGAAACGTTTCTATTCCCGTGCGGGGAAATGAAACTAACCTCCCAGTGCCGCAGCAATGCCCACAATTACTGGCCCCATAAGTGGTAAGAGCACATTTGAGATGGCATAGGTAACTGTGTACCCGATCACCGGTGTAGAGTTTCCCGCCTGAGACACAAGTGCGCTGATCGTTGGCGTACTGCAATGCTGACCGGCGATTGCACCAAGAAGGATTGGTGTATCGATTTTCATCAGTTTTGAGCCAATAAAAAGCGACACCAACGCAGGCACGAACGAAACAACCAGGCCCAGCAGTGGGAGGATAAGCCCGTATTCGAGAATGAGCGCGATTGCATCGGGGCCGGCACTTAATCCTATGGCGGCTATAAAAACAGCCAATCCAAAATCTTTTGCAAACTCCGCCGCCGGAACTGGAAATCCACCACGTGCTGGATTTCTCATGTTGAGCCAGCCGAAAGCAAGGCCGGAAATCAACGCGCCGCCGCCAGATCCCAGCGATAGCTCCCAACCACGGATATTGAGCGAGAATTGACCTAAAAGAAGGCCTACGACGATACCGAGGCCGAGAAAGACAAAGTCAGTACTGCCGACTTTAGGCAATGGCTTGCCCAAAGTTTCAACAGCGCGGGAGACCGGTTTGTCTTGCCCATAGAGTGTCAAGACGTCGCCTTCATGGAGAACTGTACCCGGCAATGCCGGAATAGTCTGACCCAAACGTCGGACGTTGGAAATGAATACTCCGCGCTTTAGATCGGGCGAGGCTGACTGCCGCAATTGTCGGATCTGACGCCCGAAAGCTTCCTTTCGGATGAGAACGACTTCCCGCGTTACAAGCGCCAGACTGGTTCCGTCCGGCACGGGAACCTCCTGTCCGAAGAAATCCTGAACTGCTATCACCGCGTTGCGGCGGCCATGCACGATGACAATGTCATCTGGATTCAACAGGAAGCTAGGGTCTGTTTGAAGGACTTTTTTATGTCGGCGCACACGTTCAATCGTTACTGCCCAGTTCCAGCTTTTCTCCAGATCGCCAACTGTCTGCCCCGCTAGTGCCCCCGCGCGGAAGGCCCTGGCGACGAACATGGGTAAGCCCTCAACCTGATCGTCGTCATCGTCTTCCGAGCCCAGTTTGCGGGCCAGTGTCTGCGCTTCGGTTCTAAGGTCGACTTTCAGAAGCATGGGTGCAAGCTGGGTGGTGAAAACAACAATTGCGATGAGGCCGAACAGATAGGTGAGGCTATAGGCCGTCGCAACGTTCGCCTGTAATTGTTCGATTTGTTCTGGTGAGATCGCGAGATGCGAGATCGCTTGCGACGCTGTTCCGATCACCGCAGATTCAGTTGCAGATCCGGCAAAAAGACCAGTCGCTGTTCCAATATCGAGCTTGAACAGAACAATCGCCATCGAAACCAGAATGGTGACGCAAACGACTTCAATTAAGGAGAATATTCCATAGCGCCACCCGCCTCGGATATTGGCGAAAAACTGAGGTCCTGCGGTGAAGCCCAACGCGTAAATGAAAAGGGTAAACGCGCTGTCTTTCAGGTCAGGCGAAATGCGTATGCCGAGCTGCCCTATGGCGAGCGCTGCCAGCAATGTCCCGCAAACCCCGCCCAGCCGAACCGGGCCAATACGCAGTTTGCCAATAAGGTAACCAATTGCAAGGGAGACGAAGAGCGCGATGACAGGGTCTTTAAGAAAATACACTGCTGCCCCCAGCTACCCAATCTATATTCTAAAGATAACGCATATCTAATATAATAATGTGTTTTTTCTGACTGTCTAGATTTGGGTGAAGCTTTTCACGGCGAATATTTTTTCAATTACTTGCAGTGGCCGTGCGCGACGGAGGCCCGTTTCTGGAGATGAAATTTTCCAAAACACAGTACCATCTTGTCGGGGTCTCCTGTTCGTTGAGCGATTGAATATCTTGATTTTTATCAGGAACTAAAGATCTTTGGGTCAGAAAATTGGCATGATCAATAGAAATATGAGGCTGCAATTTCTCTATTGAATAAATATCAAATCGAATTTAATTTTGATTCTGATGATTTTACACTCAATTAGTTTTCGGAGATTCAATATTATTTCTATCTAAATTAGATAAACGAAGAATAAATGGGCGGTTACATTAGCCGTAAGCCCTGATAGTCATCAGCAGGTTTTTGGGATGAGTATGGAAAAGCGACCACTTACCCTCACGGTCAATGGCGCCATGGTTGGACCGATGGATGTCCCGCTTGGAATGCCTATGGTCGACTTTCTACATGAGTATCTCGACTTGACGGGAGCGCATTTCGGATGCGGTCAGGGCATTTGTCACGCCTGTACTGTCATAGAGATAAGGCCTGACGGTACCAAGACCGAAAGCCGTACGTGCATTTACGATGCTCATTTCTTTGACGGCAAATCGATCCTCACGATTGAAGGTCATGCGAAGCGCGACGCGACCGGAGAAATTCTCGCGCTGACGCCCGTCCAACAGGCATTTATCGACCATTTTTCTTTTCAGTGCGGCTATTGCACGCCAGGTTTCGTCGCAGGCGCTACTGTTTTTATCGAGCAGCTCAAACGGCAACCTGTGAAGCGCGGCGATCTGGAAGCAGCGATCGAAGAAGCACTCGACGTTCATATCTGCCGTTGCACGGGTTATGTCCGTTATTATGAGGCCATCCGCGATGTCGCTTTGGCGACGCCGGGCTGTGTGATCGGCTAGTCGGGAGCGCTGCGGTCAAGGTATGAAACACAAGCGTCTTTATCACTTTGCTGTAGCTGTCGTGTTGATTGTCATCGCGGGGGGGCTGTCGGTGTTGTTGGGTGTGTTTCGCAACTCATCCTTGACGCCCGATCTGAAAACAGCCTTTCGGCGGTGCAAATGCAAGCGCTTGTCCCTCGTGGACAGGAACTGGAGCGCGCCGCCGATTGTTTCGGCTGCCATTCTCTGCCGGAAGGTCCTATGGCTGCAGGTGGTGTGGCTATAAAAACTCCGTTCGGCACTTTGCATTCGACAAACATTACGCCCGACCCGACCTACGGTATTGGAAAATATAGCCGGGCGGATTTTCACCGCGTGATGAAGTATGGTGTAGCGCCGGGCCATCGCAATCTCTATCCGGCCATGCCGTTTCTGTTTACCCAGGTGACGACGCCGGACGATATTGACGCGCTATATGCTTATCTGATGACGATACCGCCGATTGCTCTCCCCAATAAGCGCAATAGCGCCATCTTCCGCCTCCCCGTGCGGCCTTTCGTGAATTTCTGGGCGCTTCTCAATTTTCCCAAACGCGAAGCACCACAGAATGATCAGCGATCAGCGGACTGGAACAGAGGGGCTTATCTGGTTGAAGGGCTGGCGCATTGTGGCGGATGTCACACGCCGCTCAACCTCATGATGGCGCCCGACTTTGCACGCAATTTGCAGGGCGGCATATTGGAAGGTATGGTTGCGCCTGACATTACCCAGCCGATGCTGACACGACAGGGCTTCGATATCCGCGCCTTGAGCCAGTATCTGAAGACGGGCATCGCTCGACAGGGAACGTCGTTCGCTGACATGAACACGGTGACCCATTTTTCCACCAATGTCATGTCCGATGACGATATTCGCGCGATTGCCACTTATCTCCTGACGGACAAGGACGGTAATATTCCGGCAGCAAAGCCAGCACCCCAAGTTTTGCCGCAGGCCGTGACACTGCCCAGAGATAGTGCCATGGACGAGGGCTGCATGGCCTATATTTCGGCCTGCGCAGGCTGCCATGGCTTGAAAGGTGAAGGCATACCGAACGTCGCGCCAGCCATGAAGGGCAATGGTATCGTGGCGTTGGATAGGCCGAATGCGTTGATCAACACGATCTTGAACGGCATTGCCACGCAGACATTCACAAACGGGCAGCGCATGTATGCCATGCCCTCCTTTTCCGACACCATGGACGAGAGCGAGATTGCGGCTTTGGTCAGCTGGATGCGCGCGCAATGGGGCGGGCAAGGCGGACATCCGGTTACTGGCGGGGAAGTCAAAGCGTTCCAACGCTCTGTTCGATAATTTGCGGAGTTCATTTGACCGTATCATGGATGGCATTCCAGCGCGGTTGATTAAGGAGATAGATATATGGCTGCCGGAATGTCACGCCGTGATTTCATCAAATTGGGCACTTTTGCAGGTATATCCGTCCTCTTTGCGCGTCTTCCGAACGCGCAGGCGCTGGAGGTGCAATTGGGCCCGGCAAGGGCGGACTGGATAGGTACCGACGGCAAGGCGCGTTATCGCTGGGATGCTGTGCGCAAGGTAACCGGCGGAAAGACCTTTGCCCGCGACTATCGCGCGCGCGACATTCCCGGCTGGACCAAGGAACAGGGACACGCGTTTTTCATCAAGGCGACGAAGGCCGACTGCACTTTCGAAGGCGTGGATCTGTCACTGCTCGGGGACGATCTCCAGCCTGATCGTTTGGTGTTGCATGAAGATCTGGAGCGGGACGGTATTCGAGTCCCACAAGTGTCAGATCTGGCGGAAGAGTTCTTCGGCAGGAACTTTCTCGTCCCGAAAGGCGAAACCCCGCCCTTGCTCGGCCATCCCGTTGCTTTGCTTGTCTACAGCGACTTCGAGCGTTTCGAACTGGCAAAGCGTATGTTACGGTTTGAAACGGACATCGTGCGTTATGGCGCCCAGACTGGCCCCAAACCGCCTAGGAACTATGGCGCGGCGCGTTATGTGCGCATGGGTGGGGAAACGCCCACATCGCCTTCCGTTTATTCATCCTTCCAGGACGCGACGATTTTCGGCAACTTCAAGGGTGACGAACCCGTATGGCCGGACGAAAGTCAGACAGGCATATTCGTTCCCCGCTCTGTGCAGACCCGGCATCGTGGCGGCGGTGCGCGCAATCCCGAAAAGGTGGGCCGCGAGACCTATGAGCCCATGCGGCGCGGCATGAATGCGGCCCATGAACTGGCCACCGAGATCGACGCGGCGCGGAAGAACCCCGATAAGATCGTTCTTGATCGCAAAGCCTTTTCCCAGTCCGTTGATCCTTCGGCGCTGGAAGCAGACAATGGCAACGCATGGTACGATAAAAAAACGCGAACATTGCATATCATCGCCGCTGTGCAATCGCCTTATGATGCGGCTCGCTTTGCCGCGATGATCGTCAAAGGCAACAAGACCTTTCCGGTCGAAGAGATTAAGCTCCTTTCCGGGACAACGGTGGGCTACGGTTCAAAGGACCACTCTATTTTCCCGCTCTATTGCGTCATGGCCGCTTTTTATGGTGGGGGTAAAGCCGTTCGTCTTGCCAATGATCGCTATGAGCAATTCCAGCTTGGGTTAAAGCGACACTCCATCCAAATGGATGTGACCCTCGTTGCCGACCGCAGTACAGGCCAGTTTGATATCATGAAAGGTCAATATGTCGCCAATGGCGGCGGCCGGGCCAATTACTCATTTTCGGTGGCACAAGTGGCTGCTACGGCGGCGCAATCGATCTACTATCTGCCCAAGTCGGACTTCAGTTCTATCGCGCTGGCAAGCCGGGCAGTGGAGGCGGGTTCGATGCGCGGCTATGGCGCGCTTCAGGTCATGTCGGTGACCGAGCTGATGGTTGATGAGCTGGCGAATGAACTGGGCGTTGATGCTATCGAACTTCGTCGGCGCAATGCCACCAAAGCTGGCTATCTAAACACGCAAGGCGCGCAGCCACTCGGTGATCCACGCAATATCGAAATGCTTGACAAGGCCGCGGCCAACTCGCTCTGGATCAATCGCGCTCAAGCCAAGAAGGATTATGATGCGGCGCATCCGGGGCGCCTCTACGGCATCGGCTTCGCACAGGTACAGAAGGACTACGGCACAGGGGCGGACACCTCTGCGCTTGCACTGGAATTCGATGCTCAGGGGCGGTTGACCATGCGGCATTGCGTGCAGGAAATCGGCACTGGGGCAACGACGGCTCAACAGGTTCTGGTGCGTGATATCATCGGCAAGGTGCCGGATGACGTCGAGTTCGGCGTTACTGATTTTCCGCAGCTGCCTATCATTGCCGAACGCTCGCCCTACACGATCTCCCAAGTCCAGCAGGATGAAGCCGAGAAAAACCCGTTCTGGGTGCCTGCCACCTTACCCGCGATGAGCGCCTCCAACAGCGCCTATTTTTTGAGTTTCGGCACGCGCCAGGCGGCGCAGTTCCTGCTGGAAAACAGCATTTGGCCGGCTGCCCGTGCAATCTGGAGCGAGGGACCGGGCGGTGGAGAAATATCGGCAGGCAACATGACGTTTGCTGATATGCGCGTTGTGTCGGATGGCGTTGCGGGCGGGGGCATGGAAACTCTGTCCTTCGAGCGCATTGCCCGCAAGGCCCATGCTCTGGGACTGATAACAGGCGTGGCGCTTCACTGTTTCAGCCGTTGGGAATGGGCGACGGCACAGTT
This sequence comes from Hyphomicrobiales bacterium, assembly GCA_900465685.1. Classification (GTDB taxonomy): domain Bacteria; phylum Pseudomonadota; class Alphaproteobacteria; order Rhizobiales; family Rhizobiaceae; genus Brucella. Next base: position 135,787 of record UEGR01000013.1, read on the forward strand.
CAGCATACCCGGCACAGGCATGCGTGAGCTGCCCATTGACGCCTTGGCGGTCCGTTATGGCGACGGAGCGTCCGCCGAAACGAAGCGACGGATGACCACTGGTGGCTATGAATATATCAAACGCAGCAAAGTCAGCTTTCCCCCAGTACAGCGCAACAATGCCGGGGTAACCACCTATGCGCCTGCGTCTTGCCTCGTGGAGTTGAACGTCAACACTTTTACCGGCGCGGTGGAGATTATGCAGCATCACAGCATTCTCGATCCCGGTAAAATCATCGTGCCCGAACTGGTTTCGGGTCAGCAGCAGGGCGGCTTGGCCATGGGAATTGGCCACGCACTTATGGAAGAGCTGCCACTTTATGAAGACGGACCGGGCGATGGAACGTGGAACTTCAACCGCTACACTTTGCCGAGGTCGAAGAATGTCGCTGTCTGGAGGCAAACTGCCGAATATCTGACGCCGCTTTCTGAAACGTCGCCGCCCAAAGGCATAGCGGAGGTGGTGACCATCCCGATCATTCCGGCCATTGGCAATGCCATTGCGCATGCCACGGGCAAACGGTTCTACGAATTTCCGATCACGCCGGAAAAGATCAAGCAGCAACTGGGGTAGTGCCGCACATGGACCTGTTCGATATCTCCAGCCCGACAAATGACAGTCAGGATGTTCTTTCGCTGGCGGAAGACTGGTTGCGGATGGGGCGACAGGTGGCGCTTGCCACAGTTGTGCAGACTTGGGGTTCCGCACCACGACGGACGGGCAGTCAACTGATTGTCGACGCCGATGGCTTGTTTCAAGGTTCGGTTTCTGGCGGCTGTGTGGAGGCGGAGGTTCTGGCGAGAGCAGCCGATGTCATCAGAACGGGCAAGCCCGACAGGGTCGTATCCGGCGTTGCGGATGAAACGGCGTGGCAGGCGGGATTGTCCTGCGGCGGATCAATCCGCATCTATATCGAGCGCGCCGACCGCAGTTTGCTACAGGCACTCAATGTAGAGCGTCGGGCGCGGCGGGCTGTTGCGGTGCTAACCGATCTGGATACGGGTACAAATCACCTTATCCGTAAAGGCGGCGAACTTCCGTCCGCATTTCAACCAACCATAGGGCACAATTTCGCGCGCGGTGTTTCGACCCTTGTGGAAGCGGATGGTAAAACGCTGTTTTGTAACATGCATCTTCCCAATCCGCGTTTTGTCATCATAGGCGCGGTCCACATCGCGCAGGTGCTGGCGCCAATGGCGCGTATGGTTGGTTATGACGTCGAAATCATCGATCCACGCACGGCCTTTGCCACAAGGCAACGCTTTCCTGATAGCACCCTTTATGCGGAATGGCCGCAGGATGTGTTTGCCGCGCTTCCGCTTGATGCTTATACGGCGGTGGCGGTCATGAGCCACGATCCGAAGATCGATGACGCCGCGTTGATCGCCGCCTTGCAGGCAGATTGCTTTTATGTCGGCGCTCTGGGCAGCCGCAAAAGCCACGCGAAGCGCCTGCAAAGGCTGGAGATGGCGGGCATGGATCAGGCCATGCTGGCGCGCATTGAAGGGCCGATTGGCCTTGCTATTGGAGCAACCAATCCGGCGGAAATTGCGGTTTCCATTCTGGCGCGGCTGGTCCAGTCCCTCCGGCAGCCAGAGATGCGGCTGGCCGCCTGAATGTCACTCAACAATTACAATATGCTCGAAGGTCGTGAGATGGGCGCATTTTCTTTTTCTTGCAGAATTTGTCATCAGAAGCGCCTCTTAATTAAATTGATCAAGCGAAACTAAGGCCGAACCGAAACTTATGAACCTCTCCTTTCTGTAGTCTTGACAGTTTTCCGATTCCGGCTCTACCTTGAAATCATGCTGAGGCTCAACGCTGAAGCGAGGGGAGGAATTCATGACTAAAGGTTCAATTTTTAATGGGCTGGGTCTAGGTTCAATTTCGCGACGCCAGTTTCTAACGACCAGTGCGGCCGGAGCAGGCGCGCTGTTTTTGCCGTCCTTGCCGTCTTTTGCAGCTGACAAGCCGAAAATTGGTCTTGTCATGAAATCGCTCGCAAACGAGTTTTTCAAGCAAATGCAGGCGGGTGCAGAAGAATACGCGGCCAAGAATACAGATAAGTTCAGCTTCGCCGCGGTTGGCATGAAAGATGAACGTGATTTTGCTGCGCAGGTTGATGCGGTGGAAAACTTCATCACACAGCAGTTCAATGTGATCGTTTTAGCGCCAGCCGATTCCAAAGCTATGGTCACACCTGTGAAAAAGGCGTTGGAAGCCGGTATTAAGGTCATCAATATCGACGTTGCGCTTGATGAAGAGGCGAAGAAGCAGGCCGGGATTGATCTGGCTTTCTTTGGGCCCGACAATCGCGAAGGCGCAAAATTGTCCGGCATGGCCTTGGCCAAAGAACTGGGTAAGGGCGGCAAGGTGGTTATCCTTGAAGGTAATCCGGAGGCTGATAATGCCAAGGAGCGTAAGAAGGGCTTCGATGATGCCGTAGCCGAGGGCGGCTTGACGCTGCTGGATTCCAAGACCGCGCATTGGGAAACAGAAGAAGCGAATACGCTTATGACGAATTTCCTGACGCAGTATCAGGATATTCAAGGCGTTATGGCGGCTAATGACTCGATGGCTCTTGGCGTTGTGAAAGCGCTCGATGCTGCAGGAAAGTCGGGCCAGATCAAGGTTGTCGGTTTTGACAATATTCCTGCCGTCCAGCCACTGATCAAGGATGGCAAAATGCTGGCCACAATCGACCAGTTCGGCGCCCAGATGGCCGCAATGGGTATTGATTACGGCCTTAAAGAACTGGCGGGTGAAAAATTCTCCGGCTGGGTCAAGACCGATATCAAGCTGATAACGGCCAACGATCTCTAGAAACTCGCACGATAGCAAGGCCGCAGCGTATCTACTTCGTTGCGGCCTCCCGCCATCAGAGCAGGCAGGAGCAGTCATGCCATCAGCCGACGCGATCTTGAAACTGGATAACGTTGGCAAGATCTTTCCCGGCGTGGTTGCTCTGGACGGTATCGACCTGCAACTGATGCGCGGCGAAACGCATATCATTCTTGGTGAAAACGGCGCAGGTAAGTCGACGCTCATCAAGCTGCTTGCTGGTATCTATCAACCGGATACGGGCGAAATTTTCCTGAATGATCAGGCCTATAAGCCTAAAACGCCCCATGATGCGCAAGTCCAGGGCATTCGGATTGTTCATCAGGAACTCAACCTGCTCCCCCATCTTTCCATCGCAGAAAATTTGATGCTGGAGAGCCTTCCGCGACGCTACGGTCTTGTGGATCGCACAGCGCTAAACAAGCGTGCTGCTGAGTTGCTGGACGAAGTTGGTCTGGGCCTCGACCCGCGCGTGCTCGTTTCCGAGCTGGGCGTCGCTCAAATGCAATTGGTCGAAATTGCAAAGGCGCTTGGCTATGACAGCAAGCTTCTGGTTCTGGACGAACCGACGGCGACACTGACCCCACCGGAAATTGAGCGGCTGTTCGCCATTATCGGGAGACTGAAGGCCAGAGGCGTAACGATCATTTACATTTCGCACCGCCTGCATGAAGTCTTCGAAATCGGTGATCGGGTGACTGTGTTGCGCAATGGTCGGTTGGTCGAAACGCGATCATTACAGGGACTGACCGTGCCCCATCTGGTTCGCATGATGATTGGCAGGGATATCGCTGATGAATACGGCTTTGACCCGTCTATCGCGCCGGGTTCCGTCGCTTTGGAGGTTGAGAACGTTACGCGAGCGATGCAAGCTAACGCGGTGTCCTTTACAGTGCGCCGGGGCGAGATTCTTGGTGTGGCGGGTCTGGTGGGATCGGGACGCACGGAAATCATGCGCGCGATCTTTGGCGCAGATCCAAAAGGTGGTGGGCAAATTCGTGTGGACGGCAAGCCTGTTAATATTCGCGATCCCAAGGATGCTGTCAGAAATGGACTAGGGTTCCTGACCGAAGACCGTAAGGGGCAGGGGCTGATGCTCGACATGCCCGTGGACTTAAATGCCACGATCACCGATTTAAAGAAGATTTCGCATGGCGGATTGTTGGACAAAGGGGCCGAAAAAACGGCCGTTACGAAACTGGTTGAACAGCTGCGGATCAAGACGGCGTCGATTGACACGTCAGTGCGCAATCTGTCAGGCGGAAACCAGCAAAAGGTCGTTCTTGCGAAATGGCTGTTTCGCGGTTCTTCCACTCTGATACTTGATGAGCCGACGCGAGGTGTTGATGTTGGTGCGAGACGCGAAATCTATCAACTACTCTGGATGCTGGCTGCAAATCAGAAAGCGATCATCATGATCTCTTCGGATTTGCCGGAGCTCATCGGCATGTGCCACCGCATTATTGTATTCTCCAACGGCAAGCTGGTGGGAGAGCTGCCCCGGTCACAATTTGATCAGGAGCGTATTCTCTCACTTGCCTATCAGGAGCATGTTCAAGCATGACAGATAAGCCGTCTATCTCCGAGAAGCCCGTTGCGCCTGATCGCCAGAAGTTGAAGCGTTTCCTGTTGCGAGACGCAGGCGTCTTTCTGGCTCTTTTATTGATCACGCTGGTATTTTCCCTCACCGCGCCCTATTTCGCCACGCCCGGCAACGCATTGAAGATATTCGTTCAGATTGCCATCAACACAGTTCTGGCGGCTGGCATGACTTTCGTTATCCTGACGGGCGGCATTGATCTCTCTGTTGGTTCGGTACTTGCTCTTTGCACGGTCGTTGGTTCGCTCATCATGACGTCGGGTCTGGAGCCGGCCTTATCAATACCGCTTGCCGTATTAGCCTGTATTGCAGTTGGCGGATTGTGCGGGTTCATCAATGGAAAGGTGTCGACCTTCTGGAAGATACCTTCCTTTATTGTGACGCTTGGTATGTTGAATATCGCTGCTGGCGCGGCGCGCGTGGTGTCCAATAACTCAACCATCACCGGACTGCCGCAAGGCTTCGTCGATTTCGGCAATCTCATAATCGGTGGTTTCCTGCCCTCGATCTTTCTTGTTGCCGTGGCCGTGATTTTCGTTGGCTGGTTCATTCTGCGGTTTACCGTCTTTGGGCGCATGATCTATGCAGTCGGGGCCAATGACGAGGCAGTGCGTCTGTCGGGACATAACCCCGACGCCTATAAAATTGCTGCATTTGTTATTTCGGGAGTGACTGCTGGCATCGCAGCAATTGTCTATCTGTTGCGTTTGAATATTGGCAGCCCGATTGCCGGTGTAGGTTATGAATTGAATGCGATTGCAGCGGTCATTATCGGCGGAACCAGCCTTTTCGGAGGAAAAGGCTCCATTGTTGGTACACTCGCGGGTGCATGCATTTTGCAAGTGCTGGCCACCGGCCTGCAGTTGCTTGGTATCGGCGACAATTACAAGCCGATCATCATTGGCGCAGTGATCATACTTGCCGTGATTGTCGATACCTATCGTGAAAGATTGCTGCGGCGCATTCGTTGATGCGCCGCAGCAATCCGGTTGGAAAGCTATGCTACAGTGATCTCGGCGGCCGCTTTCATGGGTGGGCGCCGCTTTCATTCAGGGATTTCTGGTTCTTTGTCTGGCTTTCCCACAAGCCGATACCGAAGAGAATGGCTGTTGTCAGCCATCCAAGGGTGAGTAGATCGGCGCTCTGCCCGAAAGGTGCAATGAGCGCCAACAAGATGACACCCCCGACATGGGAAAGTGGCACGCGGCCATAGACGACATATTTATAGATGGCGCTGCCAATCAAATAGATGGCGGGACCGATTGCTATTACGAGAGTTTCAGCGAGACTGGCATGTTCAGCGGGATGCTCCATGGCAAGATCATTGCCCACGGCGCTCACGATGATACCGAATATCAGGATGGCGTGAATATAGTGGAAGTAGGCGCCTATCTTCCCGGGATCACGGGCTTGCGTGATACGTGCGGTGGCATCTTTGCTTGAGGTGCCAAAATAAAGCCACCACATGGCAATGGTACCGAGAAAAGTGGCGAGCATCGCGGATAGCTCGGCAATGTTCCAGTTTTCTGCACCTGCGAGTGTGGCTCCCGTCGCCAGCAGGCTTTCACCCAGCGCGACAATAACAAAGAGCTGGCAGCGCTCCGCAAGATGCCCGCCCTCGATGGTCCAGTCACTGACCTGCGAACGCCCCATGCCGGGCAAAGCAAAGCCAATCATCGGCGAAACATATTCGCAAAGTGCTGCGACGACCCAAAGGGCCAGTCGCAATTCGCCATCTGCGAAGGCTCCGCCGATCCAGAAGCAGCCGGAGATGACAAGCCAGCCCAGCATTCGCCGGTAATTGGCAGTCAGCGGGTGATCACTTCCCAATTGCCAGACAATGAAGCCTGTTCGCCCAAGTTGCATTGCAACATAGCAACCAGCAAAAATAAGACCACTTTTGCCAAATGCGTCCGGTATCGAGGCCGCCATAACCAGCGCCAGCGCCATACAGAAGAACAAAACAAATCGCAATTTTGGCTGCTCGGGGTTAAACCAGTTTGTGACCCAGCACGTATATTGCCAGCCGAGCCAGACCGCGAACCAGAGAACGAGTGTTTCTAGTGCACTCCAGGCTGTCAGGTGATGAAGCAGCGTGTGGCTGAGTTGTGTGACCGCGAAGACATAAACGAGATCGAAGAAAAGCTCCTCATATGTAACATGCGCGTGATGGCCGTCTCGCAGACGCAAAAGTGGGTGAACTGATTGGCTCATGGATTATTCCCCAGAATGTGGAGCATCAGATAATGAGTGCCGAATTCGAAGAGGGCTAAAGGGGACGCCCGCCGTAGCGATCAAATGGAATATAGACATATCCGTTCCCCTTTACTCAAAGCGGCACTCGCAATTTTTACATTATCCTAGGTTGTAAAAAGCGGAAATACTTCAGAGATAACTTATTTTTAGCCGACGACATTTTTCAGGCGCTTTGTCGACTCCGACGCGCGATACATACCCTACCCATATGGATGTAGACGGATTGCCGGCTCTTCTTTTGTGACAATTCAAGGCACAATAGCTGTGGAGCAAAGGATCCTTGAGAGCCTCGAGGGCCGGAAGCTGGTGAGGAGAAAGGGTGATGACTGAGCTACGTCCCATTTCTAACGAAAATGATAGCCTGAATGTCGGTGGTGTGCAAAACACAGCGTTGGGTACAGCTGCGGGGCATCTGGCACTCGTTCCGACGTGGCTGCCTTTCGATGTCGCATCGAGTACCCCCGGTAGTTCAGCAGGAAGTGGCGGAATGGGACTGAGCGTCGGTGTGATCAGCAGCGATGCTTCCGCTGTTTTCGTGCCCTCCAATACCGCAATCGCGGGTCCGGGCAGTGAAGCTGGCGCTGGACAGTTCAACAATGCCCTGATCAATCAGCATGTTGCTGAAATGGCGGGGATGGGCGGTGATGGCGGAAGCGGCAATGCCGCAATCGGTAGCACGGAAGGGGCTACATCCAACCACGCGGGAAGCGGCGGCGATGGCATCTTTCTGGGCGGGCTTGTCAGCTCCGATGTTGCGGTCTTCGCCCCGGTCAATACGGCGGTCGCGGGTGGGGCTCATTCCGTAGCGTCCGCAAATCAAACCAATAACGCGGCTTTTCTGCAAGGCGCAGATCAAATGGCAGGTATTGGCGGCTCTGGCGGTGATCATAACTATGCCGGGTCGGTATCCGCATCGCCGATACATACCGATACGGGCAGTACATATGTGTTCACCGGCGACAACTATGCCGGACATGGTGGTGCGGGCATTTTCGCAGGCACCATGATCGACGTGAATGTGGCGATCTTCTCGCCTATCAATATCGCCGTCGCCGCTGCTGGCGGCAATGCGGACGCACATCAGACGAATAATGTGGTTTTCGATCAGGGTGGTACGCAGATCGCCGGGATTGGCGGTAATGGCGGCGGGTTCAACCTGGCGTCAGATACTATTTTTACGGGCAATTCTGCTGCGGGAGGCGGTGGCAATGGTGTTTCGGCCGGAAGTCTGGTCGATGTGAATGTCGGCTATTTCCATCCGATCAATATTGCGGTTCCAGCTGGCGGAACGGCTGATGCCCAACAGGTAGATCATCTGCTTGTCGACCAGCATGCACTCCAATTGGCGGGCATTGGTGGTGCGGGTGGTCACGACAATTTATCGGATACAAGCCATGATATGCTTGCACACGATATTCTTGCACTTCTGCATGCATGATCCGCAAAAGCGGACCCACCCTAAAGTAGATATCCGAATTTCTAGCTATTCGCACATGTACAATACGCGCACTCTTTAAGCGCGGTCGGCCACCCGATTTCGTTACGCCAACTTATGGGCGCTTTGGGTGACCAGGACCGGAGTTCAACCGAAACAGGGCAGGGGCCACAACAGGGAGGAATAAAGCGATGCCTATTCCACAAGTATCCGACACAATTCATCTCAGTGACGTGCATGCCGGTGACGCCAATGCCGGTAACGGTGCTGATGGCTATAACTACGGTAATATCAACTACAATCCCAGTGCAGTCGTGGCCAACACCCAAAGCGTGGCAGGTGCTACTGTGGATGTGCACAGCGGCGATTCCCCGTGGTTAAGCGCCAGCTGGGACGCAGGCCATGCAGGTCATGGCGGTGGAGCAGACGCAGCCAATGGGTTCCTCGCCAATATCACCAATAACGGTGATGGCGGAGCTGGTGGTGATGCAAACTCCAATGGCAGCCTTGGCTCGTCAAGCGGTGGCAACGTGGGCGCAGCAACTGCCGATACAAGCGCCGTTCAATATACCTCGCTTCTTGCCGATCAGCACGCCACTATTCTTGCAGGCGTTGGCGGTAATGGCGGTAATGGAAACATGGCACGCGGCGGCGATATCTCGGCTGCGCTCGTGCACTCAAATCCGGAAACCCACACCACAACGACGACTACCAATGATATCGCGAGCTTTGTTAATAGCTTCAACGACAATTTTCACGATATTGATCTGAGCCACATGCCGATCTGATCGGTAGCTGGTTTATGCTTGGATCAAGAGAAATTCGATCTGGGAGCAACGGCTTAGGCCGCTGCTCTCCCGTTTTACCGGACTATGCCCCTAAGTTGAAGATGCGTTGCGAGCATTCGCACCGATTGTGCAGGCCCGGTATGTCAACGGAGATTGGACGATGACGGCGGCATTCGCGCAACCTCGTTATACGGTGACCCCTTTGGTCGCAGCGCTGCGTCGGTGTTACGGTGCCTTTGGTTTGGTGTTTGCCTATAGTTGCGGATATAATATTTTCCTGCTCGCGCCTTCCATCTATCTCCTCCAGATTTATGATCGCGTTCTGTCGAGCCGCAGTGTCGACACTCTGCTGATGCTGACGATCATCATCGCAGTGGCGGTCGTGGTCGGGTCGTTGCTCGATATCGTGCGCCGCGCTGCATTGTCACGGATCGGTAGCTGGCTCGATCACCAGTTGCGCCCTATTGTCATGAACGCATCGTTCGAATATGCGGCACGCGCTGACGCGGGAGCCGCTGCAGAACATTATCGCGACCTTTCGGTTCTACGCCAATTTCTGGATTCACCGTCCTGCGCATTGTTGTTTGACCTGCCATGGGCTCCGGTTTTTCTCGCATTGCTCTTTCTGGTCCACCCGCTGCTTGGTTTTATCGGACTGGGCAGCGCTGTGATCTTACTGTTTTTGGCGATGCTCAACGAGTTTGTGACACGGGAACTGAACGAACAGGCAAACCTCGCACAGGCGCGAAGCCATTCCCGCTTTATAATGGCGCTGAAATATATCGGCGTTATTCGCGCGATGGGCATGCAGCAAGGCGCGGCGCACCTCATCTATCGAGATGCTGAAGCCGTCAGAGCGGCTCAGGACAGTGTGATAAGAAGGACCGAGATTGTTTTGGCATTTTCGAAATCGGTACGCACACTGACGCAGATTGTGATGATGGGTGCGGCGACATGGCTCGTGCTGCAAAACAACAGCAATCCCGGAATTATTTTTGTTGCCAGTCTGCTTCTCGGGCGTGGGCTGGCGCCGGTTGAGGGCGCGATTGGGGCCTGGCGGGCGCTGGCTTTTGTCCGCGGTGCGTTCAATCGCCTGAACCGGATGCTCACACTCATTGTTCCCGGAGAGGATAGACGAACCATTCTTGTGCCAGAACCCAAGGGCCAGCTGGTCCTCGATAATGTTGGCTATCGGTTGCCGTCATCGGATCGTTTCATTTTGCGGGGCGTATCGTTTCAAGTGGCGGCGGGCGATTGCGTGGCGCTAATCGGTCCCTCTGGCTCGGGCAAATCCACACTTGGGCGAATTTTGGCGGGTGTTTCACGGCCGACATGTGGATGTGCCCTTTTGGGTGGCATCGACATTTCCTTGCTACGCCATTGCGACAATGCCCGTCACATTGGCTATCTTCCTCAGGACATCGAGCTTTTTGGTGGTGCGATCAAGGATGTTATAGGTCGGCTCGATGGTTCGGACCCACAAAAGGTGATCGACGCCGCAAAACTGGTTGGGCTGCATGAGGCGATCATGCGGTTGCCGCAGGGCTATGAGACGGATATCGGCGAAGGGGGCGCTCTTCTCCTCCGGGCGCAGCGCCAGCAATTGGGATTGGCGCGCGCTGCCTACGGAAATCCACCTCTTGTGGTGCTCGACGATCCGAATTCAAGTCTCGACTATGAAGGCGAGCGCCTGTTGTTTGACGCGATTGAGCGCATGAAATGCAGGCAGATCACAATTGTCATCATCACCCATCGAATGGGCATATTGCCCGTGACGGACAAGATCGCCGTGATGCGGGATGGTATGGTCAGCGCCTTTGGTGATAGCGAGAAAATCTTCGATGCTTTCCTTCGCGTGCCCGCGAAAACTGGACCATGAAGGAGCATTACAATGGCACTGGTCCATCTTGATGTTCCATTGAGGGTCGCAAACGCTTTCAAATCCCATATGGCGCTGGTTGCGCAGCAGCTGATATTGTGGCGGCTCGCGTCTCCGCCGATGCTTGCACATCAACGTAACACATTGCCAGCACCATTGACCTCCAGGCCAAGGCTGCGCGGGGTTGCCTGGACAGGAAATATGCTGGTTTTGACGTTCTTAGCCGGGTTTGGATTATGGGCAATGCTGGCGCCGCTCAAAAGTGCGGCGGTTGCGGTGGGTATCGTCGAAGCGGAGACCAGCCGTAAAACCATTCAGCATCTGGAAGGCGGCATTGTCCAGCAGATTTATGTCCACAATGGAGATTTGGTTTCTTCCGGGCAGGTGTTGATCAAGCTTGATGATACCAAGCCGAGGACGGAGCTTGTCGGTGTGCAAGGTCAATTGTGGGATGCTGAGGCAAGCCGCGCACGGCTGGTCGCGGAGCAGGGAAATGAGACAGAACTCGTGTTTCCGACTGAGTTGGTGCGACTTGTCTCGAAAAACCCGGCGGTAAACGCGATTGTGGTGGGGCAGCGTAGAATCTTTGAAGCACGGCGCGATGTCTACCAATCTGAAATCGCCATCACACATGAAAAAATGGAGCAGGTGAAGCAGGAGATCACCGGTCTGGTAGCCCAGAAACTGGCGCTGTCGTCGCGGGTGGAAATTACACGTCAGCAGTTGGACATGATTGATCCTTTGGTGAAGAAAGGTCTTGAACGCAAAACGAGCCTGCTGAACCTCGCGCGGGAAAAAGCGGACCTTGATGGACAATTTGGAGAAACGACGGCTCAGATTTCCCGTGCTTATCAGGTTATCAATGAGGCGCAGGCCAATCTCATCAAGCTGGAAAGCGACCGGCAAAACGAGATCGCAAAGGAACTGCGTGATACTGAAAACCAGCTGTTTCTGTTGAACGAACGATATCGCGCCATTGATGATCAGTTGAACCGCACGGCGATCAAGGCACCAGAGACGGGAATTGTCATGGATCTGCGCATTCATACGACAGGCGGAGTGATTGGTGCAGGTGAACCGTTGCTCGATCTGGTGCCGCAGGATGGTAATATGGTTGTGTCCGCCCATGTCAGACCTGAAGATATCCATCTTGTCCATCCGGGTCTGAATGCGCAGGTGCACCTGTTGCCCTATGATCAACGGCGCGTGCCGCTTTTAAAAGGGAAGGTCACTTATGTTTCTGCTGATCGCCTGTTGGACAAAGTAACGGGTCAGCCCTTCTATGCCGCAACGATTCGTGTCACCGATGATGAATTGATGCAGGCAGGAGACATAGAAATGATCCCCGGAATGCCGGTTCAAGCTTTGATCGAGACTGGTGAGAGCAGTGTCGCTCTTTACGCTGTCAGGCCGTTGCTGGATAGTTTCCATCGCGCTTTCCGCGAGAACTGAACGCCGTCGGCCTATTGCACCGTGTTGATGCCGGGAGAATTTCTTGAGCCAAGCAGAAGCACCACCTCTGTTCGGTTCTGCACGCGCAACTTGCGCATGATATGTTGCAGATGCATCTTCACGGTATTGCCCGACATGTTGAGCTTTTCCGCAATAATCTTGTTTGAATGACCACGCTGAAGTTCGGTAAGTACATCGACTTCCCGCGGTGTAAAACCCGCTATGGTTGCCTGTCTGGGAGTGGGGTTCATGGTTTCATTGTCATCGACATTTTGTTCTTCCAGAGCTGACTTGCCGGTGATGGAGATTGTCGGCTGGATGCTGGCCTGTGCGCCCAGCGGATGCGGACAGAATACTCCGCCCGCGAGCACCAACCGTACACCTGCCAATGCAATTTCTATTGGAAGAGACGATGTGAAGAAGCCTCGCACTCCCATTTTGATCGCTTCCGACTCCATGAGGATATCGTCCCGGTTGGAAAGCAAGGCAATGGAGGCTGCCGGGAAATGGGTTTGAGCCGCCAGCAAATCTTCCAGCAGGGTTGGACTGTCGATAGCCCGCCCCGCCAGATCCAGCGCGATAAGAGCGACATCCCTTCCAATTGCCTTGGCCAACTCGGCTGTAGAAGCCATATCGATAAAATCCCACCCGGCGAGTTCGTGAGCGAGGAATTTAACGACACATGTGCGTGCAAGCGTATGTTTGGCCACAATGATCATGGTCGGAAGGCTGCGCATTCTGCGCTGCTTTTTCTCAAGATCGGTTGACACTACAGGCTCCGCTTCTCCAATGACCGGAGGTCTTTTCCATCGCTCACGAGATTGATCGAATGCTGGATAATGTCGGAATAAAGCAGGTTCACATTGCGTTCTGAGTGAACGAAATTAACGCCATATCTTAACACAAGAGGGGGAAGCCGGATTTAAGCAATTTCCGGTTCATGCTATATAATTGGATTTATCACTTCCTAACTTATTGTGTTGATTTGGATTAATCTGCCCCCGGTCTTCAGCGGTTCAATTTGCAACTGCGGCGATGCTGAACACCTCGGGATCGTTGTCGGTCAGCGGAAATTGCCACGGTGCCAGAAATGGAGCGGGAATTTTTGCCTGTTTCCGGTTTGGTGGATGCGTTTCGTGATGGCCATCGGCGCTACAAGCGTGGTACGCAAAGAATAGGATAAGTGGCTGCCATCCGGGCAAGCACTGCGCCGGGATAGCAGAACGAAAATGAAGCGGGATATTACGGTCACAATTGCCGTGCTAGCTGCCGGACGATCATCACGCATGGGGGGGGCAAACAAGCTGCTCGCCATTTTTGACGGCAAACCATTGGTGCGCCGTTCCGTTGAGGCTGCAATGCAAGCCGATAGCGGTAGTGTCATCGTTGTCACCGGCCATATGGCGGAAGATATTGCGGCGGTGCTAAAGGGGCTGGACGTCGCTATCGTTCACAACCCGGATTACGCCAATGGTCTTGCGAGTTCGATCACGACAGCTCTTTTGGCAATACCGGCGGGGTCTGACGGGGTGATGATCCATCTGGGTGATATGCCCGCCGTCAATACGCAGCACATCCGCGCGATGATTGACAGTTTCCGCGAACATGAAGGAAATGCTGTCATTCGCGCCGTTACTGACGCGGGCGAGCGGGGTAATCCTTGCATTCTACCACGACAGCTTTTTGACGCGCTTTCTGCTCTTCACGGCGATGTTGGTGCAAGGCATGTCATTGAGGCGAGTGGAATTCCCGTTATTGAAGTTTCAATCGGCGTCGCAGCCAGAATCGATGTCGATACGAGAGATGCAGTCCTGAAAGCAGGCGGTCTGATTGCTTGATTGTGCATCCGTCCTATCCAGAGCGTTGGACGTTCGTACAACAAGCCGCTTGACCCGCTTTCTAAATTGGAAGACCAGTATGGTTCTTCGCATCCATTCAACGATAGCAGCAGCAAGCGGTCATTCTCCATGAACACAACAGCCCGAAGCATATTGGCCGGAACTGCCGAGGGGTCGATCCTCGCGACAACTGAGCCGCTCAGCTTCTGGGGCGGTGTCGATCCCGCTTCGGGCAAGATCATTGACGTACACCATCCGCTCCATGGGCAGAGCATCAAGGGCGTTGTGCTTATGATGCCATCGACGCGGGGGTCCTGCACAGGCTCCGGCGTGCTGCTTGACCTTGCGTTGAATGGCATGGCGCCTGCTGCGCTGATTTTCTGTCAAGTTGAAGACGTGGTGACGCTTGGAGCCTTGATCGCGGACAAGATGTTTGGTCAGTCATTGCCCGTCTTGCGTCTGGCGCCTGATGAGTGGGAGCGTTTGCGAAACGAGACTGAGGTCGCGATCACGCCAACGACCATAACTGCGCCCGGTTTTCGGTTGCCTCTTTCCACGTCGAAGGAAATGGGTCCCGCTCTTACAGATGCGGATCAAGCCATGATGGCGGGCCCAGACGGGGAAGTCACCAAACTCGCCATGGAAATCATCTGCGCCATGGCTGCAAACCAAGGGGCAGAACGCCTGATCGACGTCGCGCAGGCTCACATCGATGGCTGCATCTATGCCAGCCCGGCCAACTTGATCTTTGCGGAGAAAATGGCGGATTTGGGTGCTCGGGTCCGTGTTCCGACAACAATGAATGCTATCTCGGTTGATCGTGAGCGCTGGCAGGCGCAAGGTGTGCCTGCAAGTTTTGGACGGCCTGCCGCACGGCTTGCCGACGCTTATGTGCGGATGGGATGCCAGAACACGTTTACCTGTTCGCCATATCTCCTGGATACAGCTCCGGAACAGGGTGAAATCATCGCATGGGCAGAAAGCAATGCGGTCATTTATGCCAATACCGTGCTTGGGGCACGTACGGCGAAACATCCCGATTTCCTTGATCTTTGCATTGCGATTACCGGGCGCGCACCATTGTCCGGTGTATATCTCGATCAGCATCGGTTTGCGGAACGCATCATTTATATTGAGATGCCGGAAAAATCTGATGACGCATTCTGGCCACTGATCGGTTATCTGGCTGGCAAGGTTTCGCCGGACCGGATTCCTCTTTTGAGGGGGCTTGAGCATGCCAAGCCAACGGCAGAGAACCTGAAGGCTCTGTGTGCAGCCTTCGGTACGACTTCCGCTGCACCTATGCTGCATGTTGAGGGTGTTACGCCAGAGGCGCATCTGATTTCACCCTCGGCTGACACGGCCCGCATCACGAAACACGATATGGCGGAGGGCTGGCGGCTGTTGAACGACGGACCCGATGATGTGGAATTGGTTGCGATCGGTAGCCCACATGCTTCTCTTGAAGAGTGCCGAGCTTTTGCGGATGTATTGCAGGGTGGAAAAGCGGTTACGACCACTATTATAACTGCGGGACGCCAGGTTATTGCCTGCGCACGGGATGAGGGCACGCTGGAAAGACTGGAAGCCGCGGGCGTTCAGGTTATTCCAGATCTCTGCTGGTGTTCGATTTCTGAGCCGGTTTTCCCGGTTGCAGCCAAAGCGCTTATGACCAACTCCGGCAAATACGCGCATTACGGTCCAGGACTATCCGGTCGTGCGGTGCGTTTCGGTAGTCTTGAGAGCTGTGCGCAGGCTGCCCGGACAGGTCGCGTAGCGCATGGCTTGCCGAAATGGCTAGATGTAAGCAGTTGAAACCGCGCGGTTGGTCCAGATTAAGGCTATCGCTGGTTTACATGGCAATTTGCCAAACCTAAAGCCTGTCACTATGGCCTTAAGCAGAAGCTCCACTTTTCAAAAGAGCGGCAAAGCGCGGGTCAAAATGTCTGCTGATCTGCTCCAATGCCGCTCCCCGTGCAACCGCCCATATATCGGTTATCCCGACCAATAAACGCGGTAGCGGCCGCACTGGATAGTCAACACTGGAAGAAACGAGCGGCTCGATCCGGTCTACAAGCCGATTGGCCAATAGTTTCGGCGCTCCGCCGCACAGAATAACGGTTTGGGGATCGAAAATCGCCTCTATCGTATGGATGGCGGATCTGAGCTCCAAAGCTGCCCGTTCCAGCCACGCTTCCACGCGAGGGTCGTTCTGCATCAATATGGTTTCAAGTTCTGCGGATAGATCGGGTTGTGCCTCGTCGAGTTGCAGATGTTTGTAGAGTGACGAGAGAGAGGCATGGTGTTCCAGTGGTGTTCCCGGACCGCGATTGGCCATCAGCATGGTGCCAATTTCACCCGCATTGCCCTTGCTGCCTGTATAGATTTCTCCATTCAGTATGAGACCGGCGCCAACGCCATATCCAATATAAACGCAGACAACATTATCGAGCCCGTCGGCGAGACCGACCATTTTTTCTGCACGCGCGCAGGCTGTGGCATCATTCTGCAATGTCACCGTCAGGCCGGTATTTTCGGTAAGCCTGTCGATCAATGGGAAAGATTGCCATGCGCTCATCACCCATCGGTCATCCTCGGGAACCGGCGTGCCGAAAGGCCCCGGCATCGCGACGCCAAGCCCCGACATTCGGTAGTGTGCATAGGGAAACTCAAGCGCAAGCGCAGCCCGCACTTTGGCAATTTCCTCCAGAATGATAGTGCAACCCTCTTCAGGACTATCGGGTGGGAGGGCCGCTTCCCGACGCATGACTTCATCGCCGATCAAGTTGACGACGACAATCCGCGTCAAATGCCGGTCGATCTGGAGGCCCAATGCAAAGGCTCCCTCCGGCACCAGTCGATAAGGTGTCGCCGGTTGTCCGCGACCTTGCCTGACGGCGTTCTCCGAACTCACCAAGCCGTCGCTTTCCAGACCTTCAATGAGGTTGGAGATGGTCTGTTTCGTGAGGTTTGTGGCACGCGCAAGCTCGGCGCGTGAAAGCGATCTGTTCTGACGCAGCGCGTCGATAATCACCCGGCGATTATGCGCACTTGTGCCTTCATGGTTGGTGCCGCTCGTGGCCCGAATGTCGCTCTTTCTTGGCATCCTCAATCCCTCTTGACACCAATAGATATTTATAACACGTTTAAGTCAATGGATTTGACTTAATAAAGAACATGAACATTTAACGGTGGAACAACAGCTCTGAATTCATGGCAGTGAGGCAAATGTGCGGGGCACTTTGCACGGGCCGAAGTCAAGTTAACGGGAGGTAACATGCTTAAATCAATTCACACGATCCTGCTGGGTACGCTGGCCGTATCCGCTTTCTCCATCCCCCACGCTTTTGCCGAGACGACCTTGAACGCTCTGTTCATGGCGCAGGCCGCTTATAGCGAAGCGGATGTGCGCGCGATGACGGACGCCTTTCAGGCGGCCAATCCGGATGTGAAGGTCAATCTGGAATTCGTGCCCTATGAAGGCCTGCATGACAAAACGGTTCTGGCTCAAGGCTCGGGGCAGGGCTATGACGTTGTGCTGTTCGATGTGATCTGGCCAGCCGAATATGCAAGCAACAATGTGCTTGTCGATGTCTCGTCGCGCATTACGGACGAGATGAAGAAGGGCGTTCTGCCGGGTGCGTGGACAACGGTTCAGTATCAGGACAAATATTACGGCATGCCGTGGATTCTGGACACCAAGTATCTGTTCTACAATAAGGAAATCCTTGAGAAGGCTGGTATCACCAACCCGCCAAAGACCTGGGCCGAACTTAACGATCAGGCTAAGATCATCAAGGACAAGGGCTTGCTGGCATCGCCAATCGCGTGGAGCTGGGCGCAGGCCGAAGCTGCCATTTGCGACTATACGACCTTGGTGAGCGCCTATGGGGGCGACTTCCTGAAAGACGGCAAGCCTGCCTTCGATAAAGACGGCGGACTGGATGCCCTCAAATATATGGTAGACAGTTATAAATCTGGCCTCAGCAACCCCAATTCGAAAGAGTTCCTCGAAGAAGACGTGCGCAAGGTCTTCCAGAACGGCGACGCCGCTTTCGCTTTGAACTGGACCTATATGTACAGCAAGGTCAATGATCCCGCAGAAAGCAAGGTTGTTGGCAAAGTGGGTGTCGTGCCTGCGCCAGGCGTTGACGGCAAGAGCAAGGTTTCGGCCGTCAACGGTTCGATGGGGCTTGGTATCACGACCACCAGCAAACATCCCGACGACGCATGGAAGTACATCGTCTTCATGACATCGCAGAAAGTCCAGAACGACTATGCGAAACTGTCTTTGCCAATCTGGGCATCGTCCTATGATGATCCGGCTGTGTCCAAGGGTCAGGAAGAGCTGATTGCAGCTGCAAAGCTCGGTCTGGCTGCCATGTATCCGCGCCCGACGACACCGAAGTATCAGGAAATGTCCACGGCATTGCAGCAGTCCATTCAGGAAGCCCTGCTGGGACAGTCTTCGCCTGAAGACGCCCTCAAATCCGCAGCTGAAAACAGCGGACTCTAAGATGTTGACGGGAGTGGGTGCGCGTGCATCCACTCCCTTCTTTTATACAGGCTGAGGTGCAAACAATGTCCGGCAACTGGATGACAATGCGAGCGTGGTTGCTGATGCTCCCGTTACTCGCCGTCATGATCTGCGTGATCGGCTGGCCAATGTTTGAAACGGTCCGTCTGTCATTCACAGATGCAAAGCTTGTCGGCACTGGCGGCGAATTTGTTGGTATCGCCAATTACGTCAAGATGCTGTCCAGCTCTAATTTCCAGCGAGCCTTCTGGACGACGACCTGGTTCTCCCTCATCTCGGTCACGGCTGAAATGGTTCTTGGTGTTCTGGCTGCACTTTTGTTGAACCAGCAGTTTTATGGGCGCACCATTCTACGTGCCTTGCTCATTTTACCTTGGGCGCTACCAACGGTGGTTAATGCAACGCTTTGGCGTCTCATCTATAATCCTGAATATGGTGCTCTCAATTCACTGTTGACCCAGCTTGGCATCATTTCGGAATACCAGTCATGGCTCGGTGAACCTTCAGCCGCAATGACGGCCCTGATCGTTGCCGACTGCTGGAAGAATTTCCCGCTGGTAGCCCTCATTGCATTGGCCGCGCTGCAAGCAGTGCCACGAGACATAACGGCCGCATCACTTGTGGATGGCGCGGGTCCGTTGAACCGCTTCCGGTTTGTCATTCTGCCATATCTCGCAGGGCCGTTGATGGTCGCACTTGTCCTCCGCACGATTGAGGCATTCAAGGTCTTTGATATCATCTGGATTATGACGCGCGGCGGCCCGGCCAATTCAACACGAACATTGTCTATTCTCGTTTATCAGGAAGCCTTTTCCTTCCAGCGGGCCGGGTCGGGCGCGTCGTTGGCGCTCATTGTGACGCTGATCGTTACGGTTCTGGCTTTGGGTTATGGATTTCTGGTGCGCAAAACGGCTGGAGCGGCAACGTAATGGAACGTCGAAGCCCAATCGCTACTTTCTTCGTCTACTTCGCAGCACTGGTGCTGGCAGTCGTGATCCTCGCGCCGTTGTTCTGGCTTTTTGTCATGAGCATTTCGCCAATGGCGGATTTGTCCGTGCGTCCGCTCAAATGGTGGCCCACGACGGTCGACTTTTCACGTTATCAGGCTCTGTTGTCCACTGTGCCGAACAGCGCGGGTGCAGCCTTTGTGGCGTCGATGTATAACAGTCTGAGAGTGGCTGGCATGGCAACATTGGTCGCGATTCTCGTTGCAATTCCCGCCGGTTGGGCCGTTTCGCGAACGTCGCGCATTGGATGGTCGCTGACATTGGTTATTGGAACCTACATGCTGCCCCCGGTGGCGCTCGCCGTGCCGCTTTACATGGTCCTCGCAAAACTTGGTCTACTGAATTCGGTGTTTGGCCTCGCGCTGGTGTATCTCACCATTCTCGCGCCTTTCACCACATGGCTGATGAAATCCGGTTTCGATGGTATCCCACAGGAGATTGAGCAGGCAGCTATGATTGATGGGGCGAGCCTTTTCCAGACATTGCGCATCATCACCCTGCCGCTGGCATTGCCTATTGTTGCAACATCGGCGCTGTTTGCCTTTTTGCTCGGCTGGGATGAATTTTTCTATGCGCTTTTGTTCACTTCTGATCAGCGAGCGCGAACATTGACCGTTGCCATTGCGGATCTCGCTGGCGGGCGTGTTTCCGATTACGGCCTGATTGCAACCGCTGGCGTTCTGGCTGCTTTGCCACCGGTGATTGTCGGCCTTTTGATGCAGCGCGCGCTTATATCCGGCCTGACTAGTGGCGGTGTGAAAGGATGATAATGAACACGCAAAAGCAGCGTCCAGAAGGACTTGTCGCAATCGATAAGGAAATGGCGCGCCAATTCAGTGATGCTCTGATTTCCTTCGAGGACAATCGGGAGCAGGCCGATAAAATCGCCCAGAGTTTGCGCAAGACCGGCAAGCTGTTGCTGTTGGGCATGGGCGGGTCGCACGCTGTCAGCCGTGCGGTGGAGCCGCTTTATCGCGCCCATAATATTGATGCAATTGCGATACCGCTTTCGGAACAACTTGGTGCGGCCCTGCCCATTGAGGGCAAGACCGTTTTGGTTACATCACAGTCTGGCGAAAGCGCTGAGGTCGTGCGCTGGTTCGCCGAGAAGAAGGGCAATGCCGATATATTCGGCCTGACGCTCGACGCCGGGTCGTTTCTCGGCAAGAAGGTTGATTGTCTGGTGGGAAATGGCGGCGGAGAACTGGCATTTGCCGCAACCCGCAGCCTGACGATCAGCTTTGCTCTGCATTTGGCCATACTCGCGGCGCTGGGCGACGATCCGGATGCGGTGCTGAATGTATTGAAATCGCCACAGACTGTTGCGATTGATGCAGCACTTGCCTGCATAGCCGACGTCGATACGATTGTGACGTCAGGGCGCAGTCTTCAAGGCGTAGCGGAGGCGATCGCGCTGGGTTTTACGGAGCTTTCGCGCGTGCCGAGCTATTCTCTGGAAGGTGGTCAACTGCGCCACGGTCCTATGGAAATGCTCTCGCCCAAGGTTGGCGTCGTCCTGTTCAAAGCTGATGATGCGACCGCACCGCTGGTGACAGCAATGGCGCAGTCTGTTGTCGCGGCCGGTGCGAAACTGGTGGTGTTCGATGCTTCGGGCGAGCCGCCTGTTCCGGGAGCAGTGACAATTTCCTTTCCCGCAGCGAGTGGGCTTGCCGCCATATTCGAGATATTGCCCGCGGCACAGCGGCTTATGATGGCTTTCGCCGACATGCGTGTCGAGAACGCCGGAACGCCGGTCCGCTCTTCCAAGATCACGCGGAGTGAATGAGTGAGGCCAATCGCAATTATCGGCAACGTCAATGTCGACATGATCCTCGGTCCCACTGCAGCCTGGCCGCAACCGGGAACCGAGAACATTGTCAGCCATGATGAGTTGCGCGTCGGTGGCTCGGCGGGCAATTCGGCACTGACGCTTATGGCGCTGGATGTGCCGTTTCAGATAGCTGCCAATACCGGCTCAGACCAGTTTGGGCGTTGGCTTGCCGAGCATTTTGGTGATCATGCCCGGCATTGGGCGGTGTTTGCAGGCAAGACCACTTTGTCCGTTGGCTTGACGCATCCAGATGGTGAGCGGACGTTCTTCACGACGCTCGGCCATCTGCCGCATTTTTCCATTGAAGATGCTTTGGCGGGACTTGACGGTCAGGCTCTGTCTGGTGGGCTGGCACTGCTGTGCGGAAGCTTTCTGACCGACAGGTTGGCCGATGCCTATGACCAGTTTTTTGATTGGGCTGATCATCACAACATCGACGTGGCCCTTGATACTGGCTGGCCCGTTGAAGGTTGGACTGAACGGAACCGAAGCCGCGCACTTTCATGGTTGAAACGCGGCAAGTTCGCGATGTTCAATGAGGTTGAGACGGTCAATCTTGGAAATTCGGCTGACCCTATAGAGGCTGCACGCAGTCTAGCGCAGATTATGCCGAACGATGCACTTTTCATCGTCAAATGCGGCCCGAACGGTGCTTTTGCCGTGGAATGTGATGGCAGTGTCATATCGGTGGATGCGCCTCAGTTGACGGTTATCGACACGATTGGTGCGGGCGATGTTTTCAATGCGGCTTTCCTGGCGTCTTTCGCCAAGGGGCAGACGGTTGAGGCCAGTTTGCGCGCCGCCACACGCAGCGCGTCCCGGGCAATTTCTACAAACCCACGGGCCTACACATCGGACATCGAAGGAGCGCTTGTATGAGCACCCTGACTATAAACAATGTATGCAAGAGCTTTGGACCGACTGACATCCTCAAGGGTATCGATCTGTCACTGGCCAGTGGTGAGTTTCTGGTTCTGCTCGGCGCTTCCGGCTCCGGCAAGTCCACATTGCTCAACATTATTGCAGGTCTGGCAGAGCCGACCAGCGGCGACATTCGCATCGATGAGCGCTCTATCGTTGGTGTTCATCCCAAGGACAGGGACACGGCGATGGTGTTTCAGTCCTATGCGCTGTACCCAAATCTGAATGTAAGACGCAATATTGGCTTCGGTCTCGAAATGCGCAAAGTGCCAGCCGCAGAACGGGAGAAGGCTGTTCTGGACGCGGCGCGCCTTCTCCAAATTGAGAGTCTGCTGGATAGAAAGCCTGCACAGCTTTCTGGCGGGCAACGCCAGCGTGTTGCAATAGGGCGCGCACTGGTGCGGCATCCGAAGTTGTTCCTATTCGATGAACCCCTGTCCAACCTCGATGCAAAACTGCGCATGGAGATGCGCGCCGAGTTGAAGCGGTTACATCAACTCATGAAGACCACCATGGTTTATGTCACGCATGACCAGATTGAAGCGATGACATTGGCGACGCGCATTGCTGTGATGCGCAACGGACGTATCGAGCAACTGGATACACCGGAAAATGTCTATAACCGGCCAGCGACCCTTTATGTGGCGACATTTGTTGGTGCTCCGCCGATGAATATGCTGGAAGCCAGCTTCACTGGGGATCGTCTGACCATCGATGGCACTGAAACCAGTATTCCGGTGGGCAGCCTACCGCGCGTTGACCATGGCAAACGAGTCCTGCTGGGCGTTCGGTCAGAAGCAGTCGGTCGAGAGCGCAAAGAACAAAGTGTCGTTTTGCGGATGAAATGCGATATTGCAGAACTCACCGGTCCCGAATTGATCGTCACCGGGACTGTCGGTTCGCAAAGGCTCGTGGCAGCGTTGCCGCCAAGTCACAAAGTACAGCCGGGTGAAGAGTTCGACGTCATGCTCGATCCCGAGAATGTTCATCTCTTTGATCCCGAGACCGAATTGCGGCTCAACTGATCGTTCCGACCATCGTATGGTCGGTAAATCAGTCCAATAGCTTCATCGCGGTCTCTTCGTCGGTAATAAGTCCGTTGATGATTTGACCGCGCAACGCCGACAGCAATGGTTGCACTTTGCGCGCGCCAGACGCCACGCAAATGCGCTGTCTGCTGACATTGATCTGCGGCGCGACGCTGGTGATCCGCAAATTTGTGGCGCCATTGACGATCTTTCCGTCGATATCAAATGCCCAGCCGCAAATTTCGCCAACGCCACCGAGCCTATTGAGCTCAAAAAGCTCATCGCGGCTGAGAAAACCTTCTTTGGCGAGTGGAGAATCCGCAGCCAGATCACTAATGCCTGTCAGCCAGAGATCGGCGGTTGATGCCAGCTCGTGAACACGCCGCACTGGCTCAATCGCCAGCAAGGCATCCCTTTCTTCCACTGATGAAAGATAGAGCGGCAAGAGGAGAGGGTAATGCTGTGCGCTGACCGTTTCTGAAAGCTTGATCAAGGCGTCGAACGGGCTTGCCGATCCGTCAATGCCAATATGTCCCACCAGTGATACCAGACGATGGACGGAGCCATTGAGCGGAGAAACGCGCTGGACAGTGGCGCGCATAGTACGGCCGGTGCCAAGTGCCATCACAATGGCAGTTCTGGACCGCAACTGCCGCTCTATGAAAACGGCAGCGGCTTCAGGGACGGTCGTTGAGCCTTCCGGCCAAGTCCCCTCCGAGGGAACAACGTCGCAATAAGCCAAGTCGAATTTCTCCGACAGCCCACCAGCGAGTTCCATGCAATTTGCGATAGGATGGTTCATCCGAAACGTGATTAGCCCTTCGGATCGGCATTGCGAAACAAATCGCTGTGCCGTTGGGCGCGAAACGCCCAGCATCTGGGCGATCTCGTCCTGGGTTTTGCCAGCAATATAATACAGCCAACCCGCTCTAGCGGCATCGTCGAGTCTGGGTTTGTCGTTATCGGCCATCGGCGGAAATATCTCTTAGTAAGGAAGGCAGGTCGGCAGCATGCGTTAAAATGTGATCTGCACCGGCATTACGCAATGTTTCAGTATTGTCCAGTACCGAATAATGGCTCCCACCGGTAAATCCGACAGCCGTCATGCCCGCAGCCTTGGCGGCTTTAACGCCGCTGGGGCTGTCTTCAATAACGACGCATCGCGGGGCCGACACACCCATCTGTCTGGCCGCATAAAGAAAGAGGTCTGGAGCAGGCTTGCCGTGTTTCACCATCGTTGTGCTGAAGATATTGCCTTCGAAAAGTGGCAGCAGACCTGTTTGTCCCAATGATATCTGAAGTCGTTCCTCATCGCTAGATGACGCCACGCAGCGGGGCAGTGGTATCGCTTCAATCGCCGAACGAATTCCATCGACGGCAACCAGTTCCTGTTCAAAGCGCGCAAAAAGGTACTCTCGCCAGCTTGAAACAAAGGTGTCGGGGAGTGGCTTGTTCATTTGTTCCGTGAAGGCATCCGTCACCGCCGATGCCGGGCGTCCCAGGAAAGTGCGCAAGGCATAGTCGAGGTCCGTGGGTACGCCGTGCCTGCTCAGCACATCGGCCACTGCGCCACAGCTGATGATCTCGCTGTCGACCAACACGCCGTCACAGTCAAAAATGATCAGATCAAAGGCGAGCGGGGCAGGGTTCATTGGGGTGATATCCATCGAGCGACTCATGAGAAAATGATTGATATGTGAGCGTATGATAAACACGGTGCGTCTGGAAGAGCAATATACCTTTGCGCGGAGACCCGAATATAAGCACGTTATATGCCATAATAAGTAAACATTCGGACGATTCAAATTATGGGCTGGACAAACGCTGATCAGAGCGTATGCTCAACATAAAAGCACTTGATCGAGATGGGAGGATACGATGAAGCGTCTTTTAGTGGCTTCCTTGATGTTGGGCTGTTCGATGCTGTCCAGCATAACGGCTGAGGCAAAAACGCAGATCGAATTCTGGCATGCGATGGGAGGCGTGCTCAATGATCGCGTGAATGAACTTTCGAAGAAGTTCAATGAATCTCAGGATGAGTATGAGATTGTCCCGGTCAATAAGGGCAAATATGAAGAGCTCATCAATGCGATGATTGCAGCCTATCGCGCGAAGCGCGCGCCGGTCATTGTGCAAACCAATGAACGCGCATTTTTGACCATGCTGAACTCATCGGCAGTAATACCCGTCGCCGATCTGATGGCCAAGGAAGGCTACACCATCGACTGGAGTACGGTGATTGCGCCGGTTGCCGCTTACTATAGCGACAAGGGCAAGTTGCAGGCTCTGCCATTCAACTCGTCAACGCCAATCCTTTGGTACAATCAGGATCATTTCAAGGCCGCAGGCTTTGAAAAGCCAGCTGATAACTGGGATGAGCTGACACAACAGTTGCACGCGATCCATGACAAGGGCATTTCGAAATGCGCCATGGTTTTGCCGGGTGACTATGAGTGGAGCTTTCTCGAAAACTACGCTGCCGTGAACGACTACCCCTATGGCACAAAGCGCAACGGCATTGACGGTATCGATACCGAGTTTGTTTTCAACAAGTCTCTGACCCGTCAAGTGGAGCGCATGCATGACCTCGTTTCGAGCGGGGTCATGGAGATCGCGGGTCAGGGAATTCAGCCGGTTCAGTTGTTCACCTCAGGCACCTGTTCGACGATTATTGCATCGACAGCGTCTCATGCTGCGGTGGAGGCTTCAGCAAAATTCCCGTGGAATGCGACTTTCCTCCCCCATGAAAAGGATCGTACAGCACATAATAGTGTCATCGGTGGCGGTGCTTTATGGGCAATGAAGGGTCATTCCGACGATGAATATAAAGGCGCTGCCGCTTTCTTCGACTTTCTTGCAAAGCCGGAAACTCAGGTGTGGTGGAGCAAAAACACCGGCTATGTTCCCGTTACGACGACGGCCTATGAAGCATTGAAAAGCGAAGGCTATTTCGAGCAGCATCCAACCCGCGCCATTGCGATTGAACAGCTTATGCGCAAGCCGAACTCCGATAATTCGCTGGGCTTCCGCTTCGGTAACTCCAATCAGGCCAATATCTTCATTATGGAAGAAGTGATGGCAGCCTCACTGGGGCAAAAGCCGGCACAGGAAGCGTTGGATTCCGCTGTCGCGCGCGGCAACGAAGTGCTTCGCCGCTTTGAAAAGCTAAGCGCAGGAAAATAAGGCAATGAAAGCACAAGGTGGAGGTGCTTTCCGTCTGCGCTCCCCTTTGGGGGAGCGGCAGGAAAGCGGCCTGAAGCGGGCGCATTTTCGAGAATGGAAAACGCCAGTCCTATTGCTGGCGCCACAAATGCTCGTCCTGCTGTTCTTCTTCTTCATTCCGTCATTCAGGGCGCTCATCCAGGCGTTTCAGCTCAATGATCCGTTTGGCGGTTCGGTGCAATGGGTTGGTTTCTCGAACTTTGCGGCATTGCTCGCCAGCCCGTCCTACTGGATGTCGGCCAAAATGACGCTCTGGTTCACGCTGGCGCAGAATGCAATCACGCTTTCGGTTGCGTTGCTGTTTGCTTTCGCGACAAACCATGTCATTCGTGCGCGTGGCGCCTATCGCACGATCTTGTTGCTGCCCTATGCTATCGCTCCCGCAGTTGCGGGCATAATGCTGGCATTTCTGTTCAACACCCGTGTCGGACCCATCGCGCAAATACTGCACATGCTGGGTATCGGTTGGGACCCGACGAAGAACACCACCGATGCGATGATCCTTATCATCCTTGCGGCATCCTGGAAGCACATCTGTTACAACTACATTTTTCTCGTCGCCGCCCTGTTGGCCGTACCGCGTTCGATCCTGGAATCTGCCGCTATCGATGGCGCGGGCCCCATTCGGCGGTTCCAGCGCATTTCCCTGCCAATGATCGCGCCGACGCTGTTCTTCCTGATTGTCATCAACTTCGTCTACGGTCTGTTTGACACATTTGCGATTATCGATGCCACCACACGAGGCGGACCGGCAGGGGCGACGTCGATCCTCGTCTATAAGGTCTATCAGGATGGCTTCGTCAATCTGGACATGGGCTCGTCTGCTGCGCAGTCGGTCATTTTGATGATACTCGCTCTCGCCCTCACATTCGCGCAGTTTCGCCTGGTCGAACGGCGCGTCAATTATGCGGTGTAAATCATGAATGAACGCACACCGATATTGGACGTGGTTTGCCATGCGGTTCTCATAATCGGGATCGTGTTGGTTTGCCTGCCACTTTATTTCGTGGTGGTCACGGGTTCGCTGAGCCAGCAGGACGTGTTGAAAGTCCCGATGAGTTGGCTGCCGGGCGATCAGTTTTTGGTCAATTCGCTGGAAGTTCTGACAACGATCAATTTCGGGCAGCTTTTGTTGAACACGTTTATCGTGGCGCTCGGAATTACCGTCGGAAAATTGGCTCTGTCGGTGCTTGCCGCCTTTGCAGTCACTTATTTCCGCTTTCCGTTCCGAATGACCGCCTTCTGGCTGATCTTCATATCAATGATGCTGCCGATTGAGGTGCGTATTGTCCCAACCTATGAATCAGCAGCCAATATGGCGCTGCCGCTGAACATCATCTTTGCCTGGCTCGGCATTTCGGTCGAGCTGAACTGGAATATGGTGAACACCTATCCCGGGCTTATCCTGCCGATCATCGCTTCCGCAACGGCGACATTCTTGTTCAGGCAGTTCTTTCTGACAATTCCTGACGATCTGTGTGAAGCAGCGCGGATTGACGGCGCCAAGCCGATGCAATTCTTCTTCCGCATTCTGCTTCCACTGTCCCGGTCGAACATCGTGGCATTGTCGATCATTCTCTTCCTGATGGGCTGGAACCAGTATCTGTGGCCCTTGTTGATGACGACAGACCCCAATATGGCAACCGCCGTTGTGGGTTTGAAACAGGTCATGCCGCAGTCGGATGGTCTTCCGACATGGCACCTTCTCATGAACGCCTCGCTTTGGACCATGCTTCCGCCCGTGCTGGTGATCCTCATCATGCAGCGATGGTTCGTGAAGGGTCTCGTCGACAGCGGCAAATAATGAACAATTGGAGAATATGAAAATGGTGAAGATCATTGGCCATCGCGGTGGGCGCAATCTGTGGGCCGAAAATAGTATCGCGGGCTTTCAAAACCTGCTCGCTTTGGATGTCGATGCAGTGGAACTCGACGTCCATTTGAGTTCCGATGGTGTGCCGGTTGTGATCCATGACCCATTGCTCGATCGCACCACCAATGGCAGAGGACCAGTTCAGGCGCAAAGCGCAGAGGCGCTTGGAAAAGTCCTCTTGAACGATAGCCGCGGTCAAACCATACCCACTCTAGCGGATGTTCTGGATATCTTCGCTCCCACCAGGCTGGAGCTTGAACTCGAGATCAAGATTGATGAGCGGGGGAGACCATATCCCGGTATGCCCGAAAAGATCATCACGCTTGCTCAAGAGCGCAATATGCTGGATCGTGTCTTCCTCACCTGCTTCGTGCCGGAAGTGCTGGAAGATGTCCGTATGAAATTTCCAGACCAGCAGTTGCTGATGTCGATCGACCGGCGCTCGGCGGAGTTTTTCGGTGGATTTGAAAAAGTGCTCAAGCGCGGCAACGATGTTGCAACGGTATTGGCTTTCGAGAAAAGCTTGCTGGAGATTGTATTGGACCAATGTGTGGCTGAGGTTGGGACGCCAAGGCTTGGATGTTGGGTGCCAAACACAGAAACCGAGCTTGAACATTGGTTGAGCAAGCCAATCGGTCAGCTGACGACGGATCGCCCCGATCTTGCAGTTCTTGTCGCGGGCCGACACTCATCACCGGCTAATCGGCAGAAAGGGTGAGTTGATGGCCTCGGTCGAACTTCGTTCAATTCACAAGACCTATGGCAATGTGGAAGTCATTCCCAGCATCGATCTTTCGATTGCGGATGCAGAATTCGTTGCGCTTGTCGGACCTTCCGGATGTGGCAAATCAACGTTGCTGCGCATGATTGCCGGTCTCGAACAAATCACATCCGGTGATCTGCATATTGGCGACAGGAATGTGAACCGCGCCAATCCCAGCGAGCGCGATGTTGCCATGGTTTTCCAGAATTATGCGCTTTATCCGCATATGTCTGTCTTCGACAACATAGCGTTCAACCTTCAATTAGCGGGCCGACCGAAAGCGGAAATTCGGGATCGGGTCGGTGAAGCGGCGCGGATGCTGGATCTGACAGCACTATTAGACCGCAAGCCGCATCAATTGTCCGGAGGCCAGCGCCAGCGTGTCGCAATGGGGCGCGCCATTGTGCGAAAGCCTTCTGTCTTTCTGTTTGACGAGCCGCTCTCAAATCTCGATGCAAAATTGCGCGTATTGATGCGTGCAGAGATCAAGGAGCTGCACCAGAAGGTGAAGATTACGTCGATTTATGTCACGCACGATCAGATCGAAGCAATGACATTGGCGGATAGAGTCGTGGTGTTGAACAAAGGGCGGATCGAACAACAGGGCACGCCCATGGAACTCTACACGAAGCCCGCTAATGTCTTCGTCGCAGGCTTTATTGGTTCGCCCTCGATGAACTTTCTAAACGCAACGGTGGAGCAAGGTTCAGCAGGCATCGCTATCCTGTTGGAAAACGGCGCAAAATTGGACATGCCCGATAGCAACCTTGATAAAGCCGGCAAGGTTGTGCTGGGGTTGCGCCCTGAACATCTGGAAGTCCGGCGCGATGGCGGTATTCAAGCAAAAGTGCGCCTGATTGAACCAACCGGGGCTCAAACGCATGTTGTGCTTGAGGTAGGCTCAGAGAAATTGACGGCTGTCGTTGATAGCGAGATGCCGCTGACGGTGGGTGAGGTGGTTGGTCTGGATATCGCACGCGAACGGGTACATCTATTCGATCCGTCCAGTGGTGCACGTATCAACTGAAAGGACTATCTCCTAAACAGCACTAGGCGGAACTCATTTCAAAATTGAGGCCGGTGGGAAGCCATGCTTCGGCGGAATCGAATTTTTGTAACCAGTCCGTCTTTATCTGTCCGTTTTGGTCAGGTGGGTAATGAAGAGTTGGAAAAGCTCTGATTGACTCGATATGGATAGCCGCTTGTAAATATTGTGGCGGTGTATCTTGGCTGTGCCTTCCGAGATATTCATATGACGCGAAATCGAGATATTGCTATGGCCGCGCAGGATCAGCTTTGTGATTGATTGCTGCGCGGGCGTTAGCTGACCTTGGAATGCGCCCAGAAACGTTTCCTCAATATCCTCTTTTGCATATTCATAATTGATATAGCTCGCATTGCTGCGGCAATGGGTAGAGATAGAAGCAGCAATAACCGGCTCAATCTGTCTTAGATTATCCAGTTCAGAACCCGTGAACGCGTTGCTTCCGTGGTTTCGCATCAGCGAATAAACAGCCGCGGTTCGATGGCGCAATGGCACGATAATGCCTATTTCCTCCACCAGCGCGCCGGCTTCGGATGAAACACAGGGATGGATATCCTTTGCGATCACAAAATCCGATGTGAAGAAGCTGTCGGGCGCGAGTTCGCCCATTCGCCACACGCCAGATGTGTGTTCATTGATCGACGCGACATAAAACGGATCAAGCAGATAGCCGCCCCGCAAATATGTTTCCAGTGTCTTGCGCGGTACGGAACTGCAATAGCCGTCATGGAGAAAAAGCGGGGTGTTGTTGAAGCTGAACAGGAAAATGCAGCTCATGTCGAATTGCACCCGGCCACCGATAGTTTGGTCGAGTGTCTGACCCAGCCCGTCCGTTCCGATGGACCGGATTATCTCTGACAGTCCGTTGGCATCCAGCGGAAACACGGTTTCTCCTCCCGTATAACTTTCGGCATATCGACGCATCTGCGTATGATTTCTAGACTTCGCCACAAAAGCAAGAGTTCGGCGGATGTATCGAACCGATTGGGGAAAATAGTTGGACTTGGTCCAGAAGGAGGAAACGTGGCTGGTCGTTTGTCAGGAAAAGTGGCGCTTATAACAGGTGGCGCGGGAGGATGCGGTCTCGCAGCCTCGGAACTCTTCGCTGCGGAAGGGGCGAAGGTCGGTATTGTGGACTTGCCGTCTAGCCCAGGTGCAGATGTTGCAAAAAAGCTCAACGAAGCCGGTCACGAGGCGGTCTTTGCGCCAGCCGATGTCTCGGATGCCGCGCAGGTCGCATCGGCAGTGGAGAAAATTATCGGGGCTTTCGGGCCGATAACGGTTCTGATGAACCATGCAGGCACACTGGCGGCAGGTCCGTTTCTCGAAACAAGTGAAGAGGAATGGGACCGCCTTATGGCGATCAATGTGAAAAGCATGTTCCTCGTCTCAAAGGCCGTACTGCCATCGATGATCAATGCGGGTGGCGGTAGCATTATCTCTACGTCGTCGATTTCAGGCGTCGTCGGAACGCCCATGGAAGTGCTTTATTGCACGACCAAAGGGGCCTGCCACATGTTCGCACGCGCCCTTGCGGTGGAGTTTCGCGACAGGAATATTCGGAGCAATGCGATCTGCCCCGGCTTCATTGCCACGGCGCACGGTCGCAAGGAATTGGCGGTGCTGCAAAGCTTCGGCGTCGATGTTTCGGAAGACGCAATCAAGACTGCGCAAGGACGGCTGTGCCTGCCATCCGAAGTCGCTTCAGCAGCGCTCTTTCTTGCAAGCGATGAGGCAAGCTTCATCAACGGAGCGCATATCTTCGCGGATAATGGCTACACTGCCATCTGACAAAGCCGTGTCGCTTCTGGCGACGCCGAACGCCCACAACAGCAATAAGCAAAAAGATGGGAACGAGAATGTCAAAGCAGAGCAATATGAGTGCAGGTGGCCACTGGCGCAATTGGGTCGGCAATCAGTCCTGTGTAACTTCCGCCATGGGCGCTCCTGCAAGTGAAGCCGAACTTTGCGATATGGTCAATTCTGCAACGTCTCAAGGATTGAATGTCCGATGTGCGGGGTCCGGTCACTCCTTCACGCCCGTTGTGGCTACCAGCGGGCTTATGCTCACGCTTTCAGGCATGAAAGGGGTGAAAAATGTGGACCATAATCGCAAGCGGGTGACTGCGGCGGCAGGTACGACCATTAACGAGCTTGGGCGATATCTCAAGAACAATGGTCTATCGATGGTCAATCAGGGCGATATTGACAGTCAGGCCTTGGCTGGCGCGCTAACAACCGGCACGCATGGCACGGGCGCAAAACTGTCCAATCTGGCATCATCGATTGTCGGCATGAACATCGTCCAGCCCAACGGTGCCATTTTGACCGTCGACGAAACCACGCCGGATCTCTTGCGTGCGAGCCGCGTTTCAATTGGTACACTCGGTGTGATTTCCGAGATTACCTTGCAACTGATGGATTCATATAACCTCTATGAAAGGCTCTGGCGGGAGGATTTCGATGCATGCATGGACATGCACGACGAACTTGCCTCCAAACATAGGCACTTCAGCTTCTTCTGGTGCCCGACGGAAAAAAGCCGTCATTGCTATTGTCTTCCGGACACGGCTTCAACCTCACGCTCGGGAAAGACAACCGATGTCTGTGAAATGAAGATTATGGACATCACCGACCAGCCGCCAATGAGCCGCGGGTTTGAAAAGGTCGCATACAGTTCGGAGATTTATCCGATCGAGTATGTGCCAAACTTCCACGAGCTTGAATATGCGGTGCCTGTTGCTCATGGCAAAGAGGCGGTCAAGGAAGTCCGAAAACTGATGCTGGAGAAATATCCAGAGTGCATCTACCCCATCGAGTATCGCTTTACGGCTGGTGATGATGCGTGGATGAGTCCCTTCTTTGAACAGGACAGCGTGACTGTGTCGGTCTCTGGTGAGCCTGGAACGGACTATTGGCCCTATCTCAGAGACGTGGATAAAATTCTGCGGGATTTCGGTTCCCGTCCGCATTGGGGCAAGCTTCACTTTCTGACTGGCGCGGATGTGACGTCGATTTATCCAAAAGCCGATGAATTTCGCGCCCTGCGCCGTAAGCTGGACCCACAGGGTTATTTCCTGAATGACCATCTGACACAATTGTTCAGATAGGCGACCTCAGCGCTTGCGGCAGGTGCACGGTTCGTAGCCACCGGCAAACAGGCGCCCTGGTTTCATGCCGATCATCGCCGGAACTTCGCTCAAGACCTGTGCACCCAGCGAACGCGCAATCGAGATCGTGGTTTCGGCGCAGATGGCTGCGTCTTCAGCCGCATTGTGATGCTTGAAGGTAAGGCCCAGATGAGACGCCAGAACATTCAATTTGTGCGACCCGAGATCGGGCCAGACCTTTTGCGCCATCTTGACCGAACATAGATACTGAAATTCTGGATAGTTCTGCCGATACTGATCAAGACAGGCGCGCCAGACGCTGAAATCGAAGGCGGCATTGTGAGCGATCATTGTGGCGCCCGCAAAATCTTCCGCGAATTCGTCCATGACTTCGGGAAACTCTCCGGCATCTTCCACATGTTCGGGACGAATGCCGTGGATCGCAATGTTGAAAGAGGAAAAGCGCATGTCCTTCGGTCGGATAAGGCGCTCTTCAACACGCACGACGCGACCATCTTCAATCCATGCCAATCCTACGGAACAAGCGCTTCCACGCTGTTCATTGGCCGTTTCAAAATCAACTGCGATGGTTTTCAAGGTATGCTCCGGCTGGCTTTGCCAAGCTTCTACCGTCAAGCGCACCATTTGGCAAAACCAAAGCATCACCTGCACCAATTCGAGAGAAATTGGTGCAGGTGAGAACGTGCAGGTTATTTCAGTTCGACAACGGCTGCCTTGATATCCGGCTTTTGCGGAATGATGCCGCTTTTGGTGTACCAGTCGGCAATTTTTCCGATCTGTTCAACGTCTGCCGTCGTAACCGCTGTGGTCGGAACGGCATTGTTCTCACCGATCACTTTGCCGAGTTCGGCTGGGATGTTCATTTCCTTTGCCCAGATGGTGCCTGCGTCTGTCTTGTTTGCCACGGCCCAGGCATTGTCCTTTTTCAGGACGTCGAAAATGGCCTGAAGCTCGTCGGTATTCTTGTCGGCAAATGCGCGACTTGAAACGAGAACGACGGCATTGTCCGAGCCGATGGCCGCGCCATCCGCGATCACCTGACCACCATAGGACTTCTCAGCGATTGCCACGAAGGGGTCCCATGTTGCCCAGGCATCGACATGTCCCTGCACAAAGCTTGGACCACTGTCGCTTGGGCTAAGATAGACGCGCTCGACGCTTTTCGGATCGACGCCGTTTTTCTCCAACCCCTGCATCAGCAGATACTCGCCTGTACCGCCTCGGTTGACCGCAACCTTCTTACCGGCCAGATCCTTGATCGACGTGATGCCTGCATCCTTTTTGGCGACGATCCCTTCAGAGCCGGGCGACATTTTCTGATAGCCGAAGATCGTCAGTGGAATATTTGCAGCCAGTGCCGCAATGGCCGATGTGGAGCTGCCAGCCGTGATATCGATGCTGCCCGCGTTCAGTGCTTCAAAAGCGGGAGCCGCAGCGGGAAATGGGCCAGCCCATTCCACCTTGATGCCTTTTTCCGCGAGCGCTTTTTCCAGTGTGCCACGCGATTTTGCCAGGGTAATATCATTGGGGCCGCGAAGCCATCCGATACGGACAACCTGATCGGCGGCGAAAGCGGTTGTGCTCGCAAGCGTCATTGCCACACCGGTAAGGGCGGCCAGAATTTGAAGTCTTTTCATTGATTATCTCCGCTTTTCAAGGGTGCAGGACGGGATGCCGGACGCCAAGCGCTTCCAGCAATTCGGTTTCGATGGCGGCAGCGCGTTTGTCTGTTCTCTGCCTTGGATGATCGATATCGACACGCAGATCGCGAATGAATCGCCCCTGATCGAGAACGAGAATCCGGTCGGCGAGAGCCACTGCCTCCCAGACATCATGCGTCACCAGCAGGGTCGCAGGTCTGTGTTTGCGCCAGAGATTGAAGACCAGATCGTGCATGCGAAGACGCGTCAACGCATCGAGCGCTGCAAATGGTTCGTCGAGCAAAAGCAGTTCCGGCTCGCGAACCAGCGCCCGTGCCAAGGCAGCCCGCTGTGCTTCACCGCCAGACAGTGTCAAAGGCCAGGCATCGACCCGATGAGACAGGCCAACATCGGCAATCGCTTGAAGTGCTTTGCCGTTGCTGCGGGCGTTCGCTACGCCAAGCGCAACATTGTCGATCACGCTCTTCCACGGCATCAGCCGCGGTTCCTGAAAGACGACGGCACGGCGTTGCGGAATTTCCAATGCATTAGCCGGCGCTTCGTCGAGCCCCGCAAGCACACGCAGCAGCGTGGATTTTCCAGAGCCGCTCCTGCCAAGCAGAGCCACGAATTCTCCCGGTGCTATGCTCAGATCGATATTGTCGAGAACCGTCGGGCCGCCGAACGACCGCGACAGGCCACGAATTTTAACGATGTCGCTCATGATACCACCGCCGGACGCCAGCGCAGGGCATAGGCTTCGATAGCACGCACCAGCCCATCCGTCAGCAATCCCATGAGCGCATAGACCAGAAGGCACACCACGATGACGTCGGTTTGCAGAAAGTCACGCGCATAGGTGATGATGTAACCAATGCCACTGGACGCATTGATTTGTTCCGCCACCACGAGGCTAAGCCACGCGATGCTCAGTCCATAGCGCACGCCGACAAGCAGGGAGGGCAGGGCGCCGGGGATCACGACATGTCGAATGATTTCCAGCGTGCCGAGATTGAGGGTACGCCCAGCCTCGATCAGCTTGCGGTCAACGCTGCGAATGCCGCCATGAAGCGTCAGATAGATCGGGAAAACGGAGCCAAAGGCAACCATGCCGATCTTGGGCGCTTCACCAATGCCGTACCAAAGGATGAAGAGTGGCAAGAGGCCCAGAAACGGCATTGCCTTTAGCATCTGCACGGGCGGGTCGATGATCGTTTCACCAAGCCGGGAAAGCCCGGCGAAAAGCGCCAGAGCAACACCTATGACGAGTGCTATGGAGAAGCCAGCAATGACACGCAGGAACGACACCGCGAGACCGGTCGCCAATTCTCCTGATGCCAGCAGTCGCAAGCCAGTCGCTGCAATGTCGACAGGTGACGCCAGTGTGCGGGCCGACAGAAGCCCGGTGACGCTCGCCAATTGCCACAAAATAAGGATGGCGATAGGCGATACGAGCCTCAGCATCCATTGGGGGAAGCGCAGGCCTGTTTTGGCGCTGCTGGCTGGAGGAGAACCGACACCAGCCGCTTTCTCCAAAGCGCTTGTATCAGCCATTGGCGGCCTTTCCAGTCAGGTCCCGGTCAAACAGGGTTGACCATGTAAACTGCTTGCGCTCGGCGACGGGGCGTTCAACGGGCAGACGCGGCAAAACCATCTCGCCGAAGCGATATGCTTCCTCGAGCAGAGGCATGCCGGAGAGGATGAACGTGTCGACACCAACGGCCTGATAGGCTTCGAGTGTGCGAATGACCGTGTCCGGTGAGCCGACGATTGCCGTGCCCGGGCCGGGGCGCACGAGACCAATGCCAGCCCAGAGATTGGGCGAGATTTCAAGGTCGCGCAGATTGTCCGGTTTAACGCCGCCGTGCATTGCAGTCATGCGCTGTTGGCCAACGGAGTCCGTGTTGGAGACGAAGCGCTTGTTGCCAGCCATAGCCGCCTCATCCATCTGGTCGTAAAGATCGGCGGCAGCTTCCCAGGCTTTCGCGTCGGTCGAGCGCACAATCACATAAAGGCGGATACCGTATTTCAGTTCGCGCCCATGGGCTGCGGCACGTGCTTTGACCTGCTTGACCTTCTCACCCATCTGTTCGGGTGTTTCGCCCCAGGAAAGATAAGTGTCGACGTGTTTTGCCGCGACTTCGATGGCACTGTCAGACGAACCGCCAAACCAGAGCGGCGGTGGGGCGATCGACGAACCGGCCGGAAGGGCAAGTTTTGCGCCTTCGGTCTGGAAGTATTTGCCCTTATGGGTGACGCTTTCGCCCGCCATGAGACGATGCCACAGGGTCAGATATTCATCGGCCATCAGATAACGTTCGTCATGCGGCAGCATCATGCCGTAAGCGCCAAGCATCTTGGCGTCGCCCGAGACAACATTCAGCATCAGCCTGCCGTTGGAGAACTCCTGAAATGTCGCCGCCATTTTGGCAAGCAGCGTTGGTGCTACAAGACCCGGATGGAAGGCCAGCAGAAACTTCATGCGTTCCGTATAGGGCAATAGCGCACCGGCGAGTGGCCAGACGTCATGAGCGCCGGTGGCAAAAAGCGCGCCCGTATAGCCCAGATGGTCATAGGCCTGGGCAAGCTGCTTGTAATAGCCGTAATCGACGACGCGCGATCCCTCGGGCTTCCAGGGATAAGCGCCGTCTGGGGCGCACATGTACCAAAGGACGTTCATGCTCTTTCTGCCTTGTTATGCTCTGCAATAATTTCGACTTTGCGACTGATCGCTGCGTGGCGGAGCAGTATGTCCGCTTCCGCCTGCTGCTCGCGCAAAAGAATGTTGTCAGCGGGCACGATGTGCCAGTTGCGCTCCAGGATCACCCGTGTCCAGGCGCGGCGCTCGTTGTCGTCGGCGTCCTTCGCAAGAAGGGCTGCGGCCTCTTCCGGATGCGCAATTATTTCCTGTCCGATCCGCGCGAGTTCTGCGGCAAAGGCATCGATAACGTCGTCCGGCAGATTGCGCTGCCCAATGGTCCAGAAGACCGAGCGGTTGGGAATGGTGGTGCCGCAATGCAGCAGGACGTGAAATTCGCCACTGGCCAGCGCCTGTTCGAGATGTGGGGCCATGGCGATCCACGCTGCTACCTTGCCCGCGCGCAGAAGATCCCGCGAGGGGGTTGCCAGAAGATCATGACGCTGCACGTCATCGAGGCTAAGGCCCACCTGTTCCAGACTTTTTGCCAGAAAGTAGGTGTGAAACGAGCCGTCGACGAGTGCAACATCACGCCCTTTTAGGTCGGCGACGGTCTGGATGTCGGTATCCTTGGCAACCAGTATCGCGCCATTGGCGGGCCGCGGAGCAGATGCTGCTGCATAGGTCACCGGGAGGCCGGATTCGGCTGCGAGAATAGGCGGTGTCGATCCTGTGCCGCCGATGTCGATATCGCCTGCAACGAGCTTCCTGGCGGTATCACGACCCTCAGGATAAAGTACGAATTCCGGCTGTAGATCGGCAAAGGCACCCGGCCAGCGGGATGCAAGCGTTAGATGCAGGTTGTTAGGATGAAAGCCGATCTTGAATGCCATGAATACGCGATCCGGTTGCAAATTCGTTATATAAATTTATATAATGGGATTCAGGCAGGCACCGAAGGAAGGCTTGATTAAACCTTCGGCAAAACTTGGAAAACCATTCCGTGTTTGCCCGGTTTTTGAGATTGGACAACAGGACGCGTCGATAATGAACGAGGAAGTCACGTCTAAGGGGCATGTGCCCAAGGTAAAATGTCGCGCGATTGGCGCTGCGTCCGATTTCCTGAAAGCCATATCCAATCCGGTGCGGCTTTCGATCCTGTGCGTCTTGCTGGAAGGCGAACGCACGGTGAGCGATTTGGAAGAAATGCTGGATGTTCACCAGCCAACCTTGTCACAGCAGCTTGGCGCGTTGCGCGAAGCAGGGATCATTGAAGGCAGACGCGAAGCGCGCGCTGTTGTTTATCGGGTGGCAGACCCGCGCGCTGGTCAGATTATCGGCCATTTGCGCTTGCTGTTTTCCGATCCTGGCGCTTCGGCAATATG
This sequence comes from Hyphomicrobiales bacterium, assembly GCA_900465685.1. GTDB lineage: Bacteria > Pseudomonadota > Alphaproteobacteria > Rhizobiales > Rhizobiaceae > Brucella. The sequence continues at coordinate 174,937 of UEGR01000013.1, forward strand.
GAAGGGTGCACAGCTTGGTGCGCCCGCACCATCAGAAATGGTGGATAGCTGAACAGGTCAGCTATTCCCGCTTGAAACGGCTTACCAGTTCACGCGCATGCCGAGCTTTCCGTTCCATGCGTAATTATCGGCATCAAACGTGGTGCTGTAACTGACATTGCCGTAGAGCGACATATTCTTGGTAATTTGCCTTGTGGCGCCGCCTCCGATTTCGATCCATGTCTCTTCGAGATCGGACTTGAACGGAACAAACCCGGTTGCGGACGAAATGTCGACCTGAGCCTTCGCCGTGAATTCGTGCCAGAGATTGACACGACCCCAAACTGTCGCCAGACGCGCTGGCTCGGTTGTGGTTGCTTCCTCAACGGCCCATGTGCGGGATATGCGGGCACCGATACGTCCCGCCAGAGAATTCAAATCGTCGTACCGAATGTCGGCGGCGCCATCATTGAAGTCATCGAAGTTGATGGTTTGCCAGATGAGTTGCGCCTGCGGTTCGATTTGCCACTGGTTGCCGAGATCAAAGGGATAGCCGCCCTCAAGCGAGGCCGCAAAACCGAACCCTTTGACATCCTGATCAGGGAAGCCAAATTCCGTGGCCCGGTTTGAACTGGTTGTCATGTTGTACCAGGTGCCTTGCAGGACGCCATCGAGATACCAGCCATTGTCTCCAAGACGCGTCCAGTAGCCACCGATGGAGTATGCATCGAAATCATTGCGCCCTGCATCGCGCGTTTCGATCAGCCGGTTCTGGGTCACATCCATGCGTCCGTGACCATAAGCGATATACATGCCGGCATGATCGGTAACGCCGTCGGCTTCGTGACGATAGAAATCGAGCCCGGCCTGTATTGCGCCAAACCGGTAGTCGTATTCGGGCGCGCCATCGTAAATGCCATTGGTGTCGCCGTTACGGTGCCCCGAATGACCCAGTCCCCGAACCCAGTAGCCGTTGAATTTCGGGTCAGCGCCAATATCCGTGCGGCCTTTAAGTTGTTCCTCTTCGCCGACGCGCTCATGATAGGAACCTATCAACTGCCTGCCATAAATCGCTCCGATCGAGGGGATCGCGGCATAAAGAGACACTTCAGGACGATAATCAGGCGTCGGGTCCGGGATTGGCGGCACCGGTGGACTTGGTGGGGCCGGAGGAATCGGAGGGGTGGGTGGCACCGGCGTGATTTCCGACCGGAGATACCAGTTCTCTTCGCCAGAAGCGTCAACGCTGCTTCGATAAAGCGAATATTCGTAAGGGCCTGCCACGACCGGTGCGACGAGGTGGAACGCTCCGGCGCTGGTCGTTCCGTCGTTGACCGTATCGACAACGAGAATGCCGTTTCCCGTGGTGAGCGCCCCTTGTCCGCCCGCATTGGCGATCAGCAACCGGCTCGAACCGGATGCAGTGCCGCCGTCGATGATCAGGCGGTCGGACGGGGAACCATCCGTATCAAGATAGGTATTGAGGCCAATCTGGCCCGCATTGCCGGTATAGTTGCCGACAGTCAATGTCTTGTAAGTGCTGCCGTCGGGCGCGCTGAACTGAATGAGACTATCAGTGTTGGTAAGTTCGGTGATGTTCGAGTTGCCAGTGACGTTCCATTTTGAATTATCGGACAAGGACAGGTTTGATGTGCTGCCGGCTTCTGTCTGGGCTGCTCCTGTCAGCTGAGAGTCGGATGCCGTTAAATCGAGACGCGCTTCACTGGCTACCTCGAGAACATTGGAATTGCCGGTGACGGATGACGAGGTCAGATCGAGGTCGAGAAATGCCGTACCGCCAAAGACGCGAATAGCTGTCGCATTGGCTGCAGTTATTTCAGCGCCTGAAATCTGCGCCGTGTTATTGCCTGCTGCGCCATAAAGCGCGCGCGCGCTGGTTCCTACTGTCGAAATCGAACCGCCGGTCATCGTCAGATTGCTATTGCCACTCAGATAGATGCCAGAAGCAGATGCTCCTGTCGTGCTGACAGATGTGTCAGTCAAGGTGACGGTTGCGGCAGTGCCGGTTTGAATGCCAGTCGCACTGCTCTCGATAGACGAGTTGGTCAGTGAAAGAGTGCCTTGCAAGACGACAGCGCCGCGCTCGGCGCCAGAAATTACTGTCAGTCCTGTGCCAGTTATGCTGGAGCCCGGAGCATCGATCCAAAGCGCGAGGCCGCTTCCTGTTTCGACCATACTGTCGATAAGTGTAATCTGACTGTCGGAAAAGGCTGCGACACCCGTCGCGATCAATGCGTTGATGGTACTGTTACGCATCTCGATGCGGCCTGTAGTTCCAGCGATAATGCCGTAACCCACATTGTCGATCTGGATATCAGTCCCGTCGGCGGTGACAAGGCTACCGCCAGAGGAGACGATTCCATCGGCACCGCTGCCCGTCGTATGGATTGTTGTGCCGTTGTAGAGATTTATTTGAGAACTCCGCAGGGCCTGTGCGCCGATGGCATTGCCGCCGCCAGTTGTAATCGTGAGGGGTGAAAAGCTCTGAATATTGCCGCCGTTGCGCGACAGCAGCGCAATGCCATCGGTTCCGCCCGTCGTTCCTGTATCAATGGTGCCCGAGGCGGTGACGGTGACACCGTCGGCCAAAACCTGCTGAGCCATAGCTAGACGCGGTGAAAACGACAGCGTGCACAAGAAAGTCGCAGAAGAAAGCAGACTGACCAGCAGCCGACTGACAGACTTGTGTGGCATTACAGATGACAGGTTGAACATTCGCACCTCTCCGTCCCACTCGTCGGAGATTAGCTCATGATTCTTTAGGTGGAAAAAGCTTGTTACAGTAAAGTACGCTCGTTCTGACGCGCATAAGATGGATAATTGTCCAGATAACGGCGATCAATCTCGACTTTTTTCTTTGTCGGAAAGCGCTGTATACTCATCAGCAAGAAAGTCGAGGAGCGCGCGAACGGAGGGGAGAAGACCCCGGCGTGACGGAAATGCGGCGTGGATTATGCCGGTACGCGGCGCCCAACCGGGCAGGACGTCGACGAGTTGTCCGGCTTTCACATCCTCTTCAATCACCATCGTGGGAAACTGGCAAACGCCAATACCTTGAAGGGCGGCCAGTCGTAATGCCACCATGTCATCGGTGATCAGCGAGGGCTTGTAAGGGATTTCAGCCGTTGCGCCGTTCGGGCCTTGTAGGTTCCATTCGAAGTTGTTTTTGGACGATCCCCAGGCAAGACCGGGCATATTGGCAAGGTCGGCTGGCGCTGGTCGGTGACCGTCCGGGAAAAATTTCGGACTTGCCACCAGTCGTTGGCGGCTGTCCGCTAGTTTGCGGATGATGAGATCGCTATCGTCGAGCGGAGGAAACCGCACCCGAATGGCAAGATCGAAGCCCTCGCGGATGACATCCACCCGTCGATTAGTGCTTTCCAGTTCCACTTTCACTTTGGGATATTTCGCCATAAAACGCGCAATCATTTCTCCGACCTGAAAATAGATCACAGAGGCTGGGCAACTCACACGCACCGTGCCTTTCGGTTCCACTTGCATGCGGGCAATGACGTCGAGAGCCGCATCGGCCTCGACCATCATGGCAAGGCAATGGCGATAAAACTCCTGACCGAGTTCGGTCACTGCGAACTGTCGGGTGGTGCGTTGGATGAGACGAACGCGAAGATCTTCTTCCAGCAGGCCGATCCGGCGGCTCAGACGAGAACGCGGTAGGCCAAGCTGTCTGGCTGCGGCTGAAAAGCCGCCAAGTTCCACGACTTTCACGAATAGGCGCAGATCATTGAGATCGGTCACGGCTGCTCTTTCATTGTCCTGTTTTCAGGACAGATTAACCCGAAATCCGATCTACAGGCCAGTTTGTTTCATTCCTATCTTGCTCTCAGACGATGAATTCAACGCTGTTCACACAGCAAACGAGTGAAAAGGAGGACTAAAATGAGCAGCCCAGCAAACTTCCATGGTGAGCGTCCGGTAATCGATCCGAACGATGCAGTCATGCTTCTGATCGATCATCAAAGCGGTCTGTTTCAGACTGTTGCAGACATGCCAATGCCGGTCCTGCGTAATCATGCAGCAGCGCTTGCCCGCATGGCGACGCTGACGAAGATGCCGGTCATCACGACGGCATCTGTGCCGCAGGGGCCCAATGGCCCGCTGATTCCCGAGATTCATGAGAACGCGCCCCATGCTCAATATGTGGCAAGGCGAGGCGAGATCAACGCTTGGGACAATTCCGAGTTCGTCAAGGCAGTTAAGGCGACCGGTCGCAAAACGCTTATTATCGCAGGTACAATTACCAGCGTTTGCATGGCGTTCCCGGCCATCAGCGCGGTTCAGGACGGATATAAAGTATTCGCTGTCGTCGACGCGTCCGGCACCTATTCCAAGATGGCGCAGGAAATCACCTTGGCACGCATTGTTCAGGCCGGAGTCGTGCCGATGGACACGGCCGCGGTGGCGTCGGAACTCCAGAAGACATGGCATCGCGACGATGCGCAGGAATGGGCGAATGTCTACACGAAGATTTTCCCTCCCTACCAGCTTCTGATCGAGAGCTACATGAAGGCTCAGGACGTCGAAAAAAACAACGAGCAGCTCGATTCACAGCGCAGCTGATCAGAACGAGAAAGGGCGGCAATCATTGCCGCCCTTTTTTGCAATTGAAGCGTCTGATTTGACTATATTCCTCTACGGCGCCTGCTTCGGATGGGGATTGCTTAAATTTATACGATCATATGAATTGGAGATGCATAATCAAACTATCATGTGATTGACGGTTGATCGCTATTCACGAAATTATAGCCCATCTACATAGCTTATATGCAAGGGAGGTTTGCATGTGGAGGGTTGGAATTGACGTTGGCGGTACTTTTACGGATTTGTTTGCCTGGGAGGAAAAGACCGGCAATCAGGTTACCGCTAAAGTCCTGACAACAAAGCAGGATCGTTCCATCGCAGTCCTTGAATCCATTGAAAAAGCCGGGATCGATATTTCGGATATTTCATATCTGATGCACGGTACGACGACTGCGACCAATGCGCTGATCGAGCGCAGCTATCCCGATGCTGCGTTCATCACGACGGACGGCTTTCGTGACACGATCGAAATAGGACGCCAGCATCGTCAGTACCTATACGATCCCTATCAGACAAAGCCCAAGCCGGTTATTAAGCGGCGATACCGGTACACGATCCCGGAGCGCGTGAATGTTCGCGGTGAATCCGAGCGTCCGATGGATGTCGGCGCGGCACGTGAGGTCGCTTCCAGAATTAAAGAGGCGGGCATCCAGTCGGTTGGTATCGGCTTTATCAACTCCTATGTCGGTGCGCAGCATGAAGAACAAATGCGCGATATTCTGCTTGAATATTGCCCGGAAATTCATGTTGTTCTCTCTGCGGAAACGCGTCCGATTTTCCGCGAACATGGTCGCTTTGTAACGACTGCCGTTCGTGCGGCGTGCATGCCGGTCATGGTCAAATATATGGACGATCTGGAGAACCGCCTTGGTCAGCACGGCTTTGGTGGAAAACTCCTGATCCTGAAGAGCAGCGGCGGTGTCATGTCGGCTGGTGCGGCACGCCAGCACCCGGAAGACATGCTGGAATCCGGTCCGGCTGGCGGTGTGGCCTATGCCGGGTATCTTACCAAGCAGAGCGGCTTTGAGCGCATCTTGCATACCGACGTCGGCGGTACGAGCTTCGATGTTTCCATCGTCGAGAATGGCAAAGGCCTGATTACGCGCGATCACGAACTTGAGTGGGAAGTGCCGATCGTCGTTCCCATGCTTGACATCCACAGCGTGGGTTCGGGTGGTGGCTCCATCGGTTGGGTTGATCAGGGTGGTTCCTTGCGTGTGGGTCCCAAAAGTGCCGGTTCCGAGCCGGGGCCGGTATGCTATGGCAGGGGCGGTACGCAGCCGACAATCACCGACGCCAATTTGATCCTTGGTCGTCTCGATCCGACGCTGAATGGCAAGTTTGATCTGGACGCAGTGGCCGCTGAAAGGGCTATTTCCGCACTTGCGGAGAAGATCGGACTGTCCACGCTTGCGACCGCCGAAGGCATGATCCGTATCGGTTGCGAATACATGGCTCAAGCCGTCAAAAAAGTTCTCGTTGCCCGTGGTCGTGATCCGCGTGATTTCGTCTATGCGAGCTTCGGTGGCGCAGGTGCGTTGCATGCCTGTATTGTGGCCAAGTCGATGAATATTCCAAAGGTCATCGTTCCGCCTCATGCAGGTGTCGCTTCAGCATTTGGGGCAACAGCAATGGATCTGCGTCAGGATATTGAGCAGTTCTATTATTCGCCGGTCAAGGAAGCGGACCTGGGCAAAATCAATGCCATCCTTGCGGATTTGGAAGAGAAAGCCACACAAGCCTTGCTGGATCAGGGTTTCCAGAACAAGAGTGATATCGAACTCATCAGAACGGCCCAGATGCGTTATGTCGGGCAGTCCTATGAGGTGGAAACACCCTTGCCGCAAGGCGTGCTAACGGTCGAACAGTTACCTGATATCGAGAACGATTTCCATGCTGTTCACAAGCAGGAGTTTGGCGTCAGTTCTGAAGACTTTGCGCCGACTTTTGTTTCCTTCGGCGTAACCGCTATTGGCCGGATGGAGGATCCGCCAGCAGTCGAAATCGCGCAGTCTTCAGGCGAAGAGATTCTCAAAGGCCAACGCGATGTCTATTTCGATGGCGAATGGACCAGTTGCAACGTCTATGACGGTGAAGCGCTGGGTGCCCGACACGAGATCACCGGTCCAGCAATCATCGAATATGAGCACGCTTGTACGGTCCTGCCGCCAAAGACGCAGGCGCATGTCAACACGACAGGTTCGCTTGTCATCGACATTGAAATCTGAGGGAGGAGACAGTGATGGATAGCCAAACCACTCAACATGATGTCGATAACGACATTGATCCGATCACCTTTGAAGTCATGCGCAGCATTTTCGAGTTTGCCAGCGACCGCATGGCGACCGTGCTTCAACGCTCATCCTTTTCGCCAATTCTGGCAGATATGCTTGATTTCTCCAATGCAATCTACGACGCCGACCTGCAATTGTTGAGCCAGGCTGCAAACTGCCCGGTGCATCTTGCGGCGATGAAGTTCAGCGCGGAGGAAGCCGTCAATAGCATCGGCAAGGAGAATGTTCTCGAAGGCGATGTGCTGGTTCTAAACGACCCGTATCGTGGTGGTACCCACATCAATGACATCACCTTCACCAAGCCGATCTTCTACAAAAAGCAACTGATTGGTTATGGGGTCAGCCGTGGTCATTGGATGGATCTGGGCGGCGGCGGTGCCGGTGGCCAGTCCTTCAGTACCCATATTGCTGCTGAGGGTTTGCGCCTGCCGCCGTTGAAAATCTACTCGCAGGGAAAACTCAACGAAGACCTGATTGCGATTATCCTGAACAATACGCGCACGCCTCACTTCATCAAGGGCGATATTCAGGCGCATCTCGGTGCACTGCTGGCTGCCGAACAGGAAATGCAGCGCGCCTGTGATCGCTACGGCGTTGAAATTGTCCAGAAAGCCATGAAGAAAATACAGGCTTATACGGAAAAGATGGTTCGCGAGAGCATTCGCACGATCCCCAATGGTATCTATGAGGCGGAAGACTATGCCGACACGGACGGCATTAGCCAGCAGCGTGTGAAGGTTAAGGTCAAGTTGGAAATCGGTGATACGTCGATCAAAGTCGATTTCACGGGAACCGACCCAATCTGCCAGGGTGCGATCAACTCACCCCGTGCCAATACAATGTCTGCGGCGCTTTATTCATTGCAGTTCTTCCTGGCGCCTGATGCTCCGCAAAATCAGGGCCTGTTCAATCCGATCGAGGTGGTGCTTCCAGAAGGTTGCTGGCTGAATGCCCAATGGCCCGCGCCGACTATCGGTTGTACCACGCTAACGGCATCCAAAATCACCAGTGCAATCTGGCAGGCCTTGGCAAAGGCCATTCCGGAACGGGTGACCGGGTCCACGTGTTCGGATGCGAATTGGTTCGTTGCAAGCTGCACCGACGGTCAGGGCAAGACGGATGTCTTTTCCGATCTTCCGGCTGGCGGTTGGGGTGGAACGCCTTATTCGGATGGCATGAACGTCACAATGGATCCGCTCGGCAACTGCATGAACATGGCTGCGGAAACGGCTGAACTGTTCTTCCCGATTGCCTATGAAGCTTTTGAGCTGAGAAGCGATTCAGCAGGCGCGGGTCGGTATCGCGGCGGATTGGGTGCCCGGTTCAAAGTGCGCTTCTTTGGCGGGGGTGAACTCGGCATGGAAACATCGCGCACTTTGGCTGGAAGTCCAGGCGCAGCGGGCGGTCTACCAAGCGTTGTGCAACGTGCGAGCCATATAGGAGCTGACGGTTCGGCAGCGGTGATTGGCGGCATCGATGGCGATGGCGTGTGGCATAATCCACTGTTGGCCTCGCATAAATTCGCAGCCGGCGAAACATTCATGTTCGAAAGCACCGGCGGTGGAGGTTGGGGCAACCCCAAGACGCGCGCAGTTAACGATGTGCTGGAAGATGTGTTGGATGAGTACATCACCGTAGACGCCGCCAAGGAACTCTATGGTGTGATCATCGATCCCAAGACGCTGAAGCTCGACGAAGCCGCTACTCTCGCCTTGAGAGCCTAGGCTACCGTATCAACCCGGCGAATAGCATGCGCGGCACCTTTGTGGTGCCGCGCGACGGGAAAACTTCGGCCGAATCCATCCTCCAGACCGGATCTGAGTGAGAAGGCAGAAATCATTATGAAATTCCGGTTCTCAAAACCGCTTAAACGAAGCTTCTGGCAGGAATCCATTGATCCTATCGCCCCTTGCGAGCCGTTGCAGGGGAACGAGCGGGCCGATATCGCGATTGTCGGTGGAGGCTTCGTAGGTCTGTGGACCGCGATTACTATCAAGCAACATGAGCCGGATTGCCGTGTTGTTGTTCTGGAAGCGGACGTGTGCGGCGGCGGCGCGTCTGGGAGAAACGGTGGCTTCGTCATGTCCTGGTGGCCGAAAATCGGCACGCTGAGGTCGTTCTGTAGCGAACAGGAAGCACTTTTTCTGGGTCAAAGCTCGGAAAAGGCGATCTACGAACTTGATGAGTTTTGCCAGGCCCACAACATCGACGCGCATTTTGTGCAGAAGGGATGGCTCTGGACTGCCACAACGCCAGCCCATGTCGACTCATGGAATGGAACCCTTGAGGCGTGCGAACGATTGGGGGTCAGGCCTTTTGAACGTCTCTCGAACGATGAGATCAGACGACGCACGGGTTCTACAAAGCATCTGTCAGGTGTTTTCGAAGCGTCCAATGCAACAGTACAGCCCGCAGCACTGGTGCGAGGCATGCGCCGCGTTGCGATGGAACTTGGCGTCATTATTCACGAGAATTCACCCGTTAATCAGATCGAGGCAGCCTCACTCCTTCAGCTGAAAACGGACCGGGGCGCGGTGTCAGCCGAAAAGATAGTGCTGGCAACAAATGCATGGTCTGCTTCTATACCCGAACTTGCCCGGCTGATTACTCCGGTCAACAGTGCAATTGTGGTGACGTCACCACTTGGCGATGATCTTGACGAGCTTGGCTGGGTTGGGGGTGAATCGATTACGGACTCACAACTGATGGTTGATTATTATCGTACCACGCGGGATGGGCGTATCGCTTTTGGTAAAGGCACAGGCGCGATCTCGTTTGGCGCGGAGATCAATGGTGTCTTCAGTGAAGACCAGAAAAGCATAGATCTCACCAAAGCGGATTTGCTCTCGACTTACCCGACTTTGGCTGGCCGCGCCGTCAGTCACAGCTGGTCTGGGCCGATTGATCGGACTTACGACAGCCTGCCTGTTTTCGGTGTTCTGAAGGGGCATCGAAACATTTTCTACGGCATAGGCTGGAGCGGTAACGGCGTTGGTCCAAGCCGGATGGGTGGACGCATTCTTGCAAGTTTGGCGCTTGATCGTGATGACGAATGGAGCCGGTCATCCTTGGTTGGCCGCCAGTGCAGGGCGTTTCCGCCTGAGCCGCTACGTTATCTCGGCGGAAATCTGGTGCGAAACGCTGTTATTCGCAAAGAGCGGGCCGAGATGCGCGGTGTCAAGCCAGCTGTTATTGACAAGGTTCTGGCGGGACTCGCCCCTTCGGGCCTTGAAGACAAATCGTGAGGAGATGGTGGTGTCGCCAGTTTTAATGCGCATTGACGATGAAGGCGCCTTTAGCGCTCACACGCCTGTTGGGACACCGACGAGCACCACGGTCGCACAGGTGCGAACGGCTGGCGCCCTTCAAATCCCGGAAGGCAGTTCTGGGATATGGGAATGTACGCCGGGGTGCTTTCGTCGCGGCGTCGCGCAAGCTGAGTTTAGCTATTTCATCGAAGGGGCTGGCTGCTTTCGCGGCGATGACGGCACAATGGTGGAGTTTCGCGCTGGCGATACCATCTATTTTGCCGCCAACACGAAAGGCGAGTGGGACATCCGGCAGACTGTGCGCAAAGCCTATGTTATTTTCGGCTAGGTGAGCTTAATGGGCAGAAAGGCGGCAAACGATAACTGGCTTTAAAATTGTTTCGGAAATACAATTCGATGGAACATTACGTCAGTCGAGTTGATCCATGCCTTTACGGATAGCAGACATCATCAGTATGCCGGAACTGCGCACGCGCGCGGTCGGCGGTGAACAGGGTTTGGACCGCCTCGTCCGCTGGGCCCATGTTTGTGAATTGTCTGACCCTACCGAGTGGCTGGGTGATGGCGATCTGCTGATGACCACTGGAATTGGAATTCCCGCTGATCCCGATGCTCAGGTTAGATATATAGAGGCGCTTTCGGAAGCGAGCCTGGCCGGCATGATGATCGGCGAGGATATGCAGGCTCCGGCTAACCTCGACGCTCTTAAGGAAACAGCAACACGGTTGGGCTTTCCATTGTTGTTGACTCATTATGGCGTGCCGTTCTCGAGTGTCACTAGAGCCGTGATCGATGCTGCTCGCGTAGAGGAATTTGAGCGACGCAATGCGATTGCGCGGGTGTGTGTCAGTGCGCGGATGGCCATTGAAGGCCTTGGTCTTGAAGAACTCTTGCAGCGTCTGGGAAAAGATGTGCGTGCGGAATTGTCCTTATGGGACCCGCAGACCCATGAAGTATGGTTGCCTAAACAGACCGAGCTATCTGAAAAACTTCGTGAATTTCTCATTCAACAGAAGCCGGACGCCACAAATACCCAGCCGGTAGTCCGTAGACATGCAATGGAAGGCGGCGAAACCCTTGCCATTTCAATACCGTCGCGAAGGCGATGTGTCTTGCTGGCGCACCGCAATGGTCAGGACTATGTCGATTACAGCCTGTTGAACTATATGGCAGCGGTGCTTGGTATCGCGCTTGAGCGCTTGCATGTGGAGTGTGAGCGCAGCCTTCGTTCCGGTGCGGAACTCATGGAGGAGCTGTTTCAATTGCGCCTCTCTCGCCATCAGGCGAGCAAACGCGTTGAGCAATTTGGGCTTCAGCTGGATGATGCACATCTCGTTGTTGTGCGGCGGGGTGCGATTCAATTTGTCGAACTGGCATCATTGTTCGAGAGAAGTGATGCAGCGGTGCTGCCCTATCCGTTGGGAGAAGAGCTGGTATTGATGACGCAGCGTGGCTTTGCGCCGCAGATTGCCACCATTCTTGAAGCGGAACTGGGTGTCAGTAATCCCGTTGGAAACTGTGATCGCCTCCAAGAAGCGCTTCGCGAAGCGCGACTTGCGCTTGCGCACGCCAACTCCACCCGACCTGCCGTGTTCTACGCGGAAGTCGCCGATAGATTACCTTGGCTGCCGCAGAATCTGGATGAAGCAATGCAGACCTTCCGCCAGGTTCTCGGGCGTCTCGCGGATCATGATGAAGAGTCACGGGCTTCATTGCTGCTCACATTGAAGATATTTCTCGAACAGAACCGTTCCTGGCAGGCGTCGGCTGAAAAGCTGCATATTCACAAGGCAAGTTTGGTCTATCGAATTCGTCGCATCGAGGAATTAACCGGGCGGTCGCTTAGCAACACAGCCGATGTAACAGCCATGTGGTTGGCATTACAGGCTGCGGAGATTTTGGGACTTCCTCAAATGCGCGTTGTGAAAGCCTAGTCAAGCTATCGACCTGTATAGAGGGTCGGTTTCTTATCGATAAAGTTCCTGACCGCGTCGCGAAAATCCTGAGTGTAGGTCGCCTCTATGAAAGCTGCCTGCTCTGCTTCCAACTGCTCGGACAAGGTGAGGTCGTTTACCATAAGTCGTTTGAACAGGCCATAAGCATGGGTTGGTCCACTCGCGATTTGGCTCACCAGTTCGCTAACCCTTGTGGTGAATTCATCATCGTTGATTATTTCATTGACGATGCCCAGCTCATAGGCCTGTGCGGCAGTGAGTTTCTGTCCCCGCAGCATAAAAGCGAATGCTGCCTGTCGCCCCAGCCTGTGCTTCAAAAACCATGTTCCGCCGCAGTCCGGTACGGTCGCCAGCTTGTCATAAGCGAGAACGAATTGGGCTGTTGTATTGGATATAACGTAATCGCAACCGAGAACCAGGCTAAGGCCCGCGCCAGCCGCGGGGCCCTGAACCACAGCGATAACTGGAACGGGGCAAGCCTGCAACGCCAGGATTGCCGGATGCATGTGGCGCAAGAGTGCTTTCAACGCGAGATCAGCCTTGTCGGGATCATTGGCAAAAGCCACAATATCTCCGCCTGCGACGAAGGCGCGTCCAGCGCCGCGGAGCACAATGCAACGCAGACCCTTCGCCGCAAGAGCTGCGTCGACGGCATCCTTGAACGCCTCTGCCATTGCTTCATTGAGCGCGTTCAACTTGTCTGGACGATTAAAGGTTATGGTTGCAACGCCAGTATCGGCGTCCATATTTAGCAGGACTGGGCTCATGTTCGTCGTTCTCTTTTTTGGGTGCCGGTTTCGATAAGTGTGTCTTAGCTCGGATCATTTGGGCCGTTTGATCGTCAGCGTTGTGCTTGCCAGAATGATTGCGGTGCCAAGTAGGGCGCCGGTGCCGGGGGGGATTTGCCAGACGGCCCAAGTGACGACCATCGACCAGGGCAGGCTGGAATAAGCGAAGGGCGCAAGAAACGAGGGCGATGCCATGCGATAGGCGACTGCGCTGAGCCCGAGGGCGAGGCTGGAAAAGCAGGCGGCAGCACAAAAAAGCAAGACATCGGAAGGTGCAACGGGCGTCCAATGCCGAAGCGCGATGGGCATAATGAGGAGCGCCGAGAACCCCGCGCCATAAAAGGCGATCGACCAGATATTATCTTCGGGAGGAATATGACGCGAGCAGACCGCATTGATGGCGTATAGGAGGCTCGCCGCCACGACAAAAAGCATGGCGGGCTTGAACCCTGTTGTGCCCGGCTGAATAGCAACCAACACGCCGCCAAAGCACAGCAGTACGGCCGCCCAAGCCGAAAGGCTGATTTTCTCCTTAAGGATGGCCCAGGCGATGCAACTGATCATTACGGGCGAGAGGAACAGGATAACCGTCGCCTCCGAAACCGTCAGGTTCTCCAGTGAGCGAATGTAGAAGAATGCTGCTGTGAGGCCGATAACGCCCCGCAATGCGTGAACGTCTACTCGTTTTGTGCGGATGCTCGTTTGCTTGGTTGCGCAGCTATGGATCAGATAGAGCACGGGTAGTGCAATGAGACTGCGCACCATAATGATCGAAGATACATGGTAGCGATCAATCAGCAGTTTTGTGATTGTGTCGTTCAAAATGTAAGACAAGCTGCTAAAACAGATGAGAATTGCCGGGACTATTCGATGCAACGTCATGGCAAAAACTCTCCGGCGGGTGCTTTTCGATTGACGGTGCAGATAGATTCATTGCAACGGCGACTTGCGCTGTATCTCTTCCTCCAGGATGAACTCGATTTCTGCACAGTTTCCCCCATTTCTGACGCTATAATCGACTAAAGATAAATAAATTCAATATATTACAAAAAAGTTGGACGTTCAGCCAATATTTGTATTGACTTACAGTCTCAGAATTTGAAGATTTACTCAACAAGTTTTCCAGCAGGAGGGGATGGAGTGAGGACACGCGTTACCGAGCTTCTGAAGACGCGTTACCCAATCATCCAGGGAGGGATGCAGTGGGTAGGGAGAGCGGAGCTGGCGTCGGCAGTATCCAATGCCGGTGGGCTTGGCATTCTGACGGCGCTGACTCAGCCGACGCCAAAGGATCTGGCGCTTGAGATTGAGCGTTGCCGCCGGCTGACCGACCAGCCATTTGGTGTCAATCTCACGATCCTGCCGACGACGTCGCCTCCGCCTTATGAAGAATATCTGGATGTAGCACTGTCGTCTGGTGTCAAGATCATTGAGACTGCCGGACGAAGCCCCAAAGAGTTTATTGCCAAGATCAAATCTGCCGGCGCTATCGTGGTTCATAAGTGCACGGCGGTGCGTCATGCGCTTTCTGCTGAACGTGCAGGGGTTGATGCTGTATCCATCGACGGTTTTGAAGCTGCCGGACATCCCGGAGAAGACGATATCGGCGGCCTGATACTCTTCGCCGCTGCTGCACGACAGGTTCGGGTGCCATTGATCGCTTCCGGCGGTATTGGAGACGGTCGAGGTATGGCTGCGGCCTTGATGCTGGGTGCGGAAGGCGTGAACATGGGAACGCGCTTTTGCGCGACCAAAGAAGCGCCGATCCACGAGAACATCAAGCAGGCCCTGCTTTCGGCGAGTGAACGCGACACCAACCTTATTTTCCGCACTTTCCGCAATACGGGACGCGTCCTGAAGAACACCATTTCTGATGAGGTTGTGACTATCGAACATCGTGCAGGAGGCGCAGAGTTTTCAGATGTGCAACCACTTGTGTCGGGTAGCCGCGGACGAGCTGCACTTTCAACAGGGACCATTGATGACGGGTTGATTTGGGCAAGTCAGGCTATCGGGTTGATTGATGATATCCCGAGTTGCGGCGAGCTTATCGAGCGCATGATATCTGATTGTCGTGCGGCGTTAGAGGGAGGGCTGGAACTCTTTTCCAATTGTTGGTGAAGGCCGCTCGAAACGCCTTGGAGGAGGAACGGTTCGGGTGAGCGCATTAAGCAAGATGATCTGGCAAGACAATTGCCAAAATGGGAGGAACAATGAAAACCAGGATTATGATTGCGACAGCAGTCGCGATGTTTGCCAGTGCTGCATATGCCAACGAGACCGTGAGCTATGCATCCTATGGCGGGGCCTATCAGGAAGGCGTGCGCAAAGCCATTCTTGACCAGCTGCCTGCGGATCACGGCATGACGGTGGTTGATTACGTGTTGGCTGGTGGTATACGCGACATCAGAACAAAGGTGCGCGCCAAGGCTGTCGATATCGACGTTGCGGAGCTTTATGGCGGTCTCTGCGATCTGGCTGGAACTGAGGATCTTCTTGTCCCGCTGGATTATTCCAAGATTCCCAATGCATCCGGTATTCCAGAGCATCTGCGCAGCAAATATTGGGTTGGCTTCACCGCTTATACGACGGTTCTGGCCTATAACAAAAATGTCTATGGCGACAATCCGCCCAAGAACTGGACCGACTTCTTCGATGTCAAAAAGTTCCCTGGTAGCCGTGCCATATCCGGCAATTCGCCCGCGACGAATATGGAAATCGCGCTCATGGCGGATGGCGTGGACAAGAAGGATATCTATCCGATCGATATGGATCGCGCGATGGCGAAGTGGCAAAAGCTGAAGCCCGACATCGCAGTTCAGTGGGCGACTGGCGCACAGGCCACACAGCTTGCGACCTCCGAAGAGGTCGATATGCTCTCCATTTGGGCGGCCCGTATTGATGCGGCAATCAAAGAGGGCGCTCCTTACACCTATAAGCTTACCGATGCGGTGATGGATGTCGAGTGTCTTGTCATTCCAAAAAACTCGCCAAATCCTGAAGGCGCAATGCGTCTGATCAATCATTTGCTTGATCCGAAATATCAGGCGCGTCTGCCCGATTACATTTCATACGGTCCGATGAATCAGGACGCTTTTCGTCAGGGACTGGTATCACCTGAGAAGGCCGCCAGGATCATTACAAGCGGTGACAACCTGAAGCAGCAGCTCATCACCAATATGCCGTACTGGGCAAAGCACAGTGAAGAAGCCCAGACGAAATGGGATTCAACCATGATGAAGTGACCGGTAGCCAAGGTGCGGGCTATTTGAGCCCGCACCAATTGCTGGTCCATTTCGGGTTCCCATTATTCTCACCGGTTCGACGCCCGGAATAAGCGGTGTCGTCAGATGGAACATATAGATGCCTCACTCACCGATCACGGCTCTACCGGTAACGATCCGGTCATTGTCAAAGCACTATGGATCAGTTCGCGCGGTTGATGATGTCTCATTCAACATTCAGGCGGGCGAATTCCTGACCCTGCTCGGTCCGTCGGGTTCCGGCAAGACCAGTCTTCTGATGATGATTGCAGGTTTTTCAAGGCCGACTACCGGATCGATCCGTATTGCCGATCAGGAGATCATTCACCTGCCGCCGCATAAGCGCAATATCGGCATGGTGTTTCAGAACTACGCTTTGTTTCCGCATATGTCGGTTCAGGAAAATGTCGCCTATCCGCTGCGTCTCCGCAAAGTGTCGAAGAGCGATGTTGAAACGCGCGTGAACCGGGTTCTGGATATGGTCCAGTTGTCCGGTTATGGCGCACGACGGATCAATGAGTTGTCTGGCGGTCAGCGCCAGCGTATCGCACTAGCGCGCGCCATAATCTTTGAACCACGCATTCTCCTCATGGATGAGCCTCTGTCCGCACTGGACAAACAGCTTCGCGAGACGATGCAGATCGAAATTCGGAAACTACATGATCGTCTTGGTATGACGACCATCTCCGTTACTCATGATCAGCGTGAGGCGCTGACCATGTCGGATCGGATTGCGGTGTTTTGCAACGGCAAACTGGCGCAGATTGCAACGCCGTCAGACCTCTATGAGAAACCTGACAGTCGTTTCGTTGCTGAATTCATCGGCGAAACCAGCTTTTTGCCCTTGCACAAAACGCCTGATGGCTTCAGCTACGACAACAAGCCTGTGCGCTTTGCCGGAGACGTGTCCGGGCTCGGCGGTGATGCTCTGCTGTCGTTGCGTCCGGAACATCTTCGGATTGTCGTTGACGAACCGCGCGCTGAGCAGAACGGCGATAATATTTTCAAAGGGCTGGTCACCTCGTCAATCTATCAAGGTGAGTGCCTCCTATTCGAAATCATGCTGGATGGCGGCCACAAAGTCTTCACACGTGTCGCGAACCGGTCAGACAATCACGGCTCACTACCGCGCGCTGGCGAGCGTGTGACGCTCGGTGTTGAAAGGGCTGATACGCGCTATGTACGGGCGGAGGCTTCGTCATGAAGGATGCAGTTATTGCAGCTCCGATAACGAGCAGTGAGCTTGATGAGAACAGCCGTCTCTTGAATAGGGAAAGACGGAACGAAATCTGGTCGATGTTGGGCCTGACAACGCCGGCGCTACTGATCGTTGGTGTCTTGATGGTAGCGCCACTGGTGTGGCTGCTTTCCATGTCTGTCATTGATGTGACCGGCCAAATGAGCTTCGAAAACTATCGGCTTTTTTTCTCGGAAGAAGCCTATGTCGAGATGTTTCTCAACACATTCCGGATTGCATTGATTGTCACGGTCATCTGTGTGCTTCTGGGCTATCCAGTCGCCTATCTGATCTCGATATTGCCGAGCAAATGGGCAGGCCTGCTGATGCTTCTGGTGCTGGTTCCATTCTGGACATCGGGACTTGTACGCACCTTTGCCTGGCTCATCATTTTGCAGCGCAACGGCGTGGTCAACAAGACACTTGCCTTCCTTGGCGTCATCGATCGGCCCCTCACACTCGTGCACAACACGACAGGCACCGTCATCGGTATGGTGCATATCATGGTGCCGTTTCTGGTGCTGCCGCTCTATGCGTCGATGAAGACAATTGATGCCAATCTGATGCGCGCAGCCGCGAATGTCGGCTCATCGCCGACCCATGCGTTCTTCCGTATATTCCTGCCTTTATCGATGCCTGGGCTTGTTGCGGGCACCGTCATGGTTTTCGTCATGTGCCTCGGCTTTTATATCACTCCGGCATTGCTGGGCGGCGGGAAGGTCAAGCTGATTGCGCAGCGTATCGAAGAGTCGATCTCGCTTTATCCAACTTGGGGACCCGCAGCAGCCCTTGCAGTACTTCTGCTTGCGATGACGGCGCTGTGCCTGTGGATCAGTCTGGTCCTTGTGCGCTGGCTCTCGTCCGGTCGTTGAGGTGAAATCATGGAATCTCACATCTCTCATCGGGATCGACTTTGGCTTTACATGCTGGTTGGCGCTGTCATCTTCTTCCTGATTGCACCCACACTGATTGTCATCCCTGTATCCTTTAGCTCGAGCACCGCACTGATATTTCCACCGGCGGGATGGTCGCTGCGCTGGTATGATGCCTTCCTTCATCAGGAGAAGTGGATTGATGCATTGTGGGTATCCCTGCGGGTTGCTTTGGGCACTATGGTGCTGGCAACGATAACCGGCGTCGCAGCTTCCTATGCGCTCAATCAAGGCCGGTTTGGCCTGAAAAACCTCATCCGCACCACCTTGGTCGCGCCGCTCGCCGTGCCGTCGATATTAATCGCCATAGGAATATTCTTTGTCTATGCGAGCATTGGCGGAATACTCAACACGATCTGGGGCATGATATTGGGTCATTCGGTTGTGGCGATGCCTTTTGTCATTCTCACCATGACGGCCGGGTTCAGTGCCTATGACGAAAGTCAGGAAATGGTTGCGCGCAGTCTTGGCGCCAATCGTTTCAAGGCCTTTATGACCGTAACACTGCCGCAACTGAAACTATCAGTGATCACCTCCATGCTTCTGTCATTCCTGATATCCTTCGACGAGTTGATTATCTCCCTGATGGTGGCGTCCGGACCTATGTCCACACTACCGCGTGTCACATTTGCGACCTTGCGTGATGATGTCGACCCCACCCTTGCGGTGGTTTCAACAGTGATGTTGGTTGTGACTTCGGTGCCTCCATTGCTGCTGCATCTCTACAGTCTGAAAGCAGCAAAGAAGGGGGCTCAACCATGATTGATACCTTGAATGTCGAGTTCGCTGGCTATCTTTCGTTGCAGCGTGAGGGATCCGTTCTCGTGATCCGCATGGTCAAGCCGAAGGTCAATGCGATTTGCCGGACATTAAGTCGCCACCTGGAAAACGCAGCACTGTATCTTCAAAACGATCCGGAATTGCGCGTTGGTATTCTCACAAGCGGATCTGACAAAGCTTTTTCTGCGGGCCTCGATTTCAATGAGGCTGGTCGCGAAGATCAATCCGGTCCCGGCGCGCTGGAAGGCGGCTTTGGCGGCATTACAACCTTGTGGTCTTTGAAAAAGCCTCTTATTGCGGCCATCAATGGACCAGCCGTTGGTGGGGGGCTGGAACTGGCCCTTGCCTGCGATATGCTTATCGCTGCAGAAAGCGCCTTTTTCCAGTTACCCGAACTGGAGCGCGGGCTTTTGCCAGATGGTGGCGGTCTTCAGCGTTTGCCGCGCCGTATTCCTTACCACGTCGCAACCGCGATGATCTGGACTGGTATGCCGATGAGTGCGCAGGAAGCCTTTCGTTGGGGGCTTGTCTATCGCGTGACGGCGAAAGAGGAACTCATGGCCGCGGCCATGTCGGTTGCCCAACACATTGCCGGAACAGCGCCACTGGCTCAGCAAGCCCTGAAAGAGACCTTGCGGGCTGCGGACGGTCTTTCCGAGCGGGACGCCATGCATCTGCGCGCCGATGGGCGGGCAGATCTCGCGATATACGAAAAAATGCTGACATCGCAGGACATGATCGAAGGACAGCGCGCCTATCTGGAGAAACGCGCGCCGCAATGGAGCGGAAGCTAGAGGACCAATAACAACGGAACGTGCCCTCCAATTTAGGGCAGAAATGGGAAAAATGTATAAGTTTATCAAAGTCGAACGGCATGGCGCCGTTGGGGTGATTGCGCTCGACCGTCCGGAAGCCCGAAATGCGCTTGGCATGGGCCTGACAATTGAATTGCGGAGGGCTCTTCGTGAGGCGGCATTGGACGCCGATATGCGCGCCTTGATCTTGACCGGGCGTGGTGGCGCATTTTCTGCTGGAGCCGACGTCAAGGAATGGGCAGCCGGCAAGACCGACTGGCCGGATATGAACTGGGTGGAAGAGTCGCTGCGTCTTGTCCAGCAGGTCAACGACATGCCGAAGCCCGTCATCGCGATGATTGAAGGGGCGGCTGTCGGTGCCGGTCTCGATATGGCGCTCGCCTGTGATTTTCGATATGCATCGACGAGCGCCAAGTTCATCTGTTCCTACACGAATGTGGGTTACAATCCCGACTGCGGTGGAACCTGGCTTTTGCCGAGAATTGTCGGATTGGAGACGGCCAAACATTTCGTCTATACCGGCGAATTGTGGAATGCAGAAAAGGCGCTGGAGAACAGGCTGGTCAGTCATGTCAGTGCGCCTGAAAATCTTTGGGCTGAAACGCTCGCATTTGCACAAAAGCTCGCAAGCGGTCCAACGGTCGCCATCGCACAAGCAAAGAAGCTTCTCAACGCATCCAATCTTCGCAGCCTGTCCGATCAACAGCTTGAGGAAGTACTGGCCGGGAAAATCTGCGCTAAGACGAAAGATCATGCAGAGGGTTTGGCGGCGGCCAATGAACGTCGCGCGCCGCGCTTTATTGGTGCCTGAGGGGGATAGAATATGGATTTTTCACTGAGTTTCGAACAGCAGGCGCTTATCGATTCCCTGGAAGAGTTCTGCAAAAGAGAACTTTATCCGCATGAAAACATCGTTGAGGAGCTGCGTTATGTTCCAGACGAGATCAAGGACGAGATTAAACAGAAGGCGGAGGATGCCGGTTTTGCCGGTATGAATCTGCCCGAAGAATGGGGCGGTCCTGGTCTCGACAAGCAGACGAAAATGCAGGCGGAGCGTGTGCTCGGCAAGGTCAGTTCGGCGCTGACCATGTGCATGAATCGCGGGGTTACGGGTATTCTCTTTAAATGCAAGGGCGAGCAGATCGAGGAATATCTGAAGCCTGCAATCCGGGGCGAGCGCAAGGATGCTTTCGCATTGACGGAGCCGGGGGCTGGTTCCGACGCGCGGGGTATCACCACCAAGGCGGTGAAGGAGGGAGATCACTGGGTCATCAATGGGGTCAAACAATTTATCTCCCATGCTGACATCGCTGATTTCATCATTCTGATAGCCGTTACCGGCGTGGACGAGACACCGCGCGGGCGTCGGAAAAGGTTTACGTCATTCCTTATCGACAAGTCTTTGCCGGGTGTCCGTGTTGAGCCGATGAAATCGATCGTGACACGCGGTTACAATCCGACCATGGTGTATCTTGAAGATGTGCGCGTGCATGAGGACAAGATATTGGGCGAGGAAGGCAAAGGCTTTGATATGGCCAATGAATGGCTTTATGACGGCCGCGTTGCCTTGTCAGCACATTGTGTAGGGCGCGCGGAACGCATCTTCGAGATGAGCAAGGAATGGGCGGGCACGCGCAAGGCATTCGGTAAGACCATTGGCGAGTTTCAGGGCGTCGGTTTCAAGATAGCCAACATGGCTGTAGATGTTAGGCTGGGCGATCTGATGGTGAAGGAGGCGGCCTGGAAGATCGAAAATGGATTGATGAACCGGACGGAAGCCTCGATGGTCAATTACTATTGCTCTGAGATGGTTTTCCGGGTCGCGGACAATTCGGTTCAAATCTTTGGTGGCATGGGACTTATGGAAGAATTCCCGATACAGCGCTTCTGGCGTGATGCCCGTATCGAGCGCATATGGGAAGGAACATCGGAAGTTCATCAGGATATTATCGCCAGGGATCTGCTGAGCCCTTATCGACAATAATTGATGCAGGATTCCCTATTTTAGAAGGTAGCTGATGAGAAGACAGAGCAAACCACGGCAGACGAATGAAATCAGGAAGCAGGAGCTGATCGTTGCTGCGTTGAATTCGATCATCAAGAATGGATATCTGAATTCGACGATTAACACGATCAGCGATGAATCCGGGTTCTCGCGCGGACTGATCAATCATTATTTTGCCAGCAAAGAGGATTTGCTGACGGCTGCTCATCGCTATTATCTTCAAAATGCGGATGATTTTTATCGTCATCTGATGACATCGACCACCACTGGTAACTTCCAACGGCTGATTTTTGCAGCCTCCGGCCCGTTTCTTCGCGATATCGGGTATCACCCGCTGCTGATCCACTACATGAGCGCAGCTTGGGTGGTGCCTGAGATACTCGCGCTCCATCGCAGTCTGTGGGGGAAGTATCGGTCGTTCATCGAACGCCGGCTGTTGGCCGTCGCCCATGACAAGGGTATGGAGATTGACGTGCGGCTGGAAGCTATCACACTGACCCAGCTGGCAGACGGTTTGTGGCTTGGCCGTGTCATGGAGCAGACCTATACGGATGAGGAATGCTGCATCATCCTTCGCAAATGGCTTTGCGGTTTGTTCGGCGAAAAGCCGGAAGATTACCCGTTGAGGCCGGACTTCGGGGTGGATGAGTTTCCAACATCAGCGCCTTTGCCAAAGAGATTTAATACCTATCCCAACCAATCCGACGATCACTGATATGTCGCGGAGGCGATAGGGGAGCGTTCACGGGAGGAAAGAATGCTAAAGACCCATGCGCTTGCGCAGGATGGATTCGTGCGCCCAGCGTTGAGAGAGAATTTCAGGCGATTGCTGGCGCCAAAGACCATGGCTTTCATTGGGGGCGGTCAGGTTGAATCGACTCTGAAAACCTTGCGCGAGCAGGACTTCGCAGGCGAGGTTTATGTAGTCAATCCTAAGCGCAGCGAGATTGCGGGATATCCATGCGTCGCATCGATTGCCGATCTGCCTGTTTCTCCCGATGCGGTTTTTCTGGCTGTGAATGCTGACGCAACGATTGTCGCATTGCGGCAACTGGAAGCGCTCAAGGCCGGGGGTGTCGTTTGTTATGCTTCTGGCTTCTCAGAGATCGGCGAAGCAGGCATGGCACGTCATGAGGCTTTCATTGAAGCGTCTGGTGACATGGCTGTGATCGGTCCCAATTGTTATGGCCTGGTCAACTACGTCAATCACGGCAGCATCTGGCCAGCTCTTTATCCGCAGCTTAAAGGCGGTCGCGGTGCAGCCGTCATTTCGCAAAGCGGCAATGTCACCGGACATCTGGTGTCGAACAGCCGTTCGGTCCCTTATTCCTATCTCATCAGCGCGGGTAATCAGGCTGTCCTCGGGTTTGAAGACTATATTGACTGCCTGATCGATGATCCCAATGTCACCTGTCTTGGCCTGTTTATGGAAGGAATTCGCGATGTGGAAGCCTTTTCGCGGGCCTGCTTGCGAGCGCGGTCACACAAGATACCGGTGATTGTTTACAGGTCTGGCCGGTCGGAACTCGGCGCGGTTATGGCGGCTAGCCATACCAGCTCGCTGGCGGGGCAAAATGAGTATTATGAAGCGCTTTTCAAAAAGCTGGGCGTGCTGGAGACTGATACGGTTCCACAGTTCCTGGAGATGATGAAACTCGCTTCGATCTGCGAACCTTTGGGCGGCGATCGGGTCACAGTGTTCTCAAGTTCGGGCGGCGACAATGGCCTTGCTGCGGACTATTGCTCTTTCTCAGGCTTGAAATTGCCGCAGCCGGACAAGCATCAGGTCGATACGATCAAGCCGATGTTG
This sequence comes from Hyphomicrobiales bacterium, assembly GCA_900465685.1. Taxonomy (GTDB): domain Bacteria; phylum Pseudomonadota; class Alphaproteobacteria; order Rhizobiales; family Rhizobiaceae; genus Brucella. The sequence continues at coordinate 198,684 of UEGR01000013.1, forward strand.
CCGGATTTCGGACATGTTTCCAATCCGCTCGATTTCACAGCCGGTTACTGGGGTAGCGAGCCATTGCTCACTCCGATGTTTACAACGATGCTCGAGGGTGAAGTCGATGCCGGAATTCTCGTGATCGATTATCCGCCTGTCGGATCACCCTACAAAGACAAATCAGCTCATCAGGCAATGGATCGCGCTTTGGCTGCTGCGGGACGTGCGACCGGCAAGCCGGTCTTCCACGCATCGGTCAATACAGAGAGCATTCCTCCGGAAGATGCCGCCATGCTCATCGAGCAGGGAATTGTGCCTTTGAACGGCTTGCATGACGCGGCTCGCGTTATTGCTTTGTGGGCCGGGTATTGCGGAATGATCGCAAACGACGTTGCGACCGGATGCGAGAGAAATCCGGTGCCGTCGCGAGCCGGAAAGAGGTCTTTGGATGCCGATGCCAGGGTTGTGCATGAGGCAGAATCCAAACGGCGGCTGAGCGCTTTTGGGTTGCCCATACCGGCGGGACGTGTCGTGTCCCTTTCAGAGATAAGCGCTCTCCCCGAACATTTCGACAAGCCGGTCGTGTTGAAAGTGCTGCATGAAAAACTGGCACATAAGACCGAAGTTGGCGGCGTTGCATTGAACATCAAGTCTCGCGCCGACGCGATTATCGCTGCCGAGAAGATGGTCGCTTCGGTCGAACGTCATGATCCCTCGATCAGGCTTGAAAACTTTCTGCTTGAGCCGCTGCAGTCCGCGCCTCTTGCCGAGCTGATTGTCGGCGTCAAAAGGGACCCGCTATTCGGTCAGGTTTTGGTGATTGGCGCAGGTGGCATTCTGGTGGAGTTGCTCAAGGATGCGGCCACCTTGCTTCTCCCGGTCACACGGGACGAAGTGAGTTCGGCGCTCCGAAACTTGAAAAGCTTCAGTCTGCTTGACGGTTTTCGCGGGCAGCCAAAGGCCGATCTCGATGCGGTTGTGGATGCAATCATGGCAATCGCGAGCTATGCCGACGAGCATCATGAAACCTTGCTTGAACTCGATGTCAATCCGTTGATGGTGGGGCCTGATGGTGCTGTTGCGGTGGATGCACTCATTGTTGAGACAGTCGGGGCTTGACCAAAGCCCCACGCTTATGACGGGATACTGCAATCTGGGATTGGAGGACACATGACCGATAATAGCTTAACCGGAGCCGAGGCTCTCGTGCACACCCTCGTTGAGGGAAAAGTCGATACATGTTTTGCCAATCCCGGTACCAGTGAAATGCATTTTGTTGCCGCGCTCGATACCATTCCGGGTATCCGGTGTGTGCTGGGGCTGCAGGAGAACACGGTTACCGGTATGGCTGACGGCTATTATCGTGTGACCCAAAGGCCAGCTGTTACGCTTCTTCATTGTGGACCGGGTTATGCCAATGGCATCGCCAATATCCATAATGCAAAACGCGCGGGCAGCGGCATGCTGAATATCGTTGGCGATCACGCTATGGATCATGTCGCCTATGACAGCCCGCTGACTGCGAATGTCGAGGCGCTGGCAGGCGGTACATCGCAGTGGGTCCGCTTTGGAACCGATCCGGCGAAGATTGGTGACGACGCATTGGCAGGTTTGGCTGCCGCCTCGTCAGGGAATGGTAAAATCGCTTCGCTTGTGCTTCCGGCGGACGTCTCGTGGAGCAAAGGCGGTGTGATCGCTCGAGATTATACTGCCGGAAAAGCTGAGCCATTTGTTAAGGAGGCCGTCGATAAGGTTGCCAAGGCCCTTGGCTCGGGAAAAAGGGCACTCATATTGCTCGGTACTGCGGGACTAAGCGCTGATCTCCATCCGCTACTGCATGGAATTTCCGTCAAGAGTGGCGCCGCATTGATGGGAAGTCCGATGATTGCGCGACAACCCAAAGGACGGGGACGTCTGAACCTGCCAGCCGTACCCTATTCGGTTGCAGATGCTGTGCGCACTCTCGAACCGTATGACATCGTTATTCTGGTGGGCTGTCCGCCGCCGGTCGGGTTCTTCCGCTATCCGGGCTTGCCAAGTCTCACTCATCGAGAAGATGCTGAAGTCTTGACGCTGTGCACGCCCGGCGAAGATGCGCATGGCGCACTTGTGGCGCTCGCGTCTCGCATAAATGCCAGTCCCATAGACGTGCCCGTTGAAAGTCAACAGTTGCATAGCCCTGAAACGGGTCCGATATCGCCGGAGACTATGGCTCAGATCGTCGCTTCGCAACTGCCGGAAGATGCAATTGTCATCAATGAGGCATTGACCTCCGGCGGTGGGTTTGAGGCGGTTATGTCGTCAGCCGCACCATGCGATTGGCTGTCGGTCACCGGTGGCGCAATCGGCGGTGGCATTCCCCTTGCTACGGGCGCAGCTATCGGCGCGCAAGCTATGGGAGAACCTGATCGGCGCGTGATCGCCTTGCAGGCGGATGGTTCCGCAGCCTATACATTGCAAGCCCTGTGGACACAGGCGCGCGAGAACCTGCCGGTCACAACGCTCCTTCTCAACAACCGGTCCTATGCGATCCTGCTCGGTGAATATGCCAAAGTTGGCGCAAAGCCCGGCGAGACGGCGCGGGATATGATGAGCCTCGACAGGCCAGAACTTGACTGGGTTTCTCTGGCCCGTGGTTTCGGCGTGGATGCCGTATCGGTTTCAGACAATGCAGCTCTCGCAGCGGCGCTGAAAACGGCTTTGTCCAAAAACGGACCAATGCTGATCGATGTTCGTTTGTGACGCGAAAACCTGGATGTCTGGCCTGATATCCGCCTCACAGAAATATGAACGCAGTGCGCGGATTTACTGAAGCCCGCCTGATGACGTTCGGACGACGCAAGATTTCGCCAGAATAAACAATAATTACATATGCATTTTGAAAGCGCGCTAGCTGCTTTTAACTAGCAAGACTTCGGTTGCGTGGCCTGAGCAACCGAAGTCCGGTTGCCAAAAAACCATAATTGCTCCACATAGATTGAAATCAATTATTTTCGCGCTGAACAACAGGTCAACTCTTGAAACGTCTAAAATTTGGTTCCCTTTGCCTCTTTCTGGCAACCGTTTCACCTGCACTCGCTTTGGAGGCTGCCTCGCCGCCAGCGCTCGAGCCGCAACCGCAGCAGGTTGAAGCCGCGCATCTGACCGCAGAATTTCTGACGCGTTTTCATTATAAGCCTGTGCCGCTTAATGACGCTCTGTCGGCCAAGATCATGGACCGGTTTATCAAATCGCTCGACCCGGATCGGCTTATCTTCCTTAAATCAGACGTTGATGGCTTCATGGCCGACAAGTCCAAGATTGACGACGCGATCAAGCAGGAAAACCTGAGCATCCCGTTTTCTATCTTCAACATCTATGAAAAGCGCATCACCGACCGCATGACCTATGCGCGTAGTCTGCTCAGCACGAAGTTTGATTTCAGCGAGCAGGAAACCTATCCGCTTATGCGTGACAAGGCGCCATGGCCCGCGACCGACGAAGAAAGCAAGGATCTCTGGCGCAAGCGGGTCAAGAATGATTGGCTTCGTCTGAAGCTGGCAGGCAAAGACGATGCCTCCATCCGTGAGACGCTGGAAAAGCGCTATCAGAACTCGCTCGAGCGTATTTACAAATACAAAAGCGACGATGTTTTCCAGATGTTTATGGCCGCCTATACGACGTCCGTTGATCCTCATACGGATTATTTCGGTGCCAGTGCTTCGGCCGAATTCGATATATCGATGAAGCTTTCTCTTGTTGGTATCGGTGCGGTGCTGCAGGAGAGGGACGATTATATCACGATCCGTGAGCTTGTTGCCGGTGGGCCGGCTCAGGTGTCAGGAAAGATCGCTGTCGGCGATCGCATCACAGGCGTTGGTCAAGATGAAAACGGGCCGATGAAAGAAGTGGTCGGCCAGCGCCTTGATGAAGTCGTGCAGTTGATCCGTGGCGCCAAGGGTTCAACGGTGCGTCTGGATATCTTGCCAGCCAATGCCGGTCCGGACGCGAAGCATCAGATCATCAGTCTGGTGCGCGACAAGATCAGCCTTGAAAAGCAGGCTGCGCAAAAATCGGTTCTTGATGTCAAAGACGGCAACACTACCCGCAAAATCGGCGTTATTACTTTGCCCGCTTTCTATGAGGATATCGAAGCGCGGAGAAAAGGTGACAAGGATTATCGCAGCGCCAGCCGTGACGTCGCAAAGCTCATCACTGAGTTGAAAGAGGATAAAGTCGACGGCATCCTGTTCGATCTTCGTAACAATGGCGGCGGCTCGTTGTCGGAAGCCATTGAACTGACCGGTCTGTTCGTTGGGAAGGGACCAGTGGTCCAGCAGCGCAACGCAAACGGCAAGGTCAAGGTTGAAAGCGACGATCTTCCGACGCCTGCATGGCAAGGGCCGCTTGGCGTGTTGATCAATCGCGGTTCGGCTTCTGCTTCCGAGATTTTTGCCGCAGCGATCCAGGATTATGGCCGGGGCGTGATTATTGGCGAACCGAGCTTTGGCAAAGGCACAGTGCAAACTGTGGTTAATCTTGACGAGGTTGCGCATAATCCCGAACCGAAATTCGGTGAGCTGAAACTGACAATCGCCCAGTTTTTCCGGGTGAATGGAGGCACGACGCAGTTGCGTGGTGTCACGCCGGATATCAGCCTGCCCGGACTTTTCGATCTCAAGACTGTTGGCGAGTCGAGCTTCGACAACGCCTTGCCTTGGAGTGAAGTCAAGCCGGCCAAATACAAGCGTCTTGGCGATATCAAGTCGGTATTGCCTCAGTTGCAGAGCCTTCATGATGCCCGCGTAAAGGATGATCCCGAATTCCAGCAGTTTGTGGAAGATATCGCGGTGCTGAAAACCCAGCGCGAAAAGACCGAACTTTCTCTCAATGAAACCGAACGCCGCAACGAAATGACGGCGGAGGAAAACCGTCTGAAGTCGCGCAAGAAGTCTGATGACGGTTTGAGCAGCAGTCCCGACGATGGTCTTCAGTCCAATGAGCGGAGCCTGAGCGCAGATATTGCCATTGAGAAGACCCGCAAGAACGCCAAGGATGTTCTGCAAACCGAAGCGGCTGGGATTGTTGCCAATCTCTCCGATCTGCAGGCTGGAGCCAAGGCAGCGTCGAAATAGTTCAGACAAACATCACCATTATGCGGAATGTGCCGCATAATGGTGATGTCGAATATTGGTCCGGGGCCGTTCAGGCCACAGCGGCTGCAACTCTACTGTCCGATCTTGATGACCAGCTTTCCAAAATGCCCCGCGCCTTGGAGCGCATTATAAGCGTCTTCAGCTTGGCTGAACGGATAGTCCTTGTCGATCTGTGGCTTGATACCGGTGCGAACAAGGGATGCAAGTGTCGATACCGGGCCGACATAAATGCCCTGCAAGGTGATCCGCTTTTCGAGGATTGCGACCGTTTCAATGGCGCCATCGAACCCGGTCAGGACACCCATAAGTGATATGCGTCCATCGAAGCGAGTTGCCTTGAGGGTCTTGTTCAGCGTTGCGGGACCCGCTGGGTCGACGGCCAGATCAACGCCCATGTTCCCCGTCAGCCGCAGGACTTCATTTTCCCAATCCGGATGTGTTTGATAGTTGATGACGTGGTCAGCGCCGAGCTTTTTGGCTCGCTCCAGCTTTTCGTCGGAACTCGATGTAATGATAACCCGGGCGCCTGCCATTTTGGCAAGCTGCAAGGCAAAGATCGCCACGCCGCCTGTGCCGAGGAGCAATACGGTTTCACCGGGCTGAACCGGTCTTCTTTCAAAAAGCGCCGACCATGCCGTGACACCCGCACATGGGAGCGTTGAGGCTTCTTCAAATGTTATCGAGTCCGGTATCCGCACGACTCCGGTTGCCGGTACGACGATGCGCTCGCTCAACACGCCATCGACAATATTCCCGCCAAGGCTTGAGGCCTTCTTGGCCTCAGAAAAGGGGCCTTCCACCCATTCAGGCATGAAGCCGATGACCACACGATCGCCGATGGCGTAATCGGTCACGCCTTCTCCGATGGCCGACACCACGCCCGCTCCATCGGACAAGGGAATGCTGTCTTTGGTACGCTTCGCGACAATGAGATCACGATAATTCATCGATGCAGCGCGCAAATCGACTGCAATCTCTCCGCGACCGGGCTTGCGATCCTGCTTTTCAACCAGTTTGAGGCGTGGATTTTCGTTTCCAGTTAGAATGTAACTTTGCACGGCATTGTCTCCTTTAATGCCGGAACAAATAGGCCTATATTGATCTTTGAAAAAGTACGTACAAATTTGGCATGTAGTATCATGGATGATAGTGTCAGGGCGCGCGGCAAGCGTCGCAGTGTCAGCAAAACTGGTTGCGCGGTAGAAGCTACGCTGTCGGTTATTGGCGGCGTGTGGAAGCCGGTTATCCTCTTCCACCTGCTGAAAGGAAAGCTGCGCTTCAATGCGCTTTGCAGGCTTGTCCCGGCGGCGACGCCACGGATGCTGACTTTGCAACTCCGGGAACTGGAGGCGGATGGGATCATAAATCGCACGGTTTTTCCGGAAGTGCCGCCGAAGGTGGAATATGAGCTGACTGGCCTTGGCCACTCTCTGGCACCTATATTGATCAGTATGCGTGACTGGGGAGAGCGTATGCAAGGCGAGCAAGCACAGCCGGAAGCAAAGTGCTGAGTTGGCATTCGGGGCGACTTCATCCTTGACGGGCAGCCACTTGCGCGTTTAAGCGGAAGGGCAGACGGAACCAACAGCGGAAGCCTCTGCCAATGAGCACTTTGCGCATTCTCCCCAGCGCTGATATCCCGGAACTGCCGAACCGCTACAACGGCAAGGTTCGTGAGAACTACGACCTGCCAGACGGCAGCCGTATCATCATCTCGACTGATCGGCTGAGCGCCTTCGATGTCATTTTGACGTCGATCCCGTTCAAAGGTCAGGTTTTGACGCAGACTGCGTCCTATTGGTTCGAGGAAACGGCTGATATCTGCCCGAACCATGTTCTGGCTTATCCCGATCCGAATGTCGTCATCGGCACGCGGTTGAACATTCTGCCGGTTGAGGTGGTTGTCCGCGGTTATCTTGCTGGAACGACTAGCACGTCGATCCTGACGAAATACCGCAAGGGTGAGCGCCAGATGTATGGCGTTACATTACCTGATGGTCTCAGGGACAATGAAAAGCTGCCGCATCCGATCATCACGCCGACAAGCAAGGCCTTCGACGGCGGACATGATGAGCCCCTTTCCGGTGAGGAAATCCTTGAACAGGGTCTGCTGACGGCCGAACAGTGGGAAACAGTGTCGCGTTATGCGCTGGCGCTTTTCGAGCGTGGACAGGCGCGTGCGGCTGAGCGCGGGTTGATCCTCGTCGACACCAAATACGAGTTTGGGACAGACGCCGACGGTCGCATCATTCTTGCCGATGAAATCCATACGCCGGATTCAAGCCGCTACTGGATTGCCGACAGCTATGAAGAGAGCTTTGCGGCGGGCAGCCGTCCGGCAAGCTTTGACAAGGATTTTGTGCGCGCCTGGGTCACCGAGCGTTGCGATCCTTATAAGGACCCGATCCCGGAAATTCCGCTCGATCTGATCGAACAGACGTCGAAGGTCTATATTCAGGCATACGAACAGATCACCGGCAAGACTTTTGAGCCTGATCTGGCTGGTGAGACGGTTCTGGATCGCATTCGCGCCAATCTCAAGCCGTACTTCGTAGAGAAGTCTGCGGGCGCCAAGCCAAAAACACGCAAGAAGGCTGAGCCCAAAGCGAAGGTTGCAAAGCCAGTTGCGAAGGCAACCAAGGCGGATGTAACTGCCGCAACGCCTATCGCTGGCACGAGGAAGAGATATTCTCCGGCTGAACGCACTTCCATTCTCGCTTCTGTCGCAAAGGCGATGAAGAGCGGCGAGACCACGCTGAAAGCCGTTTTGCAGCAGGCCGAAGTCAGCGAACAGACCTATTACAACTGGAAAAACGCCGCTGGAAAGACTGCGGCACCGGCAACGGTCCAGTCATCTGTGGGCGACGACCTGAAAGCGCTTGTGGCGCTGGAAGCTGAAAACTTGAAGCTGCGCAAGGAGCTGGCTGCAAGGCTTCGCGCCGAGAATGCCGAATTGCGCAAGCGTCTCGGCAAGGCATAAGATTAGCCTACCTCGTAGCCTGCCATCCTGTGCATTGACACTGAGAAGTTATACAAACAGGCGCTCTGAGTTCAGGGCGCCTGTTTGGCGTTTATGTTTCAGGCTGTGTCAGATAGATCAGCCGGTCGGACATATCCGATCAAACGATTGCATGAAGTGGTCGTTCTCTTCCGAGCTACCGATGCTGACGCGAATAAAGTTCGTGTACCCCTGCTGCTTCCACGGCTTGACGATAACCCCGTCTTGTAAAAGCTTCTCAGCAAAAGTGACGGAGTCCGACTTCACGTCGATGAACAGGAAATTGCCTTTCGAGGGGGCGAAGCGGATTTTCCGCGTCGTGAGAAATTCAGCCACCCGATCCCGTTCACGCAATGCAAGTGCTACGCCTGATGCAAGATGTTCGGTGTCACGACGAGCAATCAGTCCTGTCGCCTGCGCGATCGCATTGGCATTGAAGGGTGTGCGTGCGCGGTCGAGATATCCGCGTAAGGCGCTGTCGCTTGTAAGGCCAAAGCCAAGGCGTGCGCCTGCCAGCCCGTAAGCCTTGGAGAAGGTCCGAAGCACCACCCAGTTGAGATCGGTATTGCGCAGCAGGTCGATGGCCGACGGATAATCATCGCCCGCCGCATATTCCGCATAGGCCTCATCCAGCACAAGCAAGGTGTCTGGCGCGACAGCTTCTATGACCCGTTGCAGGGCTTCGGGATTAAGCCAGCTTCCTACCGGATTGAGCGGATTTGCGAACATGACAAGGCGAGGGCCTTTCGCGATTGCTTCCACCAATGCGTCGACATCCACCTCCAGCGATTGCTTGACTTCGACCCGCTCGACGGTTGCGCCCATCAAGGTTGAATAGTCTTCATGCAAAGGAAAGGACGGATAAAGTGTCACGACGCGATCGCCGGGGCGAAGGACAGAGCGGCAGATCACCCCGATCAGGTCTTCTGATCCATTGCCCAGAATGACTTGATCTTCGGGCCACTGAAACTCATGCGCTATCTCCAGCGCTAACGCCCGACCGGAAGGATCAGGATAGAGCCGCAGCAAATCATGCGCCGAGGCAAATAGCTCTTTTATCTTTGGGGATGGACCTAATGGATTCTCGTTTGAGCCGAGTTTTGCGATCTGCGCGGGGTGATATCGGTCTTCAACTTCGGCAATCGTCAGTCCCGCATTATAGGGGCTAAGCGCACGTATTTCCGGACGAATCAGATTGCTAAGCGATGCTTCATCATGGGGCATTTGCGTTCTCCTCTGATGGCGCGCTCTTGGATGGGGCACGTCCTTCATAAAGAGAGTTCTAAGACCAAACTTTTATTTTGTATATATATGTATAGACAAGTTGCTAAAAAGATGCCTTTATGTCGGGGAGACCATAAAAAATTGCTAAACATTACTCGCAGAATGATTAGAAGTTCTGGCGATGTTTGTTCAGGCAAGGTCCATAGGGGAACATGATGCAGGTTTTATCGCTTTTCGACCTTAGCGGGCGTAAGGCGCTGGTCACTGGCGCAAGCCGGGGTTTGGGACAGGCTATTGCCGAAGCATTGGCATCGGCGGGGGCCGACGTCGCCATAACAGCGCGCAAGTCCGATGATCTGACCGAAACGGCTTCTCGTATCGCGGCCCTTGGGCGCGTCTGCGTGCCGCTCTCTCTTGATGTGCGCGATGTTGATGCTTGTGCTGACGTGACTGCGCGGGCCGCCGCAGAATTGGGCGGTCTCGATATTCTCGTCAACAATGCCGGTTACGAAGAAATACGGCCTTCGCTCGATGTTGATGAAGCGTTGTGGGATCGCATTGTCTCGACCAATCTGAAAGGCGCATTCTTTTGCGCTCAGGCTGCCGCGCGTCACATGACGCACACCAAAAGCGGCGGCGCAATCATCAATCTTTGTTCACTCACCTCTTATGTCGGCGTGCCGACGGCCGCGCCTTATGGCTCGTCGAAATCCGGCCTCATGGGCATGACGCATGCGCTTGCAACGGAATGGGCCCCGCACGGTATTCGGGTCAACGGCATCGCACCTGGCTATTTCCGCACATCGATGACGGACGTCTTCTATGAGAACGACGAGTGGCAAAAATCCATGCTGGATAAGATTCCGCAAGGTCGGTTCGGCCGAATGGAAGACGTTGCAGGCGCCGTGGTGTTTCTGGCGAGCAAAGCTTCGGCTTATGTGACGGGGCAGGTTATTCCAATCGATGGCGGCTATTTGGCGTCGATTTAAGTGTTTCGACGCTTCGAAACACGATTTGAGACAAATCTATCTGGCGTTTTCAAACGCTTCTGAATGAAACGGGAAACATCGATGAAAACCACCGGAAACGGAACTGGCCCTACTGCCAAGAACGGACCGGCTGCCGTCTCGGCCAAGAATGTCAGCATGATCTATAACGGTTTCCATGCCGTCCGGTCGGCTTCATTTGATCTCGAACAGGGGCGTTTCCTGACTATTCTCGGGCCGTCCGGTTCAGGCAAGACGACTTTGCTGCGGCTGATTGCCGGTTTCCAGCGTCCAAGTGTCGGCGAAATCTTCATCAATGGTCAGGCTGTCAGTGCGGTCCCGTCGCACAAGCGTTCCATCGGCATGGTGTTTCAGAAACTCGCCTTGTTTCCGCACATGACGGCAGCACAAAACGTCGCCTTTCCACTCAAGATGCGCCGGTTTGATGCCCGGACCATTCCCGAGCGGGTCGAGCGCTATCTCGATCTGGTTCGTCTTGGTGGATTGGGCAATAGGCGTGTTCATGAACTTTCCGGTGGTCAGCAACAGCGTGTCGCCATTGCACGCGCGCTTGTCTTTGAACCTGATCTTCTGTTGCTCGATGAACCTCTCGCCGCGCTTGATCGCAAGCTTCGTGAAGAAATGCAGCTTGAGTTTCGCCGTATCCAGCGCGAACTGGGTGTCACGACCATCAACGTTACCCACGATCAGCGTGAAGCTCTGGTCGTGTCGGATGAGATCATCGTTATGGATGGCGGCGAAATACAACAGATGGCGCGACCATCAGAAACCTATCGCAATCCGTCCAACGCTTTTGTCGCGAACTTCATCGGTGTGACCAATTTCATCACCGGTAAGGCTTCCTCCGTCGACGGCAGCGTTGTGCAGGTTGATGCCGGGCCAAAGCTTGCTGGTGTCGCGGTTGATGGTCATAAGCCCGTTGCAGCAGGCAATACCGTTTCTTGTGCCATTCGTGCTGAACAAATCCGTATTGGTACCAATGCTGAAAGCGGCGCAGGGCTTGATACGAAGCTCGAAGGCGTGGTGACCGACGCGATCTTTGAAGGTGAGCGCATTGTATATGAGTTGCGCGTGCCCGCGTTGGGTGACGCCTTGATGCGCGTGTTTGATCACGATCCTGTCGGGCACAGCCAGTTTGAAGAGGGGGCGACCGTTCCCATTGGCTGGAATGCCCGCGATCTCATCGTTTTTGCAGCATGAACTGAACACCAGATTACAGACAAAACCCTAGAGGAGAGAACATTATGAGCGCTCTGAAGAAGCCCTTTTTGATACTCGACCGCCGCCGCTTCCTGCAAAGCGCAGGCGCTCTGGCAGCAGCAGCCGGAACCACGTCGCTTGGCCTGTCGCGCGCCTTTGCAGAAGAGCCTGCAAAGCCGAAAGAACTGATCGTTCGCGCCTGGGGCGGTAGCTGGGTGGACTCGCTGAAAGCGGGCGTTTCCGACCCCTTCACCGCAAAGACCGGCATTTCAATTCGCCACGATCTGACTGAAGACAACGAAATCCAGCCGAAGCTTTGGGCTGCGGTGGCGCAGAAGCGCATTCCGCCGATCCACGTCAACTGGGATACGACAACCAATGCGACCAAGTCGGCATTGCGTGGCGTGACGGAAGACCTGTCGGATCTGTCCAACCTCAAGAACACCACCGATCTTGCCAAGCCGGTCGGCCTCGACGGCTATCCGATCGTCAATACCTATGGCTATGTCTATGTGCTGGCCTATCGCCCGGAAGCGTTCCCGGACGGCCCGCCTAAGTCGTGGCACGCTCTGCTTGATCCGAAGTTCAAGGGGCGCATCGCGCTTTACAATGACGGCATCGGCTTCCACTTCCCGGCGCAGGTTGCCGGTGGCGGCAAACTCGAAGACATCCCGGCCAACATGCAGCCAGCCTGGGATTTCATCGCCAAGGTGAAGCAGCAGCAGCCGCTTCTCGGTGAAGATCCTGATTTCACCACCTGGTTCCAGAAGGGTGAAATCGATCTGGCCTGCACCATCTCCACCAATGCGCGCGAAGCGCAGAAGAACGGCGTCAAGATCGACTGGACTGTTCCGGAAGAAGGCGCGAAGTTCGACACGGATGGTCTTTGGGTTCCAAAAGGCCTGCCGGAAAACGAGCTTTACTGGGCCAAGGAGTATGTCAACTTCGCCTTGACCAAGGATGCACAGCAGGTCTGGCTCGATGGTCTTGGTTTGCCCGGCGTGGTTCCGGGTCTGACGCCACCCGCCGATCTGGTGAACGATCCTGCTTATCCGACGACGGAAGAGGATTTCAAACATCTCATCCGCATCTCGGCCAAGGTACAGGTTGAGAACGAGAGCGAGTGGTTCTCCAAGTTCAAGGCGATCATGCAGGGCTGATACAGCTCTATAAACAACCGGGATCGCCCGAATAGGGCGATCCCATGCCCGATATCTCAAGGCAAATATTCAGGAATTGAAACATGCGAGCGGCACGCACTGCCTATCCCATGACATGGCGCATCATGGATGCGCTGGAAGCAATCGCAGCCTTTTTATGGCCCGCGCGGTTTAACCGTGCTGTGCCCTATCTGATGCTGCTTCCGGCGATTGTTCTGGTCGGATTGCTGGTGCTGGGTCTGATCCAGATCGCAGATACCAGCCTGCGCACGCTCGATACGTCGACCTTCCTGATGTCTGACTATTATACGCTTGCAAACTACAAGCGCGCTCTGACGGAATCCCTATTTGCGACGGTCGCCTGGCGCAGTCTTCTGGGATCGCTCGTCGTGACCTTTTTCACACTTGTTCTGGCATTTCCTTACGCTTATCTGATGGTCAGAACGCCTTCGGCGGCGCTACGTAAATTTCTGCTGATCGCGCTTTTCCTGCCGTTTTTCATTGGGCAGGTGGTGCGTGCTTATGGGTGGCTCATCATTCTGGGTAATCAGGGCATGGTAAACGAGGCGCTTGGCCTCGTCGGTATCGCGCCTTTGCGCCTGCTTTATAACTACCCCGCGGTGCTGTTCGGACTTGTGCAATATATGCTGCCCTTTGCAGTCCTGATGCTGGCCCCGGCGCTGACCGCCATACCAGAAGAAATGGAAGCGGCGGCAAGCTCACTCGGCGCGAACTGGGTGCGAACATTTGCGCATGTTGTGCTACCCATGGCGCGCCCCGGCCTGATTGGCGCGGGGCTGGTGGTCATGACGCTGTCGCTCACCGATTTTGCTATTCCCGCAATCCTTGGCGGCGGCTCTCAGGATTTTATCGCCAACGCGATTTATGACCAGTTCTTCCGCACCTCCGATCAGGGACTGGGCGCGACATTGGCGCTGCTTTTAGTCGGTGTCGGCTCCATCCTTGTCGGGCTCGTTTTCACGCTGTTCGGTGCTGGAACACTTGCCATGGGGAGGGCACGCAAATGACCGCTCCATTGTCCAAGTCTGTTGTTATCTGGACCTTTGTGATTGCCGTACTGGTCCTGCTTTCGGCTCCGACCATCGTGGTTCTCGGTGCTTCCTTTACCTCGGGCAATATGATCACCTTCCCCCCGGAAGGGTTTTCATTGAAGTGGTACCAGAAAATCGTCGGGACGAGCGACCTGTGGGATGCCTTCCTGCGTTCCCTCTACGTATCCTTCATTTGCACCATCGTGGCTATTCCTGTCGGAACGCTCGCCGGTATCGCGCTGGCCAAATATGCGGTTCGCTTTGAAAAGACGATCCAGATTTATCTGCTTCTGCCCTTTACGATCCCACTGATCGGCTCGGGCATCGGTTTGATGCTGATCTTCGGTCATGCAGGCATTTTGGGTCAGCTGTGGCCGGTGGGGATTGCAGCCTGCGTCATCAATCTCCCATTCATGATCTGGGCGGTGACAGCAAGCGCCGCTAATCTCGATGCCGATCTTGAGCTGGCGGCGGCCAATTGCGGGGCGGGGCCCATATCGACATTTTTCTTTGTCACGCTGCCCGTTGTCGTGCCGGGTGTGATCAGCGGTTCATTGCTGATGTTCATTCTCGCACTTAACGAGTTTCTGGTGAGCTTGCTGTTGGTTGATGCTCGCATCGTCACCCTGCCGGTGCAGATTTACAATTCGATCCGGTCCATCATCACACCCGATCTTGCAGCGATCTCCGTTGTTTTCATCGCTTGCGCTGCGTTTGCCATTTTCCTGCTCGACCGGCTGGTCGGGCTCGACATTTTCCTCAAATCGAAATGACCAGCTGCGTCCCCATCGCGGCAAGCAAGGAGCCGACTATGTCCGATGTTACCTTTCATGAACTGGCAAAACTGGATGATGCTGGACGTGCGGAGCTTCTGAAGCGTTCCGAAACAGATCTTTCCGGCTTTATCGAGAAAGTGAAGCCGATCATCGAAGCGGTGCGCACGGAAGGCGACGCGGCACTGGTGCGGTTTGCGCGCGATCTGGACAAGGCCGACGTTGATCCGGCCAATATCAAGGCAACCGAGGCGGAGTTTGACGCGGCTTTCGACAAGGTCGAGAAAGACGTCATCGAAGCCATTCAGTTTGGCATCGACAATATCCGTCATTTCCACGAAGAGCAGAAGCCGGAAGCGATGTGGCTGAAGGAAATGCGTCCCGGCGCTTTTGCTGGTGACCGTTTCACACCAATCCGGTCGGTGGCGCTTTATATTCCGCGCGGAAAAGGCGCATTTCCGTCTGTCACCATGATGACAGCCGTTCCCGCTGTCGTCGCCGGTGTGCCGGAACTGGCCATTGTGACCCCGCCGACGCCGGATGGCTCGGTTGATGCCGCCACGCTTGTCGCGGCACGTCTTGCTGGTGTGGAAACGGTCTATAAGGTGGGCGGCGCACAGGCCGTTGCAGCTGTTGCTTATGGCACGGAGACGGTTAAGCCCGCGCTCAAGATCGTTGGCCCGGGCAGCCCGTGGGTTGTCGCTGCAAAGCGCCTTCTGGGTGGCGTCATCGATCCGGGTCTTCCCGCAGGTCCTTCCGAAGCGGTGATTTTCGCTGACGACACTGTCAAGGGCGGTCTTGCCGCGCTCGACCTTCTGATCGAAGCCGAACACGGCCCGGATTCATCAGCCTGGCTGGTCACGCATAGCCGTCGCGTGGTTGAGGAAGCACTTGCCGCTCTCCCCGATCATTGGGCACGCATGACGGAACAGCGCGTCGGCTTCTCCAAGACTGTGCTGACCGGCAAATATGGCGGCATCGTTCTGACGTCGTCAGTCGAGGAAAGCTATCGCTTCATCAACGAATATGCGCCGGAACATCTGGAGCTTCTTTCAACGGATCCGTTTGCGCATCTCGGCCACATCACAGAGGCGGCCGAAATTCTCATGGGGCCGCATACGCCAGTCGTTATCGGCAATTTCGGCCTTGGCCCCAATGCTGTTCTACCGACCAGCCGCTGGGCGCGCACCTATGGCCCGCTTTCCGTCACCGATTTCGTGAAACGCTCTTCCATTGGCTATGTGACGGCTTCCGCCTATCCGGAATTCGCCAAGCACGCCCGCACGCTTGCCCGTTATGAGGGCTTTTCTTCTCATGAAAATGCCGTTTCGGAAATCCGTAAAGACTATCTCTGAACAAGGTGGGTTCCATGAAAGCGGTTCGGCTTTATGCGGCCAAGGATTTGCGGGTCGAGAATATCGACCCGCCAGCGGCACTTGAACCGGGCTGGGTTCGACTGAAAGTGTCAGCGGCTGGAATTTGCGGTTCTGACCTGCACAACTTCCAGACAGGACAGTGGATCAGCCGCTCGGCATCGGTCGCGGGACATGAATTTGCTGGTGTCGTGACCGAGATTGGTGCCGGGGTCAGCGGGTTCAAGCCGGGCGATACGGTGATCGCCGATTCCAGATATTGGTGCGGCGAGTGCCCGGCCTGTGCGAGCGGTCGACATAATGTCTGTTCTACGCTTGGATTTATCGGTGAAGTCTGTGACGGTGGCTTTGCCGAAGAGACGGCGCTACCTGCCCGTTTGCTTGTCCCCTATGCTGCCGACATCAACCCTGTTGTGGCCGCGATGGGCGAGCCGCTTTCGGTTGCGTTGCACGCCATTCGCAAACAGCGCGTGCCGTCAGGCGAGGTGGTTCTGGTTGTCGGTTGCGGACCGATTGGCGGGCTTGCCGCTCTGTTGCTGTCGCGCTTGCACGACGGGCCGGTGCTGGTCTGCGACCGTAATGAACAGCGGGCAGAACTTGTTGCAAGGGTAACCGGCGCGACCAGTGTTCAACTCGACAATAATGCGTTGGAAGCGGCACTTTCGGGAAAGACTTTACGGTACGCAATCGATGCGACTGGCAATATAGCCGTTTTGAATGCGATAATCGACGTCCTGTCAGGTGGCGGTTCTCTGGCGCTCGTCGGGATTTCGCACGGCAAGATTGAGCTTGATCCGAATGTTCTGGTCGAACGTGAAATCAGTCTGATCGGCTGCCATGCCTATCAGGATGAACTTACGGAAATCGCGGCCTTGCTCCCCGAACTAGAAGCATCGCTTGTCGAATTGATTGATCGAGAAATTTCGCTTGATGACGTACCAGAAGCTTACGACCGCTTGCTTGCAGGGCAGGCCGAGGGTCTGAAAACGATCATACGGATAGGAGCATAGTTTAATCATGGGCTCTACCGGCAAATCGGATAGTGATCACGCATCAGCGATGGAATTGCCCGAGACAGCAGGGCCGCTTTACGAAAAGGTCAAAGCCCAGGTTCTGGAAAATATCCGGTCCGGACGTTGGCCTGGAAATTTTCGCCTGCCATCTGAACATGAGCTTGTCGATGCGCTCGGCATTTCCCGCATGACCGTCAATCGGGCGCTACGCGAACTCACCGATCAGGGTATTTTGAAACGTATTCAGGGTGTCGGCACCTTCGTTTCCCCACCAAAGCCCGAAACGACATTGATCGAAGTAGTCAACATTGCCAATGAAATCGCGGCGCGTGGCGGCACGCATCGTGCGCAGGTGGTGGCACTCGATATAGTGCAGCCGGATGCAGCACTGTTGAATGCTTTTGAACTGCAAAGCCCTATAGATGTTGCGCATTCAATAATCGTGCATTTCGAAAACAATGTGCCCGTGCAGTTGGAAGAACGCTTCGTCAATACGCAACTGGTGCAGGACTATGAGCTGCAGGATTTCCGCACCATCACGACCTACGATTATCTGCAAAAGAGCACACCGATGACGGAAGTCGAACAGGTGATCTCCGCCGTTACTGCCGATGCCCACATTGCAGCTTTGCTGCAAATTGAGGTCGATGCGGCTTGCCTTCATCTCGACCGCCGTACATGGACCAGAGATACGGTCGCGACCGTCAACAAGCTGATCTATGCCGGTGATCGTTATCGTTTGGGTAGTCGCTACAAGCCCGAAATTTACAGGTAGAGATTACCCATTTGCATTCCTCAGCGGGTACGAACCATCTCGACATTGCTGTGTTGGATGCGCGCTTTGAGCAGGTCCTGCCGCGAGACGAGGCCAACCACCTTATGCGATTGCGGGTCGAGAATGGGGATGCGCGGGATACCGCTCATGACCATGAGATCGGCAACTTCACCGAGCGGCGTTGATGTAAAGGCAGTGGGCTGCGAGGCATCGGAGAGCGTTTCAGCAAGCGAGGTTGCTACCGGAGCGCCCGAAACCTGCCATTGTAAGACTTCAGATCGTGAAACGAGACCGAGCAAGCGCCCGTCATCGTCCAGAACCGGATAGGCCCTGTGACGTGCGTCTTTGGTGAAGAATGCAATTGTGGCATCAATTGACTGCTTGCCCGACAGGCATTCCGGGTTGGGTGTCATCACGTGAGCGGCCTGAAGGAATGCAAAGGGGTCCACGGAATATTCCTGCAAGATGTGCCGTCCCCGACGCGCAATTTTCTCCGTCAGAATTGAACGATTGAGAATGAGCACGCTGACGGCATAGGCCGAGGCCGAAGCGGCAATTGTCTCAGGCAAGGCGGCAAAATGGCCAGTGAGTTCAACTGCAAATATTGCACTTGTCAGCGGAGCCCTCATCGCGCCGCTCAATATCCCGGCCATGCCGATCATCGCCCAGAAACCTGCGCCCCCGGGCAGAAACTGTCCAATCAATGCGCCCAGAGCGCCGCCGAGCAAAAGAAGCGGCGCAAGCACACCGCCGGAAGTGCCAGACCCCAGCGCGATCAGCCAGACCGCCGCCTTGACCACCAGCAGTAATGCAATTGCTTTCAGCGTCATTGAGCCATCCAGCAATTGCTGAATGCTGGCATAGCCCGCACCAAGGACATGCGGATCAATCAGTCCACCTATACCGACCGCAATGGCGCCAAGAGCTGGCCACCACATCCAGTGAACCGGCAGCCGGTGAAACATGTCTTCAATGCGATAAAGGCCGGTTGAGAGCAACACGCTCTGGATGCCGACAATAGCGCCAAGGATCAGCGCAAACAAAAGAGGCATTCCGCCGCTGGCATCGAGGCTCATGAAGGGGAAAAGTGGCCCTGAACTGATCAGAAAGGGCCGCCAGGCTGTTGAGACCAGAACGGCGACAACAACAGGTATGAAACTGCGAGGCTTCCATTCGAACAGCAATACCTCCAATGCAAGCAGGATAGCTGCCATGGGTGTGCCGAATATCGCCGTCATGCCTGCTGTAGCGCCTGAGACGAGCAGGGTTTTGCGTTCCGCTGCACTCAGTTCAAAAAGCTGTGCGAATAGAGAACCGATAGCTCCGCCCGTCATGATGATTGGTCCCTCGGCACCGAACGGACCGCCGCTGCCGATAGAGATTGCGGAAGACAACGGCTTCAGCACCGCAACTTTGAGAGAAAGACGGCTTTCGCCAAACAGAATCGCTTCAATCGCTTCCGGAATTCCGTGCCCGCGGATTTTTTCCGAACCATATCGCGCCATCAATCCGATAATGAGACTACCGATAACGGGTATGACAAGCGCCAGCCAGCCCAGTTGATTGTCGATGATTTCGGAACTGGCGAATGAAAACCGGCCAAACCAGAAAAGATTGGTCGAGAGGGCAATGAGTTTCAGCAGCAACCATGCCCCAAACGCGCCACCTGTGCCAACCACGATAGCTGCAAGCGCGAGCATCAACATACGGCGATCGGTCGTATGGTCGCGCAATCTTGGAAGATTTGGTATGGCTGAAGGCGTGGACATAATGGCTCCGGACTTAATGAGATCGAAAGCGAATTATATCGTAATGCGATATAATTCAAGAAGGTAAAAATGGCTTCGAGAAAAATGACTGATGACGATTATGCGGTGCTGGCGGATTTTCGCTATTCGTTGCGAAATTTCATGGCTTTCAGTGAAACCAAGGCCGGAGAGTATAATCTGACTCCGCAGCAGCATCAGGCGCTGTTGGCCATTCGTGCTGCAACGGATGGTAAGGCGACGGTCGGTTATGTTGCCGAACGCCTGGTTCTGAAGCCGCATAGCGCCAGCGGATTGATTGCGCGTCTGGAAGCACTGGGTCTTCTCAAACGTTTACCGGGAATGGACGATAAACGGCAAACTGTTCTCGCCCTGACCGATGAGGCGGAAAGAATATTGGCCGAACTGAGCCTGACCCACCGCGAAGAAATCCGCCGGTTGCGCCCCTTGCTGCTCGACCTGCTGTCGCGAATAGAGAGTGAAGCCTAGACTGCATGTCTCTGATCTCAGCCAACCGTGGCATGTCTAGCCGATGGGCAGGCCAATTTCGGATTTCATCGTGCGCAAGGCGATTTCCGATTGCACGCGGGCGACCTGCGGGTGCGGCAGCAATACGAGATGTATGAAATCAGCAAAGGCCGAAAGATCCTTGGCGACGATGATCAGCACATAATCCGCATCGCCCGAAACCGAATAGGCTTCGCGCACTTCTTCATGTCTTGCGAGAAAGCTGACAAAGGATTCATCGGTGCGTTCGTTGTGAGTCGATAGATTGATGCGTGTGATAGCCCGCAGGCCATAACCCAGTCTTGCGGCATCGAGACGGGCAGAATAGCCTTGAATAATGCCTTCCTGTTCCAACCGCGTGCGGCGACGCGAGCATTGGGATTGGGACAGATTGACGAGTTCGGAAAGCTCGGCATTGGTCAATGATGCATCCCGCTGCAACGTTTGCAGAATTGCACGATCAAAGGAATCCAGGGTGATTTCGTGCATGAAATGTCCTTAAGGCTCACAGTTCTTGCAAATCTTCTCCGAGGTCGCGCGACATTGCAAGCACTTCGCGGAATGTTTCTCATAGAATTCTTCTTAATCACGATAAGGAGGATTCAAAATGGGACCATTTCCGCACGACGCGCCGAAAGCCGAAATCAACGAAGCAAATCCCGCCGGGACGGATGGCTTTGAATTTGTCGAATTCGCACATCCCGAGCCCGAAAAGCTCGACATTCTGTTCCGTCAGATGGGTTTTCGACCTGTCGCCAAGCATCGCAAGAAGGACATTGTTCTCTACCGTCAGGGCGATATCAATTATCTTCTGAACCGTGAACCCAAAAGCCATGCCGCGGCGTTTGTTGCAGACCATGGTCCTTGTGCGCCTGCCATGGCATGGCGTGTGGTGGATGCCGGCCATGCGCTCCGGCGTGCAGTGGAACTGGGTGCGGAAGAATATCGCGGCGACGGCAAGTCGCTCGATGTTCCCGCTGTCATCGGCATTGGCGGCTCGCTGCTTTACTTCGTGGATACATATGGCGACGATGGTTCGTGCTATTCAGCCGAGTTCGAATGGCTTGGCGAAGTCGATCCGAAACCAGAGGGTTTCGGCTTCTACTACCTCGACCATCTCACGCATAATGTGGTGCGCGGGAATATGAACACTTGGTACAAATTCTACCACGACACATTCAATTTCCGTGAGATCCGTTATTTCGATATTGCCGGGAAAATGACCGGGCTGACCAGTCGTGCACTGACGTCTCCTGACGGGAAAATCCGCATTCCAATCAATGAAAGTGCGGATGATCATAGCCAGATCGAAGAATATCTTCGTGCATATAAGGGCGAGGGCATTCAGCATATAGCAATCGCCAGCAACGATATTTATGGCGGCACGGATGCAATTGCGGCGCAGGGTCTGGAATTCATGCCCGGTCCTCCGGACATCTATTATGAAAAGTCCAAGGCGCGTGTCAAAGACCACAATGAACCGCTCGACAAGTTGAAGAAGCGTGGAATCCTCATCGATGGCGAAGGTGTTCTGGGCGGTGGCGAAACGCGCATCCTTCTGCAGATTTTCTCAAAAACCGTAATCGGGCCGATCTTCTTCGAGTTTATTCAACGAAAGGGGGATGACGGCTTTGGCGAGGGCAATTTCAAGGCCTTGTTCGAGTCCATTGAGGAAGATCAGATTCAGCGCGGTGTGTTGGGCAATGTTCAGCCTAAATCCAAGAGCGGCCAACTGGCTGGCAATCGTGCATGAGTGAAGCGTGGCGCTCGTATTCCGGAGCACCTGAGAGCGGTACGGTCCTATGCCCGTCGGCAGACGTAACCGACGGGCATACAAAATGTTTGGTCCTGCGTAGTGATGGGAAGGAGTTTCCACTTCTTCTTATCAGGCGGGACGGAATCGTGCGCGGTTTCGTCAATGCTTGTCCGCATCAATATCTCCCATTAAACTACCGGTCAGACGAGATACTCTCGCCCGATGGTGCGCGTCTCCTCTGCACAGCCCACGATGCGATGTTCGACGCCGAGAGCGGCATGTGTCTGTCGGCCGGGCTGGACGGACTTGATGCGGTCCCAGTGGCGGATGACGGAAACGGGAATGTTGTCATCCACGAGCGGGAGTAATCAAGCAATGGGAGGAAGTCATGCCGAGTACAATTCGCCTGCATCGTGTCATTGCCGCTAAGCCTGAAAAGATTTTCCGGGCATTTATCGAGCCAGACGCAATAGCGAGCTGGTTGCCGCCCTATGGATATCTTTGCACCGTTCACGAACTGGATGCGAAGGTTGGCGGCAGTCATAAAATGTCGTTTCGCAATTTCACGACGGGCCATAGCCACGGCTTTGGCGGGACATATCTCGAATTCGTTCCCGGTGAGCGTCTTGTCTATACGGATAAGTTCGACGATGCGAACCTGCCGGGTGAGATGAAGGTCACGGTTGTTTTGAAAGCCGTTTCTGTCGGAACGGAAGTCAACATCACACAGGAAGGCGTGCCGGATATTATTCCTGCGGAAGCCTGCTATCTGGGCTGGCAAGACTCGCTTCACAAACTCACCAAGCTGGTTGTGCCTGAAATAAACGAGTAGCTGTCGCCGCTATGTATAAGCATGTGAGCAGCTTTGATGGCTGTTCGCGACGGTCATCTCGCGGGTTGTAACGCGACAAATATTGCAACTGTTTTTTTCGGAGCAGGGTGCGTTATTCTGATGGTTAGCTTGCGAAAGATTTCTTCCTTAATCTCGTAAAACTATCGAGATTAGCCATCGTGTATGCTTATTTTATAGCACTCTAATTTTTCTTGGTGACTTTGCTTGCCTTAAAGCAACTGCGCCCTACTCTCCTTACCTGTCCGATTGTGGCTTGGAGGGCAGTATGCAGTGGCTTCAGTCCGTATTTGAGCAGTCACCGGAGATAGCATTATTTCTATCTCTGGCTGGCGGTTACGCGCTGGGAAAAATACATTTTGGGAAATTCCAGCTGGGTGGTGTGGCTGGCTCGCTGCTCGTGGCGGTTGTGATCAGCCAGGTGGGCGTTCACATAGATAATGGGGTGAAGGCAGTGCTCTTCGCCCTTTTCATTTATGCTGTCGGTTTTGATAGCGGCCCGCAATTCTTTCGGTCGCTTGGGCGTCAATCTCTTCGCGAGATTGCGATGGCCGCAGTGCTGGCCATCAGCGGATTGGTGACGGTCGTTGTCCTGGCGCGAATATTCGGCCTCGACAAGGGTCTTGCAGCCGGCATTGCCGCAGGGGGCCTGACACAGTCAGCCATCATTGGCACCGCCAGTTCGGCGATTTCGAAACTTGGCCTTGCCGCCGACGAAGTTCAGCGATTACAGGCCAATGTCGCGGTGGGGTACGCTGTTACCTATATTTTCGGGTCTTTTGGCGCGATCCTCGTTTGCGTCAATCTGTTGCCGAAATTTATGGGACGGACTATTCGTGACGACGCCATCAAGGCGGAAGCGGAGCTTTTGGCGGGTATCCGGTTGCTCGGCCCCAATGAGCAGGAAGCTGCGCCTGACCTTGTCGGGCGTATCTATCAGGTAGACAAAGCTGCCGGAAAAACCGTCGCTGAAATCGAGGCCAAGACCTCAATCGACAACTCCATCACGGTCGAGCGCGTCAAACGCGCAAACAAGATCATCGGTGTGTCACCGGATTTGAAGCTGGAAGCCAATGATATCGTGCTGATTGTAGGACGCCGCACCGGCGTTGTCACATTGGGCAATGAAGTTGGCTCCGAGCTGCAATCATCCGATGGCATGGATGTGATCGTCGCTATACGCGATGTGACGATCACCGCTCCGGAGTTCGTCGGCAAGTCAGTCGCAGACATCAAACAGCATATCAGCTCGGAACTTCGTCACGGCATTTACGTGATTGGCGTCAAGCGAGCCGATAAGCCGCTTCCGCTCAAAACCGACACCGTTATTGCTGCTGGGGACGTCGTTTCTCTTTACGGTACGGATCAGGATTTGCAGCGTGTTGCCAGCTCTATCGGGCCGGTTATCGTTGTCAGCGACAAGACGGATTTTGTCTTCCATGGTCTTGGAATTGCTGTCGGTCTTTTGATCGGTCTCGCTGTCATTCGTCTGGGCTCCATTCCGTTGACGCTTGGAAGCGGGGGCGGGGCCCTTTTGTCAGGTCTGCTGTTCGGCTGGTATCGCAGTCGCAACATGGCTATCGGCAATATGCCAACCGCAGCTTCGACGCTTCTCCGCGATCTCGGTCTTGCCGGTTTCGTGGCCGTTGTTGGCCTCCAGTCGGGGTTGCAAGCGGTTCAGACGATCGTCAGCAGCGGTCTGTCGATTTTCCTGATCGGCGTTGTCGTGACCATTCTCCCGCTCATCATCACCATGCTGTTTGGCCGCTATGTTCTCAAATACGACAACGTAGCCGTCTTTGCCGGTGCGCTGTCCGGTTCGCGCAGCGCAAACCCGGCCTTTGGCGAGATATTGGACAAAGCCGGTAACTCGATACCAACCACCCCTTTCGCAATCACCTATGCACTTGCCAACGTGTTCCTGACCTTGCTCGGGCCACTGGTAGTCGCGTTTTCCTGAGGAATAGATCATGGCGAAGAATGAATATAGCAAATATGCCAAGCTGAGCCCGTTTGAGCTGAAGGATGCCCTTATCGAACTCGCCTCCAGCAAAGCAAACCATGCCATGCTCAATGCCGGTCGCGGCAATCCGAACTTCCTGGCCACTATACCGCGCCGGGCATTTCTGCGTCTGGGCCTGTTTGCCGTTGCAGAAGCAGAATTGTCTTATTCCTATCTCTCAACAGGTGTCGGTGGGCTTCCGAAAATTGAAGGCATTGAAGGCCGGTTCCAGCGCTTTATTTCCGACAATAGCGATCAGCCCGGTGTTCAGTTCCTCGGACGCTCGCTTTCCTACGTGCGCGATCAGCTCGGGCTTTCGCCGTCCGAATATCTGCACGAAATGGTGGAGGGCATTCTCGGTTGTAACTATCCAGTTCCGCCGCGCATGCTGAAAATCAGCGAAGAGATTGTGAAGCACTATCTCGTCCGGGAAATGATCGGCGGTTATATGAGCTCCGATAAGGTCGATCTGTTTGCAGTTGAGGGCGGAACGGCCGCCATGACCTATATTTTCGATACGCTGAAGCAGAACAAGATTCTTGCCGAAGGCGATACGGTCGCCATCGGCATGCCCGCTTTCACGCCCTATATCGAAATCCCGGAACTGAATAATTATCGGCTGAAAGAGGTGCATATCAACGCGGACCCTAAACAGGGTTGGCAATATCCAGAAGCCGAGCTGAACAAGCTGCTCGATAAATCGGTCAAGGTGTTCTTCCTGATCAATCCGAGCAACCCGCCATCAGTCAAGGTGGATCAACGCGGGCTAGACCAGATCGCCAAAATCGTCAAGGAAAAGCGCCCCGACCTCATCATCTTGACCGATGATGTTTACGGCACATTCGCTGACGATTTCAAATCGATCTTCGCAATATGCCCGTACAACACGATGCTCGTTTATTCGTTCTCGAAATATTTCGGTGCGACCGGCTGGCGTCTGGGGGCAATCGCCATGCAGAAGGACAATGTTCTGGATGCGAAGCTGAAGGACTTGCCGGGTTCGGCGAAAAAGGAACTGGATCAGCGTTATTCGTCGCTGGTGCCCAATGTTTCAAAGCTGAAATTCATTGACCGTCTTGTCGCGGATAGCCGCACCGTCGCTCTCAACCACACTGCAGGTCTTTCCACGCCGCAGCAGGTCCAGATGGTTCTGTTCTCCCTGTTCGGTCTGATGGATGAAAAGGATGCCTATAAGGCGGAACTGAAGAAGCTCATCCGTAATCGTGAGGCAGCACTGTATCGCGAACTGGGCCTGTCGCCGCAAACCGATAGCAATGAGGTCGATTACTACACCTTGCTCGATCTGGAAGACATTGCGCGTCGTCTCTATGGAGACGAGTTTGCAGCCTGGGTGAAGAAGAACATATCGCCGACCGAGCTGCTGTTCCGGATTGCTGATGAAACCGGCATCGTTCTCTTGCCGGGCACAGGCTTTGGCACACAGCAACCGGCTGGCCGCGCATCGCTCGCCAATCTCAACGAGTATGAATATGCAGCCATCGGGCGCGCATTGCGGACGATGGCTGACGAAGTCTATCAAAAGGAATTCAAATCCAAGAAATGATCGGGTGCGGCTTGGCCTTGAGTCAACGCTGCCTTTTGAAACAAAAACGCCGATCTGTTTCACGCAGATCGGCGTTTTCATGAGGCGCCTTCAATTCATCATACAAATTACAACGAAATAGACGATAACACTGATAACTCGTATCACCTGACTTGTGAGCGCTCTGCGGGCCTGCTACCACAGGATTACGGAAAACAATGTGCAGGACCGCGATGATGGCAACAAGAAGCAATGAAACATCCGCCCGTCCTGCGGGCAATCTCGTTGTCAAAGTCAGTGGCGAGTTGAAAAAACTGATCCAGTCCGGTGAGTTCAAGCCGGGAATGAAACTGCCTAGCGAAGCAAAGCTGACCGAAGCCTATGGGGTTAGCCGCACGGTTATTCGCGAGGCGGTGGCTGCCCTGCGTGCCGACGGGCTCGTCGAGGCCCGACAGGGAGCCGGGGTTTTTGTGCTAGAGGCGCAATCAGCTGAAACCTTGCCGTTTCATAACCTCGATTATGACCGGGTTTCATCGGTTATTGAGCTGCTTGAGCTGCGCACAGGCGTAGAGGTAGAGGCTGCAGGACTTGCGGCGCTGCGCCGCTCCCCGCAGCAGGAAGAGGCTATCATCAATTGCCATCGGCAAGTACTCACTTGCCTGGAAGCTGGGCTCCCGACAGCGGAGGCGGATTTCGCATTGCATCTGGCGATTGCTGACGCGGCCAACAATCCTCGCTTTCGCGAGTTCCTGACGATGATCGGTAGCGGTGTTATTCCGCGTGCGGCTTTACAATCCCAGTCAGATACGAATTCAGCCGATTATATCGCGCGTATTCATGATGAGCATTCCCAGATCATCGAGGCCATTTCCAATGGTGATGAAGAGGCTGCACGGTCGGCAATGCGGCGGCATTTGAAGGGGAGCCAGATGCGATACCGCAGCATTCTCAGACAAGTTCGCTCTAACTTATAATATAAGTTGTTGACACGTAATATCTGACTGCGCTAGGTCATATGCAGACATCAAAAAAGGGGTCAACATATGGAACCGCAGCAGATCAAGGAAAAGCTTGGAGCAGGATTGCTCTCCTTCCCGGTAACGCATTTCGATGCCGAGGGGCAGTTTGCGCCGGAAAGCTATAAAGCCCATGTAGAATGGCTTTCGGGCTTCGATGCACCGGTATTGTTCGCCGCCGGCGGCACCGGCGAGTTCTTTTCTCTGCGCCCGAGTGAAATTCCGGCCATCGTGTCTGCGGCAAAGGAAGCCGTTGGCAACAGCGGCACTGCGATTGTTTCGGGCTGCGGCTATGGGACGGAAATGGCGATTGAAATTGCCAAGTCAGCTGAAAAGGCTGGAGCGGACGGTATATTGCTTCTGCCACATTATCTGATCGATGCGCCTCAGCAGGGTCTCTACGAACATGTCAAGCGCATCTGCCAGTCGATTGGCATCGGCGTCATGGTCTATAATCGTGATAATGCTGTTCTTCAGGCCGACACGCTGGCTCGCTTGTGTGATGAGTGCCCCAATCTTGTCGGTTTCAAGGATGGTGTGGGCGATATCGGGCTCGTTCGCCAGATTACGGCCAAGATGGGCGATCGCCTGACCTATCTGGGCGGGATGCCGACGGCGGAACTCTTCGCCGAAGCCTATCTGGGCGCCGGATTCACGACCTATTCTTCAGCCGTTTTCAACTTCGTTCCTGGTCTGGCGGTGGAATTCTATCGTGCGCTGAGGGCGGGTGAACGCGCCACATGCGAGCGGATTCTCAACGAGTTCTTCTATCCGTTCATGGCAATTCGCAACCGCCAGAAGGGCTATGCCGTGGCAGCCATCAAGGCAGGCGTGCGTCTTCAGGGCTTCAATGCCGGGAAGGTTCGTTCTCCGCTTTGCGATCTGACCAGAGAGGAAGAAGGCCTTCTTGAAGCGCTCATCGGCAAGTACAGCCGCAAACAAGCGGCTTGAGCGATCAAAAGGAAAAACCGCGGGTCCAAGCCCCGCGGTTTCTTTATAAGATGCAATAAAGGCCGCGTTTACAGTGACGCGGCCATTTTTTTCAGGCGTTCACAGGCCTTGGTCAGTTCTGCTTCAGAAGCGGCAATCGATAAGCGGATGAAGCCGGGCGCGCCAAAAGCGACACCAGGCACGCTGGATACGCCAAAATCATTGAGCAGATATCCCGCAACATCAGTGTCGCTTTCTAACGTCGCGCCTGTGGGGGTCGTCTTGCCAATCAGTCTGCTGACACCGATGAACGCATAAAACGCGCCGTCCGGCTGGCGGAAGTCAATATTGGGTATTTCCGACAGATAGGTCGCGACAAGATCGGCGCGACGACGAAAAGTCTGGGCTGCTTCCTGCACGAAACTCTGGTCGCCATCGAGTGCGGCTTTTGCGGCCGCCTGCGCAATGCTGCAAACGGATGTGACGCTTTGCGACTGCATCTTGTTGATTGCTGCAATGAGCGCCTTTGGACCTGCCGCATAGCCAACTCGCCAGCCCGTCATCGCGTAGGCTTTCGAAACGCCGTTGACGATGAGAGTTCGTTCCCGCAATTGCGGGCAGACGCTGCCGAAGGAAACGAAGGGATGGTCGCGTAGCAAGATGTGCTCGTAAATCTCATCGGAAAGGATGAGAATGCCAGGGTGTTTTTCCAGTGCTGTCGCGAGCGCCTGATATTCCGCAGCGCTGTAGATCGCGCCGGTGGGATTGGATGGTGAGTTCAGCATTAGCCAGCGCGTGCGTTGTGTGATGGCCTTTTCCAGTTGTTGGACCGTCAGTTTGAAATCATCTTGTGGTCCGCATTCAACATAGACCGGCGTGCCGCCATGCAAGGAAACGATATCGCCATAAGAAACCCAGCAAGGTGTGGGGATAACCACTTCGTCACCCGGTTCGAGGGTGGCGAGGAACGCATCGAACAAGATCTGTTTCGCGCCATTGGCAACGGTCAGCTCTTCTGGTGAAAAATCGAGATCATTGTCACGCTTGAACTTGGCGATAATCGCGGCACGAAGCGCTTCGGTTCCAGCTGCTGCTCCGTAACGAACACCGCCAGCATTGATTGCTGTGCAGGCAGCATCCAGAACATGGCGCGGCGGTTCAAAATCCGGCTCGCCCAGCGACAAATCGATAATGTCTCGCCCCTCGGCACGCAGTTTTTTGGCGGCCATCGAAACAGCCATGCTCGGCGATGACTGGATGTCCGCCGATCTTCTATTTTCATATTGCATTGGAATGCTCTTGTTTGTGGATCGGGAAAAAGGAGAAGCCGCCCTAAAGGCGGCTTCTGACATGATCTGGGGGTCAACCATTCACGACATAATCGAATTCTCTGTCGCGCTGTTTGGCATCCGGGCACCGTTCATCCGCAGCGCCATAGCCGCCGCCGCCCGGCAATTGCAGGATCAGCCTGCGTCCTGCTGGGACATGCTGACGGCCCTTGGCATTGAGCACCGAACCATCATCGAGCAGGACCGCGCCTGGCGCGCCGTTCTCGCCACCTTCACGCCCGCGTGGCGGATGTTTGATGCGATCGAACATGGCATTGAAGTAGATCTCATGTCCGTCAGTCGGCGCAATCTCGACAACCTGACCAAGCCCGCCACGGAATTTTCCGGCGCCGCCGGAACCGTCGCGCAATTCCTTGCGCCAGAAAATAACCGGGCCGACATGTTCCGTTGCCTCAATGGACATCGAATGAACACCGCTTGGAAAAGCGGTGGCGCTCAGCCCGTCGAGATGGGACCGGGCACCGGCTCCACCGCTGTTGAACAGAAGAACCTCGGCTCGCTGGCCGCCATCTTTTGGCGCCTTGTCGCCGGAAAGCGGACGCGCACTAACATGAAGGTTCCAAAGCGCGCCTGAGCCTTCCGCCGGTACTCGACCGGGCAGCATCTTATGGACAGCACCAAGCACTGCATCGGGCACCAGATGGCCGAGCACGTGGCGGACCGAAACGGGGGCAGGGTGCTGCGCGTTCAAGATGCAATCTTTCGGAGCAATCACCTTGAAGGGAAGAAGCGATGCGTGATTGTTCGGGATCTCCGGCGCAATCGAGCATTTCAGGCCGTAACAGGCATAGGCAGCTGAATAAATCAGCGGGCAATTGATGCCTTTGGGGCTTGGCGCAGATGTGCCGTTGAAGTCCGCAAGTATGTGATCGGCATGGACGTCGATCCGTACCGCGATATCGATAGGATCGCCGTAGCCGTCAACCCGCATCACGTTGGAATAAGTGCCGTGCGGCAGTGCCGCCAGCTTCTCAAGCGTCGCGTCATAGCTGCGTTTGAAGATGAATTCGGCCAGCCCTTCCAGATCGTCGAGCCGGAATTCATCCATCATGTCCATCAGGCGGCGATGACCGATTTCGTTGCAGGCGGCGAGGGAATAGACGTCGCCGACGACCTGATGGCTTTCGCGAACATTGTTGCGCAAAATGTTCACGAGATCTTTGTTGACCACCCCGCGTTCAGCGAATTTCATGATCGGCACAAAGATGCCTTCCTCATAAACTTCGTTTGCATCGGGGCCAAAACCCCGTCCGCCCACATCCACCACATGGGCGGTGCAAGCGAAGAAGCCTGTCAGCGCACCGTCGCGAAAGCTTGGTGAGACGACGGTGAAATCGTGCAGGTGGCCGGTGCCTTTCCACGGGTCGTTGGTGATGTAGACATCACCTTCGAAGATATTCTCCCGCCCGATATCGTTGATGAAATGGCCAACGGCTTCCGCCATTGCATTCACATGGCCGGGCGTGCCGGTTACGGCCTGTGCGATCATCTGTCCGGCGCGATTGAACACGCCAGCTGAAAGATCGCCGGATTCACGCACACTGGTGCTGAAGGCTGTACGAATGAGCGTTACGGCCTGTTCTTCGACGACTGAGATCAGGCGGTTCCACATGATCTGCATGTGGACATCGGAAATAGGTTTCACTGACATGGGTAAACTCCTTCAGGCAGCCTTGGCGCGCAGCAACAGGCAACCATCGGTCTGCATGATTGCTTCGCGGCTTGAGGTCACGATGGTCGATGTCTCGCGTTCCGTGATGACGGCTGGCCCGGCGATCCAGTCACCCGGTTTCATATCGCTGCGATCAACCACGCTGGCATCAAGGAAACGTTCTTCGAGAACGTCGAACACCTTGCGCTGGCCGGATATTGTTGCGGTTGATTGTTTCGTCACAGGTTTGGCAGGGGTTGGTGCTGCGGCATCTGCGCTGGCGCGCAGCGACCAGCTGACAATTTCGACATCCAGCCCATCAATCACGCGACCGAAGAAACGTTCATAGCACTCATCGAAAAGCGAGCTGAACAGTGAGGCGTCCGCTTGGGTATAATCACGAACTTCGATGGTGACCGGCACTTCCCATCCCTGACCGACATAGCGCATATAAGCGGTGCATTCGAGCGAAGGATTGGCGTTGGGTGCGCCTGAGCGCACGAAGGAGGTTGCTTCCTGCACCAGCTCGGCAATCACAGTATTGATCGCATTGGCGTCGAAGCGGCTGATGCGGCTATAAGCGCTGCGGACCGATTCAAAACCAAAAGGTGCACGCAGGAAGCCGATTGCAGAGCCGACACCGGCGCCAGGCGGGATCAGCAGATCGTTGACACCAAGCTTTTCGCAAAGCCGTGCGGCATGAACCGGGGCCGCGCCGCCAAAGGCGATCATGGTGAACTCGGAAAGCTCCTTGCCATTTTCAACCGCATGCATGCGCGCGGCGTTGCTCATGTTTTCATCGACAACTTCGCTGAGGCCATAAGCCGAGGTTGCGATATCCGAACCCAGTTTGCTGCCAATATCTGCATCCATGGCGCTTTCGGATGCCGAGCGCGACAGTTTCATCGACCCGCCGGCAAAGCTGTCGGGATCAAGGCGACCAAGGATGACATCGGCGTCGGTCACGGTTGGGTTGACACCGCCCCGATCATAGCAAGCCGGTCCCGGTTCCGAACCTGCGCTATGAGGACCAACGCGGATTTGACGCATGGAATCGACGGTTGCAATCGAGCCGCCGCCCGCGCCAATCTCGACCATTTCGATGACCGGGATAGAGATTGGCATGCCGCTGCCCTTCTTGAAGCGGTAGGTACGCGCCACTTCGAAGGTCTTCGACGTTTTCGGTGTCTGCTGTTCAATCAGGCAGATTTTCGCGGTAGTGCCGCCCATATCGTAGGACACGACCTGGTCAAGCTTGTGATTGGCTGCGATATGGGCTGCGAAAATCGCGCCGCCAGCCGGTCCGGATTCAAGCAGGCGAACGGGAAACTCAATGGCACTGTCGACGCTGATAATGCCGCCGCCCGAGTGGATCATAAAGACCGGTGCAACAAGCCCTTCATCGTGAAGACGGCCTACCAGACGATTGAGGTAAGACGCCATCAAAGGTTTGACATAGGCATTGGCGCAAACGGTATTGAAGCGTTGAAATTCGCGCATCTGCGGCGAGACTTCCGACGAAATCGAGACGGAAAGATCAGGCTTCCTAGCCAGCAGCCGGTCACGGAAACGGCGCTCATGTTCGCCATTGAGATAGGAGTGGATGAAGCCGACGGCGATACTCTCATAGCCTTGCGCAATGATGCGATCGCAAAGCGCTTCCATCTCGCTCTCATCCAGAGGCTTGAGCACTTCGCCGCTTGCTCCCATGCGCTCATCAAGGACGAAACGGTCGCTACGGTCGACCAACGGGGCCGGGAGGACAATATCGAGATCATATTGCTCGAAGCGGCTTTCGGTGCGCATTTCGATCACGTCGCGAAAGCCTTTGGTCGTGACGAGCGCCGTTTTTGCACCGCGACGCTCGATCAGGGCGTTTGTCGCAAGAGTGGTGCCATGGATCACCGTATCGATCTGGTTCAGCGCTATCCCGGCCTTTTCCGCAACCTCGCGAATGGCTTTGACAATCGCATTTTCAGGGAACGCGTAATCGGTCAGAACCTTGGTTGAGTGCAGGGTTGAACCTACCTCCATCGCCACATCGGTGAAGGTTCCGCCAATGTCGACGCCAACCCTGATCAGTTTGCCATCTATCGTCATGTCTTGCCTAACTCCCAAGATCAGATTCTATGCGTTAAGTGCGGGGCCGGGCTGGAAGGCCACGGTTCAGGCACGTGTTTCTTCGTTCCGGCAGGCGGTGCCTGCCGGTTCATAAATGTTGTTTTGTGGTGTCTCGGCTAACTCGGAACGTTCAGACGTTCACCAGTCAGTCTGTGGTTAGTTCTTGCCGGTGAAGTCCACTCCATCAAGGGTGGTCGGCAACTTTGCGCGATCCACACCAATCCACTTTTTGTAAAGACCGTCGAGTGAACCGTCCGCCGTATGGCGCGTGACAAAATCATTCAGATAGTCGAGCATTTCCTGATCGCCCTTGCGTACCGCCATTGCCTGGAAATTGTCTGCGACCTTGTATTTGCGACCGTAGTTGCCGCTGTTGCCGGTCTTGTCGATCACCAGCCCATAGGTCACGCTGCCCAGAATAGCGTCAACCTGACCGGACAGGAGCGCCTGTACGGTGGTCGCATCGTCATCGAAGCGCTTGATCTGCGTGTTGGCTGGAGCGACTTTCTTCAGGACCGGCTCGAAAACGCTGCCGCGATTGACGCCAATGATGTATTTGCCCAGATCGTCATTGCCCTTGATATCAACGTCGTTCTTACCCCAGACAGTGATGTCATTGGAGGAATAGGGAATGGCGAATTGAATGACCTTGGCGCGCTCTGGCGTGATGGTCATGGATGGAACGAGAAAATCGACCATGCCATTGGTGAGAAGCGGAATACGGTTCTGACCGGTAATGCGCTCGAACTTGATCTGAACGCCCAGTTCCTTGGCGATCAGGTCAGCAACATCGACGTCATAGCCTCCATTTTTGCCGTTCTCATCGATAAAGCCCCATGGAAACTGGTCCATCTGCACACCGATGGTAACGGTGCCCTTGGCCTTGATTTCCTCGGGCGTAGCGGCGCTAGCCGCCGTGGCGATGCACACGGATGCGAGCAGACCGAACGCGAAGCCGAGCGAAGCCTTGGAACGAGCGAAACTTGAATTGAACATGTTCTTACCTCTGGTTGTTTTATTGTTATTCAACGGGACGCATTCAGGCGCTTTTCGATACGGGCGCTGTAATAGGTGAGCGGAATGCAGATCACGAAGTAGACAAGGCCGACAGCGCCGTAGACTTTGAGCGGCTCGAAGGTGATGTTCGCCATCAGCTGACCCGAGCGTGTGAGTTCGGTCAGGCCCAGCAGAGCCGCAAGGGCGGTGCCCTTGATCAGATTGACGAGAAAGCCAATCGTTGCGGGCAGGCCGATGCGAAAGGCTTGGGGAAGCACGACATCCGACATGCGGCGGACATAGCCGATACCAAGCGCGCGGGCCGCTTCATCCTGCCCTGCCGATACAGCCTCGATGCTGCCCCGCCAGATTTCACCGAGAAATGCACTGGTATGGAGCGAAAGACCGATAATGAGCGCGACCCAGACGTCGACACGAATGCCGAGCAATGGCAGGCCGAAATAGACGAAGAATAGCTGGATCAGCAGCGGTGTGCCCTGAAAGATCTGGATATATGTCGCCATGAAATAGCGAAGCCATTTCTTGTTGCTGGTGCGTCCAAGGGCCACGATGAGACCACAGGCACCACCGAAGACGAAGGCGAGGAGTGACAGGATTACTGTCCAGCGAGCCCCTTCAAGAATGAACAGGAATTCTGCAAAGCCGAAACTGCGTATCATCGGTCTGCCTCACTTCGTCGGGTAGGAAAAGTAAGTTCTGCCAATGAGTTGGAGAACAATGGAAAAGAACTGCGAAAGCGCGAGATAGATAACGCCGAGTGCGAAATAGACTTCGAAGCTGCGGAATGTCTCGGAATCGATCATTTGACCGACATAGGTGAGTTCTTCCGCGGAAACTGAAGCCACCAGGCTGGAATTGAGCATCATCAAAATGAACTGGCTGCAAAGCGCTGGGTAAACCGCGCGAATGGCCGGTCGGAAGATGATGAAGCGATAGACGTCGATTGTGTGAAGACCAAGCGCCCGTCCTGCTTCCACCTGCCCCTTCTTGATGGACTCCACCCCGCCGCGCACGATTTCGGCAGCATAAGCCGCGCAATTGAGCGTCATGGCGAGAATTGCCGCCTGTGTAGCTGTCAAGGTGACGCCAAGAGATGGCATTCCGAAGAAGATGAAAAATACCTGCACCAGAAACGGCGTGTTGCGGATCAATTCGATATAGGCAAATGCCACCCGGGATACGGTTCGTATTGAGCTCATGCGCATCAACATGAAGACAATGCCGAGCATCAGCCCAAGCGCCATCGAGATGGATGATATCTTTAGGGTTTGTAATGCGCCGCTGAGCAGCAGCGGCCAGGCCGCCAGAACCGGCCCCATGTCGAAACTATATTGCATTGGCAAGCTCCCGTTATTTCGTCTGGTTCCCCTTTGTGGTTAGTGATTGAGGATCTGGCCCAGAAATGCCTTGGCGCGTTCGTGCTTGGGATTGCCGAAAAACTCTGTGGGAGGGGCGCTTTCGATAATCTCGCCGCGATCCATGAAGATGACACGGTGCGCAACGGCGCGCGCAAAACCCATTTCATGTGTTACGCAGATCATCGTGATTCCGTCGTCCGCAAGCGAGATCATGGTATCGAGAACTTCTTTCACCATTTCAGGATCAAGCGCCGATGTGGGTTCATCAAACAACATGATCTTTGGCCCCATGCAAAGCGCGCGAGCAATGGCCACACGTTGCTGCTGTCCTCCGGAAAGCTGGGCTGGATATTTGTTGGCCTGTTCCGCGATATGCACCCGCTTGAGGAAATGCATGGCTTTTTCTTTGGCCTCGGCTGTTGAAGCCTTATGCACGCGGCGCGGCGCCAGCATACAGTTTTCGAGTACGGTCATATGGGGGAAAAGGTTGAACTGTTGAAACACCATGCCGACGTCGCGCCGGATATGATCGACATTGGCCCCTTTGTTGCCTAGTCGTGTTCCATTCACATCGATGGTGCCGTCCTGAATCTCTTCAAGATGATTGATACAGCGAATAAGCGTTGATTTACCCGAACCGGAGGGGCCGCACAGAACGATATGTTCGCCCCGCTTCACGTGTAGGTCCACATTCTTGAGTACGTGAAGCTGGCCATACCATTTATTGACCGCGCTCATCGTGATGGCTTGTTCAGACATCTATCTCTCGCTTCATATGTGTAGGCAGAACGGAAATCGCCCGCTCAGGGCTGAACTTCAAAAATGGCGTCGACTTCGACAGCAAATCCGCGCGGCAGAGAGCCTGCTCCCAATGCCGTGCGGGCATGTCGGCCTTTTTCGCCGAGAACTTCGACCAGAAGATCGGAGGCGCCATCGATAACGGCGGGATGGTCTTTGAAGCTGGGCACAGCATTTACAAAGCCGCGCACCTGCAAACAGGCTGAAATGCGGTCGAGATTGCCATCAACGGCCATTGAAGCGCGTGCCAGAAGATTGAGCGCGCAGACGCGCGCTGCCTGATAGGCTTCCGCTATATCCATAGTGTCGCCGACGAGGCCAAGATAACGGTCAACACCGTCGACACGCGGCACCTGTCCGGAAATGTAGAGTGTGCTTCCACTCAACCGAAACGGAACATAGGTTCCGCTCGGGGCCGTCACACTGGGCAGGGCAAGGCCCAACTCCGCCAGTCTGGAAGAAACGATTCCCATCTCGAATTCCCCTGTTTTTGTTCGCCTGTTCTGCAATTGCTGTAGCATGGAACCACCTGCAACCGCATAGTGATATTATCACTCGGCGTCTTGTTGTGATGTTAGGTTTGCTGAAATAATATCACTTGTCAAGAATGAATCTCAGGCCTCTATTTTGATGAGAAAGCGATTGAGATTAGATGTTATGTTATAGAAAACAGCATGTTGACCAATCTTTGAGCGAATTCAGAGGATTGCGTCGCCTAAACCGAATATCTACTTTTGTCGGCGTATTTTGTTCCGATAGTACCTGTTTGGCGCTCTGCGGGGTGTCAAATTGGTTGGTAAAGCGATGCGTGATTGTGAGAGATAATATCACATATATGATGATAGTATCTTGTCTTGGGCGTGCTAACCGCGTATCACCATGGAAAGACAATATTTTCCACCGGGATAGGCTCATATTGAAAACACTGACTGCGCGAACGATTGAGAGCCTCAAGACACTGATCGGCGACGGCACGCTTCAGGTCGGCGACAAGTTGCCGACCCTTGCCGAGCTTGGGGACAAGCTTGGTGTCAGCCGCACGGTTATCCGGGAAGCTGTGGCGGCTCTGCGCTCAGACGGATTGTTGGAAGCAAAGCATGGGGTCGGAATATTCATTCGCGATCCCGGAAAGGCAGCGCCTCCCGTCTCAGACGATTCCATGCTGGAGCCGTTGGCGCGGCTTTCGCTTCCATTCATGGATTTGCTTGAGTTGCGTATGGCTTTTGAAGTCCATGCCGCCGGATTGGCCGCGCAGCGCCGGTCATGGGCGCAGGAAGCAAACATGTGGGATGCGCTGAAGCAGTTCGAGGCTTCTATTGAAAATGAAGAAGCGCTGGATGAACTGGACTTTATTTTCCACCGGTCCATATCGGAGGCAACCAATAATCTGGCGTTTATCGAGTTTTTCAGCGTCATGAGCCTGAAAATACTGCCACAGCCAGCATTTTCACGGGATCTGAACCCCTCGCTTATCACGCCCGATTATATACAGAACACGGTCATCGAGCATCGCGCCATTTGTGAAGCGATCAGCGCCGGAAATGCCGAGCAGGCACGTGAAGCGATGCAAGCGCACCTCAATCGCAGCCATCAGCGCTATCGCGGGTTCAACGGCGCTTTCGGATCGCCGTTGAGTAATATTGTGGATAGCTGAAACCTATTCAGTAAGCGCTATCGACTGACGGATTATGGCCGCTACCTTCAACATTCGGGCGGTGAGGGCGGTACGACTGGCTGTACGAACGTGCGCTGCAACTGACCCCAGCCAGGATCGTGCATGTGGGCGTCCAGTCCGGCTCTTGCGACCAGCGCACGCGCCTCTGCTTCACCGAAGGCAAGCGCCTCGTGCATATCGGCAGTTAGGACCACGCCGTCCTGCATGATAATCTTGCCGTCGACGATGACGGTATCAACATCGCTGCCAAGAACCTGATGAACCAGCCGATGGACCGGCATCCAGTTAGGTGTCAGATGCGGTTTGCGCATATCGATGATCGCGATATCCGCTTTCTTGCCAGTTTCAAGAGAACCGATCTCATGATCCATACCAATGGCACGCGCCGCGTCGATGGTTATCATCTCGAACACCTTGCCGGGCGGCAGAAGGTATCGGTCGTGATTGTGCAATATATGCTGGGTTGATTGCGCGATCCGCGCGACTTGCAGCATATCGAAATGGCGGCTCGGCGCTGCGCCATCGGATGTAATAGCGACAGGCACGCCCCGCGCAAGCATTTGCATAACCGGCGTGGAACGTCCGGGTGGCGCATGGGTGACGTGGGTGCCGGTTTCGGCGAGGATATCTATTTCCTCATGAGAGATGCCCCAGCAATGCTGCAAATGCACATCAGGACCCAGCAGTGCATGTTCCTTGTCTTGATACGCCATCCGAATTTGTCCGGCAAAGGCATCAGAATGGATGCGCACGCCCCATTTGCGCGCCGTTTCGCGAATGCGACGCGCCTGCATCCGGTCGTTCTCCGTCAGATTGACCGCGAAATCCGGTGTGGAAGCGTTTGACGGCTCGACCGAAGGGACGATTGTGAAAGGCGTCAGAAAAACCTTGATGCGGCCGTCGGCTGTTCCGTTAAGGCTTTCGATGGTGGCTTCAGCGCCCTCAATCATTTCTTCGAATGAAACAGCATGACGCACAGGCTTGCCGCTTTCCCATCGCGTTACCGATTGCGGCCAGGGCAGTCCAGCTGGGCCGACACAGATGATCTCGCGCAGACCGAGTTCCGCATAGGCGCGCGCGTGATTGGCTGCAAAGACCGGATCGTCGCTGCGCGGCATGGAGGTGATGATGCTGGCCGAGGTTGTCACACCAGCGCATAGCCGCTCCAGGCCGGAAACGAGGCCATCGGCGTACCAGTAGTCGCGGGTTACATAATGATAATAGGTTGGCGTGACGATCCGCATCCAGAGTGAATTGGTGTCGGCGGCAATGCTGCGGATCAGCGCGTGACCAGCGTGGCCGTGCGCGTCGATGAGGCCCGGAATGAGCATCTTGCCACGACAGTCGATTGTCTTCTTGTCGACATGGCGGGGAGCGAGGTCCTGCGATGCGCCAATATCGACAATTCTGTCGTTCTCGATTGCCACAGCTCCATCTTCGATGATCCGCCGTGTTTTATCGACTGTCACGACAGTCCCGTGAAGCAGCAGCAATCCAGTCATATCTTCCCCTTTTTTATGTCCATGACGACAGCGTTTGACACTGTATGGTCTCATATCGATGTGTCGATGTTTTTGAACTTAATTGGCGACAATATCGTTGACAATAAAAGAATGGATTAAGATACTGCAACGAAATTCAGTCCAACAATCTTATCGTTATGGATGAGGGGAAAAGCATGTCGCGTTTAAATAGGTTTTTTATATCGGCCCTGACGGCAGCTGCCATTGCGGCGCCGGCGCTGGCCAGTTCTGCCGACGCGGCTACGTTACGTTGGGGCAGTCGTGCGGATATCTACTCGCTCGATCCTGATTCTGTTCCATCCACATCCAATCTGGCTTTCCTGAACCACATTTACGAAGGTCTGATCCGTTACGGCCCGAACTTCGAGATCGAGCCTGCGCTGGCTACCGAATGGAAGCTGGTCGATAACAAGTTCTGGCGTTTTACCCTTCGCAAGGGCGTGAAGTTCCACAATGGTGCAGATTTTACGGCTGATGACGTTGTGGCCTCGATGAATCGTGTTTCCGACCCGACATCACCTCTGCGCGGCAATATTCCGCTCTATGTCGGCGTCAAGAAAGTGGACGATTCCACGGTCGATATCGAGGTTTCGGCACCATCGGCGTTGTTCCTCAACGACATGACCAATATTTTCATGTTCAACGCGAAGTGGCTGAAGGACAATAACGCCGAAAAGCCGACCGATATCGCGTCCAAGACCGAGAATTATGCAACGCATAACACCAATGGCACGGGCCCGTTCAAGCTCGACAGCCGCGTTCCCGATTCAAAGACGGTTCTGATCGTCAACGATCAATGGTGGGACCAGAAAAAGCACAATCTGGATCGCATCGAATACATTCCAATTTCTTCGGCTGCGACGCGCGTTGCGGCGCTTCTTTCCAATGAAATCGATCTGGTCGATTCAGCACCCATTCAGGATATTCCTCGTCTGGAATCGACGCCGGGCATCAAGGTCGACAAACGCACCGAATTGCGCACGGTATTCATCGGCTTTAACGGCAAGGAAAAGCTTGAGGATGGGCGTCCGAACCCGTTCCTGGATGTCCGTGTGCGTCAGGCCGTCGAGGCGAGTATCGATCGTGATCTCATCAACAAGAAGATCATGCGCGGTCTGGCGCGGCCTTCCGGTTCGCTGATTGCGCCGGAAATCGC
Organism: Hyphomicrobiales bacterium; assembly: GCA_900465685.1. Lineage (GTDB taxonomy): Bacteria > Pseudomonadota > Alphaproteobacteria > Rhizobiales > Rhizobiaceae > Brucella. The sequence continues at coordinate 239,394 of UEGR01000013.1, forward strand.
AGGCTATTCGAAAGCGCTCGACACTTATCAGCCAGCCGATCCCAAGCTTGCCCAAAAGCTGCTTGAAGAAGCTGGCCAGAAGGGCCTGACTTTCAACTATCTTTGCATGAATGATGAGAGCATCAACGAGGAAGATATCTGTTCGGGTATCGCCAATATGATGAAGCGCGGCGGTTTTGAACCGAGCATCGATATGGGGCCGCGTGCCGTTCAGCAGCCTAAGCGCACCAATGGCAAGGCTGATATGTTCAATCTGAGCTGGGCCAATGAGCCGACGCTCGATGCCTATTCGTTGCTTTCGCAGGTGCTTTCTACGCGCAGTGGTTCCACCGGCGTATCCAACTATGGTGGCTGGTCTTATCCTGAACTCGACGAACTGATGAAAAAGGCGGCACAGGAACCTGATACGGCGAAGCGTTTGGCGCTGGAAGAACAGGCGCTGAAAGTTGCCAAGGACAAGGCAATTCTGATCCCGATTCATCAGCAGCCCATCGCTTGGGGCATGCTGGACAAGGTCAAGAGCGTGGATTTCCGGGCCGATAACAAGCCGCGTCATTGGCATACGCAAATGGCCGAGTAAGGCCAGCAAAGCGAAAACCGAAAAGCGCTTCACCTTGGTGAGGCGCTTTTTTTATGTGGTGCACAATCTGGAGATGCGACAATGCTCATTCAAAAGCCGCACTTTGATTGTTGCCCAGAAATGTGGCAGCACCTGACCAATTGTAGAGCATAGTTGTCGACAAATAGGTTATTGAAACTCAAAAAATTGTCTACAATTACGTTGACAACTTTATATCGACTGGCAATACTCCCTTTCGTGATCTGGGAGGCAGGTCACCTCAAAAGGGAGAAATCAGTATTACCCGCCTTCATGGCGTGAGCAGACACTGAAACGCAGCACCGAAACGGATGCGGCGATGCATGAAAACAGACCTCCGAAAAAGGAGGCGCAAATTTCCAGAAGCGGAGCAAAATCTATGTTAAGAAAACTTGGCCTTGCGGCCACAATGCTGGCTGGGCTGACTTTGGCTGGCCACGCCGAAACGCTCAAATGGGGCGCTGCGCGCGATATCTATTCGCTTGATCCCTATTCTTATGGTGACAGCTATACACTGTCCTTCCTCAATCACATCTATGAAGGCCTCGTGCGCTACGACGCCGAGCTGAAGATCGAGCCTGCCCTTGCTGAATCCTGGGAAAATGTTTCCGAGACAGTTTGGCGTTTTCATCTGCGCAAGGGCGTTAAGTTTCATGATGGCGCGGATTTCAATGCAGACGATGTGCTCGCTTCGTTGAAGCGCGTCAGCGATCCGGTTTCGCCACTGCGTGGTAATTTACCTGCCTACAAGTCCTCCAAGAAAGTGGACGACTACACAATCGATATCGAGTTGAGCGGCCCTTATCCGCTGCTCCTCAACGACCTCACCAATATTCACATCTTCGATGCTGGTTGGCTGAAAACCAATAATTCGGAAAAGCCCACCGACGTTGGTGCCAAGATTGAAGGTTATGCAACCTATCACACCAATGGTACGGGTCCGTTCAAGCTGGAAAGCCGCGTACCGGATTCCAAGACCATTCTGGTCAAGAACCCGGACTGGTGGGACAAGACGTCGAAATCAAACATTGACCGCATCGAGTTCAATCCGATCACTTCGGCTGCGACACGCGTTGCGGCACTTCTCTCTGGAGAAGTCAATTTTACGGAAAGTGCTCCATCGCAAGATTTGCCGCGCCTTCAGGCGCAGCCTGACCTGAAGGTCATGGAACGTACCGATTTGCGCACTGTCATGATGGGTTTCAATCGCAAGCCGAAACTCGAAAACGGATCGGAAAACAAATTCAACGATTTGCGTGTGCGTCAGGCTTTCGCACATTCGCTTGACCGCGACCTGATACAGAAGCGCATCATGCGCGGCAAGTCGCGCACGGCAGGTGCTGTGGTTGCGCCGGAAATTCCGGGCTACACGCCGGAACTGGACACCACACTCGCCTTTGATCCGGCCCTGTCGAAGAAGCTTCTGGCCGAGGCTGGCGCCACGGATTTTCCGTTCACACTGGTCTGCACAACTGATGCCTATGTGAACGAGGAAGAACTGTGCCAGGGGCTCGTGAATATGCTGAGCCGGGGCGGCTTCAAGCCGCAGCTTGATATTGCACCAACGGCTGCGCAGGCGCCGAAACGCACCGGCGGCAAGGCTGACGTCTATATCATTGGCTGGGCAACTGAGCCGATGCTCGACAGCTATTCGATCCTGTTACAGATGATTGAAACCAAAACCGATAATGCGGGTGTTTTCAACTGGGGTGGCTGGAGCTATCCGGAAATCGACAAGCTGGTCATTGAGGCATCCACGGAAATGGATCGCAGCAAACGGCTGGCATTGCAGACAAAGGCTCTGCAAATGGTCAAGGACGAGATCGTCATGTTGCCGCTGCATCAACAGCCGATGGCGTGGGTCATGTCGAATAAGATTGATCATATCGTCCAGTTGCCAGACAACAAGCCGCGTCACTGGCTGACGCATTTTGCCGAATAGTCTCATCAAGATGCTCCGGGGCACGCCGTTCCGGAGCATCCTGTTCCCAAGGAATTCACATGCTGGTTTTTATCATCAAGCGTTTGGCCAATGCCATCATGGTCATGCTGGCTGTTGCCTTGCTGGCCTTTTTGATCTTTCGTCTGGCGGGCGACCCCGTCGAGATGATGGCCAACGAACAGATGACACAGGCCGACCGCGATAATCTGCGCGAGCGTCTGGGGCTTAACGATGGCCTGATGACACAATATACCCGGTTCGTGGTGAACGCCGCTCAAGGCAATTTCGGCATCTCCTATCGCAATGGTCAGGATGTGCTTGGCCTTATCGCCGAGCGGTTCCCGGCAACACTGGAACTGGTTCTGGTGGCCACCTTGATCTCGCTGTTGCTCGGCCTTCCCCTTGGCGTGCTGACCGCGATCAAACGTGGCAAATGGTACACGGAGGGATTGCAGTTTCTCTCCATTGTCGGTGTTTCTCTGCCAAGTTTTGTCGTCGGTATCCTGCTCATTCTGGTTTTTTCGGTCACGCTTGGCTGGTTCCCGGCATTCGGACGGGGTGATGTCGTACAGCTTGGCTGGTGGTCCACGGGATTGTTGACGCATTCGGGCCGTATCGCGATTTTGCTACCGGCCATTGCGCTCTCGCTTTATCAAGTCACGCTCGTCATGCGTCTGGTTCGCGCAGAAATGCTGGAAGTGCTGCGTTCGGACTATGTGAAATTCGCCCGTGCCCGTGGCATTCCGCGCTGGCGCATCTATTTCCGTCATGCGCTTCGCAACTGCCTGATGCCAGTTGTGACCATGACGGCGATGAATGTCGGTTCGCTGATCGCCTTCGCGCTGATCACCGAAACCGTGTTTCAATGGCCAGGCATGGGCATGTTGTTCATTCAGGCCGTTACCTTCCTCGATATCCCGGTCATGGCAGCCTATCTCTGCATCATTTCCTTCATCTTCGTTGTGCTCAACACTTTCGTGGACATTGCCTATGCGGTGATTGATCCACGCCTGCGCACGGCGCGTTGAGTTGCCCATGGAACCGATTGTGGAGACAAAGCCGATGAGCACCCCCACCACGCAAACCACCACCATCTCGCGCCCGTCGTTTTTACAGCGGGTTCGTAAAAGCGACTTGTGGTGGTCGTTCACACACAGCAAGACCGCGATGATCAGCGCAGCGCTGCTCGCAATCCTGATCCTGACGGCATTGTTTGCGCCCCTCATTGCGCCGCAAAACCCTTATGATGGCGCAGCACTCGATATGTGGAAAGCAGAGCTGCCGCCTATCTGGGAAGAGGGCGGCGAATGGCCCTTCCTGCTGGGCACCGACACGCAAGGGCGCGATATGCTTTCAGCCATTCTTTATGGCACGCGCATTTCCATCGTTATCGGCATCGCTTCGGTTGTGCTTTCCTTGGTTATCGGCATGAGTGCCGGTTTGGTCTCAGGCTATTTCGGCGGCTTCATCGACAATCTACTGATGCGCATCGGCGATATCACGCTGTCGATCCCGACCATTCTGATCGCCATTCTGGTTTCAACCGTCGTGCGACAGATGTTGCCGGTCAGTCTTCGTGAAGTAGGGGCATCAGCGGTTCTCATTCTGGCCATTGCGCTCTCCGCATGGGTGCAATATGCCCGTACTGTCCGCGCTCAGGCCATCGTTGAAACCGGCAAGGATTATGTGTCCGCAGCCCGTCTGATCGGCGTTCCGGCGCGCCGCATCATGGCGAGACATATCCTGCCGAACACGCTGACCCCCATCATGGTGGCGGCAACGCTTAACTTCGGCATGGCCATTCTTACCGAAGCCACGCTCTCCTTCCTTGGCATAGGCATGCCGCCGAGCCAGCCCTCTCTCGGGACACTGATCCGTATCGGCAACCAGTTCCTGTTTTCCGGTTCCTGGTGGATCGTGCTCTTCCCCGTCATTCAGCTCTGCCTGCTGGTTGTGGCCGTCAATATGCTTGGCGACTGGCTGCGCGATGCACTCAATCCGAAACTGAGGTAATATCGATGAACAATCTTTTGCTCCGCAATGTGCGCCCTATGGCTGGCGATACGTGCGATGTTTTGATCAAGGATGGGAAGATTGCCGGTTTCGGACAGTTCGAGACAGAGCCGGGCATGGCCATCGAAGATGGTGGCAATGCAATCGTTGCGCCCGGCCTGATCGATGCACATACGCATCTCGACAAGACGACCTGGGGCATGCCCTGGCATGTCAATAATCGTGCTGCGATCCTGCGCGAGCGTATCGATTTCGAACGGGAACACCGGCTGGAAATCGGCCTTGATCCGCATCGCCAGTCGATGCGCCATGCCATCGGTCTTGCCGCCCATGGCGCAACGCATATCCGCAGCCATGTCGATATCGACCCCACCCATGGATTGTCATTGGTCGAAGGCGTCTGGGCAACACGCGAGAAGCTGAAAGGCATCATTGATATCGAGATCGTTGCATTCCCGCAGTCGGGTCTGATGGTCATGCCTGGTACGGAAGAACTGCTCGATGAGGCCTTGCGTCAGGGTTGTGAAGTTCTGGGTGGTATCGATCCATGCGGTATTGATCGCGACCCAAAGGGGCAACTCGATATTCTGTTCGCGCTCGCTCTCAAGCACGGCGTACCGATTGATATTCATCTGCATGAGACCGGCGATCTTGGCGCGTTCACGATGGAACTCATCTTTGAGCGTATCCGCGCCAACGGTATGGAAGGGAAGGTGGCAATCAGCCATGCTTTCGCGCTCGGCATGAATGATTATTTGCGCGTCGGCCAGTTGATCGAACAGATCGCGGTTCTGGATGTCGCAATTCTGACGACCGGTGCGCCATCGGCCACAGTGCCGTCGATCAAGCGCCTCAAGGAAGCGGGCGTGCGCATTGGTGGTGGTTGTGATGGCATTCGCGACACCTGGGGACCGTGGGGCCAGCCCGATATGCTGGATCGTGCCAAGATCATCGGCATGAAAAACGGCGTCCGCTCGGATCATGATCTGGAACATCTCCTGTATATCGTCTCTCAGGGCGGTGCGGATGTGATGCGTCTTGAAAATTATGGTCTGGATGTGGGCTGCAATGGCGACTTCACCCTTCTGACGGGTGAAACATTGGCCCATGCCGTGGTGGATATCGCGCCACGCCCTCTGGTGGTCAAGAACGGTCGCGTTACTGCACGTAACGGCGTTGCTGTGGTGGAGATGCCGTGATGAACAACGCTATGGATACATTAACGCTTGGTTCGCGACCTGATGGACGGACCCTGATTACCGCCAGTTGGGTGGTTGGGCACAAGGATGGCGGCCATACGCTTTTGCGCAATGGCGAAGTCGTGTTTGAAAACGGTGAGATTGTCTTTGTTGGACATGGTTTCACTGGGGAACTGGCGCGCCGCATCGATTTCGGCAATGCGCTGATCTCCCCGGGTCTCATTGACCTTGATGCCTTGTCTGACCTCGACACCACCATTCTTGGCATAGACAACCATCCCGGTTGGGCCAAGGGCCGCGTCTGGCCACGGTCTTATGTCGAGGCTGGCCCTTATGAGATGTACAGTCAGGACGAGCTGGCTTTTCAAAAGCGCTTTGCGTTCGGCCAGCTCCTGCTGAATGGGATCACCACGGCAGCACCCATCGCCTCTCTATTCTATCGCGAATGGGGCGAAACAGTTGCCGAGTTTGATGCTGCTGTCGAGGCAGCGGGTGAACTGGGGCTGCGCGTTTACCTGAGTCCTGCCTACCGTTCCGGCGGCATGGTTCTGGAAGAACCGGGAAAGATTGTTCCGGTTTTCGACGAAGAGCGTGGCTTTCAGGGGCTGAAAGACGCCATTGCTTATATCGAGCGCCAGAATGGGCGTTACGGCGATCTGGTGCGCGGTATGTTGGCTCCGGATCGGGTCGAGACTTCAACACTTGGATTGTTGCAACGCACTGATGCGGCTGCGCGCGATCTTGGCTGCAAGTTCCGTCTTCACATGGCTCAAGGTACGATGGAAGTCGATACTGTGCGGATGTTGCACGGCTCGACGGCTCCGTTATGGCTTGCGAAACATGGCCTGCTCAGCGACCGGATGATTGCACCTCACGCGACGAATGCGACGGATGAAGATTTGGGCCTCTATGCGGCCAATGGTGTTTCCATTGTGCATTGTCCGCTCGTATCGGCACGCAGCGGCTCGATCCTCAAATCCTTCTCTGCTTGTCGCAAGCGGGGGATTAATATTGCCATGGGCACAGATACCACGCCGCCAGACATGCTCATGAATTTGCTGACGGGCCTAATTGCCGGTCGTATTGCCGATGGTGCGCCGGACCGTTTGCGGTCGGCAGATCTTTTTGACGCCGCGACCATTGGTGGCGCAAAAGCACTCGGACGCGGTGATCTCGGTCACCTCTCACCGGGTGCGAGAGCGGATATAGCGGTCTTCGATCTCGACGACACCATCATGGCGGCGACAGTTGACCCCATCACGACCATTGTTATAGGCGGTTCCGGCAAGATCACGCGCGCGGTCTTTGTCGACGGCCGCGCTTCCATGATCAATCGCAAGCTTGCCGGGTTGGACATGGAACAAGCCCGTCGTCAGGCGCAGGCCCAGTTCGACGGACTTATCGCCAAATATCCCGAGCGCAGCTGGAACCATCCTCCTGTCGCGGAAATCTTCCCTTCCAGCTATCCGATAGAAGGTGATTTCAATGCATGACATGCAAGAACCAGTCATTGAAGTGCGCAATCTGCGCGTGGATTTTCCGGGGCGTCATGGCACGGTTACCGCTCTGTCGGATGTGAGCCTGTCAATCCGCCCCGGTGAAATCCTTGGCGTTGTGGGTGAATCCGGTGCTGGTAAGTCGATGACTGGCTTGGCCATTCAGGGCTTGCTGGAAGCGCCCGGACATATCGCCGATGGTGAAGTGTGGCTTGGCAAGCGCCGGATAGACACGCTTGACGACCGCGCTATGGAGAAAATTCGCGGGCGTGAAATCGGCGCGATTTTCCAGGATCCTCTCACCTCGCTCAACCCGCTGTTCACGGTGGGCGCGCAGCTTGTTGAAACGATCCGGCGGCATCTTGATCTTGGTAAAGCTCAGGCGCGTGAACGGGCTATCCAGTTGCTGCGTGATGTCGGCATTCCTTCGCCGGAGGATCGTGTAAACCAGTATCCGCATCAGTTTTCGGGTGGTATGCGGCAGCGCGTGGTGATTGCACTTGCACTTGCTGCATCACCAAAGCTGGTGATCGCGGACGAGCCGACGACCGCCTTGGACGTATCGATTCAGGCACAGATCATTTCGCTCCTGCGGAAACTCTGCAAGGAAAAGCAAACCGCCGTTATGCTCGTTACGCACGATATGGGCGTGATTGCCGAAGCCGCTGATCGTATTGCCGTGATGTATGCGGGGCGACTGATTGAGATCGGGCCTGTCGAACAGGTTCTGCATCAGCCGCGTCACCCTTATACACAGGGCTTGATGGCCTCAATCCCGTCGCTTGGTGCGCGCGTGGAAAAGCTGAACCAGATCGATGGCTCGATGCCGCGCCTTGACGCTATTCCCAAGGGTTGCGCTTTCAATCCGCGTTGCAAAGTGGCGGTGCCCCGCTGTCTTGAGGAGCGCCCCGAACTCAACCTTATCAGTCAAAACCCCAATCTTGGCGCAAGCGCTTGTTGGCTCAACGCAGGAGGCAGCGTATGACGAACCCGTCGAAAGAAACTGCGGCTTTGACCGTCGAGCGTCTGGTCAAGACATTTGATGTCTCGGCTCCATGGCTCAACAGAGTGATAGAGCGCAAGCCACGCCAGTACCTCCAGGCTGTCAACGATATCAGCTTTACGGTGCCAGCAGGTGGTTGTCTGAGCATTGTTGGCGAAAGCGGATGCGGAAAGTCCACCGTAGCGCGACTGGTTACTGGATTGCATGGCGCGACAAGCGGCCAAATGCGGTTTGCACCCGGCAAAAGTGGTGCGCCATTGACGGCGCAGATGATATTTCAGGACCCTTATGCCTCGCTCAATCCTCGTTGGCGCGTCAAGAACATCATCGCTGAACCGTTGCGGGAATTGAAACTGCGCAAAACAGCTGCGGAAGTTACCGAGCGCGTGGAGGAACTCCTACGCACCGTTGGACTTTCACCTTCCGATGGCGAAAAGTTTCCGCACGAATTTTCCGGCGGGCAACGCCAGCGTATTTCAATTGCGCGTGCCTTGGCGAGCGAACCTGAGTTTCTCGTTTGCGACGAGCCGACTTCGGCGCTGGACGTTTCAGTGCAGGCGCAGGTGCTCAATCTTATGCGCCGCTTGCAGGATGAACTGGGCCTGACCTACCTCTTCATCAGCCATGACATGAGCGTCGTTCGCCACATGTCCGATCGCATCGCGGTCATGTATCTGGGGCGGATTGTTGAAGAGGGCAATACGGAAGAACTCTTCGCGCAGCCACGTCATCCCTATACGCAGCTTTTGTTGCAGACGATCCCCAATATTGAAGCGCCCAATCGCAACCGCGCACCGGCAAGCGGGGAAGTTCCAAGCCCGCTGAAACCGCCTTCGGGTTGCACTTTCCATCCGCGGTGTCCGTTTGCGGTGGCGCGCTGTGCGCAAGAAGCGCCGAAGATGCAGACTTTGTCGAATGGCACACGTGTGGCCTGTCATCTGGTGAAAGAGGCCGCAGCAGCTGCCTGATACAGGGTATTCAGGCGCCGCATTGGTCTACCGTTGCACGTTTGAAGCAGGCAACGAGATCTGCGGAAAAGTGCTCTAGTCGGTGTTAATGCAGGTTGTTAAATTGTCAACAATATGAAATATTATTGTAGATAATAAATCAGATTTCGGGGACGTGATGGAATTCGATTTTGAAGAGCTGGACCCTCAAAGCCGTTACAGGCTTCTGACGAATTTCATCGGCCCACGACCGATAGCACTTGTGACAACTCGCTCACCGGCTGGCCATAGCAATGCCGCGCCGATGAGTTTCTTCAACGTGTTTTCGCACGACCCGGCCATTGTCGTTTTGGGCATTCAACCGCGTCTTTCCGGTGAGGAAAAGGACACGCTGGCGAATATCCGTCGCACTGGCGAGTTCGCAATCAGCATGGTCGACATGGCATTGTCGGAACAGATGCTGATTTGCGGATTGGGCTTTGACAGTGAGGTCGATGAGCTTGAAATGGCGGGGCTGTCAGCGACACCCTGCCAGAAAATCAATGTCTCTTTTGCTGAACAGGCACCTTGCACCTTCGAGTGCCGTGTCGAACGTGTGATCGATTATCCGCGTCGCGCGCTTATCCTGGGCGAGGTGGTGCATATGCACGTCCGTCGCAATTGTCTGGATGCCGACGGCCATTACGTCGATCCCGAATTCTATCAACCGATTGCCCGGCTTCATGCCGACAATTACATCACTTCAGATCGCCAGTTCGTTTTGAAGGCACCGCCCATCGCCGATTTCGTGAAGCCGGAAAACTAGGCCAGAACGACGGTTCTTCGAGAATTTTTATCATGCACATTCATCTGATCAATCCTAACTCAACAGCGTCTATGACTGCGCAAGCTCTTGATAGTGCTCTGCTCGTCAAACACAGCAGCACCAAGGTCTCAGCCTCAAATCCTGCCGACACACCTGTCAGCATTGAAGGCGGAACCGACGAAGCACTGGCGGTGCCGGGCATGCTTGCGGAAATCCGAAAAGGTGAAGCGCAAGGCGTGGACGCCTATGTGATCGCCTGCTTTGACGATCCCGGCCTGCATGCGGCACGCGAGATCGCGAAGGGTCCGGTACTGGGTATTTGTCAGGCGGCGGTACAGGTGGCCGTGACGATCAGCCGGCGCTTTTCGATCATCACGACCTTGCCGCGGTCGGTTCCGATCATCGAAGATTTGGTCAGTGATTACGGCGCGGATCGTCATTGTAGAAAAGTGCGTGCGATCAATTTGCCGGTTCTGGGACTGGAAGAAGACCCAGAGGAAGCGGAACGGCTTTTGATCAACGAGATTGAGATCGCCAAGCGCGAAGATCGGGCAGAGGCGATCATTCTCGGCTGCGCGGGCATGACGTCCTTGTGCGATCGGTTGCGGGATGCAACGGGCGTTCCGGTGATCGACGGTGTTGCGGCGGCGGTGAAGCTTGCCGAAGCTTTGGTCGGAGCAGGCTACGCGACTTCGAAGGTGAACACCTATGACTATCCGCGCGTGAAGACAGGCAATACGGACGCCATCTGCGGAATATGTGCCTGAAATAGAAGCATCACGATGTATTGTTGACAATTTTGTAGGCGCTTTGCGGTTGCAATAGTTGACTTTTTCGGTCGCATCACGCTTCCTGAATCGGAACGGGAGCAAGACCATGACTGATCAGACAGGTGTCTCGACGCAGCAGATTGTTGAGAAAGTATGGCTATCCATTGCCGAGCGCCGTCTGCGTCCGGGGGTGCAGCTTAAAGAAGAGCAGATGGCGACGATTTTTCACGTCAGCCGTGCGCGTATCCGACAAGCGCTTGCCGCGCTTGAGCGGGAAGGGCTGGTCACGATTATTCCCAATCGCGGCGCTTTTGTCTGCAAGCCGACGGTGGAAGAAGCGCGGGATGTGTTCTTCGTTCGCCGCACCGTTGAACGATGCGTGGTCGAGCGCCTTGGGCGTTCTCCGTCAAAGGACAAGATCAAGATTTTGCGCGAACATGTTGCGAAAGAACGTGTCGCCAACAAGAACAACATCACGACCGATATCATCAAGCTGTCAGGTGGCTTTCATCTGCTGCTGGCCGAACTGACAGGGTCCGATTTTCTGTTCACGACGATGCGCGATCTCATTTCGCGCACCTCTCTCATTACGGCTGTCTATCGCAATACCAACCGCTTCAACTGCGGGCCCGATGAACACGCGGAGATTGTGGAAGCGATTCTGCATGGCGACGTCACAAAGGCCGCCGATCTGATGGCGCACCACCTTGAACATGTGGAATCCGAGCTGGACCTGCGGGAAATCAATGATCTCTCTCATGATTTGAGTGCGGCGCTCGCTTGAACGGGTATGACCGGAAAACGGACGATATTCTTTTTCGTTCGTAGCCGTTGTGATTGACGGCGTATAAGACTTTACTAAACTATTTCAATAAGTTGTTAGCAAAGTAAGCCAACCGGTTATTACCCGGTTGGTTCGCTTTTGTACCGTCTGCCTATGGCGCACGCGGCGATTTTTCGACCAAAAGCGGAGCAAGCTTCGGGTGAAAATGCAAGTTTCATCCCCAGAGCAAAGAAATCCACCCACGATCTTGACATATGTCATAAGTTGGAATTAGCTTGGTTGAAATTGAGCAGATGTCGCTTTGAGGAGACCCTTACCAGGGTGGAGCACATCGAGCTTGGGAGGAAATATTTGTGACTGGATTGTACACTGCAATCTTCGATTGCGTGATTGCGTGCGGCTGTGTTTCAGGCGGAGCATCCGCCTGTCTGTGGCAAGGCGTGGATCAGAAACTGACTTTTGCCTTGCAGGGTTCTTCGCCGGAACTGGTGAAGTCTCTATGAGTTACGAATTCAGTTTCAGCTTCCTCAGCCAGTATTGGCCGCTGTTGCTCAAAGGTACTTTGGCGACGATCCAGATGTCCTTGATCGTCACGGCGCTGGGCTTCGTGCTGGGCACGATCTGTGCAGTTGCCAGCATCAGCAAATACAAGTTCCTGCGCATTCTCGTGGCGATCTATGTCGAGGCGATCCGCAATACACCTCTGCTCGTGCAGCTGTTTCTGGTCTATTTCGGACTGTCTTCCATGGGCGTCAAATTTTCCGCCCAGACCTCGGCGCTAATCGGCTTGACCATCAATGTTGGCGCCTATTCCAGCGAGATCATTCGTGCAGGCTTGCAGGCCATTCACCCCGGCCAGTTGGAAGCTGCTGACACACTGGGACTGTCCCGGTTGCAAATGCTTGCAGGGATTATGCTGCCGCCAGCACTTGAGAAGGTCTATCCCGCTCTCGTCAGTCAGTATGTTCTGTTGATGCTGGCAACAAGTGTGGCATCGCAGATATCGGCTGAAGAGCTGACCGGAGCTGCGTCCAGAATCCAGTCGATGACCTTTCGTTCTTTCGAAGTCTATCTCGTCATTCTGGTCATCTATCTCGTCCTTTCCCTATTGATGCGGGGGCTGTTCAAGCTTCTGGGGTTGGCGTTGTTTCCACGCAAACGCCGTCTTGGCACCAATCTTTAGGAGGTCGGGATGTTTACGAATTTCTCCTGGATTCACATTGAAGTTCTGCTTCAAGGCTTGGTCTGGACAGTTCTGCTTTCGATCATCGCCTTCATATTCGGCGGCCTGCTTGGCTTTGCCGTGGCGCTGGCTGGAATAGCAAAGAACAAGGCTCTGGTTGCTCTGGTCGATGGTTATATCGTTCTGGTGCAGGGCACACCGGTTCTGATCCTGATGTTCATCGTTTACTTCGGTTTGCCGGTCTTCGGCATTGAAGTTTCGTCGCTTTTTGCGGCCAGCGTTGCGATGACGATCTTCGCCAGCGCCTTCCTTGGCGCTATCTGGCGGGGCAGTCTGCAATCCGTGCCGCGCACGCAGTGGGAAGCATCCGATTGTCTGGCTCTGACTGGATTGCAGGGGCTGTTCCTTGTCATCATGCCCCAGGCCATTCGCATCGCGACGCCGCCAACAGTCGGTTTCATGGTTCAGATCGTCAAGAACACGTCGCTCGCATCGATCATCGGCATGGCCGAGATGACCTATATCGGCAAGGAAATCAACGCTTCGACGTTCCAGCCTTTCACGACCTATCTCGTGATCGCATTCTTCTACTTTTGCATTTGCTTCCCGCTCTCAGCGGCCAGCCGGAAATTCGAGAGGATGTACAGTGTCAGCCGTCGTTAAGTTTGTTGACGTTCATAAAAGCTATGGCTCGCTGCCGGTGCTCAGAGGTATCAATCTCGAAATTGAGAAGGGGCAGGTTGTTGCTCTGATCGGCCGAAGTGGTTCCGGCAAAAGCACAGCGCTTCGCTGTGTCGACCGGCTCGAAACAGTCAATAGCGGGGATATCTGGGTTTGCGATCACCGTGTCAGTGATCCCCATATCAATCTGCGCGCGCTCCGACAGGATGTTGGCATTGTCTTCCAGAGCTACAATCTGTTTCCCCATCTGACGGTTGAACAAAACGTCACTCTGGCGCTGCGCTGGGTCAAGAAACTGACAAGACCAGCGGCGCGGGAAATAGCCGAGAGGGTTCTGCGACAGGTTGGACTGGCGGAAAAGATCGATTCCTATCCCGAACAATTGTCCGGCGGGCAACAGCAGCGCGTGGCCATTGCCCGATCACTTGCGATGAAGCCGAAGGTCATGCTGTTTGACGAGGTTACCTCGGCGCTCGATCCGGAACTGACCGGCGAAGTGCTAAAGGTCATCGAGGATCTTGCCAGAAATGGCATGACAATGCTGCTCGTCACCCACGAAATGGATTTTGCCAAGCGCGTGGCGGACAAGGTTGTCTTCATGCATCAGGGCCTGATTTGCGAGCAAGGTGGGCCAGCAATTCTGACCAGCCCGCAAACACCTGAATTGCGCAGCTTTGTTGGCGCGCATCATTAACCATCCAATCAAAGCATGTGGTGTCGATGAGGAGCGACACCATCAACAACAGGAGGAGGAAATATGACTATTCTGAACAAGAGAAAATTTCTGGCGATGATGGGTCTTGGCATCGGCATGGCTGCCATGATGGCGCAGCCGTCCTTTGCCGATCAGCTGGATACGATCCGCCAGCGTGGCAAGCTGCAAGTCGCTATTGATCTGGGCAACCCGCCTTATGCGATGCGCGATGCGAAGTTCCTGCCAACAGGCTCCGAAGTCGAAACGGCGCAGTTGCTCGCCAAAGACATGGGCGTGGATATTGAGTTCCTGACGGTTCCAACCTCGGGACGTATTCCCTTCCTGGTTTCGGGCAAGGCTGATCTGGCCGTGTCGACGCTATCGATAACAAAGGAGCGGCTTGAGGTGGTGGATTTCAGCATTCCTTATGCTGAAACCGCAATCGTCGTTGCAGCTCCCAAAGAAGCAAACGTGAAGTCCTATGCGGATCTGGCGAATGCGTCGGTCGCCGTCACACGCGGCACGGTCAACGATACCAATCTGACCGAAAAAACGGCGGATGTTTCCGGCGTTCAAATCGTGCGGTTTGAAGATGACCCAACATCGAGCGCGGCAGTCACCAGCGGCCAGATTGCAATCTATGCAACGTCCCGCCCGCTTCTGACCGAATTGATCAAGGCCAATCCCAAGCTCGACCTCGAAGAGAAATTTGTCGCCAAGGCTTATCCGCTCGGCATTGCGCTTCGCAAGAACGAGCCAAAGCTCAAGGAATGGATTGACGCCTGGATCAAGACCAATCTCGACAATGGCAAGTTGATCGACATTTACGAAAAATACCACGGCGCTCGTCTGGACCCGCAGAAGCTGCTGGCCAGTGATTTGCCTCGGTCGTGACGAAGCTGTCGTGGCGGGGCGGTTAGAACCTCGACCCGCCACGGCGTTGGTCTGGATACTGATGGAACGGAACCTTGCTCTTGAGAACTTGGACGATCCCGAAACCAGTAGATGAGAGCGCATCCCGAAAAATGTGAAACGGCTTTCGGAAAAGATGCGCGTTAAAACAAACATTTTGAGCGCCGATCTGGTCCGATCAGATCGAAACGAGTTCTAAGGTGCAGGAACGAAATGATGACAGACAAGTTCAGTGTAAGAGACAAGATTGCCATTGTGACTGGCGGGTTGGGGCAGCTTGGAACGCAGTTCAGCAAATCGCTTGCGGAATCTGGCGCCAAGGTAGCGATCTTCAGTCGCCGGGCAATCGACGCTGCCGATCTTGAAGCGAAGTTTCCGGGCTTGACGAAGAACATTCGCGTTTACGTGGCGAGCGTTACAGACAAGGCCAGCCTTGAGCAGGCAACCGAACAGCTCATCGCCGATTGGGGCGTGCCGCATATTCTGGTCAATAATGCAGGCATTGATTCAAAACCCTCGGGTTCGGCGGACCAGAACAGTCCATTTGAAATCTACCCGCAGAAATACTGGAACGAGATCATCGAGACCAATCTGACGGGTGTGATGCTGTGCTGTCAGGTCATCGGCTCGAAGATGGCTGACGCCAGACGCGGCAGCATCATCAATGTCGGTTCGATCTACGGCATCGTGTCGCCCAATCAGGCGCTCTATGCATATCGCGAGGCACGTGATGGCGAGCCTTTCATCAAGGCCGTCTCCTATGCGGCTTCCAAATCCGGCCTTGTCAACTTGACCCGCTATCTTGGCACCTATTGGGGAACCAAGAATGTCCGGGTGAACCTGATTTCATTCGGTGGCGTGAAAACCGCAAACTTCGACAAGGAATTTGTGGATGCGTTTCTCGAACGCGTGCCGATGAACCGACAAGCAGAGATCGATGAATATAATGGCGTGATACAGTTTCTGGCATCCGATGCCTCGTCATATATGACAGGCTCGAATGTCGTCGTCGATGGAGGCTTTACGGCATGGTGACAGAACAGGCAGACAATCGATATCTGACGAGGCGCGCGTTACCTGATCGTGACAAGCTGCACGTCTCCGTCGTTGAGGCGCTGGAAGCACAAATTCTTTCCGGCAAACTCAAGATTGGCGATCGTCTGCCTGCCGAAGCCGCAATGGCGCGTGAATTCAATGTAAGCACGCGATCTGTTCGTGAAGCGCTTCAAATTCTCGAAACAAAGGGTCTCGTTCGCCGCAAACACGGTGAAAGAGCGCTTGTTGTGCGCGACGATGTCGGAGAGTTTCTCGGTTCGCTTGCAACGACTGTCAAACAGCTCTTTGCCAATAATTCCGACTATCTCGTCCAGCTGATGGATGTGCGCCGGATCATCGAGACTGAAGTCGTGACGCGACTGAGTTCGGAAGACTTGGTGATGACGCCGGAAGTGGACGAGGCACTTGCCAGTATGCGGGCTGCGGCTGACGCCAATGACATGGCCCGTTTTACCGACAGTGACGCCGCTTTCCATCTTGGGCTCGTGCATTCCGTGGGCAACGAGATACTCAATGTCGTCTATGACAATCTTTTCTCGATCATCATCGACGTCATCAGGGTCACGAGCCGCGTGCCGAACAAGTCGCTGGAGGACGGGTTTGCCGAGCATGAGGAAATTTACAACCTCATCAAGGCCAGAGAACCCGAGACTGCCCGGCAATCCATTCGCAGACAGATCGATGAAAGTTCGCGTTATCTCAAGGTGGCGCTGGACAATTCAAATCTTAAGAACAAGGTCAAAACCAAATGAGCAACTTCGATTATTCCGATACAGACTGGGCGTCGATCGAGCGTCTTTCGAAATGGTATTCCGGCGATGTCCATGACAGCCTGGAACAACTCGGCGGCTGGGGTTATCTGGACGGTATATCGTTACAGGGTGAATTGAAGCCGGGCCAAGTGGTCTGCGGTCCCGCAGTCACGGTGCAGTTTGCGCCAAGCGAACGTCGCAATCAGCCGCAGGATGTCTATCACAACGCCATCGACAACGCGCCGAAGGGTGGCATTGTTGTCGTCGATGCATCTTGCGCGCAAGGTTCCTGCTCGGGAGAGCTGATGAGCTCAGGCGCGAAAACGCGGGGCGCTGCGGCTACGATCGTCAACGGAACGGTGCGTGATATCGCGCAGGTTCGCCATCTCGGCTATCCGCTTTTCGGTCGTGCACGGTCTCCGGTTTCGGTGTCTGGCAAGATGGAACCGAAGCTGTCGCAAGTTCCAATCGAAATCGCCGGCGTGAAGATCATGCCAGGCGACGTCATCTTCGCGGATATCGATGGCGTTGTCGTCATCCCCAAGGCCATGGTTGCAGCAGTCGCTGATCAGGCCGACAAGCTGGGCGCAAACGAAGCTTCGGCCAGAGACCGCATTCTGGGTGGCGAAAAGCTCCAGTCAGTGTGGCCGGTGGAATCGAAATACGGCGCCTGATTAAGTGCGTCATGACATAAAAAAGGCCGCCCTTGAGGCGGCCTTTTTATAATATTGCGGACGAACCGATTACGGCGTCACGTCGAAGCCGAACCACTTTTCGGAGAGGCGCTTGATGGTACCATCAGCCTTGGCGGCTTCAATGGCTTCATTGAACATCTTCTGAAGTTCAGGTTCGTTCTTGCGAAGACCAACGGCAACGCCGCGACCCAGAATGCCACCCTTAAAGAAAGGACCGGTCATGACGATATCTTCGTTGCCCGGCTTCTTTGCGGCATCGCTGAGATAAGCCAGCGAAGCGACGACGAGATCAACGCGGCCCGACTTGAGGTCGAGGTCATGCTGATCGGTGGTCTTGTATTCGCGGATATCGGCAGAATCCTTGAAATACTTGTCGAGCAGCGACAGGCCGAGCGAGGCAGTCTGTACGCCGATGGTGCGGCCCTTGATTTCAGCCTTGACGTCGTCAATGGCCTTCTGAGCAGCGGCTTCATCCTTGGCCAGATAGAGCGTTTCGCCCGTATGTGGCAGCTTGGCGAATGGGCTATCCTTCAGCGTGGCGAAGGTCTGCGGGGTCAAGCCATAAGAGACGGAAAAGTCGATGGTTTCTTCGCGCTTCGGCGTAGCGGTCAGGCCAGCCATGATCGCGTCGAACTTGCCTGCATTCAAGGCCGGGATGATGCCGTCGAAAGGCTGTGCAATCATGGTGCACTCAACCTTCATGCGGGCGCAGAGGTCTTTGCTCAGTTCGATTTCATAGCCGTCCAGCGTGCCGTCTGGCTTGGTGAAATTATACGGACGGAAAGCGCCTTCAGTTGCGATGGTGATCTTGGTCCACTTCTTCTCTTCGGCATGGGCCGAAGCAGCGGTCACAACGAGGGCCGAAACGAGAAGGGCTTTGAACAATCCCTTGGTCTTCATCTTAATTACCTTACTGCAGTTAAGTGCTGAGCGGTCTTTTGGCATAAATCAGTGACGTTTGAAATAATCAGCCAGCGTTTTCGTGGCTGATAAACTTGCGAAAACGCTCTGATTTGGAGTTTGTGAACACATCTTCGGGCGCACCGTCTTCTTCAACGAGCCCCTGATGGACGAAGACGACCCGGTTCGACACGTCGCGTGCAAAGCCCATTTCGTGGGTGACGACAAGCATGGTGCGGCCTTCTTCGGCCAAGCCGCGCATAACGCGCAGCACTTCGCCGACGAGTTCGGGATCAAGCGCGGAGGTCGGTTCGTCAAACAGCATGACCTTTGGCTTCATCGCCAGCGCGCGTGCAATAGCGGCGCGCTGTTGCTGGCCGCCGGAGAGATGCGACGGGTAGAAGTCGCGCTTGTCTGCGATGCCAACCTTGGCGAGCAGCGCTTCGGCTTCTGCGATACATTCCGCGCGCGCGAGACCCTGAACGTAAATCGGCGCTTCGATGATGTTTTCAAGAATGGTCTTGTGCGACCACAGATTGAAGCTCTGAAAAACCATGCCCAGTTCAGAGCGGATCCGGGAGACCTGCTTCTTGTCGGCGGGATAGGCTTCGCCCTTGGAATTCTTGGCCATCCGGATCGTCTCACCGGAAATGGTCACGGTGCCGGATGTTGGAATTTCCAGAAGGTTGATGCAACGCAGCAAAGTGGATTTTCCCGACCCCGAAGAGCCGAGGATAGAAATGACTTCGCCTTCGCGCGCTTCAAGCGAAATGCCCTTCAGCACTTCATTCGCGCCAAAGCTTTTACGCAGGTTTTCGACTTTTAGCGCCACCGGTGCGTTAGGAGAGATGGCTTTACTCACGATGTTTTTCCTTCGGTGGAGATGCTGACGGCTGGCTGGCGCAAATAGGGCGTGAGCCTGTATTCGGCGATCAGGAGCAAGCGTGTCAGAACGAAATTGATAGCCAGATAGATGGCGCCCGCAATCACGAACACCTCAATCACGCGGTAGCTTTCTGCGATGAGCTTGGCTGCAATGCCGGTGACTTCCATGAGCGTGATGATGGAGGCAAGCGAGGTCGCCTTGATCATCGAGATCATCTCATTGCCATAGCCGGGCAGCGCCTGACGGATGGCAAGCGGCATTACTACTCTGCGGAAGCAGGTGAAACGCGACATGCCGCAGGCTTTTGCCGCCTCAATCTGGCCGTGCGGCACCGACAACAGGCCGCCGCGAATGATCTCGCTGGCATAGGCTGCATTGTTCAATGTCAGCGCGATGATCGCGCACCAATATGGTTCACGGAGAACGGGCCAAAGGAACGAATAGCGGATCGTCGAAAACTGGCTGAGGCCATAATAGATGATGAAGATCTGCACCAGAAGTGGGGTGCCGCGGAACACGAAGACATAGAGCCGGGCAATCCAGTCGAGGACGCTTATTCCCGACAGACGCATCATGGCAAAGAGCAGTGCAAGAATTGCGCCGCACACGATGGAGATGGCCGCAAGCTGAAGTGTCAGCGGCACGCCGGCCATCATTGCCAGAAAGGATTCTGTATAGAATTGAAGGTTCATTTTGCCCTCCTGACGCCGCGCGAGAAGTGACGTTCAGCAGCTTGCAGGATGCCGCCGGAAACGGAGGAAATCAGCAGATAGAGAGCGCCTGCGATCAGGAAGAAGTTGAAGGGCAAGCCCGTAGAGCCTGCGCCAATCTGTGCCTGACGCAGAATGTCGACCACACCAACGACGGATATCAGCGCAGATTCCTTCAGGGCAACCTGCCAGACATTGCCAAGTCCGGGCAGCGCATGCCGCAGGGCCAGCGGCGCGATAATGCGGCGAAACTTCAGTGCTTGGCCCATGCCGCAGGCAGATGCAGCTTCAAGCTCGCCCTTGGAGACGGCTCGAAACGCACCACGAAACACTTCCGTATGATGTGCGCCGCAGGAAATGCCGATTGCCAGAACGCCAGCCAGAAAGGCTGGGAAGCCGATGAAACCCTGTGCGCCGAAGAACTTGCCGAGCGCTGTGATGGCGGCGCTGCCGCCAAAATAGAACAGATAGATCACCAGAAGATCGGGGATGCCGCGAATGATGGTGGTATAGCCATCAGCAATGCCGCGCAGTGTGCGTCCGCCGGAAATCTTTGCCCATGCAGCAAAAACACCTATCGTTGCGCCAAGCAGAAAGCCGACGACGGCCAGCGAGACCGTTACCAGAGACGCCATCACGAGAACATAGCCCCAGCCATCGGGGCCGAAGCTTAAAATATCGAAAAAAGCCTTCATGATGCTTCAGGCCAATTCTTGAAGGAGCGATTGAACTTCATTTCACTTTCCGGCGGCTGCATTGGCCGTCTTTCATTTCGCTGCGACGGGCAGGGCAGGTTGCACGCTGTCGGGAATAGGATTGACGAAAACGTCGCCATTCAGCCTTTTCACATGGTCCTGTTTGGCTTCTACAATCCGTTCAGGATGCAAAAACAGTTCCACGGCCGTGCTTCCCATGACCTTTGCGGCATGAGCCATTCCTTTATGAGCAGTCGATAATTTACCCTGCGCCACCATTTGCCACGAATGGAGCGGCGTGCCAATAGCGCAGGTCGCGCCACGCATTTGCACGGTGGGGACAACCCAGCTCACGCTGCCGACGTCGGTTGAGCCAACGAGGGAATTGTCTCCTTTATAGGGTTCATAAACGTCTTCACAAAGAGCAAGGCCTTCCTTCGGCTCGACGCCGAAACGGCGAAATGCGTCAGAAATGTCTTCCTTGGTCAGCGTGGCCTGAAAACGCTGTGCCATTTCCTGATCTTTTGCGTCGAAAACGGGTGGCCCCAGACGCTCCAGCTCGCGCTGCATAAGCTGTTCCAGCGGCTTGTTGCCGATCAGATTGGCGTCGCCGCTAACGATTTCGCTGCGCACCGTCGTTTCCGTCATGAGCGCCGCGCCGTCAGCAATTTTCTTGACCCGTTCAAGCAAGGTCTGCATGACGGGCAGGCTCAGCGCACGGATCAGATAACGTACGCTCGCCTTGGCCTGTACGACATTGGGCGCGAAACCACCCGTATCCGTAACGGCGTAGTGAATACGGGCCGTTGATGGCATATGTTCACGCATGTAATTAACGCCGACATTCATCAGCTCAACGGCGTCGAGAGCGCTGCGCCCCAAATGGGGAGCGGAAGCGGCATGAGCCGCGCGACCGGAGAAATGAAAGCTAATTTCGTTGCAGGCCAGCGACACAGGGTCGTTGACGCCCGCGAAAGGTGCCGGGTGCCAGCAAAAGGCAATGTCGACATCGTCAAACAGGCCTTCACGAACCATGAAACCCTTGGCCGACCCGCCTTCTTCTGCCGGGCAGCCGTAATAGCGCACGCGGCCCTTGATTCCATGCGTTTCCAGATATTGTTTCACCGCTGCGGCAGCCAGAAGGGAACCGGCGCCAAGCAGATTATGGCCGCAGCCATGGCCGTGCCCGCCTGCCTCGATAGGCTGTTCTTCTGCAATGCCTGCGATCTGGCTTAAGCCGGGAAGGGCATCGAATTCACCGAGAATGGCAATGACCGGACCTTCGTCGCCTGCTTCGCCCATGACGGCAGTCGGCAGTCCTGCGATGCCGCGCGAAACGCGAAACCCTTCGGCTTCAAGCATTGCAGCATGAGCAGCGCTGGACTCATATTCTTCATAATTGGTCTCGGGATAATCCCAAACCGTGTCGCTGAGTTCGAAATAAGCGGCACTTTTGCCGTCCACAATATCCCAGATATCGTGATGGTTCTTCGCCATAGCTCGATCCTCCATCGTCTGGCTCCCATTGTATTGGGGTCCGTTATTGTCGGCCCTTATGTTCGGGATTGCGCTTTTCAGCGCAATCCCGTCGAAGGGAGTAATCTGAAGTGGTGCTGATTACCCCCTTCTGCGTTCATGTCAAACATTGAATTGAAAGCCATCAACCGTGAATGCCTGACCGGTGATGAAGCACGGTTCGGATGTGGCAAGGAAAGTGACAAGGCGCGCGACATCGTCAGCGCAGCCAAGGCGACCCAAGGCGATACCCTTGATGACTTCATCGGCACGTTCGGTAACATTCGTGTCGATCTCGGTGCGGATGACGCCGGGGCAGATCGCATTGACGGCGATATTCGGGCCAAGTTCCTTGGCGAGTGCGCGCGTCATGCCGAGAATGCCAGCTTTTGCAGCGGCATAGGCAAACCTGCTGACGGCTGCGGTCACGCCACCGGAAAGTGCATTGAGCGACGACATGGAAACAATGCGGCCGCCGCCCTGTTTCAGCATATGTGGCGCCGAATGCTGGATATAATTGAAGCAGCTTTTCAGGTTGATGGCGATCGCGCGGTCGAACTCATCTTCCGAAATGTCGAGAATGCCAACCGGGGCAGAACGGCCTGCATTGTTGAGCAGAAAATCAAGACGGCCAAATGTTTCAATCGTTTGCGCAACGACTTCACCAGCCCGCTTGTGGCTGGAAACATCTGCCACGCAGGAGATTGCCTTGACGCCGAGGCCCTCGATTTCTGCTGCGGTTGCCGCCAGTTCCACTTCCAGCAGATCAACCAGCGCAATGTCATAGCCCGCACGCGCCAGATCGAGAGCGCAAGCCTTTCCGATGCCTCTTGCCCCGCCGGTAACAATGGCAACCTTGTTTTGTGAGTTCATTTCCAGATGCGCTCCTTTTTGTATTGCCACTTGATCGTATGTCTGCCACATTATTCCACAATAGGAATTTGGTTCACATATATGAACATTGAAAACAGTGGTGAAGTTAAGTCGGCCGTTCGGGTTCTCGAGATCCTCGAATTCCTCGGTCGTGCGCATAAGCCTGTGACGCTCAAAGCAATCGTCGCTGAGCTTGGTTATCCCAAAAGCAGCACGTTCAATCTGCTGGCTACATTGGTGGCTCGGGCCTATGTCGTGCGGGACGATACCGAGTCCTATCGCATCCATGAGGCGTTTCGTGATGGACCGGGCTGGTCAAGCGGCAGCGATGCATATCTGATCGCGACGGCCCAGCCGATCATGGATGCCATGCGTGACAGTGAAGGCGAAACCGTCTTTCTCGGCACACGCCGCAAGGATGGGCGGGTTAAGCTCCTCGCCAAGAGTGTCAGTCATCAGGCGGTCCGCTTTGATTCCGATCTGACAGGGTCTGATCCTGCTTATTGCACGGCAATGGGCCGGGTTCTTCTGGCGCATTGGCAGCCGGAAAAGACATCTACCTATCTAGCCAAAGAGCGGATCGTTCCTTTGACGGATAAGACCGTGATCGATCGCGTACAGATACGCCGTATCATTGAAGCTGCCCGCGAGGACGGCTTTGCAATCTGTGATGAAGAGGCGGTTGTCGGCGGGTCTGGCGTTGCTGCTCCGGTGTTCGATGCCAGCGGCGACGTGATTGCAACGCTCAATATGGCCACCATCTCATCGCGCTTTACCGCATGCCGTCAGCGCATGGTCGACGCTGTCGTTAAGCACGCGGCGGAGTTGAGCGCGCGCCTTGGATACAAACCAACAACAGCAGACAAGCAATAACATGGATATAGAATTCAAAGAAAAGCGGGTCCTGGTAACCGGGGCCGCAAGGGGAATCGGACGGGCTATCTGCGAGGCGTTTGCTGCGGACGGTGCAATCGTCACTGCTACAGACGTTCTGGATGATGAACTGGCAGAATTGGCCCGTGAGGCACAGCCCGGGCGTGGCGGCTCGATCAGAACCGTGCATCTGGATGTAACTGATGAAGCCGCGATAGCCGCATTGGCAGCTGTGGAAGAGGCCAATGGCGGGTTCGATATCTTCGTCCATGTTGCCGGTGGTGTCCTCGGACAGAAGAAGCGTCCGGTGGAAAATGTTCCAGCCGCCGATTGGGATCGCATCTACGACATCAATGTGCGCGGCGCATTTCTTGTTGCCCGGGCACTTGTCCCCGCCATGAAGCAGCGGGGCACGGGCAAAATGGTCTTCATTTCCAGTGGTGCCGGTCTTGGCGTTAGCCTCACGGGCATTCAGGCTTATGCGAGTGCAAAGGCTGCGCTGATCAGTCTTGCCCGCCAGCTGGGGCACGAGCTTGGACCGTTCGGGATCAACGTCAATGCAGTTGCTCCCGGCTTTTTGCGCACCAGCCCTGACTATGAGCGTCAGTGGGCTTCCTATGGTGATGAGGGGCAGGCCGCAATGATCAACGAAATTCCGTTGCGTCGTATCGGGCTGCCGGAAGACATTTCGAATGCTGTGCTCTTTCTCGCATCTCCCTTTGCGAGCTGGATCACCGGGCAGACATTATCGGTCAGTGGAGGGCCGACATCATGACAACCGACGCGCCTGTTCCAACCTGGACATGGTCTGAAGAACGGCTTCAGACCATCATGAATCGCGCCCGCGCTGGCCGCAGTTTCAAACCGTCTTCATGGCAAGGCGGCGCTCGATGCGCAGTCGCTTTGTCCTTCGATTCAGACCATGACACGTTTGAACTGCGTGATGGTGGAAAATCGATTTCGGCTTTGTCGCAGGGGCAGTTTGGTCCAAGGCAGGGGATCCCGCGTATCCGCGAAATTCTGCGCCGCGATAACATCCCGGCCACATTCTTCGTGCCTGCCATTTCGGCCATGCATTATCCTGACGAACAACGCGCCCTGATCGGCGAGGGGCACGAAATTGCCCTTCATGGCTGGATACACGAGCGCAACACATTGCTTGACGGTGAAACAGAACGCGATCTTCAACATCGTGCCGCTGATGCGCTGGAAAAGATCACCGGTGTTCGCCCGGTCGGCATTCGTACGCCGTCCTGGGATTTCAGCGACAACACATTGCAGATCACCTCTGATATGGGATTGATCTATGATTCATCGCTTATGGCGGATGTAGATTGCTACGAGCTTTTGCTTAATGGCGAGCCTTGTGGCGTCACCGAACTGCCTGTGGAGTGGATTCGGGATGACGCAGCCTATCTCGTCATGGACAGATGGGGCGGGTTGCGCCCGCAGATCGCACCGCACGATATTCTCCAGATATTTCTCCGGGAGTTCGATGCAGCCTATGAAGAAGGCGGCATTTTTCAGCTGACCATGCATCCGGATATCATCGGGCATCGTTCGAGAATTTGGATACTGAAAGAGCTGATTGCGCATATTCGCACTCATAAGGATGTATGGTTTGCGACCCACGCGGATATTGCGCGCTATGCCAAGCTAAATGGTTGATAGTTAGAGCTTTGCGGTGCAGCTGAAACTAACCTTGGCCCGATTTTCGGGCCGGGTGTGTTTACGTGTGATGGTCATGCACGGCTTTCATAAAGCAGAACAAAGTTCATATATATGAACCAAATTCCGCTTTTCATCACTGGTCAGTGGGTCCAAACTCTTTGCAACCGGGCAAAGAAAAGCGCGTAACCGCCGCCCGCATTGCAGATAGAAAACACAAATAAGCATGAGGGAACTATGCTGAAGAAAATTGCGGCCATTGGCCTTTGCACTTTGTCGATGCTTTATAGCGGCAGCGTTTTGGCGAAAGACTGGAAAGCTGTGACCGTTGGTGTCGAGGGCGCCTTTCCGCCTTTCAACCTGACAAGCCCGGGCGGAGAGCTTCAGGGCCTTGACCTTGATGTCATCAAGGAAGTCTGCAAGCGCGCCGAGCTTGAATGCAATATTGTTGCGCAGGATTGGGATAGCCAGATTCCGTCGCTGCTCGCTGGTAAATTCGACGTAGTACTGACGATGGGGCCAAACCCGGAGCGTCGCAAGGTCATCGATTTCTCCGATCCTTATGTGATTACGCCGAATACGTTCCTGGTGCCAGCCGATGGTCCTTTGGCCAATCTGCCCCACACGGGTGAAAGCCTTTCCACGGATACCGAGGAAGGCAAAAAGGCGATTGCTGATCTCAAGGAAGCGTTGAAAGGCAAGACAATTGGCGCTTCGCTTTCGACCAGCCAGTTGCAGTTTGTCGAACAGAACTTCGGTGATGCCGTTCAGGTCCGCACCTATAAGGGATCGGAACAGGTCAAGCTGGATCTCGAATCCGGCCGCGTTGACGGTCAGTACGATAATGTGGTTTTCGCGCGTGACCGCGCTGAGAAGAGCAATGGCAGGTTGAAGATCACCGGGCCGCTTCTGGTTGGCGGCATTCAGGCAACCAATGTCTGCATCGGCCTGCGCAAGGAAGAGCCGGAACTGAAAGCCAAGCTCGACAAGGCACTGGGCGAAATGCGGGCAGATGGCACGCTCGCCAAGATGTCGGAAAAGTGGTTCTCCATGGATTTGAGCCCGAAGAGCTAAGCGAACTGAGCTCTCGTCTTTTCAGGATGGCCCCGCATTTGCGGGGCTTTTCTGTTTTTGGTGCCGTAAACGGTTCGCTCGATCTGGCGATGTGATCATCTTAAATGCGGCGCGTTTGACTTCATTCATCCTCTATTCAAACATCTGGAATTAAAGCATAGTCCAGCAATATGGAGGGACCAAGAATGATATCTGTAGTTAAGACGACGGTTGCATCGCTTTGTCTCGGCGGCGTGATGGCAATGCTTTCGCCGATGCTCGCAACGACCGCATCTGCAGCAGAGTTGCAGCGTTGTGCTAGTGAGGGCGGCATTTGCCGACTGCCTTACCCGGCTGAAGTTGTCTATGGAACAGGCGGGCGCAACACGTCCCGTTTCATCGATCGCCCGGAAGTGACGTGCTCGAACCGTGTTTTTGACGACCCGGCACCGGGCAAAAAGAAAAGCTGCTCTTTCGTTGTCCGTGATCGCGACTACCGAGACGGTCGCCCCGACCGTCCCGATCGCCGGGGCCGACCAGATCGTTACGATGACCGGGATCGGGATTGGAGGCCTTGCGCGAAGGAAGGCGGATATTGCGACTTCTATGGTCGTAAACGGGTTCGCTATGGCGCAAACGGTCGCTTTATAGAGCGCACTTTCCGTGATGGGGTCGATTGCGGCAATTATTCATTCGGTGATCCGGCACCTGGAAAAGGAAAAGCCTGCTATGTGCTGGACTAAGTATTAAGGCATTCTGCAAGCCCGAAGGTATCCGGTTAGGTTGCCTTCGGGCTTAATTTATTCGAACGCGCCTGTGTTGCTGCACGCCTTCAATGCGCGGTTACAAGACTGTGTATGATCGAGAACATCGTGCGCGCCCCATCGGCTGCCGCAAGAATGGCCTGCTGCATTGGCCCAGCTGCGCAGTCACCCGCAGCATAGACTCCCTTCATTGAAGTCTCATTCATCTCATTGCGCCACAGGCCCCCATCATCGCGTAAATTGAGTGCCAATCCCGTGACGATGGGTGTCTGGGTTTGAAGTGGTCTGATCCATAGCGACTGGATATCTTCTCGACGTTCATCCTCGAGCACTATTCCACCGATGGTGTGACCATCACCGCTAAGAACTTCTTTGATAGGCATTGTTACCAAACTGATCTCTGAGCGTGACAGATCTGACAGTTTCCCGGTTGGCAGGTCAGCGCCATTGGTGAAGACGGTCAGGCGACCGGCCCAGTTTTTGAAGAACGCGGCGTGATCCAGCATTGCTGTTGTTTGCGCAAGCACACCCCAATGCTCGCCGCGATGCTCAAAGCCATCGCAGAAGGGGCAATGATGAACGCCGCGGCCCCAGTTTTCCGCAAGGCCTTCAATGGCCGGAAGCTGATCCATCACGCCAAGGGCGAGGAGAATTTTGGACGCAGAAACAACGTCTCCATCGACCAACTCTACTGAGTAGCCTCCATCTGCTGGCCGGATGGCCTGGGCAAGACCTTCGCGATAGGTCACTGTTTCATAGCGTGATAACTCTTCACGCGACACCTTCCGAAATTCTTGCGGCAGGATACCATCCCGTGACAGATAACTGTGCATGGCAGGCGCTTTTCGATTTCGGGGCTCTCCGCCATCGATGATGAGCACTGTGCGCAGTGCGCGGCCAGCAATGAGGGCTGCTGAAAGTCCAGCGGGGCCACCGCCGATGATAATGGTCTCGTAGTTTCGCATGATTGTTATCCGGTCATCTTGATTGCCGTTGACGGTGTTCGTACCGAAGCAGCTTGGTCAAACTGTCGTTGTGAACTCCGATAACGGTGTTTAATCGCATATGACACAACATAAGTTACATGAAATGAGGGAGTCAATAGTCATGTAACTTCACTTGTATCAATTTGCTTTCTGGCCAGAAATGCCCGATAATCGGACCCGTCTTTTCAGGCCGATACAAAGAGTGAAAACATATGAGGCAGGATAGCCGGCTCTCC
Organism: Hyphomicrobiales bacterium; assembly: GCA_900465685.1. Lineage (GTDB taxonomy): Bacteria > Pseudomonadota > Alphaproteobacteria > Rhizobiales > Rhizobiaceae > Brucella. The sequence goes on from UEGR01000013.1 coordinate 268,083, forward strand.
CGCATGTTGCATGTGTTGATCCATATGGATCACCACGACGGCGCCATGACTTCAGAAGAAATCGCATCAATGCTGGATACCAATCCGGTAGTGATCCGACGCACGATGGCGGGGCTTCGTAAGGAGGGCTATGTGCATTCCGAGAAGGGACATGGCGGTGGCTGGACATTGGCGCGGCCGCTAGATCAACTGACCTTGTTTGACATTTATCGCGCTGTTGGCGAGCCATCGATTTTCGCGGTTGGTCCCGCCTATGACATGCCCGGTTGTGTTATAGAACAAGCAGTTAACGACAAGCTTAAAAGCGTTTTCAATGAAGCAGAGCAGCTGCTCATGACGCGATTACAAGGCGTCACCCTTGCAGATATCGCGCAGAATTTTTCGGCAAGCATGGCGAGGAATGGCCATTCGGGAAAAGCAAAACGGACCTCTGCCTGAAGCTCTAGCTGGAGATCATTTGCCGGTCGGCTGTTGCCTCCATCTAGTCTAGTCTCCCACAATTTCACGACCATGAATAAGCCACATTAGGACAGGGTTCCTCGCCTTGAAGGCACGTGCAGGGACCGTGTTATTTGAGGTTGAATCCGCGCAAAACGGCATTCAGCAACGGTTCATGATCACACAGGTAACGCTTCTGTGAAGTTGCCGCAATTTGCCTCTATTCGCATTCCAGCATGCGCGGAATCGGAAGCAGGCCCTTTGCTTATCAGTTCTGCCTTCCAGAAGGAGAAGGATTTATGTCTATTCGTTCCAAGCTTCGCGCCACTGTTGCGATACCGGTGATGTCGGTCTGTGTTTTTGCACAGCCATCTTTCGCGGATATGCTTTCGCAGCCTTATCAAGTGGCACAGGAAAACAGCGAAGAGCGAGCCCCTCAGGAGCAGCCCGTTGAACAGCCACAGGCAGAGGGCGAGCGTCCTTCTGAGGAAGGCCAGGGGCGTCGTCATGCTGAGGAGCAGAAGCAGGCTGAACATGAGGAAGCGCAGCGTCAGGCCGAAGAGCGCAAGCGTGCCGAGCAGGAAGAAGCGCATCGCCAGGAAATAGAAAAGCAGCAGGCGGAAAAGGCAGAGGCTGCAAGACAGGCTGAAGAACGCAAGGCGGCTGAAGCGGAAACGCAGCATCAGGCGGCTGAACAGAAAAAGGCCGAGGAAGAAGCTGCCGCACAGCAGAAGGCGGCAGAACAGGCACAGCGTAAAGCTGAGCAGCAGCAGAAGGCGGAGCAGGAAGCAGCGGACCGCCAGGCTGAGAAGCAGAAGCAGGAGAAGGCTGCTGCCGACGAAGCTGAAAAGCAGGCTGCCGAGCAAAAGAAGGCGGCAGAGCACGAAACGCAGCGCCAAGCCCAAGAGAAGAAGCCTGCATCGGAAGAAAGCGCGCCGAAAGGCGAGGCTGAACCAGAACAACAGGTTCCTGTCCACAAGAAGCCAACAGCGAAGACGCCGGATGCAAACGGGGCATCGGAAGAGACGGCCAAGGAGCCTGCGGAACGGCCAAAGAAGAGGCCGGCTCCTGCCGACGATGCACAGGCACAGAAGCCAGCGCCACAGCCGGAACCTGCACCTGTTCCAGTACAGCCAACCGAACCGCAGACTGGTGAAGTCAATCCCGTTCAACCTGCGGAACAGCCAGCTGTCAAAGAACAGCATGGAAAGAAGAATCGCGAGCCGTCGCCTGTAGACCAGCAACCAGTGGAGCAGCCGCAGGAAGTTGAAAAGAAGCCAGAGCCTGTGCCTGCAATTGTGGACAAGCGCTCAGCTGCCGAAAAGGAAGCAATCGCGAAAGATCCATCGAAGACCGACGAAACGGTGGTGCTACCGGTCGAAAATGGTGCCGCCATTCTCGATAGCGACAAGGATGCCGATAATAGCGGTGGCAATCAGGCTCGCGAGCAACGTCGCAAGCAGCGTGGTCAACAGCGTGAAGCCGAAGCCTCAGCGCCGCCCCCCGCAGACGACGCATCCGCTCAGGTTGCCATCCCCGAGCAGATCAAGGCCGATCTTCCCAAGAAGATTGAAGCCAATCTGAAGGAAAAGGGAAAGCGTGTCGACGAAGCACCCGCTTTCGTTGTCCCGGAAACCACAAATATCGTGAACAACACCGTTGTTAACAACACGGTCGTCAATAACACGACGGTCAACAATGTGACGAACAACGTCAGCAATGTGAAGGTGCTTGAGCAGGTCGATAACCGCGTTGTTATGGATGTGGGCGACCGGATGTTCGTGCGCGGCGATGATCGCCCACGTCTGCGCCACAATGCCGAAGAAGCCTATTATGATGAGCTGCCACGCGGCCGCATGCGCGAAACGATTGTGCGTCCCGGTGGCTACCGTGTGGTCACTGTTTATGACCGTTATGGTGATGTTGTGCAGCGCTCCCGTATCGACCGCGACGGCAATGAATATCTGATGGTCTATGCTCCCGACTATGAAGATACGCCGCGCGCCGCCATCGCCGATGTTGGTTACGATCTGCCACCAATGCGCCTCACGATCCCTGTCAGCGATTACATCATCGACGTAACAGACGACCGTGATCGTGACTTCTATGACTTCCTGTCCATGCCACCTGTCGAGCGTGTTGAACGCGTCTACACGATTGATGAAGTGCGTCATTCGGCACGTCTGCGCGATAAGGTGCGTCGTATTGATCTGGACACAATCCACTTTGCGACCGGTAGCGCTGAAGTCTCGCTTTCACAGGCCAAGACGCTGCGCAAAGTGGCCGATGCCATGCAGAAAGTACTTGCCAAGGACCCCGGTGAAACTTTCTTCATTGAAGGTCATACGGATGCTGTCGGCTCTGATCGGTCGAACCTCGTTCTGTCCGACAAGCGCGCAGAGTCAGTCGCAAGCCTGCTGACGGAAGTCTATGATATTCCGGCTGAAAATCTCGTTACTCAGGGTTACGGCGAACGGTTCCTGAAGATCAAAACTGATGGACCGGAACAGGAAAACCGCCGTGTCACCATCCGTCGTGTAACGCCGTTGGTTCGCCCGGTAGCGCAGCGCTAACCACCGGTGGCGCATCACAAACAAAAGTTCAGGCCGCATGACAAATGCGGCCTGAACCATAAAGATCAGTCTCCCAGCACCTGTTTGTCGTCACCGTCGCGGGACCGGACAAGCTCCTCCTTGATCTGTCGGAGCACATGGGCAGAACGACTACGATCAGCATAGGCAACCATGTTTGCCAGAATATCGATAGTCGCCAGATAGGCATAGCGGGTGGATGTGGGGCGAAAGATATTCTTGCCTTCATCAAGGTCGATTGTGATCACCAAGTCAGAAGCCTGTGCAACGGGAGAGTTGCTCTGGGTTATCGCAATCGTGGGAATAGCGCGGGCGCGCAACAAGTTCATGCAATGCACCAGATCGCGGTCACGTCCCGTGATGGATGAACCGATGACAACCGTTCCCGGTTGGGCGGCAGCGGAAAGCATATGGTTCATGCTGTGATCTGTTGAAGCATTGATGCGACATCCAAGGCGGAACAACCGGTTGTGGAGTTCGTTGGCGATCATGGCCGAGTTGCCGGTAGCACCAAAGGCCTGAATGAAATCAGCCCCACGCAGCAAGTGGGCGGCCCTTTCCATGGCAGCCAGATCGAGTTGACGGTGGAGTTGAAAAAGCGCGTTTTGTGCTTTGGTGATAATGTCTTCCGCTACTTCTTCTACCGTGCTGGTTTCCGTCTCCGGCATCAGATAGCGCAAGCCGACATAGGTGATTTTGGCAAGCTGCACCTTGAAGTCGGAATAACCCTGACAGCCGATCCGCCTGCAAAACCGCGTTACGGTCGGCGGCGATACGCCCGCTTTCTCAGCAAGCTCTCCTATGGAGGAGTTGACGACGAAATCGACATTTTCAAGCACAACAGCAGCGAGCTTTTTCTCAAGACCGGAAAGCCTGCCTTCCTTGTCCGACAATGCGTGAATGACGTCCATGGGATCTCCGGTCAGGTTGCAAACTGCGCTTTGCAGGTGATCTTCCAAGTTTATATTCTGAAAAATAATTACATAACTATGGAAATTTTCTGCGTTCTGATTAATGATTATCTCTCAATTGCGGTCAATCAAGAAAATAATATACACCGCCATCGAAAATCGCGTCGCACATCCGAGAGAGGCACTCTATGACGTTCCCCTGGCCAGAAGCAGGCACGCCACTTGAAAACATCCCCACCCCAATGCCGGTCATCGATGAAGATCGTATGACTGCAAACATTGCGCGCGCGCAGGCTTACTTCGACCAGCATGGGAAGGCTTTTCGTCCGCACATCAAGACGCATAAGATTCCGTCTGTCGCACAGCAACAGGTAGAAGCGGGAGCCAAAGGCATCAACTGCCAGAAGATCACGGAGGCGGAGGTTTTTGCCGAGGCCGGTTTCGATGACATCCTCATCACCTATAATATTTTGGGTGCAGCGAAACTTGCGCGGCTGAAAGCGCTTAATGAGAAAATTGGTGGGTTGAAAGTGACAGTCGACAGCGACGTCACGATAGAAGGACTTGGTGAGACGTTTAATACCGAGCGGCCACTCGCCGTTCTGGTGGAATGTGATACGGGCGGCAAGCGTTGCGGTGTGCAGACGCCTGATGCTGCAGTGGCGCTGGCTGAATTGATCTCCGCGCAGCCGGGCTTACGTTTTGCCGGGATTCTAACTTATCCGGCGGCGGGTGGGGCAGATCGGGTCGAGAGTTTCATCGTTGAGACAATGGCAAAGCTTGCCGCGAAAGGAATAGATTGTCCGATCCGTTCCAATGGCGGCTCACCGGACCTTTATTCCGCCCATCTTGTGCCATCGGCGACCGAACACCGTGCCGGTACCTATGTCTACAACGACCGCAGCATGGTGCGGGCAGGGCATTGCACCCATGACGACCTTGCCATGCATATTCTAGCGACTGTGGTTTCGCGGCCTGCTCCGGGCAGGGCGGTTCTCGATTGCGGCTCCAAAGCCCTGACATCGGATCTTCTGGGCTTTGTGGATCACGGCGTCATCGAAGGGTTTGAAGGCGCACGGGTTGTCACCCTTTCGGAAGAACATGGTGTGGTTGATCTGACGGACTGCAAACAGGAATTTCCGCCGGTCGGAGCCGTTGTCTGTGTCATCCCGAACCACACATGTGTCGTCAGCAACCTTTTCGACCGCATGGTTTTTCATCGTAATGGCGTGGTGACTCGTGTTGAAAATGTTGCCGCGCGTGGCACCGTTTGGTGAGTTACGTGTTGTTCGTGGCGTGAATTGACAGCACACTCCAAAAATTATGAACAGAACTTATGAAAAAAGAGCCGGATTTTCCGGCTCTTTTTTCATCTGATAAGTAAAGTTATCCCGTTCGACACGATGTTCCTGGAGCCAAAGGCCTTGAATGAACGTGGATTTTCGACTTGTCTTTGCTGAGAGATATCTACGGCATCGTGAAAATCAATTTCACAAATTTTCATTCATCAGCCTGATGATGGGGCTGGATCGCGATATCCGGTTGACACAGCCAATATTCGACGCATTATCAAGAAAATAAATTACAGAAAATAATCAAAGGGCGAACACAAGGCGGAGACCATTTTCATAGACCGATTTCAATTGTTGTGCCGGCAGGGTCGCCGGACTGCGTGAACTGCTCCTTGTGTGCAGGACATGGAGACACTCTTGAAGCCAGCGCGCGTGATCGTGAGATCGTGTGCGTGTTCATTTCCCAATAATACGTCCCTTGCTGAACCCGTGCACCTGGAACCAACACATGCGCATATTCACAGCCTCGATGGCTACGGAAACGAATACATTTTCCCCCGTTCCAACGGACATGGATGCATTCAAGGCTGCCTTTTATGCCGGGCCGGGTGAGCACCCGGAAACACCGACTTTGTGTTCATCGGTTGTGCCTATCTTGCGGCGTCGCGGCAAAGCCGAAGGTTTCACGGTTATCGAAGGCACGTCCTGCTGGGCTGAACCTGCCGGGCTCATTCAACGCCAGACCTATGAGACGCTGCGTGATACAATTCTGGCAGAGCTGGAAGCAGCACTGCCTGTGGATGCTGTCGTTCTGGGGTTGCATGGTGCGATGGTGGCGCAGGGCTACGATGATCCGGAAGGGGATTTTCTGGAACGAGTGCGCGCAATCGTCGGTTCCGATATTCTGGTCGCTGCCGAATTCGATCCGCACAGTCACCTGACTGCAAAGCGTGTGGCCAATCTCGACATCATGGCAACGTTTCTTGAGTTTCCGCATACGGATTTCGAAGAGCGTGGAGAACATGTCGTCGATCTGGCTCTCAGGACGCTGCGCGGCGAGATCAAGCCGGTCATTTCGACCTTCGACTGCCGCATGATCACTATCTACCCCACCAATCGTGAACCGATGCGTTCCTATGTAGATCGGCTTGTGGCCATGCAAGGGAAGAACGGCATTCTGTCCGTTTCCGTGATCCATGGTTTCATGGCCGGTGATGCGCCGGAGATGGGGACGCGGATCGTGGTCGTTACCGATCATGACAAAGCCAAAGGCGACCAGCTTGCACGCGAGCTGGGTCATGAACTGTACCGTTTGCGCAAACTCACCGCCATGGAGATGTTCGATACAGAAACGGGTCTCGACCGTGTGCTGGACGTACGCGCCAGCGATCCAGCGCGTCCTGTTGTGATCTCCGATATCTGGGACAATCCGGGCGGCGGCGTCGCAGGAGACGCAACCTATATTTTGCGCCGCATGTTTGAGCGCAAGCTCGACAATTTCGCTGTGGCCACCATCTGGGATCCCGTTGCCGTCGCCTTTTGTCATGCTGCAGGCGAGGGAGCCGAGCTTGAGATCCGCGTCGGTGGCAAATCTTCATGGCAGGGCGGGGAACCGCTGGATTTGCGCGTGACCATACAAAAGGTGGCGGATGCAGGCTGGCAGAGTTTCCGCAACAGTCGGGTCAATCTTGGGCGCGTCACGGTGATCCGTCCCGTTGGAACACAGATCGATATCATTTTGATTACCAGCCGGTCCCAAACCTATGAGCCGGATATCTTCACGAACCTTGGTATCGACTTTGCCAACAAGGATTTCCTTGTCGTCAAGTCAACGAACCACTTCCAGGCCGGGTTTCAGCCGATTGCATCGGAGATCGTTTATATCGCCGCGCCGACTTCATATCCAACCAATCCGGCAGTCACACCATACAGGAAAGCAAGTCTGGAACTCTGGCCACGGGTCGCCGATCCGCTGGGGCTGGACTAACAACAGCGAACCATCAATCAGTTCAATTATAAAAAGGGGAGTTACAATGAAGAAACGTTTCCTGCTTGCGGCCACCGCAGCACTTCTATGTTCAAGCGCGATGGCTTTCGCGCAATCGTCAGATGGCATTCTGACCATCGCGACCATTGGCGAGCCGCCAACGCTGGATGCGATGCAGACTCCAACTGATATCGTTTTGACGATTGATCAGCATATCTTTGAGACGCTTTACACCTATGATGAACAGTGGAAATCGGTTCCATTGCTCGCCGCCGGTATGCCTAAAATCTCTGAAGATGGTTTGACTTACCGGATTGCGCTGAGAGAAGGGGTGAAGTTCCACGACGGCAGCGACTTTGACTCCAAGGACGTCGTTGCATCCTTGAAGCGATGGATGGAAATCAATTCCAAGGGCAAGCAGGTTGCCGGCATCGTGGACAGCCTGGCTGAAGACGGCGACCATGCCGTCATCATCAAGCTGAAGTCGCGTTATGCGCCGCTTCTCGCTACGCTCTCGCAGGCGTCGATTATTATCCCGTCGGAGACAATCGCCGATACGCTGACGAAGTTCGTCGGCACCGGTCCCTACGCGCTCAAGGAACGCAAGCCGGATCAGTACACGCAGCTCGTGCGCTTCGATGATTATAAATCCCCGGAAGGCGAGCCAAGCAACTATGCAGGTAAGCGCGAGGCCATTGCAAAGGAACTGCGCTTTGTGCCTGTTCCCGATGCGAATACACGCGTTGAAGGGCTGATTTCCGGTCAGTTTGATTTCGCAGATTCGCTTCCTGTCAGCGCCTATGAGCGCGTTGAGACAAGCGGCAAGGCGAAGCCGGTCATCTTCAAGAACTCCGGCTGGGCCTCCATGAATATCAACATGAAGGAAGGCGCGCTCGTCAAAAAGGAACTGCGTCAGGCGGTTCAGGCTGCACTCAACGCGTCCGACATGATGCTCGCAGCCTTTTCCGATGACCGCTTCTACAGCGTCGATGGTTCGATTTTCCCAGAAGGTTCGTTCTGGCACACTGAAGCAGGCGTCGCCCGTTATGGCGAAGGTGATCCGGAAACAGCAGCCAAGCTCCTGAAGGAGGCCGGATATGACGGCACGCCGATCCGGCTCTTGACCAGCCGTCAATATGAGTTCCATTACAAGATTGGTGAGGTGGCGAAAGCCTATCTTGAGGCAGCCGGTTTCAAGGTGGATATGCAGGTTGTCGATTGGGCTACGTTGACGACACGCCGTGCGGACCCGAAGCAGTGGGACATCTTCATCACCCATTCGAATTTCCCTGGCGATCCGACGACCATCAACACTATCACGGATAGCTATCCGGGCTGGTACGTGTCGGACCAGAAAGCCAAGGCTGTCGCTACCTATATGGATGCGACGAGCGATGAAGCAAAGCAGAAGGCGTGGGAAGGCATCCAGACCGTCATCTATGATGACGCGCCGCTCTATAAGGTCGGTAATTTCAATGCGCTTTCCGGCGTTGCGGATGGGGTTTCGGGTTATACGCCAACCTACTGGCCGCATTTCTGGAATGTAGCCCCGAAGAAGTGAGGCAAACCATGTCGAGGATCGTCCGGGCACTGTTGCACCGTTTGATAGGCATGGCCGTCGTGCTTGCCCTTGTTGTGACAGTTGTATTCGTCATTGTCCGGGTCACGCCCGGCGATCCTGCTGCCGTTATGCTGGGGTCTGATGCGACCCCGCAGGACATCGCAGATTTGAGAGCACGGATGGGGCTGGATGCGCCCCTTCTGGTGCAATATGGCCAGTTCGTGCTGGGCATATTCCAGGGCGATCTAGGTCAGTCCATTTTTCTCAATCAGCCCGTGACGCAGGCCCTTGCTTCGCGTGCCGAGCCCACATTCTTCCTCACGTTGTTTTCGATACTGATTGCAGTACTGATTGCCTTGCCCGTTGGGGTTTTCTCTGCAGTTAAACGAGGCACCTTCTTTGACCAGACTGTGGTGGTGCTCACCATGGTAGCAGCGAGTGTACCCAGTTTCTGGCTGGGCCTCCTCCTCATTCAGATTTTTGCCGTGCAATATGGCTGGTTTCCGGCGTCAGGTTATGGCGGTCCGGATACGAGCTTTCTGGAACGATTACATCACCTGATTTTGCCTGCTGTGGCGCTTGGGGTTGTTAATTCCGCACTGATTACCCGCTTCACACGCGCTGCCATGCTTGATGTGTTGGGGGATGATTATGTGCGCACGGCCCGCGCAAAAGGCGCCAGTGAACGCCGCGTGATCCTCAAGCACGCGTTCAAAAATGCGCTTGTGCCTATCATCACCGTCATCGGCCTTTCCATTGCAATGCTGGTCGCTGGCGCAGTCGTGACGGAGACAGTGTTCGGCCTGCCCGGCATTGGCAATCTGGTGGTGTCGGCGGTTTTGCGCCGCGACTATCCGGTTATCCAAGGCACGCTGCTTGTCGTCGCCGCCATCTATGTCCTGATCAATTTTGTGGTCGACATGCTCTATATTCTTGTAGATCCGAGGGTACGCCTGTGACGCTCGCTTCCATTTCCTTGCCCTTTGCATCGAGTTTGCGTCGTCTATTTGGCAACCGTGCAATCATGCTCGGCTCAATCATTCTGCTTATCGTGGTGCTGGCAGCGATCCTTGCGCCATGGGTTGCGCCTTATGCCCCCAACAAACTGTCGATCGTCAACAAACTGCACGGACCGTCCTGGAAGCATCTATTCGGCACTGACGAATTCGGGCGTGATATCTTCTCGCGTGCCATTTATGCGGGGCGCATTTCGCTGCTCGTCAGCCTCGGTGTGGTTGTGATCTCAACCGTGCTGGGCGTCATACTGGGTGTCACAGCCGGATATTTCCGCAAGCTGGATACGCCTATCTCCAGACTGCTCGACGCAATGATGTCCTTTCCAGATATTCTACTGGCGATTGCGCTTGTTGCAGCACTTGGTCCTTCGTTGATGACCGTTATCATCGCGCTTGGGATCACCTATGCGCCGCGTCTGGCGCGTATCGTGCGCGGCTCTACTCTCGTGATCCGGGAGATGCCCTATATCGAGGCCGCGATTTCGCTTGGGCTTCCCACCTGGCAGATATTGTTGCGTCACGTGCTGCTCAATCTGGCCTCCCCCATTCTCGTGCAGGCAACATTCGTTTTCGCATCAGCAATGCTGGCAGAGGCAAGCCTGTCGTTCCTGGGAGTTGGCGTTTCGGCGGACATGCCGACCTGGGGAACCATGTTGGCGTCGGGGCGGGAATATATGAACAACGCGCCCTGGCTCATGCTGTTCCCCGGCCTTGCCATCGTCTTTTCCGTCCTCTCGCTGCAACTTGTTGGCGACGGCTTGCGCGATCTCGTCGATCCGCGACTCGCGAAGGAGAGCTGATCATGTTTGAAGAGCATAGCAACGATATGGGTCCGGTTCTGTCAGTTGAAAACCTGACAACTTCGTTCAAAACAGCGGACGGTTGGCGATCCGTAATCCGCAACATTAATTTCCATGTAAACGCTGGCGAGACAGTTGCAATCGTGGGGGAAAGTGGGTCGGGCAAAAGCGTCACCGCACTTTCCACCATGCGGCTGCTGCCGCCTGCAAAATCGAAGTCGGAAGGCCGGATTTTGCTCGATGGGCGCGATCTCCTGCAAGTATCGGAAGCCGAAATGCGCTCAGTGCGCGGTGGCTACATCGGAATGATTTTTCAGGAGCCGATGACCTCGCTCAATCCGGTTTTCACGATTGGCAATCAATTGGCTGAAGCCTTGGTGCTTCATCAAAAACTGAGCTGGAAGCAGGCTGAAGACGAAGCCGTTCGTCTCATGGAGCGCGTCCGCATTCCTGCGGCACGCTCCCGCCTGAAAGAATATCCGCATAAGTTCTCCGGCGGCATGCGCCAGCGTGTGATGATTGCAATGGCGCTCGCCTGTCGCCCTAGGCTTTTGATTGCCGACGAACCAACGACTGCTCTGGATGTAACAATTCAAGCCGAAATCCTGCACCTCATTCGCGAGTTGCAGCAGGAAGAGAACATGGCCGTTCTCTTCATCACGCATGATATGGGCGTCGTCGCGGAGGTTGCGGATCGTACTGTGGTCATGTTCCGTGGCGACATGGTCGAAACGGGCCGCACGGAACAACTCTTCGCTGCACCAAAAGAAATTTATACCAAATCGCTGCTCGCTTCCATTCCGCGTCTGGGGACCATGGGTGCTGCGACAGCGCCAAAGCGGTTTCCATCCGTTGATCCGAAGACCGGAAAAGCCACGGACGGTGTGCAGACAAAACCCGTGTCCGAAGACCGAAAGCCGCTTCTTCAGGCGTCTAATATTGTCGTGCGGTTTGATCTTCCCAACGGTCGCATTCACGCCGTTGAAGATGTTTCGTTCGATCTTCGTCCCGGCGAAACGCTCGCATTGGTCGGGGAATCCGGTTGCGGAAAATCGACGACCGGACGAACGGTCATGCGTCTGCTCCAGCCGACATCGGGAAATATAGTCATTGATGGCCAGGACGTGACCAAACTGGGCGCATCGCAGTTGCGTGAAATGCGGCGTAGCGCGCAGATGATTTTTCAGGATCCGTTTGCTTCGCTTAATCCCCGTATTCGCATAGGTGCGGCGATTGCTGAGCCTATTCTGGCCCACAAGATGATGGGGAAGCGCGAAGCGAAACAGCGGGTCGCGGAACTGCTGGAGCAGGTTGGGCTTTCGGCTTCCGTAGCGGAACGTTTTCCGCATGAGTTCTCAGGCGGCCAAAGGCAGAGAATTTCCATCGCGCGTGCTTTGGCACTGAAGCCAAAGTTGATCGTCGCGGACGAGGCGGTGTCGGCGCTCGATGTTTCGGTGAAAGCGCAAGTGGCTAATCTTCTGCTCGATTTGCAAGAGGAAAACGATCTTGCCTATCTCTTCATCAGTCATGACATGGCTGTTGTGGAGCGGATCAGTCATCGGGTTGCTGTCATGTATCTCGGCGAGATCGTTGAGATCGGTCCTCGAGAGGCAATCTTCGGCAATCCTCAGCACCCTTACACACGCCGCCTCATAGCAGCCGTGCCGATTCCTGATCCGTCGTCGCGCGGGCTGGTGCGTCCGGAGCTTGGCGAGGAAATCAAGAGCCCGTTGCGACCGCTCGATTATGTGCCGCCCAAACGCAACTATATTGAAGTTTCGCCAGGGCATCTGGTGCAGGATTTCTCCGAATGGGGCGAGCGCCTGACCGCTGCGTGAGTGATGCAACAATACCAATTGAATAAGGAGCCTAGACATGAGCAACGAAAAGCTGATCCGTTACGAAACCGCTGACAATCAGGCCGGCGGACAGCGCCGTCCCTTTGCAAAAGCGGTTCGTGCGGGCGATTTCGTTTATGTCTCCGGACAAGTTCCGACACTTAACGGCGAAGTGGTGGTGGGCAATATCGTTGCCCAGACTGAACAGGTCATCACCAACATCAAGGACGTGCTGGCCCTTGCTGAATGCACATTGGCTGATGTGGTCAAAGTGAACGTCTGGCTTGATGATGCACGCGATTTTTCGAGCTTTAATGCTGTGTTTCAAAAGCACTTTATCGATTATCCGCCAGCGCGTTCCACGGTGCAGTCGCCATTGATGATCGACGCCAAGGTGGAGATGGACGTGATCGCCTATAAGCCGCTGGCATAAAGCACGCACGACATTCGGCAAGCCGACCCAGCTTGGCTTGCCGATATTTACTTAGTTCTGGTCGAGCACGCGTGACAGGCTGAGTGCAGCCAGTGTGCAGATTGCACCGGATATCAGATATCCGCCGATGAAGATAATACCGAGGCTGGTTGCAAGGCCAAGAGCGACGAGCGGGGCAAATGCGGCTCCGACGAGCCAGGCAAGATCCGATGTCAGTGCCGCACCGGTATAGCGATAATACTGCGTGAAACGGGAAGACACCGCGCCCGAAGACTGGCCAAATGTCAGTCCCAATACTCCAAAGCCGATCAGAATATAAGCATCTTGTCCGGCACTGCCTGCGTCAAGCAGGAAGGGGGCGGAAAAGCTGAATATGGCGATGATAATGGCGCCAACCATCAATTCGCTACGTCGTCCAATGCGGTCTGCGACAAAGCCCGACAGGATAATACCGACCACGCCGATCGCGGCGCCAGCTACTTGCACCCAGAGGAAGCGTTCGGCAGGTTGCGTGCCTGAAAGTACAACCCAGCTGAGCGGAAAGATCGTGACGAGATGGAACATGGCAAAGCTCGCCAGCGGCACAAATGCGCCGAGCAGGACATCAGTGCTATGTTTGCTCAGCATTTCAAATACCGGCCGTGGTTGCAATTCCTGCGCTTCCATAGCCGCGCCAAATTCGCTGCTTGCAACGATGCGAAGACGGGCAAATAGTGCAACGACATTGATTGCAAAGGCGACAAAAAATGGATAGCGCCAGCCCCAGGCGAGGAAGTCCGCTTCGCTGAGATTGTGCACGAAATAGGCAAACAGAACGCTGGCGAGCGCAAAACCGATAGGCGCTCCCAATTGCGGTATCATTGCATACCAGCCTCTTTTACTCTGGGGTGCGCTCAAACTGAGCAGTGAAGCCAAGCCATCCCAAGCACCGCCGAGCGCGAAGCCCTGTCCAAGTCTGAACAGCGCGAGCAGAAACACGGCCCAGTATCCGATCGTCTCGAAGCCGGGCAAGAATGCGATGGATGCCGTTGACCCGCCGAGAATGACGAGGGCAAGCGTCAGTTTCGTACCTCGCCCGTACTCGCGATCAATCCACATGAAGATGAAAGAACCCACGGGACGCGCAATGAATGCGAGCGAGAAAACCGCAAACGACATCAAGGTCGCTGTTACCGGATCGGGGGCGAATGGAAAAATCAGCTTGGGGAAAACCAGAATGGACCCGAGCCCATAGACGAAAAAATCGAAGAACTCGGATGTACGACCGATGACAACACCGATGGCGACGTTGCCCGGAGACAGGGGCTTTCCGTCACTGTGGATGCGTCGCGCGTCTTGTTCAAGACCTGTTGATGTCGGCGTGGCGGACGAACTCATGAAACTCTCCGAGGGAAACGTAACATGTGCTTTATGATGTCGCACCAGCGCACGATATCAAGGAACAGGGCAAAAAAAAAGCGGATATAGTTGCCTAAAAGCTGCTTTGCCGCGAAATTTTCACAAACTGAAAAATGGGTCTTCCCGAAACGCGATTGTGCCTTATCATGATTAAAGGAACAGAATGTAGGTCGGGTTTAACATGGACTCATTCTTTAGTTTCATACGAAATACGATCCTAGCCTCGCTTCTTCTGGGGCTGGCCGGGTGTAATATGGTCGTCATGTCCCCGTCAGGGGATATAGCTGCCCAGCAGCGGGACCTCATCGTCATATCGACGATCCTGATGCTGATTATTATTGTGCCGGTTATTTTCCTCACACTTTTCTTTGCCTGGCGGTACAGGCAGTCTAACAGCGCGGCCAAATATGATCCCGAATGGCATCATTCGACGGCATTGGAAGTGGTTATCTGGACAGCGCCGCTGCTTATCATCATAGCACTGGGTGCGATCACCTGGGTCAATACGCATAAGCTTGATCCTTATAGGCCCTTGGATAGAATTGATGGTGCTCGACCGGTCGAGGCTGGAACAAAGCCTCTAACCGTTGAGGTTGTGGCGCTCGACTGGAAGTGGCTGTTCTTCTATCCGGACTACGGTATCGCCACGGTGAACGAGATGGCGGCACCCGTTGACAGGCCGATTGATTTCAAGATCACCGCTTCGTCTGTCATGAATTCCTTTTATATTCCGGCACTTGCGGGCATGATCTATGCGATGCCCGGAATGCAGACGCGACTTCATGCCGTCATCAACACGGCCGGTGAATATGAAGGCTTCTCATCCAATTACAGCGGTGAAGGCTTTTCCCATATGCGCTTCCAGTTTCACGGGGTTGATGATTCCGGCTTCGACAACTGGATCAATCAGGTGAAGCAGAACGGTACCGCGCTGAACAGGGATACATATCTCAAGCTTGAAAAGCCAAGTATCAAGGAACCGGTTCGGTATTTCGGAGCAGTCGAAGACGGGCTTTTTCAAGCCATACTGAATATGTGTGTACGTCCGGGCCAGATGTGCATGAGCGATATGATGCATATTGATCGGATGGGTGGCGCAGGCGTTGACAGCCGTGAAAATAAGGCCAAGCTTCAACACGACAATCGCTATAGCAGTGATGCGGCTCAACCCGCAGCAACGGATGTTCAAACCACTCCGAGCACCAATCAGGAGCAGGGTCATGACATGCATAATATGCACAACATGCCTTGAAGCTGATTCAGGTCGATGGCGTGAGACAGGTTAGGACGACTTAAAGTTAGAGTTCAGACGAGTACATAGGTCCAAACAATGAAAACGCGGTGATCGCGTGAATATAACTTCGGGAATGTTCTATCATGATTGGCGGTAACAGTCCTACGAGTATGATTTTCGGGCGTCTCACTCTTGAGGCGATACCCTATCACGAACCGATCCTCCTGCTGACCTTCATAGTGGTCGCAATCGGAGGGATCGCCGTCGTTGGGCTGATCACCTATTTCAAGCTTTGGGGCTATCTTTGGAACGAGTGGTTCACCAGTGTCGATCATAAGAAGATCGGCATCATGTACGTCGTTCTCGCGCTGATCATGCTCCTTCGAGGCTTTGCGGACGCAATCATGATGCGTATTCAGCAGGCGATGGCCTTCAACGGATATGAAGGCTATCTGCCTCCTCACCACTATGATCAGATATTCACCGCCCATGGCGTGATCATGATTTTCTTCATGGCAATGCCGTTTGTAACTGGTCTGATGAACTATGTGGTGCCGCTTCAGATCGGTGCGCGCGACGTGTCGTTTCCGTTTCTCAACAATTTCTCGTTCTGGATGACAACGGGCGGTGCCATCATCATTATGATGTCACTATTTGTGGGAGAATTTGCTCGTACTGGCTGGCTGGCTTATCCACCGCTGTCCGGTATTGATTACAGTCCTGATGTCGGGGTTGATTATTATATATGGGGCTTGCAGGTGGCAGGTGTGGGCACGACTCTGTCAGGCATCAATCTGATCGCGACTATCGTCAAGATGCGCGCACCGGGCATGTCTTTCATGAAGATGCCTGTGTTCACCTGGACGTCTTTGTGCACCAATGTGCTCATTGTCGCGACATTCCCGATTTTGACAGCAACACTCGCTCTGCTATCACTCGATCGTTACGTGGGGACGAATTTCTTCACCAATGATCTCGGTGGCAATCCGATGATGTATATCAACCTCATCTGGATTTGGGGACACCCGGAAGTTTACATCCTTGTTCTGCCAGCTTTTGGTATTTTTTCCGAAGTGGTGGCGACATTCTGTGGCAAGCGCCTGTTCGGCTACGCTTCGATGGTCTATGCGACCTGCGTCATCATGATCCTGTCCTATATCGTCTGGCTCCATCACTTCTTCACCATGGGGTCTGGCGCATCAGTCAATGCGTTCTTCGGCATCACGACGATGATCATCTCCATCCCAACGGGTGCGAAGATGTTCAATTGGCTCTTTACGATGTATCGCGGACGGATACGCTATGAAGTGCCTATGCTATGGACCATCGGCTTCATGGTGACATTTGTGATCGGCGGTATGACTGGTGTGATGCTCGCCATTCCTCCAGCGGATTTTGTGCTGCACAATTCGCTCTTTCTCATCGCGCATTTTCATAATGTGATTATCGGCGGCGTCGTCTTTGGTCTCATGGCGGGATTGGTCTACTGGTGGCCGAAAGCATTTGGCTACAAGCTCGATCCGTTCTGGGGCAAGATGAGCTTCTGGTTCTGGCAGATCGGATTCTTCTTTGCCTTCATGCCGCTTTATGTTCTGGGCCTCAAAGGCGTCACGCGCCGCGTCAGTCAGTTTGAAGATTCTTCGCTTCAGATATGGTTTGTCATTGCGGCCTTCGGCGCGTTTCTCATAGCGCTCGGTATTGCATCATTTGTTATCCAACTTGTGGTCAGCTTCCTGAAGCGGGAGCAATTGCGCGACCTGACCGGCGATCCATGGGGTGGTCGAACACTTGAGTGGTCAACCTCTTCGCCGCCGCCGGAATATAACTTCGCTTTCACGCCAGTCGTCCATGACCATGACAGCTGGTATGACATGAAAAACCGTGGTTATGAGCGCCCGCTTACTGGTTATCGTCCCATCCATATGCCGCGTAACACGGGTGCAGGCGTCATACTTGCAGGGTTCAGCGTCGTTCTCGCCTTCGCTCTCATCTGGCACATCTGGTGGCTGGCAATTGTATCCTTCGTCGCTTTGCTGATCACCGCAATCGGCCATACATTCAACTATAAACGTGACTTCTATATCCCTGCCGAAACCGTGGCGGCGACTGAAGATGCGCGTTCGAAACTTCTCGCTGGATAGGTTGAATTATGACAGAGACACATCTGGACCAAGCCGAGAAGCCGCAGTTCTATCTGACGGAAGACCATCATCCGGAAAACAGCACCATGCTGGGCTTCTGGCTCTATCTGATGAGCGACTGCCTGATATTTGCTGTTCTTTTTGCTACCTATGGCGTACTTGGTCGCAATTATGCGGCCGGACCTTCACCAGCCGACCTGTTTGATCTCAGCCTGGTCGCGATCAATACGGCGATGCTTTTGCTGTCGTCGATCACATATGGCTTTGCCATGCTGCAGATGCAGCGCGATGACAAGACGGCAACGCTTTTCTGGTTGGGCATTACCGGCATTTTCGGCGCATTGTTTCTTGCAATCGAAATTTATGAATTCAGCCATCTTATTCGCGAAGGGGCCGGGCCGGGCCGTTCAGCATTCCTATCCTCGTTCTTCACGCTTGTAGGCACTCACGGCCTGCACGTCACCTTCGGTATCATCTGGCTGATCACGCTCATGTTGCAAGTCATGCGTCATGGTCTGATCGTCGAGAACCGCAGACGTCTGATGTGCCTTTCGATGTTTTGGCATTTTCTCGACGTTATATGGATCGGCGTGTTCTCCTTTGTATATTTGTTGGGAGTTCTGGGATGAGCGTACAAGGCGAGCACCACGGAGCCCAATCGGGCCATCACGACAATCATGGGTCGGGCGCGGACGAAGTCCATGCGACCTTTGGCGGATACATGACCGGCTTTGTGCTGTCGGTTATTCTCACCGCCATCCCATTCTGGCTTGTTATGGGCGATGTTTTCGCCAGCAAGCAGCTGACCGCCATGCTAGTCATGGGGATAGGGGCGGTCCAGATTGTGGTTCACATGATTTACTTCCTGCATATGAGCCCACGCTCTGAAGGCGGCTGGACGCTGATGGCACTGATCTTTACGCTCATCATCGTTGGTATCGCACTGGCTGGATCTCTTTGGGTTATGCACCATCTCAACGAGAACATGATGCCGATGAGTCCTGAGATGATGAAGAACATGCCGTAGCTGGGGTCCCGGCGTCCGCGCCTTTTATGACCTGTGTGCTGAAAGCCGTAGTGACAGAATTTCGGCCACAGCGGCGTGAAGGGGACCTTGTGGTAGTTCCTGAGCAGAAACTGCGCCCATTGACGCCTGAACGTCGGCAATCTTGTCAGCAAGAGCGCCTGTCAGACCCAAAGCATCAAGTGTCGCGGCGCTTTCTCTCATTTCGGCAGCTCGGCGTGCGCCATGACGTAGCGTCCGCTCAAACATATAGTTGACGTTCTGTGGCCATCCGAGGCCAGGGTAGCTCGCTGAAAGCGACGAAAGGACGTAGTCGAAGCAACCAGAAGCGGATGCAGCCAGCATTGTTTCGACAGTTAGTGCTTCAAGGCCTTTGACGAAGAGCGAACGAACCATCTTGATGGCGGTCGCCGCGCCCGGTTCCAGCCCTACGACTTCGAAAGTGAAGCCAAGAGCGTGCATGTCGCCAGTCACCTTATCAGCTGTTGCACCGGCGAGCAGCACGGGCGTTTGGTGGCCTCTTGGGTCAACGGGCGCCATAACCGCCATGTCGAGATAGGCGGCACCCCTTTTTTCCACTATGGCGGCGGTTTCCTTTTTCCGGTCAGGTGAGACGGAATTGATGTCGATAAACAGCTGATCACTGGAAAGTGCATCCATAACCGCAGTGGCGGCATTGAAGCTTTGGTCGGCGGTAACAGCGCTGATAATCCAGTCGGCATCCGCGATCGCTTCGCCCGCGGTGGGCTTTAATGCGACGCCGCGCGCATTGGCCGCGGCAGCAATCGTGCTGTCCGCTTTCAGGTCGTAGGCGGCTATTATTTTGGCGGTGCCGAGCTTTTGCAAGCTGTCCGTAAATGAACGCGCGGCTTCGCCAAATCCAATAAATGCTATTTTCATAGTTCCTCTCAAGATTGGTGTGCCGCCACCAGATCGATGAATTGTTGTTGCGCTGCCGTTGGCATCCAGTTCTTGCGTGTGGTCAAGCCAATGGGGCGCTCGGTATGGCTAAGGTCGAGCGGCAGTTGTTTGAGAAATCCGCGAGCGAGTTCCGCCTGTGCCTGAAGATAGGATATGCAGCCCAAATGCTCGGTGCTGAGCAGCAATTCACGCATTAGCACCAGCGAACTGGATTCGATGAGGCTATCCGGTGCGCAGTCGGCATTTTCAAATAGCCGGTCGAAGTGCTGGCGGATGGGCGTTTCGCGGTTGCCGACGATCCAGGGATAGCGCGCCAAATCCTGAACGGTAATGGTGCTTTGGCGCATCAAGGGATGCTCGCTTCCTGCAATTAGCGCCAGCGTATCGGTGAAGAGAACCTGTTGTTCCACATCGTCTATTGGTGTGGGAAATCGTAGCGCTCCAATAAGAAAGTCAATCTCGCCTCGTCGCAGTGCGGAAAGAAGATCGACATAGGGTCCTTCCACAATCTTTATCAGGGTCTTGGGACGCAAAACGCGAAACTTGGCGATTGCCTTTGGCAGAATATAGGACCGTGATAGCGGCATGCCGCCAATCACAACCCGGCCTGCTTCTTCGGATACCGTATCTGCCACATCGGCTTCCGCCTGTTCAAGCTCGGCAAATGCCAATCGCGCAGCCTGTGCCAATTGCACGGTTATGCGGGTGGCAATAATGCCGTAGGCGGTGCGTTCGAAAAGCTTGCGTCCAGAGGCATCTTCCAGCTGCGTGATTGCGCGGTGAACGGTGGGCTGGGCCAGATGCAAGCGCCTCGCGGCGAGCGTAAAATTCTGAGTTTCATGGACAGCAATCAGTGCTTCCAGCTGCGCCGTGGTGACGGTGATGCACAGACGCGGATTGATGCCGGACAGGATCGGGTCGATCAGTTCGAAAGTGCGCCGCACGCGTGTCGCAAAAGCCTCGCCGTGTCGATTGGCAAAAAGACCTGTGCTGGTGCGGGAAAACAGCGACATGCCAAGCTTGCGCTCTATTTTCGCCAGTGCCTGTGTCACGGCGGGTTGCGAGACGTGGCAGGTTTCCGCAGCTCTCGTTACGGAATTGCTGTCGACTACCGCCAGAAACACGCGCAGATGCCGGAAATTATGACGCGTATCCGATTGCGAAGACGGTGATATGTGTGGGAAGAGCGGTGTTTCAGCGTTCATTTTTTCAAGCTTGCCAAGGGTAGCAAACTCTAGGCTGCGTTTAACGCTCTGTCCACGAGAGACACGGCGATGCGGTGTACTTGGCCGGGACTGATCCATGCGTCAAACCTCATATAACCGCTTTCGAAGCATAAGCGGGAGCGGCGAATATTGCCGCTCCCATCGCCTTTTACTTTGCAGGGTCCTTGACCTGATCGTAGGTCTGAAACTCGGTGTTATAGAGTTCTCCGTCGACTTTCTCGACCTTGCGCATATAAATGTTTTGGACGATATCCCGCGTTGCCGGATCGATGGAAATCGGACCACGTGGGCTGTTGATCTGCATGCCTTTGGCAGCATCGACAAATGTATCGCCGGTTGCATCACCGCCGGTCTTTTCCAGCGTCTTGTAAATCAGCTCCAGTGCGTCCCAGGCGGACACTGCCACCATGTTGGGACGCATGCCGCCGTTTTCCTTTTTGAAGGCTTCTACGAAGGCCTTGTTTTCAGGCGATGCATGGTTCGCAGAGTAGGGACCTCCGGTGATAACGCCGATAGCCGGATCACCCATATCATTGATGAGGTCATCGTCGGTGACGTCGGCCATGGCGATGACTTTGATACCCGACTTATCGAGTCCGCGCTCGACAAACTGCTTCATGAAAGCCGCACCCGCGCCGGTCGGCACGAAGACGAAGATCGCTTCAGGCTTTTCGTCTGCGGCGCGTTGCAGAAACGGAGCGAAGTCTGGATTGGCAAGCGGCACTTTGAGCTTGGACAACAACGTGCCGCCATTGTCCTGCAACGTCTTTTCAAACCATTTTTCGGCATCCGCGCCCGGGCCATAGTCCGACACGATGCTGACGAATTTCTTGGTACCGTTTTCCGGTGCCCATTTGCCGATAACCGCTGCCATCTGCGGAATGGTCCAGGACGTCCGGAGAATATAAGGCGATGCACCGGGGATTGAAGAAGTGGCTGCCACCATGATGATCTGTGGCACCTTGGCACGTTTTGAAAGCTGCGCCACCGATAAGGCCGTGGGTGTGTTGCCGAAGCCAGTCAGAATGGAGACCTTGTCTTTGGTCACCAGTTCCTGCGACAGCCGCAAGGCGTTGTCGGGCGTGCTGGCATCATCCTTGATGATGAATTCCACCTTCTTGCCGCCCGCCGTATCACCATGCGTGGCGAGATAGGTTTTGAGTGCGGCATTGATCTGCCGTCCGTTTGATTGAAAGCCGCCGGTCAGCGGAATGACGACGCCGACTTTAACGGTGTCTTCAGCCTGTGCCAATGAAGGCAGACCGATTGCTGCTGCTGTCAGCGCTCCAAGTGCAAGTTTCTTTAATCCCATTGTTTTCCTCCTCCAAATTTTACCGGATACCCACGGCTCCGGCGATGTGTTCAAGTTGTCGGCTGGTCCTACGAAAGGCCGACCCCCAGAAGCTGCCCCAGTGTGTCTTCATCACGGGCCAGCTCGTCACTTCGGCCCGCATAGGCCACAGTCCCGCGGTCGAGAACGATGGCTTCGTCTGTGATGTTGAGTATTTGTTGTGCGTGCTGTTCCACGATGATGGCAGAAAGGCCTTCCTCGCGAACGATCCGGCGGATGGCGGCCAGCAGTTCTTCCACGATGATCGGCGCCAGACCTTCGGTCGGCTCGTCGAGCAGCAGCACTTTGGGATTGATCACCAGCGCACGCGCGATAGACAGCATTTGTTGTTCGCCGCCTGACAGTTGATTACCCATATTGGCGCGCCGTTCCTGCAATCGCGGAAAAAGCGTATAGACGGCGTCGAGTGTCCAGCGACCGGGCCGCGCAATGGCCGTGATGTTTTCCTCGACTGTTAGTGAGCGGAAAATGCCGCGCTCCTGTGGAACCCACCCGATCCCCGCCGCAACGCGCCGTTCCGGTGCCATGCGCGCTATGTCTTCGCCATCCAGTAAAATGCGCCCGCTGTGAAAGCGGGTCAGCCCGACAATGGTGTTGAGCGTCGTCGTCTTGCCAACACCGTTGCGTCCTAGTAGCGCCAGCGCTTCGCCTGGCTGAAGGCGGAAGCTCACGCCATGCAGCACGGTTGCCTTGCCATAACCGGCGCAAAGTCCTTCCAGTTGTAAAAGATCAGCCATGGTGCCCGCCTCCAAGATAGACTTCCTTGACGCGTGGATCAGAGGCGATCTCTTCAACATTTCCTTCCGCAAACAAGGCTCCGGAAACCAGAACTGAAATGCGGTTGGCGAAGCTGAAAACGAGGTCCATATCGTGTTCGATCAGCAGAACCGAAACATCGGCCGGAAGTTTCGCCAGACGCTTGAGCACTTCCTGCCGGTCGGCCTGCGGCACACCTGCCGCGGGTTCATCAAGCAGCAGAACTTTCGGTTCGCAAGCGATGGCAAGGGCAATTTCCAGCAGGCGTTGCTTGCCATAGGGCAGGGACGAGCAGGTGGAATCCATGACGCTTTCCAGCCCGAAGTCCTCGACCAGCCGCGCTATTTCGTCGTCGATCCCTGGCAAGGCACCAGTGCGGCGATACCATTGGGTGCCATATCCGCGACGCTCGTTTATAACGAGCGCCAGACTTTCAACGACGCTAAGCTCGGCGAAGAGCTGGTTGATCTGGAATGTGCGCACCAGTCCGCGTTTCACACGCTTTTCACGCGAGATGGTCGAGATATCGGCCCCATTCAGACGAATTTCGCCTTGTGATGGGGTAATCACGCCGGTCAACAGATTGATCAGTGTGGTTTTTCCGGCTCCGTTTGGCCCGATCAGGGCATGGCGTGCGCCGCGTTCCAGGCGGAAAGTCACATCATTGGTGGCTTTCAGTCCGCCAAAGAATTTGCTGAGATGAATAGTTTCCAGTGCGGCGACGGTCATTGTGTGGCCTCGCGGGATTTCTGAGTGCGCCGCGACAGCCGTGCTGAAAGCGCGCGGATGAATTGACGAGGACGGTCGCGTCCAAACAGAACGAAAGACACAAGAAGGACGCCGAGCCAGAACTGCCAATATTGTGGTGTCACGGATGACAAGGCGTCCTGGATCAGTTCGTAGACGAGTGCGCCAATCAGCCCACCATAGAGATAGCCGGTGCCGCCGATGACAAGCACCATCAGGCCGTCTGCCGATTTCTGGAACGACAGAACATCAAGCGAAATGAACTGCTGTGTCTGGGTGAAAAGCGCACCCGCTATGCCGGCATAGGCACCGGCAATGGTGTAGATGGTCACCAGTCGGGAGCGCACGGGAACGCCGACTGCCGAAGCGCGCAGCGGGTTTTCGCGGATCGCTTGCAGCGAATAGCCGAAAGGCGAGAAGACGATAAGGCGGGCAAGTACGAACAGCACGAATAATACGGCCAGACTGTAGGCGTAGCCGGTATGCCCAAACAGATCGAACTCGAAGACGCCGAAGATTGGCTCGATGGTAATGCCCTGAAGCCCGTCCGCGCCTCCTGTCAGCCAACTCACCTGATTGGCGATTTCATGACACACGGCGGCAACGCCGAGCGTCACCATAAGGCGGGTGAGGTCGCCGCCGCGCAGCAAGAGAAAACTGGTGGCGAAGGCCAGAAGTGCACCGGAGACAGCGCCGACAGCGAGACCCGTCAGCGGTTCGCCGGAAACATAGATCGAGAACAGGCCGCTGGCATAAGCGCCGACGCCGTACATTGCAGCCTGTCCAAGGGTTACCACGCCGCCATAACCGAGGATGAGGTCGATAGAAAGCGCCAGAATGGCAAAGCCGACGACCTCGATCAAAATGAGATGCTGGTCGGGAAAGAGGAACCAGGCGGCGACCGCTGCAACCCAGAAAACGGCTTCAAGTAATCCCCAGCGGGTTCTCCGCTTGAGGCTCTGCGCGACATCCGAGGCGGAAACTGTCTGTGTCAGGGCATTATCCATCAGCTTGCCCTCGCAAACAGGCCCTGCGGACGGAAAACAAGCACCGCAACCAGAACGATATAGATGATGAAACCGCCGAGTGCGGGAACGTAATATTTGCCCATCACATCGGCAATGCCGAGCAGGATCGACGCGACAAGTGGCCCGGTCATGCTGGAGGTGCCGCCGATGGAAACGACGATCAGGAAATAGACCATGAATTTCAAAGGAAAGGTCGGGTCGAGGCCGAGGATTTCGGCACCCAGTGCCCCGCCTAGTCCAGCCAGACCAGAGCCGACAGCAAAGGTCACGGCGAAAACGGTGTTGACGCGAATGCCAAGTCCTCGCGCGACACGACGATCATCGACCGAGGCGCGCAATTGGCTGCCGAAACGGGTCTTCGCTAATGCAAATTGGAGCGCTATAGCAAGAGCGCCGCACACGACAATAAGAAATGCGCGATAGATGCCGATGCCCACGCCAGCAATTTCTACCCGTCCGCGCAGGAACTCAGGGAGATTGAGGATCTGCTGCTGTGATCCCATCAGATAGTCGATTCCGGCCACGGCGATGAAAACAATGCCGATGGAAAACAGCACCTGATCGAGATGCGATTTTTCATAAAGACGGATATAGAGCGTCTTTTCCAGTATGACCCCGGCTATAGCCGTCACAATGAACGCGATGGGCAGCGTCGCCAAAAAAGGCACGCCAATACGGTTTGTGAGAATGACGGTGACATAGCCTCCGGCCATGGCGAAAGCGCCATGCGCGAGGTTGATGAAATTCATCAATCCCAGCGTTACCGCTAATCCGCATGACAATACGAATAGCAGCATTCCGTAAGCTACCCCGTCGAACAAAAGGGTAAGCATTCTTCCTCCCAGTCGGATCGCGCCGAAAGGCGCGCCTCTCTATCGGATGATCGGAAGCAGCCATGCACTCGCGGCGCTTCCAATGCGTCCTGATTGGCTGTCAGGATTATGGAAAGTGCGTGTTAAACCCATTTAGAAATGGGCGTGACGACATAAGAAAATGCTATAGTTGGAATGGCACACATCCACGGGTTGGATTTATCTATAGCAAAAACTTATCATGTTGCGCCCATAACCAAATTGGAATGTGGCGCGGTCTGTTGTGAAGTTTCCTCAGATTAGAGGAGAGTTTCATGACCGAGAAAAAGACGGCGCTCGTTATCAGTGCGCATGCGGCCGATTTTGTCTGGCGCTGTGGCGGGGCAATCGCGCAGCACGCCGGGCTTGGATATCACGTAACCGTCGTCTGCCTTTCCTTTGGTGAGCGTGGAGAGTCAGCAAAGCTCTGGAAAGATGCAGGCATGACGCTGGAGCGCGTCAAGGCGGCGCGCCGTGCGGAATCGGAAAAGGCGGCAAAGGCTCTTGGTGTGCATGACCTCGTTTCGTTCGATCTTGGCGACTATCCGCTGCGTCTGAACGATGAGGACAAGTTCAAGCTCGTCGATGTAATCCGCGATGTGCAGCCGGCTTTCATGCTCAGCCATTCGCAATATGACCCTTACAACACCGACCATATGTATGCGACCGAGATTGCGCTTGAAACGCGCATGATCGCGCAGGCCTGGGGGCATAAGCCGGGTGAGAAAGTGCTTGGCGCGCCGCAGCTTTATCTGTTCGAGCCACACCAGACCGAACAGATGGGCTGGAAGCCTGACACGTTTTTAGACATCACGTCGGTATGGGACAAGAAATGGGCCGCCATCCAGTGCATGGAAGGGCAGGAACATTTGTGGGCCTATTACAAGAATGTCGCCGAAAATCGCGCGAACCATTTCATGCGCAATTCGGGCGGGCAGTCCGGTGGCCGCAAGGCAAAATATGCCGAAGGCTTCCAATCGGTATTTCCACGTACCGTGGATGAGCTTTAAACAGCATGGCGTATGACAGGGAGGACGCCATGGAGCGGAGTTTTGATATTGCCCACCTCGCGCATGTCGAGGTGTATACCGACAAATTCGAGGAAAGCCTCGATTTTTTCACGCGCATCTACGGGCTGAAACTGTCCGGCATGGATGAGCAGTCCGCCTATTTGCGGGCATGGGACGATTATGAATTTCATTCGCTCAAACTGACCCGGCATCACACCACTGGCGTCGGACATATCGCTTATCGCGTAGCGTCGCCGGAAGCGTTGGAGCGCCGTGTGAAAGCGATCAGCGAAAGCGGCTACAAGGTCATTGGTTGGGTGGGGGGTGATCGAGGACATGGCCGAGCG
The DNA here is from genome assembly GCA_900465685.1 of Hyphomicrobiales bacterium. Lineage (GTDB taxonomy): Bacteria > Pseudomonadota > Alphaproteobacteria > Rhizobiales > Rhizobiaceae > Brucella. The sequence continues at coordinate 294,984 of UEGR01000013.1, forward strand.
TTCCGGTTTGAGGATCCGTTCGGCCATGTCTTCGAGATCTATTGGGATACCGTGCGCTATACGGGACAAGGTGCGGATGCGCCGGTGCTCAAGAACACCGCAAGCTCTTACACCGGCGCGGCACCGCGACGGATCGATCATCTCAATCTCCTTTGCAGCGACGTAACGGAGTTCCGCAGGTTTATGGAAACCTGTCTTGGGTCGCGTGTCACGGAGATGATCCAACTCGATAATGGTCGCATCGGTGGTGCGTGGTTCACCATCAACAACAAGACCTACGATCTCGCCTGCACGGAAGAGCATGGGGGTGGCCATGCGCGTTTGCATCATCTCACCTATGCCACGGATCAGCGAGAAGACATTCTGCGTGCAGCCGATATCTTCCTTCAAAATGGCGTTCATATCGAGACCGGTCCGCACAAGCACGCCGTGCAGGGCACGTTCTTTCTCTATGTCTGGGAACCGGCGGGCAATCGTGTGGAACTGGCCAATTCAGGCGCACGTCTGATCCTTGCGCCGGACTGGGAGCCGATCGTCTGGACGGAGTCGGAGCGCAAAAAGGGACAGGCCTGGGGTCTGAAGACAATTGAGACGTTCCACACCCATGGAACGCCCCCGGTCGCAGGAAGTAACAAGGAGCATTGAAATGCCAGTCGTCGTTCAGAATATCGCGCGGGCCAAACCGGAAGTCATTGATGGACTGGCGGCAGCAGGTGTGGCAACCGTCCACGAAGCGCAGGGACGCAAAGGTCTGCTGGCAAGCTATATGCGCCCGATCTATTCCGGCGCACAGGTTGCCGGATCGGCCGTGACAATTTCGGCAGCGCCCGGTGACAACTGGATGATCCATGTGGCGATCGAACAGTTGCAGCAAGGCGATATTCTGGTTCTGGCGCCAACAAGCCCCTGCGAGGATGGCTATTTCGGCGATCTGCTTGCCACTTCGGCACAGGCGCGGGGTTGCCGCGGATTGATCATTGATGCGGGTGTGCGTGATGTGCGCGATCTGACATCTATGGGCTTTCCAGTTTGGTCAAAGGCTGTCTTTGCGCAGGGAACGGTGAAGGAAACGCTGGGGTCGATCAATGTTCCTGTCGTCTGTGCCGGAAGCTATATCGAGGCGGGCGATATTATCGTGGCCGACGATGACGGTGTCTGTGTCGTGAAGCGCTCCGAAGCCGAAGACGTGTTGAGTGCAGCACAAACGCGCCTTGCCAATGAGGAAGCCAAACGCGCGCGGCTGGCGGCGGGTGAACTGGGCCTCGACATCTACAAGATGCGCGAACGTCTGGCGGAAAAGGGACTCAAATATGTATGAGGACGGCATTCCCTGCCTCTGGATGCGGGGAGGGACATCCAAGGGCGCCTATTTTCTGGCCGCCAACCTGCCGTCTGATAGGCAACAGCGTGATGTACTGCTGCTGGGCGTCATGGGTTCGCCGGATGTTCGCCAGATTGACGGAATCGGCGGCGCCGACCCACTGACCTCGAAAGTGGCCATCCTGTCGCCTTCCAGCCGCGATGACGCGGATGTGGATTATCTCTTTTTGCAGGTCTTTGTGGATCAGCCGCTTGTCAGTGATGCGCAGGGTTGCGGAAATATTCTGGCAGGTGTTGGACCGGCGGCCATTGAAATGGGACTGGTGGCTGCGAAGGACGATGTGACGCCGGTGCGCATTCACATGGTCAATTCGGGTGAGATTGCGCTTGCCCAGATTTCCACTCCCAACCGTCGCGTCAATTATGCCGGTGATACTGCGATTGCTGGCGTTCCGGGCACCCACGCCGCCGTACCTCTTCTGTTTATGAATGTCGCCGGCTCCATGTGCGGAGCGCTGTTGCCGACTGACAACGAAATGGACGTCATAGACGGTGTCGAAGCAACCCTTATCGACAATGGAATGCCTTGCGTCATCATGCGCGCTGCCGATTTCGGCCTGACAGGCATGGAGACCCGCGAAGAGCTGGAAGCGAATAACGATCTTAAAGCAAAGCTTGAAGTGATCCGGCTAAAGGCAGGCTCATTGATGAATCTCGGCGATGTGCGCGAGGCGTCCGTACCGAAAATGACGCTCGTTTCTGCGCCCACTGCCGGAGGTGCCATATCGACGCGCAGCTTCATTCCGCATCGTGTTCATGCTTCCGTCGGTGTTCTGGCGGCGGTGACGGTCGCGACAGCAACACGCTTGCCCTCCAGTCCCGCAGCTAAGCTGGTGAACGCACCGCATGATGGTCGTTATGCGATTGAACATCCAAGCGGCGCGATGGAGGTTTTCCTCGATCTGGCGGAAGACGGAGCTGTCCAAGGCGCAGGCACGATCCGGACAGCGCGCAAACTGTTCGAAGGCAGGGTTTTTCCGGCGGCGCGTGAGTAGCCATTTGACATGCATTTGATGAATATGCCTGTGTGAGGAGCGAAACAGGCGGGAAAAAAATGCTGACATTGCGACAAATCGAAGTTATCCGGGCAATCATGGTGACCGGGACGATTGCCGGTGCGGCCAAACTGTTGAATGTCTCTGCTCCGGGCATCAGCAGGCTCATGAAATATTCGGAAGATTCCCTCGGCATCCGGCTCTTTGATCGCCGCGGCGGGCGTTATGTTCCAACATCACAAGCCCGCAATATCTTCGATCTTCTGGATACGGTGCACCGGAAAATCGATGACCTGCAATCGGCTGTCGCGGATTTAAGCAAGGGCAAGGCGCAGGAACTTTGCGTTGCGTCCGTGCCGAGTATAGCCAATGTGATGGTGCCGCGCGCGGTCGCAAAGGTGCGCGAGCGTTACAGCGATGTTCACCTCGACCTCAATATTCTCAAGATTGAAGAAGCCGTTGACTATCTTCTTCTAGGACGTGGCGAGATCGTTGCAATCTCATCGCGCTTCGATCATCCGCTGATCGAATTTGAACCGCTGGCAAAGGGGCGGTTGCTCTGCATTGTGCCTGAGACAAGCCCGCTGGCATCACGCGAAAAAATTACGCCTCGGGAAATGTCGGAACATCCGCTGATCGGCATCAACCCGAAAGACCCGTACGGTGCAATCATGGCGGCGATGTTTACCAATGCGGGTCTCGACTATCGCATGAACATCAAAGCGCGTTTCGGGACGACCGTGTGCAGTCTGGTTGCAGCCGGATTGGGTATAGCGATTATCGACGAGTTTACGGTCGCGCATGGCGTGGTGCGAGGCCTGAAAAGCATTCCAATTGACGCGGAGAGCGCCTTTCATACTTACATCGCCTATCGCAACGATCTGCCGCTTTCCGTCTATGCGGAACATTTCATCGATGTGTTGCGCAAGGAAATGAACGCTGTCAGCTCATTCAGCCATTAATGTCGACGCTCAGAGAATTAACATCATGTTATGGATTCCTATTCATTTGATAGGCGATATTATCTCTGCCATTCGCTAATCTGTTCCTGGGAGCGCTCGAATACAAACGCGCAGGCTAGGATCAGTGAATTCATGGCATATGGCGATAATGCTCAATCTTTGCAGGACAAAGGGCCGTTTCCAAATGGAGCGACGCGCCTTTTTCCTGTGGTTGGAGACCCGATTGAGCAGGTGCGTTCGCCGGAAGTTATGACGGAACTGTTTCGCGAGCGCAGCGAGAATGCGCTTGTTGTTCCGCTGCATGTTGCGCCATCCAATCTGTCAGTTGTTTTCGCCACATTGAGCGTGGTGGACAATATCGGCGGTTTGCTGGTGACGATACCGCACAAGCAGCAGGCCTATGAGCTATGTGCGGGATTTACGGACAATGCCACCTTCATTGAGGCGGTCAATGTTGTTCGGCGCACTGGAAATGGGTGGTACGGCGATAATACTGACGGCATCGGCTTTCTCGATGGCATCGAACGGGAAGGGTTCGATGTGCAAGGGAAAAACGTCCTTCTCGTCGGATGCGGCGGTGCCGGAACAGCCATAGCGCTGGAAATGCTGAAGCGAGGAGCAGCGCAGCTTGCCATTCACGATGTCGATAGCGACAAGCGTGATTCTGTAATCGGCAAACTCAGTGAACGTTATCCGGGTAAGGTTGTCGTTGGTAGCGATGACCCTTTCGGGTTCGATCTGATTGCAAATGCTACGCCGATGGGTATGAAATCGAATGATCCATATCCCGTAAACGTAACAAAGTTGCGGTCAGAGCAGTTTGCTGCTTGCGTGATCACCAAACCGCACGTATCGCCATTTATCGAGGAAGCTAGAAAACGGGGCTGTCAGACGATGGTTGGTGCTGGAATGTTCGATGCGCAGGCGGAGGTCCTGGCGGATTTTCTGACCGGTCACGACGGGCACCATGCAGGTTGCGCGCCGTTGCCGACACCCGAAAAAGGGTAGGCTTATCTCTATATCTTGATCTCTATGAACTTAAGGGGAGGAACTAAAATGCATTATCGTAAGAAACTTCTGGCGCTTTCGACGGCAGTTTTCGCGACTTTCGGCGCAGCCCACGCAGAAGACGTGGTCAAACTCGGCATGGTTGTCGAGCTGTCCGGTCCGGGCGCACCGTCCGGCACGAACTGGCGTGACGGCATCAAGATCGCCATTGATGAAGTGAATGCGGGCGGCGGCATTCTGGGCAAGAAGGTCGAGCTGGGCGAGTATGACACCCAGACTGATCCGCAGGTCTCGCGCGCGCTCGTGCAAAAGGCCATTGACGATGGCGCATACGCTATTCTGGGCACGATCTATTCGGGCTCGACGATGGTCAACATGCTGGTTGCACAGCAGAACAGCATTCCGCAATTCGTCGGTTCGGAATCGCCGAGCATTGTCGAAAAGGGCAATCCGTTCGTCTTCCGCACCTCGACCGGCGCTCAGAAGGGCGTTCCAGCACTGACGTCCTACTTCACAGACACGCTGAAGGCGAAGAAGGTTGGTGTGGCCTGGCTGAACAACGAGTTCGGCAAAGGCGGTCATGACGTTTTCGTTGAGGAAATGAAGAAGGCCGGTATCGAAATTATCGCCGATGTTGCCTCCGAGCAGGCGCAGACTGACTATGCGGCCGACGTTGCGAAGCTCAAGCAGGCTAATCCTGAAGCGATTTTCGTCTATATGAATCAGGAAGAATCTGCGCGTTTCCTGATCGAAGCCAAGAAGCAGGGGCTGAAGATGCCTCTCGTTGGCGAAGTAACGCTGACGGAAGCCAAGGTGGTTGAACTTGCAGGCGGTGCTGCGAATGGCGCTATCGCGCATGTTGGCATCACAGCTGCGGCGACGGATGTGCCGGGCATCGGCGAATTCGCCAAGAAGTTCGAAGAAGCTTACAAGCGCAAGCCGACGCATGACGCTTTGAAGGGTTATGTCGGCGTCTGGACCACCAAATATGTCACTGACATGGTGGGTAAGCTCGACGGTGAAGCATTTGCTGAAAAGATGCATGGTCTTTGCCTGAAGGCAGCTGACTATCCGAAAGTGCTTCTCGACACCTGCTGGGATGACCGCGGAGAAATGTCCCGCCCAAGCTTCATGGTTCAGGTGAAGGACGGTGTGCCGACAGTCATTGGTACAGTTCCGGCAAACTGATCAATCCTTTCAGCAGAGGCGGCGGCTTGGCTGCCGCCTCAGACGGGTAAAGTCATGTCCCAGTTTCTACAGGTTTTGTTATCCGGTCTTGCGACCGGCTCCATTTACGCACTTGTTGCGATCGGTTTCACGCTGGTTTGGCAAGCAGCCCAGACTGTGAACTTCGCTCAGGGTGAATTCGTGATGCTACCGGCCTTCTTCGTTCTGGCGGCAATGACCATCTTTGGTATTTCGTTCTGGCCCGCTCTGCTTATCGGGTTGGTGGTTGCTCTGATCGTGCTTGGGCTTTTGTTCAAGAAGCTGATCGTTGAACCCATTCTGCCCCATGGGGGTATCACGCTGATCATCGCGACGATGGTCTTGGGCATCTTGCTCAAAGAAAGCGTGAAAGAATTCTATTCCGCTGAAGCACAGCCCTTCCCATCGATGTTCCCGAACGATCCGATCGAGTTTTTCGGCGCGGTTCTCTCATTGCGTGACATTCTCAATCTGGCGCTGTCGCTCGGTATCGTCGTTCTGCTAACGCTGTTCCTCAATCGCACCCGCACGGGTCGCTGCATGCAGGCAACAGCGCAGAATCCCGCTGTTGCTGAAATTCTTGGCGTCAATGTCAAGCGCATGATCCTCTATACATTTCTGATCAATGCAGCTCTGGCGGCTCTGGCGTCCTACTTGATCAGCCCCGTCTACCTCGCAAAGTTCTCCAACGGTGAAACGCTTGGCCTTATCGCCTTCATTGCGGCCATTGTTGGGGGTTTCAACCAGATACGCGGTGCGCTCGTCGGTGGATTGCTGATCGGTGTTCTCGATAATCTCACGGCGGCTTATGTCACCGCGCAATATCGTGCCGCGTTGCCATTGGTCCTGTTGATCGTGATTATCCTCGTCCGCCCACAGGGCATCATGGGCACTTCCGAGGGGAGGGCCGTGTAATGACTGCAAGCAAGCGCAATATTTCAATTGCTGTATTGTTGCTTTTGTCGGTGCTCGCACCGATTGGGCAGGGCAACTACATCATCTACGTTTTGACATCCTGGCTGATCTTCTCGATCGCAGCGATGGGTCTTAACCTGACGCTCGGTTATGCAGGCCAGATTTCGCTGGCACAGGCGTCCTTCATGGCGATTGGCGCCTATACCACGGCGCTTCTGACGCTCGCCGGATGGCATTGGTTTCTGGCAATGCCGGTCGGCCTGGTACTTTGCTTCATTGTGGGCCTTGTACTTGGCTATCCGGCTTTGCGCGTCAAAGGGCATTTCCTTGCCTTCGTGACGCTTGCCTTCAACACTCTGGTCTTTCTGGTGTTGCGTAACGAAGAGTGGCTGACCGGCGGCAATTACGGTCTTGTCGGCATGCCGCGTCCTCATCTCGGTCTGTTCGCCACCACCAAGCAGCTCCCATTCTATTATTTCACGCTCGGCATCACTGTTGTCGCCGCGCTGATCATGTGGGGCATTGTGCGCTCCCCATGGGGCCGCGCCTTCAAGGCTCTGCGTGAAAACCCCATCCGCGCTGAAAGTCTTGGCGTTGATACACGTCGCATCACGCTTCTGGCGTTTGCCATCGGCTCGGTCTATGGCGGGCTTGCCGGATCGCTGATCACGCCGCTGGTTCAGTTTATCGAGCCGGGTTCGTTTGGTCTCGTCCATTCGCTGCGCATTCTGCTCATGGTTGTTGTGGGTGGTGCAGGCTTTTTCTTTGGCCCCTTCATCGGTGCAGCAGTTGTCATTTTGCTGCCGGAAGTGCTTCGCTTCACGGAAGGCTACTATCTGATCATTTACTCGGTACTCGTGATCGTCATGCTGATCTTCGTGCCTTCGGGTCTGATCGGAGTGTGGGGCAAGTTCCGCGAAAAATTCTGGCCGAAGCGTCAGGTGCGCGGTGACATGAGCGAAGGAGCGCGGCTGAAATGAGCAGTCCTGTACTTTCCGTACGCAATATCGAGAAGCGTTTCGGCGGCATTCACGCCGTTCGCGATGTGTCCTTCGACGTCAATCAGGGTGAGATACTCGGGCTGATCGGGCCGAACGGTTCCGGCAAGTCGACGCTGTTCAACTGCATCCTTGGCCAGCTTCAGCCCAATGCTGGCGAGGTGCAGGTCAACGGCAAGAACGTTTCAGGCATGCGTGCATCCGACCTCAACAAGCTTGGCGTCGGACGAACTTTCCAGCAGCTTTCCGTCTTTCCGAAGATGTCTGTTCTTGAAAACATCATCCTCGCTGGACAGGAACACAAAGGCACCATGGCCTCGCGGCTTTTCGGTCCGGGTGATGCCGGGCTGACCGAGGAAGCCGAACAGATGATTTCGTTCTTCCGCCTCAACCATCTTCGCGACGAACTGGCGGGGTCGCTTTCCTACGGGCAGCAAAAGCTGGTCGATGCTGCCATGGCGTTCATGGCAGGCCCCAGTCTTGTTCTGCTCGATGAACCGGCCGGTGGTGTCAATCTGACAATGCTTGCCAATCTCAAGGATCGGCTCGTGGCCTATAATGCGGAACATGGAACGACTTTTGTGGTCATCGAGCACAATATGGAGTTTGTCATGAGCCTTTGCACACGCATTATCGTGCTGGCAGAAGGCCGCATTATTGCTGAAGGCAAGCCCGAAGAAATCCGGTCAAACCAGATGGTTATCGACGCTTATCTGGGAGGATGACATATGCTTGAACTCAAAGACCTTCACGGTGGCTATGGAAAGATTACCATTTTGAACGGCGTGTCTTTCTCCATTCCGAAGGGCTCGATTACGACTGTGATCGGTCCGAATGGAGCAGGTAAGTCAACCGTATTCAAGGCGATCTTCGGTCTCTTGAACATCCACTCGGGACAAATCCTGCTGGACGGAAAAGACGTCACCCGCAATACGCCGCGTCAGATGATCGCCAACGGCGTGACCTATGTGCCGCAAGGGCGCAATGTGGTGCCGCAACTTTCCGTCTACCATAACCTTGAGCTTGGGGGTATCACATCATCTGATCCATCCAAGGTTCGTGCCCGCATCGAGCAGGTCATGGATCAGTTTCCAATGCTGCGGCAGTTCCGGGACCGTAAAGCGATTGAACTGTCAGGCGGCCAGCAGAAGCAGTTGGAGGTCGCCCGTGCTCTTCTGCTTGATCCGAAGCTCATTTTGATCGACGAACCATCCATTGGCCTGTCGCCCAATCTCGTTCAGGAGGTGTTTCAGACACTCATTCGCTTGCGTGATCAGGGTGTAACCATTCTCATGGTCGAGCAGAATGCGAAAGCCGCACTCGCCATGTCGGACTACGGCCTGGTTCTCGAACTTGGTCAAACGCGCATGCATGATGAAGCCTCAAAGCTTCTTGCTGATCCGCGCGTGGGGCAGCTGTTCCTTGGTGGACATGTCGAGCATGACGACGCAAAAGTTTGACGTCATCGACGCTCCTGCCAATCGTCTGGGGGAATGTCCAATCTGGTGTGAGCAGATGGGCACCCTATGGTGGGTCGATGTGCTCACACCGGCGCTCATGAGCTATGTCCCGCAAGCGGGGCAAGTTCAACAGCACAAGGTTGAGGCCCGTCGTATCGGGTCTTTGGCCTTGCGGGAAAAAGGCGGCCTTATTCTAGCTTGCGACAAGGGCCTATTTGCTTTTGATCCTGAGGGCGGCGGACAGACGTTTCTTGTGGACCCTGAACCGGGTGTATCGGGTCATCGCAAGAACGATGGACGTGCGGATTGGGCGGGCAATTTCTGGATCGGTACCTTGCGCGAGGCGGATTACGCAGCTGTGGGCGCGCTTTACCGGGTACAGCCGGATTATGCAGTATCAAGGGAAGCCGCCGATCTCGCAATTCCTAACGGACTAGCCTTCGATCAAGATCGCAAGCGCATGTATTTCGCTGATACACGCGCCTATACGATCTGGATGCGCGATTATGACCCCACGCAAGACCAACTTGGGGAGCCGCAGATTTTCGCAACGACGACTGCGCCCGAACGACCGGATGGCAGCTGCGTTGACGAAGAAGGCTTTATGTGGAGTGCGATTTACGCTGGCGGCAAGCTCATCCGTTTTGACCCGGACGGCGCGATAGACCGCGTGATCGAACTGCCGGTCAGTCACCCGACCTGTTGCTGCTTTGGTGGCGAAGCCCTCGATACGCTGTTTGTCACCTCGGCGATTGAGCCCCTTGGCCGTCAAGAGCGAACGACAGAACCACTTGCTGGCAAGGTGCTGGCGTTCAAACCGGGCGTTCGGGGACGAGCCGAATTTAAAACCCGACTTTGAAACAACGCGCAATCAATCGACGATACTGGCCCGAATTTTCTGAACGCGGGCGCAACAAGAACCGGAAGCAGGAGAGCACGCCATGAAAACTTCGATAGCAACGGTTTCGATCAGTGGTGATCTGCCGCAAAAGCTCGAAGCTATCGCCAAAGCCGGCTTCGACGGTGTGGAGATTTTCGAGAACGACTTTCTCACTTTTGATGAAAGCCCGCGTCAGGTTGGCCGTATGGCGCGTGATCTCGGACTAGAGATCACGCTGTTTCAGCCTTTCCGTGATTTTGAGGGCATGCCGGAGCCGTTGCGCAGTCGCACTTTCGACCGCGCCGAGCGCAAATTCGATCTGATGCAGGAGCTTGGCACCGATCTTGTTCTTGTGTGCTCGAATATATCGCCGGTTGCTATGGGCGGCCTTGATCGGGCAGCCGATGACTTCCGCGAGCTTGGCGAGCGGGCAGCGCGCCGCAATTTGCGCGTGGGTTACGAAGCGCTCGCCTGGGGTCGCCACATTAACGATCATCGCGATGCCTGGGAGATTGTGCGCCGGGCAGACCATCCCAATGTCGGTCTGATCCTCGACAGCTTTCATACGCTTGCGCGCAAGATCGACGTGAATTCGATCCGCTCCATTCCAAAGGAAAAACTCTTCATCGTTCAGATGGCCGACGCCCCGCTGATCGATATGGATCTGCTTTATTGGAGCCGTCACTATCGCAACATGCCGGGTGAGGGTGACCTGCCGGTTCTGGATTTCATGCGCGCCGTGGCCGCGACCGGTTATGACGGCTATTTCTCGCTGGAGATTTTCAACGATCAGTTCCGCGGTGGATTGCCGGCGTCCATCGCGGCTGATGGCCGACGCTCGTTGATTTATCTTGGCGATCAGGTGCGTCGCGTGGAACCTGAAAACCGGCTGACTGTGACCGATATGCCGGCGAGAGCGAAAGTGGAGCGCGTCAGCTTCATCGAGTTTACGGCCCATGCCGATAGCGCCGATAGGCTTGCATCGGTGCTGGGCGCCTTGGGCTTTCAGCTCGCGGGCAAGCACAAAACCAAGGATGTGGCGCTCTATCGTCAAGGCGAGATCAATCTGGTCGTCAATACCGATATACGCGGCTTTGCAAGCTCGGCCTATGCTGTTCACGGCACAACGGCCTATGCCATGGGCCTTGTCGTCGATGATGCTGCAGCCGCGCAAGCAAGAGCAGTTGCATTGGGAGCGGAGCCATTTAAACAGCCGCTCGACCCCGGCGAGATCGGCATGCCAGCGATACGCGGTGTTGGCGGTGGCCTCATCTATTTCCTTGATGAAAAGACCGATCTAGGTCGTATCTTCGATATAGAATTCGAACCTGTCGCGGAGGCTGGCAGCTTTCATGGGGTGGGGTTGACCCATATCGACCATGTCGCGCAAACGATGAAGTTCGATGAGCTTTTGACCTGGCTTCTGTTCTACACGTCGCTTACGGAATCCCGGAAATCGCCTATGGTTGATATTGTCGATCCGGGCGGCGTCGTGCGCAGTCAGGTTGTTGAAAATGACAGTGGCTCGCTGCGGATTACGCTTAATGGTGCTGAGAACCGCCGCACATTGGCTGGTCGGTTCATTGCAGAAACCTTCGGTTCCGGTATTCAGCATCTGGCATTTGCCACCGACGATATTTTTGCGACAGCTGCAGCGCTGAAAGCCAACGGCTTTCATACGCTGGAAATTTCGCCCAACTACTATGATGATCTCGAAGCGAGGCTCGGCCTCGATCCGGATTTCACGGATAAGCTCAAAGCCGCCAATGTGCTCTATGATCGCGATGAAACCGGCGAATATTTTCAGCTCTATAGTCCAACCGACGATCAGGGTTTTTTCTTCGAAGTTGTGCAGCGGCGCAGCTATAAGGGCTATGGCGCTGTGAATGCCATCTTCCGCATTGCAGCGCTTCGGCGCTATCTGAGGCCCGATGGCATGCCCAGGATGATGCTCTGAGGCAATATCGCGATACGACCACGAGCTACTGCCTGAATATTTCAGTTACGCGCCGCAAACATTTAAGTGTTTGCGGCGCGTTTCATTATTATGGAAAACTATTTTAAGTCGGCTCGATGGGCTAATAGAACCTTCCTTGATAAATTCTATATAAATTATAGATTTTTCGCGAATGCGAGAGACCATGACCAAAAATACGTTAGAAATATCAACGGATGTGCTTGTTGTTGGAGGAGGGCCAGCGGGTTGCTGGGCCGCGTGGAATGCTGCCGCAAACGGTGCGAGCGTCGTACTCGTAGAGAAGGGTTATGTTGGCACGAGCGGTGCTACCGCTGCCGGGAACACGACGACAATCTACACACGTCGCGGGACTGCCGAACGGAGCGCGACGGTCACACAGAGGGTGCGGTTGGGGCAGGGTTTTGCCGAGCAGGAGCGCATTGAGCGCGTGCTCGACCGGACATATGAGAACCTCGATTTGCTCGCTCAGTGGGGCTACGACTTCCCAACTTATGAAGATGGAACACCCTATCGCGGCATGCTGCGGGGACCCGACTATCTGCGGTTTATGCGGCAGAAGCTCATCAAGGCGCGTGTCCAGATCATCGACCATTGCCCGATCGAAGAACTGCTTGTGTCGGATGGAGTGGTTGCAGGTGCCATTGCGCGATATCGGCGATCTGGTGAAACTCTGCATATCCGTTCAGGTGCAGTTGTGATCGCTACGGGCGGCTGTGCTTTTCGAAGTGGTGCGCTTGGCACCAACAACCTCACTGGCGATGGTTATCTTATGGCTGCGGAAGCGGGTGCCGTTCTTTCCGGCATGGAATTTTCTGCGCAGTTTGGCATTTCTCCCGCCTATTCAAGTGTGACGAAAGGCGTTGTCTATTTCTGGGGCACGTTCAGTGACGAACAAGGCAATGAACTTTCTGCGGCAGGGGATCGCCAAAGCGTTGTCGCGCGAGAACTGATCAAGGGCCCGGTCTACGCGGTGCTGGACAAAGCGCCGCCCCGCCTTCAAGAGGGCTTTCGCCGAGGGCAGCCGAACATTTTTGTTCCCTTCGACCGCATGGGGATTGACCCATTCACGCAACGTTTTCCCATCACCCTTCGTCATGAGGGCACGGTTCGCGGAACAGGGGGCCTCAAGATTGACGGTCGTACAACGACGACAATCCCCGGTCTGTTTGCCGCCGGCGATGCCGCTTCCCGTCAGGGCATGTCTGGGGCTTCGAGCGGCGGTGGCGGACCGAACTCCAGCTGGGCGATGGCCACAGGTTCCTGGGCTGGCGAGGATGCCGCGAAGTTTGTGCAATCGCTTGGTGCAAACTGGCGCGACCGGGCTGTGCGTTCCGCCAATGCGCAGTTGAGCGAACGGGCCGATCAGGCAACTGGCGATGTCGATGCGGTTTTGGATGATGTCAAACAGCAAGTTCTTCCGTTGGATGGCGGGTTCTTCAGAAACCATGATCGTCTGGTCGCAGTTTCTGACAGGCTGACCGCACTTTGGCAGGACGAGTCCTGGCGATCGCAACGCTCAACGAAGGTGCGTGAGGTCGAAGCGCTTATCGCGACCGCTCGCTGGGCAACCCATAGCGCGCTGTTGCGTAAGGAAAGCCGTGGTTTGCAGCGTCGCACGGATTTTCCGGAAGCAAATCCCACCATGGCGAAGCCGATCGACTCCGGTGGTGTCGACAACATCTGGGCTTCGTTCCAGAGCGCAAATCGAGTGAGTGCAGCATCATGATTGAGATCGTTAGTGAAGATCGCTGCATCAAGTGCGATCTTTGTGTTGAGGCCTGTCCGGACGATGTGTTCGAGGCTGTTCCCGATGGCGCTCCCATCATCGTTCGGCAATCGGACTGCCAGACCTGTTTCTTGTGTGAGCTTTTTTGCCCGACAGACGCGCTCTACGTATCGCCTCTTTCCGAGGCAATTGAAGGCGCGACAGAGAGCGAACTCATCGCACGAGGTGTGATGGGGAGCTTCCGTCGAGAGATGGGATGGAAAAATGCCAAGCCGCGCGGAACGGCTGGCGACTGGAGTTACCGGATCTTCGAGACCGGCAAAATCATACCCTGACTGGAGAAATGTATGAGACGTTTTCTATCAACCATGCTGTTGGCTGTCGGCGTTCTAACAGCTGCGGCGGCGCCATCGCATGCAGAGGATGCGCCTGAGACTATTCGCTTTGGTGATGTGGGCTTTGGGTTCGGGACGCCATTCGGCGTTGGCCTTCAGGCTATTGCTGACGCGAAGGGCTTTATCGCCGACGAATTCAAAGGCACCTCTACCAAGATCGAGTTTACCTATTTCACGGGAACAGGCCCAGCCATCAACGAAGCGCTGTCTAACGGTCAGCTGGACTTTGCGTCCTATGGTGCGGTTCCCAATATTATTGGCAAGGCCAATGGTCTCGATACTGTCATTCTGGCTTCCTATGGTGGCACTACGATCTTTGGTGCGTCCAGGCCGGACCTCGACATCAAGACGATTGCCGACTTGAAGGGCAAAAAAGTCGCCATCCAGAAAGCGACAATCATTCACTGGGCGCTGATTACCGCTTTGAAGAATGCTGGCTTATCTGAAAAAGATATTACCATCGTCGATCTGAAAAATGCGGACCAGCTTGCGGCTATTGCAGCAAAGAGCGTCGATGCCGTATTCGGTGCAGACTTCCTACTTCCCCTTGAGGACAAAGGTCTGGCTAAGATCTTCTACAAATCCTCTGCTGTTGGCGCGACCGGCGACGGTTTCGGCGCATTCCTCGTCACCGACAAGTTCCGTAAAGCCTATCCGGAAGCAACGCAGAAAGTCGTGACGGGCTTTGTCAAAGCCGCGCAATGGCTGTCGGATGACAAAAACCGGGAAGAGGCATTCAGTATCTGGTCGCGGGCAGGGTCGCCAATAGAGGTCATTCGCAAGTCCAATGAAGGCGGCGAGCTTGGTAAGAAGTACAATCCGCGTCTCGATGGTTTCTTTGCGGCGCGTTATCGCAGCGGTATCGACTTCGACAAGCAGCAGAAGCTCATTAGGCATGATATCGATCTCGATACATGGGTCGATAGAAGCTACGTGGACAATGCCGTCAAGACATTGAACCTTCAGTCGTTGTGGCCTGATCGTTCCGCGACGGGTGAACTTCTGAACTGATCGGAGAAAGCTGATGGCGACGTTCGAAGCTGGAGCCGACTTTAGCGTCTCCCGGAGAATGAAAGGCGAGCGACTGGCGAAACTGCAGTCTCGCATCGCAAGCTCAGTTCTGGCCTTGACCGGGCCGGGCAGCTTGCTGGTTCTCTGGTGGATTGCGTCTGCTCATAGCTGGATTTCGCCGCAAGTACTTCCGCGTCCGGATTGGGTCTTCAATACGTTTCTGGATCTTCTGAAGGATGGGGACATATTCTCTGCCGCCGTCGTCAGCTTCCAACGCATTGCCGAGGGTTTTTTGCTTGGCGCATCCCTTGGCTTTGCGTTCGGTTTCCTGATTGGGAAATCTAAAATCGCAGAGGCCTATCTGGGGCCAAGCTTCAGAGCGCTTGCCGCAGTACCCTCACTTGGGTGGCTGCCAATACTGATCCTGCTATTCGGCATCGAAGAAAGCGTGAAGATCATCATCCTTTCTAAAGCCTGTTTCGTGCCCATGGCTATCAGTACTGCCGAAGGAGCAAGGAACATTCCTAAAGGGTTCAACGAGGTTGCCGACATTCTCGGCCTCCGTGCGCGTACCCGGTTTTTCAAGCTGACAATCCCGGCCATGGCGCCTTATATCGCGAGCGGCGTCCGACTTTCGCTCAGTCAGGCATTTGTTTCCCTGATCGTTGTGGAAATGCTCGCGGGCACTGACGGGCTTGGTTACATGATGGTCTGGGGCCGCACGCTTTTCCAGCTCGATATCGTTATTGTTGGCATGATCGTTGTGGGCGTTGTCGGCTTTGCCCTCGACCTTCTCCTGAAGCGGGCGGAAGCGCTGATGCGGAAGGGTAGCCATGTCTAAGGCTGGGTCCTCTTTGCGGGTTCCTCGTGGCGCAGTGGTGCCGCTTGCGGCGGTCGCCGTTTGGTGGGGTGGCGTATCCGCAGGGCTGATCACTGGCCCCATGGCCATTCATCCCTTGCAGGTGCTGGAGGCGCCGTTCGTTGACCCTTCTGGGCGCGAATTGTGGGCGGGGCTTTTAGCAAGCATTGTTCGCGTGATGATCGGTGGCACTATCGGGTGCATTGCTGGGCTTGCACTCGGCTACGTGGTTGGCAGCTACCGCTGGGCCGGTTTGGCGTTTGCACCGTCTATTCATGCCGTGCGTCAGGTGGCGCTCTTTGCCTGGATACCACTGCTGACGGCATGGTTTGGAAATGGTGAGGGCACCAAAATTGTGTTTACCGCTCTCTCGACATTTTTCCCGCTCTTTCTGGCAACAGAGCAGGGTGTGCGGCAGGTGCCGTCCTCGTTGATAGAAGTTGCCGACACATTGAATTTGCGGCGCTGGACCCGCATTCATCGGCTTTGCCTGCCGTCGGCGCTTCCGAATATCTATGTTGGTTTGCAGATTGCCGCGCTATCGGCCTGGATTGGAACTGTCGGTGCGGAATACGCCATTGGAAATGGTCGTGGATTGGGCAGCTACATTGCCAGCGCACGCGATCAATTCCGCATGGACATTGTGATTGTCGGCGTCTTCACCTTGGCAACGGGCGGCGTCTTGCTTGCATCCATCATCCGCCGTGTCACATCGATTGTATCGCCCTGGAGCTCAGAGAATTGATGAACGCCCTTTCAATCGAACATGTCAGCAAGTCCTTTATTCTCGATGGCGCACCTCGACCCGTATTGAAGGATATCAATTTTCAGGTCGGGCACAACGAGATCATATCCATTGTCGGTGCGTCGGGCTGCGGAAAATCCACTTTGCTGCGGCTGATTATCGGACTGGATGGTGACTATCGCGGGTCGATTACGCGTGGCGACACAGACAAAACATCACCGACAAAGATCGGTATGGTCTTTCAGGATCATCGCTTGTATCCGTGGCTGACTGTCGAGGGCAATGTCGAGTTGGCTTTCGACAAGTCTGATCTTCCGCCCGCATCCAAGCGCGAAAGAGTACAGCATTACCTCGCGCTTGTTGGTCTCAGCGACTATGCGAAGGCCTATCCGAAGCAGCTTTCAGGTGGGATGGCGCAGCGCGCGGCGATAGCCAGAGCGCTGGCGCAGGAACCCGATATTCTGCTTATGGATGAACCTTTCGGTGCCTTGGATTCCATCCTGCGGATGCGTCTTCAAGATGAACTTTTGTCTATCTGGGAGAAGAATAAGGTCTCCATCATCATCGTCACGCATGATGTGGAAGAAGCGCTTTATCTCGCTGACCGGGTTTTGATCATGGAGCCTAATCCCGGTCGGGTGCGTGATGTGTTCGATGTCGGATTACCGCGTCCGCGCGACCGCAGCGCGCCCATATTGGCTGATCTGAAAAAGCGCTGCCTTGCAATGCTGGTTTGAACCGCTGCAGGCCTTCTAAATCACGATCTTCCAAGCTGCCTGCACACCGCTCTGCATAGTTCCGAATATGAACGGAATCGCTTGACTCGCTCAAAACGATCATTAATGTTCACATTGGGAGCAGGACATGAGCGAAGCAAGAACACGTTTTCCGCAGGAACGTCACCGGCAGATGATGGACGTCATCGCCGACGCAAAGCGTATTGGCACCTCGGATCTGGCTGGCATCATGGGTGTTTCGCTTCCGACATTGCGTCGTGATCTCATCACGCTGGAACAAGCCGGGTTGATCCTGAGAATTCACGGCGGCGTCGTTGCCCGCGGTGCGGGCGAGAGTGTTGCCGAGCCGATGTTTCTGGAAAAGCTGCGCATAAGCCAGAGCGCCAAGGCGCGGATTGGCGAAGCAGCTGCTGCTTATGTTGCCAATAATTCCACCGTTATTCTTGATTCCGGCACGACAGCGCTTTCTGTCGCGCGCGCGCTTGCGGGCAGGGCGATCACGCTTGTAACGATGGACCTGAAGATTGCCGAAGCGGCGGCTGTTGGCGCAACGGAAGTGCATATCATCGGCGGCCGGGTCAGAAATGACTATTATTCGCTCATCGGGGCCTGGGCCACGGAAACGCTGCGCCATATCCGCGCCGATTGTTTCTTTCTGTCCGCCGACTGTGTCGATCTTGACGGTGTTTCCACGTCTACCGTCGAGGAAGCAGAAGTGAAGCGCGCAGCAATCGACATTGCGCAAAAGACGATACTTGTCGCCGATCAGCGTAAACTTGAATGCCGCAGTTTTGCGCCGGTTTGTGGGTTGCAGGATTTGAGCGGCTTTATCACCGATATTGGTTTCGAAGGCTCTTTGCAGCCTTATCGCGACCAACTGCCTTTTCTGGAAACCGTTTAACGGGCGCCTCGGGGGAGGAACTGAAATGCTAATCGCCAAACACGTTTTCGCCCGCTAAGCGGGCCAAGGCAACCAGCGCAGGGGAGAGCGCCAATGGATGCAAGACAGGACACGACGGGCAATTATCTGAAGGGGCTGGCCGTTCTGGCTATTGCTATCTTTGGAGTGTTGAGCCTGCTCGCGCCAGGCTTTCTAACGGCTGCAAACCTCAATTCAATGGGATTTCAGTTTCCAGAATTCGGACTGCTTTCGTTGGCCGTTCTGCCGACGATGGTGTCTGGTGGCATAGACCTTTCTGTCGTGGCCACAGCCAATCTCGCTGCTATCGTCGCAGCGGTGATGATGAGGGCCGGACCCGAACTCGCCATCCTCGCCATTCCGGTTGCGCTTCTGATCGGTGTTGCCTGCGGGCTGCTCAACGGCTTTCTGATTGCCTATCTGCGCCTGCCGCCAATTCTGGCCACGCTTGGCACGATGCAGCTGTTCTCCGGGATTGGTATCGTAATTACCGGCGGCCCTGCAATTACGGGCCTGCCACAGTGGTACACAGCCTTTGGCAACTGGTCGGTCGGCGGCGTGGTACCACTGCCACTCGTTCTGTTTGTGGCCACAGCGCTTCTCTTGGGCTTTTTGCTGAAGAGAACACCGGTAGGCATCCACCTGCGGCTGTTCGGAGCCAATCCCGTCGCGTCCCATTTTGCGGGCACGCGCGAAAAAGGTCTGTTGCTTCGTATCTACGCTATTGCCGGTCTCATCGCATCAATTGCCGGGCTTGTGGTTCTGGCGCGTGTCAATTCCGCCAATGCCGATTATGGTAGCTCCTATCTGCTTCTTGTCATTCTCATCAATATTCTGGCAGGCGTTTCGCCAGCCGGCGGCTTTGGCACCGTGACCGGTGTGACGTTAGCCGTCATCTGTCTCCAGCTCATATCGAGCGGCCTGAACTTTCTGTCGTTCAGTGCGTTTTCACGCGATCTGTTCTTTGGTGGCCTGCTTGTGGTCGTCATGTCGGCACGCGTTCTGGCAGGCCGACTTGGCCTTGCGTCCGTTTTCCAAAGAAAGGCCCGAACGGCATGAAAAACCGATTACGTTCAACGCTCGAAGCATTGATGTTGACGCCTGGCCTGTCGGGCCATGAGGATCGCGTGCGGCGTCTCATCGCCCGCGATCTGGCTGATCTGCCGCTCGAATTTGCAACCGATCGTCTGGGCAATCTGATTGCAACGATGAAGGGGGATGAAAATGCGCCCTCCGTCATGCTGTTTGCGCATACGGATCAACTGGGCTTCATCGTGCGCAAGGTTGAGGACAATGGCCTGATCCGTATCGAGCGGTTGGGCGGTATTCCAGAAAAGGCGTTGCCTGCGCAAGCGGTGCTATTTTGTGTCGGCGAAGGGCGCGATGTTCACGGCGTCATTGCGAATAAGAGCCATCATGCCACGCCTGCCGAAGAAAAATACAAGGTTACGCCCTATGCCGAACTTTTCATCGATGTCGGCGCGGAAAGCGCTGCGGATGTAAAGGCGCTCGGCATCGAGATCGGTACGCCGGTTGTCTATGCACCGCGCGTCATCCATCTCAACGAAAACCGCGTTATCGGAACGTCGGTTGATGACCGGGCAGGCTGTGCTGTCGTGATGGAAGTTGCCCGTCAGCTCGCGAAAGGTGGTCCACGACCAACCGTTCATTTTGTTTTCGCGGTTCTGGAAGAGTTCAACCTGCGTGGTGCCATGGTCGCAGCGCAAGCCATCAAACCGGATATCGCCATTCAGCTCGATATCGGGCTCAATGCTGATACGCCGGATATGGCTCATCGCGGTGAAATTCAGTTGGGCGGTGGTCCGGCCATCAGTCTCTACTCCTTTCATGGACGTGGCACGCTCAATGGAACGATCCCCCATCCGGCACTGCCGAAACTGTTCTCCGACACCGCTGCCAGCGAAGCCATCCCGCTGCAACGCACGGCTCATACAGGCGCATTGACGGATTCGTCTTACGTGCAACTCGTCAATGAGGGCGTTGCCTGTATCGATGTGTGTTTCCCGTGCCGTTATACCCATACGGCGCTTGAAATGTGCGATCTGCGTGATCTTGAAAGTCTCACCGCGCTTCTGGTCGCGGCTATTGGCAGGATCAACAAGGACTTCAGCCTCGACAGGAATCTTTACACCTGATGCGCTACTATCTGGGCATCGACATTGGCACATTTGAATCGAAGGGCGTTCTTTCTGATGAGGAAGGAAGGATCGTCGCTTCTGCCGCACGTCCGCATCGCATGCTGGTTCCACAACCGGGTTGGGCGGAACATGATGCTGAACAAAACTGGTGGGGTGAGTTTTGTTCGATTAGTCGTGAATTGATCGAACAAAGTTCAGTGGCGGCCAGCGATATTCGCGCAGTTGCAGCCAGCGGCATTGGCCCCTGTATGCTGCCGGTTGATGAAAATGGCGCTCCGCTCATGAATGCCGTACTCTATGGCGTCGACACGCGCGCGGCTGCTGAGATAGAGGAACTGACCACTGAAATCGGGCTTGAACGCCTGATGCGCGAAGGCGGCAATGCGTTGACTTCGCAATCGGTCGGCCCGAAAATCCTTTGGTTGAAGAAGAACCATCCTGATATTTTTGACCGCACACACAAGTTTCTCAATTCCTCCTCCTTCCTCGTTCACAGGCTGACGAGCAACTATACGATCGATCACTATTCGGCGGCCGGATTCTCGCCGCTTTATGACGTTGCACGGCAGGATTGGACTGACGATTTTGCCGAACGCATCGTTTCACGTGACCAGCTGCCCGATCTCCTTTGGACAACCGACATTGCGGGAACGGTGACGCCGCAGGCCGCAGCTGCGACCGGGCTCGCTGTTGGAACGCCTGTGATCGCTGGCACCATCGATGCCGCCGCTGAGGCTGTCAGCGTTGGCGTGCAGAAGTCTGGCGAAATGATGGTCATGTATGGTTCGACCATGTTCATCATTCTGGTCACGGATCAATGCGTCGCTGATACGCGGCTGTGGTATGCGCCTTGGCTTTTCCGTGGAGAACATGCCTGTATGTCCGGCACGTCGACCAGCGGAACGCTCACGCGGTGGTTTCAGGAGCAGTTCGCTCGCGAGTTGCCCGCCGCCAGCGCCTTGCAAGCACTGGCGGAAGAAGCCGCATCGTCACCGCCCGGCGCAAAAGGGCTTTTTGTCCTTCCCTATTTTTCCGGTGAGAGAACACCAGTTCATGATCCGTCAGCACGCGGCATGATTTTCGGTCTCGATCTAACCCATAAGCGCGCTGACATTTATCGCGCGCTTCTTGAAGGCGTCGCTTATGGCGTCAACGATATTTTCAATACCTATCACGAAGCAAATGCGCCGCTGGAGCGCATCGCTGCTGTGGGTGGCGGCACCAGAAATGCAGTCTGGTCACAGGCCATTTCCGATGTCAGTGAAAAGCTTCAGCTTGTGAGAAGCAAAACTATCGGTGCGGCCTACGGAAACTGTTTTCTGGGAGCGCTTGCGGTGGGCGATGTGGCGAAGGCTGACATTGAGCAATGGAATCCCGTGGAGCGGCGCATTGAACCTGATGCGGGGACAAAGCGCGTTTACCAGCAGGGTTTCGATACATTCAAGAAGCTCTATGAGCGGACTGCCGATCTGATGCGGATTGCATCGGCTTGAAGGGAGGCCGGACGCAGTCACGCGTCCGGAAAGGAATTGGTGAAAGCCGCAGAAGCTTCGCCAGAATACAGCCTGACTGATTGCCGGGGAGGCAAGCAGGGGTGAACCAACGGAGGGAATAACAATGAATATCAGCTTGAGGAAAATGGCAGCCGGTCTTGCCGTCAGCGCAGCTATTGTTGCTGGTGGTGCATTCTATGCGAACGCGCAGGACGCAAAACACACCATCGTCACTGTCGTCAAACTTTCCGGCATTGCGTGGTTCAATCGCATGGAAACCGGCGTGAAGGAATATGCCAAGGAAAGTGGAAATAACGCCACCCAGATTGGACCCGCTTCGGCTGACGCTGCCCTACAGGTTCAGCTGATCGAAGACCTGATTGCCAAAAAGGTGGACGCGATCACCGTGGTGCCGAATTCCCCGGAAGCTCTGGAGCCCGTGCTCGGCAAGGCGTTGCAGGCCGGGATCAAGGTAATGGGCCACGAAGCATCAAGCATGAAGAATGTCACCTATGACGTCGAAGCTTTCGACAATGGTGCCTATGGCGAACATCTAATGAAGGCACTGGCCGAAGCTATGGGCGAAGAGGGCGAATATGCGGTGTTCGTTGGCCATCTGACGGCAAAAACCCACAATGAATGGGTTGATGCAGCCATTGCCTATCAGAAAGAGCATTATCCGAAGATGAAGCTCGCGACTGATAAGATCGAGAGCAACGAGCAGCAGCAGACGGCCTATGCCAAAACCAAGGAACTGTTGAGAACCTATCCGAATCTCAAGGGCATTCAGGGCTCCGCAGGTGAAGATGTCGCCGGTGCGGCGCTTGCAGTCGAGGAAGCTGGTCTTGAGGGCAAGGTCAAGATTGTCGGCACCAGCCTTGTTTCGGTTTCAGGCCCATATCTCGAAAGCGGCACGATTAACATGATCTCGTTCTGGGACCCGGCCAAGGCTGGTATCGCCATGAACAAACTCGCCGCTATGGCCATTGATGGCAAGGCCGTAACCGATGGCATGGACCTTGGTGTCGAAGGCTACAACAAGGTTCAGCTCAAGGATAAGGTTGTCTATGGCCAGGCTTGGGTCGATGTGACCAAGGAAAATATGGGCAATTACGACTTCTGATCCATGGACAATGGGCCGCCGGGACAACCGGCGGCCTCTATGGGAGAGCTGCATGAGTGATACGCAGAATTCCGGCGCTTTTGTTCTGGAAATGCAGGCTGTTGCCAAATCTTACGGTCCCGTACGGGTGTTGGAAGATGTGGGTTTAAGCCTGCAACCGGGTGAGGTGCGCTGTCTTGCCGGTGAAAACGGGTCCGGTAAATCGACTTTGATAAAGATTTTATCCGGTGTTGTTCGTGCCGACGCCGGGACGGTCACGATTGGCGGCAAGTTCATCGAAAATGACGCAAAAGCCGCGATAGCAGCGGGGCTTTCAGTCATCTATCAGGACTTTGCGCTTTTTCCCAATCTGACGGTTTGGGAGAATGTCAGCTTTCTGGCGGCAGTGACCGAGAACAAGCGTTTCTTCAATCGCATGTCTGGACGTAAACGGGCGATTGAAACGCTCGCTCGAATGAAGGTCGATATTGACCCCGATATTCTGGTGGAAAGACTGCCTGTTGCTTCCAAGCAGTTGGTCGCCATTGCGCGTGCGCTCGCCAATGATGCGCGCATTATCGTTATGGATGAACCCACTACGGCCTTGACCCGCAGCGAGGTCGCCAAGCTTCTTGATATCGTCTTTGCGCTGAAGGCGGAAGGCGTTGCCTTTCTATTTGTCAGTCACAAGATCGAGGAAGTTTTTGCTGTTTGCGACAGCGTCACGGTTCTGCGTGATGGTCATGTCGTGGTGGCAGGACCGATAGGTGAATTCGATCCTGCGCGTCTGGTAGAGGCCATGTCTGGTCGACCAATTGACAGCCAGCGTCTGGCGCGTGAGGCGGTCACGCCTTCGGAAGCCATATTCAAAGTGCGCGATCTTGGACGACGCGGCCAGTTCGCCTCCATCAATCTCGATTTGCGCGCGGGCGAAATCATATCCGTCGTGGGGCTTCTGGGGTCAGGGCGAACAGAACTTGCGTTGGCTTTGTTTGGATGCCTTGCGCCGGACGAAGGTCGCATTGAAGACGTGAATGGATCACTACATCTCATGGCTCCCGCAGACGCGATGGAACACGGCATTGCCTATGTGCCGGAAGATCGTCTGACAGAAGGCCTTTTTCTCAATCAGCCGATCCGTGAAAACATCATCGTTTCAAGTCTTGATGCGGATACTAAAGGTGGCATTGTCAGCGCGTCGAGCCTCACCGAGCGCGCGCGCGAAGCCGTTAAGCGGTTGCGTATCAAGACACCCAGCGTCTTCCCACCTGTGGTGACGCTGTCAGGCGGCAATCAACAGCGTGTCGTTCTGGCGCGATGGATGGAGAGAAAACCGAAGCTGCTTATCCTCAATGGTCCAACAGTCGGCGTCGATGTTGGTTCCAAACGGGAAATCCACGAACTATTGCTCGCTTTGAGCCGTTCGGGAACAGCGGTTCTGGTGGTGACTGACGACATTGGCGAAGCCATTGCACTGTCCGACACGATCAAGGTGATGGTGAAGGGGCGAATTGTGGCCAGTTTCGATGCCGGTGATATCGATGAAGAAACGCTCTATCAGGAAGTCATTCGGGAGGACCGGCCATGAATAATTCGTTGATCCGGGTGCTCTCGACACCACAGGGTGTCGTCTTTTTGACAGCAGTTGCTTTTGCGATTGTGCTGAGCATTCTCAATCCTGCGTTCTTCTCACCGGCGACGCTGATAGACCTGGCGCGTAACTCACTGGTGACCGGAATATTTGCGCTCGGCGTTATGATGGTGCTGGCATCCGGCGGCATTGACGTGTCCTGCACGGCAATCGGCGCCTTTGCGATGTATGCAACGGTGAAAATCGTCATGGGTATCGATATCCATGTTCCGATTATCGCCTATTTCGGACTGGCTGCCCTCATCGGGGCCAGTCTTGGTCTCATCAATGGAATACTGGTTGGTGGACTTGGTCTACCGACGCTTATCGTCACCCTTGGTACAATGAGCCTTTTTCGGGGCGCGTTGCTGACCTTCGTGGGGACGGTGTACATCACGTCGGTGCCGCGTGAAGTTATCAATTTCGCGCGCAGCATTCTGGTGCGCATGGAGAACGCATTGGGCCAGATGGTATCGCTTCCAATGTCATTCTTTGTTCTGGTCGGGGTCGCTGTATTCGTCGCTTTCGTCATGAACTTCACGCTGTTCGGGCGCAAAATCTACGCCATCGGCGGTTCTGAAGAAGCTGCCGCTCGCATTGGCATTCGCGTGGGGCGCGTCAAGCTATTGATCTATGTTCTGGCGGGTGCAATTGCTGGTCTGGCTGGCATGACCCATATGACCCTGTCGCGCATGGCTAATCCGTTCGATCTGGTCGGCATGGAGCTGAATGTCATCGCAGCCGTTGTTCTCGGTGGAGCCCGAATAACGGGCGGTCACGGTACAGTGCTCGGGACGCTGCTTGGCGTATTTGTCATCACAATGATCAATACGACGCTGCTGATGGCAGGTGTGCCATCCTATTGGCAAAAGGTCGTTATTGGTTGTCTGATTGTGGCGGGTACGGGCTTGCCGATATTGATCGAGCGATTGAGCCGGCATCGGGCGCGTCTGGCGCAGCCTTTGGGAGCATAATAGGCGTAAATCGCGCGCGGGGAACAGTCACCGCGCGCGATTGTCTTTTTCATTAGTCCTTGCGGGCTTTCTTCACGATGTTCATAAATTCCTTGGCGCGTTCCGGATCGACCGCATTCCAGGTGTTGCCATCGACCTTCAGCGACGAACCGACAATGCAGCCATCGGCAATCTTGAGGATATCGGCGACGGTTGCATGACGCACGCCCGTATTGGCCAGAACCGCCGTGTTCGGCAGGACCCGCTTGACGGCTTCGAGGTCCGAAACATTGGCGGCTTCACCGGTGATCGTGCCCGACACCAGAACGGCATCCGGAATGGACGAGAAGACTGCCGAACGTGCCCGGTCGGGGAGGGGGCGGCGATCCATTGAATCCGCGAATTCAGCAGATACGTTGTCCAGCATGACAAGATCCGAGCGGCCAAGACGATTGCGATAGCGCATCGTTTCACCCGCATTTGGCGTCCATGGCCCCATGTCGGAGGCATAAGTGCCGGTCAGGATTTCGCGCATGAATGACGCGCCGGTTGCCGTGGCCAAAGCGACCGAGCTTTTGGGGTCCCAGAGAACGTTGACGCCAAAAGGCTTTGCGATTTCACCACGCAGGCGGCCAATGACATAGGCCATGGTCGCCGTGGAAGCGACATCGACAGCAAGTTCGTATGGACGGTCGTTTTCGTTGCCGAACATGACAGCATCGACATCAGCGTCCTGTAAAGCAATGAGATCGCGACGCGCTGCCTCGACGATACCTTCGATGCCAGCTTCCGCGTCATAAAGCGGAGCGCCAGGCAAAGGGTTAAGATGCACCATCGCGATGATGGGCTTCTTCGTCGGGAAAAGATCAAAAAACTTGCTCATGGTGAACCCCTTTGTTGTGCCGGTCTTCGGTTCAATCCGGAGACGGCGTTAGCTTCGTATTCTTCTTCCGACCTCGGGTCGGTTGATCTTCATGCGGTCTGCGCGCTCACATGTGAGCGAGCAGGATTGCCGGTAGCTCGGCGTAGTGATGCAGGTAGTAATCGATTGGACTTCCGGGCTGTTCAGCCAAACCGTAGCCGACGACCTTCATGCCTGCGGCACGCGCCGAGATTGCTCCCGTCAAACTGTCTTCGATTGCTATCATCTCTGCTGGAGCAAGGCGTAGCCGCTCGGCCGCAGCCAGATAAGGTTCTGGATCAGGCTTGCCATGCAGTACATCATTGATGCTGATGGAAAAGCGCAGCTTGTCAGCAATTCCAAGCGCGGCGATGTTAGTATCGACAATGTTGCGACCGGAATTTGAGACGCATACCTGCAACAGACCATAGCCCTTTGCCGCGTCCATTGCTTCCAGGACGCCCGTGATGGGCCGAAGTTCGCCCGCATGGGCGATGTAATGGTCACGAATGCGTTCGATCCATGGCTCAAAGCTCAAATCGGCTGGCAATCGCGGTTTGACCGCTTCAAAGACGGCATCCATATGGACCCCGCGAAATCGTTCTTCTGGAATATCGCTGAGATCGGTGCCGAAATGCGCCGTGCCAGCCAGAAGTGCCTTATGGTGAAGCGGTTCACTATCCACGAGCGTACCGTCAATATCCCATGCGATGGCTTTGATCGTCATCGTTGTGATTACTCTCTGTAAAGCGGCTTGAGGTTGGTGTAGATCTCGCGGAAACGTTGGTAACCGCTGTTGTAAGTCGCTGCTTTTTCGGGTCTTGGCAGGATGAGATCGCCGTTTTCAACGAAGGCGGCAATTCCCGACCAGCCGTCTACGGCACCTGCGCCCACAGCTGCCGCCCAGGCTGCGCCTAATGACGAGCCGGGATGCCCTTTGAGCTGACGAATTGGAGCCTGAAGCACGTCCGCCACGATCTGCATCCAGACGCGGCTGTTCGCGCCACCGTCAGAAGCGAGATATTGCTTTGGGTGGTGCCCCATATCCTGAAGTACCTCGATATGGTGGCGTGCAGCATAGGCATAGGCCTCAAGCAATGCCCGCCAAACATGGCCGACCTTGTGATTGAGGCTAAGACCGGTAATGGTGCCTCGGGCGAAGGGGTCATGGATAGGCGTCTTCTCGCCAAGAAAATACGGAACAATCGCCACGCCGTCAGCGCCCGCATCGATTTTCGCGGCAAGCGTGTCGAGATGCTGGTGCAAGCTTAAACCCGCATCAACTGCAGCTTGCTTTTCGCCGCCTGCAAAGTTCTCGGCAAACCAGTTGAGCCCGGAACCGCCGGTCGACATGCAACCATTCGGCATATAAAGCCCCGGTACCAGATGGTAGTCGAGGAACATGCGCGGATCGGGCGCTGCCTTTGCAGTCGCAACCAGAATGTCCAGCGCACCGCCAAATTTGAGCAGCACCTGACCTTCTTGCGAAACACCAGCCGCAAGCGCTGAGGCAATCATATCGGCAGCGCCGCCGACGACCGGTGTTCCCTCTGCAAGACCCGTGGAGAGGACAGCAGATTTCGTTATTGTTCCCATGACCGCATGAGATGAAACCTTCGCTGGAACGGCCGACAAAGGCAGGTGGGTGAGGGCAATCAATTCCGGGGACAACTCGTTGGTTGCGATGTCGACAAAACCAGCTTCCAGAGCCCAGTTTTGTTCAATCCGCCGTTCTCCGGTCAGCTTCCAGTTAATGTAATCATAGGAGCCGAAAACGGTTGCGATCTTGGCAAAGACCTCCGGTTCGTGCCGTTCGATCCAGCGCAGCTTGGTGGCGACAAGCTGCTGGTTTATGCCGTTGCCAGCCTTGGCAATGAATTCAACTTCCTCGATTTCATTGCGCAGTTCGGCGACCTCAGCGGCGACACGTCCATCGCTTTGCTGAATACTTGGTCGAAGCACAGCACCATTCTCGTCAAGGAGAACAACTGCAGGCAACATACCGGTAACGCCGACGCCTACAATCTCGGTGGCTGAGATGCCGGCTGTGCCAATAAGCTCTTGAATGATGGCACAGCAATTGCTCCACCATTGTTCCGGGTCTTCTTCAGCCCAACCGGGCTGACGCGACGTCAAGGTAACGGGTCGCGATGTAATGCCGAGCACTTCGTCCGGAAGTCGCACGAGAATGCCGATTGTAGAGGTGGTACCGATATCAAGACCTAGAACGCAGCTCATGGAAATTTCCGGTCAAATGCCTGTAACAGGGGGAGCGATAATGATCTCGACATTCGCTCTGGAAAGCGCGCTGGCGATATTCGGAGGAGGGGCCGCGTCGCTGATCAGGGTGTCGATTTCATCGAGATCGGCGATCCTGATGAGGGACATATGGTTGAACTTGGCGCTATGGCAGAGAAGCACCTTGCGATTGGCGCGGCGCAGGTAAACCCGCTTCAGGTCGCTGTCTTCCGGCGAATAATCGAAGAGACCATCTGCCGTAATGCCCGAAACGCCAATAAAGGCGATATCAAACCACAGGCGCTCAAACTCATCGCAGGCCGACTTGCCGCAGATGGAAAGCTCTTCACCGCGGATCTGACCCGCAGGGACATAGACTTCGCGTTGTGCGCCGCCGAGAAGCTGCGCGGTCCGGAGGCTGGATGTAAAAAACTTGACGCCCACGGTGTCACACAGGGCTTCGGCGAGAAGATAAGTGGTCGAGCCGACATCAAGCGCGACGCTCATGCGGCGTTCAACGAGCTCCAGTGCCTTGGCAACGATGCTCATCTTTTCGGGATTGTGTTCACGCAGGCGGGCTGAAAAGGCAGGTTCCTCGCGGTCGAGAAAAGGCTCCGGCGCGTCCTCGTCGATAACCGCTCCGCCATGGGTTCGAACGAGCAGGCCGTCGCGTTCCAGTTCAACGAGATCACGGCGAATGGTCATTTCAGAGACGCCAAGTTCAGCAGCGATATCAACAACCTGAAGAAATCCACGCTTGCGTGCGGCGTCGACGAGATGGGCATGGCGAACACGGGCAGGCAGCCGTTTTGCTTCCGCTGGCTGGATGTCCTTTTGCTTGTCCGTCATGCTTTCCTCCGGTGGTTCGACCAGACATTCAACTTATTCATTAGGAGAAGGATCGAACAAAATCAATCGTAAAAAAACATAAACGAACATAATTTTATGTATTGCCAACATAATCAAACAGTGAATATGCTTTTTCGTGATCGATAACATTCGTTCCGAGGGTGAACAAAATGACCAACGCTGCAATGCCGGGCAAACTGGCCAGCGAACTGAACGGCAAGCGCGCCATTGTGACGGGGGCTGCTTCCGGCATAGGCAATGCGATAGCGCGTGCATTGGCGCGCCATGGCGTTCGTATTGCAATTGCCGATATCAACGGTGATGCTGCGAAGCGCGCGGCAAGCGAACTTGGCGGTGATGCTGTCGGACTGGCGATGGATGTCAGCCAGCGCGCATCCGTCGAGGCGGGCTTCAATGCTCTGATCGCCCAATGGGGTGGTCTTGATATCGTCGCGGCGAATGCTGGTGTTTCAACGATGAACCGTGCCGTCGACCTCACTGACAAAGAGTGGGACTTCAATTTCGACGTCAACACACGTGGCGTGTTTCTGACCAATCAGATTGCCGCCCGCTATTTTCTCGCCAGCGGCACCAAGGGCGTGATCGTCAACACGGCGTCGCTCGCCGCCAAGATCGGCGCGCCACTTCTGGCGCATTACTCGGCAAGCAAATTTGCAGTTCTCGGTTGGACACAAGCACTGGCGCGTGAACTCGCGCCGAATGGAATTCGCGTGAACGCAGTTTGTCCCGGCTTCGTCAAAACCTCCATGCAATCACGTGAAGTGGAATGGGAAGCGGAACTGCGCGGCATTACCCCTGAACAGGTCATTGCCGATTATGTATCGCAGACCCCGCTTGGTCGTCTCGAAGAACCGGAAGATGTCGCTGAAGTGGTTGTTTTCCTCTGCTCGGATGGCGCGCGCTTTATGACCGGACAAGGCATCAATGTGACCGGTGGCGTCTATACGACCTAGTGCAGACAAGGCGCTTCACGCCAGATGTGAGGCGCCCACGAACAAGAATGGCTGACAAAGTGCAGTCACCTCCAGGGGAATAACGGCGGCCGGCTAAAAATGGCCCGTGTCGCTGATCGTGCAGAAGGGTAGACCTGAATGGCGTCGATCGAACTAGAACACGTCTCCAAACTATACGCCAATGGCGCCTATGGGGTGCGTGATGTCGATCTCAAGATCGAGGACGGCGAGTTTGTAATTTTTCTCGGACCGTCTGGTTGTGGGAAATCGACGACATTGCGCATGATTGCAGGGCTTGAGGGCATCACCTCCGGCGACCTGCGTATTGGCGGTAAATCCGTGACGCGGCTCCCGCCAAAGGATCGCAATGTTGCGGTCGTGTTTCAATCCTATGCACTCTATCCGCATATGAGCGTGCGGCAGAATATGGGCTTCGGTCTCAAGATGCGTGGCGTGCCCGCTGCCGAGATTGCAGCCAAGGTTTCCGATGCTGCCAATATGCTGGGGCTGAACAAGTATATTGATCGCAAGCCCGCCGCGCTTTCTGGGGGACAGCGGCAGCGCGTTGCGCTTGGCCGGGCGATTGTCCGCGAGCCTAACGCCTTTCTCCTCGACGAACCGCTTTCAAACCTTGATGCACAATTGCGCGCAGAAATGCGGCTGGAACTGGTCAAGCTGCATCGCAGGCTTGGCAAGACCATTATCCATGTGACGCACGATCAGGTCGAGGCCATGACCATGGGAGATCGCATCTGTATCATGCGCGACGGCGTGATGGTTCAGGTAGGCGCTCCTCTGGAGGTTTATGCCAATCCTGCGGATACGTTTGTTGCAAAGTTTCTGGCGACACCGCCGATGAACCTCATCCCTGTGCAACTCACGTCATCTGGCGATGGCGAGTTGCAGGCAAAGGGCGATGGTGTCGATATTCGCATTCCAGCGATGCACAAGCCGCACTATGCGACCAGCAGTGGCAAACCGCTTCTGTTAGGCATCAGGCCTGAGGACATTTACGAAGCCCAGAACAATCCCGATTGGCAACCGCTCGATCTGACTGTCGTTGCGGTCGAAAAACTGGGCGTCGAGACGGTCGTCATCGGGCAGATTGGAAACGACAAACCGCTGGAACTGAATGCCCGCGTGAGCCGCCACTTTACCGCCGAAGTCGGGCAAAAGGTACGGTTGTTCATCGATAACAGACCGATGCATCTCTTTGATGCCCAGACGGAAAAGGTCATCAAACGACCGCCGTTAGAACCCGGCCTTGTGACGGTCTAGGAGATGGCGATGCGCAAGATAGTCATCCATACGGGCCTTTTCATCGTATCGCTTGCGATCCTGTTACCATTGCTGTGGACTCTTCGAACAAGCTTTGTTCCAGAGCAGATGGCCTATTCCACCGAACTGATGCCACAGTTCACCTTCCAGAACTATGTGGATCTGTTCACGCAAAAGCGCTTTGGCGTCTATTACCTTAACAGTCTGATTGTGGCGACGGGCTCTGTGCTACTCGCGCTGCCCTTTGCGGCAATGACGGGCTATGCCTTTGCGCGCTTCAAGACCGGCGGTCCGCTGGCCCGTTTCACCGTGCTTGCCACTCAGATGCTTCCGCCAGTGGCTATTGTCTTGCCAGCCTTCATGCTGTTCCGCTCAGTGGGCATGACCAATTCTGTGCTCGGCCTGACGATTGCTTATGCTGCAATCAATCTGCCATTCCTGATCTGGATTCTCATGGGTTTCTTCGAGGGTATTCCTGTCGATCTGGAATGGGCAGCGCAGACAGATGGCGCCAGCGCCTGGGGTGCGTTCTGGCGTATTGTCGTGCCTGTTTCTCTGCCCGGTATCGCAGCGGCAGGTGTGCTGGGTTTCATCCTCGCCTGGAACGAATTCCTGTTTGCTCTGGTGCTAAGCGGCCCGGCGACAGCGACCGTGCCCGTCGGTCTTGCTTCTCTACAGACCTCTAACGGGGTTCAGATTGCGAAAGTGGCGGCTGGCGTCATTCTGGCCATTTTGCCGCTCGTGATCGCATCGCGTTTTATCCAGCGCTTCATCGTGCAGGGGCTCACATTCGGCAGCGTTAAATGACGCGAAGATAAATTGCATGCGGGTAAACATAACAAAGGGAACCACGAAAATGCTGAAATATGGGAACAAATTAATGGCGGGTGTCAGCCTGCTTCTTCTGACGGGTGCAGGATACGCACACGCGGAAACCGTCACGCTGCGCGCACTGATGGAAGATGTGCCCGAAACGCACATCATTGAAAAACTGCTGCCGGACTTCGAGAAGGAAACCGGCATCAAGGTGGAATTTGAAAAGGTGGGCTATGGCGACATGCATGACAAGCTCGCCACGCAGCTTGTCTCGCCCGAAAGCTATTACAATCTCCTTGAGGTGGACTTCCTGTGGGCGGGCGAATTTCCCGCTGCCGGTTGGTTGACAGATCTGAAGCCTCTCGCCGAACGCGACAAGCTTGATCTGTCCGAATTTATCCCCTCAACGCTTGATCTGCTTGGTCGGACCGACGAAGCAATGCCGATCCTGCCGATGTATAATTACTCGATGGGCATGCTTTATCGAAAAGACTTGCTGGAAGATCCAAAGCTCAAGGAAGCCTACAAGAGCGAATTCAATGCCGAGCTGAAGAAGCCAGAAACACTTGAAGACTATGTGCAGGTCGCCAAATTCATGAAGGCGAAGGCCAATGTTGCGGGCGCGGCCATGCAGGGCCAGCGTGGCGATCCGAACAGCATGGAGTTCTCCAACTACCTGTTCTCGGCAGGTGGCGGCTATCTCGACAAGGACCGCAAGGTTACGCTCGACAGCCCGGAAGCCGTCAAGGCGCTGACACTTTATGTCGATGCGATCAAGAATGCGGCGCAACAAGGCGCACTGTCGGCCACATTGGATGATACGATGCGCCTCATGTGCAGCGGCGAAGCTTTCAGCATGGTCACCTATTGGTGGATGCTGCCTCAGATGGACAGTGCCGAAAAGTGCCCGAATGTTGCTGGCAAGGTCGGTCTTTCCGTGATGCCGGGTGGCCACGGCGAAAGCGGTGGCTGGGGTTGGGGCATTCCGAAGAACACATCACCAGAAGCACAGGAAGCAGCCTGGACTTTCATCAAGTGGGTGCAGAGCAAAAAAATCGGCGTCGCACGCGCGCTTGAGGGCCATGCGCCTGTCAGCGAAGCTGTCTACAAAGACGCCGACGTCTTGAAGAAGTACCCGTTCTATGAACAGGCTCTGGATGTCGTCGCTTCTGGAAAGTCGTTCCCGATATTCGCCTATTCGGCGCAGTATGAAGATGTTCTCGGTACGCAAGTATCGCAGGCGGCAGGCGGTGAGATTACGCCGGATGCAGCCATAAAGGCAGCCGCTTCCGGTCTGGAAGACCTTCTCAAGAAATAATGCTTTTGCCGCCCTCCTTGTTGAAAGGGAGGGCGGCAGAAAATCTTCAGTTTCATCCCGGCGGCATTCTAGGAAACGTTCGTATGTCCACGTCCACCACTGCAATCGACCGAACCTGGAAAACCGGCTGGGCGTTTTCCCTGCCAGGATTACTGACACTTGCAGTCGTCATGGGGCTGCCGCTTCTGTATGCCGTTCTCATGTCGATTTCTTCGATGACACTGATGCGGCCATCGCTGTTACCGTTCACGGGCTTTGAAAACTACACGCGGATCATGAGCAATGCGCAGTTCTGGAGTTCACTATGGCTGACGGTCAAATATTCGATCGTCACCGTGGTTGCCGAGTTTATACTCGGGCTGGGGATTGCGCTCATGCTGAACGCGGTCGTGAAAACCAAACCCATCTACTTCGCAATCCTGACCATACCGATGGCCATGTCTCCGGTAAGTGTCGCCCTTATCTGGCGTATGCTGCTGCAGCCCAATCTGGGTATTGTGAACCACATGATGGAGACCATAGGTCTGCCAAGGCTTGACTGGCTTGGCTCGTCGGACCTCGCGATCTGGTCTATGGCAGCCATCGATATCTGGCAGCAAACATCCTTTGTCGTGCTTATCCTTGCGGCTGGACTGGCTTCGTTGCCGCGCGACCCTTACGAGGCAGCGGAAGTAGACGGCGCGGGCAAGATCGAACAGTTCTGGTACTTAACGCTGCCGATGTTGCGTCCCGTTGCGGCTATCGCCATCATCATCCAGCTAATCAATGAGTTCCGCACATATGATCTGACTTATGTTCTCACGAAGGGCGGCCCCGGCACGTCGACGGAAGTCTTGAGCTTCTTCGCCTATAGACAGGCGTTTCTTGGACTCTCCCTCAACGAGGGTTCGGCAGCAGCATTCATCCTGCTTCTGATCGTGCTCGTTATAACAATTGTCTTCTTCTGGGTTCTAGAAAACAGACGGTTTCGGGACGTCGGCTAACCCTTAGCAAGACTATGCAGTTTCGGCCTTACTTCATTTCGGGCAGAAGCAACCGTTCAGAACACCAGTTCCAAACAGCATCGACGGCCTTTCTCGGTGAGGTCGACCGTTTGCGGATAAGGTAATAATCTGGTTCTATCATGATTGTAGGCTCGGCCACTTGCACCAGTCGTCCGGTCGCCAGGTCGGACGCAACGAAGGCTCTACATGCGAGAGCGACGCCTTGACCGGCGAGAGCAGCATCCAGTGCAAGTGCTGTCTGGTTGAACATCGCGCCTGGCAGTTTTCCTTTTGAGCCAAGAAGCTCGGGCCAGTGATTATGCGCATCGTGCAGAAGCGGCATTTCCCGAAGCTGTTCGCTTGTCAGCGGCAAAGGCCTACCGTCAATGAGATAGGGGCTGGCAACAGCTACCAGTTCCTGACGAAACAACAGTTCTGCATCAAGCGTAGACGGAAAAGGCGGTCGTGTGAGGCGCACCGCAATGTCCACATTGTCCCGGTCGAAATCGGAAACCGCCTCCGTCGCAACGGTGCGCAATTCCACGCCTGCGAGATCTGCATGAAGTCTGGCCAGTCGTGGAATAAGGAGTTTGGCCGCGACAGTCGGCGTAACGCTAATCGTAACCGTCTCCGGTCTGTCCAGAAGCCGTCCGGTCGCTTCTCCAAGCGTATCGAAGGCACGCGTTACATCTGCCAGATAATTTGCACCTTGCGTAGTCAGGGCTAATCCACGTGGCAGGCGATGAAAAAGCGTCAGGCCGAGATGATCCTCCAACGCACGGACTTGTTGTGCAACAGCGCCTTGCGTGACACGCAATTCGTCCGCCGCGGCACGAAAATTAAGCCTACGGCCCGAAGCTTCAAAGGCGCGCAGGGCATTTAATGGAGGCAGTTTACGGCGTGACGGGTTCATGGATTAGCCTGTAGATTTTCTACAGTATAATGCGTTTCTTTCTGGCGCGAAAGTCTTATCGAAATTTGGCATAGTGTGCTCAATATCGAAACAAAGGAGCCTTTGATGTCTGGAGAAAAAGTTGCAATCATCACCGCTGGCGGTTCCGGTATGGGCGCTGCGGCTGCACGCAAGCTGGCACAGGACGGATATCGCGTGGCGATCTTGTCGTCATCCGGCAAGGGCGAAGCGCTGGCGCAGGAATTGGGCGGCGTGGGCGTCACCGGCTCAAATCTGGTCAATGACGATGTGAAGCGCCTTGTCGATCTGGCGATGGACAAGTGGGGCAGGGTGGATGCACTGGTCAATTCTGCCGGTCACGGTCCGCGTGCGCCGATCCTCGAATTAACTGACGAAGACTGGCATAAGGGCATGGAGGTTTACTTCCTGAGCGCTGTGCGCCCAATCCGCCTGGTAACGCCGATCATGGAAGCACAGGGCGGCGGCTCTATCGTCAACATTTCGACGGCATGGGCCTCGGAGCCTTCGGCCATGTTTCCGACTTCGGCGACATTCCGGGCGGGTCTGGCCAGCTTCACCAAGATCTTCGCGGACAACTATGCCGCCAAGAACATCCGTATGAACAATGTGCTGCCCGGCTGGATCGACAGTCTTCCGTCTACTGATGAACGGCGCGACAGCGTGCCGATGAACCGCTATGGCACGGCAGAGGAAATCGCCGCGACGATCGCGTTTCTGGTGTCTGATGGGGCAGGTTACATTACCGGGCAGAACCTTCGCGTTGACGGTGGCGTGACCCGTTCCGTTTGATCAGTTCTTGTCTGGAACAATCAAGAAGCGGTGCCGGTCATTGGGCCAGCGCCGCTTCTTATTCTATGGAGTGACGCAGAATGGAGCCTATCGAAGAAGTGGAACTTGCTGCATGGGCAGAGCTTAACGCGGCGGCGTCTTCTCCGGAATCCGGCTTCCGTTATGTGAATCTCTGTTCGGTTGATGCCGAAAACTTACCTCAGGCGCGAATGGTTGTGCTTCGGCGAACCGACGTGACCAAACGGATGCTTGAATTTCACACTGATACGCGCAGCGCCAAATGGGGTGAATTTGGCGCTCATCCTTATGCGACATTGCTCGGTTACTGTTCACAGACGCGTTTGCAGCTTCGATTGCAGGGAACGGTAGAGCTTCACGCGCCGGGTAGCGCAGTTGCCGAAACGGCTTGGGAAATGCTCCCTGCCAGGACGCGTGCGACCTATGCAGGAGGCCCACCCGGAGATGAGCTTGCCTTTGCAAGCGACGAAAATCCATTCGTATCGAAACTTGCAGACGGTGCTGATGGTAAAAAGCACTTCGGCGTGCTGGCTTTTCGAGCGGGTATGCTGGATTGGTTTCAGCTTCGGCGGGAGGGTAATCGCAGGGCGCGATTCAGCTATGACCCAGCTGGCGTGGTCATGGCTTCCGAATGGATCAATCCTTGATACGAAACCACCTCGCTTGCAAATCGCACTTCAAGCTAGAACACACCCTAGCCAAACAATTAGATCGCGTAATCTATCTTATGGAACTTTCCGACGGCCTGAGTTTCAACCACAGCTAATCAGATAACTCGTTCAGCTTTAGCCCATTGCAACGACTTCAGTTCGGTTACGTCCGTTATTCTTTGCAGCGTACAGTGCTTTATCTGCGCGTATCATCACGTCGTCAAATTTGGTCGGCGCAGTTCGCGTCACCAGTCCAATCGAAACCGTCACCGATATGGACACGTTCTCTATCGCGAAACTGTTCTCAGCCACCGCATTGCGGATATGTTCCGCCGCTGTTTCGGCGTCCAGACTACTCTTCTCTCCAAAGATGATAACGAATTCCTCACCACCAGTCCGAGCGATGAAGTCGTCTGCTTCCAGGACACTTTTCAATCTCTGCGAAAGAGTCTGTAGGACAAGATCGCCTGCAAAATGGCCATAGGTATCATTGATGGATTTGAACCAGTCAATGTCCAGAACCGCTACTGCGCGATGCATCGAATTCTCGTCGTTGGATTCGATAATTGATGTGCCATAAGCGATCAGTGAGCGGCGATTCGGAAGATCAGTCAAATAATCGCGAGACGCGGCATTCTGCCAACGGCGCTTCACCTGATCGGAGCACATCAGCAGGAATGTCGTCGTCCCGATGACAGGTAGCACCGATAAGAACACAGGCGTGACACTGTTCATCCAATGGGTGTTGTCGGCTATCGTAAAGTTCGCTTTCGTATCCAGCGATACATATAAAATTGCACGAAGTATCGTCGTAAACGCGGCCATCATATAGATGACCGACATTGCAAAACGGCTTCGGGATTGATACTCCGCCGAATGCTCTTTGCTGATCAGAATTGACGTGGATGCAAGCATAATGATGGCCCAGAGAACCGATACTATGACCACACGTGCTTTGATATCTGGGACGTAAACTACATAGTAGAGAAATGCGAGCATTCCCAAAAGCGGCACCAACAACACATTTGAGTAAAGTGGCAAGCCGTGAAACCGTCTTATGGCAAGATGATACATGCTGAGCGCCGTAACCAGAACCACATTGGCGACAATGACAGTGAGATCTTTGGGCAAGTAAACTTCGGCTGCAAAAATCCCGCAGCCTAATGCCACAAGAAGCGTCGCCCACTGCCAAATACGGGCGGCTGGTCGCAGAGCGGCGGGAAAATCCGAAAGGATGGCACTCAGAACGCCACCATTTGCGAGAATGATCAGCATGACTGTGATATAAACTGATTTTGCGTCCATGCCCCGCCCTCTTCGATACTGAAGAAGTCGAAATGCTCCCCAGGTCGCCGGAATGCTTTATATTAAATGTGCTTATTTTCCCAAATCGAATTCAAGATAGCAAGTAGTGCCTAAACGATACTAACAACTATAATGTAGAGCGCACTCATTGATAAATGCATAAGAATTAATAATTGCAGTATCGTAGAGTGAAGCATCGGCCTTTACCTGTTCAGCATTTTCCGCATTTGTTG
>UEGR01000008.1 GCA_900465685.1 Hyphomicrobiales bacterium
AGGGGAATAGGGGAATAGGGTGGGAACTCGGAGCCTCTGAAAAAATCGTTTGCGCTGAACAAGCGCCCGCGATCCTCTTCCCTTACTCCCTTACTCCCTTACTCCCTTACTCCCTTACTCCCTTACTCCCTTACTCCCTTACTCCCTTACTCCCCTCAATATTCCTGTGCGCTCACGTAAAGGATAACGCTTCATTAAGCTTAATATCCGATAACTGACGAACGAATCCGCCTGATCGTCGCCATGACGGGAAAAGGCCGGAATCCACAGACATAACACAGGATAGCGGGGGCAACTCCCGGGAAAGGAACGGAATGATGGCGAGCCTCGGCGGAGACAAATCTCAAGCCGAAGGGGCTGAAGTCCGTCACGTTCCGGTGTTGATTTCCGAGGTGATTGACGCTCTCAAGCCTCGGCCCGGCGAAGTTATCGTCGATGGCACCTTCGGGGCAGGCGGCTACACCCGTCGCATATTGGATGAAGGCGCCGAAGTGATCGCGATAGACCGCGATCCAACGGCCATCGAAGCCGGGCGCGCCATGGAAAAGCAGTTTCCGGGGCGTCTGCATCTGGTGGAAAGCCGGTTTTCGGCGCTGGATTCAGCTGTAGCGCAAGTGAAGGGAGCAGGCAGCAAAGTGGATGGCGTTGTGCTCGATATCGGTGTTTCGTCGATGCAGATCGATGAAGCCGAGCGCGGCTTCTCCTTCCAGAAGGATGGGCCGCTCGACATGCGCATGTCCAGCAAGGGGCCCAGTGCTGCCGATGTCGTCAATCGTCTGAAAATGGGCGATCTGGCGCGCATCTTCAATTTCCTCGGCGAGGAGCGTCATGCAGGGCGCATCGCACGGATGATCGAGAAGCGTCGCGAGGCGCAGCCTTTCAGCCGCACGCTTGATCTCGCCAATGCGATTGAATCGCTGGTCGGGCGTAATCCCAAAGTGCCTATTCATCCCGCGACACGCGTGTTTCAGGCGCTGCGCATCTATGTGAATGACGAGCTGGGCGAACTGGCCCGCGCGCTTTTGGCAGCAGAACAGGTTTTGAAGCCCGGCGGACGGCTGGTGGTGGTGACATTCCACTCGCTCGAAGACCGCATGGTAAAACGTTATTTCGCGGATCGCGCAGGCGGTAGCGCGGGTTCGCGACACATGCCCGAAACGCATGTGCGTCATCCGAGTTTTACGCCCGCCGTCAAAGGTGCTGTTGGGCCGACGGCGGAGGAAGAAGCCAGCAATCCACGTGCGCGCTCGGCGAAGCTGCGCGCCGGACTGCGGACTGTAAATCCGCCGCTTGAAGATGATCTTTCGCTGTTCGGGCTGCCCAAATTGCCTGAAACGCATGAACTGAGCCGGAGTTGAACGAGTGCTGCGTACTTTTGATCTCATCATGATTGCGGCGATGTTGGTGGCAGCAGCTGTCACCTACACCATCAAGTATGACGCCGAAAAACAGGTCGCGGTCATCGCCAAGCTGACGCGCCAGATCAATTCCGAGCGCGATACGATTACGCTGTTGCGGGCAGACTGGGCGCTGATGACACAGCCGGGCCGCCTGCAAAGCCTGACCGGCGTCTATGAAAAAGAACTCAACCTGCAGCCGATCGTGGCCGAGCAGCTTATCCTGAGTGCTGCCGATATTCCGGAACGTCCGCTGGACGACATTCAGAAAATCATTTCCGGCACGGATGAACTGGTCGCAAGCGGTGTCCTCGAACAGGACAAGATCACCACCGGCAGCATCAAGAAGAAGAGCGGGGCAAAGCACTGATCATGCGGCTGAAACTCGGTCTCTCGAAGAAGAAGAACAAAAATGCGATGGACGGTCTGGAGCCGGTCGGCGATGAAAAGCTGGCTGGCAACATGGCTTTTGTCGGGTCCCGTAAAAAGCACGGCAATCGTGCTCGCAACCGTTTGTGGATGGCGATTGCCTGTTTCGTTGGCATCTATGGCGTGATTGGCGGCAAGCTCGTCTATTTCGGCATGATCGGCGGTGAGGATGAAGACGCTTCCGGCCCGGCGGTGCATCAGCTCGCCTCGCGTCCGGATATTCTGGATCGCAACGGTGAAATTCTCGCGACCGACATCAACACCGCTTCGCTTTATGCCGAACCGCGCAAGATCGTTGATCCGGATGAAACCATCGAAATGCTGTCCACGGTGCTGCCCGATCTGGATTGGGAAGCGACCTATAAGCGCCTCAAGAGCGGTGCGGGCTTCGTCTGGATCAAGCGCGGCCTGACGCCGAAGCAGCAGAGCCAGATCATGGCGCTCGGTGTGCCGGGCATCGGCTTCCGCACCGAAAAGCGCCGCTTCTATCCGGGCGGCCCGACCGCATCGCACATCCTCGGTCTGGTCAATGTCGATAACCAGGGCATTGCCGGTATGGAAAAATATATCGACAGCCAGGGTCTGACCGATCTTCGTCTTGCCGGTCTTGCGACCGGTCAGTCGCTTGAGCCGGTGCGCCTGTCCATCGATATTCGCGTGCAGCACATCATGCGCGACGTTCTGGTCAAGGCCATGGAGCGCTATCGCGCCATTGCCGCCGGTGCCGTCGTTCTCAACATCAAGACCGGCGAAGTGATCGCCATGGCCTCGGTGCCGGATTTTGATCCGAACAACCCGGTTAATGCCCTCGACAAGGACCGCCTCAACCGTATGTCGGCGGGCACCTACGAAATGGGCTCGACCATCAAGACCTTCACCACGGCGATGGCGCTCGATTCCGGCAAGTTCACCTTGCAGTCGAAGCTCGATGCAACACGTCCGCTGGTGTTCGGTCGCCAGAGCATCCGCGACTTCCACGGCAAGGGCCGCTGGCTGACGCTGCCGG
This sequence comes from Hyphomicrobiales bacterium, assembly GCA_900465685.1. Taxonomy (GTDB): domain Bacteria; phylum Pseudomonadota; class Alphaproteobacteria; order Rhizobiales; family Rhizobiaceae; genus Brucella. Next base: position 2,833 of record UEGR01000008.1, read on the forward strand.
AAGTGTTCATCTTCTCGTCGAATATCGGCTCCGGTCGCGAAGCCGATGCCGTTGGCATCGAAGGCCATCGCGCCTTCCTCAAGAAGATGGGTCTTCTCGACCGCATGCAGACGGAACTGCCGGAAGTGGCGCGTCCGGTCGAGCCGCGCGTCTGGAAGAAGGTTCATTCGATGACCATCTCGTTTGGTCACGGCATGATGACGACCCCGCTTCAGACGGCTGTGGGTGCGGCAGCACTTATGAATGGCGGAAAGCTGTTCAACCCGACCTTCCTGATGCGTTCTCAGGCTGAAACGGTTGCGCTCGGAGAGAAGCAGGTCGTTCATCCACAAGTTTCTGCTGATATGCGTTATCTCTACCGTCTCAATGCCACCGCTCCGGGCGGTTCGGGCAAGCGCGCGGCGGTTCCGGGCTATCGCGTCGGCGGAAAGACGGGTACGGCTGAAAAGGTAGTTCACGGTCGCTATTCGAAGGATTCGCGCTTTAACGCCTTCCTTGCCTCATTCCCGATCGAAGATCCGGCCTATGTCGTGCTGACCATCATCGATGAGCCGAAGCCGGAACAGGGCAAATTCGGCGCGACCGCGGGCTTCAATGCTGCGCCGATGGTCTATGAAATCATCAGCCGCTCGGCATCCTTCCTGGGCGTCAAGCCTGACTTCGAACTGGATGCGCAACCGGCAACTGTTAGCAATATGAGTGGCGGGCCTGATTTAAAACAGGAATTGCCGCCAGCAATGGTTTCCAACGAATACGACTGATTCGTGCAGCATAGCTTGGGTACGCAACGAAATTTGGATTTGATTGCCATGAAACTGAAGGAAATCGCTCTTTTTACGGAACTGGCCTCCGGCACCGACGGTGAGGTGGAAATCACGGGCGTGACCTCGGATTCCCGCAAGGTCGAACGCGGTTTCCTCTTCGCTGCGCTGAAAGGCGTGAAGGCGGATGGCGCGGCATTTGCTGCGGATGCAATCAAGCGCGGTGCAGCCGCCGTGATCGCGGCCAAGGATGCAGCCATCGACAATGCGAGCGTTCCGGTTCTGCATGTGGACGATCCGCGTCATGCGCTGGCAACAGCTGCGGCACAGTTTTATGGCAAGCAGCCGGAGATCATGGTTGCCGTCACGGGCACCAGCGGCAAAACTTCCGTTGCTTCCTTCACGCGTCAGATCTGGGCTTATGCAGGTTTTCCCGCTGCCAATATCGGTACGACGGGCGTGTTTTCGCCGACCCGCAGTGACTACAATTCGCTGACGACACCCGATCCGGTGGAGCTGCAGCGCGTTCTGGCTGAACTGGCCGACGAGGGTGTAACCCATGCCGCGATGGAAGCCTCGTCGCACGGGCTTGATCAGCGTCGTCTCGACGGCGTGAAGCTGTCTGCTGGAGCCTTCACCAATCTCGGTCGCGATCACATGGATTATCACTCGACCATCGAAGAATATCTTGGCGCGAAGATGCGCCTGTTCGATACGCTGCTGCCGAAGGGCGCGCCTGCGATCATCTTCTCCGACGATCATTTCTCGCAGCAGGCCATCGATGCCGCGACCGCTGCTGGTTGTGATGTGAAGACCGTTGGCCGCAAGGGCAATTTCATCAATCTGAAGCGCGTTGAGCATGAGCGTTTCCGCCAGCATGTCGAAGTGCGCATTGGCGACGAAATCTTTGAAATCGAGCTGCCGCTGGCCGGTGATTTCCAGGTGGCGAACGCACTGGTTGCCGCTGGTCTCGCTATGGTTACGGGCGTGCCTGCTGCCGCTGCCATGCGCGCACTGGAACGCCTGAAGGGCGCGCTGGGTCGTCTTGATCTGGTGGGGGCGACGGAAGATGGCGCACCGGCCTATGTGGATTATGCGCATAAGCCGGAAGCGCTTGAAAATGTTCTGACTTCGGTTCGCCCATTCACCACGGGTCGCGTGATCGTCGTGTTCGGCTGTGGCGGCGATCGTGACAAGGGCAAACGCCCGATCATGGGCGAAATCGCCTCGCGCCTTGCCGATGTGGTGATCGTCACTGACGACAATCCACGTTCGGAAGTACCGGCGCAGATCCGCTCGGAAATCATGGCTGCGGCGACTGGCGCGACTGAAATCGGCGATCGTCGTGAAGCGATCTTCACGGCTGTGTCCATGATGATGCCGGGCGACACGCTTGTGGTTGCGGGCAAGGGACATGAGGAAGGCCAGATTGTCGGCAGCATCACCCTGCCATTCTCCGATCATGCGGAAGTCGCAGCCGCACTGGCCGCCCGTCTTGAGGAGCGTCAGGGATGAAAGACTGGCTGTGGTCATCGGCTGATATGGTTGACGCCATGGGAGGCAGGCCTTTCGGCAAGCTCCCTAAAGGCATCACCGGCATTTCCATCGACAGCCGCACGCTGAAACCCGGCGAGGCGTTTTTCGCGATCAAGGGCGACCTTTTCGACGGCCACGACTTTGCTACGGCCGCAATGGCCGCTGGCGCGGGGCTTCTGGTGGTGGCCGAGCATCGTCTGCCTGCATTCGGCAATCTCAAAGTGCCGATGATCGTCGTGGAAGATGTGCTTGAAGCGCTGATCAAGCTGGGCATCGCATCGCGTGCGCGCTCAAAGGCGCAGATCATTGCAGTGACGGGTTCTGTCGGCAAGACGACGACCAAGGAAGCGCTGCGTCATGTGCTGTCCGGCGTCGGCAAGGTTCATGCCTCGGTCGCATCCTTCAACAATCATTGGGGTGTGCCGCTGACGCTCGCCCGCATGCCAGCCGATACCGATTACGGCGTGTTCGAAATCGGCATGAACCATCATGACGAAATTCGTCCGCTGGTGAAGATGGTGCGCCCGCATGTGGCTCTGATCACGCTGATTGCACCTGCCCATCTTGGTCATTTCGCCAATCTGGAGGAAATCGCGGTCGCCAAGGCCGAGATTTTCGAAGGCATCGTTCCCGGCGGCTATGCGCTGCTGAACCGCGACGACAAGCGTTTCAAGCAGCTGGAAGAACTGGCGGAGAAAGCTGGCGTCGAACATATTTCGACCTTTGGCGAAAATGTCCGCGCTGAGTATCGCCTGCGCGAAGTCAAGCTGCACCCGACATGCTCCTGCATGACGGTGAAGATTGGCAATCACGAAGCTGTCGTGAAGGTCAGCATACCGGGCCGTCACATTGTACAGAACATGCTGGCGGTTCTTGGCGCTTGCGACCTCGTCGGTGCTGATCTCGCCAAGGTGACCATGGCCATGGCGACCCTTTCGGCAGAAGGCGGTCGCGGTGCGCAGCATGTGCTGCAACATCCCGATGGCGGCGCGTTTACGCTGATCGACGAAAGCTACAATGCCAATCCTACATCCATGCGTGCGGCGCTGGCACTGCTCCAGTCGTCCAAGCCGGAGGGTCCGAAAGGACGGCGTATCGCCGTTCTTGGCGACATGCTTGAACTTGGTCGCCAGTCCGGAAAGCTGCATGCCGACCTCGCACGGCCCATCGTGGATGCCGAAGTGAGTTCACTTTTTATCGGCGGCCCTGAAATGTCAGTGCTTAAAAACGCCTTGCCGGTTGAAATTCACACCGAATACAGGCAGAGCACCGAAGAATTACTGCCGCTGGTGATAAAGGCGGTCCGTCCTGGCGATGTCATTATGGTGAAATCGTCCAAGGGAATCGGCTTCTCCAAAATCGTCAAGGCTTTCACTAACCAGTTTCCGCCGGTCGAGCCGGCGGAATAGGCGATGGTCGAGGGAATTTTCTCCACATGCTGATGCTTCTCACCTTCTTCGCAGAACACATGACACCGCTCAACGTGTTCCGCTACATCACCTTCCGCACCGGCGGCGCAATGATTACGTCGGCGCTGATCGTGTTCCTGTTCGGCCCGGCGATCATCAACTCGTTGCGCGTCCGTCAGGGGAAGGGGCAGCCGATCCGCGCGGACGGCCCGCAGACCCATTTCAAGAAAGCCGGTACGCCCACCATGGGCGGTCTGATGATCATGACCGGCATTCTCATTTCGTGCCTGCTGTGGGCCAATCTTGCCAGCGTCTATGTCTGGGTTGTGCTGCTGGTCACGGTGGGTTTCGGCGCCATCGGTTTCTATGACGATTATCTGAAAGTGACGAAGCAGTCCGACAAGGGCTTTTCCGGCAAGGCGCGTCTGGGCATTGAATTCCTGATCGCAGCGATTGCCGCCTTCGTTATCATGCGCGCAGGGCAGGAGCCTTTTTCCTCCTCGCTGACCTTTCCATTCGCCAAGCAGTTTGTCATCAATCTGAGCTGGTTCTTCATTCCGTTCGCAGCCTTCGTGATGGTCGGCGCGGGCAATGCCGTGAACCTGACGGACGGTCTCGACGGTCTGGCGATCGTGCCGGTCATGGTTGCCGCCGCTTCCTTCGGTTTCATCGCCTATCTTTCCGGTAATGCGATCTTCGCAGATTATCTGCAAATCCATTTCGTGCCAGGCACGGGTGAACTCGCCGTGGTGCTGGGTGCGGTGATCGGTGCAGGCCTTGGCTTCCTGTGGTTCAATGCGCCGCCTGCCGCTATCTTCATGGGCGATACGGGTTCGCTGGCGCTGGGCGGCATGCTCGGCACCGTGGCCGTTGCAACCAAGCATGAAATCGTGCTCGCCATCATCGGCGGTCTGTTCGTGATGGAAGCGCTTTCGGTGATCATTCAGGTTGGCTCGTTCAAGCTGACCGGCAAGCGCGTCTTCCTGATGGCGCCAATCCACCACCATTTTGAAAAGAAGGGCTGGACCGAGAGCCAGGTCGTGATCCGTTTCTGGATCATCGCCATCATTCTCGCGATGATCGGCCTTTCCACCCTCAAGCTCAGATAACAACAAGACCAGTATCGACAGGCAAGAAGAATGATCCCGATCACCGCCCTTAAAGACAAGACTGTCGCCCTCTTCGGATTGGGCGGGTCGGGCATCGCCACGGCCAAGGCCATTGTGGCCGGGGGGGCGAAGATCATTGCCTGGGACGATAATCCCGACAGTGTGGCCCGCGCACAAGGCGCAGGCATTGCAACGGGCGATCTGAGGCAGGCGGACTGGTCACAGTTCGCTGCTTTCGTGCTTTCGCCCGGTGTTCCGCTGACCCATCCGAAGCCTCATTGGACGGTCGATCTTGCCCGTGCTGCAGGCGTCGAGATCATTGGCGATGTGGAGCTGTTCGTGCGCGAGCGCAATCATATCGCACCTGATTGCCCGTTCATCGCCATTACCGGCACCAACGGCAAATCGACCACCACGGCGCTGATCGCCCATATCATCAAGGCGTCTGGTCGTGACATGCAGCTCGGCGGCAATATCGGTACGGCAATCCTGACGCTCGAGCCGCCAGCGGCAAACCGCTTCTATGTGGTTGAATGCTCGTCCTACCAGATCGATCTGGCGCCTTCGCTGAACCCGACTGCCGGAATTCTGCTGAACCTGACGCCGGATCATCTCGACCGTCACGGCACGATGGAAAACTATGCGGCCATCAAGGCGCGGCTGGTTGCGGCCAGCGGCACGGCGATTATTGGCGTTGACGATCTTTACTGCACGGCGATTGCCGAAAATCTGGCGGCGAACGGCGTCAATGTCGCGCGGATTTCGAAGGAAAAGCATCTCGACAACGGATATTTTGCCGACGGTTCTACCCTGATGCATGCTGAAGCAGGCGAGGTTGACGAATTGGCTTCGCTGGCCGGGATCGGTTCGCTGCGCGGCGCGCATAATGCGCAGAACGCGCTTGCAGCTGTGGCAGCCTGCCTTGCGGTTGGCCTGTCGCTCGATGAAATTCGCGCTGGACTGAAAAGCTTTCCGGGCCTGGCGCACCGCATGGAGCAGGTGGGGCGGCGCGGCAAAGTGCTGTTCGTCAACGATTCCAAGGCGACCAATGCCGATGCGACCGCTCCGGCGCTCTCGTCCTTTCCGAATAACATCTACTGGATCGCGGGCGGCGTGCCGAAAGCGGGCGGGATCGAATCTCTCGGCGGGTTCTTCCCGCGCATTGCGAAAGCCTATCTGATCGGCGAGGCGGCGGCGCAGTTTGCCGCGACGCTCGGTGACAGCGTGCCGTTCGAGATTTCGGATACGCTGGCCGTGGCCGTCGATCATGCCGCGCGCGATGCGGGCAATGATGCAGCCCCGGAACCGGTTGTGCTGCTCTCGCCAGCCTGCGCCAGCTTCGATCAATTTCAGAATTTTGAAAAACGCGGCGATGCCTTCCGCAGCGCCGTATTGGCACTTCCCGGTATCATGCCAATTGGAGGAGAAAGCTGATGGTAAGCCGTGTCGATCGCGGTCCTGTCGCCAACTGGTGGTGGACAATAGACCGCTTCTTTCTCGTAGCCTGTCTGGCCCTGATGGGGCTTGGCATTCTGCTGTCCTTTGCGGCAAGCCCGGCTGTGGCGTCGCGTATTGGTCTCGATAGTTTCCATTTCGTCGAACGTCAGATCGTTTTCATGATCCCGGCGGTCATCGTCATGGTGGGCGTGTCGTTCTTTTCACCGCGGCAGATCAGGCGTTTCGCACTGATCCTGCTTGCCGTTTCCATGGTGCTGATGGTTGCGGCGCTCTTCTTCGGTATTGAAGTGAAAGGTGCGCGCCGCTGGGTCAATCTGGCCGGTATTTCCATCCAGCCGTCCGAGTTCATGAAGCCCGCCTTCGTGGTGGTTTGCGCATGGCTTTTCTCCGAGCGCGAACGCGGCGGCGACATGCCGGGCTATTTCCTTGCCATGATGCTGTTTTGCGCCGTTGCTGGTCTTCTGGTGTTGCAGCCCGATCTTGGTCAGACCATGCTGACCACCGGCACATGGGGCGCGATGTTCTTCCTCGCTGGCCTGCCAATGTTCTGGATTCTGGTTCTTGGCGGCCTAGCCATCTGCGGCGGCTTCAGTGCCTATTTCGTGTTCGACCACGTGGCCGGTCGTATCAACCGCTTCATGACGGGCGAGGGTGATACGTTCCAGGTCGATGCCGGGCGCGAAGCCATTCTGCGTGGCGGCTGGTTCGGGCAGGGTCCCGGCGAAGGCACTGTCAAGCGCATCATTCCCGATAGCCACACCGACTTCATCTTCTCGGTGGCTGCGGAAGAATATGGCATCATCCTGTGCATGATCATCATGTTCCTGTTTGCCTTCATCGTGGTGCGCGGACTTTCCATCGCGCTCAAGGAACGCGATGCGTTTACGCGTCTCGCCGTGTCGGGCATCGTGATCCTGTTCGGCTTCCAGTCGATCATCAACATGGCGGTGAACCTGCACCTGATGCCCGCAAAGGGCATGACGCTGCCGTTCATTTCCTATGGCGGCTCGTCGCTGGTGGCGATTGCCATCACCATGGGCATCCTGCTGGCGCTCACCCGTCGCCGTCCGGAAGCGCGCATGACGCATACGGTCGGACACATGGGTTCAAGTCGAGGCGAGCGCATTCCTGCGCTGTGAGGGGCTGATGGGTAAAGGTGTTATCGTATTGGCCGCCGGGGGAACGGGCGGCCATCTTTTTCCAGCGGAAGCGCTGGCGCATGAGCTGAAATCACGCGGCTGGGACGTGCATCTGGCGACGGATGCGCGTGCGCAGCGTTTTGCGGGCGCCTTCTCGGAAGACCATGTGCATGTGATCCGTTCCGCGACCATTGCGGGCCGCAATCCCTTTGCGCTTCTCAAGACATTCTGGTCGCTGTGGCAGGGCAACCTCGATTCACGTAAATTGTTCCGCCGCCTGAAACCACAGCTGGTTGCCGGTTTCGGGGGCTACCCGACCTTGCCGCCGCTTTATGCCGCGAGCAACATGCATATTCCAACGCTGGTGCATGAACAGAACGCCGTCATGGGCCGCGCCAACAAAGGGCTTGCGGGACGCGTCAAGGCTATTGCAGGCGGCTTTCTGCCGGAAACAGGCGGTGCTTTTTCCGAGAAGACCGTGACGACCGGCAATCCGGTGCGCCCGCCTGTACTTGCGGCAGCTGCCACGCCTTACATGCCCGCAAAGCCTGATGAACGGTTCCGTCTTTTGGTTTTCGGCGGCAGTCAGGGCGCGCAGTTCTTCTCGAATGCGATACCGGCTGCGGTCGCTCTTCTGCCGGAAAAGGAACGTGCGCGGCTTCTAATTACCCAGCAGGCGCGCAAGGAAGACGAAGCTTCGGTGCGCGAGGCTTACAAGGCGCTTGGCATTCCAGCCGATGTGGCTCCCTTCTTCAACGATATGCCCGCACGGATGGCGGATGCGCATTTCGTAATTTCGCGCTCGGGCGCATCGACCGTTTCAGAAATCACCGTGATCGGTCGTCCGGCCATTCTGGTGCCGTTCCCCCATGCGCTCGATCACGATCAGGCGGCCAATGCTGCTGCACTCGCCAGCGCTGGCGGCGGCGAGGTTGTGCGACAGGCGGATCTTTCCCCCGAACGCCTTGCGCAAATCCTGCAATCGGCGATGAATGAGCCGGAAAGGCTCGAAAATCAGGCAAAAGCCGCAAAAAGCGTCGGTAAGCCAGATGCTGCGCGGTTGCTTGCCGATCTGGCAGAGGCTATTGCAGCAGGAAAATCTGTCCAGGAATTTAAAAAAGGAACTCGGTCATGAAAATGCCGCTGAACATCGGGCTCGTCCATTTCATTGGAATTGGCGGCATCGGCATGAGTGGCATCGCCGAGGTGCTGCACAATCTCGGATACAAGGTCCAGGGCTCGGATCAGTCGGACAGCGCCAATGTGCAGCGTCTGCGCGAGAAGGGCATCGAGGTCTTTGTCGGTCACAAGGCGGAAAACCTTGGCGACGCGGAAGTCATCGTTGTTTCTACGGCTATCAAGAAGACCAATCCCGAGCTGGCCGCTGCACGCGAAAAGCTGCTACCCATCGTGCGTCGCGCCGAAATGCTGGCCGAGCTGATGCGCTTCCGTCGTGCGGTCGCCATCGGCGGTACGCATGGCAAGACGACCACCACCTCGATGGTGGCGGCGTTGCTTGATGCAGGGCATCTCGATCCGACCGTTATCAATGGCGGCATCATCAACGCCTATGGCACCAATGCCCGCATGGGTGACGGCGACTGGATGGTGGTGGAAGCCGACGAAAGCGACGGCACCTTCCTCAAGCTGCCCGCCGATATTGCGGTTGTAACCAATATCGATCCGGAACATCTCGACCATTACGGCAATTTCGACAATGTGCGCGCTGCTTTCGCGCAGTTCGTGGAGAATGTGCCATTCTACGGTTTTGGCGTCATGTGCCTCGATCATCCGGAAGTGCAGGCGCTTGTCAGCCGTATCGAAGATCGCCGCATCATCACCTATGGTCAGAACCCGCAGGCGGAAGTGCGCTTCGTCAATCAGCGCATGGAAGGTGCAGCGAACCTGTTCGACGTCGTCATCCGTTCGCGCAAGGGCGAGACGGTCGAAATCAAGGATCTGCGCCTGCCGATGCCCGGCCAGCATAACGTATCCAACGCCACGGCTGCCATCGCTGTCGCGCATGAACTGGGCATATCCGCCGACGATATCCGTCGCGGCCTCGGCTCATTCGGTGGCGTGAAGCGCCGCTTCACCCATACGGGTTCGTGGAATGGCGTCGAAATCTTTGACGATTACGGTCACCACCCGGTGGAAATCCGCGCAGTGCTGAAAGCCGCGCGCGAAGCCACAAGCCAGGCAGGCGGTCGCGTGATCGCCATTGTGCAGCCGCATCGCTATACGCGCCTGCACAGCCTGTTCGACGAATTTGCTGCCTGCTTCAACGATGCTGACACCGTCATCGTTACGCCGGTCTATACGGCTGGTGAAGACCCTATCGAAGGCGTGAACTCCGAAACGCTCGTCAGCCGCATCAAGACGGCGGGCCATCGCGATGCGCGTTATGCCAGCGGACCGGAAGCATTGGCTCCACTCGTTGCTTCTATCGCACAGCCGGGCGACTTTGTGGTCTGCCTCGGTGCGGGCAACATCACGCAATGGGCTTATGCGCTGCCCAAGGAACTCGCCGAACAGGGTAAGAAGTAATGGACTATCACCCGATGGAAAGCGGCGAGACGCTTCTCAAGAAGCTCGACGGCAAGCTGTCGGGCCTGCGCGGGCGTCTGACGCCCGATACGGGCATGGACAAGATCACCTGGTTCCGTGCCGGTGGTCCGGCACAGGTTCTGTTCCAGCCTGCCGATGAGGAAGACCTGTCGAATTTCCTGAAGGCAGTGCCGGAAGAAATTCCAATCCTCGTGGCCGGTATCGGTTCCAATCTACTCGTCCGCGATGGCGGCGTGCCTGGCTTTGTTGTCAGGCTCTCCGCAAAGGGCTTTGGCGAGGTGGAGCGCGTCTCCGAAACGCAGCTTAAGGCAGGCACAGCGACGCCAGACAAGCGCGTGGCTGCGGCGGCGCTTGAGGCGGGGCTTGCGGGCTTCCATTTCTACCACGGCATTCCTGGTGGCATTGGCGGGGCGTTGCGCATGAATGCGGGCGCCAATGGCGTGGAAACACGCGAGCGCGTCGTGGAAGTTCGGGCGCTTGACCGCAAGGGCGAGCTGCATGTGCTTTCCAATGCCGATATGGGCTATGCCTATCGCCATTCTTCGGCATCGCCGGAGCTGATATTCACCTCGGCGCTGTTCGAGGGCGTTCCGGGTGACCGCGAGGATATTCAGCGCGCCATGGACGAGGTGCAGCATCATCGTGAGACGGTGCAGCCTGTGCGTGAAAAGACCGGCGGTTCAACTTTCAAGAATCCTGAAGGCACATCTGCCTGGAAGGAAATCGACAAGGCTGGCTGTCGTGGATTGCGCGTCGGCGGTGCCCAGATGTCGGAGATGCACTGCAATTTTATGATCAATACCGGCACCGCGACCGGGCATGATCTGGAGACTTTGGGCGAGACAGTTCGCGCAAAAGTTTTCGAGAACTCGGGGATTCGCCTCCACTGGGAGATCAAGCGTCTCGGTTTGTTCCGCGACGGCGAGCGCGTAGAAGAGTTTCTCGGCAAAGTTTAATAAAAAAAATGCCCGGATTTTCTGCCTGAAATTCCGGGCTTTTTTGCCTTCGCAAGCGACGCGTAAGCTTCGTCCCTTTTGATAGGGTCTTGTCACGGAATCAATCCTCTGATTCTTTATGGTTAACCACACAGTGATTTGATTCGGCAGGATTTTCCTGCCGTGGGTGTCTGCGGCCTGCGCCGCTGGACTGTTCGGACTCTGTTCTTGATTCACCGCGCAGGGGATTGCGCAGAGGGGATGCTTAACATGACGGGAAAACACGTCGCCGTTTTGATGGGTGGATTCTCCTCCGAGCGTCCTGTCAGCCTGTCGTCTGGCGCGGCCTGTTCAAAGACCCTCGAAGAGTGCGGTTACCGCGTGACCCGCATCGATGTGGATCGCAACGTCGCAAGTGTTCTCGCCGAGCTGAAGCCTGATGTCGCCTTCAATGCGCTGCATGGTCCGTTCGGTGAGGATGGTGCCATTCAGGGCATCCTCGAATATCTCCAGATTCCCTACACGCATTCCGGCGTTCTCGCTTCGGCGCTCGCCATGGATAAGGATCGCGCCAAGAAGGTTGCTGCGGCCGCTGGTGTGGCTGTTGCGCCGTCGCGTCTGATGAACCGTTTCGACATCGGTTCCGAGCATCCGATGGAGCCGCCTTATGTCGTCAAGCCGGTGCGTGAAGGCTCCAGCTTTGGCGTCGTGATCGTCAAGGAAGACCAGACCCATCCGCCGCAAATCATCGGCTCTGCCGACTGGAAATATGGCGACGAAGTTCTGGTCGAAAGCTACATCGCCGGGCGTGAACTGACCTGCGCCGTGATGGGTGATCGTGCCATGGACGTCTGCGAGATCGTTCCGGTCGGTCATCAGTTCTACGATTATGATTCAAAATATGTTGCAGGCGCATCAACTCACGTGTGTCCGGCAAAAATTTTACCAAATATTTACCAAAAAATACAAACAATGGCCCTTACGGCGCATCGGGCAATCGGGTGTCGGGGCGTAAGCCGGTCGGACTTCCGTTTCGATGATCGTTTTTCAGAAGAAGGCGAAGTTATCTGGTTGGAAGTTAACACCCAACCGGGAATGACCCCCACATCGCTCGTGCCTGATATCGCCAAAGCGGCTGGTATCTCTTTCGGTGAATTGTTGAGTTGGATGGTGGAGGACGCGTCTTGTTTGCGTTGAACGGCAAAAATGATGGATATAGGCGCTCGGGCGCGATGCGAGACGCATCGGCGATGAATGTCGCATTCGTCCTGCCACGCTTTCTGCGCAAGCCGTTTCGCTTCGCCGCCCGTCTGTTTCAGGGCAATGTCAGCATTCCGCGCCATGCTGGCACGATCGGCATGCTGGGCTTCCTCGGCGCTACCGGCCTTTATGGCATGGTCATCGGCAATCATTCTCAGGAGGTGGTGAAGGCCACGGCCTCGACGCTCGGTTTCGCTATCGAGGATGTTAAGGTTGTCGGCAATCACGAGACCTCCGATATCGATATTCTGGGTCAGCTTAACCTTGATGGCGAGACGTCGCTGGTGGGCTTGAGCGCTGAAGAAGCGCGCGCCTCCATCGCGCAGTTGCCGTGGGTTGAAAGTGCGGAAGTGCGCAAGGTTTATCCGGGCACGGTTCAGGTTGCGCTGCACGAGCGTCAGGCTTTCGCCATCTGGCAGAACGACAAGGAACTGTCGCTGATCGATGCCGAAGGCGACACCATCGTGCCTTTCCGCGCCGGTCGTTACAACACACTGCCGCTCGTCGTCGGTGACGGCGCCCAGAAGGTCGTCAAGGGCTTTGTCGACGAGGTCGCAAACTATCCGGCGCTGGCTGGCAAGGTTCGCGCCTATATCCGCGTTGCGGACCGTCGCTGGGACCTGCTGCTGGACAACGGCGTGCGCGTGATGCTCCCGGCGGAAGACCCGTTGAAGGCTTTGGCGCAGATCCAGAAGCTCGATGAAGAAAAGCATCTTCTGACTCGCGATATCATGGCGGTCGATCTCCGCCTGGATGATCGCATCACCGTTCAGCTGACGGCAAGCGGTATGGAACAGCGCCAGAAGTTCCTGGCGGAGCGTAAGAAAGAATTGGCCCGCACGGGGAAGCGCGTATGAGTATTCTGGGCGGTAAGGGATCATCTCAAGGCGGAACTGCAGGGCGCAAGGTGCGCCTGCTCACGGTTCTGGATGTTGGCTCAAGCAAGGTGTCCTGCGTCATCGCAAGGCTGCGTCCGCATGAAGGCGGCGCGCTTCTGCCAGGCCGCACGCACCGCATGGAAGTGCTCGGCATCGGCCATCAGCGTTCGCGTGGCGTAAAGTCCGGCGTGATCATCGATCTCGATGCCGCCGAACAGTCCATCCGTCTCGCAGTGGATGCCGCAGAACGCATGGCCGGTCTGACGGTCGACAGCCTGATCGTGAATATTTCGGCTGGTCGCCTCAAGAGCGAAAGCTTCACCGCGAGCGTCAATCTCGGCGGTCATGAGGTCGAGCAGACCGATATTCGCCGTGTTCTCGCAGCTGGTGCGAAGCAGGCTCTGGCCGCAGAACGTCACCTCGTTCACTCGCTGCCCATCGGCTATACGCTCGATGGCGAGCGTGGCGTGCGCGACCCGCAGGGCATGCTGGGCGACAGCCTGGGCGTCGATATGCACGTGCTGACGGCTGACGCGGCTCCGCTGCGCAATCTCGAGCTTTGCATCAATCGCTGCCATCTGTCGGTCGAAGCCATCGTCGCAACGCCTTATGCAAGCGGCCTGTCGGCTCTGGTCGGCGATGAAGCCGAAATGGGCGCAGCCTGCATCGATATGGGCGGCGGCACGACGACGATATCCGTCTTCTCCGAAGGCAAATTCATTCACGCCGATGCGGTTGCCATCGGCGGCAATCACGTCACGATGGACGTGGCGCGCGGTTTCTCCACTCGTATGGAAGACGCCGAACGCCTGAAGGTCATGTACGGCTCGGCGCTGTCCAGCGCTGCCGATGACCGCGATCTCATCTCCGTCTCGCCGATTGGCGATGACGAGCGTGATGTACCCAATCAGTATCCGCGGTCGGTTTTGACGCGGATTATCCGTGCAAGAGTGGAAGAAACGCTGGAACTGGTTCGCGACAGGCTGAACCAGTCAGGCCTCGGACACATTGTCGGCAAGCGTGTGGTTTTGACCGGTGGCGCAAGCCAATTGCCGGGAATGCCCGAAGCAGCCAGACGAATCCTTGCAAGAAATGTACGAATCGGGCGTCCTCTAGGAATAGCGGGATTGCCTGAGGCGGCTAAGGGGGCAGCTTTTGCCGCGACCGTCGGACTTCTGATCTACCCGCAGGTGGCCGGGATAGAAGAACGGTCGGTAAAAGCAGCTTCCTCCGGTCTCATGACCGGTACGGGTGGGCGCATTCAACGTGTCAGCCAATGGCTGAGGGAGAGTTTCTGAGTAACCGATCTTTGAGTGAACAGTCGAATTTTCCGGGACGTGACCATCTGGGTAACAACCAATCAGCACCGCAGCGGCGAAAAGCGGTGACGGGCTTTAAGAGGAACAAGGACCAATGACTATCAATCTGCAAAAGCCGGACATCACCGAGCTGAAGCCCCGCATCACCGTATTCGGTGTCGGCGGTGGCGGCGGCAATGCAGTCAACAACATGATCAATGCCGGTCTGCGCGGCGTGGATTTCGTTGTGGCCAACACCGACGCGCAGGCTTTGACCATGTCGAAGTCCGACCGGATCATCCAGCTTGGCGCTGCCGTGACGGAAGGTCTGGGCGCAGGTTCCCAGCCCGAAGTCGGTCGTGCCGCTGCTGAAGAGTGCATCGACGAAATCGTCGATCACCTCAATGGCACGCATATGTGCTTCGTCACCGCAGGTATGGGCGGCGGCACCGGCACCGGTGCAGCTCCGGTCGTAGCCCGCGCAGCACGTGAACGCGGTATCCTGACCGTCGGCGTTGTGACCAAGCCTTTCCATTTCGAAGGCGCGCGTCGCATGAAGACGGCGGACCTCGGCATCGAAGAACTGCAGAAGAACGTCGATACGCTTATCGTCATTCCGAACCAGAACCTCTTCCGCATCGCCAACGACAAGACCACCTTCGCCGACGCTTTCGCGATGGCTGATCAGGTGCTCTATTCGGGTGTTGCCTGCATCACCGACCTGATGGTCAAGGAAGGCCTCATCAACCTCGACTTTGCTGACGTTCGCTCGGTCATGCGCGAAATGGGCAAGGCGATGATGGGCACCGGCGAAGCTTCCGGCGAAGGCCGTGCAATGGCTGCTGCCGAAGCTGCGATTGCCAATCCGCTGCTCGACGAAACCTCGATGCGCGGCGCAAAGGGCCTGCTGATCTCGATCACCGGTGGTCGCGACATGACCCTGTTCGAAGTCGACGAAGCTGCAACGCGTATCCGTGAAGAAGTCGATCCGGAAGCAAACATCATCCTCGGCGCAACCTTCGACGAAGGTCTCGAAGGCGTCATTCGCGTATCCGTGGTTGCTACCGGCATCGACAAGCAGATCGGAGATGCGGCGCCTGCGCCGCTGGAATTTCGCCAGCCAGTAAAGCAGCCGACCTCGCAGGCCAAGCCTATGGCACCGCACGGCGCTCTGCGTCCTCCGGTCGTTGAGCAGCCGCGTCAGGTTGACCCGATTGCTCAGGCAATCCAGTCTGCCGAAGTCGATATGCCGATTGCAGCTGCGCCAGTCGCACCTGCTGCTTCCGCAGAGCCTGATTTCCGTCCGCAGAGCCGCATTTTCCAGGCTCCTGCACCGGAAGCTTTCGAACGTGCACCGGTCGCTCGCGCACCGATGCCTCAGGCTCAGGCCACTCAGCCACAGGCTTACCAGCAGCCGCAGCAGATGCATGCAGAACCGGCACCACGCCCGGCTCCACGTATGCCAGCTGTTTCGGACTTCCCGCCGGTTGCACAGGCTGAAATCGCTGCCCGTCGCGCTCCGCAGCAGCCACAGCCTGCCCAGGAAGAGCCACGTGGCCCGATGAGCCTTCTCAAGCGTCTGACCCATGGTCTGTCGCGCCGTGAAGAAGAGCAGCCTGCAGCGCGTCTGGAGCCCGCTCAGCATCGTGAACCTGGCATGCGTCCGGCCGAACGCCGCCCGATGCAGCAGGATGGCTCGATCTACGCGCCGCGCCGTGGCCAGCTTGACGATCAGGGCCGCCCGCAGCCGCGTGCAGCTTCTGAAGACGACCAGCTCGAAATTCCGGCCTTCCTGCGCCGCCAGTCGAACTGATCGAACGCTGATGTAAAATCCCAAAAAGCCCGCCTGAAACAGGCGGGCTTTTTGCTTTTGAGGGCAAATACTGGAATAAAACGCGGTTTATGGTAATAGAGCGTAAGAAAGCGTGATTTTGTCACGGCGAGCCGGCTCACTATTTTAAGCGTGGTCGGTTGTATCGGGGCTCACACGGGGTTGTGATTCTTTTTGTCTTCCCTGCCGCTAATTTTGCCATATCTAACGGATTAATCGCGTTTGCGAATTAGATTGTGCGATTGCGGGAGCAGGGTACGCCAGCGAGCAAGTGCGGCCTGTTTACGCCTTACGCGTATATTCTGGATTATGAATAGATTGGAACAGCCTTGAGCGCTTATCAGAAGACAATTGGTCGTGCGGTGACCCTCTCCGGTGTAGGCGTACACGGCGGTGCTCCGGCATCGGCCACATTTATTCCTGCTGATGCGGATACGGGCATCGTCTTTCAGCGCTCGGACCTGAAGGGCAGTGCACGCGAGATCCGCGCGCATGTTTCGGAAATTGGCGCGACGGACCTGTGCACGTCGCTTGGACCGAAAGAAGCGAAGATCGATACGGTCGAGCATCTGATGGCCGCTGTGGCTGCACTCGGCATCGACAATCTGATCGTCGAGGTTGATGGCCCGGAAGTGCCTATTCTCGATGGCACCTCGGCGCGCTTCATTGAAGCGCTTGACGAGGCAGGCATTGTTACGCAGCAAGCCAAGCGTCGTTTCATCCGTATTCTCAAGACGGTTCGTGTGGAAGCTGGCGGTTCCTGGGGCGAATTCCGCCCGTTTTCTGGCACGCGTTTTGAAGTCGAAATCGATTTCGAATGCCCGCTGATCGGGCGCCAGAAATTTGCGAACGACATGGACGAGGCGGTTTTCCGCAAGGAAATTTCCACGGCTCGCACCTTTGGCTTCATGAAGGACGTGGAGCGTCTTTGGGCCTCCGGTCATGCGCTGGGTTCGTCGCTCGACAATTCGCTGGTTATCGGCGACGACAATTCGGTCATCAATCCGGGTGGTCTGCGCTTCAAGGACGAGTTCGTGCGTCACAAGACGCTGGATGCCGTGGGTGATCTGGCGCTTGCCGGTCTGCCGTTCATCGGCTGCTTCCGCTCCTATCGTAGCGGTCACCGCCTGAATGCAGAAACGGTCAAGGCGCTTCTTGCCGACAAGAGCGCTTTCGATATCGTTGAGGCATCCGGCGTGCGCCGCAATGCCAAGAGCTCGGATTTTGTTGCGGTGAAGCCGAATATTGCTGCACCCTGGGCTCTTTAAGCCTTCGCCACTTAGTCCACAATAATTTGGATGATCCCGGAGCACGGCCTTAATTGAGCCGTGTTCGCCGGTTCACCATCACGATGCGAGTCGGTTGTCGTTTTGCGGCGGGCCGATGAGGGGACCAATCTTCTCGGTTCACACGTTGCGACGGAGCCGTCCGGACAGTGTTTCGGCCAAAATCTGGCGATTGAAGAGCTAGACGATTGCGCCTGCATGTGGTTTATGGACGGCCAAAACAGCCTTGGCACTGTTTAATCTTTGCCAAAGTTGAATGATTTGGATGGATGAAGCACGGTTGCAATGCTACAAGCGCGCACGTTGCTTCAAACAGGAATGACGCTGCCAGAAGGCCGGAGACCGCATGACGAGTTTCAAATTCACGGGTGTGACGAAAACCGCGCTGTTGACTGGCGCTATCGCCGTTCTTATCCCGCTCGCCGGTTGTGCCAGCAAGAACGACGATATCGATCTCACCAAGTATGTTGAGACGATCGATCCTGCCGACAAGCTCTACAATGAAGGTCTGGCCAATCTGGATGCGGGTCGTCTCGACGAAGCCTCCAAGAAATTCGCTGCCATCGACCGTCAGCATCCCTATACGGAATGGGCTCGCAAGGCGCTTGTGATGGCTGCCTTCACCAATTACCGCAAGGGTAACTACGAAGAAGCGATCAGCATGGCGAAGCGTTACAACACGCTTTACCCGACGTCGCCCGAATCGGCTTACGCCTATTACATCATCGGTCTTTCCTATTTCCGTCAGATTCCGGACGTGACGCGTGATCAGGCTGCCAGCCGCCGCGCCATCGCCGCGATGCAGGAAGTGGTCGATCGCTTCCCGGATTCGGAATATACCGACGACGCGAAAGCCAAGATCCGCTTCGCCCGCGACCAGCTCGCCGGCAAGGAAATGCAGGTCGGTCGTTACTATCTGGAACGCAAGGAATATCTGGCCGCCATCAAGCGCTTCCGCGGCGTGGTCGAGGAATATTCCAACACCCGTCAGGTCGAAGAAGCTCTGGCGCGTCTGGTCGAAGCCTATTATGCGCTTGGCCTGACCTCGGAAGCCCAGATGGCCGCTTCGGTTCTCGGCAAGAACTTCCCGGATAGCCAGTGGTACAAGGACAGCTACAAGCTGCTGCAGAGCGGTGGTCTTGAGCCACGCGAAAACGGCGGTTCATGGCTGGCCAAGGCTTCGTCGCTCATCACGGGCGGCGGTTCATAAACAGTTGAGCCCGACATGCTGTCGCACCTCTCGATCCGCGATATTGTCCTGATTGAAAGGCTCGACATCGAGTTCAAGACCGGCTTGTCCGTGCTGACGGGCGAGACCGGTGCCGGTAAATCCATTCTGCTTGATTCGCTGTCGCTGGCGCTGGGTGCGCGCGGTGACGCTTCGCTGGTTCGCCATGGTGCGGACCAGGGGCAGGTGACGGCGGTATTCGATGTGCCGGGTGGTCATCCGGCCCGACTTTTCCTTCGCGAAAATGGTTTTGATGATGACGGCGACGTTATCCTGCGTCGTCTCCAGATGGGCGATGGGCGCACGCGCGTTTTCATCAACGATCAGGCGGCAAGCGTTGCACTGTTGCGCGATCTGGGCCGCAGGCTGGTGGAAATTCACGGCCAGCACGATGATCGTGCGCTGATCGATACCGACCTTCACCGCACATTGCTGGATGCTTTCGGTGGTCTCGACGCCGAGACGATCGTGGTGCGCGAACGGCACAAGGCGTGGCGCGATGCTGAAACCGCATTGTCGCGTCACCGTGCTCGCGTTGAAGCGGCTGAGCGCGAGGGCGATTATCTGCGCTCTTCCGTTGAAGAACTGACCAAGCTCGATCCGCAGCCCGGCGAGGAAGATGAACTCGCCGAACGCCGTGCGGTGATGATGAAATCCGAAAAGATTGCCGGTGATGTGAATGAAGCGGGCGAACTTCTGTCGGGCAATGGTTCGCCGGTGCCGACGCTGGCAAGTCTGGTGCGCCGTCTGGAACGTAAAATTCCGGAAGCGCCGCATCTGCTTGAGCCAGTCTGCAAAGCCATCGATGAAGCACTGAACAGTCTGGCTATTGCGCAGGATGGCATCGACCACGCTATGCGGGAGATCGATTTCGATCCGCGTGTGCTGGAGCAGGTGGAAGAACGCCTGTTCGCGCTGCGTGCGGCTGCGCGCAAATATTCGGTCGCGGTGGAAGGCTTGCCTGCTCTGCGCGACAAGATGGATGCCGATCTTGCAGAGCTGGATGCAGGTGCGGAAAAGCTGGTGCAGCTTGAAGCGCAGGCAACCGAGACACGCGCCGCCTATGACGCGGCGGCGGCGGGGCTTTCCGCCCGACGCAAGGATACGGCCGAGCATCTGAAAGCGGCCGTTATGGCGGAACTTCCGGCGCTCAAGCTGGAACGTGCCGAATTCCTCGTCGAGATGATCACGGACCCGCAGGCGCGTGCTGCCGAAGGCATCGACACGGTGGAATATTGGGTCCGCACCAATCCGGGCACGCGCGCCGGTCCGATGATGAAGGTTGCTTCCGGTGGCGAGCTGTCGCGTTTTCTTCTGGCGCTCAAAGTGGCGCTGGCGGATCGTGGTTCTGCGCCGACGCTGGTTTTCGACGAAATCGATACGGGTGTGGGCGGTGCCGTGGCGGATGCCATCGGCCAGCGTCTGGCGCGGCTGTCGTCGCGAGTGCAGGTGCTGTCCGTAACCCATGCGCCGCAGGTGGCGGCCCGTGCATCGACGCACTTCCTCATCGCAAAGTCTGCGACCAACGAAGACCGCATGTCGACATCGATCCGGTCTATCGGCGTGGATGAGCGGCAGGAAGAAATCGCCCGTATGCTCGCCGGTGCCAGCATTACCGACGAAGCGCGCGCGGCAGCAGAACGTTTGCTGGCGGAAAACAGCGCTCTGGCCTCCTGACAGCTATCTGACAGTATCCTCTGTTCGTAAAGTCAGGCGGCTGTAGGCTAAATGACATTTCTTGGATATGTTTCTGCTCGATTCAGATAGCCAGGATGCTTGTCGCATATGTCCGAAATTCTCGTTGAAAAACTGACCGACCTTGAAGCCGCTGCCGAACTGGAGCGACTGGCGCGTGAGATTGCTCATCACGATGAGCTTTACCATGCCAATGACAGGCCGGAGATTTCGGATGCGGATTATGATGCCCTCAAGCGGCGCAACGAGGCCATAGAGGCGCGTTTCCCGAAACTTGTGCGCGATGACAGTCCTTCGCGCCGCGTGGGCGCAGCACCCCTGCTGGCGACTTTTGCGCCTATCGTTCATGCGCGGCCCATGCTGTCGCTGGACAATGCCTTTTCCGATGAGGACGTGCGCGATTTCGTCGGCAGCGTCTATCGCTTTCTGGGGCAATTGCCGGACAATTCCATTGCCTTTACCGCCGAGCCGAAAATCGACGGTCTGTCCATGTCGATCCGCTATGAAAATGGTGTGCTGGTCAGCGGTGCAACGCGTGGTGACGGCACGACAGGCGAAAATGTAACCGCCAATATCCGCACCATCGGCGAGATTCCGCATAGGCTCCCGGCTGGCGCGCCATCGGTGGTCGAGGTGCGCGGCGAGGTCTATATGGCCAAGAGCGACTTTCTGGCGCTCAATGCCCAGATGGAAGCGGATGGCAAGCAGACCTATGTGAACCCGCGCAACACGGCGGCTGGTTCGCTGCGCCAGCTTGACGCCAAGGTGACGGCAAGCCGCAAGCTTCGTTTCTTCGCTTATGCCTGGGGCGAAATGTCGGATATGCCTGCCGACACCCAGCTTGGCATGGTCGAGGCGTTCCGCGCCTGGGGTTTCCCCGTCAATCCGCTGATGAAGCGCCTTTCGAGCGTTGATGAACTGATCGCTCATTACCGGGCCATCGGTCTGGAGCGTCCCAATCTCGATTACGACATCGACGGCGTGGTCTATAAGGTTGATCGGCTCGATCTTCAGACACGGCTCGGTTTCCGCTCGCGCAGCCCGCGCTGGGCGATTGCGCACAAGTTCCCGGCGGAACAGGCAACCACTATTCTGCGCGGCATCGATATTCAGGTCGGACGCACTGGCGCAATGACGCCCGTGGCGCGTCTGGAGCCGATCACCGTCGGCGGCGTGGTGGTGACCAATGCCACGCTGCATAATGAGGATTATATCAAGGGCATCGGCCAGAAGGGCGAGCCTATCCGCGAAGGGCGCGACATTCGCATTGGCGATACAGTGATTGTGCAGCGCGCTGGCGATGTCATTCCGCAGATCGTCGATGTGGTGCTGGAAAAGCGCCCGGCGGATGCGGTGCCGTTTCCTTTCCCGCATCAATGCCCGGTTTGCGGCAGCCATGCAGTGCGCGAGGAGGGCGAAGCCGTCTATCGTTGCACGGGCGGGCTGACATGCGCTGCGCAGGCTGTCGAGCGTATTCGCCATTTTGTGTCGCGCAACGCTTTCGACATTGAAGGTCTGGGCGAGAAGCAGGTCGAATTCTTCTTCCATGCCGACGATGAAAGTCTGCAAATCAAATCGCCTGCCGATATTTTCACGCTGCAAAAGCGACAGGCCGCATCGCCCCTGAAAAAGCTCGAAAACATTGATGGTTTTGGCGCGACGTCGGTCAAAAAGCTCTATGACGCGATCAATGACCGGCGCGAAATTGCACTAAGCCGTTTCCTGTTTGGCCTTGGTATCCGTCATGTCGGCGAAGTCAACGCCAAGCGTTTTGCGCGGGCTTATCTGTCCTATGCCGCTTTCGAAAAGGCGGCGCTGGAAGCCGTGCCACCAAAAGGCGGGGATCGTGCCGACAAGGGCAATGAAGCCTGGCAGGATATGCTTGCCGTTGAAGGCATCGGCTCTATCGTTGCCGAAGCGGTGGTTGATTTCTACGGCGAGCCGCATAACCGCGACGTGTTGGCCGCGCTTCTGGCGGAAGTGACCCCACTGGACGAAGCGGCCCGTGTCGCCACCGGCTCGCCGGTGGAAGGCAAGACGGTGGTGTTTACCGGCAGTCTCGAACGCATGTCACGCGATGAGGCCAAGGCCATGGCGGAGCGCTATGGTGCGAAGACGGCGGGTTCCGTCTCCAAGAAAACCGATCTGGTAGTGGCTGGCCCGGGTGCAGGCTCGAAGCTCGCAAAAGCCGCCGAGCTTGGCATTGAAGTCATTGATGAAGACGCATGGTTCACGCTCGTCGGGGAGGAATGATCGAATGGCGCCATTCAAGGGTTTTGGTGACAAGGCTATTCCTTTTCTGAAGGCGCTCGATTTCCACCAGAACCGGGAATGGTTTGTGGAAAACAAGGATCTGTTTGAAGAGCACCTGAAAGAGCCGCTTGGCGATCTGATTGAAGAACTGAGCGCGCGCTTCGAACAGGCGGGGCTGGGCTTCAAGGGCGACCGCGTGAAGTCGCAGTTTCGTATCAAGCGCGATACACGCTTCTCGAAAGACAAGGCGCCGTATAACCGGCACCTGTCGGCGTTGCTTTCACGCTCGGGTACGAAATGGGACGAAAGCGGCTGTTTTTATGTCTGCATCGGGCTGCCGGGTGTACGCGATTGCTATGCCGGGGTTGCCTGGTGGGGACCGAAACCGAAGCTCCTGCTGGCCATCCGCAAAGCGATTGTGGAGAAGCCGGATGAGTATCGCGCCGTGGTGGCAAAGCTGAAGAAGAATGGTTTGCAGATCAGCGATAGTGACCGGCTGAAGCGCACGCCGCGCGGCTTTGAAAACGTGACCGAACCGGATCTTGTCGAAGCCATTCGCAATCGTCATTTCGCGGTGCGGATGGAAATCGATCCGGAGAGCATCACGCAGGCAGCGCTTGCGGACCGTCTGGTCGATTTTGTCGAGCGCTCGCGCCCTCTGGTCGACTGGATCAGAAAGATTGAAGGTACGCTGCCTCCAGATCAACCGGATTGATCGCCGTATCAATTATCTGCATGAGTGATGCCTAAATGTTGCGTGCGTCAGATAAACTGACCGCAGCGTCTCTATTTGTATGATTTTTGCCGGACACCTATTCCAACGCGTCATGGAATTGCCTAATGACTCCTCGTCTGGAGGAGGGGATTCCGTGGACCAGGGTTTCAGGCCGGCTAAGGCCTCTGCGAGCAGTGAGTTTCTGCACGGCGCGAAACGCGGCGTGCCCATCGTGCTGGCGGGCACACCTTTCGGGGTGCTGTTCGGCGCTGTTGCTCTCGATCACGGCCTTTCGGTCGGTGAAGCGGTATTCATGAGCGCAACGCTCTATGCCGGTGCCAGCCAGATGGTTGGCCTTGATATGTTCGGGCAGAATATTGCTCCCTGGATGATCGTTCTCTCCATCTTTGCGGTCAATTTCCGCAATGTGCTCTATTCGGCGACGGTGGGGCGGCGCATCCGTCACTTCTCATTCTTGCAGAAGGCAGTCGCCTTTTTCGTGCTGGTTGATCCGCAATATGCGGAGGTCGAGATTCGCAGCGAGGCAGGCAAGAAGATCACCTTCTCCTGGTATATGGGGCTGGGGCTGATGACCTATGTCTGCTGGATACTGGAAACCTGGGTTGGCGCCATGTTTGGCGACCTGATTTCCAATCCTTATGCGATTGGTGTCGATTTCCTGCTGCCGATTTACTTCCTCGGCATGGTGATGAGTTTTCGTCATCGCAAGCACTGGTGGCCGGTGGTTGTCGTCAGCGCGATCTCGGCCATTGCCGCCTATAAATTTGTTGGTTCGCCCTGGCATGTGACGCTGGGGGCAGCTGGTGGCGTAGTGCTGGCAGCCATTCTTGCCAAGCCACAGAATGTGAAGGCGTGACGCCCATGGACACCACGACCTGGATCATCATTGTCGCCGCGTTCTTCACCTATCTGACCCGTATTGGCGGGCATCTGGTACTGTCGCGCTTTGAGCGTCTGCATTTTCGTGTAGAGGCGGCGCTGAATGCCGTGCCTGCGGCGGTGCTGACGGCGATTGTCGCCGCACCTGCATCGGATCATGGCTGGCGGGAGCTGCTCGTGCTCGTCGTTTGTGTCATCCTGTCCCTGCGGGTCAGCATGCTAACGATGTTTTTTGCAGGCGCAGCGCTGTTGATCGCGCTGCGCCATTTCTTTCCAATTTGAACTTATAGCGGCGCGGTTGCCGTTTCGAGCCACTTGCGTTCGGCATCCTTCAGATGGCCGGACAGCTTTGCACGCACGCTGGCGTGGTAATTGTTGAGCCAGTCCAGCTCTTCCTGCGTCAGCAGCGACTTATCGATCAGACGACGGTCGATCGGGCAGAAGGTTAGCGTTTCGAAGCCCATCATCGGAATGTCACCACCTTCCGGCACTTCCGGTTCGGTGACGATGATCAGATTTTCGATGCGGATGCCAAACGAGCCTGGCTTGTAATAGCCCGGTTCGTTGGACAGGATCATGCCCGGCAGCAGCTCTTGCGAACCCGTCTTGGCAATCCGCTGCGGTCCTTCATGCACTGAGAGATAAGCGCCGACGCCATGGCCGGTGCCATGGGCATAATCGAAGCCGTTTTTCCAAAGCGCGATACGCGCGAGCACATCGATATCCTGCCCACGCGTACCAGCCGGGAAGCGCGCCGTGCTGATGCCGATCACGCCTTTCAGAACGAGCGTGAAGGCCTTGATGGTTTCAGGCGCAATCTTGCCCACCGGAACCGTGCGGGTAATATCGGTGGTGCCGTCGCGATATTGTGCGCCGGAATCGACCAGATAAAGCTCGCCATCCTGTAGCGTGCGGTTGGTGTCGGTGTTGACGCGGTAATGGATGACTGCGCCATTCGGACCGGCACCCGAAATCGTGTCGAAGGACACGTCTTCCAGCGGCATCTGGAAATCGCGTCCGGCATTGGCGCGAGATTCCTCCAGCTTTTGGGCTGCGCCGATTTCATCCACGGTACCGGGCTTTTGCCCATCAACCCAGGACAGGAAATTGACCATGGCCACGCCGTCGCGTTCATGCGCGGCACGCGAACCGTCAAGCTCGGCCTTGTTCTTCACCGCACGTGGAATGCGGGCAGGGTCCTTGCCGTCAATCACGGAGCCGCCTGCACCGGTGACGATCAGGCGTAGCTTTTCGGCCGCAAGCGCAGGATCGAGCAAAATGGCTTCACCCTTTGCGGCCCGCGCGCTGAGATGGCCTTCCAGATTGCTGGGGGTCGAAAGCTTGGCAAGCTGGGTGAGATAGGCGCGGGGCTCGATAGCGAGCTTGGCTTCGTCGATGAAGATTTCCGGCTCGCCCTTGGCCGGAATGATGGCGAAGCTCAAGGGCAGGGGCGTGTTGGAAACATCCTTGCCGCGAATGTTGAACACCCATGCGACGGATGACGGATCGGTCAGCACAGTGGCCGTAGCACCGCTTGCCGCAACGGCCTTCTGCATTTCCTTGATCTTGTCCTTGGCCTCATGACCGGCAAAACGGGCGGGCTGGATGGTCACGGCGGCGGTCGGTGCCGCTGGCTGATCATCCCACACCGCATCGACCAGATTGGTCTCGACCGGAACCAGCTTTCCGCCCTGCTTTTCCAGTGCTTCGCGAAGCGCATGGGCTTCGGAAATGGTGTGCAGCCATGGATCGAAGCCGATGGTCAGGCCCTTGCCATTCTCGGCCAGCCATGCAGCAGGCGGCGTGCTGACAAGACTTTCGTAAGAGAAAATCTTCGGGTCGGTCTGAGCGCGAACCTGCAATTCGTAACGTCCGTCGATGAAGACATAGGCAGACTTCTTCAGGATGAGGGCTGCACCTGCCGAACCGGTGAAGCCGGTCAGCCATGCAAGGCGCTGCGCATGGGGCGGCACATATTCGCCCTGATGCTCGTCGGCGCGGGGCACCAGAAAACCATCAAGGCTGAGCGCTGCCATCTTCTCACGCAGCTTCGCCACGCGAGGCGCGCCATTGGCCGGGTTGGTGGTGACGTCAAAGGTCTGAAAAGCCATGGGTCTAACTCACAACAGATGAAAGATAACCGTTTCTGGGTTCTGGTTCCGGAATCACATCACTTCAGATGGATCGCCACCCAGCCTTCGCGATGAAGCGTCTTTTGATGCGTCAGGCCCTGTGCCTGATAAGCGGCGAGCACCGCATCGTGCTGGCTTTCCAGAATGCCGGAAAGAACAATCGAGCCGCTTGTGGCCAGATGCTGCTTCAACGAAGGCGCAAGTTCAATCAGCGGATTGGCAAGGATATTCGCCACGATCAGATCGAAAGGCGTATAGGACCGGAAGATCGAATGGTCGAAACCTTCCGCCGTCGCCGTAATGACGTGCTCGGCAACGCCATTCTTGGCGGCGTTTTCTGCCGCTACGGTAACCGCGATGGGGTCGATGTCGGTGGCGAGAACCGGGATCGGCGCGAGCTTTGCGATGGCGATGGCCAGCACGGCGCTGCCGGTTCCAAGATCAAGCGCATTGGTCGGATGTTCGGTCTCAACGACCTCCTCGATCAGTTCGAGGCAGCCTGCCGTCGTGCCGTGATGGCCTGTGCCGAAGGCCAGACCTGCATCGATTTCAATCGGAATGTCGTTCGGCTCGATCTTGTCGCGGTCATGCGAGCCATGGACGAAGAAACGTCCGGCGCGAACCGGTTTCAGGCCCTCGAGCGAATGGGTGACCCAATCGATATCCGGCAGTTCCTCGGTTTCGAATTTGTCGGCGCCAACCAGCTCGTCCACACGGGTCGCGACCTCTTCAGCACCGTCTTCGACATAGACCGAGACTTCGAAAATCTGCCGGTCTTCATCGATTTCGGTGATGGCGATTGGAAAGCCGTCATCCTCGAAAGCCTGTTCGAGAATATTATAAACGCGCTCGGCTTCCGCCTTGTTCGCCGAAAAGAAAAGTCGTGATTGGGCCATGAGGTAAAAAGCTCTCTAAAAGTTCAAGAGCTTCTGTTTAGCTGTCGGAGCGCCGCGCGTCCATCCGAACACATAAATGGCGCTCCGAATCTTTGGGATTTACATGCCCGCCAAAGGGCGGTTGCCATAGAAAGCAGATATCGGTTCAGGATTAGCCGGCAGAAGCGCCCTTGGCGAGGTTCTTCAGCTTTTGCAGCGCGGTATCCGGGTTTTCCTGATAGGCGATGGTGCTGCGGAACCGCCCGCCCTTGTCGAGCAGGAAGACCGATGCGGTGTGATCCATGCTGTATTCGCCGTCTTCACCCGGAACCTTCTTGGCATAGATGTGGTAGGACTTGACCATGTCGGCGATGTTTTCCGGCGTGCCGGTGATGCCGACAATACGCTTCGAGACATTGCCCACATAGGTCTTCATGATGTCCTGCGTGTCGCGTTCCGGATCGACGGTGATGAAATAGGCCTTGAGGTCCTGTCCGTCGTTGCCAAGCTGGTTCAGCCAGCCGTCCAGTTCGTAAAGCGTGGTGGGGCAGACATCAGGGCAATGGGTGAAGCCAAAAAACACGACAGCCGGTGTGGCGCGCAAGTCTTTTTCGGTGAAAGGCTGTCCATCCATCGTGACGAGATTAAGCGGTCCGCCGAAGGGTTCCTTCGCAGCCTCGCGATCACGAAACATGTTGAAACCAGCAGCGCCGACAATCACGACGATGAAGGCAATGATGAAGATGGGCAGGAATTTTTTCATGTCCAGTCGACCTTGCATATCCGAACGGCATTCGCGCGCCGCTTTATAAACTATTTTCCTGGTGCGGGCAGAACCGTCATCATAGCCGTATTCCGCGATCACGAAGAGCAACATTTTCGAGATTGGTTTAATCTCGAACCGGGGCGAATCCGCCGAACCTGTAGGTCGCTCTTCAGACTGGGCCTAATCTACGGTTCTTTTTCTAATTTTCAATAATTTCTGAAACTTTTGCCGGTTCGTTTGTTTGCCGGACAACCAAAGTTGAATGAGAAAGTCGGCTATTTCGTTTGGATTCACCCAAGGGATTGTTATATTTCCGTAATAAAACTGCAATATTTTAAGAGAATCGTTTTGGAAATCGATTATGTAATCGCGTGGGTGGACGGTCAGGACCCCGCGCATAAGTCTTCCCGGCAGCGATTTGCGCCAGATTCCGAAAAGACCCATTTCGAAGCGGTGACCAGTGAGCGCTATTTCGACAATGGCGAGATTTATTACAATATTGCATCGGTCATTCAGTTCGCGCCGTTCATACGGCGTATTTTCATCATCACTGACAATCAGAAACCGCGGCTGCTCGATGCTTTCGCCGCGGAGGGCAAGTGCGATCCATCCTTCATCCAGATTGTCTCGCATGACGATATTTTCAAAGACCTGCCAGCGGCGCGGCCATCCTTCAATGCGAGAGCAATCGAGGGGGCAGTGTGGCGCATACCCGGCCTGTCGGAACACTTTATCTATTCCAACGATGATTTCTTCCTGAATGCTCCGTTGGACGTGTCCGATTTTTACGAGAACGGACGGCCCAGACTGCATGGTGACTGGGTGCGACCGGAAAATACCCGTTTGAAATACAAGCTGCGGCGCTTTCTCGGGAAAATTTCGCGATACGAATATACGTTCCCAAAATTCCGCCTTGCGCAGTGGAAGGGCGCTGTCATAGCCGGAGTGAAGGACAGGTTTCTAAGCATCCATCACCATCCGCATCCGCTGAGACGCAGCACACTGGCCTCGTTCTTCGCGGCAAAGCCAGATGTGTTGAACCGTCAGGTCGGGTTTCGCTATCGCAATATCGAGCAGTTCAACACGGTTTCCCTCGCCAACCATCTGGAAATCGCGCAGCATCACACGCCGGTCCATGGCGTGCGGGAGCTGGCCTATCTCGATTTTGTGCAGGCCAAGCACTGGGGTGATGAGCTGGATAAGATCAGAAACGGTTCGGCCCCCTTTGGTTGCGTGCAGGGCTTTGAACGGTTTGAGCCAGAGTTCAGGGCACAAATTCATGCGACATTGATCGCGAAGTTTGACGATGTTCTGCCGAATGCTATCAAGGCATACTTATCGAGCGAACAGAGTTCGCAGCAGGCGGCCTAGGTCGCTTTAGAGCACATCCCGAAAAGCGTGAAACGGTTTTCGGACAAGATGTGCTTAAAAACAAACGCGCTCTGAGCAACCTTGAGACTTTTGATGGCCAATTCCGACGATCTTCGTTTCCAGAATAGTGAGCCGCGCATTCATTCGACGGCGCAGCTCAAATCCTCCAAGCTGGGGCGCTATGCCGATATTGGCGAGCGGGTTATCCTGCGCGATGTGATGGTCGGCGATTTCACCTATTTCGAGCGAAATGGTGAGGGCATTTATGCCGAGATCGGCAAGTTCTGCTCCATCGCGGCCAATGTGCGGATCAATGCGCTGGAACACCCGATGGAACGGCTGACCACGCATAAGCTGAGCTATCGTCCCAACGAATATTTCCGTTATCTGGGTGTTGATGGCGAGTTTCGCGCGCGCCGTCAGGCAAAGCGGGTGGTGATCGGCAATGATGTCTGGATCGGGCATGGCGCAGTCATCACGCCGGGCGTGACGGTTGGCCATGGTGCGGTGATCGGCGCCAATGCTGTCGTGACGAGGGATGTCGCGCCCTATACGGTGGTTGGCGGCGTCCCGGCCAAACTCATTCGCAAGCGCTTCGATGACGCCATTATCGAACGGCTGCTGAAACTCAACTGGTGGGACTGGCCGGTGGAAAAGCTGTTTGAGGCTGTGCCCGATATTCAAACCATGGCGATTGGCGACTTCCTCGTCAAATGGGAATAGGCGGTTCGGCGGCGGGTGTTTTTCAGTAAGCTCTTGCAAAGACAGGCCAGCCGCGCCACTTCTCCTCACAGGTTTTCAGGGAGAACATGATGAAGCAGACTTTCGCCGCTTTCGCTCTTCTTGCCGTTTCGGTCCTGCCGGCCACTGCCGAGCAGGTTGGCAAGGTTGGCGTGGACTGGGTCGGCAATGATATCGTCATTGACGCGGTGCCCGATCCGAAGGTCAAAGGTGTGACCTGTCATCTTGCATCCTTCTCGCGCAGCATGATCGACCGGTTGCAAAAGGGGAAGTGGTTTGAAGATCCTTCCAATGCGTCCATTTCCTGCGAGCAGACCGGACCGGTTTCAATCGGCGATATTGAGCTGAGCCAGAAGGGTGAACGGGTCTTTTCAGAGCGCACCAGCCTGATCTGGAAGAAGCTGGTCATCACCCGCATTTACGACAAGCAGAACAATACGCTGCTCTATCTCGCCCACGCCAGTCAGGTGCAGGACGGCTCGGCCAAGACTTCGCTCTCGACCGTGCCGCTGTTCAGGGGTGATGTGACTTGGGAAAAGGGCAAGCCGGAATAACCCGGCTCGCTTTTGTCGCGTGTCAGGCAGGCTGGACAAAGCCGTCGAGAACGCGCTTTTGTCCTGCTTTGTCGAAGTCGATGGTCAGCTTGTTGCCGTCGATGGCGGCGACTTTGCCATTGCCGAATTTCAGGTGGAACACGCGGTCGCCAACCTTGAAAGCCGAGGGCTTGTCGGCAACCGACTTCGCGACCAGTTCGCCTTCGATCGTGCGGCCCTTGACCGAGCCGCGCCCGGCACCGAAGCCGGAATCCGTTTCGCCATAGCCAACGCGTTCCACACGGCTGCCGGAGCGTGAACCCCAATTGTTGCGCGTGGCTTCTGAGCGATTCTGCTGCGCGCGCTGCCAGCCTGGCGTCGAATAGCTATTCTGGAAAGGATCGGCCCGGTCGAAGCGGGACTGGCCGTAACCCCCGCCATAGCCGCCGTAATTGCCTTCCAGCTCGGCGACTTCGACATGCGCTTCCGGCAGTTCTTCCAGAAAACGCGACGGAATGGTCGATTGCCACATGCCGTGGATGCGACGGTTGGACACGAACCAGATATGCAGGTTCTTCTTGGCGCGAGTGACGCCGACATAGGCGAGGCGGCGTTCTTCCTCCAGCCCGGAGCGTCCGCCTTCATCAAGCGCGCGCTGGTGGGGGAACAGACCTTCTTCCCAGCCGGGCAGGAATACGGTTTCGAATTCCAGACCCTTGGCCGAATGCAGCGTCATGATGTTGACGGCATCCATGTCTTCATTCTGTTCGGCATCCATCACCAGAGCGATATGCTCCAGGAAGCCGCGCAGGCTTTCATAATCCTCCATGGAACGGATCAGTTCCTTGAGGTTTTCCAGCCGTCCCGGCGCTTCCGCCGATTTATCGTTCTGCCACATCGCGGTGTAGCCGGATTCGTCGAGAATTGTCTCGGCAAGCTCCGTATGCGGCGTATTGTCGAGCAGCGACTGCCAGCGGAGGAAGTTCTCCACGACTTCGCGCAGGGCCGAGCGTGGCTTTGGCTTCAGCTCTTCCGTTTCGATCAGATCGCAGGCAGCAGAGAACATCGAAATGTCGCGGGCGCGAGCGTAATCATGCACCTGACGGATGGCAGCTTCGCCGAGACCGCGCTTCGGCGTATTGATAATACGCTCCAGCGCCAGATCATCGGCAGGCTGCGCGACAACGCGCATATAGGCCAGCGCATCGCGGATTTCGAGGCGTTCATAGAAGCGCGGGCCGCCGATAACACGGTAGTTGAGACCAAGCGTCACGAAACGATCTTCGAATTCGCGCATCTGGAAGGAGGCGCGCACGAGGATCGCCATGTTGTTCAAGAGATGGCCCTGACGCTGCGCCTGTTCAATCGCTTCGCCAACGGCACGGGCTTCTTCTTCCGAATCCCAGGCCGCATGCACTTTCACGCGCGGATCATCGGGATTCGGCGCTTCGGTGAAAAGCGTCTTGCCGAGACGGCCCTCATTATGGGCAATCAGATGAGCGGCAGTGCCGAGAATATGTGCTGTCGAGCGATAGTTTCGCTCAAGTTTGATGACAACTGCGCCGGGAAAATCCTTGTCGAAGCGCAAGATGTTGTCCACTTCCGCTCCGCGCCAGCCGTAGATCGACTGGTCGTCATCGCCGACGCAACACAGGTTCACTTTGTTTTCGCTCGCGCCGGTTCGTGCCTGCTGGCCGTCTGCCGAAATTGGGGCAGGAGCGGTGCCTTTGGCTTGCGGTCTTTGTGCGAGCAGACGCAGCCAGAGATATTGCGCGGTGTTGGTGTCCTGATACTCGTCCACCAGAATATAGCGGAACTTGGCATGATATTCGCGCAGGATATCGGGGTGGTTGCGGAAGATGCGGATCGGGTGCAGCAGAAGATCGCCGAAGTCGCAGGCGTTCAGCGTGCGCAGGCGTTCCTGATAGGCCTGATACAATTCGCGGCCCTTGCCATTGCCGAACGAGCGTGCATCTCCTTCCGGAATGTCGGAGGGGCCAAAGCCCTTGTTCTTCCAGCCATCGATCATATTGGCGAAGGTGCGGGCAGGCCAGCGCTTGTCATCCAGACCTTCCGCCTGAATGAGCTGCTTGATCAGCCGGATCACATCGTCGGTATCGAGAATGGTGAAATCGGATGTGAGATTGACCAGTTCTGCATGACGGCGCAGCAATTTCACACCGATGGAGTGGAACGTGCCGAGCCATGGCATGCCTTCCACCGCGCCGCCGACCAGATGGCCGATACGCTCTTTCATTTCGCGCGCGGCCTTGTTGGTAAAGGTCACGGCGAGAATCTGGCTGGGATAGGCAAGGCCGGTGGTGATGATGTGGGCGATGCGGGTGGTCAGAACGCGGGTCTTGCCAGTGCCTGCACCCGCAAGCACCAGAACCGGGCCTTCGGTCGTCAGTACAGCTTGCCGCTGTTCCGGGTTCAGCCCTTTCAGGTAATCGGGCTCGCCGCGCTGCTGGTTGCGTGCGGCCATGGCGCGCGCAGCAATACCGCCGGTAGCTGGCGCGCGGCCAGCCGGTGCATCATCGCCGAAAAACGGCATATCGTCGGGAAAATCGGACATCTGACCCCGAATGTAATGATTCGCTCACAAAAAACAAAGACCCGGACGGGCTTGTCTATTTGACTACTCTAATTGAGTAACACGCCGATCCGTAAAGTTCAGGCGATGGGCGGCCAGCGCTTCCACAAGGCCGCGCAGTTCCGGCTCGCGCTGCAATAGATCGTCCAGCTCCGTCATCTGGTTCATGGCGATCAGTCGCAGAATATCATCGCGAACGGTGCCGTCTTCACGGCGCGGCAGATGAGCGACCGGCTGGATCAGCTCCAGCTTTTGGCTTTTCAGGCGTGCCCGCAGGCTTTTCTCGTCCGCATCCAGCGTTTCAACAAAAGCATAGAGACCGACGCCCTTGGCTGGCAGCGAATAAAGCGCCAGCGCCACGTCCTTGACGCGCGGATCAGACTTGAGTGCAGCCAGAATTGCCGGACCTTCATTGTCGATGCGGTCGCCCGTACCTTCGCCATCCGACCAGCTGAAAATGCCGCGGGTGATGAAGTTGTAGACCTTCTTGCCGGTGGCCAGCCAGATGCGTGACGGCAGCGAACGGCGGGCCAGAATGCGCTTTTCCGTCGGCGTCATCAAATCCTTGGCAAAAGCCCGCTTCTGCTTGATGAGGTGGCGGAAGTCTTCATAGGCCATCAGACGATAAAGCGCGCCGCGACGGCGATGGACGCTGGCAAGCTGGAAGTCGATGACGGCTGCTTCGCCTTCTGGTGTCATCAGCCAGTTCTGTGGCTTGGCAAGATCGTTATGCGTAACGCCAAGACGACGCATATCGCGCAAAACCCGGTGCGCGGTGCGATACCATTTCGGATCGGAGGGGCGCGCAAGATGCAGCGGCGTGCCTTCGGTCCATGAACGATAAAGGCCGTCGCGGTCAGTTGCGATCAGCTGCGGAACGCCTTCGATGCCGCGCACGGTCTTCAAACCGCGAATTTCGCGCCGGGCAAGAATCCACGCCAGCGGGCTCGACCACCAGGGCGCGGCACTCACCACACGGCGGATAATGCGCGTGTCGGGATCGTTCGCAAAATAGCCCGCGCGCGTTTCGGAAAACACGTCGCGCTTGAACACGGCTGTTTCCACAAACGGGGGAATTTGGTCGCCCTTCAAAGGCACATCGATATTGGGGTTCTGAGCCATAAGGTTCCACTAGCGCCTTGTGTACCATCAATCAAGTTTGCCGATGAACATCGGTGGATATCCGTTGTTGCAAACATGCGAATGAAGGGGCACAAGAAACGCATATGAGTTTCCAAGGAGCGATAGACGTGGCGCAAAGCGATGACATCAAGCAGATCATCCGTCAGGAACATGCACTGATTTTTTCGTCATTCGACGAGAACGAGGCCTTTGCGCTGGGCCAGAGAATTCGCGATATTGCCGTGAAGGAAAAGCTCGGTATCGGCATTGATATTTCTCTGTGGGATCGTCGCCTGTTCTTCGCGGCCACTGTCGGCACCACAGCGGATAATACGGAATGGCTGCGCCGCAAGTTCAATGTCGTGCGCCGTTTTCATGCTTCGACCTATCGTCTCGTTCTGGAACAAAATCGTGAAGACCGGATGTTTGCGCCGCACAAGGCGCTGGATGTAAATGATTACGCACTTGCAGGCGGCGGATTTCCGATCCGCGTTGCGGGTGCTGGTGTGATCGGCGCGGCCATCGTTTCCGGTTTGCCGCAGCGCGAGGACCACAATCTCGTCGTGCGTGCAATCGCCTTGCAGCTGGGGCAGGACCCTGCGGCGCTCGCGCTTCCTGCTAATTAGAGCGCCTCCCGAAAACTGTGAAACGGTTTTCGGAAAAGATGCGCGTTAAAATATGGGTTAGAGCGCCGATCTGGATCAATCAGATCGAAACGCGCTCCAAGGTTTTGAAATTCGGAGAATGAACAATGTCGCTTGAGCATGTGATCGCGCTTCCACGCAATGAAGAGGGTATCGCCGCTGCTGTCGGTATCCTCAAGCAGCGTTTTGGCGAGCGGGCGCAGACCGGTCAGGCCATTCGCGAGCAGCACGGCCACACGACCAGCTATGTGCCGACGCAAGCGCCGGATATTGTGGTGTTCGCCGAAAACACGCAGGACGTGCAGGATGTGGTGCGCATTTGCGCCGAACATCGCGTGCCGCTGGTGGCTTTCGGTGCAGGGTCTTCGCTCGAAGGTCAGGTGAATGCGGCGGCAGGCGGTGTATCGCTCGATCTGACGCATATGAACCGCATTCTGGCCGTTCATGCCGAAGATCTCGATTGCGTTATCGAGCCGGGCGTGACGCGCCGCGAGCTGAACGAATATCTGCGCGATACCGGCCTGTTCTTCCCCATTGATCCGGGTGCAAATGCAACGCTCGGCGGCATGGCCTCGACCCGCGCTTCAGGCACCAATGCGGTTCGCTATGGCACCATGCGCGAGAATGTTCTGGCGCTGAAAGCCGTCATGCCGGACGGTCGCCTGATCGAAACCTCCAAGCGTGTGAAGAAGACCGCCGCCGGTTACGATCTCACCCGCCTGCTGATCGGCGCGGAAGGCACGCTTGGCATCATCACGGAACTGACCTTGAAGCTTCAGGGCATTCCGCAGGCGATTTCCGGTGGCATCTGCCCGTTCCCGGATGTGGAGTCGGCCTGTCGCGCGGTGATCGATACGATCCAGATGGGTGTTCCTGTGGCGCGTATCGAGCTGGTCAACAAGCTCCAGATGGAAGCGCTGATCCGTTATTCGAAGCTTCCTTACGAAGCGCAGCCTTATCTGTTCGTAGAGTTCCACGGCACGGATGCCGGTGTTGCTGAACAGGCCGAGATTTTCGGCGAAATTGCTGCGGGACATGACGGCGGACCGTTCCACTGGACGCAGGATGCCGAGGAGCGTGACCGTCTTTGGCGCGCGCGCCATGACGCCTATTTCGCCTCGTGCCAGTTGCGTCCCGGCTCCAAGGGCGTCTCGACTGATCTCTGCGTGCCGATTTCACGTCTGGCCGATTGCATCACCGAGACGGAACGCGACCTCGCAGAGAGCAAGATCATCGCGCCTATCGTCGGTCATGTCGGTGATGGCAATTTCCATCTGCAGCTGCTGCTCAATACGGAAGACCCGGAAGAAATGGAACGGGCAGAAGCTTTCATGGACCGGCTCGTGATGCGGGCACTGGCCATGGAAGGCACGTGCACAGGCGAACATGGTATCGGCCAGGGCAAGATGAAATATCTGGCCAAGGAGCTTGGTGAAGCGACCGATTATATGCGCATGATCAAAAAAGCGCTCGATCCGCTCAATATCATGAACCCCGGTAAAATCCTGATTTCGTGAGTCAAATCAGCTGTCTGCACCGCTTGGTTCAGACGGCGATTCAATGAGCGCGCATATTTAGATCCGTTGGGCGGCAGCTTGCCTTGTTGTCGCCGAACCGATGCTGTTTTTTGTTGGCGCGCAATCCTGAAAACCGCTTCGCACTTTGTGCGATGATGCACTATGTTGCGTTGGTAAATATGGCGTGATTCACCCGTTGTGTTGCGCGTAACCGAATTCACCTGACTGACCGGAGCTGCTTCTTGGGCCGCATATTCGTCATTGTCGGCGGGCTTCTGGTGCTGCTTTTGACAGCCGCGCTGGTGGTGCCGCCTTTTGTCGACTGGAGCGGCTATCGGGCCGATTTCGAGCGCGAGGCAAGCCGTATTCTGGGACGTCCGGTCAAGGTGGCGGGCGATGTAAATGCGCGACTGCTGCCTTTCCCATCCGTGACCTTTTCCGATGTTCGCGTCGGGGCCGATGCAACACATCCGGTCATGACGCTCGACCGGTTCTCGATGGATGCGGAGCTGATGCCTTTCCTGCGCGGTCAGGTGCTTATTTTCGACATGCGCGTCGAGCGTCCACGCGTTTCGATCTCGCTGGACAAGGATGGCAAGGTCGATTGGGCCATTCGTCCGTCCACGCCGCTCAATCCATCGCAGATCAAGGTCGAACGGCTCTCGATCAACGACGGCTCAATCACGCTGCATGACGTGGCGAGCGGACGCATTCACGAGGCGACCGGCTTGAATGCCGTTTTGTCGGCCAACAGTCTAGCCGGACCGTGGCAGGCGCAAAGCAGTTTCAACCTTGAAGGCCGCAGGCTGGCGGTCGATCTGACGAGCGGTGAGGCCAAGCCCGACGGTTCGCTGCGCTTGCGGGCGCGTATTTCGCCGGAAGCCATTCCTGCCGCATTCGAGACGGATGGCGATATCGTCCTGAAGGATGGCCGGTTGAATTATGCGGGCGATTTTTCGCTCCGCTCTTCCGATATGGTGGCCCAGAATGGCAAAAGCCAGAAAGACGCATCTGCGGACAAGCCGTTTTTCAGCGGTCTGCGCCTGACCGGAAAGTTCACCGCCGATACCAATCGCTTCGATGCGAGCGAGTTTCGCATGGAGCAGGGGCCAGCCGACAATCCTTATGTCGTCAATGGCAAGGCTCTGATCGATTACGGCAATGTACCGCGCTTTGAAATCAGCGCCGATGGGCAGCAGATTTTCTGGGGGCCAAGCGAGACGGCGGAAGACCAGCAGGTTACGTCCGTCATGCCGCTGACGGACCGCATCGCCATTGTACGCCGGGTTCTGGAGCAATTGCCGATCCCGACCATACCGGGCCGCATCGACCTCCGTCTGCCAGCGGTTGTTGCGGGTGGAACCACCATTCGGTCGGTGACGATCAATGCCGAACCCGATGGCGGGGACTGGAATATTCGTCAGTTCGCCGCCGATCTGCCCGGGCGCACCAAAGTCGAGGCCAAGGGCAAGCTGTCCGTTGGCGATGATTTCGGTTTCCAGGGCGAGATGCTGGTAGCATCCCGCCAGCCGTCCGGTCTTGCCACATGGTTGAATGAGACAGTGGATGAATCGATCCGCACGCTCGACGGGGCGGGTTTTTCCGGCAAGGTTGATCTGCGCGACGGCATGCAACGCATTGACGATCTTGAAATTGGTCTGGGCAAGACGTCGCTCAAAGGGTCGCTCCTGCGACAGGTCAATGGCGCGGCGCAGCCGACTATCGACGTCAATCTTCAAGGCGGTGCGGTGGAAAGCGACGCCTTGCAGGCTTTCGTTTCCTTCTTCTCCGGCGGTGAGGGGCTGGCGCTTCTGGATGCACAGACGCTCAATGTCAGCTTCAAGGCCGGGCCTGTTCGTTTCAAGGATATGGAAGCGGCCAGCGTCGATCTGGCCATGCGCCTTCATGACGGACGTTTCGATTTCGACCGGTTGATGATCAATGATGTCGCTGACGCGACGCTGACGGCAACCGGCGCTTATGAGCCATTCGCTAATTCACCATCGGGAAAGCTGGACGCGACGATCCTGTCTGGAGATCTGTCGCGCTTCATCTCCCTGATGGCCAATCGTTATCCGCAGCTGCCGCTGTTCCGCGCCCTGTCGGCGCGCGCGGCGAACTTCCCCGGCCTGTTTGATGACAGCGAGATCAACGTGATCGCCAATGCGGTCGCGCCAGTCAGGCCGGAAACGCAAGCCAATCCCGCGAAGAATGGTGCAGCAAAGGGCAAAAGCGCCCGCCCGGCTGATACGAAGGGCAAGACTTCACCCGGCAGCGGCGAGTTTTCGTTCAGCGTTACCGGCAAGACCGGCGGAATGAAGCTCGATCTGTCAGGAACTGCCAGCGGCGGCGAGACGGACGCTGACCCCTTGCAGATGCAGCTCAACGGTACAGCCGAATCCGATCAGGGAGAGGCCGTTCTGGCCTTGATCGGATTGCCGTCATTGCCATTGGGGCTTGCCGGTGAGTTGACCGCCGATCTGACCATGCAGGGCGCGCCGAGCGCCGGGATGCGGACGCTTCTCAAGCTGACAGCGCCTGACGGTACAGCTTCGGCTGACGGGGTAATTTCGCTGATCGGCAGCGATATTGCCGCAAGCGGCAAGGCGCAGGTCAAATCCGCCGACCTGCAACCGTTCATCGCGACGGCAGGCTATGCATTGCCGGGGTATGGTGCGGGCCTATCTGCCAATCTTTCCAGCGATTTCCAGTTTGCCAAGGGCATTCTGCGCTTTCCGAACCTTGCCGGTCAATTAGGCGGCGAAGATGTCTCGGCGCGGCTGGAGGCTAATTTTGCCGATAGCGGGCTGCCGCAGCTGAAGGGTGAGGCGAAGCTCGCTTCGCTTGAGGTCGATAGTCTGGCGGCGATCATGCTCGGTCAGGATGCATTCGAACCGGCCAAACCGACAGAAAAATCCATATGGCCACGCGGGGCTTTTGCGGTTCGTCCATCATTGCCGCTGCTGATTGACGTGAAGCTCAATGTTGCTCAGGCGCATATGCAGGGCTTTGGTACGGCGACAGAATTTTCGACACGCCTGCAAAAGACAATCGACAGTCTGAGCCTGACGGAGCTGACCGGAAATTGGGCCGGGGGCTATCTCGCTGGCAATCTGTCGCTGCGCAACAGCGACAAGAATGCGCTGCTTTCGACCGATCTCAAATGGAGCGGTGCCGATCTCGCCAATTTCTACCATCTGGAAGATGGTTCAGCGCCTTTGGGCGGTGTCGTCAAGGCAGCGGTGACGCTGAATGGCAGTGGCGAAAACGCTGCCGCGCTGGTCAGTTCGCTGGCGGGAACGGCGACTGTGGATGTCGAGAAATTCGCGGTGGCTGGTCTGGACGGTGCAGCACTGCCCGCCATGGTCGCAGCCGCTGATGACATTGGCGATCAGCCTGCCGGCGACGAGAAACTGGATGCGAAGCGATTTGCCGCCATTGCGGATAAGGCAGTTGCGCCGGATGCACGCTTTACGCCGGGCGATGCACGCTTCGAATTCACGGTGGCGGGCGGTACTGCGCGCATGACAGCGGCCAATCTGTCCGATGGCAATGCGGCTTTGTTGAGCGACCTGCAATTCGATCTGTCGACGTTTGGCGTTGGCGGCAGCGGAACGTTTACATTCCAGGGCGACGAGGGCGCCCAGACCGGCCTTTCGCCGCAGGTGGCTTTCACCATCGGCGGAGCTTATGACCGGCCCGAAGTGCGGCTTGACCGTCAGCCGCTTGTGCAGTTCCTGACCCAGCGTGCACTGGAGCGTGAACAGGAGCGTGTCGAGGCCATGCAGGCCAGCCTGATGGAAAAGCAGCGTCTGCGCCGTCAGCTTGGCGTTCTGGAAGCCGATGCCGCGGAACGCGCACGTGCCCAGCAGGAAGACGAGACACGCCGCCGCACGGAAGCGGCAGCCCGCGTCGCGGCGGAAAAACAAGCCGAGGAGAAGAAGCGGCTGGAGTCGCAACAGCCCCAGCCAGCCAATCCGGAAGGCGGAGCAACAAATGGTGCAACTGCACCGTTGACCAGCCCGGAAGGTGGTCAGTCGCTCAATGAATTTCTGAAAACACTGGAGCCCACACCGACCGCGCCCGCTCAGCAGCCCTGATTTTAGCAGGCTGGTGGTATCTGTGATTTGAGCCAGTTCAACACGTGAAGCCGCAGCGCCGATGAGAGATTGGTGGTGCGCTCACGCTTGCTGTCCACCTCTGCGACCAGTGCTGCAATCGACTGGCCGCGTGTTTCGGCGATTTGGTTGAGAATTTCGAAGAACTCGTCTTCCAGCGTATAGCTGGTTGCATGGCCGCGAATGCTAACGGAATGTTTGCGCAGGCCGCCGGTGCTCAACGGTCGCCATCCGTATCGTCTTTACGCTCCAGGCGGTTCATATCCAGAAAGCGCTCGCTCTTGCGGGTCTCTTCGCGTGCGAAGTCTTTTTCAGTCTTGGTGCGCCCGAAAAGTACGCGGTTTTGATCCGCCTGCTTTTCCTTGGCATCACGCGCTTTCTTTTTCTTGAACTGCCGCAGATTGACGATGTCGCTCATGTCGATGTCTCGGATGCTTTAGAGCGTGTTTCAATCTGATTGAATCAGATCTGCGCTCTAGTCCTTTGTTTTAACGCGCATCTATTCCAAAAACCGTTTCACACTTTTCGGGATGCGCGCTCAGTGCTTTTCAACGCCCATTTATAACGCGGTGCTCCGATGACCTGCAAGCTGTCGGCTTGGCTTACTGTCGGGGTTCCTTGGGATTGGTGAACCACCAGATGGCGACCGAAACGGCTACGAGCAGCAAAAGGCCAACCGTCAACTGCCAAAGAGGAAAGTTTGGCGCATCACTCGCCATGAAGAACGCAGCGATAACGCCGCTTAACCAGAGAACTGCCTGCGCTAACAAACGGACCATGAAATTCCCGCCTCCACTTAAATTACCGTGTTGTCTGCCACTATAGCATTTTCAACTTCGGTTGCCTTGATCGAAGTCAAAACGCGTAGTCTAGCCATCGATATACTATGAAATAGTGCGTCGTTCGACCATAGCTTTGTACAAACGGCTTCTGCGCCGCAGCATTATGCTTGCGGCGCAGTCAGTGTTTTCAGGATTGCAAGCAGAGTTGGGAGAGAAATTTTACTTCTTGCGGAAGGCGTCGAGAGAGACCACGTCGGCAG
The DNA here is from genome assembly GCA_900465685.1 of Hyphomicrobiales bacterium. Taxonomy (GTDB): domain Bacteria; phylum Pseudomonadota; class Alphaproteobacteria; order Rhizobiales; family Rhizobiaceae; genus Brucella. The sequence goes on from UEGR01000008.1 coordinate 44,546, forward strand.
ATGGCTTGGGCGTATCTTCGCCTTCAGCATTGTCCTTCGCGGCAGCTGCCTGCTTTTCAGCGGAAGACTTGCGCGACTTTGCCTTTGGCTTTTCCGGCTTTTCGGGCGCGGATTCGACCGGCATCATCTCGATTGGCGCGATATTGTTCTCTTCGTCATTGTCGCTGGTCGGCTGAACTGCGGCGACATCGAACTCAAGCTCGAAATTGACGGACGGATCGTAGAAGCCGCGTACTGCCGAGAACGGAATGACCAGTTTTTCAGGAATATCGCCGAAAGACAGGCCGACTTCAAAGAGCTGATCCGTAACATTCATGTCCCAGAACTGGTGCTGCAACACGATTGTCATCTGCTCGGGATATTTCTCTTTCAGGCGCGAGGAAATACGCACGCCCGGCGCCCCGGTGAGGAACGTGATAAAGAAATGATGATTGCCCGGCAGGCCAGCCTTGGCCACCTCCGCAAGAACCTTGCGGATGACGCCACGAAGCGCTTCCTGAGCGAGAATGTCGTAACGGATCAAATCCTGTACCATGGGTTTCTTATCCCACGGATTCGCAGGCAGATGTCAAGTTCGTTCTCGCAGGAAACGATGATATATATCGCGAAAGTGAGGCAGCGCTGCTCGATCTGTCAGGGGTGAGGGGTCGCTTCCGGCAACGATTCAGTCACACCAAATGCCAGCAGGAATGTTCTGACACCATTGATGGCGCTGCGTTCGATGATATCATCATCGATGGCGCATCCGTGCAACGCATGCAACTGTGTGTCGGCGTTGATCAACGCCATGAAATGCAGTGCCGCCAGATCGGGATCGTCGAGACGTAAATGCCCGGCGAGCGCGAGGCGGGAAAGGCATGCGGCAACGGCTGGAATGGCCTGCGCTGGGCCTTTGGTCTTGCAGATATAACCCGCGAAGGACAGATCGGGTGAACTGGACTGCACGAGTTTGCGCAGAAACGCGCCCGATGGATCGTAAACGCAGTTTCGGCTCATGCGGATCGCGAAATCTGTCAGGTCCTGCTCAAGGTTGTCACCGGTCTGTGGAAAAGTGGAAAGCACGGCAAACAGGCTCGCATTCATGCGGTCCAAAGCGTCTTCCACCACGGCGGCCAGCAAGGCTTCCTTGTCGCGATAGTGGTTGTAGATGGTCTGGCGCGAAACGCCTGCCTCGTTTGCAATAAGATCGATGCTGGCGCCCTGAAACCCGTCGCGCGAGAAAACGCGCGCCGCAGAACACAGGATGAAATCGCGTTTCATGCACTGTCCCGGCTTCATTGCGGCAGAGCCAGCCGCGGCATTCAGCCCTTTTCCGGTGGTGCTACGCTTCACCGGCGGGGCGGCCATTTCGATTATGTCAGTAGGTTTCATAAGCCCAACATAAGATGACTTGACGTTTTGGACAATGGTGTCTAATTTGACATCAATGTCAAATTCCTTTTGGCATTTCGTCTAGACAATAGACTGTGACAATTATTTCAGAGGTCAGGTTTGCCCGTTTTTGGGCGCATATCCCGGACCGAATCTGAAAAGGTGTTGTAGTTCCATGTAGTTATCAGTCCTGTACCGGTTTTGCGAGCCCAGCGATCCATCCTCCCAAGCGAAGTTGGCGATCCGAAACCGGTGTGGGCACCTCACGAAACATTGATGAAAGCGCGTCTCCCATGGCTTCGAGTCTTGTGCGCAATGCGATTGTTCTCGGTCTTCTGTCCGCAGTTGGCCCCTTCGCGATCGACATGTATCTGCCTGCCTTGCCGACCATTGCTGCCGATCTCCATGCGGAGACCGGTGCTGTACAGATGAGTCTGCTTGCCTTTTTTATTGCTTTGGCGATTGCCCAGCTTTTCTGCGGTCCTTTGTCGGACATGGTCGGGCGCAAAATCCCGCTTTACGGCGGCCTGATTCTCTTCGCTATTGGCAGTGTTGGTTCTGCGCTGGCGACCAATATCGATGTGCTGGTGCTGTTCCGCTTCCTGCAAGGGCTTGGTGCGGCGGCAGGCATGGTGATTCCACGCGCCGTGGTGCGTGATTTGCACACTGGCGTCGAAGCCGCGCGGCTCATGTCGCTCCTGATGCTGGTCTTCTCGATTTCGCCGATTCTGGCACCGCTTACAGGCTCGGTCATCATCAGCTTCTTTGGATGGCGTGGTGTGTTCTGGGCCGTTCTGGTCGCTGCGCTTATCGGCATCGTGCTGCTTGCCACCGCCCAGCAGGAAACGCGAACGCGTGAAGCGCGGCTTGAAAGCAGTATCGGCAGCGCTCTGCGTGGCTATGGCCGCTTGCTCAAGGACCGCTATTTCCTTGGACTGGTTTTCGTCGGCGGCTTCGGCATCGCGTCGTTCTTCGTCTATCTGGCCAATTCGTCCTTCGTGCTGATTGACCATTACGGCTTGACCCCGAACCAGTATGCGCTGGCTTTCTCGGCCAATGCGGTGTCGTTCTTCGGCGTTTCGCAGCTGAATGGCTTGCTTGGCGCTCGCTTCGGCCTGCGCCGTGTGATGCGCGTTGCCGTATCCGGTTTCGCAGCCGCCATGCTTGCCATGTTCGCAGCCGTGCTGATGGGGCACCAGTCGCTGTGGCTGATCGCAGCCTTCCTGTTCGTCGGCTATGGCTTCCTTGGACTGGTGATTCCGACCACGGCGGTTCTGGCGCTGGAAGATTACGGCGCGATTGCCGGTACCGCTTCAGCGCTGATGGGCACGCTGCATTTCGTGATTGGCGGTCTGGCAATCGGCATAACGGGCTCGTTCTTCGATGGAACGGCTGTGCCTATGGTCGGCGGTATCGCTGGCTGTGCTCTGACCGCATTCGTGTTGACGCAGATCGTCCTCTCTCGCAAGGCGAGTGACGTCGAAACAGAAGCGGCAGCAGCCTGATTTAAAGAGAGTCTGGTTTGTAAGGGAAAGTGGAGGCTTCTGTTGCCAGGTGCCTCCGAACCCCGCCTTAAGGTGCTAACCCTAAGGGCTTTAGAGTGGGTTTCCCGCACCGCCATTAGGCAGCGAGAGCATAACCCTGAGCTTTGTTGTCATTTGCAACTACTCAATTGACCCGATAACGGTGGTATCATGCCGAGTAAAAGAGCGATCTTTACACCCTTGTCGATCCTATTTCGCCCCCGCCACAGCACAGACTAACGATACAGCCTGTGTTCTGGTGGAGGCGCCGGGTACCGCCCCCGGGTCCAATGGGTTTATTACACCGTCCGTTTATCACCATAGCTGGCTTGCGCCAGCGAGACGTATATAGGCGTGGTCGATCCATATTGGAAGAGGGGCGGTTACATTTGTCAGGGGCAAATCTGCTCCCGAATCTTCTGAAGCCCGAATAAAGCGGCCCTTTCGTTGCCGTCGGAAAGATGAGATGTTGATCGTCTCATTTTCCTTAAGCGCGCCCGCGCTCCACGGCCCCAATCCCTCGATGCTTGCCTTCACACTGGGCATGACACAGGAAATATCCGCATCGCTACAGTCCTTCGGAGCTGTCGCCTTGAGTATAGCCCGCAATATTTTCTGCAAGACATCAACGGATGCCGGAAGTGCTCGGGTAGAATGAGGGAAAATTGCAGCGCCGTGAGAATTTACAAAGGTCCAAACATAATAAAACGCGTTGTGAAACTGTAAGTAAATTTAAAAAATTAATCAGAATGACGCTATTCATTATGAATAAGTGTTGCGTGGAGAATATGTGAGATCGTATTTTGTTCTTTGCAGGACAAAAGATCATTGTTGTGTGTTGCTTCCCTAAAATGTCGTTGACAGCTTGCTCGCACTGGTCAATCTTGGCTGCATATATATTGGAAAGGCTGGGGTTTTCTTCCGGTCGATCGGGATTTGCAGTTGATATTGGGCGGTGTGCCCATACTGAAGGAGAGCCGATATATGAGTGAATACCTCGCAGATGTCCGTCGCTATGATGCTGCTGCCGATGAGGCGGTTGTCGAGAAGATCGTCAAGCATCTGGGCATTGCGCTTCGCAATCGCGACTCCTCGCTCGTTTCGGCGACCGATCCGGAAGAAATGAAGCGTGTGCGCGACAGCTGGGTTGGCAAGAAGCTCGGCGTCACCGACGCGGCCAAGGCTGAAGAAGTGGTGAACCACGTCGCGGAAGTCATGAAGGGCGACCGCAACAAGCACCGCGTGACCTTCTACTATCTGGTTGCCAAGCAACTCGGCAAACTCGGCGATCTCTGATCGGTGCATATTGCCTGTGGAATTCGAACCCCGGTGCCCTGCGCCGGGGTTTTTCCTTATAGTAGGGGTGAACCGAATCGATCCCGAAAACCCCATCTGGGAACATCCCATGCGCACCTATCTCGATCTTCTCCAGTATGTGCTCGATAATGGCACCGATCGCGGCGACCGCACGGGAACGGGCACGCGCTCGGTTTTCGGCTATCAGATGCGCTTTAATCTGGAGGAGGGCTTTCCGGTCCTGACCACCAAGAAGCTGCATCTGCGCTCCATCATCTATGAACTGTTGTGGTTCCTGAAGGGCGACACCAATATTGCCTATCTCAAGGAAAACGGCGTTTCGATCTGGGATGAATGGGCAGACGAAAAGGGTGATCTCGGCCCGGTCTACGGCTATCAGTGGCGCTCCTGGCCAGCGCCTGACGGTCGCCATATCGACCAGATCGCCAATCTCATGAAGATGCTGCATGGCAATCCGAATTCCCGCCGCCTGATCGTTTCGGCCTGGAACCCGGCGCTGGTCGATGAAATGGCTCTGCCACCATGCCATTGCCTGTTCCAGTTCTATGTCGCGGATGGCAAGCTGTCCTGCCAGCTTTATCAACGCTCGGCGGATATTTTCCTCGGCGTGCCGTTCAACATCGCCTCCTATGCGCTTTTGACCATGATGATCGCGCAGGTGGCGGGTCTCAAGCCCGGCGAATTCATCCACACGCTGGGCGATGCGCATATCTATTCCAACCATTTCGAACAGGCTCGTCTGCAACTGACCCGCACGCCGAAAAAACTGCCGGTCATGCGTATCAACCCGGATGTGAAGGACCTGTTTTCCTTCCGCTTCGAGGATTTTGTGCTGGAAGGCTATGAAGCCGATCCGACGATCAAGGCGCCGATTGCCGTATGAGTAACAGCGTGAGCACGGACAAGCCCGTCGTTTCGATTATCGTGGCCGCAGCCGAGAATGGCGTGATCGGACGTGACAACGACATGCCATGGCGGCTCTCAACCGATCTGAAGCGTTTCAAGGCGCTGACGCTGGGCAAGCCGGTTATCATGGGACGTCGTACCTGGGAATCGATCGGGCGGCCTTTGCCGGGACGACCCAATATTGTCGTGACCCGCGATGCGAATTTTCAAGCCGAGGGAGCCCACATCGTCGGTTCGCTGGAAGAGGGCATTGCGCTTGGGCGCAGGCTTGCGGAAAAGCTTGGCGTTGGCGAAGTCTGCATCATTGGCGGCGGCAAGATTTATGCGCAGGCCTTGCCGCTGACGGGCCGGGTGCATCTGACACGCGTTCTGGCGGAAATCGACGGGGATACGCATTTCCCGGAAATTAAGCCGGATGCATGGCGTCTGGTGTCGTCGGAAGACGTGCCAGCCGGGGAAAAAGACAGCCATCCGACCCGTTATATGGTTTACGAAAAGCGTGATGCGTAAAGCATAACATAGGAATTTTATTGCGCTTCCGTTGAAAGCGCGCCTCCCGATGCCTATAAAACGGTAACATTAGTTGATGACGGGGGTTTGCGCCTTGCTTTCCCGTCTTCCGGGAGCATCTCCGTTAGAAGCGCTGACGCGTTTTTTGCCGGAGATGCGGGAAACAGAAGCTTAGAGGTGAGGATGCCCTGGAGCAATCAGAATGGCGGCGGCGGCCCATGGGGTGGCGGCGGCGGTGATAACAATAATAATAACAACAATAATAACGGCCCCTGGGGACAGGGCCCAAAGGGCCCGCGCGGCGGCGGACAGAACACGCCACCTGATCTCGAAGATATTTTGCGCAAAGGCCAGGACCGCCTGAAGCAGGTATTCCCCGGTGGCGGTGGTCGCAGCGGCGGCAATCGCCCGATCTATCTGTTGATCGGCGCGGCCTTGCTTGGCTTCTGGGTTTTCCAGTCCGTCTATACGGTGCAGCCTGATGAGCTGGCGGTTGAACTTCGTTTCGGCAAGCCGAAGGATGAAGTTTCCGAGCCGGGCCTGCACTTCCATTGGTGGCCGATTGAAACCTATGAAAAGGCGCAGATCGTCGAAAAGCAGATCAATATCGGCGCTCAGGGTTCCCGTACGGCGACGCAGGGTCTCATGCTGACTGGCGACCAGAACATCGTAAACGTCCAGTTCTCGGTTCTTTACCGCGTCTCCGATCCGCGCGCCTATCTGTTCAATGTCGACAGCCCCGATGCGATGGTGCAGCAGGTGTCTGAAAGCGCGATGCGTGAAATCGTCGGTCGCCGTCCGGCACAGGACGTTTTCCGCGATAATCGTGCCGAGATCGCGCAGAGCGTTCGCAATATCGTGCAGCAGACGCTCGACAGCTATCAGGCCGGTATCCAGATCAACGCCGTGTCGATCGAAGATGCGTCGCCGCCGCGTGAAGTGGCTGATGCCTTTGATGAAGTGCAGCGCGCTGAACAGGACGAAGACCGTTTCATCGAGGAATCGAACCAGTATTCCAACCAGAAGCTCGGTCAGGCCCGCGGTGAAGCGGCTCAGGTTCGCGAAGAGGCAGCAGCCTATAAGAACCGCGTTGTTCAGGACGCCGAAGGTGAAGCGCAGCGTTTCAGCTCGGTTCTCGGCCAGTATGAGAAAGCGCCGGAAGTGACCCGCAACCGTCTCTTCCTCGAAACCATGGAACAGGTGCTGAAGAGCACCAAGAAAGTCATTGTGGAACCCGGAAAGGACGTCGTGCCCTATCTGCCGCTGAACGAACTGATGCGCCAGCAACCGCGCGCAGGCGCAACGGGCGCTACTCCGGGCGCTAATGTGACCACGACTCCCTCGACCGGCGGAGGTACCCAGTAATGGCTCAGAACAGACTTCCGATCATTGCGGGTATTATCGCTATCCTCGCCTTCCTGCTCTATTCCGCGACGTTCATCGTTTCGGAGCGCCAGCAGGCAATCGTTCTTCGTTTCGGTCAGATCGTCAGTGTGAAGACCGAGCCGGGCATCTATTTCAAGCTGCCATTCGGCTTCCTTGACGCCGATACGGTGCAGATGATCGATGACCGTCTGCTGCGTTTCGATCTGGACGATATCCGCGTTCAGGTTTCGGGCGGTAAGTTCTATGACGTCGACGCGTTCCTCGTCTATCGCATCACCGATGCCCGCAAGTTCCGTGAAACGGTTTCGGGCAGCACGCTCCTTGCCGAACAGCGTCTGCGCACCCGTCTGGATGCAGCGCTGCGTGGTGTCTACGGTCAGCGCGGCTTTGAAGCCGCTCTTTCGGAAGAGCGTGGCGACATGATGCGTGAAGTGCGCGATCAGCTTCGTCCCGATGCAACATCGCTTGGTCTGACCATTCAGGACGTTCGTATCCGTCGCACGGATCTGACGGCTGAAGTCTCGCAGCAGACCTATGAGCGCATGAAGGCGGAACGTCTGGCGGAAGCCGAGCGTCTGCGTGCCCGTGGCCGTGAAGCCGCCCAGCGTATTCGCGCCGTGGCCGACCGTCAGGTGGTGGAAACCATTGCCGAAGCGCGCAAGGAATCGGAAATCCTTCGCGGTGAGGGCGATGCGCAGCGCAGTGAAATCTACGCAGCCTCTGCATCGAAGGATCCGGGCTTCTTCGCCTTCTATCGTTCGATGGCCGCTTATCGTGAAGCGCTCGAAACCCCGGATACGACGCTGGTTCTCTCGCCGGATTCGGAGTTCTTCAAGTTCTTCCGTGATGCTGGCGGCAAGCTGGCAACGCCTTCCCAGTAAAGCACGGGAACAGCTCTGATGAGCGATTTTCTAGCCGCCGTAGGACTTCTCTTCGTTATCGAGGGGCTGCTCTACGGCGGCTTTCCTTTTTTCGCCAAGAAACTCGCACGCGAAGCGAGTGAAGCGCCGGAAAGCGCATTGCGCATTGCCGGTATCGCGGCGCTGGCCATCGGCGTCGGCATCGTCTGGCTTGTCAGGGGATAAGCCCCCTCCGTTCCGTTATTTATGGCCCTTCGTCTATACGGGGCCGTAAACAGGCCTTAATTTGCGGCGATCTAACCTTTAGGTTATTTGCGTAGATATTCAGGATCGGAGCAGAGCTTTATGGCAATCGTACCGAAGGCGGGGTTCGCTCGCACCCTATTCGCAACCGTGGCAATGGGCGCGCTGGCTGTCACCGGAACGCTAACGGTCGCAACACCGCCAGCCTTTGCTCAGGACGCACCTGTGAAAGGCATTCAGGGTCCAGGTTCTGTTGCCGATCTTGCAGAAGGCCTTCTGGATGCGGTGGTGAATATCTCCACCTCGCAGACCGTAAAGGACGATGGCGGCGAGGGCGATGGCCCCGTACCCATGCCGAAGGTGCCGGAAGGCTCGCCGTTCCAGGAATATTTCAAGGATTTCTTCAACAACAAGGACGGTGAGCAGAGCGACGAATCCCGCAAGGTGCAGTCGCTTGGATCGGGCTTCGTCATCGATGCCGAAAAGGGATTCATCGTCACCAACAATCACGTCATTGCGGATGCTGACGAGATTGAAGTCAATTTCAACGACGGCACCAAGCTGAAGGCCGAGCTGGTCGGCAAGGATATCAAGACCGATCTGGCTGTCCTGAAAGTCGATCCCACCAAGCACAAGTTGAAGGCCGTGCAGTTCGGCAATTCAGAAAAGGCGCGCATTGGCGATTGGGTTCTGGCGATCGGCAACCCGTTCGGATTGGGCGGAACGGTAACGGCTGGTATCATTTCGGCGCGCAAGCGCGACATCAATTCCGGCCCCTATGATGACTTCATCCAGACAGATGCCGCCATCAATCGCGGTAATTCGGGCGGCCCGCTGTTCGACATGAACGGTCAGGTAATCGGGATCAACACGGCGATCATTTCGCCCTCGGGCGGCTCTATCGGCATCGGTTTTGCCATTCCGGCTGAAATGGCTGTTGGCGTGATCGATCAGCTGAAGGAATTCGGTGAGGTCAAGCGCGGCTGGCTCGGTGTGCGCATCCAGCCGGTGACGCAGGATATTGCGGATAGTCTTGGCCTGAAGGATCCGAAAGGCGCTCTGATTGCCGGACTGATCGAGAATTCCGGCGTGGACAACACGGCGCTGAAGGCCGGTGATGTTGTCATCGGCTATGAAGGCAAGCCGGTGGATACCGCGCGCGATCTGCCACGCCTTGTTGCCGAAAGCCCAGTTGGCAAGGAAGTGGAAATCAAGGTTGTTCGCGATGGCGCGGAGCAAACCGTTAAAGTGAAGCTTGGCCGCCTTGTCGAAGATGACAAGAGCACGGATGCTGCAACCGAAGATCAGGCGCCGGTTCCGGATGGAACAGAGGGCGAAGACGGACAGGAAGCGCCAGCAAAGCCGAAGAAAGAGCAGAAGAGCGAAGCCACGGGTCCGACCGTGCTTGGCATGAAGCTTTCCGAACTCAATGACGATGTGCGCGGCGAATTCGGCATTGCCGAAGACGTGCACGGTGTTGCCATCCTTTATGTGGCTCCAGGTTCGGCTGCGGGTGACAAGCGGGTCGAGACGGGCGATGTCATCGTTGATATCAATCAGGTCACCGTCAAAGCGCCCGAGGATGTGAAGAAGCGCATCGACGCACTGCGGCGGGAAGGGCGCAAGAACGCGCTGCTCATGCTGGCGTCGCGTTCCGGCGAGTTGCGTTTCGTGACTGTTCGGATCGACTGAGACTTCTGTAAGATGGAATTGGAGCGGCGCTGCGGATCATCCGCCGCGCCGTTTTCATTTGCGATTTGAATCAAATAGCGGCAAGTGCTGAGAATGAGATTCAGGATTGAAGCGCCAAAACGCTTCATGGAGTGGTGTGCGAGTTGGAAACTGTCGATATTGTCGTGATAGGCGCGGGCGCAGCCGGAATGATGTGCGCCATCGAAGCGGCCAAGCGCGGACGCTCGGTGCTGGTTGTCGATCATGCCAAGTCGGCGGGTGACAAAATCCGCATCTCCGGCGGCGGCCGGTGCAACTTCACCAATATCCATGCCAGCCCGAAGAACTATCTGTCGCGCAATCCGCATTTCTGCATCTCGGCCTTAAGCCGCTATACGCAGCGCGATTTCATCGCATTGGTCGAGCGGCATCGCATTGCTTATCATGAAAAGACGCTGGGGCAGCTGTTCTGCGACGGCTCGGCAACGCAGATCATCGATATGCTGCTCGGCGAGATGAAGCGTCACAGCGCGCGGCTGAAACTCTCCTGCGGTGTCGAGAATGTGGCCAAGACCGGCGACGGGTTTGAACTGCGGCTGATGGAAGGCGGTGTTCGCACGACGGTCAGATGCCGTTCTGTGGTCGTCGCCTGCGGTGGCAAATCCATTCCGAAAATGGGCGCAACGGGCTTCGGCTATGACCTTGCCGAACAATTCGGGTTGCGGCTGGTTGAGACGCGCCCGGCACTGGTCCCGCTTACCTTTGAGCCGAATACGCTGGAACGTCTGAAGCCGTTGGCCGGTATCGCTGTTGATGCGGTGGTGTCATGTGGCAAGACGAGCTTTACCGAGGCCATGCTGTTCACGCATCGCGGCATTAGCGGCCCGTCCATTTTGCAGATATCGTCCTATTGGAAAGAGGGCGATGAAATCCGCATCAGCATGTTGCCCGGTACGGACCTGTTCGAAGCCTTGCGCGCACAGCGCACGCAGAATGGCAAGCAGGCCTTGCAGACCGCGCTTGGCCTGCATCTGCCGAAGAAGCTTGCGCAGACCATCGCCGAGGAAAACGGCGCCAGCGGGCATCTCGCCGATATGTCCGACAAGCTGTTCCGCCGCGTGGAAGCTGTCGTCAATGACTGGCGCATCAAGCCTGCCGGTTCGGAAGGCTATCGCACGGCAGAAGTAACGCTGGGCGGTGTCGATACTCGTGATCTCGATTCGCGCACCATGGAGGCCAAGTCCGTGCCGGGTCTCTATTTCATCGGCGAAGTGGTCGATGTTACCGGCTGGCTCGGCGGGTATAATTTCCAGTGGGCGTGGTCTTCCGGCTGGTGCGCCGGTCAGGTGGCGTAAGCGCGATAAACGACGAGGCGTTTCAGGTGATGTGTTTCGTCCGGTACGCGCGGATGATTGAAATCGCTTGAGGCATCGCGCACCATGCCGATGCGCTGCATGACGCTCGTGGAGCGGTCATTAGCCTCCACGGCGAAGGATACAACCTCAGACAAGCCCAGCGGCCCGAAGGCATAGGCCAGAAGGGCTTTGCCAGCTTCGGTCACAAAGCCCTTGCCCCAGAAGGGACGGGCAAGTCGCCAGCCTATTTCCACTGTTCCATCCGGAAAATGCGGTTCAAGATTGGTGCGCAATAGCCCGGCGAAGCCGATGCATTCGCCGCTTGCCTTCTCTTCGAGTGCGTAGAAACCAAGGCCGGTTTCCGAGATCATCGTGCGCAACCGGTCGAAAAACTCGTCCGATTCTTGGCGGTTACGCCGGAACGGGAAGAAATGCATGACCTCTTCATCGGAATTGATCGTGTGAAAGAGATCGCGGTCGCGATCCTCCCAATTCCGAATGACAAGCCTTGGCGTTTCCAGAATCATCATTCGACGAAGTCCGTTTTCCTGTAACCCTGAATGTAGAGAAGTGCAGTCAGGTCGCCATGGTCGATGCGCACCTTGGCTTGCGCTGCCACCGCCGGTTTGGCATGGAGCGCCACGCCCGTTCCCGCGAGCTGGATCATGCCGAGATCGTTGGCGCCATCGCCCACCGCGATTGCGTCGTCGGGTGAAAGACCCAGACGATCAGCAATTTCTTCCAGCCGTTCCACCTTGGCTTCGCGACCGAGAATCGGCTCCGCGACAACGCCTGTCAGCTTGGCGCCATCATCCAGAAGAAGATTGGCGCGGTCTTCGTTGAAGCCGATCATTTCGGCAATGCGGTGGGTGAAGGATGTGAAGCCGCCCGAGACAAGCGCGGTATAAGCGCCGTGCTTGCGCATGGTGCGCACCAGTTCCGGTCCGCCGGGTGTGAGCGTGATGCGGGTGGCGATCACCTTGTCTATAACCTGAAGGGGCAAGCCTTTCAGAAGGGCAACGCGTTCACGCAGGGCCGGTTCAAAGGCGATTTCGCCATTCATGGCGCGGGCGGTAATTGCGGCCACATGCTCGCGCAAGCCTGCTTCTTCGGCGAGTTCGTCGATGCACTCCTGCTGAATCATGGTCGAATCCATGTCGGCAATCAGGATTTTCTTGCGGCGGCGATCCTGCTCTTGCACAACGACATCAACCGGTGCGCTATCGAGTGCCGCGCGCAGCGCAGCGTCGGCGTCATCGGCGCTCAGGCCGCTTGGCAGGGGGATATCGCAGGCAATACCGTCTGCAAGCCAATAAAGTCCTGTTGCATTCACTGCCGCTGACGCTTTAATCCCGAGCGATGGAACAAGAGCGGCCTTGGCCGGGTTGGCGATCAAAGTGGCAATGAGCGAAGCGGATGCAGACATGAGGGAGCGATTCCTGCGATGAGTGAGGAGGCGATCAAGAATGCCATCCTGATAGCTGGCCCAACGGCCAGCGGCAAGTCGGCACTTGCTGTTCATATGGCAAGGGAGACCGGCGGTTTCATCGTAAACACCGATTCCATGCAGGTTTATGACGTGCTCGATCTGCTGACGGCGCGTCCGGGGGCAGATGATCTGGCTTCAGCCGAGCATCATCTCTACGGCCATGTCGCGCCGTCCGTGTCCTATTCCACCGGCAAATGGTTCGCCGATGTGGCGGCACTTCTGGCGCAGCCGGAGTTGATAGGACGGACACCGATTTTCGTCGGCGGCACGGGGCTATATTTCCGTGCTCTGCTGGGCGGTCTGTCGCAAATGCCGGAAGTATCGCCGGATGTGCGCAACCATTGGCGCGCACGTATGGAGGCGGAAGGCGCAGAAGCGCTGCATCGGGCACTGTTCGAGCGTGACCCGCAGATGGCCGCAACGCTTCAACCAACCGACAGCCAGCGCATCGTGCGGGCGCTGGAGGTAATCGAGAGCACCGGAAAATCCTTGAGCGCGTGGCAGCAAACCAAGGGGCGTGTGCTGGTGGATGACCAGTCGGCACGCAAGGTTGTGCTTTTGCCAGAACGGGGCTGGCTTTCTGAGCGCATTGCGCGGCGCTTTGCCCTGATGTGGAACAATGGCGCTATCGATGAGGTGAAGGCACTGTTGGCCTTGCAGCTCGATCCGACGCTGCCCGCCATGAAGGCCATTGGCGTTCGGGAGATCAGCGCTTTCCTCGAAGCTACGATGAGTGAAGACGAAGCCATCGAACGTTCGGTGATTGCAACGCGGCAATATGCCAAGCGCCAGTCGACCTGGTTTCGCAATCAGCTTGATAAAAGCTGGAATTTTTTAAGTAATTCTGATGAAGCACTACTTCAATTAACGACACTGAAATAACTCGCTGGCAATCTCCGAAAAGAGAGGCGGGCGCGAAATATGCGGTTTCATAAATCGGAGCGGGCATTTTTCATTCTGATTATTTTGATGTGCGGGATAGGCATATTGCTTTATCGCGTGCATGTGGATTTGGGCTTGCTTGCAGCTAGCCCTCTCGATGCGTCCGCTGCCGAACTGGTGGCCGTTCTCGGACGGCTCAATCACGCGGCGATCTGGGTTCTGATCGCTTCCATCGTTTGCGGGCTTTTGCTGATCTATCCGCAGATACGCACCGAGGCGCTGGATCGCGGCAAGTTGCAGATCATCACGCAGGATTTGTCCGAACGGTCGCAAACGCTCGAACATGCGGCCCTGACCGACAGCCTCACTGGCATGCAGAACCGGCGCTATTTCGATGAAGCGCTGAGGGAATATCTGGTTCAGTTCGATCGTATCCAGCGACCGGTCGGCCTGATGATTATTGATCTGGACCACTTCAAGTCCGTCAACGACACCCATGGACACGATATTGGCGACGTGGTGTTGCAGGAAGTCGCGCGCTGCCTGCGCGATTATACCCGATATCACGATGTGGTTGCGCGTCTCGGCGGCGAAGAATTCGCCGTGCTGGCTCCGAATATGGATGCGGAGCTGATGATCAAGCTCGCCAATCGTATCCGCAAGGCCATTGCGGGGCTGGAAATAGATCTTGGCGATGTGAAGCTGACGGTGACCGTCAGTATCGGGCTTGCCGTATGGGACAGGCGCGAAACGTCGAAGGACCTTTATCGCCGCGCCGACAAGATGCTCTATGCCGCCAAGAATATGGGGCGCAACCGCGTCTGCGCTTGATGCTGTGTCGCTGGGGGCCGTGTATCAGCCCTCAAAATCCTTACGGAAATTGCGCACCAGATCGCCAAGCTTTTTCATGCTTTGGGCTGTCTCGCTGTTATGAGACACGACTGGCGCTGGTCGCTCCGGTGCAAGTGCTGCCGCCGTGACGGTTTCCAGCCTGCTGATTGTCGAAGGCTTCTCCAATAGATCGCTGTCTTCGGACGGTTTTTCAGGAACGCCGGTTTGCGCATTATTTTCAAAGGAGCGAAGCCGATCCACGATGCGGTCCAGCGCGATCTTGTCGTCGACCTGCCAGGATGCGGTGGGGTTTTCGGCTTTGCGGCGTCCCGGCAATTGATGCGGTGGGACTGTTTCGAAGGTCAGTCGCATCGGCGTTGAGAACGCTTCGCCAAAGGCGATGGCTTCACGGTTGGCAATTGACGAGAGAAATCCTGCCATACTGCGGGCGCCGCCGCGCAATGCGCCCTTGATGATTTCCTGATCGCGCTCATTGCCGAGGCGCATCGCGAAGATGGAGTTGCACTGCGAGAGAATGGTGGCGTCCAGCTCGCCGGGGCGCTGGCTGATCACGCCGAGATAGGAGCCATATTTGCGCCCTTCCTTGGCGATGCGGGCAATGGCCTGTCGTGTCGGCCAGAAACCGGCATCCTTGTCGGCGGGAATATAACGGTGCGCTTCCTCGCAGATGACAAGGGTTTGCAGGCTGCCTTCGCTCGACATGGCAATGTCGAAGGAGAGGCGGCACAGAACCGACGCAACCGCATTGACCACCTCGGATGGCAGGCCTGCGAGCTGGAAGGTGCAAATCGGCTTGCCATTGTGCGGAATGCGGAAAATGCGGGCGATGGCCTGACGCATGGTTTCCGGGCCGCCGGTAACAGCAAACATGAAGCGAAAGCGCGGATCGCTGGCGATGGATTCCAGCCGCGCTTTCAGGTTGCGCAGATAGGGGCGCTCGGCCTTGCTGTCGAGAAGGCCGATCCTGTCTTCGATCAGGGTCAGGAGATCGCGCAGGCGATAGGCAATCGGCGTATCGACGCTGACCGTTCTGTCCGATAATTTGCGCCGCAAGGTCTGGCGGCCGCCGGTCTCGCTGTCATTGGTCTTTTCGCGGGCAAGCTGCACAAGGTCGCGCAATATGTCGTATTCGGTTGGCTCGGGGGGGCGACCACGAAAGATGACATCCGCAAACTCGTCCAACCGCAACATCCAGAACGGCAATTCGATATTGGTCTGGTCCACCGCGATGGCAAGATCCGGAAATGCGCCAGCAAATTCATTGTGCGGATCGAGGATGAGGATGCGCAGATCGGGCCGCTGCAAGACGATGCGGCGCAGCAGCAGCATGACGGCGCTGGATTTGCCCACGCCCGTGGTGCCGACAACGGCAAAATGGCGCGAGATGAGGTCTTCCACCGAAACATAGGCGGGAACGGAGGTATCCTGCGTCAGCGCGCCGATGGGGACGCTTGTCTGCCCCATCTGGGCATAGACAGCAGACAGGTCGGTGGCGCGGATGCGGTGGGCGATGGCGCCGGGATAAGGATATCTGGAAATACCGCCGCTAAACGACATAGCGCCATCCGGTTCGCCGCGGACTTCTCCGAGAAATTCGACATGGACGTGGACGATGTTGTCGCCGCCGCGTGCCCAGGCATTATCGGGCACGGTGACATTATGGACGAGGCCGACCAGACGGTTGCCGCCGGACTGTATCGAGATGAGCTGGCCTACAGTCCAGTAGTCATCGGAAGCCGTGGAAGAGGGGCCGGACAGAGCCGCGATGATCGCGCGCTCGCCGTCGCACTGGATGACATGGCCTTCCGTGCGGTTGCGCTGTACAAAGCCGCGGTCTTTCATCTCGGCATTGCCGTCAATATCCCCGCCCATGTTCATTTCGCTAACTTTCAAAAGAGTGTTGAACGAAACTAACAAATCCGGGTTGAAATAAAGTTATCGAAAGGGTGGGGTGAATCTTAAGAAAATATCGCAGGGCCCGTATTTATGCGTTGACGGCTCGTTTTCAGGCGATTAGTGTCCCGCCCCATGAACACGTTTATTATTCTTGTGGTACGGGCGCGCATGGGCAGGATGGTGTAACCATCCGGCGAAAGCTCCCATGCGCGAAAGACAGGCTCCCTCGGGGGCCTTTTTTATTATCCAAAAAAGCCCGATGCGGCTAAATCTAACACCGAAATATCGACTAGACGGGAAGAGAACGATGACTGCAGGTAAACAAGAGGCGGAAGCAACCGCCGCAGGATCACAGGAAACAAGCCATCCGCGCGAGATGACCGGCGCGGAAATGGTTATCCAGGCCATGATTGATCAGGGCGTGGAAAGCATTTTCGGCTATCCGGGCGGCGCAGTGCTTCCGATCTATGACGAACTGTTCCAGCAGGACAAAATTCAGCACATTCTCGTGCGTCACGAGCAGGGCGCAGGCCATGCCGCCGAAGGCTATGCCCGCTCCACGGGCAAGGTTGGTGTGTTGCTGGTGACCTCCGGTCCCGGCGCAACCAATGCGGTTACGCCGCTTCAGGATGCGCTGATGGATTCCATCCCGCTCGTCTGCATTTCCGGTCAGGTCCCAACCTCCTTGATTGGCTCCGATGCTTTTCAGGAAGCCGATACCGTTGGCATCACGCGTCCCTGCACCAAGCACAACTGGCTGGTGAAGGACGTCAACGACCTGTCGCGCGTTCTGCATGAAGCCTTCCATGTCGCATCCACGGGTCGTCCCGGCCCGGTTCTGGTCGATATTCCGAAGGACATCCAGTTTGCAAAGGGCATCTATACGCCGCCGCAGACCACGCCGCGTACCACGTACCGTCCGGTTCTCGACGGCAATGCGCAGGCGATTGCCGACGCTGTTCGTCTGCTCGCCACGGCGAAGAAGCCCGTCATCTATTCCGGCGGTGGCGTGATCAATTCCGGCCCGGCAGCTTCCCGTCTGCTGCGCGAGCTGGTTGAACTCGGCAATTTCCCGATCACCTCTACCCTGATGGGCCTCGGCGCTTATCCGGCTTCCGGCAAGAATTGGCTCGGCATGCTGGGCATGCACGGCACCTACGAAGCCAATATGACCATGCATGA
Organism: Hyphomicrobiales bacterium; assembly: GCA_900465685.1. Lineage (GTDB taxonomy): Bacteria > Pseudomonadota > Alphaproteobacteria > Rhizobiales > Rhizobiaceae > Brucella. Next base: position 61,989 of record UEGR01000008.1, read on the forward strand.
TTGCGACGTCATGCTGTGCGTCGGCGCGCGCTTCGATGACCGTATTACTGGCCGCCTCAATGCCTTCTCGCCGAATTCGAAGAAGATTCACATCGATATTGATCCGTCGTCGATCAACAAGAATGTCCGCGTGGATGTGCCGATTATCGGCGATGTTGCGCATGTTTTGGAAGATATCGTTCGCCAGTTCCGCGCTTCCGACAAAAAGCCGGAAAAGAAGACCATCGCGGCCTGGTGGGAGCAGATTGACCGTTGGCGCGCCCGCAATTCGCTGGCCTATACGCCGAACAAAGACGTCATCATGCCGCAATATGCTATTGAGCGGCTGTATGAACTGACCAAGGATCGCAAGACCTACATCACCACGGAAGTTGGTCAGCACCAGATGTGGGCTGCGCAGTTCTACGGTTTTGAAGAACCGAACCGCTGGCTGACCTCGGGCGGTCTGGGCACTATGGGTTATGGCCTGCCTGCCGCGCTCGGTGTGCAGATCGCACATCCGGATGCGCTGGTTATCGACATTGCTGGTGATGCATCGATCCAGATGTGCATTCAGGAAATGTCGGCGGCTATCCAGCATAATGCGCCGATCAAGATATTCATCCTGAACAACCAGTATATGGGCATGGTCCGCCAGTGGCAGCAATTGCTGCATGGCAATCGTCTGTCGCATTCCTATACGGAAGCGATGCCGGATTTCGTCAAACTGGCGGAAGCCTATGGCGCGCATGGCATCCGTTGCGAAAAGCCGGGCGATCTGGATAGCGCCATTCAGGAAATGATCGACATCGACAAGCCGGTCATCTTCGACTGCCGCGTTGCCAATCTGGCGAACTGTTTCCCGATGATCCCGTCCGGCAAGGCGCATAACGAAATGCTGTTGCCTGACGAAGCTACGGACGAAGCCGTTGCCAATGCCATCGACGCCAAGGGCCGCGCGCTCGTCTGATCCGGAGGATTTAATTATGAATGCACAGAACCTAGCTTCCGGATCGGCTTACTTCATCGCTGCCGAAACCCAGACCCCGGAAACCCACACGCTTGCGGTCCTCGTCGATAACGAGCCGGGTGTTCTTGCCCGTGTGATCGGACTTTTCTCCGGTCGCGGTTACAACATCGAAAGCCTGACGGTTTCGGAAACCGAGCACGAGAAGCATCTGTCGCGCATCACCATCGTGACGCGTGGCACGCCGCATGTGCTTGACCAGATCCGTCACCAGCTGGCGCGCATCGTTCCGGTGCACCGCGTGGTGGATCTGAGCCATCGTGCGAGCGAACTTGGGCATGATCGTCCGATCGAGCGCGAGCTGGCGCTGGTTAAGGTGGCTGGCAAGGGTGAAGCCCGCGCCGAAACTCTGCGTCTTGCCGATGCGTTCAAGGCCAAGGTGGTCGACGCGACGACGGATCACTTCATTCTGGAGATCACCGGCAAAACCGCCAAGATCGACCAGTTCATCTCGATCATGAAGCCGCTCGGCCTTGTCGAAATCTGCCGCACTGGCGTGGCGGCAATGAACCGCGGTCCTGAAGGCATGTAAGTATAGTTTCTCTGCCAAGGGCAGAGGATCGATACAATAAGGCTTAAAACCGGCACAATGTTTCGATTGTGCCGGTTTTTTATTGAGCTAATTTGTGCGGGTAAATCGGGTTCATCATATGTCTGTCGAAATATTTCTGGCGCTGATCGCCTTCGCTTTCGTTTCTTCCATAACGCCGGGTCCGAACAATCTGATGCTTCTGGCGTCGGGGGTGAACTTCGGTTTTCGCCGCACGATCCCGCATATGCTGGGTATTGGCGTCGGCTTTTTCGGCCTGCTTCTGGCGGTCGGGTTCGGATTGGGCATGTTGCTTGAAACTGTGCCGGCCTTCTACACCAGCCTGAAATTCGCTGGGGGCGCATATATGCTCTATCTCGCATGGAAAATCGCGACATCGCGTTCCATCGGCGAGGCAAAGGGCAATCGTGACGACAAGCCGATGACGTTCATGCAGGCCGCAGCCTTTCAGTGGGTCAATCCCAAGGCGTGGGTAATGGCTGTCACCGGCATCGCCACCTATGCCACGCATGACAATTACTATCTCGCGGTGTCGCTGGTGAGTGTCGCTTTCGCGCTAGTCAATCTGCCAAGCGTGTCGGTATGGGCAGGCTTTGGCATGTTGCTGCGCAACTGGCTGGACGATCCGGTGCGCCTCAAATGGTTCAACATGGCTATGGCCTTGCTGCTTATCGCAAGCCTTTGGCCGATGTTAAGGTAATTCAATCAGGAGCATGAGCATGTCGGCACTTCCCACCTATGACGATGTTGCATCCGCAGCGAGCCAGATCGAAGGTCACGCGTTTCATACGCCGGTTCTGACTTCCACTGCGCTGAATGACGAGACAGGCGCAGAGTTCTTTTTCAAGGTGGAAAGTCTGCAGCGGATCGGCGCGTTCAAGTTTCGTGGTGCATTCAATGCCCTGTCGCGTTTCAGTGACGAGCAGAAGAAGCGCGGCGTGATCGCGTTTTCGTCGGGCAACCATGCCCAGGCCGTGGCCTTATCGGCAAAGCTGCTTGGCATTTCCGCCACCATATTGATGCCGGAAGATGCGCCGCAGTCGAAGCTCGAAGCAACGCGCGGCTATGGTGCCAATGTTATCACGTTCAATCGCTATAAGGATGACCGCGATGCCTTGACGAACCGTCTGGCGGAGGAGGGCGGTCTGACCCTGATCCCGCCCTATAACCACCCGCATATCATTGCCGGGCAGGGCACGGCGACCAAGGAGCTGATCGAGGAAGTGGGTCCGCTCGACGCGCTTTTCGTTTGTGTCGGCGGTGGCGGATTGATTGCCGGATCGGCTCTGGCCGCCAAGGCGCTTTCGCCCGATTGCGAGGTTTATGGTGTTGAGCCGGAAGCGGGCAACGACGTCCAGCAGTCCCTGCGTGCGGGCAAGATTGTGCGCATCGATACGCCGCAGACGCTGGCCGATGGCGCGCAGACGCAAGCACCGGGCGATCTGACCTTTGCCATCATCCGCGAAAAGGTGACGGATGTGCTGACGGTCAGCGATCAGGCGCTCGTTGATGGCATGAAGTTCTTTGCCCGGCAGATGAAGCTGGTGGTGGAACCGACCGGCTGTCTGGCCTTCGCCGGTGCCCGCCAGATTGCGGATCAATTGCGCGGAAAGCGCGTGGGCGTGATCATCAGCGGCGGCAATGTCGACCTCTCCCGCTATACTGCTCTTCTGAATACGGCTGTTTGATCACGGTTTGATCTTGTTTTCAGGTCGCGAATCCTGTCTGAAAGAGCCATGCAGTTTTCACCGGAACAGGATCAGGCGCTCAAGGCCGTGGGACAATGGCTGAAAGACGGTCGTAGTCCCATTTTCAGACTGTTCGGCTATGCCGGAACAGGCAAGACGACACTTGCGCGCTATTTCGCGGAACATGTCGATGGCGACGTGCAGTTCGCCGCCTTTACCGGCAAGGCGGCGCAGGTTCTGCGTTCCAAGGGCGCGAGCAATGCGCGCACGCTGCATTCGCTGATCTATCGTCCGCGTGGCGAGGAAGCCATCGAGGACGAGACAACCGGCAAGACGTCTATCGCCCCGACATTCTCGCTCAACCGGCAAAGCCCGGTCGCCAAGGCGGCGATGATCGTGGTCGATGAATGTTCGATGGTGGACGAGGCGCTTGGGCGCGATCTCATGAGCTTCGGAACGCCGATCCTTGTGCTGGGCGATCCCGGCCAGTTGCCACCGATTTCGGGCGGCGGTTTTTTCACCGAACATGAACCGAACTATCTGCTTACCGAGATTCACCGGCAGGCGCAGGACAATCCGATCATCCGCATGGCACTCGATGTCCGGGAAGGGCGCGAATTGCCTTATGGCGATCACGGCGCAGCGAAGGTCATCAGCAAGAACGAAGTCAATCAGGAGATGGTGCTGAAAGCGGATCAGGTGCTTGTCGGCACCAATCGCACGCGGCGTCGCTACAATCAGCGTCTGCGTGAGTTGAAGGGCTTTACGGCGGATTATCCGCAAGCGGGCGACAAGCTCGTTTGTCTGCGCAACGATCCGGCCAAGGGCTTGCTCAACGGGTCGCTCTGGAAGGTCATGACCTCATCCAAGGAAACCGTGAAGCCTGGCATCAATCTGCTGGTTGCGCCGGAAGACGATGATCGCGGTGTCGCGAAGATCAAGCTTTTGAAGGCGCAATTCGAGGACCCGGATAGCGAAATTCCCTGGCAGACCAAGAAGCGCTACGACGATTTCGACTATGGCTATGCGCTGACGGTGCATAAGGCGCAGGGTTCGCAGTGGGACGATGTTGTACTGTTTGATGAGAGCTTTGCTTTTCGCGATACGCGCGAGCGCTGGCTTTATACGGCCATTACCCGTGCGGCTGAACGCCTGACGATTGTAAAATAATCAGCTTTCAATTGGTTTGGCGCTTAGCCACTCCCATGCGTCTTCTTCTTCATCGGTTTCGAAAGAACGCATTTCGATGGAGAGAAAGGGCTGCATCAGGGTGATGCTGGCCTGAATCCATAATGGCCCGCCGACAATCGCATAGCGCCGCAGATGCTTGAGTGATTTTGAACGCATCGACAGCATGCTTTCGGAAAAGGCTGCCGTCCAGTCCACGCCTTCATAGCCGGTGAGACGGATCAGAAGATCAATCTCGTCAAACTGCTCATAGGCTGCGTCAAGCAGGCCGTAAAGATTCTCCAGCGATGAATCGTCCAGATGCCCTTCAATGGCAAAGGCGAATACATCATTCCGGTCTGTGGGAATGCGGCGGACGACGGGGATGTCCTCATTGCGCATCATCGGTCTCCAAGCGTCTTTCTATCATCAATCGTCAAAGCGAGCCCTGGCGGGACAGGATTCAAACGTCTGGACCCATCGAAAGGTTGCGGATTGTTGTTCCAATTTTGCCGTGGAGAAGCTTGCTCCATGCTCGAAAGGCGGGAAACGGCAACATTTGGGGATGGGTGATCGGGTGCGACGGGAAAACACTCACACTTTCCTGCGACGGGCGATATAAAGCGAAAACCGATAACGGGAGAAATGCCTCCATGCCTGCGAAATTATCTGTCAATCTCAATGCCATTGCCATGCTGCGTAATCGTCGCGATCTGCCTTGGCCGAGCGTCACCGGTCTTGGACGGATAGCACTTGCGGCAGGGGCTGCGGGTTTGACGGTGCATCCGCGCCCGGACCAGCGCCACATCCGTTTTTCCGATCTTGGCGATATTCGCGCATTGATCGACGATGAATTTCCGCAGGCCGAATTCAACATTGAAGGCTTTCCGAGCGAAGCTTTCCTTGAGCTGGTTGAAAAGCACCAGCCGGAGCAGGTGACGCTGGTGCCGGACGATCCGACACAGGCCACTTCCGACCATGGCTGGGATTTCCTGTCCAAGGCCGATTATCTTGCGCCCATCGTGGCGCGGCTGAAGAAGGGCGGTATGCGCGTTTCGCTGTTCGCCGATCCCGATCCGCTGGGTTATGACAAGGCCAAGGCTCTTGGTGCCGACCGGCTTGAATTCTACACCGGGCCTTACGGCGGGACTTATGACGACCCGGCAGCGGCAGCGCGTGAGCTGGACCGGATAGGCAAAGCCGCTGAAGCCGCGACAGCACTCGGCCTTGAAATCAATGCCGGTCACGATCTGACAATTGAAAATCTTCCCGCACTGGTCAAGCGCATGCCACAATTGAAAGAAGTTTCCATCGGACATGGATTGACGGCGGACGCTTTGACGTATGGTATGTCGGCGACAGTGGCACGTTTCATCGCTGCTTTGGCTGGGTAATTGGTGCATTCAATGCGTCATGCGCATAGCTTCTCTGCGAGCTTTGCAAAAAGCGCATTTGTGCCAAAGCTCAACAAGCTATAGGCGTCCGCGGCTGGTTCTCTCCGCGTCGGGGGCGCGCAGGAACGTATGAGGGAAGCATTGATACAGTTTTCCGAAGTCCGCATGTCACATCGGTGCGCCCCGGCGAGTTTCGCCTTGCGGGCCTCATCGGAGCGGTGCGTTTCCGCCGTTCGGTCCGGTGATCATGATTGAACCTGATTGGGGCAAAGGTGCGGCACGGTTGTTGCAAACCGCAATCTTTTGCGGGCGTTCCTGTGAGTGGACTCCACATAAAATGATTTCCAGCCAGAATGACTTCAGGACGGTGCGAGGTGTTTGCAAATGAGCGATGAGCTGAACGGCCAGAACGCGCAACCGCAACCCGCCCCGCAGGACGCCGCTGCCGCTCCGCTTGTTGGTGGCGCCGCGGGTTTCGAAGGCGGGTTTGCCGCCGAAGAGAACGATCATCACAATGACAGCATGAAGACGCTGGTGTTGGGCGCTCTCGGTGTCGTTTATGGCGATATCGGTACCAGCCCGATCTATGCTTTTCGCGAAGCGCTGCATGCGGCGGCTTCCGACGGCAGTTTGCCTCGCTCCGATATTCTTGGTGTCGTGTCGCTGATTTTTTGGGCGCTGACACTGGTCGTCACAATCAAATATGTCCTGTTCGTGCTGCGTGCGGATAACAACGGCGAAGGTGGTATCCTCTCGCTGATGGCGCTGGTGCGCGGTGCGCTGAAGGGACGTCCAAATCTCATTCTCGGCGTCGGCATTGTCGGTGCTGCGTTGTTCTTCGGCGATGCGGTGATTACGCCCGCCATTTCCGTGCTTTCCGCCATGGAAGGTCTGGAAATTGTCGCGCCCAGTCTCACACCCTTCGTGGTGCCCATCACGGTGGTCATTCTTGTGACCCTGTTTTCGGTGCAAAAGCTTGGCACCGGCAGGGTGGCTATCGTGTTCGGCCCGATCATGGCAATCTGGTTCCTGGCGCTTGGTGCGTCGGGCCTCTGGCATATTTTCGACGATCCGACTGTGATCGCCGCGCTCAATCCCTATTATGCCCTGCATTTTCTTATCATCAGCCCGGGCATCGCCTTCATCACGGTTGGCGCTGTTTTCCTGGCCATGACGGGTGCGGAAGCGCTTTATGCCGATCTCGGTCATTTCGGGCGCAAGCCGATTGTGCGTGCCTGGCTGTGGATCGTGTTTCCGTGTCTCGTGCTCAATTATTTCGGACAGGCTGCCTTCATCCTGTCGCATGGTGAAGCGGCTGCATTGCCGTTCTTCCAGATGTTACCGGATTTCGCCTTGTTACCGATGGTGCTGTTGGCGACGGCGGCAACGGTGATCGCCAGTCAGGCGGTCATCACTGGCGCTTATTCGGTCGCGAGACAGGCGGTGCAGCTCAACATTCTGCCGCGCCTAGAGATTCAGCATACGTCTGAAAAGCTGCACGGGCAGATCTATATTCCGCGCGTCAATCTGCTGCTCGGCCTTGCCGTGGTCATTCTGGTGCTGGGCTTCGAGAAGTCGACCAATCTGGCCGCAGCTTACGGCATTGCGGTTACCGGCAATATGCTGGTGACGACCGTGCTGCTCTATATCGTCATGACGCGGATCTGGAAGTGGCCCGTGGGCCGCGCCCTGCCTTTGATGCTGGGCTTCCTGCTGATCGACATCATGTTCTTCAGCGCCAACATCATCAAAGTGCATGAAGGCGGCTGGGCTTCGATCGGCATCGCTGCCGTGCTCGTCATCATCATGTGGACCTGGGTGCGGGGCACGCGGCATCTCTTCCTCAAGACGCGCAAGGGCGAAGTTCCGCTCGATCTCATCGTCGAGCAGATGGCCAAACGTCCGCCGACGATCGTGCCGGGAACAGCGGTCTTTTTGACGGGCGATCCGAAAAGTGCGCCCACCGCGCTGATGCACAGTCTGAAGCATTACAAGGTTCTGCATCAGAACAATGTCATTTTGACTGTTGTCACAGCGTCGAAGCCGTGGGTCTCAAGCGCGGACCGCGCCCGCGTCTCGCAATATAACGAGCGCTTCATGCAGGTGACGCTCAAATTCGGCTATATGCAGCAGCCGAATATTCCGCGCGCGCTTGGCCTTTGCCGCAAGCTCGGCTGGAAGTTCGACATCATGACGACGTCTTTCTTCCTGTCGCGACGTTCGCTCAAGGCGTCGGTGCATTCCGGCATGCCTTTGTGGCAGGACAAGCTGTTTATTCTGCTGGCGCGCACGGCATCGGACGCGACCGAATATTTCCAGATTCCAACCGGGCGCGTGGTCGAAATCGGCACGCAGGTGAATATCTGATCTGGAATTCGCTTTAATCACCGTCTGTCTATGAGGGCGTCATCTGAGAATTTGATTCCGGATGGCGCCCTAATTTTTTGTTTTTCCTACTATTTTTACGCAGTCGCATGGTTCAATCGCGCTATCGGCACAGACATCTTTAGTACACGCCTTTACCATCCGAATTTTTCAAAAATCTCGCTTGACCGTCCATGTGGCAAGGTCTAATAGAATGGGAACCGTACCGTACGGTACAAGAGGAGGAAGTGACCCGTGACTGATGGTAGCGACGAATTGCAGGCTCAAAAGCAGCAGGCTCTTTCGCCGCGTCAGAACGATGTTCTGGAGCAGGCGTTGCGCCTTCTTGTCGAAGGCGGAGACCGCGCTTTGACAACGGCGAGCATTGCGCGTGCCGCCAACTGTTCCAAGGAAAGCCTCTATAAATGGTTTGGCGACCGTGACGGTCTTCTGACGGCGATGGTTCGCTGGCAGGCCTCCAAGGTTCGCGTTGTGCCGCTGGCGCGCGAGAAGCTGGACGCGGAATCGCTTTTCTCAAGTCTGGAGCACTTCGCCCGCGACTGGTTGCTGGTGCTTTCGGGGCGCACGTCGATCGCGCTTAACCGTCTGGCGGTCAGCCATGCGGCATCGGGCAAGTCGGCGCTGGGCGATATCGTTCTCTCCAATGGACCGGTGGCCATGGCCAAGCGCCTGAAGCCGATCCTTGAAATGGGGATGGAAGCGAAGCTGCTTGCTTTCGACGATATCGATGAAGCATTTCGCACGTTCTTCGGGCTTGTCGTCCGGGACATGCAAATCCGGTTGCTGTTGGGCGACCGGCTGGAACTGACTGACGACGTGGTCATCCGGGACGCCCGGCGCGCCACCAAGCAGTTTTTCGCTCTGTATGGAGCCTAATCAGATCGGCTGACGCAAGAAGGCCAGAGAATAAACTGGAAACGAAGGGAATAGGAAATGCGCGTTTATTACGACCGGGATGCAGACGTTAACCTGATCAAGTCCAAGAATGTGGTTATCGTCGGCTACGGCAGCCAGGGCCGCGCCCATGCGCTGAACCTGAAGGATTCCGGTGCTGCCAACGTGCGCGTCGCCCTTCGCGAAGGTTCCGCAACCATCAAGAAGGCTGAAGCTGACGGCTTTCAGGTGATGAGCGTTGCCGATGCGGCCAAATGGGCCGACCTGATGATGATGGCGACCCCGGATGAGCTGCAGGCTGACATCTACCGCGACCACATCCACAGCAACCTGCGCGACGGCGCTGCGATTGCTTTCGCACACGGCCTCAATGTTCATTTCGGCCTCATCGAGCCGAAGAAGTCGGTCGACGTTGTCATGATCGCACCGAAGGGCCCAGGCCATACGGTTCGCGGCGAGTACCAGAAGGGCGGCGGCGTGCCTTGCCTGATCGCCATCCATCAGGATGCTTCCGGCAATGCCCATGACCTCGCTCTGTCCTACGCTTCGGGTGTTGGCGGCGGTCGTTCGGGCGTCATCGAAACCACCTTCAAGGAAGAGTGCGAAACCGATCTGTTCGGTGAGCAGGCTGTTCTCTGCGGCGGCGTGGTCGAACTGATCCGCACCGGTTTCGAAGTTCTGGTTGAAGCCGGCTACGCACCGGAAATGGCTTACTTCGAGTGCCTGCACGAAATGAAGCTGATCGTGGACCTGATCTACGAAGGCGGCATCGCCAACATGAACTACTCGATCTCGAACACCGCTGAATGGGGCGAATACGTCACCGGTCCGCGCATCATCACTGCCGAAACCAAGGAAGAAATGAAGCGCGTTCTGAAGGACATTCAGACCGGCAAGTTCACTTCCGATTGGATGCAGGAATATCGTGCAGGTGCTGCTCGCTTCAAGGGCATCCGCCGCAACAACGATGCGCATCAGATCGAAGAAGTTGGCGAAAAGCTCCGCGCCATGATGCCGTGGATTGCAGCGAACAAGCTGGTGGATAAGGCTCGCAACTAAAAATCAGCGATATTCAGGTTCTGGCTGTCTGCAAATGGCATTTTCTTCCGCTTCCGGTGCTCATGTACCTTTAAGTACATTCCGCTCCGGTTCTCAGTAAACACCATTTTCGACGGACCAGAACCAGAATCTCATCTGATTTGAGAGCTTCCATGCCGAGCAAAAAGAGGGGGCGTTTCAAACGCCCCTTCATTACTTGACGCTGGATGGTTGGATTGATCGCGATTAAGCCGCGAACGAAAAGAACCAAAACACAGCGCCAGCTTTCCGTTTCATGCACGTCGAAGGCTAAAAGAATTTCGAATAGCTTTATTCCATAGAAGCATGGGAAAAGCTGTTCTCGTTGGTTTAAAATTGCGCTAGAGCTTCCCCCTATTAGCTAGGGTTTGAGGAGATCTGGCTAGTACGAATTCCATCAGATGGATGGTTAAGTCTAATTGAGGAGATTTCCCGTGTTGGACTGGGAAAATGTTTTTGCAACGCGCTCCAAACGCATGCGCGCATCGGAAATCCGTGAACTTCTGAAGCTTCTGGAACGTCCGGACATTATTTCGTTTGCCGGTGGCATTCCCGATCCGGCGCTGTTTCCGCATGAAGCCTTTCAGGCTGCCTATAAGGAAACGCTGACGGGCGCTGAGGCAAATGCCGCACTGCAATATTCGGTATCCGAAGGCTACAAGCCGCTGCGCACATGGCTCGTTGGCGAACTGGCCAAGATTGGCATTCCCTGCACTGAGGACAATGTTTTCATCACCTCCGGTTCGCAGCAGGCGCTCGATTATCTCGGCAAGCTGTTCATTTCGCCCAATGATACCGCGCTTGTGACTGCGCCGACTTATCTGGGCGCTTTGCAGGCATTCAATGCCTATGAGCCGACCTATGACACGCTGTCGATCACCGGCAACCGCACGCCCGCATCCTATGCGCAGGCAGCTGAAAAGGCTGGCGGCAAGGTGAAGTTCAGCTATCTGTCGGCCGATTTCTCGAATCCGACCGGCGAAACTGTCGATCTGGCTGGCCGTGAAAAGCTGCTAGCGCAGGCCGACGAGCTGAATATCCCGATCATTGAAGACGCAGCCTATCAATATCTGCGCTACAATGGCGAAGCCATCCCGCCGATCCTTTCGCTCGACATCGCCCGCAATGGCGGTGACATCGAAAAGACCCGCACCATTTATTGCGGCTCGTTCTCCAAGACCCTCGCACCGGGTCTGCGCGTTGGCTACGTGGTTGCCTCGAAGGATGTTATCCGCAAGCTCGTGCTTATGAAGCAGGCGGCTGACCTTCATTCTTCGACCATCAACCAGATCGCGATCTATCATGTCGCGACGCACGGCTTCGATGCGCAGGTTGCCAAGATCGCCAAGGTCTACAAGCATCGCCGTGATCGCATGCTGGAAGCCCTTGCCAAATATATGCCGGAAGGCACCAGCTGGACCAAGCCTGAAGGCGGCATGTTCATCTGGGTCACGGTGCCGGAAGGCATGGATGGCGCGCAGCTGCTTGCATCGTCCATCGAGACAGAGAAGGTCGCTTTCGTTCCGGGCAAGGCATTCTTTGCCGATGCCAGCGGCGCAAACACGCTGCGTCTCAGCTATTCCTGCGCCAATGACGAAATGATCGACGAAGGCATCATGCGGCTTGGCCGCCTGATCCGCACGCACAGCAAGTCTGCTGCTGCTTGATCATCGGAAGAGAATTGAAAAGGCCGGGTTCAACCCGGCCTTTTTCGTTGGTTCGTCGTTTATTGAAATGGCGAGTTGCAGCTGGTGCGCGGTCCGGCGAGCGGCTGATAGGTGTCATCGGAGCTGCGATAGCTCCGATAGCGATTTGAGCACCACTGCATGTGATTGACGCTCGGTCCGAAGCGCTGAACCTGCGGACGGGTGGATGGGCGCACTTCCAGCGGTTCGCCGTTCTTGTAGCGCAACACGCCTTGGCCGGAGATATAGCTTTCGCTGTTGCGGCAGGTGACCGAGCCGTAGCATCCCGGTGAATTCGGGCCGGGGCGATTGGTATTCGAATTCGGATTGACGATCGGTGGTCTGGCTGGTTGCAAGGAAGGCAGATAAGGGGTCTTGCGCAATTCGACAGCCATGGTCGGCGCGGCGAAGCCGACGGCAAACAGGCTGGAAATCATGGCTGCGCATAGGGCTTTCTTGAGCATTCCGACCTTTGCCTTTCGTGCATGGCGTGCGGGCATTCGCTATCGCCATACACCCAATATGGGTGTTTTATCTTCCAAAATCATCCGCTTGGGGGAAAAATCTCGGCGCGGCCAAGAAGTCCTTGCCAATCGCGATGCAAGTGGCGAGATTGCTCGCACATGTTTACGATAGCCACATTCAATGTCGAGAATCTGATGCGCCGGTTCGATTTTTCCGGCTTCCGCAATGAATTGCATCAGGACCGCAGCCTGCAATTGTTCGAAATCGGTGACGAGGCGCAATACCGTCTGCTGGAACAGGCGCGTGCTGTCGCCCATGCCGACGATACAAGGCAGATGACGGCGCTGGCAATCGCCGAAACCCGCGCTGACATTTTGTGTTTGCAGGAAGTCGATAATCTGGCCGCGCTCAATGCCTTTGAATATGGCTATCTTTTCAAGATGATCGGCCATGGCTACCGGCACAAATATCTGATCGACGGCAATGACAGCCGGGGCATCGACGTGGCCGTCATGATCCGGGATACGACCCGCGACGGCCAGCCCATCGAGGTGGGCGAGGTCACCAGCCACGCGCATCTGACCTATAATGATTTTGGACTCTACGAGCCTGTTCTTGCCGAACTTGGCATTGAACCGCACGACCGCATTTTCAAGCGGGATTGCCTGAATGTGGATTTGCGCATTGCGGGCAAGCCGGTGTCGCTTTTCGTGACGCATCTCAAATCCATGACCGGTGCGCGCAATGGCTTTGACGGGCGCACGGCGTCCCTGCCGGTACGTCGCGCCGAGGCCCGGGCGATCCGCCGCATCATCGAAGACAAGTTTGGACCGGCCAAGGCCGCAGATCGGCGTTGGCTGATCTGTGGCGATTTCAACGATTATCGCGAGCGCATCCTCATCGGCGGCGATGAATGGAACGGCTATGAATTTACGCCGGTCGAGGAAGAGGAAAGCGCGCTCGACGTACTGCTCGGTGATGGCTTTGCCGTCAACCTCGTGGAGCGCCGCCCGGTCATGGATCGCTGGACGCTCTATCACACACGCGGACCACAGGAGCGACATCTTTGTCAGCTTGATTACATCCTGGCGTCACCATCCTTTGCTTTGAAGAATGAAAGCGCGGTGCCGCAGATCGTTCGGCGCGGCCAGCCATGGCGCACGGTGTTTCCACCGGACCAGCAGGTGGAACGCTATCCGCGCACGGGCTGGGACCGGCCCAAAGCCAGCGATCATTGCCCGGTTGCCGTGACCTTGAACATTGTCTGAGAAGCAGGACCAAATTCTTATGGAACATGTGCGGGAAAATACGGTTCATGTCATCGATGACGTCGATGTCCGTGTCGTTCCGGGGCCGCTGGAATATACCCGGCAGCATGAACAGACGATTGCGCTCAACTGGAAGCGTGAACAGGCTGCAAAACCAGCCCTGTTCGACGGTGAAATCTATCTGGCACCGGAGGCGATACTGGCCGATGGTGTCTTGCAGGCAGGGTTCAAGCGCAGCAGCTTTGCGACGCTGATGCATTGGCGTAACGATCCGGAGCCGATCCGTCCGTGGCACATCTTTGGCGTGGGCGTCATCGTTTCAGGCGAGGGCCACCTGATCGCGGCGCGCATGGGTCTGCAAAATGCTGGCGGTGGTCGCATCTATTTCCCGGCAGGATCAATCGACGATAACGACATTGTCGAGGCGCGCGTGGATTATGTCGCCAACATGCAGCGCGAGGTGCAGGAGGAAACCGGGCTTGATCTTGCCGACGCAGAAGGCGAGGCGCAGCTCAATCTGGTCACCGGCAATCGCAGCATTGCTTTGTTCCGTCGTTACCGGTTTGATGCGCCGTCGCGGGAGCTGGTTTCCGGGATCGAAAATTTCGTGGCTTCGCAGGCGGAACCGGAGCTGGCCGAGATCATTCCTATTACGGGTGCGGGCATGATGGGTGATGCAACGCCGTCTTATGTTCGTGCTTTTGCCGACTGGCATTTCAGCCATTGAACAAATATGCCCGACTTGCTGATGACAGAGCCGATAAATTGGCTATGCTCGCACTGAATTCTATAAATGTGATGCTTGAATATAATTGTTGAAGATACTGGTTCTGGAAGATTTCCGGAAAAGTGTCGAGGGGAGAATGAGGGATGAGTGAAGCCGCTGTTTCCGGCCGTTTTTATGAGGTTTTCGACGTTTTCGCCGAGAAAGCTCTGGCTGGAAATCCGTTGGCCGTCGTCCATGACTGCGAAGGGCTGAATGACGCCCGCATGCAGGCCATCGCCCGCGAGTTCAATCTCTCCGAGACGGTCTTCATTTTTCCGCCTGCCAATCCCGCCCATGAGGCTGCGGTGCGGATTTTTACCCCCGACTACGAACTGCCTTTCGCCGGTCATCCAACGGTGGGCGCAGCCGTTTCGCTAGCGCGTCGCCGCAATACGGGCGACGAGGCTGATCGGCTTGTCGCGCTGGAAGAAAAGGTTGGCATTGTGCGCTGCGGCGTCATTCTGGGCGACAATAGTGCTTTTGCCGAGTTCGATCTGCCGCGCCTGCCGGAGAAGATCGACGTGCGGGTCGAGAAGGAAGAAGCCGCTGCTGCCATCGGGCTTGGAACCCATGAGATCGGTTTCGAGAATCACGTGCCCGGCATCTGGAGTGCGGGGACGCCCTATCTGCTCGTGCCGGTTCACAATCTCATCGCTGCGGCCAAGGTGTCGATTGATCCGGTTTATGTGACCGAAAGTCTACCGCATGTCGATGGTCGCCCGCTGCCGATCTATGTCTATTGCCGCGAGACGATCCTCTTCAACAGCAATTATCATGCGCGCATGTTCGTGACCGGCGCCAATGTCTATGAAGATCCGGCGACCGGTTCAGCCGCCGCTGCCTTTGCCGGGATGATCCAGCAGAACGACAAGCCGGTCGACGGTAGTTCGCAATGGTGGGTCGAGCAGGGCATGGAAATGGGGCGTCCGTCGCTTATCCGTCTTGAACTCGACGTCAACGGGCAGAAGCTCACGGGGGCGCGCATCGGCGGAACAGCGGTCAAGATCGCTGAGGGCCGCCTGTTCATCTGACGCAAATTGCTTTCGCGCCATTGATCGCTGTCAAGGCAATCTCGCTGCCCTATGTGTTAGGAGTATTGAGAGAGCTTTTTCAGGAGACGACGCGCCATGATGATCAAGGAAATGTCGGACTACGATCTTCGGGAGATGATTCAGAATTCGCATGTGGGGCGGCTGGCTTATATTCTGGACGACCGCCCCGTTATCGTGCCGATGAGCTTCCGGTTTAATGGCGGGTCGCTCTATTCCTTCACAACCGACGGGCAGAAGACAGCAGCCATGCGCAAGAACGATGCTGTCTGCATCCTCTTCGACCACATTGTATCGCGTACCGAATGGAAAACCGTGGTGCTGCACGGTCGTTATCGCGAAATCGCCCGGGAAGACGAAAAGGCGGCCATCGTCAACATCATGTCCGCAGAACCGACATGGTGGGAACCGGCCTATACGAAGACAGTCACCAAGGACGGCGGCACGCGCAAGCTGGAGCCGGTTTTCTTCCGCGTTGATGTCGAAAGCGCCAGCGGTCACCAGACAAGCTGACCGCCGCGATTTTCTATCAGATTGGGCCTATCGAACGACGAGCACCGGAACGGTGCTGCGCGTGACGACTTCATAGGTCTGGCTGCCAAGCAGCAGGCCCTTGAAGCCGCGCCGCCCGTTTGAAGCCATGACGATGAGATCACTGCCAAGTTCCGTAGCAGAATCGATAATGGCCGTTGCCGGGTGCTGGGCAACCACATGCAGCGTGTGGATTTCCGTACTGGTTTCCGCTGCCAGTTCACGTGCCCGCGTCAGCGTCGTCTCGGCGAAATCTTTCCATTCCTGTTCGAAACGTTCGATGAAAGCGGGACTGTCGGTCCAGCCGCCCGGCAGGCCGGAAACGGAATAGGGCGCGGTGACCGTCACGACCGTGACCTTTGCGCCAACGGCCTTGGCCAGCTGGAAAGCATGCACGAGACCGCGCTCAGCAAATTCCGATCCATCGGTCGTGGCGACAATATTGTTGTACATGTTTCCTCGCTTCTTCAGATTCTGCTTAGAGCGCGTTTCAATCTAATTGCATCAGATCGGCGCTCCAAGCCTTTATATTTCAAGCATAATCTTATCGACCTTCGTTTCACTCCGGTCGGATTATGCGCTAAGCTAATGCCTAAAATGACCATATCCAAGCCTCGGAGCGCCGGATAAGGCTGGAAATGGAAAATCAAAAGCGGAATGCCCATGCCTCTCGACATATCACCGCCCACGCCCTCTCATTGTGATGCGTTTCAGGCAAGCTGGATCGCGACCGTTCTCAATCTCGACTGGCCGTCGCGCGCGTCATCGAAAATCGAGAATGACGAGGAACGTGTCCGCCGACAAAAACAGGAACTGGTGAAGCTGTTCGACGAAGCGTCGGAACACGGAATCAATGCGGTGGTGTTTCAGGTATCACCAGCGGCGGATGCATTTTATGCGTCATCCTAT
This sequence comes from Hyphomicrobiales bacterium, assembly GCA_900465685.1. GTDB lineage: Bacteria > Pseudomonadota > Alphaproteobacteria > Rhizobiales > Rhizobiaceae > Brucella. The sequence goes on from UEGR01000008.1 coordinate 78,823, forward strand.
CTGCCGTGGTCGTCCTATCTCACCGGGACGCTCGGCAAAAATCCGGGCTTCGACCCGTTGCAGTTTGCCGTTGAGCAGGCGCACAAGCGCGGTATCGAGCTTCATGCATGGCTCAATCCCTATCGGGTTTCGATGGACGTCAAGGCATCGACGCGCAAGGAGCTGAAGAACTCATCCAAGGATTCGCCGTCGAGTGTCTACAAGACCCATCCATCATGGGTGGGTGTGTCGGCGGATCGCTATGTTCTAGATCCCGGCATTCCTGCCGTGCGTCAGTGGGTGACGAATATAACCGCCGAGGTCGTACAGAAATACAATGTCGATGGGATTCAGTTCGACGATTATTTCTATTACGAAACCGCGTCCTCGCCCCTTGACGACAACAAGACCTACGCCCGTTTCGGCACCCGTTTTGCCAGTAAATATGACTGGCGGCGCTACAACACCTATACGCTGGTTCGGGAGATTTCCGACAAGATCAAGTCGATCAAGCCGAATGTGCGTTTCGGCATCAGCCCCGGCGGTGTCTGGCGTAACAAGGCCGACGATCCATTGGGTTCGGCCACGCGCGCGGGCAAGACGAACTATGACGGCGACTTTGCCGATACGAGACGCTGGGTCAAGGACGGCCTGATCGATTACATCGCCCCGCAGGTTTACTGGTCGTTCGACCGTAAGGCGGTGCCCTATGATACAATCGTAAAATGGTGGGCGGATACGGTTCGCGGCACGAAGACCGATCTCTATATCGGCATGGCGCTTTATCGCGCCGGAACGGCCACAGCATCGGAACCGGGTTGGCAAGCAGGTGGAGGCTTGAGCGAGATCAAGCGCCAGCTGGAGCTCAATCAGTCATTGCCAGAAGTGAAGGGCAGCATCCTGTTTCGACAAGGGTTTCTGTCCGAACCGAAATTGAAAAACGTATCCAATCACCTGAAAAAGACCTGGGGTAAGTGCGGCAAGTAATGGTGCATTTCTGCGGGCAACTTTGATCCTGATCAAAGTGCGCTTCTCGCAGAATTGCTATTGCTTCTACCGTTGCTGGTTTCCACCAGAATCGGCGACCCGGGATGCCCAGGCCCTAAACGGCATCCCGGCTTTCATCCATCTGTCGAGCGCATATCAGCGCGATCTTCCGTAACGCCGTCTTCGGCAGCCAGCGGGTGCTGTCGGCGCTACCCCTCTATTTCACCAAATCGGCACCCGCGCTTCTCATTCACTCTGAATTCAGAAGAAATTTTCTGGGAAGTTGCGAGTATTTCAGCATCAGTTGATTGAGGTCAAAGCGATAGAAAATCAGGACCTGTATGCAGGGTCGCGACGGCATTTACTTTATCATGCGTTAATTAGCATTTGCTGGTTGTCAACTTGCGCAGTTGTTCCATATCCTCAACCAAGTGGTTCTCCGATTATTATCGAGCGGGGCGGTGGGCATGCGAACAGCCAGACAGGTGAGAACTGCCTGCCAATGCTTTGAATTAATTCGGAAATAATGCCGGCATTTTAGATATTGCAAAGAGGGTGTTTCGCATGAGTTCCAACCGCAAGCAATGGATTGTGGCTGCAGTAGTGGCGGCGCTGGCCGTCGGTGGTTACTATGCCTGGAAGGCCATGAACGGCAGCGGATTGCCCGACGGAATTGCCTCTGGCAATGGCCGTATCGAAGCCACTGAAATCGATATTTCGACGAAAAGCGCCGGTCGTATCCGTGAAATACTTGCGAATGAGGGCTCTTTCGTCAAACAGGGCGAAATTCTTGCACGTATGGATACCGACCAGCTTGAAAGCCAGCGCGCGCAGGCAGAAGCGCAATTACGTCGGGCGCAGATCGGTATTGAGACGGCGCAAGCCCTTGTCACACAGCGCGAAGCGGAATTTGCGGCGAATCAGGCGACGGTTGCCCAGCGCAATGCGCAGCTTGACGCGGCTCAGCGGCGTTTGGCGCGCTCGCAGGCTTTGACCCAGTCGCGGACCGTTTCCGAACAGGTTCTCGATGATGATCGCGCCAGCGCGCAGGGTGCGCAGGCAGCGGTCGAGGCTGCGAAGGCGCAGCTTGCGGCCAGCGAGGCTGCCATCAGTGCTGCCAAGGCGCAGGTTGTCGATGCCGAGGCGTCGGTGGAAGCCGCGAAGGCGGCGATTGCCAGCATCGTTGCAGATATCAACGACGCAACCTTGGTCGCGCCTACGGCAGGACGTGTGCAGTATCGCGTTGCCCAGCCCGGCGAAGTGCTTTCGGCAGGCGGTCGGGTGCTCAATCTCGTCGACCTTGGCGATGTCTATATGACGTTCTTTCTGCCGACTGCGCAGGCTGGTCGCGTCGCAATCGGTGCCGAAGCCCGCATCGTGCTGGATGCCGCACCGCAATATGTCATTCCCGCCTCGATTTCCTTCGTTGCCGATGTAGCCCAGTTCACGCCGAAGACGGTTGAAACCGAAGAGGAACGTCAGAAGCTGATGTTCCGCGTCAAGGCAAAGATTCCGCCGGAGTTGCTTCAGAAATATATCCAGCAGGTGAAGACCGGGCTGCCAGGCATGGCCTATGTGAAGCTCGATCCCGCTGCTGAATGGCCGAAGAACCTCGCGGAAACCGTAAAATGAGTGAAGCTTCGGTCCAGTCTGGGGCGGGAGACGACAGCTTTGTCGTTCGCGCGAAGGGCGTAAAGCTGTCCTATGGCGCTGCGCAGGCGCTGCGCGACGTTAATCTCGATATTCCTGCCGGGCGCATGATTGGCCTGATCGGTCCTGATGGTGTCGGCAAGTCGAGCTTGCTTTCGCTCGTTTCGGGTGCGCGTAGCATGCAGGAAGGACATATCGAGGTGCTTGGCGGCGATATTGCCGACCGGAAGCATCGCGAATCCGCCTATCCGCGTATCGCCTATATGCCGCAAGGCCTCGGCAAGAACCTTTATCCGACGCTTTCTGTTTTCGAGAATATCGACTTTTTCGGAAGGCTGTTCGGCCATGACCGGCAGGAGCGGGAGCGGCGCATTGCCGATCTTCTGGCGCGCACGGGCATGTCGCCCTTTGCGGATCGCCCGGCAGGCAAGCTCTCGGGCGGCATGAAGCAGAAGACGAGCCTCTGCTGTTCGCTGATCCACGATCCTGACCTTCTGATCCTCGACGAACCGACCACCGGTGTTGATCCCTTGTCGCGTCGCCAGTTCTGGGAACTGATCGACGATATCCGCAAGGATCGGCCGGGGATGAGTGTCATCGTCGCCACGGCCTATATGGAAGAAGCGGAGCGTTTCGACTGGCTTGTCGCGATGAATGACGGGCAGATTTTGGCGACGGGTACGCCGAAGGAACTTTTGGAGCGCACAGGCACGCCCAATCTGGACGCTGCCTTCATCGCATTGCTGCCGGAAGAATTGCGACAGGGGCATAAGGAAATCGTCATTCCGCCCCGCGCGCCGGGTGCTGATGCTGAGATCGCCATTGAAGCCGAACATGTCACGGTTCGGTTTGGCAATTTCACGGCGGTCGATAATGTGAGCTTCCGCATTCCACGCGGCGAAATCTTCGGGTTTCTGGGTTCCAATGGTTGCGGCAAGTCCACCACCATGAAGGTGCTGACTGGCCTTTTACCTGCAAGCGAGGGTATCGCGCGCTTGTTCGGGCGCGAGGTCGATCCGAAAGATATCGATATCAGGCGGCGCGTTGGCTACATGTCGCAGGCCTTTTCGCTCTATTCCGAGCTGACCGTTCTTCAGAATCTGGAGCTTCACGCCAAGCTGTTCGGTATGGAGCCGGAACTGACAACGCGGCGCATCAAGGAGCTTTCCGCGCGTTTTGATCTGGCCGAAGTGATGGACGAGCTGCCGGATTCCATGCCGCTCGGCATCCGCCAGCGCCTGTCTCTGGCGGTGGCGCTGATCCATTCGCCGGATATCCTCATTCTCGATGAGCCGACCTCCGGTGTGGACCCGGTGGCGCGCGATGCGTTCTGGGAAATTCTGGCCGACTTGTCGCGCAAGGACAATGTGACGATCTTCGTCTCGACCCACTTCATGAACGAGGCGGAGCTGTGCGACCGCATTTCATTGATGCATGCGGGCAAGGTGCTCATCAGCGACACGCCGAAGGCAATCACGGCAAGCCGCAATGCGGCGACGCTGGAAGAAGCCTTTATCGCCTATCTCACCGAAGCCATCGGCGAGACGCCGCAACAGGCGGTTCCCGTCATAGAAGAAATGCCAGCGCCTGTTCAGGCTGCGAGCGGCCACGCCAAGCCTTCTTCAAGCTGGCTTCCCAATCCGCGCCGCATGCTTGCTTACACGCGGCGAGAGGCGCTGGAACTGAAGCGCGATCCGATCCGCGCAACGCTCGCCATTTTGGGCACAGTGATTTTGATGTTCGTGATTGGTTACGGCATCAATCTCAACGTTGAAAACCTGACATTCGCGGTGCTCGACCGGGATGATACGACAGTCAGCCGCGACTATACGCAGCAGATTGCCGGTTCGCGCTATTTTACCGAGATGCCGCCGATCACCGACTATAACGATCTTGACCGGCGGATGCGCAACGGCGAAATCAGCCTTGCCATCGAGATACCGCCGCGCTTCGGTGCCGATATCGCGCATGGGCGGCCTGTCGAGGTGGCAGCGTGGATTGACGGCGCGATGCCCACCCGTGCTGAAACGGTGCGCGGTTACGTACAGGGCATGCATGCCAATTGGCTGATGCAAAAGGCGCGCGAGCTTTATGGCAATGCGGCGACGGTGGGCAATTTCAATCTGGAAATTCGCTATCGCTACAATCCCGACGTCCAAAGCCTGGTGGCGATGGTTCCTGCGGTCATTCCGATGTTGCTTTTGATGATCCCCGCCATGCTTGCGGTTTTGAGTGTGGTGCGCGAAAAGGAACTTGGCTCGATCATCAATTTCTATGTGACGCCGGTGACCAAGTTCGAGTTCCTGTTTGGCAAGCAATTGCCCTATATCGCGCTCGCCTTCCTCAATTTCCTGATGCTGACCGCCTTTGCAGTCTTCATCTTCCGGGTGCCATTTACGGGGAGTTTCCTCACCTATGCAGCGGCGGCGCTGCTCTATGTCATCATCGCGACCGGTATGGGACTGGTGCTTTCCACCTTCATGAGCAGCCAGATCGCGGCCATTTTTGGCACTGCCTTGCTGACGCTCATTCCGGCGGTGCAGTATTCCGGCATCATCGATCCGGTTTCGTCATTGCAGGGTGCGGGCGCATTCATAGGCAAGATTTATCCCACGACCTATTTCGTGACCATCTCGCGCGGGGTGTTTTCCAAGGCGCTGGATTTCGGTGATCTTGCCGGGTCGTTCATCCCGTTGCTGATCGCAATTCCGGTACTGACGGTGCTGGCCATTCTCCTTCTCAAGAAACAGGCGGGCTGAGATGCGGATAGCCAACATACTACAGCTCGGCATCAAGGAATTGCGCGGCCTCGCCCGTGATCCGATGCTTCTGCTCCTGATCGTCTATGCGTTCACGCTGGCAGTCTATACGTCCGCGCGAGCGCAGCCTGAAAACCTCAGCAATGCGGCTATCGCCATTGTCGATGAAGACCAGTCGCCGGTCTCCAGCCGTATTACGGCGGCTTTTTATCCGCCTTATTTCGTGCCTCCCAAACTCATTTCGTCCTACGAAATGGACAGTCGCATGGATGAGGGGCTGGACACGTTTGCGCTGAACATTCCGCCGAATTTCCAGCGCGATCTGTTGGCCGGGCGCTCACCGACCATTCAGCTCAATGTGGATGCAACCCGCATGAGCCAGGCCTTCACGGGCGGCGGCTATGTCCAGTCCATCGTTTCCGGTGAGGTGAACGAGTTTTTGAACCGCTATCGCGGCACGGCGGATACGAAGGTGGATCTCAATTTGCGATCCCGCTTCAATCAGGATTTGAACAAGAGCTGGTTCGGCGCGATCAACAATGTCATCTCGTCGGTCACCATGCTGTCGATCATCCTGACGGGTGCTGCGCTGATCCGCGAGCGCGAACACGGAACCATCGAGCATCTGCTCGTCATGCCGGTCACGCCTATCGAAATCATGGTCAGCAAGGTCTGGTCCATGGGGCTGGTCGTGCTGGTAGCTTCCGCTTTTGCGCTGATCTTTGTCGTGCAGGGCCTGCTGGCCGTGCCGGTTTACGGGTCGGTTCTCCTGTTTCTGGCTGGTGCGGCATTGCAGCTTTTCGCAACGACAAGCCTTGGTATTTTTCTAGCGACAGTTGCCGGTTCCATGCCGCAGTTCGGCATGTTGCTGATGCTGGTTCTGATGCCTTTGCAGGTGCTTTCAGGCGGGATGACCCCGCGGGAAAGCATGCCAGACATCATCCAGAACATCATGCTGGTGGCGCCCAACACGCATTTCGTCATCCTGGCGCAGGCAATCCTGTTTCGGGGGGCAGGCATCAGCGTGGTGTGGCCGCAATTTCTGGCCCTGATCGTGATCGGATCGGTGCTGTTTTACTTTGCGCTGCAACGCTTCCGGGCATTCCTGCGATAATCAAAGATGTTTGAAAACAATGCCCTGAATCGCTTCGTTGAGAATGCGATTCAGGGAGAAGCCTTTTTGGCGCATTGCCAATCCGGATCAGCCTTGCTAACGCTCGAAACAGGAAACGGTTTCGCTGTAAAAGGCGGATGAAAAGGGAACGCGGTGAGGCCATCTGGCCAATTCTGCGACTGCCCCCGCAACTGTAACCGGAGAGCTATCTTCCATAATCGCTGAGGCGATTAAGCCACTGAGTGCAGACGCATTCGGGAAGGCGGAAGAACAGCGGCGACCCGGAAGTCAGGAGACCTGCCGTGTCCGGTCACCTAGTTTCGACACGGGGCGTGTCGGGGCGCGGCTTTCCGTAGCGGTGACATTGAACAAATGTTGCCGCCGGAACGAGAGACGGGGTTTCCCTCATTTCTTCGACCTGCGGTCAGGCGACGCTGCCTTGCAGGAGAAGATACAGGTGCATATTTCAAGATTATCGATTTTACTGGCTGCGGCTTTTGCGGCTGTAAACCCCTTCGAGGCTTCGGCTCAAACTATCAGCGCCACGGATGATGCCAGCGCAGGCGTGGTTCTTGACACGATTGTCGTCACGCCGCTTCGCCGCGCGACTTCGCTGCAACGCTCCACATCTTCGGTGACGGTTATCGACAAGGCCGAAATCGAGCGCTCGGCAGCATCCGATCTGCAATCGCTGCTGAAAACCTATAGCGGCGTTTCGATCAAAACGAATGGCGGGCAGGGGTCCAAATCCGACATTTATCTGCGTGGCATGTCGTCCACGCAAACGGTTGTGCTGGTCAACGGTGTACGCTCGGCCTCGGCAACCGACGGGACAACAGCGCTGGCAAATATTCCGCTGACCTCCATCGAGCGCATCGAGATCGCCAAGGGTGGACATTCTGCCCAATATGGCGCGGATGCCATGGGCGGCGTCATTAACATCATCACCAAGCAAGGCGGAGCCTGTGGCGAGCGCTCATGGTGCGGCAGCCTGACCACGGGCGTCACCCACCCCTGGGGCGGCTATGCATCCGGCTCGATACAGGGACAAAGCGCTGCGGGTGTTGATTATGCCTTTGGCGCGGCGATAACCGGCACTCAAGGCTATGATTTCACCAGCCCTGATACGTTTGGGCACGAGCCGGATCGGGACGGCTTCCTGCAAGGCTCGTTCAACTTCTCGCTCGGAAAAGACTTCGACTGGGGGAGGCTCTATGCGGACGGGCTTCTGAGTCGGGGCCGCAATCAGTATGACGCCACGGCTCCCTACGCCAATGAGGCTTACAGCACGGCGTTCACGGGAAAAGTCGGCACGCGGATCGATCATACGGATGACTGGTCTTCGACAATTGAATTGAGCAGCGGCATCGACAGTAGCCGCAATTTCCGTAAGGGCGTGCCCGGTTCGGACCGCTATGAAACCAAGCGCTACGGCGTCTTCGCTTCCACGGAGAAGAGTTTCGAGACGGGGAAGGCAAAGCACGTTGTCACCGGCGGCGTCGAAGCCTATCGCGAGACCATCGATTCCACCGTCGACTATGATGAGACGGGGCGCAATCTCGCGGCGGTGTTCGGACAATATTCTCTGGAATATGAAGCACTGCGCGTAGATGGCGGCGTGCGTTACGACCACAACCAGCAATTCGGCGACGTTACAACTTATAATATCGGCGCGAGCTATGAGATTGTTCCTGATCTAGTCGTGCGGTCCTCTTATGCGACCGGCTTTCGTGCACCGACATTCAACGAGCTTTATTATCCGGGCTTCGCCAATCCCGATCTGGAGCCGGAAAAGTCGCGCTCCTATGAAGTGGGGCTGAACTGGCAGATTTCGGCAGCGACCAGCCTCGATCTCGCGCTTTATCGCAACGAATTGCGCGACGCGATCATGAGCACAGCGCCTTCCTATCTGCCCTATAATGTAGCGCGTGCGCAGATCACGGGCTTTGAGGCGACACTGGCCCATCGCTTCAATGACCAGTGGAGTGTGAAGGGGGTGCTGGATTTCAAGCGCCCCATTGATGAAGAAAACGATACCGATCTTGCCTATCGCGAACGCTTCAAGGCGACCGCCGAGGTGAACTATACGCCGTTCGAAGGGCTCGACCTGACGGGCCGTGTCTTTTATGGCGGCTCGCGCTATGCCGATGCCGCGAATACGCAGAAGCTTGGCAGCTATGTGACCGCCGATTTCATAGCGCTCTATGCCATCGACAAGCAGTCCAAGCTCAAGTTTTCGGTCGAAAACATCTTTGACAAGGACTACCAGACAACCTCCGGCTATATTGCGCCGGGCCGTACCTTTAATATCGGCCTGACGCGCAATTTCTGAGGTTTTTTCGACGGATGACGAGAGCGACGATCCTTGGCAGAAACTGGCTTCTGGCGCTGGCAGCCACGGTTTCGGTCGCTCTTTCATCTGCCGAGGCTGCACCACCGCAGCGCGTGGTGTCGATCAATGTTTGCACCGATCAGTTGGCGATGCTTCTGGCCGCTCCGGGCCAGTTGCAGTCGGTTTCTCATCTGTCGCGTGATCCGCAGCTTTCCGTGCTGGCCGGGCAGGCGGCGCAACTGCCGGTCAATCATGCGCAGGCGGAAGAGATTTTCCTCATGAAACCGGATCTGGTGCTGGCGGGCACATTTTCATCGCAGGTAACGGTCGATCTCCTGCGCCGGCTTGGTCTGCGCGTGGAACAGTTCGCGCCCGCCCGCTCCTTTGACGATATCGAAACACATCTGCAGCGCATGGGCACATTGCTGGGGCGCGAAGAGCAGGCGGATGCGCAGATCGCCTCCATGCGGGCAGGGCTTGCGGCTATTGAAAAGCCGCAACATCGCAAGACTGTCGCGCTCTATTTCGCGAATAGTTACACCTCCGGACGCGGTACGCTGATTGACGAGGCGGTCAAGCTTGCAGGGCTGGACAATATTGCCGACCGGGCTGGCGTGAACGGTCCTGCGGCGCTGCCTCTGGAAATGCTGGTGATGGAAAAGCCGGATATGCTGATCCTCAGTGCGAATGAGCGCTCACCGGCGCTGGCTTTCCAGAATTTCCAGCACCCGGCGTTGCGCGCAATAGAACGCGAGGCGAAAGCAATGATGCTTCCTGATAATCTGACTGTTTGCGGCGGGCCGTTCAGTGTTGAAGCGGTGGCTAAACTTGGCGAGGCGGCGCGTGACTGACAGTGCTCGTTTCGTGCTTTTGCTTGTCGGCCTCGCCTTGCTGGTTGCGGTACTCTTCGCATGGTCACTGCTGACCGGGCCAGCCAATATCAGTATGAGCGACAGTCTCCGGGCGCTGTTCAGCGGCGAGGGCGATGCCATCGTGCTGGTCATGCGCGAAATCCGTCTGCCACGCGCCTTGCTGGCGCTTCTGATCGGGGCATCGCTCGGCCTGTCAGGGGCGGCACTTCAGGGCTATCTGCGCAATCCGCTGGCAGAACCGGGATTGCTCGGCGTTAGCGCTTCGGCTTCGTTTGGCGCCGTCATCGCTATTTATACGGGGCTGTCTTTGCTGTTTCCCTTGGCCTTGCCGTTGCTGGCGCTGGGCGGTGCATTCGCGTCGGTTTTTCTCGTCAAGCTTCTGGCTGGGCGCAACGCCGGAACGCTGGCGGTCATTCTGGCTGGTGTGGCCGCGACCAGCCTTGCCGGCGCGCTGACTGCTCTAGCGCTGAACCTGTCGCCCAATCCCTTCGCGGCCATGGAAATCGTGTTCTGGATGCTCGGTTCACTGGCGGACCGTTCGATGACCCACGTGATGCTGGTCGTCCCGTTTATCCTCGTTGGCTGGATCATGCTTTTGTCGCTCGGGCGGGCGCTTGATAGTCTGACGCTCGGTGCCGATGCTGCCGCAAGCATGGGCGTCAGTTTGGCGCGTGTGCAGCTTTTGGCCGTTCTCGGCACAGCACTTTGTGTCGGCGCGTCAACAGCGGTGGCAGGTGCTATCGGGTTCGTTGGCCTTGTCGTGCCGCATTTGCTGCGACCGCTGGTCGGCGCACGACCGTCGCGGCTGCTTGTCGCGAGCAGCTTGGGCGGTGCTGCTTTGCTGCTTGCTGCCGATGTGTTGGTGCGCGTCGCCTTGCCGGGACGGGAACTGAAGCTTGGCGTCGTGACGGCCTTGATCGGCGCGCCATTCTTCCTGTGGCTGGTGTTCAAATATCGCAGGCAACTCGTATGACGGCGCTCTCGGTCCAAAATATCAGCGTGTCGCTGGGTGGGAAAACCGTACTGGATCGGGTTGGCTTCGATGCGGGTCCGGGCGAATTCATCGGCCTGATAGGTCCCAATGGAGCGGGCAAAACCACGCTTCTGAAGGCAATGCTCGGCCTTGTCCGGGCGGATGGCGCAGTTTTGCTGGATGGCCGAGCGATAGGCAGTCTCAATGCGCGCGACAAAGCCCGGGCTATTGCCTATCTGCCGCAGGAGCGCGATGTGGCCTGGCCCGTTTCCTCCCATATGCTGGTGTCATTGGGGCGTTCTGCGCTGAAACCAAGCTTTGCTTCACTGGACGCTGGTGATGAAGGGCTGATCCGCTCGGCAATGCAGCGCATGGATGTTGAGGCTTTCGGCGAGCGTCCAGCCAATGCGCTTTCCGGCGGTGAGCTGGCGCGAGTGCTGATCGCGCGCGTTCTGGCTCAGGATACGCCGGTCATCCTTGCCGATGAACCGGTCGCCGGGCTTGATCCGTCACATCAGTTGGCCTTGATGGAAAATTTTGCAGCGCTTGCGCATGAAGGCCGGACGGTGATCGCGTCACTGCATGAGCTGAGCCTCGCGGCACAATATTGCACGCGGCTGATCATTCTCGATAACGGGCGTCTTGCGGCGGGTGGCCCGCCGCAGGATGTGCTGACCCCGGAGCGACTACGGCAGATCTATGGGATTGAGGCGCATATCCTGCATCTCGACGGCCAGTTCATCGTGCAGCCGAAATCCCGCGCCTAAAGCGCATCCCGAAAAGTGTGAAACGGTTTTCGGAAAAGATGCGCGTTAAAACAAAGGATTAGAGCGCCGATCTGATCTAATCAGATCGAAACGCGCTCTAAACTCTGCGCCACTGGCGTTCCCGCGCTGAGGCGTAGATCGTTTCCAGCGTCTTTTGCACTTCATAGCCTTCGCGAAAATCGGCATGGCCGGTATTGTGACCCGCAATGGCCAGCAGGAAGTCACGCACTTCGATAGTCTTGAGGTCGTTGAACCCGATCTGGTGCCCAGCCGCCACGCAGAACGAACCATAGGGTTCGTGGTCAGGCCCAGCGAAAATCTTGCGGAAGCCCTGCTGGCCCTTTTTGTCGGCATAGAGAAACAGGTCCAGCTCGTTGAAACGCTCCTGCGAGAAGAAAATCGCACCTTTCGAGCCGGAAATTTCAAAGTCGTGCTGCATTTTGCGCCCGCTGGCGATCCAGCTCGCTTCCAGTGTCCCGGTCGCCCCATTGGCAAAACTGACCATGGCGTGACAGACATCATCCACTTCAACCGGCTTGCTTTGTGAAGGATTGGCACTGTCCGGGCGCTCGCGGATAGCAGTGACCGTCTTGCCCATGACTTCGGCAATCGGCCCGACCAGATAGCGCGCGGCGGCGATGATATGGCTGCCAATGTCGGCAAGAGCGCCGCCACCGCCTGCCGGGTCCAGCCGCCACGTCCATGGGATGCGCGCATCGGCCATGAAATCTTCCGCGTGGATGCCGCGAAAGTTCCGAACCTCTCCAATTTCACCGCTGTCTATAATGTCTTTCGCCAGCCGGATCATCGGGTTCTTGAGATAATTAAATCCAACGGCTGTCTGGATGCCGTTTTTTTCTGCCGCAAGCGTCATCTCCAGGCACTCGGCGGCGCTGGGGGCGAGAGGTTTTTCGCAATAGACATGCTTGCCCGCATCAATCGCCGCCAAGGCCATTTCCTTGTGAAAACGGTTGGGCGTGGTGATATCGATGAGGTTGATTGCCGGATCAGCGATCAGGTCACGCCAGTTGCCGGTCGCTTGGGCAAAGCCCAGATGTTTTGCAGCTTTCTGCGCCGTTGTTTCATCAATATCGGCCAGGGTGTGCAGCTCGACCTGCACGGGCAGATCGAAGATGCGATTAACGTTGGCAAGTGCCAGCGCATGGGTCTTGCCCATAAAGCCGGACCCGATCAGACCTGTAACGACTGCCATGCCTTCCTCCCAAGCGCTGACATTGTACATGCTGGCAAAGCCACACCCGCAACACACATAATCCAGCCGGAAAATATGCCTTTTAGCGAGAGCTTATGCGATTGACATGAGCTAGCAGAAATGGAATTATAATTCCACGAGAATTTTCTAATGATTGTTTCATTCTATTGAGTAGCCGAAGTCGGTTTGCATTGCGGGTCATGGCTTGGAGGAAGTCACCGTAAGAATACCGGCGAGGCCGAAAATCGAGAAAACCGGCGGGGAGCGTCGGGCAATGGGAGGAGTGAACATGAAATCTCTGTTGAAATCGGCAGTTGCTGGCGTGGCCCTCATGGCAGCGTCATTTGCTGCGCATGCCGCTGACATCAACATTGTTGTCGTCAGCCATGGTCAGGCATCGGATCCGTTCTGGTCCGTCGTGAAGAATGGTGTGGCGGAAGCTGCCAAGGATACGGGCGCCAAGGTTGACTATCGTGCGCCGGAAACCTTCGACATGGTGCAGATGGCGCAGCTTATCGATGCGGCCATCAACCAGAAGCCGCAGGGCATTGTCGTATCGATCCCGGATGCAGATGCGCTCGGACCGTCGATCCAGCGTGCTGTCGCGGCGGGTATTCCGGTTATCTCGATGAATTCCGGTTCCGATGCTTCCAAAAAGCTCGGTGCACTGCTGCATGTCGGTCAGGATGAGGCCGATGCGGGCAAAGCTGCCGGTGAAGCCTTGAAAAAGGCTGGCGGCAAGAAGGGAATCTGCGTCAATCAGGAAGTGGGCAATGTCTCGCTTGATCAGCGTTGCGCCGGTTTCAAGGAAGGCTTCGGTGACGTGACCGTTCTGCCGACCTCGACCGATCCTGCTGAAAACGAAGCCAAGGTGCGTGCAGCGCTCGCTTCGGATACGACGATTGATACGATCCTGACACTCAATGCCACGCTTGCCGGTGAACCTGCGGTGAAGGCGGCTGGCGAAAGCGGACGCAGCGGTATCCACGTCGCAACCTTCGATATGTCTCCGGGTTTCCTTGAGGCAGTCGAGAACGGCAAGGCAGACTTTGCCATCGACCAGCAGCAGTTCCTGCAAGGCTATCTGCCGGTCTCGTTCCTTGCCCTCAATGCCAAATACGGCCTGATGCCCGGCGGCAATGTGCCTTCCGGTCCAAACCTGATTACCAAGGACAAGGCCAAGCAGGTTGTAGAGTTGTCTGCCAAGGGCATCAGGTAAAACTACTTTCAGAACTGATATTTGACCCGCCCATTGCGATGGGCGGGAACGGGTGGTTGCACCCGAAGCTCGACGGCTGCGCATGGAGCAGCTGCGAGACGGCTTCAGGAGAAAATCATGAGTGAACCAATGTCCGAACCGAAGCCCGCGACGATTGCGGAGCAACGAGACGAACGGCTGAAAACGGCAAGCCCGATCCAGCGGCTCTTGAGCCGACCTGAACTTGGCGCCGTTTCCGGGCTGATTCTCATCACGGCTTTCTTCCTGACCACGGCCAATCCGGCAATGTTCACGGCTGCGGGCATCATGAATTTCATGGCACCTGCATCGCAGCTGGGCATTCTCGCGGTTGCAGCCGCGCTTTTGATGATCGGTGGAGAGTTTGATCTTTCCATCGGCTCGATGGTGGCGTTCGCGGGCTTGATTTTTGCCGCAGCACTCGTCGTCTGGCAGGTGCCGCTTGTGGTGGCGATTATTCTCACACTTGTTTTTGCCGCTCTGGTCGGCGTGATCAATGCCCAGATCGTCATCAGGACCGGGTTGCCGTCCTTCATCGTGACGCTGGCTTTTCTGTTTATCCTGCGCGGCCTGTCGTTGGTTGGTCTCAAATGGGCAACCGGCGGCGCAACGCAGCTTCGCGGCGTCAAGGAAGCTGTCGGCAACAGCATGATTGCCGGTTTGTTTTCGGGCGATGCTTTTCAGGGATTGTTCGCCTGGATGGCTGAGCATGACCTGATTGCCAAATTTCCGAATGGCGAACCAACCGTAAAAGGCGTTCCGGTCGAGGTATTATGGTTCGCCGGTGTGGCGCTGATCGCCACCTATGTTCTGGTGCGCACCCGCTTCGGCAACTGGATTTTTGCGGCAGGTGGCGATGCTCTGGCGGCGCGCAATTCCGGCGTTCCGGTTCGCCGCGTCAAGACCACGCTCTTCATGTGCACGGCCATGGCCGCAGCGCTGGTCGCCATTCTTACCGTGCTTGATGCCGGATCGACCGATGCGCGGCGCGGCTTCCAGAAAGAGTTTGAAGCCATCATCGCGGCTGTCATCGGCGGGTGCCTGCTGACGGGCGGTTACGGCTCGGCCATCGGTGCATTCTTTGGCGCCATCATTTTCGGCATGGTGCTGATCGGCCTGACTTATACGCAGATTGATCAGGACTGGTATCTCGTCTTCCTCGGCGGAATGCTGCTGATCGCCGTTCTCTTCAATAATTTCATTCGCAAGCGCGCCACGGGCGAGCGCTGAGCCGGGAGGTTGCCATGACAATGACAACGATAACGCCGACGATTGAAATCCGTAATCTTGTCAAACATTTCGGGCCGGTTATTGCACTGAATGGCGTTTCGCTGAGCGTCGAACCCGGGCAGGTCCATTGCCTGCTCGGCGATAATGGCGCGGGTAAATCGACACTCATCAAGACCTTGTCCGGTGTGCATAAACCGACGAGCGGTGACTTCTTTGTCGAGGGCAAACAGGTTGTGTTCAACAGCCCGCGCGATGCGCTCGACCATGGTATCGCGACGGTCTATCAGGATCTGGCGATGATCCCTCTCATGTCGGTGATGCGGAACTTCTTTCTGGGTCGCGAACCGACCAAGGGGATAGGGCCGCTGCGCTGGTTCGACACACAGTTCGCCGAAGACGTAACCCGCGAGGAAATGCGCCGGATCGGCATCGATGTGCGCGATCCGCAGCAGGCCGTCGGCACGCTGTCCGGTGGCGAGCGGCAATGCGTGGCGATTGCCCGTGCGGTTTATTTCGGGGCGAAAATATTGATCCTCGACGAGCCGACTTCCGCGCTTGGTGTCCGCCAGACCGCGATGGTGCTCAAATACATCAATCAGGTGCGCGCTAGAGGGTTGGGCGTGATTTTCATCACCCACAATGTCCGCCATGCCCATGCGGTGGGCGACAAGTTCACCGTGCTCAATCGCGGTGTGACATTGGGCACCCGCACCAAGAGCGAAGTCGATATGGATGAATTGCAAAGCCTGATGGCTGGCGGTCAGGAATTGTCCGACCTGTCAGCCGAATTGGGCGGCAGAGTTTGATCAGATCTCGGAGTTTGCGATGAGCGAGCAGTTGAAAGGCAAGGTTGCTGTCATCACCGGCAGCACGCAAGGATTGGGTGCGGCCACAGCAAAGCTGTTTGCCGAGCGAGGTGCAGCCGGTCTGGTGATTTGCGGACGCTCGGCAGAAAAGGGGCGGGCGCAGGTCGATCTGCTTGAGAAAACTGGCACGCGCGCGGTTTTCGTTCAGGCCGATCTGGAGAAAGTCGAGGATTGCAGAAAGATCATCGCCGAAGCCGACCGTGCATTCGGGCGTCTCGATATTCTGGTCAACGCGGCCGGTCTGACCGACCGAGGAACTATTCTCGATACCTCGCCAGAACTTTTCGACCGGCTGTTTGCTGTGAACACCAGAGCGCCTTTCTTTCTCATTCAGGAAGCGATCAAGCTTTTCCGTCGCGACGCGGTGGAGGGGGCTATCGTCAACATATCCTCCATGTCATCGATGGGCGGCCAGCCGTTCATCGCGGCTTATTGTGCGTCCAAGGGCGCAGTCGACACGCTGACCCGCAACGTTGCCTATTCGGTCCTGCGCAATCGCATCCGCGTCAACTGCCTGAATATCGGCTGGATGGCGTCGGACGGCGAAGACCGTATTCAGCGCGAGTTTCATGGTGCGCCCACCAACTGGCTCGATGACGCCGCCAAGGCACAACCCTTTGGGCGCTTGATCGACCCCGCGGAAGTTGCGCGTGCAATTGCGTTTCTTGCTTCGGAAGAATCGGGGCTGATGACCGGAGCTATCGTCAATTTCGACCAGTCGATCTGGGGCGCTTATGATGGTTCGCCGCACCCGCAAGCGCCGCTCTGATGTGAATTACTGTGGCGTTTCTAGCGCGATCTACTAAAAAACTACGCATTTAATTGGGGGTATGCCAAAAAAACAGGCAACAACTGTCGTTCCTGCTTGCGCGCACAATTACAGGTAGTTAGACGATGCTCTAAACCGTTGTTTTAGCCGTGTTTCTGCAAACCACGACTTTTCGTTTGGTTGTATGATCCGAAGGCGACCACGGCTGACATAACTACCGTTTCAATTGCGCTGAAAGGACGAATATCGTGGAGCAGGCAAAGAACGGGACCGGCAAGGGTGGACGCAAGGCGCTTTGGGCAGCCGTTGCGGTCATCGCGATAGCTGCCGCTGGTCTGACCGGATACAAGATCACGCTTCAGAACACCATCACGTCACAACTGGAAAAGCGCGGTGGCAAGGCCGCTTCGGTTGAAGCCGATTTCTTCGGACGCATCCATCTGCGCGATGTGACGATGCCGCTCAAGAACGGTTCTGAAGTGCGCATCGGCTCGATTGAAGGTCGTCCGAAGTTCCTGTTCCTGACAGGTATGCTCGATGCATCCGACATCAACACGCAAGTCGCCAATTACAAGATCTCCATTCCCCATGTGAAGATCGACGATGCGAATTTCGATATTTCGACATTGCGCGAAACCTTTGGCAACAGCCAGCTGACCGTGCCTGAGCGCGTCGGCCGCTTCTCGGCCAAGAGCGTCGTTGCACCGGAAATCAATCTGGTTCAGACCATTGCGGGCAACGAGCAGAAAGTCTCCTACAAGGACGTGAAGCTCGAGGACATCAAGCAAGGTCAGGTCGCCCGCTTTTCCGCTGCAGGCACGACGTTTGAATTTGCGTTTGAAGTACCGAAGGAAGAAGGCGAGCCAGTCCGTGACCAGATGCAGGGCTCGATGGGCCTGACCGAAGGCAAAGACATCGACGCCGTTTATCTGGCCCGTCTCTATACGGATAAAGCCGGACCGGACGATAAGGACGCCAAGCCGGTCTATGGTCCGTTCTCGGCCAAGAATATCGTCATGAAGAGCCGTGAAGTGAACTTCAGCTATGACGAAATTCGCAGCAATGGCTTCAGCATGCGCATGCCTGCCGAGCCGCTGCTGGACATGGTTCAACAGATTGAGGCGGTCAAGAACCCGGAAGATCTGACGCCCGCCGAACAGCGTGAATTCTTCCTGCGCCTGCTGTCGATTGTCGATACGATCGGCAAGGGCGACATGGAGTTGCTCGGCCTCAAGATCGAACCTTCCGACACCACCAAGGGCAAGGGCGATATCGCGCAGATCTCGATTGCCTTCGATCACAGCAAGGTTGACGCTACCGTCAAGGGTATCAATATCGGTGACGGCACGGATCACTTGAAGGTCGATGAAGCTTCCATGCAGGGCTTTTCCTGGGCTCCGACCGCCGAAGCTCTGAAGAAGCTCGCCGTGCTCAGCGATGAAGAAGCAGAGAACTTCCCCTTTACAACGCTGCTGCCTGAATTTGGCACCATGCGCATTGCGGGCGTTGACGCTGATCTGCCTTATGAGCCGGAAGTCGTCAATGAAGTGACCGGCAACGACGAAACCACAGACGACGCGGGCGATCAGGAAACCGTCGATGCAGCGGGCGATGCGACTGGCGATGATGCCGCAGTCGCTACGGATGATCAGGGAGTCGATATTGCGGGTGCTCCGCAGGATTCCACTGAAGAACCTGCGACCGAAGGTGAAGAAGCACAGCCAGAACCTGCTGAGGAAGCCAAGGCTCCGGCGGTTCCAGAGCGCATCAAGTTCTCTTTGAAGAATTACGAAGTCGCGCTCAACAAGCCGCAGAACGGTATTCCGACCGATATTCGCGTTACCTATGAGGACATGACGCTTCCGGTGCCGCAATCGGGCAACGACGAGATTTACGACCAACTGCGCAAGCTTGGCTATGACAAGGTGACGATCTCGTCCAATGTGGCGATGAACTGGGATGAACCGAACCAGAACCTCGTCATTTCGGATATTTCTGTCAGTGGCAAGGATATGGGCAGCGTTTCGGTCAATGGCCTGATGGGCGGTTTCACCAAGGAGTTCTTCTCGGGCGACAAGGTGATGACGCAGGTTGCCGCTCTTGGCCTCAAAGCGCGAGAAGTAAAGGTGAAGGTTGAAGAGAAGGGTCTGATCGCCAAGGCGCTCAAGCTTTATGCGGAAGAAAACGACATGACGGAAGATGAAGTGCGCAGCACCTTCTCCATGATCGCCGCCGCCTTCCTGCAAGAACTGGCAACGGATCAGCCGAAGCTTCAGGACGCGGTAACCGCATTCTCCACCTTCCTGGCCAAGCCGAATATTTTCGAGCTGACGGTCACGTCGAAGGCAGAGAAGGGCATCGGCGCGCTGGAGATGATCTCTGCGTCTCAGGACCCTCTGTCGCTGCTGGACAAGGTGAATATTGAAGCCAAGGCCGAGTAAGCCATCTTTCGATTATGAATGAGACAAACGCCGGCTGCATCGCAGCCGGCGTTTGCATATGGGCTGTCGTTTGAATAGGTTTTCGTATCGAAGATGCCTCAAATCTGGAATCAGACACTATGCTGAAAAACATCAACCCTTTGCTGACCGGCTCGCTCCTCTCCATTCTCACAGATATGGGGCATGGCGATGATCTCGTGATCGTGGATGCAAACTACCCGGCGCAAGCTTCAGGCGTGCCAGTGCTGGATTTTCCGGGCATCAGTGCGACGGCCATGACCGAAGCGGTCTTGTCGGTTCTGCCGCTCGATGATTTTGTCGACAAGCCTGCTGCGGTTATGAAAGCGCGAACCGAGACGCCAGCCATGTATGGCGAGTTTGAAGCAATTATCTCCGTAGCGGAGGGACGCGAGATTGCTGTTGATCCGCTGGAGCGTTTTGCGTTCTATGAACGGGCTTCGGGAGCATTTGCCGTGATCCGTACCGGCGAGCGGCGGCTTTATGGCAATATCATTCTCAAGAAGGGCGTAATCCGCCCCTGATTGTCCAGAACAAACCAATAAAAAGCCCGGTCGCGAGACCGGGCTTTTGTTTCAGGCGTTATTCCTGAGGCTTTTCTTTCTGGTCCTTCATTGCGTGATGAGGACCCTTATGGTCGCCACCCTTGTGGTGCTGTCCCATGCCATGACGGCCATGGTGTGGGCCCATGCCGTGACGGCCCATATGGGCGGCGCGCATTTCCCTGCGGTCGAGCACACCGTCATCGTTTCGGTCCAGCGCGGCGAATTCCTTCTTGCGCTGGTTTTCGATGTTCGACAGGGTGATCTTGCCGTCACCCTTGACGTCGAGACGACGTTCCAGACGATCGGCCTCGCGCTTCACGATACGCTTGAGCGCCAGAGCTTCAATCTCGTCGCGAGACAGGACGCCGTCACCATTGGTGTCGGCAGCTTTCAGCTCTTCCATACGGGAGAACTTCTCTAGATCAATTGGTCCGCGCTTGGTCTTGACGTCATTATCCTGTGTAGCAGCCGCTTCCGTTGCCGGCTTTGGTGTATTCGCACTGCTGCTTTCCTGTGCCAATACAGGTCCAGCAAGCATTGTCGATGCGATTACAGCGAGAATTGCGGTTCTATATTTCATGGTTGTTTGACTCCATTACTCTTTACAGGGGCGCCGTCAATTGGCGTGCCAGTAATGTGTTTCTTTTTAGATGAACCTCATATGAATATGCCAATTAATTATATGTAATGAATTTGTAATGTGACCGTAGAGGTGGTGTGGCTGACCCTGGCGCTGTGTGGGTGACAGGGCAATCCTGCAAATCCGAGAATCGCGGCAGCGCCCGGTGCAACGACGCGCGTATTCAAGCGCGCAGATTGGATGTGCGGTGATGTTCAGGCGGGAAAGGGAAGGGGAATTTTCGTTGCGATCTTGCGATCACTTCGGCCCCGTTTTCTACGGGGTCAATCAGCGGAAGCGTTTGTTTTCAGAAGAGAAAATGGTGGGTGATGTAGGGATCGAACCTACGACCCGCTGATTAAGAGTCAGCTGCTCTACCAACTGAGCTAATCACCCACTCGCTTTGCCGAGGCAGCGGCCCCGGTGAAGTGAGCGGGTGTATACCGGTCGATTTTCCAGCTGTCTACCCTCCAATCGAAATTTTTCGAAAAAAACTTGCATCTTTGTTCAAAACCCCGGAAACGCTGGGTTTTGAGAAATCCGGCTTTGCATCTTTGTCGGGAATTTCGTTCCCGTGTTCGCAAAAGTTGTGATTGCGCCAGCGAATCCCGAAGAATCGAATGCAAAAGATTCTTGATTTGATTCATTTTTTTGCGCTTCGAACGTTGTAAGCGCGCATGGCCGACTCCATATTCGCGCAATACTGGATTCGTACTTGCGGATATGTCCGTGTGGGAGGCGAAGCAGGTTACGGCTTCGGGGCGTAGGTTCACGCTTCAAATGTCGCAGCCATGTCATCATTTTTTGATGCTTGTCTGAGAAGTTAGAGCATATAAATGTCTTGATCACCGGGTAATCAAATCTTGATCACAAACCCGTGCTGATCATTTGACATTATAATCCGAGCAAGGCGCGTCATGCACCGGATAGCCTTTGCAGAGAAAACCGAGGCGGGTAAATCGCTTCAAGATCCGGTTCGCGGCATTTGAGGAAAGCATGGAAAGCATTATCAGCAATCTCGGGCATTTCATTTCCGATCATCGGGTATGGGCCGGGCCTATTGTTGGTGTCATTGCCTTCGGCGAATCTCTCGCGATCATCGGAATGTTCATTCCTGCCACCCCGATCATGATTGCCATTGGCGGCCTTGTCGGCGCCGGCATCATTGAGCCGCTGCCTGTCATCATCGGCGCCATCATCGGCGCGGTGATTGGCGATATCATCTCCTATTTCCTCGGCTGGTGGCTGGGCCGCAACATTATTCACAAATGGCCGCTGAACAAGCATCGCAGCGGCGTGGCGCGTGCGCGCCTGCTGTTCCGCCGCTATGGCTTTTCCGCCGTCTTCCTCGGTCGTTTTTTCGGGCCAGTGCGCTGCACGGTGCCGATGGTCGCCGGTATGATGTCGATGGACCAGACACGCTTCCAGACCGCAAACGTGCTGTCCGCGCTGGTTTGGGCTCCCCTGATGTTCCTTCCTGGCTGGCTCGCCGGGCGTGGCGCAGGCATTTTCGCCAAGATGGATAGCGATCACATGTTCTGGTTCGCCATCGGCATCACAGTGCTGACGCTGATCTTCACCGTTATCGGTGTTCGCTTCTTCAAGGCGCGCCCCCCGCGCCGTGAGCGTAAATCGCGGCGCGTACAGGTGTCGCCCGCCGAATAAGGGAATAAGGCGGACGCACTTGCCTGATCGGTGATCGTCTGCATAATAAGGCAACGCTGGCAATTGGTCGTATGATTGTGCCTGTCAGCCTGCTGAATATATTGCGAACAACAATCGTATGTTTCGTATAGCAATTGGTGCCCGAGGTCGGCGATAACGCCGATACAGCGCCCTACAAAAGGTTCATCGCGCTTAATGCCCGACGACAGTTCTGACGATTCGTCTTACCGAAGTACCGGTTCCCTCGCGGGAACCTGTCGCTTCATAGGCTTAAAGCCTGTCTCCGCCGCCTGTGGATTTTTTCGGCTGGATCGCAATTTCGCGTTCCGGCCTGAAAGTGTTTGCACCGGCTTTTCTGAATTCCGTTCTTTCTGACCCGCTTGGGGTGCTGTCATTGTGATTCAAGACGGCGCTCTAAGCTTCTGTTTATTCTCACATCTCTCCCGGAAATAGTCTTCCGGGATGTGCTTTAAAGGAGCCGACATATCATGGACTGGTCCATGGACTGGATTGCCGACCCCAATGCCTGGATAGGTTTGGTGACATTGGTGGTGCTTGAGATTGTTCTCGGCATCGACAATCTCGTCTTTATCGCCATTCTGGCCGATAAGCTGCCGCCGCATCAGCGTAACCGCGCACGCGTCATCGGTCTTGCCCTTGCGCTTCTCATGCGCCTTGTCCTGCTTGCCTCGATCTCATGGATCGTGACGCTGCGCGAACCTTTGATCGAAGTGATGGATATGTCGTTCTCCGGACGCGATATCATCATGCTGATCGGCGGTCTGTTCCTGCTGGCCAAGGGCACGATGGAACTGCATGAACGCCTGGAAGGCGCGCATGGTGCGAAAAGCTCTCGCGTGGTCCATGCGGTGTTCTGGCAGGTCATTGTCCAGATTGTCGTCCTTGACGCGGTTTTCTCGCTCGATAGCGTGATTACGGCTGTCGGTATGGTTCAGCACCTGCCCGTGATGATGATCGCCGTCATTATCGCAATCGGCGTCATGATGCTGGCTTCCAAGCCACTGATGGATTTCGTCAACAAGCATCCGACGGTGGTTATCCTCTGCCTTGGCTTCCTGATGATGATCGGTTTCAGCCTCGTGGTGGAAGGCTTTGGCTTCCATATTCCGAAGGGCTATCTCTACGCGGCTATCGGCTTCTCGGTGCTTATCGAAGCGGCCAATCAGATGTCGCGGCGCAATCGTGAGAAGCTGGTCACGACCAACGATCTGCGCGAGCGGACGGCAGGCGCGGTTCTGCGCCTGCTCGGCGGCGGGCGTGGCGAGAACCCGCTTTCAGATACGGTTGACGTGATTGCGCAGCAGACCGCCGCCAATGACGTCTTCCTTCCTGAAGAAAAGGAAATGATCCGCGGTGTTCTGGATCTGGCGGATCGCCCGGTACGCTCGATCATGTCGCCGCGCAATGAAGTCGAGTGGCTCGATATCGATGAAAGCGAAGAGGAATTGCACGAAGCGATTCGCAAGCTCTCGCATTCGCGTGTTGTGGTTGCCCGCCGTCAGGTCGATGAGTTTGTCGGCGTGGCTTCGGTCCGCGATCTGTTGCTCGACATGACCGACAAAAAGTCCATCAACTGGGATCAGGTCGTCAAGCAGCCGCTCGTTGTGCATGAAAGCGCCAATGTGCTGCGTGTGATGGAACAACTGCGTGTTTCGCCGGTCCAGCTCGCTGTCGTGGTCGATGAGCACGGCTCATTCGAAGGCGTTGTCACGCCGACGGACGTTCTTGAAGCCATCGCTGGCGAATTCCCTGATGAGGACGAAGAAGCATCTGTCGCCGAATCGGACGGGCAGGGCGGTTATATCGTCGATGGCTTTGTCGATATTCGTCGCCTGAGTGGTCTGCTGGAGCGCGATCTGGTCGATGATAGCGATCGCTATACGACGCTGGCCGGTTATGTGCTCTGGCATCTTGGCCACCTGCCGTTAGGAGGCGAGAGCTTCACTGCGGACGGCTTCGAGTTCAGGATTGACGCTATGAAGGGGCGCAATGTGGACAAGGTCCATATCAAGCCCGTCAACGACTACGAGGTCTAAAGCGGTATGATTTTGCGGGCGGCGGCCTGTCGCTCGCAAAATATTTCATCCTGTTAACTCCGATAAAATGAGTAGGTTATTGACTTCTGCGTAGAAGCCTTCAAAATTAACACATCGTTCATTGTTGCGGCGAAAGCGTGTCTGAAAACAGGACGTGCTTTGAGGGCGACGATGTAGAGATGGGGACGCGATAACGCGGACAGGAGGCCTGGTTTGATGCGAAACTTGCAGGTGCTGACCACCGGACTGAAAAACGCCTTCTTGGGCATTCCCGCGTTTTTGGCGCAGCCTTGGCGGGAAATGAAACTGAGCGCTGAGGAAATCGCAGCGCGTCGACGCAGCCGGCTTGAGCGAAGTGAGCATAATTTTCTGTGGTGCTGGCAGCATCGCGGTTTCTGGTAAGGTTTTACGCAGAAAAAAATCAGGGCCGGAGGCGAAAGTCTCCGGCCTTTTTGTTTTCTCATTTCTGATTGCGGATGTTTTAGGGAATATTTTTCTACCTCGCATATGCCGCTTGGGCGCATGTTCCAAGGAGTTGCTCGAAAGTAGTTTAATCATTTAAATCAATGATTTAGGTTGATTTTGAACCATCATTCGATAGGTTTTCTTTCCAAGTTCAATCGTCTGTATGAACGCTTTGCAGGTGCAGGGCGGTGGGGATGTGTCTAATGCGGAAAATTTTTCTCTATGCGGCTGTGGCGCTCGGACTGGGTGCAGCACCAGTTAAGGCTGAAGAGCCGAAGGAAATCCTGAACGTTTCCTATGATATCGCTCGGGAACTCTACGAGCAGGTCAACAAGGCGTTCATCGCGGACTGGAAGGCGAAGACCGGCGAAGAGCTGACCGTCAACCAGTCGCATGCCGGTTCTTCCAAACAGGCCCGCTCAATTCTCGAAGGTCTTGAAGCCGATGTGGTGACCTTCAATCAGGTGACCGACGTGCAGGTTCTGCACGACAAGGGCAATCTGATCCCGGCTGACTGGCAGAAGCGTCTGCCGAACAATTCGTCGCCTTATTATTCCTTCCCGGCATTTCTGGTGCGCGCTGGCAACCCGAAGAATATCAAGAACTGGGATGATCTCGCCCGCGACGATGTGAAGGTTGTCTTCCCGAATCCGAAGACCTCGGGCAATGCGCGCTATACCTATCTGGCGGCGACGGCCTATGCGAAGGAAGCGTTTAATAACGACGACGCCAAGGTGCGCGAATTTGTCGGCAAGATCTTCAAGAATGTGCCGGTCTTCGACACCGGCGGTCGCGGCGCAACGACCACCTTTGCGGAACGCGGTATCGGCGACGTGCTGGTCACTTTCGAGGCCGAAACCCGTGGCACGCAGAAGCAACTGGGCGCAGACAAATATGACGTCGTCGTTCCGCAGGTCAGCTTGCTTGCCGAATTCCCGGTCACGGTCGTCGACAAGGTCGTGGACAAGCGTGGCTCGCGCAAGATCGCTGAAGCCTATCTGAACTATCTTTATGCACCGGAAGGTCAGGAGATTCTCGCTCAGAACTTCAACCGCGTGCATGACAAGGCGGTCATCGAAAAGCACAAGGATATCTATCCGGATGTGCGTCTCGTGACGGTTGAGGATGTGTTCGGCGGCTGGGACAAGTTGCAGAAAGAGCATTTTGCCGAAGGCGGCGTACTTGATCAGCTCTTCACCAAGAAGTAAGCGGTAATTAAGCTGGTACACAGGAGCGTGCGGCGACGCGCGCTCCTGCCGTTATATGGAATAATTCAGTGTCGCTTCTCAGCATGAAACGCAATTCGGTACTGCCGGGGTTCGGTTTGACCCTCGGCAGTACCTTGTTTTATATGACGGTCATCGTGGCTTTGCCATTGCTCGCCATGATCATGAAAACAGCGAGCCTCGGCTGGAGCGACTTCTGGTCCATCGTCACCTCTGACCGTGCACTGGCCACCTATCGCATCACGCTCGGCACGGCTGCACTTGCGACCGTATTCAACGGTCTGTTTGGCCTGCTGTTGGCATGGGTGCTGGCGCGGTATGAGTTTCCCGGCAAGCGCCTGATGGATGCTGCCGTCGACCTGCCTTTCGCGCTGCCCACGGCCATTGCGGGTCTCGCACTGGTGACGGTCTTTGCGCAGAACGGCTGGTTCGGCCAGTTTCTGGAACCGCTCGGCATCAAGGTCGCCTATGCGCCGCTCGGCATTTCCATCGCCATGGCTTTTACCAGCATTCCCTTCGTCATCCGCACGGTACAGCCCGTGCTGGAAGATATGAATGCTGATGTGGAAGAGGCCGCGCGCAGCCTCGGCGCGAAGCCCTGGCAGATTTTCGCCTATATCGTCTGGCCGACGATCTTCCCGGCCTTTCTCGCGGGCGCATCGCTGTCCTTTGCACGCAGCCTCGGCGAGTTCGGCTCCATTGTTTTCATTTCCGGCAATCTTCCATTCGAGACAGAAGTGACATCGCTTCTGATTTTCATTCGGCTTGACGAATATGATTATCCAGCCGCAGCAGCGCTGGCCTTCGTCATGCTGGTCGCAGCATTTCTGATGCTGCTTATCACCAATCTCATTCAGGCAAGGCAGCTTCGTTATGCAGAGCGCTAATCTGGCACGCAACGCGCCGGGGCCGGTTCGCAGCCTGTTGATCTGGCTCGCCGCCGTCCTGTCGGTTTTGTGCATCGGTGTGCCGCTGGCGATCATCTTCACCTATGCATTCAGCAAGGGCGTGGGCGCGTTCTTTGGCGAAATCCTCAAGCCCGATACGCTGCATGCGATCTGGCTGACGGTGCTGGTCGCAATCGTGGTCGTGCCGATCAATATGGCGTTTGGCGTCTGTGTCGCGTGGCTTGTGACGAAGTTTCGTTTTCCGGGGCGCAGGCTGCTGATTACCTTTGTCGAGATTCCCTTCTCGATCTCACCAATTGTGGCGGGCGTGACCTATCTCTTCCTCTATGGCTCGCAGGGCCTGCTCGGGCCGCTGCTCGAAAGCTATGACCTCAAGATCATGTTCACGGTCCCGGCGATTTTTCTGGTCAGCCTGTTCGTCACGTCGCCCTTCGTCGCACGCGAATTGATCCCGTTGATGGAAGTGCAAGGCAGCGATGAAGAAGAAGCGGCGATGACGCTCGGCGCCAATGGCTGGCAGACATTCTTCTATGTCACGCTGCCCAATATCAAATGGGCGCTGCTTTACGGTGCCGTTTTGTGTAATGCCCGCGTGATGGGTGAATTCGGTGCCACGTCTGTCGTGTCCGGGGCCATTCGTGGCAAGACGAACACCTTGCCGTTGCAGGTGGAGCTTCTGTTCAACGACTATAATGTCGCCGGAGCCTTCGCTGCGGCTTCCACACTCGCATTGATTGCTCTTCTGACGCTGGTGCTGAAATTCCTGCTGGAACGCAAGCAGCACGTTTAACGCCGTGCGCCTGGAAGGTCACACGGCGTTAAAATGATCAGGCTGCCAGTTGTGCAGCCTGGGAGGGGAGGATTGCCTTTTGCGGCTCCCTTTGCAGGGATGAGGCGAGAATGACGCCTTCCGGCCAGCGGCTGAAACCGCTTGCGACATTGATGTGACCGGCATGGCCGATATCGACAAAGCCCGAGCCCCAGACATTCGCCAGAGCCTCTGCCTTGGCAAAGCGCATATATTCGTCGTTACGGCTGGCGACGACGATGGATGGGAAACCCAGCTCATGGCGCGGCAGTGGGGCGAAGCTCTGAAAACGGCTATCTCTGGAGGCCATGGTTTCCGCATCGGCAGGGGCAACGAGAAGCGCGCCTGCAACATGTGCGGCAGCCGGACGGCTTGCCAGATGAGCAACCAGCACACAGCCGAGGCTATGGGCAACCAGAACCGCACCGGGATTTTCGGCCAGTTTTGCTTCGAGCGCATGCATCCAGTCAGATAGCACTGGATAATGCCAGTCGTCCTGTTCAACCAGTAATGCTGACGGATCGTCATGCAACCATTGGCGCTGCCAGTGGCCTGCTTCCGATCCCTTGAAACCGGGGATGATAAGTGTCGCAGGCATGCGTTGTTTCCTTTTCCGGCAATTGCAGCAAAAGCACGAAACGGCTTTGCTACAATTGCGACATCACAGAGATCAGAGCCTTGGGAGGGCTTTTACTGTTTCGCTTTTCGTTCCGATCTGAAAACGTCTTGCGAAGCAGTTTCCAAAATAGGCGCTGAAATCTGCTATTTTAAGGAAAAGGAATTCAAATTCAGGCGGATAAGTGAAAATTATTCTCCGCCTGAATGAAAGTCACTTGTTGTGCTTTTCGTTCCAGCGCAGCAGGAACTGCGACTTCTCGAAAACCAGCACCACCACCAGCGACATGGCAAACGGGATCAGGAGATAGAGCAGGCGGAACACGATCAGTGCCGCCAGGACATCGGCCTGGTTCATATCCGGAAGGCCGGTCAGGAAAACCAGTTCAAGCACGCCAAGACCGCCCGGCGCATGCGAGATGAGTGCTGCCGAGAAGGAGACGAGGAAAATGCCGAGCACAATCAGGAAGCCGGGATTACCTGCTTCCGGCAAGGCGAAATAGATGATGCCCGCGGCGCCGATCAGTTCGAGGGGCGCGACGACCAACTGCTGCACGACGACCGACATACGCGGATATTCAAGCCGGAATTTGCCGATCTGAAGCGGGCGCAATTGCATCCAACTGCCCAGGACATAAAGCAGGACGAAGGCCAGCATGATCAGGGCGATGACCATGGCAACGGTGGGTGTCAGGTCTTCGTTGAAGCGCATGAGAACATGCGGCTCCAGCAACAGGACCACGCTGGAGGTGATGATGACGCCGAGAATGAACGTAAACGAACAGAAGGCGATGAGGACGGCGATCTCGCTGCCCGGCATGCCTTGCGAGGAATAGGCGCGGTAGCGAACGACAGCGCCGGAGACGACGGATGCACCGATATTGTGCGACAGGGCATAGGTGGTGAAGGAACAAAGCGCGATGAAAAGCCAGGAAATCTTGCGCCGGAGGTGGAGCAGCGCGATCCGGTCGTAACCGGCAAGCGAGCTATAGGCGAGAAGGGCCGCCGCCGCTGCCAGTACCCAGTGATGCGCACGAATGGCGTAGAGGCTGTCCAGAACATCATCGAGCGAAATGCTGCGAAGTTCACGATAGAGAAGCCAGGCTGAAACGCCGACGGCGCAGACACCGATGACTGGCCAGATATAATCCTTTGCTTTCATTAACCGATTACCGCCCCTTCAGCTCTCATCATGTTCCCCTTATATGCCCTGTGCTTCGCCATCAGCCGCAACCACCGAACTGTCGTCCTGTGCCTGAGCGTGCTGCTGTGGCGACGGGGCGGAAGCATTGCCGCCCGTATTTGAAACCTCTGCACCGATGGCCTTGGCGATTGCTTTTGCAATCTCTTCTTCGCCAAGAATGACGGAGGTTGCACCAAGATCGGTCAGATATTGTGCTTCGGCCTGCGAACTGGCCTGGGCAACGATGTGAATATCCGGGTTGGCCGCATGGGCCAGAGCGGTCGCGCGTCCAGCCTCGAAGGCATTCGGAATCGCAATGACCAGATTTTTGGCAAGCCCCGGATTCGCTGCATTCAATATTTCGGTATCGGAGGCATTGCCTGCAATAGCTTCGATGCCTTTTTCCCGCAATGCGGTGCAGATTTTCGACGAGTCATCGATGACTAGGAACGGCATCGCACGTTCCTGCAAACTGCTGGCCAATCTGCTGCCGATATGTCCGTAGCCGGCAATGATTGTGTGGCCGGTCAGGCGCGTCTGCGGCAATGGTTCCGGCTCGGAAACGTCGATGGCGCTGTTGCCCGCGTTTTCACTGCCGCTTTCGGATGCACTGCGCTTTTCGATCCATGGCCGCATCCGCTCCGCAACGATGAACATCACCGGATTGAGGAAGATGGAAAGGATCGCGCCTGCGAGAATGAGATCGCGCCCAGCGGGCGGCAGCAGGTTGAGGCTGACGCCAAGTCCGGCGAGGATGAACGAGAATTCGCCGATCTGCGCCAGACTTGCGGAAATCGTCAGCGCCGTGCTGACCGGGCGACGGAAGGCCCGCACGATAAAAAAGGCCGCGACAGACTTGCCGATCAGAATGATCGCCAGCGTGCCCAGCAGGGGCAGGGGGTCTTTCAGCAGGCTCATAGGGTCGAACAACATGCCGACCGAAATGAAGAACAAAACCGCGAAAGCATCACGCAGCGGCAAGGATTCTTCTGCTGCGCGATGGCTGAGTTCGGATTCGCTCATCACCATCCCGGCAAAGAATGCGCCGAGCGCGAAGGATACGCCGAAGAGATGCGCCGCGCCGAAGGCAACGCCGAGCGCAATGGCCAGAACGCCAAGGCGAAACAATTCGCGCGAACCGGTTTGTGCGACGACGTTGAGAAGCCAGGGAATAACCTTGCGCCCGACGACCAGCATCAGGGCGACAAACAAAACTACCTTGGCGATGGTCAGAAGAATGATGCCGCCAATGCCGAGGCCAAGCCAGGCCGCGAGCGGGTCGCTGGCCGCGGCACTTGTTGCGCGTCCGGTGACGCTGGCGACGGCTGGCAGCAGCACCAGCGCCATGACCATGGCGAGATCTTCAACAATCAGCCAGCCAACGGCGATGCGGCCGCGTTCGGTATCGATGAGGCGGCGCTCCTGCATGGCGCGCAAGAGGACAACCGTACTAGCGGTGGAAAGGGCGAGGCCGAAGACAATGCCTGCTTCGACGTCCCAGCCGAGCGCCAGTCCAAGCCCGGTGCCAAGGGCAGCTGCAGTGGCGATCTGCGCCAATGCGCCCGGAACGGCGATGGCTTTGACGGATAGCAGGTCTTTCAGAGAAAAATGCAGGCCGACGCCAAACATCAGCAGGATGACGCCAATTTCGGCGAGCTGCAGAATGAGGCCCTGATCGGCAACGAAACCCGGCGTGTGCGGACCGGCGATAACGCCAGCCAGAAGATAGCCGACCAGTGGAGAAATCTTGAGGCGGGTGGCTACGGCACCGAAGATGAAGGCAAGGCATAACCCGATGACGATTGTCGCAATCAAAGGCGTGTCATGGGGCATAGGGTGCCGTTTCCCTCTATTGAAATTTCAGTTCATTATGGGAGCCGGGCAGGACCAAAATCCTGCCCGGCAATTGGATTACTTCTGCGCGATGGCCTTTTCCTCAGGCTGCTTGTGAGCCTCTTTGTGGTGCTGCCACCAGTCACCCAGCAGAAGCAGAATCGGCGCTGCGATGAAGATCGACGACGACGTCGCAATGACGATACCGAACAGCATCGGCACGGCGAAATTATGGACGGCGCTGCCGCCCCATACCGCCATCGGGAACATACACAGGAAAGTCACGACCGACGTGTAGATACAGCGCACGAGCACCTGATTGATACTCATGTCGATGATCTCGCGCAGCGGCTTCGACTTATAGAGGCGCATGTTTTCACGCATTCGGTCATAGACCACGACCTTATCGTTCACCGAGTAACCGATGATCGTCAGAAGGGCCGCGATAGCCGTCAGGTTGAAATCGAGCTGCATCAGCGCGAAGAAACCGACGATCTTCGTGGTGTCGAGGATGAGCGTGATAATCGCACCAAGCGCGAAGAACCACTCGAACCGCCACCAGAGATAGACCAGCATGCCGAGCGCCGAGAGCACGACCGCGATGAAGCCGGAGCGGGCCAGTTCGCCGGAGACCTTCGGTCCCACGACTTCGGTCCGTTCGATCTTCACACCCGGATCGAGTTCGGTAACGGCTTCACGCATCTTGTTGACGGCTGCGGTCTGGGCTTCTTCGCCGCCATCCTGACGCTGGATGCGGATCAGCACTTCATTGGCGCTGCCTGCGCTCTGAAGCGCGACTTCACCCAGTTCCAGCGCTCCGAGCTTGGAGCGAAGCTGCGCAAGATCGGCTGGCTGTGACGTGGTGATTTCTGCCTGGATACCGCCCTTGAAGTCGATGCCGTAATTCAGGCCCGGCTTGAAGAACAGCACGATCGAGGCAATCGACAACACGATGGACACACCGATGCCGACAAAACGCGCATTCATAAAGCGGTAGTTGGTGCCTTCCGGCGCGAATCTCAGGATCGGCTCGATATGCAGAACCTTCAGCTTGCGCCGGCGCACGAACCAGCCCATCGCCATGCGCACCAGCGTCACGTCGGTGAACATCGAAATCGCGATACCGAGCATCATGGTGATGGCAAAGCCGCGAACCGGGCCCGTGCCGAACATGAACAGGAGCAGTGTCGAAATCAACGAGGTGACGTTGGAGTCGACGATGGTTGCAAAGGCGCTGTGGAAGCCCTTGTCCAGCGCGGCCATGGCGCCGAGACCCTTGCGCGTTTCTTCGCGGATACGCTCGTTGATGAGAATATTCGCGTCGACCGCGATACCGATACCCAGAATGATACCTGCGATACCTGGCAAGGTGAGTGTTGCGCCGATGAGGCTCAGTGCGGAGAAGGTCAGCAATGTGTGCAGAAGAAGCGCCACATTGGCGATCATGCCCCAGAGGCCGTAGAGCAGAACGATGAACACGGCCACGAGCGCGAAGCCGATGATGCCGGTGATCAGGCCCATCTTGATGGCGTCGCCGCCAAGGTCAGGACCGACAGTGCGTTCTTCGATGACCGTCAGCGGTGCGGGCAGGGCGCCAGCGCGCAGAAGTGCGGAGAGAACAACGGTGTCCTGAACCGTGAAGCTGCCGCTGATTTGGCCCGAACCGCCGGTGATCGGCTCACGAATGACCGGTGCGCTCAAGACCTTGCCGTCGAGAACGATGGCGAAAGGACGGTTCACGTTCTTGGTGGTGATATCGGCGAACTGACGTGCGCCAAGGCTGTCGAAACGGAAGGAAACGATTGGCTCATTGGTGCGCTGGTCGAAACCGGCGCGCGCATCGGTCAGGCGTTCGCCGGACAGAGCGATCTGATCCTCAATCGGATATTTGACATTCGGGTCCTTGGAATCCGGCATGATCGTCACGCCCGGAGGCGGCGTATCGTTCGGATTGGCGTCCGCGACCATGTGGAAGCTCATCTTCGCCGTGCTTCCAAGAAGCTGGCGGAGCTGGGCTGGATCTTGAAGGCCCGGCAGCTGAACCACGATACGGTCGGAACCGACGCGCTGGATCGAAGGTTCGGCAACGCCGACCTGGTCAACACGCTGGCGGATGATTTCAAGGCTCTGCTGCAGCGCTGCATCGAGGCGGTAGTTGAAGCCAGCCTCGGTCAGCGTCAGGCGAATCTGGTTATCGGTCGAATTGACGTCGATATCATTGATCGCCGTGCCGAAGCCGCTGGTGTTGACCTGCGAGATGAGCGTGCGCAGGGCGGTTTCCGCCTTTGCGCGCTGGTCGGCATCGGGAATTGCCACGATGACGGCATCGCCCACGGCGCGGATCGACTGCGGCTGGATGCGTTCAGTGCGCAATTTGCTGCGGGCATCGTCCAGCAGCGCACGCAGGCGGTCCTTTTTGAGGCCGGCTGCGTCCACTTCCAGCACGAGATATGAACCGCCGCGCAGGTCGAGACCGAGGGTCACCTGACGCTTAGGGAACCATGACGGCATCCCATCGAGTTGTTTTTGTGTGAAGAAGTTGGGCAAGGCGATGATAAGCCCGATCACGACGATCAGGCTATACAGCGCTACGACCCATTTCGAAGTACGCATGGATTGTGGTTCCGGGTCTGCGCGTCATCTCAAATCCCGATTGGCTGACCGAAATGGAAAGCCACAATCTGTGCGGGGGCGGATGACGCTGTTTTACGTAAAAGGGTTCGGGACTGGAGAGTGCCAGTCCTCCGGTAGTGCCTATTATGCGCTAACAGGAGGCGCGCGGGCAAAACCAAAATATTGCTGGGCAGCCGTGAAGCGCTGAAAGCCGCGCTCTGCCTCTGCGGATTTCGCATTGGCAAAGGAAAGGCCAGCTCCGGCGACGGCCAGGGCCGTGTCGCCACCCAGCGGATAAGCTGCCTTGATTTTCGCGGCAATAGCTTCGATGAGGATGGCGCGCATAGGCTGCGGTGCCGGTGCCGATTGCTGTCGGACCGGGGTCGTGGGTGTGCTTTCCGCCTGTCTGGCCGCAAGCATCTTGGGCAGGCTGCGCGAAGTATCGTCGCTTGCCTTGTCGTTGAGTGCGGAGAAGTCCGCGGCGAACAACAGGGCCGCAAAAGACAGCACGCAAGCCATCAACAGCATGAAGCCATGCTGTCTATGATGCCCTGTGCTGTTCATGCCTATCATAAAACCGCCCAGACTTTCGTTAGAGTCTCGCTCAGGATTTGAGCCAGCTTCCGCACTGTCCACGAATCCTCATTAGCCATTTGTGCCGGTGCGAACAAGGAAATACTGGCGTTTTGCCGTGGTTTCGTTGTTGTTCCGCAGCAAGAGCTGACGAAATGCACCATTGGGGACTTTCGGGCGCAAATGGGATTCTCTCTTGCAACCCGCCTTGTTTCCGTTCTACGGCGCTTTATGTTGAAACAGTGATCTTCTTAACGGCAGATTTGAAATTGGCTTATTTATCGACGTTTCGGATTCTTGCATTTTCTCTTTTGATTGGTGCGCTTTCGTGGGGCGGCATGGCATCTGCCGTTGCGCCTGCCAGCGCGCAGGATAACAAGTCGCAAGCGCAGCAGACTGCGCAACCGGCTCCTGCCACTCAAGCGCCTGCCAGTCAGTCAGATGATGGCGCTCAGGCTGCGCCCGCGAACGGTGATCAGCAGCCCGAGCGGCCAGTATCGGCCATCGTGCAGCAGCAAAAGCCGATCATCGACGATCTGAAGCAGCAGGCGCAGAAGATCAGCGAACAGCTGCAAAAATCCGGAACCAGCGACGAAACTCTGGCGAATCTGAAGCTTCAGCTGGACGGACTTTCCAAAAAGCTCCTTGATGCAGGTGTCGCCTTTCGTCCGCGCCTGACGGAAATCAATACGCGTCTGGAGCAGCTTGGCCCTGCGCCGACCGGTGACGCGACTGAGCCCGGTATCGTCACCGATGAGCGCAAGAAGCTCACCGGCGAAAAAGCGGCGATCAACGCGATGATCGGGGACACCGAAGACACTTCGCTGAACGTCAATCAGATGTCGGCGAAGATAGGCGATCTGCGGCGCGATCTTTTCGCGAAGACGCTGTCGCAGCGCGTTAATCTTGACTCCGCACTCGGTATCGAAGTTGCATCGGCAGCGAACGATCAGGTTGTGTCGCTGTGGCGGATTATCCAGTCATGGTGGCGCTTCGTCGTCACCTTCAAGCTGAATTCGTTCCTCGCCGCAGCGTTTTTCGCATTCGTCGGCGCGCTGGTGATCCAGCTTGGCGCGAGGCGTGTGCTCGGCACGCTTTATCAACGCGACCCGACGATCGAGTCGCCATCCTATCTCAGCCGTCTTCTGGTTGCCTTCTGGTCTACGGTCATCCCGTCGGCGGCAGTCGGCGTCTTTCTGGCGACGACCTATTTTTTCCTGAATTATTTCAATGTTCTAAGGACGGATGTCGCGTCGATACTGGAATCGCTGTTCATCGTCCTCGGTCTGGTCTTCTTCATCCATCGTCTGGCTGCGGCCTGTATCAGCCCCGACATGCCGCAATGGCGGCTCGTGCGGGTTGCTCCGCGTCCGGGGCGTGTTTTGGGTCTGCTGATAACGGCAACAGCGCTGACGACGGGCGTCGATTCCTTTGTTGGGACAGTCAACAAGCTTCTGTCGTCGCCCTTGTCGCTCACCATGGCGCAAAGCCTGCTGGCGACCGTGATGGTGGGCATTCTCATTCTGGCAATCGCCTTCCTGAAGCCCGTGGAACGTGTGGATGACGAGCGCGTGCGTTCATGGCCGCGCGCGTTCAAGGTGTTCCTGATCATACTGGGGCTTCTGCCCATTCTGGCTGCCGTTTTCGGTTATATTGGTCTGGCGCGTTTCCTGTCGCAGCAGATCGTGGTCACCGGCGCCTTTCTGGTCACCATGTATCTGGGTTTCTTGACGGGTCGTGCCATTTCCGAAGAACAGGCATTTGCGTCCAGCAAAATCGGTGCGGGCCTGCGCGAGCGCTTTCACTTCGATGATGCGACACTTGACCAGCTGGGGCTCGTTGCGGGCATTCTCATCAATCTGGTTGTCGCTCTGATCGGTATTCCGCTGGTGTTGATGCAGCTTGGTTTCCAGTGGGCCGAACTGAAAAATGCCTTCTTCAAACTGATGACCGGCTTTGAGATCGGCAATATGTCGGTTTCGCTGATGGGGCTGCTTACCGGTGTTTTGCTGTTCGTTATCGGTTATCTGCTGACGCGCTGGTTCCAGAACTGGCTCGACAACAGCGTCATGGCACGAGGCCGTGTCGATTCCGGCGTGCGCAACTCGATCCGCACAGTGGTCGGTTATGTCGGGCTCTGTCTTGCCGCCCTGATGGGCGTCTCCGCGGCCGGGTTCAATATGTCCAATCTGGCGCTGATCGCCGGCGGTCTTTCTCTCGGTATCGGTTTTGGTCTCCAGAATATCGTCCAGAATTTCGTTTCAGGTCTCATTCTTCTGGCGGAACGTCCGTTCAAGGTTGGCGATTGGGTAGAAGCGGGCACGGTCAGCGGCATTGTCAAGAAGATCAGTGTGCGCGCAACGGAAGTGGAAACCTTCCAGAAGCAGTCGATCATTGTGCCGAACTCGACGCTGATCAACGGCAATGTCGGCAACTGGACGCATCGCAACAAGCTTGGCCGCATCGATATC
Organism: Hyphomicrobiales bacterium; assembly: GCA_900465685.1. Taxonomy (GTDB): domain Bacteria; phylum Pseudomonadota; class Alphaproteobacteria; order Rhizobiales; family Rhizobiaceae; genus Brucella. The sequence goes on from UEGR01000008.1 coordinate 115,611, forward strand.
AATGTGCAGGCCTCCTATACGGAAGATCCAAGGCGTGTGCACACGCTGCTGCTGGATATCGTGCGCGCCCACCCGTCTATTCTCAAAAATCCCGAACCGTTCGTCGCTTTTCAAAGCATGACTGATTCAATCATGGTGTTTGATATCTATGCCCATGTCGCGGATATCACCTCGACCGGTGGCATCAAAAACGAGCTGCGGTTCCAGATCGTGGAGCGGTTTCATGAAGAGGGGCTGCATCTGTCCTCGTCTTCGACCGATCTGGTGCTGAGCCTGCCGGAAATCGAGAAGCTTTCGGAGATGGTACAGAAGGTGCCCTCAGCTGCGCCGAAGAAGAAGGTGCGCGAAGAGAAAGCCAAGGTATCGGACGACGACAATGACGATAAGGCGTGATGAACGTGTCGTTCAGTTGCAGTTCAGTTTTGTCCAACTATAAATGAGCCATAGAACGGCGGGTCGTTCTTCGAGGATGGAAGCGGGGGCACTTGCTTTCATCGGGGTTGTAGAAGCGGGAGCGGTGGAAACGCCGAAACGATATGAACGTAATTCAGATCAACAAATTTGGTACGATCGGTCTTGGCGCAGTCATTATGCTTGCAGCTTCCATGGGCGGTTCCTACGCCGCCAAGATTTCCAACAAGGACAGCGCCGCGCAGACCATCGTGGTCACGGAAGGTGCGTCCAAGCGTGAAATGGTCGTCGCACCGGGCGATACGGTCGATTTCTGTTCTTCCGGCTGCTTCGTGACCTTTCCGAACGGCGACCGTGAAGCGCTGACGGGCGATGAGACCATTACGCTCACCGGCGGCAAGGCGACGCTGAAATAAGATCACCAAATTGTTGAATTGAAAAAGCCGGGCGAAATGCCCGGCTTTTTGTTTGTCTCTCGGTTGGATCAGCTGCGCGGCTTGAGGTTTTCCGGGTCGTAAAGCGGCTTGTAGCCAACGGAGGCCACTTCAACCGGATAGGTTTCGCCAAAATACTCGACGGTCAGCTTGCGGCCTTCTTGGCAATGGCTCCATGGCAGATAGGCAAGCGCGATATTCTTGCCAATGGTCGGGCCGAAAGCCACCGATGAGGTGAATGAGCGGCGGCCCAGTTCATCAACCAGCGTTTCGCCGGTTTCCGGCTCCATGACCGGCATAATGCCGACAGGGTAACGGGCCACACCTTTCGAGTCGACATTATCAGTCATGACCAGCGTGCAGAGCATGGCAGGCTGATTGTCACGGGCGCGATATTCGACATGCTTGGCCTTGCCGCGGAAATCGGCTTCCTTGACCTTCGGACGAGCCAGATCGGCTTCAAGGAGATTATACTCCGTCAGCAGGTCGGCATTCTGAAGGCGCAGGCTTTTCTCCATGCGGCGGGTATTGGCATAGGTTTCGACACCAACGGCAATCGTGCCGGTGGAGCGCAGCGCATCCCAGACGGCGAGGCCGTCTTCATAACGCATATGCAATTCCCAGCCCTGTTCACCGACATAGGAAATGCGGAAGGCGGTCACGTCCTTAGCCGCAATCCTGATCGGCTTGATCGCCGCAAAGGGGAAGTTTTCGGCATCCAGACCTTCCGGATTCTCGACAACCTTCTTGAGGTTTTCGCGAGCATTCGGGCCCCAGATGCCGATGGTGACATACTTCTCCGTCACATCGGTGATGGTGACGTCAAAGCCCTTATCCTCGGCCACGCGGCGCATGTAATGGAAATCGCGGGGGCCAGCATCGGCGCCGTTGATCATGCGAATGCGGTCCGCCATGCGGATTGCCGTGAAGTCGGCGCGCACCATGCCTTCATCATCGAGGAAGTGCGTATAGATGCCCTTGCCGATATTGGCGTCGCCGCCAATCTTGGCCGCGCAGAGCCATTCCATCAGCTCGACATGGTCAGGACCTTCAATGTCGTACATCGCGAAATGCGAGAGATTGATGATGCCGCAATTTTCCGTCAGTTCCAGATGCTCGGCATTGGAAACACGCCAGAAATGGCGGTTGTCCCATTCGTTTTCACGCACTGGAACACGGTTGCCGTATTTTTCAAGCAGATGCTCATTGGCGGCATAGCCATGCGCACGTTCCCAGCCGCCGAGTTCCATGAAATGGCCGCCAAGCTCGACTTCGCGCTCATAGAACGGCGAGCGTCGGATATTACGCCCCTTGGAGAATGGCTCACGGGGGTGCACTGCCGGGTTATAGACCTTCATTGCCGTTTCGGTGCAGCGATCCCAGATGAACTGCTCGGTCATCTGGTGCGGATAGAAACGGGAATAGTCGACGGCGTGATGGTCGATGGATGTGCGACCGTCGGTCATCCAGTCGGCAATGAGCTTACCCATGCCGGGGCCGTCCTTGACCCAGATTGCGACTGCATACCAGAGACCACGCACCTTCTGGCTTTCGCCCATGGATGGGCCGCCATCGGTGGTGACTTGCAGGAAGCCGTTGAAGGAATGGCTTTCATTATAGCCAAGCTCGCCGAGAATAGGGGTCAGTTCGATGGCGCGCTCAAGCGGCTCAAGAATCTGCTCCATATCGAGGTCGCGTTGCGACGGCGAAAGGCGTGCTTCGTGCTTTTCCAAAAGGTCGCGCGGGTGGCAGAGACGCGGATTGGTCTCTTCGTAATAGCCCCATTCAATCTGGCCGCCTTCAGCGGTCTTCGGATCGCCCGTATCGCGCATATAGGCAGAATTGCCCTGATCGCGCATGAGCGGCCAGCCGATTTCCTTTCCCGTGCCTTCAAATTCGGTATAGGGGCCGAAGAATGTCAGCGGATGGTCAATCGGCATGACAGGCAAGTCCTCGCCAACCATTTCGGCAATCAGACGTCCCCAAAGCCCAGCGCAGATCACGACATAATCGGCTTCGATGGTGCCGCGATGCGTGACCACGCCTTTGATGCGGCCGTTTTCGACCAGCAGCGACTGGGCAGGCGTGTTGGCAAAGCTCTGCAACTTGCCAGCGGCTTCCGCCTGATCGATCAGCTTGCCAGCGACTGTCTGCGAACGCGGAATGACCAGACCGGCATCCGGGTCCCACAGGCCGCCCTGAACCATGCTTTCTTCTATCAGCGGGAATTTTTCCTTGATCTCCGCCGGTTCAATCAAACGGGCGCGGGTGCCAAAGGCTTTACCGGAAGCGACCTTGCGCTTGATTTCATCCATGCGGCCATCGTCGCCGACACGGGCAACTTCAAGGCCGCCGACGCGGGCGTAATGCCCCATCTTTTCGTAGAAATCGATGGAATAAAGCGTGGTCCAGCAGGACAGGAAATCGTGGCTGGTCGCATAGCAGAAATCCGATGCGTGGGCCGTCGAGCCGATATCGGTCGGAATGCCCGACTTGTCGATGCCGACGATGTCGTCCCAGCCCCGTTCGATCAGGTGGTGCACGACGGATGCGCCGACGATGCCACCGAGCCCGACGATTACGACCTTCGCCTTCTTAGGAAACTCTGCCATTTTATGTGACCCTGGTTGGTATTTGACAGAACCATAATCGTTGATGGGGCAGGATATTTGCCTTTATACGACATATTCGCTGCCTGACACGACTGCGTCGATTGCCGGTCATAGCCGGGGCTTTTCGCATTAAGCCTGTTCTGCAAGCGACATGCAGAAACGGAGCTAATCCCATCTTGCGAAATTGATTCCGAAAGAGGCGTTACGGTTCTGATTTTCTTATCTTTTACACAAGCGCCAGACTGGCGGCGCTCTCATTCGCAGCAATGATCCGGCCTATGCCGCGATGAGCATTTTGCGATCTGCGCGTTCCTGTTGCGGCGAGCGGCCATAGAGTTCGCGATAGCATTTGGAAAAATGCGACGCGGAAACGAAGCCGCATGCCACTGCCACTTCCACGACCGGCATGGATGACTGCAAAAGCAGGTGTCGTGCGCGGTCGAGGCGGATTTCCAGATAATAGCGGGCCGGGGAACGCCCCATCTCCTGCCGGAACAGCCGCTCGACCTGACGGCGCGACAGGCCGATCGTGTGAGCAACATTGATCAGCGCCTGCGGCTCTGACAGGTTGGCTTCCATCATCTCGATGATGGTCAAAACCTTGGAGTTCTGGATGCCGAGGCGCGCGCGCAGCGGCAGGCGCTGCCTGTCCTGCGGGCTGCGGACGCGGTCGGTCAGCGCCTGTTCGCAGATCTTGTTGACCAGATTGGCGTCGAAATCATCGCCGATCAGCTTCAGCATCATATCGAGCGAAGCGGTGCCACCCGCGCAGGTGTAGATATTGCTGTCGAATTCGAACAGGTCCGCATAGACCTCGGCTTTCGGGAAAGCTTCCGCAAAGCCCGGCAGATTTTCCCAATGAATGGCGCAGCGCTTTCCGGAAAGAAGTCCGGCTGCCGCAAGAATATGCGCGCCGGTGCAAAGGCCGCCGACCGCCACGCCGCGATTATATTCTTCGCGCAGCCAGGCGAAGACCGACTTGTTGCGGAAATCTTCGACATAGACGCCCGAGCAGACAAACACCATGGACGGGCGCTGTTCGCGTTGCAGATAGCGTCGTTCGTCTTCCAGCGAGGCATTGACGGCGCAAACGACGCCATTTGATGCCGTGACCGGTTGGCCATCCGTTGACGTCAGGCGCCAATGATAGGCCTCATAACCGAGCATACGATTGGCGATGCGCAGCGGCTCGATGGCCGTCGCAAACGCGATCATCGAAAAGTTCGGCACCAGAAAAAAGACAATAGACCGCTTGATCGATGAAGCCTGGTTCATAACCGGACCGTTCCCATTTTTTGAAGCAGGTGCCGCGGTTCCCGACGCGGTGCTGCTTACGTCTCCGTCACGACTGCGGGGTCGATTTCTGCCCCGCATTTACCGGTCGCTATCAGACCGGTGATCCCGGTATCGTTGCCCGCAAATGCTAGGGGAGGGCAATGACGCAAACGGGATAGTGCTTTATTGAGACACAGAACGGTTAGGTTGCAAAGTGCGGCTAAATGCCTGCCGCGAGAAGGTATTTTTATGTCGTGAAAATGAGGGCGAGACAGGCTCGCCCTCATTCGAAAAGTGATAATTGTCGCAAATCAGCCCTTGCGCGCTGTATTCGGGCTCGCGGGGCGGTCTTGTCGCACGACCGGAAGGCGGTCGTCGATTGCCGGCCAGCCAATGTCCTGCCGGATATGTTCGGGCAGATTCTGGATCGAGAGGCGGGTGCGGGCGATCTTTCGGTCGAGCAGCCACTGATCGATCTGGCTCCGCAGTTCGACATAAGTCTGGCGCAACCAGACAAGTGAGGTGCCGGATGTTGATGTCGTTTGACGGCGAGCACGGTTTGCAGTGGGGCCAACGGTTTGGCCCGCGGTCTGGCCCATGGTCTGGCATTGTACGGTCATTTTCGGTCTCCTCGGGCGAGAATGGATTGGTTTGAATGCCTGCTGCAGCGGGTTTTGTGTTTTCGATGGGGTTAATGTGCGCTGTGCTTGACGTTCAATCAAACGAAATATAAAAAGGCTTAAGATCAGAAAATTTGATTTATCATCACCGGAGTCCCGTTATGACAGCGCCCGTCCAGCATCCTTTGCCAATGCTCGATATCGATGTCCTTCGCACTTTCGTCGCGATTGCAGACACGGGCAGTTTCTCGTCCGCCGCCAATGCGGTTTTTCGCACGCCGTCGGCCGTATCGATGCAAATCAAGAAGCTTGAAGAACAGATCGGCGTCGCCGTGTTCGATCGCGATGCCCGTTCCGTCACGCTAACGAGCGACGGTGAGGTTCTGCTCGGCTTTGCGCGTCGCCTTCTGGCGCTCAATCGTGAAGCGGTTTCGAAATTTGTCGCACCGACCGTCACTGGCGTGGTGCGGCTTGGTTCGCCGGATGACATCGGCGAATGCGTTCTGCCACTCGTTCTCAAGCGCTTTGCGGAAACCCATCCGGGTGTGACGGTCGATGTGGTGATTGATCAGAGCAGCAATTTGCGCAAGCGCCTCGATGAACGGCGTCTCGATGTTACGCTGGTCAATATCTCGCATACGGTGCCCGGCAAGGGCGACACGGAAGTTTTGCTCGATGAGGAACTCGTCTGGGCCGGGGCAAAATGCGGAACGGCCTATCGCCGGGATCCACTACCGCTTTCCATCTGGGAAGAAGGCTGTGCCTGGCGCGGCAATGCGCTGGAAGCGCTCGAAAGCTCGGGCCGCCCTTATCGCATCGCTTATATGAGTTCACATTCGACTGGACAGCGTGCTGCGATCATGGCCGATCTCGCCATTGCGCCCTTTGCGAAGACCTTGCTCGGTGAGGGCATTGTTGCGCTGGGTTCGGAGCATGACTTGCCTGAACTGGGGCGTTATCAGCTCGGCATGATTATCAGGCCGGAAGCCGGGCCGCATATTCATGCCGTGGCGGAGAATTTGCGCAATGTCTTCGAAGCTTATCGCCGCACAGGGCGCTTCGAGACTTTTCGTTCTTGCTGATGCAACTCACAAGAACTTGTGGGTGTAAGTAATGCCTTCTCTTGTCAGGACAAAAGGTTGCGCTAGGTTTCCTATATGACAGCCGGATGAAAACGGCTTCATGACCAGCAGACAGAGGCGGGGTTCGGGGTGGGCCGATGGAATGCTGGTTAAGTAAGAGCATGTGTGCCCGTTCTTTTGGGCTGTAACGACATCCTATCGGAGAGACCGCTATGAAACTGACCCGCCTTGTCCCAGTTGCTATTGTTCTCTGTGCCTTCACACTGGCTTCTTGTGCCAATACGGTTCGCGGCGTTGGGCGCGATGTAAAAGGCACGGCGCACGCCGTTCAACAGACGGTGGAATAAGAATTCAAGACAAAGGCCCGGGATCATATCCCGGGCCTTTTCATTCGTGGTCGTTCAGACGCTCGTCAAAGCGCTTATATGATGCTTATTGCGCGTTAACGAGGAAATATCCCACTGGCATCTGCATATCAGGGCGCGTTTTATAAGCGATGCTCGTGGTCATGATGCCTGTCGTCGGCACTGGAATATTTGCGTTCGCCAAAAGGCCTGCAATGTGCGCATTGGGCGTGGCATCACCAAACCACATGACCAGAATTGGCGCAGTGATCTGCTTGGCTCCGTCAGGCGTTTCGGGGTGAACCACCTTCAGCGATGGATCGAACAGCCGGAAATTGCCCGGTATCTGTGCATTATCCGCCACGATGGTCTTGAAAGGCCCATGGCTGCTGATTTCCGTATAAAGCTGGCGATAATCCAACTGCCCATAGGGCGGGGCGCTCGACCCATAGATGAGATAATAGGACAGAACCGGCGGAACCAGCAGGGCAACCACCGCGCCCATGACCGCGTATTCGGTAACCGGGCGTTTGCCGATGCGGAAACGCTCCAGACGGAAAGCCAGAACGGCGGGCAAAAGAAATAGCACAGGCTGAAGCCAGCGGTCCTTGACGTCATTGGCGCCCGTCACAACGACACCGATGAGAACGATAAGCAGACCGACAACCACCAGACGGCGCATGAATGTCTCGCCGGGCGTATAGGGCGTGGTGGGCACCGTGCGCTTCTTGATGTGGATGAGGGCGATGATCGTCGCGATTGCCAGTGCCAGAACCGAAAACAGGAAGGCTGCTTCAACGAAGCTCTCAATGCCGTTCAGCCGGTCGAAGAACAGGTTTCCCGATGCACCCATCTGCAATTTGCCCGAACGGGCAATGACGCTCGACTTATGTGCGAACATCCATGTTGCCGTCGGTCCGACACAGATTGCGAAAGCGAGCAGGGTGACTGCCGAAAGTTTTGACAGCAATACAGCTCGATATTCCGGGACTGAAAGCCCGGTTACGATCACCATGATCAGGAAGAACGACGCGTTGAACTTGCCCAGAAGCGCTGCGGTCATGGCAACGCCAAGGAGAGCAGCCGAAATCACGCTGCGCTTGCGCATGTGCCAGGCAAAGGCCAGGAAGGTCCAGCCGCATCCCGCCGTACCTGCCACCGAATGGGTCAATGCGCGCTGCGATTCCCAGCCGATCTGCGGAATAAGAAAGAGGCCGAGCATGCTGGCCGAAGCCACGGAGCGCGAAAAGCCCAGAAGCCGCATGGCGCCAAAGACACTGAGGAACAGGCTTGCCAGCATGCCGAACTTCACGATTTGAAGCGTCAGCATGGATGTGCCCAAGACGGAGGCGGCAAGATTGGTCGTCCATGTATAGAGCGGCGGCTGCGAACCGCCATAGCCCCAGTCGAGATAGCCTATATTGGCAAGCTGTTCCGCATCATCGAGTCCGGCACCGTTGGAGATATATGTCACCAGAACGGCCTGAAGCACGAAATAGCACACTATAAAAAGAACGGCCCAAGGCAGTCCCAGTATTTCTTTGTCTGCGGTAGACGCGGTTTGTCTTAATGCGGTCAAGCTTGAAGTCCCGATGCTGAACGAAATGCCCCAGATAGGCGCAAACAGGCTGCTACATGTCACAGGATTATGTTCGGATTTCAATCCGCGCAGCGCCAATCAATCGAAATAAGCGGACAATATTTGATAAAATTTTCGTTTACGGCAAAAACCGCGCTGCCTTACGGCGCACGGTTTTGCCAACTACGCATGGCAATCCCACCGAAAAACGCTGGTGAGAGATACATAAAGCTCCGGTACGCAATACCAGATCCGGAGCATCGAGAGAGGCTCAGCCTGTCTCGAGCTCCTTTTTATCCGAACATCGTTACCGTACGGTTAGCAGAGGATTAAGCAAATCTAAACATTGCCTTTTTGAGGCAAGTTTTTTCATGCGTGTGATCTTTTTTACTTTGTATCCGACTTTTCGCGCAGATGGTTGATAATGCCGGAAAAGTCGTCGCCGCCATGGCCTTCACTGTCGAACAGTGAATAAATCGCCTCCGCATGGGCGCCAAGCGGGGTTTCCGCGCCAGCGCTTTTCGCAGCTTCCTGCGAAAGCTTCAGATCCTTCAGCATCAGCGCTGCGGCAAAGCCCGGCTTGTAATCACGGTTTGCTGGCGAGGTTGGAACCGGCCCCGGGACCGGACAATAAGTGGTGAGCGACCAGCACTGGCCCGAGGATGTGGAAGCCACATCGAAAAGCGCCTGATGTGAAAGGCCGAGCTTCTCGGCCAGCACGAAGGCTTCACTGACGCCGATCATCGAAATGCCGAGAATCATATTGTTGCAGATCTTGGCAGCCTGTCCGGCTCCGTCGCCGCCGCAATGCACGATCTTGCCAGCCATTGGCTTGAGGATTGGTTCGCCACGCTGGAAGGCCTTGTCACTGCCGCCTGCCATAAAAGTCAGTGTGCCTGCGGCTGCACCACCCGTGCCGCCCGAAACCGGCGCATCGATGGAGAGATGTCCATGACTTGCCGCAAGTGCGTGCGCCTTGCGGGCAGAATCCACGTCGATTGTGGAGCAATCGATAAAAGCCGAATCTTTTCGCGCCTTAGGGGCGATTTCCTCATAAACGGCGAGAACATGCTTGCCAGCGGGCAGCATGGTGATGACCGTGTCGACATCCGCAACGGCCTCCACCGCGCTGGTCGCGATCTGCAATCCATTGGCGCGTGCCTCTTCAAGATGCTGTGGCAACAAATCAAACCCGCGCACCGTGTGTCCGGCCTTGACCAGATTTGCCGCCATCGGGCCGCCCATATTGCCGAGGCCGATAAATGCGATAGTGGCCATGATAAACTCCTCCGTATAAGTGCTGTTCAGCGGCCGATCATATGCCTTGCAATGATCACGCGCATGATTTCGTTGGTCCCCTCCAGAATCTGGTGCACGCGCAGGTCTCGGACCAGCTTTTCGATCCCGTAATCGTGGAGATAACCGTAGCCGCCAAAGAGCTGCAGCGCTTCATTGGCGACATTGAAGCCGGTGTCGGTTACAAACCGCTTGGCCATGGCTGACCATTTGCCAGCATCGTGGGTTTTGCGGTCGAGCTTGCTTGCGGCGGCGTAAAGCAGCAGCCGTGCAGCTGAAAGCTCCGTTTCCATATCCGCGAGGCGAAACTGCAAGGCTTGAAAACGGTCTATTGTTTGTCCGAAGGCCTTGCGCTCGCCGCAATATTCAAGCGCCTTGTCGAGTGCAGATTGCGCGCCGCCAAGCGAGCAGGCTCCGATATTCAGCCGTCCACCGTCGAGACCGGCCATAGCGATCTTGAAGCCTGTGCCTTCGTCGCCAAGCCGGTTTTCCACCGGTACGCGGCAGTTGTCGAAAATGACTGTTCGCGTCGGCTGACAGTTCCAGCCCATCTTGTATTCGTTAGCGCCGAAGGACAGGCCGGGTGCATCTTTTGGCACAACAAGCGTGGAAATGCCTTTCGGACCGTCCTCGCCGGTACGCACCATGGTGACGTAAATGTCGGTCTCTCCGGCACCGGAAATAAACTGCTTTGCACCATTGATGACATAATGGTCGCCATCCCGCGTGGCGCGGGTGCGAAGGGCTGCGGCATCCGAGCCAGAACCCGGTTCAGTCAAACAATAACTGGCCAGCCGATCCATCGATGTCAGATCAGGCAGGAACTGCTGGCGTTGCGTCTCGTTGCCAAATGTGTCGATCATCCACGCAGCCATGTTGTGGATGGAGACAAAGGCCGAGAATGACGGGCAGGCGGCGGCAAGCGCCTCGAAAATAAGCACCGCATCCATGCGTTTCAGCGCTGATCCGCCGACATCTTCGCGGACATAGATGCCGCCCATGCCGAGCGATCCGGCCTCGCGAAGCGCATCAACCGGGAAATGCTTGTCGCGGTCCCATTGCAGCGCATGGGGTGCAATCCGGTCGCTGGCGAAGCCGCGCGCCATCTCCTGAATGGCAAGCTGTTCTTCATTCAGCTCGAACTGGTTCTGTTCGCCAGCATCCATGGTTTCCTCCCTATGAGTACCGCTCCTCTGAGCTGGACTAGAGCATAAGACCGGAGAACTGCCAACGCTCCATTGGAATAATCTTGCTCACATTTGTAATAAACTGATGCGCATTTTTGCATAGATCAAGGGGATGATGAGGCGCTGAGGAATCCGCTCGATGTGCATTGGCTTTGGAGATTGTGGCGCGCAACGTTTGACGCGGACCGGCTGATGAATAGTAACCCGCGTAGATGGGCGCCGAAAATTCTGGCAAATACTGATTGGCACTACAGTCGCGTCACATAAGGCTCTGAAAGCTCTCCATAAGGCAACGCCCCATATATGTCGTCATAGCGAGGCGGACCGTTTCTTAAGCCGTTCTGGGGCGATGGACTGACGTTCGGTGAAGTGTGTTGTGGCATAGAAACATGTGTTTCGTGATAAACGGCGTTAATTGGAAGAGGACGGTGGTCATCTAAATAGTATGGAGTAGGTGCTCTTGTTTCAATTTGCCTATTGCGTGAACGATAAATCCTCTCAGAAGAACTACCCATCATACCGCCTCTTGGAGAAATAGTGCTAGGGGTTGGAGATTCTAATCGAGGTAGAGTTGTTTCACTGTTCTCATGGTGTGATTGAAGGCTATAGGGGCGGTAATCCTGATGGTGGTCACCAAAAATATTGTTGTAGCTCGGTGGGGTGGCCGAGTAGGGCGGCGGCGGTGATAATCTATTCATACGCGGTTGTGCCGACCCGAAGCCGACATTTGGGTAGTGATACATTGTGGAGATGGAATATGGCTCCGAATTTTGCGCTGCCATGGTGGCGTTGTGTCGCGCTATAGCTGCCGTGAGTTGGCTGTAGTCCCCCCATTCTGGCGGGATTTCTAAGGGGCTACTATTGAATGGCATGTCCTGGCTTCTCGAAAATGCTCACCAATAGATACCTCGGCGTCTTTCCATATTCGACTGGGAGGACTCTCAGCGGACGTAAGATTAAGATGCCAACAACGACTGGCAACCGAGCCCATGTAATGAAGACATCGGAACCAATGGCTCTTCGACTGAGTTGTGGGTGAACACGTTGCCACGACCTAATGTTTCAGCTACGCAGATCGGATGGTACGGGCAGTTATGTTTCAGGGAACGGGGTCTGATGTCGGCAAGAGCGTGCTTGTCGCGGGGCTCTGTCGCGTGGCGCGCAATCGCGGATTGAAGGTCCGTCCGTTCAAGCCTCAGAACATGTCGAACAATGCTGCGGTCAGTGATGACGGTGGGGAAATCGGTCGCGCCCAGTGGCTACAGGCGCTGGCGTCCGGCATTCCATCATCGGTGCATATGAACCCTGTTCTGCTGAAGCCCCAGACGGATATGGGCAGCCAGATCGTAGTGCAGGGCCAGGTGCGCGGCGAAGCGCGCGGACGCTATTATCAGGAACTAAAGCCGCACCTGATGGCGTCGGTGATGGAATCCTTTGCCATCGTCAGCGAAGGTGCAGACCTTGTGCTGATAGAAGGGGCCGGTTCGCCAGCGGAAATCAATCTTCGGGCCGGAGATATCGCCAATATGGGCTTCGCAACACGGGCAAATGTGCCGGTGGTGCTGGTCGGTGATATTGATCGGGGCGGGGTGATTGCCTCGCTGGTAGGGACGCACACAATCCTGCCGGAAGAAGATCGCGCCATGGTGCGCGGTTTCATCATCAACAAGTTTCGCGGTGACATTTCTCTGTTCGACGACGGGCTGGAAGCGATAGGGCGCTTCACCGGTTGGCCTTCTTTCGGTGTTGTTCCGTGGCTCAAGGCTGTTTCCAGATTGCCGGCCGAAGATTCGGTGGTTCTGGAGCGTGCCGTGCGCAGCGCCGACAAGGCGCTGAAAGTTGCGGTTCCGATGTTGCCGCGCATCGCCAATTTCGACGATCTGGACCCGCTGAAAGTCGAACCTGCTGTAGAGGTGGTCATGGTGCCGCCCGGTACGCCGCTTCCGCCCGATGCCGGGCTGGTCGTGTTGCCCGGAACGAAGTCCACCATTGCCGATCTGCTGGCGTTTCGCGAAAACGGATGGGATCGCGATCTGGCAGCGCACGTAAAGCGCGGCGGACATGTACTCGGTATCTGCGGTGGTTTTCAAATGCTGGGGCGCAGCATCCGCGATCCGCACGGGATCGAAGGACAGGTGCGCGAAGCGGAAGGGCTGGGGCTGCTGGATATCGAAACCATCATGGAGCCGGAAAAAGTCGTCCGCAATGTCGAGGCGAGTTCATTGCTCTATGATGCGCCACTCGAAGGATATGAAATTCATATCGGCCGCACGACAGGTGCGGATATGTTCAGGCCTTTTGCACGCATCGGGGATCATGATGACGGCGCGGTCTCTCCGAATGGTCGGATTATGGGGACTTATCTGCACGGCGTTTTCGGCGCGGATCGTTTCCGGCAGCAATTTCTCGCCACGCTGGGGGTCGAAGGCGGCGCGGGCAATTATCGTTTGACCGTCGAGACGGCGCTCGACGAATTGGCCGAGGGGCTGGAAGCCTGTCTCGATATCGACGCGTTGTTTTCTTTGATATGACACGGCATGCGCGCCCATCTTTTGGCCCACAACTATGCCCACAGGCCCGATTGACGGTGCTGTGGCAAAGGCCTAATGTCCGACCATGTGACAGGTTTTCGCCGGACGAATCCGGTGGGACCAAGAGGGAATGCGAAGGACGGACCCAATTCGGGCGTCTTTATCGCAGCCGACCCCGCGACTGTAGAGCGGAGAGGAATGAAGCCAGGCCGGGTAACCGGCAGCCACTGGAACTTAAAGTTCCGGGAAGGCGGTGACATTTCCGACGACCCGTGAGCCAGGAGACCTGCCTGTTGCAGAAGGGTATTATACCCGCGCCCCATGGGAGGTTTTTCCCTGCTGCCTGCACGGAGGTTGTCATGGCCGCACGTATAAATAATTCTGTTTCCACCACTGTATCTCTGCCTTTGGCTGCACGCCTTGGTACGGCTGTGGTTTCCCTGCTCCTCGGCGCCTTTCTCGTTTACGGCGTTGGCCTTGCGCATTCGGATACGCTGCACGATTCAGCGCACGATACCCGCCATTCTTACGGCTTTCCCTGCCATTGATGCATTAGCATCGACATTGCGAGCCGCGTTTACGCGCCGGTTTGCGTGGGGAATGAACGTAGACGTGTTTTTCAAGGAAGCTGACACTGCTTTGCGTCCGATGGCTGTGGCTATCGGCGATTTTTTGCAGTTGGGGGACTAAAATGTTGATCCGTTATCTTTTGGCTACGCTTGCTGCGGGCCTTCTGGCAGGGCTTCTCGTGACGCCTGCCATGTATCTCAAGACCGTTCCGCTCATCCTGCAGGCGGAAGTTTATGAAGAGGCTGGCGGCGGCCATAGCCACGATCTGGGTCATGGACCGGCGGAAGCTGCGCCGCATGCACAGGCCACTGCCGAAGCCCCCGCCCATGATCATGCGGCAGCCGCCGCACCAGCCGAAGAAGAAGCCGGGGCAGAACTGCCGTTTGGCCGTCTTGGCAATACGATCCTGGCCAACCTCGTTGCCGGTTCTGGTTTTGCCCTGCTGCTCGGTGGTATTGCGCTGCTGCTCGGTCGTCCAATCACGGTGCAGAACGGCCTTTACTGGGGCATGGCCGGTTTCTTTGCGGTGGCGTTCATGCCAGCGCTCGGCCTGTCGCCGGAACTGCCGGCCATGCCTGCGGCTGATCTTGCCCAGCGCCAGCTCTGGTGGATATCGACGGTCGTACTCAGCGGCGTGGGTCTCTATCTGATCGTGCTGCGCGGCGAAATCTGGGCAAAATTGCTCGGCCTCGTCGCCATTATTGCCCCGCATGTCTATGGCGCGCCGCATCCAGAGGATATTGCATCGCCAATTCCGTCGCTGCTCGCATCGCAATATGCGGTCGCTTCGCTGGCGACGAACCTGTTCATGTGGGCGGTGATCGGTCTGGCGCTTGGCTGGTTCATCCAGCATTACGCCGCATCGGAACTGGAAGGCTGATAGCGTGGCTCTGCCCGGAAAAATAACCTTTGTTCTTGGCGGAGCCCGTTCGGGTAAGTCGTCCTATGCCGAAAAGCTGGTTGAAGCCTCCGGGCTTCAGCCGGTTTATCTGGCGACGGGGCGCGCCTTCGACGGAGAAATGGAAAGCCGTATTGCGGTGCATCGCGACCGGCGCGGTACGCAATGGCAGACCGTAGAAGAGCCGCTCGATTTGAAGAGCGCACTTCTGCAACAGGCACAATCATCGAAATTCGTGCTGGTTGACTGCCTGACCCTTTGGGTCACCAATCTCATGATGGCCGAGCGCGATATCGCCGCGGAATCGCGCGATCTGGTCGCCGCGCTTCCGGCCCTCCGCGGGCCGGTGGTTTTTGTGTCCAACGAAGTGGGGCTCGGCATCGTGCCGGAAAACCGCATGGCGCGGGAATTTCGTGATCATGCAGGTTTTCTGCATCAAGCCATCGCTGCGGCGGCAGACGAAGTTTATTTCATGGCGGCAGGTTTGCCGCTCAAGATGAAGGGATAATTTTATGCAGGGTCAAAAGATACCGGCTACCGTGATCACCGGCTTTCTCGGATCGGGCAAGACCACGATGATCCGTAATCTGCTCGAAAATGCCAATGGCAAGCGCATTGCGCTGATCATCAATGAATTTGGTGATCTTGGTGTCGATGGCGGCATTCTGAAAGGTTGCGGCATCGAGACTTGCCGCGAGGAAGACGTGATCGAACTCAACAATGGCTGCATTTGCTGCACCGTTGCCGATGATTTCATCCCGACCATGACTAAGCTGCTCGACCGCGCGGACCGTCCGGATCACATCGTCATCGAGACGTCCGGCCTTGCATTGCCGCAGCCGCTGGTCGCCGCCTTCAACTGGCCGGAGATCAAGACGCAGGTCACGGTCGATGGCGTGGTGACGGTTATCGATGCCGCCGCTGTAGCCGAAGGCCGTTTTGCAGACGATCATGACAAGGTGGATGCGCAGCGCGCTGCCGATGAATCGCTTGATCATGAAAGCCCGCTTGAAGAACTGTTTGAAGACCAGATTCATGCAGCCGACCTGATCGTGCTCAACAAGGCCGACCTGATTGACGCGTCGAGCCTCGACAGTGTGAAGGCTGACGTTGCCGAGCGTTCCTCGCGCCGCGTCAACATGGTGCCTGCAAGTTTCGGCAAGCTTGGCGCAGATGTGCTGCTCGGCCTCGGCGTCGGTACGGAAGACGATATCGCCAACCGCAAGTCGCATCATGAAATCCATCATGCCGATGGCCACGAGCATGATCACGATGAATTCGAGAGCTTTGTGGTCGAAGCCGGTTCTGTTTCGGACCCGAAGGTCTTTGCCGAAAAGCTGAAGACCATCATCTCGGACCATGATGTTCTGCGGCTCAAGGGCTTTGTCGATGTGCCGGGCAAGCCGATGCGTCTGGTGGTGCAGGCTGTCGGCCCGCGTATCGAGCATTACTTCGACCGCCCGTGGGGCAAAGATGAAGCCCGTTCGACGCGTCTCGTTGTCATCGGTCTGCATGAGATTGATGAAACCGCCATTGCCAAGGCCGTGAAAGACGCAGTTTTGTAATGCATCTTCTGCTTGCCCAGAAAGGAACGATCAGCGACGGCAATGAGGCCGTCGATCTCGGCCAGACGCCGGGTGATATTCTGTTCCTTTCCGCCGCCGACACAGAGTTGGCCAGTCTTGCGCAGGCGCATCGCGCTGAGCCAGACGGGCCAAGCCTGCGGCTTGCCAGTTTTCTGAGCCTCACGCATCCCATGTCCGTCGACGCTTATGTCGAACGGACGGCGCGTCATGCAAAGCTGATTATCGTGCGCATTATCGGCGGCGAGACTTATTGGCCTTATGGGCTGGAAGCGCTTCATGCCTGCGCCGTGAACCATGGCGTCAAGATTGCGGTGCTTCCCGGTGATGACAAGCCCGACCATGGGCTGGATCGTTTCTCGACGGTTGCGAGCGCCGACCGTGAAGCGCTGTGGCATTATCTGATCGAGGGTGGCGCTTCCAATATGCGCGCCTTCCTCGATTATTGTGCGGCGCTGGTTGACGGCGGCGAAAAACCGGCCGAAGCAGCGCCGCTGCTCAAAGCGGGTCTTTGGTGGCCCGGCGAGGCGGTGGTTTCGCTCGATCTCATCCGCAGCCGCTGGATCAAGGATGCACCCGTTGCGGCGATCGTCTTCTATCGTGCGCTGGTGCAAAGCGGCCAGACCCAGCCGGTTGAGGCGTTGATTGCGGGTTTGCAGGCGGAAGGCATCAATCCGTTGCCTGTGTTCGTCTCCAGCCTCAAGGATCGGCTGTCTGCTGCCGTGGTGGATGGCGTTTTCGAGGATTGCCCGCCGGATATTGTGTTGAATGCGACCGGCTTTGCCATTTCCTCACCGGGCGCAGAACGCAAGCCGACCGTGCTAGACAAGCGTGGCAACATGGTTTTGCAGGTGATTTTCTCCGGCACGCCCAAGGCGGTCTGGCAAGCTTCCCAGCAGGGATTGCTGGCGCGCGATCTGGCCATGAATGTTGCGCTGCCGGAGGTGGACGGGCGCGTTCTGTCGCGCGCGGTTTCATTCAAATCGGCACGGCAGTTCGATGCGGCGGTGGAGGCGAACATCGTCACCCACGAGCCGGATGAAAACCGTGTGGCTTTTGTCGCGAAACTCGCAGCGAACTGGGTGCGATTGAAGCGAAAGACGGCTGCCGAGCGCCGTGTGGCGCTGATCCTTGCCAACTATCCCAACCGCGATGGGCGGCTAGGCAATGGTGTTGGGTTGGATGCGCCTGCCGGAACGGTTGAAACGCTCAAGGCTATGACCGATGCGGGTTATCAGACTGGCAAAGTGCCTGCGAACAGCGATGCGCTGATGCAGCTTTTGATGGCCGGGCCGACCAATGCCGCACGCGATGGCCGGGAGATTCGCGAAACGATTTCGCTAAATCAATACAACAGCTTTTTCAAAAAACTTCCCGATGCGATTCAGGCGGAAATCACGGCTCGGTGGGGTGAGCCGAAGGCTGATCCCTTTTTCGACGACGAACGCGACGCCTTTGCGCTGCCATTGATGCGGTTCGGCGAAACGCTGACCGGCATTCAGCCCGCACGCGGCTACAACATCGATCCGAAGGAAAGCTATCATTCGCCGGATCTGGTGCCGCCGCACGGCTATATCGCTTTCTATGCCTATCTGCGCGCGATAGCGGATGTTGATGCCATTGTTCACATGGGCAAGCACGGCAATCTTGAATGGCTTCCGGGCAAGGCGCTGGCGCTGTCTGAAAATTGCTATCCGGAAGCCGTGTTCGGGCCGACGCCGCATATCTATCCGTTTATCGTCAATGATCCGGGCGAGGGCACGCAAGCCAAGCGCCGTGCGGGCGCGGTGATCATCGATCATCTGACGCCGCCTTTGACCCGTGCCGAAAGCTATGGCCCGCTGAAGGATCTCGAAGCGCTCGTCGACGAATATTATGAAGCGTCGGGCGTCGATCCACGCCGTCTGTTACGCCTCAAGGGGCAGATTCTCGATCTGGTGCGCGATATCGGTCTCGACCGTGATGCAGGCATTCACGACCATGACGATGAAGACATGGCGCTGCAAAAGCTCGACGCCTATCTCTGTGATCTGAAGGAAATGCAGATCCGCGACGGGCTGCATATTTTCGGGCAAGCGCCGCAGGCACGGCTTCTGACCGATCTTCTGGTGGCACTGGCCCGCGTTCCGCGTGGCGTGCCTGTTTCGCTAGGCGGAAGTGCCGGTGACCAGAGCTTGCAGCGCGCCATTGCCACCGATGCCGGGCTGGATGAGGGTTTCGATCCCCTCGATTGCAATATGGCCGATCCGTGGACAGGGCCGAAGCCAGCATTGCTGGCTGAAGTTAGCCCGGCAACCTGGCGCATAACGGGCGACACGGTGGAACGTATCGAACTTCTGGCGGCAAAGCTCGTTTCGGGCGAGCAGGCTTGTCCGCAAGACTGGCAACAGACCGGTTCCGTGCTGCAAGCGATAGTCGATGATCTGCGCCCCAGCGTCATCGCCTGTGGTCCCGCAGAAGTCGAAGGTTTGCTGACCGCGCTCGATGGACGCTTCGTGCCGCCGGGACCATCTGGCGCGCCAACGCGTGGACGGCCCGATGTCCTGCCGACCGGGCGAAATTTCTTCTCGACCGACAGCCGGGCTGTGCCAACACCTGCTGCGTGGGAACTGGGACGCAAATCGGCGGAACTGCTGGTTACCCGCTACACGCAGGACCATGGCGAATGGCCGACCTCGTTTGGTCTCACGGCCTGGGGCACGTCCAATATGCGCACGGGCGGCGACGACATTGCGCAGGCTCTGGCGCTGATCGGTGTGAAGCCGGTCTGGGATATGGCCTCGCGCCGCGTTACCGGATACGAAATCGTACCGCTTGCCATGCTCGGGCGTCCGCGTGTCGATGTGACCTTGCGCATATCGGGTTTTTTCCGTGATGCGTTTCCCGAACAGATCGCCTTGTTTGACAAGGCGGTCCGTGCGGTGGGAGCACTGGACGAAGACGCGGAAGACAATCCGATTGCGGCGCGCATGGCGGCAGAGCAGGTGTGTCTCGTCGCCAGTGGAGCCGATGAAAAAACGGCGCAACGCCGCGCGGGCTATCGCGTGTTTGGCTCAAAACCGGGTGCTTATGGCGCTGGATTGCAGGCGTTGATCGACGAAAACGGCTGGGCCGGGCGCAATGATCTGGCGGAAGCGTGGCTTGTCTGGGGCGGCTATGCCTATGGCGCGGGCGAGGAGGGGCAGGCAGAGCGCGGTCTTCTCGAAGAGCGCCTGCGTTCGGTGCAGGCTGTCGTGCAGAATCAGGATAACCGCGAACATGATCTTCTCGATAGCGATGACTATTATCAGTTCGAAGGCGGTATGGCCGCGACGGTTGAAAATCTGACCGGCGCTATGCCAACGGTTTATCACAACGACCATTCGCGACCGGAAAAGCCGGTGATCCGCACGCTTGAGGAAGAGCTTTCGCGCGTGGTGCGCGGGCGTGCTTCCAATCCGAAATGGATCGCAGGCGTGATGCGTCACGGCTACAAGGGTGCGGCGGAAATCGCGGCCACGGTCGATTATCTGTTCGCCTTTGCTGCGACCACCGGCAAGGTTGGCAACCATCATTTCGAAGCGGTCTATCAGGCCTATATCGCCGACAAGGCGGTCCATGATTTCATGGCTGAAAAGAACCCGGCAGCGCTGGCGGAAACCGCCGCGAAGCTGAATGATGCAGTTGAGCGCGGTTTCTGGGCGCCGCGTTCGAATTCGGCGCGGTTCATATTGGAAAATCTTCAGAAGTTGAATCCGGAAAGGGCGACAAATGGCTGAGAAATCTGAAAAACTTCTGTCAATGACCGAAGACGAGCTGAATGCGCGCCATGCGGACAAGATGCGCAAGAAGAAGGCCGCGCGCGACAAGATTCAGGCCACGAAGACCGAGGAAAAGGGTCTGGTGATTGTCCATACGGGCAAGGGCAAGGGCAAATCCACTGCCGGTTTCGGCATGGTGTTCCGCGCGCTCGGTCACGGCATGAAGATCGGCGTTGTGCAGTTCGTCAAGGGATCGTGGGATACGGGCGAACGCTGGGTTCTGGAAAAATTCCCCGATCAGGTGACGATTTCGGCACTGGGCGAAGGCTTTACCTGGGAAACACAGGATCGCAGCCGCGATATCGCCATGGCGCGTGGCGCATGGGAACAGGCCAAGGCCATGATCATGGATGAAGATATCGACATGGTGCTTTGCGACGAGCTGAATATCGTTTTGCGCTATGATTATCTTCCCGTGGAAGAAATCGTCGAAGTCCTGAAAGCCAAGCCTGAGATGAAGCACGTCATCGTGACCGGTCGAAACGCGAAAGATGAGCTGATCGAGGTGGCCGACCTTGTCACCGAGATGGAAATGATCAAGCATCCGTTCCGTTCGGGCGTGAAAGCCCAGAAGGGGATAGAGTTCTGATTATGGTAGCAAGCTGGCAGTTCTGGGCCCTGATGTCGGCGGTATTCGCCGCATTGACCGCGATTTTCGCAAAGGTAGGCATTCAGGGCATCAATTCGGACTTTGCAACACTGGTCCGCACCTGCGTCATTATCGGCGCGTTGTGCCTGTTTCTGACGATAACTGGCCAATGGCAAAGGCCGGGCGAGATTTCTGCCAAGTCGTGGCTGTTTCTCGTCCTGTCCGGTCTGGCGACCGGGGCGTCCTGGCTTGCTTATTTTCGTGCCTTGCAAATTGGCGATGCGGCGCGCGTCGCACCCGTCGACAAGCTTTCGGTTGTGCTTGTGGCACTGTTCGGTGCGGTGTTTCTCGGCGAGCGCATGTCGACCATCAACTGGTTCGGCATTGTGCTGATCGGCTGCGGTGTCGTGCTGGTGGCGCTACGGGTTTAGAACCCGACCCATTGCCGGAGCGGATTGGTCGGGTCCATCAAAAGACGCACGGCCAGCGCGAGACTGACCACGATCAGCAATGGCTTGATCATGCGCGAGCCGACCTTCATCGCAAGGCTCGCGCCGATCTGTGCGCCGATGAACTGCGCAATGCCCATGCAGATGCCGATTTTCCAGTTGATGACACCGACCGCTGCAAAGGTCGCAAAGCCGCCGACATTCGAGGCGCAGTTCAACAGCTTCGTATGGGCGGTGGCTTTCAGCACGCCGTAACCTGCCAGCGCCACAAAGGCCAGCATGAAGAACGATCCCGTGCCCGGGCCGAATACGCCGTCATAAAAGCCGATCAGCGGCACGATGGTCATGCCAAACAGGAACGGCCCGATGCGGCGGGAACGGTCGATATCGCCGATATTCGGTTTCAGGGCGAAATAGAGGGCGATTGCAATCAACAGCAGCGGCAGTGCAGTGCGCATGATTGCGACTGGCAAAACTGTTGCGAGCAGTGCGCCAAAAACAGAACCGATCAGCGAAGCAAGCGCTTCCTGCCATTGCTCGCGAATATTCACATGTCCCTTGCGGGCATAGGCGATCGTCGCCGACGATGAGCCGAATAGTCCTTGCAGCTTGTTGGTGCCGAGCGCTTCCACTGGAGGAATGCCCGCAAGCAGCAAAGCAGGGATGGTGATCATGCCGCCGCCGCCGGCAATGGAATCGATGATGCCAGCGATGAACGCGGCAGCCGTCAGGAGCAGGGTAAGTGAGTCGAGAAATTCTGGCATGGGGAGGGTCCGGGAACTGTTGTCGCAACATAACGTTGTTTTCCCGATGCGCCAGCATTAATGATGTGCATCTAACCACGAACCCGGAGGGGCGCCTATGAGCGAAAGCATCTTCGACCGCATTAGCGCATTTTTGAACAAGAAGAGTGCCGTACAGCGTGTTGCCGATGATCCGGCGCTGGCTTCGGAATTGCTGCTGCTTTTGCATGTTGTGTTCGCCGATGGCGACCAGCATCCTGCTGAAATTGCGGCCTTCAAGGAAATCGCCTTCAAGAATTTCGGTATCGCAGCGGAAGATATTCCGGAAGTGGCCGAATATCTGAAGGATTTCGCTTACGAAACCACGACCAAGCAGGCCGCGAATATGTTGGCCGAAATGGCCCCCGAACGCCGCCTGTCGCTGTTGCGCGATCTGATGACGATTGCCTGCGCCGATAACCGTATCGACAAATCGGAAACGGTGCTGATCCAGCGCGTCGCGGATGTGCTGGGCATCAAGCATGAAGAATTGCAGCAGGCGCAACGGGGTTCGCCCTGTGGGGCGTAAGGCTCGGCTTTCCGTTCTGGGAATGGGCAGCTCTTCAGGCGCGACGCTTGGCGAGCTGATGGCCCTTGCAGGCAGTGTCTTATCGCAATGCGGACTGCGCAAGCCCGACATGATCGCCACGCTGGCATCGAAAGCGGGTGATTCCGTATGGACTGAACTGGCGGCTCATTATGGGTGCGCCTTGCGCTTCTATGAGGCCGGGCGTCTCGAAGAAGAAACGCCGCGTCTCGCCAATCCCTCTGAAGCCGTGTTCAGGCGCATCGGTTGCCACGGGGTTGCCGAAGCTGCTGCCCTTGCCGGGGCGGGACCCTCGGCCAAGCTGATCGTTTACAAGACTGGTGTGCTTCACGCCACCGCGGCAGTTGCGATAGCGTGAAGCTGGATCGTCATGTTGTCATTTAGACAGTAATCGCCTTACGACGACGCTGCACAAAACAGGTCGCAATTGTTGCAAACAGCAACAGCGCTGCGGTCGCGACAATCACCGCCACATAGGCATTCTCGAAAGCGCTTGAAGCCAGAGCAACGAGGTTTTCTGCCTCCAGCTTCGGTAAATTTTGGGCGACCAGAAGCGCTTCGTCCAGACTGTCGCGAACGACAGGCGCAATGGTGCTGCCATCTGGAAGCGCCATGCTTGCCGTGTAGGAGGCAGACAGGATGCCGCCGAAGATCGTGACGCCCAGCGCATTGCCAAGTTCATAGGACACTTCCTCAATGGATGCCGCCATGCCGACCTTATCGGCAGGGGCATTGCCCATGATGGCCGAGGAAGCGGCGGTCATTGCGGCACCTACACCGAAGCCCAGCAGGGCGAGGCCGATGAGATAGCTATAGCCTGACGCCTTGAAGGTCAGGATATAGACAATCACGCCAAGCGCTGCGGTGGCCAGTGCGCCGGACAGCAGTCGGCCCGCACCGATGCGGGGCAGTTGCATGCCAGCCAGCGGACCAGCCACGAAAGCGGCAAGCGGAATCGGCAGAATCGCAAGACCCGCCTGCAAGGGCGAGAAACCCTCGATCAGCTGCAAGCGCTGGCTGAAAACCAGTTCCATGCCGGTGATGGCTCCAGAGGCGACCAGCGCTGCGAATACGCCTATCGAGAACAGCCGGTTCTGGAAGAGCGTAAAATCGATCAATGGTTCTCTGCCGGAAAACTGTCTGCGCACGAAGATGAAGGCAGCAATAGCTCCGACCGCGAAAACGACTGCGAAGACAGTCATTGATGCATCGCGCTTCGCCAGTTCCTTGACCGCATAAGTGAGCGCAATCAGCGCAACCATGATCTGGATCGAGCCGACCAGATCCCACTTGCGCGCGGAGCCGAGCGGGCGATTTTCCAGATTGTAGGCGGACAGCAGAAGGGCAATCGCAACAACGGGCACGTTGATGAGAAAGACGGAGCCCCACCAGAAATATTCGAGCAGCACACCGCCTGCGACCGGGCCGAGAGCCGCGCCGCCGGAAGCGATAGCCGACCAGATGCCGATGGCAAGCGAACGTTCACGCTCGTCGGTAAAGGTCAGGCGGATGATCGAAAGCGTGGCAGGCATCATCATGGCTGCGCCACAGGCCAGAAAGGCCCGCGCGGCGATAAGCGCTTCCGGGGTGGGCGAATAGGCTGCACAAAGCGACGCCACACCGAATACGACGAGGCCGGTCATGAACATGCGCTTGTGCCCAAGCTTGTCGCCCAGCGTGCCGAGGCCGGGCAGCAGGCCCGCCACGACCAGCGGGTAAATATTCATGATCCAGAGCTTTTCCGAAGCACTGGCTGCCAGATCGTGCGTCAGGTGCGGCAGGGCTGTGTAAAGCACAGTCATGTCCACGACGATCAGGAACAGCGCGCTGGAAACGATTGCAAGAACCAGCCAGCGATTTTGCGGCAACATCGGAGTTTACCTTTTCAATACGGTTGTATTTAAACTTGTCGAGCCGGATGACATAATATAAATCCATCCGTATGGAAAGTAATAAGTTGCACAAGATGGGACGTCCCCGCACGATTGATCGCGATCACGTGCTGGACATGGCTGAAAAACTCGTCACGGAAGGCGGTGTCGCGGCTCTGACGATGGACGCGGTGGCTCAGGCTTCAGGCGTGACCAAGGGCGGCGTGCAATATTGCTTCAAGAACAAGGATGGGCTGTTGAAGGCCATGATCGCGCGATGGGGCGATCGCTTTGATGCGGAAGTCGATGCCCTAAAAGGGGGCGAGGTCGGCTCGCTGGCGCATATCGCGGCACATATCAAGGTGACACGCGACAGCGATGCGGAAGACAATTCCCGTTTCGCGGCAATGATGACGAGCCTTACCCCCAATACCGAGCATCTGGACGATACGCGCGACTGGTATCGCAAACAGTGGAACGGGCTTGATGTTTCGACACCCGAAGGCCGCCGGGCGCGTCTCGCCTTCATCGCCAATGAGGGTGCATTTCTGCTGCGTAGCTTCAATTTCTTCGAGCTTTCGCCAGAAGAATGGCAATCGATCTTCGACGATATCGAGGATCTGATGCCGAAAGGCGCTGAAAAGTAATTGACTTTGTTCTCCCGTCAAAGGCATTCGAAGGGCAGGAGAACAAGGAAAAAGATGTGACCGTTCATTTCATTGGCGCCGGTCCGGGTGCGGCAGACCTCATCACTGTGCGCGGCCTGCGGCTGATCGAAAAATGCCCCGTCTGCATTTATGCGGGATCGCTGGTGCCAAAGGATGTGGTTGCCTCCGCACCGGCGGATGGGCGGCTTGTCGATAGTTCCTCCATGACGCTCGATGAAATCATCGCTGAAATAGCGGCGGCACATGCGAAGGGGCAGGATGTCGCTCGCGTTCATTCAGGCGACCCGTCCATCTATGGCGCTGTTGCCGAACAGATGCGCAGGCTTGATGCGCTAGGCATTCCCTATGATGTGACGCCAGGCGTTCCGGCTTTCGCCGCAGCAGCGGCGGCGATGAAGCAGGAGCTGACGATCCCTGAAGTCAACCAGACGATCATTCTCACGCGCACGTCGATGAAATCCTCGGCCATGCCGGCAGGCGAAGACCTCGCCACGCTCGGTCGTTCGGGGGCCACCTTGGTCATCCACCTGTCGATCCGCAATCTTGGCAAGATCGAACGTGAGCTGACGCCGTTTTATGGTGCGGACTGCCCTGTTGTCGTGGCCTATCGCGTCGGCTGGCCGGATGAACTCATCCTGCGTGGCACTTTATCGGACATTGCCGGAAAGATCGAAGCGGCCGATCTGAAGCGAACTGCGATGATTTTTGTCGGACGCGGGCTTGATCCGAAGAATTTTCGGGACTCTGCGCTTTATCATGAGGCGCATAGCCATGCGGCCCGGTCAAAGCCCGAATCGTAAGCGGATCAGTCGGACCGTTTCTTCCACCGTTGTAGCGACATGTTCAGCGACGACCGCTGGGCGGGCGATCATCATGACGGGCAAGGCGAGATCGCGCGCGGCCCTGATCTTGGCATAGGACGTGTCGCCGCCTGAATTGCGGCAGACGATCAGCCCGATACGCTTTTCCATTAGAAATTGTTTTTCCTGCACATAGTCGCCCGGTCTGGAGAGCAGGATTTCACAATCCGCAGGCAAAGGGGCATCGGTCGGGTCGATCATGCGCATGATTAAATGCGCGTCAGCACGGGTTGCGAAAGGCGCAATATGCTGACGCCCGAGCGCGAGGAAGACGCGTTCTCCCACTGGGATCAGTTTTGCCGCTTCCTTTTCATCGGCCACGATGATCCATTGATCGCCGCTCTGCTGCACCCATTGCGCCCGTTCAAGCCGGAGCAGGGGCGTTCCGGTCGAGGCGGTTGCCGTCACCGCATTTTGAGAAATGCGCGTGGCATAAGGGTGGGTGGCATCAATGACGTAGCCGATTTTCTCAGCCGCGATATAGGCGGCGAGGCCGTCTGCGCCGCCAAAACCGCCACTGCGCACAGGGCCGGGCAAGGGTGCCGGATTGGCGGTGCGTCCCGCAAGGGAGGTCACGACTTCGATTGGCAGGGCCGATAGCTCCTGCGCCAGCTGTGCTGCTTCGGTCGTGCCGCCCAGAATGAGGACCTTGGGTCTAGACGCGGGCAAGGATGGTTCCCACCCGGTCGGTCATGATGATTTCCACATCGACAGGCGCACCGCGCAAGGTCGCAAGCGCCGTTTCCTTTGCCTTGATGGCAATCGGCGTGGCGATATCGATGCCGATTGCTTGAGTCATATCAAGCACTTCCTTGGCGGTGTTCGCAAAGAGAATCCGGTCTTTGAGGTTCCCGGGTGCGCCAGCCTGTTCGGCAATCTCTCCCAGAAAGCCCATATCGACCTGACTGCGTGCCGAATGCAGGTCGAGCGCGCCTTGAGCAAGCTTGGTAAGCTTGGCGAAGCCGCCTGCGATTGTCAGTTTGTCGATCGGGTGGTCGCGCAGATATTTGAGCACGCCGCCCGCAAAATCCCCCATGTCGAGAATGGCGAAATCGGGCAGATCGTAGATTGCCTGCGCGGCATCTTCCGAGGTTGAGCCTGTCGCGCCAAGCACATGTTTCTGGCCCGCCGCACGCGCCACATCGATTCCACGGTGAATGGAGTGAATCCAGGCCGAACACGAAAAGGGATGCACAACGCCGGTGGTGCCGAGAATGGAAATGCCTCCGACAATACCGAGGCGCGGGTTCCACGTTTTCTTGGCGATTTCCTCGCCATCAGGCACGGAAATGGTGATGACGAGATCGGCGGGCAGGCCATACTTGGCACAGATTTCTTCGCAGATTTCGGTCATCATGCGGCGCGGAACCGGGTTGATTGCAGCTTCACCAGGCGGAATTGGCAGTCCGGCCCGCGTGACGGTGCCGACGCCTTCACCAGCGCGAAAGACCACGCCGGTTCCGGGCGGTGCGGGAAAGACGGTCGAAATGATCGTCGCGCCATGCGTGACATCCGGATCGTCGCCCGCATCCTTGACGATGCCCGCCATGGCATATCCTTCACCAAGCCCCTCATAGGCCAGCTGGAAGTAAGGCACTTCGCCCTTCGGCAGAATGATTCCGACCGGGTCGGGGAATTCGCCGGTGATAAGCGCCGTCAGCGCCGCCTTGGTCGCAGCGGTTGCGCATGCGCCCGTGGTCCAGCCACGCCTAAGCTCGCTTTTTCCAAGCTTTTTATTGGGATCTGCGGTTTCGTCGGTCATGGATGCCTTATAAGGTATCTGATAGCAGTGCCGCTAGTGGTCCGATTTCGACATTTGCTTTCGGAGTTATCAGCGCTGGGCAAATGTCGAAATCAAGAGGACCACTAGTAGCTTTTGACTCTGGTGGATTTTTTGAATTTGACGTTTGATCACCGCCTCATAAACACGCAGTTTCAAACGTCAAATTCAATCCACCAGATGAAATAATGGTCCAAGAGAATGAGCGGATTCGAGCCGAAAACAAAATGGGACGTTACCCTGCCAGCGATGGAGCCGGGCCATGTCTGGCTTGTCGGTGCCGGGCCGGGCGATCCGGGATTGCTCACGCTTCATGCCGTCAATGCGCTGCAACAGGCAGATGTCATCGTTTACGATGCGCTGGTGGACGAAGCCTGTCTTTCGCTGAAAAACGAACAGGCAGTGCTGGAATATGCAGGCAAGCGGGGCGGCAAGCCGTCGCCGAAGCAGCGCGATATTTCGCTCCGGCTTGTAGAACTGGCGCGGCAGGGCAAGAAAGTCCTGCGCCTCAAGGGCGGCGATCCGTTTGTTTTCGGTCGGGGGGCTGAAGAAGCGCTGACGCTGGTGGAGCATAGTGTGCCATTCCGCATCGTCCCCGGTATCACGGCGGGCATCGGCGGATTGGCCTATGCGGGCATTGCCGCGACACACCGCGATATCAACCAGTCGGTGACTTTCCTGACCGGGCATGACGCGACGGGATTGCTGCCCGACCGCATTGATTGGGATGGCATCGCAAAATCGTCACCGGTTATTGTCATGTATATGGCGATGAAACATATCGATCTCATCACGGCACGGCTGATCGCTGCCGGACGGTCGCCTGACGAACCGGTCGCTTTTGTCTGCAATGCCAGCCTGCCTGAACAGACCGTTCTCGAAACGACGCTGACGCATGCTGCCGCTGACGTGGAAGCTTCAGGGCTAGAGCCGCCTGCCATCGTGGTGGTCGGAGAGGTGGTGCGGTTGCGCGGCGGTCTTGACTGGATCGGTGCCGCGCGAGGCCGCCAGCTTGTCAGCGATCCGCTGGATAACAGACGCGGAGGCCAGAGCGCATGAAGGGTTTTATGATCGCCGCGCCCGCATCCGGTTCGGGCAAGACGACGGTTACACTTGGTTTGTTGCGCGCTTTGAAGCGGGCCGGTGTGGCTCTAGCGCCGGTGAAAGCCGGACCAGACTATATCGATCCCGCCTATCACAAGGCGGCAAGCGGTGCGGAATGCTTCAATCTCGATCCATGGGCGATGCGCTTGGAATTGATCAGCGCCCTGTCGGCCCGAATGACCGAAGGCGGAAAAGTGCTGATCGCCGAAGGCATGATGGGTCTTTTCGACGGCGCTCTGGACGGACAAGGTTCTTCTGCTGATCTGGCAAAGCTGCTTGATCTGCCGGTAGTGCTGGTGGTTGATTGCGCAAAACAGTCCCATTCCATTGCCGCGCTGGTTTCCGGCTTCAGCCGGTTTCGCAAGGATGTGTTCGTTGCAGGGCTCGTGCTTAATCGTGTTGGCAGCGCTCGTCATGAAACCATGTTGCGCGATGCCCTCAAGCCGCTGGGCATTCCGGTTCTGGGCGCATTGCCGCGTGATGCGGCACTGGTTTTACCGGAACGCCATCTGGGGCTTGTGCAGGCGGGCGAACATGCTGATCTGGAGCGTTTTCTCGACCATGCCGCAGATATGGTAGAAGCGCATATCGATCTTGCCGCGCTGAAACATATCTGGTCGGCACCGAAGCGCTTCGATCCGATGGCCAATGTGCCGCGTCTTCCGCCGCTTGGCAGCCGCATTGCTGTCGCGCGCGACGATGCTTTCGCCTTTGCCTATACGCATCTTTTCGAGGGATGGCGCAGGCGCGGCGCAGAGATTGCCTTTTTCTCGCCTCTTGCGGATGAAGCGCCGTCGCCGGAGGCCGATGCGATCTATCTGCCGGGCGGCTACCCTGAACTCCATGCAGAACGGCTTGTCGCCGCGCAGAATTTCCAGAACAGCATCAAGGCTGCGGCGGCGCGGGGTGTGACCGTTTATGGCGAGTGCGGCGGCTATATGGTGCTGGGCGAGACGCTGGAAGATGCGAGCGGAAAACAGCACCCGATGCTGGGGCTTTTGCCGCTGCAAACCAGTTTTGCCAAACGCAAGCTGCATCTCGGCTATCGCGTTCTGGAACCGTTGAATGGCTCGCCCTGGCAGGTGCCGTTGAAAGGCCACGAGTTTCATTATGCCAGCATCACGCGCGAAGGCGCGGCGGACAGGCTTTTCAAAGTCCGCGATGCGGCGGGGGACGATCTGGGCGAAGCCGGTCTGCGGGTCGGATCGGTGGCCGGTTCCTTCATGCATGTCATCGATTTTTCCGGAGAGCATGCGTGACATCCAACATTGAACATGGCGGCGCGCTGGACAAGGCGATTGCACGTTTTGGCGGTGTGCCGGGCGACTGGCTCGACCTCTCGACCGGGATCAACCCCGAGCATTATCCATTGCCGGACATTCCAGCCGAAGTCTGGAACCGCTTGCCGGATGATCGGCTGCTGCTGGGAACGTGCAAGCTTGCGCGCGACTATTACGGGCTGCCGGAAGGCGCACCTATCGTCGCCGCACCCGGCACGCAAGCGCTGATCCAGATCATTCCGACGCTGACGAAGCCTGCGACAGTCGCCATTTTGACGCCGACCTATCAGGAACATGCGGCTTCTTTCGCTGCTTCCGGCTGGCAGGTCGTGGAATGTGCTGGCATCGCCGATATTCCGGACAATGCGACGGTTGCGGTGATTGTCAATCCGAACAATCCCGATGGAAGAGTGATTGCTGCGGATGAATTGCTCGCTCTGGCCCGAACTTTGGGTGCGAGAGGTGGTTTTCTGGTGGTGGACGAGGCTTTTGCCGATCCACATCCCGAAGTCAGCGTCGCAGCGCTGGCGTGCCATGAGCCGCTGATTGTGCTGAAATCCTTCGGCAAGTTTTTCGGTCTGGCCGGTGTGCGTCTGGGCTTTGCCATCGCGCAGGTTGGTATTGTCGAGACGATAGCGCGGCGATTGGGTCCATGGGCTGTGCCGGGGCCAGCGCTTGTTATCGCTTCCGATGCCTTTGCGGGCGGCGAGACATTGCAGGCGTTTCGCAGGCGGATAGACATGCGGCGCAGGGGGCTGTCGGATGTGCTGGCACGGTGCGGATTGTGGGAAGTCGGCGGCACGGCACTGTTCTCGCTGGTGGCTCACGACAATGCACACGGATTGTACAACGCACTGTGCGCGGAGCATATTCTTGTCCGCAAGTTTGCTTATGCTCCGCATTGGCTGCGGATCGGCCTTGCCAATGACGATGCCGACCTCGCGCGTCTAGAAAGCGCGCTCAAACATTGTCTGGGAAGAGCAGCTTGAAAAAGTGATTCATGAATCTCGGTTAAACCCATGGAAATAAAGCTTATTATCCTGTCGCTGGCGCTCATCCTTGATCGCGTTGTGGGCGACCCGCCGCAGCTCTGGCACAGACTGCCGCATCCGGTGGTGCTGTTTGGTAAGGCCATTTCCTGGGGCGAAAAGCGTTTCAATGACCGCACATTGCCGGAAGCGGTTCTGCGACGGAACGGCATGTGGCTGACTATAGCGCTGGTCGCGGCCTGTATTCTGGTGGGGCTGGTGATTGAGAGCCTGCTGCCCTTTGCTGGCTCTGCGGGGGCAGTGGCGGAAATCCTCATCGTTGCTGTACTTCTGGCGCAGAAGAGTCTCGCCGATCACGTCAGCGAGGTTGCACGCGGGCTGCGTGACGACGGTATCGAAGGTGGGCGCAAGGCGGTTTCGATGATTGTCGGGCGCAATCCCGATCAGTTGAGCGAAGGCGGGGTCAGCCGTGCTGCCATTGAAAGTCTGGCGGAAAACGCCTCGGACGGCATCGTTGCCCCGGCCTTCTGGTTTCTTATCGGCGGTCTGCCGGGGCTGTTCGCCTACAAGATGATCAATACTGCCGATTCGATGATCGGACATCTCAATGATCGTTACCGCCACTTCGGGCGTTTTGCTGCAAAGCTGGATGATGTTGCCAATTACATTCCCGCGCGCCTGACCGGCCTTCTGGCGGCGCTGGCGACCGCGCTCACCCGCAGCAAGGGGGCAGCCAAGGCCGCTTTATCGGTCATGCGCAGTGACGCGCGCCTGCATCGCTCACCCAATGCGGGCTGGCCGGAATCTGCCTTTGCCGGTGCGCTTGATCTGGCGCTCGCCGGTCCGCGTCAATATGGCGAAGAGAAAGTGGAAGGGCCGATGCTCAATGCCTCTGGCAAGCGCGAGGCAGAAGCGACCGATATCGACGCGGCGCTTGACCTGTTCTGGGCGACCATGAGCCTCATGACAGGGTTGCTGATCGCCGCCAGCATCGTAGGACTTATCTATCGGCTGGTATGAAGCGCGAGCCTTCGTAGCGCTGCAGGCGGTTCGGGTTGTCGGTCCGCATGCCGGTACCATCGAACTTGATCGTGCCGAGCACTGTTTCAAACGATGCACTGCGCAGCGTGTCGAGTAATGGCTGCTTTTGTTCGTCGGCTTTGCTGACGGCATCGGCGGCGATCTGCGCAGTTGCGTAGCCTGTGATCGCATAAGATTCCACAAGGCGACCGGCTTGATGCAGCGCGTCGATTGCCGGTTTCGCGGTTGGCAAATCCTGCGGCTTCAACGGTGCCGTCATCAATGTGCCGTCGCTCAATCGCTGTGCGCCGGGTGCCGCATCGAGCAGACTGCCACCTGCAATCACCAGCGGATAATTGAGCGAAGCAGCACTTGCGCCAATGGCGGCTATGTCGTCGCGCTCCCCGCCGACATAGACATGTGTCGCGCCAGCGCGCTTGAGCCGGGCAACCAGAGCATTCTGGTTTTCAAGCCCCGGACGATAGGTATCGGTGAAAACCGGCTGTAACTGCTGTTCTTTCAAGCTGGCCAGAACCCGGCTTGCGCGCTCGCGCCCTTCAATGGTGCCATCGTCAATCACCGCGAAAGGCTGTGCGCGCCAGAGACTGCCGAGAAAACTCGCCGTCGCCTGCGTTTCCTTCTCCAGTCCCGTGCTCAGGCGGAACACCGGCAAAGGCGAAGCGGCGCGGCGCTCGACCAGCGTTTGCTCGCTGACGCCCGACACGATAACCGGAATGTTGCGCTCGGCCAGAACGGGCACTGCCGCCTCCAGCGCCTCGGCGCAGAGAAAGCCCGATGCAATACGAACATTTTGCGCGATGAAGCGTTCTGCGGCCTGTTTGCCGCCTTCGGCGTCGCAACGATCATCGAAGATGACGAGATCTGCGCTCTTTGCGTCAGCGGCGGCGCGTGCGCCTTGTGCAAGCTGATTGCCCAAAGGTGCGAAGGTGCCGGTCAACGGTGCGGCCAGACCAATTCGGATACTATCCGCATAAGCAAATCCCGATCCCGCCAGCAACAGCATGGCAAGGCTTGTCAGAGCGGTGACGGGAAGCTTCCCAGACTCAATCACGTTATTGGTCTTCTTTATACAATTCGTGGCAATGTGATCGAAAAGTGGGTAGCGGTTTCCGCGCCTTTGTGCAATGCCCGTAATCTATGCCAGTATTTTGGCTAAATATTACGGTCGGCAACGGATCGATTCTGACGTGCAAACGATAAACAACATCATCTCCAATGCGGCATCTGTGGAGCCGAAGGCTTACCGCGATGCTATGAGCCATTATGCCGGTGCGGTGCAGATTGTGGCGACCGATGGCCCGGCAGGACGACGCGGCCTCACATTGACGGCCTCCTGTTCCGTATCCGACGCTCCGGCGACGGTGCTGATCTGCCTTCAGAAGGTCCACGAGGACAATCGCCTGTTCATCGAAAATGGCGTTTTCTCCATCAACACGCTGGCCGGAACGCATCAGCAGCTGGCCGACGCCTTCTCAGGGCGCATTGGACTGACACAGAATGAGCGTTTCGAACTGGCGACGTGGGACACACTTGCCACCGGCGCACCAGTGCTGACCGATGCATTGGCGGCTTTTGACTGCCGGGTTGTCAGCATTCAGGATCATTCGACGCATCATGTGCTCTTCGGCGAAGTGATTGCCCTGCGTTCAAACCCCGATGCAACTGCACTCATCTATCTGAACCGGCGCTATCACACGCTCGATTTGTGATCGGTTGACCGGAGGGGAGGAGGCAGAATGAAGAAGCGATTGAACGCAACAGCGCGGGCCGGGCTTGGAGGCATTGCTGCGCTTCTGTTGTCAGTGTCCCTCGCTTGCGCGCAGGGGCCGTTGCCGCCCTTCAAGGACGATGCCTTCGCCTATCCCGGCGTGTTGAGCAGCGCGGATAACGGCGATTATAAAGTCATTGATTACAATGAGATGCGCGATATCAACGGTCGCGACAGCGTGCCGGAAAAGCGCGTTAAGCACAGCTATATCTCGCTGAAGGCGCGCGCCTACCAAAAGGACGTCACCTTTCAGACTGCGGTTGGGCCGGTTAAGGCGATGGCCGCTGGCAAGCAGCAGGGCGCATCCTTCATCGTGATTTATCTGCACGGGCGCGGTGGCAATCGCTTGCAGGGAATGAATGATTTCACCTTTGGCGGCAATTTCAATCGCGTCAAAAATCTCGCTGCGCTAAACGGCGGTCTCTACGTCACGCCGGATTTCAAGGATTTCGCCGATACCGGCGAAGCGCAGATCGCTGGGTTGATCGATGCCTTGAAAGCAACATCGCCTTCCGCACCGTTGATCCTGTCTTGCGGTTCGCAGGGTGGTTCGCTGTGCTGGCGCATCGCGTCCAATGCAAAAGCTGGCGCTCAGCTTGCCGGGCTCATTCTGCTCGGGTCGCTGTGGGACGATGGTTTTTTCACATCGGCGACATTCAAGCGGCGTGTTCCGGTCTTCTTCGGGCATGGCAGCCGCGATCCGGTTTTCGCCATTGATCGGCAGGAAGCTTTCTATCGTGATATCCGCAAGCGTGCGCCGGGTTATCCGGTGCAGTTCCGGCGGTTTGAGTCCGGCAACCACGGTACACCGATCCGCATGAGCGACTGGAGGGAGATGCTGAACTGGATTCTCGCAAAACAGTGACGACAGTTTTGTGGATGCGAATCGAAATTCCGGCTCTGTGGCGTTCCTGCCACTCGACAATCGGCTAAAAGCGAATAGTTATCGAAATTAAAATTTTACCTATCCAGCAGACCTTATGAGGTAGACCATTATGTACGGACGAGTCCGCACCGGAGCCCGTTTCTTTGCAATCGCCATGTTGGCGCCGCTTGCTGCCGCCTGTACGACGACTGCACCGGTTGCCATCACCCCCGGCAAGACTGACTCGCCGGTGCCTGCAGCCAGCTCTTCGCTGCCGAGCTTCATCCCGACCCCGGTAAAGACGGTCGACTATTCTCTGGCACAGCCTTGCATCACGGCTGCTGCCAACAAGTACTTCCTGCCGGAGCACGCTATCAGCGCTGTCGATTCCCGCCCGGGCGCCAATGGCGGCACGGATGTGGACCTGAAGGTTGATCTGCGCACCGCAGTTTGCCAGCTTACGGCCAAGGGTGGCGTGCGCGCCGTTATCGACACCTCGCCGAAGAGCGCCGATCAGGTTGCCGCTGAAGCCGCAGCAGCCAAGGCGGACGCTGCCGCAGCAGCCGCGCCGAAGAAGACCAAGGAGAAGAAGAACTGATTCAATAAACTTGGATAAGTTATGAAAAAGGCAGGGATTTCCCTGCCTTTTTGTTTGATCATTTATCCGGCTTTTCGCCATACCAGCGCGGCGTATAAACCCATTCGCCGCCTGTTGCGCGCTCAAACCGCTGCGTATGGGATGACCCGACGATCACCACCGTGCGCATGTCCACATCATCGGGCGTCAGCTGCCCAAGCGTTGTGACGCGGGTGGTCTCTGCCGGTCTGCCGATGTCGCGACCGAGCACGACCGGGGTTTGCGGCGCGCGATGCTGGCGCAGGATTTCCAGTGCGCGGCCAAGCTGATGCGGGCGGGCCTTGGAAATCGGATTGTAAAAGGCCATGGCGAGATCGGCTTCTGCCGCCAGCGCCAGACGCTTTTCGATCACGTCCCATGGCTTCAGATTGTCGGACAGCGACAGAATGCAGAAATCATGGCCGAGCGGTGCGCCACTGCGAGACGCTGCGGCCATCGCGGCTGAAATGCCCGGCTGAATGACCAGTTCCACACCATGCCAGGCAGCATTGTCGGTTTCATGCAGTGCCTCGACCACAGCCGCCGCCATGGCAAAAACACCGGGATCGCCGGACGATACCATCGCCACAGTGCGACCAGATGCCGCCAGTTCGAAGGCGTGGCGCGCGCGCTGCATTTCCTCGCGGTTATCCGTCATATGGACGGTCTGACCGGCATGAAACGGCCCGGCCATGCGCACATAGGTCTCGTAGCCGAGAATATCTTCCGCCTGTTCGAGTTCGCGCTGCACGGCAGGCGTCATCAGATCGCGTGCGCCGGGACCAAGCCCGACCACGACCAGCTTGCCGCGTTTGCGCCCGATCCGCAGCACATCGGCTGGGGTAGGGGCGACGGCCAGCACAACGCCGTTGGTTTCCACCACGCGCTGCGGCTGCTCGACCGAAAGCTGGACGAGAGCAAGCGCATTTTCTGCAGCTGGCACAAAGCGCAGTTCTGCGCCGAGCGCGCTTGCCGCTTCATGGACTTGCGGTTTGGCGCAATGGCGCTCATGGGCAAGCAGCAGCGCGAGTGATGACGGGGCGAGACCCGCTTCGTCGAAGGCTCGTGAAATTGCATCTGCAAGATTGTCAGTCGGCTGGTCGATTGCGACGGCCACGACCTGCGGATGATAGATAAGTTCATCCGGCAGTGGCGCGCGGTTTTCCGGCGTGATGCTGATGGTGAGGCTGCCGTCGTTGGAGAACGGCAGCTTGGATGTTTGCAGCCAGCGAGAGTGTCCATTGAAGCGCAGTTTCGCGCCTGCCAGCAGGTCGGAGGTAAAGGCTTTTGCCGCATCGGGATTGGCAAGCGTCAGTTCCGCTGGCGGGTGCAACAGATTGATCCCGAACCGCAATTCACCGGAGGTGGTGATTGCCGGGGCCACCTCAAGTGCAGCGGCGATGGTTCGCGCCATGTCGTTGACGCCCGACAATCCGCCGAGAAGCGGCACAACGGCACTACCGTCTTCGGCAATCGCCAGAACCGGCGGCTCGATGCGCTTGTTCTGCAAAAGCGGGGCCAACGCGCGAATGACGATACCGGCGGCGCAGAGCGCGATGACCGGTCGGCCTTCTTCATAGAGGGTGCGTATGGTGTCGCCGAAATGGGCGAATGTCCTGTCTGCACCCGAGACGCGGTCCTGAAATCCAAGCACCTCGGCCTGATCGAGCGCGACGGCAATACGGCGCGCCGTCGGGATCGCCGCTTCCGCCAGCGCAACGATAGCCGGCTTCATGCGCCATTCCATTTCTGGCCGGGAACGAGAATGATCGAGAAATAAGGGCAATCGCTGCCGCTGACATCCGATAGCGGTACAATGCGCTGATTGGCCATGGTGGCGCGCTCGACATAAAGTGCGCGGTCCATCAGGCCCAGATCGGTCAGCACGTCGCGAACCTTGTCGAGATTCTTGCCGAGTTTCATGATTGCCGCAGCACCGGTATCGGCAAGCCTGCGCTTCAATTCGTCGGCTTCCATGACGCCGGAGAGGATCGATAGCGTCTGGTTTCGATAGACAAGCGGCGCGCCTAGCACAGCCGAAGCGCCGAGAACCGAACAGACGCCCGGAACCACCGTGGTTTCATAGGTTTCGGCAAGCCGGTCATGAATATACATGAACGAGCCGTAGAAGAACGGGTCGCCTTCCGCAATCACGGCCACATCCTGTCCCTGATCGAGATAGCCGGCAATTGTTCCCGTAATCTCACCGTAAAAATCGCTGACGATCTGCTCATAATCCATATGCGCAGGCAGCTTTTCCGTCGTCACCGGATAGATAAGCGGCACCAGAACCTGTTCCGGCGAAAGGTAATCCTCGACGATGGTGAGTGCGTTGCCCTTTTTGCCCTTGGCGGCGTGATAAGCCACCACGGGCGCTGCCTTGAGCAGTCGAAGCGCCTTGAGCGTGATGAGTTCAGGATCGCCGGGGCCGACACCCAGACCGAAAAGCTTGCCTTTTGCTGTCATTATTCGCGCTCCGAAGCCAGAGCATTGACTGCTGCGGCAGTCATGGCGCTGCCGCCGCGACGTCCGCGCACAATGACATAGGGCACGCCGCGACTATTGGCGGCGAGTTCGTCTTTCGATTCTGCTGCGCCGACAAAGCCAACCGGCATGCCAATGATGAGCGCTGGCTTTGGCGCTCCGGCGTCCAGCATTTCGAAAAGGCGGAAGAGGGCGGTTGGCGCATTGCCGATGGCGACGATACTGCCTGCGAGATGCGGCAACCAGAGATCGAGTGCTGCGGCAGAACGGGTATTGCCAATTTTCTTCGCCAGTTCAGGCACGGAAGGGTCGTTCAGCGTACAGATGACTGGGTTGTCGGCAGGCAGACGCGAACGGGTGATCCCTTCGGCAACCATACGCGCATCGCAAAGGATCGGCGCGCCTTTGGCCAGCGCCCGCTTGCCTGCCAGACCGGCTCCGTCCGAAAAGGCGATGTCGCTCACCACATCCACCATGCCGGAAGCATGGATGACGCGGACGGCGAGTTTTTCAAGATCGGCTGGGATACGGCTCAGATCCGCTTCAGCGCGGATGATGGCGAAGGAGCGGTCATAGATGGCCTGTCCGTCGCGAATGTAATCTGTCATGGTTTCCG
This sequence comes from Hyphomicrobiales bacterium, assembly GCA_900465685.1. Classification (GTDB taxonomy): domain Bacteria; phylum Pseudomonadota; class Alphaproteobacteria; order Rhizobiales; family Rhizobiaceae; genus Brucella. The sequence goes on from UEGR01000008.1 coordinate 154,142, forward strand.
CTCTGGTGAATTGAGAAGGCGCGCGGCAGTGTCGATGGTCACATCCGTCGCCAATAGCTGCCCGAAACGGGATGGTCCAGCCTTGTCTGCAAAAAAGACATCGTAGCGGCCCGGAGCACGGGCCAGAAGCGTGTGCGGGAGCGGCGCAAGCGCCGCGCAGGACTTGGTACAGCTGGTGAGATGGACCACTTCTGCGCTGTCGCCGTCAAGGAGTAACGCCAGTTCTTTCGCGTCGGCCTGCGTGTCGGAAAGGGCCGATGCACAGCCCGTCGACCCGGTGCAGCTACGCAGTCGTGATTGCGGCGCTTGCGCGAGGGTTGAAAGGCCCAGCGCGTGCAGTTGCCGGATGGTCTCGTCGCAGTTTGCGGCATCGACATTTGGCAGGACAACGCCCTGCCACGGCGTCAGCCGGATTTCGTCGCCGCTGATTTTTTGCGAAAGAGCGCCAAGCGCCCGCAGTTGCGTCGTATCGAGCCGCCCCAAAAACGGCATCGCGCCAATGTAAAAGCGCCCATCCGCCTGAATGTGGGCTCCAAGATGGGCAAGCGCGTGCGGCTGCCGTCGCTGCCAGTGGGTCGCTGGTTCGATCGGAAATGGAAGGCTTGCAGTCAGTTCGTTCAAAAACTCTTCGATAGCAATGACTTCGAAAAGTTGCTTCATGCGCGCTGCACCCTTGGAGCGGGCGAGAAATAATCGCAGCACCGCTTCCACCAAGGGAAGGGCATGATCGGCTTCTATGCGTCCCAATGCCGTTCCATCGGGTGACGAAGCGAATCCGAACGCAAAGTGACGACCGCCATCCGCTGCCGAAAGCCAAATGTCTCCCGGATGCGAGACAATTGCGCAGGCCTCGCCGCCATCGATCTGGAACGAGAATTTCGGCGAAAGTGCGTGGTAATCGGTATTGTTCTCCAGCGTTGTCAGCAGTTGGCACGCCAGCGGTGTGACATTGCACATTTGATCGCGGTCGATACCGGACGTGGGGCTGACCATGATATTGCGAATATCATCCGCCGCGGGATTATCGGCACCAAACCCGGCTTGATAGAGCGCTGTGATCGCTTGTTCCCAGTTTTCAGGCGCTATGGCGCGTAGTTGAAAATTGGAGCGAATCGAAAGCTCCACGGCGTTCGGGCCAAATTTTTCGGCTATTTCGGCCAGCGCAAAGACTTGATCGGCGTTCACACGTCCGAGCGGCAGTTTTATGCGCGCAATCGCGCCGTCGCGCGCCATAACCATGCGCGACAGTCCGGGACAGGCATTTCGCCTGTCAGACGGTCCGGTGCTTGTCGCTATGGTCTTTTGGTTCAACATAGTTGCCTTATACGCCCCCCGTGACGGGCCGGAAAGTGGGAACCGCTTTCGGACTTGCACTTGCCGTTGCCGCACCCTACGAACGAAGAAAACGGAGCGAAGAGCATGACTTGCTGGCTGACGGTCATCGGCATCGGCGAAGACGGATTGAATGGGCTTGGCGAGACTGCGCGGCAGGCTCTTGCTTCGGCTGATGTGATTTTCGGCGGCAAGCGGCATCTCGGGCTGGTTGGCGAAACCTCCGGTGCCCGGCAGATCGCATGGCCTTCGCCGTTTGACGATGCTTTTCCGATGATTGCGGCCGAACGCGGCAAGTCGGTGGTGGTTCTGGCCAGCGGCGATCCAATGCATTACGGCATGGGTGCTTCCCTGACCTGGCACTTTTCACCCGATGAAATGCTGATCCTGCCTTATCCGTCGTCGTTTTCGCTGGCTGCGGCACGGATGGGCTGGTCGTTGCAGGATGTGCGCTGCCTCAGCGTGCACGGACGGCCGTTGGAATTACTGGCCAAGCATATTCTGCCCGGCGTGAAGCTATTGATCCTCAGCAATGACGGTTCTACGCCGGATAAAGTGGCACGGATACTGAACGCTTGCGGCTTTGGACCAAGCCGCATCAATGTGCTGGAACATCTGGGCGGACCGAAAGAAAAGCGCAGTCGCGGTATTGCCGGGACATGGACGGTTCCAGCGGGTGCCAATCTGAATGTCGTCGCCGTGGAATGTCTTGCGGAGCCGGATACGAAAATTCTTCCTGCTGTCATCGGCTTGCCGGATGATGCCTTCGAAAATGACGGACAACTGACGAAGCGCGATATTCGCGCCGTGACATTATCGCGGTTAGCGCCGCTGCCCGGCGAAGTTCTGTGGGACGTCGGTGCGGGATGCGGTTCTATCGGCATTGAATGGATGCGCACTCATGCTTCCTGTCGCGCCATCGCCATCGAGGCGAATGAGGGCCGGCAGGGCATGATCGCCCGCAACCGCGAGGCTCTCGGCGTGCCGGGTTTGCAGATCATGGCCGGTGAAGCGCCGGGGGCACTTGCGGAACTGGAAGCGCCGGATGCGATTTTTATCGGCGGCGGCGTTACGGATGAAGGCGTGTTGCAAGCCTGCTGGGATGCGCTGAAACCCGGCGGAAGGCTGGTTGCCAATGCCGTCACGCTGCAAAGCGAAATGCAGCTTTTCGCCTGGCGGCAGCGTTTCGGCGGCGAGTTGATACGGCTCTCCGTGGCACAGGCAGCAGGACTTGGCTCGTTCGACGTATGGCGTCAAGCGCTGCCCGTTACGCTTTATTCCGCACGCAAAGATAAATGATGACTTGAATTGTCATCTTATATTCAGGTAAGGCTGACGCATCAGTTCATCCCAGAGGAGGACGGGTCGTGTCCGCACTCAACGCCAATACCCGCTTTGCGCTCAATAATGCCGGCCATATCGTCAATCAATTGCTCGATCATTTTGTAGAGCACGCCGATGTGGAACGCGACGGAACGCACGCGAAACTCGTCTTGAGCTTCGGTCAGGCCGATGTGCAGTGGGATGACGAGACGGTCAGTGTCGATGTCAAAAGCGATGACGAGACCGGTCTTGCCTATATGAAATATTCCATTGCCGAGCATGTGCTGGAGTTTCTGGACAAGGGCAGCCCAACGCCGAAAATCATTTGGCAGGGCGATGGTGCAGCGGGTCTGCCGCTGCCTTATTTCCGCGAAATGCAGGTGATGGCCGTGTCCAATGTCACGCCGCATATGCGTCGCGTGCGCCTGAAGGGCGACAATCTTCTGCGGTTCTCGCATACCGGACTGCATATCCGCCTCCTGTTTCCACCGAAAGCTCTCGCGCAGCCGGAATGGCCTGTGACGGGCGAAGACGGGCGTCCGGCCTGGCCGGAAGGCGATGCGAAGCTTGCCACGCGTGTTTATACGATCCGCAATATCGATGTGGATGCGGGCTGGGTCGATATCGACATGGTCGTGCATGGTGATGATTGCGATGCACCGGGTTCGGGTTGGGCGCTTAACGCCAAGCCGGGCGATATTGTCGGTATGACTGGTCCGGGCGGCGGTGATGCAGGCGACGCCAAGTGGTATCTGCTTGCAGGCGATGAAACTGCGCTGCCAGCCATCGGTCGTATTCTTGAGCGACTGCCGGAAGATGCAAAGGCCGTTGTGCGTATCGAAATCGGTGACAAGACGGAGGAACAGAACCTCGTCTCGCGGGCCAATGTCGATGTGCAATGGCTGAACCGCAACGGTGCCGAAGCTGGCACCACGACGCTTTTGCAGGATGCGGTGCGCGCGGTTGAGTTGCCGGAAGGGGAAGAAGATATCTTCGTCTGGGCGGCCTGCGAATTCAATGCCTTTCGCAATATCCGCAGCTACATGCGCAAGGAACGCAATGTTCCGAAAAATCGCCAGCTGATCGTGGCCTATTGGCGACGCGGTCTGGATGGCGATAATGCCCGGAAAGCTTCGGAGGAATAAAGCATTTCCAGCAAAAGTGCGAAGCGGTTTTGCGTAGGATAATGCGATGAGAGTAATGTAAAAAAGGGGACCGAAAGGTCCCCTTTTTAGTTGCGTCATGCGGATGTTCAGCGTCTGAAACCCTCGCTCGCCCGCATCAGGTTCTTTGTATAGTCGGCGTGGATATTGCCGGTGACGAGATCGCCAGCCTGCAATTGTTCGACCACTTCGCCATTGCGCATCACCGCGAGGCGGTCGCACATATGGGTGACGACACCGAGATCGTGGCTCACCATGACGAAAGTCAGGTTACGGTCGCGGCGAACCTGTTCCAGCAGGTTGAGCACTTCCGCCTGCACCGATGCATCAAGCGCCGATGTTGGTTCGTCGAGGAGCAGAATGCTCGGTTCGACAATCAGCGCGCGGGCAATGGCGATGCGCTGGCGCTGGCCGCCCGACAGCTGGTGCGGATAGCGGAAACGGAAGCCTGAACCGAGCCCCACTTCATCCAGTGCGCGCACGATGCGCTGTTCGGCATCGCTGACGCCGTGAATGGCGAGCGGCTCCAGCAGGAGCCGATCCACAGTCTGACGCGGGTGCAGGGAACCGTAGGGGTCCTGAAACACCATCTGCACATTGCGATAGAAAGCCTTGTCACGGGGCGTTTTGAGGGGCTTGCCGTCGATACGGATTTCTCCGTTTTCAACCGGCGCAAGGCCTGCGACTGCACGCAGAAGCGTGGACTTGCCCGAACCGGATTCACCGACGAGCCCGTAGGATTCGCCGCGCGCCACATTGATGGTGACGGATTTCAACGCATGGAAATGGTCGAAATAGACGTCAACATCATCAACGCTGAGTGCGGGCGCTTGTGCCTGAACTTGAGCTTGCGTCATGCCTTCCAAGCCTCCTCACGCTGCAAGGTTGGCAGAGGATGGCGGTCGGCTCCGATTTTCGGCATGCAGTTCAGCAATCCTTGCGTATAGGGATGTTTCGCATTGGCGAGATCCTTGGCCGCGATTTCTTCGACGATACGGCCCGCATACATCACGATGACGCGGTCGCAGAAGGACGAAACGAGGCGCAGGTCATGGCTGACGAAGATCAGCCCCATGCCGCGTTCGGCCACCAGCTTGTCGAGAATGCCGAGCACTTCGAGCTGTACCGTCACGTCGAGCGCCGAGGTCGGCTCGTCGGCGATCAGCAGTTCCGGTTCCGCCACCAGCATCATGGCGATCATCACGCGCTGGCCCATACCGCCCGAAACCTCGTGCGGATAGAGTTTCATCACACGTTCCGGATCGCGAATCTGCACCGCTTCCAGCATGGCTGCCGAGCGCGTGCGGATCTCCGCGCTGCTATATTTGCCATGCGCTTTCAGCGTTTCGGCAATCTGCTTGCCGATGGTCATCACAGGATTGAGCGAATATTTCGGGTCCTGCAACACCATGGCAATGCGACCGCCACGCAAAGCGCGACGTTCGCGGGCCGAAATGTTGAGAAGATCAATGCCGTCGAAGTTAAGCGTCTTGGCCGTGATCTGCGCGTGGAGCGGCGTTAGCCCCATGATCGCGCGACCGGTCTGGGATTTGCCCGAACCGGATTCGCCGACGATGCCGAGGCGTTCGCGGCCCAGCTCGAAGCTGACACCGCGCACCGCTTCAATCGCGCCTGTGCGGGTAGGGAAGGTGACGCGCAGGTCTTCAACCGTGAGAAGTGGCTTCATTGGTTGTTACCCCGCGGATCAAGCGCATCGCGCAGGCCATCGCCCAGAAGATTGAAGCCGAGGCTGACGATCAGGATCGCAATACCCGGCATGGCGGCAACCCACCATTGGTCAAGAATAAAACGACGACCCGATGCAATCATCGCACCCCATTCCGGCAGAGGCGGCTGCGCGCCGAGGCCAAGGAAGCCAAGGCCCGCTGCCGTCAGAATGATGCCCGCCATATCGAGCGTTACGCGGACGATTAGCGACGAGGTGCAAAGCGGCATGATGTGACGCACGACGATACGGATCGGCGAGGCGCCCATCAGGCGGACTGCCGAAATATAGTCGGAGTTGCGCACGGTCAGTGTTTCGGCACGCGCAATACGCGCATAAGGCGGCCAAGAGGTGATCGCGATGGCGATGATGGCGTTCTCGATGCCCGGTCCAAGAGCTGCCACGAAGGCGAGCGCCAGAATGAGCTTCGGGAAAGCGAGGAAGATGTCAGTGATGCGCATCAAAACGGCATCGACCCACCCGCCTGCATAGCCAGCTACTGTACCGACCAGAAGGCCGATCGGGGCTGCGATGATGGCAACCAGCAGCACGACATAGAGCGTGAGGCGGGAGCCATAGATCAGACGCGAGAGAATATCACGGCCCTGATCGTCAGTGCCAAGCAGATAGCCGGGCGAGCCGGGCGGCAGCAGGCGTGCATTGGCCAGATCGCCGATAACCGGCGAATGCGGTGCCAACACATCGGCCAGAGCTGCAACAACCAGCAGTCCGATGATGATCAATAGGCCAAGAACAGCCAGTTTGTTGGCGGTGAACCGCCGCCAGACCATATAGGCGCGACCGAGGCGGGCCTGCGTGCGCGACTGCGGCCGCTCGGTGAGCAGCCATTCGCGCCATGAGAGGTTGGAAGTATCTGTCATTTGGCTCATCGTGCGCGCGTCCTTGGATCGAGAAGCCGATAGAGAAGATCAGACACGAGGTTGAGCGCGATAAAGACCGACCCGATAACGATGGTGCCACCGAGGACGGCGTTCATATCAGCGTTTTGTAGTGAATTCGTGATGTAGAGTCCGAGACCAGGCCACGAGAAGATGGTTTCGGTTAGAACCGAGCCTTCCAGAAGTCCGGCATAGGAAAGGGCAATCACGGTTACGAGTGGGACAGCGGCGTTGCGCAGCGCGTGACCCCAGATGATGCGGGTTTCCGAAATGCCCTTGGCGCGCGCCGCGACGATATATTCCTGATCAAGCTCGTTGAGCATGAAGGAACGCGTCATGCGGCTGATATAGGCCAGCGAGAAATATCCAAGCAGTGCCGATGGCAGGATTAGGTGGGAAACAATATCCTTGAGGGCTGGCCAGTCGCGCTGGAGGATTGCGTCGATCAGGTAGAACCCGGTGATCGGGGTAAACGTATATTCGAATGTGATGTCGATGCGTCCGGGACCAGAGGTCCAGCCGAGACGGGCGTAGAAGACCAACAGCGCCAGCATGCCGAGCCAGAAGATCGGAACAGAATAGCCGACAAGGCCGACCACACGCACGATCTGGTCGATGATGCTGCCACGTTTAACGGCTGCAAGCACGCCGAGCGGAATGCCGAACAGGGCGCCGATGATCGTGCCGATGGTCGCCAGTTCCATGGTGGCGGGAAAGACGCGGCGAATGTCGGTCATGACCGGATTGGTCGTGAGCACCGAAGTGCCGAAATCGCCGTGCAGCACGCCCTTCACGTAAAGATAGAACTGCTGGTAATAGGGCAGGTTGAAGCCCATCTCTTCGCGCACGCGGGCGACGACATGCGCGGGTGCGCGGTCACCGACGATGGCAAGCACAGGGTCGATCGGCACTACACGACCGATAAAGAACGTTACGGCCAGAAGGCCTAGATAGGTCGTGACGACGATGACCAGAAAGCTGGCTATCGACGCGGCAAGGGCCGATGAACGCCGCGGCGCTCGCCTTACCTTTTTCTTGGTTTCAGTATTACTCAATGTTTTGACCGCTTCCGATAATGAGAGCGTCAGAACAGTTTCGGTCTGAGGCCTCAGTCATCTTTGCTTGAAAAGCTCTGGAGCGGCTTTCCTTTTTGATTCAGAAAACCGCTCCATCTCCTTGTTTTAAAGCCACTTAGGCACATTCATGCGCCAAGGCACGGCCGATTATTCCTTGGTGATGTTCACCAGTGGATTGGAGTCGAATGTCGGGCCGAGCTTGTAGCCCTTCACATTGCCGGCGATACCCGCAGTTTCGATCTGCTGGAACAGCATGACGAACGGGCTCTGATCGAGCGCTTCCTGCTGAAGCTTCTTGTAGACCTCGGCGCGCTTGTCGTTATCGCGTTCCAGAAGAGCAGCCTGCGTCTGCTTGGTCAGTTCAGGAATGTCCCAGGCGTTGCGCCATGCAAGCGTCTTGTTGGATGCATCGTCCTTGTTGTCGGGATTGCTGGTGAAGGCTTCAGCGTTGGAATTCGGATCCCAATAGTCCATGCCCCACTGGCCGATATACATGTCGTGGTTACGCGCACGATACTTGGTCAGCGTCTGCTTGCCGTCGCCGGGGATGATCTCGATCTTCACGCCAGCCTGAGCAGCGCTCTGCTGGAAGGATTCGGCAATGCCGGTTACTGGCTGCGTGTTGCGCACGTCGAAGGTCACGGAAAGACCGTCTTTCAGACCTGCCTTGGCGAGAAGTTCCTTCGCCTTTGCAACGTCGTATTTGTATGGCGAAGCGTCGAGAGCGCCAAGAACGCCCTTGGCCTGATAGGTCTGGCGGATTTCGCCGATGCCCTTGATGAGGGTCGAACCGATTGCGTCGTAATCAACCAGATATTTGAACGCTTCACGAACTTCCGGCTTGGCCAGATTCGCGTTCTTCTGGTTAAGGCTGATGTAATAGACCGTGCCCTTGGGCGCGCTGGTCGTGGTCAGCTTGTCATTCTTCTGAACGGCTTCGTAGTCGCCCGGTTCCAGATTGCGCGCAACGTCGACATCACCAGATTCAAGCATCAGGCGCTGTGTCGCACTTTCCTTGACGTGACGATAGAACACGCGCTTCAGCTTGGCTTTTTCGCCATAATAATTGTCGTTGCGTTCCAGAATAACGACTTCGTTGGCGCGCCATTCGCGGATCGAGAACGGGCCGGAGCCTGCCGACTTGGTTTTCAGCCAAGCGTTGGCATAGTCGGTTTCGTATTTGTAATCGTCGGTCGGCGTGACCTTTACGGCATGTTCTTCGAGAAGCTTCTTGTCGACCACTGCGGCGACGGTAGCGGTCAGGCAGTTCAGCACGAAGCTCGGTGCGTATGGCTTGTCGACGGTGAAGACGAAAGTATTGTCGTCTACCGCTTTTGCCTTTTCGTTGACGTTGTCTTTCGTCAGGCCAAACTGGGTCAGGATGAAGGCCGGGCTCTTGTCGAGGCGCACAGCGCGCTCAAACGAATAGGCGACGTCAGCGGAGGTGATCGGGTTGCCCGAAGCGAACTTGATGTCCTTCTTCAGCTTGAACGTGTAGGTGAGGCCGTCGTCCGAAACGGTCCAGCTTTCAGCCACGCCCGGCACGACTTTCGACGTGTCATTGATGTCGAGGCGAACGAGCATGTCATAAGAGTTACCGATGAATTCAGCCGGGCTGAGTTCGAAGGATTCTGCCGGGTCGAGCGTGATGGTGTCATCGATCGCCCATGCCTGGACGAGCGTGTCGGCAGGCGTTGCCGACAGGGCTGGGTTCGCAGCCAAAACGGCGGCAAGCGCTGCGCCGGCGGCCAAAATACGAAAACGTCCAAAATGCATCATGTTATGTGTTCCCTTCCTGTATTTTTGTTGGGATTTTGTTGGATTGTATTTGTGTCTCAGGCTTCGTGCCATGCCTGCTTCAGGACTCTGATCCAGTTGCCCCGGCAAAGCTTTGCCAGTTCCTCGTCGTTGTATCCGGCATTCTGCAAGGCCGTGACGAGGTTCTGGGTTCCGGCGGCATCGGAAATTTCTGCTGGAATGGTCGCGCCGTCATAGTCAGAGCCGAGCGCCACGCAGTCGATCCCCATGCGCTCGACCATGTAATCGATATGGCGCACCATATCGGACATTGGCGTGTTGGCATCTTCCTTGCCATCGGCGCGCAGCATGGTGGTCGCGTAGTTCAAGCCTGCGAGGCCCTTGCTCTCGCGGATAGCGTCCATCTGCTTGTCCGTCAGATTGCGGGCGACGGGCGTCAAGGTATGGGCATTGGAGTGGCTGGCGATCAGAGGCTGGTCGCTGAGGCCAGCAACGTCCCAGAAGCCCTTCTGGGTGATGTGAGCGAGATCGATCAGAATGCCCTTGCGATTGCACGCCTTGACGAGACGCTTGCCCGCTTCGGTAAGGCCAGGGCCAGTGTCGGGGCTCATCGGATATGAGAAGGGGACGCCGTGACCGAAAATATTGTTGCGGCTCCACACAGGGCCGAGAGAACGCAAGCCAACGGCGTAGAAAAGCTCCAGTGCGTCGAGGTCGGCGTCGATTGCCTCGCAGCCTTCCATGTGAAGGACTGCGGCAAAGGTGTCGCTGTTCAGCGCTGCATCGAGTTCGCGGCCATTACGGCACAGCTTCCACGCGCCAGCCTCTTCAAGGCGGAGCGCGATGGCTGCAATTTCCACGGCGATGTCGAGGGAAGGACTACGCTGAAGCGGCGGCGAAAGCGGCGTGTCGTAGTGGCCGTTGGCGTCCGGCTTGCCAAGCTCGATATGGTGACCGGATGGCACGTAAATGGCGCAAATACCACCGGCGAGACCGCCTTTGCGGGAGCGCGGCGCATCGATATGGCCGGTTGGCGTTCCGTCGATGAATTCCCGAATGGGATCGTCGCCGTTTCTGGAATTCTCCCAGAGCCTCAGAAGGACATCATTATGCCCATCGAAAACGCGCTGCATGCTTTCTTCCTGGCTGAGTGACAAAGCTTTGCTTTAGCACTCTATAAAATAAATTCATGTGACGGGAAGAATTTGTATCGGCCTTATTGCATAAAATTTAAACAAAAATGCCACGCGCCTAATCCCCAATCGTACTTCCCTATAAGATAGGAGACGTAGTGGGAGTCAATAGATGAGGGTGCGCTCAAACCTGTCTGAAAGCAAAGAAACTGGTGCAAAAAGAAAGGGCTACGGTTGAACCGCAGCCCTTGTGCAAAAATGGAATTGCCTTATGCAAAAACGGTATAAGGCCCGCTACGCTTAGAAGCGATAGTTCAGACCGGCCTTGATGGCGTGGTTCTTGAGGTTATTGCGTTGCGAAACGCCATTGACTTCAGACTTCACATCACCAAAGCGCTGGAAGTCATATTCAGCCTTTACGGACAGCGGGCCGGTCAGGGCCTGTTCGACGCCCGCGCCAACCAGCGCGCCGCCTTCCCAACCCGGGCCAGACGTGGTGTTGTCCTTCGCCTTGAAGCGGGTCACACCGTAACCGGCTGTGCCGTAAACAAGCGTCTTGTCGAAGGCGTAACCGGCCTTGATCTTGGCATTGGTATTCCAGGACTGCTGGAGGCTGCCGCCATGGCCGATACGGTGCTCGGCTTCTGCGAAATTGGCTTCGACTTCACCGCCAACAACAAAATTGCCGCTCTGGATGTTTTTACCGGCTACAACGCCACCGAGCACGCCAGCGCGGTTCGTGAACGGGCCTGGGATCTTCGACGAAGATGCACCGACCTGTGCGCCGACATAATTGCCGGACCAGTCGTGCGGGCCTGTGGCAACCGGTTCGTTGTAGGAATAGTCGTTCGAGCCCATCATATCGGCGGCGAATGCCGGGGCTGCGATGGCGAAGATGCCGGCGCTGAGCGCCACTGCGGTAAAGGTACGCTTCAACATTTTGTACTCCGTTTTTCCATCCGGAACGCTGATGGAAAATATGCAAGATCTGTTCGACAAAAGACGGTGACTGCCGCCTTCGGTTGGTTCCCGTGTGACGGTGGTCTTCTGTTGGGTGATTGTGACTAAATTTAAGAAAATTCGAGCGAATTCCACCCGTCGCACAGCCATTCTTCGCGCTATGCTTAACAAGTGGTAACGATCTGCGGCTGGCCCGTTTCAGGCGAGCGCTACATCAAGTTCATTTTACGGAAGCTGATGCATTTTTGTTTGCCGACGATGATGTGGTCATGCACGATGATTTTCAAAGGCTTGGCGGCCGCTATCAGCGCGTGCGTCATGTCGATGTCGGGTCGAGACGGCGACGGATCGCCTGAAGGGTGATTGTGCACGAGAATAATTCCCGCCGCAGCAAGCTCCATCGCGCGGTGAAACACCTCTCTTACATAGACCGGCGTATGGTCGATCGTGCCTTTTTGCTGGACCTCGTCGGCAATGAGTCGGTTTTTCCTGTCGAGAAACAGAATGCGGAACTGCTCACGCGTCTCATGGGCCATGGCCGCCATGCAGTAATCCATCACCTTTTCCCAGATGCTGAAAACTTCGCGCTTCATAACCTTGCTGCGCGCACTGCGTTTGTGAACGGCTTCGATGATCTTGAGGTCACGTGCCACAGAGGGACCCGCGCCGGGCACTTCGGCGATCAGTAATTCGGAGGCACCCAGCACTTCGGCAAGCGTGCCGAAGCGGGCCAGCAGCGCTTTTGCGACAGGTTTGGTATCTGCACGTGGGATCACGCGAAAGAGCAGCAGTTCAAGCAACTCATAATCGGCCAGCGCATCGGGCGCAGTCTGGAAACGTTGCTTCAGACGATCCCGGTGGCCGACATGGTGTGGCTGCTTGGCGATCTTCGGCGACAACTGAAGTGTGTCGCTAAAACCGGGGATGTCATAGCTCCCCGGTTTGCCGTTTTTCTTGGTCATTCTGTTTAAACCCCCGCAAAAACAGATGAGACTATATTTTCAGTACTACCGCATCGATGCCGGGCCAAACACATTGGCCGGAGACAGTGTGAATATTTCGCAGCCGTCCTTGGTCACGCCGACGGTATGTTCATATTGGGCAGTCAAGGAGCGATCGCGCGTCACGGCAGTCCAGCCATCGGCCAGCACTTTCACATGCGGCTTGCCGAGATTGATCATCGGCTCGATCGTGAAGATCATGCCTTCCTTGATTTCCACGCCTTCGTTTGGTGTGCCGTAATGGAGAATATTCGGCGCATCATGGAAAAGCTGGCCGACGCCATGGCCGCAGAAATCGCGCACCACGGAGCAGCGCTCACCTTCGGCGAAGGTCTGGATTGCCGCGCCGATAGCGCCCGTCTTTACGCCCGGCTTGACGACGGCAATACCGCGCAGCAGGCTTTCATAGGTCACTTCGAGCAGGCGTTCGGCTGCGCGCTTGATCTCGCCCACAGCATACATGCGGCTGGAATCACCATGCCAGCCGTCGAGCAAATAGGTCACGTCGATATTGACGATATCGCCTTCGCGCAGCGGCTTGTCGTTTGGAATGCCGTGGCAGACAACATGGTTGATCGATGTGCAGGTCGACTTGGTATAACCGCGATAGTTGAGGGTTGCCGGAAAGGCGCCATGATCCATGCCGAATTCGAAGACGAAGCGGTCGATCTCGTTCGTGGTCACGCCGGGCTTCACGATGTCGTTCAGCGCGTCCAGGCAGCGTGCGGTCAGATTGCAGACCTTACGCATCGCCTCGAAGGCATCCGGGCCATAGAGTCTGATCTGGCCGGTATATTTCATGGGGGCGCTTGTCGCTTCGATATAAGTAACCATCACTCGATCCGTCTTTGTCTATTCAATTGGCACCAGCTCGGTGGCGACAATGCTTTTATCCGTTATGTGGCATCGAACGGCCCATGCCTCAACCCCGGATGCAACAGCGCGCTCAAAAGCGCGTGCATAGACAGGGTCGAGATCGCCGGAAATGCTGAATTTGCTGCAATCACTTCGCTGGATAATAAACAACATCACACCACGATGACCAGCGGCAACACTGTCGGTCAGCTCATTGAGATGTTTTGTCCCGCGTGCGGTCACCGTATCGGGAAATTCAGCCAGGCCGGGTGTGCGGATGAAGTGCACATTTTTCACTTCCACATAGGCGCGGGGCAGGGCGCCTTCGTCGAGCAGAATGTCGACGCGGGAATTCTGCCCGTATTTCTGTTCGCGCTTGAGACTGGCATAACCGCTGAGGCTCGGAATGAGACCGGACACAATTGCTTCCTCGGCAATCTTGTTCGGCAGGCCGGTATTGACGCCGACCAGCGTGCCGTCAGCCTCAACGATCTGCAATGTGTGCGCATATTTGCGGTGAGGTGCATCGGAAACGCTAAGCCATGCGCGGGAACCGGGCGTCGTGAGGCCCAGCATCGAGCCGGTATTGGGCACCGCGGCCGTAATGAAGCGGCCATCATCGAGCGTTACGTCTGCGAGAAATCTCTTATAGCGGCGTTCAAGCCTGCCGGAGACGAGGGGTGTTTGGAATAACATAAAGCTTCTGAACAGTTTGGACGGGATGGCGAGATGTTTGTCCGCCTAAAGCCACAAAAAGTCAAAAGCACTATCGGGCGATCATGATGCTGATTCTAGAAAAGCGCCTTGATGACGTCTGCCCAGCTCAGATCCGCACCAAGCGCCATCGCTGCGGCGACAAAGCCTGCACCGAGAAAGGTGAGAGTGGTTCGGGTTTCGCTGGTCATCATATCTTTCCCCATCAAATCGGTCGTTTGAAGTTGTGAGGAATGTCGCGGGGGAATGAGCCCGGAATGTGATGCGATGATGGCTATTCCGGGCATTTTGCGGGCAATTTGCAGATAAGGTAAACGACGGTGTTTAGACCTGCGTCTGCTCCCAGTTGAACACCAGCTCCTCGCGGAAGGCGAAGCGGACGATGTGATTCACAACCACATCCTGCAAGCGGTCGAGATTTTCGGCTGCGGTTTTCACCGTCACGGTGAGTTTTTCCGAATCGCCATCCAGAATCACCAGACGGTCTTCGCCGAGATCGATCTGGCCGTGTTCAGGTGTGAATTCGACGGCAAATTTATGCGCCCAGTGTTTGCAGAGCTGCTGGAGGTAGCGGCTGGCATGGGCGGTGGGAACGATGGCTGTAGCTTGCGACATGAGCAGTATTTCCCTTTAATTGCGAAATGGGTGCAGATGCGCGTAGCAATATACCGGCAGAACGACCAGTATTGTTTCCATCAATTTTTTGGGAAAAGAAAAACCAGCAAGTGGTACGCCCAAGGGGAATCGAACCCCTGTCTGCGCCGTGAAAGGGCGCTGTCCTAACCGCTAGACGATGGGCGCCTG
>UEGR01000009.1 GCA_900465685.1 Hyphomicrobiales bacterium
AAATTACAACGAGCGACACTCCAATAACTTTGAAAGGAAATGCCATGAGCTAATCTTACGTGCACAAGGCCGATCTGCGTACCCGGGTTGGTAAGGGGTCCTCCCGCGAACTGCGTCGCAACGGCCAGATTCCTGCAGTCATCTATGGCGACAAGCAGGAGCCCCTCGCAATCGCCGTCTCCTATAAGGAGATCTACTACAAGATTCATGGCGGTGGTTTTAAGACCACGGTTGCCACGGTCGAAGTAGACGGCAAGAAGATTCAGGTCCTCCCGAAGGACTACCAGATGGACCCAGTCCGCGACTTCCCGCAGCATGTCGACTTCCTGCGCGTTTCCGCAAAGTCGGTCGTTCACGTGAACGTTCCTGTTCACTTCAAGAACGAAGAAGCTGCACCGGGCATCAAGCGCGGCGGCGTTCTCAACATCGTTCGTCACGACGTTGAACTGATCGTTCCGGCCAATGCAATTCCGGAAGCGCTCGAATTCGACCTGACCGGCCTTGAAATCGGTGACTCCGTCCACATTTCGGCAATCAAGCTGCCGAAGGGCGTGTCTGCTGCCATTCAGGACCGCGACTTCACCATCGCCACCATTGCTGCTCCTGCCGGCCTGAAGTCGGACGAAGCTGCTGCTGAAGGCGCTGAAGAAGAAGCCAAGGACGGCGAATAATCGCTTTCCGCATTTTAGGGGCTCTGAACCATGCTGCTCATCGCAGGTCTTGGCAATCCGGGCCCCAAATATGCGCATAACCGGCATAATATCGGTTTCATGGCGGCGGATGAAATATTCCGCCGCCATCGCTTTTCCAACTGGCAGAAGAAGTTTCAGGCCGAAATCGCCGATGGCGTGATCGACGGCGAAAAAGTGCTGCTGATCAAGCCGCAGACTTTTATGAACCTCTCGGGCCAGTCCATCGGCGAGGCCATGCGCTTTTACAAGCTCACCTCTGCCGACCTCGTCGTCATCTATGACGAACTCGACCTTATTCCGGGCAAGCTGCGCATCAAGACCGGCGGCGGCTCCGGCGGCCATAACGGCATCAAATCCATCGACGCGCATGTCCAGTCCTTCCCCGGCGGCCAGAATTATCGCCGCATGCGGCTTGGCATCGGCCATCCGGGCGCGAAGGAACTCGTGCATAATTATGTCCTCGGCGACTTTGCCAAGGCCGACAATGAATGGCTGGACACGCTTCTGGGCGCTGTCGCCGACAATGTGAGCCTGCTTGCCAAGCCGGGTGACGACAACAGCTTCATGAACCGCATTGCGCTTGCCATGGGCGACGGCAATCAGCGGCCAAGCGGTTTCAAAGCCGATCCCGCGCAGTTGGACAAGGCTCCGCCAAAGGCGCAGAGCCATATCCGTCAGGCGCGGCAGAACCAGAAGAAACCGGCCATTCCTGAAAGCGGCCCGATGGCTGAAATGCTGAAAAAGCTGCTGGGCAAGAAGGATTGAAGCATTTCCAGCAAAAGCGCGAAGCGGTTTTGCGTGGGAGAATGCGTAAAAATAAGCCGTTCCAAAGGCCGCGACAGCTCCGCCTCTTGACGCTTCACACCTCAATGTCGCATAGCGACGGTAACTCTATTCTAGTCTGACAGGTACGATCATGGGTTTCAAATGCGGCATCGTCGGTCTGCCAAATGTTGGCAAGTCGACGCTTTTCAACGCGCTGACCAAAACGGCCGCCGCACAGGCCGCAAACTATCCGTTCTGCACCATCGAGCCGAACACCGGCGAAGTGGCAGTTCCGGATCCGCGCCAGAACGAGCTGGCCAGGATCGCCGGGTCAAAGGAAATCATCCCGACCCGCATCAACTTCGTTGACATTGCGGGCCTCGTCCGCGGAGCCTCGAAGGGCGAAGGTCTCGGCAACCAGTTCCTTGCCAATATCCGCGAAGTCGATGCCATCGTGCATGTGCTGCGCTGCTTTGAAGATGACGACATCACCCATGTCGAAGGTCGCATCGATCCCGTATCGGACGCACAGACGGTTGAAACCGAACTGATGCTGTCGGACCTTGAAAGCATCGAACGCCGCATCGTGCAGATCCGCAAGCGCGCCACCGGCAAGGACAAGGAAGCCCTCACCATTCTGCCGGTGATGGAAGCAGCGCTTGAGCTGCTCCAAAATGGCCAGCCGGTTCGCCTGATGCTGAAGGATATCGCAGCAGAAGACCTGCTGACGCTGAAGGGTCTGAACCTTCTGACTTCCAAGCCTGTGCTCTATGTCTGCAATGTCGCCGAAGGCGATGCTGCCAAGGGTAACGCGTATAGCGCTGCCGTCGAAAAGATGGCCGAGGAACAAGGTGCGCAGACGGTCATCATCTCCGCTGCCATCGAAGCAGAAGTTGCCCAGCTGCCAGATGAGGAAGCCAGGGAATATCTGGAGAGCATGGACCTTGAGGAACCGGGCCTCGACCGCCTGATCCGTGCCGGTTACAAGCTTCTCGACCTCATCACCTATTTCACCGCCGGACCGAAGGAAACCCGCGCCTGGACCATCCGTCGCGGCACCAAGGCTCCCGGCGCTGCCGGTGTGATCCACACCGATTTCGAGCGCGGTTTCATTCGTGCCCAGACCATCGCCTATGAAGACTACGTCAAATACAACGGCGAAGTCGGCGCCAAGGAAGCGGGCAAGGCCAGAGACGAAGGCAAGGAATACATCGTCCATGACGGCGATGTGATGCTGTTCCGCTTCAACACCTGATACGATCAGGCCGCCGTATCCCGGCGGCCTTTGCATATTTAGAGCATTTCCGGAAACCGGTTTGGAGGAGATCGAGGGTGAGCAAGCCCCAGCTGAAATACGCCTATGAGGATATGGTGCCGGGACTGAAGATCCCTTTCGGTCCGCGCACGATCAACAAGGAAGAGATCATCGAATTCGCAAGCGCATTCGATCCGCAGCCCTTCCACCTCGATGAAGAAGCAGGCAAGGCCAGCGTGCTTGGCGGCCTTGCCGCCTCAGGCTGGCAGACCGTATCGCTGATCATGCGTCTCGTTTGCGACGCCTTTCTCACCAACTCCACATCACAAGGCGGCCCCGGTGTTGAATTCACCCGCTGGAAGCGCCCGGTTCTCGCCGGCGATACGCTGAGCGGTGTTTCCACGGTCATCGACCGCCGCCTTTCCAAGAGCCGCCCGGAAATCGGTTTCGTCACGCTGCATCACGCGCTGGTCAATCAGCGCGGCGAAACCGTGTGCGAAATGCAGCATCCCTGCATGATGGGACGCCGTGACTACGACGCGGCACAGGAAGCCGAAGCCAAGGCGGGTGCGTGATGAGCTATCTTGAAGACAATCTCGGTCGGGAACTGGACATCGGCAGCTATACATTCACCGCCGAAGAGATCATCGACTTTGCCACGAAATATGATCCCCAACCGTTTCATCTCGATGCTGAAGCTGCAAAGAACAGCCTGTTCGGCGGCCTGTGCGCCTCTGGCTGGCACACGACAGCGGTGTTCATGAAGCTGAACGTCGCCTCCATCGTGCAGGCAACCAAGGACGCGCTCAAGCGCGGCGAGACGCCGCCGACTTTCGGGCCCTCGCCCGGCTTCGAAAACCTGAAATGGTCAAAGCCGGTCTATGCCGGAGATACCATCACCTATAAGCGCACCGTCCATGCGCTGCGCCCGCTCGCTTCGCGCCCGGGCTGGTCGATGCTGGCGATGAGCAGCCGCGCCTTCAACCAGAATGGCGAGGAAGTGCTGTCGTTCGAAAACGCGGCTATGGTCAAGCTGCCATAAGCCAATAAGGCCAATCATTGCTTTGGCCATTTGGCGAAAATCGCCTCCCTCGCCGCTCTGGATGCGGCGAGGCGTTCGCGTCCAAGCGCCAGAATTTCAGGTCGCGCCTGATCGGGCGTTCCGGAATGAAATGGAGGTGCAGGTGCGTATTCCAGTGTCAGTTGCACGGTTTCCGCTTCCGCCCGCCCGAATAGCTCTTCGAGAATAGACAGTCCAAAGTCGATCCCCGACGTGACGCCACCTGCCGTGATGATATTGCCGTCCTGCACGACGCGTCCTTTGGTCGGTATCGCACCGAAATGCTCCAGAAAATCCATCGCATTCCAGTGAGTCGTCGCTCTTTTCCCCGTCAGGAGTCCTGCAGCGCCAAGAACCAAGGCACCCGTGCACACGGAGGTGACATAGCGTGCATTGCGCGCCTGCTCGCGCACAAAATCCAGCACGACCGTATCCGTCAATAGTGGATTTACACCACCTCCGCCCGGAATGCCGATGACATCCAGCGGCGGGCAATCATCAAATGTAGCCGTGGGGACAAAGGTAAGTCCCGAAGAGGAAATGACCGGATTGCGATCTTTCCAGATCAGGAGAACATCCGTTCCTTCCGCCGACGAGAAAATGTCGTGCGGCCCTGTCAGATCGAGTTGCTGAATGGATGGAAATATCAGAAACCCGATCGTCAAAGTCATCGCAACATCCTTTGTAAAACTTCGCCCTCAGTCGCCTTCGAATGAAACCAGCGTGCGCACGGGCACGCCGAGCGCTTCCAGCTTCTTGCGTCCGCCAAGGTCCGGCAGATCGATGATGAAGCAGGCGGCAACGATGTTCGCCCCAATCTGCAACAACAGCTTGGCAGCGGCTTCCGCCGTACCGCCGGTAGCAATCAGATCGTCGACGAGGATGATGCGCTCGCCCTTCTCGATTGCGTCGCGATGCATCTCCATTTCGTCGTTGCCATATTCAAGGCTGTAGGCAATACGCACCGTATCGCGGGGCAGCTTGCCCTTCTTGCGGATCGGCACGAAACCAGCGGAGATTTGGTGCGCAATGGCGCCGCCAAGAATGAAGCCGCGGGCTTCAATGCCTGCAACCTTATCCACCTTGTTACCGGCAAAAGGATAGACGAGTTCGTCGACCGAGCGGCGGAATGCCTGCGCGTCGCCCATAAGGGTCGTTACGTCGCGGAACTGCACGCCGGGCTTAGGATAATCCGGAATGGTTCTGATGGCATCCTTCAAGGTGGCTTTGAGCCCGGATTCCATTGTCGGTCCTTTCAATTTGAACTTTCAGCAACGACGGAACGCCTCGACTGGAGAGCGGTCCCGTGACCTGCATCCCTTCCTCGTCAACGCGCCCGGCAAGGCGATCAAGACGCCTCTGGCTGTTACGCTCTTTTCAATCACGATATCGCAGCCACGCCAAGCTTATTCGCGCATGAGCGAGCAAAACGGCAGCTCTGGCGGCGGGTCTGGCCGCCATCGACTGTAAATCAGCAGCCCCACAAACAAAAAGGGCGCCTTTTCGGGCGCCCTCTTTTCAAAGATCAGCTGATTGCTCAGTGCTTCACATCAGACCAGATCGACCGCTTGGCGATATAGGCCAGACCCGCAAAGAGAATCAGGAACACAATCACCCGGAAGCCAGTGCGCTTGCGCTGTTCCAAATGCGGTTCTGCTGCCCACATCAGGAAAGCCGAAACGTCACGCGCATACTGGTCCACCGTCTGCGGCGAGCCGTCATCATAGGTCACCTGACCGTCATTGAGCGGCTTGGCCATGGCAAGCGCTTTTGCCGAGATGAAGTACGGATTATAGTGCGTACCTTCGGCAATCTGCATGCCCGCTGGCGGCTGCTCATCGAAGCCAGTCAGCAGCGAATGGATGTAGTCCGGGCCACCTTCGGCATATTGCGTGAAGATGTCGAAGATGAACTGCGGGAAGCCGCGTTCCACTGCGCGCGCCTTGGCGATCAGCGAAAAGTCAGGCGGAGCCGCACCATTGTTTGCAGCCGCAGCAGCGGCCGCATTCGGGAATGGCGCCGGGAAATGGTCGGTCGGCAACGCCTTGCGGGTGAACATTTCACCTTCGCCGTTCGGGCCGTCCTGCACTTCGTATTCGGCAGCCAGTGCCTTCACCTGTTCCGGCGAATAGCCGAGGTCTTCCAGCGTACGGAAGGCCACCAGGTTCATGGAATGGCAGGCCGAGCATACTTCCTTATAGACCTTCAGACCGCGTTGCAGCTGACCCTTGTCATAGGTGCCGAACGGGCCGGCAAAGCTCCACTTTTCCTGCTTTGGATGGTGGATCGGGAAATGCGTCGGTTCCGCCGCATTGCCGCCCTCCTCAGCGAAGGCACCGCTCATGGAAAGACCAAGTGCGACCAGCGGAGCGATACCAAAGGCAGCGAAGCTCTTGAGGATGTTTTTCATCGTTACGTCCTTCATATCTCTCGCTGGTTCAGCCCTTGATTTCCACGGGGGCAATCTCGGCCTTGCCTTCGCTCTTCGCCAGCACAGCCTCGGTGATCGAGTTGGGCAGACGCTTCGGCGTCTCGATCAGGCCGAGAACCGGCATGATGACGATGAAGAAAGCGAAATAGTAAAGCGTACCGAGCTGCGCCATGAAGACATAGGAGCCTTCGGCAGGACGCGAACCCAGCCATCCAAGGAAGATGGCGTTGATCACGAAGAGCCAGAAGAACAGCTTGAACCATGGGCGATAGACAGCCGAACGAACCTTCGACGTATCGAGCCACGGAACCACGAAGAGGATAGCGATCGAACCGAACATGGTCAGAACGCCGCCGAGCTTGGAGTCGATCGGGCCGATGTTGAAGGTGATGGCGCGCAGCATCGCGTAGAACGGCAGGAAGTACCATTCAGGAACGATGTGAGCAGGCGTCTTGAGCGAGTCGGCCGGGATATAGTTATCCGGGTGGCCGAGGAAGTTCGGCATGTAGAAGACGAAATAGGCGAAGAACACGAAGAAGACGAGCGCGCCGAAAGCGTCCTTGATGGTCGCATAAGGCGTGAACGAAACCGTGTCGGTCTTCGACTTCACTTCAATGCCGGTTGGGTTGGTCTGGCCCGTGACATGCAGCGCCCAGACGTGCAGGACGACAACGCCCGCAATCATGAACGGCAGCAAATAGTGCAGCGAGAAGAAGCGGTTCAGCGTCGGGTTGTCGACCGCAAAGCCGCCAAGAAGAAGCTGCTGTATCGGCTCGCCTATGACCGGGAAGGCCGTGAAGAAACCGGTGATAACCGTTGCGCCCCAGAAGGACATCTGGCCCCACGGCAGCACGTAACCCATGAAGGCGGTCGCCATCATGAGAAGGAAGATCACCACACCGAGAATCCACAGAAGCTCGCGCGGCGCCTTGTAGGAGCCGTAGTAGAGACCGCGTGCAATATGCAGGTAAACGGCGATGAAGAAGAAGGATGCACCGTTGGAGTGCATGTAGCGCAGAAGCCAACCAGAGTTGACGTCGCGCATGATCTTTTCGACGGAATTGAACGCAATGCCCGTATCCGCAGCATAGTGCATCGCCAGAACGATGCCGGTCAGAATCTGCGCGATGAGCATGAAGCTCAAAATGCCACCGAAGGTGTACATGTAGTTCAGGTTACGCGGCGTTGGATAGGCCACGAAGGAATCATAGACCAGACGCGGCAAGGGAAGCCGTTCGTCCACCCATTTTTCGATGCCGGTCTTCGGCGTATATGTGGAGTGTCCACCACTCATGTCTTCTCTCCCCAAGACCTGTTTTAGCCGATCCTGATGACCGTATCGGAAGTGAACGCATATTGCGGAATGTGCATGTTTTCCGGTGCCGGGCCGCTGCGGATACGACCCGCAGTGTCATAGGTCGAGCCATGGCATGGGCAGAACCAGCCGCCGAATGCGCCGGATTCACCAAGCGGCACGCAACCCAGATGGGTGCAAACGCCGATCATGATGAGCCAGTTTTCCTTGCCTTCACCTGCCGAGCGGGCAACGTCGGTCGCCTGTGCGTCGGATGGAAGGTTGGCATTGCGGGCGACCGGATCCTTGAGATCACCGAGAGCCGCGCTCTTGCCTTCTTCCACTTCCTTGGCGGAACGGTTGCGGATGAATACCGGCTTGCCGCGCCATTTGACGGTCAGGGACGCGCCTTCTGCGAGAGAAGAAACGTCGACTTCGATGGAAGCGGCTGCGAGTGTCGAAGCGTCTGGACGCATCTGGTCGATAAACGGCCATGCCAGTCCGCCAACACCGACCACACCGGCCATTCCCGTCGCAATATAGAGAAAATCACGCCGTGTCGGCTCAGCCGTGTCGTGTGCGCTCACGTGCCAACTCCCTTTTAATCTGCATGTTCAATTGAACTCTCCCCTCGTCCGCTTTTGCACCTGCGCAAAAGTTATCCCGCAAGTGCTCGCAGGACGAAATTCCCTCCATCTCACTATCCGGTTTATGCGCGTAAAAAACGCTTGTCCAGACACCAAGCCCTTAGGACGGCACGATGTCGCAGGCGGATTTGCTTGATTAATTTGATGGATACACAGCAAAGCTGCGGCCAAGGCTAAAGACCGGCCCGGATGACCTGAAGTTTTCAGTTTTCGCCGTTCTCCGCGAGAAACCCGCCGGACTGGCGTGCCCAGAGGCCAGCATAGATACCGCCTTTGGCGATAAGTTCCTCATGCGTGCCCTCTTCGACGATCCGGCCCTGGTCCATGACCACCAGACGGTCGAGTGCGGCAATGGTCGACAGACGATGCGCAATGGCAATCACCGTCTTGCCTTCCATGAGTCGCTTCAGATTTTCCTGTATCGACGCTTCGACTTCCGAATCGAGCGCCGAGGTCGCCTCGTCGAGAATCAGAATGGGCGCATCTTTCAGCACGGCGCGTGCAATGGCGATGCGCTGGCGCTGGCCGCCCGAAAGTTTGACACCGCGCTCGCCCACAAAGGCATCGAACGACTTGCGGCCCTGAAAATCTTCAAGATTGGCGATGAAACCGTCAGCTTCCGCCTGCCGGGTCGCCTTCTGCAATTCCTCGTCGGTGGCATCGTCACGGGCCAGCATGATGTTATCGCGCAGCGAGCGATGCAAAAGTGCGGTTTCCTGACTGACGACTGCAAAGGCGTGGCGGAGCGAGGTCTGCGTGACGTCGCGTATATCCTGCCCATCCACCGCGATGGAGCCCTTTTCGACATCGTAGAGGCGCAGGATCAGATTGACGAGCGTGGTCTTGCCCGCGCCGGAATGGCCGACCAGCCCCACGCGCTCGCCGCCCCGCACAGTCAGATTGATGTTCTGGAGAACGCCCGCGCCCTTGCCGTAATGGAAGGTCACGTCGCGCACATCGATGCGCGCATCACTGACCACCAAAGGCTTTGCGCCCGGCCGGTCTTCAAGGCCGAGCGGTGCAGAGACGAGGCGCATCGAATTCTCGATCAGCCCGAGCTGACGCAACATGCCGTTGAGCTGCATCATGAGGCGTCCAAGCAGCATATTGAGACGCAGCACGAGACCGAGCGTGAAGGACACCTGACCGACCGTGATGGCATCCTTTGTCCACAGATCGATGGCAATCGCCGCAACGCTCACGATCATCAGGCCAGACAAGGCCGTCAGCGACACACGCACGCCGGTCAATGACCGCATGAAAGGCAGGATCGCCGCGAGATAGCGTTCGAAACCATCGCGCAGATAGCGCTCGTCATCATCCGCAGTGTTGAGCTTGATGGTCTGAATGTTGGAATAGCTGTCAACGATCCGCCCGTTGATCATGGAACCCGCTTCGGCAGAAGCTTCTGCATTCTTGCGGATTCGCGGCAGAAAGCGCCATGCGATGAAGCCGAAAGCGATAATCCAGACGATGACCGCAGCGGCCAGCCGCCAGTCGAGCCGACCGACCAGAAACAGCGTGGTGACGCTGTAGATCGTCATGAACCAGACGGACTGGATGAGACTTTCGATCAGGTCGCCCGCCGCCTGCCCGGCCTGCCAGACCTTTGTGGCGATACGCCCCGCGAAATCATTCTGGAAAAAGGCATAGGACTGGCGCAGCACATAGGAATTCGCCTGCCAGCGGATCATGTTGTAGAAGCCGGGCGACATGGTCTGGTCTTCCAGCAGGGTCGTTGCCGCGGTGACGACCAGCCGGATCACCAGAACTGTGAAGCCCATGAAAAGAAGCTCGGGGCCGGCGGCCTCGATGAGCGCAGACCAGCTGCGCTCTATGGTGCCTTTGCCAGCTTGATCCAGAATATCAACCAGACGCCCGGTGAAATAAAATAGTGCAGCTTCCACCAGCGGCAGAAGCCCGCCTGCCGCAAGCGCTGCGGCAAGCGGCCATTTGGCCTGACGCGCATAATGCCAGAGGAAAGCCATTGTGGTTGAAGGCGGTCTCAGATTGTCCGGTTCACGGAAGGGATCAACCCAACGTTCGAACAGGCTGTAGACCGCTTTCATCAATAGCGTTTTCCTTACTTGACCAGCGCATCCTCGGAATTGTCTTCGAAGCCGAGGAACCCGCCGGATTGACGTGCCCATAGACTTGCATAAATGCCGCCGAGCGCAACAAGTTCCTCATGCGTGCCGTCTTCGACGATCCGTCCCTTGTCCATCACGATCAGGCGATCAAGCGCGGCAATGGTGGAAAGACGATGCGCAATCGCAATGACCGTCTTGCCTTCCATCAGCGTATTGAGGCTGTCCTGAATGGCCGCTTCCACTTCCGAATCGAGCGCGGATGTCGCCTCGTCGAGAATGAGGATCGGCGCATCTTTCAGCATCACGCGCGCAATCGCGATACGCTGGCGCTGACCACCGGACAGCTTGACGCCGCGTTCACCCACATGCGCTTCCAACCCGCGCCGTCCCTTCGGATCGGTGAGGAGCGGAACAAACTGGTCTGCCTGCGCAAGACGGATCGCCTGCTGCAACATTTCCTCGGTCGCATCGGGCCTGCCATACATGATGTTTTCGCGCACGGTGCGGTGCAGAAGCGACGTGTCCTGCGTGACCATGCCGATATTGGCGCGCAGAGAATCCTGCGACACTTTCGAAATATCCTGACCATCGATCAGAATGCGGCCCTTCTCCAGATCGTAGAAGCGCAGCAGCAGATTGACCAGCGTGGACTTGCCTGCACCGGAACGTCCGACCAGACCAACTTTCTGGCCCGGCGGAATCTTCAGCGTCAGGTTTTCCAGAACGCCCTTGCCCTTGCCGTAGTGGAAGCCGACCTGATCGAAATCCAGTTCACCCTTGGTCACATGCAGAGCCGGAGCATTGGGCACGTCCACCACTTCATGCGCACGCGCAATCGTGGTGATACCGTCTTCCACCGTGCCGATATTCTCGAACAGCGCCGACATTTCCCACATGATCCATTGCGACATGCCGTTGAGGCGCAGCACCAGACCGATGCCGACAGCCACCGCGCCCACGGTCACGGCTTCCTGCATCCAGAGGCCGATACCGATCACACCGACTGCAAACAGCAGCAGGCAGTTCGACACATAAAGCGTGAAGTGGAACATCGTCACGAGACGCATCTGACGATGCACCGTGCCGAGGAAACCATCGAGGCTTTCGCGCACATAGGATTCCTCGCGGCTCGAATGCGAGAACAGCTTGACGGTCGCAATATTGGTATAACTGTCGACGATGCGGCCCGTCATGGTCGAGCGCGCATCGGCCTGCTGTTCCGAAATCACCCGCAAACGCGGAATGAAGAAGCGCAGCAGAAGCATATAAACCACGAGCCAGACGAGGAACGGGATCATCAGACGCAGATCGGCGGAGGCCGCGATGAACAGCGTGCCCGCAAAATAGACGATGACATAGTTCAGAACGTCGAGCAGCTTCATCACCGTTTCGCGCACGGCAAGAGCGGTCTGCATCAGCTTGGTTGAAATGCGTCCGGCAAATTCGTCCTGAAAAAACGCCATCGACTGGCGGATCAGATAACGATGCATCAGCCAGCGCACGCGCATGGGATAATTGCCAAGCAGCGTCTGATGGATCACCAGCGAGTGCACCAGCACCACGCCCGGCAGGCCCACCAGCACGACACCGGCAATCAATGCCAGCCGCCAGCCTTCATTGCTCAGAAAGGTCTCGCGCGACTGGTGAGAAAGCCAGTCCACAATATTGCCCATGAAGGCAAACAGCGACACTTCGATGATTGCAATCAGGGTGGTGAAAATTGCCATGCCGATAATCCACGGCCAGGCGCCGCGGGTATAATAAAGGCAAAACGCGACCAGACCGCGCGGAGGTTCCTGCGGCGGCTCTTCAGGATAGGCATTGAGTCGGTGTTCGAACCACTTAAACATGGCGCTCCTTTTAGGCGGGCCTCAAGCAATTGCCAAGACTTGACCGGAACAAAACAGGAATATTTTTGCGATCCGACGGGATCTGTAAAGACTATCCGTATCAGGATGTTGACGCATGGACCGCGCCCGATATGCAGCCTTGCGGCGACAGCCATTTCGCGTTACCCGCTTCATATGGATCTGCGCGTCGCCCTTTACCAGCCCGACATTCCCGGCAACACGGGAACAATTCTGCGCATGGCCGCATGTCTCGGCTTTGCCGTAGACCTGATAGAGCCTGCGGGTTTCGACATTTCCGATCGCTCACTGAAGCGTGCGGGCATGGATTATCTGGCACAGGCCGCGCTGACGCGACACGCCGACTGGAACCATTTCGAAGACTGGCGCAAACAAGCTGGACGCCGCATCGTACTGCTCTCCACCAAGGCTGCAATCCCCTATACAGACTACCGTTTTCAGGGGAATGACATTCTCCTCTTCGGGCGTGAATCCTCCGGCGTGCCGGATGCGGTCCACGACAGCGCCGATGCGCGTCTGTTGATCCCGATGGTTCCCGGTACCCGCTCCCTCAATCTTGCGGTTTCGGTCGCCATGACAGCAGGGGAAGCTTTGCGCCAGATGAGAAGCGAAAGTGATTCTGATTCAAAAGCATTTCCAGCAAAAGTGCGAAGCGGTTTTGCGTCGGATAAAGCGTGAACTAACAAGACCATAGGCGTCTTGGCGGAATCAGTACTCGAATTGCCCGCAGTATGCGTCGCGGATTGACCGGACCGCCGCGCATCGCCCCCATTTCCGGTTCGAAAGGCGCGCTTCATTCCATGAAACTGTCTGCTCGCACTGCCGTTCTTGCGGCATCCACCCTGTCGCTGCTGACCGCTGCTCCGGCCTTTGCTCAGGAAGCCGCCAAGGGCGCCGAACGTCTGGCGCCCAAAGTCATGGTCATCACCATGTTTGGTGAGGAAGCCAAGCCATGGCTGGAAGGTGAAAACTTCACGCAGAAGATCAAGCTGCCGGGCTTGAGCCCTGAATATCCGGAGATCGACTGCACCGCTGCCGGCCTTTGCCATATGACAACCGCCATGGGTTTTGCCAATGCTGCAAGCTCCACAGCGGCCATGGCGCTCAGCGACAAGCTCGACCTCAGCCACACCTATTTTCTGATTGCAGGCATTGCGGGCGTCGATCCGCAGCACGGCACACTCGGTTCGGCCCATTGGGCAAAATATGTCATCGATGCCAATCTCAGCCACCGCATCGACATTCGTGAAGCGCCGGAAGGCTGGAGCACGGATTTCTTCGGTCTTGGTGCGGCCAAGCCCGGCGAAAAGCCGAAATGGGCTGCCGGCACGGAAGTCTTTGAACTGAACGGCAAGCTGGCCGATTATGCGCTGGCCACCACGAAGGATGTCGCCCTTTTCGATGGCGACGACGCTAAGGAATATCGCAAGCGCTACACGCAGGAAGCCGCCACCGGCGCGCCGAAAGTCACTATTTGCGATACGGCGTCCGGTGACACCTACTGGCATGGTGCAAAGCTCGGTGAAGCGATGAGCGATTGGGCCAAACTTCTGACCGACGGCAAAGCCGATTACTGCACCTCGCAGATGGAAGACAATGCCACGCTGACAGCGCTCAAGCGCGCTGCGGATGCGGGCAAGGTGGATTTCAACCGCATCGCCGTCCTGCGCACCTCTTCAAATTTCGACCGGCAGGGCAAGGACCAGACCGCCATTGATTCCCTCGGCGCAAAGTCGGGCGGTTTCCCGCTGGCCACGACCAATGCTTACCGGGTCGGCAAAGCCTATGCAGACAGCATCATCGGCAAGTGGGACGCATGGGAAAAAGCACCGCAAACCGCTGCGGAATAAGGTCGTAACGGTATAACGACTCAAGATGAATGGCACCCAATGCGGCAGTTATTGGGTGCCATTTATTGCGATCCAATTTGAATCCAGTTTCAAGCAGTTGGCGGCAGAAATTGAATCAAATCTTCAATCCGCGGTTGGCAGCCGACGCATGGTGAATTCGATCACATCGTCGGGTCGTTCACACCAGCTTTCAATCTCGGTCCAGTAGGCCGATTTGGGAAATGTATCGAACCATTCCCGCGCTTTTTCGCGCGCTGCCTGACGCGGCAGGGTGAATGTTTCACGGATGAAACCGTCGCGTGGCAACCGGCTTTTCTTGGCGCTGTTTTGGGCGCGGCTCTTCTCCAGCTGCTTACGCAAGCCTTCGAGCGGAGGACGGGGCGGTGCTGCTGTCATGCGATTGCCTCCCGGTTGGCTGGAAACACACGCATCCAGCCCCTTGATCACAAAAGATAGGGTAGCGGTTTTGCAAAGACGAGTCTTTTCTTGGGGAGAGCGATTTCGCCAAACTGTCGAAGCCGGTCTTCGCCCTATGCGCGCGGGGCGGAACTTGCTAAGCCAGCAGATATAGCAAAGCCTATTTCACCTTGCCATTTAACCTTGGCTGCACGCAGCGATCCGGCAGATTGCGCCGAGAGGAAACAACCAATGCAACGCGACGAAATTCCCGCTATCATCCCCCACGATATCGAGGAAAAGAAGCAGGCGGCGCAACGCTGGTTCGAGGAACTGCGCGACCGCATCTGCTCAAGCTTCGAGCAACTGGAAGACGAGCTGCAAGGCCCCCTGTCCGACCGTGAGCCGGGCCGCTTCGTGCGCACGCCCTGGCTGAAGGAAGAAGGCAAAGGTGGCGGCGGTGTCATGTCGATCATGCACGGGCGCGTTTTCGAAAAAGTCGGCGTTCACGTGTCCACCGTCTATGGCGAGTTCTCGCCGGAATTCCGCAAGCAGATCCCCGGTGCGGAAGAAGACCCGCGCTATTGGGCAAGCGGCATTTCGCTGATCGCGCATCCACAAAACCCGAATGTGCCAGCCGTTCATATGAACACGCGCATGGTCGTGACGAGCCGTCAGTGGTTTGGTGGTGGCGCTGACCTGACCCCGGTTCTCGACCGCCGGCGCACGCAGGAAGATGCCGACACGCTGGCCTTTCACAAGGCATTCCGCTTCATCTGCGAAAAGCACAAGAATGTTGTCGACTATCAGCGCGTGAAGGACTGGTGCGACGAGTATTTCTTCCTGCCGCATCGCAATGAACCGCGCGGCACCGGCGGCATCTTCTATGACTGGCTGCATTCGTCGGATGAAAATGGCGGCTGGGATGCCGATTTCGCCTATACACGCGATGTGGGTCGCGGCTTTTCCGTCGTTTATCCGCATCTGGTGCGCCAGAACTTCAATCAAGACTGGACGCAGGCCGACCGCGACGAACAGCTTGTGCGCCGTGGCCGCTATGTCGAGTTCAACCTGCTCTATGATCGCGGCACGATCTTCGGCCTGAAGACCGGCGGCAACGTGAACTCCATTCTGTCGTCCATGCCACCCGTGGTGAAATGGCCGTAATTTTTTAAATAGAAAGGGCCGGATAACCGGCCCTTTCTTATATGCCAAAAGCGGGATGATGCGTGATGTCACCTTGCGGCATGTCTGGCCCAAAGGCCAGACACTGGACATATTCCGCAGCTATGCCCGGCATTTTCAGTCGTGGATCAGCTTTGAAGCCGAACCGCCTGTAATAGCCGGGGTCGCCCACCAGAACGCAGCCTTTCGCGCCGTCGGCCTGCAACAGGGCAAGACCTTCACGGACGAGAGCCCCGCCGATCCCTTCGCCTTGCCTTTCGGGTCGAACCGAGATGGGACCAAGCGCATACCAGCCCTTGTCCTCCCCGCCGATCTGAACCGGCGAGAAGGCCACATGACCGAGAACCGCGTCCCCGTCCACTGCAACCAGCGACAAAGTGAGCGCCGAGGCTGCACGAAGTGCATCGACGATCTCCCCTTCCCTCTGGTTACTATAAGGAACCGTGCTGAATGCTTCATCCGTCAGATGACGGATTGCAGCGATATCATCGGGCTTTTCCTTGCGAAGATACATGACGCCCTCCCTCAACGGTTATTGAGCTGAGCGCGAACATTCTCGCGCCCTTTAAGAGAAATGCGATAGGGACTGCCTGATCGGGATTCGATCAGCCGTTTGCGCCGCAATTGCTGGAACACAGCCATTGTACAATCGGCGAGCAGGTAACCCTCGCGGGTATAGCATTCGATTTCGCAGACGCGTCCGTCTTCGCGCAAATGGCGGATAAGGCCGCCTTGCGCCAGCACGTGCAACACGCGCTGTTCAATACGTGAGATATTCATTGTTGTTCATGCCTGGATGGAAACCATAACAAGCATCAGCACTCGCGGACAGCGCACGGCTATCCACGGCCAATGCCGTTCCCGTCCCTGAACAACTGCCCGATCAGACGCTCTCAGCGTCCGTCATCACAGTTCTTGTTCGGAACGATTAAAGGCTTCCAACAATCTCCAGCATCAACAATTCCTCTTTCAGAGGTGGGAAGGTCAAAGGGCCGATCGACCCTCTGACCCGCATGTAAGAGCGCAGATAGCGAAAGTCAAATCCCATCAGGCCTTTGGCTGATTGCGGAGCTTCTCGGCTTCTGCGTAGAACTTCTTTTCCCACTCATTGTGGTTGTCCAGCCCTTCCTTGATGAAGGGCGTGAAGATCGCGAGGTTCATCAGGCACCAGTTTACGAAACGGGCCGGGAATTTCAGTGGCTTCACGAAGTCGACAAACAGAACCACGCGCGTCTTGTCAGTGTGGTTCCACGCCTCATGCTCATAGGCGTCGTCGAAGATGAGAACCTTGCCCTCATGCCAATGGCAAACCTGCTTGTCCACGCGAATGGCCAGCTTTTCATTCGGCTCCGGCACGATGAGGCCGAGATGCAGGCGCAGCACGCCATTATAAGGGCCGCGATGCGGCGGCAGATGCTTGCCCGGTTCAAAGATCGAGAACATTGCCGTGGTCAGGCCCGGGATCTTGTTCACGATGCGCCATGTTTCCGGGCAGGTCTTGATGTTCTGCTCCGACTTCACGCCGAAGCCGAGCAGGAAGAATGTCTTCCAGCGATTATCGGTGGAAATCGTCTTCACGTCGGTCGAAATATCCTGAAAGGACGGCAGCTCGCTTTGGCGCAGCAGGATCGTGTCCAGCTCCTTGCGAATGGCGGGCCATTCCTTTTCAATTTCTGCCGCCCATGGGAAGGTCGCATTGTCATAAACAGGCGGATTGCCGAGCTTGGCATATTTCAGATTGAGGCTTTCCGCCCAGGAGACGATCCCCATGAAAAACCGGGTGATTTTGCTCGGGCGGTCCATTGCGGCCAGACCTTCAGTGCCGAATTTCTGTTTCGGATCAGAAGCTGCCTTATCTTGGATCGATGTATCGGGATTGGACATTTCATGCTCTTTCAAATCGGCGCTGAAAAGATTCCCAGCCATAAACTGATGAAACTACGGCTGAATTTTGCACACAAGCGGTCAGCTGTTCATTTTATCGCGATCAAGTTTCTCCAGAAGAGTGGCCCGGTCAAGGCTAAAACCGGAGTCGATCCAGAAAGTTTCAAGCGACCGCAACGCCACACCCAGACCCGGACCTTTTTCCACGCCAAGCGCCAGAAGATCGCCGCCCGTCACGGGAAAGACAGGGGCTTCATAATGTTCCGCTGTTTCGAGCAAACGGGAAAAGCCGCCAGCGCGGATCATGGCGTCATCGCTGCCAGCCGCATCGGCACGAGCCGCCGCATAGGCAAGCTTGATCCGGTCCACCACCGCCTGTTTGCTGCCGCGATAAATCACCTTCTTCAAGGCCTGTTCGGACAGCTCCGGCTTGACGGCATCCGCCCGCGCCCAGGCCTCCAGCCGCGCACGCTCGGCATTGGACATTTTCAGGCGCTTGCCCATTTCTTCCATGCGCACGGCATCCGGCGGCACGATGCTCTCAAGCCGCAACAGCGGATCGGCCGACCAGCCAAGATCGCCTTCGGAACGCACCAGGCCATGAATGGCGTCGATGCCCCATTTCTCGCTTTCGGGCAGAACGAGATTCAGCACGCCACCCTGCCGCATCCACAAAAGGGCGCGCGACGGATCGGGAGCCGACAGGAGTTTCTTCAGCTCCGACCATACGCGTTCGGCTGAAAGCTGCTCGATGCCGTCCTTCAGCCTTGCGCTGGCGCGCAGGCCTTCGGCTTCCGGACGCCCGGAACCATACCAGGCGAAAAAGCGGAAAAAGCGCAGGATACGCAGGTAATCCTCGCGAATGCGCTGTTCGGCATCGCCGATGAAACGCAATGTCCGGGTTTCAATATCGGCAAGCCCGCCGACATGATCGATGATTTTGCCGTCCGCCGTCGCATAGAGCGCATTGATGGTGAAGTCGCGCCGCTCGGCATCGGTTTTCCAGTCGGTTCCAAAGGCAACCTTGGCATGGCGGCCATCGGTCTCGACATCCTTGCGCAACGTCGTCACTTCATAGGCATGTCCGTGGGCGACAACAGTGATCGTGCCGTGTTCGATGCCCGTCGGGACAGGCTTGAACCCTGCTTCCTCGGCCAATCGAACCGTTTCCTGCGGCACATGCGTGGTGGCAAGATCGACATCGCTGACAGCGGTGCCCAGCAATGTGTTGCGCACCGCACCGCCGACCACGCGCGCTTCCCCGCCGTCGCGGTTCAAGGCCTTGAACAGCGCCTGCAGGGACTTCGACTTCAACCAGGTCGCCGTGTCGGAAATGTTCACATTGTCGCTCAAACGTAGAGCCTTTCATAAAGTCCGCGAATGATTCCGGCGGTAATCCCCCAGATGAATCGCTCGTGATAGGGCATGGCGTAATAAAAGCGTTCCTTGCCGTTGAGCACCCTGCTTTCGCGCCGGTGATTGGCCGGATTCATCAGGAAAGACAATGGCACCTCGAAAATATCGGCCACCTCATCCGGGTTCGGATGCAGGTCGAACGGTGTCTTGACCACAGCCAGAACCGGCGTGATCGAAAAGCCGCTGCCGGTCAGATAGCGTGGCAGATTGCCAATGATCTCTGCGCGCTCGGCAGCGAGACCGATTTCCTCATTGGCCTCGCGAAGCGCTGCATGTTCCGCCGTTCCGTCGCCCGGATCGATGGCTCCGCCCGGAAACGCGATCTGGCCCGAATGTTTTCGCAACGTATCGGTGCGCTGGGTGAGAAGCACCGTCGCATCAGGACCGCGATCCACCACAGGCACCAGCACAGCTGCGTCGCGCATCTGGGACGTCACCATGGCCTGCGTGAAGTCAGGATTGAGCGAATGATCGCCGGTAATCTCGCTGTGATCCGGCTGCCAGCTGCGAACGCGATTGGCAAAATCACCAGCGGAAAACGCCGAAAGGGATTTCAGACCCCGTTCCATCAGTACACCATCATTTCTGGGCTGCTTCCAGCGCATCCGCTGGCATGATCGGAAAGACGGCGCCGCCGGACCGCACAGCAAACATCGTCACGCCGTCGATCTCGATTTCCTCGCCAAGCCCGACCAGATCATACATCACGGAGCGCGTCACCAGCGCTTCCAGACGCCCGCGAACAAGTACATAGGGTTTCAATCCGTCGCTTTCTTCTTCAACGACGAACCGCAACGGATGCTCCGCATCGACTTCCACCACGTCGCCGACATTAGTGCGGAATGTCAGCGACTGTTCCACGCCCTCACCGGAAACCTGCATTTCAACAGCAATGAACGGCGCATCTTCGACACGGATGCCGACCTTTTCGACCGGCGTGACCAGATAGGTCTTGCCGTCCTCGTCCTTGCGCAGCACGGTGGAGAACAGGCGCACCAGCTGTTTGCGGCCAATCGGCGTCCCCATATAAAACCAGGTGCCGTCGGCCTTGATCTCCATGTCGAGGTCGCCGCAGAAATCGGGGTTCCACCGCTCGACAGGCGGAATGCCGCGCTCTTTCGTTGACGGACCGCTTTGCGCATCGGCATGGGCGCGCGCGATCAGGGCTTCCAGACCGCTGGTCGTCCCGGCGCTTTGCATCGCGTTTTGCGGCGCAACTTTGCCTATAGGGGTGCTCTTTGTCATCCGACTCGGTTATTCCTGTTCGAATGTGTTTAATATGATGGAAGTCATGAAATAGTCACCGTTTCGCGGCTTGTCAGCATTATATGCGATTTATAAGGCACGTCCGCCAGAGCGGTCACATATTGCGAGGTCACCATGAGCGTCGTCATCACGCCTGAAACCGCCAACTCCGAGCAGATTGTTGCGGAAGCCGAACGGGCGCTCGCAGATATTGCCCGCATCAAGGAAGGCGTCGGCACGGTTATCTTCGGACAAGAAAGTGTGATCGAGCGCACGCTCGTCGCCATTCTGGCAGGCGGCCATGCGCTGCTGGTCGGTGTGCCCGGCCTTGCCAAGACCAAGCTGGTGGAAACGCTGGGCGTGGTGCTCGGCCTCTCCGGCCAGCGCATCCAGTTCACGCCTGACCTGATGCCTTCCGACATCATCGGTTCGGAAGTCATGGAACAGGATGCCGATGGTCGCCGCTCGTTCCGCTATCTCAAGGGGCCGATTTTCGCACAGCTCCTGATGGCTGACGAAATCAACCGCGCGAGCCCCCGCACCCAGTCCGCGCTGTTGCAGGCCATGCAGGAATATCATGTCACGGTCGCTGGCCAGCGTTATGACCTGCCTGCGCCATTCCACGTTCTCGCAACACAGAACCCGCTGGAACAGGAAGGCACCTATCCGCTGCCGGAAGCCCAGCTCGACCGTTTCCTGATGCAGATCGATATTCTCTATCCGGAACTCGACGCCGAGCGCCGCATTCTTCTCGAAACTACAGGCGTCGCCGAAGCGAAGCCCTACGAGATTCTCGATGCGGAACGTCTGAAGCAGATGCAGACACTCGTGCGCCGTATGCCGGTTTCGGAAAACGTCGTCGAAGCGATCCTGAAGCTGGTACGCTCCGCGCGTCCCGATGCCGACAATGATCACGCCAGGCAGCATATCGCATGGGGCCCCGGTCCTCGCGCCAGTCAGGCGCTGATGCTCTGCGCCCGCGCCCGTGCGCTTTATGATGGCCGCCTCGCCCCTTCGGTCGACGATGTGAAGGCACTGGCCGAGCCGGTGCTGCAACATCGCATGGCGCTCAATTTCGCAGCCCGCGCCGATGGCATGCACATCCGCGATGTCATCGCCAATCTGGTAAAGGCTGCTGTCTGATGGTCATCGGCACGCAAGTTTCCACCGCAGATCGCAAGGATACGCTGGCCCGCGCACGTGCACGGGCGGCGGCGATCCCCGATCTGCTGGTTGAAGCCCAGCGTGTCGTCAATACTGTCATGAATGGCTGGCACGGACGGCGCAAACGCGGCCCCGGCGAGAATTTCTGGCAGTTCCGCCCCTATGTGCAGGGCGAGCAGCTTTCGCGTATCGACTGGCGGCGCTCCGCCCGCGACGATCACACCTATGTTCGCGACCGCGAATGGGAATCGGCCCATACCGTGTGGCTGTGGTGCGATTTCTCGCCCTCCATGCTCTACCGCTCGCAAATGTCGCCTGTTTCCAAGGAAGCCCGCGCGCTGGTGCTGACGCTGGCGCTGGCGGAAATCCTGTCACGCTCCGGCGAGCGCATCGCCTTTCCGGCACTGATCCCGCCTTTCGCTGCCCGCAATGGCGCGGAGCGTCTTGCAGGCGCTCTCATGCATGAAGCACCCACCAGCGCGTCCATGAGCCCGCTGCCGGATATTGCGCAGATCCGCCGTTTTTCGGAAGTCGTGC
Source organism: Hyphomicrobiales bacterium (assembly GCA_900465685.1). Lineage (GTDB taxonomy): Bacteria > Pseudomonadota > Alphaproteobacteria > Rhizobiales > Rhizobiaceae > Brucella. Next base: position 21,780 of record UEGR01000009.1, read on the forward strand.
TTGTCTCGGATTTCCTGCACCCGTTCGACGAACTGACCGAACTTCTCGACCGGCTTGCGAAGCGCGGCGTGCGTGCGCATCTGGTCGAAGTTGCCGATCCCGCAGAAGAAACCTTCCCCTATTCCGGTCGCACCGAATTTCGCGATCCCGAGACAGGTGCAACACTGGTTGCCGGTCGCGCCGAAACCTATGCCGAGGATTATCGCCGTCTTTACACTGCCCGGCGCGAAACCCTGTCGGACTTCTGCAAACGGCTCGGCTGGAGCTATTCCGTGCATCGCACCGACCGTCCGGCGGCGGAAGCGCTGGCGCGCCTCCATAGTGCGCTAAGTGCAACCGGGGCATTGGGCGCGACGGGGGCCAGCGCATGAATTTTCTGCCGCTTGCCTTTGGTTCGCCGCTGATCCTCGCCGGTCTGGTTGCCTTGCCGGTGATCTGGTGGCTGCTGCGCATGACGCCGCCGCGCCCGCAGGAAGAAACCTTTCCGCCGCTGCGCATTTTGGCGCAGGTTTTCAAGCGCGAGGAAGTGCCCTCAAAAAGCCCGTGGTGGATGACGCTTCTGCGTCTGCTAATCGCCGCACTCGTGATCATGGCACTGGCAGCGCCGATCTGGAACCCGCGTCCTGTCGCGCTGACCGGTCAGGAACCGCTGGCCATTGTAGTGGATAATGGCTGGGCCGCCGCCGAAGACTGGCAGCAGCGGGTCAACGCCGCCGAAAAGCTGATCGATGACGCGGAAGGTTCCAACGCGCAGATTTACATCCTTGGCACCGCAGAACCAGCCAATGCGGAAATCGGCCCCTATGATGGCACCCGCGCCACAGAATGGCTCCAAGCCATGCAACCGCGCCCGATCCCAGTCGACCGCAAGGCGACGATGGAGCGGCTGGCTTCCGCCCTGTCGGATGGCGTCAAAATTCGCCTCGCCTTCATGAATGACGGGCTGGCGTCCCCTGCCGACGAAGAGACCTTTGCCGCATTGGACAAGACCGGCCATCTGGCAAATGTTCTCTGGTATGGTGCCAATCTTGACCGTACCCTTGCGCTGACCGGAGTGGATAACAAGGCCGACAGCCTCGAAGCCACCGCGATCCGCCCGGAAGGCGTGACCATGCCGCGCAGCCTGACGGCGGCAGCCTATGACGACAAGGGACGCCGCATCGCCGAAGCGCCACTGTCCTTTGCGCTGGGCAGCCCCGAAGGCACGGCGCATTTCAACCTGCCGGTCGAACTGCGCAACGATTTCCGCCTGATCCGCATCGACGGTGTCGAACAGGCGGGTGCAACGCATCTGATCGATGCCGGGTCTGAGCGGCGCACCATCGGCCTGATTGCCAGCGGCGACGGCGATCTCGCGCAGCCGCTTCTGTCACCGCTGCATTACATCAAGCGCGCCCTGACGCCTTACGCCAATCTGATTGAGCCGCGTTCCGCCGATCTGCTTCAGTCGGTCCCCGAACTGCTGGATGCCAAGCCGTCCATTCTCATCATGGCCGATATCGGCAACTTGCCGCCGCCTGTCGCAGAGCGGATTTCCGCATGGGTGGAAGAAGGCGGCACGCTGGTGCGCTTTGCCGGACCACGTCTGGCGGGCGCGAGCGACAATGATCCGCTGCTTCCGGTACGGTTGCGCAAGGGCGAGCGTGCGCTTGGCGGCACCTTGTCCTGGTCTGAACCGCAGAAGCTGCGCGCATTCCCGGAAAAGGGCCCTTTTGCCGGACTGCCGATCCCTGAAGATGTCAACGTCAACCGTCAGGTGCTGGCCGAACCGTCTTTCGATCTCAACGACAAGGCCTATGCCATCCTTCAGGACGGCACCCCATTGGTGACGGGTCAGCAGCGCGGTCGCGGCAACATCGTGCTGTTCCATATTTCGCCGGACGCCACATGGTCGAGCCTGCCGATTTCCGGCTCCTTCGTGGAAATGCTGCGCCGCATCGTGTCGTTGTCGCAGCGCACTGGCGCGCAGGACAATCAGGATGCCGTTTCACTGCCGCCGTTCCAGCTGCTTTCAGCCGCCGGCGCGCTGACACCGCCGACCTCGGAGGCCAAACCGCTGATCGTCGAGCGCAACAGAGAGGCCAGTGTCAGCATCAACACGCCGCCCGGTTTCTACGGCAATGAGGACGGTTTGAAAGCACTCAACATTTTCGCCGACAGCAACACCAAGCTGGAGCCGATCCGCCAGCCGACCCTCTCAGTCGGCGTCACGCCCGTCTCCTATACGGCAGATCAGTCAATATCGCTGGCAGGGCCGTTCTTTGCCGCTGCCGCCATGCTTCTGGCGCTCGATTCCCTGCTGATGCTGTGGCTGCGCGGCGCGTTCCGCCGCCGCATGAAGGTGCGCGCCAAAACGGCCACCATCGCCGTTCTTCTCGCAGGCGGCGCACTGTTCGCCCTCCTATCAGTCGGTGCTGACCGCGCCTTTGCACAAGCAGCATCGCCACAGCCGCCACAAATTCATGACGACAGCAAGCCCGGCGATGAAGCGATCATAGGCTCGGTTTCGCAGACCCATCTTGCCTATATCATCACCGGCAGCGCCGAGACCGACAATATCAGCAAGGCCGGTCTGAAAGGTCTGACCTTTGCGCTGACCGACAAGACGGCGCTGGAACCGGGCGACCCGATCGGCGTTGACCCGTCCAAAGACGAACTGGCCTTCTATCCGCTGATCTATTGGCCGATAGACCCGAATGCGCCGATGCCGAGCCCTGAAGCCATTGCCAAGGTGGACGCCTATATGCAGCAGGGCGGCACAGTGCTGTTCGACACGCGCGACCAGTTGCAGTCGGGCGCGAGCCTTGATCCATCGGTCTCCCCAGCCAATCAGCGCCTGCGCGCCATTCTCGACGACATGAATGTGCCGCCGCTCGAACCCGTGCCCGACGATCACGTTCTGACGAAATCCTTCTTCATCATGCCCGACTTTCCGGGTCGTTATGAGGGAAGCCCGCTCTGGGTGGAGGCGACAGCCCCAAATGCCTCGCCGCACGACCGTCCGGTTAGAACCGGCGACGGTGTGACGCCGATCATGATCACCGCCAATGATCTGGCAGGCGCATGGGCCGTAGATGATCAGGGCAATCCCCTGCTCCCCACCGTGCCGAACGACCCGATGCAGCGCATCTATGCCATTCGCGGCGGCGTCAATATCGTGATGTACATGCTCACCGGCAATTACAAGTCCGATCAGGTCCATGTTCCGGCCCTGCTCGAGCGGCTGGAGAATTAGAGCATGATGTTTTGCAACCATGTCATCGCCCAGTCCCGGTTCTCTTTTTCCCTCATCCTGAGGAGTCGTCAAAGACGGCGCAATATCCTGAGCTTGTCGAAGGATCGAAGGGTGAGGGAAAAACGAACGGCGCGCCTGCCCTCGTCCTTCGAGGCTTCGCTTCGCTCCGCACCTCAGGATGAGGGGGAAGCGTTACGGTCCGTACAGATAGGAACTTACGGCGTTAGGAGGCGGGCATGAATATCGAATTCGAACCGTTCCTCTCAACACCATGGCTCATCGGCATTCTCGTACCGCTGGCATTGCTGGTTCTGGCAACTGTCGCCCTGCGCATGCGCGGCGGGTTGATCCGTCTTCTGGCCGCCGCAGCCCTTGCCTTGGCGCTCTTCAACCCGGTGGTGATCAATGAAGAGCGCGAGCCGTTGAAAAGCGTTGTCGCTGTCGTGGTGGACCGCAGCCAGAGCCAGGAACTTGGGACACGCCGCGCCGACACCGATGCCGCTTTGAAAGCCGTGCAGGATCAGCTTGCCACCATGCCGCAATTTGAAACGCGCGTGGTGGAAACCGGCAAGCCGGACGAAAACGAGGATGGCTATGCGACGCGGCTTTTCGGGCCGCTGGCTCGGGCGCTGCTCGACGTGCCGCCAACCCGTGTTGCGGGCGCGATCATGATCACCGACGGACAGGTGCACGATACGCCCGCCAACAAGAATGCGCTGGGCTTCGACGCGCCTTTGCATGGACTGGTGACGGGCAAACCGGACGAATTCGACCGTCGCATCCGCTTCAACAAGGCCCCGCGCTACGGCATCAGCGGCAAGCCGCTTGAAATGTCGTTCACGGTCATCGACGAAGGCAAAAGCCTCGGCAGCCCTGCGCCGGTGGAAATCCGCGTCAATGGCGAAGCGGTTTCGCAGGAACAGGCACAGGTGGGGCAGGAAACATCTGTTACCATCACCTTGCCGCGCGCCGGTGTGAATATCGTTGAAATTGCCACGCCCGCGATTCCGGGTGAAGTGACCGAGGCCAACAACCGTGCAGTGGCAACCGTGGACGGTATCCGCGAAAATCTGCGCGTGCTTCTCGTCTCCGGCGAGCCGCATAATGGCGAGCGCACCTGGCGCAATCTGCTGAAATCCGACGCTGCCGTGGACCTCGTCCACTTCACCATTTTGCGCCCGCCGGAAAAGCAGGACGGCACGCCGATCAATGAATTGTCGCTGATCGCCTTCCCGACGCGTGAACTGTTCGTGGACAAGGTCAACGAGTTCGATCTCATCATTCTGGATCGCTACCAGCATCGCGATGTGCTGCCGCTGCTCTATTACGATTACATCGCGCAATATGTGGAAAACGGCGGCGCGCTGCTGGTTGCAGCCGGGCCGGAATATGCAGGCGAAATGTCGATTGCCCGCACGCCACTTTACAACGCCCTGCCCGCCATGCCGACCGGCACGGTGACCGAAAAAGCGTTCTATCCCCGCCTGACCGTTCTCGGCAAACGCCACCCCGTCACACGCGGTCTCGATGGCAGCGAGCAGGAGCCGCCCCATTGGAGCCGCTGGTTCCGCACCATCGACATCACCGCGCCGCAGGGCGAAACCGTGATGAGCGGTGCCGATAACAAGCCGCTTCTGGTTCTCAATCGCGTCGGGAAAGGCCGCGTCGGCATGTTCCTGTCCGATCAGGGCTGGCTATGGGCACGCGGCTTTGAAGGCGGCGGTCCCTATGCGGCGCTCTATCGCCGCATTGCCCACTGGCTGATGCAGGAGCCGGAGCTGGAAGAAGAAGCGCTCACCGCCGCAGGCAATGGCCGCACCTTGAGCATTCACCGTCAAACGATGGGCGATAATCCGGGCACCGCGACCGTCACAACGCCTGCTGGCAAGACGTTGCAGGTCAATCTCGCACAGAACAAGCCGGGCCTGTTCGACGGTTCGCTGCAAACCGACGAGATCGGCGTCTTCCGGATCAAGAACGGCGATCTGGAGACGCTGGCCCATGTCGGACCCGTCGATGCACCGGAATTTGCCGACAGCATTTCAACCGTGGATCGCCTGAAACCCATTGCTGAAGCGACCGGCGGTTCAGTCCATCGCGTGCGTGCAAGTGCCGACAGCGCCGTGCGGGTTCCGTCGATTACCGCGGTTGCCGCCAATCGCACAGCCCGCGGCAATGACTGGATTGGCCTGCGTGAAACCACCGACACGCAGCTCAAAAGCGTGAACCGTCTGCCGTTGTTCTCCGGCTTCCTGGCGCTCGCTGCCCTGCTCTTGGTCTTTGGCGGCATGTGGTATCGCGAAGGGCGGTAATCCGCCCTCGCACACCATTCTTCGTCTACACCTCGTTGCCCCCTCATCCTGAGCAGGTGCGAAGCACCGTGTCGAAGGACGAGGCACGCGCTGGTTTCCCCTCTCCTTCGATCCTTCAAAAATCTCAGGATGATGCGCCGTCTTCGACGGCTCCTCAGGATGAGGGGAAAAGCAAACGTTCCCACAAATCAAAGATTAAACTGAAAATCAGGCCCGGTTGGCGTGGCGCACAATGCCGCTGACGCCGCTTGCGGCACCGGCAGTGAGTTCACAGGCAAGCATCCGGCGCGGATCGACCGGTGCGGGCATGACCATGGAGCCATGCGGCACCATCTTGAAGCCGAACGGACCATAATAAGGTTCGTCACCCACCAGAATGACCAGCTTGTGTCCCGCCTTCGTCGCCGCTTCCAGCGACTGGCGCATCAGCGTGCCGCCAATGCCCCGCTTCTTCCATTCAGGCCGCACGGCAAGCGGCCCCAGCAACAGTGCTGGTGTCTTGCCGATCACAACCGGCGTCAGCCGCACGGAACCCACCACTATGCCCCCCATCAGGGCAACGAAGGAAAGGCTCAGATCATGCGGACCGCCTTCACGGATGAAATGGGCGGCACGGGTAAAGCGTCCCGGTCCGAAAGCTTCGGCATTGATGGCTTCGATTTCAATGTCGTGCGCCGGGCATTCCTGCGCGTAGGTCAGTTCAAGCTGCTGCATGGGCTTAAGATCACAATTGGAGACTTCAGGGACCGTCAGGTCAATGGAATGCACTCCGCGCTCGCAGCGCGGTCCAAGTTTCATCGTCGGATGAAAAGCATTTCCATTACGTGTCTCCCGGGCGATCGAACATTGGATGATCGCAAATTGGAACTCCCATTACACCAAATTGAGCAGAGGTAAAACCATTTTTTTCAAAATGGCAGTTTCGACTTCTCTTTTTGGCAACGTGACGCACTGTTTACGAGTTGAGATACTGCAAATGCCGCCGTTTCGATCTATTTGTTCAACGCATTATCCCACGCAAAACCGCTTCGCACTTTTGCTGGAAATGCTTAGCTGCCAAAAGGAGAAATCACATGGGACTTCTGGTCGATGGCAAGTGGCAGGATGTCTGGTACGACACCAAGAGCACAAAAGGCCGCTTTGAACGCTCGAAATCGCAATTCCGCAACTGGGTAACCGCGGACGGCAGCGCCGGTCCGACTGGCGAAGGCGGTTTCAAGGCCGAGCCGGGCCGCTATCATCTTTATGTTTCCTATGCATGCCCATGGGCGCATCGCACGCTGATTTTTCGCGCGCTGAAGAAACTGGAAGATGTCATTTCGGTTTCGGTCGTCGATTTTCTGATGGTGGAAGAAGGCTGGACCTTTTACGGCACCACCGGCAGCACCGGTGATGATCTGTACGGCTCCAAGCGCCTTTATGAAATCTATACCCGCGCCGATCCCAACTATTCCGGCCGCGTGACTGTGCCGGTCCTGTGGGACAAGCAACGCCAGACGATCGTTTCCAACGAGTCGTCGGAAATCATCCGCATGCTCAATACGGCTTTCAATGAATTCGGCGATGCCTCGCTCGACTTCTATCCGGAAGCGCTGGCGGCTGAAATCGATGCACTCAACGATTTCATCTATCCAAACATCAACAATGGCGTTTATCGCGCTGGCTTCGCCACCGAGCAGGATGCTTATGAAGAAGCGTTCAAGCAGCTATTCGCCGCGCTCGACACACTGGAAGACCGCCTGTCCCGCCAGCGTTATCTGACAGGCTCAAGCCTGACGGAAGCGGATTGGCGTCTGTTCACGACGCTTTTGCGCTTTGATCCGGTCTATGTTGGTCATTTCAAATGCAATCTGCGCCGGATCGCCGATTATCCGAACCTGTGGAACTATACGCGCGAGCTGTATCAGGTGCCGGGCGTGGCCTCGACGGTGAATATGGAACATATCAAGGGCCATTATTACCGCAGCCACAAGACGATCAACCCAACCGGCGTTGTGCCGATGGGCCCGGAAATCGACTTTGCCGCCCCGCATGACAGGGATCGTTTTTCGAAGAGTTAACCGGCCCGACCGCGACTGCGCTTTTCCTGCAACAGTGCGGTTTCTAATATCAGCACTCTCTCATTCTCTTGCGCCCCTTTGATCTCGATCAATGGGGCGCGAGGCAACGCAGTTCAGATTGGATGCATCCCCCAGGACGACACCCAAGACTGCACTGTGACTAAGGAGAGATTTGATGAACCGATTTGCGACAGGGCTGCTTGCAGCAACCGCGCTGACATTTGCCGCCCCGGCCGCCTTTGCCGCCGACACTGTGGTGGCCCAGCCAGCCTCTGAAATTCAGGCTGTGCCAGAAGCGCTTTCACCATGGCAGATCCGCGTGCGCGCCCTTGGGGTCATTGCGGAGAACAAGGGCCATGTGAATGGTGTTCCGGGTTCCGACCTCGACTACTCGAAGTCGATCACGCCCGAACTCGATATCACCTATTACTTCACGGACAATATCGCCGCCGAACTCATTCTCGGCACGACCTATGCCAATATCAACGGCGCAGGCTCCATCAGCAGTCTTGGCAAGGTCGGCAAGACCTGGATTCTACCGCCCACCCTGACACTGCAATATCACTTCACCAATTTCGGCGCGTTCAAGCCTTATGTCGGTGCAGGCGTCAATTACACCATCTTCTACAATCAGGATGCAGGCAGCGCCGACTATCTGAAGGTCAAGAACACGTTTGGCGGCGCACTCCAGTTCGGTGTGGACTATATGATCGACGAACATTGGGGCCTGAACTTCGACGTGAAGAAGCTGTTCCTCGAACCGAAGTTCGACGTCACAGTCGGCGGACAGGAACTGAGCGGCAAAGCCAAGCTCAATCCGTGGCTGATCGGCACCGGTATCACCTACCGTTTCTAATTTCAGACTATTTTAAAGGGCGCATCCTGCGCCCTTTATACCAAAGTATTACAGAGTATCTCCGCCCGGCGTTAAACAAAACCGCCGGGCACAAGTGGTATTACCACATCGGCAGCGGCTCCAGATCATACAGGGCTTCCTGCAAACGCCGCTTGGTTGAAGCTGTGGTTCCTTCCGGAAGATCGTCGAGCGGAAAGAAACCGCTCTCGGCAATCTCTCTATCGGGCACTTTCGGCGCAAGTTGTTCAAAAGAACGGCATACATACAGTGCTACATGATCCCGTGGAGAAGCATGGGCATTCTTGTAAAGCGCAAGAAGTTGGGGGCGGCCTTTCAGGACAATATTACCCTCTTCCCGCAGTTCTTTTTCTAGCGCCTGCTGAAAAGTCTCCCCACTATCTACACCGCCGCCCGGTAACTGCCATCCCGGTACGTAAGTATGTCTTACTAAAAAAACAGAGTTAATCTTTTCATCATACACAATTGCCCTTACCCCAAGTGTCATGGGGCGCCGCAAAAGAAAATATGAATGAAATATAAAATGACGAAAGCGCATTCCGACTCTCCAGCAAACATTATATGCAGTTATCAATGCAGCAATCGCATCAACAAAAAGTCGCTAAACACGGTTTCTATTTTAGAAATTATCCAGTAAACGGGCCTTATGTTTCGCCTCGCTCACATCTCCGATATCCACCTTTCGCCACTGCCGCGTGTGAGATATCGCGAATTGGCCTCGAAGCGTATCACCGGTTATATCAACTGGCTGCGCAACCGCAAGGGTGCAATGCACGGAACGGTGCTCGATAAACTTGTAGCCGATATGCTGGCGCAAGCGCCGAATCATATTGCCGTCACTGGCGATCTGGTCAATCTGGCTCTCAATCTGGAAATAGATATCGCCGCCGACTGGCTGTCGAAACTGGGCAACCCGGATGATGTCTCGGTCGTGCCCGGCAATCACGATGCCTATGTCCCCGGCGCGCTCGACCGGTCCTGCCGCAAATGGGAACCGTGGATGCGCGGCGACGGCATCGGCAACAAGGGCAAGCGCCCGCAATTTCCTTATATGCGTGTGCGCGATGATGTCGCGATGATCGGCGTTTCGTCAGCCCGCGCTACGGCACCTTTCATGGCGAGCGGCGATTTTCGTTCAGCGCAGGCCAAGCGTCTTGCCGCCACACTCGATGAGGCAGGTGCGCGCGGGCTTTTCCGGGTGGTGATGATCCATCATCCGCCGATCCACGGTGCAACGCCGACCCACAAGCGGCTTTACGGCATCCGCCGTTTTCAAAAGATCATCCGCAAGTATGGCGCGGAACTGGTCATTCACGGCCACACGCATCTGGCGACGAAATATGAAATCGACGGACCGAACGGCAAAGTGCCTGTGATCTGCGTCCCGTCGGCCAGCCAGAACTATGGCGGCCACAAACCGCCTGCCCGCTACAATCTCTTCAACATCGACCGCAAGCCGGATGGCGGCTGGCATTGCCTGTGGGAACAGCACGGCATCGAAGATGCAAGCGAGCGCATTTTCAAGATATCCGAGCAGGAACTCTACAAATGAAAAAGGCGGCACAGTGTGCCGCCTTTTTTGTTCAATAGCCTTCGGTTACTGACCGATCACCCGGTTGGCCGCCGATACGATGGCTTCCAGCGATGCGCTGACGATATTGTCGTTGATGCCGGCACCAAACAGCTTGCCACCCGGATGCGCCATTTCAACATAGGAGATGGCCGACGCATCCGAACCCTGCTGGAGCGAATGTTCGGAATAATCCACGACCGACATCTTCACGCCGAGATATTTGGACAGCGCGTCGACAAAGCCATCAATCGGACCGGTGCCCTTGCCTTCTATATTCTTGGTCACGCCGTTATCGGTGATTTCGGCGGTGAGAATGCGGCGACCCTTCTGTTCAGGATCCGGTATGGTGTGGTGATCCACGAACTTGATGCGAGCATCCGGCTGCGTCACATAGAGCTTCTGGAACTCTTCATGAATGCGCTTGGACGGCAATTCCTTGCCTTCGTCGTCGGTGATCTGCTGGATGATTTCGCGGAACTCGACCTGCAGATTGCGCGGCAGGTTCAAACCGTAATCGGCCTGCAGGATATAGGCGATGCCGCCCTTGCCCGACTGCGAATTGATGCGGATGATCGCTTCGTAGGAACGGCCAACGTCCTGCGGGTCGATCGGCAGATAAGGCACTTCCCAAACCGGCGAATTGGCCGACTTGCGCGCCTTCATGCCCTTGTTGATCGCATCCTGATGCGAGCCGGAGAAAGCGGTATAGACCAACTCGCCGACATAGGGGTGACGCTCTGCGATCTTCAGCTGGTTCGAATATTCATAGACATCCTTCATGCGATTGATGTCCGTGCAATCCAGCTCGGGATCGATGCCCTGCGTATACATGTTCAGCGCCAGCGTCACCACGTCCACATTGCCGGTGCGCTCGCCATTGCCAAACAAGGTGCCTTCTACACGATCGGCACCGGCCATCAGGCCCAGTTCCGTCGCAGCGATGCCCGTACCGCGGTCATTATGCGGGTGCAACGAAATGATCAGGTTTTCGCGATTGTCGAGATTGCGGCACATCCATTCGATCTGGTCGGCATAGACATTCGGCGTGTTCATTTCCACCGTAGACGGCAGATTGACGATCAGCTTGTTGTCCGCCGTCGGCTTCACGATCTCGATGACCGCATTGCAGATTTCCAGCGCCACATCCAGCTCGGTGCCGGTAAAGCTTTCCGGCGAATACTGGAAGCGATAACCGCCACCTGCCTTGGCCGCCATATCCATGATCATCTTGGCCGCATCGATCGCGATCTGCTTGATCCCGCCAACATCCTTGGCGAAAACCACGCGGCGCTGCAATTCGCTGGTGGAATTGTAGAAGTGGATGATCGGCGTCTTTGCGCCTTCCAAAGCTTCGAATGTGCGGGTGATCAGTTCAGGACGGCACTGCACCAGCACCTGCAAATCCAGCTCGTCCGGCACATTGCCCTGCTCGATAGCCCAGCGGCAGAAGTCGAAATCCGTCTGCGAGGCAGATGGAAAGCCGATTTCGATTTCCGGGAAACCCATATCGACCAGCAAGCGGAACATGCGCTCCTTGCGGTCGTGACCCATCGGGTCGATCAAAGCCTGATTGCCGTCGCGCAGATCGACCGAGCACCAGATCGGCGCTTTTTCGATGCGCTTGGATGGCCAGGTACGGTCGTCGAGCTTGGGAGCCGGGAATGGCGAATATTTGGTGGCTGCATCCCGCATGCCTTTACGTTCGGCTTCGGCGACAGATTGCGGCGTGATAACGGACTGGTTCATTTCTCGTTTCCTCCCGGCTTCTGGACGGCATTAAAGCCCGTCAAGCACGGATATTCTTGATCGATTGTAGGGTTTTATGAAAAGGAGCACAGGCCAGCGGGACCGTTTTCGACCGCCGGACGCTCCTTCAACGAGCCCGGCGATCGCCGCTAAGGCCGAGGGTAAGAAGCGAGTTGAGAACGCAAACATCGACGCGCGCGCCAGTGGCGGCAGCCGAATGTCCCAGAGATGTTGCGTTCTTCGTCATCATGGTCAAGCTTTTACACGCGCGATTTGACCGATGCAAGATGCATTTACGCCAGTTGCTTCGGTCAGCACGGTATTTCAATCAGGCAAAGGGAACCGCACTTGTACCCAAAGGCAATTTCGCCTCGTCTTCCGGTTCAACATGGATGACGACGCGGGCGCTGCCGATCTGCTCTTTCAGGGCATCTTCAATGCGGTCGCAGATCACATGTGCATCGCCGACGCTCATGTCCGCAGCCACAACCAGATGAAACTCGATGAAGGTGACGCGCCCGGCGATACGCGTTTTCAAGTCGTGCACTTCAATGGCGCCTGCTGCATTGGACGAAATGACATCGCGGATGCGCATTTCCTCGGCAGGCTCGACGCCAATATCCATCAAGCCCTGCACCGACGAGTTGATCACGTGCCAGCCCTGCCACAGAATATTCAGCGCCACGACAATGGCGAGCAGCGGATCGAGGATTGCCCAACCGGTGACGACAGCACCCACCAGACCGACCAGCACGCCCAGCGACGTGAATACGTCGGTCATGATGTGTTTGCCGTCGGCTTCTAGCGCTGGAGACCGTGCCGCACGCCCAGTACGGATCAGGAGCGTGGCCCAGACGCCATTGATGACAGCGGCAACTGTATTGATGCCAAGGCCAAGCCATGGTGCTTCGAGCTGGCGCGGGGTCTGCAAGGCAAACCAAGCCTCGCGGAAGATCAACAGCGCCGCAACGGTGATCAAAACGCCCTCGACAACCGCCGAAATATATTCCGCCTTGTGATGGCCAAACGGGTGATTTTCATCGGCGGGCTTATAGCTCACGCTGATCGCCCACCAGGCGCCCACTGCCGCGATGACATTGACGATGGATTCGAGCGCATCGGAATAGAGCGCCACCGAGCCGGTGAGCATATAAGCCACATATTTCAGCCCCATCACCCCAAAGGCAATGGGAATCGACCATGCGGCTAGCCGCCGAACTCTTGCACTCGCGTCCATGACGAACCTTTGATTTATCTAATTACTGCCCGAGACAGGCCCAAAAACCGGACCTTGATCAATTCAGGCTCATGCATATTGGGCTCATGCGCACCGGCTTTGGCTTGAAATTAGCTTTCAGAGCCGGTCAGTCCTATGCAACTGCATTGTCTAAAGCGCATCTTATCCAAAAACCGTTTCACACTTTTTGGGATGTGCTTCAATGACCGCTCTATACCCCAGAACAATCGAAGTTCGTACCCCTGTTTTTTCAGTTATCGCATTTAATTTTTCCTGCAAATGCAAGGCATTACAGTTGCAAATGCGTTGCCAGAGCAAGCCGCGGAAACGCACCGTCGAATTCCAAAAACAAAACCGGCCGCAGGATGACTACGACCGGTTGAATATCAACGCGATGAAGCGCCTTTTCAGTAGTTGCTGCGGCGCGCTTTTTTGTGTTTGCCCGCCAGATGCGTCACCACATTCTCGATTATGCGCATACCGGCATTATGACCGAGCGTCATGATCGATTCCGGGTGGAACTGAACAGCCGCCACCGGCTCCTTCTTATGCTCGAAAGCCATGATCACACCGTCTTCGGTTTCCGCCGTGACGAGGAAATCATCCGGCAGACGCTCCGGATCGGCGAAGATCGAATGGTAGCGCCCGACCGTCACTTCCTTCGGCAGACCGGAGAAAATGCGTTCCGGCTTCGACACGCGAATGCGCGACGGCTTGCCATGCATCGGAATACGCAACTGGCGCAACGTGCCGCCATAGGCTTCCGCCAGAGCCTGAAGGCCGAGGCAGACGCCGAAGATCGGCAGTTCGCGCTTGCGCGCCTTGTCGATGGTTGCCTTGCAGTCGAAATCCTGCGGCGAACCCGGCCCCGGCGAAAGCACCACGAGATCAGGATTGACGCGGTCGAAAATATCGTCGGCGACTGGCGAGCGCACCGTCGATACGGTTGCGCCCGTCTGGCGGAAATAATTGGCCAGCGTGTGTACGAAGGAATCTTCGTGATCCACCAGCAGGACCGAGATGCCCTCGCCTACCTTGGCGGCCACACGTTCTTCAGCAACATGATTGCTCTTCTGCGCCTCACGCACAGCCGCGATCATCGCCGAAGCCTTCAGCTCGGTTTCCGCCTCTTCTTCTTCCGGGTTGGAATCAAACAGCAGCGTTGCACCGGCACGGATTTCAGCCACGCCATCCTTGATGCGGATGGTGCGCAGCGTGAGACCGGTGTTCATGTCGCCGTTGAAATGCATCATGCCGATGGCGCCGCCATACCATGCACGCGGGCTGCGCTCGTTTTCCTCAAGAAAACGCATCGCCCACAATTTCGGCGCGCCGGTCACGGTCACAGCCCATGCATGGCTGAGGAAACCGTCGAAAGCATCCATACCGTCACGCAGGCGACCTTCAATATGATCAACCGTATGGATCAGGCGCGAATACATTTCGATCTGGCGGCGACCAATCACCCGCACCGAACCCGGCTCGCAGACGCGGCTCTTGTCGTTGCGGTCGACATCCGAACACATGGTCAGCTCGGATTCGTCCTTCTTGGAATTGAGCAGTTTCAGAATCTGCTCCGAATCCGAAATCGCATCCTCCCCGCGCTTGATCGTGCCCGAAATCGGGCAGGTTTCGATGCGGCGGCCATTGACGCGCACGAACATTTCCGGCGATGCGCCAACCAGATATTCGTTCTCGCCCAGATTGATGAAGAAGGAATAAGGCGACGGATTGATCGTCTTCAGGCGACGGAAGATTTCCGACGGTGCAGTGTGGCAACGCTCATAGAAGGTCTGACCCGGCACGACCTCGAACAGATCGCCGCGCTTGAAGCTATCCTTGGCGCGCTCGACCAGCTTGGCATATTCGCCCGGATTATGATCGCCACGCGGCAATGTGCGTTCCGAAGGCTTGAACGCCTCGGCAGGCGTTGCCCGCGCAAGACCATGCGTCGAGGAACCGCCGCAGGTGAATTCATAACGATCGACCCAGGCGCGTGCTGCATAGTGGTCGGCGACGAAGATCTCGTCGGGAATGAACAGCACCAGATCGCGCTGGGTTTCCGGGCGCTTGAGCTTGTACTGGATCGGGTCGAACTGGAACGCCAGATCGTAACCGAAAGCACCGTAAAGGCCGAGATTGGCATCTTCTTCCGAGAAGAACAGCCCGACAATGGCGCGCAGCACCGTGAACACCGAAGGCATGCGCGAACGCTCTTCTTCGGTAAATGTGCCGGTCGGCTCCGCGATGGTCAGCTCGATGCGATCCTGCGTGGACGTATCCACCGTCACTTCGCCCAAGGCCTGTACCGTATCGAGAATGGGGCGCAGCAGGATGACGCCACGGGCGTTCAACGCCTCAATGCGCATGGTGCGCTGGCGCGACGTGATCACCACTGGCGGATCGACGATTGCCGTGTCCCATCGCGTATAGCGGCCCGGATATTCGTAGTTGGACGAGAACACCGCACCGCGTCTTTCATTGAGCACATCGATATAGGTTTCGATGGCGCCCTTATACGCAGTGAGATGGCGCACGCGCTCGACGACAATGCCGCCAGCCGTTTCGTGCTGAAATATCTCGCTATCCGCTATCTTCGCATTCATGGTCGGCTAATCCCAATTGCTTTCGTTTTCGAATAATTCCGGGCTTCGGTCCCATTCGGGCAGCCAAACAAAAAGGCCGCCCGGATAATCCCAGCGGCCCTGTCTCCTGAACGCATATGCGCAAACGCCTGCGTGGCCGCTTTTAGCGAGCCCACCACCAACCGTTGATGCGAATGTGCGAAATGTTCATGGGCGCTAGTGTTAGCGTTCCGCCGGGCGGCTTGCAACCGGAAAATTGTGGCCTCGCATTTTTCCCGACAGACCCGAGACCCGGCCCCGATGAGCCGACCCTGTGAAAATTGTCAGGCCTATACCTGTCAGAATTATGCTAAGCCTTCGGAACCGAAAAAAGAAAAGTCCGGACACCACGGAAGGTCCGGACTTTTCCCTGTCCTTAATGAGGACATACAGACAAGGAAGCGGGGTGCCTTGCCTGATCAAAACGAGGCTCCTCGCCCCCCAAATGACTAAATTTATACGTGCAATACGACTTTCAGTATGGCTAATCACTACCATGGGTTGCATGTAGTTGGCAACTAGTAATTGATTCGGGGCCGCCTGTTCGTATTTGGGACATGGCTCACCAGTCCCCGCAAATTTGTCAGCCTTCTGAACAAGTTTCGTCTTGCGCCCAGCGCGGATTTCAGATTCATTCCCGTGACTTAATTCAGAATGAACGCATGAAGAAAAGAGTCGCCGCAAACAGGCGACCAGTTGGGGACACACGCATGAAGAACCTTGATGCCATGGACAGGAACATCCTACAGGCCCTTCAGGAGAACGGGCGCCTGACCAATACCGAGCTTGCCGATCGCATCAATCTCTCGCAGACAGCGACTGCCGAACGCGTCAAGCGCCTGACCCGGGAAGGCTATATTCTGGGCTATTCGGCACGGCTGTCGCCCAAGATGCTCGACCGCGCCATGCTGGTTTTCATCGAGATCAAGCTCGACCGCACGACGCCGGAAGTCTTCGAGACCTTCGCGACGTTCACGCGCAACAATCCAGACGTTCTCGAATGCCATATGGTGGCAGGCGGCTTTGACTATCTCGTCAAGGCCCGCGTTTCCGACATGGATCATTATCGCCGTTTCCTGTCGGAAGCGCTTCTTTCTCTGCCCGGCGTGCGGGAATCGCACACCTATGCCGTCATGGAAGAAGTCAAGGAAACCGCGCATATCGCGGTATAAAAGGCCTCTCATGGCCATCGCCACGCTGACAGGATCCTTCCTGCTCCAGCAATGAATGCTTGCCAGAATTCATTTGCGGGTATATACCCGCATTATGGCACATTCTTGTTTCTGCATACTTCTGCGTCAGGCATCGCGCAAAACCTCCGCCATCTATGACGAGGCGCTGGCGCCGCTTGGCATCAATGTCGCACAGTTCAGCCTGCTGCGTCGGCTTGACCGCGCGGGCACACTGTCGATCACCGAACTGGCGCGCACGGCCGAGCTTGATCGTTCCACGATGGGGCGCAACGCCAAGGTGTTGCAGCGCATGGGACTGGTTGAGCCCGGCCAGGGCGAAGACCATCGCGAAACCAATATCAGATTGACCAATACAGGCCGGGAGCTTCTCACCCGTGGCGGTCCGCTCTGGGATAAAGCCCAGGAAGAAATCGAAGAAAAACTTGGAAATAACGGGGTCGAACAGTTGCAGGCGCTGCTTCAGGCACTCTGAAGCCCGTCGGACGCGACCCTCTAACTGAACTGACTTGACTGGAAACAATGACGGAGCGCGCTTCTGCGGCTACGCGCAAAGAAGCTCGCCTTCCTATCCGTGGCCATTTCTGCAAAAATGGTCCTAACCGAAAGCGCTCAAGATGATATCTGCCCGCCTCGCACGCGTTCTCGAACAGAGAAACATCCATTACGGATGGGTTGTCGCCGCCATTACCTTCCTGACCATGCTGGCAACGGCTGCCGCCATGGGGTCGGCAGGCATATTGATCGAACCGCTCCAGCGCGAATTCGGCTGGACCAACGCCAATATCTCTTTTGCCATGGCGCTTCGTTTGGTTCTGTTCGGCCTGATGGGACCGTTTGCGGCCGCCTTCATGAACCAGTTCGGCCTCCGCCGCGTTGTGACCGCAGCGCTGATCCTGATCGCCAGCGGCCTTCTCGGCTCCATCTTCATGACGGAGGAATGGCAGATGGTGGGCCTCTGGGGCGTCGTGATCGGTGTCGGCACCGGCATGACCGCGCTCGTGCTGGGTGCAACGGTTGCCGCCCGCTGGTTTGAAAAGCGCCGTGGTCTTGTGGTCGGCCTGATGACCGCCAGCAATGCCACCGGCCAGCTGGTTTTCATGCCGATCCTCGCCAGTGTCAGCCAGACCATTGGCTGGCGCACATCGCTCACCATCGTCATTGGTTTCCTGACCGTTGCGCTGTTGCTGGTTCTCGCTTTGATGCGCGATCACCCGGCAGATATCGGCCTGAAACCCTATGGCCGCACGGCTCCACTGCCAGCACCTGAACCGAAGAAGAGCTTTGGCGCCATGCTTGCCTCGCCGCTGGTGACCCTGCGCGAAGCGTCCTCGACCTCCACTTTCTGGGTGCTGTTCCTGACCTTCTTCGTCTGCGGCTTTTCGACAAACGGCCTCATCCAGACCCACTGGATCACGCTTTGCGGTGACTACGGCATCGCGCCGGTCGGCGCAGCCGGTATCCTCGCAGTCATCGGCGCATTCGACCTGATCGGCACGATCATGTCCGGCTGGCTCTCCGACCGTTTCGACAATCGCTGGCTGCTGTTCTGGTTCTATGCGCTGCGCGGCCTGTCGCTGATCTATCTGACCTTCACCGACTTCTCGGTTTATGAACTGGCGCTGTTCGCCGTCTTCTACGGTCTGGACTGGGTCGCAACCGTACCACCGACGGTGAAGCTTGCCGCCGAACGTTTCGGCCCGGAAAAGGCCGGTCTGGTCTTTGGCTGGGTGTTCACCGGTCACCAGATTGGCGCCGCTGCTGCCGCCGGTTTTGCGGGCTTCGTCCGCACCGACTATGACAGCTATACGCCAGCCCTCGTTCTGGCTGGCGCCATGTGCCTTGCGGCGGCGGCGATGGTGTTCATCATCAACCGCCCTGCCCCGCGCGTCGTTCTGCAGGCTTCATGACGCGACCGGCTTTTTGCCCTTCCTGTTCAGTGCCAGCACACCGACACTGATCAGGAGGGCGGCGAGCGTGTCGGCAAAGCCCGGCACTTCGCCAAGCAGGACAAGGGCAAGAACCAGCGTGATGACGGGGATCAGCGCCGAAAGTGCGGCCCCGGCCGCCGTTCCCAGCAGAACAACAGCGCGGTTGAAGGCAAAGACGCCAAAGGCCGAAGTGAGAACGCCCTGATAAAACCCTTGCAGGGTGATATCGCCCCAGGATGTTGCACCGAGCCCCATGGGCAGGAAAAGCGCATAGATCGGCAGATAGAACAGTGCCGAGGCGACAGCTGAAATCGCCGTCGCATGCAGCCCGTCCATCCCCTTGCTGCGAAACACCATGACATAGATCGCCCATATGAGCGCCGCGGCAAAGAAGGCGATGTGTCCGACCATTTCCTGTCCGCCCAGTTGCGACAGTCCCGCGATCAACATGCTGCCGATCAGGATCAGAACCACCCCGAGCCAGCGCGACATTGCAAGACGTTCTCCCAGAAACACCACGCCCAGAATGGCCACGAGCACCGTCATGATGCCCGGAATGAGCGCTGCCGCATGGAATGCCGGGGCGAATTGCAGACCATAGGCGGTCATCAGGGCATAGGGCGCGCCTGCGCCGGAAACCAGAAGGACAAAGCCCAGCGGTCCAAGCTGCCGGAAGCCGAAGCCTTTCATGACTACGACCGGCAGCAGCACCAGCCCCGCCACACCAAAACGCAAAGCGATGATGTCGAAAGGCGTGAGCGCGGTCTTGAACCCAAAACGCGTCAGAACGAACGATCCGGACCACACCAAAACCCCGGAAAGCCCCCAGGCAAGACCGCGTATGGTATCGGATGTCGAAGGTGTCGGGGTGTTGTCGGCAATGGCGGTCATGGTTGCTCGCTGCAGGATGGTCGAAGAATAGCCGGACTATTGCACTCTTCGCCGTAGCGAACACCACGGATAAGTGAGATATGAGATATTAGAGTTTCTTATGCCGCTTTGCTTTTGGCGTCTTGCGCTACATCGCAGAACCGCTCGACCAGATGCCGGACAGGACTGTCGGCCCGAAAAACGATATAGACGGTGCGAAATGTCGGCGGATCGAGGCGAAGCGCCCGCAATCCGTGCAGGTCCGCCCCCGGCAGGCTGATCTCCGATAAAAGCGTCGTGCCGATGCCATGCCGCACCATTTCCAGCACGGTGGCTACATCACGGGTGCGCACCTGCTCGCTGCAGGTCTTACCGTCGCCATGAATGATGCGGTCAATGATCATTTCACAGCCCGCAGCAGCAATCAGCTGGCGATCCCGCAGGGTCTCGACGGCGATCCTGTCATGTCGCATGAAAGGATCGTCGCTGCGTCCCACCACGACAAGCTCCTCCTGACCGATGTCGCATGCTTCCAGCTCCGGCGCGGGCAACGAGGTTATGCCAAGATCGGCAATGCCATCCCGCACCCATTGGCTCACGACATCATGTCCGCCCTCGAACGCGCTGAGTTCAATAGCCGGATAGAGCCGCTGAAAAACTTTCCGCAAACCGGGCAAGGCATATTCGAGCTGGCTTGGAATGGCCGCGACACGGAGCCGCTCGGGCCCTGCCGAAACATTGCTTCGTGCTCGCAGCTCGATCCTGTCCACCGCCGCAAGAGCGGTCCTGGCATCGTCGAGGATAGACTGGCCAAAGGCCGTCAGGGTTGCCCCATCGCGTTTGCGGGCCAGCACATCAAGGCCCAGTATCTTTTCCAGCGTCGCAATCGCCTGACTGGCTCCCGATTGCGTCAGCCCCAGCTGGCGCGCCGCAGCACCGACGCTGCCGGTTTCAGCGACAGCTTGCAGCAGACGTAACTGGACCAGACTGATCTTCATGTTCTCGATTCCGGGTTCAATCGCTCAACAATGCATCGCCCCAGTCGGCGCGGCGCGCCCAACGGAACAAGTCGCCGTCGCGCTTGGTCAGCAGGCGCTCCTCGGCTCTGCCGTCATCCTTGCAGAGTTTAACCGAAACTTTGCCGCCGCCAACCCTCGTCGGCGCAACAACCCGCGCTTCAACAGCATCGGATGGTTCGCGCACGGCGGCGAGATAAATAAACTTCTCATCCTCCCACGGCACTTCCGCATCCTTGGTCATGCGGTGAATGCGCGAACGGGCAACGCGGCGCGAGAAATGGCACCAGTCCGGCGCGACCAGCGGGCAATCCAGCTGGTGCGGGCATGGCGCGGCAATCGTCGCACCCCGTCCGATCAGCGCCATGCGTGCATCAAGAATGCGCTGCCAGCCCGCAGGCGTGCCCGGCTCGACAATCACGAACATCTGCCGTGCAGACGTCCAAAGCTGCGCAACCAGCTTGCGCCGATCATCAGGCGCCAGCTCATCCAACACATAGGCAATGGTGACGAGATCAGCTTGCGGAAAATCGAGCTTTTCCTTCACCACATCGCCAGCGCGCCAGTCCAGCGATGCCAGACCGCTCTGTGTGGCCAGACTGCTACCAACGGCGCGAATGGCCGGGCTTGCTTCGATCATTGTGGCGTTTTCAAGCGACTGCCAGCACCCCCGGGCTGCCCATAGCGCCGTACCCGGGCCAGCGCCAACATCCAACATCGATTGTGGCGCGAAATCCGGGCAAACTTCCGCAGCACTTTCGAGGCTTGCGCGCACCGCCGCATAAGTGGCAGGCAAACGCGCCGCGAGATAGGCTTTCGCGGCCAGATCGTCGGAAATATGCAGGCGACCGTCCCGCGTCTCGGCGCGATAGCGGCGCGACAGAAGATCGGAGGCGCGCTTGAGATCGGCCAATGCCACGCCCTCAAGCGCGGCATCCACCGCCTGACGCAAAATCGGAGGCAGTTCCATTGCCCGTCAGCGCTCCAGAACCTGCTTCACGTCGACCAGATTGGAACGAACGCGCAGGATATAGAAGCCCATTGTGGTCAGATGCGACGGGGTAAACCACGCATCCGGGCTGCCGTTGGAAACGATGAAAGGCTGCATGTCGAGCGCCGAACGCATCTGCTTTTCCATCTCGTCCCACACACCGTCGAGGTGCTTTTCAGCCAGCACGCCACGGAAATCGGAATGCGCCGAGCGGAGCAGGCCGTAATAGGCGTAGAGCTGACCATAGGCGAACCAGAAGCGGTCATCCGCACGGGTGTCGAACCAGCCATTATGATAGTTTTCCGCGCGGTCCTTGAGGATCGCCGAGGTGGAACCCAGATCGCTGGCGATACGGTCGACAAACTGGATCAGATTGTCGGCGCGGGCATCAAACGTGGCCTGACAGTTTTCAAGGCGCGTATTGAACGAACGCAGATCCTTGATTGCCGAACGATAATAGCTTGGCGTCGGGGTCTTCGGACCGAACGGGCTCAGACCGAAATACCAGGAATCCTCGGCAAACTGCAAATTGCCACGCGCCTTTTGCAGATCGCCATCGATCTGCGATGTGCCGCGCAGACGGCCGATATTGTCCACCAGTTCAATCGCCGTACGACGCACGGCGGCATTGATACCACGCTGGAACGAGGCCTTGTTGTCGAGGAACGGTGTGCGATCCCAGTCGAGGCCGAAGAAACCGGCCTTGTAGAGCAGCATGGAGGAAATCCACGCATTCTGGTTCACGTTGAAATCGGTGAGGTCTGCGGCAACCTCGGCAATCGCCGAACGCGAGCACTTGCGCGCCGTTGACGGAATTTGTGCCGCCTGAACCGGCTGTGCAGTCTGTGGCGTTTCGGAAGAAGGCTGGTCATTGCCCGATCCGGCCGCAGTTCCGGTGGAAGGTGCCGGTTCCGGAGCTTGTGCTGGCGCAGCGGGTGCGGACTGCGAACTTACTTCCTCGCCGGGCGTGTTGGCGGTCTGATAACTATACTTTGCCGGATAGTCCGGATCGAAATTGGTCCAGACCTGAGTCTGCCAGATAAAATAGATATAGAGCGCAGCCAGACCGACCACGACGACGCCAATTATGGCTTTCCACAATATTCCGAACTTAAGATAAAGCCGCCACAAAGCGGCCAGCGGAACGGCTATCAGCCGGGCCAGACCCGCAATCATACGACCTAGGAAGGAGAAAACGGCCCGCACTGCATTCCACACTATCGATCATCCTTCATTTGGCCCGCAATTCCGGGGCTTCGAACCATTTTCACTCACGCGCCGATCCGTCCGCAAAAAACGTCGTTTCCCGAAAAGGCGTGAGCAAGAAACGTTGTTCCCTTTCAAATAGAGTGCGCTTGTCTTTTCGACAACCGGGATCGCTCATCCAACTGATTTTATCCGGCATTTTGGCGTGGCAGGGTTGAAACCGGGGGGCCGATCCGTAACATGGCGCAACTTCGAGCCGTTCCAGAAAAAGTGCGGGATATTTTTCATTCTCATCACGACAAAAGAGACAGACGTCGCAATCGAGAATATTTTCGCCGCTGTGGTACTTGAACGGCGCAATCTTTGGTGTTTGCTAAAGCCGGAACCGGAAAAATAAGCAAACCGTCAAAACGGCCCGGAAATGGAGAGAACAATGAAACTGACCTATACGCTTGCCTTTGCTGCGCTTGCCACGGGAACGGCAATGCTTGCAGCACCCGGCGCCAGCTTTGCGGAAGAGCCGAAAAGCTGCTCGACGGTGCGCTTCTCCGATGTCGGCTGGACCGACATTACCTCGACAACTGCGGTTGCGACCGAAATTCTCAAGGGCCTCGGCTACAAGACCGATATCAAGGTTCTTTCCGTGCCGGTGACCTATGCGTCGCTGAGCAAGAAGGACATTGATGTCTTCCTCGGCTACTGGAACCCTTCCATGAGCGCCGATCTCAAGCCTTATCTGGATGACAAGAGCGTCGAGACGCTGCGCACCAATCTGACCGGCGCGAAATACACGCTTGCCGTGCCGACATATGCCGCCAATGAAGGCCTCAAGGACTTCAAAGATATCGCCACCTTCAAGGACAAGCTTGGCGGCAAGATTTATGGCATCGAGCCGGGCAATGACGGCAATCGTCTGATCCTCGACATGATCAACAAAGACGCCTTCGGCCTGAAGTCGTTCGAACTGGCGGAATCCTCCGAACAGGGCATGCTTGCGCAGGTCGCGCGCGCCGTCAAAAGCAAGGAGCCGATCGTGTTCCTCGCATGGGAACCGCATCCAATGAACAAGCGCTTCGAGATCACCTATCTCACCGGCGGCGATGACTTCTTCGGCCCGAATCTCGGCGGCGCCAAGGTCGAGACCAATGTGCGCAAGGGCTACACGCAGGAATGCCCGAATGTCGGCAAGTTCCTGACCAATCTCGAATTCAACCTCGATCTCGAAAACGAGATCATGGGCAAGATTCTCGATGACGGTCAGGAGCCTTCAAAGGCGGCAACCGACTGGCTCAAGGCAAATCCGGCTGTGCTCGACACGTGGCTCGCTGGCGTGACGACCGTTGACGGTAAGGAAGGTCTGCCTGCTGTCAAATCGGCCCTCGGCCTCTGACGCGCAGCATTCGCAGGCCGCGGCTAAACCCGCGGCCTCGTTATTTGCGGGTAGCCGTATCCTTTCCATCAAAAAACGCAGCAGGAGACTTCATCGTTGAACTGGCTGACGGACTATAAAATCCCGGTTGGACCGACTGCAAAAACGGTCGTGGACTGGCTGACGAACAATATGGGCGGATTTTTCGACCTGCTGGCAGCGGTCATGCAAAGCATGATCGACGCCCTGCTCTTCGTCCTGAAACTGCCCCATCCCCTGCTCCTGATCGCCATATTCGCGGTGATTGCCTGGTTTATCCAGCGGCGCATTTCTGTGGTCGTCCTGACGATCCTGGGCTTTCTGTTCATTCTCAATCAGGGTTACTGGGACCGGACGCTGGAAACACTGACGCTGGTGCTTTCATCCTGCGTTCTCTGCATGGCCATTGGCGTTCCGCTCGGCATTGCCGCAGCCCATCGCCCCACCCTTTATGCCGCCATGCGCCCCGTGCTTGATCTGATGCAGACGCTGCCAACCTTCGTCTATCTGATCCCGGCGATTGTGTTTTTCGGCATCGGCATGGTGCCCGGCCTGCTTGCCACAGCGATTTTCGTTCTGCCCGCGCCGGTGCGCCTGACGCATCTTGGTGTTTCCTCCACCCCATCCTCGTTGATCGAGGCGGGCGAAGCCTTCGGCGCCTCGCGATCGCAGCTTCTCTGGAAGATTGAGCTACCCTATGCCATGCCGCAAATTCTGGCGGGTCTGACCCAGACGATCATGCTGTCGCTTTCGATGGTGGTTATTGCAGCCCTTGTCGGTGCCGACGGCCTAGGCGTTCCGGTGGTTCGCGCGCTCAACTCGGTCAACACCGCGCTCGGCTTCGAGGCAGGCCTTGTCATCGTCGTGGTCGCCATCGTGCTCGACCGCATCTTCCGCGCTGGCAGGGAAAAATAGCATGGTCCCGAAAAGTGGGAACCGGTTTTCGGTTCGGATCATGCTCAAACAAAAGTCAGGAGATTGCGGATGACCATTATCGCACTCGAAGACGTCTGCATCATTTTCGGCAAGAACACGGACAATGCGCTGGCGCTGGCCGATGGCGGCGCAACGCGATCCAAGATTCAGGCCGAAACCGGTCATGTACTCGGCGTCCATAATTGCACGCTCGATATTGAAGAAGGCGAAATCCTTGTTCTGATGGGCCTGTCCGGTTCCGGCAAGTCCACGCTGCTGCGCGCCATCAACCGGCTTAACCCGATCTCGCGCGGTCGCGTCACAGTACAGGACGGCGACCGTGACATCGATGTCGGCAAAGCGGATCGCAACACGCTTCGCCACCTACGCACCGAACTCGTTTCGATGGTGTTCCAGCAATTCGGTTTGCTCCCGTGGCGCACCGTTGAGGAGAATGTGGCTTTCGGGCTGGAAATCTCCGGCATGGGCAAGGAAGACCGCATCAATAAGGCCCGCCAGCAGCTTGAACTGGTTGGCCTACAGGACTGGGCCAAGCGCAAGGTCGGCGAACTCTCCGGCGGTATGCAGCAGCGTGTCGGCCTCGCCCGCGCCTTTGCTACCGGCGCGCCAATCCTGCTGATGGACGAGCCGTTCTCGGCGCTGGACCCGCTAATCCGCACGAGGTTGCAGGACGAGCTTCTGGCCTTCCAGTCGCGGCTGAAGAAAACCATCGTTTTTGTGAGCCACGATCTCGATGAAGCCATGAAAATCGGCAACCGCATCGCGATCATGGAAGGCGGGCGCATCGTGCAATGCGGAACACCGCAGCAAATCCTGCTGCAGCCAGCCGATCAGTATGTCGCCGATTTCGTCGCGCATATGAACCCGCTTGGCGTGCTGCGCGCAGGCGATATCATGACGCCGTTCGACCGCAACGCCGCTCCGCGCCCCTTTGCGGCAACGGCACGCCGGGAAACGCTGGTGCGCGAGCTGATGAACGCCGTTGCAGACAGTAACGGCGATGTCGGCATCGTCGAGAACGGAAACATTGTCGGCAAGGTCGCGGCGGACGATATCGTCCGGGCGCTTGCCTGGCACCAGCAGCGTTGACACGCTTCTTGAACGGCAGTCGATACATCAATGAAAAATTGCCCATAAAGAAAAGGTGGCAACGGCAACAAGAATAAGGACAGAAAACAAAAGTATTAATAGAATACGCATTTGATCACCGCGTGGATTAAATTTTATTACTGTATCGTAATCACTCTCATACACAAGTTATAATGGGAATAAAAACGCCGCATATTTTAATATGCGGCGTTTTTATTTGATGCTAAGCTCTGCATTTCCAATAAATGGACTTTCAATCGGCTAGGTCAGCGCTGCCTGTCTGGCAGCAGCGCGCGCTTCAACACGCGCGCGAATGGCATCGACGTCCGCACGTGGCGTCGCGGCAAACAGCTTCTTCGTATAATCGTGCTGCGGATTGTTGAACACGTCGTCACGCGCCCCATATTCAACCACTTCACCGAAATACATCACCATCACCTCATCGGCGATATAGCGCACCACCGAAAGGTCGTGGCTGATGAAGACGTAGGTCAGGCCGAACTCTTCCTGCAGGTCGGACAACAGGTTGAGAACCTGTGCCTGCACCGACAGATCGAGCGCGGAAACCGGCTCATCGAGAATCAGCAGCTTCGGATTGAGCATCAGCGCGCGTGCAATGGCGATACGTTGGCGCTGGCCGCCGGAGAACATATGCGGATAGCGGTTAAAGTGTTCGCGACCGAGACCAACCTTCAACAGCATCTGCATCGCCTTGGCGCGACGCTCTTCAGCCGACATGTTCGTGTTCAGCAGCAGCGGTTCGGCCAGCACGTCGCCGATCTTCTGGCGCGGATTGAGCGAACCGTAAGGGTTCTGGAACACGATCTGCACCTTCTGGCGCATTTCAGGCGTCAGCCCGTCACGAGCGATGTTCACATCCTTGCCACCGATTTTCAGATCGCCGGAAGTCTGTGGGTCGATCATGGTCAGGATGCGCGCCAGCGTGGACTTGCCGCAACCGGATTCGCCCACGATTGCCAGCGTCTTGCCCTTTTCTAGCTTGAAGCTGACGCCTTTGACGGCATGAACCACCTTCGGCTTGCCAAACAGGCCGCCGCCGACATGATAGTCGCGCTTGATATCGCGCGCTTCGAGAACAACCTCGCTCATCGCGCTTCTCCTGCACTGCTATTGTCAAAGACGAAATCGGACACCGTCGGCAGACGGTCGCCAGTCGCATTTTCCGGCAAAGCTGACAGAAGCGCACGGGTGTAAGGGCTTTTCGGCGCGGAGAACAGCGACAGCACGTCAGCGTCTTCCATCTTGTGGCCCTTATACTGCACGATGACCCGATCCGCCGTTTCGGCGACGACACCCATATCGTGGGTGATCATGATCAGACCCATGCCATGTTCCACCTGGAGCCGCATCAGGAGATCGAGGATCTGCTTCTGGATCGTCACGTCGAGAGCCGTGGTCGGCTCGTCGGCGATCAGAAGCTTTGGATTGCAGGCAATCGCGATAGCGATCA
Organism: Hyphomicrobiales bacterium; assembly: GCA_900465685.1. Taxonomy (GTDB): domain Bacteria; phylum Pseudomonadota; class Alphaproteobacteria; order Rhizobiales; family Rhizobiaceae; genus Brucella. The sequence continues at coordinate 49,549 of UEGR01000009.1, forward strand.
TGACGCGCTGGCACTGACCACCCGACATCTGATGCGGGAAACTGCCCAGACGTTCGGCAGCGTCGCGGATACCGACAAGCTCTAGCAGTTCGATAGCGCGGGCACGGCTCGCCGACCCGTTCATACCCATATGCTGCTTGAGCACTTCCTCAAGCTGATAGCCAACCGTGAAGCACGGATTGAGACTGGCAATCGGCTCCTGGAAGATCATCGAAATGTCGCGACCAATGATCTGGCGGCGCTCCGAACTGGAAAGCGTGCGCAAATCCTTGCCGTCGAACGACATCGTGTCTGCCGTCACAGTCGCGGTCTTTGGCAGAAGGCCCATAACGGCCAGCATGCCCACCGACTTGCCCGAACCGGACTCGCCGACAATGGCCAGAACTTCACCCTTGTCGACCTTGATATCGATGCCGTCGACCGCCTTGAATGGACCGGTCGAAGTATCGAACGAAACCGTAAGGTTCTTGATTTCAAGCAAAGCCATCGATCAGCTCCTCTTGAGTTTCGGGTCAAGCGCATCGCGCAGACCGTCGCCGATCAGATTGATGGCGAGAACAGTGATCAGGATTGCCAGACCCGGGAAGGTCACAACCCACCAGGCGCGCGTGATGAATTCGCGCGCTTCGGCAAGCATGGTGCCCCATTCCGGCGTCGGCGGCTGTGCGCCCATGTTCAGGAAGCCGAGCGCCGCCACTTCGAGAATGGCGTTGGAGAACGACATGGTGGCCTGAACGACCAGCGGTGCCAGACAGTTCGGCAACACGGTCTTGAACATCAGACGCAGCCTGCTTGCACCGGCAAGCTTGGCAGCCGTTACATATTCCCGCTCCTTTTCCGCCATCACCGCAGCACGCGTCAGACGCGAAAAGTGCGGCAGCAGAACCAGCGTGATCGCGATGACTGCATTCGTCAGGCCCGGCCCGAGAATAGCCACCAGCACCAGCGCCAGAAGCAGCGACGGGAAGGACAGCATGATATCCATGACGCGCATGAAAGCGGCATCCACGGCTCCGCCCAGATAACCGGCCAGCACGCCAATCGTGATGCCGACGCACATCGAGATCACCACGATCACGAAGCCGACCAGCAGCGAATATTGTGCGCCGTAGATCAGGCGGGACAGGATATCGCGGCCCACGGCGTCGGTGCCGAGAAGGAACGACGTCGAGCCGCCTTCCTGCCATGCCGGAGGCTTCAGGAAGAATTCGCGGAACTGTTCCGTCGGATCATGCGGCGCGATCAGCGGCGCAAAAATGGCCATCAGGACGATGGCGATGAAAACCCAGAGGCCGATGACAGCGCCACGATTGACGCTGAAATAAAACCAGAAGTCCTTCAGCATTGCCATGCGGCTGACGCCGGGCGTGGCGGTATCCGTGGCGACGGGTGTGTTTGTTACATTGCTCATTGGAACCTCACCTGTGCCGGATTCGCGGATTGACCAGACCATAGAGCAGATCGACAATCAGATTGACTGCCATAACCAGCCCCGCGATCAGCAGAAGTCCGCCTTGCACGACCGGATAGTCGCGGCGAGAGATCGAATCGAGCATCCATTTGCCGATGCCCGGCCAGGAAAAGATCGTTTCCGTCAGGATTGCGCCAGCGAGAAGCACGCCAACCTGCAGACCAATGGTCGTGATCACCGGAATGAGTGCATTGCGAAGCGCATGCAGTCCGACAACCCGGCGGGTCGGCAGGCCCTTGGCGCGCGCCGTGCGCACATAGTCTTCGCCCAGCACTTCCAGCATCGCCGAACGGGTCTGGCGCGCGATGACCGCAAGCGGGATGGTCGCCAGCACGATGGTCGGCAGGACAAGATGCGACGCAGCCGATGCAAAAGCACCCTTCTGCCCCGACAAAAGGCTGTCGATCAGCATGAAGCCAGTGACGGGCGGGAAGAAAAACAGCAGCGAAATACGGCCCGATACCGGGGTCAGCTGCAGATAATTCGAGAAGAAAATGATGAGGAGCAGGCCCCACCAGAAGATCGGCATGGAATAACCGACAAGGGCGACACCCATCAGCGACTGGTCGAACCACGACCCGCGCTTGACGGCTGCAACAACGCCCGCCGGAATACCGATCAACACGGCCAGAATGATTGCGCAAACGCTCAATTCCACGGTGGCCGGGAAGAGCGAAAAGAACTCGGTCAGGACCGGCTTCTTGGTGACGATCGAAAGGCCGAAGTCGCCATGCAACAGGTTCCAGACATAGTCGAGATATTGCTGCCAGAGCGGACGGTCGAAACCGAATTGCGCCATAAGCTCAGCATGACGCTCGGGACTGACACCACGTTCACCGGCCATCAACAGCACCGGATCGCCCGGCAGCACGCGCACGAAACCGAAGGCGACGATGGTAATCCCGATGAAAGTCGGCACCAGATAGGCCAACTTATTCAGAAAAAAACGGAACATAGAATAAACTCCGACCGGGAGCGGAGGGTTGACCCCTCCGCTCCCGGCCGCTGGTGTTGAGACGAATTACTCTGCGATATCGACGCCGGTGAAGCGATGGATACCCACTGGGTCCATCTTGTAGCCGGAGACCTTGGAGGACATCGGCATGAACACGGTCGAGTGATCGAGAGTTGCCCAAGGAGCCTGCTCCTTGAAGACGACCTGCGCCTGCTCATAGAGCTTGGCACGTTCGCCCTGATCGGCAGTGACCTTGGCCTTCTGGATCAGATCTTCGAACGGCTTGTAGCACCACTGGGCACGGTTGTTGTTGCCAACGCCCGAGCAGCCGAGCAGAACGCCGAGGAAGTTGTCCGGATCGCCATTGTCGCCGGTCCAGCCCATGATGGCCGCACCGTCACGGTCCTTGTCGGACGACTTCTTGAGATATTCACCCCATTCCATCGAAACGATGTCCACGCCAACGCCAACCTTTGCGAAGTCCGACTGGATCAGTTCGGCCACGCGGCGGGCATTCGGCATGTACGGACGGCTGACCGGCATTGCCCAGACCTTCATCTTCAGGTCCTTGACGCCAGCAGCTTCAAGCGCCTTCTTGGCTTCTTCCGGGTTGTACTCGTCGTCCTTGACGTCGTTATTATAGCCCCACATTGTCGGCGGGATCGGGTTCTTGGCAACTTCGCCCGAACCCTGGAACACGGCATCGACGATGGCCTTCTTGTTGATGGCCTGGTTCAGCGCCTTGCGCACTTCAGGCTTGTCGAACGGAGCGACCAGCGTGTTATAGGCAAGATAGGCAACGTTCAGACCTGGCTGTTCGTCAACCTTGAGGTTCGAATCGGCCTTCAGACCTTCGATGTCCGCCGGAGCCGGATAGGACATGATGTGGCATTCGCCAGCCTTCAGCTTCTGCGCGCGCACAGCCGGATCGGTCGTGATCGCGAAAACGAGATCGTCGATCTTTTCCTTGCCGCCCCAGTAATCCGGGTTAGCCTTGTAGCGGATCACAGCGTCCTTCTGATAGGCGACGAAGGTGAACGGGCCGGTTCCAAGCGGGAACTGGTTGAGATCATCCATCTTCTTGTCGGCCTGAAGCTTGTCGGCATATTCCTTCGACAGGATGGATGCGAAATCCATGGCCAGATCAGCGAGGAACGGAGCTTCCGGACGGCTCAGCACGAAGGTGACAGTGTGGTCGTCCACGCGCTTGATCTCCTTGATCAGCGTCGGGAATTCCATGCTGTCGAAATATTCGTAGGAAACACCGGCGGTATATTCGTGCCAGGGATTGTCCTTCTTGGCCTGACGCTCGAACGAGAAGATCACGTCATCGGCGTTGAATTCGCGCGTCGGCGTGAAAAAGTCGGTCGTCTGGAACTTCACACCCTTACGCAGGTGGAAGGTATATTCGAGGCCGTCCTTCGAAACGTCCCAGCTCTCGGCGAGACCGGGTTCAATCGTGGTTTCGCCATGCTTGAACTCGACGAGACGGTCATAGGCCGTGCGCGACGAAGCATCGAACGTATCCCCGCCCGTATAGGCAGCCGGATCGAAGCCTTCAGGCGAAGCCGGCGAGCAGTAAACGAGTGTCTTGGCAGATGCAGCACCGCTCATAAGAGCCACCAGCGCGGTTGCAGCCAGGAGTGTTTTGTACATTTTCATTTTATTGTCCGCCTCCACGGAAAAGTCTGCCGCGCGCACCCCATTGCTCGCAGCTTGGCCTATCGAAACGCTTGGTTCCTTACTTTGCAAGCGCAATTGTTAGAACCAGTTCACATTCTTATGCGTTTACCACCCATATTTTTAGATTTTAATTTCTTCGAAACGCCATATTTCGGAAAATTGCGCTAAGAGCGGTCAAATCATAATATTATTTGCGTGAATTTTCGCATAGGGTCATGCAGCTGTCGCATAGCGCCTCTGGAATCGCCGGAATTGCGGGCAATATCAGCGGCAGGCCCCTGTTTTATCGCCAGAAAATCGACTAAGAACTAGACAAAAGAACTCATATTTACGGCGGCCCGATGACCGAGACCAAAGAAAAGACCGAATCCCCTATCAGGCCGACAACGCCGGAAGCCATTCAGCTGGCCAAGACATTGATGCGCACGGCACGCTATGGCGCCCTTGCCGTGCTGGATGCAAAAACCCATCGCCCGCTGGCAAGCCGCGTGGCAACGGCCACGGACACGGACGGCACACCGCTCATTCTGGTTTCGGGACTGGCGGCCCATACGCCAGGTCTGCTTGCCAACCCCGCTTGTTCACTATTGCTTGGCGAACCCGGAAAAGGCGATCCGCTTGCCCATCCGCGCATCACCCTTCACTGCGAAGCCGCCAAGGTCGAGCGGACAGCGGACGACTATCCGCGCATTCGCCGCCGCTATCTGAACCATAATCCCAAAGGCGCGCTTTATGTCGATCTCGGTGACTTCGCGTTCTTTCGCCTGCATGTTTCGGGCGCCAGTCTGAACGGCGGGTTCGGCAAAGCCTTCAATCTCACATCGGAAGACCTAATCTGTCCCGCCCACATAGCCGAAAGTATAGCTCCCAACGAACAGGACTTTCTTGATAGCGTCATAGAAAGTGGAGAAGATGCGATTGCTGCCCTTGTCACCGAAATGATCGGCGCAGCAGCAAAGCCATTGAAGGTCGCGGGGATAGATCCCGACGGTATCGACATTGCGGTTGGCAATGAGATGGTGCGACTCTCCTTTTCGCAGCGTTGCGGCACGGTCGCAGAAATACGCTCCGAACTGCCAAAAATGACCGCCGCGCCCCGCTGAAACAAATTCACTGTCTTTTTGGGACAAATTTGCGCGATTTAAACACGAGCGCATTTAAGCAAGGCCTTTTCAAACGAAATGGCAGCCTTTAAATTTGAATGCGTGTTCCAAAAAGGAACCGTCATTTGAAACTACCAGCGGTCTTACGGGGGTATGACAGCAAATGAACCAAGAACATACTTTTTGTGATTTAACAGAAAATGCAGATCAGGCAGCAGATTTTCTTTCAGCACTCGCAAACAACAAGCGACTATTGATTTTATGCAAGCTGCTCCACAATGAAATGTCGGTTGGCGCGCTCGCCAAGGCGATTGACCTCAGTCAGTCGGCATTGTCGCAGCATCTGGCCAAATTGCGGGCTCTCGACCTCGTTTCGACCCGACGCGATGCCCAGACCATCTACTATATGGTTTCGTCACCGCATATCGAGTTGATGTTGTCGACGCTCTCAAGTCTCTATATGAGTCCGACACCGCGCCGGCAGGAACAGCCGGTACTAGCCATCGCTTAAGCATGAGGTTACAGCCGTGCAATGAAATCAGAAGATCATTTGCACGGCTGTCTCCAACGCATTGACGATCCGGACGACGACCGCCTTTCCCCCTATCGTGACATCCGCGAAAAAGACCTCGTCGGACGCCAGAAGCGTTTCATTGCCGAGGGCAAAGTCGTCATCAATGTCCTGTTCTCCTCCACGGCACGTTTTGAGACAGAATCGTTGCTCGTGCTGGAAAATCGGCTCGAAGGGCTGACGGAACAGCTGGCGCAGATCCCCACAGGCACCCCGGTCTATTGTGTACCGCAAGCCGTCATGGATGCGGTTGCTGGCTTTCATGTGCATCGCGGCATTCTTGCCGTCGGACGCCGCAAGCCCCAGCCGGAATTGGCTGACTTGCTGGCCGCGCTCCCGCAACAATCGCTCGTCACAGTACTGTGCGGCATATCCAATCACGACAATGTCGGTTCCATCTTCCGCAACGCTGCCGCCTTCGAGGCCGATTGCGTGCTGATGGACGAAACCTGCTGCGATCCGCTTTATCGCAAGGCCATTCGCGTCTCTGTCGGCGCGACGCTGAAAGTGCCCTATTTCCACGGCGGACGCATTGACGAGATTCTCGCCGCGTTGCAGGATGCAAACTTCAACGTGCTGGCGCTCAGCCCATCGTCAGAAACCAGCATCTATCAGGCAACCGGACATGATCGTCAGGCGCTGTTGCTTGGCACAGAAGGCGAAGGACTGCCGCAGCGGCTTCTGGAGCGACTCCAGACAGCCCGCATTCCCATGTCGAAGGAATTCGACAGCCTGAATGTTGCTACCGCCTCCGGCATCGCCCTGTCGCGTTTCAGCCGGTTTCAGTAGACCTCGTGCTTTAGCTATCTGTTTTTCCGCACATCTTGTCCGAAAACCGTTTCACACTTTTCGGGATGGGCTCCCAGCAAACGGTAAAAGCGCAGCGATCAACCGCCCGTCAATGGCCGCCAGCCCGGCGGCAATCATTGCCATGCCGATAAAATGCTTGGCTTGCAGGGTCTCACCCAGAAACAGCACACCGAGCAGGATCGCACTGACCGGTATGAGAAACGTCACCAGCATCAGATTGACCGCGCCCGCCGTCGAGAGGATGCGGAAGAAGAGCACATAGGCAAGCGCAGTTGAGAGCAGCGCGATTCCGACCAGCGCACCCCAGGTAGCAGCGCTTGGTGCGGCCAGAGTCCACGGATGATCCACGATCAGGGCAACCGGAATGAGCATGACGGTCGTTGCCGTCACCTGACCGGTGGCCGTGATCAGCGGCGCGACGCCCATCGCCTTGAAACGGCGTCCGAAAATACCGGCGAAAGCATAGGAAAGTGCGGCGCAGAGAACAGCAAGCTGCGGCCAGAGATTATGGCCAAGTCCACCAATGGCGTCAGGTCCGATCATGATCGCCACACCGCAGAAACCGATCAGAACCCCCACGACCTTGTTGCGGGTGATCTTTTCGTCCGCGGTGAGAAAATGCGCAACGATCACGCCGAATAGCGGTGTCGTCGCATTGAGGATGGAAGCAAGCCCGCTGGCAATCTGCGTCTGGCCCCAGACGATGAGACAAAACGGCAGCAGGTTGTTGAGAAAACCCATACCGAAAAAGGCAGCCCAGATACGCCGATCCTTCGGCATGGACAGACCCATCAGACGGATCAGCACCATCAGGGCGAGCGCCGCCAGAGCAACGCGCAGCGTGACAATGCTGAATGGCGGCAGTTCCCGAACTGCAATGCCGTTGAAGAAGAATGACCCGCCCCAGAGCACGGAAAGCACGAGCAACATGCCCCATTCTTTCCAGCCCATCACCTTTTGCGTCGTCATCGCCAGCGCTCCCGAAATTCAATAATTGGGCTCTACCATAGCCAGACTAGGCCAACTGAGCCGGATTGACTTCCCGTTTATCGCTTTTAAATTCAATGCTTGGCAAACGAGTGTTTCTCGCAGGATGAGTGAGTAAAACTAAACTATGCATGCACCACTCCCCTCCCTCAACGGACTGCGTGCGTTTGAAGCCACGGCCCGGCGCGGCAGTGTAACATTGGCGGCGCAGGAACTGAATGTGACGCCCGGCGCTGTCAGCCTTCAGGTGCGCGAACTGGAAATGTCGCTTGGCATCACGCTGTTCACGCGCAAGCCGCGCCGTCTTATCCTGACAACAGACGGCGAACAGTATTTTGCGGCTTTGCGCACGGCATTCCGCACCATTCGCGAGGCAACGGCGCAGCTCAAAACCCGTGCGCTGCCCATACTGACAATCAGTTGTACACCCAGCTTTGCCATTCAATGGCTGACGCCGCGGCTTTCGCTTTTTGAAGCGTTGCACCCGCAGGTCGATCTGCGCATCAGCCCATCCAACCGGATTGTCGATCTTGAGCGCGACGGTATCGATGTTGCGATACGCCATGGTTTCGGAATCTATCCCGGGCTGGAAAGCGAGCGGCTGATTGATGATGATCTGACGCCGGTGTGCAGCCCTTCCCTTTTGACGGGCAAGGATCGCGATCCTGCAGTGCTCGAAAACTCTACCCTGCTCCATGACGAGCATAGGCATGACTGGCGTTTATGGCTGGAGGCGGCGGGTCTGAGCACCATCGACGCATCCAACGGGCCGATCTTCCTCGACAGCAATGGCGCTATCGAAACAGCGAAAGCCGGGCATGGCTTTGCGTTGGTGCGCCGGTCTCTTGTGGCGCGCGAGATGGAGGACGGCACTCTGGTCGCGCCCTTCTGTCAGGAAGTCGCCAAGGGTTTCGCCTATCATCTGGTCTATCCGGCAACGGCGCTGGAACGACCCATCGTGGCCGCGTTTCGGGATTGGGTGCTGTTGCAGGCAAAAAAATAGGCGGGTGCTAACACCCACCTATGATTTGTTTTGCTCTCTGAACCCGGCTCAGGCCGCCGAAGCGCTCGCCGTGCTGGCCACCAGACGGCGCAGCATTTCTTCTGCCTGCGGTTCACGTTCGGAGCGACCGATGAAACCGCCACCGAAAACGCGCGCCGTATTGCTCTCGTCGGAATAAAGCACGCAGGCCTGTCCCGGTGCGATGCCGCTTTCGCCATCCACCAGTTCAACCCAGGTCTTGCCACCGGAGTGGCGCAGAACGGCCGGACGCGGCGGACGCGTGGAGCGAACCTTGGCGAAAACTTCCATTCCGCCTTCCGGCAGATCGTCGATTGGGCCATCGCCCAGCCAGTTGATATCGCGCAGGAACACCTTGTGCGTTTCCAGCGCCTCACGCGGGCCGACGATGACACGCGCATTGGCGGCATCGAGATGCACGACATAAAGCGGCTCACCGGTTGCAACGCCGATACCGCGACGCTGGCCGACCGTGTAATGCACGATGCCGTCGTGACGGCCAAGCGTGCGACCGTCGATATGAACGATATCGCCCGGATTGGCCGCTTCCGGCTTCAGCCGGGAAATAATGTCGGAATATTTGCCCTGCGGCACAAAGCAGATATCCTGACTATCCTGCTTCTTGGCAACCGTCAGGCCCATTTCCTCAGCGATTTCACGCACCTGCGCCTTTGGCAGATGGCCAAGCGGGAAGCGCAGATAATCGATCTGCTCCTGCGTGGTCGCGAAAAGGAAGTAGCTCTGGTCACGATCCGTATCGACCGGACGATAGAGCGAGCGATGCGCACCATTTGCACGGCTGCGAATATAGTGACCCGTCGCCAGAGCATCCGCACCAAGATCGCGCGCGGTCTGGAGAAGATCAGCGAACTTGACCGTCTGGTTGCAGGAAACGCATGGGATCGGCGTCTCACCGCTGACATAGGAATTCGCGAACGGGTCGATCACGGCTTCGCGGAAACGCGCTTCGTAATCGAGAACGTAATGGGGAATGCCGAGGCTTTCCGAAACGCGGCGGGCGTCTTCAATATCCTGTCCTGCACAACAGGAGCCGGCGCGATGAACCGCTGCGCCATGATCATAAAGCTGCAGCGTCACGCCGACGACGTCGTAACCTTCACGTTTGAGAATCCCGGCCACAACAGATGAATCGACGCCGCCCGACATGGCGACGACAACGCGCGTGTCTTCCGGCTTTCCCGGCAGATCGAGGCTGTTCAGGCTCATGATTGATTCCAGCTTCCGGGCATGCGCCCTGCTTCTCAAAATTCAGATTTCTAAGGCCTATATAGGCGAAACTGCGGCAATTTGCCAAGGTGTCGCATAATAAACATTGGTCGAATTGCGACCTGGCCCGCACACTTCACCGTGAAATTCACCGAAAAACGCCCAAATGTCGTCGGGCCATTCATTTTTCTTCGAAAATTTTTCAAGTGTTACCAGAGTGTTACCGGCAGTTTAGGTAATTTTTAAAGCTGTGGCGCTAGTCTCACACTCGATTAGGTCCTTGAGTGTTGTGTAGAGAGTACAATGACCGATCTGGTAAGACCGCGTATAAAGTATGTAATTGGTCCCGATGGCAGCCCGCTGACCATTGCGGACCTTCCCCCCGCCAATACAAGGCGCTGGGTCATCCGCCGCAAGGCCGAAGTTGTCGCTGCTGTTCGCGGCGGACTTCTGAGCCTTGAGGAGGCATGCCAGCGTTATACATTGACGGTGGAAGAGTTCCTTGGCTGGCAGTCCTCGATCGATGAGCATGGTCTCGCCGGTCTCCGGACGACCAGAATTCAGCAATATCGGCACTGATGGATCGTGCCGGGTTGAACAGTCGTTCAATCATTCGACCGATTCAGCCCATAGATCTGACAAATTGAAAACCGGCCCTCTGGGCCGGTTTTTGTTTGCGCAATTCATTCCTATGTTGAAGACTGTATGTGTTCAATCTGGAGGATGGCATGAGCGGAAATATCGAGATTCGCAAGGAAGACAGTTCCGACGGCGGGCGCTATGTGGCGTCGCTGGATGGCAGCGAAGCCGAAATGACCTACACCAAGCTGGGGCCTTCGCTCATTTCCGTCGATCATACACGCGTACCGGAGTCCATGCGCGGCAAGGGCGCGGCACAGGCACTGGCCAAGAACGCCATTCTCGATGCGCGCCGCAATGGCTGGAAAATCATTCCGCGCTGCAGCTTCATGCATGCGCAGGCAACGCGTCACCCCGATTGGTCTGATGTGATTACCAACGGCTGATAAAGCCAGCAGGAAACTGAAACGCCGACCGGATTAATATCTGGTCGGCGTTTTCGCGAATCATGAATGATGGGATCGGAGAACGATCAGCCCTTTGGCAATTCCTGAATGCGGCTTGCGAGGCTTTTGGAAACAGCCTTGCCGTTCTTCCCGCTTTTGCCACCTGCCGCCGTCTCTGCGGCTTGCAGAATGCCGTGAATAGGCGAATCGGGGCCTTCCTTGTCCGCGGTTGCAGCAACCATGCGGGCAGCAAGCTCCGCCATTTCCTCGCGAAGCGCCGCATTCTGCCGCGTGATCTCGGCTTGATCCTGATCGGACAGCGAAACAGCGACTGCACCACCGCGCGAAAAGCGTTCCAGCTTTTCCTGTGCGTCGGATAGTTCGGAAATCAGCTTTTCCAGCTTCTGCTGCAAATCGCCGTTTCGACGTTTCTCGCTCTTCAATTCAGTCTGCGCCGAGGTGAGCTGCGTTGAAAGCTCGTTATAGCGGGCAGTTGCTTCCTTACGGTCACGGCGCATTTCGGTTATCTCGCTCGACAAGCGGCCACGTTCAGCCTCATTAGCGCTTATCTCGATACGCAGCGTATCCGCAAGCCCTTCCAGCGCAGTGTAATGGCTTTGAACGCGTTCAAGCTCGGCTTGCAGGATTTCGGACTTTTCCGACGCTGTCTCTTGCGACGACTTGGCCTCCGACAGCGTCTGATCCTGATCCACCAGTTTCTTCTCGATGGTGGACTGGCTTTCCTCAAGCAACGGAATGCGCTTCAGCTCTTCATATTGACGTCCAAGGGTAACCGCCTGTTCGGCTGCCTTCTGGCGTTCCCGCTTCAACTGCTGCTCCAGCTTGCTGATCGCGACGGCGAATTCCGCACGCAAGCCATCCTTGTCAGCCCGGATTTCAGCAAGCGTGATCGGCAGTTCGGCCTGAACCTGTCGTCGCGCTAGAAAGAAAGCGCGCCGCCAGACCGATGGCCCAAGCAGGATCAGGACGAAAACCGTCACAAGAACGCCAAGCAGGAAGAAGAGTGCCGACTGGATCAAGGTTTCACACGAAGTTGAGCTTTTTGCAGCCAAACAGAACCATCAACTGATGGTAGCGCATAGGTCTGGAATGCGCAAAAGGCTTTCTTGCACCGAAACATTCCGGGTGCAGAACAGCCTTCGCGCAGCCGAAATCCACAACAACCTAGAAGGGATTCCAGGTCGGAGCCGCGGAAACCTTCAGATAGCCGATATTCACACCAAGCCTTGCGCCAACGCCAGTGCGGATCGGTACGAGCACAATGTTTTCGCGCTTCAGCACATTGAACCCGACGCCTGCAACGACATAAGCCGAACCGGCAACGCCCGCATAGCGGCCGTAAAGGTTCTGGATATCGTCCAGATTATAGACGAGCATCATGACGCGTGAGCCCTGACCGCCGAAATCCCAGCCGAGCGAAGGGCCCTGCCAGTAAGTCTTATGGTCACCGGCATTCTTCGTATAAAGCGTGCCTTCGCCATAGGTCAGTCCGCCGATGAACGCGCCGGAACCTTCTTCACCAAGAACATAGCCGTTCGGCAAGCCGAAGCTCTGGAACGCTTTCTCGACGGCGCTGGCAAGCCCGCCCGAAGCCGAGCCAAAGAACCGATGACCGGAATCGACGATTTCCTCGGCGGTGTAGGTGTTCTGCGCCCGTGCCTGATGCGGCAGAGCGAGGATGGAGACAAACAGTGCCGCAAGAAACGCGATGTAATACGCCGCATTGCGGAAACTGGTTTGCGACAGGGATGGTATGGCCATTTTTATTTCCTTCTGGCTACCGCTTCTCTGTCTGACGCCCTGTTAAAAGCATGACGCCGCCTCTTCCGGGCTTTCGCGTCGAATCGCGCATATTGTAAACGCTAATTTATTGTCCAAACCTTTATGAGCGGAAATTGGCGTTACAAAGGCGAAAATCCCTCGTCTTCATCAACGCGCCTACATCGATAAGCTGATCTCAAAAAAGACAGCTTTGTTGCGGCTTTCTAGTGTGGCGTGTATCCAGTTAAACCGACATTCAGGGCGATTCGCCCATCTTCATGCCGCGCGTCAAACGACAGGTTTTACGGGCGGTTTCGTTAACCGATCAGGACGCGACCGTCCGGCCGAAGCGCCGCGGAGCCGGGTCCATCCGCGTTCCGGAGAAAGCGCCATGCCACTACCCGTTACCCTTTCCGCACTCGATCTCGGTGCGCTTCTGTGCAGCAGGATCTGTCATGACATCATCTCGCCGGTTGGCGCGATCAATAACGGTCTTGAACTGCTGGAAGAAGGCGGCGCAGACGAAGATGCGATGGCGCTGATCAAGTCGAGCGCACGCAACGCCTCGGCCCGTCTCCAGTTTGCCCGCATTGCCTTCGGCGCTGCCGGTTCAGCAGGCGTGCAGATCGACACGGGCGACGCGCAGACCGTCGCCACCGAATATTTCAAGAACGAGAAGCCGGAGCTGACCTGGGAAGGCACCCGCGTGCTTCTGCCCAAGAACAAAGTGAAACTGCTGCTCAATATGCTGCTGATCGCCAATGGTGCGATCCCGCGTGGCGGCTCGCTTGCTGTGCGTCTGGAAGGCGGCGATACCGAACCGCGCTTCGTCATCACGGTCAAGGGCCGCATGCTGCGCGTTCCGCCAAAGTTCCTGGAGCTGCATTCCGGCGCCACCCCGGAAGAGCCAATTGATGCGCATTCCGTGCAGCCTTATTATACGCTGCTGCTTGCCGAAGAAGCCGGCATGACGATTTCTATTCACGCGACGGCAGAAGATATCGTATTCTCTGCCGAGTAGGTGAATTTGGAGCGCGGGTCCGCCCGCGCTCCTGCTGACATGATGACAGCAGGCAACGACCGTGTGACGTGAGGTGTTTCAGGCAGCTGCCCGCTGCCTTTCTGGGGGAAATTCGATGGGAGACGAAGCAATGGCCGGCTATTGCCTGTTGGTTGACGATTCATCCGTCATCCGCAAGGTAGCGCGCCGTATCCTGTCCGATTCCATCGCAGAATTTGCCGAAGTCTCAACCGGACATGACGCGCTCGACAGTTGCGCATCGCGGATGCCGGATATCATCCTTCTCGATTTCGACTTGCCGGACATGACCGCCCTCGAAGTCATCCCGGAACTGCGCGCCTTGCCCGATGGCCAGCATCCGCGCATCATCATTTGCCTCTATGAACTCGACGTCACGCGGATCATGCGTGCCAAACGCTCCGGCGCGGATGGCTACATATTGAAGCCCTTCGACCGCGCCTATCTCACCGAGCAATTCACCGCCTTGATGAGCGCCGAGCAGCCGAGGCGCCCGCGTCTGGCGTGATACGGGTTTTGGCGATACGTCGCGACAAAACCACCTGATCCTCGAACTGCCAAAAACAAAAAGCTCCGCCGAAGCGGAGCTTTTTATTCGATGACCGTAAGGTCCGGACCGATCAGGCGCTTTCGCGCAGCTCGGCATCCGGCTCGCGCAGCACATAGCCGCGGCCCCAGACGGTTTCAATGTAGCTCTGGCTACCGGAAACTGCGTCAAGCTTCTTGCGCAGCTTGCAGATGAAGACGTCGATGATCTTCAGTTCCGGCTCGTCCATACCGCCATAAAGGTGGTTGAGGAACATTTCCTTGGTGAGCGTCGTACCCTTGCGCAAGCTGAGAAGCTCGAGCATCTGGTATTCCTTGCCCGTCAGGTGAACGCGCTGGCCGGAAACTTCCACCGTCTTTGCGTCCAGATTGACGATCAGATCACCCGTGGTGATGACCGACTGTGCATGGCCCTTCGAGCGACGAACGATCGCATGAATACGCGCGATCAGCTCATCCTTGTGGAAAGGCTTGGTCATGTAGTCGTCAGCGCCGAAGCCAAGGCCGCGAACCTTGTCCTCGATGCCGGCCATGCCGGAGAGGATCAGGATAGGCGTCTTCACCTTGGAAAGGCGCAACGTACGAAGAACTTCGTAACCAGACATATCCGGCAGATTCAAATCCAGCAGGATGATGTCGTAGTCATAAAGCTTGCCGAGATCGATGCCTTCCTCGCCCAGATCGGTCGTGTAGACATTGAAACTCTCGGACTTGAGCATCAGCTCAATGCTCTGTGCGATAGCACTGTCGTCTTCAATCAAAAGGACGCGCATCTCTTATCCCCTTTCCGCAGCCGACCAGATGTCCCTCAAGGCGGCACACGGAACCGTCGTTGCCTCTGTATGAAGGTGCCAGCAAATGGTTAACAAAATATGATTCTGGTTGGCAAGCATATTTATGCCCTGTTTAGAAAATTCTCGTAGCGATCTGAATCATAAGGAGATTCACTTTCTCATGACTCTAAAGCATCACTTTAAGAATTCTCGCTAAGCGATTCATCCGACTCTAGGTTTCACCTGTTGCTCAAAAACCACATTAGGTTTACCGAGCCTTAAGTCCTAACGCGTATGATTAACCTCGCCGGTAAAGGAATGGTTACCAAACGGGTGAAATCTTAACTTTTTGTTTCGCTACGAGGGGTGATTTCCGACAACGGCCGCGACGCTTTCCCTCTTTGGGGCTGGATTCGCGGGGGATTCGCGGTGTGAACGGGCGCATTTTGCTTATTCACACTTGTTAATAAAACATGGTCCGACCGCGTGAAACGAGGGTCGATGAGACCATGTTTCGAATGAATTGGTTTAGAGCGCCGATCCGATAAGCAGGATCGAACCGTTGTCTAGACTCAGGGGGGAACGCCCCAACACATGGAAGCTGGTTGGTGTTCAAGGAGTATTGCGTATGAAGCCACGTGAAAGCCTAGTCAGGCTGAAACTGTTCCAGGTGAAGGAAAAGCGCCGTCAACTGGGCCAGCTTGACCTGATGATCGGCGAGTTCGAGCGAATGGCTGGAGAACTCGACGCCCAGATCCTGTCGGAAGAAAAGAAAGCCGGCATCACCGACATCAATCATTTTGCCTATCCGACCTTCGCCAAGGCTGCACGCCAGCGGCGTGACAACCTGTTCGGTTCGATCGGCGATCTGATGTCGCAGAAGGAAGCGGCCGAAGCAGAACTGGCCGTCGCCGAGATCGAGCTTTCCAAAGCCGAAGCACTGGAAGAGCGTGACGGCGGCAAGGCGCCACGCGAAGTCGTTGAGCGTCCGGCCAATCAGCGTCGCGCAATGATCGGCTGATCAACGGCGAAACGATTGCGATTTTCAAGGCACTGCCCTTCTTTGTAACACTACAGTTGCAAATTCGTCAGGCCGTGGCGAAACGAGTGATTTTCGAGCACCGGAGCGGAGCGTACTTTTGGGTACGTGAGCACCGGANNCAGGAAATTGCTCGTTGCAGCCCGGCATGGTGAAGAATGCAACTGTAGTGATAAGGGCGGTGCCTTTGCGTCTGTATGCCGGGCCAGCAAACAACAGCCAGTTGGCTCTGTCCGCATCGGCGACATAAAAACTTGGTTTGCATCCCGCCTCACCCGCATGTAGGGAAGACGTGCAATGCAGAAATCCGCCCCCTCAGGGCTTAAACCAGCCCCAAGCAAGTTCAATTTCAGCAAGACGCCCAAGCCGGTCCAGTGGGGCCTGCTTCTGGTGGTGTCGGTTGTTTTGATTGTTGTCGGGGAGCTGCTGCATCTTCCGGCAGCCTTGCTGCTGGGCGCGATGATCGGCGGCATCCTGATGGCCGCTGGTGAAAGCACATTGCGCGTTCACAGCCAGCTTTCGACACTTGCGCAGGCCGTGGTCGGCCTGTTGATTGCCCGTGCGATTACGCCTGAGTTCTTCTCCAATATGGGGCGGCATCTGCCGATCATCCTGATCTCGATGCTCTTCGTGCTGTTTTCCAGCACGCTGATTGGCTATCTGCTGGCGCGGTTCCGCGTCCTGCCAGGCACAACCGCCGTCTGGGGTTCCTCTCCGGGTGCTGCCACCGCAATGACACTGATGGCAGAATCCTTCGGCGCAGACGCGCGGCTCGTCGCGTTCATGCAGTATCTGCGCGTCGTGCTGGTTGCGACCACCGCATCGCTCGTCGTGCGCCTTGGTGCGGGCGTGGAAATGGCAACGCCAGCTGCAATGGACTGGTTTCCACCGCTCAACCCGTCCAGCCTTGGCGCTACGCTGCTTCTCGTTGTCGCTGGTGCGCTTCTTGGTCAGATCTCGCGCATTCCAACGGGCGCCATGCTGGTGCCGCTGGTGCTGGGCGCGATCCTTCAGGATACCGGCGTCATGACCATCGACCTGCCGCCATGGCTGCTGGCGATCAGTTATACGCTGATTGGCTGGCGCATCGGTCTTGGCTTCTCGCGTGCGATCATCGCGCATGCAGCACGGGCCTTTCCCGCCGTGCTGGCCTCGACGCTGATTCTGATCGCCGTCTGCGGCCTGTTCGGCATGGCGCTTGGCCACATGCTCGATCTCGATCCCCTCACCGCCTATCTGGCGACAAGCCCGGGCGGTGCAGACACAGTTGCCATCATCGCCGCATCGACCAATGTCGACCTGCCCTTCATCATCGCCATGCAGACGAGCCGTTTTTTCGTGGTGCTCTTTGCGGGACCGGCGATTGCCCGCTTCGTCGCCAAACGTGTGGAAAGAAGCCTGGCAAAACGTCCGGAAAAATCAGGCAAATAAAAAACCCGGCTTTCGCCGGGCTTTTCTTCAACTGAACTGACCAGATCAGGCTTTCTTGCCGTGGAAACCACGGATAGCGCCGATGATCTTGTCCTGATCGGCTTCCGAGAGATACGGATGCATCGGCAGGCTCAGAATACGCGATGGCAGGGCTTCCGAGACCGGCAGGCCGCCCGGCGCAACCGGATAGTGCTTATATGCCGTCTGCTGGTGCAGCGGCTTCACATAATAGATCACCGACGGCACGCCCTCGGCCTGAAGATGCGCCTTCAGCCCGTCGCGGTTTTCGCTTTCGATGGAATATTGCGCCCAGGCGGAACGGTTACCGGCAGGCAAGGCCGGACCTTTCACCACATCCTTCAGCGCTTCATTGTAACGCTTGGCGATACGGTCGCGCGCTTCCATTTCGTCTTCGAGAATTGCAAGCTTTTCCAGAAGAACAGCAGCCTGGATCGTATCGAGGCGCGAGTTGAGACCAATGCGAACATTGTCATACTGCGTTTCACCCTTGCCGTGGAACAGCACGGAGCGCAGCGTGTTGGCAAGTTCGGCATCATTGGTGAACATTGCACCGCCGTCACCATAGCAGCCCAGCGGCTTGGCCGGGTAGAAGCTGGTCGCACCGACATGACCGAAAGCACCGCACATGACGTTGTCGCGCTTGCCGCCGATGGACTGTGCGGCGTCTTCGATGACGAACAGGCCTTCGCGCTCTGCAATCGCGGTGATGCGGTTATAGTCGGCAGCAAGGCCGAACAGGTCGACGGGAATGATTGCCTTCGGCTGCAGGCGGCCTTCCTTGCGGATAGCGGCAATGGCAGCTTCAAGCTGTTCGACATTCATATTGTAGCTGGTCGCGTCGACATCGACGAAAACTGGCTCCGCGCCGACAAGCGCTACAACTTCCGCGGTCGCGGCGAAGGTGAAGGAGGGAACGAACACTGCATCGCCAGGACCGATGCCGCGTGCCATCAGAGGCATCTGCAGGGCGTCGGTGCCATTGGCGCAGGCGATCACATGTTCGACGCCCAGATATTCGCCGAGCTTCTTCTCGAACTCTGCCACTTCAGGCCCGAGAATATAGCGGCCTTCCGCAACAACCTTGGAAATGGCGGCATTGAGACGGTCTTCGATACGCGCGCGCTGCGCTCCAAGATCAATAAACTGCATGTTGGCTCCATAGAGTTGGCCTCGCACGAACCACGTGCGAATCCTTGGCACCTATTTATTCGCTTGCGCCCCGCCCTGCCATGGCCGGGGCGTTCAAAGTTTTGCGAATGCTGTAACACCGCTTGACGAAACGTAAGCTCCGCCCGCGACATCTTATTTGTTATGCTTCACGGATCCTTCGGTCAGAATCCGCAGAACATCGATCGCTTCCTTGCCATCGGTCCGCGGCGTCTCGCGCGTTTCGATGCAATGCATGAAATGTTGCAACTCGCGGGTAAGCGGCATGCCTTCCTCGACCGGTATATAGATCGGGTCTACGAACTTGAAAGCCCACTGATCGTTTTCCCGCCAGACTTCGTGCTTGTAGAGAGCAAGCTTGCGGTCCCACGGTTCGCCGTCATCGAAGACAGCCATGCCCTTGGTGCCGGTCACGCTGAGGCGACGTTCGCGATATGCATTGAGCCGTGAGGCAAAAAGATGTCCGCGAATGCCGCTCGGAAATTCCATGTGCACATGCGCAAAATCGTTCAGATGATCGATGATGGCCGTGCCTTCGCCGCGAATGGCGCTTGGCTCTTCGCCGGTGATGGCGAGAATCATCGACAGGTCGTGCGGCGCGAGATCCCACAGCGCATCGAACTGCGCATGGAACTTGCCGAGACCGACGCGATGCGAATGAACATAACGGATCTCGCCAAGTTCACCGCTCTTGACCATGTCGAGAAGCTTCTCGAAAGCCGGATGGAAACGCAGAACGTGCCCAACCATGAAGATGCGACCGTTTTCGCGCGCCGCGGCCACTTCTGCTTCCGCCGATGCGACATCGAGCGCAATGGGCTTTTCGACAAGAACGTCCTTGCCGTTCTTCACAGCTTCGGTCGCATATTGCGCGTGGAACTGTGCAGGCAGGGCCAGAACGATAGCGTCGACGTCTGGACGGGTGAACAATTCATCGACCGGAACATTGGGAACGCCGAATTCGGAAGCGAATCGTTCGGCATTTGCCGGATTGGCGTCGGAGACTGCCTGAAGGGCGCCGAGGCTCTTCAGGGTACGAATGTGGTTGCCGCCCCAATAGCCGCAACCCAAAACCGCAATACGAGGTGCCATGAAACTATGCCTTTGCTTATGCACAGTTCCTTATCGGTGCAAATGATGGAAAACAAGACGAAACCTGTGCGAAGAGTGCTTGACAGGTTTTCATTCCCCACATATACCGCCGCCATTCCTTGCAGGAACAATGCTTTGTCCCACCGGAAACGGTGACGATAAAAAGTTCTGCAAAGCGACGCGTGGCGGAGTAGCTCAGTAGGTTAGAGCAGAGGAATCATAATCCTTGTGTCGGGGGTTCGAATCCCTCCTCCGCTACCATCGTCTCCTTCCAGCCGATTGAATCGAATATCTGGTCACGCATTACTGCTGCCGCCATCTGTAAAGCACTTTGCGGACAGATGTGGGGATGAGCGCTTGGTAGAAATTTCTAGCCTGATCTGTGAACCGTCCGACTGCAGCCGTCGATCCATTTATAGAAGCAAGCAGATCATTCGTTGCATCAAGCCGGTTTCCAACGGAAACAGAGCTTTCCTGGGCATCCTTTCGAACATCTCTTAAGCCTGCTTCAACATCACCAAGGCGTGCCAGAAAAACATCTTGATAATTGTTCTCTTGATGCTGGCCCAGCTCAGTGGCAATCGCATGCCATTTTCTTTTCTCGCTGGTCACGACCAGTTCTTCGATCCAATGCGCCGATGCCAGATGGCATTCTGCCGTATTAAGCGGCGCATGGTCTTCAACGGCTTTCTGATAAATCCGCACATAGTCGTCGATATAAGCATCAAGCCCGGCGACTGATCGCATATAAAGCATCACCCCGTGTGCATCATCCGCATCATATTCGGATATGGCTTGTGTCACATTTTCAATCGTCGTCGGCTGGGACAAGAGCCCAACGCCCAAATTCCAATCCCGCCATCGCTCGATATTCGCGGTCGAAAGACGACCTGCAAAGCCCCGGGCGTCACAGACGATCACGCTACAACCCACTGCCGCCGCTTCGATTGCCATTCTCGCGGTTGCAAAAACGATGTCGTAATTCACGAGATCTTTTTCGATTTCACCAGAGATCTTACCAGTCGCGGGGCCCATCTCGTCCAGCGTGACATTCATAATCGCGCAGGCTTCTCGCACCGCCTGCTGATGTTCGCGGTTTTTGGTGAGTAACAGACCCCGCACGGGCTTTGTCGGGAGAGGCTGTCGCGGCTTGAAGCGCTTTAAATCCACCGCGTTGTGAATGATGCTCAAGCGATCCGATGGAACGCCGCGCGATAGACTTTTCGCCCGGCACGCCTCATCAACCGCCACCCATTGACGAATTTGCGGATGAAGCATCGGCGCCTCAACCTCAAAAAAAGAGCTGTGGCACGTAAACACGACAGGCACATCGGGAAATCGCGCCATGGCGATCAGCGTCGGCGTCAAATGATGGGCATGAATAACATCAGGCTTCTCAGTGATTTGGTCAATACGATCATGGACTTTATGCCCCCTCGCGCGCATTCCTTGCGCCAGACCGCCCAGCGTGGGCGCAAAGACCACCACTTCGTGTCCCGCCTGGCGCAAACCGTCTGCTAACAAGGCAGACACAGTTTCCGTGCCCGAATTCGAGAACATGAACAGATTTGTGATGAGAACGCGCACTTCAAAAGCCCTTGCAATTTATAGTTAGTATGCGAAGGATTAGCTTATATATGACGCAGAGGCCACATGCCCCAACCAACACTGAACATCCTGATTCTGGCACATCCGGGCCACGAACTTAGAATTCACCATTGGTTAGAGCTTCACCGGCCGACGGTATATTTATTGACGGATGGATCAGGCGGCAAGCTATCATCCAGAACCCACTATTCCAGAGCTGTTATTGAAAACGCAGGCGGGTTGCCCGGTGCTGTCTTCGGCACAATAACGGACAAAGCGTGGTACAGCGCGATACTAGGTGGTCAAAGCGCATTTTTCACAACAATGCTCAATGCAATTCTCGATGACATTCCTCTGGACCGGCCTGTACAGATTATTTCTGATGCATTGGATGGCTACAATCCAATGCACGATATGGCCTGGGCGTTCGGTAAAATGGTTCAGCATCGTCTTGTCGCATCGGCCATTCCGGCGCGTCATCTTTGTTCTGCGGCAACTACAAATGTTGCGGGAAAAACGGAAGTCGTGCTTCAGCTGAATTCAGCCGCGCGAAGCAGAAAGATCGCCGCAGTCGAAAAATACACGCCTTTGGCAGAAGAAGCGCAGAGAATTTTGGCGTGTGACCCGACAGCCTTCGATTGGGAAACACTTATTTCGCAGGATTTTGATTGGCAGAATGACTATTCGCCACATTGGGAAACTGTCGGACAAAGCCGTGTCCAAAGCGGCCTTTACCCCGAGTGCATCACATATAACGGACATATCCGTCCGATCTGGAAGCAGCTGTTCTCCGAAACTTGTGCTCGCTCATCCGTTACTATGGGCTAATTCTTCAAACTCTCGTCGAAAATGAAAGCCGGTCCAACAACGCGAACCGTTCGGTCCGTCAGCGGCGCAAAGGCCGCCGTGGCGACCGTATCAACTGTATCGGCATTGCGCGCGGGGCGATTATCCGGCATCGGCATGACCACATTGCGCATAGCTTTGGCGGATCGATTGCTGGCACGCAGCTCGCTCACCTTGGCGACATAGCCCGCCCAGTCGCACTTCTGGAAGTTTCCGCTATCATGATAATTGTACGCGGTGGGCAGGTCGGCATAGGACTTGCCGCTGGTAGCGGAAATCATATCCGCCGTTTCGCCATTCGGGTCGCTCAGAACATAAAGATCGACATTTTGATTCTGGCAAATGAACCGGCATTGAGCCAGCGTTTCCGGGGTGCTCTCCGCTTTGTCGAATTGCGAATGCGGTGCCGGGAACAGGTAGCCATCGGAAAGCCGCACGCAATAGGTCAGCGCGCCCTTGCCACCCCAGGACGGCGTCGATTTGTCGTCGGCCTTGGCCGTGACATTCGCTGCCTTTGGCCGGTCCACGCGCGCGCTCTGTGTTGCAGACGATGCGTTGGAACAGGCCCGCGACGCGAGCCCCGCCGAAATCTGCCGCTGCACCTCTGCGATGCGCACCGACAAATCGCGACAGGCATTGAACAGCCCACCGCCGCTATCGCCTTTGCAGCCGCGCGCCCGCTCCATGCCGCGCAACGCAGTAAGCTGTCTTTGCGCCATAAGCTCGGAAGCACTAGCCGCCTGTGAACAGGCCGCCTCCGCCAGTTGGGGGTAAGCTAAGAGGCCAAACAAGAAAAGCAGGGCGACAGTTTTTGTCATGACAACACCCTTTGGTCTTCAACCTTTGAGTTCTACCGCGTTGACAAGATGTGCAGCGGTACGTCGATCGTGGGGGATGAATGAGTAGCATTCAGCACTTCATCGGGGTCCATGTCCGACAGCAGTGCTGCAAGCGCCAGACGCAGATAGAGGGGGGCGTCGGGTCGTTCGATTGATTTGAGTGCGATGCGCGATATGCCGAGCGCGTAAGCCAGTTCCTGTTCGGACGTATTCAGAGATGCACAAATCTTCGCAAGTTTATCATATGCGCGTCTGCCCATTATCGTGTTCCCTCACCTGAAATGAATATGGCGACGCCGTCAGCCGCCATTAAAATTACCACTTTACATTCAGTCCGATATTGCCTTCCCAGATACGGGTTCGCTCTCCTCCAAGATTGGTTGTGTAATCGGCCGTCGCAAAAAGACTGGCCTTTTCCGTTACATCGATCGTTACCCCGCCGCCCACTTCCAGCGAGGTGCCCTTCAAATTCGTGGTGATAGGATCGGTGCCAAAGATGACGACCTGATCCGATGAAAAATTCTGCCAGAGATTGGCCTTCAGATAGGGGCGCAGCTTGCCGAACGACGTGTCTTGCGTGCCCTGCAAGCGCATGCCGATGCGACCGGTCCAGGCGTTGTCGGAATCAAACGTCACGCTGGAATAGCTGTCTGCCTGATCATCGAGCGACAGATGCTGCCAGATCAGTTGCGCCTGTGGCTCCAGCGTCCAGTTTCCGCCCAGCGCTACCGGATAGCCGCCTTCCAGCGAGGCCGTCACGCCATGACCGCCGACATCAATGCTTTGCTGCGCGTTGGAACTGGCGCTGCCGTCGAACCATGTCCCCATCAACACGGCATCAAGATACCAGCCTTGCGGGCTAATATGGGTCCAGTAGCCGCCGAAGCTGGCGCCCGAAACGTCCAGATCGCCAACTGCAAGATCGTTCCAACCAAGCGCCTGACCGGTAATGTCGCCCGTGGCGCGCGCATAACCGAAGAAGACGCCGAAGCGGTCGAAATGGCCGCTGGCCGATTCATAACCGAACAGATCCTGGCCGACCTGAAGGCCGAGAAGGCTGCCATCGACGGCAGGCCCAACCGTTCCCTTCCACTTCATGTCCACGTCCTGACCGAACACCCGCATCCAGCTTGACGGCAAATAGCCGCCACTTTTGAGCAGGTCCTGTTCGCCCCGGCGCTCATGAAATGTGCCGAGCGTGGTCAACGCGAGATGATGCGCAACCGGTGGCAGCGCGGAATAGACCGGCACCTCTTCGCGATAAAGCGTGACGACATCGCCTTCAACAGGCGTCGCGTCAGCCGAAGGCGGCGCAACACCCGGAGCCGGGAGCGGCACCGGAGTTGGCACGACAGGTGCGGTCGGCGTAATTCCCTGTACGATTGTCGAGCGCAGATACCAGTTTTCAGTCGTGTCGGCGGAGACACCGCCCTTGAACAGGTAATATTGGTAGGCGCCCGCCGCGAGAGGCTCGTTCAGCGCAAAAGCGCCGGCAGTCGTGGTCGCACCGTTGAGCGCCTGCACCACCATGATGCCGTCGGCAGCGGTTCTGGCGCCAGCGCCACCGACATTGTTCACCTCGATTGTGGTGTTGCCGGAAGCGGCACCGCTATCAATCACCAGTCTGTCCGATGGCGAACCATCGCCCGCCAATACCGTATCGATGAGCAACAGTCCGTTCTGTCCGGTATAGTTGCCTGTGATCGTCAAACTGTCGGTCGTGCTGGAGCCGCCATTTGTCAAGTCGATGCGGCCCGCATTGACCACATTGGCCAGTTGTCCCGCTGTGAAAGGCACGATGCTTGACTGTGCAGAGCCGCCCAGAATGGTGCTCGTCGCGTCGATATTGAGCGTGCCCGTGCCAGTTCCGGCGTCACCCAGCGTAAACGCCGTATCGAAAGTCAGGCTGGTATTGTTGGTGAGATTGACGGTTTCCCAACTGTCGAAGCGGCTGACCGCACCTGCCACAACATTGTCGAATGTCAGACTGTCGATCCCCACACCGCCGGTGATCCGCGATGTTGCGCCTATATTGGCATCGGTCAGATTGGCGAGTACTGCAACGTCGTCGTCCCCGCCGAGATCAACAAAGCCATTCACGACGCCGCCACCGTTCCAGGTGAACTGATCGTTGCCGACGCTCATGAGAACGTTGCCGCCGATCGTGCCGCCTGTGATTGTCACGCTGTCCGCGCCACCGCTGACGCTGATATTGCCGCCAATGCTGCCGTTGGAAATGATGATCGTATCAGTGTCAAAGCCCGTCACCAGATTACGGTCGATGATACCGCCCGACATATTGAAGTAGTTCTTGTCGAGCTTCATATCGACGCGACCGATCTGACCGCCGGTCATGACGGCATAATCGCCATCTTCGAAGGCACCGACAATCCGTCCGCCCGACATGAAAAACGTATCGCGAGCGTCACCCTGATTGAGCGAGCCGATCTGGCCGCCGGTCATCTGGAAATCATCGACGCCCGCGCCCTGCTGGACATTGCCCGTCACCGTGCCGCCGGAAATGACGAACGCATCTGCGCCGCTTCCCTGATCGACATTGCCGACAATCGACCCCGAATGCACCTCGATGCGATCTGTCCCCGCTCCGAAGGTCACATTGCCATTGACCGTGCCGCTGCCGCCTTCAGGCAGCAGGAGCGTGTTGTTACCGCTCGTATCAGTCAGACCTGCTGCGGACGTGCCGCTATCACAGATGAAAACATCGTCACCAGCTGTCGGTGAAAACACACACGCAGCCTGAGCATTACCAGATTGCAGAAGCACAGCGCCGACTGTGAAAAGCGCCGTCGTGGAAAGCAATAGGGCGGCCGTCAATCCGCGAACACCTAAATGCATCGAAACCCCTCAGTTCATTGCATAAAAGCCCCGGGCATTAAGAAGCCAATTTATTATTGGGGCAATACTTAAATTTTGAGTAGATCAAGCCAGATGTTTATAACAGATACACAAATATTAGATGATTATATTTAACGATCTGAAACTTATTGATTTCTTTCAATAAATAACGGTGCTATCAGAAATTTACCATAAGCAATCAATACAGATTGTTGCGGAAAAAATTCCCTCGGGGGCCAATATCAGCCCTCCAGTTCTGCTCAGCCGTGGTGACAGAACCAGATTCGAATCCAATACACACTGTTAGCGATGCAATATTTCGGCAGTCATTGCGCCGGTTGCATTACGGTTGGAGCCCCTCATTATAGAAGGCTTCATCGCTGAATTGAGGAGGAGGCATATGGAACAATCAATGGGTGGCTGCCTGTGCGGCAATGTCCGGTTTGTGACCACGGGGCGTCCCTATCGGGTGGGCCTCTGCCACTGTCTCGACTGCCGCAAGCATCACGGGGCGCTCTTTCACGCCTCGGCTATATTTCCTGAGAATGCAGTCACGGTTAGCGGCGAAACGCGCGACTATGCCGGACGGCATTTCTGCCCGCGCTGCGGTTCCACAGTCTTTGGCCGTTCTGGCGATGAGATCGAGGTCAATCTGGGCTCACTGGACGCCCCCGATCAATTCGTGCCGACCTACGAGCTTTGGACGATCCGCCGCGAGAGCTGGTTGCCGCCCTTTCCGCTCAAGAAGCGCTATGAACGCGACCGTGAAAATAAGAGCCGCTCGGAGGAATAGAGCCAGGATGCGGCAAAGCTGCGCTGGATAAGCGGAGGGCGAGCGCCTATATCCGGGCTGGAACAACCCCGAAAGCCTTGCCATGACCCTTCTCATCAACCAGCCGCACCCATCGATAGACCCCGCTTCCATTCAGGAACTGGTGGCCACATTCTATGGCCGGGCGCGGGAGGATGAGCTGCTCGGGCCGATTTTTGCGGAGGCCGTGCATGACTGGGATCATCATATTGCGCAGATTGCGCAATTCTGGTCGTCGGTCATTCTCAAGACCGGCGGATATGACGGGCGGCCTATGCCGCCGCATCTCAAACTCAATTTGAAGAATGAGCATTTTGACCGCTGGCTTGCGCTATTCGAGCAAACCGCACGCGATATCTATCCTGCGGAAGCGGCGATCATTTTCATCGACCGCGCAAGGCGCATTGCCGACAGTTTCGAAATGGCCATTGCAACGCAAGCGGGGCGTATCGCCGCCCCGCGTCATGCTCGCCGCGCGCTATAGTGTCTGAATCAAAAAGCGACAGGCCATAGCGAAAATGGTGATTTCGAGAACCGGAGCTTGAGCCGTACTTAAAGGTACGCGAGCACCGGAAGCGCAGAAATTGCCATTTGCAGACCGGCATGGCGGCTTTTGGATCAGACACTCAGGCGGCAGGCTTCGACTTATCTGCTTCCAGCTGCTTTTCGTGACGCAACAGCATGCCGAACAGATCGCGCGGCTCATCCGGATCGGCCAGCAGGTCGAGCTGCTCGTAAAGGCCCGTATCCTTCAGCTTGTCGCGCACATAACGCAGCGCCGAGAAATCTTCCGTGGCAAAGCCAACGGAATCGAACAGCGTGATCTGGCGCGCGTCCTTGCGGCCTTCCGCCTTGCCAGCGATGACTTCCCACAGCTCGTTGACCGGATAGTCTTCCGGCAGCTGCTGGATTTCACCTTCAATCCGGGTCTGCGGCGGATATTCGACGAAAATGTCGGAACGGCGCAGAATGTCCCCGTGCAATTCGGTCTTGCCCGGGCAATCGCCACCAACGGCATTGATATGCACGCCCGCGCCAACCGTATTGTCGGTCAGGATGGTGGCATTGGCCTTATCAGCCGTTACGGTCGTGATGATGTCGGCACCCTCGACCACTTCCTCAACCGACTTGCAGGCGACGATGTCAAAGCCTGCATGGGCAAGGTTGCGCATGCATTTTGCGGTCGCTTCCGGGTCGAGATCGTATAGGCGGAGCTTGTTCACGCCGAGCAGCGCCTTGAACGCCATGGCCTGGAATTCGCTCTGCGCGCCATTGCCGATAATCGCCATGGTGCGGGCATTCTTCGGCGCAAGATATTTGGCGGCAACCGCAGAAGTGGCAGCCGTGCGCAGCGCCGTCAGGATCGTCATTTCGGTCAGGAGCATCGGATAGCCGCTGCCGACATCAGCCAGAACGCCAAAAGCCGTGACGGTTTGAAGACCTTCACGCGTATTCTTCGGGTGGCCGTTGACATATTTGAAGCCATAGAGCGTACCGTCGCTCGTCGGCATCAGCTCGATCACGCCTTCGCGGGAGTGGGACGCAACACGCGGGGTCTTGTCGAAATTTTCCCAGCGACGGAAATCCTCTTCCACGTAATCTGCGAGTTCCTTCAGGAAAGTCTCGACGCCGATGGAAAGCACCAGCTTCATCATGTTGTCGACACTGACGAAGGGGACGATGTTGAGGTTCGGCTGGGTCATTCAAATTCTCCTTAAACACGCTCCGAAAGACTGACACGACCTTCGGAACGCATTGCGTATTGATACAATGATCGGAGCGTCATTCTGTTGCGTCGGGCCGCATAACGGCCCAAGCAGGCAGGTGACACGCCTTAGTAGCTGATCGTCGGACGATCCATGACGCTGCGGCCCAGAAGGCTCGCCATCAGGTCGACCATGACGGTGGCAGTGCGGCCGCGTTCATCAAGGAACGGGTTCAGCTCGACCAGATCGAGGCTCGTAACCAGGGCGCTGTCATGCAGCATTTCCATGATGAGATGCGCCTCGCGGAAGGTCGCGCCACCCGGAACCGTGGTGCCGACAGCTGGTGCAACCGACGGGTCAAGGAAATCGACATCGAGGCTGACATGCAGAAGGCCGTCTTCCGCTTTCACGCGGTCGAGGAAACGGCGCAACAGGGCGGCCACGCCGTGCTCGTCAATCATGCGCATGTCGAAAACCGAAACCTTGGTTTTCTGGATGGCCAGACGTTCAGC
This sequence comes from Hyphomicrobiales bacterium, assembly GCA_900465685.1. Classification (GTDB taxonomy): domain Bacteria; phylum Pseudomonadota; class Alphaproteobacteria; order Rhizobiales; family Rhizobiaceae; genus Brucella. The sequence goes on from UEGR01000009.1 coordinate 78,449, forward strand.
CGGATCGACGCTGCGGATACCGAGCATGCAGACATTGTGCGGATCGATAGCGGCTTCCAGCTTTGGGAAATAGCCTTCGAAGCCCTTCTGCCCGGTATAATAGGCAACCGGCGTGCCATGCAGATTGCCGCTGGTTGTGGTTTCCAGCGTGTGGAAATCCGTATGCGCATCGAGCCAGAGCACGAACTGCTTGCGGCCCTTTGCGACAGCGCGGCGCGCAATGCCCGGAACCGTTCCGGCAGCCAGAAGATGGTCGCCGCCGAGGAAAATCGGGAAGCCCTCTTCGCTCTCGCGGAAAGCCGCGTCGCTGATCGCCTCAATCCATGCAACTGCGCTTGGCAGCGCCTTGATCGCGTGGTTTGGATGTTCCTGCGGGGCCTTTGCAGCCTGTGCGGGGCTGGGAACCAGATTGCCGAGATCCGTAAAACCGTGACCAAGCTCGCGGATGGCATCCGCAATACCGGCGGCACGGTAGGAATCGGGACCCATATTGCAGCCTGCGCGGCCAGTGCCTTCCTGAACGGGTAGTCCCAAAATCTTGCAATGCATTAAACAAGGTTCCTTCTGATTATTGCTCCAAGATTCATCATTTTTATTTGGCGATGTGAACCAACCGGATTGGCAATTTTATCGGTTTGGTTTATCAGAATGTCGGATTGGCTTTTCAAATTGGAGAAACTATGGACGATCTGGATGAAAAGCTTATTACGCTTTTGCGCCATAATGGCCGCCGCAGCATATCCGACATTGCGATAGACCTTGGCGTTTCCCGCGCAACGATACGTGCGCGCATGGAGCGACTGGAACGTTCAGGCGATATTCTGGGCTATACGGTCATTCTGCGCTCGGACGCTGTCGACCTGCCGGTGCGCGGCATCATGATGATCGAAATCGAGGGCCATGTCGCCGACCGTGTGGTCAAGGCGCTTGGCGGTTTCTCGGAAATTTCCGCCGTCCACACCACCAATGGTCGTTTCGATCTGGTGGTTGAGCTGGGCGCGGCCACCCTCACCGACTTCGACGCCGTGCTGCGTCGTATCCGCCTTGTGCCCGGCATCAAGGCCAGCGAAACCAATCTTCTGCTGGCCACGCCGCGTTCGACCCGCGCCAGGCTCTGACTATTCAAGTATCGCAAAGAAAAAGCCCGGTCGCGCGACCGGGCTTTTTTGTTTTCAATATCAGGCGAGCGCCGGATAATCCGTATAGCCCTTGGCGCCACCGCCATACATATGCTGCTGGTCCAGCTCGTTGAGCGGCGCATTTTCCTTCAGACGGCGCACGAGGTCCGGATTGGAAATGAACGGCTTGCCGAATGCCACCAGATCGGCGCGACCGCTTGCAATTTCTTCCTCGGCCAGCTCGCGATCATAGCCATTATTGACCATCCAGGCGGCATCGCCGCCAGCGTCGCGATAGACCTGCTTCAGGTGAGCATAGTCGAAAGGCTGCGGGCCCTGCTGGAAGTCACGCGGACCGCCGGTTGCGCCTTCGATAATATGAACATAGGCGAGACCATAAGCGGCAAGCTTGTCGATGACATAATCGAACAATGGCTGCGGATCGGAATCCGATGCGTCATTGGCGGGCGTGACCGGCGAAAGACGGATACCGACCTTGCCTGCATCGACCGTCTTGGTGATCGCATCAACCACTTCGAACAGGAAGCGCGCGCGGTTTTCAATCGAGCCGCCATATTCGTCTGTGCGCTGATTGCTGCCCGAACGCAGGAACTGGTCGATCAGATAGCCGTTGGCCGCATGGATTTCGACACCGTCGAAGCCGGCAACGTCAATCGCATCCTTGGCAGCCTTGGCATAGGTGGCGACGATTTCTGCAATCTCGCTCTTTTCCAGCGCGCGCGGCTCGGAGGTCGGTGCGAATTCGCCCGTGCCATCAGGATGAACCAGATAGGTCTTCGACTTGGCAATGATCGCCGAAGGTGCGACCGGCTTGCCGCCATTCGGCTGCAAGGTGTTGTGGGAAATACGGCCCACATGCCACATCTGCACAACGATCTTGCCACCGGCGGTGTGAACGGCATCGGTCACCCGCTTCCAGCCAGCGAGCTGCTCGGCCGAATAAAGACCCGGAACATCGGCATAGCCCTGTCCCTGATGACTGATCGGCGTTGCCTCGGTGATGATGAGGCCAGCACTGGCGCGCTGCTCGTAATAGGTGACATTGAGATCATTCGGCACGGCACGCGGCGAGCGATTGCGCGTCAGCGGCGCCATCACAACGCGGTTGGCAAGCTTCAGATCACCGACGGTGACAGGATCGAACAAGGTGGCCATAGTGCATTTCCTTCAAGTTGGAAAAGTTGGGCAAATTGGAAAGGTTGGTCAAACGGGAAGAACTGGTCAAAGACCGGATAGCGACGCGATGAAGGCGGCAACTGCCTCTTCGTCGCGTTTGTAGAACGTCCATTGGCCGACACGATGGGGCGTTATCAGCCCCGCTTTTGTCAGTACGGACAAATGGGCTGAAACGGTGGATTGAGACAGACCACACCGTTCGAACTGGCCCGCGCACACGCCCATCTCCAAAGACATGTGCTGAGCGGAGAAATGTTTCCCCGGCTCTTTGAGCCAGCTCAAAATTTCGAGACGCACCGGATTGCTAAGTGCCTTGAATATCTCATCCAAGGGTATCGCCGAGACTGTGGATTGAACGTCCGACATTGCAATCACCTCGCTGATCTAATGCATATCGTCATTTCACGATATAGATATCGCTGAAACCCGATTTAAAAAGGGGCGAGGTGTTCACATCGGCGTGAACGGCCAAACTGCCGCCTTTCCTGTGGAACATCGATACCGCCTTGATTGCGCCGAACGGACATCCGACTATGTTCGCTGCAAATATTTGAGATTGGAATGAAGATGGCGGACGACAGCAAGCGCATTGCCGGAATTATCGCGGCGGAAATCAACGCAAAGCCAGAGCAGGCACTCGCCGCTATCGGTCTGCTGGACGAAGGCTCGACCGTGCCCTTCGTCGCGCGCTACCGCAAGGAAGTCACCGGCGGGCTCGACGATACGCAACTGCGTCAGCTCTCCGAACGCCTTGCCTATCTGCGTGAGCTTGAAGCCCGCCGCACATCCATTCTGGAATCGATCCGTAGTCAGGAAAAGCTGACGCCCGAACTGGAATTGAAGATCGCCAATGTCCAGACCAAAGCCGAGCTGGAAGATCTCTATCTGCCCTATAAGCCGAAGCGCCGCACCCGTGCGGAAATCGCCCGCGAGCGCGGCCTTGGGCCTCTGGCCGAGGCGATCCTCACCGACCGTCGCCTTGTGCCTGCCGAGATAGCCGCGTCCTATGTCACCGGCGAAGTCGCCGATGTAAAAGCAGCACTCGATGGCGCGCGCGACATCATTGCCGAAGGTTTTGCGGAAAATGCCGAGCTGATTGGTAATCTGCGCAACTATCTGAAGGACCGTGCCGTGCTGCGTTCACGCGTTGTCGACGGCAAGCAGGAGGCGGGCGCGAAGTTTTCGGATTATTTCGATCATTTCGAACGCTGGGCCACCGTCGCCGGTCACCGCGCGCTCGCCATGCTGCGTGGACGCAACGAGGATTTTCTGTCGCTCGACATCGAAATCGATGCCGACGACACCTCACCTGTGAAACCCGTCGAGCGCAAGATCGCTGCCGCCTATGCGATTGGCGGCACGCTGCCGGGCGACCGCTGGCTGATGGAAGTGGCAGGCTGGGCCTGGCGCGTGAAGTTGTCGCTCTCGCTTTCGCTCGACCTGATGCGCGAGCTGCGCGAGCGCGCCGAAGAAGAGGCGATCAATGTTTTCGCCCGCAATCTGAAAGACCTGTTGCTGGCCGCACCTGCCGGTTCGCGCGCCACGATGGGTCTCGACCCGGGCATCCGCACCGGCGTCAAGGTGGCAGTGGTCGACGGCACGGGAAAACTGCTCGACACCACCACGGTCTACCCCTTCCCGCCCAAAAACGATGTGCGCGGCACACAGGCTGAACTGGCCAGCCTCGTTCGCAAGCACAGAATAGAACTCATCGCGATTGGCAACGGCACCGGCAGCCGCGAGACGGAGCGTCTCGTCGTGGACATGCTGTCGGACATGCCAGCGCCAAAACCGCTGAAGGTCATCGTTTCAGAAGCGGGTGCATCGGTCTATTCGGCATCGGAAGCTGCCGCATCCGAATTCCCGCAGCTGGACGTTTCGCTGCGCGGTGCGGTTTCCATTGCACGCCGCCTGCAGGACCCGCTGGCCGAACTCGTTAAGATCGAGCCTAAATCCATCGGCGTCGGCCAGTACCAGCATGACGTCGATCAGATACGCCTTGCCCGCGCCCTCGATGCCGTTGTGGAAGACGCGGTGAATGCGGTTGGTGTCGATCTCAATACGGCATCCGCCTCCTTGCTTGCCCGCGTGTCGGGGCTTGGCACATCCATCGCCGAGGCCATTGTGGCCCACCGGGATGCCGAAGGCGCCTTCAAGAACCGCAAAGAACTGCTCAAAGTCGCACGTCTTGGCAACCGCACTTTCGAGCAATGCGCGGGTTTCCTGCGCATTCCGAACGGCAGCGAACCGCTCGACGCTTCATCGGTTCACCCGGAAGCCTATGGCGTGGCGAAGAAGATCGTTGCCGCATGCGGTCGCGATGTGCGTGCGCTGATGGGCGACAGCGTGGCGCTGAAAAGCCTCGACCCGCGGGTTTTCGTGGATGAACGGTTCGGCCTGCCAACCGTGCGCGACATCATTGCCGAACTGGACAAGCCGGGCCGCGATCCGCGACCGGAATTCAAGACCGCAACCTTTGCCGACGGCATTGACGACATCAAGGACCTGAAACCCGGCATGATGCTGGAAGGCACCGTGACCAACGTGGCCGCCTTCGGTGCTTTTGTAGATATCGGCGTGCATCAGGACGGCCTCGTCCATGTCTCGCAGCTCGCAGACCGTTTCGTCAAAGACCCGCATGAAGTGGTGAAAGCGGGCGATGTGGTGAAGGTGCGTGTGACGGAAGTGGACGTGCCGCGCAAGCGCATCGGCCTTTCTATGCGCAAAGATGGTGGCGACGCCACCGGGCGCAAAGATGGCGGCGATGCCCCGGCTCCGCGTGGTCCCAGCACCCGTGACCAACGCCCGGCCAAGAACTTTACGCCGCAGCGCAAGCAGGAACAGCCCGCAACGGGCGGGTTCGGCGCGGCACTGCTGGAAGCGATGAAGAAAAAATAACAACCAGACGGCCTTCACCAGCCACGTGAAGGCCGTTTCACACTTTTCGTGATGCGCTTATCTATTTGTTTCTACGCATTATCCTACGCAAAACCGCTACGCACTTTTGCTGGAAATGCTCTAGTTTTGTACCTGCGGCACCGGGCGTTTTGCCTGCCCGGCCAACCGTCGGCCAACGGCGATCATCGGCTTTTCGACAAAACGATAGGTCAGGCTGGAAACGGCAAAGGCGGCCACCACGCAGAGCACCATCGTTATCAGGTCACTCCACAAGCCGGTCGGCGGCAGGAACAGAAAGATCGTCCAGAACACCGGCACGTGAAAGAGATAGATTGAATAGCTGATCTCGCCCGTCGCTGCCAAAATTTCGGATTTCGGTCGCATGGTCCAGAGTGACAGCAGAAAAACCGCATAGGCCGCGATATAGGCGGCAATGACCGGAAACTTGCCAACGATGAAGAATGTGTCGTTCCGGGCCAGCGAGAAATCACCAATCGAACCGATAATGCTCATCTGCACGATGGCCAGCACAAGCGCAGTCCAGACCGCATGCGGCGCTTTTTCGATAACGGCGAGACGCAAGAGCAGGCCGCAAAACAGAAACGACAAATGCAGCCCGATATAGATCACCGGCAAGTTGATGCCGAACGAGCGCAGCATGAACGGCACGCCGGTGGAAGCCGCCAGCAATAACCCGGCAGCGAAGATCATCAATGGCTGGCGCAAGATGCCCGCCATGAAAGCCAGCGCGATCAGGATATAGAAGGCAAGCTCGATAAAGAGCGTCCAATAAACGCCCGACAGCCAGGGCTGGCCGAACATATTTGCCGCCATGGTCACATTGGCGGCCAGCGTTTTCAGTTCCGGACTGTCGCCCGTGAACGTCAAATAAGCCCACATGCAAGCCAGTGACAGCCAGAAAGCCGGATAGAGGCGGAAGAAGCGCCCTATGGCAAAACGCCGGATCGGATGCTCGCCCTTATTGCCGCTTCGGATACTGAATGGCACCACAAAACCGCTGATCAGAAAGAACAGAACCACGCCGAAACGGCCAAAGTCGAAGCTTGTGACCAAGGACATCAATATGCCGAATAACGGCGTGTCCTTATAGGTCGCGTGATGCAGTATATCGGCGAAGAAGTGATGAAACACAACTGATGTTGCGGCTATCGCACGCAAGCCATCAATATTGGAAAAACGGGCTGCCGCCATCTCCCCTCCAGCAAAAATATTAGCCTGAGCTTATATGGCAACCTCGCTTCTCACAAGAAGACTTACATGTTTTGATTAGTGTCAGATTTTATTGCCGATTGGAAAGCCGGTTGAAGCTTTTCTCACCGGCATATCTTCGGTCGGGATGATCCAGCCGCCGCAGATCGCGATACGAACCTCGTCGCCCTCTTCCAGCCGAACCGGATCGCGTACTTCGAAATGAAGGGCAATTTCCGGCTTGGTTATGACTTCGGCCTCAATGCGCGAACCACCGCCGCGATAAACAGAACGCTTCACGCGAACCGGAATTCCACCGGTTTCGGTGAGTTTCAGATCGGCAGCCCGCACGCAGAGCTGTGCATTGGCGCGCGGCATTTCAATGCCCGAACACCGCACCTGCGTGCGGCTGCCCAGCACCAGCGCTTCGCAATGGCCCGCTTGCGCAAAAGACACCACTTCAGCAGGCAGAACCATGCCATGGGCGATGAAGGAGGCCACCATTTCACTGGCAGGTTCTTCATAGAGCTTTCGCGGCGTATCGAACTGCTGAAGCTTGCCGTGATCCAGCACAGCGATGCGGTCGGCAAGCGCCATGGCTTCCGCCTGATCATGGGTGATGTAGATGATCGTCGTACCGGTGCGCTTGTGGAAAGCGGCGAACTCGTCTTCCATCGAGGCGCGCAGATGCACGTCGAGATTGGCCAGCGGCTCATCGAACAGCACCAGCGAGGGCGCCGCCACCAGACAGCGGGCGAGCGCCACGCGCTGGCGTTGTCCGCCGGAGAGGTTGGCGGGACGACGATCACCGAAACCGTCGAGATCGACCAGCGCAAGCGCTTGCCTCACCCGGCGCTCCCGCTCGGCCCTGGCGACCTTGGCAACGCGCAGACTGTAGCCAACATTTTCCGCCACGGTCATATGCGGCCAGAGCGCATAATTCTGGAAGACGATGCCGACCTGCCGCTTTTCTGGCGGCACATTGCCGCCTGCATGGGAGACGCAGCTGTCGCCGATGTTGATTTCACCGCCATCGACTTCCTCGAAGCCCGCAATCATACGTAACAACGTGGTTTTGCCGCAGCCGGAAGGTCCGAGAATGGCAACGAACTCGCCGTCATTTACATCCAGCGTCACGCCGGACAGAGCCTGAAACCCGTTGAACGTCTTGGATACCTGGTCGATCTTCAGTCGCGCCATGGCAGGACTCCGTTTGGAAGACGCCGCGCAAACAGATTTGTTGCAAGCATCAGCATGAATGTCACCGCAACGGCCACAATGGATAGAGCAGCCGCATAGGCGGAATCACCCGCCTGTTCGAAAGAAAACATCACCACACCCAGCGTTTCCGATCCCGACGCCCAGAGAAGCGCCGAAACCGTCAGTTCGCAAAACGCGGTCATGAAGATGAGCACGCCGCCTGCAAGCGTCGCCGGTGCGACAAGAGGAAATATAATCGTGCGCAGCCGATAGAAAAGCCCCGCACCTGCAACGCGTGCCGCCTCCTCCATCGCGCGATCAATCTGGTGCAGACCGGCAACCGTTGGCCGCAGCGCCAGCACGAAGAAGCGCGCGAGATAGGCGAACAGGATGATCCAGAGCGTATTGTACAGGCTGACGCCGATCACAGGCAGCGGTTTCAGGAACAGCAGCAGACAGGCAATGGCCAGCACGACGCCGGGAAGCGCATAGGGCAGCTCGGCGGCAAAATTGAGCACCGGGGTCCAGCGCCGTTTGCGCCAAGCCAGCATATAGGCGAGCGGCACGGCGATCAGAACGGCAAAAAGTGCTGCGATCAGCGACAGCAGGATGCTGTTGCCGAAGGCCCGCGCCGCTCCACCATGTTCCATGAGCACGAAGCGGAAATTTTCAAATGTCGCAGTCGCGAAAGTCAGCGGCACGCCATAGGCCGGGACCAGCGCCGACAGCGTCAACCCGATCAATGGCAGCGCGAGTACAACGACAATCATCAGCCATGCCACAACTTCCGCCAGAAGACGCCAGGGGCCGAGCGCGAAAGGGGCAGCGGGCAAGGATGTGGAGACGATGCGGAAATCGCGTCTGCGCGATGCATAATCCTGCGCTGCGATACCCGCCATAGCGATCAGCCCGATCAGCACCGATAATACGGCAACGCTCGACAGGACCGATGGCCCGCCACCGGCAAGACGTTGATAAATCAGCGTTGGCAGGACGAGATAATTCGATGGAATACCGAGAAAAGCCGGAATACCGAAATTGCCGACACAGGAGACAAAGGCCAGAGCGGCAGCACCGATGATCGATGGTGTCATCAACGGCAATATGATGGTGCGCAGCACGGTCCATTTGCTCGCACCTGCGCTCAAACCGGCCTCGACCAGTTCACGCGGCAGTTTGCGCAAGCCTGCCCGCACGATGAGGAAAACCAGCGGCCCATATTGCACGCCGAGCAGAAAGATAATGCCCCAGACGGAATAGAGCGGATTGCGGCTGCCAAGCGGCGGAGCCATGCCCAGGAGTTTCAGAAACTGGCTCGACGGCCCGAACAGCTGGAGCCAGGCCAGCGCCGTCACCTGCGGTGCGATCAACAGCGGCGTTACATAGAAAAGCACGAAGACATTGCGGCCGCGCATATTGGTGAGGCCCACCAGCAGCGCCGCGGCAATGCCGAAGGCAAGTGCCAGCAACGTGCCGCCAATGCCGATTTGCAGGGAATGCCACGTCGCAACCCATGTCGACTGGCTGCCCAGCGTCTCAACCAGAACCGATGTTGAAAACTGCCCCTGCGGCGCAACAAGCTCCACCAGCAGTCGGCCCATCGGGAGAAGCGACAGAACCGCCACGATCAGTGTTACGCCAACAATCAGGGCCGCATCGCGGCCCTGAAGGTCTTTCATGATACGCATCGAAATGCCTTATCCGCCAAACAGCTCGGAGAACTGCTTCTTGTCGGCATCAGTCTGATCGAGAACCTTCTGGGTGTCGATAGACATGATGTTGATCTTGGTGCCTTCCGGCAGCCAGGCAGGACGGCCAACGCCTTCCTTGGCAGGCAGATAGCCCTGATCCAGCGCCAGCTTCTGGCCGTCGTCGGAGAGGATGAAGTCAACGAACTTCTTGGCGCCATCGACATTCTTGGCAGTGGCCATGATGGCGACCGGCTCGGTCACGGCAGGCACGCCTTCCGACGGGAACACGAACTCGACCGGCGAGCCCTTGGCCTTGGCGTTGAGCGCCATGAAGTCGACGAGGATGCCGTAAGGCTTTTCACCGCTGGCAACAGACTTCAGCACAGCGCCGTTGCCCTTCACGCTTGCCAGTTCATTGGCCTTGAGATTCTTGAAGTAATCCCAGCCCAGATCCTTGTTGAGTGCAAAACCGCTCAGCAGGTAAGCCGCCGCGCCCGAATAAAGCGGGCTCGGCATGACGACCTGGCCCTTATAATCGGCCTTGGCGAGATCAGCCCAATGTTCCGGCTTCTGCGATGCGCCGGTATTATAGGCAATGCCGGTGGTGATCAGCTTGGAGCCGAAATAGGTCTTGTCGGCGTCATAGGCGTCGGCTGCAAAACCATTGACCTTGGCTTCCGGATAGGCGAGCAGACGCTTGTCCTTCTTCAGGCCTTCCATGGTCACCGCATCGGCGATCAGCAGCACGTCTGGCTGCGGCGCACCGGCGGAAAATTCAGCGGCAAGCTTGGTGAGGAGTTCGCTTGTGCCGGAGCGGAAAATCTGCACTTCCGTTTCCGGATTGGCCTTGCGGAAAGCCTCGACGGTTTTGGTCGCATCCGCTTCAGGCTGCGAGGTATAAAGCGTCAGCGTGTCGGCCTGTGCCACAGCGATGGATAGAGCAAGAAGCGCAGGTACGGCAACGGCCCGCTTCAGCATCTTGTTCATGGGGTTTGCTCCTCGAATTTCGGTGTAATGCTCGCCAGCATGGCCGGCAATGCCAGCGCAGCCCTGCCGCGTGCGAACTGATAGCGCGCAGATACTGTTATGGCGATAGGCACGATCATTTCTATTCATGCTGCACCTGTCAAACATCCTGCGCCGTAAAGTCGGAAAGCAAAAAAGCCTTCCGGCGGAATCACGTCCATCGGAAGGCTTTTAAGGCATTGAATGTTCATGGCCATCAGCGATCCGCATCTCTCCAATCTGGAGACGATGCGCATCGCAATAGAGGATTTGCGCTGCGGTTTTATGACAAGCCGCAGGGGTGCAGAAAAATCAAATTACCATTTCTGCGACATGGGCGATCTGCGCGCCTGCTTCGTAGTAAGCTTCGCGAACACCACGGAAATTCTGCGCCTTCGGATCGCTGACCGGCAGTGGCAGATCGTCTTCCTGGATTTCGCCCGAAACGAGCTGCGACAGGATCTTGCCGAACACGGTGCCCGGCACGATGCCGCGACCATTATAGCCGGAGAAGCCGACCACATTGCGCGCCAGACGATGGAACTTCGGCAGGCTGTCATTGGTCATGCCGATCTTGCCATACCATTCCGCTTCGAACTCGACATTGCCGATCTGCGGGAACAGGCGCTTGAGCGACTTCTTCGCCCAGGCCTTGTGCACGGAAGCGCCTGTATTGCGCAGGGCGCCGACGCTGCCGAACACCAGACGGCCCTGTTGGTCGAAACGGAAGGACGACAGAACTTCCTTCGTGTCCCACGCGCCCTGACGTTCCGGCAGAATGCTCTTTTTCAGATTGTCGGAGAGCGGCGTGGTTGCAAAATTGAAATAAGGCAGATGCACCAGTTCGGCGCGGACTTCAGCCCATGGCGCATTGGTGTAGGCATTGGTGGCAACGACCACCCAGTCAGCCGTGACCGAACCCTTGGCGGTCTTGACGGTCCATTTGCCGTTCTTTTCTTCAGCACCGACCACCGGGCTGCCCGTGAAAATCTGTGCGCCTGCACCAACTGCCGCATGGGCCAGACCGCGCACATAGGCCAGCGGCTGGATCGTACCCGCACGCAGATCAAGCAACGAACCGGCATAGGCCTTGGTGCCGACCTTGGCTTCGGTTTCCCTGGCGTCGAGCAGTTTCACATTGGCGCCACGACGCGCCCATTGCTCACAGCGGTCTTCCAGTTCCTTCAGACCCTTCGCGCCCACGGCGCAATGCAGCGTGCCCTGCTTTTCGACTTCGCAGGCAATCTTGTTTTTCTCGATGATTTCGAAAACCAGCTTCGGGCCATTGCCCAGAACATCGAGCAGACGCGCACCGTATTTTTCGCCGAGAACACCCGGCAGATCATCGGGCATCACCCACATGCCGGCGTTGACCAGACCCACATTGCGACCCGAACCGCCAAAGCCGATCTCAATACCTTCAAGGACGATCGCCTTCACGCCCTTTTCCGCCAGATGCAAAGCCGTGGAAAGACCGGAGAAACCGCCGCCCACAATCACCACGTCGGCCGTCAGGTCGCCTTGCAGCGACGTGGTCTTCGGAGCAGCCGGAGCGGTCTTTTCCCAAAGACCATGAGAGCGCGGATCGTTCAACATTGAGAGCAACCATTTCATATATTGGAAAACGGGCTAGCCACCCGACTGCATCTATTTCACGCCGCGAAAGCCGGATGGACAGCGCTAATTGCGCAACAATTCATTCCGGTTTGGAATGAACCAGTGCCGAATAGTCCGTATTGCCCACCTGCCCGGCGATCCACTGGCAGAATACCTGGGTCAGCGGGTTCTCCAGTTTTCCTTCCGGCACAACGAGATAATAGTCATTCTCCGTGCGCATGGGCTTTTCGAAAAGCAGCACCAGATCGCCATCGCGCAGCTCCTGCTCGATCAGATAAAGCGGCAGAAGCGCAAAGCCGAGACCAGCCAGAGCCGCCCCGATCACCATCGAAAACTGGTCGAAACGGTGCCCCCGATAAGCGGACTGCCCTTCGACGCCGCAGCTTTCGAACCATTGCGCCCACATTTTCGGACGTGTCGCGAGATGCAGAAGCGGCTCGCTTTCCAGATCTTCCGGCGCGGCCGGATGGCGCGCTTCCAGCAGGCGCGGGCTTGCGACGGGCACAATCACCTCGCTGCACAGGAAAGTGCAGGTTGCGTGCGCCCAAACCGGCTGCCCATAGTGAATGGCAAGATCGTGCGGCTGTTCCTCGAAATCAAAAACGCCCGAACGCGACGCCACATTGATGGCAATGCCCGGATGTTTCTCGACAAAATCGGGAATGCGCGGCATCAGCCAGCGCGTGCCGAATGTCGGCAGGGTTGCGACGCTGAAGGACGATGTGGACTGCGCCGAGGCCATCGCGCGCAACATCGTATCTTCGGTCTGGTTGAGAAGACGCCGGACTTCCGGCAGAAACTTGCGCCCCGCATCGGACAGGAGAATGCGCTGGCGGATACGCTCGAACAGAAGCACGCCGAGCTGGCTTTCCAGATCCTTGATCTGACGGCTGACGGCGCTCTGGGTGAGATTGAGTTCATTGGCCGCCTGGGTGAAGCTGCCATGCCGCGCAGCACATTCAAAGGCTTGCAAAGTGGCGATGTCCGGAATCAGTCTCCTGCTTAGCTTCATTCCAATCTCGCATTAACATAGTTGCTTTCGGCGCAATCATAACCGGAAAGCGGCTGATATGATACATTTTCATCATAATCCCGTCATGTTTTCGCAATGCTGAATATGACCCCTACCAAGACGATCCAAGTTCTACGGAAGCATACGCCATGAACGCGCAGAAATTCGTATCGCCAGACGCCATTCGCTCCGCCTTTTCGGCTGCGATGTCCGGCATGTACAAGCAAGAAGTGCCTGCCTACGGCACCCTGATGGAACTCGTCGCAGATGTGAACGCCAAGGTTCTGGCGGACGACAGCCATCTGCACGAACGCCTGACGGAAACCGACTCACTGGAGCGTATTTCCGAAGAGCGTCATGGCGCTATTCGCCTCGGCACCGCTGCTGAACTTTCCATGATGCGCCGCGTCTTCGCGGTCATGGGCATGTTCCCGGTCGGCTATTACGACCTGAGCGCGGCTGGCGTTCCCGTTCACTCCACCGCTTTCCGTCCGATTGACGATGCCGCACTGAAGCACAATCCGTTCCGCGTCTTCACCTCGCTCTTGCGTCTCGACCTCATCGCCGACGAGAAGCTGCGTGCGGAGTCGGAAGACGTTCTGGCCAAGCGCAACATCTTCACCGCGGGCGCGGTAGTGCTCGTCGAGAAGGCAGAAGCCGAAGGCGGCCTCAATGATGCCGACGCCAAGGCGTTCGTGGCCGAAGTGCTGGAAACCTTCCGCTGGCACGATCACGCCAATGTCTCGACCGAGCTTTACCATCGCCTGCATGATGCACACCGCCTGATTGCCGACGTTGTTTCGTTCAAGGGCCCGCACATCAACCATCTGACACCGCGCACGCTCGACATCGACGCCGTGCAGGACCAGATGCCGGAACGGGGCATCAATCCGAAGGCTGTCGTCGAAGGCCCGCCAACCCGCAAGTGCCCGATCCTCCTGCGCCAGACCTCGTTCAAGGCGCTGGAAGAAGAAGTATCCTTCATCGGCAGCGACGGTCAGTGGACCCCCGGCTCGCACACCGCCCGCTTCGGTGAAATCGAACAGCGCGGCATTGCCCTGACGCCAAAGGGGCGCGGTCTTTACGACAAGCTTCTCAACGACACCCGCGCCATTGCCCGTCCGGCCCCGGATGGCTCCAATGCAAGCACCTATGTGAAGGCACTGAGCGACACGTTCGCAGCTTTCCCGGACACATGGGCTGGCATTCGTGAAGCGGGCCTCGGCTACTTCGCCTATTCGGTCAAGGACGCCGCAAAGCTTGCAAGCTTCAAGCCGAACACCGATATCGAGCTTCTTGTAGCCGCTGGCGCGGTTCAGTTCGACCCGCTGACCTATGAAGACTTCCTGCCGGTCAGTGCTGCCGGTATATTCCAGTCCAATCTGGGCGATGACGACACGCAGGAATTCGTGGAAAGCCCGAACCAGAAGCGCTTTGAAGAAGACCTTGGCGCCAAGGTTCTCAACGAATTCGAGCATTACGCCCGTATCGAACGTGAATCCATCGAAGCCGTACAGGCCCGCCTCGGCGGCCTTGAAGCGGCAGAGTAAAGTTAAGACATAGAGAGGAAAGCTATGAACACCGCTGTCAGAAAAGTCGACGTGAAGAAGGAAGCCGCAGAGCTTCTCGCCAAGCTCGGTGTTGACGCTGCCGTTTACACCGCAGGCAACCTTGCTGGTTTCAGCCCGGTCTCGGGCGAGCAGATCGCATCCGTCAAGACCCACAGCAAGGACGACGCTGCCAAGATCATCGACAAGGGCGATGAAGCCTTTCGCGCCTGGCGCAACGTTCCGGCACCGAAGCGCGGCGAACTGATCCGCCTTCTGGGCGAAGAACTGCGCGCTTCCAAGGAAGATCTCGGCCGCCTCGTTTCGATCGAAGCTGGCAAGATCACTTCGGAAGGCCTCGGCGAAGTGCAGGAAATGATCGACATCTGCGATTTCGCTGTCGGTCTGTCGCGCCAGCTCTACGGCTTGACGATTGCAACCGAACGCGCCGGCCATCGCATGATGGAAACCTGGCATCCGCTCGGTGTTGTCGGCGTCATCTCCGCCTTCAACTTCCCTGTGGCCGTCTGGTCGTGGAACGCGGCTCTCGCCATCGTTTGCGGCAACTCGGTTGTCTGGAAGCCGTCTGAAAAGACCCTCCTCACGGCTCTCGCCTGCGATGCGATCTTCCAGCGCGCCCTCAAGCGTTTCGGCGATGCACCGGAAGGCCTCTCGCAGGTACTGCTCGGCGACCGCGAAATCGGCGAAGTCCTCGTGGACAGCCCGAAGGTTCCGGTTCTCTCGGCCACCGGCTCGACCCGCATGGGCCGCGAAGTCGGTCCGCGTCTTGCCAAGCGTTTCGCTCGCGCGATCCTCGAACTCGGCGGCAACAATGCCGGTATCGTCTGCCCGTCGGCCGATCTCGACATGGCGCTGCGCGCAATTGCTTTCGGCGCCATGGGCACCGCTGGCCAGCGCTGCACGACGCTGCGTCGCCTGTTCGTTCATGAAAGCGTTTATGACGCTCTCGTCCCGCGCCTGCAGAAGGCCTATGCCAGCGTTTCCGTCGGCTCGCCGCTTGAAACCACTGCTCTGGTCGGCCCGTTGATCGACAAGGTTGCCTTCGACAACATGCAGAAGGCCCTCAAGGAAGCTTCCGCTCACGGCGGTAAGGTTCAGGGTGGTGAGCGCGTCGATAGCGGCCATGAAAACGCTTACTATGTGCGTCCGGCCATCGTCGAAATGCCAAAGCAGGAAGGCCCGGTTCTCGAAGAAACCTTCGCTCCGATCCTTTATGTGATGAAGTATTCCGATTTCGACGACGTTCTGGCGAGCCATAACGAAGTCGGCGCAGGCCTGTCGTCCTCGATCTTCACGCTGAACCTGCAGGAAGCAGAGCGCTTCCTCTCGGCTGAAGGTTCGGATTGCGGCATCGCCAACGTCAATATCGGCACCTCGGGCGCCGAAATCGGCGGTGCATTCGGCGGCGAAAAGGAAACCGGCGGCGGTCGTGAATCCGGTTCGGATGCGTGGAAGGGCTATATGCGCCGCGCAACCAACACGATCAACTATTCGAAGGCTCTCCCGCTCGCACAGGGTGTTTCCTTCGACATCGACTGATCTTGATCAACGGTCAAAAGAAAACCCCGCTCCGGCGGGGTTTTTTTATATCAGCACGTTTCACTCCGAGGCTTCGCCCGGATGTCGAAGAGTTTGGCGTAACCGCTCGCTACTTGGGGATACCGGAACACATCCAGTGATTGCTTGTCTGCAAGCATTGTCCATCACACTTCGATTCACACTCGCTCTGTGTGGAAACAAAGTCGCCGTCTTTCAATTTGCCATCCCCAGCATAAGCATGACTGACAATATTGAACGAAAGCATTGCGAAGAAAAATAAAAAATATTTTTTCATAATCCCACTCCAAATAAATTTTACAATTTACCTTTTATATTATTGCCCTGCACAATCTATTCCAACAATTCATGATCAATTATCAGATAGCAAAAAGGCGGCTCAATGAGCCGCCTTTTATATTTATCCAATGGCAATATCAGCCCATGCGTTCCGACGCGAACGAGCCAGGACTCGCCGGAAAGACCACGGTACGGTTGCCGTTGAGGAATGAACGGTGGTGGATGTGGGCGTGGACTGCACGCGCCAGCACCTGCGCCTCGACATCGCGACCGATGGAAACATAATCGGCAGCGCTCTGCGCGTGCGTGATGCGCGCCACGTCCTGCTCGATGATCGGGCCTTCGTCGAGATCGGCGGTGACGTAATGCGCCGTCGCGCCGATCAGCTTCACGCCGCGCTCATAGGCCTGCTTGTAAGGGTTCGCGCCCTTGAAAGACGGCAGGAAGGAGTGATGAATATTGATGATCTTGCCCGACATCTGCTTGCAAAGCTGGTCGGACAGAACCTGCATGTAGCGCGCCAGAACGACCAGCTCCGTGCCGGTATCGTTGACGATATCCATCAGGCGTTGTTCGGCTTCGGGCTTGTTGGCCTTGGTGACGGCTACATGGTGGAACGGAATGTCGTGGTTCACGACGACCTTCTGGTAGTCAAAATGGTTCGACACCACGCCGACAATATCGATCGGCAGCGCGCCGATCTTCCAGCGATAGAGCAGATCATTGAGGCAATGGCCGAAGCGCGAGACCATCAAAAGCGTCTTGGTGCGCTTGGCGTTGTCATGGAAATCGAAATCCATTTCAAACGGCGCTGCGACGGGCTGGAAGCCTTCGCTCAGGGTCTCGAGCGCCACGCCTTCTTCCGAAATGAAACTGACGCGCATGAAGAAACGACCCGTATCGAGATCGTCGAACTGGGCGCTATCAATGATGTTGCAACCCTTGGCCGCAAGATAACCCGAAATTGCAGCAACGATGCCGCGGGTGGACTTGCAGGTGACGGTCAGGACAAAATTATGCATCGGACTTCCTCAGTTTTCGAAGGCGCAAGCCAAAGCGCGCGCCTTGAAACTAGTTCACGATGCGGTCTCCGCCATGCCAGAATGCGTAATGCACTGACCGGATTGCGCTATCAAGCAACTTTGGAAGAAAGATTGCTCTTATTTGATCAAAGATGCGGATTGCGATCCCTATACCGCGCGACCAGTTCCCGGTTCACGTCACCGGAGCCCGGCATATTGGCGCTGAGATAGACCGGAGCGGCACCATCATCCACGAGACGGGATGCGACATCGGCAAAGATCGCATTCAGGATCGTCACGCCAAGCGCGGTGGAAACCGGTCCCACCTTCAGGGCGCTGCCCTCCACTTCCAGCACGGCATCACCCGCAGGCGCATCATTGTCGAGAACGACATCCGCGAGCGAAAGCAGCTGTGTGCGTCCCTTGGCAATCGCGCTGGAATAGGTAACGGAAGTGACCGCGATCACCGCCGCCCCCTTCTCGCGAGCATAGCGCGCCGCTTCGATTGGCGCGGCATTGACGCCGGAATTGGAAACGACGATCAACACGTCGCCCGCCCGAATGCCATAGCGATCGAGGATCGGCAGCACCGCGCCTTCGATCCGCTCGAAATGCGAGCTGGCAACTGCACCATCCTGCAACATGATCGCGCCGCAGAGGATCGGCACGGTGATCGCCAGACCACCGGCGCGATAATGCAACTCTTCCGCCATCATGTGGGAATGGCCGGTGCCGAACACATAGACTCGGCGGTCAGCGCGTGCGGCGGCGGCAATCAGGTCGGCTGCCTTTTCCATCGGCTCGGCCAGGCGGTCACGCAGGCTCGTCAGACGGGCAATCAGATCGTTGAAATAGCGGTCTGTTATAGCTGTCATCTGCTTTCCCCTCACCCGGCTGCCTGTTTCACGCCGGAGCGCCAGGTTGTCTTCGCAAACAACCCATCATCAAGATGCACCGCATCCATGCGCATGCCCGGACGCAGCAATCCGCGATCTGCAAGCCGCAGATACCGTGCCGGATAATGGCTCGCCATGCGCAGGGCTTCGGCCAGCGTCAGCTCCAGTTCGGCCACGCCGAAGCGCACCGCCGAGGCCATATCGAGGTCGGAACCGGCAATGGTGCCATCGGACAGGATCAGCTTGGGGCAGATGCCGCCCGGCACGCGGTGCACGGCGCGACCATTGATTTCAAAACTGGTCGCATTGGAGCCGACCAGCGACATCGCATCCGTCACGAAGAACAGATGGGCGTCGCCGCGCTTGGCGCGCAGCGCCAGACGCAGCGCCATCGGATCGACATGATGACCATCGGCAACGATCCCACACCAGATATCCGGATGATCAAGCGCCGCCCCGGCAAGACCCGGCGCGCGATGGCCGATCTGGCTCATGGCGTTGAAGAGATGGGTAACGCTGCGCGCACCCGCGTCAAAGCGCTTGAAGGCTTCTTCCGCCGTCGTGTCGCTGTGGCCGATGCTGACCACAACCCCCGCATCACTCAAACGGCGCACCTGTTCGGGCGTGACCTGTTCGGCAGCGACGGTCACAAGCAAGGTGCCGATCTGCTCCGCCGTGTGGATATAAAGCGCGATATCAGCGTCATCGACCGGGCGCATCAGCTCGGCCAGATGCGCGCCCTTGCGCGCAGGTGCCAGATGCGGCCCTTCAAGATGCAGGCCTGCGACGCCTTTGTCGGCCTTCACCGCTTCGACTGCGGCCTCAATGGCGCGGTCACGCACAATCGTGGTGTCGGTAATGAGCGTCGGCAGCAGGCTGGTCGTACCGTATTTACGGTGACCTTCGGCAATCACGAACATCGTCTCAGGTGTCGGCTGATCGTTGAGCATACGCCCGCCGCCGCCATTCACCTGCGCATCGATGAAACCCGGCGCAATGACGCCACCCTTCAGGCGCTCGATCTGATGGGCCTCGCCAAGGGCTGCTTCGGGCACAATGGCTTCAACCTTGCCGTCACTGAAAACAAGGGCGGACTGGTCATGAAACCGCTCGCCATCGAAAATCCGCGCACCGGCGATTGCTGATTTTTTCGTCATACCGTCACCGTGACCTTGTTGAGATTGCGCGGCTTGTCGGGATCGAAACCCTTGCGGCGCGTCACCGCTTCAATGACGCGGTAGTAATTGATGAGCGAGACCAGCGGATCAAGATGCGGGCTGCCCGTACTGGCCGATGGCAAGCGGAAGCCCGGCGTTTCGGCATCGGACAGCGTCACAATGCTCGCGCCAAAGGAATGCAGCCGCTTCAGAGCCTGAATATTGGTGTCGAAAGCCTCATCGCGCGGCAGGAAGGAGAGGATCGGGAACCCCTCCTCAACCAGTCGCATTGGACCGTGCATCAGCTCGGCCAGTGAGAAAGCCTCGGCGTGGATATTGGCGGTTTCCTTGGCCTTCAGGGCAGCTTCCAGCGCAATGGCATAGGCAGTGCCGCGACCGCCCGTATAAAGCGAGCGCGCATTGAACAGAAGGGTCTCGACCGCTTCGCGCCCATCCGGGCGGGTTGCGGCAAGCGCTTCCGGCAGACGCTGCAAACCGGCGCGCAGATCGGCATCGCCGCTGGCAGCAGCCACCACGCCCGACAGGGCAGCAACGGCGGCAATGAAAGACTTTGTAGCCGCGACGCTCTTTTCCTCGCCAGCATTCAGCGCAAGAACCAGATCCGCCTCTTTGCCGAGCGGGCTGTCCACCACATTGACCACGGCAATCGTCGTCGCACCGCCCTTTTTGGCTGCCGCCTGTGCGGCCACGATGTCGGGGCTGGCGCCAGACTGCGAAACGGTGAAATGCACGCCGCCGGCAAGCTTCAGCTTGGAGCCGTAGACGGAAGCAACCGAAGGCCCGATCGAGGCGACCGGAATGCCCATGGTGATTTCCATCAGATATTTGAAGAATGTCGCCGCATGATCGGAAGAACCGCGGGCTGCCGTCGTGATGACCGCCGGTTCATTCTTCGCGAAAATCTTTGCGATCTCGGCCAGCGTACCGGCTTCCTTTTCCAGAAGCGTTGCAACCACCGCAGGCGATTGCTCGGTTTCCTGCAACATGAGGGATGGTTGGTTCACCATGATCATTCTCCAATTTTCAGTTCAGCGACGAAGTCATAAGCGTCGGCGCGATAATGCGAGCGGGTGTATTCGACGATACGGTCGTCATCGAGATGCGAGATGCGTTCAATCAAAAGCGCCGGAGCGCCGCGATGCACGCCGAGAAGGCGCGCTGTGCCGGGATCAAGCGTAACGGCAGTCAGTCGCTGCAAGGCGCGCACAGGCTTGTAACCGCGCCGCGCCAGCGCACCGTAAAGCGATGCTTCGTCGACACGATCCGTATCCAGATAATGGCGCGGCACCACGGCGCGCTCGAAAGCCATCGGCACGCCATCGGCGAGACGCAAACGATCGAGCCGCACAATCGACGTATCCACGCCGACGCCCAGCCGGAAGGCTTCATCCGGCGACGGCTTGTCGATACGGTTCGTCACCACGCGCGCGCCCGGCTCCTTGCCGCGCGAAAGCATGTCTTCCGAAAACGATGTCAGCCGCCACAGATGCTGGCTGATGCGCGCCGGACGTTCTGCAACGAATGTACCGCTGCCGCGCCGGGATTCAACCGCGCCTTGCGCCAGCAGTTCCTTATAGGCATTGCGCACCGTAATGCGCCCAAGCCCAAGCTCCTCGGCCAGATCACGCTCTGGCGGCAGACCAACCGCAGGGGCCAGCTTTCCCTCCTCGATCAACTCACCCAGAATACGCGCCAGATTGCGATAAAGCGGCCCCGTCCGCTGCGGATCGTGCAGGCCGCGCTCTTCAATGGAAGTGATCAAGGTGGTTCTATTCATGGTCGGCATGATAGAACCTATATAGAACCAATAGCAAGTGATGTTTTTATGAAGTACGCAAGCGCCCGTTGCAGCTGGCGATTTTGCCAGTCCATGGGCGCAACAGGGCCGCGCCCGGCGGGACGCAACCGTATAACTCTTCAAATTGGAAGCGGATTGGTTCTAGATTTTATCAACCAGCTGGCGACCGGCGGGGCTAAGTTCATACCGCGTGCGCTGGGTGCGCGGATCACGCTGCGTGATCACGATATAGCCGCCGTCTGCGCCAAGCAGGTTCACCTCGCGCAGCACCAGCGCATGCGCAACCCCCAGCACCCGTGCGAAACTCCGGCTGTCGGAGGCAACGCCCAGCGCCAGCGCGGCAATAATGCCTGCGCCAAGCGAAGACAGGTCCGGCGCATGACCGGCCAGCTTTTCGACCAGCGCCATATAGTCGGCGGCGGCTTGATCCATCAAGCGGCGACGGGCTGTACCGGCCGGAACGAGACGATCACCGATTTCGAGGTCGGCGTAAAACTCTCGTCGCCGGAGCTGCCAAGCGGCACAAGCACATTCATCTCCGGATAATAGCCAGCGATACAACCGCGTGGAATGTCATAGGGCACAAAGCGGAAATCGCGTGCGACCCGTTCCAGACCGTCAACGAAGTCGCCGACAATATCGGCGCGGTCGCCGGCCTCGACACCGATATCCGCCATGTCGAGCGGATTCATGAATACAACCTGCCGCTCGCCATAGACGCCGCGATAGCGGTCATCCATGCCGTAGATGGTCGTATTGTACTGGTCATGGCTGCGGAAGGTCTGCAACACATAACGCCCCGGTCGCCCGCGCGCCTGCTGGTGCTCGATGGCTTCCGGCAGTGCGCCGGTCCAGAAAGTGGCCTTGCCGTTCGTTGTATTCCATTCCAGTTCACGCGCCGTGTTGCGCAGATGGAAACCGCGCGGCACACGCACACGCTTGTTGAAGTCGTAGAAATCAGGCAGCACCCGCGCAATGCGGTCGCGGATCAGGTCGTAATCGTCAGCCATTTCCAGCCAGTTGACAGGCTTGGGGCCCAGCGTCGCATTGGCCATGCCCGCAATGATTGCCACTTCCGACCGCAGATGCGGCGAGGCTGGCGAATTGATGCCGCCCGATCCATGCACCATGCTCATGGAATCCTCGACCGTGACGATCTGGGCAACACCCTTGGAATTCAGGTCGATTTCGGTGCGCCCGAGACATGGCAGAATGAACGAATCCTGCCCCGGCACCAGATGCGAATGGTTGAGCTTGGTTGCGATATGCACAGTCAGACGCTGGCTCGACAGCGCTTTCGCGATGATCGGGCTGTCCGGCGTCGCGCGGGCAAAATTGCCACCGAGGCCAATAAAGGCCTGTGCCGTGCCGTCCAGCATCGCGCCAATGGCGCCGATGACATTATGGCCCGGCTCACGCGGCACATCGAAACCGAATTCCTTTTCCAGCGCATCGAGAAATGCGCGCGGCGGATTTTCGTTAATGCCAACCGTGCGGTCGCCCTGCACATTGGAATGGCCGCGCACCGGGCACAGGCCAGCGCCGGGCCTGCCGATATTGCCGCGCAACAGCATGAAATTGGTGATCTCGCGGATGGTGATCACCGAATGGCGATGCTGGGTCACGCCCATGGCCCAGGTGCAGATCACGCGCTCGGCATCCATATAGATCTGCGCGGCCCGCTCCAGAGACTGCCGCAGCAGACCGGACTGATCTTCGATCTCCTCCCAGGTCGTCGCATCCACGGCGGCGCGATAGGCCTCGAGTTCGGCGGTATGCGCGCTCAGAAAATCCCGGGCGAGAATGGACGGCTCACCTGCGGCGAGCGCTGCGTCATCCGCCGCGAATACCGCCTTTGCCATGCCGCGAAACGCCGCCAGATCACCGCCAAGACGCGGCTGGAAATAATCGCTGGCAATCGCTTCGCTGCCGCCATGCAGCATTTCGAGCTTGTTCTGCGGATCGGCAAAACGCTCCAGCCCGCGCTCGCGGATTGGATTGAACACCGCAATGCGCGCGCCACGTTCGGCAGCACGGCGCAGATCGCCCAGCATACGCGGATGATTGGTGCCGGGGTTTTGCCCGACGACGAAAATCGCGTCGGCCTGTTCGAAATCCTCAAGCAGCACCGTGCCCTTGCCGACACCGACCGACTGTTTCAGCGCCACGCCGCTGGCTTCGTGGCACATATTGGAGCAATCGGGGAAATTATTGGTGCCATAGGCACGCACGAAAAGCTGGTAGAGAAAAGCAGCCTCGTTGGAAGCGCGGCCTGACGTGTAGAACTCAACCCGGTTGGGATGATCGAACGCACGCAGAAGCGCGCCAATGCGCTCCAGAGCCACATCCCATTCAACCGCCTCATATTTGTCGGTCGCCGCATTATAGCGAAGCGGATGCGTCAGACGGCCGGTATTTTCCAGGTCGTAATCGGTCCACTTGCGCAATTGCGAAACCGTATGGTCCCGGAAGAAAGCGGGCGTGGTGCGCCGGTCGGTCGCCTCCCAGGCCACCGCCTTGACGCCGTTTTCGCAAAATTCGAAGGACGAGCCATGTTCCGGGTCGCCCCAGGCGCAACCGGGACAGTCGAAACCATCGGGCTGATTGGCCTTGAGAAGAGCACGGGCGCCCGTCAGCGGCGCACCGCTGGCCAAAAGCTGCTTGCCGCAGCTTTTCAGAGCCCCCCAGCCACCGGCAGCACTTGAGCTTTTGCCGATAAAGCCGGTTTTGGAACCCTTGCCATCCTTGCTCATGTCTCAATCCTTGTTCCACTGCGAACGTATTATGGAGAGCATTAGCATAAGCAAAATAGCCCCACCCTTCAATTGACGACCAATTGATGTCGGTGTTTTGTAGCTTCGCACTTGATTTCAGTCGCGCGATCCTTCATGCGAGTGGTCAAGAAAACTTACCACAAGGGGCAAGAGTAATGTCCAACATCGTTGAAATCGCCGATCTGAAGCGGCTCGCCCAGCGCCGTGTCCCGAAAATGTTTTTCGATTATGCGGATTCGGGCGCATGGACTGAGTCGACCTATCGTGCCAACGAGGATGACTTCAAGAAGATCAAGCTGCGCCAGCGTGTGCTGGTCGACATGACCAACCGTTCGCTCGCAACGACCATGATCGGTCAGGATGTGGCCATGCCGGTCGCGCTTGCGCCGACAGGCCTCACCGGCATGCAGCACGCCGATGGCGAAATGCTGGCCGCTCAGGCTGCTGAGGCTTTCGGCGTGCCCTTCACGCTCTCCACGATGAGCATCTGCTCCATCGAGGATGTTGCCTCGGTGACCAAGAAGCCGTTCTGGTTCCAGCTTTATGTGATGAAGGACCGCGACTTCGTGAAGAACCTGATCGGTCGTGCCAAGGCCGCAGGCTGCTCGGCTCTCGTGCTGACGCTCGACCTGCAAATCCTCGGCCAGCGCCACAAGGATATCCGCAACGGTCTGTCCGCCCCGCCAAAGTTCACCCCGAAGCATATCTGGCAGATGGCGACCCGTCCCGGCTGGTGCCTGGGCATGATGGGCACGCAGCGCCGCACCTTCCGCAACATTGCCGGCCACGCCAAGAACGTGACCGACCTGTCCTCGCTTTCCTCCTGGACTGCAGAACAGTTCGACCCGCAGATGAACTGGAATGATGTGGCCTGGATCAAGGAACAATGGGGCGGCAAGCTGATCCTCAAGGGTATCCTTGATGTTGAAGATGCGAAGATGGCCGCCAAGACCGGCGCCGATGCCATCATCGTCTCCAACCATGGCGGCCGCCAGCTCGACGGCGCACCGTCGTCCATTTCCATGCTGAAGCCGATTGTCGACGCCGTGGGCGATCAGATCGAAGTGCATGTCGATGGCGGCATCCGCTCCGGTCAGGACGTGCTGAAGGCCCGCGCGCTCGGCGCACAGGGCGTCTTCATCGGTCGCCCCTTCCTCTATGGCCTCGGCGCCATGGGCAAGGAAGGCGTCTCGCTGGCGCTTGAGATCATCCGCAAAGAACTCGACGTCACCATGGCGCTATGCGGCAAGCGCGATATCAACACGATCGACGCATCGGTCCTGCATTCGGTCAATTTCTGATCTACATGATCAGCACATGCGTTGGAAAAGCCCGGCACTGCCGGGCTTTTGCTTGTTACGCACGCGATGACGGCGCTTTCGAGAGCAGCACCGTGCGAATGGCGAAGCTGGAATGGATGCGCGCCACGCCCGGCAGGCGCGACAGGATTTCCTTGTGAATGATTTCATAAGCCGCAGCGTTTTCAGCTTCGACGCGCAGAATATAATCCGCATCCCCCGTCATCAGATAGCATTCCTGCACTTCCGGGTGTCGCCGCACGGCTTCTTCAAAGCGGTTGAGATATTCTTCGGTCTGCCGGTCGAGCGTGATGCGCACAATGGCGACCAGCCGCTCGTCACCGCCTGATGAGCCGACGATGGCCGTATAGCCACGGATGACGCCGCCCTCCTCCAAAATCTGCACCCTTCGCAGACAGGCGGACTGGGACAGCCCCACTTCGGCGGCAAGCTGGCTGTTGGTCATGCGCCCGTCGCGGCGCAGGCAACGAATGATGTTCCGGTCAATACTGTCGAGTGTCGCCATGCATATTCTTCGAATGAAAAGCTAAAACGTGCGCAGGATGTGCCAAAATTCGCATAATCTGCGACAGATAGCAAAAACATTCGAATAGTCTTCGATTAATATATCTCGATGCCCGTTTGGATGCGGCAATGCATCCAGCGGATCAGGGGCAATAAGAATTGCGCAATGGATATGGTTGATATGTCGATGCATTTTTCGAAAGAGCAAAGCGATCTCGCCGCTGGCGGCGTGTTGACCATCGATCTTGCGGCGTTGCGGCACAATTATTCCGCCGTTGCGCGGCATATCGCGCCGACCCGCGCGGCAGCGGTCGTCAAGGCCGATGCCTATGGCCTTGGCGCGCAGCGCGTTGCGCCCGCCTTTTACGAAGCTGGCTGCCGCGACTTCTTCGTTGCGCATCTGGGCGAAGCCATCGCACTGCGGCCTGTGCTCAAAGCCGATGCGACGCTTTATGTGCTGAACGGCCTGCAACCCGGCACCGAAGCCGCCTGCGCCCGCGAAGGCATTGTGCCGGTGCTCAATTCTCTGGAACAGGTTGAAAACTGGGCCAATCTTGCGGCCAGCAGCGGCAAGAAACTGCCAGCGCTCCTGCAAGTCGATACCGGCATGTCGCGTCTTGGCCTTTCAGCCAGGGAACTGGACCGGCTGGCCGACAATCTGTCGCTGCTCGATGGCATCGATGTGCGGTTCATCATCAGCCATCTGGCGAGCGGCGATGAACCGGCAAACCCGGCCAATGCGAGCCAGCTTGCCGCCATGCGCGCAGCACTGGCGCGCCTGCCGAGACTGCCCGTCGCCTTCGCCAATTCGGGCGGCAGCTTCCTTGAAAAATCCTATCACTTCGACCTCGCACGCCCCGGCGTCGCGCTTTATGGCGTTGATCCGGCCACGGAGCACGAGGCGGAAAACCGGATCGTTCCGGTGCTGACATTGTCGGCGCGCGTCATTCAGGTGCGCGACGTGGAAAAGGGTGCGGCCATCGGTTATGGCGGCACCTATATCGCCGAAGGCCCCATGCGGATCGCCACCATTGCGGTGGGTTATGCCGATGGCTGGTTCCGTGCGCTCAGCAACAAGGGTTCGGCCTTTTATGGCGATACCCGCCTGCCCATCGTCGGGCGCGTTTCGATGGATTCCATCACGCTTGATGTCAGCGCTCTGCCGGAAGGCACGCTGAAGCTCGGCAGTCTCGTGGAACTGATCGGCCCGCATCAGCGTCTGGAAGACGTGGCGAGCGAATGTGACACGATCCCTTATGAAATTCTGACAGCGCTCGGCAACCGCTATGCCCGTATTTACGTGGATAGCGCGCGTTCGAGCCAAAATGCATAACAAAAAAGAGGCGAACATGCAGATTACCGTACTCGGCAGCGGCGTCATTGGCGTCACAACGGCTTACTATCTGGCCAAGCTTGGCCATGAAGTGACGGTCATCGACCGCGAGGAAGGTCCGGCGCTGGAAACCAGCTTCGCCAATGCCGGTCAGGTTTCGCCCGGCTATGCCTCGCCATGGGCGGCTCCCGGCATTCCGCTGAAAGCCGCAAAGTGGCTGTTCCAGAAGCATGCGCCGCTCATCATCCGCCCGACATCCGATCCCAAGCAGTATGTCTGGCTGATGCAGATGCTCGCCAACTGCACGGACAGCCGTTACAAGGTCAACAAGACCCGCATGGTGCGCGTGGCGGAATATAGCCGCGACGTCCTTGTCGATCTCCGCAAGGATACCGGCATCGAATATGACCAGCGCATGCAGGGCACGTTGCAGCTCTTCCGCGAGCAATATCAGCTCGATGGCATTGGCAAGGATATCGAAGTGCTGCGTCAGGACGGCGTACCGTTCGAAGTGCTCGACCGTGACGACTGCGCCAAGATTGAACCGGCGCTGGCCCGTGTGAAGGACAAGTTTGTCGGCGGCCTGCGCCTGCCCCATGACGAAACCGGCGACTGCTTCAAGTTCACCAATGCGCTGGCCAAGATTGCCGAAGGCATGGGCGTCAAGTTCCGCTTCGGTGTGAATATCAAGTCGCTGGTTCTGTCCGGTGGTCGCGTTTCCGGCGTGGAAACCTCAGACGGCATTCTCACAGCAGACCGTTATGTGGTCGCGCTCGGCAGCTACACGCCTGCGCTCGTAAAGTCGCTTGGCCTCAATGCGCCGATCTATCCGGTGAAGGGCTATTCGATCACCGCGCCGATCATCGACGAAGCCCGCGCGCCCGTCTCGACGGTTCTGGACGAAAGCTACAAGATCGCCATCACCCGCTTGGGCGACCGCATCCGTGTCGGCGGCATGGCGGAAGTGTCCGGCTTCACCAAGGATCTGCCGGCTGCCCGCCGCGCAACGCTCGACCTGTCGGTCAGCGATCTGTTCCCGGGCGGCGACCTCAAGGCCGCGACCTTCTGGTCCGGCCTGCGCCCGATGACACCAGATTCCACGCCGATCATCGGCGGAACCCGTTACGACAATGTGTTCATCAATGCCGGTCACGGTACGCTGGGCTGGACCATGTCTTGCGGCTCCGGCAAGCTTCTGGCCGATCTGGTCAGCGGCAACAAGCCGGATATCCGCGCCGACGATCTCGGCATCTCGCGCTACAACTAAAAAGTAGCCTGCGCGCCGTTGTGTTTCTCCGCATTTCCGAACGCATCGAAGCGGGATCAGAAATCAGTCCAGTGGACTGATTTCCCCGCGTAGGCGCTTCGCACTTTTGCTGGAAATGCTCTAGAAACTCGGCGGCGTGCAGGCGCTGACAACCTCGCAGGCTGTTGGCCCGATGCAGCGAAAGCGATGCGGCAGTTTTGAGGAAAAATAATAGGCGTCGCCCGGCCCCAATATGCGCCGGTCGCTGCCGACCGTCACCTCGATGCGGCCCGATATGACAATGCCGCCCTCCTCGCCCTCATGCATGAGCAGTACCTTGCCCGTGTCGGAGCCCGGCTCATACCGCTCCTTCAATATCTGCAACGAGCGCGCAAAAAGATGGTCGCCCACCTGCCGGTAGGAAATGGGGCCTTTGCCGATTTCCACCAGCTCTTCCGCCTGATAGAATACCTTGTGCGGCGTATCCGGCTCCAGCGCGAAAAACTCGGCCATGCCGATCGGAATACCATCGAGAATACGCTTGAGCGCGCCGACCGACGGATTGGACTGATTGGCCTCGATCAGCGATATGGTCGAGTTGGTCACACCAGCCCGTTTGGCAAGCTCGCGCTGCGACAGATTCTGCCGCATGCGCACATAGCGCAACCTTCCGCCGATATCGATGCTCATCGGACAATCCTCTTCTGTTTATGATGTTCGATATAGCATAATTTTCTGAAATCATCTCCATAAAATCAATAGCTTAAACATTTGAAGAAAAGGGCTTGTTGCCCTTCGCAAAGCGTGTCCTGTTGGCTTAAAATAGGAGGTTACCATGCTCACCAAAACCAACGCGCCCAGCCTTGAAAACTTCTGGATGCCGTTCACCGCAAACCGGCAGTTCAAGGCCGCTCCGCGCCTGCTCGCCAGCGCATCGGGTATGTATTACACCGACACCGACGGCCATCAGGTTCTCGACGGGACGGCTGGTCTGTGGTGCTGCAATGCCGGCCATGGCCGCAAGCGGATTACCGAAGCCGTTGAGCGCCAGATTTCCACGATGGACTTCGCGCCCACCTTCCAGATGGGCCACAATATTGCATTCGATTTCGCCGAAAAGCTCGCGGCCATCGCGCCGGGTGGTCCGGCTGCGCAGCTCGACCGCGTATTCTTCACCAATTCCGGTTCGGAATCGGTCGATACGGCGCTGAAGATCGCCATCGCCTATCAGCGCGCCATTGGTCAGGGCACCCGCACCATGGTGCTGGGTCGCGAAAAGGGCTATCACGGCGTTGGTTTCGGCGGCATTTCGGTTGGCGGTCTGGTCAACAATCGCCGCGTCTTCCCGCAGATCCCTGCCGACCATATGCGCCACACGCTCGACATCGAGCGCAATGCCTTCTCGAAGGGCCTGCCTGCGCATGGCATCGAGCTGGCGGATGATCTGGAACGTCTGGTTCAGCTGCACGGCGCTGAAAAGATTGCCGCGGTCATCATCGAGCCGATGTCCGGTTCGGCTGGCGTCGTTCTGCCGCCGAAGGGCTATCTGGAGCGCATCCGCGCCACCGCCGACAAATACGGCATCCTGCTGATCTTCGACGAAGTCATCACCGGTTTCGGTCGTCTCGGCACGCCGTTTGCCGTCGATTATTTCGGCGTGGTTCCAGACCTCGTCACCACCGCCAAGGGCCTGACCAACGGCGCTATTCCGATGGGCGCAGTCTTCGCCGCGCGCAAGGTATATGACGGCCTGATGACCGGTCCGGAAAACGCAATCGAGCTTTTCCACGGCTACACCTATTCCGGCCATCCGGTCGCTTGTGCCGCTGGCCTTGCAACACTGGAAGTCTACGCCGAAGAAGGCCTGCTGACCCGTGGTGCGCAGCTTGCCGATCATTGGCAGGAAGCACTGCATTCGCTGAAAGATGCGCCGAATGTCGTCGACATCCGCAATCTCGGTCTGGTCGGCGCTATTGAGCTGTCGTCGCGCAAGGACGCACCGGGCGCACGCGCCTATGACGTCTTCGTGGATTGCTTCAAGAAGGGCCTGCTGATCCGCGTCACCGGCGATGTGATTGCACTATCGCCGCCGCTGATCGTGGAAAAGGAACAGATCGACACAATCGTTTCGGTCATCCGCGACGCCCTGAAGCGCGCCGCCTAAAACTTCCAACCAATGCGCGGTGTGATCTCCACCCAGATCATACCGCCACTTGGCCGCCGCTCCCATTGCGGCGGCTTTTTTCTTAGAGCATTTCCAGCAAAAGTGCGAAGCGGTTTTGCGTAGGATAATGCGTGAAAGCAAATGGATAGAGCGGTTCCGACGATTCTGTTAAAATAGGAACCGCTCTAGCGCGGTCAGCCCTGCGAAGGCGTGAATCTGGCCACCAGCGCGTGGCTGTCGCCAGGATAGGTGAAGCGCACATGCGTCACGGGCAGATCGGCGTTCCAAGTCTGGCGTTCAACGACCAGACAGGGTGAACCCGGCGCAATATCGAGCAATGCAGCGTTTTCCGGCGTGGCCGCTGTGGCGCGAATGGAGTGCTGTGCACTGCTCCACGGCACACAGGCCACGAGCCACGGACCGGGCGAATGTTCGGAAAAGTCCGCTGCCGCCGCATCCGGCACCGCGTCCAGATTGATGATGCGTTCTTCCAGCGCGAAAACCCGCTGTCCGGCGTGATGGCGGCAAACCAGATCGATGATCTGCGTGTGGCGCGGAATATCGATCTTCTGCGCATCGGCTGGCCCGCTCAGACGGTCCCAGCGCTTGAGCAGTTCGAACCGGTACGGCGCGCCGAGCGCTGCAACCTCATCGCGAATATCATGAATTTCGAGAATGGCGGCCTGCGAACGCGGGAAGGAAACGAAGCTGCCGGACTTGCGCTTGCGCTCAATCAGTCCGGCCTTGGCAAGCTGGGTCAGCGCCTTGTTCACCGTCATGCGCGAACAGCCATATTGTTCGGTCAGCTCGTGCTCGAACGGGATACGGTGCCCCGGCGCCCATTCCCCCGACAGGATGCGCGATTCAATATCGTCCAAAATACGCTGATGCAGTGAAAGCACCGGACCGTCTTTTGTCGCTGAATCGCCATCCGCCATGCCACGTCCCCTTTGTTTTCCCGCTTTTGCCGGAAATGCGTCAGGCAAGCAACTCGCCTATCGCCTTCTGGAAAGCACGCTCGGCCTGATCGCGCAAGCGGTGACGTCCGCCCTCCACCTGTTTCACGCCGCGTACCCACACATCACTGACCTGCGCGCGACCGGCAAAAATCCAGCCATCCAGCACGGCATCGCCCTTGGCGTGCGGCAGACGCCCGGTATCCAGCGCGACAAAATCCGCCGAAGCGCCCAGCTTCAATCCGTCATCGGCGCGACCCATCGCGATGTTGCCGCCGCGCACCGCGCCATCAAACAGGGCGCGCCCCGTGGAAGCTTCACTTTCGGCCAGCACATTGCGGGCGCGATGATGGAGGCGCTGCGAATATTCCAGCTGACGCAATTCATCGCCAATGCCGATCAGCACATTCGAATCCGAACCGACACCGAACTTGCCGCCCGCCTCCGCAAACACCGTTGCATTGAAGGTTCCGTCGCCGAGATTGGCTTCCGTCACAGGGCAGAGACCGGCAATCGCCCCGGCCTTGGCCATGCGTCGGGTTTCGTCGTCCGTCATATGGGTCGCATGGATCAGGCACCAGCGCGAGGAAAGATCCTGATTATCGAGAAGCCACTCGACCGGACGCTTGCCCGACCAGACAATGCTGTCTTCCACTTCCTTCACCTGCTCGGCCACATGGATATGCACTGGCGTCTCGGGCAGAAGCTTCGTCACCCGATTGAGTTCATCCGGCGTCACGGCGCGCAGGCTGTGCGGCGCGACACCAAGAACCGCGCCGTCGAAACCCGACAGCGCCTGTTTGCAGCCTTCGATCAGCCGCGCAAAGCGGTCCGGATCGTTGATGAAGCGGCGCTGGCCTTCATTGGGCGCGCTGCCGCCGAAACCCGAATGTGCATAGAAAACCGGAAGCAGCGTCAGGCCAATGCCTGCCGCCTTCGCGGCAGCGACAATGCGGTCAGCCATTTCGGAGAGATTGGCATAGGGCGTGCCGTCGCGATCATGATGCAGATAATGAAATTCGCCGACGCGGGTGAACCCGGCCTCCAGCATGTCGACATAAAGCCGC
Source organism: Hyphomicrobiales bacterium (assembly GCA_900465685.1). Classification (GTDB taxonomy): domain Bacteria; phylum Pseudomonadota; class Alphaproteobacteria; order Rhizobiales; family Rhizobiaceae; genus Brucella. Next base: position 111,057 of record UEGR01000009.1, read on the forward strand.
AATGCCACAACTTCCGCCTGTTCGGGCGACATGGTGAGCGCGAATTTGTACATGATCTCGCGCCAGCTCCAGAACGAATCGGCAGAGGGGCCGCGCTTTTCAGCAAGCCCCGCCATCCCATACTGGAACGCATGGCTGTGCAGGTTCGGCATGCCTGCGACAATCGCCGCGTGGCGTTCATCCCCTGCCCCGGCAGCCTTGTCGGCCTCAAGAGAAGTGATCTTTCCATCGGCAATGCCAATGCGGACATTCTCGGCCCAGCCATTGTCGAGAAGCGCCTGACCGGCATGGATAAAACGCAGTTCGGGCGTAGCAGCTGACATGAATAGGTTCTCCTCAAATGTTCCCGCACAGACCAGCTCAATATGTTGCCATTCCAACGCGAAAAGCCGTGTCACAGTTTTCAGGCTAGAATGCCATCTTTCAACAGTTCGCTTGTCTGCGCATTTTTCTCTTGGCTGTTTCAGTAATATGTATATACATTATCAAAAAACAGGGGAAGCGAGAAAACGCTCATGCTCAAAAATTCAAGCACCGTTTTTATCAATGCGCGCATTGCGACGCTGGACGAAGACGCGGACGGCCTCGGCCTCATCGAGAACGCAGCACTTGCCGTCAAGGACGGTTTGATCGCCTATGTCGGCCCGCAGTCGGCACTGCCGGAAGACTATGCGACCTTTGACAAAATCGATTGCGAAAACCGGCTGATCACGCCGGGCCTCGTCGATTGTCACACCCATCTCGTTCATGCCGGAAATCGCGCGCATGAATTCGAGCTGCGCTTGCAGGGCGCTTCCTATGAGGAAGTTGCACGGGCCGGTGGCGGCATTGTTTCCTCGGTCAAGAACCTGCGTGCTGCCAGCGAAGACGATCTGGTGCGTGAGACCCTGCCCCGTCTTGATGCGCTGATCGACGAAGGCGTGACCACCGTCGAGGTCAAATCCGGTTACGGTCTCGATCGCGACAGCGAAATCAAGTCGCTGAAAGCCGCCCGTCGGCTTGGCGAAGAGCGCGACGTGGCAATCCGCACCACTTTCCTTGGCGCGCACGCACTGCCGCCGGAAATGAATGGCGACAAGGCTGCCTATATCGACAAGATCGTCGATGACATGCTGCCTGCCATTGCAGCCGCGCATCTGGCCGATGCAGTGGATGGTTTCTGCGAGGGCATCGCCTTCCTGCCGGATGAAATCGCCCGGGTATTCGATGCGGCCAAGGCGCATGGCATCGCGGTCAAGCTTCACGCCGACCAGCTTTCCAATCTGCATGGCGCAGCCCTTGCCGCATCCTATGGCGCATTGTCCGCCGATCACCTTGAATATACCGATGCGGAAGGTGCTGCCGCCATGGCCAAGGCCGGAACAGTGGCCGTGCTGCTTCCCGGCGCTTATTACTTCATCCGCGAAACCCAGAAGCCGCCGGTTGAAGCCTTCCGCGCTGCGGGCACAAAGATGGCGCTTGCCACCGACAACAATCCGGGCACATCGCCGCTGACCTCGCTTCTGCTCACCATGAATATGGGCGCAACGCTCTTCCGCATGACGGTTGATGAATGCATCGCAGGCGTCACCCGTGAGGCTGCACGCGCCCTTGGCATTCTCGATCAGACCGGCACGCTGGAAGTTGGCAAGGATGCCGATCTGGCCATCTGGAACGTCGAGCGCCCCGCCGAACTCGTCTACCGTATCGGCTTCAACCCGCTGTGGAAGCGGGTTTTCAAGGGTCGAATTTAATATTGTCCGTATGGGCCTGGCCCATACGGGAACCCAACGGAGCCTTTCATGACCATTATCCTCAAGCCCGGTTCTGTTCCGCTTGAAACGCTGGAAACAATATATCGCGATGCGGTTCCCGTCCGCATCGACCCCGCATTTCATGCCGGTGTTGAAAAAGCCGCTGCGCGCATTGCAGAAATCGCAGCAGGCGACGAGCCGGTTTACGGCATCAATACCGGCTTCGGCAAACTCGCCTCAATCCGCATCGCGCCCGGCGATGTCGCCACGCTTCAGCGCAACCTGATCCTGTCGCATTGCTGCGGCGTCGGCGATGCGCTGCCGGAAAACATCGTGCGCCTCATCATGGCGCTGAAGCTGATTTCGCTCGGTCGCGGTGCGTCCGGCGTGCGGCTTGAAGTCATCACGCTTCTCGAAGACATGCTGGCAAAAGGCGTGATCCCGATGATCCCGGAAAAGGGTTCTGTCGGCGCGTCCGGCGACCTTGCGCCGCTGGCCCACATGACTGCCGCCATGATCGGCGAAGGTGAAGCCTTCTATCAGGGCGAACGCCTCTCCGGCGCAAAGGCGCTGGAAAAGGCTGGCCTGAAGCCGGTCGTGCTTGCCGCCAAGGAAGGGCTGGCGCTGATCAACGGCACGCAGACATCGACGGCCCTCGCACTGGCGGGTCTGTTCCGCGCTCATCGCGCAGCGCAGACGGCTCTGATCACCGGCGCACTGTCCACCGATGCCGCCATGGGATCCGATGCCCCGTTCCACGAGGAAATCCACACGCTGCGCGGCCATAAGGGCCAGATCGATGCTGGCCGTGCATTGCGCGCCCTGCTCGACGGTTCGGTCATTCGCCAGAGCCATCTTGAAGGCGACCAGCGCGTGCAGGACCCCTATTGCATCCGTTGCCAGCCGCAGGTCGATGGCGCTTGCCTCGACATTCTGCGACAGGCCGCCCGCACGCTGGAAATCGAAGCCAACGCGGTTACCGACAATCCGCTGGTTCTCTCGGATGGACGCGCCGTATCGGGCGGCAACTTCCACGCCGAACCTGTCGCCTTCGCCGCCGACCAGATTGCGCTTGCCGTCTGCGAAATCGGCGCAATCGCCCAGCGCCGTATCGCGCTGCTGGTCGATCCGGCGCTGTCCTTCGGCCTGCCGGCTTTCCTCGCCCGCAAGCCGGGGCTCAATTCCGGCCTGATGATCGCAGAAGTCACCTCTGCCGCGTTGATGAGCGAAAACAAGCAGATGGCGCATCCGGCTTCCGTCGATTCCACGCCAACCTCCGCCAATCAGGAAGACCATGTGTCCATGGCCTGCCATGGCGCGCGCCGCCTGTTGCAGATGACCGCCAATCTCAATGCCATCATCGGCATCGAAGCCCTGACCGGCGGACTGGGCGTCGAGCTGCGCGAGCCGCTAACCACCAGCCCGGAACTGGCCAAGGTCATCGCCGTGTTGCGCGGGCGCGTGCCGACGCTGGAAGACGACCGCTATATGGCCGACGACCTCAAGAATGCCGCCGATCTGGTGGCTGACGGTGCGCTTGCCGGTGCGGTTTCGAGCGGCATCCTACCTGCACTGGAGGCGTGATCATGAGTCCGTTTGAAGTTCGTCAGGGAACATCGCCGGTCATTATCGGCCTGTCGCACACCGGAACCGATGTGCCGCAGGATATCTGGGCTCGTCTCAACGACAATGGCAAAATTCTTGCCGATACCGACTGGCATATTCACAAGCTCTATGACGATCTCATCGACGACGCGACCATGGTGCGTGCAACCTTCCATCGCTATTGCATCGATGCCAATCGCGATCCGGCGGGCGCAAGCCTCTATCCGGGACAGAACACCACGACGCTGATTCCGGAAACCGACTTTGACGGGCTTTCGATCTGGAAGGATGGAGAAGCGCCGACCGAGGCCGATATTGCCGACCGCACAGCGCGTTTTCACAAGCCCTATCATGAGGCGCTGGCCGCCGAGATCGAGCGCGTAAAGGCAATCCACGGCGTCGCCATCCTCTATGACTGCCATTCGATCCGCTCGCATATTCCGTTCCTGTTTGAAGGTAAATTGCCCGATTTCAACATCGGCACGGATATGGGCAAGACCTGCGATCCGAGGATCGAGGCGGCAGCTGTCGAAGTAACCGCCAAGGCAGATGGTTACACGTCGATCCTCAATGGCCGTTTCAAAGGCGGCTGGACGACGCGCCATTACGGCAAGCCGGAAACCGGCGTCCACGCCATCCAGATGGAGCTTGCCCAATCGACCCATCTTGTAACCGAAGCCGTTCCCTTCGCCTATGATCAGGCCAAGGCAGACAAGCTGCGCGTCCATCTCAAAACCCTTTTGCAGCGACTGGAAAAAATCGCGCACGAACTCAAATCCTGAGGAGAACACCATGTCGAACCCACGCCATAATGAGCGCGAAGTCCGAGCGCCGCGCGGAGACGAACTCAACGCCAAGAGCTGGCTGACCGAAGCGCCGCTGCGCATGCTGATGAACAATCTCGACCCCGACGTGGCCGAGCGCCCGCATGAGCTGGTGGTCTATGGCGGCATTGGCCGCGCTGCCCGCACCTGGGACGATTTCGACCGCATCGTTGCGACCCTCAAGACGCTCAATGAAGATGAAACCCTGCTCGTGCAGTCGGGCAAGCCGGTCGGCGTTTTCCGCACCCACAAGGATGCGCCGCGTGTTCTGATCGCCAATTCCAACCTCGTGCCGCATTGGGCAACCTGGGATCATTTCAACGAACTGGATAAGAAGGGTCTCGCCATGTATGGCCAGATGACCGCCGGTTCTTGGATCTATATCGGTGCGCAGGGCATCGTTCAGGGCACTTACGAAACCTTTGTCGAAGCCGGTCGCCAGCATTTTGACGGCAACCTCACCGGCAAGTGGATTCTGACCGGCGGCCTCGGCGGCATGGGCGGCGCGCAGCCTCTGGCGGCGGTGATGGCTGGCGCCTGCTGCCTCGCCGTCGAATGCGACGAGACCCGCGCCGATTTCCGTCTGCGCACCCGTTATGTCGATGAAAAGACCCACAGTCTCGACGAAGCGCTGGCCAGGATCGATGCCTGGACCAAGGCAGGCGAGGCAAAGTCCATTGCGCTGATCGGCAATGCGGCTGAAATCTTCCCGGAACTCGTCAAGCGCGGCGTGAAGCCGGATATCGTGACCGACCAGACCTCCGCGCATGATCCGGTGCATGGCTATCTGCCGCTCGGCTGGACCGTCGCCGAATGGCGCGCCAAGCAGGAGAGCGATCCGAAAGCCGTCGAAAAAGCCGCGCGCGCTTCGATGAAGCTGCATGTGCAGGCAATGGTCGACTTCTGGAATATGGGCATTCCAACCCTCGATTATGGCAATAATATTCGCCAGATGGCACTGGAAGAAGGCCTCGAAGACGCCTTTGCCTTCCCCGGCTTCGTGCCGGCCTATATCCGCCCGCTATTCTGCCGCGGCATCGGTCCGTTCCGTTGGGCGGCCCTTTCCGGCGATCCGGAAGATATTGCGAAGACCGACGCCAAGGTGAAGGAACTGCTGCCGGACAACAAGCATCTGCACAACTGGCTCGACATGGCGAAAGAACGCATCGCGTTTCAGGGCCTGCCAGCACGCATTTGCTGGGTTGGCCTCGGCGACCGCCATCGCCTCGGCCTTGCCTTCAACGAAATGGTCCGCAATGGCGAGCTGAAAGCGCCTATCGTCATCGGTCGCGACCATCTCGATAGCGGCTCGGTCGCTTCGCCAAACCGCGAAACGGAAGCCATGAAAGACGGTTCGGATGCCGTGTCCGACTGGCCACTCCTCAACGCCCTCCTCAACACCGCTTCAGGTGCAACCTGGGTGTCACTGCATCATGGCGGCGGCGTCGGCATGGGCTTCAGCCAGCATTCGGGCATGGTCATCTGCTGCGACGGCACGGAAGATGCGGACCGCCGTCTGGAGCGCGTTCTGTGGAACGACCCGGCCACCGGCGTCATGCGCCATGCCGATGCGGGCTATGAAGTCGCGCTCGATTGGGCCAAGCAGCAGGGCCTGCGCTTGCCCGGCATTCTTGGGAACTGAGGTCGAATGGCCGTCACTCTTCTCAAGGCCGAAAATCATCGCCGCATGCCGTGGAAAAACGGCGGCGGCGTGACGGTTGAGATCGCCGTCCACCCGCAAGGCGCGTCAGTCGATGATTTCGACTGGCGTATTTCTATGGCAACCGTCGCAAATGACGGCCCATTTTCCGTCTTTCCCGGTATCGACCGAACATTGTCGGTGCTGGAGGGCGACGGCATCCTGCTCGATGTCGACGGACAGGCGAGCACCCTCACCCGCGAAAGCACCCCCTTGGCTTTTGCGGCTGACAGCCGTTCGGCAGCGCGCCTGATCGGCTCCGCCATCACCGACCTCAATGTCATGACCCGACGCACGCGCTATACGCATCGCGTCCGCCGCATCACCGGGAGCAATGCTGCGGCGACATTGGAAACCGGAACTTCGGGCGAGACGATGCTTATTTTCTGTGCAGAAGGAGAGTTTGCACTCCAGACCGACACGGGAATCGCGCATCTCGGTCCGCATGACGCGGCGATCCTGGCTGCGCCTGTCAAAAATTCCGTTGAACTTAAGGGTAAGGGAGACCTGTTCCTGATCACGATTACTGCAATCGGATCAGACGCTTAAATAAATTCCCGCCAGAAATGCCCGCAAAGAAATCTTTGTCTGCCTCTCTGGACAGGAAATACGGTCCTGCTAATTTGCTGAGATCGATATGTATAGGCTTATAAACACATAAAAGGGGTACTATTCATGAAAAAATCGTGGTTTGCCGGTGTTGCGCTGGCAGCATTCGCTTTCGCATCGGCAGCACATGCTGAGACAGCCGTTTCCATCGGCTTTTCCGGCTGGACGGGTTTTGGCCCGCTGACGCTGGCCAAGGAAGCCGGCATTTTCAAGAAGCACGGACTGGACGTGACGCTGAACAAAATCCCGCAGGCGAGCCGCCATCTGGCGCTGGCATCGGGAGACATTCAGTGCGCAGCCACCACCGTTGAAACCTGGATCGTCTGGAACGCTGTTGGTGTGAAGTCCAAGCAGATTTTCCAAATGGACAAGTCCTATGGTGCTGACGGCATTGCAGTGCGCGCCGACGTCAACTCCTTCGCCGATCTGAAGGGCAAGACGATTGCGGCTTCTGCACCGGGCACCTCGCCTTACTTCCTGCTGGCCTTCATGCTCGCCAAAAACGGCATGACCACCAAGGATGTGAAGGTCGTCAACATGGAGCCGGGACCGGCAGCACAGGCTTTTGTGGCTGGCCAGAACGACGCCGCCATGACCTACGAGCCTTATCTCTCGACAGTGCGTGCGGCGCCTGACAAGGGCAAGATTCTCGCCACGACGCTCGACTATCCGGCTGTGACGGATACGGTTGGTTGCACACCTGCCTTCCTCGAAAAGAACCCGGAAGCTGCCAAGGCGCTTGCCGACAGCTATTTCGAAGCGCTGGACATGATCGCTGCCGACAAGGACAAGGCCTATGAAATCATGGGCAAGGACGTGAAGCAGTCGGGCAAGGAGTTTGGTGCCTCTGCCGAATATCTGCGCTGGCAGGACAAGGCTGCCAACCACAAGTTCTTCGATGGCGAGTTCAAGGAATTCACCGCTGAAGCAGCTGATCTGCTGTTGCAAGCTGGCGTGATCAAGTCGAAGCCGAACCTCGATGACATCGTGGATACGAGCTTCATCAAGTAAGATCGCTTTCTGGAACGCAGCTCGAACGGCATGAAACGCTTTTCGGGCAAAGCGTTCAAAACAGATAGTGAGTGCTGTTCCGGGCGGCGACGCCCGGACCGACCTCTCCCCTTCCGTCTCTCTTTGAAGACGGGCGCGCGACTGAACGGACAATGACATGCAGCCTTTGCAGCCGATAGGCAACACGACCCGGGTCTTACTGGGCATCCTGTTTTTCATTCTATTTTTTGTATTCTGGGGCATTGCCACGCTTGGCGGCTTTGTCTCCGCCACCTTCCTCGCCGATCCGATCACCATGGTCAAAGACGGCTACGACCTCATCGCCAATCAGGGCTTCCTGTCCGATATCGGCATGACGGTCTGGCGCGTGCTGGGCGGCTTCGTGCTGGCAAGCCTCGTTGCCATTCCGGTCGGTGTGGCCATGGGCGCCTACAAGCCCATCGAAGCACTGCTGGAGCCTTTCGTCTCCTTTGCGCGCTATCTGCCTGCTTCGGCTTTCGTGCCGCTCCTGATCCTCTGGGCTGGCATCGGCGAAACCCAGAAGCTGCTCGTTATCTTCATCGGCGCGGTTTTCCAGATCATTCTTATGATCGCCGTCATCGTCGCCAATACCCGCCGCGATCTGGTGGAAGCAGCCTATACGCTCGGCGCGTCCAACAGCGGGATCATCCGCCGCGTGCTCATGCCTGCCAGCGCACCCGACATTGCTGAAACACTGCGTCTCGTGCTCGGCTGGGCATGGACCTATGTGATCGTGGCCGAACTCATCGGCGCATCGTCGGGTATCGGCTATATGATCATCAACAGCCAGGCGCTGATGGCCACTGGCCAGATCATTTTCGGCATCATCATCATCGGCGTCATCGGCCTGATTTCCGATCTTGCCTTCAAATATTTCAACCGCTGGCTCTTTGCATGGAGGTTCGCATAATGGCTCCCAAGACCGATCAGGAACTGGTTGTTAAGGGCGTCAGCCGCACCTTCCCCGGCGTGCATGGCGGCAAGCCGACGCTGGCCCTGCAAGCAACCGATCTCATCATTCCAAAGAACGACTTCGTCACCATTCTCGGCCCTTCGGGCTGCGGCAAGTCCACGCTTCTGCGCATCATCGCCGGTCTCGACAAGCCGACGACGGGCACGGTGACGCTGGAAGGCAAGCCGGTTACCGGCCCCGGTGCTGATCGCGGCATGGTGTTCCAGTCCTATACGCTGTTTCCATGGCTGACCATTCGTCAGAATGTCGGTTTTGGCCTGCGTGAAAAGGGCCTGCCGGAAAAAGAGGCCCGCGAAATCGTCGACAGCTATATCGACAAGGTGGGGCTGCGCGGGTTTGAAAATCACTGGCCGAAGCAGCTTTCGGGCGGTATGCAGCAGCGCACCGCCATTGCCCGCGCATTGGCCAATGATCCAAAGATCCTGTTGCTCGACGAGCCATTCGGCGCGCTCGACAACCAGACGCGCGGCCTGATGCAGGAACTGCTGCTCGGCATCTGGGAGCGCGAGCACAAGACCGTGATTTTCGTCACCCACGATATCGAAGAAGCGATCTTCATGGCCACCCGTGTGGTCACGATGACCGCACGCCCCGGCAAGATCAAATCGATCACGCCGGTCGATATCGCGCATCCGCGTTCCTACCACGTCAAGGCAAGCCCGGAATTTTCCGAACTGCGCCTCAAACTGACGGAAGAAATCCGCAGCGAAGCCATTGAAGCAGCCAGGCAGGCTGCCTGAAAATAACGGTTTCTTGAGATTATCGGGTGAATTATGAAAGGGCTGCGACATTCGTCGCGGCCCTTTCTTTTCAGGACAGATTCCACCATGGCCGTTACAGCAGAAGACCTCGAGAACCGTATTGTCTACGTCAACGGTGACTATGTTGCCGCGCGCGATGCCCGCATTTCCATTTTCGACCGAGGCTTCCTTTTCGGCGACGGCATTTATGAAGTAACCGCCGTGCTGGAAGGCAAGCTGATCGACAGCGGCCCGCATATGACACGCTTGCGCCGTTCCACCGGCGAAATCGGCATTCCGATGCCATTGAGCGAAGACGAGATCGTCGCGATCGAGCGCGAGCTGGTGCGCCGCAACAATCTGACCGAGGGGCTGGTCTATCTACAGATCACCCGTGGCGATGGCCGCGACCGCGACTTTGTGCCGGGTAAAGGTATCAAGCCATCAGTGGTTCTGTTCACGCAGGAAGCCAATCTGCTCGACAAGCCTGCGCTGAAAACCGGCGCACGCGTGCTCTCGCTGGATGATCTGCGCTGGAAGCGCCGCGACATCAAGACGGTGTGCCTGCTGCCGCAAGCGCTCGCCAAGGAAATCGCCAAGAATGCCGGTTGCGATGAAGCCTGGATGATCGAGGACGGCTATGTCACCGAAGGCGCATCGTCCACGGCCTATATCGTGACCAACGACGATGTCGTCGTCACGCGCCCCAACAGCAACGCCATTCTGCCCGGCTGCACGCGCCTGTCGCTGCTGCAACTGATCGCGGAGACCGGCATGAAGCTGGAAGAACGCCTTTTCACCATCGACGAAGCCTACGCGGCCAAGGAAGCTTTTCTCACCAGCGCCGGCACATTCGTCACTCCGATCACCGTCATTGACGACAAGACCATCGGCACGGGCAAGCCCGGCCCTGTCGCCCAGCGCCTGCGCGAGATCTATCTCGATCACGCCCGCCGAACCGCGATCTAACAAAGCAGAACCGCGCCGGAATTGCTTCCGGCGCGGTCTGGAGCTTCGCCCGCCCCCCGACGGCGAAGCCGCAAAACATGTGACGCTGGCCTCCTTTGCAGGCCGCCAGAGTCAGAACATCAGCGTTTCTGGTTGTAGACGTCGATACAGACCGCACCCAGCAGCACGATACCCTTGATGACCTGCTGATAGTCGATACCGATGCCGAGGATCGACATGCCGTTGTTCATGACGCCCATGATAAGCGCGCCGATCACTGCACCTGTCACGCGACCCACACCGCCATAAGCCGATGCACCACCGATGAAGCAGGCTGCGATCACGTCCAGCTCGAAGCCGATACCGGCCTTGGGCGTTGCCGTATTCAGGCGCGCCGCGAAAACCAGACCGGCCAGAGCTGCCAGCACACCCATATTGACGAAAGCGAGGAAGGTCAGTCGTTCGGTCTTCACGCCGGACAGCTTGGCCGCATGGCGGTTGCCGCCGACCGCATAAATCTGGCGACCGATCACCGTGCGGTTGGTGAGAAACGCATAGGCCGCAATCAGCACCGCCATGATGATCAGCACATTCGGCAGTCCGCGATGCATGGAAATCAGGAGTGACAAATAGGCAATGGCCGCAAAGAACAGAATGTTCTTGATGACAAACAGGCCAAACGGCTCCGTTTCCACTTCATGCGCAATATGGCGCTGACGCGACTTCACATTCTGCCAGATCATGAAAGCGGCCAGCAGCACGCCGATGATCAGCGAAGTCAGATAGACGCCGCCTGCCGTGGTGCCGAAAATTTCGGGGATGAAGCCCGATGAGAGCTTCTGGAACACGACCGGGAACGGGCCGACCGACTGGCCGCCGAGCACCGCCAGCATCAGGCCCTTGAAGACCAGCATGCCCGCCAGCGTCACAATGAAGGACGGTATGTTGAAATAGGCGACCCAGAAGCCCTGCAACGCGCCGATCAGACCACCAACCACAAGACAGAGAATGGCGGCAATCGGGAACGGGATGCCCCAATGCACCATCATAACCGCCGCCAGTGCGCCGACGAAACCACACACCGAACCAACCGACAGGTCGATATGGCCGGTCACGATGATCAGCAGCATGCCGAGCGCCATGATGACGATATAGCTGTTCTGCAGAACCAGATTGGTCAGGTTCAGCGGCTTCATCAGCACGCCGCCCGTGACGATCTGGAAGAAGATCATGATCGCGACGAGCGAGAGCAGCATCCCGGATTCGCGCAGATTGTTCTTGAGATAACGCCCCACGCTGCTCGTCTGGCTGCTTCCGATAATATTCTCGCTCATTGCCGTTTTCCCTTGTTCCGCATGATGGCGCGCATGATGTTTTCCTGCGTTGCCTCTTCGCCGGCGACTTCGCCGACGAAAGCGCCTTCATGCATGACGACGATGCGGTCGCAGATGCCGATCAGTTCCGGCATTTCCGAAGAAATGACGACCACGCCCTTGCCGCTCTCCGCCAGTGAATTGATGATGGTGTAAATGTCGTATTTCGCGCCGACATCGATGCCGCGCGTCGGCTCATCGAGGATGAGCACATCCGGTCCCGTGAACAGCCATTTCGACAGCACGACCTTCTGCTGGTTGCCGCCCGAAAGCGTGCCGGTCTGCTGAAAGACATTGTGGCTGCGAATGCTCATCTGGTTGCGATATTCACCGGCAACCTTCATTTCGCGAATATCGTCGATGACGCCCTTCGGGCTGACGCCACGCAGATTGGCCAGCGAAACGTTACGCGCAATGTTTTCACCCAGAACGAGGCCGAGCTTCTTGCGATCCTCGGTCACATAGGCAAGCCCGGATTTGATCGCGCGCGCCACGGTGGAAATATCAGCAGCCTTGCCGTTGATACGCGCCTCGCCGGTGATATTCGTACCCCACGAACGCCCGAACAGGCTCATCGCGAATTCAGTGCGGCCAGCGCCCATCAGGCCTGCAATGCCGACGATTTCGCCCGCCTTGACCTTGAACGACACGTTCTTGACCGAATGCCGCTCTGGGTGCAGCGGATGATAGACGGACCAGTTGTCGACCTCCAAAATCACGTCCCCGATCTTCGGGTCACGCTTCGGATAGCGGCTTTCCAGATCGCGATCGACCATCTTGCGGATGATATCGTCTTCCTCGACCTCACCTGCATGACAATCAAGTGTCGCCACGGCCTTGCCGTCGCGCAGCACTGTGATCTTGTCGGCAACTTCGCGAATTTCATTGAGCTTGTGCGAGATCAGGATCGAGGTGATGCCCTGCGCGCGAAACTCCTTCAGGAGCGTCAGAAGCGCTGCACTGTCCGTTTCGTTCAGACTGGCCGTCGGTTCATCGAGGATCAGCAAGCGCACGCGCTTTGACAAGGCCTTGGCGATTTCCACCAGCTGCTGCTTGCCGATACCGATATCGGTGATCAGCGTATCGGGCGATTCCGACAGGCCGACCTTTTTTAAAAGTTCCCGCGTGCGCATATGCACGGCACTGCGGTCGATGACGCCACGGCTCGCCGGTGGATTGACGAGGAAAATATTTTCCGCAATCGACATCAGCGGGATCAGCGCCAGCTCCTGATGGATGATGACGATGCCCAACGCTTCGGAATCATTGATGTCGCGAAACTGCCGTTCTTCTCCGTCGAAGAAGATCGAACCTTCATAGCTGCCATGGGGGTAGACCCCCGAGAGCACCTTCATGAGTGTGGATTTGCCAGCGCCATTTTCGCCGACAAATGCGTGAATCTCCCCCGGCATGACCGTGAAATTGACGTCGCTCAACGCCTTCACGACCCCGAAGGATTTGCTGATGCCGCGCATTTCAAGAATAGGTTTGCCAGCCGCGTTGTGCTGGCCTCCCTGCTCCTCAAGCGGGACAGGATTGGCTACATTCATCGCTCACTCCCGACAGAGCGCCTCGCATCCCTCCGGATGCTCAACACGACGCTCCAAACCCTGTTGAACCCTGCCCATTCGAAGCCCCGTTGCCGTTGCTTTAACTGATGGCGCAGGATTTCCGAATGCCATTGCCTTCAGGCTAGAGCCTTGTTTCAGAATGTGTTTTTAAACACGCACTAAAAAAGACAACGCTGTCAATCTTACGGCCTACCCCAGTTCAAAACTGAGGTAAGCTTGGGATTGAGGCAATGGCATTACAGAAATTCGATGCTGTTTCAGGCGAAACCGGAACACTGCCGGATTTTCGGCCCGAAACCGCGCATATGCAAGGTGGTGTCGAACGCGCCGTCAAGCTGCACCATCGGGCGCGTCCGCCTCCACTCTTTTTCAAGCGTAATCTTAATCGATCCTCGTTTCACGAGGATCGGACTATGCTCTGGAAGTCCAGATTACTTGATCTGGTCTTCCTTGTAGTAACCGCTGTCGATCAGAACCTGCTTCCAGTTCGACTTGTCGACGATAACCGGCTTCAGAAGATAGGCTGGCACAACCTTGACGCCATTGTTATAGGTCTTGGTATCGTTGACTTCCGGTTCCTTGCCGCTCATCAGCGCGTCGACCATATCGACGGTGACCTTGGCCAGTTCGCGGGTGTCCTTGAAGATCGTCGCGGTCTGTTCACCGGCGAGGATCGACTTGACCGAAGGCACTTCGGCGTCCTGACCGGAAACGACCGGCATCGGCATGTCGCCGCTGCCATAGCCGACGCCCTTCAGCGAAGACAGGATGCCGATGGAGATGCCGTCATAAGGCGACAGAACCGCATCGACGCGCTTGTCCGAATAGAAAGCGGACAGGATGGAGTCCATGCGGGCCTGAGCCGTCGCACCGTCCCAACGCAGCGTTGCAACCTTGTCCATGCCGGTCTGGCCGCTGGCAACGACAACCTTGCCGCTGTCAATGTAAGGCTGGAATACGGACATGGCGCCATTGTAGAAGAAGTAGGCGTTGTTATCGTCCGGCGAGCCGCCGAAGAGTTCGATATTGAACGGGCCCGGCTTGTTCTTGAGGTCCAGAGCCGTTTCAATCGACTGCGCCTGAAGCACGCCGACCTGGAAATTATCGAAGGTCGCATAGTAATCGACATTCGGCGTATCGCGGATCAGGCGGTCATAAGCGATGACCTTGATGCCTGCATCATGCGCCTTCGCCAGCACGTCCGACAGCGTGGTGCCGTCGATGGACGCAACAACGAGAACCTTGGCGCCCTTGGTCACCATGTTTTCGATCTGCGCCAGCTGGTTCGGCACATCGTCTTCAGCGTACTGAAGATCGGTCTGATAGCCGCGTTCCTTCAGAACCTTGACCATGTTGTCGCCATCCGCGATCCAGCGAGCCGACGACTTCGTCGGCATGGCGACTGCCACAAGACCTTTGTCTTCGGCGCGGGCGATGCCCGTGAAGGCAAGCGCGGCCATCGCGACTGCCAGGGTTAGAGTTTTCATGCCTGCCATTGTTACACTCCCAAAAATTGGGACAGACTTCTCCACGAAGCCTGCCGTTCTCCCAAACTCCCGCTCCCCGCCCAAATTGTTGGCCAGCAGTTTGCGGAATGCCTCCAAGACCATGCCCGAAACCGGACATGCCTAAACCCAAACAAATTGCGCGCCTCCTTCAGCCCGCAATTGCCTCCCATGCCGCGACAGCGCGCCTAGCGCGCTCACGCACATCGGCCACCGTGAAACCAGCCTTGTAAAGGCTTGATCCGAGGCCAAAACAGCTCACCCCTGCCGCGACATAGGTTGCGAAATCGCTTTCCGATACGCCGCCCACCGCGCCAAACGGAATATCCTTCGGCAGGACGGCGGAGACCGCCTTGATTCCGTCTGCGCCCAGCACACTGGCCGGAAAGAATTTCAGCGCCGATGCCCCTGCACGGATCGCCGCAAAGGCTTCCGTCGGCGTGAACACGCCCGGCATCGTCACCATGCCATGGCCGCCCGCGCGGCGAATGACATCCGGCTCGACATTGGGGCTGACCATCAGCCTGCCGCCAACATCGTGCAGCCGGTCGACATCCTCGACGCTCAGTACTGTGCCGGCACCGATCAGCACATTGGCAGGCGCGAGCTTCGCAGCCTTGCCAATCGACACGAACGGATCGGGCGAATTGAGCGGGATCTCGATGGCTTCAAAGCCCGTCTCGATCAGCGCCTCGACGATTGCTTCGCTTTCCTCTGGACGAATGCCGCGCAGGATCGCGACCAGCGGATAGCGCAGCTTCGGCCATGCAACGCGCGCGCTCATTGGGCACCTCCCGCAAAGGCGTGCTTTGCCGCCATGAACAGGCCATCGCGCACCAGTTCGTCCGCCTCGACGCGCTTGACTGTCAGCCCGGCAATTTCAAGTGCGCTTGCATAGAGCCCGCCCATCATGCCGTCGGACAACAGCAGCACCTGCTGCGGCTTGCCGTAAAGCGTGCGCCCACCTGCAACTTCCAGCCCGATCAACAGGCCGGAAAGCCGCGCCAGCTGGTCGGTCGGCTTGCGGTCATGCACAAGCCAGCCCGCACGAACCGAAAACAGCGCATTGGCGATCAGTTCCGGCGTTTCGAGCGAGGCTTTGACACCCGCCGCAAAAGCCGCTCCAGCCGGATCGACCTCGCCAGCGCCTTCCAGCGCACCGGCCAGCACCGACTTGTCTTTCAGGAGAGCGAACAATTCGCCCGTCATGAAGGTCCGGTAATCGGCGAGACCGCCATCGGCAATCCGCACCCATTTGGCATGGGTGCCGGGCATGACGACAACGGCGTCATGCGTGCCCCCATGCACCAGACCAAGCAGTTTTGTCTCTTCGCCGCGCATGACGTCGGGAGCAGCTTCGTCCCGCCGCGCAACGCCCGGCAGCATGATGACATGACGGCGCGCAGGTACGCGCACCGCAGCCTTCACAATACCGTCCAGCCCGGCAGGCAGGCTCATATAAGGTGCTTCGATCCAGCCGGTCCGCGAACCGGCCATGCCGCAGATCACCACCGGCAGATCGGCAGGCGCACCGAGCGTGGCCAGATGCCGTTCGAGCGTTGGCTCGAAACCGGCTTCCTTTGCCCGCAGCAAACCGTCATCGCCCCGGCTTTCACCCAGCACGGCACCGTCCGCATCCAGCGTCCAGAGCCGCAACCGGGTGGTGCCCCAGTCGGCGACGGCAGCAAAAGGCTTTTTATCAACAGCCATTCCGTGCCGACCTTAGTGATTGTCGCGCGGCACGCCGCGTGTATGCGCAATATCCTGATACTTGACGGCGTTTTCGAGAACCGCGCCAGTTTCCATCTGGCCGACAACGGCACGCTGGATTTCCTGCCAAGGCGTCTGGCTTTCCGGATATTTGAAGCCGCCAGCGGCTTCCAGAGCCTTGTGACGCGCAGCCAATTCCTCATTTGAAATCAGAATATCCGCCGTGCCGCGACCAAGATCGATGCGCACGCGGTCGCCGGTCTTGAGAATGGCCAGACCGCCGCCAGCAGCAGCTTCCGGCGAGGCATTGAGGATCGACGGCGAACCCGACGTGCCGGACTGGCGACCGTCGCCAATGCATGGCAGCGAGCTGATGCCCTTCTTCAGCAGATAGTCCGGTGCGCGCATATTGACGACTTCCGCTGCGCCCGGATAACCGATTGGGCCAGCGCCGCGCATGAACAGAACCGTATGCTCGTCAATCTCCAGCGCCGGATCATCGATATTATGATGGTAATCCTCCGGTCCGTCGAACACGACCGCCTTGCCTTCAAAGGCATTCGGATCCTTGCTATCGGAAAGGTAACGATTGCGGAACTCGTCCGAAATAACGCTGAGCTTCATGATCGCCGACGAGAAGAGATTGCCGCGCAGCACGCGGAAACCGGCATGCTTCTTCAGCGGCTGATCATAGGTCTTGATGACATTGCTGTCTTCAATCGTGGCGTTCTTGCAGTTCTCGCCAATGGTCATGCCGTTGACGGTCAGTGCATCCTCATTGATGAGGCCCTGCCCCATCAACTGGTTGACGACAGCTGGCACACCACCGGCATGGTAATAATCTTCGCCAAGATATTCACCGGCTGGCTGGAGATTGACCAGAAGCGGGATTTCCTCGCCGTATTTCTGCCAGTCGTCCACGGTCAGCTCAACGCCGACATGGCGGGCAAGCGCGTTCAGATGGATCGGCGCATTGGTCGAGCCGCCAATGGCGGAATTGACGCGGATGGCATTGACGAAAGCATCCTTGGTCAGAACGTCCGAAGGCTTGAGGTCTTCATAGACCATCTCGACGATACGGCGGCCCGTCAGATAGGCCACTTCCTGACGGTCACGATACGGCGCCGGAATAGCGGCGGAACCCGGAAGCTGCATGCCCAGCGCTTCAGCAAGCGAGTTCATCGTGGTGGCCGTGCCCATCGTGTTGCAATAGCCGGTCGACGGAGCCGAAGAAGCAACGAGCTTCACAAAGCCCTGATAGTCGATCTCGCCCTTGGCCAGAAGTTCGCGTGCTTTCCAGACGATGGTGCCCGAACCCGTGCGTTCGCCGCGGAACCAGCCGTTGAGCATCGGGCCAACCGAAAGCGCAATCGCCGGAATATTGACCGTCGCAGCAGCCATGAGGCAGGCAGGCGTGGTCTTGTCGCAGCCAATCGTCAGCACGACGCCGTCGAGCGGATAGCCGTAAAGCACTTCTACGAGGCCGAGATAAGCAAGGTTGCGGTCCAGACCGGCGGTCGGGCGCTTGCCGGTTTCCTGAATTGGATGAACCGGGAATTCAATGACGATACCGCCTGCCTCACGCACGCCTTCGCGGACGCGATTGGCCAGTTCCAGATGGTGACGGTTGCAGGGCGACAGGTCCGAACCCGTCTGCGCGATGCCGATGATCGGACGGCCCGACTGCAATTCTTCCTGGCTCAGGCCGTAATTCATGTAGCGCTCGAGATAGAGCGCCGTCATGTCGACATTGTCAGGATTGTCGAACCATGCACGCGAGCGAAATTTTGGCGTTTTCGGAGTGACGGGCTTGTTCATATCTTTGTCCTGCTGGGTAAGAGGCCGCGCATTGCGACAACCTCGCTTCCTGATGCGTCGCGCCTATAGGGTCGCTACGCCGCGCTTTAACCGTTTGTTGCTAAGCATGTCGTTGCTGGAAAACCGGTTCCCACTTTTCCGCGACATACCCTAATCTTCGAATGCTTCAACCGCGTGTCGCCTTCCAAACAGGAAGGCATCGGCGACGTGAGTGAGCGGAGCGAGATCGACATCCAAACGCCCCTCACCAATCAATTGCACAAAATGCTTGTAAAGGCGCTGATATTCACGGTCCGGCTCGGCCATTTTTTCCCTGCCCGCAATGGTCAGGCGGCTGCCGCCATGGGTGAGCAGAAGCGTGCCCTTGTCGGTTTCAACACGAATGTCCCAGGTCTGCGGCCCGGTCTGACGCCAATCCAGTTCAAACGAAACCGGAATGCCGCTTTCCGTCTGGAATTTGAGGTCGGCAGCAATCGGCGCGGCGCGATTTTCCGGGAAATACAGATCGGACTGCGTGAGAAAAAAGCGCTCCGGCAGAATATGCGTCACGATGGAAAGCGCATTGATGCCCGGATCGAACACGCCAAGCCCGCCCGGTTCCCAGATCCACTGCTGGCCGGGATGCCAATGGCGCACATCTTCCTTCCACGCGACAGCGACCGAACGGATCACCGCGTCTTTCAGAAAATCACGGGCCGGTTCCACCGCTGCGGCTTCGCGCGAATGCCAGGTGGCATAAAGCGTCAAGCCTTCCGCCTTGGCCAGACGGTCCAGCGCCTGCACTTCGGAAATGGTCGCACCCGGAGGCTTTTCCAGCATCACATGCTTGCGGGCCTTCAGCGCGGCATAGGCCTGCGCGAAACGGCCCTGCGGCGGCGTGCACAACGACACGGCGTCGATGGCGACACCCGATGCCAATAGTTGGTCGATATCCGTGAAAGACGGCACACTATCCAGCCCGGCATTGCGGCTGGCGACGGCGGCCAGCGCAATACCATCCACCGCCTCGATGGACGGCAGATGCTGGTCGCGCGCGATCTTGCCAAGACCGACAATTGCTAAAGCGATGTTGGACGAAGCTGGCATCTTGCTACTCACAATGCGCTGACGGCGACTTTCTCCGCCGCAGCCTGTGCCTTTGTCGCCTCAGCGAGCTTGTTGACCAGCGGATAATGGAACGGCTTGGCCGAAATCTCGAACTGGTCGCCGGTTTGCGTCTTCACACCTTCCGAGAAGGACAAGGTCGCCGTGCCGAAGAAATGCACGTGAATATCGCCCGGGCGGCGGAACAGCTCATATTTGAAGTGGTGATGTTCCAGATTGGCGATGGTGTGCGACATGTTCGCTTCACCCGACAGGAACGGCTTTTCGAAGATCACCTCATTGCCGCGACGAATGCGCGACACGCCTTCCACATGATCCGGTAGCGCGCCGACATAAAGCTCCGGTCCAAGCGATGCCTGACGCAGCTTGGAATGGGCAAGCCAGAGATAGTTCTGCTTTTCGGTCACATGATCGGAAAATTCATTGGCAAGGCAGAAGCCAAGGCGGTGCGGCTGACCATCCGGACCGATCAGATAGATGCCTGCAAGCTCTGGCTCTTCACCGCCATCTTCGGCGAAGGAAGGAGAAACCAGTTCGCCGCCGGTCGCGACCAGCGCAGAACCATCACCCTTGTAGAACCATTCCGGCTGAACGCCGGTTTCGCCGGGCTTAGGCTTGCCGCCTTCGACGCCCATCAGGAACATGCGCATCGAATCGGTCGGCTTTTCGGCAGCCTGCGCCGCCTTGTGCATCTTGTCGCGACCATCGGCGGAACCAAGATGCGTGAGGCCGGTGCCTGCAACGATCAGATGAGCCGGATCGGAATGGGTGATCGGCAGGCCGACGCGACCCGCAGCCAGCGCAGCGTCGATATCGACGGCTTCGCCCTTACCATTGCGCTCCACCTGCTCTGCAAGGCTGATGCCCGCACCAATTGCCGCCCAGGCCAGTTCATAGGTCGTCGAAGCGCCTTTGACGATATGTGCCGCACCATCATCCCCGCATGCAGCCACACGCGTTTCACCGCCCGCATCGCGGAACTGTACCAGACGTAACATTGAACCTCCCTAACCGCGAAAATATCGCGGGCACTCCATACCGGCCGATTAAACGCATGCTAACGCTTTGCGGCAACTTCTATTATTAATATGACTATTTTGCCAAGACCTGCTTTGTCAAGCAAGCTGAACCGCCCCATACACAGACGGACGATATGAGGCGCCTATATAAGTAATGAACCATTTGATTTTACTTATATAATGGCAGAAATGCCTGTTTGTCGCAGCCAAAATTTATTGTGATCCAGCGAAAGACGCTTGCTATAAAGTAATATTATATGCTTCATAAACAGGAAGGCCGGGAGGGCCTTTTTATTGGGAGGAACAATCATGAAACGCAGTATCGCCGCCCTGTCGGCTGTCTTTTCGTTCGCCTTGATTTCAAGCGTGTCGGCGGCATCGCTGACGGTCGGCTTCTCGCAGATCGGCTCTGAATCGGGCTGGCGCGCCGCAGAGACAGCCCTGACCAAGCAGGAAGCTGAAAAGCGCGGATATACGCTGAAGTTCGCCGATGCGCAGCAGAAGCAGGAAAACCAGATCAAGGCCGTGCGTGGCTTCATTGCACAGGGTGTGGATGCGATCCTGATCGCACCGGTCGTCTCGACCGGCTGGGACGCTGTCCTGAAGGAAGCCAAGGAAGCTGAAATTCCGGTCGTTCTGCTCGACCGCCAGATCGATTCCCCGGAAGATCTCTATCTCACCGCCGTGACTTCCGATCAGGTCCATGAAGGCAAGGTTGCCGGTGAGTGGCTGGTGAAGGACGTGGGCGACAAGTCCTGCAATGTGGTCGAACTTCAGGGCACGACCGGTTCGTCGCCTGCGATCAACCGCAAGAAGGGCTTTGAAGAAGCGATCAAGGGTCACGACAACATCAAGATTTCCCGTTCGCAGACTGGCGACTTTACCCGCACCAAGGGCAAGGAAGTCATGGAAAGCTTCATCAAGGCTGAAGGCGGCGGCAAGAATATCTGTGCTGTCTATGCCCATAATGACGACATGGCCGTCGGCGCCATTCAGGCCATCAAGGAAGCAGGCCTGAAGCCGGGCACCGACATCAAGATCGTGTCGATCGATTCCGTGCCTGATATCTTCCAGGCCATGGCCAATGGCGAGGCCAATGCCACCGTGGAGCTGACGCCGAACATGGCCGGTCCCGCTTTCGATGCGATTGAAGCCTTCAAGGCCAAGGGCACCGTTCCGCCGAAGTGGATCCAGACGGAATCCAAGCTTTATACGCAGGCTGACGATCCGAAGGCTGTATACGAAGCCAAGAAGGGCCTCGGCTACTAATCTTCGTGTCATTCGGGCCGCCAGCTTTCGGCGGCCCGGGTTTCCCTTCAGCGCGGCATGCTTCGGCTTGTCCCGGCGAAGGGTATCGTTGCAATTCGCAAACGGAAGACTGCCATGACTCGCCCTGAAACAGGCGCTCAACAGGCGTCGGTTATACCGCTTCTCGAAGCTCGCTCGATCACCAAATCCTTTCTGGGCGTCACCGCACTTGACCATGTCGATTTCGCGCTCAAACGCGGCGAAATCCATGCCTTGCTAGGTGAAAACGGCGCAGGTAAATCCACACTCATCAAGATATTGACCGGCGCCTATCATGGCTTTGACGGCTCGATCCTTCTTGACGGAGAGCCCATCGCGCCAGCCTCCGTGGCAGAAGCACAGACGCTCGGCATCGGCACCGTCTATCAGGAAGTGAACCTGCTGGAGAACCTCACCGTCGCCGAAAACCTGTTTCTTGGCCGCCAGCCGCGCCGTTTCGGCTTTGTCGATCGTCGGCGTATGGAAAAGGACGCAACCACCCTCCTCGCGCGCTACGGTCTCGGCATCGATGTCAGCGCGCCGCTCTCGGCCTATTCCGTCGCCATACGCCAGATCATCGCGATTGCACGCGCCGTTGATTTGTCGGGCAAGGTGCTTGTCCTTGACGAACCGACCGCCAGCCTTGATGCGCGCGAAGTCGAAATGCTGTTCACCGTGCTACGCCAGCTGAAGGCTGAAGGGCTCGGCATCATCGTCATCACGCATTTTCTTGATCAGGTCTATGCGATTGCCGATTGCGCCACCGTGCTGCGCAACGGTCGTCTGGTTGGCAGCCGCAACCTGTCGGAACTGCCGCGCACCGACCTCATCTCCATGATGCTCGGCCACCAGTTGCAGGAAACCGTGCGCCGCCAGCTGACCGAAGAGGTCAGCGACGACACGGTCGCGCCCATCCGCTTTTCCGGCTACGGCAAGAAAGGCAGCGTTGCCCCGTTCGATCTCGCCATCAAGCCCGGCGAAGCTGTCGGCATTGCGGGCCTGCTGGGTTCGGGCCGCACCGAAACCGCCCTTCTCATGTTTGGCGTTGATGAAGCCGATAGCGGCCAGCTCACGGTCGATGGCAAGGAGATAAAGCTGCCCTCACCCGTCGCGGCCATTTCCGAGCGGTTCGCCTTCTGCCCGGAAGAACGCAAGACGGACGGCATCATCGGTGATTTTTCGGTGGCCGAAAATATTGCGCTTGCCGTGCAGGGCAAACGCGGCTGGTCAAAGCCGCTGTCCTCGCGTGAAAAAGCGGCACTGGCCGATCGCTATATCAAGGCGCTCGATATCCGTCCGCCCGATCCGCACAAGCCGATCAAGTTTCTGTCCGGCGGCAACCAGCAAAAGGCCATTCTGGCGCGCTGGCTCGCCACCGATCCCCGTCTTCTGATTCTCGATGAACCGACACGCGGTATCGACATCGGGGCGCATGCCGAAATTCTCAAACTGATCGGCGAACTTTGCGGACAAGGCATGGCGCTTGTCATCATCTCGTCCGAATTCGAAGAACTGGCCGCCGTCGCCAATCGCGTGGTGGTTCTGTCGGACCGCCGCCACGTCGCGGAACTGCGGGGTGAAGAAATCACCGCCGACAATATCGTGCGCGCAATAGCAGAGACCGGCCCGAAAATCGCTTCTGCGAGCCAGAAGGAAGCCGCAGCATGATCGCCCGCATATCCAGAAAATTCAAAAGACTGGCGCCGCAGCTTGCAGCCCTCATTCTGATTCTTGCCGCGAACACCATTATCTCGCCCGGCTTCCTTGATGTTTCGTTCCAGAATGGCCGCCTTTACGGCAGCCTGATCGACATTCTGGTGCGCGCAGCACCTGTCGCCATTCTGGCCGTCGGCATGACGCTGGTGATCGCCACACGCGGCATCGACCTTTCCGTCGGCGCGGTCATGGCGATCAGCGGCGCTTTCGCCGCATCGTTGATCGTCGCGGGCTATCCACTCGCTATTGTCATTCCGGCTGCTCTCGGCGTCGGCCTGCTCTGTGGCCTGTGGAACGGCTTTCTGGTCGCCGTCTTCGATATACAGCCGATTATCGCAACCCTGATCCTCATGGTGGCGGGACGCGGTATCGCCCAGCTCATCACCGAAGGCGCAATCCTCACCTTCAACAATGACGCCTTCGCCGCACTCGGCTCCGGCTCGTTTATCGGCATACCCATTCCAGTGCTGATCTGGATTCTGGCCGGGCTGGTGGTCGGCATTGCGGTGCGCTCCAGCGCGCTCGGCTTCCTGATCGAGGCAACCGGTATCAATCGCCGCGCTGCCATGCTGGCGGGCGTCAAGGCACGCTTCCTGCTGTTCAGCGTCTATGCCGTTTCGGGCGTTGGCGCAGCGCTTGCAGGCTTGATCGCGACCGCCGACATTCGCGGCGCGGATGCCAACAATGCCGGTCTGTGGCTTGAACTCGACGCCATTCTGGCCGTTGTCATCGGTGGTACATCACTCAATGGCGGGCGCTTCTCGATCACCGCCTCGCTGCTCGGCGCACTCATCATCCAGTCGATCAACACCGGCATTCTGATGGCGGGCTTCCCGCCGGAATTCAACCTCATCATCAAGGCAGGCATCATCATCGTGGTGCTCACCTTCCAGTCGGCGGCCATCGTCAACCTGATCGGCTTCCTGCGCTCGCAGCACAAGAGCGCGGCCAATGGCGCCCATCAGAACCCACAGCCCCGGCAAGAGGCCCGGCCTCAGCGAGGAGCAGGACAATGAGAATTCTTCGCAACCTGCCCTTTCTGACCACGGTGGCGATTTTCCTGATCGCCTATGCGATCTGCGCCGTGCAGTTCCCGAACATGCTGTCGACGCGAGTGATCGGCAATCTGTTGACCGACAATGCTTTTCTCGGCATTGCCGCTGTTGGCATGACCTTCGTCATCATTTCCGGCGGCATTGATCTCTCCGTTGGCTCGGTGATTGCCTTCACCAGCGTTTTCGTCGCGGTTCTCGTCGGCAAGCTCGGCGTGCATCCACTTGTAGCATTCGGACTCGTTCTCATCATCGCCGCTCTTTTTGGCGCATGGATGGGCATGATGATCCATTATCTTGGCATCCCGCCTTTTGTCGCGACGCTGGCCGGTATGTTCCTCGCGCGCGGCGCGGCCTTCCTGATCTCGACGGAATCCGTGCCGATCTCGCACCCCTTCATCGACACGTTGCAGGGGCTCTATTTCCGGCTGCCGGGCGGCGGCAGGCTGACTTTCATCGCCATGCTGATGCTGGCTGTGTTCATTGTCGGCGGCATTCTCGCCCACCGCACGCGCTTTGGCGCAAACATCTATGCGCTTGGCGGCAACCAGCAATCGGCAGAACTGATGGGCGTTCCCATCGGCCGCACGACCATCGGCATCTACACAATGTCGGGTGTGCTTTCCGGCCTCGCCGGTATCGTCTATACGCTCTATACCTCGTCCGGCTATTCGCTGGCGACGGTGGGCGTGGAACTGGATGCCATCGCATCGGTGGTCATCGGCGGAACGCTTCTGACCGGCGGCGCGGGACTGGTTGCGGGAACATTTGTCGGTATTCTGATACAGGGGCTGATACAGACCTATATTGTTTTCGACGGCACGCTGTCTTCCTGGTGGACGAAAATCGCAATCGGTATATTGCTGTTCCTGTTCATCGCCCTGCAACGAGGACTGTTGTGGTTCTCGGATCTCAGACTAGCGCGGCAACGCATGAAGGAGGCCTGAATTGGGATTGCTGGAAACGGCCATAACCGGACGCAAGCGGCATAACAGCCACGCTGTCGTCGTGGGGGAACTCGGGCGCGGCATTGTCGCGGGCACCATTCCCGAAGGTTCGATCCTGCCCGGTGACAACGAGTTGTCATTGCGCTTCGGCGTTTCCCGCACGGTCCTGCGCGAGGCGATGAAAACACTTGCCGCCAAGCGCCTGATTGAACCGAAGGCCAAGGTCGGCACCCGCGTTCTGGGCCATGCCAGCTGGAACTTCTTTGATCCCGATGTTCTGACATGGCGCTTCGAAGCGGGCTTCGATGAAGTCTTTGTCGACCATCTGGCCGAAATGCGCATGGCGCTTGAACCCGCTGCAGCCGCCGCCGCAGCCGAGCGCGCCACCAGCGACGAAATCGTCGAACTCTATGCGCTCGCCGCCAAGTTCGATAATCCGCAGCACACGCCGGAAACCATTGCCAAGGTCGACCTGGAATTCCATCTCGCGGTTGCGCGCATGTCGGGCAATCCGTTCATGCGTTCGGTTAGCGGGCTGATCGAGGCAGCACTTGCTGTGTCGTTCCAGCTTTCCTCACCTGCCGCATCGCGCGAAGGCATTGCCGAATGCGCGGCCAACCACCTGCGTATTGCGCATGCCATCGCATCCCGCGATCCGCAAAAGGCCCGCGCAGCAATGGAAAGCGTCATCAAACTTGGTGTGGAACGCATCCGCAACGTCATCTGACGAAGAAGCGGATAAAAATTACACGGCGTTTGAAAGAAATCCGTCACGTCCTATAACTAGTGTGGGCTTAGTTATTCGCCGGAAAGAAATCGGATTCCTTCCGCCCATTTCATACGAGGTGCACCCGCACCATACTCACGACAGGGTTTTTCATGTCTTATCTTGCCGCTTCCGACCGCTACGACAAGGCCAATTTCCGCCGTGTCGGGCGCAGTGGTCTCGTCCTGCCTGCCATTTCGCTCGGCCTCTGGCACAATTTCGGAGACGGAATTCCGCTCGACCGTCAGAAGGCGATGCTGTTCAAGGCCTTCGATCTTGGCATCACCCATTTCGATCTTGCCAATAATTACGGTCCGCCTCCCGGCTCGGCAGAACGCAATTTCGGCCAGATCCTGAAAAGCGACCTTGGCCGTTATCGTGACGAGCTGATCATCTCCAGCAAGGCTGGCTGGGAAATGTGGTCCGGCCCCTATGGACGTGGCGGCGGCTCGCGCAAGGCAATCCTTGCGAGCCTCGACCAGAGCCTGTCACGTCTCGGCCTCGACTATGTGGATATTTTCTATTCGCACCGTTTCGATGCCAATACGCCGCTGGAAGAAACGGCTGGCGCGCTGGCCAGCGCCGTCGAACAGGGCAAGGCGCTTTATGTCGGCATTTCGTCTTATTCGGCCGGCAAGACACGTGAAATCGCCAAGATACTGGCCGCGCGCAACGTGCCGCTTCTGATCCACCAACCATCTTACAATCTGTTCAACCGCTGGATCGAAAAGGATCTGCTGTCGGCGACCGACGATGTCGGCGCCGGTGTCATTGCCTTCACGCCGCTGGCGCAGGGTCTGCTGACCAATCGCTACCTCAACGGCATTCCGGCGGATGCGCGCATCAACCAGCCGGGCAACAAATCGCTGCGCCCGGTGCATCTGAGCGACGACAATATCGAGCGCGCCCGCAGTCTCAACGAAATCGCTAAGAAGCGCGGGCAGAGCCTCGCCCAGATGGCGCTGGCCTGGGTGCTGCGCGATCCGCGCGTCACCTCGGCGCTGATCGGCGCAAGCTCGCCGGAGCAGATCGTTGAAAACGTCAAGGCGCTGGACAATCTCTCCTTCTCGGCAGACGAGCTGAACGAGATCGACAAATATGCGGTCGAAGGCGGCGTGAACCTTTGGGAAAAGCCTGCCAACGACGAAGCGGTGTGATCACCCACCATTCAAAGAAAAGCCCGGTTGTAACCGGGCTTTTTTGTTATTCGACCTTCAGGTCAAAAGCGGGAGTGCTGCGCAGCGTATTGCTGACAGTGCAGATTTCTTCGGCCAGTTCGGCAATGTGTTGCTTCTCTTCGGCTGAAAGATCGCCATCGAAGTGAAATGCGATATGGAACTGCTCGATGCGTGACGGGCTTTCATGTGTCTTGTCGCCCTTAACCTCAACACGAACATCGGCCAGCTTTTCACGCAAACCAAGCTTGCCCGCAGCAATGCGTGCGCTCAGCGCCATGCAGGCGGCGACCGATGCATAGAGCAGATCAAGCGGGTTAAAACCCGGCTGGCTCACACTCGTCACCAGCTCGACCTTGCCGCCCGTCGGCGTGGTGATCACCGGCAACTGGCCTTCCGGCATTTCGGCAACCGCACCCGTCTCGCGGGTTCTGACCTTGAGCTCGCTCATGACTTTCCTCGTTCAGCCGGAGACTTTCACATAGTCGACAGCCCGCGCCAGCCAGCTGCTGACCGAAGCCCCGATAATATCGCCCTTGTCATTGCGACGGAAGACCAGCTTCCATTCGCCCGGCGACGGCGCATCCATCGAACGCTGCACCGGCATAAGCCAGACATCGGCGCCCACGGCATAAAGCGGATACATGTCGCTTTTGCCGAGAAAACCTTCGAACGCGCCGTAGATCGCGCCGCCTTCAGCCACCAGAGCCAAGTCTGCGCCAAGCTCTTCATTGCGGAAACGCCCAAGAATGTCGCGCTTGGCCTCGCCCGTCACACGGCTCATGGTGAGGAACAGGTTTTCATCGGCGCGCGCGAGATGGATCGTATCGCCCTCTCGGCGGATCGTGGTCATGGAGGAACGCGCCTCGTCCTTACTCACCACATCCATCACTTCCGGGCCGGTCCCGAAACGCGCTTTCATCCGACCGCGCCCGGCATCCTCAAGGCTGAGCACCAGACCAGTTTCAGCGTCGAGCCACGACCCGAACCAGCCCGCATCGGCTTCGACCCGTTCCGGTTCCGGCGATGGCACACCGAGCGCAAGCTTCATCAGCTTGGCCGCGAGATCAGAAGCGCCGCCTTCGAAATTGAACATGGCGATGGTGGAAATCCGCTCATCGGCGCAATGCCAGCGCTGGCAGCGCCAACCGCGCAGCGCGCCGCCATGGCCGGTGAGCCGCTTGCCGCCCACTTCCTCGAATTTGAGGCCGAAGCCGTAAGGCGCGGCTGCGCCATCGCTGAAAACCTGCGGCCCGCTCAGACGGCGATAAAGGCCGTTCTCGTCATCGCGCGTTGCATCGATGAACTGTTCCCAGGCGATCATGTCGTCCAGCGACGCGCAAATGCCCGCATCGCCCATCCAGTGGATACGGTTGGTGGCAGGCAGAAAGCCGCGCACAGTATCGCCTTCATAGCCGGTGCATTCGGTGAAAAGCGCCGTATCAGTGATCTGTTCCGCCGTCTTCATGCCAGCCGGTTTGAAAATCCGCTCCGACAGAAGATCGACCAGTGAGCGGCCCGTATGGCTCTCAATCAAATCCGCCAGAATGCGGAAATTGCCATTGCAGTAGGAATAATGACTGCCCGGCGTAAAATGCGTCGTCTTCAGGCGTTTCAGCAGCGATTGTGCATGTTCGGCCAGAAACACGCCTTCCGGGTCGCCGCCGCACAGCACCGTTAGCGCCCAGTAATCGCGCAGGCCCGACTGGTTGTGGCACAGGGTGCGCAGGCTCGGGCGCTCATCCTCGAAACCAGCGAGATAGGCGGCCAGCGCATCGTCCAGCACTTCCGGCTCGCCGACGCTGTCGAGAAGCACGCCGCAGGTGAACTGCTTGCTGACCGAGCAGATCGGCATCCGCGTTTGCGCCGTCATCGGCTGGCGCGCGCGCAGATCGGCAAAACCCCAGGCATGACTGAGGACGACTTCGCCGTCCTTGACGACGGCGACGACACCACCGGGACCTTTATAGTTCTGCGGGATGGTGTCGACGAAAGCGCGAAGGGCGGGAAGATCAAGATGCGGCATGATGGGTCTCGGACGACTCGGATGAAAATCAACAGCCGTCACGAGGCATCATTTCAGCCGATCAATCAAGGCCATAGCCGCATGGGGATTATGCGCCTTATAGCCGCTGATAACATAGAGATAGACATCGCGCGCCACGCCGTCATCCACGGCAGGTTCGATGGTGCGCAAACCGCCCGGGGCCTTTCCGGCGGCAATCGCTTTGGCCCTTGTCGCCCATTGATCAAGTTCAGCTTCGCTATAGCCGAGCGGCTCGCCTTCCTTGGTTCCCATGATCCGCAGATAGGCGAAAGGGGCTGCCAGATCGGCAAATTGCGGAAAGGCGCTGTCACCGGCAATGACGGCTGCAACACCATATTCCCGCAACAGTGCGGTGAACTCGGGCGAATTGAAACTGTCGTGGCGCACTTCCACCGCATGGCGCAGGTCGCGCCCGTCAAGGCGCTTTGGCAAAAGCTTGAGAAAGGCTTCGAAATCCACCGGATCGAATTTCTTCGTTCCCATGAACTGCCAGTTGACGACGCCAAGCTTCTCCTTCAGCTCCATCACGCCGCCCGTCAGAAAGCGCTCAATGCTTTCGCCAGCTTCGGCCAGCACACGGCGATTGGTCGAAAAACGTGGCGCTTTCAGTGAAAAGACAAAGCCGTCTGGCGTTTCGTTGTGCCACTTGGCAAAGGTCGTCGGCTTTTGCGGGCCGTAATAGGTGGAATTGATCTCGATTGAGGTCAGCTTGCTCGACGCATATTCCAGCTGACGCTTCTTCGCGAGCTTCTCCGGATAAAAGCTTTCGTCCCACGGCTCGAATGCCCAGCCGCCAATACCGACACGAATTTTGCCAGAGTTTGCTTGCGCCATCTTGTCCTCCCGACATGAGATCATCTGTTTTGCTCATCATGTTTAGTCTGTATTCACGCCGGGGGCTATGCTGTTATGCATATGTTTGACCGGGAGGGGCCGAACAATATCAACAGCGTGTGGTGCATCCAAAGGGCCCTACGGTTCGCCCCGCCATCCAAAGAAGAGACGAACAATCGTCCGAGATTTGAGAGTGAGGAAATGCATCAGATGACCAGCAAACCCAATACGCGTACCGGGGGCCAGATATTGGTGGACGCGTTGCGCATTCACGGCGTGGACCGTGTTTTCTGCGTTCCCGGAGAAAGCTATCTCGCCGCGCTCGACGCTTTTCACGACGTACCGGATGAAATCGATCTGATCGTCTGCCGTCAAGAAGGCGGCGCTGCCTATATGGCTGACGCCCATGGCAAACTGACCGGCAAGCCCGGCATCTGTTTCGTCACGCGCGGACCGGGCGCAACCAACGCCTCCGTCGGCGTGCACACTGCCTTTCAGGATTCCACGCCGATGCTCCTGTTCATCGGTCAGGTGGCCAGCGACCAGGTGGAGCGCGAAGCCTTTCAGGAAGTCGATTACCGCCGCATGTTCGGCCAGATGGCCAAATGGGTCGTGCAGATCGACGATGCCGCCCGCATTCCAGAACTCGTCAGCCAGGCCTTTCATCGCGCCGTCAACGGACGCCCCGGCCCGGTTGTGATTGCCCTGCCGGAAGATATGCTGACATCTTATGCCGCCGTCAGCGATGCCCCGGCCTACAAAAAGGTCGAGATGCATCCGGGTCAGGACCAGTTGCAGGACATGGTGCAGCTGATCGAAAAAGCTGAACGCCCGCTGATGATCGTCGGCGGTGGCGGCTGGGATCAGGACGCGGTGCGCGACCTGCGCACATTCGCCGAAAACATGCATCTGCCGGTGGCCGCTTCCTTCCGCTGTCAGGACATGTTCGACAACACCCATCCGCTTTATGCCGGCGAAATGGGCACGTCGATCAGCCCGAAGCTGGCGCAACGCGTGCGCGACAGCGACCTTCTCGTGGTCATCGGCGCGCGGCTCGGCGAAATGACCACGCAAGGCTATGAGCTTGTCAGCATTCCGGTGCCGCAACAGAAGCTCATCCACATCCATCCGGGTGCTGAAGAGCTGGGCCGTGTCTATCACGCCGATCTGCCGATCAATGCCAGCATGCCGGCTTTTGCCCGCGCTGCATCGAAGCTTGCCCCCATTGCCGCGCCACGCAGCAAGGCATGGGCCGAAACGGCCAACGCCGATTATCGCGATAATATGAAAACGCCGGTCATACCGGGCGCGGTGCAGATGGGCGAGATCATGGAATGGCTGCGCGCACATCTGCCTGCCGATTCCATCATCACCAATGGCGCTGGCAATTATTCCGCCTGGCCGCATCGCTTTTACCAATACCGCACCTATCGCAGCCAATTGGCGCCCACCAACGGCTCCATGGGCTATGGCGTCCCGGCTGCGGTATCGGCCAAGCTGGCCGCACCGGAGCGGACCGTTGTGGCTTTTGCCGGTGACGGCTGCTTCCTGATGAACGGTCAGGAACTGGCGACCGCCGCGCAATATAATGCCAAGGCGATTTTCGTGGTGGTCAATAACGGCATGTACGGAACCATCCGCATGCATCAGGAGCGCACCTATCCGGGTCGCGTTTCCGGCACGGGCCTTGCCAATCCGGATTTCGCCGCTCTTGCACGCGCCTATGGCCTGCATGGTGAAACGGTCGAAGCGACAGCCGATTTTGCAGCCGCTTTTGAGCGCTGCGAACAATCCGGCAAACCTGCTTTGATCGAAATCCGCATCGATCCGGAAGCGCTTTCGCCAAAAATGTCGCTCAGCCAGATGCGGGAACAAGGCCTCGCGAAACAGAAGTAATCCAAAGCCCCGGTTCGTCCGGGGCTTTTCCTTTGTTACCTACAACTTTTGTCGCACTGGCAAACTTTCCAGCTGGACTCCGCTTTAAAAGCCCCGCATACCCACTTTACGTTGCGTAAAGTGGAGGGGGACCATGAACACGCTTAGTCTATCCATTATTTTGTTTGGTTGCATCGCGCTCGCCGTGGCATGTTTTATCGCCTTTACCGGCGTCAATCTCTGACGTCAGGGCCACGCCAATCACGGCTGCAAAAGGCTTTCGCCCAGAAAATCGCTTGAGAATTCCCGCACGGCGCGAACCATGAAATCGCTGATGACGCGGATACGCGGCGCTGCCATGACGTCGACATGGCAGCTCATCCAGTATTCGCGCACCAGATGCATGTCGCGGGGCAGAACTGGCACCAGTTCAGGATGTTTGCTGGCGATAAAGAAGGGAAGCACACACAGGCCATAGCTGGTCTGTGTGGCGAGGAGCTGCGCGTGAATGCTGGAGCTTTGATAGGTGCAGCGCTGGCCCGGCAGGATCTCGCGCATATAGTCCAGCCCCGGTGTAAACACCATGTCCTCGATATAGCCGATGAAGGGATGGCGGGCCAAATCCTCTTTGCTGCGGATTGGCGGATGGCGGGCCAGATAGTCGCGGTGCCCGTAGATAAACAGCCGGTAGGAAGTGAGCTTGTCGCTGTGATAAGGCCCGTTGCGCGGCATGTGCAGCGTGATCGACAGTTCTGCCTCACGGCGCGACAGCGACATGATCTGCTGGATCGTCACCACTTCCACGAACAGGCTCGGATAAGACCGCGCCAGCACCGGCAGGCGGTCGGCCAGAAAGAAATTGCCGAAGCCCTCAAGCGTCGAAAGACGCACGACACCCGACAGCGCCGCAAGATTGCCGGTGGCCTCGGTCTGGAACTTCATGGCCTCGCGTTCCATGACTTCCGCAGGCTCGACCAGACGTTCACCCATTGGCGTCAGCAAATAACCACGCGGGTTGCGCTCAAATAATTTGGTCGCCAGCGCTTGCTCCAGCCGGTCGATGCGGCGCAGCACCGTTACATGGCTGGTGCGCAATTGCCGCGCCGCAGTAGAGAGCTGTCCCGTGCGCGCGACGGCCAGAAAATATTGCAGATCGTCCCATGTAAACTGCCGCATGCCTGGCTCCCAAAAGACTGCCCGCATTTCTTCAAACGCATCTGTACATTTCTGAACAGACGCTGTTCAAAAATTGTTGTTCTTGTACGCATTTGTCAATGCTACCGTTCGAATTGAAAGCCCGAATGGAGGAACAAATCGGGCGGAAGCATAAAGACGACTGGTCTGAGGAGGCCAATTGTCCCGCCTGTAACAAGGCCGCTTCACTGGAGGATACCGTTCGATTTTATCGAGGGGTTAAGGGAATTATTGGGAGGAGTATTTTATGAAGCGTCTTGCGATCGCAACGGCAGCACTGCTGGCTGCAACGGCCATATCTTCAGCAGCTGAAATTTCCGATGGTAAAGTCAAGATCGGTATTTTGAACGACCAGTCGGGCGTCTATGCCGACTTTGGCGGCAAATGGTCTTATGAGGCCGCCAAAATGGCTGCCGAGGATTTCGGCGGCAAGGTGCTCGATGCGCCGATTGAAATCATCACCGCCGACCACCAGAATAAGCCTGACGTCGCGTCGAACATCGCGCGCCAGTGGTACGACACAGAACAGGTCGATTCCATCATGGAACTGACGACCTCCTCCGTCGGCCTCGCCGTGCAGGCACTGTCGAAGGACAAGAAGAAGATCACCATCAATACGGGCGCCGCCACGTCGGAACTGACCGGCAAGCAGTGCACGCCTTACGGGTTCCATTGGGCCTATGACACCCACGCGCTTGCAGTTGGCACCGGCGGTTCGCTTGTGCAGCAAGGCGGCGATACATGGTTCTTCCTGACCGCCGATTACGCTTTCGGCTATTCGCTGGAAGAACAGACCACGAAGTTCGTGGAATCGAAGGGCGGTAAGGTGCTGGGCTCTGTCCGCCATCCGCTGTCCACTACGGATTACTCCTCGTTCCTGCTGCAGGCGCAGTCTTCCGGCGCGAAGGTTGTCGGTCTCGCCAATGCGGGCCTTGATACCTCCAACGCAATCAAGCAGGCCGCTGAATTCGGCATCGTTGCAGGCGGACAGCGCCTCGCCGCCCTGCTCTTCACCCTGTCGGAAGTGCACGGTCTCGGCCTTGAAGCCGCACAGGGCCTGACCCTGACCGAAGGCTTCTACTGGGATCGCGATGATGAATCGCGCGCATTCGGCAAGCGCTTCTTCGACCGCACTGGCCGTATGCCGAACATGATCCAGGCAGGCACCTACTCCGCCGTCACGCAATATCTGAAGGCGATCAAGGAAGCGGGCACGGACGAAACCGAAGCCGTCGCCAAGAAGCTGCATGAAATGCCGGTCGAAGACGTCTTTGCCCGTCACGGCAAGGTCGGCCCCAACGGACGCATGATCTACGACATGTATCTGATGGAAGTGAAGAAGCCGGATGAAAGCAAGGCCCCTTGGGATTACTATAAGGTGCTGGCCACGATCCCCGGCGATCAGGCTTATATGAAGCCGGAAGAAAGCGGCTGTCCATTGGTAAAG
>UEGR01000010.1 GCA_900465685.1 Hyphomicrobiales bacterium
CGCTAGACGATGGGCGCCTGTTGCTGGTGTGAGTGGGCTTATATTCAGGAAGGTACTGACTCGCAAGCCCTTAAAATCAGTTTTCTGAAAAAAGTCGCAGAAGCGTCCATTTAACGGGGTGATGCCTGTGGATTTGTTGGCTATGGCCTTGAAATAGATGGCAAAAAGAAAGGCTGGCTCCAACGGGGCCAGCCTGATTATTGCTGAGAATCGTGCTGCTGATCTTCAGATCAGCCCTTGCATTTCCAGTTCCAGTCGCGCTCCGGCCCGATATCCACATGGATCGATGTCGTATGGCAATAAGTGCCGACGCCACCACGTCCCGGCATGGAACGGGCGTAGCGGGCCATTTCCCACTTGGAAACGCCATCAATCTGAATATCGGCTGCGGCGCAGATCATATGCAGCGATTTGCGCGCGCCATTGACCTTGCGATTATAAGACGGGCTGCGATAGCCGGACGTTACCATGACCGGGCGGCGGAAATGCCGCTCCATGGTCTTCAGCATGGAAACGAGCTGCGGCTTGAGGCAGGCCACATCGACGGTCTGGCGCTGCACCTTCAGGCCGTTCGGCGCGAGGCGGGCGAGGCCGGGTGCCGAAGCAAGCGTGACATTGGGCGAATCGTCATATTCGTTCGCGTCGATGTCGGTGTCGTCATAAAGGCTGTTGCGATGCTTGATCTCGATGCCGCCATTCGCGCGCACGCCCGGCAATGTGTAATTGTAATCGTGCTTTGCAGCAGGTGAGACAGGCTTCGCCATCGCCAGCTTCTTGTTTTCCGTGCGGTCAGCGCGCGAGCCTGCCGATTCGTCGGAGAAGAGCCGCGAGATGCTGCCCTGGGAGGCAGTGGGGCGCTGCGGTGTGGCGTAAGCATTGGCATTCTTCGGCGTGCCGAAAAGCGAAGCAACCTGCACCGGCTTTTCCGGTTGGGCTGGTTTGGCGGCTTCCTGTGGCTGCGCCTTCGTGTCTGCAGCGGCTGCCGATTCCGTTTCGGCTTCTTGATGCTTTGCTTCGGCGTTTTCGCCCTTCGGCTTTTCGGCGGTGGCCGTTGCCGTTGTCGCCGCTGGCTCTGTCGCTTCGGCAGGTTTCGATTCGCTGGTGTCTTTTCCACCGAACAAGCCGAAGAGCGAATTGCTCTTCTTTTCCGGCGCAGCTGCCGCCACTTGTGTGGGGTGCGTTTCGCTTGCCGTATTTTCCGCAGTCGCGGTTACGGCGGCATTTTTCGCATTCTCTTTGGCAGGCGCGGTAGCGGTTGCAGGGTGCTGTGCCGTTGTAGCAGCTGCGACCTGCTTTGCATCGCCGGGTTTTTCTTCGGTCTTTGTCTCTGGGGTCTTGGCTTCAGCGCCAGATTCGGCGGCGACAGTCTGATCGGCTGCGCTTTGCAGCGTTTCTGTCAGCATCGAGCCATTGGTATTGGCTGTCATTTGCAGCGGCTTGCCGTCAGGACCGGTCCCCGTAGACGTGCAGGACGACAATAGAAGCGCGAGCAGTGCTACGCTGCCTGAAAGTCGTCGGCCGGTTGTCCGGTGCGCAGAAGGTACAAATTTCAATAGTCCGCTCCAGCTCGATTTCCCTGACCAGCTTGGCGAACCGGACAAGTCCGAGCCCACCTGGTTTCGGGAGATCGGCTCTCCCGTGCGGGTTGAACCAATCACAGAATGTGATTTCTCCCGCAGTCCCCTAATAAAAGCCTTGCATAAGCCTTGGGAAACAAACTCCATTATATCAATGCGTTGAAGTGGCCTCTGCAGTTTTGCGGCAAACCAATTTTAGCATTGTGCAAATCACCCGATCTACAATTGTTGCCAATTTTTAAGTTTTTTATGCTGTGAAGGCAACTATCGAAGTGCATTTTGTACGACAGGCACCCCGCATTATTCCAGAAGATTGAGGATTAATCCTTTAGTAACGAAATATTAC
Organism: Hyphomicrobiales bacterium; assembly: GCA_900465685.1. GTDB lineage: Bacteria > Pseudomonadota > Alphaproteobacteria > Rhizobiales > Rhizobiaceae > Brucella. Next base: position 1,924 of record UEGR01000010.1, read on the forward strand.
TTTGTGTAATCTTTCGAAGGGTGCGGCGCTGCCAAGCCGAAATAAGCGGTGTCGGCAAGTCAAATGTCGGAATTGGACCAATCGCTTGTTGACATGGTGCATCGACTTGGTGCTATCCCTTCGGAAGTATATTCTGTCGCGACTTATGCGGCAGCCTCAACGGCAAAACCGGGATCAGACATATGACCAAGAGCACGCGGCAGATCGCCCATCTCATGCTGGCAGTAACAGCCGCAGCGATGCTCACTGCCTGTGCCGGTGGCAAGGAATTTCAGGGTGTCCCGCAGGAAGGCGCATTGCGCACCGGCGTCTACCCGACATTCGGCCATATGCCGAAGGCTGCGACCGACCAGATCACGCCGGAAGAAAAGCAGCAGATGACTGCGAAACTCGATTCCGATCGCACGCGTCTCGCGGCGTCGAAAACCACTGGCGGCGGCTTTACCCCCGCACAGGCTGCGGCCTTGCGCAAGCAGGCGCAGGATGAATCGGATGCTACCCTGAAGCAGATCGAATCCGGCGAAGAATAAGCCCTTCACAGACACGGAAGGCCACGTCTCAAACGGCGCGGCAAGAAGTCTCGACCCGATTCGATATCAGGTGTATAGCTCCTCCTACGGCGCAATGACGCGTCCCATTGTTAACTCTCCTTTTGGAACAGGATCATGTCGGAAGAATTCCATAAAGTCCGTCGCTTGCCCCCTTATGTCTTTGAACAGGTCAATCGCCTGAAGGCATCGGCGCGAGCGGGCGGGGCCGACATTATCGATCTTGGTATGGGCAATCCCGATCTGCCGACGCCACAGAATATCGTCGACAAGCTGTGCGAGGCCGTTCAGGACCCGCGCGCGCATCGTTATTCCTCGTCGAAAGGCATTCCGGGGCTGCGCCGTGCGCAGGCTCAGTATTATGCACGCCGTTTTGGCGTGAAGCTCAACCCGGACACGCAGGTCGTGGCCACGCTTGGTTCCAAGGAAGGCTTCGCCAATATGGCGCAGGCCATCACGGCGCCGGGCGACGTGGTGCTTTGCCCGGACCCGACCTATCCGATCCATTCGTTCGGCTTCATCATGTCGGGCGGTGTCATCCGTTCGATTCAGGCCAAGCCGGATGACAGCTTCATTCCGGCTCTGGAACGCGGCGTAAAGCACTCGATCCCGAAGCCGATTGCGCTGATCCTCAACTTCCCGTCCAATCCGACGGCTTATGTCGCAACGCTCGACTTCTATAAGGACGTCGTGGCCTTTGCGCGCAAGCATGACATCGTCATCCTGTCGGATCTGGCCTATTCGGAAATCTATTTCGACGGCAACCCGCCGCCGTCCGTGCTGGAAGTCCCGGGCGCAATGGATGTGGCCGTCGAGTTCACCTCCATGTCCAAGACGTTCTCCATGCCCGGCTGGCGCATGGGCTTTGCGGTTGGCAATGAACGCCTGATTGCAGCTCTGACGCGGGTTAAGTCCTACCTCGACTACGGCGCATTCACGCCGATCCAGGTGGCGGCAACGGCAGCGCTCAACGGCGACGGTTCCGACATTGCTTATGTCCGCGATGTGTACAAGCAGCGCCGCGACGTGCTGGTCGAAAGCTTCGGCCGTGCAGGCTGGGATGTTCCGCCGCCGGCAGCAACGATGTTTGCCTGGGTTCCGATTCCGGAACGCTTCCGCCCCATGGGCTCGCTGGAATTCTCCAAGCTTCTGGTGGAAATGGCCGATGTGGCCGTTGCTCCGGGCATTGGCTTTGGTGAACATGGCGATGAGTATGTGCGTATCGCTCTGGTCGAAAACGAACATCGCATTCGTCAGGCCGCACGCAACATCAAGCGTTTCCTCTCCACCAAGGATGAGAACTTGCACAATGTGATCCCGCTGGAAGGCCGCCGCTAAGCGCCATTCCAGGTTTTTCCTTTCTGGCCGTGCCAAGCGTGCGGCCAGAACTCCCACCTACCGAAAATCCACTACATCCAGACAATCAGAGTCAGAAGGTCGATATAATGAGTGATGCATTGCGGATCGGCGTTGCGGGCCTTGGCACCGTTGGCGCTTCAGTGTTGCGTATCCTGCGTGACAAGTCCGAAATGCTCACGCGCCAATGCGGTAAACCGGTGACTATTACCGCCGTCAGCGCCCGTGATCGCTCGCGCGACCGTGGCGTTGACCTCAATGGCATCGACTGGTTCGATGATCCGGTCGAGCTGGCGAAGTCGGCTGATATCGACGTTTATGTCGAGCTTATCGGCGGTGATGATGGTCCTGCCAAAGCTTCCGTAGAGGCGGCTTTGCGTGCCGGTCGTCATGTCGTGACCGCCAACAAGGCGCTTCTTGCGCGCCACGGCGTCGCCTTGGCAAAGATCGCCGAAGACAAGGGCGTTCTGCTCAACTTCGAAGCGGCGGTTGCCGGTGGCATTCCGGTCATCAAGGCGATGCGCGAGTCGCTGACCGGCAATACGGTTTCGCGCGTCTATGGCATCATGAACGGCACCTGCAACTACATCCTGACCCGGATGTGGGAAGAGGGCATTTCGTTCGAGGCATGCCTCAAGGATGCGCAGCGTCTTGGTTATGCCGAAGCCGATCCGACTTTCGATATTGAAGGCAACGATACTGCGCACAAGCTTGCGCTGCTGACCAGCCTTGCCTTCGGCACGCAGATTGCTGCCGACGATATCTATCTGGAAGGCATCAGCAATATTTCTTTGGCCGATATTCGCGCCGCCGATGAACTGGGCTACCGCATCAAGCTTCTGGGCGTTGCGCAGAAGACCGATACGGGTATTGAACAGCGCGTGCATCCGACCATGGTTCCAACCTCATCGGTCATTGCGCAGGTGCACGGCGTCACAAACGCCGTAGCCATCGAGACCGATCTGCTGGGCGAACTGCTGCTGTCGGGACCGGGCGCTGGCGGCAATGCGACGGCATCTGCCGTCATCGGCGATATTGCCGATATTGCCAAGAGCCGTCCGGGCTTCCAGCATGGCCCGGTATTCGGCACGCCTGCAAAGGCGCTCCAGCCTTATAAGCGCGCCAAGATGCGTAAGCATGCAGGCGGTTATTTCATTCGTCTGACGGTTCTCGACCGCATCGGCGCTTTCGCCGGTATCGCCAAGCGCATGGCCGAGAACGACATCTCGCTTGAGTCGATCGTGCAGCGCCCGCCTATGGGCGACACGCAGCAGGAAGGCATCAAGACTGTCATCCTCGTCACGCATGAGACAACGGAAGCAGCCGTCAAGAAGGCGCTGGAAGCTATCCTCAAGGACGACCATCTGGTGGATAAGCCGCAGATGATCCGCATTGAGCGCGCCGGCTGAATCGCGAGTCGCTTTCCGCAACCTGTCGTGGTTATTCCGGGGCAGGTTGCACCATGATGTCGGGCATGCCAGTTCACGTCCGGCCATGGCATGAAACGAAGCGTGTAGTTCTTAAATCGATTAAGCATTTGAGCGCACATAGTTTTTAGCTTTCGGGCTCTTGCAGGGTGCCGGGGACTTTGACAAAAGGTTCGCATAATGCCGCTATAAACGCGGCATGGCGCCCTTTGCGGCGCATCAACGCAATTCGAATTCAGGACTTTGTTCAAATGGCCAAAACCGCAGAGCAGCACCCCCACGGACTGGATCGCATTCTCACACTGGAACTGGTCCGTGTAGCCGAACGCGCAGCAGTGGCAGCAGCGCGGCTGCGGGGACGCGGCGATGAAATGGCTGCCGATCAGGCCGCCGTTGACGCCATGCGTCAGGAACTGAACCGTCTGCCGATTGCTGGCACGGTTGTGATCGGCGAAGGCGAACGCGATGAAGCGCCGATGCTCTACATCGGTGAAGAAGTCGGCACCAAGCAGGGACCGGACGTCGATATCGCACTCGACCCGCTGGAAGGCACGACGATCTGCGCAAAGAACCTGCCGAACTCGCTGGCCGTCATCGCCATCGCCGAGAAGGGCAACCTGCTTTACGCGCCTGACGTCTATATGGAAAAGATCGCCGTTGGCCCGGGTTACCCGAAGGGCGTTGTCGATCTCGACGCCAGCCCGACGGAAAACATCAACTCCATCGCCAAGGCGAAGGGTGTGAAGCCGAACGAAATCACGGCTTGCATCATGGACCGTCCGCGTCACGCACGTCTGATCGAAGAAGTGCGCGCAACCGGCGCTGCAATTCGCCTGATCGGCGACGGCGACGTTGCAGGCGTGATGCACACGACCAATCCGGATGAAACCGGCATCGACATCTACATCGGCATCGGCGGCGCACCGGAAGGTGTTCTGGCTGCAGCAGCTCTGCGCTGCATCGGTGGTCAGATGCAGGGGCGTCTCCAGCTGAACACGGACGAGAAGATCGCCCGCGCTCTCAAGATGGGCATTACGGACCCGAAGAAGGTCTACACGATGGAAGAAATGGCCAAGGGCGACGTGCTCTTTGCCGCCACGGGCGTGACCGACGGCAACATGCTTTCCGGCGTGAAGTTTGCTCGCGATTACATCCAGACGCATACCATCGTGATGCGCTCCAGCTCGCAGACCGTGCGCGAGATCAAGGCTCGCCATCAGGATCTGTCGAAGTTCTAGAGCATTTCCAGCAAAAGTGCGTAGCGGTTTTGCGTAGGATAATGCGTAAAAACAAACAGATAGAGCGGTTCCACGATTCCGTTTCAACTGGAACCGCTCTAGTTTTCTGGCGTCGAACTTGACGACGAAGCAAACAAATCCCGGAGAGCCCCGCGCTTTCCGGGATTTCTGTTTATGGAGCCTTGCTCCGCTGCTTTGGCCAAAGATTTGTCATTTTGATCGCGACTGTATTCAATCACCTTTGATGAAAAAATGGAGCGGGCATGACTGAAACGCCAAACAAGCTACGGATCGCGGTACTCTTTGGCGGACGTTCCGCCGAGCACGAAGTGTCGGTTCTTTCAGCAACGAATGTCATGAACGCATTGGATCCGGCCAAATACGAAGCCATTCCAATCTATGTCACCCATGAGGGGCAATGGCTGCTGACGAGCTTTGCGGGCGGCAAGCTGGAACGGCCCGAACAAGGCACTGAGGTGTCATTGCTGCCTGGCGGCAAGGGACGTGCTGTTGCGCTGCCCGAAAACGGTTTACCTTACGAACTGGCGCGGATCGACATTGTGTTTCCGGTTTTGCACGGCCTCCATGGCGAGGATGGCAGCATACAGGGGCTGACCGAAGTGGCGTGTGTGCCGATGGCGGGTTGCGGCATTTGTGGTTCGGCGAATGCGCTCGACAAGGATATTGCGAAGCGCCTGCTGACCGAAGCAGGCATTCCCGTGGCGCGTGCCATGACGATTACGCGCGAGACGGTTCCATCCTTCGACGCGATGACCGAAGCGCTTGGCCTGCCGGTGTTCATCAAGCCTGCGCGGCAGGGTTCGTCGGTTGGTGTCAGTAAGGTGCTGACAGAAGCCGATTATGAGAAAGCGCTTGCGGAAGGCTTCCGGCACGATGCCAAGCTTCTGGCGGAAGAGTTTATTCAGGGCCGCGAGATTGAATGTGCGGTACTGGAGGACGAGAATCACGGCCTGTTCGTATCGCGAACCGGCGAAATCGTGCCCGCGCAAAGCCACGGCTTTTATAGCTATGACGCCAAATATATCGACGAAGATGGCGCAGCGCTGAAAGTCCCGGCAGACTTGCCGGTGCAAATCGAGACTGAAATTCAGGCGGTTGCAGCGCGGGCCTTTCGGGCGCTTGGTTGTGACAGTATGGCGCGTGTCGATTTCTTCGTGACGCCGGATATGCGGTATCTGCTCAATGAGCTGAATACCATTCCGGGCTTCACCAATATCAGCATGTATTCGAAAGTCATGGCAGTGAGTGGCGTCAGCTATCCAGAAGTCATCGACCGGCTCGTGGCGCATGGCATGGCCCGTGCGGCGCGTGACAATTAAGATGAGGCGCGGCTGATAAATTGCGGGCGGCATTGCAAATATGCCGCCTTTTGTGTCTTTAAGAGCTTATGACGACAGATCGCCTTTTCCTTGGAATAAAACAATCTGCAACCGGCCAGAAATGGGTGGATCGGCTCGGCCTGCGCGAAGCGAACACAGCGCTTGCCATCGCCCAGCATCATGGCATTTCCGATCTGGTGGCGCGGGTGTTGGCGGGACGAGGCGTAACAGTAGAAGGCGCGCCGGAATTTGTTGATCCGACGCTGCGCAATCTCATGCCCGATCCGTCGACGCTGACCGATATGGAAAAGGCGGCAAGCCGTATTGCCGATGCTATCGAGCGCCGGGAAACTGTGGCGATCTTCGGCGATTATGACGTCGACGGTGCATGTTCTTCTGCGCTGATGGCGCGTTTTCTAAAACATTATGGCATTCAGCATTCGATCTACATTCCGGACCGGATTTTTGAGGGGTACGGCCCCAATCCCGATGCCATGCGCGAGCTGGTTTCCAAGGGCGCGAGCCTGATCGTCACCGTCGACTGCGGCACGAACAGCGCTCCGTCGATCACTGCGGCCAAACAGGCCGGAGCGGATGTTGTCGTGCTTGACCACCATCAGGTTGGCGGCGATCTGCCGGAAGATGCGGTGGCCATCGTCAACCCCAACCGCGAAGACGATCTTTCGCAACAGGGCCATCTTTGCGCTGCGGGCGTCGTGTTTCTGACATTGGTGCAGGTCACCAAGATCTTGCGCGAACGGGGCAAGGGCGCAGCACCGGACCTGCTTTCGCTGCTTGATCTTGTCGCGCTCGCAACCGTCTGCGATGTGGTGCCGCTTCAAGGCGTCAATCGCGCTTTCGTCGTCAAGGGTTTGCTGGTTGCGCGTGCGCAGAGCAATGCCGGACTGGCAGCGCTTGCGCGGGTGTCGCGCATCGGCGAACCGATCAATGTCTTCCATCTTGGCTATCTCATCGGCCCGCGCATCAATGCGGGCGGTCGTATCGGCGATGCCGGGCTGGGTGCGCGGCTGTTGACGCTCGACGATCCATCGATGGCAGACCGTATCGCCGTCGAACTCGATCGGCTCAATCAGGAACGACAGGCGATGGAAGCGGAAATGCTTCTGGAAGCGGAAGCGGAAGCATCGCTCGAGATTTCAGGCGGTGAGGGCGCTTCGGTGATCGTGACGGCCAGCGAACGCTGGCATCCGGGCATCGTCGGCTTGCTGGCTTCGCGCTTGAAGGAAAAGGCGCGTCGACCCGCTTTCGCCATTGCCTTTAACGCTAATGGCGTCGGCTCCGGTTCGGGGCGCTCGATCAGCGGCCTTGACCTCGGCAAAGTGGTGCGCGGTGCTGTGGAGCGCGGGTTGCTCGTCAAGGGCGGCGGTCATGCCATGGCGGCGGGTATCACCATCGAACGCTCCAAGCTCGGCGCGCTGAGAGCCTATCTTGAAGATGAATCGGCGCATGTGGTTGCGCGCCTGCGCGAAAACCAGAGCCTCTCGATAGACGGTGCGCTGGCTGCTTCAGGTGCAACCGTTTCGCTTTATGAAGCCTTGCAGAAAGCCGGACCTTACGGTTCCGCCCATCCACAACCGACCCTGGCTCTGCCGCATCATGTGCTGGCCGATGTGCGCGGTGTCGGTCGCGACCATGTGCGTGTTGCCTTGCGCGGCGCGGACGGCAAGCGGGTCAATGCCATCGCGTTTCGCGTGGCAGAGGGCGATCTCGGGCGCTTCCTGTTCAACAATATCGGGCAGAGCGTTCATGTCGTCGGCAACCTGTCGCTCAATCATTGGAACGGTTCGGTCTCGCCCCAGATCCAGATTCTGGATGCAGCAAAGCCGGTTTGAACCGCATTTGAAATTTCTCGATTTTTTGCGTTCACGCCCTTGTGAAGAACAGGGGGCAATTCCCATATGAGCAATGATTTAAACATTCAGTCATGTCTCTAAATGGGAGTAAACAATGCCGGGTTTCGGAAACCGCCTGACAAAACTGACCGCTGCGATGGTCCTGGGCCTGATCGCCTCATTCGCCGCTGTCGATTTCGCCGAGGCTCGCCGTGCAGGCGGAGGCGGTTTTGGCAGCCGTGGCGCGCGTACCTATCAAGCGCCAGCGCCGACGCGTACCGCACCGAATAATGCAGCTCCGATTGAACGTTCGATGACGCCGAATACTGGCGCAACGCAGACGACCCGTCCTGCCGCCGCTGGCGCGCAGAATGCGGCTCCGGCGCGTGCAGGCGGCATGTTTGGCAACTTTGGTCGCTCCATGCTGGGTGGCCTACTGGTTGGCGGTCTGATCGGCATGATGCTCGGTAACGGCCTTGGTGGTCTGGCTGGCATGTTCGGCCTTCTGTTGCAGGTGGGCGTGATCGCGCTGATCGCAATGTTCGTCATGCGCATGTTCGCCAATCGCCGTCAGGGTGCAACGGCAACGGCAGGCGCTGGCAATGCAAATGCGCAGCCTTTCGGTTCGGCGCAGCCGTTTGGCACTGCAAAGGATGCTGCGCCGCAGCAGGCTGGTAACTTTGGCGGCCGCACGCCTTCGGTTAATCCATTCGGCGCAAACGCCAAGCAGGCAGAAGCGCCGGTTGCCCCGGCGGTTGAAGAAGAGCCGATGGATGTCGGACAGGAAGAGCTTGATCGTTTCGAGCAGATGCTTTCGGAAGTCCAGAGTGCCTATGGCGGCGAAGATTATGCTGCACTGCGCAAGCTGACCACGCCGGAAGCCATGTCCTACCTCGCTGAAGAACTGGGCGAAATCGCTTCCAGCGGTATGCGCAACGAAGTGAAGGACGTAAAGCTGCTTCAGGGCGATGTTTCGGAAGCCTGGCGTGAAGGCAATGTCGAATATGCAACCGTGGCGATCCGCTACTCTGCAATCGACGTCATGCTTGATCGCAACACCGGGGCAGTTGTCGAAGGGAACGCGAACGAGCCCGTCGAAAGCACAGAAATCTGGACCTTTACCCGTGTCGATGGCGGCGATTGGTTGCTCGCTGCAATTCAGGGAACGGAATAAACATTCCAATCAACAAAAAAGCCCGGTCTCGCGACCGGGCTTTTTCTATTAGAGCATTTCTAGCGAAAGTGCGAAGCGGTTTAGCGCAGGATAATGCGTGAAAAGCGAATTCTCACCAGCTGCCGATATTCTCGGCGGAAGCCCAGGGCTCCTGCGGTGCAAGGCTCTCGCCCTTCTGGATCAGCTCAATGGAAATGCCATCCGGCGTCTTGATGAAAGCCATGTGGCCGTCGCGTGGTGGGCGGTTGATGACGATGCCGGCATCCTGAAGCTTCTGGCAGGTGGCGTAAATGTCGTCTACTTCATAGGCGAGATGGCCGAAATTGCGTCCGCCCTTATAGGCTTCCTTGTCCCAGTTATAGGTCAGTTCCAGCGTTGGGGCGCGCTCTGCCTTGGCGCGTTCTGCATCGCCGGGGGCGGCAAGAAAGATCAGCGTGAAACGCCCTTTTTCGTTTTCGATGCGGCGGGTTTCTTCAAGACCGAATTTATTCACGTAGAAATCGAGAGATTCGTCGATGTCGCGGATTCGAACCATCGTGTGCAAATAGCGCATATTATTCTCCTGAAGCATTTCCAGCATGTGCCGAAGCGTTTGGGGCTCGCGAAGGGATATAGCAAATAGCAGGCGCTTTTCCACGTTTCACTTTTTGTTTTGCAGTTTCGGACAAGCGCAAACCTGCAATGTCGTCAAAAAACATCACATGGGGAATTGCCCTCGGGCGGCATTGCCATATGTCCCGAAATGAAGTCGGTTTCAGGGCTTTGCGGCAGGTGCGGTAACCATGGAAACACAAAGTCTGTGATGATCGTGGGGGAGAACAAAAGTTTAGGCTTGCCGCCTCCGGTTAATGAAGTGTTATTCTTTGATTAAGAATCAGCTTTGAATCGCAACGGAAGAAAAGAGGAGGGGCGAACGCATGGCGGACAAGTCTGTGTCGAATGACCAGTTTCACAGCCAGCACGCCTCGGAAGAGCTGGGCGATATCATTGAAATTTCGGGCCACATCAAGTGGTTCGACGTGGCCAAAGGCTACGGTTTCATTGTGCCGGATCAGCCGGGCCTGAACGATATCCTGCTTCATGTGACGTCGCTTCGCCGCGATGGCTTCCAGACGGCACTGGAAGGCGCACGAATCGTCTGCGAAGTTCGCAACGGTGAGCGCGGCATGCAATGTTTCCGCGTTCTTTCGATGGACACATCCACTGCCGTTCATCCGGCGCAGATGCCGCCGCAGCGCACGCATGTGACGGTCACGCCGTCGAGCGGTCTTGAGCGCGTCATCGTCAAGTGGTTCAACCGTACCAAGGGTTTCGGCTTTCTCACCCGCGGTGAGGGCACCGAGGATATTTTCATTCATATGGAAACGCTGCGCCGTTTCGGCATGATGGAATTGCGTCCCGGTCAGGTCGTGCTCATTCGTTTCGGTACGGGCGACAAGGGCCTGATGGCTGCTGAAATTCACCCTGATATCGGCACGGCCATCCCGGTTTCACACTGATTTTCCAAGCAAGTTGAACCTGTCTTCCCAAAGTGAAAGCGCTTTGGGAGGCGGATATGCGTGAAATTGGCCTTTGATGCGGCCCGCTTTGAACTGTCTGTGACTATTGTAGTCAAAAGGCGGTGAGGGGTGGCCCTTCGTCTCTTGTCCCCAATAGACCGCGTTGATAATCTCCCCGCCCGAATTGCAGGTTTTTGGCGTGGGTTGAGTATGGCTCGGTTCTTTTTCGTTTTTGCATTTTTATTCGCAGCTTTCGGCGCGCAGGCGCAGGAAAAGCAGCCGATGCGCTTGCCAGTGGATGCCGCGCCGCTGACCTTTATTACGGCCAAGGGCAATAAACTCCCCTTTGCGCTGGAAGTGGCGGATTCCGACGATGCCCGTGTGCGCGGGCTGATGTGGCGCACCGATTTCCCCAAAGACCGCGCAATGATCTTCGTTTTCGGTGAGATGCGTCGCGTGATGATGTGGATGCAGAACACCCCACTGCCGCTGGATATGGTTTTCCTTGACGACAAGGGCCGTGTCACGGCAATTCACGAAAATGCGGTGCCCTATTCGGAAAATATCATTTCATCCGAAGTGCCAGCAGCCTTTGTGGTCGAGCTTCTCGCCGGTACGGTAAAGCGTACCGGCATCAAGAAGGGCGACAGGGCCGTCCACCGCGTGATATGCGGCGAGTGTCGATCCTAATCGCGCCAAGCACCGCCGACGGAACAATCAAAAGGAATGAACAGTTGAGTGCCCTCGATATCGAATATTTCGAAAATGACGGCTTGCGTCTTGCATATCGTCAGGATGGAGAAGGCGATCCGATCCTGCTGATCCACGGCTTTGCGTCTTCAAGTCTGGTCAATTGGGTTTCGCCGGGCTGGTTCCGGACGCTGACCGAGGCGGGCTATCGTGTCATCGCCATTGATGATCGCGGGCATGGTTTCTCTGCAAAAAGCCACAATGCGGGAGATTACACGCCGACCAAGATGGCGGGCGATGCGGCTGCACTGCTCGATCATCTGGGCATCGAGAAGGCGCATGTGATGGGCTATTCGATGGGCGCGCGGATCACCGCGTTTCTGGCCATCGAGCATCCGGAGCGTGTTCACAGCGCAATTTTCGGCGGATTGGGCATCGGCATGGTCACCGGGGCTGGCGACTGGGAGCCGATTGGCGAGGCGCTTCTGGCGGAAGATCCGACGACCATCACCCATGCGCGCGGGCAAATGTTCCGGAAGTTTGCAGACCAGACCAAGAGCGATCGCATTGCACTTGCAGCCTGTGTGATCACCTCGAAGGAACTGGTTCCGGCGGCAGCCATCGCACGGATCATGCAACCGGTATTGGTTGCCGTCGGCACAACCGATGACATTGCTGGCAACCCGCAGGATCTGGCCGATCTTCTGCCAAACGGTCAGGCGCTCGATATCCCGGGGCGCGACCACATGCTGGCCGTCGGCGACAAGGTTTACAAGAAGGCAGTGCTGCAATTTCTCGAGGAAAATCCGCTCTGATCGCCCTATAGGGCCTGTGTCAATTTCTGCGGTGTCAAGGCAAAGCGTTTTCAGTTATGCTGCGCGCCGAACTCGTATTGCGGTGCGGAGCCATGCCGGAAAATTCGGCTTTTGTCTGGCCCGCGCGGTGCAAAACCGGAGTATATCCATGTCTGTTCGCTCAACTGCGAAATTGAATGCCAGCCTCGGGCAAGTCGATCCTATCTGGCACTCCATCCGCGCCGAAGCGGAGGAAGCCGCCAAGTCCGACCCGGTGCTGGGAACGTTTCTTTACGCGACGATCCTCAACCAGCCGAGCCTTGAAGATGCCGTCATGCACCGCATTTCGGAACGTCTCGGCCATGCGGATCTGAGTGCCGATATTCTGCGCCAGACATTTGATGCCATGCTGGACGCCAACCCGGAATGGTCGCAGACCGTTCGTGTGGATATTCAGGCCGTTTACGACCGCGACCCGGCCTATAGCCGTTTCATGGACCCGATCCTGTATCTGAAGGGCTTTCATGCGATCCAGACGCACCGTCTGGCGCATTGGCTCTATCATCAGGGCCGTCGCGACTTTGCCTATTATCTGCAGAGCCGTTCGTCGTCGATCTTCCAGACCGACATTCATCCGGCGGCGCAGTTGGGCAGCGGGCTTTTCCTCGATCACGCGACAGGGCTTGTCGTCGGCGAGACCGCACTGATTGAAGACAATGTGTCGATCTTGCATGGCGTCACGCTGGGCGGCACGGGCAAGTCGAGCGGGGATCGCCATCCCAAGATTCGCCATGGCGTGCTGATCGGTGCTGGCGCGAAGATTCTCGGCAATATTGAAGTCGGTCATTGCTCGAAGATCGCGGCAGGTTCTGTCGTGCTCAAGCCTGTTCCACACAATGTCACGGTTGCCGGTGTGCCTGCCAAGATCATGGGCGATACGGGCTGCACGGAACCGTCCCGCGTCATGGATCAGTTGCTGGGCGATGGCGTGCTGGGTGAAGGCATTTAATCGTTCCAACGCAGAACGCACAGAATCCGGGCCGCTTGCTGGTTTTTTTCCGCAAGCGGCCTATATTTTGTCGAAAGCGGTGGTTAGGCGCTAAAACCCCGAAGGACTGGCTCCCCAGGGGTTTACATCACAAAAGACCGGGTGCAATAAACCGGCCTCATTCAAATTCAGGAGAAGCCGGTTGAAACCCGAAGAACTCAAAAAACTGGACGCCTATTTCAAACGGACCTTCAACAATCAGGGCCTTCAGGTGAAGGCGCGCCCGCGCAAGAACGACTCGGCTGAGCTTTATATTGACGACGAGTTTCTGGGCCTGATCTACAAGGATGAGGACGAAGGCGAACTGTCCTACAATTTCTCGATGGCTATTCTCGACGTCGATCTCTAAGGCGCGACTTCGAAAAATCGCAAGATTTTTTCGAACGTGACCCAGGATGATCCGTCATAGGCCGACAATCTGACGCCCTTTCTGCATTGCGGAGAGGGCGTTTTGTTTAGTTATTTCCCAACAGATGCCCGGTTGCGAACTGTCGCATGGCTTCATCGAGTGTTTTCCACTCGGGCAGCATATCGCGGGGGAAGCGATAGAGAATCTGCAGCCCTTTGCCGAACTGGATATCGCGCTCGCAGGCATTGAAGTTTTCCGCCGATGCATCGCTCATGCACCGTGCCACGAACGCGGGATTGCCACTTGTCGTATCGGAGAGGACCAGTTCTTCGCCGGTGTAGCCGCTGCCTTCCGTAAACCGGTGGACGGTCAGCCCTCCCGGTAAAGCTTCGCCCTCCGGCTCAATCAGCGCAGCATAGATCGGCAGATAGCGTCCGCTCATGTCGCGGGACATGGTGCGCTCTTCGATCGACATGAATAGCAATTGCCGTTTTGGCGTCAGCAGATTGAAGATTGCGCGGTCCGCTTCGGTATAGCCAGTCAGTCCGGGCCAGCGCGCGTATAGATCGAGGCGTGTCGTAAGGCCGTCGCGCCGCTGATTGGAAAAGCGGATCATATTGGCTGGTATCGACAGGACATTATTGCCGATCAGCACTTTATAGAGATGCGTGCTGTCGGAATGGCCGCCGCGCGCAATCATCGGGCCGAGGATGCGCCCGCCAATATTGATTGTGACGGAAAGCACGACAAGCACGGCAATTGCCAGCAAAACGCGGACGAACAGCCGGTTGCCATCTTTTGTCGTGGTGGTTTCGATTGCGCTTTCCATTCGGCGGGAATGCCATGCTGATGATATTGCAGCGATTATCGGCCTTTTATGGTTAACGGAGCATGAAGCCGCGCTTGTTCCGCATCCAAAAAAAGCTTAGCTCTTTTCATGACGACATTCTGATGGAGGAGCCCACATGCCGATTTATGCTTATAACGGACACAAGCCACATTTCGCAGACCGCGCCAGCAACTGGATTGCGCCGGATGCGACACTGATCGGCAAGGTGGTCGTGGGCGAGAATGTGGGTTTCTGGTTTGGCGCTGTGCTCCGCGGCGACAATGAAGTGATTTCCGTCGGGGATGACACCAATGTGCAGGAACACTGCATCATGCATACCGATATCGGCTTTCCGCTGACCATTGGTGCAGGCTGCACCATTGGCCATCGGGCGATCCTGCATGGATGCACGATCGGCGAGAATACGCTGATCGGTATGGGCGCTATCGTGCTCAATGGCGCGAAAATCGGCAAGAACTGCCTTATCGGCGCCGGTGCTCTGGTGACGGAAGGCAAGGAAATCCCGGACAACTCGCTGGTTGTGGGCTCGCCCCCGCGCGTTTTGCGTGAGCTGGACGAGGCGGCGGTGGAAAAGCTGAAGCTATCCGCCAAGCATTATGTCGAGAAGGGGCATTCCTTCATGCGCGGCATGGAACCAGCCTGACATCTCGACAATAAAAAAGGACGGGGCCAGAGGGAGACTGGCGACCCGTCCTTTTATCGAAATCGGCGTCTGATCAGTTCTTGATGCTGCCGACGAGGATGTCGCGGTCATCCTTGATCGAAACCCAGCTGCCGCTATTCGCCGTCGACTGACGCTTCAGGTAGGTGTAGTCGGTCTTGTTCCAGGCCAGAACGCGCTCATCGAGATTGTCGAGAATGAAGTCGCCGCGGTCGGTGCGAACCGTCAGGACGGCATGGCCGTCACCATTCGGCTGGCGAACGACTGTGAACAGCAGCGTGTTGGCAGGAATGCCAAGCGCCATCAGCTCGCGCTGCTTTTCCAGCATGTAGTCGTCACAGTCACCAGCGGTTACCGGATATTCCCAATATTCCTCGCGACCCCAGACTTCCATGTCGGTGGCCGGCTTGATTCGTGTGTTGACGCTGTCATTGACGGCAATGATCTGCTGCCAAAGCTTCGGCGTCAGCTTGAGAGCATTGGTGTTGCGGCTGACGATTTTGCATTCGGCCGGATAGCGTTCGCAAAATTCATAATGTCCGATCGGCTGCGAGGTACGCTCGCCGGTGCTCATCCATGGCGAGTTGGAGGCCGGGTTCGCTGCCTGGGCCAGCCCGACGCCAATCAGCAGAAGAAATGCTGCGATGATGGTTTGCTTGGTCATTCTTTTGTCTCCCTGTTGGAGATCAAAATGACCGGGACAATTTGAAGCCGCGCAAATTTGAGCGCGAAAATGCGATTCAAATTCGATTAAAACTGCGCGGAATACTGAAACTTTTTGTAAAGAAAGCGGCTATTTCAGCCTGAAAACGCGGGTTTTCGCGTGATTTCCATGTTTATACCCACGAAGGCGGTTTGCCAATCCGTAACCTTGACAGACGTTCATCTTTTCAGCGGTGTAAGTGTCTGATCCAAAAGTCGCCATGCCGGGCTGCAAATGGCAATTTCTCCGCTTCCGGTGCTCATGTACCCAAAAGTACACTCCGCTCCGGTTCTCGAAATCACCATTTTCGCTACGGCCTGCCGCTTTTTGATTCATACACTAAGAATTAGGAGAAAAGCCCGTCGAGCGTGGTGCTGGTCTGGATTGTGGCGAACTCGATGGCGAACCCGTCTGCGAAATGGCGCACGACCCGTCCGCGGATCGGCCCCAGCAGAACACCGCTCTTGATGGCGGGCTTGACGTCACATTCGATAGCCGCGCCTGAAAGCGACAAGTCGGCAATACGGCAGAGCAACTGGGTGCCATCGGGGAAGGTGACATTCTGATGCGACTTGCGCGGTACGACACGCTCATGGCGGCGATCTTCCGGCAGGGAAAGTTCATGCCGGTTGGCAAGCCATGTCAGCTGCGCTGAAAGCTTGTCCTTCTTGGTCGCGGTATTGGTGAGAAGAAGGTGAAAGCCTTCTGCTGAAATCTGGTAGGCCGTGCCTTCGATTCGTCCGACATGGTCGATATAGGCAATGATACGCTCGCCGTTGCGCGGCGTTGCGATACCGGTCATCAGGGCGGTGCCGGGCGACATGCGCTTCAGGACGCAAGGATATTCGCTGCGGTTTTCCAGCATATAGCGACCGTTGAGATCGACATTCACGGCATTGAAATTATCCTGCCGCCCGCTGTTCGCAGGTGATGTCGCCGCAAATCCCCTCATTGAAGCTGGCCCATCTCAGTCTTTCGCCAATAACCTGTTATTTACGTTACACTTAAAGCAGTTTTGGCGCAAAAGAGAAACTGTGATTTCAGGCTTTGCCGCCATTGATGACGCGCAGATGCGGTGCCTTGCGCATGGGTTGCGTCGCCATGCGAGTTTCCGTCCATTGGCGGGTACGATTCGAAGCATTGACTGTGAAGATGGCCGCCTTCACCGCTTCGTCGGCAAGCGCCACGTCCGGTGCAATCGGCTCAATATGGTTGAGGTGACCGAGCACCAGAGGGTCGGCGCCTGCCCATGTCACATTGTCCAGAACGGCCATGCTGCCCATAAGGCCGACGCGACCGTTGCTCGTTTCCAAAGGGACGAGCAGCATTTCAAAGCTGAGGCTGCGACCCGAAAGACTGATTCCATCATGAAGGCTCAGCGCCGGGATCTGCATCGCGCTGACATTCTGCGCCAATTCACTGAGGGCAGGGCGGTCACGCTCCGGCCATAAGGATAACAGGCGCACGCCTTTCAGTTCGCGACCGAACAGGGTGCAGATTCGCGTACCGCCAAGACGAAAGACCAGTTCGCCATTTTCGTCGGCTTCCACGAAAAAGAGATCGGACAAATGCCGACCGAGCCGACGCGGTTCGACATCGGTGCGCTGCGGCGCCTGGAAACCGTGCTCAAGATCGTCATTGCGATCAAAGGCCAGTCGCTGCCATTCGCTGAAGATCGCGATCGTGCTGCGGTGTTTCATCGTGCGCCGTTCGTTTGATTCTGGGTGAATTGGGAATGCTGGTCGTTTGCGAAGCGCCTTGGCTCCGGTTCGCGACCATTAAAATAGTATTAACGGCGCAGATGCCAGCTTAACCCTTTCTTCATCCACGACGCTCGGCTGTTAAGGTTAACAACAAGTAATTCTTGCAATGCGGATAGTGCTGGCGTTTGATGAGGACATCAGACGAAGCCATTGTCTTGGTTGGCGTTTTTCTGAGATCCAGTCGTAATTTTTGCGAATCTCGGTGGTTCGCGTCAGGGCCGGTGGTTGACCTCCACTGGCCTTTATTTTTAACGATTTCTATCCTATCAAATGCTGGTTTCGCCACGTGAGCGGTCCGATTGGGCCGATTGTCGTTTCTGGGCCTGACTGGCCCCATCGCGGTTTCGCAATCTGGAAAGCAGTGTTCATGGTCCTTCCGCAACCGGAAATGCAGGGTAATCGCGGTCGTTCGGGCGGAAGTGAGCCGATCTTCAATATTCCAGGCGTGGTGATCGCGCTGATCGGCATCTGCGTCGCGGTCTATGTCTATCAGAACTATCTGATCAGCGAGCAACAGAACTATGAGTTCATGCTGAACTTCTCACTGATCCCGGCGCGGTTCTCGATGGCGGGCGGTTTTTCTGACCCGGCAGGCCTGTTCACGCTGATCAGCTATTCCTTCATGCATGGCGGTATCGAGCATATCGTGGTCAATATGATCTGGCTTGCCGCCTTCGGTTCGCCTCTGGCCGGGCGAATCGGAACGGCTCGCATGATCATTTTCTGGATTTTCACGGCGATTATCGCCGGACTAACGCATTATGCGGTTTATCCGGATAGCGTGACTCCACTGGTAGGGGCTTCGGGCGCGATTTCCGGCATGATGGGCGCTTCGGCGCGCTATGGGTTCCGGCGTGTGAATTCCGGACGACGCGCAGAATTTGCCGGTCCGGTGCTGCCGGTTGGCTTCACGCTGACGCTGAAGCCTGTCCTGACCTTCGTTGGCGTCTGGTTTGTGATCAATATCATCACCGGTCTCTACACGACCGGCGGCGCTGATTTGTCGGGCATTGCCTGGGAAGCGCATATTGGCGGTTTTATCGCCGGTTTCTTCGGGATTTCGCTGCTTGATCGTCCGCGCAGCTATGACGCAGTTCTAAGGCGTTAGAACAGTTCCCTCCCAGTTTTATGGTACTTGCTAAACGTGCAATCAAAGCGCACCATCATGGAACGCGGCGGGAGGAGCTGCGTTCTGTTTTCAGGTGTTTGAGCGCCTGAAACAGCGAATGCTAAATCTTGGAGGGACTTGGCATGACAGTAAGATCGATTCTCGAGAAAAAGGGCAGGGATGTCGTTGTAATTGCACCTGCCGACACGCTTTCCCATGCCGTTGCCATGTTGAACAAGCACAAGATCGGCGCGCTGGTGGTTTGCGACGAGGCCGGTCATATCAAAGGCATTCTTTCCGAACGCGATGTGGTCCGGGCGCTGTCCGTCAAGGAAAGCGGCGCGATGGCCATGCCGGTTGCAGAGGTCATGACCGCAAAAGTGCAGGTCTGCCGGGAGCATCACACGATCAATCAGGTCATGGAAATCATGACGCGCAGCCGTTTCAGACATATGCCGGTTGAAGAACACGGCAAACTTGTCGGAATCATCTCTATCGGTGACGTCGTGAAACGGCGAATCGAAGATGTGGAGCGCGAGGCCGACGAAATTCGCACCTATATCGCGACCGCTTGAACATATTCGTTCAACAATGCCATGCGCCGGTAAGAAATCTCACGCGGCGCATGGGGCCGAATCAACGATTGCGCAAATAGCGCTCTGCCGCATAGAGCGAAATCGCTGCGGCGTTTGAGACATTGAGCGATTTAATCTCGCCGGGCATATCGAGGCGTGCAAGTGCCGTCACGGTTTCCCGCGTCTTCTGGCGCAGGCCTTTTCCTTCCGCACCGAGAACCAGAGCGATTCGTCCGCCGGCAAGCGTTGCTTCCATTTCCTGCGGGCCTTCCGAATCAAGGCCGATGGTCTGGAAACCCAGACCATGGAGTTCTTCAATCGCTTCGGCGAGGTTTCTCACCTCTATATGCGGGATAAGTTCAAGCGCACCGGATGCAGCCTTGGCCAGAACGCCGGTTTCCTGCGGGCTGTGGCGGCTGGTGGTGATCAGTGCTCCTGCACCAAAGGCCACAGCCGACCGCATGATCGCGCCGACATTGTGCGGATCGGTCACCTGATCAAGAACCAGCAGAAGCGGGCTTTCCTGAAGTTCAGAGAGTTTTTTCGCACGCAGCGGTTCTGCTTCGATCATCACGCCCTGATGCACGGCGTCGGAACCGGTTTCCTTGTCGATGTCTTTCGGATCGACAATTTCGACGGGGAAGGGCAGCGAATCGGCTTCTCCGATTTCAAGCCGTGCAAAACCATTGCGCGTCGCGCGCATGCGCAGAATCTTGCGAGCCGGATTTTCAACGGCTGCGCGCACTGTATGCAGCCCATAAAGGCGCACAGTGCCATCCGCGACGGCGCTGGCCAATATGGCGGCGCGCTGGGGCCTGTGCGGCGCCTTGCCTTCTGCTACGGCTTTCTGGTCGCGATGCTGGCGGCGCAGGCGCGCATAATGAGTATCTTTAGGGGTGCGGGGCGTGTTCTGATCGGTCATGGCGCGCTTATAACTCTTAAGAGAGAGGGAAGATAGCTGCTTGCCCTGTAAATACTATCAGGCTGTTATGGCTGCCTATTAAGAGGCGAAAGCCCGCATGTCCTGATTTTTTTGCATATCCGAATGCCTGCCTGAGCCCGGTCTTTTGGAATGCTTTGGTCAAACTGTGGATAGGCATGCATTCTTTTCGCTTTTACCCTGTTGACAGGGGAAGCGCTTATCGTCATAAGGCCCCCCGTGGAGCGACGGCGAGCCCAACAGCCAACCGACCGCTTCGCAAAAATGCCTAGTTACTCGACTCTGCTGATAGTGATATTAGGAGGAATGCCCGAGCGGTTAAAGGGGACGGACTGTAAATCCGTTGGCTAAGCCTACGTTGGTTCAAATCCAACTTCCTCCACCACTGTCGGATTAGAGTTTAGAGTATGCGGGTATAGCTCAATGGTAGAGCAGCAGCCTTCCAAGCTGAATACACGGGTTCGATTCCCGTTACCCGCTCCAGTTTTCAAGAGCGGATAGGCGTGTAAGGAATCATCGACGGGCGGTTCGCCGTTCCGTTTTGGCATAAATGCTGGCCCCGAAGCCAATCGGCTTTTGCGCTGGCGCTTGAGCGGTTCTAGAACAAAGAGAACAACGGCGATGGCTAAGAGCAAATTCGAACGTAACAAGCCCCACGTTAACATTGGCACCATCGGTCACGTTGA
>UEGR01000019.1 GCA_900465685.1 Hyphomicrobiales bacterium
ATACCGTACCAGTTATCTATTTATAATATTTTCCTTGTGATTGCCTGCTATATATCTACCTTGGTAGAGTACCTGTATTGCTACTGTGTTGAGTTATATATTGTGTACATAGGTATGTATTCTATATCTTAATTATTTATATGACCATCGGTAGGGTAGGGTAGGGTAGGGTAGGGTAGGACGGGGGGGGCGGTTCCGGTTAGACTGATACACCATTTTAGGCATACCAGTTCCGGTTACTTGTATCTTATAGCGTCCGGTATTCGGCAGTGGCTCGATTGATCGGGTGTTATCTATCTTATCTTATACCGTCCGGAATTGATTGTTTCGGGGTTGCCGTCCAGCGCTTCTCACATATTCCACTTGGACAGAGCCGCTTCGGCTGCGGCTGGGTCGGTCCTGATCCTAAGAATAGTCTGCCGGGTTAATCCGGTTGCCTTGGCAACCTGCGACGCGCCATTGCCAATTGAGAGCATATCCACGACCTGTTGGAAGGTTTTCCGATCATAGCTAGGCTTCTTTCCGGGGTAGAGTTTGGGGTTACCCTTTTTTGCCTCTATTCCGGCCCGCTGAGCGGCTTTCGTAACTTCCGCCTGAGCTTGCGCTGATGCGGCCATGAAGGCGATCAGCGCGTCTCTAACGGCTTGCTGCATGGGGTCGGTTGTAGCTCCATCGAATGTCATACTGTTGATGACAGTCTTGACGATCACGCCCTGCCGCATGAAGTGCCTGACGGTATCGGTCACGTCCTGATAATTGCGGCCTAGGCGATCCACCCAACGTACAACTAGCGTATCACCGTGACGTAGTTTGTCGTACAGCCTCTTGCCCTCTGGTCTGTCAAGTAGCTTCGTACTGACGCCTGACACGCCATGATCGGCAATGACTTCGTCGATGGAAAATCCGGCGGCTTCAGCTTGCGTCCGTTGATGGTCAAGCGTTTGATCAATGGTTGATACGCGAGCGTACAGCACAGTCTTGGACATGGCTTATTCCTATCCGTTAGGGTTATGTCCATTAAAATGCATGTACGTTGATTGAAGTCAACCCTTACGTACATCTATTCGTCCATTGTTCAGGATGTACGTAGAGGTATACCCTATTGTACGAAGGATTGGATACCTTATGTCGTGATGTGCGCGCATACTCTGTATCGTAATGTTGGGCTTAAAAGCGTTCTGCTCATTCCGAACGCCGCATGATAACAACCCGCGTGGGGAAATCGAGCATTGTAGGGATTAAGGTAATCCCACGAAATTGCAGGTCGGGTTTGAAATTTCGCTGCCATTTGAATGTCCTTCTAAGGCTCAGAAGCCATACTTTATGAAGGATCACTTTTCATGGGGGCAGGCCAGGTTCGCAATGGTGTTAGCGAATCTGAAGTCATTTGCCCGATCATATGTTTTCGTAAATAGGAATATAATTTTTGGAAAAATAATTACCCATGGTGAATTATAGATTGATTTACAATTCACCATGGGGCATAGTTCTTGTGCGCCATGGGATAAACGTCCAAGCTTGCTCCCAGTGCTAACCAAGAAAGGAAGTAAAATGTACCCTAAGAATGGCTCTTTGCCTACGCCTCTCCAAACTCCTCAAGAACTAGACTCCCTCGACATTTTGTCAGACGCTGGAGACGTCAACGAGACGCCCTTCAACGTTTTCATCGGACACAATCTGGGACATCGCGTCTTCACGATGTCTGTTCCGTTTCGGAAATTCTACGACATTTCAGACGTTGCTAATGACCGCGAGAGTGGCCCGGTAGCACAGCGGGCTCTCGATGAGGGACATGCGAAAAAGCTTGCTGTTTATATGGTTAAAGGTCTGGTGTCTGCTGCTAAGATGCGGCGTATTGCATTGGGCAAAGAGGTGCCTGAGAGCTTCGACCATGTGCTTCGCTTGTTGGGCGAGCAGCCCTATTTCTCTCTCCAGCCAATTGTTTGCAACATAAGGAATGTGCCTCCTGGCGGAAACGGGGCCGGTGGTATTCGCGGAGTTCGTTTGGAGACGACCGGTGGAGAAACGGCAGGATTTAAGGTGTTTCTGTCTGAGAAGCATATTTTGTGGGTTGTTGACGGTCAGCACCGCCGATATGCCGCCGATCTTGCTATGACGTTTCTAGAGGTTGTTCGGCAGACAGGGAAATACCCGGGCAAAGGAGCTGTGTTGTTTGCAGAAAAAGGCAAGCCAGTCAGCGAAGCTGAAATGCAAGTGTGGAATGAGACCTACGAGGCCGCTCGTGCTTACGCAACGATAACTGTGGAAGTGCATTTGGGTCTCGACATTGATCAGGAACGTCAGCTTTTCCACGATCTCAATCGTTTAGGAAAAAAAGTCGATGCTTCGTTGGCTTTTCAGTTTGATGGCTCCAACCCTGTAACGCTTTTCATTAAGCATAAGTTATCCGATGATCTCGGTATCCGTCTTATCGATAGTGAAATTAAGGATTGGTCCGAGGATACTGGCGCTCTAGTGTTGAAGGACGTTGTTGCTATTAACGCGACAGCATTCCTTAACAAGGCCAACATTGCTGGAGCAACACCAGCAATTATAGAGCCTCGCGAGAATACTGTACTCGATCTTTGGGGCCATATTTTACAAATCCCGGGGCTTGGACAGGATAAGGCGAAGGAGAACACAGTCGCAGCGCAGCCGGTCGTTCTCAAGGCCCTTGCAAAGATTACTTATGATCTCAATTTTAACAATAGACGCCCGGAAAACTCGGCTGACTTGTACAAGAGATTTCTCGAGAGTATTTCCGACATCGATTTTTCTCATGCAAATCCGATGTGGCGCTATTATGAAATGACGGATGCAGAGCGTCTTGACGCGGGCCTTGAAGGATTGGCGGCTTATCTCCCCGACGACACGGGTTCGGCAAACCGTGACATTGGGGCCTATCAAGCTGGACATTTTCGATTTGGTGCGAAACACAACGACATCTACCCCATTCTTGCCGACATGATCCGATGGAAGGCGGGCTTGCCTAGCCGCAGAGAGGCGTAATTCTGAAATTTGTAGAAGCAGCCGGTGATGTACAGCCACTTATAATAGTTGCGTAGCTCGCTTCGTCGTGCAACATCAAGAAACAAAAGGGGGGCATCGTGCCCCCTTGCCATCCCTGAAAGTTCGATTTCTAAGGCTTTCAAGCGATGGTGGGCGCTCCCTCCGGGCCCACCATTTCCTTTAAAAGCAAAGACTTGCAAAACAGCCTTCGTGTTTCGAAGGCTGGGCTTCTTGCCGTCTGCGCTTGTCCAAACCTCAGCGCGTCCATCATTCTTGGATCATATCCGCGGCCCGCTCTGCCGGGTTGATTTCGCAACGGTTGGCCGTGCGCGAATGGCGGATTAGCCGCTTCAAATTTTCAACAAATTTTTAGGTGTTTGTTAAGGAAATAGTAACGCAATGTTATAATTTTTAAATATGCGTGATTTTGTAATATTATGGAGGTTTTGGGCGATGAGGAAAAATGCAACCACCGTTGCGTTAGCGCTGGCAGGGTTGGTGGCGAGTTCTCTCGTGGCTACGGCAAAGACGAATTATATCGGAGAATTCAGGGACTGGGGTGTTTATCAAAACACTGATCTTCCCGGTAACAAATGCTATGCTTTGACGGTTCCGATTAAATTTCATCCCGTAGATGTCAGGCACGGCGATAATTTCATTATTATTTCCAAGTCGAGTGGACAGTACAGCCCACAGCTCGTCATGGGCTATGATCTCAAGTCAGACAAGGCCGTGAATGTCATGGTGGATGGCACGGCCTTTCCGTTCTTCAGCGAAGGTAATCGCGCCTGGGCGGAGAATGTCGCTGATGAAACGCGGATCATGCGGGCAATGCGTGCGGGCAAGACACTCAATGTGCAGGCGGTTTCAGCGCGTGGCACGCAGACGCGCTACACCTTCTCGCTGATTGGGCTGTCAGCGTCGCTCCAGCGCGTGGATGGCTGCTGACACAGCCTCCAGAATGAAAGACCCCGCCATGGCGGGGTCTGGTGTTCTGTCGTATCAGAGGCCGAGGAACGTGAACGGTTCGGTTTCCTTGAACTGGTCATTGACCATGCCGGAAAACGTGTTGGTCTGGTCGGGGCCGAGATCGAGCTTCTTCACCTTGCCGGTTTCGGGTGAAAAATCGATCTTGTTCAGATCCATCCAGAATGTATTCGGCGTCAGCGCGGATTCGAAGAAATAGAGCTTGCGCTTGTGGTCGGCCACGGTGCGCCAGCGGGTCGATGAAATATTGGGCTGATCGGGTGTGCTGATGCCGAACGGCACCGAGACATTGCGAATCACGCTGAACACGCTGGCAATGGTCTTCACCGGATCTTCCGTTTTCGGAATGGCATCGACGTAGAACGACGCCCGGGCAAAGCGGTCAGCGGCGCGATTGGTGCCCGGCAGCATGACCGTTCCGCCGATATCTTTCCAATAGGCGTTCAGCGCAAGCTGTTGATCGAAAGTGGGCGAATTGGTCATCACCGGATATTGCTTGCCGTGATGGATGACCTGCTTGCCATCGATATACTCAATGATGGCGCTGTCGCCGCTGGAATCGGACATGGCGAGATGCAGCGTGGCGAGGCGATCTTCCCCCGGCACCTTGTCGGTCACGACATTGAACGGATTGTCGCTCAGCGCTTTGACGGCTTCGTCGACGGTCGCGAAATTGTCGAGCACATATTGCGCCCAGGCGGCAATGCTCAGGCTTGGGTGCTTTTCATCGAAGGGCGGATATTCCGATTCCACCAACCAGAGCACGCTTGCCGAAAGTCCGGCTTCGTTGAGGCCGTCCGTGGTCGAAATATCGTAGCCGGAGGCGATGACGCTGCCATATTTGGATTGCCACTGAGCGGAATTCGGTCCCGCTTCGCCGGAGCGCTTCATGCCACGCGGGAAAATCCACAGATTGGTTGCCACGTCGACTTTCCAGTCCATGGAACGAGCCGTGATAATCTGGTCATTGGCGCCATGATAGACGAGGCGCGTACAGGCCTCGGCGACAGGAGCAGCAATCATGCTGCCTGCTACCAGCATTGCCGTGCAAGTAGCAGCAAAAGAACGTATCAATATCGTCATGGATGCCCCTTTTGTGACTTCGTTTCAATGCAGGATCGGAACGGATCGGCGTGCAACGCCCCGTAGCGCGATATAGGGCAAAGGGTGGCGAAGAAAAGCGTAGGCGCTGCCGCTTTCCGTCCTGTGAACTAGTGATGACCTGTATTACCGTCGGGCTTGCGATTGGCACCCAGAAGGATGACTTCCAGAAGCCACGGTTTCTTTTCGATGACCTCTGACAGATCGTTGGCGTCAATGGAAAAACCGGCTTCCTTGAGCATCGTGTCTGCGGCTGCGCCTGAACCGTTCGTCTCGTCGAGGGACAGATGATGCGCGCGGCGCAACAGCATTTCCGCCGGTGTAAAGCCGCCTTCTGCGAGGCTCTTTTCTATCCGACGTTGAAGCTCTTCTGGAAGAAGCATAATGCAATGGTCCTCATCGATATCTGGTGTTGTTCGAAGCTGCCAGCTTCAAGGGGACTTCCGCCCGACGCCCCGCCCATCACTATAGATAGGCCTATTGAACAATTTGAGAATATGAAAAGCGAAATCGCCGGGTCGCTTTCCGCAGAATGCCTTTCCAAACCTATGAACAAAATTTTGCCGTTGTTTCCCTTGTTTGGGGATTTGACGGCCCTTACATAGGGTTAAAGCCTGAACGGGGAACGGCGTCGCTTCTGTAGACGTCGAGGAGAGGGCTTCGTTGAGAGTTGAACAATTTAACGGTTTGCAATGGCCACCCTACGTTATTTTACATGGCCCATGATTTTTACAGTCGTGGGTCTCGCGGCTGCCGTCTGGCTCGGATACGAGATGACAGGCACGTTCGGGGGAATGGTCTCCGTCTTCATCATTTGCGCCGTCCTGAGCGTCCTTGAGATATCGCTCTCATTCGACAATGCGATTGTGAATGCACGCATTCTGCGCGACATGAGCCCGAAATGGCAGCATCGCTTCCTGACCTGGGGCATCGTCATCGCCGTTTTCGGCATGCGCATCATTTTCCCGCTGGCCATCGTTGCGGTCGCCATGTGGACCGACCCGATTTCAGCGCTCAAGCTCGCCATCTGGCATCCGAATGAATATGCCCGGGTCATCGCGGAATCTCATACGGGTATCGCGGCTTTCGGCGGCACGTTCCTGCTGATGGTGGGCATGAAATATTTCTTCGACGTCGAGAAGGATGTGCACTGGATCAAGGCAATCGAAAGCCGCATGTCCAAATTCGCGTCCGTGCAGGGCGTGGAAATCGGCGTTGCCATCGCGCTTATCCTGTTTTTCTCCTACCAGCTCGATGCGGTTCACTCGCATACGTTCCTTGTTGCGGGCCTGTTTGGTCTCCTGACCTTCCTGGCGGTCGAGGGGCTGGGTGAAGTGCTGGATGCCACGCAGGAGCAGATGGACATGGTTCATCGCGGGGGGCTGGGCGCGTTCATCTATCTGGAAGTGCTTGATGCAAGCTTCTCGTTCGACGGTGTTATCGGCGCTTTCGCGCTGACGACCAATCTCTTCATCATCGCAATCGGCCTTGGCATTGGCGCCTTTTATGTGCGCTCGCTCACCATCATGCTGGTTGAGCGCAAGACGCTTGGCCAATACCGTTATCTCGAACATGGCGCGTTCTACGCCATCATGGTTCTGGCGGTGGTCATGTATGTGCAGACGCTGGTTCACATACCGGAAGTCATTACCGGCCTGATCGGCGCGGTTTTGATCGGTCTCTCTTTCATGTCGTCGCTGCGCTATAACCGGCTTAATCCGCACTGGCAGGATGAAAGCGAAGAGGCCACGGGCCATTAAGCTTCGATACCAATGATTGGAATGGGCGGCTTCAAGCCGCCCTTTTAGTTTGCGTTCCGGATCGGGCAGGGCAAGCCATGATCGTCGACCCGCTTGACCGAATCGCCAGAATTGATGAGCCTTGGCCGTGCGCTCTCTGCGCTTAACGTGCCGTGGCCATGCCCGGGGGAACCGTGAGGTCGGTCGGCTGCGGTCAAACTGAAGGGGACAATCATGGTCGTTACCCGTTTGAGCAAGACCGCTTTCGTAGCGGCAATCGCTTTCTTCGCCACGCTGGTGGCCTTTGGCAACATCACCGATTACGGCACCAATTTCGCGTTTGTCCAGCATGTGCTGATGATGGACACGATCTTTCCCGATGCATCGATCAAATATCGCGCCATCGACAATCCCACTCTGCATCACGCGGGTTACATTCTGATCATTGCTGCTGAAACGCTGACCGCAATCCTGTGCTGGATTGGCGCCTTCGCGATGCTGGGGCGGCTGACGGATCGTGCTGCCAGCTTCAACCGCTCAAAGAAATGGGCCATTGCCGGGCTTTCACTCGGCTTTCTGGTCTGGCAGGTCGGCTTCATCTCGATGGGTGGCGAGTGGTTCGGCATGTGGATGTCACAGACGTGGAATGGCATTGAATCGGCCTTCCGCTTCTTCATCACCATCATTGCTGTACTGATCTATGTGGTCATGCCCGATGGAGAGCTAGAGTAAATGTGCAGCTGAAGCAGGCTCGTCGATCAGTTCAACGCCAGCCTGTTTCATCTTTTCCAGCATGTGGCTCATGGAGCCGTTGAGGTCGATGCCGCGGCAGGCATCGAGCCGAACGCGCACCTGAAAACCTTGTGCGACCGCGTCGAGCGCGGAATAGGCGACGCAGAAATCGGTTGCAAGCCCCGCCAGCGTCAGCGACCCGATGCTGCGTTCGCGCAGATATCCGCCAAGGCCGGTCGGCGTCTCACGGTCGTTTTCGAAAAAGGCGGAATAGCTGTCGATACCGAAACGGAAACCTTTGCGGATCACCAGCTGCGCGCGCGTCCATTGCAGGGCGGGGTGAAAATCCGCGCCGTGGCTGCCTTGCACGCAATGATCCGGCCAGAGCGTTTGAGGCCCGTAGGGCATCTCGACCATCTCAAAAGGGGCCTTGCCCGGATGCGTGCTGGCAAAGCTTGAATGACCCGCCGGGTGCCAGTCCTGTGTCAGAATGACGTGTTCGCTTTCCTCGATCAGCCGATTGACGGCAGGCAGGATTGCGTCGCCATGCGGGACAGCCAGCGCGCCGCCGGGGCAGAAGTCGTTCTGGACATCGACGACAATAAGGGCATGACCGATCATAAGCGCTCCTGCTTCATTTCCAGCTTTTTGACAGCGACTATAATCAGCCCGTTTTCCCGAAACCAGCGAATATGCACGTTCTGGTATAACATGGATAAGGGTGCTAGGGACCGCGCTTGGCAGTGACAATAGAGGCAGGGATCACCATGACAGACGAAATCACGCGCGACAGCAACGGCACGCAATTGAATGACGGCGATTCCGTCACGTTGATCAAGGATCTGAAGGTCAAGGGAACCTCGACCACGCTGAAGCGCGGCACGATGGTCAAGGGCATCCGCCTGACGGGAAACCCCGCCGAAGTCGAATGCAGCACCAAACAGGTCAAGGGTTTGGTGCTGAGGACCGAGTTTCTGAAGAAAGCTTGAGTGTCTGATCCAAAAGTCGCCATGCCGGGCTGCAAATGGCAATTTCTGCGCTTACCTAGGCTCACGTACCTTTAAGTACGCTCCGCTCCGGTTCTCGAAATCACCATTTTCGCCACGGCCTGCCGCTTTTTGATCCAGACACTGACTGACTAGGCGTCGATCTCCACGCGACCGCGCGGACGGCTGCAACAGGCGAGAATGTAGCCTTCCTCGATTTCATCATCGCGGATGCCGCCATTGTGGTTCATCTCGGTCTCGCCGCCGAGACACTTCACCTTGCATGTGCCGCAAATGCCGAATTCGCAGGCGCTCGGTATTTTCAGGCCGCCATTACGGGCAGCAAGCAGGATGGTGTCGTTTTCGGTGCATTCGACTTCGATGCCTGACAGGCTGAAGACGACACTGGCTGCGGCCACCGCAGGCGCTGCCGGTGCAGCAGCAGCGGGCGAGGCGGGTTCCAGTGCACTTGGAACAGGAACCGACGAAATCTCGCTCGCGGGCTGGAAGCTTTCCTGATGATAATTGGCCATGTCGAAGCCGGATTGTTCCAGCAATCCGCGCACGCCGTTCATGAACGGCTCCGGGCCGCAGCAGAAGACCTTGCGGTGCTGGAAGTCCGGCGCAAGCAATTCAAGCCGCGCCCGGTCTATGCGCCCGTGCAGGCCCGGCCAGACGTGGCGGGCCGAGGACTGCTCGACGATGAAGGCCAGCCGCATGGCGTCCATACGGCCGGATAGCAATTCCAGTTCCTTGCGGAAGATGATGTCGTCCGGTGTGCGGGCACAATTGATAAAGGCTATGTCGGTTCCCGGTGCACAGTCAAACAGCCAACGGGTCATGGACACCATCGGCGTAATGCCGGAACCAGCCGAGATGAACAGGTATTTTTCACTCGGATGATTGGCCAGCGAAAAGTCGCCATTCGGGCCATAGGCCTTGATCTTCATCGGCGGGCGCAGATTGTCGAGCATCCAGCGCGTGCCGATACTGTCCTTCTGGGCCTTGACCGTCACCGAAATATGGTAGGGCCGCGAGGGCGTGGATGACAGCGTATAAGTTCTGAGCACAGGGCCGAGGCCGTCCGCCCGTTCCAGCGGCAGTTCCAGCGTGACGAACTGGCCCGGCGTATAGCGGAACCAGTTGCCTTCCTCGGTCTTGAACGAGAAGGTCATGACATCTGGCGCTTCTTCGATGGCAGAAATGCATTCCAGCATTTGCAGCCTGTCGTTCCACGGCAGCATCTCATCCAGATATTTCAGAGGCTGCATGGCCTTCTCGCTTGTCTATTCATATCAAAACGGGACAGGCCGGACGTGATCCCGGCCTGCGGTTTGTTTCGTTCAGCAGGCCTAAAACTCAGGCCACGCGGCTCAGCTTGGCCGCTTCACCGCGCAGGCGCGGCGTGATCGTATTGGTGTACCATTCGAGGAACTGCATCACGCCACCTTCATGCTCAACCGAATAAGGGCCGGGCTGATAGGCGGGCGAACGGATGCCGACGGCATTCTCCTCGACGATCTGCCGATCCTGATCATTTGTCTGTATCCACACATGGGTCAGTTCGTCCAGATCATAATCGACGCCTTCGACCGCATCCTTGTGCACCAGCCACTTGGTGGTGACGAGGGTTTCCTCAGCGCTGATCGGCATGACGCGGAAGGAAATGGCGTGGTCGGCCATCAGGTGGTTCCAGGTGGTTGGATAGTTGAAAAGCAGCATCGCGCCGATATTGGTATCGCCAGCCACCTGATTGCTCAGCGGCTTCTTGACTGCGGCCTTGCCCGACATGGTGTAGCTCACGGCATCGCGCAGAAGCGGAATGCGGGTGATGCGATAGCGACCGTCTTCGGACATCTTGAATTCCGCAGGCAGGCCGGCGCTGGCGCAATTCTTCCAGAGCTGGTTGATTTCCGGGTCTTCCATGACACCCTGAACGCCGGTCGCTGATGGTGCTTCGGGGTAGGTGCGGCAGAGTTCCGGGTGGTTGGCGGCGCAGTGATAGCACTCGCGATTGTTTTCCCAGACCAGCTTCCAGTTGCCCTTTTCGATGATCGAGCTTTCGAAAGCGACCTTGGCGTCCTTGATATTATGCGGCGCGAGATAAGGTTCGACCAGATTGCGGAAGGAGGCGAAATCCGGCGCTTCGTCGGCAATGCAGATATAGATATAGCCAGCGACCGTCTCGCAATGCACCTGCTTCAAGCCATATTCGGCGGGCTTGAAATCCGGGCCGACCTGACGCGCGAACAGCAGGCGTCCGTCCAGTTCATAGGTCCACTGATGATAGGGGCAGACGAGCTTGGCCGCCGTGCCTTTTTCGGCAGAGCAGATGCGCGAGCCACGATGGCGGCAGGAATTGTGGAAGGCGCGAATGCCGCCCTGCGCGTCGCGCACGATGACGACCGGATAAGCGCCGACCTGCACGGTCATGTAGGAGCCGGTCTTCGGCAGTTCGCAATCATGGCCGACAAACAGCCAGTCGCGATAGAAGATGTTTTCCAGATCCAGCTTGTAATAATCCGGATCAGTGTAAAACTTCTGCTCCAGGCTGAAATTGGGGTCGCGCCCGGTCAAAAGCCCCAGCATTTCGTTGCGAACGTCCATCATCACGACCCTTGCTTCATCTTCGTTAGGATCGGCATTTGCTGTTCTCCCAGCGACCTTGGCCTGATCCGGTGTTCCCTTTGTCTTCCAGAAGCACGGCTTTTGCCGCTACATCAATGGCTTGTCTGTTCCCGTTTCGGGTAGCGGACTGGCTTCTGTTGTCATGATTCAATCACTGAAATGTTCTAAACGCGCATTGGGATGCGACATGGATTTCGCGTAAAGACGACACGCCAAAATGTCGCTTTTGCGGCAAGGCATATAACAGCAAATATGCGTGACAGCTGCCTGCAAAGCATTTCCGGGATTGCCAACAGGCCGAAAAGATAGTTACCACACCAACCAGACAGAATTTGTTTCATTCCGTGGGAGGTCCAGAGGCCATGAAGCGCTCAGAAATCAACGAGATTATCCGCGAAAGCGATGCGTTTATCCGCTCATTTGGCTATGTCATGCCGCCCTTCGCTTACTGGACCCCGGAAGAGCTGAAGCAGCGGACAGGCAGTGACGCTGCAGCCATTCGCGATGCGCGTCTGGGCTGGGACATTACGGATTACGGTCAGGGCAAGTTCAAGGACCTCGGCCTTTTCCTGTTTACGACACGCAATGGCAATGCCGACGACCTGAAGCGCGGCGGCGGCATGCTTTATGCCGAGAAGATCATGATCTCGCGTGAGAACCAGTTGTCGCCGATGCATCGCCATGTGGTGAAGGCCGAGGACATCATCAATCGCGGTGGCGGCACGCTGGTGCTGGAACTGTTCAACTCGCGTCCCGATGGCAGCGTCTGCGAACAGTCCGATGTCATTGTCGCGACCGACGGGCGTCTTGTGACGCAGAAGGCGGGCGCGCATCTGAAACTGTCGCCCGGTGAAAGCGTGACGCTTCTGCCCGGTAACTGGCATGCCTTCTGGGGCGAGGGCGGCGACGTGCTGATCGGCGAAGTCTCGACCGTCAATGACGATCTCACCGACAATATTTTCCGCGAGCCGATTGGCCGCTTCTCGAATATTGAAGAAAACGAGAAGCCGCTGCATTTGCTCGTATCTGACTATGACAAGTGGCTCTAAGCCAACAGATTCCGGCTCTGGCCGCCTGCAAATGGCGTGATTTTGCGCTTCCGGTGCTCACCTACATTAAGTAGGCTGCGCGCCGGTTCTCAAACCCCACCATTTTCGGCAGGCCATAACCGGAATCTCCTCAGGCGGATCGGCCAAATTAAACTGAAGGACTGAACATATGAAGCTGGCGATGATCGGAACGGGCTATGTAGGCTTGGTTTCGGGTGTGTGTTTTGCCGAATTCGGCTTTAACGTAACCTGTGTCGACAAGAACCCGTCGATCATTGAGCGGCTTAAGGCGGGCACAGTCACGATTTTCGAGCCGGGTCTCGATGAACTCCTGACCCGCAATATTCGTGACGGGCGGCTGGATTTCAGCACCGATCTTGCATCGAGCGTTGCCGATGCAGATGTGATTTTCATTGCGGTGGGCACACCGTCCCGGCGCGGCGACGGCGAGGCCGACCTGCAATATATCGAAGCGGCAGCCGACGAGATTGCTGCGGCGATGAAGCCGGGCGCCGTAGTCGTCATCAAGTCCACGGTGGTGGTTGGCACCAATGCACGCATCCGCGACCGCATTGCGGCAGCACGGCCGGGTGTGGCCTTTTCCATGGTTTCCAATCCGGAATTCCTGCGGGAAGGCTCGGCGATCGAGGATTTCATGCGGCCGGACCGCGTTGTGGTCGGCGTAGAGAATGAGAGCGGCAAGGCCGCGATGCAGCGCCTCTATCGTCCGCTTTATCTGCGTGAAACGCCGATGGTCGTGACATCGCTCGAAAATGCCGAGATCATCAAATATGCAGCCAATGCATTTCTGGCCATGAAGGTGACCTTCATCAATCAGGTCGCGGATCTGTGCGAGAAGACCGGTGGTAATGTGCAGGAAGTTGCCCGCGCCATCGGGATGGATAATCGCATTGGTTCGAAATTCCTACATGCTGGCCCGGGCTTTGGCGGTTCATGCTTCCCGAAGGATACGCGCGCCTTTGCCGCGACCGGTAAGCGTTACGATGCTCCGCAGTCGCTGATCGAGGAAGTGATCGCCATCAACGAGACGCGCAAGCAGTCAATGGCAGAACGGATTGTTGCCGCTGCCAAGGAAAGTGGCGCAAAGACGGTCGCGGTGCTCGGCATCGCGTTCAAGCCGAACACCGATGATATTCGCGAGTCTCCGGCATTGGACATTGTGAGCGCGATCCAGAAGGCAGGGCTTTCCGTGCGGGCGCATGATCCGGAAGCCATGGATGCAGCCAAGGCTGTTCTGCCGGGTGTGATCTGGTGCGGCTCGGCCTATGAGGCGGCGGAAGGGGCTGGCGTGGTCGCGCTTCTGACCGAATGGAACGCCTATCGGGCGCTGGATCTCAAGCGCGTTGCAAAAGCCATGGCTGGAAAAGTTCTGATCGACCTGCGCAATGTCTACAAGGCGGAAGATATCGCAGGTACCGGCCTCGATTATCGTTCGGTGGGCCGTACAGTAAAGGTCTGATTGTCGGATAGGTATTTAGAGAATGTGTGCGTCAGGACGGAACGGTTCTGACGCACTTTTTTGATCTGCTACGGGCAGCGCTTTATTCGCTCGCCGTGATCTGCTTCTTCTCATTGGCGATCAGCCAGAGATTGCGGACATAGACAACGAGACCGAGGCCCTGTCCCGCGATGAAGACGGGGTCCTTGCGTTGGATCGCATAGATCAGCAGCAATGCGCCGCCAAACAGCGAAAAGAACCAGAATGCCACCGGCATGACGCTTTTCTTGGCCTTCTCAGATGCCAGCCACTGCACAACAAAGCGCATGGTGAAACAGGCCTGTGCGATGAAGCCAAGAACGATCCAGCCATCCCACTGAGCGACGAAGACTTCGTGCAGCCAATGCGACAGGCTGTTGAAAATATCAGTCATGGGTAATCTCCGTCACGCGCGGCACAACCTTGCGGCGCTTGCGCAGCCACCAGACACCATAAAGATCGAGAATGCCGCGCAGTCCGCGATCGAGAATGCCGTAATTGGATTTGCCGTGGCGGCGTTCGCGGTCGACCACGTCCACATGCACGACATCGAAACCTTCGCGCAGTGCCAGCGATGGCAGATAGCGGTGCCAGCCGTCGAAGAAAGGCAACTGACGGAACAGATCTGTATGCAGCGCCTTGAGGCCGCAACCGGAATCGCGCGTCTTGTCCTTCAGGATCGCGCCGCGCAGATTATTCGCAAAGCGCGACGACAATTGCTTCAGCTTGGTGTCGGTGCGTTTCAGGCGCTGGCCGGCGGCGATGCCATAGCCTTCACCAGCTTCGACGAGCGCATCGACAAGCATTGGCAGATAGGCCGGATCGTTCTGGCCGTCGCCATCCATGGTAACAACAACATTGCCGCGCGCGGCAAAAACACCGGAACGCACTGCCGCACTCTGGCCGGATGAACGGTCATGGCGCAAATGGCGTAGCGGCTTGCCTGCATGGATGCGTCGGGCAATCACGTCGCTTGTCGAGTCCGTCGAACCGTCATCGACGACAATCACTTCATAGGCGCGACCCTGCATCGCGGAATCCACTTCATCCAGCAGAAAGGCCAGATTGTCCGCCTCGTTACGGCAGGGGATGACCACGGAGATTGTCGGTGTTTCCACGCAGAGTGTTCCTTCGTTCCTTGCGCTATTCTTCAAGCGCAGGCTCCATTTTCGATGTCTGGAGGCCCGATATCGCGCAAGCCGCGGCTAGTTTTTTCAACATCGGCTTTTTCCCGAAACCGATAATCACTTTCGGGGCCGATGCTCTAGCACTGAATACCCGAAGAAGCCAAGATGCTTCAAGAAATCGTGAGCCAAGCCAAATAGAAGAGAATACCGCCGTTTCTTAGCCGGACTTCGACGGAGACGGAAGGGTCTCCGCCAGCCAATCCAGAAATTTCTGCGTCACTTCGTTCCGATTAATGTCGTTGAGGCTTTCATGGCGGGTTTCTGCGAGGATCAGGCAGGTCACCCGTGTGAACCCCATGCGCTGCATGCGTGCCGCCAGTCTGGAGATGGCGGCTCCCTTGGCGGTAGCGGGATCTTCGCTGCCGCCGACCAGATGAAAGGGCAGGCTGCGCGGGATCTTGCTGAAGTTGCGGTCATCCGCACCACGCGCGGTCATGTGCACGAGATCGAGCCACAGCGATACGGTGGCGTCGAAGCCGCAGAGTGGATCGGCGACATAGGCCTCGACCTCCGCCGGATCGCGTGACAGCCAGTCGAACGGCGTGCGATGGCCGGGGATGGCGCGGCCCCAAGCGCGGAAGGTCAGTTTCGGCAACAGGCTGCTTGGAACATCCGACCCTTTCAGCATGCGCTCTATATAAAGAAGTGCCACAGCGGCTTTGGCTTCAAGGCCGCCGTCAAAATTGGCATTCCAGATTGCAGCGGCATCCACCGTGTCGGCATGGTCGAGCACATAGTTCAGGGTAATCAGGCCGCCCATGGAGTGTCCAAACAGAACCACCGGCAAGCTGGGATGCTGTTGGTGAATGTGGCGGTTCAGTGCCAGAACATCGTTGATGGCCACATCATGGCCTTGCTTTTGTGAAAACATTCCTCTCGGCGCATGAGCGCCGATATTCATGCCATGGCCACGGTGGTCATGGGCATAGACGTGATAGCCAGCCTCTGCGAGCGCTTTGGCAAACCGGCCATAGCGCGCGGAATGTTCGGCAAGACCGTGGCAGATTTGAACGACCGCCCGTGGCGCATCGGCAAGCGCGCTTCGAAACGGCAGTTGCGTCGCGTCGGACAGGGAGATGGGATGAACGGTTTCAAACGACATTTCGCCATCTGATTTTATGCCGCGCAAATAGTCAATTCCCCCGTTGAGCGCGGCATTAAAAGAGGCATGACAACGTTGTATGAGCGAATTTTAGGCAAAAGCGTTTTTTGTGCAAATTCTGCTTGAAATGCGTGAAAAGCTGGGCAAATCTACGCTCAACGGGGAAATACAGGGGCTTTGACGGACATAAAGGGCGTCATTTAGAGAAATCCAAGCCATCATTTGCAGGCCGTCCGATGAAAGGGAGGAAACTTTCGCGGACGGTGGCCAGAGGGGAAACCGGGTGACGGAAATATCCGCGCCCGGTTTCATTCTTTTAAGCTCAAATTTTCAAGCGCGTGCTTCTTCGGGCAATGCCTTGCCCGTCATTTATGTTTTACGCGATGGCGTTTGCGTCCGCTC
Source organism: Hyphomicrobiales bacterium (assembly GCA_900465685.1). Taxonomy (GTDB): domain Bacteria; phylum Pseudomonadota; class Alphaproteobacteria; order Rhizobiales; family Rhizobiaceae; genus Brucella. Next base: position 16,421 of record UEGR01000019.1, read on the forward strand.
TTTATTTGGCCTACATACGCGTCAGCAATTTCCGCGCGGTTCGGCTTCATTCGAACCCACCCGCGCTTTCCAACCCGTGGAGACGACGCGCTTTATGGCACGCCAATTCATTTATCATATGTCCGGCCTGAACAAGGCTTACGGCGCCAAGAAGGTTATCGAAAACCTTCACCTGTCATTCTATCCAGATGCTAAGATCGGTATTCTCGGCCCCAACGGCGCCGGTAAGTCAACGATCCTCAAGATCATGGCCGGTCTCGACAAGGAATATACCGGTGAAGCGTGGCTCGCCGATGGCGCTACTTGCGGTTATCTCGCGCAGGAACCGCATCTCGACCCAGAAAAGACTGTGCTCGGCAACGTTATGGAAGGTGTGGCTGCGAAGACCGCCATTCTTGAGCGTTACAACGAGCTGATGATGAACTATTCTGATGAAACCGCCGACGAAGGCGCGGCGCTTCAGGACGTCATCGACAGCCAGAACCTCTGGGATCTGGAAAGTCAGGTTGAAATGGCGATGGAAGCGTTGCGCTGCCCGCCAGCCGATGCCGATGTCACCAAGCTTTCGGGCGGCGAGCGTCGCCGCGTTGCACTTTGCAAGCTGCTGCTTTCGAAGCCTGATCTGCTGCTGCTCGACGAACCAACCAACCACCTTGATGCTGAAACCACCGCTTGGCTGGAAAAGCATCTGCGCGAATATCAGGGCGCTGTCCTGCTCATCACGCACGATCGCTACTTCCTCGACAATGTGACCGGCTGGATTCTCGAACTCGACCGCGGTCGTGGCATTCCTTACGAAGGCAACTACTCGGCTTATCTCGAAGCCAAGGCCAAGCGTATGATTCAGGAAGGACGTGAAGAAGATTCGCGTCAGAAAGCTCTTGAACGCGAGCGCCAGTGGATCGCCGCAAGCCCCAAGGCACGTCAGGCGAAGTCGAAAGCCCGTATCAAGGCTTACGATCAGCTGGTTGAAGCTGCGGAAAACCAGCGTCCGGGCGATGCCCAGATTCTGATCCCGGCAGGCGAGCGTCTCGGCCAGGTGGTTATCGAAGCGGAAGGTCTGACCAAGTCGTTTGGCGACCGTATGCTCATTGAAAATCTGACCTTCAAGCTGCCTCCAGGTGGCATCGTTGGTGTTATCGGCCCGAACGGCGCCGGTAAGTCGACGCTGTTCAAGATGATCACTGGTCAGGAAAAGCCGGATTCGGGTTCGATCCGCATCGGTGATACCGTGCATCTTGGTTACGTTGATCAGAGCCGCGATCACCTCGACCCGAACAAGAATGTCTGGGAAGAAATCTCCGGCGGCAACGACATCATCAAGCTTGGCAAGTTTGAAATGAACTCGCGCGCTTATTGCGGCGCGTTCAACTTCAAGGGCGGCGATCAGCAGGCCAAGGTTGGCAATCTTTCCGGTGGTCAGCGCAACCGCGTGCATCTTGCCAAGATGCTGCAGGCAGGCGGCAACGTTCTGCTCCTCGATGAACCGACCAACGATCTTGATACGGAAACGCTGGCAGCGCTTGAAGATGCGCTCGAAAAATACGCTGGCTGCGCTGTTATCATCAGCCACGATCGCATGTTCCTCGATCGCCTGGCGACGCATATCCTCGCTTTCGAAGGCGACAGCCATGTTGAGTGGTTCGAAGGCAACTTCGAAGACTATGAGGCGGACAAGGTCCGTCGTCTCGGACCGGAAAGCGTCAACCCGAAGCGGGTGACGTATAAGCCGCTTACCCGATAATGACTTCCAAGGCCGGTGCATCGCACCGGCCTTTTCATTTGATGAAAGGAAAGACGATGAAAGACTGGTCCGCAAAACAGTATCTGAAGTTTGAAGATGAACGCAGCCGCCCGGCGCGCGATCTTCTGGCACAGATACCCCTGACAGCGCCGCGCAAGGTGGTGGATATCGGTTGTGGACCCGGCAATTCGACCGAGCTTCTCGTGGAGCGCTGGCCGGATGCGCAGATCTCGGGTTTCGATACGTCGCCCGATATGATCGACAAGGCGAAGGCCCGTTTGCCGGATGTGGAGTTCTTCATCAGCGATGCCGCCAGTTTCGAGCCGGATGCCGAAACAGACGTGTTGTTCTCCAACGCCGTCTTCCAGTGGTTGCCCGATCATATCGAGCAGTTGCAGCGGCTTTTGTCCTTGCTGCAGCCGGGCGCATTTCTGGCGATTCAGATGCCGGATAATATGGGCGAGCAAACCCATGTCGGGATGCGCGATGTTGCCAAGACTGAGCCTTTTGCAGCCAAGATCGGCAAGACGGGCAGGGGACCTTTGCCGCCTGTCGCCACCTATTACGATGCCTTGGTCGCCGACGCGGCGCGGATTGATATCTGGCACACGATCTACAATCATCCGCTCGCCAGTGACGATGCAATCGTGGAATGGCTCAAGGGCACCGGCCTTCGACCATTCCTCGATCCGCTGGATGCCGACGAGCAGGCGGCCTATCTCGCAGCCTATAAGGAGCGTATCGCGCCGCATTATCCGACGACTCGCGACGGCAAGGTGCTGCTTCGATTCCCGCGTATCTTCATGGTTGTTCAGAAGCGATAATCATGCCGAAACCGGTCACTACACGGGGATGTGATTGATGCTCTCCGTGTCGATGGTCGGGTTGATCTAGAATTTTTCCAATTATTTCAAAGAACTGCGGTGGGCGGTGGCAGTTGAATTGCCATCGCCCGCTTTGCTATTGCTTATAAGTCAATAGATTGCATGCAAACGATTTTGCACCTATGGTCTGGTCGCATTCTGGACCTGCGCTAAATTAGCGAGCATCCTTATAACGTTGCGTCATCCAACATTATCGCTGTCGTTCGATGTGGGTAGCAGAATCCGCTTTTGGGAGTTTTTAACATGAGCAATGCAGGAACGCATGAGGATGCCAATGGCGAGGTCGAAGCGGCGCATGACGCCCACGATACGCGCCGTCGTGTCTATGCGATTGTGGCCAGTGCCTCGGGTAATCTGGTCGAATGGTATGATTTCTATGTTTATTCGTTTGGTGCGCTTTACTTCGCGTCGCAGTTTTTCCCCGCTGAGGATCAGACCAGTCAGCTTTTGAACGCGGCTGCGATTTTCGCGGCAGGCTTTCTGATGCGCCCGATCGGCGGCTGGTTGTTTGGCCGTATCGCCGACAAGCTGGGCCGTCGCACATCGATGCTGATTTCCGTCACCATGATGTGTTTCGGCTCGTTTGCCATCGCTATTCTGCCGACCTACGCATCGATTGGTGTGTTGGCTCCGGTGCTGTTGCTGATCGTGCGTCTGTTGCAGGGCCTTTCGGTCGGCGGCGAATATGGCACGACCGCGACCTATATGAGTGAAGTGGCGCTTGCAGGCCGTCGCGGCTTCTTCTCGTCGTTTCAGTATGTCACGCTGATCGGCGGCCAGCTTCTGGCCGTGCTGGTAATTGTGCTCCTCCAGTTCATGCTCACATCCGAGCAGCTTCATTCCTGGGGCTGGCGCATCCCGTTCGCAATCGGCGGTCTTGCGGCCATCGTGGCGCTCTTTCTGCGCCGCACGCTGCATGAAACCACGACTGAAGAAACCCGCAACAGCAAGGCTGCCGGCAGCTTCGCCACCATCTGGAAGCATCACCGCAAGGCGTTTCTGGTCGTTGTCGGTTTCACGGCAGGTGGTTCGCTCGCCTTCTATACCTTCACCACCTATATGCAGAAATATCTGGTCAACACCGCCGGTATGAGCAAGGAAACCGCCAGTGAAACGATGACCTTCGTGCTGCTGGCCTATATGCTCATGCAGCCGCTGTTCGGCGCGCTGTCCGACAAGGTTGGTCGCAAGACCATGATGATCGGCTTCGGCGGTATTTCGATCCTCACGACGATCCCTTTGATGACGCTGATCGGCTCAGTGCAAAGCTCGACCATGGCCTTCATCTATATCGTGATCGCGCTGGCTGTGGTGAGCATGTACACCTCCATCAGCGGTATCGTGAAAGCCGAGCTTTTCCCGGCGGAAGTGCGCGCACTCGGCGTTGGTTTCTCCTACGCTATCGCCAATGCGATCTTTGGTGGCACGGCGGAATATGTCGCGCTGTGGTTCAAGCAGCAGGGCATGGAAAGCGGCTTCTTCTGGTACGTGACCATCATGATGGTCATCGTCTTCGCGGTCAGCATCTTCATGCCGAACCCGCGCAAGCACGGCTATCTGCAAGGGCATGGGTCTGTCGATTAAGCAGACCAACACCGAAAACAATCAAAACGCCGCCTCCGGGCGGCGTTTTCACATCTCCACCGCTTCGTCGTCTTCCGGCGACAAAAGCCGTGTTGCGCGCCATTCCGTCAGCTTTGAATTGATTGCATCCAGCACGAAGAAGCGGGCGGAATCCTTGTCGTATCCGTCATCGCGCAACGTGTCGTAATCGGTATGGGCATGGCGCACATGCGCCACAGTGGCAAGCCATACCGCCGTGGATGGCGGCAGCGTCTTCATATGCGGGGCGAGAGCCGCCGCTCTGATCGGCTCGGAATCTGAATAGGGAACCGCCGGAAGCAGCAATGTGAGCGATTTGGCGATTGCCTTTTGACGCATAGTGCTCGCACGCATGGCGCTTTCCTTTTCTCCATTCGCTGTGAACGAATCCCCAGCTCGATTCATTCTGCCATGAAAAGCGCTTGCATAGGAATGTCTTTCCATATAAACATATCTTTATATGTTTTTAAGCGCAGCGTGGGTTGCGCACCCAACGGAAGAGCTGAAGATATGGCCGGTTTGCAATTGCAACTCGATCAGATGGTGGATGTGTTGAAGGCGGTGGCAGAGCCAAGCCGGCTGCGCATTCTGGCGCTTCTGGCGCGGGGTGACCTGACGGTTTCCGATCTGACGACCATTCTCGGCCAGTCGCAGCCGCGCGTGTCACGCCATCTCAAGCTATTGGGCGAAGCAGACCTCATCGACCGCTATCAGGAAGGGGCATGGGCCTATTTCCGGTTGGCGGATAATGCGATTTGCGGTGATCTGGCGCGCGGCTTGCTGGCGCGTCTCGACCGCTCCGATGCTCTTGTCGAGCGCGATCTGGAGCGGCTTTCACAGGTCAAGTCCAGCCGTCAGGAAAAGGCAGCGGCCTATTTCAGCGCCAATGCGGGTAGCTGGGGCGAAATCCGCAAACTGCATGTTTCGGAGAATGCGGTTGAAACCGCACTCAAGAAAATCGTCGGCGAAAAGCCGTTTCAAGCCATGCTCGATGTCGGAACCGGCACCGGGCGCTTGCTGGAGCTTTTCGCACCGCTTTATGCACGCGGTCTTGGCATCGACATCAATCGCGACATGCTGGCCGTCGCCCGTGCCAATCTCGATCTTGCGGCCATCGGCAATGCGCAGGTGCGCCAGGGCGATGTTTATGCCCTGCCGGTCGAACGCGAGAGCTTCGATCTGGTGACGATCCATCAGGTGCTACACTTTCTGGACGATCCGCTTTCGGCGATCCGCGAAGGCGCGCGGGCGCTGCGCCCGAATGGTCGTTTACTGATCGTCGATTTTGCGCCGCATACGCTCGAATTCTTACGCGAAGACCATGCGCATTTGCGCCTCGGCTTCAGCGACGAGCAGATGCTGGGCTGGATGAAGGAAGCTGGCCTTGAGCCTGAAAAGACGCTGGAACTCAAGCATGATCCCGAAAAGTTGTCAGACTTTTCGGACAAGATCATGCGTAAAAACAATGAGACTGCCCCGAAGGGTGCAAGCGGCGATGAGGGACTGACCGTCAAGCTTTGGCTTGCGCGCGATCCGCGCCTTCTCATTGCCGATCCGGCAACGAATGAATCAAGCATGACGGAGACAGTGTGATGGGTTTTTATGGTCTTTCCCGCCGACCGGATGTCGGCCAGACCACCCGGGTATCATTCGAATTCTTTCCGCCCAAATCGGAAGAGATGGAACAGCGCCTCTGGGAAACGGTCACACGGCTGGCGCCTTTGCAACCGGAATTCGTGTCCGTCACCTATGGTGCGGGCGGCTCGACGCGTGAGCGTACAATCCGCACCGTTGCACGCATTCTGAAGGAAACCGATATCCAGCCTGCGGCGCATCTGACCTGTGTGGATGCAACGCGCGAGGAAGTCGACCGTGTGGTGCGCGAGTTCGCCGATCTCGGCGTCAACCGTTTCGTGGCCCTGCGCGGTGATCCGGCTGCGGGTATTGGCGAAAAATATGTGCCGACAAGCGGCGGTTATCTGAATGGCGCTGATCTGGTCGGCGGTCTGCGCCAGATTTCAGATTTTGATATTTCGGTTTCGGCCTATCCGGAAAAGCATCCGGAAAGCCCCGATTTCGCAACCGATATCGACATGCTGAAGCGCAAGGTGGACGCTGGCGCAACTCGCGCCATCACGCAGTTCTTCTTCGAAAACGATCTTTATGAGCGTTATGTCGAGCGCGTGCGCCGGGCGGGGATTTATATCCCCATCGTTCCGGGCGTTTTGCCGGTGCATAATTTCAAGCAGGTCAAGAATTTCTGCGCTCGTTCCGCGACGCATATTCCGGCCTGGCTGGCAGAGCGCTTCGACGGGCTGGAAAACGACCCGCAGACGCATCAGCTGGTGGCTGCGGCCATTGCCGCCGAACAGGTCATGGACCTGATCGAGCGCGGCGTGCAGGATTTCCATTTCTATACGATGAACCGCGCTGATCTGCCTTATGCGATCTGCCATATGATCGGTATTCGCCCGAAGACCGAAGCGGCCTTGGAGCCTGCGTAAAATCCTTGCATGACCAAGAAAAAAGCCCGCCGTTTCGGCGGGCTTTCTGTTTCTTGCGAGACCGGTCTATCCTCGAAACCTGTGTCGCCGTAATCGTCTGATGCGCCTGCTTTACGGTATGACGCCTGCTATCAACGCTGCAACAAATGCAAATGCTGCACAGATCATGAGGACATTCAAAGATCGTGTCAGTCCCATCGGTCTGTCTCCTTCATATGCGCCAGACAAGCGTCCGGCACGCGCTGGTAGAGATTGGAATCTAAGCGCAAAAAGCCGAGAACAAAAGAAGATTTCGTGCTGCAACTTGGCGTGATTGTGAAAAAAACCTTCTGTTTACCACCTAAGTTATTGAAATTTCTGACCTGAAAAATCTGTTCACATTTCATGAAAAAGACACAGAACTGACAGGATTTACGGGGTAATCGCCACAATTTCCACAGGCTGTTTGCAGCGATACCCCACTTTTCGTCAGCGGATCAGGGCGAGAAACGCCGACAGAGTCACCACGGAAATGACCGTCGAATAGAGAATGACATTGGAGGTGATGGCCGCCTCACGCCGATAATGTTCGGCGAGCATGAAAGGGCCGGTGCCCGTCGGCAAGGCGGCGAGAAGGGCGGCGCTTTCCGCCATAAGCGGCGGCAGTCCGAAGACATAGACGGCAAGCAGCCATGTGGCGAGCGGCTGGACGATCAGCTTGACTGAAACGAGGAAGGCAATGGCGTTGACGCTTTCGCGCTCGACCTTGCGCGACTGCGCGAGGAACAGGCCAAGCGCTACAAGCGCGCAAGGCGATGCTGCGCCACCGAGCATTTTCAGAAAAGTTTCGGCAGGGGCGGGGATCGTCAACCCGAGGAAAGAGAAGATCGCTCCAAGTGCTGGTGCAAACAGCAGTGGATTGCGGATGAGGGACCGGACGACTTTCCAGACGAGATGAAACGGCTTTTTCTCGGTTTGCAGGCCGATTTCAATCAGCACGATCGCAAAGGCGAAAGTGACGCAAACGGTGATGATGATCGAGATGGTGGTTGCGGCCAGAACGCCGGAGCCGAAAGCGATCATCGACAGCGGAATGCCCATATAGCCCGTATTGGGATAGGCGGCATTGAGGCCGTCGAGTGCGGTATCGGCAAGCGGCAGCTTTCCGCGCAACCGCACCAGAAAGGGCAGGACGAAGGCGATGGCGCTGCTCAGCAGAAAGACAGCGATGAAGCCCGGCTGCCAGAGTTCGCTGCCATGCGTATTGGCCATGATGTCGAACAGAAGTGCAGGTAGCGCCAGATAGACCACGAAGCGGTTCAGCTCTGCAATGGCGTGTGGTCCCAGTATTTTCAGCTTGAACGCGCCCCATCCGGAAAAAATGAGCGCAAATACGGGCAGGACAACGAGCAGGGTAGTGAGCATGAAACAGGCATTCGTGGTGAGAGCAGAATAGGAAAAGGCGCGGGGATGATCCCGCGCCTTATGATGTGCTTAGAGCTTGTCCAGAAGCTCCTGGGTGGGCCAGGAATCGGCCGGCATGCCAAGCCGCATCTGTTCGGCGCGCACGGCATCGCGGGTCAGGAGACCGTAAACGCCGTCGATCTTCGCGCCCATATCATAGCCGCGTGCCTGAAGTTTCGTTTGCAGTTCCTTCATTTGCTCCTGCGTCAGACCCGGAATTGGATTGCCGGGATCGAATGCAGGCGCACCGGCAAGGCGCGTCGCAAAATAGGCGGCGGTCGTCGCGTAGACGATGGATTTGTTCCATTCGACGAAGACGTCGAAATTCGAATAGGACAGGAAGGCCGGGCCCTTGCGGCCAAGCGGCAGCAGCAGAGAGGCATCGCCGTCATCCGGTCCGAGTGGACCATTCAGGCCGGTCACACCCTGCTCAGCCCACCAGGAATGCGGCTTGCGATTGGTGCGGATGGCTTCTTCCCAAGGCAGATCCTTGGTGATGCGCACTTCTTCCAGCCACGGTTGGCCGCGTTTCCAGCCCAGTTCGGAAATCATGCGACCGGCGGTCATCATGGCGTCGGGAACGCTGTTCTTCAGATCGACCTTGCCATCGCCGTCGCCATCGACGCCGCGCTCCAGATAATCCTTGGGCAGCAGCTGCATCATGCCGATTTCGCCGGCCCAAGCACCGGTCGTGCTGGCATCGACAACGCCCGTGTCGAACAGCTTGAGCAGTGCGATCAGCTGCGGACGGAAGAGATCCGGACGGCGGCAGTCATAGGAAAGGGTGACGAGCGCGTTCAGCGTGTCGAAATCTCCCTGAATTGCGCCGTAATCGGTTTCAAGGCCCCAGAAGGCGGCGAGAACCGGACCCGGTACGCCGTAGGTTTCTTCAACTTTCTTGAAGACATCGGCATGTTTGACCAGATTTTCCTGGCCTTTTTTCAGGCGCGCTTCAGAGATGAGGCGCTTGGAAAATTCGGTGAAGGTCAGGTTGAAGACAGTCTGCTTGCGATCCCGGTCGAGCACCTTCTGCTCAAGCGATGCTTTGTGCAGCTCGCTGATACCCTTTTCGCCGACACCGGCTTCACGCGCTTCCTTGGCCAGATTTTCGATCCACTGGCCAAGATCGGTTTCGCATTCCGGCTTGGGTGCGTTGACGGCAGTTTCGGTCGGAGCCGCAGGCGCCGGAGAGGTATTGGCAGTCTGCGCATTCGACACCGCGGTCGAAGCGAGCAGGGCGGCTGTCATGATGGAAGCAACAAACTTCATCGGTAACTCACACTCGTTTTGCAGGGAGCAACAGGTCCCTTCCAAGGATTGCTAAAGCTATTGCCCCAACAAGCCATGGAAATGAAGCAAAACTTGATGTGTGAGGTCAAACAGGCCCGTCTTAACGGGCCTTGTTGCTTTCCAGCCACTTTTTCCACGTGGCGGCGTCGCCCGCGAAGACATTGATGTCTGCATCGCCCTTGATGCCCGGAATGACGCCCGTGCCTGTATATTGCCAGAACGTCCACGGATGCGGGCCGTATTTCTCATCCGGATGACCGGCGACCGAGCGCAGCCAGAACGGATAATCCGGTATCTGGCGCAGATCATTGTCGTCGAAGAAATCGACGGTCGTGTAGATGATCGGGCGCTTGCCATAATGCTTTTCAAGCGCCGCAAGGAAGATACGCATTTCCTTGCGCACAACCGCCGCATTGGGCCGCAATTTGCAGGTTGGCGATTGCGGGTTCCATTCCATATCGAGAACCGGCGGCAGCGCGGAAGGATCGCGCGGCACATTCTGGATATACCAGCGGGCCTGTTCGATGGCCGGACGGCAGAAATAATAGAAATGATAGGCGCTGCGGGGAATGCCCGCCTCGCGTGTGCCATTCCAATGCTCGGTAAAACGGTCGTCCACACGGTCGCCGCCCTCGGTCGCCTTGATGAAGGCAAAGGAGATGCCGCTGGCGCGCACGGCGCTCCAGTCGGTGTTGACCTGGTATTTTGAAACGTCGGTGCCGTGGATCGGATAGTGCCACGGCGTCTTGCCTGTCCAGTCATGCGGATCGCGGTCGCCAAAGCGTGGCGCCTTCACTGATCCCGATGGCGGCGGAATGCGGGCGACCGTGCCGTGCTTTTTCACATCAGAAAAATCGTAATCCACTGTCGTACAGGCTGAAAGCAGAACGACGCCCATGCAGGAGGCAAAGCAGGAGCCAAGAAAATTGCGGCTGGCCAGACGGCTCATGAGACGTTTCATGCAGGGTTTCCGGTGTCGCGAATCAGTCCCTACAACGGTTACGCGATCCGCGACCGGTCGTCATCAGCCCAGTGCTGTTCTTGCTCCTAATTTTAAGCAGAAGCGCGAATAACGGCGATCCACGCAAAGCCGCGATAAAGCACGCGGCGTTCCACCGACAGGCCGCGCTCGGCTGCAAGCCGCTCACATACGGCTAACATGTCCTGACGCGGCGTCACATGGAACCAGTCGAGCCATGTGTAGAGGCTACGTTTGAACCATCCGGGCAGGCGGCCTTGATCGCCGAAATCGACGACATGCAGTTCGCCCTCCGGTCCGAGATGCCGGATGCTTTCGCGAATGACCGATTGCCATTGCGGGATCATTGATATGGCGTAAGAAATGAAGATGCGGTCGAAGCCGGTTTGACGGAAAAGCTGCTCGGGATCGAACTGCGCTGCATCTGCGAGTTCAAGCTCAGTACGGCTTTCGATTCCAGCACGTCTGGCGGCGCTGCGGGCCGTATCCAGCATTTCTGCTGAAATATCGATGCCGTAAAGTTTCGCATCGGGGTAGTGCTGCGCCGTTTTGACGAGGTTGCGACCGGTGCCGCAGCCGATTTCCAGAACGCTGCCGCCATCCGGCACATGGAGTGTCGCGATCATCTGGTCGCGACCCAGAAGGTAATATTTGCGGGTCGCATCATAGAAATGGCGCTGATGGCGGTACACCTTGTCCATCAAACGCGCATGGCTTGCACCCTGGCCATTGCCCTGTGCGCTCGCACGGCTTCCTTCCGGGCTTTGCAACATGTCAGGCGTCCTTCAGGACATAGAGGTGAAAGCCGCCATAGATCGACGAGCGGTCGCGGTCGTGCAAAGCGCGGGATTCTTCGGCGCGATATTCCCAGCGGTCGAGGATCTCCGGCTCAACGCGACCCGGCAGCAGGCTCGGTTCGGCGGCGGTACGGAAAATCACGCGAGCGCCCGGCGCGGCAGTACGTGTGATTTCGGTCCAGACGGCATTCAGCTGGCTGTCGTTCATCCAGTCCTGCGCGTCGAGAAGGATATAGCGATCCACCGATGCAGCAGGCTTGGCAGCCAGAAAGTCGGTGTAATTGGCGTTCTGGACGGTCATGCGGTCGGCGCGGGTGCGCACCGTTTCGAAATTGGCGCGTGACAGATAAGGCGGCAGCGGGCCGGTTTCCTCATCGCCGCTATAGCCGCGCCCGAAAGCCTGCCAGGCGAAGTAGTTTTCCGTCAGCGGAAAGCCGCAGGCGAGTTTCTCGAGGCGGCTGCGCAGCACTTCGGCCATATTGCCATTTCCGGCGGTAGCGAGTGCGTCATATTGCTGGGGCGGGATGCCAAGGCCGAACAGCGAAGATTTGCGCGCTGTTGCCCAGCGCACCATGCGCTTTTCGAACAATGGCGCGAGCGCCGTGTCGAAGAAGCTGCGCTGTTCTTCCATAGTGCGCGACTTGAGGATATCGCGCGGGTCGATGCCGTAGAGGCGCGCCACGCGATGCCCCATGCCGATGAACACACCCAGCAGGCCGTGACGGTAGAGGTCGCGCCAGAAGATCGAAATGCGCTGGCGACCGTTCCATTTGCGCTTTTCCCAGTAAGCGCGGCTTTCGGCATCGAGATGCGGACGCACGAAGCGCTTGTAGGCGGCAAGATTGGTCTTGTCGTCTGCCTTGCCATAGAAGCGGTAGAAGGCGCTGTAATCGGGCAGGTTCTTGAGCGCCGCGAGTTTCAGCCGGTTGAAGGCGACATGGGCCTCGTTGAGGTCCACGGCTTCGACGCGGGCCGGATCGGCGGTGAGATAGGACAAGGCGTTACAGCCGCCGGACGCGATGGTGACGATGCGATGACCGGGCTGAATGGCGAGCGCCGTCATGTCCACATCGGGGTCTTCCCAGATCTGCGGATAGACCAGCCCCTTGAAGAGCCAGGCGAACAATCTTTCCGAAAAGCCAGCGCGGGACAGCGCATGGTTCTGGGTTACTGCACGCTTCAGAATGGTACCGTCAGCTGATTGTTCGGCCATAAAATTCCCCTTTGGGACGAATCCCGCGCTTGGTTTCAAAAAGTTAAACACCGGGGCATGACAGGGGATTGACGGATTAATGACCGCTTTCTGACAGCGAAATGCGCGAGTAAGTACCTGCAATCTTGGCGTTTTATTACGGGCAGTAAGACTATTTGAGAGAACCTTTCCTCGTCGCTGCCGTTTTCTTCTGTGACGGTGGGTATCGACAGGACTTCTGTGCCTGATCCAACCGCAAAAGTGGTCGACCGGTAAGGAGCCGGCCGAACACGAAGAAAGCTACGAAGAGAGCAGAGGGGTGTTCTGCGCATATTGCGCCATGCTCAACAGGGATAAGCTCGCAACGAGCAGACCCACGCTAGGAAGGAGAGACAATATGAAGAAGTTTCTGATTACGTCTGTTGCCGCCGTGTCGCTTCTGGGCCTTGCCGCCTGCAATGAGAAGAAGGATGACGGCGCCAGCAACGCTCCCGCACCGGCACCGGCTGCGCCTGCCGCACCTTCGAACAATGATACGACGACCACGCCTGCAACGCCTGCTCCGGCTACTCCGGGAACGGGTACAGGCGGTACAGGTAGCGCACCTGCTAATTAAGCGGGCTTGTTATTTAGCACCAAGCAAGTGCGGGCAAGTTGCAGCCGGTGAGCTGTCATAGTCCCGTATGATAAATGTCATAGGAATGGCGATCCGGGAAACTGGATCGCCATTTGTCCCAGAAGGAATTGCATTGAATGAACGATCCCGCGGCATTTTACGGGAAAGACGGCGCGCAAGCGATTTCCGTGTTTAAACGCAGGCTGTCTTCGGCTATGGCTTTGATCATGAACCGTAACACCTTGTTCTTCGTTGCCGCCATTGTTCTGGTTGCGCTTGCTGCTTGCGGCAAGGGCAATGACGAGAAGGCCGCTGCTCCGGCGCAGGACGGAAGTGCTGTTTCGCAGCCTGCCACACCGGCGGAAGGCGCATCGGACAAAAAAGGTCCGGATCTCGTCAAGGCCTTGCGTGACAATGCCGGTGTGAATATGCCTGAGGAACAGGCCGCTGCCATTGAACGTGCGCGTACCAATGCCGTTTCCGCTGCAAAGGCGGTCGGACAGAATGAAGAACAGGCTCAGGCCGCGGGAGAAGCGGCTGCCGCAACGGCGCAGCGCTCTTTCACTGAGCGCCAGAACGCGGTGCAATCCAACTGAACTGGATCAGTGTTCCGGTTTGATGGTTGAAGCGTAATCAGCGCAATAATCTTTCGGTCCGGCGCATTTCTCATCACAGACCGGTGATAAGAGCATATAAATAATTGTTTTTTCGACTGCGCTTCATGCGGGCGGTTTTCAGCAGCGACGGAATTTTGTAGAACAGAACCATGTCGATTTGGGTTCGCATCGGTGAGTTTGTGGCGTCAGTGACGTCGAACGCCATTACAGGCGTTATCGAGGCTGTGCGCACCGTTTTTGAAGGCGATGCCGATACGCGCAGGCGGGTTGCCTTTTCGATTGCCATGATCGCCCTGTCCGCCAAAATGGCGAAAGCCGACGGTGTCGTGACGCAGGACGAGATACGCGCCTTTCAGGATATATTTGCGGTGCCGCAGGAAGAAACTGCTCATGTGGCGCGGCTTTACGATCTCGCCAAGCAGGATGTGGCAGGCTTTGAAAGCTATGCCCGCCAACTGGCCGGTCTCTGTCAGGAAGGGCAGAGTGAGTGTCATCTTCTGGAAGATATTCTCGACGGGCTGTTTCATATCGCCAAGGCTGATGGCTATGTCCATGAGAAGGAAATGGCGTTTCTGACCGAGGTTGCAGGCATATTCGGTTTTGACGAGGTTGCCTTCGACCGTATCGCGATACGGCATGTGCAGCGCGGCGAGGGTGATCCTTACGCCATTCTCGGCCTTGAGCGCGGTGTCTCGTTCGACGATGCGCGCAGCCGCTATCGAACCCTGGTCAAGCAGCACCACCCCGACCGGCTGGTCGCGGAAGGTCTACCGCTGGAATTCATCACTATTGCCAATGCGCGTCTTGCTGCCATAAACGCTGCCTGGGCAAGCATAGAAAAGCATTTGGAGGCTGCGTAATGCAGGAAACCAGCGGCGCAACCGACACGCAGGACAACGCTCAGGATCAGGAATTGGCGGAACTGGCGCTGGAACAGGCCGATTTTGCGGGCGCTGCGCTCGATCCGTCGCCGAATTTCGGTCCGCGTCGCGACGGCAAGACGCCCGTCTATCTGATCCTGCATTATACGGGGCTGGCGACCGCGCAGGAGGCTGTCGACATTCTCAAATCACCGGAGATGCAGGTCTCGGCACACTATCTCGTTCACGAGGACGGGCAGGTGGCACAGATGGTATCGGAAAAGGCCCGTGCCTGGCATGCAGGCAAGAGCTTCTGGAAGGGCGAGACCGACATCAATTCGGCTTCCATCGGCATTGAAATCGTCAATCCGGGCAATCTGGAAGACTATCCGCTGTTCAAGGACGAGCAGATTGATGCGGTTATCGGCCTTTGCCGTAATATATGCGAGCGCTATGCCATCCTTCCGGAAAACGTGCTGGCGCATTCGGACATCGCACCGGCGCGCAAGACTGATCCGGGCCATAACTTTCCGTGGAAACGTCTGTACGAAGCAGGTATTGGCCACTTCATCGAACCGACGCCGATCCGCGGCGGACGCTTTCTGGCGCGGGGCGAGCAGGGGCAACCGGTGGAGGCCTTGCAGTCCATGCTGGCGCTCTATGGCTATGGAATTGAGATTACCGGTATCTTTGATGAAGCCACGGAAATCGTGGTTAAGGCATTTCAGCGTCACTTTCGGACACAAAATGTAGACGGTGTGGCCGATGTTTCTACCATAGATACCCTCTACAGACTGATTTTTTCCCGACAAAATGTTACCGCCTGAGCAAGCGGCGTTAACGGAACGATTTTCGCAATTTAATTAGAAATTCGTTCAAATTTTCAAAAATTTAGCCGAATCACTTTTTCGACCTCACTTGCCCGGCGGATTGTCTAAAAGCGCCCGTTTGAATCAGTTTTGTTACAACCTGTAAGACGATTTTACTTTTGCAACCAATCTTCGGCTGCATTTCCCCGTCAGATCATCGATTAATCCCGGCGGAAATGGGCCTTGAGAGCCTATACCGAACGGGACCTGGATAAACGGGATCGTCTCCCCCCAAGACGGGCGCTCCCCCATAAGAAACGTTCCAAGACGGTAGGTTATGAAAGTAAAATTTGTTATTGTTAGCGCCCTTGTTGGCGCGATGAGTTCGTTTGGCCTGAATCCGGCGCTTAGCGCCCCTGCAAGTGAACCAACCAACCTCGCAGCTCTTCTCAAGGCGCGTCAGCAGAACAAAGTTGCTGAAGCCGATAAGGCAAAGACTTCGGTTAAAAGGGTGTCGGTCATCACCAACCGTGCCGCGCCTATGGGCAAGGGTTCCAAGTCTGGCGGTTCCAGCCGTTCGACCAAGGGCGGCGGCTATTCGCAGATCATCAATCGCTACGCTTCCACCTATGGCGTGTCGTCCTCGCTCGCTCATGCGGTCGTGCGCCACGAAAGCAATTTCCAGCCGAATGTGCGCGGCGCAGCAGGCGAAATCGGCCTGATGCAGATCAAGCTCTCGACGGCACGTGCCATGGGTTACTCCGGCTCGGCCAAGGGCCTTTATGAACCTGCCACGAACATTCAGTACGGCATGAAGTATCTTGCCATGGCACAGAAGCTCGGCGGCGGCAGCACCTGCGGCACGATCCTGAAATACAATGCCGGTCATGGCGCAACGCGCATGAACCCGATCTCTGCAAAATATTGCAGCTCGGTGAAGGCATATATGGCCGGGCTTTAAGCTTCGCTTTCGGAGTTCGCTCCAGAATTTACGTCGGCGGTTGCGTAGAGTTTCAAGCCGTTTGATGTGAACGAAAAGCCGGTAGCGGTTTTGCTACCGGCTTTTTTGTTGCTTTTTCGGACAGAAGCGAATTTATACGCGATGTCAGTCGGTCGGGCAGCCGCACTTGTCATATGCCGAAAGGCGGCAGGTGAGGAAAGTCCGGGCTCCATGGAAAGACGGTGCCGGGTAACGCCCGGCGGGGGCGACCCCAGGGATAGTGCCACAGAAAGTAAACCGCCTCGTCTTCCGTATCGTTGTTCAGACGCTTTGAGCGAAACGCAACGACAGGGATGACGAGGTAAGGGTGAAAGGGTGGGGTAAGAGCCCACCGCGTCTGCAGCAATGGAGACGGCACGGTAAACCCCACCGGGAGCAAGACCGAATAGGGACGGCGCGCCGGTTCGCAAGGACCGGCAATCGGTTTCCGGATCAGTCGTCCGGGTGGGTTGCAAGAGGCGGGTGGCGACATCCGTCCCAGATGAATGGCTGCCACGTCGGGCGAAAGCCCGGCCATACAGAACCCGGCTTACAGACCGGCTGACACTAATTCGAGATGAGAAAAAGCCCGGCTTTGAGCCGGGCTTTTCTTTGTGCGGCGCGGTTGCTTGGGAGGCGCTGCGCTAGTCCTTTATTTTAACGCGCATCTTTTCCGAAAACCGTTTCACACTTTTCGGGATGCGCTCCAGATGGATCAGATCGGGACACCGCTGAAGAAATCATAGATGAGCTTCAGGTTCAGCACGACAATGATGACGGCGGTGATGGCTGCCAGAAAGGTGACCCAGCGCGGGGCGACCAGCGATCCCATCTTCTTCTTTTCGGCGGTGAACATGACCAGCGGTATCACCGCGAAGGGCAATTGCAGGCTCAGCACCACCTGCGACAGGATCAGGAGTTCTGTCGTGCCCTGCGAACCGTACATGATTGTGACAACAGCGGCGGGAACAATGGCCACAAAGCGCGTGATGGCGCGGCGCAACCACGGTTTCAGCCGGATGCGGATAAAGCCTTCCATGACGATCTGGCCCGCCATGGTGGCGGTGATGGTCGAATTCAGGCCGCAGCACAGAAGCGCGATGGCGAAAAGCGTCGGCGCAAGCGATGATCCGAGCAGCGGGTTGAGCAGGGCATGGGCCTTGTCGAGATCTTCCACGCCGGTATTGCCGGTCGCGTTGAAGCTTGCCGCGGCGAGGATCAGGATCGACGCATTGACCAGCAGTGCGAAGGTCAGTGCGATGGTGGAATCGAGCGTCGAGTAGCGAATGGCCTCGCGCTTTTCAGCGGTGGTGTGCCCATAGTCACGCGTCTGCACGATGCCGGAATGCAGATAGAGATTATGTGGCATGACCGTCGCGCCGATAATGCCGAGCGCTATATAAAGCATGTCCGGGTTGCGGATGATCTCGACCGTTGGCGCAAATCCGAGAATGACCTCGTTCCATTTCGGCTGCGCCATCAGGATCTGAACCAGGAAGCAGAGCGCGATGACGGCCAGAAGCGTCATAATGAGCGCCTCGACGCGGCGGAAGCCCTTGTTTTGCAGATAGAGCACCAGAAGCACGTCGGCGGCGGTGATAATGACACCGATTTCAAGCGGAATGCCGAACAGAAGATTGAGGCCGATGGCCGTGCCGATAACTTCGGCAAGATCGGTAGCGCAGATTGCGAGTTCCGCCAGAAGCCATAGCGGCCAGGCCAGTAAGCGTGGATAGGCGTCGCGGCAGGCTTGTGCCAGATCGCGCCCGGTGGCGATTGCAAGCCGTGTGCACAGCGCCTGCAACAAAACAGCCATCAGATTGGACAGAAGCACGACCGACAGCAGCGCATAGCCGAAGCGGGAACCGCCAGCGAGCGAGGTCGCCCAATTGCCGGGGTCCATATAGCCGACAGCGACAAGATAGCCGGGGCCGACAAAGGCCATGGCCCTGCGAAAGCGCGAACCGGAGCGGTTGACCGCCACGGAGCGATGAACATCGGACATAGAGGCTTCGCCTCGATCCCGCCGCCAGCCTTCAAAGGTGACGTCGTGACCTTCGGACGGGCCCGCACCATGGGGTGTCATTATAAAGACCTTTATTACCAATATGCACTTGCAAACTATTTGCATTTAATAATGGCAGACGGGTGATGCGTCAATAGTGTGGAGGGCGATAAGGGAATAGGGGAATAGG
>UEGR01000023.1 GCA_900465685.1 Hyphomicrobiales bacterium
TCAACGTGACCGATGGTGCCGATGTTAACGTGGGGCTTGTTACGTTCAAACTTACTCTTTGCCATTTGAGCTCTCCGTAAATTTAGCCTGCTCAGGCATTCTTTTGATTGGGAGCGTAACCTAGACGGTTACGCAAACTTCTTTTGGATTTCCTGTGCGACCGCCGTCGGAACCGGCTCATAATGGTCGAACTGCATCGTGTACTGTGCACGGCCCTGGGACATCGAACGCAGCGAGTTCACGTAGCCAAACATGTTGGCAAGCGGAACGTTTGCATTGACGACCGTGGCGATGCCGCGGGCTTCGGTGCCGGAAATCTGACCGCGACGCGAGTTCAGATCGCCAATAACGTCACCAACGTAATCTTCCGGCGTAACAACCTCGACCTTCATGATCGGCTCGAGGAGCTGGGCGCCAGCCTTCTGCGCACCTTCACGGAACGCTGCACGGGACGCGATTTCGAAGGCGAGAACAGACGAGTCAACGTCATGGTACGCGCCGTCGATCAGGGTGGCCTTCACGCCGAGCATCGGGAAGCCGGCGAGCGGACCCGCACCCATGACGCTTTCGATACCCTTCTGGACACCCGGAATGTATTCCTTCGGAACCGAGCCGCCGACGATCTTCGATTCGAAGATGAAATCGTCGCCATCATGCGGTTCGAAGATGATCTTCACGCGAGCGAACTGACCCGAACCACCCGACTGCTTCTTGTGGGTGTAATCGATTTCAGCCTGACGGGTGATCGATTCACGGTAAGCAACCTGCGGAGCACCGACGTTAGCTTCAACCTTGAATTCGCGCTTCATGCGATCGACGAGAATGTCGAGGTGAAGTTCGCCCATGCCGGCGATGATGGTCTGACCGGATTCTTCATCCGACTTGACGCGGAACGAAGGATCTTCAGCTGCCAGACGATTGAGCGCGATGCCCATCTTTTCCTGGTCGGCCTTGGTCTTCGGCTCGATCGCGATTTCGATAACCGGATCCGGGAATTCCATGCGTTCAAGGATAACCGGCTTCAGCGGATCGCAGAGCGTATCGCCAGTGGTGGTTTCCTTGAGGCCAGCCAGAGCAACGATGTCGCCTGCGAAGGCTTCTTCGATGTCTTCACGGCTGTTCGAGTGCATCTGCAGCATACGGCCGATGCGCTCACGCTTGCCCTTGACTGTGTTTTCGAGCGAAATGCCCTTGGTCAGCTTGCCCGAGTAAATACGAGCGAAGGTCAGCGAACCAACGAACGGATCGTTCATGATCTTGAATGCGAGCATCGAAAGCGGTGCTTCATCCGAAGATTCACGGGTGGTTTCCGTTTCGGTCTTGACATCGATGCCCTTAATTGCAGGAACATCGGTCGGAGCCGGCAGGAATTCCACAACTGCGTCGAGAAGCGGCTGAATGCCACGGTTCTTGAACGCCGTACCGCAAAGAACCGGATGGAACTTAACGTCGATGGTGCCACGGCGGATCAGTGCACGGAGCTGTTCGTTCGTCGGCATGGTGCCTTCGAGGTAAGCTTCCATTGCAGCTTCGTCGATTTCCACGGCCAGCTCGATGAGCTTTTCGCGGTATTCTTCAGCCTGGTCCTTGAGGTCTGCAGGGATTTCGCCAACTTCGGCAGCAGCGCCGATGGAGCCGTCCCAGGTCAGGGCCTTCATTTCGATCAGATCGATAACGCCGGTGAATTCGTTTTCAGCGCCGATCGGCAGCTGAACCGGAAGTGCAATAGCGCCAAGACGCGAGCCGACCATTTCAACGCAACGGAAGAAGTCAGCACCAATCTTGTCCATCTTGTTGACGAAGACCATACGCGGGACGTGGTACTTTTCAGCCTGACGCCACACGGTTTCCGTCTGAGGCTCAACGCCAGCGTTGGCGTCGAGCAGCGCGATTGCGCCGTCGAGAACACGGAGCGAACGCTCGACTTCAATCGTGAAGTCGACGTGGCCCGGAGTGTCGATGATGTTGAAGCGGCGCTTCTTGCCATCCTGACCCTGCCAGAACGTGGTCGTGGCAGCGGAAGTGATGGTGATACCGCGTTCCTGTTCCTGCTCCATCCAGTCCATGGTCGACGCACCATCGTGGGTTTCGCCGATCTTATGGTTCTTACCGGTGTAGAACAGGATGCGCTCGGTCATCGTCGTCTTACCGGCGTCGATGTGAGCCATGATACCGAAATTGCGGTAGTCTTCGATTTTGTATTCGCGGGCCATGATAGTCGCTCTTTGAATAGGTTTCGACGATTACCAGCGGTAATGCGAGAAGGCGCGGTTGGCTTCAGCCATGCGGTGCGTGTCTTCACGCTTCTTCACAGCAGAACCACGGTTGTTAGCAGCGTCAAGCAGCTCACCGGAAAGACGATCAATCATTGTCGTCTCGTTACGGCCACGAGCTGCATTGATGAGCCAACGGATGGCAAGTGCCTGGCGGCGTTCTGGACGCACATCAACCGGAACCTGATAGGTTGCACCACCAACGCGGCGCGAACGGACTTCGATGTGCGGAGCTACGTTGTCGAGCGCCTGATGGAACAGCGCGACCGGCTCGGACTTTGCCTTGGCTTCGATTGAATCGAGCGCACCGTAAACGATGCTTTCAGCAACCGACTTCTTGCCATGCAGCATGACTGCATTCATGAACTTCGTGATAACGAGATCGCCGAACTTTGGATCCGGATTGATCTCACGCTTCTCAGCTTTATGACGTCTAGACATTTCGTCTTTTCTTTCAATTACATCGGGCTCAGCTCACCTTACGGCAGCCGGTATCCCCGGAAAATCTTACTTCGGACGCTTTGCACCGTACTTCGAACGGCGCTGCTTGCGGTTCTTGACACCCTGGGTATCGAGAACGCCGCGGATGATGTGGTAACGCACACCCGGCAAGTCCTTTACGCGACCGCCGCGGATCATGACGACCGAGTGCTCCTGCAGGTTATGCCCTTCACCAGGGATATAACCGATAACTTCGAAGCCGTTCGTCAGACGAACCTTGGCAACCTTACGGAGAGCCGAGTTCGGCTTCTTCGGGGTCGTCGTGTACACGCGGGTGCAAACGCCGCGCTTCTGAGGGTTTGCCTGCAGTGCAGGAACCTTATTGCGCTTTACCGGCGCAATGCGCGGCTTGCGGATAAGCTGGTTTACGGTTGGCATACAACCTTCCTCTATAAAAAATCTCGTATCCACGCCCATACGGGCCGTTTCACCGCCATGCTGATGCACAAATTCGGGACAAGTCACGACAACCGGTGACCACCCCGAACAAAAGCAGAGGAAGCTGACGCTTCATGCGAACGGCAAGTTGCATTTCGATCGTAAAACGAACCCTGTTTGAGACGAACTTCAGGACGCGTCGTCCCGAACAAGCCAGTCTCACATCGGCTCAGATGGGCTGCTGATACGTCTTTCGCGACGTTTCGTCAAGGGAGCAGAGCCAAGTTTCTTAGCCAAAGGGCAGGAAACCGGCGTTTCGGTCTTCGCCGGACAGGTTATTGCGCTGTGATCAGCGTGAAATCGCACTTATTTCGCGATCAAAACCGTCATTTTCACGTGGCAGCATAGCGTTGACGCCCCGGAGCCGTTATTGAAACACATCCGAGTCGAAACGCAACCCAATATTAAGAGATTCTCAATGTCTTCCACTACCGCATCCACCGGCGACGATTCGCCAACCGTCCACCTGGTCATCGCAGACGTCTGGAACGAAGGTGAAGATTCCCCCGTTGAAGTCCATCTGCTCATGAAGGCTGACGAAGACGAAGATCTGGTTCAGACCGTTCTCGGCATTCTCGCTGAAGAAGGTTATCATGAAGCTGAACTTCTCGAGATGGGCACCCTCACCGAAGAGCCTGCCGAAGAGCCGCACAAAAGTGCATGGGCAACCGCTCTGAGCGGCGAAGTCGCGCTGATTGAATTCGACGGCGACGACGAAGAAGAAGAGTAAGCACTAGCCGAGCATGGCTTGAAAGAATGAGGCGCATTCCGGAAATCGGATGCGCCTTTTTCTTTTGCTCTTGCAACCGCCTGCCCTGCCGACCGAAGACAAACAAAAAGGCCGCCTCGAAGGGCGGCCTTTTTCAGTTTTGTATCTACCGATTACTCGGCAGCGTTGTTGGTCATGTCCACCAGCATCGCATTGGCTTCCGAAGAGCCGGAAGACTTGCGGCGCTCGTCGATGATCAGCTCGTCGCGAGCCGTCGCGATGCGACGGATCTGGTTGGTCATGCCGCCAGTACCGGCCGGGATGAGACGGCCGACGATGACGTTTTCCTTGAGACCCTGCAACGTGTCCATCTTGCCGGCGACCGCAGCTTCGGTAAGCACGCGGGTCGTTTCCTGGAACGACGCAGCCGAGATGAAGGACGGAGTCTGCAACGAAGCCTTGGTGATACCGAGGAGGACAGGATTGCCGGAACCCGGCTTCTTGCCTTCTTCGACCAGGCGTTCGTTGATCTCGTCGAGTTCGATACGATCCACGTGATCGCCGGTGATGTAACCGGTATCGCCGGAATCGGTGATCTCAACCTTCTGCAGCATCTGACGGACAATCACTTCGATGTGCTTGTCGTTGATCAAAACGCCCTGCAAACGATAGACTTCCTGGATTTCGTTCACGAGGTACGAAGCCAGAGCTTCGACGCCCTTGATCGCCAGAATGTCATGCGGTGCCGGGTTGCCGTCGAGGATGTACTCACCCTTTTCGATGACGTCGCCGTCCTGAAGATGGAACGGCTTGCCCTTCGGAATGAGGTACTCGACCGGCTCGATCGTTTCGTCGTTCGGCTCGATGATGATGCGACGCTTGTTCTTGTAGTCGCGACCGAAACGAACAGTACCATCGATCTCTGCGATGACGGCATGGTCCTTCGGACGACGTGCTTCGAACAGTTCGGCAACGCGCGGCAGACCACCGGTGATGTCCTTGGTCTTGGCGCTTTCCATCGGCAGACGGGCGATAACGTCACCAGCCTTTACATGGCTGCCCGGTTCGACCGAAAGGATCGATTCCACCGAGAGCATGAAGCGGGCATCGCCACCCTTCGACAGCTTGAGGATCTTGCCGGCCTTGTCCTTGATGACCATGGCAGGCTTGAGATCCGAACCGCGAGGGGTCGAACGCCAGTCGATAACGACGCGCTTGGTGATACCGGTCGACTCGTCGGCCGATTCCGAAACCGAAAGACCATCGACGAGATCTTCGAACTCAACGTAGCCTTCAACTTCGGTCATGATCGGACGGGTGTACGGATCCCATTCGGCAATACGCTGACCACGCTTGACCGTGTCGGCCTCGTCAACGAACAGACGCGAACCGTAGGTCACACGATGGACCGCACGTTCCTTGCCCGTGTTGTCGAGGATCAGGACAGCCATGTTACGGCCCATCACCACGAGGTTGCCATCGGAGTTGCGAACCACATTGCGGTTACGCAGCTTGACGGTACCTTCATACGAGGCTTCCAGATAGGACGAGTCGACAACCTGTGCCGTGCCGCCCAAGTGGAAGGTACGCATGGTGAGCTGGGTGCCCGGCTCGCCGATCGACTGAGCAGCGATAACGCCGACAGCTTCACCCTGGTTGACCGGAGTACCGCGTGCGAGGTCGCGACCGTAGCACTTGGCGCAAACGCCGTTGCGGGTTTCGCAAGTCAGTGCCGAACGAATACGGATCGACTGGATCGACGCCTTCTCGATGATCTCGACGTCCTTTTCCTCGATCATGCGGCCGGCTTCGACGATGACTTCGCCGGTGGTCGGATGCAGGATCGGATCCAGAGCCGTACGGCCCAGAACGCGCTGACCAATCGAAGCCACGATCTGACCGGCATCGACGATCGGCTGCATGGTGAGACCGATTTCGGCGCCGCAATCGACTTCCGAAATGATCGCATCCTGTGCAACGTCAACGAGACGACGGGTCAGGTAGCCCGAGTTAGCGGTCTTCAAGGCGGTATCTGCCAGACCCTTACGGGCACCGTGGGTCGAGTTGAAGTACTCGTTAACGGTCAGGCCTTCCTTGAAGTTCGAGATGATCGGGGTTTCGATGATTTCACCCGACGGCTTGGCCATCAGGCCGCGCATACCGCCAAGCTGACGCATCTGGTTGACCGAACCACGGGCACCCGAATGCGACATCATGTAGACCGAGTTCATCTGCTTCTGGCGACCGGTCACCGGATCGAATTCAACGGCCTTGAGGCGCGCCATCATCTCTTCGGTGATCTTGTCGGTTGCCTTACCCCAGGCGTCGACGACCTTGTTGTACTTTTCGCCCTGAGTGATCAGGCCGTCATTGTACTGCTGTTCGTATTCGGTCGTAAGCGCTTCGGTGTCTGCAACGATCTTCGCCTTGGTATCCGGAATGACCATGTCATCCTTACCAAACGAGATACCCGCACGGCAGGCATGGGCAAAGCCGAGCTGCATGATGCGATCGCAGAAGATAACCGTCTCTTTCTGACCGCAATGGCGGTAGACGTGATCGATCATCTTGGAGATGTTCTTCTTGGTCATCTCCTGATTGCAGATGTCAAACGGCACCATGACGTTCTTCGGCAGAAGCTCGCCAATGATCATGCGGCCAGGCGTCGTGTCGAAGATCTTCGACACTGGCTTGCCTTCGGCATCGACCGACTTGAAGCGACCCTTGATCTTGGTGTGCAGCGTGACAGCCTTGGTTTCCAGCGCGTGCTGGAGTTCACCCATATCGGCAAACACCATGCCCTCGCCCGGCTCTTTGTCTGCCACGATGGACAGATAATAGAGGCCGAGAACCATGTCCTGCGAAGGAACGATGATCGGCGCGCCGTTTGCCGGATGCAGGATGTTGTTGGTCGACATCATCAGCACGCGTGCTTCAAGCTGGGCTTCAAGCGACAGCGGCACGTGAACAGCCATCTGGTCACCGTCGAAGTCGGCGTTGAATGCCGTACAAACGAGCGGATGCAGCTGGATTGCCTTGCCTTCGATCAGAGTGGGTTCGAAGGCCTGGATGCCAAGACGGTGCAGCGTCGGAGCGCGGTTCAGAAGAACCGGATGCTCGCGGATGACTTCGTCAAGGATATCCCAGACTTCCGGACGTTCCTTTTCAACCAGCTTCTTCGCCTGCTTGACGGTGGACGAATAGCCCTTGGCGTCAAGGCGAGCGTAAATGAACGGCTTGAACAGTTCGAGCGCCATCTTCTTCGGCAGACCGCACTGGTGAAGCTTCAGTTCCGGACCGGTCACGATAACCGAACGGCCGGAATAGTCGACGCGCTTGCCGAGCAGATTCTGACGGAAGCGGCCCTGCTTGCCCTTGAGCATGTCGGACAGCGACTTCAGCGGACGCTTGTTGGCGCCGGTGATCACGCGGCCACGACGGCCGTTGTCGAACAGCGCGTCCACAGCTTCCTGCAGCATGCGCTTTTCGTTACGGATGATGATGCCCGGTGCGCGCAGTTCGATCAGGCGCTTCAGACGGTTGTTACGGTTGATGACGCGGCGGTACAGATCGTTCAGATCCGACGTCGCGAAACGACCGCCGTCCAGCGGCACGAGCGGACGCAGATCCGGCGGAATGACCGGAACGATCTTCATGATCATCCATTCCGGACGGTTTCCCGATTCCAGAAAGTTTTCGACGATCTTCAGACGCTTCATCAGCTTCTTCTGCTTCAGGTCCGAGGTGGTCTCGGCCAGATCGACGCGCAGATCGGCGGCAATCTTTTCGAGTTCCATCGAAGCCAAAAGCTCGTAAATAGCTTCTGCACCAATAAGAGCCGTAAACTGATCTTCGCCGAATTCATCGACGGCGATCATATATTCCTCTTCCGAAAGAAGCTGATGCTCCTTCAGCGAGGTCAGGCCCGGTTCGGTCACGATGTAGTTTTCGAAATACAGGACGCGCTCGATATCCTTGAGCGTCATGTCCAGCAGCGTGCCGATACGGCTCGGCAGCGACTTCAAAAACCAGATGTGAGCAACCGGAGCTGCGAGTTCGATATGGCCCATACGCTCGCGACGAACGCGCGAGAGCGTGACTTCCACACCGCACTTTTCGCAGATGATGCCTTTGTATTTCATACGCTTGTACTTACCGCACAAGCATTCATAGTCCTTGATCGGGCCGAAGATGCGCGCGCAGAAGAGACCATCGCGTTCTGGCTTGAACGTGCGGTAGTTGATAGTCTCCGGCTTCTTGATCTCGCCGTATGACCAGGACAGAATCTTCTCAGGGCTGGCGATCGAGATTCTGATGGAATCGAACGTTTGCGCCGGAGCCTGAGGATTGAAAAGATTCATGACCTCTTGGTTCATGCCGTTCTCCTTAAGGGCGATCCGCCGCCCTGTGTGTCGTCGATGACAGGCTGAAAATCCCTGCCATCCGGAAAAGAAATCGCGGTACTACTCAGTTTTGAACTGGCTTGCCGTAGGTCTCGTTCCCTCTTGCGGCAAATAAATCCGCCTTCACTGGAAACGAGTATACGGGCGCGCCACGGCAAGACCATGGCGCGCCTCGATTTTTTACTCTGCAGCGTCCGGCAGGGCCGGCTGTTCAGCATCGCGCGTGTCGTCGAGTTCGACATTGAGACCGAGCGAGCGCATTTCCTTGACGAGAACGTTGAAGCTCTCTGGAATACCCGCTTCGAATGTGTCGTCTCCGCGCACGATGGCTTCGTAGACCTTGGTACGGCCTGCCACGTCGTCCGACTTGACCGTAAGCATTTCCTGCAGCGTGTAAGCTGCACCGTATGCTTCCAGTGCCCAGACCTCCATTTCGCCGAAGCGCTGACCACCGAACTGGGCCTTGCCGCCCAGAGGCTGCTGCGTAACGAGCGAGTAAGGTCCGATCGAACGGGCGTGGATCTTGTCGTCGACCAGGTGGTGGAGCTTCAACATGTAGATGTAGCCCATGGTCACCTGACGGTCGAACGGCTCACCCGTACGTCCATCATACAGCGTCGACTGACCCGAAGTCGCAAGACCGGCATCCGTCAGCATCGCATTGATGTCGGCTTCGACGGCACCGTCGAAGACCGGCGTTGCGATGGACACGCCGCGCTTCACCTGATTGGCCAGCATGACAACGGAATCGTCGTCATAAGACCGGATCGGTTCATTGCGGTCGTTGTCCGGATAGATGTGCTCCAGCGTCTCGCGCAGCGGCTCAATATTGGCCGTCTTGCGGTAAACGTCGAGAAGCTCACCGATCTTCTTGCCCATGCCAGCGCATGCCCAGCCGAGGTGGGTTTCCAGAATCTGGCCCACATTCATACGGCTCGGAACGCCAAGCGGGTTCAGCACGATGTCGGCATGCGTACCGTCTTCGAGGAACGGCATGTCCTCGACCGGCAGAATGCGCGAAACCACACCCTTGTTACCGTGACGGCCAGCCATCTTGTCGCCCGGCTGGATCTTGCGCTTCACAGCGACAAAGACCTTGACCATCTTCATGACGCCTGGAGGCATCTCGTCGCCGCGCTGTACCTTTTCGACCTTGTCCATGAAGCGTGCTTCAAGCAGCTTCTTGGATTCGTCGTACTGGCCACGCAGAGCTTCCAATTCACCCTGAAGCTTTTCGTCTTCAACGGCAAACTGCCACCATTGCGAACGCGGATACTCGGTCATGAGTTCGCGGCTGATCGTCGTGCCCTTCTTGAAGCCCTTCGGGCCGGCAGCGGCAACCTTGCCATCGATCATGTCGGCGAGACGGCCATAGACGTTGCGGTCCAGGATAGCCTGTTCGTCGTCACGGTCCTTGGCGAGACGCTCGATTTCCTCGCGCTCGATAGCCATGGCGCGTTCGTCCTTTTCAACGCCGTGGCGATTGAAAACGCGAACTTCCACAACGGTACCGTAGGTTCCGGGCGGCATACGCATGGAGGTGTCACGAACGTCGGACGCCTTTTCACCGAAGATGGCGCGCAGAAGCTTTTCTTCCGGCGTCATCGGGCTTTCGCCCTTCGGGGTGATCTTGCCGACAAGAATGTCGCCAGGATGCACTTCAGCACCGATGTAGACGATACCTGCTTCGTCGAGGTTCTTCAGCGCTTCTTCCGATACGTTCGGAATGTCGCGGGTGATTTCCTCAGGTCCAAGCTTGGTGTCGCGGGCAGCAACTTCGAATTCCTCGATGTGGATCGAGGTGAACACGTCGTCCGAAACGATCTTTTCCGAAAGAAGGATCGAATCTTCGTAGTTGTAACCGTTCCACGGCATGAACGCGACGAGCACGTTGCGGCCGAGAGCCAGATCGCCGAGATCTGTCGACGGACCGTCAGCAATGATATCGCCCTTGCCGATCGGATCGCCCACGCGAACGAGCGGACGCTGGTTGATACAGGTCGACTGGTTCGAACGCTGGAACTTCTGCAGACGATAGATATCGACGCCCGACTTGGACGGATCGAGATCTTCCGTAGCGCGGATAACGATACGGGTCGCATCGACCTGATCGACGAAACCGCCACGACGCGCTGCAATCGCTGCACCGGAGTCGCGAGCCACAATCGGTTCCATACCCGTACCGACGAACGGCGCTTCAGCGCGAACGAGCGGCACAGCCTGACGCTGCATGTTCGAGCCCATGAGGGCGCGGTTGGCGTCATCGTTTTCAAGGAACGGAATGAGCGCTGCTGCAACCGAAACGAGCTGCTTCGGCGAAACGTCCATCAGGTCCACGTTTTCACGCGGCGCCATCATCACTTCACCGGCATGACGGCAGATGACGAATTCGTCAACAAAACCGCCCTGTGCGTCCAGCTCAACGTTTGCCTGGGCAACCGAGTGCTTGGCTTCTTCCATGGCCGACAGATAGACAACGTCGTTCGTTACCTTGCCGTCGATCACCTTACGGTACGGGCTTTCGATGAAGCCGTACTTGTTGACGCGGGCGAAGGTTGCAAGCGAGTTGATCAGACCGATATTCGGGCCTTCCGGCGTTTCAATCGGGCAGATACGGCCATAGTGGGTCGGATGCACGTCGCGGACTTCGAAGCCAGCGCGCTCACGGGTCAAACCGCCCGGTCCAAGAGCCGAAAGACGGCGCTTGTGGGTGATTTCCGAAAGCGGGTTGGTCTGATCCATAAACTGCGACAGCTGCGACGAACCGAAGAATTCACGAACGGCAGCCGCTGCGGGCTTCGCGTTGATGAGATCCTGCGGCATGACCGTGTCGATTTCGATCGAGGACATACGTTCCTTGATCGCGCGCTCCATGCGGAGCAGACCGACGCGGTACTGATTTTCCATCAGTTCGCCGACCGAACGCACGCGGCGGTTGCCGAGATTGTCGATGTCGTCGATTTCGCCACGACCGTCACGCAGTTCCACCAGCATCTTGACCACGGCCAGGATGTCTTCCTTGCGCAGAACGCGCACGGTGTCTTCCGCGTCGAGGTCCAGACGCATGTTCATCTTGACGCGACCGACGGCCGAAAGGTCGTAACGCTCTGCATCGAAGAACAGCGAGTTGAACATCGCTTCGGCGGAATCCATCGTAGGCGGTTCGCCCGGACGCATCACGCGATAGATGTCAAACAGCGCATCCTGACGGCTCTCGTTCTTATCGACAGCCAGCGTGTTACGGATGTAACCGCCGATGTTGATATGATCGATGTCCAGAACATTGATCTCGGTTTCACCGGTATCGAGCAGCGTCTTGAGGACCTTCTCGTCGATTTCGTCACCAGCTTCGAGATAAATCTCGCCGGTTGCGTAATTGACGACGTCTTCCGCCAGATAGGAACCGAACAGGTCGTCCTCGGTAGCCTTGATGGCCTTCAGACCCTTTTCAGCAAGCTGCTTGGCCGAACGGGCCGTGAGCTTCTTACCGGCTTCGAGAACAACTTCGCCCGTATCCGCGTCGATGAGATCGGAAATGATCTTCATGCCCTTGAAGCGGTCGGCGGAATACGGAATGCGCCAGTTGTCGCCGTCACGCGAATAGGTGACGGTCTTGTAGAAGGTCGACAGAATTTCTTCGCCGTCCATGCCGAGCGCCATGAGCAGCGTCGTTGCCGGCAGCTTGCGGCGACGGTCGATACGCGCATAGACGATGTCCTTGGAATCGAACTCGATGTCGAGCCAGGAACCGCGGTAAGGAATGACGCGAGCAGCGAACAGGAGCTTACCCGAAGAGTGGGTCTTGCCCTTGTCGTGATCGAAGAAGACGCCCGGCGAACGGTGCATCTGCGAAACAATCACGCGTTCCGTGCCGTTGACGATGAAGGTGCCGTTGTCGGTCATGAGCGGCATATCGCCCATGTACACGTCCTGCTCCTTGATGTCCTTGATGGACTTCGCGCCGGTATCTTCGTCAATATCGAATACGATAAGACGCAGCGTCACCTTGAGCGGCGCGGAATAGGTCAGGTCGCGCTGACGGCATTCGTCAACGTCGAACTTCGGTGGATCGAATTCGTAACGGACGAATTCGAGCATGGAAGCGCCGGAGAAATCCTGGATAGGGAAAACAGACTTGAAAACCGCCTGCAAACCCTCGTCAGGACGCCCGCCGGATGGTTCTTCAACCATTAGGAACTGGTCGTAAGATGCCTTCTGAACCTCGATAAGGTTCGGCATCTCGGCGACCTCTGGGATCTTGCCGAAAAATTTGCGTACGCGCTTGCGACCATTGAATGAATGGGTCTGAGCCATCGTCGCTCCTCGTTCTATAGCCTTGCGGCTTGCTCACGCCTTGCGGCCTTTATCATGCGCCGCCTTGCGGCGGTCCTTCGAGCGTATGGTTTTTCAAGTTGATGAGACCTGAAACGGACCATGCGCAATCTCGTCGTATCAAAGCAACTTTCGCACTGATTCGTGCGCAGGGTGCTTTTTGCATCGGCCCAAAAATCGAAGTCGATTTTTGGAAAGCACGATGCATGGATTCTAGCTATTAGAGCGACCTTTACGCGTCGTAAACGACGCGTGGCGCTCTAATGGGCTAAAACCCATTTCCTGAAAGCCGCTCTGGCGTTCAGAAAAAGGGTTTCCACTTAGTCGATCCACCGTCTTACGGGTGGAAACTGACGGATGGAAAACCATCCGCCAGAATAGTCCGAACTTACTTGAGTTCGACCTTGGCGCCAGCAGCTTCGAGCTGTGCCTTGATCTTCTCAGCTTCGTCCTTCGAAGCGGCTTCCTTGACAGCCTTAGGAGCGCCTTCGACGAGGTCCTTAGCTTCCTTGAGGCCGAGACCGGTGATTGCGCGCACTTCCTTGATCACGTTGATCTTGTTAGCGCCGCCATCGACGAGAACGACGTCGAATTCGGTCTTTTCTTCAGCAGCAGCAGCCGGAGCAGCGCCACCAGCAGCAGCAACTGCTACAGGAGCAGCAGCCGAAACGCCCCACTTCTCTTCGAGAAGCTTCGAAAGCTCAGCAGCTTCGAGAACGGTCAGTGCCGACAGGTCGTCAACGATCTTTGCGAGATCAGCCATTTTGGTATTTCCTTAGTTTCAAGGTTTGAACAATTGACAGCGAAAAACGGCCTTACGCCGCCTCGTTCTTCCGGGCGTGCGCGCCAATAACGCGAGCGATCTGGCCCGCTGGTGCGCTGGTAAGTACTGCGAGACGCTGAGCCGGGGTCTGGATCATTCCAACCAGCTTTGCGCGCAGTTCGTCGAGCGATGGGAGCGAAGCAAGCGACTTGACGCCATCGGCGTTAAGCGTCGTTGCACCCATTGCACCACCGAGGATAACGAGCTTGTCGTTAGCCTTGGCGAATTCGACGGCTACTTTCGGAGCAGCAATCGGGTCGTTTGCATAAGCAACAACCGTCTGACCTGTAAACAGATCAGAAATGCCTTCCGATTCCGTGCCCTGAAGAGCGATCTTGGCAAGGCGGTTTTTCGCGACTTTAACGGACCCACCTGCATCACGCATCTTCGAGCGAAGATCGCTCATCTGCGCAACGGTGAGACCGGTATAGTGGGCCACGACGACCGAACCGGACTCTTTAAAAGCGCCGTTCAGCCACGAGACAAATTCGCGTTTTTCCGCTCTATCCACTGTCTCTCTCCAGTAGACAGGACCACATGGCCCTGCCGGGTTGCCTTTGCCGGACGAACTTCACAGTCAGCCCGACGTTCGAGGATCCTGTCCCCTTCAGCTATCCTGGAAGCCAGGCATCACTCAAAGGCAACTACGGTTCAAACCTTGCATGCGTTCACACGCGAAACAGGGTTATTCCACGTCTCATGCAGGCTATGTTTTAAGGAAAATCACCCGAAGATGATTGACCGCCTGCAATCTCGGACAGGATAACCGGACTTTCGTCCGGCTATCCGGATCATACGATCCGGAATTCTTGCACTTCGACCGCTTTCGCGATGCCGGCGTGCCGCCGATGCGCCCTCCCCTTAAAGAGAAAGGCATAGGCTCCGGCGAACCGGAGCCCAGATAGATTAAGCGACGACCTTGACGGTTGCCGGATCGACCTTGACGCCAACGCCCATGGTCGAGGAAAGCGAAACGCGCTTGACGTATTCGCCCTTGGCAGCCGACGGCTTTGCCTTGATGACGGCGTCAGCGAAAGCCTTGATGTTTTCTTCGAGCTTCTGCGAGTCGAACGAAACCTTGCCGATACCGGCATGGATGATACCAGCCTTTTCGACACGGAATTCAACTGCACCGCCCTTGGAAGCAGCAACAGCAGCAGCAACGTCGGTGGTGACGGTGCCAACCTTCGGGTTCGGCATCATGCCACGCGGGCCGAGAACCTTACCGAGACGACCGACGAGCGGCATCATATCCGGGGTTGCAATGCAGCGATCGAATTCGATCTTGCCGCCATTGACGATTTCGAACAGTTCTTCCGCACCGACGATGTCGGCGCCAGCCTTCTTGGCTTCTTCAGCCTTGTCGCCACGTGCGAAAACAGCAACGCGAACCGTACGGCCGGTGCCGTTCGGCAGGTTGACAACGCCGCGAACCATCTGGTCAGCGTGACGCGGGTCAACACCGAGGTTCATCGCGATTTCGATGGTTTCATCGAACTTGGCGATTGCACGTTCCTTGACGAGGCCGATAGCAGCCGACAGATCGTACAGCTTGTTACGATCGACGCCTTCGCGGATCTTGTTAATGCGCTTGGAAATCTTCGCCATCGTCTCAGCCCACCACTTCCAGGCCCATCGAACGGGCAGAACCTTCGATCATGCGCATTGCTGCTTCAATGTCAGCGGCGTTCAGATCTTTCATCTTCGCTTCAGCGATCGTGCGAACCTTGTCGCGGGAGATCGTGCCGGCGCTTGCCTTGCCCGGGGTCTTCGAACCGGACTTGAGGTTAGCGGCCTTCTTGAGGAAGTAGGTCACCGGAGGCGTCTTCATCACAAAAGTGAAAGACTTGTCCTGGTAATAGGTGATCACGACTGGAATCGGCGAACCCTTTTCCATTTCCTGCGAGGCAGCGTTGAACGCCTTGCAGAATTCCATGATGTTGATGCCGCGCTGACCCAGAGCCGGGCCGATCGGAGGCGAAGGGTTGGCCGCACCGGCTGCTACCTGCAGCTTGAGCTGGCCTGCAATTTTCTTAGCCATTACTTTCTGCCTTTTTTACAATGCCGGAAAACCGGCTTCTCGATTGACGCCGGGAAACCCGGCTTTCGACTGACGCCAATCAGACAAATGTCAGACTGACGGGCAGTTCGGTGGTCCGGAGATCGACGACCGGCTAAGCCGCCTTCCCTTCCACCACTTCCACTCCGGTTGGATTTTTGATCCCGCTTATGCCCTCAGGCTCAATTCAGGATCTCGCTCCGGAGTGAAATACCCTTGCGGGCAAACGATCAGAGCTTATCGACCTGACCGTATTCCAGATCCACAGGCGTCGCGCGCCCGAAGATGGAAACCTCGACCTTGAGACGCGCGCGCTCTTCGTCGACTTCCTGAACGATACCGTTGAACGATGCGAACGGACCGTCGGAAACGCGAACCTGCTCACCGATTTCGAAGGAGACCGAGGTCTTCGGACGATCAACACCATCCTGAACCTGGTTCAGAATCTGATCGACTTCCTTCTGGGAAACCGGAACCGGCTTGGAGTCACCGAGGAAACCGGTGACGCGCGGCGTATTCTTGATCAGCGAAAAGACGGCATCGGTCAGCGTGGCATGCACGAGCACGTAACCCGGAAAGAACTTGCGCTCAGCATCAACCTTGCGGCCGCGACGCACTTCAACGATCTTTTCGGTCGGCACAACGATCTGTTCAATCAGATTGGACAGACCCTTCTGTGCAGCCTTGGCTTCGATGTCCTCAGCCACCTTCTTTTCGAAATTTGAATAGGCGTGAACGATGTACCAGCGCGCCGTCATCTAAAAACTCCCCAATCCTGACTTATCGACCAAGGCCGAGAATAAATTCTACGCCATAGGCCATAAGCTGGTCGGCAAGGAAAAAGAACGCAGCAGCCAGAAACGCCATAATCACCACCATAATAGTGGAGATAATCGTTTCACGCCGGGTCGGCCAGGTTACCTTCGCCGTTTCGGCGCGAACCTGCTGAAGAAAGGTGATCGGATTCGTTTTGGATGCCATCTGCCGCTCTGTCATTGATCGAGCGCGACCTCCAAACTTTGAACAGCTAATCGTTTCAATCAGCGAATCAGAAGCCGGAACCCACGCATATACGGCGCGCAAAGCTGAATTATCAGCCCCACGCACCGCGTGTCTGTTGACGTTACATAGAATCGATTCCCACAAATCACAAGCCCAAAGGTTAAAAGAATACCATACAGGCTTGTCGGAAATCCGACCCTTGCACACACCGCTCTACCACACCATTCAATCGTGTGATTGCGGCCTTCCCTGCCCGGCCAACAAATCCGGCAGGAAATTATCATTCTCCGACAATGTCATAGACCGCTAGAAAAGCGCTCGATATGAGCAATGTCGAAAAAGTTAAGGCAGCGTAAACGCCGCCTGACTTTCCTTTATATAGAAAACGGGCGCATGCAGTCAAGCCGCATACACCCGTTTCAAAAATGGCAGGGGCAGCAGGGCTCGAACCCGCGACCTACGGTTTTGGAGACCGTCGCTCTACCAACTGAGCTATACCCCTATATGACGCTGGGCGTCATAATGACCGGCGGCGAACCGCCGATCAAATGATAATTCTTTACTCGATGATCGAAGCGA
>UEGR01000002.1 GCA_900465685.1 Hyphomicrobiales bacterium
CTTATGAGTCGGTCACCTAGAAATGTTTCAGGCGTTTGGCTTTGCGGAAAAAGTTTTGAAGGAATCCTATTGGGTCAACGAGACCGCCTTCTGGAAACCGGATAGCGAGAAGCGGGAGAATGTTGTTCGTCATGGTCGTGTCCTCGACGTCGAAGAGGGCCTGTCCGAGATGCCCCACGTCATCCTCAATCAAGCGCGCGTGCATGATTTCTATCTTGAAGTGATGCGGAATTCTCCAAGCCAATTGGAGCCACATTATTCCCGCCGCATCTCCGATCTATAGATTGATAGAGACCCAACCAACAGCCACCCAGTCACGGTTGCTTTCGAGCGAACGGAGGCTGCGCATCAGGGTGAGATCGAGACAGTCAAAGCGCGCTACGTCGTCGGTTGCGATGGCGCGCGAAGCACTGTTCGCAAGTCGATCGGGCGGGAATTGCGCTGCGACGCCGCCAATCAGGCCTGGGGCGTTATGGATGTGCTAGTCGTCACAGACTTCCCGGATGTGCGCCTGAAATCACTAATTCAGTCTGCAGATGAGGGCACGATTCTGCTCATTCCGCGCGAAGGCGGCTATCTCGTTCGCACATATGTGGAAATGGACAAGCTGGCCGCAAACGAGCGCGTTTCCAGCAAGAATATCACCGTCGATCACCTGATCGCCGCTGCCAAGCGAATTCTGCATCCCTACAGTTTTGATGTAAAGGAAGTCGCCTGGTGGTCGGTTTATGAAATTGGCCAGCGAGTTTGTGATAAGTTCGACGACGTCCCGGAAAATCAGATCGATAAGCGTTTGCCTCATGTCTTTATCGCGGGCGATGCGTGTCATACGCACAGCCCGAAGGCTGGCCAGGGCATGAACGTCTCGATGCAGGATTCATTCAATCTGGGCTGGAAGCTTGCCGCCGTCCTTCAAGGCCGCTCGTCGGCCTCCCTTTTGCACAGCTATTCAGCTGAACGCCAGGCGATAGCCAAACAACTGATAGATTTCGATCGCAAATGGGCAACAATGCTGAGCGCTCCCCTGAAATCAGCGACGAACATCAATGGTGTGGACCCCTCGGAGGTACAAAAATATTTCGTACAATCGGGTCGCTACACAGCGGGGACGGCAACGCGTTATACTCCTTCGCTACTAACTGGAGAGGCAACTTATCAAGACCTCGCCGAAGGTTTCCCGATCGGCATGCGGTTCCATTCGGCGCCTGTATTCCGGCTCGGTGACGCGAAAAAAATTGAACTCGGCCATACCGCCAATGCAGATGGTCGCTGGCGTATTTATGCGTTTGCTGGCGAGGGGGACTGTGGGCAGCAGGGCTGCCAGACCGCAGCACTTTGCGAATTCCTATTGAGCCAGGCCTCACCGGTTACCAAATTTACTCCCAAAGGCGCAGATGTCGATTCCATCATCGATGTGCGCGCAATATTCCAACAGGCATACCGTGATCTTTCGATAGGAGAAATGCCTTCACTTCTCCTGCCGGCAAAAGGCCGTTATGGGCTCCGTGATTATGAGAAGATTTTTTGCGCGGACCACCAAGCTGGACATGATGTCTTCGACCTGCGAGGCATCAAACGTAAAACGGGTTGCATGATTGTGGTGCGACCAGATCAATATGTGGCACATATTTTGCCGTTAGATTCCTATCCCGAGCTTTCCACTTTCTTTGAAGATTTCATGGTCGCCGCACCGGCATCCAATAATCTGGTTCGCTCAGCAGCGTAAACCACTATGACCGAGCGACGGAGAAGCCGTTTTATAGGCTTCTCCAGCAATACACATCCGTCGCGGTACTTGAACAGCTGGAGCAGCATCTCAAGAAACGAATGCAAACTTCTATGCTCTGCGGCGAGTGCTGATTGCCAGTCAAGAATCAAGGTTCTGCTATTGGCAGGAAGTGCAGTTCAATGCGAATGATTGATAAAAGGGGCGTATGTCTAAGCCGATGGATTGCAGAAGTACTACCGAGCAGCATTCAGCCTAGCGATGGCCATCTCTCAAGAAAGGTGGATAGATGTACCAGTACAAAAGCCGTTGTGGACCTTGTGCAAATGACATCTGCATCG
Source organism: Hyphomicrobiales bacterium (assembly GCA_900465685.1). GTDB lineage: Bacteria > Pseudomonadota > Alphaproteobacteria > Rhizobiales > Rhizobiaceae > Brucella. Next base: position 2,068 of record UEGR01000002.1, read on the forward strand.
ACATCGCTGGTCGCCTAACTCGCCTGTGATACCGGTCTACGGCCATTAAGATGGGCACTCCCAACGTCAACGACGGCCCCGGAAAAAAAAGTCTTGAACAATGGAACACATGCCGCACCCATAGCACCAACTTGGCTTCCAAATAACGAAGCACGCACAGGTGCAATGGGAAGACCTCGCGATGGTCCATCGATGGGACCCGCAAGTGCGATCTCGACCAGACGGGCATTCAGGCTACCCGGTAGTCGCCCTCCGATTACGATACACGCCGGATCGAAGAATGCTGTTGCGACACGCACCGCCTGACGGAGTTGAACACCGGCACGGCCAATCCAACCATCCACGACAGAAGGCTCTGTTGCAAAAATCCTGTTGATGTCCGAAAGAACGCTCCAGCTTTTCAGCGAGATTATTGATGAACGATTTCAAGTGGCGCCATTTGCAGGGTGAAGTGATTTTGTGGGCGGTGCGTTGGTACTGCCGCTATGGCGTCAGCTACCGTGATCTTGAACAGATGATGGGTGAGAGTGGCGTTCCCGTCGATCATTCCACGATTTATCGTTGGGTTCAGAGATATGCGCCGGAGATTGAAAAGCAGTTGCGTTGGCACTGGCGTCGACCGCAGTCAACGAGTTGGCGCGTTGATGAAACCTATGTGAAAGTCCGCGGACAATGGACGTATCTTTACCGGGCCGTCGACAAATTCGGCAACACGATCGATTTCTATCTGTCACCGACCCGCAATGCCAAAGCAGCCAAACGCTTTCTCGGTAAAGCCTTGAATGGCCTGAAGGACTGGGAAAAGCCAACCGTCGTCAATACCGACAAGTCATCGACTTATGGCATCGCTATTGCGCAATTGAAAGCCGAAAACAGATGTCCCATGGAACTCGTGCACCGACAGGTCAAGTATCTGAACAACATTGTTGAGGCCGATCACGGCAAGCTGAAGCAACTGATCAAACCGGTAAGAGGGTTCAAAACGCTGAAAACAGCCTATGCGACGATCAAAGGTTTCGAAGTCATGCGCGCTCTGCGCAAAAGGACAGGCTGCGATTTTCAACCTGACGGGCGACATTCGTGGAGAAGCACGCATTGTTGAGCGTGCTTTCGGCATCGGACCAAGCGCGCTGACGGAGGCGGTAGTACTGCTCGCTCAGAGTCTCGAAAATCGCAAGGCTGCCAGATAATCGACGTCCCAACCAACGGTCATTATGGCCAAAATCGAAATTTGCAACAGAGCCCGTCGGATATTGTTGATGACATTCTCACGCCGGGCAGCGTCCGAAATGGCCCGGCGCGTTCAGCGTATCTGCAAGCAGGTTATTGGCGACAATTCAGCGGTCATGACTGATGCGCTTGCATGGGCAGGCACATTTCATGGCATTGGCGCGCGGCTCTTACGTATTTATGCCCAGCAGATCGGGCTTGGCGCCGACTTTACTATTCACGACCGGGAAGACAGCGCGACCTCATGAACCTCGTTCGCCATGAACTGGGTTTCTCAAAGATGGAAAGCCACTTTCCAACCAAGAGTACATGTGTTGCGATCTATTCGCGCGTGGTCAATTCCGAAACTTCAATCGGCGAAGTTCTGAAGAACGCATATCCCTATGTACTCGGCTGGGAAGAGCAACTCAAACAGCTCTTTGCTACCTATGTTGAGGCCAAGCAGCACCAGAACGTGCTCGATTACGATGATCTTTTGCTCTATTGGGCACAGATGATGTCAGATCCAGAGCTTGCTGACGATGTTGGCAATCGCTTCGATCATATTCTGGTCGATGAGTATCAGGACACGAACCGTCTTCAGGCATCAATCCTGATGGCACTGAAACCGAGTGGTCGTGGTCTGACAGTCGTCGGTGACGATGCACAATCCATCTATTCCTTCCGCGCAGCTACCATTCGCAATATTCTCGATTTTCCGCAAGAGTTCTCGCCGAGACCTGCTGATATCATCACGCTTGACCGTAATTATCGCTCCACCCAGCCGATCCTTGCTGCCGCTAATGGCGTGATTGATCTTGCCCGCGAGCGATTTACCAAGAACCTTTGGACCGATCGTTAATCCGAACAGCGGCCAATGCTCGTGACGGTGCGAGACGAGAGCGATCAGGCGAACTATATCGTCGAGCAGGTCCTGGCAAATCGAGAAGTAGGCGTTACGCTTAAGCAGCAGGCGGTACTATTTCGCACGTCAAGCCACAGTGGCCCGCTTGAAGTGGAGCTGACCCGCACCAATATCCCCTTCGTGAAATTCGGTGGCCTGAAATTCCTCGACAGTGCGCATGTGAAAGACCTGCTTGCTACCTTGAGGTTTGCTCAGAACCCACGTGACCGTGTTGCGGGCTTCCGCCTTTTGCAGATGCTACCTGGTGTTGGTCCCCAGACGGCTGGCAAGATTCTCGACCCAATTGCCACGAACCCCGAACCGCTCCAATCGCTCGCCGAAATTCCACCACCGCCCCGGATTGGCGACGACTGGCCGGCCTTTATCGATCTGCTTTCAAGTCTTCGAAAAGTCGAAGGCGGATGGCCGGGAGAAATCGGTCTGGCACGCAACTGGTATGAACCGCATCTCGAACGTATTCACGAAGATGCCGATACGCGAAAAGCAGATCTGGTTCAACTTGAGCAGATTGCCAGCGGCTATCCAAGCCGCGAGCGGTTCCTCACCGAACTGACGCTTGATCCTCCTGATGCAACGAGCGATCAGGCAGGTGTGCCACTTCTTGACGAGGATTATCTGATCCTCTCCACCATCCATTCCGCCAAAGGGCAGGAATGGTGTTCCGTTTACATGCTCAACGTTGTCGATGGTTGCATGCCATCAGATCTAGGAGCGGGCACGACGGCCGAGCTGGAAGAAGAGCGTCGTCTACTTTATGTCGGCATGACGCGAGCCCGTGACAAACTCACGCTTATCACGCCACAGCGGTTTTTTACCCATGGTCAAAATGTGAAGGGTGACCGACACGTTTATGCTTCGCGCACGCGGTTCATACCCAGCTCATTGCTTCATTTGTTTGAGAAGACGAGTTGGCCGAAAGTTTCCGCCTCTGCGAGCGAACGCAGCGCACGTGATGTCCGCATAGATGTCGGCGCACGGATGCGAAGCATGTGGAAGTAAAGTTAGGTTACTGTCAGGTGCCCGTAACTGTAGACCCACTGGACTGGCTTATTTTGGGCTATTGTCTGTTGCAGCTTGCATTCTGAAAGTCGCTAATCCGCTCAATACAATGACAGCAGTCCCAAGCAGTGTCAGTGTGTCCGGTATTGAGCCAAAGACAAGGTAGCCCAGCCCTATCGCCCAGATCAGATGGGTATAGGAAACAGGTGCCAAGCGGGAAAGCTGTGCTTCTGGCCTGCGATAGGCGATGGCGATGGCCACGTGCGCTGCAAGCCATAGCACCCCCATCAGCACGGACATGACGCCTTCAAAGAAATCGGGAACGACAAAAACGAACGGTTGGCCGATTGAAAGTATCACAAGCCCGCTCATCGCCGAATAAGCCAGTGTCGTTTCAAGTGAATCGACCAGTACGGCCTTGCGTGTCATCACCATTGCCGTTGCCCAGCAAGCCGCAGAGGCGATGGAAAACAGTGCCGCTGGATTATAGGCAGCCAGGCCGGGGCGCAGAATGACGATAACCCCGATCAATCCGCCTGCAACTCCAAGCCAGCGATACCAGTTCACGCGTTCTTTCAACAGAAAAACGGATAGAAGCGTGACGAATGCCGGGGAAAGAAAGACCAGCGCCGTGGCTTCGGCCATGGGCTGCAACCTCAACGCCATCACCAGCAGGATCGTCGCACCCGCCATGCCAAACCCGCGTATGATCTGGGCACCCGGTCGTGCGCTTGGTTTTGGCAATCCTTTTCGCAGACAAAGGACACCGAACAACGTGGCCGCCGCGAGATAGCGAAACCATCCTATCTGGATAGGATGAAAGCTCACCGACAGCTTCTTGGCGATTGCATCCGAAGCCGCAAAGAGCGCCATCGCCAGCAGGCACAGGAGAAGACTCTCCCTGCCCTGCCAAAGCACTCGTGAACTTATCCCCCTGCCAGGGGTGGCGACATAGTGAGCAATCATGGTCGCACTTCAGGACTTTCGGACTTCGAGAACGACACCTGCCTCGTTGCGGGTATCGAAGTAGCAAAAGCCACCGCCATCTGTCCGTTTGCCTCGAGCTATGACTGGCAAGCCCAGGCTGCGACCACGCGCTTCGGCTTCGTCGCGGTCTTCGACCTCAAAACCGAGGTGATAAACACCTTCACCCCTTTCATCGAGAAACCGCTTTTGCGGCGAGTCCAGAATACCGGGGTCGCACAGCTGTAACTGGACATTGTCAAGGTTCACGCACTTATAGCGCATAGTCTTGGATGCTTCCTCGTTGGGAACCTCAAACTCCAGATACTCGCCCGACTTAGGGTAGTCGAACCATGGTCCCACCCCAAGGCTTTCATAATAGGCTACGGCCTTCTCAAGGTCTTTGACGACGATGCAGATATGGTGAAGGTTCTGGAAGATAGTGTTCATGTGGATTTCTCGATATTGGACAATTGACAATAGTTTTCACTGCTCCCGGTTTCGGAAACCGGGAGTTGGCGTTCATCAGGGGATAGAGTGTTGACTAGGTCAGGCTAAATCTGGATTGCCGGTTCGACGATAGCCATGGTCTTTTCAACATGCTCACGCGCGGCCCGCTCGGCTTGATCTTCATCGCGCGCAATCAGGGCATCGACGATCTTTCGATGCTGGAGATTTGTCTTCTGCACTTCCTCATTCGAAAACAGGATCGGAACCCGCAACATCCAGTAGTGAAACTGTGTTCGCTCGTGGAACTGCGCCAGAAACATATTGTCTGCACTGTCTACGATCAGATTATGAAACTCATTGTTCAGGCGATTGAGTTCAGGGCGGGTCATCCCCTCTCCCGGCTCCATGGCTTCAATCAGGCGCTGAAGTTCATCGAAGGTTTCCGATGATGCATGACGGGCAGCGAGCCGCGCTGTTGCCCCTTCAATGGCCGCACGACTTTCGAATATGGCGCGTATCTGGCTGCGGTCGACATTCTCGACAACCCATCCCCGCCCCGGACCGAGCAGTCCCTCGCCTTTCAGCAACAAAAGAGCCTCGCGAACCGGCGTGCGACCAACGCCAAGCCGCTCACACAGTTCTTCTTCGAGTAAGCGCTGGCCTGGCTTCAGCTCTGAGCCCAGAATCATGCTGCGGATGCGAGTCCGAACATCTTTTCCGATAGGCTCACCGCCAGATTCTTTCTTTGCCGCCATTTTTCAGTCTCCGAATCATCCGGGCATTGTAGAGGCAGGCAATACCCGCGCAAGAAACTGTCGCGCCCGCTCGCTGTCTGGATTGGTGAAGAATTTTGCGGAATGCGCATCCTCAGCCACCTGCCCGCCTTCCATGAAGATCACGCGATCCGCGACATCGCGGGCAATCGCCATATCGTGGGTCGCGATCACCATAGTCTGGCCTTCTTCAGCCAGTGCACGAATGGTGACCACCACTTCTTGTGCCAGCTCCGGATCAAGCGCGCTCGTGGGTTCATCAAGCAGCAAGACGCGAGGCTCCATCGCCAAAGCACGGGCAATAGCAACGCGCTGCTGCTGACCGCCGGATAACGCCGAAGGATAGGAATCCGCCTTCGTTTTCAGGCCGACCTTGTCGAGCAGCGCCATTGCGACTTCAGCGGCTTCGGCTCTCGGACGCTTCAAGACGTGCACAGGGCCGCTCATGACATTCTGGATCGCCGTCATGTGACGGAAAAGGTTGAAGTGTTGAAACACCATACCAATTTTTTGCCGCTGGCGGCTGAGTTCACGATCGGAAAGCTCATGCAATGCTGTGGCGGTTTCCTGATAACCGATCAGTTCGCCATAAACATAAATCCTGCCGGAACTGATGCGGTCGAGATGATTGAGGCAGCGCAGCATGGTTGACTTTCCGGCACCCGAAGGTCCGAGCAAGGCAACTACCTGGCCTGCGGGAACATCAAAGCTCACCCCGCTGAAAGCACTCACGGAACCCCAGTTCTTTGACACATTGATCGCCGATACTGCCGGCATATTTTTGGCTGGCGCGCTCATCGTTGCGGGAATACCTTTTCTAGCGTGGTCTGGATCGCGGTCGCAAAGGCTGTCATCACGAGATACCAGAACGCCGCCACCGCAAGCAGTTCCACCACGTGGAAATTGGAGGAGTAAATGTCCGTCGCCACACGCAACAACTCAAGATAGCCGATGGCCGATGCGAGAGAAGACGACTTCAGCAGCATGATATACTGATTGCCTGCCGCCGGTATGATGATCCGTCCGGCTTGCGGAATGACCACTTGCGTCAGCACTTTTCGCTGCGTCATACCCAATGCTGTTGCAGCTTCGCGTTGTCCCTTGTCCACGGCCAGAATACCACCGCGAATGATCTCGCTCATATAGGCGCCTTCAGCCAGGCTGAGGCCTGCCAAGGCTGCGAGAAATGGCGTCACAACCGACGTTGTTGGGGCATCAATGAGCGGCAACTCCATGAACGGAAGGGCGATATAAATGCTGGGAAACATGATCGGCACGGCATTAAACCAGAAGATAAGCTGGATAAGCATCGGCGTGCCGCGAAACAGATAGACATAGATCGCGGAAATGCCCGACAGAATTGGGTTTCCACTGACGCGCATCAAAGCCGAGACAAATCCGATCAGCGTGGCAATAATCAAAGCCAGTGTTCCAAGCACCAGCGCATTGATGGCGCCCATTACGATCAGAGGACTAAAAATATAATCTCTGAAGACTGCGAAATCGAGAATCTGTGCCCGCAATGATGCCATTGCGATAGACGCGACGCAGGCCAGGACAATGGCGCCTAAAACCCACGAGCCCCAGCGGCGCCTGTGAATGATTGGCAAGTTGGAAGTTTGGTGAACAATACTGGCATCCATTGCCCTGCTTCCAATGTCAATTACGTTTGCTTGCAGGCAAATTGATTGTGATTTCCGGCAGAACGCCGCCGCCTACGCCCCATTTGTTCATGATGGATTGATAAGCGCCATCAGCCTTCATTTCTTCTGTCGCCTTTTTCACCGCATCGCGCAGGCCACTCTGGCTTTTCGCAAAGCTCCAGGACGTGATGTAAGGTGTCAGGATATAGTTGCCGCCGGCGATCGCATATTTGCCGGGAAACTGGGACCCCATATAAACGAGCGCCGGGAAATCACCCAGATAGGCGTCGACGCGTTTGAGATCGAGCTGCATGCGCGCGTCAGGCGCGGAAGGCAACTGGTCTGCAACAATAGCGGCTGCGCCATTCTTCTGGCATGTAGCAGAGGCTTCTTCGACCTTGGCCATGATGACCCGGCTTCCCAGAAGCGTCGCAACCTTCTTGCCGCAGAAATCGGCAATAGTCTTGTATTTGCTTTCGTCTTCAGCACGCACCAGCATGCTGCCGCCCGACATCATGTAGTTGACGAAATCGAGTTTCTGCTCACGCTCTTCAGTGTCGCTGATACCACCCGACGCCATGTCGAAGCGTTTTGCCTCAATACCCGGAATGAGCGCCGAATATTCGGCTTGGACGAATTGCATTTTCAGATTGAGACGCTTGGCAATTTCCCGCAGCAGATCGGCGCTCGCACCGCTGACTTCCTGGCTCCCCGGCTCGCGAAATTCAATGGGCGGAAATGTCTGTTGCGAACCAACGGTGAGTGTGCCGCGGTCGCGAATTTCCTGCGGTACCAGAGATGCCGCATCCTGCGCAAAAGCCTGTCCGGACGCCATTGCGGTTAGTGCGCAAACAGCGCTCATAAATGGAAGTCGATGCTTATTCATTAAAAGTTCCCCACTCTTTGTTTTTATCTTTGGTGTTTAAGGCGATGGGCAGCCCATCGCCTTAAAATGGCCTTACCGTGTTTCCGCACCCCGTCCCGGTATCTTGGACGGATTGGGGCGATCGGCGCGCGGGCACTCCGCAGCTGCGTCGAAAACGCCGGTGACCTTGTCAATATACTCTTGCGGGAAGTTCCACTGCTTCAAGCCCGCCGGAATGTGCTCCCAGTAGAAGTTTGGCGGACGCATTGCAATGCCCGGCGTAATGAGGCGGTAGGTCCAGCAATCATACATCTTGCCGTCGTCGCCATAGACGGTGACGCAGCAACGTTCGAAGTCGTCATAGTCTTCTTCGAAGTGCTTTTCGTCATGCTCGAACACAACGCCGAATGCCTTTTCGCCATAAGCTTCCGCCGTATTGAGAAAATGGCACCAGCCACGATCCTTGCGCTCACCCGCAGCATGGAAACGGAGCGCGTGATTGGCCGCATAACCCTTGGTGATCGACTTGGCCTCCGGCATATAGCGCCCGACTTCGATGTCGTGCAGCCAGGTGCAGTAAGCGAAATAGTACATCATTACCTCTTCCAGAATGACAGCAGACCGACAGCCCCCGTCACCTAAGTTTACGTGTTTCACAGGCACAGACATGCCCCGCACAACGGGGCTGGCCTCAACCTTTCCCGTATACATAAAAATATATTTTAGCGTATATTTTTGTCAAGCTTGATTATTGGCCGATACGGAAAATATCGTTTCGGGCACAGAGAGGGGAAAAACGACGGTCGGTTGGAACGTCGTTCGACTGGATTTGCGGATGCGAAAGAGGCAACCTGCCGAGCCTGCAAAAGGGAAAAAACCACTATGCAATTTGAATTCGCGCACACGCACGCCTATCCCGGATGCAAAGTCCGGATCAGTGACGAGAGTGTTGATACGGAGGCGGTCGTAATGCTCAGCGATGGCGTTATCACGCAGGCGAAATATGAACAACAAACGGATTCTATCCTCCTGTCCATATCGTCTTACGAAACAGCAAGAGGCACAAAAATAGCTGAGAAAGTTTGGATCTTACGACCTGATGTCAAACAAGGTCATTGGAAAGTCTCAGCGAGACTCCCGACATAATCACACTGATGAGCAAACAGACAATTCAGACGGTCAGGTAGCTTCTCGCCTTTGACGTGTCGAGTACTTCCGCCGGACCATCCAGAACGATTTCGCCCCGATCCATGATGTAGACGTAATCGGCGAGTTCGCGACAGAAATCGAGATATTGTTCGACCAGCAGAATGGCCATCCCAGCTGAGTCCCGCAAATAGCGGATTGCGCGGCCAATATCCTTGATGATCGACGGCTGGATGCCCTCTGTCGGCTCGTCCAGTACCAGAATACGCGGCCTCAGCACCATAGCGCGACCGATGGCGAGCTGCTGCTGCTGCCCGCCGGAAAGATCACCGCCACGACGCGGCAGCATATCCTTCAGCACCGGAAACAGGCTGAATATCTCGTCGGGAATGAACCGTTCCGAACGTTTCAGCGAAGCATACCCACTTTCCAGATTTTCCCTCACTGTCAGTAGCGGAAATATTTCGCGCCCTTGCGGAACATAACCCATACCCCGACTAGCACGAGCATAAGGCGGCAGATTTTTCATATCCACATCATCGAAAACGACCGTGCCGCCGCTCAGCGTCTGCTGCCCGGTAACGGCGCGCAACAAGCTGGTCTTGCCGACACCATTGCGCCCCAGAACACAGGTGATGTGTCCGGCCTCAGCCTTCAGCGACACGCCGCGCAAGGCCTGTGCCGCACCATAATGAAGGCTCACATTTTCAACGCTCAACATAAGAAGCTCCCCTTAGCGCCCAAGATAGTTCTCGATCACTTTCGGATCGGAGCTGACGAAATCGATAGACCCTTCCGCAAGCACGCTGCCTTCGGCAAGACAGGTCACCTTCACACCCAAATCGCGGATGAAGCCCATGTCGTGCTCCACCACCACAACAGAACGCGTCTTGGCGATCTCCTTGAGCAGGATGGCCGTTTCAGCGGTCTCGGCGTCCGTCATGCCTGCCACCGGTTCGTCAACCAGCAAAAGCTTGGGCTCCTGCGCCAGTAACATGCCAATTTCCAGCCACTGTTTCTGGCCATGCGAGAGATTGGCGGCGAGGTCATCGCGCCGCGCCCACAGGCGCACCGTCTTCAATATTTCTTCAATGCGGTCGCGATCCGCTTTGTCCTGGCGATAAAGAAGCGTTGCAAAAACCCCACGCTTGCGATCCAGCGCAAGCTCGATATTGTCCCAGACCGTATGGCTCTCGAATACCGTCGGCTTCTGGAATTTGCGGCCAATGCCAATCTGGGCAATGTCGGCCTCGTCCTTCCTCGTAAGATCGATATCGCCCTCAAAGAATACTTCGCCTTCATCCGGCTTCGTCTTACCGGTGATGATATCCATCATCGTCGTCTTGCCGGCGCCGTTCGGGCCAATAATGGCCCGCAACTCGCCCGGCTCAATGACAAAGGACAGTGAGTTCAGTGCTTTGAACCCATCGAAGGAAACCGACACGCCATTAAGATAAAGCAGACTGTTGGTGGTCTCGCTCATAATGCCCCTCACTCCGCAGCCGTCGCTTGCAGTTTGGTCTCGTCTCCCGATGCCGCCGCTACGGGTTTGCGTGACGCCATGAGTGCGCGGAACGTGCCGACAATGCCTTTTGGCAGGAAAAGCGTAACGGCGACGAACAGTGCGCCCAATACAAACAGCCACATTTCCGGAAAAGCGGTCGTGAAGACGCTTTTGCCGAAATTGACCAGCACAGCGCCAATCACCGGCCCTATAAGCGTCGCCCGACCACCCACGGCAGTCCAGATGACGACTTCGATAGAATTGGCCGGGGCGAATTCTCCCGGATTGATGATGCCGACCTGCGGCACATAAAGCGCACCCGCGACAGCCGCCATCATCGCCGAGAGGGTAAAGATGAATAGCTTGTAGTTTTCCGGTCTGTAACCAAGAAATCGTGTGCGGCTTTCCGCATCGCGGACGCTGACCAAAACCTTGCCGAACTTCGATCTGACCACCGCTGAACTGAAAATCAGCGCAATAGCCAGCACGACTGCCGAAGCAGCGAAAAGCGCGGCGCGCGTGCCATCCGCCTGAATGTTGAAGCCCAGAATATCCTTGAAATCGGTCAGGCCGTTATTACCGCCGAACCCCATTTCGTTGCGGAAGAAAGCCAACATCAACGCATAGGTCATCGCTTGCGTGATGATCGACAGATAAACACCTGTCACGCGGGAGCGGAAAGCGAACCAGCCAAAGATGAAGGCCAACGAACCCGGCACCAGCAGCACCATCAGAAATGCAAACCAGAAGTGATCGAAGCCGAACCAGTACCATGGCAATTCTTTCCAATTCAGAAAAACCATGAAGTCAGGCAGATCGGGATTTCCATAGACGCCGCGCGCGCCGATCTGGCGCACCAGATACATGCCCATGGCATAACCGCCGAGCGCGAAGAACGCGGCGTGACCCAGAGAGAGAATACCACAGAAGCCCCAGACCAGATCGAGCGCCAGTGCCAGCATGGCATAGGTCAGATATTTGCCGAGCAGCGACACCATATAAGTCGGCACATGCAATGGATGATCCGCTGCCGTCAGCAGGTTGAGCGCAGGAACAGCGAGGGCAGCGGCAATCAGGATTGCAGCGGCGATAAAGACACCACGGTCGAGCGTTCGGAAAAGAAATGCCGTGATCATGCTTCCACCGCCCTGCCCTTGAGAGCGAACAAGCCGCGCGGACGCTTTTGAATGAAGAGAATGATGAGCACAAGCACCAGTATCTTGCCGAGTACCGCTCCGGCATAAGGTTCAAGGAACTTGTTCAGGATGCCGAGCGAGAAGGCGCCGACCAGCGTGCCCCAAAGATTACCGACACCACCGAACACCACCACCATGAAACTGTCGATGATATAGCCCTGCCCAAGATTGGGGGACACATTGTCGATCTGGGACAGTGCGACACCTGCCATGCCTGCAATACCGGAACCAAGCGCAAAGGTGAAAGCATCGATATAGGGTGTGCGAATGCCCATGGACGAAGCCATGCGCCGGTTCTGGGTGACTGCACGCATTTGCAGACCGAAGTTGGACCGCTTCAACACCGCAAGAAGCGTGAAGAAGACGGCAAGCGAGAACACGATGATCCACAGGCGGTTCCAGGTGATGGTCATGCCACCCAGCTCGAAAGCGCCCGACATCCATGTTGGATTGCCAACCTCGCGATTGGTTGGTCCAAACACCGTTCGCACGGCCTGTTGCAGGATCAGGGAAATGCCCCAGGTCGCGAGCAGTGTTTCAAGCGGACGACCATAGAGAAACCGGATGACGCCACGTTCGATCACCAGACCGACCAGCGCCGTGAAGAGGAAAGCCAGTGGCAGGGCGATGGCAAGGGACCAGTCGAACAGCCCCGGATAATTGGTCCGGATCACCTCCTGCACCATGAAAGTGACATAGGCGCCCAGCATGACCATTTCGCCATGCGCCATGTTGATGATGCCCATAACGCCGAAGGTTATGGCAAGGCCAATGGCCGCGAGCAGCAGGACGGAACCGAGCGAAAGACCATACCAGACATTCTGTCCAGCGTCCCAGAAAGCCTGCCTTTGCTCGATATGGGCGATAGCGCCATCGAGCACCTCGGCGAGTTCAGGCTGTGCATTGGCACGAGCTGCATTCAGGACAGACAGAGTGGAACGGTCGCCATTATCCTTCAGGAACTGCGCCGCCTTGAGCTTGTCGTCGAGTGGGCGGTCGGATGCCAGAAGTGCCGCAGCCTGCGCCTTCTCCAGCACTGCATGGATTGTGCCATCCTGTTCCTTGCCTAGCGCTGCCTCGATTGCGTCCAATGCTTCCGCATCAGGGCTTGCCGCGACAATTTCAGCAGCCTTAAGGCGCTCCGCCCGGTTTGTACTCATTAGCGTCAGCCCGCCAAGAGCCGTTCGAACCGCGCGGCGGACCGAGTTGTTCACCTTGACCTTGTCCATCGCGCCTTTGGGCGCATCACCTGCCGTCTCACCGCTAACAGGGTCAGTGAGCTGCAAGTTCGCACCCGTGGCTTTGGTGATGAAAACCTTGCCGTCGGATTTGCGCGAATAAAGATCGCCGTCGCCAAGCGCGTTCAATACAGGCACGACGCGCGTGTCACCTGTGCTTGTGAGAGCAGAAATCCGGTCCTGCATCTGGGCAAAACTCGCCTTGCCCAAAGCATCGACAAGCCCTTGAAACTCATCCGCTCGGGCTGTCGTCGCGATCGCAGCAAACAGGACAGACAAGACGAGCAGGACGGCTCGTATCCGGCGCTCCATGGCTGACTTCCTTGAATATAAAAGCATTCTTAATTTTGACCCGTTCGGATCTTTGAACTGCAAGGGGCAGGCGCCGTTCTCACCTGCCCTCTGCATCCCCCGTCTATCAGGAGCCGCCCTGACCGCCGCACTTGCCCGTTGCGACATTGAAATTGCCGCAGGACATCGGCTTGCGCCAATCGGAGATCAGATTCTTGGAATCCGGCAAATAATCGGACCATTCGTCGCCGACAATCAGACCCGGCGTCTGGCTGACGATTTCAAACTGACCGTTCGACTGGATTTCTCCAATCAGCACCGGCTTAGTGATGTGGTGGTTCGGCATCATGGTCGAATAGCCGCCCGAGAGGTTCGGTACAGACACACCGACCAGCGCATCGATGACCGCATCCTGATCGGTCGTGCCAGCCTTTTCAACGGCCTTCAGCCACATGTTGAAACCAATGAAAGACGCTTCCATTGGATCATTGGTGACGCGCTTGTCATCCTTGGTGAAGGCGTGCCAGGTTTCGATGAATTTCGCATTGGTTGGGTTGTCCACGGACTGGAAATAGTTCCATGCCGCAAGATGGCCAACCAGCGGCGCGGTATCGATACCGGCCAGTTCCTCTTCGCCAACCGAGAAGGCGACGACTGGAATATCCTCAGCCTTCACACCCTGATTTGCGAGTTCCTTATAGAAGGGCACATTGGCATCGCCATTGACGGTCGAAACCACAGCGGTCTTCTTGCCCGCCGCACCAAAGCTCTTGATCGCAGCCACTTCCGTCTGCCAGTCGGAGAAACCGAACGGCGTATAGTTGACGCGGATATCTTCCGGCTTCACACCCTTGGAGACGAGATAGGCTTCAAGAATCTTGTTGGTCGTGCGCGGATAGACATAGTCGGTGCCTTCCAGAACCCAGCGCTCAACTCCCTCGTTCTCCATCAGATAATCGACAGCGGGGATTGCCTGCTGGTTTGGCGCGGCGCCCGTATAGAACACGTTGCGCTCGGATTCCTCGCCCTCGTACTGAACCGGATAGAACAGGATATTGTCGAGTTCCTTGAACACCGGCAGAACCGATTTGCGCGACACCGACGTCCAGCAGCCGAAAACGGCCGCAACCTTGTCCTGCGAAATCAGCTGACGGGCCTTTTCCGCAAAAAGCGGCCAGTCCGAAGCCGGATCGACAACGACAGCCTCAAGCTTCTTGCCAAGAAGGCCCCCCTTCTTGTTCTGCTCTTCGATGAGCATCAGCATGGCATCCTTGAGCGTCGTTTCCGAGATAGCCATCGTGCCGGAAAGCGAATGAAGAATGCCAACCTTGATCGTGTCTTCGGCAGCGAGCGCGCCGGAAAGGCTAGGGATGGTGAGCGCGCTTGCAAAAAGTGCGGCAAGCATCTGCGACCGGAATGTCATTGCGTGTCCCTCTCTGTTGGTTCTCCCGGTTCTCCGGGTTATTGCCAACTATTGGGGAGAGGACGCCGTTTCCTTATACGTTAAATGACGTAGTTACCGGGGGGAAATATGCATTAGAACGAAATTCAGGTATCCGCAGATGTGCGTGAAGTTCGTTCTAATTTAGTGGCTTCATGCATCGAGCTTCCCAAAAACCGATACCGGCTTTCGGGCCGATGCATTATTGACTTAACCTGCTATCTCTCTTTGAAACGGCCGATAAGGCGCCGGAGGGGAAATGGAGCGGCATGGCAGCGCGGCAACGCATCATCCCGGTCAGAAGGGAATATAACCGCTGGGTCGCGGACGAAACGCTGGAAGATTACGCGCTGCGCTTCACAGCAAAAAGCGCGCGCCGCTTTTCATCCAATCGCATTGCCCACACAGCTATCGGCGCGATTTCCTTCCTCGCACTTGAGGCAATCGGCGGTGCCATCACCCTGTCCTACGGCACCAGCAACGCCATAGCCGCCATCATTGTCGCTAGTCTTGTCATGCTGGCGGTCGGTCTGCCCATCAGCCGCTATGCTATCCGCCATGGCGTCGACATCGATCTGCTGACCCGTGGTGCAAGCTTCGGCTATATCGGTTCGACCGTCACATCGCTTATCTACGCGACATTCACGTTCATTCTGTTCGCAATCGAAGCCTCGATCATGTCAGGCGCGCTGGAGTTGGCCTTTGGCATTCCGATGTGGATCGGCTATGTGATCAGCGCTGTCGTGGTGATACCGCTCGTCACCTATGGCGTGCGGATGATCAGCCGTTTCCAGATCGCCACCCAACCCTTCTGGATTGCGCTTAATATTCTCCCCTTCATTTTCATCGCGCTGGTCGATTGGGGAAAATTCGATCTCTGGCTGACCTTCTCCGGCATTCGCACAGGTTTTACCGGCGGAGAAAGCGCGCCCTTTGTACTGGCACAATTCGGCGCCGCCTCTGCGGTCATTCTGGCACTGATGGCGCAGATCGGCGAGCAGGTCGATTTCCTGCGCTTTCTGCCGCCAGAGGGCCAGCGCAAATGGCGGCAGAAGATTGCCGTGTTTCTTGCCGGACCGGGCTGGGTCGTGCTGGGTGCGCCAAAATTGCTTGCCGGTTCGTTCCTGGTGGTGCTGACGCTGAGCGCTGGCATTCCCGCCGATGTGGCTGCCGATCCGGCGCATATGTATCTGACCGCTTTCGGCTATATGATCCCATCGCATATGGCTGCGCTGCTGCTCACCGTCGCCTTCGTTGTGGTCTCACAATTGAAGATCAATGTGATGAACGCCTATGCCGGGTCTCTGGCCTGGTCGAATTTCTTCTCCCGCCTGACTCACAGTCATCCGGGCCGTGTGGTCTGGCTGATCTTCAATGTCAGCATTGGCCTGCTTTTGATGCAACTCGGCATTTACAAGGTGCTGGAACAAACGCTCGGAGTTTTCTCCATCATTGCCATGGCGTGGCTCTGCACGATTTCCGTCGATCTTTTTGTCAATAAGCGCCTCGGTCTCTCGCCACCCAGCATCGAATTCAAACGCGCCCATCTCTACGACATCAATCCGGTTGGCACCGGCACAATGGCCATTGCCTCCATTACAGCCCTCGCCGCCCATTTCGGTGCGTTCGGCGCCATGGCTTCTGCGCTCGCACCCTATATTGCGCTGCTGGTCGCCTTTATCGTCTCTCCGCTGATCGCCTGGAAGACGGACGGCAAATATTACCTCGCCCGCAAGCCGCGCCAGTCCTGGCAGAACAAGCTCGCCATCAACTGCTCGGTTTGCGAACATGATTTCGAACCGGAAGACATGGCGTGGTGCCCGGCCTATGCCGCTCCGATCTGCTCACTGTGTTGTTCGCTCGACAGCCGCTGCCACGATCTCTGCAAGCCCAAGGCGCATCTGCGGGCGCAAAGCGCCGAAGTCGCCCATGCGCTGTTGCCCGCCGCAGTCATCGAAAAGCTCTCCACCCGGCTCGGGCGCTATGCCGTTACCGTTGCTGTTTCGGTCGCATTTCTTGGCACCATCCTCGCGCTGGTGGCCTATCACGCCGGAGCTGCATATCCGGAAACCGCGCAAGTGGTGAACCACACAATCCTGATCGTGTTCTTCGTTCTGGCGCTGATCGCGGTGATCGTCTGCTGGTTTTACGTGCTGGCCCATGACAGCCGCATCGTCGCCGAAGAGGAATCCTCCCGACAAACTGCCCTTCTGCTGAAGGAAATTTCGGCGCATAAAAAGACCGACGCCGCCCTGCAACAGGCAAAGGATAATGCAGAAGCTGCCAACAGGGCGAAGAGCCGCTATGTTGTCGGCCTTAGCCATGAACTCCGCACCCCGCTCAACGCTGTTCTGGGCTATGCGCAGATACTGGAACGCGACGAAACCATTCCGGCAGCCCGGCAACCTTCGATCAAGCTTATCCGCCGCAGCGCCGATCATCTGTCGGGACTGATTGACGGGCTTCTCGATATTTCCAAGATCGAAACCGGGCATTTGCAGGTCTATTCCAACGAAATCAACCTGCATGATTTTCTCGACCAGATTATCGACATGCTGAAGCCGCAAGCTGAAGCCAAGGGCATAACATTCCGCTACAGCAAGATAGAAACGCTGCCGCAATATGTACGCACTGACGAAAAGCGCCTTCGCCAGATACTGGTCAATCTTCTGACCAATGCGATCAAATTTACCGAGAAAGGCGAAGTCGCGCTCGATGTCGCCTATCGCAATCAGGTGGCCACGTTCAGGATCATGGATACCGGGCGCGGCATTGCGGACAAGGATCTGGAGCGCGTCTTCGAACCCTTCCAGCGGGGCGAAGCCGATCACACCCGTCATCTGCCCGGCCTCGGTCTCGGCCTGACGATCACCAAGCTTTTGACCAATACGCTGGGTGGCGAACTGTCCGTTACAAGCACTTACGGCAAGGGCTCGACATTTCAGGTTCGCCTGATGCTGGGCGCCATCGACCGCCCGGTCAATCTGGCTGCACCGACGCGCAAGATCCAGAACTATACCGGGCCGCGCCGTACCCTCATCGTCGTTGACGACAATGACGATCACTGCGCCATGATGCGCGAAATCCTGTCGCCGCTCGATTTCATCGTCCTGACGGCGAAGAGCGGACCGGAATGTCTGACCTTGATCGAAGGCATTCGCCCCGACCTCTATTTCATCGATATCCGCATGCCGGAGATGAATGGCTGGGAACTGGTGGCGCGCCTGCGCGAGAAAGGCGAAGTGGCGCCGATCATCATGCTCTCAGCAAACATCGGTGACGGAACCCGGCCCGATACCTTGCCCGACAATGCCCATAACGACACACTGACCAAACCATTCGATATAAGACAAATCCACGCCAAGCTTGCCGTGCATCTCGGCTTCGAATGGATCTACGAACAAGGTGAAGAAAACAAAGCCTCCCTTCGACCTGCTGTCATCGACAGTCCTGCCCTTTCCGATTTGCACGATCTTATTCGTCTCGGTGAAATTGGTTATGTGCGGGGGATTGAAGCCAAACTCGCACTTCTTGCGCAAGACGAAAATCTTGTCCCCTTTGTCGAAAATGCAAGGGATTATATTCGCGCTTTCAACATGTCAGGCTACGATATGTTTCTGCGCAATCTCGAACAGAAACTGGACGACCAGCCATGACCGTACGCGATACCGTTCTCATTGTTGACGACTCGCCCCAAACACTTGGCTTCCTGACCGAAGCGCTGGAACAGGCCGGATATTCCGTTTTGATCGCGACATCAGGTGCAGCTGCGCTTGGCATTGCGGAACGCATTACACCGGACATGATCCTGATGGACGCAGTCATGCCGGGAATGGACGGCTTCGAAACCTGCCGCCAACTCAAGTCAAATCCGGCCATCTCGCAAGTCCCGATCGTCTTCATGACCGGCCTGACCGAAACAGAACATATCGTTCACGCGCTTGAAGCCGGTGGGGTCGATTATCTGACCAAGCCGATCAATATCGATGAATTGCGCGCGCGCATAAAAGTCCATCTGACCAATGCACGCTCTGTACAAAGCGCACGTGTGGCGCTTGATGCCAGTGGCCGGCATCTTTTCGCGGTCGATCGTGACGGAACGATCTTATGGTCCACCCCACAAGCCGTGCGCCTGATGGACAGTGTCAGCGACAGCGGGAAGGGTCAGGTGCTTTTGCAGCAGAAATGCGCGGAGCGACTTCAAGCGCGAAACCGACGCGAAATTGCCGACGATGTGCCTGAAGTCATCGCAGCCAACGGCCAGATTTCGCTGCAACTGACTCATCTCGGTTCTACAGGGCCGAATGAGTTTCTATTCCGCTTGACCGCGATCAGCGAAACCGGCGAACAGGATATGTTGCGCCGCCATTTCGGCCTGACGGCACGAGAAAGTGATGTCTTGCTTTGGGTCGCACGCGGAAAAACAAATCGCGACATCGGCACGATTCTCGACCTCAGCGCTCGCACCGTGAACAAGCACCTTGAGCAAATCTATGTGAAACTAGGCGTTGAAAACCGCGCAGCCGCAGCTGTGAAGGCGACTATAGTCGTTTACAAGTAAAATATAAATCAATAAATGCCATCATAGGTCGATAGTATATTATATCATAATTTAATTGATTACGTTCCATTAAAATTAAAATAAGCACAAACTCGTGATTTTTCTGTCGCATTTTTCGGCGTATAACTTGTTAAATATATCATTTATTAAATGGTGATAATTTACCGAGAATTTATACGCAAATATTATTGAATTCCGCCTTATATAATCAGGACTAATATGGACATTGATAGAATACGCCAGCAGGCTTGTGCCATGCCGCTGACCAGCCCGTCCTTCGGTCGGGGCCCGTTTCGCTTCTGCAATCGGGAATTTTTAGTCTTAACCTACCGAACGGACATGGATGCTCTCCGGGCCGTGGTCCCTGAGCCGTTGGAGGTTCATGAACCCATTGTACATTACGAATTTATTCGCATGCCCGATTCCGCTGGATTTGGTAGCTACACTGAGAGCGGCCAGGTTATTCCGGTCAGCCTTCATGGTGTCAAAGGCAGCTACACCCACGCCATGTATTTGGACGACCACGCACCAATTGCGGGTGGCCGTGAGATCTGGGGCTTCCCCAAGAAATTTGCACAGCCTCGTCTGGAGGTCGTTCAGGATACGTTGATCGGCACCCTGGATTACGGTCCAGTGCGTATTGCCACTGGCACCATGGGTTACAAATATCAAGATATGGAACAGGCGAAACTGCTCGACGATATGAAGCGTCCCGGCTTTCTGCTGAAAATCATTCCGCATGTGGACGGTAGTCTGCGGATTTGCGAACTGGTTCAGTATCACATGGGCGATATTCGTCTGCAGGGGGCCTGGTCTGGACCCGGCGCATTGGAACTGCATCCACACGCACTGGCACCAGTCGCAAAGCTACCAGTACGAGAAGTATTATCCGCAAGTCATTACATCGCCGACCTGACCCTGATGCACGGGCGCGTGGTTCATGACTACCTCGCCTGATGCTGGATGACTGGCATCAACCAAGTTGTACTGCGCAGTTGGCGTTATCCAACATCCTCGCTCGGATCACGCGCTCAAAAGAATAGTAAACATGTCTTTGAAAAACAAAGTTGCACTCATCACCGGCTCCGGTGGCGGCTTGGGCAGAAGCATTGCATTGCGATACGCCGAGGAAGGAGCGAAAGTTATCGTTTCCGACCTGTCGTCGGACGCTGTCGCCAAGACCGCGGAAGACATAGAAGCTCTCGGAGGAGAGGCTTTTGGCACTATCATGGACGTGTCGGATGAAGGACAAGTCGATACCGGTGTAAAAGACGCAGCTGCCCATTTCGGTACGATTGATATTCTTATTAGCAATGCGGGAATACAGATCGTTCGACCCGTAGAAGAATTCACACTGGCTGAATGGAAGAAGATGTTGGCCGTCCATCTGGATGGCGCGTTTTTAACCACCCGCGCCTGCCTTAAGCATATGTATGAAACAGGGTAGCATCATTTATATGGGTCTGCGCACGCCAAAACAGCTTCTAAGTTGAAGGCGCCCTATGTAACGGCAAACCACGGACTTCTTGGATTATGTCGTGTTGTGGCTAAAGAAGGCGCAGCGCGGAGTGTAAGGGCCAACATGATTTGCCCCGGTTACGTCCGTACTCCGCTCGTCGACAAACAAATCCCGCAGCAAGCTGCCGAATTGGGTATCTCGGAAGATGAGGTCATCAAGATGATGTTGTCCGAAACCGTTGATGGCGAGTTTACGACAGAGAAAGACATCGCAGATGTCGCGGTTTTTCTGGGTGACTTCGAAACCAGTGCACTTACAGGGCAATCCCTGCTCGTGAGCCATGGCTGGATGATGGAATAACGATCACTGCCTGAGAAAACTGACCCGAAGCGTTCACCAAACCGTTTCTCATCATGGTAATCACCCGAGTAAAATTGATGAAACAAGCTATCAAAAGAAATCGATATTTTTCCCCTTTAGCCCAATACCTGAGATGCCGCATACCGGTTACCGTCGCCTTGACGGCCTGCCTGTTGTCCAGTGCCGCGCATGCCGCCACGATACAAACGGATCAACAGCAATATGCGAAGCAATGGCAACAAGAGCACGGTTCCCTAACCGCGGCTCCACCGCCTGCACTAGCCGCTTTTTTGGCTGAGCATACAACCAAGCCTGTGTCTCATTTTGATACCCTCAGCACCCGCGAGGGGCTAGCGCAATTGACACATCAGTACACTACGCCTCCGTCTGAAGATCTGGCAGTCGTTAATGTCGATGTCGACGCAGATGGACGACGAATTCCGGTGCGTATTTACCAAAGCAACGCCAGCACACCGCAATTAACCGCAGCCGAGCAGAGCGACGAGAAGGCACCGGGCGTTCTGTTCTTTATTTACGGCGGCGGCCATCTGAGTGGTTCTGTCAGTGTGTATGATCCTGTGGCTCGTCACCTTGCCGTAAGCACTGGTAACACTGTAATCGCCGTTGACTATCGACGTGCGCCGGAAAACCCTTTTCCGGCTGGGTTGGACGATGCACGCGCCGTTCTGTTGCAGGCCTACCATCTGCTGGATCAACAGAACATCCCCTATCAGCATCAACTCACACTGGTCGGCGACAGCGGAGGAGGAGCGTTTAGCGCAACCTTGACTGCGGAGATGCAAACCTCCCAGCCCGACCTTATCAATCGTCTTGTCCTTATTTATCCGAGGCTTGATTACACATTGAGCTGGCCGTCGGTGAAGGAGAACGGAACAGGGAAACTACTGGATGAGACGAAGGTGCGATGGTACTTTGATCAATATTTCCAGCATAACGAAGACCGTCTTTCGCATTCACCACTCAACATGCCGGTTACAAAAGCATGGCGCCCGGTACTATTGTTCAGTGGCGGTCTTGACCCGCTACGCGATGAGGATTTTGCTTTTGTGGCCCAGTTGAAAGCCTCTGGCATTCCCGTAAAGCATGTGCACTTTCCGGACGTGGTGCATGCCTATCTCATGCTGGAAAATCTGGTGCCGCAGGAAGCCAAAGCAACATATCAAGCTATTGGCGAGTTTGTTCGGGAAGACCATCTGGCCAAAGACTGAACTAGCTAGATCTATCTCCAGGACCACTTAGAAATGGCAGCGCATTACATAGCGCCGCCATTTATGTTCGAGCTTTGAGACACGACACACAGTCCATCCATCTCGAACACGAGACAGCCTAAGAATCCAATCAAAGTGAGGTCAGCAAGACGGTCGGTTCCAACCTGGCTGGGCCCTGATAGGGATTGGCATGAATTGCCAATATCCATAAACACAAGGTTGCGCTCAGTGCATATATGAGAAGAGCAACACGTCCCGCGCGAATTCTATCCGAATGGGTAGATGCAATGGTGATGATTGTCATGATCGTCAGTGAAATAACGAGATACCATTTATAGGAATCGACAGATGTGGCGCCAACCGACAGCCGCATGCTTCTCGCGTCTTGCAAAATATCAAGATCGTTCAAAAGATGCGAAATGATTGGCGTTGGAATGTTCTCCTTGCTCATTTTCAATATCACGTCACGGATAGTCTGAAGCGATTTTTCAACGGAAGAAGCCGGAGACAGGTTGATATTCTTGATCCATTCGTCGTCGACAACGGCGGTCCGGTAACGCATCAAAGCTTCACGCAGTGGAACGGCACCGATCTCCGGTGAATCTGCGATGCCGACCAATCGAACGATTGCTGAGCGCTCATCGCTTGTCGCCTGATTTGCCTTTGACGTAATCGCCCAGATATCTGCAGCCACAAATCCCAGTGCAAGCGCCCAAGCTGTCGCCACAGTGGCAATGAAAGCCCCTATCGGTATGGAGAGCGGATCACGTTTTGCATAATGCGCAAAGACATACAGCATTCCGCGCCCGAACAGAAAGAATGCCCCTCCCAGAGCGGCAAAGGCAAGGAAAGACATGTAAACGGAAAGAGAAAAGATCGTAACCATTCAACAGCCCCGATTTCTATTTAATTTCCGAAATTATTTTTACGGTATAGACTTTTTATGGACAATGACGATTGCAGATTTCTTGAATGCTAGACAATAGTCACGTGCATTTGACCTATACCGTTCAGACGAGGTATTTTCACCGAAGCAATCAAAACTGCTCGTCACTCCCCGAACCGCAGGGTCCCTATCTGGAGAACCACCATGCTGAAAAATCTGTCGATTGCAGCGACCAACGTTTTACTACTTGGCGGCTACGTCAGTTCTGCATCGGGCGCTTCGATTGGCGCGGGGAATGCCTATCCTGTCAGCGACTACGTCTGCAAAGACGGCACGAAACTGGCGGTGCGGCTGATGGGCGAACATGCTTCTGTTTCGGTGAACGGCAAACCGGCAATTGAACTGGCCGCTGTGGGAGATAAAGGAACGCGTTTTTCAGACGGCAAGCACACACTGACCATCACACAGGGGCATTTATCGTGGGGCGTTGGTCAAGCTACAATGTCTGCATGCACTGGCGGTTGAATGTCATCGCTGGCTAAAAGCCGAAATTGCTATTAATGAAGCAGTTCATGCCATGGGCTGCCTGTGAAAATTTGGAATGATCATACGAGATTTGAATGAAATTTCTTCACACGGCTGATTTGCATCTGGGCCGACAATTCAACGGGATATCGCTGGAAGAGGACCACGGCGCGGCTCTCGATCAGATTGTCGAGGCGATCCACGTTCATCAGCCAAATGCGCTCATCATCGCGGGCGACATTTTTGATCGCGCAGCACCTCCGGCAACAGCGGTGCGCCAGTTCAATGCGTTCATGCGGCGCGTTTCTGAGGAGACAGATGCCGCCGTTTTGCTGATTGCCGGGAACCATGATTCCGGCGACAGGATTGAATCCATGTCGGTGCTGACTGATACCAGACGCGGCATCATCCGCGGAATGATCTCTGCCGATGAACGTCCGTTTGTACTTCATGACGATCACGGGCCTGTCGTCTTTTCCGGCCTGCCATTTTCCTATGAATATGCCGCACGCGAATGCTTTGGCGACGAAACATTGGCTACGCCTGAAGATGTGTTGAAAACGCAAGTTGCCGCCGCACGTAAACATGTTCCGGATGGCGCGCGCTGGGTCATACTGGCCCATGCTTTTGTGGCGGGCGCAGAACCAAGCGACGCGGAACGACCGCTTGCCCGCGTTGGCGGCATTGAAACCGTCAGTCCGGCTATCTTTTCTGACGCTTCTTATGTAGCGCTGGGACATTTGCATCGTCCACAAACAGCGGGCGGCGATCACAT
This sequence comes from Hyphomicrobiales bacterium, assembly GCA_900465685.1. Classification (GTDB taxonomy): domain Bacteria; phylum Pseudomonadota; class Alphaproteobacteria; order Rhizobiales; family Rhizobiaceae; genus Brucella. The sequence goes on from UEGR01000002.1 coordinate 26,506, forward strand.
TCGCTATTCCGGTGCCCCCCTCGCCTTTGGCTTTGACGAAGTGGACCATGTGAAATCCATGAATCTTGTCGAGATCGACGCTGATGGTGCGGTGATAATCGAGGAAATCCCGTTTCAACCCATCAGGCAGGTGCGGGTCTTGAAAGGACGACATGCGGAGCTTCTTACTCACGCCAGGTCAGAAGATTTCATCAAGGCCGTCCTGACTGACGAGATACCAATTATCGAGGCCATGAAGCGGCTGCGCGAGGTGTTTCCAAACGCTTGCCAGCTGACTTACCAGCGTGACGAGCGCGCCGCCGCGCAAAAATCCCTCTCGATTTCTGACTTTCAGGCGATCAAACCAATGGATTTGGTCGCAGCCTTTGTCGAACAGGTTCGCGCTGATCCGATCACAGAACCGGAACGCGATGTCGTCGAAACAGCCTTGAGCGATATTCATCAGTCCGAGGATGCGGCATGAAACCCGTACGACTGATAATGCAGGCCTTCGGGCCATATAGCAAACAAGAGACCGTCGATTTCCGCGAGGCTGTCGATGCTGGTCTTTTCGGTATTTACGGCCAGACAGGTTCCGGCAAATCGACAATTTTCAGCGCCATGACTTTCGCTCTCTTCGGTGAAGCCGCGAAGGCCGAGCAGGAAACACCGAGTCTGCGGTCCGATAATGCTGACGCAAACCGTCCGACCGAAGTCGAGTTTGTGTTCGATATTGCAGATCGCCGCTACGTCGCGCGCCGCCGGCCGGAACAATCCCGGCCAAAGCAGCGCGGGAATGGCGAAACCAGAGATCCACATGAAGCCTGGCTGTTCGATGCAACAGGCATGGCGCTCGATGAGATCACACCGGAGCGTCCGGGCAAAGTGATTGAAGAAAAGAAGGTCGGCCCGGTTGGCAAAGCCATCGAGGATCTGCTCGGCTATGGCGCCGATCAGTTTCGCCAGATTGTGCTTCTGCCGCAGGGGCGGTTTGAAGCTTTTCTCGCTGCCGATACCAAGGCGCGTCTTGGCATCTTGCGCGATTTGTTCGATGTTTCCCTTTATCGGCGACTGGCCGCGCGGATGAAAGCCGATGCTGAAGCAGTCGAGCGACAGTTTCGCACCGAACGGGAAGTATTTGCGCGTCGGTTGAATGCAGAAGGTTTTGAAAGTCTCGACGCTCTGAGGTCGGGCATTGAAGAAAGCAACACGTCCTGCACCGATCTGGCGGCAGTCGAAGCCAGTCAACGAGAGGCGCAAAAGAAAGCGCATACCGAACTTGAGACCGCGAAAGCACTGGATCGTCTATTTGAGACGGCCATCAAGGCCTCTAACGAGGTGAATACTCTACAGCAACAGGCTTCCGATATTGATGCAATTGCGAAGAAGCTGCAATCCGCCGAACGTGCTCGCCTGTTGCTCGACGTCGAGCGGCATGTATTGGAAACAACTGCGGAACTGACTGCAGCGGAAACGGCCCTTGGTGTATCTGTTCAAAAACTTGCCGCTGCAACCACAGCTGAAACACTTGCCCGAACTGCACATGAAGCTGAAGAAGCCAAGGCCAGCGAGATCGAGCAATTGCGACGCGGTATCGAAGCAATGCAGCGTCACCAGAAAACACTTGAGCGATCCATCGCCATATCGCAAGACGTTGCACAGGCAACTGATGAACGCCGGAAGCACCATGCGGCTCTGCAAAAGAGCCTTGAGACAATTACCGCTCTCAACACTCGCAAGCAAACGCAGCAAGACGGTTTGAAATCAGCGCGTTTGGCTGCGAGCAAGCGGCAGGAACTGCTCGTAAAGCGCAGTCAACTCGAGCATGCGATTACACATGCCGAGGCTGTCGAGAAGGCGCAGGCTGATGCCGCATTCTCCAAGGCGAATGTCGAGACGTTATCAGCACGTCACCGTGGAGAGCTTAACGCCGCTGGAGAAGCGAAAGGCGCTTTTATCGAAGCGGAGCGGCAGCTTTCCAGCGCACAGGCGTTGCATCTGGCGAGCAAACTCGTTCCCGGCGAGCCTTGCCCGGTTTGTGGCGCCAATGATCATCCAATGCCGGCAACTGGCAATCCACACCACACTGGACTTACTGATGCTTTTCGTCAGACGAAGGAACTTTGGGAACAGCGGCAATCCATCGAGCGCGATACGCATGCAAATCTCGTATCGGCGCAAAGTATTCTTGTTGAACGCCAGAACCGCGTGTCAGAGTTGAACCCTGCCGAGTGCCCTTTGGCGGAACTCCGCGCAGCATTCGCCAAGATAAAACAAGATATCGAAGCGCTCGGCCCTGTTCTGGACATCGCTCTTGCCGAAGGGCAATTTGAAGAGACAGAAACGCGAATAGTGGCAGCTGAACAATTCCGCGATCAACATCGGACTGCTCTTCAGACGGCGGAAACGGAACTGGCAAGTGCGCGAGTGCGCCTTGAAGAGATGTTGTCCGATATCCCGGAAGAACATCGCGAGGCTGCCCGTCTTGCCGAGTTTATCGCAAGTCGTGCTGATGTTCTCACAAGACGGGAAACCGCACGAAAAACGGCTCTGGAGGCTGCAACGGTAACTCGCGAAACCGCGTTGTCTTCCCTGAAGCAACAGGAAAGCGCGCTAGAGCGGGTGGAAGAACAGCGCCTTCGGCTGAGCCGCACCCAAGACGAGTTCACTTCGCGCCTGAAGGCTGCGGCATTGACCCACGAAGAATACCTCGCGCTCAAACCCGCTTTTGCCACGATCAATCAGGACCGGGAGATCGTCGAAAATTACCGCCGCACCTTGTTTGTTGCCGAAGACACAGCACGAAAAGCCACGGCGGCAGTTGCAACTCTCGAGCGCCCTGCCCTGCCGCCATTCGAAATGGCGTTGCAGGACGCGGATGTGACACTTCAAAAAGCGCAGACGGATCTTGCAACTGCGGCAGCGCGCCGTGGTCAATTGAACAAGTTGCTGGCTGAACTCGCTGATACAATCAACCGGCTGGAAAAAGCGGAAGCCGAGAGCGGACCATTGCGCGAGCTGGCAGCACTCTTCGATTCCAAAAACTCACAGAATCTCGATATTGAAACTTTTGCAATTGGTGCCATGTTCGATCAGGTGCTGATCGCCGCCAATCAACGCCTCAACCCGATGTCCGGCGGACGCTATACGCTTGAGCGCGCCCTTGAAGGTTCCGGGCGCGGTCGGCGTGGTCTCGGCATTCAAGTGCACGACACTTACACCGGAAAACCTCGTCCCACAGCCACGCTTTCCGGTGGCGAGAGCTTTATTGCCGCTCTTGCACTGGCACTCGGCCTAGCCGATGTCGTTGAAAGCGCAAATGGCAAAGTCCGGCTCGATACCATCTTCATCGATGAAGGCTTTGGCAGCCTCGACACCGAGAACGGTACCGGCACACTCGATCAGGTCCTGCAAGCGCTCAATACGCTGGTCAGCCAAAACCGTGCGGTCGGGTTGATTTCGCATGTTCCGTTGGTGCAAGAGGCCATCCCAAATGGCTTTTACATACGGAAGGACCTTTCGGGGAGCCGCGTCGAGCAACGCGGGATGGTTTGATCGGTGCGTCTGCTCACACAGTGGGTAAGCCCAGACGAACTGCATAAGCCGTCAACTCAGCAGAGCTGTGGAGATCGAGCTTCCGCATCAGGTTTTCGCGGTGCTTGCGTGCAGTCAAAGGGCTGATCCCCAATCGTGTGGCAACATCTCTTGCTGTCAAACCTTGCGCGACCAGCGCCAGAATTTGGCGTTCGCGGCGCGTCAACGGAATCGGCGACAGGATATCCGACGGCGGTGGAAAGCCGCTGTTCCGCGAAGACCCCGTGACGGCAAACCGGATGGACTGCGCCAGATAGGTCTCACCATTTCTGACGGCTTCAATGGCCGCACCGATTTCTTCCGGGTCGCCATCCTTGGTCAAATAAGCGCTGGCACCCGCTTCCATAGTGGCGCGAATAGTTCTGGGCTCAATATTCGCGGTTAGAACCAGAATTTTCAGCCTAGGTGCGACAGTTCTTATATCCGAGATGAATTGGATGCCCGCAACACCCGGCATACCAAGATCGAGAACAAGCAAATCCGCCCGGGCATTACGCACATGCTCCATGACGGTCGCTCCATCCCCCGCTTCGGCAACGACGGACACATTGTCCATCAATGAGATAAGAAGCTTCAGCCCCTGACGCACGATAGCGTGGTCATCGGCAAGAATGGCAGTCAGGGGACGGGTCATCCGGCTGTTGTTTACCTTACATTGGCGTGTGCTAACGCAAATCGTTCTAATCACAACTTATTGGCATCAAGTTACTGATCGATAAATCATTTAAGTATATCAATGTGCAACAGTGGACAATGCACCACACGGGGCAACATATCGGGGGGTAGTCTGATGCAGGAAGACAGGATACGTCAGGCGCTCACTGAACTTCTCTACCGCAATTCCTACGGCGTCATTATCTCGAATGTCGTTATTTCTCTTGGTGCGATCTATGTTCTGAAGAACGCCGTTCCCACGAGCTGGATCACCGGATGGCTCGTTGCGCTTTACTCGCTGACGGCCATACGTGTCTTCGCATCCAGGCAGTTCTTCAGCCGACAAAGGGATCCGCAGTCGATAGAACGGTGGGCCTGGCTTGCCGCGAGCTTTTCATGGATATCCGGCCTTTTATGGGGCGGGCTAGGTTGGGCAGGGTTTCTGCCTGAAGCGCCAATCGTTCTGTCCTTCACCGTGATCGTGTTAACCGGCCTTGTCTGCGGCACAGTCCCCTCACTCTCGGCATTTCCACCAGCGCTGGTCGGTTCAATCATTGCGACCGTTATTCCGATAGCAGTGCGCTGCATCACGACCGAAAGCGAGATTTCCAGCGCCTTTCTGTTTCTGCTGACCGCGCTGGTCGCCATCAATCTCTATTATTGCCGGATCACCTATCGCATGCTGCACGAGACCATTCGCTTGCGACTGGAAAACGAAAATCTCGTCGTGGACTTGCAGGAAGAAACAGACCGCGCGCAGCGCGCCGACCGCGCCAAGACACGCTTTCTCGCGGCAGCAAGCCATGATCTTCGCCAACCGATCCATGCGCTGAGCCTGCTCATTTCCACGCTTGGCGTTTTGGGACAGCGCGGCAATGTCGCTTCCGGCGAGGCGCGCGATCTGGCCGCTAAAGCGAAATCCGTCGTCAACGATCTGAGCGGACTTTTGAACGAGTTGCTAGACATTTCGAAGCTGGACGCGGGCATTGTAACGGTAGTCAACGAGCCGGTAGCCCTATCCGCCTTGTTTCACGACCTGCACGACGAATTTGCGCTTGAGGCCGAGCAACGCGATCTTCAATGGCATGTCGTTGAAAGCGATCTTTGTGTCGACAGTGATCCGATGATGCTCAAGCGCATCCTGAACAATCTTTTGTCCAATGCATTCAGATACACGAAGCATGGCCGCATTCTTCTTGGCTGTCGCAGACGTGGCGATACAGTCGAAATTCAGGTCTTCGATACAGGCCCAGGCATTCCGACCGATCACCAGGCAAAGATTTTCGAGGAATTCGTTCAGCTACAAAATCCGGCGCGCGACCGGTCGCAAGGTCTGGGACTGGGGCTTGCCATCGTTCGGCGTGCAGCCATGCTTCTCAACCACCCTTTAAAACTGGTTTCTGTGCCGGGCTCAGGTTCCATGTTCTCGATCACCGTGCCCAAAACGCGTGACAAGGGCCCTGCAAACTCGGACGTGCATGTGCCGCTCGCAGTGGAAACAGCGCTGGGCATTATGGTCGTTGATGACGAGAAGGATGTTCTCGATGCCATGGCGCGATTGCTCACTCTCGACGGACACCAACTTTACCTTGGGCGATCAGCCGCAGAGGCCCAGGCGTCGTACAAGGCAGCCCTTGAGATTGGCGACGCTCCGGTGGACTTGATCATTGCCGACTATCGGCTGGGTGACGGCGTTACCGGTCTCGACGCCATTCGATCATTGTCGGCCGTTATAGGTACTCCGGTGCCGGCCATCATCATCACTGGTGATACGTCTCCTGCACGATTGAGAGACGTCAATGCCAGCGGGGCCCTCCTCCTGCATAAACCCATCGAAGTCGATGAACTACGCGACACCATTGCCACCGCACGCTCCACTGGTATCAAAACCTCACCCTGAACACGGCATTCACGCCCTGCTGATAAGCATGGGAACCGATCTGGCCCGTGTAATTAATGCCAAGTGTTGAGCGAGGAGAGAGATTGAAATTCAGACCGGCTTCGATAAGAGCCGCGTCCTTGGCAATAGGCGCGCCATAGACAGTGAAAGCGGAAGAACCAAGGAAGCTGTTTGTGGAACTTGTGTCGATATCGCCATAAGCATGACGCCAACCAATAGACCCATGCGCAATTGCCGATACATTACCCATCATAAAACGCCTCGAAGCACGCAAGCCGATGGTGGTGAAAGCCGTGTCCATTGTATCGCTGTCGACCGCAAGCCGGGCGGCTGTCCGTCCTGCTTCATTGAAGCCGTCTGTGTGAAGATGGACATAGGCCAGATTGGCAAACGCTTCCAGCGGTGCGTCTTCCGTGCCCCACTGATAGGCAAGTTCGCCAAATGCCTGAAACGTACCGGCATGATAATCGCTGTTCAGACTATCTGAAAAACCAGGGAAATAGGCCGATCGGTCAAGCTCAATCTCGTGCCAAGTATAAGCAAGCCCGGTCCGCAAGGCGACAGCGTTGCCATTATTCAGTTTCCAGGATTTTCCGGCATAGGCTCCGAGCGTATAATTATCACTTTGCCCGGATGATGAGCGGCCATCGACATTGAACGTTGTTCTACTATAGCCGGCTAATAATCCAAGGCGCCAATTATCGAACACAGTGCCATCTACGCCTGCTACGAAGCCACCAGTATTGTAGTCGAGCCGGGCTGCGTTACCGTTTCCATCGATTGAAGCCCAGTTGCCATAGCCCTGAATCCAGGCATCATAACCTTGAGCGGGGGGAGTTGGGGTTATCGCGGCGAATGCGCCGGGTGTCGCAACACTGACGCTCTTCTCAGGGCCATAGGACAGAATAGGCATAGAAAGCGATGGCTCAAAGCCCTCCATGGAGCGCAGACGACTGTTCATTGCATCTCGAATGAGCGAACTACCTTCGATAAGCGCCGCTTTTGTTGAAGCATAGGCCTCGCCTGACAAAAGATTGAAGGCGGAGCGCGCCTCATCGGGGCCCAGCATCAACAGTTTGTTGTAAAGCTCAAGAGACTGCCCCGACTGTTGGAGCGTATCCAGCGCCCTTGCCGTCGCTATTTCGTTTTTTGTTTGCGAAACGGTTTCGAAAATTGCGGGCGGCGTATCTGTCGTAGGATCTGTACCACCGCCATTTTTCACAGCAATCGTCAATTTCACACTGTTGAGGTCATAAGTCTCGTTTGCGGTAATGAAGGCGGACTTCGAAACCGTATCCTGAAACGTGCCGTTTATACCGCCATCCGATGTGAGGATCGTATAGGTTTGCCCGTTTCGATAACTCGTTGCGGGATCAAGGGCGGTTACACTGACAGCTCCACCCAAAATCGTTGTTGAGCCGGAAACACGCGTGAGATCACTCGCACCAGCGCCCGCAATTTCGACAGCATAAGTCGAGCCGCTTTCAAGCGTCAGATCGCCATTGATCGTCAATGTTCCAATCGAATTTCCAGCCGAAAGCGTTCCTCCGGTTAGAACCGCGACCGTTGATCCAACACCCGAACCGATGGTGCCGTGCCCGCCGATCAGAGCGCCATCTCCGACGATAAACGAGCCGCTAAGCACGGCATTGCTATGGCTAATGTCCGATCCAACAATCAAACCGCCAGCGGAAAGATCAGTCATTCCTGAGAATGATGCGCTTTCGCCATTATAGGTGAGCGTGCCAGCGCCGGTCTTGAAGAAGGTTCCTGCGCCCATCAATACACCGTCGAACTGCGCGCTGGTTGATTGGTCAAACGTCAATGAGGCCGCACTCGCTATTGTAACGTCGCCTGAGAAGCGGTCAGCGCCGGAAGTCAGATTGCCTTGTTGCACAGTCCAGTTGAGACCCGATGTGCCATTCAGGATGAGGCTGCCAACCCCGTCCTTGATCATCGTGCCTGTCGCTCCACCAGCGCCGGCAATATTGCCAGTAAAACTGCCATCTGCCGCCTGTTCGAAAACGACGACACCTGCATTTGCGATATTGCCTGCGATAGTTTCCGAATTCCCGATGAGACGACCGGCCCCAACAATGGTGTTGCGATAGCTATTGGCGGTGTTTGTGAGTTGGAGCACACCTGTACCCATTTTCACAAGATCGCCCGGCCCGGAGATAACACCGCTCACGACGAGATCGGTGTTATCTGCAACATCCAGTACACCGGCCTGGGCAAGTGAAATTGACCGGGCAGTCTGAAAACTCGCGGTCGTGGCCAGTGTCCCTCCATTGAAAATCAGACCGCCTGATGGATCGCCAAGATTCGCATCGCTTGATACCTGCAAGACACCGCCCGTTATCGTCGTGCCACCTGTGAAACTGTTCACTCCACTGAGTGTCAACGTGCCGCTATCGAGCGCCAGCGACAGCCGACCGCTACCGCCATCCTGGATCACACCGGAGAATGTTGACGGGCCGACGGATGAGCCATCAATGGTCAGGACACTGCTCGTGGCGGCACCATTTTCGATAACACCAGCCCCCGTGCCAACACTATTGATGGCTCCGACGACTGTACTAAATCCATTGAGCTTGATCGTCCCGCCGATGCCACCCGCCTGATTATCGAAGTTAACGCCCGCATTTGCCGTCAGTGCATCATTCGCCAACACATTGAGCGTGCTGTTGCCATGAAAAGTTTGCGCGCCGCCACTAACGCCGCTGGCTGCGGAAACATTGAAGACACTACTGTCATGGAAATCCTGCGTGCCACCATTGACAGCGTTTGCGGTCGAAGCATTCAGGGCACTGAGATTATAGAAATATTGCGTGCCACCGCCTATCGCGCCGCTAGCGTTGGCGTTCAATATGCTGTCGCCATTGAAGTATTGCGCACCACCGCTGACGGCGTTGACTGCTGTCAACGTCATAACGCTGTTGGCATAAAAGCTCTGCGATCCACCGCTGACCGCGTTGGACGACGTTGCATTGAGGCGACTACTGCCGTTGAAATATCGCGACCCGCCAGCGACGGCATTTGCTTCCGAGGCGTTCAATGCGCTGGCGTCGTAGAAAATCTGCGTACCACCGCTTAATCCGCTGACAGAATCCACATTCAACGCGCTCGTATTATAAAAGTACTGTTGCCCACCGCTGAGACCCCCGGCAGCTGTTACGTTGAGCGAGCTACTGGCGTTGAAATACTGCTCGCCGCCATTGACCGCATTCGCAGCCGATGCATTCAGCGCGCTGGTGTCATAGAAGCTCTGCACACCGCCCCCGACTACAAATGTTTCCGAAGCGTTGAGACTGCTGTTGCCATTGAAATATTGCGACCCGCCGCTGATCGCATTTATCGTCGTGCCGTTCAGAGCGCTGGAGTCATAAAAGACCTGCATGCCACCACTGATCGCACCGGTCGCAGCCGCGTTGAGCGTGCTCGTATCCTGAAACGTCCAGTTAGGGCGGGATGTATCGGAAAAATAATCGGCGGAGTTCGCGTCTATAGTCGTAGAGCCCGCGCATGGCGACGCTGTACATACGGTCTGTGCGTTGGCTGGTATCATCACGATGATGCCAGCCCCAACGGACAGGAGGCGCACTATAGACCGGTTGAAGAATGGACCCGTGAAGACAGACCTGTGTCTTTGCTCGCCATTCAAGGGCCCCAACTCGCTATTCGATCTGATGAGATACGCAACCAACACACGTTCCCCCTACCAACACGCCGGCGAACGCGCCCAAGAATGCAGGACGATGTATGTTCAGCCCGACTTGAGTTCCCGAGCCGATACATCTTCTGGAATAGGAGAAGCTGGGGCTCGGAAAATTCTGCGTTCAATATCAATTTTGTAAGTTACGCATACAGGGAGAGAAACATGTTCAATATGCAATGTTGGCTAACCTAATCGAAGACTCTCAATGTCAGCGGTACGCCTTTCTTGGTAGCGGAATACGACGTGCATACCAAACCGGGATCATTATACTATTGAAGCCCTCTGTTCGAAGATGTCCCGCACCAGAGGTGCAGCCTCGTAACGCTAAGAACCATCATGCAAGTCCGACTGTAGATTTTTGACTGCAAATCAAATATGATTCTGTTTGTCTAAAACGGTCTTGGAGCCTCTTCGCTCGGCCAATTCGAATTAGGTTTCCTCCCCCAGAACACCGAAAGAAAAGCAATCGCTCGAGCTAAACTAAAGCTCGCCTTAGCTTTCATTTCGGAAAATTTAGTTCATATTTTCAATAAATTAAATTCACCGGGCTAGAAGCTCAAAGAGGCCCGGATGAGGGCCCATCTACGATTTTCGCTCCCCTGCTTTCAGCAGCGCCTTAATGGCGCCCTGTTGACACCTGGTTGAAAGTCTTATTGACCGCGCAACTGTCCTTTCTCCTCAGATTGGCTCAGGATAAGCGGCAGCACAACCAAGAACAGGCCGACATAAAGCTCATCATATCCGCACTGTGGAGCTCCAACGCCATTGTTGAAAACCGTATACAAAGTAACCTTTTATGACGTAGTCTCAATTGGTACAGACTGTGCGGAACCGGATAGTAGCGATGACCAAATTTGCTGATGAGCTTGATCTCCCTCCCCTCCCCAAAGCGCGGATCGGCTATGCACGGCCATCAATGGACGACCCATTCAACGCGACCCAACTATCCCGACTACAGAACGCGGGCTGCATCAGAATTTACCAGGAACACGCTGCTGAAAAATTTCAATCGCGGCCGGCACTCGAAAAACTTCTGAGCCACCTTGTGGCCGGGGACACACTCGTCGTCGTGAAACTCGACCGGGTGGCTCGGTCTGTCAGCCACTTGGCCGAGCTCTACAGACACCTCACGGATCGTGGCATTCACCTGCTTTCCCTTGATGACCCCATCGACACCTCCGGACAGGAAGCCATATCTACACTGCAAATTCTCGATGCGGTCGTTAACCTCGAACATGCCCTAAAGGTAGAACGAACACGGGCTGGCATGAAGCTGGCAAAAGCCCATGGCAAGCTCGCTGGCAATCCGGGATTGCGTGAGCGCCGTCCAGAAGCCATCAGCGATATCGCAGCAGCGCGTAACCGCGCCTATCTGGAACAGCTTGTTGCCACGGCACCCTCATGGCTGCCCACCGTCTCGCAGCTTCGTCCGCAGCACAGCTGGGAGAACATCGTATGGACGCTTAATCTAAAGGGACAAAGCTGGACGATTGAAAGACTGAGACGAGCCATCCGTAAACTTGTGCAAGAAGGCCTCGCTGAGCCAAAACTACTCATTCAGGCGAAGCGCCGGATTCCGAACGACTATCTTATCAAACGTGTTGCGGCCATTGCCATAGCTGATCCAACCCTCTCCTTGCGAGCCATTGCTGCAAAACTTGATGCTATGGACGCAAAGCCCCCGCGAGGCGGCGGTAAATGGCAGGCCTCTTCGGTTAGAAATCTTTTGGAAGACGCGCGCCGTTTTGGCTTCCTTCGAAATTGACAGCTGTCAACGAACTTACCAATCCAACGAGGGCGCGTTTGCGAGACGGTTAGCATCATTCGTTGCGCGCCCCGCCCCGCCTCAGTCTTCGCGCTTGCAAAACGCGTAACATTCAATTTGTTCAATGTGTCGACTGTATTAGATAAGTGAAGATCCAGCATGCCGTCCCCGACCGTATTCATCGTTCAGCAAACGCTCTGCAAGTCGTTTAACGGCGCCAGAAAAAGCGCCCTTCCAAGTCATTGTATATTGTCTGAGCATCCTTTCACAACACAACCCATCCCCCTCGAGAATCGGATAAGATTGCGCGAGCCAAAAAGGAGTTGTCCATGAGTGTTGCGTTCGCCAAGGAAGAGAGCGCAGAAGCAGCTTCGGAAACGATCCTTCCCGATCGCGAGATCTCTCCCCATCCCAATCTGGTAACAGAGGAGGGGTTGCGACTTTTACAGCAGGAACTTGAGAAAGCACGCGCAGCATTTGAAGCGGCAAATGCCAATGAGGATATTTCGGAGCGGCGGCGTCAGACAGCACACCCTCTACGCGATCTTCGTTACTATGCTGCGCGCCTTCATTCAGCCCAGCTAACGCCCGCGCCTCTATCTCCAACCAGTGTTGGTTTCGGCTGCGTTATATCTTTCAGTAGAGACGGTCGTCCTGCGCAATCCTATCGCATTGTCGGCGAGGATGAAGCAGACCCAAAATGTGGCACCATATCATTCGTTTCGCCGCTGGCACGATTGCTTATGGGTAAATCCATTGGTGATATAGCTTCGCTCGGCGGTCAGGAGATCGAGGTTCTGGCCATTTCCTGACCGAGCGCAGCCTGACCCGACCAGCCAATCGCATGTCAGTCGGTTATGATCTGCGTAATACAAACTGGTCAGCGCATTCGCGCAATGTTGACAGATGTCAATAAACAGAAATGCCGTCCAAGAGTATCTCGGAAGCTGCTAATTCTGAAACGCTATAATTTCTGCCTGGCTCGTTCTTTGCTTTGCTTCGCGTTAACTATTCATTAACTAAAAACAAATTGCAGTGAAGACAGAATCGGGGCATCTTCGTCAGCGCATATTTGTTATGTTTTACTGAATATGCGCTGATAAGGACGAACCAATGCATCAAAACCCGACAGCATCTCCACAACCTCATAGCAGCCTTCAGTCCTTGATTGAAGCCGACGCTGAAGAGCTGTCGAAGCGACTTCAGGCGCATCAAATGCGCATTTTCCCACCAACAGCGCAGAAGTCGATCCGCTCCTTTACACCTGCTGAAGCAGCATCCTTCATCGGCGTCGCGGAAGGATATCTCCGTCAGATCGTTTCGGAAGGCCACGGACCTGCTCCGCAGAGCAACGGCCGGCGGATGTACTCCATTCAAGACATTCATGCCATTCGGCAATTGCTGGACGACAACTCGCCCAAGACTCACGGTAAATATATCCGTCATCGCCGAAATGGCGAGAAGTTGCAGATCCTTTCGGTCATGAACTTTAAAGGCGGCTCAGCGAAAACCACCACCTCGGCCCACCTCGCCCAGTATCTCGCGCTGCGTGGCTATCGCGTTCTGGCGATTGATCTCGACCCACAGGCCTCGCTGTCTGCAATGTTCGGCCATCAGCCTGAACTCGACGTGCGGGTCAATGATACGCTCTATGGTGCCATTCGCTATGATGCGGAACGGCGCGAGATTACCGATATTGTCAGGTCGACTTACACGCCCGGCCTGCATGTCATTCCGGGCAATCTCGAGCTGATGGAGTTTGAACATGAAACGCCAAAGGTTCTGGCAGAGCAAAAGAACGAAGCCATGTTCTTCTCGCGCATCGGCAGCTGCCTAGCGGTCGTCGAAGATCTCTATGATGTGGTTGTGATCGACTGCCCACCGCAGATGGGCTTTCTGACACTGTCTGCTTTGTGCGCCGCCACATCCGTGTTGATTACGGTCCACCCGCAAATGCTCGATGTCATGTCCATGAACCAGTTCCTGCACATGACATCTGACCTACTGGCTGTGGTTGAGCGGGCTGGTGGCAATACCCAATACGACTGGATGCGTTACCTGATCACACGCTATGAACCAAACGATGCGCCGCAAAACCAGATGGCTGGTTTCATGCGCTCAATATTTGGCAATCGCGTGCTGGAAACACCAATGCTGAAGTCGACCGCCATTTCAGATGCGGGCCTGACAAAACAGACACTTTACGAGGTTGATCGTTCTGCCTTCTCGCGTGGCACTTATGACCGCGCATTGGAATCGTTGACATCTGTCAACGCTGAGATTGAAGACCTCATTCGGCAGACTTGGGGGCGTAGCTAATCATGGCACGAAAGAACATTTTCGACTTTTCCGATCAATCAGAGCCGTCGCAAAAAGCAGAGGACCATTCTGCAAGCTCGTCCTTCGAACAGGCACGACCGCTTGCCGGCATGGAACGAGACCGTGCAAATCGCCCGGCAGCCCTTGGCGCAATTTCGCAATCTCTCGAAAAGATCAATGAACGCTCTGCTCGCGCTGATGAAATCGAGCGTCAGCTTTCCAATGGTCAGACGATTATCGAGCTTGATCCCAATCTGATCGATAGCTCATTCGTCTCTGACCGACTGGGATTTGACGATGAAGACCAGACAAAACTCGTCGAGCAAATCCGCGAAAGCGGACAACTTGTGCCAATTCTCGTACGTCCTCATCCAGACGATTCAGATCGGTTTCAGATAGCCTACGGCCACAGACGTGTTGCGGCCGTCAAGGCTCTAGGTATCAAGGTCAGAGCGGTCGTCAAGCAGCTCACGGATGAAGAGCTGGTCATTCACCAGGGCCAGGAAAACAACACGCGATCCAACCTCTCTTTCATCGAAAAGGCTTTCTTTGCCTACACTTTGGAAGGGCAGGGCTATTCTCGTGAAACGCTTTATCAGTCGACTGGCATTGATAAAGCCGTCCTTTCGAAGATGATTACGATCATCAAGTCGATACCCGAAGAGATCATCCGCAAGATTGGCCGTGCGCCGTCCATCGGGCGCACACGCTGGGAAGAATTCGTTAGCCTTTTGACAGCTGTCGGCGAAGCTATTGCAAATGACGCCATCCACAGTGTCGACTTTGCCGCCTTGTCTTCAGATGATCGATTTCAGTTTGTATTCGATAAGCTCAAATCATCAACATCGAAAAATAAGCCCCGAAGGGATGCCGTTCACTCACCTGTTCTTGGTGAGGGTATTCAGCCTGTCGCAATCAAACGAGCTGGTAAGAATGTACAGTTCACCTTCAATGACAAAGCGGCTCCGCAATTTGCCGACTTTATTCAGTCGCGTCTTGAAGAGCTCTATGCAGAATATAAGGCCAGCGAGACATCCAAATAGCTGCTGAAGCTTCGCTTCAGAGCCATCACGACGGATAAATTAACCAGGAGAACGAACCGCAAAAGAAAAAGGCCCCCAAAACGTCACCGCGTGGAAGCCTCTCTCAATCTGTAGCAAGTCTGAGAATCGCATTTCCATGAATCGGTGTCAAGAGTCGTAAGCGTCTTTTTGGCGGGTAGATTTCTTTTGCCTTTTGAAAGGTGAGAGGGAATGCAGATTCTGAAGACTGACACGTCCGCATTTCGTGGGCGAATGAAGGCGTTTGCCCAAAATTCCGACCGACAAGAACAGCCGAAGCAGGGAAGGGGCGTAAACAGATGGGCGCTCTACAAACAACTCTGCGTCGCTAAGGCTGACTTCGGTCTGAACGATCGCTGCCTTGCTGTGCTGAGTTCCCTTCTGTCATTTCTGCCTGATGATGAATTGCATGAGAAAAGCGGCCTCGTCGTATTCCCATCCAATCGACAGCTGTCGCTGCGCGCCCATGGCATGCCGGAGTCTACACTGCGCCGACATTTGGCGTCCCTGATCGAAGCCGGGATCATTGCGCGCAAAGATAGCCCGACCCGCAAGCGCTATGCTCATAAGGACAGGGAAGGCGGCGTCGAGCTTGCTTTCGGCTTTTCCTTTGCGTCCTTGCTTGATCGCGCCTCTGAAATTGCTGCTATCGCGGATAAAATTCTCGCCGATCAGAAGGCACTGAAGCGTCTTCGCGACGAAGTGTCGGTCATGCGCCGAGACATTGCAGCGGCTTTTGCGGATAGTGCCGAAGAAATAGGTGAGCGTGGTGAACGTATCGAAGCGTTGTTCATTCGCTTCCGCGCCATTGTCGACGCTATCCCTCGTCGTGCATCTGTTGAGGAACTGTCCGCGATCAGGGCCAATTTTGAAGCCATTCGTGGTGAATTGGCTATCGCTCTGAAAACAATAGAGATTGTTCCGGAAATGAGCGGCAGCGACGCCCAGTATGAGCGGCAGCATAATGAATCCCTGCCAGAATCCCTTTTTGAATCTCAAAATAGCAAAAAGATTGTTTTGATCGCGCCTTCTGCGGAAACACCAGTTCCTATGAAGCCTGAAGGGGAAACTTCTGGTGAGTTAACGCCATCCATTTCTCTCGACCAGGTGCTTCGTTCGTGTCCAGATATCTGCGAATATGGTGCGAACGGAATTGGCACATGGCGTGAGCTTCTCGATGCCTCGCGTATCGTCTCAGGCTTTCTCGGCATCAGTCAGTCAGCCTATCAGGAAGCGATCCGTTTTATGGGTCCAGAAACCACTTCAACCGCTATTGCCTGGATTCTGCAGAAACTAGCGTCGATTACCTCGCCTGGCGGATATCTCCGATCTCTGACACAGAAGGCGAGGGGAGGGACCTTTTCAATCCGCCAGCTCTTGTTTTCGGGAATGAAGGCAAGTGGGTGTTCCGTCTTGATGTGACATTTTTTTACCCCGGCTCTTAAGGCACAGCCATGACTTGGAAACGACTATCGCGAATAAGCCAAATTCTGGGCTCGAGCTTGGTCGTGGGATTGCTTTGTTGGCTGGTCTGGGCTGGTGCACAGGGTCTCGTTGGCGTCATACAAAAGGGTAGGATCGTCAATCGACGAGGGCCGGACGTTTATATGAGCGATAACCCCATCATATTTTGGACTCTCAGCGGATTTTTCACGCTTGGGTTAATTCTCATGGCCGGTCTTGCGTTGATTTGCTTGTCGCATTGGTTTTTGCTCTTCCGCCGTTCGAACCGTTAGGCGAGGGGCTTTTCGTAAAGGTAACCGGTATCGCGGACGGCAACCAAAGAAGACGGGCGTCTCAGATTCGGTTCTCAGCAAAGCGCGCACGGAATACCGCTGATTAAAGGAGATCGGAAATATAAGCGTAGGCCGCTCGTACGAAGACCATCGCCGCCAGATTGCAGCGATGGACCTGGCGACAAGTCTGCGGGATGCCGATTCAGATCGGTCGAACGTTTTCTGCCTTGGCTTTGCCGGTCTTACGATCCTGACCGATTTCGTAGCTGACTTTCTGGCCCTCTCCAAGCGATCCTCCCGCCTGGGCTAAGCCGGAGACATGCACAAAAACATCACTGCCGCCACTATCTGGCGTGATGAAACCAAAGCCTTTGTCCTGGTTGAAAAATTTTACCGTGCCCGTTGCCATATGGATCCTCTTAAATGGAGCGACGTTTGCTTTGCCGATGGAGACTATTGAATGTGCAGGGGACGCGCAACTGCCTCGTATGGCGGCAACCCGATCGATTGATCATTGAACCAAGCCCCCGCTGGCCATATGACCAGTATGAGTTCTTGTGAGGAGGAGCATCCTTGAGTGTCATATTCCTGAATGGATCGGGCAGTTTGATATGTGATGGCGTTGATGCCGGCCAGATTGAATTTAGTATTGCGGCGCCTGCCGACGGTCCGGATACGACTAGGCGTGGAAAACTCTGGGGGAATAGCCAGGCTATTGCTGTGGCGATGGATGCCCGGAAGGTGGAACTGAAGCCTTCCGATGCTCATGATCTTTTATCCCTGGATGTCGAGGAGACTGATCGGCAGGGCGGCATGTCATTCAGTGTCTTGTAGCAGGCTGAGCGAAGTGGCCTTTTTAGGATCAGTCAAACATTTTATTCGAAGACGCGTCTATCGGAAGGATGGCGCGGTCCGATGTGCTTGATGCGAGGAGGCTGTACACGAGCATCGTGACCCCGACAAAAGCTATTAACATGACAACATCTGCGACGAATAGCCGGACGCGTTGTCGGCGTTTGAACGATGATTGGCCAGTCCAATCGATCGTTGACGAAGGGTAGTTGTCGTTCATACGTCGATACTGCGCATAAAAATGTAAACAACACTCTGATTGAAAGCCGTGCTTACAAAATTTAACTGTGCGGTAACGGCTGAAAAAGCATGAGCGCTCTCTACATCGCCATGGGCGACCGTCTTTCGAAGAGGGCTGACGCTTTTGATGGCTTCAGCTGCCTTTCAAGCGCTGCGAACTGAAATCAGCTTCGCGATCTCCCGAGGAGGGAGGCTCGGATCAAATCTCGCTTATTTTCTGCAGCTGCAACAGGGGAGGCGACTATGGCGGGCGCTGGCGTTTGGCCCTTTTGCTCTCGGAAGATTTGCAGGCATTTTTGAGCATTCAGCTGGTCTGACTCTGACACAGGCTCAATGGGCTCGCCGTTAATGTCATGACGCATCGCATCTGGCCGGCTACACGCCAGATAATAGCGCTTCGAGTGAACATAAGCGCCGATAGCGCGACGAAGTGCAGTTACACTTACGCCTGGACTGAGGAAAGGCGAAACCCGCTGGAAAAAGCCGATTGCGACCGGGCGAATGGGATCGCCAACGGCGACGGGTAGAACGCCGAGCGGCTGCACGAGCAAATCGGTGATTGCCGTTGCTCTGCGAATATCCTTATCCGTGGCAATGACAGGGTTCGATCTGATTTGCGACTTTTCGTTCATGCTTCCTATTCCCCGCGCTCTGGTGGTTTGCTGTCCTATTGAGGGAATGTGAACAGAGTTTGACGTGCCCATATTGTTATCCGTGCCGCCAGCATAATTGTCCAAATCCAATATATGTCGCAGCCTGTGGCGTCCATTTCTGTAGGAATGATCAGCTTTCTGCAGTCATTAAAGTCATTTATCGCATTAAGCAGGTGTCGATGACACACATACCATAACGACTTGCCAGTCAAAGAGCTTTGGCTAAAATAGCAATTGCTGCCAATTATGTTGTTCTGTGTTGAACGATGAGGAACTGTGCCTTTCAGTGAGCAAACTGAAGATAGTGAGAGTCGAAATTAAGAAGGGTTGGAATGCTTAATTTGCTTGGGTTCGAATTTTCCAGTTCCATTATTTCCACGCTTGTTTCAGTTATTATTGCCATTCTGGCGATATATCTGGGACTGCGTTGGCTTAAGAGTTTCTTTGTCATGACGCCGCAGCAGCACGTGAGAATTCTTGAAACGTTCGGCCGTTACACTGGCTATCGTAAAGCGGGTTTGTCGATCAAATTTCCTTGGCCATTTCAGCGCGCTCGCTCGCCGTTTTCCTTGCAGACGAAACAGATATCTCTTCAGCTTGGCGTCAAATCCAAAGACAATGCCTTTGTCACCATGCCGATCAGCCTGCAATATCGGGTTATTCCCTCCGCGGTAGAGGCGGCCTTTTACGAGTTACATAATCCCGAAGAGCAGATCGAATCCTACGTCGCAACAGATGCGCGCGCGGTCGCTGCGGCGAGAACATTCGACCAACTTTATACTGATCGCGACGAATTCACGCGCACTGTCCGTGAATCTCTAGACGAAGCTATCAATGCATATGGTTATGAGATCCGTGCCGTGTTGATTGATGACCCGCGGCCAACGCCGGAGATGATTTCAGCCTTCAACGAAGTGCTTGCTTCTCAACGCAGATTGGAAGCGGCGCACAATGATGGAGAGGCTGAGAAAATAAAGCGGACAAAGAGTGCGGAAGCTTCTGCTGCTGCGATGTCAATTACGGCGCGGGGAATCGCAGCCAGTCGCAGCATTATCGCAGAAGGCAATGCGAGAGCCCTTGCGGCCTTTCGAGCGGATACGACACTGACAGATGCCGATGCCATGGCATTTATGATGGAAATCAATCGGCTTGAGGCGCTGAGGGATGCTGCGTCCCACGGAGGAAAAACAGTGTTGGTTACAGGAGATGCACATGGTGGATATTATGAGACCAGAGCACTCTTAAGTGCGTTGTCAGATGGCGACGGACCGAAATCAGAAAAAGATGCGGGGCGGGAAACTCGTTTGATCGGCACCGTGAAACAGCAGACCGCTCCGTTAAAGACAGATGAGGATAACGACGAACGGATCAACAAGAAAAATGATTAGTGGTTCGGGTCAAAAGCTTCCTGAAACAGACGAAGTCATCAGGATTTCTGCAGGGAGAAGAAGGCCGCTAATCAGATCATTCGCGGCTGCGCTCTTTTGCGCCATCTCCGCGGGACCCGCAGCTTCCGGCGGTGTCGTCGAAATTGACTTGCAAAACGGACTATCGGCCTGCGTCGATCTGAAGCCCGGGCAGGTGAAGAGGCAGGCGAACATTGTATCCTTCGACGCGAGGTTTAATTTGCACCGGTCGATCGGAATGTGTGGATGCATGTCTGCATTGGTAAATTTCACCGCCAGCGTGGACGTCAATGGCATACGCCAGAAACTGCAGCAAGGCATCATTTCACTTGCACGAGAAGGCGATAGAACACTGATCCTCGCATCGGATCAGAATTTGATTGCCGGTAAAGATGTCCGTGTCGAACTGTCCTGCGCCGGGCCACTGTGACTGAATAGATTTTGCTGCACGAACGCTATCATGACGCAAGTTTTGACTAATTTTCCATCTCAGCGATCCAGATTCAACCTGGTCGCGCTTAAGTTGATGTAATGGTGCCCTGAATGAAAAATAGAACGTTTATAGCGGTCGTCATCGCGATTGCACTTGTCGGAATTAATGTCCCTGTGCGGGCCGACGGTTTCAAAATCCACGAGCTCACGCCCATCAAGCAAGAGTTCTGGTCAATTTTCGATGCCTTCGCGCATCATGCAGAAGAACCGACCAACTTTCGGATGTCCTGCTGCGGAACAGATGATGACCAGCATTTGATGATCGCTATCGATCGTCATGTCGATGAGCAGGGACAGGAAAACAGAACCGACGAAGGTTATCTCAAAGAGTTGGACGTCAGTTCCGAAAAAATCGGTTTCAAGATTGAGAAGATCGATGTGTCCCCTGCAATTGGACGACTTATCCGCCTTCCGAATGTAGGTGGCCTCAAGGGGGTGAATATTTTTGTCGTAGAAGCCGGAGACAGGCTCACAATCCAGTCGGCTGCGCCGACCGAAGAGACCGCTGAGAACAATGCACGGAAGGCCTTGGAAATCGCAAAGAAGTCCATCATTGGGCGATGACCCGGTCTATGGGTTAAGCGCTTTATTCAATTGTCTTCTGTTAAGTTTCAGCCCAGCGTTTCGGAGGAAATTTCATAGATAGAAAACTGAAATCAAAAACAATGTCATTCTTCGCTTTAGCAATCACAGCGCTTGCAAACGATAGGCAGCTGCGAAAGCGGACAGGTCGTTGTGTACTTCAGTTACATTGCCGGCAGATCGCAGTTCGATGCGATCATCAGTGTGGGTGCAAACATCAATGATTGCCTCACCGAGAGCAAATGCGTCAAAGGAAGCGTTAAGTAGCTGGCCGCCACCTTCATTCAGGACTTGTATCGCTTTGTAAAGCGCTTGGGCTTGAGCGTCGTTTAAAAGCATGGGCGGCTCCGTCAATCTAGGTCAAATGTGAATTTAATCATAGCTCACGGCCGTGTTGAAAGAATTCGAGCTCCGTTGCGTTCTCTTTTGAGAAGTCTTCCAATGAAAGACGAACAGGTGACCGGCGTGTAGGAAGTCACCTGTTCTGATGGCGCTTTGCAGATACTATGATTGCAACTAGACTCAAGCTTGGCTGAGACATCTGCGCAATTCTGCATTTTCTGCGCGTAGTTTTGTGGCGAGTTCCTTGCGCAGCTTCAGGTTTTCCGCTTCCAGTGTAATCAGAGTTTTTAGATCGTCGCTCGCCCCGACTGTCGTTTTTGCCTTTGCTGCTACCGGCGCTGTTTTGCCAGCGGCATTCTTCCAGTTGTAATAAGTCTGTTCGCTGACTTCCAACTGCTGCAGCGCGGCTTTCAATGTGGTCTTGCCGCTTTTGGTCGTCTTTTCAACGGAAGCAAGAATTGAAGCGCGTTGCGCGGGAGTATACTTCTTGACCGTGCGGGTGGCTGGCTCTGCTGCAACGGGGGCTGTTTTTGCTGCGGCTTTGGTCGCTTTAGCTGCAGGTGAAGCCGCCTTTAAGGGCTTAGGCTCAGCTTTCTTGCGTGGTGCACGGGCTTTCTTCTTGATGTCCACAGGCTCGGCGGCTCGCACCTCGACTGGCGTCTCGTTTCCTGCTGCAATGGTTTCGTCTGCCATAGTGATTTCTCCGGATTGATACTCGAAAATTCATTTAGGCGTCAAAGATATAGGTCAATAGCTCATGTAACAATAAGGCGGTGTACATCATGTGTCCAAGATGAGATAGGCTTGTCGTCAGAGCGTGCTGATTGGAACATACGCTCTATCGAATGTTGAAAATCCACGCATAATACGCAGCTTCAGGTAAAAGCCCTTTGACGCGCGTGGAACGCACGTCAACCTTTCTCGGGAAAGCTGCTCACGGATGAAAAGTTCAATTCGCACGGGGCACGGCAATGGCCGGACGAGCAGGACACTAGAAGGTGTTTTCGAAAGCACTTATGCAGGATTTGTTGCAAATTTTTCACCTCTTCCAAGCATGCGTCTTTGCTTTGTATAGTCGAGGAAGGCGTGAAGCGGATGGCAGTCGAATTCAAGGGCGCACATTTTCCCAAGGTGTCATCCCTGCTGCAGCCCTCTTTTATATTCGCTATCCGTCTCTTGTCGTGAGCTTCAGAAGATCCTGACTGAGCGCGGCATAGTCGTTGATCGCTCGGCTTATACCGATGGGTTATTGGCTACTCTCCTTAGATTGACGCATAGGCACAATTGCGAAAACGACATACGGCTAGCTCCGGGCGTGTTGACTACACCTATCTCAAGGTTCGCGGCCAATGGGTCACTCGTATCGTGTGGATGATCGCGATGGCCAAATTCGAGGGTACCCATCTCGTTCCGGTTATCCGCCCGCAGTCGGTATCAGATTGACAATATGATATCATGACATCATGATGTCTTTATGAAGATAGAGACCAGTGCCGCTCCCCTTTACGCTAAGGTCGAGGCCACGTTGGCTTCGGAAATTGCGTCAGCCCTATTGCCTTTTGGGTCGCAACTTCCGCCGGAAGATGATTTGACGGAGAGGTTCGGTGTCAGCCGGACGACCGTTCGCAAAGCCGTTGAAAATTTGGTCGCGCGCGGACTGCTTGAGATTAGACGGGGAAAGGGCACTTTCGTTACCGAGCCCAAAATCAGGCAGGAATTGACCGAGTTGAGCGGCTTTGTGGAAGACATGATTGCGTTGGGTCGCAATCCAACTGCGAAGCTTCTGGATAAACGGCTTGTGCCCGCCAGTGGCGTGGTCGCTAAACACTTGAATCTTCCGCAGGGCGCGCAGGTCTACCGCATCGAGCGCGTGCGTTTGGCTGATGGCATCGCCATGTCTTTTGATGAAACGTATCTGCCCATGGATATTGGCGAGAAGATCGTGAGTAACGATCTGGAGGCTGAGCCAATTTTCTCTTTGCTCGAAAACAAGTATGGCCTCCCGCTCTTTGAAGCGGAATATCAGCTTGAGGCCGCAATAGCCGATGATCGCGTGGCTCAAGCCTTGGGGATTGCACCCACCAGTCCGATATTCCTCATTGAGCGAACGTCTTATTGTGAAGGGCCGAGGCCAATTGATTATGAGAAGCTCTATTATCGGGGAGATCTGATCAAATTCAGCACGCGCTTGTTGCGCCGTCAGGGGCAGACTCGGTGACAAGCACATTCGATGTTGGGGCGATCAGCGCTTTCTGGCTGTTTGTTGCGGCCTTCGGTGCGAGCGCACTTGGTGGCGTTCTGGGTATGGCGAGCGGCATTTTTATTGTGCCGGTTCTTACATTTGCTTTCGGTATCGATATTCATGCGGCGATCGCTGCGAGTCTCGTGTCGGTGATCGCATGTTCCTGCGGCAGTGCGGCGCCGCTCCTGAAAAAGCGGCTGACCAATATTCGTTTGGCCATCGTTCTTGAGACAGCAACAACGCTGGGCGCTCTGACCGGCGTTTTCCTTATTGGGATTGTTGCAACCGCTTATCTCTACTTGCTATTTGCAGCAATTCTCGCGGTGTCTGCGCAGCAAATGCTGGCGCGCCGAAGCGAAGCACCTCAAATGAGCACACCTGCCTCTCAAAGCTGGGCGACGGCGCTGCGTTTACACTCGACTGGTTTGGATGAGGCAAGCGGCGCGTTCAGGCCGTATCATGTCGGTTCGGTACCGCTCGGCTTGTCACTGATGTATGGGGCGGGTCTGGTTTCGGCGCTACTGGGGATTGGCAGTGGTGTTCTAAAAATTCCGGCAATGGATACCGCACTTCGGCTTCCGCTCAAGGTGTCCTCTGCGACGTCAAATTTTATGATCGGCGTAACTGCCGCCGCAAGCGCCGGTGCTTACTTCATGCGCGGCGACATCGATACAACCATCGCTGGTCCAGTCGCGCTTGGTTCAGTCATTGGGTCGATTGCGGGTGCTCGGATGCTGGTGGGTTTGCCCAGCGAAAAACTCCGCATCTTCTTCATAATGGTGCTTGTGCTGCTTGCTGTTGTAATGGCGACGACCGGTTTCGACCTCTTCCTCAGAATGTGATCGGAACTAACAGTATGAGAGAACGCAGAAATTCAACCGAGAGCATGGAAAATGCGATTGCAGGATTGCTACATTATGGAACGATGCTCGCTTCATTCATCATTGCGATCGGGTTGATCTCCCCATGGCTGAGCCCATTGGGTATGTTTATAGCTGTCCTCAATGGAGGCGACTTGATAAAGGCCGGCGTCGTAATGTTCATTCTGCTTCCCGTCGCCCGCGTCGCTCTTATGCTTATCCAATTTGCACAAGTGCGCGACGTCGTCTATGCCGCGATTTCCGGCATGGTCCTTGTAATAATTGGAATAGGATTTGTGGTGGGATTGTGAAGTAGACCACTCGTTCAGAGGTTCGAGCACCGAAATGACGAGTGTTATTCGCGTCAGCCATCACTGTTTTAGAACAGACAAGCCGCGAAGTTGGCTATGTTCGACCGCGTGGGATATTGACTGGCAATCAGCACATCTCCCAATGGCAGGGGGCAGTTATTCACATCCATTCAGGGCGAGAGGGTGCCGTAACTTGCAATCACATAGGGGTTGGCTGCGGGTAATGGCCACTTTCCCGTTTCTTCTGGCATAGTAAACCTACTGTTTTTCGCATAAAGCAGGAGGGTGCGCTTATTGGAACAAGTCGGTTCAAGCCCCTTCTGAAGGACTGCGGGCCATTGGTTTAACCCGCAGCTTTATTTACGCGAGATCAGCAGGCAGCACATCGGCTGGGATGTTCTGGTAGCTGACGGGACGCAGGAAGCGACGGATGGACATGGTTCCGACGCTGGTCGCACCGAAATTCGTGCTGGCCGGGTAGGGGCCGCCATGAACCATCGAATCGACCACTTCCACGCCGGTCGGGAAACCGTTGGCCAGAACGCGTCCGGCCTTGCGTTCCAGAACCGGCAAAAGCTTGCGCGCGTCTGCGGCGTCGTCCTTGTCCATATGCAGGGT
>UEGR01000032.1 GCA_900465685.1 Hyphomicrobiales bacterium
TAATCGGCAACCTGGAAGATCGGCGCTTCTTCGTCCTTGTTGATGGCGACGATGACGCGGCTGTCTTTCATGCCGGCCAGATGCTGGATCGCGCCGGAAATACCGACAGCGATATAAAGCTCTGGTGCAACAACCTTGCCCGTCTGGCCAACCTGCCAGTCATTCGGCGCATAGCCCGCATCGACTGCTGCACGGCTGGCGCCAACCGCCGCACCGAGCTTGTCGGCAACCGGCAGGATCACTTCCTGGAACTTTTCAGCCGAACCAAGCGCACGACCGCCCGAGATGATGATCTTGGCCGAGGTCAGTTCCGGACGGTCCGAAGCCGACAGCGCATTGCCAACAAAGCTCGACAGGGCCGGATCGGCAGGCACGGTTGCACTTTCAACTGCAGCCGAACCGCCATCGCCGGTGGCCTGGAAAGAGGCGGTGCGCACTGTGATCACCTTCTTGGCGTCGGTGGACTGCACCGTCTGGATTGCATTGCCTGCATAGATCGGACGCTTGAACGTGTCTGCCGATACGACTTCCATGATTTCCGACAACTGCATCACATCGAGAAGTGCGGCAACGCGCGGCAGGATGTTCTTGGCCGAAGTCGTCGCCGGAGCGATGATCGTGTCGTAATTGGCGGCGAGTGCCACGATGAGTGCTGCCGTCGGCTCAGCCAGACGGTTTTCCAGCGCATCGCTTTCAGCCAGCAGAACCTTGCGCACGCCTTTCAGCTTGGCGGCAGCATCGGCTGCTGCCTTTGCACCCTTGCCTGCAACCAGAATATCGACATCGCCGCCGATCTGGGCGGCTGCCGTCAGCGCCTTTGCCGTCTGGTCCGAAAGGGTTGCATTGTCATGTTCGGCAAAAAGAAGAATAGCCATTTATCGTGTCCCTTCCGATTTCTTAGATGATGCCATCAGCTTTAAGCTTCTCGACCAGCTCGCCAACCGAGCCAACCTTGACGCCAGCCTTGCGGCCACCCGGTTCTTCGGTCTTCAGGACCTTCAGGCGCGCCGTGATATCGGCACCGAAATCGGCAGGCGACTTCTCGTCCAGCGGCTTCTTCTTCGCCTTCATGATATTCGGCAGCGATGCATAACGCGGCTGGTTCAAACGAAGATCAACCGTGACAATCGCCGGAAGCTTCACATCGATGGTCTGCAGACCGCCATCCACTTCGCGCGTGACCTTGGCCGAACCGTCGCCCAGTTCCACCTTCGAGGCAAAGGTTGCCTGGCTCCAGTTGAGAAGCGCCGACAGCATCTGGCCGGTCTGGTTGGCATCGTCGTCAATGGCCTGCTTGCCGAGGAAGACGAGGTCTGGCTTTTCTGCATCGACCACGCCCTTCAAGACCTTGGCGACGCCGAGCGGCTCGACTGTCTCATCAGTCTTGACCAGAATGGCGCGGTCCGCGCCCATGGCAAGTGCGGTGCGCAGTGTTTCCTGCGCCTGTGCCGGGCCGACCGATACAACCACAATCTCCGTGACCTTGCCAGCTTCCTTCAGGCGGATCGCCTCTTCAACCGCAATCTCGTCGAACGGATTCATCGACATCTTCACATTCGAAAGCTCAACGCCTGATCCGTCGCCCTTAACACGGATCTTAACATTGTAATCGACGACACGTTTTACTGCGACAA
>UEGR01000048.1 GCA_900465685.1 Hyphomicrobiales bacterium
GTCCAATAGGTGCCATTGTCCGGGCTGATTTGCAGTTGAACGCTGTCGGCATATGTGCCGGTCATCTTGGCTGTATAGTAAATATTCTCGCCGGTATTGTTCTGCATCCGCTGATCATGGAACGTGAAATTCCACTGATCCCACCCGGCACATTTCCGAGCCTTACCGTTCGCACGAGCCTGAGCATCGTTCTGGATGCTCGGAATGTCCCAACCCTGTAATCTTTCCGAGTTCCACGTACTGTTCGCGTAGTTCACGCTGAAATTCGCGGGGTTCCAGACGCGGTAAATACCGGCGTCCCCTTCTGTCCCGGTGCCACCCCAAACCCACGTAGGCTGCCCGCCTTGACCGCTCCATTGGAATTGAACAGGATGGCCGTCCGAACGACGCGGAAAAGCGGAAGCACCTAGCTTTGCGGTTTGCAAGAAATCGGATAGCTTGCCACCCCATACAGAGCCGAAGATGTTACCGTCGTTCTGCAAGTTCGCCTGGCCGGCATATACCCAAGAACTGGCGATAACGTCGCCCTCAACCCTGACGCCCGCAGGGTCGCCCGTGTTTCTGATAAATTTGATCGGCGACTTCATCCAAGCGCCCGTATCCGAATTGTAGCCAGCCAGAACTAGGGAACCATCTGTTTCGATAACGAATTTCCAGAGAGGGAAGCCCTTATTGGACCAACCAAGCCCGAGAACATGCGCGCCAGCGGCGTTGGTGCCGCTCCGAATATCAGTCTCGCCGATAACCTTGCCACCGGTCAGCGGAAGATAATCCATAGCTGGTAGCTGCGTGGCTGGCACCTTGCCGGCCCCGTCGAGGCTGGCGACACCGTTCGCCTTGCCCTTATCGACCGTTCCGAGAGCATCAAGGTTCCCTCGGCCCTGCGCCTTCTGCGCGAGGGAAAAGCTTTGTGAGGCATCGACCCGAACTCGCGCTCCCAAGGCGTTACCAACGGTGGTCGCGAATTGGGGGTCGTTGCCGAGGGCGTCCGCAAGCTCCTTCAACG
>UEGR01000003.1 GCA_900465685.1 Hyphomicrobiales bacterium
ATTTGGCGGGGGGATTACCGAGGCTGCCAGCACCCTTTTCATGCTCTTCATCTATTGCGGAAATTACACGAAGCAGTAGTTGCGCAAAATTTTTGATCAGGGTTGGATCGCCGTCTTCCAGTATTGCCGTTGAGTTGTATTTAAGATGAATTCGCATTGTTGAATATGCACCACGATCTTCACAGTTTAACATGGCTCCGAATAATATTTTTGGGCGGTCGCGTTTCATTATATAATGATCCAATAGTTAATTTTCATATATTCGTATTTCTACGTTGCCGGCGCAAGTTAAGGCAGCAATTTTAATTTAATAAGATTCTTGATATACGATCGACTTTCAGCGCCGGTTGGACAACTATCGTAGTTGTAGTGAGCTGGGACTATGAGAATCTTCGGTTACTACGATTATATAATCGTTCACTAATCATGTCGCGGGAGCCCTGTGTGACGATAACGACACTCGTTCACTTGTGGTTGGGAAAAATATGGCTTTTAAGAACGCTGTTTGTCGTCTTCCATACATTTAAGCGATCACACAGAAGGATCCGCAAGCCAGGAGCGTTAATTCAAATTTTTCTGGTCAGAATCTGATTTTCTCGTTATTGGTGCAGACAGGGAAAACATGGCGGGGAGGCCATTATGATAAGGGAAATTTCGCCCTTTTTAACTAGGTATGCGAAAGTTCGGACAGCTTCCGAGACTATTCCTGGCCACTATTCGGGTGAGCTGAAAATGTGGGCAGTGAATACCTCAATTGGTGACATGCCGATTATTGAGGCCAAAACGGACCTGCTTGAAATTACAACAAAAACAAGAGTTAATCTCGAGGCAGACGATGAGTTGCCGTCTCCTCTTTTGGAGCTGTCAACAAAAACAGAAGCGAACATCGAATCTGATGATGACGACTGCCGCGCTGTTGGGCTTCTGGAACTGACGACAAAAACAGCCGCTCAACTTGAGAGTGATGACGAAGACAGCGGCGGCGTCCGGTTTATTTAGAATTGTAGTATGACCGTAATTCTCATCACGAATAAACGCGACATTACCTCTGATTTTATCGTTCGCGAGTTAAAGAAACGGGGTCGCAAATTCGTCCGGTTAAACACGGAAGATCTATCCAGGTCAGAGTTTGTTTTCAAACCTCTGGTCGGCGAATTCTTGCTGAAAATTGCCGAAACTACGATCTGTGCAGAGGACGTCAAAGCAGCTTATTTTCGTCGTCCTGGGATTCCCGAAGTGGATGGGAATGTTACGGATAGCGCAAAACGGCACTAC
The DNA here is from genome assembly GCA_900465685.1 of Hyphomicrobiales bacterium. GTDB lineage: Bacteria > Pseudomonadota > Alphaproteobacteria > Rhizobiales > Rhizobiaceae > Brucella. Next base: position 1,276 of record UEGR01000003.1, read on the forward strand.
GCATCGGTAGAGTGGAATAGTCTACTTAAGTCTTTGTATCTGTTTATTGGCGATCGATGGTTCAGCCATCCCCAAGAAATAGCCATAGCAGAAGATAAGCCTTTGCAGTTAACACTCGCAAAGCGGCTCGGTTTCAAGATTCCCGAGACGGTTATTACAAACAATTTCGAAGAGGCGAGAGCTTTTGTCCGGTCCGGGCCGACCGTCGGAAAGCCACTTAAGCAAGCGCTTCTGGATGACGAAAATACCGGAAAGGTGATTTTTACTACGGAGATCGTTTCACTGCACGATGCCGCTCGAGAGAGCATTGCCGTTTCTCCTATAATTTTTCAACGGTTGATCGCAAAAAGAACTGACGTCCGAGTAACCGTGGTCGTGGACAAGGTATTCGCTGTAGCGATTCATTCGCAAGCTCGTGAAGAAAGCTACATAGATTGGCGGGCGGGTTCCAATCCCGATCTTCGTCATGAGATTGTTTCTCTGCCTCAACATATCGAAGCTCGATGCGTGAGCTTGGTCAAAGCTCTAAATTTGAAGTTTGGTGCGATTGACTTGGTTCTCGATCCGAACGGAAACTACTGGTTCCTTGAATGCAACCCGAACGGCCAATGGGCTTGGATCGAAAATCGTACGGGATTGCCAATTGCAAGCGCCATCGTCGATGAGTTGGCACGATGAAAGTATTCAAGCGCATCAGAGAACTTATATGGCCAATGCCCGGCGTTTTTTCACTAGTCCAATTGGAGGAGATGAAGCAACGCAGAATTATCGATTGTAATGCTATCCGTTCAGCGAACTTTGGTAAAAAACCGGAAGTTTTTCTAGAACAAGCGCGACAGCTTTATGCGATGGAAACAGAACGTAGACGTGGAGCAGACACAAAAGCTTCAATCTATATGGCTGTGATCGCTGCAATCGTGCCTATGGCCGCGTCTTTGATCACTTCTTTTTTCGATAAACCGATCAGCGACAAGTTTAGTTTATATCAACTGATCCTTGTTGCGGAGTGTCTTATTGCGGTCATATATCTATTAGGTGCAGCATACTGGTCATTCAAGGCGCTTCAGGTTTCGACGCATTCTAGGGTAGATACACCTGAAATGGTAAAGGCCGCGAAGAGTTCTATGCCGCCGGATGTTGCTTTAGCCAAGGAGTTATTATTGGCAACTCGGTTAAACCGAGACAGCGTAAACAAAAAGACGACAGATATTATTATGGCGCAGAGTTATATGCTGCGAACTTTTATGTCATTCATATTGTTAATTCTTACTATGGTCGTCTATCAACCTTTCATATGGTTGACAGAATTTGGTAAGTCAATCGTGGAGTTGTGCTACACTTGATGGGCAGTTCCGATAAATCTGAATTCTCAGCGAGTCATTATTTGTTAAGCCGTATTAATGGTTGGATTTCATACTACCGGAGCTTAATACAAAATTTTGATCTGTATGAAAGGCACACCCGGTCCAGGTCCTAGAAGGATTCTTCCGTGGCGTAGCCAAGCGAATATGCTACGAATGCCAAACGCTTTAGTGGTCTATGTATTCGATGGATATGCGCAAAAGAAGATGACGCCAGATGCACGTAGATTTTATGACATTTTGGATTGCTGGCACAAAACCGAGTTTTTTATTCCGTTCGCGTTAAGCAGTGTCACTGAAAATTTAGGGACCAATCAGGCCGCATTTTATGTTTCTCGGAATGAGCTAGTTGCTCCGACCGATCTCCCGGTGCCCGAGAATACCGTGTTTTCAGGGGGAGATCTTTATCTTGGCGCTTTCGATAAAGACGATGTCCAGAAAATAGTTGCTCGTCTCGGCGGAGAAACCGAGTTTGAAGCATTGGATCGGCAGGAACGGGAGGATGAAAGCTGGTCCGAGACGGATAGCCCTGTTGCGGCAAATACGTGTTTTGCTCGTATCAAATTGGGCTCTGCGGGTGAGTTGCAGCTTCAGTCGCTGGAGATTTCTACGCTTCCATGGGCAATTGGCCACGCTTTAAATGGCAATCTGGCAGACCTGACCTCGCAAGCTTTTGAAAACGGCAAAGTCAGGCTCGCCGAACAACTTTTCAATTTTGAGATGCGCAGACGTGCTGATTTTGGCGTGAAGAATGCCGATGAACCGGTTCCACTTCGCGGATCCGATATAGAACCATTATTGAATGTTTTCTGCGAATGGGCCAATTACTGGCCCTCCAGAGAACTTCCGCTGGCTCTTGTACGTATAAGATTTAAAGGCATCAAAGCGACTGAAACGACAAGTACGGGGCCAAGCGAAACTCTCGCTGACTGCACAACCGGTAACGATGAAGTCAGTCTTCCCGGCCTCGACAACGATCAATCGCCAGAGGACGATTATGATGGTGACAGTCTCGTTCCGGAAATCGGAATCCTGAACAGTTTTTATCTCACTGATCTTGAGCTTGCGATGAAGCGAGCTGAAGAAGGGGAACTTCCAAACACGTTGCGAGAATATCTGACGCCCAAGGCACATGAAGCCCTGGTTCATGTTGATACGGATAGAGGAAGGTCGCAGATCATACAAATGCTACAGCCGGACCAGGTGAATCTGGGACGGTGGCCGACAGATCCTTCCCATTCCATGAGTTTGATGCAGCAATTTTCGATCAATGCTGCTTTTAAGCGATTAGAAAACGGCGGTGTTTTTTCTGTCAATGGCCCTCCAGGAACAGGGAAGACCACTCTCTTACGGGACGTGATTGCTGAAAATATAGTTCGGCGGGCGCGTGTATTGGCGAGTCTCAAACGCCCTGAGGAAGCCTTTGTATCGCGCACTCAAATCACCATCGGTGACGAGAACTACGATGTGGGCAATCTTCATCCTGATCTGACAGGCTACGAGATGGTCGTAGCGTCTTCGAACAATGCGGCGGTTGAGAATATCTCGAAAGACCTGCCAAAGGCGGAGTCGATTTTCCCGTCAGATGGCGAACCTTTTCGATATTTGCAGCCCGTAGCACATAAGTTGGCGGCTGAATGGACTGATAAACAGGGCAAGACACGTTTCAAAGCGCTTGATGAGAAGGACATGCCCTGGGGGTTCATCGCATGTGCTCTCGGAAAATCAAAAAACCGTATGATATTTCGCGAAAGGGTTTTGGGTAGGGATCTTTCTGATGATGTTCGCCCGACTTGGTCGGGAAAGGATAGACCACGCACATTGTGGCAATGGCGCAGACTACAAGAAGAAGCGGATGGGCGTAAGAACTTCACCGAAGCGCAATCGGCATTTTTGACAATTGAACAACAGGTCCTGCGGCGACAACAGGAACTACAAGCCTTTGCTCAGTTGCATCAGGACGCAATGGAAGGTCGACTGGAAGTCCGTATCGAAGAAATTTCACGTCTGGCGCTGTCTGCGAAAACGGATTTCTATAAGCAAGAACAGTTCATATCAGAAGTAAGAGCATCGCTATCAGCAAAGGAAGACGAGTTATCTGAGTTGAGAGAAGTTCAGATGCAGATCGACCGTTTGCGTCCGTCATTTCTTGAGGCTTTGTTTCGTCGCGGTCGCAAACGGGAATATGATTCGCTCACTCGGGAGAACGCTGATGCACAGATTAATCTTCGCTACGAGATTGCTCGACTAAAACAGCAGTTATCCGCTGATCTCGAGCCAGAACGGGATGAAGTCCAGCAGACCCTGAACTCGCTTGAAGCAGAGTTGGCATCTGCCAGGTGTGATCTGGAAGCGCGGGACGTTCGTCTGATCGCTTTCCAGCAGCAATATCCAGGTGTGATTGATCTGAATGAGCCGGGCGATATAGATAAGCCGGATATCCAGCGTCGCGGACTTTGGCACGATAAAACATTCAACAGCCTCCGTTCGGATTTATTTAGGGCCGCAATGAAGTTGCACGAAGCATGGCTGGCAGTGGTTTCCCGGTCCAAGCGTCTCCGATATCATGAGACGATGCGGGCAATTGCTGCTTTGCTGGACGGCAAGCAGTTGGAAGATGCCAGTCACTATCGTGCGCTTTGGCAGAATTTCTTCATGATCGTTCCAGTGGTTTCGACCACTTTTGCGTCGTTTGCACGACAGTTTCGCGGACTGGGCGAGGAGAGTCTCGGCTGGGTTCTGATCGATGAAGCAGGGCAGGCTGTTCCTCAAGCAGCAGTTGGCGCAATGTTCCGTGCAAAACGTGCGCTTGTTATCGGCGATCCATTGCAGATTGAACCGGTTCTAACTCTTGCTAAACCGCTCATTAAGGGTCTGTGCGATTTGTCAGTACATACGCGTGATGGCTTCTATTCTCCGGCGAGTACTTCGGTGCAAGTGCTTTCAGACACGGCAAACATTTTTGGCGAGCTTCTAAAATCAGACGAGAAGGATATCTGGGTTGGTAGCCCATTGCGCGTGCATCGGCGCTGTCTCGATCCGATGTTCTCCATCGCGAACAAAATCGCATATAATGGCAAGATGGTTCATGGTCTGCCTAACCCGCATCCCGGGCAGGAAAAGGCTCCAATTCTGACGCCGAATTGCTGGATCGATTTAGGCGGAAAGGTTTCGGGCAAACAGACGGTTCCTGAACAGGTTCGATTTGCATCTGCGATAGTCGTTAACTGCTATAAACAAGCGGGCAAGTTGCCTGATCTCTATCTGATTTCGCCATTTAAGGAAGTCAAAGCGGCACTCAACCACGAACTCGCAAACCCGGCAACATGGGGGCATATGGGAATTAGCAGGCCTGCGAAAATAGAGGATTGGCTGAAGTCGCGTATCGGAACTGTCCATACTTTTCAAGGGAAGGAAGAAGATACGGTAGTAATGGTGTTAGGCGTGGATGCTGATCACATTGGCGCAGCACGATGGGCTGCTTCTAAGCCAAATATCCTCAATGTTGCAATCACCCGATCAAAGCGCCGCTTCTATATCATTGGTGATAAACAGCTATGGGGCGAGTTGCGATATTTCAAAGACGCGTCTGCCGGATTACCATCGGTTTCAACTTCAGAGTTTTGGAATCAAGGCAGAGGTGCCGGGTAATCAGCTCTATTTTTGCCATTAGCATTTGTGGTTTTTGGATTTCAGCGCTGGGCAATCGCGATCACTATAGTTGCACGATGATGACATGCAGTTGGGCTTTGTGGCCGGAGATGTTCTAATGAGTAATGGATGAGAAATGGCGAGGCCCTTTCAAGAGCTTATTTGTAACAACGACATAGCTCGCTTTTTACTTTCTCAGTGTATAGTGGAAAGGGGCCCGGTAGCTACTTTCTTCTACAATTGGCAATCGTTGATTGGTGGTGTTCTAGCATTAGTGGCGGGTTTAATTGGTGGTGGGCTGCTTTGGATACAAATTAACGATCAACGGAAGCATGCTCAGCGTCGAATTCAGCAGCAAACCAAAGTTGCTCTAATACCAGTTCCACATGCCCTTGTTGCTATCCAATACTACCTCAGTGAATGCTATACGAGCTGGCTTCAGCAGCAACCGGACAAACGACCTGAGCCGCCCACAGATGCATTGACGGTAATCATGAATGCAGCGCCCTACCTGGATAAACAAACGTTTGAGAGCTTTCAGCAATTAATAATTAAATCACAGGTGTTCGAATCCAGACTTGGTAAGAGGGGTGAAAAACGTCGCCACAATATTCTGGATACCATGATCATGGACTTGGCAGAATACTCTTACTTGACCACAAGATTAATCAATCTCGGTCGGATAACAGAAGGTGTAACTTGCGTACCGTACATAAGTGCATCTCGTTCAGATTTAGAGCAAGTCTTGAAGCGGGACTTTGGTCTTTTCGGTCTTTTAACTTCTGATCCAACATCGGAGCGTCTTGCCCGAGCTTTTCGTCGTCGGTTCGGGAATGATGATGGTTGGCCAGGAACTGACTGAATGACGCAGTGGTGGTGGTCCGTCTGGAGACGTCAGACAACATTTTTCGTCCACGGATGAATTGGCCTTGACCTGATTGCATCCGAGCGAAATCCAAACGGTTATCATAGTCATGGTAGCGCGTCAGAGTATAGAGCCGGGGACGCCTCGTAACCACTTCGATAGCCCGTCCTTCAGAACATTGCACGAACGTGGAGACCATGAAATCATGTCATTTTCTGAACAACAGTTTGTCGAACAGATAAAGAGAAACGAGACAAACCGTTGGCTTTTGGAAGTTCTTCCCATAATGAAATTGCCTCAGGCTACTCTGACTGCGGGTTGCTTATTTCAAACAGTATGGAACCTCATTAGTGGCAATGAACCAAATTGGGCCATCAAAGATTATGATCTTTTCTACTTTGATGCCGACGATCTCTCGTGGGAAGCAGAAGACGCTCAGATTCAAAAAGCTAGAGAATTGCTGGGCGATCTTGCAGATAAAGTTGAAATCAGGAACCAAGCTCGTGTTCATCTCTGGTATCAGCAGAAATTCGGTTCCCCTTGTCCGCCACTCACGCGAGTTGAAGACGGGATTGATCGCTACCTGATCGCCTGCACTCGGTTTGGGATCGGCATTGAGAGTGGTGGAGTCTATGCTCCGGATGGGTTCGACGACATGCGCACTGGCACTCTGCGCATTAATCCCAATAACCTTCAAATGGATCAATTTCTCAGCAAATGTGCAGACTACCAGGCTAGATGGCCATGGCTTTCAATCACCCTTTAAGCGTTCGTTTTTGCCGAAGGTTGGGTCTTCATAATGCGGCTATATCGTCGAGCCAACATTTTCGTCTGTAGTTGCTTTCTATCCCTTCAAAGGGAACTAACACGTTGTAACTGTTAAGAATTGTCTGGTGGCTGCCAATCAACATTGTAAATACCACGCGCTGCGAGAACGCGCTCGGTTGCCTGGACTGGGCGCATACTGGCCAGTTCCCATGCCAACCATCCTTCTTCAAAATAAGAAGCACAAGCCGCTCCCATATCTGAAGGCGTAAACGGACGAACAGCTTTCACCTTAACAATTGCAACAGGAATGCCGTCGTAATCTTCATCATGTTCCTGACGAAGAAAGCGCCCGTTCTCGACGATCAGCAAATCTTCGAATGGCGTTAAATTCGGACTCCAGCGGCGAACTTCGAGTGTTTTCTCACCTGATGCAATACGCTGTCCGCTAGGGCGGACAATAGACAGGGCTTTTATCGCTTCCTCCTTTGGCGCATGGTCAGTCTTTTCAAGGCGCTGTTAACGTAATGAATTGCGCACGATCTTCTAGAGTGAATCGGATTTCCTTTGACTATCATGCGAGCATAGGGGGAAATAATTCCTGAGTTCAAGCCGGGTGCAAAGCCTGATCCCGAGCTACGGCGTCAACTGATCATATATTTTTCGGACATAGCGCGCGTCATATCTCGTGAGGGCTTATTTTCCCTTTCTCCGCTTCCCGGCTTTTATGCCAATCGGATAATTTCCTGCGAATGACGGGCAGGAGCTCCGCATCCTCGGCCTTATGATAGGACCCGCGCGGCTTTGATCTGCCTTTCAACCGCTCGATGAGGTTGGAACGGGAGACGCCCAAAGTTTCGGCGACAGCCTTCATCGGGAACCGTCCTTCGGCAACAAGATCGGCCGCGATATCCGTTTTTTTGAGTCCGCTTTGGAAAGGGCTTCGCGGAGGATTTCGACCTCCATCGTCTTGCGGCCGAGCATGCGCTCCAGCTCGCGGACGCGATCTTCCAATTTCTTCATTTCCGAATTGCCGACAACCGGCTCGTCTGAATCCACGGCTGCAGCACCTCCCTCGCTCAAGAGCCTGCGCCACCGGTAAAGCAGATTGGGCGCAACGCCATGGCGGCGAGCGGTAGACGATACCGTCTCGCCTGGTTCAAAACTCTGTTCAATGATCGTCAGCTTTTGCTCGGTTGTCCACCGCCTGCGGCGAACATCACCCGTCAGCAATTCAACGTGTCGATACTCGTTAGACATAAGCCTGTCCTCAAGCCTGTGCTTGAGCCTTTCTGCTTATGCCGACTGTCCGGTCGAAATGGGGGGCAGTTCAGAGCGGAATACGAGCCAGTCGGGCCAGAGTGCATCTACGGCCTCACGACGTGCCTTGATCGCCGCGAGATCAGCCAAATCTGTAGAGCCAACATAGCGTGCGTCGGATATTGTGGTTATGACGACGGGGTCGTAGCCAAATTGGTCGGCCGTGATATTAACTATAGTCTTTCCAGAAATAACCCAGGCGTGGCCTTCCCATCGTGTACCGGAGTAGAAGCCACAAGCTGTATCTGGTCCACCGCTACCCCCGGCATACGGCGTTCCGCTCATCCATTCAGCAGGATGTCCCTCGTGTCTCAGCGCATCCCGGAGAAACAAGCTGGTTCTACCACAAGTAAATCGTGACGCGGGATCAGGCACGGTATGACCTCGCGACTGATGCCACTGATTCCAAACCTGTTCGATAAACAATCTCGCAACCGATGCAATATATTGGATTTCATTAAGTCGTTTCACTGCTTCCAATTATGTCCTCCTCACAGGAATAGTCGCAAGTTTTCTTATCATTGAGAATCAAGTCTAAAAGGCAGTAACCGAAATGCGCAAGGTGGCGGCCTGCTTAACGCTCTATGACCGTTCTGCTTTCCTTATCCTGGATGAGGGGAGTTCGACCTTCAATGAGAATACCAGTGTCGGATGGCTTCGCAATTTGGCAGAAAACCGCTTCCGAACGCAGATGTTTACGAACGTCGGCTTTCGCCTTCATTCCAGACATTTGCGTTGCATTTCGATGCCCTTGGAAGCGGTCATACATGCAATGTCTGAGAAGGAGTGGGAAACGGAAGGACAGCTTGCGGGCAGCGAGCGCGCGATAGCGGACGTTCACGTGAACGATGCCGGCGACGGCTAGGCGCGCTCTTATCCTCGTTTGGGGTCATACTCCCCGGCGTAAAGACCGTCGAATGTGCGAAAGAGGCGCGTGTTTACGCGCTCGACCCAGTCCATCGTCCCCTTGATATTATCATCGTAGGCATCGATCCGCTCCAGCCACATCCGAAACGGACGGATCGTGAAATTTAGGACTGGGGCCATGAAGCGGATGTCCGCCGGATGGTAGTCAGTGAATGCCGAAAAGGTACCGTCGTCATTGCGGACCAAGCCCCAGTCCATCGATTCATTCCACGAACCGTGGATCGATTCCGACATCATACCGTAGGTTGAAGCATACAGGTCATTATGTTCGATCTCGGCGAATATTGTCCGAAAATTTTTACCCTGTAGCTTCCACCCGTTCTTTTTTTGCGCCGCGAAGTCGTCTTTCGTCAGGCCCTCGAACCGCATTTTTTCGCGTACGGCGGCTAAAAGACGTTTACCCGCTCTCGTATCGAAGAATGGCGATCCGTTTTCCAAATCACGCAAAATACGAAGGCGGTCTTTGTAGGAGCATTTCCGATAGTCGGTGATGGCATCGGGGCCATTGAGCATCAGATAGGTTGCGATGATCGAAGCCTCAATCATAGGCCGTTCGAGAACACCGATGATCTCGGCATTATCGCGCTCGTAGTACTTCACCACTTCCTTGACTAGCTTCGATATGCGCACGAGCAGGCCGAGAATGGGCGCGTCCTCAATCGAGAAGCCAGTCGGGTTCCGATCCGCATTCTTCAACCGCGTCAGCGCGTCGTAAAGGTCGCCGATATCCTGATAAAAAGTGACGGAAAACTCATGCAATCCGGCTATTGAGCTGAAGCAGCGCTCGATATAGGCAGGCTGATATTTAGCTGTGATCTCGACCAACTCTTCCATCGATTGTGGACCTTCTCGCACCCTACTGTGAATCTAATAATAGGTTCCAGCGAGGCATTGCAACGATTTAAACGAAGAGAAAGGGGTCGCTCCTGCCACGTCAACGATTCATCATGCAAAGGCTCGACTTGGTGGAAAGCGGTTTTTCCGCTCTGAGGAAGCCGAAAGCGATAGCTGCCTTTGATACCATTCAGATTCCTTGGTACCAAGTCTTAGAACATCCATCTAACCGAGCAATCACTTTTTGACGGATCATTCTATGGCTAAACCCTTTGAAGCCCGCCCCCGTATCAAAGTTTTTCGAGAAAGTCTTATCAAGTCGATCCCGTGCTTCCCTAATGACAAGGCCACGCGCACTACACTTTGGGGGAAGCACCTGACTGATCTGCTAATTACCTTTATCGCTTGGCGGCTGCGGCATGTCAGACAGGCGCGGCGAACGGTCAGCGGACGCGAAAGGCTTGCAAGCGATCCGAGGATGTTAGGACTGACAGCAAACCTTGATGCCTTTATCAAGGCGGTTGAGGATGGCGAAGACCTTACACCATACTTGTCACTTGGAGCGATCAAGGAAGGATACACACCCACTGCCGAGAGCAGAGGCCCGGAAGAAAGCTGGGCGGACAAGGATTTTCTGCTCAACGTCATGGGACTTCACCATTTCCATCTCGGGCTGACGAGGGAAGCCAAAGGCCATGCAGCCAGAACGAATGAAGTTCTGTTCGCGTCGGTCACGCGTGACACATTTGAGATCATAGGGCTGTTCGATCACGACGCTTTCGAAAGGAAAGACGATGGCACTATGACGTCGGAAAGGATGCGTCTCTGGTCAATCTACGACGCTCGGCAAGCGGCGAACACGTTATCGGGTCAGTTGTCCGTCGGCGGCTTTAATAATTTGGGAATAACCATGTCGAGCCACCCCGTGGCCGTTGTTCGAGCGGCACAGGCACATGCCAGGATACTCCGTAAGGTCGATCCCATGCTCGATGATCCGGAATACGTTCGCAGCCTCTATCCTGCGGACAACGTCCCTAAGAAACCGAAACGCCGGTGGTACTACAACAACCTTGACCTTGGCCTCTACGATGAAAAGGCAAGCTTTTTTGGGATCCTTTGCAAAGGTCCGAACTAGTCTCAAGGGGCCTACCAATTTTATGGGCCGAAAAGGTTCTGCATTGCCGCAGGACTCGCCGTGTCCCCCAAAATGTCTCAGCGCAATTCACTCCTAGCTGCGTCGCAGGATCGCTTTCCTAGCGACCAGCCTCGACCCGTTTACCGAAGACAGCTTTTCGAAGGGAGGGTTGAACAGGCAAGCGCCCATCGAGAGGTCGGTTTCTGCTACCTCGGGCGACATCGAGTTAAAATAGCGGCAATGGCGTGGGGAACCGAAAGGCGGCTATCTCGATATCAGTCCGGTGCGGCTTCAGAACTTTCATGGCCCCTAAACGCCTTTGATTTCACAAATCTGTGTTCTCGTCCGCTCACTTCTGTATCAGATCGATTGCTTGTCCGCCGATGGTCCCTGTGAATGTATCCGGTGACTTCCACCACGTATCGTAAGCCACCGCTCCGGCTTGCACTATACCGACGACAATCAGAACTACGGTCAGCCAGAAAATCCGGTTTTGCGTATTTTGGTTGTCTGTGTGACGCTGTTCTTCGAGGTCGAAGCTTGTAATTGTGTTCAGCGCCTGCGGCCTCAGCTTGTAACCATGATGCTGCGTCTCTTCGAGATCTTGCGCCTCTTTCATCGAGCCAAGAAGGAGCGTGTAGTAGGTCATCAGTTCTTCTTTATCAGACCGATGGACCCATCGAACTGTATAGAAGTGGGTCAGTAAGCTGGTGGGATGCGTCTGGAAGGCTCGATCCTTGACCGTCTCTGCAAGGATGTAGCGCAACACCTTCATTCGATCCTGACGAGGCAACTCGCGCTTATTGAAACGTGACTGCATGTATCGGTCGTATGTTACCTGTATCCAGGGCCGACAGGTCCAACGGTAGAGGAGGAACTTCGGGAGGCCGATAGTGTAAAAGGTCCAGCCTCGATAGTAGTGCTGGATCCATGGTTGAAATTCGGCCAGTTCGCTAATCTCGAGGGATCGTTTCTCAGTGAAATTTTGGCCATCGAGCGACCACTTCCCGTGCACCTGATCACCCACGAGGTCGTATACGAGGAATCTTGCCACGCCCGCGCTGTCGAGCAGGTAGAGCAGATAAATGTCGTTCTCTCGAGCCTCGTCACCAGAGGTGGGTATTTTCGGCCCGCCTCGTTTCACTAACGCCATTTGAATGACGCGACGCATAGCAAATTGCCGTAACCCTGCACTTATACCCATCCCGCCTCCGATCAATATCTTCGACGGATATAAACCATAAATCGGTTGCCTTCATTTATTCTTTTCGGCTCTCTCGAAAACGGCGGTGTAAGGAACGGCTCCTTTTATGGCGCGATGCCGATATCGTCGACGCTGACCCGAATGTCCGCTTTCGGCTAAACTGAAACGGCGTCGTTTCGACCGTTATGAGTGTCGGAAATGATCATAGATAACGGTTTAGTCCCATGACTGCTATTGCATACGCGATCACCGACACCGGCCCGACCGCTTCGGGGCCTCAATTCTGACATCGACAACGAAGTCATGTTATTGTGAAATGCGTAGTATCCGCGCAATCAAGAGGGAGTTCGCATGCGTACCGATTGGAACCAGATCAGAAGCATGATGAATGCGGCGATTGAAGCTTGCGAGCGTATTGAAGCGACGGGTTATCCATCACTCGACAAAGACGCTACGGTTGATATCAACGGACAAAAAGTCAGTCTTCAAGATTTCCTGACGAGCGCGTGCGCTTATCCGGAAAATATTCGCTATCAAATAATAAATGCGCGCCATGACGCCGGGGATGACTTGCATTACGTGCCGGAGACCGCTCGCATTGTCGTTGCCATGGCTCAAGCGAGTGCTGAACTGATTGGCGCGGAGGCTTCGAATCCTGCAAGTGAAAATATTCGAAACATGATCTCGTGGTTTGATGTGCACCTGCCCGAGGGCCTTAAAGTGGCAGTCGCTGGCCAACGCGATCAGTAATTATCACGCTCCTCGATGTTAACGTTGGCTCAGCGTTAAGCGTCAAATCAGCCGCTGGAATGATAGTTATTCTGCAATGATAATCGGTTCTGCAAAAGTGGGAAATGAAAACGGCTATTCGAAATGCGCATAGCTGGTTTGCGCAATAAAAAAGTGCAAACTGAATAGGAATTAGGCATAACGCATCCAGCTGCGGTTCGCGCCTCCTCCCATTGCGCGACGCAGCTGTTCCCCTCTGGAGGTTTCAAGACCTTCAAAACTTAAAGGGCCACGGTTTTCCGTCGGCCCTCTTTTTTTGCTAGTCCCTATGAGCACCAGATCTATTATCCGGCTTTCAGGTTGGTAACTGAGCCAGCATTTTCCCCACGAACATCAATAGGGTGATTTAAAGATTCCAGAATGGCCTTCTCATCGACCTCTCCGTTTCTTTCCAACTGGTCCACGATGAGCAGAATGGCACTTGTTTTTTCTTCAATGATTTCCGATGCCTTAGAGAAGCAAGATCGAAGAGTCTTATCGACAGCGGCTCGCAGTTGCGGATGTCTCAATAGCAAAGCAGTTCCACACTCTTCGTGGGGTCCCCAAAAAGACAGATTTTCACCCAGTCCGAACGAAACTTCCATTCTGATTGCGATTTCGGTCGCCTTAGAAAGATCTGACCCTGTTGCTCCTCCGCCACCGTCCGAATGAGTTCCAAGAATGACATGTTCAGCCGCCAGGCCTCCTAGATAGCTGCAAATCTCTGCTTCGTAATTTTCTCGCAATTTGACAATCTTGGGCTCTGTATCACGCATTCTGACACCGCCCAGACGAGCAGTTCCGCGTTGGACTTCGCGATTGATCATCACCGAAACCGGCATCATGCCGAGGCTATCAGAAAGGGCGTGGGCGACGACGGTATGTCCCGCCTCATGTACAGCAATTCGGTAGATGTCGTCGGGCTGAATGGGCGTAGTAGCTGGCTTTAATCTCAGTAAATCGGACAGCGCCAAAGGCCGCTTTTCCAGTCGCGCGATATGTCGAGCCTGACGCACAAACTTTGCGATATCTGCTCCAGATGCCTCGGTCAAACTTTCCGCCACGTCAGAGATGTCCTCGCCTTCGAGGTCACGACCAAGATGAAATCGAAGAATTCCTTCACGTTCAGCTGGTTCGGGTAGTGTGATCGACACATGATGTTCGATGCGTCCGGCGCGAGTGATTGCAGGATCAATTAACTCTGGCATATTTGTGGCTGCAATAACGAAGACACCTTCTCTGTTGCCGACGCCATCTAATTGTTCGAGCAGTGAATTGATTACTTGCCGCCCATAATTGGCATTATGTCCCGACAGATTAGCTCGATTGCCGAAGCTATCGATCTCGTCTAGAAAAAGAATTGCTGGAGCGTTTTTGCTGGCTTCTTCGAAAGCAGACCGCATAGCTTTCAGCAGATCATCCAGACTGCCTTGCGATTGCCAACGGGCAAGTGAATGCGGGTACAACGGAAGATTACACGTGTTGGCCAGTGCACGTGCAAACATTGTTTTTCCCACACCTGGCGGACCACTAAGAAGAATTCCCCGGTCAATATCTGCCCAAGGTAGCTGACGGGTACGATAAAGGTGAAGATCACTGGCTAAAAGCTTACCCCAGATAGCAGCCGATCCATATCCAACTAGGTTATCCAAATTAATATCTGTTGCTCGGGATTCTTGAGAAATTTTTGTGACGCAAGTGAATTGATGGAGTTTCTTTCTGATCTCCGTCTCAGTCCAATTTTGAGTGATAAATGACGCGATGCGGCACAGGGAAACGGTATGAAGCTCATCGATTTTCGACAACTCAATACGAGCATGGTTGAGATCCCGGGTCACAGCTTCGCACAGCGATACGTCGGTTTTAACTGTAACAACGTAGTCTACTGTTGCCGATACGTGTTCAGGCAATGATAACTCATTATGCGTCAAGAAGACGGTTTGCCTTGCCCACGAAAATTCCTCGGTTGGTCGCTTTAACCGTTTTTGGCGTTGCGCCTGCTTTTCGTCGATAGTGATGATTTTTTGGGAGCGCGGGCCTGCACAGTAGTGTTTGATCTCAGTAAGCGCTCTTTCGTAGAATTCCAGATCTTCTTGGTGATCGATAATGATAGCAAGAGTGCACACTCGCCCTGCTAGAAATTGATGAAGGCCGTGATTTCGAATTTGCCTAGTGATGTGTGCCCGAGCCAGCTCCAAGGCCAAACCGTCTTGTGTTCGTTGAAAATACGTCATTCTGTTTACTCACACTGGGTGGAAGTAGGGGAAGGGGTGGCCGCCAGTAGCGATCCGATATTCGGATGAGTTTCATCGACGTTGCCCTCATGGATTTAATGCTGCCGCCCGAACCTGGCTGGATTGCCGAGCCTATAGAACCTGGAAAGGGTGCGCGCGAATTGCAATTCGGGGTGTAGATAGTAGAGATCGCTGGTGATGATGAGCTTGTTGCGACCAAGCCTCGGATGCTCTTGAACGAATCCTTCCAGGCACGCCGCAGGTCGAGTAGTCTGACTCCAATCGTATAAAGCGGGACTGTCATCAAGAATTTCAGGTGCTGGCTGTTTGCCATCTCGGAGCATCTTCAGATCATCGATCAGTTGGTGGAGTTTGCTGATCATGTCGTTCAAATATTGCTGGCTATTCATGGGTAAGACTCCTCGTTACCAGGCGCTAGAACGCCGATTTGTGTCGTGTTAAATTTTGAGAATGAATTAGTTTCGGGAAACGCGGGTGTCCGGGTTTATCCTCTCAGAGAGATCGAACTTAATCTCACCGGAGAAATAAAGTGCCGTGATTGCCGCCATTGGTTCGCTTGAATTTCGAATGAGTTGAACGCAATGCTTCAGGGCAAGCGGCCCGACATCGTCAAGGGCAGACAGCACTCTCAAACGGTCAGCAAGCGACACCATGGAATAGTGCGCATATGGCAACAAGTCTACTGTGTTCGCAATAAGTGCATGATTGTCATCGAGCCTGTAAGTGGTGCAATCGTAAAGCCAGCCATCAGACTCAGCAGCCTTAACCACCCATTCCGGTGGGGTTTGGACATCAACCAGAAAATCCCCGTCGGGCCGCTGAACGGCGAAGTCCGGAGTATGACAACCGTCTCCAAATTGTACGAGCAGGGGCAAACAAGTCCAGCAAATTACGTCAGGAGACAGATCAAAAAGGCACGCCAGATTACGCGCTTGTTGCGAACGGAAAATCGGTTCGCCATTGCACTTCAGAACCTGCGACGGTGGGAACTTATAAGCAGATGCGTTAAGTCTGACGTCCGCGAGAACACGGTCGGTAATAGATTGGAACATGGAAGAGGGTTCCTCTGAACGCGACGGCAAATATCTCGGCCGTCAATGAACAACTGGTTCAGCAATCAGATGAAACGTATTCGAAGCACGCGGCTACCACCGCGCTCTGAGGGGCGTGATGGTAGCTTCGGGGAAGGGGTGATCGCGTGCTTCATATATAGAACATAAGCAGAACATTCATCCCGTGTCAACCGGTTTTGTGCGGTGATAATTCTTATCATCATTGGTCGAATTTTCAGGGATGCACCATGACATGGTTGATGGGTTAAAGATGCCTGGCAGTCGGAAATGTTCATGAATTAACAGAAAGTCTTGTGAATTCGTGGTGGCCAACGGGAGACGATAACGGATTGCGGTGGCCGCAATCAGCAAATCCTGACCGAGTTTTGGCTTCTTCGCGGATCGATCAGGTATCCAAAGGTGTTTGAGCTTTGGCACGGCGACCATTTTGGCCAATAGCCTGGAAATACAGACATCCTGCAACAAGCAGTCGATATCGCTTGCGAGGATATCTTCGAGCCAACTCTCCAACTGTGAAGCCCGGTCAGACTTGCATGCCCTTAGGTGTTCGATGCCTTTTTGAATCTCGAACACGGTGGCCACCGAGATTGCTAAAGATTTTTCCGGAAATTTTCTTATCCAGGTGATAAGATCAGGGGACGGATATCTGTAAGTGAACTGACTGACGACGCAAGTGTCTAGGAGAATTCGCTCAGGAGCTTTCATATTGTGCTCGCGTCGTTTGTTTATGAACGGATAAAATAAGGTTTAATTGCAGGGAATCCGTAAATAAAAAATAGGGAATATATTAGCGACCGCTGAAAAGCTGGCCGCTGTTGGTCGTCGCTGGAGATTCTATGACGGATAAGATTTGGAGCATGGATTCTGTGAAAGACAATCTCGAACAGCTTTTGTCGGAAGCAGAAAAGAACAGTCCGCGAACTATTCAAATAGGCAGAAAGCGCTTTCAGATTTTGTTTCTCGGAGAAAAAGAGGAAGCTCTGGCTTCAGAGCGTTTGGCAGCGGGCGGCCCTCTCGATAAGGACGAATCGTAACCGCATTTACGCACGTTCGATCCGAGTTCTGTCGCGTGCTGGTTGCGCAGGACACATTTGAGTTGCTCAGTCGAACGTTCGGGGGAAACCTGACTTTCAGGTTTCTATCCCGAGAATGGTCACAGGATCTGTTAATCTGTCATCCCAATTCACCCTCGCCGGAAAATAGGTGGTCGAAAGACTTCCATTGCTTTTCAAATGACTCAAGGGATTCAGAAGTTTTTTTATTGTCAATTCTCGCTAACTCAAGGCACAGACATTCGATCATAGCCATCGCAGGCACCAGAGAAACAAAAAAAGACGTCCCTTCTGATGGCACGATAAGATAGTAATCGGCCAAGTTTCGGAGATGAGGCTGGGAGACATCAGTAATCAGAGCTGTAGTCGAATGTCGTGCCTTCGCTTCCTTAAGCGCGGTGATGGTTGACTTATATATCCGCCAGAATCCCACGGCGACTACGATGTCGTCACTAGTAAGGTCACCAATTGCATTGGATATCGCTACGGCGTCATCCGCCAACTCGCTACGATAGCCCGCGAGTGTCGCATGATGGGCCAAAATTTTCCCCAATGCGGCATAACTTCCTGAGGCGATTATCAATCGGCGCTTCGCTGACGCAAATGAATCTGCAAGTTTTCTAATCTCTCGTCGGTCAAAGCTCCTTCGTAGATTCGTGAGCTCAGTGATTTGACAGGTCAGCGAATACCCTACCGGGTCAGCAGAAGCAGCCTGGTTTTCGTGTACGCTGCTGAGCTCGACAGCAGAGAGTGTGGCAATATATCTGGAGCGTATTTCCTGTCGAAGAGCGGGCCAGCCCGCGTATCCCAGGGCTTGTGCAGTTCTGATAACAGATGCACCGTTGAGCCGAGCCCGTTCTGCAATATCTTTCGCTGCAGCATATGATGCAAACTTCGGATCGGCGATGATCGTCTGTAGCACCTGATGGCTGGCGTCTGATAAATTATTCTTATTTTCCAGAGCCCTAAGCCAATCTTCGACTGAAGATCTGAATGTACCGTCTGCAATATTTTCTGCAATCATGTGGATTTCTATACCATTCTGCATAATTGTATGCAATTATGCCTGCGGTTAAATGATTGGAGGACTCCGCTGCCTTATGTGCAGCTCGGTTATTCATAAGACCTGCATTAAAGAAACGAAACAAATAGATCGACTTGGACTGCATTTAATCTGGACGAAATCCGGAGAGGGATAGCTGTGTCTAACGATCTTCAGCAACCTAAGAGGGGTTGATGTCAAATATTGCTCAACGATTGGAACGCCTTCCGTTTGGAGGTTTCCATTACAAGCTTTTGTTAATGGGCGGCCTCGGTTACATGTTTGAAGCGATTGACGCCGGAATTATCGCGTTTCTGCTGCCATCTCTTCGTCAAGAGTGGGCTCTTACAAGCGTCCAAACAGGTATGTTAGCTAGCGGAACCTATGTAGGTTTCTTGGGCGGCGCATTGATTGCTGGTGCGGTTGGCGACCGATATGGACGGCGGAGCGTCATGATGTGGGCGCTCGTCTTATTCTGCTTCGCATCGTTCGTGAGTGCTTTCGTCAACGATTGGCACCATTTTCTGGCACTTCGTGTTTTCGGTGGATTTGGCATGGGCGCTGAGGCGGCAATTATCGCGCCATTCCTTTCTGAATTCGTTGGAGCGAAACGGCGAGGCATGTTCACAGCCTCTCTTGCTGCTTTTTTCTCCTTCGGTTTCGTGATCTCGGCCCTGATTGGTTACGCGGTAGTGCCAAACTTTGAGGAAGGGTGGCGCTACGCGTTAATCATCACCGCCTTGCCTGTAATTTTTGTTCTCTGGTGGCGACGAGCATTGAGGGAATCCCCCCGATGGCTTGAAAGCCGGGGTCACCAACGAGAGGCCGAGGCGGTTATTGCAGATATCGAAGCCGAGTTCCGACGCAACAATATTCATTTGCCTGAACCGGAGCCCGCCAAAAATACCGTGGAGCCCTCACAAGCTTCGTTTTCAGAAAACTTCCGTGCGCTCTGGAGCCGTTCCATGCGTCGGATCACTATCATGACTTGGCTTCTGTGGCTCTCTGTGACTTTTTCTGTCTACGCATTCATGACTTGGATTCCGAGTTTGCTTGTTGATCGGGGAATGACCCTTACACAGAGTTTTTCGTTCTCTATCCTCATATATGCGGCACAGATTCCTGGCTATTTCACCGCCGCATGGCTCTGTGAAAAGATCGGCAGGCCCTACCTGATCGTGAGCTATATGGCTTTGGCATCGGTTGCTGCCTTGTCGTTGGCTTTTGCCCAGACGGACACACAAGTCATACTCGCGAGTATGGCTCTTTCCTTCTTCATCAATGGCGTAGCAGCGGGTGAGTATGCCTACACACCGGAAGTCTTTCCCACACGCTTCCGAGCTACAGGTGTTGGAACAGCATCTGCAGTGGGCCGGATCGGTGGAATCGCCGCTCCTGTTCTTGTTGGTTATGTTTATCCTCTTGGTGGGTTTGCCGGGGTTTTCGGAATGACAACCGTCATTCTGTTCATCGGCGGTCTTTCGGTTCTAATTTTGGGAATACCGACCAAGAACAGGTCATTAGAGGATATCGAGCAATTGGCGTTGGGGAATGCCAGCACTGAGCCGAGAGCGCAGAGACCCTAATCTCACTAAAACGATCAGTCCCGATCACGATTTTTCAACGATAGGTCCGAAAAGAGGAAGTCTAGCAGTGAGTTATATTATATTAGAGAACGCTAATGTTCTGGACGTTGTGAACGGCGATGTAAGCGCGGATAGCTACATCGTGATAGAAAATGACGAGATAGTTGAAATAGACAACTCAAAGCCATCCCGAGGTAAGGGAAGGGTCATCGACCTTAAAGGCCAAACCGTCATACCGGGCCTGATCGATTGTCACGTTCACGTCACGGCATTTGCTCCGACATTTTTGGAACTGTCGCAATCCTCTCCAACATATACAGCCCTTCAAGCCGCGACCATAATGAAAGGAATGTTGCTTCGCGGGTTTACAACGGTTCGTGATGTAGGTGGCGCCGACTTCGGCCTGCACAAAGCTATCGAAGATGGCTTGATCGTGGGTCCGAGACTATTCTTTGGCGGAAAGGCATTATCCCAATCTGGTGGTCACGGGGATATGCGTGTACCGGGGCGAGACGCTTTCGATAATGGATATTCCCAGCCTGGCTTGGGCATGATTGCGAATGGTATCGATGAAGTTCGCAAAGCGGCTCGAGACGAGATCAGAAGAGGTGCGCACCACATAAAGTTTATGGGAGGAGGTGGTGCATCATCCCCGACAGATCGTCTTGATTCTGATCAGTTTTCCGAAGAGGAAATTAGTGCGATCGTGGAAGAAGCCCTGATGGCAAATATCTACACGGCGGTACATGCTTACACTTCTCGCCAAATCGAGCGTTCCGTCAGGCTCGGCGTACGCTCTATCGAACATTGTAATTTTATCGACCAGCCGACGGCGAAACTAATGAAAGAAAAGGCTGCTTTCATGGTTCCAACCTTGGTTGCATATCACACCGCATCGAAATACGGCCTCGAGGCGGGTATGAGTAAAACGACTGTCGATAAGATAAATGTGTTGCTGGGAGCAGGACTCAATTCGATCGAACTAGCAAGAAGTCAAGGTATACCGATGGCTTATGGCAGCGATCTGGTAGGTAACTTTATGCACAAATATCAACTCAACGAGTTTCAGATCAGGGCAGAAGTTATTCCTCCTTTGGAGTTGCTCCAGTCGGCCACCTTGATTGGAGCCCAATTACTGAACTGTAGCTCGACGTTGGGTCAAGTGAAGCCAGGCTACAAGGCAGATGTTCTCGTGTACGAGAAAAACCCGTTGGATGAAATCGGCCTTTTGCAGAATCCGGAGAACATCAAAACAATCATCAAAGGTGGGGAGATCATTCGTAATGTTTAAGTTCGCGTGGATACAGGACACAATGGGAGATCCAGAATGAACAATTCCATGAAGCATTTGGTTGAGAACGTGCAGAAAGAAGTTCCATTTATTCTCTTGACTCTTCTCGCCGTTGATGGCGATGAGTTAACTCGGATATATTCGAACCTACCTGAACATTTCCCTGTTGGTGGTCGTAAGAAAATGCAAACGACGCCTTGGGGAACATTGGTTCTCCAAAGGCAGCACAACTATTTGGCCAAGGACAAAGAAGGTCTGCGTTGGGCATTTTCTGATCATGCTCTAACAGAAAGTCTGGGCGGCGGCTCCCAGATTAACGTCCCAATCGTTCGCGACGGTCGAACGCTTGGAACAATTAACCTGACGCATGAAGAGCATTTCTACGATGAAAACCATCTCCGTGCTGTCGAGGATTTTACAAAAAGACACCACTCGGAGTTGATCGGGATTTTCGATTGTGCACGGGAGAACTAAGATAAAATAATATTGAGAATAGAAAGTGATGAGCTCACTTTCTATTCTCTGAAGCGGTTAAAGATCAGCCACTATTTTTTCTGCTATATCCTGCGGTACCCATTTGCGCCAAAGATCTGGGCGTGTTTCAAGGAAATGCCGTGCACCATCTTCGCCTGTTGCCTGATTATCGGTCATCCAGACCATTAGTTCACTGACTGTGGCAGAAGTCCAGGAGCGTTTTGTGAGATACTCAATAACAGGAGCGATACCTGGACGTTTCTCAAATCTGGATGACACTAGGGTATCTACAGGGCCAGCAACCCAATAATTGGGTTTTGGATCGCCGCATGATGCAACTGTTGTGCATCTCGCCCACTCCTCTTCATCGCGGGGAACTCCTCCTTCAAGGCGGACCATAGGATATTTCCCCATAAGAGAAGTTGGAGACCAGTAGTAAGTGAGAAATCCTTCTTTGCGCTCATACGCCTTACTTATTGCGCCGTCTAGCCCAGCTGCGGAACCTGCATCGACGTTGATAAAGCCTTTCTTTTCGGCTTCGAATGCTTTGAATAGCTGCGCTGCGACTACGGTACTACCCCAGCTTTGGGGGCCACTCAGAATGGCACCTTTCGAAGGATCTTCGGGTGCTGGAAATAATTCTGGATGGCGGAGAGCATCTGCCACTGTTTTGATATCCGGGTGGGCATCTGCAAGATATTTGGGAATATGCCAACCCTCGACTGTGCCCTCCGGTATGGGATGGCCCAGTGATTTTACGCGTCCTTCCTCCAGGCCACGTTTCGCTACGTCGGGCAACAACGTAATTGTAGCTTCAGACAGGATATCTGGCTGTTCCTTTTCAACCATCGATGTGATTGTGGGGATAGTGTCGCCAAGGATGACGCTTGCTGTGCAGCCAAAGCCTTTTTCAAGGATAAGAGCGTCGACATTTGCCAGGGCATCGGCCGACTGCCATGACATGGCAGCTATGGATACGTCACCGCACTCCGCTTTTGCATAAGTAACCCCTGATGTGCACAGAACAAACGCCACTGAGCAGATTTTGAGATAATTCATTCAATTCCCCTTATTGTTGTATACGAAATGAATGCGATTAGATCATAAAGAATACGATATTACAAAAATGTATACAATATGAAATCTATGGATATTGCAAGGGCGCGAAACCCTGCCATCCGCAACGTCGGTGGCTAATGTGTTTGCATTGCACAGATGCAAGTTAAATCCTTGACGTTGACAATTTTATACAAACGAATTCTGATTTAATAAAAGTCATGGACAAGGAAGATTCGAAATGACCGAAAGAATAGCAGAAATACGCAAGTCGGCCGCAGACGTGGTCCGGGATGGGCTAAGAGAAGCAATCTTGGCAGGCGATTTCGGTGAAGGGCAACAATTGAGGCAGGATGAGATTGCCGTCCAGTTCGGAACATCCCGAATTCCAGTCCGGGAAGCACTTCGCCAGCTGGAAGGAGAGGGGCTGGTCGAACTCTACGCAAATAGAGGCGCGGTCGTCAAAGGTCTGTCAATTGATGATGTACTCGAAATGTTGGATATTCGTATAGCTCTCGAGTGCCGCGCGCTTAAGCTCGCCATCCCCAATATGGCCATCGAAGATTTTGAGAAAGCACAGCAGATCCTCGATCAATATGAGGAGACAGTGAGCCCTGAACAATGGGGAGAAATGAACTGGCAATTCCACTGGACGCTGTATCTGCCTTGCGGAAAGCCGAAATTGCTTGCGATGATTGAGGATAATTACGGACACGTTAACCGTTTCACGCGTCGCAAGGTCTCAACGGCAACCGGTAAGGCAAAGCCTCAAAAGGATCATACAACGTTATTAGAATTGTGCCGTCAGGAAGCAACAGAACAAGCTGTGTCACTTCTGGAACGACATATTGAAGCTACTCAGAAGTCATTGCGGGCAGCTATGCGCATTGGATAGGCTGGTGGCGACTGGAAAGCCGCCACCGCATTAATTAAATGATGCCTCGTTCTGGCAACGGTTGATTGTCTAATAAGCGCTGCCAACCAAAGCGTGTAAGATCGATGGTCTCATAACGCCCTTTTAACAAAAGCTCTGCCATCGCCAATCCACAACCGGGTGCGTGCATCAGGCCATGGCCGGAGAAACCAGCGAGCATGTGGAAGTTGGTCAAACCATCAGCACCCGGTCCGATAATAACGTTGCCGTCAAAGTCATTCTGATCGTAAAGGCCAGGCAGTGTGTTCTTGCATTTGGTTCGCTCGAACTGCGGGAACCGATGAGCTAGAGCGGGCCACACGACATTGTCGAAATAGTCGTGATCTTCTTCAAAATTGTAGCCACGAGGTTCAGCCAGCGTCGGTACACCGCCAGAATATCCTTTACCTTCTGGCCGGAATGCCAATCGCTCGGGGTCTTTAAGATATGGTAGCGGTTCAATAGGGTCTTGAGATTCAAAATAGTGTTCAAAGCGACGCAGTGGTTCGATTGGCGCATTGAACCCGAGCATGGCACAAATCTCTTTTGCCCACGCCCCGGCTGCGTTAACGAAATGATCTGCATCGATAATATCACCAGACTTCAATGTAACACTTTGGACGGTGTTAGCGTCTCGGTTCATCGAGACGACTTCGTCTGAGACAAATGTCGCACCAAGCGCTCGCGCTTTTTTTCTGAAACCCATCAGGACACTATGGGGGTCGAGCCAACCATCGTCCGGTGAATAAACAGCAGCCCCGAGATCAGATACATTCATCGACGGAAACTTATGCTTAAGTTCATCGGGTTCCAGCCAAACGACATTACAACCCATGCTCAGTTCAGTGTCATAGTTCTCTTTCAGCATATCGCGGCTGGTCGGCGGTACGATGAAGAGATAGCCATTCTTTTTCAGCCCGATATCTGCTGGAACACCATCAACTTCCATAGTCTCCGCAAAGCGGTCGAAAAACGGGATGCTATAGTTCGAAAGGGCAATATTCTCCGGAAGAGAAAATAGACGACGGACACCACCTGAGGCACGGGGAGTTGAAGCTAGGCTGTAGGTCGGGTCACGTTCGACGACAGTCACGGAGACGCTAGAGTCCATTGTTCTGATGTAATAGGCAACTGCTGCACCTATCGCTCCGCCTCCGATTACCACGATGTCGGTCTTCAACGCTATCTCCTTAGATGTTCGCTAATGGTTGCATTCGATAATACAAACACCATTGTGCTGCCTGAATATTTGTATTAGATATATCAGGATTGTATAAAATTACAACACAACGGATACATTAATTCTGGTGTTAAGCTAATGTTTGTTCAATACGTTCCAACACCGTATCCAAAGCACCGCGAATGGCGCTATCGCCGCCTAGATGTTTGAATTCGCTCCAGGCAAGTTCGTTAAGGCCGTTTGGAGTGGTGTGAGAGCAGCGCAAAGCGAATAATGAATATTCATCAGCACAGACCTTACGCGACAGTCCCGAGAGCAGCGTTGCGAGATATTGTCGAGAACTGGTCTCGGAGGCACCACACTCGACCATCCAAGTTTGTATCTCATCAAGCATTCCGAAATACGTGCCCATTAATCCACTAACAGCGGCATATATATTAAACTCGGCAAGCGAATCCGCGTTAACGACATTCCCCAAGGGTGAGAATAGGGCACTTGCATAGCGGCTTTCAGGAAAAACAGCGGTTACGCCCGTGCCTTCAGCTACAGCAGGTAATGGAATAGCGCGTACGACTTCGGCTGCATTGCCCACCAAACTCTGAATTACTTCCGAAGTCATTGTCGCTATTAAACTGATGATTTTTGCGTTCGTTGGAAATGAAATCGCAGAGATCACTTCGCGAGCAATTTGCGGTCTTACCGCGAGCACGATTAAATCTGCTGTATCAACGACGTCCTGATTGCTGATCGCAATCCGCACGGTCTGCGAAATTGCAGCCAGGTTCTTGGCTATTTCCTCATTGCGGGGGGAAACGACGATACTGTCGATCTCCAAGTCCGATTTAAGGAGACCACGAATTATAGCCTCCGTAATCGCTCCTGTGCCGACAAATCCAAGCCTGGCTGGAAGTTCCATTAGAGATGTCCACCATTGTTGAGAGCTTCGAGCTCCGTCATGATTTCTTTATCTTGGTAACGTGATGGCGACAGTTTGGAAGCATATTCGACGGTTGGCGCACCCGCCACCTGATCAGCGCATATCAAGCCCGAAATGCACGATGCCATAGTTCCAAAACCTGATAGAGCACCTGCGATAAATGCGCCGGGAGTATTAAGCATAGGGCCGATCAAAGGCCAGTTTTCACGTGTGGTGGTATAATAGCCGCCATAGTGGTGCGAATTTCGAGGTAGGTGTCCAACGTAGTTTGACAAGCCAGGCTGGAGACGGCTTGCAGCCCGAAGAAGAATGTCAGGAAAATGTTGGTCTATCGGCTCAGCCCCATGTGGATCAGAATGCGCATGATTAATCGCCCAACCCAGCTTGATCCACTTACCATTTTCGGCACCGTCCGGACGGCAGTGAATTGCGCCAGGCATGTCGCCAATTAGATGGGCTGTCGCTGGATCTTCTGCAAGAATCTCGCGTTCTTCATCTGTCCAGGCGATCTTTTGTCCGTCGAGGTCAATAGTAAACGGGAGATTCCGTGGCACAATGCCCAAGTGATCCTCAAAGGCGATCTTCTGCTGATAAATGCATGAAACGTTCAGCTCTTCACCAAGCAGTTTTGAAATATCTTCTATAAATGGTCCAGCTGCGTTCACGATGCGATCTGCCTTCAGCGTGGAAACCCCGCTTTCGGTTTTGATCGCTAGGTCAAATTGACTGCCGCGCTCGATGCCTGTGACTTCACCACGGACCAGACGACCACCATTTTCCTTAATGAATTCGAGCATGAACTGGCCAAGTTGCTGCCCGCTAATTGAACCGCCGCGACGGACATGAAGCACTGTTGCAATGTCGGGTTCGTAAGCTGGAAAGAGGTGTTGGATATGCGACTTATCACAAAGTACATCAACTCCGTCTGGAGCATCTCTCCAGTCGGCAGTGGTGGCCGGGCGATAACTCGGGTGGTCGCCAGCACCTTCGTGAAAACGTATTAATCCTTCGGCTTCTGTACCATAGCCGCGATACAAGTCTTCTATAAGATTGTCAGGCTTATAGTTTCGCGTGACCAATGCATAGCCACGCCTCGTCATATTAATCCGATTATCGGTTTCAGTGGCGATTTCCTCAAGCAGCCTGATCCCGTCGTTCGTGAACTGCGTCATAATTGGGTGAGGCCACCAATTTCGGTAGTTTTCACCCGATTGAGCAGAGGTGAGGCTCATGGGATCACGTGAATCGACAAGCACGACGTTCTTGAAGCCGTGTTTCCTTGAAAGATAATAGGCGACTGCGATCCCGACATTGCCCGCGCCAATAATGGCGATATCCGCCTGATCAATCTGATTAGCCATGACGACTTGAACCTACCTAGGTGTTAGTTTATGCGATAATCAAGAATTGCATACAATATAGTAATCGTTTATACAACGACAAAAGAGCGATTGCACAAACTCCGACACCGAGGATTGCCATGTACACTGAAAAACTTGAGATGCTCATTGATGGCGAATGGGTACCAGCTGAAGATGGGGCGACGGGTCCTCTGTTCAATCCTGCAGAAAACAGCGAAATAGCGGCTGTTCCGCGTGCTTCGTCGGGAGATCTGGATCGGGCTCTATCCGCTGCTGGAATTGCTTTCAGGAATTGGAAACACACCACTGCAGATCATCGTTGGCAGATATTGAGCAGGGCGGCCGATCTTATCGAGCAACGTCTAGATAGCATCGCTCGCACGTTGACCATGGAAAATGGCAAGTCATTGGTCGAGGCCAAGGGTGAACTTCAATTCTGCGCAGATGCCGTTCGGTGGTATGCCGAAGAAGGTAAGCGCGCGTATGGACGCATTGTGCCAGCTCGCTCACGTGATGTGAGGCAGTTGGTTGTCAAAGAGCCTGTAGGTCCTGCGCTGGGCTTCGCGGCATGGAATTTCCCGGCAGGAAACGTGACTTTGAAAATTGCGGGAGCACTGGCAGCTGGATGTAGCATCATTGTAAAACCAAGCGACGAAACACCAGGCACTGCGGTAGCAATTGGTCGCTGCTTTGTTGATGCAGGCGTACCTGCGGGCGTTCTGAACATAGTATTCGGACCTGCGGCTCCAATCTCCGAACACCTGATCGCCTCCCCGATTCCCCGGAAAGTTTCTCTGACTGGCTCTACTCCGGTGGGTAAGCTTTTGCAGCGTTTGGCGGCTGACAGTCTAAAACGTTGCACCATGGAACTGGGTGGTCATGCTCCGGTACTTGTTTTTGATGACGCAAAAATCGAAAAAGCTCTCGATGTACTCGTGGCGGCTAAATTCCGCAATGCGGGCCAAGTTTGTACGTCTCCTACGAGATTTTACGTTCATGAAAATGTGTATGAGCAGTTTATCAGTGGGTTTATTGAACGCACGCGCCAGATAGTTGTAGGCAACGGATTGCAACAGGGTACTCAGATGGGTCCTTTGATTACCGCACGTCGCCTCGACATGATGGACGAGTTTGTCAGCGATGCGGTTAACAAAGGTGCATCCATTGCTATCGGTGGTGAGAGGCTTGATGGCCCTGGCTATTTCTATGCCCCTACCGTTTTACGCGACGTGCCAGATGATGCCAGAGTTATGGTCGAGGAGCCTTTCGGGCCTCTGGCTCAGTTCGCACCGTTTAAGGCGGTCGACGAAGTAATAGCGCGAGCCAATTCACTTCCATTCGGGTTGGCGGCTTACCTGTTTACGACAAATCACGCAATTGCCTCAGCAGTCGGCGAAGAGTTGGAAGCAGGTGTAGTCGGTCTCAATCACACCTCCGTTCATGAAGCAGAGACGCCTTTTGGCGGAGTAAATGAATCCGGCTATGGCGCTGAAAGCGGTGTTGAGGGGCTGGAAGCTTATCTGCGGACTAAAATGATCACGGAGAAGAGAGTCTGAATGACATGTGTGTGCGAAAGTCCGACGAAACTCACAAGGAGATGAGAATATGCGTAGCACCAAAGTAATGCATATTGTCGGTTGCCACGCCGAAGGCGAGGTTGGTGATGTGATCGTTGGGGGCGTTCCTACGCCCCCTGGAAAGACGATCTGGGAACAGTCACGGTTTGTTGCTACCGATCAGACTCTGCGCAACTTCGTTCTGAATGAACCACGTGGTGGTATTTTCCGTCATGTGAACCTGTTGGTACCTCCCGTCCATCCTGATGCCGACATTGGCTGGATAATAATGGAACCCAACGACACCCCGCCAATGTCTGGTTCTAACTCAATCTGCGTGGCGACAGTGCTGCTCGACACGGGTATAATTCCGATGCAGGAACCCATCACCCAGTTCGTAATTGAAGCCCCGGCAGGATTAGTCCAAGTTACAGCTCATTGCCGAGAAGGCAAGGCCGAGAAGATCACCGTAAAGAATATACCTTCTTTTGCTGACAAGCTTGATGTTGCCCTCGAGGTGTCAGGCGCTGGAACGCTGACAGTGGATACAGCTTGGGGAGGGGACAGTTTTGTAGTCGTTGACGCGAAGTCGCTGGGCTTCGAGATAGTCCCGGATGAGGCGCGCGATATCGCCGAGATGGCGATGAAGATAATTCGTGCTGCCAACGAACAGCTTGGCTTTAAACACCCGACTAACGCGTGGGATCATATCTCTTTCTGTCAATTTACGAATCCCGTCTGCAAAGAGAGCGGCGTTCTGACCGGCAAGAATACGGTGGTTTGCAATCCTGGAAAGCTCGATCGCTCGCCAACGGGGACGGGATGCTCGGCTCGTATGGCGTTGTTGCACGCTCGTGGTCAGATGAAGGTCGGTGACAAGTTTGTCGGCAAGTCAATAATCGATACCGAATTTCATTGTTCAATCGCAACGGAAACCGTGGTGGGTAACTACGCAGCTATTGTGCCAACGATTTCCGGCAGAGCGTGGATTACGGGTACGATGCAACATTTTCTCGACCCCACCGATCCGTTCCCTGGTGGTTATCGTCTCTCTGATACGTGGCCCATGCTCGCGTAGCTGAGACAATGGCCCCACCGGACATGTGCAAGCATTCAACCATTTATCCTGTCTAGATTATATACAATCAGATATTGATTTATGCGAAATGTTGTGATTGTATCCATTTGTTTACGGCGGGGTGCCTAGTTTGGCACGACCATGGCAGGTCGATCCCAATTACTCCAAAGGGGAGAGCGTCAATGAAAAGAAGAATGTTTTTGGCCGCGCTAGTCGCGACTACAGTTGCTTTTGCACAGGCGTCATATGCTCAAGAGAAGACGCTTGTTGTTGGTACCGATATCGAAGCCAAACCCTTCGATTTTGCTCAGGATGGAAAGTATATTGGGTTCGATCAAGACCTGCTTGCAGAAATCGCTAAGGAGGTTGGATTCAAGTATACGGTAAATCCCATGGATTTCGGGGCGTTGATCCCAGCCCTTCAGACTGCCAACATCGACTTGGCTATTTCCAGTATTTTTATGACGGATGCCCGGAAGAAGGTCGTTGATTTCTCAGATGTTTACTTCACCAGTGCACTCGGTGTTCTCATCGATAGCGATGATGCGACGATTAAATCTGGCGGTGACCTTGCGGGTAAGAAAGTTGCCTCTGTGACGGGAGCGGCATCGACGGCATGGCTGAAGGAAAACGTTCCCACCGCACAAGTGACTCTATTCCCGCAATTTTCGAATATGGTGATGGAACTACGAGCGGGTCGCGCAGAAGCAGTCGTGTACGATTATCCCTATCTTGCCTATTACGCGAAGACTGAGGGTGGCGACGAGGTGAAGCTGTTGGACAAACCAGTCGGCGACGGGATTCCAGTTGGTATTGCTTTCCCGAAGGGTAGCGATCTCGTCGCCCCAACCAATGAAGCTTTGAAAAAAATCAAGGCAGATGGTCGCTACGATGAAATCTATAAAAAGTGGTTCGGCAGCCTTCCCCAAAACTAAAGTCGAATCTGTACATAACGTAGTAAAATAAGGGAGCTACGATGACTTTCGAGTGGTCGGCAATCATCGATGCTTTACCTGCATTGCTCCGTGGAGCGGCGTCAACTGTAATGGTTGCCGCCGTCTCCCTCATCGCAGGTATGGTGCTGGGAACGATCATCGGTGTGATCCGAACCTATGCGCCAAAATATATATCTCTAGTCGCTCAGATTTACATTGGACTTATTCGTGGTACGCCGATGGTCGTACAAATAATGTTCATTTACTTCGCGCTGCCCATGCTCTTAGGCGTGAAACTAACTGCTTTGACGGCAGGTGTGATCGCGTTAACAGTCAACTCATCTGCCTATATTGCTGAGATTGTTCGTGGTGGTTTCCTTGCTGTTCCTAAAGGGCTTCAAGAGGCGGGTCTCGCTATGGGATTGCCACTTCATAAGGTGCTCTTGAATATCGTCGGGCCAGTGGCATTTCGCAGAATGGTTCCGGCACTGGGAAATCAGTTCATAATCGGCGTGAAGGATACGTCCCTCCTTATCGTGATCGGCGTAGCAGAACTGACACGTACTGGACAAGAAATCATGACTGAGAATTATCGTGCTGTTGAGATATGGACGGCCGTCGCGATTATCTATCTCTTGATGATTAGCATCATGGCAATCGGCTTCAGATTATTGGAAAAGCGGATACATTTGTCATGAGTATCGTAGAATTCCGAAAAGTTGTTAAAAGCTTTGGTCCTGTAGATGTTCTGAAGTCAGTTGATCTGAAAATTGATCCAGGTGAGATTGTTTTCCTGATTGGGCCGTCCGGTTCGGGTAAGTCTACGCTCTTGCGCTGCATAAATGTATTGGAGACGATACAAAGTGGCGATCTGATTGTTGACGGCATCAGTGCAAAAGGCACTAGCAAACAGATAAGGCAAATTCGTCTTGAAGCGGGTATGGTGTTCCAGCAGTTTAATCTGTTTCCCCATTTGACCGCCCTGGAAAATGTGATGTTTGGGCCGCTCAAGGTTCGGAATGCGAGTAGAAAAGACGCGGAAGTCATAGCGAAAGATTTGCTTGCAAAAGTCGGTTTGGCAGAACGTGCGCATCATTATCCCAGTCAGCTGTCAGGAGGCCAGCAACAACGCGTGGCTATTGCCCGATCGCTTGCGGTAAAGCCGAAGCTTATGCTTTTCGATGAGCCGACATCAGCGTTAGATCCGGAGCTTCGACATGAAGTTCTGCAGGTGATGAGACAACTTGCCAGCGACGGAATGACGATGGTCATCGTGACACATGAAATCGGTTTTGCACGCGATGTTGGCAGTCGCCTCTTGTTCATGGATCAGGGAAAGATTCAGCACGACGGCAAACCCCAGGAATTGCTAGCAAACCCACCGAGTGAGCGGCTATCGAATTTCCTCCAGCACATTCGGTAATTGCTTCAAAAGGCGGGCGATTGTCTGAGAATTCCAGTTCACAGATGTCGTCCGCGATGCAAAATTGATGAACACTGTCATCGATAACTCGTCAGTGCCAAAAATCTATTAAGACCAAAGCACGAGACCCGCCTTTTTACTGGAGTCTGCTATGCTGAATGTGGGGGATTCCGTTAACGCGCGTGCCGATGTACCTGCACTCGCGGCGATGTTATGTGCATTAGTGTGCTCTGCACTCGGGGCGAGTCTGAGTAAAACCATCTTTCCCTTGATTGGTCCGGACGGCGTTACGGCACTTAGAGTGGGGATATCGGCAGTTATTCTATTGTCTGTTATGCGCCCTTGGAAGCAATCCGTATCGATAAATGCCACATCTTATTCGATGTTCTGGGTAGTCGGATATGGCCTATCTCTGGGATTAATGAATTTATTCATCTATCACGCGTTCTCGCGTCTTCCGATCGGCATAGCCACTGCTATTGAAGTGAGTGGCCCATTATTGCTGACGCTTATTTCATCGCGCACGCGTCGCGATTTCTTATGGTTGTTCCTCGCCCTGGGAGGGCTTTCATTGCTTCTTCCACTGCGTGCGGACAATGGCTTGGATCCGGTCGGCCTTCTATTTGCTGTTGCAGCATCCACATGTTGGGTCGGCTACATCGTGTTAGGAAAAAGGGCGTCAGTAATTGGACCGTCTCGCGCAGTGGCTGTCGGGATGCTTATCGCTGCCATCGCAACGGTACCTGTAGGATTGTTCACGGTTGGTGTTAGCAGTTTTTTGAATTGGCACATATTTGCCGTTGGTGTAGGCGTCGCCACGCTTTCGAGTACTATTCCGTATCTTCTGGAGATGCTGGCGTTATCTCGTCTGTCGATCAAGACTGTCGGGATCATGTTTAGCGCTGCGCCTGCGATTGCGGCCATAGTCGGTATGATTATTTTAAGTGAGTCCCTCGGGGTGGTGCAATGGCTGGCAATTTTCCTGATCATGTTGGCTTCGGCAGGCGCTGCGGCATTTTCGGCTCGAGCTGCACACTGAATGTGCTTGGCTTGCATAAAAAGTGACCATAACTTATGCAATAGTCTACAAATGTATAAGGTGAACTGTGACAAAGATTGAAACGAGACGTTCTGCGCCGGACTTGGTGAGAGACGGACTGCGCATAGCAATTCTCAACGGCGAATTGGCTCAGGGCGCGCAATTGCGACAGGATCAGATCGCTGAGCAATTCGGGACCAGCAGAATTCCTGTGCGAGAGGCGCTGAGACAACTGGAAACCGAGGGATTGGTAAAAATCGAGCCCAATCGCGGTGCTGTGGTTGCCAGCCTCTCGTTGGATGATGTTTTAGAGATGCTTGATATACGCATCGCCTTGGAATGTCATGCGTTGCGTCTCGCCATCCCGCAGATGGCCGAGGAAGATTTCGATTTGGCGGAGAGCATCCTCGACGGATATAATAAAGAGCCTGATCCTGAAACATGGTCCACGATGAACTGGCAATTTCATTGGACAATTTATGCACCATGCCATCGACCACGATTGTTGGCGATGATCGAGGCGAACTATGGTCATGTGAACAGATTTGTCCGGATGCAGGTCTCGATGGCTGCGGGAAAAGAGCGCCCCCAAAAAGAGCACGAACTGCTGCTGGAGTACTGCCGATCCGGAGAAACGGAGAAGGCAGTGAGCCTCTTGGGCACGCACATTGATCAAACAAAAAAGTCGGTGCAAGCAAGCAAGCGTCATAGATCCTGAATGGGGTTGGAGCGCTGTAAAAGCTTGTGTGTCCTGAGAACAAACTAACCCGAATTTTTACCGTTTTGATTTCCTTTCGTTCCTATTGTGTTTGACAATAATTTATACAATATGATACGAACGTATCCAATCAGGCGACGCCTATGTCATTGAGCTCTTATTGAGTTTCCACATAGCGAGAAGCTTTTAGCTAACCGTAGATAACGGGCTGCATATCAAGTTGCTATTCGGTGTAGGTCGTTGGAGCGAGCCGATGGGGAGCGCAAATTGAAATACGATTATATCATTGTTGGTGCTGGAACGGCGGGCTGCATTCTCGCTGCTCGCTTGACGGAAGATCCTTCGATTAATGTACTGTTGGTAGAAGCTGGTGGCACAGACAAGGGTTTGATGATCTCAATGCCTGCGGCACTCCCGTTTGTTTATCAAAGCAAAAAGCTCAGTTGGAATTATCAATCTGGCCCTGAACCAGAGCTGGGTAATCGAATGATAGACGAAAAGCGCGGGAAGGTAATCGGCGGCTCGTCTTCTATCAACGCGATGATTTACAATCGCGGAAATGCGCTAGATTTTGATGGATGGGCAGCGCAAGGACTTACGGAGTGGGATTATGCCCATTGCCTACCGTATTTTCGCCGCATGGAGACCTTTGAAGGAGGAGCAGACGACTGGCGCGGTGGCGATGGTCCGATGCGTATTAGTCGTTGCAAGGCGGAGCACAAATTATATGACGCCTTTCTGAAAGGGGGGGAGCAGGCGGGGTTCTCTATAACTCCTGATCACAATGGTTATCGTCAGGAGGGCTTACACGTTGCTCAGTCTTTCATTCACAACGGCGAACGTTGGTCGACTGCCCGAGGCTATCTTCATCCAGCCGCTGAGCGCAAAAACCTCGAAGTGCTCTCCAATGCAACCGTGAAGCAGATCGTCGTTGAAAACGGCGCTGCTGTTGGGGTTGAAATCGTTCAGAATGGAGCTGTCGTAACACTCGACTGCGACCGGGAGATCATTCTGTGTGCCGGGGCATTTAATACTCCAAAGATACTCATGCTGTCCGGCATTGGAGATCCTGACGAGCTTCGTGGTCACGGAATCGCGCTGAAAGGAGAGGCCCGACAAGTTGGGAAGAACCTCGAAAACCATCCGGGGGTGAATCTCCAATATACGACGAAATATGAAGACTCATTGGTGTCGGACCTGAATCTGTTTGGGCGAGCCAAACTCGGAGCGGAGTGGTTTTTCACACGCAAGGGGTTGGGTGGGACAAATTTCTTCGAGACAGGCGCGTTTCTACGTACAAGAGATGACCTAGCATTTCCAAACATGCAATTTGAGTTTCTGCCGCTTACCCGTTATGTGAAAAATGGAAAACTGGTTGCAATCCCTGGCTTCCAGTTCTGGATGGATTTATCTCGCCCGTTAAGTCGAGGCGCTGTTACCCTTCGATCAGCCAATCCAAACGATGCGCCATCAATCGTATTCAACCATCTCGCGGAACGCCAGGATCTTATTGATCTGGTAGACGGCATCAAGTTGGCTCGAACTCTCATCCATCAGCAGGCTTGGGATAAATTCCGGGGCAAAGAATTAGCGCCTGGTGCCGAGGCGCAATCTGATGCTGATCTTGAGCGATTTGTCAGGTCAAATTTGGCATCATCGTATCACCCTGCCGGGACCTGCCGTATGGGTGTCGATCCCGATGCTGTTGTGGATCATGAAGCGCGTCTGAAAGCAGTTCGAAGAATACGGATTGTGGATGCGTCTATCATGCCACGCGTCGTGACTGCCAACCTTAGCGCAAGCATAATGATGCTGGCAGAAAAAATTGCCGACCGTATTCTTGGTAGGAAGCCGTTGGTCCCTTCGCAAGCCGCTTTCTATAGAGCGCCGTAGTAACCGGTTTAGCTCAATCACAGAAACCACACGGGAGTATCCAGTGAAAGTCCTTGTCGCAGTAAAACGTGTCGTCGATTACAATGTTAAGATCCGTGTTAAAGGCGACGGATCTGGCGTTGAACTTTCGAATGTGAAGATGTCGATGAACCCGTTCGACGAGATTGCGGTTGAAGAGGCGATCCGCCTGAAGGAAGCTGGCAAGGTAACGGAGATTGTGGCTGTTTCGGTTGGCCCGGCACAGGCGCAGGAAACACTGCGTACCGCACTTGCCATGGGTGCGGACCGCGCCATTCTGGTCAAGACCGACGAAACGGTTGAGCCGCTTGGCGTTGCCAAGGTTCTCAAGGGCGTGGTCGATGCGGAAAAGCCGGATCTCGTCTTCCTCGGCAAGCAGGCAATCGACGATGATTCCAACCAGACTGGCCAGATGCTTTCGGCCCTTCTCAATTGGAGCCAGGCGACGTTCGCCTCGAAGGTGGAACTGGGCGACGGTTCGGCTAAGGTAACGCGCGAAGTTGATGGTGGTCTCCAGACCATCGACGTGAAGCTTCCGGCTATCGTTACGGTCGATCTTCGTTTGAACCAGCCGCGCTATGCGTCGCTGCCGAACATCATGAAGGCCAAGAAGAAGCCGCTTGACGAGAAGTCGCCTGCCGATTTCGGCGCCGACATTGCGCCGCGTCTCAAGGTCCTGAAGACCGAAGAACCGGGTGGCCGCAAGGCTGGCGTCAAGGTTGGCTCGGTTGGCGAGCTGGTCGAGAAGCTTAAAGCTGATGGCATCATCTAAGAAATCGGAAGGGACACGATAAATGGCTATTCTTCTTTTTGCCGAACATGACAATGCAAGCCTTTCCGATCAGACCGCAAAGGCACTGACAGCCGCCGTTCAGATCGGTGGCGATGTTGATATTCTGGTTGCAGGCAAGGGTGCGAAAGCTGCGGCTGACGCGGCTGCAAAGCTTTCTGGCGTGCGCAAGATTCTTCTGGCTGAAAGCGATGGACTGGAAAACCGTCTGGCCGAGCCAACGGCTGCTCTCATCGTTGAACTGGCAGGCAATTACGACACGATCATTGCTCCGGCAACGACCTCGGCCAAGAACATCCTGCCGCGTGTTGCAGCGCTTCTCGATGTGATGCAGTTGTCCGAAATCATGGAAGTCGTGTCGGCTGATACGTTCAAGCGTCCGATCTATGCGGGCAATGCGATCCAGATGGTCCAGTCGACCGATGCAAAGAAGGTTATCACCGTGCGTACCGCGTCGTTCCAGGCAACGGGCGAAGGTGGTTCGGCTGCAGTTGAAAGCGTCAATGCAGCAGCCGATCCGGCGCTGTCGAGCTTCGTCGGCAATGCATTGTCGGATTCGGACCGTCCGGAACTGACCTCGGCCAAGATCATCATCTCCGGCGGTCGTGCGCTCGGTTCTGCCGAAAAGTTCCAGGAAGTGATCCTGCCGGTTGCTGACAAGCTCGGTGCAGCGGTCGGCGCAAGCCGTGCCGCAGTCGATGCGGGCTACGCGCCGAACGACTGGCAGGTTGGCCAGACCGGCAAGGTGGTTGCCCCGGATCTCTACATCGCCGTCGGAATCTCTGGTGCGATCCAGCATCTGGCGGGCATGAAGGATAGCCGCGTGATCGTGGCGATCAACAAGGACGAGGAAGCGCCGATCTTCCAGGTTGCCGATTATGGTCTCGTCGGTGACTTGTTTGAAGCGATCCCTGAATTGCAGAAGGCACTATAGCGTATGACAGTTCGAAAGTCGTTTTGCGAAGTCGTAACTGCGGTTGAAAATGCGCTTTTGGCAAATGGCTATTCGGCGAAATCGGCACGTATTCTCGCTGATAACTGTGTGAAAGCTCACAGAGATGGTTACATTAGTACAGGTCTGTTTCGTATCGGGGACTATGTTTCGACAATTAAGAGCGGATATGTGAACGGTGATCCCACCCCTGTTATTGAAGACGTTGCTCCTGGATTTCTTCGCGTAAACGCCGATAATGGCTTTGCTCAGATCGCATTGGATACCGCTAAGCAAACCTTGATGCGGAAAGCAACGCAAAATGGAATTGCTATCCTAGCAATTCGGAACTCACATCATCTTTCATCCCTGTATCTGGACATAGAGGAATTGGCGGAGGCTGGATATATCGCTGTCGCTTTGGCAAACAGCATTCCGGTTGTCAGTCCTCCAGGAGGCAAGAAAGGCATATATGGGACAAATCCCCTGGCCTTTGCTTGTCCTCGTGCGAATGGCGCGCCAGTAATTTTCGACCAATCTGCATCCGTTATGTCCCACGGTGACGTTCAGTTAGCCGCAATCGAAGGCAGAAAGCTGGATTGGGGAAGTGGCATTTGTAAAGACGGAAACCTCACGGACGATCCAAACAAGATCCTAAACGGAGGAGCCATTGCTACGTTCGGTGGGCATAAGGGCGCATCGATCGCATTAATGGTGGAGATATTATGTGCAGGTTTGGTTGGGGCGGATTTTTCGTTTGAAGTTAATTGGAATGATACGCCTGGGGCAAAAACTGCACGCACAGGTGAAACAATAATCGTTATTGATCCTAGCAAGGGGGATGCAGGGCGTGCCTCATTCTCGAACAGGATTGAAGCACTGATTAGCGCGCTTCTGGACGCAGGGCAGTCGCACATTCCCGGTGATCGCCGTGTGCGATCCCGCCAGGTTTCGTCTGAATTTCTAGAAATAGACGAAGAGGCATGGGCTCTGATCAGTAAAATGCAAATGCTACAGGGGACGGCGTGATGAATATTTTGCTCGTTGGAGCTGGTAACATGGGCTACGCCATGTTGAAGAAATGGACGACGGAAGCCAGTGATCAATTTTGGGTCGTAGAACCAGATGGACTACTTCGGAGAAGGGCCGAAGAAGTTGGGGCCAGGGCTTTTGGGAGCAGAGAAGAATTACCGCTAGGATTGCTATTTGATGTCGTTGTAATCGCTACAAAGCCCCAGTTTGTTTGCGATATCATCGATTTCTTTTCGGGGCATCTTGCAGAGCGCGGTCTCTTCATTTCCGTGGCAGCAGGTGTGCGGATACCTGAAATGGAAGCGCGTGCGGGCCAGACTGCGGCGATTGTTCGAGCTATGCCGAACACACCCGCTGCCATTGGTGAGGGTATGATCGTCGCCTGTACCAACGGTAACGTAAGCGGAGCGGGACGGGAAACGACGGAAAAACTGCTGTCTGCAGTAGGACGTCTGGCTTTCTTGGAGCAGGAAGACAAAATGGACGCTGTTACTGCCGTCTCTGGATCGGGGCCAGCATATGTCTTCTATTTTATCGAAGCTTTGACTGCAGCTGGAGTAAACGCCGGATTGGAAGAAGAGCTTGCTAAGGTTCTGGCCGAGCAAACTGTTTTCGGGGCTGCAAAACTTGTTCACGAAGGCAAGAACGGTCCTGGCCAATTGAGAGAAGCTGTAACAAGTCCAAACGGAACCACAGCTGCTGCATTAAGTGTTCTGATGTCCAATTCCAACGGTTTGCAGTTATTGTTGGACAAAGCAGTGTCAGCTGCCAAAGAACGATCTATTGAACTGGCAGCGCCAGCTCGTTGACGGCTCTGAGCCTCAGTTACCTGAATTCCGCTCAGTTGTCAGGTAGG
The DNA here is from genome assembly GCA_900465685.1 of Hyphomicrobiales bacterium. GTDB lineage: Bacteria > Pseudomonadota > Alphaproteobacteria > Rhizobiales > Rhizobiaceae > Brucella. Next base: position 40,595 of record UEGR01000003.1, read on the forward strand.
TCGGATGACCATCTGCTGACTATTTTGATATTGCTTTTCTAACCTTTGAGATTGAAAGCACGACTGCGGCGATAGTGATTGGTATCGCCATTAGTTTTATAGACGGCCATATATGAAAACCAGCATAATCGAGGGCCTCCATGGCGAGTTTCAATAGGCTCAAAAAGTAGTAGCTGATTGCGATGATGGATAGACCTTCGACAGCACGCTGAATCTTGACTTGTGCCGCCGTCCGCTCAGACATTTCCTTGATCTGAACCAAGTTTTGAAGTTCCACTTCAACTTGGATTTTAGTTTGGAGCAGATCAATCAGATGCATCGTTGCGTGAGACATTTGCTCGAGCCGCAATGCTGTTGCCTCGCATGAACGGATAGCTGGCCTGAACCGTCGAGTAACGAACACGCCAAACCTTTGAAACCCAGCTATGTGTCCTTCACGCAGTTCCAGAATTCTCTCTTCTACGATTTTCGCATATGCAATGGTCGCACCAAACCGCGTACGTGTGTCAGCCGAGGCCGAAACGATCTTTGCCGACAATGCTGTTATCTGGTCCAGAAGCGCCTTATGGTTTTCTGGCAACGCATCTACATTTCTGGTTGCGACTTCTGCTATTCCCTTATCATATCTACTCAAAAGAGGGGCAAGCCGTCGCGCTATGGGAAGTGAGCGCAATGCCATTGCACGATATGTTTCGATTTCGTAGAGCCTTCGAACCATTCGACCCAGGCGGTATGAATTCAATTGCTCGTTAAAGAACAGCAAACGAGATCCGAAATTGAGATGCGTGCGAAAATCTGAACAGACTTGAGCTGATCCAGCGCCAACTGACGAAGCTGCCGTATCTGCAAAATCAAATTGTTTTAAAACCACCCCCAACTCACGAGGTATGCCGTTCAGGACCAGTATACTGGAACGATATACGAGTTCGGCGTTCTTCAGTTTTGAGAGACTCCGCGCCTCGTTGAGCGACAAGTTCCCAATTGGCCAATGGGGGGGACTAACATCCAGTGGGGTTACGCGAGTGACCGTCACGAACTCGGTGTGAAATTCTAACTGCGTTCTGATAGTCACCTTTTCGTCTAATTGCTCCACAAGATCCAAATTCTCTTGTTCGAGAGTCTCGCCGTTAACGGGCATTAACGCGATATGCTCCACTAAGGCCGGGCCTGAAAAATATATCGACGGGCGCGCGTGAAGTTCAGCATTCAGTTCTTGCTGCATTTCTGCCTGTTCGTGGTTTTGGGCGGCAGGCTTGATATTCTTTCGGCTGCCGCCCAGAGCTGACATTTAATGACGTCCTGTGCCACGTGCCATGATGCAAGGTTGATAGCTTACAGAATGGTACTCAGACCTTGTTTTTTCTGGAAAGAAGAGTACCGCCCATCGCCCAGTTCTCAGCATCAACATCGTTAAATACAATACTCACGGATTCGGGTGTGCAGTTGCAGTGTTCGACCAACGCTTCAGTAATTGCCTCTGCAGTCTTCTGCTTCTGCTCTTCTGTTCGACCTGTAGAGAGGTCAACTCGTATCCACGGCATGGATAGTCCTTTCTCGATTGATTATTTTTAGCTGGAAAAGAGGATCCGAAGCGGGCATGTCGTCTCCGGACGTGGCCAAGACACGTTAGCGGCCCCATTGATCAGTCCGTATGATAAAAAATTACGTCGCTATTCGTCTCTTTTCGAGTTCGACGGTCACTGTTGCTCGTAACAACTTTGTTGCTTTTAGAAGTTTTGAAAGTGAGCGTACATGCAGCGATTACTGCTGGTATTCCCAGTGGACGATATTCTTGAACGAGTTCTCGCCCATTTCCTGGCTGACTGCCTTTCGTGTCCATCATATTCCCCGTTGTTTTTTTGCGCTTTAGCGGATTTGGCATTCTGCCAGACTGCGGATTGATATCCAAAACAATCGGATTGTATACATCAGAAAATTATTATATACTATTTAGCAGTTTCGCAAGTGGATTTACGGGATGTACAAAAGATTCTGACCGAAGTGGTGCAGTTCACTGCCAGGTGGCTTTTGATCCGTCCAGAAAAGGGAATTCCAGTGAGTAAAGGATCATTTATTTCGCTGGATCTGCCAATTCTTCTTACCTTTGTCGAAACTGTAAAGCATCAGAGTTTTACGAAGGCGGCAGCGGAGTTAGGACTTGCGTTGTCTACGGTCTCATTTCAAATTCGTAAGCTCGAAGAGCGCGTAGGAGTGACACTTCTGGATCGTACACCTTCTCATGTGCGGGTTACCGCAGAGGGAACAGTGATGTATCGCTATGCGCTTGAAATGCTAGACGTCGCGGAAGAGGCTACGAGGCGAATAATATCAAGACGGGTGAGTGGGATTGTTAAGCTCGGTGCACCCCTAGATTTTGGTGCAAAGCTTTTACCAGAATTTTTGGTAAAGGCGGGAAATGAGAATGAGCAGGTGTCAGTTGAGGCCGTTATTGACACCGGCTCCAATCTTTTACGTCTCTTCGAGAGTGGCCAACTTGACGTCGTAGTTCTGAATTGCGCAGTGGGCGCGAGCGAGAGCCACGGATTACTTTTGAAAACACCAAAGCTAATCTGGGCTGCAGCTAAAAATGGTCAAGCTCCAGAACGCCGACCACTTCCTTTGGCTGTTCTCAACGAGGACTGTATATGGCGGAAAGCAACGATTGGGCAGTTGGAGGCGGTAAGTCGTCCATATCGAATTGCTTTAGAAGGTGTCGGATCATCAGCCGTTTACGCAGCAGTTGCAGCTGATGTTGCGGTGACTGCAGTTCCTGCGTGGTGTATAAGTGCGGGAATGGGCTTGCTTGCGCCGAATGATGGCTTTGACGAGCTTCCTGAATATGAAATTCGCATGTGTGTAAGAAATGAACATAGAGGCGAAGTTGCCTTCGTAGTTCGCACATTGAAGCACTTCATTACCTCGCTTTAACAAGACACTGAACAGCTGATCAAACCGTTCAGTGTCGATCTTGTTACCTGAATTGAATAGCTCTTGTATCGAAGGAGGGGATTTCAGAATTTACCATTGCGGCCGCAAGCTGGGCCAAGCTGACTGACCCAATCGGCTTCCCATTGGCTTCTACGATTGCTGTATCTGTTGCTGTTGTAGCTGACAGTATCCTAAGTGCATCTTCAACCGTTGTTCCAGAAGACACCCGAAGCTCTGTCAGAATGGTTGATTCATTTAGAGGAGATAAGACTGAATCGACATGAATTACGCGACCACGGTTAACCTCTTTAACGAAATTTGCCACGTAATCGTCTGCTGGCTTCAATACAATATCTTGAGGGGTGCCTTGCTGAATAACTTCGCCGTCGCGCAGAATTGCAATTTGATCGCCTAATCGCAAAGCTTCATCCAGATCATGAGTAATGAAGACGATAGTCTTCTTGATCTCTTTTTGGAGATCCAGCAAGACCGTTTGCATATCTGTTCGAATTAACGGATCAAGCGCGGAATACGCCTCATCCATGAGGAGTACCGGGGCATCATTTGCCAGCGCCCGCGCGAGGCCAACGCGTTGTTGCATGCCACCTGAGAGTTGGTTGGGATATTTTTGTTCGAAACCCTTCAAACCAACACGTTCAAGCCAACTCATTGCGATTTCTAAGGATTCTCCTCGTGGGATGCCCTGGATTTCGAGGCCATATATCGCATTATCCAACACGTTGCGGTGAGGAAGCAAAGCAAATTTCTGGAAGACCATTGCGGTCTTCTGTCGGCGAAATTCGCGAAGCTCCGCTGACGTCATTTTTACGACGTCAGCGCCGTCCACAAGAACTTCGCCGAACGTCGGATCAATCAGACGGTTTATATGTCTGATCAATGTAGACTTTCCTGAGCCGGAAAGGCCCATTATCACCTGGATACTACCTGATGGAATATCCAGATTGATATCGCGTAACCCCAGTATGTGTCCGTGTTGCTCGTTTAATTCGCTTTTCGACAGTCCTTTGGATACTGCATCGACATATCCAGCCGCATTGGGACCAAAGATCTTATACAAGTTGCGGATTTTAATGCCGCCAAAGTTCTTATCAACCATGGCTCATCTCCTGATGCTTTTGTAGGCGTTTGCCATAAGCTTGGCTTACCCTGTCAAACATGATCGCAATGCCGACAATTGCGAGTCCATTGAATACGCCCAATGTGAAGTATTGGTTCGCAATCGCTTTGAGAACGGGTTGGCCCAAACCCTGAACGCCGATCATTGACGCGACGACGACCATCGCCAAAGCCATCATGATTGTCTGATTGATACCCGCCATGATGGTAGGAAGAGCTAAAGGAAGCTGAATTTTTAGAAGTTTTTGACCGTCAGACGATCCAAAGGCATCTGCAGCCTCAAGAACGTCTCTGTCAACTAGGCGGATTCCAAGGTTCGTCAAGCGGATCATGGGTGGAATAGCATAGATGACGACTGCGATTAATCCTGGAACTTTGCCAATTCCCAGCAACATCACAACAGGAATAAGATAAACAAAGCTCGGCATGGTCTGCATAACGTCAAGAATGGGATTTATGATCCTTTGGATGCTGTCTGAACGTGCCATGAGAATGCCAATTGGCAGACCGATAACAATGGACAGTATTGTGCAGACAAAGATCATCGACACAGTGCGCATCGTGTCGTCCCACATATCGAGGTAACCAATTGCCAGAAGTGTAAAGAGACATCCAACAACGATCTTCCAGTTTCTGCTGGCCAGCCATGCGATCCCGAGAATGATCACAGTTATGATTGGCCAGGGCGTTTGAGTTAGAAAACGCTCAGACTGTATAAGGAAGGTCTGCAATGGGGAAAAGAAAGACTCGATCGAATCTCCATACGCACGAGTGAACGATCGAAATCCGTCATCGATGGCCTTTTTCAGGCCTCGTAGGGTGTCGTCGTTCATATGGGGAAATTTATAAAACCATTCCATTGTAGTTCCTCTCTTTAAGCGAGCCTGGCTTTTTTTATCTTGCTTGAGCTGGGCGTTTACGGCGCGGTTCCGCGCCGCAAGCTTTAAGTCAGAGAGTCGATTTGATTTTTTCGGCGGCTTCAGGCGAAACCCATTTGGTCCAGATGTCAGAGTTTTCCTGAAGAAAATGCCTCGCACCTTCCTCACCTGTTGCCTGATTGTCCGTCATCCATGCCATGAGTTTGCCGACCGTGTCGTTGCTCCATGCGCGCTTATTGAGATAATCCATGATCTCTGGCCTCGCTTTTTTAGAGAAGGACGAGGAAACCAGCGTATATACGTTGTCGACAGGCCAGGCACTTGGTGTCGGATTAGGACAATCTGCGACGGTGATGCATTTAGACCAGACCTCCTGATCGTAAGGCACTCCAAAGTCGAGCTTCACCATCTCGTATTTGCCCAGAAGTGCGGTGGGGGCCCAATAAAAACCAAGCCACCCCTTCTTCTGTTCGTAAGCCTTCGCAATCGACGCATCAAGGCCTGCAGCGGAACCCGTATCGACGAGAGTGAAGCCAGCCTCCTGGGCTTTATATGCCTTATACAGTTGCGATGTTATAACCGTGCCTGCCCAACCTTGGGGGCCATTGTAGACAGCGCCTTTTGAAGGATCTTCCGGGTCCAGAAAAAGCTCTGGATGCTTTAGAGCATCTCCGATTGTTTTGATATCTGGATGAGCATCAGCCAGATATTTGGGGATCCACCAGCCATTCACTCCTCCGTCAGGCAAGGCTTTTACCGCTGTAATAAGTTTGCCTTCATCCACGCCCTTCTTGACTATATCCGGTAGCATATCCACCCAGGCTTCCGGGGCGATGTCCGGCGCTCCTTTTTCCGCCATGGACGTGATCGTCGGCACCGTATCACCGATAATTACTTCTGCGTCACAGCCATAACCATCGGAAAGGATTATCTTGTCGATGTTCGACAACACCTCGGCGCTTTGCCAGTTCATACTCGCAATAGTAAGTGAACCGCATTCTGCTGCAAAAGCAGATGGCACTGAGCACATGGACCCAGCGAGCAAAATCGTAGATACCAACAGGTACTTCATTTTTTGTTCCCTCGTTATTTAGCGGCTTCCCAAAAAAAAGACCGTTCTGCCGCACCAATCGGTCTTCCAGCGTCCTCGGTTAGCTTCTGAACATGACTGCTCTGGAAAGAGCCGCCGCGACACCTTTTCTCACCAGATCGTCGATCGCGGCATGCTCCATTGCTTCCAACGCCGCGCTTGTCATCCCCTGGTAATGCAGATATTCCGACACGATCTCGGAAGTGTTTTTGCCTGTGCTTTCGATGATGTGGCCTGTACCAACAAGAAGAGCATTCATGGCTCTTTGAGCGATCTCAGGGGGAATTCCGTTCTTAATCGCGTCTTTCCGCAATGCTTCAGCCAATAGCGCGGGATAGGCTGGTCCTGTCCCAGTTACTGCCGCAAGATAATCGAGACTTTGCTCATTCTTCAGTTCATCCGTGACGCCACATGCATCAAATATGAGCCTGACCTGCTTGCGGTCATCTTCGGAGCACAAAGAGTTTGCAATCCATGGTGTATAAGATTGTCCAACGGCGGCGGCGGCGTTTGGTAAGGCACGTACCACCCGTTGCGACGACATTGTTTCCTGAATGGCCTGCATCGACACACCCGCCATCACGGAAATCATCAGGGTGTCTGTCGCAACCGCCTTTAACGAGGAGAATTGTTCGGGGCGGACAGACAGGATAACGATGTCCGAGTTGTCGACGAGTTCCTGACAATCGGTCGTATGTCTGGCAGCAGGCCAGAGTTCCTTGCGAAGAGTTCGGCTAGCTACGCTAAGGTGTCTCTGGTCGAGAAGATTCCGCCTGAAAAGCGAATGAATTATCGCCTTGCCCAGCCAACCGGTACCACCAATGACGCCGAGACGAGCATTAATCGTCACAGAAATCCTCCTCCAGTTCTATGCCGTGGCGAGAGAAAAAGCGGTCGAGCTCTTTTCTTTTTGGTTTGTTTCCTGTGAAGACGCGCACGTATTCGGGCATTCTTGACAAGCGCAGTTTCAGATCTTCGTTGGTCTGCATTGAGATGTAGCCGATTTGAAGAAGATAGATCGTGCGCGCGCGCACATCTGCCGCCAGACCTGAAATACCGAACCGCGAGAACATGTCAGTCAGGGCTTTCAATCGGACCTGATCAGCCGTGTGAACTTCAGCAAGAATTTCGTCCGATTGCAGGGCCCAACTGCGCATCGCAAACTCGAGTTTGGGATCGAAAAGATCACTGTCAAACCAACAGTCGCTAACATTGAAGATCGCTTCGGTTATCGTCTCTGCATAGGCCTCTGAGCGTTTAACAATATTGCCCGTGTTCTTCTCGCGCCAGAGTGACACGAGGGCATTCAGCAGTTCGTCGCGATCCTTATAGAACCAGTAGAAACTAGCTCGGGACAAGCTGAGACGTTTTGAGAGTGGCTGAATCTTGACCGCATCGATCCCGGATTCCAGCAGAGCTTCGTAAGCTGCTGTTAACCACACATCAGGCGATCCACGCCATCCGGTCTCATTGATCGTTTGTGTCATGAGCTTCTCCTAACAGAAAAATAGACATAGCCGCAACAAAAATAATCATAAGTGTCTAGTTTTGACAGTCGAGTGACTTTTAAGTTTGACAGCTATGTCTATTTTCGAATACGAACGCGCTTGAGGGTTCTACTGCGGAGAAAACAAGATGTCGAACGACCCACTCCTCCAGCCATTCAAAATCAAACATTTGACGCTCAGGAACAGACTCATGACTACGTCTCATGAGCCTGCTTATCCAGAAGATGGGATGCCGAAAGGCAGATATCGTGCTTATCATGTAGAGCGTGCGAAAGCGGGCCTTGCTTTAACAATGACGGCTGGTTCGGCGGCGGTTTCGCGCGACAGTCCGCCTGTTTTCAATAATGTACTGGCATATAAGGATGAAGTAGTTCGCTGGATGCGTGAACTCACCGACGAATGTCATGAACATGGCGCAGCCGTTATGATCCAGCTGACGCATCTCGGGCGGCGTACACGCTGGGATAAAGCCGACTGGTTGCCTGTTGTCGCGCCGACCTTGGAGCGCGAACCTGCCCACAGAGCTTTTCCCAAGTTGATCGAGACATGGGATATCGACAGGATCAAGAAGGATTTTGCTGACGCGGCTGAACGAATGAAGGCAGCCAATGTTGACGGGGTGGAATTCGAATCCTTCGGTCATTTATTGTCGCAGTTCTGGTCGCCGATGAGCAACCACCTAGACAATGAATATGGCGGCTCACTTGAAAATCGTATGCGGTTTTCACTCGAAGTGCTTGCCGCCGTGCGCGAGCGGGTCGGACCCGACTTCATCCTGGGCGTGCGTTATGTGGCTGACGAGGATGTTGCTACAGGATACGGCAAGGATGAAGGGTTGGAAATTTCCCGCCGTCTGAAAGACAGTGGCTTGATTGATTTCCTGAACGTCACCAAAGGACACATCGAGACCGATGCTGGACTGACGGATCAGATTCCGATCATGGGAATGGCAAGCGCACCCCATCTTGAACTGGCAGGAGAGGTGCGGGCTACAACGAAGTTCCCCGTATTTCACGCAACCAGAATTCAGGACGTAGCCACTGCCCGTTATGCAATTGCAGAAGGTAAAGTCGATATGATCGGTATGACCAGAGCGCATCTGGCAGATCCTCATATTGTACGGAAAATCCTGGAGAAACGGGAACACGATATCCGTCCTTGTGTGGGAGCGAACTATTGTCTGGACCGAATTTATCAAGGTGGAATGGCCTTGTGTATCCATAACCCCGCCAGTGGCCGGGAGGAAACCATGCCGCACTCCGTCCCGAAGGGAGATGTTGAAAAGAAGGTTGTTATCGTTGGTGCGGGACCAGCAGGTTTGGAAGCCGCACGCGTTGCTGGTGAACGGGGCCATAGGGTTGTGGTTATGGAGGCCGCTGCCAAGGCAGGTGGTCAGATCCTGCTAACGGCTCAAAGTCCTCGACGACGGGAGATGCTGGGCATAGCCGATTGGCGGCTGGCTCAGTGCGAACAGCTGGGCGTAGAGATCCGCTATAATGTCTGGGCGGACTCCGACACGGTGCTGAGCGAAGATCCGGATGTCGTGATCATAGCGACGGGCGGTTTGCCCCATACTGATGTACTTGTTGAAGGAAATGAACTGGTTTGCTCCGCTTGGGACATCATTTCCGGCGATATCAAACCAGGGACTGATGTGCTGATTTACGACGACGCAGGCGATCACGTCGCGCTGCAAGCAGCGGAAATCATCGCGCAAACAGGTGCAAAGGTTGAGATAATGACGCGCGATCGATCGTTCTCGCCGGAAGTAATGGCGATGAATCTGGTTCCCTATATGCGTGCACTTCAGAACAGGGATGTGAAGTTTACCGTCACCTACCTTCTGGAAAGTGTACGAAAAGAAGGTAATCAATTATTCGCAACAATCGGAAGCGACTACGGCGGGGTGAGAAAAGAACAGCGTCATGATCAGATCATCGTTAATCATGGCACTCGTCCGAATGATGACCTTTATCACGATCTAAAGCCGCTTTCTCGCAATTTGGGTGCTGTTAATTATGCCCAGCTTATCGATGGCCAAGCCCAAACCGATGAGAGCGACGACGACAGCAAATTCAAATTGTTCCGCATCGGCGATGCAGTAGCTGCCAGGAACACGCATGCGGCGATTTATGATGCACTGCGACTGGTGAAAGATATCTAACCCGGCATTTTGACCTTTGAGGAGAATGACGATGGTTGATCGAACCACTGAATTGGCCCATTTTGTTGAGGTCGCGCGAAATGCATTCGAAGAATTTGTAACTAATGACAGCGGGCGCGTTTCTGTCGATCGCATATTCGGTGCGATCGATGCAGAATCCGGACACATCAATAAAGATTGTATCAAGCTACCGGTATGTGCTTTTCTATCTGATGCGAGCGAAGTTGAGACCTCCAACCAGACTCTCCTCGAACTCGTAAAGAGCTTCCTGGCGCTCGAACCGGATTTGAGCTGGGTACGCAGGCTCTCATATGATGCCGCAACAGCAAGTGAAAATTTTCCTGACGGTCACGGAAACTGCATGGTCATTGGACCGGGAGGTCTCGAAGATCGGCCTGATGTTGCAATTGGCGCGTCGCTGCTAGCACCAAATGTTCGATATCCTGACCATACTCATTTTCCCGAGGAGACCTACCTCGTATTATCGGAAGGACATTTCAAGCAGTCTGACAATGAATGGTTTGCACTTGGTCCGGGTGGATCATTCTACAATCCGCCGGGAATCCTTCACGCTATGAGATCGACTAATCGACCACTTTTGGCATTCTGGGCATTGTGGGTGGGATGAGTGTCATGCGTCGCAGAGGTAGATAGCATTTTTGCCACAAGATAATATTATACGAAAATTCAGTATTGTATAAAAAATAATAGGATATTATCCTGACAATCATTACTTAGGCGTGTCTTCGAACTCCCCATTGTGGACTTGTTCAGGCGGTTAGCTTTTAGTTTTGGCGACAAATTACTCAACAGGAAAAGTTAGGTTATGCATACTGGGGTGCCTGATCGCGAGAGCATGGAATTCGACGTAGTGATCGTCGGCGCAGGCCCTGCAGGTCTTGCTGCGGCTATTCGGTTCAAACAAATCAAGCCGGAGCTTTCAGTCGTCGTTCTTGAAAAGGGCGGGGAAGTTGGCGCGCATATCCTGTCGGGTGCCGTCGTTGATCCAAGTGGTATCGATCAGCTTCTGCCAGGCTGGCGTGAGGAAGAGGGGCATCCGCTCAAGACCCCTGTGACCGCCGACCATTTCCTGCTGCTTGGTCCTGCGGGTTCGGTGCGTCTGCCAAATTTCGCCATGCCGCCATTGATGAACAATCATGGCAATTACATTGTGTCGCTTGGCAATGTCTGCCGCTGGCTTGGCACTAAGGCTGAAGAATTTGGTGTTGAAATCTATCCAGGCTTTGCTGCAACTGAAGTGCTTTATAACGATGAAGGCGCAGTGATTGGTGTTGCAACTGGCGACATGGGCGTCGAGCGCGATGGCACACATGGTCCGAATTACACGCGCGGTATGGCCCTGCTCGGCAAATATGTGCTGATTGGTGAAGGCGCGCGCGGTTCGCTTGCCAAGGAACTGATCGCGAAGTTCAAGCTTGATGAAGGTCGTGAACCATCCAAGTTCGGTATCGGCCTCAAGGAACTCTGGCAGGTAGATCCATCCAAGCATAAGCCGGGTCTGGTACAGCATTCATTTGGCTGGCCGCTTGATATGAAGACCGGCGGTGGCTCGTTCCTCTATCATCTTGAAGATAATATGGTTGCAGTCGGCTTCGTGCTGCATCTCAACTACAAGAACCCGTATCTGTCGCCGTTTGAGGAATTTCAGCGCTTCAAGACGCATCCGGCGATCCGCGATACATTCGAGGGTGGCAAACGCCTTTCTTATGGCGCGCGCGCGATTACCGAAGGTGGCTTCCAGTCAGTGCCAAAACTGTCCTTCCCGGGTGGTGCGCTGATCGGCTGTTCGGCTGGCTTCGTCAACGTTCCCCGCATCAAGGGCAGTCATAACGCAGTTCTGTCGGGCATTCTCGCTGCCGACAAGATTGCGGAAGCTTTGGCCGCTGGTCGTGCCAATGATGAGCCGATTGAAATCGAAAACAGCTGGCGTAACAGCGCCATCGGCAAGGATCTCAAGAAGGTCCGTAATGTGAAGCCGCTTTGGTCGAAGTTCGGCACGGTTGTTGGTGTTGCTCTCGGTGGTCTTGATATGTGGACCAATCAGCTGTTTGGTTTCTCATTTTTCGGCACGCTGAAGCATGGCAAGAACGATGCGCAAAGCCTTGAGCCAGCAGCAAAGCACAAGAAGATCGATTATCCGAAGCCGGATGGTGTGCTGACCTTTGATCGTCTTTCGTCAGTGTTTCTTTCGAACACCAACCATGACGAAAACGAGCCTGTGCATCTGCAGGTCGCTGATATGAAGCTGCAGCAGACCTCGGAGCATGATGTCTTTGCTGGCCCGTCGACGCGCTATTGCCCGGCAGGCGTTTATGAGTGGGTGGACAAGGACGGAAATTCGGCTGCTGATCCAAGCGCCAAGGACGTCCGTTTCGTCATCAACGCGCAGAACTGCGTGCACTGCAAGACGTGCGACATCAAGGACCCGAACCAGAACATCAACTGGGTGCCGCCACAAGGTGGCGAAGGGCCAGTCTATATGAACATGTAGTCGTTCACTTGCTGATTGAAGATACCAGGCGGCGATATTGGGATCGCCGTTTTTTTTGTGCCAGACGATTCAATATGGCGAGATATAAAAATCCTGTATATCTCTTATAGTCGAATTCTAGTATCCTAAACGGTTTTTTATAGCAATAGTTTGGTGATGGGACGAGTAAGGCGACCCCAAAAATCGAAAATAACAAGGGTCAATCGCTTTCAGTGAATCTTTTTTGCAACTTCCGGCATTCGCGATTGAACGCGATGTCGATGGGGCATGCACAAAGCTAATCACAAAAGGGGAAAGTTCATGCGGAACCACGCAATTATTGCAGTATTGATCGGGACAAGTCTGACTTTGAGCGCGACGTACGCTCATTCGCAAAAACTCACGGTTGGCACGTTTACCGATATCAAGCCCTTTGACTTCATAGAAAAGGGTAAAAATGTGGGGTTCGACCAGGATCTCTGGGGCGAGATCGCAAAGGAAATCGGCCATGATTACGAAATGGCGGCAATGGATTTCGGCGCGCTAATTCCAGCATTGCAGACAGCTAACATCGATGTTGCAATATCGAGCATCTTTATTACCCCACAGCGCCAAGCCGCAGTGGACTTCTCAGATCCCTATTATCTCAGCGCAAATGGAATATTGGTTGCTAAAGAGAATGACACAATCAAATCTGCTGGAGACACAGATGGCAAACGCCTTGCTTCCCTGACTGGTAGCGCAGCTGCAGATTGGATAAAAAAGAACGCGCCCAATGCCAGTGTTGTACTCTTTCCCACAATCGCGAACGCATATCTAGAGTTGCGAAGTGGAAGAGTAGACGCAGTTTTATATGACTATCCATCTTTAGCCTATTACGCAAAGAATGAAGCAGGGGGAACGGTCCGGCTATTGGAACAGCCCATCGGGGATCAGGTTTCACTTGGAATCGCTTTTCCTAAGGGCAGCAAGCTTGTAGGCCCGGTTAACGAGGCACTGAAAAGCATGCGAAGCGATGGAAGGTACGATGCGATAGCCAAGAAATGGTTCGGATCATCGCCAAATAGCGCAACTGATTGATCGGTTTTCTGGGCGCTCTTACTGTCGCTTTATACATTCAGGATGGCAACCTGGCACCTTGCAACACTTCCAAATCCTGCAAACCTTGGTTGCCCATCCCAGTTTCGGGACAGCAGTATGATTTTTGAATGGTCCGCAATTATACAAGCTTTACCCGAACTGTTGAAAGGTGCGGGAAACACCATCTGGATTGCCGTGGTCGCCCTGAGTGCCGGGATCGTTTCCGGAACAATCATGGGTCTGATCAGGACATACGGCCCCAGATACATTTCCATGTTTGCCCAAGCCTATATTGGAGCAATTCGAGGGACGCCTCTGGTGGTGCAAATTATGTTCATATACTTTGCGCTGCCAATGCTTGCAGGTGTAAGAATGAGCGCAACGTCTGCGGGCATAATAGGATTGATTATCAACTCATCCGCCTATTTCGCCGAGATTGTGCGAGGTGGACTTTTATCCGTTCCAAAGGGTTTGAAAGAGGCAGGCTTTGCGGTTGGGCTACCGTTTCGTCTAGTTCTGATTCTCATCATTCTTCCGATTGCATTTCGTAGAATGGTGCCTGCCTTAGGCAATCAGTTTATAATAGGATTGAAGGATACGTCGCTTCTCATTGTCATCGGGGTGGCAGAACTTACCAGAACGGGTCAGGAAATCATGACGGAGAACTACAGGGCAGTAGAAATATGGTTTGCTGTCGCTGTCATTTATCTGCTTATGATCAGCGCAATGGCGATGGGCTTCCGATGGTTAGAGAAGCGGGCCCAAATCTCATAGTGTCAAAAGAGTCGTCGACAAGGAAGGCGTTGAACTGGACAAGCCATTCACCTGGTGAACAGAGACCTCTTTATTCAGGCGCAACAATGACGTCGCTGTCGTCATCTCCGGTAGCCGGGAAAGATGATATCCACAGGACGACCGCTTGGGTATCGGTCGTTGATGTGAGCGAGTGTTCCATTGTGCTGTCAAAATAGCAACTATCACCGGTGTTTAGAACCGTGGGCGAGTAGTGTTCGGTCGCCAAATTCACCGAGCCACTCATGACGTAGACGAATTCTTCTCCAGGGTGACGTGACGATTTCAAGCGGTCACCATCAATATTTGGATCAATCTTTGCAATTACAGGAAAAAACTTCTTTTGTGCGATGTCCGAAGACAGGATTTCGTAGCGATAATGCTTTGAGCGAATATGGATGCCTTCACCTTTACGCACCACGCTTCGACGCCCAACGCCGATCAGGCTCGCGGAGTCATTAAACAGCGCCTCGATATGCACATTCAGTCCGTGTGCCAAGCGCAACATATTGTCATATGTAGGTGACATCCGTGCGTTCTCAACTTTTGATATGGTTGAGGCCGCGAGGCCAGCGCGAGTCGCCAAATCTCTCACGGTCCACCCCCTCTGTTGTCGTAAAGCTCGGATACGCTCACCGAATTCGCGCATCCGTTTATGTAGCTCAGTATCGTCTGGGGAAATGTCGACGTCGTTTGGTTCAATCATTAAGTGCTTTGCCCTTGGAGACCACTTTTACAGCTCCGAATATGTTTCGCTAAGACTTTGTATTACCGCGATATTATAAAGCCGATAGCCAGAGCGTTGCTCGTAACATACCGCATTCATCAGTTGGACGTCATAGCTGATATTTCCAATTGACTCCACTTCCGAAGCGGTGTTCATTATCGGAAACAAAAAAGCAAATAGGAAACAATGCATCCATTCGCTAGATGCAGGTCGACCTGTTTGATCCGAAATTCAATGGAGAACAGGGGAAACCGTGGAGCACCGAATGAACTTCGCAGAGCTAAAAGCTCTGTTGGCGACTGTCTTTTTATCAAACGGTTGTTCGGAATATACAGCAGAAATCCTGGCGCATAATTGCGCGTGTGCTGAACGAGATGGAAGTACCAGTCACGGAACGTTTCGCATGCCTGGTTACGTGAGTTCCTTGAACGGCGGGTGGGTTGACGGCCGAGCTCAGCCAGTGATCGAAGATTGCGGAGGAGCGCTGATCCGGGTTGATGCACAAAATGGCTTCGCAGTGGTTGCTCACGCAGATGTCCAGCCGTTGGCAGTGGAACGTGCCAAGGAGTTAGGCGTAGCAATTATCGCAATCAGAAACTCCCATCATTTGGGTGCTCTCTATCTGGACGTTGAACCATATGCTGAGCAGGGGCTACTTGCCTTGTCGGTGGTGAATTCTATGGCGGTCGTCACTCATCCGGGTGGAAGACAACCCGTTTACGGAACAAATCCGATAGCTTTTGCAACTCCTCGTAGTGAGGAGCCTCCCTTTTTATTTGATATGGCTACCTCGTCTATGGCGCATGGAGATCTCAGTGTCCTTGCTCGTGACGGTAGATCGGCCCCTCCAGGCGCAGGCGTAGATAAATTCGGCAAAATGTCTACCGATCCGTCAGCGATCCTGAACGGTGGCGCACTTCTACCGTTCGGAGGACATAAAGGAGCGGCTCTATCAATAATGTGCGAGATTCTATGTGCAGCTCTTACGGGTGGACAGTTTTCCTCTGAATGTGATCTGGCAAAGCAACCAGGGGCTCACACACCTCGTACTGGGCAAACGGTAATAGTCGTTGATCCTCGTTACGGAGCTGGAAACCTACCGCCAACTGCACAGCGGGTGCAGCAACTCATCGAAACTATTCGAAACAGTGGTGTTGAACGTTTGCCGGGAGAACGCCGCTTTGCGTTTCGTACCGAGGCGGCAGACGTGGGGATTCCAATTAGCGTGACGCTGAAGCAGAGCTTGATCGCAATGATCTCACCGGATCAAGCAACCATGAATGCATAAATTATGTGAACGCTTCCATTCGACAGCGGCGCTAGTGAATTAATCAGGCTGATTTATGAGCTTTGTAAACAACTCTATTCAAAAGGGGAAATTTAATGGACGCGCAAGCGCAAACGCAGCCTTCGTCGACACAACGAAGGAAAGCATTGATTGCAAGCCTTATCGGTAGCTCAATTGAATGGTTCGATTATTTTTTGTACGGTACGGCAGCAGCCCTGGTTTTCAATAAGTTATACTTTCCTGCAGAGGATCCAACCGTTGCTTTACTATTGTCTTACCTTTCATTCTCGTTGACATTTTTTATCCGGCCGTTCGGTGGCATCATATTTTCTCACGTTGGTGACCGGATTGGTCGCAAAAAGACGCTCGTCATTACGTTGTCATTGATGGGTATTGCTACGATCGGGATTGGTTTATTGCCTACCTATGATCACATCGGCATTTGGGCTCCGATACTGCTCATTCTGCTCCGGCTGGTTCAAGGGCTCGGCATTGGCGGGGAGTGGGGCGGTGCGCTCTTGTTGGCGGTGGAGTACGCACCGAAGAATAAGAAAGGCTTTTATGGTAGTATTCCACAGACAGGGGTGACGATTGGAATGTTATTGGCGACCCTTTGCGTCACGGCAATTCTCTTGCTACTTCCGGAAGAAAGCTTTCTCTCCTGGGGTTGGAGAATTCCTTTTCTGCTAAGTGCTACGCTTGTGTTCCTGGGGTTGTGGATCCGATCTGGAATCGACGAAACACCAGAATTCAAGAAAGTTAAGGCCGCTGGTGCCATCGTTAAATTTCCGCTCGCAGTGACTCTCAAGACGCAATGGCGGGAAGTCCTGATCGCCGCTGGGCTCAAGATTGTGGATACAGCACCGTTTTATATCTTCACCACCTTCGTTGTAAGCTATGCCGTCAGCAATCTAGGTTACTCACGGGAGAGCATTCTCACTGCAGTTATGATTGGCGCGGCGGTGTCCTCGGTGATGATACCAACGATGGGGTGGCTGTCGGACCATATCGGTCGGAAAACTGTCTTCTCCACCGGGGCCTTCCTGGTTGGAGCATTCATATTCCCCTATTTCTATATGGTGAACAGCCAAAGTATCGCCTTATTAACGCTTGCTACCGTGCTGATGTTTGGTATCTTTTGGTCACCCATCACGGCGGTACTGGGGCCATTAACATCGGAAATTTTCAGCCCGCAGGTACGCTATACCGGTGTTACACTTGGATATCAGGTCGGAGCAGCGTTGGCAGGTGGGACGGCACCTCTGATAGCAACATGGCTGCTGTCTTACTATGGAACCTGGCACGCGGTTGCGGTCTACGTTCTGATTACGGTCGCACTGTCGTTGATCGCGGCATTCGCGATACGAAAGCGAAAGCTCATTTCATAAGTGGATTCGTCAGGCGTTGAAGCATCTCGGATGCTTCAACGCCTCGGTCCTGTGTCGATGAACGATCCATATTCTGGTTGGTGAGGAGCTCTTGATATGCGTTGGAACAGAACTTTTACAGTCGTAGGTTGTCATGCAGAAGGAGAAGTAGGGAACGTTGTTGTCGGGGGCATAGTCGATGTTCCGGGCGAGACAATGTTTGAGAAAAAAGAGTACTTGGAAGAAAATATGGATGAAATTCGCGGGCTGCTCCTGTTCGAGCCGCGCGGTGCCCCGTATGTGAATGCCAACATCATTCTACCTGCTTGTGATAAGACAGCTGACTTGGGCTATGTGATAGTCGAGAGTACTGAGTATCCGCCAATGTCAGGTTCGAACACGATGTGTGTCGCCACGGTCGCGCTGGAGACCGGTATTGTTCGAATGCAGGAACCCGAAACACGTTTGAGAATGGAAGCGCCAGCAGGGATTATCGAAACCAAGTGCACTTGTAAGGATGGAAAGGTTACACGAGTAGAGTTTACGAATGTTCCGGCTTTTGCACTTCATCTAGATACACCTGTCGAAGTGGAGGGCCTTGGAACAGTGCTGGTTGATACTTCTTATGGCGGTATGACTTTCGCTCACGTGAACGCAAAGGCTCTGGGTTTTGAAATACGCCCGGATGAAGCACGAGATATGTCTTTGTTGGGTAAGCGGATCAAAGCCGCTGTCAACGAGCAACTCGAAGTCGTGCATCCCGAGAACGAGAAAATCCGGAATGTTTCAAATGTTATTTTCGAGGGACCTGTCGAACGGCGCGATGGCATTTATGTAAGCAAGAATGGCACAGTTTGTTTGCATGGAAGACTGGACCGATCTCCTACGGGAACTGGAACAACATCCCGATTGGCGGTTATGTCTGCGAAGGGGCAGATTAAGCAAGATGAGCTGTTCAGAAATCATTCTATCACCGGTACGCATTTTGATAGTCGTATCGTCGCGTCCAGCAAGGTCGGATCATATCCGGGTGTGATCGTCACCATTGCGGGGCAGGCCTGGATTACCAGTGTTGGCCAGTATGGTGTAGATCCAACGGATCCTTATCCCCGGGGGCATCAGGTCTCTGATGTCTGGCTCTGAGAACAAACACGTTGAGTTATGAATAAAGATTATCCGGCGGCCATAGATGCCGTCGGACGTCTGTTCTTCCCAAACTGCGCAACTTTGTCGGTGATTTTGAAAGCAAAAAGATGCCTACGAGTCAAGACCGCTTCAATTCAAACAATTTGGCTCGCTCCAGAACCCGCCTCGCTCGCTCCACCAACGGTCGATCTATCATCTCGCCATCAATCTGTTTGGCACCGCCGCTCTGCTCAAGTGAAAGCACGTGTTTGGACCAACGAATAGCGCTATCGCTTGGCTTGAATGATTTGAAAATGGTGTCGATCTGACTTGGATGAATGGCGAGTTTGCCACCGAAACCAAGTTTCACAGCATATTCGCATTCATCCACGCATGCCTCCCTGTCCTTGATGGAAGTACAAACACCATCCAATGGCGGCAAGAGGCGCGCCGCGCGCGAACGCCATACGATTTCACTGCGAGCAGATGCCAAAGCCATGCGATCATGTTCACAGCCGACGTCAAGAGCGAAGTCAACTGATCCAAATGCTGCTAATACGACACCATTCGTCTGCAGGATTTCGGAAAGGTTTAAAAGACCCACTGCAGTTTCTATCAGGGCAATCACGGGCTTATCTATGCCGATCTTTCCAACGAGTTGACGGATCGTCTCGGGACGTTCGGCTTTAGGCAACATGATCGTTGCCCCATGCAGTCCAGATACTGCGCTAACATCGGCATCGTGCCACGGAGTATCGGCTGCGTTAATTCGAATGATTACGGGCGATTGAAAATCTGCTACCTTTGCTACGATAGCATGGCGAGCCTCATCTTTATCCTTAGGAGCTACTGCGTCTTCCAGATCCAGAATGACTGAATCTGCGCCACTCGTATCAGCTTTTTCAAACCGATCAGATCTCGAGCCTGGTACGAACAGCGGCGCTATCGGCGGGGCGAATTTCACCATGCGGCACTCGCTCTCATTGTTATCGTACCTTCGCAAGTCGCAGCTTCAAGATCAATCTTGTCGCCAGATTGCGCCACGATCCGAAACAATAATGAAGACACTCCTGCTGCAGGATTAATGCCTCGAAAAGTGAAACTTTGCGGAGATCGGCCAAAGAATCTGGCAGCGATATTCAGAAGAAGCGTCGCTTGTAGAGGACCATGGATTACAAGACCCGGGTAATGTTCGACATCCCTGGCATAAGGATAATCGTAATGAATGCGATGACCGTTAAATGTTAGAGCTGAATATCGAAAGAGCATTAGCGGGCTGATATCGATCTCGATTTGATAAATCGGATTCAAAGCGTGGTTTTCAGTAGGCGCTGATGAGGAACGCTCGAGATTCATATCGTCGCGATATACCAGTATCTGTTTTTCCCGGATGGCCTCGCCGCTGAGCGAGGATATTATGTGTCCTAAAGTGACGAAGCACAGCCTTCCCGTCCGACCTTGCTTTTCTTCAATGTTTTCGATCGCTGAACGTTTCTGGACTGTTTGGTTAAGACAAAGTGGTTTGAGAAAAGCCAGCTCTCCTGCGGCCCACATGCGACGGGGTAACGGAACTGGTGGGAGAAAATCGCCTTTTGCAGGGTGACCATCACGACCAAGTGAATCCAAATCGGCAATTACGGGGGCGAGGCACCAATGAAAACCAAGAGGAATTGTGTCGCTATCGGCATCAAACAGATAAGGTTTTAGTGTACTTCTGAAACTTGCGACCAGACGCTCGGTTGGTAAGTCCACAGCAATGGTGTTCTTGTCAATCCAGTTCTCGAACTCCGCCATTTTCATATCCTTTATGCGGGGAGAGCTCCGGAGAACTCAGTTCTTATTTGCGCAGTATCACGATCCAGCGCTGGTACTTGACGAGGTCCATCTTTATGAACCCGGTAACCCGGAGGGCGGGGGAGAGAGATAATTTTGCCACTTGGCAACAGCACTTCAATTCGTCGCAGTGCTTGATGTTTTGGCAGGTCAGCCACATTCGTTACGCGACCCCATGCGATCTGCGCTGCATTTAATTTCGAGATTGCTTCCTCAAGGGAAAGGCAAGCGAATGCGGGCTCCAACTCTGAATCGAGAAGTTCTCGGTTGGCTACCCGAAGCGAATTGGTTTTGAATCGTTCATCATCAACCAGATCGGGCCGTTCGACCACTTTGGTGCAGAGCCGATACCATTCACTATTTTGCTGAATCGAAATCACCACCGCTTTGCCGTCTGAGCAATTAAACGGGCGGTACGGATAGATAGAAGCATGAGCGAGGCCGTATCGCTTCGTTTCCCGATCGGCATATTCGTAATGCAACAATGGCACAGACATCCAATCTGCCATGCCATCGAACATCGAGATTTCTATCACTTGTCCTCGTCCTGTACGACCACGCTGGAGAAGGGCCTCCAATATAGCCGCGTGGGCGTTCATACCGGTAGCGATATCTGCCACGGATACGCCGACTTTACTGGCCGTCTCAGGTGAACCGGTGACAGAGCATAGCCCGCTCTCCGCTTGGACCAGCATATCGTAGGCGCGCATTTCGGCCGCAGGCGTATCTTGGCCATATCCTACAATGTTCACGGCGATCAGCGTCGGATAGCGCTCAGTTAGTTCGGTTTTCGACAAGCCCAGTCGGTCGATGGCACCCGGAGCGAGGTTTTGAACAAAGACGTCTGCGTGTTCCAACATGCGATGCAGAAGTGCTAAATCATCGGCATTTTTCAGGTCTAAAGTTGCACTCTCCTTGCCACGATTCAACCAGACGAAATAAGCCGAAACCCCTTCAACTGTAGTATCATAATGTCTCGCTGTTTCCCCTTCGACACGCTCGATTTTTATGACTCTTGCGCCAGCGTCGGCGAGTTTGAGAGTGCAAAGAGGAGCGGCCACGGCTTGTTCAATTGAAACAACGAGGACTCCGTCAAGTGGCAGATTGGTATCAGACATTTCTCTGTACCCCCGATCTCGCCAGAACTCCGGGTTTCAAACGCTCGTTCGCTCCGTAATCTTCGGCAGAATGGAAGAACAAGCGAGGTGTTGTCTCGATCTCGGTGAGCCGCTTTCTAAAAGCTTCCAGATATGCGGTTCTGCCGTCATCGCCTACACGTCCGGGCATGTAGGCAATAAACGGCGGAAGGACATCAAAACCGCTGTATCTGAAAAGGCCGTTGTGTATCGGCCAGAGCACCGTAAGGATATCGCCGTCTATGCCATCAGGCGCATATGTGTCTGCGGAGGTTCCAGTCGTGGCAGCCACCATGGCGAGCTTGCCCTTGAACATACCAGTATCGTATTTCCGGCCTGCTATATAGGCGAAGCCACGAGCAAAGACCCTGTCTGCCCACCCCTTAAGGATCGCTGGCATTCCAAACCACCACACCGGGAACTGGAAAATGATAAAATCTGCTGCCCTGACTTTTTCGATTTCAGCTTGGATGTCCGGTGCCAGCTTGCCATTTTCGTAGGCGGAGGTCTGTTCTTTAGGCAGACTGAAGAAATCGTTGTTGGTAAGATCGCCGACAATATCGCCCTTGCCCGCCACGGGATTAAAGTCAATCGCGTACAGATCGCTTACTGTGACAGTGTGCCCTTCTGCTTCAAGCGTAGCAACGGCTATGTCCTTCATTGCACCGTTGAAAGATTTGGTCTCAGGATGGGCGTAAACGATTAATACGTTCAAGGGAAACTACTCCTAATAAGAACGAGGCATACCCAAAACATGCTCGGACAAGTATGAGAGGATAAGGTTGGTCGAGATTGGTGCGACCTGGTAGAGGCGAGTCTCGCGAAATTTGCGTTCGACATCGTATTCTTCAGCGAATCCGAAACCGCCATGAGTTTGAATGCAGGCATTTGCGGCCTCAAATGACGCATCGGCGGCGAGCATTTTTGCCATATTTGCCTCAGCACCCGGATTCTGGCCCGCTTCATACAGAGCAAGAGCAGCATGCACCATAAGTTCAGCGGCTCTTGTGTTTGCATAAGCTTTCGCTATTGGGAACTGGATACCCTGGTTTTGACCGATCGGACGTCCAAATATCGAACGCTCTTTGGCATAATTTACTGATTTCTCGGTAAACCATTTTGCATCGCCAATACATTCGGCTGCTATCAGAATTCGCTCCGCGTTCATTCCGGAAAGAATATAGCGAAAGCCTTTGCCTTCCTCGCCAATCAAGTTCGATACAGGTACGCGAAGATTGTCGAAGAAAACTTCAGTCGTGGCATGGTTCATCATCGTTCGAATAGGACGGATTGTCAGACCATTATTCTTCGCTTGCGCCATATCGACGATCAGAACAGAAAGGCCGTCAGTTTTTTTCATCCCCTTAGTCAGAGGCGATGTTCGCGCCAGCAACAACATGAGATCTGAGTATTCTGCGCGACTCGTCCATATTTTCTGACCGTTGATGACAAAATCATCCCCATCCCGACGAGCCGTGGTTTTAAGTGCGCCAGTGTCCGTTCCGCTGGTTGGCTCGGTTACGCCGAACGCTTGCAAGCGGAGCTCACCAGTCGCGATTTTCGGCAGATAGCGTGCTTTTTGCTCTTCCGATCCGTGCCTCAGAAGCGTGCCCATCGTATACATCTGGGCGTGACATGCGCCGCCATTGCACCCTGTCCGTTGTATTTCTTCCAGCACGGCTGCCGCCGCAGAAAGTGGCAAGCCAGATCCGCCATACTCTTCGGGAATAAGAATCGAAAGCCATCCTGCCTCGGTCAGCGCATTCACAAATTCGGTAGGGTAAGCCATATCGCGATCAATTTTACGCCAATACTCGCCCGGAAACCGTTGGCAAAGCCTCGCAACGGCCTCGCGAATGTCAGCGTAATTATCGACTGCGACGTGCATGCCCATGATCTCCTCATCATTACGAGACAACAGCTACATCTCGCCACCCATATCGACAAGGAAATAGAAGTGAGAACAGATATGCCCTGTTGCTATAGCTTACGCATTGAGAGAACGATTAGATGTCCTTCAGCATGCGACCTGACCAAACACCTTCTTCTACCAGCTTTTCGACAGTGGACGCGATTACCTGGCCGCTGAAACGAGCGAGTCGGGAGGCAGGGCGGTCCGTCGGATATGAAATAATCAGGCGGCGCACCGGTATAGGGTCTACAATTGGTACTGCACACAGTTGTCCAGCATTTAGCTCCTCTCTGATCGGAGCTAAAGGAAGTACAGTCACACCGTGATTATTCTGGACAAGTGATTTCAATGTTGAATAACTGTCAGCCTCAATCTTAACGTTGAGGGCAATACCCGTGTCTTGTGCGTATTTTTCAAGAAGTGACCGCAAGCCATGCCCGATACTGGGTAAAAGTAGTCGTTCCCCATCCAACTCGCTAAAAGCAATGTGGTGACGCCTTTTTTGATCAAAGCCTGCGGGCCCGATGAGGAACAGCGATTCTTCCAAAAGCGGGTGGATCCGAAGCGACCTTGCATTCTTCGGATCATACAGGATCGCGGCATCGATATCGCCTCTATGGAGCCAGTCGAGCAAGTAACCGGAGTAGGCGCTGACTATGCGTAATGTCGCGTCCGGATGGGTATCTTGAAAGGCTGACACTAATGGTTCCGATAGAATATCAGAAGCGGTGGGAGGCATCCCGATTGAAACATGTCCCCTTAGCGGCGCATTTTCGTCTTGGGCGACCGCGCGGATCTCTTCCATCTCAGCCATAATTCGCTGAGCGTGACGTAGAACGTCATGACCTTTCTCGGTTGCAATCATCCCACGGCCATGACGATCAAATAGCCGTGCTCCTAATTCCTGTTCCAGGAGTCTAATTTGTCTGCTCAGGGCTGGTTGCGCAATACGCAGCCGATCGGCGGCTTTGGAGAGGCTTCCGAGCTCAGCTACATGAATCAATGTTCGAAGTTGCGATATATCCATACCTATACAATATCGCTATAACTGTTCGTGCAAAAGGGTCGATGTAGAAACATTTTTGATAAGGCATAAAGCGGTTATCAATAACTCTTCAGGGGAGGCGAGCCTTGAGCGCCGCTGATGTGATATCCGCCCAGACGAAACGCCCGACACGCGATCTATCCGTGGATTGGCCGCTGGAACTTTATGATGCTCTTAAGTCTGCTGATGTAGGGCAGGTGTCCTACGTACCCGATGCCGGACATTCGACGCTTATAAGGTTATTCGGTGAAGACAACGAAGTCGTCACCAACGTACTGACGACCGAAGAAGAAGGGATTGCACTTTCCGTAGGGGCTTGGCTCGGCGGAATGCGGAGCGTGATCTTGATGCAGTCTTCGGGCGTCGGAAATTGCATCAACATGCTTTCCCTACCTGTACAGGGACGTTTTCCACTTCTCATGCTTGTGACAATGCGAGGTGAATGGGCAGAGTTTAATCCATGGCAAGTGCCAATGGGCCAGGCTACGCAGGCCTCCCTGGAAGCCATAGGGGTCACGGTTCTACGGGCGGAAACCGGGCAGGATCTGATCGAAGTTGTGGAGCAGGCCGCCACAATGGCATTCGAGGCGGATCAACAGATCGCTGTGCTGATTGGTCAGCGTCTTCTGGGAAAAAAGAAGTGGTAATTGATATGTCTCTTCCAACTTTTGACCGTCGCGCGGCTGTAAACAAACTCCTTGAAAATCGAAATGGAGTTCTTGTCGTCACCGGTCTTGGATCGCCCAGTTACGATGTCCATGCTGCGGGGGATCGCGATGATAATTATTATCTATGGGGTGCAATGGGTGGGGCAGCGCTTGTCGGCCTTGGTCTTGCTCAAGCTCAGCCTGATAAACGAGTGATGGTGATTACAGGCGATGGCGAACAGCTGATGGCGTTTGGCGCATTAGCGACTATTGCTGTGGCTAGGCCCAGGAATCTTGACGTGATTGTCCTAGATAATCAACACTTTGGTGAAACAGGGATGCAAACCAGCCACACAGGACGCGGCATTCAACTCGATAAAGTTGCCAATGCATGCGGGTTTGTGGAAACCGCTGAGTTGAGAAGTCTGGAAGAGGTGGATCAGTTGAGCCTTCGTTTAAGAAGCCAGCCAATTGGTCCGAGATTGTTCGTGTTGAAAATCACTGCGGAGAATTTGCCACGGTCGCTTCCTCCACGTGATGCAACGTTTATCAAGAACAGATTCAGGGCGCACCTAGGTTTGGCGACCTGTTAGGGAGGCTCTTTTGATTTCATTTCAGAACACGGTTGCTGGTAAATTGTTGCCATCGGGGACAACATTTGAAAGCTATGATCCATTTACAGGCAAACCGTGGGCGTTAATTCCCAGAAACAACGCAGCTGAGGTTGATCAAGCCGTTGCAGCCGCAAAACAGGCCTTCAAATCGAAAGAATGGTCAGGGTTGTCGAATTCCGCGCGCGGCAAACTCCTGATCCGCGTTGCTGATCTGATAGCGGACAATGCGGAGCGTCTAGCCGCGATTGAAACAAGAGATAACGGCAAGCTCATTTCGGAAATGACCGCACAGTTGCGTTACATACCGGAATGGTATCGTTATTTTGGCGGACTTGCAGACAAAATTGAAGGTTCTGTTCTTCCTATCGACAAGCCCGGGATGTTCACCTTCACGAAACGTGAGCCTATCGGTGTGATCGCAGCTATCGTTCCGTGGAATTCGCCACTCATGTTGCTGACGTGGAAGCTTGCACCTCTGCTGGCTGCCGGAAACACTGTTGTCATCAAGCCTTCCGAGTATACGTCCGCTTCAACACTAGAGCTGGTGAAATTGTTCACAGCAGCTGGTTTCCCTGCGGGTGTCGTAAATACCGTTACGGGTATGCCATTGGAAGTTGGCGTTCCGCTTGTATCCCATCCGGACGTTGCCAAGATCGCATTCACCGGTGGTGAACCTGGTGGTATCGCGGTTTACAAAGCGGCTGCCGAGGGGCTCAAAACCGTAACGCTTGAACTAGGTGGCAAGTCAGCAAATCTTGTATTCCCAGACGCCAACATCAAGAGCGCCGTAAACGGGGCCATTTCGGGAATATTTGCGGCCAGCGGCCAGACCTGCATCGCTGGATCTCGCTTGGTCGTTCATCGGAAAGTTCACGATGAAGTGGTCGAAGGTTTGGTGAAGTTGGCTTCAACTGCTCGGATCGGGAATCCGGCCCTTGCCGAGACGCAAGTCGGGCCGATAACAACCACTGCTCAGCGCACTAAAGTGCTCGATTACATTGATATCGCCCGCGACGAAGGGGCTAAATGCGTTCTGGGTGGTGGAGTACCCGAGGACCCGCGTCTCTCAGATGGTTGGTTTGTAGAACCCAGTATTTTCACTGGAGTTAACAACCAGATGCGCATTGCAAGAGAAGAGGTGTTTGGTCCGATCTTGTCAGTTATTCCTTTCGATGACGACGACGAAGCTTATGCAATCGCCAATGACAGCCCCTACGGATTGGCGGCTGGTCTTTGGACAGCTGACATCGGACGCGCTCTTCGTGGTGCATCCGTACTGGAAGCGGGAACCATATGGGTGAATTCATATCGTGCTGTCA
The DNA here is from genome assembly GCA_900465685.1 of Hyphomicrobiales bacterium. Lineage (GTDB taxonomy): Bacteria > Pseudomonadota > Alphaproteobacteria > Rhizobiales > Rhizobiaceae > Brucella. Next base: position 67,676 of record UEGR01000003.1, read on the forward strand.
GCTACATGGCTCCGTTTGGAGGATACAAGAGAAGTGGAGTGGGACGTGAAAGCGGTCAGGAGGCGATACAAGCTTATCTTCAGACCAAAACAGTTTGGATTGATACAGTTGGAGAGACCGCTAATCCATTTGTGATTAGATAACGTTGTATGGGCGTACTTCAAAGAATGAAAATAACGGAGCCGCCCAAGGAGGAAAATTGAAACCGGGGAACGACAGCGTAGTTATTGTGGGCGGAGCTATTGTGGGTAGCTCTGTAGCTTATTTTTTGCGGGATCAGGGTTTCGTTGGGGATATCACTGTGGTCGAACGCGACCCAACCTATCAGCGTTGTTCAACCGCGCTTTCTGCGGCTTCAATCAGGACGCAATTTGGTACTCCTGTAAATATCCATATGAGTTTGTATGGCGCAGGATTCTTCCGCTCCATAAAAGAACGTTTCGGACAAGATGCAGACATCGGCTTTACTGAGCGAGGATATCTTATCTTGGGTGATCATGCAGTTGTGGCCGAGCGCCAGGCAGGTATAGCAATGCAGTCATCTGAAGGCGCGAAAGTGGTTGCCCTGTCGCCTGAGGAAGCTAAAGTCAGGTTTCCTTGGTTGAATGTCAGCGACGTTGGTATCGCGACAACAGCATTGCAGGACGAGGGTTGGTTCGACGCATGGTCTCTGATGTCGATCGTTCGGCAAGCGGGGCGGCAAAAAAACGTCAAATACGTTAAAGGTCACGTGAGCTCACTCAAAGTGGATGGATATCGAGTGACCGGTGTAAACTTGTCAGATGGTACGACAATCGCAGCGACTTCCTGCGTCATCGCAGCGGGTGCCACATCAGCACTGGTTGTGAAGGATCTTGGAATAGCACTCCCGATTACACCGAAGAAGCGAACCGTGTTCTGCATCCGGGCACCACTTGCAACCCACAATTTTCCAATGCTCTTTGACAGCTCAGGCGCTTGGATTCGACCAGAAGGGGAGGGCTTTATCTGCGGTATTGCTCCTTCAGAAGCCGAGGATGGCGACGCATATGACGACTTTGAGCCTGCACATGAATTGCTCGAAAATTCCTTGTGGCCATTGTTGGCCCATAGAATTCCGGCGCTAGAACAGCTGAGACTGGAACGATCCTGGGCGGGCCACTACGAAGTGAATTCCCTGGACCACAATGGAATTATCGGACCTCACGATGAGATCAAGAACCTGATCTTCGCAACGGGGTTCTCGGGACATGGTGTGATGCACGCCCCGGCTACGGGACGCGGCGTTGCAGAATTAATCACCCATGGAGAATATCGCAGTCTGGACCTGTCGCCGCTTGGTTATTCCCGAATTAGGGCAGGAACACCGCTCCATGAGACTGTTGTTTATTAGTTTGAATTGAAAGGAACTGGCTATGAAGCTTTTAGACAGGGTTGCTATTGTTACCGGTGCAGCGAAGGGCATTGGCAAAGCTTCCGCTATACGATTGTTGGCGGAAGGAGCCAAAGTTGTGATAGCGGACATAGACGCAAAGAGACTTGAGGAAACTGCAGCTGCCATCGGTACGCCTGAAACTCTTCATTATGTGATCACCGACGTCAGTAAAAAGGATGAGGTTGAAGCGCTGGTGAGCGCTGCCGTCGAACGATTCGGGCGGTTGGACATAATGGTCAACAACGCGGGCATCGCACCTGTTAAAGATTTTCTTTCGATCACCAAGAAAGATTACGATCATGTGCTGAGTATTAACCTGGAAGGCGCTTTCTGGGGGACGCAGGCCGCTGGTCGTCAAATGATCGCCCAAGGCGATGGCGGCGTGATAATCAATATGTCCTCGATCAACTCTGGGCTGGCTAATCCGAATGTTGCCACATATGCAATCAGCAAAGGTGGAATGAATCAGGTGACCGGAACTGCCGCTGTAGCATTCGCTCCACACGGTATTCGAGTCGTTGGAATTGGCCCTGGAACGATCGACACAGAGATGGTCCGTGGTGACTTTGTTTCGAGTGCCACCGATAAGGCAATTCTGGACCGCACTCCTCTCGGACGATATGGAACAGCCGATGAAATTGCGGCCGTTGTTGCATTTTTGGCGAGCGATGATGCTTCATATTTTACTGGGGAGACAATTTATCCCGACGGCGGTCGCCGCGTTTTGAACTACGTTATGCCAGAGAAGAAGAAATAAGATGGGAACGTTTGATAAACTGCACCACATCTGCATCGTCGTGTCAGATATAGATGCTTCGCAAGCATGGTATGAAGCCATTGGCATTGGACCGTGGGAGGATTATCCTCCGCTCGTGGAGTATACGGATCTCAAAGTGCCTGACGAGAAGGGCTTCCATAACCTGATCTATCGGGTGTGCAACTTGCCGAACATTCAGTTCCAACTCTGCCAGCCGGACGATAATCCAAGTCCCCAGCGCAAGTTTCTTGATGAAAAAGGCGAGGGCGTTTTTCACGTCGGGTTTGAAGTAACGGATGCGAACGCCGCTGAAAAGGAAACGACGTCGAACGGATTGTCGATACTGATGCGTGGACGACGGGCCAATGGCACTGGATTTACATATTATGATACTGCCGCTGATGGAGGTGTAAACCTCTTGACGCGTGCCACACCAAAGGCTGGTTAAACTATGCCGACAGCCATCGATCTGAATTCAGACCTGGGTGAGAGTTTCGGTCCCTGGAAAATGGGCGATGATGCAGCCATGCTCGAATTGGTGAGCAGCGCAAATATCGCGTGTGGTGGTCATGCTGGTGATCCAACGACGATGTTTGAGACCGCCTTAATTGCCAAAGCTAAACAGGTGATAATTGGCGCGCATCCAGGATTCGCAGACCGTGAAGGGTTCGGAAGGCGTCTCATCAGATTGACCACTTCAGAAGTAGAGCAACTGATTGCAACGCAAATCGGCGCTTTGATGGGGGCGGCGGCATTGGCAGGGGTTCCAGTTCGCTATGTAAAGCCCCACGGTGCGCTGGGAAACTGGGCGGCCGATGATCGATCGGTTGCCATCGCAATTACACGGGCAACGAAAGCTGTATCGAGAGAGTTGTCAGTCCTCGCAATATCTGGAACCGAGCTTGAATTTGCTTCGAAAGATGCAGGGCTGCAAACCTTCAGCGAGATTTTTGCGGATCGCGGATATTTGGAGAACGGACGGTTAGTACCGCGCTCTCAGGAAGGCGCGATGATCCACGACCCAGAGGCGGCGGCAAATCGTATTCTGGATTTTTTGGCTGAGGGAAAAATGCCCACAATTGAGGGTGGAAAAATTGACCTGGTAGCTCATTCCATCTGTGTTCATGGTGATAGTCCGAGTGCTTTGACTATGGCGAAGCACATCCGTTGCAAACTCGCCGCCGCAAACATCCGAACTCAATCGTTCTTGGCTTAATAGGTGGAAATACAGCAATGGCTAAGGGTTATCTGATTGCTCAAGTTACTGTTACAGATCCAGAGGCGTATGCTGAATACAGCAAAGCTGCGGGCGATTTGTTAAAGCGATGCGGAGCGCGGCTCATTATCAATCCAGACACGTTAACTGTCGTGGAAGGATCGCCCAAAAACCGAACCGTTATTTTCGAGTTCGATAGCTTTTCACAAGCAAAATCGTTTTGGGATAGTACAGAGTACGCAAAGGCAAAGGCTTTTCGTACAGGAGCAGCGGAGGCAGATTTCATGTTGGTCGAAGGCTTGGACTGAAGTGTTCTTTCACCAATCACGGCCCCGAATTTTCCCTCATTTCTCGCCAGCAGGAAGCCATTCTCTGTTGGTCGAATTCGGTGATGTAATCTGCAACGAAACGCATGAGCATGTCGTTTCTCTCGATAAAGCCTTAAGTACTGCGTCTATTTTCGGTTTTTTCGAAGCGGTGCCAGCTTATACAAGCCTACTGGTGAGATTCGATCCGCTTTTAACCGACCACGATATAATCGAGAACGACGTTAGAAAGCTCATTCAATCTTCATCCCCCTCGATCCGCCCGAGAGAAAAGCGTGTCGTCGAAGTTTGTTACGATGCCGAATTCGCACCTGATCTTTCTGCGGTAGCAATGAAGACGGGTTTTTCTCGCGACGAGGTGATTGCTGCACACAGTTCGGCGGAATATGGCGTTTTCATGTATGGGTTCGCTCCGGGCTATGCATATCTGGCTGGAGTGCCCGAACAAATAAGACTTCCGCGAAAACAATCCGCCGTACGCGATATCCCAGCCGGAAGTGTTTTGATTGCAGGGCCCCAGTGCCTTGTTACCACAATGACTATGCCGACGGGTTGGTGGATAATTGGCCGCTCACCTACGAGAATTCTCGACAAGGATGGCGATAGACCGTTTCTGTTTGACGTTGGCGACGATGTCGTTTTCCGACGAATTAGTCGCGCAGATTTCGAAAAGAAGAGCAATCATTGACCTCTGTAAAGATCGCCGTGAAAGCCTCTGGGCCTCTTATATCCATACAGGATGCTGGTCGTTCGGGATTTATGCGCTTCGGAGTTCCGAGTTCGGGCCCAATGGACAGACTATCTGCGGCTGCGGCAAATGCAGCGCTAGGAAACGAACAGAACAACCCTGTCATAGAAATCTCGACTGGTGGACTGGAACTGGAGTGTGTTACGGGCGAATTGACCTTTGCAATCGCTGGCGGTGATTTCATCGTCGAGCATGCAGGCGAACGAAAGAGGTCGTGGATCGTCAGTACTCTTCGTCAAGGTGAAACCTTGGCGATAAAGCCCGGCTTTTGGGGGAACTGGACTTACCTCGCTTTCGCCGGGTTTATGGAAGCGGAGCCATGGCTGCAGAGCCACGCAACCCATGCATCATCCGGATTTGGAGGCGGGAAAATTGTGACGGGTAAGGCATTGATGATCGCGAACCCAGAAGTTCGTAAGTCGCGTGAAGGTTCCATATTTTTCCCTATATCGGCTCGACCATCAAATATTTTCCAAGTCATACTTGGGCCGCAAGATCGTTTTTTCTCGGATGCAACCATTCGGATGTTTTTCGAGAGCAGTTTCGAGGTCACCCCAGCGTACGACCGGATGGGGATGAGGCTTAGAGGTCCCTTTATTAAGCCAATTGGTGAGTTAGATATCCCTTCAGAACCGATCGTTCGGGGCTCTATACAGATAGCTGGTGACGGCATCCCCACCGTGTTGCTTGCGGATCATCAAACCACAGGCGGATATCCGAAATTGGCGACGATGGTCGATGCCGACACTGATAGGATTGCACAACTTCGGCCAAAGACAAAAATCGTGTTTAAGTTGGTGACGACGGAAGAAGCGAATGCTCATGCGAGGCGAACAGCCAATGGTATTCAGCACTATCTGGGCCTGATTGCTAATGCGGAACGCTCGAATTCAGATACGTGTGTGAGATCACGCGATTGACCTGCTCGCTACCGTGCATTGAAACGTTGATGGTGAACCGAAGAGATGATGTCTCAATGTTTCGTATCTGACGCAGCAACGTTGGAAATGCCTTGGTCCATTCAATTTGAGGCCAATGATTTCAGTTCTGACGATTGCTTCGTCTCTCATCGGCATCTTTCCGGCCAGTTCAGTTATTCGGTGAACGGCGTTCTCGAACTTGATGTCGAAGGCTATACATTACTGGCTCCTCCCCAATTCGGTATTTGGATTCCTTCAGAACGAATTCACTCCTCGCGTTCGCTAGCGGTGGGACGATGCGCTTCGATTCATGTCGCCGCCGAACTTTGCGAGGGCATGCCGTTGGAGGCTTGCACGCTCAGAATACCAACTATTGTAAAGGCAATCTCTGACGACCTGATCAGGCGGAACATTTCAGTTCCGTCTAACGAAAGGGATCAACGATTAATGAACGTATTGATTGACCAATTGCAGTCAGAGGGGGCTTTGCAAAGTTACCTGCCAACAACAAGTGATCCGCTGCTTGCCCCTATGATCAGACGATTGCAAAAAGATCCAGGAAATTGTGATACTTTGGCTGCATGGGCCGAACGGCTCAATACAGTCGAGCGCGTGTTAGCACACCGCTTTCGTGCCATTGTCGGAATTGGTTTTAATGAGTGGAGGCAGAGACTACGTTTTCTCAACGCATTAATGCTTCTACGCAAGGGTTTTTCAATTCAGGAAATATCTTCGCAACTTGGGTACAATACTCCCTCGTCGTTCATTTCCATGTTTCGTCGGCACGCAAACATGAGTCCCGATCAATATAGGCGAAATACGCAAGTAAATAGATTATAAGAACGTGCTGTTTCGTTTTTAAATTTAGTCGTTCCCTTCGTTTTGATATTCGCCGCACGAGTGACATCTACCTTCGTTGTTATCGTTGTGGTCGCCAATCACGTTTCCCTTGCAGCTGTCGTGACCGCATGGAAGCCGCTTAATGGTGAATGTTTTGCAACACATCGCGCATCGTAACCGTTCGTTATTATCGGATGATATAAATGCCGTCTTTGAGGAATCGTCGTAGTTTTCAAACCACTTCGTCTTAGCGGCATCAACGCAATCAAAACAAAAATAACGGCGCTTCGATTTTGCGTCTCCAAATACTATTTTGAATTCTGACTTTGTGAAAAGTTCGATGTTGAATTTTTGTTCTTCCATCACAACCTCATGAACGGAAAACACCCTTCCATCAGCAAAGAATGCAATCCGTTCCTGAGAAGCAAAAGTAACTCTATCTTTCAACCAGCTCCGCTGGGGCCATAACTCTGCATATATTGCTATCATTGATCGTAGTAGTTCGAAAGGATCAAGGCTCCTGTCACTGAGACCCAAGTGAACAAACCTGTTTCGAAACGCGCGAATGTCGGAATATGTCTGAACAAATCGGGCTGTAAGCTTACGTGGGCAGAAATTATTTACAGCTGCGGGGAGGTCGACTGCGTCGATGGTGCGAAAATCTGAAAATGCCAAATCGCGCGTTGGTGCACTGCTAAGTTTCAAATCGTTTCCTATCAGTAGCAGATAAGGACTGACTTCACAGACCATTGCCTTCAAGGCGAGCTCATTCGAATGCTGCACCAAGGAGAATATTGATTGCATTTCCGCTTGGGAAGCTTGGAGGTACTCCATCCATTCGTCATCCCACCCTGCAGAATCCAGGGGTCCGAACCCTTCGAACTCACGGCAGAAATCCGACCAGATTTCAATTAGCGACGACCACGCCGAAAAATAAAGTCTGAGTGAGACGTCATTTAACTTCGCAGGAGTGGGCACATTAATTATCATAAAACGCTCGATAAATTGCGAAGTAGTTGCCAAAAAGTGAGTATCTGCATCCGCGATGTATATGTCATAAGATACATATTGCTCCGTCGCAAAAAGTTGGTGGTCAGTTTAACAGGACCTTGGATGTACTGAGATATCTCAAGGATTGAATAGAAAATGCGGATGCGTCTGTTCTAAACGCATGCGATCGGATCAACTGAATTCAAGCGATAAAGCACGTACCAGGTTGCCGCCACGCCAATCCAAGCCACCGCTGCAATGGAAAACAAAACGATCTTGTGCATGAATACCCGACCATTCAACTTGTCAAAAAGCGAGATGAACTGTTCAGCGATAAGCGCGTATTGCGCTTTAAGTTTTTCTTTCTGTCGCGTGAGATCGCTGTTGATGCTGGTAAGGGTCATAATCTGGTTGAAAATGGCAAGTGTTAAAAACGCAGCGAAAAGAGTTGCTCCGATTGCGATCATTGTATTGGTCCAGAATTCATTTCCGCACGTCGTAATTTTTTTCAACTGAACTGCGACAATGACGGTTGCCAATGGAACGCCAAGTATCTGGTTTTGTATATCGTGAAACGTTTTGTGAATTTTATTGGCGTATTCGCTGATTGCCTCTTCTGTTTTACTTTTAATTTTCTCATAAGAGAATTCCGAGGCAAAGAGATTATAGCCCTCTTGCGCGTCATTCAGAATTCTCCTTATATTCTTAACAATGTAACGGAAACGATCCGCCTCCGGGATGTCTTTACAAAATTCGAATAAAACGGAGGACAAAATAGTTGATTTTTGATCCTTATGAATTTTTTCAAGTACGAAGCGTTCGAGCTCGTCCACATCAAAAGTATTTAGCGTCAATAAATCTTTCGAAGAGTAATTGATCGGCAGCTTCAGCTTATTTTTTCCGAAGAATACAGCCTCAGCTTCGGAGTAATCCACAAAAGCGGCTACATTTGAAAGTGACTTCACAAGTCTTAAGGTGAGCCGATATTTACTTACGGAATCGGGTACCCTACCATCATTATAGGCAAATCGTTCCTCAAGAAGATACCAGCGTGACGGCTCGCGAAGTCGATAATCCGGAGTGTTAATTATTTCAGTCAAGCTTTCAGCACGAACACCCAAACCTGTTCTTGGAGCCCAAACGTCAGCTTCGACAAACGCGCCAATTGCCAAATCCGTTTGACTGCTATCAATATGAATTTGAGAATCGTTAAGTGCTTTTTGATCTGTTAAAATGAGGTTTAATGTTGCAAGCATTGATGCGTCTGCAATGCGCAAACGCCATCGCCCATCGGCTTGTAATTCCGAATTCTTGTATATCGGTATTAATTGGTCGAAGGTAATACTCGGCATTTTATTCTTGTTCGCGTTCGAGTTCTTCGATTAAGTCTGCAGGCAAATCTCTAATCAGTATAGTCTTTTTTTCGCCGTTATAGACGATCTTCTTCTGGGCGAGTGCACTTCGATCGAATTCTATTCGCCAGTGTTGCGTCTTCGCCCGGAATTTGACGAGTGTTTTAAGAACCCGATCGTTCGGAATGAATCCATCTGAGAGCCCCTGTTCCTGAACCAGAGCTAATGCTAAATCATTTGGATTTTCTGGGAACAATTCATTCGAAAATACCTCGAAATCGATGGGAGACCCTGACCGAATGTGTCTTTCGCAGATCTCAAAGGCCTTTTTCAGAAATTTCTCTTTATCTTTAACGATGCCATTGGTCGGATCTGAAAAGTCTCGCAAAATGCGAATTAAAGTCTTGGTATCCTCTTGGTCTTGAACGGCAGTATCACATCCCAGAAATTCCTTGAAATATTCCGCTACGTTGCCTTTTCCTTTCAAGAAACCGATGTAACGGTCGGCTCCTGCAAGCCAGGCGGTAATGTTCACACGACCCGCAAATCGGAAACCGCTTAAATCCAGATGCTTGATATCGGCAATGTCCAAATCATTTGTAAGTGCCGCACCTAGTTTCTCAGTGATAATTGCGACCAACAGGTAGACCTGTTTATCTTTCTCAATATGAGCAAAGAGCACGTGTCCGCCCGTGGAACCCGACTTTAGCTTTGCTTGATAAGCCAATGTGTCCATTAGCTTCTTAGTAATTTCAGAGAAGTTATTATAGTTATTGTCTTTCAAATTTTTTATGAACGTTTGTGCTGGATAGTTCTCTATCGGCTCAGAAAACTTCCCATGAGCTTTTGCTGATTTACTCGCATAGAGCCCGTGGATCTCGGTCACAACGCGAACTACTGTTTTGGACAGCTTTAGCTTTTTCTTGCCGATTTTAATTTCGAAGTTGCCTAAATCATTCCGCCGCAAACCATGTAATGCGACTTGAATTATTTTATCTGCCATAGAATCTACCCCCACAAATGCCAGCTTCTTGCGTTTCTGAATTCATTCTTGCAAAAATTCAAGGCGTAATGGTTCTAGATATCTGTTCCTGTGATCAAGGGGCTGGAAGTTGACCGAACGTGTCAGTGGACGCGTAATTGAATAAACTTCCCTATTTTGCCATCCGCCCAAAAACCGTGTCCCTTGCAACAAAGCAAGCGATCATTGCCTGAGTTTAACTCAGGGAGGACACTATGGAACTGGAATGGGATATTTTTGGAGAAGATGCACAGATAATTCTTGATGCCGAAATACCGGTTGTGCAGGGAGAGGCTTATTTCTCTAGCCTGAAATATCGGGACAGCATGTATCGCGTTTCTAGGTTGCGGATTTTGGACTTAGATACTGAATTTGCTTATTCCGTTTTTGGGTATTTTGAATTGACGGATGCCATCAACTTGGCGATGAAATTGCCTCCTGCCAGAGCCGAGTTGGACGGTTTACGTTTATCTTGTACGGAGACGAGCACGGTCGAACTGGGCGAACTAGGCAGACATTATGGAAGATACTGTGTCGGAAATCACCTGTACCGTGTGGAGCATTCCGGACAAACTGACATTCCTGTCGGGACACTTTTTGAGCATTTGGGTCTTGGGATAAGGCCGTGTGATCCCGCACAGGCAACTAGAGCTGAATTCGATGAACATGCTGCCTTGAGAGCCAGAGATGCACCGGTAGAGCCAGAGAGCCGTAGTCTCGGGTTGCCAGATGGTCCGCGCTGTTTATAGCCTTGGCTACCGGGAAATTCCAAGCAAACGCCATATACCGATATTTTGAGGCTACGGAGAAACGGTTAACATCGTTTCACGTTCGCCATTTATCACTTTCAATGCACTTAGCCTTCCAGACACGTATGCGCCGCTGTCGAGGTTGATACGGTTGGGATGGCGCTCAGGTTGGAAATTGTCGGTTATGGTGTGACCGTGAACCACTGTGTATCCGTGGTCGCCTTCAAAATCGAGAAACCCTTCTCTGATCCAGCGAAGATCTTTTTCTTTCTGCTCCGCTATCGTGACCCCAGGTCGAATGCCTGCGTGAACGAAAAGGTATTGACCTTCGATCACATAGCTGACGGATTCTTTTAGGGCTCTTAAATGGCGTGGATAGAGCTCTTCGAATTCATCCAAGATTAAACTGGAATTCTCATAACCGAGGAACGAGTACGAGCAAAATGTAGTGTCGCCGCCCTGCTTCTTCCAATGTTCCAGCACGCGGTCACTGTTTTCATCGCACGCCAAAACTCTGAGCAGTAATTCTTCATGGTTTCCCTGGATCAAAAAACTGCCGGGGAGAGTGTCAAGTGTATGGCAGACCAATTCCATGGCGGCGCGACTATTGGAGCCGCGATCAATTATATCGCCCAGGAAGATGACCCGATACGGCTCTCCGTCAGCATCTGCCTCGATCGTTGATAGCATTTTCTGCAGTAGATCGGCGCAACCGTGTACATCGCCGATGGCGTACGTAAGTTTCAAGATGGCCCCCAATATGCTAGGCATCCTGTGCCTACTCAGTAATCGCAATTGAGAGCATTGAGAGAGATAGACCAAGACGTCAAGGCTTCGACGCAATTGAAGCATGCGTATCGCTCCTGAGTTGCCAGCGATTCTTGACGGTATGAGCTCAATGGGGGATAGCTTGACCACCGGGATATCCGAAGTAGTTGATCTATAACTGTTTTGAGGAATTGCGGAGAAAGACGTGAAACAGGGTGCGAATTTTTCTGTGAGCATTAGGCTCGCTCGCATCATGGGTGAAATTTATCGCACCAGAGAGGGACTTGCCGGAAAAACAAAAGACATAGCTGGAAAATGACCAAGAACGCGCTCAGTGAGATGGCAATTATAACAAATGTCCATGCAACAGGCCCCGAAACGACATCACTTTGTACCAAAGATGCTTCAAAAGCACTTCCTTACTGACGACGGCGGGTTATGGGCATATGACCATCGACGTACGGAACAAAAAGTATGGTATGGGAAACCCGATAATCTGTTTTTGCGAGGGCACCTATACAGTCATTTAAACGGGGACGGCAGCAAGGATGCGGAGTTGGAAACTCAATTTAGCCGATTGGAATCCGCCACCGCGCCAATTATCGATAAAATATTAGCTGCGGCAAGGATGTGGAGGACGCCACAGCTAACCGTATCTGAACGAGCGAACTGGGATCTGTTTCTCTACCAGCAATTTCGACGCGTACCTGATTTTTATGCATCGCTTCTCACCGAGGAGCAGCATAAAGGGACGGTCGAAGCCCATATCGATACGTTCCACAGGAAAGTCCGACCGGTAACCAATAAAGAGCGCAGCGATACGCTAGATCCATCAAATCTTGAAAAATTATATCGCAATCTTAGAGTTTCATCACTTAAATCAATCAGCAGGAATGTTTTAGAGACTATAGCAGGCCGAGGGCTCGCGGTCTGTCGCGTACCCAACCCGAAGAAATCGTTCATCTTGGGCAGTCGTCCGGTGATAAAACTGACGCCGCCTGAAACAAACGACCTCTGTAACCCGCGTGTGGAATTATGGCTTGCAGTCGCGCCAGATGTCATGATTGGGGTCGGACCGTTGGATGAACGTGAGATCATTGTCGACATCAACGATAGAAATCTCCGACTGTTGAACGAAGCCGTCGCTGCACAGAGTTCGCAGATTGTTGGTCGCTCAATGCTTTTGGTTGCATCGCTTGCGCCGCATGTTGGTCGCAAGATTGGAAAATGATGACAACAACGAATTATCCTACTATGGTCCAATAAAAAGCAGTCACAAATGTGCGACGCACATGATGCCGTCAGTTCCCTCGGGAAGGAATTCAACTGCCAGAATGCGCTAGTTGTTAGTTTGTGATAATCGCTAGCTGCCTTTAAGGCCAAAGAGACTCTAGGGACATCGCGCGTCAGTCGGCGTTGGTTGGATCTTCACGCTCCACTCATGGCTCTGGCCACCTCAAGCTGACCTTTGGCATATTTTTCCACGATTCGGACCGCTTCATCACACGCATCACGCAGTTCGTCCGGACTAGGAGTCTCATCGTAATAAGTACCATGAGACAGATTATTGATGAGGACGCTCTTGATCTCGAAGCCTTCTTCTCCCGCGAGATAACTTATGTAGTTTGACAGACTGTCACATTTATCAGGGTGGCAGAAGCGACCTACGGCTTCCAAAACGCAACGTATAGCGTGCCCTGTCGTATGAGAAGGTTCTGCTCCGTGATGTACGTTGACTATCTCCCGCAGATGCTCTTCGAAGGGGGCGACGTACTTCTTCAGCTTTGACAACTGGTGAGAAGCCCCGGTCTTATACAGGAAAAAGGCGGCTTCATCTTTGATGACTCGGTTCGTGACGCAGATATTGTAGAAATAGCTACTATGGGTAAAGACCAAAAGATCAGGTCTCAGGTGGCCTTTTTTTATATCCGCTGGATTGATCGAGACTTCGCCTATCGAAGAAATGCTCAAGTGCTTAAGCGTCTGTGCAATAGCAAAGACATAGTCATAAGACATGGATGTAATCGGATCATCGAACACCAGAAAAATTTTTGCGTAGTCGGAGGTCGCTTTTACTTTCTTATGAACACACGCGATAAAATAGCAGAAGGCGATCACAGTCTTTTCGCCGTCACTCAGGGTTCTGCTTGGCCCTCGCGCCATCTCGCGATTTTCTCGCCGAAGAGTGAATGATGCTTTGTCGAAAGTATATTTATGACCGAAGAAGCTAGTCACGAGGGCTTCGAATGTCGCAGCGACCCGGTCGCGAGCGCTATCCGAAAGTTGAGATTTCTTAAGCGAAGCGAGGTCTTCCGAGGCTAGTCGCACATCACCCTCTCGTGCTCGAATAGCTTCGAATGAAGTCCAGTTTGATCGCACAAAGTCGATAACGAAAACAGAGCAAGCTTCCCGATGAAGATTTCGCCGTTCAGTGTCAGAAGCTTTGATCGCCATCGCCAGTGCGGAGAACGTTTTATTGATCTCATCGATCATTGTATGCAGTGTCTGGAATAAGGAAAGCGGATCACCTGTTGGAAGGACGACTTCCTTGCTTGGGTTTCTTCCCTTCTGCTCAATGGTATCAGCCAATTCACCCAGATATTTGTCTATAGCCTCGATTTGGGTTGAAAGATTGGGTACTGAAACGCTCGCTTGTGACGGTACCAACTTCCTTAACCGGTCGTATTTGATTAGGTTTCTGGCTACAGACCTTTCACATTGAGAAAGGGCATCTCTAAGGCCTTTAATCCACGTCCAATCTTTGCGAAGTGCTGCTTTATGCCCACCTTCTGCATCTGCATAGAAAGCTATGTACGAGGCGATTAGGTCTTTGGCGGGCGGGTGCACGATGGATTGTTCACAGAAAGGGCAGCAATCGTGCGCATCCTTCTGAATGATGTCGACTCCAGTTTCGATAAACTCAGGGTTCGCGGCGATCTTGGATTTGATTTCGTCGGCAACTGTCGAGGGAGAGGTGATCTTAGCGATATTTTCGGAGGTGGCATTTAAAAACGCGGGGTCGAAAAGCGGTTTGCTTATATCATCCGGATAGTCAGGTTCGGCGGGGACGCTTTTGAGTCTATCAAGATCGTTTAGAACATCCCCGAAAGATCGCGCAGCCTGCTCTGGTAAAGTTGTGTGCGTCGTTAAAAGGGTGGCCAAGTCTATGTCGCCGTATTCTCTGAGGCGCTTATTTACGCTAGCCTTCGAAGCGAGTTGCTGGTCTTTGAGCTGTAGCGTTCGCTGTTCTAGCCGTTCTCTTATTTCTTTCAAATGAGATTCCGCCCGCGCCAGAGTCTCCTCTGCATCCTTGGTGCTGATTATCGACTGGTCTAGGCTTATTTTGCTCTCGATATTGCCGTTGACGACAAAATTTGATTGTCGAAGTTCGGCGTGAACGAAATCATCGGAGAAGACATGGAAAATGCGGTCGCTGACGTCGGGAGTGACCCGCGATGTAGTTGAGCTCAATGTGAGTTTGCAGATATTGATGCCGCCCCGCGAAAGCTCGAAAAAACCATCTCCGTTCGTGGATTCTTCGGCAAGGAGATTAATCAGCGCGTCTTGGATATCTTCGCCATCCCCGTGAAGGTCAAGGTACCTGAGTGCACGAGTAAGAAATGATTTCCCCGTACCGTTTCGGGCATAAACTAGGTTTTGAGCATGCTTACTTAGGTCAGCATCTAAACTACCGACAGGGCCGAGCCAATTAGCTCGCATGTGAAGACATGCCTTTGGCGCAGACGACATTAGAATCACCCCCATTATTTATAGGCTAACAAGGGTGCGGCTAACCGTCTATTAATGAAAACGATGCCGAGTTTATGGTAGCCGATATAATTTGGCCATGAGTTTTCGAGTGCAATCGCAATATCGAACTTCACCGACACGCCCGTAGATCGCGAAGTAGAACTGTTGAATGCAAACGGTCTGCTTCCCGTTAATTCGATGATTTTCCCGAACTGGACAAATCAAATGCAACGAAATGCCCATACCAAGGCGCAGGGGGACAAACCACGGCGGCGTTTACACAAAGGCGGATGGCAGACATCTGCTCACAGCTCGCGAAATTTTGACGTTTACGGAAACGTCAAACTGCGCTAGTTTTGAGTCCGAACTGGTCCGGCTCGACCCGAGTTTGGGTTGAGGCTGGCCAGAATGCTGCAAAAATGGCAGGTTTTCGAGCGAGAACGTCCTTTTTTGTTGCAACATATCGGCTGTCACGATGTTTTTCTAATAAAGCAGGCAGCAGGTGTGAAACGCGGTTTGGAGCCGGTATCCGTCTATCGCGGGGCTGGCTCAGGTGATGAATTTGGAGGATTTTGATGCCGAGCTATCGCGCGCCCGTTGAAGATACGAATTTCGTACTTAACGACGTTCTGAACTATCAGCGTTACAACAATCTGCCGGGCTTTGCCGACGCGTCGCCCGACGTGGTCGAGGCGATCCTGTCGGAAGGTGCGAAGCTCGCTGAAGGCACCCTGTTTCCGGTCAATCACAGCGGTGACCGCGAAGGCTGCAAGCGCGCCTCCGATGGCAGCGTCACCACGCCGAAAGGTTTCAAGGAAGCCTTCGATCTTTACCGCGAAGGCGGCTGGCTCGGCCTCGCCGTGCCGGAGCAATATGGCGGGCAGGGTCTGCCCTATCTGCTGCACACGGCAGTTGGCGAATATATGTCGTCGGCCAATATGGCGCTCACCATGTATCCCGGCCTGACGCAGGGCGCGATTGCCGCAATCCTCGCGCACGGCACCGATGAGCAGAAGGATACCTATCTGCCGAAGATGGTGGAAGGCACCTGGACCGGCACAATGAACCTGACCGAGCCGCATTGCGGCACGGATCTGGGTCTTCTGCGCACCAGTGCTGCACCGCAGGGCGACGGCTCCTACAAGATTTCCGGTCAGAAGATTTTCATCTCGGCTGGCGAACACGACATGTCGGACAATATCATCCATCTGGTGCTCGCCCGTATCGACGGGGCACCGGAAGGCGTGAAGGGCATTTCGCTCTTCATCGTGCCGAAGTTCATTCTGGATGAAAATGGCAATCCAGGCACACGCAACGGTGTGTCCTGTGGTTCCATCGAAGAAAAGATGGGCATTCACGGCAATTCCACCTGCGTCATGAATTATGACGAGGCGACCGGCTTTCTGATCGGTGAGGCGCATAAGGGGCTGCGCGCCATGTTCACCATGATGAATGAAGCGCGTCTGGGCGTTGCCTTGCAGGGGCTTTCAATAGCCGAAACCGCCTACCAGAATGCAGCGATCTATGCCCGCGAGCGCATTCAGGGCCGCGCCCTTTCCGGCGCGAAAGAGCCGGAAAAGAAGGCCGATCCGATCATCGTGCATCCGGATATCCGTCGTAACCTGATGACGATCCGCGCTTTCAACGAAGCAGGCCGCGCGTTCATCCTCTGGACGGCGCTGAACTCCGACATTGCGCACCGCTCCGGTGACGAGGCCGAGCGTCAGGCCGCCGACGATCTGGTCGGTCTGCTGACACCGGTTCTGAAAGGCGTTCTGACCGACAAGGGTTTTGAACATGCCGTCATGGCGCAGCAGGTCTTCGGTGGCCACGGCTATATCGAAGAACACGGCATGAGCCAGTATGTGCGCGATGCGCGTATCGCCATGATCTATGAAGGTGCCAACGGTATTCAGGCGCTCGATCTGGTCGGTCGCAAGCTGGCGCTGAATGGCGGCCGTGCCGTTACGACCTTCTTCAAGGAAGTGGGCGAATTCTGCGAAGCCAATCGCGACAATGAAAAGCTGTCCTTCTTCACCAAGCATCTGAAGAAAGGTCTCAACGATCTTCAGGCCGCCACCATGTGGCTGATGCAGAATGCAATGGCGAAGCCCGACAATGCCGGTGCTGCGTCCAATGATTATATGCATCTGTTCGGTCTGGTCGCGCTGGGGCTGATGTGGGGCCGCATGGCCAAGGTCGCAGAAGAAAAGCTGGCGGCAGGCGAAGGCAACAAGGCTTATCTTGAAGCGAAGCTCGTCACTGCACGGTACTATTTCGAGCGTATTATGCCGGAAAGTGCCGCCCATCTCGCGCGCATCCAGTCGGGTGCGGATAGCATGATGGCGCTGCCTGCGGACGCGTTCTGATTTTCTGCTGACATTTTAAAGGTTAGGCCGGGTTCTTCGGACCCGGCGGGAAGGAGAAAAAATGGCTGAGGCTTATATTTACGATCACGTGCGGACGCCGCGCGGGCGCGGCAAGAAGGACGGTAGCCTGCATGAAGTGCCTGCCGTGCGTTTGGGCGCGAAGGTTCTGGAATCCCTGCGCGATCGCAACGGCATCGATACCGCAAAGGTCGATGACATTATTTTCGGCTGTGTCGATCCGGTCGGCGAAGCCGGTGCCGTCATTCCGCGCTCTGCCGCTTTCGAAGCCGGTTACGACTTCAAGGCTCCGGGCATCCAGATTTCGCGCTTCTGCGCCTCCGGTCTCGACGCCATCAATCTGGCTGCCGCGAAGGTCGCCTTCGGCGCGGACGAACTGGTGGTTGCTGGCGGCGTTGAAAGTATGTCCCGCGTCGGCATGGGCATGTCGGGCGGTGCCTGGTACATGGACCCATCGGTCGGCTTCCCCGGCTATTTCATGCCGCAGGGCGTGTCCGCCGATCTGATCGCCACGAAATACGGTTTCAGCCGCGATGATGTCGATGCCTATGCTGTCGAAAGCCAGAAGCGCGCCGCCAAGTCGTGGGAAAAGGGCTATTTCAAAAATTCGGTCATTTCGATCAAGGATCAGAATGGTCTGACCATTCTCGACCATGATGAACATATGCGCCCGACGACCGATATGCAGGCGCTGGGCCAGTTGAACCCGTCCTTTGTGATGCCGGGCGAAATGGGCGGCTTCAATGCTGTCGGCATTCAGGCTCATCCGGAAATCGAAACGGTCAATCATGTCCACCATGCCGGTAATTCGTCGGGCATCGTCGACGGTGCAGCGGGCGTTCTGGTTGGCTCCAAGAAGGCTGGCAAGGCATTCGACATCAAGCCGCGCGCCCGTATCCGCGCTTTCACCAATATCGGCTCCGACCCGGCGCTGATGCTGACCGGCCCGGTTGATGTAACGGAAAAGCTGCTCAAGCAGGCCAAGCTGAAGATTTCGGATATTGATCTGTTCGAGCTCAACGAAGCTTTCGCCGCTGTGGTCCTGCGCTACATGCAGGCCTTCGATATTCCGCACGACAAGATCAACGTCAATGGCGGCGCGATTGCCATGGGCCATCCGCTTGGCGCAACCGGCGCGATGATCCTCGGTACGGTGCTGGATGAGCTGGAACGCCGCGATCTCAACACCGCGCTGGTGACCTTGTGCATCGGTGCCGGCATGGGCACGGCGACGATCATCGAGCGCGTATAAAGCGAGGGAGGTTTTTACGAATGGCTTACACGAATTTCAAAGTTGAGACCGACGCCGACGGCATTGCCCTCGTCACCTGGGACATGCCTGAAAAGTCGATGAATGTGTTCACCGTCGAGGTGATGCAGGAACTGAACGCCATCATCGATGCGGTGGTCGCGGACGACAAGATCAAGGGCGTGGTCATCACGTCCGGCAAGGAAAGCTTCTCCGGCGGTGCCGACCTGACCATGCTCGAAGGCATGTTCAAGGAGTTCCAGAAGCAGAAGGCCAAGGACCCACAGGGCGCGGTCCAGTCTCTCTTCGACAATGTCGGCAAGATGAGCGGCCTGTTCCGCAAGCTGGAAACCAGCGGCAAGCCGTGGGTGTCGGCGATTAACGGCACCTGCATGGGCGGTGCGTTGGAAATGTCGCTTTCCTGCCATGCGCGTGTTGTGTCGGATGCGCCGGGCGTGAAGCTGGCGCTTCCTGAAGTGAAGGTCGGCCTGTTCCCGGGCGCTGGTGGTACGCAGCGCGTTCCGCGTCTTGCCAACCAGCAGGATGCGCTGCAGATGATGACGACCGGCTCCAGCCTGACGGCGCAGCGCGCCAAGGCAATGGGTCTCGTCACGGAAGTCGCTCCGGCAAAGAAGCTGGTCGAAACCGCCAAGAAGCTCATCAAGGGCGGCCTCAAGCCGGTTCAGCCTTGGGATGAAAAGGGCTTCAAGCTGCCGGGCGGCGCGATCTATTCGGCTGCCGGTGCCAATCTCTGGCCTGCTGCGACTGCCATTCTGCGTCGCGAAACTTCCGGTAATTACCCGGCGGCGCTCGCCATTCTGAAGTCGGTTTATGAAGGCCTTCTGGTGCCGTTCGATACCGGTCTCAAGATTGAGCAGCGCTATTTCACCGAAATCCTCCAGACGACCGAAGCGGGCATGATGATCCGTTCGCTGTTCGTGTCGTTGCAGGAACTGAACAAGGGCGCACGCCGCCCGGCGGATGAAAAGCCGACCAAGCTCAAGAAGATCGGCGTCATCGGCGCTGGTTTCATGGGTGCAGGCATTGCCTATGTGACCGCCAAGGCGGGCATTCCGGTGGTGCTGATCGACCGCGATCAGGAAGCAGCCGACAAGGGCAAGGCCCATACGGCTGATCTCGTGACCAAGGAAATGCAGAAGGGCCGTGCCACCGAGGCCGACAAGGAAAAGCTCCTGTCGCTCATCACCGCAACGCCTGATTATGCTGAACTCGACGGTGCCGATCTGGTGATCGAAGCGGTGTTTGAAGACCGCGACGTCAAGCGCGTTGCGACCGAGAAGGCCGAGGAAGTGCTGAAGTCTTCGGCGATCTTCGCGTCGAACACCTCGACCCTGCCGATCAGCGGTCTTGCCAAGGTCTCGAAGCGCCCGAAAAACTTCATCGGCATCCACTTCTTCTCGCCTGTCGACAAGATGATGCTGGTGGAAGTGATCCTCGGCAAGAAGACCTCCGACAAGGCTTTGGCCGTCGCGCTCGATTATGTCCGCGCGATCAAGAAGACGCCGATTGTTGTCAACGACACGCGCGGCTTCTACGTCAATCGTTGCGTGCTGCGCTATATGTCGGAAGCCTACAACATGCTGGTGGAAGGCGTTCCGGCTGCCATGATCGAAAATGCCGCCCGCATGGCCGGTATGCCGGTCGGTCCGCTGGCGCTCAACGACGAAACCGCCATCGATCTGTCGCAAAAGATCCTCAAGGCAACGCTTGCTGATCTTGGCGAGAAGGCTGTCGATCCGCGCCATGTCGAGCTGGTGGACAGGCTCGTCAACGAGTTCGACCGCAAGGGCCGCAAGAATGGCAAGGGATTCTACGAATATCCGGCCAAACCTGCCAAGAAGCATCTCTGGGCCGGTCTCAAGGATCTCTATCCGCAGCAGGACCCCGACAAGATCGATGTGAAGGAGCTGAAGGAACGCTTCCTCGTCACCATCGCTCTGGAAGCTTCCCGCGTGATGGAAGAAGGCATTGTCACCGATCCGCGCGAGGCGGATGTCGGCTCGATCCTGGCTTTCGGGTTTGCACCTTATACGGGCGGCACGCTGTCCTATATCGATGGCATGGGCGCGAAGAAATTCGTCAAGCTTGCCAAGGAGTTGCAGAAGAAATACGGCCAGCAGTTCAAGGCTCCGAAGCTGCTTCTCGACATGGCCGAGAACGGCGAAAGCTTCTACCAGCGGTTCAACCCCTACAAGGGCGAAACCAAGAAAGCAGCTTGACGCTTAATCCCTGAAAATCTGAAAAGCGCGGTGTGAAAACACCGCGCTTTTTTATTGCCCCCACTTTTCGGCGACCGCTAAATAAGAAAATTTTCCCTGTCAATTCGTGCATCTTGCGCAAAACCCCAATTTTCGGTAGGTTCTGGCAAAAGTCGGCACAAGTTATAGGTTTAAAATCCTAAGCGGCGCGTCCCCCATGGTCCGAGTTCGTCGTGGGAAGAGACCGACCCGAAATTGGCGGATCATACCATGTTTTCTCACGACAGCATCTGGGCGGCGATAGACGCGTTGGCCGAGCGTTATTCCCTGAGTGCATCGGGGCTTGCCCGCCGTGCAGGTCTTGACCCTACGACCTTCAACAAATCCAAGCGTTACGCTGCCGATGGGCGCGCACGCTGGCCCTCGACGGAGTCGCTTGCCAAGGTGATGGAAGCCACCGGCGCGAGCTTTGAAGAACTCACGCGCCTGATGGGCGGCAGCGGTACTGCGAACCAGGGTTTCGGCGAATATTTGCAGGACCCGCAGCCGATCCCGCTTCTGGGCATGGCGGAGGCCGGTGCAGGCGGTTATTTCGACGATGCCGGTTTTCCCGCGGGACAGGGCTGGGACATTGTGGAATTTCCGGTGGGCGACAGCGAAGGTGTGTATGCGCTGGAAGTTTCGGGCGACAGCATGTTGCCCCTTTACCGTGACGGCGATACGTTGATCGTCGCGCCCAATGCGCCGGTGCGTCGCGGCGACCGCGTGGTGGTGCGAACCAAGGACGGAGAAGTCATGGCCAAAATCCTTTATCGCCAGACACCACGTACAATCGAATTGCATTCGCTCAATCCAGAGCATTCAAACCGCAGCTTTGAGACCAAGGATGTGGAATGGATTGCCAGAATTCTATGGGCAAGCCAGTAATGGTGCAGTCGCAGATGAAAAACGCGAGAAGCCATTCGCGCATCGTTTATGGCAGTCTCGCCGCATTGACCGGCGCGCTGCTGGCCGCAGCTTTCATTGCCCCTTTTTACGGTGCGCTTGAGGGACCGGTTCAGGTGATCACCAGTGATGGCGATGCCGCGAAGCCGAATGGCGGTTCCGGCAATGGCATCGTTGTCGAACAGTTCGATTATAACGAACCGGACAGCAACGCTGACGCGAAGACACAGACCCCGCCTGCGGGTGAACAGCAAAATGCACCATCCGGCAATTCCAGCGATGAGGCCAATGGGCTTCAGCGTGAAGCGCCGCGCCCGCCGCTCAGCGATCTGGGATTGGCCGCCTCGCCAAAGCCGCCGGAACCCGTCGCGCCGACCGAGACAAACACCCAGCCACTCACACAGGTTGGCGAGAACGAGGACATGCAGCTTCTGCAACGTCCCGTCGCTGTGGCGGCTGGACGGCTTGAAAGTCAAGGTCGCCTGATTGATTTGCAGGGTATCGAGGTTGTGCCGGTCGAACAGACCTGCCAGACGGCAGCGAGGGAAAGCTGGCCTTGCGGCATGCAGGCGCGGACCGCTTTTCGGCAATGGCTGCGTTCGCGCGCCATTATGTGCCGCCTTCCGCAGAATGACAGCGGTGCTGCTATCGCCACTGCCTGCAAGCTGGGCAATGACGATGCCGCCGAATGGCTGGTGACGAATGGCTGGGCCAAGGCCGCGTCAGACGGCACCTATGCCGATGCGGGCCGCAAGGCGGAAGATGCGCGTCTCGGCATTTTCGGAGACAAGCCGGATGCTTCCTTGCAGAGCCTTGAGCCTGACACGGGCAATGGTTTGAACAGTCCGTCGCCTTTGGCACCGGAAACGGAGCCGCAACCCTCGACGCCTTCTCCGCAGCAGGGTGAATTTCCGCCAGCACCGGCGGCGCCAACACCTGCACCAGCAAACTAGGCTTCCGCTATTGCCTTCGGGCTCCTGCGTGACACTGTTTTCAGCGGAATGGTGATGACAATCAGGCACGCGATGACCAGCGCTAAGCCCAGCCAGCCCATGGCTGGGAGACGTTCCCCGACGATGACTACGGCCAGCAGCGCAGCGATTACAGGCTCGACCAGTGTGATCGTCGTTGCCATGCTGACGGGAACACGCGCAAGGCCAATGCCGAAGCAGACATAGCCGAGGAACATCGGCACCGCGGCCATGTAAATGCCGACGGCGGCATTGTTCCATGAGGCGAGAAAGGGCGCGCCGGTCATCAGCAGGACCGGCATCAACAGCAGGCCGCCAATGCCGAAGGTCGCGCCCATCGCGACGGATGAATGTATGCCGCTCAGGATCAATCCGCGTGCGGTCCACGAATAGAGCGCGTAGGTCAAACCGCCGACCAGTCCGAGACCGATGCCGATCAGCACAGAGCTTCCGGTTTGAATGCCGCTATGGGCCGATCCCTCGGCGACTGATATGAGGATCATACCAAGCAGTCCGATCATGGCCCCCCACAGCCATTGCCGCGACAAGCACGAACCATCGAACACATATTCGATCAAAGCGGAAAGCAGTGGTGCTGAACCGAGCGTTACGACGGTTCCGATGGTCACGCCAGCCATGCGCATCGAGGCGTAAAATGCGAGCGGATAAATGGCGACTGCCACTCCGCCCAGAACGAGGTTGCGCCGATGCTGAGCCAGTTGCGGCAATGCGCGCATGATGCCGCGTCCGGCGAGAACGGCCTGCATCAGTCCACCCACACCCATTGCGGCAGCGCCTATAGCGGCAGCACCCACTTCCGGGGCAAAGGTGGCCGCTGTACCGGTCGTGCCCCAAACGGCGGAGGAAAACAAAATGGCGGCGACGCCAATCGCATAATTGCGGGATGAAGTGCTCATAATGTCCCCAGCATGTCAGATGCCATTGCCCGCGCTTCCTGAATACAGGTGCTGTTTCCCTCAAGCCCGGCACGCGACATCGCTCCTTCCAGCAGAAACGACAGTGTCCGGGCCAGTGCCGCCGCCCGCTCCGGCGCTTCCGGCAGCAGTTCTGCCAAATGGCCCGCCAGCAAGGCTTCAACTTCACGCTTGTGATTTTTCACGGCCTGACGGCCGATATCGCCAACGGTCAGTTCGGCTGCGGCATTCAACAAACCGCACCCGCGAAACCCGTGCTCATAGGCAAATTCGGCGTGGTCCTGATAGGCGTCGAAAATCGCGAGAACCTTCTCCTGCGGCGTGATCGCCTGTTGCAGGCGCATATCGTAAAGGCCCAGCCATTCGGCATGGCGCACTTCGAGATACTGGTTCACCAGATCGGCTTTGGAAGCAAAATTGTTATAGAGGCTCTTCTTCGCAACGCCCGCTTTTTCAACGATGGCATCGATGCCGGTTCCGCCAATCCCATGATTGTAGAAAAGGACGGCAGCGGCGTTGAGCAGCTTTTCGCGTGCGCTTTCCGTCGAAGCCGGAAATGGAGTTTGAACGGTCGTCATCTCGGATTTCCTCACAGTAGGTAGACCGTACTACCTACTGTGAGGAGCAGAGTCAATCGGTGCAAACCACGGCGGTGATTTCAGATGCAAAAAAAGCCCCGCGCCGGGTGGCCGCGGGGCTTTTCATTGGTGATGTCGGATCAGGCGAGTTCGCCAGCCAGCGCCTTTTTGATCAGGGCGCGGGTTTCGTCGATGCCGTAAAGCGCGACGAAAGAGCCGAAGCGGGGCCCTCGTTCCTGACCGATCAGCACTTCATAGAGCATCTGGAAGAAGGAAACCGACACGCCGGGGCCGCCTTCCGGGCTTTTCTTGGTGTGATCCTGATAGCGCTCGATAGCGCGGGCGACATCCAGAATGGCGTTCTGGATGTCGTTGCCATCGGTCCCGGCAGGCAGGGTTCCGAGCTTGGCATCCAGCGCTTCCAGTGCAGCGCGCTCCACATCGTCCGGGGCGCGGAACTGCTTGGTCGGCTTGACGAAATCGTTGAAGTAACGGATCGCGTAACCGACGAGCGCATCCAGTTCCGGATTGTTTTCCGGCGTGACGCCAGGTGCGTGGCGCGAGATGAAGCCCCACAGAACCGATGGGCTTTCCGCATTCGAAGCGCTGACCAGATTGAGCATCAGGGCAAAGGTAACCGGCAGGTTGACCTTGGGCGGGTTGCCGTAATGGATATGCCAGACCGGATTGTTCAGGCGGTCTTTCCATTCCTGACGGTCATAAGCCGAAAGATAGGTGAAATACTCGTCCACCGCCTTCGGGATGACATCAAAATAGAGACGCTTTGCCGTCTTCGGCTTCTGGAAATTGTAAAGTGCAAGGCTTTCGGTCGGTGCATAGGAAAGCCATTCATCGATCGAGATGCCGTTGCCCTTGGACTTGGAAATCTTCTGGCCGAGCTGGTCGAGGAACAGTTCGTAGACGAAATGTTCCGGCGCGCGTCCGCCGAGGATGACACAGATACGGTCATAGATTTCCGAATTGGTCTGGTGATCCTTGCCGAACATTTCGAAGTCGACGCCGAGTGCTGCCCAGCGCATACCGAAATCCGGCTTCCACTGCAGCTTCACATTGCCGCCCGTGACGGGAAGGGTTGTTTCAACGCCGTCATCGTCGAAAGTGATCGTGCCAGCCTTGGCGTCGACCTTCTTCATCGGCACGTAGAGCACGCGGCCCGACTTGGGCGAAATCGGCAGGAACGGGCTGTAGGTCGCCTGCCGCTCTTCGCCAAGCGTTGGCAGCATGACCTTCATGATGTCGTCATAGCGCTCGACAGCCTTGAGCAGCACGGCATCGAATTTGCCGGACTTGTAATATTCCGTCGCGCTTGCGAATTCATAGTCGAAGCCGAAAGTGTCGAGGAAGCGGCAGAGCATGGCATTGTTATGCTCGGCAAAGCTCTTGTATTCGCCGCCAAACGGGTTCGGCACCGACGAAAGCGGCATTTGCAGATAAGGCTCAAGAGCGGCCTTGTCCGGCACATTGTCCGGAATCTTGCGCATGCCGTCGAGATCGTCGGAGAAGCAGATCAGGCGCGTCTTCACCTTGTCTTCCGTCAGAACACGGAAGGCATGGCGCACCATCGAGGTGCGGGCCACTTCGCCGAAGGTGCCGATATGCGGCAGGCCCGACGGGCCATAGCCCGTTTCGAAGATCACCGTGTCTGGCAGGCCAGTCTTGGCATAGCGCTTGAGGATTTTCTTCGCCTCTTCAAAGGGCCATGCTTTCACGTCTGCAGCCGCCGCGGTCAGTTCCGGGGTCAGCGTGATTTCGAGCAGACGATGCGAGGTCATGGTTTTATCCTGATATCCTGTGAAGGGCGTGATTTTTGAAAAACGGTGCACAAATCCGTGCTTATGCTCTATGGCGCGCCAACCCCGTGTCGTCAACGGCTGGTGCGGAATTTCCTTGCGTAACCGCAGGAGGCTTCCTAACTTTCCCGCAAATTATAACCGGAAACGCTGATTCCTATCCGAGTGTTGCTGAGGAGTACCCGATGAAGAAAATCTCGCCGCAGGATGCGCTCGTCTACATCATGATCACGACGTCGGCTGCCGATACAACCGTGACCGATGCGGAACTGGAGTCCATCGGCAATGTGGTGACGCGCCTTCCGGTGTTCCGTGGGTTCGATACGGCCGAGCTGCCGCGCCTCGCCAATGAGTGCTATGCGCTGCTGGCCGATGAAGACGGTCTGGAAAAGATCCTCGACCTTGCCCACGACGCACTGCCGGAAAAGCTCTACGACACGGCCTATGCGCTGGCGGTTGAAGTCGCCGCCGCCGATCTGCATGTCGAGCAGGAAGAGCTTGAGTTTCTCCAGATGCTGCGCGACCGCTGGACGCTGGACGAACTGACCGTCGCCGCCATCGAGCGCAGCGCACGCGTGCGGTTCCGCAAGCTCTGAATCTATTTATTCCGTCAAAGAAAAACGCCGGTCCGATACTCTCGGGCCGGCGTTTTCTTTTGCGATAGAGCATTTCCAGCAAAAGTGCGTAGCGGTTTTGCGTAGGATAATGCGTAAAAACAAATAGATAGAGCGGTTCCACGATTCCATTTTAATCGGAACCGCTCTAGCGTCGGGTGAAGCGGCTTACCAGGACGGCTGAACCGAGCCCTTGAAGGTTTCTTCGATGAAGGCCTTCACTTCCGGGCTGTGATAGGCGCTGACAAGTTCCTTGACCCAGTCAGCATCCTTGTCGGCGGTGCGCACGGCGATGATGTTGAAATAGGGCGCCTTTTCGCCCTCGCGGATCAGCGGATCCTTGGCCGGGTTAAGGCCAGCTTCCATGGCGTAGTTGGTGTTGATGACGGCGGCCTCGACATCCTCCAGCGAGCGCGGCAATTGTGCCGCATCAAGCTCGACGAATTTGAGGTTCTTCGGGTTTTCGGTCACGTCAATAACGCTGGCGCGCAAACCCTTGGCCGGATCGATCTTGATCAGGCCGTTATCGGCCAGAACCAGAAGGGCGCGAGCGCCATTGGTCGGATCGTTGGGGATCGCCACTGTCGCGCCATCGGCAAGCTCGGAGATGTTCTTGAGCTTTTTGGAATACATGCCCATCGGGAAGTTTACGGACTGCGCCACGCTCACAATGTCGAACTTGCGGTCGGCAACCTGATTGTCGAGATAGGGCTGATGCTGGAACGAATTGGCTTCTATCGCGCCATCGGCCAGCGCCATGTTTGGAATGACGTAATCAGAAAATTCCTGAATATCGATTTCCAGCCCCTTGGCAGCGGCCACTTCCTTGACCTTTTCCATGATCTGGGCGTGCGGGCCGGGCGTGACGCCGACGCGTATGGTTTTTGCCATCGCCGATCCGGCTGTGCAGAAAGCGAGAATGAGGGCGGCGGTAAGCAGCTTACGCATCGGAACTCCTGAGATGATTTGTACGGGGCTTGGGAGGCTTATTGATTGCTCATAAAGGGATCGTTCCGGCTGAAAAAGATCATACTGGCTGCGTTCGACCTTTCGTGCACAAAAAAGCGGGCGGGGATGAACCCGCCCGCCTGGCTGTTTTCAAAATATCAGCACACGACAGGGAGCCGTCGTGCCTTACGCCGTTCCAAAGCAGCGCGCATGACATGGGCGGCTTCCGAAAAAGTTGCGTTTTCTTTCCAGCGTTCCGCATGCACCAGTGTCGACGGAACGATATCCTTCAATGCTTCCAGCGTGTGGCGCGGCACCATGTCGGTGCAGCTCCACAGGCGGCGGAAGACAACGCTGATACGCGTAATCTTGCCATTGACCTGAACAACCGGCTCGGCCGATTCCAAAGTCCAATCTTCATAAGCGTCAACTGCATCCTGAAATGCATGATGAAGATAGATCGGTGCGTGACCGTCATGAAGCGGGGGCAGCAAACTAGTCATTTCTGTTTCCTCTCTTCCAATGTGGTTCAGCTTCAAAAAACTCGCAGCCGGATTTTCCTGTCGGGCCTGCAAGTGGGTGAAACAGGAGTGGGGTATTCTCCTGTCGTCATGTGCTGATCGTGTTCGCTCCTCACGAAATGCGACAACACATAATTAACCATGATCTATGCAAAGACGCCTGTTTGGCAAGGGGAGAATTTCTTAAGATAGGCATTATGTGAAAAATTAATTCAGCAATATTCTGGGAAATACTGAACAATCAGCGAGCATATAATTGGATTATACTGCATTGATCTATTGGTCAAAATTTCAAAAAAGGAAATGATTTTCAATATTTATTGTCGTGGTGACAGGATTTGACCCTGTCATTTGCAGGCGGCTGCGATAGAAATATGCCGACAGGAAGAAAAATGCGAGGCCGGAGGGGTCATGTCTCAATTCACCACGTCGCGAAGAGCTTTTCTGGTCGGCTCGACCTTTTTGGCCGCATCAATCGCAATTCCGAAATGGGCGCGGGCAGCTGGCGACGTGCAGAAGGGCGGACGACTTGTCGTGGCTGCGGACTCCGAACCGCGCAATCTCAACCCGGCTATCGTCGCCTCCAATGGCGTATTTTTCGTTGCAAGCAAGATCGTCGAGCCTTTGGCCGAAGCCTCATTCAATGGTGAAAACGGTTTGAGCCCGCGTCTGGCCACGGCCTGGGAAGGCTCGGCTGACGGGCTGACGGTAACATTCCGCCTGCGCGAAGGCGTGAAATGGCATGACGGCACGCCGTTTACGGCGGCAGATGTGGCTTTTTCGGCCCTTGAAGTCTGGAAGCCATTGCAAAATCTTGGTCGCGTTGTGTTCAAGGCGCTGGAAAAGGTGGAAACGCCGGATGATCATACCGCCGTCTTTCATTTCTCGGAGCCGACGCCGTTCCAGCTCATACGCAACGCTCTTCCAGCGCTGACCGCTGTTTTGCCGAAACATGTTTTTGCGGGAACCGATATTGCGGCCAATCCGGCCAATGAAAAGCTTATCGGTACGGGACCGTTCAAATATGCGGAGCACAAGACCGGCGAATATTACCGGCTGGTCCGGAACGATGCCTATTGGGGCGAGGGCGAGCCTTATCTCGACGAGATCGTCTATCGTGTTCTGCCCGACCGGGCTGCCGCAGCCGGAGCGCTGGAGGCCGAAGAGATTGATCTGGCGGCGTTCTCCGCCGTGCCGCTGGCCGACCTTGACCGCATTTCGAAAGTGCCGAGGCTGACGGTCGTTTCCAAGGGCTACGAGGCGCTGACCTATCAGCTCGTGGTCGAAATCAATCATCGCCGCAAGGAACTGGCCGATCTGAAGGTTCGTCAGGCGATCGCTCATGCGATCGATCGCGACTTTGTGGTCAACACCATATTCCTCGGCTATGCCAAGACATCGACCGGTCCCGTGCCGCGCTATGACAGCCAGTTCTATACGGATGATGTGCCGTCCTATCCGTTTGATGTGGCCAAGGCGAATGCGCTGCTGGACGAGGCGGGCTACAAGCGGGGCGATGGCGGAACACGCTTCGCGCTGAAGCTGCTGCCCGCGCCTTATTTCAATGAGACGAGGCAATTCGGTGATTATCTGCGCCAGGCTCTGGCCGCGATTGGCATTGATGCGCGCATCGTCAACAATGACGCGGCGGCGCACCAGAAGGCGGTCTATACCGACCACGACTTCGACCTCGCTGTTGCGCCAACCGTCTATCGTGGCGATCCGGCTATCTCCACCACTATTCTGGTTGAAAGTGGCATTCCGGCGGGTGTACCATTCTCCAATCAAGGCGGCTATGCCAATGCAGAACTGGATACCCTGATTGCCGCTGCAGCGCGCGAAATCGATGAGAAGAAACGCACGGCGCTTTACCATCAGTTCCAGCAAAAAGTGGAAGCGGATCTGCCGCTTATCAATGTTGCCGAATGGGGTTTCATCACTGTTGCCAATGAGCGGGTGAAGAATGTTTCCAACAATCCGCGCTGGGCTGTTTCCAACTGGGCTGATACCTGGGTTGAACCGCGATAGAGCATTTCCAGCAAAAGTGCGTAGCGGTTTTGCGTAGGATAATGCGTAAAAACAAATAGATAGAGCGGTTCCACGATTCCGTTTTAACCGGAACCGCGATAGAACGGTGACGAAACATCGCGTTGATTGTATCGTCGCGGCGTGGCGCAGATTCTAACCCTTCTCCGGAAACGTTTGATCGGCAGCATTCTTGTGCTGCTGATTGTCGTTGTCGGCTGTTTTCTGATGCTGGAACTTGCCCCCGGCGATGCGGTTGACGCCTATGCCGTCAGTTTTGGCGGTGATGCTGCGCAGATAGCGGATATGCGCGCCCGCTGGGGATTGGATCAGTCGGTCTGGCATCGGCTTGCCGCCTATCTCGCCTCTCTCGTGCAGGGCAATCTCGGCTGGTCGGTCAGTTTCAACCGGCCCATTCTCGGCGTCATTCTGGAGCGGCTGCCCAATACGCTTCTGCTCATGGGCGCGGCGACGGCGCTGTCTTTTGCCGTCGGCACTTTGCTTGGGCTTGTCGCAGGCGCAAGACCCGGCAGTTTCCGGGATCGGTTTCTGTCGATCACCTCGCTCGTGCTCTACGCCATTCCGGGCTTCTGGCTGGCGCTGGTGCTGGTCATTCTGTTTTCGATACGACTGCGCTGGTTGCCATCGAGCGGCATCGAAACGATTGCATCGGGCAAGCAGGGGCTGGCGCGGGCAGGCGATATAGCGCTTCATCTTGTGCTGCCGGTTGTGTCACTGGCGCTGATTTATCTGGCGCTTTATCTGCGTGTCATGCGCGCTGCGATGGCTGACATATGGCGTATGGATTTTGTGCGGGCTTTGCGCGCACGCGGCATTTCGCGACCGCGCATCGTGTTGCGCCATGTGGCGCGCAATGCGTTGCTGCCGCTCGTCACCCTGCTCGGATTGCAGGCGGCCAGCATGTTGGGCGGCAGCGTGGTGATTGAAAGCGTCTTTGCAGTTCCCGGCCTCGGACGATTGGCGCAGGAAGCCGTGGCAAGCCGCGATACGCCCTTGCTTCTGGGCGTCATTCTCACAAGCGCGATCATGGTGATCGTGGTCAATTTCCTTGTCGACCTTCTCTATGTCTGGCTCGATCCGCGTATTGCCCAGCGGGCGGCAGGAAAGGCCCGCGCATGAAGGTTTTTCTGCGCAGCCTCAAAACCGGCGAAGGTCTGGCGGGTTCGATCATCCTGACGATCCTCGTCGCAGCCACGCTGCTGGCGCCGCTTCTCTTCCCCGGTGATCCACTCCGGATTGTCGCCGCCCCCTTGCTGTCACCGTTCGACAATAGCGCCTTTCCGCTCGGTACAGACCGGCTCGGTCGTGACGTGCTGGCCGAGCTTTTCCATGGCGGGCGCACCTCGCTGATTGTCGGGCTTGCGGCGGCTTTGGCCTCCATCCTTGTCGGCAGCGCGGTCGGCGTGCTGGCAGGCTTTGCAGGCGGGATTGTCGATGAAATCCTGATGCGGATCACCGAGGCGTTTCAAACCGTGCCCGGCTTTCTCCTGGCGCTGGCGCTGGTCAGTCTTGCCGGGCCGTCATTGCCGGTTCTGGTGGCGGCTATCGTGCTTTCGAGCTGGACGCAGGCAGCAAGGCTGACACGCGGGCAGGTGCTATCCATCCGCGAACGCGACTACGTAGCATCGGCTCGCATTATCGGTATGCATCCGCTGGAGATCGCCTTTCGTCAGATCTTGACCAATGCCTTGCCGCCGGTTCTGGCGCTGGTGCCGGTGATCGTCGCTTCGGCCATATTGATCGAGGCGGCATTGTCCTTTCTGGGGCTGGGTGATCCGAACCGGGTCACATGGGGCGGCATGATTGCGGAAGGCCGGACGGTGCTGCGCTCCGCGCCGTGGCTTTCGATTGTGCCGGGATTGGCATTGGCATTGACCGTCGTCGGCGTCTATCTGGCGGGCGAGGGTGTGACGGCCGCAGCTACACGGCGCGAGGGGCAATCATGAGCCTGCTCGTGCGGCTGGAAAATCTCTCCGTCACCTATGGACGCGAAACGGCGCTGGGCAATGTCCGGCTTGATATAGAGGTGGGCAAAACGCTCGCCATTATCGGCGAGAGCGGCTCCGGTAAAAGCACGCTGGCGCTGGCGCTTGCCGGGCTTCTGCCTGCCAATGCGCGGGTATCGGGGCGCATTGACTGGGCCGAGGGGCCGATGAAGCCCGGACGCGATATCGGCTTTGTCTTTCAGGATCCGGCATCGAGCTTCGACCCGCTGATGAGCATCGGCGCGCAGCTGGTCGAAACCATTCGCGCCCACGAAAAGCTGGACAGTTCTGCTGCAAAGGAGCGGGCGCTCGCCCTGCTTGAGCGCGTCCATATCCCCGATGCGGAGCGGAGTTTTCACCGCTATCCGCATCAGTTTTCCGGCGGGCAAAAGCAGCGTATCGCCATAGCGCTCGCCATCGCTGCCAATCCCCGTGTGCTGATCGCTGACGAGCCGACAAGCGCGCTCGACACCATCGTTCAAAAAGAAATCGTTGCGCTGCTGCGCAAACTGGTGCGTGAAGACGGCATGACGCTGATCTTCATCACGCATGATATTGCACTCGCTTCCGGGCTTGCGGATCGTATCGTAGTCTTCCGCCGGGGTGCGCTTGTGGAAAGCGGCGAAACGCGCGCGATCATCGACACACCGCAGACGGACTATACGCGCGCGCTGATTGCCGCTGTGCCTGCACTGGAGTTGACACCCCATGGCTGAGGCTTTGTTGCAGGCTGACGGGCTGGTGGCGCGTTATGGCGGTGCATTGGCGCTCGACCATGTCGGCCTTGAGATCGCTAAGGGTGAAACGTTGGCGCTGGTAGGTCCGTCGGGCAGCGGCAAATCCACGCTTGCATGTGCTTTGCTGCGCCTGCACCCGCTGGAAAGCGGAACGATCCGTTTCGAAGGCGAGGATTGGCTGGCATGGCAAGGTGCTGTACTGCGCAGCCGACGCGCGCGCATGCAGATGGTATTTCAGGACCCGCTATCCGCTTTCAATCCCCGCGCCAGCGTCGGCGATCTTCTGCATGAACCGCTGCGCATTCACGGAATCAAACGCGATATTGCGGGACTTTTGGAAAAGGTCGGGCTTGATCCGGCGCTTGCACGGCGTGGAGTGCACGAAATTTCCGGAGGCCAGCGGCAGCGCGTGGCCATTGCTCGCGCGCTTGCGACATCCCCTTCACTGATCGTGCTGGATGAAGCGGTTTCCGCGCTCGATGTGACGGTGCGCGGCGCAATTCTCGACCTGTTGCGGGAGATACAAAGGGCCGAACAGACGGCCTATCTCTTCATCACCCATGATCTTGCGGTTGCAGCACTTATGGCGGATCGCATTGCGGTGATGGAGTGCGGGCGGATCGTTGAAAACCGCCCGACGCAGGAGCTGATTCTGACACCGCAAGCGCCTGTCACCAGAGCGCTGATCGAAGCGGTGCCGAGACTGGCTGATTAGGCCTTGCCGAGTTCCACGGAACGCTTGCGCGCTGCTTCAACCGCTTCGGCAACAAGCGTCTTGAGACGGTCGCCACCCATCAGCACTTCCAGAGCCGCCGCCGTGGTGCCGTTCGGGCTCGTCACCTGCTCGCGCAGTTTCGACGGAGTGTCTGTGCTGGCGTCGGCAAGCGCGCCTGCACCCATCACGGTCTGCATGGCAAGAAGCCCTGCCGTTTCGCGCGGCAGGCCAGCGGTGACACCGGCATCGGTCAAGGCTTCGATGAAGTGGAACACATAGGCCGGGCCGGAACCCGAAACCGCCGTGACGGCATCCATCAGCGCTTCTTCGTGGACGCTTGCGACCTTGCCTGAAGTGGCGAGCAGGCGTGCGACGAAAGCTTCATTATCGGCAGTCACATTGGCGTTCTTGAAGGTCACCATCATGCCCTTGCCGATGGCGGCAGGCGTATTGGGCATGCAGCGGAGGATGGCTGCATCGTGGCCCAGATGCGTCTCGAACAGCGCAACCGGGATGCCTGCTGCAACGCTGACAAAGGTGGCGGCTGGCGCAAAGCGCTTATAGGCAGGCAGAACAGCGTTCATGACCTGCGGCTTGACGGCAACCAGTATCATGCGCGGCTCGAGGTCGGCAGGCAGCGCTTCCGCACTGGAATAGGCATGAACGCCAGCGCCCGCAGCACGCTCGCGAAGCGCATCCGTCGGCTCGACGACATGAACGTCGCCAGCTTTCAAAATGCCGTTGTCGAGCCAGCCTTTGAGCATGGCAAAGCCCATATTGCCGCAACCGACGAGAATGACCGTATCCTGCATAGTGATTGTTCCGCCTGTCTGAATGTTTCGGCGCCGGAGCGCCAAGGTTGTTTGCAGAGGGTATAAACCTCTGCCTTCTCGATCCGCAAGGCGGCTGTGCCATATTTGATCGATACGAGCAGACAAAACATAAAACTGCGGAAACTATAGCTTTCTTGCCCGTGAATTATTGAAGCCTCATAAAATATCGACCAGTATGTTCTGAGGGAATTGCATGGAAGTTGCGGATTTTTAAGTTTATCTGCGCAGTTGGATTGAGGGGCCAATGGATCCGTCTTTGACTACTGGTATTCCGCCAGCAGAAGCATTCGGCCACGTCCGCATCATCATCGGCATGATTCTGGGCTTGTGCGTTTCGCGCCTTCTCACCGGCGTTGCGCGTTTCATCCAGCATCCCGGCAAGCAGAGAATCTATCCGGTGCATATGGCCTGGGTGGCCTTCGTGCTGCTGTCGGTGGTGCATTTCTGGTGGTTCGAGTTCGGCCTCAGAATTATTCCTCAATGGACATTCGAAAAATATCTTTTCGTTATTTTCTATGCCGGGCTTTATTTCCTGCAATGCACGCTGCTCTTTCCCGACAGCATGGAGGAATATACCGGCTATCGCGATTATTTCCTGTCACGGCGCAAATGGTTCTTCGGCATTCTGGCGCTGATCCATGTCGTGGACGTCCTCGACACCTTGTTGAAAGGCGTCGATCACTATCACCTCTATGGTATCGAATATCCGATTCAGACTGTGTGTTTCATCGTGTTCAGCGTCATCGCCATGTTCTGGGATAACCGGCGTTATCATGCGGTCTTTGCCACACTCGCCTTGCTCTACCAGATTGTCTTCACGCTGCGGCACTTCGCGACGCTAAACTGATCGCTTCTGCTTATCCGCATTGCGCGCCGTTTGCGCATCCACAAGGGTGCGAAACTGGCGCAATAGCGGGTGGCGCTCGGTCTGCTTGAGGCCATAGCCGAGATTGAATGCATAATCGAAATCGGGCGGGTTTAGCCCGATATTGTGCTGCAGCATGGTTTCGATCTTGTCGAACCCCTTGGCGAAGATCGCTTCCGGAGAGGTGCCGCGATTATAATCGGCCCACAGGTCAAGAATTTCCGCACCCAGATCGTCGGGAAGCGGCGCGCATAGCTGGATCAGATCGGCCTTTTCACGCTCGGCGCGGCCATCGTCAGCGCTTTGATGAATGGCCGGGACGTCGCCGGAAATCGCCTCGCCCAAATCATGCACAAGACACATTTTGAGAAGGCGCAGGCGGTCGCAATCTTCAAGCTCCTTGTCGAAAAGCGTGACCAGAAGACAGAGCCGCCAGCTGTGTTCGGCAGTACTTTCCGGGCGGCCTTCGGCGGTATGGCCGGAACGCAATGTGCTTTTCAGACGTTCTGCTGCCTGAATGAACTGAACAATGCCTTCGAGGCGTCCCATATCGACCGGATGTTCCATTTTGGGCTGCATCTTGGCTTCCTCCGGTTGCGCATCGGTATGAATCACTATGGAAAATTACAATTTTAACGGTTTGTTTGCCATGGTGGATGCCATAATTCTCTTGGTCTGTGTTATGGCATGATCATGGGCGGATGGTCCGGGCATTCGGACCGGTAGATGGGCTTGGATAGGCATCGGGAAAAAGCGATGGTTGAGCAAAACAACAAGGGACAAGCTGCTGTTGTACGCCCCTTATTAGCTTATGCTCCCGAGTTTCTGGCCCGGTCTCAGGGCATCACACCCGATCTCAGCCCGACCAAGACCACTGCCGAGCTTGCCGAAGAATTGCTGGCCGAGCGCGAGCATCGCAGGCGTCGCGACGAACTTCTACGCCGTAAGCAGGAAATGCTGGATGGCGAACCCACAGCACCTTCGACGGTCCATGACCCTGCTGCCGATATGCGTCAGCGCATGAGCGCCATACGCGCCGAATTGCAGTCCCGGCTTGAGCCGGAAACAGCCCCGCAAACGGCGGCCCCTGCACCGGACCTGCAAAGGCAGGCCGAACCGGAACACGCGGTGTCTGCCGTTGTCGCTCCTGCCGCTGTGGCGCAACCTGCCAAGCCGCGCGGGCGCTGGCGCCTGCGTTGGGGCCGCATTCTCGGCTTCACCGTACTGGGCGGGTTGCTGGGGCTTGGTTATGCAGCTCTTGAGCCGCAGCATTATAGCGCGTCTACATCCTTGCAGGTGTTTCCTTCAGAACGTCGTAGCGAGATTGCATCCGAGGCGGTGCTGAACCGTGCTGCCCAGCTGGCGCGTATCCAGTCGCCGCAGGATTTCGGGACTCCACCGCTGCTTGACCAGCTACGCCACGCGCTTGATCGTTTCACCACAGCGGAAGGCGAAGCCGCCCCCGCGACGCCTTCCGGGCAAACGGGCGCGGCATTGCTTCGCCCGCATCTGGAATTTTCGCAGGCGCTTGATAGCGGCATCGTCACGGTTGAAGCCAAGGCCGCAACACAGCAAACGGCAACAGCAGTTGCCAATGCCGTTGCGCAGGCTTTCCGCGATCAGCTGACAGGAAGCACGGGCGGGCCGGATGTAGGTTTGCCAGAACGTTTGCAGGCGCTGGAAGCGGATGCAGCTTCCGCCAAGGCGGCGGTTGAAGCGTTCCGCGCCAGCCGGAATTTTGGCGACGGTGATCGTGCAGCACTTGAGAGTGCATTTGCCGACGCCAAGGCAGAAACGGCGCGGATCGGTGCCGAGGCTGGTCGCTTGAGCAATATGACGGCGGAAAGCCTGTTGCAGGATGGTTTGCCGGAAGATATGCGGTCAGGCGTGCTGGGTACGCTCGTCGATCAATATCGTGCGGCCGGTCAAAGCGATGCGGCCAAAACCCTTGCCGCTGAAATCGACACGGAAATCGCTAATCAGCGTAGTCTGATTCAGGCCGATCTGCGAAAAGCTGTCGAAAACGAACAGAAGGCGGCTTCTGCAATGAGGGGGCTGAATGCAGCGCCCGCAACGGATGAAGACCGCAATCGTCTTCAGGCGATGGAGCGCGATCTGGCGGCACGGCAGGCGCTTTATGAAGATGCGCAAATGCGTGCGGCGCAAGGTGATATGAGCACCTTGTCGGCGACGGGAGCCACGGTGCGCCTCGTCGCGCCGGCGAATTTGTCTTCCAGTCGACATGGCCTGTCGGTGCAGAATTCACTTCTGGCCGGATTGCTGGGCGGGCTATGGCTCGGTCTGTTTTCGTGCCTGTTTGGAAGCAGGGTGGAGCCGTCGAGAGAAGCGCAGGCGCCGGACGAACCAGAAGCCGAAGACGTGCTCGAAACCTATGGCGAAACGCGGCTGGCCGCCGTCATTCGCGAAGCGAACGAGCGCTGGGAAGTCGAGAACAATCGGGCCGATACGGTCGGAGAGGCGGACGAGTTGCAGCGCACTATCGACGATGTGCGCGCGAACCGTGGCACGCGGTTCTGACATCATTCCTGAAACTTCTGAAAATCCTGTCCCGATTTTCACTTTGTCGCGCTTTCGCCAATTGTCATCGCGCGCCATGACGCTTATTGGCATGTATGCCCGACGGATGTGATGTATCTCCCAGACATTGCAGCCCGTTTATCTCGCAAAGCCGATATTTCGAACAGAAAGAAGCGCTCGCTATGGCCCAGTTGATCGATGGCAAGAAGCTCGCCGAGGATGTGGTTTCCACGGTGAAGACCGAAACCGAAAAGCTCGTTGCAGCGACCGGCGTTGTTCCCGGTATTGCCGTGGTGATCGTGGGTGAAGACCCGGCGAGCCAGGTCTATGTTGCCTCCAAGGGCCGCAAGGCCAAGGAATGCGGCTTCCATTCCGTTCAGCATGATCTGCCGGACACGGCGTCGGAGCAGGAGCTTCTCGACCTGATCGAGAGCCTCAATAACGATCCGGCCATTCACGGCATTCTGGTGCAGCTGCCGCTGCCGAAGCATATCGATTCAGGCCGCGTCATTCAGACGATTTCACCGGACAAGGACGTGGACGGCTTCCACTTCATCAATGTCGGCAAGCTGGGCACTGGCGAGGTCGATACGGCCTTCGTGCCCTGCACGCCAGCCGGTGCGATGATCATGATCGAGCGCGTTCATGGCCGCGATCTTTCCGGTCTCAATGCCGTGGTGATCGGGCGCTCCAACATTGTCGGCAAGCCGATGTTCAATCTGCTGCTTGCTGCCAATGCAACGGTCACGGTTGCCCATAGCCGCACCAAGGACCTGCCTGCGATTGCACGCACGGCGGATATTCTGGTCGCAGCCGTTGGTCGTCCGCAGATGGTCAAGGGCGATTGGGTAAAGCCCGGCGCGACGGTGATTGATGTCGGCATCAACCGCATTCCGGCACCGGAAAGGGGCGAGGGCAAAACCCGTCTCGTCGGCGACGTCGATTTTGCGGATGCGGAGAAGGTTGCGGGCGCGATCACGCCGGTTCCGGGTGGTGTCGGCCCGATGACCATCGCCATGCTGATGGCAAATACGCTGACGGCGGCTTGCCGCAGTGTAGGCGCAAAAAAGCCCGTTTTCTGACACAATTGAGAGGCGCTTTTTGCGCCTCTTCACGCAAACTAGTGCGATTTGAGAGGCAAAGCGGCGCAAAACCCGCTTTGCCTTATTTCATGGGCTAGAAGACCGATGCGCCCTCATCGGCCCGCCCGGCGATCTGCCGGAAGGCGCGGAACAATTCGCGACCCATGCCATGTTCGTTGGCGGAAAGATCGGGACGCTCTTGAAGTCGGGCGTCGAGTGTCGCGTGATTGATCAAAACTTCCAGCGTACCATTGACGGCATCCAGGCGGATAACATCGCCATTGCGGATTTTTCCGATGGCGCCGCCATCGAGTGCTTCCGGCGTGACGTGGATCGCGGAAGGAACCTTGCCCGAAGCGCCGGACAAACGACCATCGGTGACAAGCGCCACGCGCTGGCCGCGATCCTGCAGGATGCCGAGAACGGTCATCAGCTTGTGCAGTTCCGGCATGCCATTGGCTTTCGGCCCCTGATAGCGAACCACCGCGACGAAATCGCCGGTCAGATCGCCTGCCTTGAAGGCAGCCTGCAATTCGGCCTGATCGTTGAACACCTTTGCAGGCGCTTCGATCACTTGACGCTCCGGCTTCACGGCGGAAACCTTGATGATCGCATTGCCAATATTGCCCGTCAGCACCTTGAGACCGCCGCTCGGCTGGAATGGCGAATGGATTTTCGCCAGCACCTTGTCGTCGCCGCTCTTTTCGGGAACCGGCTCGCGTATGACGGTGCCGTCAGCGCCAAGCTTTGGCTCGATGGCGTAAGGGCGCAGTCCTTCACCCCAGACGGTGCGCACATCTTCATGAAGAATGCCGCAGTCGAGAAGCTCGCGGATGAGGAAGCCCATGCCGCCAGCAGCGTGGAAATGGTTCACATCGGCAAGACCGTTCGGATAGACACGGGCGAGCAGCGGCACCACGTCCGAAATCTCGGAAATATCGTGCCAGGTCAGCTTGATCCCAGCTGCCGCAGCCATCGCGATCAGATGGATCGTATGGTTGGTCGAACCACCAGTGGCATTGAGGCCGATGATGCCATTGACGAAGGAACGTTCGTCCAGCATTTCGCCGACAGGCGTATATTCATTGCCGCAGGCCGTGATCGCCAGCGCCCGCTTGGCGGCTTCGCGCGTCAGCGCATCGCGCAGCGGCGTGCCCGGATTGATGAAGGACGCGCCCGGCAGATGCAGGCCCATGATTTCCATCAGCATCTGGTTGGAATTGGCGGTGCCGTAGAACGTGCAGGTGCCGGGACCGTGATAGGACTTGGATTCCGAGATCAGCAGTTCCTCGCGCCCGACCTTGCCTTCCGCATAAAGCTGACGGGTCTTTGCCTTCTCGTCATTCGGCAGACCGCTGGTCATGGGACCGGCAGGTACGAAGATCGCAGGCAAGTGACCGAAGGTCAGCGCGCCAATGATCAGGCCCGGCACGATCTTGTCGCAGACGCCGAGATAGACGGCGGCATCGAACATGTCGTGGGACAGGCCGACAGCTGCAGCCATGGCAATGACTTCACGCGAGAACAGCGACAGTTCCATCCCGGCGAAACCCTGGGTGACGCCATCGCACATCGCCGGTACGCCGCCTGCCACCTGCGCAACGCCGCCCGCATCGCGGGCAGCCTGCTTGATCAGCTGCGGAAAGGTCTCGAACGGCTGATGCGCCGAGAGCATGTCGTTATAGGCGGTGATGATGCCCAGATTCAGCACTTCGTCGCCAGTCAGCGCAGCCTTGTCATGCGGTCCGCAGGCCGCAAAACCATGGGCGAGATTGGCGCAGGCCAGAACCGTGCGGTTCGGCTTTTTCAACGCAGCCTCGCGCACGCGGCCAATATAGGCCTCGCGGGTTGGTTTGGAGCGTTCACGGATGCGCT
The DNA here is from genome assembly GCA_900465685.1 of Hyphomicrobiales bacterium. Taxonomy (GTDB): domain Bacteria; phylum Pseudomonadota; class Alphaproteobacteria; order Rhizobiales; family Rhizobiaceae; genus Brucella. The sequence continues at coordinate 108,381 of UEGR01000003.1, forward strand.
CGGTGATTTCCTGAATGCGTTTGTGAGCGGACTGCATGGGCATGGGTATCACCTGTGCCAATCTGGCCTGAATGGAATTTAACTGGTCCAGTAAAGCTGGATGGGGGTGCGGGCATGGTGGAAGACGGCCCGTACCGGCATTTCAAGTTCGTCGTCGCCGGACAGCGCCTTTTCAAGCGTTGCCTGCTTGGCCGCGCCTTCGATGTGAAGCACGAGCATGTCGGCCTCGGCGATCAGCGGCAAGGTCAGTGTCAGGCGCTTTTCGCCCGCGCCTTCGGCATGGATTGGCAGAACGAGCGCCCGTGTTGCCGGGTCGATCGCCTGATCGAGCCGGTCGGCATTCGGGAAGAATGATGCGGTATGACCGTCATTACCCATGCCAAGCACCACCACGTCGAAAGGACGGCGCAATGCGTCGATGCGGCTGGCGGCAGCAAGTGCCGCCGTTTCAGCCGTCGCCGCCGGATTAAAGAGCCCGATGAAACGGGCCACGCCTGCATGATCGCGCAAAAGATGGTCCCGTACCAGCTTTTCGTTGGAACGATCGCTGTCTGTTGCCACGAAACGCTCGTCAACGAGGGTAATCGTGACGAGGTTCCAGTCGATCATCTTGCGCGACAGCACCTCGAACAGTTTCAGCGGCGTGGTGCCGCCGGAGACGGCCAGTGTGGCCTGTCCCCGCTCAGCGATTGCGGCAGCCAGCTTGATTGCAATCGCCTCAGAAAGCGATTGCGCCAGTTCCGTTCCGCTGGTGAAGTCGTGACGTTCGATGTTCATGCCGTTCCTTTCAGGGTCCTTACAACGTTTCGTGCCAAGTGCGACCGTCGCGTTCAATCAATGCGATGGACGACGATGGCCCCCACGTCCCTGCGGTGTAACCCTGGACCGGCTGACTGTTCAACTCCCATCCCTGGAGGATCGGATCGACCCAGCGCCATGCGGCCTCGACTTCGTCGCGACGCATGAACAGGGTCTGATTACCGCGAACAACGTCCATGATCAGCCGTTCATAGGCATCCGGATTGCGTTCGCTGAAGGATTCGGCAAAGCTCATGTCGAGTGGAACATGACGCAGGCGCATGCCGCCCGGGCCCGGATCCTTGATCATCAGCCACTGCTTGACGCCCTCATCGGGCTGCAGGCGGATGACGAGCTGGTTGGCGATGACCTTGCCAGCACTTTCACCGAAGATCGAATGCGGGATCGGCTTGAAGGTCACGACGATTTCCGACACACGGGTCGCCAGACGCTTGCCTGTGCGCAGGTAGAACGGCACGCCCGCCCAGCGCCAGTTGGCGATTTCGGCTTTCAGCGCCACGAAGGTTTCCGTGTTGCTGGTGTCGCTTTCGAGGTCTTCGAGATAACCGCGAACCGGACCGCCGGCAGATGCGCCCGCGCGATACTGGCCGCGAACCGTCACATCCTCGACATTGGCATTGGTGATGGGCTTCAGCGAGCGCAGCACCTTGACCTTTTCGTCATGCACGGCATCCGCTTCAATCGACGATGGGGGTTCCATTGCCACAAGGCAGAGCAGCTGGAGAATATGGTTCTGCACCATGTCGCGCAGTGCGCCTGCCGTGTTGTAATAACCGGCGCGACCTTCAAGGCCGACAGCTTCGGCAACGGTGATCTGGACATGGTCGATATGGGCGGAGTTCCAGAGCGGCTCATAAAGCGCATTGGCAAAGCGCAGCGCCATCAGGTTCTGCACTGTTTCCTTGCCCAGATAGTGGTCGATACGGAAAATCTGGTCTTCGCGGAACACGCTGCCCAGCGTGTCGTTGAGCGCCATTGCCGAATCCAGATCGCGGCCAATCGGCTTTTCAACGATGATGCGGGTGTCGCGGGTGATGAGGCCATGGCTCTTCAGGCGCGTGGCAATGTCGCCGAACAGGGTCGGGCTGACCGCGAGGTAAAAGGCGCGAATCTTTTCCGGCTTCTTGCCGATCAGCGTCTTGAGCGCATCCCAGCCCTCTTCGGACTTGGCGTCGACGGCCACATAGCTGACACGCTTCAGAAATTCTTCGACCTGCTTTTCGTCGACTTCCGCAGGCTTGACGTGCTCATGAATGGCATCGCGCGCAAACTTGCGATACTCGTCATCGGTCATGGCGCTGCGTGACGCGCCGATAATGCGCGTCGGGTCGGAGAGCTGGCCTGCACGCTGCCGCTGATACAATGCCGGGATCAGTTTGCGTTCGGCTAGGTCGCCCGAGCCGCCAAAAACGATGCAGTCGAAAGGCTCTACCGGAATAGTCTGGCTGGTCATCTGTCGCTCTCTTCTTTCGTTCGCGCAAATCAGTCTGTCAGTCATAGCCTACTATGACAACGGTGCCATATGCGCGGCCCATCTTTATAATTTAATCGATTTAAATTCAACCGTCCGATTGCCGCATTCTCGTGAATTTGAACTCGGGGGCAAATGTCGGCAAAGTGCAGGGATTAGACCCCACGCGGAGGCAGCCTGTCGGTTTTGTCGGGTTAACCGCTTATGCACACATGACATGTTCATCTTAAAGCCATATTGGAACAAACAATCGTGTTTCAAGTGATTTGCACACAAAGTCTGAAACGACTTTGTCAAAGGAGAATGACATGAAGAGGCTGCAGGATAAGGTCGCAATCATCACCGGTGCCGGATCGGGTTTCGGTTCAGGCATGGCGCACCGATTTGCAGCCGAAGGCGCGAAAGTCGTGCTGGCTGACGTCAATGTGAAGCGCGTGGAAGACGAACTGGCGCATCTGGGCAAGAATGCGCTGTCGGTTCAGGCGGATGTCTCACGCAAGGACGATGTCGAACGCGTGGCGCGTGCAGCCTTCGAGGCTTTCGGGCGCATCGATATCATGGTCAATAATGCCGGTTTCACCCATCGCAACATGCCGCTGACCGAGGTGGACGAACACAATTTCGATCTGATCAGCGCGGTCAATATGAAGGCGCTCTATTATTCGACGCAGATCGTCGTGCCGATCATGGAGCATCAGGGCGGGGGCGTCATCATCAACACCGCTTCGGCGACAGCCCTGCGTCCGCGCAAGGGGCTGGTCTGGTATAGCGCGTCCAAGGGCTGGATTATCAGCGCGACCAAGGCGATGGCGCTGGAGCTGGCCGAAAAGAACATTCGCGTCAATTGCATCTGCCCGGCGGAAAGCGACAGCGAAGCGCTGAAGCTGTTTCTGGAGGACGATACACCGGAAGCGCGTCAGGCCCTGAAAGCGACGATCCCGCTCGATCGGTTTTCGACACCGGACGATGTGGCCGAGGCTGCCCTTTGGCTCGCATCCGACTCCGCCTCGATGGTGACGGGGACGGCGCTCAGTGTCGATGGCGGCTATTCCATTTAGCAACCTGCTTCGGCGAGGAAGTCATCGTAAATGGCTTCCAGCCGCTTATGGCGTTCGGCGGCCATGCGCCTTCCGGTTTCTGTTCTGAAACCGGAGGCAAGCTTGAACAGCTTTGTGCGGAAATGATCGAGCGCATAGGCTTTGTCGTCAAGCGCGCGGTCATCAGCGCGCGGGTCGCGCCAGTCATAAAGGGCGCTTCCCATACGGCCTGCAATATAGAAGCAGCGTGCTGCACCGATCACGCCAATTGCGTCGAGCCTGTCGGCATCCTGCAAGGTCTGCGCCTCGATGGTCACGGGCTCGATATTGGCGGAAAAGCTGTGCGCTTCAACCGCATGGGCGACGCGGGCAATGCGCTCATCGTCCCATCCGAGGCTGCGCAGCAGTGCGGACGCCTTGTCGGCAGCAAGGCGCGAGGCCTTGTGCCGGTCGGGTGAATTTTTCTCCACACTCACGCAATCATGCAGAATTGCCGCCGCGCAGAGAATTTCGGCGTCGCCGCCTTCGGTACTGTGAATGGCCGAGGCATTCTTCCAGACGCGGGCGAGGTGGGACAGATCGTGTGATCCGTCCTCACCATGTTCCAATGCATGCGGCAGAAGTTCAGCGGCAAGCGTTTCGAAGGGCGCGAAGATATGGTCTGTCATTCAATGTCTCAAAGAATCATGGAAGTGATGGAGTGACAGCCAGTATCCCTTGGTTGCGTCAGTTCTGTGAAGCGCGGCGCAGCACTATCCAGTTATAAAGCGCACCGAATGCCATCATCAGGCAGGTGCCGAGAAACACGGCCCGCATGCCGAAATGGCCGCCGACAAAGCCGCCTGCCACCGGGCCCGCGACCTGTCCGACATATTGCGCCGAGACCGAATAGCCGAGGATACCGCCGGCGACACGGTCGGGCACATTGTGCCGGATGACGCTGGTGATGCAGGGCAGGAGGCCGCCCAGCGCCAGCCCCATCAGGAAGCGCAGGCCGATCAGTTGCCAGGCTTGCGTAACGAAAGCCTGCGGGATCAGCAACAATGCGGAAACCGCCAGCGCACCGATGATGACATATCTGTGCCCGACGCGGTCGGCCAGACGCCCGAGGCGCGACGAGGACAGGATGCTGCCCAGTGCAGCCGTAGCCATCACAACGCCGGAAATCAGCGTGACCTTGGTCTGGTCGTCCATCAGCTGCATGACATAGACAGTGATGATCGGCTCGATCGACATATTGGCGAACAGCAGCAGCATGCCCGTCACCAGCATGGCCAGAACCGGCTTTCTGTCGGGGATGGCAGCCCAGATGGATTCCGCCTTCTGCTCCTTGGTCGGTTTCGGCGGCTTGCGCTCTTCGCGGATCAGGAAAGTCGTGGCGAGGAAGGTCAGGAAAATCACGCCGCCCGCCAGCCAGAATGTGGCGCGGATGCCGATCAATGGCGGCAATGCGCCGCCGAGCAGCGGCCCGGCCAGATTACCTGCCATGATGCCCGCCGAAAGCGCGCCCAGCGCCCAGCCGGTCTTGTCTTTCGGGGTCTGTGTCGCGACGAGGATCATTGAGCCGGAGGAGTAGCCGCCCGCAATGCCGACGAACAGGCGCAGCGCGACCAGCTGCCAGACGCTCGTCACCATGCCGATCAGCGACATGGCGATGGCCATGCCGAGACTGGCGCGGATCAGCATCAGCTTGCGGCCATAACGGTCACCAAGCTTGCCCCAGAGCGGCGCGACGAAGGCGGCGGCGAGAAAGGTGGCGCCATAGGCGATACCGGACCACTGCACGATGGCCGCATGATCGGACACGCCAAGCTGCTCCACATAAAGCGGCAGGAAAGGCAGCAGGAGCGACATTGCGATCAGCGTGGTGAACGAACCGAGGAGGCAAATGAGCAGGTTCTGTTTCCAGTAGCGCTCGTGGTTTTCCTCAGCCTGTTTCGGGCCAGCCATAGGGCCAGCGGAGCCGTCTAAAGCGTCGGCGTCCCTGGCGGCAGCTTGGGTCGTACTCATGTCATGTCCTGCGATTGCATCTTGATGTGTGAATGGACGATGCGGGAATGGGATTGTCTTGTATTCCATTTTGGGATACCAAAACGGAATACATGCATGCGCCTGTTGCTTCGCCTTGTCAACTCCCGTCAGGAGCAAGGCATTCACGGCGTGATGAATAAGGAGACCGGTCGGCAATGTCACAGATGCAAGAAGTGGAAACGCAGCTTCGCGACATGATACTCGGGCTTGAGCTTGGGCCGGGCGAACGCGTGACGGAGCGCTGGGTGGAGGCGCAGTTTGCCGCTTCCCGCACGCCGATCCGCGCAGCACTGTTGCGGCTGGAAGCAGAAGGTCTCGTCTGTCGCGAAGGGCGCGGCTGGACCGTTTCGCCGATCAATCTCAACGAAATTGAACAGATCGGCGTCTATCGTGAGGCGCTGGAAGTGGCGGCGATCCGTTTGACTGCGGCGCTTAATGATCGCAGCGGCGTCGAGCCGATTGGCGCCATGCTGGACAGTTGCGATGCCGAAACCTCGCGGGAGGAATGGCATCGGGTCGGCATGGATTTTCATATCGAACTGGCGCGCCTATCAGGCAATGAGTTTCTAAGCCGTGGCGTCCGCGATGCAATGCAGCGCCTGTCGCGGGCGCGCTGGCTGGAAGTGCGCGATGAAGCAGCACTTGCCCGCGCCTGGCGCGAGCATCACGCAATCCTTGAAGCGGTGCGCAATGGCGATCCCGACGAGGCGGCAAAGCTGTTGAGCGCCCATCTGGGCGGCAGCCGCGACCGTCTCGTCAGCAGTTTGCACGAAGACCGTCGCGGCCTGAAGGCGCGGGGCTTTGCGGTTATCAGCGCGTGAACTAAAGCATTTCCAGCAAAAGTGCGAAGCGGTTTTGCGTAGGACAATGCGTAAAAACAAATGGATAGAGCGGTTCCACGATTCCGTTTTAACCGGAACCGCTCTAGCGCCAGTCAGGTAGCCTGTGTCCGCCGCGCGGCAAGCGTGACTGACGCCCTTCCATGAGGCCAAGGTCGCGCAGCAGGTAATCGGGCGAATGTTCGCTGACGACATAGGGCGCTGGTTTGCGCTGAAACAGGCGCATGAACAGGCGATACCAGCCAGTGGCGGCTTTATCGGAAGGGCCAGACGCAGTGCAGACCCCTGCAAGGGTTGGCGCATTGATCTTGATGTTTTGCATGGTTCCGGCTTTGCTTTTGTGAGCCGTGGGAGACAGCTCAGTTAAATTCTGCCTATAGATATGGCCAGAAAAGCTGTTGTTTTCCAATTGAACGTCGATTACCATGCATAAGGAGAACTTATGCATCATGGTGTCGTCGCTTCCCCCTTTATCCGCCATTCGCGTCTTTGAATCCGCATCCCGGCATGCAAGTTTTACCAAGGCTGCGGAAGAGCTTGGCATGACGCAGGCCGCTGTCAGCTATCAGATCAAGATGCTGGAGGAGCGCGTCGGTGCGCCCCTGTTTCTGCGCATGCCGAGACAGGTGAAGCTGACCGAGCTTGGTGAGCGACTGGCGCCGTCCATCACCGAAGCTTTTGAAACGATGCGCACGGCTTTCGCGACCTTGCGGGAGGATACGGAAGGTGTTCTCTCGATTAGCGTCGTGGCCACTTTTGCGGCCAACTGGCTGGTTCAGCGCCTTGGCTCGTTCCAGATGGAGCATCCGCTTCTGGCGGTGCGGCTCGATTCCAACGACAGACTGGTCGATTTCACCCAGAGCGAGGTTGATCTGGCTGTCCGCACCGGCACTGGCAACTGGCCGGGATTGGTCAGTCATGAGCTGATCAAGGCGCAATTCACTCCCATGCTGAGCCCGAAACTTGCGGCGAGCATTGGCGGGGTGCGCGAGCCCGCCGACCTGTTGCGCCTGCCCGCCATTGATGCGAGCGATCCGTGGTGGCGGCTGTGGTTCGAAGCCGCTGGCGTTCGCGATCCGCAGGTGCGGGGTAACACGCAGAACCGGTTGGGTGCACAACATCTGGAAGGGCGTGCAGCCACGGCAGGCCTTGGCATGGGTATCCTCACACCAGCTTTTCATACGGCGGAAGTTGCGGCGGGTCTGCTGATCCAGCCCTTCGACCTCCTCTGCGACGATGGCCGTTCCTATTGGCTGGTCTATCCGGAATCCCGCCGTAATGTGCCGAAAATCCGGGCTTTTCGGGCATGGATATTGGGGGAACTTGGAAAATAACGGCCATCGGCAAATTTTTTTGCCTGCATGTCACATTCAGTGTTGCTCGCTCGTCATGTCTTTCGAACCACCAAATTAAACCCGAAAGGAACGAGACCATGACTGCTACGCTGAACCCATTCAATGTTGCTCCTGCTCTGATGAAGTCCTGGATGACCACCTCGCAGGCCGTCGCTTCCAGTCTGGAAGGAAGCCTGATCGAACTGGTCAAAATTCGCTCGTCGCAGATCAATGCCTGCGCAAATTGCATCAACATGCATACGATTGAGGCCCGTTCGCTGGGTGAAACCGAACAGCGGATTTATTTGCTCTCGGCCTGGCAGGAAGCGCCATGCTATTCTGAACGCGAGCGCGCTGCGCTTGGCTGGGTGGACGCGCTGACTCGCCTCTCGCAGGGTCATGATCTTGCCGAAGCGCGCAAGGCCTTACAGGCGCAGTTTACGGAGGGGGAACAGGTGAATCTCACGCTGATGATCAACATTATCAATGGCTGGAACCGCATGGCCGTTGGCTTCGGCCTCTGGTTCGATCCGGCGGCTGCAAAAGCCACCGCCCAGAAGCCCGCCGCCGAGGCGGTCGCCTGATGGTGGGTGAGCAGGCTCATGACGACGCAGCGGAGATTTTCGATCCGCTGCGTCCGAAACTGATCCGCGTCGCCTATCGCATGCTCGGCTCTGTCGCCGATGCGGAAGATATGGTGCAGGAGGCGTTCATCCGCTGGATGAACGCCGATCGCAGCGAAGTCCGCGAGCCGGAAGCCTTTCTGCGGCGCACGGTGACGCGGCTTTGTCTCGACCGGCTTAAATCCGGCCAAAGGCAGCGCGAAACCTATCTCGGCCCGTGGATTCCAGACCCGGTGATCGAGGAGGAAGAGGAAGACGACGATGTTACCTTGCCGCTGATGCTGGCATTGGAGCGGCTTTCACCGCTGGAACGGGCGGCTTTCCTGTTGCATGACGTATTCGGCCTCGACTTCGATGAAATCTCGAAAACAATCCAGCGCGATGCAGCGGCCTGCCGCCAGCTCGCTGCCCGTGCGCGCAAACATGTCCGCGAAGAGCGCCCGCGATTTCAGGTCGACAAGCAACGCGGTCTTGAACTGGCGCAGGCTTTCTTCACGGCTTCACGCAGCGGCGATATGAACGCGCTGGGAACCATGCTCGCCGCCGATGTGCACATGCATGCGGATGGCGGCGGAAAACGTCCGGCTTTCCCGAAGCCGATTTTCGGTTTTACCGATGTCATGGAAATTCACGAGAAGCTTGCCGGCTATTTCAGAGCCAATGGTTCCAAGCTCTTGCGCACCACCTTTATCAATGGTCTGCCGGGCTTTATCTCGCTTGAATCGGATGGTCAGATCCAGACCACCGCGCTCGATATCGAAGACGGAAAGATTGCGGCGATCTATGTCGTCCGCAATCCCGACAAGTTACAGCACCTGCATTGAAGTGCGTTGCCGCTACCCGATCAGGTAGCGGCAAAGACCGGCAGCGCTGATGCCGATGATCACGGTCGGCAGCATGGAAAAGCGCGTGGCGGCAAGAATGGTGATTGCCAGCGCCAGAAGATCGGCGGGTTTGTCGGAGACGAAATCCGGCGCGATGACTGATATCAGCACACAACCGGGCGCGGCTTCCATCACGGCGGTGGCGCGTTTGCTGAGCGTGCGATTGCGCAACAGCACATAGCCGCCGATGCGGGTGAGATAGGTGACGCTGGCCATCAAAACGATGGTGAGAACGGCTAACGGATCGATCATTCTTCACCTGCCAGAAGATAGGCGGCAACGAGGCCGGAAAGTGCACCGGCGGCGACATACCATGCGCCGGGAATGGTGAGATAGGTAACGGCGGCGACGACAAGGCTGACCAGCCAGGGGCGCGCTGCGGCAAAGCCCTTCCACATGCCGGCCAGCAGCACCAGAAACACTGCCGGAAACGCCATGTCGAAACCATAGGGCCGCAAATCGCCCATCATCGGGCCAAAGGCTGCACCAAGCGTGGTGAAAAGCACCCACGCGATGTAGAACGGAATGGCGACGCCCGCATAGAATTTGAGGCTCAGCGCCGGATTGACGCCCTTCTCCTGACGGCGCTTTGCATCGGCGAGGCCGAGCGCCCAGCTTTCATCGCACATCAGAAACAGGCTGGCGAAAGCCTTGCGCTTCGGCAGATGGCGGATGAAGGGTGCAAGGGCCGCGCCCATCAGCAGATGGCGGCTGTTGACCAGAAGCGTGATGGCAGCAATGAGCAGGACATGTGGCGGCGAGGTCCAGAGCTGGATAGCTGCAAATTCCGAACCGCCTGCGAAATTCAGGCCGGTCATCAAGGGTACTTCAACGACGCTGAGACCCTTCTGTGCGGCCTGTGCGCCCAGAACCAGAGCATAGGGAATAATGCCAAGCAAAACTGGCAGTCCGGCGGCAGCACCCCGCCAGAATTCAGATCGGCGCCCGGATTTGCTTTGTTGAGGCACATAGGCCTGCGAAATATCCATAAAATTCCCGTTGGCGGGCCTCGCGGCTGCCCCTTGTCTGTTACTCCAGAGCGGTTCCCGTTTTTACTGAACCGCTCTGTCCATTTTTTCACGCATTATCCGACGCAAAACCGCTTTGCACTTTTGCTGGAAATGCTTGAGCATCTTTGCCTGAGAGCGAACGGCAATATAGCCAATGTCTTGAGCAATCGGGTTGCAAAGATTGGCCAATTGCAGCAATATTTGGCAGGAAATGCCAATAGTGTGGGCACAATTGAAATCGGTGGCCAATGAAACTGGACGAGATCGACAAGCGGATTCTGCGCGTGCTGCAACGCGACGGGCGCATCGCCAACAATGATTTGGCGCGCGAGGTCGGTCTGTCGCCGTCGCCCTGTCTCAGGCGGGTGAAGCTTCTGGAAGAAGCGGGCGTGATCGACCGCTATGTCGCGGTGCTCAATCCCGCCAAGATCGGCAAGGGGCTGACTTTCTTCACCCGCATTCGGCTGGACAGGCAGGACGAGGAGACGCTTCAGGAATTTGCGCGCGAGATATTGAAGCTGCCGCAGGTGCTCGAATGCTATTTCATGCTGGGCGATTACGACGCGATGATCCGCGTGGTCGCGGCAGATATTGAGGAATATAGGCGGTTCCAGTCGGAATATCTAAGTCGCATCAAGGGTGTGCAGAACCTCAAGACGGATGTGCCCAGCCAGGCCGTCAAGCAGACCTCGGCAATGCCACTTTAGGGCCACTCTAGGACCGCTTCAGGCATTCCTGGTGCGCGGTTTAGGAAGCAGCAGCAGGCTTAAAAGCGCGACCGCGGAGAGGAACGCTCCGGCGAGAAAGGTGGCAGACGAGCCATGGGCCTCCCATAGCCAGCCCGCGCCGATATTTCCCGTCAGCATCACAAAGCCGGTGATCACGTTGAATATGCCGAAGGCGGTGCCCTTGAGATGGGCGGGCGCGGTATCTGCGATAAGCGTTGCGAGAATGCCTTGCGAAAAGCCCATATGCAGTCCCCACAGGACAATGCCCGCCAGAAAGGGATAAATCGACGTCGAAAGGGCGATCACCAGATCAGCGGCGACAAGAAAGCCAAGGCTTGCGGCAAGCAGGCCCTTGCGGCCCATCCGGTCCGACAGGCTGCCGACGGGATAGGCGGTCAGTCCATAAACCGCATGCATGACAACCATGGTGATTGGCACCCATGCAGCGGCAAAACCGGCTTCCTGCGCTTTGAGCAGCAGAAACGCTTCGCTAAAACGGGCAAGCGTCAGGATCGACGCGACAGCAATGACGATCCACACGGCGGCATTGAGTTTCCCTGTATCGGCAAAGCGGGGAAAGCCTTTTGAACGCGCAGGCGGTGTTTCCGGTTCGCGAATGCCGACGATCAGAAGCGCGACCGCGATGAAGGCCGGGATGGCGGCAATCCAGAAGATCGTGACGATGTTGCCGCCTGTCGCGAGCATCAAGCCGATAGCGACAAGCGGACCGACAAAGCCGCCAACCGTATCAAGCGATTTCCGCAAGCCGAAGGCCGCGCCGCGAATTTCCGGCGGCGTAACGTCGGCAATCAGAGCGTCGCGCGGTGTGCCGCGTATGCCCTTGCCGACACGGTCAATGGCTTTGGCGGTGACGATGCCGCCCGCAGTCGTGGCAAGCGGAAAGATCAGCTTGGAGAGGGCCGCGAGCCCATAGCCCGCCACTGCGAGGGGTTTTCGGCGGCCGGTCCAGTCGGATATGACGCCGGAGAAAAGCTTGGTGATCGTGGCGATGGCGACCGACAGGCCTTCGATAAAGCCGACCATCATCGCGGATGCGCCCAATCCCGCCACCAGATAAAGCGGCAGCAGTGTCTGTACCATTTCCGACGAAATATCCATCAACAGGCTGACGAAACCCAAAATCCACACGGTTGAGGGAATTGCGGTTTTCTTGTCGGTGGAAGCTGAACCGGTCGCCATGCAGAAAATCCGAATCTGTCGAAGGATTATCGGTCTGATAGCACAGTTCAATCAAATATGAGCGACAGTCTCACATTATTTCAGATAGGCGCGAACCACATCCACAAGTTCGCCGGCGCCTTCGTCGCGCTCTTTCTGTGGCAGGTCGCCATCGGCGACATGCATCAGAATATGATCCTCGATCACCTCTGCCATCAGCCCGTTCACAGCGCCGCGCACGCCGGCAATTACTTGCATGACTTCGGAACAGCCCTTTTCCTCTTCAAGCATCCGCTCCACACCCTCAAGCTGCCCGCGAATGCGGCGCACGCGGTTGATAAGCTTCTGCTTTTCGCGGATGGTATGGGTCATGGCTGCTCCTGAATGGTCGATCGGTCAGGCGGGGCGGGCTTCCACCTCCACCGTCACATGCGACAAATCGTGGATCGCTGCAAGCTTCTTGCGGTAATAGGACGGCGCCTTCGGAGTTGCCGTGACAATCGACACGATGGCGCCGTGATGTCCCGGCCCAAGCTGCCAGACATGCAGGTCGGCAATTTCGCCGCCTTCCTTCGCAATGATTTCACTGATCTCTTCGGGCAGATCCTCGCCTTCAGGAATATAATCGAGAAGCGTTGCGCCCGCATCGCGAACGAGACCCCAGGACCAGCGTGCAATCACCAATGCACCGACAATGCCCATGGCCGGGTCGAGCCATAGCCAGCCGTAAAGGCTGCCGAGAAGAAGTGCGGCAATTGCCAGTACCGAGGTCAGCGCGTCGGCCAGCACGTGGACATAAGCGGCGCGCAGGTTCTGGTCGTGACCCTTTTCATGGTCATGCGCGTGCTCATGTCCGTGGTGGTGATGCGCGTGGTCGTCCTTCAACAACCATGCGCAGACGAGATTGACCGCGAGGCCAACGCAGGCGACCAGAATGGCTTCATGGAAATTGATGCTCACCGGAGCACTGAAGCGTTGGAAACTTTCCCAGCCGATGAGCAGTGCGATCAGGGCCAGAACAATTGCGCTGGCAAAGCCCGCCAGATCGCCGAGCTTGCCGGTGCCGAAGGTGAAACGCGGATTGTTGGCATGCTTGCGGGCATAGAGATAGGCCAGCGCTGCAATGAGCATCGCCGCCGCATGAGTGGACATGTGCCAGCCATCGGCAACCAGCGCCATCGACCCGTAAAGGTTCCCGGCAATGATCTCGATCACCATCATCGTGGCGGTAATGGCGATCACGATCCAGGTGCGTCGTTCATTGCGCTGGTGGTTCTCGCCCAGAAACACATGCTCGTGCCGCGCTTCGAGCTGGCGCCCGTGCGAATGCGAATGAGGGTGCTCATGTGAATGAACATGATCGCTGTGCGGATGATGCGTGCTCATATCGCCGCCTCCTTATAAAATAGGGGGGTATACTATTTTTAGCATCGCGACAAGCGGCAGAATCGGAGGCTGCAAGCGGCGGCGCTTAATCTCGATCAGTTCGCGAAGTTTTGTGGCACACGAGAAAACGCCGAAAATCTCCCCCTTTGGAGGTAGGCTCTACGCCTGTTTACCGAGGATTTCGTCCGTTTTGCCGGAATATTCAGCGGAGAATGATCAGCTAAGATCAGAACCGTAGTCTTGGGGCAAAGCGATCGAAACGACGAATTTCCACGCAATGGCAAGCGTCGTTTCGGGTTTTCAATCTGTGCATCGTGCTTTGCAAAACTCCGCACTGGTTTTCAGGCCGATGTTCAACCGTATTTCCGGCAAAAGCGCGCGGCGCTTTATGCGGGCGATGCGTCGTAACAGACAGATGGAGCGGAGGGATTTATGTCGACAGAACAACAAAACAGGCATTCACCGCGCAACCGAGCGCGACGCCATTTTTTGGGCGTGGCGGGAGCAGCCGCCGCAAGGGCTGCCACGATTGGCGCTCTGGCGTCATCTTTCACAACGCCAGCCCGCGCCTTGGGAACCAAATGGTGGGAGGATGGAGGCAGTGGCGGTGATGGCGGCGGCACCAACTGCCTGCTGCAAGGGACGCTGGTTGAAACCATGAGCGGACCGGTCGCCGTGGAAAACCTCGCCGTTGGCGACCTTGTCGTGACCGCTGATTGCAAGGTCGTGCCGGTCAAATGGGTCGGCTGGCAACGCTACAGAAAGGGCGGCGCGGAATGGGGCGAAGACGTGATGCCGATCCGCATCGCCAGCCATGCGCTGGATCGCATGACACCGCGTCGCGATCTCTATCTTTCGCCCAATCATGCGCTTTTCATCGACGGCGTTTTGATCCGCGCCAAGGATCTCGTCAACGGACGTTCCATTACCCGCGTGGCGATGGATCAATCCATCGATTACTACAATATTCTGCTCGAAAGCCATGAAGCGATATTTGCCGAAGGGGCCGCGGTTGAAACCTATCTGCTGCGTGGCGACAGCTATAAGAGCTTCATGAATTTTGCCGAGTATCAGCAGCTCTATGCAGACGAGCCAAACATCGTGATGCAGCCCTTCGCGCCGATCATGGGCTATGAGGGCGGACGCGAACATATGCGCGCATTGTTGTGTCTCAGCGGCATGTTGCCGATGCGTGATGTCGTGGAAGAAACCTATCAGCGTCTGGCTTTGAGGGCCGGGGAGCGCGCTGCTTAGCACTACAGTTGCATTCTTCGCCATACCGGGCTGCAACGAGCAACTTCCTGCGCGCCGGTGCTCACGTACCTAAAAGTACGCTCCGCTCCGGTGCTCGAAAATCACTCGTTTCGCCACGGCCTGACGAATTTGCAATTGTAGTGTGAGAGCGTGTTTCACACTTTTCGGGATGTGCTCTTAGGGGAGCGGCCTGCAAGAATGCAGGTCGAAGAAAGGCGAGGCGCCTATTGGCGCCTCGCCTCTATTTTATACGCGATCCATCAGCGCGTACCATGACAGCGCGAGGAAGAGGAGCGGTGCGCGGAATGTGCGGCCGCCGGGGAAGGCGGGAATGCGCAGTTCTTCAAACAGTTTGAGCTTCTCGCGCTTGCCGGAAATGCTGTCCGCATAAAGCTTGCCCATGAAATTCGCCAGCATCACGCCATGGCCGGAATAGCCGCCTGCCGAAATGACGCCCGGCATCACTTCGCGGACAAAAGGCTGGCGCGGCATGGTTATGCCGACCGAACCGCCCCAGGCATGGGTAATTTCGACATTGCCAAGCGCGGGATAGATTTCCGCGATCTGACGGCGGATATGCGTGCTGATCTCACGCGGATTGTCTGCCGTATAGGCTTCGCGACCGCCAAACAGTAGTCGGCCATCTTTCGAACGGCGGAAATAGCGAACCACAAAGCGGGAATCGTCGATCGACTCGCCGCCCGGTATGACCGGGCTGTCGTTGCCGAGCGGCACCGTCGCACCGATAAAAGAGCGGATCGGCATGACATGCGATGCGCTGATCGGCTCCAGCGTGCCACCATAAGCATTGACGGCGATGAAGGCGTTTTTCGCAACAATAGTGCCGCGTGTCGTCGCGACTTCCACGCGCCCGCTGGCCGTGGTGATCCCGGTTGCCTTGGTATTCTCATAGAGCTTCGCGCCAGCCGTCTTTGCCGCCTTGGCGGTGCCGATGAGCAGCTTCAGCGGGTGTATGTGGCCGGTTCCGGCATCGTAGACGCCGCCGTGATAGCGGCTGGACCCCAGCAAGGCCGCCGTTTCATCGCGGCCGATGAAACGTACATGCGGATAGTTGAAGCGGCTCTGCATCAGTTCCGCGTGGCGCTCATATTGCTTGAGATAGCGCGGCTTGTGCACGACGGAGATTTGCCCGGGCACATAGTCCATGTCGATCTGGTGCTCGCTCGCGAAGGCCAGCAGATAGGCTTTCGCCTCTTCGGCAACATCGAACAGGGCCTTGGCGCGTTCATAGCCATATTCGGCTTCGAGGTCTTCCGCCCATGTGCGCTGGCCGGTGCCGAACTGGCCGCCATTGCGCCCCGATGCGCCATCGCCGAAACGCTCGGCTTCGATCAGAACCACGTCTGCGCCCTGTTTCGCCAGATGGTAGGCAGCGGAAAGTCCCGTATAGCCGCCGCCGATGATCACGACATCGGCCTGCCGCGAACCGTCAAGTTCTGGATATTCAGGCCGCTCCGGCACACTCGCTTCGTACCACGAAAGGCCGGGGGAGATTGGGGACTGGTAGGGCATCGTTGTCTCCGGGGCGGAATAGGGCAGTAAGGCAATAAGGCAGTAGGGCAGTAGGGCAGTATGTTTTTCTAGTCGGAGAGCTTTCTGATCAAAAAGCGTAGAAGTTTGCCGACACTTTCACTCGCAGCCATCATCGGATCTATTGCCTCTTTCTGGATGTAACCTAACCGCTCGGCGATAAGCAGATGTGTTTCCAATTCTTTCAGGGAACCTTGAGCTATGCGCAGAAACTGCTGGTAGGAGCCGCGATTTTCGCGGCCAAAGCCTTCAGCAATATTGGCAGGTACAGAGACAGCGGCCCGGCGCGCCTGACTTGTCAGTCCATAAATTTCTTCTTTGGGCCAACCATTGGTCAATTCGTAAATCGAAGTCACCAATTCCATCGCTTGCTGCCACACGAGGAGATCACGGTATGAATTGACTGCCATGATCCCCCGTTTATCGTTCCCTACTGCCCTACTGCCCTACTCCCCTAACCTACACATTGAGCAACAGGAACTCGCGTTCCCATGGGCTAATGACTTCCATGAAGGTTTCGAACTCGGCGCGCTTGATGGCGGCATAGGTCGTGACGAAGGAACTGCCGATCAGATTGCGCAGTTCGTCGTCCCTTTCGAACAATTCCACGGCGTCGATGAGACCGCGCGGCAGTTCCACTTCCTTGGTGTTGACGCTTGTCGTTGCGGGCTGTTCCGCCTCGATCTTGTTGACGAGGCCAATCAGACCACAGGCAAGCGAAGCCGCCAGCGCCAGATAGGGATTGGCGTCGGAGGAGGGGATGCGGTTTTCCACGCGGCGCGCATTGGGGTCGGAGCGCGGCACGCGGAAGGCGGTGGTGCGGTTGTCGTAGCCCCATTTGACGTTGACCGGCGCGGAGGCATCCGGCGTCAGGCGACGATAGGAATTCACATAGGGCGCAAACATCACCAGAGCATTCGGCACATGGCGCTGCATGCCGCCGATGAAGTGGCGGAAAGCCTCGCTCTCGCTGCCATCCTCATTGGTGAAGATGTTGCGGCCCGTCTTCTTGTCGATGATCGACTGGTGGATATGCATTGCGGAACCCGGCTGGCCCTGAATGGGCTTGGCCATGAAGGTGGCATACATGTCATGTTTGAGCGCGGCCTCGCGGATCGTGCGCTTGAACAGGAAAACCTGATCGGCAAGTTCGACAGGGTCGCCATGGCGCAGGTTGATTTCCAGCTGACCGGCGCCTTCTTCGTGGATCAGCGTGTCGATCTCCAGACCCTGACCTTCGGAGAAATGGTAGATATCATCGATGAGTTCATCGAACTCGTTGACGCCCGCAATCGAATAACCCTGTCCGCCGCCGATGGCGCGGCCCGAACGGCCAACCGGCGGGGTCAGCGGATAATCCGGGTCGGGGTTCTTGCGCACCAGATAGAATTCAATTTCCGGTGCCACCACCGGCTTGAGGCCGCGCTTGTTGTAAGCCGCAACGACATTGCGCAGCACATTGCGCGGCGTGAATTCAACGGCGCGTCCGTCCTGATAGACCAGATCGCAGATCACCTGCGCCGTAGGATCGCTTTCCCAAGGAACAGCCGACAGGGTGGAAAGGTCGGGCAATAGTCTCAGATCGCCATCGTCTTCCGGATAATGGAAGCCGTAGCCGTCTTCCGGATAATCGCCGGAAATCGTCGTCATGAAGACTGCCGATGGCAGCGCCAGCGATGTGTTGGACGTGAATTTCTTGGACGGCATCATCTTGCCGCGCGCAACCCCCGCTTGATCGGGGGTGATGCATTCGATGTCTTCGATATCCCGCCAGGCTAGCCATTCGGTTGCCTGCTTCCAGTTTTTCACCCCGCGCAGGGATTTGACATAGGCAGGCGTACGGCGACGCGGCGCACGCGTAACCTTTTTTTCCGTCGTATCAGCAGACATCCATCACCAGAAAATGATTTCGATATGTGCATGATAGCTGCGTCGGCTGTGGTTGACAAATGGGGCCAGCAGGCTTTTTTGGTTATCGGAAAACTGTCGCTATCTGGGCGACGAAGCCCCGCTTTCAAAGGCCGAACCGTGCCTTCAAATTGCGAGAATGCGCCTTAAGCTCGTCTGCGAGCAGGTTGTCCAGTTCCCGAACGTGACTGAGCGCCTGCAAACTGACCTGCTTGATCTGCTCCATTGTCAGGCCGCTCGCCTTCAGCGCCGCGAGGCCTTTCAACAAGGCGCCGATTCTTTCACCCGCAAGACTGTTGGCCGCATTGGCAACCCAGCTCAACAGTCCGCCCTCGGCGTTTCTGGCCATGACGTCATTGGCGTTGGCCAGTTCTTCCGCGCCCGGAATTTTGTCGAACAGGCGGGCGCCAAGATCCGGTCTTTCGTGTTGAACGACGGAAAACATGATCCCTGCAACGCGTTCGGCGACCGCAGGGTCGATGCCGGTCTTTAGGGCGACACTATCAATGAAAGACTGAACCGACATTTTATCCTGCGCGATCATGGCTGTGTTGAACGCACAAGATGATCGGGATCGGTGCAGCATTCTACCGGCAGAAAATACAGGATCGTGATGGTCTTCCTGCTCGCTATTGGCTGACAGAAGGGTGTATAGCCTGTTTATTCCCGCTTTATTTGCGGCTCGCTTTGCTTCCGGACTGAAATATTATGATTGTTCGCCCGCGCCCGCCCTTGTGGCAGCTCTTCTTCATCGTCAAAGGCTCCATTGTGGTGCGCATACTGCCGCAGATATGCGCAGTGTTTCTGCTGTCGATGGTTGTGGTAGCGGGGCATCATGTCTTTCCGGGTTGGGTGCCCGCATTCAACAATGGCACGCCCTTCGCCTTGCTGGGCATTGCGCTGTCGATCTTTCTCGGCTTTCGCAACAATGCCTGCTACGACCGCTGGTGGGAAGCGCGCAAAATCTGGGGCAAGCTGGTCTATACGACACGCAATCTCGCGCGCCAGACGATGTTTCTGGATGTCGTGCCAGGTGCAGAAGGTGCACGCGCCCGGTTGCTGCATTACGCCATAGGTTTTTCTCAGGCGATGGTTGTCCATCTTCGTCCGGGCAATAGCACCGCAAAGCGAGATAAGTGGCTGTCAACGGATGAACATGCCGCCATGGCCGCAAGCCGCAACGGACCCGATTTCATCCTGCGCAAGCTTGGCGGCGTGCTGGCCGGTCTGCGGGCGAAAGGCGATATCCAGCCGATCGATTTCCAGACGCTCGACAATTCCGTCAGTGCGCTGGCGGAGATACAGGCGGCATGCGAGCGGTTGCGGTTCACCCCTGTGCCCTTCGGCTATACGCTGCTTTTGCACCGCACGGCTTATCTGTTCTGCTTTTTCATCCCGTTCGGCTTTGCCGACATGCTGGGCTGGGGCACGCCTTTTGCGACGACGCTGGTGGCCTATACATTCTTCGGCCTTGATGCGCTGGGCGATGAACTGGAAGAGCCTTTCGGTGTTTTGCCAAACGATCTGCCGATAGAGGCAATTGCCGATACGATTGAAATCAACCTGCGGGAAGCCCTGGGGGAGGCCAATCTGCCGGACCTCCCGCAGCCTGTCGATTATCTGCTGTTGTGAGAAGCTTGGGTTGATGCCCAAGCTTCCATCTTTGAGTTCTTACTTAAATGGGCACCACTTGAAGACTGGCGTTACAATGCAAATAAAGCCATCGGCCGGGCCGTTCGCAGATAGCTGGCTTTGAACATCATGAACGGGATTTGCATAAGACTGACCAGCAGAAGCAGCCATGGTAGCCAGTGCAAGCGTGGTATATACTAAATACTTCTTCATAATATAAATCCTAATATTAATTTTCAAAGTAAATATGCATCGATGCATTTACAGATAAGCACGATAATATTCGATTTATATAGCCCAATATCGAATTATTTTTTTGTAAGATATTTTATATTCATTAGAATCTATTAAAATTGACGTGTCTTTCCAGAAAAATACGCTGGCAATCGCAAGCCGGTTTGGCGCGGATTTCAGCATCGTGCAGCACAAGCAGTGAATCCAGTGAAGAACATCTGCGGGAGGCCGTCGCGGGAAAAAACAAGCGCCGCCCGCAGTCGGAGGCTTGTACATGTCGGGAGGGCGAATGACTGATTGGGTTCAGCCTTGTTTCGGCATCACGGCAAAATGCGTGGAGCGCATAGTTCCCGATCAATGATGCAGATTGGAAGTTTCAAATCGATGGTGTGTGGGGCCGATGACTGTCGGTCCTTGATGGTGGCAGCATTGACGTCCTGGACAACAGAATACTTTGAGCCGAATGCCAAGGGTATGAGCACTATTGCAAGAAATGCGAGGAGGGCGTTCATATGGCTATCCTTGTGTTTTGTTCGTTGTGTTTGGATGCTCCACAAACTGCTGAAACAGAAAAGCCCCATCCAAGGGGCTTTTCCGGTCGTTGAGGCTTATGATTTCCAGCACTCGGGGTCGAAGAAGCCCTTTTTGTAAATGCACTCGATGTCATCGACGATGCCTCGCGTCGCCTGATCTTGATATGCTGTTGTAGCGACTTCTTTCGCCATTGAATGGTTGGGAATTGTAATAATCGCGCTTGATATAATATAAATAAATAGAATATTATTCTTCATTGTTTTCTCCGTTTGATATTTTTTACATTTATATTGAAAGCATGAATTAAAGCGTACTTCGATATACAATTCTGTATTAAATTTATATTCACAATTATTACAATTCTGGAAAATACGACGATTTCTGAAATGGGTGTTTTGTGCAAAAAAATCCCCGGCTGAAGGGGCAGCCGGGGGACGGAGTGAAGACGAGGAAGGCGTTGGGTGACCTGGTCGGTCAAGGCTTTTGGAAAGCAATGACCGGGATGGGTTTTCTGCCGTCGCCACCGGCAAGATGAAAGAACATGGTGGCGACGGCAATTGTCAGGATCGTCATCATTTGTCGTGGGTGACGATAACGGGGATCAGAAGATCACCCCAGTTGCCGTCTCCACCATGATGACGGGCGGAGCGGACCAGTTCCACCGAAACGCCTGCCTCGACCGCCTTCATGACGGTGTAGTTGAGGCGATGCAGATCGTTGGCGAGCATACGGATAACGGTCTGCTGATCCGTGGACATGCTTGACGATTGTTCTTCTGCTCTTTCCTTGACGCGTGCTGGCGAATTCATGGAACTGTTCCTCCTGTTTGATTACTGACTGCTACTCGGCAGCCGGTCTGAACTGTGCTGTTTCAGTCGATTCCTTCATGGCGGTGGTCGAAGACTGGCCGCCGGTGATTGCGAGCGATACGGCATCGAAATAGCCGGTGCCGACTTCGCGCTGGTGCTTCGTCGCGGTGTAGCCGTTGGCTTCGGCTGCAAATTCCGCCTGTTGCAGTTCGGAATAGGCTGCCATCTGCCGGTCCTTGTAGCCGCGTGCCAGTTCGAACATGCCGAAGTTGAGCTGGTGGAAACCGGCCAGCGTGATGAACTGGAACTTGTAGCCCATCGCGCCTAGCTCGCGCTGGAACTTGGCAATCGTGGCGTCGTCGAGGTTCTTCTTCCAGTTGAACGACGGCGAGCAGTTATAGGCGAGCTTCTTGCCCGGATGCGCCTTGTGCACGGCTTCCGCGAAGCGGCGAGCCTGTTCGAGATCGGGCTTGGATGTTTCCATCCAGATCAGATCGCAATAAGGCGCATAGGCAATCGCACGGGCAATGCATGGCTCGATGCCGTTCTTCACCTGATAGAAGCCTTCCGCCGTGCGGCCTGCATCGTAATCAACGAAGGGCTGATCGCGCTCGTCGATATCCGAGGTCAGAAGCTTGGCAGCTTCCGCATCCGTGCGGGCGATGACCAGTGTGGCCGTTCCCATCACGTCTGCCGCAAGGCGCGCCGCGTTGAGGTTGCGGATATGCGCTGCTGTCGGGATCAGAACCTTGCCGCCAAGATGGCCGCACTTCTTCTCCGAAGCGAGCTGGTCTTCATAATGCACGCCTGCCGCACCGGCCTCGATAAAGGCTTTCATGATCTCGAAAGCGTTCAGCGGTCCACCGAAGCCTGCTTCAGCATCGGCAACGATCGGGGCAAACCAGGTGTCGACCGAAAGTCCCTTGCCTTCGGCGGTTTCGATCTGATCGGCGCGCTGCAAGGTCTTGTTGATGCGCTTGGCCAGTTCCGGAGCCGCATTAGCCGGATAAAGCGACTGATCCGGATACATGGCCGATGCCGTATTGGCATCCGCTGCAACCTGCCAGCCGGAGAGGTAGATCGCCTTCAGTCCGGCGCGAACCATCTGCATGGCCTGATTGCCGGAAAGCGCGCCCAACGCGTTGACGAAATCTTCCTCATGGATCAGCTTCCAGAGGCGGTTTGCGCCCATTTCAGCCAGCGAATACTTGATCTCCACCGAACCGCGCAGCCTTTTTACATCTTCGGCCGTATGCGCACGTTCGATACCGTCGAAACGACCCTTGGGCGCCGAAGGAATAAGGCTGTAAAAATCTGTCATCTCGGTGTCTCCTCACACTTTTCACTGGTTCTCGAAGAGCGGTTAGTCGCTGCTCTTTCTGTGACTGAATTTACATTCGCATTGGATGATGAGCCAGAAAAAGCAGCAAAAGCGCATTAAAATTGAAGTTAAGCTGTCGGATATTTGACGAAGGCACTCTGTAAATTTGTAAAGATTGTCAAAGTCTGACTTTGCAGTTATTTTGTCATGAATTGTAAAATTCATCATCGCGGGTTTGGGAGGACAGAGTTGAGCGAACGCAAGATTTTTGCCGGGCCGCGCATCAGGCGCATTCGCAACGAGCGGTCCCTGACGCAGACGGCCATGGCCGAGGCGCTTGGCATTTCGCCGTCCTATCTCAATCTGATCGAGCGCAACCAGCGGCCCTTGACGGTGCAGCTGTTGTTGCGGCTCGCCAGTGTTTACAAGCTCGACCTTGATAGTTTGCAGGCCGAAAGTGGTGCTACGATCACCGGATTGAAGGAAGTATTTTCCGATCCGCTTCTGACTGGCGAGTTGCCGGGTGATCAGGAACTGGTCGAAATCGGCGAGGCGGCCCCCAACGCCGCCGTCGGAATCATGAAGCTCTACCGGGCCTATCGCGAGCAGCAGCAACGCCTGTCCGATCTGTCGCAATTGCTGTCGCATGAGGGGAGTGCGGCGCAGCTTTCCGCCACACGCCTGCCGCTGGATGAAGTGCGCGATGTGATGGCGCGACGTCCCAATCACTATCCGCGTATCGAAGAAGAAGCAGAGAGCTTTTTCGCGCTGCTGAAACCGGATGGCGATCTGTCGGCAGCCTTGAAGGAATGGCTGCGGCGCGAGCATGGTATCACGGTGCGCACATTGCCGGTCGCGACCATGCCCAACTGGCGCAGGCGCTATGATCGCCATTCACAGCGCCTGTTTATTTCGGAGCGTCTGTCGCCTTTTGATCAGTTGCAGGAGATCGCCATGGAAGCGGCGCTCATCCGTATGCAGGTGGTGATCGGCGCGGAAACGGAAGGGCTGAAGCTGTCGTCCGGTGAAGCAAAGCGCATCGCCCGGTTCGAGCTGGCGCGCTATGCTGCTCAGGCGCTGATGATGCCCTATCGCCAGTTTCGTGATGCCGCGGTGCGGATGCGCTATGATGTCGATGCATTGCGCTCGCGGTTCGGGGTGTCGTTCCAGCAGGCGGCGAGCCGTCTCACCACCTTGCAGCGGCAGGGGGCGAGCGCTCTGCCGTTCTTTGTGATGGAAATCGACCATGCCGGTAACCGGTTGCGCGTAGCAGGCGCCGAGGGTTTTCCGACACGCTTTGGCGGGCAGTGCCCGAAACTGCCGGTCTATGCGGCTTTCGCGCAGGCGGGTCAGGTGCTGGTCGAACCAACGGAACTGCCGGATGGCACCGCATTTCTCACCGTCGCGCGCACTTTGGAAGGGCCGCAAGGCGCATTCAACGAGCGCCCGCGCCGCACCGCTATCCTGCTTGGCTGCGCGCTGGAGGCGGGGGAAGAGACCGTTTACGGCGCTGCTATCGCAAAGGCGGGCAATACAGAGATTGGTCCGGCTTGTCGTCTGTGCGAGCGGCAAGGCTGCGTCACCCGCGCCGAGCCGCCTTTGACCCGCCCGTTAGGACTGGACGAGATGGTGGCGGGGCTATCAGCATTCGATTTCCAATAGAGGCGCGAAGGGGCGCGATATTTCGGCTGTGATGGCCTGCAAATGGCGTGGTTTTTCGCTTCCGGTGCTCATGTATGCTCCTTTTACGCAAGTCTTATCCGAAAAGTCTGCAACTTTTCGGGACTTTGCTTGAAGTACATTCCGCTCCGGTTCTCAAACCCCACCATTTTCGGCTCAGCACAGCCGAAATCTCATCGCCCCTCCAGCAGCGCTCAGGTTGCAATTTTTTATGTTCGTGATCGACGCAGGCGGTTGACGAAACCGGTGCAATCTAAAAAAGTGCAATCAAGGAATAGTATATCCAACCTGTACCTGCACCGAAAATGAGCGTGTAGAATGGAGCAAATAATGGGGATCAAATCCTTCCTTCTGGCTACCACCGTCGTGACGAGCGTTGTTGCCGCCGCCACATTCTCCGCCAGCGCACAGGAGCGGGTGGTCAATATCTACAACTGGTCGGATTATATCGACGACTCCATCCTGAAGGATTTCACCAAGGAAACGGGCATCAAGGTCGTCTATGACGTCTATGATTCCAATGAAATCCTCGAAACCAAGCTTCTGGCCGGTGGCAGCGGCTATGATCTCGTTGTTCCGTCGGGCGAATTTCTTGGCCGCCAGATTCCCGCTGGCGTGTTCCTGAAGCTCGACAAGGACAAGCTGCCGAACCTCAAGAATATGTGGGACGAGATTTCGAACCGAGCCGCAACCTACGATCCGGGCAACGAATACTCGGTCAATTATATGTGGGGCACTACCGGCATTGGCTACAACAAGGCCAAGATCAAGGAAGCGCTCGGCACCGACACCATCGATTCGTGGGACGTGCTGTTTGATCCGGAAAAGTCGGCAAAGCTGAAGGATTGCGGCATCTATCTTCTGGATTCCGCCAGCGAAATGCTGCGTCCGGCTTTGAACTATCTCGGCCTTGATCCAAATTCTCCGTCGCCGGACGACTTGCAGAAGGCGCAGGATCTCTATCTCAAGATCCGCCCGAATATTCGCAAGTTCCACTCGTCGGAATATATCAATGCACTCGCCAATGGCGATATCTGCATGGCCATCGGCTATTCGGGTGACATTTTCCAGGCACGCGATCGCGCCGAAAAGGCCAATCAGGGCGTCGAGATCGGCTATTCGATCCCGAAGGAAGGCGCTTTGATGTGGTTTGACCAGATGGCGATCCCGGCTGATGCCAAGCATGTGCCGGAAGCACTGGAATTCATGAATTATATCATGCGTCCGGAAGTGGCGGCCAAGGCTTCGGATTATGTGTTCTATGCCAATGGCAACAAGGCTTCGCAGGAATTCATCAACAAAGACATCCTTAATGATCCGGCGATCTACCCGACCGCAGACGTCATGAAGAAGCTGTTCGTGCCGACGCCTTATGACACCAAGACCCAGCGCGTGGTGACCCGTGCCTGGACCAAGATCGTCACAGGCCAGTAATAATCGAACGCTAGAGCATTTCCAGCAAAAGTGCGTAGCGGTTTTGCGTCGGATAATGCGAAAAACAAATAGATAGAGCGGTTCTACGATTCCGTTTTTAACTGGAACCGCTCTATGCCGGGGTTTGACCCGCATATGACATTGTGAAGAGCGGCTCACTGTTGGACAGAGGGCCGCTCTACGTCTTGTAAATGCTGCATAATCATCGAAAGCAGTCTCGTTTTGAGACGAACTTTTGGTTCCGGGTAGATCGGATAGGGGAACGGTATGGAATCTTTTGGCAGCTTTCGCCGCAAATTTGCGCCTTGGAATGACGCGGCGGCCAAGCCCTACATTTCTTTCGAGAATGTGACGAAAATCTTCGGCGATTTCACCGCCGTCGATGATCTGTCGCTGAATGTTTTCAACCGCGAGTTCTTTGCGCTGCTGGGTGCATCCGGCTGTGGCAAGACCACGCTGATGCGCATGCTGGCAGGCTTCGAGGAGCCGACATCTGGCCGTATCACGCTGGACGGTCAGGATATGCGCGGCATCCCGCCCTATAAACGCCCGGTCAACATGATGTTCCAGTCCTATGCGCTGTTTCCGCATATGACGGTCGAGAACAATATCGCCTTCGGCCTCAAGCAGGACGGTATGGCGAAATCGGAAATCGATGCGCGCGTTGCGGAAATGCTCAAGCTCGTGAAGCTGGAGCAATATGGCAAGCGCAAGCCGCATCAGTTGTCTGGCGGCCAGCGCCAGCGCGTGGCGCTTGCCCGCTCCGTCGCCAAGCGCCCCAAGGTGCTGCTGCTGGATGAGCCGCTTGGCGCGCTCGACAAGAAACTGCGCGAAGAAACCCAGTTCGAACTGATGGATTTGCAGGTCAAGCTTGGCATGACCTTCATGGTCGTGACCCACGATCAGGAAGAAGCCATGACCATGTCAGACCGTATCGCGGTCATGGACAAGGGCCGCATCAAGCAGGTGGCGACACCAGCTGAAGTCTATGAAGCGCCACGCTCCAAATTCGTGGCCGACTTCATCGGCAATGTGAATATCATCGAAGGTGAAGTGGTGAAGTCCGCCAATGGCGAGGCGGAAATCGCCACCGAAAAATTCGGCTTCCATATCCAGACCGAAACCCGCGAGCAGCTCAATCCGGGCCAGAAGGTCTGGTATGCGGTGCGCCCGGAAAAGACCCGCATTTCGCGCACCAAGCCGGAAGAAGCGTCAGTCAACGCGGTGGAAGGCGAGTTGTGGGATATCGCCTATTTCGGCGATATGACGGTTTTCCACGTGCGTCTCGACAATGGCCGCACCATCAAGGCTGCCAGCCTCAACGCGGTGCGCAAGACCGAAAATCCGCTGACCTATGACGAGCGCGTCTGGGTTTCCTTCGATACCGACGCCGGTCTGGTGCTCACAGCGTGAGGATTGCCCCATGCAGAAGCTGATTGCTTCCATCGCCAGCCGCCTCGTCATTGCGATACCCTATTTCTGGCTGCTGGTATTCTTCCTCGTCCCGTTCTTCATCGTCTTCAAGATTTCCCTGTCGGAAGTCGCGATGGCGATCCCGGCCTATATGCCAACATTCGATCTGGCCCAGGGCTTCGCGTCCAATTGGGAGAAGATCAAGCAGCTGTCGTTCGCCAATTATCTCTGGCTGCTGGATGACCCGCTTTACTACAAGGCCTATCTGTCGAGCGTCCGCATCGCGGCCATTTCGACCTTCCTGACGCTCCTTGTGGCCTATCCGATGGCCTATGGCATTGCGCGCGCGCCGACGACAATCCGCCCGACGCTGCTGATGCTGGTGATCCTGCCGTTCTGGACCTCGTTCCTGATCCGCGTCTATGCGTGGATCGGTATTCTGAAGCCCGAAGGGCTGCTGAACCAGTTTTTGATGTGGCTCAATGTCATTGATACGCCGCTCAACATTCTGAACACCGATACGGCGGTCTTCATCGGTATCGTCTATTCCTATCTGCCTTTCATGGTGCTGCCGATCTATTCGTCGCTTGAAAAGATGGATTATTCGCTGATTGAGGCAGCGCAGGATCTGGGCTGCACGCCGTTTGCCGCATTCTGGAAAATCACGTTTCCGCTGTCACTTGCCGGTGTTCTGGCAGGCTGCTTCCTGGTCTTCATCCCGGCTGTCGGTGAATTCGTGATCCCCGATCTTCTCGGCGGATCGCAGACATTGATGATCGGTAAGACGATCTGGAGCGAGTTCTTCTCCAACCGCGACTGGCCGGTATCGTCCGCTGTTGCGGTGGTGCTGCTGATCCTGCTGATCGTGCCGATTGTGATCTTCCAGCAGGTGCAGGCACGTGCGCAGGAAAAGGGGAAATAAGCGATGAACAACAACTGGTCCCGTTTCAATATCGCATCGGTGGTTGTCGGCTTCGCCTTCCTCTATCTGCCCATCGTGCTGCTGGTCATCTATTCGTTCAATGAATCCCGGCTGGTGACGGTCTGGGCGGGGTTCTCGACCAAATGGTATGTTGAGCTGTTCCGCAATCAGGCGCTGATGGACGCGGCATGGGTGACGATCCGCGTCGCCTTCCTGTCGGCGACCATTGCAACCGTGCTGGGTACGCTCGCGGCGCTGGCGTTGACGCGCTATACCCGCTTCCGCGGTCGCATCCTGTTTTCGGGCATGGTCTACGCGCCGCTGGTCATGCCGGATGTCATCACCGGCCTGTCGCTTCTGCTGCTTTTCGTGGCGATGAATTTCGACCGCGGTTTCTGGACCGTCACGCTGGCCCATATCACATTCGCAATGTGTTTCGTGGCGGTCGTGGTGCAGTCGCGTCTGGTGAGTTTTGATCGCTCGCTGGAGGAAGCAGCGATGGATCTCGGCGCGCCACCGGTCACCACCTTCATGAAGATCACGCTACCGGTGATCCTGCCTGCGGTGGTTTCTGGCTGGATGCTGGCCTTCACCCTGTCGCTTGACGATCTGGTGATTGCAAGCTTCACCTCCGGGCCGGGCGCCACCACGCTGCCGATGAAAATCTACAGCCAGGTGCGTCTTGGCGTGACGCCGGAAATCAATGCGGTCTGCACCATCTTGATCGCGCTGGTGACCACGGGCGTCATCATCGCATCCATCGTCAACAAGCGCCGCGAAGTGCAGCGCCGTCGCGATGAGCAGGCAGCATTCCGTATGGGTTAGAGCGGTTCCGGTTAAAACGGAATCTTGGAACCGCTCTATCTATTTGTTTTGACGCATTATCCTACGCAAAACCGCTTTGCACTTTTGCTGGAAATGCTTGGCTTTGATTGGGGCTTTACTGCCCCAATCCGGTTGACGATGGCGAGATGAATGGCCGATCCCAGGAGCCGCCGACAAAGAAATGCAATGGCGGCTTGGCGGGCGTTGCATTCTCGGCGGGCGCTGGCGCTGGTTGGCCTTCCGCTCCGGCCTGCGGCTGCTGTTCTGGCGTTTCAGGCTGGCTGTTGGGGAAGATGACCTCGCCGCTCAGCGCAAGACTGCGATCCACGAAAGGCACGATGCCAGCAAGATTGAGCGTCCCGTCCGAAGTGTCGAGGCGTGCGCTTTCCAGCGACGCCACGCCTTCGGAAAGATTGGCCTTGAGGTCAAGCCGGTTGAAGGCCAGTGCGACATTGTCTTTGCGTTCCAGCGCGAAGAACCGCTCGCTCTGCGCCTTGGTCAGAAAGTCCTGAACGGCAAAGCCTTGCATCTGGCCGTTGTTCAGTTGCACCGACACATTGCCCTGTGCGCTGGAAAGCAGGCCGGACCAGCGATTGACCGGGCCTTTCATGAACAGCGAGACATTGCCCTTGCCGCTGATAAACGGCTTGTCGAACCCAAGCGCCGTCAGGAACTGCGTGCTCTCGATGTCGCTCGCGTTAAAACGCAGCTCACCCGTGGCACTCTTGAGATCGCGGACGATCTGCACATTTGCCTGCAAGGTGCCGTTGAACCCCTTGGCGTCGCCAATATCGAAAATCGCACGACCGCCGCGAATCTGGATCGCGGCTGCAACGCCCGTCAGCGTGACGGGGCCTGCCGTGGCGTTCTGGGCGGAAAGACGCAGATCAAACTCCGAACGGTCGAAGAAGCTCGTATCGATGGCGTCCGTATTGCCGCGATCATTGGGTGCGCGTGCGGTGGTGTCCGGCAGGGGCACAAAAGCCGCGAACAGGCTGCGAAGGTCCAGCTTGTCGAAGGCAAGCGT
The DNA here is from genome assembly GCA_900465685.1 of Hyphomicrobiales bacterium. GTDB lineage: Bacteria > Pseudomonadota > Alphaproteobacteria > Rhizobiales > Rhizobiaceae > Brucella. Next base: position 138,266 of record UEGR01000003.1, read on the forward strand.
GCCGGTGACGGCCGGCTGTTCCTGTTCAAGGCCGATTTCAATCACGCCCTTTGCAGGGCTGTCGCCAGCGTTCATCTCAACGTCGGCAAATTTCCAGCGCTTCGGCGTGGCGGTAATGGTGGAATCGAGCGAGAACGCACCGACCTGCGAACTGCCCGCGATGGGCGGCAGGCTCAGCCAGCGCACCGCTCCGCTCAAGGATGGTGTCTTCGCGCTCAGATCACCTTCGAAGAAACGGTCTTCCGAAATGTTGGCCTTGCCCTGAAAGGTCAGGCTTAGCGGATTGGCGGTAAAGCTCGCCGTCACATCCGAAGTGCCGCCTGCCAGAAGCGGCAGCGCCTGTGCCGCCGTGATGCTGAACTGCGAGGCTTCATTGCGCCATTTACCGCTGCCGCGCAGCGTCGCCGCGCTCGACGTCTGGGGCCATTCCAGCGTCATGTTCACATTGGTCAGCTGTTCATCCTTGGCAGGATCTCCACCGTTTCCACCGCCATTTTCAGGGCGCGGAAATGAAACCGTTCCATCGCGCACCACCACACGGCCGAAAGGCTGCGATGCCTGTTCGGCTGCCTGCGTGTTGTTGTTTGTGCCGCGCTGCTGCAAGGCGCGCTGTGCACGGATTGCGGTGCCGAGACGACCGTTGGAATTGGCAATGGCGTCGAGCAGCGCAGGGAAATTGGAAACCGGCCCGTCGAGATTGACATGCGGGCGCACGATCTGCGTTTCCGAGAAGGAAATATGCCCCATGATCGCATCAAGCGGCGACAGTTCAACGTCAATGCGGGCCGCGCTCATGAAGGGCTTCTGGCCCTGTTCGGTCATCTTGCTCAAGGTGACGCCGTTCAGCGAGGCGCGCAGCACGGGGAAGACTTTCAGGCGAGGGGCTTCGCGAAGTTCGACGCTATAGCCGGTCCAGGCACTGATTTCCTGCGCCACACGCACGCGGATCGCATCGGTCGAGACAATGAAAGGCACCACGGCCAGCAAGGTCGCTGCAGCCGCGGCACAAAGAATGACGAGCGCGATGACAAGGCGTGCGAACTTAGGCCAGCGCATCAACCATCCGATCCCTAATCCCTTTTATTCTCGTTTAAACGAGCCGCGCCACAAAGCAAAGCCGCCTTCGCAGATTCGGTTTAGAACGGTTCTGCCCTGAAGGGAATCGCTCAAATTGTTTTCGCGCAGTTCTTGACGCAAAACCGTGTCACAATTTTGCTGGCAACGCTCTATGGTTAATCAATTACTGTCTGAAATTTAACCCTGATTTTACAGTCGCTACGAATGTGTAAATTCTGAACGATGAAATTAAGGTCGCATTAACTGGCATTATGCGAAAAAGCGTTAACACAACGGGTGATGATCGAGCCGCCGTTTCCGGCATCCTCTTGCAAGTTGCTTTTGTGTCTTTGTCTCTGAGATTCTCGTAGCGCCGGCTTTGCCCGGCGCTTTTTTTTTGGAAATCAGGATGGAGCTGATCAGTCGGCCAGAACCCGTGTCGGCGGGAAAAGAATTTCCACAACCGTACCGCGACCGGGCGTCGAGTCGATTGCGAACTGGGCGCGGTTGGCTTCAACCATCGCCTTGGTGAGCGGCAATCCGAGGCCGGTGCCTTCATTACGCCAATCACGAGCCGTTTCACTTGGGCGGCGCTGCGAGGCATTGACCTGACGGAATGGCTTCAGCGCCTGCTCGACTTCCGACTTGGTCATGCCGATGCCCGTATCGCGCACCCGCATCGCCACGTCGCCATTCATCTCATAGCTGGTCGAGACAATGACCTGACCGCCGGGCGCGGTAAACCGCACTGCATTGGACAGAAGGTTGAGCGCCACCTGCTTGATCGAACGCGCATCCGCGACGATGTCCGGCAGATTGGACTGGAAGCTGGAGCGGATGATGATGCGCTCGCGATTTGCCTGCGGCTGCATCAGTGCAATGGCCTCGGCAATTGCGTCATTCAGCGACACCGCTTCAAACTGCATTTCAAGCGCGCCGGCTTCGATCTTGGAGATATCCAGCAGGTCGTTGACGAGCGCCAGCACATGATTGCCGGAGCGGTTGATATCTCGCAGATAATCGCGATAGCGATCATTGCCGATGGGGCCGAATTTCTCGTCGGCCATCAGTTCGGAAAAGCCAATAATAGCATTCAGCGGCGTGCGGATTTCATGGCTGATACGCGCCAGAAAATCGGTTTTCTGGTTGGAGGCGCGTTCGGCCTCCTTGCGCGCATTTGTCAGTTCTTCTTCCGTGCGCTTCCACTGCGTGATGTCGCGCAGCACGGCGCAGAAACCCCGCTTCTGCGGCAGCTTGCCGATGGTCATGAAGAGCGGGATGAAGCCGCCCTTGGCTTCGCGACCGATCACCTCGCGTCCATCATTGAGCACGCTCAGCACGCCATTGTCGGACAGTCCGCTCAAGTAATCCATCGCCGCGCGCTGGCTTTCGATGGCGAAGAGCATGGAGAAAAACTTGCCTTCCGTCTCGTCACGGTCATAGCCGAACAGAGCGGATGCAGAATGGTTCATCGAGCGGATGCGCCCTTCCGGGTCGATCAGCACGACGCCATCGGTCGCTGTGTCGAGGATGGTTTTCAGCTCATCCACATGGGCTTCCAGCGCCTGCTTTTCCTCGTCATCGGTGACGGATTGCGGCACGGCTGTTTGAACAGGTGCAGCTGCAACCGGTGCTTCGGCAACGGGCATGAGGCTCAGCAACAAGGCGCGACCGCCTTGCCATGCAATTGCGTTCAGATGCGCATCGACCGGCTGTTCGCTGCCATCGGCATGACGCAGCACCATTCCCTGACGCGGCGCATTGTCATCGCTTTCGCTGTTGAACAGCGCTTCTACGCCGCCCGCATGGCGAATGTCTTCAATCGCATCATAGCCGGTGAGGTCGAGCAGCGCCTGATTGACGTAATGCACTTCGTCGCCGGAATGGATGATTACGGGAACCGGCAGATTGGCCAGCAGCGCTGTCTCGTCTATAGCAGCTGTTTCGTGAGTGGTGTCGCTGGCAAGGCTTTCGACCTGCTGCTCTTCGCGTTGCGAAACAGCGGGCTGTTCTGCCGGAATTTCCGCAATTGGAGCGACAGGTTCGATAACCGGTGCTGTCGGGGTTGCTTCAGAGGTGGCTTCTTCCGGCGTAATGACAGGCGTGTCCGTCGGCACGTTGGAAACCGTCTCAGTCTGCGAGCTGGAAAGACCCTGCTTGCGCAGACGATCCGCGATTTCGCGGAACGCATTGCGCTCGGTTTTGGTCAGTCCGCCTTCCGGACGCTGTTCGCGCTCCCTGACTTTCAGGAGCTTCGCCTGATCGGATGCGACCTTTTCCTGGGCCGCTGCATTCAGAAGGTTGATCACCTTGTCTGAATCGCGACGTCCGGCTGTGGGCGCGATGTTGAGCGGCGGCTTCGGCAGCGTCTCGCCGGGATGATCGTCATTGGCGATCTCTTCGGTCAGCGCCAGTACATCGTCGTCAGAGGCATCGCTGTTGACGGCCTCCTGAACTTCAGGCTTGCGATTTTGCGGAATGCCGCCCGCCAGCGCGAGGCCGATTTCTTCCGGATCTTCTACCGCTTCGTCAGGGCGCACCAGACCAAAACCGCGGAAGCCGATGAACGCGCGATCACGGGAATAGACCGGCAGAGCGGCCAGTTCCACCGGCACGCGCAGATTGGTGCCTTCGACGGGCCACATCAGGCGTTTGCCCGACCATGTGTCGCGCTTGCTGAGCAGCGATGCAATGCTGCCATCATGATCGAAGCCGAACACATTGGCGACATCGCTGAAACGGCGTCCGGTTACATCCGCCGAATTAGGGCCGACAGTGATGCCGAACTCCGGCGAAATCTCGCTGAACACGCCGTCGGCGCTGGTCTTCCAGATGAAGCGGGCAGGCGGCGCATCGCGGTCGAACCGGAAGCCTTGCGGCTTTTGCGCTTCCACTGCGGGCTCGCTGACGGCCTCAGCCACTGGCGTAGCGACCGGCTCGTGCGGTTCCTGTTCAGGGAGCATTTCTTCAAGAATTTCTTCCGCGCCTTCTGGCGGTTGGACAGCGGTTTGCTCGTGCGCTTGAATCGATGTTGTCTCGGCTGTGACCTGCGCCGGGGCTTCGGCGACGATGCACAGAAGATGCAGCGCGGGTGCATCGATCAGCCGGGCGATTGCGCCCGGAACCGACTGGCGACCTGCACGGATGCGGCGCTTGACGATACGGTCAGGCGTATCGGCGGCTTCCACGACCAGATCTTCAAGCGTTGCAGCGGAAATATCGAGCGCGGCGAAGCGCTTGCTTGCCGCGATGACCTTGCAGTCGGCATCGATCAACGCAACATGCGTGTCGTCATCGCTGAGACCCGCGATGATATCTTCGGCATTGCTCGATGTGCCGCTGGCGGTGATCGCAAGACCAGCTACGCCATCGGGCAGAAAAATGTGGGAAATCCAAAGGCGCGTCAGTTCAGAACGAAGGCCGCCGCCAAGGCGCACGGACACTGCGCGGGGTTCTGCACTGTTATCGTCGCTGGCGGCTGCGATTTGACGGCGGGCGGCGACAGGCAGATCGATTGCACTGCCGATCATATCCTCGATACGTTCGAAGCCGAACAGTCTGGCTCCGGCGCCGTTCACCCAAAGCACAGCCGACAGGTCGCGTGTCAGTACAATCTGCGCATCGCCTTTGGCAAAGCCTTCGCGGATAGCGTCCAGCGCGGCAATATCGATGAATGGGTATGATCCAGACATACCGGTCCTTATCTGTTCTTTCGACCGCCCCGTCGTAGCCATTAACCGCCTGTTAATAAGCTCACTGAGGCCGCGGGTCCATATTCCCATACGGTATGAGCCCGATTTTCTGTTTCATTAGTTAATGCCGGAATGGCAATTTTACAGGTTGTGCCCGATATTTCGGTTGTTCACAGCCAGCCGCCTGCAATGGTTACCAGTCTCTGTAGAATATGGGTGGAATTCGACATTGAATCCGACAATTGGGAATTTCTGAAAAAAGAGCGCTATAATCGCTTGCAATATGGATCGATTCTCCGTATGTGACCCCCTGTCGGCGGCGCTGAGGCGCTCATACCGGCAAAGGTACGCGGTCGTAGCTCAGTTGGTTAGAGCGCAGGATTGTGGCTCCTGAGGTCGTTGGTTCAACTCCAACCGACCGTACCATTACTTTCAGCCATTCATCAAAAATAATATAGCAATATCAACCGCTTAGGCGGAATTTTTATTGTTGGTTCGATCTTAAACGTACCATTTTGTGATACATACTGTGCTACAAAATGCGCTACAATGTGTGCAACAGTATGTTATCATGCTTGTATGGCTGGCTATCGTATCAAAACTGATCCGCACCGGTATTTGAAAGATCGTGATGGCGTCTACCAATACGTCAGGCGAGTGCCGACGGACGTCGCGTCCAAGGATGGCCGAGCCCCGATTGTCAGGATCAGCTTAAAGACAAATGACCTGGCTCGCGCGATGACGAAGCGCAACGAGTACGAATCTGCTGACGATGCACTTTGGTCAATGCTGAAGGCCGGAGCGGACGGAGATAAAGCGCGCGCCTTTTATGATGCAGCCATTAAACGAGCAGACGCTATCGGCATTTCCTATATGCCAGCAGAAAAGCTGCTTTTGCTGACTGATGATGCGCTGGCTAGCCGTTTAAAACTCGTCACGGGCAATCCTGCTGAAGACACTGCAACCGTGGGAGCCGCAAGCATCCCGTCGGTCTCTGTAAAGCAGGCGTTGAAAATCTACTTCGATGAAATTACGCCTGATGAACTGACTGGAAAGAGCGAAATCCAGAAGAAACGTTGGCGCGCGCACAAGCAGCGGGCGATCGATCATTTTGTGAAGATTGTCTCAGATAAAGCAATCGCTGACATAACCCGCGAAGACGCCCAGAAATTCTATAAGGTTTGGCTACAAATGATAACGAAGCCAGCCAAAGGGAAGCAGCCGATATCCGCAAGTATGGGCAATCGCATGATGGGCGGGATGCGTGTTCTCTTTGCTGAATACTTCAAGCATATGGGCGACAGGGATCGGCCGAACCCTTTCCGCGATTTAAGCTTTGCAGAGAAGGTTGAAAAGTCACGGCCACCGATCCCGACGCAGTTGATCAGCGACAAGTTCCTGACATACGGCCCGCTCGTCAGTATGAACGATGAGGCACGCGGGATTGTGCTAGCGATGATTGAAACGGGCTGTCGGCCAAGCGAACTTTGCAACATTACGGCCGAGCACATATTCCTGGCCGACAAAGTTCCGCATATCCTGATTGCGCCACGAAAAGATGCTGCAGATCCGCGTGAGATTAAAACCGCTTCGTCTGTTCGCAAGCTGCCGTTGGTCGGCATAGCGCATGAGGTTTTTAAGAAACATCGGAATGGCTTCCCTCGTTACAAGAACAAGGAAGACACGCTATCGGCGACGCTGAATAAGTATTTCAAGGACAACGAGCTGTTTCCGAAGGGTGCCGGCTATACCGTCTATTCGCTTCGCCACTCATTCGAGGATCGCATGAAAGAGGCGGGCCTGGACGATGAACTGCGCCGGATGCTGATGGGCCATACAGTTGACCGCCCACGATATGGCACGGGCGGTTCCTTGGAATGGCGAAAAGAACAGATGGAAAAATTCACGCTGCCGTTCGACGCAGCCGTGATTTGATGCGGTCGCGAATATTGTCATTCGCAGTGAGATTGCGCTGCATGACTTCCACCCGTTCATAAAGTGGAATCAGCTTCGCTTCGGTCTCAGGAAATGATGCAATTACACCGGCAATAGCGTCTAGCCATCGTTCGGTGTCGGCGTAGGTGTAAGCTGGCACCGCTCACTCACTTTCCGGCGACACGACACGGCCTGCCTTCTCCGCGGCTTTCTGTGCTTCCTGCACTGCCTTCGAAACATCCTCGTCTGTTGCGCTTCCATCCTCGTAGCTGCCTTGCGCACGCTCTCCGATGTGAATTTGCGGAATGTTGTTATAGGCAACGATGAAGGCGACTATTGCCCCAGCGATAATAAGAATTCGCTTGTAGTCTCGTGCTGACATCACTGACTGCCTTTCAGGGCTAGGCGACCGGCTTCGGTGATGTCGTAAAGGTTTACTCCTCCATTGCTTCCAGTCAGTTCAATCAAGCCGCGCTTCATTAAAGCCTTGCCGGTATTCTCATTCGGCTCCGCCATAACGGGATTGCCCCGGCGATCACTATACCGAGCCATTTGGGCTAGGCCATGCAGCATTGTTTCTGTCAGTTTCATTCGCTCGGCTCCCCAAGTACGGAGGCGGCGAGCATGGCGCGCCAACAATCCGCAAATGTTATGTCGTGTTCGGCTTCCCCGTCAAACGCGTCTAGCTTGGAGAGGCGGTCGATAAGGGTCATAGCTGCTCCTACAAACTGGCTGATTAAATCTTCTCAATTCATGATCTTTAGCGGAACCATCGAACGTCCTCGGGCGTTAGTGCGCGGAATGAAATAATGGAGATTTTTGCACATGCTGAAGGGCGGATTGCTTTGGCTCATTGGATTACCCCTCCCTGTAATTTTGGTGCTCTGGTTGATGGGGTATTTGTCCTAATAATTGAATAGCGGGAGAGATAAGATGTCGAATGCACTGTGGCGAGGGCTGGCTATGACAAGTCATTTTTATTACATTTCTCAACAGCCAGATGGTCTCTGGTCAGTACAAGAAACAGTCACGAACCAACCTGTCTCGCTTAATGGCCAATTGTGCTGTTCTCTCCGGAAGAGAGATGCGGAAGAGCTCGTCGAATACTTGATGAGCCTTGATAGCGATATCGCAGCTTAGGTGTTCCGAACCCTTACTGCCTCTGCAGTCGACGGCGATTGTCGTTGGCCGGGCTGCGACGCTGGCGCGGAGCGCCATAGCGGAACCGAGCGCCGGTAATGCGCGCCAGTTCGAAAGCGGTGTCGCGTAGCGTCTCGGCTTCAATGTGGTAGCCAAGAGCGCGCACGGCCTTTGAAATCGACAGGACCTGCGCGGCGGTCGTGCCTTGTTGCTGAAATTCAGCGGCGGTCAGGGTGGGTGCCACAATGTTGTGCGTCGTCGATACATGTCTGTGCATGTCATTCTCCTCGTGTTTGGTGGGTGCAAAAAGCCGTGGCGCCAGACGCGCAAAGGCCGTTATTCCTGGGGGTTCGGGGGCTTAGACGCCCCGTCGCTATCTTTCGCGCCTCATGCGGATACCCCCAACCCAACGCCGCACACAGCAACGCAAAAGGCTACAACGACGGTCATCTCGACCGCTTCGCGTGCCGCATAACGCAGCCACGGCTGTGGGCGTGCATGCTTCTTGGCGCGATAATCAGGGCGGCGCATAGGCTCGACATTGCCGGCCTTCGGTGCGTCGGTTTCCGTTTCAAAATCGTCGTCGGCAAGCAGTTCCAAAAGCGCGCGGTTCATGCTGCTGCCCTTTCCTGTTTAACGTTGTCGTTCTCGGCAACTGGCATGAGACGGTAGAACCCCCGTTGACCTTGCTGGCCGTTTGTCTGCGGAATCATCCAGCCAAAGGAAGGCAGGCGCTTGCGGAGATGGCAAATTTGCGTTCGCACAACTTGCCGCGCATTGTCTGGTCCGCCATTCGGATCGAAGGCGTAGACGTTATCGACGAGGTCGTTGATGTAGATGCGGCGAGGATAGATCGCTGCCAGCGCGTCGACGATGTTCTTTTGTCCGCGCGACAGCGGCGCATCCTCCAGTTCAGTGTTGGGGTCGCGCTCCATCTTATGCAGCCTCCGACAGCTCAACTGGAGCACAGCAAGCCACTGCGCCGCTCGTCTGGAAAACTTCGAAGGTCTCGCCGGGGCAAAGGGCAGCGAGACGCGTCGCCTCGGCCAAAGCCTGCTCAAACGAGCCGTGTTCGTATGGCATGGTGGTATAGACGCCAACGCGGCCAGTCTTCTTGCCGCGGCGGAATACAAAGAACCCGCCGCCGATGATTTCATTCAGGCGAGGCTTTGAGCTTCTTCTTCTTGGTGTCGTTGCAGTCATGTGGGTTTCTCCTCGTGTTTTGGATGGTCAGCCGATCAGGCTGGTGAGGCCGTCTTCGTGCTGTTGATGGGAATGTAATGGGATATTTCACATTCGTCAATGGGAAATTTCCCAAGTGACCGAAATTGTTCGATGGGGTAAAACCCATTTATGAAACAAGTCACTATAGACAAAGATCGTTTTCGCGCCGCGATGAAGAAAGGCGGCTGGAGTATGAAGGCCCTATCGCTGGAAGCTGGCATGGGGGAAACTTTTGTGCGCGACATCTTAGATCGCGGGGCCGTTCCAAAAATCGACTCCCTGAAGTCGGTCGCTAACATTCTGAATACCACTGTCGGATATCTCATCGGGGAAGAACCGGGCGTAACTTCAGTAGTAGGACGGGTTGGGGCCGATACGAGCGGCGAAATAGTCTATGGAACTGGGGACGGCGGGTTCGGGGACGTTATTATCCCGCCCGGTGCTGGGCCCGAGTCGGTAGCCGTTGAAGTGCACGGCTACTCTATGGGGACTTTCGTCGATGGGGCTTTGATCTTTTATAGCGATCAGAAGCTGGCCCCGTCCGACGAAATGCTTGGCGATATGGTTGTCGTTGGACTAAGCGACGGTCGAGCGCTGCTGAAGCGGCTAACGCGTGGATCCCGTCCAGGTCTTTACGATCTGGAATCGCTGAATGGCCCAACCATGCGGGATCAAGAAGTCGTTTGGGCCGCGGACATCGAATCTATCGTACCCCCACGACAGGCTCGACGAATACGTATCTAACGCTTTTGGGTGATAAATCACAATGCCGCGTTTGCGGCATTTTTTATGCGCTGAATAGAAAATGGGAAAAATCACATTGACTAATGGGATTTATCCCAATATATTCCAATCATCAACCGGCCCAAAGAAGACCGGACCGCAGAAAAGGAGAATGAGTTGCACAAAGAGAAGCCGGAGCTTCCGCGACCGGACAGATAGTACAGACATCCCAAGACTGACCGAACAAGAAACACGAGGAGATTACGATGAGCACTTACGAAAGACAGAATTTCGCCAATGTCGGGTATATGCCACCGTAGGACAATAGGGACGCTGCTAGCCTGAGATGGCTAGTGGCGCGCGACGCATGCTTATTAGCAGGCGTCGGTGGGGATTGAGCTGGTTTGTAACGCCAGCCTAGAAATCGAAGGCCAGTTGCCCCGGCCATGACCGCCAATGAGCACACACATGCTCAAGTCGGCCAAATCGCAGACGCACGTAAGCACGAACTGCGACCAACTTAGGTTTCAGCATCAGCCAATACCTCCACGCTCTGACGGTTAAAGCCGCCTCTCAGCGAACGCAGTGATGCGCCGCTTCGCCTACATGAGAACAGCCGAAGCTGCAGAGTGGCTATTTGCTCCCCCACCGACGTCTACACATAAGCATGCCAAAAATTGAGATACAACCATGAGGAGAATGACATGCAGATTGTACAGGCCAGAGGACGACAGATACCTATTGAAACACGTGCCAAACGATTATCCCCAACACGGGCGCACGTTAATCGAGTCAGCAAGATCATTCCAGCCAATGATATGCCTACCCCTGCATTGAGTGATGAGCCTTATGCATACGCGTTCACGCGTGAAATGCGGGTTCAGGACTGGATTGACATTCGCGATAACCCGCAGCAGCGCGATGTGGCCGTACGCATCGCCAAGGGGCGTACAACGCATCTGAAGAAGTTTGACCAGTCTCATCGAAAGGTGATTGTCGGCATTCTACCAGACGGCGATTTGGTCAAGATTGATGCACACACACGAGCATTCTATTGGCGCCATCAATTATCGGATCGATCGCCCGAAACGGTAATTGCTGAATTCTGGCATTGTAACGACATCGAAGCGGCAAAGTCACTCTATGACAAGATCGACAACCCTCTCACTGGAGAATATGGCAGCGACATCATAACCGGGTCAGCTCGTGATCATGGCGTAACATTTGAGAGTAAAATCCTAAAAGACGGTGAGATTAGCACTGCGATCCGCGAACTTTGGACCTACATTTTCGCGAAGTCTGTTAAGCGTGATCAGCGTCATGAGGTGATGCGCGAATCTTTCTCAATGTTCATTCGTGAATTAGAAACCCTCGACAGAATCATCACTACAAAAGTGCGTTTTCGCACGCCGACCATTATGGCAGCTCTTCTCACTTTGAAGATTGAGCCTGGTGCAGAGGCGTTCTGGAAGGCGTATGCCGATGGGGACATGGTTAAAATCAACCAGACCCGAGACGCCGTTGCTGTATTTGATGATAAGCTTCCAACTATCCTGCGCAAGCAATCAAACTATGTCCGTCAACGAGAAGTAATGGCGTATGCCATATCTGGCATCAAGGCGTTTAATAAGCGCCAGATGTATTCCATGGAGCGCGGCTATCAGATCATGGATGCCGTAAAACTACGCAAGTACATCAACGCCAAGTTCGGAGCGAACTGAAATGCTGCCTAGCGCAGACACCAAATTCGACTATGCGGCGTTGCCGACCGAAAAGGCGGCGTCTGCGCGGGCTGCTGCCGAGCGTATTCGTGGAAGAATGCAGCTTGCTGCCGAGAGCATTATTGAAGTTGGGCGGGAACTGATCGAGCAAAAAAAGCAATTGGGCCATGGAAACTTCCTGCCTTGGATTGAGGCAGAGTTTGGGATGTCGGGCGTTAGCGCCAGTCGCATGATGAATGTAGCAATAGAGTGTGGTGACAAATCTTTCACGGTGAAACATTTAGCCCCTACCGCCCTCTACGCCTTAGCCGCCCCATCCACTCCCGAAGCCGTACGAGAGGCCGTCCTTGAACGCGCTGCAACTGGCGAAACGGTTACGGCGAAACAAATCGCGGAACTAAAAGCCAAGCTTTCCAAGGCGGAAAGCGCGCTCGAAAAAGCGAACACGGAAATTTCCCTGACTGAATTCCGCGCTAAGGAAGCGGCTAAACAGCGCGACAGCGCACAGACTGCTCGCCTTTATGCGGAGCAGGACAAAGATCGTCTTACTGGTCAGGTTGAAAATCTCGTCGATGAAATCAGCCGCCTGAAAGAGGACGGTGTAATTCACGTCGAACAAGCGCCGCCTACGGCGATTCATGCTCAGCCCGCGCGCGTTGACGCTATGTTGATCGCGATGCAGGCAATGTGGGGACGTGCCGACATCGAAACACGCAAACGTTTTCTAGATTGGGCTACAGGCCAACAGAGGCTTGCAGCCTAACCCCATTCTGCTTCGCCAGCAGGATGTCGCGACGGCAACGACCAAAGGCGATAGGAAGCGGCTGGCGCTTTCGGCGTTCCCAGACGAAGGCGTTAACGCCTTCTGAGGAATAAGAAGTAGACAAGAATTACGACGACGAGCGGAACGCCAAAAAGCCACATCACACCGGCTGTAAGCATAGTGATCTCCTTGTTTATCAAGAAGAAAACTACTTGGTGGCGAATTTGGTTCCAACGACGAAATCTAAAAAGAGCGGCGTTGTGGGTCGGCACCACCCGTTACCCCGCCGCTCCCGTACATCCCGGTTAACACGAGGAGGGCCGAAGCCACTTCTACGCCGGGGTTTCCTTGCCAGGTACCACCCCGGCCGACGAGACAGATGCCGATAGATGCGGCGCTTGTCAACCATCACCAACCGACACGAGGAGACATGCAGCATTCATCAAGACACGAACTGCAGGCAACTGCCGCCGTGCACCGTAAACAAGGCGCTTCATTTGGGAAGATCGCGGAACTGATGGGCATTACCAGAGGCCACGCTTGGTCGCTGCTTTCCGAGAGATCGCCCACGCTACCGGCGCCAGAGCCAACAGAGAAGACCGTTGTGCGGCGCACAACTTTTAACGGAGGTTACTCGGGAGGATGCATGGACATTTATGTCTCTCTGCCCCGCATAACCATTCTGGACGGTCCATTTACGGGTACAGTCCACTAGCCTTACGAGGCAGCACAATTGCTGAAAGGCAGGCCGACCGCAGAGACGGGGCCGACGACTAACCTCCCTACGAGGAGGCCACACCTTGAAAACGAAATATACACGAACGGGCGAGCGGGACATGACAAACCGCAAGCCTTACCGGACGGCTGCGCAGAAATACGTGGCACGACAGGAAGCACGTCTCGTTGACGGGCGTTGCGTTTCCAATGCGCCTGTCACCTACCACCGCGCACCGAAAAGAGGTGCCGCATGACCTGCGAATGCGGTGAATGCTGGGATTTGCCCGGCGAAATCGTCGTCCACAAGCTTTGGAAGTGGAAGGGTATCATTATCGAGGAGCGCGACAGCTTTCGCTGGCTGACGGTGCGTTTCATGATTCCCGGTACGGGCCTTGTGCAGCTTGAGGTCTCGCGCTTCGAAGTCGAGCCGGATTTTGAAGATGACGGCGGCGGTGTCGAGGCTGACAAGCCTGAAGAGGACAACATCATCCCGGTCGATTTCACCAAGAAAGTGAAACTTACGAAAAACACCAAGACGAGGGGAGTAGCGTGATGGCAGACAAGCAAACAGTGAAGGTTGGCGACAAGGTCAGATGCCTTGTGACAGAGTTCGACGTGCGCAAAGGCGAACTTTACGAAGTACTGGAAGTTCAGGTTAACGGTCGAGTTTGGTTTCTCGATGATCTGTCTGACCGGTTCTATCTGGAAGTCGACGAATACGAACTCCTGCCCGTTGCTGAAGCAACCGGCAAGCCTGCCCTCACCATCGAAACCGGCAAGTTCTATCGTACCTGCGATGGGCGCAAGGTTGGGCCTATGGACACGTGGATTTACGGTGGATGGCATACAGATCGAGCTGAGCGGCCACTCAACGGAGGCTTATGGACCGACAACGGAACGGCTAAGTATCCAGGAGCCAAAGACAGTCCAGACCTCATCGCCGAATGGGTCGACGAGCCAGCCAGCATTGACAATGCGCCTTTGACCAAACCCGCTATCGTCGCACTGATCGAAAACGACCAGCCCAAGCCATCAGAGCAGCCGAAGGTTCATAAAAGCGAACAGGCCGCCACTGACGAAGCTGAACGACTTGCCGTCAAATATCCGGGCCAGAAGTTCGGTGTGTTCGTTCTCGCTGACTCGCGGATTGCCGATGTCGTTATTCGGAGAGCCGCATGACCTCCACCACGTACAGCCACACGCGTAACTATGCGCCCACAGACTACGCGGAAGGTGACACATTCTACGAGCCGGAAACCACGCTCGGCCTTGGCGACCGCTTTGTATGGGGCTTGGCAGTAGTCGCCGTGCTCGCCTTGACGGTCGGCTTCTACGCATGGGTGCTGGCATGAACGTCGCCACAAAAGCTACGGCTGACATGCCGCACATTGATCCCGGGCGTAAGCCCGGTGTCGGACGCGTAGGGCAGTCCTTGGCGCTTGCAGCGTTCGCGCTGGCAATTGCCACGGCAATCGCAGCGTTCCTATTCTGGAACCTGCTGCTGCCGTTCTATGGGCTGCTGTATCTGTGGGGTGCGCACTGATGCCCCTCAGACCACCACGCGACAACTGCGCCGCCGCCCTAACAAGCCCGCCTGCATGGCTTGTCGGCTGGCTCATACTTGCGACCGTCATCGCCGCAATCGCCGTTACCCACCACACCTACTAAACACGAGGAGACCTACCCGAAGCGCCGAAGACCGAACACCTGCTGGAATTCAAGTCGAGCAACGAGAAGGGTATCAAGGAACTGCAAAAGCACGGCTGCCAGAAGGCTAAGCCATTGCACTACGCCCAGTGCCAGCTTGGCATGCAGGCTTTTGGACTGACGCGCTGTCTGTATCTGGCGTCATGCAAGAACACCGACACGCTCTATGCCGAGCGGATCGAATACGACGTTGAATTCTGCCTTCGACTGCTGGCACGCTGCGAACGCATCGTGTTTTCGGACGAGCCGCCAAGCCGTATCAGCGAAGATCCGGAGTTCTTCGGCTGCATGTTCTGCAAACACCGGGGCGTTTGCCACGAAGGCGTGCAGCCGCGCGTGAACTGCCGCACCTGCCTTCATGTCCAGCCGGAGCATGGCGGTGATTGCCACATGTCATGCGCGCGTTGGAACAAGCCCCTGTCGATCGACGAGCAACGCGACGGCTGCCCGGCGCACCTCTACCTGCCGGGACTGATAAATGGCGAGCAGATCGATGCTGACGAGATTGCGGAAACCGTTACGTACCGTTTGGCGACGGGCGAGATTTGGGTGGATGGTATGAGGGGAGGTACGGATGGTTAAAAATATTGGTTCAGATGTTCGTGCTGTTCGCGAACGCAATCGAGCACACGACGAGCTGCAAATACAATCCGACCAGTATCCCAAATGCTTTCTACGTCGAGTGGAAACTGGATTCCTTCATCTGACATAAAGTCGAACGGATTGCCGCCATTGAGTGTCACAAGCAATTCAAACGCAGCCTGTGTAATCGCTTCGGATTTACAAGCTTTGACGTCATCCCAGACCTTTGCCGTAGGCTGCGGATAACCCGGTCGCAAATATGTATTCCCTACGAAGGCATGCCCAACAAACGGTCCGGAGAAATAACGATTTACCATTTGGACTTCATAGCCAGTGTAGCGATTTGCAAAATGTTTGATGGAATTCAAGGCGTCAAGTTCTTCGCGAAATGATCGTTTTACAGTTGCCAGATGCTGCCTTCTATTGGCATCCAACTGCTGTTTAGCCACAATGACCGCAACCAATACAGGGATACCAGCAAGTAATGTCCCGTAATCTCTTGCGAAGTCCAAAAGTGCCTTCCCAACTGTTGGGCTAGAGATAATCAGGCCGCCGAAGGCCATAGCGCAAACCGCAATGTAAACCGCGCTGCCCACGCAGAGGATTGTCATTGCAAAACTATCGTCTTCTTTTTCAGACAAGGTAATGCCCCCAAATGCTAACCTTACGCGACTATCAACGCGCCGCTGTTGACGGCCTTTATGACTACTGGCGCGAACAACCCGGCTCCCCTCTTATCGTGCTTCCTACGGGCGGCGGCAAGAGCCTCGTGCTGGGTACGATCTGCAAGGAACTGATTGAAGGCTGGCCCGACATGCGCGTGCTCGTGGTAACGCATGTCCGCGAGCTTATTCTGTCGAACTATCAGGAGCTGCTGAACATCTGGCCTTTCGCCCCGGCAGGCATCTTTTCGGCTGGCGTAGGTCGGCGGGATGCAAAGGCGCAGATCGTTTTCGGCGGTGTACAGACCATCGCAAACAAGGCAGACCAAATTGGCCATATCGACGTTGTTCTGGTCGATGAAGCCCACCTGATGCCGCGCAATTCGGAAACGCAGTATGGCAAACTGATCGACGGCCTGCGCGCCATCAATCCTGACCTAAAGCTGGTCGGCCTCACGGCTACGCCTTATCGCTTGGGCGAGGGGCTTTTGACGGAAGGTGACGGCGCGCTTTTCGACGACATCTGCTTTGAAAAGCCGATCGGCGAAATGATCGATGAAGGCTATCTCTGCCGGCCGATATCAAAAGGCATGGCAACCGCATTCGACCTGTCGGGCGTCGGCAAGCAGGGCGGCGACTACAAGCAGAACGCTCTGCAGGCGGCTATCGATAAAGACGATATCACGGCTTCCGTGGTCGATGAGATCGTCACGTATGGCACTGCGTCGGGTGCGGAGCGCAAGGCATGGCTTTGCTTTTGCAGCGGCGTCGAACATGCCCGACATATGCGAGACGAAATCCGAAACCGGGGATTTAGCTGCGAGACTGTGACCGGCGACACTCCAACCGGTGAACGCGACCGCATTCTGGCTGACTTCAAGGCTGGCAAGATCCGCGCACTGACTAACAATTCTGTGCTCACGACCGGCACGAACCTGCCGATCATCGATCTCGTTGCGTTTTGTCGCCCGACCTTGTCAGCGGGCCTTTTTGTCCAGATGGCAGGTCGTGGCCTGCGCCTTTATCCCGGCAAGGAGAACTGCCTATTTCTGGATTTCGCTGGCGTTGTTCGTAAGCACGGTCCTATCGATGCTGTCACGCCGCCGGGGTTGAAGAAAGGCGACGGCGAAGCGCCCGTCAAGCAATGCCCGCAGGAGCGTGACGATCGCGGTCTAGTTGGTTGCGGCTCACTAATTCACGCCTCGCTGCATACTTGCCCGGATTGCGGTTACGAATTCCCGGTCGATGAAACGCCGAAGATATCTGCGCAGGCCGAAGACGTGCCGATGCTGTCGAAAGACAACGCCAGCACCCGCCAGGTGGAGCGCCGCACCTTCGCTTACCACGAAGGCAAGGGCGGCAAGCAGGACAGCGTGAAGGTGTCGTACTGGATTGGTATGTCGCCAATCAGTGAGTGGCTCGGGCCCGCGCATACCGGCTTCTTTAAGTCGAAGTCAGACAGGTGGTGGCGAAAGCACGGTGGTCAGGCACCGTTCCCGAGAACCGTGCTGGAATTCATGGAGCGCCAAAACGAGCTGCTGCCTACCGGGGAAATCGTTGTCAAACCCAACGGGAAATATTGGGAAGTGGTCGACGCCATTGCGGGCGCTGCGAATGACAACGTGCCGGAGGCGAGCAACGACAATGTGCCGGCCTGGCTGGCGGAGATAGGGGATGAGGTGCCGTTTTAATCAAGGCAGGGGTTAGTCGTCCTTGCCTTCTGCCCGGTCTCTAAGAATTTGCGCAGCTCTGGCTCTATATTTTTCCTTCACCTCGTCGGGAACGCCACCACCGACACTAGCTCCGCTTACGATTTTGCTAACAGCAGAATCCCAGTTCAGGTCGGGATCAGAATTCTCTTGCTCAAAAAGTTGCTTTGCGAGCTCTTCGATCTCTAGCTGCTTTTCCAATTCGCCGCTCATGTCGATCTCCATCTGTAAAAGGGCTTGGAATGTAGAAGATGGAGAGCAATTCTGGCGAGGCAAGGCATGAAGCGGTTGCTATGGGCCTTGAAGGGTGTCCGCATCGCGCGATAGGGCGGGGGGCTTTGGTACACGCGATGCGGATGCATTCCAAAGGAGGATTGCACCGACTAGATAGGAACTACAGCCCGATCGAACAAATGACAGTTCGTGACAGCTCGAAAGCATGAGTGAGAAAGAGCCGCTCCGTGGCATAAATGCCCGGAGCGACGGCGCCGAGTAGCCCCCCGGATACCCAAAACGCTATTCCAATGTACCACAGTGAAACACATATCAAAAAATTAAATTTACGTAACGTAAGCCCTCCCGCCAAAGATTCGGGGCTGGCTATTAACAATAACCGCCGCGAGGCGTGTTAACTTACCTACCGCTGCTTATCGCAGCAAAACCAACCACCGAACACGAGGAGCAATGATGACGGACAATTACGACGCGTATAACCCAGCGCCTATTGGTCACAATAGACCGCCGCTTACTGCCTACGAGACCGTAAAACAGGAAATCGAAGATCTGTTCGATGAGGCGAAGAACTGGGCGGACGGCGAGGCAATCGGCAGCCAGGAAATTGCCGATGCAATCACCGAACTGCACGACAAGCTTCATGAGGCCGGCAAGAAAGCCGATGAGGCCCGCAAGGACGAGGCGAAGCCGCACGACGACGCCAAGGCTGAAATCCAGACACGCTATAACAAGCTGATCGGCAATACAAAGTCTGTCAAAGGCAAGGTCGTGCTCGGCAAGGAGACGTTGCAGACATTGCTGACGCCATGGCGCAATAAGCTTGTTGCCGAAAAGGAAGCGGCAGCGCGTGCTGCGCGTGAAGAGGCTGACCGCATCGCAGCGGAAGTGCAGGAAGCCATGCGAGCCAGCGCAGGCAATCTCGAAGCGCGTGAGAAAGCCGAAGAACTGCTTGCCGAGGCCAAGAAAGCGGACCGATGGGCCAAGCGCGAAGATCGGTCAGCAACGACCGGCACAGGGCTGCGCACGATCTGGCGCTGCACGCTGGAAGACGAGGGCAAGGCTCTCGACTGGGCATATGGCCGAGCGCCAGAACGCTTCAAGGAACTGGTCCAGTCGATGGCCGAAGAAACCGTGCGCGCCGGGATGCGTCAGGTGCCGGGCTTTAAGGTCTGGGATGAGCGGGTGGCAAGGTGATGACAACAACAGTCCTAACTACCCTTCTTAAAATCATTCCATCTTTCGTACCAATTGAATAATACTTCAAACTCTCCCATTTGCGGTATCGTGAAACCTGCCTGTTCGACTTTATCAAGATCTGCTGGCATGTAATTTGTATGTCTGGTTGATTTAAATCGGCCAGATTCAATCTGGCTCTCAATAAATCTTAGTAAATCGATAAAATAAGTCAGCTTGATGATCATAAGTCGATAAGCAATGGAATCTAGTCTTTCCTCTCGGCTAAGAATCTGTGTGTACCTTGCCAAGCCAATACCCAGCCAAGTTAAATCTGCATCAATTAGCGACAGTCCGTCGGCTGCCAGCATAAAATGGAATGCATCATCATCAGCAGGTTTCTGACCGCGCTCAATATGATCTCTCATGATAGAGCAATGGGCCATACATTTGCGCAAGGCTGTGTATTGTGCGCTCGAGTATTGCGCTAGCGATAATTCACGCTGAGTTTTGAGGGCGGTATTTGATGTGATGTAAAGGGCAATGGCGCCTACGCCCGCAGCGATTAAGGCAAGTAATCCTGAAACCAACGTGGTGTCGATCCATTGAAATAATACGATATCGCCCAGAAGTTTTGCGGCGTAAGGGGGGAACTGTCGGCTATAAATAAAGTCGCCATAACGATAAGTCACAAAGCAAAAAACCAAAATTATCCAAATACCGAGTATGCTGATCAACCAAGACCTAATTTTTACCCAAGCATCGATCATTGTTGCCCCCAACTAAACGAAGCAGTAATGCCGAAAAAAAACCGAACAATCAACACCCCGCCAGCCACCAACTGGCGGGTTACCACCACGAAACACGAGGAGATGAGGATGAATGAACCGCTACCGAGCGGGCCTTTCGGCTGCGTCCTTGCGGACCCGCCATGGGCATTTAGAACCTACAACAAGAAGAACGTCGCGCCGGCTAGAGGTCGCCAGCCTTACAGCGTGATGTCGCTTGACGATATCAAGGCGCTACCTGTCGAACAGGTATGCGCCCGCGACTGTTTGCTCTTCATGTGGACCGTTTCGCATCTGCAGCGTGAAGCCTTCGATGTTGCTGCATCGTGGGGATTCCGTCCTGTCAGCGTGGCTTTCGTCTGGGACAAGGGCCGAATGAGCATGGGCTATTGGACCCGACAGGAAGTTGAAATCTGCCATCTGTTCAAGCGAGGCAAGCCGCGTCGCCTGAGTAAAGGAGTGCATTCGCTAATCAAAGCGCCGCGCCGCGAGCATAGTCGCAAACCTGATGAACAGTACGATCGCATCGAGCGGCTTGTCGACGGCCCGTATCTTGAACTATTCGCGCGCCAAGCGTGGCCGGGCTGGTCATCGTGGGGCAATGAAGCGGGCAAGTATGTTGCGGCCAATGATAACCAGGATTTGCTGGGGAGGGTGGCAGCATGACCGACATCTGCCACGTCTGCGCTCGCCACGCCGTCGGCCTCGGCGTGCAGGCAGACCGCGAGCCTATCCGCTGGCTGTGCAAGGAATGCGCCGACATTGCTGAGCATATCCGGCATCGGCGGCGATTGGACCCGTACGAGCTGCGTGCGCTTGATACCGGCGTCGAGTCGGTTGGTTCATACCTTCAAGAGCTTGGCAAAACCGACCTTAAGGACATGGACGAGCTCGAGGCGCGCCTCTTGGTTCGCAAAGCTTGGGAAGGGTGCGGGCGGGGGATGCGGGAAGCGTTGAAGGAGGCACCGTTTTGATGAAACACGACAACGGCAACAATGCTCTCCGCTTCCTCTCCGTGTGCAGCGGGATCGAAGCTGCTTCGGTTGCTTGGAGGCCACTCGGATGGCAGGCGGTAGCTTTTAGCGAAATCGAGAAGTTCCCGTCTGCCGTGCTGGCTCATCATTATCCAGACGTACCTAACCTTGGTGATTTCACCAAAATCGACACCACGAGGCTGGGGCGTGTCGACATTCTTTGCGGAGGGACGCCTTGTCAGGCGTTCTCAATCGCCGGTGCCCGCCGTTCGCTCGAAGATGAGCGCGGTAATCTCACGCTATCATTCGTGGAGCTTGCGCATGAGCTTGCAGCAGGAAATGGACTTCGGAATGTCATCTGGGAGAATGTTCCCGGTGTTCTCTCCACCAAAGACAACGCTTTCGGATGCTTCCTTGCCGGACTTGTGGGCGCAGATGATCCCATCGTGCCGACAAAGCGATGGTCAGGTTACGGTATGGTTTCTGGACCGAAAGGACGGGCCGCGTGGGCTGTCAAAGATGCCCAATTTTTCGGACTGGCCCAACGACGCAAGCGTGTCATCGTTGTCGCAGATTTTGGAAACGGCGCAGATCCCGCAGCGGTTTTATTTGAGCCAGAAAGCGTGTGCCGGGATACTCCGCCGAGCAGAGAAGCGGGGCAAAACGTTGCCCAAACAATTAGCGCGCGCCCTACAGGCGGTGGCGGACTTGGAACCGACTTCGATCTCGACGGCGGCTTGTTTTCATCGACCGGTGACGTTGCGCACTGCCTGAATGCTGGTGGTATGGGCCGACAGGACTATGAAACTGAAACGATGGTTGCACACCCGTTGCTGGCGAAAGGTAATAGCAGCCACGATGAGACGCTCGAAACGTATGTGGCTGGCAGGATCTGTAAGGATAGTTTCTCCGGTGGTGCAGGCGGTCGCCCAGAAAGAGCGGCAGCTGGTCACTTCGTTCCGATAGCGTTTTCGTGCAAGGATTTCGGAGCGGATGCCAGCGAAATTTCGCCGACTCTTCGGAGTATGGGGCACGACGGTTCGCATCCGAATGCTGACGGTCAGGTAGCCATCGCTTGGTCCATCATGCCACAAAACAGCGGCAAGGATTACAAGGCGCGTCAGGTCGATGTTGCGCAGCCTTTAATGGCTGGCGGCCCTGTTGGGGGCAATCAGGGCGGCGACTATATCCAGCAGCACTGGGCCGTCCGTCGCCTAACTCCGACGGAATGTGAGCGCCTGCAAGGCTTTCCAGACGGATACACGAATATCCCGTGGCGCGGGAGGCCAGATAGTCCAGATGGGCCACGTTATAAGTCGCTCGGCAATAGTTGGGCCGTCCCAAAATTCAGGTGGTTGGGAAAGCGCATTGAAAGCCTTATGCCCGCCAATGACAATCACTGCGGCGTGACGCTGAGGCCTGCGGCATGAATTCGGTTCATCAGGGCCGTAGCCGCCTCGGCCTCATCGATATCGAGGTCTCTCAAATAGGAATCTTGCAGCTTGGCCACGTGGTCGGTTTCGGTATCGATGACCGACCATTTGCCGTTGCTTGTTCTCTTCATTTCATACCGTCCTTTGGACATCTCCAGGCTCCAATAAGGAAGATTGATGGAAAATAACATTCAGGTGTTTTCGGGTGAAGACCCCATGCTTGACGTCGCCCTGTCCTACACGGCACGCAGCTGGCCTGTCTTCCCATGCCGTGCCGCTGACGAGGAGTTCATCGACGAGGACGGCATTATTGAAATTCTCGCGACTAAAACGCCGCTAACTTCAAATGGTTTCCGCGGTGCCACACTGAATGAGCGCATTGTGCGGGAGCTCTGGCGCCGCAACCCCGGTGCTATGATCGGCGTGCCGACCGGGGCGACTATCGGCGCGTGGGTGCTGGATATCGATCCGAAGCACGGCGGCCCGGATACGCTCGCGGCTTTGGAAGGCGAGCATGGCACCTTGCCAACGACGCTCACTGCTGAAACCACGAGCGGCGGTCGGCATTACTTCTTCAAACACAAGGCTGGCGTCCGCAATCGGGGCGCATTGGGCGCTGGCATCGATGTTCGTGGCGACGGCGGGTATGTCATTGCGGCCGGCAGTGTGCCTGCTGTTGGCCAGCCTTACCGCTGGTTGGTCGACATGGAACCAGTTGATGCGCCGAACTGGCTGCTGGAGCTCGTTCTGCCGCGGTCATACGACAGCACGACCATGTACCAGGCACCGTCAGTATCCGGCACGATCAACGACCGGTACGTCGAGCGCGCGGTACAGTCCGAGCTTGACAATCTTGCGATGGAGCCGATGGGCAATCGCAACAACCGCCTGAACGACGCTGCGTTTCGGATGGGAACGTTTGTTGGAGCTGGCGCACTTTCAGAATGCGAAGCACGGGCATTGTTGCAAGACGTAGCGCGCGGCTGGGGCAGGGACTTCCCGCGTTGCTGCAAAACGATCGACAATGGCCTGAAGGCGGGCAAGATGCATCCGCGTCCGGCGCCGGAAGCCGTCAACGACAATACCAAGCTCGTGGACATCACGCGTATGCTCGACAATGCGCGGGCGAAAGTTGATGTGCAGCGAGAACCCGAAGCACACAACGACGAGCCAGACGTACAACACGATGCGCCAGCAGTAGAAGACAAGCCCACCGACCAGCCTATCCTCGCCGCTACGCCATTTCAGTGGAAAGACCCGTCTACCCTGCCACGCCGAGAGTTTGCTTTCGGTCGGCATTTCATCCGTAAGTATGTCTCGGTTACGGTTGCGCCAGGCGGCCTCGGCAAAACCGCGAATAGCATCGTGGAAGCGCTGGCCATGGCGTCAGGCAAGGCTTTGAACGGCGTGAAGCCTCCTAAACGAATGAAGGTCTGGCTTTTTAACGTCGAAGATCCGCGCGACGAGTTGGAGCGGCGTATCATGGCGGCGTGCATCCACTTCAACCTCAAGCCGGAAGACATTGATGGCCATCTGTTTCTCGACAGCGGCCGCGAGCAAGAGCTTGTCGTAGCGATCGATGACAAGAAAGGCGTCAAAATCCAGGAGCCAATCGTCGAGGCGGTTGCCGAAACCATCCTTGCCAATGGCATTGATGTGATGATCGTCGATCCATTTGTGTCGACGCATCAGGTCAACGAAAACGACAATGGCGCTATCGACAAGGTCGCGAAGCTCTGGGCGCAGATCGCGGACTACACGAATTGCTCCATAGACATCGTGCATCACCTGCGCAAGGTGAGCGACCGCGAGGCAACCGTCGAAGATGCTCGCGGTGCTGTGGCTCTGATCGGCGCGGCGCGTTCGGTGCGGGTGCTTAATCGTATGTCAGAAGCGCAGGCCAATGAGGCGGGCATTCCCGGTATGGATCGGTTCGGCTATTTCTCGATCACATACGGCAAGTCGAACCTTACGCCGCTGTCGCATCGCTTGGACTGGCGGCATATCGAAAGCGTGGCGTTGGGCAACGGGCGAGGGCTAACCCAGCCGCAGGACCATGCGCCCGTCGTGACTGAATGGCATTGGCCGTCCAGCGAAGAAGTGGCCGAAGGGCTGACTGATGAACAGAAAGACGCAATCCGTGGCGCTGTAAATGGTGGCATGTACAAGCAAGCACCGCAGGCCAAAGACTGGGTTGGTCACGCCGTGGCTTATGCGTTGGGGCTGGATATAGACGACGAGGTGCAGAAGAAGCGGGCCCGCCTCATTACCAAGGCACTGTTCAAGGAAGGGTTTCTCGCAAAGGTCGAGGATCGCGATCCGATACAGCGGAAAACGACGTCGTTTGTGAGGGCGGTTTAGGGGAAAGCAGCATACGGGCTTATTCTGGGTCCCCGACAGGGGTTTCCTTAGTGGCCGCCTTACCGTTGGAGAAGAATACAAGAGTAAGCAGCGCAAACGCCATTATGATGATGGCCACGTCAAAGGCGTTTGCAGCGCAAGCAATGCCGATTGCTCCTGTTGCCCAAAGGCTGGCCGCTGTCGCGGTGCCTTTGACGGACGAGCTCAAACGAAGAATAGCTCCACCACCGATAAATCCCATGCCGGTGATCACACCTTCAATAATGCGCGCGAGTGCTTCGGGGCTTTCGGAAGTAATTCCCTCTGTCGCTTGGATAAAGCCGCAACTGGCAACCGCGACCAGCGGAAAGGTCCGCAGACCGGCACTTCGCTCTTCGCGTTCTCGGTGCCACCCTATCGGCAACGCCAGAATGTATGCGGCGGCAAGCGCGATAATGTGCGGCCAGACGTTGAAGTTGTCGGACTTTAGCGCCTCATCGAGCGCGATCTGAAGCTGATCCATGTCTTCTATCACTCTGGGTCAATGGCTTCAGTAAACGGAACTGGCCGGTTTCAGTTCCAAACAAGCAACCTCATGGCGTCAAGACCATAAGCCCGAGTTATATGGACAAGCCTCACAGCGGTTCTTTCGGGCCGCTTTTTTTATTGCAGCGACCAATCTGGTGTGATGCCGTTTTTGCCCATAATTCCGTAAGTCCCCCCGGTGTTAATGAACCAAACGCTGATAATTGCGCACAGGACTAGGAATACGGTAGCCGAGATGGTGATACGCGCTTTGCGAGTTCTGCGCCTCAATAGGAGATAAACGCCGGAGCCAACAACAGCAGATGAAAGATAGGCGGCGATCATAAACGACCCTTATTGGGAAAAATGAGGAAGCCGAGCAAGGCCACGAAAAGTCTTCACTATGCGTTGTGTGCCCAGGTCGCTGCGGTGTTCTATATTCAGAACTGTGGGACTGATAGAAACAACATAGCTACAAAAGCTGCTGCACTCACAATTGCTACCAGCAATATAAAGCCGAGTATGGGCAAGCGATCCAGCCAAGTACGATCACGCTCTTTGAGAAGTTCGGTCTTAATCCGGGCCTCCTCATCAAACTGGTATCTTCTGGCACCACGCCAATTTGCCTGAAAATCTTCCCGCTCCATTCGGGCGAGTTTGTATCAAACAGCTTAATTTCTGGTTGAAATCTCGCCTCTTCAGAGCGTTATCCCTGCAGGAGGGAACGTGCGAAACGGGTACTGTTATTTTTCAGTTGCCGAATGATTGTGGCCGCACCTAGAGCAAACCTTGTTGGGCCATGGATGGTAAATATACAGGCCAAAAATGCTTTCGCTTCTGAAAAGTGAAAATGAGCATTTGGGGCATACAAAGACGAACATGAACAAGATTGCCCCAAGGGCCAATACAACTGATCCGATCGCGGTACCGCTCGCCCCAATCGCATCACCAACGCCCTTCGTCCAGTCAGGCGAGGTGAGTACGAGAACAGATACTATAATCAGAAATAGCCAGGCTTTTTTGTAGAGTGTCATAAGTAATTGATATCTTTTTTATTTAATCTCGGACAGTTAATACGTTTTACTTGCCACATCGTTGCGGCAAAAGCCTAACCTCAAACTGCCTTGGGCCTACCATCATCTGTTTCTGAGGGCGTGCGACGATCTTAGCCCGAATTGAACAAGGACCGGCGATGACCTGATATTGGTCAGGTTCTTGATAAATGACTTTCGTTACCGGGTGGCGTGGGAACTGTTCAGCAACAGCTTCAATTACTGCCGACATTTCTTTGGCGCGTTGATAATTGGGAGCTAAAGCTGCGTCAGCTGCTGTTGTGGAGAAGGCTAGCAGAGCAGTTAAGACAAAAGCATGATTTAAGCGCATTTGATTTTTTCCACAGTATAATTGGGCAAGACCGGGTTAAAGCTTCGGAGTACGGCTTCTCCATTCGATATAGATCATAACAAGAATAGTTATCGGAAACAGAACGCCTAGCGGAAAGGTGATATAACTGACTATTGTGAGCGCTATGGCGGCGGCAGCAGCGGCGAAAATCCTTCCCCAGTATGTCATCATTTCTCGCTTTTCCTCATCGCATTGGCGCACTCCACACCGCTGGTTATTGACACCGAGTCTCGCGCCGAGGCAAGCCGCTTGCGCGCCAAAGGCGCAGTTTCCAGTCCTATTTTACAACCCGCTGTCACAATCAAAATACAACCAGAAGTAATGCGTACTTCTTTTTGCGCACTTCTCGAAAAACCCTAAAAGAAGTTCGCAAATGCACGCTGCTTTTGGTGCGTAAGAGTTCTTATATAGAAACTTACGCACAAAGCGCGCGGCGCGCAGTTCTCGAGATTTGAGAAGTGCGCACTTTTCCTGATTTTGGCCGATTCCAGAATACAACCTGATTTGAGGCTGGCGACAAGACGCCCCCGGCGAGTGGTATAACTGGAGGACCGCAAAGCGCCTTGCCCCACGTCAGGGTAACGTCTCATTTTCTGCCTGTCCATTAACACCACATTTATTGAGTCATTCCACACTCCTCTTGCCGCTACCAACGGCATATCCGAGCATGGGCTATGTTCCGATGTCGGAGTTCAGGCAGGTTGATCTGCTGACCAACCGAATTGAGTGCGGGTCTTTCCTCAGCTATTACGCCTTGGTTGGCTCGACCAATCATAACGTGGTGACGGCGCAGCAGTTCTATACCGTGATGGGAAAAATGGTTGGAACGACGAGTGGATCAACCACATTCCCGACGGTCTACAACGGCATAATCTCCACGACTGACCAAGGCTTTGTCGGGCTTGGAGAATGGTTCGTCTGGAAAAACCAGCTGATCTACACAGACAATAGAAACCCGAACGCCATCTATCCGAGTGTATGGGACTTGCCTGCCGATGCGTCGGACATGCGGACTTATACCACTGCACCGGGCCTTCTGTCGCTTGAGGCGAGTTCCAGCCGGTTTGTGCTTTCCAGACCCGGCTATGATGTGAACACGACGAATGAGTTCGGCACGATCATGAGTACGAACAACCGCTCCCCGGCTTTGTGCGTCATGAACGGCACCGAGAACAATATCCCCGCCAATGAATCTAGAACGATAGCAGCACCTGCTGGCGTCATTCTTTCGGAAAGGGCGGTTGTTGACGTGATGTTCCGTGTCTCCGGGCAGACGTGGCGCGTACCTGGGCTTCTGACGGACACCACAGCGGCGGGACTTTGGCGGTTATCCTACACCGTGTCCAACAACAGCATCACGTTCTACAATTCCGAGAAAGACGCGGTTGACCTGCGATATGTCGTTTTTAACGTGGATGATCAGCCGACATCGACGGGCGGCAATCAGGTCATGTTCCGTGGAAATGATGGATCGCGCGACTTCGTTCAGATCAAGAAGCCCGGCACGAGCGACCCTGCCAGCCGTCCGAACGATATCCTGTTTGACAGTCGGTATCCGCAATTCCAGATCATCGCTCAGGGCTTTATTCCGATATCCAGCTTTGGAGCAACGCAACCTCCGACCTCGATAGATAAAGGCGCAAGAACCTATCGGCTGAACTTCAACAACGCCGGTTTCGTGCCTTACCTGAAATACTCAACCGTGTTTCCGAACTGTGTGACGACGCCGATCTATCGAGCGGAGCGCGGGGTCGATGTTTCCAACATATCCATGCTGGCCGAAGTGAATGACACCTATGTCGATTTCTTTTGCTCGCCAGATAGCGGTTGGTCTGATGCATTCAGTCAGGCTGGCAGTTGGACGCGCCTTGACTACGGTGCCCGCATTCAGGGTGTCCGGTACTACATTTTCGGCATAACGCCGAGCTGATCTCAGGAGAAAAATCTATGGCTGTTTTGTCCGACTACGTGTCGGGAACGATCACTGTTACCCAAAATTCAGTGAGTTTTACGGGCACAAACACCCTTTGGAGAACGGCACAGTTCCGAGAGGGCGATACCGTTCAACTGAAGGGATACACGGCGATCATCGCGGCCTCATCGGCTTCTGACCCGCGCATTGCCTCGAACACGGCGGGAACGTTCACCGAACCGTGGCCGGGGCCTTCGGGAACGTTTGCTTATCGTATGCGCTTCATGCCGGATGGTGCTCGCGTCACTGCGCAGACGACGACGTTGATTGAGTTGCTCGGAAATGGCAACCTGCAAGCCTTGTCGGGTGTCAATGGCGCGACCAAGACGCTACCGTACTTTACCGGCGCTGGCAGTATGGATGCGCTTCCGGGTGCGGCAGATACCATGCCGTATTTTACGGGCGTCAACGGGATGGGCGTCACCCCACTAACAGCTTTTATGCGTACTTTTTTGGATGACGCAAACGCTGCTGCCGCATATGGCACATTGGGAACAATACCTAACGCGCAGCTGCCGGGGCGTTTACAGGAGTATGCACCGCCGCTAACCGACGCCAATCTTGCAGTATTGACCGGATTTTACGTCCTGAACGCATCGGCAGCAAATAATCCGGGCGCTGGAGCGGGCTTCTTGCAAGTCATGATGAACGTTACGACCTATGGTCGCCAAATATATTGGCAAAGAGACGGATCACGTGTGTTCTCGCGCAACTTGACCAATGGCGTTTGGGGAGCGTGGCAGGAGATATGCGGAGGATTGGTCGGTCAAAATGGTTGGACTAGAGATCCGGACGGCCTAATCACGCAGTTCGGTTCTGCCGTCTTAACATTGAGCGCTTCCTTGGCAGCAACCATTACACTCCCGACAGCTTTCCCAACGGCGCAATTTCATGGGGCACTTCTTACAAACGGTGATTGGGCGTCGGCTTCTCAACGTGCCGCACAGCCGGTTGTCGTCAATTTTACCAACTCCACAATGCAAATTGCGGCAAATGGTGCCGCTACAGGCACCATAAGAATTGGCTTTCAAACAAGGGGAAATTAGCCTTATGATTTATGGTATATTTGATAATGAGGGTTTCCCGGCTGCATTTTATGATGAAAGAATTCACGGGTTCCGTAAGCTTCCGGTCTATAGTGCAGTGCCGGACCCGACTGAGGAAAATCCCAATCCCGTCGTTGAAATTGTCGGCTATCAGGACAATCCTAACTGCAAAATTCCTGCCGAAGCGGTTGAGATATCAGTCGAGCAGCATCAGGAGTTTCTATCATGGCAGGGGCTGCGCCGTTGGGAAAATGGGCAAGTGGTCGAATATTCACCGCCAGCTGTCGATCCCGTCGCGATCATCCCTGCTGTTACTCTCTGGGAACGCATGACTGATGTCGAGGCCGAACAGGTAAATGCGGCTATGGCCACTCAACCGTTCCGCACCCGTCAAATCTTTCTGACCGCAAACACGTTCCGCTCCGATCATGAGCTTTGGCCGCTGCTCGTTCAGATGGCGACGGATTTGTTTGGTGAGGAAAGGGCGGCGGAATTGCTGGGGGGCAACTAATTTGTAAGATCAATATCACCAGTAATCGGAGCTTGCCTCGAAGCACTATCGTCTGTTCTTATGATTTGGCAAGCAAGCACGTAAATTCGAACCGGCCGACGGGTGTTTGATTTATCTCACGAACAGTTAAATTTATAAGTCGTCTTTCAAATAACGCCATAATAATGTTTTGAAACACGTCAGGTGTAAATTGCCACCTATGGACATCTACATAACCCCCGGCGGCGGCTTCGTATTCTGCGATAGCCGCCTTTGCGCGGTGAGTCTGCGACCGTTTCCAATCATCATTGAAATGGTCACCGTTCCAATGTCGGGAGGCATCGTTGTGCGTCGTTTGCGCTCGATGCTCGATTACCTTTAACAATGGGTGACGCGTGTCCCCTTGAGCGAAGATAACTTCTTCAAGCGTAGAATGCGGTATCGCATAATCGAAACAATATCGCTTGTCAGGAATGATCAGATAGTAGATGCCGTCTTCATTAAGGATTTTCGAAACTTGGTTGAGGTGACGTATCAAATCAGGCTGATGTTCGATGCAATGAGAGCTAAGTATTTTGGAGAAATTCTCTTCAATTATCGAAAGGTCACCGGATGGAGAAACAAAGTCGATATTTGGTATTTTATCGATTGGCGCACCGTGAACTTTAGCTCTTTCCCGCAGAGATGATTGATCCATAACGTCAAAATATTTAACATTCGGTCCCATCGCGGTGGGACTATAAAATGGCCCAATCTCCAGAATACTACTTCCACTATCAACGATAGAGTAGATGCTCTCTCTCGTCGGAAAGGTTTTGGGTCTCGTTCTGGAAATCAGTCTGAGTGCACGTCTACGCATTCGGTTAAGCATATGCATTCCCCGTAAAGTAGTTGATGGCAATCAAACAGTTTTTTGCCGGCAGAGCAAAGAAAAAACCAGTTTTCACCATCCCCGCGCCTATCAAAGACGCCTTAGTTTTGTGTGAAGGCCATCCATGGAGGCGGCTTTTTCATCTCCCTCAGCGAGGAAGTCGCCATAGCAAAAAGCACGCAACGGCTAGAGCGGCAATTACGCCGCCCAATACAATCATATGATCTGAGATTGTGAGATTGAAGATAGTCATTCGCGATTCTTCTCTATCCAGACCATGAAGCCGATCAGGGCAAGCAGCGCGACCATTATCGTTCCGATAAACCACCAACTCATTCGCTCTCCTCCTCACAAGATAACTCTCATTGCGGGAGAAGGTTCAGTTGGCACGTATAAATTGAACAAAGCCCCGGTCAGTGTGCGTGCGAGGACGGGGCGGCCCCTCTTTGCAAAAAAAGGAGACGCCCGCGATGCTCGGGAACGTCTCCAAGTTCTGCACTTCAATCCACTGAAAAGCAGGACGTCAGTTTCTATTACAAGTGAAACCAGTCAAGGCTGGCTAGGTCACGAGTCTGTGAGCCGGACAGCGCCAATACGATAGTCTGGCTTGCGGCATCCCTATCAATCCGAAGTTTGAATGTTCTTGAAACTCGTTTCCGACTGGAAGCGGGTGCTTTGTCGTCACATCGACTCTTCACAAGGAATCCCCATGAACAAAACAACGTTCTTCGCGTATGCGAGGCGCGCGCCTTTTGGCGGGCGCTTGAGCCAGGCGCAGGTCGACGGCACGTCGGCAATTCTGGCCGAAGCAGAGCGGCGAGGCCTGCCGGACGAACAGACGGCTTACGTGCTCGCGACAGCATTCCACGAAACTGGCGGCAAGATGCAGCCTATCGAGGAAAACCTCACCTACACCAGTGCCGCTCGCATAAGGCAGGTCTGGCCGTCGCGGTTCGCTTCTGTTGCTGCCGCCCAGCCTTATGTGCGTAATCCGCAGGCCTTGGCTAACAAGGTCTACGGCGGGCGCATGGGCAATACCGGTGCGAACGACGGCTGGCTATACCGCGGTCGTGCCTTGGCGATGATCACCGGGCGCGACAACTATAAGAAGTACGGCCTTGGCGATAACCCCGACTCCGCGCTGGAGATGGCGACGGCTATCCGCATCCTGTTTGACGGGATGATCAACGGCAAGTTTACCGGCAAGCGGCTGGCTGACTACTTCGGCGCCGGTAACGCTAACCCAGAAGGCGCCCGCGCCATCGTCAACGGCAGTGACAAAGCCAGCCTGATCGCCGGCTATTACCGCAACTTCCTCGACAGCCTTGTGGCGGCGCGCGAAATGAAGCCTGTCATTGCCGAAGACGCCAAGCCTGATGATGTGCCTCTGTTGCAGGACAAGACGGTGCAGACGATCGTCGCAGGCACAGGCGGGACGCTCGTTACCGGCCTTATCGGCGCAGTTTCCAATCCATGGGCATTCGCAACTGTCGCGCTCCTGCTGGTCGCAGCAGGCGCGGGCTTCTGGCTCTGGAAGAGCGGCAGGCTCGAACTGAAGAGGGTGGCGGCGTGAGCCTTACAAGGATTGCCATTGAATATGACAGCGACGCGGGAACGGCCACGGTGCGGATCGATAACGGCTCGCAGCAGTGGGACAACGCCAAACTCACAGTCTGCGATGCCACAGCAACCCGCGACGGCTATCTGCTGCCGCTCACAGGGCAGCAGCGCGCGCTTATTTTGACGGGAGTGCCGACATGACCTGGCTCTTAACCCTGCGTTCCAAGATCACAGGCTGGGCCGTGGCTATCGCTGCGGCCCTTGCGATTCTAGCGGGTGCTTACCTCAAAGGCAGGGCGGACAATGCCACAAGCGCCACCGCTGACCGGCTTAAAGCCGCCAATAAAGCAAGGAAGATCGAAGATGAAACCAGCAAGCTTGGCGGCGGCGATGTTGACGCTGCTCTGTCTCGGTGGATGCGTGACGGCCGGTAGCTATTGCGATGTCGCGCGGCCCGTCCGCCCGAGTGTTGAAGACAGCCTGACCGACGGCACGAAACGTCAGATCGTCGCAGAAAACACGAAACTTGAAAAGCTGTGCGGGGTGCGCCCGTGAGGACGCGAATGTGGCTGGCCTGCCTATGGCTGGGCGTAGCAGCAAGGGGGATTATCGGATGACCGGCGCTGAAATCATGGCCGTGGTCGGCTTCATCGTAATGCTGATGGGCTTTCTGTTTGGCCTCTGGAAGTACGTCGAAAGCCAGATCGCGAAAGCTGAAACGCGCAACGCTGCCAAAGCTGACGCTGCAACCGCTCTTGCCAGCCTGACGCGGCAGGAGCTTTCCGATTACAAGCTTCGCGCGGCAGAGACGTTCGCTACCAAGGCAGGCATGCAGGAGCAGACGTCGCAGATCATGCGAGCCATCGAAAGCGTAGCGCATCGCATTGATGGGCTCACCGAGCGGATTGATAATCTCATGCAGCCAAAATCGGTGAGAAGTAGAACTTAATTCCGTAAAGATTGGAACCAAAGATACTGCATACGCATTATATGTTCGGAAATACCAAATAAGAATGGAGAATATAATATGCGTCGTATTTTGCTAGCTGCTGTTGCAACTGCTGCACTCGTTTCTTTTGCAAATGCGCAGAACGCTACCGCAACACAAGAAGAGGCATTTGTTACTGCAAAGCCGACCGACGTTATTACTAGCAATATTCTAAATCTTGACGTTACGAATGCTAACGATGAGAGCATCGGCAAGATCCAGGATGTAGTGATGGGCGACGGTGACGTCGAAGGCTATATCGTATCGGTTGGCGGCTTCTTGGGCGTAGGCGAAAAGTATGTGGTCGTTGACCCGGATGCCATCGAGATTGTCTACTCTGAGAATGATAAGAAATGGTCGGCAAAAATGAACGCCACCAAGGAACAGCTCGAAAAGGCCACCGAGTTTAAGTACGAGGGTCGATGGGCCAAGTGACCAGTTTCTTAAGAGAGCGGCTTTCGGGCCGCTCTTTTTATTTAGTCCATTAACACCACATTTATCGAGATATTCCATCCTGCATATTGCGCCGCTCACCACGGTTAGCGAGGCTGTGCTGATCATTTCGTAACATCTAACTGATATTCTCGTCTTACAAGTTCGGCGATATTCTCGCGCCAATTGGGGTCAGACGCTTGTATTCTGTGCACTAATTCAACTTCAAGCCGAATGGAAATACTGGTCTTTTCGATTGGATTTTTTGGGCGACCACGGCGCTCACGCCTACGGGTTTCATTCATCAACAACTACACCTGTTCCATATTCACAAAGCGGAGGCTGGGGGATGAACCTTGCGTGAAGGTTGTGTTGCAGCTTTTCCATTTTCCACTTTACATCTCACCTCGAGACTCATTCTCTTTCCGCTTTCGGACGACCAATCCGAGCCGCTCACCACGGCTACCAACCGAACATGAGGAGACTGTATGTCCCATGACAGACAGGGCGCGGGTGCGCGCCTTTCATACGAAGAACTCCTGCGGCGCGCTGATGCTTACCGCGAGCACGGCACGCTGGTTAAGGCTGCCGCTGCGCTTGGCATAAAGAAGTCGGCATTTCACGAGAGCATAAAGCGGGCCGCGGAGATTGGGCTGTTGGGTCCGTCGCCGACGTTGCCCGGCTATGCGATCAAAAGCCTGACCGAAACGCCGAACGGCACGTACATGCGCCAGACGAAAGAGGCTGGTCCTGCTTACGAGCCGACGGCTGGTCTTGCCGTTAAAGGCAAGACGACGCTCATCAATGCCGAAGGCAGGGTGATTATTCAGCACATCATGGAGCGGGCTGACGATAAGGCGCGCGCCGAGGCGTTGTCCGCCATGATCGAGGCGCTCAGGCATGACCTTCCTCGTGTCAATATCATGCCCGCGCCAAAGGGCTGCCGCGAGGATCTGCTCAACCAGTTCACGATCACTGACAACCATTTCGGGATGATGTCATGGCGCGAAGAGACAGGCAGTGACTACGATCTGCGCATCGCAGAGCAACTGCTGCTTGATTGGTTCTCTGCCGCTGTAGCGCAGGCACCAGATGCACACACGGCTATTCTGGCGCAGCTGGGCGATCTCATGCATCACGATGCATTGGAAAGCGTCACACCGGCACACAAGCACGTTCTTGATGCTGACAGCCGTCTGCAAAAAGTCATCCGGGTGGTAATCCGCACAATCAGACGCATCATCGATATGCTCTTGCAGAAGCATGAGCGCGTGCATGTTGTGATGGCTTCAGGCAATCATGATCCGGCGTCATCTGCATGGCTTCGCGAAATGCTGGCAGTCATGTACGAAAACGAGCCGCGTATCACCGTCGATAACTCGCCATCTCTTTACTATGCATTCGAATGGGGCCGAACGATGCTGGCATATCACCACGGGCATAAACGCGGCGTGGCAAATATCGAGGCGACGATTGCTGGCATGTTCCGCGAAATGTTCGGGCGATCGCTTCAAGCGTATGTGCACATCGGGCACAGACACAGCGACGATGCGCGCAAAGGCACGCTGATGTATGTCGAGCAGCACGAAACGCTTGCCGCTCCTGACGCATATGCAGCCGGTGGCGGTTGGCTATCTGGCCGGTCGGCAAAGCGGATCACCTACAGCAAAGAGTTTGGCGAAGTAGGTCGCGACATTCTCCGGCCTGAAATGGTCCAGGGCGCCGCGCGAATGCCGGTGGCCGCTAATGATAACCAGCCTAAGCGGGCTGCGGCCTAAAGAGAAAAGGCGGGCATTTGCCCGCCTCTAATTTGGTTGCCCTATTGTGCAGCGAGAATGCCTGCGATCAATCCGGTAGCGCCGGCGATCAGAAGATACTGGTTGTCGACCTTTACCCAATGCTGGCCACGACCGGGCTTACGAAGGCCATAGCGATGGTAGTCGCGAATCTCCTGATGGCGACGCCAATCGCTGTAACGCTGCCCCTTCGACCACTGATGACGACCGTGGTCGCGGCGATCATGGCGATAGAACTCCTTGCCATGATGTGGGCGCTGCGGCTCGTAGCGATGCGGAGCGGGCTTGCCATGGTGGTAATCACGGGCCTGCGCCATCGGAGCGGCAACGAAGGTCATTGCGATGGCTGCTAGTACGGCTTTCTTGAACATAAATACTCTCCTTTGTTGTCCGCAACATATCGGGGACGAACTGAATGGCAGATGAACAGAGTTCGGCGCAAACATTAAATAAAATCAATGTGATATTAGTAATTCATTAACCAAAACACCAACCATCAAAGCACAAAACACGAGGAGAGAAATATGGAGCTACACCAGCTTTACGGCGTGCATAGACCGGGCGATGAATGGCCGGAAGAAGACCGCGCCGCGCGAGCGGCGGTTGAAGGACGACAGATCAGGGCGGGCGGGACAGTTATAAGCCGCGCGCCAAAACCTTACAACGATAGCCGCAAGCCACTCGTCATCATCGAAAGCCCGTACGGCGGCGACATCGTACGCAACACCGAATATGCCCACGCCTGCCTTCTGGATAGTTTGCGACGATGCGAAGCACCGATTGCGAGCCATCTGCTTCATACGCAAGTGCTGGATGATATGCATCCCGACGAGCGCGAACTCGGCATTGAGGCTGGGCTTGAATGGTATCGCGTGGCGGACAAATGCGTTGTTTACGGTGACCATGGCATTAGCCGTGGTATGATTGCGGGCATCGAGCGGGCTAAGCGGCTTGGTGTGCTGGTCGAGTTCCGCAACATTAAAGATATCGCAGCAGCTTGAGAGCGCCGCAGGAGAAAAACCATGAGTAACCTTGAAACAGCAATTGCGGTAGCGGCAGCGGCGCACATGGACCAGAAGAGCGATAACGGAGATCCGTATATTCTGCATCCGCTGCGCGTCATGATGGCTCAGGAGACTCGCGAAACGCAGATCCTCGCTGTTATGCACGACATGATCGAGCACACGAACACGTCGCTGAACGATATCTATTCGTTCGGCTTTGACGACGACATCGTTCTTGCCTTGAACGCGATTACTCGACGCGATGATGAAGACTATCTCGTCTACGTGAAGCGCGCCTGCTCCAATCCTATTGCGCGACCGGTTAAGATCGCAGACCTGCGCGATAATCTGCGCACCTACGGCGACGATGAGGAACATCGAGTGCGCTATACAGCGGCGCTCGAAATGATCGGGGAGGCGCCATGATCCCCTTCAAAGTTGGTGATCAGGCGGTCTGCATCGATGCCAAGGTCGGATTCGAACAGTTCATCGAGATCAAAGAGGGTGAAGTTTATACCGTAAGCTGGATCGGCCCGTTCGAACATTACACGCAGGGCAGCTACATCGGCGTTCGACTGAAGGGTGTCGATCGTGGCATCTGCCCGCAGTTCGGTTATGACAATCCTCCGTTCGCAGCGCGTCGGTTTCGTCCGCTTGTTCGGGATAAGCTGGCATCGGTACGGGGACTGCTTGCAGGCGGCCCAGTGACTGAGAAGTTCGAAGAGCTGAAGCGAAAGGTGAGGGAGGAGGTATGAGTTTCGTCGTCGACAGCACCGCGCCTATCTATGCCGGCCTCACGTTGACGCCCGTCACTTCCGACGGCGGCAGCACGAGCTATTACGAGCTACCTCCACATGCGACCGAACTGAACGACCTGATCGAGTACAAAGGTATGTCCTTCGCGCTCGGCAACATCTTTAAGGCTTGCTATCGGTTCGGCGAGAAAGACGCGGCCAGCCGAATGTATGATCTGAATAAGATCATTTATTTTGCGGAGAGACTGAAGGCGTTGGAGAGCAGGAAGGTCTGATCAAAAAGAACCCCGCAGCGAGAACCGCGCGGGGTCAAGCGGCTGCGTCCCCTCTCCAAAAGGACAATCAAAATTTACCCTTCTGGTCAAAAAAGTAAACCCCGATCTCCGAGAGAGAGACCGGGGTTTGCCTGCTGAGGGGCAAAGCATTCAGTGATTTACCAGGACAGCATGCACAATCAGAATATCAGTTGCTGAATAGATGAAAAGCCCCTAAATAAATAATGCTTTGCCGGGGTCTGCAAGCTGCTAGTGGGGCGTCGCCACACTAGCAAGTCTTGTTTAAGGTCAGCTATTCGCATCGAATTTAAAAGTCGAGTGACTTCCGTCGAGATGCGCCTCAATTCTGCTCGTTATCTATAACGACGGTTATCTGATCTCTGACAAGCGCCCTGACAATGATTCCGACAGCTACCGCTGCTTCCATGCCGCTCCACCCAGCTTTTTCAGCTCGTTCGATCAAATCGATAACGCCGTCAACTACGGCATCTTGGCAGTCAGCGTCGCGACCTTGATATTGTCCAATCTCGCGAGGACGAATAATCCGCTTAGGCATGTGGCATCCTAGATTTTATTCTGACTTACCTCTCCTTGCGAATTTTTGCCATCGTTGACAAAAAAGTAAACCCCGGCAAGGAGGACGCCATGCCGGGGTCACGCAGGTTGGGTTTTCATCGGTCTGAAAAGCCTGCGCAATTTATAATTTATGCGAACTAGATTAGTGGTCAAGCACAACCGATCAATCGAAAAGCCTAGCCAGTTCGGCCGCGCGCGTTGCAGTCAGTTCCGGATCGTGGTTGCTTTCCTCGAAGATTCTCATCACGAGTCGGGCTAGTCGGTCCTTGTCCTCATGGGTGGAAGGGCATCGTTCAAGGAGATCGCAGCATTGGGTATATGCTTGCTGTAAAAGTTCCAGTTCGGTCGGATTATACGTACCCTGATAATCTGCGGATCTGAACGGCATCGGTGGCTCCTTCTTTACAACCACAGCGCTCAGTTTGGGTAAATTTCAAGTGGTATTTTGCGTTTGAAAATCGAGTGCTTTAATTGTCGCATGGGCCCGGAAAAGAAACCCCGGCTCCGAGGGGGGGCGCCGGGGCTACATACCAGTAGGGGTGTTAACAGAGTCAACCTGATATGCAGGGTCAGAATATCAGTTCGCGAACATATGCGAAGCCACTAATCGCTGGTTCGGTGGCGCCCTAGATGCGTTCGCAAGTACCCGTGAAAAAATGGGGAACGTTTTATCGCTCTCTTCGTTTTCACCCTGCGAAGAAATTCCCATCATTCAAAGGATGAAGAGATGAGCAGCACCACGGACAAAATTAAGGGAAAAGCCAATCAGGCCGGCGGAGCCATCAAGGAAGAAGCTGGCAAGCTTACAGGTAACCGAAAGGTTGAAGCAGAAGGTGCGGCCCAGAAGCTGAAGGGCAAGGCTCAGGAAGCCAAAGGCAAGGCAAAAGACGCCGTAAAGTCGGTGGTCGATAAAGCCTAAGTGATTTGCCACTAGTATCTCCCTATCCTCTTGGGTGGGGAGATTTTTATTGAGCTCAGTAAAAGCCCCGGCTTGCGGGGGCAAGACCGGGGCTTCACCAGCTGTTTGCGGGGGCTGATGCAAGGTAATAATCGGACGAAAAGTCTCAGCAGTCAATAAAATATTGCGAGGACTCCTGATTTAAGTATCTGATAATATTATGAAATACTAATGATGCGACCTCCGCCATTGTTCGGCGGCTTCAGCAAGTGCTCTGCTGTCATCTTCTGTTGCCTCGTTCTGGAGGATGCGGTTCATGGCAAGTTCGATAATGGCGTTCGCGGCTTCTACCTCTCCCCATCCCGCTTGCTGAGCTTTGTCGACAAGTTCCCAAACATGATCTTCCAACTGAAACTGGCAATCCAGATCACGGTCTTCGTATTCACGACTATGTCTCGGACCCTTCACCATCCACCTCCTGCATCGTGTCGTCGCCTTGATATCGGCTGTTGTTGACCTGGGGCGACACGCGCCACGCTTGCAATATGTCGTCGTTTGCTGGCTTGAGTAGGTCTTCACGTGGCTCGGAAAGCCATAGATGCCAGTTCTTTTCCTCCAGAATGACCGGCATCCGGGTGTGGATTTTCGCCATAAAGTCGTTAGCGGCACAGGTGATTATCGTGCAGCTTTTCACTTCTTCGCCTGTAGCCTTGTCGTGCCATCGCTCATGTAGGCCAGCGAAGGTGAGGGGCTTGCCGTCCTTGGCCGATATGAACCAAGGCTGACGTGCCTCTTTCGGACCTGACCATTCAAAGAAGCCGGTTGCAGGAATGAGGCAGCGCGAGCGTTTCAGCGGTCCCGCAAATGTCCGCTTTTGCTTCAACTCCTCTGCCTTGGCATTGAAAGTGATGTATTTGAAATCGCTTAACGACTGTTTCCATGAACTCGGAATGAGCCACCAACGCATTTCTGAATAGTCGAGGTTTCCGCCGTTCTGCGTGATGACGCCTACCTGCGTCGTGGGCGCGATGTTGTAGCGAGGCTGAATATTCCGAGGCGTAACCGCTGTCAGATTGTACATCGCGTGGATTTCAGCCCACGTATAGGTCTGGGTAAATCGTCCGCACATGCGCGCCTCCTCGTTTGCAAAAAGGTAGGGCGCTTATGATCTGCGTCCATACGCCGATGGAACATCACTGCAATAAGACAGTTACCTTAGACGATTGAACATGCCGAGGAGCCGGTCGAATGAAATGGATAGCTGTAGCAGTTGGCCTCGTGGTCATGTCCAGCGCGTCATTTGCGCAAGGATCTGGAGCGCCATCGCAATCTGGTGGGCAGGAACCTGAAGTGCCGGGTAACCCTCCAGCAGCACCGGGCCAGCCACCATCCGATCCAGACAGCACCCAAGTCCCGTCGTCGCAAAAGCAAGATCAGATACAGAAGCCGGAGATAGACGCATGTTCGCCTGGACAGGAAGCAAAAACCTGCGTTGAAAAGCAGCGTGGCACCAAGTAGCTCTTATTTGCGCCGTCCAGCCAAGGCTTCTTCGCCTTCCTGTTTATGGTCGCGGCAGAACCAGAGTTGAGCAGTAGCGATCTTGTAGCCGAACGATCCCCACGCTTTGCAGCCCTGCGCATCGCAGAAGTGCTCAAACAACTTGTTGCCTTTGGCGCTGGGAGTTCGGTCGGTCTTGTATCCAGTCATTCTCTATCTCGGTGGTTTTGTCACTCCGAACTGAGCATCGCCCTTGGCCGTGCAGGCCCGGCAACGCCTTCGTCGGTGAAGATCAACAAAGTATGTATGTGTTCCGAACTTCCGCAGAATGATCCGTTTGTCGACCGATCCGATATGACCGCAGCGGCAGCAATAACCGTACAGTTCGTACCAGCCAAACAAATCCATGATCCGCGTCGAGACCGGCATATCCATCAAGTAAGGTGGTCGAATCTTCATTTTTCAAAATACGTCTCCCATGGTTTGGAAGACTTATCGGCGGGGTCGTGCGGCTTGCCACCATAAAGGCGGATGAACTCTTTCTGTCCCTCACGAGTGTTAAAGCGCGCAATGCTAAATCCCGTCAGATTGTGTTGGGCTCCACCCCAAAGCCGGTAGCCGCCCAATCTCTTTCGGTCGGTCAACATTTGAACCAGATGCATCCGATGCCATTCGGTAAGTAGAAGAACGACCTGGAATGGGTATTCCTTGTTGATCAGCGTCTTGGACGGCTGACCACGTGAACGGCTCATTTGGGAAGGACATCTATTAACGAACTACGATTCTTTCCCACTTGTCGGCAGACGCAGCGCTGCCGAATGGCTTCCCGCCATGCCGTCGCATAAAGGCGCCCATGAGCCTTTCTGTCGGGAAGCTGAATACGCAGAAATCCACGCCCGACTTGCGCGCCATGCGATGAGGCAAGCTGGCACCAAG
Source organism: Hyphomicrobiales bacterium (assembly GCA_900465685.1). Taxonomy (GTDB): domain Bacteria; phylum Pseudomonadota; class Alphaproteobacteria; order Rhizobiales; family Rhizobiaceae; genus Brucella. The sequence continues at coordinate 179,864 of UEGR01000003.1, forward strand.
GCGGTCGGCGTCGCGATGCACTTCGCGCCGGGCGCATTTCAGAGCATAAGCTTCAGGAAGGGCGACTTGGAACGTTTTCATCACGCTGCCCTCTTGAATAGGTCAGCGCGTTGGCCATGCGTAATGGCGAGGCGAGAAAGTTCGACTTCGCGCGCCAGAAAGTCACGGTCTTTCAGGAGCGCCTCAATAGCCGCGTGCACATCTCCCCTGTGGTAGGCGAGTACCTGCTGAATTTCGTCTTCATAATTTTGCACAAGAGCGTTCATGGCTTCCTCCTGCTAATTTAGATGTTCTCATTTTGTTCTCATTGGAGTTCGTCGTCAAGACGCTAAATTGCCGTGCATGAACGTGCTACAAATCGTGCAATTTACTGTGTTACAAACTGTGCTACAATTTCGGATTGGAAATGAAAATAAGATAATAAAAACAATAGTGTATGGAACAGTTTGATACCAACCGACCGTACCATTTCTCTCCCAGGCCATTTCACTAACACGTTGAGTTTACTGCGGGATTGGACAATCTCGCCGTGAAGCCGTTGTCGCTTGCGGTAAATTTGGCTAGATATGCGGCTTTGAAGGTTATTTTCAAGGACATCGCAATGGTCGGATGCTTGCCGCCGCTTATCCTGCTGATTTTAGGGGCTGGCATTGGTGCATTGATCGGCGGCAGCACTGATGCAGTTTATGGCGGTCTTGTGGGGTTGGCCATCGGGCTGGTCGTGATGGTGGTCCTTGTCTGGATATTGATGAAGGCCCGCAACCGATAGACTGCTTTCACTGACTGTTTTAGGCGTCCGCTGGGCGCGTTCTATGAGCCGGTTTCGGTTGCGCTTTTAGAAGATCAAAAAACATCGGCCAGAGCTAAGCTCTGGCCGATGTTTTGCATAATGGCGATAGCTTCAGGCTTTGCTGCCCTTAGCGGCCAGCAAGAATGCCAGCAATGATGCCCGTTGCGGTGGTGACCAGCAGGAACTGGTTGTCGACCTTCACCCAGCGCTGGCCCGGACCCGGACGGCGGAGGCCATAACGCTGATAATCACGGACTTCCGGATGACGGCGCCAATCATTGTAACGCTGGCCCTTGGACCAGTTCTGACGGCCATGATCGCGACGATCATTGCGGCCAAATTCCTTGCCGTGCGACGGGCGTGGCTTCTGCTCCATGCGATGCGGACCCGGCTTGCGCTGATAATCCTGCGCTTGTGCTGCCAGTGGCGCGCCGATGAAGGAAAGGGCTACGGCTGCAAGAATGACTTTTTTGAACATCATGTTCTCCTTTGCTGTTGGGTTGACACTATTGGGAGACGAATGAACGGAAGATGAATGGCAGCATTTTGAAACATTAAATAAAATCAATGTGATATTAACACTTTATTAACCATGGCTTTATGTGTGCCAAACGCGTCAGAACTCGATGGAAACACTTGACCGTTCCGGCATCGGAACGTAATAGTGTTACGACGGTTCCCCGACCGAGAGTGAAGGGGATTAATAGGGAACACGGTGAGGACGACCCGAAAAGGGACCGAGACCGTGGCTGCCCCCGCAACTGTAAGCGGATTGCTGTCCATCCTCGTGACGCTGACAGGCGTCATGCCACTGTGTTTGATCGGCGAAAGCTGAACGACACGGGAAGGCAGATGGAAGCGACCATCCGCAAGCCAGGAGACCTGCCGTCATAGGGCCTTGAGCCCACCATCATCCATTGTCACGGGCGGGGATGCCCGGAGCAGGAGCAGGTTATGACAGCACATCGCGCTGCAAGGCGCTTTTTTACATCGTCATTCATATCCCCGGATATCTCCGTTTGCTCACGGTGCCTTATCGCCGCTGCTTGCTGACGTGGCCACATCTTTCATCATTTCGGGGATTCTCATGACATTCCACGGCAAGACGTCGTTTCGCGCAGCGCTATGCGCTCTTTCATTGCTCGCAGTCGTGCCAGCACTTCAGGCTGCAGAAACGCACTATCCGCTGACACTGAAGAACTGTGGACGAGACGTCACATTCAAACAGGCCCCGACGCGCGCGGTGGCTGTCGGTCAAAGCAGCACGGAAATTCTGTACAGCCTCGGTCTTGGCGACAAAGTGGTGGGCACGGCGGTCTGGTTTGGCCCGGTGCTCAAGGGCTTTGAAGAGGTCAATGCCAAGGTCAAGCGGCTGGCAGATAATGATCCGAGCTTTGAAAGCGTTCTGGCGCAGAAGCCTGATATCGTGACAGCGGATTTCCAGTGGCATGTCGGACCGAACGGCATCGTCGCCAAGCCGGAACAATTCGAGGAACTGGGCATACCCGCCTATACGTCGCCTTCGGATTGCGTCGGCAAGGATAATTCCGGCGGAGGCGATGGCGTGCGCACGGCGGCCTTCACGATGGATGTCGTTTATCAGGAAATCGGCGAGCTGGCCGCGATCTTCAACGTGCAGGATCGTGGTGAAAAGCTGATTGCCGAGCTGAAGGGACGCGAAGAAGCGGCACGCAGCAAGATTGGCGCCAGCGGCGGTAAGCTCTCCGCTGCGGTCTGGTTCTCCAGCACGCAGATCGACGCCGATCCCTATATCGCCGGTAAGTTTGGCGCTCCGGCCTATATCCTGTCGGCGCTTGGCATCAAGAATGTGGTCAACAGCGAAGAAGAGTGGCCGACGGTCGGCTGGGAGACGATTGCAAAGTCCAACCCGTCGATGATCGTGGCTGCCAAGCTGGACCGTCGCCGTTATCCGGCGGACGATATTGCCGTGAAGCACAAGTTCCTCGAAAGCGATCCGGTGACAAGCCTGATGCCAGCCGTCAAGGGCGGTCATGTCTTCGACATAGATGCGCAGTCGATGAGCACATCGCTGCGGGTGATTGAGGGTATTGAAACGCTGGCCGCAGCCATCGCTGCTTCGGACCTCAACAAATGACAGCTTTGGTGGCCATAGGAAGGCTTCCTTTCAGCAACAAGGTGAGCGCCGGGGTTCTGGCGCTCATTCTGCTGCTTGCCGCCCTTTGGTTTGGTGCGGCGATTGGTGAAACCGCCATACCGCTCGATGTGGTGGCGAAGACCGTCGCAAACCGGCTGTGGCATGCAGGCTATGTGCTCGATCCCATCGATGAGGGGATCGTATGGAGCTATCGTCTCAGCCGCGCCGTGGTGGCGGCATGCTGCGGCGCGGCGCTGGCGCTTTCCGGCGTTGTGCTGCAATCTCTGCTGCGCAATTCGCTCGCAGATCCGTATATTCTGGGCATCTCCGCCGGGGCTTCGACCGGGGCCGTCAGCGTCGCCATTCTTGGCATCGGCGCTGGCGTTCTCACGCTTTCGCTCGGCGCATTCATCGGGGCGATACTCGCCTTCGTTCTGGTTTCACTGTTGGCGCTGAAAGCCGGGCGCGGCAACAGCGCCATTATTCTTGCCGGTATAGCCGGCTCGCAGCTTTTCAACGCGCTGACCTCGTTCATCGTGACAAAGGCGGCCAATGCCGAACAGGCGCGTGGTATCATGTTCTGGCTTCTCGGCAATCTCTCCGGCGTGCGCTGGCCCGATGTTACGCTGGCGCTGCCTGCCTGTCTGATTGGCCTGGTCGTCTGCCTGTGGCACGCCCGTGCGCTCGATGCTTTCACGTTTGGTGCGGAATCCGCCGCTTCGCTCGGTATTCCGGTGCGGCGCGTCTATGCGGTGCTGATTGGCGCCAGCGCCATGATGACGGCGGTGATGGTTTCCATCGTCGGGTCCATCGGCTTTATCGGTCTTGTCATTCCCCATGCGGCGCGGATGATTGTCGGCGTGCGGCATGGCGCATTATTGCCGGTTAGTGCGTTGATCGGTGCAATCTTCATGATCGCGGCTGATATCGTGTCGCGCATTATCGTGCCGGGACAGGTGCTGCCCATCGGGGTTGTGACAGCGCTGGTCGGCGCTCCGGCCTTTGCGCTGCTGCTCGGACAGAGGAGGGCGCGCGCATGATGCTGTCGGCGCACAATGTTTCCTGGATGGCGGGCGGCGCGGAAATCCTGAGCGGCGTCTCGCTTGAGGTGATTGAAGGCGAGTTTCTCGGCATTATCGGGCCGAATGGCTCCGGCAAGACGACGCTTCTGTCGCTGCTTTCAGGTCTGAAGCGTCCGCGCAGCGGTGCGGTGCAACTCGGCGAAACACCGATTGAACGTTTCAACCGCCGCGAGATTGCGCGGCTGCTGGCGCTGGTCGAACAGCAGGCGGAAACGACTGAGCGCATCACGGCGCGACAGGCGGTGGAGCTTGGGCGCACGCCCTATCTCGGCGCTCTGTCACCGTGGTCTGCTGAAGATGACGCCATCGTCGATCATGCGCTGGCGCATGTGGATATGACCCATCTGGCCAAACGCAACTGGCATACGCTGTCGGGCGGAGAACGCCAGCGCCTGCATATTGCCCGCGCTTTGGCGCAGCAGCCGCGCATCTTGCTGTTGGACGAGCCGACCAATCACCTCGACATTGGTCATCAGATCGGGCTTCTCGATCTCGTCCGCCAGCAAAGCCAGACCAACGGGCTGACCGTGGTGGCCGCGCTGCACGACCTCAATCATGCAGCCATGTTCTGCGACCGCATTGCGGTGATGGACAAGGGACGGCTGGCGGCGCTCGGCGCACCACGAGACGTGTTAACGGCGGAGCGTATCCGTTCCGTATTTGGCGTCGATGTGGAGGTCGAGCATATGGGTGCCAGCGGTTGTCATATCCGCTATTGCGCACCGGGGCTTGTGCATGAAGCGCCGGTGCTGCAGCTGCGTACAGCTTAGCACTATAGTTGCATTCTTCGTGATGCCGGTCTGCAACGAGCAATTTCCTGCGCTCCGGTGCTCACGTACCCTTAAGTACGCTCCGCTCCGGTGCTCAAAAATCACTCGTTTCGCCGCGGCCTGACGAATTTGCAACTGTAGTGCTAGTTTAAAGCGGCTTTCAAGCGGCGCTGTTCCAGTCCAAGCCCCAGTTCTTCCGCGCGGGCAATGATCGGAGCAAAGCGGCGCTGCTTCTTTTCCTCGTGATTGGAAGCAATGTCGGCAATGCGGTGCTTCAGGAACGGGTTGAGAAAACGCTCGCGAACGGAAACCACATAGGCTTCCGCCTCGTCGCCTAGCCCATCGGCTGCAAACACCGGCAGCACTTCTTCGCGCCACAGGGCTTCCAGCTCGCTGCGGATAGTTTCATCCTGCATGGCTTCCAGCACGATTTCGTCTTTGGGGCGATTTCCCTTCACCCATCGTTCGGCAATGAAGCTATGACCGAGATTAAGCAGATAAAGCTTCAGCCGCTCATAGCGCGCCAGATCGTCGGTCACGACAATATCCTTGTGGCGGCATGGCAGCGTCAGGCCCTGCGCTTGTTCGATAGCCCAGATCGCATAGGGTTCAGCGATAGCGCCGACTGGCTCAATCGCTTCGGAGACGATGCGGTCAACCAGACTATTGGCAAAGATGCAGCGCGTTTCCAGCCATTCGACAAAACCGCTCGGCAGCTTCCATTCCTGCGCCAGCCCGATCAGGATGGCGCGCAGTTTGTCGCCGTTGCGGGAAATCAGCTCGCACGGGAAAATCGAGAGCGGTGCTTCCGGGTTGTTCTTCCAGCGATGGTGCAGAAGCACGAGCAGCTTGGCGGGAAAACTCTTCGGCAGGGTCTGCGGATTGGCGAGCAGCGAAGCGTCGTCGCTCGCGTCCAGCTCATAGCCCTTGTCGCCGGTGTTCGAGAGGATCACCTGGACAGTCGCGCCGAGATCGAGAATCTCGGCCCAGTCGGTATGTGCGGAATAAGCGGCGGTCACGCCCTTGGCGTTGTGCTCCGTTTCCGACGGCTTGCCATCGACCAGACCGCGGATCACGACGGGATAGGTCTTGCCTTCATTCAGTGCGGCGATGCGTTGCGCGCTCTGCGGGTTGGACGTTGTCTGCACCACGGCAATCGTGCCGATTGCATCACCTGTCGCCAGCGCTTCGGCGACGAAGAAATCGGCATGGGCGAGCAGAAAACGGCTGGTGCCGAATTGAAGAATCGCTGGCTTGTTTTGCATGGCATGCTCCCGAATTTGTAACAGTAGTGCTACGCGATCTGCGCCAAATTGGTCAAGCCAATAGGTTCTGGCCGCAGAAATAGGGTTGAATTTTTCTGGAGCGCTGCGCGATTTGCCGCATTTTCGCACCGATTCAGGCATATTGCGCTTCCCGTTGGCTGGAATTATGGTAAGGCCAATTTGGGAGTGATGATGAGCGACTTTGCGGCCACAGCGGAACCTCGCAGGCTTTACCAGCAGATTGCCGACCGGGTCAGAAATCTGATTCAAGACGGGCAGTTTCCGGCGGGAAGCAGGCTTCCGGCTGAGCGCGAGCTTGCCCAGCAACTGGGTGTGTCGCGCCCGTCGCTGCGTGAGGCGCTGATCGCTCTCGAGATCGCCGGCAATGTCGAAATCCGGATGGGTTCCGGCATCTATGTCAATGCCGATCCGGAAAAGCGTGTCGTTACGCAAGGTGTATCCATTGGCGAAAGCCCGCTGGAAATCATGCAGGCGCGCGAGCTGATTGAAGGCAGCGTGGTGGTGATGGCCTGTGCGCGCATGACGCCGGAGCCGCTTGCCGCATTGCGCGCGACGCTCGACGAGATGCGGGCCAATGTGCATGTCGACCGCCGGGCGATGGAGCTTGACCGGCAGTTCCACCTGCTGCTGGCCGAACAGGCGGGCAATTCGGTGGTGGTGCGGATCATCCGCGACCTCTTCGACGAGCGGCACAGCCCGCTGACGTCGCAGATCAGGACGCGGTTTGAGAATAACGATACGTGGGTTCTGGCTTTGGCAGAGCACGAAATCATCTATGCGGCGCTGGAGGCGAGGGATCCGCTTCAGGCGCAGGCAGCCATGCGAACGCATTTGGAGCAATCCAAACAGCGTTGGATGGATAACGAGCCGCGTGACAGGTCATTCGCGGCGACATGAATTGGGAGTGAGGTCAGACATATGAATATTTCCGTTTCCCCGGCTGCAACGCCGGTCATCCTGCTGCATCCATCCGACGACGTCGCGGTTGCGCGCATTTCCGTTCGCGCTGGCGACCCCATCGGGCTGGAGGGCATCAATGCCCGCGAGCTGATCGGTCGTGGCCACAAGGTTGCCATTCGCGCCATTCCCGAAGGCAAGGAAGTTCTGAAATACGGACAGGTCATCGGTGTTGCCACCAAGGATATTGAAGCCGGCGATCATGTGCATCTGCAAAACCTCGCCATGCTGCCTTCCGAACATGAGCACCAGTTCTCCATCGATATCGAAGAACGCGGCATGCTGCCGGAAGCCGAACGCCGCCATTTCATGGGCTATGATCGCGGCGCTGGCGGTGTCGGCACGCGCAATTATATCGGCGTCATCTCGTCGGTGAACTGCTCGGCCACTGTGTCGCGTTATATCGCCGACTATTTCAACCGCATGGGCGGTCTTGATGGTTTCGACAATGTCGATGGCGTCGTCGCGCTGACGCACGGCAGCGGTTGCGCGATCAACACCAAGTCGGAAGGCTATCGCCTGTTGATCCGCACCATTCAGGGCTATGCCAAGCACCCGAATTTTGGCGGCATCCTGCTGATCGGCCTTGGTTGCGAAACCAACCAGATCGCGCCGATCCTCGAACATTACCGCATGGAAGAAGGCACGCGTCTGCGCACCATGACGATCCAGCAGCATGGCGGCACGCGCAAGACCATCGATCATGCGATTTCCGAGATCAAGGAAATGCTGCCGCTGGTCAATTCTGCGGTGCGCACCAAGCAGCCGCTGTCGAAGCTGAAAGTGGCGCTGGAATGCGGCGGCTCGGACGGCTATTCCGGCATTTCGGCCAATCCGGCGCTGGGCTATGCCTCGGACCTTATCGTGCGCAATGGCGGCACGACTGTTCTTGCAGAAACGCCGGAAATCTATGGCGCAGAGCATCTTCTGACGCGCCGTGCTGTGACGCCTGCAGTGGCGGAAAAGTTGTTGCAGCGCATTGACTGGTGGCGCGATTACACCGCGCGCAACGGCGACGAACTCAACAACAATCCATCGCATGGCAACAAGCTTGGCGGCCTGACCACCATTCTGGAAAAGTCGCTCGGTGCAGTTGCCAAGGGCGGCTCCATGCCGCTCAAGGCCGTCTATGAATTCGCTGAAACGGTCACCGAGCCGGGCTTCGTCTTCATGGATACGCCGGGCTATGATCCCGTTGCCGTGACCGGTCAGGTGGCTGGCGGCTGCAATGTCATCTGCTTCACGACGGGCCGTGGTTCAGTTTCGGGCTTCAAGCCTTCGCCTTGCATCAAGATCGCCACGAATTCCGAAATGTACGAGCACATGAAGGAAGACATGGATATCAATTGCGGCGGCATCGTCACCGGCGCGGAAACCATTGAAGAGTCCGGCACGCGCATCTTCGAATATATCATTGCGGCCGCCTCCGGCGAAAAGACGCTGAGCGAAATCTACGACTATGGCGACAATGAATTTGTGCCATGGCAGGTGGGCGCCGTCACCTGATCTGAATCTTTCAATATGTAATCGACAGGAATATCCGATGGTCAAAGCTCTGCGTATCGAGAGCGAAAACGTATCCCGCTTCGCCGAGATCGATGAAGCGCCGCTGCTGCCCGGTCATGTGCGCGTCAAGGTGCGCCATGTCGGCCTGTGCGGCAGCGATCTGAACACTTTCAAGGGTCTCAATCCGCTGGTGCAGCTGCCGCGTATTCCGGGGCACGAAATCGGCGGCGAAATCATCGAGGCCGGTGCGGGCGTCGATGCGGCTTATGCTGCAGGCAAGCGGGTCATCGTGCTGCCCTATACGAATTGCGGCGAGTGCTCGTCTTGCCGCAAGGGGCGGCTCAATGCCTGTCGCTATAACAAAACGCTCGGCGTGCAGCAGAATGGCGGTCTGGCCGACCAGATCGTGCTGCCTGCTGAAAAGCTGATCCTGAACGATACGCTGGAACCGCGCCATCTGGCGCTGGTCGAGCCGCTGTCGGTGGGCTTCCATGCCGTGGCGCGCGGTCGCGTCGAGGCGGGCGATACGGTGGCTGTGCTCGGCTGCGGCATGATCGGCATGGGTGTGCTGATCGGCGCGGTGGCGCGTGGCGCCAAGGTTATCGCCATCGATCCGAGCGCGGAAAAGCGCGAGCTGGCGCTGCAATTCGGCGCAACGCATGTTCTGGCGAGCGGCGAAGATGTCGTGCAAAAGGTCATGGAACTGACCGGAGACGACGGCGTGGATGTCGCTTTCGAAGCGGTTGGCTTGCCAATCACCTTCACGCAGGCGGTCGACCTTGCCTGCTTTGCGGGACGCGTGGTCTATGTCGGCTATTCGAAATCGCCGGTGACCTACCAGACCCAGTTCTTCAACCTGAAGGAACTGGACATTATGGGGTCGCGCAATGCGACGCTGACTGATTTCGAGGCCGTTGTCGCACATCTGGAAAAGCTCGGCGCAGATGCCGATAAGCTCATCTCAAAAGTGTTTCCGTTCGACGAAGCCGAACAGGCGCTGCCTTACTGGGACGGCGACCGTAATGTGCTGAAAATCGTGATCGAGCGGGCTTAATAAGCCGCGTTATCGAGAAAAGGGGAGCCGGTTTGGCTCCCCTTTTTCGTTTCACGGCGCATAGTCCCGCCCTCGCTGACGCGCCAAAGGTGGTTCTGTCATTTTATTACATTATTGGCTCTGTTGAGCAAAAATCTCTGTTGCAAACTTACATTCTCGCTCTTACGCTGCTGCAAACATCAAGGCGGCAAACCAGTTAAAAGCCGTCATCACGACGGGGAATGGCATGGCGCATGCGGGCGAATTTGCAGGAAAATCGGTTCTGATCACCGGCGCAGGCGGTGGCGTCGGTAGTGCGCTTGTGAAGCTGTTTGCAGCGCATGGCGCGCGTGTCATCGGCTGCGATACGACGTTGGACCATTTGACGGCGGAAGAGCTTCATAGCCGCCATGCCTTTGATCTGCTGGACCGCAGCATGCTGGAGCCAGCGGCAGCGCAAATCATTGCTGCGGACGGTCTGCCGGATATCGTCATCAACAATGCGGGCTGGACGCGCGCGGAAACATTCGACGGTCTTGTCCAGAGCAAGATCGAAGCGGAAATCGACCTCAATCTGACAGCCGTGGCGGGCTTTTCCAACGTCATGGCGCAGGCTATGGCGGCACGCGGGCGGGGCGTCTTCGTGTTTATCTCTTCCGTCAATGCCGTCCTGCATTTCGGCAACCCGGCCTATGCAGCCGCGAAGGCCGGGATCAACGCTTTCGCCAAGGCCATTGCAGTCGAGTTCGGACAAAAGGGCGTGCGCGCCAATGTCGTGTGTCCGGGATCAATCCGCACACCTGCCTGGGATCACCGCATTGCGCAGAACCCTGCCGTGCTGGAGCGCTTGAAGCGCCTTTATCCGCTGGGGCGCATCGTTGATACGCGTGAGGTTGCGGAGGCGGTGGCCTTTCTGGCCTCTGATCGCGCATCGGGGATTACAGGTGCGATCCTGCCGGTCGATGCCGGGTTGACTGCTGGCAGCAGGCCTTTCATCGACGATATTCTCGGAGGGAACTAGGCCGATGGGAAAGGGCAGCGGCTTGCCGCGCTGATTGTCATGAGCAAGGTTGCCGATATCATAACGCGGTTGCATGTCGTGGCGCAGGACGGATCAAAATCCGACCGCAAACTGGCTGCGCTGGTGCTGGCCGATCCGGATTATGCGTCAAAAGCCGCGATCTCCGACATTGCCGCGCGGGCCAGTGTGAGCGAACCGACGGTGACGCGCTTTTGTCGTGCGCTCGGTTGCGATGGGGTGCGTGAGTTCAAGTTCTTTCTGGCACAGGCACTGGCCATTGGCGGCCAATACCTGACCGCTGAACTCCCCGCTCGCGACATCGGCGAGAGCCGCATTGCGACAGCGGTAACGGATGCTGCGATCGCCGCGATCCAGCGCGCGAGCGATGGGCTGGATATGGCCGGGGTGATGAAAACAGCCGAGCGATTGGCTGCTGGTGGTCCTGTTCTGTGTCTGGGGTCGGGCGGTATCTCCTCCATGCTGGCGACCGAAATGCAGAACCGGCTGTTTCGTCTCGGCATTCCGGTCAGCGCGCAGGTGGATGGCCAGTTGCAGCCCATGTATGCCGCGGTCACTACGCCCGAAACGACGGTGATCGCGTTTTCGGTTTCGGGCTTTGCGCGCTCCGTGGTGGAGGCGGTGCTGGTGGCGAAGCAATATGGGGCCGTGACGATTGCCATTACAGCGGCTGATTCCGATCTTGCCCGGGCGGCGGACAGGATCATTCCGTTTCAGGCTGATGAGGACGGGAATATTTACAAGCCGACGTCCTCGCGCTTTGCGCTGCTTGCCATTCTCGACATGATCGCCACAGCGACAGCCGAGGCGCGCGGGCTGAAGGTGCTGGAAAACCTGCGCCGGATCAAACATAGCCTGAACACGCTCAAAATCGACGATCCGCGTCTGCCGCTGGGCGACTGAGATCATTGTAATGCATATAGCCGAGGCACAGAGAGCCGCGACAAGCAAGGGGATGAAGATGACGGGAACGATCAATCCGTTCGATGGTGATCAGGATCGCGCACAGATCTGGGACATGCTGGTGCGGCGTGATATCGATGCTTTCGTCAATCAGGACTGGGCGCTGGTGGCCGATGATTTCGACGAAATCCGCTTTCTTGGCATTCATGCGCATCATGAAGCCGATCCCGATAAATGGGATGCCGGATTTCCGACATTGGCGGCCTATCGCGACGAGTGGCTGCGACAGGCGGCGGAGAGTGCTGCGACGGAATTTGCCGAATCTCTTTCAGAGGGCATTTTCCGCGCTACCGATCTCAGCGTTATCGACATTACGGGCGATGTCGCAGTTGCGCGGAAAAAATTTTACGGCACCATCGCAAAAAAAGATGGCTCGGTCGATCGCCTCAACTGGCAGACGCTTTATTTCTGCCGTCGCGATGGCACGCGTTGGAAAATTACGGGCTTCGTCGGTTATATGAGATATCGCTAAAAAATAGCGGATTCAGGTGTTTTTGGGCGCAAATGAGGCCGGTTTGCGCCTATTTTCATGTATAGACGAATACATGTCGATCCATAGTATAATCATACTGTTTTTCTCAAATTATAGCTATTTCGTCTTCAATCTATAGTCATCGGGCCGATGTCGCAGCTGATGGCATATTTGTCGCAGGCCGTTCGTGCAATTGAGTGGCGGAGGACTACTATTGTCCTCATGCTGGCCGACTTCGACCTACTTAAAAATGCCCCGGCCAGCCTGCATATTTCGTCGCGCAACCTTTCAAAAAATCACTAAAGGGGATGGGTGCGCTTGGATGAATTCACGGCTGTGGGTGGACATGTCGGGAAATGACCTATATAGAATCAGGCAATCTTTCGCTAATCATTCCATGCGTTTCGTTCGCGGAACGCAGATCGTGTGTGCGCAATTTGCGCTGGAATGAAGTTTTATCAATCTTGAAAAGGAGATTAAGTCCGCCAGCACAGCGGGGTTAAACTTAATGCATGGTATTTTATACAAGGATGAAAGTATGAAGTCGCCGGCTAAGACAAAGATAAGCTTGAATGGCGTGTTTAAAGTCTTCGGCGACGACCCGGAGCGTGCAATGGAAGCGTTGCGCGCGGGCAAGTCAAAAGCGCAGATTTACAGCGATCTCGGGGCCACCATTGGCGTCGACGATGCTAGTTTTGATATTTATGAAGGCGAAGTATTCGTCATCATGGGTCTGTCCGGTTCGGGCAAGTCGACCCTCCTGCGCCTGCTCAATCGGCTGATCGAACCGACCGCTGGTTCCATCGAAGTTGAAGGCCGCGATATCGTCAAAATGACGAAGCGCGAGCTGATCGACCTTCGCCGCCGCGACATGAGCATGGTTTTCCAGTCATTCGCACTGTTGCCCAATCGTTCGGTGCTGAACAACGCCGCCTTCGGCCTTGAAGTGGCCGGAATGGGTGAAGCCGAGCGTCACGCAAAGGCGCTGAGCGCGCTCGCCGCCGTCGGTCTTGAACCTTATGCCAACAGCATGCCGGACCAGCTTTCTGGCGGCATGAAGCAGCGCGTCGGTCTGGCGCGGGCTTTGGCCAGCGAGCCGACCATCCTGCTGATGGATGAAGCGTTTTCCGCACTCGATCCGCTGATCCGCACGGAAATGCAGGACGAGTTGAAGCGCCTTCAGGCCCAGCACAGCCGCACCATCATCTTCGTCAGCCATGACCTTGATGAAGCGATGCGCATTGGCGACCGTATCTGCATCATGCAGCACGGCAAGGTCGTACAGGTCGGCACACCGAACGAGATCGTCTCGGAGCCTGCCAACGATTATGTCCGGTCCTTCTTCCGCAATGTGGATGTGTCGCGTGTCTTCAAGGCCGCTGATGTCGCCCGTGAGGATGAACTGATCGTGTTCGAACCGGACCAGCTTGCAACTGCGTTGGAGCGTTTTGATGCCAGCGGCAAGGTGTTTGGCGTGCTGGTCGATGCCGACCGCACCTATCGTGGCCTTGTCAGCCGGGATGCGCTCGCCAAAGGCGCTGTCGCCGAAGCCGGAACGCGACTTGACGATGTGGCCGCCATCGAGGCGGAAGCGCCGTTGTCCGGTCTGCTGACGCAGGTTGCAGCCAGCCCCTGGCCGATGCCCGTCACCGACCGGCAGAACCGCTATGTTGGCGCGATCAGCAAATCGTCATTGCTTGAAACTTTGGGTCGTGCGGGCTGATTGCCCGCCTCCAGATTTTTCTCGCATGCATTTATTGACGCATTTCCGGACGCAAAATCGCTTCGCACTTTTGCTGGAAATGCTTCCCACCCAGTCCAGAAATACGGAAATGGACGGTAAAACATGGATTTGAATTTCAGTGTTGGTGGTGCGGCTGATGTGGTGGTCAATTACATTCTCGACCATTTCACGCCTGCACTCGATATAATCGCAGCGGCCATCGGTTTTGTGACCGATGGCATTCAAAACGCTCTCATCGCAATCCCACCTGTCGCCGGTGTGGCCATCCTCACTTTGCTCGCGCTGTGGCGCGTTGGCTGGAAGTTCGCGATTTTCACCATTCTCGCATTGGCGCTCATCATCCACATGGAATTGTGGAGTGGCACAATGGAAAGCCTGTCGCTGGTGCTGGCATCGACCGTTATTGCGATGGTGATCGGCATCCCGCTGGGTATCGCCATGGCGCGCAGCGACATGGTGGCGTCGATCGTGCGCCCGGTGCTCGACCTGATGCAGACAATGCCAGCCTTCGTCTATCTTATTCCGGCGGCGATGTTTTTCGGTCTTGGCGCTGTACCCGGCACGATTGCAACGGTGATCTTTGCCATGCCGCCAGTGGTGCGCCTGACCAATCTCGGCATTCGTCAGGTCCACGCGGAATTCGTCGAAGCGGGTCTGGCCTTCGGCTGTACGTCGCGACAGCTTCTGTTCAAGGTGCAGCTGCCGAACGCCATGCCGTCGATCATGGCCGGTGTGAACCAGACAATCATGCTGTCCCTGTCGATGGTGGTCATCGCGTCGATGATCGGTGCCGGCGGTCTTGGCAATACGGTCCTGACCGGTATCCAGCGCCTCAATGTGGGTCTTGGTTTCGAAGGCGGTCTGGCCGTGGTCATTCTGGCGGTCATTCTCGACCGCATCACCCAGAGCTTCGGCAAGGGAAATGGCACTGGCTTCTTCAAGAGGCTGGCATCAATGAGAAAGGCGGCAGACACACAGTCTGCCTCATCCTTTCGCAAGCAGGAAGCATGAGACAGAACAATAAAATAACGGCAGCGCATTCCGAAAAGTGGGAACCGGTTTTCGGGCAAAAATGCGCTCCAAAGAATAATAAAACGGGAACTGAATCCAATCGAAAAGGAGTAGGCATGTTGAAGAAACTTGCAGGTTTCGGTCTGGCTGCAGTGGTGGCGGGTACCATGACAATGGGCGCGGCCTTTGCGCAGGACGGTAAGACGGTAAAGATCGGCTGGGCCCCGTGGTCCGATGCCGAGTTCGTCACCAAGCTGACCAAGAAGCTGATCGAAGACAATCTCGGCCAGAAGGTCGAGCTGGTGCAGACCGATGTTGCACCGCTTTATCAGGGCGTGAGCCGAGGCGATATCGATGCCATGCTGATGGCCTGGTTGCCGGAAACCCACGCTGATTATTACAAGCGCATCGAGGGCAAGGTCGAAAATCTCGGACCGCTCTATGAAGGTGCAAAGCTTGGCTGGATCGTTCCCGATTACATCCCGGAAAGCGAGATCAGCTCTATTGCCGATCTGAAGAAGCCTGAAGTGAAGGAAAAGCTGAAGGGCGAAATTCAGGGTATCGATCCGGGCGCCGGTCTGACACGTCTGTCGCAGGAAGCGATCAAGAAATACGGGCTCGATTACAAGCTCAATATTTCGAGTGAAGCGGCCATGTTGACGACGGTTGACCGTGCAACCCGTTCGGACGGCTGGTTTGTGGCAACGTCGTGGAGCCCGCACTGGATGTTCGGCAAGTACAAGCTGCGCTATATTGCCGATCCTGAAGGCGCGCTGGGCGGTGCAGAGCATGTGGACGCCATTGTCCGCAAGGGCTTCAAGGAAGAAAACCCGAAGGTCGCGGCGCTGCTGACCAAGATCGACATTCCGATCAACGAACTTGAATCGGCAATGTTCGATGCGCAGCAGACGTCTTACGAGAAGGCCGTCGATAAATATATCGCCGACCACCCGGACCGCATCAAGGAATGGCTTGCCGAATAATCGGTAAGTCTAGAGATGGAAAAGCCCCGCTCTTGCGGGGCTTTTTTTATCCCCTGCGGGCGATGAGAATACCGGCAATGACAATCGCGCCGCCAAGCCCCTGCATCATGCCGAGCGGCTCGGACAGAATAGTCCAGGCGAGGAACGCCGCCACCACCGGCTGAAGCAGCAAGGTGAGCGACGAAAAGGAAGCGGGCAGAAAGGCCAGAGCATAGGCGATCATGCTTTGTCCGGCGGCATGGGTGAGCCATGCAAGGCCCGCCAGCACAAGCCAGCCATAGAGCGTGGTGGGCATGATCTGCCCTTCCGCAAAATAGGCGACCGGCAGCGATACGATTGCTGCAATGGCACTGCTCCAAAGCATGATACGCATGGTCGAAAAGCGGTTGCGCAAGCGCCCGACCGATAGAATGTATCCGGCATAGAAGACCGCCGCGAGCAGCGCGAGCGCATCGCCGGATGATTGCGAATGCAGGAGTTCGCCGGGGCCGCCTTTCAGCACGACCACGCCGAGAACAGCAACGACCAGCCCGATGATGAACGACTGGCTGACATGTGCCTTATAGAGCAGCCATGCCGCAAGCGTTACGAAGATCGGGGCCATATTGGCGAGAAGCGTCGCATTGGCGACCGATGTGTAATGCAGCGACAAATGCCACGCGCCGAGATCGGCAGCGATGAACAGGCCAGGCACAGTAAGCAGCAGACAGTCCGTGAGGGTGAGGCGCGCATTGTCCTTGATGTCACCGCGCTCACGTCCGCTCATCAGCATGAGCGGGATGACCGCCAGCGCCACGCGCCAGAATCCGGTGGCAAGCGGGCCAACTTCCGAGAGGCGAACGAAAATCGGCGAACTGGCGATGGCAAAGCCACCGGCCACCAGAATTGGCATGGCCCAGCGCTGACCAAACGACTGAGCGTTGGAAGGGGTTGGGCTCGTTACGGGGCTCTCTGGGGCGGTCGTCTGCGACATGTCAAACTCGGGGTCAAACTCGGTCTTGTGTCGAACGCCTAAAGCCGCCTGCACAATGGATGCTGCGGGCACGCGATAAGGTCCGACATGCGAAAGATGAACCGGCGTTGCAGAGCGAATTCAGCACATTTTTTCTGCTACGCATGTTCCAAAACCGTCTGTCATGTCGCAAAGCAATCGAATTGTAGAAATTCTCAATTGTGGGCAGGACGGACGTCGAGATTGCTTATTCCTGTTTGAACAAAGCGTCCAGAAGAAAGATGTGCCGACAGGTTGCTTTGCGATCACTGTTGCCACAACGCCTTCAGCATATCGCCAGGCAATAAAAAGCGCCCCGCAGGGCGCTTTCTGTTCATTGATCGTTCGCTTACCGATAGGGCGAAACGCATTGTCTGCGTGGGCCGCTGTTCGGCTGGAAGGTGTTATCCGAAACGCGATAGGTGCGATAACGGTTCTGGCACCACCGCACGTGGTTGTTGGTGTGCACAACACGCGGCTGGTTCAGCGCGCCACCGACAATCG
Source organism: Hyphomicrobiales bacterium (assembly GCA_900465685.1). Taxonomy (GTDB): domain Bacteria; phylum Pseudomonadota; class Alphaproteobacteria; order Rhizobiales; family Rhizobiaceae; genus Brucella. The sequence goes on from UEGR01000003.1 coordinate 197,111, forward strand.
CACCGGCGGTGAAGGCTGCCAGTGGATACCACCAGCCGTCGCTGTGGCGGCGATAACCGTTACGATAGTAGCGCGAGCCATGATGACCGTGCCAGTAGCCGGGGCGGTTCGAAGGCCGGTGGCTGCTGTGTGGCGGACGGCCCGGCCTGTTGGCGTGATGCGGCGGGCGGCCTGGCCTGTGGGCATTGCTCGGCGGACGTTTATGACGCTGGGCATGGCCCCGCGGCGGACGGCGATCATCGCGAACCTGTTCGACATTCTGATTAAGCGCAGGACGCTCAAGGTTCATCGGCGCAGCCATGCTCGGAACGATAGATGTGATACCAAAGACCAGCGCCAAGGTCCCCGCGCATGCCTTTTTCAATATGTTCATGTGCAACCCTCCGTATGGAACAACGCATCTAAACGCCTGAAAACACAAATGGTTCCGTATTCAGACGGCGATAGGGTCGAATTTTGATGCGAAGAGGAGGTGTTTACTCGATACCGATGCGCACGATCTTGTCCACGAGCGCCGAGGCCAGATTGAGCGCGCTGCCGGTGGCGGTCACGATCTGGGGCAGGATCATCCATTCCAGCATCCATGCCGCGCCCGAGCGTTCCTGCTCATGCACCATGGACTGGTGAAGGCCCGAAACCTGAACCGCGTTGAAACGGGCAAGGCTGACCAGCACTTCAGCACCCACCGGGTTTTGTTTATGCGGCATGGCGGATGAGCCGCCACCGCCCGACAGGGAAAGCTCTGCCCCAAGCTCGGCCATCAGCGCGATGTCCTGTCCGAATTTGCCAAGCGTGCCAGTGATCAGCGACAGAAGACTGCCAAACTCGGCGATAAATGCGCGCTGGCTTTGCCATTGCGGTCGGTCGCGAAGGCCAAGTTTTTCTGCGAGAAGGGCGCGCAGTGCAGGGCCTTTTTCGCCGAATTTTTCCAGCGTTCCGGCAGCTCCGCCGAATTGCAGCGGGAAGGCGAGAGCGGCGAGCTTCTGCTCATAATCGGCGATTGGCGCCCGCCAGCTCGTGATGCGGTCTGAAACCGTGACGGGTATGGCGGCCTGCATACGGGTATAGGCCGTCAGGCCATTTTTGCCGAAGGTCGCATCAAGCCATTTGAAGCGGTCGGACAAATGTTGCAGCCGACCGCGTAAAATGGCGTTTGCCTCACGCAGCCGCAGCATCAGGCTCGTATCGATAACGTCCTGGCTGGTCGCACCAAAATGCAGTTGGGCCGCGAATTCCGGACCGGTCGCCTGACGCAGTTCCTTGACGAGTGCCGGGATGATGACGCCATCCCGTGCGGTCCCGCTTTCAAGAACGGACAGGTCCGGTTCAAAAGTCTCCGCTGCAAGCCTGATCGCATTGGCGGCTTCATTGGGGATAATCCCCAGCGAAGCCTGGGCATCCGATAGCGCCACTTCGAAGCGGACCATTCCGGCAATATCCGCAGCCGCGGTGAAGAGACTTAAAATCTCTTCGTCATCGCCAAAAAGTCCCGCCAGAAACGGATGTTCGAATACCGAAATGCTCATGCGTCAAATATCGAAAAAGACGGTTTCTTTTTCGCCCTGCAAGTGGATGTCGAAAGTATAGATGTCACCTTCGCGCTGGCCGATCAAGGTCGGGACGCGCATGCGGTGCTCGACGCGCGCCAACACCGGATCTTCCGCATTGGCGTCGGCCTCGTCGGAGAAATACATGCGTGTGTGCAGGCCGAGATTGATGCCGCGCGCGACGATCCAGAAAAGGATATGCGGGGCCATCAGGCGTCCGTCCCGGAAGGGAACGCGACCGGGCTTGATCGTCTCGAAGGTGAATTCGCCGGTTTCCATATGGGTTGGGCAGCGGCCCCATCCACGGAAATTGGGATCGGCCTTGCCGCCGGTTTCCGAAGGGCTGTTGTACAGTCCCGTGGCATCGGCCTGCCAGATTTCCACCAGCGCATCGCGCAGCGGCGCACCTATGCCGTCAAGAACGCGACCCTTGATGGTCACGCGCTCGCCCAGCGTCTTGTCGTTGGTTAGCGGGCTCGTTCCGAGATCTTCCGCGAAGACGCCATGGATGCCGACGAAATTCGGCGTCAATCCGATATGGACGTAAGGGCCCGCGGTCTGGGATGCGCTTTCCTTGAGATAACCCAGTGGCTGTACCATATCAGTTGCCCTCCGGACGGTTTTCAAAGAAGGTTGAGCGGCGTCCGCGCAACACAATGTCAAATTTGTAGGCCAGCATATCCATTGGCAGGGTCGCATTCATGTCGAGCGGTGCGATGAGGCGCTCGACAGCGCTTCTGTCAGGGACCGTCTTCACGATCGGGCAGCGCCAGATCAGCGGATCGCCTTCGAAATACATCTGGGTGATCAGACGCTGCGCGAAACCATGTCCGAAGATCGAGAAGTGGATATGGGCCGGGCGCCAATCGTTGACGCCGTTCGGCCACGGATAAGCGCCCGGCTGGATCGTCTTGAACCAGTAATAGCCGTTCTCATCGGTGATGGTACGGCCAACACCGCCGAAATTCGGATCGATGGCGGCGAGATAGGTTTCTTTCTTGTGGCGGTAGCGACCACCGGCATTGGCCTGCCAGAATTCGAGCAGCGCACCCGGAATCGGGCGATTGCTTTCGTCCAGCACGCGACCATGCACCAGAATGCGCGGGCCGACCGGCATTTCGCCGGGGCGCGCATAATTGCGGATCAGGTCGTTATCGAGTTCGTTCAGCATGCCATGCCCGAAAACCGGGCCGGTAATCTCGCTCTTGGTGCCTTCCAGCGACAGCAGCGCGCGGGTGGGCGAACGCAGAACGGATGTTTTGTACCACGGCGTATAGGCCGGTGGATGCATGGTCAGATCGCGAGCGAAAAAGGGGCTCGTTTCCGGCGGTGTGTTTTTCATTTCTCGGCTTCCTCCGCTTCCATCTGTGCGTAGGTCTGTTTGGCGATCTTGAACGCGTGGTTCGATGCGGGCACGCCCGCATAAATCGCAACATGCAGCAGAGCTTCGCAGATGTCTTCCTTGGTTGCGCCGGTATTCTTCGTGGCGCGGATATGCATTGCAACTTCATCGTCCTGGCCAAGTGCGGCCAGAAGCGCAATCGTTACCATGGAACGCTCGCGCTTGGTCCACTGCGGACGCGACCAGACCGTTCCCCATGCCGTCTCGGTGATAAGCTCCTGGAACGGTGCATCAAGACCCGTGGCACCATTCGATGCCCGGTCCACATGCGCATCGCCAAGAACCGAGCGACGGACGCTCATTCCAAGCTTGTAACGCTCGGAGCGCTCGGCAGTGTCACCCATGGTTATTCTCCCTGGAAGCTTAATTTGAAAGGCGGGTTGAAAGAAAATCGCGCAACAGCGAGACATAGGCGTCCGGTTGTTCCACGCAGGGTATATGGCCGCTATGCGCGATTTCAGCGAAAGTCGCGCTGGGCACGAGGCTTGCCAGTTCCTTGACGAGCGCAGGCGGCGTTGCGCCATCCCGATCGCCGACGACACATAGCACAGGCACGGAAATCGCCTTCGCTGCATCCGTGAAATCGGCATCGCGCAGGGCCGCGCAGGTGGCCGCATAGCCATCGAGCGGCTGGCGCGCGAACATGTTGCAATAGGCGCGGAAGGCATCATTGTCCGGCTTGCGGAAATCGTCGGTGAACCAGCGCGGCATGGTGCCGTCCAGAATGCTTGCCAGACCGTTCTGCAAAATTGCGTCGATGCGGGCGTTCCACATGTCCGCAGTGCCAATCTTGTGTGCGGTGTTGGACAGGATCATGCCCGCGACGAGATCGGGGCGGGCGGCATAGACACCCTGCGCAATCAGACCGCCGACCGAAAGGCCGCACAACACCACGCGGCGGATCGACAGCTTTTCGAGAAGCGCGATCAGGTCCTGCGCCAGAAGCGCGATGGAGTAGGGGGTGTTGCCGATATCGGAAAGGCCGTGTCCGCGCTTGTCATAAACCAGCGTCGGGATGTCGTTGCCGAGCTTTGCCCGAACATCATCCCAGATGCGCATGTCGGTTCCCAGCGAATTGATGAAAACCAGAACAGGCTTTTCATCCCCGCTCCACTGCAAATCATAGTGAAGCACGACGTCATTTACGTTGGCGAATTGCACGGCTTTCTCCTCTTGATCAGCACTGTTGCGCTTTCCAATTGGTTAAGTAAAATGATATTATCAGTCGAAATCATAACTTATAGGTTATCTAATCACGTGATCGGGAACAGGATCAAGTTTCGCCATCTGCACACCTTCGTTGAAGTGGCGCGGCAGAAGAGCGTGGTCAAGGCGTCTGAGATTTTGAATATCAGCCAGCCCGCCGTCACCAAAACAATCCGTGAGCTGGAGGATGTGCTGGGCGTTCCGGTTCTGGAGCGTGACGGTCGCGGTATTCGCCTGACGCGTTTCGGGGAGGTGTTTCTGCGCCATGCGGGAACGGCGTTGACGGCCTTGCGGCAGGGGCTCGATTCCGTCTCGCACGAGCTGGACGGTTCCGGCCCGCCGATCCGTATCGGCGCTCTGCCGACCGTTTCCACGCGCATCATGCCAAAAGCCATGAGCCTGTTTCTGGCGGAAAAGGCGGGCAGTCGTGTGAAGATCGTCACGGGCGAGAATGCGGTTCTGCTGGAGCAATTGCGCGTTGGCGATCTCGATCTGGTTGTCGGGCGTCTGGCCGCGCCGGAAAAGATGACCGGCTTTTCCTTCGAGCATCTTTATTCCGAACAAGTGCGGTTTCTGGTCCGGGCAGGGCATCCGCTCACTGACGGGCGACCTGTCTTCGATCATCTGGCGGATTATCCGGTGCTGATGCCGACGCAGAATTCGATCATCCGCCCCTTTGTGGAACGACTGCTGATCGCCAACGGCATCGGCGCGCTGCCCATTCAGGTGGAAACTGTTTCGGATGCTTTCGGGCGCGCTTTTGTTCGTGACAGCGACGCGATCTGGATCATTTCCGAAGGTGTCGTCGCGCGCGATGTGGCCGAAGGCAAACTGGTCATGTTGCCGATCGATACCAGCGAAACTGTCGGCCCGGTGGGCCTGACAATGCGGACGGACACGGTCAGTTCGGGATCGCTGCAAATGCTCATCCAGATATTGCGCGACGTTTCCGGCGCTTCGCTGTCCCGCTCAGTCTCCGGTGCCGGCACAGGCGGAACGTCGCTTTGATACTGTTAGTGATGCAATAGCTCGCCCAGAAATTTGCGCGTGCGTTCCTGTTTCGGATTGGCGAAGAATTCGTCCGGAGAAGCCTGTTCGATAATCGCGCCTTCCGCCATGAAGATCACGCGGTCGGCCACCTGCCGTGCAAAGCCCATTTCATGGGTAACGCAGATCATCGTCATGCCTTCGTCCGCAAGGCTGACCATGGTGTCGAGCACTTCCTTGACCATCTCCGGGTCGAGCGCGGAGGTCGGTTCGTCGAAGAGCATGACCTTCGGCTTCATGCACAGCGCGCGGGCGATGGCGACGCGCTGCTGCTGACCGCCTGAAAGCTGCGACGGAAATTTGTCGGCCTGCTCCAGAATTTTCACGCGGTTCAAAAGCGTTTTAGCGCTCTTTTCCGCGTCTGCCTTGCTGGTCTTAAGCGAGCGCATCGGCGCGAGCATACAGTTTTGCAGCACGGTGAGATGCGGGAAGAGATTGAACTGCTGGAACACCATGCCAACCTCACGACGCACCGCATCGATGGATTTGCCCGCATGGCCGAGCAGAATGCCGCCGACATGGATTTCGCCCTTCTGGTAGGTTTCCAGATGATTGATGCACCGAATGAGCGTCGATTTTCCGCTGCCGGACGGTCCGCAAAGAACGATCTTTTCTCCCTTGCGTACATCCAGATTGATGTCGTGCAAGGCTTGAAAATTGCCGTACCATTTTTCGACATTCTGCAAGCGGATCATCGCATCGGAGTTCTCGGCAGAGGGCTGGTGGATCATCGGGTCACTCCGGGCAGTGTCGTGGTGGTCAGCGGCTCGACGCGGCAAATTTGCGTTCAAGATGCGCACCGAAGATTGTCAGCGGGCAGCACATCAGGAAATAGAGCGCGCCAACAATGCCGAAGACGGTGAGCGGTTCGAAAATCTGGTTCGAAATGATGTTTCCGGCCCGTGTCAGCTCGGTAAAGCCGACGATGGAGGCAAGCGAGGTTCCCTTGATCAGCTGCACCAGAAAGCCGATGGTGGCAGGCAGCGAAATGCGGATCGCCTGCGGCAGGATCACGTCCTTCATGCGCCAGAAATAGCGAAGGCTGAGCGCTTTCGCAGCTTCTGTCTGGCCCTTGGGCACCGCTTCAATGGACCCGCGCCAGATTTCGCCCAGATAGGCGCTGGCATGCAGTGTCAGGCCAATCGCAACGGCAAGCCATGCATCGAGTTTCAGCCCGATGAGCGCAAGGCCGTAATAGACCACAAAGAGCTGCATCAAAAGCGGTGTTCCCTGAAAGACCGCGATATAGGTTGCCGTCATCCGTTCCAGTGCTGGAATGCCCGAAGTGCGCAGCAAGGCAATGCCGAGACCTGCGGTGCAACCGCAGACAAAGCCAACAGCCGAGAGCACTACCGTCCACTTCAATCCGATCAGCAGGAAGACAAATTCATCGTGACCCATGGGAAAACTCCTACTTGACCGGATAGGCGAAATAGCGCGCCGAGATGAAGGAGAAGAGGCGCATCATGACCCAGGAAATCACCAGATAGAACGCCGTGACGGTAAAATAGACCTCGAAGCTGCGGAAGCTGTCGGATTCGATGCGCTGGGCAACTGAAGTCAGTTCATAGGCCGAGATTGCCGAGGCAATGCTGGTTGTCAGCGTCAACAGGATGAACTGGCTTGTCAGCGACGGGAAAATCGCCCGCAAGGCCGGTTTCAGCACGATCAGCCGGAAGACCTGTGCCTTATGCAGGCCAAGCGCGATGCCAGCCTCGATCTGGCCCTTTGGAATGGATTGAACGCCGCCGCGAATGATCTCGATGGCATAGGCTCCGCCATTGATGCCCAGCGCGATGATAGCGGTTGGCGTCGGGTCGAGCCGGACACCGGCAAGCGGCAATGCGAAATAGATGAAGAAGATCTGGACGAGAAATGGCGTGTTGCGGATGAGTTCGACAAAGCCGATGACCAGCCAGCGCAGAAACCAGAAGCGTGAGCCGCGCAGCAGTACACCGCCAATGCCGATGACGATTGCCAGCAACATGCCGAATATGGCCATGGTAAAGGTTCCCAAACAGGCAAGCAGCAGGTTGGGGAGGCCATCGATGACCGGCGTGAAATCCAGAGTATAATTCATCGTTCGCTCTGTCTGTTTGCTCTTGAACAACAGGCCTTGAGCCTTGGGCGACGTCGTCTTTCTGGTCGCCGTTGTTCTCTTTGCTCCAATTGACCGATGCGGCCAGATGTCTGTCGGTCAGTCTTTGTCGACCATCTTTGCCATGGCTTGCACGGCCAGCTCATAACCATTTGCGCCGAAGCCAATCAGGATGCCGGTTGCGACGCGTGAAATAAGTGAATTGTGGTAGATGCTCTCGCGGGCATGGACGTTCGAAATATGCAACTCGATCTTCGGGCCGTCGAACATCTTCAAGGCGTCAAGCAAGGCGACTGAAGTAAATGTATAGCCCGCCGGATTGACGATGATACCGCAAGCTTGCTTGCGCGCCTGATGCACGCTTTCCACCAGTTCTCCCTCAAAATTGGTCTGGCGAAAATCCACCGTAAAACCAAGTGTCTCGGCCACTTGCGTCGCGCGGTCGCGAATATCGGCAAGCGTCGTGGTGCCATAGACTGTCGGCTCGCGCTCGCCGAGCAGATTGAGATTGGGGCCGTTCAAAATAAAGATGGTTCTGGACATGGTGCTTCCCGAAACGGCGGGTGGGCCGTTTTACGACATGAGGAAACGGTTGCAGACGCTGGCGTTTGTTAATCGGAAAAGCGCCCCCCGGAGCCTCCCCAATTCTCGTTTTATGCACTTGAACGCAAAGCGACTTCGCGCTTTTGCCGAAAATGCTGTTAGCCAGCGTCTGCAATCAGGATCGCTGAATTATCAGTTCGCCGTGAAGGAAACGCCTTCAAGCTTTTCCGGGAATTCCGGAACAGGCACTTTCATCCACTTATCGTAGATTTTCTTCAGCTCGCCATTGTCCTTGATCTTGTCGATGAAGGTGTTGATCGAAGCGTTGAGTTCCTTTTCGCCCAGACGCGTGCAAGCGCCGTTATAGAGCTTCTGGAATTCCAGCTTGTTTTCGAACTCACCCGGACGGGCCTTTTCGACGCGGTCCATATAGAAGATGTTGCCGCCAAGCGCCTGCACCTGACCGGACGCCAGAGCCTGTACGCTCGGCGCATCGCCGTCATAACGACGGATGGTGGCGCTGGATGGCGCATTCTTGGTAACCTGCGTGTCCTGTGCAGCGCCTTTGGCAACGCCAATGGTGAGATTGGCCATGTCGTCATTGGTTTTGATCGACATGGATTTCGGGCCGATCAGTACGATGGCATTCGCTACATAAGGCTTGCTGAACTGAACGGCCTTGGCGCGCTCCGGCAGCATGGCCATGGTCGCGAACAGCACGTCAACGCGTCCCGTGGTCAGCGCGGGAATGCGGTTGTTCACTTCAAGCGGTACGAATTCGACCGGCACGCCGAGTTCTTTGCCGAACAGATTGGCGATATCGGCGTCGAGACCATCCTGCTGGCCTGCGCTCGTCACAAAACCCCATGGCGGGTTGTCGCCCTGAATGCCGACGATGAGCTTGCCGCGCGCTTTGATTTCCTCTGGCGTAATGGCGGCTGCGGGCTTGGCGAGCCCAACGGCTGCCACCAGCGCTGCCGCGCCCAGCATCATGTGACGACGTGTCAGCATAGACTTAAACATTCGTTCCTCCTCCCAAAAACTGGCGCTCTATCGATCCTCTCCCGTGGATCAGATGGCCGTATGATTATATGTTTGGCAGATGATGCTTGGCAAATCAACCGAGTTTATCCAAATCATATGAGATTTTGAATTTTACATAAAACGGATTTTCCCGCCCGCCGCTAGAGCGGGCGTGATTGGGCAGATGACCGATCAGGCAATACGTCCGCTTTTGAGAATATGCTCCACGCCGCTCTGGATATGGCGGCGTATGACGGCTTGAGCGCCTTCGACGTCCCGCGCAACGGCCAGTTCAAACAGCAATTTGTGGTCGTCCACAACAGGGCGTCCGCGAAATGTCTGTGCCAGCATGTGATAGCGCAGAAAGCGGTCGAACACCGAGGATAGCGCCGTCAGCAGCGTTTCCGAATCGCATGCCGACACAATGGCTTGATGAAATTCCCAGTCGTAACGAACCCAGTCGATGGTGCGCGAAGCATCGCCCGCAAGCAGAACCCTTTCCGCCGCCGCGAGCTTATGATGGGCAGCAACGATACGCCCTTCCCATTCAAGGTCGCCAGATGCAAAGGAAAGCGCGATGGCATGGGTTTCGAGAACTCCGCGCAGATCGGCCAGTTCCTCCAGCTCCTTGCGGGAGGCGGGGCTGACTTCGAAGCCGCGCTGCCCCTCGGCCACGACGAGATTTTCCGTCGTCAGGCGGTTGAGGATTTCGCGCAGTGACGAAACGCTGATCGAATAGCGCTCCTTCGCCTGTTCAAGCTTGATCTTGGCTCGTGGCGGCAATGTTCCGGAAATGATGTCCTTGCGGATCTGCCGGAAAACCACATCGCTGACGGTTTCGGTGGATGCACTGTCTTCCCGCAGCATGGTGTTTCCTTTTGCGTGGCGGTCACGTTCAATAACGATAGCGGGAAGGGCAGCCGATCAGGGCAGCGTGCCCCCGGCCAGCGCATGTTGGACGCCGCCATCTATATGTTTGATAAGAATGGCTTTTGCTTCGGTCGCATTGCGCGCCAGTGCCGCATCGAGCAACTGCTTGTGTTCCTTTTCCGCGACGTCGCCACGATAGGACAGCGCAACCATCTGATAGCGCAGATATTTATCGAAGACGGTGGCATGGGTTTCCATTAACAGCCGGGAACCACAGGCTGAAATCAGCGCCTGATGAAACTCCCAGTCATAGCGCTTCCACTCTTCCGCTCGGCTGGCATCACCTGACGCCATGATCTGCTCCATCCGTGCCAGCTTGTAGTGCGACGAGACCAGTTGCGCCTCCCAATCCATGCCGCCGAAGGCGAAGGACTGTTCTAGCGCGTGGGTTTCCAGCAGCAGGCGCAATGCGGCGATTTCCTTGAGATCGGCATCCGACATGGGGGCGACTTCGAAACCGCGCTGACCCTCGGCGACGACAAAGCCCTCCGACGACAGACGGTTGAGAATTTCACGCAGTGTGCTGACGCTGGTGTCGTAGGAATCCTTCAGGCTTTCCAGCCGTAACCGTTGTGCAGGCGCCAGTCGCCCGAAGATAATATCGGTGCGAATGCGGCGATAGCAGCTTTCAGCGATGGACTCATTGGAAGATTCGTAACGCATTAGGAGATATCTCAGATATTCGACACTTTATCATACATGTCTCGCGTTCCTGTTACAATGTGATATCCTGACTTGCAGCAGGGTTTGAGACTTTCTCGGATGATCTGTGGATCGTCCCTGATCGTGAGTGCTGCCGAAATATCCTGGGGAGGAACAATGACGGACAGATCATTTGATAAATCGCGCGGTTTGAAGATCACACGTCTGCTTGGTCGAGAGAGTGTGTGCTGATGGCGCCACTTCGCATCGCGCTGATTGGCGCAGGCTTGATTGGCCGTGAACATGTCACGTTGATATCGGCAAACCCAGATGCGGAACTGGTTGCGATCTCGGATGTGTCGGATGAAAGCGTGTTCTATGCTTCCGCCATCGGTGTTCGCCACTTTCTCGATTTTGAAACGATGCTGGATGAGGTCAAACCCGATGGGGTCATCATCGCCTCGCCGAATGCATTGCATGTTTCGGCAGCGTTGGCCTGCGTTGAGCGCGGCATCGTCAGTCTCGTCGAAAAGCCGATTTCCGACAGGCTTGAAACCGCAGTTGCGCTGGTCCGGGCCAGCGAAAGTTCAGATGTGCCGGTACTGGTCGGACATCAACGTCGGCACAGCCCCGACATTCAGAAAAGCAGGCAATTGATTGCCGAGGGAATGATCGGTCGGCTGGTTGCCGTGCATGGCATGTGGCTCACCGATAAGCCGGGGCACTATTTCAATGCCGAATGGCGTCGCCGGGCAGGTGGTGGACCACTGCTGATCAATCTGATCCATGACATTGATTGCCTGCGATATATTTGCGGCGATATCCATTCCGTACAGGCTTTCACTTCCAACGCTGTCCGTGCGTTCGAAGTCGAAGACACGGCCAGCATTGGGCTCCGGTTTGAAAACGGTGCGCTCGGCAGTTTCCTGATGAGCGATACGGTGGTCTCGCCTTTCAACTGGGACACGGCTGCGGGGCAGGCGCTTTATTTCCCGCATCAGCCGGAGAATGCCTACTATTTCGGCGGCACAAAAGGCTGTTTAACGGCACCCGGTATGGATTTGTGGCGGCACGAAAATCCGGATGGCAACTGGCAGGACCCGCTTCTGCGCCAGCATGTTTCGTTGGATCGGTCGCGCGCCTATGTCAATCAGCTCGACCATTTTCTGTCGGTCATCCGTCGCGAGGCGGAGCCTTTGGTGTCCGCACGCGATGGAATGATGACACTCGCGACCGTGCTGGCAATTCAGGCAGCCGGGACCGGGAACAGCACCATATCCGTGCATGAATTCTTGGAGCAGGCGAACGCCTAACTCTCGAAGTCGCCGAAAATATCCTGCAAGCGGGTCAGTTGTTGCACGCGTTCATCGACAGCGCTGCCGAGCAGAATGATGATATGCGACAGCATGAGGTCCATGATCGCCGTCATCGTCGCCGCGCCATCCCAGAGCGGGCCGTGAGAGCCGGGGACGATGAGCGCGATGTCGGCGACTTCATTTGCCCAGGAGCAGAACTCGTCGGTCAGCAGGATCACCTTCACGCCGACACGGCGCGCTTCGATCGCCAGAGGGCGCGCCTTGGAGGCAAAGCGGCGCACATCGTGCAGAAACAGCACGCGGTTTTCGACGGAGCCGTCCAGCAGTTCCGCATAGGTGCCGTTCAGTCCATCCACGAAGGAGACGCCGGGGCGCGAATAGGAAAGTTGCGATGCAAAATATTGCGCGATGCCGCGCACATTCTGATAGGCGGCAACATAGACTTCGCGCGCGTCGATCAGCGCGTCGATGGTCTGCTGCCATTCCGGGCTGGTGGTCAGCTCATAGACGGTGCCAAGATTCTCGATCTGCTCCTGTACCAGACCGGCGAGCAGTTTTCCTTCGCGGAAATCCTGCTGAAGCCGGGCGACCGGTCCCTTCACCTGCCATGCCGGATTGGAACGACCGCGCCTGAGCGCCGTTTTCAGTTCTTCCAGTCCGTCGAAGCCCAGCCGTCGCAGGTAACGCCCCACGGTCATTTGAGAAATACCCAGCCGTTCGGCGATGGACTTTGCCGTCTCGAATGGAAGATCAGCGATGTTGCGCTCGATATAGCTGGCGATCAGCTTGTCGGCCTTGGATTTACGCAGCTCGGCGCTTTGCAGGCGTACGAGAATGTCTTTAGCCAAATCTTACCCCTCCCGTAAGCACCTCAGCGGTTCCCCTTGGAACTGAATCATCCAACCGCTCTATCTATTTGTTTTGAGCACATCTTATCCAAAAATCGTATCAAGATTTTCGGGATGTGCTCCAGTCGCTATAGCGGCGACTGGAGGTGATGCAACAGCTTATTGTGCCGTTTTTACCTTTGTCCAGACCCGGTCGAGCTGGCGAACGCCGGAGCCAAGATCTTCGAAGATCTGAAGCCGCTTCATCGTTTCGTCGGTCGGGTTGATTTCCGTGCTGCTCTTGATGTTGTCTGGCGTCAGCTGCCGGGCAGGCACATTGGGCGTACCGTTGGTCTGTTGGGCAACATTGAGCGCTGCAATTTCAGGCCGCGTGTAGAACTGCATGAACTTGATAGCATTGTCCTTGTTCGGGGACGTTTTGAGAACGCACATATCTTCCTGATACATGGTTGCGCCTTCTTCCGGAATGACATAGCCGAGGTCTTTCGGGTTGCCGAAGACGTCGATCATGCTGCCGACGAAGAAATGCGCGGCGGCAACGTCACCAGCGCCGACCATCGGTCGGGAATCATAGGTGAAAGCGGCCACATAAGGCTTCATCTCGATCACCGTATCGGCAGCTTTCTGAAGCTGCGCCGGGTCGGTCGAATTCACGGAATTGCCGTTGAGGATGAGGCCAACACTCAGCACTTCGCGCATATCGTCGAGAAGGGTGATCTTGAGCTTCTTTTCCTTGACCGTCGCCAGCAGGTCTTTCCAGCCGGTTATATCCTTGCCGAGCACACGCCGGTTATAGAGAATGCCGACAGTTCCGAAGGCATAGGGCAGGCAATATTCGCCCTTGGGGTCGCTTTTGGCGCGAAGGAACTTCGGATCGATATTCTTGAAGCCCTCATAGGTGTTGATGTCGGTCTTGGCCAGCAGATCGAGCTTGGCCATGATGTCCTGCATATGCACGGACGGAAACACGATGTCATAGCCGCTGGCGCCGCCCTGAATCTTGGCCAGCATTTCCTCATTGGAGGAATAGGTGGAAAGATTGACCTTGATCTTGGTCTCTTCCTCAAATTTCTGAAGAACGGCGGGATTGATATACTCGCCCCAGTTATAGATGTTCAGCTCGTCTGCGAAGCTTTTGCCGGTAGACATGCCCATAACCGTAAGCGCAATCAGCCCGAGGCGCTGAACGGCACCCTTGAAGGTCGTCATTGTAGTTCCCCTTGTCGTTTGTCACATTTTTCTCAAAGGCCGCAGCCTTTCCCGCTTATCGCTGATGACGGAAAGGATGGGTCTTCGAGGCGTTGACTTGTACCGGAATATGGTATCAACATAACCAAATCACGCAAGAGTTAATTCAATAACATTTCGGGGAACGAAAAATGCGCGATGCGATTGTGCGGCTGGTGTCCGCCGCCAAGACATTTGCCAGTCCGGAGGGCGGCGAGGTCAAGGCACTGGACGGTATCGATCTGGATATTGGTCGGAATGAGTTCATCACATTGCTGGGCCCGTCGGGTTGCGGCAAGACGACGTTGTTGCAGGCAATCAGCGGATTTGCCGCACTGGATAGCGGGCGGATCGAGATCGACGGCGTGGACATGACGGACCGTCCGCCTTATCGCCGTCCGGTCAATACGGTCTTCCAGAACTATGCGCTGTTTCCGCATATGAGCGTCGGGCAGAACGCCGGATATGCTCTCGAAGTCGCGGGTGTCGGCAAGGCCGAGCGCACGGAGCGCGTCAGGGCTGTTTTGCAGATGGTGGGATTGGCCGGTATGGAAGCCCGCCTGCCGCGTCAGCTCTCTGGTGGTCAGCAGCAGCGTGTCGCTTTGGCCCGGGCCATTGTGGCACGGCCAAAAGTTCTGCTGCTGGATGAGCCGCTATCCGCGCTCGACAAGAACCTGCGCGAGGCGATGCAGTTCGAACTAAAAACCTTGCAGCACGAATTGGGCATTACCTTCATCTTCGTCACCCATGACCAGCAGGAAGCGCTGACCATGTCGGATCGCGTGGCGGTGCTCTCCAATGGGCGCATCCAGCAGCTGGACACGCCGCGTGTTGTGTACGACCGCCCGGTCAATGCATTCGTCGCCAATTTCGTTGGCGCCAGCAATTTGCTGGAAGGGCAAGCCGACGCCAAGGGCTTCGTGCTGGGGGATGGGACGGTGTTACATCACGACGGTGACGGCAAAGCCAAAGGCAAGGTTACCGCACTTCTGCGGCCCGAAAATTTCTCGCTTGTCGCGCGCAATGAAAGACATGGCGCGCTCGATGTCACGCTCGACCAGATCGTCTTTGTCGGCTCGTCTTTCGAGCTGCTTGGGCGTCTCGCGTCCGGGCGCAAGCTGATGGCGCAGATTCCGGCGGTGGATCGAAACTCTGTCAATGATCTGCAGCCGGGGCAGGCCGCGCGCTGGTATTACGATCCGGCTACGGTCCACCTTCTGTGTGAAGGGGAGGGTGCGTGATGAATCTCGCTGCCCTGCGGCGCATGCAACTGACGGTTCTGCTTGGACCGGCGACACTGTTTCTGATCGTCTTCTTCGCCATACCGCTCGGAATTATGGTGGTGACGAGCTTTCTCGCGCCCGGTCTTTATGGCGGTGTCGAATGGGAGTTCTACCCGCATAATTTCGGGCGCATTCTGGGTTTTGCCGACCCGGCATTCGAGGAATACGACCCCATCTACCTATCGATTTTCTTTCGCTCAGTCCGGATAGCCATCGTGACGGTCATTGCCGCCTTGCTGGTCGCTTATCCCGCCGCGTTCTACATCAGCAGGCTTCCCGACCGGTGGAAGAATTTCTGCATTTTTCTCATTACCCTGCCGTTCTTCGCCAGCCTGATTGTGCGGCTGTTCGTCTGGGTGATGATCCTGCGCCCGACAGGCCTCATCAATGAAACGCTGATGTCGCTCGGCATCATTTCGCGTCCATTGGATATGATCTATACCGACGGGGCCATCGTGCTGGGCATGGTCTATGTGTTCCTGCCATTCATGTTCATGCCGGTCTATGCCAGCATTGAAAAGCTGGACTGGCGTCTGGTGCAGGCGTCGCTTGATCTGGGGGCAGGTCCGGTGCGGACATTCTTCCGGATTGTCCTGCCGCTGACCGCACCCGGCATTGCCGCCGGTTCGGTGATTGTCTTCATTCCATCACTTGGAAATTTCGTTGTGCCTGCCGTGCTCGGCGGTGCCAAGGTGATGATGCTCGGCAATCTCATCGAAGGGCAGTTTCTCTCGGCGCGCAACTGGCCGTTCGGGTCGGCGCTCGCCATGATGGTGATGGCCGTCATGCTGGTGCTGCTGTTGTTCTATGTGCTTTTGACCAACCGGCGTAATGCCGCCGAAGCGCTGTCGCGGTAAGGGGAGATATTCATGAAAATCGCCCGTACTCTCTTCAATGGCGGATTGCTGCTCTACGTCGCCTTGTTCTTCGCCTTCATCTATATCCCGCTTGCGCTCATCATCGTCTATTCGTTCAACGCCAATCCGGTGAACATGATGGTGTGGAGCGGCTTTACCACCGACTGGTATGCACAGGTGTTGGGCTTCAAGACAGGCGTTTCCGAAAGCGCGCTCTATATTGAATCGACCGACCAGCTTGTGGCCGCCGTGTTCAATAGCCTGAAAATCGCGATTTCAACGACGCTCATCTCGACCGTTCTCGGAACCGCTCTGGCGCTGGCCATGCATCGCTACAATTTTCTGGGAAAGCGCTTCTATCAGGTGACGCTTTTCATGCCGATGCTGATGCCGGATATCGTGCTGGGCATTGCGCTTTTGATCTTCTTCGTCAATGCGGGTATTCATCTGGGACTGACGACGATCATCATCGGGCAATGCACGTTTCTGATCTCCTATGTCTTCATCGTGGTTTCGGCCCGGCTGGCCGGTATGGACCGCACGCTGGAACATGCATCGGCAGATCTCGGCGCCAATGAATGGACGACGTTCCGCAAGGTCGTCATGCCCCAGCTCATGCCCGGCATTCTTGGTGGGGCACTGCTTGCCTTCATCATTTCCATGGATGACCTCGTCATCACCTATTTCATCGCAGGCGTTGATGTTACGACCCTGCCGATGTTCATCTTCGCCATGCTGCGACGCGGCATCAAACCGGAAATCAATGCGATCGCCGTCATGATGCTGACCTTCTCTTTCGTCGTGGCTTCGCTCGGTCTCTATCTTCGCTCTCGGAAGAAATAACATGACTTCACAGACACCTATCCGCAAACCGCGTGGCCGCGACCTCGGCATCCCTTTTACCGGGCGCACTGGCCCCAATAATGCGATCACCGATGTCGATGGCATCGGGGTCGGCTTCCAGACGATCATCGAGAACGAGCCGCGTCCAGGTCGCAAGCGTCCGGCGCGCAGTGGCGTGACCGCAATTGTACCGCATATGCAGTCGGAGACGCCGGTTCCGGTCTATGCCGGTATTCATCGCTTCAATGGCAATGGTGAAATGACGGGCACGCACTGGATCGCGGATGGCGGTTATTTCCTTGGCCCCGTCGTCATCACCAATACGCATGGTATCGGCATGGCCCATCACGCCACCACACGCTGGATGGTGGACCGCTATGCCTCGACCTACCAGACCGACGATTTCCTCTGGATCATGCCGGTTATTGCCGAAACCTATGATGGTGCGCTGAACGATATCAACGGCTTTCCCGTCACGGAAACCGATGTGCGCAAGGCGCTCGACAGCGCTGCTTCCGGCCCGGTGCAGGAAGGCAATTGCGGCGGCGGTACGGCTATGGTCACCTATGGCTTCAAAGGCGGCACGGGTACAGCATCCCGCGTTGTGGAGTTCGGTGGCCGCAGCTTCACAATTGGTGCGCTGGTGCAGGCCAATCATGGCCAGCGCGACTGGTTGACCATTGCCGGTGTTCCGGTCGGCAAGCATATGCGCGACGGCACCCCGCAAAGCCAGTTGCAGGAGCGCGGTTCCATCATCGTGGTGCTGGCAACCGACTTGCCCTTGATGCCACATCAGCTGCAGCGGCTGGCGCGCCGCGCCGCTATCGGTATCGGTCGTAACGGCACGCCGGGCGGCAACAACTCAGGCGATATTTTCCTGGCCTTCTCGACGGCCAATCAGCGCCCGATGCAACATCGTTCCGAGCCCTTCCTCCAGATGGAAGTCGTCAATGACGAACCGCTCGATCCTTTCTATCTCGCTGCAGTCGACAGCGTGGAGGAAGCGGTGGTCAATGCGATGATTGCAGCTGAGGATATGGGCGGGACTTCCTATGACCGTCTGCTCATTCAGGCTATCGACCACGACAAGCTGCGCGAAGTTCTGGCCAGCTATGGAAGACTGTCTGCATAAGGCAACAAACTGATCGTTGCTTGCAGTATAGAAAGCAGCGACAGACATGACGTCTGTCGCTGCCCCTTTGTGATGTTATCTCGACTGGAGGTCAGATCATCACAATGGCAATGCCGGATTGGGCTTTGCTTTTAAAACGACCGCTGAAAGCGAACTGTGCCGCCCCAGGCATCGTTGACGGTATTGTCGCGCACATCAGCTTCATAGCGCTTCCACTCGCCACCGAATTTGGTGTAGTTGACTTCCGGAGTGATGGTGAAACCGGGGACGATTTGATAGGCGATATTGGCCGCAGCAGCGGTCTTACCCCAATCATCATGCGCGCCTTGCAGATTGAAAACCACCTTGTCGGTCGCCTTGAATTTCAAGCCGCCCCATACTGCCCAGTCGCCGCCCCACTGGCCATACATCTGATCCGGATCGTCTTCCGAAGAATATGCGCCCTGCAGCCAGAGCGAAAAACGGTCGGTCAGATTGACGTCGCCACGGACCTTGGCAGCCCACGCTTCAATGACTGAGTCATAGGCCACAACACCTGCGATTGCCCCCCAGCCGCCCGCATATTTCAATCCGCCGACGACATGCGGTACATAGCCGTCAATGGTGTAATCGTGACCGTCGGGGTTGATATAGCCGCCGTCATTGTCACCGCCCTGTTCGAGGGCAATGACTGCGGAAAAGCCGCTGCTGCCTCCAAATGTGTACGAGATCTTGCCGGTGCGATAAGCGCCGGGTGAAACCACGTCATCATTGATGATATCGCCGAGATAGCCGGTGAAGGTGTGGAATTCCGAGTCGTCGATACCGACCCTCAGTCCGCCGAGTTCGATAAAGGCATATCGCAGGACAACATCCGAATCCGCATCACCATATACATCGCTGATGCCGGAACTGTTTGCCCAATAGTTGAAGCGGGTTTCAGTAAAAGTCTTCAAGGTGCCGAATTCGGTTTCCGAACCGGTCGAGGTGCGAAGCGCAAAGCGGGCAGTTTTGTCCCAGCCTTCGCGATCAATGCCAGAGTAGACATCGTCGCCGCCCTTAATATCGTAACGCAGATAGCCGTGGATACGCAGGCAGGTTTCCGTGCCGGGGATGTAGAAATAGCCCGTGCCATAGGCGTCGCAAACACGCATATACTCAACACCTTCAGGCTCTGGCGCGATGATTGCGTCGGCAGCATAGGATGAAAAGGAGATCATCGTCGCAGCCGAAGAGATCAGAACGGTCTTCATTTTCATAAGAGTTGCCTCGATTCAGCGTGAATTTTATGAGGCCCATTTATACATCCGTGACCGCGTCGCCTCAACAACGTAAAAAGTAATACATTCAATTGTTATTTAAATGTTGCAGCAATGATACCAATTACCACAATATATTATTATTTATACTTTTTATTTATATTAAATTGGTGCTAGTTTTATAATTATATCTAAATGATAATTGGTAAGCTAATTATACAATTGTCATTATTTTTCAAAAAGTTGCGATTTTTTGAATTTGATTGATAGTATAATCATTCATTTCAGAATGTGAGCTTTTAATCGTGCCTTGAGGGGCGAGTAATTGGAAAAGAAGTATTATCGATGGCAATTGACGCAGAAAAATTGACTTTGTTGCGGGATTTGATGGCAAATATACTTGTTTCCGCGAAAATATGGCGATCACTCGCAAACGAGGCGTTACTCGATCTCGGACTTGATTCGGGGATCGCGGCTTGCCTGTTCTGGATTGCGCATGTGGGGGATGGCGCCAAACAGATTGATATCGCAACGGAAATGGGGCTGACGGCGGCATCGCTGGTGCGGATGATCGATTCACTGGAGGCACTTCAGCTTGCGCGTCGCGAGGTGGATGAGAACAACAGACGAGCGAACAGGATCAGGTTGACCGAAGAGGGGCACCGCGTCGTTTCCATCATGCAAAAGCTCCTTGATGGTGTGCATCAGAAACTATTTCGTGAGTTTGAGAGCAGGGATATCAATACGGCCAACACGCTTTTGCGGCGAGTAATCAGCGAAAGGGCCTGATCGCCTACGTCCGAAGTGTTGCTGTGCATGCGGTCTCAGCAAATTTGTTGCTGAATGTTTCTCGCTTTCACTTGGAAATATTCAGTTACAAAAAAATAAGAAATACTCGTCGTGAAGCAGCTATAGTAGCGTGCAACAATATCTGCATGTTAAACGACACGAGTCTGAATGAGTGTTCCTCCGCATATACTGATTGTCGATGACGACCCGGAAATTCGATCACTGCTGTCTCGCTATATCAGCGAACAGGGTTTTCGTGTTTCTGTGGCGGGTGATCGGCGCGAATGCGAAAAGCGCCTCACGGAAACCAACCCCAATCTGATCGTGCTGGATGTCATGCTGCCGGACGGTTCCGGCCTCGATATTTGCAGACGGCTGCGGGATCGGGAGCCAAGTATTCCGGTCATCCTGCTGACGGCATTGAAAGAGGATGTCGACCGTATCATCGGTCTGGAAATCGGTGCTGATGATTATCTCGGCAAGCCGTTCAATCCGCGGGAGCTGACGGCGCGCATCAAGGCTGTGCTGCGCCGCAGCCAGCATGTTGCCTCAACGACGAGCGACGATGTGACGATTTTTCATTTCGGTGATTTCTCGCTCGACCCGCAATTGCGCAAGGTTGTGAAGCAGGATGGCGCACAGATCGAACTGACGGCGGCTGAATTTGACTTGTTGAAAGTGTTTGTGGAGCGTCCGGGACGCCTGCTGTCGCGCGATCAACTGCTCGATTTCACGCAGGGGCGTGGCCGTGGCCCGCTGGACCGTTCGATTGACGTTCTCATGAGCCGGTTGCGCCGCAAGCTGGATGATAGCCAGGCCGGGGATATTTTTAAAACTGTTCGCAATGGCGGCTATCAGCTGACCGTGCCCGTCAAGACATCGGTCGTGACGCGATGAACACGTTGCGCAATCGAATCGCGCTGTTGTTGATCTGCGCCATTGTCGCCGTTGTGGGGCTTGCGACTTTTGCGGCAGACCGTGTGCTCAGCCCGCCGTCGCGCGAACTGACATCTGATCCGCTGGCGCGCCAGATCATCCTGCTCGTTTCGTTGTTCGATAAGAACCCCGAGGAGGCGGAGAAGCTCGGTTTCACGCTTCAAAAGCAGCCGGTCGATAATGACGTCGATGAAAGAGGCACAAGTTTCATTTCACGCGCATTGGCGGCGAATGGCAAAAACTGGCCGCTGATTGTCAGTCGCGCGGATGCACCGAGGACAGAGAATGTTTCTGTCAAACTTGGTGAAGAGCAATGGTTGATTCTGCAAATCCCGCAGATGGGCCCACCGGATGGAGCGGCTCGGGTGCTGGCACTGTGGATCTGTCTGATCGTTCTGGGCAGTGCCGCCATTTCATTGTTTGCCGCCGACAAGATTACCAAACCGCTGCGCCTGCTGGAAGGCGCGGTCACGCGTATCGGGCCAGATGGCGTGCTGCCGCTGATACCCGAGACGGGATCGGGCGAGGTGCGAGCCACCGCGAAGGCTATCAACCAGCTTTCGACACGGCTTAAAGCCGCGATGGAAAGCCGTATGCGGTTGGTCGCTGCCGCCGGTCACGACCTGCGGACTCCCATGACGCGTATGCGGCTTCGTGCCGAATTCGTTACGGACGAGACGGAGCGCACAAAGTGGCTGGCCGATCTGCAAGAACTCGATTCTATTGCCGATAGCGCGATCCGCCTCGTGCGCGAGGAAGTGGACAGCAATGGTGCGACGGAGATTTTGCAACTCGACCGCCTCGTGACCGAACTGGTCACGGAATTGCGGGCGATTGGCTATTCGGCAGAGTTGCAGACAGCAAAAGTCACACAGCCCATTATGGTGCAGGCAAACCCGATTGCGCTGACACGGGCGCTGCGCAACCTGATGATCAATGCTGCAACCCATGGTCATCACGCGGTTGTGTCGAGTGTTGAGAAGAACGGCAAGGCAATCGTTCTTATAGAAGATGACGGACCGGGCATTCCGGAGGAGATGATGGGACGCATCTTCGAGCCGTTTTTCCGGGTGGATGCGGGACGCCGCAAAATGCATCCCGGTGCAGGACTTGGACTAGCTATCGCAAAGGAGATTATCGAACGCATGGGAGGGTGCATCGATATCGCCAACAAGACGCCGAACGGCATTGCACAAACGGTGACACTGCCGGTCGCAACCAAATCGCTCAGTAAACAAGGTCTATAGTATGGTTCAGCCGCTGATCTCCCATGGCAAGCCCCGCAGCTCCCTCCCAGGTGTGCGGTCTTTCGGAATGGCGCTCGCAGCCGCCTCGCTTCTGATAGTGTCGGCCTGTTCTCAAGAGCAATCCCAGAATGCCGCCGCCGGTGGTGCGCCCAAGCCGCAGGTCAGTGTTGTGACCTTGCAGCCGCAATCGGTGTCCATCAATGCGGAAATGCCAGGGCGCACGACGGCGTCGCTGGTGGCTGAAGTCAGGCCGCAGGTTGGCGGTATCATTCAGAAAAGACTGTTCACCGAAGGCGGCGAGGTCAATGAGGGCGACGCGCTCTATCAGATCGATCCCGCCAGCTATCAGGCTGCTTATGACAGTGCGGCGGCGGCTCTCCAGAAAGCGGAAGCCACTGTGCCGAGCGCACAATCCATGGTGACGCGCTATCAGGGCCTGATCAAGCAGAACGCAGTCAGCAAGCAGGACCTCGACAATGCAATCGCGTCGCTGGCGCAGGCCAATGCGGATGTTGCGGCTGCCAAGGCGGCGCTCGATACAGCGCAGATCAATCTCAATTATACGTCTATCAAAGCCCCCATCGGCGGGCGCATTGACCGGTCGACCCTGACGCCGGGCGCGCTGGTGACAGCCAGCCAGGATACGGCGCTGACCACGATCCGCACGCTTGACCCGATCAATGTCGATGTGACGCAATCGAGCACCAATCTGCTCAATCTGCGTCAGGCAATTCAGGACGGTCGTATCAAGATCAGCGGTGAAAATGTCACTGTTCGCCTGAAGCTCGAAACCGGTGCGATCTATCCGCTGTCGGGCAAGCTGGAATTCGCGGAATCTGCCGTGAGTGAAACGACGGGCACCTTCACGCTGCGCGCAACATTCCCCAATCCGGATCGCCTGCTGTTGCCGGGCATGTTTGTTCGCGCACTGGTTGAAGAAGGCGTCGCGCCCAACAGTTTCCTGGTGCCGCAGCGCGGTGTGACACGCAACGCCAAGGGCGAGCCGACCGGTCTGTTCGTCAATGCGGAAAACAAGGTTGAGGAACGTGTTCTGGAAGTCAGCCAGAGCGTCGGCAACAATTGGCTGGTCATCAGCGGCGTTGCCGCTGGCGACCGGGTTATTGTCGAAGGCTCGCAGCTCGTTCGCGCCGGTCAGGATGTCGAGCCAGTGGATGTAACCGTCGACGATACGACGGGCGAAGTGCGCGAGCGCAAGCAGGCTCAGGCGACGGAAGATTCCGCCACCCAGCTTGCTCAGGGTCAGGCAAGCAGCGCGGCGGTGAAGGAATAGACCATGTCGAATTTCTTCATCAACCGACCCAATTTCGCTTGGGTTATCGCGATCGTCATCATGCTTGGCGGTTTGCTGGCCCTCAATTCGCTGTCCATCTCGCAATATCCGCAGATTGCGCCGACAACGGTGCGCATCAGCGCCACCTATGCGGGTGCGGATGCCGAAACGGTCGAAAACTCGGTCACCAAGGTGATCGAGCAAGGCATGACCGGTATCGATAATCTGGATTACATGACGGCCAACTCGACCTCGACCGGGGCCGCAACCATTACGCTGACCTTCACCAGCGCTGCCGATCCTGATGTGGCGCAGATGCAGGTGCAGAACAAGCTGCAGCTCGTCCAGTCGCAGCTGCCGGAAATCGTGCAGAGCACCGGGATCACGGTCAGCAAGTCGTCGGAAAGCTTTCTGATGGTCATAGGCTTTGTCTCGACAGACAGAAAGCTGACGGCGAATGATCTCGCTGACTATATCGACAGCACGCTCAACGATACGCTGAAGCGTGTCGAAGGCGTTGGCGATACACGCATTTTCGGTGCTGGCTATGCCATGCGCATCTGGCTGGACCCGGACAAGCTTACGAAATACGCGCTCATGCCGAGCGATATCACCACGGCCATCGAAGCGCAGAACACGCAGGTTTCTGCGGGTCAGCTCGGTGCGATGCCCGCTGAAAAAGGCCAGCAGCTCAATGCGACGGTGACGGCCCAAAGCCGTCTTCAGACGCCGGAGCAGTTCCGCAACATCATTTTGAAAAGCACGACCGACGGTTCGCTGGTGCGGCTGAATGATGTGGCCCGCGTGGAGCTTGGCTCGGAAAGCTATACGAGCCAATCCAGCTATAACGGCCTGCCTTCGGGCGCCATCGGTATTTATCTTGCCACCGGCGCCAATGCGATCAGCACCGCCGAAGGCGTACAGACCGCCATCGGCAACCTTCAGGAAACGCTCCCGGCTGGTGTGGAGGTCGTTTATCCTTATGACACGACGCCATTCGTGCGCCTGTCCATCGAGGAAGTGATCAAGACGCTTATTGAAGCGATTGTTCTCGTCTTCATCGTCATGCTGGTATTCCTGCAGAATATCCGCGCGACGCTGATCCCTACACTCGCCGTTCCGGTCGTTCTGCTGGGGACATTCGGGGTGCTGGCGGTCTTCGGCTATTCCGTCAATACACTGACCATGTTCGCCATGGTGCTGGCCATCGGTCTTCTGGTGGATGACGCGATTGTCGTTGTGGAAAATGTCGAGCGCGTGATGGAGGAGGAGGGGCTTCCACCAAGAGAAGCCACGATCAAATCCATGGGCGAGATCACCGGCGCACTGGTCGGTATTGCAACGGTTCTCTCTGCCGTGTTTATCCCTATGGCCTTCTTCGGAGGCTCGGTCGGCGTTATCTATCGCCAGTTTTCGGTGACCATCGTATCGGCGATGATTCTGTCCGTGGTGGTCGCACTCATCCTGACACCGGCGTTATGCGCCACGCTTTTGAAGCCGGTTCATGGTCACGCGAAACAGCGCGGAATTTCGGGCTGGTTCAATCGCGGTTTCGACCGCACGACGAACGCCTATCGCAGCGGCGTCAGCGGGATTCTCTCACGCTCGTCGCGCTTCCTGGTGATTTTCGTATTGATCGTCATCGCCATGGGCTGGCTGTTCAACCGTCTCCCAAGCTCGTTCCTGCCGGAAGAAGATCAGGGCACGCTCATGACCAGCGTTCAGCTCCCCGTGGGCGCAACGCAGGACCGTACCGAGCGCGTCATGAAGCAGGTGACGGATTTCTATCTCAATCAGGAGAAGGATGCCGTCGAAGGCGTGATGAGCGTCATCGGCTTCGGCTATGGCGGGCAGGGACAGAATGTCGGTCTGGCCTTTGTGCGCCTGAAAGATTTCGAAACGCGCAAGACTGCCGATCTCTCGGCAAGCGCTGTTGCCGGACGCGCCATGAAATATTTCTCGACAATCCGCGACGGTAAGGTCTTTGCGCTTGCGCCGCCTGCCATTCAGGGTATGGGCAATTCGAGCGGCTTCGATTTCTTCCTGCAGGATGTCAATGGCGTGGGCCATGCCAAGTTGATCGAGGCGCGCAATCAGTTGCTGGCGCTCGCTGGCAAGAGCAGTCTTTTGTCCGGTACCCGCCCGAACGGGCAGGAAGACTCGCCGGAATTCGGCATCAATATCGATCAGGAAAAAGCGAGCGCGCTTGGCGTTTCTCTGGCCGATATCAACAGCACGCTCTCCACCGCCTGGGGTAGCGCCTATGTCAACGATTTCATCGACCGGGGACGCATCAAGCCGGTCTATATTCAGGGTGACAGCGCGTTCCGCATGCAGCCGGAAGATCTGGCCAAATGGCAGGTCCGCAATTCGGCTGGAACCATGGTGCCATTCTCGGCCTTCGCGACCGGCTACTGGAAATTCGGTTCGCCCCGGCTGGAACGCTATAACGGGTCGTCCGCTGTGGAAATTCAGGGTGCCGCCGCTGAAGGTGTCAGCTCCGGCGTCGCCATGGATGAAATCGACAATCTGATGAAGCAGTTGCCTTCCGGCTTCGCGCATGAATGGACGGGGCTTTCCTATCAGGAGCAGCTGTCCGGTAATCAGGCTGCGTCCCTTTATGCGATCTCGGTTCTGGTGGTCTTCCTGTGCCTCGTGGCGCTCTATGAAAGCTGGTCGATCCCGTTTGCGGTCATGCTGTCGGTGCCAATCGGCATCTTCGGCGCACTGCTTGGGGCGACGCTATTCGGCCAAAGCAACGACGTTTATTTCAAGGTCGGTCTTCTGACGACCATCGGCCTTGCTGCCAAAAATGCCATTCTGATCGTCGAATTTGCGATAGAGCGGCAGGCCGCAGGCATGGGGCTGGTAGAGGCGACTTTGGAAGCCTCGCGACAGCGCCTGCGACCGATCTTGATGACATCCTTCGCCTTTATTCTGGGCGTTACGCCACTGGCCATTGCAAGCGGTGCCGGTTCCGGTGCACAGAACGCAATTGGTATCGGCGTTATGGGTGGGATGATCGCCGCAACCGTGGTAGGTGTCTTCCTTGTTCCGCTGCTCTTCGTCACTGTTCGACGCGTATTCAAGGGCAAATCAAGTCAAACTCAACCGGTGTCGCCGCAGACGCAGACGGAATCAAACCATGACGACAAATGATCTTACCCGCGTTGCAGCGACTTTTGACCATAAGCCCTGCACCAGACAGGATCAGCGTGTCCGCCGCTATCTGAAAGTGCTGGGCACCCTGTGCCTCGTCGCCACCGTCAGTGGTTGTGTGGTTGGGCCGGACTATCAGTCGCCCTTGATCAATATGCCTTCGAACTGGGGCAACAAAAAGCAGCAGAAACCGGCCAAGCCAGCAGAGCTGGCCGAATGGTGGAAGCGGCTCAACGATCCATTGCTCAATGCTTTCGTGGAGGAAGCCGTTGCGGGCAATCTGGACGTTGCGACCGCCAAGGCCCGTGTGCGTGAAGCGCGTGCGACCTATCGCCAGTCGGTCGGTACATTGTTGCCATCGCTGGATGGTTCTGCTTCGGCGACTCGCAGCCGGACCGGCTCTTCGGTGGATGGCGCTGCGAGCACCAGCAACCAGTTCCAGGGCGGACTGGATGCAAGCTGGGAAATCGATCTGTTCGGCGCCAACCGCCGGTCGGTGGAAGCCGCGAAATACGGTATGGACGCCTCCGAGGAAGACCTGCGCAACACGCTCGTGACGTTGATCGGTGATGTGACGACCAACTATGTCGAAGCTCGCGGTTATCAGGCCCGTATCGCTCTGGCCCGACGGACTGCCGCTTCGCAACGCGAGACGGCAACACTGACGCGCAACAAGTTCGAGGCGGGCGCGTCCTCGGCGGTCGATCTTTCCAATGCATCGGGGCAGGCTGCGTCAACGGAAGCGAATATTCCAGACCTTGAAGCCGCTTACGCAGCTTCGGTGCATCGCCTGTCCGTGCTGACGGGCCGTGCGCCTGCTGCGCTTGCCGAGCGCATGAAGAAGGTCAAGGCGATCCCCAAGCCGAAACTGCCGATGCCGACCGGTATTCCGGCTGATATCCTGCTGTCTCGCCCGGATGTGCGGTTGGCCGAACGTCAATATGCGCAATACACGGCTAAGGTTGGTCAGGCGGAAGCTGCCCGTTATCCGAGCCTCAGCCTCACGGGCGATATTGCGACTTCGGCCACCAAGATCGGCGATCTTGGCAAAAGCTCGTCGATCAGCTGGTCGTTTGGCCCAACCCTCTCGGTTCCGATCTTCAATGGCGGTCAGCTCAAGGCGGCTGTGGAACTGGCGGAAGCACAGCGCGACCAGTATTTCATCGCCTATCGTTCTTCGATCCTGACCGGGCTTGAAGAAGTTGAAAATGCGATCGTGTCGCTGGCGCAGGAGCGCATCAAGTCTTCCAAGCTTGTAACCTCTGCCGGTCATTATCGCGAAGCGGCATCGCTTGGACGTTCGCTCTATCAGTCGGGAACGCAGAGCTTCCTAGATCTTCTGGAAGCGCAGCGTTCGCTCTATTCGGCGGAAGATTCGCTGATCGCCAGCCAGGTTCTGATCACGACCGATTACATCGCACTCAACAAGGCGCTTGGCGGCGGCTGGAGCGGTGCCATCGAGGTTTCCAAACCGGAAGTGGTGGACGTGAATACGGGTCCACGTCTTCCGAAGAGAAAAGCAGTGGCGGCAGCCGCCAGCAACTAAACGCAAACCCGGTTATCCGGCCTTTCACCCGGATTGGCGATCTTATTCCGGCATCTGCTTCCAGCCTCACAACTGAGCCTGAGCAGATGCCGGAGTTGAAAAGATTGCTGGCAATTACAGATTTTTAGTGGATTTTTCGAATACGACACTTGATCATGCGGCCCGTCTGGCCGGTTTCAGAGGTCACATTCAATCCACGAGCAGATGCAAGGTTCCCTGAATGCGCTTTAAACGTCTCGTCGTCACGATCGCAGCCATCATCGCTGTGGCCGTATGCGGATA
Source organism: Hyphomicrobiales bacterium (assembly GCA_900465685.1). Classification (GTDB taxonomy): domain Bacteria; phylum Pseudomonadota; class Alphaproteobacteria; order Rhizobiales; family Rhizobiaceae; genus Brucella. Next base: position 225,543 of record UEGR01000003.1, read on the forward strand.
TTTTTACTGGCGCAGCCAATCGGGATCACAGTCGCAGTCGATCATGACCGTCGCTGCGGCGCGGGGTGATATAGAAGTCACGGTGCTTGCCACGGGAACTGTCAAGCCTGTTCGTCTGGTTGCCGTCGGTGCGCAGGCATCGGGCCGTATCACATCGGTAAAAGTCAAGCTCGGACAGACCGTCAAGGCGAATGATCTCATTGCCGAGATTGACTCCACGACACAGAAAAACGATCTGCGAACCTCCGAGGCGTCGCTTGCCAATATGCAGGCGCAGTTGAAGGAAAAGCAGGCGACACTGGTGTTGAACCAGCAGACGCTGACGCGCCAGAAATCCATGCTGGCCAAACGTGCGGTATCGCAGGCCGATTACGACACGGCTGCCGCCGATCTGAATGTCACGCAGGCGCAGATTGAGTCTATCAAGGCCCAGATCAAGGAAGCCGAGGTCGCCGTCGAGACCGCCAAAGCCAATCTTGGCTATACGCAGATCACCGCGCCGATTGAGGGAACCGTTCTTTCCATCGTCAGCCAGGAAGGCCAGACGGTCAATGCAACGCAATCCGCGCCAACCATTGTTATTCTCGGCCAGCTCGACCGCATGACGGTTTATACGGAAATTTCCGAGGCTGATATTGTTCGGGTCAAGCCGGGTCTGCCGCTTTATTTCACGGTGCTTGGCGATCAGGACCGCCGCTATGAAGCAAGCCTTGAATCGGTGGAACCGGCGCCGGAATCGATCAAGAGCGACAGCAGTTTCAGTTCTTCAAGCTCGACATCGACATCATCGTCGACCAGCACCTCGTCGGAAGCGATCTATTACAACGGACTTTTCACGATCCCGAATGAAGACGGGCATTTGCGCACTTATATGACGGCGGAAGTCCATATCGTTCTCGGTCAGGAAAAGAATGTCCTGACCATTCCGTCTTCTGCTTTGGGCGCGCCCGATGCGGATGGTCGCTATACGGTCCGCGTGGTTGACGACAAGGGCGATATCACACGCAAAAAGATCGAGATCGGCTTGAACAACAAGGTCATGGTTCAGGTGAAGTCCGGCCTTGATGAAGGTGATCGCGTCATCAGTGGCGAATTGGCGGCAGGTTCGGCAGCGAGTTCCGGTTCGGGCGGTCGACGCGGCCCGCCGATGGGCTTCTGATCATGACGGAACCGTTGATCCGTCTCAGAAATGTCCGGCGGGAATATCCGTCGGGTGACAGCTCTATCGCGGTCCTCAAAGACGTCGATCTCACCATCGAGGCTGGCGAGATGGTCGCGATTGTCGGCGCGTCGGGGTCGGGCAAGTCCACCCTGATGAATATTCTCGGCTGTCTGGATCGTCCGACGTCCGGCAGCTACGAAATCAACGGGCGGGAAACCGCGTCCATGGATGTCGATGAGCTGGCCGCGCTGCGGCGCGAGCATTTCGGCTTCATTTTCCAGCGTTATCATCTGCTGCCCGAACTGACGGCAGTCGGCAATGTCGAGATACCGGCGATTTATGCCGGGATTGATCCGTCGACGCGCGCCAAGCGCGCCGGGGCCTTGCTGACGCGTCTTGGCATGGGCGACCGGATGCATCACCGTCCGGGTCAGCTATCTGGCGGCCAGCAGCAGCGCGTATCCATTGCGCGCGCGCTGATGAACGATGCCAGTCTCATTCTGGCCGACGAGCCGACCGGCGCGCTCGACAAGCACAGCGGCGAAGAGGTGCTGCGCATTCTGGGAGAGTTGCATGCCGAGGGGCGCACGGTCATCATCGTCACCCACGATATGTCGATTGCCAGCAGGGCGGAGCGCATCATCGAAATCAGCGATGGCGAGATTATCGCTGACCGCCCAGTGGAAAAGACCGAGATCGTTGAAAGCACCGTCAATCCCGACGATGCAGCGTCGACCCGCAAGCGTGCGCTGTCGCTCTACGGGCTGATGGGATCGATCCGCGAAGCCTTTCTTATGGCCTTGCTCTCGATGCGGGCGCACAAGCTGCGCACCTTCCTGACCATGCTGGGCATTATCATCGGCATTGCATCGGTCGTCAGCGTCGTGGCGCTGGGGCGCGGTTCGCAGGAACGGGTTCTGGCCAATATTTCCAGTCTAGGCACCAACACGCTGGAAATTTTCGCAGGTAAGGATTTTGGCGATGTGCGATCCGGAAAAATCACCACGCTGGTGGTTTCCGACGCGATAGAACTGTCCAAACAGCCTTATGTCGCGGCCGCAACGCCGACGGTCTCAACGAACAGCACGGTGCGTTTCGGCTCGCAGGAGTCCAATGCGCTGGTGAACGGTGTCAGCGAGCAATATTTTGTCGCCAAGGGCAGCAAGATTGCCGACGGGCAATTCTTCGACCGCGAAAGCGTGCGGACCACGGCGCCGGATGTCGTTATCGACCAGAACACCAAGAACGCCTTGTTTGCAGATACCAATCCAGTCGGGCAGGTGCTCTTGATCGGCAATGTTCCGGCACGAATTGTCGGCGTGATGGAGCCGCAGCAAGGCGGTTTCGGCTCGAACCAGAATCTGTCGCTTTATCTGCCCTATACGACTGTTCAGGCGCGATTTCTGGGAAGCAATTCGCTGCGCAGCATCACCTTGCAGGTCAAGGACGGAATCGATACGGCGCTGGCCGAGCAGTCAGTCACCGAGTTTCTGCTACAGCGCCATGGCACCAAGGATTTCTATATCCTGAATACAGACGATATTCGCAAGACGATCACCAGCACGACCCAGACGCTGACACTTCTGGTGGCGGCAATTGCCATCATCTCGCTGATTGTCGGCGGCATCGGGGTGATGAATATCATGCTCGTCACCGTCTCCGAGCGTGTTTCGGAAATCGGGGTGCGCATGGCGGTCGGCGGGCGGCAGAGCGATATTTTGCAGCAGTTTCTGATCGAGGCTGTGCTCGTCTGCCTGATCGGTGGCGTTTTGGGTATTCTGACGGCGCTTGGCTTCGGATTGCTGTTTAGCCTGATCAGCTCAAATTTCAGCCTGATCTATTCGACCACGTCGATTGTCGCGGCCTTCCTGTGTTCAACACTGATCGGTGTCGTGTTCGGCTATCTCCCGGCGCGAAACGCCTCGCAGCTCGATCCGGTGATCGCGCTTTCGAAAGGTTAGTGTCCGCCGCCGGTGATCTTTTGCTTGGTTCGCTTTATGATGAACCATACCAGCAGGATCACCGCCGGTATGGCGGCAAGATAGAGCCCCTTGAGCACCTCTTCATTGTGGTAATATTTGCCGAAGCTCTCCAGAAACATTTTGATGATGCCCAGCGCGTAATAGCTGATTGCCACGATGGAAAGGCCCTCGACGGCTTCCTGAAGTTTCACTTGCAGCGAGACCCGCTTTTCCATGGATTCGAGCAACAAGGCGTTCTGCTGTTCAAGTTCGACCTGAACGGAGGTTCGCAACAGATCGCTGGCGCGGGATGTACGCACCGCGCAATTCTCGATTTTCTTGTCGGCCTGATGGCAGAAGCGAACCGCAGGGCGAAAGCGGCGGTCGATGAAGACACCGAGCCGCTGATGGCCATCGAGCCTTTGCTCGCGGATTTCTTCCAGCCGGGCAAAAACCAGATCGGCATAGGCAGCCGTAGCACTGAAACGCTCACGCGTTTTGCCTGAGAAATCGATGATGTCTGCGGAAAGCTTGGCGATCCGGTCGAGCAGGGCGTCCTGTCTGCTGGTGCCTGCGCCCAGCTCGTCGACGATTGAACGTAACCGGCTGTCGAACTTGGCGCCCTGTACGAACGCGTCCTGCGCCAAGGGCAGGCTCAGAAGGGCCATCATACGATAGTCTTCAATTTCGAGAATGCGCCGGACCATGCGCCCGGTGCGGTAGTCATTCAGTGCGCGGTTCAGCACCACGATGCGCATCGCATTGCGCTCATTCAGGCGGAAGGTCGTCCAGACTTCCGCGTCGCCAGCGCCGACTGTTGAGGCCACCGCATCGGAATGCGAACCGAGCAGTTGCTTGGCGTCATGGGTGCCAGCCTTGCCGACCAGAACTTCCACCGAGGTGATGCGCTCGCCCGGCATCTTTCCGACAAGGTCGGTCCAGGTGGCGTCCTTTAGCGGAATGACATCCGGGTCGCCGTTCCACGGCACGACATAGGTGAGCGACACGAATTCGGTGTGCATTTCCCATTTGATCTGGCCGCTGGTCGTGCGGACGATACCGCTCTTTCCGTCGAGCGTATTGGCGCCATTGAGATCAAGCAGGGATTGCGGAATTTCGCTGATCGCATCCTGAACATAAAAGGCGTCATGCCAGACAACCGCAGGCGCGTCGAAATAGATCGACGGCCGTGCGTGAAGTTCGTTGTGGAGCTGCCGACGCATCGGATGGTCAATGATCATAGCCAGAATCCGGGAAGAGAGTTCTGACTATATTTAGCCATGAATTTCGATGCGCGGTATTTAAATATTGTTAGCGCCTGAAATAGACAGGCGCTTTATTGAATATTCAGGCGCTGAGCGTCGCCACGACCAGTTCATGATCGGAAATCGCAGCGCCGTCCCTGTCGATGGCTGCGACGGTTTGCGGTTCTTGTGCCGTGAAGCCACGCGTGAAAATCCAGTCCAGTCGGGCAAAAGGCGGTTGCGGTGTTCCATCTGGGCGGATGCGCTGCGTCTGCGCAAAATCATTGGCCGCTTCCCAGTCATAGCCCTTTTGGGTGAGCGCATCGAATAGCGGTTCGAACCGGGCTGGGTCGCGGGTTCCGTCCGGCAGGACATTGGTGTTGAAATCGCCGCCGATCACCACTGGCAAATCTCCGGCCAGCTTGTCGATAGCGTCGAGCAGACGAATGGTCTGGCGTGCGCGGTCTTCCGCGTCGCTCTTGCTTTCGAGATGCGCCGCGACGGCAACAATTGGTCCGTTCGCTGTCTCTATGCGGGTGGCTATCGCCATACGGCTGCCGAAGCGACCCTGACCGTCGGTTTCGTCGATCCACCAGACCCCGCCGTCGTCCAGACGGATGAGTGCGGCGTCGAGCAGAGGCAGGCGGCTCAGCACCGCATTGCCGTGAAAGCCAATGGAATTCGTCTCGTGTTTGTGCCATTCGCGCTCGCGCCGATCACCGAGACCCATTTCGACAAACTCGACGCCATAGGCGTAGGACATGCCCAGATCGCGGGCGAGGTCGGCCACCGTATGCCGGTTGCCGGAACGGGCCATGCCTATATCGGCTTCCGTTAGCAGCAGGATATCGGGCTGGTGCGCGGCCAGAAGCGCGACGGAGCCGGTATGATATTTGAGGCGCTCCGCATTCCATGCGGCGACCGACAGCATGCCGGTCTCAGCTGCCGGCGCTGTGGCATCATGCAGACTGACCTCAATGGATGACAATGACGGAAGCTGCGCGATCAGCCGCTCATGTTCTTCCATCGTCGGTGCTGCCTGTCGCGCGTCCTCCCAGAAGGATGAGGTCGGCATGTCGAGCGCTTCGACGGTTTGCGTTACGATGGACCGATCATTGCCTGCGCGGGTGGAAAAGTGCGGGTTCGTGAAGAAAGACTGAAAGTTCATCGCTGTTCTCACGCAAATGTAGTGGTCTTGGCTTTAGCCGCATTGTTCGCGGCAGCGGGGTCGATCAATGCGCCGGTTTCAACCGAATAAAGGTGGATCGCCTGCGGATCAATCTCGATGCCCACCCGTTCACCGGTTTTGAGATCGGCTGCTTCGGTCAGTGCGATGGCAAAGAGCGTCCCGTCGAGATCGGCGTGGACCACGCGGCTTGCCCCCAGCTCTTCAACAAAGTCGGTGGTGGCGATCAGTGCGCCCGGCTTTTCCGCCGAAACGAGGCGCGTCGATTCGGCACGAATGCCAAGCACCACACGCTGCCCTGCCAGCATGTTTACTTTCGCAGGCGGTACGGCAACGGACTGGCCACCATCGAGAACCAGAATGCCGTTGTCGCCGATCTTGCCTTCCAGCAGGTTCATCGACGGCGTGCCGACGAAATTGGCCACAAAGCGGCTTGCCGGCCGGTGATAGACCTCAGCGGGTGTGCCCACCTGTTCGACCTTACCCGCATTCATGACGATGATCCTGTCGGCAAGCGTCATGGCTTCGTGCTGATCATGTGTCACGAAAATCGACGTCGCACCGAGCTTGCGGTGCAGCCGACGAATTTCCGAACGCATCGCGATACGCAGTTTCGCATCAAGATTGGAGAGCGGTTCGTCAAACAGGAACACCTTCGGCTCGCGGATCATGGCGCGGCCCATGGCGACGCGCTGACGCTGCCCGCCTGACAATGCAGCGGGTCGACGATCCAGAAAGGCTTCCAATCCGAGGGTCTTCGCCACATCGGCAATGCGCTGATTGCGCTCGGCCTTTGAAACGCCCGACACTTTGAGCGCATAGCCAATGTTCTGCGCTACGGTCATGTGGGGGTAGAGGGCGTAGTTCTGGAAAACCATGGCGCAGCCGCGTGCACGGGGTTCCATCTGGTTGACGACCGTGCCGTCTATCGCGATTTCGCCGCCAGTGATTTCTTCCAGCCCGGCGACCATGCGCAGGAGCGTGGATTTTCCGCAGCCGGACGGGCCCAGAATGACGATGAATTCTCCGGATTTGATTTCGAGATCGACGCCGTGAACGACTGCGTTTTTGCCGTAGCTCTTCTTTACGCCGCGAATGGAGATCGGTGCCAAGAGAGTATCCTTTATTTCTCGGTGGAGATAAGGCCGCGCACGAACCAGCGTTGCATCAGAATGACGAGGATCAGCGGTGGCGACATGATGATGAGAGTTCCGGCCATGGCGACATTCCAGTCGGGCAGGCCGAATTCGGAGGGAATAAGTGTCTTGAGCTGCGTGACGGCGATGCCGAATTTTGGATCGGTGGTGATCAGCAGCGGCCAGAGATACTGGTTCCACGCCCAGACAAACATGATCGTGAAAAGCGCGATCATGTTGGGCCGCGACAGGGGCAGCAGCACATCCTTGAAAAAGCGGATCGCGCCTGCACCGTCCATCTTGGTTGCTTCGGCAAGTTCATCCGGGACAGTGAGATAGAACTGGCGATAAAGGAACGTGCCGGTGGCCGTTGCGACCAGTGGAAGCACAAGGCCGGTATAGGAGTTCAACAGACCCCATTCGAGCTTGATTTCAATGCCGAAGAGATGCGCGAACAGCCATGAAATGCCGGTATAATCGAAGATCGTCTGGAACGGCTGCAAGGCGTTGGCGGCAATCGAGTAGGTGGGCACAATGCGCACTTCAAGCGGCAGCATCAAAGTGATGAAGATGATCCAGAAGATGAACTGGCGTCCGCGAAAGCGGAAATAGACAATCGAAAATGCCGCCATTGCTGAAAGGATCACTTTTCCCGCCGCAACAGCGGCTGCGAAAATGAGGCTGTTCAGCAGCTTGGTGCCGAGATCCGCACGCGCCCATGCGGTCTGGATATTTTCCCAGAAATGGGTGCTCGGCGTCAGCGGCATAGGTACTGTGTTGACGGCTGCGATGTCGAGTGTCGATGCAATGATGACGATTGCAAAGGGCAGCAGAGCGATGATGAGCCCGAGCACCAGGATCGCATAGCAGATGAAATTGAAGACGGGGGTGCGTTCGATCATGATCCTGACCTCACTTGTAATGCACGCGCCGCTCGATAAAGCGGAACTGGACGATGGTGAGCAGGATGACGAGCAGCATGAGGATGATCGACTGTGCCGCAGCGCCGGAATAATCGAGGCCTTTGAAACCATCGAAATAGATCTTGTAGACCATCAGCTCCGTGGCGCGGGCCGGGCCGCCCTGAGTCAGAACATCGACGATGCCAAAGGAATCCTGAAAGCTCTCGGTGATGTTGATCACCAGCAGGAAGAAAAGGGTCGGCGTCAGCAGTGGCAGTTGAATATCCCAGATGCGGCGCATCGGGCCTGAGCCGTCCATGGCTGCGGCTTCGATGAGCGGGCGCGGAATGCCTTGAAGTGCTGACAGGAAGAAGATGAAATTATAGCCAATATATTTCCAGGAAAAGGCGACGATGACGGCGATCATCGCATCCTTGCCGTCGAGGGCCGGGTTCCACAAACCGGGCCATACCTGGTTGATGACCGAAAGAAGTCCCGCTTCGGGAGCCAGAATAAAACGGAACGCCAGTCCAAGAGCAGGAGCTGCAATGGCGTAGGGCCAGATGAAAACCGAGCGATAAAGCTTGTTGCCGCGCAGTTCGCGGTCGGTGATCAGAGCCAGAACCAGCGCGATGCCCATGGCAATCGACGTTGATGCAAGACCGAAAATCAGGCTGCGGGTGATCGAGCCCCAATAGACCGGATCTTGTAGCAATTGCGCAAAATTATCGAAACCGACCCAGACATTGCCGCCGCCCCATGGCTGTTCCAGCGTGAAGGCCCAATAAAGTGCCTGTGCGCTCGGCCAATAGAAGAAGACAAAGATGAGAAGCAGCATCGGCAATACAAATAAAAGGCCGATTGTCGTGGAAGAAAAAGTGACGCGCTTTTCCATGGAAGGTCATTCGCTTTCCTCGGCGCTGGTGTGGCAGCAGCCAAATGATAGTGCATGCAACGAAGCTGATCGGCGCAGAGCGCGCCGATCAGGCTGTGGTTTGAACGATCAGGGAAGCTGCGCGCCCTTGTAGGTGCGCTCAAAGCGGCGGAGAATCTGGTTGCTACGTTCTGCCGAAGCATCCAGCGACGCCTGAACATCTTCATTGTTGATGAAGATCGCCTGCAAGCCGTTGGCGATTTCCTGACGAATCTGCAGAAGGCCGCCGAGACGGATGCCATGCGGCGCAGGATCGTTGGCAGGCGAGGCGGTCAGGCTCTTGATGGCGAGTTCACGACCAGCATAGGGAGCCTTGTCGTAGAAGCCCTGCTTCTGGAGATATTCGAAGCCGGAATTGCGCACCGGAATATAGCCGGTAACGGTCGACCAGGTGAGGGCTTCCTCAGGCTTGGCGATGAAGTCGAAGAAGGCTGCGGCAGCCTTATATTCGGCCTCCGACTTGCCCTTCAGCGTCCAGAGCGAAGCGCCGCCGACGAAGGAGCTCTTGCGTTCGGTGCCTTCGTAAACCGGAAGCATTGCGACGCCCCAGTTCATGCCTTCCTTGGCCGTGCGGCCGATATTGCCGTGATCGCCGACCGAGGTCATCATGGTCTGGCAATCACCAGCCGAGAAAGCTTCGATAAAGGTCTGGCCGGTGGCCTTGGACTTGATGACGGCTTCGCCGGAATCGTACCAGCCCTTCAGTTCCTTGATGAAATTGACCAGCTTGCCCTTGTTGAAGGTCATCTCAGCGTCAAGGCCTTCATAGCCGTTGCGCTTGCTGGCAATCGGTTCGCCATGCACGGCTTCGAACTGTTCGACGAGCTGCCAGACTTCGTTGTTGGAAATGTCGAAGCCGAACGGGCAGGCGTAACCGGCAGTCTTCAGAGCCTTGAAATCGGCTGCCGCTTCTTCCCAGGTTGCAGGCGCATGGTCCTTGCCGATTTTCGCGAAAGCGTCCTTGTTCCAGTAGAACAATGCGGTCGAGGAGTTGAAGGGGAACGAATACATTTCACCCTTGGACGTCGCATAATAGCTGGAAATGCCGGAGAAATAATCGTTCCAGTCGACCTTGTAGCCCATATCGGCCATCAGCTTGTTCGCCGGGTAGTAGGCGCCCGAAAGCATGATGTCGAGCGTGCCCGCATCCGATACCTGCGCGATTGTCGGCTGCTTGCCTGCGCGGAATGCGGCGATCGTGTTCTGCAGCGAGGCATCATAGGTGCCCTGCGTGGTGCAGACGACTTCATAGTCGTTCTGGGACTTGTTGAACCGGTCGCACTGTTCCTCGACGCGTTTGGCGATATCGCCGGAATTGCCGAACCAGAAATCGATCTTGGTCTTTTCGGCGGCAGCCGGACTTGCAAGGAAAGCCGTAGCGATAACTGCGCCGATAGCGCTGAAAACCTTGGTCTGCATGAGAACCCTCGATATTGAGACGCGCATCTTTTTGAGCGCACGCCCTAATAACGATTCCGAACGCAGTCCTCCAATGAAGTTTATATGAATATTGATCGGCAATCTGTATCAGTGAATGAATGTAATTTTCTGTATAATTCTAATTAAAACTACAAGCTCGTACATATAAATGTCACAAACGATTTTCTATACGGTAATTTATTGGAGGACCGCTCCATTGAGGCGCATATATAGCGTATTTTACAAGGGAATCTGATCGTTTGTCGGCTTTATATTTTGTGTCGGCTTGACGAGTCACTACCGCAAATCACACCGTGCGCGATTTGCGCCAAATTGCGGGCTTCTTGTGATGTGCACTTTGGATTTCACGAAAGCTGGCCGGAAAATTAGCGTCAGTAAAACAAAATGCCCACGTCAGTAGGGAATTTTGCTAAATCCCTGCAAAACAATGAAAAATTATAAGCTGAACTCCGCCACGGTTTGTTTAAAAAGGCAGAGAAAGGTTGCAACGCTCACTGTTCGTCATCTGATTGTAACAGAAGTAGGAGAAGCATCCGGCCATTCCGCAGTTCGTTGGGGGACAACGAGCTTTGGTTTTTGTGTTCAAGAGGGGTGAAATATGGCGGGTTTGGCAATTGGCACTGTCGGGAAAATGTCTTGCGCGATGCAGATGCGGCGCATGATGTTGCTCGCATGCGTGAAAGTTGCACGCGGCATGTAGCCGTTTCCGTCATCTGCATGGGCCCGGACGGGCTGGTCTTCTGAACGGCACTGCCGGGCCGAAGATCGCGCAGAAATCCTCCAAACAGCGTTCCGGACTGCCGGGACAATGAAAGTCTGAAACTCCCGCAAAACCGGGGGCTGGATGAGCCTTGGCTTGATCTAGGTGTTGCAGATTTTCAACGGTCGTCGTGGAAGTAACGGTCTGTATCTTATTAGGAAAAAACGCCATTGACTAACGAAACCATCAATGAAAATCGTATTATGCAATCGTAAAAAACGACTCGTAAAAAAATCGAAACTTCAATCCACTTGATCCTGGAGGTCAGAAATGAACATCAAGAGCCTTCTTCTCGGCTCCGCTGCAGCCCTGGTTGCAGTTTCCGGTGCACAGGCCGCCGACGCAATCGTTGCGCCGGAACCTGAAGCAGTTGAATATGTCCGCGTTTGCGATGCTTACGGCGCTGGCTACTTCTACATCCCGGGCACCGAAACCTGCCTGCGCATCAGCGGCTACGTCCGTTACGACGTAAAGGGCGGCGATGACGTCTACACCGGTAGCGACCGTAAGGGCTGGGACAAGGGCGCTCGCTTTACGCTCCGCACCCACACCGCTTCGGAAACCGAACTCGGCACCCTGAAGACCTACACCGAAACCCGCTTCAACTACGGCGCCAACAATTCCCGCGAAGACGGTGAATACGGCTCGACCAACAGCGGCGTTGATTTCCGTATCGGCTACATCCAGCTCGGCGGCTTCCGCGTCGGTATCGATGAATCCGCATTCCACACCTTCACCGGTTACCTCGGCGGCGTCATCAACGATGACGTGATCGGCGCAGGCAGCTACACCACCGGTCAGATTTCGTACACCTACAAGGGTGGCAACGGCTTCTCGGCTATCTTGGCTGTTGAAGAAGGCGGCACGGGCTACGTCATCGACGGCTACACCCCGCACATCCTCGGCGGTCTGAAGTACGAAGGCGGCTGGGGCTCGATCGCTGGTATCGCAGCTTACGACTCGGTCATCGAAGAATGGTCTGCAAAGGTTCGCGGCGACGTGAACATCACCGACCGTTTCTCGGTTTGGGTACAGGGCGGTTACGCTTCGGAAGAATCCCCGCTGCAGAACTACGGCCAGTGGGGCGGCGATTGGGCTGTCTGGGGCGGCGCGAAGTTCAAGGCAACCGACAAGGCTGTCTTCAACATTCAGGCTGCACACGACGATTGGGGCAAGACCGCAGCTACGGCTAACGTTGCTTACCAGCTCGTTCCTGGCTTCACCATCACCCCGGAAATTTCGTACACCAAGTTCGGTGGCGAATGGCGCGATCGCGTTTCCGAGAAGGACGCTTGGGGCGGTATCGTTCGCTTCCAGCGCTCGTTCTAATAACGGGTATGAAGATCGGATATCGGGGTAACACCCCGATATCCAAACAGGCTTCGCCTAGGCTCATGTGCGCAGAAATGTGTCGAGTCGTCTGATGAAGCTTGAAAAGACGAACTGATAATAATGTGACCTCCAGTCCATTGTTATAGGCAGGCGACAGGTCTCCGATCTGTCGCCTGTTTTTTATTGTGGCGTCTGCTTCCCTCTTTGAGGCGCACCATTCCGGGTCGAGCACAGTCGTTCCCCGGTCGTTAAAAACATGCCACTCCCCTGGAAAAACGCTGTCGTCTCAGGTCATCACGCGCTGATCACATTGGCGTGCCCAAGCGTGAATGGAACTCCCGCGCGTAGTGTTTCCTGTTATAAATTTGTCATGGAGGATTTACCGCGCGTGAACATCATCGTGACAGCACCCAAGACGGACGGAACAGTGACGCAAACCGGTTTGAGCAATCTTCAGGTGGAGGTAGCGCATAAGATGCTGGCGCTCATCACCAAGGAGCGCTGGCAGATCGGTGATCGCATTTCCGATGCTGCCATTGCGCGCGAACTGCATGTTTCCCGCTCCCCGGTCCGGCAGGTTTTGCATCTTCTGGTGCAACGGGGAATTGTCGCGCAGGCGCCGAACCGTGGTTATCTGTTGCAGCGTTTTCCCGAGCATGATGAGCTGTCGAACGAGATTTTGCCACCCTCCGATTTCGAAGACCTCTATCACAGGCTGATGAACGCCCGCGCGTCCGGTGCAGTCGGTCTCGAAATTTCGGAAGCCGCGCTTGCCGACCAGTTCGAAGTAACGCGCGGCACGGTGCGTCGGACATTGATGCGCTTTGCTGCTGAAGGGTTGGCTGAGCGTCTGCCCGGCTACGGTTGGCGCTTCGCGGAAACGCTTGATAACGAACATGCCGTTCATGAAAGCGATTCTTTTCGGATGGTCATCGAATGCGGTGCGCTGACGCAAGCCGACTACAGTCCGGTACGGTCCGAGCTTCAGGAGTTGAAAAAGGCGCAGATCGAGATACTCGAACGCTCGATATCCGATTTTCCAGACGGTTACTGGTTCGACGTCAATGCGAACTTCCATGAAACGCTTGTATCATGGGCGAATAACCGCTTTCTTACCCAGACCATCCGCTGGCAAAATCATCTGCGGCGACTGACGGAATCCTGCGAAGTTGATCGTCTGTGCGACGCGCGCATTCATCAGGCTTGCACGGATCATCTGGAAATTCTCCAGGCCATCGAGGCCGGGGATTTCGAATTTGCAGCTGCGCTGTTGAAACGACATATCGCCCGTCCATCGCATGACGGCGTATAATTCGATATCGCAATTTGGATATTAAAAAAGACCGGGATCTGAAACGATCCCGGTCTTTTTGTTTGTTAGAGCATTTCCAGCAANNCGGTTCCACGATTCCGTTTTTACCGGAACCGCTCTAGATCTTTGCCGCCTGCACAAAACGCGGGTCGAAAGTCTGCGCGAATGAAATGTCCGCGTTGGCAAGCTCCGGATCGAGCGCTTTCAGCATTTCATAGAGGCTCTTGAAACCCTCTTCGGCAATCAGGCCCTTTTCGGAATACATGGCGCGGGATTTCTCGAAACCCGTCTTGTAAAGTTCGCGGTCGCCGAGCAGATATTCCTCCGGCACAGCGTCGGCCACGTCGTCTGCCGAAGCCTTGTGAATCCAGTCCAGCGATTTGGCGAAAGCATTGACGACACGCTGCGTGGTGATCGGGTTCGCATCAATGAAGCTCTGCTGCACGTAAACCGTCGCAGCCGGATTGGTGCCGCCAAACAGCTGGCGCGTGCCTTCTTCGGTGCGGGTGTCGATCAGCAAGGTGATATCGCCATCGACCTCGAGACGGGTGATGACCGGGTCGAGATGGACCAGAGCAGCGATTTCGCCCTTCTTGATCGCTGCAACCGCGCTCGCACCGCCGCCAACGCCGATGATGGACGCGGCGTCTTCCGACAGACCGTTCTTCATCAATGCATATTGCAGGAATAGCGAAGTCGAGGAGCCGGGCGCCGTGACGCCGACATTCTGGCCCTTCAGGTCAGCGATGGTCTTGATCTCGCCTGCGAGGTCCTTGCGCACGCCGATACAGATGCCCGGAAAACGTCCAAGCTCGCAGATTGCTTTGATGTCCTGGCCCTTGTTCTGCATACGGATCGTGTGCTCGTAGGCGCCGGTCACGACATCCACCGAACCGCCGATCAAGGCTTGCAGCGACTTTGCGCCGCCGCCAAAATCGTTGATGGTCGCTTTCAGGCCCTGTTCTTCAAAGAAGCCTTTGCGCTCGGCAATCGTCAGCGGCAGGTAATAGAACAGCGGCTTGCCGCCGACACCGAACATCAGTTCGGGCTTTTCTGGTGTTGCCGATGCATCCTGCGCATAGGCAGGCAGGCGGGAAGCAATGCCAGCCAGCCCAAGAGCTGCAGCGCCCAGCAGGGCGTCTCTGCGACTAATCTTCATGATTTTCCTCCTAGTAAGAATTCATGCGCCGTTATGCGTTGTGGGTTGCCGCTTTCGGACGCCAGACAAGCAAGCGTTCCTCGATGATGGTCACGCCCCAGTCGATGATCAGGACGAAGACGGTTAGTACCAGCATTCCGGCGAAAACGCCGGTTACGTCGAACACGCCTTCGGCTTGATGGATGAGATAGCCAAGACCGGCGGACGAACCGAGATATTCGCCCACAACCGCGCCGACGACGGCAAAGCCGACGGCGGTGTGGAGGCTCGAGAACATCCACGACAAGGCTGATGGCAGATAGACATTCCGCAGCAATTGTCGCTCGTTCATACCGAGCATGCGGGCATTGGAAAGCACGGTCTGGTTCACTTCCTTCACGCCCTGATAGACATTGAAGAAGACGATGAAGAAGACCAGCGAGACGCCAAGCGCAACCTTGGACCAGATGCCGAGGCCGAGCCAGAGAGCGAAAATCGGCGCAAGAACAACGCGGGGCAGGGAGTTGGCGGCTTTCACATAGGGGTCGAAAACAGCTGCCAATATGGGCTTGCGCGCAAACCAGAAGCCGATCAAAACACCGGCAATCGAGCCGATGGCAAAGGCGAGCATGGCTTCAAGCAGTGTGATGCCGAGGTGATACCAGATCGTGCCTTCGGCGAACCATTTATAGATGCGCAAGGCGACATCACCCGGCGCGGCAAAGAAGAACTTCGCTTTGGCGGGGTTGCCGAAAAGATGTGTGGCGGTGAAGACGTGCCACACGAGAACAATGGCGACAGCGACACTGAGCTGCGCCAGAAACAGCACGGGCTTTTTCATGCGCGTTCTCCGCTTGTCTGCTGGTAGCCTTTGAGGACTTCTTCCTTCAGCGCGCCCCAGATTTCACGGTGAATTTCGTGGAACTGGTTGTCGAGGCGAATTTCGGAGATTTCGCGTGGGCGTTCGAGCGGAATGCGATATTCTGCCATGATGCGGGCGCGTGGGCCAGCCGACATGATGACGACGCGGTCGGCAAGAGCGATAGCTTCTTCCAGATCATGCGTGACGAACATGACCGCTTTCTTGTCCTGCGACCATAGATCAAGCAGCAAGTCGCCCATGATGACGCGGGTTTGCGCATCGAGCGGACCGAATGGCTCATCCATCAGCAGATATTTCGGGTTGCGGATCAGCACCTGCGCCAGGCCGACGCGCTTGCGCTGGCCGCCGGAAAGCATATGCGGATAACGGTCGCCGAAGCTCGAAAGCCCGACGCGGGCAAGCCATTCCTGAGCCTGCCTGCGGGCCTCGGCCTTGGCCGTGCCGGCGATTTCAAGGCCGATGGCGACATTGTCGAGAACGGTCTTCCAGGGCATCAATGCATCCTGCTGGAAGAGATAACCCGCCTTGCGATTAAGCCCTTGCAGGCGCTGGCCGTTGATCTCGACGATGCCTTGCGCAGGCGTCAGAAGACCAGCAACCGCGTTCAGCAGAGTGGATTTTCCGCATCCGGTCGGCCCGACAATGGCGACGAATTCGTTTTCCGCGACCTTGAGATTGCTTTCGGCAACCGCATCAAAGCGACCGCCATCGGCCAGCTTGAACGATATCTGCACATTCTTCAGCTCGATGGCCGTCGTATCGGGTTCGCTCGATTGGGCGAGCTTCACTTGGGCGTTCATCGTCTTCTCTCCTCGGGAAGCCGACGAGGCGCCTTGCCGCAATATTGCATATAATCACTCCTCCGAAGGCGCAGCTTCAACGATGGGGGTTGAGCAAGACGGCCTGAAAAGGGGTGGCCTTGCATGTCGCGAATGAAGCGCGCAAACGTTCAATTCAGCCTTTCCTATACCGGGCATGCAACAAGGCGCAATGGAAAGCTGCTCGCGCTTTGCATTATATCTACATAATTAAGTCTATACGAAATAATATTGCTGTTTGGCAATGTGCCGCAAATTGGCTGCTGTACAAAAGGTCAAGCCATCGGTTTTGTCTTAATTGCATGCTGTCCGGCTGCTCACGCTTGCCCCTCGCGGCGCTATGCGCCTATATAACAGACCAGTTCGTACATTTCTAAAACAGCCTAACGATTATAATGGACAGCGCAGTGGAGCTTGCACAGGCCCGCGCGGGACGGAAAAACGATCCCGACAGCACCAAGGAAAACATCCTCGAAGTCGCGACGGAGGAATTCGTTCATTCGGGATTTTCGGGTGCGCGTGTCGATACGATTGCCGAAAAGACCAAGACGTCCAAGCGGATGCTCTATTATTACTTCGACAGCAAGGAAGGCCTCTATCTGGCCGTTCTGGAGCGCGCTTATGCCAAGATCAGGGCGCTGGAAAACCGCCTTCAGCTTCAGGACTTCGAGCCGGAAGAGGCGATGCGCCGATTGATCGAAGCCACATTTGATCACGATGATGCCAATCCCGATTTCGTTCAGCTGGTTTGCATCGAAAATATCCATCGCGCCGAACACCTGAAAAATTCCAGCATTTTCCAGCGCACCAATTCCGGCGTGATCGGGATCATTGCGGGAATTCTGGCGCGCGGTGAAGCAAGCGGTGTGTTTACCCGCAAGGTCGATCCGGTTGACCTGCATCAGATGATCAGCGCCGCCTGCTTTTTCCGGGTTGCCAACCGGCATACATTCGGCGCGCTTTTCGATCGGGATTTGATGGCCGATGAGTGCCGGACACGACATCGCAAACTGATCGCGGATATGATCCTGGCATACCTGAAATCGTGAGTGTCTGATCCAAAAGTCGCCATGCCGGTCTGCAAATGGCAATTTCTGTGCTTACCTAGGCTCACGTACCCAAATGTACGCTCCGTTCCGGTTCTCGAAATCACCATTTTCGCCACGGCTGCCGCTTTTTGATTCAGACACTACGTGCCCTTGGCGTTGCATTCATTTCCGTGCGCTTTGCAAAAATAGTCGTCATGCCAGATTGACCTGACTAACTAGTTCGTACATTTTCTCCATAAAGAAACCTGCTGTGCGAAAATGGCGGGACGATAGGGGTGGAGTTTAAATTCCGTGACGGAAACAGTGACGCGGTCGGTTCGCGTAGGCTTGATTGGCAGCGGCATTGGCGCCTCTCGCACTCCAGCCATGCATATGCACGAAGGACGCTTGAACGGCATCGATTACCGCTATGATCGGCTTGATCTGTCAGTGCTGGGCGTAGGCGTGGAAGCGCTGCCTCAACTCATGGATCAGGCAGAGAAAGGCGGCTTTGCCGGGTTAAACGTCACCTATCCCTGCAAACAGGCAGCGATTCAGTTTGTCGATGAATTGTCGCCGGATGCGGCGGCACTTGGTTCGATCAATACGGTAACATTCAAAAATGGCCGCAGGACGGGCTACAACACCGACTGGTGGGGTTTTGCGCAAGGCTTCCGCCGCGCTTTGCCTGACGCCCGGATCGACAATGTTGTGCTGATCGGTGCAGGCGGGGCGGGAGTGGCAGTTGCGCATGCACTGGCGACGATGGGTGCGCGAACCGTTCAGGTTTTCGATCTGGATGCTGCCCGAACCGAAGCTCTGATCGCGCAACTTGCACCAAGGCACGATGCCTGTCGGTTTGAACGGGGCGAGGATATTGCCGCCGCGTTGGAGGCTGCTGACGGATTGGCTCATGCCACGCCGACCGGAATGGCCAAGCATCCCGGCGTGCCGCTGGATACGAGCCTTCTGATGCCCCGGCATTGGGTGGCGGATATCGTTTATTTCCCGCTTCAGACCCAGCTTCTTCTCGAAGCGGCAAAGCGTGGATGCGGTGTCGTCAATGGCGGTGGTATGGCTGTCTTTCAGGCCGTCGGCGCGTTCGAATTGTTCACGGGTGTGACACCAAAAGTCGACCGCATGATCGAGCATTTCAGCTCTCTTGGCGAAGGCGGCGGCATTTAAAAAACGGCCCGCATGAAGCGGACCGTTTCTGCTTGGGGGGGGAGAATAGGGTTTACTCCGCAGGCTCCAGTTGTGGCACCGCGTCGGTGATGACCGGTGCGCCAGCCAGTGCGGCTGCAAGCTTGTCCTGATCCAGCTCGTTTTCCCAGCGTGCGACGACGATGGTGGCGACGGCATTGCCAACGAGGTTGGTCAGTGCGCGGCATTCCGACATGAACCGGTCGATGCCGAGAATGAGCGCCATGCCCGCAACGGGAACCGACGGAACGACGGACAAGGTTGCCGCCAGCGTGATGAAGCCAGCACCGGTAATGCCTGCGGCGCCCTTGGAGCTGAGCATCGCCACCAGCAGCAGCAGGATCTGGTCGCTCAACGACAGCGGAATGTCCGTCGCCTGCGCGATGAAGAGGGCAGCCAGCGTCATATAGATGTTGGTGCCGTCCAGATTGAACGAATAGCCGGTTGGAATGACGAGGCCGACGACCGAGCGCTTGCAGCCGGCGCGTTCCATCTTGTTCATCAGTGCTGGCAGGGCTGCTTCCGACGAGGAGGTGCCGAGCACCAGCAACAGCTCTTCCTTGATGTAACGGATCAGGGCCAGAATGGAGAAGCCGTTATAGCGCGCCACGGCACCCAGAACCACGAGTACGAAAAGCAGCGAGGTCAGGTAGAAAGTGCCGATCAGCATGGCGAGATTGGCAATGGAGCCAATGCCATATTTGCCGATGGTGAAAGCCATCGCGCCGAAAGCACCGATTGGGGCAGCCTTCATCAGGATCGACACCAGCTTGAAAACCGGTGCGGTGAGGACATGCAGGAAGTCGGTGACAGGCTTGCCGCGATCGCCAACGAGGGCGAGGGAAATACCGAACAGGACCGAGAAGAACAGAACCTGGAGAATGTCACCCTCGGCAAAGGCGCCCACAATCGTCGTCGGGATGATGTTGCTGAGGAAGCCGGTAATGCTCTGCTCATGCGCCTTGGTGGCGTAATCCGCGACGGCCTTGGGGTCGAGAGAGGCCGGGTCGATATGCATGCCAGCGCCCGGCTGCACGACATTGGCCACGATGAGGCCAACAATTAGCGCGAGCGTGGAGAAGGTGAGGAAGTAGATCATCGCCTTGCCGGCAACGCGACCGACCTTCTTCATGTCGGTCATTCCGGCAATGCCGGTTGCGACCGTCAGGAAGATGACGGGGGCGATGATCATCTTCACCAGCTTGATGAAGGCATCGCCGAGTGGCTTTAGCTGCGTGCCAAGCTCTGGATAGAAATGGCCGAGCAGAATACCGGCGGCAATCGCAACCAGTACCTGAAAATAGAGATGCCGATAAAGCGGGATGCGGCCGCGCGGTTCATCCGCGGTGCCTGTCGGAACTGCAATCATTGTGTCCTCCGTTTGGCTCAGTCTGGATACTGTCCAGCCTCCCGAGCCTTTCAGTCTGGGATTTCAACGGCCTCGACCGCTGTTGGAGGTTCTATTTGCAATGTCCGTGCCAGTTTGTGCGGTATCAATTATCCTATTGAATAATATGCATATTATTAGAAATGCAGTGTTGAGCTTACCCAATACTGTGCGAACTTTTACACATTCCCCTTTTCTATTTGTGCGAAATATCGCACAATAATTTTGATGAACAAGCTTTTGCCGCCTATCATTGACGAAGCAGCTCTTCGGGCCTCCAATCGCCGGGCCTGGGCTCTGTTTGCGCTTATATGCGCTATGTTCTTCGCGCTTGCATTCTGGCTGGTCGGCAACACCGCGCATGAGCGGGCCGTCGTGGCTTTGAGCGAACAGGCGCGCATCGATGCCAATCTCAACACGGCGCTGCTACGCGCTGTCCTCGACAAGCAACGCGCTCTGTCGCTTGTCCTGTCGAAGGATCAGGAACTGGCATCGGCGCTTCAGGACAAGACGGTTACGACCATCGCTCCCGCGAACCGGAAACTGGAAACGCTAGCGGAGGGCACGCAGGCGGCGGTGATCTATCTGGTGGGTATGGATGGGATCGCGATTACGGCCAGCAACTGGCGCGGACCGGTCAGTTTCGTCGGCAATGATTACAAGTTCCGGCCCTATTTCCAGCAAGCCCTGATCAATGGCGGCGAGGAATATTTCGCGCTCGGCAATGTGAGTTTTCGCCCGGGCCTTTACATCTCGCGGCGCGTTGATGGCCCCAATGGGCCGCTTGGTGTCATCGTCGTCAAACTGGAATTCGACGATCTGGAACAGGATTGGCGCAATGCGGGCCGCCCCACTTTCGTGACAGACGAGCGCAACATCGTGCTCATAACCAGTCTGCCGTCATGGCGTTTCATGACCATCGGTCGGATCGGTCCGGAACAATCGCAGTCCATTCGCGACAGCCTGCAATTTGGCGATGTTTCGTTGCAATCTCTGCCGTTGTCCATGACGCCGGTGGGCGAGGGCGATGTGCTGTTGATGAATGCACAACTACCGGGCGAGGGGCGCAGCACGCAGTTTCTGGCCATACATTCCGCGGTGTCGTCCACGCCCTGGCAGATGTACAGCATGGCCCCGACAAAACCGCAGATTCCCGGCGCGGTGCGCGAGGCGCGCCTGATAGCCTTCATCATTCTGGCGGCTATTGCGACAATCGCCGGGCTGCTGCTGCGCAGGCGGCAGAAGGTCGTGGCGCGCATTGCCGCCGCCGGGCGTACGCAACTGGAGCTGGAACAGCGCGTCGAGGAACGCACCCGCGATCTCAGTCTGGCACGAGATCGCCTCGAAGCGGAGATCAGCGATCACCATCGCACGGAATCCATGTTGCAGGGGGTGCAGCAGGATCTGGTTCACGCCAACCGTCTGGCCATTATGGGGCAGGTTGCAGCGGGCGTCGCGCACGAAATCAACCAGCCTGTCGCGACGATACGGGCCTATGCGGACAATGCGAAAACCTTCATCACGCGAAGCCAGCTGGATGCCGCGACCGAAAATCTTGACGAAATTGCCGCACTGACCGACCGCATCGGCACCATTACCGGCGACCTCAAGGCTCTTGCCCGCAAGGGGCGATCACCTTCCGAGCCGACACCGCTCAGCCAGGTCATAACGGGTGCGCTCGTGCTGCTGCGCAGCCGTTTTTCCGGGCGTATGGATCAGCTCGATATTGAGTTGCCGCCGCCCGATCTGCGCGTCGTCGGGCATTCCCTTCGACTGGAACAGGTTCTCATCAACCTGTTTCAGAACGCGCTGGAAGCGGTGGAAGTCAAAGGCAATGAAGGCCGTATCGAAGTGCGTGCCACAGAAAAGAGCGAGACGGTGCTGGTCACCGTATCGGATAACGGGCCGGGCATGCCGCAACATATTCGCGACAACCTGTTTTCGCCCTTCAACACGTCGAAGGAAAAAGGCCTTGGTCTCGGTCTGGTGATCGTCAAGGAAATCGTCACCGATTATGGCGGGACCATATCTGCGGAAAGCAGTGTCGAAGGCACCGTATTCCGCGTCGAATTGAGAAAAGCATGATGGATAATTCTCTTCCCGTTATTCTGGTCGATGATGATAAGGCTTTGCGCCGCGCCACGCGGCAGACGCTGGAGCTTGCCGGTTTTACCGTCGCCGATTATGCCAACGCCATCGACGCACTGGCGGATATCACAGCGGATTTTGAAGGTGTCATCGTTTCCGATGTGCGGATGCCACAGATTGATGGCCTGCAATTTTTTGCACGTATCAAAACCATCGACGCGGATCTGCCGGTGATATTGATTACCGGCCACGGTGATATTCCAATGGCGGTTCAGGCCATTCAGGACGGTGCCTATGATTTCATTGCCAAGCCCTTTGCGGCCGACCGTCTGGTGCATAGCATTCGGCGTGCCGGTGAAAAGCGCCAGCTTGTGCTCGAAAACCGTGCGCTGCGTTCCGCAGCGACGGATGCGGAAGGTGATCTGCCGCTGATCGGTCAGACGCCTGCGATGGAAAACTTGCGCCGCACGCTGCGCGACATTGCGGATACGGATGTGGACGTGCTGGTGGCGGGCGAAACGGGCAGCGGCAAGGAGGTCGTGGCCCAGCTTCTGCACAATTGGAGCCGTCGTCGCAAAGGCAATTTCGTTGCACTCAACTGCGGCGCGCTACCGGAAACCGTGATTGAAAGTGAATTGTTCGGCCATGAGGCCGGTGCTTTCACCGGCGCGCAGAAAAAGCGGTTGGGACGCATCGAACATGCAAGCGGCGGCACACTGTTTCTCGACGAGATTGAAAGCATGCCCGCAGCAACGCAGGTGAAGCTGCTGCGCGTGCTGGAAATGCGCGAGATCACCCCGCTTGGAACCAATGAGGTCCGCCCGGTCAATCTGCGTGTGGTGGCGGCTGCCAAGATCGATCTCGGCGATCCAGCGCAACGTGGAGATTTTCGCGAAGACCTCTATTACCGGCTCAATGTGGTGACGCTATCGATACCGCCGCTGCGGGAACGCCGCGAGGATATTCCGCTGCTTTTCGCGCATTTTCTGACGCGTGCGGCAAAGCGCTTCAATCGCGATGTGCCGGAGATCGACGCCGCCACGCATCGCCATCTGATGGGCCATGCCTGGCCGGGCAATGTGCGTGAACTGGCGCATTTTGCTGACAGGGTGGCGCTCGGTGTTTCGTCCGCTAACGGCGGGGTTCGTCCAGTGTCGGATGATCAGGAATCTTTGCCGAAGCGTCTGGAGCGCTATGAGGAAACGCTGATCCGTGAAACGCTTGCCGCCCACGGCGGCAATGTGCAGGAAACGATCAAGGCGCTCGGCATTCCGCGCAAGACCTTCTACGACAAGATGCAGCGCCACGGCATTACCCGCGCTGACTATCGATCCAGTGAATAGAGCATTTCCAGCAAAAGTGCGAAGCGCCTACGCGGGGAAATCAGTCCGCTGGACCGATTTCTGGTCCCGCTTCGATGCGTCGGAGAATACGTGAAAAATAGATGGAGCGGTTCCGACGATTCCGTCATTACAGAAACCGCTCTAGCACTAGAATGAAGGAGAGCGGGCTCCTCCCCAAGAACCCGCTCTCCAGATGCATCGCCCCCCGCTTCGAAGCGATGCTTGTTTTGTCAGCCTAACTATTAGCTTTCTATATTTATGTTGCAAGCAAAACGTTACGCAGTTTTGCGGGAAATAATCGCTGTCCTCAACCGTTGCCAACGATGCTCTGCTCAAGAAGTTTAAGCGCATCCTTTTTGGTAAGTTCGGTTGGATTGCCGCCTGCTGTCGGATCAACAATTGCCATTTCGGCAATCAGATCCTTGCGGGCGTCGTCCATCTCCAGCCCCTTGATGAATTCCGGCAATGTGTTCGGCACGCCGAGGTCCTTACGCAGCTTCACAATGGCAGCGACGAAGCCGTCGAAACCGCCCTTGATGCCCAGATAATCTGCAAGCCGCTCAATCCGCTTTTCGATCGCGGCGCGGTTGTGGTGCAGCACATAGGGCATGAAGACGGCATTGGTCATGCCGTGATGGGTGTCGTAGAGCGCGCCAATCGGATGCGACAGCGAATGGATCGCGCCGAGCCCTTTCTGGAAAGCGGTCGCGCCCATCGCGGCAGCGGCCATCATATTGGCGCGCGCTTCGATGTTGTTGCCGTCGGCATAGGCCTTGGGCAGATTTTCGAAAACGAGGCGGATGCCTTCAACCGCAATGCCGTCTGCCATGGGGTGGAAGCCCGGTGCGCAATAGGCTTCAAGGCAATGCGCCAGCGCATCCATGCCGGTGCCTGCCGTGATGAAAGGCGGCATGCCGGTGGAGAGTTCCGGATCAGCGATCACGGTAACCGGCAGCATTTTCGGGTGGAAAATGACCTTCTTCGTGTGGGTGGCTTCGTTGGTCAACACGCCTGCGCGGCCTACTTCCGAGCCGGTGCCGGCGGTGGTGGGAACGGCGATCACCGGCGCGATGGCATTGCTGTCGGCGCGGGTCCACCAATCGCCAATATCTTCGAAATCCCAGACCGGGCGCGTTTGGCCCGCCTGAAAGGCGACCAGCTTGCCCAGATCGAGCGCCGAGCCACCGCCGAAGGCGATGACGCCATCATGTTTGCCATCCTGGTAGACCTTGACGCCCGCATAGAGATTGCTCTCAACCGGGTTGGGCTTTACGTCGGAAAACACGCCATACTGAACGCCCGCCGCATCGAGAATGGCCAGCGTGGAAGCGACCACGGGAAGTTTCGCCAGACCCGGATCGGTGACGAAAAGCGGACGCGCAATGCCTGCCGCCTTCAAAACGGCTGGCAGTTCCTTGATGCGCCCGGGTCCGAAAAGAACGGTGGTCGGGAAGTTCCATTTAGCGGTCAGTGTCGTCATATCAATTGCTTTCAAAGTGGGGCAGAACAGGGATCAGTTCAGATTTTTTCACGCAGATGGAAGGATTTTGGTCGGGTCAGATTGCCGTAGCCAATCGGCGAAAGGGAAGCGCCTTTGCCCGTATCCTTGACACCCGTCCAGACAAGGCCGGGATCGAGATAATCGCAACGGTTCATGAAAAGTGTACCGGTTTCGATGCGATCGCCCAACGCCGCGGCGCGGTCGGTATCCGTGGTCCACAGTGAAGCGGTCAGTCCATAGATGCTGTCATTCATCAGGGCGAGCGCTTCTTGATCGTTGCGCACTTTCATGATGCCGACAATGGGGCCGAAACTTTCCTCGCGCATGACGCTCATCTGGTGATCAACGTGGGTGAGCACTTCCGGCGCGACATAGGGCGAACCGGCCACATCATGATCGACCTTCATGTTCACATGCGCCTTGGCGCCCTTGCGCAGCGCTTCGGCCTTTTGCTCGCGAATGAGATCGGCGAAACGCGCCTGCGCCATCGGTCCAAGCGTCGTGCCAGCATCCAGCGGATTGCCGACAACATATTGGCGCGTCAGATCGATGAAGCCGTCGACAAAGCGATCATAAACATCTTCGTGCACATAGATGCGTTCGATGCCGCAGCAACATTGACCCGAATTGAAGTAAGCGCCATCGACCAGATTGGCCACGGCGTGGTCCAGATTGACGTCCGGCAGAACATAGGCCGGGTCCTTGCCGCCAAGTTCCAGTCCCATCGTCATGAAGGTGCCTGCGGCTGCCTTTTCGATGGCTCGTCCGCCGCCGACCGATCCTGTGAAATTCACATGATCGACCGTGCCCGAAGCCAGCAGTTTTTCGGTGGAGGCATGATCCAGAACGATATTCTGGAAGACACCCTTGGGCAGTCCGGCCTTCTCAAACGCCTGTGCGAAGCGTTCACCAGCCAGAAGTGTCTGCGTTGCATGTTTGAGGATGACGCTGTTACCCGCCATCAGGGCCGGAATGATGGTATTGACGGCAGTGAGGTAAGGATAGTTCCACGGCGCAATCACCAGAACGACGCCAAGCGGCACATGTTTGACATAGCGGCGGAAGCCGTCTTTCGGCGCTGGGAGATAAGGTTCCAGCGCTTCCCCGGCAATGTCGATCATGTACTGACCACGTTCCTGAACGCCGCCATTTTCGCCGCCATAACGGGTCGGTCGCCCCATTTGCCAGGCAATCTCCGGCACGATTTCATCCTGCATCGCGGCAAGCGCTGCAAGCGCAGCACGGCAATAACGCGCCCGCTCTGTTATGCTCAATTCGGCCCAGGCAAGTTGAGCTGTGCGCGCGGCAGCAACCGTGGACTGGATGGCGGTTTCGCTCAAAAATGGGCGCTCGGCATAAACCGAACCGTCGATAGGCGAGATGATCTTGGCGGTGCCGCTCATCGGGCATGTCCTTCATATGTCATTCGAGATGGTGGCCGGTCAGTAGCGTTCGAAGCCGCGATGCAGTTCCCAGTCCGTGACACGACGATCATATTCGATCTGCTCCCAATGGGCCGTGTGAACATAATGGTTGACCACATCCTCACCGAGCGCCTCTTTCAGGAAAGACGAGTTCTTGAGAGCAAGGGCGGCTTCGCGCAGCGTATAGGGAATTTCCTTCAGTTTCACCGCGCCATAGGCATCGCCCACGAAAGGCTCTTCCAGTTCCAGCTTTTCATCGACGCCCTGAAGCCCGGCGGCGATCAGCGCTGCGAAAGCGAGATAAGGATTGAGGTCGGCCCCGCCGATACGGCATTCGATACGGATCGCCTTGGTGCCTTCGCCGCAGAGACGGAAGCCCGCCGTGCGGTTGTCTTCGCTCCAAGTGATCTTGGTCGGCGCAAAGGTGCCAGCCTGAAAGCGCTTGTAGGAATTGATGTAAGGCGCAAGGAAATAAGTGTAGTCGGTCGCATATTTCAGCTGTCCCGCCACCCATGACCGCATCAGCGGCGTCATCGTATGCGGTGCTTTCGGGTCGAAGAAGAGCGGCTCCTTGCCGTCGGCGCTCCAGACGGAATTGTGCACATGGCTGGAACTGCCCGCTTTGTTGTAATCATATTTTGCCATGAAGGTGATGCATTTGCCGTGCTGTTCGGCAATGTCCTTCATCGCGGTCTTCATGATCACATGCCGGTCGGCCATTTCCAGCGCCTCGGCATAACGCACATTCAGCTCTTCCTGACCCGGGCCCCATTCGCCCTTCGAGTTTTCGACGGGAATGCCTGCCGCAGCCAGTTGATTGCGCATGGCGCGCAGAACCGGCTCTTCTCTGGTGGTGAGGTGGATCACATAGTCCTGAATATATGGCGAGGCCGTTTCCATGGCCTGCCAATGCTTGTTGCGGGCCGTCTTGTAGGACTCGTCAAAGATATAGAATTCCAGCTCGGATGCGAAATAGGCGCGATAGCCGCGCTCATGCAGGCGGGCGAGCTGCTTTTTCAAAATAGCGCGTGGCGAATGGGCCAGATCGTGATGGTGGTGATCCTGCACGTCGCAAAGGATGATGGCAGTCTTTTCCAGCCATGGCGCAAGCCGGATGGTGGAAAGATCCGGCTTCATGACGAAGTCGCCGTAACCCTTGTCCCAGCTTGCGGCCTCGTAGCCCGGCACCGGCTCCATGTCGATATCATCGGCAAGGAGATAGTTGCAGCCATGGGTTTCGTCATAGGCGGATTCCACGAAGAACGGCGCATAGAAGCGCTTGCCGATCAGGCGCCCCTGCATATCCACGATGCAGGCGAGAACCGTATCGATATCTCCGGCGGAAACGGCTTTCTTGAGTTCTTCAAACGATAGGGATCCAGCCATTCTTGTGCTCTCCAAAAATTATCCGATGGGAAGCTCTGGCCGGATGAACCGGCCAGAGTTGCTGGTTAGTGGGCAGTTTCGCCGACGGCTCGTTCTGCGGCTGCGATTTCAGCCGCACGTTTGGCGATCCGGTCGCCAACCGGCGGGCCCTGGAAGCGCTTGTTCTCGACGGTCAGCCAGAGAACACCGGCAAGCAGGACGAAGCCGACAACGATCCACAGCACCTTGTCGTTTGGCGGCTGCACGGCGATGTAGAAGATCACTGCCATGCCGACGACCGAAAGGAATGTCACCAGCTTGTAGAGGCCACCCGACATCGCCCATGGTCCCGGGTTCGGCCATTTCGGCGTGCCATAGGCGAAGATCGCCAGAACGAGCGGAATGGTGAAGGACAGGAACAGGAAGACGAGCGTCGAGTTGACGACGATGGTGTAGAGGTTGGTGCCGCCGATGGAGACGAACTGCGCCGCGAAAACATAGATGATTTCGAGGAAGGCAGCAGTCCAGATCGCGGCAACCGGCGTGCGGTATTTCGGCGAGACACTGGCGAGCGTCTTGGAGCCGATCGGCATGCCGTCATCGCGAGAGAAGGCGAACAGCATGCGTGATGCGGACGTAACCGTCGCCAGACCGCAGAGAAGCTGCGTGATGACGATGGCGAAATAGATCACATTCTTCAGCGGTCCGGGCAGGATAGCGTCCATGGTACCGAAGAACATGCCCCAGCCTTGTGCGGCGGCTGCATTCATGTCCGGGATCGCCAGCGTGATGGCGCAGATCATGATCCAGCCGACGAGCGAAGACCAGAACACAGCCGATACGATACCGCGCGGAACCGTATGGGCTGCCTTGATGGTTTCCTCGGAGGTGTGGGCCGAGGCGTCATAACCGGTGATCGTATAGACCGGCAGCAACAGGCAGAGCAGGAACAGGTAGCCCATATTGTCGCTTTGCGGGAAGACTTCGCCGCCCGCTGCGCCGGAATAGTTGGTGAAGGTCCACAGACGCGAGAAATCCAGCGCTGGCGCATAGACCAGACAGCCGACGACCAGAGCGGCAGTGGTGACGAAGATGATATAGCCCGAAATGTCGGTCAGGAATGTCGTAACCTTGATGCCGAGATGGTTGAACAGGGCCTGCCCGATTGTGATGATCGAGACAAAGAGCACGATATGCCCGGCCGAGGTGTCCATGCCGATCAGGTGGCCGAACGTCCCCTGAAAGAAGAAGGCGGTGCCGATATTGATCGCGCCCAGAACGGTGATCAGCCCGAGCAGATTGAGCCATGCGGTCAACCAGCCGGTGAAACGGTTACCGAGAATGGACGCCCAGTGATAGAGGCCGCCAGCGGTCGGGAAGGCCGAAGCGATCTGCGCCATCGACAGGGCGAACATGCCGGAAATCAGACAGCCGACAATCCAGCCAATACCTGCGCCGGCGCCGCCGACCGAGGAAATAGCCTGGGCGAAGGAGTTGATACCGCCAGACAGGATGCAGATGATGGAAAATGAAATTGCGAAGTTCGAAAATCGGCTCATGGAACGTTGCAGTTCCTGAGCGTAACCCATGCCATGCAGGACTTTGATGTCCTCGCTTTTATCTTTATCGGAGTAATCTGAGCTCATGGTTGTTCCCCTTTGATCTCTGCTCTCTACTCACTCATGCGGATGGTACTTTCAGTCTTCTTCTCTTGTCATAAAACCTGATCAGGCTTTCAGGTTGCGGAAGATTTCCGCAAGCCGTGAAGCCCATGCTGTCTGCGCCTTTGCGTCAGCGATTTCGTTATTGCGGATTTCGATCATGGCGCAGGGCGCATTGCGCGGGCGCGCATGGCGTTCCAACGTGTAATAAACGCGGTCGGAAGGCGCATAAGGCTCGTTAACGCCCACATTGAGCGCGGAATCCTGCTTCAGTGCTTCAATCAACGGTTTGGCCACGCGATCATCCGCATCGTGAATGAT
This sequence comes from Hyphomicrobiales bacterium, assembly GCA_900465685.1. Lineage (GTDB taxonomy): Bacteria > Pseudomonadota > Alphaproteobacteria > Rhizobiales > Rhizobiaceae > Brucella. The sequence continues at coordinate 255,072 of UEGR01000003.1, forward strand.
GCCGATTTGCCAGGGCCGCGCCACATCGCGATAGACAGGCGTGAATGAATGGATCGTGACGATCCATGATGGCAGGCCGCGTGCTGCACGCGCCGCGATCAGTTGTTCAATGCGCGCATGAAACGGCCGATGCGACAGGTCGATTCGCGCCGTGCGTTCGAGCGAGTTCAGCTCGTGATTGCCCGGAATGACGGTCATCTCGCTGACTTCCGGAATGAGGTCCGGCGCGTCGAGCGGTCGATTGCAATCAATCAAAAGGCGCGACAGACGCGACTCAACCAACGGCGCGTCGAGCGCGGTGCTGAGATGCCGTGCAACCTCAACCGCACCGGGGTCCCAGGCGATATGGGCGCGCAGGGCATCTTCGCCCAGACCCAAACCGTCGAAACGTTCCGGCACATGATTGGAAGCGTGTTCGCAAACGAAAAGCCAGGGGCTTTGCCCTGTTTCGTTGACGACAAAAACCGGCTCATGCGAAGCCGGGCGTTCCTCTCGCTCGTCCGCCATATGTTTGTTCCCTGCGCTGTAACTTATGTTACGTTTTTTAAAATTCTGCGCTATTGCGGATTATTTGATATGCCGTATGATAATTTGTCAAATATAATTTGGCTCACAATTCACAAGTGTTGTCGGGCCGAAACGTCGAATGGAAAACGCTTTGTCGGAAACCGCCAGCGTCGCCGAACGCATCAATGAACGGATCGATACGATGCCCGCCGGAGAGCGTGCCGCAGCCCAGACATTGATCGCCAATTACCCGATGCTGGGATTGAAGACGGTGGCGGAATTTTCGGCGCAGGCAGGGGTCAGTTCACCGACGATCCTGCGTTTCGTGAACCGGCTCGGTTTCCAGAACTATCCCGAGTTTCAGGCGCATCTGCAAAACGAGCTTGCGGCGCAATTGCAGTCGCCGCACCATCGCAATGAACACTCGGACAAAAGCCCGGACACGGCCTATCCGGCAGTGGAACACACGCAGGAAAATATCCGCGAAACGTTCCGTCACCTTGGCGCCAAGCAGTTGCGGCAAGCGGTGGCAGCGCTTTCGAACGCCAAGGGCAATATTTATCTGATCGGCGGTCGCTTCACCGACCCGATCGCGCAATATATGACGGCGCATATGACGATCATCCGTCCGCATGTGTTTCATCTTGGCGGACAGGAAAGTATCTGGCGCGACAGGTTGCTCGATATGGGCAAGCGCGACGTGCTCGTCGTTTTTGACATTCGCCGCTATCAGGACAGTCTCCTGAAGCTTGCGGAAAAGGCGCGGGCGCGAGGCGTGGAGGTCATTCTCGTGACCGACCAGTGGCTGTCGCCGATTGCCCGTGTTGCACGCCACGTGCTGGCTGGCCGCACGGCTGTACCCTCCGCATGGGATTCGTCGGCGGCCCTGTTCGTGCTGGCCGAAACCCTCATTCGCGAAATGACGCGGATGCTGGAAAAGGACAGCGCCGCGCGCATTGCCGAACTGGAAGGATTGCGCTGATTTTGCCGAAACGGCGTTCAACTCGTTTCAATAGTGTAACTTTACGTTACTGAGTAGTCGAGAAAAGCTATTTAAGTCATTGCTAACGTTGCGTTAGGTTCTGGTTCCTCCCAACCAGAAAATATCCAGAAATTATTAGCAACATGGCTACAACCTATTCTCTTCCGGATTTATCCGGCATTCTCCCCGCGCGCAAAATAAAGGTAGGAAAAGCTGGCTTCGCCGATCGCTGGCGCATGCTTTTTCTGGCGCTTATTTTCCCTGTCATTTCGTTCGTCGTGGTCTGGGCCTGGGGTCCGGGCCTCTATGCAGATTATCAGATCAAGCAGGATCCGGTGGTGATCGAAGATGCCACCATTTTCGACGGCAATTGCCGGACAAAGAAGATGATCACCGACTGCAAGGCCAATATCTCCTATGAGTATGAAGGCGAGCGCCTGATCAAATCCGTCGATTTCTCTTTCGTCAGCTTTTCAAGCGGCGATTATGAAACCGATGTCGTGATGCAGAAATCGCACCCTGAAAATGTCACGCTGTCGCTGGCTCTCGATGAGTTCTGGAACCGCCTGACGGTGGGCGTCGTCCTGCTTGGCATCATGCTTGGCTGCTCTGTCCTGTTCATCAAGCGTTTTCTCAACATTTCGAAGACGGTCGGCGCCGCGAAAAGCGAAGCGGAATTGCAGCTCTACTGGGCGAAAATTCTTTCGCGCAAGGACAGCATGGGCAAGTCGCGCATCGGTTACAGCCCGCTGACCGGCGTGAAAAAGCCGCCGCACATCGTGACCGTTTTCGGCAAGAAGGAAGCGCCTTTCTTCCATTATGACGAAAAGAGCGATGAGACATTCGGCGTTGTCGCAGCGCATCCGGATGGCACGTTGCCGATCCTTCTCGATGAACAGCTTGAGCGCCTCGAACTGACGCCTGAAGAACGGGCAAAGGCGGAAAACGCGCTCGGCAATCTGGCGACTGCATAACAACAAAAAGCGCCGCCTGTTTTCAGGCGGCGCTTTGCTATTCAAGTACCGATGCGGCTGACTTCAGTCAGCCAACCCACAGGCGCGCAAAAACAGCGTCGAGACTTCTTTTTCGATGCGCTCGAAATCCAGCGGGTCGTCTTTGCCGACTTCCATCATGCTGCGCACCTGCGTTTCAAAATCGGCATAATGCTGTGTCACCGCCCAGATATGCATCTGGAACAGCAGCGGGTCGACCGGCTTGATACGGCCGGTATCCACCCATGACTGGATCAGCTTGACCGCGCGATGGGTGGCGGTGACATGCTTGGTCCAGTGGCGGCTGAGATAGGGCGCACCATTGGCGATTTCTGTGGTGAAAAGCCGCGACGCTTTCGGGTTCTTCTGGCTGTAGTCGAGTTTCGCCCGGATATATTGGCGTATCACCTTGGCCGGGTCGTCTTCCGCGCTGGCATCAAGGAAGATATCCTCCCACTCATCGAGGATGAAGACGATGATGTCCTCGTAGAGTTCTTCCTTGCTGGAAATATAATAATGCAGCTGCGGCTTGGTCAGGCCAGCGCGGTGCGCAATGCCCTGTGTGGATGCGCCAACCAGACCCTTTTCCGCAAATTCATCGATAGCAGCGGTGCGGATCGCGCCGAGAATGCGCCGCCGGCGGTCGAGAACCTTGTCCCGTCCGGTCGGCTCGATGTCGTCATTCTCGTCGTCGATCGTCATATTTGTAACCGTGGTCAGAGGAGAAGCCGCCGGGCATTTCAGAAACGCGGGGCGGCTTTCCGTTTTCGTTGGGGGGACTTACTGGCCCAGCTGCTTTTTGATGTCGAGGCCTGCGCCCTTATTGACGAAAGCGTCGGTTGCAACCTTGCTCATGTCGAGTTCTTCACCACTGACGATGCCGGACTTGCGCGCCAGCTCGTAGAACGCCTTGACGCGGTTCATGTCGATGGCGCCAATGCCCTTGGTGACCGCGTCGCCGCTGTCGATCAGCTGAAGTTCCTTGAGATTAGCCAGTTCGGCGTCGAGCGTTTCCTTGCTCATATCCGCATTGTCCTTGAGGATCATCTCATAGGCTTTGCTGTGGTCGCCATACATGAAGTTGACCCAGCCTTCGATGGAAGCCGTTACGAAACGCTGCACAAGGTCAGGGTTCTTGTCGACCAGCTCCTGACGCGTTTCGATGGTGTTCGCATAAGTGTTGTAGCCCTCATCGGCGAGCAGGAACGTCTTGACCTTTGCGCCTTCCTTGGCCGCATAAAGCGGTTCGGCGGTCGCATAGGCCTGCTGCACGGTCTTCTTGTCGCCGAGGAATTGGGCGAGGCTATAGCCATAGGGGCGCAGCTGTTCGTCCTTGAAGCCGAATTCCTTCACCAGCCAGGGCCAGAACGAGAACTGGCCGTCCTTGGAAATCAGGATCGTCGGTGCGTTCACCAGATCCTTGAAATCCTTGTATTCGCCGTCATGCGCCATCAGCGCCTGCGGGTCCTTCTGGTAGAAGGCAGCCACAACCGTGGTCGGAACGCCATTGGCGACATTGTTGAAGGACAGGAGCAGATTGCCGGTGAGCAGGAAGTCGAGGCGGCCTGCGGCCAGCATCGGACGGTTGTTGACCTGCGGTCCGCCCATCTCGATCTTTACGTCGAGGCCGTATTTTTCATAGGTGCCATCGGCGAGCGCCTGATAGAAACCGCCGTGACCGGCCTGCGCCAGCCAGTTGGTGCCGAGCGTCACCTTGTCGAGCGCAAAGGCCATCTGTGCGGAAAGGCCGAGCGAGAAAGCGGCTACTGCCGCAAAGAGTGCTTTTTTCATTCGTTTCGTTCCCCTGTTATCAGTTCGAAAGTGCCATGTCGGCGGTCCAGCCGCGCGTTTTGCCGGGATTGAGCAGACCGTAAGGATCGGCCAGTTTCTTGAATTCGATCTGCACGCCGTCGATCTCCTTCATGCCGCCATCCTCGATGGTATAGGCATGGGGATCGTAGATGTCGCAACCGTCGACCTGTTCCAGCTCGGCGATGAGATTATACATCGCATCACGGTCTTCGAAGCGGACGAGCGGCAGGCCAAAAATCTGCACTTCGCCTTCAAGGCGCGCCATTTCATGGTGCATATATTGCGTGTCGCCATAACGTTCGATCTGGCGATTGACCAATGCCGGGTCGAAGGGGCGCGGATAGGCAACCTGAAGATAGGTCCAGCCCGGTTCCGCCTTCAGCGCCTGAAGCGTGGTGTGGTTCCAGCCACATTCATAGGCAGGCTGAAGGCCAGCCTTGTGCAATTCCTCCAGTGTCATGGAGAACGACACCTGACCGTTGAATTCGGTCGCGAGTTCTGCGAAGCGCTCGCGCTCCTCCGGCGCGATCATGGCGAAAACGGCATCCTTGTCGGATGGGAACAGATCGCCGAACTTGGTGTAGAAGCGCGCAAAGCGACGATCCACAGTGGTCAGAAGATAGCAATCCAGATTTTCTTCCAGCGCCTTGAGGCAGAAGTTCAGCGTTGCTTCATAGCTATCGAAAAGCGCCGCGGTATGGATCCAGTCGGTCGCCTTGGTCAGCCCGATTTCCAGCTCCAGAATGATGCCGTTGGTTCCATAGGCATGCTGGACCTTGTGGATATCGCGGCCCGTCAACTCGATGATTTTCGGTTCCGGCTCGACGGTCAGAACCTTGACCGAATAGACATTGCCATCATCGCGCAACATGCCGTGGCGCAGCGAGCCGATACCGCCCGAACCGCCGGAGAAGAAGCCGCCAATGGTGGCGATGCGGCGGGTGGACGGATACATCAGCAGTTCCTGTCCGGTTTCGCGCACGGCATCGTCAAGACGCGAAATGCGTGCACCGCCTTCAACGCGCACCTTGCCCGGCTCGATGGCGATGATGCGGTCGATCTTGGTCATGTCGAGAATGACGCCGCCTTCAAGGGGCACGCACTGGCCGTAATTGCCGGTGCCGCCGCCGCGAACCGTGATCGGAATGCGCAGTTTCGCAGCTGCCGCCGCCACGCGGCGCACTTCGTCCTGATCCTTCGGAATAACGACGAGGTCACCGACATAGTGGCCGATATCTTCGGTCAGGATCGGGCTGTACCAGAAGTAATCGCGGGAGCGCAGCTCGACCTGCTTGGGGTCGTCATAGATGCGGATGCCGTCGATTTCGGCGCGGAATGCGGCCCAGTCATAGATGCGCTGCGGGGCGACAGAATTCATGGGTTTCTCCCGTAAACATGGTCCGAAACAATGCCGTCGCGCCAGACACGGCGGAGGGCTTGCGGACGGCTGATGAGATCGTTGAGGTCTTCGGCGTCGTGCCAGATGAAATTGGCGGCGCCACCTGCTGACAGCACCTGCACGCGCTCGCTCCTGATCAGGCGTGCGGGCAGGGTGGTGATGCTGTCGAGCCATGCGTCTGGCTCCAGATGGCAGACAGGCGCTGCAAGGCGCAGGATCGCAAGCGGATCATAGTCGCCATAGGGGTAGAAGGCATCGCGCACATTGTCGGAGCCGAGCATGGCTTCAACACCAGCCAGTCGTGCTTCTTTCAACGGAGCCACGCCACGAAGACGCGGCGATTTTCCGCCGATCCGGTCTTGCAGATAGAGATTGGTGGTGGGCAGCGAGACAAGCGCGACGCCTGCTTGCGCGGCGGCATCGAGAATGCGGGTCAGTTCATCCACAGTTCGCAGCGAAAGCGAGCAGGCATGGCCACACAGCACGCGGCCCGCCATGTGATGCCGCCGGGCGGCATCCACGATCAGCGAAAATCCGTCGGCTTCGACATCCAGACCTTCATCGACATGAAAGTCGAGATCGAGATCGTTTTCGACAGCGAGAAGAAACATTTCCTCGATCTTGGCTGCAAGATCGGCATTGCGATAGAAGAACGCGCCCAGCACGCCGCCATCGGCTTTCACCCGGGTCGCGATATCACGACCGGCTTCCAGCACCAGATCGCCGTGGACGAGGGCCGCGAGTTGAAGGTCGATGCGGTCTTTCCATTCCTGACGCAGTTCGTTGAGAACAGGCCAAGCAGTCGGAACTTCCGGGCTCGTCCAATCCACATGGCTGCGAATAGCGCCGACGCCCTGCACGAAAGCCGCCTCAAGGCCGCGTGTGGCGCGGGCGCGGATGTCTTCGGCATGCCAGTTCTGGCGGTCGGTGTTCATCAGGTCGATAGCGTCGAACAGGCATTCGACCTTGGTGTCGCCATTCTGTGCAATGCGCTGGATCGTGAATGTCTTGTCGAGATGCACATGCACATCGGCCAGAAGCGGCGTCACACACCCGCCGCCGGTCGACTGCGACGGCGTGATCGCGGCAATACGGCCATGCTCGACATGCAGGTCATATCGGCCCGGACGGCCTGTAATGGCAACGCCTTGTAGCGTGTCAGCGGGCTTCATCTTAGCGATCTCTGCGGATTTCGCTTTCGTGCCAGCGTCCAAGGACAAGGCGCGACAGCCAGCTGGTGATCAGGAAGATCACAATGCCGAGCAGCGAGACGAGGAAAAGTGCTGCAAACATGCGCGGGATTTCATTGCGGAAGCTCGATTCGAGAATACGCGATGCAAGGCCGGTGCTCTGGCCTGCGGTGCCAGCGACGAATTCAGCCACCACAGCGCCGATCAGCGACAGGCCACCGGCGATTTTCAAGGCCGCCATGAAATAGGGCAGAGCGCTCGGAGCCAGCAGATAGCGCAGGCGCTGCCACGGCGAGGCGCGATAGAGCTTGAACAGATCACGCAGATTGTGGTCGGCGCTGCGCAGTCCGATCACCGTGTTCGACAGGATCGGGAAGAAAGCGACAATCCATGCGCAGATGAGCAGGGCCGAGAAAGTATCGCGCACATAGATCAGGATAAGCGGTGCGATGGCGATCACCGGCGTCACCTGAAGAATGACGGCAAAGGGGAAGAAAGCCATTTCAATCGGGCGCGACAGCGCAAACACCATGCCGAGCAGAACGCCGCCAATAATGGCGCAGGCCAGCGAGATCAGCGTCAGCTTGACGGTGAACCACATGGAGGCCATCAGCGACGGGCCATCCTTGAAAAGCGTCTCGGCAATCAGCGACGGAGCCGGGATCAGGTAATGCGGCACTTCATAGAAGCGCACCAGACCTTCCCAGATGCCGAGCGCGATGATGATCGCCAGCGTCGGCATGAGAATGCGGAGGTTGCGCTCGCGCCGCGCGAGACGATCCTGTTCGGAATTGAGGACTGGCAGTTCGTTTTGCATCTGGTTCATTTGCATGTCCTCAGTGATCGATATCTTCAGAGGAAAGCGTCGCGGTCAGCGTATCGGAAACCTTGGCGCAATATTTCGCGTAAGAATCCGTGGTGCGGTAGTTTTCAGCCCGCGGATAAGTGCCGATGATGGGAATATCGGCCACGACACGGCCCGGACGCGCCGCCATCACGATCACGCGGTTGGAGAGATAGACCGACTCGTAAACGCTGTGGGTCACGAAAATCACAGTCAGCCCGTGCTCCTGCCAAAGGCGCAGCACGTCATTATTGAGCTTGAAGCGTGTCATCTCGTCGAGCGCTGCAAAAGGCTCGTCCATCAAAAGCAAACGCGGACGCGTGACCAGAGCGCGCGCAATGGAAACGCGCATTTTCATGCCGCCAGAAAGTTCACGCGGAAACGCATTGGCAAAGCGTGACAGGCCAACCTGCGTCAGCACCTCTTCAATGCGGGGTTTGGCTTCCTTGCGCGAAACACCGGAAAGCCGCAGCGGCAGATAAACATTGTCGTAGACGCTGGCCCAAGGCATCAGCGTCGGCTCCTGAAAAACGAAGCCGATGTCCTGCGCGCCTGAAGGGCCCTTGCCGGGGGCGTGGCCATTGACGCGAATTTCGCCCGCCGAAACCGATTCCAGTCCGGCGATCATGCGCAGAGCCGTGCTCTTGCCGCAGCCCGAAGGCCCAAGAAAGCTGACGAACTGGCCTTGCTCGATCTTGAGCGACATGTCGTTCACGGCCATGACGCCCGTGCCGTACTGCTTGTAGACACCGTTGATGTCGATCAGTGGTGACTGGTTCTGCGAGTTGGGGGCCACGCTCATCGTCCTTACCAGGCAGGTTGGTTATTGAGCCAGGAGAGCGGCGCGCGCTCAATCTCGCCCAGCGCTTCAATCAGCCGGTCGGCAGCGAAATCGATGGTCTTGCGGCCCTTTTCGGCGGTTGCAATCGATGCATTGCCGGCTGCGCCATAGGCGTTGATGTCTTGCATCTGCCATGCGGGCTTTGCGCCGCCGCCGAGGCTGATATGCTTGTAGTCGTCGGCAAAAACTTCAGTCAGCGCGCGGAAATCCTGCGCCTTTTCCATGACCACCAGATCGGGATGCATTTCCAGCATCACCGATGTTTCCATGTCGCCAGCATGAATGCCATGCTTCAGGTCGTGCTCGCTGTAAACGCCATCGGGCATGCCAAGGCCGAACCAGTTGAGGCAGAAGACCATCATATTATGCTGCACGCGCAATTCGCGGGCAACAATGTCCATCACCGGAATATTGCCGCCATGGCTGTTGAACAGCACCATCTTGCGCACGCCGCTTGCCGCCACGCATGCGCCGATCTCACACCACATGCGGATGACCGTCTCGACTGAAAATGTCAGCGTACCGGGATAGCGCTTGTGTTCATTGCTCTTGGCGATGGCCTGTGTCGGCAGGAACAGAACATTGCTTGTATCGGGCAGCCGCTTGATCAGCTCCGCCACCATGCCGTCGGCGACGGCTGCGTCCACACACATCGGCAGATGCGGTCCGTGCTGCTCGATTGCGCCAACGGGCAACACCACCACGAGCTTGTCGCGCTCGAGACGCGAAAACGCCTCGCTGGTGTAATCGGACCAATATCGTTTCAAGGCGGCGCTCCAAGTTTGTTTGGCGTATTGAAGCAGGAACCTTACTAAACAATCTGACCGATTGGTCAAACTAAATGTTTAAAAATCGCGGGCGGCGTGTAATTAAGATGTGAATCCGTGGTAGATGCGCCACGCGACAGACCAGCACATGACTATGATGCGCGGAAATTTCCGGAGGTCCTATGGACGAGAGATGCATTATTATAGGCGCGGGCCATGCGGGCTCGCAGGCCGCAATCAGCCTTCGTCAGGAAGGCTATGCCGGAGACATTGTCCTCATCAACGATGAGGCGGATATTCCCTATCATAAGCCGCCGCTTTCCAAGTCTTATCTCAAAGCGCCGGAACATGGCGGCCTGGTGCTGCGTCCGGAAAGCGCCTATCGCGACAACAATATCGAGATGCTGTTCGGGCATCGGGTCGAGGGCGTGTCGCCGACCGGGCGCACGGTGACCCTTGATGACGGCCGCGTGCTGAACTGGTCCGATCTGGTCTTTGCAACGGGTGCCCGCGCGCGCATTCCCGATATGCCGGGCATCGATCTTGACGGCGTGGTCACGCTGCGCCGGATGGAAGATGCGCGCCGCATTGCCGATCTGATGCCGACGATCAGCAATGTTGTGATCATCGGCGGCGGATTTATCGGGCTTGAAATGGCGCATAGCGCGCTGGCGCTCGGCAAAAACACCGTGCTGATCGAAGCAGCTCCGCGTGTTCTCGGTCGCTCGGTCGCGACGCAAATCTCCACACATGTCGAAACGCGCAGCCGCGCCGCCGGTATCACGCTGCACACCGGGCTTGGTGTGATAGCAATTGAGGGCGAAAACGGTCGTGTAACGGGCGTGAGGACCAGCGATGGGACCGTTTTCCCGGCGGATATAGTGGTGATCGGCACCGGCGCGCTGCCGAATGTGGAACTTGCCGCTGCCGCGGGACTGGCCATCGACAATGGCATTGTCGTGAACGACCATATGCGCACATCCGCGGACCATGTTTACGCCATCGGCGATTGTGTGAGCTACGATCATTTCCATGCCGGTCGTCGTGTGCGGCTGGAATCGGTGCAGAATGCGACCGATCAGGCCAAGCATGTGGCCCGCAGCATTGTCGGTCGCGCCACGCCGTTCCGCGAAGTGGCTTGGTTCTGGTCCGATCAGGGCGACATGAAGCTTCAGACGGCAGGCCTGTCGTTTGAAACCGACCGTCATATTCTGTCGGGCAATCCCGACGATAATGCCTTTTCGGTTTTCCATTTTGCCGGTGACAGGCTGGTTGCTGTCGATTCCATCAATCGTCCGGCGGATCACATGATCGCCCGTCGTCTGCTGGCTGCCGGTATCAATCCCACGGAAACCGATATTGCGGCGGGTGCGCCCCGTTTGAAGGAACTTCTGGCCAGCGCGCCCAAATCATAAGGATTATTCGATGAGCACTTTGCAACATTTGCTGCCCGCCGACATGGCCGCGCCTTTCGCGGCCTATAGCCACGGCGTGAAGGTGAAAGCTGGCGCCGAACTGGTATTCTGCTCGGGCCAGCTTGGCATTGCGCCGGACGGAAGCGTGCCGGAAGATGCAGGCGCGCAGGCAGAGCTTTGCTTCGAGAATATCCGCCGCATCCTGCGCGATGGCGGCATGGAGCTTTCCAATGTCGTGCGCATCAACGCGTATGTGACAGACCGTGCGCATATGCGTCCTTATATGGACGTGCGCGACCGGCTGTGTCCACACCCAGCGCCAGCGTCGACATTGATGATCGTTTCCGGCTTCACCCGCGAGGAATTCAAGGTCGAAATCGAAGTCGTCGCAGCGCTCTGATTCTTTACGCGTGACAAGAAGGCGTATCGCCTTTGCCTGAAATGGGTGGTAGGTTTGCACAGCATTCTCCACTCCCTTCAGGCCTGTTCATGTCAGAATTTCAGTCTTCCGCTGCGATGCGGGAACCTTCGCCGCGCTCGTCCGAGCGTATGGCGGAACTCGCGCTTGCCATTGGCGGTTTCGGCATCGGCACCGGTGAATTCGCCATCATGGCGCTTTTGCCGGATATTGCCCGCGATCTCAATGTATCGATCCCGCAGGGCGGGCATCTCATCAGTTCCTATGCGCTGGGCGTGCTGATCGGCGCGCCGGTTCTGGCGGTCATTGGTGCGAAGCTCGACCGGCGCAAGCTGCTTTTCCTGCTGATGGGCCTCTTTGCCTTCGGCAATCTCGCCAGCGCTTTCATGCAGGACTATTCCAGTCTTTATATGATGCGCTTCATCGCAGGCTTTCCGCATGGCGCTTATTTCGGCGTTGCATCGCTGGTTGCCGCATCGCTGGCCGAGCCGGGCAAGCGCGCGCAGGCGGTAGGGCGTGTGATGATGGGTCTGACGATTGCCACACTGTGCGGCACGCCGCTGGCGACATGGCTGGGGCAGGTGGCTGGTTGGCGCGCCATGTTCGGCTCTGTCGGCCTGATTGCCATTCTGACGATGGTGATGGTGACGCTTTATGTACCCAGGCTGCCCGCAGCTGAAGGCGCGTCGCCGCTGCGTGAACTGGGTGCGCTGCGCCGCAGGCAGGTGCTGCTCACGCTTGCCATTGGCGCCATCGGCACCGGCGGGCTGTTCTCCGTCTTCTCTTATGTCGCCGCCACCGTGACGGAGGTTTCGCATATCGATGTGAAATGGATGCCGCTGGTCTTCGTCATGTTTGGTCTCGGCATGGTGCTGGGCAATATTGTCGGCTCCCGGCTGACTGACCGTTCCGTCATGGGAACCGTCGGGATCGTGCTGCTTTACGACATGGCGGTGATGCTGGCCTTCCCGCTGCTGATGCAGCATCCACTCACTGCTTTCCTCAATGTGCTTCTGGTCGGTGGTGGCTTCGCGCTGGTGCCTGCACTGCAAACCCGTCTGATGGACGTGGCCGCCGATGCACAGACGCTTGCAGCGGCGCTCAACCATTCAGCGCTCAATCTGGCCAATGCACTCGGCGCATGGCTCGGCGGTTTAGCGATAGCATGGGGCTATGGCTGGACATCGACCGGTACGGTCGGCGCGCTGTTGGCTCTGGCCGGTTTGGTTGTGTTCGGAATTTCGATGCTGCTGGATCGGGGCACGGCGACGACGCTTGCCTCGCAGGAAGGCTGACCGGCCATCCAAGCGGTCCGTAAAAACAAAAACACCCGTCGCGGGAGGAGCGACGGGTGCTTATGGGGAAGACCGGACAATGGGGGGAGGAGGACGTCCGGTCTTTGATCGCCAGGGAAAAATGGGAGGAGGAAACCCCGGCGATAACTTGTTTGAGCAATTGAATGCTCTGGAAACCATAAGGACCGCGCGGTTATGAGGTCGCGATCCTGAAAGAAGGCTGGTGCCTTCTGGTGGCGCTTTTCCCGCTGATTAGCGAGCAGCAGCCTTGCGTGCGACGAACGGAATTTCCGAAGGCAGGATGCCGAGGTCGTTCAGTTCACGTGGGCTCAGGCGGCTCAGTTCGTTTACGGTTGTACGGTAACGGCGCCAGTTGTTGTACGAGCGGATCAGGTTCATTTCTCTCACCTAGTAAAATCTATCTCTCTGTGTTGCAAACAGCATATAGGCTTGTGCGTTCTGAAAAAGGAGAGCCAGATTTGCATAGCTGATGTGCAATTAAGCTTGGAGATTGCATGTTTTTTACGCAGATCGGTCATTATGTTATCACAATTGCCGTTCTCCATGGCCAAATCACCATTTTTGAGAGTCTGAATGGCCTCCATCGCTATCATTTTCCGCATAGCTAGTGAAAACCTCCGATTTATACATGCATGATGGCCAATCCTCGGGTGGTTGGCGAGGCGGCTCAAGTTTTGTCGCAAAAGTTCTGGAATTTGTCGGTTGAAGACCACAATTCTACATGACTCCCAAAGCGGATTGAGCTAAGGGATTTGTGTCGGGTGCCGAAGCATGCGTTTTACAAATGCTTTTTCACTGTCTGTCTGCGGGAGAGCGCCAATTGGCCGCCGAAGGGGAAATCGCCCGAAATCTCTCAGGTACAAGGAACCGCAGACGGGTAAGACAACTCTGGAAAGTCGGGGGAAACTCCGCGCCGAAGGTGTAAGTATAGCGCTTTGCTATGCGAGTCTCTCAGGCCTGAGACAGAGGGGCACGAAGCTACCGCATTTTGCGGAAGGCACACGTGCGACTCTGGAGTTGTTATGGGCGATACCGCACATTTGAATACCCTGCCTTTGCAGGATTTGCATGAACAGGCTGGCGCGCGCTTCGGCGGCTTTGCAGGCTGGAACATGCCGATCACCTATCCGCTGGGCGTTATGAAGGAGCATCTTCATACGCGTGACCATGCGGGCCTTTTTGACATTTCCCACATGAAGCTGGTCGAAGTCTCCGGCAGCGATGCTGCGGCACTTCTGGCGGAAACCTGCCCGCTCGATCCGACGGTGCTGAAGACCGGCCAGTCGAAATATACTTTCTTCCTCAATGACAAGGGCGGCATTCTCGACGATCTCATCGTCACGCGCCTCGGCGAAGACCGCTTCATGGTCGTCGCCAATGCAGGCAATGCCGATGCCGACATTGAGCATCTGAATGAAGCCGCATCCGGCAAGCAGGTCACGGTCAATCCGCTCGACCGCGTATTCCTCGCCATTCAGGGCCCGGAAGCCGAAAGTGTTATCGTCGATGCCGGTCTTGCCGGCGCTGCTGATCTCGCCTTCATGAGCGGCTTTGAGCCCAAGCAGGGCTGGTTCATGACCCGCTCGGGTTATACTGGCGAAGACGGTTTTGAAATCGGCCTGCCTGCCGATGAGGCGCGTGCGCTGGCAACCAAGCTTCTCGCCGACGAACGTGTTGCGTGGATCGGCCTTGCCGCCCGCGACAGCTTGCGCCTTGAAGCCGGGCTTTGCCTGCACGGTCAGGACATTACGCCCGAAACCGACCCGGTTTCCGCTGGTCTGACCTGGGCCATCACCAAGCCTGTGCGCGAGAAGGCTGCCTTCAACGGCGCCAAGCCAGTGCTGGATACTATTGCCAAGGGTGCGAGCGCCAAGCGCGTCGGCCTCAAGCCGGAAGGTCGCCAGCCGGTACGCGGCGGCGCAGACCTGTTCGATGAAAGCGGCCGCCAGATCGGCACGGTCACATCGGGCGGTTTCGGTCCTTCCGCCGGTTTCCCGGTTGCCATGGGTTATGTCGAGGCCAGCCTCGCTACACCCGGCACACGTGTTTTCGCTGACGTTCGCGGCAACAAGGTTCCCGTTGACGTTTCGGCGCTTCCCTTCACACCGCATCGCTATCGCAAAGGATAATTTCCATGGCCAAAATCCTGTTCACCGAAGATCACGAGTGGATCAGCGTCGAAAACGGCGTCGCCACTGTCGGCATTACGATCCACGCACAGGAACAGCTGGGCGACCTCGTTTTCGTCGAGCTGCCGGAAGTCGGCCGCACCGCCTCCAAGGGGGAGGGCATCGTGGTTGTGGAATCGGTCAAGGCCGCTTCCGACGTTTATGCGCCGGTTGACGGCGAAGTGGTGGAAGTCAACGAAGCCGTATCGTCCGATCCGGCTCTGATCAATCAGGCTGCCGAAGGCGATGGCTGGCTGTTCAAGCTGAAGCTTTCGGATGAAGGCCAGCTTTCCGGTCTCCTCGACAAGGCCGGTTACGACGCACTGGTAGGATAAAGCGATGACCCAGCAGGTTCTTCCCTTTGTTGCCCGTCATATCGGGCCAAGAGTTGAAGACGAGCGCGCCATGCTGGCCGCGCTCGGCCTTCCTTCGATGGAAACCCTCATCACGCAGGCTGTTCCGGCATCCATTCGCCTCAACCGCGCGCTCGATCTGCCAGCGCCCTTGAGCGAACATGCGGCACTGGCCGAACTGAATGAAATCATGGGCCGCAACGTGGTGAAGAAGAGCTTCATCGGTACGGGCTATCATGGTGTGCACACGCCGCCGGTGATCCAGCGCAACCTGTTTGAAAATCCGGCCTGGTACACGGCTTATACGCCGTACCAGTCGGAAATCAGCCAGGGTCGTCTGGAACTGCTGTTCCACTTCCAGACGCTTGTTGCCGAACTGACCGGCTTGCCGGTGGCTTGCGCTTCGCTGCTCGATGAAGCAACCGCTGTTGCGGAAGCCGTGGGCGTTGCCTGCCGTCATCATCGCGACAAGCGCAGCCGTGTGCTTCTGGCTGGCGATCTGCATCCGCAGACCGTCGATGTCGTCAATACGCGCGCCGAGCCGCTCGGCTGGCTGGTTGAAGCTGGCAGCACGGTCGATGACAACACCGCTGCAGTCGTCGTGCCGTGGCCGGATACCAAGGGCGTTTATGGTGACTTCTCCGGCGTTATTGCCGATGCAAAAGCCAAGGGCGCGCTGGTTATCGCCGTTGCCGATCCGCTGGCGCTGACCATCATGGAAGCCCCTGCCAAGTGGGGTGCGGACATGGCTGTCGGTTCCATGCAGCGTTACGGCGTGCCGATGGGTTTTGGCGGCCCACATGCCGCTTATCTCGCTGTGTCCGAGCTGCTCACCCGCATCATTCCGGGCCGCATTGTCGGCCAGTCGGTCGATGCACATGGCCGCGCGGCCTATCGTCTGGCGCTGCAGACCCGCGAACAGCATATCCGTCGCGACAAGGCGACTTCGAATATCTGCACCGCGCAGGCGCTGCTCGCCAATATGGCGGTGTCCTATGCCATCTGGCATGGTCCGGCTGGCTTGCAGGCAATTGCAACGCGCATTGCCGGTCTTGCTGCCCGCTTCGCCGCTGGCCTCAAGGCCGCTGGCGTCGAAATTGCCGGTGACAGCCTGTTCGATACGGTTTCGGTCAAGGTGGCTGGCAAGGCTGCGAAGATCGCCGACGAAGCCGACAAGGGCGGTCGTCTGCTGCGTATTATCGATGCTGACACGGTTGGCGTGACTTTTGATGAAACCTCGACCGAAGACGATCTGGCTGCACTGGCTGTTCTGTTCGGCGCGAAGGCTGTCGAAGGCGATGCGGTTCTCGTTCCGGGCGACGCGCGCGGTGAGGGCTTCCTGACGCAGGATGTATTCCATTCGCACCGTTCGGAAACCGAGATGATGCGTTTCCTGCGTCGTCTGGCCGACAAGGATCTGGCGCTTGACCGCGCAATGATCCCGCTCGGTTCCTGCACTATGAAGCTCAATGCGGCGGCAGAAATGATGCCGGTGAGCTGGAACACGGTGGCCAATCTGCATCCCTTCGCACCTGCGGCACAGACCGAAGGCTATGCGAAGATGACGGCTGATGTCGAAGCATGGCTTTGCGAAATCACCGGCTTTGCAGGTGTTTCGCTGCAGCCGAATGCAGGCAGCCAGGGCGAATATGCCGGTCTTTTGGCCATTCGCCACTATCACCAGTCGCGTGGCGAAGGTCATCGCAACATCTGCCTGATCCCGTCGTCTGCGCATGGCACCAATCCGGCCAGCGCCTCGATGGCAGGCATGAGCGTTGTCGTGGTCAATTGCCGTCCGGATGGCGATATCGATATCGACGATCTCAAGGCCAAGGCCGAGAAGCATCGCGATAATCTCGCCGCCTTCATGATCACCTATCCGTCGACCTATGGCGTGTTCGAAGAAGGCATCAAGGCTTTCTGCGAAATCGTCCATGACAATGGTGGTCAGGTCTATTTCGACGGCGCAAACCTCAATGCGCTTGTTGGCCTTGCGCGCCCTTGTGATATCGGCGCCGATGTCTGCCACATGAACCTGCACAAGACCTTCTGCATTCCGCATGGCGGCGGTGGTCCAGGTGTCGGTCCGATTGGCGTAGCAAAGCATCTGGTGCCTTATCTGCCGGGTCATGTCGACCTCGGTTCCAAGCACGCTGTTTCGGCTGCACCGTTCGGCAGCGCGTCCATTCTGGTCATCACGTGGATGTATATCCGCATGATGGGTGGCGCGGGTCTGAAAAAGGCGACTGAAGCCGCGATCCTCAACGCCAACTATATCGCGCATCGTTTGAAGGACGCTTATCCGATCCTTTACACAGGCGCGCATGATCGCGTGGCGCATGAGTGCATCGTGGATACGCGTGTTCTGAAAGATAGCGCGGGCGTGACCGTGGAAGACGTGGCCAAGCGCCTCATCGACTATGGTTTCCATGCGCCGACCATGTCGTGGCCGGTCGCTGGTACGCTGATGATCGAGCCGACGGAATCCGAGCCGAAGTCGGAAATCGATCGTCTTTGCGATGCGATGATTGCCATTGCAGGCGAAGCGAAGAAGATTGCCGATGGCGTTTGGCCGCAGGATGACAATCCGCTCGCCAATGCACCGCATACGGCAGGCGATACGCTGGCCAGCGAATGGATGCATCCTTACACCCGGGAGGAAGCGGTTTTCCCGGCGATTGCCCTCGGTGGCGAATTCGACGCGACGGCAAAATACTGGCCGCCAGTCAGCCGCGTGGACAATGTCGGCGGCGACAGAAACCTCATCTGCTCTTGCCCACCAGTTGCAGCCTATGGTTGATTGCCGGTCTGGCCATTGAAAATGCAAAAGCGCCGCGGAAACGCGGCGCTTTTTTAATGGCAATATCTTTATTGTAACTTGGGATTTCGCGTGCGGTGCGAGTTGGCGCATATATTCAACGTGTTGAATGATGTATAATATCGATCATACGGAGAATTTGTGAAGTTTATTGTCTCGATAGCGTTGGCCTCTTTTACTTATACTGGATTTGCCTCAATTGAATCGCAAGCTGAAGTCTCGCCCAATGAGCCTGATGCTGCAGCACAATGTTGGTGGGAGGGTGCGCCTCCTAAACGTTGTTGCATAGACTCTTATGGAAATCATACATGCTGACCGTGTCGTAGCGGTTTGGGGGTAGGCTGATGATTGAGCCGACGGAATCCGAATACCGGCCGCCGGTCAGCCGTGTGGACAATGTCGGCGGCGGCAGAAACCTCATCTGCTCCTGCTCAACAGGCGCAGCCTATAGTTGATATAAATTTGGCTTAACTAAAAAAGGCTTCTCCGAAGTGTGGCGCCTTTCTGTGTAGTAATATAATTATTTGTTATTGGGATTTTACAAAAATGATAATTTTTAACATTAATACGCATGTACTCTATTAATGAGTACTTTAAAAATGGAGAAGTATATATGAATAAAGTTGCTCTCGCATTCACTATTACTTCAATCCTCACGGGATTTGCTGCATCGGCTGCTCGAGCGGACGACCCTAAGAACTGTTATGTTAAATTAGACAAGCAAGTAATCTGCTGCCTCGATCAGTATGGAACGCCAATATGTAAGCCGATTCCCGCAAGAAAATAGGATGGAATAAAGTCTATTGTATGCGGAAGCTCTACTTCGGTGGAGCTTCTTTTTATTGGGCGCTACAGAAATCTGGGCAAAAAAAGAGCCGGACTAAGAAGTCCGGCTTAGTTATGAAGGTGCCACTTGGGCAAACCTCCAGAGGGGAACACTTACCGCGCGCAATGGGAGGAGGCACAGCGGTAAGTAACCCCGATATGGATCAGTTAGCCCCATTGTTCAACCCCTTAGTCGCTTTTTTTTGACGATTTCGGAAGATTACGAAGTTTTTCACCCGTTTATGGTCGCGGCTAACGATGCAAACATGGGTTGTGTTTCATTTCGGATCAGGTTGCGATTGCTAAAATACAAAACCTTTTCCGTAGGATAGCCCATGAGTCTGGGTGGATCAAACGTCCGTATTTTGTCAGGCTTGCCTTATTTGCTCCCATAAACGCATGAAATCATTAGAATAATTCTAAAACATTCCTATCGTAGTCATGTTCATTTGTCTTGCAGTGGGCGCGAGCTACTTATAAAAGGTGACCAACCGTCGGCACTTAAATCGAGCGCGATTTTTTGTAAGCACGATGCGTGGATTGAAAAGTTAAGTGCGTGCTTTGTGCGCCCGGCCGGTCGTGCAGCGCACTCATTGAAGAAGGCTTAGGCTGATCGAGAACTTGCCCGAGAACTGATTAAAGGGGCGGGCCGGTTTCTTTGTCTGTTTGGATAGATCGAAATGCTCGTACCGTTTCTCATCATGTTCCGCGAAGGCGTGGAAGCAGCGCTGATCGTTGGTATCATCGCGAGCTATCTACATCAGACGGGACGCAGCGCCTGGATGCCGGTTGTCTGGATCGGCATTCTGCTGGCACTTGCCATGTCACTCACGGTCGGCGCGATCCTGCAAATTCTGAGCGCGGAGTTTCCGCAAAAGGCGCAGGAGCTTTTTGAGGCCACCATCGGATTGATCGCCGTTTTCGTGCTGACCTCGATGGTGTTCTGGATGCGCAAGGCCGCACGGTCGATCAAGGCCGAGCTGCACCATTCCATCGATGCGGCTTTCGAAACGCCGACGCATAAAGGCGTCGGCCTTATCCTGATGGTGTTTTTCGCGGTTGCTCGCGAGGGGTTAGAGTCGGTCTTCTTCCTGCTGGCTGCGTTCCAGCAAAGCGAAGGACCAGCAGCACCGCTTGGCGCTTTGTTGGGCGTGCTGCTTGCCGCCGCTGTTGGTTATTGCATCTACAAGGGCGGGTTGAGGCTCAATCTGCGCCGTTTCTTCCGCTGGACTGGCGTTTTCATCCTGATCATCGCCGCTGGTATTCTGGCCAATTCGGTGATGGCACTGCATGAAGCTGGTCTGTGGAACCATTTCCAGACGGTCGTCTTTGATGCGAGCGATGTTCTGCCGCTCGACAGCACGCTTGGTTCGGTTCTGGCTGGCATCTTCGGCTACATCGCCACGCCGACCGTGAGCGAAGTCGTGGCCTATGTTGCCTTCCTTGTTCCAGCCCTCATTCTTTTCCTGATGCCGTCGTCTGCGCCCGTTCAGGGTGCGCAGGCCAAGCATAGCGCCTAGTCAACGAGATTTTCATGACGAACCCAAAAGCCACCGAACCGTTTTCCCGCAATCTGGTTCGCATCGGACTGGTGCTGGCCGTGCTGCTGCTCGTGGCTGCGGGCGCAGCCTTCTATTACGCATCACGCGTTTCGGACAAGGCGCGCCATGCGGATACCGAAGGCAAAATTCAGGTGGCGATCAATGCGAAAAGCTGCGAGCCGAACGAATTGACCGTTCCCGCTGGCCGCTCGGTGTTCGAGATCATCAACAAGTCTGACCGTACCGTCGAATGGGAAATCCTCGATGGCGTCATGGTGCTGGAAGAGCGCGAGAACATTGCGCCCGGTTTCAAGCAGACCATTACGGCAAAGCTTGCTCCCGGCGAATATCAGATTACCTGCGGCCTGCTGTCCAATCCGCGCGGCAAACTGACGGTGACGCCATCCGCCGCAAGCGATGCCGAAAAGGGCAACAAGCTGCCGCTAACCGCCTTCATCGGCGCGCTGGCGGAATATCAGATCTATCTGGCAACCGAAGTGGCGGAATTCCAGAAGGCGACTGGCGATCTGTCGGCTGCCGTTGCCAGCGGCAATCTGGAAACCGCGCAGGCCGCCTATGGTCCGGCCCGCGCTGCCTATGCCCGTATTGCGCCTGTTTCGGAAGCGTTCTCCGATCTCGATACGGCCATCAATGCCCGTGCGGATTATTTCGAAAAGCGTGAGCAAGACCCTGCCTTCGGCGGCCTGCATCGTATCGAATATGGCCTGTTCGAGCAGAAATTAGCCGACGGACTGGCCCCTATCGCGGACAAGCTGGCACAGGATGCCGGTGCATTGAAGGAGCGTATTCGCGCCCTGCGTATTTCACCGGATCGTATGCTCGCAGGCACCGCATCGGCGCTTGATCGCTTCGCCTCCACGGCAGGCGATACGGGCGAAGACCGCTATGCCCATACCGACCTGCAAGCCTTTGCCGGTCTCATCGAAGGTGCGGCCAAGACGGCTGATGTATTGCGTCCCATCGTGGACAAGGTCGATGCGAAGGCATTTGAAGGCATCGACAAGGAACTGGCTGCGGTGAAGGCTCTGTTGAGCGCCAATGCCGAAGGCAATGGTTTCAAGGCCTACGACAATCTCTCGTCTGATGAAAAGGCGAAGATCAAGGACGGCGCAGCTTCGCTCGCCGCCCAATTCTCTAAACTCCGCGATCAATTGGGAGTGGATTAATGACCAAGAAATTTTTGAAAACTGATAATCCTGTTTCACCTTCACGCCGCGCATTGCTGCTTGGCGCCGGGGCAACCGGCGTTGCCGGCGTCGTGGCGGGCGTGTTGAACCCGCAACCGGCTCATGCGCTGTCTTCCGACAGCGTGACCAATGCGCCGGAAAGCGACAAAATTCACGAAAGCCAGCCTTTCCATGGCGTTCACCAGCCGGGCATTGTCAATGCACGCCCGGCGGCCGGTCTGGTTGCGGCCTTCGACGTTCTGGCGCGGGATCGCGGTGAACTCGAACGCATGTTCAAACTCTTGACCGAGCGCGCTGCCTTTCTGATGAAGGGCGGCGAGCCGCAGCAGCTTGATGCGAAGTTTCCCCCATCGGATTCGGGCATTCTCGGCCCGACCGTGACGCCGGATAATCTGACCGTGACGATTGCGCTCGGCCACTCGTTATTCGATGACCGGTTTGGTCTGAAGCCGATGAAACCACAACAGCTTCAGCGCATGACCGGCTTTCCCAACGATGCCTTGCAGAAAGACATCTGCCACGGCGATCTGATGATCCAGTTCTGTTCCAATACGCCGGACACTAATATTCATGCGCTGCGCGATATCATGAAGAACATGCCGGACTTGCTGATGGTGCGCTGGAAGCAGGAAGGCACTGTGCCGGTCCAGCCGCCACATTCGCCGAAAGCCAAGGAAAGCGCACGCAATTTCCTCGGTTTCCGCGATGGTTCGGCCAATCCGGATGCGTCCGACAAGAAGCTGATGCAGCAGGTCGTCTGGGTGCAGAAGGAAAGCGACGAGCCCGATTGGGCTGCCAATGGCAGCTATGTCGCGGTGCGCATCATCCGCAATATGGTGGAGCGCTGGGATCGCACGCCGTTGCAGGAGCAGGAGACGATTTTCGGTCGTCGCAAGGATAGCGGCGCGCCGTTCGACGGCAAGACGGAAGCCGATGTGCCGGATTACGCCAAGGATCATGAAGGTAAGGTCACGCCGATGGATTCACATATCCGTCTGGCCAATCCGCGCGATGCCATGGCGCATGAGAACCTGATCCTGCGCCGTCCTTTCAATTATTCGAACGGCGTCACCAAGTCGGGCCAGCTCGATATGGGGCTTCTGTTCATCGCCTATCAGGCCAATCTCGAAAAAGGTTTCATCACCGTCCAGAACCGCCTCAATGGCGAGCCGCTGGAAGAATATATCAAGCCCATCGGCGGCGGATATTTCTTCGCGCTGCCGGGTGTGAAGGACGATCAGGACTATTACGCACGTGGATTGCTTGCGGCGAGCGGGCCGCAAAACGCCCGCGGGTGAGGTGGAGGCATTTCCCAACTGCCCCAAGCTGTTTGGTGAAATGCATAAACAAGATGACAGAGCGTTTTGAACGGTTGAGGCCGCAGCGCTCTGTCGATCATCATGGAGAGGCTAAACATGAAGTATCGTCTGCCATTATTAGCATCGGCTTGCGCCGTCGCGCTCTCGCTCAGCTTCGGTGCTGCCAAGGCCGAGGTTTCGCCGCTGGATCTCGTCCAGCCGATTGCCGACTACAAGGTCTATGTGCAGGAGCACCTCGACATTCTCGTGAAGGATACCAAGGCTTTCACGGATGCGATCAAGGCTGGCGATCTGGCGAAGGCCAAGGAACTCTATCCGTCTTCACGCGTCTCTTATGAAAAGATCGAGCCGATTGCCGAGCTTTTCGCCGATCTCGATGCATCCATCGACAGCCGCGCTGACGATCATGAAAATGGCGAGAAGTCAGACGACTTTACCGGTTTCCACCGCCTTGAATATGGTCTGTTCGCACAGAACACGACCGATGGCCTGGCTCCTTTTGCCGACAAGCTTTATGCCGACGTTCTGGAACTCCAGAAGCGCGTCAAGGATCTGACCGTTCCGCCTGAGAAGGTCGTGGGTGGTGCAGCCGCGCTCATGGAAGAAGTGGCCGCTGGCAAGATTTCCGGTGAAGAAGACCGTTACAGCCACACCGACCTTTGGGATTTCAAGGCCAATGTCGATGGCGCGCAGAAGATTGTCGAGCTGTTCAAGCCGCTGATCGAGAAGGAAAATCCTGATCTGATCAAGAAGGTTGAAGCTAACTTCAAGACCGTCGACGATATTCTTGCCAAGTACAAGAAGGGCGACGGCTATGAGACCTATGACAAGCTGTCGGAAGACGACCGCAAGGCTCTTGCCGGTCCGGTGACCACGCTGGCAGAAGACCTGTCCACGCTGCGCGGCACGCTCGGCCTGAACTAATCAGTTCCAGCACTGGAAAATGGAAATGGCGGGCATTGCCCGCCATTTTTTTAGATTGCGCCGGGATAGACTCTCACCGGCCGATTATCCTTGACGGATTCCATCACCACGAAGGTCGATGTGCTTGCCACATTGGGCAGGCTGGAAATCTTTTCGCCCAGCACTTCACGGTAGCGACGAATATTGGGCGTTCGCACTTTCAGAAGATAATCGAATGAACTTGCGATCATGTGGCACTCTTCAACCTCGCGTATCTTGCGAACGGCAGTGTTGAAAGCATTGAGCGCCGCCTCGCGCGTATCGGACAGTTTGACGGTCGTGAAGGCGATGTGGTCGATACCCAGTTTTTCAGGATCGATCGCCGCGCGAAAGCCCAGAATATAGCCCTCATCGACCAGTCTTTTCAGTCGTGCCTGACAAGGCGTCTTGGAAAGACCGACCTTTTTCGACAGCTCGGTGACCGGAATTCTGCCGTCTTCGCTCAGGACTTCCAGAATGCGCCGGTCGAACTGATCCAGATCGTCTACAGACTCTATTTTTCGCATTCATTTTGCCTTTATAGATCGCAATAATAAGATCGATTTTCCTTTATATGGTTCAAATCAAGGCAGAATGCAATTTGCGCCGATGATAGTGTGCACCCAAATAAAACAGAGGTAAACTGGGCGCTACGCCCGGGCCTGTTCTCTTTTGCGAGCCTTGCACCATGACTGATAAAATTCCTGCTTCCACAAATCCGGTTTTCCAGAATTTTGCGCCGCCGATCCGCGAGCAGAGCGCTCTGCGTCAGATCATTACGAGCGCTTATCGCCGTTCGGAAGCGGAATGTGTGACGGCTCTGGTTGAGCAGGCGACACTTCCGGAAGAAACCCGCAAGTCTGTTCGCGCCACGGCCCGCAAACTGATCGAGGCGCTGCGCGCTAAGCACAAGGGCACCGGCGTTGAAGGTCTGGTGCATGAATATTCGCTGTCGAGCCAGGAAGGCGTGGCGCTGATGTGCCTTGCCGAAGCGCTGCTGCGCATTCCGGACATGGCAACCCGCGACGCGCTCATCCGCGACAAGATCTCCAATGGCGACTGGAAGTCCCATATTGGCGGCGGTCGGTCGCTGTTCGTCAATGCGGCAACCTGGGGCCTCGTCGTTACCGGCAAGCTCACCAACACCGTCAATGATCGCGGCCTTTCGGCTGCGCTGACGCGCCTTATCGCCCGCTGCGGCGAGCCGGTCATCCGTCGTGGCGTCGATATGGCCATGCGCATGATGGGCGAGCAGTTCGTTACCGGCGAAACCATCGACGAAGCGCTGAAGCGCGCCAAGCCGCTGGAAGAGCGCGGCTTCCGTTATTCCTACGATATGCTGGGTGAAGCCGCGACCACCGCTGCCGACGCCGAGCGTTATTACAAGGATTATGAAACCGCCATTCATGCCATTGGCCGCGCTTCCGCCGGTCGCGGTATTTATGACGGCCCGGGCATTTCCATCAAACTTTCCGCGCTGCATCCGCGCTATGTCCGCTCGCAGAGCGAACGCGTCATGGGTGAATTGCTGCCGAAGGTGAAGGCGCTTGCGGCCATTGCCAAGTCCTACAATATCGGTCTGAACATCGATGCCGAAGAAGCCGACCGTCTGGAGCTGTCGCTCGATCTGTTGCAGAGCCTGATCGAAGATCCGGATCTGGCCGATTGGGAAGGCATAGGCTTCGTGGTGCAGGCCTATGGCAAGCGCTGCCCGTTCGTGCTCGATTTCATCATCGATCTGGCTCGGAGTAACAAGCGCCGCGTCATGGTTCGTCTGGTGAAGGGCGCTTATTGGGACGCTGAAATCAAGCGCGCGCAGGTGGACGGTCTGGAAGACTTCCCGGTCTATACCCGCAAGGTGCACACCGACGTGTCCTACATCGCCTGCGCCCGCAAGCTGCTGGCGGCGACCGATGCTGTCTTCCCGCAGTTTGCGACGCACAATGCGCAGACGCTGGCGACGATCTATCACATTGCCGGACAGGATTTCAAAACCGGCCAGTTCGAATTCCAGTGCCTGCACGGCATGGGCGAACCGCTTTATGACGAAGTTGTCGGCCCGTCCAAGCTTGGCCGTCCGGCCCGTATTTATGCGCCTGTTGGTACGCATGAAACGCTGCTGGCCTATCTGGTGCGCCGTCTGCTCGAAAACGGCGCAAACTCGTCCTTCGTCAACCGCATTGGCGATGAAAACGTGTCGGTTGATGAACTCGTTGCCGATCCGGTCGAGGTCGTGCGCTCCATGGCTGTCGTCGGTGCGCGCCATGACCAGATTGCGCTGCCGGAAGGCCTCTATGGCGCTCGCCAGAATTCTGCGGGTTTCGACCTGTCCAACGAAGTGACGCTCGATGCGCTGAGCAAAAAGCTTGAAGCAACGGCAGATCGCAACTGGACATCCGAGCCGCAGGTTGCAGGCACCATGGTCAAAGGCGCAAGCCGTCCGGTACTCAACCCGGGTGATCGCGAAGATGTTGTCGGCACGGTTACTGAAATCGATGCCTCCGATGTTGCCAAGGCCATGGCTGTTGCGAAGACGGCGACTGCAAGCTGGTCGGCTGTTGCACCTGCTGAGCGTGCCGCTTGCCTTGATCGCGCTGCCGACATTATGCAGCGCGACATGCCGGAACTGCTCGGCCTTGTGATGCGCGAAGCGGGCAAGTCCATGCCGAACGCCATTGCAGAAGTGCGCGAAGCCATCGACTTCCTGCGTTATTACGCCGAACAGACGCGTCGCACTTTTGGCGTTGCCCATAAGGCATTGGGTCCAATTGTCTGCATCAGCCCGTGGAACTTCCCGCTCGCCATCTTCACCGGTCAGATTGCTGCAGCACTTGTCGCTGGCAACCCGGTGCTGGCGAAGCCTGCCGAAGAAACGCCTCTGATTGCCGCGCAGGGCGTGCGCATCCTGCATGAAGCCGGTATTCCGGCTGATGCGCTTCAGCTTCTGCCGGGCGACGGCCGTATTGGTGCAGCGCTGGTTGCAGCGCCGGAAACCTGTGGCGTGATGTTCACCGGCTCGACCGAAGTTGCGCGTCTCATTCAGGCCCAGCTTGCGTCGCGTCTGCTGCCGAATGGCAAGCCGATCCCGCTGATCGCCGAAACCGGCGGCCAGAACGCGATGATCGTCGATTCTTCGGCACTTGCAGAACAGGTCGTCTTCGACGTTATCGCTTCCGCTTTCGACAGCGCCGGTCAGCGTTGCTCGGCGCTGCGTGTGCTCTGCCTTCAGGAAGATGTGGCCGACCGTATTCTGGCCATGCTGAAGGGTGCGCTGCGCGAATTGTCCATCGGACGCACCGACAAGCTGAAGGTCGATATTGGTCCGGTCATCACTGATGAAGCCAAGGATATCATCGAAAAGCACATTCAGGGCATGCGTGAGCTTGGCCGCAAGGTTGAACAGCTTCCGCTTGGACCAGAAACGGCCAAGGGCACCTATGTTGCACCGACCATCATCGAAATCGAAACACTGCGCGACCTGAAGCGTGAAGTGTTCGGCCCGGTTCTGCATGTGGTTCGCTACAAGCGCGACGACATGGAGCGCCTGATCGACGATATCAACGCGACGGGCTACGGCCTGACTTTCGGTCTGCATACGCGTCTTGACGAAACGATCGCCAATGTCGCCGACCGTATCCGCGTCGGTAACGTCTATATCAACCGCAACGTCATCGGTGCGATTGTCGGCGTGCAGCCATTTGGCGGGCGTGGCCTGTCCGGCACCGGCCCGAAGGCGGGTGGTCCGCTCTATCTCGGACGGTTGGTCGATACGGCGCCGATCCCGCCGCGTCACAGCTCGGTTCACACCGATGCTGCGCTCAAGGATTTCGCAAAGTGGCTCGGCCAGCGCGGCATGAATGATCTGGCGCAGGCTGCGCGTGAGACGGGGAGCGTTTCGGCACTTGGTCTCGATATCGAGCTGCCGGGTCCGGTCGGCGAACGCAACCTCTATGCGCTGCATCCGCGTGGCCGCATTCTGCTGGTGCCGCAGACCGAAATCGGTCTCTATCGCCAGCTGACGGCAGTGCTTGCTACCGGTAACACGGCTGCAATCGATGCGGCTTCCGGCTTGCAGGCAAGCCTGAAGGACCTTCCGGCCAGTGTCGTTGCCCGTATCAGCTGGAGCAAGGACTGGCAGGCAGATGCGCCTTTCGCCGGTGCACTTGTGGAAGGCGACAGCGCACGCATTCTTGAGGTCAACCAGAAGATCGCAGGGCTGCCGGGACCGTTGGTTCTGACGCAGGCGGCATCGACGGAAGAACTGGCCGCAAAGGATGACGCTTACTGCCTCAACTGGCTGTTGGAAGAGGTATCGACTTCGATCAACACGACGGCTGCGGGCGGCAATGCCAGCCTGATGGCAATTGGCTGATCACACTCTGTTTACATGTTTGGAAAAGGCGGCTTCAGGGCCGCCTTTTTCATAAACTTGTCATCCATGAGGGATAGCGCAACAAAGATTTGTTCGTTTGGTTCTCACTGGAAAGTAGTCATGACATTGCAATCTCGACAGAATCTTGAAGCGCGGCTGGCGCTTGCACAGACGCTCGCGCAGGAAGCGGGCACGAAGGCGCTGGATTATTTCAATCGCCGCGAGACGCTGGTGATCGAAACCAAGGGCGACTTGCAGGATGTGGTGTCTATCGCAGATCGTGATGTCGAGCAGCTTATTCGTGCCCGGGTCTCGGAAGCCTTTGCCGATGACGGATTTCTCGGTGAAGAGTTCGGGCTGAATGCGGGATCGTCCGGTTATACCTGGGTGGTCGATCCCATTGATGGGACCAGCCCCTTCGTCAACGGCATGCCGAGCTGGTGCGTTTCCATTGCTGTTCTCAAGGATGGTGAACCCGTTGTCGGTGTCATTTATGCGCCATGCTTCGACGAGCTTTATGTATCAGCCGAAGGGCAGGGCGCGACCCTCAACGGCAAGACGCTGACGCTCGATCCGTCGCGCACCGTTCGCAATGCGGTTACCGGTATTGGCGCAAACCATCACGTCACCCCGCAGACGATTGCGAAGATCGTTGAGAACCTGCTTGAAGCAGGTGGCACGTTCATTCGCAACGGTTCTGGCGCGCTGATGATTGCCTATGTGGCAGCGGGGCGTCTTGTTGGTTATTACGAGCCCTATATGCGCGCGTGGGACTGCATGGCGGGCATCTGCCTTGTGCGCGAGGCTGGTGGCTATACCCATCCTTTTCCGACCGATGGTGAAAACCTCACCAAGGGAAACAAGGTCTTCGTTGCGGGTCCCGGCGCGGTGGATGATCTGAAGCAAGTCGCTGGATTATAAAAGAAAGCCCCGGATTTCCGGGGCTTTTTCTATGGATTGTCACGTTGGAAAATCCAGTCATGGTCTGGATGATTCTTGAAGCGCCATTTGCGCAATGGTCCGGCCATGACATTGAGATAATACATCTCGTAGCCATAAGGTGAACCGCAGGGGTGATGCCCTTTCGGGACCAGCACGACGTCACCGTCTGAAACGGCCATTGTCTCATCAAGGCTGCCGTCTTCGGTAAAGACGCGCTGGATGCCGTAACCCTGCGCCGGATTGAGCCGGTGATAATAGGTTTCCTCCAGATAGGTCATATCCGGATAATTGTCCTCGTCATGCCGATGCGGGGGGTAGGACGACCAGTTGCCCTGTGGCGTGAACACTTCCGTCACCAGCAGGCTGTCGGCAACGTCACGGCCTTCCATCGCAATATTGTGGATGTAGCGCGTGTTGGCGCCCTTGCCGCGTTGCTCCAGCGTCAGGCCTTCGGGGCCAAGTTTCTGCGCTTTGCGTCCGGGCTTGCCCGGCGCAGTGCAAACGGCCAGAACGCAATCGGTCGTCGCCATTGCGATCCAGTCGCTTTCCGCCGGAACATAGACGCAGTGCGGTGGCAGCTTGTCGAAAACGCTCATGCGTTCGCCCATATCGCCAAAATCCTCGCCTGATGCGGTAATTCTGGCCTTGCCTTCCACCAGAACCAGAATGACCTCGGTGGCGTCGGTCCGCTCGGAGACGGTGTCGCCCGGCTTCAGCCGGTAGAGACCGAAACCGACATAGCCCCATTCGGCGCTTTCCGGTGTGATGTCGTGGACTTTGCCATGCGCGCCCTGCGGCTTGCGTAACAGATTGGCCATGTCTCAGTCTCCCTTGTCGAGTCCTGCTTCTCTGGCGAATGCTTTCAGCGATTTCAGCCCAAGCGTCTGATATTCGAACGGGTTGCGAATATCCGGGTCTTGTTCGGCTTCGATGACGAGCCAGCCCTGATAACCATGTTCGGCGGCTTGCTTGAGAACGGGTACGAAATCGACCGCGCCTTCCTTGTCGCCGGGGACCGTGAACACGCCACGACGCACCCCTTCAAGGAAGGAAAGGCTCTGGTCGCTGACTTCGGTCGCGATCGCCGGGCGAACATTCTTGGCGTGGATATGGCCGACACGCGCCATGTGCTTTTTCGCTGCGCGCTCAGGATCGCCACCGCCAAACAGGCAATGCCCGGTATCGAGCAGGAGTTTCGTCGCCGGACCGGTATGTTGCATCAGCAAGTCGATCTCGTCCTCGCTCTGCACGATCGTGCCCATATGGTGGTGATAGACGAGCGCGATCCCCTGTTCAGCCGCATGGGCGGCGAGCGCTTCGACGCCTGCGCCGAACGCGGCCCAACGGGCCTCTTCCAGCACAGGGCGCTCGGAAAGCGGCTTATCATTGTCACCATGAATGGCGTTGGAGGTTTCGCAGACGATGATCACCCTCGAGCCCATGGCTTTCAGAAGATCGAGCGCTGGCTGCATCGCGGCCTTCTCGTCTTCGACCGAATTGACGAGCAGGTTCAGCGAGTGCCAGCCTGAGACATAGTGCAATCCGCGCAGCTCCAATACAGCCTTGAGTGCTTGCGGTTCCTGCGGGAATTTATGGCCCTTTTCTATGCCGTCGAAGCCGATTTTCGCAGCTTCATCAAGGCATTGATCCAGCGTGATATGCGCGCCAAGGCTGCGATCGTCATCATTGGACCAGGCAATGGGATTGGTGCCGTAAAGGATCATCGGTCAGTTTCTTTCCTTGAGCTGGGCTTCATAGTCACGGCGGGCTGCGCGCACCTGTTCGCGCTCCGATACTTCCGGCACCGCGACATCCCACCACCAACCGCCGGTGTCGGGCGTTGGATAGGGATCGGTATCGATGACGATCACGCTTGTGCGCAGGCTTTCGCGCGTTTCGGCAAGAGCAGCTTCCAGCTCCTTGATCGAGGTAACCTTGCGCGTGTCAGCCCCCATGGCGCGG
This sequence comes from Hyphomicrobiales bacterium, assembly GCA_900465685.1. Taxonomy (GTDB): domain Bacteria; phylum Pseudomonadota; class Alphaproteobacteria; order Rhizobiales; family Rhizobiaceae; genus Brucella. Next base: position 286,005 of record UEGR01000003.1, read on the forward strand.
GCATGTGCGGCAAAGTCGATCTGCGACGGGTTCACATGGGCCGAATGGTCGAGCAGATTGTTGAACTCCGCGCCACCTGTGGCCATTTGCAGCCGGTTGATGCAGCCAAAGCCCCGATTGTCGGTCAGGACAACGGTGATTTTCTGGCCAAGCATCACGGCAGTGGCGAGTTCGGAATTCGCCATCATATAGGAGCCATCGCCAACCATGACGATGACATCGCGATCCGGCTCCGCCATCTTGATGCCAAGGCCGCCCGCGATTTCATAGCCCATGCAGGAGAAGCCATATTCCATGTGATAGGACATGGCGCGCCCGGCTTTCCAGAGCTGGTGCAACTCGCCCGGCATCGTGCCGGCTGCGCACATGACAACGGTATTGTCACGTGACTGGCGCTGCACGGCACCGATGACCTGCATGTCGGTGGGCAGTGCATTGCCTTCCGCCGGTGCAGCGGTAATCCGGTCCGCATCGGCAAACCATTTGTCTTTCAGGCGCGTGTCGACCGGCTGGCGCTTGTAACCAGAAAGCCCAGGGTTAAGCGCTTGCAACCCGATCCGCGCATCCGCCACCAAAGGCAATGCACTGTGCTTGGATCCGTCATAGGGCTGGACGTTGAGCGACAGCAGTTTCCGGCCGGGATGCTTGAACAGCGCCCATGAGCCGGTGGTGAAATCCTGAAAGCGGGTGCCGACGCCGATCACCAGATCCGCTTCTGCGGCAACGGCGTTGGCACTATCGGTACCCGTTACGCCGACGGGGCCAAAGTTGAGCGTATGATCCCATGGCAACGCGGATTTGCCGGCCTGTGTTTCGATGACGGGAATGCCGTGCGTTTCGGCAAATTGTTTCAAAGCCTCGTGTGCGCCGGAATAATGCACCCCACCGCCTGCGACGATCACAGGCTTGGTCGCGCTCTTTATAGCCGCGATGGCGGTTGCCAGCTCCAGCTCATCGGGTGGAGGGCGACGCCAATGCCAGACTTTGGGCGCAAAGAATTCCAGCGGCCAGTCATAGGCTTCCGTTTGAACATCCTGACAAAAAGCGAGCGTCACCGGGCCGCAATCGGCCGGGTCGGTCATGGTGCGGAAGGCGCGGGGCAAGGCGGTAAGAAGCTGTTCCGGCCGGGTGATGCGGTCGAAATAGCGGCTTACCGGGCGGAAACAGTCATTGACGGTCATGGTGCCGTCGCCGAAATCCTCGATCTGCTGCAGCACAGGATCAGGGCCGCGATTGGCGAAGACATCGCCCGGAATAAGCAGAACGGGCAGGCGGTTCACATGGGCGAGCGCCGCAGCCGTCACCATATTCGTCGCGCCGGGGCCGATGGAGGATGTGACGGCGCAGGCGCGTTTGCGACCAAGCTGCTTGGTATAGGCGATGGCCGCATGGGCCATGGTCTGCTCGTTATGGCCGCGCCATGTCGGCAGTTGCTCGCGGATGCCGTAAAGCGCTTCGCCCAGCCCCGCCACATTGCCATGACCGAAAATGGCCCAGACGCCTGCGATGAATGTGTCGCCTTCCGGCGTCATCTGGTTCGCGAGATAACGCACCAGCGCTTGCGCGGCGGTCAGTCGAACGGTTGTCATGTTTCCTCCCGACATATGAATCAGTGTCTGCGCACTTTGTCCCAGACATCGCACAGGTTTTTGTAGCGCGCGACCATTTCGGCAATGGCCTCATCATCGCTGATCTTGCCGTTCAGCCATTTGCGCGCTGCGTCACCGAAGATGGTTCTGCCGACGGCAAAGCCTTTCACAAGATCGAAGCCTGCCGCAATTCCGAGGCTCGATTCCAGTTCCTCTGCAGGCGCATCAAGCCCAAGAACGACAATACCACGGGTGTATGGATCGTTGCGGGTGATGGCTTCACAGGCATTGGCCCAGGCCGCCTTGGTCTTCATAGGCTCCAGCTTCCACCAGTCGGGATAGACGCCGATATCATAGAAGCGCTGAATGACACGCGCAGTGGTCTCGTCATCGACGGGGCCTGCCTTGGACGGAATGATCTCCAGCAGGAATTCCAGCCGGTTGCGTCGCGCCGCCGTGAAAAGCCGTTTGACGGTGTCTTCCTGTTCAGCCTTCATGTCTGCGGTATCGTCCGGGTGGTAGAAGCACAGGAGCTTCACCACATGCTCGACCGGCCATTCCACAAGCCCGCCGCAATCTGCTCCAAGGTCCGGTTCAAGCTTCAGCGGGCGCGATCCCGGCCATTCGGTGGGTCGCCCGATCCAGAGGCCGGAACCAGCCGCACGATAGAGCGCATCCCGGCCCAGCCTGCCGTCGCACAGGATGCCATAGCCGCCGCTTCCACCGGATACCTGCAAGGCGGCATCGAGGCACAACCGTTTGAACTCACCGATCCTGGCACTGTCCACGCCAGCCTCGATAGCCATCTCTTCCAGCTGGATGCGATGATCGAAAGCGAAGACCCGCATATGCGGCCAGTCACCATTGCGGTTGGTGGACCAGTGCACCTGCTCCAGTTGCGCGTCCTTGCGAAGCGCCTGATTGCGAATGCCGGTGCGGAAGAAATATTGCATCTCTTCCCAGCTTGGATAAGCGGGCGTGCAGCCATGCCGGGAGACGGCGAAAGCGCCGCAGGCATTGGCGAATTTCAGGCTGGTCGGCCAGTCTTCGCCTTTCAGCCAGCCGCGCAACAGGCCGGACATGAAGCCGTCGCCTGCGCCCAACACATTGAAAACGTCGATAGGAAAGCCTTCTCCGCTCTGTCCTTTGTCGAGATCGTCCGGAATATCGCCTTCGAAAACAACCGCGCCCATCGGCCCGCGTTTGCAGACGAGGACAGCATCGGTGATCTTGCGAACAGCATTGAGGGCTACCAGCGTATCGGTCGAGCCGCCTGCAATGTGAAACTCTTCTTCCGTGCCGACGATGAGATCGAAAAGCGGCAGGCTCGATTGCAGCTTGGCAGTGACGGCAACCGACTCGATAAAACGGTTTTCGCCATCGCCGTGCCCCGACAGACCCCAGAGATTGGGACGAAAGTCGATATCAAGCGCAGTACGGCTGCCATTCTGACGCGCAAGACGCAGCGCCTTGATGACCGCTGCTTCTGTGCGGGGATGCGACAGGTGAGTGCCGGTTGCGAGAACACATCCGGCTTCAGCGATGAAATCCGGGTCGATATCGTCTTCGCAGAGCGCCATGTCGGCGCAGTTCTCGCGATAGAAGATGAGCGGGAAATGCTGCTGGTCACGGATGCCGAGAATGACGAGTGCCGTCAGACGCTGCGGATCGGTGACGATGCCGCGCGTGTCGACACCTTCCCGTTCCAGCTCGCGCAGCAGGAAACGGCCCATATGTTCATCGCCAACCCGCGTAATCAGCGCGGATTTGAGGCCGAGCCGGGCGGTTCCTGTCGCTATATTGGTCGGTGAGCCGCCGACATATTTGTTGAAGGAAGCCATATCTTCGAGAAGGCCGCCGATCTGCGCGCCATAGAGGTCCACCGAAGACCGGCCAATCGTTATCAAGTCGAGCGGCTTCTCCATGAAATGCGCTTCCTCCCTCGGCACCTCTTATGATGACCGCAATGCGATTCTGTGCGCATAGCAGTTATTCCATTTCTGATTAAAATGGATTTATTATTCCATTTCAACCGAAAAATGGAATGCAAGCATTTCCAGCAAAAGTGTGAAGCGGTTTTGCGTTCGGAAATGCGTATAAATAAAATGCTAGGGCGGCTTTGATGAGAAACAGCGCCGCCCTAGCTCGATTGGCGGGCGGTGCCGACTGCGACGGCAAGCGCAATAGCGAGGCAGAGAGTGGCGGAAAGGGAGCGGAAAGCGCCGAAATCCACTTCGGACACCAGCAAGGTCTGGCGTGAAAGCTTGCTCAGGGGACTGACGATCGTGTCCGTGATGCCGACGACATCGATGCCGCGAGCGGCAGCTGATTCCGCCATCTCAATGGTTTCAGCAGAGTAGGGAGAAAAGGTGATTGCCAAAAGCACATCGCCTTTGCGGATGGCGTGCATGTTTTCCAGTTTGCCGACAGCGCTGTGCAGCATCGCCGGAACCTGCATCTTTTCCAGCGCATAAGCGAGATAGCTTGCTACTGGAAATGCGCGGCGGATGCCGACCAGATGGATGGTCTCGGCGCGCGCCAGAATCTCGACGGCCTTTTCCAGCGCCTCCGGTTCTATGGTCTTGAGCAGGCCTTCAAGCGATGTGCGACCAGCTTCGGCAAATTCGGCCAGCAAGGCAGGCGCGCTGTTGGCTGCTGTCTCGCGCAGATGTTCCAGACGGGTCGAATAATCCGGCCAGCCGCCAGCATAGGATTCGCGGAAAAGCTTCTGCATTTCCGAGAAGCCGGAAAAGCCGAGCAATTGGCAAAATCGCATGAAGGCAGAGCTTTGAACACCCGCGCCATCGGCCATTTCTGCCACTGTCGAAACCGCGATGCGATCCTGATTGGCCGCGACAAAATCCGCGCATTGCTTAAGCCGTTTTGGCAGACGGTCTGAAACTTCCAGCAGACGCGCTTCAAATTCCTTGACGGTCGCTGGGGCTGGGGATGAAGTGGAAACACTATCCATCGCGGACTTTCCAAAAGGGTGTCTTGACAATCTTTATGCTACATTCTAGCAAAATAGAATAAATATTCCAATATGCCTTGCGCGTGATCCCCAATAACCGGGGCAATTTAGCGGTAAATGCATCGGTAGGAATATCAAGCATTTTTGTAGCCGTTCAACGGCTGTTTCCTGGGAGGGATAAGGCAATGGTGACACGTCTGGCACTGCTTGGCGCAGGTCGCATCGGCAAGGTTCATGCGGGCGCGATAGCGTCGGACAGGCGCGCCAGACTGGTTGCGGTCGCCGACGCCAATGAAGCGGCGGCGCATGCGATTGGCGACGTCGCCGGTGCGGAAGTGCGCACAATCGAAGAGATCGAAAAGTCCGGTGATATCGATGCGGTGTTGATCTGCACGCCGACCAACACCCACGCCGATCTGATCGAGCGCTTTGCACGGGCAGGCAAAGCGGTGTTCTGCGAAAAGCCAATTGATCTCGACATCGCCCGGGTGCGGGCTTGCCTGAAAGTCATCAAGGAGACTGGTGCGAAGGTGATGCTCGGCTTCAACCGCCGTTTCGATCCGCATTTTGCAGCAGTCCGCAAAGCGATTGACGATGGCCAGATCGGCAAGGTCGAAATGGTCACGATCACGAGCCGCGATCCCGGCGCGCCGCCAGCCGAATATATCAAGGTTTCAGGCGGGATTTTCCGCGATATGACGATCCATGATTTCGACATGGCGCGTTTTCTTCTCGGCGAAGAAATTGACAGCGTTTCTGCCTCCGCCTCGGTGCTGGTGGACCCGAAGATTGGCGAACTTGGCGATTTTGATAGCGCCAGCGTCATCCTCACCACGGCTTCCGGTCGTCAGTGCATCATCTCCAATTCGCGTCGCGCCTCCTATGGCTACGATCAGCGTATCGAAGTGCATGGATCGCTGGGTGCGGCATCGGCAGAAAACCAGCGTCCGGTGTCGATTGAGGTGGCGTCCAAGGATGGTTACACCCGTCCGCCGCTGCACGATTTCTTCATGACGCGCTACACACAGGCCTATGCAGCGGAAATCGCGTCTTTCATCGATGCGCTGGATAGCGGCAAAGCGCCGTCACCTTCCGCCGAGGATGGCTTGCAGGCCCTTGCTTTGGCCGAGGCGGCTTTGCGCTCGGTTAAAGAGGGCCGCACGGTGAAAGTTGCGGACGTTCTTGCCTAGCTATTGATTTCCGTTTGCCTTTCCGGTCGCGAGGCTGCGATATGCGGATATGGCTTACAAAATCGATGACCTGCCGCTTGAGGAACTTTTCTTGGCCGTGACTGGTGCGACTGCCGCGCTGACACGGCTGGATGAGCGGTTGGCACGTTCTCCCATCTGTGACGGATTGATACGGCGCATGCATATGCATGACGCCGTTTCATCCATGTGGCTGGAAGGCGAACTGGTGCATCTGGAAGACCTCGTACTCCATGATGCGCTGATGGACAGCCGCACGCCGAGCCATGCCCTGACCGTCGCCCATGCCGTGCTGCGCATGCGCCGCCAGATTGCGAACCGTGCTGCTGGCTGGGCGATGAGCCCTGTCGGTATGCGGCAGCTCTTGGGGCTTAACTCCGATATCGCTGAAACGCCGGAGCCGGAGCCATCCGCCCTGTCAGATGATGATGACAGCGATCCGTTGCTCGATGATATAGATGCGCTTCTGGCGCGGACTGATGCCCTGTTGAAAGGCGTGACGAGTGAAGCCCGCAAGCCGAAACCGTTGCCGCGCGATACGCTGATTTATGAAGACGACTGGGACGAGGCCGAGCGACTGCAGGAATGGCGCGATATTTTCGATTCAACCCGGCCTTTGCCGCCGCTCCTGCGCGCCGCAATCATGCATGACGCCTGGTTCTCGATGCAGGTGGTGCAGCGTTCATCCTGGATTGGCCGCCTGTTGACGGCTTCCTTTCTGAGCCAGTCGGGCATTGCCGCCCATCATCTGCCCGCGATCAGCGTCGGGTTGCAGACGAAGAAGCCCAATGAACGCCGTGCGCCGAACCGGCTGACGCGCCTCAAGGTTTTTCTGGCGGCGATCGAAGAGGCTGCGGAAGCTGGAATGAAGGAGCATGACCGCCTGATGCTGGCGCGCGAGCAGATGCAGCGCAAGCTGAAGGGTCGCCGTTCTTCATCGCGTTTGCCCCAATTGATGGAGATGATCCTGAGCAATCCGCTGGTTTCAAGCCAGATGATCGAGAAGGAGCTGCAAGTCACGCAGCAGGGCGCGTTGAAGCTGGTCGGTGAACTCAACCTGCGGGAAATGACGGGCCGAGGCCGCTTTCGTGCCTGGGGCGTTCTGTAGTTCAGGTCAGGCTTCGTCGCCCATGCAATTGTCGCGCAGATGGCTGGCGAAGAGCTGAAATTCGTTGCGCCGGGCCGCATTTGCCCGCCACGCCAGAACCAGCGAGCGGTAATTGTTCTTGCCTTCATAGGGCACGATGCTGAGATCGGTGCCGCGCGCCACATTGGCCTTGACCGCCAGCTCCGGCAACAGCGTGACGCCCATGCCGAACTGTACGAGCTGAACCAGCGTCATTATGCTGGTGGCATGCACATCGCCACCGCTTTGCGCAGGCTTCGAGCCGATGGCCGCCATCACATGTTCACGCAGGCAATGGCCGCTTTCCAAAAGCAGAAAAGGTTCATCCAGCACGTCGTCGGCATCGACGCGGTCCCGGTTGGCAAGCGCGTGGTCGCGACGCACGGCGAGGAAAAACGGATCATGACCGATTTCCGCCATTTCGAACTCGTCGAGATCATAGGGGTGCGCCACGAGCGCGACATCCAGCGTGCCGGAGCGCAGGCTTTCAAGCAGGCTGCGCGTCAGCCCTTCGCGAACCGTCAATTGCAGCTCGGGAAAGGCATTGGCTGTAGCAGGCAAAACTTTCGGCAGGAAAAAAGGCGCGACGGACGGAATGACACCCAGCCGCAGGCGCGTGGTCAGTGGACGTTCGGCCTGCCGCGCATGTTCGGGCAGTTCTTCGATGCGCGCCACAATATCACGGGCGCGGGCCAGAAAATCCTCTCCGGCGGGCAATAGCTGCATGCGTCGGCCCGTACGGTCGATCAATGTGACGCCCAGTTCCGCTTCCAGCGCCTGAATGGCGGCGCTCAACGTGGACTGGGTGACGCCGACGGCATCCGCTGCACGCGAAAAGGAGCCAGCCTGTACGAGCGAGAGAAAATAGTGAAGCTGGCGGACGCTGATATTGAGCATAAAATGAACGACTTATCGTTATAATCGATATGAACAATCGCTTTAATCGCTTTGACCGATATGGGCAAGCCGACTATAGATGACTCGCAAGCAGAAAATTCTGAAAATTCTGAATTTTCTGAATCTTTATAGAATTTACAGGCAGGTGTTAAGATGCTCGGTATTGGCGATAAGCTTCCCTCTTTCAAGGTCACCGGCGTAAAGCCCGGCTTCAACCATCACGAAGAAAACGGCGTTTCGGCATTCGAAGAGCTGACGGAAACGAGCTTTGAAGGCAAGTGGAAGGTTATCTTCTTCTACCCGAAGGATTTCACCTTTGTCTGCCCGACGGAAATCGCTGAATTTGCCCGCCTGGCTTCGGATTTCGAAGACCGTGACGCTGTAGTTCTCGGCGGTTCCACCGACAATGAATTCGTGAAGCTGGCATGGCGTCGCGACCACAAGGATCTCGACAAGCTGCCGATCTGGTCGTTTGCCGACACCAATGGTTCGCTGGTTGACGGCCTCGGCGTTCGTTCGCCGGATGGCGTTGCCTACCGCTACACCTTCGTTGTTGATCCGGACAACACGATCCAGCACGTTTACGCAACCAACCTCAATGTTGGCCGCGCTCCGAAGGACACGCTGCGCGTTCTCGATGCTTTGCAGACCGATGAGCTGTGCCCTTGCAACCGCGAAGTCGGTGGCGACACGCTGAAGGCAGCCTGATCTGCCGCGTACAAGCAATCAAAAGGCGGGTTCAGGCCCGCCTTTCTTTTATCCAGCAATAAGAAATAAGAGGGTTCCATGTCGATTGACGACCTGAAGTCAAAAATTCCGGATTTCGCCAAGGATGTCCGCCTCAACCTGTCATCCATGGCCAGCGACGAAACGCTGACCCCGCAGCAGAAATACGGTCTGTTCGTGGCTTGCGGCATCGCTTCGCGCAATGCTGATGTACGCAAGGCGCTGACCGCCGAAGCCGCTGGCAAGGTCGACGCATCGGTGGTGCAGGCTGCAAAGTCGGCTGCATCCATCATGGGCATGAACAATGTCTATTACCGTTTCGTGCATCTGGCCTCCAACAAGGACTACCGCACACTGCCAGCCAAGCTGCGCATGAATGTGATCGGCAATCCGGGCGTGGACAAGGTCGATTTCGAACTTTGGTCGCTTGCCGTGTCGGCGATCAACGGTTGCGGCATGTGCATTGACGCGCATGAAGATGTGCTGCGCAAGGCCAATGTGACGACGGAAGTCATTCAGACGGCAGCGCGTTTTGCGTCGATCATCCAGTCGGTCGCAATCGCACTGGAAGCTGCCGACGTCGAATAAGGTTTCGGCGAAGGAAAAGAAAAAAGCCCGCGTGGATCGCTCCACGCGGGCTTTTGTTTGTTTTCAGGCGTGGCCTTATCTGCCGCGCTTGAACGAGATGAAGGTAAAGCCGATCAGCGAGATCAGGGCCGCAACCACCATGTAATAGCCGACATAGTCGAAGCTATAATGCGTGGCGAGCCAGGTCGCGATATAAGGCGCGACCGATGCGCCGAGAATCCCAGCCAGATTGAAGGTCAGCGATGCGCCGGTATAACGAACCGAGGTCGGGAACGGTTCGGCAAGTGCTGCGCCGATTGGGCCATAGGTCATGCCCATCAGGCCGAAGCCGATGATGAGGAAGGCCAGAACACCAGCCGTACCGCCCATGAAAAGCGGAGCCATGATCAGGCCGTAGACGCCAATCAGGATCGTGACGATGATCATCACCGGACGCATGCCGTAGCGGTCGGACAGGATAGCCGACAGCGGAATGGTCAGGCCGAAGAACACAACGCCGATCATCTGAAGGACGAGGAATTCTTCACGGCTGTAGCCAAGGGCGCGCGTGCCCCAACCGAGCGAAAACACGGTCATGAGGTAGAACAGCACGAAGGTTGCGACTGCGGCAATGGTGCCGAGAAACAGGTTCAGCTTGTGCTGCTTGAACAGCGTGGCAACCGGCACTTCAACGCGCTCTGCCTTGTCGATGGCCTTCTGGAATTCCGGCGTTTCAGCGATCTTCAGGCGAATGAAGAGGCCGACCGCGACGAGAATTGCACTGGCAATGAACGGAACGCGCCAGCCAAAGGCGAAGAACTGTTCTTCGGTGAGGATTTCAGCCAGGAACAGGAAAATGCCCGTTGCCAGAATGAAGCCGACCGGCGCACCAAGCTGCGGGAACATGCCGTACCAGGTACGCTTGCCTTCCGGTGCGTTTTCGGTTGCGAGCAGCACTGCGCCACCCCATTCACCACCGAGGCCGAGGCCCTGACCGAGACGGCACAGCGCCAGCAGGAGAGCTGCCCAGACGCCAATGGATTCATAGGTTGGCAGGAAGCCGATGGCGACCGTGGAAATACCCATGGTCATGAGTGCTGCAACGAGCGTTGCCTTGCGGCCGATCCGGTCGCCGAAGTGGCCGAACAGCGCGCCGCCAATCGGGCGGGCGAAGAAAGCAATCGCAAAGGTGGCAAGCGATTGTAGCAGTGCAGAATTGCCATCGCTGGCCGGGAAGAACAGATGCGGGAATACAATCACCGCGGCCGTTGCATAAATATAGAAGTCAAAGAATTCGATCGTTGTGCCGATCATGCTTGCGGCCAGAACGCGGCGCGCGGAGTTTTGCTGCGGAACAACCGCTTGAGCGACAGTCATTTTTCTTATCCGTTTTTGTGGGCTGTTATAATTGGGAGCAGCCAAGATGAGGTTCTTTAAAACCTTGCAATACGGAATCGCAAGCGGAAAAGGGTGTTTGCGTAATTTTATGAACGCAGAACTCTTCTTTTCGAAAGAAAAGTGAAAGTGCGATCAAAATCATGGGAGACAAGAATAGGCCTTTCAATTGTCGCAACGCATCCCTAGATTCGGGTCGGTACCAATTGGGCATCATTTCGGATGCGGATATGCAGTTGTTGAAACAGAACATCGGCGGGCGACGCAACATGTGGGGGCTTTCCTTCCTGCATGTGCCGTCGCGCGTGTTGGTGACGGTTCTGTCGCTGCTGTTTCTCGTGTCCACTCAGCTTTGCTATGCCATGGCGCATGATATGCCAACGACAGGCGTTTCCGTCGGCTGTCACATGAGCGAACAGCAGTCCGCTGATAGCACGATGCCGATGTCTCACCATGCGGGCCAACAAGCGCCCATGGATCATGGAGCAAAATCTCCCGTCGCCTGTGTGATGATGACCTGCGGCTGTATCGTTCAGCTGAATGCCGATATCGGCGTGCTGGCACCGTCACAGGATTTCGGTCTTCCTCCACTCGTCGCTGCAATAAGCAGCGATCCCCGGCACGACCTTCTCCGACCTCCAATAGCACTCCCGCTCTAATCACCGAATGCGCTGCCGATCCATCGGCGGCGACAGGATTATTGTCTGGAATTCTAATTGGAGACTTCACCATGCGTGGATTAACTCGCCGCCGCCTGCTCGCGCTTGGCGCGGGCGCGGCAAGCTTTGCCGCCATTCGCCCTTTGACCGGTTTTGCGCAGGATGCGCATCAGAATATGGGCCATGGCGCGATGGAAATGGCCTCCGTAGCCAAGGGCCAGAGCCTGCCCATACCGCCCTTGCTGGAACCCGATGCCGCGGGTGTCGTAAAGCTCAAGATCGGCAAAGGCCGCCATTCGTTCGAGCCGGGCAGTGATGCAGCGTCTGCCGGTATCAATGGAACCTATCTCGGCCCCGTCGTGCGCCTCAAGAATGGCGAAAGAGTCACGCTTGCCGTTGAGAACGACATGGATGAGGAGACGACCTTGCATTGGCACGGGCTGTTCGTTCCATCGGGCCTTGACGGTGGGCCGCATAATCTCGTTCCGGCAGGAGATCGCTGGGAACCGAAGGTAACGGTCAATCAGCCAGCTTCGTTCAACTGGTTTCATCCGCATCTGCATGGTTCCACGGCCCGTCAGGCGCATATGGGCATTGCCGGGCTGATGATCGTCAGTGACGGCAAGGATGCCGAGCGCGGCCTGCCGGAAACCTATGGTGTGGATGATATTCCACTGGTGCTTCAGGACCGCCGTGTCATTGAAGGGGACAAGGTGTATCAGCCCGATATCATGGATCTGATGCATGGCTTTCGCGGGGACCGGCTGATCGTCAATGGCGTTATCTCGCCGGAAGCGAAAGTGCCTGCGGCGGTTGTGCGCCTGCGCATTCTCAACGGCGCAAATGCACGCAATTTCCATGTACGGTTCAGCGATAATCGTCCGCTGCATGTGTTCGCTTCGGATGGTGGTTTTACCGGCAAGCCGGAAGCCGTCGAGCGGCTGACGATCAGCCCCGGCGAGCGTTATGAGGTGCTGGTCGATTTTTCGACGGGTGGCGAGGGTGTCGAGCTTTTGACCGCCAGCGACGACAGCGGCGGCAAGGATCAGATGCTGATGCGGTTCAGCGTCGACACCGCTCTCAAGGGAAGTGTCAAAGACATACCGGCAAATCTCGAAGCGCCGGAAGCGCCAGACCCCAGCAAATCGGTGCGCAGGCGTTCATTCTTCTTTGATGAGCGCATGGCCGAAAACATGAAGCTGATGATGCAAAAGCCTGCCGCAGACCCCCATGCTGGCCACAATATGGGCAATATGGACATGGGCAAGATGGATATGGGGGCTATGCAGGGTGGTCAGATGGACCACGACATGATGCACGGCAGCCGCACATCTGCCGAGGCAGGTCCGGTGCTGGATGCGCTGACATCCGGCGTGCGCATGGCGATTGCAGGCGAACCCTTCGACATGAAGCGCGTTGATGTCGAGGCCAAGATGGGCTCTTGGGAAATATGGGAGCTGACCACGAAGGAAATGGCGCATCCGTTCCATATCCACGGGGCCTCTTTCCGTATCCTGACCTTGAACGGCAAGGCTCCGCCCGCCCATCAATCGGGATGGAAGGACACGGCGCTGATCGATGGCAAGGCGGAGCTTCTGGTGCACTTCGACCGGGAAGCCGTGCCCAGCCATCCGTTTATGTTCCATTGCCATGTGCTGGAGCATGAAGATGTCGGCATGATGGGACAGTTTGTGACGGTCTGATCGGATACCGGATTGCGCGGCGGAACACCGCCGCGCAATCATCCGCACCATGCGGAAACCGAACAATTTGCTCGTCCGCACGTTAATCCTGCATCGGAAACGAATTTGAGGATGGAGGAGACGATGCGCAGTTTGATTTTAGGTTCGATACTCGCGCTTGCGACCGTGCCCGCCTTTGCGGACGGTGTGAGCGTGAAAATGTTTGAAGCGCTGCCCACAGGACAGGGCAAGGAACTCGGCACGATTACGATTTCGCAAACCGCTGACGGCCTTCAATTTACGCCCAATCTTCAGGGCAATGCTGCGGGTGAACATGGCTTCCATCTCCATGAGAAGGGAAGCTGTGCACCGGCAGAACAGGACGGAAAGACCGTTGCGGCACAGGCGGCTGGTGGTCACTATGATCCGGGCCATACCAAGCACCATATGGGGCCAGAAGGCGAGGGCCACATGGGCGACCTGCCGCTCTTGAAAGCGGATGCAGACGGCAAGATCACCGGCAGTGTGGTTTCGCCGCGCCTCAAGTCGCTGGATGAGGTCAAGGGCCGCGCCCTGATGATCCATGTCGGCGGCGATAACTATTCGGATGAGCCAAAGCCGCTCGGTGGCGGTGGCGCACGCTTTGCCTGCGGCGTGATTGAATACTCCGCGTTAAATGCCCCGGAGTTGTCGGCTCCGGGGATTGTGTTGCGTCTGGCTTAGCCCCAGTTCTCGATGCGCAGTTTCGAGCCGTCGGAAAAGCGGGAAATGTGGAACGGCGATGGATCAACCACCGGCGTTTCACCGCTGACCATATCCGCAACCAGACGGCCAGCGCCGGGGCCGATGCCGAAGCCGTGGCCCGAGAAGCCGGTTGCGACGATCAGGCCTTCAACACCGGGGATCGGCGAAATGGTCGGAATGATATCCGGCATGGTATCGATCATCCCCGCCCATTCCTGTGCAATCGAGACGGATGCAAAGGCAGGGATTGCCTGTTTCAGTTTTGCCAGAATGGCCGCATTGGCAGCGCGGTGTGGTTCCGGGTCGAGTATGCGGACTTTCTCGAAGATCGAGACCTGATCGGCGGGACGCAGCTTCCACTGGAACGCTTCTTCAAAAAAGCGCTGTCCGAAACGAAAGCGCACATTGAACCATTCGCCGCTCGACAGCGAGGGAAGAAAATCCTTCAGATAGCGGAAGCTGTCGGGGACGATATCGGCGATTGAGCCGCCGAGGCTCGCGACCGTATAGCCGCCGTCGAGCCGCTTGCGCAGCGCAAAATCCGAATAGGCGATGGCAGGTTCGACACCAGCCTCAATCGGCGTGGTGCGGAACACCGACGAGCGCACCTTGAGCTGCGGCAGGCGGGCGTTGAACTCCGATATGATCAGGCGCGACCAGGCACCGCCAGCCACCACGACAGCCTCACAACGCACGCGGCCCTTTTCCGTCAGAACGGCGGTGACGCGGCCATTGGTCGTTTCGATGCCGCGTACTGCGCAATTCTGCATGATGACAGCACCGTCTTCCTGCGCCTTGGCGGCAAAGGCGGGCACTGCCTTTTGCGGCTCTGCGCGACCGTCGAGCGGCGTGATCATGCCGCCAGCAAGGCGACGAGTCAGGCCGGGAGCCAGTGCTTCGGCCTGCTGGCTGTTCAGAATGTCGGTTTCAATGCCATGTTCGCGGGCAGCGGCAATCCACTGCTCAAAATTCGCCATCTGTTCGGCTTTTTCAGCCGCATAGGCGATGCCGGTCACGCGGAAGCCGGTTTCGCGGCCTGTGCGCTCGTTCATTCCATCCCAAAGCCGCATGCTTTCGACGATCAGCGGCATTTCGCGGGTATCGCGGCCCGTGCGACGGCACCAGCCCCAGTTGCGGCTGGATTGCTCGCCTGCAATTTCACCCTTCTCGAACAGGGCGACGGGAATGCCGCGTTCGGCCAGAAACAGGGCGGTGGAAACACCGATAACGCCGCCGCCGATAATGGCAATTTTCGTTTCTTGCGGCAGGCGTTCGGCTGTCGCGACCTTGTCCGTGACGGGCCCCATGGTCATTCTCCTGAAGTGTGATTGGGCATGCGGAAGAGTGCCGACCATGCTCCGCTTTTTGCTCGCAATCAACCAAGTTGATACTCAAAGCAACATCGAATTCTTAAAAAGATGGAGGTGCTTATCCAGTTCTTGAGAAAATCGGTCCTGTTTTGGTGGCGAAGCTGAAAAACAGTGTCTATATGCGGCAGAATGGATATGGGGATTCCGGTCAGGCATGGACGCGCGAAATCAGATTGAGCAATTGCAGGAAGAGGTCGGAGCATCCGGCCCGGCTCTGACGCTTTCGGGCGTTACCCGCCAGTTTGGCTCTGTCCTTGCGCTCAATAATGTGTCGCTCGATGTGCAGGCAGGTGAAATCATCTGTCTCGTCGGCCATTCCGGCTGCGGCAAGACCTCCATGCTGCGGATTATTGCCGGTATCGACGCACCCGATGGTGGCTTGCTGACCATGGGCGGCAAGGTACTGGCTTCTCCAACCACATTCGTGGAACCTGACAAGCGCAATATCGGCGTTGTCTTTCAGGATTATGCGCTGTTTCCGCATTTGAGCGTGCGCGACAATGTCCTGTTTGGTCTGCGGAAAATGCGCCGCGATGCGGCACAAGATCGGGTGCGCGAACTGCTCGAACTTGTCGGCCTGTCGCATATGGCAGACCGTTATCCGCATATGCTGTCGGGCGGTGAGCAGCAGCGCGTGGCGCTGATACGAGCGCTGGCGCCCAAGCCGCATCTTCTGTTGATGGATGAGCCGTTTTCCAATCTGGATCGGGGTCTGCGGGCAAAGGTGCGTCGCGAGACGGTCAGCCTGTTGCGTGCGCTCGGCACCACAGCAATCATCGTGACGCATGAGGCGGAAGAAGCGCTGTCGACCGGCGACCGCGTCGTGCTGATGCGTGCGGGCGAGATCGTTCAAAGCGGCACCGCACGCGATCTTCATGATCGTCCCGAAAGCCGTTATGCGGCGGACTTCTTTTGCGATTTCAATGTCATTTCCGGCGCATTGCAGGGCAGCACGGTAGAAACCGCTTTTGGTTCGTTCAAAGCGCCGAAAGCGCTGCAATCCGCTAGGGACGTGTCTGTCTATCTGCGTCCCGGCGATCTGCATATTGTTGGAGATGACGATGCCGTTTCCGGCGATCTGCGATGCCTGATCGAGATGCGCACCTTCCTCGGCGAAACGGAGGAGCTGGTGCTCCATGCCGACGCTGCCCCATTGCGCTTGCGTCTGCGCACGCCCATCCATGTGCCAAGCACCGTCAATCATGTGTTTGTTCGTTTCGACCGCGATAAGGCCTTGATCTTCCACAGCTGATTTCGATTGGTTCGCTTTTGCCCGGCGCGGCGATTGACCGAACCAGAAACAGCTAATATAAGTTGATTGCATCACTCATCATTTAATTTGGAATTATTCCAAACGGAGGTAAAATGCCCATTTTCGCGCGTGCCAGCCTTGCTCTCATTGCAGCGACATTTCTATCTGGAACTGCTTCCGCCAATGAGGTGAACATTTACACAACGCGCGAACCGGGCCTGATCCAGCCTCTGCTTGACGCATTCAAGGCGTCGACGGGCATTACGGTCAATACGGTGTTTCTGAAGGATGGTCTGGCCGAGCGCGTTGCTTCGGAAGGCGCAAGCTCCCCAGCTGACATTCTGATGACCGTCGATGCGGGCAACCTTGTCGATCTCGCGGAAAAGGGACTGACGCAGCCGGTCGAATCCAAGACGCTGAGCGAAGCCGTGCCGGAACAGCTCCGTGACGCGAAGGGCAACTGGTATGCCTTATCGCTGCGCGCCCGTGTTGTATATGCCGCAAAGGATCTGGAACTCGACGCCATCAATTACGAAGACCTGTCCGACCCGAAGTGGAAAGGCAAGATCTGCATTCGCGCTGGTCAGCATCCTTACAATACCGCGCTTTTTGCCGATTACATCGCCCATTACGGTGCAGAAAAGACCGAAGCCTGGCTGACCGGCCTGAAGGCCAATCTGGCCCGCAAGGCTGCCGGTGGCGACCGCGACGGCGCCAAGGATATTGTCGGTGGCATTTGCGATATCGCCGTTGCCAATTCCTATTATGTCGGCCTGATGCGGTCGGGTAAGGGCGGCGATGAGCAGAAGGGCTGGGGCGAGGGCATCAAGGTCATTCTCCCGACCTTCAAGGACGGCGGCACGCAGGTCAATATCAGCGGCGCAGCCGTGGCCAAGAATGCCCCACATAAGGAAGAAGCTATCAAGCTTCTCGAATATCTCGTCTCCGACGAAGCACAGAAGATCTATGCCGAGGCCAATTACGAATACCCGGTGAAGCCAGGAGCTCCGGTCGATGCGATTGTGAAGTCGTTCGGCGAATTGAAGATCGACAAGGTTCCGCTGACTGAAATCGTCAGCCATCGCAAGGAAGCCAGCGAACTGGTTGATAAGGTTGGTTTCGACAACTAAAACCAGAATGACAGTATGAACAAAGCGCCGGTGCTTCACGCGCCGGCGTTTGATTATCACGAGCACGATGACAAATATGCCCGCCACAGCACGACATTCGCTTTTCCGGCCATCAAGGGCGGGGCGTGTCTGGCTTTGGGCCGCGGCGGTGATCGCGCTTCTTGTTTTCCTGCCTGTTCTGGCGCTTGCTCGCGAAGCTTTGCAGGGCTCGGCAGGTCTATGGCAGCATTTGCTCTCCACATTATTGCCGACAGCCTTTGCCGATACAGTCATTCTGCTGCTCGGCGTCGGCTGTATTGCCGCACTCGTCGGGACGTCGATGGCGTGGCTGGTGACAGCCTATGATTTTCGCGGGCGTGGCATTCTGGAATGGGCGCTGCTACTGCCGCTTGCGGTGCCGACCTACATTGTCGCCTATGCCTATCTGGATATTCTTCATCCGATAGGGCCGGTGCAAGGCGCTATCCGCTATGTGCTGGGCTTTGACAGTCCGCGTCAGTTTCGCCTGCCGGATATCCGTTCGATGACCGGCTGCATTCTGCTGCTGGGCTTCGTGCTCTATCCTTATGTCTATATCCCGACACGAGCGATGTTTCTCACCCAGTCGGCCAGTCTCATGGATGCGGCGCGGACGCTCGGCGTCAGCCGTCGCGGCATTTTCTGGCGGGTGGCGCTTCCGCTGGCGCGCCCGGCTGTTGCCGTTGGTGTTAGTCTCGCCTTGATGGAAACACTGAATGACGTTGGCGCTGCGGAATTCCTTGGCGTTCGCACGCTGACGGTATCCATCTATACAACATGGATCACGCGCTCCGATCTGCCGGGCGCGGCGCAACTCGCGCTGGCCTTGCTGCTGATCGTGGTGGCGCTGATCTCGCTGGAGCGCTGGGCGCGGCGCAAACAGCGCTTTGCTTCCAACATCCGCCATTCACGCGGTTTCGAGCCGTCAAAGGTTTCCACCGCCAGAGGATTGTGGCTGTTTGCTCTCGGCGCCCTGCCGGTCGTTATCGGCTTCATTGGTCCCGCCCTCTATCTGCTCGTCGAGGCGGTCAAGCGCGCGCGCTTTGCGGGCATATCCCCGCGTCTCGCCGGGGAGGCGTTCAACACTATATTGCTGGCGTCGATTGCGACAGCGATCGTGCTGGTCTGCGGCATGATGGTGGCTTATGCGGTCCGTCTGTTTCCGGGAGCGGCCTCCCGCTGGTTCTACCGCCTGTCCACCATGGGCTATGCCGCGCCGGGTACGGTGATTGCCATCGGTATTCTGGTTGTTTCCGGCAGTTTCGATCATGTCTTCAACCTGCTGGCGGGGTATTTCTTCGGCGCGCCTGCCGGTCTGATCCTGATCGGTTCGGGCGCTGCGGTGGTCTATGCCTATGGCGTTCGGTTTATGGCCATTGCCGCTGGTGGCATCGATGCCGGGCTGGAACGAATTCCGCTTTCGCTCGATCATGCATCGCGCACCCTTGGACGAAGCGTGACGGCGACCTTTCGCTCTATTCACCTGCCGCTCTCCAAAACGGCCATTGTTGCTGCCGGATTGCTGGTGTTTGTGGATTGCGTGAAAGAATTGCCAGCAACACTGCTGCTGCGCCCGCTCAATATGGAAACTTTCGCAACACATCTTTACGGCGAAGCGGCGCGCGGTACATATGAAGAAGCGTCGATTGCCGCGCTCGCCATTGTGGTGATCGGCATCGTGCCGGTTATCCTGCTTGCCCGGGTGGGTCGCAGGGTTGGCAAATAAGCTCGATAATATTACTAATATCTAATATAGTAAGTGAATTCAGTATAGACCTTACACTTTGGTATCTGATGCACTTTTGCATCGGATTTAGAATTGCTTAAGTAGTCTAGGCTAAACAATTATGCGTTGTATAACAAAAACACAAAAATGCTTCGGTGAGGGCCGACGGCGGCCTTGCACAAATGAAAGCGGGGGCGTGTCATGTTCAAAGTTATAGAATGCATATCCGTCCAACATGACAGACCTATCGTCGTTCTGGCCGCGGTCATTTCCCTGATTGGTGTTTTTGCCTTTTTCCTGCTGCTCGCGCGAGCAGGGGAATGTGCCGACAATCGCCGTGACAGCTGGCTTGCTACTGCCGCTTTTGCCGGTGGGTTGAGCGTCTGGGCCACACATTTTGTGGCAATGCTGGCCTATCAGGGCACCGTGGCGATTGAGTTCGATCTCATCATCACGACGCTTTCTGCGGTGATAGCGATTGCCGGATTCTGGGTCATGCTGCGCCTGTTCGACTTCAGCAGCTTGAAAACAAATCTGCTGGCCGGGCTTTGCGGCGCGCTGGTTATCGCCGCGATGCACTTCACCGGCATGTCCGCCATCAATGCTGCCGCTACCGTGCAGTTCGACCCGATACCGATTATCGTTGGCGCTGTCGTTTCCACGCTGTTGCTCGCTGGCGCTTTCGAGGTGATGCGCCTGTCCGGGCGCTGGATGCGTCTTTCCCTGGCGACCGTTCTCGGCGTCGGCTCGATCTGCGTTCTGCATTTCACCACCATGTCGTCAACCACGCTGATCCCCGACCCAAGCCTGCCAGCGGCTGATCCGCTTGGCACGGGGCGCATGTGGATTGTCGGTGCTGTTGCGACGGTATCCTGCTTCATAGCCTTCATGACCGTCGCCGCCGTGTTCATCGACCGTTACATGACGGATTTGAAGGGCTTTGCGAATGCGACGCTGGATGGCCTCGCCGTTATCCGCGACGACCGGATTGTAGAAGTGAATGCGCGTTTCTCCCGACTGATGAACAGCAATGAAAAGGCGCTGGTCGGACGTTCGCCGGAAGATCTGTTGCTCACGGCGGATGGTCTGCCTGCTGCCGCGCCGCGTCAGGCGGCTGTCGAGGCGAAGCCACGGCAGGAAAACGACGAGCGGATTTTCGAACTCGCCGTCCACACGATTGAATATCAGGGCAAGTCTTGTGAGGTTCTTGCTGTGCGCGATCTGACCGAAAAGCGCGCCGCGCAACGCCAGATCGAGCATATGGCGAACCATGATGCGCTGACCGATCTTCCCAATCGTGCTTTCTTCGAGCAGCGGTTGAGCAATGCTGTCGGTGGACGCTCGCAGCAGCGCTGCGCCGTTTTCGCGCTGGACCTCGACCGGTTCAAGGCGGTGAACGATATTTTCGGCCATGCGCAAGGCGACCGGGTGCTGAAAACTGTTGCCAATATTTTGCGGCGCACGATCAGTGGCGTCGATACGGCGGCGCGCATTGGCGGCGACGAGTTCGTCATCCTGCAGGTCGGCGTGCCGCAGCCATCCGGTGCGCGCAAGCTCGCCGAACAGATATTGGAAGAATTCAAGTCGGAGATGAATATGATCGCCGACCAGACAGCGGTCGGCGTCAGTATCGGTGTTGCAATCTACCCGACCGATGGCCGCGATGCCGAAACGCTGCGCCATGCGGCAGACGTCGCGCTTTATCGTGCCAAGACCAGCGGCAAGGGCATGGTGGCTTTCTATTCGCCGGAAATGGATCGCGAAATCACCGAAAGGCGGCAGCTCGAAGCCGATCTGCGTCAGGCCATGTCGCGCGGTCAGATCACCATCGCTTATCAGCCGCTGATCGGAACTGCCGATGGCTCCTGCAAGGGCTATGAAGCGCTGCTGCGCTGGACGCATCCCGAACGCGGATCGATCCCTCCGGAAGTATTCATTCCGATTGCCGAAGAAACCGGCGTGATTATCGCCCTTGGCGAGTGGGTGCTGCGTGAAGCCTGCCGCACAGCGGCGACATGGGACCGTCATCTGACGATTGCCGTCAATGTGTCTCCGATCCAGTTCCGATTGACCAACCTGCCTGAAACGGTTGCTTCCGTTCTGGACGAAGCCGGACTTGAGCCTTACCGGCTGGAACTGGAAGTCACGGAAGCAGCACTTATCAAGGACAGGCCAACGACGCTGGAATTGCTGCGCCGTATCAAGAAGCTGGGCGTGCGCATTGTGATGGACGACTTCGGCACCGGCTATTCTTCGCTGAACAACCTCCAGAGCTTCCCATTCGACAAGATCAAGATCGACCGCAGCTTCATCAATACGATGGAAACGGATGTCAGCTCCCACGCCATTGTGCGGGCGATCGTGGGACTTGGGCGCAGCCTCGATCTGCCTGTTGTCGCTGAAGGTATCGAGAACTTTCATCAGCACCGCATGGTGATCGAAGAGGGCTGTGCGCAGGTGCAGGGCTTCCTGTTCGGGCGTCCCGCCCATACACCGGGGGCTGCCGATCCATCGGATAACGTTCCCTACAGGAAGCTGGTGGACGAGTGAGAGCGAGCCTACTTGCTTGGCGCTGTGAATAAACCCAAGTTCTGGCCTCCGTTCCAGGGCTGAATACTCTGCCAAATTGTTACAGTGCTGTTACATGACAGTAGTGTAACGCGCTTTTAGAGCGCGTTGCGCCTGCCTGCGCACGCAATGCGTGAAGGCGAATTATCCAAGACTATCAAGGGGATTGCAGCGGCTAACCCATCGAAGGGTAGCCGGGATAGTATAATGTTTTCAACACGATATTTCGCGTGATCGCAATAATAAGTGAATTTATTACAAGGAGCTTTCCGTGCTTCTAACACGTTGAAGCCACAAATTGACAGCTCAATGGGGCTGAAGCATCGGGCAAGAAACCAGACAAGAAACGAAATCGGTTTTTGTTGGAAAGCACGATGCCTGGATATGAACCTAAACAATACCTTCGGTTCGGAAGGAAAAGCCAAGTGGCGGCTTTAACCCGACGTATCGCGGCTTAAGTTGGATGATGGATATTATGCTTACTTCGCAGCAATGGCTCCCGGTCGAATTGCTCAACATCGGGCTGGCCGCGGCTCTGTTCTTCGCCTGTCTTGTCCACTCGTTGTGGAAGGCGGTTTTCGATGAACTCAATCCGGTCTTCTGGCGTCGCACTGCCGCCCTTTTGTGGGCTGGCGTTGTGGTCGTCGCGCTGAGCGGTGGGCTGGATACGTTCAACTGGGTGCAGGCGCTTGGCTGGATGCTCGTCGCTGGCGGCGTCGTCGCGACTGTGGTTCGCGCGGGTCTGTCCTATTATCGCCAGTACTGCGCACATAACCAGCAGGGCGTCTTCGGTCGTCGTACGCGACTTTCGGGACGGTGAGCCTTATGTTTGCAAGAACTGAAACAATGCCCTTGCGCACTCACCGCCCTTATAGCCTGCGCTCGTTCTTTATCCGCGCTTTTGGCTCTGCACGATCCCGTAAATATTCGTAGAACGGGCGCCGGAGCGGCAATAGGCGAAGAACGGACCTTCCGCTTCGTCGAGCGCTGCCGCCATGGCATCGACATCATCTTGCGTCAGCTGGCCGCCAACCACCGGAATGTAATAGGTGGCTAGGCCAGCTTTCTCTGCTACGCGCGCAATTTCTGCAAAATCCGGCTGTTCCGGGCCGCCTTCGCCGTCTGGACGGTTACAGATGATGGTCTGAAAACCTTCTGCCGCAATGTCGCGCACGTCGTCGGGTGAAATCTGGCCCGAGACTGAGTAATTGTCGTCGATCTGGCGAATATCCATTTTATCCTCGCTATCGGCGCTGCTGATCATACACAAAATTGTATTCGGCCGTGGCCGAATTGCTTTGTGCTGCATGCCTGTTCGCTGGCACCTTACATAAAACCCGATATGATGCCACATCAAACTGTAGCAATATGTCGGGATGCAAAAACAGCAGGCGAGAGACATGACGATACCCAAGATCAGTCAGGATGTGGTGCGTCTTGCACATCGCGTTTCGGGCTTCCAGGAAGGGCACCGCGCCGTTCCGGAGGAGGTGCCCGTCGCGATGAGCTATAATGGCTCCACACAGGCTGTGATGATGGCGACGCCCTCCGACCTGGAGGATTTCGCTGTCGGGTTCAGTCTCACCGAAGGCATTATTGACGATGCCAGTCAGATCGAAAGCATCGAGCTTGTCGCTTTCGCGCAAGGGGTTGATGTACAGATGCGCCTTGCTGAATTGCCGGAACAGCGGCTGGCGGCGCGTCGCCGCTTCATGGCGGGCCCGGTTGGCTGTGGCCTATGCGGCATCGATTCCATCGAGCAGGCTCTACGCCCGGTCATGCCGCTCAAGGCAGATAATCACCGCATTTCGGCGAGCACCATTGCTGTGGCGATGGCTGCGCTGGGGCGCGAACAGCAATTGAATGCGATGACCCATTCTGTTCACGCTGCAGGCTTTTACAGGCCACAGCAGGGCTTGATTGCCGCGCGTGAGGATGTCGGGCGGCACAATGCGCTGGATAAGCTCGTTGGCGCTCTGGCACGCGATGGGGCTGAAACGGAGCACGGCATAACCGTGATCACGAGCCGGGTATCCGTTGAAATGGTGCAAAAGGCAGTGAAACTCGGCGCGCCTGTGCTGGCGGCTATTTCAGCGCCGACGGCTCTTGCCATCAGGACGGCGGAAGAGGCCAATCTCACTCTTGTCGCCATCGTGCGCGGCGAGGAATTCGACGTCTATACGCATGGCGAGCGAATTGTGACCGATTGAGTGACGGCCCCGCAGGGCAGGGCCGTCCCCGTGAATGATCAGACCAACGCGGCGATACGGCTGCGTTCGCCGACAATCTGCAAGACTGCATGAGCGGCTTCGACGCCCTTCACCTTGAAATGGCTGAAGAAGAAGTCGTGATGCTCCTTGCTGTCATGGAAATGGTGCGGGGTCAGAACAACGCTCAGCACTGGCACTTCGGTTTCCAGCTGCACCTGCATCATGCCATTGATCACGGCAGTCGCCACGAAGTCATGACGGTAAATGCCGCCGTCGATGACGAAAGCCGAGCCGACAATGGCGGCATACTGGCCGGTCTTGGCGAGCGTCTTGGCATGAAGCGGAATTTCGTAAGCGCCGGGAACGTCGAAGACTTCCACTTCGACATTGGTGCCCGTCTTGGCAGCCAGTTCAGCGATAAAGCTCTTGCGGGCTTCGTCGACGATGTCGGCGTGCCAGCGAGCCTGAATGAATGCTACTTTGAAGGAAGTCTTGTTCGGATAGCTCTGGTTCATAGGTTCCTCAAGAAACTAGAATCAGGGCGCACAAAGGAACGCATTACTCGCGTCGGAAGACGCAATTCGTCACGCTCTTTTGCTCTCTTTCATCCGGACTATACCGTCGGCTCCGGCATCTCACCGGATCTGCTGACCCTGATTGATGAAGCGAATCAGCTTCGTCTTTCAGGCGCTCGCGGGCTCGGAAATCGCTTTCCATACCGCCGGTGGGGAATCTCACCCCGCCCCGAGAACAAGCCCACGCACTATTGCGTAAGCCCCGTCAAATTAAGTGGGCGCCGCGATCTTGTCCAGCCATTTCACAGGATTTTTATCCCATTAAAGAGCGGGTATCGGCATTTTTGGTTTACGCTCATTCAAGGGTTTAGATGATGGCTGCTAAACCTCGAAAATACGCTTAAATGCCTCATTTCTCATAAGAAATTGGCTGTGGAATACTACTTAAAATTTTAATCGATTAAATTTCTCGCTATTTATCATATCGGGGATATTGACACCTATCCCGGGTTTCAGCCTATCCTAGGCAATACATCTTGTCTGGTGGATGCGGTTCATTCTTAAAAGACAACGTTGTCAATTGGGGTGAGGCGGCGTAAAGATGGTTTGGAGGACATCGGAGGACGTCGCGTCAATTGGCCGGGGTATCCGGCGGAGATCATCTCTCTGCATCGGGTTGCGGCAGTGAATGAGGAGGAGCCGGTTGTATGGAGCGACCGGTTTCAGTTCGCGCCTCAAGGCGCGGACAGGACGAAAGAAATTCAAAACGGATAGCTGCGCGGTTGGGACGGGATTCCCGGCACAGCGTCCGGTGTAACAAGTTTCGTTTGTTTCTACGGGAGGTAGACATGCATAAACTTCTGAAACTCGCCGCTATGGGTACGGCTGCCTGCGCTTTGCTCGCCGGAATGGCGCCTGTCGCAAACGCTGCTGATGCCAAGCAGAACGTTGAAGTTCTGCACTGGTGGACCGCTGGCGGTGAAGCTGCCGCGCTCGATGTTCTGAAGAAGGACCTTGAAAAGAAGGGCATCAGCTGGACCGACATGCCTGTTGCAGGCGGCGGCGGCACGGAAGCCATGACCGTTCTGCGCGCTCGCGTTACCGCTGGCAACGCGCCGACTGCCGTGCAGATGCTCGGCTTTGATATTCGCGACTGGGCCGAGCAGGGCGCTCTTGGCAATCTTGATGAAGTTGCCAACAAGGAAGGCTGGGACAAGGTCATTCCCGCTCCGTTGCAGGCATTCGCCAAGTATGAAGATCACTGGATTGCTGCACCTGTGAACGTCCACACCACCAACTGGATGTGGATCAACAAGGCCGCGCTCGACAAGGCAGGCGGCAAGGAACCGGCAAACTGGGATGAGCTGATCGCGCTTCTCGACAAGTTCAAGGAACAGGGCATCACGCCAATCGCGCATGGTGGCCAGCCTTGGCAGGATGCGACGATCTTTGACGCCGTCGTGCTTTCGTTTGGCACTGACTTCTACAAGAAGGCTTTTGTCGATCTCGACCCGGAAACCCTGGGCAGCGATACGATGAAGCAGGCTTTCGACCGCATGACCAAGCTGCGCAGCTATGTCGATGACAACTTCTCCGGTCGCGACTGGAACCTGGCCTCGGCCATGGTTATCGAAGGTAAGGCCGGTCTGCAGTTCATGGGCGACTGGGCCAAGGGCGAATTCGTGAAGGCCGGCAAGAAGCCGGGCGAGGATTTCGTCTGCATGCGCTATCCGGGCACGCAGGGCGCTGTGACCTTCAACTCCGACATGTTCGCGATGTTCAAGGTTGCTGACGACAAGATCCCGGCTCAGATGGAAATGGCTTCGGCTGTTGAAAGCCCGACATTCCAGTCCGCGTTCAACGTGGTCAAGGGTTCGGCTCCTGCACGCACCGACGTGCCGGATACTGCTTTCGACGCTTGCGGCAAGAAGGCCATCGCCGACCTGAAGGAAGCTGATGGCAAGGGCACGATGCTGGGTTCCATGGCGCACGGCTATGCCAATCCTGCAGCGGTCAAGAACGCGATCTACGACGTGGTGACCCGCGAGTTCAACGGACAGCTCAATTCTGAAGATGCTGTCAAGGAACTCGTCTCGGCTGTCGCTGCTGCGAAGTAATACGCTGAACAGGCGTCCGGGAGTTTAAACCTCCCGGACGTTTTTTATCCGGCCCGAGGTGCGAGAAGAGCGCCTTACAGCCAGCCGGAGCAGCATTTCGGAATTCAGAACAAGCATTGCATGATGTTGTTTTGCATGGTTCCATCGGAACCGGTGAAGGCATCGTTGGACCAACGCATTTTGCAGCCGGGTCGTTCTCCGGTCATGCATAAATGCCGCTGAAACGATCGTCTCGAATGCCCGTTCAAAGGGCATCACGAGCGGCGCAAACTGGGTGGCGCAAATATGCAGCGTAACAGCCGATTGCAGGAATTCATCCCCAAGCTGGTCTTGGCTCCAAGCTTCCTGATCGTCCTCGTCTTTGTCTACGGGTTTATCATCTATACAGGCGTGCTTTCGCTGACCAACAGCCGCATGCTGCCGTCCTACGGCTTCGTGGGATTGTCCAATTATGAGAAACTCTGGGCGCTGCCACATTGGTGGCGGGCGATCACCAATCTGGCGATCTTCGCGTCGCTCTACATCATCATCTGCTCGGTGATCGGTCTGTTTCTGGCCATTCTGCTCGACCAGAAGATCCGCGGCGAAGGCTTTTTGCGTCCGATCTATCTTTATCCGATGGCCCTGTCCTTCATTGTGACCGGCACGGCATGGAAGTGGTTTCTCGATCCCGGTATCGGGCTTGAAAACACCATGCATCTGTGGGGCTGGGAAAGCTTTACCTTCGGCTGGATCAAGAGCAACACCATGGCGATCTACTGTCTGGTGATCGCCGCCGTCTGGCAATCGTCGGGTTTTGTGATGGCCATGTTCCTCGCGGGCCTGCGTGGCGTCGACAATGAAATCATCAAGGCGGCCCAGATCGACGGGGCTTCCACTGGCACGATCTATCGCCGCATCATCATTCCCTTGATGCGCCCGGTTTTCCTGTCGGCCTTCGTGGTGCTGGCGCATCTGGCGATCAAGGCCTACGATCTTGTCATCGCACTGACCGGCGGCGGACCGGGACAGGCGACCGAACTCCCGGCGACATTCATGTATTCCTATACGTTCACCCGTAACCAGATGGGTATCGGCGCTTCGTCGGCGATTATCATGCTGGCGATGATCTTCTCGATCATCATTCCCTATCTCTATTCGGAAATTCGCGGAGGGTCGCGGTCATGAGCGCCCAGTCGCAAGATAACGCCATCAACAGCGGTAAGCTGACGCGTGCGCTGATCTATACCGCGCTGCTGCTCTTCGCCATCTACTATCTGTTGCCGCTCTATGTGATGCTGGTCAACTCGTTCAAACCGCTGGAAGAAATTCGCCAGGGCGGCATGTTGAACCTGCCGCAGCAATGGACCATCGAGCCGTGGCTTTCGGCATGGTCGACGGCGCAGATCGGCGTACAGCCCACCGGCCTGAAGCCGTTCTTCATCAATTCCATTCTGATGGTCGTGCCCGCCGTGGCGATCTCCACCATTATTGGTGCGCTGAATGGCTATGTGCTGACCAAATGGCGCTTCCGTGGCTCGAATATCTTCTTCGGCCTGCTGTTGCTGTCATGCTTCATTCCGTTCCAGATCGTGCTGATCCCGATGGCGCGCATGCTCGGACTTTTCGGCATTGCCGGAACGATCTGGGGCCTCATCATGGTGCACGTCATTTATGGTCTCGGCTTCACCACGCTCTATTTCCGCAACTATTACGAAGCGTTTCCGACCGAGCTGGTGCGCGCTGCGCAGATTGACGGGGCAAGTTTCTTCCAGATTTTCTGGCGCATTCTACTGCCGTCATCCGGGCCGATCATCGTCGTGTCCGTGATCTGGCAGTTCACCAATATCTGGAACGACTTCCTGTTCGGCGCATCCTTCTCCGGCGCGAATTCCACGCCGATGACGGTGGCGCTCAACAACCTCGTTTCCTCTTCCACAGGCGTCAAGGAATATAACGTTCATTTCGCAGCCGCCATTCTGGCCGCTCTGCCGACGCTGATCGTCTATATCGTGTCCGGCCGCTACTTTGTGCGCGGTCTGATGTCCGGCGCCGTCAAGGGATAAGTTCACTATGTCGTTTCTGAAAATTACCGATCTCTACAAGTCCTACGGCACTGTCTCGATCCTGAAGAACATCAATATCGAGATTGAGGAAGGCGGCTTTCTGGTTCTCGTCGGCCCGTCGGGCTGCGGCAAGTCCACGCTGCTCAACACGATTGCCGGTCTCGAGCCGATCACATCCGGTGACATTGCGATCAAGGGCAAGTCAGTTTCCGGCCTGCATCCGTCTCAGCGCGATATCGCCATGGTCTTCCAGTCCTATGCGCTTTATCCCAACATGACGGTTGCCGGAAACATCGCTTTCGGCATGGAAATCCGTAAAGTGCCCAAGCCGGAGCGGGACAAGGCCATTCAGGAAGTGGCCGACATGTTGCAGATCGGCCATCTGCTCGACCGCAAGCCGAGCCAGCTTTCCGGTGGCCAGCGTCAGCGCGTTGCGATGGGGCGCGCACTTGTGCGCAATCCGCAGGTCTTCCTGTTCGATGAGCCGCTGTCGAACCTCGACGCGAAGCTGCGTGTGGATATGCGCACCGAAATCAAGCGCCTGCACAGCCGCATGAAGACAACTATCGTCTATGTGACGCACGATCAGATCGAAGCCATGACGCTGGCGACCAAGATCGCTGTGCTGAAAGATGGCGTCTTGCAGCAGTTCGGTACACCTGCGGAGATTTACAACAACCCGTCCAACATGTTCGTGGCGGACTTCATGGGGTCGCCGGCGATGAACCTGCTGACGGTCGCTGTTGAGAAGAATGGCTCGGATTATGCAATCTCGCTTGATCGTGGTGACGGACAGGCATTGACGCTTCCGTTGAAGAACGCACCGCAAGCCCTTGGCGACTATGTGGGCAAGCAGGTTGTCTTTGGCATTCGCCCGGAAGCTTTGACCGATCCAGACGGCGCGGATCGCAATGCGGACGCGGTTGTGGAAGGCGACTGCCTGATCGATGTGGTCGAACCCGCAGGGTCGGACACGTTTGCGGTGACCCGCCTTGGCGGCAAGCATGTGGTCGCCCGCCTGCGCGCCGATGCACGCATCGTGGCGGGCCAAGCTTCGCGGCTGGCCTTTAATCTCGACAAGGCGGTGTTCTTCGATCCGACCAGTCAGGGACGCATTCTCTGATCGGCGGAAAATTAGTAAGCTAATTCTTGGAATAGTGTTTGTTTACAAGAGGCTTAGCCTTGAGCCCATCATGATCGAACGAAAGGTCACACGATGCGCAGGAAGATTGGCACGCTGCTGATGGTCATTGGCATGAGCGGGATTGGTCCTGCTCATGCCGCAGAGGCCATCGATCATTTTGGAACGCTGAAACAACACTTATTTGCCGGACAGCGGACGACGTCGCTGCTCGAACTGGACAGGTGCGAGCAGACATCAGGCATAAAACAAAAACCGGAGGGCTTTACCGGCGGTCTAGTTATCCGCGCCTTTTTGAGCAGACCCGCTCCGGATGGAGCAATTGTCTACGCGTACAATCATGAAACGGTAAGCGATGACACGCCGGTTCAACAGTTTGTCCGCTACCGCGTTTTGCCGGATGAAACAGCGACAATCATCATCTGGAGATTTTCTGCAAAAACCCATGACCAGATTGGAGAAACCACAATCTTCAAGTGCAAGCTGGGGGAGGGGTTGAAATTTGTCTATGACAAAGACACGTAATTGATTCTCAAAAACGCGAATGCCTTTGAAATTGAAAAGAGCGCTTCCGATAAATCGGAAGCGCTCTTTTTCATAATTTGCCTGGAGGGCAAAATCAAACTCGATAGGCGATCATCATAAACACTGGCCAAGCCTCATCGGGCGGCCAATCTAGTGCAGGAAATCCAGTCCCAATAGACCGATCGCAAGCGCCGTGTTCAGCGAAATGATCATCATGCCATAAACTAGTGCAGTTCTCGTAATATCGTTCATTTCCTACCTCCTTGAGCCGGGACCACCCATTCCAGACTCGAAGCTTCGTGAAACTGTTACCGAATGTAACAGTCCGTTACGGCATGCGCAACCCCGCTTTACACAATTGTGAACGATTGAAATCTGTCGTGAGAAATGGGTGTCTTTTGCCCAGTCGGGCGCTGAATGAAGGGCTTTTGAGCCGATAAATTGCTGAAATTGGGCCGAAATCACCACAATGTGAGAAAAAATCGGCTAGCAATCTACCTATAAGCACGACATAGCTTCTGGTAAGCTTTTTGTAAAAGCACGGCCTATTCGGAAATTCACCGTGAACCGCATCATTCCACTTGTGCTGGCAATTGCTCTTTTCATGGAGCAGATGGATTCGAATGTCATTTCGACATCATTGCCCGCGATTGCCGCCGATATCGGCACCAGTCCGATTGCTCTCAAGCTCGCTCTGACGGCCTATCTGGTCGCGCTGGCGGTTTTCATTCCGATCAGCGGTTGGATGGCTGACCGGTTCGGTGCCAAAAATGTTTTCCGCGCTGCAATCGCCGTCTTCGTCGTTGGTTCGATTGCCTGTGCAGCGGCTAACTCACTGACTGCCTTTGTCGTTTCGCGCTTCTTGCAGGGCATGGGCGGCGCGATGATGACGCCGGTGGGACGTCTTGTGCTGGTGCGCTCGACACCGCGCAGCGAACTCGTATCGGCCATGGCGTGGCTGACGATCCCCGCCATGGTTGGCCCGTTGGTCGGGCCACCGGTTGGTGGTTTCATCACGACCTTTCTCACATGGCACTGGATATTCCTGATTAATGTGCCCATCGGCGCTGTCGGTATCTGGTTTGCCACGCGCTTTCTGCCGGATAATGACGAGCGCATCGTCAAGCGCCTCGATTGGCCCGGCTTCTTTTTGTCCGGCATTGCCATGTCCGGCGTGGTCTTCGGCCTGTCTGTGGTCAGCCTGCCTGCGCTGCCGCCCGCTGTTGGCTTCGTTACGGTGGCGATCGGTCTGGTCTGTTCGGTGCTGTATATCATCCATGCCCGCCGCAGTGCTGATCCGCTGCTTGATCTTCGGCTGTTCGACAATCAGGTATTCCGGTCAGCCGTGTTGGGGGGCAGTATTTTCCGCTTCGGCATTGGCGCCATTCCGTTTTTGCTGCCGCTGATGTTCCAGCTCGGCTTCGGCTTCACGCCCTTTCAGTCGGGTATGATAACCTTTGTTTCAGCCATCGGTGCGATCAGCATGAAGTTCGGTGCGAAGCGGATTTTCGCCAAGATCGGCTTCCGGCGCGCATTGATGTCGGGTTCGATCATTTCGGCAGGTTTCATCGCGGTCAACAGCCTGTTCACACCCATGACGCCGATCTGGATCATTCTCAGCTTCCTGCTGGTCGGCGGTTTTGCGCGGTCGCTGTTCTTTACTGGCGTCAATGCGCTAGCCTATGCCGAAATTCCGGATGAAAAAACCAGTCAGGCGACGCCGATCACCGCCGTCGCACAACAGGTTTCGCTGGCGATTGGCGTTGCCCTTGCGGGTGGGGTGCTGGAAATCAGCAGCGGCTTGCGCGGCGCACCGCTGGCCCTGGTCGACTTCCATGTGGGCTTCATCGTCGTGGCTTTGGTGTCCGCTGTCGCATTCTTCTGGTTTGCACGGCTTTCGCCTGAAGCTGGTCGCGAACTATCCGAACCTTCAGCACCTCGCCAGAAGGGCAAGGCTACAGTTGTGGTGAAGCCGGTAAACTCGGCAGCCGGAGAATAAAATAGGAGCCAATCGGCTCCTATCTTGCATTGCTAGCCCTTGAAATCACGTGCGAGCAGGTAAAGCTCAACCGATTCCGCGCGCGATGCGGGCGGCTTGACGTGATGCACAGAGCGGAATTTCTGCTTCAGCATGGCGAGAAGCTCATTTTCCGTGCCGCCCTGAAATGTCTTGGTCAGGAAGTGACCGCCGGGCTTGAGTACTGAAACCGCAAAATCAGCCGCAACTTCGCACAGATGCACCGTGCGCAGGTGGTCGGTGCGGCGGTGTCCGGTGGTCGGCGCAGCCATATCGGAAATAACGAGATCGGGCTTGTCTCCAAGCGCTTCCATCAGTTTCTGCGGCGCTTCATCATCGAGGAAGTCCATTTCCAGAAGGATGACGCCCGGCAGCGGATCAACATGCAGATAGTCGATGCCGACTACATGCGGATCTTCGTCGGTGGAACCGACAATCTTGGCTGCTATCTGCGACCAACCGCCCGGTGCGGCACCAAGATCGATGATCTTCTGGCCCTTCTTGAGCAGATCATAGCGATCATTGATTTCGATCAGCTTGTAGGCCGCGCGCGAGCGATAGCCGTCCTGCTTGGACTTGTGCACATAGGGGTCATTCAGGTGACGCAGCAGCCAGCGACGCGACGATTCCTTGATCGTGCCTGCCTTTTTCTTCACGCGCACGTGCAGATTGCTGGTGCCTGCACCACCGCGTCCGCCCGTTTTGGCGCCCGACTTCGTGCCGCCTTTGTTTCCGCCTGCTTTGCTCATTTTCAGTTGCCTGTTCTAGCGCCAACAGCGCATTTATTGGCGCAATTGCGCGCGATTGTGCCGCCATGCGCCGTCGCGCGACATTAGTTCGGTCAGGATGCCTTCACGCAAGCCGCGATCCGCCACCAGAAGTTTTTCGCTCGGCCATACCTTGCGGATGGCATCGAGAATGGCGCAGCCCGCAAGCACCAGATCGGCCCTGTCTGCACCGATGCATGGATTTGCAACGCGCGCATCGAAATCCCAGGACAGGAGGCGGCTCGTCATCTGCGTAACATCTTCCGAGCCCATCCACATGCCATCGACACGGCGACGGTCATAGCGCTCCAGACCCAGATGAATACCCGCCAGCGTGGTAACCGTACCGGATGTGCCGAGCAAATGGAAACGCGGGCTTGAAGCCAGTTGGCCAAGGCAGTGCCGTTCGGCAAAGCTGGACAGAAGCTCGGTCACGTGACCGACCATCGCCTCGAAACTTTCCTGCGTGACATTGCGACCGCCGAAACGCTCGGCGAGCGTGACGACACCTACGGGCAGGGAGGTCCATGCCATGATGTGTTCGGCAAGGCGCGGAGACCGGCGCTGCGAAACATCGATCAGCGCGATTTCAGAGGAACCGCCGCCGATATCGAACAAAACCACTGCTTCCGTTTCGCGCGCTACCAGTGTTCCGCAACCGGAAACGGCAAGACGTGCTTCCGTCTGGCGATCAACGATTTCCAGTTCAAGCCCGGTTTCCTCGCGAACGCGCTCCAGAAACTCCTCACCATTCGACGCCGCACGGCAAGCCTCGGTTGCGATCAGGCGCGAACGGCGGATTTTCTTGCCGGCCAGCTTGTCACGGCAGATCTTGAGCGCTTCGATAGCGCGCTGCATGGCGTTGTCGCTCAATTTGCCGGTTGCGCTCAGCCCTTCGCCAAGCCGCACGATCCGCGAAAAAGCATCCACAACGCGAAACTGCCCCGGACGGGTCGGCGATGCGACCAGCAAGCGGCAATTGTTGGTGCCAAGGTCAAGCGCTGCATAAAGCGGAGCCTCGGCGTGGGCGTGCCGTGGCGGCTGAGCCGCGCCGTTCTTCCGCTTGGCATGCGACGAAGCCTGCGCGTGATTGTCACGACGCGGTGTTTCATGCGTGCTCTTAGGCGCGTGTTCGGCTGTCCGCGGCGCGGCATTATTCTGCTGCTGCGCCTGCTTCTTCTTGCGGGCGCGCCTGCGACGATTCGAAATTTTGCCAGGGGACTTGGCTTCCTGAAGGGTGGTATCTTCAGCAGCTTTCTGCGCGACAGCCGCTTCCGGTCGCCGTGCCGCTTTGCCACGGTGACGACGGCGCGCACGCTTCCGCTGGCTGCCGGAACCCTTGTCATCCGCTTCACTTTGCGGCTTTGGGCGTCCTGAATCGGGTGCGCTACGCGCATTCCCGGCTTCTGCAACGGCTTCCTTGCGCGGTTTGCGCTTGCCGTTAGTCGACGGATTCCGGGCTTGAGCATTTCCCGATTGTCCGCCGGACGCCCCTTGTTGCGCCTTTTCTACGGGGCGCTCCTCGGGGTTTTTCAAGGTACTGATCCTTATAAGCGCCGCGCGAACCAAAAGGACGCAAGCAGGACGCTTGATTTATTACGTTGCCCTTAATGTAACAGCGGTTTTCTCTTTTACCAAGGGGCAGGCCGGTGAGACTCGGCGGAAAATTTCGAAAAGATCGTATGAATTGCGATAAGGTCAAAAACGAAAGGGCCTTCGCAAATGCGAAAGCCCTTTCCTGAAAGACAAAATGATCGGTCAGATGTCGTAACTATGTGCGGCGTTGATGGTCGCGACGAACTGCTTGGTACGCTCGCGGGACGGGCGCGTGAAAACATCATGTGCAGAGCCGGTTTCGACAATATTGCCTGATTCCAGAAACACAACATTCTGGGAAATCTTGGAGGCAAGGCGCAGATCGTGGGTGGCGATCACCATCGTCGTGCCTTCCTTGGCAAGCTTGCTCAACACATCCACCACTTCCGAGGCAAGTTCCGGATCGAGCGCCGAGGTGGGCTCGTCGCACAACAACACGCGGGGCGAAGGCGCCAAAGCGCGGGCAATCGCGATGCGCTGTTGCTGTCCGCCGGACAGGGTCGACGGCCAGGCGTCGGCCTTATGCGCCATGCCAACTTTCTGCAACAGTTCCATGGCGCGTTCGCGAGCCTTGGCCTTTGGCCATTTCAACACGGTGACAAGGCTTTCCATGACATTCTGGATCGCCGTCTGATGTGGGAACAGCTGGAAATTCTGGAACACCATGCCGGTCTGGCGGCGGATGGACTGGATGGCCTGCCAGCTTGGCTTGCGTCCCGGCTCGAACGTCAGCGTCTGTCCGCCTAGTGACAGACTGCCGGATGTGGGCACTTCAAGCAGGTTGATGCAGCGCAGGAGCGTGCTCTTGCCGCCACCTGACGGGCCGACGAGAGCGGTCACCGAGCCTTCGGAGATGGTGACATTGATGTCGTTCAGGATCACAGCGTCATCGAAACGCTTTACGATGTGTTTCAGCTCGATCATGCGTTTGTCTCCAGCGTGCCGCCATAACGCCCGAAGCGTCGCTCAAGCCGTACCTGAAGGGCAGACAGAATCGAACTCAGCGCCAGATAGATCAGCGCGGCTTCGATATAGAGGATCAGCGGTTCGTAGGTCGTGGCGACGATGCGCTGTGCCGACTGGAAAAGCTCCGGCACGGTGATTGCGGCGGCGAGCGACGTATCTTTCACAAGTGAAATGAACGTATTGGAAAGCGGCGGCACGGCGATTCTGGTCGCCTGTGGCAACACGGTGCGGATCAGCGCCTGACGCCAGCTCATGCCGATGGAATAGGCGGCTTCCCACTGGCCCTTGGGCACGGACGAGATGACCGCGCGGATGATTTCCGAACTATAGGCGCCGACATTCAACGTGAAGCCGATGAGGGCTGCCGGGAATGCATCGAGATAGATGCCCATGCTCGGCAGGCCGTAGAAGATCACGAAAAGCTGCACCAGCAGCGGCGTGCCACGGAAAATCCAGACATAGAAGCGCGCAATCGATGAGAGCCAGACCGGAGCGAATAGCCGGACGAGAGCCGTCAACAGCGCCAGCGCCAGACCGAAGATGAAGGACAGCAAGGTCAGTGGAATGGTGAAGATCAGCCCCGCCCAGAGAAGGGTCGGAAGCGACTCGATCATGAGTTGTAGCCAGTCAGGCACCGGGTTCGGCTCCTTGGAACGAAAAGCAGTGTCGGTTCAAACCGAGATGATCAGGCACCGGAAAGGTACGTTCATTCATCTTATACAGTTTATGGAAAGCGAACTTGAAAATTTATTCGGAATAAATTTCTACATACACAAAAAAGAAGCCGGAATCCTGTTCCGGCTTCTCTATTTCCGGCGTTCAGGAGCTTACTTGGAAACGTCCTGACCGAAATACTTCTGTGCGATCTTGTCGTAGGTGCCATCGGCCTTGATGTCGTCCAGCGCCTTGTTGATGGCTGCAACGAGATCGTCGTCGCCCTTGCGAACGATGATGCCCGAAGCGTCAGCGTTTTCCTTCTCGGCCACGATCTTGACCGGAGCCTTGGGCTGATGCTTCTTGAAGTCGAGGAAGGACAGGCTGTCATTGAGCGTCGCATCGGCGCGGCCCGTCAGAACGAGCTGGATCGACTGATCGAAACCGTCGGTAGCCACAAGTTCCGCGCCGGCTTCCTTGGCGATTTTGCCGTAGTTGCTGGTGAGCGACTGTGCCGACTTCTTGCCCTTCAGATCGGCAAAATCCTTGATCGTGTCGTTCTTGTCGTTGACGATCAGGACAACCTTGGAAACGATGTAAGGGTTGGAGAAGTTGAACTTCTTCTTGCGCTCTTCGGTGATGCCGACCTGATTGATGACGGCATCGTAACGGTTGACGTCGAGACCGGCGATGAGGCCATCCCACTTGCCTTCGACGAATTCCGGCTTGACGCCGAGCTTGGCAGCCACGGCTTCACCGATTTCCACGTCGAAGCCGACGAGCTTGTTGTCCTTGTCGTGATAGGTGAAAGGCGCATAGGTGCCTTCGGTGCCGATCTTCAGAACGCCCGCCGACTTGATGGCGTCGAGATTTTCTCCGGCCATTGCGCCGGTGAAGAGAGCTGCCTGAATGATGCCTGCGGTAGCGATGATCTGAGCGAATTTCATTTTCGGTATCCGTGAACTGGTTGATGTTCTATTGATCGCAGAAATTTAATTCTAAAGATGCGTCCAAAACGACCATTAAGGCACAATTATTAGGATGTGTTCCTAATTATAAGACGAATTTGGGTGAATAATTCTAACATTTTCCAGTGAGGATCGGAAGGGTGGAAAAAGCATTCGCTTTCCTCTTATCCATCGGCCGATTTTGCCTCGTTTGAATGCAAAACGCCGCCAGAATTTTAGCTGGCGGCGGTTCGTTTATCCATGGATTGGAAGGTTAGGGGAACGATTTACTCCGGCTTGCCAAAACCACCGCCGGTCGGCGTGGTGACGGTGAAGGCTTCACCTGCTTCCAGAACAGTCTGGTCGCAATTGCCGAGCACATCGACAGAACCATCCTTGCGGCGCACTTCGTTGCGACCGGTTTGACCGGCTTCGCCGCCGTCCAGACCGAACGGCGCTACGCGGCGATGGCCGGAGAGAATGGCGAATTCGAGCGTCTTCAGCGCGCGGATCGTGCGCTTGGTGCCATCGCCCGCATGCCATTTGCCCTTTCCGCCGGAACCTTCGCGAATATGGAAGTCTTCCAGTAAAACCGGGAAACGGGTTTCCAGAATTTCCGGGTCGGTCAGGCGCGAATTGGTCATGTGGGTGTGCACGGCATCGGCACCATTGAAACCGGGACCGGCGGGTGCACCGGAACAGATGGTTTCGTAATACTGATATTCGTCATTGCCGAAGGTCAGATTGTTCATGGTGCCTTGTGCTGCGGCCATTGCCTTGGTCGCGCCGAACAGGCAGTTGGTGACGGCCTGGCTGACCTCGACATTGCCTGCCACGACCGCCGCCGGATATTGCGGCGAGAGCATCGAGCCTTCCGGCACAACGATCCTGATCGGTCGCAGGCAGCCGGCATTCATCGGAATGTCGCCTTCGACCAGCACGCGGAAGACATAGAGCACAGCCGCGCGGGTGACGGGTTCCGGCGCGTTGAAGTTGTCGGAACGCTGCTCCGACGTGCCGGTGAAATCGACCGTCGCTTCGCGTTTTTCCTTATCGATGGTGACACGCACCTCGATCTGGCAGCCCTGGTCCATCTCATAGGTGAAGTGACCGTCTGGCAGCTTGTCGAGCACGCGGCGCACGCTTTCGGCGGCATTGTCCTGAACGTGGCCCATATAGGCTTTCACGACATCCTCGCCGAAAAGACCGATCATCTTTTTCAGTTCGGCAACGCCCTTTTCGTTGGCGGCGATC
Source organism: Hyphomicrobiales bacterium (assembly GCA_900465685.1). Classification (GTDB taxonomy): domain Bacteria; phylum Pseudomonadota; class Alphaproteobacteria; order Rhizobiales; family Rhizobiaceae; genus Brucella. Next base: position 324,387 of record UEGR01000003.1, read on the forward strand.
TGCGCCTTCAGATCGTTGACGTTCTGCGTCAGGTTACGGACAGGGTAGGTGGCGCCAGTCAGCAGAGCGGCGAGCGCCTCTTCACGGAAGGTGCCGCGATCCACCAGCTTGAAATTGTCGATATAGACGCCTTCCTGCTCGATATTGACCGCAAGCGGCGACATGGAACCCGGCGCAATGCCGCCAATATCCGCATGGTGGCCACGGCTTGCGACCCAGAAGCGGATTTCGCGATTATCGTCATCGAAAACCGGCGTGCAGACGGTGAGGTCGGGCAGATGGGTGCCGCCATTATAAGGCGCGTTGATGAGAAACACATCGCCCGGCTTGATGTCGCTGTTTTCGCGGATGGCGGTGGCGACCGATGCGTCCATGGAGCCGAGATGCACCGGCATATGCGGCGCATTGGCGACAAGATTGCCTGCCGCGTCGAAAACCGCGCAGGAAAAGTCCAGACGTTCCTTGATGTTCACTGAATAGGCGGTGTTCTGAAGCGTCACGCCCATCTGCTCGGCAATGGACATGAAGAGATTATTGAAAATCTCCAGCATGACCGGATCGGCTTCGGTGCCGATGGCCGTGCGCACGGGCAGCGCCTTGATGCGCGTCAGCACCACATGGTCATGCGCGGTCAGGCGAGCCTGCCAGCCATCTTCGATAACAATGGTCTGGTTCTTCTCAATAATGATCGCCGGGCCAGTGACAGTCTGGCCGCGCTGCATCTGTTCGCGCAAGACGACGCCCGCATCGTGCAACTCGCCTTGCGAGAAGAAGCGTGTCCGCTTGGCGGTTGCGGCTTCCAGATCGCTATCGAGCGATTGGGCGCTTTCGGTCTCGCCTGCGCCACCGCCCACGGCTTCAACTTCCACGGCATCGATAACGAGAGCCTTGTTTTCAGCAATGAAGCCGAACCGGCGCTTATGGGCAGCTTCGAATTCGGCGCGAAGGCGATCAGCATTGTCCTCTGCCGGGAAGGTGGCCTCAATGGACAGCACCGTGTCGGTGCCCGCATAACGGATATGCGCGCGCAGATGACGCTGCACGGCTGCGGCCTCGATGCCCTGGGTCAGAAGCTCGGCAACGCATTCCTGCGCCAGTTCTTCACCCAGTTCCTTCAGAGCTGCAGGCGCTGCTGGATCAAGTGCGACGCCAAGCGCCTTTTGACGGGTGGCGCGAATATCAGCCAGACCCATGCCATAGGCCGAAAGCAGACCAGACATCGGATGGAGAAGAATATTCTTCATTCCAAGTGCATCGGCTACGAGGCAGGCGTGCTGACCGCCAGCGCCACCGAAACAGTTGAGCGCATAGCGCGTCACATCATAGCCGCGCTGGACGGAAATTTTCTTGATCGCCTCGACCATATTGGCAACCGCAATGCGGATGAAGCCGTCGGCAACTGCTTCCGGTGAACGGCCATCGCCGATTTCGGCTGCGAGCGCGGTGAAGAGTTCACGCACCCGTTCCACATCAAGCGGCTGGTTCTGTTCGGGACCAAAGATCGCCGGGAAGAATTCCGGCAACAGCTTGCCCAGCATGACATTGGCGTCGGTGACGGCGAGCGGTCCGCCATTGCGGTAGCAGGCCGGGCCGGGATTGGCGCCTGCCGAATCCGGGCCGACGCGGAAACGTCCGGCATCGTAATGCAGGATCGAGCCACCACCTGCGGCGACCGTGTGGATCAGCATCATGGGCGCGCGAACGCGCACCCCGGCAACTTCGGTTTCGAAAGCGCGTTCATATTCACCATCAAAATGCGCGACGTCTGTGGAGGTGCCGCCCATGTCGAAGCCGATGACTTTCGGGAAGCCAGCCGTTTCGCCGGTACGGGCGAGGCCGACAACGCCGCCTGCCGGGCCGGACAGGATCGCATCCTTGCCCTGAAACAGATCGGCTGCCGTGAGGCCACCCGATGACATCATGAACATGACGCGTGCGCCGGTGCGCTCGACATCCAGTTCGTTGGATACTTGCTCAACATAACGGCGGAGAACGGGCGACAGATAGGCATCGACGACCGTGGTATCGCCACGCCCGACCAGCTTGATCAGTGGGGAAACCTCGTGGCTAACGGAGACCTGTTCAAAGTCGAGACCGCGCGCAATGCGAGCAATTTCAGCCTCATGCGCGGGAAACTTATAAGCATGCATGAGGGCGATAGCGACGGACTTGTAGCCCTGTTCCTTCAACGCAACCAGTGCTGCTTCGGCCTCAGAGGAATCGAGCGCCGTTTCAACTGTGCCGTCTGCCTGAACGCGTTCGTTCAGCTCCACGACCTTTTCATAAAGCGCTTCCGGCTTGATGATTTCGGTCGCAAAGATGTTCTTGCGCTCCTGATAGCCAATGCGCAGCGCATCGCGAAAACCCTTGGTGGTGACAAGAGCCAGCCGCTCGCCCTTGCGCTCGAGAAGCGCATTGGTCGCGACCGTCGTGCCCATGCGAACTTCGCCGATGATTCCGGCGGGAACCGCTTCGCCGGTCTCGAGGCCAAGATGCAGGCGAATGCCGTGAACGGCGGCATCCTTATAGGCAGACGGGTTTTCGGAGAGAACCTTGCGTGCATGGAGCTGGCCCTGCGGATCCCGCCCGATGACGTCCGTAAACGTACCGCCGCGGTCGATCCAGAAGTCCCATACTCCGCGTCCCGTTCCGCTCATCGCTGGCTCCCTCACACAAAATTCCAGATGCATTGAGTTGTGTATTCTGAAAACACTTCTGAAATTGATAGTCACATTTTATTGACAAAATGTCGATAAGATGATGACATAAAATTCACATAAAAGCGGGAGCGTCAAAATGGGTAAAGATAAGGCTTTTGAGGAAGAGCCTAAAACCGGAGACGAAATGCACGAGGCTGGCTTCGATGAAGTCACGCTGCCCAAGCATTTGCGCCCGGTTGCCTCGATAGGCCCCATTGTTTCGTCCGCGCATCTGGCTGAAGGCGGTTCGCCCGGCATGTCCGAGGTTGAATATGGCCTCATTCTCGCATCGCACGCCTTTTCACGCTGGATGGTTCGCTGCATGGCCGCGGCGGGATTGCCGGGGCTTTCGCCCATTGAAGTGTTGATTCTTCATTCGATCCGTCACCGCGACCGCGAGAAGAAGCTTGCCGATATCTGCCTCGTTCTCGACATTGAAGACACGCATATTGCCACCTATGCCATTCGCAAGCTTGAAAATGCTGGCTTGCTGACGACCGGCAAGGCGGCAAAGGAAAAGACGGTGAAGATCACCGCCAAGGGCGCCGACGCCTGCGCGCGCTATGCGCAGATTCGCGAGCGTCTTCTCGTCGATTCCACGGCCAATGCACGCCCATCGGAAGAAACGCTTTCCGAAGTGGCTGCCCTTTTGCGCTTCATGTCCGGCGCATTCAATCAGGCCACGCGGTCTGCCATCACACTTTAAGAGGGTTGAAAGTTTGAGCGGAACCGAGTTGAGCGAACCAGTTTCAAAACCTCTCCTGACCGTCGATGGCCTCAGTGTCGAATTTGGCGCGAGCCGTGTCGTTGACGATCTGAGCTTCTCGGTCCATCCCGGTCGCACGCTGGCTGTGGTGGGTGAATCCGGTTCGGGCAAGTCCATCACGTCGCTTTCCATCATGCGGCTTGCCGATATGAGCGGTGCGAAATTCCCGTCCGGCCGTATTTTGTTTGGCGAACGCGATCTGCTCAAGGCCGATCAGAAGACAATGCGGGGCATTCGCGGCAAGGAGATCGCCATGATCTTCCAGGAGCCGATGACGTCGCTCAATCCGGTTTTCACCATCGGTAATCAGCTATCCGAAGTGCTGATGTTGCATGAAGGCATGACCCAGCAGGCGGCGCTTGCCGAGGGGAAGCGACTTCTGGAAATGGTTCGACTGCCGGATGCGGAAGGGCTGCTGAAGCGCTATCCGCATCAGCTTTCCGGTGGCATGCGCCAGCGCGTCATGATCGCCATGGCTCTTGCCTGCCGCCCGAAGCTGTTGATCGCCGATGAGCCGACGACCGCACTCGATGTGACCATTCAGGCCCAGATACTGCACATTATCAGGGATTTGCAGCAAGAACTTGAAATGGCGGTGATTTTCATCACGCACGATATGGGCGTGGTGGCGGAAATGGCTGACGATGTGGTCGTCATGTGGAAGGGCAAGAAGGTCGAGGAAGGCCCGGTCGGGCAGATTTTCTCGAAGCCGCAACATGCCTATACCAAAACGCTGCTGTCGGCAGTTCCGAAGCTTGGCAGTATGACGGGCGAAGCATTCCCCAAGCGGATGCCGGTCATGACCATGCGCGACGGTGTGCCTGTTCTGACGGGTGAGGAGCGCATTCAGGACACGGCCCGCTATGGCGACAAGCCGTTGCTTTCCGTGGACGACCTTTATGTGCGATTTCCGATCAAGAAGAACCTGTTCGGCAAGGTCACCCATGTGTGCAACGCGGTTTCGAAGGTCGCGTTCGATATTTATCCGGGCGAAACGCTGGCGCTGGTCGGTGAATCCGGTTCGGGAAAATCGACCATTGGGCGCACCATCCAGCAATTGCAGACGCCGCTTTCCGGCGATATTCGCTTCAACGGCAAGGCCTATTCGGCCATGAGCGCTGCTGAGCGTTATGCCATGCGTCGCGAAGTGCAGTATATTTTCCAGGATCCGTTCGCATCGCTCGATCCACGCAAGACGGTCGGCTTTTCCATTGCAGAACCCATCCGCACACATGGCCTTCTCGACAATGACAAGGCAATCAATGCGCGCGTGGCGGAATTGCTGGAGCGGGTTGGCCTCGGTCCGGAACACGCCAAGCGCTATCCGCACGAGTTTTCCGGCGGTCAGCGACAGCGCGTCTGCATAGCGCGTGCACTTGCCTCCAAGCCGAAGCTCATCATCGCCGATGAAGCCCTGTCGGCGCTCGATGTTTCCATTCAGGCGCAGGTCATCAACCTGTTCATGGACCTGCAGAAAGAGCAGGGGCTCGCATATCTCTTCATCAGCCATGACATGGCGGTGGTCGAAAAGATGAGCCACCGCGTCGCTGTTCTTTATCTCGGCCAGATCATGGAACTGGGCTCACGGCAGCAGGTTTTCGAAACACCGTCGCATGACTACACCAAGCGGCTTCTCTCGGCGGTGCCGATTGCCGATCCGTCGGCGCGCACCAACCGGCCTGCGCTGGAAGGTGAAATTCCAAGCACGACGCGCCGGATCGATGACAAGCCGCCGATCTATCGCCATCGCGAGGTCGCAACCGGGCATTTCGTGGCTGAAACCGCCTGACGCATCAAGTTCAACAGAAACCCAAAGGGGAAAAAACAATGATAAGGAAAACACTTAAAGCCGTTCTTATGGCTTCCGCTCTCTCGGCGGCAGTGTTTGCATCTGCTCCGGCTTTCGCTGCCGGAAAGCTGACCGTTTCGTCGCCGCAGGACCCGGGCAGCTGGGATCCGATCGACACTTTCCTCGTCAACTGGGCTTCTGTCGCCACCAATATTTTCGACGGTCTCGTCTATCGCGGACCAGACCTCAAGATCGTTCCGGCACTGGCAACTTCGTGGGATGAGCTGGATGACGGCAAGCGCATCCGCTTCCATCTGCGTGAGAATGTTAAGTTCCATGACGGCGAGCCGTTCAATGCCGAAGCCGTCAAGTTCTCCTTTGATCGCCTGCTCGGTGACGAGGGCGCGAAAGGCCCGCAGCGTTCGAATTATATCGCCATCGAAAAGGTGGAAGTCATCGACGACAAGACCGTCGATTTTCATCTGAAGGCACCGGACCCGGTCCTCATCACCAAGCTGGCCGGTTATGGCGGTATGATCGTTCCGCCGAAATATATTCAGGAAAAGGGCGACGACTATTTCAACACCCATCCGGTCGGCACCGGACCGTTCAAATTTGTTTCCTATGAGCCGAAGGTCAATATCAAGCTTGAGGCTTTCGTCGATCATTGGGGCGGCGCGCCGAAGCTCTCCGAACTCGAATACCGCTTCATCACCGAGCCTTCGACCGCTGTTGCCGAACTTCAGGCCGGTCGCGTCGATCTGGTCATCCCGCCGACCATTCCGATTGGCATGATCCCGACCATTCAGAGCGATCCGAAGCTGGAACTCGTCACAACGGCTGGCCCGACGGTCTATGCCCTGCGTTTCAACACGGCTGACGGCATCACCAAGGATGAGCGCGTGCGCAAGGCGCTGACGATGGCGGTCGACCGCGATGCGATCATCCAGTCCATTCTGGCAGGTCAGGCCGAGCCGATTGCAAGTTTCCAGGGTTCGCTGTCCTTCGGCTTCGACCCGAACATGAAGCCGCTGCCTTACGATCCGGAAGGCGCGAAGAAGCTGCTGGAAGAAGCGGGCGTTCAGCCCGGCGCAAACGTGCAGATCGATGTGCGCGGTCAGGATGCAAGCTTCAATGAAGTGGCGCAGGCCATCGCGAGCTTCCTGCAAATGGTCGGCGTCAATGCAACCATCAAGCCTTACGACACCAATGTTCTGCTGAACGATATCATCCCGCAGGGCAAGACCGGCGCAATGTTCCAGCAGGCCTGGGGCGGCTGGACCTTCGACTACGATAACACCGCCTATTCCATGTACCATTCGGGCGAAAAGTGGAACCCGTACGACAAGGACGAAAAGCTCGACAAGATGCTGGAAGCGCAGCGCTCGGTTATTGATCGCGGTGAACGCGAGAAGCTCCTGCAGGAAATCGCGCATTACGCAGCCGACCGCGCACTGGAAATGCCGCTCTACAATCTCAAGGCAATCTTCGGCGTCAACAAGCGCGTGAAGAACTTCGTGCCGGTGCCTGACAGCCGTCTGCGTCTGACGGACGTCACTGTCGAATAAGCAAGAATGACAATACGGCAAGCCGGATATGACCGGCTTGCCGCAGCATTTCGGAGGCGCACTGGTGGCCGGATTTCTGATCAAACGAATTTTGCAGGCGTTGTTCGTGCTTGTCGCGATGACGCTGCTTGTCGCTTTCGCGGTCCGCCTGACAGGCGATCCGGCATTGATGCTGACGCAAGGTGCGGGCAGCATCACCGAAGCCGATCTCGCACGCATCCGCGAAGGTCTCGGTCTCAACCAGCCGTTCTTCGTTCAATATTGGCAGTTCCTCAAAGGACTGTTCACCATGGATTTGGGCCGCAGTTTCCTTGGCGGTACGCCGGTTTCCACGCTCGTCGCTGGCGCTCTGCCCGCCACGCTGATGCTGGCCTTTGCCTCGCTGTTCGTTTCCATCGTGATTTCCGTGCCACTTGGCATCAAGGCTGCGGTGTCGCGTGGAAAATGGGCCGATCAGCTCATCCGCATCTGCTCGCTGGTGGGTCTGTCCTTCCCGAACTTCTGGCTGGCGACCATGCTGGTGCTGCTGTTCGGCATCACGCTGCAATGGCTGCCGCCAAGCGGCATGAGCGGCATTGCAAGCTTCATCATGCCCGCGCTCACCATGGGCATCATCCTGACGGCAACCAATGTCCGCCTTGTGCGCACGGCGATGCTGGAAACGCTGCAATCGCAATATATCATGGTGGCGCGCGCCAAGGGGCTGAGTGAAAACAAGGTGCTCTACAAGCATGCACTGCGCAATTGCGCCATTCCATTGATCACCTATCTCGGCCTTCAGTTTGGCGGTCTGCTCGGCGGTATCGTCGTGGTGGAACGTGTGTTCAACTGGCCGGGTATGGGCACGCTTGCCTTCGACGCTGTGGCGGGGCGTGATTATCCTGTCTTGCAGGCCACCATCGCGATCCTTTCCATGCTGATCATCGGCGTCAATCTTCTCGTGGACATCGCCTATGGCCTTGTCGATCCGCGTATCCGCACGGAGTAGGACCCATGGCAACCAAAACCTCATCCGTTCTGTTTTCGCGTTTTGCGAGCCTCGAATTCATCGTCGGTGTCGTGCTGACCGGCTGTATTTGTCTGGCCGTGATTTTCTCCGGCTATCTGTTTCCGGGCGGCGCTAACAAGATTGATCTTGTGGCGCGCCTGACGCCGCCATTCGTCAATCCGGCCCATGTTTTCGGCACCGATCCGCTGGGCCGCGACGTGCTGGCGCGGGTTATCACGGGTGGTAAGATTTCGCTGTTTGTCGGTTTCGTTTCGGTGATTGGCTCCGTGGTTATCGGCACCATCATGGGCCTTGTTGCCGGTTATTATCGCGGCTTCTGGGACATGGCGCTGATGCGCTTTGTCGATGTGCAGCTGGCGATGCCGTTTATCCTGCTTGCCATTACGGTCATGGCCATTCTGGGCGGCGGATTGTTCAACACCATCATCCTGCTGATCGTCTCGCAATGTGTGCAATATGCGCGACTGGTGCGCGGCTCGGTGCTGTCGCTGCGCGAGCGCGAGTTCATCCTGTCCGCCCGCGCTATCGGCGTGAAGGACTGGCGCATCATCTTCCAGCATCTGCTGCCGAACCTGCTTGGTCCGGTCATCGTGCTGATGACGCTCAATGTGGCCAACAATATTCTGCTGGAATCAAGCCTGACCTTCCTCGGCCTTGGTGTTGATCCGACCATTCCAAGCTGGGGCGGCATGCTGGCCGACGGGCGCACCTATCTCCAGACCGCATGGTGGGTGAGCATTTTCCCGGGCCTCGCCATTCTTTTCACGGTGCTTGGTCTCAATCTTCTTGGCGACTGGCTGCGTGACAGCCTCGACCCAACTGGCAGGACTTCCCGATGAGCGTGCTTTTTGAGAAAACCTATCCGCGCACCGTTCATGCGCTTGTCGAGCACTTTCTGAAAGCGGAAATGCGCGGCGCGAAGGTGGAAGCATGGCTGTTCGATGATCAGCCGAGCCGCTTTGCCGCCGAAACGACGCTGCGCGAGGGAGGCGTCGAGGCGCGGCTGCATTCGGCTTATAAGCCGCTCCTGCACTTCTTTCTGGAGGAAGTGGATGGTGCAGCGCTGAAGTCTGCTGCAATCCGCTATCCGCGTCATGAGGCCTGCGTACAGAACCGTTTTCTGCTCGAAACCTATCCCTTGTCTGCGTTGCTGCCGAAGGTGGAGGTGACGTTCGCAGCTTCGGGCAAAGATGATTTTCATTATGAGGTCGATCTGGTCTTTGCGGATGGCCAGAGCGAGAGCCATCGGGTTTTCGCGCCCAACCGCGTGCATGTGGATTTCATCGGTGAAACGCTGGTGTCGCCAACCGGCTGGCTGACCGTCACACAGGACGGCAAGACCGAAAACGCGCGCTATGAGACATCCTATGAAAAGCTGTTTCATGACGCCGTCTCGACCATCGCCGCCCATGACTGGAAGCGCGGCGAACCTTATTTCGATGAGTTGAACATCGCAGTCAGCCTGCCGATCACCGACCGCCGCCTGCCTTACGACGAGGAGACGCTGAGCCTCACCGAAGCCATGCACGAGGATATCTATTTCTCGCTGCTGGAAGTTTTTCAGAAGAAGTCCGGTCGCCCGGTCGGTGACCGTGGCTTGCAACCGGGCCAGATCGTGCCGGAAGTCCGCTTCCGCGATGCCGAACCGTCCGTCAAAGTGGAAACGCGGCCGCTTTCCACCGATGATGCATTGACGGCAGAGCAAGTTCTGGAAACGGCGCAAGCGCCGCTTTCCGCCGATCAGATCCGCCGTGAAATCGCCAGACTGGGCGGTGAGCCATTCGACGCCAAGACCCGCTCTGGCCGAACGGTGCGCGCGACGTATCGCAACGGCAGCGATGCCGCGATGATGATCAGCGCCGGTCAGCATGCCAATGAGACGACGGGTGTTGTCGGGGCGTTGCGCGCAGCCAACCGGCTTGCGGCGCGTGAAGGCGCGCATTTCACGATCTCCCCGCAGGAAAACCCGGACGGATACGAGATACACAAGCGGCTCTGTGCACTTCAGCCGCACCACATGCATCACGCGGCGCGCTATACGGCGCTGGGTGATGATCTGGAATATCGCAGCGGCGAGGGGCTTTACGAAAAAGCCATTCGCGTCGAGGCGGAAAAGCGGACTGACGCGAAACTGCACGTCAACCTGCACGGTTACCCGTCGCATGAATGGACGCGTCCGCTCTCCGGCTATGTGCCGCGTTCCTTTGCCATGTGGACGCTGCCGAAGGGCTTTTTCCTGATCATCCGTCACCATGCCTCCTGGGAAAAGGAAGCAGAAGAACTGATCGACCGCGTGACGAAACATCTGGCCGCGATTGATGGTCTGGTTGCTTACAATAATGCCCAGATCAAGCTTTTCGAGCAGCATGCAGGCGAGACGGGCTTCCGCATCATCAACGGCTTCCCGTGCCTTGTCGGCGTCGATGATCGCCATACGGTACCGCTGACGCTCATCACCGAATATCCGGATGAGACGATCTATGGCAGCGCTTTTGTCAAAGGCCACACCGCGCAAATGGAAACGGTGCTGGCGTGTTACGATGCTTTGCAAGCCTTGTTGCCATCCACGCCGGTTGCTTGATCCTCCGGGCCGAAGAGCAAGTTTTATAAAGAAAAAGCGCCGTTTAGCGGCGCTTTTTCATTTTTCACATTTGCTGGTAACGATCAGCCGCTGATGAGCTTCACTTCCATGAAGTCCTCAAGACCCCACTTACCGCCTTCGCGACCATTGCCCGACTGCTTGTATCCGCCGAACGGGCTGCCCGGAGCGCGGGACGTGCCGTTGATCTGGATCATGCCAGCGCGAAGCTTGCGCGCAACGCGCTTGGCACGTTCCGGGCTGCCGGTCTGGATATAGGCGGCAAGGCCGTAAGGCGTGTCATTGGCGATGGCGATCGCTTCTTCTTCCGTTTCAAACGGGATCATGGCCAGCACCGGTCCGAAGATTTCTTCGCGCGCGATGGTCATGTCGTTGTTCACGTCGGCGAAGACAGTCGGCTTGACGAAGTCGCCTTCCGTGAAGCCATCCGGACGGCCCGTGCCGCCAGCAACAAGGCGTGCGCCTTCGTCGATGCCCTTCTGGATGAGCTTCTGGACCTTTTCGAACTGGATCGACGAGGAAAGCGGTCCGATATGATCGCCTTCTTCCGCAGGATCACCGACCTTGGTGCCTTCGGTTACCTTTTTGGCAAACTCGACGGCCTTGTCATAGACCGAGCGCTCAACCAGCATGCGTGTCGGCGCATTGCAGGACTGACCGGTGTTCTCGAAGCAATGGGCGAGGCTGCGTTCGATGGTCTTTTCCAGATCGCTATCGGCAAAGACGATGTTTGGCGATTTGCCGCCGAGTTCCAGCGAAACGCGCTTGACGGTTGCCGCTGCGGCGCGAGAAACCGCCGTGCCTGCACGCGTCGAGCCGGTGAAGGACATCATGTCCACATCCGGATGCTGCGACAGGGCTTCGCCGACCACCGGGCCTTCGCCATTGACGAGGTTGAACACGCCCTTTGGCAGACCAGCTGCATCGACAAATTCGGCGAACAGCATGGCCGACATCGGCGCGATTTCGGACGGCTTGAGCACGACCGTGCAGCCGACCGCAATCGCGGGAATGACCTTCAGCGCGATCTGGTTCATTGGCCAGTTCCACGGGGTGATCAGCCCGCAAACGCCGATAGGTTCATGCACGATTGTCTGGTTTGGAAATTTCGGAGAAAGAATTTCTTCAAACTCGAAATTCTCGAAGGCTGCGACAAACGCCTTGATGTGCGACACGCCAACAGCAGCCTGGGATTCACGTGCAAGCGTAATCGGCGCACCCATTTCGTGCGAAATGGCCTTGGCCATTTCATCCATGCGAGAATCATAGATTTCGGCGATACGGCGGATATAGGCGATACGCTCTTTCGCAGGCGTTTCGGCCCAAGCGGGGAAAGCCTTGCGCGCAGCCGCAACCGCGAGATCGATATCGGCAGCCGAACCGCCGGAGATCACCGCATAGGGCTTTTCATTGGCCGGATTGACGACTTCGATGCTCTTGGCATCGATTGGAGCGCGCCAGGCGCCGTCGATGTAAAAATCCGTTTTCTGAACCAGGTTCTTCTGAAGCATGGCGCATTCCTCCGTCGGTTTTGAATTCCCATATGTTGTCTGGCAAGCTGGTCGATAACGAACCTGTTTGCATTTGCGGGCAACCTTAATGCCCGGATATGGCAGCGTCAAAACAGAAGGACGGATGGAATCATCAATTTTTCTTATTCATTATCGTAGGCTTCGACATCAATGCCGAGCGACACAAGGCCTTCCTCGATATAATCGCCCAGAAGCGGTGTTCCGATCAGGTATTTTGCCTCGCGCCCATTATGACGGTCGCTTGCCGTAGACAGGGCCTCGTCCCATTCCTCGGGCGAAAAATCGCCGCGTCCAACCCACATCAAGGCCAGCAATTCGATGCGTTGGTCTTCATTCAGGGAACGAATAGCGGCGAAAAGCTCTTTCCGGGTCGGGTTGTCGAGTGAAGCATCGAGAATATCGACGTCTCTGTCGTCGCCGGGATTGGAACCGGAGTCTTCGTCCACCGCAGGCACCTGCACATCGTATTCGCGCGCCTTCGCAATGATGAATTCCAGATTGTCCAGATTGTTCGTCAGCTCGACCATCGAATACCTCCGTTACCGGTTTTCTCAGCGTCCTTCTGATTATAGGGCGTCCGCTTCGCGCAGGCGATAGCCAACGCCGGTTTCGGTGAGAATATATTGCGGCTGGTCGGGCAGGGCTTCGATCTTCTGGCGAAGCTGACGTACATAAATGCGCAAATATTGCACATCTGCCGCCGGGCCCCAGACCTGATTGAGAATATATTGATGGGTCAGAACCTTGCCCGCATGCTGCACCAGTAGGCGGAGAATGTCATATTCCTTGGGCGACAGCTTGATGTCGTTGCCCTCGACCTTGACGATGCGCCGCACCAGATCAACGGAAAGACCGCCGCTCTGGAAAATCGGCTTTTCGCCCTGCTGTTGCAGCTTGTGACGAAGCGCGACGCGGATGCGCGCGGCAAGTTCGCGCATGCCGAAGGGCTTGGTTACATAATCATCGGCGCCGAGTTCCAGCGCCTTGACGATGCCGACCTCGTCGGTGCGGCTTGAAAGAATGAGGATGGGCAGGTTGCGCCCTTCGTGCCGCCATTGCAGCAGGAGCCGATGGCCGTCCATGTCCGGCAAACCAAGGTCGAGAAGCACAAGATCGGGGCTTTCAGCCTCGATCTTCTCTATCGCCTCAGTGGCATTGGCGGCCTCAACGGTCGTGTAACCTTCGGTGGTCAACCCGACCCGAAGGAGTTTGCGGATCGGGGGTTCGTCATCGACGATCAGCACTTTGACGCTTTGCGTGTTCATTGCGTTGTTTCCGTTTCAGCGTCGCCGGATGGAAGCGGCAGTGAGATGACGAAGACTGCGCCAGACCGATTGAGGTCATGGTCGCTGCGATTGCGAGCGGCGATAGTGCCGCCCATTGCTTCGACAAAACCGCGCGCGATGGACAGGCCAAGGCCCGTGCCTGCTTGAACGTGATCGCCCTTGCGAACGCGATAGAAGCTGTCGAAAATCCGTTCCCGGTCATCGGCGGGAATGCCCGGCCCCTGATCGGCAATTTCCAGAATAAGCCGCGTTCCGCTGATATGTGCTTCAATAGCAATTTCAGAGGCTTCCGGCGCGTACTTCGCGGCATTGTCGAGAAGATTGAACAGAACCTGTTCAAACAGAACTGCATCCAGCCGCAGCATCGGCAGATCGGTGGGCACTGATACGCGGACCGCATGACGCGCGAGAATTTTTGCGGCCCGGTGCAAGGCGGCGCCGACGATATCACCGATATAATGCGGAGAGAGGTTCGGCTCCATAGCCCCCGCTTCAATACGGGTCATGTCGAGAAGATTGGCGATGAAGCGGTTGAGGCGCTCCGACTGATCCACGATGGTCTGATAAAGATCGGCCTGATCTTCAGCGGGCAAAGAGCCGTGATATTCGCGCAATGTGGTGGCGGCACCCATGATGGCCGCGAGCGGGGTTTTAAGGTCGTGCGAGATCGAGGTGAGAAGTGCGGAGCGCAACTTGTCGGTTTCGGCGGCAAGCCTTGCGCGCTCGACGTCTTCCACCAGTTGCACGCGCTCGATGGCGATGGCGGCCTGATCGGCCAGCGCTTCGAACAGTCTTTGCTGTTCGGGCGTGAGGATCGGTCCCTGACGGTCATTGTCGAGACCGATGACACCGACCGAAGTTCGCGCCGTGCGCAGCGGCAGGTAAAGACGGCGTGCGCCGGGCAGCGTATCGGCACCACGTCCAGCGGGCAAATTGTGCTCCCAAGCCCAATGGGCAGCGGCGATATCGGCATCGTCGAGTGTGTCATCCGGTGGATATCCGGCGCGCACCGCGATGCTCTCACGCTCCGGCAGCAGGATGACCGCACGCACCTTCAGCATGGAAGCGATCTGGAAGGCAGTAGCCCAAAGCACATCGTCCAGCGAGCCGGTGCCTGCGAGTTTCTTGCTGAAAAGATAGAGATCCTCGGTCATGCGCGCGCGCTGCCGTGCCGATGCCGCCTGACGCTGCACGCGGCTTGCCAGATTGCTGGCTACAAAGCTGACGAGGAGGAAGAAGACGAGGGCCACCACGCTTTCCGGGTCCGCAATGGACAGCGTGTAAAGCGGTGGCAGAAAGAAGAAATTATAGGCGAAGGCGCTGATGATGGAAACGAACAGCGCTGGCCACAGACCAAGCGTAACCGCAACGCCGAGAACGCCGACGACGAAGACCAGCGCTATGCTGCGAACATCAAGAAACTGGTCGAGCAGCAGCCCGACGCCATTCGCGGCTGCGACGACTGCCGTGCCGATTGCATAGGGTAGAATTTGCAGGCTTGCCGATGGGGCGGCGGTCTTGACCTTGCGGGCGGTGCTGGCCGCTTCCTGGTCGATACCCGCCGTGATGTGCACATCTATAGCGCCCGCCCGGCGGATCAGTTCGTGCCCGACCGAGCCTTCGACAATTTCGCGCCAGCGTGGCTTGGCTGATTTGCCGGCGACCACCTGCGTGAAATTATGCGTGCTGGCATAGCGGATAATGTCTTCCGCAACCGACTGGCCGGGAATGATGATCGGCTCGCCGCCAAGCTGCTCTGCAAGGCGCATGCTTGCAGACAGCCGGTCTTTTTCGTCCTCCGACATATTGGCAGAGCGCGGCGTTTCAATGTGAATGACCGCCCAGGGCGCGCGCAGCCGATCGGCCAGACGGCGCGCATAGCGCACCAGCGATGCGCTGCGTGGCCGTTCATCAACGGCAACGAGAATACGGTCGCCCGCTGCCCACGGACCTTCGATGGCGTGGGCGCGCATATGGGTGAGAAGCTGTTCGTCTACCCGCTGCGCAGTGCGCCGCAGCGCCAGTTCGCGGAGCGCCGTCAGATTGCCGGGCGAGAAATAGTTGCGGATTGCACGCTTGGCCGTCTTGGGAAGATAGACCTTGCCGTCATTGAGCCGCTTGATGAGATCGCTGGGCGTGAGGTCGATCAGCTCGATATCGTCGGCGCGGTCGATGATACTGTCCGGCACGGTCTCGCGAACGCGAATGCGCGTGATCTGCGCCACCACATCATTCAGGCTTTCGACATGCTGGATATTCAGCGTGGTGTAGACGTCTATCCCCTGCGCGAGGATTTCCTCGACATCCTGATAACGCTTGGGGTGACGGCTGCCCGGCGCATTGCTGTGGGCGAGTTCATCCACCAGAACCAGCTGCGGACGGCGTGCCAGCACGGCGTCGATGTCCATCTCTTCCAGTTCGTGGCCATGATAGGCAACAAGAGCGCGGGGGATGACTTCCAGCCCGTCAACCAAGGCTTCAGTGTCGCGACGGCCATGGGTTTCGACCACGCCGATAACCATATCGACGCCATCGGCTTTGCGCGCCCTGCCGGACATCAGCATTTCATAGGTCTTGCCGACACCGGGCGCTGCGCCCAGAAATATCTTGAGGCGGCCACGCGTTTCGCGCTCCGCCTGTTCGAGCAGGGCATCGGGAGAGGGCCGTGTGTTGTCAGCGCGTATGTCGTCCGACATCAATGATAATGCTCCTGCGAAGCGGGCGGCATCGTTTGCGCCGCCCGTATTCTACTTTATTTAGCTGCGGTTCTGTCCAGAACAAGATTGAGTTTCAGGACGTTGACCACAGGTTCACCGAGAAAGCCAAGCTCGCGGTCTTCCACTTGCTGCTTGACAATGCCGCGTAGGGCGGCTTCGCTGATGCCCCGCGCCTTGGCGACACGGGGTATCTGATAAAGGGCTGCTTCCGGCGAAATATGCGGGTCGAGACCGCTGGCCGAGGTGGTCACGAGGTCGATAGGGATCGCGGTGTCAGGCGTTGTCTGTTTCAAGGTTTCCGCCTCGCCCTTGATCCGCTCGATCAAAGCGGGATTGGTGGGGCCGAGATTGGAGCCGCCGGAGCTCGATGCATCGTAACCATCCTTGCCTGCGGCGGATGGACGACCGTGGAAATAACGCTCACCGGCAAAATTCTGGCCGATCAGTTCAGAACCGATGACCGTTCCGTCCTTCTCGATCAGGCTGCCATTGGCCTGCTGTGGAAAGATTGCCTGGGCAATGCCGGTCATACCGAGCGGATAGATGAACCCGGTGATGACGGTAAGCGCGACGATCATGACCAATGCGGGACGAAGTTGTTTCAACATGGGTGAAAATCCTTATGCGAGGCCAAGGGCAACGATGGCCATATCGATGGCCTTGATGCCGATGAACGGAACGATGACGCCACCGAGGCCGTAGATGAGCAGGTTACGCGAGAGCAGGGCACCCGCGCCGACAGCCTTGTATTTCACCCCTTTCAGCGAAAGCGGGATCAGCGCCACGATGATGAGCGCGTTGAAGATGATGGCCGAGAGAATGGCGCTTTGCGGCGTGGCAAGGTTCATGATGTTGAGCGCGCCGAGCTGCGGGTAGAACGCCAGAAACATGGCCGGAATGATCGCGAAATATTTCGCGATATCGTTGGCGATGGAGAAGGTCGTCAGCGCGCCGCGCGTCATCAGAAGCTGCTTGCCGATTTCAACGATCTCGATGAGTTTCGTCGGATCGCTGTCGAGATCGACCATATTGCCTGCCTCGCGGGCCGCCACGGTGCCGGTATTCATGGCGACACCCACATCGGCCTGTGCAAGCGCTGGTGCATCATTGGTGCCGTCGCCGCACATGGCGACGAGTTTGCCCTTGGCCTGTTCTTCGCGGATCAGCGCCAGCTTGTTCTCCGGTGTTGCCTGCGCCAGAAAATCATCCACGCCTGCTTCAGCCGCAATTGCCGCTGCCGTCATGGGGTTGTCGCCGGTGATCATCACCGTGCGGATGCCCATGCGCCGCAATTCGGAAAAACGCTCGCGAATACCGCCCTTGACGATATCCTTGAGATGGATGACACCAAGCAGCCTGCCATCCTTGACCACGGCCAGCGGCGTGCCGCCGGATTTTGCAATCGTATCGGCAATGGCTTGCAGTTCGTGAGTGACTTTTTCTTCGGTCGCACGGTTCTGGCCCACATGTTTCAGCACGGCATCCACAGCGCCCTTGCGAATGGACGAGCCGTCGATATCGACACCGCTCATGCGGCTCTGTGCGGTAAAGGGCACGAAAGTCGCATGCAGGTTCTGCATATCGCGACCGCGAATGGCATATTTTTCCTTGGCCAGAACCACGATGGAACGACCTTCCGGCGTTTCATCGGCAAGCGAGGCCAGTTGTGCGGCGTCGGCCAGTTCCTGTTCGCTGATGCCTGTCACCGGCATGAAGGCGGTTGCCTGACGATTGCCGAGCGTGATCGTGCCCGTTTTGTCGAGAAGCAAAGTGTCGACATCACCTGCTGCTTCCACCGCCCGACCCGACATGGCCAGCACATTGAAGCGCACCAGACGGTCCATGCCTGCAATGCCGATGGCTGACAGCAGAGCGCCGATGGTGGTCGGGATCAGCGTTACGAACAAGGCGACAAGCACGATGACCGGGATATAGCCGCCCGCATAGGTCGCGAAGCTTGGAATCGTCACCACGGCCAGAACGAAGATCAGCGTCATGCCTGCCAGCAGGATGTTGAGCGCGATCTCATTCGGGGTTTTCTGGCGCTCGGCGCCCTCCACGAGGCTGATCATCTTGTCGATGAAAGTCGAGCCTTGAGCCGCCGTGATGCGCACCCTGATCCAGTCGGACAGGACTTGTGTGCCGCCGGTGACGGCGGAACGGTCGCCACCGGATTCGCGGATGACAGGTGCGGATTCGCCGGTGATGGCGGCTTCATTGACCGAAGCCACACCCTCGATCACCTCGCCATCGGACGGGATGATGTCGCCCGCTTCGACGAGAACGATATCGCCGACCTTGAGGCTTGTTCCAGCGACGGTTTTGTAATCGGTCTTGCTATCGCCGTTCAGAAGCTTGGCCTGTGTTTCGCTGCGCGTGCGGCGCAGCGATTCCGCCTGTGCCTTGCCGCGCCCTTCGGCAACCGCTTCGGCAAAATTGGCGAACAGCACTGTGAACCAGAGCCACAGCACGATCTGCGACGAAAAGCCGACACTGGCCCCACCGGTCGCGATGTCTTTTGCAAGCAGCACCGTGGTGAGGGCGGAAACGACGGCCACAACGAACATGACCGGGTTTCGGGCGAGGCTTTTCGGGTTCAGTTTGCGGAAGGCATCGCCAACCGCCGGGATAAGGATGCGGGCATCAAGAATGCTCGCGGATTTGGACTGGCTCATAACGAGGCTCCAGTAGATGTTTTGCGAAGCGGACGCTCAGATCAGCCGGATGGCGAGAAACAGGATGAGCATCACGGCAAGGATCGACAGAATGCAACTCGACGGTTTCAGCATCAGAAGGTCTTTCCCTGGACCAAGGCGAGGTGTTCGGCGATCGGTCCCAGCGCCAGCGCAGGGAAGAAGATCAGCCCGCCGACAACCAGAATGACGCCGATCAGCAAGCCCACGAACAAAGGACCATGGGTCGGGAAGGTGCCTGCCGATTGCGGTGCGATCTTCTTGGCGACCAGCGATCCGGCAATGGCCATGGCGGGAACGATGACGAGGAAGCGCCCCATCAGCATGGCAAGGCCGATGGTGATGTTGTACCAGGGCGTGTTGCCGGAGAGTCCGCCGAATGCGGAGCCGTTATTGGCGGTGCCCGACGTATAGGCGTAGAGGATTTCCGAAAAGCCGTGCGGTCCCTGATTGGCAATGGAACTCAAGCCTGCCGGAATGACGGAGGCGATTGCCGTGAAGCCGAGGATCGACAGCGGCAGGCACAGCACGGCCAGCATCGCCATCTTGACTTCCTTGGCCTCAATCTTCTTGCCCAGATATTCAGGCGTGCGACCAACCATCAGGCCAGCAACGAAAATCGCCACGATGACGAACAGGATGATGCCGTAAAAACCTGCACCGACACCGCCGATGATGATTTCGCCGAGCATCATGTTGATCATCGGGATCATACCGCCGAGCGCCATCATGCTGTCATGCATGGCAATGACCGCGCCGCAGGATGCAGCAGTCGTGACCACCGCGAACAGAGAGGACATGGCGATGCCGAAACGTACTTCCTTGCCTTCCATATTCGCGCCGTCGATGCCGAGCGCGTGGATCAGCGGATTGCCCGCAGCTTCTGCCCAATAGCAGATGGCCACGCCTGCAACGAACAGCACGCCCATGGCCGCAAAGATCGCCCAGCCTTGTTTTTCATTACCAACCATACGGCCAAAGACATTGGTCAGCGATGCGCCGATAGCGAATATCGCAACCATCTGGATCATGTTGGAGATGGCGTCGGGGTTTTCAAACGGATGCGCGGAATTGGCGTTGAAGAAGCCGCCGCCATTGGTGCCGAGCATCTTGATTGCCAGCTGCGAGGCAACCGGCCCAAGCGCAATGACCTGCCGCGCGCCTTCCAGCGTCGTGGCCTGCGCATAAGCGCCGAGCGTTTGCGGCACACCGAGTGCGACGAAGGCAAGCGTCATCACGATGCAGATTGGCAGCAGGATATAGAGCGTGCAGCGCGTGAGATCGACCCAGAAATTACCAAGCGTTTTCATTGATTTGCGCGAGAAAGCTCTGATAAGCGCTATCGCGATTGCCACGCCCGTCGCAGCCGAGACGAAGTTCTGCACCGTCAGTCCGGCCATCTGGGTCAGATAGGACATGGTGCTTTCGCCGCCGTAATTCTGCCAGTTGGTATTGGTCACGAAACTGGTGGCAGTGTTGAAGGCGAGGTCGGCGGGCACGTTGCTCATGCCCATGGGGTTGAAGGGCAGCGCGCCCTGAAACCGCTGCATCGCATAAAGCAGAAGAAACCCGGCCAGATTGAACAGCAGCATGGCGGCAGTGTAGCTCGTCCAGTGCTGTTCCTCGCGCTCGCCAGTGCCCGCAAGACGATATAGCCCGCGTTCGACAGGCACGAAAACCCGCGAAAGGAATGTCCGGTCGCCGTTGAAGACACGCGTTATATAGCCGCCAAGCGGCTTTACGAGCAGAATGATGATCCCGCAAAAGACGAGGATCTGTATCCATCCATTGATTGTCATGGTTTTTCCCAAGCCCCTACAGGGCCGCTATTCGCTGGCCGGTCAGAACCGCTCCGGTCGAATGAGCGCATAAAGAAGATAGATCGCGATGAAGATGGCGACCAAAGCGCCAGCGATATATTCGATCAGCATGTTACGTCCTCAAAGCTTTTCGCAGACGCGCAGATAGCCGAAGAGCAGAACGAAGAAGCCGATGCCGATTGCCAGGACGGCGTTGTCCATAATGTCGTCCCCTTGCGGGGCTCCCTGTTGTGAAGGCTTTTGCCATGCAGGGATTATGTGACCTTACGGCATAGGGTTTCGAGACAGGGAAACCAGCCGGGATATAAAAATCTCATATAGAAAACGGGACAGAATGCCACGGGTTCGCTGGCTGAAACTTGGTCGAAAATTTTATTAAATCAGTTGGTTGCAGGTATTTATAGAAGGTATCTGGCAAGTCAGATTGAAGCGACTGCCCGGCCTGCCGCCCGCCCGGAGAATATACAGCCGCCAAGAAATGTGCCTTCCAGCGCATTATAGCCGTGATACCCGCCGCCGCCGAATCCGGCAGCTTCGCCTGCCGCATAAAGGCCGGGAACCGGTTCGCCGTCCTCGCCCAGAACTGCCGATTGGAGATTGGTGTGCAGACCGCCCAGCGTCTTGCGGGTCAGAATATGCAGCTTGACGGCAATCAGCGGGCCGTTGGCCGGATCCAGCAGCGCATGAAGCGGTACGGCGCGCGTCAGCCGGTCACCGATATAGGCGCGCGCATTATGGATCGCCATGATCTGCGCGTCCTTCGTGTAACGATTGACCACTTCATGGTCCCGCGCTTCGATCTGGTCGCGAATGCGTCGCACATCGAGCAGTTTCTCACCGCTCAAATTGTTCATGCCTGCGACCAGTTCTTCAATCGTCTTGGCGGTGATGAAATCGGCACCGTTATCGATGAAGGCTTTGACGGGCGGCGGCGGGGCTTTGCCGAGACGACTTTTCAGCAGCAGTTTCCAGCTTTTGCCGGTCAGGTCCGGATTTTGCTCGGAGCCGGACAGTGAAAACTCCTTGCGGATGATCTTCTCGGTCAGAATGAACCAGGAATAATCATAGCCGGTGGAGAGAATGTGCTTGAGTGTGCCGAGCGTGTCGAAACCGGGCAGATAGGGAGCCGGTAGACGGTTGCCGCGCGCATCGAACCACATGGAGGAAGGGCCGGGCAGAATGCGGATGCCATGATTGGGCCAGATCGGGTTCCAGTTGCGCAAACCTTCGGTGTAGTGCCACATGCGATCGGCATTGATGACGTGCCCGCCTGCGTTCACCGCCATATCGATGCCGCGCCCGTCCACATAGGCCGGTACGCCCAGCACCATGTCTTTCGGCGGATTGCCGAGTCTTTCGCGCGGCCATGCCCGGCGCACGCGTTCCGGATCGCCGCCGATGCCGCCGGACGTTACGATAACGTTGTCAGCGCCAAATGCGAATTCGCCGATAACCTCTCGGGAAGTTGGCTGCCCGCGTTCCGCCGTGGAGGGGGCCAGCACTTCACCGAAAACGCCGGTGATGCGTCCGTTCGCGCTGGTGATCTGACTGACACGATGACGGCACTTCAGGGTGACAAGGCCTTTTGTCATTGCATCCCGCAGCCGCTGTTCAAACGGGGCCACGACGCCCGGGCCCGTGCCCCATGTGACGTGAAAACGCGGCACCGAGTTGCCATGCCCGTGGGCGAGTGCGCCGCCGCGTTCGGCCCAGCCGACAACGGGAAACCAGCGCATGCCAAGACTGCGCAGCCATGGGCGCATTTCACCGGTTGCGAATTGCAGATAGGCTTCGGCCCATTTCCGGGGCCAGAGGTCTTCCGGGCGGTCAAATTGTGCTGAGCCAAACCAGTCTTGCGCGGCAAGATCGAAACTGTCCTTGATGCCAAGACGGCGTTGCTCGGGCGTGTCGATCATGAACAGGCCGCCCAGCGACCAGAACGCCTGACCGCCGATGGAGTTTTCGCCTTCCTGTTCCAGAAGGATGACTGTTTTGCCCGCGCTGGTCAGTTCGTTCGCTGCGGCCAAGCCAGCCAACCCCGCGCCGATGATGATCGCATCCGCGTCCGCCATTCGCACAATCTCCCCTCATTTTTGCGCGCATGGTGGCGGAAGCGGAGCCGTCTGGCAAGAACTCTGAAAGCGTCTCAACCAAAGAAATACGGCGTGACCCAATCGGCTATCAGCTTGATGGAAAGCCCGAACAGGGTGAGTTGTACGAGCAGGAAGAAAGGGCCGTCTGGAAGGAGCCGCGTCAGTTTCGCACCTGCAAAAGTGCCGATCACTGCGGAAGGGATCAGCCAGAGTCCCATCGATAGATCGAGATTGGAAAACTGCTGCAACTGCCAGTATGGCACCAGCTTCACGGCATTGACGATGGCAAAAAGGATGGTTGATGTGCCGGCGAAGACCAGCTTTTCCAGATGCTGCGGCAGGACATACATCTGAAACGGCGGCGCGCCGGAATGCGACACGAAGCTGGTAAGGCCGGTGAGAATCCCCCAGAAGACACCGCCCGGAACATCAGCCTTGCGGGCCTTTCGGCGATAGCGTGCGCCGATCCAGGCGTTCAGGCAGAACAGGATGCCGACCAACCCCACCAGCATGCCGATGAAGGTGCTGGAGAGATGCGAGCTGAACAGCCAGCCAATACCGACGCCGACAATGGCTGCGGGCGTGAGAATGGCGAGATTGCGCGCTGAATAATGGTGTCGGTAGAGGTAAAGCCCGAACATGTCGCTGATGACATAGATCGGCAGCAGCAAGGCGGCGGCTGTGACCGGCGAGATGACGAGCGCCATCAGCGGAACGGCGAGCGTGCCGACCGATGGCAGGCCGCCTTTCGACATGCCAACCAGAAATGCCGCCGTGATAGCGACTGCCAGATACAGGGGGGTATGTTCGATCATGCGTCAGCCGCTGTCAGGGATTGGCTCCGGGGCAGAACGACCCGGAGCATTATGGAAGTCGAAGTTTTTGGCTGGAAATCAGGCGTGCGCCCATTCCCAATAGAGACTGCGGGCGTGCCTGGTAACGGCTCCGTATTCCAACTTGCGATCATCAAAGCCAATGATCGGCACAACCTTGCTCATATTGCCGGTTGAGAAAATCTCGTCGGCCTGACGGAAATCCTCGATTTTGAGCGTCGTCTCATGCACCGTCACGCCAGCAGCGCGTAACAACATGATGACGCGCTGGCGCGTGATGCCGTTGAGGAAGGTGCCATTTGGTACCGGCGTGAGGACTTCGCGGCCGCGAACCATGAAGATGTTGGAGGTCGCCGTTTCCGCAACATTGCCCAGCACATCGGTCACGATTGCATTGTGAAAGCCCTTGGCCTTGGCTTCGAGCAGCATGCGTCCATTGTTCGGATAGAGGCAGGCTGCCTTGGCGTTGACCGGCATCACTTCCAGAAAGGGACGACGGAACGAGGTCGTGGTGATGGTGAAGCCTTTAGGCTCGACCATCGGAATGGCTTCGAGGCACAAGGCGAAATCGGTGGAGGAAGCAAGCGGCGCGACCGTGCTGCTGTCGCCTTCTTCGGCCCAGTACATGGGACGGATATAGACATCCGTGCCGGGGGCGAACTTCTTCAGGCCTTCCAGCGCCAGTGCCTCAATGTCATTGGCCGAAAGCGTCGGCTCTAGGCCGAGTGCACGGGCGGAATCATTGGCGCGTGCCGAATGACGGTCGAGGTCCGGCGTGACGCCTTCGAACAGGCGTGCGCCGTCGAACACAGCAGAACCGAGCCAGGTTGCATGCGAGGCCGCGCCCAGAATGCGCACGTCGCCTTCGCGCCACTCGCCCTTGTAATAGGTCCACATTGCCTTCGAGGCGTGCTTGTCGGTCATTTTCCACGTCCTTAATTCGTGAGTCTTTCGACTGTAATCCATGGCACCGGCGAGCGTGGATACGCTGTGACTGCTGCTGATCTGTCGGGGAAGGGCGCAGTAGGCCGGTGAATTGTGATATCGTAGGATTGCTTTTTGAAGGAAACAAGCCAGAAGCGACGACAAGAACAGTTTTTGTCGAGTGAATGCCGTGAAATTGAAAAGCCAGCCGAAGAGGCTGGCTTCTAATGCGGTTTTGGCCGAAAGGTTTAGAACATCGTGTTGTTGTTCTTGGACGTTTCGGGAACAGCCTGGATAACATCCCAGTGCTCGACGATCTTGCCGTTATCAACACGGAAAATATCGACGATGGCGCGGCCGCGGTCTGCTTCATTCATTTTCGATTGAAGATGAATGAAGACCAGATCACCATCCGTGGCACTACGCACAATGCGTGCGGTCGCCTTCGGGTTGTCCTTGAAGCGCTGGGTGAAGAACTTCACGAAAGGCGCTTTGCCGTCCGGTACACCCGGATTGTGCTGGATGTAGTTCTCGGCCAGCACTTCGGAGTATTTTTCCACTTCATGCTTGTTGAAGACACCATCGTAAAATTCCAGCACGATTTTGCGGTTGGCTTCTTCCTTGGCGATGTCGCGTGTTTCTTGCGCAAGCGACGGTGCCGACACGGAAACCGCGCCGATAAGAGTGGCGATGAAAGCGGCATGCATGGAGTGTTTCAACAC
This sequence comes from Hyphomicrobiales bacterium, assembly GCA_900465685.1. Lineage (GTDB taxonomy): Bacteria > Pseudomonadota > Alphaproteobacteria > Rhizobiales > Rhizobiaceae > Brucella. Next base: position 349,437 of record UEGR01000003.1, read on the forward strand.
AGAAAGCCTCGTTCATTTGTTGGGAGGGGGCAGTTCACTTTTGCGCCAGAGACTGATGAAGCTTTTGACCGCCTCATTGACCAGTTCCTGATTACGCTCTTCGTCCGGCGCGGCAGTTCCAAGAAGCAGGCGGGGAAAGAGAAATCCGCTGATGCTGCCTAGAAACAGCATCGCCTGCACTTCAGGGTTCGCGACCTGGAATTCACCGGTTTTCGTCTTCGCTTCAAGATAAGCGGTTAGACTGCTCAGGACCTGACCGGTCCTGTCCGATCTCAGGCTGGTGCCGATTTCGGGAATTTCTTCCACGGCCTGAAGCATGGCGCGCAACAGCTTCGCCATTTCCAGGTCCAGAAAATTATCCGCCACGATCCGTCCGATCACAGGCAGGAGGATTTCAGGTTTCGCTCCCCAAGGAGCATTATCGAGACGGGCGTGGATTTTATTGCGGATGTCGTCAAAGGCGGTTTTCAGCAAAACCTGCTTGCTGCCAAAGCGATTATAAAGCGTCTGGCGCGTCAGACCAGCTTCGGCAGCGATCAACTCAAGGCTGACCGCAGAGCCGTGCTCCGACAGCATTTTTCTTGTCGCATCAAGCACCGTTTCGGTGCTCACATTCATTTTCTTGTCCACGCTTTTCAGTCCCTCCCCAATGCCCTCTGTTAGCCAAGAGTCTGACATTACAGAAGATTAATTTTACTTTACTGTAAAGTAAAATATTTTGAAAGCTAATATTTGACTCTCGCCCTGTTTGATCCGTTCGCGTGTCCCGCTGCGGAAACTCATGGCCCGACCCGATGAAAGGCTAGCATATGAAACTTAGGAAACGAGGTATACTAGTTCTTGTATTGGGGCTGGTGCTGATTGCAGCTTTTTTTGCATGGCGTGGCACGCAAAAAACATCCGCTGAGACGACGGCGTCGATTGCTCCCGTTCAGGCCAATGCCGCAGTGGTGGAAGCTGCGGCGGTGCAAACGCGCGATCTGGACAGCATCATCTCGGCAGTTGGCAGTTTGCGCGCGAAGGAATCGGTAACGCTGGCCTCGGAAATCAGCGGTCGGGTGGACAAGATTCTGTTTCAGGAAGGCCAGCGCGTTGAGGCTGGCAGCGTTCTGTTTCAGCTGGATACCTCCATTCTGGATGCTTCCGTTCAATCGGCCCGTGCGGCCAATGTTCTTGCCCGGTCGACTTTCGAACGCACCGAAGCCCTGTCGAAGCGCGGGATCAGCGCAACACAGGCTTTGGAAGAAGCGGAAGCGAACCTGCGTAATACGGAAGCGGCTCTGGCGCTTGCCGAAGCACAGCTCGCACAGACTTCTATCAAGGCGCCGTTTCACGGTGTTGTCGGTCTGCGTTCGGTCAGTGTGGGCGCTTATGTAACTGCGGGTACGACCAATCTTGCCAAGCTCGATCAGATCGATCCATTGGTGGCAGAGTTTTCCTTGCCGGAAGTCGCGCTGGCGAATATTTCGCCCGAGCAGCGGGTTTCGGTGATAGCCGACGCACTGCCAGACCAGCCGTTTCAGGGGCAGGTCTATGCCATCGAGCCTTCCGTCGATGAAACAGGCCGCTCTATTCGCATGCGCGCCTTGATCGCCAATCCCGATCTGAAATTGCGGCCGGGGCTTTTCGTGCGCGTCAATGTCACGACAGGCACCAAGGCAGATGCCCTGCTGGTGCCGGAAAGCGCCATTGTGCCAAGCGGTGAAACCCAGACTGTCTATCGCATCAATGCGGACGATACGGTCGAGGTGGTCACGGTCACGTTGGGGCAACGGCTTGACGGACTGGTCGAGATTGTCACTGGCCTCGATAAGGATGCGCGTGTCGTGACGGCCGGTCAGCAGAAGTTGCAAACAGGAACCAAAATCCGTGTTCAGGATGCAACTGGGGAGGGGTCGGTCTGATGTCCATATGGGAAATGTGTGTCCGCCGACCGGTCTTCGCTACGGTCCTTAGTCTTGTTCTGGTGCTGCTCGGCATCGTGTCCTATGAGCGGCTGAGCACCCGCGAATATCCCGATGTCGAAGAACCGACAGTTTCCGTTTCCACCACCTATTCCGGCGCTAATGCCGAAATTGTGGAAAGTCAGGTCACGCAGGTTCTTGAAACACAGCTCTCCGGTATTGCCGGCATTGATGTGGTGTCATCGACAAGCCGCGCTGAAACCAGCGCCATCACAGTGCGCTTTACACTTGGCACCGATCCTGAAGTGGCCGCTGCCGAAGTGCGCGACCGTGTGTCCCGCGCAAGACGGAATCTCCCCGATGAGATTGACGAGCCGATTGTCGCCAAGGTGGAAGCGGATGCGCAGCCCATCATGTATGTGGCTTTTACAAGCGACCGCCATTCCGGCCTTGAAATTACCGATGTTCTCAATCGAACTGTTGTTGACCGCATCCAGAATTTGCCCGGTGTCTCGGAAGCCCGCATTCTCGGCGCGCGCGAATATGCAATGCGTGTCTGGATCGATGCGCGCAAGCTGGCGGGTTACGGTCTGACGGTTCAGGATGTCGAAACGGCGCTTGAAAGCCAGAATGTCGAGGTACCTGCTGGGCGTATCGAAAGCAAGGATCGGGAGTTTACGCTTCTCGCCAATACGGCGCTGACGACGCCCGAAGAATTTGCCGACATCATCATCAATGTCGTGAACGGTTATCCGGTGCGCCTGCGTGATATAGGGCGAACCGAACTGGGTGCAGCCGACGAGCGGCAGGCAACCTTCAAGGAAGGCGAAACAGCCGTCTCGATTGGTGTGGTGAAACAGGCGACCGCCAATCCGCTTGAAGTTGCCAATGCCGTGCGCGCCGTGCTGCCGACCATTCAGGAAAGTTTGCCAACCGGAATGAAGGCGGATGTCACCTATGATACGTCGATCTTCATCGATCGCTCGATCGAGGCTGTGTTCCACACGATTGGCGAGGCGATTGTTCTCGTCATCATGGTGATTTTCTTCTTCCTGCGTTCGGTGCGCGCAAGCCTTATTCCCATCGTGACGATACCAGTTTCGCTGATCACAACGCTGGCAATCATGTTTGCTTTCGGCTTCAGTATCAACACACTGACGCTGCTCGCCATGGTGCTGGCCATTGGTCTGGTGGTGGACGATGCTATCGTCGTGCTGGAAAATGTGCACAGGCGCATTGAGGAGGGCGAAACCCCGGTGCAGGCAGCCATTGCCGGAACGGGAGAAATCGCCTTTGCCGTCATCGCGATGACGCTTACGCTGGCGGCTGTCTATGTGCCGATTGCATTCACCGAAGGCCGAACCGGGCAATTGTTCATCGAGTTTGCCCTGACGCTCGCTGGCGCGGTGCTGGTTTCCGGCTTCGTGGCGCTGACTTTGACGCCCATGATGTGTGGCAAGCTGTTGCGTCACAATGAAAATCAGGGTCGGATATCACGCGCTCTGGAAGGATTTCTTGATCGTCTCAACGAGCACTACCGGCGCGTGCTGGGGCTCGCCATGCGCAACAAGCTGATTGTGTTGGCTGGCGCTGCGGCAACTGCGGTTCTGGCGGGGTTCCTTTATGTCAATCTGCCAAGTGAACTTGCTCCGGTTGAGGACCGTGGGGTCATTCGTATGGCAGGCACGTCTCCGGAAGGTTCAACGCTTCAATTTACGGAACGCTACGGCAAGACCGCTGAAGAAATCATGGCCAGCATTCCTGAGGTCAGCACGTATTTCTCGGTTTATGGCGCACAGCAGGTTACCGGTTTTGGTGCGTTCGGTCTGCTGAAAGACTGGGATGAGCGAGACCGCAGCCAGCAGGAAATCATTCGCTCCATTAGTCCGGAGATGAGCGCCATTCCGGGTATGCGCGCCTTCGGGTTCAATATGCCATCCCTGACGACGACGCGCGGCAGTGGAGCCGGGGCCAACAACCCGGTTCAGTTTGTGATCCAGTCTTCGTCCAGCTACGAGGACCTCAATAAGCTCGCAACCGCGTTTGTTGAGAAAATCAAGGAGAACCCCGGTCTGGTGAATGTTGAATCGAACCTCGATCTCAACAAACCACGCATGGAAATCAACATGAACCGCGAGAAGATCCGCGAGGCAGGTCTGCAGGTTTCGGATGTTGGCCATACGCTGGAAACGATGTTCGGCAGCCGTCAGGTTACGCGCATCGACCGGGATGGCGAACAATCGGATGTCCTTGTCCAGCTTGACGCCAGCGACCGCGCCACGCCGGATTCCATCAATATCGTCAACGTGCGGGGCTCGTCCGGGCAGCTTATCCCGCTGTCCAATCTCGTAACCGTCAAGGAAAGTGTTGAACCAGCCAATCTCTATCGTTTCAACCGGCTGCGCTCGGCGACGATCAGCGCTGGTCTGTCTCCCGATTATTCACTGGGCGAGGCGCTGACTTATCTGCAAAGCACGGCGAATGAGATGTTCCCAACCTATGCCCAGTATGATCTGGAAGGGGAATCTCGCGATTTCACCAGTTCCAATTCGAGCATTTTGTTCGTGTTCGGTCTGGCCATTCTGTTCATCTATCTGGTTCTCGCGGCGCAGTTTGAAAGCTTTGTCAGCCCGTTCATCATTCTGCTCACGGTTCCGCTCTCGATTGCTGGGGCCTTGCTCGCGCTGTGGTTTGCGGGGGCGAGCATGAATGTCTACAGCCAGATCGGTCTGGTCACGCTGGTCGGGCTTATCACCAAGCACGGCATTCTGATTGTCGAATTTGCCAATCATATGCGTGACCAGGGGCGCGACATCGCCGATGCGGTGATGGAAGCTGCGGTGATGCGTCTGCGCCCGATCCTCATGACGACAGGGGCTATGGTGCTTGGCGCCATTCCGCTTGCCGTTGCAACCGGTGCTGGCGCGCAAAGCCGTCAGGCTATCGGCTGGGTGATTGTCGGCGGCATGTCCTTCGGCACCTTGTTGACGCTCTTCGTGGTGCCGGTCGTCTACAGTCTTGTGGCGCGCAAGGCTGCCGCTCCGCAGGAGGAACATAAGGCCGTTCCAGCGAAGACTGTGCAGTCCTAAGCTGGAACTCAGGCAATATAGACCGCTGCGCCGCCCATCATACCGGCGCCCGCAGCGGTCAGCAGAAGCGTTTCGCCTTCTGCAAAAGGTCGCGATGCATTGGCGATCGAGAGCGACAGTGGAATGGTTGCGGCGGAGGAATTGCCGTAGGTCGCGATTGTCCGCACCGTTTTAGCCGGATTGATATCGAGATTATGCGCAACGGCATCGAACATGCGCGCATTGGCCTGATGCGGCACAAAACAGTCGATATGTGCGGCTTCGACGCCTGCCTTTTCCAGCGCATTTCTGGAGGTGGTCGTCATCAAATCGACCGCACGGGAAAACACGTCGCGACCATTTTGCATCGACATCAAAAATTGCTCCGGCGCACTGTCGGGCGAGAATGGCTGGTTGCTGCCGCCGGACGGGATTGAAATCAGGTCATAGCCGCTTCCGTCTGAAGACAGATCGGCAGATAGAACCCCTCGCTGTGGGTTCGTATCTGGCGCAAGCACGACTGCTCCTGCTGCATCGGCAAAGAGGACGGTGCTTGCGCGCTCAGCCGGGTTGATGCGGCGGCTTAGAATGTTGGCCGCAACCACAAGCACAGGGCGGTTATGTGTGCGGACAAAGCTGTCTGCGAGGGTAAGCGCATAGAGAAAGCCCGCGCAAGCGCCCGCCATGTCTATAGCGCCAGACCGGGCAAGTCCGAGCTTATGCGCCAGCAACGGCGCTGACGGCGGCAGCAGATGATCCGGCGTCGATGTTGCAAGCAAAGTCAGCGCGACGTCTTCGCGGGCAATGGCGGCATTATCGAGCGCCATATCTCCGGCCATGGCTGCAAGCCCGCTCAAAGTTTCGCCTTCACCTGCCCAATAGCGTGAGCGAATGCCCGTGCGTCGTTCGATCCAGCCCGGTTCCAGACCGAGCTGTTGTTCGATCTCACAGTTCTCGACGCAGCGTTCGGGGACCGCATGACCGAAACCGACCATGCGGGAGGAGCGGCAAAGGCTCATTGCGGTTGCCCCGTCACGATGGATGCCACTTCGTCCATCGCGTCGTAAATGTTGGCCAGTTCGGTGCTGGTCACGCAATAGGGCGGCATCAGATAAAGCACATTGCCAAGCGGGCGGATCAGCAAGTTGCGCTCACGAAACAGTTTCCGCATGTGCTGGCCGATTTCTGCGAGATAGCCGCCAGAGGGCACGACAACGTCAAGCGCTGCAATCGTTCCCGCCTGCCGGATATTCGTGAAGCGCCGGTCGCCTGCAAATCGTGTCAGATTGTGTTCGTGAAACTCCTCGATGGACCGAATGCGGCTGAGCACTGGTTCTTGTCGCCAGACTTCCAGATTGGCGACGGCGGCGGCGCAGGCAATGGGGTTGGCCGTGTAGGAGCTTGAGTGAAAGAAGGTCTTGCGGCGGTCGGTTGAAAGATGCGCATCGAAGATCGCCGAGGTGCAAAGCGTTGCGGCCAACGGCAGCGCTCCGCCGGTTAGTCCCTTGGATACGCACATAATATCCGGTGTGATGCGCGCCTGTTCGCAGGCAAACAAAGTTCCGGTTCGCCCCCAGCCGGTCATCACTTCATCGGCAATCAGCAGGCAGCCAAACCGCTCCGCGATCTCTTTGAGTGCTGTCAGCAGAGCCGGGCGATAGGTTTTCATGCCGCCCGCGCCGAGAATGAGCGGTTCGATCAGCAATGCCGCCACGCGGCCTGACCTGCAATGGTCCTCGAACATGTCGAGCGTGCGCTGTTCGTTGCCCTTTTCCGGAAAGGACAACCGGCCGACGCCAAACAGCAAAGGTTCGTAGGCGGCATTGAAAACGCCGCGCTCGCCGGTGGACATGGTGCCGATGGTATCGCCATGATAGCCGTGCTCCATCACCACGATACGGTCGCGCGTCTGGCAAGTATTGTGAAAATAGCCCAGTGCCATTTTCAGCGCGACTTCCACTGCCGTCGAACCGCTGTCCGAATAGAAGACGTGATGCAGGCCGGGCGGCGCGATTTCAATCAGCCCTTCGGCTAGTTGTTCGGCAGGCGCGTGGGAATATTCGGCAAAGATGATCTGATCGAAGCTCTCCGTCGCGCTGCGGATCACCTGCATGATTTCCGGGTGCCGATGGCCATGGGTGATGACCCACCAGGAGGAGATTGCATCGAGGATACGCTTGCCGCTTTCGTCGATCAGATAAGCGCCCTCCGTCGATACGATGCGTTGCATCTCCGGTTCCAGCGCGTGCTGGGTGAAGGGGTGCCAGACCGATTGTCGCTTCATGCCCACACCTCCGCGAAACTGCTTAGATCAAAGCTGTCCTCAAAGGCTTGTCGCAACGCGCTTCCTGCTGGGTCGGGCAGGAACGGCAGGCGACCAAGAATGCGCACGCCGCTCATTTTCGCGATGATGCGCTGGGTTTCTATATTCTCGTCACCGATGAAGGCGATGCCGCATAGGGGCGTGCGCCGATGCTTCAGCGCTTCGACGGACAGGAGCGTGTGATTGATCGTTCCGAGATTGGTGCGGGCGCAGAGAATGACCGGAATTTGCCACCGGGCGAATATATCGGCAAAAACCAGATCGTCCGAGAGCGGCACAAGCAAGCCGCCTGCGCCTTCTATGACCAGCGGGCCGTCCGTAGCGGGCACGGCGAATGCATCGGCGGCAATCGCCTTGCCGTCCAGCGCTGCCGACTGATGCGGCGAAAGCGGTGCAGAAAGCTTGTAGACTTCCGACAAGATGCGGCTTTGAGGCAGGCCGACAAGCCGGGCGACCGCCTGACTATCGGTTTCCTCGTCCAGACCGGATTGCACCGGCTTCCAGTAGTAGCCGTCGAGGGCGGCGGTGAGGGCGGCTGAAAAGACCGTCTTGCCGATGCCGGTATCCGTGCCGGAGACGACGAAGCGCGTTGTCATGGTCTGTCTTTTCCCATTGCAATAGAAAGCCGGTCGAACATTTGACGGACCTGGCTTTCACTGACATTAAGCGTGATGGATAGTCTGAGCCGTGCGGTTCCTTCCGGCACAGTCGGAGGGCGGATCGCCCGTATATCGAACCCCTCGGCGCGCATCGCTTCGGCAATACGCATGGCGCGAAAATTGTCACCGATCAGGATCGGCATGATATGCGAGCCGCTCGGCCTGAGGCCCAGAAGCGAAGTCGCGAGCGCCCCGGCAAGGCCGGTCAGGTCTCGCAATTGCTGGCGACGCTCTGGCTCGTCGGCAATCATGCGCAATGCCTCACGCACACCCGCCGCCATCAAGGGCGACGGCGCGGTCGAATAGATGAAGTTGCGGGCGCGGTTGACCAGATAGTCGCCAAGTATGGCGGGCAATTGCAGCAGCGCGCCGGACAAGCCCATCGCCTTGCCGCATGTGTGCAGCACCAGCACATTGTCGCGATTTTTGATATTTGCCGCCAGTCCACGTCCTTGCGGGCCATAAATGCCGGTGGCATGGGCTTCATCGATCACAAGAAATCCATCGTGACGGTTTGCCAGTTCGGCCAGTTCCGCGATGGGGGCGGTATCACCATCCATGGAATAGAGGCTTTCAACGGCAATCCACGGGTGTCCTTTGCCGCCCTTGCGCCGCCAGTCGCTGATGGCGGCGTCGAAAGCGCCGACATCATTGTGCTTTGCAAAAACGGTATCTGCCTTGCTGGATGCAATGCCCGCGTGAACGCTGGCATGGATCAGCGCGTCACAGACAATCAGGTCGCCGCGCTGTGGCAGGGTCGCAAACAGCGCCGTATTGGCCGCGAAACCACTGCCGAAATACAGCACTTTCTCTGCGTCGAAGAAGGCAGCAGCTTCGGCTTCAAGCGCTTCATGCTCGATATGGTTGCCACGCAACAGCCGCGATCCGCCCGCGCCAACCGGAACACGGCTGTCGAGCGCCGCAACGATAGCGGCCTTGAGGCGCGGTGAATTGGCGAGACCCAGATAGTCGTTTGACGTGAAGTCGATACCCTTCTGCGGGGAGAGGGCGCGCAAACGAGACTTCCGCTCAAGACCGTTCAGTGTCGTCTGATAACGGGCAAGGGACGGGTTGCTCAACGCAATTGCTCCAGGGTCATCGGCTTGAGGCCGAGCCGCCGGAAAAGCGCGCTGTCGTGATCTTCGCCGGGATTGTCGGCAGTCAGCAGCGTGTCGCCGACAAAGATCGAATTGGCTCCGGCAAAGAAGCAAAGCGCCTGCATTTCATCGCTCATATCGGTGCGCCCGGCGGAAAGCCGCACATAGGATGTCGGCATGAGAATCCGGGCCAGCGCGATGGTGCGTATAAAATCGAACGGGTCGATAGGCTCGGCATTGGCAAGGCGCGATCCGGGAATAGGGATCAGCATATTGATTGGCACGCTTTCGGGCGGTGTTGGCAAATTGGCCAGCGTGACCAACATCGAAATGCGGTCGTCTACGGTTTCGCCCATGCCGAGAATGCCACCTGCACAGACCTTGATTCCTGCATCGCGGACATTCGCCAGTGTTTCCAGCCGGTCTGCAAAAGTCCGGGTGGTGATGATCTCGGGATAAAACCGCTCCGACGTGTCGATGTTATGGTTGTAATAATCGAGTCCGGCGTCGGAAAGGCGTGACGATTGTTCGAGCGACAGCATGCCAAGCGTCATGCAGGTTTCCATGCCCATTGCCTTGACGCCCTCGACCATCGCGACAAGCATGTCCATGTCGCGGTCCTTGGGGCTGCGCCAGGCGGCCCCCATGCAATAGCGCGTAGCGCCGCCCTCCCGCGCCTTGCGCGCTTCGGACAGTACGCGCTCGACTTCCATCAGTTTGGAAGCCTTCAATCCGGTCGGATAATGCGCCGACTGGCTGCAATAGCCGCAATCCTCCGCACAGCCGCCCGTCTTGATCGAAAGCAGCCTGCTCATCTGAATGGCGTCGGGATCGAAATGCTGCCGGTGAATTTCCTGCGCGCGGAAGACGAGCTGAATGAATGGCAAATTATAGATAATTTTTGCAAGATTGAGCGACTCATTTTGTTGCTCGCTTGAATCGGCGTCCCGTTTTTCGCTAATTATCTCATTAATCTCAATCATATAGCTACCTATCCTATTTTTAATAGATATAATTCTTGAATTATCTATATTTTATGTGAGCGCAATCGCGCAAGTCGCTAATGATTGTAGGTGAAAGCAGCTGTGGGGATTTAGCGAAGATGGGACGGTTCGTGGGAAGGCGGGATCCCTACCCACGAGAGGCTTCCGAGGCATGAGGCCCAAAATTTCGATGTAAGGGAGAGAGGACGTGGGGGCTGTTCTGCGAACCGCCTAAACAGGCCGAAACTGAAAATCCCCGCGCATTGCCGCGCGGGGATCGAAGGAGAGTTACTTCACCCAGATAACGCGGCGCGTTTGCGGTTCCACGAGCGCTGGACGCTGATCGATATAGACATAGGAATATTTCGGCTGATCAGGAACTACCGCAAGCGGCACATCTTCCGGGATCACCATGCCCTCGGTCACATCGCCATCAATGGCAATGGGTTGCGTCGGGTTGTTTTCCACGAAGGTAACCACATCGTCGGGTACGACGGGGACGGGCGGGCCTGCATTGGGCGCTTCGTCATAATAGACCACCTGTCGGTTCTGCATCGAAACGATGACCGGTTCACCGTTCACATAGATATAGCCGAAGTCCGGATTGTCGGGGATAGGGCGCACGACAACAGCCTCCGGCACGACATAACCTTCACCGACATCGTCTTGAATGACGACCGGGTCAACGGGATGGGCGATAACATAATCACGTGCAGACTGGGGCACTTCGATGATAACGGCATCTTGCGCGGCGGCGAGGCCGGTGGTCGCAAGAAACGCTGCCGTTGTAAGAATAAGAGCCTTTTTCATGTCGTAGTCTCACTTTCTAGCTTGCCCCGCAGCGGTGAGTTAACCGGTGCACGCCCGGTCGGTTCCGCATCTGGCGCGCACATCATGCGACAGGCTGCAACATTCGTCCCGCCCCTGGACGGACAGGCGATGCAAAAGGCGAGCTATTCGAGTGGGATAAGCGTGTGACGCTTCCTCAACGGAAAAAGTGAGCGAAATCGCGTTTCTTTATCGTCGTTTGCGAAAAATAGTGGGCTTTGTTGTAGTAATCCGTCGCAGTTCGGATTACTCACACTCATTCCCCTCAAGACAGACAGTCACCCGTTTCGGGCGGCTTCGAGTATGGCGCATGACCTCCAAGAGCCAAGGCTACTTCTTCACGATCCTCGCGGTGACCATCTTTGCGGTGCAGGATGGCATTTCGAAATATCTTGGCACGCATTACTCGCCGATCTTCATCACGATGATCCGCTACTGGGTGTTTGCCGCATTCGTCATTCTGCTGGCCATACGCTCCGGTGGCATCGCCAAGGCGGCGTCCACGAAGCGCCCGTTTCTGCAGATCACCCGCGGCGTGATTCTGGCTGCGGAAATCGTCACCTTCATCTTCGGCCTCAGCCGCGCCGGAATGGCCATGGCGCAGTCTGTCTTTCAGGGCGCGCCTTTGCTGGTCACGATGCTATCTGTGCCATTTCTCGGCGAAAAAGTTGGCTGGCGTCGCTGGACGGCGATCATCGTCGGCCTGTGCGGCGTGCTTTTGATCATCAATCCGGTCAACGCCCATTTCGACGCCAATATTCTGTTCTCCGTCGCGGCGACCTTCATGTTCGCGATCTATGCAGTCGCGACGCGCGCGGTTAGCCGCGATGACGACGCCATGACCAGCTTCTTCTATACCGGGATCGGCGGTGTGGTGGTGCTCACGGCTGTGGGTGTCTTTTATCTCGTGCCCATCGCGCCGCACGACTGGTTCTGGATGGCGGCGCTCTGCGTTTGCGGCATTTCCAGCCATTATTGCCTCATCCGGGCTTATGACATTCTGGAAGCAGGCGAAGTACAGCCGCTGACCTATCTCCAATTGGTCATCGGCGCATTTATCGCAACGCTGGTTTTCCATGAAACCCTGACATGGAATGTCATCGCCGGTGCTTTCATCGTTGTCAGCGCTGGTCTCTTCTCCATGTTCCGGGAACGCAGCCTGTCGCTCAAACGCACGACAAGCTCCACAACGCCCTGAACCGGCGGCTCGGGACGTACACGAAGCGAACAAATAGGAGAGTAAGCGTGTCACGCTTGCTCTATCGCAAAAGCAAAAAATTCAGATTCCTCTGCTCGCGGCAGCGAAAGATAACGGGTTTCGTTGTATCAATCTCGTTATTTAGCGATTACTCAAACGCATTCTTTTAAGTCGATTTTCACCTGTTTCGGGCGGTTTCGAGTATCGCGTATGAGCCCCAAAAGCCAAGGCTACCTATTCAAGCTTGTCTCGGTGTCCATCTTTGGGGTGCAGAATGGTATCTCGAAATATCTGGGCACACATTACCCACCGATCCTCGTCGCGATGATCCGTTATTGGGTTTTCGCTGCATTCGTCATATTGCTAGCCAGGCGATCCGGGGGGATTGTTAAGGCAGCTTCCTCGAAGCGGCCCTTTCTTCAGCTTGCCCGCAGCATTATGCTGGCGATGGGAGTGGTCTTTGCCATTTTTGGCCTGAGCCGGGCGGGACTGGCCACGGCTCAATCGGTTTTTCAGGGCGTGCCTTTGCTGGTCACTGCGCTTTCCGTGCCTATCCTCGGCGAAAGGATTGATTGGCATCGCTGGTTGGCGATCATCATAGGCCTGTGCGGCGTGCTTTTGATCATCAATCCGGTCAACGCCCATTTTGATGCCAACATCCTGTTCGCCGTGGCTGCAACCTTCACATTGGCGATCTATGCTGTGACGACACGAGCGGTCAGCAAGGACGACGGCGCGGTGACGAGTGTCTTCTACACAGGCATCATTGGTTTCTTGGTGCTGACGGTCGTAGGTGTCTTCTATATGGTGCCAATCGCGTTGCAGGATATGCCGTGGATGGCGGTGTTGTGCATTTGCGGCGTTTCGGGCCATTGTTGCCTTATCTGCGCCTATCATAGTGTTGAAGCGAGCGAACTGCAGCCGCTGACTTACTTTCAACTGGTCATCGGCGCATTTATCGCGACGCTGGTTTTCCATGAAACCCTGACATGGACTATCATCGCTGGTGCTTTTATCGTTGTCAGCGCGGGTCTCTTTTCCATGTTCCGGGAGCGCAGCCTGTCGCTCAAACGCACCACAAGCTCGACAACCCCCTGAACCATAAATGAATCCGAAGTCAAATTCTCTTGAGCGGCTTTGTTTTGCCGCGATCTGTGATATATGCCGTCAACGGTCAGCAAGATTGTTTATTGCTCGCAGTTTCTTTTGAGCCGACTGTCGTTTGCGGCATGGATATCTCCAAAAGGCGCGCATCACCTTTCCCGGATAGATAAGCCAGGTTCGTGAAATCTCCGTCATCAGCATGTGATGACGGTCGCCCGTTTTTTGCCCGCTGAGCTGGAATAGCCATGAGTGTCAGCATCGAGAGCCAGAGTTCAACCACCGAAGCGACAGCTTCGGAGGGCAAGAGCAATTTTCGCATCATTGCGCTGATTGTTGCCAGTGCGATGCTGATGGAGCAGCTGGACGCGACCATTCTGGCCACCGCGCTCCCGACCATGGCGCGCGATTTTGCTGTCGGCGCGCCTTCCATGAGCGTTGCGCTGACCTCCTATCTGCTCAGTCTCGCCATTTTCATTCCGGCCAGCGGCAAGATCGCCGACCGCTTCGGCACGCGCACGGTTTTCCGCTTCGCAATTGCAATCTTCATTCTGGGTTCCGTGCTCTGCGCACAGGCGCCAAACCTGCCATGTCTGGTCGCAGCCCGACTATTGCAGGGCGCAGGCGGCGCGATGATGCTGCCGGTTGGCCGTCTGGTGTTGATCCGTTCGGTGGAACGCAAGGATCTCATCGCTGCCATGTCGTGGATGCTGGTGCCCGCGCTTATGGGCCCTATTCTCGGGCCGCCGCTTGGCGGTTTGTTCGTGACATTTCTGGACTGGCGCTGGATTTTCTACATCAATGTGCCCATCGGTATTCTGGGCATGGTGTTCGTGTCGCTTTATATCGGTGAATATAAAAGCGAAACGCGCGAACCTTTCGATTTCGTGGGTCTGATCCTGTCGGGTATTGCGCTTGGCGCTTTGCTGTTCAGCCTGGAAACAGCGAGCAATCCGGGGGAAGGGAACCTCGCGCTGAAGCTCTTTGTCGTCGGTGTTGTTTTCGGCGTTGCCACAATCGTCCATTCGCGCCGCCATCCCGCGCCGATGCTCGATTTTTCGCTGATGCGCATTGAAAGCTTCGGAACATCGATGATTGCAGGTTCGATCACCCGCATCACGCAGGGCGCGCACCCGTTTCTGCTGCCGCTGATGCTCCAGATCGGCTTTGGTCTGTCGGCTGTGGCGGCAGGCAATATGGTGCTTGCGACCGCGCTTGGCGCGCTGGCGATGAAGGCCTTTGCGCCGCGGATCATCCGGCGGTTCGGCTTCCGGCAGTCGCTGGTGGTGAATGGCATATTCTCCGCGTGCAGCTATGCGATCTGCGCTTTCTTTACACCGGAATGGCCGCATTGGCTGATCTTCATCGTGCTTGCTATGTCGGGCTTTTCAATGTCGTTCCAGTTCACCGCCTATAACACGGTGGCCTACGACAGGGTGGACGCAAAGCGGATGAGCTCGGCCAACAGCTTCTATTCGACGTTCCAGCAGCTCATGCTGTCAGTCGGTGTTTGCGTGGCGGCGCTGGTTCTTCATGCATCCATGAATTTGCATGCCCACGACGTGCCCGTCATGTCCGATTTCTCGACGGCGTTTCTCGTCGTGACCGGCATTTCGTTGACAGCGACTTTCTGGAACCTGCGTTTTGCCAAGAACGCTGGCGAACAGATGCGGGGCAGATAACGACCCTGTCAGGGTCGAATGCTGTCTCGGTCGGCAAGAATGGAGGCGGAATCGCAATAAAGCCGCATGATCTCCGTGTCTTTCTTGTCGTTCGAAAAGGCGTCGATGGTTTTATAAACGCGCACTTCCGCATCCCTTATGCGGTCCGGAATGCGGTTGTCTTCCGTCACGACGAAAGCATAGACATAGTCACCGCGCGCATAGCCGATCGCCATCGTCATGTCGGTCGGATGGTCGATATCTGTGTCCTTGGTCGAGAACAGAGTATTGTCAGTCTCGAAATAGAGTTCGGTCGGGCCAGAGCCGGTCGCATAGCTGTAATAGGCTTCCTTCTTGCCTGGATTGGCCTTGGTGTCGTCAATGCGACAAAACTCGGCGCGGGCGTTACGATCCGGAATATTGCAGGCAAATTGCGTCTGCCAAGGCGGAATACAATTCGCTGTAGCGGGTAGTGGTGCCAATACCATCATCACCGTTGCAAGACATATTTTCATGCAAAGCCCCTCATTGTCGTCCCCGGCGCCGAATCGAGGTCTGTACCTCTATTAGCAGAAGCAAACACACGCCCGATGAGCAAGCCGTTTGCTGCCGTAACGGAAGCGGTCTGTTGAAAAGGAAAAGACCTCCTTGCTGTACAATCAGCAAAGAGGCCTTTGTTCAGGAAAGCATTGAAGCTTTTTAAATGAGGCCCGATTATTCTTCGAACCAGATCTTTTCGGCCAGACGATAGCCGCTCATGTCGCCGCCGGATGGCGTCGGAGTGAAGCCCTTGATCTTGTCGGTTGCGGCGGCAAGATTGTCGGCGAAGAGCGGGATGATTTCGCCGCCTTCATCCACCATGATGACTTGAATGTCGTGGTAGATTTTCTTGCGCTTTTCCTCGTCCAGCTCAACGCGGGCTTCGGCAAGCAGCTTGTCGAAAGCTTCGTTCTTCCAGGCGGTTTCGTTCCACGGTGCGTCCGACTGCAGGATCATCGACAGCATCGCATCGGCGGTCGGGCGAACGGCCCAGTTGGAGGCGACGAACGGACGCTTCAGCCAAATTTCATCCCAATAACCATCGGATGGAACGCGTTCCACATCAATGGTGATGCCGGCCTTGGCAGCAGCAGCCTGATAGACCTGCGCCGCATCGACCGCGCCGGGGAAGCCGTTTTCCGAAACGACCAGCGGGATATTGCCGCTATAGCCGGACTTCTTGAAGTGGAAGGCGGCCTTTTCCGGGTCATAGGCGCGCTGCGGAATATCCTTGGAATAATACGGGTTCGACGACGAAATCGGGTTGTCGTTGCCAATAGAACCGGTGCCGCCAAGAATGCTCTTCTGCAATTCTTCGCGGTCGATGGCGTATTTCAGCGCCAGACGCACATCATTATTGTCGAAAGGCGCCGTATCGACCCGCATCGGCAGGCAGTACATGGTGTTTTCAGGCGTCTTCAAAATCTGAACGCCGGGACGCGATGAAACGAGACCAACGGATCGAGCGTCGACACGGTTGACGACATGCACCTGTCCGCTGAGCAGCGCGGCCATGCGGGCCGTCGCGTCGCTCATGGCGATGGTTTCGACGGATTCCACATTGGCGCGATCCGGTGCCCAGTAATTCGGGTTGCGGCGGGTCAATGCGCGAACGCCCGGCTGGAAATCTTCCAGAATGAACGCGCCAGTGCCGATGCCCTTATCGAAATCCGCATCGAGCGGCGTAATGCCAAGATGCACATCAGTCAGAGCGGCCGGAAAGTCGGCATTGCCCTTGTCGAGCGTGATCGTTACTTCGTATGGATCGGTCGCCTTCAGTTCGGTCACAGCGAGCAGGAAACCCTTGCCGCCGGAATTGCTGTTTTCGCCGCGATGATGGTTCAGCGAGTAAATGACGTCTTCGGCCTTCAGTTCCTTGCCATTGTGGAACTGGATGCCCTTCTTGAGACGGAATACCCACTGCGATGCATCTGGCTTGGTTGCTTCCCAGCTTTCGACGAGTGCGCCATAGAGACGGCCATCCGGTGTCGGCTCAAGCAGGGTGTTGAAGAGCTGGAAACCCACCGAATACATATAAGCTTCGGGATAAAAGGCTGGATCGAGACGGTCCGAACTCGACGCCGTATCAAGACCCATGATCAGATGGCCGCCCTTGCGCGGCGTGGCGTCCTGCGCGCGTGCCTGACCCGGCATCCAGAAGCTGCCGGTCGCGCCAAGCGCCAGTGCGCTGCCCGCTCCAAGCAAAAACTGACGACGATTTGGGGAAAGAGAGTTCGGGTTGTGATCCGACATGGCGGGTACTCGCATTCTATGTAACGGGGCCTGTGTAGCAGGCGTACTATTTGGTTCCGTTCTATCGGGACCGCTGATTGCATTCGTGGTAATTTTTTCTAATTTTTACGCAATTTCTGTAATAATTTTCAATAGGAATTATTACGATCCTGCGCGTAGCGTTTCAGGCGCCCATGGCAGTCGAACAGCGCAGGCGGGGGCTGGCGTTAATCCAGATCAGCGCAGCCCTGAGCTTCTGGAGGTCTTTGCTGCAACGGTTGTGCATAAGGAAATGACAGAACCCATTGAAAAGATTGAAGTTATGATACCTAAGAATGCTCGACTGGTACTGACCATGCCTGCGCAAGGAAGTAAAAACTTTTAACCAGTCCCGCAAGGAAAGTAAGAATTTGAACTTAACTTAAATAAGTAAGTATCGATTCTTTGGCGTTCTGCCGCTAAACTCCATGTTCAGTATGGGCGAGAGCACGCACCGAAAACTGCCACACGCAGGCGTCGGACAGAACGTGCGCGAGAAAAAGTGGCTGGAGCGCCGGTTTGACATGGTCAGAACCGAACGCGTTTTAAGGGGTGCGGAGCTAAATCTTGGAGCTAGACCAAAACACGCTATTTTTCGCAGCGGGCTTATGTTCGCTTGCGGTGGCGCTAACCATTTTGAGCGTCTGGTATCAGAACCGCATGGACAAGTTCCTGCTCTGGGGCTGCCTGGGTATGATCCTGCTCGGCGCAGGCGCGGTGCTCAGCTATTCGGGTCTTCTGGCTCTGGTTCCCTCGTCGGTGATCGCTTTCAGCCTGATGACCGTCGGCTTCGTTTTCCTGTTCATCGGTTCAAAGCAGATTTCGGCCAGACGGGTGCCCACAGGCAATCTCTTTGTGCTTTCCATCGTTGCGATTGGCGTTATTCTGGCACCCATCCTGTTGGGTTTTGTGGGCGTTGGCATCGCGATCTTCAATTTTGTGGCGGCATTTCTGCTTTACATCACGGCCAAGGAATATGGCTCAGTCTATCATGAAGCGCCTATTCCCGTTGTCGGCATGATGACGCTCTATCTATTGACAGCCGTTTCGTTTTTCCTGTGCGGCTGCGTCATCGTCTATGAACAGCAATGGGTGATGACCAGCCTGCCAAGCAATCTGGCGGAAGATTTCAATGCCATGATGGCGCTTATCGGCATTACGGGGATCGGGGCCCTGTCGCTGACCTTTACGCAATCGCGTATTGCGCGACGTCATGCCAATGAAGCGCGTACCGACAGTCTGACCGGCCTGCTCAACCGGCGGGCGCTTTACGACAGTCTGGCTGTTGATGAGATGCGCGCGGGCGACTCCGTGATTGTGTTCGATCTGGATGCGTTCAAGTCGATCAACGACAGTCACGGTCATACGGTCGGGGACCGCGTGTTGCTGGAATTCGCAAGCATCATCCGTGCCCATGCCGGTCAGGGGGCGATTATTGCGCGCATCGGCGGTGAGGAATTCGTGCTTATCCTGCGGCAGACCTCCAACGTGAATGTTCTCGCGACCGCTGATAAAATTCGCAAGGCTTTCGCGTCCGCTTCGTTCGACACGACGCGCGATCCATTCAGCACGACCACGAGTGCGGGTATTGCCTTCCTCACGGCAGCCGATTCCGGGTTTGAGACCGTTTTCCGTCGTGCCGACGCCGCGCTTTATCGCGCCAAGGATCTGGGCCGTAACCGGATTTGTACCGAGTTGCAGATCGTCGCCTGATCGATTTCACATGTCTCTGGAAGGGCTTTAGGGCACGCCAAAAGCGTGGCTTTGCGCCTTATTATGGAGAAATTATCCACGAAGTCTGGTTATTCCTTCCAAACTGGAAGGAGTTAGCTTCATTCTGCCCGACTAATCAGCGAGCAATTTTTTTGAGATTGTCCGTTTCAATAATCACTGTTTTGAAACGAGGTTCATCGTGATCGACAATCGTACCGCACCTTATGCGATCTTCATTCTGCGTCTCGCGCTCGGCATTCTGTTCCTGGCCCATGCGGGTCTGAAACTCTTCGTCTTCACCCCTGCCGGAACGGCTGCCTTCTTCGGATCGCTCGGCCTGCCGGGCTGGTTCGCCTATGTCACCATCCTCTGGGAAATAATTGGTGCCGTCGCGCTGATCATCGGCGTCTATCCGCGTGTTGCGGCTGCTGCCCTGATCCCGATCCTGCTCGGTGCGATCTTCACGGTCCACGGCGCAGCCGGCTTCTTCTTCACCAATGCCAATGGCGGTTGGGAATTCCCGGCATTCTGGATTGTCGGTCTTGCCGTGGTGGCACTTGCAGGCAACGGCGCTTTTGCGTTGAAGCCGGGCGCATCCGCGAGCTGACGCCAAAACGCACTGTTCCGCAATGCGGGGAGGTGGCCTATGCTCCTCTCCGCACTTTTCCCGATCATCAAGGATAGATGCCATGCTCGTAGACGGAAAATGGACTGAAGACTGGCAACCGGTCCAGGCCAAGGATGAAAAAGGCGGCTTCGTGCGCCAGATTTCCGGCTTCCGCAACTGGGTCACCCCGGACGGCAGCGCGGGACCTACCGGCGAGGCGGGTTTCAAAGCCGAGCCCGACCGCTACCATCTCTATGTCGCCTATATCTGTCCGTGGGCGTCGCGCACGCTGATCGCGCGCAAGCTGAAAGGGCTGGATAAGCTCATTTCGATCTCCGTCGTGGAGCCAGCGTTAACGGATCAGGGCTGGCGTTTTGGTGACTATCCGGGTTCCAACCGCGATAGCCTCAACGGCGCGACCTATATGCATGAGCTTTATACGAAGGCCGATCCCCACTATACGGGACGCGCCACTGTGCCGGTATTGTGGGACAAAAAGACGAAAACCATCGTCAATAATGAATCCGCCGATATTGTCCGTATGTTCAATACCGGCTTTGGCGATCTCGCCAATAACGATATCGATCTTTACCCGGAGCTGCTGCGCGCGGAAATCGATGCGCTGAACGAGCATATCTATCCAAGCCTGAACAATGGCGTCTATCGGGCCGGGTTTGCCACCACGCAGATTGCCTATGATGAAGCTTTCCGCGATGTGTTCCGCACGCTGGACGAGCTGGAGGCTCGGCTTTCAGGCAATGGACCGTTCCTGTTCGGGGATCGCTTCACCGAAACGGATATCCGCCTGTTCGTTACTCTGGTGCGCTTCGATGCGGCCTATCACGGCCTGTTCAAGTGCAATCTGCGGCGACTGGTTGACTACTCCGCGCTCAGTGCCTGGCTGACGCGCATTCTGGATATCCCCGGCATTCGCGAAACGGTCAATATCGATCACATCAAGCGCGGCTACTATTCCATCAAGGCGCTGAACCCCACCGGCATCGTGCCGCTTGGGCCAGATTTGCCGGGGTTGGCTCCGGTTCACATTTGAAAGTGAATGACAGACAGATGCATTCTTTGATTATCTTTCTCCACGGTGTCGGCAGTCGCGGGGCGGATCTCGCTTCGCTTGGCGAGTTCTGGGCCGATGCCTTGCCCGGCGCGGCATTCGCAGTACCGGATGCGCCCTTTCCCTTCGATCAGGGTGGTATCGGGCGTCAATGGTTCAGCGTCAGCGGTGTTACGCCCGCCAATCGCCCGCAGCGAATTGTCGAGGCGCGTGCGGCTTTTGATGAAACTCTGACGCGGATCATTGCCGAGCATGGCTTTGCCGATAAGCTCGACCGTGTAGTGCTCGTTGGTTTTTCCCAAGGCGCGATCATGTCGCTTGATGCGCTTGTTTCGGGTCGCTGGCCGGTTGCCGCCGTGGTTGCCTTTTCCGGCAGACTGGCTTCGCCGGAACCTTTCACACCGACACTTGCGACACAGGCCCTGCTGGTGCATGGCAGCGCCGATCCGGTCATTCCGGCAAGCGAATCCGAAAGCGCAAATGCGCGCTTTGCCGGTATCGGTGTGAACTCCACCTGCCATATTCTGCGCGGCGTCGGGCATACGATATCGTCTGAAGGCGCGGTCATGGCTGCCGCATTCTTGCGGTCTGTTTTGAAGCTTGGATAATTTCCAGATTAAGCTATTTTCCTGCCTTGTGAGACGGAAAATAGCTGGAATGGAAGCAATCAATGGATCGGCTTGACTGCGAACGTATGTTCGTTGCGGTGCTGGATACGGGCAGTTTTTCAGCGGCGGCGCAACGGCTTGGGACAAGCAGCGGTCAGGCATCCAAACTCGTATCAAGGCTGGAGGCTGATCTTGGCGTCCAGCTCATCAAGCGCACCACGCGCGCCTTGTCACCGACAGAGGTCGGATACGCCTATTACGAGCGTATGAAGGGGCTGTTGCAGGACTTCGACTCCTTGGAAGCGTCGGTGCGCAATGCATCGGGCGCTCCGACCGGGCGCATAAGGCTGACGGCGCCGATGTCATTCGGCACTTTGCGGCTGACGCCGGTATTGCTGAAATTTGCGCAGTCTTTTCCCGATATTCAGATCGATGTGAGCTTTTCCGATCGCGTTGTCAGTCTGATCGATGAAGGCTTCGATATCGGCGTGCGGATCGGCAAGCCGCTCGATAGCAGCCTGATTGCCCGCAGGCTATGCGATGCGCGGGTGGTTCTTGTGGCCACGCCATCCTATCTCGCCGAGCACGGAGCGCCGGTTCATCCGCAAGATCTGACGCGGCATAGCTGCATTATCGATACGAATTTCCGTGATCCCTATGTCTGGCGTTTCGCGTCGCAGAGCGGGGGCGATGCCGAGGCGGTCAATGTCACGGGCCGTTTGCATTTTTCCAATGGCGAGGCTTGTCTCAATGCGGCTCTGGCCGGATTGGGTATTGCGCATGTACCGACATTCATTGCCGGTCCATCCATCCGTGAAGGGCGCGTTCAACGCGTTTTGGGGGATTTTGAAAGCAAGCCGCTTGGCATCCATGCGGTCTACCCGCCTGCGCGCCATCTCGCGATCAAGGTGCGCACCCTCGTCGACTATCTGGCCGAGAGTTTTCGCGGTGAGCCCGATTGGGATCGGGGTTGGCATTAAAAATGTCATGCCCGCCGAGAAGGCGGGCATACAGCGGTCTCGTATCAGGCTTCGAAGCGACTGACTTCCAGTCCCGTGCCGATTGGCAGGAGCACACTGCCGATACCCGCTTTGGCGCGGATGGCTTTACTATAGCGCTGAAGGTTTTCACCGCCGGGACGGATCATATTATCCGCCACGACAATCGCGCCGTCATTGAGCTTCGGATAGAAGGCTTCAAGGCAAGGCACGTACAGGTCTTTCCAGAGATCAAGGAAAACAAGGTCGACCTTTTCCGGCAGCGCTTCGATCATCGCGACGGCATCGCCGATCCTGAAATCGATCTGGTCGGCCAGCCCGGCCTTTGTCGCCATTTCCTTTGCGAAATCGGATTTGTAGCCATGGAGTTCCATGGTGATCAGCTTGCCGCCGGTGGCGCGCGCCGCGTCACCGAGCCAGATGCCGGAATAGCCGAACGAGGTGCCGATTTCGAGGATAGTCGGCTTGTGCAGGCTTCGCGCCAGCGTGTTGAGAAAACGACCTGTGTCGGGACCGATAGCGCGCATACGCATATCCTGCCCGCCATCGCGGCCGCCCGGCGCTTCGATGCGCGGCGCATCGCGTTCCTCACGCTGCCGCGCATGGTATTCATCAAGGACGGCCTGCACCTTTTTGTCCAGCATATGCTCGCCGACGGTCAGCTTGCGCCAATGGATGGCAAGTTCTTCGCGAAAGGCAAAGCGCACCAGATGCCGTTCGACGACATCCTGCAATTGCGCCAGCGAAGGCTGGTCTGGCGAGGTGAGGGCAAGGTGTAGAAACTGGTCGTCGGCACGCAACCGGCATTCGCCGATGGAAAAGCTGATCTGCCCTGCTTCTGGATCGAAGGTGACCGGCAGCTTATGCGCAAAATGCTTGGCCAGCTGCTGCAAATAACGGCTGGCATGGGCGGTCTCGATAGCCGCCGCGGATTCCGCGGCAGCATTGGTTGAGACAGGTGCATTCATCAGCTTTCCTCCACAATTCGCGTGGCTTCCTTGAGGGCGGCCACGATCGCTTCGGCGCTGGCGGCGTCCATCGGTCCGCGATGCAGTCTTTGACGAACGGTCGCCTTCAGACTTTTCAGCGCATGGATGACCTCATGCGGCATGTCGCCATTGTGCTCGGCAAAGCTGTTTATCCTGCTCAAAAGAGCATCGGCGGCAGCGCGGTTTGCGACCAGAAAGGCCTCGCCTTCAGCCGTTATGCGATTGAGCTTCTTGCCTGAATCACCGGGTTCCGTGACGGTGTAGCCCATATCCTCAAGCCATGAGAGCGTCGGATAAATCACGCCGGGGCTTGGCGTGTAGACGCCTTGCAACTGTTCGGAAATATCCTTGATCAGCTCATAACCGTGACGGGGCCGTTCGGCGATCATCGAGAGGACGAGCAGGCGCAAATCGCCATAATCGAAGATGCGCTCGCGACGGTGACCGCCTCGGCCACCACGTCGTTCGCCTCGACCTTCGCCACGCTCCCCGAAAGGATGTTCAGCGTGGGGATGTTCGCCGCGATGGCGGCCAGGTCCACCGAAAGGACCACCCCAACGCCCACCTCTGTGTTCACCCCGATGGTCGCCCCGATGGTCGCCATGACGACCGTGACGGTGTTGGGCTTCTTCTTGTTCCGGATGTTCTGGACGGCGATCCGGATCGCCATTTTTTGTGTTTGTCATGACCACAAGATAAATCTCGATATATCGAAAAACAAGATATATCGAAATAAATTTTTCGTAATGTTTTTCAGACAGCCGTCAGGCGAACATAAGATCGACCTGCGCCTCGAACATGGTTGCGGTGTCGATCAGATTGTCCTGTCCGAGCAGGCCGTTATGAACAATGCCCATCCATACGGGCGCAGTGAGCAGGTGCGGGTAGGTTTTCAGGATCGTGCCTTTCAACTCGCCGCGCTCGGCGGCCACGTCGATCAGCCAGCGTATCCGTTCCAGAAAAGGTTCGTAGACTTCGGTGCGATAGACCTCTGTGAGATAGGGAAAGGCATGGCCTTCAGCGAGCACAAGCCTTGCCACCGTGGCGCGTCCCTTGTTCTCAATGCTCCGCATCACCGGGATCATCGTGCGTTTGCAATAGTCGGAAACCCGCTCGTCCGGCCGGATGGGGAAGTTTTCAATCTCGCCAAGCGGGTTGGTCACGATATCACGGACAATACCGGCAAAGAGGTCTTCTTTCGTATCGAAATAGCGATAGGCTGTGCCTTTGGCGAGGCTGGCACGCTCGGCGATACCAGCCATGGTCGCATTGGCGTAGCCCTTGTCGAGGAACTCCCGCATCGCAGACCGGATGATCAGCTTACGGGTTCGCGCGGTTTTTTCGGGGCTGGGACCGCGTGTTCTGGGCGCCTTCGCTATTGTGCGAGGCTGGGCATTTTGCGCTTCAGCACGATTGGTCTTCGGATCGTTGACCATGGCTGTTTTTCCTTCTTCGTAGTGTCGTCATCTCAAAGCAGTGTATTTAATGGTCCCCATTGATTGGCGTTTCTGAGGTCAATCCATCTATGAGTTGTTACGCATTATCTCGCGCAGGACCATTGCAGTTTTTTGCTGGAAATACCTTATGAGCGCTTTTTCTGTATAAATTCAGTCTCTTGCAAGCAGAGCCGATGGCGCTGCGATGGGGGATTGATCTTTGCAATTGGACAGCGATGCCGTTATCACCCGCGTGCAGAGATTAAGCCTTGGCTTTAGACGAGAATTGGAAAGTAAGCATGGTTCGCAGCATCGGGATGTTGATCGTCGGGATTACGGCACTGGTGAACGGCATCCTCCGATTGGGAACACCGGCACAGGCCGTTGAAAAGTCCGGCTGGCTTTATGAACAGTTCGGCGATCAAGGCGTTGCCTATGGCACAATCGTGCTTGGTGTGGTCGCGCTTATCATCGGCGCGATCATGTTTCGCAACAGCTGGTGGGTGGTGATACAGCAAAGGCGCAATCGCGCCTGACTGTGGGAAACCGGTTTAGGACAGCGCGATCACGTAGAACTTCGAGTCTACGGCCATTACTGGAAAATTTTCCGGTAGGGCGCTGCGTTCCACTTCGGTAAAACCGTTCTTCTCATAGAAGCGGTGCGCGCCAAGAAATTTGTCGGTTGTTCCAAGATAAATGCGGCGAATGCCGTTTTCACCGGCATGGGCGAGCAAGGCTGACAGCAGTTTGCTTGCCGTACCGATACCCGAACCCCGATAGGGAGCGGCGACGAACATCTTCCGCAAGGCGGCTTCATTGTTGCCAATATCCTTGAGCGCGATTGTGCCCACGACCTGACTGTCATGCTCCGCGATCCAGAATTCTCCAGCGCCGGGTCGATAGAAACTGTCAATGGCATTCAGGTCAGGCTGATCCTGCGCCGTGATGGCGATGCCATATTCTTCCTGCTGGATCGGCAGAATGACGGAGAAAATGCCTTCCAGATCGTCCTGTTGAAACGGGCGAACGGTGACGGAAACGGGGGCAGCTATGTCGGTCATGGGAAACGATTCATCAAAGGAAAGGGATAGCGGAATGTGATCTCAAAAGCCGTTGAGATCAATTGGTTCTCATCATGTGCTTGAAGCAAAATGTCGTCATGATGTTTAGAATTTGCGATAGACGAAACTGTCCGGAATTGGGGCGGACGCGTTTTCTTGCGCCATGGCCGTAACCATATCGCGGAGCGGTGAGCGCATGCAGACCGGATCGGTTGCGCTCGCATCTCCGGCCAGCGCCATCGCCTGACAGCGGCAGCCGCCAAAGTCGATGTCCTTGCGCTCGCAACTGCGGCAGAGATCGGGCATCCAGTCATCGCCGCGATAGGCATTGAAGGCCTCGCCGTCATACCAGATATCGGCCAGCCCCTTGTCGCGGACATTATCGAAATGAAGCGACGGGATTGTTTCTGCGGCGTGGCAGGGCAGCACACGCCCGTCCGGCGTGACATTCAGGCCGACCCGGCCCCAGCCGCCCATGCAGGCTTTCGGATAAGACGAATAATAATCGGCGGGAACATAGTCGATCACCAGCCTGCCTTCGAGACGCTTGCGCGCTGCGGCTACTGTCTGGTTGGCTTTGACAACCTGTTCGCGCGTCGGCAGCAGCGCGGCCTTGTTCTTCTCCGCCCAGCCATGAAACTGAACGGTTGCGATTTCGATGCGGCGCGCGCCGAGCGTCAAAGCAAGCTCCAGCATCGCGTCGAGCTGGTCCATATTCTGCTTGTGGCAGACTGCATTGACGGTCAGCGGAATGCCCGCCGATGTGACCCAATTGGCCACGGCTATCTTGCGGTCGAACCCGCCTTTATATCCGCCAATGCGATCAGCCGATGCGGCATCGGTGCCCTGTATGGAAAGCTGCACATGGTCAAGGCCAGCCTGCCCAAGCGCCTCCACACGCGCTTCTGTCAGGCCGACACCCGATGTGATCAGATTGGTGTAAAGGCCAAGCTCGACGGCGGCCTTGGTCAGTTCAAGAAGGTCCCGCCGCGCCGCCGGTTCTCCACCAGATAGATGCAGGTGCAGGACACCCATTTTTGCGGCCTGCCGAAAGACCTCTCTCCATTCTTCCGTAGAAAGCTCCTGCTTTGCACCAATCAGTTCCAGCGGGTTGGAGCAATAAGGACAGGCAAGCGGGCAGCGATGTGTCAATTCGGCGAGCAAAGCCATCGGCGGCGGTGCCAGCCGCTGCAGCTTTGCTTCCTGAATTGCCAGATTCATCCCAGAACCTTGATCATGCGGCGGTTGGCGAGTTCCTGAACAAAGGCCAGCACATCGCTTCCGACCTGTTCACGTGGCGCATTGAATTCCAACGCAAAAGCATCGCAGATTGCATCGACGCTGCGAACACCATCGAGCGCATTGACGATCAGGATCGCAATATCGTCCAGCGCCATGGCGCGCTCTGGTGCGAGAAGCACAGTTTGCCCGCGCACCTCATCAACACGCAACCTCACGCCGCGTGCAAGCGTGACGATATCCGCCGGTTTGATGGTAACGCTGTCTGTCTTGCTCATGCGGAAACCTTCTTTTCTGCCAGCGCCTTGTCCCATCCGGCATCCACGCCTTGCTTGCCGTCCCACGCGCCGGGCGGGATCATGCCAGGTGCCACATAGGCCGCATAAAGCGCATCAAGCTGCGCCCAAAGCACATCGGTTTTGAAGGTCAGGGCAGCGGCGACAGCATCCTGCTTTTCCAGAGTGTCGGCGTGTTCCAGCACATAGGCAAGACCATATTCGACATCAATCGGCGCTTCATTGAGCCTTTGGCGGAAATAGGACAGCGCCTGTTCGTCGGCGAAGGCATAATGCTTCAGCAGGCCCGCGATCCGGTCCTTATGGATTTTGGGTGCGAAAAGTTCGGTAAGCGACGACGCAACTGCGTCCAGAAGCGGCTTGTCACGGACATAGTGAACATAAGCGCCGACCGCAAAGCGCGTTCCCGCCAGAATGCCCTTGCCGGACGCCACATAGTCGGGATCAAGGCCAACGGCCTCGGCCAGCTTGAGCCAGCGCCGGATGCCGCCGCCTTCATGAATGCCCCCGTCGTGGTCTTCAATGCGCGAACGCCAGGCGCGGCGCATGTTCACATCCTCACAGCGCGAAAGAAACGCCGCATCCTTCATGGGAATGCTGCTCTGATAGCAATAGCGATTGATCACCCAGGCGCGCACTTGCGTGATGGTGCATTCGCCGCCATGCAGCCGGATATGGAACGGATGCTTGTCGTGATAACGTTCAAGGCCGATGGCCAGAAGGCGGGCGTGGAATGTCTCCTTGTCGGCAGCGTCTTTCATAGAGCAATCTCCTTGCCGTCAAAGGCGATTTCAAACCCGCTGTCCTCGACCAGCTTCCGTTCGGGACCATCACGCCAGACCGGGTTCGTATTATTGATATGGACGTATATTTTCCGATCCACCGCGACATCGGCGAGCGCTTTCAGGCTGCCATCGTCGCCGGACATTGAAATATGTCCCATGCGACGGCCCGTCTTGATGCCGGTGCCCGATTGGATCATCTCATCATCGGTGAAAAGCGTGCCGTCGAAATAGAGAATATCGGCGCCGCTGATCCGTGCCTTGAGGTCTTCGCGCACCACGGCACAGCCTGGAATGTAATAGACGCGGTGTCTGGCCGAGACGAGTTCGACGCCAACTGTCTGTTCGCCCTCAAGGGCGGTGTTCGGGTTTTCGCCTTCCATGAAAAGCGGTACTTTTCCCGGAACGGAAAACAGATGCGCTTCAATTCCCGGAACCAGCTTGAAGGGTTCATTCAGCGCCACGATTTCCTGTGTAACGAAAGCAGGATCAAGCGCGGTGAAAATCGGGTTTGCAGTGAGGATATCGCGAATGGCGGCGGTCATCACCAGCCGGAACGCCTGCTTTTCCCGCAGCGTCAAAAGACCGGCAATGTGGTCGATATCGCCATTGGTCAGAAGAACGGTCTTGATCGGATTGTCGCGTAGCGCACGCGGATGCAGCGCGGCTGTGTTGATCAACTGCTGGCGTATATCGGGTGATGCATTGAGCAACGCCCAGTTTTCACTATCCGATGTGACGGCCAGCGAGGATTGGGTCTGCGGCGCAATCCCGTCCGGCAAACGCGATCGGGCCAGACGGCAGTTTTCGCAGCCGCAATTCCATTGAGGGAGACCGCCGCCAGCGGCGGCCCCGATCACAATTGCGCGGAACTCCGTCATGAAACTGTTCACGCGTCTTGGGAGGCGTGTCAGAACAGGATCGGTTCGTCACCGTCTGCTGGTGCATAGCGATTGATTTCCATGCCGCAGCTAACTTCGATGAACTTCGGTGCATGCCACGACACAGGCTTTTTCAGAGGCTTTGTCATAAGGCTTCTCCTTGGTTGGACGAATGATAACATTCTACCACCTATAAACTAGGAAGAGCCACAGCCTTTACCAGACCAAGACGGCCGCTTTTTTGCGGATTATCACACGGCGCTGTCCGGTCCGCCCTTCTTGTCCTTGATGGGCGCATTGCCGTGAATGAGTTCGCGCCCGGCATAAAGGCCGCCAGTGACTTCGATTGTAAGGCGGTCGCCGTCACGACGGCGAACATCTTCCATGACGCGCTCACGCTCTTCTTCATCGACGTCGAGCATTTCGAGTGCTTTTTCGCCGAGAGCAAGCGCTGATTCAAAGGTTTCGCGGATTTGATATTCCACACCAGCATGGATCAGTTCGATGGCATGTTCGCGGTCGAACGAGCGCGCCAATACGGGAACCAGCGGAAACTCCGCTTTTACCAGTTCGGCGATCTTCAGGCTCGCCTCGCGGTCGTCAACGCCGATGATGATCAGTCTTGCACGATTTGCGCCTGCGGCATGCAGAATGTCGAGGCGGGAGCCGTCGCCAAAATAGATCTTGAAGCCAAAATCCCGCGCATTGCGGATGGCGTCGGTGCTGGTTTCGATGATGGAAATCGAACAGCTGTTCCCGAGGAGCGGCTGGCTGACAATCTGCCCGAAACGTCCAAAGCCGATCAGCAAAACACTGGCCGACAAATTGTCCGCTGCCTCGACGCCCTCCATCGAAGGCGCAGGTTTTGGCATCAGCCGGTCATGCAGGATGATCATGATTGGTGTGAGAGCCATGGAGACGATGATCGTCGCTGTCAGGATGGCATTGGCCTCTGCATCGATGATGTTGACCGAGGTCGCGGCAGCATAAAGGACAAAGGCGAATTCGCCGCCCTGCGCCATCAGCACGGCGCGCTCGACAGCTTCGCGATTGCTGGCGCGAAACAGGCGGGCAACGGCGTAAATACCAATCATTTTCAACAGCATATAGGCAATGACGGCCACAATGATGAGCTGCCAGCTGGCGGCGATTACTGCAAGGTCGAGCGACATGCCGACGCCGAGAAAGAACAAGCCGAGAAGCACGCCGCGAAATGGCTCCACATCCGCTTCAAGCTGATGGCGGAATGAGGATTCCGACAGAAGCACACCGGCGAGGAATGCGCCCATTGCCATCGACAATCCGCCAAGCTGCATGGCCAGTGCTGCGCCCAGCACGACAAAAAGCGCTGCCGCTGTCATGACCTCGCGAGCTTTTGCCTTGCCGAGAATGCGGAACAGCGGATCGAGCAGATAGCGACCGGCCAGAACCAGACCGGCGATGGATGCGAGGCCAATGGCAACGCCGGTCAGTCGGTCGGCCAAGGTTGTTTCTTCGCCGCCCGGCGCCAGAAACGCGACGAGCGCCAGAAGCGGCACGATGGCAAGGTCTTCGAGCAGCAGGATCGCCACGATACGGCGTCCCTTTGGCAGGCCCATGGCGCGCCGTTCCTCCAGCATCTGCATGACAATGGCGGTAGACGTCAGCACGAAGCCGGTACCTGCAACAAAGCTCTGCGCGACCGGATAGCCAAGCGCGAGGCCGACGAAGGTGAGAAGGCCGATGCAAAGGGCAACCTGCGCCAGACCAAGCCCGAAGATTTCACCACGCATCGACCAAAGGCGCGATGGCTGCATCTCCAGACCGATGATGAACAGGAACATGACGACGCCGAGTTCAGCGACGTGCAGAATGGCCTGCGGATCGGAAAACAATCCAAGCCCGAACGGACCGATGACCAGTCCGGCTGCAAGATAGCCAAGAACCGAGCCGAGGCCGAGCCGTTTGAACAGGGGAACTGCAATAACGGCTGCGCCTAGAAGCACGACAATGGGAACAAGATCAAAGCCGCCGTGATGGGCAGCCTCGGCGGCATGTGTTGCAGTTTCAGCGGCGGCCATTGGCTATTTCCTTGCCGGTTGCCAGCATCAAGCGTGGCGAAAATGTGGGGGAGAGCAAAGATTACAAGAAGAATCGGATGTTCCGAAGCAAATGTACAGATTGCCATTGGGATGAGCGAGTCTCGACCTGTCACGCACAAAAGCAAATATTGCTGCGCTATGGTCTATTGAAATTGTTTTTTGCGATATCCATGTAGTTTAAGCTCGCTAGAGGAAGCGGGCAATTGGGGAGGTCCGTCGCAAGGCGGCTTTGTGTCTATTTGGGAGGACATATGCGTAGGTTTATTCTGGCCGTTACGTCGGTCGCTGCGTTGGCGCTCGCTGCTGGCTCGGCTTCGGCGGAAGATTATAAGCTGCTAGCGCCTGCTGCGCCGGGCGGCGGTTGGGACCAGACAGCACGCACCATGCAGAGCGTGCTGCAAGACGAAAAGATTTCCAGCAGCGTACAGGTTATCAACGTACCGGGTGCAGGCGGCACCATCGGTCTTGCGCAGTTCGTCAATCAGAACAAGGGCGACGCCAGTCAGCTGATCGTCGGCGGCTATGTGATGGTCGGCGCAATCCTGACCAACAAGTCGCCGGTAACGCTGGAACAGGTGACGCCGATTGCGCGTCTCACCGGCGAATATGAAGCCATCGTTGTTCCCGCCGCATCCGATATCCAGAATCTCGGCGATCTCGTTGCCAAGCTGAAGGCTGATCCAGGTTCCGTATCCTGGGGTGGCGGCTCAGCAGGTGGCACTGATCACATCACGGCAGGCCTTTTCGCAAAGGCTGCTGGTGTTGATCCGACCAAGGTGAACTACATCGCATTTTCGGGTGGCGGTGAAGCTCTCGCGGCAATTCTCGGCAATCAGGTAACGGTCGGCATTTCCGGTTATGGCGAGTTCGACTCGCAGATCAAGGCCGGCACGCTGCGCATCATCGGCATTTCGAGTGACCACCGTATTGACGGCATCGATGCCCCGACCTTCAAGGAAGGCGGCGTGGACGTGGCCATCCAGAACTGGCGTATGGTTGCCGCCGCTCCGGACATCACCGCCGAGCAGGAAGCAGCAATCAATGCTGATGTCGAGAAGCTAGTGAAATCAGAATCCTGGCAAAAGGCGCTGAAGGACAAGGGCTGGGCGGATACCTATCTTGCCGGTCCGGCCTTCAAGGAGCAACTCGCCAAGGATGTCGCAGCCACCGAAACCATCCTCAAGGAAATCGGCCTCGTCAAATGACAGGATCTCAACAGCAGGAAGAGCGTCGCCCTGAAGGGGCGACGCCGGATTTCGCCGCTCTTGTCATCGCTTTCATTCTCGGCGCCGTCGCCATTGCCATCGCGTGGTCCACAGCCTACGGCAACGATGTGATGAGTTACTCGCCGGTCGGCCCGAAGACTGTTCCCTATGTCGTGGCAGCCGGATTGTTCGGCCTCGCGATCTGGACGGTTATCGAAGCGCTACGCGGTGATTTTCCCAAAAGAGAGCACCAGGAAATTGCCCCCATGGCATGGATCATCGGTGGTCTGGCTATCCAGATGTTGACGATGAAGACGGCCGGGTTTTCGCTCGCCACCGGATTGCTGTTTGCAGCAACCGCGCGCGGCTTTGGCTATCGCAAGTTCTGGATCAGCGTTCCCGCAGGCATCGTCTTTGCCTTCGTGATCTGGTTCATTTTCGCGCGCGGTCTTCAGCTGTCGCTACCGTCTGGCTGGCTTGAACGTTTCGTCTAGAGCGCGTTTCGATCTGATTGGATCAGATCGGCGTTCTAACTATTTGTTTTAACGCACATCCTATCCGAAAACCGTTTCACACTTTTCGGGATGTGCTGTAACGGCCAGGGCATATCATGGATACTGTAGCACTTCTCGCCAACGGTTTGCTGGTGGCGCTGGAACCATCGAACCTTCTTTATGCGCTGATCGGCGTGACGCTTGGCACAGCGGTCGGTGTTTTGCCGGGTATTGGGCCGGCGCTCACCGTCGCGCTTCTCTTGCCGGTGACCTACAAGCTGGACCCTTCGGGCTCGCTCATCATGTTTGCCGGTATTTATTACGGTGGCATGTATGGCGGATCGACCACGTCCATTCTTCTGAATACGCCCGGTGAAAGCGCCTCCATCGTCACGGCGCTCGAAGGCAACAAAATGGCAAGGGCCGGGCGCGGCGGTCCCGCTTTGGCCACAGCGGCCATCGGTTCCTTCGTTGCCGGTCTCATTGCCACGCTTGCGCTTGCCTTCGTGGCACCATGGGTGGTGAAATTCGCGCTGTCTTTCGGTCCCTCCGAATATTTCGCGCTGATGCTGCTCGCCTTCATGACTGTCTCGGCGGCCTTCGGCGATTCAACCCTTCGCGGCCTCACATCGCTGTTCATCGGTCTTGCGCTCGGCCTGATCGGTATTGATCAGCTGACCGGACAGGCGCGGCTCGTGATGGGCACGCCGAACCTGCTCGACGGCATCAATGTCACGACGCTGGCCGTGGCGCTGTTCGCTATCGGTGAAACGCTGGCAGTCGTGTCCAAAAAGCTTGGTCCCGATGATGAAGTCATCGCGGTCAAGGGTTCGGTCTGGATGACCAAGAACGACTGGAAACGCTCATGGATGCCGTGGTTGCGCGGCACGGCCATCGGCTTCCCGATTGGCGCCATGCCTGCGGGCGGCGCTGATGTGTCGAGCTTCCTGTCCTATTCGGCGGAGCGCCAGTTTTCCAAGCATCCGGAAGAATTTGGCAAGGGCGCAATCGAAGGCGTTGCCGGGCCGGAGGCCGCCAACAACGCATCGGCTGCCGGTACGCTTGTGCCGCTTCTGACGCTCGGTCTGCCGACCACGGCGACAGCTGCGATCATGCTGGCTGGTTTCCAGCAGTTCGGTTTGCAGCCGGGACCGCTTCTGTTTGTGACCAATGCCTCACTGGTCTGGGGACTGGTGGCAAGCTTGCTCGTCGCCAATCTGATGCTGCTCATCTTGAACCTGCCGCTGATCGGCCTGTGGGTGAAGATGCTCACCATCCCGCGCCATTGGCTTTATGCGGGTATTCTGGTGTTCGCGACGCTCGGCACGATTGGCGCCAATGCCTCGACGTCGATGCTGTTCGGGCTGCCGGTCTCGTTCGAGCTGGGCCTGCTCTTGGCATTCGGTCTTCTGGGCTATGTGCTGCGGCGCTTTTCCTATCCGATCGCGCCGGTGGTCGTTGGCCTGATCCTCGGGCCGATGGCGGAAAAGAGCTTGCGTCAGGCGTTGCAGATCAGTCAGGGCAACCCGATGGCGCTTGTCCATTCCTGGGTGTCGATTGTGCTGATTGCGCTCGCAATCGCCGCTGTCGTGGTGCCGATGATCATGCGCCAGCGAGGCAAGGGCGCAGTCCTGGCGCAGATGGCAACCGACGAAGACTGATATCAACAAAACAGCCCCGGTTTTGCCGGGGCTGTCCATAACGCGGATACAAACTACTCTTTACGCAAACTTATCCGTGAATTTCGCGGAACTGCTTTGCATCGATGCCAAGCGTCTCAAGGTCTTTCGCAGCAGGCTGATGACCAACCCGCATTGCAGCAGAAGCGCGGACTGCGCTGCCGAATTGCGCGAATGCACGACCGAAACGATTGTTAAAACGGGCAAACATTTTCATCTCCATTACGGACAGTTTCTTCGTCCGTGATTGTTAGATGGCGATGGAAAGGCCGGTTTTGAATAGAATTCGTTGCATGCCTGCCATGCAGCAAGTGCATGTGACAGCCGCAGCAATCAGGCGATGGCTTTTTCCTGTCCGATATCGGCATTCATGCGATTGCGGCCAATCGGCAGCATCATCGGTCGCCCGGAAGTGGGATCAGTGATGATGCGGCTTTCGAGCCCAAAAACATCTGCAACCGTTTTTTCGGTGAGCACATCTTGCGGCGCGCCGGAGACATGCAGGCGACCGTCGTTCATCGCAACCAGAAAATCGGCATAGCGGGCAGCAAGGTTGAGATCGTGCAGCACCATGACAATGGTGGTGCCGCGTTCCCGGTTAAGGTCGGTCAGAAGATCGAGAACCTCGACCTGATGGGCGATATCGAGAAAGGTGGTCGGCTCGTCGAGGAGCAGTACTTCCGTCTGCTGTGCCAATGCCATGGCGATCCACACGCGCTGGCGCTGACCGCCGGAAAGTTCATCGACAGGTCTTTCTGCAAGCGATGCAGTCTGAGTCGCGTTCAGCGCGGCGGCGACAGCTTCGTCGTCTTCACGCGTCCAGCGCGCAAACATTTTCTGATGCGGATTGCGGCCACGGCTAACAAGGTCGGCAACCGTAATGCCCTCTGGCGCGATGGGCGATTGCGGGAGCAGACCGAGGGTTCGCGCCAGTTCGCGGGAAGGGACTTTGTGTATGGATTTTCCGTCGAGAAGCACCTGTCCCTTTCGCGGCGCAAGCAGTCGAGACATGGTGCGCAGCAGAGTGGACTTGCCACAGGCATTGGCGCCGACGATCACCGTGATCTTGCCGGATGGAACGTCGAGATCGAGACCGTCGAGAATGAGTGTGTCGTCATAGCCCGACGAAAGCTGGCTGACGGTGAGTGTATGGGTGGTCATAGCGAACCTCCGGTCCGGTTGACGCGTATGATGAGGAATATCAAGTAAGGTGCGCCGAGCGCGCCGGTGACGACGCCCACCGGATATCGGCTGGGCAGCAGGAATTGCCCGCAATAGTCACCGACGAGCACAAGGGTGGCCCCAACAAGTGCAGAGGGGATCAGCAGCGAGCCTTTATTGCCGATGATGCGCGCAGCAATTGGTCCGGACAAAAAAGCGACGAATGAAATCGGTCCTGTTACCGCCGTTGCGAAGGAAATCATACCAACGGCTGCGATGATAACGATGATGCGGGTTGTGGCGACGCGTGTGCCAAGTGCTGCGGCAGTATCGTCGCCAAGCCGGAGCGCCTCCAGATCGCGGCTGCGGCTCAACAACAGGCCACCGAAAACGCAAAGGGCCAGAAGCAGCGGTAATGTCTGGTCCAGACGGGCACCGTTGACGCTGCCTGTCAGCCAGCGCATGGCTTCCTGAAGGTTCCACGCTGGAGCGCTGGAGAGGATATAGGCGATGAAGCTTTCCAGCATCGCCGAAACGCCAATGCCGACAAGGATCAGCCGCGTGCCAGCAACACCGTTTCGAAACGACAGGCCATAGACCAGCAAGGCAACACCCAACCCGGCGATGACTGCGAAGATGGACACAGCCGGGCCGCTCATGGAAAGCACGACGATGGCGAAAACGGCAGCTGCACTCGCACCGGAACTGATCCCGATAATGTCGGGGCTCGCCAGCGGATTACGCAGCATGATCTGAAAGGCCACGCCCCCCAGACCAAAGCTCAATCCGGCCAGAACCGCCAACACTGCGCGTGGCAGGCGTAGCTGACCGACTGTGAAGCTTGCACCCTGCACATGTTCGCCGAGGAGTACGCGCATCACGTCGGATGGCGGCGTAAAGGACTGGCCGAGCATCAGCGTCAGCGCGAAAAACACGGTCAGCAGCGCCAGCAATAGTGCAATGATGGCTGTGCGCTTGCGAGCACGAAGTCGGCGGTTCTGCGCAATGGTGGCTGCGGTGGGCGATAACATGGTCACAGCTCCCGCACCCGCTGACGCCGCACGATCCAGATGAAGAACGGAGCGCCGATAAAAGCCGTGACAATGCCGACATCGAGTTCCGCCGGTCGGGCGATAAGGCGACCAACCACATCTGCACCAACCAGCAGGCATGCGCCGATCAGGGCGGAAAAGGGCAGGAGCCAGCGGTGATCGACACCGACGAGCAGACGGCAGAGATGCGGGACAATCAGGCCGACAAAGCCGATGGGGCCGCAAATGGCGGTTGTCGCGCCGCATAGAAGAATGGCGCCGAGCGCCGCCATGGCGCGCGCGACGGCAACATTTTCGCCAAGGCCGGCGGCAAGTTCATCGCCGAGCGCCAGTGAATTCAGCTTGCGCGCCGATAGAAGGCTGATGAGAAAGCCGACAGCGAGAAAGGGCAGCACATGCGAAATTCGGTCGAATGTTGCTCCGCCAACTCCGCCGATCTGCCAGGACCGTATACCGCCTGCTATGTCGTTGCGGGGAAGCACGACGGCGATCACCATCGACGAGAACGCGACGGATGTTGCTGCCCCCGCAAGCGCAAGCTTGAGCGGTGTCGCGCCACCCCGACCGAGCGAGCCGATCGTATAAACGAAGGCGGCTGCGCAGCCTGCACCGAGAATGGCCGCCCAGATAAAGGCCTGCGACGAGGCGATGTTAAACCATGCAACGCCAATGACCACGGCAAGCGATGCACCCATATTGACGCCCAATATGCCCGGATCGGCGAGCGGATTGCGTGTCACGCCCTGCATGACGGCTCCGGCAAGTCCAAGCGCTGCACCAGCCACCAGTGCAAGAAAGGTACGCGGAATTCGAAGCGACACCGCCGCCTGACCGATTGAATCAACCTGACCGCCAAGTGCCGCAAGAATGTCAGCCCAGCTCACGTCGCGGGTGCCAAGCGAAACCGACAGGAAACAGAGAAGCGCAAGGCAAGCGATCACGACCGCCAGCCACATTGCGCTTGTGCGATGCGTCTTGCCGAATTGCGATATGTAAGGGGCGGTGTGGCCGTTGCGGGCTGTCATTTCGTCTTGTCTGCCGCCTGCGCAAGCAAGGCGACATAGTCCTTCAGCACCCATGAGATGGAGAGTGGCGTCGGGTTCGCAGCCGTGCCGAGCGGGTTTCTGCCCAGCATGACGATGGCGTTATGGGTAACCACTGGCATCTTCGCCATCAGCGGATTGCTCTTCATGGCGTTGTATAGTTCTTGACTGCCATAGGTGACGACGATGTCCACATCGTCGAACGCATCGATATGTTCGGCGCTGATCGAGCCGGAAAACTGGCCGGGCTTGGATGCATCGACAACGCTTTTGGGGGATTTCAAGCCGAGATCGTTGAAGAACCGCACCCGCGTATCGTTCGTCGTATAGAAGTTGATCGTGCTGAGGTTCGTTGCGTCGAGATGGGTGACGAACATTGCCGACTTGCCCTTCAAATGCGGATAGGCGGCCACAGCATCGGCAATTTCACCGTCGATTTTCTTGATCAGCGCTTCACCCTCGGCAGCCATGCCCATGCCTGCACTGTTAAGGCGGATCATGTCGCGCCAGTCTGTGGACCATGGTGCTTCCGGATAGGCCACGACGGGCGCAATCTGGCTCAGCGTATCGTAATCCGACTGGCTCAGGCCGGAATAGGAAGCGAGGATGACATCAGGCTTGGTTTCCGCCACGGCTTCGAAGTCGATCCCGTCGCCCTCATCGAACAGGACTGGCTTTTCCGCGCCCAGCTCTTTCAGCCGTTCGTCAACCCATGGCAATAGACCATCGCCATTGTCATCGCCGAAATTTGCGGCGGCAAAACCAACCGGCACCACGCCTAAAGCCAGTGGCACTTCATGGTTCGCCCAGGCGACGGTCGCTATCCGTTTCGGCTTTTTCGAAATGGTCGTCGTGCCGAAAGCATGTTTGATCACAATGGGATAGGTCTGGCTTTCGTCGGCGGATGCTGAGCCTGTTGCGGCTAATGCCACGCCCATTGCAAACAGCATCGATGCGACGAACATCAGCGGCGAACGAATGAACCACGACATAGGGCGCATTCTCCTTGCTTTTAGGTGCTTTAAAAGTGGCCTTTCACTCTCAGGTTAAATATACGCAGTCAAGTGCGATGCCGGGGGCTTGGCCTGAGCTGTATGAAATATCCGTGGCTTTTTACAAAAAAGCAGATTTCTACAATACTGGACAACTGCTCTCAAGTTAATGCGATTTCGAGGGTATTGAGGTGCAGATTCCAGGTTGGTTGAGCGGGGACGCTTTAACGGTTCAGCCAACAGAGCTTCTGACAACATCCCAAAATCTAAGCATCGCTGTCGGCTTTGGCTGTCGACAATCATCGCATAACCGGATTCTGGAACGTGAGCATGAACATCGCAAAGACACTTGATAACAGCAGGCAAACCAGAATCCGTTACCGCAATGCCGCCTTGTTGGGCTGCACGGCGCTGGCGCTCATCATGCCAGGCGTTGCTTCCGCTCAGGATGCGGCGGAGACGTCTGGTTCTACGACTGTTCTCCAGACCATTACCGTCGACGGCGCGGGCGGAAGCGACGACGATTCCAGGTCCATCGTTGCACGTAAAACGACAATCGGCGGCAAGATTCCGGCTGAAATCCTCGATACGCCAGCCTCGGTTTCGGTGATCACGGCGAAGGAGATTCAGGACCGCAACGCGCAGACTGTCGAGCAGGTGTTGCAATATACATCTGGCGTCAACACAGACTTTTACGGTTCTGACGATCGCTTCGACTATTTCAAGATTCGTGGTTTCGACGCTTACACTTACCGCGATGGACTGGTGGTCGGCTCACCTTTTGGCGGCATCCGCGAAGAACCATTCGCCTATGAGCGTGTGGAAGTTCTGAAAGGTTCGAACTCGTCAGGCTTCGGCGTTGCACAGCCCGGCGGTGCGGTGAACTATGTCACCAAGCGCCCCAAAAGCGAACGCTTCGGGGAAGCCTATATCACGGGCGGTTCCTACGAGCACAAGGAAGTCGGCGTCGATTTTGGCGACAACATCACCAAGGACGACACGCTTTCCTATCGCTTCACCGGCAAGTTTCAGGATGCCAATGCCGAATATGACTATTCGCGCAATGACGATAAATTCGTCATGGGTGGGCTGACCTGGCGGCCCGATGCAGCAACCAGCCTGACCGTAGTTTACGATCATCTTTACAAGAACGGCACGCCTGGCAGTGGCGGTCACCCCATTGGCACGGATTTCAGCCGAAGCCGCTTTTTTGGCGAGCCGGATTATAATTTCCGTGGCACGAAGCGCAATGCGCTCAGCGCCATGTTCGATCATGACTTCGGTAACGGTCTGAGCTTCAGCTCCAATGCACGCTACAGCAAGACGGACAGCGATTTCGGCTATGCCTATATCGGTGGAACGCCGACAAATGGTTCGACAATCGCGGATCGCTATTTCTTCGGCAATGAAAGCTCCAACGAGCAATTCATCATCGATTCACATTTTCTCTATGAGGCCAATTTCGACAATGTCGAAACCCGCACACTGGTTGGCCTTGAGTATAATAATTACAAGTCGACCAACGCGACGTCGTGGGGCGCGGCACCCGGCATAGACTGGACAAACCCCGTTTATACCGGCGGCCCGCTTTCCACCGCGCCCTATACGAGCAAGCGAAACAAGCAGAAGACCACAGGCCTTTATCTCCAGCAGGATGTTGTCCTGTACGACAAGCTGATCTTCTCTGTGGGACTGCGCAATGACTGGCTGGACCTCACCGAAGAAAATCGGCTCACAAGCGTTACCGATAAAGGTGATCACAGCGATTTCAGCAAGCGCTTCGGTCTGACATACCGCATAACCGATGAACTCGCGACCTATGCCAGCTATGCGGAATCCGTCGCCCCGGCCGATGTCGGTGTCGAACCCACGACCGGCAAGCAGTATGAAATCGGTGTTAAATATCAGCCGGATGCTTTCCCGGCATTGTTCAGCGCTGCAATCTACGATCTGACGAAGGAAAACTTCACCGTCTATGACAGCGTGACCTATCTGCCTTCCAGTGTCGAGAAAGTGCGGCATCGCGGTGTCGATCTTGAAGCGAAGGCGGAAGTCGCGCGCAACATCAACGTGATCGCGGCCTATAGCTATATCGACTCCAAGATCGAAGAGCCGGGCGGTGTTTACGACGGCAATCGTCTCGCCATGGTTCCAAAACACATGGCGTCCATCTGGGGCACCTATACGCTGGAAGGCGAAGGTGCGCGAGGCGACATGACCTTCGGTGTGGGCGCGCGTTACATCAGCTCGTATTATCTGGGCAATGCGAACAACCCGACACCAAAAATCGGCATGGGCGAGTCCAGTGTCGTGGTTGATGCGTCGTTCAGCTACAATATCAAGGAAAACACCACGCTTCAGGTGAATGCGAGCAACCTGTTCGATGAGAAGCATGTCGCCAATGGCGGTTCCGGTGCCTACTTCTATAATCCGGGCCGCGAGATCACGGCAACGCTGCGTCAGACGTGGTAAAAATCAGGCCCCATCCGGTGATATTCGGGTGGGGCTTTTCACAGCGCTGATATGGTTTTAGTCAGACTGGCGCTGCTGTAAACGACGCCATGCGGCAGGTGTTTCGCCGACAATTTGTCGAAAAGCCTTGGTGAGATGCGCCTGATCGGTAAAGCCAAGTTGGGCGGCAACGCCTGCGACTGTCACTTCGCCGTTGCCGATCAATAGATCTCGCGCCAGATCAATGCGTTTGCCGAGCTGCCATTGCAGCGGGGTCTTTCCGGTCGTCTGCTTGAAGACGTTGGAAAACCAGCTTTCAGAGAGGCCCACAGTTGCGGCCATTTCGGCAACGCTGAGCCGCCCGTCGCTGCATGCATTGAAACGGGCATGAAGCTTGTTCATCTGTGCTTGGGTCAAACGGCCATAACCCTGGCTGTTCTCGTCTCCCGAAATATCGAGGAGACTGGCCAGAATGCTGCCAACAAGGCTTTCCGCGAAAAGCGCATGTTTCGAAGGGTTGGAGGTCTCATCCACCAGCAATCTGGCCAGTGTTTCGACAGCCCCGATATCCTGAATTTCTGCAGGACTTCGCAACGCCGCCATTGCCGCAGACGTGCCGACCGCCGGTGTCAGGAATTTGAGCAGCCGGTCTTTGTGAAAATGCAGGTTCAGATGCGAGAAGCGATGCATTGAAACTGTCTTCGTCCAAAGCGGCAGTCCTGCGGGCAGATAGATCGCACGCATCATCGGACGAAAATGCTGTTTCAGCGTGCTTTGCGTGTTGGATATGCTGATGTTCGACGACACATCATTGAAAAAGATCATGATGCGCGGATCGTCTGACAGAAAATAGCCGGTCGCGCCGGTCTGGCTCTCTGCTTCCCAAAACGCGCTGACCAGACCGTCGAACACGCGCCATTTGACAGGTGCGACCACCCGAATGCCTTCTGCGTGCCAGGTCATGGAATGCCAGAAGCTCAACCTCGGAACCGTCCTTTCGGGAAGATCAAAAGGGTATCCCGCAGGTAGGAACAGGCAGGTATATCCCCATTTAATATGAGGATAACTATCATGTTTTTACATCATGGCAAGCCGATATTCAAACTTGCCATGATGGGAGCCAACAGTGTCGGCTGCTAAATCGCTACTGCGTTGGGTTTTCTTCCACCAGAGCCGCGGTCGGATCGGAGGTCGCCAAGGCGGGTGGACCTTCCACCCCACGCTGACGTTCACGAATGAATGTGAACAAGCCGGAGATGACGATCAGCACGATACCGATCAGCATCGCCATGTCGATATGATCATGGAAGACGAAATAGCCAAACAGGATCGCCCAGATCATCTGGCTATATTGCGGCGAGGCAATTGCACTGGCGGGAGCGTGATTGGCCGCCAGCATTAGAAGGATATTGGCGAGTGCTGCGAGAAGGCCATATCCGGCAAGATAAACCCACTGCATTGTGTCAGGAGCCTGATAGGTGGGCAGCATCAATGCGCCGCAAATGACAATGGGGCCGACAAGGCCGCTTGTATAAAGCGAGATGCGTTTTTCGCTTTTTCCCATCACGCGGAAAATGATGATGCCGACTGCACCGCCCATGCCGCCGGCGAGGGCACCGAGGTGGCCGATGGACAATTCACGGAAACCGGGGCGCAGCACCACCAGGACACCAGCAAAGCCGATGGCAACTGCCAGCCAACGTCGCCAGCCGACCTGCTCCTTGAGGAAAACGACCGACAATATGGTGACGAAGGCCGGAAGCAGGAAAATCAGCGCGAAGGCTTCGGCCATGGAAAGATGCGTGAATGCCGTAACGCTGCCCACGACACCCATGGTCGCCGTGACCGTGCGCAGAAGCCACATCTTCACATTTGTGGTTCGAAACATATCGAGCCAGTTGTCGCCGGCTTTTTTGGTGAAGGGGACGGCAAGCAGGCCAAGTACAGCGCCGAAAAAGGCAGTTTCATAAGGAGACAGCGAGCCGTCAATGAACTTGACGCAGGCATCGCTGACGGCGAATGCGGCGTAGGAAGCAAACGCGAGGAAAATTCCGTAAAGCATGGCAATGTCCGTAAAAACGGGTCCGAAAGCGTGGAGGCCGAAAGAGGGGGAGGAGGCTCTTTCCCGATCTAATCGATTGGAGGCGCTTTGGCAAAAGACATTTTAGTAAAAATCGACCTCGCGCCAGTATAAATTGAGAGGAGCGATTTCGCCTTTTTCAAGGCTTCGAGCCCTCGCGAAAACGCATGCCTCATTTGCAATCATATCCGTGGTGGAAATTTAGACAAACGCCTATTTGAACATCATCCAAACGAGGAGAGAGCAAATGAACATTCGTCAGAAATTCCAACAGTATGTATCCCGTCGCCGTGCAGTTCGTGAACTCGGTGCAATGGACGACCATCTTCTTGCCGACATCGGTGTTTCGCGTTCGCAGATCCAGAGCGCCGTATTCGGTCGATAAGTGCGTATGGAGCGTCTTTCCAAGGGCCGCCCGTCAAGTACAATCGAAATAAAGTGACAAAGCGTCGGTCTCCAGTCCCGGCGCTTTTGCTTTT
The DNA here is from genome assembly GCA_900465685.1 of Hyphomicrobiales bacterium. Lineage (GTDB taxonomy): Bacteria > Pseudomonadota > Alphaproteobacteria > Rhizobiales > Rhizobiaceae > Brucella. The sequence goes on from UEGR01000003.1 coordinate 392,965, forward strand.
TTAGCTATACCGAAAACAGTATTTTAGATTTTTCTGGTACGTTCAGCGCTTTCTCGCTGGCAAAGTTTTCCAACACCGATCGAAATAAATATTCTTGGACGAGCGACAGACATGTCGAGCGCGCGGATTGTCGTCTGGTCTTCTTTCACCCCTTTTATTAGGGGTAAAATCGCATATGGGACATTTATGATCTCGATATGAGACAACTTCGAATTGTTTATTATGCGGCCCCTCATATACTCAATCTCGCGGGGGCTGATGATGAAGGGCGCACCACGATCGAGATGTTCCGATCTCGGGTGTTCTTCATCATCACATTCTTTTCCCACCAATGACTATTCAAGCGATTATTACAGCGGCTTTGCCGTAATATTGTGTGAAAATAACTATACTGAGACTGGCATCCTTGCGCATCGGGCGATCAGATTGCTAACTGATCGCCCGATGACATTAAAGCTCGCAAGACGATGGGGCTCGCAAGATGATGGACCTTTTTTGGCGTGGTATCCTGATTGGGATCGGCGCAACAGTCGTGATGGATATTTGGGCAATCGTACTGGCTGCCATGCCGGGACAGTCGCTTCCGAACTGGGGACGGGTTGGTCGCTGGTTCTGGCATCTGCGCGAAGGTCAGATTTTCCACGATGACATCGGCAAGGCCACACCCTACCGGCACGAAGTCGCGCTTGGCTGGATCGGCCATTATGTCGTCGGCATTCTCTACGGCGTGATTTTTGCATTTTATGGCGGGGCGGCGTGGTTCGAGAACCCCGTCTTTCTTCCGGCCTGGATCTTTGGCATACTCACCGTCGCGGCTGGCTGGTTTTTGTTGCAGCCAGGACTTGGAATCGGGTGGGCAGCATCCCGTCTGCCGAATGCGCAGCATGTCCGTATTATGAACCTTGTTGCGCACACATTCTTTGCGCTTGGTCTGTATGCGACCGCGCTATTGCTGAAAAGCGTTTTCTAATCAATGGGTTGAAAACTGCGTCCGCCGCCGAGGTGGGCGCTTTTTTTGAAGCACTTTCAAATATTTCCCGACAAATGGGGAACTGGCGTCGGCGCGCAAGTCAGTCCACACTCCATCAAGTCAATAAATAGGCATTCTCAAGGCAGAATTGTGTACGGATCGCGGTAGGGAACTGTGCTTTGTCTGCAATGAGGTGTAAGGGGAACCAGTCCGTCCGTGCAAAATGCGGCGGCGTCTAACATTTTGGCAATCCCACAGGGTTTGCTCCATTCTGTATTCCGTGGCGGCGCAGCAAATCTGTCCGTGGCGGAATTGGCGTGGGCACCCGAGAAACGGGCCTACTTGCCTCGGAGGAACGATGCTCGAAAAGCTGTTCAAGTTACAGGAACACGGCACCAACGCGCGGACGGAAATCATCGCCGGCGTGACGACCTTCCTGACGATGTCCTACATCATCTTCGTCAACCCGGATATCCTGTCCACCACGGGCATGGATAAAAGCGCGGTTTTCGTGGCGACCTGTCTCGCCGCCGCGCTCGGTTCGATCATCATGGCGCTTGTCGCCAACTGGCCGATCGGCATGGCGCCCGGCATGGGCCTCAACGCGTTCTTCGCGTTCACGGTCGTTGGAGCCATGGGCTTCAGCTGGCAGCAGGCGCTCGGTGCGGTTTTCATTTCCGGCGTCATCTTCCTTCTTCTGACGGTAACGGGTATCCGCCGCTGGCTGGTGGAAGGCATTCCGCATTCGCTTCGAAGCGCGATTGCAGCCGGTATCGGTATGTTCCTGGCGCTCATCGGCTTGAAAACCGCAGGCGTCGTGGTTGGCAATGAAGCAACGCTCGTTGGCCTTGGCGATCTGACCAAAGCCGGTACGCTGCTTGCTATCGCCGGTTTCTTCATCATCGCTGTTCTGGATGCGCTCAAGGTTCGCGGTTCGATCCTGATCGGCATTCTGGTTATTACGATTGCGTCGATTGCGCTCGGCATCAGCCAGTTCAATGGCGTGTTCTCCGCACCGCCAAGCCTTGCGCCAACCTTTCTGCAGCTTGATGTTATGGGCGCGCTCCATACCGGCATTCTGCACGTGATCCTTGTCTTCGTGCTGGTGGAAGTGTTCGACGCTACGGGTACGCTGATCGGCGTCGCCAAGCGTGGCGGCCTGATCGAACCGGGCAAGCCGAACCGCCTCGGTCGCGCGCTCTTTGCCGACAGCACGGCCATTCTCGGCGGCTCGCTGCTGGGCACCTCGTCCACGACGGCTTATGTCGAAAGCGCTTCTGGCGTTCAGGCAGGTGGTCGTACCGGTCTTACGGCTCTGGTCGTGGCGCTGCTGTTCCTGGCTGCCCTGTTCATTTCGCCGCTCGCCGGTTCGGTCCCTGCTTACGCAACCGCACCTGCGCTGATCTATGTGGCTTGCCTCATGATGCGCGAACTGACCGAAATCGATTGGCAGGACATTACGGAAGCAACGCCAGCTGCGCTTACCGCACTGGCTATTCCGCTGACCTATTCGATTGCTAACGGTCTTGCCTTCGGCTTCATCAGCTATGTCGTGCTCAAGGCCTTCACCGGCAAGGCACGCGAGGTTCATCTTGCAACCTGGCTGGTCGCCGCCCTGTTTGTGATCCGCTTCGCGTTCTTCGCAGAATAGTCTTGTAACGCCGGGCGTTCGCGCCCGGCGCATTTCTCGATGGTAGATGAGGAGAGAGCCTTTGCAGTCGAATGATCTGAAGCTTCTGGAGCGACTGATTGAAGTCCTTGAGAACAATATCATCCCGCTGACGGAAAAAGGCGTTGCCGCTGGCAACAAGATTTTCGGCGCAGCCCTGCTGCAAAAGTCCGATCTTTCGCTTGTTCTGGCCGAAACCAACAATGAGACGGAAAATCCGCTTTGGCATGGTGAAGTACACACGCTGAAGCGCTTTTATGAAATGCCTGAAAAGGGCAGACCGAACACCAGGGATATGGTGTTCTTTTCAACCCATGAGCCATGCTCGATGTGCCTCTCGGCTATCACCTGGAGCGGCTTCGACAATTTCTATTATCTGTTCAGCCATGAAGATTCGCGCGATGCATTTTCCATCCCGCACGATCTGAAAATTCTGAAAGAAGTCTTCACGCTTGAACCGGGCGGCTATAATCGCGACAATGCCTTCTGGCATAGCCATTCCCTGCCCAAGTTGGTTGCAGCCTTGCCGGAGCCGGATCGGTCGCGGCTTGAAAAGCGCCTTGATGCCATTCGCGCCAAATATGATGCAATGTCCGGTGCCTATCAGTCCCAGAAAGATGGCAACGCGATCCCGCTGAACTAAGAGCCTTTGCGCCAAGGCGGATTATTTTCCACGGAAGCTTGACAGGTCGACGGGTTACGCCGCACATCGCTCGTGTTGCGTGATCCGTTTTGTTTTTGCGAAGATTGTTTGACTTCGCACGCCGATGCCAGCGCGTCGGCAAGCCTGTGAGGATATTGATGCTGCGTATGATTGTTATGGGCGTTTCGGGGTCCGGAAAGTCCACTGTCGGCGAGAAGATTGCTGCCGAATTGCAGTTGCCCTTTCTGGAAGGGGATTCGCTACACCCAAAGGCCAATGTCGATAAAATGTCGGCAGGTATCCCGCTTCAGGACGAAGATCGCTGGCCTTGGCTGGACAAGATTGGCGAACACCTTGCCGCAGCAAATGATGGCATCGTCGTTTCCTGTTCGGCGCTGAAAGCAGTCTATCGTGACCGTTTGCGCGCCGCTGCCGGAGCGCCGGTTATGATCATTTTTCTCGACGGCACTTTCGAAGTTCTCCATGAGCATATGGGTCACCGTACAGGCCATTTCATGCCGGTCGCCATGCTCGAAAGCCAGATTGCAACGCTGGAAAGCCCGGTGGGTGAGCCGCTTGTTTTCCGCGCTGATGTAGCCGACCCGGTGGAGAAGATCGTGGCGGAAAGCCTCGCCTGGATCCGCGCCCAGAAACTCTAGTTAAGCGGCCAGAAGAACATCAGTGTCGGCACTGTCACGATAGCGATGATGATGGAGAGCGGCAGTCCAAGGCGCGGATAGTCGCTGAATTTGTAACCGCCCGGTCCCATGACCAGTGTGTTGCACTGGTGGCCGATAGGGGTGAGGAAATCACACCCCGCGCCGATGGCCACGGCCATCAAAAAAGCTTCCGGCTTGAAACCAAGGCCGGAGGCAAAGCTGGTCGCAATGGGCGCCATGACCAGAACCGTGGCGGCATTATTGAGAAACGGCGTGACCATCATTGCAGCCACAAGGATCAGCGCCAGCGCGCCGGCGGGCGGCAGCTGGTGGCCTATAGTGGCGAGCGCTTCGGCGATCAGATCTGTGCCGCCTGTGGTTCTGAGCGCGTCCGAGACCGGTATCAGAGCCGCCAGCATCACCAGAATAGGTCCGTCAATCTCGTCATAAACTTCGTTGAGCGGGATGACCTTGAAAAGCAGCATCGCAACTGCGGCTGCGAAAAACGCAACGGCAACCGGTACGATGCTCAAAGCCGTCGCGCCAATGGCAACAATCAGAATTGCCAGCGGGATGAGGCTCTTGCGGACATTGCCGAGCATCAGCTTGCGTCGCGCCAAAGGCAGAAGCTCGAATTCAGGCAGGAAGGTCGATAGGCTGGCTTGTCTGCCCTGAAGCACCAGCACATCGCCGAACCGTAGGCGCACTTCGCTCAAACGCTCGGTAATGCGCTCGCCCGGGCGGCTGACGGCGAGAAGATTGACGTCATAGCGCGCATAAAGCTCCAGCCGCTGCGCCGACAGATCGACAAGATGCGAGTTTTTGCCGATAACCGCCTCTACCACCTCAATGTCGGTCGAGCCGCTCGTGTCTTTCGGGTCGCGATTTTCGGACAGGGTCAGCTTTCCGGCGCTGACAACTGTATCGAGCGCTTTCGGGTCGCCTTCCAGCATCACGATATCGTCCTCGGCAAGCACCGTGTCGGGCAGGGGCGTGATGCGCCCTTCCTTGCGGATAATGGCCGTGACCATGGCCTCGCCTTCGGCAGGGCGGATAAGTTCGGATATTTGTTTGCCAACCAGCGGAGAGGATTTTGAAACGCGCGCTTCCGAAGCGTAGTTCTTGATCTTGATGGCTTCGTCGAGAGAAACATTTTCACGCGTGCGCTGTGGCACCAGCCAGTAGAAGCAAACGAGATAGACAAGACCGACCGCGGCAAGAACTGCGCCAACGGGCGTGAAGTCGAACATGGTGAATGGTTCACCGACCATTTCGCCACGAATGCGCGAAACAACGATATTGGGCGAGGTGCCAACCTGCGTCATCAATCCGCCGAGCAACGCGCCGAAGGCCATCGGCATCAGGAATGTCGAGGGCGAAACATTGGAGCGGCGGGCAAACTGAAAGGCGACCGGGATCATGATCGCCAGCGCACCGACATTTTTCACGAAGGCGGAAAGGACCGTCACGATGGCGACCAGGACAGCGAGCTGCAATCGAACGCTGTTCATTTCCGGCAGAAACCGCTGGACTGCAAGCTGCATCAAGCCGGAACGCGCGACGCCCGCACTGACCACCAGTGCGCTGCCAACGATGATGACAATGTCGTCGCTGAAGCCAGTAAACGCTTTATCGAAGGGAACAACACCAACCGCGATGCCGAGCAAAAGTGCGCAAAGCGCCACAATGTCGTATCGAAACTTGCCCCAGATAAATGCCCCCATCATAAGTACGATCACAGCGAAGGATAGTATTTGTTGATGAGTCATTCAGTACGCGTTCCCAGAAATGAGAAAATTATTCCTTTTCTGTGTAACGCATAAAATTTCAAACGGAAATTGATTATTCGGGCGCCGTGAATGATGCGCGCTGCAAAAGCGAGAGTGCCTTGCGCTCTAGTTGTAGAGCGCAAGGCTGTTTCAATCAGTCGCCGATACGGCGGCCATCCGCGTCGAAAAGATGCACGTTCTCCACCGAAGCGCCAACCTTCACGACTTCATCGATTGTGTGGCTGGAACGACCGGCCACGCGGAAAACCAGCGGCTTGCCATCGGTTAGCGAGCCATGGATGAAGCTTTCCGCGCCGACCAGCTCAATCGCGTCGATGCGTACATCGGCATTGAAACCGTCGGCTGCCGGTTCCCCGGCTTCAAGAATGCGCATGTCTTCCGGACGCACACCCAGCGTAAACTTGCCAGACGGGGCGTTGATGGCGCTCCCCGGCTGCCAGACTGTGCTTGCGCCGCCTTCCAGCAGGTTCATCGACGGAGAGCCAATGAAGGTCGCAACGAAGGTCGAGGCAGGCTTTTCGTAAAGCTCGATAGGCGTGCCGACCTGCTCGATATTCCCGGCATTCAGCACCACGAGACGATCAGCCATGGTCATCGCTTCCATCTGGTCGTGGGTCACATAGACACTGGTTGTGCCGAGCGAACGCTGCAAACGCTTGATCTCGACGCGCATCTGCACGCGTAGCTTGGCATCGAGATTGGAAAGCGGTTCATCGAAGAGGAATGCCGCCGGTTCACGCACAATAGCGCGACCCATGGCGACGCGCTGGCGCTGTCCGCCCGAAAGCTGGCGCGGCTTACGGTCGAGGAATTGTTCGATCTCCAGCGCCTTGGCGGCCTTGCCGATACGGCGTTCGATCTCGTCTTTCGGTGTTTTGCGGTTTTTCAAACCATAAGCGAGGTTGTCGCGAACTGTCATATGCGGGTAGAGCGCATAGTTCTGGAACACCATGGCGATGTCGCGCTCGGCGGGCTCGACATCGTTGACCACACGGTCGCCAATGGCAATCGTGCCGCCGGTGATGCCTTCCAGACCGGCGATCATGCGCAGAAGCGTGGACTTGCCGCAGCCTGATGGGCCGACGAGAACGACGAATTCGCCATCCTGAATATCCAGTGAAACGCCTTTGATGACTTCAATACCGCCGCCATAGCTCTTGCGGACATTATCAAGAACGATCTTGCTCATTATTTTTCCGTTTCCACGAGGCCTTTGACGAACCAGCGCTGCATTAGCACGACAACGAGGATCGGCGGGATGATGGCCAGAATTGCCGTTACCATGACATAGTTCCACGGGGTGGAAGCGTCGGCCCAATCGACCATGCGGCGCAGGCCGATGATGATGGTGTTCATTTTCGCGTCATTGGTAACGAGCAGAGGCCAGAGATACTGGGTCCATCCGTAAATGAAGAGAATGACGAAGAGCGCCGCGATATTCGTCTTCGATAGCGGCAAGAGGATGTCGCGCATGAAGCGGAACGGTCCTGCATTGTCGATACGTGCGGCTTCGACCAGTTCTCCCGGAATGGTGAGGAAGAACTGCCGGAACAGGAATGTCGCTGTCGCCGATGCCATCAGGGGCAGCGTCAGCCCCGCATAGGTATCGATCAGACCAAGATCGACGATAACCTTGTAGGTTGGCAAAATGCGCACTTCGACCGGCAGCATCAGCGTCACAAAGATCATCCAGAAGAAGAACATGCGCAGCGGAAAGCGGAAGAAGACAATCGCAAAAGCCGACATGAACGAGATGATGATCTTGCCGATGGCAATCGCCATCGCGACGACGAACGAGTTCCACAGCAGCCTTTCAAGGCTGACGCCGACAACGCGCTCCACGCCGCCGAATATGGCTTCGTTATAGTTCTCGACAAGGTGATTGCCGGGCAGGAGCGATATTGGCGGACGGATGATTTCCGAAGAACTCATCGTCGAGGCGACGAAGGTGTAATAAATCGGAAAGGCGACGATGATGATCCCGAGGATCAGGATCAGATGGCCGATCAGATTGGAGATGGGGCGTTTTTCGATCATGGCCGCCTCGCTCACGAATAATGCACGCGCTTCTCAACGAAGCGGAACTGGAAGGCAGTCAGGGCGATGACGATGGCCATCAGGATGACCGACTGGGCAGACGACGAGCCGAGGTTCAGATTGACGAAGCCGTCATTGTAAACCTTGTAGACCAGTGTTTCCGTGGCCTTGGCAGGCCCGCCCCCGGTGACGGCGTGGATGATGCCGAATGTGTCGAAGAACGCATAGGTCGTGTTGACCACCAGCAGGAAGAACGAGGTGGGGGCCAGTAACGGAAACACGATGGTCCAGAAGCGCCGCGCACCGCGCGCGCCGTCAATGGCAGCCGCTTCGATTAACGACTTAGGAATTGCCTGCAAGCCTGCGACAAAAAACAGAAAATTGTAGGAAATCTGTTTCCATGCGGCTGCGAAAACAACGAGGCCCATAGCCTGATTGCCGTCGAGAAGCGGATCCCAGGCAACGCCATTGCGACGCAGGATATAGGCAAGCGTGCCCATGGCCGGGTTGAACATGAAAAGCCAGAGCATACCGGCGACGGCAGGCGCCACCGCATAGGGCCAGATCAGCAATGTGCGATAAAGGGTCTTGCCGCGTATGACACGGTCAGCCGCAGTCGCCAGCAACAGGGCTGCGCCCATAGCGAGAAGTGCGGTCAGGACGTTGAAGACAATCGTGACCCTGAAGGAATGCAGATAATTCGGGTCCGAAAGAACCGTGCTGAAATTTGCCAGTCCCACGAAAGTGGATTTCAGGCCGAATGCGTCTTCACGCATGAAGGACTGATAAATGGCCTGACTGGCTGGCCAGAAGAAGAACACCAGCGTCAACGCGATCTGCGGCGCCAGCAGGAAATAGGGTAAGATCTTGTTGGGAAACGTGACTTTCTGCACGGGCGATTTCCTTGCAGGAAACAAAGCCGCCCGCTCGATCATGAGCAGGCGGCATTGCTTGATTTAAAATTTATTGCGCGGCTGCGATCGCTTCGTTTCCGCGTTTGACGGCGTTTTCGAGCGCGGTCTTCGCGTCCTGCTTGCCACCGAGCATGGCTTCGAACTCTTCGTTCAAAATATCACGCACCTGCGGCAGGTTGACGAGGCGCACGCCCTTGGAGTTTTCGGTCGGCTCCTTGCCCATCATCTGAAGGATCGGCGTTTCGCGGCCCGGATTCTTTTCATAGAAATCCGACTTTTTGGTTTCTTCGTAAGCGGCTAGCGTCACCGGCAGATAGCCGGACTTCTCGTGCAGCTTGACCTGAATCTTGGTCTGCGACAGGAAGTTGAAGAACTGCGCAATGCCCTTGTACTGATCGTCGCTGAGGCCAGCGAAAACCCAAAGCGCGGCACCGCCGGGGATGGTGTTCTGCGGGCCATGACCTTCATAATAAGGCAACTGGCCAATACCGTAATTGATGCCGGATTTGACCACATCGCCGAGACCGCCCGACGATTCCGTCAGCATCGCGCATTCTCCCGAGGTGAAGAGCTGCTTTGCTTCCGAGGTGCGTCCGCCGTAGCGGAATGCGCCATCCTTGGCGAGATCGGCAATCGACTGGAAGTGCTGGATGTAAAGCGGGGAATTAATTTCCAGCTTCACATCGGTGCCGCCGAGGCCGTTTTCGTTGGTGCCGTAAGGAACGTTGTTCCAGGCTGCGAAGTTTTCGGTCTGGATCCAGGTCAGCCAGGTCGAGGTGAAGCCGCAAGGGGCAGCACCGCTTGTCTTGATCTTCTTGGCGGCTTCAAACACTTCCGGCCAGGTCTTTGGCGGGTTATTTTCGTCCAGACCAGCCTTTTTGAAGGCATCCTTGTTGTAATAGAGGATCGGCGACGAGGAATTATACGGGAAGGACAGCATCGTGCCATCCGGCTTGGAATAATAAGCGACGATACCCGGCAGATATTGCGACTTGTCGAACTTGAAGCCGCCCTTTTCCAGCACTTCGGCTGCCGGAACCACGGCACCTTCTGCGCCCATCATCACGCCGCTACCGGCGTCGAAGACCTGAAGAATTGCTGGCGGCTGCTTGGAACGGAACGCGGCGATGCCTGCATTCAACGTTTCTGGGTAGCTGCCCTTATAGACCGGAACGATCTTGTAATCGCTCTGGCTTTCATTGAACTCTTTGGTGAGTTCATTGATCATTTCGTTATTGGCGCCGGTCATGCCGTGCCACCAGGACAATTCGGTCTGGGCAAATGCCTGCGAACCGATGGAAAGAGCAAGAACGCCTGTGAGCGCGGAAGTCGTGATCAGACGGGTAAGCATGTTTCCTCCTCGGAGTTGAGGTTACGTGAATATCAGGAACAGCCAAGTCTGTTCTCGATAAATCCGGAACCTGCATTATCGTTATTGCGCTTATATGAATGCAATTTTTAGGGAAGGATCAACCTTCGATTTCCCCAATGCCAGAGTAAACTCGAAAAAAGTAGTTCTAAAAAAGAAAAAAATCGAAAGCTAGGCGAAAAATTGTGAAGGACTGTGGATTACTTTGAGACAGGACGCCTATGATGAGACTGTTAGGCAACAGTAATCGGAGACTGACGCTGCTGTCTTGAACGAAAAAAAGGAGGCCTTGGAGGGCCTCCTCGATATCCTATTGAGATGTGTAGATTGGTTCAGCTGCTTATTCGCCCCAGGTGCGTTCAAGCACGTCAATCCAGTTTCCATGGGCGAGCTTGACGATGGAAGCATCGTCGTAGCCATGCGCACGGAATGTCGCGATCACGCGCTGAAGATCAGCGGCGCTGTGCAGGCTGTTCGAGATCGTCGTGCCGTCAAAATCCGAACCCAGCGCAAGGTGATCAATACCGATGCGGTTGACGATATAATCCGCATGACGCACCAGTTCATTCAGGTCGGTATTCGGGTCGCGCCTGCCATCCTCGCGCAGGAAGCCGACGCCGAAATTCAGGCCGACAAGACCGCCGGTATCACGAATGGCGTCGAGCTGCCGGTCGGTCAGATTGCGGCTCTGCTGGCAAAGCGCATGGGCGTTGGAATGCGACGCGACGAGCGGTGCATCGGACAGCGCTGCGATATCCCAGAACCCTTTTTCATTCATATGGGAAAGATCGACCATAACCTTCAATTCATTGCAGGCGCGGATGAGCGCCTTGCCGTGATCAGTCAGGCCCGGCCCGATATCCGGCGATGACGGAAAGCGGAAGGGAATGCCATGGGCGAAAATATTGGGGCGGCTCCATACCGGACCGAGTGTTCTCAGGCCCGCCGCATGCAGCACATAAAGCGCGTCGAGGCTTTCATCGAAAGCTTCCACGCCTTCAATGTGAAAGACGGAAGCGAAGATACCCTTGGCGAATGCATCGCGAATGTCTGCGGCAGTCCGGCAGATGCGCACCTGTCCCATCGATTTGCGTTCGATATTTTGCAGGATTGCCGCCATGCCCAGTGTCGCCTTCATGGCGTCCGGCTGGCTCGGCGTCGGCAGATTACCATCGGCATCCAGCTCGCGGGCAGGGGATGGAACATACACCGCGCATAGCCCGCCGCCCAACCCGCCTTTACGGGCACGGGGCAGGTCAATATGTCCGACGTCCTCACCTTCAAGGAACCGCTTTTCGGGGGCCGGCTTGTTGGAAGACCACAAACGCAGCAGAACGTCATTGTGCCCATCGAATACCGGAATCAGTTGTTCTGTCGCCATCTTGGGAGATTTCCTTCACGCTGATCGTTCAGTTCATGGGGGTAGTGGACCCGCAGACAGCAAATTGCAAACGAGTTTTCTGCAACATGTGTCGCATGTGACGCTGTCTGGCGGTCTTGCATGGACAAGAGAATCCGCTTTATCTGCAATCCGGCCACAATCGCTTGGAATGCCGCCCCCGATGTTTCTTGAAAAAGCATACATCCGGCATCCTGGATCGTGGAACAGCTCGGCGGCGGGGGAATGCGCACGCAGAGAGCGTTGAAATGCAAGAGCTGTCTGACGGAGATCTTATGTCAATGCATGCAGACTGGAACGCTGCCTCGCAGGCCGCGAAGGTCTATTCGAGAAGCTGGGCGAAAGACGAGCCCGGCGGCGTGATTATCGGTTTTGATCTGGACGGGGTCAAATTTGCCTATGCGGGCGGGCTGGAAAGCCTCGCAACGGGTGTTCCGTTTACGGCCAATACGGTCGTGCGCTATGCCTCAATCACCAAGCATTTATTCTGCGCCATGGTTCTGCGCCATAGCGATGTCATCAGCCTTGATGATCGCCTTGGCGACCATCTGCCCGAGCTGCAAAGCCCGCTGGCCGATGTGACTGTCGGCCGGGCGCTGGACATGACCGGCGGTCTGCCCGATGCGCGCGAATGCCTGACGCTGCTTGGCCTTTCCGTCTACACACAGACCGAGGCGAACCAGCTTCTGGATTTTCTCGCATCGCTGACCCGGCTCAATTTCGAAGCAGGCAGCGAAATCTCCTATTCCAATACCGGCTATCGTCTGGTGGAAGCCGCACTGGAGCGCAAGGGTTTCCGCTTTCGCGATTTCATACAGTCTGAAGTTTCCGTGCCGCTCGGCCTGTCGATCGCTACGCCTGACCTCTGGAACGATCCCGTCAAGGGATTGGCGCCGGGGTACTGGAAGTCGGGCGATAAATGGCAATTGAGCGCTGCTGGGCTACACCTCTCCGCTTCTGGCTCTCTGGTTGGCAGCGGCATGGCATTGACCATATGGGCGCAAGCGCTGCTGGAGGGTGAGGGGGCCTATAAGGGATTGCTCGCCAGTTTATCAGCCGAGCGGAACCTGTCGAACGGACGCCCGACAGGCTATGGTCTTGGCCTGCGCTGGAACGGGGTGGACGGCAAGGCATTTGTCGGGCATGGCGGTTCGCATCCCGGTTACAAAAGCTATTTTCTGCTCGATCCGCAGGAGAAAAGCGGCATGGTTGTCGTCTCCAACCGGGAAGACGCCAACACGTATAAAATCGCGCGGGACTGCATGGCTGCTCTGTACGGCTTACAGCTGCCCGATACCAGCTGCGCTATTCCCGATGGGCTTTACGTCGCAGAAACCGGCCCATTATGGCTGGAAATGCGCAATGGCGTCGCAAACAGCCTCGATGCCGAAGACACGTTGTACAATGTCGGCGATGGCTGGTTCTCGTCGCTCTCCGCGTCGTCGCCGGTCAAGCTGCGCTGGACGGGCGAGGCGCTGGAAGGCGAAATCGGTTATGCTCCATGCCGCCTGAAACCTGCATCGGTGACGCCTGCCGGACGAGAACTGGATGGCCACTGGCAGGCATCAGCCTATGGCGCCAGTTTCGACATCAAGGACGGGCATGTGATTTGGGGTATAGGCCCTACGCGTCGCGCAATGCCGCTGGAAGACATTGGCAATGGTCGGGCGCTTTTTACGCTGCACGATGGCCCGTGGACGCGGCGCATATGTCTGCACCAACTCGACGATAATCGTCTGGAACTGGTTTTGAGCCGCAGCCGTATGATCGAATATCGCCGGTAACACAGGCAATGATTGGCGAAGATGCGGCGGAAGGGCGACCTTACCGCCGCATCTTGCATTATGATAACCTACTTGAATTGATTCAGGTGTGAACGGAGTTAGCGATGCTGGAACGGGTGATCGATCAGGGCGTGGGCCGCGAGCCTGCCGATATCGTGCTGAAAGGTGGTCGCTTCTTCGATCTGGTCACTGGCGAACTCGTGGAAAGCGATATTGCGATCTGTGGCGATCGCATTGTCGGCACGTTCGGCACCTATTCCGGCAAGCAGGAAATCGACATTACGGGACGCATTGTTGTTCCGGGTTTTATCGATACGCATCTGCATATCGAATCCTCGCATATCACGCCGCATGAATTCGATCGCTGCGTGTTGCCGCAAGGCGTGACGACGGTGATCTGCGACCCGCATGAAATCGCCAATGTACTGGGCGCGGAAGGCATCAAATACTTCCTGGATAGCGCGCTGGAAACCGTGATGGACATTCGCGTTCAGCTGTCGAGCTGTGTGCCCGCCACCCATATGGAAACGGCGGGCGCTGAACTGCTGATCGGCGATCTTCTGCCCTTTGCGGATCATCCGAAGGTGATCGGTCTGGCCGAGTTCATGAATTTTCCGGGCGTTCTGGCCAAGGACCCGGAATGTATGGCCAAGCTTCAGGCTTTTCAGGGACGACACATCGACGGTCACGCACCGCTGCTGCGCGGCAAGGACCTGAACGGTTACATTTCTGTTGGCATCCGTACCGAGCACGAGGCGACAAGCGCGGAAGAAGCGCTGGAGAAGATGCGCAAGGGCATGCATGTCCTGGTCCGCGAAGGCTCTGTGTCCAAGGATCTCAAGGCGCTGATGCCGATCATCACCGAGCGTCACGCGCAGTTTCTGGCGCTTTGCACCGACGACCGCAATCCGCTGGATATCGCCGATCAGGGCCATCTCGATTATCTGATCCGGACCGCTATTGCCGGTGGCGTGTCGCCTTTGGCCATCTATCGTGTGGCCAGTGTTTCCGCGGCCCGTGCTTTTGGCCTGTTCGACCGTGGGCTGGTGGCGCCGGGGCAGCGCGCCGATCTTGTTGTTGTCGATAGTCTGGAAGGTTGCCATGCCGAGATCGTTTTGTCGGCTGGACGCGTGGTTTCAGAAGACCTGTTTGCCCAGCGCAAGACAATTGCCGAAGTGGGGCGCAACAGCGTGAAGGCGCAGCGCGTCGGTGCCGCCAATTTCCGTTCGCATTCAAACAGCGGCAAGACGCGCGCCATCGGTATTATTCCGGGCAAGATCATCACCGAGAGCCTCGAATTCGAGCTGAAAGTCGGGCCGAAGGGCGTTGAGCCGGATCTGGAACAGGATGTCGTGAAAATCGCGGTTGTCGAGCGTCACGGCAAGAACGGCAATATAGCCACCGGTTTCGTGCATGGTTTCGGGCTGAAAGCAGGAGCTATTGCGTCGACTGTCAGCCATGACAGCCACAATATCTGTGTCGTCGGCACATCGGATGAAGATATCGCCGTCGCGGCTAACCGTCTTGGCGAAATCGAAGGCGGCTTCGTTGTTGTGCGGGATGGCAAGGTGCTGGCCGAGCTGCCTTTGCCGATTGCGGGGCTTATGAGCGACCAGCCTTACGAAGTGGTACGCGAGGAACTGCGGAAGCTGCGCCATGCGGCGGAAGAGCTGGGCTCTGTTCTCGAAGAACCCTTCCTGCAGCTGGCTTTTGTCGCGCTGCCGGTGATTCCGCATCTGAAAATCACGGATCGAGGTCTGGTCGACGTAGACAAGTTCGAATTTGTCGGCAACTGAGCGCAAGCTCAGTTTCGCTGGCGAATTGTTGAACTCAGTTTGAAAAAGAGGGGGCCAGAAAAGCAAAAATCCCGGACGAAGCCGGGATTTTGAAAGTGCCTGCTGGAAACTGGAGCGGGCGAAGGGATTCGAACCCTCGACCCCAACCTTGGCAAGGTTGTGCTCTACCCCTGAGCTACACCCGCTCGCGCCAGTTTCGACCTGAAAACGTTTCCGAAGGAAGTCGTTTTCGTCAGGCAGGCGCTATATGGACTAAGGCTTTTCGGAATGCAACAGGGAAATTACAATAAAATGTCTATTTTGGGAGATTGTCCAAAGTTCCATTCGGATGGTTACAGCTATCGGGCGCTTGGTCTATAAGCCTTTACGGAACAATTTGAATATCGAATAGAAATGGGTGGAATCATGGCCTTGTCGCCGAAGGAGCTTCTCGATCATCTGCAAAACCTCGGCATCGAGGTGACGACCGTTGAGCACCCGCCTTTGTTTACGGTTGCAGATTCCCAAGGGTTGCGTGGCGAAATTCCCGGCGGACACACGAAAAACCTGTACCTGAAAGACAAGAAAGACAATTTCTTCCTCGTGACCGTGGAAGAGGATGCCGTGGTCGATCTGAAATCGATCCATCAGGTAATCGGTGCTGCAAGTCGCGTTTCGTTCGGTAAACCGGAGAAGCTGCTGGAGTATCTGGGCGTCATTCCGGGATCGGTGACCGTCTTCGGCGCAATCAATGACCGTGATCATAATGTTCAGGTTATTATCGATGCATATCTGATGAAATATGATGTCATCAACGGGCATCCGCTGACCAATGAAGCAACCACTTCTATCCGCCGCGAAGACCTTATCACTTTTCTGAAATCGACCGGCCACGAACCGCGTATCCTTGCAGTATCAGAAGGTGCGAAGGCAGACGCAACGGTATAGACTACGCGTCTTGAAATCCGCCGGAACAGATACAAATTGATTGGCACGAACTGAAAGATCGACACCGGCTGTGATGCGGGGTGCATGAACGGGCCGGAAGATATGAGGAATATTCCATGACCAGCCAGAACAATCCTTACGCCAATGCGGGCGGCCAGATGACGGCAAATGTTTCTTTCGGTTCGGCTTCCGCGCCAGCAGGCGGATCGGACCTGATCAAGGATACGACGACAGCGGCATTCCAGACCGACGTTTTGGCCGAATCGCGTCAGCAGCCGGTTCTGGTCGATTTCTGGGCCCCTTGGTGCGGACCCTGCAAGCAGCTCACGCCGGTCATCGAAAAGGCCGTCAAGGAAGCGGGCGGCGCGGTGAAGCTGGTCAAGATGAACATCGACGATCATCCGTCCATTCCGGGCCAGCTTGGCATTCAGTCCATTCCGGCGGTTATCGCCTTCGTCAACGGCCAGCCGGTCGATGGTTTCATGGGCGCATTGCCGGAATCGAAGGTGAAGGAATTCATCGCCAAGATCGGTGGCCCGAGCGATCAGGAAAACGCGATTGCCGAGGCGGTTACTGCCGCGCAGGAACTGCTTGAGTCTGGCGATTACGTGCAGGCCGGCGACATTTTCAATTCGATCCTTCAGGCTGCACCCGACAATGTCGATGCGATTGTCGGTCTGGCATCCTGTGTTCTGGAATCAGGCGATGCGGAGCAGGCACGCGAAATTCTCGCAACCATTCCCGCCGATAAGCAGAATGTGGCATCGGTGCGCGCGCTTGAAGCCAAGGTGGCGCTTGCCGATCAGGTCAAGCTGATTGGTGATCCGGTTGCGCTGGAAAAACGCCTTCAGGCCGATCCGCAGGATTATCAGGCGCGTTTCGATCTGGCGCAGGTGCGCAACGCGCAGGGCCGTCGCGAAGATGCCGCCAATGAACTGCTGACCATCATGAAGGCCGATCGCAGCTGGAACGAAGACGGCGCGCGCATGCAGCTGCTCCAGTTCTTCGAAGCATGGGGCAATACGGATCCGGCGACGCTTTCGGCACGCCGGAAACTGTCTTCGCTGCTGTTTTCGTAAGCGAGCCGAGCGGCGGGAAACAGGACTGTCGGCATGCTGCGCGCGACAATTGCGCGGAGCATTCCAAAGGAGGTTGCAATGCAAGTGGGTAATGCCCGTTACAGAACGGGTTCCGACATACCGGATCTGGTTCCAGTATTTCCGCTGAAAGGTGCACTGCTTTTGCCCGGCGGCCAGCTTCCGTTGAACATATTCGAGCCGCGTTATCTGGCGATGATCGAAAGCGCTCTCGCCGGCAAGCGGATCATCGGTATGATCCAGCCGCAAATCGATGATGAAGACGACGACGAGATCGTCAATGAACTGGATGAAACCCTGCGCCCGCCACTGAGCAGTATTGGCTGCCTCGGTCGCATAACGACCTATGCGGAGACCGGCGATGGCCGATTGCTGATCACGTTGCAGGGCATCTGTCGCTTCCGTGTGAAGGAAGAGGTCAATTGCCGTCAGCCTTATCGCCAGTGCCGCATCATGCCGTTTCTGACTGATCTGGAAGAGGTGCGCGATACGGCGGATATTGATCGCGAAGCGTTGCTGCGCGCCTTCCGGGATTATCTCGAAGCGCATAATCTGGAAGCCGACTGGGAGAGCATCGCCCGCGCCGGAAACGAAACGCTCGTCAATGCGCTGTCGATCATGTCGCCTTTTGGCCCAGCGGAGAAACAGGCGCTGCTGGAGGCCCCCGATCTCAAGACACGCGCTGCGACGCTGATCGCCATTACGGAAATGGTGCTGGCGAGAGTAAAAGACGACGATTACGGATCGCGCCTGCAATGATCCGGAGGATATGAAATGGTGAATGAAACAACTGATACCGGCAGCATTGATGTGCGCCTTCTTGAGCTGCTGGTCTGCCCGCTGACCAAAGGTCCGCTGGAATATGACGCAGAGCATAGCGAGCTGATTTCACGTAAGGCAAAGCTTGCCTATCCGGTGCGCGGCGGCATTCCGATCATGCTGCCATCCGAAGCACGGACGCTGGTGGACTGACCGTCCCGTTGGTTATTTAATTTCTGCACAGGCCCTGATCTTTTTCATAAGTTTCATGCCTGCTGATTGTTGCCTGCCACGCAACGGGGCTCTATAACCCTCCCGGAACTTTGAAAAACAATTTCGGAAGACGCCCGGTTTTTCGTGATTGTGCATTGAAAAACAGAGGCTTGGCATTATGGCAACCAGAAAACTTCTTCTCCTGCCCGGCGATGGCATCGGT
Organism: Hyphomicrobiales bacterium; assembly: GCA_900465685.1. Classification (GTDB taxonomy): domain Bacteria; phylum Pseudomonadota; class Alphaproteobacteria; order Rhizobiales; family Rhizobiaceae; genus Brucella. The sequence goes on from UEGR01000003.1 coordinate 411,214, forward strand.
CCCGAGGCCATGGCGGAAGTCCGCAAGATCATCGCTTACCTCAATTCGGACCTCAAGCTCGGCTTTGAAACCGAGGAAGGTCTGGTTGGCGGCTGCGCTTATGACGCGCATGGTCAGGCGATTTCGGATGCCGATATGGAGAAGGCGCTGGCTGCTGATGCCACGCTGTTTGGCGCTGTTGGCGGCCCGAAGTGGGATAGCGTGCCTTATGAAGTGCGCCCGGAAGCTGGTCTTCTGCGTCTGCGTAAGGACATGCAGCTTTACGCAAACTTGCGTCCGGCTATCTGCTACCCGGCGCTCGCACATTCCTCTTCGCTGAAGCCGGAAGTGATCGAAGGCCTCGACATTCTGATTCTGCGCGAATTGACCGGTGGCGTCTACTTCGGCGAGCCGAAGGAAATCATCGATCTCGGCAATGGTCAGAAGCGCGGCATCGACACGCAGGTTTATGACACCTACGAAATCGAACGCATCACCGATGTGGCTTTCGAGCTGGCGCGCACGCGCCGCAACAAGGTCACCTCGATGGAAAAGCGCAATGTGATGAAGTCGGGCGTGCTCTGGAATCAGGTCGTTACGGCACGTCACAAGGAAAAGCATTCCGATGTGGAACTGGAGCATATGCTGGCCGATGCTGGCGGCATGCAGCTCGTTCGCTGGCCGAAGCAGTTCGACGTCATCGTGACCGACAACCTGTTCGGCGACATGCTGTCGGACGTTGCTGCCATGCTGACCGGTTCGCTCGGCATGCTGCCATCGGCTTCGCTTGGCGCAGTCGATGCCAAGACCGGCAAGCGCAAGGCGCTTTACGAGCCGGTACACGGTTCGGCACCGGATATCGCTGGCAAGGGCATTGCTAACCCGATCGCCATGATCGCTTCGCTTGCCATGTGCCTGCGTTATTCGTTCAATCTGGTGGCCGAAGCTGATCGTCTGGAAGCTGCGATTGCCGGTGTTCTCGACGATGGCATCCGCACGGCTGACATCTGGTCGGAAGGCACGACCAAGGTTGGCACCACCGAAATGGGTGATGCGATCCTCGCCAAGTTCAAGGCGCTTTCGGCTTAATCACCAGCCGATAAGATGCTAATTGGAAAGCCCGCTGGACAATACCGGCGGGCTTTTCTTTTCGGAAATAGATGCCCGATTTGAGGCTGTAATTTGCGGATGGACGGATAAGAATGCGTGTCATGTTGTTCACGCTCCCAAACCAAGACAAACTCTACGACGCGCTGCTGGCCCGCGATGTCTCTTATGAGGGCAGGGCCTATGTTGGTGTCGTCTCGACCGGCATTTTTTGCCGCCTGACTTGCCCTGCGCGGAAACCGCGCCGGGAAAACTGCCGCTTTTTCGCTTCCGTTGCTGAATGCATGGCGGATGGCTTCCGCGCCTGCAAAAGGTGTCATCCGCTGCAACCTGCCGCCGAAGCGGAGCCTTCCATCAAGAGGCTGCTTGACGCTTTGGAGGCCGATCCCGAACGCCGCTGGAGCGAGGACGATGTCGCGCGGATGGGGCTTGACCTCTCCACAGTGCGGCGCAGCTTCCGACGGCATTTTGGCATGACATTTCTGGAAATGGCGCGGCAGGAACGCCTGCGCCATGGCTTTCAGGCTTTGGCCGACGGAGGCCGGGTCATCGACGCACAGATCGATGCGGGTTTTGAATCGCCGGAAGCGTTTCGTAGCGCCTTTGCCCGCATTCTCGGTCTTCCACCGGCAAAGTTGCGTGGTGACGGCCTGTTGCGCGCTGATTGGATCAAGTCACCGCTTGGTACGATGATCGCCATTTGCGATGCGAAAAATCTGCATCTGCTGGAATTTGCAGACCGCAAGGCGCTCTCCGCCGAGTTGAAAAAACTCTATGCTACCTGCCGCGGTGATATCGGCATCGGCCGCTTCGGCACGCATGATCTGGTCGAGCGACAGCTGAACGCTTTTTTTGAAGGCAAATCGCCGACGTTCGACTTGCCGATGGTGTTACATGGCAGCGCTTTCACGCAGGCCGTGTGGCGTGAACTTCAGACAATTGGGGCAGGGGAAACGCGCAGCTATAGCGAGCTTGCGCAGGCTATCGACAAGCCGCTCGCCGTCAGGGCGGTTGCGCGTGCCAATGGGGCGAACCAGATCGCCATTATCATCCCGTGTCATCGTGTGATCGGTGCCGATGGCTCTTTGACCGGTTATGGCGGTGGTCTCTGGCGCAAACAGAAACTGATCGAAATTGAAGCGCAATATCGCTGAAATTCTATATGCAGACGCGAAAACGCCGCCCTTTCGGGGCGGCGTTTCACATTGTTGATGTCGCAGAACTAGTCGAGCTTGTGCAGGTCGACGCCTTTGGTTTCCTTGACGAAGATCATGCCGATCACGAAGGTGATGGAAGCGATGACAATCGGGTACCAGAGACCATAGTAAATGTCGCCCTTCGCCGCGCTGAGTGCGAATACACCAGCCGGAAGCAGACCGCCGAACCAACCGTTGCCGATATGATAAGGCAGCGACATGCCGGTGTAGCGGATGCGGGTCGGGAACATTTCCACCAGGATTGCAGCAATCGGACCATAGACCATCGTCACATAGATGACGAGGATGGTCAGGATCGCAATCGTCATGACCCAGTTCACCTTGGCTGGGTCTGCCACCATCTTGAATGCACCTGCATTCGGGATGGTGTAGACGGCCTGATCGGCGCTGACGCCGAGACCTTCGGCTTCAGTCTGGGTCAGGAGCTTCTGCTTCACCAGATCGGCAGCAGGAACCATTGCCTTGTCGCCAGCGCGGACGGCATCAGCATTGAGCTGAAGTTCCGGATTGGCGGTCAGGAAGGCGTCAAGCTTGCTGTCTGGCACCTTTGCAGGATCGCGCACCAGCGGGAAACCAGCCTTCTGGAGAGCGAGGTTCACACCATGCGCCAGTTCAGTCTGCTTGGCGGCAGCACCTGCACCAGCCTGAATGGCGTCGAAGGACGTGATCGTTGCATCGCCGATGGTGACGGTTGCAGGCGTGCCAGCCGCAGCGGTCTGCACGACCTCATAAGGCACCGAGCTTTTTGCGAGGAAGCTGGTCGCGACATCGCAGGAGCTGGTGAACTTGGACGTGCCCGTGGCGTTGAACTGGAAGTTACAATCGCCAGGTGCTGCAGTGACAGTTGCCTTGATGGTCTGTTCAGCCTGTGCCAGAGCCGGATTGGCGGCATTGGTCAGAGCCTTGAACAGCGGAAAGTAGGTCACGGCAGCCAGAAGCAGACCGGCCATGATGATCGGCTTGCGACCGATCTTGTCCGACAGCCAGCCAAAGAAGACGAAACCGCCGGTGCCGAGCAGAAGGGCGATGGCCACCATGATGTTGGCCGACTGGTTTTCCACCTTCAGAACGTTCTGAAGGAAGAACAGCGCATAGAACTGGCCGCAATACCAGACCACGGCCTGACCGGCAGTGAGGCCGAACAGCGCGATAAGCGCGATCTTGGCATTTTTCCACTGGCCGAAAGCTTCGGAAAGCGGCGCCTTCGAGGTCTTGCCTTCTTCTTTCATGCGCTTGAACGCAGGCGACTCGCTCATCTGCATGCGGATCCAGACGGAAATGCCCAGCAGAAGGATCGAGACGAGGAAAGGAATACGCCAGCCCCAGGCTGCGAAGGCTTCCTTGCTCATGACCGTCTGGATGCCGAGAATGACCAGCAGCGATAGGAACAGACCGAGCGTTGCAGTGGTCTGAATCCACGAGGTGAAGAAGCCGCGACGATTATTTGGAGCGTGTTCCGCGACATAAGTGGCCGCACCGCCATATTCGCCGCCAAGCGCGAGACCCTGCAGCATACGCAGCGCGATCAGGATGATCGGAGCCAGAATGCCAAGCGTGGACGAGCCGGGCAGAAGGCCGACCAGAAAGGTCGATGCGCCCATGATGACGATGGTCACGAGGAAGGTATATTTGCGTCCGACGAGATCGCCAAGGCGACCAAAGACAAGCGCACCGAACGGGCGCACCAGAAAGCCCGCTGCAAAAGCCAGCAGGACGAAGATATTGCGCGTTGCTTCTGGATATTCGTTGAAAAAGGCTGCGCCGATAAAGGAAGCGAGCGTTCCGTAAAGATAAAAGTCGTACCATTCAAAAACGGTACCAAGCGACGATGCAAAGATGACTTTGCGTTCTTCGCCCGTCATTTTCTGCGTGCCGACGTCGGCACTTGACGAGACTGCCATTAATCTGTCCTCCCAAACAGAGCCCATGATGGGTAATGTAAGACTGCGCTTCATTCGCCGTACAAATGGAACCAGTCTGATGCGCCAACTTGTCTCCCAACAAGAGGGCGCTCTCCTCACCAAATTATGATGAACCTAAAAAGGAGATTCGGGCAGTAGTCTTTAGTATGAGACAAAAACGACAGCTTGACGCCGGTCATGGTTACTTGCGGCGCAAAAAAATACAGGGCGGGAGCGGTGGAGAATTGACTCCATTTATAAAGCGCGTAAAAGCAATCCCGAACGAAGGAGAAATCGCGTGGATCGCGTTACCGTAGCGTCAGTTTCGTCTGGAACTGCCGGCATCATTGCCGGGGCAGCACGCATGCCTTCGATTACCAAAAAACTCACGGCCATCACTAAAACGACCACGAAAACGGTCTGATTCCCTTGGCCTGCTCGCCCTCTCCCCGGGTCTGGCCCGGGGACGGATAACCCGCGTGGCCTGCGGGGTTCCGGATCTGGAAGCGGAGAGGGACAGGAGACGAAAAATGGGTTTCAAGGTAGCAGTTGTCGGCGCCACCGGTAATGTCGGGCGCGAAATGCTCAATATTCTCGAAGAACGCGGTTTCCCGGCTGATGAAGTTGTTGCGCTCGCATCGCGCCGCAGCCAGGGTACGGAAGTGTCCTATGGCGACAAGACGCTGAAGGTTCGCGCGCTCGACACTTACGATTTCTCCGATACGGACATCTGCCTGATGTCGGCTGGCGGCACGATTTCGCAGGAATGGTCGCCAAAGATCGGCAAGCAGGGCTGCGTCGTCATCGATAATTCGTCGGCCTGGCGCTATGACATGGACGTGCCGCTGATCGTGCCGGAGGTCAATCCGGACGCCATCACGGGTTTCACCAAGAAGAACATCATTGCCAACCCGAACTGCTCGACCGCGCAGCTCGTCGTTGCTCTGAAGCCGCTGCATGACGCTGCCAAGATCAAGCGCGTCGTCGTTTCGACCTACCAGTCGGTTTCCGGCGCGGGCAAGGAAGGCATGGACGAACTGTTCGAACAGTCGCGCGCTGTTTTCGTGGCTGACCCTGTCACGGCGAAGAAGTTCACCAAGCGCATCGCGTTCAACGTGATCCCGCATATCGATGTCTTCATGGAAGACGGCTACACCAAGGAAGAATGGAAGATGGTGGCCGAAACCAAGAAGATGCTTGATCCGAAGATCAAGCTGACGGCAACTGCAGTTCGCGTTCCGGTTTTCATCGGTCACTCGGAAGCTGTGAATATCGAATTCGAAAACCCGCTGTCGCCGGAAGAAGCCCGTGAAATCCTGCGCGAAGCGCCGGGTTGCCAGGTTATCGATAAGCGCGAAGACGGCGGCTACATCACGCCATATGAATCCGCTGGCGAAGACGCGACCTATATCAGCCGTATCCGTGAAGACATCACGGTTGAAAACGGTCTGGCCATGTGGATTGTCTCGGACAATCTGCGCAAGGGCGCAGCGCTCAACACGATCCAGATCGCAGAGCTGCTCGTCGCTCGCGACCTGATCAAGCCGAAGGCACTTGCTGCCTGATAGCCCTGCTATCTTGTGAAATGCGAAAGCGCCGGGAAACCGGCGCTTTTCTTTTAGGGTGATCTGTTAGCGCTCCACGCTGTCGGCCAGATTGCTGCGAATGTCGAGCAGACGGGAGCGCAACTCCTTCAAGTCATCGACCGGCTGACCGAGCGCACAGAAGATCTGATCCGGCACAGTCTCGGCCGCCTTGTGCAATTCGAGGCCTTCTTCGGTGAGCGTGATGCGCACTTGCCGTTCATCCCGTGGGTCGCGGCGGCGCGTGATGCGGCCTGCCGTTTCCAGCCTTTTCAGAAGCGGCGTCAGGGTGCCGGAATCGAGATTGAGCTTCGCGCCAATTTCTGAAACGGTCTGATCGTCCTTTTCCCAAAGCACCAGCATCACCAGAAACTGCGGATAGGTCAGGTCCAGCTCGCTCAGGATTGGCTGGTAGGCGCGCGTCAGGGCGTTCGCGGTCGAATAGATCGCAAAGCAGACCATGTTCGAAAGTTTGAGAAATGAGTCCTGTGTCATGCGCCAATTCCTTCAAACGCCGTTTTCGCGCTTAGCTTTCTTATCATAAGTCATGCGCAATTGCATTGTGCATCACATAATTGTGAGAAATGGTTTCGCAAAATTAGATTGCGCGCAATTTAATTTTCGATAGCTTGTGTTTGAAGATGAATTCAACTGAAGGAGAAACCGAATGCCTATTCTGTACACCACCCAGTCGACAGCAACCGGCGGACGTACCGGCAGCGCCAAGACCGCAGATGGACGCCTCAGTGTTGTGCTCGACACGCCGAAGGAGCTCGGCGGTCAGGGCGGCGAGGGCACCAATCCTGAGCAGCTTTTCGCATCTGGTTATGCAGCATGCTTCCTTGGCGCGTTGAAGTTCGTGGCTTCCAAGGAGAAGGTTGCCATTGCAGCCGACAGCACGGTCACCGCCACTGTCGGTATCGGTCCGCGCGAAGATGGCACCGGTTTCGGCCTTGATGTTGCGCTTGAAGTGGCGCTTCCGGGTGTCGAAAAGGCAAAAGCGGAAGAGCTGGTGCAGGCCGCTCACATCGTTTGCCCCTATTCGCATGCCACGCGCGGCAATATCGACGTGCGTTTGAGCGTCGCCTGACGCCAAACAAAAAGGCGCCCGATGAGGGCGCCTTTTTCAATTGATATCCACCGAGCGTTATTCGGCCTGGGCTTCGATTGCTTCCATGTCGTCGTCCGACAGGCCGAAGTGATGGCCTATCTCGTGAATAAGCACATGGGTGATGATATCGCCCAGCGTTTCCTCATTTTCGGACCAGTAATCGAGAATGGCGCGCCGATAGAGCGTGATGCGGTTCGGACCTTCGCCGGTTTGCAAGCTGAAACGCTCGCCTATGCCACGACCTTCAAAAAGGCCGAGCAGGTCGAACGGCGTATCCAGCCCCATATCTTCGATAATCTGGTCTTCAGGAAAATCGGCGATCTGAATGACAATGTCGCCGCACAACGCGCGAAACTCCTGCGGCAGATGCGCAAGAGCTTCAATCGCGATGGATTCAACTTCGTCCAGCGAGGGCGAGAAACGTCCCGCCCAGTCGCCGCTTTGATCTTCTCGGGCCATTCCAGCCAATCGTGTCCTATTCAATTGCTCAGGCCACCGGGCTTAAAGGCCGCGTAAAACGCAGTGTGTGTCATCAGGCCCAGGGACGCAGTTCGGCGCGCTTGGCTTCGAACGTGTCGATGCTCTTCGCCTTTTCCATGGTCAGGCCGATATCGTCCAGACCGTTGAGCAGGCAGTGGCGCTTGAAATCGTCGAGGTCGAAGGAAATCGTGCCGCCGTCAGGGCCATGGATTTCCTTTGCGTCGAGATCGACCGTGAGGGTGGCGTTGGCGCCGCGCGAAGCGTCGTCCATCAGCTTGTCGAGATCTTCCTGGCTGACCTTGATCGGCAGAATGCCGTTCTTGAAGCAGTTATTGTAGAAGATGTCGGCGAAAGAGGTCGAGATCACGCAACGAATGCCGAAATCGAGCAGAGCCCAAGGGGCGTGCTCGCGCGAGGAGCCGCAACCGAAATTATCGCCAGCGACCAGAATCTGGGCGTTGCGATAGCCGGGCTTGTTCAGAACGAAATCAGGGTTTTCGGAACCGTCTTCGTTGAAGCGCATTTCCGCAAACAGACCCTTGCTCAGGCCCGTGCGCTTGATCGTCTTCAGGTAATCCTTCGGAATGATCATATCCGTGTCGATGTTGACGATCGGCAGGGGAGCGGCGACGCCGGTGAGCTTGGTGAACTTATCCATGTCCTGAACCTGTCGGTTGGCTATTAGCTATATTGCGAACTGGTTTACATCAGCATTGCCGAGAGTCAACGTTTCAGGCCAAAACTGCCCAATAGGTCGCAACCTGCGGCGGATTTATCGAACCATCCAGACCGTTTCAAGGCGGTGCAGATGGTTCGACTGTTGATTGATGCGCATAATCCTGTCGGAAAAGCGCGTCAACCTTTCTGAATCGTGCGCTGCAAATGCCGCATCCGCAATTATTGGACGTTCAATACCACGCCGCCACTCTCGCTGCCGGTCAAACGGCGGGACTTTCCGTCGCTGCCGACAACAATCGTAAAGCGTCTGCGGCGCATCGACATGTTCGGGGAAACGGCAACATCAATCGCCGGGTCGAACTGCAATGTGATCCGCCACAGATCGGGCTTGATGGTTTCCTCAACGCCGATAATGCGAGCGTCGAAGGGCGTGGTGTGAAACATGCCGGAGGTGCGCTGGCCGACACGATAGGGTGCAGTGTCGTCCTGCACGGCAACCGGCGCGGCTTCCGCCTTGCCGCCGGTGGCGGCAAGTGTGTTCCAGTCACGCGTGCCCGACTGGCGGGCCACGAGATCGAGCGCCTTGCCGTGGCTGATGGTAATACCTTCCTCGCTCAAAGCTTGCCGTAAACGGCGAGCCTGATGCTTGAAGTCAATAGTAGTGTGCCCAGCGGTCATAGCTGTGGTCATTGTTTTCGCTCCTGATTGTGAGCGGCGTTTTCATGAACGGGTGCCCGCATTGCCGTTTCTGCCGTCACTGGACAGGAACGTGTAGTCTGAATGCTTTACCGTGGCTTGAAACCTGCGGGCGGCTGGCGCATTCAACCGAAGGCTGGAAAATAGGCGGGCAGCGCCCGGATTTCAAGTCCCTGCTTTGGAGGGATGCTTAACCGGTGTCCGAGGCTTGCACCGTGCCGCGGTTCCGTGCACAAATCGGCTATGAAAACAATCGCTCGTCCTCGTCGTTCCGTTCTGTTTGTCCCGGCTGCCAATCCGCGCGCGCTCGAAAAATCGCTGACGCTCGCAGCCGATTGTGTGATCTATGATCTGGAAGATTCCGTTGCGCCTGAGGCAAAGCAATCCGCGCGCGAGGCTTTGGCTGCGCATTTTTTGGCCCATCCGAAACCAGTCTTCGAGCGGATTATTCGTGTCAATTCCGGCGAGACGCCATGGGGCAAGGATGATGTGGCAGCGGCGGCTGACATGGGCGCCGACGCCATTCTTCTGCCGAAAGTCGAGCGCCCTCAGGACATTATCGATGCAGCGAACCGGCTTGATCGCAAGGATGCCGATCCATCTGTCGGCGTTTGGGCGATGATCGAAACCCCACGCGGCATTCTCAATGCAGATGAGATTGCCATGCTGGGCCATCGCTCGGCAGTGCGGCTCGCCTGTTTCGTTGTCGGCCCGAATGATATTGCGCGCGAAACCGGTGTTCGCCCGCAAGCCGGACGTCCTTATCTTGTGCCATGGCTGATGCAGATCATTCTCGCGGCACGTGCGGGCGGGTTTACCGTGCTTGATGGCGTCTTCAACGATTTCCGCGATCAGGTTGGGTTCGAAGCCGAGTGTTTGCAGGGTGCCGCGATGGGCTTCGACGGCAAGACGCTGATTCATCCAGGCCAGATCGAGGCAGCCAATCGCGCCTTCTCGCCAACGGACGAGGAAGTAGCGCATGCGCGAGCCGTCGTGGCGCTGTTTGCACAACCGGAAAATGCGGATAAGGGCGTTGTGTCACTCGATGGCCATATGGTTGAACGCCTGCATCTGGAAATGGCCGAACGGCTGCTCGCGAAAGCATTTCCAGCAAAAGCGTGATAACAAAGAACTAAAGCGGGCTTGAACGCTTAACAAAGGAAGACTGACTATGAAGCTCTATCGTTTCATCACCGGACCGGATGATTCCGCATTTTGTCATCGTGTTACGGCGGCGCTCAACAAGGGTTGGCAGCTCTATGGCTCGCCGACTTATGCTTTCAACGCGGCAACAGGCGTGATGCAGTGCGGCCAGCCGGTCGTGAAGGAAGTCGACGGCGTTGACTATACGCCGGATATCAAGCTCGGCGAATACTGATGGCTGTCCGCCGCATCGTTGCCAATATCGCCACGGATGACCCGGCTGCGGCCAAGCGGTTCTATGGCGAGGTTCTGGGCCTCGATGTGGTGATGGATCACGGCTGGATCATTACCTATGCAGCCGATGCGCAAGCGCGCGTGCAGATCGCATTCGCGACCGAAGGCGGCTCGGGGACCCCGGTGCCCGATCTCTCCATTGAGGTGGACGATGTGGACGCCACGCTGGAGCGTTGCGTTAAAGCCGGGTTTGCAATCGAATACGGTCCGGCTGACGAGGAATGGGGCATGCGCCGTTTCTTCGTCCGTGATCCCTATGGGCGGCTGGTCAATATTCTCAGCCATATGCAATAAAAAAGGCCGGTTTCCCGGCCTTTTTCTTTAGTTCAATCCGCGCTTTTCAATCATCGCATCCGGTGTCGGCATCTTGCCCCGGAAAGCCTTGTACAGGTCTTCCGGGTCGCGACTGCCGCCAGCGGCATAGATGTGCTGCTTCAGCTTGGCTGCGAGTTCCGGATTGAAGACGTCGCCGGTTTCCTCGAAGGCCGAGAACGCATCCGCATCCAGCACTTCCGACCACATGTAGGAATAGTAACCGGCGGAGTAGCCGTCGCCGGAGAACACATGCGTGAAATGCGGCGTGCGGTGGCGCATGATGATCGCATCAGGCATGGACAGCTTTTCGAGCGTCTTTGCCTCGAAGGAAAGAGGGTCGGCGATTTTCTCATTGCCGGTATGGAAAGCCATATCGACCAGAGCAGACGCGGTGAACTCAACCGTGTTGAAACCGGCATTGAACGAACGCGCTGCCAGAACCTTATCGAGCAGAGCCTTGGGCATTGCTTCACCAGTGCGGTAATGCACGGCATATTTTTCCAGAACGGCAGGCACGGTCAGCCAGTGTTCGTAAAGCTGAGACGGCAGTTCCACGAAGTCGCGTGATACGGCGGTGCCGGAAACGGCAGGCCAGGTCACATCCGACAGAAGTCCGTGCAGCGCATGGCCGAACTCGTGGAACAGCGTGCGGGCATCGTCGAGCGACAGAAGAGCCGGTTCGCCTGCCTTGGGCTTGGCGAAATTCATCACATTGTAGATGATTGGCTTCTGGCCGCCGTCGAGCTTGTGGCTGGATTGCAGCGCGCTCATCCACGCGCCGGAACGCTTCGATGTCCGGGCGAAATAATCGCCGAGGAACAGACCGCGTTCGCTGCCATCCGGGTTGAAAACCTGAAACACGCGCACGTCGGGATGCCATGCGGCAATGCCCTTCTTTTCTTCGAAGCGAACGCCGAAGAGGCGGGTGGCGACATCGAAACAGGCTTCGATGATCTTTTCCAGTTGCAGGTAAGGCTTCAATTCGGCCTCATCGAAGGCAAAGCGTTCGGCACGCAGCTTTTCAGCGTAAAAACGCCAGTCCCATGGCGCGACCTTGTGATTGCTGCCATCGGCGGCGATCAGGCGCTCAAGCTCGGCCTGTTCTTCGGCGGCCTTTGCGCGCGCCTTGTCCCAGACCGGTTCCAGCAGGTCCATGACGGCCTTTGGCGTTTTGGCCATGGTGTCATCCAGCTTGTAGGCTGCGAAATTGGCGTAGCCGAGCAGATGGGCCTTGCGCTCGCGCAGTTCGACCATCTCGCGCACGATCTCACGATTATCGGACTCATTGCCGTTTTCGCCACGCTTCGCCCAGGCATTGAAGGCCTGTTCGCGCAAGGCGCGGTTTTGCGAGAAGGTGAGGAACGGTTCGACGATGGAGCGCGACAGCGTGACGGCATAAGCATCCGGCTTGCCGCGTTCAGCTGCGGCGCTCTGCATCGCGTTTTTCAGAAAATCCGGCAGTCCGGCAAGATCGGCTTCATCAGTGATGAATAGCGCCCAGCTCGACTCGTCTTTCAGCACATTCTGGCCGAAGCGCGCGCCAAGACCGGCCAGCTTTTCGTTGATGCCAGCCAGTTCAGCCTTGCCCGCATCATCGAGCTTTGCGCCGGACCGAACAAAGCCCTTCCAGGTCTTTTCCAGAACGCGTTTGGTTTCCGTGTCGAGATTCAGCATGTTGCGATTGTCGTAGAGCGCGTCGATGCGGGCGAACAATGCCGGGTCCATCATGATGCGCGAATAATGGCGCGACATTTTTGGCGCAATTTCGCGCTCCAGCGCCTGAATTGCATCGTTGCTATGGGCGCCAGCACGCATCCAGAAAATGGCCGACACGTGGTCTAGCGCCTTGCCCGTTAACTGCAGGGCTTTCAGCGTGTTTTCAATCGTCGCTTCGCCAGTTGCCTGGGTGATGGCTTCCACTTCGGCAAGGTCGGATGCAAGCGTTGCATCGAAAGCAGGCGCGAAATCCTCGTCTTTGAATGCGGTGAAATCCGGCAGGCCCAGCGGTCCGTTCCAGTCTGTGAGCGCGTGATTATAGGTGGACTTGTCGGACATCATGTAACTCCGGATCAAAATGAATTCGATCATCCAGACTTAAGGTCTCACTGCCGGGCGGGCAAGGGTGTTCGACCGGCTTTTACGGTTCAGGCTGGAGATGACAACGTTTGTCGCTTTGCCTGCAAAAACCTTTCGACTTCCTCTGTGTGGGGCTTGACTTTAGGGGCGACCAAGCGCACATCACGCTGGCTGTCCGCAATCTCTTTACGGCAGCAATCTTCAACCGGAGTTTTATTCTCTTATGCCCAGCGACAGTCACAGTCGATTGTGTCAGCCGTCAAGGTAGCCGTGTACTGATCGCTTGAGGTCAGCTTGCACGATCTGCCTTTGACGGCGGATCGACGGAAAGGCAAGCTTATGACCGACAACAACTTCTCTCCGGAAGTGCTCGATGTCGCCGACCTCCCGGCGGCTGCAATTGCTGCACGTATCGCCGATATGCATACGGGCGATGCCGTTGAGCTATTGAACGAGCTCGAAGATGATGACGCAATCTCCGTCTTCGGACAGCTCACCCATGAAGATGCCATCCGCCTGCTTGATCAGCCGGAACTGCATCGTACTGCCGAAATTGTAGCGGCGCTTGCGCCGGGGCTTGCGAGCCTCCTTTTGGACGGCATGTCAGCCGACCGCTCGACGGACGTGTTTCAGGAACTCGACGAGAGTGACCGTGCGCGGCTGTTCGCCATTCTGGCCCCGGAAACCAAGACCAATCTGAAAAAACTCATGGGCTACCCGCCGAATACGGCCGGTTCGCTCATGACGACCGAATTCATCGCGGTGCCGTCGAACTGGAATGTGGCCGAGACGCTCGACCACATTCGCAAGGTCGAACGCACGCGCGAAACCGTTTACGCGATCTATGTTGTCGATCCGAAGACGCGCGCTCTGGAGGGCGTGGTCAGCTTGCGCCGCCTGATCATCCGCCAGCCGGAAGAGCCGATTCTGTCGATTGTCCGCGATGAAGAGCCGATCACCATTTCGCCGCTTACCAGCCGCGAAGATGTCGCGCGTCTGTTCCGCAAGCACGACCTTCTGGCCGTGCCTGTCGTGGATGAAAGCCGCCATATCATCGGCATTGTGACCGTTGACGACGTGCTCGACGCCATCACCGAAGATGCCAGTGAAGACGCCTATCGTTTCGGTGGTATGGAGGCGCTGGACAAGCCTTATATGCGCATCGGCTTTGGCGAGATGCTGAAGAAGCGCGCTGGCTGGCTGGGTGTTCTGTTTCTGGGCGAAATGCTGACGGCAAGCGCCATGCAGCATTTCGAAATGGAACTGGAAAAGGCGCTCGTTCTGACGCTGTTCATACCGCTCATCATGTCGTCAGGCGGCAATTCCGGTTCGCAGGCAACCTCGCTGATCATCCGTGCGCTTGCGTTGCAGGAAGTGAAGCTCAAGGATTGGTGGCGCGTTGCGCTGCGCGAACTGCCTACGGGCCTCGCTCTCGGCAGTTTCCTCGGCTTCATCGGCATTGTCCGCATCGCTGTCTGGCAGATGATCGGCATTTATGATTATGGCGAACACTGGATGCTGGTCGCTCTGACGGTTGGCATGGCGCTTGTCTGTATCGTGATGTTCGGTTCTTTAACCGGTTCAATGCTGCCCTTTGCGCTAAAACGGCTTGGATTCGATCCGGCCAGCGCGTCAGCGCCTTTCGTGGCGACATTGGTCGATGTGACGGGTCTGGTCATCTATTTCAGCGTCGCCATCGTCATTCTTTCCGGCACTTTGTTGTGACGCCCAGCGCCGACATGGCGCTGATACTGACAAAAAACTGACAGAATGACGGTGTAAAAACGCCGCTAAACAACGGTTTTTCGCGAGAAATAAGGGGCAGTGTCGCGCTGCCCCTTTCTAAAACGCAAAAAAACCTGTAAGAGCGCCGCATTGATTTTCCGCGCGGGTCTGTTGGCGCGGCTCCCAACTCATATAGAAGTGATCTCCATATGGAATTGCGTAATATCGCTATTATCGCACACGTCGATCATGGCAAAACAACACTGGTCGATGAACTCCTGAAGCAGTCTGGCTCGTTCCGCGACAACCAGCGCGTCGCAGAACGCATGATGGATTCCAACGACATCGAAAAGGAACGCGGGATCACCATTCTCGCCAAGGCGACCTCGGTTGTCTGGAAGAATACCCGTATCAACATCGTCGACACGCCGGGCCACGCCGACTTTGGCGGTGAAGTTGAGCGTATCCTCTCGATGGTGGACGGCGCTATCGTTCTCGTTGACGCCGCTGAAGGCCCGATGCCGCAGACGAAGTTCGTCGTTGGCAAGGCGCTGAAGGTTGGTCTGCGTCCGATCGTAGCGATCAACAAGATTGACCGTCCAGATGGCCGCCATGAAGAAGTCATCAACGAAGTCTTCGACCTTTTCGCCAATCTCGACGCGACCGACGAACAGCTTGACTTCCCGATCCTGTACGGCTCTGGCCGTAACGGCTGGATGGCGCTGAACCCGGAAGGTCCGAAGGACGAAGGTCTGGCTCCGTTGTTCGATCTCGTGCTCAAGCACGTTCCGGCGCCAAAGGTTGCCGAAGGCCCGTTCCGCATGATCGGTACGATCCTCGAAGCTGACCCGTTCCTGGGCCGCATCATCACCGGTCGTATTCATTCGGGCTCGATCAAGTCTAACCAGGCCGTCAAGGTTCTGGGTCAGGACGGTTCGCTGCTCGAAACCGGCCGTATTTCCAAGATCCTCGCATTCCGCGGCATCGAGCGTCAGCCGATTGACGAAGCACAGGCAGGCGACATCGTCGCTATTGCCGGTCTTTCCAAAGGTACCGTCGCCGACACGTTCTGCGATCCTTCGGTCAGCGAGCCTCTGGCAGCTCAGCCAATCGACCCGCCAACCGTGACCATGTCCTTCATCGTCAACGACAGCCCTTATGCGGGCACCGAAGGCGACAAGGTGACGAGCCGCGTTATTCGTGACCGTCTGCTCAAGGAAGCTGAAGGCAACGTTGCGCTCAAGATCGAAGAATCGAACGAAAAAGATTCGTTCTTCGTTTCCGGTCGTGGTGAATTGCAGCTTGCAGTTCTGATCGAAAACATGCGTCGCGAAGGCTTCGAGCTTGGCGTTTCGCGTCCACGCGTCGTCATGAAAGACGGCGAAAACGGCGAAAAGCTTGAGCCGGTCGAAGAAGTCGTCATCGACGTCGATGAAGAATATTCGGGCACCGTTGTTCAGAAGATGTCTGAGCGCAAGGCCGAAATGGTCGAGCTGCGCCCTTCGGGCGGCAACCGCGTTCGTATGGTGTTCTACGCTCCGACCCGTGGCCTGATCGGCTATCAGTCGGAACTGCTGACCGATACGCGCGGCACGGCGATCATGAACCGTCTGTTCCACGACTATCAGCCATATAAGGGCGAAATCTCTGGCCGTAACAACGGCGTTTTGATTTCCAACGACCAGGGTGAAGCTGTTGCTTACGCACTGTTCAACCTGGAAGATCGCGGCCCGATGATCATCGACGCTGGCGTCAAGGTCTATCAGGGCATGCTGATTGGCATCCATAGCCGCGACAACGATCTGGAAGTCAACGTGCTCAAGGGCAAGAAGCTCACCAACATCCGCGCCGCTGGCAAGGATGAAGCTGTGAAGCTCACCCCGCCGATCAAGATGACGCTGGAACGCGCGCTGTCGTGGATTCAGGACGACGAGCTGGTTGAAGTGACGCCGAAGTCGATCCGTCTTCGCAAGCTCTATCTCGACCCGAATGAGCGCAAGCGCTTCGAAAAGAGCGGCAAGGCAAGCGTTGCCTGATTGCTCTCGAAATCAAATAGAAAGCGGCGCCTTCAGGCGCCGTTTTTGTTTGCACGCTTAACGTGAATTTCAACTCTTTCGCCGATCATGTCGTTTGATTGGGGGCGCTGATGATATTCTCGCGTTATGAGCGTTTTGTTCTGACCGTCGTTGCGGCTCTTGGCGCAATCGACCTCATACTCATTGCGGTAAAGGGTATTCGCGTGGACTGGGCAGGCTACTGCATGCTCAGTCTGATCGGCCTTGGCACCATCATGCTTGGCCTGTTCTATCGTTTGGTCAGACATGATGCGCGTATTTCGGAAACGCTCATTCTGACGGCGGGCTTCATATTGTTCACTCTGGTCGGTTCGGTCTTCAACTATATGTTGCTGCCGATCCATTTCCCGCGAATTGACGATTTCTGGGTGAGTGTTGACCAGCTGTTGGGTTATCACTGGCCAAGTCTGGTCCTGTTCTTTTCCGAACGGCCCGGCTTCGCGAAGCTTCTGAAGATCGTTTATTTCACGTCTCTGCCGCAACTGGTCATCGTGGTGCTTCTGCTCGGCTTTACCGGACAATCCCGCAAGCTTGCGCATTTTCTCATCACCGGGATGGTTGGCGCGCTGCTTTGCATGGTGGTATGGGCGTTATTCCCGTCATTCGGAGCATCCGCCGTTTCGACGCTGCCCGCGAATGTCGAGGCAAAGCTTGGTCTTCCCGTTGGCCCGACCTACGCCGCAGAACTTGTTCGTCTTTCGATACAAGGTGTCGACTATCTGTCGCCAGCCAATGTGCTCGGCCTCATAGGCTTTCCATCATTCCATACCGTAATGGCGGTCATGTCGGTGTTCTTCACATGGCAGATCGTGTGGCTGCGCTTGCCCGTACTGGCCCTGAATATGCTGATGGTGCCCGCATTGCTTTTGCACGGCGGACACCATTTGAGCGACTTCCTCGGCGGGGTGGCCGTATTCGCCGTCGCCTGCCTTGCTGCCGGTTATGTTGTCAACGCTCTCCACGACGATAAGGCTGCATCAGCGCCTGCGGAACACGTGCGCGTCGCGCCATGACGATCAGCGCGATAATCGACATGATGTAAGGGATCATGAGGAAAAGCTGGTAGGGCACAGCCTTGCCATAAACCGTTTGCAAGCGAAGCTGAAACGCATCGAACAGCGCGAACAGCAATGCGCCCAGCAACGCGCGGGCAGGCTTCCACGATGCGAAGACGACAAGCGCGATACAGACCCAGCCGCGTCCCTGCATCATGGTCGGGAAGAACGAATTGAACGCCGAAAGCGTCAGAAACGCTCCACCCACCGCCATCAAGGCGCTGCCGAACATGATCGTGAAAATGCGCACGCGGATTGGGTTGATACCCTGCGCTTCCGCAGCATGGGGGTTCTCGCCCGTCATGCGGATGGCAAGGCCAAGCGGCGTGCGGAAAAGCACATAGCCAAGCAGCAGTGCGAGCGGAATGGCCAGCCACGTCAGTGCAGTCTGTGTGCCCAATACCTGCCCGAGGAAAGGCACATCGGCGAGGAAAGACGGATTCACCGGCTGGAATGGTGTGATTGTCGGCGGCGTTGAAGACAGCGGCACCAGCAGGCGGAACAGGAAATAGCTGAGGCTGGAGGCAAACAGCGTGATGCCGAGGCCGACCACGTGCTGCGACAGGCCAAGCGGGACGGTGAGGGCTGCGTGAAGCAGGCCGAACAATGCGCCGGAAGCGGCAGCCGCAAGAACGCCCACCCACAGGTCCGCTCCGTTAAAGACGGTCAGCCAGCCGATCATCGCGCCAAAGGTCATAATGCCTTCGATGCCGAGATTAAGCACGCCTGCGCGTTCGCAATAGAGCGCGCCGAGCGTGCCGAAGATCAGCGGTGTTGCAATGCGCAGGACCGAGACCCAGAGGCCCGCGGAGAGCAGGATATCCATCAACTCGTTCATCGGGCGATCCTGTATTGGGTGAAGAACAAGGCGACGAGCATCGTCAGGAGCGACAGCGCCACGGTCACATCGGCAATGAAGCTCGGAATGCCGATGGCGCGGCTCATGCCGTCTGCGCCGACGAACATGGCGGCGGCAAACAGCGCCGAGAAGATCGCGCCAATCGGGTTCAGATTGGCAAGCATGGCAACAATGATGCCGGAATAGCCGAAGCCGGGTGAAAGGTCGGTCGTGACGTAGCCTTTCACGCCCATGACCTGAATTGCGCCCGCAAGGCCTGCCAGTCCGCCGGAAATGCAGGCAACCTTGATGAGTGTGCGACCGAGCGGAACGCCTGCAAAGCGTGCCGCGCCCGGATTGATACCGGCGGCTTTGGTTTCGAGACCGAACACGGTGCGCTTCTGCACATAGGCGATGATCAGCGCCAGCGCGATGGCAATCAGGATGCCGATATGCAGCCGCATACCCGTCATGATTTTCGGTAGCACGGCAGCATCAGGCACCGGTTCAGACTGCGGCCAGCCAAAGGCCAGCGGGTCTTTCATTGGACCTTCGATCATCATGGAAACGAACAGCACTGCGACAAAGTTGAGAAGCAGGGTTGTCACCACTTCATCAACGCCGAAGCGCAGGCGAAGCCCGAGCGGAATGAGCAGGAAGATCATGCCCGCAATCGCGCCGACAATCAGCAGCAGTGGAATGAGGAGAGGAGCAGGCAGTTGCAATTGCGTGCCCATGGCCACCACCGCCAGTGCGCCCATATAGAACTGCCCTTCGGCGCCGATGTTCCAGAGCTTGGAGCGGAAGGCGACAGCGGCGGCAAGACCGGTCAGCATCAGCGGTGTGGCGCGTGTCAGCGTTTCACTGATCGAAAGCTTGTTGCCAAATGCACCGATGGCGATCTGGCGGAAGGACTCCAGAACCGGTGCACCGGCGGCGGCAATCAACAGGCCTGCCAGCACAAATGCAGTTAGAACCGCGAGGATTGGTGCAGTGGCGACCAACGCCATGGGCCGGGTTTCGCGTCGTTCAATACGCATCAATTCAGCCCCTTCGTGGTATTTGTCTGCCATTCGCCGGCCATCATGAGGCCCAGTCTCTGCGCATTGGCTTCCTCTGCGTCGATGGGTGGGGAGAGGCGGCCTTTAACAATCGCTTGAACACGATCCGCCAAGCCGATGATTTCATCCAGATCTTCAGAAATCAGCAGAACGGCAGCACCCTTGGCGCGTGCTTCCAGAATGCGGGTGTGGATTGCCGCGACAGCACCTTCATCCAGTCCACGTGTCGGCTGCGCTGCAATGAGAATGCGCGGCGCTGTCTCCAGATTGCGGCCCAGAATGAGCTTCTGCATATTGCCGCCAGAAAGGAGGCGAATACGACTGTCCGGCGTGCCGCCGCGCACATCGAAATCCTTGATGATGCGATCAGTGAATTCGCGCGCCGCAGTGCGATTGACGAGAAGGCCGCTCGAGAATTTTGGATCGCGAACGCGCTCCAGAATGGCATTTTCCCACAAGGTCAGGTCGCCAATCGCGCCTTCGGCATTCCGGTCTTCCGGGATGCGCCCGACGCCTTCCGCCACAAAGCGGCGGGGATCGAATTTGGTGACGGTTTGCCCGAACATGACAAGCGCGCCGCTTGCTGGCTGGCTCAGCCCCGAAACCAACCGGCCCAAGGCGGCCTGACCATTGCCGGACACGCCGATGATGCCCAATGTTTCACCGGCACGAACCTGAAAATTCAGTTCCGAAAGACGGGCAATTCCGTCTTCCACAACTGTGACATTGCTGGCTTCCAGCAAGGTCTCACCGGGCGTTGCAGCCGCGCGGGCAGGGCGCGAAACGCGCCGCCCCACCATCAGTTCTGCCAGTTCTTCCTTAGAAGTTTCGGAAGCCTTGCGCTCGGCGACAAGCTTGCCACCGCGCAGCACGATCACCCGGTCGGCAGCCGACATAACTTCATGCAGCTTATGCGAAATGAAGATCAGCGACAGGCCTTGCCGCGCCATTTCCTTGAGTGTCGCGAACAGGCCTTCGGCTTCCTGTGTCGTCAAAACGGCGGTCGGTTCATCGAGGATCAGCACATCCGCATCGTTATAGAGCGCTTTCAGAATTTCCACGCGCTGCTGTTCGCCGACCGAAAGATCGCCAAGCCGCACATCCGGATCGACCTTGAGGCCGAAACGCTCTGCAATCTGCGCGATCTTGGCCCGTGCTGCGCCATGCGAGGATTTGAGCTTCCAGAGGCTTTCGGTGCCGGTGATGATGTTTTCCAGAACCGTGAGGTTGGGTGCGAGCGTGAAATGCTGGTGCACCATGCCAACGCCCGCATCAATGGCCGCACGCGGCTTGCCTTGCGGGATTTCAACGCCTTTCACGAAGACGCGCCCCTCATCCGGCACATAATGGCCGAACAGGATGTTCATCAATGTGGTTTTGCCCGCGCCGTTTTCGCCGAGAAAAGCGAGGATTTCGCCACGCTCCAGCTTCAGCGAAATATCGTCATTCGCGGTCAGCGCACCAAAGCGCTTGGTGATGTTTTGCAGTTCAAGAACTGTTGTTGTCGTTGTCATTGGTTTAACCCCGCAACGGGAAATTTATGCTGCCAGCGACCATCCTCCTCCAGCCGCTGACCGGCGTTCAGAAGAAGCCTGTCAGCGCCCATCGGCGCGATCAGCTGCACAGCGACCGGCATCCCGTCGGCATCTTCTCCGAATGGCAGAGAAAGCGCCGGGAAACCCGAAATATTGGCAAGCGCCGCATAGGGTGCAAACTCGTTCATCTTCCGCCATTGCATGTCCACATCGCTATGGTTCATCGGAAACGAGCCCAATGGCAAGGGCGCTCTGGACAGCATAGGGGTTATCAGCACATCAATATCGCGGAAAATTTGCCAGAGCATATGCGAAGCGCTGACAGCACCGTTCATCGCACGATAGAGTGCGGCCGCGTCTAGCCCGCGTCCTCGCTCTGCAACGGCGCGAGTCAACGGTTCCAGCTTCTCCTGATCGATCGCCAGAAAGTCGATTGCTGCGGCAAGATTGACGGAAATGATCCGGTCGAACGCCCGCGCACTCGAAGCCACAAGCGGGCTTAAATCCTGCGCTGGGATTTCGCGGATTGCATGGCCTTGCGCCTCCAGAAAACGGGCGGCATCGGTCACAGCCTGCATACGTTCCGCGGTAACGGGATAGGCGGCAAGGTCTTCGGTGACAAAGCCGATGCGCAGACGCTCTGGCATTTCCCCAGTGCTCATTGCCGGATCTGGCAGGAAGCCTTCGGTTTTGCCTTCGACGAGCGGAAGCAGCGTCCTGGCATCGCGGATCGAGCGGCACAATGCGAACTCACTGGCAATGCCCGCGAGATAATTGCCGAAATGCGGTCCTGCGGGCATGGCGCCACGGCTCGGTTTCAGGCCGACCAGACCGCAGGTAGCGGCTGGCACGCGGATCGAGCCGCCTGCATCGGTCGCATGCGCAATGCTGACAATTCCGGCTGCGACGGCTGCGGCCGCACCACCGGATGAGCCAGCAGGCGAAAGTGCTTCATCGAATGGGTGGCGGGCCTGAGGGCCGCTTGCCGGTTCGCTGGCGAGCGCAAGGCCAAATTCGGGCACGGTGGTTGTGCCGAAGAAGTTGAGACCCGCTTTGCGCAGGCGGCTGCCAAGCTCGGAATCCATTTGCGGCGATGCGTTTTCGAAAGCGCGCGAGCCAAGCCGGATTGGCAGGCCGGCGCAGGGGCCGCCCAGATCCTTGAACAGCGATGGGACGCCTGCAAAAGGCGCTTTGTCCGCATCGGCGTCAAAGGTTGCGGCATTGGTGCGGCCAAGTTCAAGGTCGAGATATGCGATGGCCCCCAGAGGGCGCCATTTATCTGCGGCTTCAAGGGCGGCATCCATGGCCTCTCGTGCGCTTAAAACGCCTCCGGCAATCGCTTGCGCGAGCGCTGTTGCGTCCTGTTGCTTGCTATCGAATGCCACTTTATGCCGCCCTGTTATGCTGCTGTCTTACTTTGGTTCAGCCGGGTTCGGCTCGACCTTGAAGGTGCCAGCCTTGATCTCGGCGCGGCGCGCTTCCATCTTGGCTTCGGCTTCTGCCGGTGCGACACCCTTGACGTAGACGATGTCGTTGCCGCCTTCCTTCATCAGGCTGAACGGCGTGTAGTCCTTGCCGGTCGGCTGCGCAGCCTTCACATCTGCAATCGCTGCATTAAGGATCGGGCGGAAGTACCACATTGCATTGGCAAAAACCGTATCCGGGTACCGCGGCGTATAGTCGATCAGCGAGCCGATTGCCTTGATGCCACGTTCCTTGGCGGCGTCGGCGGTGCCGATGCGTTCGCCGAACAGAATGTCCGCGCCGGAATCGATTGCTGCGAGACCTGCTTCACGGGCCTTCGGCGGATCGAAGAAGGTGCCGATGAAGGACGCGATGAATTTTGCATCCGGGCGGGTTTCCTTCACGCCTTCCTGGAAGGCGTTGATCAGCATGTTGACTTCCGGGATCGGCACAGCGCCGACCGAGCCGAAGGTGCCCGACTTGCTCATCGAGCCTGCGAGCATGCCTGCAAGATAGGCTGCTTCGAAGTTCCAGGTACCGAACACGCCGAAATTGTCGCCCTGCGGCTTGCCGGAGGAGCCCATGATGAAAGTCGTCTGCGGATAATCGCCTGCAACCTGACGCGCTTCGCGTTCGACGGCATAGGATTCACCGACAATGAGCTTGATGCCCTGTTCGGCATATTCACGCATGGCGCGAGGATAGTCGCTCGCCGAAACGCCTTCGGAGAAGACATATTCGATGATGCCTTCGTCATTGGCCTGCTTCAGCGCTTCGTGCAGGCGCGAGTTCCAGGCGTTTTCAACTGGCGAGGCATGAATGCCTGCAACCTTAAGCTTTTCGTCGGCTGCGAACACGCGGGTGGAAATCGCAGTTGCGCCGAGAGCCGCAGACATTGCAAGAATGTCGCGGCGGGTAAAGTTCGATAGTTTGGCCATTTGGACCCCTCATTAAGGTGGTGTTTGTGCGTGCATTCCATGCGCGACGGATTGCCCTGCGCCCCGATCAGGAGGAGCATGAGCAATGTCTCGTATTTCCGACTTATCTGCCTTTAATTCAAGCGCTTTTATCGGTCGCTTGAAAAACAGGCACTGGTTTGTCGTTACTTCGTGTTTAATCAGCCGATCGGTGCGTAATCGGCCCCATCGACCGAAGACGGACGGCCTTCGAGATTGAGCGCACTGACACGCTGGGGCGTTTCCGCAATGATCTTGCCGCGCTTCACGACCGTCAGGCGGTTTGCCTTGAGGCGCAGCGCTTCCAACGGGTCGCGCGCCTGCAGGACGACGAAGTCTGCATTGCAGCCCTTTTCAAGACCGTAGCCTTCCAGACCGAGCGCTTTGGCCGAATTGACGGTGAGGGAATTGAAGACCTGCTTCTTGCCTTCGATGGACGTCATCTGTGCAACATGGACCGCCATATGCCCCACTTCCAGCATATCGCCGGAGCCCATCGAGTACCATGGGTCCATAACGCAATCATGACCGAAGGCGACGTTGACGCCAGCTGCCATCAGCTCCGGCACGCGGGTCATGCCGCGACGCTTCGGATAGGTGTCGGCGCGGCCCTGCAAGGTGATGTTGATGAGCGGGTTCGGTATGGCGTTCATCTGCGCTTCCGCGATCAGCGGAATGAGTTTGGAAACGTAGTAATTATCCATGGAATGCATGGATGTGAGATGCGAACCGGAGACGCGGCCCTGAAGGCCGAAACGCACAGTCTGGGCGGCCAGCGTTTCCACATGACGCGACATTGGATCGTCGGTTTCGTCGCAGTGAATATCGACCGGCAGGCCGCGTTCGGCTGCAATGCGGCACAGCTCTTCCAGCGATGCAGCGCCGTCAGCCATGGTGCGCTCGAAATGCGGAATGCCGCCGACGATATCGAGGCCCATATCGAGCGAGCGGTTGACAAGATCGACCGCGCCCGGAGAGCGATAATAGCCGTCCTGCGGAAAGGCGACGAGTTGCAGGTCGATGTAAGGCTTTACCTTCTCGCGAACTTCGATCATCGCCTCAGCAGTGAGAAGACGCGGATCGCTAACATCGACATGGCTGCGAATGGCCAGCAGGCCCTGGCTGACGGCCAGGTCGCAATAGCGCAAGGCGCGCTCGACCATGGCTTCAACGGTCAGCATGGGCTTCAGCTCGCCCCAAAGTGCAATCCCTTCCAGAAGCGTGCCGGAACGGTTGAGGCGCGGCAGACCGAGCGACAGGGTTGCATCCATGTGGAAATGCGGGTCGACGAAAGGCGGTGTTACGAGACGGTTGGAAGCGTCGATTTCCTTGGCAGCCTGATGCTCGCCCTTTGACGGTACGATATCGGCAATCTTGCCGTCCTTGACCAGAATGTCCTGCTTCTCGCGACCATCAGGGAGATTAGCGTTTCTCACAATCAAATCGAACATAGGCAGGCCTCTTAAGTCATTGCGGGAAGATCAAGGCTGTTAAAAAAACAGCACATTTCTAAAATGCCTTATACCCTCCGCGCTGTGGGCGCAATGGTGAGCAATGCGTAAGGGGTCGTCATCTACACAGGAACATGATAGGCCGCAAAATCATAGTTGCAGGATTGCCATGTTCACGATCAGTCGCGTCGAAACCTATAGTCAGGAAATCAAGAAAAGTCGGTTTCTGGCCATTGCTGCGCCTGTTGCAAGCGAGCAGGCGGCGAAGGATTTTCTGAGTGAGCATTCGGACCTTGCAGCCAACCATAATTGCTGGGCATGGCGCATGGGGCAGAACTATCGTTTCAGCGATGATGGCGAGCCGAGCGGCACGGCGGGCAAGCCGATCCTGCAAGCGATTGACGGTCAGCAGCTCGACAATATTGCGGTGGTGGTGACGCGTTGGTTCGGCGGTATTCTGCTTGGCAGCGGCGGCTTGATGCGCGCTTATGGCGGCACTGCCGCGACCTGTTTGCGGCAGGCAGAAAAGACCGAGGTGATCCCGATGATCGGCTTTGCCTTCGCCTGCGATTTTTCTGACCATGCGCTTTTGAAGGCACGGCTGACTGCTGTGGACCATGTCGCAATAGCGCAGGAGAATTTTACCGGCAACGGCGTGGAAATAACGGGCGCAATGCCCATTGCAGCACAGGATGATCTCTCGCGGCTTGTAACGGATCTGACGCGCGGCAAATCCGTCATCAAATTTGACGATTAAAAAGCAAAATGGCCGATCACTGGATCGGCCATTTTATCGTTGTTAAAGCAATCCGCCCTTGGACGAATATTGCTGGCGCTTGTTCTCATACATCAAAAGATCGGCGCGCTTGGCAACGGCTTCGAGCGTTTCGCCCGGCGTGGTGGTTGCTGTGCCGATGGATAGGTTGAGCTGCAGCTGTGAATAATACTGGTTGTTGATTTCGACCAGCCGCTTGATGTCTTCCACCATGGCTTCCGCGCCGCGCTCGTCCACATAGGGCAGCACGATTGCGAACTCGTCGCCGCCGATACGTGCGGCATGGCCGGGCAACTTGACGGCTTCGTTCAGCACTTCGCCAATACGGCGCAGCAATCCGTCACCCGACGCATGTCCCCACAGATCATTGGCCGACTTGAGGCCATTCAGATCGATGATGATGATGGAAACGGGCAGGTGGCCCTTGCGCTCCAGCCGGTTGAGTTCATCCACGTAGAATGCGCGGTTGTGCAGTTTGGTCAGCACGTCGTGCTTACCGAGATATTCCAGATAGGCTTCCGCCTTCTTGCGAGCGGTGATGTCCGTCAGCGCAACCTGCACCAGTGACCAGTCGTTTTCATGGCCGGGCAGGACGGAGAATTGCAACAGAACATGGCGTTCGGTGCCATCCAGCGCGTAGTTGATCACTTCGCGACGCTGGAACAGGATGCCGTTCCAAAGGTCAATCAGCTGTTCGCGGAAATGCGCTTCCATTTCACCGCGCAGAATCTGCGGTAGTGATTGCAGCAGTGTCGGCTTGTCGGGAGCCAGGAACAACTCAAGCGTTTCATTGTTGATTTCCAGCACGCGAATTTCGCTCATGCACTGACGCACGAATTCGGGGTGAACATCAGTGAAGACGCGGAAATCGACAATGCCGCGCTGGCGCACATCGTCCATCAGTTCCTTGATACGGCTGAAATCTTCAACCCACAGCGAAACCGGAGAATGCTCGAACAGGCCTTGCGCATGGCGCTTGTGACGATCCTGCTCACGCATCGCGTTTTCGCGAGTCGTCACATCCTCGATCGACAGCAGGACACGGTCCCAGCTATGCTCATGACCGGGCAGAATGCGACCCTTGAGCTGGATATCGATGCGCCGGCCTTCCAGCGAATAGTTGATCGTGTTGCTGTAGAACGTATCGGAACCGTTCCAGAGCTGCACCATCTCATCAATATGTGGCTCCAGCATATCTTCACGGAACACGCGTTCCAGATTGCTGACCAGATGGTCAATGTCGTTCGCTTCAAAGAGCGAGAGGGTTTTGCGATTGACGGCCAGAACCCGGATATGGCTTGTGCAGATGCGAAGACGACTGGTGTCTTCCGTCAGAAAAGCCTTGAGGTCAGTAATGCCTTCTGACCGCCATGTGTCGAACTGCTTGCGAAGACCGCTATAGTCTTCAAGCCAAAGGGAAATAGGAGCCAGATCGAAGATGCTGGCTTTGTCGTTCACGGCGGTCTCGATATTCATTAGGTTCCCGCTTTTAACGCCACGCTTTTGAGTGAGGCGGCAATAAAATATCAGGGGCGCCTTATATTATGAAAGAGTTGTCTAGACCAGCGGCTTTCAAGACACAGCGAAGCAATATTTATGACATCAAATAAGAAAATGCCGTTCCTTTGTGAATGGAGGCGGTTTTGTCTTCTGGCTGACTTTTCGATGGGAAGAGCGCCATCTGCTTAAAAGACGTGCGGTTTGTGCATTGGCGCTTATTGAAATTCACTATCGCCATCACCATTCTGGCTTTTGCGCATTATTCCACGCAAAGCGTGACCAATATCCTTGGCGGTGAGCAAAGTTTTTATGAGGTGTCTTGAATGAAGACCTGGAAACGGATCCATGAAACGTATTGAATTGATCATTGAGAACATCATTCTGGCCTCGCGCTGGCTATTGGTGGTTTTCTATCTGGGCCTTGCCATTGCGCTGGCGATTTATGCTGTATCCTTCGCGGGTAAGCTGTTCGACTTCGCCACCAAAGTCACGTCGCTGAACGACACCGATACGATCCTGAAAATACTGGGGTTGATCGATGCTGCGCTGATTGCCAGCCTTTTGGTGATGGTCGTCATCTCCGGCTATGAGAATTTTGTCAGCCGCTTTGATCAGGCAGGCGACGAGGTGCACTGGCTGGGCACGATCGATGCCGGTTCGCTGAAGATCAAGGTCGCATCGACAATCGTGGCCATCTCGTCGATCCATCTGTTGCAAATATTCCTGAATGCCACGACCTATACATCGAACCAGCTGATGTGGTTCACGATTATCCATCTGGCCTTCGTCGTGTCGGCGCTGTTTCTTGCCTATATCGACAAGCTCACGGCCAAGGACAAGAACAAGGGCGATACGAAAGGCAAGATCGAGCCCAATATCTAACCAGTCCTTGCGGCTATCAAAGAATTGGAAAAGCCCGGCAATGCCGGGCTTTCTATTTTTCTCTGCACTAATAAAGGGAATTTGATCCCAATCAATGAAATCAAGCCGCTGGCATGGGTTGATAGCGCCGGGACGTGTTCCATATCGCCATTGGGATGCGTTGCATTGCCATTCATCAATCACTCAGGAAAGGATGAATCATGTCGGCTAACACCAAGGTTGCGCTCGTTACCGGTGCGGCACAGGGCATCGGTCGGGGTATTGCCCTTCGGCTGGCCAAGGATGGTTTCGATATCGCTCTGGTTGACCTCAAGGCGGACAAGCTCGCCGCTGTCAAAAAAGAGGTTGAAGCTTTGGGCCGCAAGGCGTCGACGTTCTCGGCCGATGTCAGCAAGCGCGACGATGTTTACGCCGCTATCGATCATGCGGAAAAGGAACTGGGCGGCTTTGACGTGATCGTCAACAATGCCGGTATCGCGCAGGTTCAGCCGATTGCGGATGTGAAGCCGGAAGAAGTTGAGCGTATTTTCCGCATCAATGTCGACGGCGTGCTCTGGGGTATTCAGGCTGCGGCCGCCAAGTTCAAGGCGCGCAAGCAGAAGGGCAAGATCATCAACGCCTCGTCCATTGCTGGTCACGACGGCTTTGCCATGCTCGGCGTTTATTCCGCGACGAAATTCGCCGTGCGTGCGCTGACGCAGGCCGCGGCCAAGGAATATGCAAGTGCGGGCATTACCGTGAACGCTTATTGCCCCGGCATCGTCGGCACCGATATGTGGGTGGAAATCGACGAGCGTTTCTCCGAGATTACCGGCGCGCCGAAAGGTGAGACCTACAAGAAATATGTCGACGGCATTGCGCTCGGTCGCGCCCAGACGCCGGATGATGTGGCATCCCTCGTTTCCTTCCTGGCAAGCGCGGATTCCGATTACATCACGGGTCAGGCCATCCTGACGGACGGCGGTATCGTTTATCGCTGATCGCAACGACCGAGGATATCCCGCGCTTGTCTGCGCGGGGTATCTGTCATTTACCAGATTATGGCCTGTGTTAGACTGATCGTCCTCAAAGGAAAGGGCTGACCATGACACGTCTGACGGCAAAGGACTTCCCGCAGGAACTGCTCGAACTTTACGATTACTACGCGCACGGCAAGATCAGCAAACGCGAGTTTCTTGACCGGGCCGCAAAGTTTGCCATCGGTACGATGACGGCAACCGCCATTCTGGCTTCGCTTAGCCCCAATTACGCCATGGCGCAGCAGGTCGAGTTCACCGATCCCGATATTCTGCCTGAATATATCACCTATCCCTCGCCGGAAGGGAACGGCAATGTGCGCGCCTATCTCGTGCGCCCAGCCAAGGTGCAAGGCAAGGTTCCGGCAGTCGTGGTGGTACACGAGAATCGTGGCCTCAATCCCTATATCGAGGATGTGGCGCGTCGCGTTGCAAAGGCTGGCTTCATTGCGCTCGCGCCAGATGGTCTCACATCGGTTGGCGGCTATCCCGGCAATGACGAAAAGGGCCGCGAGTTACAACAGCAGGTTGACCCGACCAAGCTGATGAATGACTTTTTCGCTGCCGTCGATTTCATGATGAAAAGCGATCTGACCACCGGAAAGGTCGGGATCACCGGCTTCTGCTATGGCGGTGGTGTTGCAAATGCGGCTGCGGTCGCATTTCCGGAACTGGCTGCCGCCGTGCCGTTCTATGGTCGCCAGCCGCCGGTTGGCGAGGTTCCGCGCATCAAGGCGCCGCTTCTGCTTCATTATGCAGAGCTGGATAAGGGGATCAATGAAGGCTGGCCCGCTTATGAAGAAGCGTTGAAAAAGAACGGCAAGACCTACGAGGCCTATATCTATCCGGGCGTCAATCACGGCTTCCACAATGATTCCACGCCGCGTTATGACGAGGCTGCGGCCAAGCTTGCCTGGGACAGAACAATAGCCTGGTTCAAGCGCTATCTGGCGTGATCAGGATTTGGACCTGATTGCCTTGACGGCATGGACGATGCCGACAATGACGATCCCGATCAGAATGGCGAGCACGGCCTGCAGGAAAGAGGTTGCGATCCATTCGAGCACACCGGCAAAGCTGCTGCCTTCGGTTGGTAGATGGGCGACGATGTTGTGGATGAATTCCTCGATGCTGTGAATGCCGATTGATGCCAGTCCGTGCACGATAATGCTGCCGCCAACCCAGAGCATGGCGACAGTGCCAACGGTGCTGAGTACCTTGAGCACGACTGGCATGCCCGCAACCAAGCCTTTGCCGAGACGTTTGCCGAAACCGGTATGGGCATTGCGGGCAAGCGCAACACCCATGTCATCGATTTTGACGATAAAGCCGACAACGCCATAGACGGCGAAGGTGATCAGCACTGCGACACAGGCAAGGATTGCTGCTTGTGTGTAGATATTCGAAGGGGGCAGACCTGCGAGTGTGAGGGCCATGATTTCGGCCGACAGGATGAAGTCTGTCCTGATTGCGCCGCTCACGGTCGTTGCTTCAATTTCCTTCGGAGTGGAGGCCTTGGTCTCGGTGTTTTCCTCATCCTTATGGGGAATGAAGAACTCAACCAGCTTTTCAGTGCCTTCGAAGGCAAGATAGGCGCCGCCGATCATCAGAAGCGGCATGATGAGGCCGGGTGCGAAATAGCTGAGGATCAGCGCCAGCGGCAGCAGAAAAATCAGCTTGTTGCGCAGCGATCCTTTGGTGATTTTCCAGATCACCGGCAATTCGCGTTCCGGCTTAAGGCCGACAACATATTTCGGGGTCACTGCCGTATCGTCGATCACAATGCCTGCGGCCTTGGCGCTGGCCTTAGCGGTTTGTCCTGCCACATCATCCAAAGAGGCCGCCGCCATTTTTGCGATTGCTGCCACGTCATCGAGAAGTGCAAACAAGCCGGACGCCATGGAGGGCCTTTCTTTGTCATTGCGATAGAGACTAGAGTGGTTCCGGTCAAAACGGAATCGTGAAACCGCTCTATCTATTTGTTTTTACGCATTGTCCTACGCAAAACCGCTACGCACTTTTGCTGGAAATGCTCTAGCTAAACTTTCTAACGCCCCGGCGTCCATACCCTAATAGTCGGGGCTGTCTATTGTATTCTATCTGGAAACAATCTGTGTATGATTGTCAATATATCCAGATGCATTTCGATCATTATATCTTGCTGCAACACAACAGGAGAGATCGCCATGCTTAATCAGATCAAAGGCCTCCATCACGTCACATCGCTGGCAGCAGATGCCCGTTCGAACAACAAGTTCTTTACGGATGTGCTGGGACTGCGCCGCGTCAAGAAAACCGTGAACTTCGATGATCCGAGTGTTTATCACCTTTATTACGGCGATGAAGTCGGCACACCGGGTACGGTCATGACCTATTTCCCGTTCCCCGGTATCCAGCGCGGTCGCGATGGTACGGGTGAGGTTGGCACGACTGTGTTTGCTGTACCGCAAGGTTCGCTTGGCTTCTGGAAGGATCGCTTCGCGCAGTCTGCCGTAAAGGTCGAATCGGAAGATGAAGCTTTCGGCGAAAAGCGCGTCTTCTTCCGCGGCCCAGACGGTGACAGTTTCGCTCTGGTTGAGGTGAAGGACGATCCACGTGAGCCTTGGGCGCATGAAGGCATCGATGCCGACCATGCCATTCGCGGCTTTCATTCGGTCTCAATGCGTTTGCGTGACGAGGGTGCAACTTCGGAACTGCTCAAATATATGGGCTATCAGAAGCTGGATGCGAAGGACGGCATTACCCGCCTCATCATGCCGGAAGGCAACGGGGCCGGCGTAATCGATCTTCAGACCTTGCCTTCTGTCGGACGCAACCAGCAAGGAGCAGGTTCGGTTCATCACGTCGCCTTCGCGGTTGAAAATCGCGAAAAGCAGCTCGAAGTCCGCAAGGCGCTGATGGATACCGGCTATAATGTCACGCCGGTGATCGATCGCGATTATTTCTGGGCGATCTACTTCCGGACCCCGGGCGGTGTCTTGTTCGAAGTGGCAACCAACGAACCCGGCTTTGATCGCGACGAGGATACCGCACATCTGGGCGAAGCTCTGAAGCTGCCGTCGCAGCACCAGCATCTTCGTGCTTATCTCGAAGAACATCTCGACAAGATTTAAGCACGCTTGAGGAGACCAATAATGACCAATCAGACCTACGTGCACCGGCTGAAGGCCGGTGCGGTCGGAGCGCCGCTGTTCATTGTCTTTCATGGCACGGGCGGTGATGAAAACCAGTTTTTCGGTTTGGCTGAACAGCTTTTGCCGGAGGCGACAATCGTCTCTCCGCGCGGTGACGTGTCGGAATTTGGTGCGGCCCGCTTTTTCCGTCGGACGGGCGAGGGTGTCTACGATATGCAGGATCTTGCCCGCGCTACGGACAAGATGGCCGGGTATATTGCCGCTCTGGTCGAAGAATATAAGCCGTCGGAAGTGATTGCCCTTGGCTATTCCAACGGGGCCAATATCATGGCCAATCTCCTGATCGAGAAGGGCAGGATATTCGACAAGGCGGTGCTTCTGCATCCGCTGATCCCATTTAAACCGGCAGATAATCCGGGTTTGGAAGGCACGCAAATCCTGATAACGGCTGGCCGTATGGACCCCATCTGCCCGCCGGATTTCACAGAGGCGCTGGCGCGCTATTTTGAAAGCCAGAAGGCAGGCGTCAATCTTGTCTGGCATCCGGGCGGACATGAACTGCGCCAGACCGAACTGACCGCTGTTCAGGAATTTCTCGGTTGATATCGATCACCGCCATTCGTCAGGATGGCGGTGATTTTTGCATTCAGGCAACTCCAGATGCCGCACTTGATTTTATCAATATACATTATATGTAAGTGTATATTGAATTTGGAGTTGCCTGATGAATATGGTCACGGACACCAGTCCCGACATGTCGCGCCAGCAGATGGAAGATCGCGCAGGCGAAGTCGCCGAATTGCTGCGCACCCTGTCGCATCCAGCCCGTCTGATGCTGGCCTGTGCGCTGGCGGAAAAAGAATATTCGGTTGGCGAACTGGAACAGGGGCTGGGCATTCGTCAACCAACCTTGTCGCAGCAAC
This sequence comes from Hyphomicrobiales bacterium, assembly GCA_900465685.1. GTDB lineage: Bacteria > Pseudomonadota > Alphaproteobacteria > Rhizobiales > Rhizobiaceae > Brucella. The sequence continues at coordinate 444,184 of UEGR01000003.1, forward strand.
TCGGTGTGCTGCGCGAATCCGGCATCGTCGAGACCCGGCGTGAAGCCAAGCAGATTTTCTATCGCCTGACGGAAACCAAGGCGGCGCAGCTCATCGAGGCGCTGTATGGTATCTTCTGTCATGACGCGCCGAAGGGAGCTTTGTCATGGTGACCTATCTCCAGTCGCTGGCGGGCGGCATGTTGCTCGGTGCAGCCGCAATTTTCCTTCTGATCTTCAACGGCCGTATCGCTGGTATCAGCGGTATCGTCGGCCGGTTGCTGAACGGAAGCCAAGCCGCGCTCAATGCAACATTCGTTCTTGGCCTCATTCTTGGACCTGTGGTCTATGCCGCGTTTTTCGGAAGCTTTCCTGCCACAACTATTGCCGCTTTCTGGCCGGTCATCATCGTGGCGGGTCTTCTGGTTGGTATCGGAACGCGTATGGGCTCCGGCTGCACATCCGGCCACGGTATCCTCGGCATGGCGCGCTTTTCCAAACGCTCTATCGCCGCGACGATCACCTTTCTGGTTACAGGCGTTGTTGCGGCAACCCTCGCGGGAGTTCTGCTATGAACAGATTTGCTTATTACCGCCTCGCGGCAGCACTTTTTGCAGGCGCACTGTTCGGGTTCGGATTGTCTCTATCGGGCATGATCGACCCGTCACGCGTGCAGGGCTTTCTGAACATAGCCAGCGGTCACTGGGACCCCAGCCTTGCATTCGTGCTCGGCGGCGCGCTGCTGGTTGCCATTCCGGGCGTAATGCTGCAACGCAAGCTGGCAAAGCCGGTACTGGACGACAGTTTTCACCTGCCTGAAAAGACACAGATCGACCGGCCTCTGCTGGTTGGCTCGGCGCTGTTCGGTCTTGGCTGGGGATTGGCGGGGTTCTGCCCCGGACCTGCGGTCTCGGCCTTGTCTATCGGCTTGCCGCAGGTCTGGTTGTTTGTCGCTGCCATGGCGGCAGGCATGATCATTCACGACAAGGTATTGAAGAGCTAAAGCCCGCGCGCGATTACCAGTCGCTGAACTTCGCTCGTGCCTTCATAAATCTGGCAGACGCGCACATCCCGATAGATGCGCTCAACGGGATAATCGGCAAGGTAGCCATAACCGCCGTGAATCTGGATTGCGGCGGAGCAGACTTCCTCCGCCATTTCCGACGCCACAAGCTTGCCCATAGACGCTTCCGTCAGACAAGGCTTGCCCGCTTCGCGCAAGGCTGCGGCGTGCAGAACCATCTGGCGCGCCGTTTCAATCTTCGTAGCCATATCGGCAAGGCGGAACGCAATGGCCTGATGCTCGGCAATCGGCTTGCCGAACGTGATGCGTTCCTTGGCGTAGTCGCGGGCTGTCTCGAAAGCGGCACGCGCCATGCCGACTGCTTGCGCGGCAATGCCGATGCGCCCGCCTTCAAGATTGGCAAGTGCAATTTTATAGCCTTCGCCTTCCGCTCCCAGCCTGTTTTCCACCGGCACCCGCATATTGGTGAAAGCCAGTGCACAGGTGTCGGACGAATGCTGGCCGAGCTTGTGTTCGACCGACATGACCTCGTAGCCCGGCGTGTCGGTTGGCGCGATAAAGGCCGAAATGCCCTTTTTGCCAGCCGCCGGGTCGGTGACAGCAAAAACAATCACTACACTGCCATTTTTGCCGGAGGTGATGAATTGTTTGGAACCGTCGATCACATAGTGATCGCCGTCAAGCCGCGCGCGGGTTTTCAGGGCCGACGCGTCGGACCCGGCCTGCGGCTCCGTCAATGCAAAACCGCCAATCCATTCACCCGATGCCATCTTGGGCAGGAAGCGGCGCTTCTGGTCTTCTGTTCCGAAACGCAGGATTGGCGCGCAGCCGACCGAGGAATGCACCGAAACGATGGTCGAGCAAGCGCCGTCGCCTGCCGCGATTTCTTCCAGAGCCAGCGCATAAGCCACCATGCCGAGGTCGGAGCCGCCCCATTCTTCCGGCACAAGCATGCCGAGAAAACCTAGTTCGCCCATTTCGGTCAGTTCCGCGCGCGGGAAGGCATGTTCCCGGTCACGCTGGGCAGCACCCGGCGCAAGACGCTCCTGCGCGAAATCGCGGACTGCGTCGCGGATCTGCTCCTGCGTATCGGTCAGAAGCATCACACGATCCTTTCAATGCCGATGGAAGTGGCTTCGCCGCCGCCAAGGCAGATGCCAGCCACGCCGCGCTTCAGACCATGCGTTTCCAGTGCGGCAAGCAGTGTCACCAGAATGCGTGCGCCTGAAGCGCCGATGGGGTGCCCAAGCGCGCAAGCGCCACCATGGATATTGACCTTGTCATGTGGCAGATCGAGATCGCGCATGGCCGCCATGGCGACAACCGCGAAAGCCTCGTTGATCTCGAACAGATCGACATCCTTGAGGTTCCAGCCGATCTTGTCCGAAAGCTTGTTGATTGCACCGATAGGCGCAGTGGCAAAAAGGTTCGGCTTGTCGGCATAGGTCGCATGGCCGACCAGCACCGCGCGTGGCGTGAGGCCGCGTTTTTCCGCTTCCGACGCACGCATCAGCACGAGTGCTGCAGCGCCATCGGAAATCGATGACGAATTGGCCGCTGTTACCGTGCCGCCGTCGCGGAAGGCAGGGCGCAGTGAAGGGATCTTGTCGATCTTCGCCTTGCCGGGCTGTTCATCAACTGAAACCTGAACCTCGGCGCGACCGGATTTCACGGTGACGGGGGTGATCTCTGCCGCAAACAGACCGTCCTTGATAGCCTTCTGGGCACGGGTCAGCGATGCAATGGCGAATTCGTCCTGCGCTTCACGGGTGAACTGGTAGGCTTCTGCACAATCTTCCGCAAAAGTGCCCATCAGGCGGCCCTTGTCATAGGCGTCTTCAAGCCCGTCGAGGAACATATGATCCAGAATCTGGCCATGGCCCATGCGATAGCCGCCACGAGCCTTGGGCAGCAGATAGGGCGCGTTGGTCATGCTTTCCATGCCGCCCGAAACGATTACATCTGCCGAACCAGCCAGCAGAAGATCATGCGCCAGCATGGTTGCCTTCATGCCCGAGCCGCACATTTTGTTGACGGTGGTGGCGCCTGTCGAAAGGGGCAGACCGGCCTTGATCGAAGCCTGACGCGCCGGGGCCTGTCCCTGACCGGCAGGCAGGACACAACCCATGAACACTTCTTCGACGGCTTCCGCGGCTAGACCGGCACCTGCCAGCGCACCGCTGATGGCGGCCGCGCCGAGATCGGTCGCCAGTGCGCCGGAAAAGTCGCCCTGAAAGCCGCCCATAGGCGTGCGGGTTGCGCCGACAATAACAATAGGATCGCTGTTGGACATGATCGTTCCTCGCTTCCTGATGATGTGTTTATTTCGCAGCCATGCGCAGCGCACCGTCGAGACGGATGACTTCGCCGTTGAGCATTTGGTTTTCCGCAATGTGGCGCACGAGTGCTGCATATTCCGCCGGGCGTCCAAGACGCGACGGGAACGGCACCGATGCGCCGAGCGCGTCCTGCACTTCCTGCGGCATGCCTGCCATCATCGGCGTTTCGAAGATGCCAGGCGCAATCGTCATGACACGGATGCCATGGCGCGCCAGTTCACGCGCGACGGGCAGGGTCATGGTTGCAACGCCGCCTTTCGAGGCGGAATAGGCTGCTTGTCCGATCTGGCCGTCAAAGGCGGCAACCGAGGCGGTGTTGATGATCAACCCGCGTTCGCCGCCATCGCCCGGTTCATTCTTCGCCATGGCTTCGGCTGCGAGCCGCAGCATGTTGAACGTGCCGATCAGATTGATCGAAATGGTGCGCGCGAAACTGTCGAATTTGTGCGGGCCTTCGCGGCCCAGTACCTTTTCGCCTGGCGCAACGCCTGCGCAATTGACGAGCGCATCGATACGGCCAAAGGCCTTGAGCGCGGCGGCGATGGCTGCCTGTCCATCCGCTTCGCTCGTAACGTCGGTGCGCTGGAAAAGCGCGGATGCGCCAAGCGCTTTCGCCGCCGCTTCACCGGCCTCAGCATTGACATCGAGAAGTGCGACCTTGCCGCCAGCTTCGACAACCATCTTGGCCACAGCCGCGCCGAGGCCGGAACCTGCGCCGGTGATCAGAAATACCCGATCTTGAATCTGCATAATTTTACCTCAGGCTTTTGTCTGTTGCTGTTTGTCGATTTCCGCCTTGCGCAGCAGAAAGCGCTGGATTTTCCCGCTTGGCGTCTTCGGCAGTTCGCTGACGAAATCGATCTCGCGCGGATAGGCATGGGCCGAAAGCCGCTTCTTCACATGTTGCGCCAGCTCTTCGGCAAGCGCGGGCGTGCCCACATGGCCGGGCGCGAGAATGACGAATGCCTTGACGATTTCCGTGCGCTGCGGATCGGGAACACCGACGACCGCCGCCTCGTTGACCGCCGGGTGCTCAAGCAGGGCGCTTTCCACGTCGAACGGTCCGATGCGATAACCGGATGAGGTGATGACATCATCGGCACGGCCAATGAAGCTGACGGAACCGTCGTCTTCGAATTCCACTGTATCGCCGGTGCGATAATAGCCGTCCGCAATGGCTGGCGTTTCCTGTTTGTAGTAGCCGGAAAACCAGAGCAGTGGCGATTTTGCGATATCGATGGACAGGATACCTGGCTGGTTGGGGCCGAGTTCATGTCCGGCTTCATCCAGAACAGCGACGCGATAGCCCGGCATGGCATAACCCGCCGAACCCTGACGAACTGAATGTTCAAGGCCGTGATGGTTGTTGACCACCATGCCGAGTTCGGTCTGGCCATAATGGTCGTGGATAGGCGCACCGAGATTGGCATCAAACCAGCGGATCACTTCTGGATTAAGTGGCTCACCTGCACTGGAAACCACGCGCAGACGCCCCTTAATGCGGGCGGCCGCTTCCGGGCCTGCTGCCATCAGCAGGCGAAATGCGGTTGGCGAACCGGCCAGACTGGTCACGCCCAGACGTTCGATGATGTTGTAGGTGCTTTCGGCGTTAAAGCCGCCTTCGTAAAGCGTGGTGGCAATGCCAAGTTGCAGTGGACCTGTCACGGCATAGTAAAGCCCGTAAGCCCAGCCCGGATCGGCAATATTCCAGAAGATGTCGTCGGACCGCAAACCCACGGCTTCGCGCATATAGGCGCCGAAAGCGAGCAGCGCGAAAAGCGGAACCGGCACGCCTTTCGGCAGACCAGCTGTCCCGGAGGTGGACATCATCATGAACAGATCATCGCCCTTGCGCATGACGGGCGGGCAATCGGTGGAGGCTGCAGCAAGGGCTGCGCGGAAATCGATATCACCGGCGGGTGCCGTCTCGCCGGGGGCGAGTATCGTTGCGACTTGCGGGCAATTTTCGACTTCATCCAGCTTGCTGCGATTGGCAAGATTGGTGACGACCAGTTTCGCGTCGCTTGTCTTGAGACGATGGTCGATGGCCTTGGGGCCGAAAGCGGTGAAGAGCGGCTGATAAACGGCACCGATGCGCCATGCGCCGAGAATGGTTGCAACCAGTTCCGGTGTGCGATGCAGCAGCCCCGCAACGACATCACCAGCGCTGACGCCAGCGTCCTTCAGCACATTGCCGACCTTTGCGGAGAGATCGCGCAGTTCTTCAAAGGTGAGTTCGGTCAACTGGCCGTCAGCGGAAATCGCGTGCAGCGCTATGCGGTTCTCGCCGACATAACGGTCGCAGCATTCAACGCAGCCATTAAGGCCGGTGTCGGGATTGCCCACGAGCTGTGTGATGGCATGATCGAGTTCAAACTTAGCCACGGCGTCATCATAACGCACACGCTGCGTGACAGCAGACGCTTCAGTCATTCCGGTATTCCTCCCAGACTTCTCACCGCAACGCCAACTCCTCTTGGAACGCTGCTATAGTGAGGTTAATCGCTCAATCATTGCAAACAATGACATTAGAGGTCTTAATTGCTGATCGTTTTTGCAATATAGATCAGTTCATGGAACGCCATAATATCACACCCGGCTTCGTTGAGGACGCTCTGGAAAGCGTGCGTCAGCGGGGCATTGATACAGCGCCATTGATGGCCGCAGTCGGCTTGCCGGACAGGTTGGTCGAGCCGGTCACGAATATCCAATATGGTCGCCTGTGGTGGCTGATTGCCGAGACCATCGATGACGAGTTCTTCGGTCTGGCAGCGCGCCCGATGCGGCCCGGCAGCTTCAATCTGCTCTGTCATGCCGTTCTGCATGCGGGTACTCTGGAGCGCGCCATGCGCCGTGCCTTGCAGTTTCTGAATGTCGTGTTGGATGATCCGCGTGGCGAATTGCGCATACGTGACGGCATGGCGCATGTGGTGCTGACGGATGCGGGCCCGCCACGACCGGCCTTTGCCTATCGCGCGTACTGGCTGATCCTGATGGGCGTGGCTTGCTGGCTGGTGGGGCGGCGCATCCCTTTGCGAACGCTGGACTTTGCCTGCCCGGCACCAGAGGACCGGCAGGATTATCGAAAATTCTTCGGTGCGCCGGTGCTATTCGATCAGCCGACAACGCGGCTGGTCTTCGATTCATCCTATCTTACTCTGCCGATCATTCGCAGCGATGTGGCGCTGGAAAGTTTTCTGCGCGAGGCTCCGGCCAATATCCTGATCCGCTATCGTCACGACCACGATATCTCCTCGCGAGTTCGCGCGCAGTTGAGCCACACTCCCGCGCAGGAATGGCCTTCATTCGAGGAGATGGCCGGTCAACTGAAAATGTCCGCACCGACACTGCGGCGCAGGCTTAAAGCCGAAGGTCAAAGCTTCGGGACAATCAAGGATGAGTTGCGCTTCGTGACGGCCCAGCAGCTTTTGACAGAGGGCAGGCTGACTGTTGCGGAAGTGGCTGCCGAACTCGGCTATAGCGAGCCCAGCGCATTCTATCGCGCCTTTCAGAAATGGATGGGACGCAGCCCCGGCACTTTCCGGAAAATCGAGCCGTCCGAATGAGGACTGGCTGATGCAGGCTTATCAGCATTAACTTTTTTGCGAGCGGAAGCGTTAATATCTGTACCCGGCGGTTCTCCGGTGTTAAAGCACCCGCGCAACAAGAACTGGCGGCCTCCCACCGCGCAAGCAGCTGACGTGCGTGAAAATATCGTATTGACGACAGATTTGCCTTCATTCATGTCGTAATCCGACCGTTTGCTGTTCCAGCCTGGAAACCTTGACAATGACCGAACGTCTTTCTTTCGCCCGTGATCGCATCAATGTTCTTCTTCTCGAAGGCATCAACCAGACCGCCGTCGAGTATTTCAAATCCTCCGGCTACACCAATGTCACGCACCTGCCCAAAGCGCTGGACAAAGCCGATCTGATCGAAGCGATTTCGCACGCGCATATTATCGGCATCCGCTCGCGCACGCAGCTGACCGAAGAGATCTTCGCTGCGGCGAACCGTCTGGTGGCTGTCGGCTGCTTTTCCGTTGGCACCAATCAGGTCGATCTGAAAGCCGCCCGCAAGCGCGGTATCCCGGTTTTCAACGCACCGTTCTCCAACACGCGCTCGGTTGCTGAGCTGGTGATCGGCGAGATCATCATGCTGATGCGCCGCATTTTCTCGCGTTCCGTATCGGCTCATGCCGGCGGCTGGGACAAGACGGCGACGGGCAGCCGTGAAGTGCGTGGCAAGACGCTTGGCATCATCGGCTATGGCAATATCGGCTCGCAGGTCGGCAATCTGGCCGAAAGCCTTGGCATGACCGTTCGCTACTACGATACGTCTGACAAGCTGCAATATGGCAATGTGAAGCCAACGGCGAGCCTTGATGAGCTGCTGAAGATTTCCGATGTCGTCAGCCTGCATGTTCCGTCGAACAAGTCCACGTCCAAGCTGATTACCGAAGCCAAGCTGCGCAAGATGAAGAAGGGCGCCTTCCTCATCAACAACGCACGCGGCACGGTTGTCGATCTGGAGGCGCTGGCCAAGGTTCTTCAGGAAGGCCACCTTGCCGGTGCAGCTATCGACGTTTTCCCGGTCGAGCCTGCATCGAACAATGACAAGTTCGTTTCGCCTATTCAGAATATCGAAAATGTCATTCTGACGCCGCATATTGGCGGTTCGACGGAAGAAGCGCAGGAGCGCATCGGCATCGAAGTCACGCGCAAGCTGATTGAATATTCCGATGTTGGCTCGACGCTTGGCGCTGTGAACTTCCCGCAGGTTCAGCTGCCGCCACGTCCGACCGGCACACGCTTTATGCATGTGCACGAAAACCGTCCGGGCATCCTCAACAGCCTGATGAACATTTTCTCCACGCACGGCATCAACATCGCCAGCCAGTTTTTGCAGACGGACGGCGAAGTCGGTTACCTTGTGATGGAAGCTGACGGTGTGGGCGAAGCCAGCGATGACATTCTGAATGCCATGCGCGAAATCCCCGGCACGATCCGCGCACGCCTGCTGTACTAACAGTCGAGACGCATGTTTAAATTGTATGACGGCATACTCCGGTGTGCCGTCATATTCGTTTCAAGGAACTGTTATATATGCCCGGCAAATAAGGACTTTTTGCCATGCAGTTTTTGAAGACATTTGAGCTTTTTCCCTTTTTCGACACGGTCATTAGCCTGACGGCAGCATTCATTTTTGGCACGCTGATTGGTGCGGAGCGCCAGTATCGCCAGCGCACTGCCGGCCTGCGTACCAATGCTCTGGTGGCGCTCGGCGCTGCCGCTTTCGTCGATCTCGCCGTGCGGATTGCTGGTGCGCCCGAGGCTACGCGTGTCATTTCATATGTCGTTTCGGGTGTCGGTTTTCTCGGCGCGGGCGTCATCATGAAAGAGGGCATGAATGTGCGCGGTCTCAACACCGCGGCAACGCTCTGGTGTTCGGCAGCGGTGGGCGCATTCGCAGGAACCGACATGGTCGCCGAAGCCGCATTGCTCACGGCCTTTATCCTGTTCGGGAATACGCTTCTGCGTCACCTCGTCAATCTCATCAGCCGCATCCCGATCCACGAGCGGGCACTGGAACAGACCTATGAAGTGCGTGTCATCGCTTCACATGAGGGGATGGAAGAAATACGCGAATTGCTGGTCGAAAAGCTGGAAGACGCGAAATATCCTGTCAGCGATGTGGAGATAACCGATCGCAACGCAAAAACGGTCGAGATTCTGGCAACATTGGTCAGCACCTCCATCGAGCCTCATGAAGTTGAGGCAGTGACCGCTTTCATAGAAAAGCAGAACGGCGTTTTCTATGCCGGATGGGAAGGCAGTTCGAAGGACTGACCGAGGCCAAAGCTACTCGTTTACCGGTCGATGCGCGTGGAAAGCACGATGGACGACATGGTGCGTTCCACGCCTTCCAGCGCGCCGATCCTGTCGAGAACCGCATCCAGTTCCTGAATGGACGGTGCTTCTACCACCACAATCATATCGAAATGGCCGCTGACGGAGTGCAGCGTCCGCACCGTCATCATGCCGCGCAACGCGGTTTCAACCTTTGGCGCGAGTTTGGGTAGCGCTGTTACCAGTACGTGCGCTCGCACGAGATCGCGCTCGAATTCCGGTGCGATTCGAACGGTATAGCCCTCGATTACCCCCTGCTTTTCCAGCTTTTCAATGCGGCTTTGCACCGTCGTTCGCGAGACGCCAAGGCGTCTTGCAAGCTCGGCTGTGGAGGCGCGGGCGTTTTCACGGAGGAGGGCGATGAGATTCAGGTCTGCATTTGTCGGCATAGTGCATAATTATTACGGCATAATGTGCAAATAAACAACGTCATATCGTCGGTTCATACGCTTCTTTTTGCGCGAGACTGTGCGATTCTTGTTCATCAAATTGCATTCCAGTGAGACCAGAAAGGCCAAGGGGAAAACATATGAAACAGATCGTTGTCGTCGGCGCAGGTAAAATCGGTGCAACCATTGCCGATCTTCTGGCTTCCACAGGCGAATATGACGTCACCGTTGTCGATCGTTCACAGGCACAGCTCGATGCGCTGGAAGCTGGCGCTGCCGTCAAGACACAGGCGCTCGACATTGAAGACGCAAAGGCGCTTGAAGCTGCCCTTACCGGCAAGTTCGCCGTGCTCAGCGCCGCTCCTTTCCATCTGACCACCCGTATTGCCGAAGCCGCTGCCAAGGCGGGCGTTCATTATCTCGACCTGACCGAAGACGTTGCCAGCACGCGCCGCGTGAAGGAACTCGCGCAGGAAGCCAAGACGGCTTTCATTCCGCAGTGTGGTCTTGCTCCGGGCTTCATCTCCATCGTCGCCTATGATCTGGCCAAGCGTTTCGACAAGCTCGACAGCGTTCGCATGCGCGTTGGCGCTCTGCCGCAGTACCCGTCCAATGCTCTCAACTATAACCTGACCTGGAGCACCGACGGCGTTATCAATGAATATATCGAGCCTTGCGAAGCCATCGTGAATGGCGAGCTGACGGAAGTTCCTGCTCTGGAAGAACGCGAAGAATTCTCGCTCGACGGCGTGACCTATGAAGCGTTCAACACCTCCGGCGGTCTTGGCACGCTGTGCGAAACGCTCGAAGGCAAGGTGCGCACGCTCAACTACCGCACGATCCGCTATCCGGGCCACGTTGCGCTTATGAAGGCGCTTCTGAACGATCTCGGCCTGCGTCATCGCCGCGAAGTCCTCAAGGACATCTTCGAAAACGCGCTGCCGACCACGCTTCAGGACGTCGTCGTGATCTTCGTGACCGTTTCCGGCACCAAGAATGGCCGTCTGGTTCAAGAAACCTACGCAAACAAGGTCTATGCTGCACAGGTCGGCAAGATCGTTCGTTCCGGCATTCAGATCACCACGGCTTCGGCCATTTGTGCGGTGCTCGACATGCTGGCCAAGGGCGATCTGCCGCAGAAAGGCTTCATTCGTCAGGAAGACATCACGCTGGAAGCATTCCTCGCGAACCGCTTCGGCAAGGCCTATGCACAGGACGACCATTCCACGCGTCTGGTTGCCTGATTTATTGGGCTGATGAACTTGGGCCTGTCGCGTTTTGGCGTGACGGGCCCTTTCGTGTATCTGGCTACAGGGGCTTGCCACCAGGGTTATGAGAAACGGGCGAGCACTCGCCTCATGCAACGGCAATCCGGTCGCAGCCGGAATTGCAGAGGACTATGAAACAGGGAAATCATGTTGAAATCAGTTTTGCTGGCCGGTCTGGCCACCGTCGTTATCGCCTTGCCGGTTCAGGCCAAGGAATGGAAGGAAATCCGCATCGCCAGTGAGGGCGCCTATCCTCCGTTCAATTACATGTCGCCTGAAGGCAAGCTCGTCGGCTTCGATCTCGATATCGCCAATGCTCTGTGCGAAGCCATGGAAGCCAAGTGCACGGTCGTCGCCAATGATTGGGATGGCATGATCCCCGGCCTGCAGGCCAACAAGTTCGACGCCGTGATTGCGTCGATGGCCATCACGCCGGAACGCGAACAGCAGGTTGCTTTCACCGAGCGCTATTACACGACCCCGCTTGCAGTCGTCGTGCCGAAGGATTCGGAACTCACCTCGCTTGAGCCATCTGCATTCAGCGGTAAGACCGTTGGTGCGCAGGCTGGCACCACGCAGGGCAATTATGCCGATGACGTGTATGGCAAGGCCGGCGCTGACGTGAAGCTCTATCCGACCGCCGACGAAGCCAATGCCGATCTGGAAAGCGGTCGCGTCGATGCGATTGCAGCCGACAAGTTTCTCGCTGCCGACTGGCTGAAGAAGCAGGGCGCAGATTGCTGCAAGTTCCTGGGCGATATTCCGGGTTCTGAAACGAAAATCGCCGTGGCGCTGCGCAAGGGCGATGACGATCTGCGTGAGCAGTTCAATGCTGCGATCAAGAAAATTCGTGAAAACGGCACCTACGATACAATCCGTCAGAAGTACTTCGATTTCGACATCTATTGATCGCAAAATATCATCGGACGCCGTCAAAACGCCACTTGATGTTGGCGGCGTCCGGTGCTTCAGTCAGACTGAAGCGGATGGGGTTCGCGCGCTGCACTAAATTGCGGATTCCCTCCGGGGGTAACTAAAGCAGTCAACAAAAATAAGCATTTAAGGGGAAACCATCATGCTGAAATCGATCCTTGCCGCTGGCCTTTTTGCCGGTCTTTCCACTGTCGTCGCGGTTCTTCCGGCACAGGCGAAGGAATGGAAGGAAATCCGCATCGCTACGGAAGGCGCATATCCGCCTTTCAACTTCGTCGCTGCTGACGGCTCTCTTCAGGGGCTGGATGTTGAGATTGGAAATGCGCTCTGCGCTGCCATGCAGGCCAAGTGCACCATCGTCGCCAATGACTGGGACGGCATGATCCCCGGCCTGAAGGCGAACAAGTTCGACGCGGTTCTCGCTTCCATGAGCATCACCGAAGAGCGCAAGAAGCAGGTTGCGTTCACGGACAAATATTATTCGACGCCGCTCGCAGTCGCCGTTCCGAAGGATAGCCCGATCAAGTCGGTCGACGTTGAAGCCATGAAGGGCAAAACGCTTGGCGCGCAGGGCTCCACGACGCAGGCGACCTATGCCGAAGACGTTTATGCCAAGGGCGGCGCCGAAGCCAAGCTTTACCCGACTGCCGACGAAGCCAATGCCGACCTCAAGAGCGGTCGTCTGGATGCGGTTGTGTCGGACAAGTTCCCGCTCGTTGATTGGCTCAAGGCTGACGGTGCCGATTGCTGCAAGCTGCTCGGCGACATTCCGGGAACCGAAACCGCAGCGGGCATTGCCGTCCGTCAGGAAGACAACGATCTGCGTGAACAGCTCAATGCAGCGATCAAGAAAATTCGCGATGACGGCACTTATGCTACCATCGTGAAGAAGTATTTCGACTTCGACATTTATTGATCTCTACACGCAGCTAGAGCGGTTCCTATTGTAACGGAATCGTCGGAACCGCTCGCACTTTTGTTGGAAATGCTTAAGTGTTGCTACGAGCAGAAACGCGCCGGCTTAGGGTCGGCGCGTATTGCAATTTGAATGCCGGAAATACCGATGCAAAATCAGGATGTTATCGTTCTAGGAGCCGGCATTGTCGGCGTTTCTGCCGCTCTTCATTTGCAGGCACGCGGGCGCTCCGTCTGTCTGGTCGATAAGGGCGAACCGGGGCAGGGAACGAGCTTCGGCAATGCGGGCCTGATCGAGCGCTCCAGCGTTATTCCCTATTCCTTTCCGCAGGGCTTCGGCAAACTGCTGCGCTACGCCACGAACCTGCGCACCGATGTTCGCTATTCTCCGCTTTATGTTCCGCGCATCGCGCGCTGGCTTTTCCGCTACTGGCGGGAATCATCGCCTGAACGTCTGGAGATTGCCACGCAAGCCATGTTGCCGCTCGTTGAAGCAAGCGTGCATGAGCATGATGCTCTGGTGGCCGATGCAGGCTGCGAAAAACTCATTCGCAAGCAAGGCTGGATGGAAGTTTTCCGCAACCAGTCTGCTTTCGACGCCGCGGTGCGTCGTCTGCCCAATTTGCAGCGCTTCAATCTTGCCTATGACATTCTGGATTCTGGCGCCTTGCGCGCGCGTGAAACCGCATTGGGCGAAGTTGCAGGTGGTATTCATTGGCTCGACCCGAAAACCGTCGTCAATCCGGCTGGGCTTGTGCAGGCTTATACCGATTTGTTTCTTCAGCGCGGTGGCAAATTTGCGCATGGCGAGGCTGCAACGCTGACCCAGAACGGTGATGGCTGGCAGGTTACGACGCAGGAAGGGCCGGTTAAGGCGCGGGATGTCGTCGTGGCGCTTGGACCACAGGCGGCACTCATTTTCCGGCGCTTCGGTTATCCTTTACCCCTTGGCATTAAACGCGGCCATCACCTGCATTTCGCGATGCGGAACAACACGCGGCTGGGCCATACGGTGGTGGACGAGGAAGCGGGTTACGTATTGGCGCCGATGGTGCAGGGCGTGCGCCTGACAACCGGTATCGAGTTTGCATCACCTTTGGCTGCGGCCAATCGCATACAGCTTGGAAAGACGGAAAAGATTGCACGGCGTCTGGTGCCGCAGCTCGGCGAGCCGGTGGATAGCACGCCGTGGCTCGGTCTGCGCCCATGCCTGCCAGACATGCGCCCGGTGATAGGCCCGGCGCCGCGCCACAAGGGACTGTGGTTCGATTTTGGTCACGCCCATCACGGCTTGACGCTGGGACCTGCAAGCGGACGGCTTATTGCGGAAATGATGACGGGCGAGAAAACCTATATCGATCCGAAGCCATATTCGGCAGAGCGCTTCCTGTAATCGTTGAATATTTTGTGACAGGGTTGTCAGAGGCGGTGAAGCGGGGCTATCACTTTACCCCTCACATTATTCCGCGTTTCTGCGGGCCAATTGATCCGGAAAATCCTCGTGAAAAAGAAGTCCTTGGGCCGTACAGGCCTCTCTGTCACCGAAATTTGCCTCGGAACCATGACCTGGGGTGTGCAGAACACCGAAGCTGATGCGCATGAGCAGTTGGATATTGCTGTCGATGCTGGCATCAACTTCATCGATACGGCGGAAGGCTATGCCATTCCGATGAGCGCCGAAAGCTACGGCAAGACCGAGACCTATATCGGGAACTGGTTCAAGGCTTCGGGCAAGCGTGACAAGGTCATTCTCGCCAGCAAGATTGCGGGCGGCGGTCGTCAGGAATGGATTCGCGGTGGTGCGCGCCCAAGTCGCGCCAGCGTGCGCGAAGCGGTTGAGAACAGCCTGAAGCGCCTCCAGACCGATCATATCGATCTTTACCAGATTCACTGGCCGATGCGTTCGCATTACCATTTTGGACAGGGCTGGAATTTCGATTTCAGCAAAAACGATGCGAAGTCGGAATTGCAGCACATGCACGACACTTTGCTCGGCCTCGACGATATGGTTCGCGAAGGCAAGATCCGGCACGTCGGTCTTTCCAACGAAACCGCCTGGGGAACGATGCGCTGGCTGCGTATGGCCGAAGAAGAGGGCCTGCCGCGTATGGCGTCGATCCAGAACGAATATGGGCTTTTACAGCGCCAGTTCGATTTCGACATGGCTGAAGTGTCGCTGGCGGAAGATGTCGGCCTGCTCGCCTATTCGACGTTGGCCGCGGGCGTGCTGACGGGCAAATATCTCGGCGGCAATGTTCCGGCGGGTTCGCGCGCAGCAGTGACCGACGGTGGCCTGTGGCGCGACAATTCCCATTCGGAACCGGTCGTTCGCGCCTATATCGACGTTGCGAAGAAACACGGCCTCGATATTGCGCAGATGGGCATTGCCTTCTCGCTGACCCGTCCGTTCATGACATCGGTCATCATCGGGGCCACGACAGTCGAACAGCTAAAGACGGATATTGCCGCCCATGAGCTGAAATTGTCGGACGAGGTGCTGGCTGATATTGCGGATGTTTATCGCAACAATCCGCGCCCGCTCTGATCGCATTCAATGCTACTGAACGTGAAAAGCCCGTCATTTAATGGCGGGCTTTTTCATGGATTTATCCGGCCAGATAAATCTCGTTTTTGACGATCCACTGGTCGATTGGCGTCATGCTGGAAGAGCTGACGATCACCATACGGTCGAAACGCAGGCTGCGGCCTGTCAGTGCGTCTGAAAGCCGTTTCATCTCGTCGTGCTTTTCGGGCGTATCCGGAACGCCATAGGCGAGAGACACGTGCGGGACGAAACTCGCCAGATCGTCCAGGCCCGAAATGCCGATTGTATCGCGCTTGAAATCCATCAGCGACGGTGTTTTCTCCAGCGCGGCATAGAACGAACGGAAATAGGTTTCCGTTGCCGCTAAGCCTTCGATCCTGACATCCAGCGGCTTGCGCCCCATCGCAAGGCTGAGGATCAACGGCTGCAACTCTTCAGCCGAACGCTGCATATCCGGGATCAATGTTGCATGCGGTTCGAAAATCGGGGTGTCGAAGCGAAGTGCCAGATCGCGAACTATCGTTTCGAGGAACTGCAGGTCGCCCCGCGCCGGGCGCAGCCAGACGGAATGAACTGTCATGAGGTCAGGCACCCTTTGCGCCCTTGGCATTGTCTGTTTTCAGTGGCCGCACACTGCTGCGCAAAATGAGCGGCATATCCAGCACAACCGTCTGCGGCGGTTCGTTGGGTGCATTTTCCCGTTCATCGAGCAAACGAACAATCTCAGCTGAGAGGCGTTCCGCATTCTGGTCGAATGTCGTCAGCCGATACGCACCCCAGCGCGCCTCGGCCACATTGTCGAAGCCGATGATCGAAAGATCATCGGGAATGTTGAGATTATAGACATCGCGTGCGCAGTCCATCAGGCCAAACGCCAACAGATCGTTGACACACAACACGGCCTCGACACGGTCCTTGTCGCCAAGCAGCAGGGAACCGGCAGCAAACCCGCTGTCATAATCGGTCAGTTCACCACGCTGGATGACGACCGGCAGACCGAGACTGTTTGCCTTTGCCA
This sequence comes from Hyphomicrobiales bacterium, assembly GCA_900465685.1. Classification (GTDB taxonomy): domain Bacteria; phylum Pseudomonadota; class Alphaproteobacteria; order Rhizobiales; family Rhizobiaceae; genus Brucella. Next base: position 460,502 of record UEGR01000003.1, read on the forward strand.
CAAAGGCCTGCTCGCGTTCTACAAGGCTGTAACTGCCGACATTGGATGTAATCAGGCCGAGTTTTTTGAAGCCGCGCGCCGCGAAAACATCGACGGCGGTTTCCGCCGCAAGCTTGTTATTGGCGTGGACGTGGTCTGCTCCGGCCTCGGTTCTGCCGACGAGAATGAGCGGCTGGCCGTTACGTTGAGCCAGCTCGACAAAGGAGGAAGACGGCATGCCCGACAGGACCACCGTCGCTTCCGCCCGATAGCGCAAAAGCGCTTCGTGGGCCGCAGAAAGGTTTTCGCCGTGCTGGCCGGTAGGGATCAGCACCGGCACATTGCCGCGCGCAGCAAGACGTCGGGAAAGGGTTGCGATCTGACGTGCCCGGAAAGGGCTGTCGGGATCGGCAGCGATCATGCCGACGATGCGGCTGCGATGGGCGAGCAGGCCACGGGCAAGATCATTGACCTGATAGCCGAGCTTGTCCGCAGCTTTGAGAACTTTCTCGCGGGTGGCAGCTGAAACGCTCGCGCCCGGTGTGAAAGTGCGGGAAACGGCGGAACGCGAGACGCCAGCCTCCTGCGCCACTTTATGCGCGCTGATGAAGCGTGGGCCACCATTGGCATCCTGATCTTGCTGAGCCATTTCTAGCGTCCCACTTTCGAAAGAACATCGGCGCGGAGGAACCGCTCGACAACGAACATGAATGCAATCGACGGCACAAGCAGTATCAGCGCGCTGATCGATGCAATCTGATAATTGCCGCCGGAACTTGCCGTATAGAGCAAGAGCGGCAGGGTGGAAATGTCCGGCGCGCCCACGAAATAGGTGCCGGTAAACTCGTCCAGCGATTCCAGGAAAACAAAGATCGCGCTTGCCAACAGTCCCGGCGCCGCAATTGGCAGTGTGATGTCGAAGAAGGTTTTCAGCGCAGATGCGCCCATGGAACGCGCCGCCTCTTCAAGCTCGCTATCGATGGCCGAGAAAGCAGCGGTTGCAATCCAGACCGCATAAACGAGCCCATGCGTGACATGCACCAGCACAACGCCGATGATCGTGCCGTTGAGGCCAAACGAATAGAACATTTGCGCGATGTTCACATAGACCGGCAGGTTCGGAAAGGCCTGCGGGATCAGAAGCGTCAGCAGGATCAGGCCACGAAACGGCAGTTTCAGCCGTGCCAGCGCATAACCGGCCGGAATGGCCAGACCAAGCGAGACAATTACGGTCAGGATTGCGATGAGGACGCTGGTTCCAAGCGAAGTCAGCGCATTACCGCGTGGCGAAAACACATTGGCCCAGAACGAAAAGCCGTATTGCAGCGGCAGCGTGTGAGGGAAATACCAGCGCTCCGCCACAGCCCACAGGAGGAGGTTGGCCAGCGGGCCAAAGATTGCGAAGGCCAGAAGGCCGAGGATGATACCGCGCGGAATCCAGCGCCAGTCTAAGGTGGTGCTCATTTGCCGTGCTCCTTCATGGTCTGGCGCAGATAGATCCACGCCACCAGACTGGTCATCAGCAGCGAAATCGTGCCGAGCGCGTTGGCGACCCCATAATCGCCATAGGCGTTGATGCGGAAGGCCATATTGGCGGTGATCATGGTGGGTGATTGCGCGTTGATCATCAGCGGTACGGACAATACCGACATCATGGTCACGAAGCTTAGAATAAGGCCCACGAGCAGCGTCTGGCGCACTTGCGGCAAAACGATCTCAATCAGGATGCGCAGGCGTCCTGCACCCAGATTGCGGGCGGATTCGATGGTGCTCCTGTCGAGCGACGCCATGGCGCCTGCCAGAAGCAGGGTGACGAAGGGCGTCTGTTTCCAGACAAATGCAATGGTAATGCCACGCCAGTCGAGAAAGCTCATCGCTTGTAATGGCGTCAGTATGCCGGTTTCGAACAGGAGGCTATTCATCAGACCATTCTTGGCGAGAAAGGTCCGCAATATCTGGCCAACGACGATAAACGGAATAAACAAAGGCCAGCGATAGAGCCACCGCAGCACGGCGACCGCGCGCGGATTGGAACCGAGCGTCAGATAACCGCCAATAGCGATGGAAAGCAGCGCGATCAGCACTGAAGACAGCACGACAATCAGCAGCGTGAACAGAATGTCGCTTGAATAAAGCTCGAATGTCTTGGTGAAATTGCCGAAGCCCCATTCTCCGGAAACATAAAATGCCCCGGTGAGGGCGCCGAAAAGCGGCACGATGAACAATACCACAACGATCGCCAATGCAGGGGCGACCAGCAGCAAACCCGTCAGTCTAGGCGACATTCGAGACCTCATGAAAACGATGGAATACCGGATGCGCCAGAGATGGCGCATCCGGCAATGCGGTTATCAGTTGCCAACCTGACGTTCGTAGGCTTCGAGAATGGCGGTGTTGTACGGAGCAATCGGGAAGGACTTGCCGAACTTGGCCAGATCGTCAGCCGTGATATCGGTGAAAAGCTTGTTCCAGGTGTCGGCATCAAGTTCCGACTTGACGTTGTCGGCGTCGATACCCGGATACCAGTTGAAGCGCTTCACGATGCCCGCAGCCTGAACCTTGGGGCTGGTTGCCAGCGTCACGAACTTTTCGGCCAGTTCCTTATGTGCGCTTTTTTCCGGGATTACATAGTGCATCGGCTGGCCCGGCATGCCCGGCTCCGGCAGAACAAGCTTCATTTCCGGCGGCAACTGGCCATTGGCCTTCCACGAATAGAACATGTCGACCCAGACCGGACCCATGGCAATTTCGCCGCGGCTCAGCATGTCGAGTGTTCCGGCATTGCCCGGCGTCAGGGTTGCATTCTTGGTGAATTCCTTCAGAGACGCGAAAGCCTTGTCCCAGTTCTTGGCTTCGCCTTCTTCGAATGGTCCCTGCTGAAGCTTGTTCGCATCACCGCCATAGGCATAAATCCAGCCCATCACGAAGCTGACGCCCGAAGCGCCGCCCTTGATGCCGTTATAGCCGAACTGCTTCGGATTTTCCTTGGCCCAGGCGACGAGTTCGTCGTAGCTCTTCGGCGGAGTAGCGACAAGCGCCGGATTATAGGCAAGCGCGGTCTGGCTGTTGAACATCGGCATGACATAGCCATCAACATTGGTGCCGAGCGCCATCTTGGCATTGTCGCGGGTTACCAGTTTGCCGGTTTCGATCTTGCCGCGATAATTTTCAAGGAATTTGCCGGTGACCATTGGTCCGACGAATTTTTCATGGACAACAGCAACGTCCGTATCCCACTTTTCGACGCCAGCCTTGGACTGGGCTTCGAAACGCTCGAGAATCTTCTGCGAGCCGGCGTCACCTGGGCCCGTGCCGACAACGCGCACAGTCGTGCCCGGATTTTCCTTCTCGAACAAAGGTCCGAGATACTGGTTGATGTAATCGACCATGTTCTGGTCGCCAGCGGTAAGCACCGTCAGTTCGTCGGCAGATGCAGGGGCAACGGTAAGGCCGAGCACCACTGCTGCTTTCAGGATCGTTCTCATGAAAAACTCCTGTTAAATCCGGATGGACCGGTTTTGTGGATTGCGATTGGGATGTTGGACATCCTGTTGCTTCATCGGGAATTTTAGGCTGCTGCGGGCCGTTTGATGCCCGCAGTACTGACAAAGGCCGAGCCGAAACGCTGCCCGGCAATGCGGTTGCGAGGCTATTTGTCGAAGAGAAAAAGCGCCTGTTCCGGTATGCGAATTTCGACGTCTGATCCCGGCTGATGGCTTTCCTGCGCATCGACCATGATGTGGCGGTCGCCAATACGGACCATGTGTCGCCAGAGGCCGCCGGGATAGCTGGTCTGCTCTACCGTGCCTGCAAGAACGAGTGCGGGTCCATTGCGGTTAGGCGCGGCACCCGGACTTGCGAGCTGCGCGGCTTCGCTGCGGAAACGCGCGGAGGCAATGCCATCGGAAAGATTTCTCCTTCCGGCTGGAATGGTGCTCGCCTTGTTATGTGCGCCCGCCGCGATTTCAATCTTATCCGCTTTGACGGAGACCGGCAGTTCGATCAGGTTTTCCGCGCCCATGAAGGCGGCGACAAAATCAGACGCCGGATGATTATAGACCTCCTCAGGTGCGCCAGCCTGGGCAATCTCGCCGTTGTTGAGAATGACGATCCTGTCCGCCATCACCATGGCTTCTTCGCGATCATGGGTGACGTGCACAGCCGTAATGCCCAAACGGCGTTGCAGGGCACTGATCTCATGGCGCACCGACAGGCGAATACGTGCGTCGAGATTGGAGAGGGGCTCGTCAAGAAGCAGGATATCTGGCTGGATGGCCAAAGCACGGCCAAGCGCGACGCGCTGGCGCTGGCCGCCGGACAGGGCTGTGGGCTTTCTTTCCAGCAGCGCATCGAGGCCGAGCAGACGGGCAACTTCCATCACCTTTTGCTTGATCGTGTCTTTTGCAATGCCACGAATGCGCAAGCCATAACCGATATTTTGCGCAACGGTCATGTGAGGCCATAGTGCATAGGACTGGAACACGAGCGCCATGCCGCGCTTGTCTGGCGGCAACCGGGTTACATCCGCGCCATTGACCTTGATTGCGCCGCTGCTGGGTGTATTGAAGCCTGCGATTGCACGCAGCAAAGTTGTCTTTCCACAACCGGACGATCCGAGCAGAGCGACGAACTCACCCTTGCGGACTGACAGATCAACCCCTTTGAGAACCTCATTATTGCCGTAACGAACGCGCGCGCTCGCCACCTCCAGAAAAGCTGGCATAGGCGTCTCCTCCCCAGGATCGCCGGCTGTTTTTATTTTTTCTGCACAGCCGTGCAATTCAGATTGAAACATCTTTGTGAGACCTCGACAAGCGGCAAAATTGGTTCGAACAGAGAAACAGTTACGACGCGCTGCCCCAACATCGTGGATCGTTGTTTAATGGGGATTTATTACAGCGGTGTGACGCAAGGCGATGATTGTGGACAGCTTTGCATTCTGTCCTTATCGACAGAATGCACCCCCTTAAAGTCAACGGGAAGTAGCCTTTTCATATGAGGATCCGTCGCAACAGGGGATTGCTGAGCCAGCAAAATGCAATGGCGTGCAATAGTGCGGCGTCTCGCAGATTTCTAAAAATTGCGTCAAAACACTGGCTTGCGAACCACGAGTGCAAGAACCAAATCAGCAATCGCGCATAAACTGTCAGGCTTCAATAATTCGGTTGCATAAACTTTCAATTACAACTAATGATTGATTTGCGGCATTCACGCGGTTTTTGAGGGAAGGCCGTTTTGATTTTCTGAAACGCAGGGGGAATACAGGTTTCGAGTCCGTTCAGTTAAACCCGTGGCGCTCCCGATATTTATTCTTTTTTCCGGTTTGATGATTGAGGATAATATGAGCATAGTCATGAAGAATAATTCAATGAATTTATCGACTTATGATCCATCGCCCGTAATCAATTCAATGCAGCTGGCATCGCTGGATGGCGGTGAAAAGCAAAATATAGATTATGGCTTTTCAGACACCGGCGAGAGGACGTATCAGTCGCTCGAAACCATAGCCATCATCGTGCTTGAAATGGTGCGCGGGCTGAAATGGAAGCCCTTTGAAGGGGCTGAGGAAATCATTAACTGTCCAGCAGGGATGACGTTCATCATTCCCGCTCATATGAGCTGCGCAATCGTGTGGCCCAAAAATACGGCTCATCTGACGGTTACGCTTGATGATTCCTTTTTCTCCGCAGAAGAGGGAGAGGAAGCATCTCACAATTGGACACCACTGCATTTTTCCAACAGACAATGCCTGCAACTGGCGCAAATTTTGTGGGGCGAGCTGCAAGTCTCACCGCATGTGAGCGGCGCTTATATGGATGCTTTCCGTACAGTGCTGACGGGTGTGCTGGTGCGCAACGCATCAATCGCCCGAGGCAGTAACAAGCAGCAGTTCGGGCTCAGTAACTATGCCTGTCGCCAGATCGAGAACTATCTCAAGGAACATTATCGCCAGCAGGTGTCCGTACCTGATATGGCGTCATTGATCGGTATTTCAGCGGGCCATTTTGCAACCTGCTTTCGTGCGAGCTTCGGTCTCACACCACATCAATATTTGATGCGGTTGCGGCTGGACGAAGCCGAACGCTGCCTGCGCGAGACCGATATATCCTTGAGCGAGCTTGCCGCTACGCTGGGTTTTTCCAGTCAGAGCCACATGACGACCGCGTTGCGCAAATACCGCCATCTGACACCGGGAGAAGTCCGTCGGCGTAGTTATGCGCAGCGGCGGAAGAATCTGTCCTGAAACATCAACTGACGGACGGACTCGCAGTGGCCCGGCTTCTCGCTGGGCCATATCGCTTTTATGGAGCTGATACTGATTGTTACCGGACGTTGTTAATTAAGCAGAAAGGCGTCAGCTTCCCGCACCGCCATTTGCACTCGACGAAGCGTTACGCCGAACCCATTTCCGCCAGATGTAGATTTCGCTGCGCCGACGAATGCGGCGAACGCGATGAGAATCGTGAGAAAGTACGATCAACCCGAGCGGCAGCATCCAGAAACCGAGCACCGGCAAGAAGCCAAGTGCGCCCCCAGCCACCAGAGAGCCGCCCAAAACGCGCCGCATCATCACCGATTGAGGAATCGGGATTCGCCGACCAAGAATCAAAATGACCTTGCGAGGTGCTTTTTGGTTGGTTTCTTCGTTCACTGGACTAGGTCTCTCCACGGCTGCTCGATATTTTTTACGTCTGAATGTCCCAGAGAATATAGGGTTTCGTGAGGCAGATGCAAAAAGTTGGAAAAAATTCAATTTTGCCCTTTGCAAACCCGAAATCCTTTTGCTATACGCCACCTCGCTGACGCAACGAGCACCTGTTCCCCGGTAGCTCAGTGGTAGAGCAACCGGCTGTTAACCGGTTGGTCGCTGGTTCGAATCCGGCCCGGGGAGCCACTTCAATTTCTGAAGTCGCTAAAATCTCAATCACTTACATTCCACAGATGAAGTTTTGCTTTAGCAACGAAGCAAGACACAGTTGCGCTTTAACAGCTCCGATCTGCCAAAATTCTTCCGTCTTCAAATTGTCATGTGCAGACTGCGAATCGGTCCGGTGCAGTGACGCATTGGAGAGTAACGCTGCTTTTCATGTTCTTTTCGAAATGAATGGCTCAGGGCGGGCGTAGGCGCGCGTTCAGGCGATTTCCTGCTCGCGTTGCTCGCAACCATCATTCACGAACCAGCGGGCTGCGTTGGGGCTGGAGAATGCCTTTGTGCGGAAAAGAGCAGGTCCGGCTTGAGATCCCCCATGCCGACATAAGGATTGGCATGGTTCGCTAGAATCCAAAGACTGATCGTGCCAGTCAGCACATAAAGGACCAGCGCGCGCTTTCCAGCGAGCGGACGGTCGGCATGAACGGCAGCAATCGTGATCGCTGTCAGCAAAGTCAGGAACAGGACGAGATACCACTTGGATTCGTCAATCGATGAGCTGGCGACGGCCAGCCGCTCATTGCGCGCATCCTGAAGTTCGTCAAAATCGTTGACGAGCTGCGAGACAATTGGGCCGGGCAGTCCTGAAAGTGCAATCTTTTGGACGATTGCACGGATTCCCAGAATCGCGTGGTCGACGTCCAATGTAGAAACGGTGTTGTTCTGCTGTCCCCATTCGTCGTCGATGACGATGGTGCGATAGTTCAGCACCGCTGTTTTCAGTTCCGCGTTGTCGAGAACGATTGGGTTCGCCGTGTCCAGCAATCGATGAATGGCGGAACGTTCCTTGCTGACGGAAAAATCGGCGCGAGAATTGAGCGACCAAGCGTCAGCAGCCACAAAGCCCATGGAAAGCGCCCATGCCGTCGCAATCGTGCCGAGAAATGCCGGGGCGGGTATGGAGAAGATATCGTGCTTCGCGTGCCTGCTGAGATATCGTAATGCGCCATAGCCGACGCTATACAGTATAATCGCAAATGCGATGAAAAATAAAAATATGGCATAGGTGGGAAGTTCTATAAGTGTAGTGAGCATTGTTTATTCCTCCGCCATACCCCAGAATAGTGGGACCAATAATAACTGCTGGTTTGGCGCTGGCAATCGAGTGTAAAAACAATGAACAGAAAGGTCGTTGCAGACGACCATTACAAACAAATCTCCGGGGAGAAGCTTCGATGATTTATCCGGTGCAGGACAGCTATGGCAATCGTATCGGCACAATCATGCCCGAAGATGCCGAGAACCCCGAGGAGCGTTGGGTCGCCTATGCGATCCATGACCAGCGTAAGGCTTTTGGCAGCTGGCAGGCCGCACGTGACTGGATCGAACAAAGAGCTGCAAATGACGATAAGAAATAAGCAATATCAGCCGAAATTTTCTCGGATTTTCGGCGGTTAACCTATATTAGCTGTTTTGGATGCATTCGGAACGAGAAAGACTATAGTTTTTGAAATGGTCTTTTCGCTTGGGAGAGTTTGAATGCTACGGATTGCCGCTCTGAGTGTTTCCTTGCTTGTTCTTTCATTGCCCGCGACGGCGGCATCCAATAAATGCGCCAATGCGCAAGACCAAGCCACGATGACCCAGTGTGCAGGCGATGATTTTTCTGCGGCCGACAAGAAGCTGAATGCCAGCTTCAAGGAAATCCAGAAGCGTCTCGCCGATGATGCAGACGGCAAGAAGCTGTTTGTCAAAGCCCAGCGTGCCTGGATTGCATTCCGCGATGCTGAATGTGATTTCACGACTGCGGATTCATCGGGAGGCACCATCCATTCGATGCTCGTTGCCTCTTGCAAAACCGATCTGACCAAGCAGCGCAACGAACAGTTCCAGAAATATCTGAGCTGTGAAGAGGGTGATATGAGCTGTCCGGTTCCTGCCGCGAACTGATGCTGCGCCATATTTCAGGCGACAACCGGGCGCACAATCCTCCTTGGAAGGATCAGGCGAAATTATAACGATCATAAGCCTGTCTTCCGAATCCAAGGAGGATATGCCGTGAAAACGATGTTTCTAGCACTCGGATTGGTCGCGCTGTCGACCGCTGGCGCATTTGCTGCCGAACCTGCCAAAATGATGGACAGCCCGTCCGGCAAAATGCTGGTCACGCCGAAAGGCATGACGCTTTACACCTTCGACAAGGATATGGGCGGTAAGTCGTCATGCGATGGCCAATGTCTGAAAATGTGGCCTGCATTTCATGCAGAAAAGGCCTCGAAAGCGGACACAGATTTCTCAGTCGTCAAAGCAATGGATGGCAAGGATATGTGGGCCTATAAAGGCATGCCGCTTTATCGTTACCATGAAGACATGAAGAAGGGCGATGCCAAGGGGGATGGCAAGGGCGGCGTGTGGCACGTCGTTAAGTAACGAAGGGCGCTACGGCGCCCTTTTCGGGCCGATGGACCTCATAAAGATCGTCAGTGGATGACGACGGCATAGAGCAAGGCCGCAAAATTAACGAGCATGAAGCCCGTTCCCATATAGGGCATGGCTTTTGAGAAAAAGAGCTGTAGCTTGGCCATAGACCATCTCCGCAATTGAATGATTGCGGTATCCTAAAAGGTATTTAAATCCATGATCTGGCGGGTAGGTTTCCCGTTGTTGCAATTTGTAACGACAAGTTGCTCTCGAGCTGAGCTATCCGCACCGAAACCAAACTGTTCCACTTACCGCAGACTCTGACGGGATCAGTTGCCGGTCGGTGCGGTTCCTCCGGAAACGCCCTTGTCCGGAACAGGCATCTTGTTGCCGTCCGGATTGGTCACCATGGTCAAGGCCGCCAATGCCAGCAGAATGGGCGCAGCAAGGACGACCACTCTCAGCACGACGCAAACGGCGTGTTTAACGCGTCTCCATGGTGAGGCTTGTCTCATGTGCTTATTGTTGCACAGCCTGACCTTTCCAACGAGTTAACAGATCATAAGGTTCTAATATTCTCGCGATCACAATGGCCGCGCGATGATTTGGGGACAGGTGGTGGGCATCTGCGCGCTCTTTTGCATGGCAAAGGAAAACACCAAGGATTTTTTACACAAAGGCCTCGAATCGCTTGACGAAGCGGGCAGGGATCAATATTGGAACTGCGCAGAGCACAACCAATTGATTTGGAAACGCTCTCAGGAAGGCCTCGTGGCGGAGTGGTTACGCAGAGGACTGCAAATCCTTGCACCCCGGTTCGATTCCGGGCGAGGCCTCCATCTCTTTCCAAAAATCACTATAAGCACTTGATACTCAATGATTAATTTATTGAGTGTGGCAATCTGTTCCCCGGGCGTTCTCCCACACCAAATTGAGGTGTGGCAATCTGTTCACTCTGCACCCCCTCCCGTAACGCATGGTTTCTGTCTGAACCGCTGTGCGTGCGAAGCAAGCGGTTAGCGCAATGCTGGGCGGAAGACAGGTGCAAGCCTATTGTTGCTGCGCTTGCGGCTGGGGTTCATTCGTTTGCGGCTGAGGCGTCTGTGTGGGAGCGGGGGCAGGTTCTTCTGCAAGAACTTCATTTGTCTTGGCCTTGATTTCTTCTGCCGTCTGTTGGCTGATCAGACCTTGCGATGCGGCGAAGCCTACGACAATTGCAACGATTGCGCCGACGAGCGCGGCTTTGAGCTTCGGTGACATAAGGTGCTCTCCTGCCAATATGGTTTATGTCCCGCCCGGACTTCTATTATCGACCTTATGCTATAGCCATGTAAAGATTCAATATTGTTGATCGCATCCAAATAGCCTTCGCATGCCGAAATACGACAAGTGCCGTATAGCATAGAAGCCAATTCTGGCGTTTGCTCTACCTGGATTGTGTAACAACGCCGGCATGATCAGATTGTATTTCGGCGTCATGCTGGCGAGACCAGCAGAGGAGGAATGATGAAGACCATAGCATTGTTAGCTGTTGGTGCATTCATGGTGACGGGGACTGCGTTCGCAGCAGTGCCAGCGAATGGAAACATGGACACTCAGACAGTAAAGTCCGAAAAATCTGCTGCTACCATCCTTGCGAGCGGCAAGAACAGGGTAGGATCTTTGGGAGGTTCGGGATCGGGCCTCGCTGGTGGCAAGACCGTTTGGGGCGGGTGAGAAATTTGCCCCGTTTAGGCGGGGCAGACGCTCATTCGTGCTTTGCTGCTACGATCCCATTACATCGCGGCATTTGCCGTACAAACGGCTCGTTACACGGCCACCGAGCGGTGTGTCAGGTCACGTCATCCTGGGCTATAATGCCGCCTTCGCCTTCGAGGATGGCGATGCGTTTGGCTTCCGAAGCCGTGAATTTCAACCGAACGCCAACGCCGCGCTCATCTTCAGGGATAAAGACCGCACCTAAGTCTTCCAGAGCCACTTGCAGCTTGTTGATAACTTCGGCTGAAGGCTTATCGATTTTTCGTTCGAAGTCTTCGATAACCGATGCGTCCACTTTTGACAGCTTCGCAAGATTATCGCGCGAAATCTCAACGAGTGCGCGGCCCGCTCGACATAGTGGTCCTGTGAGCATTCTATCCTCCGTGTCTGTATTTATCGGGATTGAACCGCAAGTCTCGCGCCGAAACAAGTTAGTTTCAGCGCGAAACCGAGCGGTATGAATTCCACTCAGGCAGCAACCACTCAATCCTCTTCGTCGCGATCTGGCGGTGTCTGTGTGCGGGCGAGGTTGCCTTTCGAGAAGGTATAGCCCGTTTCCACTGCATTCAGCCCGAACTTGTTGCGCAGGCGATCAATCGCGGTTTCAGCCACAGCGCGTTTGGTGGCTTGTGTGTCGACCAGATCGGGCGGATCGGCTCGCTCGCTCGATGAAAGCTCGCTGACGCCGATGCCAAGCAGTCGGAATTTGGTTCCGTCCAACTCCTTTTCGAGAAGCTGCAATCCATGACGGAAAATGCGGTCGGCCAGCTGGGTCGGGTCGGAAAGCTGGCGATTGCGGGTGCGTAGCTTGAAGTCCTGTGTTTTGAGCTTGAGCACAACCGTGCGTCCGGCAATTTCGCCAGCCTTCAGGCGACGCGATACTTTTTCGGCAAGCGCGCGCAAAACAGGAACGAGATCAGCAGCTGTCGAAAGATCGGTGTTGAAGGTTGTTTCTGCCGAAACGCTTTTCATATCGTGATCAGGCTCGACACGCCGGCTATCCTGTCCACGCGACAGGCGATACAGACGTTGGCCCATGGTGCCATAGGCCTTCATCAGTGCGCCTTCATCCATGGTCTGAAGCTGACCGATATTGCGGATGCCATCGCTTTCCAGCTTGGCCGCAAATGCCTTGCCGACACCCCAGATCATGCTCACTGGCTTGTCGCGCAGAAAATCCAGCGCCTCGGCTTCGCCGATAACAGAAAAGCCGCGCGGCTTCTCCAAGTCGGAAGCCACCTTGGCGAGATATTTGCAATAGGACAGGCCGATGGACGCGCTGATTCCGATTTCGCTTTCCACGCGTTTGGAAAAGCGCGCCAGAACAACGGCGGGCGGTGCCTTGTGCAATCGTTCGGTGCCACTGAGATCGAGAAACGCTTCGTCAATGGAAAGCGGCTCGACCAGTGGGGTGAGGTCGCGCATCAGTTGACGCACCTCGCGCCCGACGCGGGCATATTTCTCCATATTGGGTTTGATGACGACGGCTTCCGGACAGGCGTCAAGCGCCTTGTACATAGGCATGGCCGAGCGCACGCCATGAATACGCGCAATATAGCAAGCGGTGGAAACGACGCCGCGCTTACCGCCGCCGATAATGAGCGGCTTGTCGCGTAATTCGGGGTTATCGCGCTTTTCCACCGATGCGTAAAAAGCATCGCAGTCGATATGGGCAAGCGTTAGCCTGTATAGTTCCGGGTGTCGTATCAGGCGCGGGCTGCCGCAGGAATAACAGCGGCGCACGGAAGCGCTCTTCTGCAACGACAGGCAGTCGCGGCATAAGCCTTGCTCAGAACTGTTTCCGGCGAAATTCTCGACCATCGTGAATGTGCACAGCATTGTCGTCTGACCAGTTATCATCGGAACGAGGCTGGCCTGACGAACATAAAAGGAACATATCTTCTATATCATCAATCCGGCGCGGCGCCACTGGCAGAGCCGCGCCTAACCGTCATGCTCTTGACATTGGCTGCGATATCACCAAGTTTAGTGTCATGAACAACCATTTGGCCGCCATACTCCATCGGGTTCAACCGATCGCGGGATAAAGGCCCTCGAGCCCTGCCTAGCGCAGATGGGCTCCGGGGGATGGTTCGTCGCTTGTCTCAAGCGAACTCGATAAGCGCTTTCACAAAAACATCCCAATCATCCACTTCGAGCCAAGACGCTCGGAGATATTTATCTTTATAACAGTGAGCTATCGCCATGAGCGTCAAGAATCGCAAGAAGCCTAATATTGTCGTCAGTGACGTTGATTACGAGCGCCTGATGGGGCTGGCCAACAGCGTCCCCGAGCAGCACGAGGAAATCGCCGACGAGCTGATGGCCGAACTTGACCGCGCCAAGGTTGTGCCTGCCAAGCGCCTGCCGCAGAACGTTGTGCATATGGGCTCGGTGGTTGAATTCCGTTCCAATGACGGACATGAGCGCCGCGTGACGCTTGTTTATCCCGGCGAGGCGGACATTGCGCAGGGCAAGATTTCGATTCTGACACCGATTGGCACGGCATTGATCGGCCTTGCGCCCGGTCAGTCGATTTCATGGACCGCACGCGACGGGCGCGCACATGAGTTGAACGTTGTCAGCGTTTCGACAGCCGAAGAGGTGGTCACGGGACCAACTGCTGCCTGAAATCAGGTGTGAAACAGAACGGCGTCTTCGAATCAGTTGGCGCCGCTCTGCAAATGCTGGCCTGCACCACCGGGCAAAAACGAGGCCGCTTTCTGGATAATGGCCGGGTCACGCCCGGTTTCCTCACAGAAGCGCATCAGCGTCGGTTCGTGGCTCAGGAAAAACTGGAGCACACCGGCCAGAAAGCCCGGTTCACGCGCAGCCTGACGGATGGATGAGGCTTCGATGCCCGTCAGTGCCAGAAAGCGGGGCAGCAAATCCTTATCCTGCGCGAGCCATGCCAAAGCTTCAATGGCGAGGCCTTGCGCTTCTGTTTCGTTCATAAGCGTTTTCACCGTCACTCTCCATTTCAAGCGATCCCAACAGCCGCCGCTAAGGCCTGCTATTGTTTTCATATAAGATGCATGCCCTTGTAGCGACAACGGAATTATTTGCCTTTCGTCAATGAAATGGGGTTAAATCAAAGAGTGCACCGAGGGGAATGTCGGCGCGCACTGTCTGGTGTCAGCCAATGCCAGTGGATGAATGAAAAATCGGGCCGGGGAATTGCCCCAGGGAAGTTTCGATGACGAAAAGCGTAATGATCGTCGAAGACAACGAATTGAATATGAAGTTGTTTCGCGATCTTATCGAAGCCAGCGGATACGAAACGATCCGGACACGAAACGGTCTCGAGGCGCTTGATCTCGCACGCGAACACCGGCCAGACCTCATTCTCATGGATATCCAGCTTCCGGAAGTCTCAGGTCTGGAAGTGACCAAGTGGCTGAAAGACGATGAAGAACTGCGCCATATTCCGGTGATTGCCGTCACGGCTTTCGCCATGAAAGGCGATGAGGAGCGCATCCGGCAGGGCGGATGCGAGGCTTATATCTCGAAGCCTATTTCTGTTCCAAGATTTATAGAAACGATAAAGTCTTATCTGGGCGACGCTTAGGCTCGACCAGGCGAGGGGGATCATGACTGCCAGAATTCTCGTCGTCGATGATGTGGCTTCCAATGTGAAGCTCCTGGAAGCGAGGCTGCTTGCTGAATATTATGAAGTCGTCAGTGCCTATAATGGGTTCGATGCCTTCGAGATTTGTCTGGGCGGCCAGATTGATGTCGTCCTGCTCGATGTTCTCATGCCCGGCATGGATGGCTTCGAGGTCTGCCGCAAGCTGAAGGACGACCCGCGCACCTCCAACATTCCTGTCGTTATGGTGACGTCTCTTGACCGCCCGGAAGACAAGATTCGCGGATTGGAGGCAGGTGCAGACGATTTCCTGTCCAAGCCGGTCAACGATCTTCACTTGATGTCCCGCGTGAAAAGCCTCGCCCGCCTGAAGCTGGTGTCGGACGAACTGTTCCAGCGCAGCAACAGCGTGGCCGATGCGGAAGTTGAGGCGCTGCTTTTAGCCAAGGTTTCCGGTTCCGGTCCAAACCGGCAGGACGCCGCGCGTATCCTCATTGTGGATGAGGATGAAACGGCGGCAGCACGTTTGCGCCTGATTTTAAGTGAGACCTATAGAGTCGATATCGCTAATGATGCCAATACCGCTCTGATCAAGGCGATCGAAGCGGATTACGACAGTATCGTCGTTTCGGCGGCTTTCACCTATTACGATCCGCTGCGTTTGTGCTCGCAACTGCGCACCATCGAGCGCACCCGACTGGTGCCCATTATCCTGATCGTGCGGGAAGATGAAGGCGCGCTTGTTGTTCGCGCGCTGGAACTTGGCGTCAACGACTATCTGATGCGCCCGCTGGAAAAGCTGGAGCTTTTTGCGCGGCTGCGCACGCAGATCAAGCGTAAGTGCTACAACGATCTGCTGCGGCAAAGTCTGAACCGCTCCATTACCATGGCCGTTACAGACGACCTCACAGGCCTGCACAATCGCCGCTATCTCGATACGCATATGCCGGTGCTGTATAGCCGCGCAACGGGCCGGGAGCGCCCGCTGACGGTCATTATGATTGACTTCGATTATTTCAAGCGCGTCAACGATCAGTACGGACACGATGCGGGGGACGACGTTTTGCGTGAATTCGCCTCGCGCCTGCGCAAGAATATACGTGGCATGGATTTGATGTGCCGCTATGGCGGTGAGGAGTTCATCGTCGTGCTGCCGGATACTGATTTGCAGGCCGGAGCTGCCGTTGCAGAGCGTATCCGCACCTCTGTGGAGGCTGTGCCCTTTTCGGTCGCCAGCGGACGTCACAAGGTCAATATGACGATCAGTGTCGGTCTGGCAGGCTTGCGCCTGATGGGTGACAGCGTCGAAGCGCTGTTCGACAGAACCGATGCCGCGCTTTATCTCGCAAAAAAGAACGGGCGCAATCGGGTGGTCGCTTCGGCAGCCTGACTGTTTTGATAAAATCAGATCAAAAACAAAAAGCCGTCTCGTGAGAGACGGCTTTTTTGATTCCGGTCACCGCAAGGGCAACACAGGAAACGAATTACTTGATCTTCGTTTCCTTGAAGTCGACGTGCTTGCGCGCAATCGGGTCGTACTTGGTCTTTGTCATCTTTTCCGTCATCGTGCGGCTGTTCTTCTTCGTAACGTAGAAGAAGCCGGTGTCAGCGGTCGACAAAAGCTTGATCTTGATCGTCGTAGCCTTGGCCATATCGAAATACCTGCTCTTTAACTTTGCCGGAGCATCACCTTTTCGGAAACCGGACCCGCTTATCGGGTTCCCATTCTCCGGGGTCATACTCTATGGATGGTAACCGCCAGCGATTCCGGCAATTCACCCGGCAGCGGAAATTCGCCGCATAACTACGGATTGGGGCCGAAAAGTCAAGACCGCTTCTTTCTGAAAAGCAGTCTTCCTGCTGCAAAGATCGCATATGCGGCAAAAAATACCCCAAGCGTCCACGAAAAACCTGCCGGGCCGAAAGCATCCATGCCGACACCGACGGCCTGCGGGCCTGCCAGCATGCCAATTGCATAACAAAACACGAAGGCGGCATTGGCCGAGGCCAACTCGCGGCCAGTCAGTTCTGAGCCGAGATGGGCAAGGCCCACCGTATAAAGGCCAGCCACGACACCGCCCCACAAAAACAGGACGCCCGCCATCAGATACCACTGGTTCATCAGATAGGGCAGCGCGATCATGCCGATGAGACCGGTGACCGCGCAAAACAACAGAAGTTTGCGCCGATCCGGTATCTTGTCGCTGATAATCCCGAGCGGAATTTGCAGCAGCACATTGCCGAGGCCGATCATTGTCAGCAGAAGCGCAGCGTCTGCTTCCGGATAGCCGATCCGTGCGCCGAAAACCGGGAACAACGCAAAGCCGCCCGTTTCCACCGCGCCAAAGACGAAGACTGCCATCGTCGCGGTCGGTACCGCGAAAATGAACGGCAGGAAGGGAACATGTTCGCCTTCCTCAAAATCGGGGCTGTCGCGCCAGGCAATCGTCACGGGGATGAGCGCGACCATTATGATCGCGAATCCGACGAAGAACGGTAGGCCACCGGCACTGCCGATTTTCGAGAAAAGCCAAGGCCCAAGCGCAAAGCCGAGCGAAAGCGATGTGGAGTAGATGCCGAGCACCAGCCCTCGTTTTTCAGGCGGCGCCGAGGCATTGATCCAATATTCAGACAGGACGAAGAGCACCGTCAGCGCGAAATGCAGCACGATGCGCAGCGCAAACCACGCCCAGAGCGGCTGGAAAAAATGAAAGCCGAGGAAGGCAACGCCGCCGATGATAAGCATCAGGAAGATGGCCTTGACCACGCCAAGCCTTGCGGCGATTGGGGCGGCGAGCGGGGCCGCGGCGATGGAGGCAAGGCCTGCAACAGCCGTATTGGCGCCGATGAGGCTTGCCGAATGACCACGGCTTTCCAGCAGCACGCTGAGGAGCGGAATGCCCAGCCCGATAGCAGCACCCACCGCACTGATGGTCGCAATGGCGGCTGCAAGCGAACGCCAGTGCATCTGGCCTTCTTGCGGAGGAGCGCCTTTTACACCTGCCGCGCTCGTTTTGGTAGAAGCACGGTCGGTTGCTGGAATTTCTTTATTCATCAGTTCAGATCACTTCACGGACAAAGCGGCCGTGCCGCATACGGTATTGCACCACCGGGAGGGCAGCAGGCAAATCAAGGCGTGTTTCAGCCAGAAGGCTTTTGGCTTCCTTCAATATGATCTGGGTGATGAGAGCGACATCGAGCTTCGCCACATCATCAATCGATACCCAGTCGAGGTTCTCCAGTTCGCCACTTGGTGCAAGCTGTTGTTTGCCGAATTCCGGCAGGCTGTCGCAAAACGCGATGAAGAAG
Organism: Hyphomicrobiales bacterium; assembly: GCA_900465685.1. GTDB lineage: Bacteria > Pseudomonadota > Alphaproteobacteria > Rhizobiales > Rhizobiaceae > Brucella. Next base: position 478,426 of record UEGR01000003.1, read on the forward strand.
CGGGTATCGAATCGACGGACGTGTTCCGGCGGGGTCACGGCACGGGCGAAATATCGCAGGCTCGACAGCGCAGGCAGCGCGCCCTGACCGAGAAAAGCCCGCCAATCCTGATGGTTGGCCGGAAGCCCCCGCGGCGGTTCAGCGGAAGAATCATCGGCGACCGGATAGGCCACACGCAGTCCTGTTTCCTCGAATGTCTCGCGGATAGCGCATAGTCCGAGCGCGCGGGCGCGGCGCATGGATGGGCGAGAGCCCATACCATCCAGGAGTTTTCGTGTGTCGTCGTGGCTAAGTTCGTTTGCGGCTGCAATCGCGCCGTCAATCGAATCGGCGCGACCGCCAGGAAATACAAATTTCCCCGGCATGAAAGCGAGACTGTGATGACGCTTGCCCATCAGCACACGCGGCGTGCCTGCCGAGCGGTCAATCAGAAGCAGTGAGGCTGCGTCGCGCGGGCGCAGCACCTTCTTCTTTTGTTCAGCCAAGGGAGTGGAAACTGTCACGGTCATGATAGCCGGATCAGGTCACGTCGCCGTAGTCGCCTTCGCCCTTACCCCCGAAACCATGCATGTAAAGCGCCCATTGCAGGCCGATGGTTGCCCCTTTGAGCGGCTGCAGCAGGATCAGCGACAAAATGATCGTCAGCGGCCCCCAGATTGCCATATGCGCCCATAGCGGCAGATTGGTCGTGGCTTCCACGCCCATGAAAGCGCCGACAACAATGTGGCCGACAATCAGGATCGTCAGATAGGCCGGAAGATCGTCAGCGCGCTGTTCGGTGTAATCCTCATCGCATACGGAGCACTTGGCAACCGGCTTGACGAAGGCACGGAAAAGCTGGCCTTCGCCGCAATGCGGGCAGCGGCAGCGGAAACCGCGCCACATGGCCTCGCCAAGCGGACGCTTGGGATGGGCTTTACTGTTGGCTTCGCCACCGAAAACCTGAATGTTCTGCGCGGAATTGGCCTCAAGCGTGCTCATTACCGACCTCTCTTCTTGTGACGCGGGATGCCCAAAGGCTTTCCCTTTCGCCCACGCACCGTCCTGCTTGCCTTGTGATGCGAGCGCGTCGACATCGGCAGGGGATGCGGTTCCGATACCATCTCAAAACGAAGCGCGCCCGCAACGGGGAGCGCCTCGACCAGCCTGACCGTAACCGTATCACCGAGGCGGAAGCCTTTTCCGCTTCGTTCTCCGGCAATCGCATGGTTGGCTTCGTCATATAAATAGTATTCATGACCCAAAGTTGAAATGGGCACCAGCCCATCCGCGCCATATGTCGCAAGGTTTACGAAAAGACCGGCCCGGGTGACGCCCGTTACGCGGCCTTCATACTCGTCACCGAGATGCGAAGCGAGGAAATGGGCGATCAACCGGTCGACGGTTTCACGTTCGGCCAGCATGGCGCGGCGCTCGGTGGAGGAGATCAGCGCCGATATTTCTTCAAGGCGCGCTTCCTCGTCGGTGGTGATGCCATCCTTGCCAAGCCGCAGCGCCTTGATAAGCGCACGATGCACAATAAGGTCGGCATAACGGCGGATCGGCGAGGTGAAATGCGCGTAGCGGCGCAGATGTAGCCCGAAATGTCCGATATTTTCGGGGCTGTAAATGGCCTGGCTCTGGGTGCGCAGCACGACCTGATTGACCAGATCCTGATGATCGGTGTCGTCGACGGCCGCCAGAATACGGTTGAACTGCGCCGGTTGCAGCGGCCCGCCCTTGGCGAGATTAAGGTCAAGCGTGCGCAGAAACTCGCGCAGGCTTTCCTGCTTGGCCAGCGCCGGCTCATCGTGAATACGGAAGATCAAAGGCTGGCGGTGATCTTCCAGCGTTTCAGCTGCCGCGACATTCGCCTGAATCATGAATTCTTCGATGAGCTTATGCGCATCAAGACGCTCAGGCACGATGACCTTGTCCACCTTGCCATCCGGCGTCAGCAGGATTTTCTTTTCAGGCAGATCGAGTTCCAGCGGCTCGCGGGCGTCGCGACCGCGCTTCAACACGGCGTAGGCGGCCCAAAGCGGCTTCAACACGCTATCGAGAATTGGCGCCGTCTTGTCATCCGTTGCGCCGTCAATTGCCGCTTGGGCCTGTGCATAGGCAAGCTTGGCGGCAGAGCGCATCATGATGCGATGGAACTTGTGTGATTTCTTTCGACCGTCAGATGCAAAGACCATGCGCACAGCCAGCGCCGGGCGGTCTTCCAGTTCGCGCAGCGAACAGAGATTGTTGGAGATGCGCTCCGGCAGCATTGGCACAACGCGATCCGGGAAATAAACCGAATTGCCGCGTTTCAAGGCTTCGCGGTCGAGTGCGGAACCGGGCCGAATATAAGCCGCCACGTCGGCAATCGCCACGATGACAATCTGGCCGCCGGGATTTTCCGGATCGGTATCTGGCTCCGCATAGACCGCATCGTCGTGATCCTTGGCGTCCGCCGGATCAATGGTGAGAAGCGGAACTGCGCGCCAGTCTTCCCGACCGTCCAAGGTGGCGGGTTTGGCGTCTTCGGATTCGCGAATGACTTCATCCGGGAAAACATGCGGGATTTCGTGCTCATGAATGGCGATCATCGACAGCGCCTTTTCGCTATCGATGGAACCGACCACCTGCCGGACCTTACCGCGCGGCAATCCCTGACGGCGCGACGAGATCAGCTCGACTTCCACCAGATCGCCGCTTTCGGCATTTTCCAATTGAGCGGGATCAAGCTGCACTTCGGCCTGCTTGCGATCCACAGGCTCCAGCCGCCATTCGCCGTTGCCGAGCTTGCGCACGACGCCCAGCACCGCATTGGCGCGGTGTTCCAACCGCTTCATCACGCGGGCAGTATACTCCGGGCCGTCGCGGTCTTCGTTGCGGAAAATCTTTGCCAGAACGCGGTCACCGACACCGACTGCCGGGCCACCTTCCGATGCCTTGTTGAGCCGTGTGCGGCGCACCAGCACCACCGGCGGCTTGCCATAGGCGGCTTCGTCCCATTCGGTTGGACGGGCCAGCAGCCCGCCATCGTCGTCGCGTCCCGTTACATCCAGTACGGCGACGCTTGGCAGCGATCCGGGACGGGACAGCTTGCGCGCGCGTTTTTCGACCAGACCGTCATCGGCCAGTTCGCGCAGCAGGTCTTTCAGATAAACCCGCGCATCGCCCTTGATATTGAATGCCTTGGCCAGCTCGCGCTTTCCGGCGCGGTCAGGATTCTCCTCGATATATTTGAGGACTTCCTCACGCGTTGGCAAAAACGCATGCGGATCGCCCGCATGCGCCTCCGATTTCGCCTGTGCTGCACGCCGTTCGGTCCGCGCGGATCGACCGGAATCGGGTTTGGAAAAACGACGTGCCAATTGTTACTCCTCTGCCGCTGCGGCCTTCTTAGCCTTCGATGGGGCTTTTGCCTTTGCGGGAGCTTTCTTTGCTGCCGGTTTCTTGGCAGCGGCTTTCTTTTCAGTGCTGGCCGCGGATTTGCGAGCAGGGGCTTTCTTGCCCTTGGACGAGCCGGCCTTTTCGGTGATCAGCGCCAGCGCTTCTTCCAGCGTCACACTTGCCGGGTCCTTGCCCTTCGGCAAAGTCGCATTGACCTTGCCCCAGTTCACATAAGGACCATAGCGTCCGTCACGCACGGTGATGGAACCACCATCCGGATGATCACCAAGCGTTGCCAGTGCTGCCGGTGTAGAACGACCGCGACCACCCTTGGACTGCTTGTCCGCAAGCACCGAAACGGCGCGATTGAGACCGACCGAGAAGACTTCTTCGGCATTTTCCAGATTGGCGAATGTGCCGTCATGGCTGACATAAGGCCCGTAGCGACCGATACCCGCCGAAATCATCTTGCCGGTTTCCGGGTGCTGGCCGACATCACGCGGCAGCGACAGCAAGGCCACAGCCTTTTCATGGTCGACCGTATCCAGCGTCCAGCCCTTTGGCAGGCTGGCGCGCTTGGCTTCCTTGCCTTCGCCGCGCTGGATGTAGGGACCGAAACGGCCCGTCCGCGCGGTGATTTCCTCACCCGTGAACGGATCTTTGCCGAGCGACTTCGGTTCGTCGGCTGCTGCGGCCTCGCCATTGGCTTCACCGCCGAGCTGACGGGTAAATTTGCACTCCGGATAGTTGGAGCAGCCAACAAACGCGCCATACTTGCCGAGTTTCAGCGACAAGACGCCAGTGCCGCAGGTTGGGCACGAACGCGGATCGCTGCCATCTTCGCGGGCCGGGAAGGCCAGCGGAGCCAGTTCTTCGTTCAGCGCATCGAGAACATTGGTAACGCGCAGTTCCTTGATGTCATCGACGGAACCCGAGAAATCGCGCCAGAAATCGCGCAGCACGTCCTTCCACGAAAGCTTGCCGTCGGAGATGAGATCGAGCTTTTCTTCAAGGCTCGCCGTGAAGTCATATTCCACATAGCGGTCGAAGAAGCTTTCAAGGAAAGCTGTGACCAGGCGACCCTTCGGCTCCGGGATAAGCTTGCGCTTGTCCATGCTGATATATTCACGGTCGCGCAGCGTGGCGAGCGTTGCGGCATAGGTCGAAGGACGACCGATGCCCAGCTCTTCCATCTTCTTGATCAGCGAGGCTTCCGAATAACGCGGCGGCGGTTCGGTCGAGTGCTGGGTGGCATCGATCTTTTCGCGTGCCAGTGCTTCGCCGCTGCGAATTTCCGGCAGCTTTGCGCTGTCCTCGTCGTCTTCCTCTTCCTCGCGGTGATCCATATAGGCTGCAAGGAAGCCGTCGAACTTCGTCACCGAGCCATTGGCGCGCAGCATAGCCGAGCGCGAGCCGTTGACGGCTTCGATATCCGCCGTGGTACGCTCGATATCGGCAGCCTGCATCTGGCTGGCGATCGCGCGCTTCCAGATCAGCTCATAAAGCCGTGCCTGATCTTCGTCGAGATAACGGCGCACTTCCTTCGGATGACGCGAAAAATCGGTCGGACGAATGGCTTCGTGCGCTTCCTGGGCGTTCTTGGCCTTACTGGAATAATAGCGCGGCTTTTCCGGCACATATTTCGCGCCGAATGTTTCGCCAATGGCCTGACGTGCGGCAGTGATCGCTTCCGGCGCCATCTGCACACCGTCGGTACGCATATAGGTGATGAGACCGGCAGTCTCGCCACCGATATCCACGCCTTCATAAAGACGCTGCGCCACCTGCATGGTGCGCGATGCCGAGAAACCGAGCTGTCCGGAGGCGGCCTGCTGCAAGGTCGAAGTGGTGAAAGGCGGTCCGGGATTGCGCTTGGTCGGCTTGGCTTCGACCGAAATAGCCTTGAAGCTTGCGCCTTCCAGCATGGTGCGGATGCCAGTTGCCTGTTCGCCATTCTTGATGTCGAGCTTGCCGAGCTTTTTGCCGTCCACGGCGGTCAGGCGCGCGGTGAAGCTGTCACTGCGCGGCGTCTTCAAAAGAGCGGCAATGTTCCAGTATTCTTCGCGAATGAACCGCTCGATTTCCGACTCTCGGTCGGCGACGAGACGCAGCGCGACCGACTGTACGCGACCAGCCGAACGTGCGCCGGGCAGCTTGCGCCACAGAACCGGCGACAGCGTGAAGCCAAAGAGATAGTCGAGCGCACGACGCGCAAGATAGGCATCCACCAGCGGCTCATCGATATCGCGCGGATTGGCGATGGCGTCGAGCACGGCCTTCTTGGTGATGGCGTTAAACGCCACGCGCTTGACGGTCTTGCCCTTCAGCGCCTTTTTCTGATTCAGCACTTCCAGCACGTGCCAGGAAATGGCTTCACCTTCGCGATCCGGATCGGTTGCGAGAATGAGGCCGTCGCTGTCTTTCAGCGCTTTGACGATATCTGAAAGTCGCTTGGATGAATTGCTATCCACTTCCCACGACATGGCAAAATCTTCATCCGGACGCACCGAGCCATCCTTGGCTGGCAAATCTCGCACGTGACCAAACGATGCCAGAACCTTATAGTTCGAGCCCAGATATTTATTGATAGTTTTCGCCTTCGCAGGCGATTCGACAACCACGACGTTCATTTAAAACAGCCCAGATTCGCGCCCCGCAGAAGCATTTTGCCTCCCAACCGCGTCACAATAGTTGCCTTCCACATGAACAGAGGGCGGCGTTTGGTCAAGAGGACGAGACAAAAAATCGCTAAATACAACTATAAATAGTGATTGCCAGATATGTAACTTTTGGTAGATTTGCAGCCAAAATTGATCGGAGCGTTCATTCATTTGCATAGTGATTTTCTAATTAAGCTACTTGCTCATTTGTTGGGGGCAGCATGAAGCAACGTCGTGAAGATAATCCTGAAACACTCATTTATATAGAACAGATGCTCGGGGAACTGGGAGAACTGGCGAAGAAGACGGACAATGCCTTATTGGCTTACATGATCCAGATGGCATCGGAAGAGGCCAAGGATTTAATCGAGGGGAGGCGGAATCATTAAAGCCATGCGCGGGGCCAAAGATCACCCTTCGGGGAGAAGGGCGATCTGGTTGCCGGGATAGCGCACAAGGCGCCCGGCCAGATCAAGCTCCAACAAAATGAGCTGGACTTGACTGGCGCCGATGCCGGTATGGCGAACGAGACTATCAATATCGACAGGGCTTGGACCGAGAACATCCACGATGCGGTAACGTTCTTCATCCGTCATGAGCGCTGGCATCTCGTCCAGAGGTTCTTCCATTCGGTTGAGATCGTCAGGCGGCGGAACATCGGCGGCAAAGAGGTCTTTCGGTCGCATGATGGGATTGAGCGCCTCAATGACGTCGTCTACGCCTGTAACCAGTGTTGCGCCCTGTTTTAGAAGTGCATTGGTGCCGCGGGCGCGTGGGTCGAGCGGAGAGCCGGGCACGGCAAAGACCGTGCGGCCCATTTCGCCCGCCATGCGTGCGCTGATGAGCGAACCGGAGCGTTCCGCCGCCTCAACGACGATGAGGCCGAGCGAAAGCCCGGCAATGATACGATTGCGGCGTGGAAAATCGCGAGATCGCGGTTCTGCTCCCATGGGCATTTCCGTAATCAGAGCGCCGTCATGTTCCGGGATTGCGCGATAGAGCGGCAGGTTTTCAGGCGGGTAGGGGCGATCCAGTCCTCCGGCCAGCACGGCGACTGTGCCGCTTGTCATGCTGGCCTTGTGCGCGGCCGCGTCAATGCCCCGCGCCAAGCCGGAAATCACCGCAAAGCCTGCATCCCCGAGATCGCGAGCCAGCTTTTCAGTAAAGCGCGCACCCGTAACAGAAGCATTGCGCGAACCGACGATGGCGATGGGTGGCTTGCGGAACACTTTTTCGCTGCCTTTGATGATCACCAAAGGCGGCGGCGCTTCGCAGTTTTTCAGTTGCTGCGGATAATCTGGTTCGCCCATGCCGACGAGGCGCGCGCCATGACGCTCGATTGCCTCCAGCTCACGCTCGGCATCTTCCATCGGCGTAATGCGAAGCGGTCTGGTGCTGCCGCCGCGAATATTGAAATCGGGCAGTCGCTCCAGTGCATTGGCGGCAGAGCCGCAAAACAGGATAAGATCGCGAAAGGTAACCGCACCGATATTATCGGTGCGAATAAGGCGTAGCCAGTTCAATCTCTGGCGATCTGAGAGGCGAATTCCGGTTTTCGAATTCGCGCCCTCCATCACCCCTTGGCTCCGATACGGCTTTCGGTGCCATTCAGAAGTCGCTTTATATTTGCGTGATGCTTGAAGAAGATGATCACTGTCAGCACGGCGAACAGGCCTGCAATCGCGTGGTCACCTTTGAAATAAAGGCTGATCGGCACGATGACACTGGCGAGAAGGGCGGATAGCGACGAGTAGCGCGTGAAGATTGCCGTCACGATCCACACAGCGGCAAAAATCAATGCGCCGGGCCATGCGAGGCCGATCAGGATGCCGAGATAGGTGGCAACACCTTTGCCGCCCTTGAAACCGATCCACACTGGAAAGAGGTGGCCGATAAACGCGCCGAAACCGGCAGCAATCGCGGCTGCTTCGCCATAGCGCGACGCAATCAGCACCGCAAAGGTGCCTTTCAGCGCATCAAGAATGAGCGTCGCGGCGGCGAGCTTCTTGTTACCGGTGCGCAGCACATTGGTCGCGCCGATATTGCCCGAGCCGATGGACCGCACATCGCCCAAGCCCGCCAGTCGGGTCAGGATGAGCCCGAAAGGAATGGAACCGAGGAGATAGCCGAAAATAAGTGTCGCGACGAGCACGAGATTAAAGAAACCGGTTTCGGCCATATAGATTCCCTCTGGCTTTTATTTTTTTCCATGGTCCCGAGGAGCATTCCCCCTCTCGGGACCATGGATTCTTATGCCGAATACACGGTCTTGCCGGCGACTATAGTGCGGACTACGCGCCCCTGGAAGCGGGCGCTTTCAAAACAGCTGTTCTTCGAAAGCGAATGCAGGTCTTCCTCACGCACGATCCACGGCTCGTCGAGATCAACGATAGCAAGATCAGCCGAAGCGCCGGGCTTGAGTGTGCCTGCATCCAGACCGAAAATCTTGGCCGGGGCGGTAGACAGCACTTCAACCAGACGCAGCAGCGGGATGCTGTCATTGTGGTAGAGGCGAAGCGCAGCACCCAGAAGCGTTTCCAGACCGATGGCTCCAGCTTCTGCATCCGAGAAGGGCAGACGCTTGGTGTCGACATCCTGCGGATCATGGGCGGAGACCACAATATCGATCGTGCCGTTCTTGACCGCTTCGACCATGGCAAGCCGGTCCTGTTCGCTGCGCAGCGGCGGCGACAGGCGGAAGAAGGTACGGAACTCACCAATGTCGTTTTCATTGAGCGACAGGTGATTGATCGACACGCCAGCCGTCACCTTAGCACCGAGATCCTTGGCGCGACGCATGGCGTCGGCAGACATGGCGCAGGAAAGCTGCGCCGCGTGATACTTGCTGTTAGTCAGCGCGGCGAGGCGCAGATCGCGCTCCAGCGGAATGACTTCGGCTTCACGCGGGCTTCCCGACAGGCCGAGCCAGCTCGCGAACAGGCCCTCATTCATCACGCCGGTTGCGCCGAGATAAGGATCGCGGGTCTCGCAGGCGATGACCGCGTTGAAATCACGGGCATAGGTCAGCGCACGGCGCATCAGCTGCGTATTGGCAATGGTCTGGCGACCTTCGGTGAAGGCGACAGCGCCCGCATCGCGCAGCAGGCCGATTTCGGTCATTTCTTCGCCGTGCAGACCTTTGGTGATGGCTGCAGCCGGGTGCACATTGACGACGGCTGTATCGCGCGCAGTCCGCTTGACGAATTCCACCAGTGCCACATCGTCGATAACCGGATCGGTATCCGGCATCATGATGATCGAGGTAACACCACCGGCGGCGGCAGCGCGGCTGGCAGAAGCGATGGTTTCGCGATGCTCTGCGCCTGGCTCGCCGATAAACACCCGCGAATCGACCAGACCGGGGAGGACGGCCTTACCGTCCAGATCGATCATCTCCGCACCTTCCGGTGCGCCCTGATTGCGGGCATCCGCTCCAGCGGCAACAATCTTGCCGTCTTGGATCAACACACTGCCGACCTCGTCGAGACCGCGTGACGGATCAACGATGCGCGCATTTTCAAACAGAACCGCGCTCATGCTGCTTCTCCGTTGCTTGGATTCCGGCGCGGATCGAGCAGGGCTTCCATCACGGCCATGCGCACGGCGACGCCCATTTCCACCTGCTGCTGGATGACGCTCTGTGGGCCATCGGCGACATCGGAGGCGATTTCAACGCCGCGGTTCATCGGGCCCGGATGCATGACGAGCGCATCAGGCTTGGCGTGTTTCAGCTTTTCCTTGTCGAGGCCGTAGAAGCGGAAATACTCGCGCACCGAGGGCACGAAAGACCCGGCCATGCGCTCACGCTGCAAGCGCAACATCATGACCACATCGGCGTCTTTCAGGCCTTCTTCCATCGAGTTGAAGACTTCGACGCTCATATCCGCCATGCCGGAAGGCAGAAGCGTGGATGGTGCGACGACGCGAACGCGCGCGCCAAGGGCATTGAGAAGCAGAATATTCGAGCGCGCCACGCGGGAGTGCAGCACATCGCCGCAAATGGCGACAATCAGGTTTTCGATCTGGCCCTTGGCGCGACGGATCGTCAGCGCATCCAGCAGGGCCTGTGTGGGGTGTTCATGCGCACCATCGCCCGCATTGACGACCGAGCAGCCGACTTTCTGGGCGAGCAGGGCGGCAGCACCGGCTGACGCATGGCGGATGACCAGAATATCCGGTTGCATCGCGTTCAGCGTCATCGCCGTATCGATGAGCGTTTCGCCCTTCTTGACCGACGAATTGCCGACCGACATGTTCATCACGTCGGCACCGAGCCGTTTACCGGCCAGTTCGAACGACGATTGCGTTCGCGTCGATGCTTCGAAGAAAAGATTGATTTGCGTGCGACCGCGCAGCACGGACTTTTTCTTCTCTGGCTGCCGGGATACGGCGATTTCCTGATCTGCAAGATCGAGGAGACAGAGAATGTCCAGGGGCGATAGCCCCTTGATGCCAAGCAGGTGGCGGTGAGGGAAAAGCGGAGAGACCGGTTCTTTTATCATGGCAAGTCACCCGTATAGGACCATGAGGGAGGTCCCGCAACCGTCCTTATAACGGCATATGCCGATTCCCCAAGAAAAACCTGTGCCGTCCCAGCAAGAAATTCGGGAAAGGAAGGCAAATTTTTAGCAAATTGGATGCAAGAGGACTAAGTTACCCCCAAACGAACAGCACGGAATGAGCCTTTGAAAACGCACGAAGTCACGAACCAGACGCCATCCATGGCAGGCACCAATGCATATCTGGCCGATCCGCTTCTGATGCAGATCGCGGCTCGTTTTCCGAAAGAGCTTCATAATGAGCTGGAGCAGACAGGGCGTTTCGTGCTTTCGGCAGAAGCGCAGGATCTGGCGCGGCTTGCCAATACGGAACTGCCAAAGCTGCGCACGCATGACCGGCAGGGCAACAGGATCGATCTCGTCGAATACCACCCGGCCTATCACGCGCTGATGCGCCGTTCGATCGCAAATGGCCTGCATTGCTCGATCTGGGAGGATAATCCGGCTGAAACCGGCCGCCGTCATCAGGCCCGCGCCGCGCGTTTCTACCTGACGGCGCAGCTTGAAGCAGGGCACCTTTGCCCACTCACCATGACAAGCGCCTCCCTTGCAGCCGTGATGGGCGCACCGGAGATTTATAATGAATGGTCGCCGGCGGTCCTATCGCGAAAATATGACTTTTCGCAAAAGCCTGCGTTGAGCAAAAACGGTGTCACGCTCGGCATGGGCATGACGGAAAAGCAGGGTGGTACGGATGTGCGTACCAACACCACCCGCGCGACGGTCAATGAGGATGGCACCTATACAATCACCGGGCATAAGTGGTTTATGTCCGCGCCAATGTCGGATGCATTTCTGGTTCTGGCGCAAATTGATGAGCAGCTTTCCTGTTTTCTGGTTTCGCGTCTTGACGCTGAGGGTAAAGGCAACGGCTTTGCTTTCCAGCGCCTCAAGGACAAGCTTGGCAACAAGTCCAATGCCTCTTCGGAAGTCGAATTCGATGGCGCTATCGGCCACCTGATTGGCAATCCGGGCGAGGGCGTTAAAACCATCATGGACATGGTGACGCTGACGCGGCTCGATTGCGCTGTTGCATCCGCAGGCCTGATGCGCTCGGGTCTGGCTGAAGCCGTGCACCATTGTCGCCATCGAGAGGTCTTCGGCAAGCCGCTGATCGTACAGCCTTTGATGAGCCGAGTTCTGGCAGACATGGCGCTGGATGTTGCCGGAGCCACGGCACTTTCGATGCGTCTTGCCCGTGCCTTTGATATGGCCGCCAGCGACCGCGCCGAAGCAGCTTTCGCCCGCTGCATGACGCCGGTGGTCAAATATTGGGTATGCAAGATCGCGCCTGCGCTGCTTTACGAAGCCATGGAATGCCTTGGCGGCAATGGCTATATCGAAGAGGGCAATCTGGCGCGCGCCTATCGCGAAGCGCCGGTCAATGCGATCTGGGAAGGCTCCGGCAATGTCATGGCGCTGGACGTGGCGCGCGTGCTGTCGCGTGCGCCCGGCTTGTTTGACGAAGTGCTGGAATGGATCGGCGGTCAGCTTGGCCCGCGCGGGCAGGGAACCATCGACGTGTTGCGTGCAGCCTTACAGCTGACAGAGACCGATCAGGGCGTTGCGCGACTTCTGACGGAGCAGCTTGCCTATGCGGCTGCTGCGGCAGAGTTGCGCCAGCTCGGCGCTGACGACATCGCCGACGCATTTATCGAAACGCGCCTTGGCGGTCAGTGGCGCAGCACGTATGGCATGCTCGACGCGCGCCATGACGCAATGCGCATTCTCGATCAGCTTTATCCGGCGTCGTAGTCGTCGTCGCCTTCCGACCGCCTGATCAGATGCAGGCGGTCAAGCGCGCCTTGCAGGATGAAGGCAGCGGCTGCCGAATCGATGCGTTCGGCACGCTTGCCGCGTGAAACATCCATACCGATCAAAGCGCGCTCGGCGGCAACGGTGGATAGCCGTTCGTCCCAGAACACGAAAGGCAGGTCGGTGAGCGGCTGCATGGTGCGCACAAAAGCGCGGGTTGCCTGAACACGGGGTCCGGAAGTGCCGTCCATGTTCATTGGCAAGCCGATCACGATCACGCCGACTTTATCCGTCTCTAGCGCCTTCAAAAGTGCTTGCGCATCCAGCGTGAATTTCACGCGCTTGATGACGGGACGTGGATTCGCAAAGGAAAAGCCCAGGTCCGAAACGGCAAGCCCGATGGTCTTGGTGCCAAGATCCAATCCGGCAATCGTCTGTCCGGGCTTGAGCAGTGCCGGAATTTCCTCGATTTCAACGACAGCCATAAGTCCTCATCGGAATTTGAAGTCTCTTCATATTGCTTTCAACTTTATGGGCGTCATATCTGTTCTCAACCCGGAAATCGAGATCGAAGGAGAATCTTCATGAAACTGACCTGGCTCGGCCACGCCGCCTTCCGTATTGAAACTGCACAAGCCGTCATCCTCATCGATCCGTTCCTGAACGGAAATCCCGGTGCAAAAGGCATCGATTTCAAGGAAGCGACCAAGGGCGTCACCCATATTGCATTGACCCACGGTCATGGCGACCATATCGGCGACACCGTTGCCATCGCCAAGGAACATGGCGCAACGGTTATCGCCAATGCCGATCTGGCAAGCTGGCTCGGCACACAGGGCGTCGAGAAGCTGGAGATGGGCAATACCGGTGGCACACAGACGCATGACAGTTTCTCGGTCACTTTTGTCAACGCGCTGCATTCCTCGGCATTTCTGACAGAAAACGGTGTCTCGCAGGCGCTCGGCAACCCGAATGGTCTGGTGTTCCATTTCGAGAACGACCCAACGCTTTATCACATGGGCGATACGGATATTTTCTCCGACATGGCGCTCATCAACGAGCTGCACCAGCCAGAAATCGGCATCGTGCCGGTTGGTGACCGCTTCACCATGGGCGGCGCGGTGGCGGCCTTGGCTTGCCAGCGTTACTTCAATTTCAAGGCCGTACTGCCGTGCCATTACGGCTCGTTCCCAATGATCGACCAGACGGCAGACAAGTTCATTGCTGGCATGGCCGACCATCCGGGCACGAAGGTTCTGGCGGATCCAGCAGGCACCGTTCACAGCTTCTAAACCCCGTTGAAGTGCAAGAAATGTTGCGCTTCAACAATCGCGCCGTTATAGCCGTAGCAAAGAACCTTCAGGGTCGCGGTTCGCCGCCCTGATCTAGCATTTGCGGAGAACAGAATGTCCGTCGATATTTCCACCGTCAAACGCGTCGCGCATCTCGCGCGTATCGCCGTCAGTGAAGACGATGCCGAGCGCATGACCGGTGAACTCAATGCAATTCTGGGCTTTGTCGAGCAATTGAACGAAGTCAATGTCGATGGCGTCGAGCCGATGACCTCGGTGACGCCGATGAATATGCGTCTGCGCGACGACAAGGTGACTGATGGCGGCATTGCTGATGCCGTAGTCGCCAATGCACCGGTCACGGAAGACAATTTCTTCGTCGTTCCCAAGGTCGTGGAGTAAGTCATGGCCATTCGGGTTTCGATCGAGACCCCGTTGCAAGACGATGTGCGCGAGCTGGTGGAACACCTGAACGCGCATATGCTGCCGCTGTCACCACTGGAATTCCAGTTCAAGATGACGGTCGAGCAGATGGCGGAGCCGGACACGACGGTTTTCGTGGCGCGCGATGAAGACGGCAAGGCCGTCGGTTGCGGCGCCTTGAAGATGCACGAAGATGGCACCGGTGAACTAAAGCGTATGTTCACCCGTCCGGAAGTGCGCGGCAAACGCGTGGGTTCCGCTCTCGTTGATGCGATTGTCGGGCTGGCCAATGCGAAGAATGTTTCGCGCCTTGTGCTTGAGACCGGGACTGGCCCCGGTTTTGCCGGTGCCTGGCGGCTTTATGAGAATTCGGGTTTTACGCGCTGCGGTGTGGTTCTGGACTATCCGGACTCCGAATACAGCGCTTTTTTTGAAAAGCGTCTCTTCGAGGCGCACTGACAGGATTTGACGATGAGCGAACTGACCGCACTGACCATTGCCGAAGCGCGCGACAAGCTGAAGGCCAAGGCCATCACCGCGACCGAGCTGACCGATGCCTATCTTGCCGCTATCGACACCGCCAATGAAGCACTCAATGCCTATGTGACGGTTACGCATGATCAGGCGCGTTCCATGGCCAAGGCCTCGGATGAACGCATCGCCAAGGGCGAAGCAGGCACGCTGGAAGGCATTCCGCTTGGTGTGAAGGATCTGTTCGCGACCAAAGGTGTGCATACGCAGGCTTGCTCGCACATTCTCGACGGCTTCAAGCCGGAATATGAATCGACCGTCACCGCCAATCTGTGGGCGGACGGCGCGGTCATGCTGGGCAAGCTCAACATGGACGAATTCGCCATGGGCTCGTCCAATGAAAGCTCCTATTACGGCCCCGTGAAAAACCCTTGGCGCGCCAAGGGCTCGAATGCCGATCTCGTGCCGGGCGGTTCGTCCGGTGGTTCGGCTGCTGCCGTCGCCGCGCAGCTTTGCGCCGGTGCCACCGCAACCGATACCGGCGGCTCGATCCGCCAGCCTGCCGCCTTCACCGGCACGGTTGGTATCAAGCCGACCTATGGCCGCGTATCGCGTTGGGGCACGGTTGCCTTCGCCTCGTCGCTTGATCAGGCTGGTCCGATTGCCCGCGACGTGCGAGACGCCGCTATCCTGCTAAAGTCCATGGCCTCGCTCGACCTCAAGGACACCACCTCGGTCGATCTGCCGGTGCCGGATTACGAAGCAGCTATTGGCAAGTCGCTGAAAGGCATCAAGATCGGTATTCCGCGGGAATATCGCGTCGATGGCATGCCTGGCGAGATCGAAGAATTGTGGCAGAAGGGCATTCAGTATCTGAAGGATGCCGGTGCTGAAATCGTCGATATTTCGCTGCCGCACACGAAATATGCCCTGCCAGCTTATTACATTGTCGCACCGGCGGAAGCTTCGTCCAACCTCGCGCGTTATGACGGCGTGCGCTATGGCCTGCGCGTGCCCGGCAAGGACATCGCCGACATGTACGAGCAGACCCGCGCAGCTGGCTTCGGCAAGGAAGTGAAGCGCCGTATCGTTATTGGCACCTATGTGCTGTCGGCTGGCTATTACGACGCCTATTATCTGCGCGCCCAGAAGGTTCGCACGCTGATCAAGAAAGACTTCGAAGACGTTTTCGCCAAGGGCGTGCACGCTATCCTCACGCCTGCGACGCCGTCGGCTGCATTTGGTCTTGCTGATGAAGACCTCGCCAACGATCCGGTCAAGATGTACCTCAATGACATCTTCACTGTCACGGTGAACATGGCCGGTCTTCCAGGCATCGCCGTACCTGCCGGTATCAACGAGCATGGCCTGCCGCTCGGCCTTCAGCTGATCGGTCGCCCGTTCGAGGAAGAAACGCTGTTTCAGGCAGCCCATGCCATTGAGCAGGCTGCCGGGCGCTTCACCCCGGCCAAATGGTGGTAAAAGTAGATACTTCAATTCGCCGGGGCTTCCCCGGCGAATTTGTTTCCATGGCTGCTCTTGCGGTCAGGGCATGGGAAATTCCTGCAAAGACAGGTCCCTTAAGCGATCAACGTCGTGCAGAGCTGGAAGCTAACTTCCTTGGTTATCTGCATGAAAATGCCGATGGCGTTCTTTTAGCGGAAGCAAACGGGAAAATTCTCGGCTGGGGCGCACGAATTCCCAGCAGCAACTATATTGCCGATCTCTGGATCGATCCGCCGTATCATGGGCAGGGTATCGGTGGGTGCATTCTTGATACGCTGATGGCGCAAATTCTGCTCGACGGTTTCGATGCCGCAACGATCGGTACGCATGCCGATAATCTTCCCGCCATTGGTCTCTACGAGAAAATGGGCTTCCGTATCGAGTGGCGGGGCGAGGAAGCCTCTGTCAGCATGGGGCGCGTCGTTGAAAAAGTGCGCATGCGCGCAACGTTTTAAACCATCGTTGGTTGCCGAACAGTCCCACGCGCCTATCCTTCTAGAAAGAACCAGATTTTAGAGGAGGAGGGCTATCATGTGGATCATGCTGACGGATGTGAGCGGCGAAAAACTCGCAATCAATTTCAACCACGTTCTGTCTTACAATGCCTATGGCACCGGCACCCGCATTCTGACGATGAGTGCGGATCAGACTTTCTTCGTCAAAGAATCGCTGGAAGATATCGAGTCGCGACTGGGTATCGACGCGAAAGCATAAACATCAGTCTTTTCAAATCATTGGAATATCAGGCTCAGATATGAAAAGAGCGGCGGCGGGCCGGAACCAGCGCACCGCTCTATCCATGTTGAGCGTCGTCTAGATGTCGAGTTCTTCCACGAAAGCGGCGCGATCCGTGATGAAGCGGAAGCGGGCTTCCGGCTTGGTGCCCATCAGTTCATCGACCGTATTGCGGGTTTCATCGATATAGTCTTCATCCACCTGCACCCGCAGCAGCGTGCGCTTCTTCGGGTCCATCGTGGTTTCCTTCAACTGCTCGGCACGCATTTCGCCGAGGCCTTTGAAGCGACCGATTTCCACTTTGCCGCGCCCGGTAAACATGGTGCGCATCAGCTCGTCTTTATGAGCTTCGTCGCGCGCATAAGCCGTCTTGCCGCCCTGGCTCAGGCGGTAAAGCGGCGGCACGGCCAGATACAGATGGCCGTTGCGGATCAATTCCGGCATTTCCTGATAGAAGAAGGTGATCAGCAGCGATGCGATATGCGCGCCGTCCACGTCAGCATCGGTCATGATGATCACGCGATCATAGCGCAGATCATCTTCGCGATAATTCTTCCGCGTGCCGCTGCCCAGCGCCTGAATGAGATCGGCAATCTGCTGGTTGGCGGTCAGCTTTTCACGACCCGCACTGGCGACGTTGAGAATCTTGCCCCGCAGCGGCAGGATTGCCTGTGTGGCGCGGTTACGCGCCTGCTTGGCAGAACCGCCTGCCGAGTCACCTTCGACGATGAACAATTCTGCGCCAGCAGCAGCATTTTGCGTGCAATCGGCGAGCTTGCCGGGCAGGCGCAGCTTGCGCGTTGCGCTTTTGCGGACGGTTTCCTTTTCCTGACGACGGCGCAGTCGTTCTTCCGCCCGATCCACGACCCAGTCGAGCAGGCGCGAGGCCTCCTGCGGCGAGGCGGCAAGCCAATGGTCGAACGGATCGCGGATCGCGTTTTCCACGATGCGCTGCGCTTCCACCGTCGCAAGCTTGTCCTTGGTCTGACCGACGAATTCCGGCTCGCGGATAAACACCGACAACATGCCCGCTGCCGACACCATGACGTCATCCGTCGTGATGATCGAAGCCCGCTTGTTATTGGTCAGCTCCGCATAGCCCTTAAGACCGCGCGTCAGCGCGATGCGCAAGCCAGCTTCATGCGTGCCGCCGTCCGCGGTCGGAATCGTATTACAATAAGAATGAACAAAGCCGTCGCCGCCGAACCACGTGACCGCCCATTCGACCGCGCCATGTCCGCCCTGCTTTTCGGTCTTGCCGGCAAAAAGCTCGCGGGTGACCTGATGTTCCTTGCCGAGCGATGCCTGAAGATAATCCTTCAGACCACCGGGAAAGTGGAATACGGCCTTTTCAGGCGTTTCCTTTTTCGGATCGAGCAGCGACGGATCGCAGTTCCAGCGGATTTCAACGCCGCCGAACAGATAGGCCTTCGACCGTGCCATGCGATACAGCCGGTGCGGATCGAAATGAGCCGCCTTGCCGAAAATATCCGGGTCCGGATGAAAGCGAACACGCGTGCCGCGGCGATTGTGTACTTCGCCTGCATCTTCCAGCCCGCCCTGCGGAATACCGCGCGAAAAGCGCTGGCGATAAAGGCGACGGTTGCGCGCGACTTCCACTTCAAGCACGTCGGATAGCGCATTGACCACCGAAACGCCGACGCCGTGCAGGCCGCCCGATGTTTCGTAGGCCTTGCCGTCAAACTTGCCGCCGGCATGCAGCTTGGTCATGATGACTTCGAGCGTGGATTTTCCCGGCACCTGCGGGTGCTCGTCAACCGGAATGCCGCGCCCATTATCAGAAACGGTGATGAAACCTTCGGCATCGAGGCTGACTTCGATGAAGTTTGCATGTCCTGCAACGGCTTCGTCCATCGAGTTATCGATGACTTCCGCGAACAGGTGATGCAGCGCCTTTTCATCGGTGCCGCCGATATACATGCCGGGGCGCAGACGTACCGGCTCCAGCCCTTCGAGAACGCGAATGGACGAGGCGTTGTAATCATCGCCGCCGGATGACACTGGTGGCGCCTTGGTCGTGACCGGCTTTGCGGCCTGTGGAGCAGGTGCGGAAGGCAACGGCGTCGCCACAGGCGGTGCGACGGGTTGAGGCGCGGCGCTCTTTTCCGTACGCCGTTCCACCTGCCGCTCCCGGGCGTTATTCACCACTCTTGAAAAGAGATCGTTGCTGTCGTCCATCTTTGCCCGATAAGCTCTCTGTCAGAATTTCAGGAAGGACCATGCGGCTTGGCGCCTGAGCATGGACCAAAAATATACTGTCTGCGAATCATCTGAATGATGCCATGCGCAGCCATGAAAGGCGAATGAAGTTCGCCTTACGTTCCACTTTCGCACGGCTTTATCAAAGGTTTTCGTGTGATCTCTGGTCGGTTTGCACCAGAAACAAGGCGAAAGTCAAACAAGCGACTGTCCATTCGACAAATAAGGTGGAAACGCATTTGTCATTCGCATAGAGCGGATGAACAAGCATCCATAGCAAACGAGTGAGTGGGGAAATGCAGGGCAGCGCGACAGGCGGCGTAGAAGCGCATGTAAAAGGCATGGCCATTATGGTCGTGTCCGTCTTGATGCTGCCGCTGATGGACGCCATCGGCAAATGGTTGGCCATGATGGACAATATGCCCCCGGCAACTGTCACTTTCATGCGCTTTTTCGTACAAAGCCTGCTGATGTTCCTCATTCTTCTTGCAGCAGGTGGTGGTGTGGCGGCACTTCGCACACACCATCTCGCGGGAAACCTCATACGCGGCGTACTGATGGGATTCGGTGGCCTGTGTTTCTTTACAGCGGTCAAATATATGCCGTTGGCTGACGCCATGGCCGTGTTCTTCGCAGAGCCGCTCATCCTCACGCTGCTTTCGGCGATCTTCCTCAAGGAGAAAGTCGGCTGGCGGCGGTTCAGCGCGGTCGGCATCGGCCTCATCGGTACGATGATCGTCATTCAGCCAAGCTTCGAGATTTTCGGCGCAGTCTCGCTGCTGCCGCTGGCGACGGCAGTGACATTCGCGATTTATCTGATCCTGAACCGTAAACTCGGCGCGAAGGAAAGCCCGCTCGTCATGCAGTTTTATGCCGGTATTGGCGGATGGATGTTTGCAGGCCTTGCCATGCTCGTTGGTCCGTCCATGGGGTTCGCGGACCTTAGCTTTGGTCTGCCGCAGAGCTTCCAACCCTGGCTGCTATTGCTGATTCTGGGCACTATCGGCACGGTCAGTCACCTGATGGTCGTGCATGCCTTCAAGCTGGCGCCAGCCTCGATGCTAGCCCCGTTCCAGTATCTAGAAATCGTGAACGCGGTTCTGGTTGGGCTTATCGTCTTCGGTGATTTTCCGACGCCGTCCAAATGGTTCGGCATCGCAATCATCATCGGTTCAGGCTTCTATGTGTTCATGCGCGAGCGCAAGCTGAAGGTCGAAGCCTGACGCTTACTTTATTGCGCGTGGCCCGAAGACGTTTTCAAAGGCCTTGCCAAGCGCCACGTCCATATCGCCCAAGGTTACCGGCAAGCCTAGATCGACGAGGCTGGTGACGCCGTGCTCTGAAATACCGCATGGTACGATGCCGCCGTAGTGGCCGAGATTCGGCTCGACATTGATGGCGATGCCGTGAAAGCTGACCCAGCGACGCAGGCGAATGCCTATGGCGGCAATCTTGTCCTCGCACATATCGCCATTGGCAAGCCGCGGCTTTTCAGGGCGCATCACCCAGACACCGACGCGATCTTCGCGGCGTTCGCCTTTCACGTTGAATTCGGCGAGGCTTTCAATAATCCATTGTTCCAATGCCGCCACGAAAGCGCGTACATCTTCGCGACGGCGCTTCAGGTCCAGCATCACATAGGCCACACGCTGGCCGGGACCGTGATAGGTATATTCGCCACCGCGCCCCGTGTTGAACACTGGCAGGCTGTCGGGCGTCAGCAGATCTTCCGCCCGCGCGCTCGTACCAGCCGTATAAAGGGGAGGGTGCTCCACCAGCCAGACAAGTTCATTCGTCGTGCCTTCACGAATGGCCTGCACCCGCGCTTCCATGAAGGCGAGAGCGTCTTCGTAATCGGTAAGGCCGTCCGCCACCAGCCATTCCACCGGCGGCGCATCAGCGTCCACAGGCAGAAACTGCACATTGAGCGTGTCTCGTTGCGGCTTGGATGAACTATCCATGAGTGGAGCAGTGTTGGTCATGATGGGAGCATATGGCGGTTTTCAGTGACCGTTTCCAGATGTCAAAATGCCTCTGCTCTTCACTGAACCGCGAGCGGCACTTCGGTTTCGCACCGGTTGCGGCCAGACTGTTTGGCCCGATAGAGCGCCTGATCAGCTGCATCGACCAGATGCGTATAATCGGGATGGCCGTTGAAAGTCGCAATGCCGATGGAAAGTGTCACCGTATCCACCGCACCATTGGTCAGGTTGAACTTCTGTTGCTGCACCAGCTCGCGCAGCTCTTCACCGATAGCCAAGGCCCTGTGTTCATCGGTTTCGACAAGCGCGACGAGAAATTCCTCGCCGCCATAGCGGAAGACAAAATCTCCCGGGCGGCAATGCGCCAGTATAGTTTCCGCGACCTGCTGCAATATGGCGTCGCCGCCGCCATGCCCATGGGTGTCATTGATGCGTTTGAAGTGATCGATATCAACCATCAGAATGCTGAGATCGAGGCCCTTCTGCGAAGCCATGCGGATTTCACGCGTCAAAATGGGCGGCAGGAAACGGCGGTTCAGGGCGCGCGTCAGCGGGTCACGACCGGTTTCCATCGTTGCGGCGGCCTGAAACAGTTCCGCCAGCAGAAACTTTGCTTCGCCAATTCTGGTCTGGAACTCCGCCATGATCGCCGCAAGCCCGGCGGGGTCACTTTTGCGGGCTGTATTCAGGTTGGGCAACAGTTCATAATCTATCTGATTGACGGTCTGGCGCAGGCGCTCAAGTGTCGTCGAACCGGAAAACAACATGTCAGCCTTGTGCTGCAGCCAAAGGCCGAAATCCGAGCTGCCGAGCGAGAGCAGGGGGCTGTCGCTGTTCCCATAAAGATTGAACAGTAAGGACTGGCTCCATTCCATCAGGGCAGCGCGCTGTGATTCTCGCTCGAGCGGAATGTCGTGGCTCAGCGTGAAGGCGCGATATGCTTCGTCTGTCTGGGCGCTTTTGCGCGCATCTTTCACGAAGGCCTGACTCATGATCTCGATGGCGATATCGACCGCATTGCTGACATGCACGATCAATCGCGCCAGCGCATCACGCTCCAGAACACTGCCTTTCAACTGCCGAATGATTTCATTCTTCAGCAGTCGCGCGCCTTGCATGACAATGTGGATCGGCACCTGAATGCGGGCGTGAACCTCGCCGATCTTGCGTTGTTCCTGAACGAAAGCCGCGACATCGGTGGGACGGCTTACCAGGAGGTGCACAAGCCAGTCGCTGAGCGAATGTTGCAGGCGGTCATGAACGATGGTCTGGGACAGAAAGGCTGCGGCTTCGCGGTTTTGCATCAGACGGCTGTAGAAAATTTCCACAAAACTCTGCTTGTGCTGCTCGACAAGCTCCGACAAAAGCCGGGATTGGTTGTCGGAAAGATTGGATACGAGCTCTACCCATTCCTCTTCCGTCGCACCAAGGCCTGTTTGAGAACCCCACCGCGTTGCATCATTCAACAAGGCCGCACCACCCATATCCAAAATCTCGCAATATGCTGCGTATTTCCAGCAACCATCGATAACCGGCCAGAGACCGATTAAAATTGGGAGCAAGATTCAGCAGCTTTCCCTAGGCTCTATAAAGCGCGTCGAGCGGAACTCAATGCTTTATGTGGTCGCTGTGCGAATTTTGAAATCCGAGGCAATTTAGGCGTTTGTCGGTGTGATTCTGACCTGTGAGTGCCGAAGAAGCTGCAGCTCCATTGTTGTTGCGCATAAAATTAGCTGGATTCCCGGTTTCATATTTCATCGCAACCTACTGAAATATAATAATATATCTATGCCAGACTTGAAATGCATACCTGTTGCGAACCATATTCAGGGTGCATTCATGTGGGAGACTTCATGATGCATGCACCTGAAAAGGAGAAGCATAATGAAGAGCAACTTCACAAGTTTTTGGTCTGGCAAGGCATTGCTGGCCGGAACGATTGGCGCGACCTTTCTGATCGGCGCCATCGCACCCGCATCGGCTGCACCGATGATGCCTTCGGCACCGGCTGCGTCCAACGAAAACATCCAGCAGGTCCGTGACCATCACTGGAGAGGCCGCGGCGGACATTGGAACGGGTACCGCCCGGGACCGCGTCCGGGCTGGCACGGCGGCGGCTATCGTCCGGGTCCGGGCTATTGGAACGGCCATCGCGGTTATCACGGCTATCGCCACGGTTATCGCCGTCACAGCGACGGCTGGTGGTATCCGCTGGCGGCCTTCGGTGCAGGCGCGATCATTGGCGGCGCTATTGCTGCTCCACCACCACCGCCTCCGCCGGTCTATCGTGCACCGGTTTATAATAGCGGCTCGCATATTCAGTGGTGCTATGACCGCTACCGGTCTTACCGCAGCTCGGACAATACGTTCCAGCCCTATAACGGTCCGCGCCAGCAGTGCTATTCGCCGTATCGTTGATAGATTCGGCCTGAATGAACAGAAAGCCGCCTTTCGAGGCGGCTTTTCTTTTGCAAAAAGGGCTAGAAACCATCAGCTTGCGCTGATTGATACGCCTCTCGTTTCGCTACGGCGCTGAATTACGTGCAGTTGACATGATTTTTTGAATTTATGTTGGAGAAACGTGATTTTATGGTGTTGACCATTCGAAAACTCGCCCTTATGTTCCGCCGCACTTCCAGGGACGATTTGTTCCTCAGGGAGCGCGTAGCTCAGCCGGTAGAGCAACTGACTTTTAATCAGTAGGTCCAGGGTTCGAATCCCTGCGCGCTCACCACTTTTCAAAAACTTAGCCATAAAATTGAAAAGCCGATTTTACACTTGGCCGGTTTTTTTACAGTCTATGCCTGACGTGATCTCATCATCATCATCGCTCTATTAAACACAAAGAAACGCCAGAGGCGGCTTATGACGCCTCGTCCTCGATGGCTGTCCGCGCGATCTGTTGGGAACCACTGTTGATCTGTTGTGCAGCAAGGAAGCCCAGCCAGACGGCAATCAGGCATATAATCACCGAAATACCGATATTGAGAAGCGCCTTGCCGGGCTGGCCAGCTCTCAGAAGATCCAGCGTTTGCAGACTGAAGGACGAGAAGGTGGTGAAGCCGCCGCACACCCCGACCATGAAGGCCAAGCGCCAGATTTCCGGCACGGCAAAGCGTCCGTGTTCGAGCGTCAGCGTTCCGAAAAAGGAAATCGCGAATGAGCCGACAATATTAATGACGATTGTGCCCCAAGGCAGGTCACGGCTGACTGGTAGCATCAAAAGGGCGAGCCAATAACGCGCCACGCTTCCAATCGCTCCGCCGAGCGCTACCATGATGGTTGCTTGCATAATTCACCTGTCAAAATTGCGGAACGTAAACACTTGCTGGATAAAGCCGGGCAGGGGATATCCCGCGACCTCAATGGCTTCAACCATCGACGCATTGCGTTCCGATTGTCAATTCGATCAGGAGTCATCAGCCAGAAGCGGCGGTTTCGGGAGAACCCCATTCCCATCATGCATGGTGTTTATATAGAAAAGGGGTGTCTCACGTCAACGATCCTGTCCCATCCGACAGCCTTTACAGGCGCGCAACCCTGTTTCGCAAAGCGTCGCTGACGCGATAAATTGCAGAAGCTGGTGCGGGCAGGGTACGCCGCATGAACGCGACTTTCTTCAGATAGCGGTCAATCTTCCACGTGGCCCAGGTACCACCGCGAAAATAAGCGACATCGCCAGCTTTTAGTGTCCGGTGCTTTCCGTCGGCGTCGGTTACATGCACCTCGCCTTCGAGAATATAGACTGTTTCATCCCAGCCGAAGTACCAACGGAATTCGCCTGCGGTGCAATCCCAGATTGCGGTGAAGGCCGCGCGGTCGCCACTGGCGGACTGTTCACACGAACGCGCCTGCGGCGATCCTTCCAATATCCAGTCTGGGTTGATTGGCGCTGGCTTAAGCTCCATGTCGAAGGCACTGTTGGCGACAAGCGCTGGCCTTACCGGCGTGGTAAAGATGTTAGGCTTAAAAACATTCGGCATTGTACGCGCAACCGCCATAACGGCTGTTGCCAGCATGAACTTCCAGGCCATGAAATCCCCCAAGCGATGTTGGCCTGTGTTTAATTGCAAATCGTCGGAAAAGTATTAACTCGCGCGCGAAAATTGTCTCGAATACAACCGGAAACTTCGGCGTTAGCTTGATCTCGCAGTGCCGAGCATGCTTCAATTTTATTGAACGCAATGTGATTGCTAAACAATGAAAATGAAACAAGACCTGTGATAAGTGTGATCGCGAACCTCCTGAGAGCAGGGGGCATTGTCAGATCGATTCCGATAAGAGGCGCGCGAGCTATGAGCCAGACGAAGCTATTTTCCCCTTTGGAAGTTGGCGGTTTGCATCTGAAAAACCGCATTGTTATTGCCCCAATGTGCCAGTATTCCGCTGAAGACGGCAAAACGACAGACTGGCACCTGATGCATCTGGGCAATCTGGCCCAATCCGGAGCGGGGCTGTTGACGATTGAAGCGACGGCCGTCAGCCCCGAGGGCAGGATCAGCTATGCGGATGTCGGCCTTTATTCCGATGAAACGGAAGCGGCGCTGGAACGGACACTCGATGGCGTTCGTCGCTGGTCGACGATGCCTATCGCCATTCAGCTGGCTCATGCGGGCAGAAAGGCATCCACCGATCTGCCGTGGAAAGGCGGGCGTCAGATTGCGCCAACGCACGAAAATGGCTGGCAGACCATCGCGCCGTCTGCGTTTGCATTCAATTCTGCCGACAACGTTCCGACACAAATGGACAAGGACGAGCTGAAGCGTATCCGCGAAGCATTTGTAGATGCTGCCAAGCGTTCCGCGAGGCTGGGTCTGGACGCGATCCAGATTCACGGAGCGCATGGGTATCTTTTGCATCAATTCCTGTCGCCACTGTCGAACAAGCGTGATGACGAATATGGTGGCTCGTTGGAAAACCGTATGCGTTTCCCATTGGAAGTTTTCGACGCAGTTCGCGCTGTCTTTCCGGCAGATCGTCCAGTCACCGTGCGGCTTTCCGGAACGGATTGGGTCGAAGGCGGCTGGGATGTCGAACAGACCGTGGCGTTGTCGCAGGCTCTGGCCGCACGAGGCTGCGCGGCAATTCACGTGTCGAGCGGCGGACTTGATGCAGCTCAGAAAATTCCGGTTGGGCCGAGCTATCAGGTGCCGTTGGCGCGCGCCGTCAAAGCGGCTGTCAATATTCCGGTTGTGGCTGTGGGTCTCATTACAGATTACGAGCAGGCGGAAGCCATTTTGTCCACCGGTGATGCGGATATGATCGGACTAGCGCGCACGGTTCTCTACGATCCGCGCTGGCCGTGGCATGCCGCAGCCCATTTTGGAGAGACGATTGAAGCTGCGCCACAATTCTTGCGGTCACAGCCACGCCAGTTTCGCAATCTCTTTACGCAGATGAACTGAAAACACGCCGAGAAGGGTTTTGAGGGCAGCCATTGGCTGCCCTCAGGATCGCATCTAAATTGCATAACGTATATTATGGAACTTAAAAATGCCTAGCGGTCAAACCAAGTTGATTAGTTGAACCACGGATAATTTGCCCGGGTTTCATCGGTCATATCAGGATCAGTGTAGACGTCGATGCGTTTGATCAGGTCACCATCAAATTCATAGACCGTGCTGAACCGACCAGCATTCCAGGTTTTGCCGTTCTGCATCTGGCCCTGTGTCATACCTTCAACGCACACCAACGGACCATCAACGATGAAGCGTCGATGCTCTACAGGATGGCTCATCGCGACAACATGCTGTGACATGTTCTGAAAGAACTGTACCAGCTGCGCCTTGCCATGCACGGTTCCCCATTTCGGAAACGAGAACTGGACGTCATCAGTCAACAAGGCCAGCGCGTCACCTCGTGCGTCGCTGACGTCCAGGAACCTTTGCGCCAGTCGAATATAATCGTCTCTTGTGCGTTGCTGGTTCTCGGTCGCTTCCGTCATCATCACGCTGCCTCGACAAGCGCGTCGATTTGAACACGGGCGCGATCCATTGCAGCCTGCGCGGCCTGAGGGCCAAAGGCCGTGCCTTCTATCCGGATATGTTCGACGTCACTCAATCCAATGACGTCGAAAAGATGCCGGACATAGCGGGATTGGAAATCGACTTGCTCAAGAGTGCCTTCAGAAAATGCGCCGCCGCTCGTCGTCACGAGATAGATTTTCTTGTTGCTGAGCAAACCTTGCGGTCCATGTTCGCTGAACTTCACCGTCACACCGGGCCAGATTACATGATCGAACCATGCCTTCAACTGCGTCGATGGCGCATAGTTGATCATCGATGAACCGACGATCACAATATCGGCTTCGAGTAATTCAACGACGAGCGCTTCAGCAAGTTCAACGGCTTTATCTTCCGTCGCATTGCGCTCTTCCGGCGATAGCATCCTGCCGCGCACATAGGCCGGGCCGATATGTGGCAGCGGCTCTGCAGCAAGATCACGACATGTAATATCGTGGCCATCTTTGAGTGCCAGTTTATCAGCAAGATCTCTGGAAAATCTCGTTGATAGCGCCCCTTCTCCGTTTGGACTTGATGTGATGAGAAGAATATTCTTCATGAAATTTGCAATCCTGTCTGTATATGATCAAAAATGACTTCTCTGTTCGTGAGTGCAAATTAGAAAGATGCTACCAATGCTGCAAGAAGGCACAGGAATGACACTCGGTTACACGGATTTACCTGACCCCAGTGCCGTGAGATGCCGTTCGGCACATGAAATGATTGAACGCATGTCCGACAAATGGTCATTGCATGTCATCGGTACGCTGCGCAAAGGCCCTTGCCGCTTCAACGAAATTCGCCGTGCTATCGATGGCGTCTCCCAGCGCATGTTGACGCTCACATTGCGGGGGCTTGAACGTGACGGTCTCATCACTCGCACTGTCTTTCCGAGCGTACCGCCGCGTGTTGATTATGAACTGACCGAACTGGGCTTCAGTTTGCTGGATATCGTCGCGAGGTTGATCGGTTGGGCGGACAAAAATCAATCGGTAATTGCCGAAGCGCGCCAACGCTACGACGAGGCGAACACCACCGATCTTCCACCCAGGCCTAAAAGTTCCCACCGGTAATCTGACGGATTTTAAGGCAGCGATCTGGACGTTATCCCCAGCCATTTCCGTGGTGAAACTTTAGGCGAATCGATCCTCAATTTCATTGCCCCCAAACTGACAATCCAAGCGCTCAACTCCCGGAATTTACGGCGATTTTTGACAAAAAAATACGCTTGATCAATCCATGTAAATTGCATGAAAATTAGAGTTTCCGTACCCGTTTTCAGGCATATAAGTTGCTCCCCATTTTTTGATTATTTGTATTAATTCAATGTGTTGCTAAGTTCGCTTGCATGTGATGCGCTTATCCATAAGATGCAGGCCATTTCATTAATTTCAAAGGAGGGGTTCATAAATGTATCGGAAATTTCTACTGACAGGCGTGTGTCTTCTGGCGCTCGCAGGTGCGGCATCTGCCGAGACCGTGCTCAATCGCGGTAACGATACAGATCCGGCAACGCTTGACCATCACCGTACATCCAGCGTTGCCGAAGGCAACGTATTGCGCGACCTCTATGACGGTCTGACCATTCAGGATGCGGACGGCAAGGCAATTCCCGGTGTCGCCAAATCGTGGGATATTTCCGAAGACGGTACGGTCTATACGTTCCATCTGCGCGATAACGCCAAATGGTCGAATGGCGACCCGGTCACAGCGGGTGATTTTCAGTTCACTTTCCGTCGTCTGATGGACCCGAAGACGGCAGCCGGTTATGCCAGCATGCTGTTCATCATCAAGAATGCGGAAGACATTGCAGGCGGCAAAAAGCCGGTTGATCAGCTGGGCGTCGAGGCTGTTGACGATCACACGCTGAAGATCAGCCTCAACTCCCCTGCTCCATATTTTCTTGAGCTTCTGACACACCAGACCGGCTTTCCGTTGAATGAGAAAAGCGTGGAGGCCAATGGCGACAAGTTCACCACACCCGGCAAGATGGTGACCAATGGCGCCTATATGCTCGAAAGCTTCACGCCGAACGACAAGATCGTCATGAAGAAGAACCCGTATTATTACGAGGCCGATCAGGTCAAGATCGATACGGTCAACTGGATTCCCTTTGAAGACCGCGCCAGCTGCATGCGTCGCTTCGAGGCCAAGGAAGTGCAAGTCTGTTCCGACGTTCCCGCCGAACAGATGGACTATGTGAAGAAAAATCTCGCCAAGGAATTCCGCATGGCGCCTTATCTCGGCGTCTATTACCTGCCGGTCAAAGGCAAGTCAGCCGACAGCAAGCTGAAAGATATTAAGGTCCGTCAGGCGATCTCTCTGGCCATCGACCGCGAATTTCTGGCCGATCAGGTCTGGCAAGGAACCATGCTGCCCGGCTATTCCATGGTGCCGCCCGGTATTGCCAATTACGTAAAGGACGCGCCGAAGCTCGATTATTCCGACGACATGCTGGAGCGCGAGGACAAGGCCAAGGAGCTTCTGAAGGAAGCAGGCGTTGAGCCCAACACGCTTTCGATCGAGTTGCTCTACAACACGTCCGAGAACAACAAGAACACCATGGCAGCTATTGCCGACATGCTGGGCAATATCGGTGTGAAGGCTTCGCTTAACGAGACCGAAGGTGCCACTTACTTCAACTTCATGCGCGATGACGGTCCGTTCGATATCGCGCGTGCCGGCTGGATCGGCGATTACAACGATCCGCAGAACTTCCTGTTCATCAGCCAGGGCAATGTCAGCTTCAACTATTCCAAGTGGAAGAATGCTGACTATGACGCGCTGATGGCCAAGGCCGAAAAGACCACCGATCTGGGAGAACGCGCCAAGGTTCTGGGCGAAGCCGAAAAAATCCAGCTCGACGAAGTGGGCAATATTCCAATCCTCTATTATTCGTCGCGTGCGCTCGTTTCCGATAATGTCGCCGGTTGGAACGACAATCTGATGGATAGCCACAAGACGCGCTGGCTGTCACTCAAACAGTAATTTCAGACAGGGCTGCGCTTGACGGCGCGGCCCTATTTTTGTGCGGAGGAGGGCTAGACACCCCTCTCCCGCCAGCGTTTCCGTTTTCGTTCGGCAACAGATGCAAACGGAAAAAATATTAGAAAACAATAATCTAAAAGCCCTTAGTGGGATTTGCCCGGCGGCTCTGTGCTGTCAGGCAAAGAAGGGACAAAGACATGCTGGGCTACACGCTCCGACGATTGGGTAGTGCGATACCCACGATCTTCATTATCGTCACGCTGACATTCTTCCTGATCCGGCTTGCACCCGGCGGTCCATTCGACCTCGAACGCCCCCTCGATCCGCTGATCCTCGCGAACCTCAAGCGCGCCTATAATATGGATGCGCCGCTCTGGCAGCAGTATCTGATGTATCTTGGCAATCTCGTGCAGGGCGATCTTGGCCCGAGCTTCACGCGACGCGATTTTTCCGTAAATGACCTGTTTGCCTCCGGTTTGCCGGTATCTATCATGCTTGGCACGCTGGGCCTGACGCTGGCTGCCATCATCGGCACGTTTCTCGGTACGCTTGCCGCGCTGAAGCAGAATTCGGCTGTTGATTATTTCGTGGTCGCGCTGGCGACCTTCGGCATCACCACGCCCAATTTCGTTGTCGCCCCGCTTTTGAGCCTGTTGTTCGGCGTCATTTTGGGCTGGGTCCCTGCGGGCGGCTGGTCATCGGCCAATATTACCTATTGGATATTGCCGGTGCTGACGCTCGCTCTGCCGCAAGTGGGCGTCATTGCGCGTTTGGTGCGAGGTGCCACCATTGAAGCGCTGCGCGCCAATCATGTTCGCACTGCCCGCGCCTATGGTCTGCCAGCCCGTGTTGTGGTTGGCGTGCACGCATTGCGCGCCGCGATGCTGCCCGCTGTTTCCTATCTCGGCCCAACCGCCGCAGCCCTCCTCACTGGCTCAGTCGTGGTCGAAACGATCTTCGGCATTCCGGGTATTGGCCGATATTTCGTGCAAGGCGCCCTCAGCCGCGACTACACGCTCGTGATGGGCACGGTGGTCGTGATTTCGATCTTCGTCGTGGTGTTCAACCTGATTGTTGATCTTCTCTATGCGTGGCTTGATCCGAGGGTTCGCTATGACTGATCTGACCGTACCAACGGAAACCGCCGAATTGAGCATGCCAAGCCGCTCGCTCTGGCAGGATGCATGGCTGCGCCTGCGCAAAAACAAGGCCGCGGTCGCCAGCGCCATCGTGCTCGCGGTTTTGGCTCTTGCAGGCATTTTCGGGCCGATGCTGAGCCCGCATCCCTATGACAAAATCTATCCGCAGTTCGTGCGCGTTGCGCCGAGCCTCGAAGCCTATCCGCGAGCGGATACAATCCTGCCGGGCCTTGAACGTGAGATGGCGCACGCGCGATTGAAAGCTTCCGCTGAGCCTGAATTGAGCGGCAACAACATTGTTGTCGATTTCACGGCGCAGCGCCCGACCGACGACCGTGTTCTGCGTTATTTCCAGCGCTCCGACCTGTTCAGCAGTCCGAAGGTGGAACTGGCCGCCGATGGTATGAGCGGCAAGCTGACGCTCAATGTGACACGCAATTACTTTGTGCTCGGCACGGATAATCTCGGTCGCGATCTCATGACGCGTATCTTCATCGGCGTGCGCATGTCTCTGGCCATCGGCTTGCTGGCCTCGGCGATGTCGCTCGTGCTAGGCGTGTCTTTCGGCGCAGTCTCGGGCTATCTTGGCGGGCGCATCGACAACGTCATGATGCGTGTTGTCGATATTCTCTACTCGCTGCCCTTTATCTTCTTCGTGATCTTGATGCTGGTCTTCTTCGGGCGGTCAATATTCATTATCTTTATCGCCATCGGCGCGACGGAATGGCTGGATATGGCTCGCATCGTGCGCGGTCAGACATTGAGCCTCAAACGGCAGGAATTTGTGCAGGCGGCAGAAGCGCTTGGCGCGACACGGCGCGGGGTCATTACGCGCCATATCATTCCAAATGCGCTTGGCCCGGTGATCGTCTTCGTCACACTGCTGGTGCCGAAGGCAATTCTGCTGGAAAGCCTCCTCTCCTTCCTCGGCCTTGGCGTGCAAGACCCCCTCACCTCACTCGGCCTCCTTATTTCGGAAGGTGCCCAGAACATGCGCGGCGCAAGCTGGCAGTTGATCTGGCCCGCCGCAACATTGACCATCATTCTGTTTGCGCTGAACTTTTTGGGCGATGGCCTGCGCGACAGTCTTGACCCGAAGGATCGCTGAGATGACGAAGGAAACCATTCTGAGCGTTCGCGATCTGCGCGTGACCTTCGATACGCATGACGGTCCGGTTCCCGCCGTTCGCGGGATCAATCTCGACGTCAAGGCCGGTGAAACCGTGGCGATCGTCGGAGAGTCCGGCTCCGGTAAAAGCCAGACGACCATGGCGCTTATGGGTCTATTGGCCCGCAACGGCAAGGCAACGGGACAGGCGCTCTATCGCGGCCAAGACCTGATCGGCATGTCTGACAAGGCGCTGAACAATATCCGTGGCGCCAAGATCACCATGATCTTTCAGGAGCCGATGACCTCGCTCGATCCGCTCTATCGCATCGGCGACCAACTGGCCGAGCCGCTCCGCTATCACCGCGGCATGAGCAAGAAGCAGGCGCGTCCGCGTATTCTGGAACTGCTGAAACTCGTCGGCATTCCAGAGCCGGAACGCCGCATAGACAGTTACCCTTACGAGCTGTCAGGTGGTCAGCGTCAGCGTGTGATGATCGCCATGGCGCTTGCCAATGAGCCGGATATCCTGATCGCCGATGAGCCGACCACGGCGCTCGATGTCACCATTCAGGCGCAGATACTCGATCTCTTGGCCGATCTGCAACAACGTCTCGGCATGGCGGTTGTGTTCATCACCCATGATCTGGGGATTGTACGCCGTTTTGCCGACCGGGTTTATGTGATGCGCTCTGGCGAAGTGGTCGAGAGCAATGAAACGGAGACCCTTTTTACCGCGCCGCAGCATCCTTACACGCGGATGTTGCTGGATGCGGAACCAGAAGGCGAAAAGCTGCCGCCACCGGATGAAGCGCCTGTCTTGGTCCGCGCCGATAATGTGAAGGTCAACTTCCTGATCCATAAGCCATGGCTCGGTGCGGCCAACTATATGACTGCCGTAAACAATGTCTCGCTGACACTCAAGGAAGGTCAGACCATTGGCATTGTGGGAGAATCCGGTTCGGGTAAATCCACGCTGGGGCGTGCCATCCTGCGGCTTCTCGATTCCGAAGGCCGTATCGCCTATCTTGGCAAGGAGTTGCCGCGCGACCCGCAAGCCATGCGTCCCAAACGTAGGGAGCTGCAACTGGTCTTTCAGGACCCGTTTGGTTCTCTCAGCCCGCGCATGACAGTGGGGCGTATCATCACCGAGGGATTGCTGATCCACGAACCGCAGCTTTCCGCCAAGGAGCGTGACCGTCGCGCGCAGGAAGCGCTGAAAGAGGTTGGGCTGGACCCGTCCATGCGTAATCGCTACCCGCACGAGTTTTCGGGCGGGCAGCGCCAGCGCATTGCCATTGCCCGCACAATGATCCTGAAGCCGCGCGTTATCGTGCTGGATGAACCGACAAGCGCGCTCGACCGCTCCGTGCAGAAGCAGATCGTCGCGCTCTTGCGCGATCTGCAAAAAGAACACGGCCTCTCCTACCTGTTCATCAGCCACGATATGGCAGTGGTTCGCGCTGTGTCGGATTATTTGATTGTGATGCGCAACGGCAGGATCGTCGAGCAAGGCGATACCGAGCAGATATTCGATCATCCTCGCGAGGATTATACCAAAGCCTTGATGGCGGCGGCACTCAGCGAGGAGCGCTTCGGCACGGCTGGCTGACGAAATACAAACCAACATTGCAAATAATAGGAACGGGGCCTCGGCCCCGTTTTTTATTGCCATTTCTCTTCCTGTTCATCTCGGGCGAAGAGATTCTTCGCTAAAAGTACAAAATTGCGATCAATAGATTAAGAGAAAATCATAGCGATTTTACAATAATATTTAAACTGACCAATGTGTCATATTCCTAATATTATAAGATAAGTTTCGATTTTGAAGTATTAGGAATAAAAAAACTATAATTACATCTCGAATATATGCGGGGGACAATTATTAAAAATTGAGAGGGAATTATGCGACATATCGATCCAATCGTTCGATTATTATCCGCGACTATCTTTCTATTTCCATCATCATCTTTTGCGCAGCAGGCCCAGCCAACCCAGGCATTCAAGTCAGATGCGGAATATATGGCAAACTGGGGCCTGCCGATGATCAACGCAGCGCCAGCCTATCAGCGAGGGTTTACAGGCAAAGGCATTACCGTGGCGGTGCTCGACACGGGCATTGATATCTACCATCCGGAGTTTGCTGGAAAAGTGCATCCGTGGTCGAAAAACTTCGGCACGTTCATGGGTGAACGGGATGTGCGGGATATCCAGAAAAACGGCGCGATCCTTGGACATGGCAGCCATGTCAGCGGTATCATCGCCGCAGCTCGAAACGGCACCGGGATGCATGGCGTTGCCTATGATTCCCAAATCCTGGCCTTGAGGGCCATCGTGCCTGACCGACAATATGATGCGATCAACAGGGCTCTACGCTATGCGTCCAAGACGGGTGTCAAGGTTCTGAACGGGAGCTACGGCCCATACGTATTCCCTACCCCCAACAACAATCCAAACTACCAGCAATTAAGCTATCAGCCGATCCTGTATGGCGGCTATCTCAATAATGATTATGAAGCGCTGAAGGTTGCCGCCAAGGCCGATATCGTCATGGTTTTCGCGGCAGGCAATGATTACAAGGTCCAGCCAGTTTCGTCAGCGCATCCAAGCGGCAGCGCGCTGTTTCCAGCGATAACACCGCAGAACACGGCAATCGGCAAATATAAATTCGTCGATGGTCGCCGAAGCGATCTGAACTTGAACAATCCCAATACCTACCACCTGTTGGCGCCGAATGATCCTGCCGTTGCCAATCTCGATTTTTCGGATTTGAAAGGCTCCATCATTGCCGTTGTCTCGGTCGGTCCGAACAAGCAAATCGCCAGCTATAGCAATCGCTGCGGTATTGCTGCGGAATGGTGCATGGCGGCTCCGGGCGGCGATAACGGAGGCGCGGTTTACTCGACCTATCCCGGTGGAGGCTATCAATATATGCAAGGCACATCCATGGCTTCGCCGCATGTGGCGGGCGCGGCTGCGGTTGTGCGGCAAGCCTTTCCCTATATGAATGCGCGGCAGACTATCGAAACCCTGCTGACGACTGCCACCAATATCGGCCCAACCGAGATTTACGGTCAGGGATTGTTGAACCTGGGCGCTGCCATCAATGGACCGATGAAATTCCGTTATGCGGAAGGTTTCGACGTCGATACGCAGGGCTATGCATCAACATGGTCCAACCCGATTTCCGGCATTGGTGGTTTGACCAAGCGCGGCGCAGGCGAATTGCGCCTTACCGGTGACAACAGCTTTACCGGCGATTCAGCCGTCGTCGGCGGCACGCTGATTTTTGACGGCGACAATGCCACGTCTGTTCGTGTGGCCAAGGCAGGACGATTAAGTGGCGTTGGCAGCGTCAATTCCGTGACCAATGAAACCGGTGGTGTTGTGGCCCCAGGCGAGAACGGAATTGGTACATTGACCGTCAAAGGCAATTATATTGGCAAAGGCGGCACGGTCGAGATTGCCACCGGGCTCGGTGCCGATAACAACCGGACCAGCCATCTTGTTATCATGGGTGACAGTTCCGGCAGCAGCCAGCTGCGGCTCGTTTCCTATGGTCAGTCGAGTGCGCAGATTGCAGACGACACCAGGATTATCGAGGTTGCAGGCAATCCCGCAGGCACATTCGCGCTGGCAGGCGACTATACAACGGAGAATGGTGAAGCGGCGGTTGTTGGCGGTGTCTATGCCTATGAGATTACGGCGGCTGCCGACCAGCCAGCTGAAGCCCCCTCACCTGCGGAGCCTGACGCGCGCTCTTCTGCGACAACGGCGAACAGCGTGGCACTATCGGGCGATGGTGGCTTTTATCTCCGCAATACGGTTGCGGGTGGCGAGACGCGTTACAATCCCTCCATGCCTATCTATGAAGGCTATGCGCGTAACTTGCAGGCGTTGAACCAGATGCCAAGCTTGCAGCAGCGTGTGGGCAATCGATACTGGAACGATAATACGTTGCCGAGCGAGGATGTTAAGGACGGTCATGCGACGCCCGGGCAGGATGCCGCCATCGACAAGCATGGTGTCTGGGGGCGCATTGAAGGGACGCACAGCAAATTTGCGGCGGGCGGTTCCACCGCCAGCGTGACGCAGGACATTGGCGTTTTCGTGATGCAGGCCGGTATCGATGCGTTGTTTCAGGAAAGCCAATCCGGTCGCCTGATCGGCAGCTTCACGGCGCAATATGGCAAAGCCAGCAGCGATATTTCGTCTTTCAGTGGCGATGGCACCATCGATACCGATGGATGGGGATTGGGTGGCGCACTCACCTGGTATGGCAATAATGGCTATTACCTCGACGGACAGCTTCAGTTGACCTGGTATGACAGCAAACTGGTTTCCGATACGCTCGAAAAGTCGCTGGCCGATGGCAATAAGGGCTTTGGCTATGGCCTTAGCCTCGAAGGCGGACGCCGGATTGAAGTCAACGAGCATTGGTCGATCACGCCACAGGCGCAACTTATCTGGTCGTCGGTGGATTTCGACAGCTTCCATGATGTTGCGGGCGTGCCCGTCGATCTGCGCAATGGTGACAGTCTCAATGCCCGCATCGGGCTGGCGGCGGAATATCGCAATGCATGGCGCGATGGTTACAACCGGCTGACCCAGACCAATCTTTATCTCGCCGCCAATCTCTACCAGGAGTTCATGGACGATTATAAGATCAGGGCTGGCGGCGTTGATTTCAAAAGCGAAAACGACAAAACCTGGGGCGGTATCGGCGCTGGCGGAACCTATGCCTGGGCTGGTGGCAAATATGCGGTTTTTGGCGAAGGCATGGTCAAGACCAGCTTCGAGGATTTCGGCGATAATTACAGCCTCAAGGGATCGCTCGGTTTCAAGGTGAACTGGTAATCTGACGGCGTGACATTCGGAAGGCCCCGCAAGGGGCCTTCTGCGCGGTAAGGCGATTTGAAAGCAGAATTCGGGACGTTTCCATGCCGCTTTGTGCTAAAAAACCTTATGAGAGATTTGTTCGATCAGCTTGAACCTGTTGAGATTCTTGCGCCCGGTGCAGTGCTTTTGCACGGATTCGCTTTGCTGGATGAAGAAGCCATTCTGAAATCCGTGGCGGAGGTAAGTGCAGCCGCGCCATTTCGGCATATGGTGACGCCCGGCGGTTATCGCATGTCGGTCGCCATGACCAATTGTGGACAGGCAGGCTGGGTAACCGACAAAAGCGGTTATCGATACAGCCCAGAAGACCCTGAAACCGGGAAACCATGGCCTGCAATGCCGGAGGCCTTTCGCAATCTCGCCGAAAACGCTGCACAACAGGCCGGATATGCTGATTTTTCTCCCGATGCTTGCCTGATCAACCGATACGAGCCCGGAGCAAAACTCTCCTTGCATCAGGACAAGGACGAGCGTGATTTCACCAATCCGATCGTGTCCGTTTCGCTCGGGCTTCCGGCGACCTTCCAGTTTGGCGGACTGAAGCGTAACGACCCGATCACCAAATATGCATTGCATCATGGCGACGTGGTTGTCTGGGGTGGCCCGTCGCGGCTATTCCATCACGGTATATTGGCGTTGAAAGATGGCGAACACGACAAGGTTGGTCGTGTTCGCCTCAATCTAACTTTCCGAAAGGCGCTGTGAGCCTTAGAGCATTTCCAGCAAAAGTGCGTAGCGGTTTTGCGTAGGATAATGCGTCAAATAGATAGAGCGGTTCCACGATTCCGTTTTAACCGGAACTGCTCTAGTTCAAGGCCTGCTGGCGCGTTTCGACATTGATCAGAAACGCGATAACACCCGCCAGCGCAAGAAGTCCGGCAAACATGGCCACAGCCACGTTGAAGCTTTGACTGATGACGATAGCCAGAGCTGATGGCGCCAAAAGACCGCCGAGGCGCGCCATGGCACCTGCCGCTCCCATACCGCTTGCACGCAATGCCGTGGGATAAAGCTCCGGCGTGAAGGCATAAAGTGCGCCCCATGTGCCCAACAGCGCGAAGCTCATGATGAGGATCGACGCACCAACCACAGCCGAACTATCCGCAATCGTGAACAGGGCGCAGGCCGCAGCGCTGATGAACAGGAAGCTGATCAGTGTCTTGCGACGCCCCCATGTTTCAACGCCATAGGCGGCGAGTGCGTAGCCCGGCAATTGCGCCAACGCTACCACGACCAGAAAGCCGTAGCCGCGCACGAAGCCGAAACCGTCTCCCGCGAGCTTTGCCGGTATCCAGGTAAAGATGCCGTAATAGGAAACGGAAACGAGAAACCAGATTGCCAGTGTTGCGAGCGTGCGCTGACGCAGTTGTGGCGACAACAACCGTTCGTCGGTCACGAGCAGCGGTGCTTCGAGACGAGCCTTCGGCGGCAATTCGGGCTTGCCATTGCGGCGCAGCACGCGGTTCATAACCGCTTTCGCTTCATCGGCGCGACCGGATTTCAGAAGATGCATCGGCGATTCCGGCACCCAAAGGCGCAGCCAGATACCGATGAGCGCGGGCGCTGCAGTGACGACGAAAATATAGCGCCACGCGTCCTCGACACCGGCAAGACTTGCAGCCCATGCGGCAAGCGCGATGACGACAGTGCCCACTGCCCAGAAACCTTCGAGCATGACCAACCAGCGACCCCGGTTCTTCGACGGAAGGAACTCGGCCATCATGGCATAATCGACAGGTAGCGTTCCGCCGACGGCTATACCGGTCAGAAAACGCAAGACCAGCAAAACTTCGAAGCCGGGCGCGAAGGCCGACAACAGACCGAACACGGCATCGCAGGCGACCGTGACGAGCAAAACGCGGCGGCGGCCGTATCGATCTGCGAGCCTGCCGAAAACGGCAGCGCCGACCAACATGCCGAAGAAGAAAAGCGTGCCGGTCTGCAAGGCCTGCGGTACGGTCAATCCGAAAGTCTTCGCAATGGAGGCAGCCGTAAAGCCGACTGCCAGAACCTGCATGGCGTCCGCGGCCCAGACGAGGCCGAAAACGCCGAGCAGACCACGCTGGAATGCGCCCGTCCCCGCCTGATCGAGCGATTGTTCGATGGTGATCTTCATGCCGTTTTATGTCCCTCTCCGGCCGAATAAATTCCGTGCATTTACAGCGCCGCGCATATGGGCGTGTCAATCGCTGTTTTCTGAAACTGCACCGTCTTTTGTCTGCAAATAGGTCCACAAGCTTTCGGCACGCGGTGAAAGCGGAGCGTCGTGACGATATATGCGAATTTCCGTTGTCAGATCCCAGTGTGGGTCGACCGAAGCCGGAACCATATCGCCGCGGCTGATCTCCTCGCGCACCAGACTTTCCGGCAGCCAAGCCATGCCCCACCCGGCCTGAACCATGGCCTTGAGGCCGATGGACATGGTGTTTTCATGAACGACCTTGCGCGCGAAGTTTGGCCCGGACATAAATTTCTGCGCCAAAGCCGCACCGAAGAACGAAAAGTCGCCATAGCTAAGATAGGGCAGCGGTGCGCCAGTCTCGATAGCCCGATCCAGCAAGGGGCCATCGTCGGAGGGCAGCGAGACCGGGATGAGCCGCTCCGTGCCCAGAACGATGGACGGAAAGCGTTCTCGGTCGATCAGGATCGGTACCGAGGGATGCGCATAGGTCAGGAAGAAATCGACTTCGCCTTCGGTCAGTGTGGCAATATTGTCTTCAAACCCGCCGCGATCCGGCGCGAGATGCGAATGAATATTGCCGATGGCAGCGTCGATCCCCTTCAGCCATTGCGGGAAGAATGTCACGGTCAAAGTATGCAGGGCGGAAAACTTCAACGCTGGGTTCTGTCCCTGCCGGTTTGGCTGCAGACTTTTGCGCGTGGCGTAAAACTGCCTGACCGTGTCCTCGGCGACAGAGAGAAACGTCTTTCCCTCACGGGTCAGTTGGGCGGGAAAAGTAGCGCGGTTGACGAGCGTCACTCCCAACCAGACTTCAAGCTGCTTGATACGCCGCGAAAACGCCGACTGCGTAACGTGACGCGTCTCTGCGGCTCGAGAGAAGCTCGATGTCGAAGCGAGCGCGATGAAGTCTTCCAGCCATTTCAGTTCCATGGGTGATCCTAGGGGAGTAGGGGAATAAGGCAGTAAGGGAATAGGTGAAACAGGGGATAACATCGTATGTTCGCGCGCTGAACATACTGCCTTACTCCCTTATTCCCCTACTCCCATCAGCCTTATGCATTTTCTGCATAGTTATTGCAAAACATAGCATTGGCCAGTCAAATTCTTTTTTCCTACCGTCCTCTCGATCAAGAAATGCACATGCCGAGGACGTATTTTGGCCAGAGTAATTTATTTGAACGGAGCCTTCGTTGACGAAAGCGAAGCGAAGGTTTCGGTGTTCGACCGCGGCTTTTTGTTTGGCGACGGAATCTACGAAG
Source organism: Hyphomicrobiales bacterium (assembly GCA_900465685.1). GTDB lineage: Bacteria > Pseudomonadota > Alphaproteobacteria > Rhizobiales > Rhizobiaceae > Brucella. The sequence continues at coordinate 518,969 of UEGR01000003.1, forward strand.
TCAGTGCCGTGATCGATGGCCGTCTGGTCGATAATGAACTCCATCTCGCCCGGCTGGAGCGCTCGGTCAAAGAGATCGATATCGCCCTGCCCGTCTCGCTCGACGATATTCGCAAGGCGCAGATCGAGCTGATCCGCCGCAATACACTGCATGAAGGCGTGGTCTATATGCAGGTGACGCGTGGTGAGGCTGACCGCGATTTCGTCTATGCAAGCGACATCAAGCCAAATCTGGTGATGTTCACGCAGGCCAAAAATCTGGCCAACGCACCCTCTGTCTTGAATGGCGTTCGCGTCGACGTCACACCGGATACGCGCTGGGCGCGCCGGGATATCAAAACCGTCATGCTGCTGGCGCAGGTGCTGGCCAAGAAGCAGGCAAAGATCAAAGGCTTTCATGAAGTCTGGCTGGTGGAAGACGGTTTCGTCACCGAAGGCGCATCATCAACCGCCTTCATCATCTCGCACGACAATGTGCTGGTCGCACGTCCCAATTCAAACGCCATCTTGCCCGGCTGCACCCGCCGGGCGGTGCTGAAAATCGCTGAAGAGCAGAACCTCAAAATCGAGGAACGGCTGTTCACGGTGGAAGAAGCCAAGGCCGCGAAAGAGGCCTTTCTCACGAGCGCATCGAGCTTCGTGACGCCGATCATCGGCATTCAGGATCAAACCATCGGCGATGGCAAGCCGGGTCCGCATACACGCCGTTTGCAGGAAATCTACATGGATCTCGCCCGCACGGGCGCAGAAGCAGTTCTCTAACCCAAAAGAAAGCAAGAGGGGAATATGACAATAAAAAACCTTTTAAAGACAGCAGCCTATAGCGCCGTGTTCGCGAGCGTCGCCGCAGTGGCGGGCGCAGGCAGCGCATCCGCCGCAACCGAAGGCTATGGCGATTGCCCGCTGATCGGCGACAAGGGATCGGCCACGATCACCCCGGCTGTACCGGGGCAATTCACGGTCATCATCAACCTGCCTGCCCTTGGCCAGTTCAACGGTGACACGCCGGAAACAATCAAGGACGGTTATGAATTCTGCATGGCCGTCAACATCGCGCACCGCCTCGGCCTTGAAAAGGTGAAGCTGGTCAACGCTTCGTTCGACTCCATCGTGGCTGGTCAGAACAAGGATTATGACATCGCGCTAGCGCTGATCTCCGTCACCGAACCGCGCAAGAAGGTGGTGGATTTCTCCACGCCTTACATGTCTTCCGCTTATGGTGTTGCAGCCCGCGCCGACAAGCCGGTGAAGGAAGCCGAAATGAAGACAGTGAAGGTCGGCACGCAAGCCGGTACGACGCTGGTTCCGTTCGCGCAGGAAACGCTGAATGTCGCACATCTCGACGTTTTTGATGACACCGCATCGATGTTCACTGCCCTTGCTGCTGGCAAGGTCAATGCCGTGATGACCGATCTTTCGATCGTTCTCGGTCAGGTGAAAAACTCCAATGGCAAGCTGGCCGTTGTCGGTCAATATGAATCCGGCGACCAGACCGCAGGCATTTATCCGAAGGGTTCGGAAAGCAAGAAGGTCATCGATCAGTTGATCGCCGACATGGAAAAGGATGGAACCCTGAAGAAGCTGGAAACAGCCTATCTTCTGCCATCGTGGGGCACTTCGCCATCCGACGTTCCTGTCTGGAAGCCATGATCTGACGATTTTCCGGGCTGCGGTTAGCATGGCTGCCGCAGCCCGGACTCCCGATTTTGACACCGTGGCAGCAGCATCCATAACAGGCGCGCAGCCACCTTGCCTCAGCGAGAATATTTATGTCCCAACCGGCACCGGCTGCCAGCGTCGAGCGCGCGCGGCAATGGCGCAGTCGTAACAAGGTCCGTACCCATAGCGGTCGATCCGTGTTCGCATTCGCCTTTTCGTTCATCACCCTTCTGGCCTCAATTCAGACGGTCTATAGCGTAACCAGCTATACGATCGCACAGGGCTGGCTTTCGACGCCCGTTCTCACCATCGGATGGGCGCTGCTGTTGGCTCCGCTCGCCGTTCTATGGTTTGCATGGCGCAGTGTGCAGCTTTCCAGTCAGGCCGGGAAAAGCGCTGACATCTACAAGGGTCGGGAATTGGGCGCACGCGCATCCGATGTGTCCTGGCAGGCGATCTCCTATGCCGTTGCGGTGCTGATCATCTGTGCCGGCGCATGGTTCATGATCGTCAATGACGCTGCGGTCAGCCGCACCTTCTTCGACGTCAATCTGATTGCGAAGTCGTCAGGCACGGTGCTCAAGGCCTTTGGCACCAACATCATCATCTTCTTTGTCGCCGCTATTCTGATCCTGATCTGGGCGCTGGTGATTGCGATTGCCCGCACGCTTCCGGGCAAGGCTGGCAAGCCGATCCGGCTGCTTGCGACCTTCTACAGCGATCTGTTTCGCGGCCTGCCTGCGATTATCACGATCTATCTCATCGGTTTCGGCCTGCCCTTGACCGGTCTGCCGATCCTGAAAGATCTGTCTTCCAACGCCTATGCGATCATTGCACTGACGCTGACTTATGGCGCCTATACGTCTGAGGTCTATCGTGCAGGCATCGAAAGCGTCCATCCAAGCCAGATCGCGGCAGCACGCTCGCTCGGCCTGTCCTATGCCCGCACCATGCGTTATGTCGTCGTTCCGCTGGCTGTGCGCGGCATCATTCCGCCACTGATGAATAACTGCATCAGCTTGCAGAAAGACACGGCGCTTGTGGCGATCATCGGCACCATCGACGCCTTCAACCAGTCGAAGATCATCGCCGCCAACTATTTCAACCTGTCGGCTGTCACAACGGTCGCCATCCTGTTCATCCTGATCACCATTCCGCAGGCCCGTTTTGTCGATCGTCTGATCGAACGGGATCGTCGGAAAATGCGTTCGAGCATGTGAGGAGTACGGATATGGCACTCGTTGAAATCGACAAGGCAATCAAACGCTATGGGTCGCTGGAGGTTCTGTCCGGCATCAGTCTCGACATTGAAGAACATCAGGTCGTCTGCCTGATTGGTCCTTCCGGCTGCGGCAAGTCCACGCTTCTGCGCTGCATCAATCGGCTCGAAACCATCGATGAAGGCGAAATTCGCCTGCATGGCGACCGCGTGACCGGTCCGGGCGTTGATCTCGATGTTCTGCGCCGCGAAATCGGCATTGTGTTTCAGGGATATAACCTGTTCCCACATATGACCGTGATGGAGAACGTCACGCTGGGTCCGACCAAGGTGCTGGGCATGCCTGCCAGAGAAGCGCAGGAAAAAGGCCTCGCACTTCTGGCGCGTATCGGGCTTGATCATAAGGCGAAGGAATATCCAGACCGGCTTTCCGGCGGACAGCAACAGCGCGTCGCCATCGTGCGCGCCCTGATGATGGACCCGACACTGCTGCTGCTGGATGAAATCACCTCGGCGCTTGATCCGGAACTGGTGTCGGAAGTGCTCGATATCGTGCGCGATCTGGCGACCAAAGGCATGACCATGGTGTTGGCCACCCACGAAATGGGCTTTGCACGCGAGGTTGCAGACAAGGTCTGTTTCCTGCAAAACGGCAAGGTCTATGAGGAAGGACCGCCTTCGCAAATCTTCGGCAATCCGCAGGGCGAGCGCACGCAAGCCTTTCTCAAACGTATTATCGAAGCCGGACGCCTCTGACACTCGAATCTTTTGAACACGGAACTCTGAAATGACTGCAACCGCGCGCGACTTCGGCATCATCTGTGGCATCATGCCGACCGGCAGCAAGAATGCCATTACCGATGTGCCGGGCGTGCGGGTCGGTCACCATACTCTGCGCGATGGCGACATCAACACAGGTGTAACCGCCATTCTCCCCCATGATGGCAATCTCTATCGGCGCAAGGTTCTGGCCGCCTGTGATGTCATCAACGGGTTTGGCAAAAGCACAGGCTTGGTTCAGATTGAAGAACTCGGCACGCTGGAAACACCGATCCTGCTGACGAACACTTTTGGCGTTGGCACCTGTGCCAACGCTCTCATCCGCGAGGCGATTGCGAGTAACCCTGATATTGGCCGCACAACGGCTACCGTCAATCCGGTGGTATTGGAATGCAATGACGGCCCGCTGAACGACATTCAGGCTATGGCGGTGACAGAAGATCATGCGCGTCTTGCATTGGGTGCGGCTGGCGAAGATGTTGTCCAGGGCAATGTGGGCGCTGGAACCGGCATGAGCTGTTTCGGCTTCAAGGGCGGTATCGGTACATCGTCCCGACAGTTCGAACTGGATGGCAAAACCTATCATCTCGGCATTCTGGCACTGACCAATTTCGGGCGTGCTGGCGATCTCGTCTTGCCTGACGGACGCCGCCCCTCGCCCAAGGCCGAAGCGCAGCCTGAAAAAGGTTCGGTCATTCTCGTACTTGCAACCGATGTGCCTATGGAGCACCGGCAACTGAAACGCGTCACGCGCCGTTGCGGTGCTGGTCTGGCGCGACTGGGTGCATTCTGGGGTCACGGCAGTGGCGATATCGCTGTCGGCTTTTCAACGGCAGTAACATTCGATCACGACGAACAGCGCGATTTCGTTGCAATAGCTGCCCTCAATGAGGATCGGATTGATACGCTGTTTCGCGCGGCGACTGAAGCAACACAGGAAGCTGTGCTGAATTCCATGTGCGCAGCCGAAGCCATGCGTGGTCGCGCCGCCCGCCGACGCTCTTTGGCCGATTGGCTTGTCGCAAACAACGCATAATAACAATAGCTTCCGTCATATCAGAACAGTTTGACCGAATGAAACAGGGGCACATAGTTGGTGTTGTCAAAGAGATTAAAATTTCATATTTCTAATATGTTACTTTAAAAATAATACTTAACGCCAATTATTGAGAATTGTTTTGGACCCTATTTTACCTATCCTTATTCCTGCACTCGTAACTGTGATCGGCACTCTGATTACGACTCTCCCAAGCATTATTTCCAGTATAGCCAAATTTTTTAGCTAGCAAATTTAAATATTTTGGCGTCAATTTACATTGGCGCCAATATATAATAATTATGATTTGCATTTTTATTATTTATAATTGATTTTTTGAGGAAATATCCAAATTTTCAAAATTCGACTCTGTGCGGTTTTGTTGTTTTTTCCTTTTAGCGCTGGATGTGTTGCTGTCGGACCGGATTATCATCCTCCTCTTATCAACACGCCTCGTGCGTGGAATAGTAAAGCTGATACAGCCGCCCCACAACTTGCAGACTGGTGGAAAAACCTCGGCGATCCAATGCTGGATCGGCTGATTGCTGACGGCATTGATAGCAGTCCAGATGTTGCGACAGCAAAAGCGAAGGTGCGTCAGGCGCGCGCGAACTTTGCATCCATAGATGGCGTTTTTTATCCGCGTATCGATGGAAATGGTGGTTTCAAGCGTACTGGCGGCAATTCAAATAATACAGGCAGCAGCTCGAATTTCGAATTATCTCCTGCATGGGAGCTTGACCTTTTCGGTGCAAACAGGCGCGGTGCGGAGGCTGCTTATTACGCGACAGAATCCGCCCATGAGCAATTGCGGGCAGCACTCGTCAGCTTGATTGGTGAGATCGCAACCAGCTACGTGCAATTGCGTGGCATACAGGCCCAGATCGCCATCGCAGAACGCAACGTGGCTTCGCAACGCCGAACCGTCGCATTGACCCGTACGCAGCTGGCAGCGGGAAATATATCGCAAGTCGATCTTCTCAGCGCGCAAACTCAGGTGGCAACCACGGAGGCCGGGATTCCAACGTTGCAGATCAGCTATGCTGAGAACCTGAACAAACTGTCTACCCTCACCGGGCGCTCATCAATAGCGCTAGCCGCTATACTTGATAAGCCCCGCTCTCTGCCCTCCGCGCCCCGCAAGATATCGGCCGGATTGCCCGCACACATCTTGTTGAGCCGCCCCGATATACGGGCAGCTGAACGGGACTATGCGAAGGCGACAGCAGTGATAGGTCAAAAACAGGCCGCGCTTTATCCGAGTATTTCCCTCACTGGTAGCATTCATACAGAGGGCGCAAATTTCGGCGATCTTGCCAAGCTGTCCACCATAGGCTGGTCGTTTGGTCCAAGCCTCAAGATTCCTGTTTTCTATGGCGGCAGGCTCCTTGCAGATGTCGATGCTGCGCGGGCCGAGCGTGATGTGGCGTTCATCAACTACCGAAGCAAGGTTCTCACAGGCTTGAGCGAAGTCGAAAACGCAAGTGTTGCATTCAACCAAAATCGCCTGCGCATTGCACAACTACAAAAGATTGTCAGCAATAGTCGCCAGATCAACGAGCTGACGCTTGAGCAGTTCAAATCAGGATCGAAGAATTTCCTCGATGTTCTCACCGCGCAACGTGAGCTGATGAATCAGGAAAACACCCTCGCGCAGGCGCGTACAGACATCATCGTGGATTACGTTTCCTTGCAAAAGGCGCTCGGTGGCGGCTGGAACGGCCGGGTCGACGTCGACACACCGGAAATCGTGGACCTCCATACCGGTCCCCACCTTGTAAAGCCCCTCCCATCGCTCTCGCCGCTCGACCGTCTCAAGAGGCAACAATGAACTCGTTGAAATCTGCACCACAGCGGCGTTTTCGCAAGCGTTGGCTGACACTTCTTGCCGTATCGGTGCTGACTGGTGGTCTGTTGCTCCAGCAATGGTCGAAGCAAGAACCGCTTCCTGAAATGACGACCGTGCAGCGCGGCGACATTGAGAGTTCCGTGCTGGCATCTGGCACGTTGCGACCTAAAAATCTGGTCGCCATCGGGGCTCAGGCCACGGGTCGAATACTTTCCCTCAAAGTGAAACCCGGCCAGCACGTCAAAGAGGGTGACGTCGTCGCGCTCATCGATGCGACCAACCAGCAGAACGAACTCGACAAGGCCGAAGCGACTCTACGCCAGAACGAAGCGACCCGAGAGCAGAACCTTGCTGATCTGGAACTGGCAAAATTGAATCTCGTTCGCAATCAGACCATGATCGGCAAAAATGCTGTTGCGCGCTCCGAATATGACAAAGCCGTTGCGGAGATGAAAAAGCAACAGGCGCAGCTTGCCAATACGGAGGCGAGCATCGCCGCATCCAAAGTTGGCGTGCGTATCGCAGAAACCAATCTGGCTTATACGCGCATTACAGCCCCTATTGATGGCACCATTCTCTCGACCGTGGCGCAGGAAGGCCAGAACGTCAACGCGCAGCAAACAGTTCCGACAATCGCCATCCTTGGTCAAGTGGACACGATGACGGTGGAAGCGGACATTTCGGAAGCCGATATTACCCAGGTTCATAGCGGCTTGCCGATCTATTTCACCATTTCCGGTCGAAATTCGAAACGTTTTGAGACGCAACTTGAGAGCATAGAGCCTGCGCCGGATTCCGTCGTCAGCGATAAGAGCTTCGGTTTTAGCAGCGGCTTATCCGCATCGAGCGGCATCACGGCGTCCGCCGTTTATTACAAAGGCAAATTCAGTATTCCGAACGCGAACGGTTTGCTTCGCACCTATATGACGGCGGAAATTCATATCGTTCTGGCAAAAGTCAAAAACGTGTTGCTCGCGCCGGTTTCGGCGCTGAAATTACAAGGCGATACTGACCCGGACGCTCCGGGAGTGGCAACCGTCCGCGTGCTGACCGGGCATGGAACGCTGGAAGAGCGCACAGTGGAAAGGGGTATTACGGACAAGATCAATACCGAAATTCGCTCGGGCTTGCAGGAGGGAGACAAGATCGTCACCGACAATCAAGACACTAAAGAGACGGATACCGGTGATTGATATGAGCGATATGCCGCTGATCCTGTTGAAAAATGTTTCGCGTCACTATCCGTCGGGTGATGGTTTCACCACAGTGCTACGCAATGTTGATCTCACCATTGAGCGCGGTGAGATGGTGGCGATTGTCGGCGCCTCCGGTTCCGGAAAATCCACGCTGATGAATATTCTCGGTTGCCTGGACCGCCCCTCGGAAGGGCAATATCTGATTTCCGGGCGCGCGACTGCGGAACTCACACCAGACGAACTGGCACAGCTTCGACGCGAGCATTTTGGCTTCATCTTCCAGCGAACGAGCTGGACGCTGTCGGCAATGTGGAAATACCCGCCATCTATGCAGGACAAGCGCACGACGAACGGCGCGAGAGCGCCCATGGAATCCTGTACCGTCTCGGCATGGGCGACCGCACCCATCATCGCCCAAACCAGCTTTCGGGAGGCCAGCAACAGCGTGTTTCGATAGCGCGCGCACTCATCAACGATGCCGATGTTATTCTTGCAGACGAACCGACCGGTGCACTCGACAGCCACAGCGGTGAGGAAGTGCTCGGAATTCTTCAGGAACTGAACCGCGAAGGCCGTACAATCATCATTGTCACGCATGATCGCGCCGTCGCTGCGCGGGCGAACCGCATCATCGAGATACGGGACGGAGAAATCATTGCCGACGCCTCTCGTGAGGACGGCTATAGCGTTGCGAGGAGCCACTCCCCAATGGCATCCTCCATGCAGAAACTTAAATCATTCAGCGGCATACGTGATCGCTTTAAAGAAGCTTTCGCGATGGCGCTGCGTTCCATGAATGCGCATCGCATGCGCACATTCCTCACAATGTTGGGAATCATCATTGGTACGGCGTCCGTCGTCTGCGTGACCGCGCTTGGCCAAGGCTCACAGCAGCGCATTCTCGAGCAGATCAGCAGCCTTGGCACAAACACGCTCTATATCGGACCGGGCAGCGGATATGGCGATCTGAAGGCCGCGCTTGTCACCACACTGAGCGTCGACGATTCAAACGAACTCGCCAAGCTTCCCTATGTCGTCGCTGCAACGCCCGAAAGCACTACAGCTGGAACGGTTCGTGTCGGAAACAAGGAAGTCAGCATCACGGTCAACGGTGTCAGTGAGCAATATTTCGCGACGCGGAAAAGCAAACTGATCGAAGGACGCTACTTCGACAAAAAAGGTCTCGATAATCTCGCCCAAGATGCCGTGATTGATACGAATGCCCAGAAGGGGCTTTTCCCGAACGAACAGGGATCCGTTGTCGGCAAGATCTTGTTCCTGAAACAGATCCCCGTGCGCATCGTCGGTGTAACCAAGGCCGACGACCAGGGCATGGCAGGCTCCAGCCGGCTGGAACTGTTCCTGCCCTATACAACGGTTCAGACACGCATGACCGGTACGCTTACACTGCAATCGATCGCCGTCCGCATTCGGGATACGATGGACCCGGCAGTAGCGGAAGAAATGGTGAAGGCTTTTCTGACAAGGCGTCATGGCAAAGAGGATTTCTTTATCTTCAACAGCGACACGCTGCAAAAAACCATTCAGGCGACAACTGCGATGCTAGCCCTGCTCGTCGCAAGCATTGCAGGAATATCGCTGTTCGTCGGGGGAATCGGCGTGATGAACATCATGCTGGTCGCAGTCTCGGAGAGAATCAACGAGATCGGTGTGCGCATGGCCGTCGGGGCGCGACAGAGCGATATCCTGCAACAATTCCTCATCGAATCCATACTCGTCTGTCTGATCGGCGGCGTATTGGGTGTGCTTATCGCGGGTGGATTCGGCCTGCTGTTTGCGCAATTCAGCACGAAAATACAGCTCATCTACTCGCCAATATCCATTGTGGTAGCGCTGCTTTGCTCAAGCCTTATCGGCATCGGCTTCGGTTTTATGCCCGCCCGCAACGCCTCCCGACTCGATCCTGTGGTAGCGTTAGCCCGTGACTGACCTGTCTCGTTGTTTCGGATTCACGGTCAGCACTCTTTAAGGGAAGAATAAAATTTAACAACCATTGCGCGCCATATAAATCCTAATAAACTAGATCATTATTTATATATAAGCATCTGAATCTATATAATTATATTTTTCTTCTTGCGTGACCGCACAGAGCGCAATCCGGTGAACTGCGGAGCGACACCTGTCAGAATTTTCTGGCCGACGGCGAATTTATGAAGGAGGTTGTTAACCTTCATTTTTTATTACTTGGGCTCATTCAGGCGACAGTATCTATGGTTCAGGTATCATGCGTAATTTGAGAGAAAATTTCCCCCATTCGAACGGAAATCGTACAGAGAACGCTTCGGACCCAAAGCCCCAGCGCAGCCCGTCGGATGCGCATAATCCGACAGATGACGGTGCCTGGAAAATTCATTTTTCCTTGGGCGAGAATGTCCGTTTCACCCGCACGCCGGAAGTGGAGCTGATGCGCCGTCGCGGCGAAGATTTGCCGGACGTCAATGCGCCCCGTTCGCAAGTTCAGCCCGTCACAGAAGCGCCGGAAGCTATCGTGGAGAAGGTGGCTGAAGCCCAGCCGATGGCCGTCGCCGCACTGCAGCAGAGCGTTTCGCTCGGTATGGTGCAGCCGCCCGTGGTTCCTGTGCCGCCCGCTCTGCCGGTCATGCCTGCTGCAGTAGCCGCACCTGCGGTTTATGTTGCGCCAGAGCCTGTGGTCGTCCAGACAGTTGTTGCGCCGGTGGCAGAGGTTACGACTTCTGCGTTCGCCTATATTTCCGACTTTGCCTTCTGGGAAGGTTGCGATGTTGAGGCAAGTCTTGCGCCGACGGTGCCGGTTATTGCCGCTGCGCCTGCCGCTCCACAAAAACCTGCACCGACCGTTGAATCCATTCTGGCGCAGTTCCGCATTCGTGAATGGAACAGCCAGCCGGAAGAAGCACCAGTTGCAGCCGTAGCACCGCAGCCCGTGGCAGAAGTCCCGGCTCCTCAGCCCGTTGCGACACCAGAGCCTGTCGCTGCGGCGCCCGTTGCTCCAGTCATTGCTCTCGTGGCAAAGGCAAAGGCCATCGCTCCGAAGAAGGTAGAAGCTGCGCCTCAGATTGCTGAGGTTGCAGAAGTTTCGGGTGAAGCGACTGAAGACGATGTCGTACTTGCAGTTGTGGAAGCCGAAGAGCACAGCGTCGAAGAAATCGAAGTGCCTGCCCCTGTCGTTGCCGCGCCTGCTCCGGCAAAGGCTGCGCCGTCGATTGCTCTTTATCAGCCTCAGCCCCTCCCCCGTGCTGAAGCGCCGGTCATACATGGCGAATATGAATTCCCGCCACGTGATCTATTGCAGATGCCGCCTGCGCTTGACGGCAATGTCATTACGCAGGAAATGCTGGAACGCAGCGCAGGCCTGCTGGAAAGTGTGTTGGAAGATTTTGGCGTGCGCGGCGAAATCATCCATGTGCGCCCCGGTCCGGTCGTCACGCTCTATGAGTTCGAGCCTGCTCCAGGTGTGAAGTCCTCGCGCGTCATCGGTCTTGCTGACGATATCGCCCGCTCCATGTCGGCGCTCTCTGCTCGCGTTGCCGTCGTGCCCGGTCGCAATGTCATCGGTATAGAACTGCCGAATGCCAATCGTGAGACGGTCTATCTGCGTGAGATGATCGACTCCCGCACCTTCGAAGCATCGAATTATCGCCTGCCGCTTTGCCTCGGCAAAGGCATCGGTGGCGAGCCGATCATTGCTGAACTGGCCAAGATGCCTCACCTGCTCGTGGCTGGCACCACAGGTTCGGGCAAGTCGGTTGCGATCAACACCATGATCCTGTCGCTACTCTATCGGTTCAAGCCGGAAGAATGCCGTCTGATCATGGTCGACCCGAAGATGCTGGAACTGTCGATCTATGATGGTATTCCGCACCTGCTTACTCCGGTCGTGACCGACCCGAAAAAGGCTGTCGTTGCCTTGAAGTGGGCTGTGCGCGAGATGGAAGAGCGCTATCGCAAGATGGCCCGCCTCGGCGTGCGCAATATCGAAGGTTTCAATGCCCGTGCGGCTTCCGCCAAGGGCAAGGGCGAAACCGTCATGTGCACCGTGCAGGCAGGTTTCGACAAGGAAACTGGCGAGCCCACCTATATTCAGGAAGAACTCGACCTGACGCCTATGCCTTACATCGTGGTCATCATCGACGAGATGGCCGACCTGATGATGGTTGCAGGCAAGGATATCGAAGGCGCTGTGCAGCGCCTGGCGCAGATGGCACGCGCTGCTGGTATTCACCTGATCATGGCAACCCAGCGTCCAAGCGTCGATGTCATCACCGGCACGATCAAGGCGAACTTCCCGACCCGCATTTCCTTCCAGGTCACGTCGAAAATCGACAGCCGCACCATTCTTGGTGAAATGGGCGCCGAACAGCTTCTCGGCCAGGGCGACATGCTGCATATGGCCGGTGGCGGTCGCATCGTCCGCGTCCACGGACCATTCGTTTCGGACGAGGAAGTTGAACAGGTCGTCAATCATCTGAAGGAACAGGGCCGCCCGGATTATCTGGCAACCGTGACCGAAGATGAGGAAGCCGAAGAAGAAACCGCAGATGCCGCCGTCTTCGACGCGACGTCTATGGGGTCTGAAGATGGTGACGACGTCTACGATCAGGCGGTCAAGGTGGTGCTGCGCGACAAGAAGTGCTCCACCTCCTACATCCAGCGCCGTCTCGGCATCGGCTACAACCGCGCAGCCTCGCTCGTCGAGCGCATGGAAAAGGAAGGGCTAGTCGGTCCGGCAAACCATGTCGGCAAGCGTGAAATCCTGACCGGGAATCGCGACTGATTTAATCGATATAACTACTTAAAAGGCCGGTTTTCGAAAGCAAATCGGCCTTTTTGCAACCAATCTCAAGCAGTTGAGTGCTGTTGCAAGAATGTCCTTGTCAATATGTTAATTATGATTAATACTTTGGATATTCGTACATTCTTGATGACCGGCCGGGGTAGCCCCGGATGCTACTCTGTGCCCAAAAAAACAGGGAGAATGGTTGATGAAGAGCATTATCATCGGGCCTACCGACAAGGATCGTACAGTCACGCAGCAGATACTGCATCGCATTCATGAGCAAATGCCGAAGCCCTCGGAAGACAAGACACAGGTTTGCAATGTTTTACGCCGTTCGAAGGGCGGCTATTCGCATCGTCGGCACAAGATTCACAAGCTTGCCTGATTTTGCATCATGAATTGAATATTATGTCGGTTTGCTATCAGCGCCACTCGCCATTCCCGGCCTGCTGGCGCTGTTATTTTATCCAGCCCAAACTTTCTAAATCCACATGACTGGTTTATGAGAGAGCATTGCTCTAGTGGTCTGCTTCCAACATTTGCATCCCGCGGTTCAAGCGCTGAACAAATGTTGTAATCATAAAGACCACTAGCAAGTATATGTATCTAGTGGATTTTTCGAATTTGACGTTTGAAACAGCATATATGTCAGTCGGGATTCAAACGTCAAATTCAATCCACTAACATCAATAAATTCAGGAATGTGCGATGACCACCGAAGCCGATGGAAACGATCAGAAGAAAAAGTCCGGTTTCTTTCTCGGTTTCATGGCGGTACTGGCCAGCCTGTTTTTCGCGCTGTTTGTCGGCCTTGGCATCTGGCAGATTGAGCGCCTGCAATGGAAGCTCGACCTGATCGCTCGCGTGGATGCTCGCGTCCATGCTGAACCCGTGGCAGCACCCGGCAAGGACGACTGGGCCAATATCAATCAGAAGGACGATGAATATCGTCATGTCACCATCACCGGCACCTATCTGAACGATAAGGAAGTGCTGGTGCATGCGCTGACAGAGCGTGGAGCCGGCTATTGGGTACTGACGCCGCTGCGCACTGCGGATGGTTCGCTGACCTATATCAATCGCGGTTTTGTGCCGAGCGACAAGCGCGATCTATCAGCCCGCCCTGAAACACAGATCGCTGGCGAAACAACGGTGACTGGTCTTCTGCGTATGCCGGAGCCAGATGGTTTTTTCCTGCGGCCCAACGACCCGGCAAAAAATAGCTGGAACTCTCGTGATGTCGCAGCTTTCGCAGCGAAGGAGAACCTCGGCACTGTCGCCCCCTATTTCATCGATGCGGATGCCAAGTCCAATCCCGGCAATCAACCGGTTGGCGGGCTGACGGTCGTATCCTTCCGCAACAGCCACCTGTCCTATGCAATCACCTGGTTTGCGCTCGCAGCCATGGTTGCCGGGGCTGCGGTGTTCGTCTGGCGTTACGAGCGCAAATCCAAATCTTAAGCATGCAAGGCGTGGCCAAGCGCCTTCATGCTTGCCTCGGCAAAGCCCTCGCCCAAGGTCGGATGTGCATGGATTGTCCCTGCAATGTCCTCGAGACGTGCGCCCATTTCAACGGCTTGCGCAAAGGCTGATGACAGCTCGGAAATACCAACACCAACCGCCTGAATGCCCAGAATGACATGATTGTCCGCGCGGGCCACCACACGAATAAAGCCGTCTTCCCGTTCAACCGTCATGGCACGGCCATTGGCCTGAAATGGGAAAATGCCAATCTGCGTGTTGTGACCTGCCTTGCGTGCCTCATCGGGCAGCAGGCCCACGGTCACGATTTCCGGATCGGTGAAGCAGACCGCCGGAATGCAGCGCTTGTCCCAGGCCTGCTTGCCGCCTGCGATGATCTCGGCAACCATCTCACCCTGCGCCATGGCGCGATGCGCCAGCATCGGTTCTCCCGTGACATCGCCGATTGCATAGACACCACGCATTGATGTGCGGCAGCGATCATCGATGCGGATGAAACGCCCATCCATATCGAGCCGGATTTCACTCAAGCCCCAACCATCGGTCTGCGGTTTGCGTCCGACCGTCACCAGCACCTTGTCAGCTTCGATGCGCTTGGTGGCGCCGTCAACCGCCAGCACTTCCAGTGCCTTTCCGTCTCCGGTCAGACCCTTGGCCGATGTGCCGGTCAACACCTCCACGCCAAGCGCCTTCAGGCGTGCCATGACAGGCCGCGTTAGCTCCGCATCATATTGCGGCAGGATACGGTCGGTCGCCTCGACGACAGTGACTTTGGAACCGAGCTTCGCATAGGCCGTGCCGATTTCGAGCCCGATATAACCACCGCCCACCACAGCCAGTTTTTCCGGTATGGCACCCAGTGACAGGGCTTCCGTGGACGAAATGATATTGCCACCGAAGGGCAGCGCCTCGATTTCAACCGGCACGGAGCCGGTGGCGATAACTATATTTTCCGCATGAATGGTCTGGCGGCCTGTATCTGTATCGACCAGCACCGTCTTGCCGTCCATGAACCGCGCCTGCCCTTGAAACATGCGCACACGCGACCGTTTCAACAGCCCGGCCACACCACTATTCAGTCGATTGACGATACCGTCTTTCCATTCAAGTGTTTTGACAAAGTCTATGGCTGGATTTTGCGCGGTAATGCCAAGCGCGCCCTTGGTGGCAAAGGCGGTCAGACGATGGAATTCATCTGCGGCGTGGATCAGCGCCTTGGACGGAATGCAACCGACATTGAGGCAGGTGCCACCGAGACGCTTACGCTCCACGAGCACGGTATCAATGCCGAGCTGTCCCGCCCGAATGCCGCAGACATAGCCGCCGGGACCACCACCGATGATCAGAAGTTTGCAGTTAATCTCACTCATAAGTTCAGCCTTCCACAAAGATCATCGCAGGCGTTTCGATGAGGCTTTTCAGCTTCTGCACAAAGACAGCCGCGTCCCAACCGTCGATCACCCGATGATCGAAGCTGCATGAAAGGTTCATCATCTTGCGTGGCACGAACTGGGTTCCGTCCCACATCGGGCGCACGGCAATCTTGTTGATGCCGACAATCGCGACTTCCGGCCGATTGATAATCGGTGTCGTGGCAATTGCGCCAAGCGGTCCAAGCGACGTGATGGTGATGGTGGAACCGCTCAGCTCTTCCCGCTTTGCCGTTCCATTGCGGGCGGCATCGGTCACACGCGACAACTCGGAAGCCGCCGCAAAGACGGTCATGCTTTCGGCGTGACGCACCACGGGGACGATCAAGCCATTCGATGTCTGCGTGGCAATGCCCACATGCACACCGCCGAATTGACGGATGATATCGGCTTCATCGTCGAAATGGGCATTCAGGCCCGGCTGTTCTTTCACTGCCTTGACGATGGCGCGAATAACGAATGGCAGCAGCGTCAGGCGCGGACGCCCTTCCTTCTTCTCATTGTTGAGGCCGCTGCGCAGCTCTTCAAGCTGCGTGACGTCGACTTCCTCAACAATGGTGATATGCGGAATATGGCGTTTTGTTTCCGCCATGCGCTCGGCAATCTTGCGCCGAAGTCCTATCACCTTGATCTCGTTGATAGATGTATCGGCAGCATAGCCGGACAGAGCCGTTGCAGCACCGCTTTCGGTCTCGAAGAACGCGTCCAGATCTTCATGTGTGATGCGCCCGGCAGGTCCGGTTCCGCGAACACGCCTGAGATCAACGCCCGCATCGCGCGCGCGCAGCCGAACCGACGGCGTGGCCAGAGGCTTTTCACCTTCCGCCCGCACGGGGCCAGCGCCCGCAAAAGCCCGGGTCGAAGATTCATGCTTGGGTGCTGCCGGCTTCGGTGGAACGGGCGTCTGCAACAAGACCGGCACTTCCGGTGCCTGCGGCTTTGGCGCTTCGATCGCTATCGGTGTATGCGCGGGCTCTTCAGCCTTTACTTCCTCGGCTGCGCCGGATGCGCCCTCGATTTCAAGCCGCACCAGTTCGGAACCGACGGCGATTTTTTCACCCACTTCGCCATTGATCGCGATGACTTTGCCCGCGCGCGACGACGGGATTTCCACCGTCGCCTTGTCGGTCATGACAGCGGCCAGAAGATCATCCTCGCGAATGATATCGCCAACCTTCACATGCCATTCGACTAGCTCGGCCTCGGCAACGCCTTCGCCAACATCGGGGAGTTTGATTGTAAAATGAGCCATGTTGTCTCCCCTCACGCTTCCATGATCGACACGAGTGCGCGACCGACACGATCAGGACCGGGAAAATAGGCCCATTCCTGTGCATGCGGATAAGGCGTGTCCCAACCCGTCACGCGGATGACTGGCGCTTCGAGGTGATAGAAGCAGTCACGCTGCACGAGCGCGGCAAGTTCCGCACCATAACCGCAGGTCAGCGTTGCTTCATGCACGATGACGCAACGGCCAGTCTTACGCACTGAAGCCATGATGGTCTCGGTATCGAGCGGCAAAAGGGTGCGCAGATCGATAATCTCGGCATCAACGCCGGTTTCTTCCGCGGCGGCCAGCGCCACATGCACCATCGTGCCATAGGCCAGAACCGTCACGGCGCTGCCTTCACGGCGAATAGCGGCCTTTCCAAGCGGAACCGTGTAATAGCCTTCCGGGACTTCGCCGAGATCGTGCTTTTTCCAGGACGTGACCGGCTTGTCGTGATGGCCATCAAAGGGGCCGTTATAAAGCCGCTTCGGCTCGAACATGATCACCGGATCGGGATCTTCAATCGCTGCAAGCAGCAAGCCCTTGGCGTCCGCTGGCGTGGACGGCATCACCGTCTTCAAGCCCGACACGTGGGTGAAAAGCGCTTCCGGGCTTTGGCTGTGCGTCTGCCCGCCATAAATACCGCCGCCGGATGGCATTCGGATCACGATGGGGCATGTGAACTCGCCCGCCGAGCGATAGCGCAGACGAGCGGCTTCGGAGACGATCTGGTCATAGGCCGGATAGACATAATCGGCGAACTGCACTTCAATGCAGGGGCGCAAGCCGTAAGCGGCCATGCCGATTGCGGTGCCAACAATGCCAAGCTCGCTGATTGGCGCATCGAAACAGCGCTCTTTGCCGTACTTCTTCTGCAAACCGGCGGTGCAGCGAAACACGCCGCCGAAATAGCCGACATCCTCACCGAACACGACCACATTATTGTCGCGCTCCATGGCAATGTCGTGGGCGTTCTGGATCGCCTCGATCATGGTCATTCTGGGCATAGTCATCTTGGTCATGGATCAGAACCCCGCTTCCTGACGCTGGCGAACAAGATGCGGCGGCGTTTCAGCGTAGACATCCTCGAACATGTCGCGCATGGAAGGCTTGCGCCCGTCATGCAAGGTGCCGATGGCTTCCGCCTCGCGCTGCGCGCTGACGACAAGGTCCATCACTTCCGCTTCCGCCTGCTTGTGGCGGTCTTCCGACCAGACGCCGCGCAGGATCAGATAGTTCTTCAGGCGCAAGATCGGATCGCCAAGCGGCCACGCATCGCTTTCCGCCTTGGGGCGATAGGCGGAAGGATCATCCGAAGTGGAATGCCCGCCAGCGCGATAGGTCACATATTCGATGATTGTGGGACCGAGATTGCGCCGTGCGCGCTCCACCGCCCATTTCGCCACGGCGTGAACGGCCAGATAATCATTGCCGTCAACGCGCAGCGACGGAATGCCGAAGCCATGCCCACGGGCCGCGAAAGTGCCGGAGCCGCCGCGCGCAATGCCCTGAAATGTCGAAATCGCCCACTGGTTGTTGACGATATTCATCACCACTGGCGCCTTGTAGGTCGAGGCGAACACGAGCGCGGCGTGAAAATCACTTTCGGCTGTCGAGCCGTCGCCAATCCATGCAGCCGCGATCTTGGTATCGTGGCTTATTGCAGAGGCCATCGCCCAACCGACAGCCTGCGTATATTGCGTCGCAAGGTTACCGGAAATCGTGAAAAAGCCGTGCTCTTTCGAGGAATACATCACCGGAAGCTGGCGGCCTTTCAGCGGGTCCTGCTCATTGGAGAAAATCTGGTTCATCATGGTGACGAGCGGATAATCATCGGCGATCAAGAGCCCCGCCTGCCGATAGGTCGGGAAATTCATATCACCCTTGCGCAGCGCCTTTCTGAAAGCGCAGCTCACAGCCTCTTCGCCCAGATGTTGCATATAGAACGACGTCTTGCCTTGACGCTGCGCCATCATCATGCGCGCATCATAGGCCCGCAGGATCATCATGTGTCGCAGGCCGTCTTTCAGCTCGTCATCGGTAAGCGTTCCGGCCCACGGACCGACCGCCTCACCTTCCCGGTTCAACACACGAATAATGCTGAAAGCGAGATCGCGCATCGCTTCCGGCTTTTCGTCTATTTCCGGTCTTCTGACACTGCCCGCGCGAGGGATTTTGACATGGGAGAAATCCGGCGCATCGCCGGGCCGCCATTCCGGTTCAGGAACATGCAGGGATAGTACGACATCGTCGCTCATGCGGGCATACCTCGCAATGGGCCAAGCAACTGGCCTGGCAAAACTGGCATTGAATGTCGAACGGGTGGAATTCTGTTTGGTTCCGGTGGACAGGCTTCTTCGAAATCCGGTTTCCGGATGGCCTTTCAAACACAGATTGACCGCATTCCTCCCATGCGACGTGAAGCCGGTTTTCCTCCTCCGATTTCACTGTCATTCAGGGTGATACGGCTCTCAAAATAAAGCAAGATTATTTTTCTATCACTAGCGCCATTTAAAAACGGAAAGCACCGTTTAAACATGGAAGTCTCGTTAATGCCGTCAAAGAAATTTACTTAATTATCTGATTTTAGTATCATATTTTTTGCAATGAATATGCGACCCTTACGCAAGATTATTACTTTCAGACAGACTGCAAAGGAGTACTAAATGGTACTGTACAAGCCAAGTCAGTTCATTTGTGGAAGTTTGATACAGCAAAAATAAAATTTAAAAACTCGGAAAGCAGCTGACGACGCTTCGCAATGACGGGACGATTCCGCTTGCCTTCACGCCTCGAAGCACTGAAGCTGGCGCCAGTGAGCGGGGTAATTAATATGATTGCCAGAGCAATTTCAGATATGCACAACGAAAGCTATGAGACACAACGCCTGATCATTCGCTGCTGCCGCGTTCTGGATGCGTCTTTATTGAGCGCGTTGATGAGTCCCGAGATCAGCAAGTGGGTTGCTTCCTGGCCTTTTCCCCTGACACCCGATCAATGCGAAAAAATACTCCTGGCGAACCGCGCCGCAGCAAAAGAGGGAAAGGCTTTTCCCGGTATTGTCATCGAGAAACATACAGGGACGATCATTGGTTGGATAAAAATCGCAGCCGAAGACAACCCTGGTCGGAGCTTCGAACTTGGTTACTGGATCGGTGAAAATTTTCAAGGCAATGGTTATGGCTTTGAAGCAGCGAGCGGCGCTCTTGATTTCGCATTCTCGAAACTGAATGCGACAAGTGTCAGGGCTGGAGCGCAGCTAGCCAATGCAGCGTCACATGAACTGCTTCGCAAGCTTGGTATGACGGAAGATGGTGAAACCGACGTCTGGGCTCCGTCACGAAAGCGGTTCGAAAAATGCAAATACTGGAAGCTGGATCGAGTGGAATAATATGAAGTGCACCGCTCAATAACGATAAGCGGTGCACTCGAATTTCATCCTAGCGGATGGCCTTGCCGTCATCGTTAAAGCGATGTGTCTTGTCCGCTTCCGGCGACACGAAGATGATGTCATCTTCCGTGTAATGGTGCTCGCCGAACAGGCGGACAGTGATAAGACCTGCCCCCTCGGTTTCGACATAAAGGATGGTATCGGCGCCGAGATGCTCGGCGTGGATGACCTTGCCTTTCCATTTGCCGCTTTCGCGGCTGACGCCAAGATGTTCTGGGCGAATGCCGATGATCGTCGCACCCGTTTCACCGATACGGTCGGCGTCGATGAAATTCATCTGTGGTGAGCCGATGAAGCCTGCCACGAACAGATTATCAGGCTTGTTATATAGCTCCATTGGCGAACCAATCTGTTCGATACGGCCTGCATTCAGCACCACGATACGGTCGGCAAGCGTCATTGCCTCCACCTGATCGTGGGTGACGTAGATCATCGTTGCCTTCAGCTCGCGATGCAGCTTGGCAATTTCCAGACGCGTCTGCACGCGCAAGGCGGCGTCGAGGTTGGACAAGGGTTCGTCAAACAAGAACAGTTCCGGGTCACGCACAAGTGCGCGACCGATGGCGACGCGCTGGCGCTGGCCGCCCGACAGTTCCGCCGGACGTCTCGCCAGATAAGGATCAAGCGACAGCATGGACGAAGCGCGCGTAACGCGGCTTTCAATCTGCTCCTTCGGAGCACCAGATTGTTTCAGACCAAGGCCCATATTGTCCTTCACGGTCAGATGCGGATAAAGCGCATAAGACTGGAACACCATCGCAATGCCGCGCTTTGACGGCGGCGTCACAGTCACATCCTTGTCGTTGATCAGCACCTGACCCGAAGACACATCTTCCAGACCAGCAATCGAACGCAGCAGCGTGGACTTACCGCAACCGGAAGGCCCCACGAAAATGATGAACTCGCCGTCGCGAACTTCCAGATTGATATCCTTCAGAACAGCCTGCGAACCGTAGCTCTTATTTATCGACTTGAGTAGCAGCGATCCCACAGTCAAAAATCCCTTACAGTTTTACCGGCTGGCCAAGACGCACGCTTTCGTCAGCGGCGAGACAGATACGCAGCGATTGCAACGCATCGTCCATATGGCGGTTGAGATCGATATCCTCGCGAATGGCTTTCAGCATGTAAGCCTGTTCGCGTTCACACAATTCCTGATGGCCCGGCTCATCGGACATGGAAAGATCCGTATCCGGCTTCAGGAACTTCCCGTCCGCACCGCGTTCAGCGCGATGGATGCGAATGGTCGAGGTTTTTGTGTGCGCATCTACGTCGTCAGACTTGGTCACAGCCTCGTTCATGACGATGGAAACGCAGCCATTTGGCGAGATAACATCCTTCACGAAGAAGGCGGTTTCAGACATCATCGGACCCCAGCCCGCTTCATACCAGCCAATCGTGCCGTCATCGAACAACACCTGCAGATGACCGTAATTATACATATCCGGCTTGATCTCATTGGAAAGACGCAGGCCCATGCCGCGCACTTCCACCGGCTTTGCATCGGTGATCTGGCACATGACATCGACATAATGCACGCCGCAATCGACAATCGGCGATGTGGTGTTCATCAGGTTCTTATGCGTTTCCCAGGTCGCGCCGCTGGACTGCTGGTTCAGGTTCATGCGGAAAACGTAAGGACCGCCGAGCTGTCGCGCTTCAGAAATCAGCCGCATCCAGGACGGATGATGGCGCAAGATATAACCGATGACGAGCTTGCGTCCGTTGGCCCGCGCACAGTCGATGACCCGGCGTGCGTCTTCCACGGTCGTTGCCAGCGGCTTTTCGACAAAGACATGCGCGCCCTGCTCCATTGCAGCCACGGCATAATCGGCATGGCTTTCCGAATAGGTGGCGATGCATGCCATATCCGGTTTCAGTTCAGCCAAAGCCTCGTGAAAGGATGGATGAATTTCATAGCCTGCCAGCTCGTCTGGCACCGCAACCTTGGTCCGGTTGACCAGACCAACGACTTCAAAGCCCGGATTGCGATGATAGGCCAGCGCATGGCTGCGGCCCATATTGCCAAGACCTGCCGAAAGCACGCGTACCGGGGCGATCGGGGCCGGAGCGATTTGGGCCGGGGCGGTTGTTGTATCTGAACTCATTTTACAGCTCCGGCTGTGATGCCGCGGATCAGTTGCCGCGAGAAAATGACGTAGAGGACGAGGATCGGGAACATGGCCAGCGAAAGCGCCGACAGAACCGCATTCCAGTTGGTGACGAACTGACCGATGAACAGCTGCGAACCCAGTGTCACCGTCTTGGTGGCTTCGCTTGGCGCGAGGATCAGCGGGAACCAGAGATCGTTCCAGATCGGGATCATGGTGAAGACGGCAACCGTTGCCATGGCTGGACGGATCAGCGGCAGCACCAGCTTGAAGAAGATCGCATATTCCGACATGCCGTCTATTCGCCCGGCATTCTTCAAATCGTCGGACACGGTTCGCATGAATTCGGACAGGATGAAGATCGCAAGCGGCAAGCCTTGGGCTGTATAGACGAGGATCAGCGAGGTCAGACTGTTGACCAGTCCCACCGCGACCATGCCCTGCAACAATGCAACCGTACCAAGACGGATCGGGATCATGATGCCGATGGCCAGATAAAGCCCCATCAGCGTGTTACCCTTGAAGCGATATTCCGACAGCGCAAAGGCTGCCATTGCGCCAAACAGGATGACAAAGAAGATGCTCGCCACTGTAACGATGGCGCTGTTCTGGAAATAGGTCAGGAACGAGCCCTGCTTCAGCACCGTCTCATAACCGATGAGGCTAAAGCTTTCCGGTGTCGGAAACTGCAGCGGCGTGCGGAAAATCGCATTGCGGTCCTTGAAGGAATTGATCAGCGTCAGCGCCACCGGAAAGACGGCGACAAGCATATAGATGATCAGCGCCGCATGAACGAATGTTGTGCGGAGGGGCGAAGTGCGTGCTTTCGACATGATTTCTCGCTCCTCAGAACTGATAGCGGCGCATGCGACGCTGGATGCCGAACAGATAGAGCGACACACCGGCGAGGATGATGAGGAACATCACGGCCGCGATGGTGGCGCCCATGGACGGATTGCCTAGCTGAAGCTGGAAGCCGAAGAAGGTGCGGTACAGGAACGTGCCCAGAATATCGGTCGCCTTGTCTGGCCCCGCGAGTGCGCCCTGCATCGAATAAACAAGGTCGAACGCGTTAAAATTGGCAACGAAGGTCATGACCGAGATCAGGCCAATCGACGGCAGGATAAGCGGCAGCTTGATCTTCCAGAACTGGCTCCAGCCCGTAATGCCGTCGCATTCGGCAGCTTCGATGATTTCATCGGGAATGTTGAGCAGCGCCGCATAGATCAGCATCATCGGAATACCGACGAACTGCCAGACCGAGACGAGCGACACCGTCACAAGTGCGGTTTCGGCCTTGCCGAGCCATGGTCCAAAGGCCCATTTCATGCCCACCAGATCCATCATCCATGGTGCAACGCCCCAGATCGGTGACAGGATCAGCTTCCAGATGAAGCCGACAATCACGAAGGACAGTAGCGTCGGCAGAAAGATCGCGGTGCGGTAGAAGGCTGCGAAACGCAGTCTCGGCAGCGACAGCATGGCCGCCAGCAAAATGCCGATCGGATTTTGAACCAGCATGTGAATACAGAAGAATATAACGTTGTTCTTCAAAGCATTCCAGAAATCGCGTGACCAGTTGGCATCGCCGAAAAGCGTCTGGAAATTGGCAAATCCGACAAAGACGCGCTGCCCGTCAACGACATTGAAAAACGCTTGCCGCAATGTCTCGATCAGCGGAAGCACCATGACGGCGGTATAAACCAGCACGCAAGGCAGCAGAAACACAAGAATGTGCCACCGCCTCGGGCGTTTTTGCTCAATGATTGGCAGGTTGGCAGACTGGCTCATCAACACTCGCTGTTCTTCGGCTTATGCGGTTCTTACGAACTTTCTATCGCCGTGAGACTGACACGGATCGCGCATCGCGCGAAAGAAAAACTGCCCGCAAGACTATCCGGTAGGTCTGTTCGGCATCGAAAATGCACACGGGCGGCCCTGCGCTGTCGCAAAGCCGCCCGTGCACTATCGCTTTACTTGGCTGGCTTGTACCAGCTGTCCAGGCCTTCCTGCAGCTTCTTGGCGGCATCTTCCGGCGTTACGGTGCCGTTGATAACGTTAGCCGACTGAACCCAGGTTTCGTTTTCCAGGTTCGGCGTGCCACGCGACAGGATCTGGTAGGTCGAGCGGATGGTCGGCTTGCACTTTTCGCGCCAGGATACGAATTCCTGCGCCAGCGGATCGGACATCTTCACTGCCGTCGAGTTCAAGCTGAAGAAGCCCGGCAGCGCATTGGCGTAGATTTCCGCAAATTCCGGCGAAGCGACCCAGTTGAGGAACACCTTGGCCTGTTCGGCATTCTTGCTCGAAGCGTTGAGGCCAAGACCGATATCGTTATGATCCGAGATGTAGCAGCTGTCGCCGGCATTCTTCACCGGCGGCGGGAATGCGCCCATCTTGAACTGCGCCTGCGTGTTGAACAGGCCAATTTCCCACGAACCAGCCGGATAGATCGCGGCGCGGCCCAGCGTGAAGAGGTTCTGGCTGTCCGGGTAGGTCTGCGCTTCGAAACCGTCGCCCAGATAATCCTTCCACTTGGCGAGAACCTTGAACGGCTCAACCCACGGTTCGTCGGTCAGTTTTTCCGTACCGGCGATAAGCGCCTTGCGGCCTTCTTCACCCTTCCAATAGGTCGGGCCGATATTCTGGTAGCCCATGGTTGCGGCTTCCCACATATCCTTGGTGCCCATGGCCATCGGGATATAGGTGCCGTCAGCCTTGATCTTGTCGAGCATCGCGAAGAACTCGGCTTCGGTCGCCGGTGCCTTCAGGCCAAGCTTGTCAAAGGCTTCCTGATTATAGATGAAGCCGTGAATAACCGAAGCCATCGGCACGCAGAAAGCCTTCTTGCCGTCGTCGGTGGTCCATGCGGACTTGGCGACGTCGGAGAAGTTCTTCATGCCTTCGAGGTCGGTGAGATCGGCAAGTTTGCCCTTGTTGAACAGTTCCAGCGAGGTGTCGAAAGGACGGCACGAAATAAGATCGCCGCCCGAACCAGCATCCAGCTTGGCATTGAGAGCGGCGTTATATTCCGTCGGCGCGCTTGGCGCGAAATTGATCTTGATGCCAGGATTCTTGGCTTCAAAGGCTGGAATGATCTTTTCCTGCCAGATCTGCAGATCGTCGTTACGCCAGCTTTCAACTGTCAGCGTGACGTCCTGAGCCAATGCGGCAGAACCCGACGCCAGCAACGTCGAACCCAGCAGCATGAATTTCAAGGTATTGCGAACCATTTGACCTTCTCCCGTTTTTTTGAACGCAGACGCACAAAAGAGGCGAGATACGCCTGTCCATTGCGATACACCACGTTGATGACGATGGCTCATCACGGTCCGGGATAAGTGCCGGCTACGCCGGTCTTTGCTCCATCCCATTTCCGCGCGGCCCTCGCCTGTCAACAAGCTTTGGCGACCCCTGGCGGCATTGCGCTCCCCTTTGAGTGAATTTAATGCCAAAAACGTACCAATTGTCCAGCGAAGTTTACGAAATTCTCGCATAAAAATTGGAAGCAAGATAATTTACCTTATTTTATCAACACATTAATCAATTTTTCTCCGCTTCGCTGAATCTGCTTGGTTAATGGTATTTTTTTGGTATCTTCAAGTTGGAGGTATCTTCATGGCAGAGTTTTTCATTGGCGTGGATGGCGGCGGCACCGGATGTCGCGCTGTAGTGGCAGATGGCAACGGTGCGATTCTGGGAACGGGACGCAGCGGATCGGCCAATATTGTCACCGATCCGCATACTTCGCTCGTCAATGTACGCGCAGCCATCGACAATGCCTTTGCCGATGCCGGGCTGGACCAGTGCCATTACGGTGAAAGCCACGCGGTCCTCGGCCTTGCTGGCGGCAATGTCGTAGGCGCCGGACTGCCGATTGAAGGCGGCCTCCCCTTTGCCCATGCCAATGTCGAGTTCGACGGCCTCATCGCATTGCAAGGTGCGCTTGGTGATCAGGACGGCATCGTTGCCATTCTTGGCACCGGCACGGCCTATATCGTCCGCCAGCAGGACCGGATACATTCGGTCGGCGGGTGGGGTTTTCCGCTCAGCGATCTTGGCAGCGGTGCGCGGCTTGGCCAAAGCCTGCTGCAAGAATGCCTGCTGGTGCATGACGGCATTCACCCCCGCAGCCGTCTGACAACGGATGTTCTCGACGAGTTCAGCAATAATCCCGACAATCTGGTTGAATTTGCCTGGACGGCGAAGCCCGGTGATTTCGGCAAATATGCCCCACGTGTTTTCCAATATGCAGCCAATGGCGATGAGACTGCGCGTATGCTTCTGGAGCGTTCCGCAGGCTATGTCAGTGAAACGCTGGATATGTTAATCGCGCAAGGTGCGGAGCGGATCAGTCTGTTGGGTGGCATGGCGCCGCTTTATGTGGAGTGGCTCCCGGCCAGCCATCAGAAGCTCATTGTTCCACCGGCAGCCGATGCCTTGACCGGAGCCTTGCAACTCGCGCTCAAGCGCTATGGCCACAAGATGAATGAGGCGCATGCATGAGCGGCAATTTCAGCGCCTTCCTACCCAAGAATCTTCAGGGCACTGCCCCCTCTTCAGGCGCGGGACCGCTCTACATGCAGTTGCGCCAGTCGCTGGAAGCCGCGATTCGTGCCGGTCATCTGGCTGACGGAGAGGCCCTACCACCTGAACGCGACATTGCAGAATATGCCAATATCAGCCGGGTGACCGTGCGCAAGGCAGTGGATGATCTCGTCAAATCGGGACTGCTGGTGCGCCGCCATGGCTCTGGCACCTTTGTCGTTCGCCCCAGCGAGCGTGTGCAGCAGTCGCTTTCCATGCTGACGTCTTTTACCGAAGACATGGCGCGGCGCGGCATTGCCACCCAATCCAAATGGCTGGAGCGCGGTCTCTATTATCCGTCGCCCGAGGAAATGATGAAGCTTGGCGTTTCATCGGAAACCCGCGTTGCCCGGCTTGGCCGTTTGCGTATGGCAAGCGATCTGCCGCTGGCTATCGAACGCGCCACCTTGTCGAGTGAAGTTTTGCCAGACCCCAATGCCGTACAGGGCTCGCTCTATGCTGAACTGGGACGGACCGGCTTTCGCCCGGTTCGCGCGGTGCAGCGCATATCCGCCTGCAACATCAAGGATCCCGATGCGCGGATACTTGGCGTCAAGGCTGGCGATGCAGGATTGTCTATCGAGCGGATTTCCTATCTCGCGTCAGGCCGTGCGGTGGAATTCACCAAATCGCTTTATCGTGGCGACGCCTATGATTTCGTGGCGGAACTCTCGATACCATCGGCCTAACGCCAACATCAGCCATTAAAAAACGGCCCGTTTCCGGGCCGTTTTCTTTTGTCTAATGATGCTTCGTGCCTTGGCGCGCCAGATCTGCAGTCGGATCGGCTGCAAGACGCTTGCGGGCACGGTCATCCATCAGCTCGTACCACATGGCATTGAGCACAGCGAAAGCTGCGGCGAGCGGCAGGCCCAGAAGCCAGGAAAAATACCACATATTGCTTTCCTTTCTTGGATTGAAAGGCGCGGACGGACAAGGCCGCCCGCAGCCCAATCAATAAGCGTGGTTGCTCTCGTCCTCGATCATTTCCTTTTCCACCTTGCCCCACAGCACTCTGTAGACCCAGGAGGTGTAGGCAACGATGATCGGCAGGAAGATCAGGGTCACGACCAGCATGATGAACAGCGTCATATGACTGGAAGACGAGTCCCAAACCGTCAGGCTTGCCCGAGGATCGAGCGAAGACGGTAGAATGAACGGGAACATCGAGACGCCGACCGACGAAATGATGCCGAAGATCGTGAGCTTGCCGAGCAGAAGTGGAGCGACTTCACGACCGCCACGCAGTGTCAGAAACACTGCAATCGCGCCCAGAATGCCAAGCGCCGGAGCGATCAGCAGGATCGGATAGTTCGCATAGTTGCTGAACCATGCGCTGTGATCCAGTTCCACCGTCTTGCGCAGCGGATTGGACGGTCCATCGGTGACGATGGCGCTCGTAATCCGGTAGCCGGACACCCAGAACCAGCTGGCAACGCCCGCCAGAGCATAAAGAACGAGCGTCAGAAGTGCAGCGATGCTGCCATAACGCCGTGCTCTCTGCTGTATTTCTCCCGATGTTTTCAGGACCAGCCAGGAGGCGCCATGCATGGAAAGCATGGTCACCGACAACACGCCGCAAATGAGTGCAAACGGGTTGAGCAGGCCGAAGAAGGTGCCTTCATAGAAGATCTGGAGATCATCGGCCAAACGGAAGGGTACGCCCTGCAGCACGTTGCCGACGGCGACGCCAAAAATCAGCGCAGGTACAAAACCGCCGATGAACAGGGCAATGTCCCACCCCCGACGCCAAGCCCTGCCCTCACGCTTCGAGCGGTATTTGAAACCGACTGGGCGCAGAATGAGGGCAAAGAGGATGACGAACATCGCCAGATAGAAGCCGGAGAAGGACACGGCATAAAGCGGTGGCCAGGCAGCGAAAATAGCGCCGCCGCCCAGAACCAGCCAGACCTGATTGCCTTCCCAGACCGGGCCGATCGTGTTGATGATAACGCGGCGCTCCACATCCGTTTTGCCGACGAGCGGCATCAGGATATCCACGCCCAGATCAAACCCGTCCATCGCGGCAAAGCCGATCAGCAGCACGCCGAGCAGTACCCACCAGATGATGCGAAGGGTTTCATAGTCCAACAATTCGCTGAGTATCATGGTCCTTACTCCGCAGGCGCAATGCTGGCAGGTGCAAGCATGGCTTCAGGTTTGCTGTCGGGTTCCGGTCCGGCTTTGATCGCGCGTATCATCAGGCCCATTTCGATGATGAACAGGACCGTGTAGATCGCGACAAAGCCGATGATGGTAAGCAGAACCGTCGATGCACCGAGATTGGAGACACCGACCGCTGTCGGCAGAATACCCTCGATAATCCAGGGCTGACGTCCGAATTCAGCGACAATCCAGCCCATTTCTGCGGCAATCCATGGCAGCGGAATTGCAAAGACTGCAACTTTCAGCAGGAAGCGATGCTGATCAAGCTTGCGCCGCGCCGACAGTACAAAGAACGTACCTGTCAGCAGGATCAGGAAGAACCCGATAGCCACCATGATGCGGAATGCCCAGAACAGCGGAAGGACACCCGGAACGGTATCGTTCGCGGCCTTGGCGATCTGCTCGTCGGTAGCCGTGCGCGGATCGTCCACATAGCGCTTCAGAAGGAGCGCATAGCCCAGCCACTGGCTGTTATCGGCGAAAACGTCCTTCACATCCTGCGGTACGGCACTGGTGTCGCCAGCGGCGCGGATTTTCTGCAACGCATCATAAGCGACGATACCGTTGCGGATATGGTTCTCCGCATTCTCGACCAGATCATTGATGCCCTGGATCGGCGTGGTTAGCGAACGCGTGCCGATCAGCCCCATAACCCACGGAATATGCACAGCGAAATGGGTTTCGCGTGCTTCCTGGTTCGGAAAGCCGAAGACCGTGAACGAGGCAGGTGCAGGCTCTGTTTCCCACATTGCTTCGATAGCGGCGATCTTCATCTTCTGGTGTTCATTGGCCAGATAACCGCTTTCATCACCAAGAACGACGACCGAAAGCGATGCGGCCAGACCGAAAGAAGCGGCAACCGTCATCGAACGCTTGGCGAGTTCCACCGAGTGGCCTTTCAGCAGATACCAGGCGGAAACGCCCAGAACGAATATTGAGGCCGTTGCGTAACCTGCCGAAACCGTATGCACAAATTTGGCCTGCGCCACCGGATTCATCAGAACCGCGAAGAAATCGGTGATTTCCATACGCATGGTTTCAGGGTTGAACGCTGATCCGACAGGGTTCTGCATCCAGCCATTGGCGATGAGAATCCACAGAGCGGAAAAATTCGAACCCGCCGCAACCGCATAGGTCGCGATCAGGTGGCCGACCTTGGAAAGACGGTCCCAACCGAAGAAGAACAGACCAACGAAGGTCGCCTCAAGGAAGAAGGCCATCAGGCCCTCAATGGCGAGCGGGGCACCGAAAATATCGCCCACATAATGGCTGTAATAGCTCCAGTTCATGCCGAACTGGAATTCCATCACAATACCCGTCGCGACACCGATCGCGAAGTTGATGCCAAACAGAGTACCCCAGAATTTCGTCATCTGTCGCCAGATGAGTCGCCCCGTCATCACATAAACGGTTTCCATGATGGCCAGCAGCACGGAAAGACCCAACGTCAGAGGTACGAAGAGGAAGTGATAAAGTGCCGTGATTGCAAACTGCAATCGCGACAGGGAGACAATATCGAGTTCCATCTTTTTCAGCCGGAAATTCCCGGCCCTCCTAGAGCATTCGCGACCGGGAGATTTCACCGGAATCGCAAAATGCGACCAAAACGATATAATGTTGCACGCCGCATAAATTGGCAGACGCGACGCGCCTTCGCGTAACGGACACCGTCATGACATTGTCCGTTTGAAAAGAAGAGCGGATGAAAAGCCGCCCGTCGTTTCCATTCTCGATTGTTGGCAAAGCCCCGATATCTGGACCCTGCCCGCCCGGTCACCTCATAGATTCGAGGATTTCACCGAAGCGCTGGTCACTCATGCGCACAGACTCAACTAGAGCGCCTTGATTTAAAACAATGATGCGGTCGCAAATCCGCGCTTCGCGCTGGATATGTGTCGCAACCAACAGGGTATGTCCGCCTGCCTGCGTCCGAAGCCGCGTCAACACGTCTTCAGCAACGGCCCCATCCAACCCTTCGGTCGGTTCATCGAGAAGCCACAAGGACGATTCGCTTAAGAACAGTCGCGCCAATGCAAGACGTCGCGCCTGCCCGCCGGACAATCCAAAACCACCCTCGCCCAGCATCGTGTCGAGGCCTGCTGGCAAGGTTTCTACGAACTCTCCGAGACCGGCTGTGTGCAAAGCCTGCATCAGTGTTGTGTCGTCTGCATCCGGCCTGGCCAGTCGCAGATTGTCGCGAAGACTGTCCTGAAAAAGTTCGGTGCGCTGGGTCAGCAAACTGCTGGCCAGCACGTCCGCACTGCCATCCATCGCCGGGATTTCACCTGCGAGCAGGTTGAACAGGGTCGACTTGCCCGCGCCGCTGGTTCCGACAATGGCAACACGTTCGCCCGCTTCGACCGTGAGGTTGATGGTTTTCAAGGCATCGATGGCCGCGTCTTCGTGGCGGACAGATAGATTACGAAGCTCCACAGCAATGCCATCCGGTGGCGTGGGCAGACCTGTAATCGACGCTCCCTCACACAATTGCGGCCCAACCCGCCGTGCAGCCAGAATGGTGCGCCCCAGTTCCATCGCACCACGCCGCAGCGCCACGAATGGTTCCATTGCGCCGAGAATAACAAGCATAGCCAGTGCGGCGACCGGCGCGCCGATTGTCCCGGACTGAACAAGCCAGCCAGCGCCAATCAGGCCGCCAGCCAGAAGTCCGGCATGTGCCACACCGAGGCCAGCGCCGGTCCGGATCTCAACGCGATTGAGCGTACGGTCAGCCGCAGCGACATAACGATCTGCCCGGACGAGCGCATCGTTTTGCGCCTGCATCCGCCCCGCCATGAGCAATTCCGTCTGGCCCGCAACCAGATCGACCGCGCGGGCGCGCAGTGCTTCCGAGCCCTTGGCGCGCCTGCGCATCGGCATTTCCGAACGCCGCGCAGCAAATAGAGGCAGGCTCAAGCCGACGATCAAAAGCACAAGTGCAACGGCAAGCCCGAATAACGGATGCATCAGTGCCAGCGCAAGACCTGCCACCAATGCGGTTGCAAGTGCAGCACCTATCGGCACGACGACACGCAGATAGAGCGAATCCAGTGCATCGATATCCGCAGTCAGACGGAATAGAAGCCGTGCTGGTCGCTTTAAAAGTGCATTGGCTGCGGCGGGTCTCGCCCAGCTGCGAAACAGCTTTTCGCGTAATGCCGCCAGAATGGCGAGCGTTGCATCATGGGTGACAAGACGTTCGAGATAACGTGCACCCGTCCGCACAATTGCCAGGAACCGGATACCCGCTGCCGGTGCAAAGACATCGAACACAATAGCTGTAGCTACACTCAAGCCTGCAATGGCCGTTGCTGTGATGAACCAGCCAGAGAGGCCAAGCAGTGCTATACCAGCCAGAACAGTGACCGTCGCGGCTGCAATGCCTGCATAGAGAGCAGCACCCTTGGTTCTGAAAAACAGGCGCAGGATTGGGCGGAGCGCTTGCAGACCGTTCATTCGGCTGCCCTCCTCTGCCAAAGCGGATCAGTATCCTGACAAGAGTCCAAGCGTATGATGCGATCCATCCTGCGCGCCAGTCCCTCATCATGGGTGGCGACAATCAGGGTCTTGCCCTTGGCCAGCCGCAACAGACTGTCGGCAATATGCCTGGCTGTCTCACTGTCGAGATGGGCCGTTGGCTCGTCGGCCAGAATAATATCGGCCTTAGGATCGACCGCGATGCGAGCCAGCGCGAGCCGCAAGGCTTCACCGCCCGAAAGCCCGGCCCCGTTTTCCCCGATAACACCATTGCCGGTGATGCCAGCAACATGCGCGAGCGCCATATCGTCGATGATCGCGGCAGTTGATCTGGCAGCGGCTTCACGCCCGAGCGTGATATTGTGCCGTGCCGAGCCTGCAAAAATATGGGGCCTTTGACCGACCCAGCTCATACGCTGGCGCGAGACCGTCGCATTTTCGGGCGTCATGCTCGTGCCGCCGAACCGTATTGCGCCTGTTTGCGGCGCTGCCAGTCCAGCGATCAACGCCAGAATGGTGGACTTACCATAACCGCTCGGCGCAAGCAGCGCGACATGCTCCCCCGCCTCGATTGTCAGGTTGAAATCTGTCAAAACCGAAGGACCTGCCGGATATTGAAAGCCGACATCGCGTAGTTGAACAGAGGGGGCCGATTCTTCCAGTCCACCCGCCGTGGCGCTGCTGTTGCCGACAACAGGCATGGAATGGCGACTGAGCTTTTCCAGCGCATCGATGGCGGCTTCGCCCGATGCACGGTCATGCCAGACGGCGGAAAGGTCACGCAGCGGCTCAAAGAAAGCAGGCGACAGAAGCAGGATAAACAGGCCTTCGCCGAGCGTCAGTTTGTGTCCCCAGGCACCGAACTGCAATGTGCCAAGCAGGTGGAAGCCGATATAGACGGCCACCATGGCTACACCAAGCGCTGCAAAAAGCTCCAGCACGGCAGAAGACAGGAATGCAATCCGCAGGACTTTCATTGTCTTCGTGCGCAGGGTCTCGGCATTTTCACGCAGCCGCGTGGCGGTGGCATCGACGGCATGAAAACTGCGGATCGTGGTCAAGCCGCGCAGGCGGTCCAGCAGAAAACCATTCATCCCGCCAAGCGCTACAAGCTGCTTCTCACTCGCGGCTTTCGCGCGCCAGCCAATCAGCGCCATGAAAATCGGGATCAAAGGTGCGGCAACGAGCAAAACCAGTGCCGCTGCCCATGAAAACCAGAAGACGGCCAGCAGGATCGCCAGCGGCACCAGCATGACCCGAATGCGCACCGGCACAAAACGCGACAGATAGGGCACGACCATCTCGGCCTGTTCGGCGAGAATGCTTGCAGCCTCGCCTGACGATGGCCGCGCTGTGTCGAGTGGAGAACGGCTGGAAAGCGCTGTGACAGCCCGTTCACGCAAAGCTGTCAGTTCGGCGCGGGCGGCATCGAATGCCTTGGCTGCGCCCGCACTGTCAATCAGGCTGCGCAGGCATCCCAGCACGAATATGCCCAGTGCTGCATAATAAATTCTGTTGTCGAAACCCGTATCGGCGAGACATCCGATGGCATAGGCGATCAGTCCCGCCTGCGGCAGCCATAGAAGTGCTGCCAGTGCCTGAAGATTTGCCCCCCGCCGAAGCATGGCCGGAACTGGCCGGCGCTCAGAACGACGCTTGGAAGGACTTGAGCGGCGCTTGCCGCCTGTCGCCTCTCCGTCGTCTGGCGTTAGCTTTTCCGCCAGTTGCTCCGTTTGGGGGACATCAGATGTCAATCTCGCTTAGGCTCCTTCTTGGCCGATGTTCGCCCACGTCCCAAAGCCACGATCCTGTCGGTGGTTTCGAGGAAACGGGTTACCTTGGCGCCAAGCGCCAGCAGGCTTGTCAGACGGTCCGTATCGAGCTTCTTGACGTCGTCGTACCAGTTGGTCAGCCGCTCGATCAGGCTGTACATGTCTTTCATGCGCTCCTGCGCATAACGATCACCGTCGTCCTGCGGTGCTTCCATCAGCACTTCGCGCAAAACGGACAGGGTTGGGTCAATCTCGCGCTTCTTGCGCTCTTCAGCGAGTGTGCGCAGAATTTGCCAGACATCATCCGGCGTCGTGAAGAAATCGCGACGGTCGCCGGGAATGTGCTTCAAGAGCACGAGGTTCCAGCCCTGCAGTTCGCGTATGCCCATGGAGACATTCGAGCGTGACACACCAAGCGCGTCGACGATCTCGTCAGCGCACATGGGTTGAGGCGACAGATAAAGCAGCGCGTAAATCTGCCCTACCGTGCGGTTGATGCCCCAACGGCTGCCCATCTCTCCAAAGTGGAGCACGAACGACTGAACGATTGGCGACAATTCCAAAATTCTCTCTCCCGTATTTTCTGAACTTTCAGAAATTACTGAAATCCAGATAATCTAAATGATGAAAACCTTCAATCCGCCTGACCATTGATGCGCCGCATCTGGACAATTGGCCGCAGCCCACAGCACTCCTCCAAATGCCATCGGCCGCTCCTTCCGGACCAAACAGGCCGCAGGCAATACGCTTCAGATTCGGGAAAGAGCGAATATCGTGACCGAACAAGAGGATATGAGTCTTTAAGCGAACCCGAAAAAGCTCAGTCCGTTCGTCCGAAAAACGATGGCGGCCCTTCCTGGAAGAAGCCGCTGATTTTCCCCGTTCTGCACTGCGGAAAAGCCTAAAACGCCCCTTCCGCACCCTCAAGCATGATGTCTGCCGGCCTCAATCGGGGTCGGAAGATGAAGGCAGCTCCTTGCTGTCCTGCGTTGTGTCGCGATGGATCACAGCGCGGCTGAGCAGCATGAGCGTCACCGGCGTTGTGATGACCACAAAGACGGTAATCAATACTTCATGCAGAATCGGCTTCGATTGCAAGATGGAGAAAAATATGATCGAAGCGATCAAGATTCCCCCAGCCCCAAAAGAAGAGCCGATGGTCGGTGCGTGAATGCGTTCGTAAAAGGTCTTGAAACGCACCAGGCCAATGCATCCGACGAGCGTCAGGAAAGCACCGGCGACGAGAAAAAACGAAATGAGAATGGCGGCCCAAAGCGGGATTTCGGCTGCATGGATCATTCGATCACCTCCCCGCGCATCAGGAATTTCGCAAGTGCGACGGTGGCAACGAAACCAAGCAACGCGATGATCAGCGCAGCCTCGAAATAGATATCGCTGCCGGTGCGAATGCCGAAGGTGATCAGCAGCAGCAGCGCGTTGAGATAAAGGGCGTCGGTGGCGAGCACGCGGTCCTGAGCCCGTGGGCCAACCAGCAGGCGATAAACAGCGCAACCCATGGCGGCGATCAGCATCAATTGCGCGGCGAGCAGAGACCAGAAGATGACAACGGCACTCATGCGGATTTCTCCTTCTCGACGACGTCTCCTGCCCCGAAAATCGTAATCAGCGGCTTTTCATATTTTTGCTTGATCAGATCGCGCCAGACCTGCGCTTCTTCAAGGTCGAGTACGTGAATGGTCAGTTCGCGGCGCGCGCTGTGGTGATCCACCCAGGCCGTGCCGGGCGTTGCGGTCACCACACAGGCGAGTACCGCCAGCGCGGTGCGATTTTCCAGCTCCAGCGGGATAACCACAAAACCGGGGCGGCGCTTTCTTCCAGAAAGGATGATGCGCGCCACAGTGATGTTCGAACTCAGAATATCAAGGCTGAACGTGACGAAAAGCCGGAGCATCGCCGGGATCGAGCGAATATGATTTTTCTGTGGTTGGAGCGCCGTCATGATCTGGCAGGCGAACAGCGCGATGACCACGCCAAGAATGAGCTGCGCGGGGGTAAAGCCGTTCAGCAGCAGCCAGAACAGAAGCAGCGACACGAACAACAGCGGATATGGCAGGATTTTTCTCATTCTACCTCCGCCGCTTGCGTGCCCGTCGTCTTGGTCGTGTTATGCTCAACCTTGGGCGCCTTGAGAACACTATCGATATAATCGGATGGATGGTGTAGCGAACGTGCCGTTTCGTCCATGTAGCGCATGGCGGGACCAGCTGCGATTGTCAGCGCAAGACAAAGTGCCAGCAGCCCGGCAATCGGCACCACTTCGCGCACCAGAACGCGCGGCACATTGCCTTCGAGCGACGCCCAGAAAGTGCGGATACCGGTACGTGTCATGGCAATCAACGCCGAAAGACCGGACAGCAGGATCAGCGCAATCAGCGCCCAGCTTGCCGGACTGACCGGCATCGCCAGTTGCGGCGTTGGTCCATCGCCGTTGAACACCGCAGCCAGGATCAAGAACTTGGCGATAAAGCCCGAGAACGGTGGCAGGCCGATCAGCAAAATGGCGCATATCGCAAAGAACGTACCGAGGATGGCAAGAGTGGCAGGCAGGACCGCGCCCACCTCTTCCTCTTCTTCTTCCTCTTCGTCATCGCCATAGGCTTCCATCGTCACCGCGAGAACGTTGGCGGCGGCATCCTGTCCGCGCTCGACAAGTTCGATCAGCAGGAAGAATGCAGCGATCGTGAGCGTGGAACTGACCATATAGAACAATGCAGCTCCAGCCATGGCGGTGTTACCACTACCGATGGCAGCCAACAGCGTGCCCGAGGAAACGAGAATGCTGTAGCTCGCAAGCCTGCCCATGGCCTGCGATGCAACCACGCCGATCAGGCCAAAAGCGAGCGTGATCATGCCGCCGAAATAGAGCCAGTCATTGCCAAAACCGTAGGACGAGCCAGCGCCAATGCCGAACATCAGCGGCGACAGGCGCAACAGCACATAAATGCCAACCTTGCTCATGATCGCGAAGATCGCGGCAACAGGCGCTGCGGCCGCCGTATAGGTCGGCGCAAGCCAGAAATTGAGCGGCCACATGCCCGCTTTGATCAGGAACGCCACACCGAGAACCGCAGCACCGGCTTCAAGCAACATACGATCTTCAGGCGCAACCTGTGTGATCCGCTGCGCGAGGTCAGCCATGTTCAGCGTGCCGGTAACACCGTAGATCAGGCTCACGCCGATCAGGAAGAGCGAAGACGCCACCAGATTGACTGCGATGTAATGGAGACCCGCCTTAACGCGTGCCGGACCGGAGCCGTACAGCGCCAGACCATAGGAGGCGGCGAGCATGACCTCGAAGAAAACGAACAGGTTGAACAGGTCGCCCGTCAGGAATGCGCCGTTCAAGCCCATCAGCAAGAGCTGGAAGATCGTATGGAAATGCGGGCTTGCCTTGTGCCAATGCGCCAGCGCAAAGCTGAGTGCGGCCATGCCGAGCAGGCTCGCCAGAAGCAGCATCATTGCCGCCAGCCTGTCGAGCACCAGCACGATGCCAAAAGGCGCGGGCCAGTTGCCGATGAGATAAACAATTGCTTCGGGCGCTTTTTCGCTGGCCATAGCCACAAGCGTGCAGGCAATGCCGATCAGGCCAAGTGTCGAGAGCGAATTGATCGCCATCTTCAGCTTGCGGCTGCGTTCGTCGATCAACAGCAGAACCGCTGCCGTTACCAGCGGCAGAAGGATCGGAGCAACGATGAGGTGTGATTTCCAATCCATCATCAGTTCTCCTTGCCGTCGACATGGTCGGTGCGTGTCAGACCGCGCGAAGCGAGCAGCACGACAAGGAAGAGCGCCGTCATGGCGAAGCCGATAACGATTGCCGTCAGCACAAGCGCCTGCGGCACCGGATCGGTATATTGAGCGGCCTGTACGTCCAGACCGGAGTCCAGAACCGGCGGCGCATTGGAACGCAGCCGTCCCATCGAGAAGATGAACAGATTAACCGCATAGGAGATCAGCGACAGGCCGATCGCCACCTGGAACGTGCGCGGGCGCAGCACCAGCCAGACGCCGGACGCCATCAGCACACCGATTGCGAGAGCAAGAACCAGCTCCATCAGTTCTCCTCCTTCGCAGTCGCTGCGGCGAGCTTCTCGACGCGATGTTTACGGATCGATTGGTGCGCCAGTGCAATCAGGACGATAACGGTTGCACCCACGACGAGCGTGAAAACACCGAAATCAAACAGCAAGGCGCTCGCCAACGGCATTTTCCCCACATACGGTATCTCCGCATATTGGAAGAATGTGGTCAGGAACGGATAGCCGAACAGCCACGCGCCGGAGCCGGTTGCCGCAGCGCTCAACAAGCCAATGCCGATCCAGCGCAGCGGCAGAATGCGCAGCCTGTCTTCCACCCAACGCGTTCCGGCAGCCAGATATTGCAGGATGAAGGCAATCGCCAGCGCAACACCGGCCGCAAAACCACCGCCCGGCAGATCGTGCCCGCGCAGGAACAGATGCATGGCCAGAACGATGATGACCGGGAACAGCCATTGCATGATGACTGACGGCAC
This sequence comes from Hyphomicrobiales bacterium, assembly GCA_900465685.1. Classification (GTDB taxonomy): domain Bacteria; phylum Pseudomonadota; class Alphaproteobacteria; order Rhizobiales; family Rhizobiaceae; genus Brucella. The sequence continues at coordinate 557,764 of UEGR01000003.1, forward strand.
AGCCAGATAATCGTTCAGCGTTTCACCCGCCTTGCGATCTGGCATGGCTTCATCGTAGGCGTCCTGAATCTTCTGTTGTGCGGTCGAGCCGGTGGAATCCGGCGCGGGACGGAAACGACGCAGCAGTGCGAAGACTGTCAGGCCGACAATCCCGAGGACGGCAATTTCACCGAACGTATCGAAGGCGCGGAAATCAACCAGAATGACATTGACGACATTTTTGCCACCGCCGCCCGAATAGGCGTTCTGCAGGAAATAATCGCCAATGCTATTGGGTGACGGGCGCGTCATCATCGCATAGGCAATGATTGAAACGCCGACACCACTGGCAACCGCCAGCAAAAGATCGCGATAACGGCGGATGCGCGGGCCGATCTTCACCGGAATCGGATCGGGATCTTCCCAACGCTTCGGCAGCCAGCGCAAGCCGAGCAACAACAGAACCGTGGTGACGATTTCCACCAGAAGCTGGGTCACCGCAAGATCAGGCGCCGACAACCAGACGAATGTGATGCAGGTGATAAGCCCTGCCCCGCCAAGCAGGATAAGAGCAGCCAGACGGTGATACTTGGCCTGATAGGCCGCACCGATGGCGCAGGCGCAACCAAGCGCCCAGAGGCCCGCGAAAATCGGATCGACCGGCTGCGCGCCCAAAGTACCGGAGCGCAAACTGCCCTCGATCAGCGGCCAGCCGGCGACCACAACAGCTATGGCAACGATGATGCGCAACTGCGGCTGCAAACGACGCGTACTCAGGAAATTTTCTGCCTTACGTGCCCAGTTCCAAGACAGCGTCACCAGAACGCGCTCGAAAATGCGCTGCCCTTGCAGATGGCGGAATACCGGCGGTCCATCCTCACTGGTGGCCAGATAGTTCTTCAGGCACCAGTGCAGCAACACGCCGCCAATCATCGCTGCAATACTCATCATCAGCGGCAAATTGAAACCATGCCAGACCGAGAGGCTATATTCCGGCGTCGCATCGCCAAGCACAGAGCGAACCGCCGAATGCAGGAATGGACCAATGGACAGGCCGGGAACAATACCGATCAGAAGGCAGAGTAGCACGAGAAGCTCGATGGGACGACGCATCCAGTGCGGCGGTTCGTGCGGCTCGCGCGGCAGATCATGCGGCGGCGGACCGAAAAAGGTCGAGTAGATAAAGCGGATCGAATAGGCCACCGTGAAAATGCTGGCAAGCGTCGCCACATAGGGCGTGATCGAGTCCAGCCACGATGCAAGATGCGTTTCGACCGCTTCGGCAAAGAACATTTCCTTGGAAATGAAGCCGTTCAGCAGCGGGACGCCCGCCATGGCCGCGCTCGCCACCATGGCAAGTGTTGCCGTATAGGGCATTAATCGGAACAATCCGCTCAGGCGGCGCATATCGCGCGTGCCCGTTTCATGATCGATAATGCCCGCCGCCATGAAAAGCGACGCCTTGAAGATGGCATGGTTGACCATGTGGAAGATCGCGGCCACTGCCGCAAGCGGACTTCCAAGGCTCAAAAGCGCGGTGATAAGGCCCAGATTGCTGATCGTCGAATAGGCGAGCAGCCCTTTAAGATCTTGCTGAAACACGGCAAAAAAGCTTGCCAGCAACAGCGTGATCAGGCCAGCCGAACCCAAAATCCAGAACCATTCCTCGGTTCCGGCCAGCACTGGCCACAGGCGGGCGAGCAAAAACACACCGGCCTTCACCATCGTCGCCGAATGGAGATAGGCCGAAACAGGTGTCGGCGCCGCCATCGCATTCGGCAGCCAGAAATGGAACGGAAACTGCGCGCTTTTGGTGAAAGCAGCGAGCAGGATCAAAACGAGCGCAACCGTATAAAGGGGATGGGTGCGAACCTCATTGCCTGCTGCCAGAACCACATCGAGATCATAGCTGCCGACGATATGGCCGAGCAGCAGCATACCTGCCAGCAAGCAGAAGCCGCCAATGCCTGTGACTGTCAGCGCCATACGCGCGCCATCGCGCGCACTGGCATTGTGATACCAGTAGCCGATGAGCAGGAACGAGAAGATACTCGTCAGCTCCCAGAAGACGGCAAGCAGAATGATATTGCCGGACAGAACGACGCCGAGCATCGAACCCATAAACGACAGCAGGAATGAGAAGAAACGCGGCACCGGATCGTCCGGCGACATGTAATAGCGCGCGTAGATCACGACCAGAAGGCCAATGCCGGTGATCAGCATGGCGAACAGCCATGCGAAGCCATCCATGCGCAGCGTTACATTGAGACCATAGGCGGGTAGCCATTCAACTGTGCCGCGCAGAACCTTTCCGTCCGAGACAATCGGATAAAGGCTCGCCGTAAGAATGAAGGCGACGAGAGCGATGGCTGCCGTGAACCAACCGGAACCGCTTCGGTCGGCGCCCCTGAAGAGACCCGTGATGACGCTGCCAATAAAAGGAAGAAGGACAAGCAGGAAAAGCATTCTGCCGTCCATCGTCATGCGCCCAAGGCCTCCCATCCGCTCTTACGTTTTATAATCACACACATCTTGTCCGAAAGCTGTTCACACTTTCCGGGATGCGCTCCATTTTATCTTAATTTCCGGGCGCAAAACCGTCAGGCACTTTGCAGGAAATATAGGGTCAACTGATCCAGCGCATGCGCAGCTCAGGCAAGCAGCAACTGAAATGCTCCGGTCAGATGTTGTGAGGAATCATATATTCCAATGTCGTTATTATGACCGGCCTGACAATATATTGGCAATAGCATTCGATTGTTTATATGGGACAAATCAGAGACTTATCGCAATTTTCTGACTTTTTTACCGCAGAAACCGATGCGAATCTCTTTCATTCGCCACAGGTTCACCCTTGCAACCTTACCTTGAAGGGCAGCTTGCCGCGAAATTCTTGCAGGCGAATGACATGAGCAGGCATTCTTACCCGGGAGATTCTTTTCAGGTTCAGCCTTCGAGCAGAGCGTCGACCAGCTTGGCGACCTGAACGCGGATATCCGGAACGGCGGTCGATTCCCAAAAGACGCCCTTTGTGATCGGACCAATCGCAAAGAATGAGCCTGATGGCTCGCCGCGCGCATTGATCAACTGGAAATCCTTGGTCACATCGAGACCGAGATCAAGCGCATCCGGCTTGGCCAGCCCATGCTCCATCAAACCAAGCAATGCCGGGTTGCGGGTCGTTGAGAACCGGGGATTACCGCCGCGGCAGTCGATAATTGTCGCAATTTTCACCTTATGAAACAAACCGCTATGGCGCTCGCGATAGCGGATTGTCATGTCTGTTTCGTTTTCCTGCACTGAAAGCAGCCGCCCGGCCGCAATCTCCAACTGTCCAGAAGCACGCGCCGCGTCAATGCGATCAGCGACAGCGGGCGCCATGCGATGCCGATGCGTGTCCCACCAGGGCCGCAAATGGCGGAGAAAACTTTCGCGTTGTGCCAGCGGCAGCCGTGTCCATATCTGCTGGGTGTGGGGCCGCAGTGCATCCATGACGGCGCGCCAGTTCGAACCCGAGCTTTCGGCTTCCTGCATAAGTGAACGAACGCGACGCAGCAGACCGACAATACCGGAAGCGACAAACAATGAATCTGTGTCGACTTCGAAAGGCTCCGCAGGCGCGTGACGGGCGGGCACCAGTCCGCGCCGCGATATTGCGTGTATCTGCCCCCGATGCCCGCGATCGAGCAACGACAACACACTGTCGACCATGGACAGTCCAGTCCCGAAGATCGCCACCGGCGCGTCCGCTGGAATGTCGAAATAGCCTTTGCTGGACCAGTATTCAGCGACATTCGCACCGGAAACGGCGATTGCCGTTTCATTGCCGGTCGCGACAATGATCGCCTCTGCCGACACAACCTCGCCTGACTCCGCGACAACAGCAGGCCTGCCGCCTTCGAGAACGACATCGACAATCTCGCGTGGGTCGACAACCAGTCTCGCTGTCTCGCCAGAGCGATATCCTTCCACAAGCTCGTTCAGATAATCACGATAGAGCCTGCGTGGTGCGAAAGACTGCGGCTGCCACTCATTGGCGATGGGCGCGTTTGCTGCCGTTTGCCGGGCCTGCAGCCAGTTCAGGAAATGATTGGGATTGCCGGGAAAGGCGCTCATATTGTTGGCGCGAACATTGAGAAGATGACTGGGGTTCTCCGTGGAATAGGCGATTCCCCTGCCAATCTGGCCCGAGCGTTCGAAAATGCGAACCGTCGTGTCGCGGGAGCGTTCCAGCAATTGCGCCGCAAGAATGACGCCGCTCGCGCCGCCGCCGATAATGACAAAAGACTTCAAACTATCGTGACCTATCCCTGTTCGCGATGGTTTCGACCTTTGAACGGCTTCCATCGTCCTTCCCAAAATCACACTAATTTAATAAGATTCCAACATCGTACCCAAGAAGTAAACCCCGCTTTCGCAGGGAATTTCCCTTCAACGCTCAGGCTCCCATCCGCTTTGTCTGGCCAATATGGAAACAATGGCGGCTTCACAATCCCTATTTGTTGACAGTGTGTCGCTGAAAAACGGGCTGGCGTTGAACGGTTTTACCCCAATATCTTGGGGCACGTCATGAATGTAACTTCTGGACATTCTGCATCGAAAGATGTGTCAGGAAGTTCACAATCTACTGCAACATCAGGATTAGAACGAATGAACAATAGTCATCTCGCATCCATCAAGAAGCGTCGCACCCAGTATGCTCTAGGCAAGAACCTCCCGCTCGCCAAGGAACAGGTTGCAGAACTGATCCGTGAAGCCGTCAAGCACACGCCTTCGTCGTTCAACTCCCAGAGCTCGCGTGCAGTCATCCTGTTTGGCGCTGAAAGCGACAAGCTGTGGAACATTGCCAAGGAAGAGCTGCGCAAGATCGTTCCTGCCGACGCATTTGCACAGTCGGAAGCCAAACTTAACAGCTTTGCAGCCGGTGCTGGCACGGTTCTGTTCTTTGAAGACCAGAACGTGGTGAAGGGCCTTCAGGAACAGTTCGCGCTTTATGCCGACAACTTCCCGGTCTGGTCGGAACAGTCGGGCGGCATGGCTCAGCATTCGGTCTGGACTGCCCTCTCCGACGCCGGTATCGGCGCGAGCCTGCAGCACTACAACCCGCTGATCGACGCAGAAGTCGCCAAGACCTGGGATATTCCGTCGTCGTGGAAGCTGCGCGCCCAGATGCCGTTTGGTTCCAACGAACAGCCTTTCGGCGAAAAAGCCTTCATGGATGATGGTGATCGCTTCAAGGTATTTGGCTGATCCCGAATTTAAAAAACTGAGATGAGGCCGGAGATTTTCTCCGGCCTTTTCTTTTTTGCGGGCACAATATTACCTGATCAGCGCAGTCTATATTGTGAACCTTCCCTAAATAGGAATCTAATAGCGCGGCGCCAGAGCGAGTCGCGGATATCCGGCTTCTCAGACTACGAGGCGCATTTTCTATGCATGGTCCGGCCCGAATGATGGCCGTGACCGAAGGGGAAGTTGCATGACCACCGGAATCCTGTCCTTCAATCATCGTCACCATGGCGATACCGTCTCCAGAACGACCATCCAGTCTGGCTTTGCGCAGCGTCTGTTGCGCAGCACAATTCCCGCCGCGCTGGCCTTTGGCCTGTTGCTGTCGGCAGCGCCGAAATCGGTACAAGCCGCCACGCCAGCCGATACGCTGGTCATCGCCATGGGTATTGATGACGTCATTTCGCTCGATCCCGCGGAGATTTTCGAAATCACCACGTCGGAAGTGCTCACCAGTACCTATGAGCGTCTGGTGACGACGGACACCAAGGATCCGACCAAGATCATCCCACAGATCGCCGAAAGCTGGACGTTCTCGGACGATGGCCGCTCGATCACGTTCAAGATTCGCAAAGGCCTGAAATTCGCCTCTGGCAATCCGTTGACGGCGCAAGATGCAGCCTATTCGCTGCAACGCGCGATCAAGCTCGACAAAAGCCCAGCGTTCATTCTCAGCCAGTTCGGCCTGACACGCGACAACGCCGATCAGAATATCGTTGCTCCCGATGACGAAACACTGGTCTTCACGACTGGAAAAGCGTTTGCGCCAAGCTTCGTTTTGAACTGCCTGACCTCCAGCGTTGCGTCCATCGTGGACAGCAAGCTGGTCAAAGAGCACGAGCAGAAGGCCGAAAAGACCGACGCTTATCCTTACGATACCGATTTTGGCTATGAATGGCTGAAGACCGGCTATGCGGGGTCTGGCCCATTCGCTTTGAAGCAGTGGCGCGCCAATGAAGTGCTGCTTCTCGAACGCAACGAGAATTATGCCGACGCCAAGCCCGCTATGAAGCGGGTCATCTATCGTCACGTGAAGGAAGGCAGTTCGCAGCGTCTGCTCTTGCAAGCAGGCGATATCGATATTGCTCGCAATCTGGAACCCGGCGATCTGGAAACGCTGAGCAAGGACGACAAGTATCACGTTCTCGCAGCGCCAAAGGGCCGTGTTTATTATCTCGTTGCGAACCAGAATGTGCCCGAACTGGCCAAGCCGGAAGTGCGCCAGGCAATCAAATATCTCATCGATTACAACACCATCGAATCCCAGCTCATCAAGGGTATTGGCCGCACGCATCAATCCTTCCTGCCAACCGGCATGTTCGGCGCGGTGGATGACAAGCCTTTCACCTATGACGTCGACAAGGCCAAGGAACTATTGGCCAAAGCCGGTCTGAAAGACGGCTTCAAGGTGACACTCGATGTCCGCAACACGCAGCCCGGCGTCGGTATTGCCGAGAACATCCAGCAGACCATGAGCAAGGCTGGTATCGACGTGGAAATTCTGCAAGGCGACGGCAAGCTGACAACGACCAAGGTGCGCGCACGCAAGCATCAGCTCGCACTCGGCATCTGGGGCCCGGATTATTGGGACCCGCATACCAATGCCGTGACCTTCACCAACAATCCGAACAATGGGGAAGACGTCTCCATGCGCACCAACGCCTGGCAAGCGCATTGGGAGATCCCTGAACTGACGGCGGAAACCATGGCTGCCGCCGAAGAGCGCGACACGGCCAAGCGTGAGGCCATGTATCATGATCTTCAGAAGAAGTTTCAGGAGACCAGCCCGTTCGCAATCCTTTATCAGCAGATCGAAACAGCTGTGACCGGCGCGAATGTGCATGGTTTCAACATGGTCGCCGACGCCAACTACGTTCAAACGGTGACGAAGGACTAATCAAAAAGACCGGGCATCCTGCGATGCCCGGTCTTCTCTTTTAAACCACTGCGAATTCTTATTTCTGATCGTCGAAACTGAATGGTGGCAATTGCACAAGCGCTGACTTCAGTGCTTCGGACCAGCTTTCCGATACCGTCTGGTAATAGGGATCCGTTGCCTCAAAGCGCCGCTGCATGCCCGTCTTGAGGCTGTCGGTTTCGTAAATCTGCATGTCCAGCGGAAGCCCGACGGAGAGATTGGCCTTCAGCGTGGAATCGAACGAGACGAGCAGCAGCTTCACCGCTTCCTCGAAGCTCATATCCTGCTGATAGGCGCGCACCAGAATGGGCTTGCCATATTTGTTCTCGCCAATCTGGAAGAATGGCGTATCGACCGAGCTTTCGATGAAGTTGCCTTCCGGATAGATATAGAACAGGCGCGGCTGGCCGCCCTTGATCTGCCCACCCAGAATGAAAGACGCGCCGAATGCATCGGCCGCCTTCTGGCCACCGGTCGCGGAATTCTGGATCACTTCCTTGACCGTATCACCGATCAGCCGCGCAACCTGAAACATGGACGGAGCATCGAATACCGACGGGTGTCTGTCGGCAGGCTCCTTCATTCGCTCTTCCAGAAGGCTGGCGACGGATTGGGTCGTGGCAAGATTGCCAGCCGAAAGCAGGACGATGACGCGGTCGCCGGGCTTCGACCAGCTCCGCATCTTGGAAAAAGTGGAAATATTATCGAGCCCCGCATTCGTCCGGGTGTCGGACATGAACACAAGGCCACGATCAGTTTTCATTCCAACGCAGTAGGTCATCAGCAGTATCCGGCAGGCAATATCATCGTTCTTGTCCGATCACTGCCCTACATTGATGTGAACCGCAAGGCTTTCAGCCGTTCCACCGAGCCTAACCCCCGAAATTGGGGCTGCATCGCGATAGTCGAGCCCCGTCGCCAGACGCACATAACGGTCATTCGGGCAGATATTGTTGGCCGCATCGAATCCAACCCAACCAAGCCCATCGATATGTGCTTCCGCCCAGGCATGACTGGCCGTCTGGTCTTCCACCCCCTCCATCATGAGATAGCCGGAGACATAACGCGCGGGAATACCGAGAAGCCGCGCAACCGACAGGAAGATGTGGCTGTGGTCCTGACAGACACCTTTACCTGCACCCAGCGCCGTTTCCGCATCAGTGAAAACGCTGGTCGTGCCAGGCACATAGGCCACGTTCGCATGGACGCGGTTCATCAGATCGTGCAACAGCGCAAGCCGTTCCATCCCGGTTGAAAGTTCGCCTGCCAAAGCGCGAATGCCCTCACCCGGCAGCGTCAATTCTGTTTCGCGCTCGAACAGCCACAATGGCGCATAGCCATAGACCGGACCGAGCACGCCAGCACGGTCTTCAACCTCGACACTGCCGCTGGCGGTGATGATAATCTCGCTGATATTGCGATGGTGCTGCACCAGATCGGTCTTGTTGCCAAAACCGTCAATATAAGAGACTTCCGGCTCGCCGCCTTCGATCTTCACTTCCCAGTGCTTCACGACCTGTCCCGGCACGGTCGGCGGCCGCAAACGCAAACGCTGCACCGCATAGGGCACCGGATGTTCATAAGCATAATGCGAAACGTGCCGGATTTTAAGATGCAAGCGAGGACCTCAATAGAAATTATAGGTTTCAGCGATCTCGTTGCCGAGCCGGTTGTTGCACTTGATGAAGTCCGTCAGGAATTCATGCAGTCCCACATCGAAGATGGCACTTATGTCCTGATTTTGCAGTGTCGAAAAAATCTTCTCCCCTGTTTCATGACAGGTGGCATTGTTGCCGTAGTCCTTGGACAGGAAATCCAGATGCTCGTTGATACTGCGATAGCAATAGTTCAGCGAGCGCGGCATGCGCCCGTTCAGGATCAGATAGTCAGCCACATGGGCAGGACGATAATCGCCCTCATAAACCCAGCGATAGGAGCGATGCGCCGAAACCGAGCGCAGGATCGATTCCCACTGATAATTATCAAGTGTCGTGCCGACATAGGATATGGCTGGCAAAAGCACATAATATTTCACGTCGAGAATGCGCGCCGTATTGTCGGCGCGCTCTATGAAAGTGCCCAAGCCCGCAAAATCGAAAATCTCGTTGCGCAGCATGGTGCCGTGAAAAGCACCACGGATCAGTGCAGTTTCGCGTTTGATCTGGTCGAGAAGCGGCGGCAGGTCGCTTTCCTTCAAAGGCTTGCTCAGCGACTTTTTCAAAAGCATCCATGCTTCATTGACGCTTTCCCATGCTTCACGCGTCAGCGCGGTGCGCACCATGCGCCCATTGGAACGCGCTGTCTCAAAACACGACATCACGCTCGATGGATTGCTGGTGTCCCGCAACAGGAAATCAGCAACATTTGCAGCATTGTATGCATCATATTTGGCGGAAAAGGCCTGACTCGCGCCCGCCGACACCACCACGGAAGACCATTCCTCCGGTGCATCGGACGTCTTGGTCAGCGCCATGCGCAATCCGGCATCCACCAGGCGGGCCATGTTTTCCGCCCGTTCGATGTAGCGGAACATCCAGAAAAGCCCGTTTGCCGTGCGGCCTAAAAGCATGAAATCATTCCCCTTGTTGAGCCTTTTCGGCTCCGTCTTCGCGCTCCGGTCTTGATGCCGGGTTCCACGCATACAAAATCGTATTCACGTAACGTCTAGTCGTCCAGAACCCAGGTATCCTTGGTGCCGCCACCCTGACTGGAGTTCACAACGAGTGATCCCTCCTTCAACGCCACTCGGGTCAAGCCGCCGGGCGTGATGCGGATACGATCGGAAACCAGCACGAAGGGACGTAGATCGACATGGCGCGGCGCCAGACCCTTTTCCGTAAAGATCGGGGTCGTGGAAAGCGCCAGCGTCGGCTGTGCGATATAGTTGCGCGGACGGGCCTTGAGCTTCTTCGAAAAGGCTTCCCGTTCCGCCTTGGTGGAAGCAGGCCCGACCAGCATGCCGTAACCGCCAGAACCATGCACCTCCTTGACGACGAGATCGGCAAGATTGTCGAGCACATAGGCCAGACTGTCCGGTTCCGAACAGCGCCATGTCGGCACGTTTTCGAGGATCGCCTTGCGTCCCGTATAGAACTCGACGATTTCCGGCATGTAGGAATAGATCGCCTTGTCGTCCGCGATGCCGGTGCCCGGCGCATTGGCAATGGTGATATTGCCCGCGCGATAGACATCCATGATGCCGGCAACCCCGAGCGTCGAATCCGGACGGAACGTCAGTGGGTCGAGATAAGCGTCGTCCACGCGACGGTAAAGCACGTCGATGGCGCGATAGCCCTGCGTGGTGCGCATCGCCACGCGCCCGTCGACGACCCGCAGATCGCTTCCTTCCACCAGCTCGACACCCATCTGGTCGGCCAGAAACGCATGTTCGAAATAGGCGGAATTATAAATGCCGGGCGTCAGCACCGCGACGGTCGGCACGCCCTGTGTGCCGGGAGGTGCAACACTGGCCAGCGACTGGCGCAGAAGTTGCGGATAGTTCTCGACCGGACGCACCTTGACGTTCTGGAACAGCTCCGGGAAAAGCTGCATCATCGTTTCGCGATTTTCCAGCATATAGGAAACGCCGGATGGCGTGCGGGCATTGTCCTCCAGCACATAGAACTGGTTCTCCGCCGTGCGCACGATATCGACGCCGATAATATGCGTATAGACATTACCGGGCGGACGAAAACCGATCATTTCAGGCAGAAATGCCTCGTTCTTGGTGATCAGCTCCTTGGGGATGCGCCCTGCCCTGATGATTTCCTGCCGATGATAAATATCGTCAAGAAAGGCATTGAGCGCCATGACGCGCTGTTCGATGCCCTGCGACAGACGTCGCCATTCCTGACCGGAAATAATCCGCGGGATAATATCGAAGGGAATAAGCCGCTCTGCGGCTTCCTGATCGCCATAGACCGCAAAGGTGATACCGGTCTTGCGAAAGACGCTTTCAGCATCATGAGACTTCTGCAAAAGCTTGCCAGAATCCTGGCCGTCGAGCCACTGTTTGAGAAATTCGTAAGGTGGGCGGACATTCCCGCCATGGTTGAGCATTTCGTCAAATGGCTTCACTTAGTACCCCTTTTTTCGCTATTATTCGGCGCGGTTTCAGGGAAAAGCAAGCGTTGAAATCATATAAAAGTGCAAAGCAGGGTTGCGCAATTCGTCGTGATGACAACAGACGAAAGGCAATGTAGAATCCCGTCCAAATCGGGAATCGCTGGGCGATTTTTCTTAGCTAGGACGATGCGCCTTAACGATGGCAGGGTCGGTTTCGATGCGGCCTGCACCGATCAAATCCAAACAATACGGGATAGCGGGAAAGACCGCCTGCAAGGTCATTGCGATGGATGCTGGCTTGCCCGGCAAGTTCAAAATGAAACTCTTGCCGCGACTGCCTGCCGTCTGGCGCGAAAGAATGGCCGTCGGCGTCTGTTCCAGACTGACGCGACGCATCAACTCGCCAAAACCCGGCAATTCCTTGTGCAGCACAGCGTGCATCGCTTCCGTTGTCTCATCGCGCGGGCTCGGGCCTGTGCCGCCGGTGGTCAGGATCAGATCACAAGCCTCGTCGTCGCAAAGCGCAATCAGCGTATCGCGTACCGACGCCATCCCGTCGGGAATGACGCGCTTTATCGTTTCATATGGCGTGACGATTGCGCTCTTCAGCCATGCTTCGATGGCAGGACCGCTCAGATCCTCATATTCGCCGCGACTTGCACGGTCAGAAACGGTAACAACGCCGATTTTCAAGGTCTTATCCTCACATCCGGTAAGCCGAAACGCTTATAACGTCCGACGACCGCAATGTGAAGGCCGCCTTATCGGTTTAGGCTCAGCTTGGTTGAATCAAGTTAGCGCTCTAACATTTTGTTTTTACGCGTATCTTCTCTCAAAACCGTTTCACAGTTCTTCGGTTGTGCTCTATCATCGCCGCTTATGCGTATATTGCTTGTCGAAGACAATCTGACCCTCGCGAGCTGGCTTGCCAAAAGCCTGCAACAGTCGAATTACAACGTCGATACGGTTCACGATGCCGCCGACGCTGAACAGGCTTTGGCTTTCACGGAATATAATCTCGTCATTCTTGATCTCGGCCTGCCGGACAAGACCGGGCTGGATGTGCTGGAGCAGATACGCAAACGCGGTAATGAAGTGCCGGTCATTATACTCACCGCCAATGCGAGCCTCGATGGTCGTATTCGCGGGCTGGACGCCGGAGCAGACGATTATCTTGCAAAGCCCTTCGAACTAAGCGAGCTGGAAGCGCGTATTCGTGCGCATCTGCGCCGGGCAAGCCAGCGCACTGCACCGGTCGTCACTTGCGGCTTGCTGCGCTTCGACACCAATACCCGGCTGTTTTCGGTGGGAGAGGATGCGCTGCCGCTGGCACCCAAGGAACATGCGGTGCTGGAACAGCTGCTGCGCCGGATTGGAACCACCGTCAGCAAGGCGACACTGGTTCAGGGCATCTATGATTTTGACAGCGAGACGGACGAAAATGCCATCGAAATCTACATTCACCGATTGCGCAAAAAACTCGAAGGCAGCAAGGCGGAAATCGTGACATTACGCGGCCTTGGCTATCTTCTGCGTGACGCAGGCTGATATGGCTCGCCTTTTCTCCAGACTGTCCCAAAGTCTTCGCGCCCAGCTTGTCTCGTGGATTGTTGTGCCGCTGATCGTTGTGGCGGCCCTCAATCTCTGGACTGCGTGGCGCTCCTCGGAAAATATCGCAGGCATCGTCTCCGACCGGATGCTGACAGCTTCGGCCCGTGCAATTGGCGAAGCGACCGCCGCGTCGCACGATGCCATTGATGCCGTGATACCGCCGGTCGCTCTGGAAATGTTTTCGACAGGCTACGGAGACCGCGTTTATTATCGCGTCGAAACGTCGGATGGCCGCCTTCTGGCTGGTTATCCCGATCTGCCGAAGCCCGCGATAATCACCAACTATGATCCGCAGCATTATCTGGGGACCTATCGTGACCACGCATTGCGGCTCGTGGTTTTGCGCCACCCCGTTGCCGCTTCTTCGAACCTGCCGCAAGCTATCGATGTCATCGTCGGTGTGACCATGGCTGGTTACGATGCCATGCAGCGCGATCTCTGGCTGCATTCGGTATGGCAGCAATCCCTGCTCATCATCGCAGCGGGCGCTTTATCCCTGCTGGGGCTGCGTTTCGTGTTGCGCCCGCTCATCCGGCTGCGCAACGAAGTGCGCAATCGCAAATCGGAGCTGGAGGCCTTCGATCCTCAGACCGTGCAGACGGAATTGCGACCGCTGGTCACCGCGCTCAACCAATATATGGAGCGAGTACGCAAGCAGATGTCGGCGCAGCGCCGGTTTATCCAGAACGCTGCGCATCAGCTTCGAACCCCGATTGCCACGCTGACGACGCAGGCGAGTTTTGCCGTGCGCACGACCAGTGAGGATGATCGAAATGAAGTGCTCGTCAGCCTCAAAAGCACGGCCATGCAACTCTCCCGCCTCGCCGCGCAATTGTTGACGCTATCGCGTGCGGAGCCCGGCAGCAGGCGCCCGCGCGCCGACCGGATCGATCTGGCCGAAGCCGGAAAGCAGGTGCTGGAAAGCCTTGCCGGAAAGGCCTTCGACCGCAATATCGATCTTGGCTTCGATCTGAAAACGGAGAATGCAACGGTCTCAGGCGATGGCACGATGCTGCGCGAAATGATCGTCAATCTGGTGGACAATGCCCTCAGCTACACACCACAAGGCGGCATGGTGACCTTGAGCATCGATGGCCAGAATGGTCAGGTTCGTATCATGGTCGAAGATAACGGCCCCGGCATTGCGGTTGCGGAGCGCGAACATGTGTTCGAGCGCTTCTATCGTGTGCCGGGAACGGTTGCTGAAGGAAGCGGTCTCGGCCTTGCCATCGTACGGGAAGTTGCCGATGCGGCGGATGGCGATGTGCAGCTTCAGGAAACGAAAGGCGGCGGGCTTACGGTCATTGTGACCTTGCCCGCCGCCTGATTTAAGAGCATTTCCAGCAAAAGTGCGAAGCGGTTTTGCGTAGGATAATGCGTGAAAACAAACGGATAGAGCGGTTCCGACGGAACCGCTCTATCAATTCTCAGTTTTTGTTATCAGCTGCCCTGTTCGGACAGAGCCTGCGGACGCCACTTGACGAGATGGTTTTCGATCAGCGTGATGATGTATTCGACCACCAGTGCCAGCACGGCCAGAATGACCATGGCGGAGAAAACGCCATTGGCATTGAACGAGCCCTGCGCCGTCGAAATCATCAGGCCAACGCCCTTCTTGGCGCCCAGAAATTCACCAACCACAGCACCGACAAGCGCGAAGCCGAAGCTGACATGCAGGCTGGCCAGAATCCAGCTCATGGCCGAGGGGATAATGACCGAGCGGGTGATCTGCGACGGCGAAGCGCCGAGAATCTGCGCATTGGCGATCAAGGCGCGATCCGCTTCGCGGACACCCTGAAACGCATTGGCGAAGACCACGAAGAACACCATGACCACGGCGAGTGCGACCTTGGAGGCCATGCCGAGACCGAGCGCGATGATGAAGATCGAGCCGAGAACAACACGCGGGATCGAGTTGGCGATCTTGATATAGATCGAAAACACATCGGCCAGAAACTTGTTACGACCGAGAATGATGCCGCAGATGACACCGCCGACAGCACCGATGAGGAAGCCGAGTACGGTTTCTTCAAGCGTCACGATGATCTGCTCGGAAAGCGGACCCTGCGATGTGCCTTCCGTGATCCAGATCCATATCTGGTCAGCGATGCCCGACGGGCTGGCAAAGAAGAACGGATCGATAAAGCCCGTGCGTGCGCCCAGTTCCCAGCCGCCAAGGACCGCGAACAGAATGGCGAGGCGAACGAGAATAACGACGGCGCGACGCTGGCGCGACTTGGCGCGGAAGGTCGCTTCCGTGCGGGCGAGTTCCGCAGCGCTGCCATTGGCCTGAGCGCCCGCGGGAGAAGCAAGAGTTTGTGCGGTCATGTCGGTTCCTCCCGGTTTTATTTGCCGCTTGCCAGCGCGCGCTGCTGGCCGATCTGCACTTCTTCACGCAGGTCGTCCCAGATCACTTTTGCGATTTCGACGAATTTGTCGTCGTAACGAATGTCTTCCATGACGCGCGGGCGGGGAATGTCGATATTATAGACGCTCTTGACCGTGGCCGGTCCGGCGGTCAGCACGTAAACCTTGTCGGCAAGCGCGATGGCTTCTTCGAGGTCGTGGGTAACGAAAATCACCGATGCACCCGATTGCTGCCAGAGATCAAGCAACTCACCCTGCATCAGCGTGCGGGTTTGAATGTCGAGCGCGCTGAACGGCTCGTCCATGAGCAGGATTTTCGGCTCATTGATGAAGGTCTGGGCCAGCGCCACGCGCTTGCGCATACCGCCAGAAAGCTGATGCGGATAGTGCTTTTCAAAGCGCGCAAGACCAACGCGGGCAATCCAGCTGCGCGCCTTTTCATAGGCTTCTTCCTTGCCCATGCCGCGATAGCGCGGGCCGGCGCTCACATTGTCGATGACATTGAGCCAGGGAAACAGCGCATCCGCCTGAAACACAAAGCCGATATCGGGGCTGATGCCCTCGATGGGCTGTCCCATCAGGCGCACTTCACCGGCGCTCGGCTTGGCAAGACCGGTCACGAGATTGAGCGTTGTGGACTTGCCGCAACCCGTGGGGCCGACGACGCAGGCAAACTCACCCTTGCCGACATGCATGGTGAAATCGCGCAGTGCCGTCATCATCTTGCCGTCGGGCGTGACGAAGCGTCGGGTCACATTGTTGAGTTCGATTGCGGGCGCGCCATTACCGGCTTCGTCGCGCGCAATGGTTTTCGGGGCTTCCATCAGCATAGGTTCCTCGCGGATGTGCGGCACCGCTCGCGCGCAATACTTGTTACTGCGCGCCTGCAATGCTGTTGAATGTGTTTGGGTCGGCGGGACTGACGTTCATTTGCGAACGCCAGCCGGGGGCCCGCTTACTTCGCGGCGTCGAGCGTCGCGTTAGCCTTGTCGACAAATTCCGTCGTATAGGTCTTCGACAGGTCGATCTGCTTTTCCTGCAACGGCTTCTTGAAGGTTGCGAGCACCTTCAGAACGGTTTCCGGACCATCCTTCGGCATACGGCCATCCGGCGTGTACTGCGCCTTGCCTTCAGCCAGACCCTTCACATAAAGGTCCTTGTCGCCGACATAGTAATCTTTCGGCATCTGATCGGCGATTTCTTCGGCGCTGTGCGAAGCGATGTAACGCATGGTCTTGACCAGAGCATTAGTCAGCTTCTGCGCTTCTTCCTTATGGGTTTCGAGCCAGGCCGACTGCACATAGAAGGATGCTGCCGGGTAAGGTCCGCCAAGCGCTTCGGCGGTCTTTTCCGGCGTGCGCATATCGACCAGAACCTTGGCTTCACCAGTCTTGAGCATGGTGGCAATCGTCGGCTCGGTGGTCATACCGGCCTGAATAGCGTCCTGCTTGATGGCTGCGATGAAGGTATTGCCCGCGCCAACCGGCAGCAGCGTGTAATCGCCCTGCTTCAGCCCGTTGCGCACGGCCAGATACTGCGTCAGGAAGTCTGTGGAAGAGCCAAGGCCCGTCACGCCCAGCGTGTGGCCCTTGAAATCGGCAGGCGACTTGATCTGGTCGGCATATTTCGTCGAAACCAGTTCCACTTCGCCCGGTGCCTGGCTGAACTGCACGATGGACTGGATGAACTTGCCCTTCGACTGAAGATCGATGGTGTGGTCGTAGAAGCCAACCACGGCCTGCGCGGCTCCGGCAAGCAACTCGTTCTCGGCGTCCACGCCTGCGCGGCTGTTGATCAGCTCGACGTCGAGACCTTCATCCTTGAAGTAACCAAGCTTTTCGGTCAGTACAGCTGGCAGATAAATCTGCTTTTCCATGCCGCCGACAATAACCGTCAGTTTTTCGGCATGCGCAGCACCGGCGCCGAGCGCCATGACACCGCTCAAAAGCGCAGCGCGCCAAACAAGCCGAAGCGAATTCGTTGAAATTTTCATATAGGCTCCTCCAAGGAATGCTTCAGTCCGGCAAAAGCCGAACCCTCCTCCTGATATGCAGCCGATTCCTCTAATCGGTCGAGAATGGTTACAGCAGCCAAGCTTTCAATCAGCTTTCAATAAACTTGCAGCCTATTTTATGGCTTCGGAATATAGAGCAACAACCTCTACACGGCCTACACACGGCGTTTTGAAACAATAGTTGCTTGACGCAGCCGCCAAACCTCTATCATCGTCGTTACTTAACATCGCCACTTTTTCAGCCTCTCGCGGCAACCTATTGAAATCATGATCATCAAGCGCAACGATCTCATTTTTGCGGTACGCACCACCGCCGCATCGCTGATCGCGCTTTATATCGCCTTCCTTATGAATATGGACGACCCGAAATGGGCCGCCATGACGGTATGGATCGTCGCTCAAAGCAGCCGCGCAATGAGCGTTTCCAAGAGCATCTACCGCCTGATGGGCACGGCAATCGGCGTTGTGGTGGCCGTATTGCTCACAGCAATCTTCATCCAGACGCCAACCTTGTTTCTGCTGGTCCTTGCAAGCTGGATCGGCCTTTGCACCGCTCTTTCGACGGGCTTGCGCAACTTTCGCTCCTATGGCGCGGTACTCGCTGGCTATACGGCGGCCATCGTTGCCATCGACTCGCTGTCCGATCCGGAAAATGTGTTTGAAATCGCCGTATCCCGGTTGATCTACATCGCACTCGGCATCGTCACTGAAGCAATCATTACCTGGCTGTTCAGTACCGACAATCCCTTCGAGGAGGCCCGCGCGCAGCTTGGAAAGTTCATGCGACAGACGGCAAAACTCTGCGCGGAAATGCTCGGCGGGGAAGCTGGAACCGGCGCGCTCCAAACCGCCTATCGCAATGCCATCGCCTTCGATACCGCCATTGAATACAAGGCCGCGAGTTCTGTCACCGTCAGGCGCAGCGTGGGCTATCTCCGTCAGGCCATGGTCGTCACGCTGCAACAGGCATCGGCTGTTCGCGCCATATTGGAAATGCCGCCGCAAACCACCCGTGACGATCCTTTGCTGCTGGAAGCACGAGACGCCATGGCGCGGATTGCGGATGGCGACGAAAGCGTCGATCTGGAAGCCCTTCGCGAAAAGATCATCCGGACGGCGGAAGCAGAAACGGCCGGTAATGCCGAACTCGCATCCGGGCGGCTGATGTTTTTGTACCGCTTGCGCAGCATGCTCGGTTTTCAGGAACAGGCTTTGGGTATCGAGGCCGAACTCGACACAACCCATCCAAAAGCCAACCGTGTTCGCCTGTCCTACCATGTCGACCACACGGCGGCGGTGATCAACGGTATTCGCGCATTCGTGGCTCTGGTCGCGGCATCGGCGATCTGGATTTTTACCGCATGGCCGTCCGGTGCGGGTTTCGTCATTGTCGTTGGTGTGGTCAACGCCCTTTTCGCAACCAGACCAAATCCAGTTGCCAGCGGCACGGAATTTCTGAAGGGTTCCGCCATCGCTGCGGTCGTCGCGGCGATCATGAATTTCGGCGTTTTGCCAGTCATATGGGGCTTCCTGCCCTTTACGATCGTCATTGCTCCAGTGCTGATCTGCGCCGGGCTTGCCATGCGCAATCCTTCGACAATTGCCAAAGGCTCGGCATTCGCAATCTTTTTCTGGGATTTGATCGGACCCGATAACTTCACGCGGGTCGACGCCACCTCATTTCTGAACGGCGTGATCGCGCTTCTTCTCGGCATCGGCATCGGAACGCTTGTTTTCTCGCTGCTCTTCCCGCCGAGCACCCATGCTGCGCAGCGCCGCATGAAACGCGCCATGCGCGACAGCCTGAAGAAAATCGGGGCTTCGCCGCGCTCAATTTCCATCGAGGCATGGATCAGCCAGAGCGCTGACCGCATCTCGCGTCTGCTGGTGACGGAGACTTCGGCTGCGTCACCCGAAGCGCATCAGGATTTGCGCGGCATGCTGGCCGTCTTGAATCTCGGCTCGGCAGCGCTGGAGCTTGCGCAATTGACAGACCATCCGGTGCCGGATGTGCGCATAGCTGTTCAGAATATGCTTCGGACGCTGGCTGTTTTCGAGCCCGCATCGTTGATCGAAACCACTAAGGCTAGTGCAGGCCGGATTCTGGCCTTATCGGAGACCGCCAGCAGCGCGGAAAAAGACCGATTGCTGCATGCAGCAGCGCTCATGCAAGCCATGGCCATGACAACGGAAGCAAATATAGCGTTTCTACGCTGAGCCCTATCCCACAAAAGCAGGCGCCAGTAAGAGATGCATTATTGAGTAAAACAATACTTATTCTTGTAATAAATATTCCAAAAAATCCAAATATTTTAGAAGACGTAAACGATTGGCGGTTACGATCTCCGGTCATATGCTATAGTTAGCTTCAGCAGACTGAGAAGTTTCCGAACACAGACGCGCGTGGATCGCCTCCACCGGTCACATTGCGGAATGCATGGGAATGCCTTTTTCGAGGGACTATTACTTTGGGCGGTTCAAGGCCGACGAGCTGGCAAGGTTGCAGCAAGCCTATATTCAGACTTGCACGGCTATTGGCTGCTGTCCTGTTACCTCGCCCCTGAAGGACGAATTGGTCCGTGAAATCATCCAGATTTACGAGTGCGGCGTCTTCCAACCGGAAAAGATCGCCGAACTCATGAAGCAGATCGAGAGCGTCAAGCACCGTGCGGAAACGAGCCCGACGCTTGATCAGTTCCCCGTCATACACTCCAAGACCGCCTAGGCTCAGTTTACGTGGCTGACGGTCTGACGCTTGGGCTACTCACTCCGCCGCATCTGCCAGATAGCCGAATTGCTGTACATTTTGTGGAGCAGTTACACCCGGCAACAGGCGGTCATCGTCAATCGGCTCACCAAGCTGCGTCGTCACCGGAATGACCCCTGCCCAGATCGGCAACGCGTAATCCGGCTCATCATCCTTCGGCGGACCGGAGCGAACCTTCGCCGACGCTTCGTTCAGCTCCAGTTCCAGAAGCATGGTCGCCTTCAGTTCCTTGGCCATCATCGGACGCAGCCCTTCCCAGCGGTCAGGAAACAGCCCGTTCACGAAGTTGCGCAAGTGCCGTTCCTTCGCCGTGACATCCGTAATCTTCTTCGCAGTGCCGAAAGCCATCACGGAACGATAGTTACAGGAATGGTGAAAAGCAGAACGCGCCAGAACGAACCCGTCCAGGGTTGCGAAGCTGACACAGACTTCCGCTTCCTCGCAAGCTTCCAGCATGCGGCTTGCCGATGAGCCATGCCAGTAGATGAAATTACCTTCCCGCCATACCAGCGTCGGCGACACATAGGGCGTGCCATTGAAGACATAAGCCACATGGGCAAGCGGCTGCGCATCAATGATCGCATGCACGCTGTCCGCATCATAATGGCCGCGATCATGCAGGCGTTTCACTCTGGCTCTTTCTGTGGGGGCATTCGTCATGCTGGTCATTCCCGTCTGCATTTGGACTTTCAATGCACGCAAAATGCCGCCATAGTGGTATGTTGAAAATAACCACTTAAAAGATATAGACCCATGCCACTTATCGCATCGATACCGGAGTTCGGCATTGACCGGACAAGCGATATTCCGCTCGCCGTGCAGTTGGCAGAACAGATAAGGCAGGCCGTTCTCACCGGAAGGCTGAAGCCTGAAAGCCGTCTGCCCTCGACGCGCGCCTTTGCAGAAGAGTTGGGTGTGTCTCGCGCCACGGCGCTGGCAGCCTACGACCAGTTGATCGCGGAGGGGTATCTGGAAGGCAAGCATGGTTCAGGCACACGCATAGCCGCTCAATTGCCGGAAGTGACACTGAAAACCGGGCCAGCCGCCACTTTCAAAACAGCAAAAATCATAACCAAGACAGCGCGTCTCCCGCAGCCTTTTCAGCAAGGCGTGTTCGACAGCGATCATTTTCCCCATGCGGAATGGGGCAAGCTGCTTGGACGCATCTGGCGCAACCCTGACACCAGCCTGCTGAACGGGCACGATCCTTTCGGCTATTTGCCGCTGCGCGCCGCCCTCGCCCGCCACCTGCACGAATGGCGCGGCATGGCTGTTGACCCCGCGCAAATTCTGATTACTGGCGGCAGCACCGACGCGTTTTCTCTGCTCCGTGAAGCCATGTTCGCACCGGGCGACAAAATCTGGATGGAAGAGCCGGGCTATTCTCCCGCCCGAAACATTCTTGGCGGGCAGGGAATTGACGTCATCTCGGTGCCTGTCGACGGCAATGGTCTAGATGTGACAGCGGGACGGCAAGCCGCCATGCATGCACGCGCGGCATTTGTAACGCCTGCCCGCCATCATCCCACAGGCGTAACCATGCCGCTGGCCCGGCGGCTTGATCTTATCGCCTGGGCTCGCGAGAGCGACGCGTTCATCATCGAAGACGACTATGACAGTGAGCACCGCTATATCGGCCAGCCGCTTCCGGCCCTGATGTCGCTCGACCGCGACCGCATTCTCTATATAGGCAGTTTCTCGAAAGTGTTCTCGCCCGTCTTGCGGCTCGGCTTCCTGATTGTGCCTCCACAACTGACAGACAAGTTTCGCACACTTCGACAAGAGCTTTTGCCGCCGCCGTCGCTTCTCGCTCAACCGACGCTGGCGCAATTCATCGAAACCGGCGCCTTCGCCCAGCACATCCGGAGAATGCGTCGTCTCTATGCGTCCCGTCGCAACAAGCTCATCGCGGCATTGTCGCCCGGTGAACCGGCACTTTTCAGGATCGAAGCGCCGCCTGCGGGCCTGACCCTGCTGCTCGCGCTTTCCGACAACCAAAATGATGTGGCACTTGTAGAAAAACTTGCAGAATCCGGGATTAACGTTCAACCGCTCTCCCCGCTCTACAGGTTTTTCCTGCCGCGACAGGGACTTATCCTCGGTTTCTCAGGTTTTGATGAAGCCCATCTGGAGAAATCTGCAACAGCATTGATAAAAGTCCTCGAAAGCTCAATTTGAACCGCGTGCGTTAGCACTTTCGTAAACTTTGGATTCAGTTTTTGCCGCTACTCTAAACAAAGCAATGACTCGGAAGAGCGTTGCAGCCCATTTGTTTTGAGTACGGGTGCCCATGCGTTCTTCGCCTTCGCGTTTTTTGGTCGTGTCTGCCATTGCGCTCGCTTGCGCCGCCCTGTCGGGCTGCACATCGAGTTCCGGCATCGACAGCATCATGCTCCAGCCGAAACCCTCGGCGGAGATGACCAGTTCTGTTGTGAGGCCAGTTCCGCCCGCAGCCGTAACCGAAACGGCAAGCGCGCCGCGTGCACACCCGCTTCCCCCGCAAGAAGAAGTGCTCGCCTGGGCCGGACCTGTTCCTGATGGCGGACCGTTCAAGGTTCAACCGCCTGCACCCGTTGCGCCGCAACCGCGCGCGCCCTTGCAGGAGCGCCCCGTCGCGCAGATACCAGCCCCAGCTCCGCAAGCGGCAGCGCCGCGTGTACCTGCACCGCAGGTCGCGGCCTATCCGGCAGTGCGTCTGGAACCGCAAGCCCGTACGGCACAGGACCGCTCCAGAATTTATAGCCACCGCTTCCGTGATGCAAAGCCGATCAATTTTGGCCGTGCGTCACCGCGCAAGCTCGCAGTTCACGGCGTTGACGTCTCGCGCTGGCAGGGCGATATCGACTGGCCAAAGCTGCGCACGCAAGGCGCGAACTTTGCCTATATCAAGGCGACCGATGGTGGCGACCATCTCGACCCGATGTTCCGCAAAAACTGGCGTGAGGCCAAGGAAGCTGGAATCAAGCGCGGCGCTTATCACTTTTTCTACTGGTGCCGTGTCGCCAGCGAGCAGGCCGATTGGTTCATCCGCAATGTGCCGAAGGATCCTGATGCGCTACCGCCGGTGATCGACGTGGAATGGAATGGTGATTCCGCCTGCCGCCGCCGTCCTTCGCCGCAACAGGTGCGCGAGAAGATGCAAGTCTTCATGGACAAGCTTGAGCGCCACTACGGCAAGCGCCCGGTCATCTATACCGCACCGGATTTCTATGACGACAATCTGAGAGGCGCGTTCAACGACTATCCGTTCTGGTTGCGCGCTGTCGCCCAGCACCCATCCAAGGTCTATCCGGGCCGCCCATGGCTGTTCTGGCAATATTCCGGATCGGGTCTGTCTCAGGGCGTGAGCAACAAGATCGACCTGAACGTGTTCCATGGTTCGGAAGCCGAATGGCATCGCTGGCTCGACAGAGTCGGCAGCTGAGTTCGCTTCATCCCAAACAAAAACCCCGGAACTTCCATTCCGGGGTTTTCTTTATTCAGCGGCACTCACTTCTTGCCGATATTTTCCAGATCATACGGCGTTGACTGGTAAATCTCATTGATCCAGTTGCCGAACAGGAGATGCGCGTGGCCGCGCCAGCGATTTTGCGGCGGGCGCGTGGCATCATCTTCCGGGAAATAATTCGCAGGCACCTTCGTTTCTGGCTCGCCCTGGATATCGCGGAAATATTCGTCAGCCAGCGACGTGGTGTCATATTCGACATGGTTGAACATATGCAGCGCGCGATGGTTTGGATCTTCCAGCAGACAAAGGCCGGATTCAGCGCTATCGACGAGAACATTCAAACCACTATTCTGCGGAATGTCCTCCTTGCGCACTTCCGTCCAGCGTGAAACCGGAATGGTGAAATCATCCGAGAAACCGCGCAGATAGGGCGATGCTGGCGCAAGATTCTGCTGGCTGTAGACGCCCGATGCCTTGGCCGGCAGTTCATACTTGCCCATGCCATGGAAATGATGAACGGCGGCCTGCGCCGACCAGCAGATGTTCAGCGAGCGATGCACATGGGTCTGCGTCCAGTCGAAAACACGCTGCAACTCATCCCAATAGGTTACGTCTTCGAAGTTCAAGCGTTCCACCGGCGCACCGGTGATCACGAATCCATCGAAGCGCTCGTCACGCACATCTTCCCACGGGCGGTAGAAAGACAGCATGTGATCGGCGGAGGTATGGCGCGCGACGTGATTGGTTATGCGCACCAGTGTCAGTTCCACCTGAAGCGGCGTCGCGCCCAGCAGGCGTGCGATCTGCGTTTCCGTGGTCGCCTTGTTGGGCATAAGATTGAGCAGGCCGATGCGCAAGGGCCGTATGTCCTGACGCACGGCATCCGCCTCGCGCATGACCATAACGCCCTCGGCCTGGAGAACACTGGTTGCTGGCAGATCGTCAGGAATTTTTATCGGCATGATCGCGTCGGTCCCTAGTTCTGTCAGGTAGACGCGAGTGGCTTTATCCGCATAGTTGCCGGTTTGGCCACATCCTCCCTTGTCAGGGAGTACCACCTTGCCCGGAGCGGCAGGTTGGCGTTGGGCGTCTCCCCAACTCTTGATGTATTCGCACTTCTACTCAAACGCGGACGTTATGGCAATAGCTTTACGTGCAAGCGATGCTGACTGGAACAAATGTCCGCTTTCTGCGTTATTCGAAGTGCCCGCATACTGTCTCAGGCTATCGTTTCGGTTTGAGGGCAACAGGGAGGGAGAAAATGAGCAATATCATATTCTGGACGGGAATCTTGCTTCTGCCGATTTTGGTGGGAACAGCATTCGCCTATCTGCGCCATTATCATCACGAAGACGACTTCTGATTTAGAACCAGAAGCCGTCTGCCGTTCTGAATGTTTCATGCGCTTTCGCGCACGATCTTTATTGTGTCGCTGAAACCAGTGAAAAAGCCACGCCTTTCGGATCAAGACACTGGATGATCCACTCGCCATTCGGCACTTCGGTCGGCCCGAATGTAACCTTGCCACCCTGCGATTTGACGCGTTCGGCAGCGGCGTTCGTTCCATCCACCATGAAGTAAAAGCCCCAGCCCTGCGGCACATTCGGCGGAGCCGTCATGATGCCGCCTGTATCCGCACCGTTTACGCTGAAGATCTTGTATTTGCCCATACCGCCCATATCGAAATCGCGTGCGAGCTTCCAGCCAAACACTTTCTCATAGAAGCCAAAGACTTCCTCGCCGTTCTTGGCATAAAGCTCATGCCAACCGGGATGACCCACCTTGCGCGAACCAAAATCGGCTGGTGGTTCTGGCGGGTCTTTCGGCTCGAAAAGCGCAAAGACTGAACCCTGCGGGTCCGCCACGATGGCAAACCGCCCAACGGTTGGAATATCATAAGCCGATTGAAGGATCTTACCGCCCGCGGCGATAACCTTCTCAGACATTGCGTCCACATCGGCCACACCGATATAACCGAGCCAGCCGGGCTTTGCGCCGCAATCTCCGCTTGGCATATCGGACAGCGCCATCATACCGGCGACTGCACAACCGGGCGCTTCCAGCAGGGTATAATTCACACCGGGGACGCCCGAATCCTTGGTATTCCAACCGACGACCTTGCCGTAAAAATTTGCGGCCTCAGTGGCATCTTCGGTCATGAGTTCGTACCAGACGAACGGTGATGCTCCGTTATTCATTGTCATTCCTCCCAGAATTTGAATTCAGCGTTCAGCTACAGCAGCTGTGCTTTGCCGCTGGCGCAGCATATTCATCGTGGCGTTTCACGAAGTGCATCGTGCTGTCTTCGTTACGCCCTTTCGGTGCACGGTCGAGGATCATCAGCGTGCTGATCCACTCCTCGATGCCACGCGCATAGCTGGAATATGTATGGTAGATCGTGCCGTCATCAGTCTTGATGAAGGCACTCATGCCGGGCAGTTCGTCATGCGCCTGCTCTGGCGCCAGCCTGTCGAAATTGTAGAAAACGCGCCCTTCTTCGATCTCGGCCTTGTCGAACGACACATGGAAGTCAAAATTGAAATCGCCGCCATAAGATGACACCCATGGGAAATGCCAGCCCATGCGCCGCTTATAGTCTTCCAGCTTTGCAAGAGGCCCACGCGATACAGCGACAAGCGTGACATCATGATTGTTGAGATGCGCCAGCGCACCGTCGAGATTATCTGCCAGGAAAGAACAGCCAACGCAGCCCTGCTCCCATTCCGGCCCGAACATGAAATGATAGACGACCAGCTGACTGCGTCCGTCAAAAAGCTCTGCCAGTGTTCGACGCCCAGCCGGGGTGTCGAAGACATAGTCTTTCTCCACCTTGACCCAGGGCAGCGCCTGTCTTTCCTGATTGACGCGATCGCGAAGATGCGTCGCTTCCTTTTCTCTGGCCAAAAGCGCGCGACGCGCCTCAAGCCAGACTTCGCGGGATACGACTTCATTCATGATGCAAGTCCTCCTCCGCCCCCCGGATGGTAAAACGCCCAGTTTATATCGGGATATTTGCTTGACGATTTACATTGATATCAATATTAATGGATCATGTCAAACGTCCCTGAAGTCCCTTTCGAAACAACCCTTTTGGTCAGAGACACCTGCCTCTGCCTGCATGTCCAGCGAGCGGCTCGTGCGCTTGCGCGGCGTTTTGACGAAGCTCTTCGTCCGGTTGGCATGACGAATGGGCAATTCTCCCTGATGATGTCGCTCAACCGGCCTGCGCCACCGCCGATGAAACCAGTGGCTGAATTGCTGGCAATGGATCAGACCACCCTCACCGCAGCGCTGAAGCCCCTGCAAAGACAGAGCTGGGTGGAAATACTGGTCAATCCTGCCGACCGCCGCGAGCGCCTGCTGCAACTGACACCGGATGGCAAGGCAGCCTTGGCTGCCGCAGTTCCCATCTGGACCTCCACGCATGCGGAAATTGAAAAGAACCTCTCGCAAGGCAATGGCGATCAAATCCGAAGCGATCTGATTGCGCTTTCGTTCTAGGATTTCACGCCACAGCCTGAATGATATGCGCCTGAATTTTGGCAGAAACTTCACCGCTGCCATGCTTTTCGGAAAGCACCTCGGTCACATAGTCCGTCGCTGGGGTGAGTCCGCCTGCATTTCTGGCTTCAATTTCCTGACGAAGCAAAGTTCCGTGACAGTAAGCAACGGCAGGGATGCGCGGTGACGAGGCACAGCTTTGCTCGGCGCGTGTCTCGGTCGTGATACTCGAGAAGCCTGCCTCCTCAAGTTCCCTGCGGATAAGCGCCGTGTCGTGATAGCCATGCGGTGTCCGCGCCAGAAAACGTGGTGGATCCTGCGGAAATATCTCGGCAAGCGCACGCGTTACGTCATCCGCGAAGATGTTCTCCTCGATACGATCCCAGACGCTGAACAGAAGCCGTCCACCAGGTTTCAGGACGCGCCGCGCTTCCCGGTAACCGGCAATCCGGTCGGGGAAAAACATCGCACCAAACTGGCAGCAGACCACATCAAAACGCGCAGCTTCAAACGGCAATGCCAAAGCATCGGCCTGCCGCCATTCAATCCGGCTGTCGGGCAGCTGCCGCGAGGCCGCAAAAGCAATCATCGGCTGGTTCAGATCACTTGCGATATAATGGGCGCCGCTGCCCAGTCTCGGTGCCAAAGCACGCGTGACTGCACCGGTACCGGCACAGGTTTCCAGAATGTTTGCGGGGGAAAGACTGACCACACGTTGGGCCATATCAGCAGCGTAACGCTCGAAAATTAACGGCACCATATAGCGCTCGTAATTTTCCGGAATGGAACCGGCGAACACTTTATCGGCTTCCAGCATCTCAGTCGCCTGCATCCTATAGACGGAGGGCGATTATATCACAGAGCAGCCGATCTGAAATCAGCGATGATTCTTCATAACGAATGACATTTTTCGACATCTATTCAATACTATATCAGAAATATCTAATAATTTAATCGAGATGCATCTTCTGTATGAATTCATACAGCACAACGGCCTGATTGTGTTCCTCATCCTTAGCGCCGTAGAGTAATGTCAGCGGCGCATCACCGGCTTTGGCAACCAGTGCTTTGAGGTCCGACAACTTATCTTGCAGTTCGGCATAATAGCGCTTTTGAAACTCGTCCCACTTTGCCGGATCATGATTGAACCATTTGCGAAGATCGGTGGACGGGGCAATATCTTTTGCCCAGAGATCGATGGCGGCCTTTTCCTTGGTCATGCCGCGCGGCCAGACACGATCGACCAGAACCCGATAACCATCGTCGCTTGACGGCGCTTCATAGATCCGTTTGAGGCGAATATCGGTCATGTTGAAATCTCCGCATCGTCGCTACCACCTGGTGTTTTAGCGTAGCGACGCGGAATAGGCGACAACAGAAGCGCCGCGCGGGGGCGCAGCACTTCTGTGTTTCGCAAGGTTACGCGGCCTTGCCGAGCATACCGTGCGGATCAAGCACAAACTTCTTCGCCACGCCCTGGTCGAAGCTCTCATAACCAGCGGCTGCGTCTTCAAGCGAAATGACTTCCGCATTGACGATTTCAGCGATGTTCAGACGGCCGTGCAGGATCGCCTGCATCAACTGCCGGTTATATTTCAGAACCGGCGTCTGCCCCGTATGGAACGACTGCGCTTTGGCCCAGCCGAGCCCGAAGCGAAGCGACAGGCTGCCCTGCTTGGCCGCACCATCCACCGCACCCGGATCTTCCGTCACGTAGAGCCCCGGAATGCCAACCGAACCGGCAGGACGCGTGATTTCCATCATCTGATTCAGCACGATAGCAGGCTGTTCGCCGCCGCTATGGCCTCTAGCCTCGAAGCCCACCGCGTCAATGGCACTGTCCACCTCATTGCTGCCGGTGACTTCCGCAATCATGTCGCCCAGACGGTCGCTGGCGGAAAGATCAATCGGCTCAAAACCGACCTTGCGGGCATGGTCCAGACGTTCCTTGTTGAAGTCTCCGACCATCACGACGGCAGCGCCAAGAATACGCGCCGAGGCTGCGGCTGCCAGCCCGACTGGTCCGGCACCGGCCACATAGACCACCGAGCCTACACCAACACCCGCCTTGACCGCGCCGTGAAAGCCGGTCGGCAGAATATCCGACAACATGGTGAGATCGCGGATCTTCTCCATCGCCCGGTCACGATCCGGGAATTTCAGCAGATTGAAATCGGCGTAAGGCACCATGACGTAGCGGGCCTGCCCGCCGATCCAGCCCCCCATATCGACATAACCATACGCACCGCCAGCGCGTGATGGATTGACAGTCAGACAGACGCCGGTGTCCTGCTCCTTGCAGCAACGGCAGCGGCCGCAGGCAACATTGAACGGCACGGAAACGATGTCGCCGACTTCGAGCATCTCGACATCGGAACCCTTCTCAATGACTTCGCCGGTAATCTCATGGCCAAGCACAAGCCCGGGCATCGCCGTCGTGCGTCCGCGCACCATATGCTGGTCCGACCCGCATATATTGGTCGAGATGACTTTCAGAATGACACCGTGACCCAGTTTCCTCCCATCGGGTGCAGACAGCACCGGATCTTCGATGTCACGTACTTCGACTTTTCCGGGTCGCATATAGACGACGCCACGGTTCCTGCTCATGTCTACCTCCTCCAGGTTGGACAACAAACGAAGATGTCAGAAAGTGAAAACGTAACGGCGATAGGCGCAAGGCTCAGTCTCAATCGCGACACGTCTCATTCAATTTGCACGCCAAAAGCACGCTTGTCGGATGCGCCGGAACAGCCGTCATAATTACGGGTGATGATGATTGAACATTGTATATATTAGCAAAGCAACTTGACTCTGGGTTGTGCGCAAGCTTCACATGGCGCAGATTCTTTCCGCTCTTCCAAGGGACAGTGGTCGGGCACCGAAATCGCAAGGAGAGGCAAATGCTTAACGGTTTCAAACGGCAGCAGGGTCGTGCGCTTTGGGCACAGGTTTTCCTGACGCTAGCTGCAATCACTGGTTTGACCGCAGGGCTTGCCATGGCGCCCGCTCCGTCGAACGCCGCTGAAACGCGTCGTATCGAAATCACCGAAGACAGCGATTATTTCGGCTTCGACTTGCGGACCCAGAAGAACGTGACACTGGACCAATGCAAGAGCACCTGCCTCGGTGACAATGCCTGCCGAGCCTTCACCTATAATCCGAAGGTCAAATGGTGCTTCCTCAAGACCGATTTCAACAAGCTCAATCCTTCGGTCGGCTCCATTGCCGGTAAGGTTGTATCGGGTGCAACCAAAGACACAGCCAAGGCCGACATCGGCGCGCCACCAGCCGTTACATTCTTCGCGGATAATCTTGTCGATGAAGCCCGCCGTTTCCGCACCACTATTCTGGCTGCGGACAGTAACGAAGGCCTCAGCACGCTGAAGGCCGAAGCTGCCTCCGCACTCGCCAATAGCGACCCGCGCACGGCAATGGAGAAATTTGCTGCCGCAGCCGGCGCTTCGCCTGACGACAGCACGCTCTGGACCGGTCTGGCTCTCGCCACTTTGGCAACAGAACCTTCCAACAGCGAAGAAACCGCCAAGTTCAAGCGCGACGCCACATCGGCAGCATGGAACGGCTATCAGACCTCGCGCAGCAAGGCCGCGCGCGCCAATGCACTGAATGCGATGGCGGAGGCGCTTGACCGTCGCGAATTGTCCCGCCCTGCCCTTCAGGCCTATGATGCGAGCCTCAATCTGGTTAATTCGGCTTCGGTCCGCGCCGCCTATGAAGACCTAAAGGCCCGCAAGGGTTTCCGCATCGTCGACCACAGTGTCGATAACGACAATGCATCGCCGCGCATCTGCGCGCAGTTTTCCGAAGAACTGGTCAAAAGCGGCACCGACTATTCCAGCTTCGTGACATTGGACAGCGCCGCACCCAAGGCTATTGAGGCCAAGGATCGCCAGATCTGCGTCGAAGGTCTGGAACATGGCCGCACCTACAGCGTCACCTTCCGCGCCGGTTTACCCGCTGCTATTGGCGAGACGCTGCCAGCACCGGTAACCCTGTCCGTCTATGTGCAGGACCGTGCTCCATCGGTGCGCTTTACCGGCGACAGCTTTGTGCTGCCTGCCAAGGCGCGTCGCGGCATTCCACTGGTCAGTGTCAATATGAGCGCGGCCAAAGTGAAGCTCTATCGCATCGGCGACCGTTCGCTGGCGCAGCTTTTGTCCGGCTACCAGTTTCTGCGTCAGCTCGACGGCTATGACGTCAGCACGATTTCTGACCAGATGGGCGCACCCGTCTGGGAAGGCCAAATCGACACTGCCGCCGCAGAGCTGAACAAGGAAGTCACCACCAGTTTCCCGATTGATGAAGCCCTGCCGCAGCGGAAGCCCGGCGTCTACGTGCTGACCGCTGAGCCGATCAAGGCAAGCGGCGAAAGCTATGACACCAAGGCGACCCAGTGGTTCGTTGTGTCGGATATCGGGCTTTCGACCTATACGGGTCAGGACGGCATCAATGTCTTCGCGCGTTCGCTCGAAACGGCGGAGCCGCTTTCCGGCGTCAAGCTGACATTGCTGGCTCGCAACAACGAAGTGTTGGGCGAAGCGACAACCGATAGCGACGGTCGCGCCACCTTTACCGCAGGTCTCACGCGCGGCACCGATGGCATGGTTCCTGCGGTGCTGATGGCCAATCAGGGTGAAGATGATTTTGTCTTCCTTGATATGGCGCGTGCAGGCTTTGATCTTTCTGATCGCGGTGTCACCGGGCGCGCAGCGCCCAAGGCGCTCGACGTTTATGCCTGGACCGAACGCGGCATCTATCGCGCAGGCGAAGTAGTCCATGCCGCAGCGCTTGCCCGAGATGATGCGTCGCTCGCCGTCGACAACCTGCCGCTGACCTTCATCTTTACGCGCCCAGACGGCGTGGAAGATCGTCGCCTTGTGTCGGACAGCAGCAAGGCAGGCGGACATTCCGTCGATCTGACATTGGCCGCCAATGCCATGCGCGGCACATGGAACCTGAATATCTACACCGACCCCAAGCAGCCGGCGGTCGCCTCGCAAATGTTCCTGGTTGAAGATTTCGTGCCAGACCGCATTGAGTTCGACCTGACATCGGACAAGCCGGAAATCGCCAGTGGCGAAGCTGCCAATGTGACCGTCGATGGCCGCTTCCTCTATGGCGCACCGGCCGCCGGATTGGCGCTCGAAGGCGAAGTCACGCTTTCGACCAAGCGCGACTGGGACCGTTTCAAAGGCTATTATTTCGGTCTGGCCGATGAAGGTCAGGGCGAAGCCACCCGCCTTCCGCTGGATCAGTTGCCCAAGGTTGGCGACGATGGCAAGGCGACCTTCCCGGTCGTGATCGATGACCTGCCATCCACCACCCGTCTTATCAATGCAGCCGTCACCGTCCGCATGCGCGAAAGCGGTGGTCGTGCTGTGGAACGCAAGCTCGACCTTGCCGTTCGTCCGCAAGGATCGATGATCGGCATCAGACCGGATTTCTCCGGTGACGAAGTACCGCAAGGCGGCACCGCGAAATTCAGCTTCATCGCTTCGGATGCCAACGGTAACCGCACGAACCTTGACGGTGCCGTCTGGTCGCTTGTGAAGGTTGAGCGCAATTACCAATGGTATCGCAGCGGCAATAGCTGGAACTACGAGCCAGTCACCTTCACCAAGTCGGTTGCAACCGGCAAGATAGACCTCAAGGCTGATGCGGAAGCCAGCATCACCCAGCCGGTCGACTGGGGTCGATATCGCCTTGAAATCGAGACGGGCGACGCTTCCGGTCCGGCTTCAAGCTACGAATTCGACGCGGGCTGGTATGTGGCCGCGACCTCGACGGAAACGCCGGATGGCCTCGAAATCGCGCTCGACAAGGATCATTACGCAGCCGGTGAAACCGCGAAGCTGAAAATCAGCCCGCGTTTTGCCGGGGAGCTGTTGATCACCATCGGCGCGGAAAAGCTGCTGACGACCATCAGCGAGAGCGTATCGGCTGACGGTGCAACCATCGACATTCCAGTCGGCGAAAACTGGGGCGCTGGTGCTTACGTCACCGCAACGCTTTTCCGCCCGGGCAGCGCGCAGGAAAGCCGCATGCCCGCCCGCGCCATTGGCCTCAAATGGCTGAAGGTTGACCCTGCCGACAAACAACTGGCCGTCAAGCTGACGCCGCCGGAGAAAATCACCCCGCGCAGCACGCTCTCGGTTCCCGTTTCGGTGGAAAATGCAGGCGGCGAGCAGGCCTATGTCATGGTTGCCGCTGTCGATGTCGGCATACTGAACCTGACACGTTATCAGGCTCCGAACCCGGAAAACTGGTTCTTTGGCCAGCGCCAGCTCGGCCTTGAACTGCGCGACATGTATGGACGCCTTATCGATGGTTCGCTTGGCACCACCGGCAAGCTGCGCACCGGCGGTGACGGCGGCAACATGGCTGCGGAAGGCAGCCCGCCGACCGAAAAGCTTGTTGCACTCTTCTCCGGCCCTGTCGAGCTGGATAGCGATGGCAAGGCAAATGTTGATTTCGATATCCCGCAGTTCAACGGAACCGCCCGCGTTATGGCCGTGGCATGGACAAGCAAGGCCGTTGGTCACGCATCCAGCGATGTGATCGTGCGCGATCCGGTTGTCATTACGGCTGGCCTGCCGCGCTTCATGGCGCCGGGAGATCAGGCGACACTGCGCCTCGATATCGCCAATACGGACGCGCCTGACGGAAATTATCGTCTGAGTGTCGAAACCAGCGATAATCTCGGCACGGAAATCGGCTCTTATCCTGACACGCTAGCGCTTGCCGGTGGCAAACGCCAATCCGTCGCTGTGCCGCTCAACGCGCAGAAAACGGGACAGGGCAATATTACGATACGCCTTGCAAATGATGCCGGGCTGTCCATCGAACAGAATCTGTCACTACCGGTGCGCCCGGTTGATCTGCCAGTCACGACACGTCAGGTGGTCAGCCTTCCGGCCAATGGCGGTAGCCTCAAGATCGATGGCGGCCTGCTCTCGGAAAGCCTGCTCGACGGTGCTTTTGTCAGCGTCGGTATCACCCGCAGCGCGGCGTTCGACGTGCCGTCGCTTCTGATGGCGCTCGACCGCTATCCATATGGTTGCGCCGAGCAGACGACGAGCCGCGCCCTGCCCCTGCTTTACTTGAGCGAAATGGCGGCAGGCTCCGAAGCAAGCGCCGGACTTGGCGATCAGGATGAACTCAAGAAGCGTGTGCAGGACGCTATCTATCGTGTGCTGAGCTATCAGTCCTCGTCCGGCTCGTTCGGCCTGTGGGGACCAGGTTCCGGTGATCTGTGGCTTGATGCCTATGTCACCGACTTCCTCACCCGTGCCCGCGAAAAGGGCTATGTGGTTCCACAGGAGGCCCTGCTCTCGGCCCTGTCCAATCTGCAAAATGCGCTCGGCTACACGATCGACGCCAAGGATCGCGGCAACGAGATCGCCTACTCGCTCTATGTGCTGGCGCGCAACAAGAAGGCCTCGGTCGGTGATCTGCGTTATTACGCGGATACCCAGCTCGATAACTTCACAAGCCCGATGGCGATTGCCCAACTGGCCGCAGGTCTGGCGCTTTATGGCGACCAACAGCGTTCAGACCGGGTGTTCAACGTCGCTCTCAACCGCGCAAGCACCAACACAGCATACGACTATAATCGCTCCGATTATGGTTCGCGGCTGCGTGATGGTGCGGCCATGCTGGCGCTTGCGGCAGAAAGCAAGCCTGCACCGAAAGTGCTGCCTTCGCTCGTCACGCTGGTTGGTTACGAGCGCGATCAGACGAAATATCTCAGCACACAGGATCAGGCCTGGATGCTGCTTGCCGCCCGTGGTCTCAAGGAGAACAATGCGGCGATCAATCTCGACATCAACGGCACCGCCCATGAAGGTGCTTTCTCCGAACGGGTCAACGGCAATGCGCTCGAAGCCCAGCCGCTTGTCGTGACGAACCGCGGCAGTGATGCCGTGGATGCCGTGGTGACAGCCGTTGCACCGCCCGCACAATCGCTGCCCGCCGGTGGCGAAGGCTTCAACATTGAGCGCGCCTATTACACGCTCGACGGACAGGAAGCCAACATCACGGGCATCAACCAGAACGAGCGTTTTGTGGTGGTGTTGAAGATCGACGATCTGCAACAATGGCAGTCGCGTCTGCTGGTCACCGATCTTCTGCCTGCGGGTCTGGAGATCGACAATCCAGGTCTGGTTTCCAGTGCCGATCTCGGCAATTTCCCTTGGCTCGAAAGCACAGAGGCTGCGCATCTCGAATTCCGTGATGATCGTTTTGTCGCAGCATTCGACCGTTCGGCAGGCGAGAAAAAACAGATCGTGCTTGCTTATGTCGTGCGCGCGGTAACACCAGGGCTTTACACCCATCCGGCAGCCACGGTGGAAGACATGTATCGTCCGCAATATTCCGCCCGCACGGCAACCGGAATGATGGAGGTTGCTGCGCCGTAACCTTTTCGGTGGGGCCACGATCAACACATGAAACGGCGATGGAAAATAGCGATTGGCGGTGCCGCACTTCTCGGCATCGCCGCTCTTGCGACGGTCAGCCTTGACTGGCTTGACCGCGCTTTTCCTCCTCCCTTGCCTGAACGTCTGACGATATCCACGGAAGTGATGGATCGCGATGGCGAATTGTTGCGCGCTTATGCGACACCAGACGGCTATTGGCGTCTCAACACGCGCATTGAAGATGTCGATCCGAAATTCGTGAAAATGCTGATCGCCTATGAGGATAAGCGTTTCTACGATCACAGCGGTATCGATCTTTGGGCCTTAGCGCGTGCAGCGGTGCAGCTTGCTGGTAACCAGCGTATTGTGTCTGGTGGCTCTACCCTCTCGATGCAGCTCGCCCGGCTGATAGAACCACGCGAAAGCCGCAGCTTCGGCTCCAAATTCCGTCAGCTTGCCCGTGCCGTGCAGATTGAGCGCCGTCTGAGTAAAGACCAGATATTGGAGCGCTATCTGACGCTCGCCCCCTATGGCGGCAATCTGGAAGGCGTGCGCTCGGCATCGCTTGCCTATTTCGGCAAGGAACCACTGAGGCTCAGCACATCAGAAGCCGCAATGTTGGTCGCTTTGCCGCAATTGCCAGAACGTCGCCGCCCGGACCGCGCCGCGAGCACTGCACGCGCAGCGCGTGATCGCGTTTTGACGCGAATGGTTCAGGCCGATGTCCTGACCACCGACGAAGCCGAACGGGGCAAACGTGAGACAATCTCCGCCACCCGTCATGCTCTGCCAGCACTTGCTGCTCACTTTGCTGATCTGGCGCTCAAAAAAGCACCGACCGAAGCGCGACACAAGCTGACCTTGAAGAAATCCGTCCAGCGTGGGCTTGAAGCTTCGGCCCGAGAAGCCGCATCAAAACTGGGACCGAAAGTGTCGGTGGCGATGGTGCTGGCCGATAGCCGCAACGGCAATATTCTCGGCGAAGTGGGATCGGCGAATTATTTCGATGGCAGACGGCAAGGCTGGATCGACATGACGCGTGCCGTGCGTTCACCCGGATCGACGCTCAAGCCGTTTATCTATGGGCTTGCCTTCGAACAGGGCATGATCGCGCAGGAAACCATTATCGAAGACCGCCCGCAGGACTTTGCCGGTTATCGACCGCGCAATTTCGATATGAGCTATCAGGGCGATGTCAGCATCCGACAAGCGCTGCAAATGTCGCTGAATGTCCCAACTGTCAGCCTGTTGGACGCCATTGGTCCTGCCCGTTTGACCACGCGGTTCCGGCAGGCGGGCATCAATCTGCAACTGCCGAAGAACGAAGCGCCCGGTCTCGCTATCGGGCTCGGCGGCGCCGGGATCAGCCTGCGCGATCTGGTGCAGCTTTATACCGGGCTTGCCAATGGCGGACGTGGCGCCGCCTTGCGTGACGGAACCGAAACGGCTGAGCCGACACAACCCTCCGGCCCCATTCTCACCGAACAGGCGTCATGGCAGATCGGAGATATTCTGGCAGGTGTCGTGCCGCCACAAGGTGCACCGCGCCGCGGCCTCGCCTACAAGACCGGCACATCCTATGGATATCGCGATGCGTGGTCTGTCGGCTATGACGGACGTTATGTTCTCGGCGTCTGGGTTGGACGCGCCGATGGCGGCTCCGTGCCGGGCCTTGCCGGTTATGCATCTGCCGCACCGATCCTGTTCGATGCATTCGTCAAGTCGGGCGTGGTCTCAGTGCCATTGCCGCGCGCGCCAGCCGGAGCATTCCGAACAGCACGTGCCGACCTGCCGGTAACGCAAACGCGTTTTTCATCGGCCAGCGATCCGCTCCCGGTGTTGAAGGCATCCACGGAACCCGCACCGCGCATTATCTTTCCGCCGGATGGCGCACATGTGGACTTGAAGGCGCTAACTGAAACCGCCTCGCCGCTCGTGCTAAAATTGCAGGGTGGCCGCGCACCGTTTCGATGGCTCGCCAACGGCAAGCCCGTCGCAGAATCTGAACGCCGCCGCACCGCCACCTGGCAACCGGACGGTACGGGCTATTCAACCCTGACCGTCATCGATGCCGCAGGCCGTGCGGCAAGCGTCAAGATTTTCGTTGAGTAATGTCTATTGCGCGGCTTCCGAAATGGGCTCGCTCATCACGGCTTTCTTTTCCAGCGACATGACCTTCAGATTGCCGGAAAACAATATGCCGGAGATCGGCAAAACCGGTTCAGCTGGCAGTTCATCCTGACGAACACTGTCTTTCGGAACGTGCAGCTTGTGTTCCACATCGCTATCCGCACTGGAAAGCGTCAACGCCACGTTGCCCCGCGCATCAAGCAGACTGGCACCATAGAGAAACTCGAAGCTAAGCATTGAGGCGAGGAACTTGTACGTTCCATCACGCACGCCGCCTTTCATCATGGCAGCGCGGTGCAACTCATCGCCGATGCGCACATCAAGCGGTGACGTGCGTGGATCACAGACATAGCCAACCGCCAGCAACTGGCCATTATCAACCTCAAAGCGCATTCGGTCAGTGCCAAGGTCAATTGCCGAAATCGAAAAGCGACGATTGCTATATTCCACCGGCGTCCGTCCCAGCCGCTTGCATAGCTGCACACCGCTGAGCGCGCGCGCATTGGCGAAGTGGTCAGGATCGATGGCAAAGGGAAGCGCCTTCGGGCGATGGGCGGTGGACAGCGCCGGTTCCAGCACATCGGCAATCAGATTGGCAACGATAGTTGTACTGATAGGACGCGCATAATGCCCCTGATCGAGATAGAAAGACGGGTTGGTCACGGCATCGCGGCCATATTGCTGCATCAGCATGCGCGAAACATCGGCGCAGATCGTGCCATACCATTGCGAGATATAATTGATGCCCGCGTCGATGGACGGAACCGAGTTCAGGAACGACCCGTTGCGCGCGCCGAAAACAAGCGTTGCGATCCGCAGATTTGGATTACGCTCCAGCGCGTAGCGAATGATCCCCTCATAGAACCGCGCCCAATGCCGGAAGGGCCTGCGCTCGTCGCCATAAACGAACGCATCATTGATCGCATATTCGATCAGCAGCAATTCGCAGTCTTCAAGCTGCTCGAAAATCTTCAGCTGGTAGAGCCCGAATGCGCTCGTCGTACCACCGACAGCGAGATCGGCCACGATATCCAGCTCCACCCCGCGACGCGCCATGGTCGAAAGCAGGGTCGGCAGATAGCCGGGCAGCATGACGGTGTTGGAACCGCCAATGATTACAGTCTTGAGTTTCATTTCGTCACCGTTGCGGCCTGGCCTGCCGGGGTCAGAGCCCCGCAACGCCAGACGCCGTAAGTTCCCTCATCCCAATCGAAATAATAAGCGGCCGCGATCTGGCCGCTATCCATCATCTGACGGAAGCGTTCCCGCGCCTTCTCGACCAGTTGCTGGCGATTATTGTCATCTGCCGGGCAGGCCTTGGATTTGTTGGCAAAGCCCCATTCGGTAATCCAGCATGGCTTTCCATCGGCACCGCCGCAGAAAGAAAGCGCCTTGTTGACATGTTTGGCGCGCGCGGCACGCGTCCCGCTGCTACCGGGATAAATGTGGATGCCATAGCCATCAGCCACGGTATCGAGACCATGTTTTTTCAGAAGATCGGTGAAGGCTTCCGGATCGACCGTATCGATCCCGCGCCGATCCGCATCGGCAAAGGGGATGTCCGACAGCCCCGCCGAAACCACCTTGGCGTTTGCGTTGAGCTTGGTCTTCGCCAGTTCAGTACGAACAGCGCGCAGCAATTCGACATATTTCTCCGCGCCCTTCTCCACGAGGGGCAGTTCTCCCATTTCACTCAACGAGCGAGCAGTCTTCGTCTTTTCGCTCGGCAAAATAGCCAGATCGCCATTATAGGCACCCCAGTTGATTTCATTGCCGGTTTCGACGCCGATCAGCTTCACGCCAAGCGCATCGATCTTTTGAAGCGCATCACCAATCGCTGTCTGGAAACGTTTCGGATCAATGTCCGATAGCCGGTACATGTCCCAGATCCGGCCTCGCCCTGAACGGGGCTTGGTGCCTTCCGGATAAAAATCCACATTGTTCAGCGAGACTTCCAGCAAGACGGCCAGCTTCTTTTCATGCGCAACCCGCACCGCATCGATGCTCTGTTCGATGGGCCGCGTCAGTGAAAGCCGCACAGCGACGACGCCATTCTTCACCATCTGGTCGAAAATCTGTTCGCGCTCTGCGGCGGGCAACCAGGCCATGTTGACCCGGTTGACGCCGAAACGCGTATCGGCCAGAGCACCGTTCGGCATTATGCCAAGCAGGACAACACCCAAAAGCGCTGCGATTGCCCGTTTCCTGCCCCCGGTGCTCATGACCGTCAGTTTCATCGTATGCCGATATCCTTCAACGCGCCGTTGAAATTGGCTTCGCATTCCGAATAGCGATTGATAGCGGCAGGTACGTCTATCTTCGAAAGGAAGTCGCGCAGAAAAGCCTTCTTCTGCGGTTCACGATTCCAGACGCTGGCATCGATATGCGGAAAGCCGACAAAGCCCAGCATTTCACGCATACGATCATCAACGGCGATCATCAGCCCCGGAATGCCGGACTGCATGCCGATAATCGTGCCGTGGAAGCGGCGGCTCAGGCCGAAATCCTGACTGGAAATCCAGCTTCGCCATTTGTGCGTATCGAAGAACACCAGCAACTCGTTCTTGCGCTGCCATTTTTCCATATGCTTGTAATCGACGGGTGCAGTGATACGGCTTGCCGCCTGATCATAGGCTTCGGAATGGTCTTCGCCGGCCATGTTCATATTGTAGACGATCACTTCGTCCTGAATGACATAGCTTGCGACACTGTCCTTTTCGAGCAGTGCATGCGCATCCACAATCGTATCGGCAACGCTGCCCAGATAGCCGCCGAAGGAGATTTTCTGCGCGTCAGCGAGGCTTGGATCGGCAAGACGGCTCAGCGAGCGTTTCATCTGATCCGGCGCGTAATAGAGCGATGGACAGCCGGTCGGACGGACATATTTCATGCCCGCATCCTTGAGGAATTCCGCCGTGAAATGACCACGCGTCAGGAAGAAGCTCTCCTTGCGGCGCAGAATTTCAAGGAAGCGGCGTGTGCCTTCCGGCAGCTCTTCCTTCAGATTTTCCTTTTTCTGAATGCCGATGCCCATGACGACAATCGGCATGTTCAGCTTTTCGAAGACGAAGGATTCAGTCGTTGCCGCATAGCCCGGACGCAAGAGATTGGCCGAGGCGAATAGGCACAGATCAAAGCTCTCATTGAGCTTCGCATAGGTGTCCGGCGAATTGAGGCTGTTGGCGAGATGCCAGAACGGAACATAGGTCACGTCGTGGCCGCGCACGGCGTTGGCAGCGCCCTCGCCGATGAGATAATTGCCCGTATTGGCAATCTTCTTGACCTGATCGATCACATCCTTCTTCGTGCGGATAGGTTCGAAATAGGGGCGATGCTTCACGCTCGCCCCGGAAACGCTTTCGACGGTCCGCATCAAATATGACGGAATGCCGGTAATCATTATGCGCATGATGATCCATCTTCGCTGGAGTTATGAGAGGGCTTCTTGGATCGGGAGTTATCCAATGCCGATTTCTGAAAGGGCGCTTCGGAAATTGCGTTCGCGGTCCGAATATTTTTCGATCACGTCGGGGATGTTCATCGCCGCAATATGATCGCTCACAAATGCGCGCCGGTCGTTGGCGGCGTTGAGATCGCGGGCGTCGATCTTTGGCAGACCGGAGAAATTCAGCATTTCGCGCATGCGATCATCGACGGCCACCATCAGGCTCGGCACACCGGCCTGCATGGAAATGACATTGCCGTGGAAGCGGCGACCGAAGGAGAAATCCATGGTCGAGCACCAGGCGCGCCATTGATTGGTGTCGAGAAAAGCGTGAACGCTGATCTTCTTCTTGAGATCGCCGGATCCTTTATAGGTGAGCGGCCCGACCAGCTCGCCCGTCGTTGAATCGTAGGCGCGACCATTGGTGTCAGGCTCAAGCTGCATGTCGAAATGCAGAAGCTCATCCTGCACGACATAGGCCGAGCGTCCATCATCGGAGCTCAGCGCATTCATGTCGCCGATGGTTTCCAGCTCGGCGCCCATATAGCCGGTAAAGACGGTGCGGCCCTCGCCCACCTTCACATCCGGCAGGCGGCTGATCGCCTTGCGCATATTGTCGGGACGGAAATAGAGCGAAGGGCAGCCAACCGGGCGGACATAGGAAAAGCCCTGATCACGCAGATAACCGGCAGCGTTTTCGCCGCGCGTGAGGAAATAATGCTCACGGGATTTAAGCACGTCCAGAAGCTTCTTCGTACCGGCCGGCAGACCGTCTTCGCCTTCAATATCCGGGCGGTTCTGGATGCCGATGCCGAGCATCACCACCGGCATGTCCAGTTTGGACAAAACCAGAGCTTCCGCATCCGCAGACAGGCCCTTGCGCAGAAGATTGGCGCAGGTAAACACGCAGATGTCGAATTCCTTGTTGATCTCTTCCAGACCCGCACCATTATTGACGCAGTTATAGAGATGCCAGAACGGAATATGCTTTGCTGATGGCAGAAGGGCAGTCATTGCGCCCTCTCCGATCAGATAATTACCCGTATTACTGATGTTCTTCAGTTCCTGGATAAAGTTTTCCTTGGATTCCGGTACGCGTTGTTTTTCCGAATAATAAACCTGCGCTTTTTCCGCGCGCTGGATAAGGCGGGTCAAATGGCTTGGGATGCCCGTGACTAGAATTCGTGGGTTGGCTGGGCGGCTCATAGGTCGACCTTTCTGGTATAATCAGGCAACTGCGCGGCCGGGGAGAACGGCAATCGCGCTGGCATCGTCTGCAACGTCCGGCTGGGAAGACCGGGATTTCGGATAGACAGGGCTGATTTCATTGGCCCAATCCGTGAAGTCGGAGAATGCTGCGCTCCATGTGCGGTGCGCTGCCGAGGCAAGAGCGCCTTCAGCCGTGCGCATCAGCGCATCATTGTCCTGCGCAAGAATGGTCAGGATGCGCGTCATGTCGGCAACGATCTGTGCATCATTGCCATTGCGGATCAGGATGCCGTCGCGGCCATGATTGATAAGTTCATCAACCGCACCAACCGCTGTTGCCACCGGCACACAGCCAAGCTGCTGTGCTTCGGCAATCATCAATGGCGCACCTTCCCAACGAGAAGGCATCAAAAGCACATCGGCCCAGGCAAGATGGTTCGCGATATCCTTGCCGTCAAAGACCGGGGGCGACACACGGACACCTGCTTCCTGCAGCTTCGTCAACCAGGATGCGCTCGGATCATCAGAGAGAATCTCCCCACCAATCGCCTGCGCATCGAAGGAGATACCCTGCTCTCTGAGCTTCATGATCGCGTCATGCAGCCGGTCGATGCCTTTCTGGCGGTCGAGGCGGCCCATATAAAGGATGCGCATTGGTCGGCCTTTTCGGCCTTCCTTGCGGGCAGCCGTCACCTGCGCGCGCTGCTTTGCATCGATGGAGAAGCTTGCTCCGTTCGGCACCGAGAAGACTTTCTCGAACGGTACGCCAAAACTGTGCAGATAGATTTTCAGCTGATCTGAACAGGTGAGAAACGCATCATAGGCATGTTCGAAAGCGATGGCTGCATAGGGTTGTCCAGCCTGACGGCGGAAGACCGTTTCGTCCACCACATGGAGATAACAGGCCGTGCGCGTTCCTTCGGATCGCAGCTTGCCCATAAGCGGATGCGCCGCCATGACGTGGTTGTTCACGACGAGATCGAAGCCCGAAAGCTGACCGCGCAATATGCTCCAGTCGAGCGGATGATCCTCGGTGATGAAATCCTGCCCAAGGAAGCGATTTGTATCGCCCCAGGCCGGAATGCCATCCTTCCAGAAATGGAGATAATCAAAGGACTGGTCGAACTCGTCCAGCACATCCATACGTTCATTGCCGAGAACAAAGAGATGGGTTTCAAAACCCTGATTCTTCAGTTCACGACCTGCGGCATAGGCCACCTTTTCCGCGCCGCCAAACGATGCATTCGGCACCAGAACGGCAGCCGTTTTTTTCTTCGCGGTATTATGTGCGAGCGGCAGGACAGGCCCACCACCAAGCTCGTCGCGCAGCACCTGATACATTTCCGACAAAGCGGGCAAGCGGCGCGGACGCCACGTCCAGCGCATGGCCGCGCTCTGCTTCAGCGGGCTTGTGGCGATCGACGTGACCAGATTCAGCATGGATTGCTCCGGTCGCGACAAGGCGCGACGCTGGCGTACCCGCGGGAACGGAAAGCGCACTTTCATGCGCGCCGATGTGGGCCACAATTGCTGTGTGCCCAGCGATGCGAACCAATTGAGCGCATCGTTTTCGATGATCTCGCGGATCAGCCGGGTCGACACGAAAATCAGATCGGCATGCGGTTGCCGTGTGCCGGACGGCATGATTTCGGTATCAATCCGCCGCTCGTTTTCAACATTCGTCAGTTCTACGAAAACGATGTTGGCCTGCTCAGAGAGCTTTTCCAGTCGCGACAGAATGTTCGGGAACAGACGCGAGCGCGCCAGCAATTTCAGGGTCTCGGTGTTGGATGAAGCGAGAAAGGGCGGGAAGTGGAAATTGTCGGGTTCCGACACACTGCCCCAGAACGCCCGGATCGCATCGTCAAACTTGAGATCAGTCGCGCCAAGGCTCGGGTCAGTGAAGAAACTGACCGTCCCCTCGCCTGCGCGAATGACGCCATAGCGCGGGCATTCCTCGTGCTCGAAACCGACCAATGTCGGGCGACGGAACAGCGCCTTATGTCGCTTGCGCAGAAAGTTGATCGAACCGGAACGGTCGCGATTGGCTTCCTTGAAGCGGCTTTCAGCACGCAGACGATATTCGAAGCCGGTGTCATGGCACGGCGTACCGACAAAGCCAGCTTCAATGGCTGAAAGCCAGAATTCCCAGTCTTCAAAACCGTTCTGGCGGTCATCATCGAAGCGGACACCGCTGCGGAATACATCCGCTGAAATCATCGAGCCGGTATCGCAAATATTGTCCGTGATACAGTGGATGAGACGCGAATAGCTGTCGCCATAATGGGCGCGCCAGTTAACCGAGAACGTGTCGATATTCGTGTAGACCCAGCCCGCATTCGACGCGAGAAGCTTACGATAAAGCGTATCGATGGTGTGCGGCTGCACACGGTTGTCGGCATCGACAAAGTAGACCGCTTTCACGTCCGGCATCTCTTCGAGAATATAATCGACAGCGCGGTTACGCGCCCCGCCCGGCCCTGCATTTTCGCCGAAGATCACATGGATATTCGGATGCGCTGCGGAATAGAGCGCCAGGCTGTCGAACACTTCGCGTCGCGGATCA
Source organism: Hyphomicrobiales bacterium (assembly GCA_900465685.1). Taxonomy (GTDB): domain Bacteria; phylum Pseudomonadota; class Alphaproteobacteria; order Rhizobiales; family Rhizobiaceae; genus Brucella. The sequence goes on from UEGR01000003.1 coordinate 602,511, forward strand.
CCGTCCACCGACACCACGATCTGCGTGCGGAACACGGTCTGCGATGTGAGGATCGATTCCAGCGCTTCAAGCGCCAGCGCCGCATGTCCGTAGAGCGGCATGGCGACGACGATCAAATCCTTCGATCTATCGTACATTCGCGGCCTCTTTCAGTCCCTCTTGGGCGGGACTGGTTTCGACATGCTTGACGAGGCGGAAGTTGAACACTTTCAACCAGGAGAAATCGACTGACTCTCCGGCGGCCCTGCTCAACACAACCAGATCCATGGTACGGTCGATTGGCTCTTCGAGCATGAAGTTGATGTCGATGGGGCGATTGGGCGCCACTTCCGACCAGCCGCTGAACAGAACCTGCGAACGTCGCCTGTCCATGGAAGCCAGCGCGCCGATTTCTTCCTGCGCATCGGACGCCAGATTGACAAGCAGCAGACCGACCGCACAGGGCTGGCCTTCCGGATGATCAATCACAGCACGGGCTGAAATCCGCACGGTTCCCGGTGCAACCACGCGGCGGATAGCCGCCGCGGTGATGCCCTCTTCAAGCGGGTGGCAACCGATGGCGTCTTCATGCTCCAGAAAACGAACCGTCGGGAAATCCGGCGTGAGCGGCGTTACCGACACATTGGTGACGTTGCGCAGCAGCTCTATCGGCAGACGATAATCATCCACCTTGCGACCGTTAATCATCGAGGTCGGCACGATGGCATTTGGCAGCGATGCCGGACGCACGCCCGGCAGACCGGTAAAGATTCTCAGTGCCAGCGGGCGCATGTCGAGATCGGCGTGCGGAATGCGGGCACGCGCAGCGTAGCGCTCATTGGCGATCACATTGCCCAGCGACAATTCCGGCGGAACACCGCCCGTCGCCGAAATACGCAGCCGCAAGGTGCGATGGCTGCCGTCGCAGGCTTTTGGGAGCGAGAAGAAATTCCACTCCGAATGCAGCGTGCCATAAGGCACCAGCCATTCGGCAATGCCCTCGCCATTTTCGAGATAATCCAGCGTGACAATCAGCTGACCATTGCGGTTGGCGGGCAGATCGCGGAAATGCAGCGCAAAGCCCGACACGGCATAGCTCGAAACCGGAAAAAGCTGCTCGATTTCAGATTCGCGCAGCAGGCGCGCAAAGCCTTCATCCTTCGGGTCCACCAAAGGCGCGTGGCTGAATATCTCGGTCGACGAATCCCAATTGCGCGCATGAAAGGCATCTTCGATGGCGCGATAATTTTCGAACATCGTTTCGCGTTCGCGGCGCAGCATGGCAAGTTCCGCGTGCACCTTGCTGACATGCCCGACAAGGCGGTCCAGACTGCTTTCCAGCAACTGGGTCACCAGCATGGGCACGGTTTCCGGCCCGGCCTCATCAACGCGCACGACCGGCACTTCCGGTATGGTGCGCATGCGATAAAGCTGCTGCAGGATCGTGTTCAGTTCGTGTGCGCCTTCATCAGAAGCGGCTACCGCAATGAGCGGAAATGTATTCGCCAGACGCAGACGCTTGCCGTCGCCTTCAACGAAAGCAGTCACGTCGCCCAGAGAAGTCGCTTCCAGCGCTTCACGATCACGCATCGAAGCAATGGCATAGCGGCGGTTCTTCCGCCCCGAGATCGCAGGAAGTGGTGTGCTCAACATAATCGTCCATTGTCTGATGGCCGATTGGGAGGTTCGGCCTACAAGTACAATGAGAAAATACAGACCATGTATTGTCAACAGTGATATAGCGTCAACTATATGATAATATTGCGAATAATTGAAAATGGTTTAATTCAAAATTTGAAACAATATGCAGATATATTCACTATACCTCGTAAACACGCAGAATTGCGGGCTATTATATTATAATACAGGCACTTGAATGCCCGATTGTCGCCACATACTGCTCATCGGACATTCAATACTGCATCGATCAACGTTTTTTGCTGACGTAAACATTCCGACAACCGAAAGCGATTTTCGATGGTTCGCCGCGCCGCCGCCCGCATCTGGAGGCAGGCATCGGGGTCGGCGAGAACGTCCAGCACCGTTTGAGCCAGCACATCCGTGTCATAAAATGGAACAAGCAGGCCGTTCTGACCGGCGCGGATCACCTCGCGCACTGGCGGCGTGTCGGAGCCGATGATCAGCGCGCCGCACGCCATTGCCTCGATCACCGACCAGGACAGCACGAACGGATAGGTCAGATAGATATGCGCCGTCGATATCTGGTAAAGCTTGCGCAAATCCGCATGCGGGATGGAGCCCAGAAACACCACCCTGTCGGGCGGCAGCTCGTGATCGCGCAAAAGATGCTCCCGCCAGGACCCGCCACCGGGTGGAGGCGTGCCATAACTGACACCGTCTCCGCCGACGAAGACGAAGATGGCATCCTTGTTCTGGCGGATGACTTTCGCCGCCGTTTCCAGCACTTGCGGAAAGCCCCGATAGGGTTCGAGATCGCGCGCCACAAAGGTGATCACGCGCGATTCTCCAGCCTTCAAAACACGACCATCCGGCAGCTGTAAGGATGCGTGACGGTCCGGATAGAAAACCTTCGTGTCGACGCCCTCATGCACGACGGCGATGCGATTCTGCGCCGCCTTCGGATAAAGGCTCTTCTGCCAGTGTGTTGGACTAAAACCGCCATCCATGCTTTCGAGCGTTACGAGCTGCGCCATATTTCTAAGCCGCAGTCGCTTACGCATCTCAACATCAGGCTTGTCATCGGGCGCAAAGCCGACATCCGCACCATGCGCCCGATAGAAAAATTCGCAATAGCCAAGCGCCGGCGTCGAGGGCAGCACGTCCTTGACGAACATCATGCTGCCCCAGCCGATATGACCTATGACTATGTCCGGCGGTTGACCGTGCCGCGCCATCGATTCAAGCGTTTCGGCGACACGGTAACCGATCCGGGTATGATGATCCGGAACCTCGAGATATCTGGCCATCGCACCATCGGTGCGAGGACCAGATTCAACTCTGTGGCGAATGACACGGACCGCAGGGAGGCGACGGTCCACCGTCTCGCAAATCAGGCTTACATCATGTCCGCTTTCAGCCAGATGCCCGGCCAAAGCAGCGAACTGCCCAAATCCACGTCTGTGCACAAAAGCTATATGCATGTCACAAAACGTGTAGGTTTTTTGGTCGATATTCGTCGATCAACATCAAATGCCGTACCGTGCGGCGTTGCCCCACAGCAATTCCAGCCTGTGTAAAGTCTGGTATGCGATTTCGAGATTTCGAAGATCATCGTCATCGCGAGCAAGGATATGATGATAGTCCCTGCTGGCGTTTCTCAGGTTCAGACAAAGGCGTTCGCCCTTGTCTGTCAGACGAATGCGTGCCGACCGCTTGTCTCGCTGCGAGGCAACACGATCAACATAACCGCCATCGGTAAGCTGTTTTAAATAATAGGAAATGTTGGACCCGACATAGTGCCCGCGATCCAGTAGTTCACCCACAGTGAGCTCGACATCGCCAATCGCCATCAGAACAAGCGTCTGTGCCGGGCCAATGTCCTCTACCCCCAACTTGGTCAGCTCCGTCTTCAGGAGGCTCACAAAGCGGCGGTTCACTCGTTCAATCATCCGGGCCAGTTCGAAATGAGTAACTACGACTGTATGGACCGGGTTTCTGCGTTCCTGTTTCTCGGCGGTTACTTCAGGAAAATCAACGGATGAGTATCCGTCAATTGATGTTTCGACTTCCACTCCCTCGTGCAGAAGTTTTTGCATCTTTTACTCTCCATTTTCAATTTTACTTCAAATTTTGAAGAAATTTTCAATTAGATTTTCTTGTCTCCTTTCGCATTTCCCCGCCGTAATAACTTTTTTCCGTCACATTCTAAGCGGTATTACTTGAATAATACTGATAGATGGGTGACTCTCTTTAGGGATATCCACGACCTGTGACCATACCAAGGCAGACCGCGTATGAACGATACTGGCCAAAAGAACCTAAATGGCAAGAGCCCCGCCGGCAAAAAAGCCACCGATGAAGTGGGGATTTCGCCGAAAAGCCTAATTTACAGGGCCCGGCGCGTCTTCCTGTCGGGACTGCTTTATGCGGTGCTTTTGAGTGCCTGTATCAATTTGCTACAACTGACCGTACCGCTCTACATGTTGCAGGTTCATGACCGCGTCCTGAACAGCCGCAGTCTCGACACGCTGACCATGCTGACGATTCTCGCTGTCGGAGCGATGATTGTTTTCGGCGTTCTGGAGTTCATCCGGGCGCTATCATTTCAGGCCATGGGCACCGCGCTGGTGCGCCGTCTTAACCTGGCCGTGTTGACCGCCGCCGTTCAGGCCTCGGTCGATCAGGGGCTGCCGAAAGCGACGCAGACCCTGCGCGACCTGACAGAACTGCGCGGCTTTCTGACCTCACCCGCCATCAATGCGCCGCTTGATGCGGCATGGTCGCCGATCTTTCTCGGCGTATTATTTCTGCTGCATCCGATGCTCGGTGTTATCGGCGTCATTGCGGTCGTCATTCTGGTTGCCTGCGGCCTGTTGACCGACCTCCTGACCCGCAATCTCATTCAGGAAGCCAATCAGGCCAATATCGAAGCGGTGACCAAAATCGGCAGCAGCCTGCGCCATGCCGAAGTCATCGAAGCCATGGGCATGCTGCCTGCCCTCGCCCGTCGCTGGCGCACCGTGCAGATGCAGGCGCTTGAGGTTCTCGACCTTGGCGGCACCCGCGTCAAAGCCCTGTCGTCTATTGCGCGCACGGCGCGTTTTATCATCCAGATTGCATCGCTCGGCATCGGTACGCTGCTTGCCATGCAGCAGGAAATCTCGCCCGGCGCGATGATCGCGACCAGTATCATCATCGGTCGCCTGCTGATGCCATTCGACCGCATCGTGGAGAACTGGCGTCAATGGGTCAGCGCGATAGCGAGCTGGAAGCGTGTTCAGTCTCTGCTGTCCGAAAACCTTGCCGTGCGCCAGACCATGCCGACCCCGCGCCCCAATGGCGATCTGGTTATCGACAAGCTGATTTATGCTGCTCCCGGCGTGGAAGTTCCAATCATCAAGGGCATTTCCTTCTCGATTTCGCCCGGTGAAGTGCTCGGCGTTGTCGGCCCCTCGGCGGCAGGTAAATCCACGCTTGCGCGCCTGCTGATCGGCATCGTCAAGCCCACCTCAGGCGGCGTCTTCCTCGACGGCAATAATGTCTATCTCTGGGAGCGCGGCTCGTTTGGTGAAATCGCCGGTTACCTGCCGCAGTCGGTCTCGCTGCTCGACGGGACTATCAAGGACAATATTGCGCGCATGGGCGACAGCGATCCGCACCGCGTGCTGGAAGCGGCGCGCCTTGCCGACGTGCATGAAATGATCGGGCGCATGCCGCTCGGTTACGACACACCGGTCGGCGACGGACGGCTGACGCTTTCGGGCGGCCAGCGCCAGCGCATCGGGCTTGCGCGCTGCCTCTATAATCGCCCGCGCCTGATCGTACTCGACGAACCCAATTCCAATCTCGATGCCATCGGCGAACGCGCCCTGATGCGCGCCATCGAACACGCACGCGATGATGGCGCCATCGTCATCATGATCGCACATCGCCCAACTATCATGCAGGTTGCCGACAAGCTGCTGGTGCTTGAAAACGGCCGCATCACGCAATTCGGTCCGCGCACCGACGTTGTGGCGTCGCTGACGCCGGGCAACAATAATCCGCAGGCAGGAGCCGTGAACTCATGACCGGAAAATCCGTCATTCCCCGCCGCGTTTCGAATCTGCTCGCGCCGCGTGCAGAATCATCCGACCACAAGGCGCTCACCCGCTTCGGCAGCGTCAAACCAGAATGGGCTTATGATCTGGAGCGCGAAGACAACCAGTCTCCGCTGCGCCGCCTGATCATCGCCGGACTGGCCACCATTGGTGTTGCCTTTGGCGGCTTCTTCGCCTGGGCCTATTCCGCTGAACTTGGTAGTGCCGCCGTTGCCAATGGAACCGTCATCGTCGATTCGAAACGCAAGACCATCAGCCATCTGGAAGGCGGCATCCTCGACCGGCTGCTGGTGCAGGAAGGCGATCTGGTCAAGGTCGGTCAACCGCTTCTCCGTCTCGATGCCACCAAGGCGCGCTCGCAACTGCAATCGCTTGAAAGCCGCCGGATCGGCCTGATCGCCAAACTGGCGCGTCTGAGAGCGGAACAGGCTGGCGAACACCAAATCACCTTCCCGGATAAATTCGAGGAAGGCGGCGAGAATGCAAAAAATGCCATTCGCGCCGAGCAGATATTCTTCGAGAAGCGACAGACGCAAAAGCGAAGCAAGATCGACATTCAGCAGAAAACCATCGAGCAATATACCGAGCAGGCCAAGGCCTCCACGGCACAGATCGCTGCGACCGACCGCCAGATCGCATTGATCGAAGAGCAGCGCAAGGCAATCGCCAGCCTTGTCGAGAAAGGCTTTGCTCAGAAATCCAAACTGACCGAAATCGAGACCCGGCTAAGCCAGCTTGCGGGTGATCGCGGCGAATATACCGGTGACAAGGCCAAGGCCGAGCAGGCCAAGGCGGGCGCAGAATTCGCCCTGTCCGGCATTGAAAGCGACCTCCAATCAGAAATCGCCGGTGAGATCACCACCAGTCAGGTTGAGCTTTCCGACGCGGAAGAACAGATCATCGCCGCGAAAGACGTGATGCGCCGCGTTGAGGTGCTTGCTCCACAGGAAGGCATCATCGCCAATATTCGCCTGCGCACACCGGGTGGTGTCATCTCCCCCGCCGAAGCTATCATGGATATCGTTCCTGAAAACGAGCCGCTTGTGGTGGAAATGAAAGTCAGCCCCAACGATATCGACAGTGTCGCAGTTGGGTCGAATGCGCAGATCAAGCTGACTGCCTATAATCAGCGCTCCATGGCGCCTTTCGACGGCAAACTGACCTATATCGCCGCCGACCAGACCATCGATGACAAGACCAACACGGCCTATTTCGTAGCCCGTGCCGAAATAAATCCGGATTCGCTTGCCGCCAATCCAACGGCCCGTATGTATCCGGGCATGCCTGCGGAAGTCATCATCGTGCATAAGGAACGTCGCGCGATCGACTATATCGTTTCGCCGATCACCGACAGCCTAAACCGCGCCTTCCGTGAAGATTAGAACCTGGTCGCTCGAAGTTTCGAGCGACCAGCAAGCAAGATGTTCCAGAATGGAATTGCCTGGGTTTCTTCCCTGACTGAATCTGGTTCTGGGGAGATTCAAGCTTGGATTTCCATTCGCCGGAGAACGGCGTTTCGCAGTATTCCCTAAAGAAAGATCAGTTTTTCGCATTTTTGAGGCGCCGCGCATTAAAAACGATGCGCGGCGTCATCGCTTTGAAAAATAGGCATTTTCTTGACAATTACGTGACGTTTCAAATTTTGAAGCAATTTGCGCTTAAATATAATCCAAATATAAATTATTATTGATACAAAAGTAATTTCAAAAGAAGTTCACTAAATCGGAATATAAATTTTTCGTAATAAATTGTTACACGCTATTCTTATAATTATACCATTTTCCAATGTTGTATTTATCTAAGATACGTATCAGACTACTACGAGCATAATGGTCGGAGCATTCCGGCTTGTGAAACCCAACGGAACACAAGGAGAAGCAGATGGCCACTCTAGAAGGCGGCGCCTACGACGACGTGTTGTTCGGCTCCCGCTTTGACGATTTCATCCGTGCCCATGGCGGTGATGATCTCGTCTTCGGAGGGGATGGCAATGACACCATCTTCGGTGGGAATGGCAGCGACATTCTTTTCGGCGGTACAGGCGATGACGTCCTGTTCGGCGAGAATGGCAATGACATTCTTTACGGCAATGAAGGAAACGACATCCTGAGCGGCGGCAATGGCAGCGACGTGCTGTTTGGCGGCAATGGAGATGACATTCTCCAGGGCGGCAACGGCAATGACCTGCTCTATGGCGGCGCTCACAACGATATCCTGTATGGCGGCAACGGTAACGACATCCTTGATGGCGGCGCCGGTGACGACATCCTTATCGGTGGTAACGGGAGCGATACGTTCCTCTTCAATGGTGGCGGCGGAAACGACGTCATTCTCGACTTCAATCCTGGCGAGGATATCCTTCAGATTCAGAAGGGCATCAATGGCCTCGACATTTCGTCCGCGGACGATCTTGCCGATCGCGTCACGCAGGTTGGTGGCAATGTCGTTGTCGATCTCGGCAATGGCGACACCGTTACCCTCGTGAACACCAGTGCCGACGACGTACAGTCGCATCCCGACCAGTACTTCACTGTTCACTGATTGAACCAATAATGGCGTGCCCGGCAGCCTCCCGCCGGGCACGTTTTTGATTTTGAAGCGTATTCCGAAAAGTGACTGCCAGTTTTCGGATCAGAATGCGGGCTCTTTGTTGATTTTCCTGCATCCGACAAGAATGAAAGGGTATTCGCATTGAACCTCGACCATTCGGCGGAAATTGCAAGCGGCACCGGAGCAAGCGATATCGGAACGCGCGATATCAGGGAAAGCAAGCCCGACAATCTCTCCATCTGCCGTCTTTGCGCCGACGTTGCTGTGATCGCCTGGGATATTCCAAGCCCGGCACGCCAGTCGACCAAATGCGCGCTTGAAATGCCTGTCCAGCCGGTACCGCTGCTGAGCGTCGGCATTCCGCTGGAAAGTGGCGGTACACGCATGTTCTGGGCTATGCGCACCGGCACCGAACCTGTTGAATTTGCGCTTTCTGCGGGCTCCCTCGGCCCCACGGTTCAGTCCATTCTCTATCCGGCCAATGAGCTTGCATCCTTTGATAGCGAACGCATGCTGTCAGACCTGACCTTGCCGGGGCATATCAAGCTGCTTTCGACCATTTTGACCACATGGCGCAGCGCTTTCCGCCTGTCGCGCAATCAGACTTTTGCAGCGCTTGTTCGCGACATCACGCTGGCGCTGACACCTGAGCCGCGCGAAATCCAGAACTGCGGCCAGCCGGTTGCCGGGCATCATCTGCTGGAGACTGCTGTCGATCCGATGCTGGGCGAAATTTCAGCCATCTATGGCGTCAGCAATGGAAGCGTCATCGTTATCCCTCCGCGCTTCACGGTCGGCCAGCAGTCGCACAAGGCGTGGCAGCCCTGCCATCTTCTGGTTGAATCTCCGCAAGCCCTGCCCTCATCGTTCCTGTTCGTGCTGACCGGACAGAAGGGCGTTGCGATCCGTAAATTATCCGATGGTCCCTCGGAACCGATGGATTTCGGCAAATGGTGGACGAAATGGCAGGGCAATGCCGATCTGCGCGAATTTCTGGTCAGCCAGCTCGCCAAACTCGATCCAAGCGGCCCGGCCGTAGCCATTGACCTGCAAAGCCGTTCGCCTCTTCCTGTGCGCCAGATCACACAATCCGCAAGCCATAACCCGGCGGCGGAAATCGACCTTGCGCTTGCGCTGGATAACGGGTTGATCGTCGGTGGCTGGTATCACGATCCATCGGCGATGCTCGGCGATATCGAATATCTGCCTGCCAATGGCAGTGCTATTTCACTGAAAGCCCATTTCCACAAATTTCCCGGCAAGATCGCCAAGCGCGAAGATGCGCCACAGGCCGATGTGACGGGATTTGTCGCGTGGCTGCCTGCGGCCAAGAACCTTGGCCCGCTTCTGCAACCGCGTTTCCAGATGCGGCTCACATCCGGAGCAACCGCGCCATTGGTCCCTGCCGCGCAGCCATTCGAACCGGCAGAGCAGCGTAAGCGGATCTTGCGCGCCGTGCCGCCACAGCATGCACGCCCGAAAGTGTTAGAGACCATTCTCGCTCCCGCTCTGACCGAAGTGGAAAAGAAGCTGGGCGCGACCGTGCGCATTTCAGAGATCAAGGATTTCGGCACCACGCCCGCCAACCCGGTCGCGTCGATCGTCATCCCGCTTTATCGCAATCTCGATTTCCTGCGCTTCCAGTTTTCATCACTGGCAACCGATCCCTGGATCGTCGCCAATGCAGAACTCATTTTCGTTCTCGATTCGCCGGAAATACACGACGACACCGAGCATATGCTGGGTGGCCTGCATATCTTGCATGACCTGCCGTTTCGCCTTGTCATCATGAACCGCAATGGCGGTTATGCCCGCGCCTGCAATGCGGGGGCAAGCGTTGCAACAGGTACGGCCATTGTGATGCTGAATTCCGACGTCGTGCCGGAAAAGCACGGTTGGCTGCAAGAATTGCTGCAACCGCTCTTCGACAACAAGCGGCTCGGCGCTATTGGCCCCCGACTTCTGTTTGAAGACGGCTCGCTCCAGCACGCAGGCCTCTATTTTGCCCGTGACCGCCACGGCGTCTGGCTCAACCATCATTACTACAAGGGCATGCCCGGCAGCTATGCGCCTGCCCTTGTAGGACGCGATGTTCCCGGCGTTACAGGCGCCTGCCTGATAACGCGCAAGGACATCTTCGATCTGGTCGGTGGTTATACTGAAGACTATGTGATCGGTGACTATGAAGACAGTGATCTCTGCCTGAAAATCCGCCAGCTTGGCTTTCAGGTTTACTACGACCCTGCCGTCGCGCTGTATCATTTCGAGCGCCGCTCGATCCGCCGTAGCGCTGATTATATGCGCGGCCTTGCCAGCCAATATAATTCCTGGATGCACACCCAGCGCTGGGACGAAGACATCACCGACCTGATGGCTCCGCCAGAGGATGAGGCGCAGACCGCGCCGTCGTCCAATGTGATCGTTGCCAAATATGAAAGGAGCGTCGCTTGACCGACGTGGTAGCGCTGAAACAGCCTGAAACCAAACTTCCAATTCCCGAAGAACAGATCGGCTGGCTGACACGCGCCGTCTTGAAGAACCGCTTCCTGCCCTCACCCGACCCCAACAGCGTGTTTGTGGGCGACGGCGATTTCCGGGCCGTTGGTGCGGAGTTTCTCGGCCATTTCATCCGCAAAGGCGGCCTCAAGCCGGATGCGCGCGTTCTCGATATCGGATCAGGCATCGGACGCATGGCTGTTCCGCTGACCCAGTATCTCGACCCTGCCAAGGGTCGTTATGCGGGCATTGATCCGGTGGCTGGTGGCACGAACTGGTGCCGTCAGCACATCAGCGCGCTTTATCCGAACTTCCAGTTTCAGCACATTGATATAGCCCATGCGCTCTACAATCCGCGTGGCGCGGTCGACGGGCATCACCTCGTCCTGCCGTTTCCGGACAAGAGTGTCGACTTTGTCATCATGACGTCGGTGGTGACGCATCTCGCCGCTGACGAAGTCAAAGTCTATCTGCGGGAAATTGCCCGTGTGCTGGCGCCGGGCGGCAAACTGTTCATGACCGCCTTTGTCGTCGATGACATTGCCGCGCGTGACCGCCATGGCAAACGCGACCCGCGTCTCAGTTTCGAACGCAGCGGTGCAGGCCCGTGCTGGTATGTGCCGGAGCTGCCGCCACTCGCGGCCGTCGGCTTTGAGAATGGCTTTCTGGATCGCGCCCTTGCGGGCGTCGGCCTGACACTGGAACTGAAATCATTCGGCCACTGGCGCGGGATCGCATCCGACCACTATCAGGATCTGTTCATTGCGACACGTGGAGGCGCTGTCTGATGGCCCAACGCGTGCTCGTCGCTGCCCATAATCACCCCTCCCTGCATCCCGGCGGGACGGAAATATTCGCGCATGACCTGTTCCGTGCCTATCAGCGTGCGGGTTGCGAAGCATTATTCCTCGGAGCCACCAATAAGGTTCACCGTCAGGAACGCCCGGGAACGAGCTTTCAGAGCATCGGCAATGGCGGCGATGAAATCCTGCTCTGGTCTGGTCATTTCGACCGTTTCAACATGAGCCAGGTCGATCTCTACGGCATAGTGCCGGACATTGTGGAACTACTGAAGGATTTCCGCCCGGATGTGGTGCATCTTCACCACCTGCTGCTGCTCGGTGCGGAATTTCCGCATATTGTCCGCCGCACATTGCCGGATTGCCGTATCGTCCTGACGTTGCATGACTATTACCCGATCTGTCACCATGACGGTCTGATGGTGCGCACAACGGGCAAGGAACTTTGCTACGGCGCCAGCCCGGATCGCTGCCATGCCTGTTTCAAGGACATAGCGCTCGACAAATTCGTGCTGCGCGAGCGCCACATCAAGTCATTGCTGAGCGCGGTTGACGCCTTCGTGTCTCCAAGCGAATTCCTGAAACAGCGTTATGTTGACTGGGGTCTGTCGGAAGAACTGATCAGCGTCATTCCAAACGGCCAACCGGAACGCCCTGCCATCGACACCCCACGTCGCGAAAGAACCAAGCCTGTGTTCGGTTATTTCGGCAATCTGAACCCGTGGAAGGGCGCGACTGTTCTGCTCCGGGCAGCGCAGCAGCTGATCAACGAGGGCTTCGACTTCGAATTGCGCGTGCATGGCGCGGCACCCTTTCAAAGCGAAAGCTTTGTCAGCGAGATCGACCAGCTTTTCTCTGAAACCGCCCCTTTCGTGCAACGGCGTGGCGCTTATCGGCGTGAAGATATCGCGCAACTGATCCGTACCGTCGATTGCGCCATCATGCCATCGATCTGGTGGGAGAATGCGCCCCTCGTCATTCAGGAAGCACAGGGACAGGATTGCCCTGTCATCTGCTCCAGTATCGGCGGCATGGCTGAAATGATTACGGACGGCGTAAACGGCCTGACCGTTCCGCCCAATGATCCGCAGGCGCTGGCGGAAGCCATGCGCCGCATGGCGGAAAACCCGGAGCTGCGTCAGTCACTCAGCGACAATGCACGCCATCCGGACACCATCGACACGACGGCTTCGCACTATCTCGATCTGATCGGGACATTGCGTACGGCCCGTGTCGAGGCAGCATAAGAGGTACAATTATGAACATCGCGACCAAAGTTCCAACCGAAGGGGCAGCAAAACCGGCAGCAGCACAGGCTGCATCCGCCGCACCTCAGAGGACCGAAGCCATGAAAGGACGCGTTGACGCCATCGAGGAAGGCCGCCTTTACGGCTGGGCGTTCGATCCCGGAGCGCCCACGGAACGGCTTTTGATCCGCGTTCTGCTCGATGACAAGCCCATCGCGGAAGCACCGGCGGACAAGGAACGTCCCGACCTGAAGCGCAACGGCATTGGCGATGGCTTGCACGCTTTCGAAGTGATGCTGCCGCAATTCGCCGCCGCTCGCGCCGGTGAACTTGTTGTCGTCGCAGCCAATGCGGCAGGCAATGAGCAGAAACTGCGTGTACCGAAACCCGACGAACAGGCCGCTGAAGCGCTGATTGCTGCGCCGATGACGCGCATTCTCGACAAGCTCGACATGTTGATGGCCGCGCAACGCCAGTTGCAGGTCAACCAGCGTTCGCTGCAACGCGTGGCTCCGGTGCTTGATAGTTCAGGCAATGCCGCACCTGCCGAAATGGCAGACATAACCGCATCCGTGGATGGCTTGCGCACCGATCTGCATCAGCGCATGACAGAACTCGACGTGCATATCATGCGCATGGACGGTGTGGTCGCCGGGCTTGAAAAGCGCATGGACGACGTGCGCAAACGGGCCGGTGGCGACGTGAAAATGTTGTTCATGCTCATGTACGTTATGGCCGGTTTCGTTGCAGGCGCTATCCTGACGCTTTTCATGATGCGCTGAGGGGAAACCCATGACGCAAGACGAAAGACCCGCCACACAGCAACCGGCAGCAAAACCTGCCCGGCTATCAGAACGCCCGCCCATGATGATGGAAGGCGAGATGGTCGTCGGCTGTGTGGTCGAGGAAACGCTTCTGCTTGTGCTCGGCATCGGCAATGCGAGCGGCGATCAGGTCACGGCCTTTCTGAACGGCGATCCCGCGCTTAGCGTCAAGGTGAACCTCGTTACCTGGCCGCTGAAAGAGCCGTCTCCCGCTGGCACTCATGGATTTGTGGCCATCGTGCCAACGGGCATTTTGCGCCGCGGCATCCTCAAGACGGTGATGTTCCAGCATAAGGCCAAGGTGGCGCGCTATAATTTCGCATCGCGCGCTGCGCCCGTCGCCGATTTCGTCGCCATGATCGGCGACCTTGCCGGGCCAAGCCTGCCAACCGTCATCGATGAACTGGTAGAAGGGCTGATTTCCGGTCCTATCGGGCGCAAGAAGCTTGCCGCAATCACCGTTCTGTTGCAGGTCGGCGCGCGCTCCGATGGCTGCATTGAGCTGATTGGCGGCAGCGACGAAGGTGAAATCTTCGTTCAGGGCTGGGCGCAGGATCTGACGCCCGCCGTCACGCGACTTCTCATCAGCGGTAAAAACTCTTCGCTGGCAGAATGTTCGATCAGCGTTTTCGCACGCCCTGATCTCAACGATCAAGCGTCGGGTTTTGCCGGTTTGCTGCTCGCCAATGAGCCAGTTGAACCGAACGATATCGAACGCCTGTTATTTCGCGGGCGACGCGGCTGGCGCTTCACGGAAGTCTATGATCGCAGGCTGCTGGCCGGATCGCGTGAGACGCCGGGGCATATTCGCGCCATCCTGCCGCGAGTGCGCAGTTCGACGGATATCCTGCTCCGGCTACGCTCTGCAGCCAATCGCTTCGACGGCGGCGAGACCGTCTCTGGCCTGCCCTTCCCGGTGCGGCTCGGCATCGACAATGTTTTTCGCGTTGAGGGCAGCGGCATTCTGGTTTCTGGCTGGCTGCTCGATCCCGACAGCCATGTGGAAAGCGTCAAGCTGCGCCGCCATCGCGGCGAGATACAGGTCGACGGCACATGGACCCGCTATGACCGGCCGGATGTAACCCACGAGTTCGACAACCAGCCGCCCTTCAATGCCGGTCTCGACCCCAACCGTCATGCGCATGGTTTCGTAGCCTTTGCGCCCGAACTTGCGGGCGACAGTACGTCACCCTTCTATATCGAGCTTGCCATCAGCGATGGACGCCGCGCCTTTCATCCGCTGACGCCGACCCGTGTGACATCACGCGATGCGATTGTCCGGCAGATACGCGCAACCGACCCCAATGCCTGGGCGCTGCGCCACATTGTCGATCAACAGCTTGTTCCCCTGCTGAGCGGCGTCAGTCGTCCAGCACCTGAAGTGTTCGGCGTGGTCGATCTCGGCCCGTTCGAAGATGCGGTAAACCACGCCGCCAATCTGGCGATCATCATCGGCGTCGATGAACGGGTAGAAGAGATAGAGCCTCTGCTGGCCCTGCTCGCACTCGATCCCGAAACCCGCATCGCGCCGATTGTCGTGGCGGCGGCAACGGAAATCATCGACCGCATCGGGGTGCAAGTTCGAAGGCTCGCCGACTTCTATCGTCTGCGTATCCGGCTTGTCTCGGCAAGCGGTTCTGAAGACCTTTACGATGCGCTGGAAGTTGGTGCGCGCGCCGTCACGACTGACAAGGTGGTGTTTCTGGCAGGCTCGCTTTTGCCGCGACGCGCCGGCTGGCTGAACAAGCTCGTCACGGCCTACGACGCACATCACGACTGCGTTTTGTCTCCAACGCTCGTTTACGAAGACGACTCCATACGCTGGGCCGGAACCTGGGTTGCCGGGCCGCAATCCGACAGAGCCCTCATCAGCCGCTATGCCGGTTATCCAATGGATTCCGTTTCCGGCATGTCACTCACAGAAGTCGCCACGGCGACCTTCGAATGCTGCATCCTGCCGCGTGATGCACTGTTTTCGGTTGGCGGTTTCACACGCGGCTATCTCGGCACGCATGAAAAAGGCCTCGATCTCGGCTTGAAACTCAAACAGTCCGGTCTGCGCTCCTACTGGCTGCCATCGGCGCAGATGCTCGGATCCGACGATGTATCGGTCACTGACAGAGCATCAACCATCGCATTGATCGAGCGGATCGACCGTCAGGTCTTTGATGCACGCTGGTCGAAGATTCTTGCTGGCAGGCGCAGCGCACCGATTGAGGAACCCGCATGAGCGATAAACTCCGCGTTCTGGTCATCTCGCACGCCCACCCGTCGATCTCGCTGGGCGGGGGTGAAATCGCATCCTATAACCTGCACAAGGGTTTGAATGCCATTCCCGGCGTGCAATCGGTCTATCTGGCCCGCGCCGGACACCCCATCCCGCGCCACGGTACCACGGCATTGATGAGCATGCGCCGCGCCAGCGACGAAATCCTGTTTCACGCCGACGAATATGATCACTTCTACCTGTCGAACAAGAACACGGACGAAATCCGCCGAGATCTCCTGCGCTTCGTGCGCGATTTTGATCCGGATATTGTGCATTTCCATCATGTGATGGGGCTCGGGCTGGAAACGCTTTATGCAATCCGCGAGACCTTGCCGGATCGCATCATTCTGGTCACGTTCCACGAATTCCTGTCGATCTGCAACAATGACGGCCAGATGGTGAAAGCCGGAACCTCGAAGCTCTGTAACGAGGCCTCACCCATTGATTGCCACGCCTGCTTTCCGCAGGTTCCGCCAGCACGGTTCCTCAAGCGTGAGCGCTTTGTGCGTGGAATGCTGGAGCTGGCCGATGCCTTCATCTCGCCAAGCCAGTTTCTGGCAAACCGCTATCACGAATGGGGGCTGAACCCCGACAAGATGGCTGTCATCGAGAACGGCATCGCCATCCGCGAGGTTACGCCTCCGCGCGAACTGACCGGCCCGAACCCGCGCCGCAGCCGCTTTGCCTTTTTCGGCCAAATCAATCCGTTCAAGGGCATCGACGTATTGGTTGACGCGGTATCGCGTGTGCCGGAGCAGGTGTGGGGTGAAGATTCCCGCCTGATGATTTTCGGTGGCAATCTGGAAAAGCAGCCACCTGCCTTTCAGGAGCGGATGCAGAAGCTGATCGAAGAGGCCGGTCCCCGCGTGCGTTTTTATGGCGCTTATCAGAATGCGGAAATGCCGCGTCTCATGCAGTCGGTCGACTGGGTGGTGATGCCGTCCATCTGGTGGGAAAACTCACCGATCGTCATCCAGGAAGCCTTGCATCACCGCCGCCCGGTGATCTGCTCCAATATTGGCGGCATGGCCGAGAAAATTCGCGATGGCGAAGACGGGCTGCATTTCCGTGTTCGCAGCGCTGAAGATCTGGCCGACCGTTTCACAGAAGTTCTAAGCGAACCGAGTATCTGGGATCGACTTCACAATTCCGTCCGTCGTCCTGTACACTATGTTGATTGCGCCAAAGAGCATCTCGACCTTTACAACCGATTGCGCGAGGCAAAGCCTCGCAAACCGAAGCCGGCAGTGAGTGAAACTGTCCTCTCTCAGGCAAGCTGAGCCTGGCTTACCTGGAATCATTGTCTTACGCATTTCCGAACGCAAAACCGTTTCACACTTTTGCTGGAAATGCTCTTATTAAAGGAAAACCGAATGGCCCGTGCCCCCCGCGCCCTCGTGATGATTCCCGCTGGAGAAGTGTATGACCACGACAATGTGCGCTGGTATCGTCACACCGACGTGCAGGGCAGCATCAATCACTATCACAATATTGGCGATGCCTTTGTGTTCGAGTCATCGCTCAAGCTGATGAACTATGAAAAGGCGTCCGAGCTTCCCATAACCGCTTATTCGCCGGAAAAGATCGACCAGCTGCGCGAGGATTATGACTATGTCATTCTGCGCGGCTCGAACTATGTGAACAAGGACATGAACTGGCGCGAGAGCATCGCCGTCTTGCAACGCTTGAAGCTCCCGGTCATCGCCTTTGGCATTGGTGCACAGGCCCCCTCCAAGGGCGCGCTGGAACTTTCAGAAGAAACCAAGGCCGTGCTACGCATCATCGCGGATTCGACCGTCTCCATTGGCGTGCGCGGTGCATATACGGCGCAGGTGCTGAACGATATTGGCATTCGCAATGTGCGCATCATCGGCTGCCCCACGGCCTTTCGCCGCAACAACCAGCATTTGCGCATCAAGCTGCCGCCGCTCGACAGCGTAGAGAAGGTTGGCGTCACGGTGCGCCGTGAGGTTTCACCTGCCTATGCACAGGACATCGAGCAATATCTTACCCGTCACCGCGACCTCATCAAGGCAATGGCGCGGCGCTTCGACGTCACGCTGATGGCGCAAGGCGAGATTGATGAGAAAAAGATGGTGTTCGGCACGCCCGAACAGAAGGAAGATGCCATCGCCGCTCTGAAGGCACATCGCTGGACCGCCGATTGGTATTTCGACGAAGAAATTGAAAATCTCTACCGGAACAAGATGTTCTATTCCGATGTTGTGGCCGATTATGAGAACCTCGTGCGCCAGCAACAGCTGGTGCTCGGTTATCGCCTGCACGGCAATCTGATGGCGCTCGCCAATGGCGTGCCGTCGATCTATTTCACTTATGACAGCCGCACGGCCGAATTTGCCGAGACCTACAAAATTCCAAGCTATGACGTTTTCAGCGACAAGCCGTTCCGTCTGGAAGATTACTGGGATCAGTCGCTGTTCGACAAATATAACCGCGCATGGTTCGAAACCTATGCGGAGATGAAGCAGTTCCTCGACGAAAACGGTATCGACAACAAGATGACCGATACCGGCCTGCCAGTGGAAACGCTCAAAGTCGCCTGATCCTTGATTATTTCGAGCGTCTTGCCTTCACCGCCGATGGTTTGGGACTGTCGGCGGCAGTGGGCTTATCCTTCTGCTCTTCGGCAAGCAGTGACCATGCGGCAATGAACATGGCAGCTATTAACGGCCCGATGACGAAGCCATTGATACCGACCAGCGAAATGCCGCCAACCGTCGAGATCAACACCACATAATCCGGCATGCGCGTGCCCTTGCCGACCAGCGGCGGGCGCAGCAAATTATCCACGAGACCGATAACCAGCGTTCCGATCAGAACGAGAATGACACCCTTGCCCCAGTCTCCGCTGACAAAGAACCACACGGCGGCAGGCACCCAGACAAGCGCCGCACCAACCGCTGGCAGCATGGAGAAGAAGGTCATCATCACGCCCCACAACAGGGCTGCCTCAATCCCCAACAGCCAAAAGGCAATGCCGCCGATAGCGCCCTGAATGATCGCGATGATGATATTGCCCTTGACCGTCGCGCGGATGACGGCGGTGAATTTTTCCAGAAACTGGCGCGTATAGTCGTCGCTCAGCGGAATAGCCTGCCGGATTCTGCGTCCAAGGTCCGCACCATCGCGGAACAGGAAGAACAGCAGGTAGAGCATGATGCCGAAGCCGATGAAAAATTGCAGCGTGTTCTGGCCGAAGCTGACGAGACGACCAGCGAAAAGCTGGCTGCCTTGCAAAATTGTCGCTGAAATACGTGACCGCCATTCGGCGAAGCTGCCAAGCTCGAAGCGTTTGAGCCAGTCTTCCAGCGAATCCGGCAGCACGGAAAGAATGCTGGTGATGTAGCTGTTAAGGTCAAATTCGCGGCTGCTCAGCCGTTGGTAAAGGGAGTTTCCCTCCTGAACCAGCGAGCTGAAAATGATCAACACCGGAATGATGACCAGACAAATACACATCAGCACCGACAGGAAGGCTGCAAGATTGCGCCGCCCGCGCAGAAGCCGCACAAGATATTGCTGAACGGGATAGAAGATGACGGCGAGAATAACCGCCCACAGGACCGCAGTGTAATAAGGGATAAGCAGCCAGGCGAAGGCGATCGTGACGAGCGCCAGAAGAATATAGAAACTAACGCGCTGGACGGACATATTCACTCACCGACATTGTCTTGGGAGTCGACCCTGCCCAAAATCTGCTTTTTATTCAATAGCGTATTTCCGGCAGAGCCTTGAGAGGCTTTACCGGAAACAGCTAAAAACAGGAACATCTGGCCCTATTAAGATGTCAGGCTGCGGCTCGAATGGAAGATGTCGCCGCTTGCGGCAAAACACGTGCAATGACGCTGAGAAGATCGCTTTTCGACACGACGCCGACCACAAATCTGTTCTCGTCCACGATCACAGCCACATGGGTGAGACCATCGGTCAGAACTGGAAGCAGGCTCAATGCAGCATCATCCGGCCCAGCCGTAATGGCCGGAATCACATGATCCTTGAGGCTTTCGCCCGGCTGGATCAATTCACGCAGGCCAACCATGCCAGTCAAACGCCCATCGGAACCCGTCACAGGCAAGGTCAGGATACGATGGCGCAACAGCAGATTACGCGCCTGATCGGCGGAATCGGTTTCACCAATGCTGATAACATCGCGCGACATGATGTCGGCGCAGGTGAGATCACCATGGGCGCGGATCGATGCCTGCAACTCAACCTGTCGCAACAACCGGCCAAGGTCGTTGCGGTCGATGTCGTAGCTCTCATCCAGCGTGTTCAGTGCCTCGTCGATATCCTCTTCCCGGATGCCCGTTCGCACTGAAGGAGGCAAGTCCTTGGTCTCGTGCAGGCTCACTGGTACAGCCGCCGCATTATGCGGATATTTCCGCCGGGCAAGCTTGTGGAACAGGATACCCACTCCCACCAGCAGACAGGAATTGAACCCGACCGGCACGAGCGGAAACCACAGGCCCCAGCTTGCGACCGCCTGACCGCCCAGCACAGCCGTCAGCGCAGCAGCGCCGCCGGGTGGATGCAGGCTGCGGGTTACGGACATGGCGGCGATTGCAAGCGCAACGCCAAGCCCGATAGCAAGAGCCGGGTCGCTGACATAGCGAGCGACAATCACGCCTACCAGCGCTGAAATCGTGTTACCGCCGATGATCGACCATGGTTGCGCCAGCGGACTGTTCGGCACGGCAAATAGCAGCACCGCCGATGCGCCGATGGGCGCAACGATCAACGGCAGATGCGGGCCGTTGCCCAGCAGAAGACCCGAGACAAAACCGGTGAGAGCGATGCCAACCAGCGCCCCAATGCAGGCAATCGCGCGCTCGCGCAGCGTCGCACCCGCAAGAAGCGGATTAAACAACCGGAATCGCGACACAGGCGACCCGTTATGGTCAGGAGATTTCTGTCGGGTCATGTCACACTACAGCCAGAAGCGGCCTGTCTATTCCAAGCTTTCCCGGGAACTGCAACAGCTCCCGCTATTGATGAGCGTGAGTATCCTGTCTCCGACATATGCGAACAAGAAAGCAAATCCGCATGTATCGGAGGGGAAAAGAAAATTCTTCCGCTATTGAAAGCTTATCAAGAATATCGGTCTCACCAGCATTTCCGTTCCCAATAGCATAAGCCCGACGAGAAACCAGAGGCGAAACCGTTCCGGACTTATTTTCTGGCGAAAAACCTGCCCAAGTGCCATGCCTGCCAGCGCTGGCAGGACGGCAGCGAGCGAAATGAGGAGAATATCACCGCTATAAGCCTGACGCGACGAAAGCCCGATGGCCAACGCAATGGTCGACACTGTAAACGATAATCCCAATGCCTGCACCAGATCGTCTTTCTTAAGCCCCAGCGCCTGAAGATAGGGAACAGCGGGAATGACGAACACGCCGGTCGCACCGGCGATCAAGCCAGTCAGAAGACCGATCAGCGGCGAGAGCCAGACTTCGTGCCGAGCCGCTACGTGCCATTGCCGGGCCAGCAGCGTATACCCCGCATAAACGACCAGACATGCGCCGAGCAGCGCGGTGGTCTGGCTCGTCTCGCCGTCGACCAGCATGAAGGTGCCGATCCACGTTCCGGCGATGATTGCCACAATCATGGCCCAAAGGCGCAGAGCCAGCGCACGAAAACTCGGCCCGGCCAGAAGCTGCCAGACATTCGTAATGAATGACGGGACGATAAGCAGGCTTGCCGCTGTTAGTGGTGAGATCAGTGCCCCCAACACACCCATGGCAACAGTTGGCAATCCCATGCCGGTCAGGCCTTTGACGAAGCCAGCGCCGAGGAAAGTGAGGGTAATCGTGACGATAAGTGCAACTGATTGGGTCATGCTTTCGCTATAGAGAAATCCCCGTATTGCGAAATGCGGAAGTTCCATATTCTGCCTTCGGCTTTACCGAAGGCAGAATATGGGCGATAAATAAGCATGCGTTTCGACCTTACAGACCTTCGCCTTTTCATCGCCGTTGCCGACGCCGGAAGCATTACGCACGGCGCTGCGGAAGTGGGGCTCGCCCTGCCCTCCGCAAGCGAACGCCTGCGCGATATGGAAACCATTGGCGAGGTCAAGCTTCTCGAACGCGGCAGACGTGGTGTTTCGCTCACTGCGGCCGGGGAAGCGCTTGCGCATCATGCGCGCATCGTGCTGCGCCAGATGACCGACATGCATACCGATCTGATTACCCATGCCAAGGGCATGCGTTCAACCGTGCGCGTGGCGGCCAATACCGCCTCTGTAACCGAATACCTTCCCGCGCGCCTTGCCCGGTTTATGGCCGACAATCCGCAAATCGATGTCGAGCTGAAAGAACGGCAGAGCGCGGAAATCGCAAGGTCTGTTTCCGGCGGTTTTGTTGAGATCGGCATATTGTCGGACGCTGTCGACACCGCCGGATTGGTTCTCCTCCCCTTCACCATAGACAGGCTGGTTCTCATTGCGGGACAAGACCATCCCCTCGCCGCCAGAAAATCGACCTGCCTTGCCGATGTCCTGCACGAACCGTTTATCGGGCTCTATTCAGGCGCACTTTACGATCACATCGAAGCCCATGCGGCACGTCTGGGCGTCACGCTGAAGACGCGCACGCGGCTGCGTACATTTGAGAGCATCTGCCCGATGGTCGCCGCAGGCGTCGGTCTGGCAATCATTCCGGAACTGGTTGCGCATCGTATGACGACGACAACCAGCATCGCGCCAATCCCTCTAACGGATGCATGGGCCACACGGCACCTGTCGCTTTGCATACGTTCGCTGGATGAGCTGACCTCATCGGCGCGTGCGCTGATCGACCATCTGTCAGAAGAGAGCCCGCTGGACAGCGAGAAACTCCCCGACGATTTAATCTCTACCAGATCGCTCTAGAAAACTTGCGGAGCCGTATCCTCTTGTCTATCACACGGCATCAAAGAACATGTCGTTTGGAAGCCGATGGCCACGCAGGACAAAGCAATCATCAGGACGGTTGGCGTTTCCGTCAGTTTTGACGGCGCGACGGCTCTGAATTCGGTCGATGCCTCGGTTCAGACCGGACGCATAACCGTCATTTGCGGCGCCAATGGTTCGGGCAAAAGTACGCTCTTGCGCAGCATGGCGCGCCTTCAGACGCCAACGAGCGGACAGGTTCTGTTCGACGGGGAAGACATCAACCGTCTGAAACGTATTGATCTCGCCCGCAAGATCGCCGTGCTGGGGCAAATGCCGGAAGTCCCCGCTGGCCTGACCGTAGAAGAGCTGGTCGAAAACGGGCGTCATCCGCATCGCGGCCTGTTTTCCCGTCTCGGCGAGCACGACCGCCAGGCTATAGAACGCGCCATCACGCAAACGGGCCTGCATGCCCTGCGTCATCGTCAGGTGGCTTCTCTCTCCGGCGGCGAACGCCAGCGCGCCTGGGTGGCGTTGGCTCTCGCACAGGAACCGTCAGTCCTGTTTCTCGATGAGCCTACAAATTTTCTCGACATTCGCCATCAGGCTGAACTGCTGACGCTGCTCAAGCAACTAAACCGCGACCATGGCCTGACCATTGTTGCCGTTCTGCACGATCTCAATCAGGTGCTGGAACTGGCCGATGATGTTATTCTGATGCGCAAAGGCCACTTGATGGCCTCCGGTAGTCCCGAAAGCGTTTTCACAACAGAGCGTCTTAGGGAAGCCTTCGACTTCGACATCGAGGTGACAGTGCATCCGGTTTTGCCGATCCCGTTCTGCATGCCCCGCTGGGTCAATGATCCAACGGTTCAGCCATCCGCCGAACATGCGCGGAACGCGGAATGACTGCGCAGCCTCTGGCATCGAACCAGACAAAAACGGCGACCTTCACTGTAGGCATTGTTGTTCTGGCAATCCTGCTGTTGATCGCGCTGACAGCGTTCGAGCTTGTCATCAGTAGTGGCAATGTCACTTTACAGGATGTCTTGCAGTCACCATCGCGCCCGCAATCCCTGGCGCAGATCATCATCGAGACCATTCGCCTGCCCCGCGCAGTTGCAGCCATATTGGTCGGCGCAGCCCTTGCCGCCGCAGGCACGGTAATGCAAACCATTTTGCGCAATCCACTTGCCGCACCGGACATTCTGGCGGTCACCAGCGGCGCGCAATTGGCATTGGTTATTTCCAGCCTGCTGCTTCCCTTTGCCTTTCCGGGCTTTCTCGCCACCATCATCGGCGGTGCGCTTGGTGGAACATTATGCCTGCTGGTCGGCGGCGGATTACGCGCACAACCGGTTCGGCTTGCACTGGCGGGTGTAGCGGTCTCACTGTCCTTTTCCGCGCTCTCCTCCGCCATCATCCTGATTGCGGATGATCGCGCATCCGGCATCATCCTTTGGTCGTCAGGCATGTTGGAACAAACCGGCTGGAGCAAGGTTGGACCGCTCGCGCCCTTTATCGTCGCCGCAATTCTGCTGCTCGTTACCCTCGCCCGCCAGTTCGATGTTATGGCGCTCGGCAGCGATATGGCGGCAAGCCTCGGGCTGGGCAAAGCGACGGCACTGATCGGCCTTCTTGCAACAATCGTACTATCGGGTGCTGCCGTCACCATCGCCGGGCCCATCGGCTTCATTGGTCTGGCAGTGCCCAATTTGCTGCGCGCCACTGGCATGGTTCGACACAATGTGCTTTTGCCTGCCGCTTGCCTGTGGGGAGCCGTTGCGCTGCTTTCAGCCGACATTGCAGCACAATGGCTGAGCAGCGCGGGCTCAATCATCCCGACAGGTATTCTGGCTGCCTGCTTTGCAGCACCGGCGCTGATCTTCGTATTGCGCCGCATGAAGACTGAAGCAACGGCCAGCCCCGCACAGATTCTGGGTAAAACCATATTCAAGCGGCCGACCGCGCTTTATGCGAGCCTCGGCGCACTTCTTGTCGCAGCTCTTCTGGTCGGGCTTCTCTTCGGCGATGGAATTGCCGGACGCGACATCGACTGGCAGGCGGTCGACGCGCTACGCGCGCCGCGCGTGTTCGTGGCCATGGGCGCAGGCGCTTTGCTCGCAGTGGCGGGATTATTGTTGCAGGCCGTGACCCGCAATCCACTATCCGGTCCGGAGACATTGGGCCTTGCACAAGGCGCAGCGCTTGCAAGCCTCGTCGCACTGCTCGGCGGTATCATTCCCGGAAGCGCACTCTTTGCCCTTTTCTCGGCAGGCGGTGCTTGCCTTGTGGTTGTGCTGTTGAGCCTACTCGGCAAAAACCTGTCGCCCACACGCACAGCACTGACCGGACTTGCCGTCGCGGCCAGCCTTTCAGCATTGAGCACAATTGTGGTGATTGAAGCAAAGCTCCAGATTGCCGAAGCACTTGCCTGGCTCGCCGGCTCCACACATGGGCGCAACTGGCAGGATGTGACAGCACTTGCCCCCTGGCTTATGCTCATCGCCGTTTCAATGGCATTCGCCAAACGCCTCGACATTCTGACGCTCGGTCGCGATGCGGCTGAATCGCTCGGCGTCAACACTGCAATCACCCGTTTGTGGATGCTGGTGCTTGCCGCCCTTTCCGTGGCGGGGGCGGTGTCCGCTGTTGGAGCGATTGGCTTCGTGGGGTTGATTGCGCCGCATGCAGCGCGCCTTTGTTGCGGCGCGCGCTACAGGCATTTGCTGCCAGTGACGGCGCTGATCGGCGCAGTGCTAACAGTTCTGGCCGATATGCTGGGCCGGGCAATCTTCGCACCGCAGGAAATTCCGGCAGGCATCGTAACCGCGTTTATCGGTACACCGCTCTTCATCATGCTCATGCGCAAACAATCGCGCTAATTGCCAATCCGGTCATAAAAAGCGCCCGAGTTCAAAGAAGAACCCGGGCGCTGATCATTGAGTGAGGACGGCGTTCACCGTCCTAATTCTATGCTCGAATTACCGAGCAGCCATCACACCAGCGATAAGACCGGTCGCCGCAGTAATCAGAAGATACTGATTGTCGACCTTGACCCAATGCTGGCCCTTGCCCGGAGCACGAAGTCCATAGCGCTTGTAGTCGGTGACTTGGCTATGACGCGAATTGTTGAAGCGCTGCCCCTTAGACCAGCCCTTGGCGGACTGCTTCTTAGCCTGAACCTGATGAACCGCTGGCTTGCGCTGAGGCTGGTTATCACGAGCCTGCGCCAAAGGCGCACCAATGAACGACAGAGCAACGGCTGCGAGTAGGATCTTCTTGAACATGATATTCTCCTTTCGTGATGAACTCACGCTACCCAACCCGCGATGAAAAATAAATGAATGGAAACAATAATAATCATTAAATAAAATCAATGTTCTCATTCAAGAAATAATCCGAATTATAATCTTAAAATTTCAAAATCGATATATGATATTTTAGTATATAAAATATATAAATAGAAATACTTTGTATTTCTGTGCAATCAACTATCATTTTGAACTTATAATACGGGAATAAAATTCAGATCGTCATTCAGACAACTGCCATTGAAACCAAAACTGGCTTTGAGCGCGTAACAGAAACAAACAAGTGGAAACAATGGCGGAGGGGGTGGGATTCGAACCCACGGTACAGTCTCCTGCACGCCGGTTTTCAAGACCGGTGCCTTAAACCGCTCGGCCACCCCTCCAAGTGATTGTTATGATTTCTTTTCCTTGAGACGGGAAAAGCCGCAAATCAGTGATTTGCCAACCAGTCACTTAATGGCTGACTTCTTAGCAGCTTTTATCGCCGCGTCAACTTGCTCGAAGCCGTTCTGTACGATCTCTCAGGTGGATAGCGTCACGCCCAAATAACAAAAAAGGCCGGGGCGAAAACGCACCGACCTTCCTGATCCATCGCTTTCCTACCAGTGCCAGTACATCCGTGGTCAAAAGCATCAAACGATGGCGGCTATAGCGAGCAACAGACGCGTCCAGCGCTCTTAAGCTATGCCGATGACAGCGATATAGGTGGCCAATGTGTTCAAAACAAGTCCACAGCGCAAAAAATAATACCCATGACAGCGCTGATCACCATCACGGTCTTGCCCGCGCGACATAGTAACGGTGCAATCCCAGATAGGCCACGATGATAAGAGCACCAATCCCATAGGCCAGGACATCAAGCCAATCAGGTGTTGCGCCAAGAATTATTCGCAACGCGCGATTTGCAATCTGAACATCGTTGACCTTGGCCAGATATTGCCCAAACTCCACAAAAGCGCCGACGAAAAATGCGGCAGCCGCCAATATGAACCGGTTGCCGTCAATACCAGTGCGGAGAACCGCATAGACGAAAATGACAGCGACCACATCCCCGGCGAAGCTTCTTATCCAGCCTAATTCAGCGCCAAACATTGCCAGTGCCGACAAGGATACGAAAATAATAATCGCCACTATGAACGAAATAAAAGAAAACCGGAAACGCAATTCCTAATCCTATCGACCTTCTATGACGATTTCACCAAATCAAATTGATGATATTCGCTCTCATTCATTTCCATATATTTCTATAGTTCTTGCATCAATCCGAATTTCCCGATCATATTATATTCTGTTATTTCATCATCTCAGAAACATTCTGTTACAATACGGTCCAAAACTGGCCTTTCTATTGCTCTATCCAATCCTCGCTAAGACTAACGAGGATATTAGATATGAAGCAGTTCATTGCAGCAGCCATCGCCGTCTCCTTTCTTGCAACACCGGCAGCCTTTGCCGCGCAGGGCGTCCTGCCCCTGAAGCAAGAACAAAAAGGAAAGGACCAGAAGTCCGCAGCGACCAAGAAGGCCGATCCCAAGGCCCAGGACAAAGGCGCTGACAAAAAGAACGTTCCGCACAAATAATCGAGCGTACAGGGCGAGCGCAATCGGGATTCATGAGGATTGTCGCAGCCCTGCATGTTTTCCGGTGTTCACCGGAGAGCTTCGCGCCGGGTGCGTTCAATAAAACACCGGCCGGCGACAGATCGCCGGCTGACAGCAATTTCGCGCCCCTCATCGCTACGACTGATTAAGACTTCGCTCAAATCAGCGCAAAACCCTCCCCGCAGCAATCAGAAATGCGTGACATCTGCATTTTCTCTGCTTTCAGCCAATTCCATCAAAATTATAACTGTTCTAGGGTTGCCCTCATCGTTAATGAGACGTAAACTTGAGTTAAGTTGTCACCATAAAGGCAAGCCATGAGTCTGGAATCGGTAAAGGCATTTTTCGCTGACAAGGCGCCGGAAGTCGAAATCATCGAATTGCCAACCAGCACTGCCACTGTAGCTCTGGCTGCAGAAGCGCATGGTGTGGAACCGGGCCAGATCGCCAAGACGCTTTCCTTCTCGACCAAGGACCAGACCATTCTTATTGTCACACGCGGCGATGCGCGCATCGACAATCGCAAATTCAAGGATCGTTTCGGCACCAAGCCGCGTATGCTGGATGCTGAGACCGTGCTCGCCGAGACCAGCCACCCGGTGGGTGGCGTTTGCCCCTTTGGCTTGCCAAGCGCGCTTCCAGTCTATTGTGACGTCTCGCTGAAGGCTTACGAGGAAGTGGTTCCGGCGGCGGGGGCAACCAACAGCGCGGTTCGTATCGCACCAGACAGGATGGCAACATTGGTCACCGCCGAATGGATCGACGTTTGCCAGTGAAACTCAAACCGGGCACGGGAGGGCTCGCTATGCGAAAAAATTCGACTCGTTTTTTCCACTTTAAATATGGGAAAAGACTTTCTATATATTAAGAACGATTCTAAACTGGATCATCAAGGAAATCCGGCTTCCATACATATGCCATAAGCGGAGAGCGTTATCGACGCAGGTGATGTGGAACTGAAACCGGAATTTCAGTCCAGATTTTGGAACCGGAATATAAGAGCGAGGGCATTTTCCGACCTGACTTGGTCGGGTTTGAAAATGCTCTGGGACGTGCTGAAAGGAACTCTCATGCGCCTTACTCGCCAGACGAATTATGCCGTTCGGATACTCATGTATTGTGCCGCGAATGAAGGCAAGCTGAGCCGCATTCCGGAAATCGCTCGCGCTTATAGCGTTTCGGAGCTGTTTCTTTTCAAGATTCTACAGCCACTCGTGGAAAATGGGCTGGTTGAAACTGTACGTGGCCGCAATGGCGGTGTGCGTCTTGGCCGTGCAGCCAACGACATCAGCCTGTTCGATGTCGTGCGCGTCACCGAAGAAAACTTCGCCATGGCGGAATGCTTCGAGAACGATGCGACCGAGTGCCCACTGGTTGATAGCTGCGCCCTGAACTCGGCTCTGCGTGAAGCGCTGAACGCCTTCTTCGGCGTGTTGATGAAATACAGCATTTCAGACCTCGTAAAGGCCCGTCCGAATGTGCGCGCCCTGCTCGGTCTTGAAGAGATGGAAGAACAGCGTGTCGCGAGCTAAGCTCATAAGATAGCGCAAATCAAAAGGTCCGGTGAAAACCGGACCTTTTTTAATGTGCCTGCCTTTATTCGGCGGCGGCTCGATAGGCCGATTGTGGCAACACGAACGGCACGCCCCGCGCAGGCGGCACCCCTACCCGCAGCGCGCATTCATAAACACGCTCCAGCCGCTCGTCGGTCAGCGCCTCTTGCGGCGTGCCGATTGTATCAAGCTTGCCCTGACATATGACCGCGATCCGGTCGGCAAACATCGCCGTGAGATTGAGATCATGCAGAATGGCGATCACGCCGCCGCCTTCAGCGGCAAAATCCCGCGCAATTTCCATCACGACGATCTGGTGCCGGATATCGAGGCTTGAAATCGGCTCATCCAGAAAAAGATACCGTGCGGAGCCGTCAACAACCGGCATCCAGACCTGACACAACACGCGGGCAAGCTGCACCCGTTGCTGTTCGCCGCCGGAAAGCTCCTGATAGAGCCTGCCGCCAAAGCCGCCAAGATCTACCCGCTGCAAGGCGAGATCTGGCAAGCCGGTCTCAAGATCACGCGACAAGCCGCTGTAACCGCCGGTCAAACCAATGCCGACGATCTCACGCACCGTGAAAGGAAAGGACAAGGCGCTGGCCTGCGGCAGCACCGCACGGCGGGCCGCCATTTCCCACGGCTTGAAATTCGCAAAGGGCCGACCGTCCAGCAGCGCTTCACCCGTGAACGGCGCATCACCCGACAGTGCGCGCAAGAGTGTCGTCTTGCCCGATCCGTTCGGGCCGACAATTGCCGTGATTTCACCGGCGCGCGCCGTGAAATCGATATTCTCAATGATCGACTTGCCTGAAAGACGAACGCTGAGTGACTTGGTTTCAATCATGGCAACCTCACAGATCAAGAAGGCCGCGCTGACGCAGCAATATCCAGAGGAAGAACGGTGCACCGCACATGGCGGTTATGATACCGATGGGCAGTTCCGCCGGTGCAACGATGGTGCGGCTGACCGCATCGGCAAGCAGAAGCAGGATAGCGCCCAGCAGCGCCGACGCGGGCAGAAGATAGCGGTGATCCGGGCCGATGCTGAGACGCAGCATATGCGGCACCACGATTCCGATAAACCCGATGCCACCGGCTACCGCAACTGTCGCGCCGGTGGCCGCAGCAACGGTGACGATGGCGACATTCTTGATGCGCTGCACCTGAATGCCGAGATGTCCAGCAGCAGCTTCACCCAGTGCAAGCGCGTTAAGACCTCGCGCCAGCATTGGCGCAGCAATCAGCACCACGGCGATAATCGGCCCGGCAGCACCAATCTTGCTCCAGGTCGCGCCTGCAAGCGAACCAAGCCCCCAGAAAGTCAAATCCCGCAACTGGCGGTCATCAGCCATGTAGACCAGAACGCCGGTTGCAGCACCCGCCAATGCGCCAAGCGCAATGCCCGCCAAAAGCATGGTGGCAACCGATGTGCGCCCGCGCCGCGTCGCAACCCGGTATAGCAACAAGGTTGTGGCAAGCCCGCCGAAGAAGGCCGCCAATGGCAGTGCGTAGATGCCCAGAACCGCGATAACCGGCGCCAGAACGCTGCCGCCGAGCACGATCATCGATACAGCGCCGAGACTGGCGCCCGACGCTACACCCACCAGACCGGGATCAGCCAGCGGATTGCGGAACAACCCCTGCATAACGGCACCGGACACGGCAAGTCCCGCACCGATCAACATGCCGAGGATGATACGCGGCAGGCGGATTTCCATGATGATCAGATGATCACGCTGAAAGGTCTCCGCGCCCTCGCCGCTCACAAATCCACGCAGCAGCGTAAGAATGGACGCATCCGAAGCACCAGCCGTAAGGCTGAACACGGCTGTAAGACACAGCGCAACGCCGAGCACGACCAGCACGATGCGCGCGCGCTGCGTGCGATCCCCGGCCTTCTCTTTTGCACCAGTGTTTTTCCGACTGTCTCCGGCTCGATGACGCATGGTGAAGGGCTCTCCGCCTGCCACACGACCTTGGCTGGTCATTTGCTTATTCCTCATGTCGGATGCCTGATCCGATTATTGTCCTGCTGGCGTGTCGTAGAGTTTCGCCGACAGTTCACGAATGGCAGCGCCGGTACGCGGGCCGAAGCCCAGCAGATAAAGCGCATCCATGGCGACGACATTTTTGGCGCGCCCGGCAGGTGTGCTGGCAATCGCTGGATTCTTCAGAAGGTCAGCCGGGCCGACACCATCGCCGCCGGTGTTCATCATCAAGATCATATCCGGTGCAGCCTTGCCGATGGCTTCGTCGGTCAGCTGCTTGTAACCCGGATATTCGGTAATGACGTTCACACCACCTGCAAGCTTGATCATGCCGTCAGCCGCCGTACCGGTTCCTGATGCCATCAGGCGTCCGCCAGCACCGTTCAAGACGAACAGCACGCGCTTGCGCTGCTCGTGAGCAGCAGCAGCTTTTTCGGCAGCCTGAAGATCACCCGCGACACTATCCGCCAACGCCTTGGCTTTGTCTTCAAGACCGAGCGCCTTGCCGACAGCTTCGATCTTCGCAATGACGCTCTCGCCGGTATAGTTTTCCGGCACGATAACCATCGGCACCGAGGCTTTCTTCAAAACCTCCAGCGTGTCCTGCGGCCCGCTGCCCTGAATGAGCAGAATGCCCGTTGGATTGACCGACAGCACCCCCTCCGGTGCAAGCTGGCGCATATAACCGACATCCGGCAGGGCTTCGGCAGCCGCCGGATAGGTGCTGGTCTGGTCGCGCGCGACAAGCATCTTTTCCGCGCCAAGCGCGTAGACGATCTCCGTCAGCGGTCCGCCGACAGAGACAATGCGTGATGTATCGGCAAACCGTTCGACGGTATCCGCACCGGCAATGCCGGTACCGATTGACCAAGCCATAGCGGCGACAGCGGCAACGCGCGTAAAACGTGCTGAAATGACAGACATGATACGCGTCCTATGCAGCGGTCGACCGGGGAAGACGCGGTAGATTTTCGGCAATCATGCGCCAGTCGGCCAGTTCCACCTCGCCTTCATGACGCTCGCCGAAGAACTGAATAATCAGTTCGCCATTGGCATCATAAGCTTCCAGCGAGGTAACGTGACCGTCCTTGGTCGGCTTACGCACGACCCACGCATCGGCGATATGATCGATACGAAGATGCATGTGGAATGTCGGATCGAGAACATTGAGCCAAGGGCCCATCATCTTGATTTCATGGATCGGCCCGGTGTGGATCTGGATGCAACCGCGATTACCGACAAAGCACATAATCGGCAACTGCTGCTGAACAGCATGATTCATCATGGCTTCCACGGATGAAAGATCAACGCGCCACGCGAAATCCTGTCCGGCAAGATGCACAGCCTGATGGCGATCCACGCCAAAATCCTTCAACAGCCCCATGAACTGGTGCACATCAGTCAAAGCGCTCCAGCGTTCGCGGAAGGCATCGGTATCGACAAGCGCAACATTGGCCTTTGCACCTTTCGGCGCAATCGCAGTCGTTTCGATAGAACCCGACTGATCATCGAGCAGAAGTTCGGTGACGAGCGCCTCATAGGCATCAACATCGGATGCCGGACGCAGATGAATCTTGTGCACCGCTTCACCGGACGCATCGAAGAACTGAAGGCTGCGACGCACTTCTTCACCGTCCTTCTTACGAACGGCAAAACCATGCACCCAATGCTTTGGGAAAATACGCAGGTCGATCTGCTTTCCAAGCACGATTGACGCATGCGGGCCCCAAACGGCTTTTTCAAATGGTCCGATCTTTTCATGCACGACGCTTTCATTGCGCGTCAGCGCCATAACTTCGCCGAGGCTCGAAGCGCGCTTGAGCAAGGTCTCGACATCTGCGCGAATGCGGCGGGCCGAGATGGCGGCGTCATCGTTGAGACCACAATGGGCAGCAACGAAATCGGCTTCAGAAATACCGAGGCTTTGTGCGAAATCGCGTTCGCGCGCCTTCGGGTTGTCCGCCCGTGCCTGGAGAATCTGCTCTGGGGAGGGCTTGGAATGTTGCGTCATGAGAGTCGTGCCTACTTGTTCAAAATGAGCTTGCCTTGGCGGGTAATCTTGAGGCGATAGAGCGATCCGCCGTGCTCTATCCCTACCTCGCGGGAGCCGTCGAAAAGTTCGCGGCTACCATAAGTCTTGATCTGCGCTTCCTTGAGGGTCGCGCGAATCGTCGGCGCGGCGCGTTCACCGGTGTTATCGATCGCCGGACCGTCGATCATGCGGTTGGCAGAACGGTCGGCGGCGTGCCCGCGGGGCAAACGCACTTGCATGTCTATATGAATACGCCTGTTCATTTTCCTGCCTGCCTTTGACTTAAAAGCTTCGCTGGGAAGCCACGTTTTTCACAAAACGATATCCGTCTGTTAGTGACGAAATTGATTTGTTGACATCGTTAGTCATGTTTACTAATCACTGCATTACTGGATTAATCGAGTCAAGTTTAAATCTCGCCCTTCCAGCGCAAGCCACGAAGAATTCGTCTTCGCCAGCCAGCAGAGCAGCCTCCATATTGGAAGCATTCTAAACAATTGAATTCTTAGGCTTTCCTGCCGATTCTCAGGTCGGCGGGAGCACACTTGCGCAGAGGAAATACAGCAATGCGGGCGACTGGTGGGGTACACAAGCGTTCATTCCTGGCGAGCAGCGGGCTCGCCGTCATTCTTGTCGCGATGGCATCGCAGTCACTCGCGCAGGAACAGAAAGCAGCCGAGAGCGAAAGCGACGTCAAGCTGAAGACGATCACCATCAAGGGCGATGGTGCAAAGGGCGATGCGACCTACAATACGCCCGCCGCAGTCAGCACCGTTTCCAGTGAAGAGCTGCGCCGTAATGGCGATGTGAAGCTGGACGATGTGCTGCGCGACAAGCCGGGCATTTTCACCCGCGTGAACGGCTCCCAGCCGGGTGTTGCCGTCAATATTCGCGGCTTTGAAGGTTCCGGACGCGTTAACATGATGGTTGACGGCGTTCGTCAGAACTTCCGCTTCACAGGCCACGAGGCACAGGGCTTCACCTATGTCGATCCTAACCTTCTCGCCGATATCGACATTTCACGCGGCGCAGTGACTGGCACCGGCGGCGGCGCACTTGCCGGCAGCGTCAATTTCCGCACGCTCGGCGTGGACGATATCGTCCGTCAGGGCCAGCAATATGGTGTCCTCGGACGCGCCTCCTGGGGCAGCAACGGCGTCGGTTTCTCTGAAATGCTGGCCGCCGGTGCGCGTGTCAATTCGATGGGCGTTGCCGCTGCCATCAGCCGCCGCGATTCCAAGAACTACAAGGATGGCGATGGCGTCGAGCAGTCGGATACCGGACAGGAACTGACTTCGGGTCTCGTCAAGACCGAATTTGGTTTCGGCGAAGATCACAAGCTGTCGCTTGGCGGCGTTTTCTACAACAACGACTTTGGCGCCAATTCCTATGACCAGAACGTCAAGAACAAGACGTTCACGGCGAATTACAGCTACAACCCGTCGGATAACGACCTGATCGACCTGCATGTCAACGCTTACTACAACCGTCTCGACATGACCTATTACAACAGCCTGTCCACGGGCCTTCCGGGCAGCGCGACAGGCCGTAGCATCACCGACAAGGGCTATGGTTTCGACATTTCGAACACATCGCGCTTCAATGTCGGCGAAGTCGGCGTCAAGTGGAACTACGGCGTCGAATATTTCCGCGACAATATTTCGGGCGACAATTCCGGCGTCAATCCAGTCGACGGGCGCAGCAGCAACGGCGCAGTCTTCTCCGAGACCACCTTCAGCTACGGCATTGTCGACCTGATCGCCGGCCTGCGCTACGACTTCTTCAAAACGTCGGGCAGCGCCGACACTGGACTGGCTGGCTTTGGCGAAAACGGCGTCTATGACGTCGATATTTCCAAGCAGCGTCTCGATCCAAAAATCACGCTGGCGATCAACGCGACCGACTGGTTGCAGCCATACGTGACCTATTCCCAGAGCATGCGTTCGCCAACGCTTCAGGAAACCATGTTGGGCGGCAACCATCCCGGTTCGACAAGCGTCAGCTTCCTGCCGAATCCGACCCTTTCGCCTGAAACCCAGAAGGGTTGGGAAATCGGCGTCAACCTCAAGAAAGACGATCTGTTTCTTGCCGGAGATTCGCTGCGCCTGAAGGCCGATTATTACGACATGGATGTCGAGGACTACATCACGTCCACGTTCAACCCGACCTATCGCAAGTACCAGTTCGTCAATATCGACGGCACTTCGCAGGTGCGCGGCTTCGAACTCGAAGCGATGTATGACGCAGGCATGGCCTTCGGCGGCATTACCTATACCCACTCGAAGTCGGATCTTCCGGCGCAGACCGCAGGTCTCGGTGCAGGTCAGTACATGCCGGATGATGTCTTCTCGGTTAGCGGTGGTGCGCGTTTCCTCGAACGCAAGCTGACGGTTGGCGGTCGCTACTCCTATGTTTCTGGCGGCGATACGGTCGATTACACCGGCGTTATCCAGTCCGACAGCTATGGCCTTGTGGATGTGTTCGCCAACTACAAGTTCACCGACAACGTGGACCTGACGCTGAAGGTCAACAACCTGTTCGACAAGAGCTACACCCCATTCCTGAGCACGTCGGGCTCCGGTCAGGGACGTACGTTCCTCGTGGCGACACAGTTCCAGTTCTGATCCGAGGCAAGTGCCCCGGACATGATCTAACCGTCGCATCTTTGAAGGCTGGCCAACCTCTGACCGCGGCTGCGGCCTTCTGATCCCGAGATGTGACGCGGCGCGTGCGGCCCTACCACCGCACGCGCCGGAAATACGAGTTCAGGTTTCTGGCCATGCCAACCAGAAAACCCGCTATAGTCGATCAAAAGCCAGTCCAAACCCAATGGAAAAGGATGAGCCATGTTCATAGCCATGAATCGCTTCAAGGTACGTATCGGCAGCGAGGCCGATTTCGAAGCTGTCTGGAAAAACCGCGATTCCACGCTTTCCGAGCTTCCGGGCTTCGAAATGTTCCACCTGCTGCGCGGCGCGACCAATGAAGAGGAAGGCTATACGCTGTATGCTTCCCATACGGTCTGGCGCAGCCGTGACGATTTCACCTTCTGGACCAAGTCCGAACAGTTCCGCGACGCGCACCGCAATGCCGGAACCAATAAGCCTCTCTATCTCGGACCGCCGCAGTTTGAAGGCTTCAGTGCCGTCGAAGGCGCATAAGTCACTGTCTCGCCCACCTTTTCCACAAGGTGCGGCGAAATGGCACAGTTTCTGTCGGTGACGCTTTCACATCGTTGCCGACGAAGCAATTAAACACCCAATTCATGTGTAAACATGGGTAGTTAACTCATATTTAGAATGATTCTAAGTAATTGTTTTTTAGAACATTTCAAAAACATAGAATTTGACAGATACCCTGCTCCCCAGCCATAACCTGACCTAGTTTGGTGAGTTTAATAGACCGCCTAAATAGACCTTTAATGTTCGGGCCTTTAACCCTTGCAATTGGAGGAACCATTGTCCGGTTCATCTTGGCCTCGCGCCACCAGTAAAATAACGCTGCGCGTTTCCAGCAGCCGTCTTGAAGTAGAAGTACCGGGCAATCAGGTAAACTTCCTCCATTTTTCGCATTCCGCGTCATTTTTTTACTGCCAGAATGGCATGGGAGCATTCGTCTCATGCTAGTTTGCAGCTGTAACGTCATTACAGATAAAGATATCGAAGCAGTTGTGATCGAACTTCTCGATCAGGACTGCTGGCAACTTATCGTTCCCGGCACCGTCTATAATGCCATGTCCAAGCGCGGCCGCTGCTGCGGCTGCTTCCCAAACGTCGTAGAAACGATCATAAGGGTGACTGAAGAGTATCATCTTCGTCACAACCAAATGGACGAAAACGTCATCCAGTTCATGGATCGTGTACGTTCTCTACGCGACAAATTCGGGAGTTCATGGAATGAAAGGCGAACCAAAGGTCATCGAGCGGCTTAACGAGGCTCTGTTTCTTGAGCTCGGTGCCGTCAACCAGTATTGGCTGCATTACCGCCTGCTGAACGACTGGGGTTTCACGCGTCTTGCCAAGAAAGAGCGTGAAGAATCCATCGAAGAGATGCATCACGCTGACAAGATCATCGACCGCATCATCTTCCTCGAAGGTCACCCAAACCTGCAGACTCTCGCACCACTGCGCATCGGCCAGAACGTCAAGGAAGTTCTGGAAGCCGATCTTGCCGGTGAATATGACGCCCGCGCTTCCTACAAGAAGTCGCGTGAAATCTGCGATCAGCTCGGCGACTACGTTTCCAAGCAGCTTTTTGACGAGCTTCTGGCAGACGAAGAAGGCCATATCGACTTCCTCGAAACCCAGCTCGACCTGCTGGCGAAAATCGGTGAAGAGCGCTACGGCCAGCTGAACGCCGCTCCTGCGGACGCAGCCGAATAAGCCTGTTTTTCCAGGTGCTCCGAAGCCGGGACCTCCAGTCCCGGCTTTTTTATTGCCGCGCTGCGGCAACCACTCATGGCATCCAAGCTTTACCTTGGCCCCTTTGTCGTGGTATTGCGCCCGCAATTTCCGAAATTTGCAAGGTTCCCCCAATGAGCGCACCGCGCGTCAGTTTCGTTTCACTTGGCTGCCCGAAGGCGCTGGTCGATTCCGAACGCATCATCACCAGCCTCCGCTCGGAAGGCTATGAAATCTCCCGCAAGCATGACGGCGCCGATCTGGTAATCGTCAATACATGCGGCTTTCTCGATTCTGCACGCGACGAGTCGCTTGACGCCATCGGCCTCGCACTCAACGAAAACGGCAAGGTGATTGTTACCGGTTGCCTCGGCGCGGAACCGGATGTCATTCGCGAACGTCACCCGAACGTGCTCGCCATCACCGGCCCGCAGGCCTATGAAAGCGTGATGAGCGCCGTGCACGAAGCCGCCCCGCCAGCACATGATCCGTTCGTTGATCTGGTGCCGCCGCAGGGTGTGAAGCTCACGCCACGCCATTACGCCTATCTCAAAATTTCCGAAGGCTGCTCCAACCGCTGCTCTTTCTGCATCATTCCGGCGCTGCGCGGCGATCTCGTCTCGCGCCCGATCGATCAGGTGCTGCGTGAGGCCGAAAAGCTGGTGACAGCCGGCGTCAAGGAAATCCTCGTCATTTCGCAGGATACGAGCGCCTACGGCCTCGACATCAAGTATCAGGAAGCCATGTGGCAGGACCGCACCGTCCGCACAAAGTTCCTCGATCTGTCGCGCGAACTGGGTGACATGGGCGTCTGGGTGCGCATGCACTATGTCTACCCCTACCCGCATGTCGATGAAGTCATTCCACTGATGGCGGAAGGCAAAATCCTGCCTTACCTCGACATTCCGTTTCAGCATGCTTCGCCTGCCGTTCTGAAAAACATGCGCCGCCCGGCGCATCAGGAAAAGACCTCGCGCCGCATTCAGGCATGGCGCGAAACCTGCCCGGATCTGGCTGTACGCTCGACTTTCATCGTCGGCTATCCCGGTGAAACGGAAGAAGATTTCCAGCTGCTGCTCGACTGGCTCGATGAAGCCAAGATTGAACGCGCCGGCTGCTTCAAATATGAGCCAGTCAAGGGCGCAAAGGCCAATGATCTCGGCCTCGAACAGGTGCCGGAAGAAATCAAGGAATCGCGCTGGCATCGTTTCATGGCCAAGCAGCAGCAGATTTCCACCAATCTTCTCAAGAAGAAGGTCGGCAAGCGCCTGCCCGTCATTATCGACGAGGCGAATGGCACAGTCGCCAAGGGTCGCACCCGCTATGACGCGCCGGAAATCGACGGCAGCGTGCATATCCAGTCGCGTCGTCCGCTGCGCGTTGGCGATATCGTTACTGTGAAGGTCGAAGCGAGCGACGCATACGATCTGCACGGCATCGCGGTCTAATGGCGGCTTCGGCAGCCATTGCCATCAGAAAAGCAACATCGGCAGATGTGGCGGCGATCGTCGCCATGCTTGCCGATGATGCGCTTGGCGCAAAGCGCGAAGACGCCAGCCTGCCATTACGCGACGAATACAGGAACGCCTTTGCAGCCATCGATGCCGACCCGAACCAGTTTCTGACGGTCGTCGAGCATGACGGGCGGATTATCGGCTGCATGCAACTGAGCTTCATTCCGGGCCTTTCTCGCATGGGTCAATGGCGCGGCCAAATTGAAAGCGTGCGTATCGCAAGCGATATTCGCGGCGGTGGTATCGGTCGTCAGATGATCGAATGGGCCATCGAAAAATGCCGCGAACGGGGCTGCGGGCTGGTGCAGCTTACGACCGATAAATCCCGTTCCGATGCGCTGCGCTTTTACCAGTCGCTCGGTTTCACCGACAGCCATGAAGGCCTTAAACTGTCGCTCTAGAGCGCGTTTCGATCTGATTGAATCAGATCGACGCTCTAATCCTTTATTTTAACGCGCATCTTGTCCGAAAACCGTTTCACACTTTTCGGGATGCGCTTTAAGAAAGCAGCACAGTCATCTTGATCCAAAAGAAAAAGGGCGCCCGACGCGCCCTTCTTTTTTAGCCTGTATAAGGGCTTACTGTGGCAGCTTGTCGTCTACGCCCGCGACGTAGAAATTCATGCCGAGCAAGGTCTTGTCGTCAGCATGTTCGCCAGCCTTGAGCCATTCCGAACCGTCCTGCTTCTTGATCGGACCGGTGAACGGCTTCAACTCGCCGGACTTGATCTTGGCCACGGTTTCCTCGGCCATTTTCTTCACGTCACCCGGCATGTTGGTGAACGGCGCCATCTTGACGAGGCCTTCATTCATGCCCCACCAGATGTCCTGGCTCTTCCAGGTGCCGTCGAGAACGGCCTTGGCGCGGTCGATGTAGTATGGACCCCATTCGTCAATGGTTGCGCTCAACTGCGTCTTCGGCGCAAACTTGATCATGTCCGAAGCCTGACCAAAGGCCTTGATACCGCGTTCGGCTGCAACCTGAATGGCGGCAGTGGAATCGGTGTGCTGTGTCAGAATATCGACGCCCTGATCAATCAGGGCCTTGGCGGCATCGGCTTCCTTACCTGGATCGAACCACGAATTGGCCCAGATGACCTTGACCTTGAAATCCGGGTTGATCGACTGCGCACCCAGCATGAAAGCGTTGATGCCCTGCACCACTTCCGGCACCGGCACGGAGGCGATATAGCCTGCTACGCCCTTGGTGGAGAGCTTTGCGGCGATCTGTCCCTGAACATACCGGCCTTCATAGAAACGCGCATTATAGACCGAGACATTGTCGGCGGTCTTATAACCGGTGGCGTGCTCGAACTTCACCTTGGGGAACTTCTTGGCGACCTTGATCGTCGGGTCCATGTAACCGAACGACGTTGTGAAGATCAGCGTGTTGCCAGCGCGTGCCAGACGTTCGATGGAGCGCTCGGCATCAGCACCTTCCGGCACGTTTTCGAGATAGGTCGTTTCAACCTTGTCGCCGAGAGCCTCGACCAGTTCTTTGCGCGCCTGATCGTGCTGATAGGTCCAGCCGAAATCGCCCGGAGGTCCGATATAGATGAAGCCGATCTTGAGTTTTTCTTCCGCATGCGCCGCGCCGCCGAGCATAAAGCTCGCAGCTGTAGCGAAGGCCATAAGCGTCTTTTTCATGTTCCCTGCACTCCTTGTTGACACCCAATATTCAAAACAAAAGCTGTTGGGAGCAGCGTTCGTTTAACCCCTACCTGTCCGGTACGAACGGCTTGCCGAGCGATGCGGGCGTATTCATCATCGTCAGGCGTTTGTTGCGCGAGATGATCACCAGCACCACGATGGTCGCGATATAAGGCAATGCCGACAACAACTGCGATGGCATGCCAAAACCAAGTGCCTGCGCGTGCAACTGCCCAATGGTGACCGCACCGAAAAGATAAGCCCCGATCAGCACCCGCCATGGCCGCCACGAGGCGAAAACGACGAGCGCGAGTGCGATCCAGCCGCGACCGGCCGTCATGTTTTCCACCCATTGCGGCACATAGACGAGAGAGAGCTGCGCGCCTGCGAGGCCAGCGCAGGCCCCGCCGAACAGCACCGCCAGATAGCGTGTGCGCACCACATGGACGCCAAGCGCATGGGCGGAGCCGTGGCTATCGCCTATAGCGCGCAAGGTGAGACCCGCGCGTGTGCGGAACAGGAACCACGTCACGCCTGCAACCAGTAGCAGCGAGAAATAGAAGATCGGATCCTGCCCGAACAGGAACCGCCCGACCAGAGGGATTTCCGTGAGATATGGAATATAGATGGCCTCGAGCCGAACGCCCGGAATGCCGACAAAGCTCTCACCCAGCATGGCCGAAGCACCGATGCCCAGAATGGTCAGCGCAAGGCCAGTCGCCACCTGATTGGTGACGAGAGTGAGCGTCAGGAAACCGAAAATGGCTGAAAACAAGGTGCCAACGGCAATGCCCGCCAAAAGGCCCAGCCAAGCCGAGCCGGTAAGCTGCGCTGCGGCAAAGCCGGAAACAGCGCCCATCAGCATCATACCTTCAACGCCGAGATTGAGCACGCCGGAACGTTCCACCACCAGTTCGCCAATGGCTGCGATCAGCAGCGGCGTTGCGGCAGTGGCAATTGTGAGGAGAATGGCCTGGGTCAGTTCCATCGGATCAGGCCTTTCCCGCTTTGCGCGCGCTGACAAAACGAATGCGGTAGAGAATGAGCGTATCACAGGCGAGCACGAAGAACAGGATCATTCCCTGGAACACGCGCGCCGATTTTTCTGAAATGCCGATGGCTACCTGCGCCGCCTCGCCGCCGAGATAGGACAGCGCCAGCACAAGCCCCGCTGCGATTGCACCCAGCGGATTGAGACGCCCCAGAAACGCGACAATGATTGCGGTGAAACCATAGCCCGGCGAGATAACCGGACGAAGCTGCCCGATAGCACCGGATGTTTCTGCAATGCCTGCAAGCCCGGCAAGCGCGCCCGAAACGGCAAAGACAAAGAAAACCAGCTTGCCCGAGCTGAAACCCGCAAAGCGCCCGGCCCGCGGGCTCTGGCCAATAACCTTGACCTCGAAGCCCTTTAGCGTGTGCTTGAGCATAAACCAGACCAGCACGGCGGCAATCAGCGCCAGAATGAAGCCCCAATGAGCGCGGCCTGATTCACTCCAGATTTCCGGCAGAATAGCGCTTTCATTAAACTGGCGCGTTTCCGGGAAGTTGTAGCCTTCCGGGTTGCGCCACGGTCCGCGCACCAGCCAGTCGAGAAAGAGCTGTGCGACATAGACCAGCATCAGGCTGGTGAGAATTTCGTTCGTGTTGAACCGCACCTTGAGGAAGGCCGGAACCGACGCATAGGCGGCGCCGCCCGCCATGCCCATCAGCATCATCAGTGGTAGAACAATCCACGACTGAAAATCGGGAAAAAGCACCGGCAAAATGGAGCCTGCGACGGCACCCATGATGAATTGCCCTTCGGCACCGATATTCCAGTTGTTCGACAGAAAGCAGACGCACAGGCCCACCGAGATCAGGATCAGCGGCGCGGCTTTGACCAGCAATTCATGCCACGACCAGATATCGAACAAAGGCTCGACGAAGAACACATACAGTGCGTTGAATGGGTCTTTGCCCATCAAGGCGAAAGCGAGCCCGCCAAAAATGAAAGTAAGCGCCAAAGCCAGCAAGGGCGACAAGGAGCTGAAAAGCTTCGACGGCTGTGGCCGTTTGACGAGTTCGATCCGCATCAGGCTGCACCCGCTTCTGCTTCACCGGAAATGCCGCCCATCAGCAGGCCTATCTTTTCAAGGGTCAGTTCAGCAACAGGCATAGGCTCGGAAAGCTGACCGTGATTCATGACAGCAATCCGGTCGCTGATTTCAAAGAGTTCATCGAGATCCTGGCTGATGACGAGAACGGCGGAACCGGAACGCGCCAGATCCACGAGGGCTTGCCGGATATGGGCTGCCGCGCCCGCATCGACACCCCATGTCGGCTGGTTGACGACCATGACCGATGGAGACCGGTCAAGTTCGCGACCGATGATGAATTTCTGCAAATTGCCGCCGGACAATGCTGATGCAGGCGGATTTTCCGCGCTTTTGCGCACATCCATGCGCTCGATGATACGCCGGTCGGCGGAATGCAGCGCGCTTTCGGCAATCAATTTCAGTGCACCGCCACGCAAGAAGGCTTTCGCGTCGGTCTTATAGCGTGACAGGAACAGATTATCGGTCAGCGGCAGCGATGGCACAGCACCATGGCCAAGCCGTTCTTCCGGCACGAAAGCAGCACCCATCATGCGTCGGTCACTGATGCCAAGCCTGCCCGCATCCTTGCCGCGAATGCGCACGGTCGAGGCCGCAGATTGCAGCACTTCACCGGAAATCGCCTCGAAGAACTCGCCCTGCCCGTTGCCTGCAACGCCTGCAATGCCGACAACTTCGCCTGCCGCCACCGAAAGCGAGATATTCTTCAGCGCCGTGGAAAACGGTCCACGTGGCGGTTGAGACAGTGACTTGATATCAAACAGCGCTTCGGTCCGTGTTGCCGGAGCATCCATCGGGCTGCGGGCCACGACTTTGATGTCGTTACCAACCATCATGCGGGCAAGCGATGCCGCCGTTTCCTTGCGCGGATCGCAATGCCCGACCACCTTGCCGTGGCGCAACACCGTCGCGCGGTCGCAAAGGCGCTTTACCTCTTCCAGACGGTGGCTAATATAGAGGATGGATTTGCCTTCAGCCTTCAGCCGCTCCAGCGTTTCAAACAGGCGATCGGCTTCCTGCGGTGTCAGAACCGAGGTCGGTTCATCCAGAATGATCAGGTCCGGTTCCTGCAACAGACAGCGTACGATTTCGATGCGCTGGCGCTCACCGACTGAAAGGTCGCCGACATGGGCCTGCGGATCAACTGGCAAGCCATAGGTCTTGCCGACTTCACCCGCTCGCTTCGCCACATCCGACAAGGACAGCGAATGATCCAGCGACAGGGCGATGTTTTCTGCGGCAGTCAGCGAGTCGAACAGCGAAAAATGCTGAAAAACCATGCCTATGCCGAGTTTTCTTGCAGCGGCAGGTTCACCAATGACGACGCTCTGGCCTTTCCAGACGATTTCGCCTTCAAGTGGCTGCAAAGCACCGAACAGCATCTTGACGAAAGTGGATTTTCCGGCGCCGTTTTCACCCAGCAGCGCGTGAATTTCACCCTTGGCAATGGTGAGATCAACCCCATCGCAAGCTCTGAGCTGCCCAAATACT
The DNA here is from genome assembly GCA_900465685.1 of Hyphomicrobiales bacterium. Lineage (GTDB taxonomy): Bacteria > Pseudomonadota > Alphaproteobacteria > Rhizobiales > Rhizobiaceae > Brucella. The sequence continues at coordinate 646,944 of UEGR01000003.1, forward strand.
TTCGTGAGCCGGCGGACATCCAGAAGAGGCCGGTCGGATAAATTGGCTGACATTATTCCCCAAATGTATTTTTGATCGACCTTATCCAGCAATTTTGCACTTGAAAAGAGCAAAAGCAGGCTCTGCCTAACATATGCACACCGGCGATAGTTAGCCGTTCAGTCCCATTGCAATAACAAGGTCAATCAGAGGTCATTACGGGAGTAAAATGCTGGTTCCTGTGGTCTTGCGCGCTTCCAGTTCCTCATGCGCCTTGCGGGCATCCTTCAGCGCATAAGTCTGGTTGATTTCGATCTTCACCGCACCGCTGCCTACAACGTCGAAAAGTTCGGCTGCGGTCCTTTCAAGATCAGGACGCTTGGCAACATAGTTGAACAGCGTCGGGCGGGTTGCAAAAAGCGAACCCTTCTGCGCCAGCAAACCGAGGTCGAAAGGCGGAATAACGCCCGACGACTGACCGAAACAGGCGAACATGCCAAGCGGCTTGAGGACATCCAGCGATCCCATATAGGTGTCGCGACCAACAGAGTCGTAGACGACATCCACGCCTTCGCCATTGGTCAGTTCACGCACCTTTTCGGCAAAATTTTCCGTGCGATAATTGATGACATGGTCATAGCCATGCTTTTTCGCGAGCGCGATTTTTTCTGGCGATCCGGCCGTGCCGATAACCGTTGCGCCAAGATGCTTGGCCCACTGCCCTGCGATCAGGCCGACACCGCCAGCCGCAGCATGGAAAAGGATCGTCTGCCCGGCTTCAACGCGAAACGTGCGGCGCAGCAAATATTGTGCGGTCATGCCCTTCAGCATCATGGAGGCGGCAGTTTTGAGATCAATGCTGTCCGGCACAATCACCAGACGGTCGGCAGGCAGAATGCGCTCGTCCGCATAGGAGCCCGGCGTTGCCACATAAGCGACGCGATCGCCGATTTTCACATTTTCAACGCCAGCGCCAATGGCAATAACCGTGCCTGCGCCTTCATTGCCGGGCGTAAACGGCATTTGTGCCGCCTTGTAGAGACCCGTGCGGAAATAAACGTCGATGAAATTAAGCCCGACAGCCTCGTGACGAACCTTCGCTTCACCCGGCCCCGGCTCTCCGATTTCAATCTGTTCATAGTTCAGAACTTCAGGCCCGCCGGTCTGATGAACACGAATGGCATTGATCATCATACGTCTCCGCTCTTTTTTGCAGCTGCAGCTTTCTCGGCCTCAATAACGGCGGCGGTGCGCCCGAGACCGGGGAAGAACTGCATGATTGCGCCTATGAAATAGATATAGAGCCCGGTGACGGAAATGCCCACGCGAACCCAAAGCGGCGCATCCAGCGTGTAGTAAAGCGCGATAGCACCGAAGGCGCACCAGAGCAGAAACACCGTGAGATTGATCGCGCGCAACCGCACAACGCGCACCGGATGCAGGAAGTTGATCGGCAGGAACGACAGGATCGCCGAAGCAACCACAGTGCCGAACGCCACCCATTCTCCCGGCCTGACGATGAACAGGGTGAAGACCACCATATTCCAGACCACCGGGAAGCCCTTGAAGAAGTTCTCCTTCGTCTTCATGCCGGTATCGGCATAGTAGATCGCGCTCGATACGACGATGATCGCACCGGATATGAAGGAGAGGTTCGTTCCCATGAATCCGCTTTGATAAAGCGCAAAGGCGGGTATCAGAACGTAGGTGACGTAATCGATGATATTGTCGAGCAGTTCACCTGACCAGTTGGGCAGAACATATTTGACTTCGAGTTTGCGCGCGATGGGACCATCGATACCATCCACAAACAGCGCGAGGCCAAGCCACCACCACATCGCGGTATATCGCCCGTCGCTTGCCGCGACGATCGACAAAAACGCCAGAAAAGACCCGGATGCCGTCAACAGATGGACCGAGAACGCCTTGGCTTGTGGCGCGGTGACTTTCTTGGCTTTAAGTTTTCCGGTCAGTTTGGTTTTCACGCTGTCCGCCATTCCGTTTTGTCGCCGCGCAATTTCCGCAGAAGATACAGCGATTTTATTTCAATCTTACTCTGGGCTCACCTTGGGCTCATCGGGGCATGTACACCAAACAAACTGACGCCCCAACCGTTCTGTTGGATCGTAAGGCGATCTATCCCAGAAAAGCCGTGTTCTTGCTGGAAGCTTTCCCCGAATAAGCTCCAAAGAGCAAGTAAGGCGTGAGGCAAATCAGCCTTAATTCCACGGAAGAATGGCCTTTGCCTGCATTTCGGTCTAAGTGCTGCTTAAGAACGGCCCGGAAGAATCATCTTCATATCTGCACTTCTGGCCGATACGTCCCGACGAAGGATGAAGCGAAATGAACGATCTGGTTGCGAACAAGCCGATGACTGACATCGTGATCAGCGGCGGCGGCCCCGCCGGCATGATGGCAGCGCTGGCGCTTGGCGCAAAAGGCTATCGCACCGTTCTTCTCGGTCCCGAAACAGATAAAGGCGACCGCCGTACCACGGCGCTGATGATGCCCGCCATCCGGTTTCTTGAACAGATCGGCGTCTGGTCGTCCATTGAGCCTGAAGCGGCACCCCTTGCCTCCATGCGCATTGTCGACGCGACCCAGCGCCTTGTCCGCAGCCCCACAGTCACATTCCGTGCCGGTGAAATCGGTGAAGATGCATTCGGCTATAATATTCCAAACGCTGTGCTGAATGCGAAACTCGCCGAAGCCGTCGCCGAAAGCGCCAATATCGAGCGCAATACGGTATCTGCTATCGAATATCGCCCCAATGGTGATCATGTAACGGTTACACTGACGGGCGGTGATACGCTCCATGCCCGGCTACTGGTCGCTGCTGATGGGCGCAATTCCGGTGCACGCGAAGCCGCAGGCATTCGCGCACGACGCTGGAACTACCCGCAGACCGCCGTTGTCTTGTCCTTTGCCCATACTATCGGCCACGAAAACATCTCTACAGAGTTTCACACCGAGCATGGCCCATTCACGCAGGTGCCTCTGAAAGGCAAGCGTTCGAGCCTTGTCTGGGTGGTGAACCCGGAACGCGCCGAAGCCCTGCTCGCGCTGGATGATCAGGCTCTTGCCGCGCAGGTCGAGGAAATGATGCAGTCGATGCTTGGACAGATCGAGATTGACGTCCGTCCGCAAGCCTGGCCGCTGTCCGGTCTGGTCCCGAGCGCATTTGCGGCGAAACGGACCATCCTGATCGGCGAAGCGGCGCATGTTTTCCCGCCCATTGGCGCGCAAGGCCTCAATCTTGGCACGCGCGATGTGGAAACACTGGTCAAAGCCATCGAGAGCGATCCTGTCGATCCGGGTTCGGACCGCGTGATCCGTGCTTATGATCGGGCGCGCCGGCCAGACATTCTTGCTCGTACCGGCTCCGTTGATGCACTCAACCGCTCGCTTCTTTCGCCCATGCTGCCTGCACAGATTGCGCGCGGTGTCGGGCTGGAAATGCTGCGTTCCTTCGCGCCATTGCGTTCATTCTTCATGCGTGAAGGCCTGCGTCCGGGCAGTGGTTTCACCCATTTTCTCCCAAAACTCCCCAAGCTGGCAGACCGTCAACGCGACACGGCCCGCAAATAACAGCTTCCTTTCAAAAACTTCATATTGCACGCCCGCTTTAATTTGGCGGGCAGTGAACTACATAACGTCTCATGGGTATGACACAGATAAAACACGCGAAGTTCCAAATCGGTCAGGTTGTAAAACACCGGCTGTTCCCGTTCAGGGGTGTTATCTTCGACGTGGATCCTGAATTTGCGAATACGGAAGAATGGTATGAGTCCATACCGGAGGACGCGCGTCCCCAGCGCGATCAGCCCTTCTATCATCTCTTCGCGGAAAATGCGGAATCCGAATATGTAGCCTATGTGTCCGAGCAGAATTTGCTGCCCGATGTCAGCGGCGAACCTCTACGTCATCCGCAGATCGATGAGATTTTCGACCGGCTCGACAATGGCACCTATCGCGTGAAATCACAGCACTCCAACTGAATTCACGTCGTTTCCTAAAGCGACAGTTCAAAGAAAAAGGGCGCTAAAAGCGCCCTTTTGTCATTATCGAGGTTCTGCCGATTAGTTGGCAGCGCCCTTGGCCTTGTCCTGCTCAGCCTTCATCTTGGCTTCGAAATCTTTTTGCTTCTTCTGGACGGCGTCCTGAAGTTCCTTCTGGCGGTCTTCCAGTTCCGACTGCTTCAGAGCGGGGCCCGTAAGAGCCTGCGAGAAGCCAGTGAGAGCGACCGGGATCGGGTTCGGCTTGTTCTGATAGTTGACAGAGGTCAGCGTCAGCTTGCTGCCCTTCTGAAGAGCCTTGATCAGATCGTCGTTCAGCGGTGCTTCAGCAATGCAGCGATCCGGGAAGCAGATGCCGTATTCAAGCTTTACCGCTTTGTTGTTGTCGATCTGCATGCCAACGCCAGCCGGAATCAGGCGGCCAATCGGCACGGTGACCTGGAAGATCTTGCGATTGATCTTGCCCTTGATCTCGATGAGGTTAACAGCCGTCAGCAACTGGCCGGAATCGGCAGTGACAATGTTCTGCGTGTTGCAGATGTCGTTGTCTTCCTGCTTCGAGCAGACCTTGAACCAACCCTGCGGCGGCTGCTGGGCCGATGCAGGCATCGTTGCGGAGGCAAGCAAGGCGAACGCGCCAGCGATGGCCGATGTGGCAGCGATTGTCTTCGTGCTGGACATGATCAACAGGTTCCTTTCAACGCTCTGATCTTTAGTTCCCGTATTCTGGCTTAGTCAGCGATAGACCGTCACTGGTTTGAAAATGCGGCAACAGCGTGACCTTAAGGACTCTCCATCCTATTCCGGGGCGGTGTTACAACGACTACGAACACGAATCCAGACCAGTTTCCATTCGGAAGGCTCCGAATCTCGCAAAATCACCATTTTCATTTGTACTGTCACGTTGGGAACACGCCCAAAATGCCCATATATTGCAGGATCATGGTAATTTCGCCCAACGAATCAATGCTATTTCGTATTTCCTTAAAAACAAGCGCATCACGCTTACTTACAATGGACGAATGAAGTTGAACGGATTGATCGCTCTTTTGCGCAGAAAATTCCTGCCGACAATTTCTCAGGGGCTCAAATTTGGGCTCCTGACTGCGGTTGCCGTCTCGATGACGGGAATCGCTGTGAGCAAGGCGCAGGCCGAAACAGCAACGACGCCCGATTATGCCCTTTCCATGCATGGGGACGTGGCGCTTCCCGCCGACTTCAAGAATTTTCCCTATACCAATCCCGATGCACCCAAGGGCGGTAAGCTCACCATGGGCGTTGTCGGCACTTTCGACAGCCTCAATCCCTTTGTGCTGAAAAGCATGCGAACGACTGCGCGTGGACTATTCACCGATGGGGACTTCGGCAATCTCGTCTTTGAGACATTGATGCAGCGTTCGCGTGACGAGCCTTTCACGCTCTACCCGCTGCTCGCCGAAAAAGTCGCTATTGATCCGGCGCGGACATGGGTGGAATTTACCCTTGATCCCAAGGCGAAATGGTCGGACGGACTGCCGGTGACGGTGGATGATATTATCTTCACCTACCAGATTCTCACCGAGAAGGGCCGTCCTCCTTTCAACAATCGGATGAGTCGAATTGATAAAATCGAGAAGACCGGCGAACGCTCGGTACGATTTAACTTCAACGATAAATCCGACCGCGAGTTTCCGATGCTGATCGCATCGCTCATGCCGGTTCTTCCGAAACACGCAATCGACCCTGCAACCTTCGGCAATTCAACGCTGAAGCCGCCAATCGGCAGCGGCCCCTATCTGGTGTCCGGCGTGCAACCCGGCCAGCGTATCATCTACAAGCGCAATCCGGACTATTGGGGCAAGGATATTCCATCCAAGCGCGGCACGGACAATTTCGACACGCTGACCATCGAATATTATCGCAACGAAACCTCCCTGTTCGAATCCTTCAAGAAGGGGTTGCTCGACGTTTTCATTGAGGGCAATCCGACGCGCTGGGAAAAATCCTATGATTTTCCGGCTGTACAGCAAGGCAAAGTCATCAAGGAAAGTTTTGAAAAGGGCACACCCGCAAACATGCTGGGTTTCGTGTTCAATACGCGTCGCCCGATCTTCGCTGACCGCCGTGTGCGTCAGGCGCTGGGATTGCTGTTCGATTTTGAATGGGCGAACCGCAATCTTTTCGCGGGCCAGTACAAGCGCACCCAGAGCTTCTGGGAAGGTTCCGACCTTTCTTCAGTCGGTAAGCCTGCCGATGCACGTGAAAAGGAACTGCTCACTCCTTATCCCAATGCGGTGCGTGAAGATGTGATGAATGGCACATGGCATCCGCCCGTTACCGATGGAACCGGCCACGACCGTGCGCCTGCCAAACAGGCTTATGATCTTCTGATGGAAGCCGGTTTTCAGTTCCACAACGGGCTGGCCGTCGATTCCACGGGAAAGCCGCTGCAATTCGAAATCATGACGCGCTCGGCGGATGAGGAGAAGATTGGGCTTGCCTATAAGCGTAATCTCGCTCGCCTCGGCATCACGGTGGAAATCCGTACAGCTGACGATGCACAATATCAGCAGCGGCTCCAGACCTTCGATTACGACATGATCCTGGGCGCTCTTTCCAGTTCGCTGTCGCCCGGCAACGAGCAGTGGATGCGCTGGGGTTCGGCCTCGCGCGATGCTCAAGGCAGCTTCAATTATCCGGGCGTTGCTGATCCCGCAGTCGATGCGATGATTGATGCGATGCTCGCTGCACGTAGCCGTGCCGATTTTGTCAGCGCCGTGCATGCACTCGACCGGATACTGCTATCGGGCGATTATTACATTCCCCTCTACCATCTGCCTTACCAGTGGGTGGCGCGGTGGGACCGGATCGGCCATCCGGAAAAAACCTCGCTTTACGGTTATCAATTGCCGACCTGGTGGCGCGCCCAGCCTTAGAGCGCAGATCTAATCGAATCAGATCTGCGCTCTAAGGTTTTGTTTTAACGCGCATCTTTTCCGAAAACCGTTTCACACTTTTCGGGATGCGCTCCAAGTTCTCTTTGATAAGACCGTAATTCGCCCTAAATCCACGTCCTATATAATGCGATATTGATGCGGGAGGCTCAGCCTCCCGTAACCACACGGAGCATCCCCATGAGCGAAAACACGAGTGAAAAGAAAATCACCATCGACGTTGTGTCCGATGTCGTCTGCCCATGGTGCTTTCTTGGGCGCAAGCGGCTTGAAAACGCTCTCGCCATGCTGCCCGAAGTAGAAGCGGAAATTCGCTGGCGTCCGTTTCAGCTCGACCCGACGCTCCCACCGCAAGGCAAGGATCGTGGTGTCTATATGCGCGAGAAATTCGGCAACGGTTCGAAGATCGATGACATTCACAAGCAGCTAACCGGATTGGGCGACGAAAACGGCATTGTCTTCGACTTCGAGGCGATCACCCGCGCACCCAACACGCTCGACGCGCACCGCGTCATCCACTGGGCTGCACAGGCCGCTCCCGATACGCAGAACAAGCTCGTCGGCACATTGTTCTCGCTCTATTTCGAGCAGGGACAGGATATTGGCGACCATGAGGTGCTGGTCGATGCTGCCGCAAGCGTTGGTATGGATGCAGCCGTTGTCGCCCGCCTTTTGGAAAGCGATGCCGACAAGGCAACAATCCGCGAGGAAATCGACACCGCCAACCGTATCGGTGTGCGCGGCGTGCCCTGCTTCATCATCGATCAGAAATATGCCGTTATGGGCGCACAAAACGCCGATGTTCTGGCCGATGCCATCCGCCAGACGGCGGAAGGCTTCGAACCGGGAATTTCTGAAGATCGCTAAAAGACGCGAAGCGGCGGGTTAACCCGCCGCGATTTTCGCCAACTGTGTCATGATGACAGCCGAGCCGTTGAGACGCTTTTCCGGCGTCGCCCAATCACGAATGAACACAATGCTCTGATCCGGCCTGATCTTGGCCATAGAACCCTGCTCGCCGATCATCTTCACCAGACCAACAGGGTTGTTGAACGTCGCGTGACGGAACTGGATGACGACGCCCTTCGGACCGGCATCCAGCTTTTCGACATTGGCGCGACGGCAGAGCGCCTTGATATAGACGATCTTAAGCAGGTGCTGCACTTCCTCCGGCATCGGGCCGAAGCGGTCGATGAGTTCTGCGCCGAATGCATCGATATCCTGCGGTTCTTCCAGATCGGCAAGGCGGCGATAAAGGCCGAGGCGCAATTGCAGGTCCGGCACATAGGCTTCGGGGATCATGACCGCCGTGCCAATAGCGATCTGCGGCGACCACTGGCTGTCTTCCACTTCGCCGGAACCCTTGAGTGTTGCAACGGCTTCTTCCAGCATCTGCTGATACAGCTCGAAACCGACTTCCTTGATATGGCCTGACTGTTCCTCGCCTAAGAGATTACCCGCGCCACGAATATCCATGTCGTGGCTGGCAAGCTGGAAGCCTGCGCCAAGCGTATCCAGCGATTGCAGCACTTTCAGGCGACGTTCCGCCATCTGTGTCAGCATCTTGCCTGCGGGAAGCGTGAAGAGTGCGAAAGCGCGCTGCTTGGAGCGCCCGACGCGACCACGCAGCTGATAGAGCTGCGCCAGTCCGAACATGTCGGCGCGATGCACGATCATGGTGTTCGCGGTCGGAATATCGAGACCGGATTCCACGATGGTCGTGGAAAGCAGCACGTCGTATTGACCGTCATAGAAGGCGTTCATGATATCGTCGAGCACGCCCGGCGCCATCTGGCCATGCGCAACGGCGACTTTCAGTTCCGGCACATGTTCCTTCAGGAATTCCTCGATGTCGCCCAAATCGGAAATACGCGGACAGACATAAAAACTCTGACCACCGCGATAGCGCTCACGCAGCAAAGTTTCACGAATGACGAGCGGATCGAACGGAGAAACGAAGGTGCGCACCGCCATGCGATCCACTGGCGGCGTGGTGATGAGCGAGAGTTCGCGCACGCCGGTCAGCGCAAGCTGCAAGGTGCGCGGGATTGGCGTTGCCGACAGGGTCAGCACATGCACATCGGATTTCAGCTCCTTGAGCCGTTCCTTGTGCTTGACGCCGAAATGCTGCTCCTCATCGATGATGAGCAGGCCGAGATTCTTGAACTTAATCGAATTGCCGAGCAGCGCATGGGTACCGACGACGATATCGACGGTGCCCTCTTCCAGACCTTTCTTGGTCGCGGCCAGTTCCTTGGTTCCAACCAGCCGCGAAGCATGCGCGACGGTGATCGGCAGTCCATGAAAGCGCTTGGAGAAAGTCTTGAAATGCTGGCGTGACAAAAGCGTTGTCGGCACAACCACCGCGACCTGCACACCATTGAGCGCCGCGATAAAGGCAGCGCGGAGCGCCACTTCCGTCTTGCCGAAACCGACATCGCCGCAAATCAGGCGATCCATCGGCTTGCCCGCCGCCAGATCGTCTGCCACAGCCTCAATGGCCGTCATCTGGTCTTCAGTCTCGTCATAGGGGAAGCGCGCAGAGAATTCCGCATAAAGCCCATCCGGCGGGGTCATCACCGGCGCGCCACGCATCTGACGTTCGGCGGCGATCTGGATCAGATGGCCCGCAATCTCAAGCAGTCGCTTCTTGAGCTTGGCCTTGCGCATCTGCCATGCGCCACCGCCAAGCTTGTCGAGAACCGCGTCGGAACCTTCCGACCCATAGCGCGAGAGAAGCTCGATATTTTCGACCGGCAGGAACAGCCGGTCATCGCCCGCATAGTGAAGTTCAAGACAATCATGCGGTGCGCCCGCTGCGGTGATGGTCTTGAGGCCGATGAAACGACCGATACCATGATCGACGTGGACGACAATATCGCCAGCCGTCAGCGACGCCACTTCCGAGATGAAATCCTGATCACGCTTGCGACGCTTGGACCGGCGGATAAGACGGTCGCCGAGAATATCCTGTTCGGCAACGACGGCGAGATCACCGGCATCGAAGCCGCTTTCAACGGCCAGCACCGCCGCGGTGACCTTGTCGCGAGACAGCGCCTTGACAGTTGAGAGCCGGTCAACCGTCTCGATCTTTTCCAGCCCGTGCTCGTCAAGAACCTGCAACAGTCGGTCGAGCGAGCCTTCCGTCCAGGCAGCAACCAGCACTTTCTTGCCGGAGGCTCGGAGATCAGCAATGTGCTTCACCGCCGCCTCAAACAGGTTCACATCAGTTGCTGCACGCTCCTCGGCAAAGTTGCGACCCTTATGCGCATCGGCATGAACAATGGTGCGGTTCGATACTTCCGGCGCGCCAAAGGGTGTGAGGTCGATGCGAAGCCCGCTTGCCTGCACCGCATCCTCGACCGCCTGCGGCGTGAGATAGAGGGTTTCCGGCTTGACCGGCTTATAGGGAACGGCATCGCTGCCGGCTTCCTTGCCTTCAGCCTGACGCAGCCGGGCCTCGTAGTGGTCCACCACCATGGTGTGGCGCTCAGTCAGCGCTTCATGCACCAGATGATCGAATACCACCGGCATGCCGCCCGCATGGTCGAAAACCGTTTCCAGATGATCGTAAAACAGTGGCAGCCAGTGTTCCATACCGGCAAAACGGCGGCCTTCACTGATCGCCTGATAGAGTGCATCGTCACGCTGCGGCGCGCCGAACATAGCCACGTAGTTCTTGCGGAAACGGCTGATCATGTCGGCTGAGAGCGTGATTTCGCTCATCGGCTGCAGCACGAATTCCTTGCGTGTGCCCGTCGTGCGCTGCGATGCGGGATCGAAAGCACGGATCGTTTCCAGCGTATCGCCGAAGAAATCGAGGCGCAGAGGTTCTTCCGCGCCCGGCGCATAAAGATCGAGAATACCGCCACGAACGGCAAATTCGCCGATATCGCGCACGGTCGACACACGCTCGAAACCGTTGCGTTCCAGCCGTGACGCAAGGTCATTCATGTCAAGCTGGTTGCCCGGACGAGCCGAAATTACCTGCTCGGCAATTGCCGCCTGTGGCGGCAGTTTTTGCAGCACCGCATTGGCCGTAGTCAGCACGATGGCCGGATGTGGTGTTTTCTTGAGCGCCGCCAGAGCGCCGAGCGCGGTCAGTCTGCGCGCCGATGCGTCGGCACCGGGCGATACGCGATCATAGGGCAAGCAGTCCCATGCGGGCAGATGCAGCACCGGTAGATCCGGCGCGACAAAGCTCAAGACCTGCTCAAGGTCAGCAATGCGCTGCCCGTCGCGCACGATATACATGATAGGCCCGCGTTCGCCGATCTCATCCACCAGACGCGCGAGACAGAACGCCTCGAAGCCATCGGCAACACCATCAATGACGATGCGGCGTCCAGCTTTCGTATCCGTATTGGGCTTGAGACCAAATTTGCTGAAAACGGGCATGGATTTTTTAAAACTCTATGCGGTCACGGAAAGCGACGATGTCGCGGAAAAGCGGTGTGTCATGTTCTGCCGGGATAGGGCTTTCACCCGTCACCCATTTAAGAAGATCACGATCCAGCACTTCCAGAATCTGTTCGAACTCATCGAGCTGGGGATCGGTGAAGCTCACAATATACTCATCCGCATATTGGCCCAGAATCAAATCCATCTCGCGCATGCCCCGATGCCAGGCGCGAAACAAAAGCTTGCGACGCCGTACATCCAGATTTCCCGCCGCAAGTGTGCTGCCAGTCATGTCGGAACTGCTCCATTTATCAAAATCGCTGCCGGTATATAGCATCTGGGACCGAACAGGGAACCTGTTTATGAGACAAGAACAAAAAGAGCACGAAAAGATGATGGCGCAGGCTTGCACCTGACAGCGAAGCAGTTAATGCTCCCCGCCATGCGCCCATCCATGCTCGATCCGTTTTTCGCTTCCGTCCGTTCGCTTTCCGGCATTGGCCCGAAAGTTGCGGTTTTGCTTGGTAAACTTCTCGGCACCGATGTGCCCGGCGCGGAACCGAAAGTCGGCCAGCTTCTGTTCCTGCCGCCGAACAGCGTCATCGACCGGCGCAATCGCCCCGGCATTGCGCTTGCTCAGGAAGGCGCCATCGTCACGCTGGAAGTGGTGGTTGATCAGCACCAGCCAGCGCCGCCGGGCAGAGGCAATGTCCCGCATCGCGTCTTCGCCCACGACGACACCGGCGAGATTGCCCTGACTTTCTTCCATGCGCAATTGCCATGGCTGCACAAGATGCTGCCCGAAGGCGAAACCGTCATCGTGTCCGGCAAGGTGGAATGGTTCAACGGGCGCGCCTCCATGGTGCATCCGGACTATATTGCGAGCCTCGAAGATGCCGCCAATCTGCCGATGGTCGAGCCGGTCTACCCGCTGACGGCAGGCCTGTCGCCAAAAACACTGGGACGTGCCGTCAAGGAAGCGCTGACGCGTGTTCCACCGCTGCCCGAATGGATAGACGGCCCCTTGCTGGCACGCGAGCGTTTTCCGAATTTTCAGGACGCGCTCAACACTTTGCACCAGCCGGAAGACCCCTCCGACATCGCACTTGAAGGCATTACGCGGCGCAGGCTGGCTTATGATGAATTTCTGGCCGGTCAGCTTGCCCTTGCCCTCGTGCGTGCCAAGACACGCCGACTGTCCGGTCGTCCGCTGGAAGGCACAGGCCGTATCGTAGCCCAGATCATGCGCCACCTGCCCTATAGCTTGACCAAGGGACAGGATCAGGCCGTTCGCGAAATCATCGCAGACCTTAAATCACCCGAGCGCATGTTGCGGCTTTTACAGGGTGATGTCGGCTCCGGCAAAACGGTGGTGGGTCTGCTGTCTATGGCACATGCCGCAGAATCCGGCGGTCAATCCGCCCTGATGGCCCCAACCGAAGTGCTCGCTCGCCAGCATTTTGCAACCATTGCACCACTCGCCGAGAAAGCCGGGCTGAAAGCTGCCCTGCTGACGGGCCGCGAGAAAGGTCGCGACCGGAACGCCGTGCTGGAAGGTTTGAAGAGCGGCGAGGTCGATATCGTCATCGGCACGCATGCGCTGTTTCAGGAAAAAGTCGAGTATCACGACCTCGTTCTGGTCATTATCGATGAGCAGCATCGCTTTGGCGTGCATCAACGCCTGATGCTGACGGCAAAGGGCTCCGCCCCCGATATGCTGGTGATGACGGCGACACCGATCCCGCGCACGCTGGTTCTGACCGCTTTCGGCGACATGGACGTATCAAAGCTGACCGAAAAGCCCGCCGGACGCCAGCCCATTACCACGGCAATCCTACCGATGGAACGCATGGGCGAACTGGTGGAGCGCATCCGTAAAGCGGTGCAGGAAGGCCAGAAGATCTACTGGATCTGCCCGCTGGTTGAAGAATCCGAAGTCGTTGAACTGACATCGGCGGAAGAGCGTTTCGAAAACCTCAAATCCGTCTTCGGTGACCGGATTGGCCTTATTCATGGCCGTATGAACGGTGCTGAAAAAGATGAAGCCATGCGCGCCTTCAAGCAGGGCGAAACGCGGCTTCTGGTTGCCACCACCGTCATTGAAGTTGGTGTGGACGTGCCCGACGCGACCATCATCGTGATCGAACACGCCGAACGGTTCGGCCTGTCGCAGTTGCACCAGTTGCGCGGGCGTGTAGGGCGCGGCGACAAGCCATCGACCTGCCTCCTGCTCTACAAGGGACCGCTGGGCGAAATCGGTCAGGCGCGACTGAAGGTCATGCGCGAGACGGAAGACGGTTTCCGCATCGCCGAAGAAGATCTGAAACTGCGCGGCGAAGGCGAGTTGCTCGGCACGCGCCAATCCGGCACGCCGGGCTTCCGTCTGGCTTCCATCGAAGCGCATGGCGATCTGCTGGAAATCGCCCGCAAGGATGCGCGTTATGTTCTGACCAGCGATCCCGATCTGGAATCCGAACGCGGACAGGCATTGCGCGTGTTGCTCTATCTCTTCGGGCGCGATGAGGCGATAAGGCTGCTGAGAGCTGGATAGCAAAATGGCCGCTCACGCGGCCATTTCAATTACTTTATAAAGCGAGCTCTTTAACGAGCTGATTTTACTCAACCGTGACCGATTTTGCAAGATTGCGCGGCTGATCGACGTCCGTGCCCATCAGGACAGCGGTGTGATAGGCCAGCATCTGGATCGGCAGGGCGTAGACCAGCGGCGTGATGAATTCCGGTACGTCCGGCAGAACGATGGTCGCCATCGTATCGACGCTGGCGCTTTCCGCGCCCTTCTTATCGGTGATCAGGATGATACGACCGCCACGGGCTGCCACTTCCTGCATGTTGGAGACCGTCTTTTCATAAAGGCGATCAGACGGCGCAATCACGATAACCGGCATGGCTTCGTCAATCAGGGCGATAGGTCCATGCTTCAACTCGCCAGCGGCATAGCCTTCGGCGTGAATATAGGAGATTTCCTTGAGCTTCAGCGCGCCTTCCATGGCAAGCGGGAAGGACGTGCCACGCCCCAGATAGAGGACGTGATTGACCTTGGCGAGATCGGTACAAACTGCCGCGATCTCGTCTTCCAGCTTCAGCACCTGATTGAGGAAACGCGGCGCTTCGGAGAGCTGGCGCACCAGTTCCTGCTCGCGCGCATCGTCAATCGCGCCACGCGCCTTGGCGGCAGCAATAGCGAGCGACGCCATGGCCGAAAGCTGACAGGTGAAGGCTTTGGTGGAAGCAACACCAATTTCCGGCCCCGCAAGCGTCGGGAACACCGCATCGGATTCACGCGCAATGGTCGAACCAGTGACATTGACAACAGCGGCAATCTTCAAGCCTTGCGACTTGCAATAGCGCAGTGACGCCAGCGTATCCGCCGTTTCGCCGGACTGCGAAACAAACATCGCCAATGAATCCTTCGACAGCGGCATTTCGCGATAACGGAATTCCGATGCGATATCGCTATCGACAGGCAGACGGGCAATCTGTTCGAACCAGTATTTGCCGACCGATGCAGCATAGAAGGCCGTGCCGCAAGCCGAGATCGTCAGACGATCCACCTTGCTGAAATCGACCCCAACAGCTTCCTGGCGCACCTTGCCGGTGGTGAAATCGAGATAATTGGCCAGAGTGTGCGAGATCACTTCCGGCTGCTCAAACATCTCCTTCTGCATGAAGTGACGATGATTGCCCTTGGAAACGAGCATATTTGCGGTCTGCGTCTTCTGGATCGCGCGCTCGACCTGATTGTTGCTCTCGTCATAAATGGTGACACCCTTGCGGGTCAGCACAGCCCAGTCACCATCTTCCAGATAGGCAATGGTATCGGTGAAGGGCGACAACGCAATCGCGTCTGAACCGAGGAACATTTCACCATCGCCATAGCCGACAGCGAGCGGCGGTCCCTGACGGGCGCCAATGAGCAGTTCTTCATCGCCTTCAAACAGGAATGCCAGTGCGAAAGCACCATGCAGCAGCGGCAGGCAATCACGGACGGCTTCAATCGGCGATTTGCCCTTATCCAGTTCACGCGTCACGAGATGCGCAACGGCTTCCGTATCTGTTTCGGTCTGGAACTTGCGGCCTTCAGCTTCGAGCATGGCGCGCAGTTCGGCAAAATTTTCGATAATGCCGTTATGAACCACCGCGAGACGCTCGGTAATATGCGGATGCGCATTGCGCTCCACCGGCTTGCCATGCGTGGCCCAGCGTGTATGACCGATGCCGATCACGCCGGGAAGCGGCTCACCGGCCAGACGCTTTTCCAGATTGACCAGCTTGCCTTCCGCACGACGGCGATCAAGTTTGCCGCCCTGCAAAGTGGCGATACCGGCGGAATCGTAACCGCGATATTCCAGTCGTTTCAGAGCATCGACCAGAAGCGGCGCGACTTCATCCTTGCCGATAATACCGATAATTCCACACATGCATCTGCTCCAGATCTGGATCGCTTGCTTTTGCCAGCCGGTTTAAAGATTCCAGAGCAGAACAGCAAGACGAGCTGTAACCACTCGGGTCGTCTGATAGTCGATTTACTTCGATGAGGTTTTAGCCGCTTTGATGGCGGCATACTTCTCCCGCAGGATCTTTCCCCGACCTTCCTTGGTTTCCTGTCGCGCGCGACCGAAAGCCAGCGCATCAGCCGGAACATTGTCGGTGATCGTGCTGCCCGAAGCGATATAGGCGTTGTCGCCGATTTCCACCGGGGCCACCAAAGAGGAATTGGAGCCGATAAAGGCATTTTCGCCTATGATCGTCTTATATTTATTGTAGCCGTCGTAATTGCAGGTGATCGTCCCTGCCCCGATATTACTGGATGCGCCGACGGTCGCATCACCGATATAGGTCAGGTGATTGATCTTGGCGCCCTTGCGCACATCTGCGTTCTTCACTTCGCAGAAATTGCCAACCTTGGTTTTCTCGCCAAGCTTCGCGCCGGGACGCAGACGCGCGAAAGGCCCGATTTCGGCATTGGGACCAACATTCGCGCCTTCCATATGTGAGAAGGAATGAATGAGCGCACCCGACGCAATGTGCACGCCGGGACCGAAAAACACGTTGGGCTCAATAATCACATCGGCTTCCACCAGCGTATCATGGCTGAAGAACACCGTTTCGGGCGCAATCAGCGTGACACCGGCCAGCATCATCTTGCGGCGCTTGCGGTTCTGCCAGATGGCCTCGGCTTCCGCGAGTTCTGCGCGATTGTTGATGCCGATGACGTTATCGACCGGCACTTCGATAGCCGTTACGTTCAGGCCCTTGCCATGTGCAATAGCAACAATATCGGTGAGGTAATATTCGCCCTTGGCATTGTCGTTGCCAACAGCATCCAGCAGTGCCAAGGCCTCGCGTCCGCGCACGGCCATCAAGCCGCCATTGCAGAAGCCGATCTGCTTCTGAGCATCAGTCGCTTCTTTCTCCTCGACAATAGCGACCAGCTGGTCGCCTTCCTCGATCAGGCGACCGTATCCATGCGGGCTGGCCGGGCGGAAACCGATCACCACGATATCCGCTCCATCGGCCAGGCGCGCACGCGCCGCTTGCAGGGACTCCGCTTCAATCAGCGGCGTATCACCGAACACGATCAGCAGATCGTCATAACCATTTGCTATCGCCTCACGCGCAGCAAGCACCGCATGGGCCGTACCAAGGCGTTCTGTCTGTTCGAATGCTGAAACCGGGCCTGCGATCTTCTCGACCGCACCGCGCACATCTTCCGCACCGCGTCCAACGACCAGCGCGACATCACTCTTGCCTGTTCCCTGCACGGCTTTGACCACATGACAGACCAGCGGCAATCCCGCGACCGCATGCAACACTTTCGGCAAGCTGGATTTCATGCGCGTGCCTTCGCCGGCAGCAAGCACGATGGAAAGGCAAGTACGATCTGTCATGACATTGTCCAGAAATACGTGGTGTTCATCCGCTTTATCACGAAAGCGTATAAGGAAGCTTACGGATTTAGCCAAGCCGCCCGAGGACCGGGAACGTCTCCAGTAGCCAGAATGAGAAGGATTGCATACCGCCTGTCAGGAACAGGATGCCTGCAACAACCAGCAGCGCACCCATTGCCTTTTCCACCTTGCCAAGATGCACGCGGAAGCGGGACAGGAAGCGCATGAAGGCGCCGGAAAAGAGTGCTGCGATCAAAAACGGAATGCCGAGCCCCAGCGAATAGATTGCAAGCAGAAGCGCGCCCTCGCCTACGGTGCTGCTGCCGCCAGCCAGTGTCAGGATTGGGCCTAGAACCGGGCCGATACACGGTGTCCAGCCAAAGGCGAAGGCCAGCCCCATGACATAGGCGCCAAGCGGCGAAGCCGGGGCATTGCGCGCCTGAAAACGCGCCTCACGTGACAGGAACGACAGGCGCAGCAGCCCCAGGAAATTGAGGCCCATCAGGATAATCACGAGACCGGCGACAATGGCGATCTCCTGCTGCCATGCGCGCAGGAATGCGCCGATGGACGATGCGCCAGCGCCAAGCGCTACGAAAACAGTGGTAAAACCGAGCACGAAACAGATTGCGGCAAAGGCGAGTGAACGGCGGGCTGAAGGCTCGGCGGCGACCCGGGCGGCTTTATCGGCGCGAAAGTCCTCAACGCTCACACCAGCCATGTAACAAAGATAAGGCGGCACAAGCGGCAAAACGCAGGGCGACAGAAAAGACAGAGCTCCCGCACCAGCCGCCGTCATATAGGAAACATCGAGCACGATAACCTCATTCGTTCGTCAAATTGCTTGCTGCCCCGGCTATCCGAAGGCTTATATAGACCAAGTTGTGATTACCATTGAATATTTTCAATGGAACATCTCGTTAGATCACAAGTTTGCCCTAAATCAGGATCATTCCGCGCCTTAATATAAATTATTTGATTGCTCCAACGGAACGATGCACCGATGAGCTTGATTGATGATGATGCACCTTCCATCCCGACAACAGTATCGCCCGGACCTTTTGGCTGGGTGAGACGATACCAGCATTTTCTTTTTCCGGTGGCGGGCATCGCCATCGCACTGTTGGCGATTTATGTTCTGGAGACAATGCTCCAGCATACGTCGCGTTCGGAAACGCTGGCGGCGCTGCATAGCATTTCCTGGACGACGCTGGCGCTGGCCGTATTCTTCACCATACTGAGCTATGCAGCCGTCGCCCTTTACGACGTCGTCGCAGTCGATACCATCGCGCCCAATCAAATACCGCGCCGCATTGCTGCCGTCGCCGGTGCTGCGGGCTATGCGATTTCCAATGCGCTTGGCTTTTCGCTTCTGACCGGTGGTGCTCTGCGATACCGCATTTATGCCGCCGAAGGCGTCAGCCTTGCGGATATCGGCAAGATTGTCGGCACATCGTGGTTTGCGATCTGGTTCGCGCTGATCATCATGGTCGGCGCTGCACTCCTCATCGACCCGCAGGACGTACCGTGGCTGTCCACCATCGATTCGCGCATTGATATTATTGCTGGCGTCGTCATCCTCGGCGGCATTGGCTGGCTGATCTACTGGCTGTCGCATGGCGAGCGCAGCGTCAGAATAGGCTCGTTCAGCCTCCGCCTTCCCAATTCCAAGGGCGCGCTGATCCAGATCTGCGCCGGACTGGTCGATGTCGGCGCTGCCGCGGCCACCCTCTATGTCCTCATGCCTTCAGAAGCAGTGCCAAGCTTTGCCGTCTTCGCGCTTGTCTATGTGATCGCCATTGTTCTGGGCATTGCCAGCCATGCGCCCGGCGGCCTCGGCGCTTTCGAAGCGACCATCATCGCCGGATTGGGCCTTGGCGGAAAACCGGACGCCATTGCCGCCCTGCTCGCTTATCGTATCATTTACACGGTCATGCCGCTGGTCGTCGCTACCGCCGGTATTCTCGTCTGGGAAGCCATGCGGCGGCGGCAGATGCTGGGCAAGCAGGCGGCCTTCGCCAAACGGCTGTTCGAGCCGCTGGTGCCGAGCCTTTCCGCTGGCATCATCTTTCTGGGCGGCATCATCCTGCTGATTTCAGGCGCAACGCCCAATTTGCGCTATCGCGTCGAACTGCTCTCCGACATCGTGCCAGAATTCCTGATGGAAATGTCGCATCTGGCGGCAAGCCTCGTGGGTGTCGCGCTGCTGATCGTTGCGCGCGGCCTTTCCAAGCGGCTGGAGCGAGCATGGGTGGCGGCCATGGCGCTTCTGCTCAGCGGCGCTGTATTTTCGCTCGCCAAGGGCCTCGATTGGGAAGAAGCCGTCATTCTCTGCATCTTCGCCGCGACGCTCTGGAGCTTCCGCGATTCCTTCTATCGCCGCCCGATATCCGGACCATTCGAGCTAAGCTGGAACTGGATCACCACTGTCGGCACGACAGTGCTTGTTTCCACATGGCTTGGCTTCTTTGTCTATCGCCATGTCGAATATTCAAGCGACCTGTGGTGGGACTTTGCATGGAGCGGCAATGCGCCCCGCTTCCTGCGTGCGACCGTGCTGGTCTTTGCGCTGGTCGCCGCTGTCGGCCTGCATTCGATCATCAACCGTAACAGCCACCGCAGGCGCAAGGTCGATTATTCGATCCCGGAAGCCGTTCCAAATCTGGTTGCAGAATGCCCGCACACAGATGCCGCACTGGCCATGCTGGGCGACAAGCAATTCCTGATGGCGCCGGATAACAGCGCGTTCATCATGTATGCGCAGTCCGGCGGCAGTCTGATTGCGCTCGGCGAGCCGATTGGCAATCCTGAAACCGGCAAGGAAGCGGCATGGTCGTTTCACGCACTTGCCGACAAATTGGCCGTTCGCACGGTTTTCTACGGCGTTGGCCCGCAAAGCCTGCCGCTGTTTCTGGATATGGGGCTGGTCGCGCTGAAACTGGGCGAAGTCGCCCGCGTGAACCTGACTGACTTCTCGCTCGAAGGACCACGCCGCCAGCCATTCCGCTATGCCGACCGAAAGATCGACAAGGATGGTTTCACCTTCGAAATCATCCCGGCTGCCGAAGTTGCACCGCTCATTCCGCGTCTGCGTGAAATTTCTGATGCCTGGCTCGACTTCAAGTCCGGCAGCGAAAAAGGCTTTTCTCTGGGCTATTTCGACGACGACTATATGAAGCGCTTCGACGTTGCCGTGTTGAAACAGGAAGGCGAGATCGTCGCTTTCGCCAATTTGTGGCGCGGTGCCGACAAGCACGAAATCACCGTGGACCTGATGCGTTATATGCCCAATGTGCATAAGCTGCTGATGGACGCGCTGTTCGCCAAGCTTTTGATGAACAGCAAGGCCGAAGGCTACAAATGGTTCAATCTCGGCGCGGCCCCGCTTTCCGGTTTGAGCGGCAGCAGGCTCGCCTCGCGCTGGAACCGGCTCGGTTCCTTCATCTACAAGCGCGGTGCCGATCTCTATCATTTCGACGGATTGAAAGCCTTCAAGGAGAAATTCGATCC
Organism: Hyphomicrobiales bacterium; assembly: GCA_900465685.1. Classification (GTDB taxonomy): domain Bacteria; phylum Pseudomonadota; class Alphaproteobacteria; order Rhizobiales; family Rhizobiaceae; genus Brucella. The sequence continues at coordinate 667,692 of UEGR01000003.1, forward strand.
TGTCTGGACCCCGCATTACATGGTCTGCCCCGGCGGACTGGAAACACCACGCGCCCTGCTCGATGCGACAACCCTGATTAATGGCAGCCCATTGGAGTTCATCCGTAAATGAAGAAAGAACGCGTCCTCTTTACCGTGGTCGGGCTTGCGCTGTTGGGAGCGGCGGGCGTTTACGGCTCGCTGCATACCGGCAAGATCGCCCGCATGTGGACCAAGCTCACGGGTTCCGAAGAGCCGGTCATTCATGCAAGCGCCGAACGGCTGTCGAACATCCCGGTCTATATGCCCAACGGTGACCCGGTCGGGCTTACGATCCTGCTCAGCGACGAGGCCGGCATCGGCGAAAAGGAACGCGCCTATACGGATGCGCTGCTGGCCAAGAACATGATCGTTCTGCCGGTTGAACTCGGTCCATGGCGCGCTTCGCTCGATAAGGAAGACGGCGAGTGCAACTATCTCGACTCCGATTTTGAGGCCATTGCCAAGGAAGCACTGCGCGGGCTCGATCTCGACGTCTATTTCCATCCTGTGTTGACCGGCATCGGACAAGGCGCGACCATCGCCTATGCCGCCGCTTCGGATTCGCCCGATGCGACCATTGCAGGCGCTGTCTCGCTCGACCCGGCTCCCGCCAAGACCCGCCTGCCCTCCTGCACGGAAAAGGCAGCCGCGACGAAGACACCGGATGGCGCCTTCACCTATGCCTATGATGCCGAGATACCAGCACCTGCGCTGGTGATGAGCCCTCCTGGAGGCGAAACCAACAATCCGGTCGAAGCACGGCAAAAGAACATCGCCGTTCTCCAGAGCGGGAAGGATTTCCCGACACGCATGAAAATGGCGGTGGATAATATCGTCGCCATGGCCGATCAGGACGCCAAGAACGAAGCTCTGCCGATTGTCGATCTTCCCGCCAAGGGCGGCAATGGCGATATGGTCGCTGTGTTCTATTCTGGTGACGGCGGCTGGCGCGATCTCGACAAATCTATCGGCGAATGGCTTCAGGCCAATGGCGTGCATGTCATCGGCGTTGATTCGCTGCGTTATTTCTGGTCGGAACGCACACCGGAAGAAATCGCCAAAGACACGACGGCCATGATCAAGAAGGCCGACCCGACAGGCAAATTGCCCGTTGCCGTGCTCGGCTATTCCTTCGGGGCCGACACATTCCCCTTCGCATGGAAGTATCTCGATCCGTCCATTCAGGACCGCACCAGAATGATCGGGCTGCTTGGCGTCGAAACCACGACGACCTTCCAGGTTTCCATCGAGGGCTGGCTTGGCATGGATGGCGACAAGGATGTCGTTCCGGCAATTTCCAGCATTCCGCTCGACCGCGTCGTCTGCGTCTACGGCGAAGAGGAAGAAGACACCGCCTGCACGGCAAAAGAGCTGAAGGGCATGGAAGTCATGAAACTGGCTGGCGGCCACCACTTCGACGAAAATTACGAGCCGATTGCAGCAGCCTTGCTCGACAAGATGCGCGCTCGCGCTGGTTTGCCTCCGCGCCCGTCAAGCTGACGGGCCGGGTTGCCAAAAGTACTAACCCTTTATCGCGCCTGACGGATTTTGCGCGCCAAGCGCGCGCTGTACCGCCACGCGGGCCGATGCCAGATCGGGCATGACCCAGTTTGGCTCGCCGCCCAAAAACTTGTCGAGGAAGGCTATTGCATAGCCCGGCATGTCGGCCACGTTTTCCCGGTAAGACCACCAGGTCCGCAGATCATCCGCACAGGCGTCGATATCCTGCGCCACGCCAAATTCCTGCTCCTGCACTGCGGCAATCGCGCAGATGCAGTAGTTGGTGTAGAGGAAGCCCTCTGGCCAGAAAGCGATAATATCGTGTTGCGGCGTGTTCTCACCCTCGGTTGCCTTCGGGATCGATAGCGCTCTGGCAGGCGACAGGCGGATCAGTTCACGCAGAACAAGACCGGCGGCAAAGGTGATGAAATCCTTGCGGTCCACCTTGGCATAACGCTTGTTTTGCTCGACCAGCTCAACCCAGTTCAGAAAAGCTTCCGTCAGTTTCTGCTCGTCGATATCGTAATCGACACCATAAACATCGTGGAGAAGGCTGGCGTGTTTGCGAAACGTCGCCCTGAACCAGCGCAACTGCCGCAAGCGGCGTCGCAAGTCCGGCATCGATGCCATCTGGTTCTTCAAAAGCAAATCCATATTCCACGCCTCCAACGCCGACAGACCATATGCGAAACAACAGCAGTTGTCAGCTTGTCCGCCCGACGATATTTACCTCATAATTATACATATTGACATTTAAGAAAACAAATGTTCTGTGAAGAGACGGAGACTGGCGGCGCCTGAAGACGCATCAAGCCTCCGGTGGAGGAGGAGAAAATGGCTATCTGGCAATGGGCTTTACTGGCTTTGGCTCTTTTATGGGGAGTCCAATCGCTGGGCGTCTGGTTTCAGATGCGCCATTACTCCGACGTGCTGAAAGGCGTCACATCCCGCTACTCTGACGGATTCGTCGGTGCGGGTCATGTGCGCGGGCGCTTCGGCAAAGGCGTTATTGTCATGATTGTGGTCGACCGCGACCTGAAAGTCCGCCGTTTCCTGGAAATGAGCGGGCGAACCGTGTTTGCGAAATTCAAGCGGCAGGAAGCCTATGAGGGCATGCCGCTCAACGCCTTGCGGCGCGAACAGGAAGCGCTCGAAAAATCGCCCGTCAATGCTGCCGCAAAGCAGGCGATGGACCAGATCGACCGCATCAGGGAACAATCCGACGGCGCGTCTCTCGAAGGACTGAAACTGGCACACGCCTGAGTGCGTGTCCAATCTGGAAGCAGGTAAACAAACAGGCGCATCCCGAAAACTGTGCAACGTTTTCGGACAAGATGTGGGGCAAAACAAACAGATAGAGCACTTCCAATGTCCTGGCGGGTGGAAATGCTTAAGGGGTATCGCCCGACGAGGACGGGCGGCGAGGAGGAGAAATGTCTATAGCTGCAATGCTGGCGCAAGGCGCCGATACGACCTTACAATCCTTGCATGTGGCCAGCCAGATGGCAGCCAACATGGCAACGGATGCAGTGTTTCACGGCAAGCTCGCCGTCGAACACGGCAGCAATAACCTTGTGCAGCTCGCACAGGCGACCGGCGCGGACAATCTGACTGTCGATCAGTTCAAGGAGCGTCTGCAACACGTCACGCAGGAAGAACAGCTGGGCTGGCTTGCCTCTATCGGCAAGCACTTCATCGGCATCTTCCAGAAGGGCGGCGAAGTGTTTTCCGGTTTCGTGACCGGCATCATTCCGACGCTGGTGGTTCTGATGACCGCCTTCTACGCAATCACCGAACTGGTCGGTGAAAAGCGCGTGCATGGTCTTGCACAGGGCGCGGGCCGCATCGCGCTGACCCGTTATACGGTTCTGCCGGTCCTGTCGGTGTTCTTCCTGACCAACCCGATGGCCTATACCTTCGGTTCGTTCCTTGAGGAAAAGCACAAGCCTGCCTTCTACGACGCGGCAGTGTCCTATGTGCATCCGCCGCTTGGCCTCTTCCCGCATATCAATCCCGGCGAATATTTCGTCTGGGGTGGCGTGCTCGTTGCTCTGCTTGAGCTGGAAAAGAAGGGTGCCGTGCCCAATGGTTATCACATCAATGTGGCCATCTGGTACGCCCTCGTCGGCCTCGTCGTGATCCTGCTCAAGGGCATGCTCACCGAACGCATCACCGCCATCATGGCGCGCCGTCAGGGCGTCGAGCTCTAAGGCGCGCGGGAGGACATCATGGCCAAGACCTATAAGTCAGTCAAAATTTCTCACGGCTCCGGTGGTTGGGGCGGCCCGCTCGTCATTCAGCCGACCGAGCAGCGCAACAAGATCGTATCCGTGACCGGTGGCGGCATTCATCCGCTTGCCAAGCAGATCGCCGAAATGACCGGGGGCGAAGCCGTAGACGGTTTCCGCGCACCGCCCATTGAAAGCGAAATGGCCGTCGTCGTGGTTGATTGTGGCGGCACCGCACGTTGCGGCGTCTATCCACGCAAGCGCATTCCAACCGTCAATCTGACGCCCGTCGGCCAGTCCGGCCCGCTGGCGCAGTTCATCACCGAAGACATTTATGTCTCCGGCGTGAAACCCGAAAATGTCGTTCCTGCCGATGGTTCTGAGGCTCCGGCCGCCGCTGCTTCCATTGGAGCTGCCGCCGCCAAGGCCGAAGAAAAGCCAGCAGCACCTGTTGATACCTCGAACGATGGCGGCATGGTCGGCTTTATCAGCCGCATCGGTCGCGCCATGGGTCGCGTCGTCGGCATTTTCTTCAATGCTGGTCGTCGCACCATCGATCAGGTCATCCGCAACGTTCTGCCATTCATGGCGTTCGTGACGATGCTGATCGGTCTCATTCTCTACACCGGCATCGGCGATATTCTCGCCCAGCCAATGGGACCGCTCGCCAACAATATCGTCGGCCTGCTCATTCTGTCGGCCATCTGCGGTCTGCCATTCCTGTCTCCGATCCTCGGACCGGGCGCGGTCATTGCGCAGGTGGTGGGTGTGGCAATTATCGGCCCGCAGATTGCCAATGGTACCATCGCTCCGGCAATGGCCCTGCCCGCGCTCTTCGCCTACAACACGCAGGTCGGTTGCGACTTCGTGCCGGTGGGTCTGGCGCTCGGTGAAGCCAAGCCGAAGACGATTGAAATCGGCGTGCCTGCGATCCTGATCAGCCGCCAGATCATGGGCCCTGTCTCAGTGCTCATCGCCTGGCTCGTCAGCCTCGCCGTGCTTTGACGCAAACTGGCTCGTCGCATCAAAGCGGCGAGCCGTTCCTCTAATCCTCTGTTTTAACGCGCATCTTTTCCGAAAACCGTTTCACACTTTTCGGGATGCGCTCAAATATCTGCCTTTTAATATTCGACATCCTCATCTCCCCAATAATTGGAGGGTGTCGGTTGAGTGAAATTGAAAAGGACTGCCGCCATGCCGATACATCTCAAGACACGGATCACCGCAATCGGTCCCGAAGTGGCTGATCTCGCCGAAGGCGGCGTTCTGATCCTGTTTGCCGAGGGGTCCCCGCCTGAGCTGGCAGAAGTCTCGGTAATGCACGCCGTCGAAGACGGCCCGCAGGAAGCCGCACCGCCGGTTGGCGCGCTCATCGCCATTGGCGACCTGACGGCACGCATTACGGCTGTCGGAACAAGCGCCTGGCAGAAAGTGCGTGACATCGGTCACGTGGTAATATCGTTTACCGGCGCCGACTCGACCGATCGCCCGGGCGAAATCTGTGCCAGCGAAGTTGACGGTGCCGCTCTGGTTGCTGTGCTGCGCGAAGGACATACGATCGTCATCAGCGACTGATCTCAAGAAGCATTCATGATCCAAGGCTCTCAAATGGAACGCTCCACCATCGTCCGGGTGCATGAAGGGCTGCATGCACGCCCCGCAACCCGCTTCGTCAAGCTCGCCAAGGGGTTCGAGTGTAATATCGAGATCGCAAAGAGCGGCAAAAGCGTCAGCGCGAAAAGCTCCGTCAAACTCATGCTGCTCGGCGTTAAGGAAAATGACGAAGTCACCGTGCGTGCCGAAGGGGCCGACGCAATTGAAGCGCTGGAAGCGCTGATCGGCTATCTCGAAAACCCGCGTGCGGGGCTTGAAGAAAGCGAAGGCGCAGCGGTTGCTGCCGTCGCAGAAGCTGCTCCCGTCGTTGTCGCTCCGGTCGCAAACGCTGCGGTTACAGCGTTGCCGGAAGGGCAGATCAAGGGCGTTGCCGCCAGCGAAGGTCTTTCGCTTGGTGAGGCGTTTCCGTTTTTCCCAGCCGAAATCACGCCGGGAACCGGCAAGTTGGCAGCAGACGAAATCGAACCGGAGATCAGCCGTTACGAGGCGGCCGTCGCGACTGTTCAGGAACGGATGGAACATTCGCTCGCGCGTGGCGATCTGGCCGAAAGCGATCGCGGTATCGTTGCCGCGTTGAAGGACATCGCCTCCGACGACAGCCTGCGGGATGAAGCACTTGCGCTCATTCGCGGCGGGATGGATGCCGTCTCTGCGACGCTCGGTGCCGCCTCGGCGGTCGCCCAGCAATTTGCAAGCCTCGACGATCCATATCTCAACGCCCGTGCCGATGATGTGCACGCGATCAGCCGCCAGATATGCCTCGCTTTGCTCGGTCAGGAAGATCTCAATCTCGACGGTCTACCGGACGGTGCCATTCTGATTGCCGAAGACATTGGTGCCTGGGATCTGGCGCGCGCACCGCTGAAGCGCATCCGCGGCGTTGTTTGCGGCCATGGCGGTGCGACCTCGCATGTCGCCATCATTGCTCGCACGCACGGAATCCCGGCGGTGCTTGGGCTTGGCGACGCCGTTCATACGCTGAAGACGGCGCGCAAGGTCGCTGTCGACGGCAGCGCCGGTATTGTTCATCAGGATCCGGATGCCATCGTTCTGGCTGATATCGAAAGCCGCATTGCAAAAGCCACGGAAGAACAGCGTGCGCTGGACAAGTATCGTGATTTCATTCCGCGGCGTGCCGATGGCGTGACGATTGAAGTTGCGGCCAATCTCGGCGCTTTGGAGGAAATCGAAGCGGCACAGACTGCTGGTGCGATGGGCATCGGCCTTTTCCGCACCGAACTTCTGTTCATGAAGCATATCCATTTGCCGTCTGAAGACATGCAGATGGAAACCTATGCGGCGCTTCTGCGGGCTTTTGCACCACAGTCCGTCATTGTCCGCACACTCGATATCGGCGGTGACAAGCCCGTCGCCGGCATTGAGTTTCCTGAAGAGGAAAACCCCTTCCTCGGCTGGCGCGGCATCCGCATGTGCCTTGACCGCCCGGAAGTGTTCAAGCCGCAATTGCGAGCCCTGCTTCGCGCTGCCGTGCATGGCAATCTGAAGGTCATGCTGCCCATGGTTTCCGATATTGAGGAAATCCGGGCGACAAAGGTTCTTATTGCCGAATGCGAGCGCGAGCTGGCGGCGGAAGGCAAGCCTTACGGCACATTTGAACTCGGCGTGATGATCGAAACACCGGCAGCGGTTTTTGCCGCCGATCAACTGGCCAAGGAATCCGCGTTCTTCTCCATCGGCACCAACGATCTGACGCAATATGTGATGGCGGCAGACCGGCTCAACCCGACGGTGGCAAAGCTGAACGACGTGCACCATCCAGCCGTGATGGCAGCCATTGAAATGACTGCGAAAGCGGCCACATCGGCGGGCATCATGGTGGGCATGTGCGGGGAAGCAGCAGGCAAGCCGGATCTCATTCCGGAATTTATCCGCATGGGATTGACCGAGCTCAGCATGAGCCCAGCTTCCATTCCCCGTGCCAAAAAAATCATCGCCGACCTGTTCGGCGCATGAACCGCCTCGGTTAAGGCAAATGGGCGATCAGCGTCGCGAAGAGGGTTTCGAGCTTCTTCGCGTCGCGGGTCTCCGCCGCAACCACCAGCCGCTCATACCGTGCTTCCAGCACCATGAACACGCTTTCCAGCGGGTCGATATCGGCGAGGTCGGCAGGCTTTACAGTCGCCAGCCCGCAGGACAGGCAAGCGGCGGCAAGCCCGATCACTTCCGCCTTGCGCAGATTTTCCGGATCGCACGAGGCTTCAGACGACATCGAGCGCACAGGCCTTTCAGCCAGAGACTCCAGAAACAGCGCGGTCAGCGCCTGTGCAACCGTTGCTGTATCGCGCAGAACGTCCGCATGTTTGCGCAGCAGACGCCCGTGGATCACGGAAAAAGCCGCTTCGTGGATCAGCGCATTTTCGAGTCCGTAACGGCGCATCGTCCCCTTGAGGAAATAATACATATCGCTGCGGAAACCCCGCGCGCCTTCCGCGCCGGTGCCAAAATAGAAGGAAAGGCTGCGCATCTGCGGCGCGCCATGATGTTTGGCCGGTTCGGACGAGATGAACGAAATCGAGATCGCTTCTGCGGCGGTCAGCGCCGTATCCATCACGCCTGCGGCATGGCCCAGCAGAGCTTCCGGTGCAGGCAGACTGTTTTCGGGCGTATGCGCAGTTTGCCGGGCGCGCCTTATGACATAGCGCACGTCCCGCAGACGGTCTTTCAGACTAACAGCGATTTCATCAGAAAGTGTGCGCAGCATGACTGATCTCTTCGCTCCTTGCTAGGCCAACAATCGTATCTTAACCGATACAAAAGAAGTATTGTTTTCCTCGTCCAGGAAAAGCAATAGGTTCCATATTCACAAAGACGCAAACTGTAAGAATTTTGGGGAATCGATTTGAAAAAGACCGCCAAGGGGAAACGGAACGCAGCTGAAACCAACGACCTTCTGGTTGGATCCGAAGGCGTTGCAGCGGAAAACCGCACCAGCCGCCTCAGAACCCGTGCGGCGTGGATGTATTACGTCGAGCAGATGACCCAGAGCGATATTGCCGATGCGCTGGGTGTCGGTCGTGTGACCATCGTGCGTCTCCTTGCCGATGCGCGCGCCCGCAATGAGGTGAAGATCACCATCGAAGGCAAGCTTTCGGCATTGACGGCGCTGGAAGCGGCCCTTGAAAAGGCTTTCGGGCTGGAACAGGCCATTGTCGCGCCCCTTTCCTCCGCCGACACCGATCCGATTCCGCCCATCAGTGCTGCGACAGGTGCCTATCTGTCGGAAAAAATCCAGCATGGCATGCGCATTGGCGTCGGCTGGGGTCGCACCTTGTCCAGCACCTTGCAGCATATCGGCTCGCGCCCGGTCAACGATCTGAAGGTTATTTCGCTGCTGGGCGGCATTGTGCAGCCACGACGCTCCAACCCGCCGGAATTTGCCTGGCAATTCGCGCAAATGCTGCAAGGCGAAGGCTACCTTATCCCCGCGCCTGCCCTTGTGGACAGCAAGGAGACCCGAACCGCATTGATCGAGCGCTGTGGTCTCAATACGGTTCTGGACATGGCCGAAGATCTCGACATGGTGCTACTCAGCATCGGCGGCATCGAAACGGCCAGCAGCACATCGTACCGCGTGGGCCTTGTGGATGACCAGCAAAAGCAATCATTGCTCGCCAATGGCGCAGTCGGTGACGTTCTGTTCCACTTCTACGACGCCGATGGCCGTATCGTTGATGATCCTGTGCATGAACGCGTCATGTCTGCCAGCATCGAAAGCTTGCAGAAAACGCCGCAACGTCTCCTCACATCCGGCGGCACGGAAAAGATCGAAGCGCTTCTGGGTGCGATGAAGCTTCTGCGTCCAACGGTTTTCATAACCGACGAGGAAAGCGCTGCCGAAATGCTCCGCCGCATCGGTCATTCCGTTCCGAACTGAAGCGTAAAATACAGATAATACAAACAGATAGAGCGCTTTCGTGATCTTACACGAAAGCGCTCTATTCAATTCAGCCAAAGTCGCTGCGGCGAAATTACTTGCGCAGTTCGGCTTCGATTTCGTCCAGAACCTTGTCCTTGCCGATACCGGTCAGGAAAGCGAGACCCTTGATCACCCGCTTTTCGACTGCGGCGGAAATCGGCGTCGTCGAGACGATGAAATCGACATTGTCAGCCAGTGAGGGCACCTCGGTAGCCTTGGCCTGCTGCGCATTGAAGGTCAGCCCGCGCTTTTTCATTTCTTCGGTCACGGCGGCATTCACAGCGGTGGATGTTGCCACGCCGGTGCCGCAGGCAAAGAGAATCGTTTTCATTTTGGCCATTTTGTTTCCTCCGATTAGCCCAGCACAACTTCAACGTCAGCGAGCGTGCGCGCATTCTTTAAATTGTCCAGCGCGTCCTCATTTTGAATCGTCGCCATAACCTGCTGCAAGGTCTCGATCTGCTTGTCCTTGTCATTGATGGCAAGCAGGAAAACAAAACCGACAGGCACTTCCTCTTCCGGATCTTCCATATTGGAAAAGATGACGGGAGATTTCAGCGTAGCGAAAGCGATGCCCGCTTTCAGGACATGCTCAGGATCAGTATGCGGAACGGCGACGTTTTCTTCGCGCTCCAGCGGCAGACCGGTTGGCATGGTCTGTTCCCGCTTCACGACCGCATCCGCATAGCTTGGCTTTACATAACCGAGCCGTTCCAGCTTTGCTGCCAGAATACGGATGATCTCCTCATTGGTTTTGGCCTCGCTCTGCAGCTCTATCGCTTCAGGGTCGAGAAAAGCCATCAGGCCGTTCGCCATTCCATCCTCCATTTCAGATAGCCGCATACCTCTCCGGTATGCGGCCAGTATTGCTTTTGTGCCTTACCAGTTGTTCTGCTCGGCTGGCTCGTCTTCTGCACCGGCTGCCCGTTCCCAACCATCGGTGTTGCGACGATAGAGAATGAACAGCACTGCGATGACAACTGCGAGAGCCGCAATGCCGACCACGCCCAACCACTGGATTGCGGCGATAATGACATAAGGCACCCACAGGAAGCCGTCGACAACAGAAGTGATCTGCAGCGCGTTTTCCGGCAGTTTGAAGCCGGACGCAACGGCAGCACTCGTGAAGAGCGGAGCAAGCGCATTGGCCACATAGAAGCCGATGGCGAGTGTCACGGTACCGACGACAACCATGCGGAACACATTGCCCTTCAACAGCGGCGCAGTCATGGCGACGATGAACGGGATAACCGCAAGATCGGCGAACAGGATGACGCGGTTGCCCGGCAGAATCACCGACAGGATGATCGCGATAGGCACGAGGATCAGCGACGACGAGATTGCAGCCGGGTGGCCGATCAGGATTGCCGAATCAAGACCAACCAGCAGTTCGCGGTCGCCGGTGCGCTTGCGCACGAATTCCTGTGCGGCGTCAGAAACCGGCAGCAGGCCTTCCATCAGGATTTTGACCATGCGCGGCAGAAGCAGCATCACGGCGGCAAGCGTCATGCCGGTGCCGAGCACCTTGGCCAGCACATGGCCGAAATCGCCTGCATTGTAGAAAGCGATCAGGCCGAGCACGAGACCGATGATCAGGCCCAGAACCACAGGCTCACCGAAGACGCCGAAGCGGCGCTCGATGGTTTCGGTGCTGATGTGGATCTTGTTGATGCCAGGAATGCGATCCATGATCCAGTTGAGCACGATAGCGATCGGCAGAATCTGCGCCGATGCCAGATGCGGCACCGAAACGCCCGGAACGCCATAGAACTGCTGCACGGCGCGTGCCGACCAGTCAGCAAACAGAAGCGACAGAGCGGCAACGAGGGCTGCAACGATAATGCCATAGGCCAGATTGTCCGTTGCGGCGACGACGAGCGAGCCGACAAAGGCAAAGTGCCAGAAATTCCACACGTCGACATTGAGTGTGCGGGTCCAGCGCATCAAAAGCAGCACGATATTGACCAGAATGCCGACCGGAATCACCCAGAGGCCCACGGACGAACCGAAAGCGATGGCGGCAGCCGAAGGCCAGCCAACATCAACGATGTCGCGCTTGATACCTGTATTGGTAACGATGGCCTGAGCCACCTCGCCAATGGAGGTGAACATCAGCCCCAGAACGAGGTTGATACCGATAAAGGCGACGCCGATGGTGACGGCCGCACGGAAGGCTTTGCCCACCTTTGCGCCAAGAACCACGGCAATAATGAAGATGACGATGGGGAGCAGGACCGTCGCTCCCAACGTATCGATGGCAGATTTCAGGCCGCTTAGAAATGCGTCCATAGTTTTCTCCTCCCCCCAGTCATTCTCCAACGAATGCCAGGCCGTTCGAACGCTTGTATCAAGTTCCGCGCCGTATGCCCCCACAATCGATTTTGTTGTGTTGCATTTTGAAACACCGGGCAGAACATTTGTTTTTTATATCAGACCAATGTTTGTTCACAAGCGTTAAAGCGCGGTAAGGAATAACAGGTTCGACGAGTGTGATAAATGTACACTCGTATTGACTTGGAAACAAATGTTCATTATCGACTATTGGAAGAGAGGCGTGAAGGCGCCTGGAGGAACATCAGGAGGAAAAGATGGCGACGAATGTGGCGTTGACGGGCTTGGCACGTGATATGCAGGCGCGTGCGGACAGCGGGCGGCCGATCCGCATCGGGCTGATTGGCTCCGGCGAAATGGGCACCGATATCGTAACGCGCGTGGCGCATATGCCTGGCATCGAAATTGGCGCCATTTCCGAACTGCGCGTTCCAAACGCTTTGAAAGCAGTTGATATCGCCTATCAGGAAGAAGGTCACGGCAAGGAAGTTTCGAACGCCTCCGAACTGACCTCGGCCATGGAAGGCGGCAAGGTTGCCGTTACGGACAATGCCAACCTGATCCTCGAAAATGATTTGATTGATGTTGTGATCGACGCCACCGGCGTTCCGGCTGTAGGCGCTGAAATCGGCCTGCGCGCCATGGAACATGGCAAGCATCTCGTGATGATGAATGTCGAAGCCGACGTCACCATCGGCGCTTACCTCAAGGCTGAGGCCGACCGTCTGGGCGTTACCTATTCGCTCGGTGCTGGCGACGAGCCGTCTTCCTGCATGGAACTGATCGAATTCGTTTCCGCCATGGGTCACCCCATCGTTGCCGCTGGCAAGGGCAAGAACAACCCGCTCAATATCGACGCCATTCCCGATGACTATCTGGAGGAAGCCAAGCGCCGCAACATGAATGTGCGTATGCTGGTTGAGTTCGTCGACGGCTCCAAGACCATGGTTGAAATGGCGGCCATCGCCAATGCTACCGGCCTTGTGCCCGACAAGCCAGGCATGCACGGCCCTGCCGCAACGCTCGACCAACTCAACAAGACGCTGATTCCGGAAAAGGATGGCGGCGTGCTGTCGAAGGTCGGCGTGGTGGATTATTCCATCGGCAAGGGCGTTGCACCCGGCGTCTTCGTTGTCGCCGACATGTCGCATCCGCGCGTTTCCGAACGCATGGAAGATCTGAAAATGGGCAAGGGTCCATATTTCACCTTCCACCGCCCATATCACTTGACCTCGCTTGAAGTTCCACTGACCTGCGCCCGCGTCGTGCTTTACGGCAAGCCGGATATGGTGCCGCTGGCCAAGCCCGTTGCCGAAGTTTGCGCAGTCGCCAAGAAGGACATGCAGCCGGGCGAAAAGCTCGATGCCATCGGCGAATATTGCTACCGCGCCTGGATCATGACGTCTGGCGAAGCGCGCACTGCGCATGCCATTCCCTGCGGCCTTCTTCAGGGCGGCAGCGTGACGAAGCCGATCAAGAAGGGCGAACTCATCACCTATGACAATGCAGCCGTCGCGCCGGGTTCGAAGATTGCCGAACTGCGCGCCCGCCAGGACAAGCTCGTTTACGGAGCATAAGGAGCCGCACCATGGTTCAAGCCAGAAAGATTGATGCGCAGGCAGCGGATCGCCACAACCTGCCCTTCGCTTTCCGTACCTATTCTCCGGAACAGCTGAAGGAAGCGTTGCACAAGATGTATCTCATCCGCCGCTTCGAAGAAGGCGCGGAAGAAAGCTACACGCGCGGTTTCATCCACGGCACGATGCACCTGTCGATTGGACAGGAAGCAAGCGCCATGGGTTCCTGCCTGCCGCTGACCGAAGATGACATGATCACCTCGACCCATCGCGGCCATGGTCATTGCATCGCCAAGGGCGCAGATGTGAAGCGCATGTTTGCCGAGTTCTTCGGCAAGGAAACCGGCTATTGCAAGGGCCGCGGCGGCTCGATGCACATTGCCGACGTTTCCAAGGGCAATCTCGGCGCCAATGGCATTGTCGGCGGCGGTATTCCGATCGCAGTCGGTGCTGCCCTTTCCGCCAAAAAACAGAAGAACAACAAGGTTGTCGTGTCGTTCTTCGGCGATGGCGCCAACAATGAAGGCGCTTTCCATGAAGCGCTCAACATGGCTTCCGTCTGGAAGCTGCCGGTCGTTTTCGTCTGCGAAAACAACGGCTATGGCATGTCTACTTCAACCAAGCGTTCAACGGCGGTGGCCAATGTCGCGGACCGTGCCTCGGCCTACAACATGCCGGGCAAGGTCGTGGACGGCAACAACCTCTCCGACGTGGCCGAGGCCATCAACGAGGCGGTGGAACGCGCACGGCGCGGCGAAGGCCCTTCGCTGATCGAAAACAAGACCTACCGACTGCGCGGTCATTCGAAGAGCGACCGCAACCGCTATCGCACCAAGGAAGAGATCGAGGATTGGGCGAATAATCGCGATCCTATCGCGCATTTCGAGGCTGATCTGAAGGCTTATGGCGTGATCGACGACAAGGAGATCGAAGCCATTCGGGCCAATGTCGAGAAGGAAATCGCTGACGCAATTGAATTCGCGAAGAACAGTCCTTCTCCCGACCTCACCAACCTGACCCGCGACGTATATACGGACGAAATCTGATCATGGACACCACAATCCGCGAGTTGAGCTATTCGCAAGCCATTCAGGAAGCCATGGCGATTGCCATGGAGCGCGACGACCGCGTTTTCCTGATGGGCGAGGACATCGGCGTCTATGGCGGCGCGTTTCAGGTTACCGGCGATCTCGTGCATCGCTTCGGTGAAGACCGCGTCATGGACACGCCTATTTCCGAACTGGGCGGCGCTGGCGTCGCCGTCGGCGCAGCGCTCACCGGCATGCGCCCGATCTTCGAATTCCAGTTCTCCGACTTTGCCGCTCTGGCCATGGAACAGATCGTCAATCAAGCCGCAAAAATCCGCTATATGCTGGGTGGTGCGGTTTCGGTGCCGCTGGTCATGCGCTTTCCCGCCGGTTCCGGCACGGGTGCCGCTGCACAGCATAGCCAGAGCCTCGAAGCCTGGCTTGGCCATGTGCCGGGTCTGAAAGTCTTGCAGCCATCCACGCCGCATGACGTCAAGGGCATGCTGCTTGCAGCCGTTGAAGACCCAGATCCGGTCATGATCTTCGAGCACAAGTTGCTTTACAAGATGAAAGGCCCGGTGCCTGAAGGCTATTACACCGTGCCAATCGGCAAGGCCGAAGTGGTGCGCGAAGGCCGCGATCTCACCATTGTCGCGACCGCCATCATGGTGCACAAGGCACTGGATGCGGCGGCAGAACTGGCCAAGGAAGGTATCGACGTCGAAGTCATCGATCTGCGCACCGTGCGCCCGATTGACCGCGACACGATCATCAAGAGCGTCAAGAAGACCTCCAAGCTGCTTTGCGTCTATGAAGCTGTGAAAACGCTCGGCATCGGCGCAGAAATCTCGGCCATCGTCGCTGAAAGCGATGCTTTCGATTATCTCGACGCCCCCATTGTGCGTCTTGGCGGCGCAGAAACACCAATTCCGTACAATCCGGATCTGGAACGCGCGACCGTGCCTCAGGTGCCCGACATCCTCAAGAGCGCCCGCGACCTTGCCAAGGGAGTGCGCTGACCATGGCAGTGGAAGTCATCCTGCCGAAAGTCGACATGGATATGGAGACCGGCCAGATTTCGCGCTGGTACGCCAAGGATGGCGATACCGTCACGAAAGGCCAGCTCCTGTTCGAGATCGAAACGGATAAGGCGGCCATGGAAGTGGACGCACCGGCCAGCGGAATTCTCGGTAATGTGACTGCCGCCGAAGGCACGGTCGTGCCGGTTGGTCAGGCTGTCGCCTGGATTTACGAAGAAGGCGAAGAGCGCAAAACACCACCATCCGTTGAGCTCACCGCCGATGCGCAGCCTGCTCCCTCGCAGAGCGCGCCTGTACCGGTTCGGGAGGCTGCACCCCAACCTGTCGAACCGGTCATTTCCGTCTCCCAAGGCGCTGCCGCTCAGGACACAGCCGTGCGTGCAACGCCACTTGCACGCCGGCTGGCCCGCGAGGCCGGTATCGATCTGGAGGCGATTGCGGGTTCCGGTCCCAAGGGGCGCGTGCAGAAAAAGGATGTCGAGGCGAAGATTGGCTCTGCCCCGGCTGCTGTCGCACCGGCACAGCCTTCGGCTCCAGTATCGGCTCCGCTGTCCAAACCTGTGGCGACCTTCTCCGCAGGTTCCGCGGCCTCGCTCAATGCCGTCTGGTTGCGTGAGGGTGAAGCCGGAAAACTGCCGATTGTCCTGATCCATGGCTTCGCCGCCGACCTCAATTCGTGGCGCGGTCTGCTTGCAGGGGCGACACTCGGCCACCCGGTTCTGGCGCTTGACCTACCCGGTCATGGAGCGTCCACGCGTGCGGTGCCGGATAGCATTGATGCTATCGCTGAAGCTGTTGAAGCCACACTCGCCGCCTTTGGCGTGAATGCCTGCCTGCTTGGCGGCCATTCCTTCGGTGGCGGCGTTGCCGCAACTGTTGCAGCACGCGGCATTGTCGATGTGCGCTCGCTGGTGTTGATTTCGTCCGCTGGTCTCGGTCCCGAGATCAACGGCGCCTTCACCAAGGGCCTCATCGCCGCAAAAAGCGAGGCGAGCATTACGCCGTGGCTGAAGCTCCTGGTCAGCGACGAAAGCCTGCTCACGCGGCCTTTCATCAATGCCACGGTCGCTCAAGCTGCCGATACCGAATTGCGTGCCGCGCAAAGCGCCATTGCAGAACGGTTCTTCACGGACAGCACCCAGACCTTCGACGTCCGGTCGGCTATCGCCGGATTGCCGATCCCGGTGCGGCTCATCTTCGGTGCGGAAGATCGGATCATTCCTGTCAGCCATGCCCATGGCCTGCCCGGAAAAGTTGGAGTGCATATCTTCCAGCGTTGCGGACATATGCCGCAAATCGAGGAGCGTGCCGAAGTGCTGCGCATTCTCGCCGAATGCGCCCGCGCCGTCGCCTGAAACAACAAAGCCCCGGTTTAACCGGGGCTTTTTTATGCATCAGGCGATGAGCGCCGATAAGGTCCGCTCGACCAGCCGCGCCATGGAGCGCGTCGAGCCGAAAGGCCAGATATCACCTCCGAGATGATAAATATGGCCAGCGCTGACCACCGGCAGGACCGGCCAGATAGCGCTTTCCGTCAATTCCTTTGGCGTCGCTTCATCCAACAGGCAAAGCCGTGTTTCCGGGCTGAGGGACGCAAGCTCCTCCAGCCCAAATGTGGTAAAGCCGAACGGCTGCACGCCACGGTCAACTGCTTCCGAGCAACCAGCCTGCACCAGTGTTTTCATCACTGCCGAATTGGTCGTGAATATTCTCAATCGCGCCACGCCGGGCAAGGGCTGCGCAATCACGACAGGCAGCGGGCCAGAAAGTTTCGCCCGTGCCGCTGACAGGCCATCTTCGAAAGATTGCCATTCGGCTTTGCCGTCCGCCTCGCGCCCCAGTGCGGTTGCGGCAGCGGCGAGATTTGATTTCATATCCTGAAAGAGATCCGCGCTATCGGACGCGCCGTCGAGCAGCACAGTCGGCGCAATGGCCTTGAGGCGCTGGGCAATCGCCTTGTGGCGCAGCGCGGAGGTCAGGATCAAGTCCGGCTTCAGCCGCGTTAGCGCTTCGAGGCTCGGCTGTTGCCGCCCACCGACATCGGTCGCATCGGCAAGTCCATCATTCTCGATATTGACCCACTGGCGATAGCCCGCCAGATCGGCGACGCCCAGCAGGCGAATGCCGAGCGAAAGCGCAATTTCCGTTTCCGCCCATTCAAGGGTTACGATTTTGCGTGGCGCTTCAGCCCGAACGGAAGACGTAAGGGCGGCCAAAGCCGCCCCCACAAGAAATTCACGTCGTGAGAAACTCACTACCATTTCACACTCGTTGTCGCCACGATGGAGCGGCCCTGCCCGTAGTAGCACTGGCTGGTCGAATTACAGCCTGCCACATATTTCTTGTCGCCAAGATTATAGGCATTCACCTGAAGGCGATAGTTGCCAAGATCATAGCGCAGGAAGGCATCAACCAGCGTGTAGGACGGTACGAAGAACGTATTCAGCGTATCGCCTGCGGTCTTGCCGATGCGGCGCACGCCGCCGCCGAGAACGAGATTGCCATCGATATTGTTCGGAAGCGGCACGTTATAGCTCACAAACAGCGACTGCTGGTCCTTCGGCACGGTGTAAGGCAGCTTGCCAACCTGGGCCGGGGTCTGGCTTTCGCTGACTTCCGGGTCCTGGAAGCTCATCGCAGCCGTCAGGTTCAGGCGATCCCACAATTGGGCGGTGCCTTCCAGCTCGACGCCGCGTACCCGCACTTCGTCCGTCTGGTAATAGACGCCGGAAATACGATTGACGACGTTCTGCTGTTCAGCTTCAAAGGCCGAAAGCGTTACGCTGTAATTCGCACCTTCCGGGGCGTATTTGATGCCTACTTCCTTCAACGTGCCGGTGGTCGGTTTGAGCGGCGTATCCGCCAGCGTCAGCGTCGGCAGGAATGAAGTCGAATAAAGCGCGTAAGGCACAAAGCCGCTGTCGAACACATAGGCTACGCCCGCACGACCCGTGAACTTTTCCGGGTCCTGTTCGTAGTCGACGGTGCGGCCCGACGAAAGCGTCGTCTGCTCGGAATCAACCTTCACAAAGTCCTTGCGACCGCCAAGAGTCACGCGCAGATTGCCTGCCTCGATCTGATCCTGCACATAAATGCCGGTCTGATACTGGTTTTGAAGAAGGCGCGTCGTGGCCTTGACCGGCGTCAGCGGCTGATTGAAGGTCGGGTTGAACAGGTCCTGCGACGGACCGGTCGCCGAGCCGGTATAATTGTCGAGACGCTGCCACTGCTGGTCGACGCCGACCAGCAAAGTGTGCTCCAGCGGACCCGTATCGAAGCGCGATTCAAGTTGCGTGTCGAAGGCGATGGCATCAAGTTCCGGCTGGGCCAGATAATTGGTGCGCGGCAGCGTTGTGCCATTCCAGCCACTGGTTGGCAGCACGCCTGCAAACAGGTTGCGGTAATCGGTCTTCAGATGCGAATAGCGGAAGTTCTGGCGTAGCGTGAACGTATCGTTGAAACGATGCTCGAACTGATAACCGACATAGCCGATTTCTTTCTTATAGGTCGCGCTGCGCGGATCACCATCGGTGAAATCGCGCGGAATGCTCTGGCCGGTCGGGTTCGGCAACACGCTGCCATATGCCGGAATGATCACACCCGCCTGCCCCAGATCATCCTTGAGATAGCCACCGGAAACAATCAGGCTGGTATCAGCATCCGGACGCCAGGCAAAGCTTGGATTGATCGCAATACGGTTGTTCTTGCCCAGATCGTAGGACGTATCGGCATCACGGATCATACCGTTCAGGCGATAGGTGAAACGCGGATCGTTGTTGATCGGTCCGGTCAGATCGAAACCGAATTCCTTGCGCTGGAAACTGCCGCCGCGCAGATAGGCTTCATTGGACGCTTCAGCCTGTGGCTGCTTGCTGACCATGTTGACGATACCGCCGACATTGCTCTGGCCGAACAGCGCTGAACTTGGGCCGCGCAGCACTTCCACGCTTTCGAGCGAATAGGGTTCGACCACAAAGCCCGAATAGCCGCCGGTCTGGTTGGCGATCTGCGGAATACGGATACCGTCGAGATAGAGATCAGCCGGGAAGCCGCGAATAGTATAGTAATCCGAGCGCACATCCGCGCCGTAACGCTGACCGTTCACATTAGCGCTGTAAAGCAGTGCTTCACTCACCGACGAAACAGCGCGATCATTCATGTTGTCGCGTGTGACGACAGAAATCGATTGCGGTGTTTCGCGGATCGGCGTGTCACTCTTGGTAGCTGCGCGGCTATATTCGGCGATGTAACCCTTGACCGGGACGCGAGGCCCCTTGTCACCAGAGGTTTGCACCTCGATGGTGTTGAGCTGAATGACGCCCGTATCCTGCGCCATCGCCGGAACCGCGACGGCGCCAAGCGCCACGCTTCCAAGAAGCACGGTTTTGAGCAGCGATCCGGCGTGCCCGCTGTTATGAATGCGATCTGTGTTACGCACGGTGTCCCTGCTCGTCTTCAACCCTGTTCTCCTGCCGTTTTCTGCAAAACGGCTACTGCCCGCAGCCCGTCAAAGCAGCGGTTATAGCGATTATTTTTTATTGTTGCGTAAGTCCAGAATTCAGAATAATTCTAATTTACTCACACAATTCAATGTGTTGCGCGAGCGAATATATTCGGGACCGTTTGGTGAGTCAGGCCAATCTGA
Organism: Hyphomicrobiales bacterium; assembly: GCA_900465685.1. Lineage (GTDB taxonomy): Bacteria > Pseudomonadota > Alphaproteobacteria > Rhizobiales > Rhizobiaceae > Brucella. The sequence continues at coordinate 687,613 of UEGR01000003.1, forward strand.
GTTGCATTCGGGTCAAAATTTTGCAATTCCATTTAAATATGACAATTTCAGTCAAATTGGGCCAAAATGGAAATTCGCACGCGACCGAAACACGCCATCGACTATCAGGACATTGCACGCCCTCTGGCGGTGATGCGGCGCGACTATAAGAAAAGTGCCTCGTCCGGCTGGCACAGTCACCGGCGCGGCGAACTTCTCTATAGCAATAGTGGCTATATGACGGCGCAGACCGAAGATGGCGCTTTCATGCTGCCGAGCGGCTATGCCGTGCTTCTTCCGCCCGATGTGCCGCACACTGTCGACATTTATGGCGCAGTGGAAATGCATGCCGTCTTTATCGAAGAATCGGTCTTGCGCGAGCACTGGGAGCCGACGCGCGTTCTGAAAGTTTCTCCCCTGTTGGACGCCAGCGTGCAGGCTCTGGCTGAGGAACCGGTGCTTTACGATGAGAATGGCCGTGGCCAACATCTCAGCGCGCTTATTCTGGACGAGGTTCGCTCGGCACAGGAGCAGCCCTATGTCGTTTCGCTTCCGACCGACAAGCAATTGCGCAAGCTTTGCCGCAGCCTGCTCGACAATCCTGGTCTCGACCTCACGATTGACGACTGGGCGGACGAAGTCGGCATGAGCCGTCGCACCATGACGCGCAAATTCCGTCTCCAGACAGGCATGAGTTTTGTCGAATGGCGGCAGCGTCTGCGTGTATCCCATGTCATGCGCAAACGCGCAGAAGGCATGCCGCTTGCCATCGCCAGCGTCGAAGCGGGTTATCAGAGCGTTTCGACGTTGAAGAAGACGATGAAACGATTGGGCGGCCAATAGTCAGATGACTCACTGGTAGCGCGATTATATCCGCCGTACAGGCAAATTGATTTCAGCTGCCGCGAATAGTCCCAAATGCAAGATCAGACTGAGGCCGTTAAACGATATGGAGAAACGGCATGAGAGTGTCGGTACTTTCTTTAGCTGCGGCACTGGCTGTATTCGCCTTTAATGCCGAAGCCACCCCGATCAGCAATCTGCAAGCAACCGTGCAATCCGGACTGGTGCAAAAGGCTGATTACCGCTGCGGTCGCGGCTGGCGCATGACCTATGACGGTGTATGCGTTCCCGGTTATCGCCGCCCACCACCACCTCCAGGTTGGGGCTGGGGTCCACCGCCTCCGCCACGCTGGGGCTGGGGACCGCCGCCGAGAGACTGGCGTCGTCACCACTGGCGCGACGAATATCGGGACCGGCCAGCGCGCCACAGACCGCGCCCTTATTGGGACTGATTTCAAGCCATACGATCGGGCGGCCAAGGCCGCCCTTTCTCTTGTCAACGCCTCGCCCATTCCGCTGCACGCAATTTCAGTTCCTTGCTAAACCCTATTGATATCGCAACGAAAATCGAAGCTGAAATTTTTTGATTTACGTACCTCATTTTTGCTCCTATGGTTTGTTTGGAGGAGCAGGAATGAAACCCACCGTTCATGATATAGCGCGCACTGCGGGCGTCAGCCTCGCAACGGTTGATCGCGTTTTGAACGACCGTCCTGGCGTCCGATCCAAAACCCGTGAGCGGGTGGTGGATGCCATGAATACGCTTGGCTATGTCCGCGATGTGGGAGCCGCCAATCTGGCGCGCAGCCGGCTTTATCACTTCGATTTCATTGTGCCCGACAATGACAACACCTTCATGCTGAGCCTTCGCGACGAGATCGCTATCGCGACTGAGCGAGCGCTGGCCGAGCGCGTCTCGATCAATCTCATTCTGGTTCCTGCATTTGATGAGGTTGCACTGGTCGCGGCGCTCGACACCAGCGCCCTACGCAAGCCTGACGGCGTGGCCTTCGTCGCGCTCGATACCGACCCTGTTCGGGCGGCCTGCGACCGACTGCGCGCAAACGGCGTGCATGCCGTGACGCTGGTTTCTGATCTCGGCCACTCGGCCCGCGAACACTATGTCGGCGTGGACAATGCTGCGGCGGGGCGCACGGCGGCTCGTCTTCTCGGTCTATTCGCGAATGGAACCGAAGGCGTCATCGCCATTCTGACCGGCTCGTTGAAGGTGCGCGATCATCGCGAGCGCTTCGATGGTTTCACCTCGGCCATGCGGAACAATTTTCCCGAACGCTCCATCCTCCCTGCCCTTGAAGGGCTCGATGAAGATGCGCGGGTGGAAAATCTGGTACGCACCCTGCTTCGCGAACGCAACGATATTGCAGGCATTTACAGCCTTGGCGCTGGCAATGGCGGATTGCTACGTGCGCTTGCCACCCATGCCGGAAAGCGCCCTCTGGTGATCGCCCATGAGCGCGACGACGCGACCTCGCAGGCGCTGGAACAAGGGCTGGTGCATGGCGTTCTGGCACAGGATGCCGGGCATGAAATCCGCAGCGCCATTCGCATCCTGAAAGCCTCTGCAGACCGGCTGCCGATTATTGCCGGGCAGGAACATATTCGTATCGAAATCTTTCTCAAAGATAACCTGCCGCAGTTCTGTTAAACCGTTGGCCATCGTGAACTTTCGACAGGAGCAACCATGTATCTCGGCCTCGATCTTGGAACATCCGGCGTCAAAGCGCTTCTGATCGACGACAATCAGCGGCTTGTCGGCTCGGCACATGGCGAACTAGATGTATTCCGCCCGCATCCGGGCTGGAGCGAACAGAACCCCACCCAATGGATCAGCGCCACCGAAACCGCTATAGACGCCTTGCGGCAAGCTCATCCGAAAGAATTCGGGGCCATCAAAGGCATCGGCCTTTCAGGCCAGATGCACGGCGCGACATTGCTGGACAATGCGGATCAAGTGCTGCGCCCCTGCATCCTCTGGAACGACACGAGAAGCTATCGTGAGGCCGCAGAGCTTGATGCTGATCCGGCCTTCCGCACTATTACCGGCAATATCGTCTTCCCCGGTTTTACCGCACCCAAACTCGTGTGGGTCGCCCGCAATGAATCCGATACTTTCGCCAAAACACGCAAGATACTGTTGCCGAAGGATTATTTGCGCCTCTGGCTGACTGGCGAACACGTATCAGACATGTCGGATTCAGCAGGAACAAGCTGGCTTGACACCGGCGGACGTCACTGGTCATCCGAATTGCTTGCAAAGACCGGACTGACCGAAAGCCAGATGCCACGACTTGCGGAAGGCAGCGACGCTACGGGACAGTTGCGTGCGGAGCTGGCAGTGCGTTGGGGCATCGACGGTCGCCCTGTGGTCGCAGGCGGCGCTGGCGACAACGCCGCCTCGGCTTGCGGCATGGGAACGGTAAAGCCCGGCCATGCTTTCGTGTCGCTTGGCACGTCCGGCGTCTTGTTTGCCGCCAATGGCGCTTATCAGCCTAAGCCTGAAAGTGCCGTCCATGCCTTTTGCCACGCGCTGCCCGGCACATGGCATCAGATGGGCGTTATTCTCTCGGCGGCAAGCGCGCTTGAATGGTTCGCGCGCGTCGTCGGCGCAACGCCGCATGTGCTCGATCAGGAACTGGGCGACACCGTAAAAGCGCCCGGCAGTGTAACCTTCCTACCCTATCTGTCGGGCGAGCGTACGCCTTATAATGACGCGAAAATTCGCGGCAGCTTTAACGGTCTGGAGCATGAAACCGACCGAAACGCCTTGACGCAAGCCGTTCTGGAAGGCGTCTCCTTTGCCATCCGCGACAGTCTCGCCGCGCTTCAATCCGCAGGCACGGAAATCCATTCTCTCATCGCGGTTGGCGGCGGCTCCCGCTCCGCCTATTGGCTAAAATCCATTGCCACAGCGCTGAACACGCCCGTTTTGCTGCCAGAAGAAGGTGACTTTGGCGCCGCCTTCGGCGCCGCGCGTCTGGGGCTGATTGCGGCCAGCGGGGCTGATCCGTTCGCAATTTGCACGCCACCACGCACCGCTCGCACTATCGAGCCTGAACAAGCGCTTCTCTCCGCTTATGACGAAGCCTATCAGCGCTATCGCGCACTCTACCCGGCCCTACATTCACTGGCTGGCTAGACTGGATAACAAAAACCCGCCTTCCGGCGGGGTTTTGGATTTAGTTCAACGCCACGCTATGAGGCGTGCGACAGGCGGCAAAGCGGTCGAGCTTTTGATCATAAACCGTTGTCTTGATTTGCATCATCCCAAGCACGGTATGGAACAGATTGTCATGCGACGATGGTTCGGCAACGGTCTTCCTCAGGCAATCGACATCAAGGCCCGTGTCGGAGGCATATTCCGGCGCAAACCACGTGATGAACGGCACATGGGTCTGCTGCGATGGCGCGATAAAATAAGGCGCTGCATGGAGATAAAGACCGTCTTCGCCAAGAGATTCACCGTGGTCGGACATGTAGATCATCGATGAAGCAAACTTGTCTTCGTTCGCTTTCAGCAGATCGATGACTTCCGACAGGATGTGATCCGTATAGAGGATCGAATTGTCATAGGCATTGACGATCTCTTCATGCGAGCACTTGGCAAAGTCGTTCGAGCGGCAATCGGGTTTGAACTTCGCAAATTCTTCCGGATAGCGGCGGTAATAGGCCGGGCCATGACTGCCTGTCATATGCAGGACAATGGTGGCATTACCCGTCAGCTCTTTCAGTTCCTTATCCAGACTGTCGACCAGAATCTGATCGATACATTCGCCACCCTCGCAGTAACGCGTGTCCTTGGCGTTTTGCAGGTCGATCAACTTGATGCGTTCGGCAACGCCCTTGCTGCCGGTATTGTTTTCATACCAAGCCACCTGCACGCCCGCATGTTGCAGCACGTCCATCAGATTTTCCGATCCACGGAACTTGGTGTTTGAAAACTCTTCCCGCGTGAAAGGTGAGAACATGCACGGCACCGAAACGGAAGTTTCCGTTCCGCAGCTCGTCGTGTCTGTGAAGGCAACGACATTGCGCTGCTTCAATTCCGGGTTGGTTTCCCGCGAATAGCCGTTGAGGCTGAAATTCTGCGCGCGTGCGGTTTCGCCGACAACCACAATCGTCAGCAACTTTTTATCCGCAGGCAGCTTCGTTGCCGTCTGCTTGGCATCCAGTCCAAGCGGCTCCATCGGTATGTCGCGGTTCTTGATCGTATGCGCCACATATTGAACCGTGCTGGTGATCGGGGTTCCCGGCATCAGCTTCTGCATGATGTCGGCATTATGTTCACGGAACATCGACGAATAGGCTGCATAATTAACGCCCAATATGGCGATCGTCGCCAGCAGGCAGGCGAGGATAATGCCGGTATTGACCGCCACCTTGCCCAGCAAAGGCCGGTGTTTGACCCGCACCCAGACAATCAGCAGCGACGGCACCACGCCGAACAGCAGCATATGCCAGGCAAAGCTTGGCGTCAGCAGCGCGCCGGACTCGGCCTGCGTTGTCGTCAGTGCGGCCTCGACCACATATTTGTCGATGATCGTCCCGAATGTATCGGTGAAATAGGAACCGCCAGCTGCGATCAGGACAAACAGGATCAGGATCGGCTTGATGACATATTTCGCCGAAAAGATCAGAAGCAGAGCGGTATGCAGCAGCAGAAGAGCTGCCGCTATGCCTGCGAGTTTCCAAGGCGAATCCGCATAGTAAGAACCTATTGCGTGCCAGAACGAAGCATTGGTGAAGATGAAAACATAAAGCACCGTCAGAAGGCACAATGGGCCGCTGGCGATTGCGGGACGGAATTTCTGCATGGCGTATGTCTCAAGCGGCTTTTTGCAGGACCTGCCGCAAAACAGGCAGATCAATATGACCAATACGCCTTCGCAAGCGTTCGCTTACAAAAATGAAATTAAAATGGTTTTTCTACGGCGGAGCGACCGCACCACGGTCGCCCCACAACATTTTCGGCAAGCCGTCAGAGACTGACCCAGGCCCCATTTCTCTTGGACGAGCGTACGCAAGCATCGATAAAGCTCACGCCCAGCAGCCCATCGTCAACAGTCGGGTAAACCACCGCAATGTCCGGCTTGTTGCCTTCGCGATGCGCCTCAATGGCATTGGCCGCTTCGGTATAGATCGTCGCAAAAGCCTCGAGATAACCTTCCGGATGACCGGCAGGCACACGCGTTACCCGCGCAGCTTCAGGCCCGGCTCCGGCTCCGCCGCGCGTGATAAGCCGCTTTTCGCCACCGAAGGGGGTAAACCATAGCCGGTTCGGGTCTTCCTGCGCCCATTCAATGCCGCCCTTTGTGCCATAGACACGCAGACGAAGCGCATTTTCATTACCGGGCGCAACCTGACTGCACCAGAGCATGCCTTTCGCGCCACCCGCAAATCGCAGCATCACATGCGCATTGTCGTCAAGACGACGCCCCGCGACGAAACTGTCGAGATCGGCGGCCAGACTATCGAGTGTCAGTCCGGTCACAAAGGAGGCCAAATTGAAGGCATGGGTACCAATGTCACCCGTGGCGCCGCCAAGGCCGGATTGGGCCGGATCGGTCCGCCAGACAGCACCCTTCGCGCCGGTGGCTTCGACGGCTTCCGTCAGCCAGTCCTGCGCATATTCCACCTGCACGACCCGCAGATCGCCGAGTTCACCACTGGCCACCATCGCGCGGGCCTGCCGCACCATCGGATAGCCGGTGTAGTTATGGGTCAAAACGAACAATGCGCCGCTCTCATCAGCAGCCTTTTTCAGCTTTTTGGCATCGGCCAGCGTGGAGGTCAGGGGCTTGTCGCAGATGACATGGATGCCGCGCTTCAGGAACTCTTTCGCAGCTTCGTAGTGAACATGGTTGGGCGTCACGATGGAAACGGCTTCAATGCCATTTTTCAAGCGCGCTTCACGGATCGCCATCTCCCGGAAGTCCGAATAGATACGGTCCGACGCTAGTCCCAGTTCATGCCCCGAGGCTTGCGCCTTTTCCGGCGATGAGGAGAGTGCGCCCGCAACCAGTTCGAACCGGTTGTCGAGCCGCGACGCCATGCGGTGCACGCCGCCAATGAAGGCCCCGGCTCCGCCGCCAACCATGCCGAGACGGATGCGCGGCGTTGCAGTTTCCTTGGTTTTGGCTTCAATCGTCATGAATTCCTCATTTCGTCTCAAAGACCCAGCATACGGCGATTAGCAGCGTCATCGGTACCGCCCGATGCAAAATCATCAAATGCCTTGTCGGTGACGCGTATGATATGCGCCTTTACGAATTCTGCGCCTTCGCGTGCGCCATCTTCCGGATGCTTCAACGCGCATTCCCATTCGACCACGGCCCAGCCGTCGAAATCATTCGCGGCCATTTTGGAGAAGACAGCGCCGAAATCAACCTGCCCGTCGCCCAGCGAGCGGAAACGACCGGCACGATTGACCCAGCCCTGATAACCGCCATAGACGCCCTGTCGTCCGGTCGGATTGAACTCCGCGTCCTTGACGTGGAACATTCTGATCCGGTCTTTGTAGATGTCGATATTGTCGAGATAATCGAGACATTGCAGCACATAATGCGACGGATCATAGAGCATGTTGGCGCGCGGGTGGTTCTTCACACGCTCCAGAAACATCTCGAATGTCACGCCGTCATGCAGGTCTTCGCCCGGATGAATTTCATAGCAGATATCGACGCCATGCTCCTCCGCATGGTCGAGGATCGGCGTCCAGCGGCGTGCGAGTTCATCAAACGCCGTTTCGACAAGACCGGCAGGTCGCTGCGGCCATGGATAGACAAACGGCCATGCGAGCGCGCCCGAAAAGGTCGCATGTGCACCAATGCCGAGATTGCGCGATGCCTTGATTGCCATCTTGACCTGCTCAACGGCCCAGGCCTGTCGAGCCTTGGGATTGCCGCGCACTTCCGGCACGGCAAAGCCGTCAAAGGCTTCATCATAGGCTGGATGAACAGCAACAAGCTGGCCTTGCAGATGGGTGGAAAGCTCGGTGACCACCACCCCGTTTTCCTTCGCCACACCGGCGAATTCGTCGCAATAATCCTTGGATTCGGAGGCTTTTTTAAGATCGATCAGCTGGCTTGCCCAGGTGGGCACCTGCACGCCGAGATAACCTTTTTCGGCGGCCCATTTGGTTATGCCGTCCCATGTGTTGAACGGCGCTGCATCGCCGGCGAACTGCCCGAGAAAAATCCCCGGCCCCTTGATCGTCTTCATCGAAACTCCTCCAGAAAAGCACATCCCGAAAAGAATGACGTGGTGTCGAGTAAAATGTGCCTCAAAACAAATAGTGAGAGTACCGATCTGATGTAGTCAGATCAAACCGGGCTCCAGAATGGAATGCGCCCGCCAAAATGGCGGGCGCACGCAACGGATCAGAATGGCGAATCCGGGAAGTAGAACTGCTCGGCATTGTCTTTCGTGACAAGCGTTGCATCGAGGATGTAATTGCCGCTGACCGGAGTCTGGTCATAAAAATGACCGGCCGTGAGCTGCATGGCGGTGCCCACCATCGCTGGCGGATAGAGCACGTCGACTGGCACCAGCTTGTCGCCGTCCATGACTTTCTTGATCATGTCCTTGGAACCAGCACCAGCAACGATGTACTGAATGTCGCTGCGGTTGGCCTGCTTGATGGCTTCGAGCACGCCCACAGCCATATCGTCATCCTGACACCAGACCACGTCGATCTTCGGATATTTGGTCAGGAAGTCCTGCATCACGCGGAAAGCGTCGTCGCGGTTCCAGTTGCCGTATTGACGGTCAAGAATCTTGACGTTGGAGCCTTCAATGCCCTTGTCGAAACCGTCCTGACGCTGCTGATCAATCGGGATCGGCATGCCGCGAATAACGACAACCTGCGCATCCGGGGTGGTCTTCTTGATATATTCGCCTGCGACCTGACCAAGCGCCGGATTGTTACCGGCGACATAAAGATCGCGGATCGAGTTGTCGTTGTTGCTCGGCGCACGGTCAACCAGCGCAACGAATGTGCCCTTGTCCTTGATTTCCTTGATCGCATTGACCAGTGGATCCGGGTCAGACGGCAGCACCACCAGAGCATCGAGGCCCTGTACTGCCAGATCCTGCAACGCATTTGCCTGATTAGCCGCATCCGGCGAGGTCTTGACGATAACGTTCAGACCCGGATGCTCCTGCATCAGAAGCTTTGCCACGCGCTCGGCGTGATACACGACGCCTGCCGTCCAGCCATGGTCGGCAGCCGGAATTGAAACGCCGATGGTGACCTTCTTGTCCTGCGCGCTGGCAACACTGGTAAATGCCATGGCGCTTGCAGCCAAAGCGGCGAAAGCAACGCCCAAAAATTTCCTTCGCATGTTTTCCTCCCAAAAAACGGGGCTTGTCTCTTTCAATGGACGCATGCCTTGTTCCCAGCACCGTATCCGGTTTCGGGAGACATACCCCTTTTGCCGGAATCGCCCCTGCAATTCCGCCAATTCCTGCATGTCATCGCCGTGACAGTGATCGCTGCACCAGCATGGCGATGATGATGATCGCGCCCTGAATGGCCCCGATCAGATATTCGCTGACGAAGTTCGACAGCAGCATGATGTTGCCGACGATCTCCAGAATGAACGCGCCGCAGATCGTCCCCCAAACCCGAGCGACACCGCCGCGCAGCGCCGTTCCGCCAACCACAACAGCCGTGATGGCCTGCAACTCCCAAAGGATGCCGGTCGTGGCCGATGTAGACCCCAGACGCGGCACGTAAAGCAGCACGGCAACCGCCACACAGAGCCCTTGAACCACATAGGCTATCGTGCGCACGCGCTTGACCGAAATGCCGGAATAACGGGCAACATCCTCGCTGGAGCCGACCGCAATCACATGACGTCCATAACGCGTGCGATAGAGGACGAAGGCAGCAATCGCCGCCGTGACGAAAATGGCGATCACCGGCACTGGCACGCCGAGAACCGTACCGAAATAGGCCGGGCGATAGAGCGACTGTATCTCCGGGTTTCGAAGCGTAATCGCGCCGCCCTGCGACAGCCATGTCGTCAGGCCGCGATAGATGCCCATCGTACCAAGCGTTGCGATGAAGGGTTCAATCCCGCCAACTGTCGTAATCAACCCGTTCAGGAGACCACAGGCCGCGCCGACCACGACCGCCAGCATGACGGCGGCGATCAGCATCAGCACCGGATCGGCGATGACACCACTATTCATGAACAGGATCATGATGCTGGCCACAAAGGCGACCATTGCGCCGACAGAAAGATCAAGACCGCCAGACGAGATCACATAGGTCGCGCCAAGCGCAATGATGGCGATGAAAGCGCTGCGCGTGGCGACATTCAGCAGATTGTCGATGCTGATGAAATTGGGATTGGCGACTGTTCCCAGAACGAGCAGAAGAGCGAGCGCGATGAACGGCGCGATGGCTCTCAGGTCCCAGTCCTTGGACGTTTTCGGTGCCCGGCTTTTGTCAGTCGCAACCTGTGTCATTGAATTCCCACTCATTGTCTTTTTCTGTTTATTGCCGTTCAGGCCGCTTCTGCCGCATCAACACCGGTCGCCAGAACGACGATATTGTGTTCTGTCATCCGCTCGCCCGTGACCTCCCCGGCGATACGTCCTTCACGCATCACGACGATACGGTCGCAAATACCGATCAGTTCCGGCATTTCCGATGACACAACAATGATCGAACGGCCCTCGTCCGCCAGATTGGCGATGAACTGATAAATCTGTTCCTTGGTCCCGACATCGATGCCGCGGGTCGGCTCGTCGATGATGACGATGGAGGGATCGAGCATCATCATCTTGGCCAGAAGCAGCTTCTGCTGGTTACCGCCGGACAATTGTCCGGCCAGAATATCCTTGCTCCCTGTACGAATGTCGAACTCGCGGATCGCATCATCCAGCGCCACCCGCTCCTTATTGCGGTCGATTTGGAAGCGGCTGACAAATTTCTTCAGCGAGGCAAGCGTCAGGTTGATGCCCAAATCCTTGGTCAGCAGCAGCCCCTTACCCTTACGGTCTTCGCTCAGATAAGCGATGCCTGCCGTCAGACTGTCATGGGCATCGCGGAAATGCGCGGGCTTGCCGTTATGGCGCACATCGCCCTTACCGGGACGCAGACCCACGACACCTTCCATCAACTCAGTACGCCCTGCACCAACCAGCCCTGCGAAGCCGAGTATTTCACCTCTGTTGAGGCGGAAACTCGCTTCCTTCACATGGCCGGGCACGGAAAAGCCGCTGACTTCCAGAACGGCCTCACCGCCATGCTGCGTGGCGCGGTCAGGGTAAAGCTTTGCCACATCGCGCCCGACCATCAGCCGCGCCATATCAGCAGGTTGAAGCTCCGATGCCAGATGCGCAGCAACAAGCGTTCCGTCACGCAACACGGTCACCCGGTCGGAAATTTCTTTCACTTCCGGCAGGCGGTGCGAAATGTAGAGGATTGCAACGCCCTTGGCACGGATATCGCGAATAACCTTCAACAAGGCTTCTGTTTCAACCGGCGTCAGCGAGGCCGTTGGCTCGTCGAAAATCACCACGCGATGCGGCACCAGCAGAACACGCGCAATCTGCACCAACTGGCGCTGTGCTATCGACAGGCTGCCGACCACCGCATCAGGATCGATATCCGCACCGAGATCCCGGATTGCCTTGCGCGCACCCTCACGCATAGCGCGGTCGTTGACGGTAATGCCATTCGTCAGCTCTCGGCCGAGGTAAATATTCTGCGCAACGGTCAGATCGGGCGCGAGCAATATTTCCTGATGGACAAGAACGATGCCCTGCGCTTCCGCCTCAACCGGATTGGCAAAGGCTATTGGTTTGCCATCAATGTGGATTTCACCCGCTGTCGGGCGTTCATTGCCCGCAAGAAGCTTCATCAGCGTCGATTTTCCGGCGCCATTTTCGCCGATGATCGCGTGAACTTCGCCGCCGTAAATCTGCAGATTGATATTCTTCAGCACCTGCACAGGGCCGAAAGATTTCGACAAGGATCGGGCTTCAAGAAGCGCCGCTTTATCGGTTTTTGCAGCCGAAATCATAAGCGCGCACCATTCGATGCGCCACGCTTGCGGCCAAAGCCTCCCAGCCATTGATCCTGATAATCAGATCGCACGTGAACTCCTCCCAAAGCCTCACAATTGGGAGCTTAACTTTCGATCTGAGGTACGTAAAGCAAAATTGTACAAACGTTGTCATTTCAGATTTACTGAAAGCTGGCATGAACCAGCCATGCCCTTGCGATCATGCCGGGGATCGCTATATATATAGCACACCCATATTTTAGATTGCTAAGTAATGTATGACCCAAAACAGGAACTGCACGCTGCGTTCACCATGGGCCTATCCACTGCGGCCCGAAAAATGCGCAACCTTTTTGATTCCCGCGTCCGCGCGCTTGGCCTCACACTGTCACGCGCCCGTGTGATGCTCTTGCTAGCGCAGGACCGCGACTGGAACCAGCGCGAACTGGCCGATGCATTGGAAATCGAGCATCCGTCGGTTGTCCGCTTGCTGGATGGGCTTGAAAAACAGGAACTTATCCGCCGTGTTCCTGTGGAAGGCGACCGCCGCGCCAAGCGCATCGAGCTGACCACGGAAGGGCAGGAGCAGGTTCGCGAACTTCAAGATGTGACCCATCACATTCGCGCCGAGCTTCTTGAAAAGATCGACCGGCAATCGCTGGAAAATGCGCTTTTCGTGCTTCAGGAAGTCACGCGTACAGCGGAATTCGCACTGGTCCCGCAGGACAGCTGAAACACTTCAAATTCCTGTGCCGCCCTCTGGAATAGTTGTCCCGGACGGCCTAGATTCAAGCCGAATGACAGGGAGTGTACCCATGAGCTACAGCAAGAATCCGGAGGCCATCGCCAAGCTGTCACCGGAACAGTATCGTGTTACGCAGGAAAGCGGCACGGAACGCCCGGGAACGGGCGAATATCTCTATAATAAGGAAGCCGGCATTTACGTCGATATCGTTTCCGGCGAGCCGCTATTTGCTTCCAGCGACAAATACGAATCCCATTGCGGCTGGCCAAGCTTCACCAAGCCGATTGAACCCGCCAATGTCAGCGAATTGAATGATATCTCGCACGGCATGGTTCGCACCGAAGTGCGTTCAGCCCATGGCGACAGCCATCTCGGACACGTCTTCCCGGACGGTCCGGTGGACCGTGGCGGTCTGCGTTATTGCATCAATTCCGCCTCCCTGCGCTTCGTTCCGAAAGCAGAGATGGAAGCGGCAGGCTATGGCGATTATCTCGATCAGGTCGAAGACGTCGCATAAAAGACAAAGGCCGCCTTTTCGCCCCCGCGAAAGGGCGGCTTGTCATTCATTACTTACGTCGATGACGCCAACAGCCGTCTCAGAAGCGCTTTCAGCTCCTCTATCGAACGGTCGATTTCGAGCTTCTTTTTCTCAAGTTCACCGAGCTTTCCGGAAAGCGTCGCACGCAAGTTGTCGAGCTGGCTCAGGTCGCTTGCGCCTTCTTTCCAGAGATCGATAAGCTGTTTGGTCTCTGCGAGCGTAAAGCCGATCTGACGACCGAACAAAATGAGACGCAGCCGTGTGTGGTCTTCACGGTCATAAAGACGCGTGACCCCGGCCCGCCTTGGACTCAGCAGTCCCTTATCCTCGTAGAAACGTAACGCGCGCAACGAAAGCCCGAATTCGTGCGCAAGATCGCCAATTCTGAACAATTGGCTGCGTTGCTGGTTTTCTTCTCTGACCTTCAAGCTGCTCCCGGTCAGGAGCTCCGCTATCGTTACAGGCTCAATGGCCGTTTCACTCATATTCATCCCTGTTTCCGCCCCCGGAAACGCCCGTCCACCGCACCGGAGCGCGATGGAACCTCGTTGAGAACCGACTCAGGACGAAGCTTCAGTCACAAAATGACCGGGCCACCCCGTCGATTCTGGTTGTCCATACTGTCATGACAGACCCGGTCACTTCCGAACCCGGGCAATTTGGTGCCTACCACACCTGCTCAGGCCATCAGACCGGACAAATTGCGTTCAAAAACAAGCTGAAAACCCGCATATTAACGACTTGTTTACTACGTTTGTACAAATGTAGGTGCAGCAAGTTTCTGCGGTTCTGCGTTCCTGAATTTGCGTCCGGCGACCCTTATCATTTGGAAAAGTGAATTTCTCATGGCAAATCCAGAGCTAGCTTCCGGTTCGCGTTCCAGAATTGATGATTTGAACGCGCATCGCGAGCGCCGTCCCGCGTCCGCAGCCATGCAGGAGCTCGACCGTACCCTTGCCGGTCTTGAGCGCCGCCTGATGGAGCTGGAACAAGACGCACCCGAAGCACCGCATCCGAACGCTCCCTCTTTTGCCGCTCACCAGCCCGCCGCCCCGCGCTATGCCGACGACACAGCAGCCGGTCTCGCAGAGATCGCCGATAATCTGCGCCGCCGCCGTGACAGCCAGCGCCAGCAGCAGGAACAGGCACAGCCGCGTTTCGCATCAAGCAGCGAAATCAGCGACGCCAGCCGCGAAATGTCGCGTATGCAGCGCGCTGCCAGCGAAGAAGGTTTCTCGCAGCGTATGAGTGACGATTTCGATCGTCTTAGCGAAAGCGTCCAACTGCTTGCGGAACGCAGCAGCGAAGCCAATGCACAGGCTCTGCGCCGTCAGTTCGACGAATTAAACCGCACCGTTCACACGCTTGCCCGTGAAGAAACCCTGCGTCGTCTCGACAACCGCTGGGATCGCTTCGACGAGCAGATGCAGGCTTTCGAAAAGCGCCACGATGCCGTCAACCCGGCCTTGAACGCCATCGGCTCGCGTCTGGAGCAGATGCGCGAAGCCATCGGCACCCTGCCGCAGTCCCACGCTTTCAGCGCGATTGAAGAGCGGATTGGTCGCCTCACTCATTCCATCGAAGATGCGCTGAACCCGCAGAATGCCGCGCCTTTCGAACAGGATATGCTGAACCAGATTGACACCCGGCTGGATGAGATCAGCCGTGCGATCATCGCAACCAGCCGCGCACAGCGCCCTGATCAGGAAGATGCGCGCCGTCTGGAACGCATCGAGAAGCGTCTTGCCGAGCTTGCAGACCAGATCGACGGTTCGGCTTCCCGCCAGAACTCCGATGTCTTGTTCCAGAAGCTCAGCGATCTTTCGCAGCGCATAGACGTGCTCTCCACCGGACAGGCCCTGCCCGACCGGATTGCCGAGCAGCTCGCGCATCAGATCAGCCTTCTGGCCAATCAGGTTGCCAAGGTTACGGAAAATCTGAGCCAGTCCGATTATCGCAGCGTTGAGGCGCGCCTCGAAGCCATTGGTCAGAAGCTGGAAAATGCCGAACGCCGCAGCCATGAGCCCGACCCTGCCGTTCTCGACACCATTGACCGCCGCTTTGCAGAACTGACGGAACGTCTGGACGCGCAATATGGCAACCGCTCCATCGACAGCGACGCCATCCATACGCTCGAAGGACGTCTTGACGATATTTCGCAGCAGATTTCGCTCGGATTGCTGCAAGCACCGCAATATGAAATGCTAAATCTGGCTGACAGCGAAGCGATCCGCAATCTGGAAGACCAGATTGCCAATATCGCCCACCATCTCGCCCAGCCGGTTGCCGAACTCGCCCAGATCAAGCCGCGCCTCGACTCCATCGAGCGCTCTATCACGACGAACCGCGAAACGGTACTGGATGCGGCCCGCGAAGCTGCGGAAAGCGCTGTCGCGCGAGTTCTCCAGCACGGCAGCCAGGGCGACACGGCCATTGCCCGTCAGCTCGCCGATGATATGAAGTCGCTGGAAATGCTGGCCCGCAACACGGACGAGCGCAACAGCAAGACCTTTGAAGCCGTGCACGACACGCTAGTCAAGATTGTGGATCGCCTGTCCCGGCTTGAACAGGACATGGGCAGTCAGAACGTAAACGCTGACAGCTTCGCCAATCGCAGTCTCGACAAGCGTGAAGACGATACACGCCCGGCAATGGCTTTGGTTGAGGAAGCGGCACCCCGCTTTACTGCTCCGGAAACCAATGCGCCACGCCTGAACACCCCTCGCTCGCCTGCGACAGCTGCTGCCGAAGCCGCCTTCGCAACCATTCAGGGCGAAAGCGCCGTCGTGACCGCACCGACTGGCGACACCTCTGGAAAGTCGTCGCTGTTCGGTGGCCTTGCCAAGGCAATGCGCGGACGTCGCGCAGAGAAGAACGATGTCAATACCGACAACGATCTCAAGGCCGAAAGCTTCGACAAGACCGATGCCCCGGCTTTCGAAAGCGAAATGGCCGCTGTCGAGCCAATCGTCGAGAACGAACCAGATGCCCGGTTTGGCGGCGATCACATGCCCGACCTCAACTCCATCATGAAGCGCGTGCGTGAAGAACGCCGCCAGCGCGAAGATGCGGCCGATGCTGCTCTGGCAGCCAACGGCAAGGTTGATTTCATCACCGCGGCTCGCCGCGCAGCACAGCTTGCCGCCGCTGAATCCGAACATCTCCAGAAGGGTTCAGCAAAGGGCGTAGGCAAGAAGAAAAAGTCCGTCGGCGACATTATGCAGCGTCAGCGCAAGCCGATCCTGATGGCAATTGGCGCTGTCATGATCGCCATGGCAGGTCTGCAAGTCGGCAGTGCGTTCCTTACCCGCGATGAACCGACCGACGCGACTGTCGATCTGGCTCCTCAGCCGGAAACACCTGCCGTCGAAACGCCAGCAGCACCGCAGGCTCCGGTACAGGCTGAAGCACCGGTCCAGACCGAGACACCACAAGTTACCGAGCCGCGTCAGGAAAAGGCCGAAGCGCCTGCTGCATCGGACCAGTCACCCACCATTGAAACGGTGATCGCCAGCGCGCCGACCACGCCGGTCGAAGTCTCTGCTCCTGAACAGGCCGCTTCGACTCCGACTCAGGTCGCTATCCCAGCCATTCCGGAAGAAGCTGGCCCGGCAGCTCTGCGCGAAGCCGCCGCCAAGGGCGATGCACGCGCCCTGTTCGAAATCGGCAACCGCTATATGGAAGGTCGCGGTGTTACCGCCGACTTTAACAAAGCCGCGCAGTGGTATGACATTTCCGCCGGTCAGGGCTTTGCCCCCGCACAATATCGCCTTGGCAATTTCAATGAAAAAGGCCTCGGCATGCCCCGCGATCTGGACAAGGCCAAGACCTGGTACCAGCTCTCCGCACAGCAGGGCAATGCAAGCGCGATGCACAATCTCGCCGTGCTGTTTGCAACCGGCGCAAATGGCGCACCGGACAACGCGTCCGCCGCTCGCTGGTTTACCGAAGCAGCAGACCTCGGCGTGAAGGACAGCCAGTTCAATCTCGGCATCCTCGCCGCCAAGGGTCTCGGCATTCCGGTCAATCTGGAAGAGAGCTACAAGTGGTTTGCGCTTGCCGCCAATGCTGGCGACAAGGACGCAGCCCAAAAGCGCGACCAGATTGCCGAAGCGCTAAAGCCGGAACAACTGGAGCAGGCCAAGGCCGCTGTCCAGTCCTGGAAGCCGAAGCCGCTGAACGAAGCCACCAATTCGATTGACGTGCCGGATGCATGGACGGAAGCCAAGCCAACCACCACCGGTTCGGTCGATATGAAAAAGGCGGTTCGCAACATCCAGCTCATCCTTCAGAAGAACGGCTATGATGTCGGCACCGCCGACGGCGTGATGGGCGGCAAGACCCGCACGGCGATTGCCTCGTTCCAGAAGGCCAATGGTCTGCAGCCGACCGGTAATGTCGATCAGAAGCTGGTTCAGCTGCTGTTGCAGAAGAACACGTAAGATCTGTCGCACAGAGTTCAGAAAATGCCGCTAAACGCGGCATACCATTGCAGGAAAGTAACACGTCCGGCGCAAGGTAACCGTAATGACAATCGGCGTTTGACTTAACGGTCCTGGCAGCGCAAGACGGTAGGCGAACAGGCCTCGCGGAATTGCGCGACCGCAGCGGGCCGTAGAGCGTATGCGTCCGTCAGAGCCGGGTTCGGAATTGGGTATTTATCTTCCCATTGCAGAATTATCGGTCAACATGCTGGTTCTGCTCAGCATGGGCGCTGCGGTTGGCTTTCTTTCCGGATTGTTTGGTGTTGGCGGCGGCTTTCTGATCACGCCACTCTTGATCTTCTACAATATTCCACCGGCCATCGCCGTTGCGACTGGCGCCAATCAGGTTATCGCTTCATCCGTTTCCGGTGCGCTCGTCCACTTCAAACGGCGAACGCTGGATATCAAGCTCGGCCTGTTTCTCGTGGCGGGCGGTATCGTCGGCTCGCTGCTTGGTATTTTCGTCTTCTCGTGGCTGCGCGAACTGGGTCAGCTCGATCTGATCGTTTCGATCCTCTATGTGTTTTTCCTCGGCAGCGTCGGCGGGCTGATGCTGGTGGAAAGCCTGCGCGCTTTGCGGCGGGTCAAGAAAGGCGGCGCGGTGCGCCGCCCCGGCCAGCACACATGGATCCACAAGTTGCCATTCAAGATGCGGTTCCGCGCTTCAACCATCTATGTCAGCATCATTCCGGTTCTCGGCATCGGATTCTTTATCGGCCTGTTGTCGTCGGTGATGGGCGTCGGCGGCGGCTTCATCATGGTGCCAGCGCTGATCTATCTGCTGCATGTGCCGACCAATGTGGTCGTGGGTACCTCACTCTTTCAGATCACATTCGTCACCGCCTTCACCACTGTCATGCAGGCGACGACGAACCAGTCGATCGATATCGTGCTGGCCTTCCTGCTGATGGTCGGTGGCGTGATTGGTGCGCAATATGGCGCGCGCGCCGGACAGAAGCTGCGCGGCGAGCAGTTGCGGCTTTTGCTGGCGCTGCTGGTTCTGGCCGTCGCGCTACGCCTCGCCTTTGGCCTGTTCGTGCGGCCGGACAACCTTTTCTCGATAACGATAGCGGATTTTTGAGATGCGGGCCGCGGCTCTCACTTCGGCAATCGCGCTATCGCTGATCGCGAGCGCAGCTTTTGCGCAGGTCAACGCCAGCGGTGACGGCAACACGGTGCCGCAATTGCAGACCCCTGCGGAAGAAACCATCGATATTGGCCTTTCGACCGAAACCATCGCCATTACCTCCAATTTCGGTGGCACAGACCTGACGATTTTCGGCGCGCTGGACAATGCCGATCCGATGATCCAGCGGCAGGGACGCTACGATATCGTGGTGGTCTTGCAGGGACCGGAGCGCAATCTGGTGGTGCGCAAGAAGGAGCGTTATCTGGGCGTCTGGATCAATGCCAGCTCCGAAACCTTTCTCGGCGTTCCGCTGTCTTATTCGCTCGCCTCGACGCGCAATCTGCAGGATATTGCGGATGAAAAAATCTACCGCCAGCTTTCAGTCGGCGTTCGCAATTTCTATCTGAACCCGGAAGACCCTTCTAGCCTTTCAGGCAATATCCCAAAATTCGGCACCGAGCTTCGCGAAATGAAGATCCGGCAAGGTCTTTACAGCCAGCGCATCGGCGGCGTGGAATTCGTGTCTCGCACCCTGTTTCGCGCAACGTTGAACCTGCCCGCCAATGTTCCGGTGGGGCGACACAAGGCGCGCGCACTCCTGTTTCGTAATGGCGTCTTTCTGCGCGAAGCCAATGCCAGCCTCGAAATCGTCAAGGCCGGTCTGGAACAAAGCGTCTATAACGCCGCCCACCAATATAGCCTGCTCTATGGTTTGTTCGCGGTTTTCCTTGCGGTCTTCACAGGCTGGTTCGGACGTATCCTGTTCCGGAAAGACTAGAGCATTTCCAGCGAAAGTGCGAAGCGCCTACGCGGGGAAATCAGTTCACTGGACTGATTTCTGATCCCGCTTCGATGCGTCGGATAATGCGTACTTACAAAAGCTCACCCGCCGTGCAGCGCACCACGAGCAATCGGATAGACCTTGCCCTGCCCCAACATATAAGCGCGTATTGTTTCATCCACGAAAAGGCCGCGAAAGGCGCGGTCCAGAACATTAAGCGCGCCGGTATAGGCGCCAAAGGCGGGCATGATCAGCCTTTCGCCATCGCTAACAAAACAAGGGCGACGCACCGAGCGCCCGCGCCGCACGATGCGTGCAGCCGGGTGCAAGTGCCCCGCGATCTCACCCTGCCCAAGCTTGCGCGAAGGTTCGTGCCGAAACACCAGCGGTCCGATCGCCAACTCTTCCACACAATCGCCCGGCAGATCGACCGGACGTTCAGGATCGTGATTGCCGGTGATCCAGAACCAGTCGCGGTGTTCCATCAGCGATTTCAGCCGAATGGCATAAAGCGACGGCAGACGTTCGCTGGCTTTGGGATCATGAAAACTGTCGCCGAGGCTGATGATCGTTTGCGGCTGGTAACGGGCAACTGCCACAGCCAGCATGTCGAGCGTAGCCGCCGTGTCGTAAGGCGGGATGAGTTGCCCGCGTCGCGCAAAGGACGAGCCCTTTTCAAGATGCAGATCGGACACGACCAGCATGTTCATATCCGGCAGGAAAAGCGCGCCTGAAGGGTCGCAAACGGCAGCAATCCCGCGCACTTCCATATGCGCCAGACTATAAGCCTCGCCATTGCTCCAGACAGCGGTTCTCATTTCCCGATCCTCATTCCCCCGCCCTCATTCCATTGCCTCGCGGATGAGATCGTCGGCCGTTTCTTCGAGCAGCATTTCATCACCCTCGCCCGCCACACGCTCGCGTCCGATTTCCAGCATTACCGGCAGGGCCAGCGGCGAAATACGATCAAGCGGCTTGTGCAAGAGATGTCCTTTCACACGCGCGAGCATGTCGCCGAGGCGCTTGATATCGAGAAGTCCTGTCGCTGCATCCGCCCGTGTCGCCTGCAACAAGATATGGTCCGGTTCATGACCGCGCAGGACGTCATAGATCAGATCGGTGGAGACGGTCACCTGCCGCCCGGTCTTTTCCAATCCCGGATGACGCCGCTCGATCAAGCCGGAAATGACGGCGCAATTGCGAAAAGTACGCTTTAAAAGATAGCTTTCATCGAGCCATGCTTCGAGATCGTCGCCCAGCATGTCCTCATCGAACAGGCGTGTGAGATTGAGCGAGCCGGAGCGGATCATCGCGCCCATATCCTTGAGCCCCCACAGACCCAGCGAATAATCGGTAGCGACGAAGCCCAGCGGATGTGCGCCCATACGCTCCAGACGGCGCGTCAGCAACATGCCAAGCGTCTGATGGGCAAGCCTGCCCTCAAACGGATAGGCCACCATGTAGAACCGTCCGCCACGCGGAAAAGTCTCGATCAGCAATTCATCCGTGCGCGGCAGCACGGATTTGAATTCCTGTACTTCCAGCCATTCACGCACCTGCTCGGGCAAAAACTGCCAGCGTGTGCGGTCAGCCAGCATGGCGCGCACCTGCGAAGCGAGATAGGTCGAAAGCGGGAACTTGCCGCCCGCATAGACCGGTATCTTCGCGTCCTGTCCGGCGGCGTTGGTCGTAATGCATTCGTTTTCGCGAATGCCTTCGAAGCGCAACACCTTTCCGGCAAAAAGGAAAGTATCGCCCGGTGTCATCGTCTCCAGAAAATATTCTTCGATCCGGCCCAGAACCCGGCCACCATAGGCACTGGCCTTTTTACCGCCGCGCGTGAGCCGGACGTTCAACTCCGGCGCTTCGACAATCGTTCCGATATTCAGGCGATATTGCTGTGCGATCCGCGGATTGGACACCCGCCACGTGCCATCCACCGTCTTGCGGATTTTGGCAAAGCGCTCATAGGTCTTGAGCGCATAACCACCCGTTGCGACAAAATCCAGAATGCGATCAAAGCTTTGGCGCGAAAGGTTCATGTAGGGTGCAGCACTGCGCACTTCGGCAAAAAGCTGATCGGCATTGAACGGCTCGGCGCACGCCATGCCCAGTACGTGCTGCGCCAGCACATCAAGCGCGCCGTCGATCAGCGGCGGCGTATCCTGCGCGCCCAGATAATTGGCGTCGAGTGCAGCGCGACACTCCATCACCTCGAAACGGTTAGCGGGCACCAGAATTGCGCGGCTCGGTTCGTCCATACGGTGATTGGCGCGACCAATACGCTGCGCCAGACGGCTCGCCCCCTTGGGCGCACCGACATGGATAACCAGATCGACATCGCCCCAGTCGATACCCAGATCGAGCGTGGAGGTGGCAACAACAGCTCGCAACGTATTGGCGGCCATGGCCTGCTCAACCTTGCGGCGCTGGCTGGCATCGAGCGAGCCATGATGCAACGCTATCGGCAGCGTATCATCATTGATGCGCCACAGCTCCTGAAACAGCATTTCCGCCTGGCTGCGCGTATTGACGAAAAGCAGCGTGGTCCGATGCGCCCGGACCGCCTCATAAACATCGGCAATCGCATAGCGCGCGGAATGTCCGGCCCAAGGCACCCGCTCCTCGGAATCGAGAATAGATATTTCCGGTTTCGCGCCACCGTCCACTGTCACCAGTCCGGCTTTGGGACCGGTACCGTCTTGCTCCACCAGCCAGCGGCGCAACTCGTCCGGTTCTGCCACAGTCGCCGAAAGGCCGATAGTCTGCAATTGCGGTTGCAGGCGGCGCAACCGCGCCAGCCCCAGCGCCAGCAAATGGCCGCGCTTGGAAATCACCAGCGAATGCAACTCATCCAGCACCACATAGCGCAACCCCTTGAAGAACTGATCCGCCCCTTTGGACGCAATCAGCAGGGCAAGTTGTTCGGGTGTCGTCAGCAGAATATCGGGCGGCGCCAGTTTCTGCCGCTGGCGCTTATGCGCGGGCGTATCGCCGGTGCGGGTCTCGATGGTGATATCAAGCCCCATTTCCTCCACTGGTACGGTGAGATTGCGATGGATATCGACGGCTAACGCCTTCAAAGGCGAGATATACAACGTATGGACGCCGCGCTTTGCCATGCCTGGCTTTTTACGGCCATTTCGTTCCAGATCAACCAGCGCTGGTAAAAATCCGGCCAGCGTCTTGCCCGCGCCGGTCGGCGCAATCAGCAAGGTCGATTGCCCGTCTTCGGCACGCGCCAGCAGCTCAAGCTGATGGGCACGCGGCGACCAGCCCTTGGAACCGAACCATTCGACAAAACGGTCCGGTAAGGCAAAAGTGGCAGATGCAGCGGCGGGTTTCAAATTCAGTGTCACGCACCCAATCTAATAGCCGCGCAGCACCACGCCAAGATGTTTGTTCACTTTTGTTCTCATTTTGTCAGCAATGACGCCGCGCTTCTCTTTTCAGCACGAAGCTGCTGACCTATCTTGGCTTTATGCGCTTCAATCAGCTCTTATGTTCTTCTCCGAAAGGTCTTTATTGCCCACCCGGCGATTTTTATATCGATCCGGTGCGTCCGGTGGAGCGCGCGCTGATCACCCATGGCCACTCCGATCATGCCCGTGCAGGGCACACCCATGTTCTGGCCACGCAGGAAACGCTCGACATTATGCGGCTTCGCTATGGCGAGGGCTTTGCCGAAACCGTGCAACCGATGGCTTTGGGTGAAACGCTGACGATCAACGGCGTTCGCGTCAGTTTCCACGGCGCTGGCCATGTGCTCGGCTCGGCACAGATAGCCGTTGAAAAAGATGCAACCCGCATTGTTGCATCGGGCGACTACAAACGCGCTGCAGACCCGACCTGCACGCCATTCGAGCCGATCAAATGCGATGTCTTCATCACCGAAGCGACATTTGCACTGCCGGTATTTCGCCACCCCGATGCATCGCATGAAATCGCAAAGCTCTTGAAATCACTCTCACTTTTTCCGGAGCGCGCGCATCTCGTCGGCGCTTACTCGCTCGGCAAGGCGCAGCGCGTGATCAAGCTCATTCGCAATGCTGGCTATAGCGATCCGATCTACATTCACGGCGCTTTGGAAACATTGTGCGACTATTACCAGATGCGCGGTATCGACCTTGGTCCGCTTGAACCCGCAACATTGGAGCGCGGCGAGAAACAGCCTGATTTTGCAGGCAAAATCATTGTCGGCCCGCCAACTGCCTTTTCCGATCGCTGGGCGCGGCGTTTTCCCGACCCTGTTCCGGCCTTTGCCTCAGGCTGGATGCGTATCCGCCAGCGTGCCAAGCAACAGGGCATCGAACTGCCGCTGATCATTTCCGACCATTGCGACTGGGACGAGCTGACGGAAACAATAGCGGAAATCGCACCGGCGGAGGTCTGGGTGACGCATGGGCGGGAGGAGGCTCTGGTTCGCTGGTGCGAATTGCAGAACATCCCGGCAAAGCCACTGCATCTTATCGGCTATGAAGACGAGGGCGATTGATGCGTGCCTTCGCCGAACTTCTCGACCGTCTGGTTCTCACACCGCAGCGTAACGGCAAGCTGCGCCTGCTTGCCGATTATTTCCAAACGACGCCAGACCCCGACCGTGGACTGGCGCTCGCCGCCATCACGCGCGATCTGGAACTGCAAAGCGTAAAACCCGCCATGCTGCGCGCCCTGATTGCCGAGCGGACGGACCCGACGCTTTTCGCCTATTCCTATGATTATGTCGGCGATCTGGCTGAAACCATTTCGCTGATCTGGCCCGGCCCCAGCGAAACCTCGCCGGGCACCAATCTTTCACTCGGCGTGGTGGTGCATGAATTGCAACATGCCTCGCGCCGCGAAGGTCCGATGCTGGTATCAGGCTGGCTAGATCTTCTCGGCATATCGGAACGCTATGCGCTTTTGAAACTCGTAACCGGCGGCTTGCGCATCGGCGTTTCAGCACGCCTTGCCAAACAGGCGCTCGCCGATTTCGGCGGCGTGGATGTGACAGAAATCGAAGAACTCTGGCACGGCCAGTCGCCGCCCTATACGGCTCTCTTCGCCTGGCTGGAAGGCCTTGCTCCTAAACCTGCCGCGACAGCCGATGCACCTTTCCGTCCCGTTATGCTGGCCACAGCACTGGATGAAGCGGATATTCCTGCGCTCGACCCCACCGCGTTCAGCGCGGAGTGGAAATGGGACGGTATCCGCGTGCAAGCCGTCTCGGAAAACGGAACACGCAAGCTCTACTCGCGCACCGGCGATGACATTTCCGGCGCTTTTCCAGATGTCCTTGAGGCGATGGACTTTGAAGGCGCCATCGACGGCGAACTGCTCGTCGGCCATCACGGTGAAACCGGCATCGAAACCACCACCTTCTCGGATCTGCAACAGCGATTGAACCGCAAGACCGTCAGCGCCAAACAGTTGCGCGACTATCCGGCTTTCATCCGCGCCTATGATCTTCTGCAAGAGGGCAACCAGCAATCCGGTGAGGATCTGCGCGCCCTGCCCTTTGCCGAGCGTCGCAGGCGGCTTGAGGCCTTCGTCAGCCAACTCAACCCACGCAGGTTCGATCTATCGCCCGTGCTGCCTTTTGCCGATTTCAGCGAACTGGCCGCCTTGCGCGTCAACCCTCCGCACCCGGTCATCGAAGGCGTGATGCTGAAGCGGCATGATAGCACCTATCTTCCCGGACGCCCCAAGGGGCCATGGTTCAAGTGGAAGCGTGATCCCTTCACCGTTGATGCAGTGGTCGTCTATGCGCAACGTGGCCACGGCAAGCGGTCGAGCTATTATTCCGACTTCACATTCGCAGTCTGGACGGGACCCGAGGACGAACCGGCTCTGGTGCCTGTCGGCAAGGCCTATTTTGGCTTCACTGATGAAGAGCTGAAACTGCTGGATAAATTTGTTCGCGAAAACACCATCGAGCGTTTCGGCCCCGTGCGTTCAGTCCGTGCAGAACCCGATCACGGGCTCGTCGTGGAAGTGGCCTTCGAAGGATTAAACCGGTCAACGCGCCATAAATCCGGTGTCGCGATGCGCTTTCCGCGCTTCTCGCGCCTGCGATGGGACAAGCCGCCCCGCGAAGCGGACCGGCTTGAAACGCTGGAAAAACTGCTGAGCTGACTTTCCTCAAATAGCAGGGAAGAAAAGCTGCCAGCTCGTTGTTTCTCCGTAATTATTGCGCGTTTGCCGACACGCGGATTTCGTAGATGTCAACCGGCTTACCCGATCCGCTCAGGTCGGAATTAATCGTGATGACACCCGTGCGACCGGCCTTTTTGCCACCTGCAAAATCGAGATCGAACAGAAAATCGTTGCGCGATTCACCCACATCATAACGTCGGCGTCCACAATCGCCGAAGCCTGCGAAATCGCAGCTGACGGACATTTGCGTTATCTTGCCGCCATCAGCCTTGGCGATAATATCGAACGTGGCGGTCTTGCCAGCAAGCTGGTCGAGAATGCCTTCGCCAACGTCGAACTTGACGGTATCGCCTTCACCCGCGGATTTCACGCGGGCAAAGCTGCTCGGACCGTCGCGCAAGATTTCCGCTGTGGCGCTACCCTGCACCGACATGCGTGTCGCTTCAGACGGCTGGAAAATGGTAATCCACTTGGCACCGCCCGGCTCTTCGCCATCCTTTAGCGGCGCTCCGCCTCCGTCGCTATGCAACGGGCTGCTGGACGGGCCACGGCTCAGATCGATGAAACTGCTATAGAGCGAATAACCGATCATGACGGCGACAAACAACACCAGTGCCGGTATGCCATAGCTATAGAAGGGCGAATAGCGCTTCTTCTTCCCGCGCTTTTCCTTACGCGATACCCCGCCTTCATAGCCAAGATCGGCACTGCCACCTTTTTTCTTGGCCGAACGGGACCGAATATCGCCAGTATCGAGAGCCGGAGTGTTGCTCGCAGCCGCAGCGCCACCGAGGACAGGATCATCGCGATGCGGCGCATCCAACGATGGCTCTGCCTTGTCTTCGTTCTGGCGCGGCGCAGAGAATTCCTGCTCGATGTCGGAGATGGCATCTTTCAGCTTCTGGCGACGTTGTTCTTTTTGAGCATCGGTCAGTGCGGTATTGGCAGCGAGCGCACGTTCATGGGCGCCCCATGCGGATTCGTAGATGCGCTGACGGGTCGCCGGGTTATAGGCATCTGCTTTGGCAAATGCGTTTCTGATGGCGCGTTCTATACTATCCAAAGGCCGCTCGTCCCCGTGTTCACGTTTCCCGCCTTATGCGCATTCCAAAAGATCAAAACCGATATTCGGAAAGCGGCTTTTCACAAGCCTCAGCGAATTTAGCGTCTGAATCAAGGCATTTAGCCGTTCAATAACCGATTTGGCTACCTGATAAGACCCGTCTCGCCGTCAAATATCGACTTTCAATGCTCTTTTCCCCGAACCTTTCATTTCATGACCTTACCCTAGCAGATTGAATCTGATGCAGAAATCTCCACCAACATACGGATCAAGACTGGATAAAAGAACAAATAATCGGTCGGTGCCATCGCCTTAGTGACAGCATTCTGAACTCGTCATTCGCCTGCCTAGCCCTCAGCATCAGTAACTTCCCAGCGGGATCACACCGCAAAACCATGGTGGTTTCAGCAGAATCATCCACAAGCGCACCGATGAAGCCCCCACGCCTCGGACATTTCGCTTTGGCCTGGCCGACGCTTTCACTTGGTTCTCAGGACGAATCTCTCTTAATCTTTCGTATTGCCGTTCTATGCAGGCGTGATACAGATATTACGTTTACGGAAACGTCAATTTTTGAGGAGAATGATATGGCCTTGCCGGATAGTTTGAAGAACAGATTGCGCATTCCTGTTGTCGGCGCGCCCCTATTCATCATTTCACATCCGGCACTTGTGATGGCGCAGTGTAAGGCTGGCGTTGTAGGTTCCTTCCCTGCCCTCAATGCGCGCCCGGAAGCGCAGCTGGATGAGTGGCTGGCTGAAATCACCGAAGGCCTCGCCGCTCACGACAAGGCCAATCCGGACCGTCCGGCAGCACCATTTGCGGTCAATCAGATTGTCCACCGTTCCAACAAGCGGCTGGAGCACGATCTCGGCCTCTGCGTGAAATACAAAGTGCCGATTGTCATTTCTTCGCTTGGCGCAGTGCCAGAGGTGAATGCTGCAATCCATTCCTATGGCGGCATCGTGCTGCATGATGTCATCAACAACCGCCACGCCAACTCCGCCATTCGCAAAGGCGCGGACGGCCTGATCGCCGTTGCCGCCGGTGCGGGCGGCCATGCGGGGCCTCTATCCCCCTTTGCACTGGTGCAGGAAATCCGGGCTTGGTTCGACGGGCCGCTGCTTCTTTCGGGCGCCATCGCCAATGGCCGCTCTATTCTCGCGGCACAGGCCATGGGCGCGGACCTCGCCTATATCGGTTCTCCATTCATCGCGACGACAGAAGCGCGCGCAGTCGATGCTTACAAGCAGATGATTGTCGATTCGACGGCAGCTGACATCGTCTATTCGAATTACTTTACCGGCATCGCCGGCAATTATCTCAAGCCTTCCATCGCCCAGTCTGGCCTCGACCCGGACAATTTGCCCGAGGCCGATCCGTCGAAGATGGATTTTGATCAGGCCCACAAGGAAGGTGCGAAGGCCTGGAAGGATATCTGGGGCTGCGGACAGGGCATCGGCGCAATTCATGAGGTCGCTCCCGCGGCGGCGCTGATCGACCGCCTGGAGCGGGAATATAAGGAAGCGCGAAACCGGATCTGCGCAGGCGCATAAGGCATAGTGCCGTCGAGTTGCGAACAGGGCCTCTCCAATGGAAGGCCTTGTTTTCACAAGGCGTGGAACAATCTGACGCTTTGTTCGATTTCTGCCTTGCTTTCCGTTCTGCTTTTGGTTATCAGCGCACCGTCCAGACGGAAACGAATGGAATCTCCTTCAGGAGTTGGAACGAAGGTTCCCGGGCCGCTTTAGCTCAGTTGGTAGAGCACATCATTCGTAATGATGGGGTCGCGTGTTCGAGTCACGCAAGCGGCACCAAAAAAATCAACAATTTAGCTGTTTTTCATTTTCGCCTCATCGCTGTTAGCTATCAAATAGCAATCAGTTTGATATGGCAGATCCGCGTCATTATTTTACCTCGTTGCGCCAACAAAAACTTCAATAACTCTCGTCGTGATCTTAATAACCTATTCAACTTACATCTAGAGTTTGACTAAGCCCTTCGTTGGAGCAAAACTGATGTTGCTAATTCATCAGCAGTAGGCTCACCCCTTTTGGTTGGTGCAAATGATGCGGGGGCATCCAATCGGATAGGGAAACACCCCACGCCATTTCACTCGATTTCCGGGCTGGGCGGGGGAAAAGCCATGCTCCAGACCGACGTGTCAGAAGACCTAGGCTCTTACAGGATTCACGCCAAGGCGGATCTTGAGCGTAGCGCCTCGCTGGACTGGCCCTATCTCTGCGGCATGAGCCTGCTCAAATATGCCGTCGATGAAGCTATATCCGAACAACTCGCCCTGATGGGCACGGCATCGAACGCCGACCGGGCATGGATGATCGAGTACCGGCCAGACCTGCTTCGGTTCTGCAACACCCATGAATGGTGCCGGGGGCAAACTAAGGCCTATATTTCCGAACTTCAGGAAACGCCGACAACACTCATCGCCTGGCTGCACAAATATCTGGTTCTGGGCCATGCGGTGGCGGTCCACGACGTGACAGACCTGCCCCGGACAGCGCGCGCAATTCAGGTGGAGTTTCTCCGCCAGAGCAATAAAAGCGTCCTGAGCGTGCCCATATTCTATGACAATAAACTGCGCGGCATCATCGGCTTCGATACGACCGTCGCAAACAAGATATGGTCGGCCAGCGAAGTCAAAGCCCTGTTTCAGTGCGCCAATCTCATCGGACAGGCAAAATACTCGACCGGTCACGCCCTTGAAAAGATAATCGCACCGGAAAACGCTTCTCCCCTCGTCTATCTGAGAAATCGCGGTGTGGTACGTGGGGTTCATCCCGAAATCATCGTCGGGGTGCGCTCAGCTGGCAATTACAGTGAAATCTGGCTCGAAGATGGATCCATGCTGCTCGATTCCCGCTCGCTCGGCATGTGGTCCAGCCTGCTGCCGTCAAAGGTCTTTCTCAGGATACACAGAACCGCCTTCGTGAATACGCTGCATGTCATCGATGTCGACCGCAGAAAAATCGACAAATGGCAGATCAAGATGCGCTCCATCGACCGCGCTTGGCCAGTGTCACGCTCCTACCGGAAGCAACTACGCGAACGCATGGGAATATAGCCGCCTAGTTCATTGTGACCGTTACACTTTTAGCATCATGTCATTCGTCAGACCGGCACGTCGTTTCGTCCTTGAAATATTGTCATTCCCGCAATTTCTTGGATGGTGCTTGCATCAGAACGTTCCCCACGGTTCTTTAAGGGTCTCCACATGTCCTCTCGGATGCTAGCGCATTTTACCGCTCTCTCGCTGATCACCACCAGCATTCTCCTTGCCAATAACGCTCAGACAAAAGCCGAAGACCTTGCCTTGAAGGATGCCGTCTCCATGGCAGGGATGCAGCTTTTCCTCAACTCCGGTGCACCGGGGCTGATCATCGCCGTGGTGCAGGGCGATAACAGCATCATCCAGGCCTATGGTGAGACTGCCCCCGGCAGCAATGTCGAGCCGGACGCGCATTCGGTTTTCCGTATCGCCTCCGTTTCCAAGGTTTTTGCCGGTGATTTGCTGGCTGCGCTCGCCGCGAAAGGCAAACTCAAGCTGACGGACCCGCTTGAAAATTATGCGCCGGAAGGTGCCAAGGTCGAAGCCAACGGACGTCCGATCACCCTGCTTGATCTGGCCACGCATTCTGCCGGTCTGCCGCGCGAGTTGCCCAATCCCGATACGAAAATCACGGATAACCCATTTGCCGCCTTCGACCGTGATTATTACTGGAAGTGGATCGGAAGCAACAAGCCAGCTTATGTAGCCGGGACCACCACGATTTATTCAAATCTCGGCTACGGTCTTCTGGGCGATGCGCTCGCCAAAGCTGGCGGTGCGGATTATTCCACGGTCCTCGCCAACGAAGTGCTGAAACCGGCCGGGCTCACCGACACGACCAATGTATTGAGCGACGAGCAGAAGAAGCGGCTGATGACCGGTCTCGATCCCCTTAACAAGCCGGATGCGAACAGCCCCGTTCCCGACATCATGTATGCCAGCGCCGGTATCTACACCACGGCGGACGACATGGTGCGCTGGATGCGCTGGCATCTCGACGGCGCGGCCCAGTCCCGGGAAGATGCGCTGCTCGATCATACGCTTTGGCTGCCATATGACGGCCTGAAGCATGTGATCGGAACCGAAGTGACAGCAGGCGACGGCATGGGGCTTGGCTGGGTTGCCACCCTGCCCCGTGATGAAACGCCGTTTCTGCTCGGTAAAAGTGGCGGCCTTGGTGGCTTCATGAGCTATGCGGTTCTGTCGCCCAACCGCAAGCTTGGCATATTTGTCGTCGCCAGCCGGGTCAATTTCGGCATGTTCGAGAATATCCATTCGCAGGTACGCGAGCTGGCGGCTGAACTGGCTCGCTAATCATGCAGAGTTTCGCACTGCTTCGGCAATTCGGCTGGCGATGGAAAGCAATTTTTTTCCGTCGCCTGCTATACAGCACTCTGCTCGGTACTACGGCTTTGCTTGCGTCCGGCATGCCCGACGCATTTGCGCAAGAAAAGCGCGACATTTTCAAAACCGAAATATTCCTGACACCCTATAGCAAGGTGGGCGATGGAGATGCTGCGGGCGATTATCCGAAACTGAACGGTCAGTTGCTGTTCATGACCGGCTATACCGGCTATTTCGGAATCAAGGACAGCAACGGCCAGATTCCGCGTTCACACTGGAACAGCGTGCAGCCGACAGCGGAAGCCGCGCTCGTCTGGCAATTGTCACAGCAATTCTCCATCCTTTCGAAAATCACCTTCGACTCGTCTGTCGAGGCAACGCAAGACAACGCCTTTTCCGATCTCGGCTTCAACCTGAAAAACCTGTTTGCCTCTTACACCCATGACAATTTTGCGCTCTATGGCGGCAAGATGGATATCGGCTTCGGCGATGGCTGGCACGCCATTGACGGTCTTTATAGCGGCTTCACCGACGATTTTCAGTATAATGGCTCAATCGGACTTGGCGGACGCTATACATTCAACACCGAGAGTATAGGCGCGCATTCATTCGCCGGTTTGGTGTTTAAACGCGACGACACAGTTCTAAGCCGTCGCCTCAGCCTCGACGACGGTTTCATCTCGCCCACCGAAGGCCAGCCGCCCGCCTTCAGCAACGATCTGAATTCGTTCATCCTGTCCTATGATTTCCGCAATGTGCCCGGCTTGAAAAACATATCCGGCGGCGTGGATGTCGGACGGCTGGAAGCGGAACCCGGGTATGGCGAAAGTGCCAACACGATCTCCGCCCGGCTACGTTACGATACGGCCCTGACTGACAAATGGAACCTGAGCTGGTTCAACGAAGCCACCTTTTCCAGCGCCTTTCGCGGCACACCGGTTTCCAACGGCAACGGAGTGACATCTCTATCACTGTCTTATGATCGTTGGCAGTTCACGGCGACAACCGCGGTGCGCAAATTATCTGGCAGAGATCAACAACTGGCGCAATACGGGCTTCAGTCCGACTGGGACTGGGGCGTGGCAGGCACTGTCACCTACGTCACGCCCATCGGCGTCATTCTGCAAACGGGGCTTATCCACCAACAAGACCAGACCCTGAACATCAATCAGGGTGTTTTCCGCATCGCTTATCAAACGGGGTTTTAAGGCAACCATGAACACCAGCGTGAGAACCAGAACGTCGTCCATCGTCCTTGCCTGTCTGTTCGCGCTCGGCTGCTCGACAGCGGCCCTGTCGCAGTCGGTCTCCATTCAAAGCCAGCCCAATCCGGCTGCCGACGTTGTACAGATTCCGAAAGGAAGCACTGATAAGGCACTCAAGGCCCTGCCGCAGATTGTTGCCGATATTATGAAACGCAGCCATGTGCCCGGCATGGCGGTTGCTGTGGTCAGCGGCGGCAAGACCGTGTTTGCGAAAGGCTTCGGCAAACGGGAAATGGGCAAAGATGCCGCCGTAAATGCCGACACCGTGTTCCAGATCGCTTCAATTTCGAAATCCATATCCGCGACTGTTGCGTCCATCGAGGTAACGAAGGGCGCGGTTGCGTGGGACGATCCGGTGGCAAAACATCTGTCCGGTTTCAAACTGAACAACGACTATGTGTCGCAATACGGAACCATCGGCGATTTCTTCGCCCATCGCAGCGGTTTGCCGGGCACGGCAGGCGATGATCTCGAAGACCTCGGCTTCAAGCGCAACGACGTGATCGCCCGCTTGCAGCAATTGCCGCTCGATCCGTTCCGCATCTCCTATCACTATGCGAATTTCAGCACGACCATCGGCGCGGAGGCGGTTGCAGCGGCAGCGCATGAACCATGGGACAAGCTGGCAGACGAACAGCTTCTCCAGCCGCTGGGCATGAAATCGACCAGCTATCGCTTTGCCGATTATACGGCGCATGACAATCGCGCTTCACTCCATGTCTATCAGAATGGCGCGTTCCTGCCGCTCGGACAGCGCAATGCAGATGAACAGGCGCCAGCTGGCGGTGTGTCGTCCACTGTCGTCGATCTGGCGGAATGGCTGAAACTGCTGCTTGCCAATGGCAAGTACAAGGGCAAGCGCCTGATCGCAGAAGATGCGCTTCTGCCGGCGCTTTCGCCGCAATCCTTCAGCGCTCGCGCGCATGATACCGGCGCACGCTCCGGCTTCTACGGCTATGGCTTCAACGTCAGCACAGAACTCGGCGGTCGCCCGTCCATGGGCCATTCCGGCGCTTTCCTGCTCGGCGCGGGCACAGCGTTCAAGATCGTACCGTCGGCCGGTATCGGCATCATCGTGCTGACCAATGGCGCACCGGTTGGGGCTGCGGAATCGGTGGTCGCGCAATTCACCGATATAGCCCTTTACGGCAAATCCTCCCGCGACTGGTTCGCCGCCTATAACGGCGTCATGAAGGGCTTTTTCCAGCCACAGGGCGACCTGTCCTTCAAGGAAAAGCCGGCCGCGCCATTACCGTCCAAAGCCTTGCAGGAATATACCGGCAGCTTCGACAACGCCTATTTCGGCAAGACGGAAATCAAGGAAATCAAAGGAACCTTGACGCTCGTTCTCGGTCCGAAGGAAATGCAGTTCCCGCTGCAACATTGGGACGGCGATACTTTCGCCTTTGTCCCGGTCGGAGAGGCAGAACTGGTCGGTTCGCTCGCATCCATCATCTTCAAGGTCGATCAGGGTCAGGTGCAGGGGTTTGACATCGATTTCTACAATGGCGGCGGCACGGGCCACTGGACCAAGGCCCCGCGTTCGTAATTAAAAAACCTCGGGCTGACGCAGTTCCGTCAGCCCGACAATCTTACCATTTATAGCGCAGCACGCCCTTTCCGGCATAATTGCTGCTCGCTCCCGAAAATTCCGCATCAAAAGCCGCGCCCAGCGACAGTCCGTTGTTCCACAGCATTTCCGCTGAAATGCTGGCAAGGCCCGTATCACGCGATACCGAAGCGCCGTTCACCACAAATCCAGCCCCCGGCAATCCGGTGAGCATTGCCGACATGATGCGATCATTGTTGACGTTTCGCACCCACGCAGCCCTGCCGCGCAGGGTGAAAACTCCGTCGCTGAGTGCAAAGGATTTGTCCGCTCGCAGACCCATTTCACCGCGCCCGACCGTTTCGTGCTTCGATGCGTATCGCAATGCATAGGTATCTGCCCCGCTACCGACGGTTTCCGCATAAGACGGCAGATCGAAGCTGACGAATTGCCCGGCGGCATAGGGTGTAATCCCAATCCATGGCGTGTCGAAACGATAACCGGCTTCCAGACGGCCTGACCAGGCATTGGCGTCATAACCGGCCTGTAGCGTATCGAAACCGTTCAGCGCGACGGCGCGTTCTGTCTCGATATCCTGCCAGCCATAAGCCAGGGCCGCACTGAAATAAGCATTTCCGACCGTCTGACGACCATAAAGGCCGAGTTGGAACAGATCCGAATTGCCGCTGCCCAAACCGTCGGAGAGACTGAAACTGCTATGTCCGCCAGCCACGGCAAAGCCGAGCAAGGTATCGGGCGACAGCCGGTAGTCCGCGCCTACGGCCACACCGTTGATCTTGCTTCGCAAATCATGTGACCCGATGACGCTGTCACCATCCAGCGAGCGCGATGAACCAAACCCGGCACCCCACACATTCCAGCGCGCCTTGAAGGGATCGCCTTCAACAGAGGTTTCTGTTTTCGCCCCTCCCGCAACCAATGGATCGGTCAGCGTCGCCATGAACTGGCTCATTGCATCCACGGTCGTTTGCTGAACAGCCGTCGCCAATTCGCCTGATGCAACCGTCAGTCCCTCCGCATCCAACCCGCCATAGGCCAGTGGAATCTGTCCTTCACGGTTGAAATAGCCAACCAGCGCCGCCGAAACATTGCGTTGGTTCACGTTGAGACCGATCATGTTCAGGGTCAAATCGAGATAAGCATTGTCAGCATCGTAGCTCAGACTTGAGGTAAAGCTCTGCGGCAGATCGGTTGTCAATTCCGTGCTAAACCGGCTGTCGCCAATTCCGCCTTCCGCATTGAGGATCGTATAGCGACGCATGACATATTTATCAGGCGCGAACGTCGCTGCTACCGTTGCGCCACCGAGATCAGCCTGGCCTGTGACATTGACCCGGTCGGCATCCGATGCCGAGACCTCCACGGCATAGGTTGATGTTCCGGTAAAGCTCAGGTCGCCATTGACCGTGAGAGTACCAATGGAATTGCCGGGCGCAAGTGTACCGCCGTCGAGTTGGGTGGTGGAAACGATGCCGTTTCCACCAAGCTCGCCGCCTTCATAGACCGTGACCAGCGATGAAGATGCGATCGAGCCGTTGACCGCCAGACGACCGTCATAAACGCCGGTCGCGCCCGAATAGCTGCTGTTGCCGCTAAGAACCGTTGTGCCCTCGCCGATCTGCCAGAATGCGCCGGTCCCGGAGATAGCGCCCGAAAAGCTGTACCTGTCTGATCGATTGAAGGCGAGCGTGCCATTATTGACGATATTGCCAGCAATACTTCCGGTATCGCCAAGCCCGACCACCAGCGTACCGGACTGAACCGTCGTGCCGCCGCCATAGCTATTATTGCCTGCGAGCACCGTCACGCCGCTGCCGACTTGCTCGAATGAACCGGAACCGGAAATATCGCCTTTCAGCACAACAGTTCCAGAACGATTGACAACGAACTGCCCACTATTCTCGACATTTGCCGCAAGCGTGCCGCTTTCGCCACCGTCGCCCAATTGCAATGTACCTGAGGATATGCTGACGCCGCCGCCATATTGATTTCTCCCGGTCAGAACGAGCGTACCGGTGCCCGCCTGCTCCAGTTTGCCGTCACCCCACACCATGCCATCGAAGGTCACGGTATCGGACCGGTCGAAAGCCAGCGTGCCGTCATTGAGCACGTGGCCGGTAATGGAACCGGACGTACCGCCATCGCCGATTTGCAAGCGCCCGGCCGCGATCATCGTCGCGCCGGTATAGCTGTTGCTACCGGTCAGGATAGTTGTCCCTGTGCCGATCTGCTGCACGCTGCCGGAGCCGCTGATCGTGCCTGCATACGCCATTGTGTCGGACCGGTTGAAGGCAAGGATACCGTCATTTTCGACATTGCCTGTTATCGCGCCGGATGTTGCGCCATTGCCGATGACCAGCGCGCCGGACAGAATGTTCGTGCCACCGGTATAGGTGTTGTCGCCAGCAAGAACCGTGGTGCCAGCGCCGATCTGGTTCACCGCTCCATTGCCTGTGATATCGCCGGAGAAAAGCACCGCGTCCGAGCGATTGAAGACCAGCGTGCCATTATTCAGAACGTCGCCTTCGATCCAGCCGGAATTACCGCCTGCTCCCAATTCCAGCGTGCCGTTGGCAATGGTCGTCCCGCCGTAATAAGCGTTGTCGGCAGTGAGAATGGTTGTGCCGGATCCTGCTTGCACGAAGGAGCCGGTACCGACGATCAGACCGTCGAGGCTGTAACTGTCCGACCGGTCGACGGCCAGAGTGCCTTCGTTCAAAACGCCACCGATGATGAAGCCTGTGGTTCCGCCATCACCGATCTGTAATGTACCGCCAGCAATAAACGTATTGCCGGTATAGCTGTTTTCGCCAGTGAGGACCGTGGTGCCCGCACCTGCCTGGATCAGCGCGCCAGCGCCTGAAACCACACCGGAATAGGTGTAGCTATTCTGCCGGTCGAAGACGAGACCGCCATTATTGATGATATTACCGGCAATCGAACCCGTGGCGCCGCCATTGCCGATTTGCAGAAAACCGTTGGCAATCGTGGTGCCGCCGCTATGGCTAGCGTCGCCGCTTAAAATAAGCGAACCTGCACCCTCCTTGTACAATGCACCGCTTCCCGACACATCAGACGACAGCTCGAGCGCCGTCGCAAGCAATGTGTCAATGGTTGCCGTACCAGACAATTCAACACCGCGTGCCAGCGTGATATTGCCAAGTGTCGCCAGCGTTGCATCGCTGATTGAAATGGCCGCCGCACCGGTGCCAATATTCTGTGCTTCATATATTGCCAGCGTGCCGCCCAGAATACTGGTCTGCCCCTGAAAACTGTTGTTTCCTGTCAGGACCAGAATACCATCGCCGTCTTTGGTCAGGCTGCTGCTTGCGCCGGCACCAGTGATATCTCCCGCAAAAACCGTGTCCGTATCCTGATTGACTGTAAGGCTGGCGCTGTCGATGGAGATCGTGCCGCCGCTGCCCCACAATGAACCCATGGTCAGGGCATTGCCATTGAGATCGAGTGTGCCGCCGACCATCACGTAATCGGTCATGTTCGGCAGCGCACTGGCGCTACCTGCCGCCATGCGCAGTGTGCCCGCCTCGATCAGCGTGCCGCCGGACCAGCCATTGGCTGTATTTTCGACCAGCAATGTGCCATCGCCCTGCTTGGTCAACGAACCGGAACCGGAAATAACTCCGGTCAATTGCAGTTCTGTGCCCGATGCAACATCAAATGCCGCTTCACCGCCGAGCGTTACAAGGCTGCCAAGCGATATGGTGCCAGTCGTCTGTAACGTGCCGTTATTGATGGTAAGGCCATTGGATATCTGTCCAAGATTATTCGCCGCGGAAATTTGCAGCGTTCCCGCGCTGATTATCGTTTGGCCGGAATAACTGTTGGAACCGGACAGAACGAGCAAGCCGTCGCCAGTTTTCTCCAACCCGTCGTTGCCAGTAATGGTCGACGCAATGGTCGCTGTTTCACCCGCCAGCACCCGCAATTCCGGCACGGCAATGGTGATGCCATTGCCCGAATAGCCAACAAGGTTCAAAGCTGTACCACCGGTGATGGTATAATCGCCGCTCACGAATTGAAGGCCGACGGCTGTTTGCGTTCCATCCAGCGTGACGGTACCGCCAATGCCGCGGAACACTGCATAACCTTGTCCCCATGTCGATCCCAGTGTGCTGCTGCCGCCCAGCGGATCGAGCCAGTTCTGATCCGATGCTGACCAGGTTCCATCGCCACCGTCGAGCGTCAACGCATTGCCGCCCCAAACCTGAAGAAGGTCAAGGCCGTTTGGCAGTACCAGTAGATCCACCACATTCGGTGCGTAATCGATGGCATATGAATAGGCGATGGGATTGGTAATCGGCGTTTCGCCCACCATCAAACCTGCATTGGCAGTCGTCAGCGTTCCGCTATAGGAAATCAGGCGATGATAGCCGATCAGCGCGCTGTCCGAGGTGCCACTGACGTTTACCGTCGCGCCGTTCAGCGTCAGATCGCCATTGACCTGAATAGATGCCGCCTTCTGGGCGTTGGACGTACCCAGACCATAATTAAAGGTCGCACCGCTTTGCAGCGTCAGGTCACCATCGACCGTAAGTTGCGACTGCAAACCGGCAACAATCGTGCCGCCGCTATTGACCGTGGTACTGCCCAATGTGCCGGAACCACTCAGTGTACCGCCAGCGTTGACGGCGACCGTGCCACCGACCACAGCCGAACTCGTCAGCGCGACACTGCTGTTGCCAATATTCGACTGGCCGGAAAACTGGGCCAGTCCCTGCCCGGAGATTGTCGTCGTTCCGCCAAGGAAATTGATCGTGCCGTTGCCTTGCACCGTCGTATCGAAGCGGTAACCGGTCGTATCATGGTTGAGGTTGAGCGTACCCTGACTGCCGAGCACCACAGTGCTGTGAATTGTTCCGGCTGCAGCCGCTGTCTCGCCCGCAGCCGCGCCAATATTCACGGTACCTTGCGCGCCGTTCTGTCCGACCTGCAAGACGCTGCCGCCTGCCGCCAGTCCAATGCTTGCGCCATTCGATACCGTCAGCGAACCGTTACCGACGGAACCGACATCGATTTCAGCGACATTCAGGAGCGAACCGGCTCCATCCACCGTGACGTGCGCCGTATCGCTGCCCGGATCACCGGCGCCGATCTGTAACTGCCCCCCTTGAACCGCACCACCATCCGCCACGGAAAGAAGAGCGCCTATATCGGCCGTACCGCCGAAATGCAGTGTGGAACCCTTCCCGCTGACCGTCAGCGCGTTTTGCGAACCTGCGATTACGGATGCGGTACTTCCAACCGAAAGATCCCCGCCGACATTAACCCGCCCACCATTTGCGACGGTCAGTGAATCGTCGCCATAGCCAGCGACACTCAATGTGCCGCTTATATTGAGGCTTGTGCCGGTGCCCGTCACCTCCAGCAAGGCGCTTTCACCCTGCGCCGAACCAATGATCACATCCGCCGTATTAAGCTGCGCAGAGGAGGTCAGAACCAGCGTTCCGCCATGCACCCCGAGATCGCCGCTGAAAGTTTCCGGCGAGCCAGTCAAAGTCCATGTACTGCTATCGCGCTTTTCCAGCGCATCGAACCCCTGAAATCTTTTTTCAAAACCGGTCAGATCGAACTGGGCCGTACCCGTTCCGCCGAAGACCAGCGTGTTCTGGCCGCTCGGATCCGCGACAACCTTGCCATTGAAGGCATAACCAGCTCCAAGAACCAACGTGTTGTTGCTGCCGGAAAACACCACCGCAGCCGCGCGCGAACCGTCCTGATTGAGACCACCAGAAACCGTACCGGCGTTGACCAATGTCGCATCGCCGGACGAGAAATAGACGCCGACGCCCGCCGTTCCGTTCTGCCCATCCGTGCCCCTGTACCACCAGGATGGCGGATTGAAGGGAGCCGAAGGCGCTTTGCCGCCCGCGCCCGCATTGCCACCCGTTATACTTGCACCGGCTACGTTGGTCAGCGTGGCACCGGCCGCCATGGATACACCGATGCCGCCGTCGCCGCCATTGCCGCCATTGCCGCCGCTAACGGCACCAGCATTCGTGATAGTTGCAGCCGTGCCGGTCGACGTGATGCCGTTGCCGCCACGCCCGCCATCGCCACCATCGGATGCCGTATTGCCGCCCGGCAGACTTACACCGCCCTGCCCACCATCCCCACCGTGCACCGTGACACCGGTTTCA
>UEGR01000022.1 GCA_900465685.1 Hyphomicrobiales bacterium
CCAGCTCTCAAACTGTCAACAACGGGTTTGAAGTTTTTTGATATTTTTTTGACAGCTTTCCACAGGGCGTCAAATCCCTAGTTTTTGCCACTCTATATATAGGGGTGAAACATGACGTTGCGGAATATCGGGCCACAAACCAGCCTCAATGAAAAACTAGTTTCCGCGAAATTCGAAATTTAGCCGTACTGCATCCAGCTTATAGCCAGCCTGTTGGCATTGTGGATATCGGCGTTTGGCCGCCTCGTCATTGACTTACGCGCCAACGGCAGGCAAAACTCTGATGCCCGTTTGGGAGCCTTCCATAGATAAAGGAAGACACCTTAGCATCGGATCAGCGCATAAGTCGCTTTTCTGACAAGCGATGTTCAAGCACGTTTTCGTGCCATCAGGTTTAGAAGAAGGGCCGACTATAGCAGTATGAAGGAAATGGGGCCGAATAATCTCGATCCGGGTGACGAGCCCCCGCTGAGCGTTGGCGGACGGCGACGGCCTCCAGATCGGCGCGAAGTTTCGGCACGCTGGCTTGCCGGCACCTTCCTGACTGGCGTTACCTCCTGCATGCTGATTGGCGTTGCTCTTTTTGCCGCCCTTGACGGGCGCGAGCAATTGGCGACCCCGCCCGAAATTCTTGCCCGCAACGATATGCCAAGTGCCGCCGAGGAAAGCGCCGTCACCAAGGGCGGTCGTCTCGTCAGCACGGTTTCGGCACAGCAGCCGCGCGACCGGCGTCGGTTCGACCTTTCCACCATGCAGAAAGTTGGCGAACGCGAAGTTATCCGCACCCGCCCGTTCGAACTTGTGAGCATGGCGCTGGCGGTCGATCACCCGACCAGCCGCAAATATCCGGCATTCGATGCGTTGACTGTGTTCTCTGAAGGCCCCACCGCCCCGCTGCCAGCAGACACCGGACAGATTTATGGTGCCAAGGTTGAAAGCGAAGTCAGCCTCCATGTTGTCGATTTTCCGCTGAACAGCGCAACTTTCGATGCCTCCAGCGATCTGTCGGTGGATGAAGTCGAAAAAGTCGTTCGTGATACCGGCGGCTT
Source organism: Hyphomicrobiales bacterium (assembly GCA_900465685.1). Classification (GTDB taxonomy): domain Bacteria; phylum Pseudomonadota; class Alphaproteobacteria; order Rhizobiales; family Rhizobiaceae; genus Brucella. Next base: position 1,050 of record UEGR01000022.1, read on the forward strand.
GTTGACCGATGGCGATGTCCAGGTTGCCTCGCTGCATTATGTCGACCCGGCCCGCTTTGGCGGCAATGATTCTCCTTATGCGCTTGGCCCAGCGCTCGGCGTGAAGATCACGCAGGAAAATGTCAGCGTCGCCCCGAAGGCGAATGACGAGCAGACTGATGATGGTTTCTCGGAAGAATTGATCCCCTTCCGGCAAACCGCCGACATCGCGCAGGCGCTCGAAGATGCGGGCTATACTGGCGAAGACACATCGAACATGGTCGATGCGCTCGCCAAGATGATGAATTCGCCGCGCTTGAAGCAAGGCAGTATCTTGCGTGTGGGAACTGAAACCCGCAACGGGCAGGACCGCATCGTTCGCGCAAGCATTTATAATCGCACCACGCATCTCGTGACGGTCACACTGAACGACCGTCAGCAATATGTTCCATCGGATGAACCCGAAGAAACGCCTCTGTTGCAGACCGCTTTTGACGGCAATGCGATCCCCAGCGCCATCCGCGGCAATCTGCCCAATGTCTATGACGGTATCAGTCGCGCGGCCCTTGCCTATGGCATGACGGAAACGATGCGCGAACAGCTCGTCAAAATGCTGGCCACCGACGTGGATCTTCAGGCGCAGTTGACGCCGACCGACAATATTGACGCCTTCTTCTCCCTGCCGGACGGACCCGATGATCCGGACAAGGCCGACAGCGATTCGCAACTTCTCTATGTTGCGGCGACTTTCAGCGGCACGACCCGGAAATTCTACCGCTATCAGGCGCCGGATGGTGGTGTCGATTACTTCGACGAAGGCGGAAAGAGCGCAAAGCAGTTTCTGCTGCGCAATCCGGTACCCAATGGCGTGTTCCGCTCGCCATTTGGCATGCGCCGCCACCCGATTCTTGGTTATAGCCGCATGCATACCGGCGTCGATTGGGCCGCGCCACGCGGCACGCCAATCATCGCAACGGGTAACGGGGTTGTCGAAAAGGCAGGCTGGACCAATGGCTATGGCAATCAGACCTTGATTCGTCATGCCAATGGCTATGTGAGCAGCTACAGCCACCAGAATGCAATTGCGCGCGGCGTGTCTGCTGGCGCAAGGGTGCGTCAGGGGCAGGTGATCGGCTATGTCGGTTCGACCGGTCTCTCGACCGGCCCGCATCTGCATTATGAAATGATCGTCAACGGCACCAAGGTGGACCCGCTTCGCATCCGCCTGCCGGACAACAAGGCTTTGAAGGGCAAAGAGCTTGAAGCCTTCAAGCAGGAGCGCGATCGCATCGACACGCTTTTGAACAGCGACGACAACAGCACCAAGCTGGCTGCTAACGCCTCGACCAAGGGTTAAAAAAAGCCGGGAAAGCAAAATGCTCTCCCGGCTTTTTTGTTTGACCCGTGAAGGTTGAACTATTCGGAAAATTCAACGGTGACGCCCGCTTTGACGAGCTTGGCGAGTTCTTCCGCGTCCCAGTTCGTCAATCGCACGCAGCCATGGCTCGACGTTTTGCCGATCTTGGACGGCTCCGGCGTTCCATGGATGCCGTAAGTCGGCTTGGAAAGCGCAATCCAGACCGTACCGACTGGCCCATTCGGACCCGGCGGAATCGTCAGAACCTTGTCGTTATTGCCCTGCTTGAAGTTGATCTTCGGATTGTAGGTGTAATTCGGATTGATCGCGATGCGCTCAACCTGCACGATGCCGGACGGCGACGGATTATCCGATGAGCCGATGGTCGACGGATAGGCCACGACCAGCTTGCCGCTTTCATCATAACCACGGACCTGCTTGCGTCCCTTGTCGGCGATGATTCTCGCCACCTTGGCGCGCACCGGCTTGCCGAGATTTGGCACCTTCACCACGGAACCGGGCTGATTAAAGTTCACACCCGGATTGATTTCCTTCAGGTAGTTTTCGTCGATGTGGAATTTCTCACCGAGCATTTCGGTCACCGATGTATAGGCCATCGATGGAAGCTGCGCCTTATGGGCGTAATCTTCCGGAATCGAGGCCACATACTGGCGACCGACATCCTCGTTGGTGATCGTATATTCGAAGAACGCCGCACCGCCGGTTGCTTCCAGCTCGGCATTGACTGCCGCATCATCCTTCGGGCTGATGGTTTTGCCGGTCAGTTCGCCATAGGCGGCTGCGGCCTTGTCGACATTGCTGCCGGAACGGCCATCAATGACGCCCGGCGATGCGCCCGCGCGATCCAGCAACACCTGGAAGGCTGCAATCTTGGCCTTGGCACCCTCGCCTTTCGGCATTTCGATTGCCGGCGCCATATCACTGGACTTCGGCACATTCTGCGGCTGCTCATAGCCGGGCTGGCTGTAATCCTGCCCATTATAGTTCTGATCGATGCTGGCGGAATTGGTGCCCGTATTGTCTGGATAGTTTTCACCGGACGGCGGCAGTTCCGAACGCTGCACCTGACCATCCTGATTGCCGCGATAGTTCGGATCGGACGGCGCGGCAGGATAATAATTCGGGTCTTCCGGCACATTGCTGAAGCCGTCATAGGGCGAACCGCCATCGACAGGGCCGTTTAGTGTCCAGTTGTCGTCTTGTTGCGGATCGCGGCGGCTATTGAGACCACCATAGCTATTGCGATCGTAGGTATTGGCATCCTCGACGCTGACAATGCGACCACGACGATCCATCGTCACGCGCCGACCATACTGGTCGATGTAAACGCGCACGCGTCGGTCATGATAGACCTCTTCGCCCGGATCGTAGAGCTGCGCCAGTTGCACCGGAGCTTCCGTGAGCGTGGTGTCACGGTTTTCTTCTGCAAAAGCACCGGCACCCGTGGCGGGAAGAGCCGCAGAAGCAAACAATGCGAAACGAAGCATGCGTATGGAATGCGTCATGGAGGAAGTCCCAGGTGCCCGTAATTTCAGACGTTCAATCGGATCGTCAGATCATGGATGCCGTGAATATGGTTAATAACTGATTATCCGAGTAACAGCAGATGCCAGATGAACTGGACATGAAAATGGCCAAGTGACGACAAGTTTTATGAAATTTGTATCTGCAAAATTTCTTCGAGCATTGTGATACATCCCGCCCGAATTGATTAAAGCCAATAAAAAGCGCCGCAATCTTGCGACTGCGGCGCTTTGTTAGAACAAGTGGAACGTCAGGCTTCCACGCCTTCGTTCTTCGGATCGGGTTCCAGAGCACCGCGAACCGGACGAAAATTGAGCCTGTCCGAACCAGCGGTGATCTTGACGAGCGAGCCGTCCAGAATATCGCCCAGCAGAATACGCTCTGCGAGCGGATCCTGGACTTCCTTCTGGATCACGCGCTTCAAAGGACGTGCGCCGTAAGCCGGATCATATCCCTTGTTGGCAAGCCATTCGCGGGCATCCTCTGCCAGCTCCAATGCGATCTTGCGATCGGTGAGCAAGGTCTGGAGACGCTGCAACTGGATATCGACGATTGCACCCATATCCTCGCGGCGCAGCCGGTGGAACAGGATGATTTCATCGACACGGTTCAGGAATTCCGGCCGGAATGCCGCCCGAACCACACCCATCACCTCGTCACGAACGCTCTCGACATCGTCTTTCTCGCCAAGATTGACGAGATATTCGGCGCCAAGGTTGGACGTCATGATGATGACCGTGTTGCGGAAATCGACCGTGCGCCCCTGACCATCGGTCAGACGCCCATCGTCCAGAACCTGCAACAGCACGTTGAACACATCGGGATGCGCCTTTTCGATCTCGTCGAACAGGATCACCTGATATGGCCGACGCCGCACGGCTTCCGTCAGCGTGCCGCCTTCTTCGTAACCGACATAACCGGGAGGCGCACCGATCAGACGGCTCACGGAGTGCTTCTCCATAAATTCCGACATATCGATACGAACCATCGCGGTGTCGTCCTGGAACAGGAACGAAGCCAGCGCCTTGGTCAATTCGGTCTTGCCCACGCCCGTTGGGCCGAGGAAGATGAACGAACCGATAGGCCGGTTTGGATCCTGAAGACCCGCACGCGCACGGCGAACAGCCTTGGAAACCGCCTGAACGGCTTCGCCCTGACCGATGACGCGCTTTGCAAGCTCGTCTTCCATCCGCAGTAGCTTTTCGCGCTCGCCTTCCAGCATCCGGTCAACCGGAATACCTGTCCAGCGGGATACCACCTGACCGACATGTTCCGGCGTAACCGTCTCTTCCAGTAGAGAACCCTTGTTCTCCTGGCTTTCCGACTGGGCGAGTTCCTTTTCAAGCTGCGGGATCTTGCCATAAGCAAGCTCACCAGCCTTCTGGAATTCACCATTGCGCTGTGCAGTGGCCAAAGCATTGCGTGCTTCTTCAAGCTGACGCTTGAGATCAGCAGCAAGACCGAGCTTCTGCTTTTCCGACTGCCACTTGGCGGTCAGTTCAGCTGATTCCTCTTCCAGATCGGTCAGCTCTTTTTCAAGACGCACCAGACGATCCTTGGAAGCGGCATCAGTTTCGACCTTCAGGGCTTCGCGCTCGATCTTGAGCTGCATAACGCGCCGGTCGATCTCGTCGAGTTCTTCCGGCTTCGAATCGACCTGCATGCGCAGACGCGACGCAGCCTCATCGACAAGGTCGATGGCCTTATCTGGAAGAAAGCGGTCGGTGATGTAGCGATTCGACAGCGTTGCGGCTGCGACAAGCGCCGAGTCCGATACGCGCACCTTGTGATGCTGCTCGTATTTTTCCTTCAGGCCGCGCAGGATCGAGATCGTGTCCTCGACGGTCGGTTCGTCCACGAAGACCGGCTGGAAACGACGCGCAAGTGCGGCGTCCTTCTCGACATATTTGCGATATTCTTCCAGCGTGGTCGCGCCGACGCAGTGCAATTCACCACGGGCCAGCGCAGGCTTGAGCAGGTTGGACGCATCCATCGCGCCATCGGTCTTGCCCGCACCGACAAGCGTGTGCATCTCGTCGATGAAGAGAATAACCTGACCGGCAGCCGTCTGAACTTCCGACAGGATTGCCTTCAGGCGTTCCTCGAACTCGCCGCGATATTTCGCACCGGCAATCAGCGCGCCCATGTCGAGCGCCATCAACTGCTTGTCCTTCAGCGATTCGGGCACGTCACCATTCACGATGCGCAGCGCCAGACCTTCGGCAATGGCCGTCTTGCCGACGCCCGGCTCACCGATCAGCACCGGATTGTTCTTGGTGCGGCGTGACAGAACCTGAATCGTGCGACGAATTTCTTCATCGCGGCCGATCACCGGATCAAGCTTGCCGTTGCGGGCGTCTTCAGTCAGATCGCGCGCATATTTCTTCAGTGCGTCGTAATTGCTTTCGGCGGAAGCAGAATCGGCAGTGCGGCCCTTACGCATATCGTTGATGACCTTGTTCAACGCCGTCGGTGTCACACCGGCAGCGGCAAGAATTTCAGATGTCTTTGCGGATTTCTCGATTGCCAACGCCGTCAGCAGCCGTTCGACCGTGACAAAGCTGTCGCCCGCCTTGCTGGCAAGCTCTTCGGCCAGAGCGAAAACCTTGGCCAGCGGCTGCGAGAGATAAAGCTGGTCGTTACCGCCCGATACTTTCGGCAACTTTTCCAATGCGCTCTGTAAACCAAGGCGCACATCGGCAATGCGTCCACCTGCCCGCTCGATCAACGATGCGGCAAGGCCCTCGTCATCATCGACGAGGATTTTCAGAATATGTTCCGGAGTGAACTGCTGATTGCCGGAAGAAAGCGCGAAAGTCTGCGCCGACTGAATGAAACCGCGAACGCGTTCCGTGTATTTCTCGATATTCATATAGTGTCTCCTTTTGCCCTCCAGCCCTGCATAGGCACCGGAAGATGTTGGGTGACGAAGCCCCCGCATGGGCGGGCTTCATGTCTTTCCAAGACAGGATATGGGACTATGACCACCTTTCGGCAAGGGTGAACAACGCACGTGCGACCAAATAAAAATGGCGCGGAAAACCGCGCCATTTTCAAATCTTATACCGAAAGCTTTAGAGCATAATCCGACCGGAGTGAAACGAGGATCGATAAGATTATGCTCGATATATAGAAGCTTAGAGCGCCGATCTGATTCATTCAGATCGAAACTCGCTCTAAGCGTCGGAATCGACAGGTTCGGTTGCTGGCGTATCGCTGCCGGCATCCTGATCCTTCGCAACACGGCGCGGACGACCCGGACGGCGGGTAGCGCGACGCGGTGCAGCTTCGTCATCGGCCTTCGCTTCGACGAGTGCTTCCACCGGAGCCTCAACGGGTGCCGCTTCCACAGCCGCCGGAGCAGCCTTGGCAGCCCGAGCGACCGGAGCTGGTTCTGCTACTTCCGCAGCAGCTTCCACTGCCGGTTGTTCGCCTGCTTCACCGGCCTGCGCTTCCGGGCGCTCTTCGGCATTGAAGCGTTCACGCTGCGGGCGGCGACCGCGGCCAAGGCGACGATCACGATTATCACGTTCACGCGGCTGACGGCTTTCGCCGCTTTCCTCGCCGTAAATGACTTCGGCAGGCGTGCCTTCGATGACCGGCTGCGGACCGGAACCGCTTACCGGACGCGGCTCGACGGCGACTGCTGGCGTGAAGCCAGTATCGTCATCATCAGCGCCGTCATCGTCGAAGGTTTCTTCGCGCTGGAACGGCACCGGGTTCTGCGCCATGGCAGCCATAATGATGCGATTGTAATGTTCAGCGTGCTGAAGGTAGTTTTCAGCCATCACCCGGTCGCCAGAAGCCTGCGCGTCACGAGCGAGTGTCGAATATTTTTCTGCAATATGTTGCGCATTGCCACGGATCTTTACGTCAGGTCCGTTGCTTTCGTAATTACGCGACAGAGGATTGGGGCCCTTGCGGTTGTTGTTATTATTGTTGTTATTGTTATTCCCCCGTCCGCGCATACGCCTGTTCTGCTGTGCTGGCCTCATATTCATCTCTTTTCAGATTAAAGGGCGCAGAAACGTTGCGACGAAAACGGTCGCCTGTTTCTTGCTATTGAGCCATGGAGGAAGCACGCCCTAAAACTTCCTACACATCGACTATTCTTAAAGCGCGTCGCATTTCAAACTGTTCGCCTGACGCACATTAAGGGGTTGCTTTTATGCATGTCGTTCCCGGAAAACCGGTTCCCACTTTTCCGCGACATGCTTCTCGGCTCCGCATATCCAGATGGATGGCCGGAACCTGACGGTTGCCTTGTGCAAGGTCCACGCCGAAAAGCATCGCTCTTCGGGACCATGCCTGAAAGTCGTGTACTTCCGTACGAGCCATCTCCAAAGGCTTAGACCCCGGGAGAGCATGACCTCAAATCGTCATGGAGCATTTCCGCCACGGCCCTCTAAAAAGCGGGCAAAACCATTCTGTCTGTATACGGTGGCCGGAAACTAAACGGCTTCGCGGCAAATTCCAAGTGTTTTTTCGCGCCGTTGGGTATCAAAATTTCGTTTATGATTTTTGCGCAAAAAGCATGGCCCTTCTATGGCCGCCCAGATCACGCGCATCGTTCGCGAGTTCAAAACCCGCTTGCTCAAACAGCGCTTTTACATCCTGGAATTGTCCGGCGCCGATTTCTACAGCAACCATACCACCATCATATAGGTACTCTACTGCCTGTTCTGCAAGGGCCCGGTAAAAATCCAGTCCATCCTGGCCGCCATCCAGTGCTGCAAGCGGATCATGCTCGCGCACTTCACGCGACAGACCGGCAATATCTTCATGCGGAATATAGGGCGGGTTTGAGACGATCATATGAAACCGTCCGCTGACATTGGCGAACCAGTCGCTCCGCAGTGCGGCGAAACGCTGGCTCACATCGTTGATCGCAGCATTGATTCGCGCCGTCGCCAACGCCCCTTCCGACACATCGAGGCCAATGCCGTGCAATGTCTCGAAGCGATGCAGGAGCGAAATCACAATCGCCCCGGTGCCCGTGCCCATATCGAGGAGTTCGACCACGCCATGCTCCGCAACGAGCTGTTCAAGCGGTGGCGTGACCAGCTCGATCAGCGCTTCCGTATCCGGGCGCGGTTCAAGCGTTTCAGCAGAAAGCCGGAATGGCAGTCCGTAAAATTCGCGAACACCGATAATCCGATGCACGGGTTCGCCTTTGGCGCGGCGTTCGAGCGCCGCACGCAAGGTTTCGACGCACTCGGCTTCGATCAGTCTGTCCGGTGCGGAAATCAGATCGAGCCGTGTCGTGCCCGTAGTCCATTCGATCAGCAGCCGCGCATCGAGATCAGGCGTTTCCAACCCGGCATCGCGCAATTGCCGCCGGGCCTGTGCTGCCAGAACGTCGAGACGCTCGCCGCTCACGCTCAGGCGCCCAGTTCGGTCAAAAGCGCGGTCTGGTGATCGGAAATCAACGCATCGACCAATTCGTCGAGATCGCCTTCCATCACGCGGTCGAGCTTGTAGAGCGTCAGGTTGATGCGGTGATCGGTGACGCGGCCCTGCGGGAAGTTATAGGTGCGGATGCGTTCCGAACGGTCGCCAGAGCCGACCTGGCTACGGCGCGCTTCCGAGCGCTCGCTTTCAGCCTTCTGGCGCTCCATGTCATAAAGGCGGGCACGCAGGATCTGCATGGCGCGGGCGCGGTTCTGATGCTGGGATTTTTCCGCCTGAACCACCATGATGCCGGTGGGAATATGGGTGATACGCACTGCCGAGTCGGTCGTGTTGACGTGCTGGCCGCCAGCGCCCGATGCGCGCATCGTGTCGATGCGGATATCCTCGTTGCGAATCTCGATATCGATGTCTTCGGCCTCGGGCAGCACGGCCACGGTCGCAGCCGATGTATGAATGCGCCCGCCGGCTTCTGTTTCCGGTACGCGCTGCACGCGATGCACGCCCGATTCGAACTTCATCTTCGAGAACACGCCCTTGCCGGAAACCGTCGCGATAATTTCCTTATAGCCGCCCGCATCGCCTTCGCTGGCCGAGACCAGCTCGACGCGCCAGCCCTTCTCGCTGGCATAACGCTCATACATGCGGAAGAGATCGCCCGCGAAAAGCGCTGCTTCCAGTCCGCCCGTACCGGCGCGAATTTCGAGAATGGCGTTCTTCTCATCCGCCGCGTCCTTTGGCAGAAGCAGAATCTGTACTTCCTGCTCCAGCGCCTCGACGCGCTTTTCGACTTCCGGCAATTCCTCGACAGCCAATGCGCGCATTTCGGCATCGGTCGACGCGTCGTCGCGCATGGTGGCCAGATCTTTCGCTTCGGCACGCGCATCGCTCAATTCGCGAATCTTGCCGACGACTTCCTGCAACTCGGAATATTCGGAAGCGAGCTTCACATAGGTTTCCGAATCCGGATTGTCGGCCATCTGGCTTTCGATCATCGAGAACCGCTTCAAGAGCTGGTCCATCCGGTCCTGCGGCAATGCGATCATGTCATGTCCTAAAAATCATCGTCCGAATGCAAATGTGCGAAACCGGGCGCGCCGCGTCCCGCGCCACACCCGGTCATTCTATGCAATTTGCCTTGCTATAACGGAATATCGTTGTCTTCTGCAAATCGAAGCATCAGTTCACGCAGAGAATGCGCGACATTCGGCTTGTCCAGCTCTTCATTGAGAAGCGCATTCAGCTTCGTTGTATCCAGCGCGCCGAGCATCGCCTTAACCGGGCCGATGGCAGCAGCCGACATGGAGATGGAGCGGAAACCAAGGCCGATCAGCGTCATTGCCGTCAGTGGACGTCCCGCCATTTCACCGCAGAGCGTAACTGGCGTGTTGTGCCGGTTGCCGGTATCGACAATGTGGCGCAGCGTCCGCAGGAAAGCCGGAGAAAGCTGGTCGAAACGGCCGGAAATCAGCGAATTGCCGCGATCCACCGCCATCAGGAACTGGAACAGATCATTGGAGCCGACGGAGACGAAATCAACCGCCGTCATCAGCTCATCCAGCTGCCACAACAGGGCTGGAACTTCCACCATCGCGCCAAGCTTCATCCGCGTCGGCAGCGAATGCGCGAACCGCGACAGATGGCGAACCTCACGTTCGATGATCTCACGCGCTGCCTTCACTTCGGCAACTTCCGTCACCATCGGCAGCATGAGCTTCAATTCACGTCCGCCTGCCGCTTTCAAAAGCGCGCGCAACTGGGTGCGCAGCAGACCCGGACGATCCAGCGTGAGGCGGATAGCGCGCCAGCCAAGCGCCGGATTTTCTTCCTGCGCCGATGCGCTGAAGTAAGGCAGCACCTTGTCGCCGCCGATGTCGAGTGTGCGGAACGTAACCGGCTTGTCGCCCGACGCTTCCATGACCGAACGATAAAGCCGCTCCTGCTGCTCTGCCCGCGGGAAGGTCGAGGCGACCATGAACTGCAGCTCGGTGCGGAACAGGCCGATGCCCGAAGCGCCCGATGCCGCAAGCTGCGGCAGGTCGACCAGAAGGCCTGCATTCATCAAAAGCGAAATATCGACGCCGTCCCTGGTCAAGGCAGGCTTGTCGCGCAATTCGCGATAATGCGCCTGACGCCGGGCACGGAAGCGAACCTTTTCCGCATAGGCTGATTCGAGGTCCGACTGCGGACGCAGATGCACCACGCCCTCGTCGCCATCGACGATAGCCGCATCGTTGTTTTCAGCCATGGAGACAGCGCCCTTGGCCTGCCCAACGACCGGAATGCCCATCGCGCGGGCCACGATCACCACATGGCTGGTGGCGGCGCCGTCTTCCAGCACCACGCCGCGCAAACGCTCGCGCGGATAATCCAGCAACTCGGCAGCGCCCATGGAACGCGCAACGATGATGGCATCCTTGACCAGCGATTCGGCCATCGTCTTGATGTCACGGCCCATCAACTGGCGCAGCAGACGATTGGCGAGATCGTCGAAATCCGACAGGCGCTCCCGCATATAGGGATCGGACAGATGCATCATGCGCGCACGCGTGTCGCTCTGCACCTTCTCTACGGCTGCTTCGGCGGTCAGACCGTTATGGATCGCCTCTTCCAGACGACGCACCCAGCCACGATCATGAGCAAACATGCGATAGGCTTCCAGCACTTCGCGATGCTCGCCTTCGATCGCGACATCGCGGCGCGACAGCATGTCATCGATGGAAATGCGCAAGGAACCAAGCGCCTGATCCAGACGGGCCAGCTCGGCCTGACTATCCTCGTTGAAAAGATTGGTGACGACGATGCGCGGCTCATGCAGCACGACATGACCGAGACCGATGCCGTCATTGAAGGCAAGCCCGGTCACGCTCATCGGGCGGCCCATATCGAGATCGATACCGGGGCGCACAAGCTTCAGCCCGTCGCCGGACGCGATGATTTCGGCCAGCACCATGGCTGTCGTTTCAAGCGCTTCGACTTCGTCTTCACGATAGGCGCGCTTGGTGCGGTTCTGCACGACGAGAACGCCCATGGTGCGGCCTGCGCGCAGCACGGGAACACCGAGGAAGGAATTATATACTTCTTCGCCCGTTTCCGGCAGGTAGGCGAAGGCCGGATGGCTTTGTGCATCGGTAAGGTTCAACGGACGCGCGCTGGCGGCAATGGTGCCGACAAGGCCCTGCCCCAGACGCAATTGCGCCAGGTGGACCGACTGTGGGTTCAAACCTTCAGTGGCATAGAGTTCGAGAACGCCGTCAGCGCGAAGCACGTAGAAGGAGCAGACTTCCGCGACCATATTTTGCGCGATTTCACGAACGATCCGGTCAAGGCGCGGCTGCGGCTCAAGCGGCTCAGCCATCAATTCGCGCAACCGCTTCAGCAGCACGCGGGGACCGGTTGTCTGATCGCGCATGATCGTCGGACACTCCTCTTGTGCAGTTTCGGCACCGAGGTGAAGCGGCTTTCCGTGCGAACTGCGGCGAATAAAGAGAAAACGGCTTTGCTTGCTCCGTACTACCGAAAGCCGTTCGGACTGGTGGCCCGCTTTCGCCGACCGATTCCCATTACCCGCCCGCGACGCGTTACGCCAACCCCTTTGTGAGCATTTTTGACACTGCCGTCTAGTGCTTTAAGCAGAAATTATGCCAGGTTCTGGAACGAAAAAATGCCGCGATCCATTCAAGGACGCGGCATTGTTTCAAAACGGTTTAATAAAAGCCGGATTTTATGCCGGCTTAATATCAGCCATCAATGGATTACGACTTGTCGAGACCATAGACGGCGTGCAGCGTGCGCACGGCCAATTCGGCATAAGGGCCGTCAATCAGGATCGAGATCTTGATTTCCGACGTCGTGATGGCGCGAATGTTGATGCCCTTCTCAGCCAGCGCCTTGAAGGCCGTGGCGGCAACACCCGCATGGCTGCGCATGCCGATGCCGATCACGGAAATCTTGGCGAGGCCCGTTTCGGACTGAATGTTGTCGAAGCCGATTTCAGCCTTGACCTTGTCGAGAACGCGCAGCGCCTTGTCGATGTCGCCGGTCGGGATCGTGAAGGTCATGTCGGTCTTGGAACCGTCTTCCGACACGTTCTGAACGATCATATCGACATTGATGTGCTCTTCGGCAAGCGGGCCGAAAATGGCTGCCGACACACCCGGCCGGTCGGCCACGCGCCGCAGCGAAATCTGAGCTTCATCTTTCGCAAAGGCGATACCTGTGACGGTCTGCTGTTCCACGATTTCATCCTCGTCGCAAATAAGCGTTCCGGGCGGGTTGATCGGATCACCCATGCCCGGCGCATCGGGGTCCGTAAAGCTCGAGCGCACAAAGGTGCGTACCTTGTGCACCATAGCGAGTTCGACCGAGCGCACTTGCAAAACCTTGGCGCCGAGCGAAGCCATTTCCAGCATTTCTTCGAAGGAAATCTTCGGCAGGCGGCGCGCCTTCGGTTCGATGCGCGGATCGGTCGTGTAGACACCATCTACATCGGTATAGATATCGCAGCGATCAGCCTTCACCGCTGCGGCAACAGCCACAGCCGATGTGTCGGAGCCGCCGCGTCCGAGCGTCGCGATGCGGTTATCCGGGCCCAGGCCCTGGAAACCGGCCACAACGGCAACCTGACCCATTTCCATGCGACGGATGATTTCCGAACCGTCGATGTCCTGGATACGAGCCGCGCCATGCGCATTGTCGGTCTTGATTTGAATCTGCCAGCCCTGCCACGAACGCGCATCGACACCAACCGACTGAAGCGCGATGGCCAGAAGGCCGCTCGTCACCTGTTCGCCGGAAGCGACGATGGTGTCATATTCGCGCGCATCGTAGAAAGGCGAACTGGCGCCACATACCTTCGGCATGTTCTGCACCCAGTTGACCAGCTCATTGGTCTTGCCGGACATGGCCGAGACGACAACAGCAACCTGATTGCCCGCCTCGACCTCGCGTTTGACGTGGCGCGCCACATTATAGATGCGTTCCAGATCGGCCACCGAAGTGCCGCCGAATTTCATCACGATGCGCGCCATTTAAGGATACGTCCCGCTATTTTGAAAATTACACTCTCACCTGCCCAAACCTTATAATCTTGCGACAGGCAAACCCGGGGTCACATAGCTAATATGTCGCGGTTCCGCAAGGCCGCGATTCGCAAGAACGTCCCGATAGGGTCAGGAATGCCGGAATTTGATTTGCACCTTGACTTTGAGGCGCTACCTTGAGAGCAGGATTGCACGCTTCCGCTCCTGGAGATTGAAATGACCGAGACTGCCCGCACCACCATCGACGCTTCCGAGATCGAGCATTTCTCGCGCATTGCCGCGGAATGGTGGAACCCGCAGGGCAAGTTCCGCCCGCTACACAAATTCAATCCAACGCGCCTTGCCTATATCAAGGAAAAAATCTGCGCCAAGTTCAATCGCGACCCGAATTCGCCGCGCCCCTTCGAAGGATTGCGCCTGCTCGATATCGGTTGCGGCGGCGGTCTTCTCTGCGAGCCGATGGCGCGTCTCGGTGCAACCGTGATCGGCGCGGATGCTTCGACCACCAATATCGAGGTTGCGAAAATCCACGCTGCGCAAAGCGGCGTCGAGGTCGATTATCGCGCCACGACAGCGGAGGCTCTGGCCGAGGCTGGCGAGAAATTCGACGTGGTTTTGAACATGGAAGTGGTCGAGCATGTTTCGGATGTCGATCTGTTCATGTCGGCGACCAGTGAAATGGTGAAGCCCGGAGGGCTAATGTTCGTCGCCACCATCAACCGCACCCTGAAAGCCTATGGTCTGGCGATCATCGGTGCGGAATATGTGCTGCGCTGGCTGCCGCGCGGCACGCATCAATATGAAAAGCTGGTGCGTCCGGAAGAACTCGAATCCGCCCTTGCCAAAGGCGGCCTGCGTCTCATCGACAAGCTGGGCGTGACCTATAATCCGCTTGCCGACAGCTGGAGCCGCTCCCGCGATACGGATGTGAATTATATGGTTCTGGCCGAGCGGCCAGAATAGTCAGATTCAACAATCAGCTTTTCTGGGCGCGCGTGGTCATCGCCACGCCAACAGCGATAACGGCTGCTCCAATCCAGGTGAGCAGCGGATAATGCTCGCCCAGAAACAGCGTGCCGGAAATGAGACCGAGCGCTGCGGCCACATAGCCGATCTGGCTGAGATAAACCGGTCCGCCCACCGCCTGTAGCCGGAAGAACAGCGCGAACATTCCCGCCGATGCAATCGCCTGCGCTGTTGCGGCCCATGGTGCCAGTGCAAATGTCTCAACCGGAAAACCGCCGGTGAACAGCAGGATGCCCGCAAAGAGCATGATGGCGGAAGCCAGATGACTGCCTGCTGCAAGCTCTGTCGGATCGGAATTTTTCGGCCAGTCCAGCGTGCGATAGACATTACCGCAGGCGAGAAACACCGGAATAAGCAAGGCGGCCGCAACCCAGAGCGGATCAGCGGGCTTGCCGACCTCGCCGCGTGTCAGCGCAACAAGAATCGCGCCGATAAAGCCGACAGCAATGCCGCCAATGCCCAGCGCATTGGGGCGTCGCAAGCCGAAGCCCATTGAAATCACCAGCGTGATAACCGGCGACAGCGTGTACATGATTCCCGTGAAACCAGCACCGAGACGTGGGATCGCCGACAGAATCAGAAGATTGGGCAAGGCATAAGAGATGATTGCGGTGCAGACATAATAGCGTGCGCGCCCGCCGGAAAAGCCGAGGCTCTTTCCCCGCAAAAGCAGAACGGCGAATAGAATCACACCAGCGCTGGCGGAAAACAGAAAGGTCCACATGGCAGGCGGAATGCCCACCTGCGCAGCGATCTTTCCCAGAGGCAGGATAAGCCCCAGCAGGGTGCCGGTGGCCAGAAGCAGAAAGGAGGCAGACTCCATCAATTTCATGCACCCGGCCTCCCCTGCCGTGCTGTCATGACGAACAGGTGACCTAATTCTGATCTTCTGGAAAGACCGGCAATGGCATCACATCGACACCATCTTCAAGCAGCGAATGCACGTCCTCGCGCGACGCTTCACCATAGATGCCACGCTGCTCCGTTTCACCGAAATGGATCTTGCGTGCTTCCTCGGCAAACTTGTCGCCGACATAATCCGCATTGTCGCGGACCTTACGGCTGAGATCGCGCATTTCTTCGAGAACCTTCTTCTGGGCTTCGCCCAGCGCCATCGCGATCTTTTCCTTAGCCCTTGCCGTGGAGACGGCAGGCGCCATCAGGGCTTTCTGCACCTGATGCGAATTGCAGACCGGACAGGAGACGAATTTCATCTCCGACTGCCGATCGAAATCGGCATTGTCGCGGAACCAGCCCTCGAATTCATGGCCGTTATCGCAATGAAGCGAAAAGCGGATCATGGAGTTATGCATCCTCATTCTGTTTTGCGGTCACCGTCTTGACGGTAAACTCGCAGGCATTCTTCAAATTCGGCACCTTGCCGCGCGCCGCAGCGCTTTCGGCAACATCGATATCGGCAACGATCACAGCCGGTTCGTCATGGGCGGCTTCCGCCAGCACCTTGCCCCAGGGCGAAACGATAATCGAATGCCCATAGGTTTCGCGCCCGTCCTCGTGCAATCCGCCCTGCGCAGCCGAGATCAGGAATGCGCCATTTTCGATAGCGCGCGCACGCTGCAAAATATGCCAGTGCGCCTCGCCGGTCTGCTTGGTGAAGGCCGCAGGCCCGGTAATCACATTGGCGCCAGCCAGCGCCTGTGCACGGAAAAGCTGCGGGAAGCGAATATCATAGCAGATCGCCATGCCAATATTGGCGAAAGGCAATTCAGCAATGACGGTTTCCTTGCCCGGTTCATAGGTTGCCGATTCGCGCCAGCTTTCGCCATTGTCGAGATCGACATCGAACATATGAATCTTGTCATAGGTCACGAGCTTTTCGCCCGATGGCGTAAACAATCCGGCGCGATTGGCAATCCGGCCATCGCCAGCATCAATGGCCGTAGAACCGATATGCAGGAAGATGCCGTGCTTGGCTGCCAGCACCGAAGCCGCCTTGAAAACAAGGTCGTTGGCTTCGTCACGCAGACTGGCCTTGAACGCCACCCGATCGCGCATCATCGCGCCGGTCATTTCGGGAGATTGCACGTAAGTCGCGCCCTTAGCTGCCGCATCAGCGACGAGTTTCTCCAAAGCCTCGATATTGCGGACAACATCGGTGCCAGAACGCATTTGTAGTGCGGCAGCGCGGAACGTGCTCATCGGTTTCTCCCCCGTTATAAAATTAGTTCAGTTCGCCGGTCTTGAGCAGACCGTCGAGCTTGCCCTGACCGTCGAGCGCAAAGAGATCGTCGCAGCCGCCGACATGGACGGAACCGACGAAAATCTGCGGGAAGGTGTTGCGGCCAGAACGCTCTTGCATTTCGGCGCGCAGTTCCGGCGTGGCGCCTGCGTTGATTTCATTGAACTCAACGCCCTTGCGGGTCAGAAGATCGACCGCACGCGAGCAATAAGGGCAGCCGGGGCGGGTGTAGATGGTAACGTCAACCATGAAAAACTCCATTCGTTGCCTCACTATATAGTCGGCAACGCTCCGCTCCGGAAGACCCTGCAGGTTTCACGACGGTGTGTGCAGGCTTGTTCTTGCCCGCAAGTTTCAATCGGGCAGCACCCGGCTGAATGTCAGAACATCGACACTTTTTGCACCGCCGCGCAGCAAGGCGCGCGTTGCCGCCTTTACTGTTGCGCCCGTCGTATAAACATCGTCGATAAGCAGGACACGACGCCCGCGCACATGAATTTCCTGCTCTTTCGGCACACGGAAAGCACCATCCACATTGCGTTTGCGCTCCTTGGAGCCAAGCCCGATCTGCTGCTCGGTGCGACGGATGCGGTTCAGGGCTTGCGGCGCAAAGGGCAAGGCGCTCGACTTTGCCAGCGCCCGCGCCAGCTCGGCGGACTGATTAAAGCGGCGCTGCCAGAAGCGCCAGCGATGCAGCGGCACCGGCAGGATCACATCACATTCATCCAGCAATTCGCGGCCAGCCCGCTGCATCCAGCGCGCCATCCATGGGGCCAGATC
Source organism: Hyphomicrobiales bacterium (assembly GCA_900465685.1). GTDB lineage: Bacteria > Pseudomonadota > Alphaproteobacteria > Rhizobiales > Rhizobiaceae > Brucella. The sequence goes on from UEGR01000022.1 coordinate 18,388, forward strand.
AGTCCTGTCATGGAATTTCAAGGCAACCGCCATACGTTGCGCTGCGCCGCGATGCAGAACCGCCGACCGCAGACGGCGGAACGGCGGCGGATCGGCAATCGCCTCCGCACTCAAGAAGCCGTCACCAAAATCATGACCAAACGGCACACCCAGCACCGGGCAGTAAGGCCGTTCGATAAAGCGCAGCTCCGACCAGCATGTCGGGCACAAAGTTCCGGGCTGCGAGACATGCGCCTTGCAACCCGCACAGCTTGCCGGAAACAGCAGATTGGCGGCCGCAAGCGCCAGATGGCGCGCGGCAAAGCACGCGCTTGCGTAAAGCCTGCGCAAAAAGGTTTGATGCGGTGTATCGTCATCCGCCATTGCATTCGCCCCCGTTCGAATGCATCTATGCCCGCAATTACACTATACGCCGCATAGCAAAAGAAAAGACGGATTCCATGCCTGCCCCCGAAAGTGCGATCTTCGACCGCGATCTACAGCTTGCCTTTCGCCGCCGCGCATTCCGGCGCGCCGAACCGGGTGCCGATTTTCTGTTGCGACGCGTGGCGGAAGACCTTGCGGACCGTCTGGATGCTGTCGAGCGCCGCTTTCCAGTGGCCATTGATCTTGCAGGCCACAATGGTCTTGCAGCAGAGGCCATCGCCTTCTCCGGCAAGGCGGATACCGTTTTGCGCGTGGAACGCGATGCGGATTTCCTGAAAGGTCCGTTTCCGTCAGTCGTCGGTGACGAAGAGCTGCTGCCGATCAAACCGGGCAGCGCCGATCTGATCGTATCGCTAATGGCGCTGCACGCCACCAATGACACGCCGGGCGCCATGGTGCAGATTGCCCGCGCATTGAAGCCTGACGGGCTTTTTCTGGCAGCGCTCAGCGGCAGCGGTACACTCGGCGAATTGCGTGAAAGCCTGTTGCAGGCGGAAATCGAACTGACCGGCGGCGCATCGCCACGCGTTTTTCCGTTTGCGGATGTGCGCGATGTCGGCGGTCTGTTGCAGCGCGCCGGCTTTGCACTGCCTGTGACGGACGTGGAAAACGTGACGGTGCGCTATGATTCCCTGTTCAACCTGATGGCCGATCTGCGCGCCATGGGCATGCAGAACATCGTGCGCGACCGGTCGCGCCGTCCGGTATCGAAACGGCTGTTCTTGCGGGCGGCGGAAATCTACGCGGAACGCTTCAGCGATCCCGATGGACGCATCCGCGCGACATTCTCGATCATTTGGCTGTCTGGCTGGGCGCCGCATGATTCGCAGCAAAAGCCGCTCAAGCCCGGCTCGGCCAAGGCGTCGCTGGCCGATGCGCTGAAGAAAGCAGAAGAAGAATAGACCTACGCGATAGCTGCAAATTCACGGAAAATGCAGCTGTTGTGTCAGCAGTCGCCGCGATGACTTCCGTCCACATCGATGACGCAAACCGAACTCGGGTTGGGCTGCAGCACGCTCTTGCGCACGGTATAGGTCTGAACAGCACCATGGGGCTGGTTGCCTGCATCGCGCTTGGTGGAGCCGGTCATCGTCCGGTCGATGCCAGCAGGCAGAACGGACTGGGCCGCAACCTTGGCTGCCTGTTCGTTGAGGATCGGAACAATAATCAGCGCCATCGCCGCAGCGGCAGAACCAAACAACAACACGAGACGCAGGAAACCACGCCCCGCTTTCGTCAAAGTGGTGGGCGCATATTCGTTGTGATCGGCACTGAAATAATTGTTGTCGAAACTCATGATACTAGACTCCGGAGCGGCTCCCATTCGAGAATGCCGCAACGGAGTGAATCAGAGATTAACCGACTGCCTTAATCGTAAGAAATTGTCAGCTTTTTCACAGCTGTTGATAAGCAATCCGGATTTTCGAAAACTAAAGAAGATCGATGAGGAACGGGATCAAAGGTTCATCCGCTGGTGGCATCGGATAATCGCGCATATCCTTCGGGCGAACCCATTTCAGCGCCTGCCCTTCCAAACCCCGCGCAATGCCTTCAAAACGACGGCAGACGTAAAGCGGCATCAGCAGATGAAAATCATCATAGGTGTGGCTCGCAAAGGTCAAAGGCGCGAGGCAGGCAACCTTGGTCGTAATGCCGATTTCTTCCTGCAATTCACGGATCAGCGTTTCCTCGGGCGTTTCACCCGGCTCGACCTTGCCGCCGGGAAACTCCCACAGGCCCGCGAGCTGCTTGCCTTCCGGGCGCTGCGCCAACAGCACCCGCCCATCGGAATCCACCAGCGCACAGGCTGCAACGAGAAGAATGCGACGGCTCTTCACTTCGCTCATTTCTCATTGCTCTCCCGATAGGCGTAACGATAGGCTTCCTGAAAGCCGAAGCGTTCATAAAGCGCGAGACCGGCAACATTTTGCGCCTCGATCTGCAGCCATGCAGTCTTTGCGCCAAGCTTCGCCGCCCATTTGAGCGCCGAGCCGACGACACTGTGGCCGTAGCCTTTGCGGCGAGCGGCAGGCAAGGTGCCGACATCGAACAATCCGGCCATGACACCATCCTGCACGCACAGCACATCGGACACCGCACGTCCGCCTTCCTCCAGCACGAACATGCCCTTGTTCGGACGAATACCGTCCAGAATTTCTGACATGCCGGGGCGCATCTCTTCCGGACGCTCGTGAATGGACAAGGACGCATCGACGAAACGACCAATATCCTTCAGCGGAATTTGGTCGATTTCACCCGACAGGTCTGTCTCGGCCAGATTGCAGGTCATGACGATGGTTTCGTCCTGCCGCTTCCAGCCTAGCCCTTCGAGATAATTTTCAAGTTCGACAGGCGCGAGTGGCGAAAGCCGGAAACAAGGCACACGGCCATAAGCACGGAAACGCTGCGCCGCCAGCTCCACGCGGGTTGGAATATCCCGCGTGTCACCCGGATCGAGCGGATTGATCGAGTTCAAACGCTTGGAGGAATGCGCTGCCGTCATGCGGATCGCCCATGTTCCGTCGTAATGAACCGACGTGGCAGGCCAGGCGCGGAAACCTACGGCTTCGAGCTGGCGGACAATGGCAAGACTTGGTTTGGTCATCGGAATTCCTGAAAGCATTACAACATCTGTCGGCTAGGGCCCAAGGCCTCAGCTTCGGTAGTCGCCATTGATCGCCACATACTCCTTGGTGAGATCGCAGGTCCAGACAGTGGCTTCGCCGCGACCGATGCCGAGATCGACATGGATGCGGATATCCTCGCCCTTCATATAGGCGGAGGTCGCCTGTTCGGAATAAGCAGGATCGCGCTCGCCCTGATAGGCAACGCGGATATCGCCGAACGAAATGGCGAGCTTGTCGCGATCCGCCGGTTCACCTGCCTTGCCCACGGCCATCACAACACGACCCCAATTGGCGTCTTCACCCGCCACAGCGGTCTTGACCAGCGGCGAATTGGCGATGGAGAGCGCGATCTTCTTGGCGGAAGCCGACGACTTGGCACCCGTCACTTCGATTTCGATCATCTTGCGTGCGCCTTCACCGTCACGCACAACCTGCAAGGCCAGCGACTTCAGAACGCGCTTCAGAGCCTTCTTGAATTCCTTCAGGCGCTTGTCGGACACATCCGTGATCTTCGGCGCACCGCGACCAGCCGCAGCACCGGTTGCAAACAGCATCAGCGTGTCAGAGGTGGAGGTGTCGCTATCGACAGTCACCGCGTTGAAGCTCTTGTTCGCGCCTTTGGACAGCAGGCTTTGCAGCACATCGGCCTTGATCGGCGCATCAGTCACGATGAAGGACAGCATGGTCGCCATGTCCGGCGCAATCATGCCCGCGCCCTTGGCGATACCGTTGATCGTGACGGGAACCTTGCCCAGCAGCACCGTTTCCGTGGCGACCTTCGGATAGGTGTCCGTGGTCATGATGGCCTTGGCTGCCTCGGTCCAGAAATCCTCGACCGCATCTTTGTTCATATCACCGAGCAGATGAGAGAATTTGCTCGCATCGAGCGGCTCGCCGATCACACCGGTCGAAGCCAGGAACACATCGGTCGTGCTGCAGCCGACAGCCTTTGCGGTAGCTTCCGCCGTCGCCTCGGTTGCGGCCTTGCCTTTCACGCCGGTGAAGGCATTGGCGTTGCCCGAATTGACCACGACAGCACGCGCTTTGCCGTGAACGAGGTTCTTGCGGCAGAAATCGACCGGTGCCGACGGGCAGAGCGAACGGGTGAATACGCCTGCGGCTTCCGCCGGACGGTCGAACACCATCAGCATCACATCGGTCCGCCCCTTATATTTGATACCGGCAGCGGCAGTAGCAATACGCACACCGTCGATGGCAGGCATGGACGGGTAATGTTTTGGAGCGAGCGGAGAAACGGACGCAGACATGAGTGCCTCAAAAGGGGTCGGTTCAGGGTGTTCGGTTCGATGGTTCATCGATAGTCTTGATTCTGGCGCATTGGAAATGTTTGCGGGACAAAATCAAGCAGAAACGGCAGATAGAATGAAAAACGCCCCGGAAGACCGGGGCGTTTAAGTTTTTTAAAAAGTTTACTGCTGCGGCTGTTCGCCTTCAGGCGCGTCGCCCGTTTCGCCAGCATCCTGTGCGGCGGCTGCATCCTTCATCGCCTTTTCGACGGCCGGATCCTTGTAGTCGATCTTCATCCCGTCGCGGAGCTTCTTGACCGTTTCGACATAACGCTCACGCAGAATGATCGAACGGATCTGTTCCTTGACCTGATCGAATGCAGGCGGCTGCTTGGTGCGGCGGTCTTCGAGCTGAATGACGTGGAAGCCGAACTGGGTCTGCACCGGCTCCTTCGTATATTCGCCAGGCTTGAGCGCAAAGGCTGCCTTTTCGAATTCCGGAACCATCTGGCCTTCGGTGAAATAACCGAGATCGCCGCCATTGGCAGCGGAACCGTCCGTGGAGCTTTCCTTGGCCAGATCTTCGAACTTCGCACCACCGGCGAGCTTCTTGATAATGGCTTCGGCTTCTTCCTTCGTCTTCACGAGAATGTGACGCGCACGCACCTCAACCTGAGGCGGCATGGCGGCAATTTCCTTGTCGTAGCGAGCGCGAATATCGGCATCGCTGATCTTGTCGACGATGGCGTCCTTGAAATATTCGTTGTGCAGGGCGCGTTCACGCAGGAAAGCCAGACGGGCTTTGAACTCGTCGGTCTGGTCGAGCTTTTCCTTTTCCGCTTCCGCCGACATCGCCTTGATGTCGATCAGCGCGGCCAAGGCTGCCAGACGGCGCTGTTCAGCCGGAAGGCGGGCAAACTGCGGATCAAGATCGCCAGCGGCCTGATCAACGTCGCCGACAGTGATGTCCTTGCCGTTGACGGTTGCCAGAACCTTTGCCGGATCTTCTTTTTCAGCCGGAGCGGCTGCAGTCTGTGCCGCATCCGCAGGCTTGGGCGCCGCGTCCTGCGCGAACGAGGCCGCGCCGGAGAGGCTTGCGAGGGCAACGGATGCCGCAAGAACAGCGAGAGCCTTGCGATAAGGGGCTTTGAGAATGGCTTTCATATGAGATTCTCTCCTTCGAGACCGCTTACCGGCCCGATGAATGCGGCGGAATTTGGCCCGGATACCGCCACCCTGTCACGAAAGAGCGGGATTTCCGGCCTGTTGAGCAACGTTGACATCGCCCTAAGCCCCACTTATCTGTCCTTCGGCTTTGCGTCCAGAGTGTTTCCAGCGATACCCTGCAAATCTGCCGGGGTTTGGACGCTCGGCGAGTAGCGGGGGGAAATTGCGCCAAAATTGCGCCTTGAAGGGCTGCTTTAGCGGTGTACTTTTCTTGCATTTGTTTCAATACGCGTGAATAAAGCATTCGACATTGCCGGAAGCGCTTCCGGCTGAACGGACAGGAAAGGACCAGAGATGGTCAGCTTTGGCGGCCTCGCCCGCAAGATATTCGGTTCATCCAACGACCGCCAGGTAAAGACCCTGCGTCAGCGTGCGGAGCAAATTACCGCGCTTGAGAAGAATTACGAAACGCTCACCAATGAGCAGCTTCAGGCCAAGACCGCCGAATTCCGCGTCGCACTGGCTGAAGGAAAGACGCTCGACGCCATTCTGCCCGACGCTTTTGCGACCGCGCGTGAAGCCGCCAAGCGCATATTGGGCATGCGTCCCTTCGATGTGCAGCTGATCGGCGGCATGGTGTTGCATGAACGCGGCATCGCCGAAATGCGCACCGGTGAAGGCAAGACGTTGATGGCGACCCTGCCCGTCTACCTCAACGCGATTGAAGGCAAGGGCGTTCATGTCGTGACGGTCAACGACTACCTCGCCACCCGCGATGCGGAGACGATGGGTCGTCTTTACAATTTCCTCGGCCTGACGGTCGGCGTCATCAAGCACGGTCTGGACGATGATGAGCGTCGCGAGGCCTATGCCTGCGACATCACATACGGCACGAATAACGAACTCGGCTTCGATTATCTGCGCGATAACATGAAGTATGAGCGCGCCCAGATGGTGCAGCGCCCGCACAATTACGCCATCGTCGACGAAGTGGATTCGATCCTCATCGACGAAGCGCGCACGCCGCTGATCATTTCCGGCCCGCTGGAAGATCGCTCGGAGTTTTACAACCTTATCGACACCTTCATTCCGCCGCTGGCAGACGAAGATTACGAAGTCGACGAGAAGCAGAAGACTGCCATCTTCACCGAAGTCGGCACCGAAAAGGTCGAGCAGCTTCTGGAAGCCGCAGGTCATCTGAAGGGTGAAAGCCTCTACGACATCGAGAATGTCGCCGTGGTTCACCATCTGAACAATGCGTTGCGCGCTCACAAGCTGTTCCAGCGCGACAAGGACTACATCGTCCGCAACGACGAAATCGTCATCATTGACGAATTCACCGGTCGCATGATGCCGGGCCGCCGTTATTCGGAAGGCCTGCACCAGGCACTGGAAGCCAAGGAACATGTGACGATCCAGCCGGAAAACCAGACGCTGGCCTCGATCACCTTCCAGAACTATTTCCGCATGTATAACAAGCTCTCCGGCATGACCGGTACGGCTGCCACCGAAGCGGAAGAGTTCGGCAATATTTACGGTCTCGAAGTTCTCGAAATCCCGACCAACCTGCCTGTGCAGCGTATCGACGAGGACGACGAGGTTTACCGCACCGTCGAAGAGAAATACAAAGCCATCGTTCGCGATATTCGTGCATCGCACGAAAAGGGTCAGCCGATCCTTGTCGGCACGACCTCGATCGAAAAGTCGGAACTTCTGGCCGAGCGTCTGCGCAAGGAAGGCATCAAGGACTTCCAGGTCCTGAACGCCCGCTATCACGAGCAGGAAGCTTACATCATCGCACAGGCCGGCGTGCCGGGCACCGTCACCATCGCCACCAACATGGCTGGTCGCGGTACCGACATCCAGCTCGGCGGCAATCTGGAAATGCGCGTTCGTCAGGAACTGGCCGATATTCCGGAAGGTGCGGAACGCGAAGCCAAGATCGCCGAGATCAAGGCCGATATCGCACAGCTGAAAGAAAAGGCGCTTGCCGCAGGCGGACTTTATGTTCTCGCCACCGAGCGCCACGAAAGCCGCCGTATCGACAACCAGCTGCGTGGCCGTTCCGGCCGTCAGGGCGATCCGGGCCGTTCCAAGTTCTTCCTGTCCTTGCAGGACGACCTGATGCGCATCTTCGGCTCCGACCGTATGGACGGCATGCTGCAGAAGCTCGGTCTGAAGGAAGACGAAGCCATCGTCCATCCCTGGATCAACAAGGCGCTCGAAAAGGCTCAGAAGAAGGTCGAAGCACGCAACTTCGAAATTCGTAAGAACCTGCTCAAGTACGACGACGTGATGAACGATCAGCGCAAGGTGATCTTCGAACAACGTCTGGAAATGATGGACGAGCCGGACCTGACCGAAACGGTCGCAGAAATGCGCCATGAGGTTATCGAGGACATCGTCGCCCTGCGTATCCCCAAGGACGCCTATGCGGAAAAGTGGGATATTGCCGGACTGAAGGAAGATGTCGTCACCAAGCTCAATCTCGACCTGCCGGTCGAGGAATGGGCCAAGGAAGAAGGCATCGCCGAAGAAGAGTTCGAGAACCGCATCAAGGAAGCCGCCGACAAGGCCGCTGCCGACCGCGCCGAACGCTTCGGACCGCAGATCATGACCTATGTTGAAAAGTCGGTCATCATGCAGTCGCTCGACAATCTGTGGCGCGAGCATCTGGTCAATCTCGACCATCTGCGCTCGGTCGTCGGCTTCCGCGGTTATGCCCAGCGCGACCCGCTGAACGAATACAAGACTGAAGCCTTCGAACTGTTCCAGTCCATGCTGTCGAACCTGCGCGAAGTGGTTATCTCGCAGTTGATGCGCGTTGAAATCGTCCGCGAGGCACCGCAGGAGCCGGAATTGCCGGTCATGCAAGGCCGCCACATTGACGAGACGACGGGGCAGAACGATTTCGACGATGCTGCCTGGACCGATCATCAGCACGATGAGCGCGTTGTCCCGGCAGCGGACCGCGATCCAGCCGACCCCCGCACATGGGGCAAGGTTAGCCGCAACGAGGCCTGCCCGTGTGGATCAGGCAAGAAATACAAGCATTGCCACGGTGCTTTCGAATAAGACGAATGACAAAAACCCCGGCGCTTATCACGCCGGGGTTTTTCTTTGCACCTGTCCCCGCAGGCGGGAAGACCGGTGCAGCAACATTGTAATCTCACAAGACATGCTATAGCGGCCAAGAATACTGGCCCGCGTCCATAACGGCGCAGATAAACCTGCTTTGCCATCTTTAAGCAGATGCTTTAATTAGACAGTAAGCATATACGATCGGGATTTAGGAAATACTCACCATTCTTGCAGTTTCCGCGCCAAATCTTTCGCTGGATTTTTCCTTTTTCCCTTTTTAAAGGACTCCCATCTAATGTCCGGTCATGGGCCTCTCATCAGGCAGATGCAAGAATTCGAACATATCCCGAAAAACTTGAAACAGGTTTCGGTTAGGATATGCGAGAAAACAGACAGCAAGACCGGGAAAATCCCGGCGCAAACAAGCGAAACGCTCATTCATAAGGGCGGCGCATAACAGGGTTGGCAAAGACGTGTGGTTTTCGGCAGCTGAAGCAGCGGGCCGGTTTTTACCCGGCACCATCGCGGCCAGACTTCGTCCTGTGACGGAGCGACTGGATTCCGTGCTGACCGACAGCGGTCCGCAGGCCGCTGCGCAGCGCGCATCGCTGGTCGCCTTTTCTGTCCGTGTGGCCAGCGCCGCCATCGCGCTCCTGTCGCAAGTCATCCTTGCCCGCTGGATGGGCGAATTCGAATATGGCATCTTCGTTCTTGTCTGGCTGACGATGATCATCATCGGCGATCTCGCCTGCTTCGGCCTGCACACCACCATCATTCGCTATGTGCCGGAATATGTTCAGCGCCAGATGTTCGGTCTGGTCCGTGGCATCCTGTTTACCGGACGCGCATTTGCCTTTGCCTCCGCAACCGTCATTGCGCTGATCGGCTCGCTCGCGCTCTGGCTGCTGAAGGATCAAATCTCCAGCTATTATCTGGTGCCATTCATTCTGGGCTTCATCTGCCTGCCCATGATCACGCTCGGCAATATGCTGGACGGCATTGCCCGGTCGCGCACCTGGGTCACCATGGCGCTGACGCCAAGCTATATTGTGCGCCCGCTTCTCGTGCTTCTGTTCATGATCGTGGCGCATGTTTCAGGCTTGCCATCAACCGCTGCAACTGCCCTTGCCGTATCGATTGTCGCAACGTGGATCACCACGGTAGGACAGTTTTTCACGGTCGACCGCTCGCTGCAAAAGAATATCCCGCCCGCAGAGCGCGACCAGCGCCTACGTGAATGGATGACGGTCGCCTTGCCGATCTTCCTCGTCGAGGGCTTCTTCTTCCTGCTCATCAATGTCGATGTTCTGATGGTGGGTCGCGAGATGGACCCCGAACATGTAGCGATCTATTTCGCCACCACCAAGATCATGGCGCTCGCTCATTTCGTCTATTTCGCTGTGAAAGCCAGCGTGGCCCAGCGTTATTCCGATCTGTTGCACAGCGGCGACCGGCGAGAGTTTGCAAGCTTTGCGCAGGCTTCCGTTCGCTGGACCTTCTGGCCCACGCTCGTCCTCGGCATCGTCATCCTGATGGCCGGATATCCGCTGCTGCGGCTGTTCGGCCCGGCCTTCACGACAGGCTATCCGCTTCTGTTCATTCTGATCATCGGCGTGATTGCCCGCTCCAGTGTGGGACCGGCGGAAAGCCTGCTCAACATGTCGGGCAAGCAGAACATCTGCGCCCTGCTCTATGCCGTAACGCTAGCCGTGAATGTCATTCTCAATCTGGTGCTGATCCCACGCTTCGGCCTGACCGGCGCCGCCATTTCGACAGCCATCGCCATGCTGATGGAAGCAACACTGCTTTCGACAGCCGTTTCTCGCACCATGCATATCGCTATGTTCATTCTCATCCCCCGAGATCGAGACAATAGCCCGGAGGGTATTTTGTAATGGCCGCAAAACCTTTGCTTGAAGAATCCGCAGGCGGAAACGCAGCGCGCATCGTTTCGGAACTGTCCGATACAGTCACCGCCATGGATGCCGCCAAGAAGCTGGAGGAAAGCCTTCACAGCCGCGATATCCCGCGCAAGCTGGCGATCTACGGTGCGGCAGCTGGTTTCGAGCTGCGCGACGAGCTGGATCACCTGAGCAACCGGACTATCGAGCCGAATGTCTTCTTCAACGCCCGCTTTCTGGCCCCCGCCATGCCGCGGCTTGAAGATCGCGAGGTCCGCTTCATGGTCATGCGCGACGAAAACGAAATCCGCAGTCGCCTGCGCTTTGTGATGCCTTATACGATCGAGCGTCCCGGCCTTCCGCTGTCCACCCCGGTCATCCGTGCCTGGTCAACACCTTTCGGCCCGCAAGGTACACCACTCATCGACCACGACGACCCGGTCGGCGTGGTGGAAGACCTGTTCGATATTCTGGCGCGCGACCACCTCAAACTGCCCAACGTGCTGGTTTTGCCTGAAATGCGCGCCAATGGCGCTGCGGCAAAGCTCATCCGCTCGGTCGCGGTCGGACGGCAACTGCCGGTCGTCGCCATCGAACAGAAAGAGCGCCCGTTCCTCAAGAGCGACCTCGACGGCGACAGCTACATCCAGCAGGCCATCGGCGGCCAACACCGCCGCGACTACCAGCGTCTGTGGCGGCGTCTTGCCGACAAGGGTGAACTCGCCCACCGCATCTATCGCACCCCGGATGAAGTGCGGCAGTCTTTCGAACATTTTCTTTCGCTGGAAGCCAATGGCTGGAAAGGAAAGCGCGGCACAGCCATGGCGGTGGACCGCTTCCGTGCCGCCTTTGCGCGCGAGGCAGTCAACAATCTCGCCGAACGCGATTGCGTGCGTGTCCACACGCTGGAGCTGGACGGGCGCGTCATCGCCATCCTGACCGTCTTCACCGTTGCGGGTGAAGCATGGACATGGAAAACCGCTTACGACGAAAGCCTTCAGGCTTTTTCGCCCGGCGTTCTGCTCATGATTGAAGTCGCGAAAAGCCATCTCAACGACCCGAATATCCTCAGAACGGATTCCTGCGCCGTGCCGGACCATCCGGTGATGACGCGCCTCTTTCAGGAGCGCGAAACCATTGAGACACTGGTGGTTGGTCTGAACCCCGGTGCAGACAGGCTTGCGCGTCAGGCCGCATCGCAGATCCATCTCTATCAGCGGACCCGCAATCTCGCACGCATCGTGCGCAACCGCATTCGCAGCTTCACGGATCGCAGTTAGAACACGTCCCGAAAAGTGCAAAGCCATTTGCGGATAAGACGTGGGCAAGAACAAAACCAGAGCGGTTTCGACAATCCAGCCGTACTGATGCCGCTCTGGAGCGATGCTTTGCCGGCCATAGAAATAGCGGGCAAGATCAACAGTTTGTGAAAGCTTTCAGGGCGTGTTATCATCGCTTTCGGGAGAGCGCATGACAGGCGGAAGAGGAGGTCCGCACCGGTGCATTTCCAACCTCGCAAGAGGTGCGGAGCGTTCCGGGTCATAACAATCAGGACCGGCTTTCGTCTGGTTCGCAACCGCCATCGCGCCCTCCCATGGGAAGGAGATGCGCTATGGAATATTTCCACTATATCAGCACGCTTGATTACATCCTGCTCGGCTTCATTGCGGTCGTCGTGGTGTGGAACGTGGTTGAACACGGCCTGCGTCACAGATAGGCCATATCGACCCGGCAAGGTCTTGCCGTTGATAGTGTTGCGATCTGATTGCCTGCGAAAACGCGCCGCGTTTTCTGACAGGATATGATGATCGCATCCATGCAGAACTGGATGCCGTGCTTGAGGCACTGCAGCGTAGAATGCTTGACGGCTTCGCGTCACCTCACCGCCGCATCTCCCTGAGAACATGTCACACAGCCATGCTGTGTCGCGCTTTGGTGCCTTTAGCTCGCAGCTTTACACAGGCCATTCATAACAATCGACATTCCTCGCCAAAACCTGCGCTTGTGGGCAATTGACCTCGTTTCGTTTAGCCGGTATATCCCAACCCGCTGTCCATTCTGGACCATATCAAACTGCTTCGGCAGACCTGTGCGGGTGTGGTGGAACTGGTAGACGCGCCGGACTCAAAATCCGGTTCCGAAAGGAGTGTCGGTTCGATTCCGACCACCCGCACCACTTCCATGCAAATCTCGAATCTATATCGTCCCGCCTCAATCTATTTGAGGCTAATCGCGCTTTTGCATGTGCCGCGATCAGATTCAGCCCCTCCCTCACTCCATCGGCAGATAGTGTTTTCATTGCGTCTGAGCTGGATCGCGTCTCGATCTGATTGAGCCAGATCGGGAAACGATATCGGTTGCACAAAGGCAGACCACACCTTTCAAGGCTGACCACAACCATAATCCGTAGATTGCTACATTACGTAATGTTAATTTTTACTTTACTGTAAAGTCAAATAGGGTGATACTTAACATGGAAATTGAGATGACGTGCTCGAACCGAGCGGAATTCAAGCTCCATCTATAAAATGTTGATAAAATATAATCCCCCTCCAATCTGGCGATACATTATGGAAAACGCAGATAAAGAATATATCAATGGAAATAGAATTTTGCATGTGAAGCTAGCTAATAATATTATAACTTCATATGTTAATAAGAATCAGATGACCTCTGAAGAACTACTGAGTGTTATCACAGATGTGTGCCAATGCATCGGCGGCTTATCGGGATCATCGAGTTTTTCTCCCAAGGAAGCTCCCGCAATACCTTCGGTAGACCCCAAGGAATCGATCTTCGAAGATTACATCATTTGCCTCGAAGATGGTCGTCGCTACAAAACCCTCAAGCGCGCCTTGATGAGCCGCTTCGGTCTGACGCCTGATGCGTACAGGCGCAAATGGAACTTGCCCACCGATTACCCGATGGTGGCTCCTGTTTCTGCAAAGAAGATGTCTGCCCTTTCCAGAATGGAAAGGGACGATGTCGTGAGCGCGTAAGGCATTTATCGCTCAAGGGTGCAGCCATGCTGCACCCACTCGCCCTTCACGGCAGCGCGGCACCCGCGTCCTCTGATTAAACCATCACGTCGAAGAGCTACGCGAACCGATGCTTAAGCATTGGCAATGGGCACCTGTGTGCATTTTCCGCTTTGGGCTCCGCATCCGTACCCGCCTCAAACTGCTCCGAGGACCGTGTTATGCGTAAGCTAAGCCACATTCATTATGCCTGGTATATTGCCCTGGCCTGCCTCGCCATCTCGTGTATTCGAGCCGGTATCGGCTTCCAGACAATGGGCTTCATCATCAATCCGGCACGTGAGGAGCTTGGCTGGTCCAATACGCAGATTACCGGGGTTATCGCCTTTCGTGAACTCGTCGCCGGATTAGCCGCTCCCCTCGTTGGCCGCTGGGTTGATCAGCGAGGCCCCAGAACTGTGATGATCGTCGGAGCGGTTCTTGTCGGCCTGTCCTTCAGCCTCACGTCCGTCGCACAGACCTTCTGGCAATTTGTCCTGATCTTCGGCGTCATTGGCGGTGTCGGCGTTGCAGGCCTCTCCAATGCGCTGGTTTTTCCGCTGATCGCCAAGTGGTTCTCGGCGCAACGCGGTCGAGCGACCGGTCTGGTATCGTCGGGAGCCAATCTGGGCGGCATCTTGATGTCGCCTTTGATCATCTGGCTCTTGTCTATTTCCGACTGGCGCTCAACCTGGTTCGTTCTCGGCTTCCTGCCAATTCTCATTCTGGTGCCGCTGGCAATCTTCGTCCTGCGCCGCGAGCCCGCCGACATGGGGTTGAAGCCTTTCGGCGAAGATCCGGACAAAACAGCCAGAACGACAGACACCAGCCCCGATCTGACTGTGGGAGACGCAATGCGTTCGTCGGGTTTCTGGTTTCTGATGATCGGCTGGAATCTGACCGACTTCGTGCTGAAAGGCGCTTTGCTGCACAAGATTCCGGCGGCACAGTCGCTGGGTTTCAATACCGCCGAAGCGGGCAGCGTGATCATGACCTATAGTATCTGCGCCATTCTGGGCAAATTGCTCACCGGCTTCATCGCCGATCAGTTCCCGACCCGACTGGTGATCCTCTGCCTTTCGGCAATGCAGGCAATCGGCCTGATCCTCTTCATCAATGCGGACAGTATCTGGCACCTGCAACTGGGATATGGCGTATTGAGCGGCTTGTCGGCAGGTGGGCTCATCATGATGATGCCATTTCTGCTGGCCTCGCTGTTCGGTCGTAAAAACCAGGGCGCCATCATGGGCGTCGTCACGCCGATGGTGATGATTTCTGGCATTGGTGGCCCGATGCTCGCGGCACTGCTGTTCGACATGACGGGCAGCTATACGTTCGCTTTCGAAATCTATGCCGTTATTTCCGTTCTCGGCGGGTTGGCATTGTTCGGCGCCAGCACGGCGCGCAAGACCTCTCCGGAAGCCACGAAACCATCAGGAGGCTTATGATGACCACGATCACTCTTCTCTATCCCGGTGATATGGGCGGCGCTTTCGCCAGACTGCTGATATCCGCTGGACATAAGGTGATAAGCCCGCTGGGCGGGCGCAGCGAGCGGACACAAAAGACGGCGCAGTCCATTGGTGTCGAGATGCGCGACGACATGGCTTCCGCCGTTACGGACAGCGACATTGTGCTGTCGCTTGTGCCACCATCAGCAGTGATCGATGTCGCCTCCCAAGCAATCGCGGCCTGTCGCGAACAAGGGGCCGCACCATTCTTCATCGATATGAATGCCAAGACACCCGCCGATGCCGAGCACTTGAACACAGCTTTCGGCGATGCTTCGCTTCCCTTCTGCAATGCATGCATCATTGGCCGCGCCTCGCATCTTGGCGACGAAGGCAGCATCTATGCCAGCGGACCCGACACAAAGCCTCTGGAGACCTTGTTTGAAGACTTGCTGCCTGTCATCTCGCTTGGCGAAGACATCGCGCGAGCATCCGTTTTCAAAATGGCATTTGCCGGGTTCAACAAAACCGTGGCCGCTGCTTTGTTCGAAACGGCCAACACGGCCAATGCCTTTGGCGTGACCGATCCGCTGTTCGAGCTGATCGGCCATCATCTGGGCGGCACGCTATCTGACCTCGGCAAGCTGGTGTCGACTTATCCACGCCACATCCTGCGTCGTGCTGAAGAAATGGAAGCGCTGGCGGTGATGCTCGCCGATGCGGAACTGCCGAACGAAATCGCACTGGCCGCAGGCGCAACATTCCGCAGCCTCGGCAACAGCGGCAGCTGGTCCGAAACAACAGCAACCCCGCAATTGCAGGAGCTGCTATCCGAGATCGATTATCGCCATTAGGCTGGAGACGAAACCCCTCTTATGAAAAGCCCCTAATTCACCGGCAGCAGGGTTTCCACGATCAGCGCATAGATCGACCAACCGACAAGCAGGATCGAGCATAAAAGCCGGGTCGTGAAGGGTAGCCTTGCCGGCGTGCTGCACATTGATATAGGCGCCCGACACACTAGAGATTTCATCGATCGGCAGCGCATCCATATCGGCCACCACGCCCGCAGCGTGTTTTCCTCAAAGCCGATTTCGGGATGACGATGCAGGTCCTCGAAAACCGGGGCCGCTCCTCACGACCTCCGGCTTTGATTCGTCACACCAGATCAGGCTGCTTCCAGCGCCTGAGCGAGATCGGCAATCAGATCATCTGGATGCTCGATACCGATGGACAGGCGAATGGTCGATTCCAGCACACCGATGCGCTCGCGCACTTCAATCGGAACACCGGAATGGGTCATTGCCGCCGGGTGGCTAGCAAGCGATTCCGTGCCCCCCAGACTGACCGCCAGCTTCAATATCTGAAGCGCATTGAGGAAGCGAAACGCTGCTGCCTGTCCGCCCTTGATGTCGAACGAGAATGTGGAGCCAGCGCCCGTGCATTGCCGCTTGAACAATGCGCCGACATCGGATTTTTCATCCTCAAATGGCAGATAATGCAGCTTTTCGACCTTCGGATGATCGCGCAGGAATTCGGCAATCGCTCGCGCATTGCTGTTCGCCCGTTCCAT
This sequence comes from Hyphomicrobiales bacterium, assembly GCA_900465685.1. Taxonomy (GTDB): domain Bacteria; phylum Pseudomonadota; class Alphaproteobacteria; order Rhizobiales; family Rhizobiaceae; genus Brucella. The sequence continues at coordinate 34,878 of UEGR01000022.1, forward strand.
ACGCAGGCCAAGCGTTTCCAGCGAACGCCCAAGCATCCAGCAGGAATGCGGATCGAGCTGCGTGCCGATGGCGCCGCGCAAGGCCTTGACCTGCCTGACAACGGATTTGGAGCCGAGCACCGCGCCCGCAATCAGATCGGAATGGCCGCCGACATATTTGGTCAGCGAATAAACCGATAAATCCGCACCGTGATCGAGCGGCTTCTGGAATACCGGCCCCAGCAAGGTATTGTCACAGGCGATGATTGGACGATGTCCCTGCCGTTGCTCGATCTTTTCAGCCACACGCCGGATAGCGGCAATATCGACCAGACTATTGGTCGGGTTGGCCGGTGTTTCAATCAGGATGACCGAAACGCGCCCCTTGGCCAAGGCTTCCTCTGCTGCCTTTTCGATCGCCGTTTCATGCACGCCATCGGCGAAGGCCACCGCCTCTACACCGAAATTCAGAAACGTTTTAGCCAAAAGCGTTTCAGTGCCGCCATAAAGCGGCTGCGAATGCAGAATGACATCGCCGGGGCGTGCGAAGGCAAAAAGCGTTGTCGCAATGGCTGACATGCCGGACGAAAACAGCGCCGAACTCTCGGCCCCCTCATAGACCGCCAGACGGTCTTCGACGATTTCGCTGTTGGGATGATTGAAGCGTGAATAGACCAGTCCCGCGCCCACACCTGCGGGCGGCTCCTTGCGTCCGGAAACGAAATCGAAGAAATCGCGCCCATCCTCGGCAGTCTTGAAAACGAAGGTCGACGTCAGAAAAACCGGCGGCTTGACCGCGCCCTCGGAAAGCTCCGGGTCATAGCCGTAATTCAGCATTTGTGTTTCGGGATGAAGCAGGTGGTTGCCCAAGTGGGTCTTGTAAGGACGCGGCGCAGTCATGACGACCTCCTGAAAAGCCAAACTCCTCTTGCCCAACCAGATAGGCGGACAAGAGGAGCTTAACAGAGGTCATCGGCAATCTTCTTTCGTTGTTTGCCCCTCACGGGTAATCGCTGAACCCGCGAGAAACACCCAAAAGAAAACAAATAGCTGCCAATTACTTGATCACCAGCACAGGCACAGTGCTGAGCGACAGGACTTCCGCCGCCTGACTGCCGAGCAGGAGCTTGTTGACGCCGCGACGACCATGCGAGGAAATGATGATCAGGTCGCTGCCATGGGATTTCGCCGCTTCCACAATGCCTTGCGCGGGCGACTGGTTTTCGACATGCACCGCTTCAGCGGTCACGCCTGCGGCTTTCGCCTTGTCCCTGGCTTTGGTCAGGATCTCGGTTGCAGCCTTGGTGATTGCTTCGCGATATTCCTGAAAAGCAACCGGGCTCGATGCCCATTCCGCCGCAACGACGATGCCATAGGACGGCAGAAGTTCGGTCACCGATACGAAAGTCAGTTTCGCGCCCGTTTCCTTCGCCAGTTCCACGCCCTGATCCACGCCCTTTTCTGCGAGTTCCGACCCATCGGTCGCGATCAGAATGTTCTTGTACATCTCTTGGTCTCCTGGTTGCCTGATAACTTAATTATGCGCGCCTTACCCAAGCTAATGCATTGACGCGGATCAATATCCTTCCAGATAAGCTAATACGCCCACTCCCAATTATGATGGAATTCACTTTTAAAAAATTCGATTATATAGAATATAATTCTAAACATGATCCATCAAGCGCATATGTCCAGCTATGCTTTTGCGCTGTTTCCTCTTAAACTTTGCGCAACATGAAGGGAGATTACGCTATGAACAAACCCCTTGGCTCGAAGAGCAACGAAACTGCAGGACGCGGCCGTGTTTACGGCTCGATTCTGGAAACAATCGGCAACACGCCGCTTGTCCGCATTGATAAATTTGCCAAGGAAAACGGCGTGGTCGCGAACCTTCTGGTAAAGCTGGAATTCTTCAATCCGCTGGCAAGCGTCAAGGATCGTATCGGCCTTGCGCTGATCGAAGCGCTTGAAGAACAGGGCAAGGCCGTGCCCGGCAAGACGGTTTTCGTCGAGCCGACCTCCGGCAATACCGGTATTGCGCTTGCCTTTGCCGCAGCGGCCAAAGGCTATCGCCTTGTGCTGACCATGCCGGAAACCATGTCGGTGGAACGCCGCAAGCTGCTCAAACTGCTTGGCGCCGAACTGGTGCTGACCGAAGGCGCGAAGGGCATGAAGGGCGCGATCGCCAAGGCTGAGGAAATCGCCGAAGGCAACCCGAACGCCATCATTCCGCAGCAGTTTGAAAACCCTGCCAATCCGGAAATCCATCGCCGCACGACGGCGGAAGAAATCTGGAACGATACCAATGGCGAGGCCGACATTCTGATCTCCGGCATCGGCACTGGCGGCACCATCACCGGCGTCGGTCAGGTGATCAAGGCGCGCAAGCCTTCCTTCAAGGTGATCGCTGTAGAACCCAAGGATTCCCCTGTCCTGTCCGGCGGCACGCCCGGCCCGCACAAGATTCAGGGCATCGGCGCAGGCTTTGCACCGAAGACGCTCGACACCGGCATTTACGATGAAGTCGTTCAGGTCTCGAATGAGGATTCCTTTGCCAATGCGCGCCTGATTGCCCGTATCGAAGGCATTCCGGTCGGCATCTCGTCTGGCGCAGCGCTCACCGCTGCGATTGAGGTCGGCAAACGCCCGGAAAATGCTGGCAAGAACATTGTCATCATCATTCCTTCCTTTGCAGAACGCTATCTTTCGACGGCGCTGTTTGAAGGTCTGGAATAATCGGCTTTATCGAAGCCTGGTTTCAGAAAAGCAAAAAGCCAGAGCGGGCGACCGTTCTGGCTTTATTTCATTCTGGGGTGCCTTGGGAGAGGCTTAGAGCACAGTCCGACCCGATATAATCAGATCGAAATGCACTTTAGTGGCGCGTGCGTGCTTCGCAAGCCGGGCCAGGTCCGCGCATGTAATGGCGCTCGGGCCGATAGCTCGGTGCGACGAACTCGCGGATGACATTAACGCTGTCACGCAGCTGAACAAGAATGCTCATCGCTTTCACCTTCATCTAAATCATGTTCGAAAGGATGTTCACTGCGCTCAATGTGAGCTTGTGAAGTAAGCTTCACTTCCGAACATCTTAATGAAAACTTTAACGATCAAAGATGAATAAGTGCTAAATCGGTATCGTTAACGGTAAGTTAATAGTAACGATATTCAGGTTTTCCACAGGTGCCTGAAACTTGTCACAGTTGAAAATTCTCACAAAAAAAGCCGGTCGAAACCGGCTTTTAGATTGAATGGCTATGGCGCTATCAGCGCGTCGGCACTGGATGCTCGCCGCGATAATCGTAGAAGCCGCGGCCCGTCTTACGACCAAGCCAGCCTGCTTCGACATATTTGACCAGCAGCGGGCACGGGCGATACTTGGAATCCGCAAGGCCGTCATGCAGCACCTGCATGATCGAAAGACAGGTGTCGAGACCGATGAAGTCTGCGAGCTGCAATGGGCCCATCGGATGGTTGGCACCGAGTTTCATGGCCGTATCGATGGCTTCGACGCTACCCACGCCTTCGTAAAGCGTATAGATCGCCTCGTTGATCATCGGCAGCAGGATGCGGTTGACGATGAATGCCGGGAAATCCTCGGCAACTGTTACCGTCTTGCCGAGCGCCTGCACGAAATCCTTCGACTTGCGGAACGTGTCTTCATCGGTGGCGATGCCGCGCACCAGCTCCACCAGCTTCATCACCGGCACCGGATTCATGAAGTGAATACCGATGAAACGCTCCGGACGGTCCGTCGTCGAGGCAAGCCGCGTGATGGAGATCGACGAAGTGTTGGTCGCCAGAATGGCCTGCGGGTTCAGGATCGGGCAGAGCTGCGCGAAAATCTTGCGCTTGACGGTTTCGTCTTCCGTTGCCGCTTCAATGGCCAGATCAACGCCCGCAAGGTCTTCCATCGAATTTGCAGCACGGATCAGCTTCATGGCTGCTGCGCGCTCTTCTTCCTGCAATTTGCCGGAAGAAACCTGACGCGCCATATTGCCGTTGATGGTGGCAATGCCCTTTTCCAGCCGGTCTGGCGCAGCGTCGTGCAAAAGCACACTAAAACCTGCCAGAGCGCAGACATGGGCGATGCCGCCACCCATCTGACCCGCGCCGACTATACCAACCGTCTTGATTGCCACCGTAGTAACTCCTTCATCCTCCCCAAAGGGGCCTGTCGAGCATTTCTTTTTGCGGCAAGCGCAAAACTGCGCTTCGAATTGCAAAAGGCTCATCCAGCAGATGATAGGCTGTCCGCCTAAAATGCAATCCAAAATTCTTGCCAAATGGTCTGTCGAGCCTGCAATCGCGCCTTGCCGCTAAAATTGCCCGCCGCTGACAAAGAACCCGCCCCGGTGGCGAGACAGTGTCTCCGACTGGGACGGGTCGTAAAACGAAGAAGCGGCGAGACCAGCCCGCCGCTTCGTAAACGATCAGAGAGCCTTCTGCAGCTCCGGCAGCACGGTGAAGAGATCACCGACGAGGCCATAATCGGCAACCTGGAAGAT
>UEGR01000004.1 GCA_900465685.1 Hyphomicrobiales bacterium
ACTGGTACGGTATAGATAACACAATATCATGTATTAATCAAACACGAACTATTGTATCAAAAAATAGATTTCGTACATATATTCATATGTAAGCTATATAGATAAGAAACATATCAAAGGTTAATATTAAGCGATCACAAACATAAAGCAAAAAACGCCTACATTGGCCACCAGAGCGCAAGCTATAATACAGGACCGAGAGAAGCCACCCTCCCGCCAATCTCTTCCTACGGTCAATTGTGGGAACATGAGCGGCATCTCCTAGTCTTTAGGTCCACTCAATTCCATGATTAAAACATTTCGCTACTCTCACTACGCCGCCAACTCGGCCCAGACGCGTGCAAATTGGTGTCACACACCTCACAGACTTCGGATGAAACCATCCGCCGCCAATCGCGGGTGCAAACCATTAAGGAAACTCTGCCGTACACGATTTTCGTCCATACTTTTCATAACTGAATTGGCGCCTCCCCGCTTCTCAGACAAACGTTCAGCTTCTCGTACGAATACGTCGTAGTAAGCGCTGTACTCAATGTACGCCTCTCTATTGATCGCGTGCATTTCGCAAAAGACTGTTGCCAGAACCAAGGCATCCATGCCGTCACGATAAGCGCGGCGGCACCCTTCGTCGTCGAGGAAATGAGCAATGGTGATTTCGTCGTTCGACTTGCCAGACAAGCGAGCAACTTCATTCAAGTATGTCCGGTAATATCGCTCGTATTCCATACCATTAGTCAAACGGATAGCGTCGTCGCGTTGTTCTCCGTATGCTACATCAACCGATAATGTACGTGGCACAGCCAATGCACCAGCGCGATACCAAAATGGCATCGTACTTTGCAGCCCCTTCCGGTACGCTTGACCTATGACTGGAAGTATTCTCCCGCCATGAACTTCGCGGTACTCTATTGCGGCCATGGCTATGGCGTTTTGCATAAGAACCGAATTTAGGTCCAGTGCAGCACGTTGTATTGCCTTGTTGGCTTCTGTCGGCGTCACGCCCTTGTTCAGAGCTTCAAGAAACATATATGCTCGTACCGCCTCTAAGCCAGTTCTCGTATTTGCGAACTGATACAGCTTGTACGCACCAAAACCCAGTAACGCTAAAATGATGATTTCCACGACACATCCCCGCCGTACAGGAAGGGCAATAGGCGCGGTACGTCCCCGCGAATAGCCCTTCGATCCTTGGTGATCGGGGAGTTAGTAACCGCAAGACACGGCCCTACGGCCTTTAGTTCAGAGAACCTGTTGCATACGCCGCAGGCTCCCCGACCATAGGTCGAAGAGTAGTACCAGTTCAGTGGTACAGTCCTAGTCTTGAGGGGTTACTACGCCCCGAAGCCGCACGTACGGCTCCAAGGCTTGTTTGTCGTATTCAGGAATCACTGTCAATCCCGATTGGAACTTGCGGTTCTCGGAACGACAAACCATAGTCCAACTTCTGCATTGCTTCATTTCGCTGCTGTAACGTGAAGCCTTCCTTGAAATATTGCCTGTGCGTCATGCCGTCCTGCTCGTGACCTATGATCGACTTTACCAACGGATCAGCAACTCCCGCCTGTAATAAACGGGTGTTGACGGTGTGACGCAAACTGTGGAAGACGCGTGTCTTGCTCTTAAGCCCTAGCTCGACTAGAAGCCTGTCATTAAACCAACGGCTCTGCTGTCTTCCCCAACCGTTCTTCGCGTCATACGTAAAGTCAGGGAACAGCTTGGAGGCTCGTTTATCAGCCATAGCCCGCACATAATCGAGAAGACCAGCTTCGATGAGCTTCGTGTGCACAGGAACCAGACGGCGAGCCGCCGAAGTCTTCAGGCTCTTGCGGTCGCCGTCGTCGTTTATGTCAAATACCCACGTTCCGCCTTCTTCTCTAATATCCCTGATATTCAACTGCGCTATTTCACCAAGGCGAGCGCCTGTATAAATCCCAATAAGTGTTGCCCACTTTTGATACGGCTTTGTAATAAGCCCCTTCTCGTTGAACAAAACAGTCCGCAAGATGAGCTGAATTTGCTCGTCTGTGTAAGCATCCCTGTCACTATCTTTGTTCTTCTTCGCCTGTCTGACAGCGAGTCCGGAGAAGAAACTCTCAGTGACATGATGGTTCTGTTTTGCCCAGTCGAACAATTCATTATAGGTTTGAAGGTACTTATTGATCGTCGCAACTTGTATGGTTTCGACATTTGGCAGAGCAAGGACATCGGCCAACGGTTTATCCCGCGTCATCGGGTTCTTGGAGCGGTTTCGCGGATAGGCAAGCAACGTATCTTTGACCCGCTTCGCATCCATAGCCATCAAGGTTCGTACATCAGTGTCGTTACCGAGGATTTCTCCTAGCAACTTTATATGGGCAGCCTTCTCAATAACTGTTTTTGCTGCCCATGCATTCCCGCGCTGCCTTTCCTTGCTGTAAGCGGAGGCAACATCGGCAATGGACATTCCCGGCATACTCATTACCGTAGCAATAGGAGCGATAGTTGCTGGTCGTTCGTCAAACTCGTACCGTCCCAATGACTTATCATGAGCAAGAACCGCTTTGACATAACCATAGTACGAGAGCTTCATTTCTCGTCCTAACCAGCGGTATTCCGAACTATCTTTCTGAATGTCGAGACTGTACTTATCGATGAACCGCGCAAGAAGATTGTCGTCCGATTGTACAAGAGAGAGTGGCGCATCTGTGTCCCGTGCATGCTTGGCGACACTCTTGCTGCTCTTGTAAATCTGTTTATCCAGTTCACTAAGCGGACCAGTATCGTTCATCTTGGCTTTCGCCTCAGCAAGCATCTGCCGGAAATGTTCGATCAGTACCGTTCTTAGTTCCTCGTACCGCATCTTATACGCAATTCCATTCTCATTCAGCCGTTCGCCTATCTGGCTCAGATAACGTGATAAACGCAATGCTTTGCGTGGCTCGCGTGTGGATAGCGACAACTTCAGCGTTGAGGGCTTTCTAGCAGGGTGCAGCTCTTTGGGAATCGGCCAACGGAAGTAGAACACGCCGTTTCTGGACTTAGTTAGATAGGACGGATTGAACAATCCGTGTCTCCCTTGGATGTTCCACCTGTGAAATCCAAGGTCTAAGTCTTTGCTTTTAAAGGAAATGGTGGGCCCGGAGGGACTCGAACCCCCAACCAAGCGGTTATGAGCCGCCGGCTCTAACCAATTGAGCTACAGGCCCCACGCAACACTGGACCTACCCTAAAGAAACGGAAGATACAACTGTCAAATCTGTCAGTCGCCCTAATGCGCACATATTCGATTGCGATGCATTGCGTCAGAAGCCACGACGGTCAGGATTCGAAGCTCTCGGTTGCATTAAATCGGCATTTCTATTCTTATATCATGGCGACGCGCATGAGAGGGAACTTAAGAAACAAACGATTTCAACAACAAAGCGAACCGTCCAAATCGGAGCGCTCACAATAAGCTGCCTCAACATTCTCTACAGGAGATTTCATGAAAAACCGCGCTACCACTCTTATCGCAGCCTCTTTTTCGGCAATCATGCTCGCAGGCGCCCTGGCCCTGCCCGCCGCAGCCCAGGAGAACCAGATGTCGAGACAGCCTGCGCGCATTGCCGTGACCGGTGAAGGCACCACGACTGCCGCACCTGACATGGCGATTCTCAATCTCACCGTTCTGCGCGAAGCCCAGACCGCACGCGAAGCCATGACTGCCAATAACGAGGCCATGACCAAGGTTCTGGACGCCATGAAAAAGGCTGGCATCGAGGAACGCGATCTTCAGACCGGCGGCATCAATATTCAGCCGCGTTATGTGTATCCTGATGACAAAAACGGCCTCAAGGAGCCGAGCATCACAAGCTATGCGGTTTCCAACAGCCTGACCGTGCGCGTCCGCGATCTTGCCAAGGTCGGTGAAGTGCTCGATCAGTCGATCACGCTCGGCGTCAATCAGGGCGGCGATCTGAACTTCGTCAACGACAACCCGTCCGCGACCATCAATGAAGCCCGCAAACGCGCTGTGGCCGATGCTGTCGCCAAGGCGAAGACGCTTGCCGATGCTGCTGGCGTCGGTCTTGGACGCGTCATTGAAATCACCGAACAGGGCCGTCCACCCATGCCGATGCCAATCGCACGCGGCCAGTTCAAGACAATGGCTGCCGCGGCTCCGGAGGACTCCGTTCCTGTCGCAGCCGGCGAAAACAGCTTTAACGTTTCGGTCAATGTCGTCTTCGAGATCAAGGAATAGCGGCAGGCTAAGTTCAGCGAAAAGGGGCGCACTGCGCCCCTTTTTTATTCGACTGTTTCCGACATAAAAAAGCCGGGCTGAGTGGGTCAGCCCGGCTTTTGTTCATTCCGTTCGATTAGCGGATGATCGGGCAGCCGCGTGCATTGGCGAATACGACGCCGCTCGGACGGCCATGACGATAGCCGCGCACCTGAACGGATTTGCCGCGATACACGACACGCGCATTGCGAATGCCCATGCGATTTGCCTTCATCTTGGCGGCTTCAACCGAGCAAGCAGGGCCGCGATAGACCGGGCGTCCATGATGCGGGCGACCGCGATAATCGACATTAACAACAGCTCCATGCGCTGCGGTGCTGACAGCCGGTGCCGTCATCGGAGACGCGGCATTCGCCGATGCGCCGACCGTAAAGACGGCGGCAAGACCGAGTGCAGCGGTAACGGCAAACGACTTGAGCGAAATAGCGGACATGTTGAACCTCTTCCAATTGAGTGTCAGGCCCTCCGCCTGAGACACCCGATCATTAGCCCCCGGAAGATGAACGAAAAAGAAAGCTGCCGTTCATCTGCCATTCAGCAAAGACGCCGCGCGCGGAAGGCACTCTAAAAAAGACATGAAATTCAAACAATTAAGAGAAATAGAAAAATATTCTTTCTCTTTGAGCCAAATAATTAAATTTAAGCAATGTTATAAATTAGAGCGCGTCTCGATCAGGCATGACCATGTGATCGAGATAATCTTCTTCGTCTTCCATGTCATGATCGAAAGCAGTTACCTTGCCGCGCACGGAAATCCCCGCCTCATGCACAGTGTCCCGCGAACCGGAAACCAGCGGGTGCCACCAATAAAGGTCGGAGCCTTCGGCAACGAGGCGATAGGCGCAGGTCATCGGCAGCCAGTTCACTTCATCGACGATTTTTGGCGTCAGGAATACACAATCCGGCACGGTGGCTCTACGGTTCGGATAATCACGGCACTGACAGGTTTCAGGGTTGAGCAGCGTGCAGGCCACGCTCGTCCAGTAAATCTCGTCGGTATCATCGTCCAGCAACTTATGCAGACAGCACTGGCCACATCCGTCGCACAGGCTTTCCCACTCGCTGCGGGTCAGCTGATTGAGCTTTTTGGTTTTCCAGAAGGGTTTGTCGGTCATGATTGAGCCTATAACGGAATTATGTCGGGAATGGCGTGGACAAATCGCCGCCCTGACTGCAGCTGATGAGTACTGCTAATTGACTATTGAAAGCCCCGCCTGCGTGGGCTAAGTCACAAGGGTCATCCCAATGATCGTAAGCGTCTAACGTCAGGCAACGCATCAACCGACCGGAAACGGCCGCCGATGCACTGATCGTTGTCTTCCGCTTTCCGCTCTGAATTTCAGGTACTATTATGTCAAATTCTGACACGCCGCGTCGCAGGAAGCTGCCAGCGCGTTACGCTTCCATCGTCATGCCGCTCATTCTTTCGATGCTGATGACGCTCGTGGTCTCCCTCATCGCCACGGCAAAAACCCTCGGCTTTGCCCATCCCGAACTTGCATCCAACTGGATGAGCTCATGGGTGGTTTCGTGGATCGTGGCTTTCCCGGTTCTGCTGATGCTTCTGCCAATCGTGCGCAAAATGGTTGCCTTTGTGTGCCACCCGCACTGATCTGATCATCGGGACAAACCAATAAAAAGCGCCGCGCATGGGTCCATGCGCGGCGCTTTCATTTGAAATGGAGACAATTAGCGGAAGATATGCTCGCCCTGCTCGTCAACGATCTGGCGACCCTTGTTCAGCGCAATGCTGGCGGCATCCTCGATACCGGGGCAACGGTCGGCGCGAACGAAGCGATATTCCTTCAGCTCACCATTGATCGTTTTAGAGATCACACCGCACACCTGATACTGACCGCCCTCGCTGTAAGGCGTGGCGACGATCAGAAAATCCTTGTGCTCGGTGCGACCGGCCTCTTTCGGCTCCGCTGATTTCTCAGCAGCTTCGCCACCGCCGCCGAACAGGCGCTTCAAAAACGACATGGTGCTCCCCTTTTTTAAGAATCGAGGAACGAACGCAGCTTGCGCGAACGGCTCGGATGCTTGAGCTTGCGCAGTGCCTTCGCTTCGATCTGACGGATACGTTCGCGGGTAACCGAGAACTGCTGACCGACTTCTTCGAGCGTGTGGTCGGTGTTCATACCGATACCGAAGCGCATGCGCAGAACGCGTTCTTCACGTGGCGTCAGCGAAGCCAGAACACGCGTCGTCGTATCGCGCAGGTTCGCCTGAATGGCGGCGTCGATCGGCAGCAGCGCGTTCTTGTCCTCGATGAAATCGCCCAGATGTGAATCTTCCTCATCGCCGACCGGCGTTTCGAGAGAGATCGGCTCCTTGGCGATCTTCAGCACCTTGCGCACTTTTTCGAGCGGCATTGCGAGCTTTTCGGCCAGTTCTTCCGGCGTTGGCTCGCGACCGATTTCGTGCAGCATCTGGCGCGACGTGCGGACGATCTTGTTGATCGTTTCGATCATGTGCACCGGAATACGGATGGTGCGCGCCTGATCGGCAATCGAACGGGTGATCGCCTGACGAATCCACCAGGTGGCATAGGTCGAGAACTTGTAACCACGACGGTATTCGAACTTGTCGACCGCCTTCATGAGGCCGATATTGCCTTCCTGAATGAGATCGAGGAACTGAAGACCACGGTTCGTGTACTTCTTGGCAATGGAAATCACGAGACGCAGATTGGCCTCGACCATTTCCTTCTTGGCGATGCTGGCTTCACGTTCGCCCTTCTGCACCTGATTGACGATGCGACGGAATTCGCCGATCGAAATCGCGGTTTCAGTGGCGAGGTTCTGAATTTCGCTGCGCAGGCGGGCAATCGTGCCCACTTCCTTGGTGGCGAAATCCTTCCAGCCGCGGGCCGACAGCAGACCAACGCGCTCAACCCAGTTCGGATCGAGTTCGTGGCCCTGATATTCCTTGAGGAACTCATCGCGACGCACGCCGAAGGATTCAGCCAGACGCAGAAGCTTGCCTTCGTTCTGAACCAAACGCTTGTTGATATCGTAAAGCTGTTCGACCAGCTGTTCGATACGGTTCTGGTTGAGAGAGAGCGACTTCACGGCAGTGATCAGCTCGTCTTTCAGTTCCTTATAGCGGCGTTCCTGGCTGGAGGAGAGTTCGCCGGTCGCGGCCAGACGGCCCTCAACCTGCTGGTCCTGCAGCTTGCGCAGCTTCTTATAGGTATCGGCGATGAGGTCGAGCGTTTCCATGACCTGCGGGCGCAGTTCGGCTTCCATAGCCGCCAGCGACAGGTTGGCTTCGTCTTCGTCCTCTTCTTCCTCTTCCACCGGCATGTCGCCGCCGACATTGGTGATGTCGTCGTCATCACGCGAACGGCGCGCAGGCTTGTCGTCGCGCGGACGTTCTTCTTCCACACGCTCGATTACCGGCGCCTGTTTGGCTTCCGGACCGGCATAGGTGGTTTCGAGGTCGATGATTTCGCGCAGGAGAATGTTGGATTCGTTCAGCTGATCGCGCCAGATGATGATGGCCTGGAAGGTCAGCGGGCTTTCGCACAGCCCGGCAATCATCGTTTCGCGACCGGCTTCGATGCGCTTTGCGATGGCGATTTCGCCTTCGCGCGACAGAAGCTCCACCGAACCCATTTCGCGCAGATACATGCGCACGGGATCGTCGGTACGGTCGGTCGGCTCTTTCTTGGTCGTCGTGGTGGCGACGGCAGTGCCGCCGGTCTCGACCAGATCGCCGCCTTCTTCCGCGTCGTCGTCGTTGTTGTTTTCTTCGCGATCGTTGTCTTGCTCGTCGTCTTCAACGACGTTGATGCCCATGTCGGAAAGCATGGCCATGGTGTCTTCGATCTGTTCCGACGTCACTTCCTCGGAAGGAAGAACGGCGTTCAGCTCGTCCATGGTCACATAGCCACGCTTCTTCGCGACCTTGATCATCTTCTTGACAGCATCGTCAGAAAGGTCGAGAAGCGGACCGTCGGCAGCACCTTCGCGCTCGACTTCGGCTTCTTCGTTTTCCTTAACCTTCGTTGCCATATGTTCTTCTCCAGGCGACCCCGGTCGCTTTTAAGATATATAGAGTGTCCGAACGGTTTTGCGAGACTGCAAGCCGCCGGTTGATTCTGCGAGTAGCTGATTTGCCGTTAATGGCGGATTAACCCTGCCCTCGGTATCAGGCTCCATCGTGATCGATTTTCTGTGGGCAGATCCGGTGACATCACGTCATCGCAACGGTTTTTTGCCCTTGTTCCGCATCTCGCTTCACCCGGAGCAGAGGTGTCGGAACATCATCGGTATCCGTTCTATCCTTGTTCGAACTGTCGTGATTCCGTCATTTACGCCATACGTCAAGAGCGACTCACCTGATTCGCCCTCAAAAAGCGAATCATTTGTTGTCGCGGCCTATCCGCGGGCTAATTAGAGCGCCATTAGCCGTCTGCAACCCCGTATTCCCGGCACTTTTCAATAAAGTGATTCGGCTTGCCGAATCAGAAGCCGCCGGGTGAGCGGCCAGACGACAGACCGAACCCGTCGATCAGGGCTTCGGTCGCATCTGCCTTTAAAATCTGATTTTGTATATCAATGAGGCGCGCATAAAGTTCGCCCGTCTCATCGGTTTCCAGTGCGGCCTCAACGGCTCGCAGCTCCTTATGTAGTGTGCGGGCGCGCTGATGCAAGTGAAGCGCCTGACGCAGTGCTTCGCGTGCATCGTCTTCCGCCGCCAGTGCGGTTGCGGTCCAGAGCCTTGCACCCTTTACCACTTGTTCCAGCGTTTCGATCAGATCGCGATGCCCGGCATTGACCAGCGCGTGACGCATGGCGTCGCCATTATCCACGTGGTCAGAAGCCAGAACATCCAGCATGGCGAGATGAAGCGTCTTCAACGCATCATGCGCCAGATCAAGCCCGGCAATCTTTTCAAAATCTTCCTCGATCAGACGCGGATGATTGAGGAGTGTCAGCACGATTGCTGTTTCCCGCAAGGGTGCATGGGTACCCGCGCCCGGACGCCCGCCCTTGACCAGCGTGGAGCGAACGAGGCTGTCGGAGATTGCAAGACGTCCACCGCCGCCCATGCCGGGGCCGCCGCGTCCGCGCCCGTTGTCGTTGCGCCGGTTGAACGACCCATTGCGCTGCCCCCCCTGCTGCCGCCCCTGCCCGAAAAACGCCTGAGCGCGTTCGCGCATATCCTGACCGTAATGGCGGCGAATATCTTCATTGGCGATGCGGCTGGTGATTTCGCGCAGACGCGCTTCCAGTTCGGCGCGTCGTTCCGGCGTGTCGAACACACCGCCAATGGTTTCGCGTGTCCAGATCATGTCGACAAGCGGTCTGGCGTCGCGCAGAACGGCATGAAACGCCGCCGGACCTTCCGCCTTGACCAGATCGTCCGGGTCCTGCCCTTCCGGCAAAAGCGCAAAGCGCAGCGACTTGCCGGGTTGCAAGGTTGGCAGACCGAGATCAGCGGCACGATAGGCGGCGCGAAGTCCAGCGCCGTCACCATCGAAGCACAGGACAGGCTCCGGACTGATGCGCCAGAGAAGTTCGAGCTGCTCTTCGGTCAGCGCCGTACCGAGCGGCGCCACGACATGATGAATGCCCGCCTGCGCCAGCGCGATCACATCCATATAGCCTTCGACAGCGATGATCGGCTTGGCCGGTTCGCCATTTTGCGGCTGACAGGCTTTGCGAGCGCGCAGGCCGTTATAAAGCACTCGCCCCTTGTGGAAGAGCTCGGTTTCCGGCGAGTTCAGATATTTGGCAGGTGCATCCGCAGAAAGCGCGCGACCACCAAAAGCGATGATGCGCCCGCGCAGATCTTCAATCGGGAACATGACGCGGTCGCGGAAGCGGTCATAGGAAACGGGAACACCTTCATGCACCACAAGACCGCAAGCTTCGAACTGCTCGCGCGTGACGCCCTTGCTGGCCAGAAACTCTTTCAGGGCATTACGCGATTCCGGCGCATAACCCATGCGGAACGCCTGCTGCGTCGCGCTTGAAAGCCCACGGTCGCGCAGATAGGCGCGCGCCTTGGCACCGGCTGCACTCTGTAACTGCGCCTCAAAGAACTGCGTCGCCAGTTCCATGACGTCGTAAAGGGTTGCGCGCTGCGCCTCGCGTTTTTCCATTTCAGGATCGCGCGCTGGCATCGGCACGCCCGCCATATCGGCCACGCGCTCCACAGCTTCGGGAAAGCTCAAGCCTTCGAGTTCGGTCAGAAACTTGAAGTGATCGCCCGTCACGCCGCAACCGAAACAGTGATAACGCCCCTTGCGATCCTCGCAGTGGAAGCTCGGCGTATTTTCGCCGTGGAAGGGACAACAAGCCCAGAAATCACCCTTCGGCGGATTGCTCTTTTTCCGGTCGAACGAAACCCGCGCTCCGATCAGCGTCGAGATCGGCACGCGATCTCTGATCTCATCAAGAAAGGAGGGTGGGAAACGCATTGCGGGTGTCACTTCCAGATCGATCCTGAACATCGATAGGCCCGTGAACCAGAGGGTTCCAGGCACGGCGATGTCTTCGGTGTTTGCAAACAGGTTCTACATATAAGCACCACCAACCCCGGCGTCCATCGCACTTGCTTCACCCTCCCCGCTAATCACAGCCTTCTGCCCGGACTGTTTGACGGGAGTTTCACAACCATGCCTCTGTCACAAAACTGTCATATAACTTTCACATTCGATTAAGAGCTGTTGATTTTAGGCGCGAATAAGCCCATATCTCTTGGATATTTCGTTAGCCGGAACATATTTTCTTCGTTTTATGAAGATAATTCTAGCTTTCAACACCAACCTCCAACCCGAAGGGATTTCGCCGTGAATGGTTCATTGGTCCTTTTGCACCTTGCTGGCGCAGTCGCCCTCCTCCTATGGGCCACCCGCATGGTGCGAACCGGGGTAGAGCGCGCCTATGGCGACCGCCTGCGCAGACGCTTGCGCAACCAGATGCAGAACCCGCTTTTATCGGTCGCCTTCGGTCTGGTGCTTGCTGTTGCCCTGCAAAGCTCTACCGCTGTGACGCTGCTGGTCGGCTCCTTCGTGGGATCGGGTTTCGTCAGCGGTGTCGCAGGCCTGATGGCCGTGCGCGGCGGTGAACTAGGCTCGGCTCTGGTCGTCAAAATCCTGAGCTATGACCTGACCATTCTCGTTCCGCTCTGCCTTGTGATCGGCACCGGCATTTTCATGACCACCGAGCGCCGCGACTGGCGGCAGATCGGGCGCATTCTCGTGGGCATAGGCCTCTTGATCATGTCGCTGGAAATGACCGGTCAGGCCACTGAACCATTGCGCCAGAGCGAACTTCTGCCGGTAATCGTCGACTATCTGTCGAGCGATCCAATCACCACCTATCTGCTGGCCGCACTGATGACATGGCTGTTCCATTCCAGCGTTGCAGCCGTCATTCTGCTGACGACATTCGCATCGCGCGGTCTTATCCATCCGGAACTGGCCGTGGTCATGGTGCTCGGCGTCAATCTCGGCTCCTCGATCATCGCGCCGATCCTCACCCGCAATGCCCCGCCTGAAACCCGCGTTGTGCCGCTCGGCAATCTCCTGATGCGCGGCGCAGGCTCGCTGGTCATGCTGGTGCTCTACGAGACCTTCAAGCCGTCCATTGCGTTCCTTGGCGCCGATCCCGTATCGCAGGTGGTCAACGCGCATATTCTGTTCAACGTGATCGTCATGCTGGCGGGCATCCCGCTTTCCGGGCTGGTGCTGCGCACCACCGAGGCGCTCGTCAAGATCAATGCAGACAAGACCCCGGCACCGGCACAGCCGCTGGAAATGGAAGAATATAGCGCCCTTGATACGGGCGTGCTTAACCGCCCGTCGCAAGCGCTGGCCAATGCCACCCGCGAAGTGGTGGGCGTTTGCGATACGGTCGAAGTCATGCTGCGCCGCATCATCGATCTCTATGAAAAGCCGGATCAGGCCCGTATCAACGAACTGGCCGCTCTCGATGACCGCGTGGACAAGAAGCATGCGGCGATCAAGCTTTACCTCACCCGGCTTGCCTCGCAGGATCTGAGCGAATTCGAAGCCCTGCGGATGCAGGAACTGCTCGGCGCTTGCGTGAAGCTCGAGCAGGTGGGCGACATCATCGTGCGCAACATGCTGGCGCAGGTGCAGAAGAAGATGGATCACAAGCTGGAATTCACAGAAGAAGGCTGGGAGGAACTCAGCCACTTCCACGCGATGGTTCTGGCCAATGCGCATCTGGCCTTCAACGTGGTCGTCTCGCGTGATGGGCGCACGGCACGCCAGCTCGTTCAGGAAAAAGACCGCCTGCGCGAATTGGAGAAGCAGACAAGTCTGCGCCACTTCTCGCGTCTGCGCGAAGGATCAACCCGCAGTATCGAGACCAGCACCATCCATCTCGATACGATCCGCGATCTGAAGCAGATCAATTCGCTTCTGGCTTCCATGGCCTATCCGGTTTTGGAAGAACAGGGCCTCCTGAGCGAAACGCGCCTCAAGACCGTCAAGCAGAGCTAACGCGGTTAAAACGTTATATCTGCGGCGTTGGCGGTTCGGCCACGGGTGCTTCCTGCCCGGAACCCGTTAAGCGTCTCATTGTGATGGGCCACGATGTCGGCGAACTGCAAGCTCGCCGTATCGCCAGTCGTGTGCCCATCGGCAATTAATGTCACATCATAGCCGAGCGATATTGCGTGGCGCACCGCCGTGTCGACGCAGTACTCCGTCTGGCAACCGCCGATAACCAGATGGGTGATCGCCAGCTCATGCAGTCGGTCCTGAAGCTCAGTTTCGTGAAATGAATCGCAACTGGTCTTTTCAACCACGATGTCGTTTGCCTGAGGTGAAAGCTCGTCCCGGATCGCCCAACCCTGCGTGCCCTTTTCGAGCACATCCCCCGGTCCGCCGTCGTGCTGCACGAGGATAACCGGAATCCCGGCAGCATGTGCCCTTGCCTTCACGGCGCTCAATCGGACGACAACATCATCCAGAGCGCGGTCAATCACAGGCTGACGCTCAGGCGTGCCTATCCCGGCCACAATATCCTTTTGAACATCAATGATGAGCAGAGCAGTAGTCATGACAAGCGATCTCACTGACTGATTTCGATTGCCCGGCATAACATCTGCATGGCCGGTGAAACAAGAAGGCCCCGCTTTTGACGGGGCCTTCTTCATTTCGTGTCAGAGCAGGGATTACTGCAGAAGCGACTTCACCAGCGCGCTTGCCTTGGTGAAATCCATCTTGCCTGCATAGCGCTCTTTCAGGATGGCCATGCACTTGCCCATATCGCGCAGACCCTGCGCACCGATTTCGGCGATGACATCCTCGCAAGCCTTCTTCACTTCTTCCTCAGTCATCTGCTGCGGCAGAAACTCGGAGATAATGACAATTTCCTCGCGCTCGGCGTCGGCCAGCTCGATGCGGCTGCCTTCTTCATAGATGCGTGCCGATTCTTCGCGCTGCTTGACCATCTTGCCGAGAATACCCAGCAATTCCTCGTCTCCGACCGGGTCCTTGCCTGCGGAACGGTTGGCGATATCGCGGTCCTTCACGGCAGCCAGAATAAGGCGCAGCGTCGACGTGCGGCGCTTTTCCTGCGCCTTAAGCGCGGTTGTGAGGGCCTGGGAAATCTCCTGGCGAAGCATCGAATGTCTCCTGACGGTGTTTGTTTCTTCTTACTCGCAACGTGACCCATAAAGCAATCGCGCGCTGTCACGAGCTGTCCGAACTACCCGCCCGAAGAACAATAATGCGATAATTATCGCGATTATTTCCCGAATGAGCACGCTCGGACGATTGACCCGGCGATCAAGTTTCTCTATTGATCAAGGCTTAGCAGGACATCGGTACATGCTCGCAGTGGGAGATTTGAAATCCCCGCTGCCTTTTGGCGCATATATGACCCCGTCGCCTGTTGGCGCGTATATGACCATTGACGCTCCGTCTTTCAAGCCATTCGCCCGGTAACAGGGTGAAGCTGGAAGGATGGAACATGAGCCTGTACGGAAAAGCTAAAACATTAAACGTGGCACGGATTTAAGTGCTGCAAGTTAAACAGGAGTGCACATATGACCGAAACGACCCCGAAAACCGCACCCTGGACAACCGAAAAGCGAACCGCCGTTCTGGTTCTTGCTGACGGCACCGTGATCGAAGGCAAGGGCCTCGGCGCGACCGGCGCAATCGAAGCAGAAGTTGTCTTCAACACGGCGCTCACCGGTTACGAAGAAATCCTGACCGATCCGTCCTATGCCGGACAGATCGTCACCTTCACCTTCCCGCATATCGGCAATGTCGGCACCAATGTCGAAGATATCGAAGACCTGACGCCAGCCAATCGCCACGGCGCAGTCGGCGCAATCTTCAAGGCCGATATCACCGCACCGTCCAATTATCGCTCCAGCGAAGACCTCGACGCATGGCTGAAGGCACGCGGCGTCATCGCGCTTGCAGGCATCGACACCCGCGCCCTCACCGCACTGATCCGCGAACGCGGCGCGCAGAATGCTGTCATCGCGCATGACCCGAACGGCAAGTTCGACATCGACGCCTTGAAGGCCCGCGCTGCCGGCTGGAGCGGTCTGGAAAATCTCGATCTCGCCGAGGATGTCACCATCGGCCAGAGCCAGGTCTGGAACGAAACGCCCTGGATCAAGGGCGAAAGCTTCGGCGAACTGAACAACCCGCAATATCATGTGGTCGCGCTCGATTTCGGCGTGAAGCGCAACATTCTGCGCCTGCTTGCAGGCCTTGGCGCAAAGGTTACGGTTCTGCCCGCAACGGCAACCGCCGATGACGTGCTGGCCTACAATCCCGACGGCGTATTCCTGTCGAACGGCCCCGGCGATCCGGCAGCCACCGGCGCATATGCCGTGCCGACCATTGCCAAGCTGGTTGACAGCGGACTGCCGGTTTTCGGCATCTGCCTTGGACACCAGATGCTGGCGCTGGCACTCGGTGGCCGCACCGAGAAGATGCATCAGGGCCATCACGGCGCAAACCATCCGGTCAAGGATTACACGACCGGCAAGGTGGAAATCGTTTCCATGAACCACGGCTTTGCGGTCGATTCTGAATCGCTGCCGGACAATGTTGAAGAAACCCACGTCTCGCTTTTCGACGGCACCAATTGCGGTCTGCGCGTCATCGGCAAGCCGGTCTTCTCCGTCCAGCACCATCCGGAAGCTTCGCCCGGCCCGCAGGATTCGCACTACCTCTTCCGCCGGTTCATCAATCTCATCCGTGAGAAGAAGGGCGAAGCCCTTTTGCCGGAACGCGAACAGGCTGCGTGAATCTAAATCTGAGATTTTGCGGTTCACACATTGTTAGCAAATAAAAAGCCGGGGCAAACACCCCGGCTTTTTTGATGTGCATTTATAGCCTTTAAACATCCGCTATCTTCGGCTTTGGCTTGGGATGAACCCGCGCCACCACCACGACCAGCGCGATGAAGATCAGCCCTGCCCCAACCGCATAGGGCATACCGGCAAAATCAAACGGCGCGTTTGTTCCGGTAAAATGACTGAAGAGCTGCGTGAAAAGAAGCGGACCGATAATCGTCGTGATGCTCGAAACGCTGGTCAGCGCGCCCTGCAACTCGCCTTGTGCGGACGGCGGCACTTTGCTCGCAGCGATACTGCGCAGCGGCGGATCAGCAAAGCCTTCCAGCGCCGTCATCAGGATGACCGCATAGACCATCCAGCCTTCCCAGGCGATGGCATAACCAATCATACCAAGACAAGAAAAGAACACGCCGGTGATGGCCGTGCGCCGCTCACCCAGAATAGGCAGTGCACGCGGTAGCACCACCGCCATGACAAACGCAGTACCGATACCGAACATGCCAAGCGACAGGCCGATCTGGGCCTCGTTCCAGTTATAGCGGTAGGCGCCGACAAAGGCCCAGACCGACGGATAGACCGCATGGGCCAGCCAGTACAGGAAGAAGACCGCCATCACCCAGCCGATGCCGGGATAGCTGCGCAGCTGCTTGAGCGCGCCGAGCGGATTGGCACGTCCGATCTGGAAACTGCGCCTGTTTTGCAGGGACAGCGTTTCCGGCAGCAGGAAGTATGCCAGCACGAAATTGATGAAAGACAGCAACGCCGCGCCGTAGAATGGAACACGGGGGCCGAATTCACCCAGAAGACCGCCCAGCACCGGGCCGAGCGCAAAGCCAACGCCGAAGGCAATGCCAATCAGGCCGAAATTGCGTGCGCGATTGCCGTCATCGCTGACATCCGCAATATAAGCGGATGCCGTCGCAAAACTTGCACCGCTGATGCCCGCCAGCACACGGCCAACGAACAGCATCCAGAATGAGGTTGCGAGCGCGCAGATGAGATTGTCGATCGCAAATGTCAGAATGGAGGCCAGCAGAACCGGCCGCCGGCCGAAACGGTCGCTGAGATTACCGATCAACGGCGCGAACAGAAACTGCATCGCCGCATAAACTAGCAGCAGCCAGCCGCCGTCGACAGCAGCCGTGCTGACATCCGCGCCGGTCAGTTCTTCCAGATAGGCCGGCAGAACCGGCATGATGATCGCGATCCCGATAATATCGAGAAACAGCGTCATGAAGACCAGCCAAAGGCCCCGCCTTACGAATTTGGGGTCAAGCATTGGAACACCTGAATATGCTCACGCGGATTTGCCGCAGGAAGCATCATGTTTTGATTGTTGGAAAGGATCGCGCGTCATCGCCGCTCAAAGTTGAGCGTCACGCATGATTTGGATAAGGGCCGCGCCGACGCGAAACCTTTATAGGGAAAATTATTCTACGACAAGCCTGCTTGATACGGGTCGACGAAAATGATTCGAACCATCGCATGGCTTGCATAGAAAAAGGCGGCCGAAGCCGCCTTTTATGAAGTGATCAGAGCGGCTTAGATGTCGCCGCTAAATGTATCGCAGGATTCGAGCTTTCCCGTATCGAAGCCGCGCTTGAACCACTTGGCGCGCTGTGCCGATGTGCCATGGTTGAAGCTTTCCGGCACGACGTAACCCTGACTGCGACGCTGCAACGTGTCGTCACCGATCTGGTGGGCAGCATTGAGCGCATCTTCAAGATCGCCCGCTTCCAGAATACCCTTCTGCTGGGTGTAATAACCCCAGATACCGGCAAAGCAGTCGGCCTGAAGCTCGACGCGAACCGACATCTGGTTGGCCTGCACTTCGTTCATCTGCTGGCGCATCTGGTTGAACTTCGGGAGAATGCCGAGCAGGTTCTGCACATGATGCCCGACTTCATGCGCCAGCACATAGGCCTGCGCAAAGTTACCCGACGCGCCGAAACGATTCGCCAGTTCGTCATAGAAGCTCAGGTCGATGTAGAGCTTGCGGTCGCCGGGGCAGTAGAACGGCCCCGACGCAGCAGAGGCAAAACCGCAGGCCGAACGCACCTGCCCGGTGAAAAGAACCATGGTCGGCTTCGTATAGGTCTGGCCGCGCGACTGGAAAATACCGCTCCAGACGTCTTCGGTCTCGGCCAGCACTGTGCGGGCAAACTGGGTCATCTCGTCATTGGCGACTGCCCCGCCCTCGGCAGCCGTGCGACCGCTGGACTGCTGCTGTTGCGTCTGCACGGACGAGCCCATGCCGCCATCGCCAAACAGAATCGGTATAGGATCAATACCAAAGGCGCGCAGCACGAAGAACATCACGACAAGAATGAGAATGCCGGAAAGCCCGCCGCCACGCACGACCTTGAAGCCCGGCCCGCCGCCGCCAAAACCACCGCCTTGTCCGCCTGAATCGCCACCGCCGCCACGCTGGTCTTCCACATTGTCACTCTGCCTACGACCTTGCCAGCGCATACGCCCACTCCCTCAACACCGGCCGCAGCAACCCTGCGCGGCGCATCAATCAATCTCGTATAATTGTCGCATAAAGAGTTGCCACCGCAATATAAAAAGTAAATGGCAAGCCTCATCACAAACGGAGACTCGCCCGCAATATTTGCTTTCGGGAGTTTTCCTATCGGATGGCGCGAAACTTGTGCCTTAGAAATGAGCTGCCGAACAGGACCAAGACAGTCACCGCCGCGCCTGTGGCGAGGTGGAAAGTGCCCGCATCCGGAAATGCAACCGCATGCATGATGCGCCCCGGCAGGAAGGCAAAGAGCCCAGCCCCGACAATGCCCAGAAAATAAACCTGTCGCACGATTTTGCGATGCAGGCCGATCTCGCCCTGACGCGCGGCGATCACTGACCGGATGCATCCGGCGATGACCAGCACAGACAGGATATGTATCGGGCTGAACCCCCAGAACAGGTTGATCTGGTGTATGAAAAAGCTCGTCATCGCGGTGACAACCATCAACGCCATCCAGATGCGCCCAAGATATTTGTGCAGTCGCGTGCCCTTGCGGCGCAGGAGAATGAAGGCTCCCAGCAAGGCTGCGGGTATGACAGTGGCGACGTGTAGCTGGACGGCAAGCGGTGCGTGAAGAAGCGGCTCGAAATTCATGGCAATGCTCCGGTTGAATTTCGACCTTCCTTCGACAACACTGCGCTCGGCTCAATTGGAATGACGTGGAATGCAGGAAAACTTCGTGGCTGGCGGCATTGTGCAATTCGCGCTTCGTGAAATGACGGTCATTTTGCGCGCGCTCCGCCTCTGGATGACGTTTCTTGTGGTGGTGCTGATCTTCACCATAACGGCTGCACTGGGCACAGGTTCGATGCCCGTCGTCATCCGCTTCTTCTATTGGCTGCTGATCCAGTTTGGCGGCTGGTCCATCGCCATTTTGTTCGCCGTTCTGGCGGATTCCTTGCTGAAACCATGGGTCGCCAGCACCTTTGCGCGCATGATGACAGGCGCGCTTCTGGCGGCGATTCCCATTGGCCTTTGGGTCGGCCTCGTCGACTACGGTTTCTTGATCAGAACCCCGTCCTTCAAAACGCTCCTCGGCAACATGGCGGTTTCGCTGCCGCTCAGCGCGCTCTTCTGTGTCCTTGCCTATCTGACAGTTCGCAAAGACATCGAAACCGTTTCGAACAAAAGCCCCGAAGCCCCCGCCCTGCTCAATCGTCTGCAACCCGGCAATCGCGGCCCGTTGCTGCGTCTGTCGGCGGACGATCATTACACACAGGTCGTCACCAGCCGGGGCAAGGAACTCATCCTGATCCGCTTTTCCGATGCAGTAAAAGAAATCGGCGAAACGCCGGGGTTACAGATCCACCGCTCGCATTGGGTGGCAGACACTCATGTCGAGGAATTGCAGCGCGTCAATGGCGCGCTCAGCGTCAAAACACGCGACGGAACACTGCTCCCGGTCAGCCGGTCGAGCCAGAAAGCAGCGCTGGAGCGTTACCGCACCGGTGCATCACCGCACAAGAAAACTGCGCTCGGCTAAGATTTTTCGTGAATGCCCGCATTTTCTTTGAAATAAGCGTATTTGTGGGGTTCCGCTTTGGGTCATCATTGCCTATAAGGCCCGCTTAGCCCACAGAATTCATACGCTGCCAACCCGCCGGAAAACCGTGCGGGCTTTTCTGGCAGGCTAAGNNCATGCCGAAACGTACAGATATCAAATCGATCCTGATTATCGGCGCGGGCCCCATTGTCATCGGCCAGGCTTGCGAGTTCGACTATTCGGGCACTCAGGCCTGTAAGGCGTTGAAAGAGGAAGGCTACCGCATCATCCTCGTCAACTCCAACCCGGCCACGATCATGACCGATCCCGATCTGGCGGACGCGACCTATATCGAGCCGATCACGCCGGAAGTCGTCGCCAAGATTATCGCCAAGGAGCGCCCGGACGCGCTGCTCCCGACCATGGGCGGCCAGACCGCGCTGAACACCGCATTGTCGCTGCGCCGCATGGGCGTGCTGGAGCGCTACAATGTCGAGATGATCGGCGCCAATGCCGAAGCCATCGACAAGGCGGAAGATCGCGCGCTGTTCCGTGAAGCCATGGAAAAGATCGGCCTCGATACGCCTGATTCCATGCTCGCCAATGCGACTGAAATCAAGGACGAGGATCGCAAGCGTCACGAAGCCAAGCGCGCGGAAGTCAAGACCCAATACACCGGCAGCGACCTCGACAAGGCGCTCGACAAGCTCGAAACCGAATGGCAGCTCGGCGAAGTTGACCGCAAGCAGCGCTACATGACGCATGCGCTCGCCAAGGCAGCGCAGGCGCTCGACTTTGTTGGCCTTCCGGCCATCATCCGCCCGAGCTTCACGCTCGGCGGCACCGGCGGCGGCATTGCCTATAACCGTCAGGAATTCTTCGAAATCATCGAGCGCGGTCTGGACGCATCGCCGACAACCGAAGTTCTGATTGAAGAGTCGGTTCTGGGCTGGAAAGAATATGAAATGGAGGTCGTCCGCGACAAGGCGGACAACTGCATCATCATCTGCTCGATCGAAAATCTCGATCCGATGGGCGTGCACACCGGCGACTCGATCACCGTTGCGCCAGCACTGACGCTGACCGACAAAGAATACCAGATCATGCGTAACGCCTCGATTGCGGTCCTGCGCGAGATCGGCGTCGAAACCGGCGGCTCCAACGTGCAGTTCGCGATCAACCCGGCCAATGGCCGCATGATCGTCATCGAAATGAACCCGCGCGTCTCGCGCTCTTCGGCTCTGGCTTCCAAGGCAACCGGCTTCCCGATTGCCAAGGTCGCGGCCAAGCTCGCCGTCGGCTACACGCTGGACGAACTCGACAACGACATCACCGGCGGCGCAACGCCAGCCTCGTTCGAACCGTCGATCGACTATGTCGTCACCAAGATCCCGCGTTTTGCATTCGAAAAGTTCCCCGGCTCCTCGCCGATCCTGACCACCGCCATGAAGTCGGTTGGCGAAGTGATGGCCATTGGCCGTACCTTCCAGGAAAGCTTGCAGAAAGCGCTGCGCGGTCTTGAAACCGGCCTGACCGGCCTTGACGAAATCGCCATTCCCAACATCGAGGAAGGCGACGAGAAGAACGCTATCCGCGCTGCCATCGGCACGCCGACGCCGGATCGTCTGCGCATGGTTGCGCAGGCTATGCGCCTCGGCCTGACCGTCGAGCAGGTGCATGACGCCTCCAAGATTGACCCTTGGTTCCTTGAACAGATCGAAGCGATCGTTTCGACCGAAGCGCGCATCCGCGAACATGGCCTGCCGCAGGACGCAGAAAACCTGCGCATGCTGAAGGCAATGGGCTTCTCCGACGCCCGCCTTGCAAGCCTGACGAACAAGGAAGCGACGGACGTGGCCAAGCTGCGCGCCGATCTCGACGTGCATCCGGTCTACAAGCGCATCGACACCTGCGCTGCCGAATTCGCTTCGCCGACCGCTTACATGTACTCGACCTATGAAACGCCTTTCGTCGGCCAGCCGCGTTCGGAAGCCGAAGTTTCGGATCGCAAGAAGGTCGTCATTCTCGGTGGCGGCCCGAACCGTATCGGTCAGGGCATCGAGTTCGATTATTGCTGCTGCCATGCGGCCTTCGCGCTCGGCGATGCCGATTACGAAGCCATCATGATCAACTGCAACCCGGAAACGGTTTCGACCGATTATGACACTTCGGATCGTCTCTATTTCGAGCCCCTGACGGCGGAAGACGTGCTGGAAATCCTGCGCGTCGAAAAGGAAAAGGGCACACTGCACGGCGTTATCGTCCAGTTCGGCGGCCAGACCCCGCTCAAGCTCGCCAATGCGCTTGAAAAGGCTGGCATCCCGATCCTCGGCACCTCGCCAGACGCCATCGACCTTGCGGAGGATCGCGACCGCTTCCAGAAGCTTCTGGTCAAGCTCGACCTGAACCAGCCGAAGAACGGCATTGCCTATTCGGTCGAACAGGCCCGCCTCGTCGCTGCCGACCTCGGCTTCCCGCTGGTCGTCCGCCCGTCTTATGTTCTGGGTGGCCGCGCCATGCAGATCATCCATGACGAGCGCACGCTGCAGGCCTATCTGCTCGACACCGTGCCGGAACTGGTCCCGGAAGACATCAAGGCGAAGTATCCAAACGACAAGACCGGCCAGATCAACACGCTGCTCGGCAAGAACCCGCTTCTGTTCGATACTTACCTTACCCAGGCTATCGAAGTGGACGTCGACTGCCTTTGCGATGGCAAGGACAGCTTTGTCTCGGGCATCATGGAGCATATCGAAGAAGCCGGCATTCACTCGGGCGACAGCGCCTGCTCGCTGCCGGTTCACTCGCTCTCGGCTGAAACCGTTGCCGAACTCGAACGTCAGACGGAAGCACTGGCCAAGGCGCTCAATGTCGGCGGCCTGATGAACGTCCAGTTCGCGATCAAGGATGGCGAAATCTTCATCCTCGAAGTCAACCCACGCGCTTCGCGTACGGTTCCGTTCGTTGCCAAGACCATCGGCACCCCGATTGCCAAGGTTGCTGCCCGCATCATGGCTGGCGAAAGCCTTGAAGACGCGCTCGGCGCTTACGGCGGCAAGCCGCAGGCACCTTCGCGCCCGCATATCGCGGTCAAGGAAGCCGTATTCCCGTTCGCCCGCTTCCCGGGCGTCGATACGCTGCTCGGACCGGAAATGCGCTCGACCGGCGAAGTCATGGGCCTCGACTACGACTACGCACTGGCTTTCGCCAAGGCGCAGCTCGGTGCAGGCGTGGAACTGCCGCGTGAAGGCACGGTGTTCGTGTCGGTGCGCGACGAAGACAAGGAACGCGTTCTGGCGCCTGTGCGCAAGCTCGCAAGCCTCGGCTTCCGCGTCATGGCAACCGGCGGCACGCAGCGTTTCCTCGCTGACAACGGCGTCGAAGCGATCAAGATCAACAAGGTCATCGAAGGCCGTCCGCATGTGGAAGATGCGATCCGCAATCGTCAGATCCATCTGGTCTTCAACACGACCGACAGCGCCAGCGCCGTATCTGACTCCAAGTCGATCCGTCGCGCAACACTGATGCAGAAGCTGCCTTACTACACCACCATGTCAGGCGCCGAAGCTGCAGCCGAAGCCATCGCAGCGCTGAAGGCCGGTTCGCTGGAAGTGCGTCCGCTGCAGGATTACTTCCGCGCATAAGCGGTACAGACAAAGAAAAAGCCGCCGGAGCGATCCGGCGGCTTTTTCTATGCGCTCTTTAAAGCGGAAATTTCCAGCGGCTTGCCATCGGGATCCTCTTCCAGATTGACCTGCCGGGAGAAAAGCCCGTTATGCAGATGTGGCTTGCCTAGGTGGATTACCGCAGCTTGCTTCAGCTCATTGTTCAAAATGTCCCGAATGCGATCATAAGCCTCGGCGTCGAGCCCATCGAGCGCGCCATCAATAATGATCCATTGCGGCTCCTGCAAAATGAGTCGGGCGAAGGCGAGACATTGCCGCTCGTCATCGGTCAGCACCCGCTCCCAGCGCGTGACGTGATCGAGACTGCCGATAAGCCGCGCAAGCCCGGCGCGCTGCAACACCCCTTCCAGCGCTTCAGACGCGAACTTCTTCAGATCAAATGGATATACGATCACGCTCTTCAGCGTGCCCGGCGGCAAATAGGGCGCGCGCGGCATGAAGGCGACGCCGTCATTGGCTGGCATACCGATACGCCCATCGCCCCATGGCCACAGGCCGCCCAGCGCCCGGAACAGCAAAGTGCGTTGGGTTTCGGTGCCGCCGGTCACCAGCACCCGTTCACCCGGCTTGACCGCAAAGGCGCCTTTCGACAATCGCAAACAGATATCAGGTGCTGCAATCGACACGTTGTCGAGACTGATTCTGTCGTCCTCGTTGACGGCCAGATCGACCTGACGGTCGAGACGACCCAGCTCATCCATGCGCAGAATCGCCTGCCGGAACGTGGCGACACGAAGCAGCGTCGCGCGCCAGTCGGCAATAGCGCCAAAATTATCCACGAACCAGCGCAGCGAATTGTGCACCTGCGTAAAGGCCCCGACCGCCATCATCAAACCACCGAAGGTCAGTCCTCCGGAAAAATAGACCGGCGCAGCAACGAGAATTGGTGCGACGATGGTAAGCCAGCCGTAACCGGCAGTCACCCAGGTCAACCGCGTGGTCGCGTAAACGATCTTGCGGATCGCAGCCAGCACGGCATCGATATCCAGATCGAGGCGGCGACGTTCGTCCGCTTCACCGCGCGACAGGGTAACGGCATCCAGATGCTCGTTGACCCGCATCAGCGAGGCACGGAAATCCGCCTCGCGTGCATAGCGGTTGGCATTGATATTGACGAGGTTGCGCCCGACGATCCATGTCAGCCACGATGCGGAGCCAGCATAGATGATCACCGCCCAGACCATGTAGCCCGGGATCGGGAAGCTGTAGCCGCCGACATGGAAAATGAAGCCGCTCGACAGCGACCAGAGCACGCCGACGAAACTCACCAGAATGACTGTCGATTGCAACAGATTGATGCCGAGATCGCAGGAGGTTTCGGCCAGGTGCCGGGCATCTTCATGCAGTCGCTGGTCTGGATTGATGCCGATTTCGCCTGCATTGGCCAGCCGGAACGCCCGCCCCGGTGCCAGCCATTGACCGACCAGATCGCGGGCCAGCCCCTCGCGCATCTTCAGCTTGAACATCTGGTTCAGCCATGTCTGCGCGACATTGAGCACCAGCAGGCTGCCAGCAATACCGAAGAAGACCATCAACTGATGGAAGAAGGCCTGTAAATCCTTGCGCGCCAGTGCGTCGTAGAACGGCTCGTTCCAGCGGTTGATCGCAACCTGTCCGATGGCGATCAGCACGATCAGCACAAAAATGCCGGTTCCAAGCGCAATCAGCGCGGTGCGCACCGGCGAACTCCAGAAAGCGCCGGTCATCATAGAAAGCTGCGAGAACAGATCGTTGCCGTCGCGGACCGGCTGACGGGTGAGCAAGCCTTTGATGCCCGTGCGCTGGGACTTCCCGCGCTTGCGGCTCTTTTTCGGCGCACTGCGCTTCGGCTGCTTCTGTTCCGGTTCAGACGTCATATCTTGCCTCACCACATGCCCGTTCGCGAATCCCTGTGACGAATTCGCGGGCAATTCACAACATGCGCGTTATGCATATCACGCAAAAGTCAAAGAAACGCGATACCCTGCCCTCCAGAAGCCCACTTTTCCGAGCCCGCCTTTCTGACAGGGTCGAACGGTTACACCCTAAATACGAGGCTCATGACATTTTCTGCAAAGCACTGTTACTGCACGCAATCGCGGAAAAGGTGGTGTTTTAGATAAAAATTACCTTCCGTTGACGTTAACGCTGCGATTTTTTTAGCAAAATCACAGCCAGACACGCATTCTAGCTCTCTTGTGCTGGTCAAATTTGTCGCATATAGTCCGGCAATCGATTTTTCGGTCGAGTGACTTTGAGACCCGTGCGGCCTGCCGTGCTTCCTGACGATCTCCTGTCCATAAATTCGATCCACAGGGACGTGTGCGGAGCATGCGGACTAAAAATTACTATCGTTACAAAGGACATTCCCATGGCTACGGGAACAGTTAAGTGGTTCAACACGACCAAGGGTTTCGGCTTCATTCAGCCTGACCAGGGCGGCACGGACATTTTCGTTCACATCTCTGCCGTTCAGCGCGCTGGCCTTGCCACGCTCAACGAAGGTCAGAAGGTCTCTTACGAGATCGTGCAGGATCGCCGTTCGGGCCGTTCGTCTGCAGACAACCTCGTCGCAGCCTAATACCTTTAGCGGCTGGATGTTCCATCCGGCTTTGCCTGAATGTGGCTCAAAATATTGGAGCGCCGATCTGATCGGCGCTCTAATCATTTGTACTGTTTGAAAATTCTCAAGGCAGCCAGTCAAGCGCCACATGGCCCGGATGCGCAGCAACGCGCTTGAGCCAGGCCTGGATCGCCGGATATTGCTGCATATCAAAGCCGCCCAGATGCGCCTCATGCGTATAGGCATAGAGCGCGATATCGGCGACCGTATAAGCACCACCGACCAGATAGGGCGTCTTCTCAAGCTGCGTTTCCATGACACCAAGCGCCTTGTTACCGCCAGCAACGAGGCCAGACGTTCCGGCGTCGCCAGTTGCACCCGTTCCGGATAAAGCCGCAACGCACGGCTCACCGCCACGAAGGGCTCGTGGCTATACTGTTCGAAAAACAACCACTGATAGACCAGCCCGCGCTCATAGGCGTCAGCGGGCAGAAACGGCGTTCCCTCAGCCAGATAAAGAAGCATGGCGTTCGATTCCGCCAGCAGGCGTCCGTCATCCAGTTCGAGCAAAGGCACCTTGCCATTGGGGTTCTTGGCCAGATAATCCGGCTGGCGTGTGGAACCGTCCCGCGACGAAACGGTCACGTGGCGAAAAGGCTTGCCCAACAGGGCAAGCAGCAGGCGGGGCTTGTAGCAATTTCCTGAATCGGGTTGTCCGTAAATGGTCAGCATGGATGTCTCCTGTTTCGCAGCACTATCTCTGCCTGCGTCACGGCCTGTCCAATCAGTTTCATTGAGATATTATGTCAGCAACGCTGATCTATCCGGTACTTTTCGCAACACATTTTTGAGAAAACCCCGAAATACGGGCGAAATGCCAATCCATCTGTTGCGATTCCTCTGCCGATGCGACATAGAAAATTCGCAAAACCGCGCCGTTCCCAGTGCGGTTAACAGAGCCTGCCATCTATGGAGATCTATCATGGCATTTCTCGCCGACGCCCTTTCCCGTGTAAAGCCATCTGCGACCATCGCGGTCAGCCAGAAAGCACGCGAACTGAAAGCCAAAGGCAAGGACGTGATCGGTCTCGGCGCGGGCGAACCCGATTTCGACACACCGGACAACATCAAGCAGGCTGCCATCGACGCGATCAATCGCGGCGAAACGAAGTACACGCCTGTTGCCGGTATCCCTGAGCTGCGCAAGGCGATCGTCGCCAAGTTCAAGCGCGAAAACGGCCTCGACTACACGCCGGATCAGGTGATCGTCGGCACGGGCGGCAAGCAGATCCTGTTCAACGCCTTCATGGCCACGCTGAACCCCGGCGATGAAGTCATCGTGCCTGCGCCTTACTGGGTCAGCTATCCGGAAATGGTCGCGATCAACGGCGGTACGCCGGTGTTCATCAACACCAAGATCGAAGACAATTTCAAACTGACCGCTGCCGATCTGGAAAATGCCATCACGCCGAAGACCAAGTGGCTGATCTTCAACTCGCCGTCCAACCCGACGGGCGCTGCCTATACGGAAGCCGAGCTGAAGGCGCTGACGGACGTGCTCGTGCGTCACCCGCAGGTTTGGATCCTGACCGACGACATGTATGAGCATCTGGTCTATGGCGATTTCGTTTTCACGACGCCTGCCCAGGTCGAGCCGTCGCTCTATGATCGCACGCTCACCATGAACGGCGTTTCCAAAGCCTATGCCATGACCGGCTGGCGCATCGGTTACGCCGCTGGCCCGCTGCAGCTTATCAAGGCCATGGACATGGTGCAGGGTCAGCAGACCTCCGGCGCCTGCTCGATTGCCCAGTGGGCTGCGGTTGAAGCACTCAACGGCACGCAGGACTTCATCCCGAAGAACAAGGAAATCTTCCAGGCTCGTCGCGATCTGGTCGTATCGATGCTCAATCAGGCCAAGGGCATCCAGTGCCCGACGCCAGAAGGCGCATTCTATGTCTATCCGTCCTGCGCTGGCCTGATCGGCAAGAAGACCGAAGCTGGCAAGGTTATCGAAACCGACGAAGATTTCGTCACCGAACTGCTCGAAGCAGAGGGCGTTGCCGTGGTTCACGGTTCGGCCTTCGGCCTCGGACCGAACTTCCGCATTTCCTATGCAACGTCCGATGAGCTGCTCGAAGAAGCCTGCAACCGCATCCAGCGCTTCTGCGCTAGCTTGCGCTAATCACTTCGAAACGATGAATGACAAAGGGGCCTCAGGGCCCCTTTTTCGTATCTGTGCTTCGATTGCGTACCACCAAGAACGGCAGCCGTCTGCGACCTGTCAGAACGGACAGCTGGCACGTAACCGCTATTTGTAGTTTGTTCGAGTTAGCCATCACGGCCAAGAAACAGGCGAAAAGCCAAAAAAAAAGCCAGACAAATGTCTGGCTTTGAGTTTTGAAGGTGCCTTTGAGGCAAACCTCCAGAGGGGAACACTCAGCCCGCGCAAATGGGAGGAGGAAACGCGGCGCTGAGATGATTGTTATATGCTCCCTGCTCATGATTTTTGCAATGCAACTTTAGCGCAATGCTGCCATGCGTTTACTGCATAGCTCAAACGCGATATTATTTATTTTAAAATCAATTAGTTAGCATGAAAATGCTCGCCAGTAAGCGGCGCGCGCTCAAATTTGAGCGCCTACGGAACAGGCATTGATACAACCGAACTGCCTGCAAAATCAGCAAATCACCTTCCGCTGATTCCCCACAGAAGATGTCACCCAACTGTCATCGCAGCGCATCAGGACTGTCACACAACAGGCCTAAAAGCGCCGGCAGAAGCCACTGCATAAGTATAAGCAGCGGCAAACGCAGCCTTTAGAGTGCGTTTCGGATCGATGACATCAAACCGTGCTCTAAGGTGTTGTTTAAGAGACATTATCTCGACGCCAAATATTCTTATTTGACTAAGGAGTGCTCTGAACGGCTCCGCTGCGATCATCCCACAAGCCACGAGGGAGCGCGCCCATGCGGATCGTTCAAATCACCGACACCCATCTCAGCCCGATCAAGACGCATTTCAACCCGAACTGGGAACCGCTCGTGGCCTGGGTCGAGCAGCAGAAGCCCGATCTCATCATTCACACCGGCGATCTGGCCGTTGACGGCGCCGATATCGAAGCCGATCTCGAATTCTGCCGCAGCTGTTTCGAACGGCTCTCCGCCCCTGTTCTCAGCGTGCCGGGCAACCACGACATCGGCCATCTGCCGGAAAGCCACCAGCCGGTCAATGCCGAGCGCCTTGCGCGCTGGCAGCGCCATATCGGTCCCGACCGCTGGGCAAAAGACCTCGGTGAATGGCTGATCGTCGGCCTCAACAGCCTGATCATCGGAACCGGCAGTGAGGAAGAGGAAGAACAGTTCCAGTGGCTGGAAAACGTACTGGAAAACGCAGACGGCAAGCCCGTCGCCGTCTTCGCGCATAAGCCGCTCTTTGTTGATGATCCCGAAGAAGGCGACAGCGGCTATTGGGGCATTCGCCCGGTTGCGCGCCAGCGTCTCTACGACCTCTTCGCACAATATAACGTGCAGCTTCACGCCAGCGGCCACCTGCACCGCGCATGGGCGGGCGAAGCTTTCGGTACCAGCTATATCTGGGGACCAGCGGCAGCCTTTATCGTCGGGGCCATGGAGCGCGACCTGCCGGGCGAACGCATTCTCGGCGCTGTCGTGCACGAACTTGGCGAAACGGCGACGAGCACCATCGTCCGTATTGAAGAACTGACGCCTTATTTGATCGACGACGTGGTGCATGAAGTCTATCCGCATCATAGCGGCGACGGCGAGAAGGTCAGCGAAGAGGCAAGCCAATGAGCACGCTGGCCATCCGCGATATCGGAAAGTCCTATGGCGGCAACCGCATTCTGGACGGCATCAGCATCGACGTGGCGGAGGGCGAATTCATCGCCCTCGTCGGCCCGTCGGGCTGCGGAAAGAGCACGCTTTTGCGCATTCTTGCCGGTCTTGATCATGCCGACGAAGGCGATGTTTCTCTTGCAGGCCGCGACATCACTGGCGCGCATCCAGCCGACCGCAATATCGCGATGGTCTTCCAGTCTTATGCCTTGTACCCGCATCTGACTGCCGCGCAGAACATCGCCGTGCCGCTGGCCATGCGCGACATGACCACGGCTGAACGCCTGCCCTTCGTTGGACCGCTGGTCCCCGGCCAGCGCGCCAAGCGCGCAGCGATCCAGAAACAGGTGAAAACCACCGCTGCCAGCCTGAAAATCGATCATCTTCTCGACCGCAAGCCCGGCCAGATGTCGGGCGGCCAGCGCCAGCGTGTCGCGCTTGCCCGTGCGCTCGTGCGCCAGCCCGGCGTTTTCCTCATGGATGAACCGCTGTCCAACCTTGATGCCAATCTGCGCGTTCATACCCGCGCCGAGATTGTCGATCTGCATCGCCGCGCTGGCGTTCCGACGATCTATGTGACGCACGATCAGGCCGAAGCGCTCAGCATGGCCGACCGTGTGGCCGTCATGATGGGCGGCAAGCTGCTGCAAATCGATACGCCGACCGCGATCTATAACGACCCGCGCCATATCGAAGTGGCCCAGTTCATTGGCACGCCACGCATCAACATTCTGGACGCTCTCGTCAGCGATCAGGGCAGCGTTCATTTCGCTGGCCGTCCCATTCTTCAGAACGTCGCTGCCTATGCGGGCACAACGATCCGCGTCGGCATTCGCCCTGAACATTTCCGGCTGCTGCCGCATGACAAGACCGGAATCACCGGGACAGTGTCACGCATCGAGTTTCTCGGTTCCGAAGTGCTCGTCTATGTGAAAGCACCGGGCTCGGTGCAGGAACTGATCGTCAAGCTCGATCCGGTCAAGGCTGACCATATCGCGCCCGGATTGCCGGTTGGCCTGCATTTCGATGCAGATAACGCCTATCTCTTCGGGGATGACGGCGCACGCCTGCGCCAGCCCGCCGGGAATGTTGTGACCATCGCTCCGGTGGAAAAGGCAGTGGCTCATGTCTGACATCGCCCTTGCCCGGCCCGGCGCAATCAGCGCCCGCACTGCCGCCAAAAACGCGCAACGGCGCGAAGAGCGACTGGCCTGGAAACTCGCCTCCCCAGCCATTCTCCTGACGGTGCTTCTGATCCTTCTGCCGACCGCGGCTGTTGTCTTCTGGAGCTTTACCAATTTCGAGCTTGGCTATGCCGGTTTCGAATTCATCGGCCTCGACAATTATGTCGAGCTGTTCAGCGACCGGACCTTCCTCATTTCCTTGAAGAACACAGCAATCTACACGGCCATTGTCGCACCGGCTTCAGTGTTTCTCGGCCTTGGCGTTGCGATCCTCATTGAAGGCGAAGTGCGCGGAAAGTCATTCTTCCGCACCGTGTATTTTCTGCCGGTTGCCTCGCTGCTCGTTGCCATGGCGACTGTCTGGCAATATCTGCTCCATCCCACGCTTGGCCCCGTCAATGCGCTGCTCGGCATGATCGGCATCACCGGTCCGAACTGGCTTGGCTCCAGCGACACGGCTTTGATCAGCCTTGCGCTGATCGGCGTCTGGCAAAGCGTCGGCTTCAACATGGTGCTGTTTCTGGCGGGCCTCACAGCCATTCCGCGCGAGCTTTACTCCGCTGCTGAAGTGGACGGTGTGAAAAGCAGCTGGGAGCGCTTTCGCCTTGTCACCTGGCCCTTGCTCGGACCGACGACGCTGTTCGTCACGACCATCAGCATCATCAATGCCGTCAAGGTTTTCGAGACCGTGAAGACGCTCACCGAAGGCGGTCCGAACAAAGCCACCGAAGTCCTGCTCTGGACCATCTATCAGGAAGGCTTCGTCTTTCTCCGCGTCGGTTACGCCTCGGCCATGACCGTGATTTTCCTCGCCGTGCTGATTGTCCTGATGCTGCTCCAGTTCCGTGTGCTGGACCGCCGCACGCATTATTGAGGAGACCTCCCATGTCACTCGCCCGTTCGTTTCGCCTCGGTCTTCTCTCCTTTGGCGCGCTGCTTTTCCTCGCGCCCTACATCTTCATGCTGTCCACCGCAGCCAAGTCGCAGCAGGACATTTTCTCGTCGTCGCTGTCGCTGATCCCGCATAACTGGGCGCTCTGGGACAATGTCACCAAAGCCCTCACCCGCGTGCCTATGGGGCTTTTGCTATTCAACGGCGTCGTCGTCTGCGGACTGGTGCTGGTGGTGCAGGTGGTGATCGCCATTCCCTGCGCCTATGCCATGGCGAAACTCAACTTTCGCGGCCAGCGTGCCATGATGGTTCTCGTCATGCTGGGGCTGCTGGTTCCGATCCACGCAACCGCGCTGCCCTTCTATGTCGGCTTCAACCAGCTTGGCGTGCTGAACAGCTATTTTGCACTAAGCGCACCGTTCTTCATCTCGGTGTTTGGCATATTCCTGTTCCTGCAATTCTTCCGCGCCATGCCCGATGATCTCATCAGCGCCGCCCGCCTCGACGGCATGTCGGAAGCAGGCATCGTCATGCGTGTGATCGTGCCGAATGCCTGGCCCGCCATCACCGCTTTTTCCATCTTTTCCGTGGTTGCACACTGGAACGACCTGTTCTGGCCGCTGATCGTCGTCAACGGGATGGAACGCGCCACGCCGCCGCTCGGCCTGCTCTACTTCCGCGCTGCCGAAGCCGGTGACGACTACGGCGCACTGATGGCCGCGACGCTCATCATCACCTTGCCCCTGCTGCTGGCATTCCTTGCTGCCCAGCGCCGCTTCATCGAGGGCATCACCCTTACCGGCCTCAAAGGCTGACCTCTTACGCCTATCCCACTCACAGGAGTTGATCATGAAACGCCTTGCAAGCGCACTTGGTGCCCTCGCTACCCTGACCCTCGCCACCGGCCTCGGCTCGCCTGCCTTTGCCGACACCACGCTCAACGTGCATTATCCGATGCCCGGCTTCTTCAAGGATGTCATGGCCGACATCTCCAAGAAGTTCATGGAAGAAAATCCGGACATCAAGATCAACTTCGTCAGCCCTTCCGCCACCTATGAGGAAGGCATCCAGACGATCATGCGTCAGGCTGGCACGTCGGAAATGCCGGATATCACCTTCACCGGCCTCAACCGTCTGCGCGTTCTTGCCGAACGCAATATCGGCGTCGACATGAAGCCGCTGGTCGACAAGGAAAAGGATATGGAAGCGCAGGGCTTCACCGATCATATCCTCAAGCTTGCCCGCGTCGGCGACCGTCAGGTTGGCCTTGCTTTCGCAACCTCCAACCCGATCATGTACTACAATGCCGACCTCGTGCGTGCCGCTGGTGGCAACCCCGACACGCCGCCCACCACCTGGGACGAAGTGATCGCGCTCGGCGGCAAGATCAAGGCGCTCGGCAACGGCAATGAAGGCATCGACTTCCGCTGGCAGGGCGACGACTGGATGTTCTCGGCACTTCTGTTCGGCGCGGGCGGCACCATGCTGACCGAAGACGAAAAGAAGGTCGCCTTCGACGGACCGGAAGGCCTTGCAGCCCTGAAGCTCGTTGACCGCATGGTCAAGGAAGGCGGTATGCCGGTTCTGACCAAGGCAGCTGGCGAACAGGCTTTTGCCGCTGGCAAGGTGGGCTTTGCCTTCCAGACCACCGGCGCATTGCGCAACACGATCAAGAATGTCGGCGACAAGTTTGATATGCGCACCGCAAAGATCCCACTCATCAACCCGGAAAAGGGTCGTCTGCCAACCGGCGGCAATGCGGTCGTGATCCTCACCGAAGACCAGTCGAAGGTCGATGCCGGGTGGAAATTCGCCAAGTTCGCCGCCGGTCCTTACGGCGCTTCGGTCGTGGTTCCGGGCACCGGCTACGTGCCGAACAACGATCTGGCCGCCAAGTCGGATGAATATCTCGGCAAGTTCTATGAAGAAAACCCGCTCTTCAAGGCCGGTCTCAGCCAGATGTCGATCATGGTGCCTTGGTATGCCTTCCCCGGCTCCAACGGCGTGAAGGTGACGCAGACCATCGTTGACGGTCTCTCCCGTCTGGTCGAACAGTCCGCCACCCCGGAAGACGTCCTCGCCGACACCGCCAAGGACGTGCAGCGTCTCCTGCCGCGCAAATAATAGCGCACAGCCAAGACACCTCAAAACCAAAAGGCCGCGCTGGCAAACCAGCGCGGCCTTTCTGTCATCAATGAAAAATGGCGATCAATAGGTCCAGTTGCGCGCCTTTGAGAACAGGAAGTCTCTGAACGCATGCAGCTTCGCGGAATTCTTCAACGCTTCGGGATAGCAGAAGAACGTATCGAAGGACGGGATTTCCTCCAGTTCCGGCACGAGCTGCACCAGACCGGATTCCTTGTCGGCCATATAATCCGGCAACACCGCAATGCCGACGCCACGTTGAACGGCGCGGCGCACCGACAGAAGATTATTCACCTGCAAAGCCGGGATGCGCGTGCTGCCATCGGTACGGCCTGCAACTTCCAGCCAGTTCAAACCGGTCAGATAGCTTGGAGCCGGTTCGCCGAATGTCACGATACGATGCTGGTCGAGTTCGTCGATCGAGTTCAGCTTGCCATATTTCGAGACATAGCCCGCCGATGCGTAAAGATGCATATGCACCGTGAACAGGCGGCGCTGAATCAGGTCCGGCTGCTGCGGTTGACGCAGGCGCAAGGCGCAGTCCGCGTGACGCATGGTCAGATCCAGCTCCTCATTATCGAGGATCAGCTGAAGGTGGATATCCGGATAGAGCTCGACGAATTCCTGAATACGCTCGATCAGCCAACCGGAGCCGAGACCAACCGTCGTCGTAACACGCAGGCGTCCCGTCGGCTTTTCCTTGCTCTCGGCCAGCTTGGAGCGAACATTTTCCAGCTTCATCAACACGTCATGCGCCGTGCGATAAAGCGTTTCGCCCTGTTCGGTCAGAATCAGCCCGCGCGCGTGGCGGTGGAACAGCGGCACGCCGACATCCTGTTCCAGCGCACTGACCTGACGCGAAATAGCCGATTGCGACAAATGCAATGTCTGCGCGGCATGGGTGAA
The DNA here is from genome assembly GCA_900465685.1 of Hyphomicrobiales bacterium. Lineage (GTDB taxonomy): Bacteria > Pseudomonadota > Alphaproteobacteria > Rhizobiales > Rhizobiaceae > Brucella. The sequence goes on from UEGR01000004.1 coordinate 34,798, forward strand.
CGACCCAGCTTCTGCCGCGGCATGAAAAATGCGCAGTTTATCCCAGTCGAGCGGTGCGACCACGATTTCCCCCTCGTTACTCCGCCGCTTCGTGCAGCGGTTCCTGTGCGGCCAGCCAGCGCTCGGCTTCGAGCGCTGCCATGCAGCCCATACCGGCGGCGGTCACGGCCTGCCGGTAAATATCGTCGGTGACGTCGCCAGCGGCATAAATACCCGGAACATCGGTGGCGGTGGAATCGGGCGCGGTCCAAAGATAGCCGTTTGGCTTCTGCTTCAGCTTGCCTTCGAACAGCGACACGGCAGGCGCATGACCGATGGCGACAAAGACGCCATGCGTGTCGACGTCGGTGGTTTCACCCGTCACGACATTCTTCAAACGCACGCCGGTAACGGTCGCCCCCATCGGCGGCTTGGCCTCAGTGCCAAGAATTTCATCGATCACGCTGTTCCAGACCACGCTGACATTGGCCCGAGACAGGAGACGATCCTGCATGATCTTTTCCGCACGGAAACCGTCGCGGCGATGCACCACGGTCACGCTCTTGGCGATGTGCGACAGGTAAAGCGCTTCTTCGACAGCCGTATTGCCGCCCCCGACCACAACCACATCCTTGCCGCGATAGAAGAAGCCGTCACAGGTCGCGCAAGCCGAAACGCCACCGCCCATGAAGGTCTGTTCGCTGTCGAGGCCAAGCCACTTGGCCTGCGCACCGGTCGCGATGATCAGCGCATCACAGGTATAGACCGCGCCGGAATCGGCCTTCAGGCGGAACGGACGCACCGTGGTTTCAACCTCGGTGATGATGTCATGAACGATTTCCGCGCCGACATGTTCTGCCTGCTTGGCCATCTGTTCCATCATCCATGGGCCCTGCACCGGTTCGGCATAGCCCGGATAGTTCTCCACATCGGTGGTGATCATCAACTGACCGCCCTGCTGGAGACCAGCAATCACGATGGGTTTCAACATGGCACGAGCTGCGTAAATCGCAGCAGTATAACCAGCAGGACCTGAGCCAATGACAATGACGGGCGCATGACGCTGAGACATGAGGTTCCTCTCCGGTCCTAAAATCGATTTAAAGCGAGGGGCGCATGACTGGCCGGAATCGCTTTCGCACCCGGCATATCTGTGCCCTGATATTATGGCCAAGGTAGGTCTGCCCTTTTCCGTTTGCAAGGTTTGACGGGCATTTGCTGCGCTTTAGCCACAGCTTGTGACACTTAGGTGATAGGAAGCGCCTCCCCGCATTGCGACCAGGTCGATCTCACGTTAAACAGACAGGAAAAACAACGCCCAACTGTCCGCAAATCGCTTCACAAACGGCCGGAGACGACCGCCATCTACAAGACAGTCGCCAATATCTGCGCGCGCTTCGGCCTCATCATGGCGGCCGCCATGCTTCTGCCTGCCGCAATCGACTTGCGCGACGGCAGTGACGACTGGCTGATCTTCGTACGCTCGGCCGCAGCCACCGGCGCGCTTTCCGCGCTGATCCTGTTTGCGACGCAGAACCAGTCGACCCGCTTCACGCCGCGCCTCGGCTTTCTGCTGACAGTCTGCATCTGGCTGACCGCGAGTTTCCTCGGCTCGATTCCGCTTTATTTCTCTCATCTGCCGATCAGTTACGCCACCGCCTTTTTTGAAGCGATGTCCGGCGTGACTTCCACCGGCGCGACCGCGCTGACCGGCCTCGACAATATGCAGCGCGGTATTCTGCTCTGGCGGTCCCTTCTCTGCTGGATCGGGGGCATCGGCTTCATCGGCTTGGCGCTTCTGATGCTGCCGTCGCTACGTGCCGGCGGTCTTGCGCTTTTTCACATGGAAAATTCCGACAAGTCGGAAAAGATCCTGCCGCGCATGAACCAGATCGCGCTGGGCATCATTCTGGCCTATCTGAGCCTGACGGCTGCCTGCATCATCAGCTATTTCATGGTTGGAATGAGCGTGTTCGACGCCATCAATCACGGCCTGACGACCGTGGCCACGGCTGGCTTCTCCACGCATGACAACTCGCTCGGCTTTTACCACGGCAACCGCCTGCTGCTGGTCGTCGCGACCGTGTTCATGATTCTCTCGGCCCTGCCCTTCGTGCTCTATATCAAGGCTTTCATGCCCAAACGGCTGGAATCGCTGGCTGATCCGCAGGTCAAACTGTTCTTCACCATCGTGATCGGCTTCAGCTTCATCCTTGCAGTCGTCTTGCGGCTTGGCTTGGACGTGCCTTTTGGCGACGCGCTGATTTCGGCCTCGTTCCACTTCGTGTCCGTCATCACGACCACCGGCTATGCGACGGAAGACTATTCGCTCTGGGGGCCGCCCGCCCTTGGCATTTTCTTCCTCGCCTCGTTTCTCGGAAGCTGTGCTGGTTCCACGTCGGGCGGCATCAAGATGAACCGCCTGATCATCCTGTGGAGCCTGACACAAGCGAGCCTTTCCCGCCTTATCGTGCCGCATGCCGTCACCAAGATGCGCTATGGCTCATCGGAGATTTCAGGCGAAATCGCCCAGAACGTGCTCCTGTATCTCTTCCTCTATTGTTCATCGCTGGTCATCGGCGCAGTACTTCTCGCGTCACTCGGTCTCGACTTCGTGTCGGCCTTCACCGGCGCGCTGACTGCGCTCTCCAATGTCGGCCCCGGCCTTGGCGAAACAATCGGTCCGGTTGGCAATTTTTCCACCATCCACGACCCGGCTCTCTGGGTCCTGTCCTTCCTCATGCTGGCAGGACGACTGGAGCTTGTGACCGTATATATCCTGTTCACACGCGCTTTTTGGGTGCGTTGACAGAGCTTTAGATGGTTTACACGCCACGGACTCATTTGATATTAGCATGATTAGATTGCGCCACGACGGCGCTGGATATTCTATAATTACGCTCGAATGAAATTTCCTTGCGCGCGGAGTCATGCATGCCGATCAAGGCCGATCTGGACGAAATCGATTGGAAAATCCTGCGGGAGCTCCAGAACAACGGGCGCATCACCAATGTCGAGCTGGCCGAACGGGTTGGCATTTCGGCCCCTCCCTGCCTTCGCCGGGTCCGTAAACTCGAGGAAAGCGGCGTCATTCGGGGCTATCGCGCCATTCTCAACGGCAATTCGCTCGGACAGGATCTGGTCGCGTTCTGCTCGGTCGGTCTGCATCGTCAGGCCGATGCCGATCTGAAGGCTTTTGCTGAGAAATCCAAGCACTGGCCGCTGGTACGCCGCGCGTGGATGGTTTCGGGCGAGTCCGACTTTCTGCTTCATTGCGTTGCGCGCGATCTGAACACGTTCCAGACCTTCGTCATCGAAGAACTGACCGCAGCGCCAAATGTGGACTCTGTCCGCACCGCGCTGACCATTCGTCCGGTCAAGGACGAACCTTTGATGATTCTCTGAATCTGAATACTAAGACGTAAGTGCTTAAAGCCGGGAACAGTTAGCTCCCGGCGAAAACTCGCTCATAAACACCACTGATCGCAGCGGCTTCCTTTTCAAGCGGGAAATTGGCGCGCACATGGGCGAGCGCTGTTTCGCCGTCGCGCTCGGCCATGGCCGGGTCTGCGAGATAAGGCTCGATGGCCTTGCGCAAGGCTTCGCCATCTCCGGCGGGCACGAAACTGCCGGTCCCTTCCACGATCATTTCGGAATAAGCGCCAGCGTCACTTGCCACCACGGCGGTCTTCGATGCCATGGCTTCGAGCGGCGTGAGGCCAAAACCCTCATTGCGCGACGGCGCAACATAAAGCGTCAGGCGGCGATACCAGACCCGAATATCGGGAACTTCGCCGAGAATGAGAATGCGGTCCTGCAAACCGGCAGCGGCAATCTTCGCCTTGAGCCCATCCTCGAAGGATTGATGCTCCGCCGTGGTTCGTCCGGTGATGATCGCCGTCCATTCCGGATAATGCGGCAGAAGCGCAATCATCGCATCGACGAAGAGATCGGTGCCCTTGGAGTGCCGCACGCGTCCGAAACAACCGATTGCATATTTGCCCGGCAGGCCGGACGCGGCAAACGTATCTTCCTCGCCAACCGGCGGATGAAAGCGTTCCAGATCGATGCCATGCATGATGACCTCATGCGGCACTTCCAGAAAACTGCCCGAGCGCCCGCTGGTGGCGATGACCGCATTCATGCGGCGGATAAGCCATTTGGTGAAAGGCTTGTGATTGCGCTGCGCCGCCGAGGTAAACACCAGCCGGAGTTTCATACGCAGAACATGACGCATGAAAATACCGGCGAGCATTTCGATATTGCGCCGCGCATGCCAGATCCGGAAGCGCCGCTTTTTGGGCGCTGACCAGAACGACAGAAGCGCAGCCCATCCCAGATGCGGCAGGCTATCCGGCAAACCCGGTCCCATTGTCGCAATGTTCAGCCCCTTTGCACGCTGCAAAGGAATGAGCTGCACAATCGTCGAGGTTACGCCGGAAAGGCGCTGCTTGAAGTTGGGAGCGACAATCTCGACACTCTGAACGGGAACCTGGTTTGAATGGAGCACAGTGATCAGACGAACTTCAGTGTAACGATCTCGTAGGAACGCGATCCGCCCGGTGCATTGACCTCGATCGTATCACCTTCGGTCTTGCCGATCATCGCGCGCGCAATTGGCGACGAAATCGAAATGCGGCCTTCCTTCACATCGGCTTCCTGATCGCCGACGATCTGATAGACCTTCTCTTCTTCGGTGTCTTCGTCGATCAGCGTGACCGTCGCGCCGAATTTGATTCGGTCGCCGCTCAGCTTGGTAACGTCGATCACTTCGGCGCGCGCAACGACATCTTCCAGTTCGTTGATGCGGCCTTCATTGAGGCTCTGGGCTTCCTTGGCAGCGTGATATTCGGCGTTTTCCGACAGATCGCCATGGGCACGCGCTTCAGCGATAGCCTCGATGATCCGAGGACGCTCGTTTTGCTGACGCCAGCGGAGCTCTTCCTTGAGCTTTTCGAAACCGCGAGGGGTCATAGGGAACTTTTCCATACCCAGTCCTTTCCTTCGCCCGGCGCCCGCCTCTTCACGAGAACTCAACGCGCCGGTAGTTTGGTTGCCCGCCGCACCCCGCCAGCGAAACCTCGCTGCAAGGTGCCCTCCGGGAGCTGCAACACCCCCCGATACACAAAAAGAAAACGGCCACCGAAACATCCGTTTCGGAACCGTTCAAACGACTAATTCGCGGAACTATAGCAGTTTTGACGATCTTTTCACGCGGAAAAAACCGCCCCTGTCAAATCTCCGGACAAAGAGCCTGTTTCAGGGCCGCATCTGCAGTGATGTCGCAGAAAGCAGACGCCCCTTGCCGCCCCACCCGGCTTTTGCCTATAGGTGAGGCAATTTCCGGCGACCAAATGGCCCCGGACCTTCTTCTTTGCAATCCGAGGCCATGATGACGCGCACGCAAGCCAATTTTGTCCTGCTTCTGGCTGGCGTGATCTGGGGCATGGGTTTTGTCGCCCAGTCGACCGCCATGGCCAGCATTGGACCATTTTTGTTTATCGGCATTCGTTCCGCCATTGCCGCCTTGACCGTGCTGCCATGGGCGCTTGCCGAAGGCCGTCGTGCGCCTGCCCGTTTGAAGTCTTCCGACTATAGATATTTCATTGTCGTGGGCGCCGTGCTCTTCACCGGCCTGCTGCTGCAACAAATCGGCCTCATCACCACCTCGGTCACCAATGCCGGTTTTCTGACCGGGCTTTATGTCGTGATGGTACCGGTGCTGGGCGTGCTTTTGTTCCGCATATGGCCGCATCCGGTCGTCTGGCCAAGCGCCGCCTTCTGTCTGGCCGGGATTTTTCTGCTGTCGGGCGGGGAACTGACCGCGCTCAAGACCGGCGACTGGCTGGTGATCTGCGGCGCAACTTTCTGGGCCTTGCAGGTGCTGCTGATCGGCCGAGCCAACCGCGCCGGACGCCCGATCATGCTGAGCTGCGTTCAGTTTGCCACCGCCGCCGCTATCGGACTGGTCGGGGCATCGCTGCTCGAAGGTTTCAACTGGGACGCCATCGCCCTGACATGGAAGGAAATCCTGTTTACCGGCGTGTTCTCGTCAGGCATCGCCTTTACGCTGCAAGCCATCGGCCAGCGTTACACGACCTCGGCGCAGGCTGCGATCTTCCTGTCTTCGGAAGCGCTGTTCGCGGCCATGTTCGGCGCGATCTTCCTTGGCGAACGGCTGAGCTTCATCGGTTTCATCGGCTGCGGCATGCTGTTTGCGGCCATGCTGGCCGTCGAGCTTGTCCCGATGTTCTGGAACCGCAAGGATGAACCGGTTCCAGCGACGGAACCGGCTAACTAAGCTCTACGCCTTGAAGATCAGCGCTGCGCCGCCCGCGATGAAGGCAAAGCCCAGCAGGTGGTGCCAGGTGAAGGCTTCCTTCAGATAGAAGACCGAGAACAGGCTGAAGATCACCAGCGTGATCACTTCCTGTATCGTCTTGAGCTGGGCCGCCGAATAGACTTCGTGCCCGATACGGTTGGCCGGAACTGCGAGACAATATTCGATCAGCGCGATACCCCAGCTGATGAAAATCACTATAACCAGCGGCGTATTGGTGAATTTCAGATGGCCGTACCATGCAAAGGTCATGAAAATATTCGAGCCGACCAGAAGCAGGATCGGCAGGATGCTTGGCGAAATCAGTGCTGACATGGGTGAAACTTTTGGGACCGGGAGGATGGTCTTATCTGCGGTTTGGCCCTGAACCACAGGGTAAGCGATAGAGCATTTCCAGCAAAAGTGCGAAATGGTTTTGCGTGACGCGGTGCGAAAAAACTAAGTCGGCGATCAAAACATAGAGAGCATCACAGGCTCGCCCTCTCATTGCCCAGATTGCGCCACAGCGCTTAACGCGGGCACTGACTCTTCCTTTACGCTTCTCTCATAGGATACAGGAAACACCGGATTCTCACCGGAAAGACCCCCACGAGCAGAAGGCAAGGACATGGGTTTTGCGTTGTCCGCCATCATAGATCACGATCATGCGCGTTCGCGACTGCGCCGTCTTGGTCCGGCGGCTTCCGTGCTCCTGTTGATACTGGCCGCTGGCTGTTCAGGCGAGCGCCCACCGCGTCCGCAAGCCAATGTCGGAAATTCGGATATCATGGTGCCGAGCACCGATGTGGCCAGCGCCCCGATACCTGCTGCCCCGGTGGCCGATATGCCGATGGAACCAGCGCCGGTGGCGAGTTCGCCCATGCCCGAAGCTCCCATGACACCGGCTCCCCAGCAGGATCGTGTCGTCGGACTGGCGGAGGAAGAAGAAAACCACACCGCCCAGCCCGCACCGCGAAGCGAGCCTCAATATGCGGGCGACTACGGCTTCACGGCACCCGTTCAAAACCCGGTCACGGCAGCTGAAAACATCTACACCATGTCGAATTCGGAAGCGGCTTGCCGCACGCGACTGAAGCGATTGGGCGTGGTTTTCAAGGAAAAACCGCCAATCCATCGCAGCGCATCCTGCAATATCGACAATCCGATTGAAGTGTCGGGCTTCAACAGCGGTTCCATCGCCTTCAAACCGGCAGCAACGCTGAACTGTCAGGTGACGGAAACCTTTGCCCGCTGGATCAAGGGCGATCTGCAACCCGCTGCGCGCCTGCGTTATCTGTCCGGCATCAACACGATCTACAATGCGGGGGGCTATTCCTGCCGCACGATGAATCATCGCCGCGGTGCGAAAATGTCCGAACATTCGCGCGGCAACGCCATCGACGTGACCCGGATCAAGCTGAACAATGGCAAGGACATCTCGGTACGTAGACCCGGCTTCTTCGCCTTCCGCGAAAAAGGCTTGCTCAACAGCGTTCGTTCAGACGCCTGCGATTATTTCACCACGGTGCTCGGACCGGGCTACAACCCGGAACATGCGAACCATTTTCACTTCGACCTGATGCAGCGTCGTAGCGGCTATCGCGCCTGCAAATAAAAAGCCCGGTCAAAACCGGGCTTTTCCAACACAGAAGAAGCAATCGCCTATTCTGCCGGAACCGGAGACGGCTTGCCTTCTTTGTCGAGCGCAACCATAACAAATTCGCCATGCGTCACCAATTCCATACGCTGCTGGGATGCGCGCTGTGCCCATGCCTCGACGCGCAAGGTGATCGAGGTGCGGCCGACCTTGGTGATCTCCGTAAAGACGCACAAGACGTCACCGATCTTCACCGGCTTGGCAAAGGACATCTCGCGCACGGCTGCGGTGACCACGCGGCCACGCGCGCGTTCTTCCGCACGAATACCGGAAGCCGAGTCCATCTGCGACATGACCCAGCCACCAAAAATATCGAATGCCGAATTGGCGTCCTTCGGCATAGCCGGAACGCGCAAGGTCAGTTCGCCTTTGGGCTTATCTGCAACGCTCATCAATCAATCCTTTAAACACAAATGATTCTGCCGGATTATGAGACAAACTCATCATGAAAAACATGCGGCATCGCACCCTGCTCTTATCCCGGTTCCAATAAGGAGGCACGTCCCTTCCCATCAACAGTTCGCGATTGCCCGACTTCCTGACAACCTTCTGTCAGGAGCCGACCGACAGAAACCGGCAACAAGTGGGATTCTACTGCCATGCTCTTTTCATTTGCATGGCGAAATTCCATATTAGCGACATGGCTTCTTCCAAGAACAAATACACTCAGGATTCGCACGACACGGCGGATAGCTTTGGCGAAATGCCTCATTCTGACGGCTTTGGCGAAATGCCTCAGGCCGAATACTCAGGCACGCCGCTCAGCGGCTCCATCGCCGACTGGGCGAAGGAAATTGGCGACGAGGCGACAAAGCCTGCCGCCAAGGCATCCAAATCTGCCAAGACGCCGAAGAAGATTCCCGAACGCAGCAAGGAAGCAACGCGCAGCGGTCGCGGCACGTCGATGGGCGGCGCGGCTTCCGCGAAGGAGCGCGCAGCCGCAGGCCTCAATCCGGTCGCAGGTCTTGATATCAGTCTGGAAGATGCCGCCGGGCTCAATGCGTCGGGTGCAACAGCAACCGTCAAGGCGCTGTCCGACCTGATCGAATCCGGCAATCCGCTGTTCAAGAACGGACAGCTCTGGACGCCGCACCGCCCTTCCCGCCCGGACAAATCCGAAGGCGGCATTTCTATCGAGATGGAAACGCCCTTCGAACCGTCCGGCGACCAGCCGACGGCCATCCATGATCTGGTCGAAGGGCTGACCAATGACGACCGCACGCAGGTGCTGCTCGGCGTCACCGGCTCCGGCAAGACCTTCACCATGGCCAAGGTCATCCAGGAGACCCAGCGTCCGGCCCTGATCCTCGCGCCCAACAAGACATTGGCCGCACAGCTTTACGGTGAGTTCAAGAACTTCTTCCCGAACAATGCGGTCGAGTATTTCGTATCCTATTACGACTACTACCAGCCGGAAGCCTATGTGCCGCGCTCGGACACCTATATCGAGAAGGAATCCTCGATCAACGAACAGATCGACCGTATGCGCCACTCCGCGACGCGTTCGCTGCTCGAGCGCGACGACGTAATCATCGTCGCTTCGGTCTCCTGCATCTACGGTATCGGTTCGGTCGAAACCTATACGGCCATGACCTTCGAAATGAAGATCGGAGACCGGCTCGACCAGCGGCAATTGCTCGCCGATCTCGTGGCTCAGCAATATAAGCGTCAGGACATCAATTTCGTGCGTGGCTCGTTCCGCGTGCGGGGCGATACGATTGAACTTTTCCCGGCCCACTTGGAAGACCGGGCTTGGCGCATTTCGCTGTTCGGTGACGAAATCGAGACCATCACTGAGTTCGACCCGCTTACCGGTCAGAAGACCGGCGATCTGAAGTCGGTCAAGATCTACGCAAATTCGCACTATGTCACGCCGCGACCGACGCTTAATCAGGCGATGAAGTCGATCAAGGAAGAGCTGAAGCACCGCCTCATCGAATTGAATAATGCCGGGCGTCTGCTGGAAGCGCAGCGGCTGGAACAGCGCACGACTTTCGACCTCGAAATGCTGGAGGCAACCGGCTCCTGCGCAGGCATCGAAAACTATTCGCGCTATCTGACCGGCCGCAATCCCGGCGAACCGCCGCCGACCCTGTTCGAATATATCCCGGACAACGCACTGGTTTTCATCGACGAAAGTCACGTCACCGTCCCGCAGATCGGCGGCATGTATCGCGGCGACTTCAGGCGCAAGGCAACGCTGGCCGAATATGGCTTCCGTCTGCCGTCCTGCATGGACAACCGTCCGCTCCGCTTCGAGGAATGGGACGCCATGCGTCCGCAGACCATTGCCGTTTCGGCAACGCCGGGCGGCTGGGAAATGGAAGAAGCGGGCGGCGTTTTTGCCGAACAGGTTATTCGTCCGACCGGCCTTATCGATCCGCCGGTGGAAATTCGCCCCGCCAAGACGCAGGTCGATGACGTGCTCGGCGAAATCCGCGACACGGCGAAGAAAGGTTACCGCACGCTGGTCACGGTTTTGACCAAGCGCATGGCGGAGGACCTGACCGAATATCTGCACGAACAGGGCGTGCGCGTGCGCTACATGCACTCGGATATCGACACGCTGGAGCGTATCGAGATTATCCGCGATCTGCGCCTTGGCGCGTTCGACGTGCTCATTGGCATCAATCTGCTGCGTGAAGGTCTCGACATTCCAGAATGCGGTTTCGTCGCCATTCTCGACGCTGACAAGGAAGGCTTCCTGCGGTCTGAAACCTCACTGGTCCAGACCATCGGTCGTGCCGCGCGTAACGTTGACGGCAAGGTTATTCTCTACGCCGACAATATCACCGGCTCGATGCAGCGCGCCATGGATGAAACCAGCCGCCGCCGCGAAAAGCAGGTCGCCTATAACGAAGAACACGGCATCACACCGGCTTCGGTGAAGAAGAATATTTCGGACATTCTGAACTCGGTCTACGAACGCGATCATGTCCGCGCCGACATTTCGGGCTTTGCCGAAGAAGGCGGCATGATGGGCAACAATCTACAGGCCCATCTGGAATATCTGGAAAAGCAGATGCGCGACGCCGCTGCCGATCTCGACTTCGAAAAGGCAGCACGGCTGCGCGACGAGATCAAGCGCCTGCGCGAGACCGAACTGGCCATTGCCGACGATCCGCTGGCGCGAGAAGTGGAACTGGAAAGCCCGGTCACCGGGCGCACCAAGGGCCGCCATAATGCCGGGCGCAAGGCACATCGCACGGTGGATGACACCGGCGGCAAATCGCTGTTCCAGAAGCCGTCGCTCGACAATATGGGACCAGGCACGGACATGGCGAAGCCACGCCACGAAGGCCCCCTGCCCGCAGCACCGGAAACGAAGTTCCGCAAGAATACGCTGGATGAAATGACGGTGAAGCGGACGGAAATTCCAGCCGGTGGAGAAGCCCCTATTCGCCGCGAGCGCGCCGGTATCGGTTCTTACGAAGACCCGGCGGAAGTGTCTCGCAAGAAGCGGAGGCCCGGCAAGACGGGCCGTCCGGGAAGATAAGAAAACGGGTCCTGCACCAAAAATGCAGGACCCGTTTTCGTTTTCGATCAATATTCCTGCGCAGTTGGACGGAACAGGATTTCGTTGATGTCCACATTGTCCGGCTGGCTGATCGCGAAAACCACTGTGGACGCGAAAGAATCCGCAGGAATGGCAACATTCTCGTAAAGCGCCTTCACGCGTTCGGCCTGCTGCGGGTCCGTGACGCTGTTGGGAAGCTCCGTCGCTACCGCACCCGGCGATATGATCGTCGTGCGGATGTTGTAGGGCTTCACTTCCTGACGCAGTCCTTCGGAAATGACCCGCACCGCATGTTTGGTTGCCGAATAGACAGCGCCGCCCGGCCCCACCTTGTGCCCCGCCACTGATGAGACATTGATGATGTGGCCGCTCTTCTGCTCACGCATATGCGGCAGTGCGGCAGCGATACCATAGAGCACGCCCTTGATATTGACGTCGATCATGCGATCCCAGTCATCCACCTTGCCCATTTCGAGCAATGAATGCGGCATAAGCCCGGCATTGTTGATGAGTACATCAACACGGCCATGCAGTTTCACGGCCTGATCCACCAGACGCTGAACCTGAATGCGGTCGGTCACATCCGTATGCAGAACCGCACCCTCGCCTAGTCCCAGCTCACTGGCCAGCGCCTGTAGCCGGTCGAGACGCCGTGCGCCGAGCACAAGCTTGGCTCCGCCTTCAGCCAGCCGCCGCGCCGAGGCTTCCCCCAGACCGCTGCTTGCACCGGTAATGACGACAACCTTGTCCTGAATTCCCTGCATAATTCTGGTTCCTTTTGAACGGGGTTACCGATCAACGCGCTGCTGCAAATGCGCCGGATAGCGGTCGCCCTGCACAGTGATTTCGGAAAGCGCTGCTTCGATGCGGTTCAGATCATCGGCATTCAGTTCCACATTGGTGGCACCAATGTTTTCTTCCAGACGATGCAGCTTCGTCGTGCCCGGAATGGGCACGATCCACGGCTTCTGCGCCAGCAACCACGCAATCGCGATCTGGGCGCGCGTGACGCCCTTGGCTTCCGCTATCTGGCCAAGCAGATCGACCAGCGCCTGATTGGCATCGCGGGCTTCAGTCGAGAACCGCGGCACGACATTGCGGAAATCATTGGCTGCAAAGCTTGTTTTGCTGTCGATGGCTCCGGTCAGAAAGCCTTTGCCGAGCGGGCTAAATGGAACAAAGCCGATGCCCAGTTCTTCCAGAAGCGGCAGAATTTCCTGTTCTGGCTCGCGCCACCACAGCGAATATTCACTTTGCAGCGCTGTGACTGGCTGCACGGCATGGGCGCGCCGGATAGTTTGCGGGCCAGCTTCGGAAAGGCCGAAGTGCTTTACCTTGCCTTCCTTGATCAGATCGCGAACCGTTCCGGCCACATCTTCGATGGGTGTCGCCGGGTCGACGCGATGCTGGTAGAAAAGGTCGATCACATCCGTCTTGAGTCGTTTCAGCGATGCTTCCGCGACAGCACGGATATGTTCAGGACGGCTGTTCATGCCGCTCTGGCCGCCTTTGCCATCGAATTCGAAGCCGAACTTGGTGGCAATCACCACCCGGTCGCGGATCGGTGCCAGCGCCTCGCCCAGAACGTCCTCATTGACATAGGGGCCGTAAGCTTCAGCCGTATCGAAAAACGTCACACCCTTGTCGAAGGCGGCTCTGATCAGCTCAACAGCCTGCGGCCTGTCCACAGCGGGACCATAACCATAGCTAAGGCCCATGCAGCCAAGACCGATAGCCGAAACCTCAAGGCCGCTGCGGCCCAATATTCTCTTTTTCATGGTCAATATCCTTATGCGCGATAATCTTCGTCGCTGACATGTTCCAGCCAGTCCACAACCTTGCCATCGAGCGCTTCCGCGATGGCGATATGGGTCATGGCCGTGGTGGCCGTCGCGCCGTGCCAATGCCGTTCGCCCGGTTCAAACCAGACGATATCGCCGGGGCGAATTTCCTCGACCGGGCCGCCCTCGCGTTGCGCCCAGCCAAGGCCAGCGGTAACAATCAACGTCTGACCCAGCGGATGCGTATGCCAGGCCGTGCGCGCGCCCGGCTCGAACGACACGGTAGCGCCGCCAACGCGCGCCGGTGCAGTGGTGCTGAACGGCATGTCGAGGCGAACCGTGCCGGTGAAATAATCGGCGGAACCCTTGGTCGAAGGTTGAGACCCGATGCGCTTGATCTGCATGATATGTTTCCTTTCTTACCCGCCTGAAATCGCGGCAAACTTAAAAACTTCTGTCCCCAATGATTAGCCGTTATAATCGGCATGAACTCATGAGATGGATTCATCAATGCGGCGCGACAATATTCACGATCTGCTGGCTTTTCTGGCCATTGCGCGCGAGGGCAGTTTCACCCGTGCGGCGGCAAAGCTTGGCGTTTCCCAATCGGCGCTGAGCCACACAATGCGCGGGCTGGAAGAGCGGCTTGGGCTGCGCCTCCTGACCCGCACCACCCGCAGCGTCTCCCCGACAGAGGCTGGCGAAAGGCTGCTGCGCACCATTGGCCCGCGCTTCGAGGAGATCGAAACCGAACTGGACGCCTTGAGCGAGTTGCGCGACAAGCCTGCCGGAACCATTCGCATCACCACCTCCGATCATGCGGCGCAGGCCATTCTGTGGCCGGTACTGGAACGTCTTCTGCCGGACTATCCAGATATTCACGTCGAAGTGGCCATCGATTCCGGGCTGCGCGACATCGTAGCCGACCGTTATGACGCCGGTATCCGCCTTGGCGAGCAGATCGCACAGGACATGATCGCCGTGCCCATCGGCCCTGACATGCGCATGGCCGTGGTCGGCGCGCCGTCCTATTTCAAAAATCACCCGGTCCCCCGCACCCCGCAGGAACTGACCGCGCATCGTTGCATCAATCTGCGACTACTCACCTATGGCGGGCTTTACGCGTGGGAATTCGAGAAGAACGGGCGCGAACTCAAGGTGCGCGTCGAAGGCCAGCTCATTCTCAATTCCCCGAATATGATTGTCGAAGCCGCCAAGGCCGGGTTCGGCCTTGCCAGCTTGCCGGAAGACTACATGCGGGACGGTCTTGCCGACGGCTCGCTGGTGCGCGTGCTGGAAGACTGGTGCCCGCCCTTTCCGGGCTTTCATCTCTATTATCCAAGCCGGAGACAATCTTCCCCGGCCTTCGCGCTGCTCGTTGACGCCTTGCGTTACAGAGAGGCGGAGCCGCTGAAACGCTGATCCGCCTCCCCGTTTAACTCAACAACGACCGCTGCCCGAAACGCGGAAGCCTGCGCGTTCCGCCTCACAGCGATTGGAGAAGGTGCGCCGTTCACTGCCGCGCCTTGCGCAGACAGGCGCATATTCCCGTGTGCATGCGCCCATACCGGGCCGCGTCCCATGCTGTGGCGGACGGGCAGGACCGACGCCGGGACCATTCCAGCCGTTGCCCGGGCGACCGCTACACTGACCGTTCGACACCACGCGGAACCCCTCAGCCCGTGCGGAACATGCGTTGCCGAAGGTCTGGCGGACACCCCGCCGCTCGCCGCAGACGGGCGAATAAATCATCGGGCAAGCCTGCACATGGCCCGGATTACCGGGCCGGATCGGCGGCGGCCTGTGATCGGGTCCGCCCTCCGCCACACAGCCGGTCAACAACATCACACCGGCAATCAAGCCGGTCCACGACAAACCCCTCACCATGTTTCCTCCTCTCCAGAAACCGATATCCGTCTTTTGCCTCATCTAGAATGGAGCAGTTGCTCCGAACGGCAAGATTTAAATGGGAAGATTAGCGGGCGCGTCTCTCGACAAGTCGCCAAGTTGCGTTACTCTGCAATAAAGTGTGCAGCCCGAACAATCCGGGTCTGGCCATGGGGCAAAAGCGAACAGAAAGACGACATGCGGCGTTTCGGAACTTTTCTGGCGGCATCGTTCCTGATTGTCCCGCTTTCAATCACGCCCGCCGATGCAGAAACGGCACCGACAAGCTATAGCGAACCCAATCCGCGCATATCCGCACCGCCCCTGCCGCCGGAAAAGAAGGTGCCGGGCGTCAACCGTATCTGTCAGCTGATCGAGACCAGCGCCACCCGGCACGGCATACCGAAAGATTTCTTCGCCCGCCTGATCTGGAAGGAAAGCCGGTTCGATCATCAGGCCGTCAGCCCGGTCGGCGCGCAGGGCATTGCCCAGTTCATGCCCTATACGGCGAAGGAGCGCGGCCTCGCCGACCCATTCGACATCGAGCAGGCCATCCCCGCCTCCGCCAGCTTCCTGTTTGATCTCAAACAGGCCTTCGGCAATTGGGGTCTCGCCGCCGCTGCCTATAATGCGGGCGCGGGACGCGTCTCAAGCTGGATGCGCTCGGGCGGCTTCCTACCGCTTGAAACAGAGGATTATGTGCTCGATATCACCGGCGCTCCGGCGGACGACTTTGCGTCCGGCAAGGAGGTGCAGACCCGCCCGCTTGATTCGGGGCGTTCCTTTGCCGAGGCCTGCCGCCGCCTGCCGATCATTCGCTCGGCTACGATTCCCATGTCGCGTGTCAAACCGAAGCCATGGGGCATACAGGTTGCAGGCAATTTCCGTCGCAGCGCGGCCGTGAATCAATGGAGCCGCCTGCGCAAGCAATTCGCATCCGTGCTGAGCGGGCACGACCCCGTCATCAGCCGCATTCGCACCCCGATGGGGCGGCGCGGCATCTATGCGGTGCGGATCGGGGCCAATAGCCGGGCGGAAGCCGATGGTATTTGTAGCAAGTTGCGTGCAGCCGGTGGCGCGTGCATTGTCTCGCGCAATCGCTAGCCGCGCCCACAGGGGCAACCATCTTTGTGCCCGCTAAGACGACGTGCTCTATTAATCTATTCAATTAAATCCGCGCGTTTAAACAGGCCGCATCTCTAAAAGATCTCTTATATATCAAGGATAGGCTGTTCTATTTCGGTATACAGCTATAGAAATTCTAGAAATAATCGGAAAAATTGGCGACCAATCCGGTTCAAAGATAACAAAAGATCATGGGCGCAAAGAATTTGCTTGCCAAAATTCGCGTCATAGATCAGTCTCCACTCGTTCGGGCATTTAGCGAACAAATGGAAGACTGGAAGAACGGCGTGCCGGGGCCGCTATAAGTTCCGGGTCTGGGGATACCCAGGCAATGATCGGTTCCTTCCCTAAGTCGAGAACTGCCTGCATGACCCTCTGTCGGGTGTGTGGTGCGCTCGGCAGAAGATATAATTCCATCGTTTCGAAAGAAGCGGTGGCGCCAAGGAAAAGGAACGGATCCAATGGCACAGACCGGACTGGTCAAATTCTTCAATACCGAAAAAGGCTTTGGTTTCATCAAGCCTGATGATGGCGGCGCGGATATCTTCGTGCACATCTCTGCCGTCCAGGCTTCGGGCCTGACGGGCCTCGCAGACAATCAGAAGGTTTCCTACGAGACGGAACCGGATCGTCGCGGCAAGGGCCCTAAGGCCGTGAACATCACCGTTACCGGCTGATTGTTCTGAATACCAATTATGACCCCGGTTCACACCGGGGTTTTTTATTGCCCGAATTTCCGCAAGCATAATGAGCGCACCGGATCGGCAGTCCTGCCAGTATTCGTCCCCTCTGTGGGGAAATCAGAACGGCCGGTGCAACTGCAAGCGATTGAAAGCATGGCTGGAATGGCAATCCAGCACACACGCAACGGCAATCGCGCCTCTGACGCCACCCCCGAATTGTTACAGACACTGCGCGTATTTTACCGGGGATTGGCGACTTAGCGTCCTATTTCACCATTGTTCAGCCTCCATTCATGTCGAGAGAGTTAATCCATTATTCATGATTGGTGCCCCGTCTTTCGAGCGGTTCGCACCAGAGGAATTGCAGTCGAGCTTCTGAAGGAGCGAACAATGAACCGATTTGCGAAGACAACCATTCTGGCCGTTGCATCCTTGGCAGCGATTGCTGCTCCTCTTGCTTCAGCTTCGGCAGATTCATGGGGCCGTCCCGGCTGGGATCGCGGCGGTGACTGGGGCCGTCATCATCATCGTGGCAATGGCGACGCCGTCGCAGCCGGCGTGATCGGCCTTGCAGCGGGCGCCCTGATCGGCAGCGCACTGAGCCAGCCGCAGCCGACCTATGTGCAGCCAGCACCGATTTACGATGCACCGCCGCCGCCGCCTGCATATTACCCGGCTCCTCCGCCACCACGTCAGGTAACCTATTACCGTCAGGCAGGCTTTGAGCCGTGGAGCCGCAGCTGGTACAATTATTGTTCGGACCGTTACCGGTCGTTCAACCCGAACACCGGCACCTATCGCGGTTATGACGGTCGCGACCATTTCTGCACCGCTAACTGAAGCATTTCCAGCAAAAGTGCGTAGCGCCTACGCGGGGAAATCAGTTCACTGGACTGATTTCTGATCCCGCTTCGATGCATAGGATAATGCGTAAGACAAATAGTTAGAGCGGTTCCACGATTCCGCTTTAACCGGGACCGCTCTCAGTGCACAATCGACAATGAAAAAGCCGCCCAAAGGGCGGCTTTTTTGTATTTGTCACGCCATTCCGATGAGGAATGGATTGTTGCGGCGCTCCTCGCCGAACCGTCCGCCCGGGCCGTGGCCGCAGATAAAGCCGATATCGTCGCCGAGCGGCAAAAGCTTCTTGCGGATCGAACGGATCAGCGCATCATGGTCGCCGCCCGGCAAATCGGTGCGACCGACAGAACCGTTGAAAAGTACATCGCCGACAATCGCGAAACGCGCTTCCGGGCTATAGAAGACAACATGACCGGGCGAATGGCCGGGGCAGTGGAACACGTCGAACGAGTGCCCGGCGACGGTGACCTTATCACCTTCTTCCAGCCAGCGATCCGGCGTCACATTGCGCACGCCGTCGACAATTCCATATTTGAGACCTGTCATCACAAGACTATCCAGCAGGAACTGGTCGTCGACATGCGGACCGATAATCTCGACGCCGAGCTTGTCCTTCAGATCAGCCGCAGCGCCCGCATGGTCTATATGGCCATGGGTAATCCAGATGGCTTCAACGTCGATACCCTGCGATTGGATCGCCTCCTCGATCTTCGGCAGATCACCGCCCGGATCGATGACAACGCCCTTCTTGGTCTCGCCGTCGAAAAGAATGGTGCAGTTCTGCTGGAACGGGGTAACGGGGACGATAATCGCCTGTAGCTGGCCCATGCTGGATACTCCATCGCATATGTGGATCGGCGAGGATCGCGCGAACCGCCGCCTGTGTTGTTCCACACATAATGGCCCCGACCCGATACGGAAAGGGCTTTAAGACCCTTCAAGTCTCGTTTCACGCTGATCGGATGATGCTACAAAAAACGGACGGCACATGGCCGTCCGTTTTATCCCTCTCAAACCGTTCGTCTTGCCGGTTGGCTGTAAAAACTGCGCCGTCTACCCGGAGCACTTCCAAAAACTGGAGCGCGCTCCAAGCTGCTATTTTATAGACATCCTTGCTCGACCCGATGTTTCCATCCGGTCGCGAAATGCTTTCCTCAGGCCTTGCTGGCCATTGAATTCTTGATCAGCCCCACGATTGCAGTCAGAACGATACCGCCCACGCCACCGCCAGCAAGCTGGCCGATTGCGCCGTTCAACATCGAATCCACACCACCGCCGGAGAGCATCGGAAGAAGCTGGCCGAGGATGACACCGCCAATACCGCCAGCCACGGTGTTACCCGTTGTCCCAAGGCTGATGTTCTTGACAGCACCAGCGATATTGCCACCGACAGCACCGGCAACCAGCTGGAGAATGATAGGCAATAGAGATTCCATAATCGTCACCCCATTTCTGTTAGAGCGCATTCCGAAAAGAATGAACGGTTTCGGAATATTTGCGCGCCTGATCAATTATTAGAGCGTCGATTTGACAGGATCAGATCAGAGGCCGCTCTAATACCGGAACAACGCGATTCCGGCATGAAAATCTTGAGCCGAAACTTCCCAATGTCAAACAATAAGCAGTAAAGTAACTAAAAAGCGGCCCGAAAGCCGCTCTTTTTCTGTTCAAAACCCAGTCACTCAGCCGCTTCGCGCTTTGGCTGCACTTCCGCTGTATAAGCATCCATTAATATGCTGGTGATCTCGGCTGGCTTGAACCGGTACTGACCTATCTCCGAAACGGGTGTAACTTCGGCAGCAGTGCCACACAGGAAGCATTCGGAGAAATCTGCCATTTCTTCCGGCATGATTGCGCGCTCAATGACTTCAATGCCACGACGCTTGGCCAGATCGATGATCGTGCGGCGAGTGATGCCGTCGAGGAAGCAATCCGGCTTCGGCGTATGCAGCGCACCGTCCTTGACGAAGAACACATTTGCACCGGTTGCTTCCGCAACCTGGCCACGCCAGTCGAGCATCAGCGCATCAGCATAGCCCTTGGCTTCCGCCGCATGCTTGGAGATCGTGCAGATCATGTAAAGGCCAGACGCCTTGGACTTCGACGGCGCCGTGCGCGGGTCCGGACGGCAATATTCGGCGATGTCGAGGCGAATGCCCTTCATCTTTTCTTCCGGCGAGAAATAGCTCGGCCATTCCCAGCAGGCGATTGCCACATGAATGCGGTTGTTCTGCGCCGAAACGCCGAGCGAGTCCGAGCCGCGCCAGGCAAACGGGCGCACATAGGCATCGACATAGCCCATCTTCTTGATCAGCGCCCGACAGGCATCGTTGATCTCTTCAACGCTGTAAGGCAGCGCAAAGCCGAGAAGCCGCGCAGATTCATGCAGGCGCTCAGTATGTTCGTTCAGCTTGAAGATTTCGCCGCCATAGGCGCGCTCGCCCTCAAAAACCGTGCTTGCATAATGCAGCCCATGGGTGAGGACATGAATTTTCGCGTCTTTCCAGTCGACGAATGCACCGTCCAACCAGATATATCCGTCCCTTTGATCGAATGGAATCGCAGCCATTTTCTTGCTCCTAAATGTTTTCCTTGCGGCGCTGTCTCAGGGCAGATTCTGCTCGGGCAAACGTCTCCGCATTCCCATTTCACCGGTTAAATCGATATTACCGGCAAAACAGGCGCCTTTTTCCGCACGAATACTGGCCTTTTGGTGCGAAATGCTTAGAGCTTGGGCAAAGATTTTGCGCAAAACTCTAATGGAGCACGCATGGACAAAAAATAATCCTCCCAATCCGCGGGACTTCGCGGTCGCAGCGTTTCTTTCACCGCCTCCACAGCAGTGATCGAAAACCCCGGTCGCGTAATTATCTCTCCTCCAGCATGCGCCAGCGTAAACATTGTTCCAAAAAGCCAGCTCACGCTTATCGAAAATTATCTGGGCGGTTGAATTATGTCAATAATGCTGACATATTTATCGCAGCAGTACGGAGCATCGATGTGAATTCGACGAACGACATGAATTATATAAGCAATCCGTTGACAGCCGAGGAGGCGGCCGATCTCAACGTTATCGAACTCTTGTTCTTTTCTTATCGCGACTTCACCGCTGACCCTGATCTCATTCTCGAAAAGATCAGCTTTGGCCGTGCGCATCACCGCGTACTCTACTTCATCAATCGCAAGCCCGGCATGACGGTTGCGGAACTTCTGGAAGTGCTGCGCATCACCAAGCAAAGCCTGTCGCGCGTTCTCAAGCAACTGATCGATACCGGCCATGTGGTTCAGGCAACCGGCCTGCACGACCGCCGCCACCGCAAGCTTTACCCCACGAAAAGCGGACGCCAGCTGACGCTCGCCCTCGCCTTGCCGCAGTCGCATCGCATTGCCCGCGCCCTTGAGGGATGCGCCGCGCAGGACCGCGCTGTCATCGAGCGCTTCCTGTACAATATGGTCAATCCGGAACGCCGCGCCCAGATCGACGCTTTTTCCAGCACAGAGCCCTCTTGAACCCCGATCGGAATTAAGTGTTACGGTAGGTAGCACTAAGTGCTTGTGTAAAAACATATAAGCAAACACGGCGAATAGACGTGCCACATTCCAGTCGATAATATGCGCGTCCGACGGCCCTGTGTCGTCAGCGAACAGAAACTGAATGGGATCGAAAGACGCCATGACCGCAGAAGAACAAAAAACACTCTCGGATGACGCCCCGCATCTGCTCGTTGTCGATGACGACACGCGAATCCGCAGCCTGCTTTCGCAATATCTGACCAATAGCGGCTTCCGCGTCACCATTGCCGGAAGCGCTGCCGAAGCGCGCCGCAAGCTGGAAGGCATCGACTTCGACCTTCTGATTCTCGACGTGATGATGCCCGGCGAAACCGGCGTTTCGCTGACCCGCTCGCTGCGCGAACAAAAGAACGTACCGATCCTGATGCTGACCGCGCTGTCGGAAACCGACAACCGCATCGATGGTCTGTCGGCAGGCGCAGACGATTATCTGCCGAAGCCGTTCGATCCGCGCGAGCTGACGCTACGCATCAACAATATTCTGCGCCGCGGCGCACCGCCTGCCCAGCCCAAGATCGAACAGATCGTGTTTGGGCCTTACACATTCTTCATTCCACGCCGTGAATTGAAGAAGGGCACCGAAACCATCAAGCTCACGGATCGCGAGCAGGACATTATGGCAATCTTCGCGGAACGCGCGGGAGAAACCATTCCACGTCATGAATTGACCGGACAGGACGGCGATGTCGGCGAGCGCACTATCGATGTTCAGATCAACCGTCTCCGCCGCAAGATCGAGCAGGACCCAGCCAACCCGGTCTGGCTCCAGACTGTGCGTGGCATCGGCTACAAGCTCAGCATCGAATAGTTGTGATTTGACGCAACCGGCCGCTGTTTGGGACGTTCTGAGACGATGACGCTCTGGAAAAATCTCTCGCGCTGGCTGGCGCGCCGGATGCCGAAAGGCCTCTATGCGCGGTCGCTCATCATCATCATCGCCCCGATGGTCCTGCTGCAATCCGTGATCGCCTATGTGTTCATGGAACGGCACTGGCAGATGGTGACCGAGCGGCTTTCGACGGCTGTCGTGCGCGATATTTCGGCGATCATCGACATTCTCGAAACCTATCCGCAGGAACCGGGTTACGACAATCTGATCCGCCTCGCGCAGCAGCGTCTGGCGCTCAATATCTCGATCCTGCCGCCCGATCCCCTGCCCGCACCGGGGCCGAAGCCGTTCTTCGCCATTCTGGATTACTTCCTCAGCGAAGAGATCACCCGCCAGATCAATCGGCCCTTCTGGGTCGATACGGTGGGCGATTCCGACCTGATCGAGATCCGCATCAAGCTCGACGACAAGGTGCTGCGCGTCTTCGCCCGCCGCAGTCAGGCTTATGCGTCCAATACCGGCATCTTCCTGACCTGGATGGTGGGCACCGCGCTTGTGCTTCTCATCATCGCCATTGCCTTCCTGCGCAATCAGATCAAGCCGATCCAGCAACTGGCAGACGCTGCCGAGAGTTTCGGCAAGGGCCGTTCCATGCCGGAAGGTTTCAAGCCGCACGGCGCGGAAGAAGTACGCAAGGCTGGTATCGCCTTCATCCAGATGCGCTCCCGCATCGAGCGCCAGATCGAGCAGCGCACGGCGATGCTGTCGGGCGTCAGCCACGATCTGCGGACCATTCTCACCCGCTTCAAGCTACAATTGGCGCTGGCCGGCCACTCGATTGACGTCGAACCGCTCAATCAGGACATCGCCGATATGCAGACCATGCTGGAGGGCTATCTGGCCTTTGCGCGCGGCGAAGGTGCGGAAGAAACCGCAAGCTACGATGTGAAGCGGCTGTGCGAGAAGCTTGAAAACGAAGCGCGCCTGCGCGAGCGCGGGTTCAAATATTCTATCGACGGCGACAGTGAAATCCATGTTCGCCCCAACGCCTTCTCGCGCCTCGTCAGCAATCTGGTGTCCAACGCTTTCCGCCATGCGCAGAATGTCGAGCTTTCAATCTCGCATGAGGACGGCTGGCTGAAAGTCGTGGTGGATGACGACGGACCGGGCATTCCCGAGGATCGGCGCGAAGATGTGTTCAAGCCCTTCGTGCGGCTGGATGAAGCCAGAACGCAGGATTCGGGTGGCACAGGCGGCCTTGGCCTTGCCATCGCGCTCGATATTGCCCGCAGCCATGGCGGCGACATTACACTGGCAGACGCCCCGACCGGCGGCCTGCGCGCCATCATTCACATTCCGGCGTGACAGAGACTGACGCCGTTTCTTTACCCTGAGCATGTCGAAGGGCTCCTCATCCTGCGCGTGTCGAAGGATCGAAGGGCGAAGGAAAAGGCAAAAGACCACCCTCGTCCTTCGAGACGGCTCCTTCGCAAGCTCAGGAACCTCCTCAGGATGAGGGAGCGGCAGCGCGTGTTTTTAATCGTGAAATTATTACGCTCTAATAGAGCTTGCCGCCGTTTGGCACTTTCTTGTCGATGGCCGCGAGGACGACTTCACCGGCTTCGTCCGGCAAGCCCAGCGTCAGCACTTCCGACATGAACGGTCCAATCTGGCGCGGCGGAAAATTCACCACGGCCAACACCTGACGGCCGATCAGCTCTTCCGCCTGATAATGTTTGGTGATCTGTGCGGAAGACTTTTTCACGCCGATCTTCTCGCCGAAATCGATCTTCAGCTTGTAAGCAGGTTTGCGCGCTTCCGGAAAGGGCACCGCTTCCACAATCGTACCCGTACGGATATCGACCTTCTCGAAATCAGCCCAGGTGATTGTTGCGTCTTCGCTCATATCCGTCCGCTTTCGTCGTTCCAAGCATAACCCGGCGCTTGTCCCGCCGGGCTATCTGTTGATCCTGATCAGGCGCGTCCGACTGTTTCGAACACGACGCTTTCCAGCGACTCGCGCGCACTGACACCCGACCAGACCACGAACTGGAAGGCCTGGAAATAGGTTTCGCAAGCTTCGAGCGCTGCGGCCAGCAGCACTTCCACCTGACGGCTCGTCGGTTCTGCACCGCCTGCCAGCAAAAGCGACTGGCGGTACATGATGGCGCCTTCCTGCTGCCAGAGATCGAAATGCCCCATGAGAAGCTTTTCGTTGATCAGCGAAAGCAGGCGCATCACCTCGTTTACACGCGGCTCTGCCACCTTGATGTCGAATGCGCAAGCCAGATGCAGCGCCTCGAAATCTTCCATCCAGGAAAATGAGATGTGATAATCAGTCCAGTTGCCCGCAACCGAAATTGCGATTTCATCGTCGCCAGTCCGCTCGAATGTCCAGTCGTTTGAATGCGCAACCTGCTCGATCACATCCACCGGATGCGCCTCGCGTGCGAATTCAAGCTCAAGAAGGCTCATGTCCGTTTCCTGTTCTGTGAGACACCCTCAAGCCGGATGTCTCAAATTCCCGGCGCGCAAGAATTGCTCGCCCGCACCCGCCGCCGCGCAAGAACCGAGCGCAGAAAAACAGGCACGAATTGATCGGTCGAGGAACCGGCATGCCAAACAGCATGCAAGCGCCTCAATGGCACACGCACATACGCAACTGATACTGGAAAGCAGCCTGAAGACGCGAAAACTAGAACTACAGCCCCTCGCCGCCGCCTACATGACCACACTTCGAATCATGTAGTGTTTTCAGTCTATTGATGCTGAATCTGAACGCCAGTCCCTTTTCAGAAAAGAGACATGAAAGCATGTGGAAACATGAAAGGGGCTGGCCGCGAGCATTGCCTTAAGCGACTCTAAGACAAGGGTTTTTACCGCCCGCGGCCTGTTAATAAATAATCAGGAATTATTTTTGGATTTTGCCGATGAGGAGGCCGATTTTGCCGGTTTGGCATCGGAATCGCCTTCGAATCTGGCAAGACGTGCTTCAAGTGCTTCGATTCTTGCCAGCAACGCACTGTTTTCGGCGCGCGCCTTGATGGCCATTTCACGCACCGCTTCGAAGTCTTCGCGCTGCACCACGTCAAGCGTGTTGAGCACGCGCTCGCTTTGCGAACGCAGAGCCGTTTCCACTTCACGGCGCACGCCTTGCGCCGCGCCTGCCGCATCCGTCACAAGCTTGGCGAGTTCATCGAGAACCCGGTTTTGTCCGCTGGTCATGGCAATCGTTCCTTATTTCCAGGAGAGACCTGTTGAAAACATAAAATGGAAATAGGGCCGTCTCAGTTCCGATGCAAGCGCAGCTATAGAAAGTGATCATGTTGGCAGAGTGGTTTCCGTGAAGATTGAATCGTCGTAACCGCTCTGGCTTTTTGTTTTAACGCACGTCTTACCCGAAAACCGCTTTGCACCTTTCGGAACGTGCTCTAGGCGATGACAGACATGGAGCAGGACAGCTTGACCGTAACCGGTTCGTCCAGCATGTTCCGTCACAAAATGGAGTGATTTCATGATAGAGACGTTGCTGCCGGCTTCGGCCCTCGCCTTTCCGAATATTGACCCGGTGATCTTTTCCATCGGACCGCTGGCCGTGCACTGGTACGGGCTCGGCTATGTCGTCGGCATCATGTTCGCGTGGTGGTATGGCAAGAAGCTTCTGCGCAGCCATCGCCTCTGGGCGCATAACCAGCCGCCCATGGCGCCCGAAGCGCTCGACGATTTCGTCATCTGGGCAGCGCTCGGCGTCGTTCTGGGCGGTCGCATCGGCTATGTGCTCTTCTATAATTTCTCCTATTATATATCCAATCCGATCGCCATTCCCGCGGTCTGGGACGGCGGCATGTCGTTCCATGGCGGGATTCTCGGCACCACCATCGCCATGATCCTGTTTGCGCGCTCGCGCGGCATCAGGGTCTGGAGCATGTTCGATGTGGTTGCTGCCGGTGTGCCGGTCGGCCTCGGCGTAGTGCGCGTTGCAAACTTCATCAATTCCGAACTCTGGGGCCGTGTCAGCGATGCCCCATGGGCCGTTTATTTCCCGAATGGCGGGCCGCTACCGCGCCATCCAAGCCAGCTTTACGAAGCCTTCCTCGAAGGTTTCGTCCTGTTCTTCGTCTTGTTCCTGTTGGTCTGGGTTGGTCGCAAGCTGAAGAAGCCCGGATTCATCGCAGGCGCATTCGTGACCGGCTATGGCCTCAGCCGCATCGCGGTCGAGTTCTTCCGCGAGCCGGATGCGCAGCTCGGCTATCTGGTCGGCGGTTGGCTGACCATGGGCATGGTGCTTTCGGTGCCAATGGTGCTGATCGGCCTGTGGGCCATGTGGCGCGCCAACCGCGCAGCTGCCAAAGATGCCTGAGACAACGCTGAAAGACCGGCTGAAACGGCTGATCGCCACAACGGGGCCGATCAGCGTCGCCGATTACATGGCCGCCTGTCTGGGCGACCGCGATTCCGGCTATTACACGACCCGCGAACCCTTTGGCCGCGAGGGCGATTTCATCACCGCACCTGAAGTCAGCCAGATGTTCGGCGAGTTGATCGGCATCTGGTGCGTCGCAGAATGGGACGCGCTTGGTCGCCCGGCCAACACCGTGCTGTGCGAAATCGGCCCCGGGCGCGGCACGCTGATGAGCGATATGCTGCGCACGATCAGCAAGCTTGCGCCTCAAATGCTGCCGGGCCTGCGTGTCGCCATGGTCGAGACCAGCGCACGCCTTGTCGAAAAGCAGAAACAAAAGCTGGCCGATTTGGGCGTATCCGTCACGTGGTTCGAACGCTTTACAGATGTTGACGCCGATACGCTCGATGCACCGTTGATCCTCGTATCGAATGAGCTGTTCGACGCCATCCCGTTCCGGCAGTTCGTGAAGTCCAACGGACGTTTCGTGGAACGGCTGATAGGGCTTGATGATCAGGATCAGTTCCATTTCGTCAGCGGCGCGGGCGGGATCGACCCGGCGCTTTTGCCGGAAGACCATGCACAGACGCCCGAAGGCACAATCTTCGAGGCGGCCCCGGCGCGAACTGCGCTGCTGCAGGAAATCGCGCAACGTATTGCAACGACGCGCGGCGCGGCACTCAACATCGATTATGGCCATCTGCAATCCGGCTTTGGCGACACGCTGCAAGCCATGCTTAAACATGGCTATGACGATGTTTTTGCCCATCCAGGCATTGCCGACCTGACCAACCATGTCGATTTCGACATTCTTGGGCAGGCTGCACGCGCCTCTGGCTGCAAGACCGGCACCATGACGCAAGGCGAGTTTTTGCTGGCTATGGGGCTGCTCGACCGCGCAGGCCGTCTGGGCACCGGGCGCGATGCCGCCTTTCAGGAAAAGATCCGGCAGGATGTGGAGCGTTTGGCAGCGCCCGATCAGATGGGCACCTTGTTCAAGGTGCTGGCATTCAGCGACCGCGACACCCGCCTCATTCCTTTCGAGACAGCCTGACCGTCATTTGCTCTTCAAAAAGCTGCAATTGACAAGACAACCTGCCTCCCCCACCATCCCGATCCACTCGTCTGAGCATGATCTTTTCGGAAAGCCGGTTCCCACTTTTCCGGATCATGCTCGGTCTAACAAGGCCAATACATCATGACTGACACGCCGCAACCGCTCCGCTCGCCTCTGCTCGACAAGCCCGCCGGTCAGGCCGGGAAGCGCATTGCGCACGGCTTTTTCACGCGCAAAGGCGGCGTTTCAGATGGTATCTATGCCGGGCTGAATGTCGGTGCCGGATCGGATGACGTGGCAGAACATGTCGCGGAAAACCGCCGCCGGGTGGCAGAATCGCTTGGCGTTGCGCCGGATCATCTTTTGACCGTGCATCAGGTTCATTCGCCCGATGTGCTGCATGTGACCGCGCCTTTCGATTCGCCACGCCCCAAGGCCGATGCCATGGTGACCACTGTTCCCGGCATTGCGCTCGGCGCGCTTTCTGCCGATTGCGGTCCGGTTCTGTTTGCCGATCATGAGGCCGGTGTCATCGGTTCCGCCCATGCGGGCTGGCGCGGTGCATTCAGCGGTGTGCTGGAAAATACCATCGACGCCATGATCGGTCTTGGCGCAAAGCGCGAGAACATCGTCGCGGTCCTCGGGCCGACAATCGGTCCCGACAATTATGAAGTCGGACCGGAGTTCTATGCAGAGTTTTTGAGCAAGGACCCTGCCTATGCGCGCTATTTCCGCGCTTCGGACAAGCCGGATCACAAGCTTTTCGATCTGTGGACCTTCATCACCGACCGCCTGACCAAGGCTGGCGTACAGGCCAGCTCCCTTCGCCAGTGCACTTATGCCGATGAAGACCAGTTCTTTTCCTACCGGCGTACCACCCACCGCAAAGAGTCGGATTACGGACGCCAGATTGCAGCCATTGCTATCGTCGCTGCCAAAGATTCCATTTGAGGAGAACCGCATGGCCCTTCACTTCGAGCCGGAAGAATTCGCCGCACGCCGCGACCGTCTGATCTTGAAGATGGAGGAGGAAAAGCTCGATGCTCTCCTGCTGTTCGCACAGGAAAGCATGTACTGGCTGACGGGCTATGACACGTTCGGCTTCTGCTTCTTCCAATGCCTTGTGGTGAAGGCCGACGGTTCGATGGTGCTGATGACGCGCTCGGCGGATTTACGTCAGGCGCGCCAGACCTCGAATATCGAGAACATCGTCGTCTGGACCGACCGCGACAATGCCAATCCGGCAGCGGACCTGCGCACTATCCTGACCGAGCTTGATCTGCTCGGCACCCGTATCGGTATCGAATACCAGACCCATGGCCTCACTGGCGCAAATGCCCGCAGGCTCGACGAGCAATTGCAGAGCTTTGCCAAATTGTTCGATGCGTCCGGTATGGTGGACCGCCTGCGCCTTTTGAAAAGCCCGGCGGAAATCACCTATGCCAGGCGCGCGGCGCAGCTGGGCGACGACGCGCTCGACGCAGCGCTGAAGACCACACGGGCCGGCGCAAGCGAAGCCGATATTCTGGCCGCGATGATGAGCGCCAATTTTGCCGGCGACGGTGACTATCCGGCCAATGAATATATCATCGGTTCCGGCGAAGACGCCCTGCTCTGCCGTTATAAATCCGGTCGCCGCACGCTCGATGCCAATGACCAGCTCACGCTCGAATGGTCGGGTGTGTTCCGCCATTATCACGCGCCGATGATGCGCACGATCCTGATCGGCCAGCCGACAGAGCACCACGTCAAGCTCTACGATGCTGCCCGCGAGGCGCTGGAAGCCGTCGAGGCGGCAATGACACCGGCATCAACATTCGGTGATGTATTCGACGCCCATGCCCGCACCATGGAGGCACACGGGCTGACACGCCACCGCCTGAATGCGTGCGGTTACTCGGTCGGCGCGCGCTTCACACCGTCATGGATGGACCCGCAAATGTTCTATGCAGGCAATCCGGAGAGCATTCAGCCGGATATGACGCTCTTCGCGCATATGATCATCATGGATTCCGACAGCGGCGCTGCAATGACGCTTGGACAGACATACCTCACAACAAATGGTGCGGCTCAGCCATTATCCCGCCATTCTCTTGATATGCTTATCGCCTGACATCATTGTCAAACGGCCCACGATCGGCGATAAATCGGCCTGACGTGAGAACCGCCTGTATTTTCAGGACTATGCGTTTTCAGGAGCATGAAGCCGAACATGAACAAGGCACATATTTCGATGATGCTGTTGCTTGCCGGAGCGCTCGCTGCCTGCAACAGCACCGAATCCGCACTGAACGTGCAGGGCTCTGGCCAAAACACAAGCCAAGCCTCTGGCCAAGCCACAGGCCAGGCTGTCGGCCAGACCGCCGGACAACCGGCTAACGGTCAGGCAACGACGCCGGGCGCTGTGACGACCCCTGGAACCACAACGCCTGCGACCACACCGGGGCGCACGGCGACGCTGAAGCCGGGCAAGCTGCACATTGCGCCTATTGTCGGCGCGCCCGTCAATGTCGTGACGCCGCTGACGCATCGCATGAATGACGATGCCAAGGCCAAGGGCGTGGAGCTGGCAGGCGCCAATGACACGAGTGCTGCCTATGTCATGAAGGGGTACTTCTCGGTTCTCTCGGAAGACAACCAGACGACCGTGCTCTATGTCTGGGATGTGCTGGACGCTTCCGGCAACCGGTTGCACCGCATTCAGGGGCAGGAGAAAGTGCAAGGTGCAGCGGCAGACTCATGGAGCGTGGTGCAGCCCGCCACGATGCAGGCCATCGCCGACCGCACCATGCAGGAATATTCTACGTGGCTTGCGGCAAATCGCGCATAAACTATGAGCATTTTCAGCAAGGAACTGAAATCCCTTACTGAATCCCCGCTTTTTGACACGCGGAAAGGCCGGAAATCCGGCCTTTTTCAACAATTGTGAACAGTCGGGCCTTGCAATGACGATGACTCTTTGCAATAGGCCGCACATTCGAGAAAACCTTGTAAGCTGCTGTACTTAACCTGACCGGCCAAAAGTACGCGGCTTTAAAGTTTTTAAAGGATGACGTTGCTGGGCCCCGCATCGTTGCGGTCCATGCGCGAAACAAGATTACGTCCGTTATACGGACTTTTTGCGACAGAACGAAACCGCAAACCTATCGCATCGGCTCAGAGGCAAAAAGAATGAAACTTTTCGCAGGCAACTCCAACCGGGCACTTGCCGAATCCGTTGCTAAATATCTCAACATCCCGCTCGGCAAGGCTAGCGTTCGCCGCTTCGCCGATCAGGAGATTTTCGTAGAGATTCAGGAAAACGTGCGCGGCGAAGACGTGTTCGTTCTGCAATCGACTTCCTATCCGGCAAACGATCACCTGATGGAACTGCTCATCATGATCGACGCCTTCCGCCGTTCGTCGGCGCGCCGCATCACCGCCGTCCTGCCTTATTTCGGTTATGCCCGTCAGGACCGCAAGCCCGGCCCGCGCACGCCGATCTCGGCAAAGCTGGTTGCTAATCTCATCACCGAAGCCGGTGCAAACCGCGTTCTGACCCTTGATCTTCATGCCGGTCAGATTCAGGGCTTCTTCGATATCCCGACCGACAATCTCTATGCCGTTCCGGTTATCGCACGTGACGTGAAGGCCAACTACGCAACCGGCAACTGCATGGTCGTATCGCCGGACGTCGGCGGCGTGGTTCGCGCCCGCTCCTTGGCCAAGCGCATCGACGCGCAGCTCGCCATCGTCGACAAGCGCCGCGAACGTCCAGGTGAATCGGAAGTCATGAACGTCATCGGTGAAGTGGCTGGCAAAGATTGTCTGCTGTTCGACGATATCGTTGATTCCGGCGGCACGCTCTGCAACGCAGCCGAGGCCCTGCTGGCCAAGGGCGCGAACAGCGTCACCGCTTACATCACGCATGGCGTTCTGTCCGGCGGCGCGGTTGCCCGTATCGCCTCTTCGAAGCTGAAGGAACTGGTGATCACCGATTCCATCCAGCCGACCACTGCGATCAACGATGCACCGAATATCCGCGTGCTCTCTATCTCCGATCTGATCGGCGAAGCCATTGCGCGTACGGCAGCGGAAGAATCCGTTTCGAGCCTGTTCGACTAAAATATCAAACGGATCACAATTCCGAGGCATGCCGCGAGCAACAGCACCAGCG
This sequence comes from Hyphomicrobiales bacterium, assembly GCA_900465685.1. Classification (GTDB taxonomy): domain Bacteria; phylum Pseudomonadota; class Alphaproteobacteria; order Rhizobiales; family Rhizobiaceae; genus Brucella. Next base: position 66,624 of record UEGR01000004.1, read on the forward strand.
GCATGTTGAGCCTCAGAACGACAAGCAACAATGCCGCCGCGCCTGCGATCAGGACGGCGGCATTGTCTATTGTGCTCCAGACGGGCAAAGGCACGCTGAACGGCCCGACTGCCTTATCCAGCACCTGTGCAAACAGCACATGCAGCGAGAACCACAGCGCCAGATTGGCGATCACGCCCACGACCGCCGCCGTGATGCCACTCAGCATGGCCGAAAGCCAGCGCACCTGACGCAGCCGCTCCACGAAGGGTGCGCCCGCCAAAATCCATAGAAAACACGGCACGAAGGTAAACCACAGCGCAATGATGCCGCCGACAAGGCCGCCCAGAATCGGCGGCAGGCCCGACAGGTTTGCGGCCCCCACAAAGCCAACGAAAACCAGCACGAGGATCAGCGGTCCCGGCGTAGTTTCGGCCAGCCCAAGCCCGGTCAGCATTTCGCCGGGCTTCATCCAGCCGAAATGCTCGACCGCCTGTTGCGCCGTATAGGACAGCGCGGCATAGGCGCCGCCGAAAGTCACCGCCGCCAGCTTGGAGAAGAACGCCGCTTCCTGCACGAAGACATGCGTGCCGCCGAACGCCAGATAAAGAAGAACGAGCGGCGCGAGCCAAAGCCCGCCCCAGACCAGCGTTTGCTGCGTGAACTCGCGCAATGCGCCGGGCGTCGCCTCGCCCAAACCAGTGCCCGCCCCGCTGCCCTGAACGATATGGCGCAAGCCGCCTGCTAGAGCTGCCAGCAGAACGACGAGCGGAAACGGCAGTTTCAAAAGCGCTATGGCAATAAACGCTGCAATCGCCACTGCATAAGAAAAACCGGAAGCAAGTGTGCGTTTCGCCATGCGGTAAAGCGCTTCAAACACCACCGCCAGCACCGCTGCCTTGAGGCCGAACAGCAAGCCTGCCACCATCTCCACATGCCCGAATGCAATATAAAGTGCGGAGAGAGCAAGCATCACGATAGCGCCGGGCAGCACGAACAGAAGCCCTGCCAGCAGGCCGCCGCGCCAGCCTTTGACTGCCCAGCCCGAATAGGTCGCAAGCTGCATGGCTTCCGGCCCGGGCAACAACATGCAGAAGTTCAGCGCATGGATCAGCCGTTCCTGATCCATCCATTTTTTCTCATCCACGATGATGCGTTGCAGCATGGCGATCTGGGCGGCGGGGCCGCCGAACGACAGCAGACCCACTTTGCCGAAAGTCGCGAAGAGTTCTTTGAAACCTGGCTGCTTTACTGGCTCTGTCACGCTGCTGCCCTGAATGATCCGTTTCGCAAGCTGTCGGCGAGGATCATTACAGGTTCATGACAGTTTTCACAGGCAGCAACTTGGCCCTACTCGGCGGCTGCGCCCTCTTCCGCCAGATCGTCCGGAGCGTTGGGATCACCCGGTGCCGTTTCGCAAGCAAGATCAGGGAAATTGACAATGCGCATTCCCTTGAAATCATTACGGACAACGAGAAGTCCGCGCTCCTCGAAGTAGGTCAGCAAACGCCGGGCGCGGCTGAACGAGTGCGTGCCATAGGCGCGGGCCAGCGCCGCATCGGACGGACAAGGCGCACCGGTTACCGCCGCCTGTGCGACGATCAGGAACACGCCCTGCACATCGTCGGTGAGGCTTTCCGACAGTGACAGCGCCTGCTGCCACGTTTCGCCACTGGCCACATCGCTTTCAATGCTGGCCTGCGCCACCGCCAGTCTGCGGCGGAAGGCCGGCAAGGCCAGCGGTTCGCCCGGAACGCGGTGAATGCGGCAGCGCACCAGAAAATCCTGATAGAGAACGGCCACAGACCGGAACGAGGCCTCCGGATCATCCACAATCTCGCGCATGACCTTATCGAGTAGCTCGTCGCGTTCCGCTTCAACGATTCCCGGAAAGAGCGGCGCTTCGACCGGTTCTGCCTCGGGCTTCGGCTTGGCCACCTGCGCCAGAATTTCCGCCGTGGATGGCGGCGGTGGTGGTGGAGGCGTGCGGCGCACAACGGTGCGGATTTCCTGCGGCGCAGGCGTAAAGATCAGATCGAGCGCATCTTCCGGCGCATCGGGCAGCGGCATGAGCTTCGGCGATGACGAACGCGCGGAGGTTTCCACCTTGCCGATGCGGATCGGCAGCGGGCGCCGTGAGAGTGCCGGTCCAAGCGCCACAAAATGTCCGCGCTCCAGATCGCGGAACATTTCCGCCTGCTTGCGCTCCATGCCGAGCAGATCGGCGGCGCGGGCCATGTCGATATCGAGGAAGGTGCGGCCCATGAGAAAATTGGAGGCTTCAGCAGCCACGTTCTTGGCAAGCTTGGCCAGACGCTGCGTGGCAATGACACCGGCCAGTCCGCGCTTGCGCCCGCGACACATGAGGTTCGTCATCGCACCGAGCGATAGCTTGCGCGCTTCGTCGGACACTTCACCAGCGGCGGCAGGCGCAAAAAGCTGTGCTTCGTCCACGACCACGAGCATCGGATACCAGTAATCGCGTTCGGCATCGAAAAGACCGCCAAGGAAAGCCGCTGCCGAGCGCATTTGCTGCTCGACATCGAGACCTTCCAGATTGAGCACCACCGAAACACGGTGCTGGCGGATACGTCCGGCAATGCGGGTCAATTCGGCTTCGGTGCGGGCAGCATCAACGACGACATGGCCGTAAAGATCAGCCAGCGTGACAAAGTCCCCTTCCGGGTCGACGATGCACTGCTGCACCCACTGCGCGCTCTGCTCCAGCAGGCGGCGCAAAAGATGCGACTTGCCGGAGCCGGAATTGCCCTGAACGAGCAGGCGCGTGGCGAGAAGCTCCTCAAGATCAAGCATGGCCTGCTTGCCACCGCCAAGCGCCGCTGCCGAGGCAGAACCGCTTCCAGCAACAGCACCCATGTCGATACCGACCTGCATCTCGCCTCCTTGATTGAAAATGACAGGAACAGACGACTCGCACGGCCAGGCCAGCGGTCGATCAGGCATTCGCTTAACATCTTTGACGCAGCCAATGCCACCGGTTATGAGAAATGCCCACAGATGCCGGGCGCGGCAATCGCTGGCAGGCCAAAAAACTTGCGCTGTTGCACGCTATGGTCTATAGCCACCGCCATCCGCGTAGACACCCTTGGAGGCAACGCGGAATGGAGCGGTCCGGTCTTTCACCTTGTGACAGACGATACGGGCTGTTTCATGTTGTTTGTTGAAGCATGGTCCCGAAAAGTGGAAACCGGTTTTCGG
>UEGR01000005.1 GCA_900465685.1 Hyphomicrobiales bacterium
ATAAGCGGATGCGTGACGAGTGCTTCGCCGACCTTGCGGTCACCGCCCTGAATGAGGCTGAACACTCCCTTCGGCATGCCGGTCTTGGCAATGGCGGCCTGAATAGCGTCAGCGACGATTTCGCCGGTGCCAGGATGGGCGGAATGGCCCTTCACAACCACCGGGCAGCCTGCGGCAAGAGCAGCTGCGGTGTCACCACCAGCAGTCGAGAAGGCGAGCGGAAAGTTGGAGGCACCGAAAACGGCGACCGGGCCGATCGGGCGCTGCATCAGGCGGATTTCCGGACGCGCTGCAGGCTTGCGGTCGGGCAGGGCCTCATCGACGCGACGGTCGAGATAATCGGCCTTGCGAATATGATTGGCAAAAAGGCGCAGCTGGCCGGTGGTGCGTCCGCGCTCGCCTTCAAGACGGCCGGTCGGCAGGCCGGTTTCCTGCGTACCGATTTCGGTGATGGCGGCAGCACGGGCTTCAATTTCGTCGGCAATGTCTTCAAGGAAGAGGGCGCGTTCTTCGCGGCTTGTATAACCATAGGTCCAGAAAGCGTCTTCCGCTGCTTCGCAGGCGCGCGCTACCAGAGCGGGCGTACCAACCGCGAATTCATGCGATGGACCTGTTGCCGGTGTTGAAGCGAACGTTGTCTTCCCCGCAACCCACTCGCCAGCTATCAGGTGTTGTCCATGGGGTTTCCAGCTCATCTCAATTCCTTTCCGCTTGCTATTGCAGCAAGTCAGCCTATCGCGGCGCGATCTACATATTATCCCGATCCATTTTTCTGCACGCAGGGGCGGCTAAAAGGATCAGTGCAGCATGGATACATGGAATGGAATGAATTGTCGCCTGAGTCAGTGCTTTTGCTGGCATTATGAATCACAAGATGCGGTGAACTGGCAAATATGCCAAAGCACCATGTGATTCACCACGCTGGATGGCCTCTTCTCGGTGGCTGGACGGAGCGATGTGGATAACAGGATGTCTTTGAAAAGGCCGGGAAAACCGGCGTTTTGAAAGAAAGGCGAAAATTCTTTTGCTTTCTTTTCAGCACTTGCTTGACACTTGTGTGCGAACCCCTTAAACGACCGCTCACACCGACGGAAACGACGGTGGTGACTGAAGCCTACGGGCTGAAAAAATGCGCGGGTGTAGCTCAGTTGGTTAGAGTGCCGGCCTGTCACGCCGGAGGTCGCGGGTTCGAGCCCCGTCACTCGCGCCACTTTCCTTCAACACAATCAAATGTACTGTTGAATTGAAAGTGGCGCTCCACGCCTTTTCATTCCTTTCCCTTTTCGTACTTCATATCGCGCAAGCCTTTGCTCGTTCTTGCGCCAAGGGCCTATTCACACAGCCTGCTTGCAGGGTGTTTCGCACAGTCTGTGTATGAATTGCAGAATATCGCAATTCTTCTCCAAACATGCGCTTGACACTTGTGTTCGAACCCCTTAAACGACCGCTCACACCGCCGGAAACGACGGTGGTGACTGAAGCCTACGGGCTGAAAAAATGCGCGGGTGTAGCTCAGTTGGTTAGAGTGCCGGCCTGTCACGCCGGAGGTCGCGGGTTCGAGCCCCGTCACTCGCGCCACTTTCCTTCAACACAATAAAATGCACTGTTGAATTGAAAGTGGCGCTCCACGCCATTTGCCGAACGTCTTCCCAGAGATAGCAAAAAATACCGTACAAACATGTGCAGGCGGATTTGACCCGTCGGCTGGTTCGCGTCGGTATTTGAGCAAGCGCTCTTTTATCGGGAGAATTGTTTCCAGGAGAGGTAGGCGACCGAGAGAATGATCGCGCCGATCACCAGAAGGTCGCCGCCGGCGAGCAGAAAATGCTGCATATGTGACCTCCCTTCGATTCTGATTCCAAGCAATGTCCTTATGATAAAGTCTGTCCTGCCGATCTGAAGGCATGGCTTGGCGCACTGCGAGGGTGCCGGACTATTTCCATTCTCCATATTGCTGCCTGCACGAAAGAAATTTTGCGCGTCTCACGGCGTGGCGTTTTCGGACGCTGCATTTGCGATGTTGGGGGAGGGAGATCAATTTGTCGCGGCGCGCTTATATTTATCTCTCGTTCTGCGGCGCGGCGAACGGCATGCGGGCGTACTTTATTTATAGAGGCGATGATTCTCTTTGCTGTTGTCAGCGAGAATGCATCGTGAGACATTGCCTCACAAAATTATGATCTTACTGTGCCATCATGGGGCTGAACGGGTTCAGCCGGGTTATTCGGGCCTGAGGCGACGCCTTATTAAGCATCTCGACCCGACTATGCCCACCTGAAGGCGCTGGAGGGGTTGCGCTTCAACGCGGGCTGCGCTAACCGTCCCCGCGAAAGCGCTTAGTTCGCACGGCATGCCTTTTGAAGCTGCTTGGGGCGACGAGGTTGCAACAGATGCAATGTGTCGCATGGTCGTGGGCTTCAAAAAGCTTATGACAGGCGGCGCAGCCTCGTATTCAAGCCGGATAAAGGATCATGAACGAGCTTTTAAGTTCCTATTTGCCGATTGTCATCTTTCTCGGCATCGCAATGGTAATCGGTGTAGCCCTTCTGGTTGCGCCGTTCCTCGTCGCATATAGACAGCCAGACCCGGAAAAGCTTTCAGCTTACGAGTGCGGCTTCAATGCCTTCGATGACGCCCGTATGAAATTCGACATTCGTTTCTACCTCGTGTCGATTCTCTTCATCATCTTCGATCTTGAAGTCGCCTTCCTGTTTCCGTGGGCTGTGTCCTTCGGTTCCATTGGTTGGTTCGGCTTTGCGTCGATGATGCTGTTCCTTGGCGTCCTCACCATCGGCTTCATCTATGAATGGAAGAAGGGAGCGCTGGAATGGGATTGACCACAGCCAACACCACACTCGTGGCTCCGCAGCCGAAGGGCATTCTTGACCCGCGTACGGGCAAGCCTGTCGGCTCCGACGATGCTTTCTTCAACGATCTGAACAGCGAACTGTCCGACAAGGGCTTCATCGTCACGTCTGCTGACGCTCTGATCACCTGGGCGCGTACCGGTTCGCTGATGTGGATGACCTTCGGTCTCGCATGCTGCGCTGTGGAAATGATGCACATTTCCATGCCGCGCTACGACGCCGAACGCTTCGGTATCGCACCGCGCGCGTCTCCGCGTCAGTCCGACGTGATGATCGTTGCAGGCACGCTGACCAACAAGATGGCGCCCGCTCTGCGCAAGGTCTACGACCAGATGCCTGAGCCGCGCTATGTGATTTCGATGGGTTCCTGCGCCAATGGCGGCGGCTACTACCACTATTCCTATTCGGTGGTTCGTGGCTGCGATCGCGTGGTTCCGGTCGATATCTATGTGCCTGGCTGCCCGCCGACCGCGGAAGCTCTGCTTTACGGCATCCTTCTTCTTCAGAAGAAGATCCGTCGCACGGGTACGATCGAGCGTTAATCCGGTCTCCGGACCGGTTTGCGCCATACAGGTTTTGTTAGGGTTCGACTGACACCGCCGCGCGGGATTTCTCCCAAAAGTCTCCCAAGGCAAGTGCAGTGTGAGTTCTAAATAAGGAAGTTAGGGAAATGAGCGAAGAAGCTCTCGGTGAACTTTCCGGCTACATCAAAGAACGCCTCGGCGATGCAATCGAAGAGGCGAAGCTGGCCTATGGCGAGCTGACGCTTTGCGTACCGGTGACGAGCCTTATCAGCGTTCTGACCTTCCTGCGTGACGATGTGCAGTGCCAGTTCGTCAATCTGACGGACATTTCCGGCGTTGACTATCCGCAGCGCGCCAATCGCTTCGATGTGGTCTATCAGCTGATGTCTCCGCGTCAGAACCAGCGCATTCGCGTCAAGGTTCAGGCCGATGAAGACACGCTGGTTCCGTCGGCGGTTTCGGTTTTCGTGGGTGCCGAATGGTACGAACGCGAGGCTTACGACATGTATGGCGTGCTGTTCTCCGGCCACCCGGATCTGCGTCGCCTTCTGACCGACTACGGTTTCGAAGGCCATCCGCTGCGCAAGGATTTCCCGCTGACCGGTTTTGTGGAAGTGCGTTACAGCGACGAGCTGAAGCGCGTCATCTACGAACCTGTCGAACTGCGTCAGGAATTCCGCAATTTCGATTTTCTCTCGCCATGGGAAGGGACGGATTACGTCCTGCCGGGCGATGAGAAGGCAAAGACGAACTGAGCGACGGGAAGCTGAACATGGCTGAGACTCAGGTCCGCAATTTCAATATCAACTTTGGTCCGCAGCACCCTGCCGCGCACGGTGTGCTGCGTCTGGTGCTTGAGCTCGACGGCGAAGTCGTCGACCGCGTCGATCCGCATATCGGTCTGCTGCATCGCGGCACCGAGAAGCTGATGGAAGCCAAGACCTATCTTCAGGCTGTGCCTTATCTCGATCGCCTCGACTACGTGGCGCCGATGAATCAGGAGCACGCTTATGCGCTCGCCGTCGAACGCCTTATGGGCATCGATGTGCCGAAGCGCGGTCAGCTGATCCGCGTTCTCTATTCGGAAATTGGCCGTATCCTGAACCACCTGCTGAACGTGACCACGCAGGCCATGGACGTTGGCGCATTGACGCCACCGCTCTGGGGCTTCGAAGAGCGTGAAAAGCTGATGGTGTTCTACGAACGCGCGTGCGGCGCACGTATGCACGCTGCTTATTTCCGTCCGGGCGGCGTCCATCAGGACCTGCCGGATCAGCTCGTGGAAGACATCGGCAAATGGATCGATCCGTTCTTCACGACGCTCAACAATCTTGATGACCTCATCACACCGAACCGTATTTTCAAGCAGCGTAACGTCGATATCGGCGTGGTCTCGTTGGAAGATGCATGGGCATGGGGCTTCTCGGGCGTCATGGTTCGCGGTTCGGGCGCTGCATGGGATCTGCGCAAGTCGCAGCCTTACGAGTGCTACAACGAAATGGAATTCGATATTCCAATCGGTAAGAACGGCGATTGCTACGACCGCTACCTGATCCGCATGGAAGAAATGCGCCAGTCGGCCCGTATCATGCGCCAGTGCGTTGATCTGCTTCTCGGCAAGGAACGCGTTGGTCCGGTTTCCAACACCGACAACAAGATCGTGCCGCCGAAGCGCGGCGAGATGAAGCGTTCGATGGAAGCGCTCATCCACCACTTCAAGCTTTACACGGAAGGCTACCATGTGCCTGCCGGTGAAGTTTACGCAGCAGTTGAAGCCCCGAAGGGCGAATTTGGCGTCTTCCTCGTCTCGGACGGCTCCAACAAGCCTTATCGCTGCAAGCTGCGCGCTCCGGGCTTTGCCCATCTTCAAGCCATGGATTTCCTGTGCCGCGGCCATATGCTGGCTGACGTGTCGGCAATTCTTGGCTCGCTCGATATTGTGTTTGGTGAGGTTGACCGCTGATGTCCGTTCGCCGTCTCGCAGATGATGCCGTCCAGCCAGCCGCTTTCGCGTTCAACGCGGAAAATCAGGTCTGGGCGCACAAGACGATCGCAAAATTCCCAGAAAGCCGTCAGCAGTCGGCTGTTATTCCGTTGCTCATGCGTGCGCAGGAGCAGGACGGCTGGGTCACGAAAGCTGCCATTGAACATGTAGCAGCCATGCTCGACATGCCGCTGATCCGCGTTCTGGAAGTCGCAACTTTCTATACGCAGTTCCAGCTGAAGCCGGTTGGCACGCGCGCTCACATTCAGGTTTGCGGTACGACCCCGTGCATGCTGCGCGGTTCGGAAGCGCTGATGGACGTCTGCCGTCACAAGATCAACCACGACCCGTTCGAGACCAATGCCGACGGTACGCTGTCGTGGGAAGAAGTCGAATGTCAGGGCGCCTGCGCCAATGCGCCGATGGTCATGATCTTCAAGGACGCCTACGAAGATCTGACGCCGGAACGCCTTGCTGAAATCATCGACGCTTTCGAAGCTGGCAAGGGCGACACCGTCAAGCCGGGTCCGCAGGAAGACCGCGTGACGTCTGAGCCGATCAACGGCCTGACCTCGCTGACCGAAGATCTGGACTACAAGAAGATCGGCCTCGAAACCCGCAAGGCATCGGATGCCGCGACTGCCAAGGCGAAGGCCGAAGCGGAAGCAAAGGCCAAGGCGGAAGCCGAAGCCAAGGCTGCTGAAGAAAAGGCCGCTGCGCCGTCCAACGCTGCAAAGCCGGTCACCAATGCGCCTGAAACCGATCCGGCTCTGAAGACGCCTTCGGACGTCAAGGTGTCGAAGGCCGCCGAGAAGGCCGCTTCGGTGGATACGAAACAGTCATTCAAGCTCGACGATACCAATCGCCCGGTCGCCATGGAGCGCCCGGAAGCCGTTGACGATCTGAAGCTGATCTCCGGCGTTGGCCCGAAGATTGAAGCAACCCTGCATGAGCTGGGCATCTTCACCTTCAAGCAGGTTGCTGCCTGGAAGAAGGCCGAGCGCGAATGGGTTGACGGTTATCTCAGCTTCCACGGTCGCATCGAGCGTGAAGAATGGGTGAAGCAAGCCAAGGCTTTGGCCAAGGGCGGCGTCGAGGAATACATCAAGGTATTCGGAAAGAAGCCGGTATGATGACTTCGATATTCGCAAACACGAACGGAAACAGGTGAGACATGCTGGCTGATAAAGATCGCATCTTCACCAATATTTACGGCTTCAAGGATCGCTCCCTCAAGGGTGCTATGGCTCGCGGCCATTGGGACAACACCAAGGGCTTCATCGAGAAGGGCCGTGACTGGATCATCGACGAGATGAAAGCGTCGGGCCTGCGTGGCCGTGGCGGCGCTGGCTTCCCGACGGGTCTCAAGTGGTCGTTCATGCCCAAGCAGAGCGACGGTCGCCCGCATTATCTCGTCGTCAATGCCGACGAATCCGAGCCGGGCACCTGTAAGGACCGCGAAATCCTGCGCCATGATCCGCATACGCTGATCGAGGGCTGCGTGATCGCCGGTTGCGCCATGGGTGCACACACCGCTTATATCTATATCCGCGGCGAGTTCATGCGTGAGCGTGAAGCCCTGCAGGCAGCGATCGACGAATGCTACGATGCCGGTCTGCTTGGCAAGGATAACAAGTGCGGCTGGGATATGGACATTTTTGTCTCCCACGGCGCTGGCGCTTATATCTGCGGTGAAGAAACCGCGCTGCTCGAAAGCCTTGAAGGTAAGAAGGGCCAGCCGCGCCTGAAGCCGCCATTCCCGGCCAATATGGGTCTGTATGGTTGCCCGACCACCGTGAACAACGTGGAATCGATCGCGGTTGCGCCGACGATCCTGCGTCGCGGCGGTGCATGGTTCTCGTCCATCGGTCGTCCGAACAATGTCGGCACCAAGCTGTTCCAGGTTTCTGGCCATGTGAACACGCCTTGCGTGGTGGAAGAAGGCCTCGGCATTCCATTCCGTGAACTGATTGAAAAGCACGCTGGCGGCATTCGCGGCGGCTGGGACAATCTGCTGGCGGTTATTCCCGGCGGCGCATCGTGCCCGGTCATCAAGGGCGAAGACATGATGGACGCCATCATGGATTTCGACGGCATGCGCGACAAGAAATCGTCGTTCGGCACCGGCGGCCTGATTGTCATGGACAAGTCCACGGACATCATCAAGGCGATTGCCCGTCTGTCGGCGTTCTTCAAGCATGAAAGCTGCGGCCAGTGCACGCCGTGCCGTGAAGGTACCGGCTGGATGTGGCGCGTCATGGAACGTATGGTCAAGGGTAACGCGCAGAAGCGCGAAATCGACATGCTGTTCGACGTGACCAAGCAGATTGAAGGTCACACGATCTGCGCGCTTGGTGATGCGGCTGCATGGCCAATTCAGGGCTTGATCCGCAATTTCCGTCCGGAAATTGAAAAGCGCATTGATGATTACACACGCAACGCCGTGCAGAGCCGTAATATCCGTCTGGAAGCAGCGGAATAAGGCTTAAACGAGTTGCGTTGAGCCTGCCCGGGTAGGGAAGGCGGAAAAGTTTGACGTCTAGATTGCGGCACGAGCCGCAGGTTTGGAAAAGCGATGGCAAAGATCAAGGTTGACGGCACAGAGATCGAAGTACCCGATCACTATACGCTCCTTCAGGCTGCCGAAGCCGCAGGCGCGGAAGTGCCGCGTTTTTGTTTCCACGAACGGCTTTCCATCGCTGGAAACTGCCGTATGTGCCTGGTTGAAGTGAAGGGTGGACCGCCGAAGCCGGCAGCATCCTGCGCTATGGGCGTGCGCGATCTGCGTCCCGGCCCGAATGGCGAAGCCCCTGAAATCTTCACCAACACGCCGATGGTCAAGAAGGCCCGTGAAGGCGTGATGGAGTTCCTGCTTATCAACCACCCGCTGGATTGCCCGATCTGCGATCAGGGTGGCGAGTGCGATCTGCAGGATCAGGCAATGGCTTTCGGCACCGACGGTTCGCGCTATCGCGAGAACAAGCGCGCTGTCGAAAACAAATATATCGGTCCGCTCGTCAAGACGGTAATGACGCGCTGCATTCACTGCACGCGCTGCGTCCGCTTCACGACCGAAGTTGCAGGCATTTCCGAACTTGGCCTCATCGGCCGCGGTGAAGACGCCGAGATCACCACCTATCTCGAACGCGCCATGACGTCGGAACTGCAGGGCAATGTCATCGATCTTTGCCCGGTTGGCGCTTTGACCTCGCGTCCTTATGCGTTCCAGGCGCGTCCATGGGAACTGAACAAGACTGAAACCATCGATGTGATGGATGCGGTCGGTTCCAACATCCGCGTTGACACCCGTGGCCGTGAAGTGATGCGCGTCATGCCGCGCGTCAATGAAGCGGTGAACGAAGAGTGGATTTCGGACAAGACCCGCTTCATCTGGGACGGCCTGCGCACCCAGCGCCTCGACCGCCCTTATGTTCGCAAGGATGGCCGTCTGGTCGCCGCGAGCTGGCCGGAAGCCTTCTCCGCTATCGCTGCCAAGGTTTCTGCAACCTCTGCCGACAAGATTGGCGCTGTTGCAGGCGATCTGGCTTCGGTTGAGGAAATCTACGCACTGAAGAACCTGATGGGTTCGCTCGGCTCCGCCAATATCGATAGCCGTCAGGATGGCGCAGCCCTCGATCCGGCACTGGGTCGTGCAAGCTATCTCTTTAACGCGACCATTGAAGGCATTGAAAACGCTGATGCTCTGCTCATCATCGGTTCCAATCCCCGCGTTGAAGCTGCTGTTCTGAACGCTCGCATCCGCAAGCGTCAGCGCATGGGTCATTTCCCGGTCGCTCTGATCGGCGAACAGGCTGAACTGCGCTACGAATACGAATATCTCGGCGCCGGCGCAGATACGCTTGGCTCGCTTGCCGCTGGCAAGAACGCTTTCCGCGATGTGTTGGCCAAGGCTGAACGTCCGCTGATCATCATCGGTCAGGGCGCGCTCACCGGTGAGAATGGTGCTGCGGTTCTGTCGACCGCCGCCAAGCTCGCTCAGGACGTCGGCGCGATCAAGGATGAGTGGAACGGCTTCTCCGTTCTGCACACTGCCGCTTCGCGCGTTGGCGCTCTGGATCTCGGCTTTGTGCCGGGTGAGGGCGGCAAGGCAGCTGGCGATATGCTGGGCAATCTAGATGTCGTGTTCCTGCTCGGTGCAGACGAACTCGACATGACAAGCAAGGGCTCAAGCTTCGTCGTTTACATCGGTACGCACGGCGATGCCGGGGCGCATGCCGCCGACGTGATCCTGCCGGGCGCAGCCTATACGGAAAAGTCGGGCACCTGGCTCAACACCGAAGGTCGCGTGCAGCTTGGCAGCCGCGCCGGTTTCGCACCGGGCGAAGCGAAGGAAGATTGGGCAATTCTGCGTGCTCTTTCCGATACGCTCGGCAAGCGTCTGCCGTTCGACTCGCTCGCACAGCTTCGCGCCAAGCTCTATGCGGACTACCCGCACATGCTGGCCATCGACACCATCACGCCTGCTTCCGCCGACGATCTCGTTGCGCTGGCAGCTAAGACCTCCAACCTGGGCGGCGGCGCTGCGTTCGTTTCCCCGGTCAAGGACTTCTACCTGACGAACCCAATTGCGCGCGCTTCCGCCGTCATGGCCGAATGCTCGGCGCTCGCGGCTGGCGGCTTCCAGCAGGCTGCCGAGTAAGCGAGAGAGAGACGGAACAATGGAAGGAATTTTTGCAGCTTACGTCTTACCCGCGCTGATTATGGCGCTGAAGTCGGTCGTTCTGCTCGTCGTATTGCTGATCGTCGTCGCTTACCTGCTTTACGCGGATCGCAAGATCTGGGCAGCAGTACAGCTTCGTCGCGGCCCTAACGTTGTCGGTCCCTGGGGTCTGTTCCAGGCTTTCGCCGACTTGTTGAAGTTCGTCTTCAAGGAACCAATCATTCCGTCGGGCGCAAACAAGGGTGTTTTCCTCCTTGCGCCCTTCGTCTCCGCCGTTCTCGCAATGGCTACATGGGCTGTTATCCCGGTCAATGAAGGCTGGGCTATCGCCAACATCAATGTCGGCATTCTCTATATCTTCGCCATTTCTTCGCTTGAAGTTTACGGCGTGATCATGGGCGGCTGGGCCTCCAACTCGAAGTACCCGTTCCTCGGCGCGCTTCGTTCGGCTGCGCAGATGGTTTCCTACGAAGTTTCCATCGGCTTCGTGATCGTTACGGTTCTGCTCACGGTTGGCTCGCTCAACCTGACCGACATCGTGCTTTCGCAGAATACCGGCCTCGGCACCATGCTTGGCCTGCCTGCATCGTTCCTCGACTGGAACTGGCTCTGCCTGTTCCCGATGTTCGTGATCTTCTTCATTTCGGCGCTTGCTGAAACGAACCGTCCGCCTTTCGATCTTGTCGAAGCTGAATCCGAACTCGTGGCCGGTCATATGATCGAATATTCGTCCACGCCGTTCCTTCTGTTCTTCCTCGGCGAATATGTGGCGATCACGCTGATGTGCGCCCTGATGACCACGCTCTTCCTCGGCGGCTGGCTGCCTCCGGTTGACGTATGGTTCCTCAACTGGGTTCCGGGCGTGATCTGGTTCATGCTCAAGCTCTGCTTCTGCTTCTTCATGTTCGCCATGGTGAAGGCTTTCGTACCGCGTTACCGCTATGACCAGCTGATGCGTCTGGGTTGGAAGGTTTTCCTGCCGATCTCGCTCTTCATGGTTGTCGCAACCGCGACCTTCCTCAAAGTCTTCGGTCTGGCGTAAGGAGTAATAACAATGGCTTCAATCGCTCAAGCAGCCAAATCGCTCCTTCTCAAGGAATTCGTCGGCGCGTTCTTTCTTTCCATGCGCCAGTTCTTCGCGCCGAAGGCAACGTTGAACTACCCGCATGAAAAGGGCCCGGTTTCGCCGCGCTTCCGTGGCGAACACGCTCTGCGCCGTTATCCCAATGGTGAAGAACGCTGCATCGCCTGCAAGCTTTGCGAAGCAATCTGCCCGGCGCAGGCCATCACCATCGAGGCAGGTCCGCGCCGCAACGACGGCACCCGCCGCACGGTGCGTTACGACATCGACATGGTGAAGTGCATTTATTGCGGCTTCTGCCAGGAAGCATGTCCGGTGGATGCCATCGTCGAAGGTCCGAACTTCGAGTTCGCGACCGAGACGCGCGAAGAGCTGTACTACGACAAGGACAAGCTCCTCGCCAACGGTGACCGTTGGGAACGCGAAATCGCGCGCAATATCGCGATGGATGCGCCTTATCGCTGATCGGGTTCCCGATCAGTTCGAGCGTCAGATCGGGTTTTCGGTCAGTTCGATGCTCGAACAAGAGTTTATGAATAAAGCGGGCAAAGCAATAGGGCTTTGCTCACGGAAAGGTGTTGGGGGATCCCCATGCTGACAGGTATTGCGGCAGCGTTTTTCTATCTGTTCGCTTTCATCATGATCGCAAGCGCGTTCATGGTGATTGCGGCACGCAACCCCGTGCATTCGGTGCTGTTTCTGATCCTCACATTCTTCAATGCGGCAGCTCTGTTCCTGCTGACAGGGGCTGAGTTCCTCGCCATGATCCTGCTCGTCGTTTATGTCGGCGCTGTGGCGGTTCTCTTCCTCTTCGTCGTCATGATGTTGGATGTGGATTTCTCGGAACTGAAGCGCGGTGCGCTGCAATATGCGCCGGTCGGTGCTCTGGTCGGGTTGATCCTGCTGGGCGAACTGATCTTCGTATTCGCAAGCAACATGTTTGCGCCGAAGCTGGGGCAGGGCGCTGTGCCGATCCCGAATATCGCCGAGCGGACCAACACCGCTGCTCTGGGCGACATTCTCTACACCGACTTCGTCTTCTACTTCCAGGTTGCAGGTCTCGTCCTTCTGGTCGCGATGATCGGCGCCATCGTTCTGACGCTGCGGCACAAGCCGAATGTCAAGCGCCAGTCCATCTCGGCCCAGGTTGCTCGTACGCCAGAAACGGCGATCGAGGTCAAGCAGGTCGAAACGGGCAAAGGCATCTAAGGATAAGCATATGGAAATCGGTATCGCTCATTATCTGACCGTTTCGGCCATCCTGTTCACGCTTGGCGTCTTCGGCATCTTTTTGAACCGCAAGAATGTCATCGTTATCCTGATGTCGATCGAATTGATCCTGCTTTCGGTCAATCTCAATTTCGTGGCGTTCTCCAGCCAGCTCGGCGACATGGTCGGGCAGGTCTTCGCCCTTTTCGTTCTGACTGTTGCGGCTGCTGAAGCGGCCATCGGTCTGGCAATTCTCGTTGTTTTCTTCCGTAATCGCGGTTCCATCGCGGTGGAAGACGTCAATGTTATGAAAGGTTGACGGGCAAATGCTCTACTACGCGATCGTCTTCCTTCCGCTTATCGGCTTTCTTATTGCTGGCTTGTTCGGCAATAAGATCGGCGCAAAGGCGAGTGAATACATCACTTCTGGCCTCATGGTTATCGTCGCGATCTGCTCGTGGATCGTGTTCTTCCAGATTCCAATGGGCGACGGTGAAACTGTGCGCATTCCGGTGCTGCATTGGGTCACGTCCGGTTCGCTGTCCTTCGATTGGGCGCTGCGTGTCGACACGCTGACCGGCGTCATGCTTGTTGTCGTGAACTCGGTTTCGGCTCTCGTGCATATCTACTCGATTGGATATATGCACCACGATCCGCATCGTCCGCGCTTCTTCGCCTATCTGTCGCTGTTCACCTTCGCGATGCTCATGCTGGTTACGTCGGACAATCTCGTCCAGATGTTCTTCGGCTGGGAAGGCGTTGGTCTGGCGTCCTATCTTCTGATCGGTTTCTGGTTCAAGAAGCCTTCGGCCAATGCCGCCGCCATGAAGGCCTTCGTCGTCAACCGCGTTGGTGACTTCGGCTTCCTGCTCGGTATCTTCGGCCTGTTCGCTCTGTTCCAGTCGGTCGACTACAACACGATCTTTGCTGCTGCCGCCAATTATCTGCCAGCAGAAGGCGCTGCGGATGCAGGTCAGGTCGTGCTGAACTTCCTCGGCTATGAACTGCACAAGGAAACGGCGCTGACCGTTGTCTGCCTGCTTCTGTTCATGGGCGCCATGGGTAAGTCGGCGCAGTTCCTGCTGCACACCTGGCTTCCGGACGCGATGGAAGGCCCAACACCTGTTTCGGCTCTCATTCACGCCGCAACCATGGTGACCGCGGGCGTATTCATGGTCGCGCGCATGTCGCCGATCTTCGAACTGTCGCATACGGCTCTTCTGGTCGTCACCATCATCGGTGCCACCACCGCATTCTTCGCGGCAACGGTTGCCCTGGTGCAGAACGATATCAAGCGTGTTATCGCTTATTCGACCTGTTCGCAGCTGGGCTATATGTTCGCGGCACTCGGCGTCGGTGCTTATGGTGCCGCCGTATTCCACCTGTTCACGCACGCCTTCTTCAAGGCGCTTCTGTTCCTTTGCGCCGGTTCGGTTATCCATGCCGTCTCGGAAGAACAGGACATGCGTCGCATGGGCGGCCTGCGTAAGCTGATCCCGGCTACCTACTGGATGATGATGATCGGCACGGTCGCCATTACGGGTCTCGGTATTCCGGGCACGATCATCGGTACGGCTGGCTTCTTCTCGAAGGATGCGATCATCGAATCCGTGTTCGCTTCGCACAGCCCGGCCAGCGGTTACGCCTTTACGCTTCTCGTCGTCTCGGCTTTGTTCACGAGCTTCTATTCCTGGCGTCTGATTTTCATGACCTTCTTCGGCAAGCCGCGCGCTTCGGCGGAAGTCATGCATCACGTTCATGAATCGCCTGCCGTGATGCTGGTGCCGCTGTTCATTCTCGCTGTTGGCGCGATCCTTGCCGGTGTTGTGTTCAAGGAATTCTTCTTCGGTCATGATTATGCCGAGTTCTGGAAGGGTGCGCTGTTCACATCGCCGACCAACGAGATACTGGAACATCATCACCATGTTCCGACCTGGGTTGCCGTGTCGCCGTTTACCGCGATGGTCGTTGGCTTCATCGTCGCCTGGATCTTCTACATCCGGTCGCCGGAAACGCCGAAGGCACTGGCAGAACGCCATCGCGGTCTGTACCAGTTCCTGCTGAACAAGTGGTATTTCGACGAACTCTACGACTTCCTCTTCGTTCGCCCAGCCAAGCGGCTCGGTCGTCTGTTCTGGAAGGGTGGCGACGGCTGGCTCATTGACGGCTTCGGTCCGGATGGTATCTCGGCCCGTGTGCTCGATGTCACCAACCGCGTCGTCAAGATGCAGTCCGGATATCTTTATCATTACGCATTCGCGATGCTGATCGGCGTCGCCGCGCTCGTCACCTGGATGATGCTCGGGAGCTCTTTCTGATGACCGACTGGCCAATTCTCTCAACGGTCACGTTTCTGCCGCTCGTCGGCGCGTTACTGATCCTTCTGATCAAGGACGACAGCGAGGCTGCGCGTCGCAACATCCGCAACGTGGCTTTGCTGACGACGGTATTCGTCTTCATCCTGTCGCTCGTTGTCTGGGCCGGGTTCGATAATTCGAACCCCGGTTTCCAGATGGTCGAGCAGGCTGGCTGGATGGGTGGTGGCATCAGCTACCACATGGGCGTGGACGGCATTTCCGTCCTGTTCGTGGTGCTGTCTGCTTTCCTGATGCCGTTCTGCATTCTCGCAAGCTGGCTATCGGTCGAAAAGCGCGTCAAGGAATACATGATCGCGTTCCTCATTCTGGAAACGCTCATGATCGGCGTGTTCTGCGCGCTCGACCTGTTCCTGTTCTACGTGTTCTTCGAAGCAAGCCTTATCCCGATGTTCATCATCATCGGCGTGTGGGGCGGCAAGCGTCGCGTCTATGCAAGCTTGAAGTTCTTCCTCTATACGCTGCTCGGCTCGGTGCTGATGCTCATCGCCATCATGGCCATGTACTGGCAGGCTGGCACGATGAACATCGTCGAGTTGCAGAAGTTCAGCTTCCCGGCTGGCATGCAAACATGGCTATGGCTCGCCTTCTTCGCGTCGTTTGCGGTCAAGATGCCGATGTGGCCGGTCCACACCTGGCTTCCGGATGCGCACGTTGAAGCGCCGACAGCAGGCTCGGTCATTCTGGCCGGTATCCTTCTGAAGCTCGGCGGCTACGGCTTCCTGCGCTTCTCGCTGCCGATGTTCCCGCTGGCTTCCGCCGATTTCGCGCCGCTTGTGTTCACGCTGTCGGTGATCGCCATCATCTACACGTCTCTGGTGGCTCTGGTTCAGGAAGACATCAAGAAGCTGATCGCCTACTCGTCCGTTGCACACATGGCCTATGTGACCATGGGTATCTTCGCGGCCAACGAGCAGGGCATTCAGGGTGCAATCTTCCAGATGCTGTCGCACGGTATCGTGTCGGGTGCGCTCTTCCTTTGCGTCGGCGTGATCTATGACCGTATGCATACCCGTGAGATCGCGGCGTTCGGCGGTCTGGTGAACAACATGCCGAAATATGCGGTGGCCTTCCTCATCTTCACGATGGCGAATGTGGGCCTGCCGGGTACTTCGGGCTTCATCGGTGAATTCCTGACGCTGTTCGGTGTGTTCCGGGTCAATACCTGGGTGGCGCTGTTCGCAACGACGGGTGTCATTCTCTCGGCGGCCTATGCGCTCTGGCTCTACCGCAAGGTGATCTTCGGCGCACTCGACAAGGAAAGCCTGAAGGCGCTCCTCGATCTGAGCCCGCGTGAGAAGATCATTCTCTATCCGCTCGTGGTACTCACCATCTTCTTCGGCGTGTATCCGGCACCGGTCTTCAATGCGACTGCAAGTGCTGTGACCGCTCTGGTTCAACATTACGACGCTGCAGTTGGCGGAGCCGCCAATGCAATGCTGGCACAGTAAGAAAATAAAGGCGTAAGGTCATGCAGACTGATCTGATAGCTCATCTGACCCTTGCAGCACCGGAGGTTCTCCTGGCTGTAGGCGCCTTGGCACTGCTTATGATCGGCGTGTTCTCTGGCGAGCGTGCAACCACGCTCGTCAACGGACTGTCCGTCGCAGTGCTGATTGCAGCGCTGGCACTGGTTGTTCTATTCCCGGCGAATGGTTCCGCTTTCGGCGGCGCCATCGTCAATGACGGCTTCGGCCGCTTCATGAAGGTGCTGACGCTGATCGGCTCCATCGTCACGCTCGTCATGTCGGTCGGTTTCGCCAAGGCGGAAAAGTTCGACAAGTTCGAGTTCCCGGTCCTGATCGTCATCTCGACGCTCGGCATGCTGCTGATGGTGTCGGCATCCAACATGCTGTCGCTTTATCTCGGTCTCGAACTGCAGTCGCTGGCGCTTTACGTGCTGGCAGCGTTCAACCGTGACAGCGTTCGTTCGACGGAAGCCGGTCTGAAGTATTTCGTTCTCGGCTCGCTGTCTTCGGGCATGCTGCTTTACGGCATCTCGCTTGTTTACGGCTATACCGGCCATATCGGCTTTACCGAAATCGCCCAGGCTGTTTCGGGCGGCCAGCGTGAGCTTGGTCTGGTATTCGGTCTGGTCTTCATTCTGGCCGGTCTGGCATTCAAGATTTCCGCTGTTCCGTTCCATATGTGGACGCCGGACGTCTATGAAGGCGCGCCGACCCCGGTCACGGCCTTCTTTGCCGCCGCTCCGAAGATGGCCGCCATGGCGCTCATCATCCGCGTCGTCTCGGAAGCCTTTGCTCCGGTCACCCATGACTGGCAGCAGGTTGTGATCTTCATCGCAATCGCATCGATGGTTCTGGGTGCATTCGCTGCTATCGGCCAGCGCAACATCAAGCGTCTGATGGCTTATTCCTCCATCAGCCACATGGGCTATGCCCTTGTCGGTCTCGCTGCCGGTACGGCTGTGGGCGTGAAGGGCGTGGCAATTTACATGGCGATCTATCTTGCCATGACGCTCGGCACCTTTGCCTTCATCCTCGCCATGCGCACCAAGGACGGCAATGTCGAAAACATTGGCGATCTGGCCGGTCTGTCGCGCACCAATCCGGTGCTGGCAACGATCATGACGATCTTCCTGTTCTCGCTCGCCGGTATCCCGCCGCTCGCTGGCTTTTTCGGCAAGTGGTACACCTTCCTCGCAGCCGTGCAGGCCGGTCTTTATCCGCTGGCGATCATCGGTATCGTGGCGTCGGTCGTGGGTGCGTTCTACTATCTGCGCATGATCAAGATCATGTGGTTCGATGAGCCGGTCGGCGGTTTCGTGCCGGTCGCGGGCGAGCTGCGTCTCGTTCTCGGCGTCACGGGTGCCTTTGTGCTCTTCTACGTCTTCCTTGCTGGCCCAATCGGCGGATTTGCCGAAGCCGCAGCAAAGACGTTCTTCTAAGTAACCCGCGCAGGTGATCGAATGCATTTCGCGCTTTCGCCTGTCGCCGAAAATGCTGGCTACCGTCTCGAGGTTTTCGAGACGGTAGGCTCCACCAACGCGGTGGCTCTGGAACGAGCGGCGGCAGGTGATCCGGGCAAGCTCTGGCTTGTCTCGAAGAGACAGGAAAGCGGGCGTGGAAGACGCGGTCGTGCCTGGTCTACACCGGAAGGCAATCTGGCCTCCACACTTCTTCTGATTGAATCCTATGAGTTGAAAACGGCGGCGACGCTCGGTTTCGTTGCTGGCCTGTCGCTCGCTGATGCGCTGGAAGCGGCTTTTGCAGCAACGGGCCCAGCCGTACCGCCGAAAATCGGACTGAAATGGCCGAATGATGTGCTGCTGGATGGCGCAAAGCTGTCGGGCATTCTGCTGGAATCGTCCATTCTCGCGAAGGATCGCTTTGCGGTCGCAATAGGCATCGGCACCAACATTGTGGCTTTCCCCGACGATTTGCCCTATGCCGCGACCTCGCTTAACGCGCTTGGCAGCAAGTGTGATGCCGAGACGTTGTTTGCCGCTCTTTCCGACGCATGGTCGGTCAATTATCGTGTGTGGGACGAGGGGCGCGGACTCGATGCCATTCGCAAACGCTGGCTGGAGCGGGCACATGGTTTGGGTGGAAATGTCACCATGCAGGTTGAGGGCAAGATCATCGAAGGCCGCTTCGAGACGATAGATGAAGCATGCCGTTTCGTGATCCGCGACAATGATGGCGGGCGTGTTACGGTCACAGCGGGCGATGTTTATTTCGGAACTGCTGCAACACTGCGGAAATAACAGCTTTCTTTTATCTTGCCGGGGTTGCAACTAAAGCAATTTAGGTCCAGTGGATGCGGCGAAAGCATGTCTCCCCGAAGTGGGATCAAGTTTTAGCGCATTGGCCCGAAAATCGGAATCGATTTTTGGAAAGCACGATGCGTAGAAGCAAAGACTTGCAGTGTTCTTTGTGCCTCCAGAAAGACGCACAAAGAACACTGCAAGCGCAAACTGATCCAGATACACTTTGCAAGCAGGTATAGTTACAAAGGAAATTTCATGGCCCGATCCAATACTCCGGAACTCGTCTTCCTGCCGCTCGGCGGTGTGGGCGAAATCGGCATGAATCTCGCTATGTACGGCTTTGGACCTGCGGATAATCGCGAATGGCTGGTCGTCGACATGGGCGTGAGCTTCGCCGGCCCGGAACAGCCGGGCGCCGACCTCATTCTGCCGGATATCCGTTATCTTGAGGCGGAAAAGAACAATGTGCGCGGTATCATCATTACCCACGCGCATGAAGACCATTTCGGTGCGCTGCTCGATCTGTGGCCGCGCCTGAAAGTTCCTGTCTATGCGACGCCGTTCACCGCCGGTCTGCTCGAAGCCAAGCGTCAGGCGGAGTTTAGCGCCCCGGAAATTCCGATCACCATCTACAAGGCTGGTGAAAAGTTCGAGGTCGGTCCGTTCAAGGTTGAAGCGGTTGCCGTCACGCACTCCATCCCGGAACCTGTATCGCTCGCGATTACAACACCGCTCGGTACGGTTGTGCATACCGGCGACTGGAAGATGGATCCGGAGCCGTCGCTCGGTCCGGTCATCGATGAAGCGCGTTTCCGCGCCATTGGTGACGCCGGCGTTCTGGCGCTGATCTGCGATTCCACCAATGCCATGCGCGAGGGTGAATCCCCGTCGGAACGTCAGGTGGGCGAAAGCCTGCGCGAGCTGATCGAAAATGCGCGTGGCCGTGTCGCGATTACCACCTTCTCTTCCAATGTGGGCCGTATTCGCTCGATTACGGAAGCGGCGCGCGATGCGGGCCGTCAGGTGCTGGTCGTCGGGCGCTCGATGAAGCGCGCGATCTCGGTCGCAACCGAGCTTGGCTATATGGAAGGCCTGCCGGAATATCTGAGCGAAGAGGATTACGGATATATTCCGCGTGAAAACGTGGTGATGATCCTGACCGGTAGCCAGGGCGAGCCCCGTGCAGCGCTTGCCAAACTGGCCCGCGATGAAATGCGCAGTCTGGCGCTGTCGCCCGGCGATACGGTCATTTACTCGTCGCGCGCCATTCCGGGCAATGAAAAGGCCATTCTCGATATCAAGAACCGCTTGATCGACCGCGGCGTCAAGATCATTGGCGACGATGATGCACTGGTGCATGTCTCTGGCCATCCGCGTCGCAGCGAATTGAAGCGCATGTATTCCTGGGTTCGCCCGCAGATACTCGTTCCGGTGCATGGCGAAGCTGCGCATCTTGTGGCGCAAGGTTCGCTTGGCGCGATGGAAGGGATCGGTCAGGTTGCTCAGATCCGCAATGGCGATGTGCTGCGTCTGGCTCCCGGCAAGGCCGAAATCGTCGATGAAGCGCCGATTGGTCGTATCTACAAGGACGGCAAGCTGATCGGTGACGAAGAAGAGATCGGCATGGTCGAGCGCCGCAAGCTCGCTTATGTCGGCCACGTCGCTGTCTCGATCCTGCTGGACCGCGAGCACAAGCTTCTCGATGAGCCTGATCTGGTAACGTTTGGCCTGCCGGAAGAAGACGGTCAGGGCGAATTGATGGAAGATATCCTCCTCGACGCAGTAGTCGAGGCTGTCGAGAGCATTCCACGTGTCCGCCGCAAGGACGTCGAGCTGGTGCGTGAATCCGCGCGTCGCGCTGTGCGTGCTGCGGCAAATCAGACGTGGGGCAAAAAGCCGGTGGTGACCGTATTCGTGAATAGGATACGCTGACATCACTCGACAGGAATAGCAGCAAGGGAGGTGCTGATGCTCGAACGTTTGAACCATGTCGCGATTGCCGTTCCGGATATCGAGGCTGCGTCCGCGCTTTATCGTGGCAAACTGGCTGCAAATGTCGGTGCGCCGCAGGCCTTGCCGGAACACGGCGTGACCGTGGTTTTCATCGACGTCGGCAATACGAAGATCGAGCTGCTGCAGCCGCTGGGCGAGGGATCGCCCATCGCGGCCTTCCTTGAAAAGAACCCTTCGGGCGGCGTGCACCATCTCTGCTATGAGGTGGAAGATATCATCGCTGCGCGGGATAAGCTCAAGGCTGAAGGCGCGCGTATTCTTGGTGATGGAGAGCCGAAGACCGGTGCGCATGGCAAGCCCGTCCTTTTTCTGCACCCAAAGGACTTTAACGGTACGCTTATCGAGCTGGAGGAAGTGTAATCATGTCCATCATGTCCGGCATAGCGATCTATTTCATTATCTGGTGGACGGCGCTTTTCGCGCTGTTGCCGGTCGGTCTGCGAACGCAGGCTGAGGAAAACAATGTCACGCTAGGCACCGTGGCCAGCGCTCCGGCAACGCCGCGCATTTGTCGCGCATTTCTGCGCACCACCGTCGTCGCCACACTCATCTTCGCCGTCTATTATTATGTGACGCAGGTCAGCGGTTTCGGTCTCGATGACATTCCGCATTTCTTCCCCGATCTGACATAATCGCATTCGCGAAATCGGATGAGAATTTCAAGGCTGCCTATAAATTAGGCAGCCTTTCTTTTATGCAGGATGAGACCGGCGTGCAGGCTTGGCTTGAATCAAAAACTTATGATCTTAGCGTAACTTACTGAATTATATGGTGCTAAAGGAGTTTCACGCCTTGCACGGCGTTCCGTTTGGGATTGGCGGATACGCCAAGAATAAAACTACTTTTACTTTGGCAATAGATTGCAAATAGTCGCTCGTAAAAGCAGTTCGATAAATCCCACAAATTCAATGGGTTATTGCGCGGCTTTTTTTGAAAGTGGCGGTGAGGGGCTGAGGTCCATGCAAATGCAAAAAAAAAGCAAGGCTTTCGCCTTGCTAATAAAATACGCGTTCGATCCGTTTCCATGTTACTGGCGGCTGCGTAGCTCGCGCCTGGATCCATCCTCCCAAGACTTTGACCGCGTGAAAACAACGGTTTTATTCCGTTGTTGCTCTTATGATGAAAAAAATAGCGAACTGCACAGCTTTTGTCACCAAAAATCTTCTTCAACGTCATAATTCTTTCGTGAAATTTTCCAAAAGCTGATGATATATCTGTAATATATTGAAATTGAATGTGAATTCGGAGGCGGTCTTTTGCGCCCTTGGGCCATTTACCTGCCTCTCATGCCTGTGGATGGTGAAAACCGCTCCGCGCAAAGCTTTTTCAAGCGGGTTTTCAACACAAGCATAACCCGATAAGAAACCTGCAAATATGCTTAATTTTTGCCTGATTCTTAAAGCAAGCAGGCATTCTCTCTGGATCGGTGGTTACGATGCGTTTGTCGCGGTATTTTTTGCCCATTCTGAAGGAAAATCCTAAAGAGGCGGAAATCGTCTCTCATAGGCTTATGCTGCGTTCGGGCATGATCCGCCAGCAGTCTGCCGGCATCTATTCCTGGCTCCCGATTGGCCTGAAGGTGCTCAACAAGGTCTGCGACATCATCCGTGAAGAGCAGAACCGCGCTGGCGCCAACGAAATCCTGATGCCGACGATCCAGTCCGCCGATCTTTGGCGCGAAAGCGGGCGTTACGATGCCTATGGCAAGGAAATGCTGCGCATTCAGGACCGTCAGGAGCGTGAAATGCTCTTCGGCCCGACCAATGAAGAAATGGTCACGGATATTTTCCGTTCCTATGTGCGCTCCTACAAGGATCTGCCGCTCAATCTCTACCACATCCAGTGGAAGTTCCGCGACGAAGTCCGCCCGCGTTTCGGCGTGATGCGTTCGCGCGAGTTTCTGATGAAGGACGCCTATTCGTTCGACCTCGATTATGAGGGCGCGAAGATGGCCTATTACCGCATGTTTGTCTCTTACCTGCGCACGTTTGCTCGCGTCGGTCTGCAAGCTATCCCGATGCGTGCCGATACCGGCCCGATCGGCGGTGATCTGTCCCACGAGTTCATCATTCTGGCCGAAACCGGCGAAAGCCAGGTCTATTGCGACAAGGCCTATCTCGATCTGGCCGTGCCGGGCGCGGATACGGATTTCCGCAACGATGCGCAGCTCACCGATATCGTCAATCGCTGGACGACGCCTTATGCGGCAACCGACGAAATGCATGACGAGGCTGACTGGGCCAAGGTCAAGGCTGACGATCAGGTTTCAGCGCGCGGCATCGAAGTTGGTCACATCTTCCATTTTGGCACGAAATATTCCGAGCCGATGGGCGCCAAAGTGCAGGGCCCGGATGGCAAGGAACATCTGGTGTCGATGGGTTCCTACGGCATCGGCCCGTCGCGCCTCGTGGCTGCCGCTATCGAAGCATTCCACGACGATGCGGGCATCATCTGGCCGAAGGCCATTGCACCGTTTGGCGCAGGTATCGTGAACATGAAGCCGGGCGATGAAGGTTGCGACGCTGTGAGTGAAAAGCTCTACGAAGCGCTGACCAATGCCGGTGTCGATCCGCTTCTGGACGATACGGATGACCGCCCGGGCGCCAAGTTCGCCACCATGGACCTGATTGGCCTGCCGACGCAGGTGATCGTCGGTCCACGCGGCGTTGCTGCTGGCGAGGTTGAAGTCAAGGATCGCAAGACCGGCGAACGCCAGAACCTGACGGTGGAAGCCGCCATCAACATGCTGACGGCTGAAGCATGAGCGGCGCGGCGGCAGCAAAGTCCGAAGGGCAGGCCAAGGCAGCGGTAAAGCCGCCGAAGTCTGGCCCATTCTCGGCCTTCGAACGGATGATCGCGTGGCGATATCTGCGTGCGCGCCGCCGTGAGACATTCATTTCGGTTATTGCCGGGTTTTCTTTCACCGGCATCATGCTTGGCGTGGCGACGCTCATTATCGTTATGGCGGTGATGAACGGTTTCCGTGCCGAGCTTCTGTCGCGTATTCTTGGCATTAATGGCCATCTGATCATGCAGCCGATTGATCGTCCGCTGGATGATTATGCTGATCTGATCAAGCGTATCGACGGCATTTCCGGCATCAAATTCGCCATTCCCGTTGTGGAAGGGCAGGCTCTGGTGCAGGGCACTATCGGCGCGGGCAATGGCGCATTGGTTCGTGGCCTTCGTGAAGAAGACCTTGAAAAGCTGAAGCTCGTGTCTGGGAATATTCGTCAGGGTACGCTGCAGGGCTTCGACCAAAGCGGTGGTGTGGCCATTGGCACGCGCATGGCCGAAAATCTTGGTCTTTCGGTCGGGGACACGCTGCGGGTGATTTCTCCTGATGGCGACGTAACGCCGTTTGGCGTCAATCCGCGTGTGAAAGCCTATCCGATTGTCGCGATCTTCGAGATCGGCATGTCGGAATACGATAATTCCATCGTGATGATGCCGCTTTCCGAGGCACAGCTTTTCTTCAATCAGGAAGGCAAGGTGCAGTCTCTGGAAATCTTTGTCGATAATCCCGACAAGGTGGATGCGATGCGCGCGCCGGTAGAAGAGGCGGCAGGTCGTCAGTTGACACTTGTTGACTGGCGTCAGCGCAATCAGACCTTCTTCTCGGCGCTGGAAGTTGAGCGCAATGTCATGTTCATGATCCTGACGCTGATCGTGCTTGTCGCTGCGCTTAATATCATTTCCGGTCTCATCATGCTGGTGAAGGACAAGGGGCATGATATCGCCATTCTGCGTACCATGGGCGCGACGCGCGGCGCGGTGATGCGCATATTCCTGATGACGGGTGCCGCCATTGGCGTGACCGGCACGGTCGCCGGTGTGGTGCTCGGCGTGGTCGTATGCCTGAATGTCGAGCGGCTGCGTGAGTTCTTCTCGTGGCTTTCGGGCACGACGCTGTTCAATCCGGAACTCTATTTCCTGAGCCAGTTGCCAGCCAAGATGGACCCGGGCGAGACGATTTCCGTCATCGTCATGGCACTGGTTCTTTCCTTTATCGCCACCATTTTCCCTGCCTGGCGCGCTGCCAAGCTCGATCCGGTCGAAGCATTGAGGTACGAATAATGGCGGCTGAAATTATTCTGCGGCTGGAGAAGGTCAGTCGCGCCTATAAGGAAGTCGACCGCGAGCTGGTCATTCTGAAGGACGCCGATTTCACGCTGCGTCGCGGCGAGATGGTGGCGCTTGTTGCACCATCAGGTGCAGGCAAGTCCACGCTGTTGCATACAGCGGGCCTTCTGGAGCGTCCTGACCATGGCGATGTCTTTCTAGACGGACGTTCTTGCAGCGCTCTCTCGGACGACGACCGCACGGCGGTACGCCGCAACGATATCGGCTTCGTCTATCAGTTCCACCATCTGTTGCCAGAGTTTTCCGCGCTGGAAAATGTGATGATGCCGCAGATGATCCGTGGCCTGACCAAGAAGTCCTCGGCGGAACGTGCGCAGCAATTGCTCGAATATATGAAGATCGGCAAGCGTGCGTCGCACCGTCCTGCCGAGCTCTCTGGTGGTGAACAGCAGCGTGTCGCCATTGCGCGCGCCGTTGCCAATGCGCCGCTTGTTCTGCTGGCCGACGAGCCGACGGGCAATCTCGACCCGACGACCTCGTCCTATGTGTTTGGGGCGCTGGAAGCTCTTGTGCGCCAATCAGGTCTGGCGGCGCTGATCGCTACGCATAATCACGAGCTGGCCCGCCGCATGGACCGCCGTGTGACTTTGCAAGACGGCAAGGTCGTCGATCTGTAAAAGGCGCCGACCAAAGCGCCAATATCTTCTCCATTGCTAAGCCATTGAAACCGCAGGCGCGTGATACCGCCTGCGGTTGCGCGTTTATTATTCGTAAACCCTAAAGTAACTGGCGACTCGAACAGGGTGTTGACTTTGGAACAAAAATAGAACAAAAAATAAACATACGTGAACACAGAGGAGTTTTCCACATGACCGATCTCGTCCACGACGTTTTGTCATTCGTCTCCGTCAGCCTGTTTATTGCAACCTTCGCCATCTGGGTCAGCGCGATCTGAAGTGACTGAAGCATATCTCCGAAAGCCGGGATCCGGTTATGGGCACAGATATGCGCAACAAAGCTTAGCGCGCGCTCGCTGAATTTCGCCGTAGAAACGGGTCGAATGGAATGCGCTTTTGAGGGTTCTCTTGTGTACCCTTTCGATACCGGCGGCTGTCTCTCTGGACATCGCCGGGACATTCCCTGAAACTGAAAGCTCAAGGCGACAGAGTCGCTGGCGACCAGTCGCATTTCAGTAGGCGGTCCCATGAAACGGGTGTATGTCCACCCGCACGGTTCGGTTTGATCGGGGTAAATAGAATGAGTGATGCAGCAGCAGACAATGCAGCCGGTGGAAGCGTTTCCACGCCGCGTTTTGTGCATCTGCGCGTTCACTCGGCCTATTCCTTGCTTGAGGGCGCATTGCCACTTGGCAAGGTTATCAAACAGGCGATTGCCGACCAGGCGCCGGCCATCGCGGTAACTGACACCAACAATCTGTTTGGTGCACTGGAATTTGCGCAGAAGGCATCGAAAGATGGTGTGCAGCCGATTATTGGCTGTCAGGTCGATGTTGCCTTCGGCGACCACAATGACAACGGGCGCAGCGTCAATCGCAGGCTCGCGCTTGATCTGGCTCCTCTCGTCCTGCTCGCCTCGACGGAAGAGGGCTACGCAAATATCGTGCGGCTGGTCAGCCGCTCGTTTCTGGACACGCCTGCGGGCGATCCGGTCCACATAGATGCGAGCTGGCTGCCAGCCCTTGCCAAGGACGTCATTGTTCTGTCGGGTGGGCCGCTTGGGCCGATCGGTCGCTCCTTTGCGGCAGACCGGCCAGACAGAGCGCAATCGCGTCTCGCGTTCCTGCATGAAACATTTGGCAATCGGCTTTACGTCGAATTGCAGCGTTATGCGGGCTATGACCGCGCTCTGGAAGCAAAGACTGTTGCGCTTGCCTATGAGATGGAATTGCCTCTGGTTGCCACCAATGAGGCATTTTTCCTCAAGGCGGAGGATTATGAAGCCCACGATGCGCTTCTGGCCATTGCGGAAGGACAGATCCTCTCCAATGATGATCGCCGCCGCCTGACGCCGGATCATTATCTGAAAAGCCGTGCCGAGATGGCGGCGCTGTTTGCCGATTTGCCCGAGGCGTTGGACAATACGGTCGAGATTGCCGAGCGTTGCAGCTGGTACACGCAAACCCGCGCTCCGATCCTGCCGCGCTTTACCGGAGAATCCGACGATCCGGAAGCCGCTGTGGCCGAGGAAGCGGGAGAACTGGCGCGACAGGCCCGCGAGGGCTTGCAGATGCGGATTGAAAGCGTAGGGCTCGCAGAAGGCTATACGGCGGAACAGTATGCCGAACGACTCGAATATGAGATCGGCATCATCACCCGTATGAAGTTCCCCGGCTACTTCCTGATCGTTGCCGACTTCATCAAATGGGCCAAGGCCCATGGCATTCCGGTCGGGCCGGGCCGTGGTTCGGGTGCGGGCTCGCTCGTCGCTTATGCGCTGACGATTACGGACGTCGATCCGTTGCGTTTCTCGCTGCTGTTCGAGCGCTTCCTCAATCCAGACCGCGTTTCGATGCCCGACTTCGATATCGACTTCTGTCAGGATCGCCGTGAAGAGGTGATCCGCTATGTGCAGGAGAAATACGGGCGCGATCAGGTAGCCCAGATCATCACCTTCGGTACGCTTCAGGCGCGCGCCGTGCTGCGTGACGTCGGCCGCGTTCTCGAAATGCCCTATGGCCAAGTGGACCGGCTCTGCAAGCTCGTGCCACAGAACCCGGCCAATCCGGTGTCGCTGGCGCAGGCCATAGAAACCGAACCGAAGATCACCGAAGAGCGTGAGAAGGAGCCGGTCGTCGGGCGGCTTCTCGATATGGCGCTCAAGCTTGAAGGTCTCTACCGCCACGCTTCGACCCACGCCGCCGGTATCGTGATCGGCGACCGTCCGCTGTCGGAATTGGTGCCGATGTATCGCGATCCACGTTCCGACATGCCAGTCACCCAGTTCAACATGAAATGGGTGGAGCAGGCAGGGCTGGTCAAGTTCGACTTTCTTGGCTTGAAAACGCTGACGGTTCTCGAAACGGCGGTCAAACTCGTCGCGCGCAAAGGGATCGAGATCGATCTGACCCGGTTGCCGTTTGACGATGCGCTGACCTATGAGATGCTGTCGCGCGGTGAAACCGTCGGCGTGTTCCAGGTTGAAAGTGCGGGCATGCGTAAGGCGCTGCTCGGCATGCGCCCGGACCGGATCGAGGACATTATCGCGCTCGTCGCGCTCTATCGTCCGGGTCCGATGGAGAACATTCCGACCTATAATGCGCGCAAGAACGGCGAAGAGGAAATCGCTTCCATTCACCCGAAGATCGATCACCTGATCAAGGAAACGCAAGGCGTTATCGTTTATCAGGAACAGGTGATGCAGATCGCGCAGGTGCTGTCGGGCTATTCGCTCGGTGAAGCTGACCTTCTGCGCCGCGCCATGGGTAAGAAGATTCGCGAGGAAATGGACAAGCAGCGCGTCCGTTTCGTCACCGGCGCTATCGATGGCGGTGTCGACAAGGCGCAGGCGAATATGATCTTCGATCTGCTCGCCAAGTTTGCCGATTACGGCTTCAACAAGTCGCACGCGGCGGCTTACGCCATCGTCTCCTACCAGACCGCCTATATGAAGGCGCATTACCCGGTCGAGTTTCTCGCCGCGTCTATGACCTACGATATGTCGAACACCGACAAGCTCAACGATTTCCGTCGTGAAGCGAATCGTCTGGGCATTGAGGTTGTACCGCCCTCGGTCATGACATCGTTCCGTCCGTTTGAAGTCGGCGAGAAGCAGATTTTCTATTCGCTGGCTGCCATCAAGGGCGTCGGTGAGGCTGCCGTCGATCATATTGTGGATGTGCGTGCTCAGAAGCCGTTTGAAAGCCTTGAGGATTTCTGTGAGCGGATCGATCCGAGGATCGTCAATCGCCGCGTGCTGGAAAGCCTGATCAATGCGGGCGCGATGGATTGCTTCAAGCGTGAGCGCCCGGCAATGAGCGCGGGTATGGACCGCATCATGGGCTTTGCCCAGCGCACGCAGGAAAATGCGGCCAGCGGCCAGTCCGATATTTTCGGATTGTCCGGCGCACCGAAAGAGCAACTCATCCTGCCGCAGGCAGCGCCGTGGCTGCCGTCGGAAATGCTGCACCGCGAATTTCAGGCGGTCGGTTTCTATCTGTCGGCGCATCCGCTGGATGAATATCGCACCGTTCTTGATCGCATGCGTGTGCAAAGCTGGGCCGATTTCTCGGCTGCCGTGAAGCGCGGCGCCAATGCCGGGCGTCTGGCAGGCACAGTGACGGCACGTCAGGAGCGCAAGACCCGTACCGGCAACAAGATGGGCATTGTGCAATTGTCGGATGCCAGCGGCCAGTTTGAAGCCGTGCTGTTCTCGGAAGGTCTCGCGCAATATCGCGATCTTCTGGAAAGTGGCAAATCGGTGGTGATCACTGTGCAGGCTGAAGACCGCCCGGAAGGCATCGGTTTGCGAATACAGACCGTGCAATCGCTTGAAGATGAGGCCTGCCGTATGCAGAAGGCCATGCGGCTTTATCTGCGCTCTGCGGAAGCGGTTCGCCACATCGCGCCACATTTCAACACGCGTGGCGATGGACAGGTCAGCCTCATCGTCATCAAGGATAATGGCCAGCGCGAAGTTGAAATCGAGTTGCCGCATCGCTACCGCGTCAGTCCGCAGATTGCGAGTGCCATGAAAGCCATTCAGGGCGTTGTCGACGTGGAACTGGTTTAGAGCATTTCCAGCAAAAGTGTGAAGCGGTTTTGCGCAGGATAATGTGTTTTAAAGAGCCCGGTCGTGAGACCGGGCTTTTCTTTATGCCACGGATGGCACGCCTAGCGCTTTGCGCACTTCCGGTGCAACCTTGGTGCCAAACAGCTCAATCGATTTCATCGTATATTTATGCGGCAGATTGCCGAGTGCTGTCTGGAAAAGAAAGCGGTCGTGCTTGAAGTAGCTGTGCTGGGTCAGGATCTTGTCGATGACCTGCTGCGGACTGCCCACCAGAAGCGATCCACGCGGCTCACGCATGGCATCGAATTGCTCTCGCGTGGTCGGCGGCCAGCCGCGTTCGCGGCCAAGTTTTGCCATGACATGCGAATAAGACGGATAAAACTCATCCGCCGCTTGTTGTGCATTTTCAGCGACATAGCCGTGCGAGTTGATTCCAACTTTGAGCTTTTCCGGCGCATGACCGGCTTTTGCGCCAGCTTCGCGATAGAAATCGGTCAGTTGTGCAAACCGCTCCGGATAACCACCGATGATGGCAAGCGCCAATGGTAGTCCGAGAAGGGCGGCGCGACCGATCGAAGCTGGCGTGCCGCCGACAGCAAGCCATATGGGGAGTGTTTGCTGGACAGCACGAGGATAGACGCCCCGCCCGTCGATGGCCGCACGCGTTGTCCCGGTCCAGCTCACGCGTTCATTGTCGCGAATGGTCAGAAGCAGATCGAGCTTCTCGGCAAAAAGCGTGTCGTAATCGTCGAGATTGTACCCGAAGAGCGGGAAGGATTCGATGAAGGAGCCGCGTCCGGCCATGATTTCGGCGCGCCCATTCGAGATCAGGTCGAGCGTTGAAAACTGCTGATAAACACGCACGGGATCATCGGAGGAGAGAACAGTGACTGCGCTCGTCAGCCGGATGTTTTTTGTCCGCGAGGCTGCGGCGGCCAGAACAACTGCGGGTGCGGATATGGAATAATCGGGCCGATGGTGTTCACCAAGGCCGAAAACATCAAGCCCCACCTGATCGGCCAGCTCAATCTCCTCGATCAGATTGCTGATACGCTGTTGCGGCGAGATGGGCCTGCCGGTTTCCAGGTCTGGGCCAAGATCGCCAAAGGTATAGATTCCCAGTTCCATGAGGTTTCCGCCTGTTGTTTCTCAATCAATAAAGCCGGATGACATTCGCCACCCGGCTTTGATGCTAAAGCAGTTCTCGATCTACTTCGATAGGATCGAACGCGATCGCGAGGCTGTAATCAATAGGCAGCGGTGAAGCGCTTGCCGATATGCTTGCCCTGTTCGGCCTCATCGACAATGGCGACGGCCAGATCGGCGACCGAAATAGCACTTTCGCCCTTATCGTTGAAAACCGGCTCGTCGCCGCCAAGACGATATTTGCCCGTGCGTTCACCGGGCTGGAGCATGATTGCGGGGGATACGAAGGTCCAGTCTAGACCGTCTTCCTTGCGCAGTTCGTTCAGGGCTTCACGAGCGCCGAGCGCGCCTTCTTTCCATTCTGCGGGGAATTCAGCGGAATCGACAAGCTGCTGGCCGTTGATTGAAAGGCTGCCCGCGCCGCCAACAGCGATCAGGCGCTTGACGCCTGCCTTCTTGGCAGCCTCATTGATCGAGCGACTGCCCTTGATGTGGTTCTCACGAATATTCGCGTCGCCCCAGCCGGGATTGAAAGCGGAAATGATGATGTCGTGACCAGCAAGCTGCTTGGCCAGCGCGTCCGTGTCGTACACGTCCGTCTTGACGGCGGTTACATTGGCAAGCTGTTCAACCTTTTCCGGGTGGCGAACCAGCGCTGTAACATGATGACCGCGCGATGCGGCTTCTTTCAGGATTGCCGCGCCAACAAAACCCGTCGCGCCGATGAGTGCGATTTTAGCCATTCCAATTCCTTCCTTACGCTTTTATAGCGTTGCGGTTTAAGGTATGTTTCATAATCAGGTTATTTCTGGTAACTACATATGTCAGGCTTGAAGGCTTGTGAAGAACGCACTTCTACATGGGTAAGAAACATGGAAGTAACCGCCCAAAAGGCAAGGCGAGGTATGGGGAAGATTGCCAGCTCGGGCGCCGACCCAAAGCCTGATCGTTGCAACCGGGAGGTAATACCGAAGCATCCGGTTTGATCCGATGAAGCGAGTATGTGATAAGAATGACTATGACGATACCAACACGACCAGACGCCAAGACGCCGCTATTGTCTTCAACACCGGCCTTTGAGACGGACGGCAAGGGGTCTTGCCCGATCCGTGACGTGCTTGACCGTGTCGGCGACACATGGAGCATTCTGGTTGTATTCAGTTTGCAAAGCGGCTCTATGCGTTTCAATGCCTTACGGCGTGAAATTGAAGGAATCTCGCAGCGTATGCTGACAGTTACGCTGCGCTCGCTCGAGCGTGACGGGCTGGTTTCGCGCCATGTGCGTCCGACGTCACCGCCGGAGGTGGAGTATTCACTGACCGAGCTTGGCCATTCACTGGCGGGGCCTATCGACAGTCTGGGTCAATGGGCGGTCGCAAACCGAACGGCGTTGCGCAGCGCTCGCTCCCGTTTCGATAGCGAACAGGAATAGCAGGCTGGAACTGATTCCTGTCCGGCACGTTGGCCTTGGGGCGGCGTAACAGGAGACGATTCCATGCCTGCAAAATCTCAAGCCCAACAGAAAGCTGCGGGTGCCGCGCTTGCAGCCAAGCGCGGCGAGATCAAGCTCAGTGAGCTTTTCGGTGCATCGAAGGAAATGTATGAATCGATGACCGAGAAGGAACTGGAGGAATTTGCGGAGACCAAGCGCAAAGGCCTGCCTGAGCATGTCGACGACAAAAAGGCCTCCTGATTTGTAATCAAGGGGCCTCTTCGGTCTGGCGGTTGCCGGTGGGTTTACTCGGCGGCTTTGGTTTGAACCAGTTCGATGGCGGTCAGCTTGCCATTGGTGATGCCGCAACGCAGGTTGACGCCATCCCACTTATAGCCTGTGCTCTTGATGCGCGCTTCGCCCGGCACGGAGATCACGGCTGATACCTTGCGAGGGTCCTTGGTGCTGAACTTCGACGACGTATCATTGGTCGTTGCCGATGAAATGTCATCCTTGGTAAAGCCCAGACGATCGTATTTCTTGTCCTTCTTCACCAGATCATAGCCGCTGGCCACGCAATCGGCGACCTGCGGCGAGGCGTGCTGGTCCTTGACCAAAGTCTGGTAATTCCCGGTAAAATCTTTCGAGCGTTTCGGAACGGCGTCCGCGTGGGCGGCGCTCGCAAAGCCGATTGCGCAAATGGTGGAAAGTATAATTTTAGTCAATTGCATGCCCCACATCCTTTTCGGAAACCGTGCAAAATAAGCAACAAGAGCGCTTCCAACGATTCTATCTCAAGCGGAACCGTTCTGGAATCGATAATACCGCATCAAATTAGAAACCGGATTTGGATTTTTTTATGAATTCCGGGCGGTTAGAGTAAAACTCTCGTGACCACCTTACTGGCATATGCGTGCTGTGCAGCTCTTGCCATGACACCCCTGATCGAGATGCATATTGGTGCGGTGCGCCGCATCGCCATCGGGGCCGATAACGGTCATGAATAGCTTGCAGCTTGCGCCATGCACGGCGCGCCAAAAGGCCTTTTCCTTGTCGGCTCCGTTCCAGCCGCTTTCCAGCTCGGTCTTGCTGCCGTCGGAGAACGTGAACGACATGATGTCGAGCGCATTGCCAAACGCATGTTCGGAGACGCGGCCTGTCGATGCGCCATTCACCTTGCGGCATTGATAATCAGAGCCGGTGCCGATCTGCGTAATCTTGACGTCCTTGCCGTAAATATCGTGGGCAGCGTTTTTCACGTCGTTGCTCCACTGGGCCAGTGTCACTGCCATGGCGCAGTTCGTCGTGACGGGGTTTGCGAGCTTGAGCGGTTCGTCCTTGCCGATTGCCGTCAGTGATAGCGGCGAATGAACGCCGCATTGTGCGCCATCTGCGATGGGCGACAGGAGCTTGCCTTCGACGTCGCCGGAAATGAGCGCAGGGCAGGCGACCTGATAGACACGCTCGTCAGGGGCGGGTTTCGCAGGTTCAGGCTGTTTCGGCTCGGCATGTTCCGGCGGGGTTGGCTTTTCAGGCGGTACGATGACAGCAGGCTGGGCCTCGTTTTTCGGTCCGGGTTTCTCATCCGGTTTGGTTTCCGGTGCCGGTGCCGGGGCTGGCGTCGGCACTGGCGCTGCCTCCGGGACCGGTTCCGGTCTGGGAGCAGGTGTCGGAACGGGAACAACCACAGGCAATGCGGACTGGGATATCGGCCTTTCCGGCGTTTTCTGTTCCTGTCGGGGGGCAGGCTGCCTGCTTTGCCGCTTCTTTTGCGACTTCGCCGACGGGCGCTTGCGCTGCTGCTTTGCCTTTTGCGCGTCGCGTTTCAGGATTTTTTCGATGAATGTCTGCGCCTGGGCGGGCTGAGGGTAAAGGATCGCCGCTCCAGCCGGAGCGAGTAAACTGAGGGTGAGAATTGCGGTAATCGAATCTTTGCGGGATAGGAAACGGGGCAGAACCAGCAACACCGATGAACACCTCATATTCTACAGCCCCGACTGCATAATGCGGTAAATAGAGGCCACGTTCCTTCACGCTTGATGGCAATATGTTGCAAAGGACGGCAAAAAACGCTTTAAACGCCCGGTTATCAGGGCTTTGGCAAGCGTTCGAACTTGACAAGATGACATGCACATGACTAAAAGCCCGCCATCGCTGGCGCTTTAACGCGCTGGCGTTTCATTTGACGTGTCCCGTGGATGGAGATCGCTGCTGCGCGCTTCATCCTGTCAGTCCTCGAAAACGGAGGGCAGAGGAGGGCGCGTTTCCTGTCTGCGCCGTATGGCGCACTAACTTTTTGAAGGAAATGCGATGAGCAAGCGCGAATCCGCAAAGTATAAGATTGACCGCCGTCTTGGCGAAAACATCTGGGGCCGTCCGAAGTCCCCGGTTAACCGTCGTGAATATGGCCCTGGCCAGCACGGCCAGCGCCGCAAGGGCAAGCTCTCGGACTTCGGTGTGCAGCTGCGCGCCAAGCAGAAGCTCAAGGGTTTCTACGGCGATATCTCGGAAAAGCAGTTCCGCAAGACCTATGACGAAGCCGCTCGCCGCAAGGGCGACACGGGTGAAAACCTGATCGGTCTTCTCGAATCGCGTCTGGACGCTGTTGTGTACCGCGCAAAGTTCGTTCCGACGATCTTCGCTGCACGCCAGTTCATCAACCACGGTCACGTGAACGTGAACGGCCGTCGCGTCAACATCCAGTCCTTCCGCCTGAAGGCCGGTGACGTTGTTGAAGTTCGTGAAAAGTCGAAGCAGCTGGTTGTTGTTCTCGAAGCTGTTCAGCTCGCAGAACGCGATGTACCTGACTACATCGAAGCAGATCACAACAAGATGGTTGCGACCTACGCCCGCGTTCCGACCCTGACGGATGTGCCTTACGCCGTCCAGATGGAACCGAACCTCGTCGTCGAATTCTATTCGCGTTAATCTGGTCGCCTTCGGGCACCACTTATCGCAAAGAAATGGCCGCCCATGGTTTCCCCATGGGCGGCTTTTCTGTATGTAAAGCGCAGTACGAGACAGCATCCGAGAAGAACCATGAACGCTTTCGATCTGAACATTGCGCCAGATAATTCGCCCGGTATATCGGAAGACACCAGCGGAGACGGTTGCCATGCGCTGTTTCGCGAAGTGCCCACTTCGGTCGAATTCAACAAGCTGCGCAAGCGCCTTCTGCGTCTGACGCGTCAGGCTATCGAAGATTTCGGGATGGTGAAGCCGGGCGAGCGCTGGATGATCTGTCTGTCCGGCGGCAAGGATTCCTATGGCCTGCTGGCGCTGCTGCTCGACCTCAAATGGCGCGGACTGCTGCCGGTGGAACTGCTGGCCGTCAATCTGGATCAGGGGCAACCGAATTTTCCAAAGCACATTCTGCCCGATTTCCTGAATCGCTATGGCATCGAGCATCGCATCGAATATCAGGACACCTATTCAATCGTGACGGAAAAGCTGCCAGAGACCAGCACCTATTGCTCGCTCTGTTCGCGCCTGCGTCGCGGCAACCTCTATCGTATCGCTCGTGAGGAAGGCTGCTCGGCCATTGTTCTCGGCCATCATCGCGAGGATATCCTCGAAACCTTCTTCATGAACCTGTTCCATGGCGGACGTCTCGCCGCGATGCCGCCGAAGCTTTTGAACGACGAAGGCGACCTGATGGTTTTCCGCCCGCTGGCCTATGCTGCGGAAGACGACCTTGAGAAGTTTGCGACGGCCATGCAGTTTCCGATCATTCCATGCGACCTGTGCGGCAGCCAGGAAGGGCTCCAGCGCAATGCCATGAAGGCCATGCTGACGGATATTGAAAAGCGCATGCCGGGCCGTAAGGACACGATGAT
Organism: Hyphomicrobiales bacterium; assembly: GCA_900465685.1. Lineage (GTDB taxonomy): Bacteria > Pseudomonadota > Alphaproteobacteria > Rhizobiales > Rhizobiaceae > Brucella. Next base: position 35,711 of record UEGR01000005.1, read on the forward strand.
CCGCGCTATGACCAACGTGCGTCCGAGCCACCTGCTGGACCGCAAGCTGTTCGATTTCGCAGGCCTGATGGCTGGCCCGCATGAGGAGAAGAGTGAGGGGAATGACAGTGCGCTTTGATGAAGGCCAGATCGACTGGCTTGCCGATCTTTTGGCAGAGGCCGCCCAACAGGAAGTCATGCCGCGTTTCCGCAAGCTTGATGCGGACGATATCCGACAGAAAACATCGCCAGCCGATCTGGTAACGGAAGCCGATGTCAATGCAGAGCGCTTTATCACCGCAAAGCTGAAAGAGCGTTATCCCGATGCTATGATCGTGGGTGAGGAAGCTTGTTCCGATAATCCAGCCTTGCTCGATGGGCTCGGCGATGCCGATTTTGCTTTCACCATCGATCCGGTGGACGGCACATTCAATTTCGCATCCGGTGTGCCGCTCTTTGGTGTGATGCTGGCCGTTGTGTCCAAAGGCGAGACCGTAGCGGGTATTATTCACGATCCGGTTGGCAATGACTGGATCATGGCCTCAAAGGGTAGCGGTAGCTATGTTCGCCATGCTAGCGGCAGCACGCGAAAGGTGCGCGTTGCCGAACCTGCTGGTATCAACCAGATGACAGGCTCGATTTCATGGCAATATACGGCTGAGCCGATGCGTTCCCGTCTGGCGCGCAATCACACGAAATTTCTGTCGCAGATCGGTTACCGCTGCGCGGCGCATGAATATCGCATTCTCGCGACAGGCGGTGCGCATTTCGCCGTCTACAACAAGCTCATGCCGTGGGATCATTTGCCCGGCGCGCTGATCCATCAGGAAGCGGGCGGCCATCTCGCACGCTGGGACGGCAGTGAATATCACCCGTCGCATATCGGTGGCGGCATATTGGCCGCACCGAGCAAGGAGAGCTGGCAGGCCATTCAGGCTGCGCTCTGGGAAGAATGAGAACAAAAAGCCCGCCAATTGGCGGGCTTTTTGTTTGGTCTTATCCGACGACATGTTCGGCAGGCGGGTTTTGCACCTGGAACAGTCTGCCGCGTTCGGCGATCAGCACGCAGATCAGTGCAACGAAACCAAGCACGCCGTAACCCATCGCGACAGGCGTTGTAGTGCCGTCAAAGGCTTGACCGATGATCGCCCCCAGCGCAGCACCGATGACGGTTTGGGCAAAGCCCAGCACAGACGAGGCCGTGCCTGCCACTTCGCCCAGCGGCTCCATGGCGAGCGCGTTGAAATTGGCGGTCACGAGGCTGAACGAGAACATGATGGTCATGTAGATCGCCATCAGCAACGGGAATGGCACAGGATCGACAAGCACAATCGACAGCACCATCCAGAGCAGGCTGAAACTGGTAAAGACCAGCAGCATCGTCTGGGAAATGCGGCGCATACCGTAACGCCCGACCAGTCGGGAGTTGAGGAATGAAGCGAGCGCCAGCGTCATGGCAACCGCTGCAAAGGCCAGCGGAAACAAAGACCCAAGCTTGTAGATTTCCACGAAGATCTGTTGGGCCGAATTGATATAGCCAAACAGGGCACCGAGGATGAACGACGTGCCGAGCATGTAGAACAGGGCAACACGGTTGGACAGCACGATACCAAAGCCGCCAATCACGCTTTTGATGGTCAATGGACGGCGCTGGTCTGTAGGGAGCGTTTCAGGCAACCGAACGAAGGCCCAGATGCCCACAATCAACGCCATGATAGCCATGGACAGGAAGATCAGGTGCCATTCGCCGAACAGCATGATCAACTGTCCGGTCGCTGGTGCAATGACGGGCAGGATCATGAAGATCATCATCACCAGCGACATGACTTCCGCCATCTGGCGTCCGGCAAAGCGGTCACGAACCACCGAAACCGCAATAACGCGTGTTCCGGCGGCGCCAAGTCCCTGAAGTACGCGCAGGATGATGAGTGTGGTGAAATCCTTGACCATGGCGGCGCCGAGTGCGGCCAGTACATAAATCACCAGCCCGCCGAACAGTGGCGCGCGACGGCCGAAACGGTCGCTGAGCGGTCCATAGAACAGCTGTGAGACACCAAAGCCGAGCAGATAGGCGGTGATCACGAATTGAACGTGGTTTTCCGACTGCACGCCAAGGCTTGCACCAATCTGCGGCAAGCCGGGCAGCATGATATCAACCGCCAGCGCATTGATGGCCATGATAGCTGCGATCAGTGCAATGAATTCGCCACGCCCGTGCATGGAAGTTTTTTGATCTGGCGAGGCGTGCTTTATGTCGATCGGCATGACTGACATTCCTTGGCATAATGACGCGCCGCGCCTGAAAAGGGCGGTGCGAACGTCGAAATCTCGAAAATGGGGCACCCGGCAGAAGCTGCCGTCGGAAAAAAACGAAAAGGCGCCGATGAACGGCGCCTTTATAAAAAGCTAAGACTAAAGCCGTATGACCGGCTATTAATCCTCAAGCAGCCTTGGTGGCAATACCTTTATCGGTAAAAAGTGCTTGTAGTTCGTTGGACTGGAACATTTCGCGCACGATGTCGCAGCCGCCAACGAATTCACCCTTCACATAAAGCTGCGGGATGGTCGGCCAGCTGGAATATTCCTTGATGCCCTGACGAATCTCGTCGGAGGCGAGCACGTTCACGCCCTTATAGTCGACGCCGAGATAATCAAGGATCTGAACGACCTGACCGGAAAAACCGCACTGCGGAAAGCCGGGTGTGCCCTTCATGAAAAGCACGACGTCGTTGGTCTTCACTTCGTTGTCGATGAAATCGTTAATGCCGGTCATCTCGTTTCCTTTCAGAGCGTGTGCCCAATGTCGTCAGAACATATGGGCATCATCACGCTTCAAACAAACTCGCCGGGTCGATTTCCGGCATAATTGGGAGGTCACTCCCAATATAATCATTTACATGCTCGTAACCACCCCGTTCGGGTGAAAGCAAGTCAAATACGCGCGAAGTGCCGGATTCAAGGGGCAACATCTTGCCGCAGCAGTTGTCGCCCGCTCAATAAAGCGCTTGCCTTATTCCGGTACGCTGGTCTGCAGGGCGAGCGCGTGAAGCACGCCGCCCATGTTGCCCTTCAGCGCGTCATAGACCATCTGATGCTGCTGCACGCGCGACTTGCCGCGGAAACTCTCCGCGACCACTTCGGCTGCATAATGATCCCCGTCTCCGGCAAGGTCGCGGATCGTCACCTTTGCGCCGGGAATCCCTTCGCGTATCAGTTTTTCGATCTCATGAGCGTCCATAGCCATGCAAAAACTCCCGCCGTTTCCAGCTTCTTATCGTTGTTATTCATCGAATCGTACCGCACCATCGTGGAACGTCAATGAGTATCTGTCTAATGTTTAAATGCCACACACGCGATCCATACAAGCAAAACGCCCGGACGAGATATTCATCCGGGCGTTGAAGTCGTGTTCGCTTTGCTACGATCAGTTATCGCTGACCGGTTCACCGCTCATGAAGCTAGGGAACCATCCTTCGAAAGCCTGCATCAGTTCTGCGACGCTCGCATCAACGGCATCACCAAACGTCAGACGGTCGCCGCCGACCTGACCCAGAATGCGGAACGGAACGCCTGCGCCCTCGGCATTAAGCGCAATGAGCTTGGCCATTTCCGGCGTTGCAGCAATCACATAACGCGCCTGATCCTCACCGAACAGAACAGCATGCGGCAGGCCGTCGCCAGCGTTGAGGGTCGCGCCCTTGCCGGACTTGATCGCCATTTCGGCGACAGCAATTGCCAGTCCACCGTCGGAAAGGTCATGGCAGGCCGTGACCTGACCGTTGCGAATTGCCGAACGGACGAACTCGCCGTTGCGCTTTTCCATCGAAAGATCGACAGTCGGGGCAGGGCCGTCTGCACGGTCGAACAGATCGCGCAGATAGATCGACTGGCCGAGATGTGAGCCGTCGCCGCCAAGCAGAACCAGCGTGTCGCCGTCCTGCATGCCGCCGATCTTGGCCGTCTGCGACCAATCCGGAATGAGGCCGACACCAGCAATGGTCGGGGTCGGCAGAATGGCCTGACCGTTGGTTTCGTTATAAAGCGAAACATTGCCCGAAACGATCGGGAAATCGAGGGCGCGGCAGGCTTCGCCAATACCTTCGATGGCCTTGACGAGCTGGCCCATGATTTCCGGCTTTTCAGGATTGCCGAAGTTCAGATTGTCGGTCGAAGCCAGCGGCTCTGCGCCGGTCGCCGTGATGTTGCGCCAGCATTCGGCCACAGCCTGCTTGCCGCCTTCGAACGGGTCCGCTTCGCAATAACGCGGCGTCACATCCGACGAGAAGGCAAGCGCCTTGGTGTCATGGCCTTCAACGCGGATCACACCGGCATCGCCGCCGGGAACCTGCAAGGAATTGCCCTGAATGAGCGTGTCATACTGTTCGTAGACCCAGCGACGCGACGAAAGATCCGGCGAGCCGATGAGCTTGAGGAGCGCTGCCGAATAGTCGTCCACCTGCGGCACATTGCTGGCCGGGAGCGGTGCGTGCTTGCCCGGTTCCATCCACGGACGATCATATTCCGGTGCCTGGTCGCCCAGATCCTTGATCGGCAGATTGGCGACTTCCACGCCCTGATGAATGACGCGGAAACGCAAATCGTCGGTCGTCTTGCCGACAATGGCGAAGTCGAGGCCCCACTTGCGGAAGATCGCCTGCGCTTCGGCTTCCTTTTCCGGCTTCAGAACCATGAGCATGCGCTCCTGGCTTTCCGAAAGCATCATTTCATAGGCCGTCATGTTCTCTTCGCGGACCGGAACATGGTCGAGAATGAGTTCAATGCCGAGGTCGCCCTTGGCGCCCATTTCAACAGCCGAACAGGTGAGGCCAGCCGCACCCATGTCCTGAATGGCGATAACCGCGCCGGAAGCCATCAGCTCGAGGCAGGCTTCGAGCAGGCATTTTTCAGTAAACGGATCGCCGACCTGAACGGTGGGGCGCTTTTCATCAATCGATTCGTCGAATTCAGCCGAAGCCATAGTCGCGCCGCCGACGCCGTCGCGGCCAGTCTTGGCACCCAGATAGACGACCGGCAGGCCGACGCCCTTGGCTTCCGACAGGAAGATGCCGTCATGCTTGGCAAGACCGGCAGCAAATGCATTGACGAGGATATTGCCGTTATAGCGCTTGTCGAAGTTCACTTCGCCGCCAACGGTCGGCACGCCGAAGGCATTGCCATAGCCGCCGACGCCGGAAACGACGCCCGATACCAGATGACGGGTTTTCGGATGGTCAGGCTCGCCGAAGCGCAGCGCGTTCATTGCCGCAACGGGACGTGCGCCCATGGTGAACACGTCGCGCAGAATGCCGCCAACGCCGGTCGCTGCACCCTGATAGGGCTCGATATAGGACGGGTGGTTGTGGCTTTCCATTTTGAAGACGACGCAATCGCCGTCACCAATGTCGACAACGCCTGCATTTTCGCCGGGGCCCTGAATAACGCGCGGACCTGTGGTCGGCAGCGTGCGCAGCCATTTCTTCGAGGACTTGTAAGAGCAATGCTCGTTCCACATGGCCGAGAAAATGCCGAGTTCGGTAAAGCTCGGTTCGCGTCCGATCAATTCGAGAATACGCTGATACTCGTCCGGCTTGAGGCCGTGGGATTCGATGAGTTCCGGCGTGATTTCGCGATTATTGGAATTGGAAATAGTCATGGGAATGGGCAACCCCGTCGCAGGCTGTGGCACCCGAAAACCTTCCGCCGAAGGCTGGGCATCTAAGGTTTCAAGGGGTCTCTTTAACCTAACTCTGTTGGAAGCGCGACAGGAAAATGCCGCTTTCCCGGCCTGATTCAGCATCTTGCCGCATCAAGGCTCCAACAGTCCTGTAACGGGCAGCGTTTATACGCTGCCCTCATAGCCCGCCTGCTCGTTTTCGAGTAGTTGCCGCAATGTCAGGAAACTGCTCTCGACGATGTTTCGGTCGATTGGGGAGGAGAAGGCGATGCGCACGCGATGATAAATCTGATCGACGCGACCGGCTTTGAACTCGTCTTCATCGTCAATCAGAATGCCGCTTTCATAGGCTGCAGCCTTGAATGTGCCAGATAGCCACGGCTCGGGCAGCCCCATCCAGAGGAAAGGAATATTGGGGCGGGACACAAAGTCGAAGCCAGAGAAAACGCGGCGTGCGATTTCCTCGCGCGCTTTGGTTTCTATGCGGCTTTTCTCGCGGATAGCGTCGGCTGCACCAGAAAGCACAAGCTGCGCGCCAGTTTCGGCCAGAAGAAAAGCCACGCCGCCCGTCATCATCTTGTGTGTGACCTTCACACGCTGCGCGCAATGCGGCGGGCAGGAAACCCATCCGCTGCGTATGCCAGCGGCAACGGCTTTGGACAGGCTTGATACGACGAATGTACGCTCTGGCGCAAAACTCGCCAGCAGTGGAATGTCGCTTTCGCACATGCCGCCGTAAATATCGTCCTCGATGAGCCAGACATTATAGCGTCGCGCGATATCGGCGATGGCGCGCCGCCGCTCTTCCGTCATGGTCGCAAGCGTTGGATTGTGCAGGGTTGGCATGAGAAATGCCAAAGTTGGGTGCTGCTGGCGGCAGGCGCGCTCGAATTCTTCCGGAATGAGGCCATATTCATCATGTGCAGCCTGAATGGTGCGCCTTCCGAGAAGTCGCACCGAACGGTTGATCTGCGCATAGGTCAGATTTTCGAACAGGATGCGGTCGCCCGGATTGGTAAAGGCCGTGATGATGGCAATGCTCGCGGCCTGCGCGCCATTGGTGATGACAATGCTGTCGAGATCCGGCTGCCAGCCAGCCCTGCCGAGCCATTTCTGGCCTGACTCCAGCCAGTGCTGCGGAAACTGACGCGAATAATTGGCAATCTCCTGCGGAAAATCACGATGAATGTCGGCGCTGATCCTGGCGAGCACTTCGTGCTGGCCAACCTCTGGCGCCGATGTGGAATCGAGCCGGATTTTGCCCATCGGCACATCGGCAGGCTTTGTGCCGATCAGTCCGGGTGGGACAAGTCCGGATTCGGACGGCTCTTCGCCGAGCACATAGGTGCCGCGTCCCACTTCGCCGGTGACAAGGCCACGTTCGTGGGCAAGTGCATAGGCGCGCCCGATTGTACCGATTGTCACCTTCAGATCGAAAGCGAGATTGCGCTGCGGCGGCAATTTTACGCCCGCAGGCAGTCCACCACTACCAATCGCTTCTTCAATGGCATCCGCCAATTGCAGGTAAAGCGGACCAGTTCTGCTTGATAGGTCAGGAATCCAATTTGTCATGGTGACAACTTATAAATTGTATCGATTACTGAGTCAATTATAGAGTCATTCCAACGCTGAGTGATGATACGGCAACCAGATTTGCTGCGAGTAAACTTCAAATCTGGTCCGTTTGGACATCTGACGAGCAGAAGAATGGATCGAACAATGTTTTACTTCAGGCCTCAGACCGAGACAATAGATACAATTCTACCGATACCCGATGCTGATCGCATAAGTGACCTGCCTCAAGGCTTGCATGCCCAGCTGGCAGCTGCGACGGAAGAGGGGACGGATGTGGGCCTGCTGCGTCGATTTGTGAACTGGCTTTCATACATCAGCATGATGCGTCGCAGCCGCTTGGCGCTGTACGAAATGACGGATGAACAATTGCGCGACATCGGTCTCAAGAGAAGCGAGGCTGAACGCGAAGCACGTAAAGTGCGTTTTCATCTCCGTTAGAGATATCAAGGTAAAGTCCGGCATTGCGGCGCTGGTTGGCAAATCTGCGCCTGCAATAATTGAGATATGTATTAGGGATGTCGCGGTAGCTCTTTCAAAGAAATAGGGGGCGATAAAACCGGCTCAACTAGTTGTAATTGTTAATTTTTATGAAGTTGTTAGCATACTAATTATTGAAACATTTGCATAAAGCTAATGTTATAATTAGGAGGCTGCTGTAATGAACTACATCAGACCAACCAGTGAAGTAATTGACGTCATTACCATTCTTCCGAATGTCGATCTTGAGAGTGATTTGAACGCAAGATTGCGCGCTCAGCCGCCTTCGGATGAGCCGCACCGCATAAGCAGCGTATGGACATGGATTGTCGATGAAGTTCGATTTTCTCTGAACAGGCAGCGGACGAGGCGGATGCTCCGGGAACTGGATGATCGACAGCTACAAGATATCGGCATCAGGCGGGACGAAATTTGAAGCCTACCGTCCGGAAAAAAGAGCTGGTCTTGCGGAAGCTAGGCGCAAAGTGAATGGGAAAAACCCAAGCTGATGGAAGTGGACCGGTATTCTAAACGACATATATGTGTCGCTTTATCTTTGAAGAGTGATGCAATCGAATGAACCCCTCCCGTGAGATCGCGGGAGGGGTTATTGATTTCAACAGCCTTTTTGGCCGGATGCCCAGCGATTGACGTCGCTGAGGATGCGATTGCCATGACTTTCCTGAAGCATTGGGCCGAACGTTTCGACGCGTGCTGGATTGCCTTCCGCCTGAACGACCAGCAGCGGGCGCGCTGCAGGGTTATGGCCTGGTACAACGAGAATACGCGGACGGCCGCTATAGGAATTCAGTTCCGGCGCCAGTGTATAGCTGCGGAAATCCTTGTCCTTGGATTTGAACCAGCAGCTATTGGCGGCCAGCGCGATGCGTTCCATTGTCGGCAGCGCAGCCTTGCTGACATTTTGCGTGACGGGCCCACTGGCCGGGCGCGGTGTACAGGCCGCAAGAAGCGCAATCGCAGGCAAGGCGATAAGAGCGATGGTCTTTTTCGTCAAGAAACGAACTCCAAAAGGGCACGCCACCGGGAGGACTGAGGGCGGCATGCGAAAATAATGACAGAAACGGGGATGCTACCGGCTTTAAGCCAGATGCGGCATGAAGGCTTTCAGCCCGTCGCTCATCTCGTTCCAGATGCGCTCAAAGGCCGGGTGCTGCTTTGCCTTCGCGGCATATGCATCGAATTTCGGAAACGCGTCCAGCAGATCCGGCTTGTTCGACAGTTTCTTCAACGGTTCCATGAGAAAACGCACCGGCAGCAACCAGGCATCAGCCAGAGTCGGTTCTTCGCTGACGGCGTAGAACGTATCTGGAAGGCGATGTTCGATCACCGACAGGCCGGTGTTCAGCTTTTCAAACAGGCGATCAATGGTTGCGCTGTCGCGCTCCGGTTTGCTCAACAGGATGAACAGTTTCATTGCCGGTCCGAGCACTTCCAGCTCGATCACGCGGGCCAGAAGCCGGATCAGCGCGCGCTGGCGCGGCGTGCCGGGCAAGAGCGGCTTTTCAGGAAAATGATCTTCGAGATATTCGGCGATCACAACGGCTTCGAAAAGCGTTTCGCCGGAACTGGTAATCAGCACCGGAACACGGCGCAGAGGCGTGATTTCACCAAAATCAGCCGGGAAAGGATAGGGCAGAGTGATCGGCTTGAAGGGCAGATCCTTCAGATAAAGGACACTGCGCACAAAAGCTGAGTAAGGGGAAAGTGGTCTAGAATAGAGTTGCATTGCGCGGTCCCCCCGATTCGGTTGCCAAGGAATTCTCCCAAGGCAAAACTGCCATGAAAACAGGCTTCAAGCTAGACTGGTTTTCGCTGGCGGGAAAGCGGGACGTGGGAACGTTATCTTACCGACGATGCAATTCGGTGAAGGAAATAAAAAAGGGCGGCCTCATGGAGAACCGCCCTTTTTGAGAAATCGATTAGGCTGCGATGCCCAGAGCGCCTGCAAAAAGTGCGCGCCCATCGTCGCCGCCATGGGCGGCTTCAATCAGGTTTTCCGGATGCGGCATCATGCCAAGCACATTGCCGCGCGCACTGACGATGCCGGCAATATCATTGACCGAACCGTTCGGGTTGGTGCCTTCCGCATAACGGAAAACGACCTGACCTTCGCCTTCGATGCGCTTCAGCGTTTCGGCATCGGCAAAATAATTGCCGTCATGATGCGCGACCGGGCAGCGGATGATCTGGTTCTGCTGGTAACCGCGGGTGAAAGCGGTGTTGGCATTGCTGACTTCCAGCTTCACTTCGCGGCAGACGAACTTCAGCGAGGCGTTGCGCATCAGCGCGCCTGGCAGCAGGCCGGCTTCAACGAGAATCTGGAAACCGTTGCACACGCCCATAACCATGACGCCCTTGTCGGCCTTCTCGCGCACGGCCTGAAGAACCGGCATACGGGCTGCAATCGCACCGCAGCGCAGATAGTCGCCGTAAGAGAAGCCGCCGGGGATGAGGATCAGGTCGACATCGTCCGGAATGCTGGTATCGGTCTGCCAGACCGTGACAGGAGCCTGACCGGTGATCTTGGTGAGTGCTGCGATCATGTCGCGGTCACGATTGAGGCCGGGAAGGAGAATGACAGCGGATTTCATGGGCGTCTGCTTCCTTTGTTTGGCTCAGCCGATGGCGATGGAATAATCTTCGATCACCGTATTGGCGAGGAGCTTGTCGCACATGGCCTTCAGCTCTGCTTCGGCCTTGGCCTTGTCGGTGCCTTCGAGTTCGAGGTCGAACACCTTGCCCTGACGTGCCGAGTTGACGCCAGCAAAGCCGAGGCTGCCGAGTGCGCCGACGATTGCTTTGCCCTGCGGGTCTAGAACGCCGTTTTTCAGTGTAACGGTGACGCGTGCCTTGATCACTCTGTGGTTCCTGTAGCTCTAGATTTGGTTCTCACAACTTCAGACAGAAATCTGGAGCTGCTGGTCGCGAATGAAACGGCCCGGAAGGTTTTGTCTTAGAGGCTCCCGGGCCGATCAGATTATTTCACAAGCACGGGGCCGGAAGGACGGGGCGAGTCATTCTCGTTCATGATGCCGAGACGGCGCGCCACTTCTTGATAGGCCTCGACCAGTCCGCCCATATCGCGGCGGAAGCGATCCTTGTCGAGCTTGTCATTGGTGTTGATATCCCAAAGACGAGCCGAGTCCGGGGAGATTTCGTCGGCGACGACGATCCGCATCATGTCGCCTTCCCACAGACGGCCACATTCGATCTTGAAGTCGACAAGCTGGATGCCGACGCCCAGGAACAGGCCGGAGAGGAAGTCGTTGACGCGAATGGCAAGTGCCATGATGTCATCGATTTCCTGCGGGCTGGCCCAGCCGAATGCAGTGATGTGTTCTTCCGTGACCAACGGATCTTCGAGCGCGTCGGCCTTGTAATAAAACTCGATGATCGAGCGCGGCAGCACCGTGCCTTCCTCGATCCCGAGGCGCTTGGACAGCGAACCGGCTGCAACATTGCGGATCACGACTTCCAGCGGAATGATTTCCACTTCCTTGATCAGCTGCTCACGCATGTTGAGACGGCGGATGAAATGGGTTGGTATTCCGATACGGTTCAGCTGGGTAAAAATATATTCGGAAATGCGGTTGTTGATGACACCCTTTCCGTCCACGACTTCGTGCTTTTTCTTGTTGAACGCGGTTGCATCGTCCTTGAAGAACTGGACCAGCGTTCCTGGCTCGGGGCCTTCGTAAAGAATCTTGGCCTTGCCCTCGTAAATACGGCGGCGACGGTTCATGGCTTTTCTCGGATTTCCATATCTATGGTGATCGGCTCTAAGCCGCTATTCTCGCGGGCTACCTATAGCAAATAAGGGCTTTTAACAATCCTGCTTCGTGCCGGTTCCCCCGTTTTCGGTGTTTCCAGAGCGTGTATCGATCCGATTGCGTCCGATCGGCGCTCCAGTTCATGTTTTGGCGCGCATCTATTCCGAAAATGTTTCGCACTTTTCGGGATGCGTTTTAGTGCAAGATTATGGACGAGCTACAAGAAATTGATTTGCCGCTCTTGTATAATCTTGCTCCCCTTGCCAGCATTAGGCAAGAGAATGGGTGACGATCTCTTCCTAATGGGAGTTGTTGGGAGTTTTGTGAATGACGACAGGTATGGACGATCGCCGCGATACTTTCGAAAAGAAATTCGTGCACGATGCTGACTTGCGCTTCAAAGCCGAAGCGCGCCGCAACAAGCTTCTCGGATTGTGGGCTGCCGAGCGGCTCGGCAAGAAGAACGGCGAGGCGGAAGCCTATGCCCGCGATGTGGTTGCAGCCGATTTTCTCGAGGTCGGTGACGGCGATGTGTTTCGCAAAATCCGTACCGATTTCGACGATGCAGGTCTCCCCGACAGTGACGAAACGATCCGCCAGAAGATGCAGCTCTTCCTTGAGGAAGCGATCCACCAGATACAAGAAGATTGAAGCGATAGGGTGGAAGTGCAGGCTTCCGCCCTATGTTTTATTTGCCCGTTATTCTGAAATGCCATTCTTATGAAATGCCAGTTGTGAAATGAAGGAAATCCCTATGTCGTTGTCTTCGCGTTTGCGTGCCGGTGAAACTGTTCTCTCGGCGTGGTCGTCTCTTCCTGAGCCGTTGACGGTTGAAATCCTCGCTCATACTGCTTTTGACGCTGTCACGCTGGACATGCAGCATGGCGGTCATGACGAGGCAAGTGTGCTGCGCAGCGTTGGTCTCATTCTGAACGCCGGAAAGCCGCCGGTGGTGCGTATTCCCGTCGGTCGCTTCGATATGGCAAGCCGTGCGCTGGATTTCGGTGCTCAGGCGGTGATTGCTCCGATGATCAATTCCGCCGAGGATGCGCGCAAGTTCGCGGCGGCCATGAAATATCCGCCGGTGGGCGAACGTTCATGGGGGGTTTTCCGCCCCAATGCCGATTATGGCACGCCCGGTTCCAATGATTATCTGACAACGGCAAACCAGGACACGCTTGCTTTCGCGATGATTGAGACGCGCGATGCCTATGATGCGCTGGACGCTATTCTGGATGTGCGCGGCATTGACGGCGTATTTGTCGGCCCGGCTGATTTCTCGATTGCCTGGAGCAATGGACGCGAGGCCAATCCGAATTCTGACGCTATCGTCGAACCGATCAGCAATATTGCGCGCAAGGCTGCTGCTGCGGGCAAAATCGCGGGCATTTACTCGCCGTCGCCGGAATTTGCGCGACGTTATATTCCACTGGGCTTCCGCTTTGTGACCGTCAGCAATGAAGGCGGCTATCTGCGCCTTGCCGCGCAGAAGCTGGTAGACGTTGTTCGCGCCTGACTTTGGTCCAGATCGTTGAATAGACACAAGGCGGGTTTGAAACCCGCCTTGTGTCTCAGTGTTGTTTTGGCGCCTGGAGTTGCGTCATGAACTCCGCAAACACCATCGAGCCTTCCGGCCAAGGGCCGTGGCCTGAATCCGAGTTGATATGACCGGACTCGCCAGCATCGATGAGCATCGCGCCCCAATCCTTCACGACCTCTTCGGCAGCTTCGAAGCTTGAGAAAGGATCGTTGCGGCTTACGACCGTGATGGTCGGGAAGGGCAGTCGTTCACGCGGATAGGGACCGAAGGTCATCAGATGCTTCGGGCGAATGCTCTCATTCGAGACATCCGGCGGCGCGACGAAAAACGCGCCTGCGATCTTGTGCTGGATCAACGGCACAGCGTGCAAGGCTGTGGCCACACCCAAAGAATGCGCAACCAGCACAATGGGCTTTGTTGCGGCATTCGCGGCCTTGACCACTTCACCGACCCAATCGTCGCGCACTGGCTTCGACCATTCGGCCTGCTGCACACGGCGCGCGGTTGAGAGCTTGCTCTCCCAACGGGTCTGCCAGTGGTCGGGGCCGGAGTTGGTATAGCCGGGAATAATGAGAATATCTGCGTCTTTGACTTTCATAGCCCCCATTTAGATCGCCTTAGTCAGTTCTTCAAGCGCTTCGACGTGCGCCGAAACGCATACGAATGTTGAACAGCCTGTTCGCAGATCGCGATCTTGTGAACGATGCGGCAAACAGCGATGTTTAGGGCGAGCAAAACGCGAAGGAGAGCATAGGCCATGGCAATCAGCAGACGTTCGGTGCTTGGCGCTACGGGAGCTGCTGTGATGGCCGGTATATTGCCCGCGCGTGCAGACATGCCGTCGAAGGAGAATGATATGACACAGCAATTGAAGACGCCGGTTACTGAAACGACCCGTCCTGTTGCACCGCTTCCATTTGCCATGACCGCGCCGATGCGCGTGGCGCGCATTGGTCTCAAGGCACGCGATGCGGAAACGCTGGCTGAATATTACCGCGACGTTGTTGGCTTGCGCGAAATGAGCCGTCGTGGCGCGTCCATCGTTCTCGGCGCCGGAGATCGCGAATTGATGGAAATCGAACAGTTCTCGGCTGCTCGTCCGGATGATCCGCGCAGTGCCGGTCTTTACCACACGGCGTTCTTGCTGCCGACGCGAGGCGATCTGGCGCGCTGGTCGCGCCGGGCTATCGACAAGCAATTGCCGGTTGTCGGCGCTTCGGACCATGATGTCAGCGAAGCTATCTACCTGACCGATCCGGAAGGGAACGGCATCGAGATCTATTCCGACCGCCCGCATAAGAATTGGCAGTGGAATGGCGACCGCGTGAAAATGGGCACGGAAGCGCTTGATGTGCGCGGCTTGCTCGATGTCATCAAGACAGAAGGCGGAGAATGGACCGGTGCGCCGCAGAACACGGTCGTTGGCCACGTGCATCTGCGTGTCGGTAACGCGCATGACGCGGAAACCTTCTGGCACAACGAGCTTGGGCTGGAAACGGTGCAGACCTATGGCGACCGGGCTGTGTTTATGTCCACCGGGCGTTACCACCACCATATCGCGGCCAATGCCTGGCAGAGCGCCGGTGCTGGCAAGCGCGATGCGGATCGGACAGGCCTTGCCTGGGTCGAGCTGGAAGATACGCGCGGCGGCGACAACAGTTCCTTCGTCGATCCTTGGGGCAATGTGGTCAATACGATCAAGACCAAGGCTTAAAGGCTACGCAAATCTAAAAATAAAAAGCCCCATGTTTTCAAAAACATGGGGCTTTTTCTAATGTGAAAAAATGACTTGAAGGGTGATCGTTTCAGATCAGTCGAACCCTTGTTGTCCCCCCTCATCCTGAGCAGGTGCGTAGCACCGTGTCGAAGGGCGAGGGCAGACGCTTTACTTGTTTCCCTCTCCTTCGAGACGCCGTTTTCAACGGCTCCTCAGGATGAGGGAAACGGCAGCGCCAGAACCAGAACCTAAATCTTCCTTAGCCGAAGACGCGCTTGAAAATCGTGTCTACATGCTTGGTGTGGTAGCCGAGATCGAACTTCTCGCGGATCTGCTCTTCGGAGAGGGCTGCACGCACTTCCGCGTCGCCGAGCAGTTCTTCGAGGAAGTCTGCACCCTGTTCCCAGACCTTCATGGCATTGCGCTGCACGAGACGATAAGCGTCTTCGCGCGATACGCCAGCTTGCGTCAGTGCGAGCAGGACGCGCTGCGAATGCACCAGACCGCGGAACTTGTTCATGTTTTTCAGCATGTTGTCTGGATAGATTACCAGTTTCTCGACCACGCCAGCCAGGCGGTTAAGCGCGAAATCGAGCGTGATGGTGGTGTCCGGGCCAATGGCGCGCTCGACGCTCGAATGCGAAATATCGCGTTCGTGCCAGAGAGCGACGTTTTCCATCGCAGGCGTGACCGACATACGCACCAGACGGGCGAGGCCGGTCAGGTTTTCGGTCAGAACCGGGTTGCGCTTGTGCGGCATGGCCGACGAACCCTTCTGGCCCGGAGAGAAGAACTCTTCGGCTTCCAGAACTTCCGTGCGCTGCATGTGGCGGATTTCGATGGCGACATTTTCGATCGACGAGGCGATGACGCCGAGTGTCGCGAAGAACATTGCATGACGGTCGCGCGGGATGACCTGCGTGGAAACCGGCTCGGCTTCGAGGCCAAGCTTGGCGCAGACATATTCCTCAACGCGCGGGTCGATATTGGCAAAGGTGCCGACCGCGCCGGAGATCGCGCCGGTTGCGATTTCTGCACGTGCTGCGACGAGACGGGTGCGGTTGCGCTGCATTTCTGCATAGAAACGCGCGAAGGTGAGGCCCATCGTGGTCGGCTCGGCATGGATGCCATGGCTGCGACCGATACGCACCGTATCCTTGTGTTCGAAAGCGCGGGTCTTCAGCGCGGTCAGAACGCGGTCCATGTCGGCGAGCAGCAGATCGGCAGCGCGCACCAGCTGGACGTTGAGCGTGGTGTCGAGCACGTCCGACGAGGTCATGCCCTGATGCACGAAACGGCTGTCCGGGCCAATGAATTCAGCAAGATGGGTCAGGAAGGCGATAACGTCGTGCTTGGTGACAGCTTCGATCTCGTCGATGCGAGCGACGTCGAACTTTGCCACGCTACCCTTTTCCCAGATGGTCTTGGCAGCTTCCTTCGGGATGACGCCCAGTTCGGCCAGCGCTTCGCAAGCATAGGCTTCGATCTCGAACCAGATACGGAATTTCGTCTCTGGAGACCAGATAGCGACCATTTCAGGCCGGGAATAGCGCGGGATCATTGGCAAATCCTGTTTTGGCGGCCCGGATGCGGGCCGCAGGTCTTGGGAAATTGGGATAGGCGCGGTTTAGCAGAGGTGACGCCTCTGCTCAACGTCTTAACGACGCGCAGCTTCGGCTGCGGCGCGGATTGCCTGAATATTGGCGCGGTAGGATTCCACCGAATTGCCCTTATAGACGGCAGAGCCTGCAACAAGAACATTGGCGCCTGCGGCGACAACCAAGCTAGCGGTTTCAGCCGTCACGCCGCCATCGACTTCAATATCGATTGGACGGTCGCCAACCATTTCACGGACGCGCTTGATCTTGTCGAGCATCGGGTGGATGAACTTCTGGCCACCGAAGCCCGGATTGACGGTCATGACCAGGATCAGATCGACATCATCCAGAATATTGGTGATAGCTTCGACCGGAGTTGCCGGGTTGAGCGCAATACCGGCCTTTTTGCCGAGTGCGCGGATCGATTGCAGCGAACGATGCGTGTGCGGACCGGCTTCGGCGTGAACCGTAATCACATCGCAACCTGCATCGGCAAAGGGCTCGAGAAAGAGATCGCACGGCGCGATCATCAGATGCGTGTCAAAGACTGCCTTGGTGCGCGGGCGGATAGCCTTCACCACCTGCGGGCCAAACGTGATGTTCGGCACGAAATGCCCGTCCATGACATCGATGTGGATCCAGTCGGCACCGGCTTCCAGCACGGCATCAACTTCTTCGCCAAGACGGGCGAAATCTGCGGAAAGAATGGACGGGGCAATCGCGATGGGACGCATGGTGGGCTCCTTGAGCAATTTCCTAGGGTGACTGGCTCCCAGGCAATATCGCTTGCCGGTAGCACGGGGCAGGAGCGCACTCAACCAATTATAGCATCGCAAAAATGCCTATATCGGTTGAAATTGTCGCTCCAGCCTCGTGTTGAACCCAAAAGGGAACTTTATCCCCAGCGCTTGTGGAACCACATCCACTGGCCCGGATATTCACGAACCCATTGTTCGACAGTATCGTTGAGCAATTGCGCCGTGGCATCGATATCGATCTGGCCCTTGTCGTCGCGTGGCAGTTCCATGCGCTCATAAAGTTCCAGCCGGTAGCGTCCGCCGGGCAGACGGATACAGCGCGCCGGATAGACATCGCAATCATACTGGCGTGCAAGCTTGGCCAGCAGCGGATTTGTTTTCACCGGACGGTTGAAGAATGTCGACGGCACGCCGCGCGAAAACTTCTGGTCGACGAGCATGCCGACATTGCCGCCATCGCCCAGAATACCTGCCAGCGCCCAGGCCGCACCCGCCTTGGAGGGCACGAGGTGACCCATATTGGTGTGACGGGCTTTCAGAACCTTGTTAGCGATATAGGGATTGTTCGGTGGACGGAACAGCGCGGTGACATTCAGGCCGAATGTGGCCGCGCAGATCGGCAGCAGCTCGAAATTACCCGTATGCGCCGTGAAGAAGATATGCGGCTTCTTTTCATCGCGCAGGCGTTCGAAAATCGGAATACCGTCGACTTCGATCAGGCCCGGCTTGGCAGCATGGGGATCGAAATCGAAAATCGCGTCGAGGAAAATATATTCCGCCAGAAGGCGCGCCATGGAATCCCACATGTCGCGCGCAATCACCTCGATCTCCGCATCGCTTTTTTCGGGATAGGCTTTGCGCAGATTGTTGGTTGCGATCTTGTGGCGCGGCGTCAGTGGCCCGATGAGACGGGACACCTTGGCCGCAAAGCTGATGGCAGCCTTCGCCGGAAACAGGCGCAGCAGGCCAAGCAGCACAAAAACGGCCTGAGCCCAGAGCCAGTAATTGAACTGCTTCAGCTTGCGCGACCAGCGAAAGAGCAGGAGCTTCAGTTTGAACATCATGACAGGGACGGGCTTCAGTCGATCTGGAGAATGATCTTGCCGAAGACGTCACGGCCTTCCATGCGCTTCAGGGCGGTGTCGATATCGTTGAAGCCGACCACCGTGTCGATGACCGGATGCACGATACCACGCGCCATTTTCTGCATGGCATCGGCCATATTTTCCATACGGCAGCCGAAGGAACCCAGAATCTTGAGCTGCTGCTGGAACAGTTGCATCAGGTTCATGTTGGTCGAAACGCCCGAGGTAGAACCGCAGGTGACAAGACGCGCGCCGCGCTTCATGCAGAGCATCGAGCCGGCCCATGTGTCTGCGCCGACATGTTCGAAGACGACATCGACGCCCTTCTTTTTGGTCAGCTTGCGCACAACGCCTTCGAAGCGGTCTTCGCGATAGTTGATGACGTGATCGGCGCCAAGAGCCTTGGCCTTCTCGATCTTGTCGTCAGAACCGACTGTGGTGATGACCGTGCAGCCCATCTTCTTGGCAAGCTGGATCGCTGCCGAACCGATGCCCGAGCCGCCAGCCTGTACGAGAACGGTTTCGCCCGGTTCCAGCTTGGCATTGTCGAACAACATATGCTCGACCGTGCCGAAGGTCACGGGAGCTACGGCAGCACCGATCGCGTCAACACCGGGAGGTGCAGCCACGAGCAGGCGCGCCGGAAGGTTCACAGCTTCGCATGCAAAGCCATCGAGATGGAAACCATGCACGCCGCCGACATGTTCGCACAGATTGTCGCGGCCTTCGCGGCAGGCGCGGCAAAGGCCGCAGGTACGCGCACCATAGATCGAAACGAGCTGGCCGGGCAGCAGATTGGAAACGCCGGGACCAACGGCATCGACAACGCCGGATGCTTCCGCACCGATCACCAGCGGCATTTTGCGCTTGGCGAAAGCCATGCCGCGCCAGCCCCATACGTCGATATGGTTCAGCGCGACCGCCTTGATCTTGACCGTAACTTCGCCAAGCCCGGGAGGAGGAGGCGGTGCAATATCGGTGATTTCTAGGCGACGGTCGTCGAGAAGCTGCAAAGCGCGCATGGGCTATTCCTTTCATGGCATGATCCCGGAGAGCTTCCGCCTTCCGGGATCATCAGGAAATTTAAAATTCGTTTGCCGGACGGATTAATTCGGATTTGCCGCCAAAACAAGGCTCGTATTCTGTCCGCCGAAGCCGAATGAGTTCGAAAGCACTGCGGAAACCTCCGCCTGACGCTTCACATTCGGCACGACGTCCAGCGGAATGGCCGGGTCCGGATTGTCGTAATTGATGGTGGGCGGCAGCGTTCCGGTCTGGATCGTAAGCAGCGAGAACACAGCTTCAATCGCACCGGCTGCGGTCAGCGTATGGCCTATCATCGACTTGTTGGACGAAACCGGGATGGATTCGATGCGTTCGCCGAATACGGACGAAAGCGCCAGATATTCCATCTTGTCGTTTTCCGGCGTCGAAGTGCCGTGGGCGTTGATGTAGGAAATCTGGTCTTCGGTCAGGCCTGCATCGGCAAGGGCAGCGCGCACCGTGCCAATGGCAGGCGAAGCATCCGGCTTCGAACGGGTGCGGTGGAAGTCATCGGCCTTTTCGCCGCAACCGGCCAGAATGCCGAGAACCTTTGCGCCGCGGGCAACAGCACTTTCGAGCGATTCCATGACCAGTGCGCCGGAACCTTCGGCCATGGCAAAGCCGTCGCGATCCTTGGAGAAAGGCTTCGACGCCTTTTCCGGCTTTTCATTCTGCGTGGACAGTGCGGAAAGCAGCGAGAAGCGGATCAGCGCTTCCGCTGAAACGGAACCGTCGGTGCCAATCGCAAGAACATGGTCGCTTTCGCCGCGACGGATGGCTTCAACGCCAAGCTGGATCGCCGTTGCACCCGAAGCGCAGGCGGTGGAAAGCGTGATCGGCAGGCCGCGCGTTCCAAAGGCTTCCGAGAGACGCTCGGCGATGTAACCGAACTGCGTCGTGTTGAAGAGCGCTTCATGGCGCACGCGGCGGCAGGCTTCGAGCAGAAGCTGATAGCTGGCCGGGCCTTCGTTCTTCACGCTGGCATCAAGCGCAAAGCGGCTTTTCCAGTCGAGTTCGACCGGCGGGGCGGCCAGAAAGAGCGGGCCGCCGAAATTGGTTGTCGAAAGGCCGGACTGGGCAAGTGCCTCTTCACCGGCAAGACGTGCCAGCTTTTCCGACAAAGCCGAAGCACCGGTTTCGCTTTCAGGCAGGAAATCCACGGTGCCCGCAAAACGTGTGTTCAGATTTTCCAGCGGAAAACGGGTAATGCTGTGAATGCCCGAAACACCGCCGGTCAGCGCGGCCCAGTTGTCTTCCTTGCCCTGTCCGAGCGAAGAAACAACGCCAGCGCCTGTGATGGCGACGATGGGGCGGCCCAGATGGTCTGTATATTTGGTCATCTTATGCTCTCACCAGCTTTGCGGCACCTTCGGCGCGCGTTGCTCCGACAGTGGTGACGACGGCTTCGCTGATTTTTCCGTCAGCGGCCTTTTCCGATGCGTTCAACGGCGCAAAAGCCTCACCTTTCCAGACGGAAATGGCGGCTAGCGCCAGTGCCAGCGGAAATTGTGCTTCGCGCAAATGTCCGGTCAGGCCGGATATGCCGCGATAGGCTGCGGAAAAGCCGTCCAGTACGGATTTTTCGGCTTTGGTCGCGTCATGAGCGCCGGATGCGCCGGAAACAACATAGGCCGGGTCCTTGCCGTCATTGGCTGCCAGAACAAGATCGCGAACGGTCTTGGCAAGGTCGTCGCTTTCGCGGCGGATTTGCGTGGCTGCGATTCCCGCGACTTCTGCATAGGCGCGTGCACCGCGTTTGGCAGCATGTTCGGCATTTTCGAGAACGAGGAACACGCCGCCGGAGCCGGAGATCATGCCACCGCCTGCCGAACCATCGCGCTCCCAGAGCGGTGCCCAGCCGTCATGCTTGAGCAGTCCGCCCAGCTCGTGACCGAGAATCATGTCGAAATGTTCGGCATTGTAGGAGCCGCCCACCAGCGCATGCGTGCTCTGTCCGGTGCGGATGCGGGCTGCCGCCGTTTCAATGGCCGAAATGCCGGAGCCTTCTTCGCCCATGAACGTGCGCGAAGAACCCGTCACCTTGTGCACGATGGAAATATTGCCAGCGAGCAGGTTGGAAAGCTGCGCCAGAAACAGGGTCGGCCGCAGTTCAGTCGAGAGTTTCTCGTTCAGCATCACACCGCGATTGTTGCTGGTGCGGCCTTCTTCGAGAATCTGCATGTCGACGGTAATGTCGCGTTCGCCACCACCTGCGCCCACAACCATATCCATGGTCGCGCAGAGCGCTTCATCGTCCTTCATGCCTGCATCTTGCAGCG
The DNA here is from genome assembly GCA_900465685.1 of Hyphomicrobiales bacterium. Lineage (GTDB taxonomy): Bacteria > Pseudomonadota > Alphaproteobacteria > Rhizobiales > Rhizobiaceae > Brucella. The sequence continues at coordinate 57,228 of UEGR01000005.1, forward strand.
CGAGGCCTGCGGCATAGGTGCCGAGTCGCTGCCAGGTTTCCATCTGGCGCTGGTCGCCGCGCTTTGGAATTTGCAGGCTCCAATCGACTTCGCCGAGTGGATGAACGGTATAGGGAGCAAAGGCTTCTCTTTCGAGGCGTGGTTCGCTACCCGCTGTCGAAAAAGCGTTCCAATGCACTTCGGCGCCTTCGCCGAGTGATGAAATAATGCCGATGCCGGTGATGACGACTTTATTGTTCTGCATGGGTCCGGTTCTGCCGTGATGAGGCCAAGGGGCTGTCCTAGGAACTGTCTTGTGCTCCAGAAACGGAATCAGGGCGAACATTGCTGTCCACCCTTCAATACCGTCAATTTTTCAGCGAGCTCAGGCCTTTTTGGCCGCAACCAGCTCGTCGATCTTGGCGCAGAGATTCTTCAGGACGAAGTATTCTTCGGTCGGAACCTTGCCTTCGTTTACTTCCTGCGTCCACTGCTCAAGCGGAATCTTGATGCCGAAAGCCTTGTCGATAGCAAAGACGATGTCGAGGAAGTCGAGGCTGTCGATGCCCAGATCGTCGATGGTGTGGCTTTCCGGCGTGATGGTGTCACGATCGATTTCACTGGTTTCGGCGATGATGTCGGCGACTTTGTCAAAAGTAGAGGACAAGTTTCGATTCCTTTATTCCTGATGATGCCGCGAATTATAGGCATCTGATTTTTTCGTCGCATTTCGCGGCCAGCAAAAGTGTTGGGCACATTTGCTGGAAATGCTCTGTATGCGCGTGTCTAGCGTTTTTCCGGTCATGAGGAAAGTCATATTAGTTTCAAGATCACCGGGAGTTCGATGCGCATATAAGATGCCAGACGAGCGAAGCGCAACATAAAGGCAATCTCAATTTTTTGAAATCTCTTCATGCGGGGCTGTGTTGGCATCTTTTTCAGCGCTTGGCGAAATAGATTACACCTATCAGAGAGATCGCAATCATCGCACAGGCAAGCCCCGTTTCCAGCGGGCCATCCTGCACGATAATGGCGACCAGCCCTGATGCGATACTCGCCACAGTGCCAAGCACTCCGGGCTGTTGCAATGTACTCACGACGGGATTGCCGGGTTGAGCGACCTCTGGTCGCGTGTTGTACGCGGGTTCATAGGAGTGCGGGAACGAAATGCCCGCTGGATGCGCTGGGTCGACATCGTTGACAGGCTTTAGCGCAAGCGCCAGCGCGCGTGAACGCACCCGTTCAACGCGGGCCTGCCAGCCTTTGCCGAAGGTTGCGGCGGCAGCAAGTCCCCGGAGCCAGGCCGCGCGTTCATCGCATAGCCGGTCGATAATATCCTGCGGCGGGCGGGAGGAGAGTGCTGCAAAAGTCGCGGGTCCGAGAAATCCATCTTGCAATAGACCAAGTATTTGCTGCAACATTTTTATTGCGTGACTTGGGCCGGAATTGACCGCAAAGTCCAGCATGGCATAGTCAACGCCAGAGGGAAGACTGTCGCCGTCTATCTTGTCCCAATACTGTTTTCTATAAATGTCTGTAGCAGTATCTTTCGTAAGATTTTTGACGTCCTGGGCAGATTCGGAATGACCTGTCCATCCGGCAAGAGTACCGGTGGTAATACCCATATTGGTTGCGCCGCCAGGATCAGCCGGATTGTCGACGAAGCCACCTTCTTCCTGAAATATATACGGCATAATCGTCGCAAAATTTGATCGCATATCTATACCTTTTTCAATTTATATTTGAAAAATATATTAAATACGGTGTCGGTAATACTGAATGCTCTAACATATAGACATGTAAAAAATATCGGAGGAATCGATTGTGATCAAGCGGCAACCCTCTTGCTTAAGAGCCTGCAATGCGGCTTGATGCGGTTCCCTTAAATCATACTTTTACAGGCGGCAGACGTGACATCGGAAGTTTTCGGACATGCGCCAGACGGGCAGGCGGTTCATCGGCTGACCATCTCCAACGGGCCATTGACGGCCAAGATCATCACATGGGGCGCGGCGATTCAGGATATGCGCTTCGCGGGCCATGATGCGCCGCTGGTGATCGGCTATCAGAATTTTGACGATTATCCCGCCCATTCGCCGCATCTGGGTGCAATTGCGGGCCGCTCGGCCAACCGCATTCGCGATGCGCATTTTGTGCTGGATGGCAAGACCTATGAGGTGGAGGCGAACTATCTTGGACGTCATAATCTTCATGGCGGCAGCAAGGGGCTCGGCAATCGGGTCTGGAAGGTCACGGGCAGCGGCGCGGATTATGTGACGCTCGGCACGGTGGCCGAAGATGGTGAAATGGGCTTTCCGGGCAATCTGAAGGTCAGCTGCACCTACATGCTCAATGAGAACGGCGCCTTGATCGTGCGGCTGGAAGCTGTGACCGACAAGCCGACGGTCTGCAATCTTTTGCATCACAGCTATTTCAATCTCGATGATGGCGGTGAGGGCGATATTCTGGACCACCAGCTCAAGATTCTAGCCGACGCCTATATGCCGGTCGATGAGGCGCTGATTCCAGATGGGCGCGTTCTGCCGGTCAAGGACACGGTGTTCGACTTCCGCGATTATCGCCCGATCCGCCATGCCGACAACGGCAAGCAGGTTGAATATGACAGCAATTTCTGTCTGTCGGCGACACGTGTGCCGTTGCGTCTTTGCGCCTCAGTCAAGGGGGCGAAGTCCGGTGTGCGCATGGACGTGCTGACGACAGAGCCGGGCGTTCAGTTTTATGCGGGGAATACGATGGCCAATGATTGCATCGGCCTGACCGGCAAGCCCTATGGCAAACATGCGGGCTTCTGTCTGGAGCCGCAGATCTGGCCCGGCTCGCTCGAATATCCCTATTTCCCACAGGCCATTCTGCGCCCGGGTGAAATCTACGCTCAGGAGAGCCGTTTCGCCTTCACCCGGGATTAATGGTTGCTATCCGGTATAAGCGGCGCGCGCCGTCTCCATAGGGGTAAGCGCGCCGCGCGTTTCGACGACACGGGCTGCAACGGCATGGGCCTTCTGCGCGGCTTCAACCGGCGAAAGCCCTTCCATGCGCGCAACGAGATAGGCGCCATTGAAGCTGTCGCCAGCCCCCGTAGTATCCACGGCATTGGCGAAAACGGATGGAACCAGTGTCTGTTCGCCATTGGTTACGACCAATGCCGGTTCCGTACCGTCCTTGACGACAACTTCCTTCACACCAAGGCCTATCAGGCGTTCTGCACAGGCTTCGGCGTTTTTGTCACCGAAAAGCGCCTGCTCATCGGGGAAGGTGGGCAGCGCGATATCGGCGAGCCGCATTGCTTCGCTGATGATTTCCTGCGCCGCCTTGCGATCCGGCCAGAGCTGGTGACGGAAGTTCGGATCGAAAGCGATCCGCGATCCCGCAGCGCGGCATTGCTGCAGCACGTCGAAGAATGTTTCGCGATGCTCCGGCAAGACGATCGCGATGGAAATGCCGGAAAAATAGATAATGTCGCGGCCCGAAAGGCTTTGCTCCAGCGCGGCCCGGTCGCTGGCAAGGCGACGTGCGGCGGCATCGCTGCGCCAATAGGTGAAGGAGCGTTCAGCACCGTTCAGCGTAATTGCATAAAGACCCGGATGCACACCGGCGATCACCGGGCTATGCGCAATGCCGATGCCGTTGGACGAGAAGAAAACGCGCTGTTTTTGCGAGAAATTGTCTTCGCCGAAAGCGCTCACATAATCGACCGGAAACGATCTGTCGGTCAGTGCGCGAACATACCAGGCGGTGTTCAGCGTATCGCCAGCAAAACCCATGCGCCACTGGTCGCCTTCGCCGCCCGAAAGCTCAATCATGCACTCGCCGATAGACGCGAAACCGCTCATCTTTTTCTCCTCAAATCGATTACAGACGCCTATACCAATTTTCTGTGATGTAAAATCGCTTTGTCAGTTGTCTTCCATCATTGTCATACAGGCTTTATCGACTTGCCACATTCGTTGTGTAACGATCCCGCGCCACGCCGCGGCGAGACACGGTTCCAGACCAAGGATTTGAAATGCGTTATGCGATCTACTTCACGCCGCCTTCCAGCGATGCGCTTCTGAAGGTTGCGGCCAACTGGCTGGGGCGCAATGCCTTTAGCGGTGAGCCGGTGAAGCTGCCGGCGATTCGCTCGCTTGGCACGGAAGAGATTGCATCGCTGACCGAAGAACCGCGTCGTTATGGTTTTCACGCCACGATGAAAGCGCCGTTTCGGCTGAATGACGATCTGACGGAAAGCGAACTTCTGTCGGCGCTGATGCATTTTGCATCGTCGGTGGAGCCCGTCATCATTCCGCGCCTGAAGCTTCGGGCCATCGGGCCGTTTTTCGCGCTGGTGCCGCATGAACCAGTCACGGCCTTGAACCAGCTCGCCAATGATGTGGTCGTCGCGCTGGATCGTTTTCGCGCACCGCTCAATGAAGCTGAAATTGCCAAACGCCGTCCTGAGCGCCTGAACGAAGCGCAGCGTCACAATCTGGAACGCTGGGGTTATCCTTACGTTTTTGAAGAGTTCCGCTTCCACATGACCCTGACTGGTCCGGTCGCGGAAGGTGATCGCGCACGGATCGAGCGTCGGCTGGAAGAATTTTTTGCACCGCTTCTGAACGATCCGGTCGAGGTTGCGAATCTCGCACTGTTCGTGGAACCTGAGAAGGGCGCGCCCTTCGAGATTCATTCGCTGCATCCGCTGACAGGTGGAGCCACGAAGACGCGGACCCAGCGGGCAGTGGGGAGGCCTTAAGCGATGACCAGTGAAACTATCCTGCGTAACGCGCGCATCGTCCTCGCAGACGATGTCGTCGAAGGCTCGATCAAGCTCGTCGACGGTCAGATTGCAGATATCGCCAGCGGGCCGTCATCAGTCGGCGAAGACATGGAAGGCGACTTCCTGACGCCGGGTCTGATCGAGCTGCACACCGACCATCTGGAGGGGCATTATGCCCCGCGCCCCAAAGTGCGCTGGAACCCGATTGCCGCCGTACAGGCGCATGATGCGCAGATCGCCGCTTCTGGTATCACCACCGTCTTCGATGCTTTGCGCATCGGTTTGGATGATGATGCGCAAACCGGCATCGACGATATGCTGAAGCTTTCCACGGCCATTGCAGAGGGGCGTGCGGCGGGCCGGCTGCGCGCTGACCATTTCCTGCATATGCGTTGCGAAGTGTCTGCGCCCGATTGTCTTCCGGCCTTTGAACGTTTCGGCAGCCACCCGTTGGTCAGGCTGGTTTCGCTAATGGACCATGCGCCGGGACAGCGGCAGTTCACCAATCTGGACGCCTACAAGGCGTACTTCCTGGGTAAGAACAAGCTGTCGGAAGAAGAGTTCCGGATTTATTGCGAGCGCCGCATTGGCCAGTCGCAGATCTATTCCGCCAAGACGCGCAAGGCGATTGCCGATCTGTGTCATGAGCGCGGCGTGATCCTTGCAAGCCATGACGACGCAACGCTCGATCACGTGGAAGAAGCGCGAGAACAGGGCATTCGTGTTGCCGAGTTCCCGACCACCCACACGGCGGCCAAAGCCTCGAAAGAATCCGGCATGTCGGTGCTGATGGGCGCGCCCAATGTGGTTCGTGGCGGCTCGCATTCGGGCAACGTTTCAGCGCGAGAACTGGTCGAAGCCGGGCATCTCGACATCATCTCGTCGGATTACATCCCGGCGAGCATGATGCAGTCGGCATTTTTTCTGGCCGATGTGCTGGCCCATGCTCCCAATGCGGTTTCACTTCCACAGGCTATTCGTCTGGTTTCGAAGAACCCAGCGCAGGCTGTGGGCTTTGATGATCGTGGCGAAATAGCCGAAGGCAAGCGCGCTGATCTGGTGCGCGTGCAGGTGGCAGAACACGTGCCGATTATCAAGACGGTTTGGCGCGAGGGGCGGCGGGTCATTTAATTCCGGCTCTGACGGGCTGCAAATGGCGTTGTTCTGCGCTTCCGGTGCTCATGTGCTTAAGCACACTGCGCTCCGGTTCTCGAACTCCACCATTTTCGGCTCGTCATAACCAGAATTTCGTCGCGCTTACCCGACCGAAATGGTCTCACCGACGGCAAGGCTAAGCTTGCCGTCATCGGCTACGCTCAGTTCCAGCTCGCGATAGCTGTCGATGCTTCGATGCGAGGTCTCCGGCGAATGTGGGTGCGTTGCTGTGACGACAACCACGCAAGCGCCTGCTGATTCGCCTGCAACGATGCCAGCCGGCGCGTCTTCGAACACCAGACAGCGATGCGGATCAAAGCCAAGCTTCTTCGCACCAAGCTGAAAGCATTCCGGGCTCGGCTTGCCGCGTTCAACATCTTCCGCCGAGACAATGGTCTTTGGCAGCGGCAATCCGGCCGCCTTGATGCGGCGACGGGCCAGTTCAAGCGGGGCTGACGTCACAATCGCCCAACGGTCTTCCGGCAGCGCGTTCAGGAAGTCGCAGACGCCATCGATTGGAACGATACCATCCAGATCGGCCATTTCAGCTTCCAGTAGAATTGCAGCTTCCTGATCGGGGTCGAGGCCGATATCGAGACGGCGGACTGTATCGACGGCGCGCACGCCGTGAATTGTCGGCAAAAATGTAACCGGATCGATCCCGTGACGCTTGGCCCATTCTCCCCAGACGCGCTCGGTTGCCGCAATGGAGCTGAGGATCGTGCCGTCCATGTCGAACAGGAAGGCATCGAAGGATTTGCCGAAGGGGGAAAGGGAGGTCACGCCGGATTTCCTTGAATGAATGAGAAAAGAATCGGAGGGGATTGCTTAGGACGCGATCATAATGCGCAAATGCGACCAAAGTCACAGCCTGTTCGCCTTTAACGGCGCTGGTTGGTGCTGAAACCGATGAAATATAGCGATAAAGTTCTATATTGGAGCTTAGCTGCAAAACTTGAACATTTCGCGCAAGTGTGGCTTTTTGCGCCATTCTAACGGCAGATTGCCAGCATTCTGATCGAATGATCTGAAATCATTCCTTGAATCGTCTTCTCAGGATTTATGTCTAAATGACTGATGTAACATCGAAAAATCGCAACTATCCGGACTATCGCTTCGCCGTTGCGCCGATGATCGATTGGTCAGACAGACATTGCCGGTATCTTCACAGGCTCTTTTCGAAGCGCGCTTTGCTTTATACGGAAATGGTTGTAGCGGATGCGGCGATCCATGGTCCGCGCGAACGTTTGCTCGGTTTCGATGCGGCAGAACATCCCATCGCCTTGCAGTTGGGCGGATCTGACCCAGCCAAGCTTGCAGAAGCGGCGAAAATCGGTATCGGCTTCGGTTATGATGAGATCAACCTGAATGTCGGCTGCCCATCGGACCGGGTTCAGTCGGGTACATTCGGGGCCTGCCTGATGCAGACGCCCGAAATCGTGGCACGCGGTGTCGAGGCGATGAAAAGCGTTGTTTCTGTTCCGGTCACGGTCAAGTGCCGTATCGGCGTCGACGATCAGGACCCGGAAGTGGCGCTGGATGCGCTCGCTGATCTGGCGCTTGCCGCCGGAGCCGACGCCCTGTGGGTGCATGCACGCAAGGCATGGCTAAAAGGTCTGTCGCCGAAGGAAAATCGCGAAATCCCGCCACTCGATTATGATCGCGCCTATCGGTTGAAGGCCCGTCTCGGCGATGTTTTCGTTGGCATTAATGGCGGTATCACCTCGCTCGATGACGCCAAAACCCATCTGGAACATATGGATGGGGTGATGCTCGGGCGCGCCGCCTATCACAATCCCGCCTTGCTGGCGGAAGTGGATGCCCGTTTGTTTGGCGATGAACCCGTCGCTGTTGATATGGCGGATATTATCGAGGCCATGTGCGAATACACCGACCGGCATATCGCATCGGGCGGCAGGCTTTCGCATGTGAGCCGCCATATGGTGGGTCTGTTCAGCGGCATGCCGGGCGCACGCCGCTGGCGTCAGATGCTGTCCACCGACGCGACAAAGCCTGGCGCGAACAGCGATGTGCTGCGCGAAGCCTATGCCGCTGTAACCGAGGCCAGTGCCGAAGCGGCTTAATCGATCAGGATTAGCTGGTCGCCACGTACTGTAAAGCCACCCAACGTTTGCAGAAAATTCATGCCGAGCAGACTGCCGGTCATCAGGCCTTCCTTGGTGACCATGGCGCGAATGTTTTGGCGCTCAATGTCGCCGATCTGTAAGTTCGCGATGGTTATGCTTGCGGCGGAGGCCGTGCCATTGGCTGTCATCACCGGCACATTATAGTTCAGCGACGCCGTATCAAGGCCTGCGCGCTCCGCGTCTTCCTGTGACAGAACAACCGAAGACGCGCCTGTATCGACCAGAAAATGCACGCGCGCGCCGTTGACACGGCCATTCACTTCGAAATGGCCGTTGGAAGCCTTGGCAAGTGTGACGGTCACAGCGCCTTCGGCATTTCGCCCGGAAATCGGACTGCCGGGGATAAGGCCCGCAGTGATCCGGCTTGCAGCGTCCTGAAGATCGTAGCGATACTGATAGCCCGCGACGAGACCGAGAATAATCACCGCCCAGACGGCCATATTGCGCGCGAAATCCGAAAGCCTGATGCCGGAGCCGAGCAGACCGGCAGCGAGCACGACGCCCCATATGCCGAGATAGGCTGCACGGGCGAAGACATCATTGTCGAGCCCCATTGTGGTGCCGCTGTCATTGTTGGACATCAGCAACAAAGCGACGATTGCGACGGCGGCAATAACGAGCCAGAAAAAGCGCCCCATCAACCTACTTTCTTTTCAATGAGAATTTCATGCCGGTCGGGCAGAAGCGATAGTACCGTGATCTGCTCTTCGGCGGTCATGCAGGACCAGCGCGTAATTTCATCGAGCGTGCGCGCACAACCCAGACAAAAGCCGGTTTCAGTGTCCATCGTGCATATCAATATGCAGGGTGATTTGATTGTCGCCGTGTTCATGAGTGAAATGTGGTTGCATTACAGGGTCATGACAAGCCCGATTAACACAGCAAGGGAAGCGATTTGTTGCGCAGCGCCCAAGGTATCGCCGGTCTGACCGCCGATTTTCGACATGCAAAGCCGGGCAAAGCCGACAAGCAGTAGCGTCACAAGAACAAGCGCGTTGATGACGGACAGAACGCCGCCGGAAGGGATCAGCCCCAGCGCCATGATGACGAAACCGAGTGCCGCGCCGCAAACCACTGTTTCCCAGCTCGGCGCACCAACGCTGTCGGCAAGTCCACCGGGACGGGCTGATGGCAGGCTATGCCAGAAGGCGAGCATGGCAGAGCGGCTTGCCGCTTCGCTGGCGATCAGTGCAAGCAGGGCATAGCCGGGACCCGCGCGCTCCATGATGGCTGTCAGCAGAGAAACCTTGATGCCGACCCAAATGATGAGTGTGAGCGCGGCAAAAGTGCCGATGCGGGAATCCTTCATAATGTCGAGGCGACGCTCCGGCGTTGCTCCGGCGAAGAAGCCATCGGCGGTGTCGCCAAGTCCATCTTCATGCAATGCGCCGGTCATGGCCGCTAGTGCCCCAACTGCGATAAATCCGCAGGCGAGGGCAGGCAGATGCAGGGAATTGGCGATCATCAGCGCGATGCCAGCAAGCAGGCCCAGCAGCGCACCGGCAAGTGGAAATGCGCGTGCGTTGCGCAGCAGCGAATCGTCCGTGTTCTCGAACCAGCTTGGCGGAAGCGGAAGGCGGCTCAGAAAGCCGAGCGACCGGATTGTATCGCCTATGAAACCATTTCGCTGCAAATGACTGCTCCGCAACACTTTATCGCCCATAGGACTATTTAGGGCTCGCGATATTTCGCCTCAAGGGCCATCGGCTCGAAGAGGTGATTTGAAAAATTGTGTGAGTGCTTATAGGACGTGCCAAACAGATTTGCATCTCCCATGATCGATTGGACTGAACGATATGAGCGCCAGTGGCCTTCCCTTTGACGATTTTCGTGAACTGATCCGCAATCTGCCCGGTCCCGATCTGGGCGCTGAACGGGCAGTGCGCGAGCGCGAGGTAACTCTGACCAAGCCTGCCGGTTCGCTGGGACGTCTTGAAGACATCGCCGCCTGGCTTGCCGCCTGGACGGGCAAGCGCACGCCGCAGATCAATCGTCCGCTGGTCGCGGTCTTTGCCGGCAATCACGGCGTCACGGCAAAAAACATCACGCCGTTTCCGTCCAGCGTCACGGCGCAGATGGTTGAGAATTTCGCGGCAGGCGGTGCGGCGATCAACCAGATCTGCATTGCCAATGATCTTGGACTGAAGGTTTTCGATCTGGCGCTGGAACATCCGACTGCCGATATCACTGAAGAACCGGCCATGGATGAGCGCACCTGCGCGGCGACCATGGCTTTCGGTATGGAAGCGATTGCCGGTGGCACCGATCTTCTCTGCATTGGTGAAATGGGTATCGGTAACACGACCATTGCAGCGGCGATTGCACTCGCATTGTTTGGCGGTACGGCGGAAGACTGGGTTGGACCGGGCACGGGTTCGACTGGCGATCTGTTGCAGCGCAAGCTTGCAGCGGTCCGTCAGGCGGTTGCCTTGCATCAGGCGCATCTGAAAGACCCGCTCGAAGTGCTGCGCCGCCTCGGCGGACGTGAAATCGCAGCCATGGCTGGCGCCATTCTGGCCGCCCGCATGGAAAAAATCCCGGTGATTATCGACGGCTTTGTGGCGTCTTCGGCTGCTGCCATACTCTATGCCGCAAATCCGGAAGCGATCGATCATTGCCTGTTTGGCCATGTCTCGGCTGAACCGGGCCATCGCTTGCTGCTTGCAAAGCTCGGCAAAGAGCCGCTTCTCGATCTCGGCATGCGTCTTGGCGAAGGAACCGGCGCTGCTCTCGCTGCCAGCATCGTCAAGGCGGCTGCGCAGTGCCACAGCGGCATGGCCACCTTTGAACAGGCTGGCGTGGCTTCCGCAAAGCACTGATAAAAAGCTCAGCACAAAAAAGCCCGCCAATCGGCGGGCTTTTTCATTTCAAAGTTTGGGAGGTCAATTATTTTCCTTGTCCAGCACCATGTAGTCGAGCGGCAGTTCAGTCGTGTACTTGATCTGCTCCATCGCGAAGGATGACGACACGTCGCGGATTTCGATCTTGCTGATCAGTCGCTTGTAGAAGGCGTCATAGGCCGCAATATCCGGCACTGCGACGCGCAGGAGATAATCGACATCGCCGCTCATGCGGTAGAATTCGATAACTTCGGGGAATTCCTGCACGACTTCCGAGAAGCGCTTGAGCCATTCATGGCTGTGCGAGCTGGTGCGCACCGATACGAAGACCGTCACACGCGCATTGACGCGGATCGGGTCGAGGATCGCCACACGGCGCTTGATGACACCATCTTCTTCAAGCTTCTGGATACGACGCCAGCAAGGCGTTGTGGAAAGGCCAACCTTCTTGGCAACGTCTGCCACTGCCAATGTTGCGTCTTCCTGCAATAAGCGCAGTATTTTTCTGTCGAGCCTGTCCATGCGTTTCCGTTCCCGGTTTTAGAAATCGTTTCCCGAACTTTGCGAGTGTGCGAAACGTCATACCTTATGATGTGCTATCGACAGAAGTTACAGGAAAAATATTCTTATGAGAACCGATCTTGTAAAATTTATTTATCGTCGTTGATGAGGCTTCGGACTTTTGCCTGAACAATAGGCACAACCTCTTCATCGAACCATGGATTGCGCTTCAGCCAGCCACTATTGCGCCAGGAAGGATGAGGGAGCGGCAGCACTATACGTCCCGCCTTGTTGGGCGTTTCAATGAAGTTCCGCCAGTTCTTCACCGTTTCGGTCAGATTGCGCCCGCGATAGTCGGGAAGATGGTAGGCCAATGCATATTGCCCGACTACCAGAACGAACTCCAATTGTGGCATGGCAGCAAAGACACGGTCATGCCATGTCATGCGGCATTCGCGGCGCGGGGGCAGGTCGCCGCCATGTTTGTCATAACCGGGAAAGCAGAAGCCCATGGGAACGATGGCAAACCGGGCAGGATCGTAGAACTCTTCACGGGTCGTTCCGAGCCATTGCCGCAGGCGGTCGCCGGACGGATCGTTGAACGGCAGGGATGTATTATGCACGCGGATACCGGGCGCCTGTCCGCATATGGCAATGCGCGCCGTATTGGAGACAATACAGACCGGGTTGGGCTCATGCGGTAGTGGTGGCTGAAACCGCGGCTCATCGCGGCAGATGCGACACGCTTTGATCGACTGACTGAGCGTGTTCAGGTCTTCCACTAAGCTTCGCTCCGGATTTTGGGATGTCGTCATCGGAAATAATTGATGAGGGCGGCGATACGCTCTTTAATATAGTGAGTGAATGCGCTGAAGCTATTGCGCCCGTTCGTCTGAGCGCTGCCATGGTTCGTTTGCGCGTTCTCGCTTTCGCGCGGATTTTCCTTTCGCCATGACGAGGGCTTTTCAAAGCGGCCAGCCCAGATGCCGCGACCATTTTTGCGGGCGTCCGCTTCCTCGCGCTCATAATCGCCATAGGCAATCGCCCACCCCTGTTGGACCATCCAGCTATTCAGATCGGTTTCGCCGAGGTAACAACGCGCCAGATCGCGGCCATAGCGGTCAAAGCCCTCCGTCTCGCACCGAATCGGTGCTTTTCCGATTCTTGCCCGCAAGAAATTGCGAGCCTCCGTGCCGCAATCGTAATGAATACCGTTTCGCTCGCAGGTCTGCGCCATCTCCGGCGCATCAATACCCTTCAGGCGAATATGCACCTTGTTTATGATCACCGTATCCCCATCTATCACATAGACGGGGCCGTCGCGCGTTTCGGTCGGACGCTTTTCATGCGGCAGGTATGAAATACCAACGATAATCGCGGAAAAGAACAATAAAGTCAGTATGATGCTGCGCAATCCTCCTATTCCGCTTCGGCGGGTGCCGGAGGTAAATCGCCTCTGCGGGCGCCTATTGGGGCGTCGGTAACTGCGCATGTGATCCGGTTGGTTCCAATCGGTTGAGTCATCGCTGTTCTATTCTATGCGTCCGCCAGACGGAAACAATCGCCATCGCTTTGTTCGACGGGGAGCGCATTTCGATGAGCAACAACAGTGAGTTTGTTGTCAAACGGCAACAGTCTTTACCGTTACTTTAGGTTACAAAGAACTACGGTCATTTTTGCCTATTTCCCGCCACAAAGGGACATCATCCGTCAAGGAAAGGCAGAAGCCGTCAAACAATCAGGAGCGAAGGCTCCCGCAGGATTAGGCAGGAATGAGCAAGAGCGCGTTGTTGCAGAGCAAACCGATTGCAAGCAAGGGAAACCTTGCCGACGCTGCTCCGATTCCTTCCAATGATGGTAAGGCTTTTTTCGGCCAAGATCGGGTCTCAGTCTTGACGAAAAGCATGGCTATTCTGCCTTCAATGAATTCCTTCTCCACGATTTGTGCCAACTATTGTGAAAGACCGGCGTTGTGATGCGTAGTCGCAGTTTTTCATATCCTGTTATTGCCATGGCTGTTGGTTTGGCCATCGCCTGCAACAGTGCCTTTGCTTTTGATCTGAACGACGATTCCGAAAAGTCGCGCAGCCCGTTTGAACTCTTCAAGTTCGGCTTCTCCGCCTACAAGAACGGTCACAAGGACGAAGCGATCAAGGCGCTGCGTTATGCCGCCGAGCGCGGTCATCAGGGTGCAAAGTGGAAACTGGCCCGCATGTATGCCGATGGCGACGGCGTGGCTGAAAATGACTACGAAGCCTACAAGATTTTCGAGAAGATCGTCCGTGAAGGTTCCGAACCCGGTTCCGAGAACGATTCCTATGTGGCTGACGCGCTGGTTGCGCTCGCTGGATATGTGAAGCGCGGTATTCCGGGTACGCCGGTGCGCGCTGATCTGGGTGTCGCCCGTGATCTTTATGTGCAGGCCGCATCGAATTTCGGCGATTCTGCTGCCCAGTTCGAGCTTGGCAAGATGCTCCTGTCCGGTGAGGGTGGAGAGCGCAATTCAGTTCAGGCCGCACGCTGGTTCCAGCTGGCTGCGAACAAGGGCAATGTCAGTGCTCAAGCCATGCTTGGAAACATGCTGTTTCAGGCTGGCAAGACCGTGCGCGGGCTGGCCTTCATGACAGCTGCCTCTGAGCGTTGCGCAGCCGAGGATTGCACCTGGATACGCGAAATGCAGGAACAGGCTTTCTCGATTGTCGGTGAAGCGGATCGCCGGAACGCTGTCGCTCTCGCCAGCGATATGACCACCAAGGGCTCGTTCTAAGCTTCTTTCGTCTTAATCCGACAGCGTGACCGTAACCGGTACGTGGTCAGACGGCTTCTCCCAGGCACGAACGTGCTTTTCAATATCGGTCGATACGAAACGATTGACCGCTTCTGGCGACAGCATCAGATGATCAATGCGGATGCCATTGTTTTTCTGCCAGGCGCCTGCCTGATAATCCCAGAATGAGTAGATACCATCATCGTCAGTCGCCGCGCGAATAGCCTCGGTGAAACCGAGATTTTCCAGCTTGCGAAACGCCTGTCGCGATTGCGGCTGGAACAATGCATCGCCAAGCCATGCCTGCGGGTTCTTCGCGTCCTGTGGTTCTGGAATGACGTTATAGTCGCCAGCCAGCACAAGCGGCTCCTCAAGCGCCAGACGATCTTTCGCCCAGGCTTCCAGACGCTGCATCCAGGAGAGCTTGTAGGGAAATTTCTCGGTATCGATCGGATTGCCGTTGGGCAGATAGAGCGACACGACGCGGATGACGCCTTTATCGGTCGAATAAACGCCCTCTATGAAGCGTGCCTGTTCATCGCTGTCATCGCCGGGCAGGCCACGATTGATCTCGTCGGGTGACTTCTTGGAAAGAAGTGCGACGCCGTTAAAGCCTTTCTGGCCATGGGTCTCGACGTGATAGCCAAGCGCCTCAATCTCAAGCCGGGGGAACTGCTCGTCCACCGATTTGATTTCCTGCAGGCAGGCGATATCGGGCGAAGACTCCTTCAACCAATGCTGAAGGTTCTCGATGCGGGCCTTGACGCCGTTGATGTTCCACGTAGCGATCTTCATGGCTCAAAGATTAGGCGCTTGAGCGGGTGAGGGCAAGCACGGCGCAGGCCTCATCACAGAAATTGCAGCCAAGTACATATTTCAATGCTGGATGCATTTGTATTGCCGTCGTTGCGTTCCTATCTCGGACTCATTGGAGCCAGACAGGAGATAACAATGTTCGACGCCAAGAAACTTCTCGACCAGTTTTTGGGATCGCAGGTACCAGGCATGTCGGGGAGTGTGAAGGACAAAGCCGGGCAGGTCGGTGATCTCGCCAAGAAGAACCCGCTTGCCACCGGCGCTATCGCTGCCGCAGTTCTTGGCACCAAGACGGGCCGCAAGCTGGCCGGTAATGTCGCCACCGTTGGCGGCATCGCAGCCATCGCTGGCCTCGGCTATCTGGCCTACAAGAATTACAAGTCCGGCCAGTCGCCGCAAACAGCGGAACAGCCGGTTGCCAAGGAGCAGGAGCTTCTTCCGCCTCCGCCTGCCGATTCGCCGTTTCATCCGCAGTCGCCCGCCATGAGCAACAGTTTCGCCCTGACGCTGATCCAGGCGATGATCGCCGCAGCCAAGGCAGACGGTCATATCGATGATGCGGAACGTGCACGTATCATGGAGAAGCTTCAGATTTCTGGCCTTGATGACGAGGCGGAAGCTTTCTTTCAGAAAGAACTGGCGGATCCGGTCGATCTCGACGCGCTGGTCGCTGCGGCTCAGACGGAAGAGCAGAAGGTGGAGCTTTACACTGCTTCGCGTCTGGCGATTGATCCCGATAGCCGGGCGGAGCGCGGTTATCTCGATATGCTGGCTGGGCGCCTGGGTCTGCCGGACGCGCTGGTGGACCATATCGATACCACGGTCGCTTCGGTCAAAGTCTGACAAAACAAAACCGGCTGCCATGAGGCAGCCGGTTTATTTTCACGCTATGCGTTTCGGTTCGATTAAATCGCGAAGCTCGTGCCGCAGCCGCAAGACGCAGTCGCGTTCGGGTTGCGGATCTGGAACGACTGCCCCATCAGATCGTCAACGAAATCGATTTCCGATCCATCCATGTAAGGAACCGAGATCGAATCGATCAGAACTTTCGCCCCGAGCTTTTCAATGACGATGTCGTCATCGGTCTGTTCGTCGACCAGATCGTATTTGTAGGAAAAACCGGAGCAGCCGCCACCTTCGACAGAAACGCGCAGCGCGGTCTTGTCCGGTTCGGAATTGAGAATTTTAGCGATCCGCTTTGCGGCGGAATCGGAAACGGTAATGCCTGTCATCGGTCTCGTCCGTTTGCAGTTGCTGGGCCAGAGCGGGATTTTCCCCGGCTGCCCGTTATCGCAGACTTGCTTTCATATTCCTCTGATAGCTATGAACGCTACCAATAGAAGTCAATGTCAGCATGAATATAGTGTAATCATATTACAGTGAAGGATGCATCGCAATGTCGCTGGAAGGAATAGGCTTTGGTTATCGTGAGCGCGCGCCCTATGCCTGCGATCCGATCTCAAGCCGTGGGCGGCTGGTGCCGGAACCGGAAAGCCCGACACGCACCCCGTTTCAGCGCGACCGCGACCGCATCATCCATTCTACCGCGTTTCGCCGTCTGAAGCACAAGACGCAGGTTTTCATTGCGCATGAAGGCGACCATTACCGCACGCGGCTGACGCATACGATTGAAGTGGCGCAGATTGCGCGCGCGCTGGCCCGTGCGCTGCGGCTGGATGAAGATCTCGCCGAAGCCGTCGCGCTGGTGCACGATTTTGGTCACACGCCTTTTGGCCATACCGGCGAGGATGCGCTCAACGAACGCATGAAGGATTACGGTGGCTTTGATCACAACGCCCAATCGCTCCGTATCGTTACCAAGCTTGAGCATCGCTATGCGGATTTTGACGGTCTCAACCTGTCCTGGGAAACGCTGGAAGGGCTGGTGAAGCACAATGGTCCGCTGGTCGGACCATACGCCGTACATTCGGATGAGCCGGTGCCGCAACCCATCCTCGATTTCAACGAACGCTACGATCTGGAACTGGGGCGCTTTGCCAGTCTGGAGGCGCAATGCGCCGCGATTGCCGACGACATCGCCTATAACGCCCATGATATCGATGATGGCTTGCGCGCGGGCCTACTAACGCTTGAGGCGCTGGATGAAGTGCCCCTGACCAAGCGGCTGCTCGATGTGGTGCGCGGGCGCTATCCCAATCTTGATGCCGTGCGCACCGGCCATGAACTGGTGCGCAGGCAGATCACCATCATGGTCGAGGATGTTATCGCCGAAGCCCAGCGCCGTCTGGCTGCTGTGCAGCCGCAAAGCATTGCCGACATCCATGCCCATTCGCAGTCGCTGGTGGCGTTTTCACCCACGATGCGCGACGAGGAAAAGGTGCTGAAGCGGTTTCTGTTCAAAAACCTCTATTTCCATAACAGCGTCGTGCTGCGCCGACAGGCGGCAGACAAAATTGTGCAGGACCTGTTCGACGCCTGTTTTGCCGATCCGTCGATCATGCCGCCCGAGTGGCAGTCGGGCTGTGAAACGCTGGATATCCCGTCGCGTGCGCGCCGTGTCGCCGACTATCTGGCGGGTATGACTGATAATTTTGCCGTGCGCGAACACCGACGATTGTTTGACCATACCCCCGATTTAGCTTAATCGGGGCCAAACGAAGTGATTGCGAGGCCGAAAGGCCGTCTGCAACACAACTATCTAATAGAACGAGCCGACTCTGGAATACGCAGTCAAAACTCCAGACGAAAGCCTGACAGGACAGACCATGAATATCTTCGCAGATTTCGACGCACGTATCAAAAAGACGTTGCAAGATATTGATCTGAAACCGAAAGATGGCGGTGAACTCGATCTTTCTCGCGTTGGCGTCGAGCCGCCGCGCGATGCGACCCATGGCGATATTGCGACCAATGCGGCCATGGTTCTCTCCAAGGCTGTTGGCCAGAACCCGCGCGAACTTGCGGTGCGTATCGCCGAAGCCTTGAAGAGCGACGAGGATGTCGAAACAGTCGATGTTGCCGGTCCGGGCTTCATCAATCTGCGTCTGAAGGCAACTTACTGGCAGCGCGAGCTTGCCGCGATGCTCAATGAAGGCACGGATTTCGGTCGCTCCAAGCTTGGTGCTGGCAACAAGGTCAATGTCGAATATGTTTCGGCAAATCCGACCGGCCCGATGCATGTCGGTCATTGCCGCGGCGCCGTTGTCGGCGACGTGCTGGCCAACCTGCTGAAATTCGCAGGCTATGACGTCGTCAAGGAATATTACATCAACGATGCTGGCTCGCAGATCGACGTGCTCGCAAGCTCCGTGATGCTGCGTTATCGCGAAGCGCTGGGCGAAATCATCGGTGAAATTCCGGCTGGCCTCTATCCGGGCGATTATCTCGTGCCGGTGGGGCAGGCGCTCGCAAAGGAATATGGCACGAAGCTTCTGGAAATACCGGAAGCTGAAGCGATGGCTATCGTCAAGGAAGCCACCATCAATGCCATGATGGCGATGATCCGCGCTGATCTGGAAGCGCTGAACGTCCATCACGATGTCTTCTATTCCGAACGTCAGCTGCATGCCGACCATGCCCGTGCGATTCGTAATGCAATCAATGATCTGACGCTGAAGGGCCACGTCTATAAGGGCAAGATTCCGCCCCCGAAGGGCCAGCTGCCGGAAGATTGGGAAGATCGCGAACAGACCCTGTTCCGCTCGACCGAAGTGGGTGACGATATCGACCGTCCGCTGATGAAGTCTGACGGCACATTCACCTATTTTGCGGCCGACGTTGCCTATTTCAAGGACAAATACGACCGCGGCTTCAACGAGATGATTTACGTTCTGGGCGCCGATCATGGTGGCTATGTGAAGCGTCTTGAAGCCGTTGCGCGTGGCGTTTCCGATGGCAAGGCCAAGCTCACCGTACTGCTCTGCCAGCTGGTAAAGCTCTTCCGCGACGGCGAGCCGGTGCGCATGTCGAAGCGTTCGGGCGAATTCATCACCTTGCGCGATGTGGTCGACGAAGTGGGCCGCGATCCGGTGCGTTTCATGATGCTTTATCGGAAAAACGACGCGCCGCTCGATTTCGATTTTGCGAAAGTCACCGAACAGTCCAAGGACAATCCGGTGTTCTATGTGCAGTACGCTTCTGCGCGCTCGCACTCGGTTTTCCGTCAGGCTGCCGACCAGCTGGGCCTTGCCGATCTGGATCGTGTTGCCATGGCCGCACAGTTCGACAAGCTGACCGACGAGAGCGAAATTGCACTGGTTCGCAAGCTTGCAGAATATCCGCGTCTGATCGAAGCAGCGGCGATCCATCAGGAGCCGCATCGTCTTGCTTTTTACCTGTTTGACCTTGCCAGCGCGTTCCATTCGCAATGGAATAAGGGCACAGAGAACCCGGACTTACGTTTTATTAAGGTTAACGATCCAGACTTGTCACTAGCCAGGCTAGGGCTGGTACAGGTTGTTTCCGATGTTCTGACGTCCGGATTGACGATCATCGGGGCTGACGCTCCGACGGAAATGCGCTAGGATTGATCGACTGACCGGGAGCTCGTTAAGTCAAACGAAGCTCTTGAATGCGGTAGATCAAGTCTAAAAAGAGAAGACCGGGATGAACTGAAGGTGTTGGTTTATCCCGTTCTGGTCTTTCGGCGTAGGAAACTACCGTCAACTTTTGCCCACATTGCCTCGCTAATAAGCAATGTAAAGTGACGTCTTGCGGCGTCCAGGGTTTGAGTTAGGAACACACCATGACGGACAGCAGTGCAAATCCCCGTAATTACGGCGAGCGTCCGCTGCACGAAGACGATCCGCTGATGGAACTGTCGCGAATCGTGGACTTTGGCACGCCTCAAGGTGATCATTCCGCTTGGAACGAGCGCCAATCTCACGACCGGCCCGAGCCTGACTTTGATCCGGCGCTTGATCTCGAACGCGAGCTTCTCGGCGATTTTGACGATTACGCGCAGCCGGCAAGTCACAACCAGCCTGTCGAGCCTGAGCCGGAAGTTGCTCAGGATCAGCGCTATAGCGAACAGTATTATCGTGGCGCGGAACCGCTGGCGCACGAAGAAGACCTTGCTTCTGCTTTGGAAGAAGAACTCGACCTGCATCTGGATAATGGAGCATCCGTTCCTGCGCCTGAACTGGACGACTTCGAAGACGTCGAACGCACCGAGCCTGTTCAGCAGTTCGATTATGCCGATTATTCGAATGCGCGTGATTCGTATGGCGACCCTTACGCGGCAGCGCAAAGCTCGGCCTATGATAATCACGAATCGCCGAATAGTGCGCAGGGAGGTCATACAGCCGACCACGGCGCATATGATCCGACGATCTATCAGCCGGCTATCGAGCCGCACGAAGAATCCTATTTGACGCAGACCGCGCAAAGCCGTGACTGGGATGTACAGGCCGTTGAGCCTGCAACGCCGTCTTATGGCGCTGAGCCTGCACATCAGTCCATGTCGCTTGAAGACGAGCTGGAAAACTTGCTGTTCGGCGATGAGCCGCAGCCAGCCTCCGCGAACGACAGCGCCTATGGCTATCAGCCAGAGCCAGTATCCTATGCGCCGCAGGCAGCTGCATACGAGCCGCAAGAGGCTGCATCCTACGCATCCGCTGCATCGGATCATGGCTATGCGGCAGCGGAAGAGGCTGAGCCGGCATTTGACGATTTTCAGCTCGATGAACTGCATCTGGACGAGCAGGCCTTCGAGCAGGCGCATCAGCCTGTAGAAGCTGCTGCGCCTGCGCAGGAAGCGGCCGCCCGCACGGAGCCATCTGGCTATCCCTATTACACCCGTGGCAATTTCGCTTCGGGCGTTGTCGCGCAGATGCCGACGGTAACCGCGCATGCGGGTGAGGCGGAAGCGCCTTACGCTGCTTCCAACGCCTTTGCCGGTTCGGAGCAGGCTTCAAACGAAGTTGCAGCGCAGGACGACGACTTCTCCTTCGATGATGATTTCTCATTCGATGCCGCTGCATTCTCCGCAACAACAGCAGCGGAAGGCACGGACGACGATCTGTCGGACCTTGATGAGCTGAGCCTGAGCGACGACGACTTCGGCTTCGAGCCTTCCGGTGATTACTCCGAATCGGAAGTCCTCAAGGCGACCGACGAAGAATTGCTTGGCGGCGATGATTTCTTCAACGAAGACGATCTCGATCTGCATGATGACAACAGTGCAACCGCAGCCGCGCCTGCCTATGCTCATGCAGTGCTTTCGGATGAGGATTATCGCCCGACCACGTCGATGCCGCATTTCGCAGCTGCACAGCAGACGGCCAGCGCACCTGCACCGGACGTTGAAACGCTGAGCGTTGCCGAAAACAAGGTTGAGCAGACCCATTCCCTCGATCTGCCGGAAGTCAATTACGGTGAAGAGGAAACCGCTGCCGGTCTTGGCGATCTCGAAGCTGAATTTGCCGAGGTCTTCAATACGGTTGGCGTTGATGAGCTGAACACGCCTACCGAAGCGCAGAGCGAAGCCGACAAGGCCTTTGAGGATATTTTCCGCGAAAGCGCATCCAGCTATCTGCCGAATGCCGGCGTTGCTGCAGGTGCTGCAACAGTTGGTCTCGGCGCAGCCGTTGCCGCCGCTGCAAGCTCTTATGGCCGCTCGCAGCCGCGCCAGACTGGCGATTATAATGCGGGCGAACAGGCTGGCAGCGAAGATGATTTCTACAATCATTGGGCCGCCCAGGGCGCGCAGACCGTCGAAGGCGGCGACTATGGCGCACGTGCCGCCATGCAGCCGGAAGACGATCTTGGCAAAGCGTCGGAAGCCTATCGCAATCGCCCGGTTCGCGGTCGTCGCGGCCTGATTCTGGCCAGTGTTGCCGGTGCTGTCGTATTGCTCGGTGGTATCGGATATCACTTCATGGGCGGCGGTTCGCAGGAGCCGGTCGTCATTCATGCCGACAACCAGCCGATCAAGATGCAGCCGGAAAACCCCGGCGGTGCGACGGTCCCGAATCAGGACAAGGCGGTTTACGATCGCGTTGCCGGTACGTTGCCGAACAATCCGGAACAGAAATCACTGATCACCTCGGGTGAAGAGCCAGTCGATATTTCCGGCACGGACGACAATGAAGCCATGACTGATACGCCGGACTCATCGGCTGAAAACGGTCAGGCCAATGCTGGTGCTCAAAATGGACAGAACGCGCAGGAAAATGCGCCTTTGATCCAGCCTCGCGAAGTTGAAACCATGATTGTTCGCCCGGATGGCACGATCATGCAGCCGGAACGCGCTCCGGAACCGGCAGCACCGCAGACGGCCAGCAACAGTGCGCAGCCTTCGGCACAGCCATCCGCTCCGGCTGGTGGTGACGAAATCGCGGCAATCGCTTCGGGTAGTGCTTTGCCAGCACCGGCCGCAACTGCACCGCAGGCCCAGCAGCCAGCGGCACAGGCACCTGTCGCTCAGGCACCGGCTGCAGAAACGCCGCGCCTCCCGGCACATGCTCCGGTTGTTCCTTCGCGTCCAGCTGAACAGCCGGTCAACATCGTGGGCAACGTTCCGCAGCGTACGCAGACGCAGGCGCCTGCCGCAGCTGCTCCCGTTGCTAACCAGCAGGTTGCATCGGCTGCCGGTGGCGCTGCTGGTGCAGGTGGATATTTCATCCAGATCGCATCCCAGCCTTCCGCTGAACTGGCGCAGAAGTCCTATGCCAACATGGCGCAGAAATATGCCAATGTGATCGGCGGACGTGGCGTGGATATCAAGCGCGCCGACATTCCGGGCAAGGGCACCTACTACCGTGTCCGCGTTCAGGCTGGTTCGCGTGATGATGCCAATGCGTTGTGCGGTCGCTTGAAGTCGGCTGGCGGCAGCTGTCTCGTAACGCGCTGAGCCATAACAACAGACAAGAACAGGGCGGCTTGAGCCGCCCTTTTCATATGCACTATCGAGCGCATGGAATTTTAGTTAGAACAACTATCTAAGTGGCGGAAAATACGAGGGATATTCGCATGAAACAGTGCAAGGCATGGATTGCCGGTGTGTCGGGTACAAAGCTTACACCGGATGAGGTTGCCTTTTTCCGCGATGAAAGGCCTTGGGGCTTCATTCTGTTCGCCCGCAATGTCGAAAGTCTCGAACAGGTTGCCGAGCTGACCGCGCATATGCGCGATGTGACGGGCCGCGATCAGACGCCGGTTTTCATCGATCAGGAAGGCGGGCGCGTGCAGCGTCTGCGTCCGCCGTTAGTGCCGAATTATCCGTCCGCTGGAGAGATTGGTGCGATCTTTGCGCGCGACCGCGAAGCAGGCCTGCGCGCCGCATGGCTGCACGCACGTTTGCATGCCTTCGATCTTCTGAAGGTTGGCGTCACCTCCGACTGCCTGCCGGTTCTCGATGTGCCCGTCGAAGGCGCGCATGATGTGATTGGCGCGCGCGCTTATTCCAAGAACCCGCATGCGGTGGCCGAGATGGGCCGCGCCGCTGCCGAGGGTCTGCTGGCTGGCGGTGTGTTGCCGGTCATGAAACACATGCCGGGCCATGGCCGCGCCTTCGCGGATACGCATAAGGAACTGGCCCGCGTGAGCGCGCCGCTGAGCGAATTGCTGGCGCATGACTTCGTGCCGTTCAAGGCGCTGAATGACCTGCCCATGGCCATGACGGCGCATGTCGTGTTCGATGCGCTCGACCCAAAGCGTCCGTCCACTTTGTCGCCGACCGTGATCAACACGATCATTCGTGACGTGATTCAGTTCGACGGTCTGATCATGAGCGACGATATTTCGATGAAGGCGCTTTCGGGTGAACTGGGCGATATTGCCGAGGGCATCATCGGTGCAGGCTGCGATATCGTTCTCTATTGTGCAGGCGTTATGGAAGAGCTGGTACAGGTTGCCGCTCGCGTGCCAGTGCTTGAAGGCAAATCGAAGCGCCGCGCTGATCTGGCCGAAGTCTATGCCGGTGATCCGGACCTCTCCGATGAGGCTGAACTGCGCGCCGAATTCAATGGCATGTTCGAAGCGATAGCGTAATCGTTAAAACTTGTTAAACTGCACAGATGCGCCGCCCGGCCTGTCCGGGCAGCGTGAGTGACGACTGCGCATCGAGAGGCTAGCGGCTTGGCAGCATCAGGAACCAACACAGACGGAAAAGACGGCACGCTCGTGCCGATGGATTCGCTGTGGCAAAGCGATGCCGAAAGAGCTTTAAGCGAACCATCATTGCTCATCGACGTGCAGGGCTTTGAAGGCCCTCTCGATCTTCTGCTGCATCTGGCGCGCAACCAGCGTGTCGATCTGGCACGTATTTCCGTTCTGGCGCTGGCCGAGCAATATCTCGAATTCGTGGAGCGAGCCCGGGCAGTCCGGCTTGAGCTTGCCGCCGACTATCTCGTTATGGCGGCGTGGCTCGCTTATCTGAAATCCAAGCTGCTTATTCCCAAGCAACAGGGTGATGATGGCGAAACCGGCGAGGAGCTTGCAGCATCCCTGCAATTCCGCCTGAAAAGGCTGGAAGCAATGCGCGATGCGGCAGCCGCTCTGGTTAATCGCAATCGGCTGGGACGCGATGTCTTTGCACGCGGTATGCCGGAAGTGGTGATGGTCGACCGTGCCAGCCAGTTTTCCGCAACACTCTACGATCTTCTGACGGCCTATGCCTCGCAGCGCCAGAGGCAGGCGGTGTCTCATGTTCAGATCACCAAGCGCTCCGTTTGGTCGCTTCAGGAGGCGCGGGTCGCACTGGTGCGTCTGATGGGCGGCGATATTGAGGACTGGATTTCACTCGACCGTTTTCTGATCGACTATGCGCTGTCGCCGCAGGAGAGGGCGTCGGCACTGGCAAGCTCCTTTGCCGCCAGTCTGGAACTGGTGCGGGAGGGCAAGCTGGAAGTCCGCCAGAATGCGCCATTCGAGCCGATTTATATGCGGGCCAAGCCCGGTTTAAGCGAATTTGACGAGGACGAGGATGTCTGAGGCGGAACGCCAGCTGGCGGAATTCGATATGGATAATGAGTTTGAGGAAGCACAGCTTCCGGCAAGTGGGCTGGCGGATCTGGCGCGTATCGTCGAAGCGATCATTTTTGCTTCCGCCGAACCGGTGTCGGAGCGCGCACTTCAGGAGCGTTTGCCGCCTAATGCCGAACTAGCGCCGATTTTGCAGCATCTCCAGAAGGTTTATGAGTCGCGCGGCGTGCATCTCGTGCAGGTCGGTGCGGCCTGGGCATTCCGCACCGCGCCGGATCTGGCCTTCCTGATGAGCCGTGAAGCGGTGCAGCAGCGCAAGCTGTCGCGCGCTGCAATGGAAGTGCTGGCGATCATTGCTTATCACCAGCCGGTCACCCGCGCCGAACTGGAAGATATTCGTGGCGTCGAAACCTCCAAAGGCACGCTGGACGTGCTGATGGAAACGGGCTGGATCAAGCTGCGCGGACGTCGCCGCACGCCGGGCCGCCCGGTGACATATGGCACGACGGAATCGTTCCTTGATCATTTCGGATTGCCGGAAATCCGCGATCTTCCGGGGCTGGAAGAGTTGCGCGGGGCAGGGCTTCTGTCCGCCCGCATGCCTTCAAGTTTTGCCGTTCCGGTGCCGAATATCGACCCGGATGAGCTGACGGATGAGGAAGAGCCGCTCGAGGATATTGATCTCGAAGATCTTGGTTTGCTGGCTCCCAAGGGGTAAGTCAGCGCCCGACTTCCTTATCATCCACAATTTGCTGCACATAAAGAGGACACATGCGACGAATAAAATCGTCACATCTGCCTTCACAGCTATACTTCCGTTTGAAAGATTGCTTGAAAGCGCTTAAATCACTATCGACATTGCAGGAACAGGCTGCGTTTAAGCGGCGATGAGAGGAATGAAATGGGTAGCTTTTCCATCTGGCACTGGCTGATCGTTCTAGCGGTTGTGCTGCTTCTTTTTGGCCGCGGCAAGATTCCCGAGCTGATGGGTGACGTTGCCAAGGGCATCAAGAACTTCAAGCAGGGCATGAACGACGAAGACGCAGCCAAGGACGCCCGGGACGATGGTCGCACGATCGACGCCAAGGCGGAAGAAACCGTCAACGACGTCAAGAAAACCACCAAGTCCTGATCTATCGGATCAAGAATGCTGCGTGTCAAAACGGATACGCAGCATGTTTGCCATCTGTAAAAGTGCGGTTTTCCGCCGAAAGACGGGACACGCGCGCAGTGCGCGGGGTATAAAATGCTCGATGTCGGTTGGTCTGAATTGCTGGTCATTGCGATCGTGATGATCGTTGTTGTCGGCCCCAAGGATTTGCCGAAGATGCTTAGAGCCTTCGGCAAGGCAACAGCGCGCATGCGCGCGACAGCCAATGAGTTTCGCAACCAGTTCAATGAAGCCTTGAAAGAGGCGGAGCTGGAAGACGTCAAGAATATCATCGACGAAACACGCAAGCTCGATCCACGCTCCAAGCTTACACAGGTTTTCGATCCGATTCGAAGTGCAGGCGAAGACCTGAAATCGAGCATCAAATCCTCGACTTCCATGTCTCCGGCGACACCGGATACGGTTGCAGAAGTGACCACGCCGGTCGACGCGAGCGGAGCGCCCGTTCCTGCAGCAGCGCCTGTTCAGTCTGAAGCGGCTGCGGAAAAGCCTGCGAAGGCGCCGCGCGCTCCACGCAAGACAGCAGCAAAGGCAGCGCCTAAAGCTGCGGTAGCGAAAGCTGAACCCGCTGCGCCGAAGGCTGCAAAGGCCAAGGCCGCGACGGCAAAGCCAGCGGCTGCAAAGCCTGCTGCCGCAAAAACGGCTGCTCCCAAAACGGTTGCGGCAAAACCCGCACCGAAGAAAGTTGCTCCGGTTAAAACAGCGGACGCATCCAAGCCAGCTGCCGAAAAGGCGGTTGCTCCTGCCAAAAAGACCACCAAGAAGACAGGAACCAAAGCGTGACCCGTGACGAGGATGAAATCGAGCAGAGCTCTGCGCCCTTGCTTGAACACCTGATCGAACTGCGCCGCCGCCTTATCTGGGCAATCCTGGCATTTTTCGTGGCATTTGCAGTTTGCTTCGCATTCGCAAAGCACCTCTTCAATCTGCTTGTCGTGCCCTACCAGTGGGCCATCGACTGGGCGGGCATGGATCGTTCCAAGGCGGAGCTGATCTATACCGCGCCGCAGGAGTTTTTCTTCACGCAGGTGAAGGTGGCGATGTTTGGCGGTATTGTGCTCGCTTTCCCGATCATCGCGGCGCAGATCTACAAGTTTGTCGCGCCGGGGCTCTATAAGCATGAGCGCATGGCTTTCCTGCCATTCCTCATTGCATCACCGATTTTGTTCCTGCTCGGCGGCGCGCTCGTCTATTTCTTCTTCACCCCGATGGTGATGTGGTTCTTCCTGGCCATGCAGCAGACGGGTGGTGCTGGCGAAGTGCAGATTTCGCTTTTGCCGAAGGTTTCGGAATATCTGAGCCTCATCATGACGCTCATTTTCGCTTTCGGTCTGGTGTTCCAGTTGCCGGTCGTCACAAGCCTCATGGCGCGTGTTGGTCTCGTGACTTCGGCTGGCCTGAAGGACAAGCGTAAATATGCGATTGTGATCGCGTTCATCGTGGCGGCTGTTCTGACACCGCCCGATCCGGCGAGCCAGATCGGTCTTGCCTTGCCGACGATCCTTCTCTACGAGATTTCCATTATCGTGGCTCGTATGATCGAGAAGAAGCGCGACGAAGCAGAGAACGCAAAAGAAGCTGAAAACGACGCTTCTTCCTCC
Source organism: Hyphomicrobiales bacterium (assembly GCA_900465685.1). GTDB lineage: Bacteria > Pseudomonadota > Alphaproteobacteria > Rhizobiales > Rhizobiaceae > Brucella. The sequence continues at coordinate 84,867 of UEGR01000005.1, forward strand.
TGATCGTAGACTACGATTTCCGCTGGCCGCAGTCTTTGCGGCCCGCTTCTGTTCAATTTCACGAAACGGCTTTTCCCATGCTCGACATCAAATGGATTCGCGAAAACCCTGAAGACCTCGACAAGGCGCTTGCAAAGCGCGGGGCAGGGCCGCTCTCGTTCGAATTGATCGCGCTCGACGAAAAGCGCCGCGAAAATGTCGGCAAGGTTCAGGCTGCGCAGGAGCGCCGCAATGCCGCTTCGAAAGAAATCGGCAAGGCGATGGCTGAAAAAGATGCCGCCACCGCCGACAAGCTGAAAGCGGAAGTCAGCGAACTCAAGAATTTTCTTGCTGAGGCAGAAGAAGAAGAGCGCCGTCTGGTCAAGGAATTGAATGACGCTCTGTCGACAATCCCGAATGTTCCGCTCGGCGATGTGCCGCTTGGCAAGGACGAAGCCGACAATGTCGAGATTCGTCGTGTCGGCAATCAGCGTAATTTCTCTTTCCAGCCGAAAGAGCACTATGAGCTGGGCGAAGCACTCGGCCTGATGGATTTCGAACGCGCAGCGAAAATCGCCGGTGCGCGCTTCACCATCCTGAAGGGCGGTCTGGCGCGTCTTGAGCGTGCGCTCGGACAGTTCATGCTCGATCTGCATACGACCCAGCATGGCTATACCGAAACCATGCCGCCGCTGATGGTGCGCGACGAGGCGGTTTATGGCACCGGCCAATTGCCGAAATTCTCGGAAGACCTGTTCCGCACCACCGATGGTCGCTGGCTGATTCCGACGGCGGAAGTGCCGCTGACCAATCTGGTTGCGGACGAGATCGTCGATGTGAAGACCCTGCCGCAGCGCTACACCGCGCTGACGCCTTGCTTCCGTTCGGAAGCCGGTTCCGCCGGTCGCGATACGCGCGGCATGCTGCGCCAGCACCAGTTCCTGAAAGTGGAAATGGTATCGATCACCGATGCAGACAGCTCGGTTGCCGAACATGAACGCATGACGGCTTGCGCCGAAGAAGTGCTGAAGCGTCTTGAGCTGCCGTTCCGTACCGTCGTGCTTTGCACTGGCGATATGGGCTTCGGCGCGCAGAAGACCTATGACATCGAAGTCTGGCTGCCGGGGCAGAACACTTATCGCGAAATCTCCAGCTGCTCGGTCTGCGGTGATTTCCAGGGCCGCCGCATGAACTCCCGCTATCGTCCGGAAGGCGAGAAGTCGACGCGCTTCGTCCACACCCTCAACGGGTCTGGCGTCGCAGTAGGTCGCGCGCTCATCGCCGTCATGGAAAACTACCAGCAGGAAGATGGCAGCATTCATATTCCTGAAGCACTGCAGCCCTACATGGGCGGCATCACGCGCATTGAAAAGGCTGCGTGACTCAGGATTTCAACAATTAGGACAGGAGTGAAGACGTGCGAATTTTGCTGACGAACGATGATGGTATCCACGCTGAAGGCCTCGCAGTTCTGGAGCGAATCGCACGACAGCTCTCGGACGATGTCTGGGTTGTTGCGCCCGAAACCGACCAGAGCGGCCTTGCGCATTCGCTGACCCTCTCGGAGCCGCTGCGTCTGCGCCAGATCGACGACACTCATTTCGCGTTGCGCGGCACGCCGACCGATTGCGTTATCATGGGTGTCCGTCACGTTCTGCCGGGTGCGCCGGATCTCATCCTGTCCGGTGTCAATTCCGGTGCGAATATTGCAGACGACGTGACCTATTCCGGCACCGTGGCCGGTGCAATGGAAGGCACGCTGCTCGGCATCCGCTCCATCGCTCTGTCCCAGGAATATGATTACGAAGGCGACCGCCGGATCGTTCCGTGGGAAACGGCTGAAACCCATGCGCCGGACCTCATTCGTAAGCTGGTCGCTGCCGGTTGGCCGGAAGGCGTTCTGCTGAACCTCAATTTCCCGAATTGCGGTGCCGATGAAGTGCAGGGCACACGCGTGACGGCGCAGGGCAAGCTTAGCCATGATGCGCGTCTCGACGAGCGCCGCGACGGTCGCGGTTTCCCGTATTTCTGGCTGCGTTTCGGTCGCGGCAAGGCTCCGGTCGCCGACGACAGTGATCTTGCAGCCATTCGTTCGGACTGCATCTCGGTCACGCCGTTGCACCTTGATCTGACCGCGCATAAGGTTCGTGCAGAACTGAGCACAGCGCTCGGTCTTGAAGCTTGAAGCGGGGGGAAGCATGAGGCAGGCAACGTCTGAGCGGCCAAGGCTTTCGGACCAGGAAGGATTTGCATCTTTCGTCTTGCGCATGCGCGCGCGTGGCATTGATGATCCGCGCCTCTTTGCAGCCATTGAAGCAACACCGCGCCAGAGCTTTCTTGCTTCGGCGTGGTCGCATCTTGCCTATAGCACTCGCACGGCGCCGCTCGATTGCGGCGAATATATCGAAGGCATTGACGATCAGGCGCGTGTGCTGGCAGCGCTCAAGCTGGAACCGGGTCATCGCGTGCTGGAAATCGGTACGGGGTCGGGCTTTACCGCCGCCGTCATGTCGTCGCTATCGGGCCGTGTGACGACGGTGGAGCGTTATCGCAAACTTTGCGATCACGCCTTGCAGCAGTTCGTTTCGCTGAAGCGTGAAAACATCATGGTCAAGCATGCCGATGGACGCCATGGCATGCCGGGTGGTCCGTTTGACCGAATCATTCTCTGGCTGGCTTGCGAAGAAGTCCCGCGCCATTTTGTGGAATTGCTCGCAACACATGGTGTACTCATCGCGCCGATCGGTCCCGGCGACGGCGAACAGATCGTGACGCGAATCTCGAAGGTCGGTAGCCGCTTCGAGCAGGAAAACCTGATGGTTGTCCGCTATCAGCCCTTCATTGAAGGCGTTTCTTCGGTTCTTTAGAGCACATCCCGAAAAGTGTGAAACGGTTTTCGGATGAGATGTGCGTTTCAATAAACATTTAGAGCGCCGATCTGATTGAATCAGATCGGCGCTCTAAATTGCCATTTTCTAATCTTACCATGCCATCCATTCCGGTTTTCATCGGAAGGGTGGCTGCGCGCCAATGTTCGCTTATGGTGTTTAATTGGTGAATCTTTTTTCAAAGTTGGGTCGTTCTTAACCAGCGAGTAACATTAACGCGCTTTAATCGTCTTACTGAGTTTCGAGTATGGACGAGTTGAACATGCGTTTCCCAATTTTGCAGCATACGTCCGAACGTCTCCTGCGGAATGTCGCAATCGTTCTGATTGCCGGCTTTGGAGCCGGGTGCAGTTCCGATACGATGCGTTTCACCGACGGCATCTTTACCGGTTCGACGTCCAATCAGCGCGTTGCGCAACAGCCCGCAGGCGATGTTTATGCGTCAGCCCCAATAGCGCCGGCTCCGCGGGTTTCCAGCGGAACGGTACAGCGTAATTCGCTGCCGGCACCATCAGCCGTATCTTCCGCCCCAATGGCGGCACCGGTTGCGGCAGCACGTCAGTCGGTTCAGGCCCCTGTCGCTGCAGCCTCCACGCAGATGCAGAATCAGGTTGGTCAGGCCCACACTATGGCAGCCAACCAGGTCAATGGTGCAGAGACCCGCGTGGCAAGCGCGGCAACCACGACCCACAACGCCGTGAACGGTACTGTTAACGGCGCGAAGGAAAAGGTTCTGGGTCAGCTTCCGGCAACGCCGGGGCAGGGTGCTCCGCGTCCGATGGACAACAACATTGCCGTTGTCCCGGCAGCCCCTTCGGTCAACGGCAAGAAGTCGTCTGCCGCTACCGATATGGCTTCCGCAGGTGCAAACACCGCAACACCTCCTGCGCCAAAAGGCGGCTATACGGTTCAGAGCGGTGATTCGCTGTTCTCGATCGCACAGAAGCACAATGTTCCGGTTGAAGATCTGAAGCGGGCTAACGGCCTCTCCAATGGTGCAATCCGCGTCGGTCAGACACTGGTGGTCCCTGCAGCAGGTGCCGCTGCTGTAACGCAAGTTGCCGCTGTCACGCCGCAGCCAGCAAGCCCGGCCAAGGCCGCAGCCGCTGCAAACGATGCGGACGCCGGAAATGTGAAGCCTTATACACCGCCGCAGGCGAGCAACAAGGTGATCGAGGATGCCGAGAAGGATCAGGCCGCAGCGCCTTCCTCCACCGGCATTTCCCAGATGCGCTGGCCGGTTCGCGGTCGCATCCTGGCAAGCTTCGGTCAGCGTGATGGTACGGCAGTCAGCGATGGCATCGACATCATGGTTCCGGAAGGAACGTCGGTTAAGGCCGCTGAAAACGGCGTCGTCATCTATGCTGGTGATGGCCTGAAGGAATTCGGCCAGACGGTTCTGATCCGCCACGACAACGGGCTTGTGACGGTTTACGGCCATAACAGCCAGATACTGGTGCAGCGCGGCCAGAAGGTTCGCCGTGGCGAGGATATCGCCAAGTCGGGCATGAGCGGCAACGCGAAGTCGCCGAAGCTGCACTTCGAAGTGCGCAAGAATTCCTCGCCGGTCAATCCTTCCAAATATCTGGAAAGCTGATCCGGAAAGGACAAGGCAAACAAAAAGGCGGGCTGAAAAGCCCGCCTTTTTGTTGATGCGCGTTTTTTACATGGCCACGCCAAGTCGTCCGGCAAGGTCTTGAACATATTGCCATGCCACACGACCGGAGCGATTGCCGCGCGTGGTTGACCATTCCAGAGCTTCTGCGTGAAGCTTGGCATTGTCGTAGCTCAGTTTGAAATGGGCCGCATAGCCGTCGACCATGGCGAGATAATCGTCCTGGCTGCATTTGTGGAAGCCGAGCCACAGACCAAAGCGGTCCGACAGCGATACTTTTTCCTCGATGGCTTCCGACGGGTTGATCGCTGTAGAGCGCTCATTGTCGATCATGTCACGCGGCATGAGATGGCGGCGGTTCGACGTGGCGTAGAAAATCACATTGCCCGGGCGGCCCTCGACGCCGCCTTCGAGCGCAGCCTTCAGCGACTTATATGACGTGTCGTCATGGTCGAAGGAGAGGTCGTCGCAAAACAGGACAAAGCGGTATTCCGTATCCTTGATCATGTTCATCAGGGTCGGGAGGCTGTCGATATCCTCGCGGTGGATTTCAATCAGCTTGAGGGGCTTCTGGGAGGCCAGTTCGGCGTTGACGCTGGCCTGTGCGGCCTTCACCAACGAGGATTTGCCCATGCCGCGAGCGCCCCACAGCAGAACATTGTTTGCCGGATAGCCATTTGCGAAGCGACGGGTATTGTCTACGAGCTGATCACGCACCAAATCTACGCCACGGATCAGGGAGATATCCACGCGGTTCACCCGCTTCACCGGATCAAGCGTCAGTCGTTCCGGCGCCCAGACAAAACAGTCTGCGGCGTCGAGGTCTGGCGTTTTGGCTTCCGGTGGCGCGATACGTTCGAGCGCGGCGATCAAACGGTCCAGTTTCTGGCTGAGTATGTTTTCGGTCGTCATTTCATGCCCCTAGTGGTCTTATTCCGACATTTGCTTCCCGGTGTTACAATCGGTCCCAGCGAATGTCAGAATCGAAAAGATCACCAGATGCTGTAAGACTCTCGTGGATTTTTCCAGTTTGACGTTTGAACAAGCGTTTGTGACAAACGAAGTTCAACGTTCAAATTCAATCCGCGCGTCGTAGGCGAACGGCTTAACATGCCACAGCGGAGGCGAAAAGTGTGCGACCTTGGCGCAGGCGGGGTGATCGTCGGTTGCAATTGGCGCGCCAACCATTGTAATGCCCTTAACAAATTGTCTTTGAGACTTCAGAGGAGTTCCTAATGTTCGTAACACCGGCTTTCGCTCAAGCACCTGGCGGCGGCGCTTTTGGCCCAGACATGCTGATGAGCATTCTGCCGTTCATCCTGATCTTCGTTATCATGTACTTCCTCATCATCCGCCCGCAGCGGACCCAGATGAAGAAGCGTCAGGAAATGCTGACCGCAGTTCGCCGTGGCGATACGGTTGTGACCGGCGGTGGCATCGTCGGCAAGGTGCAGAAAGTCGTCGACGACAATGAAGTCGAAGTCGAAATCGCCGAAGGCGTTCGCATCAAGGTTCTGCGCAGCACGCTGATGGATGTGCGCGTCAAGGGCGAACCTGTCGCCGATAATAAGAACAAATAATCTCTTTTTGAGATGAAACGGGCTCCGGTAAGCTTTCACTAACCGGAGCCCGTGCAATATTCGGTCGGCGCGACCTTCATAAGCGCGCTTACCTCAAGGCCGGAGAGCGGTGCGCATTCGCACCCCGGCATGCTCTGTCCAGGCCAAAACGGGCCAAGCTGAAACGGAATTGCTGCTCTATGCTCTATTTTTCACGCTGGAAATCGGCCCTGATCTGGTTGGCGGTACTCGTCAGCTTCGTCATCGCTTCCCCTAATTTTTTCTCGCGTGAAACGCTGGCAAATCTGCCCGGTTTCCTGCCGAAGAAACAGGTCGCACTCGGCCTTGATCTTTCCGGCGGCTCCCGCCTTGTTCTGCAAGTTCAAAATGCGGGCAAGAACGATCTGGAACGCTCCGCCGAAATCATGCGTCAGCGTCTGGAAGAGCTGGGTTACGGTCATCCCGTTGTGGAAACCGAAGCGCGCAACCAGATTCGCGTTGAAGTGCCGGGCCTTTACGATGCGCAGCTTCTGAAAGATATTCTGAGCATTCGCGGCGATCTTTCGTTCCACGCTGTGGATGATTCCGTTTCGCCGGACGACGCCATTCGTGGCACGCCGCCAGCGGATAGTGAAATCGTCTATTCCTATGACGATCCGCCAGTTGGCTATCTCGTCAAAAAACAACCAGTTCTCACCGGCGCAAATATCACCGACGCGAAGGCAACGCTTTCTTCCGATGATAATGAGCCGGTTATCACCCTGACCCTCGATGATGCAGGCCGCAAAGGTCTGGCCGCCCTGACCGCCAATGCGACGGGCAAGAGCTTTGCCATCGTGGTCGATAATCAGGTCGTGTCTGCGCCGGTCATCAGCGAGCCGCTCGACACAAACGAATTGCAGATTTCTGGTGCCTTCGATTTGCAGGCCGCCAATAATATGGCCGTTGTTTTGCGCTCCGGCACATTGCCGCAAGCGGTGACCGTGCTGGAAGAACGCACTATCGCATCAGCGCTTGGCGAGGATTATGCCAGCGCCGCCGTGACGGCAGCGCTTCTTGCCGCACTTCTCGTCGGCCTGTTCATGGTGCTGTCCTACGGCATTCTGGGCGTCATCGCGATGGTGGCGCTTGTGGTCAACATCATCATCCTGACTGCGGTCATGTCGCTGATCGGGGCTTCGATCAGTCTTGCCAGCGTTGCGGGTCTGGTGCTGATCATCGGCATGGCGGTCGATGCGAATATCCTGATCTACGAACGCGTGCGTGAAGATCGCCGTAAGGGCTATTCGGTCGTGCAGGCGATGGAATCGGGTTTCTACCGCGCGCTGTCGACCATCGTTGACGCCAATCTGACGACATTGATTGCCGCACTGGTTCTCTTCCTGCTCGGCTCCGGCACGGTGCATGGCTTTGCCCTGACCGTTGCGGTCGGTATCGGCACGACGCTGTTCACCACGCTCACCTTTACCCGTTTGCTGATCGCCCAGTGGGTGCGGACGGCGAAGCCGAAGGAAGTGCCGAAGCGCCGTCTCAAGCTTGTGCCGACGGTGACGCATATTCCGTTCATGCGCCTGCAGTTCATTACGCTTGGCATTTCGGTGCTGGCCTGCGCGATCGTGGTGGCGCTGTTCGTGAATATCGGCTTCAACTACGGCATCGACTTCCGTGGCGGTTCGATGGTCGAGCTTCAGGCGCGCAGTGGCGACGCCAATCTGGAAGACATTCAGGATCGCCTCTCCGAACTGAATATCGACAGTGCCCGCGTTCTGCCTGCCAAATCGCCGCGTTCGGCGCTTGTGATCATCGGCAGTCAGGAAGTGGGCGACGATGCCGAACAAACGGTCGCCGTGAAGCTTCGTGGTGAATTTGAACAGGATTATTCGTTCCAGCGTGTCGAGGTGGTCGGTCCGACCGTTTCTGAACAGCTGTCACGCGCCGGTATTCTGGCCGTTGTTCTGTCGCTGATCGGCATTTTCATCTATGTCTGGGTTCGCTTCCGCTGGCAGCTGGCGCTTGGCGCGGTGCTTTCGACATTGCATGACGTGGTCATTCTCGCGGGCATGTTCATTGTGTTCCGCATGGAATTCAATCTCTGGAGCGTTGCGGCAATCCTGACGATCATCGGCTACTCGCTGAACGATACGGTGGTGATCTATGACCGCGTGCGTGAAAATCTGCGCCGCTATAGCAGCGCGCCGCTGCCTGCGATTATCGATGCTTCGATCAACCAGACCTTGTCCCGTACCTTGCTGACATCATTTGTCACGTTCCTTGCGCATATTCCGCTTTACGCCTTCGGCGGCGCCGATATCCGCATGTTCGCGCTGGCGCTGAGTGTGGGTATTATCGTGGCGAGCTATTCGTCGATCTTCATCGCCGCACCGCTGCTGGTTCAATTCGGACTGAAGCCGCGTGGTCCCGAGCAGGATGAGGAAATGGGCGACGAACTGGCGCAGTCGCTGAATCTGGAAAGCTGAGAATGGCCAAGGGAATAGAAATACGCGAAGCGCATTTTCCGGGGCGCGCTCCGATTGATGCTTACGGCGATGGCGGTTTTCGCTTCGCCGAAATGTCGCATCGCGGTTCAATCTTGTGTCTGCCATCCGGTATTCACGGCTGGAAGCCTGCAACGCCGCCCGTGCTGTCACGCGCCGATCTGGAGCTTATTCTGGAGCAGGCCCCGGATATCGAGATTCTGCTGGTTGGAACTGGTATGGATCTGCGGCGTATTCCGGAAGATGTGCGCGCCGTTTTGCGGGAACACCGCATTTCGTCTGATCCGATGAGCACAGGTGCTGCCGTGCGGACCTATAATGTGCTCCTCGCGGAAGATCGCGCGGTCGCGGCGGCGCTTATTGCAGTAGAATAACGATCATGAACCAGAATGAGGCACATTGCCTGGCCCTTCTTCGTGAGGCTGACCGGGACCGTTACCTGTCGGTGCTCTATGCGCCGGAGGATAAACGCGGCGGTCTGGCCGCACTTTATGCCTTCAATGCGGAAGTGGCGCGCATTCGCGATCTGGTTCACGAGCCGTTGCCGGGCGAAGTGCGCCTGCAATGGTGGCGCGACCTGATCAATGGCGAGGCGAGGGGTAGTGCCGAGGCACATCCCGTTGCCGCTGCTCTGGTCGAAACGATCAACAAATACGAGCTTCCGCGCACCGCTTTCGACAATTATTGCGAAGCACGCATCTTCGATCTTTACGATGATCCGATGCCGAGCCGGAACGATCTTGAGGGCTATTGTGGTGAAACCGCATCTGCAATCATTCAGTTAGCCGGCTTTATTCTGGATCGCGATGCGGCGCAGGCGCATAGCGAAACTGCCGGTCACGCAGGTGTTGCTCAGGCAGTCACGGGGCTGCTGCGTCTTCTGCCGACTCATCGCCGTCGCGGCCAGCTTTATGTCCCGGCCGACATGTTGGCTTCGGTGGGTGTAATGCGGGAGGCATTTTTAGGCAGCGACGATCCGTCGGCGTGCGAGCGCGTGGTCAGTGTGATGCTGGCGCTGGCGCGTGAACATTTGGCGATTTTCGATAAGGCAAAGGCGACATTGCCAAAAAGCCTCGCGCCCGCATTCTTGCCGATGGCCATCGTGCCCGCTTATCTGAAAGCGATTGAACGCCTTGGCGGCAAGGCGGCGGAACGGACAGCCGATATATCGGCTATCCGCAAGCAATGGCTGATGTTTAGCGCCAATTTCTGACCGTCAGGCCAGTTGTTCCAGCCATAGACGGAAATCCGCAAGAGCGCGGGCGGAAAGCGCACGCTTCTTGGCGATGGTCTTTTCCTTGCCACGCAGACGCTTGCCTTCTTCCTTCGGAACTTCGACCGGCGGAAACAGGCCAAAATTGACATTCATCGGCTGGAACGATCGTTTGCCGGGTTCCGCATCATCGGCGACAATGTGGCCGCCGGTAATGTGTCCAAGCAACGCGCCAAAGGCGGTTGTCGGCGGTGGCGGGACGGCGGCATTGCCCAGTCGTTCTGCTGCGGTGAAGCGACCAGCAAGAAGGCCGATAGCCGACGATTCGACATAGCCCTCGCAACCCGTCACCTGACCAGCAAAGCGCAAGGTCGGGCGCGACTTCAGGCGCAGCACGCTGTCGAGCAGCACGGGCGAATTGAGGTAAGTGTTGCGATGTAATCCGCCGAGACGTGCGAATTCGGCATTTTCCAGTCCGGGAATCATCTTGAAGATGCCCGTCTGCGAGCCGTATTTCAGCTTCGTCTGGAAACCGACCATGTTGTAGAGCGTGCCCAGCGCATTGTCCTGACGCAGTTGCACGACTGCATAGGCTTTCACCGTCGGGTTATGCGCATTGGTCAGGCCCATCGGCTTCATCGGGCCGTGGCGCAGCGTTTCAGGTCCGCGTTCCGCCATGACTTCGATCGGCAGACAGCCGTCGAAATAAGGCGTGCCTTCCCATTCCTTGAATTCCGTCTTGTCGCCTTCGACAAGCGCCGCCACGAACGCCTCATACTGCTCCTTGTCCATCGGGCAGTTGATATAGTCCTTGCCGGTGCCGCCGGGGCCGACCTTGTCGTAACGGGACTGGAACCAGCAGACGTCCATATTGATCGAATCGAAATGCACAATGGGCGCAATCGCATCGAAGAAGGCGAGCGCGTCGGCATCCGTTTCCGCAGCGATGGCTTCGGCCAGCGACGGCGCGGTCAAGGGACCGGTGGCAACGATTGTCGTGCCCCATTCTGCTGGCGGCAAGCCGGTGACTTCCTCACGCTGGATGGTGATCAGCGGATGCGCTTCGAGCTTTTCGGTGACGGCTTGCGCAAATCCCTCGCGGTCCACGGCAAGTGCGCCGCCCGCCGGGACCTGATGCGCATCGGCGCAGGCCATGATGAGTGAACCCGCAAGGCGCATTTCGGCGTGGAGGACACCAACAGCGTTGGTTTCGGCATCGTCGGAGCGGAACGAATTCGAGCAGACGAGTTCTGCCAGCTGCTCGGTCTTGTGCGCATCGGTGCCGCGCACGGGGCGCATTTCATGCAGCACGACAGGAATGCCTGCCTGCGCTATCTGCCAGGCGGCTTCGGAGCCAGCGAGACCGCCGCCAACGACGTGAATGGGGGTGAGATCGGATGTGTTTGGCGATGTGTTTGTCATGGCCCTTCCCATATCGCCTTTGCGGGCGGCCATCAATGGGCGAGCCGTATCCCAAAAAACAAATGGCATCCGTCGCGGGAGGAGGTGCGACGGATGCCATATGGAAAGACCGGATTGGGAGGAAACCGGTCTCGTTGTCGCTAAGCCTGGGAGGAGGAGGGCTTGGCGACAAGCCAGGGCTGGTGGGAGGAGGATCCAGTCCTGGTGGTATTCACAGCTCGAAACTTCAATCTGAAATTTTCATCGAAAGGCGTTCAGCGTAATGCAATCGTCGCGAACAGCTTCTCGGTCTTCAGCTTGATGCTTAGCGAGCCTTGCTCTGACGAGCGACGTAAGGGATGTCGGCGCGGGAGATGCCGAGATCGTTCAGTTCGCGAGTCGAAAGCTGGTTCAGTTCGCTGACGGTTTCACGGTAACGGCGCCAGTTGTTGTAAGAGCGAAACAGGTTCATGGTCTTAATCCTTCAGTGTGCGATGGTATCGCTTGGGTTCAATTAATCTCTTTTGTTGCCCATGATATAAGCTATTGTTTTTGCAAGTTGCAGAGACGACTTTGCATAGCTGCTCTGCGGATGCTGCAAGACGGTTTAAATCGATTGGACTGTTCCGGCACAAAATTGCCGCAATGCGATTTGATCGCTTGGTTTGCTGGTTGCGAAGTTTCTTATATGTTCTCAGCCGGTTGCGATTGTGACCGTCATCTCAGTTCGTTGACCCGGGAGTCATTTTGTCTTTTTCAATCTCAGTGGAGCGCCTGATTGTGCGCTGGCAGCAGGAAGGTCTGATCGATGCGGTTACCGCGTCGCGCCTGAATGCGGATCTTGAAAAACGAGCCACGGGTTTCAGCCTCGGTGCAGTGCTCGCCACGCTTGGCGGTCTGCTTCTTGGTGCCGCCGTCATCATGCTGGTTGCCGCCAACTGGCAGGATATGCCGCGCCTGATGCGGATCGGGCTCGTGCTTGCACTCATCTGGATTGGTTATCTTGGCGGCGCGTGGCGGCAGGCAAAGGGCGACAAGGTGTTCTCGTCCGCTCTTTATGTCGTCGGTGCTGCATCCTTCGGCGCGGGCATCGCGCTTGTCGGGCAGATGTATCACGTGTCCGGTGATGTTCATTCCGCTGCCGTCTACTGGACCCTCGGCGTGCTTGCGTCAGCCTTCCTGCTGCGTGCGCCGGTTCTGGCCGCTTTTGGCGCAGGCGTTGCGTGCTTTTATCTTTCAACATTCGTGTTTGACGGCACACCGGCGGACAATGCCGATTTGGCCTATCGCTGGATTGGTCCACTTCTGCTGCTGGTCGGTGTCGGTGCAGCGCTCCTCACGCGCTCGCGCCATGCGGCTCATCTCTGGGCGCTGTTCGCGATTGGCTGGGCCTTGCTGGTTTATGCCAAGAATGAAAACGATGTGGTGTTGTGCCTTATGATTGCGGTCGGCATCGCTTTCATGCTGGCGGATGCTTTCGCGCATGACACGATGGAGCGGCTCACACGCTTTGCGCAGCCGCTGGCGTCCTATGGTCTGATGCTGGCGCTGTTATCGCTCGGCATTCTGCAACTCAATCATATGTTCTCGTCTTCGGGCAGCTCTGCCTCGCTCGATCAGGACGTGCTTTATAGTATTCTGATCCTTGGCCTATCGATTGGCGCCATCGCATTGTGCGGTCGCGATAATGGCGGATTGCGCTCCATTGCCTATGCGGCGTTTTCATTTCAGGTGCTTTATCTGGCATTCACGACCGTGGGCACGATGATCGGCACGTCCGGCTTCTTCCTGACGGCAGGTGTTCTTGTGTTGCTTCTGGCGGCGTTCGTCCGCCGGATGGAACGGCGGTTCGGTAAAAAGCGCGAAGTGGGGAGCCAGTCATGAGCAGGAAGTGGCTTTATATAGGTGCTGCCGTCTCCGCCTTGCTGCAAAGCGGCATTCTTTATGCGGGTATCGAGCAGCGCGCATCCATATTGCGCTCAGGCCATGAAATCGTGTTGCAGACCGAGCCGGTCGATCCGCGCGATCTGATGCGCGGCGATTACGTCATTCTGGGCTATGAGATTTCCAGTGTCATGGGCAAGGACGTGCAGGGCAAACCTTCGGGCGAGCCGCGAACCGTCTATGTCGCCGTGAAGCCGGATGCGGAAAAGCTGTGGCATTTCTCGCGGGCGGCGCTCAGCCCGTTCACCGACCTCGCGCCGGATGAGGTGCAGATTCGCGGCCAGTCCACCTATCGGATCACAGACGATCCGGATCAGACCATTCGCCTCAATTTCGGCATTGAACGCTATTATGTTCCTGAAGGGCAGGGTCGCGATATCGAAATCGGGCAACGTGAAAGCCGGATTTCTGTTGTCGTTGCTGTCGATGATAGCGGTACGGCAGTCATCAAGGCTTTGCGGGACGAGGGGCGGCAACTCTATGAAGAACCGCTCTATTGATCAGGGTTTCCCGCTGTTCCGGCAGTCTTATCCGGCTACTTCAAGCTGAAGTTTATCTCAGGCTTGGCATGCGCGGAATGATCGCTATATAGAGGGGCAGAGTGCCGGAAGTGTTTCGTCTTGCCAAACCGGAAAATCTATACCGGGAAGGCGGCTTTTTTCCTTTGAACCGGGAAAATTGGATGATATAGAGACGCGCGCTTTCGAGGGCAGTTCAAGATCTGAGACGAATTTGGTGCGTTCTAAAGAATGCGCTTCGGTTCAGAAGCGGATATGGCGAAATTGGTAGACGCACCAGATTTAGGTTCTGGCGGGAGACCGTGGGGGTTCGAGTCCCTCTATCCGCACCAACTGCCAATAAGGCCAAAGAATTTCTCTCCCGCGTCTAGAGGCCCAGCGTCTAGAGCAAGGTGCCGGAAACGGCGGGATAATGACAAGAAGTGAAGGTTTGAACATGCAGGTTACCGAAACGCTCAATGAAGGGCTGAAGCGCGAGATTAAAGTCGTGGTTCCGGCCGGAGATCTCGAAGCCAAGCTCGCTGAGCGGCTCGATACCGCGCGCGGCCGCGCCAAGATCAATGGTTTCCGTCCGGGCAAGGTGCCTGCCGGTCACCTGCGCAAGATGTATGGCCGTTCTTTCATGGCCGAGATCGTCAATGAAATCCTGAGCGATTCGTCGCGTTCGGTTCTCGCAGACCGTAACGAAAAGTCGGCTACCCAGCCTGAAGTCATCATGTCGGAAGACGAAAAAGAGGCCGAAAAGGTTCTCGACGGCAAGGCCGATTTCGTTTTCTCGCTGAACTACGAAGTTCTGCCGGCTATCGACGTCAAGGATTTCTCCAAGATCGCCGTGACCCGTGAAGTCGTCGAAATCTCGGAAGAAGAAGTTGACGAGCAGGTCAAGCGCATCGCTTCCTCGACCCGCACCTTCGAAACCAAGAAGGGCAAGGCCGAAAACGAAGATCGCGTCACGATCGACTATCTCGGCAAGCTCGACGGCGAGCCGTTCGACGGCGGTGCAGACAATGACGCCCAGCTTGTTCTGGGTTCGGGCCAGTTCATTCCGGGCTTTGAAGAGCAGCTCGTTGGCGTCAAGGCTGGCGACGAAAAGGTCATCAATGTGACCTTCCCGGCTGAATACGGCGCAGCGCACCTTGCAGGCAAGGAAGCTACCTTTGACATCAAGGTCAAGGAAGTTGCCAAGCCGAACGAACTGGAACTCAACGACGAAACCGCTACGAAGCTCGGCATTGAGTCGCTTGAGCGTCTGCGTCAGGTTGTTCGCGAACAGATCGAAAGCCAGTACGGCCAGATCACCCGCCAGAAGGTAAAGCGTCAGATTCTCGACGCTCTGGATGGCGATTATCAGTTCGAAACCCCGCAGAAGCTGGTTGACGCCGAATTCAACAACATCTGGCAGCAGATCAACTTCGACCTGCAGCAGGCTGGCCGTACCTTCGAAGACGAAGAAACCACGGAAGAAGCTGCTCGCGAAGAATATCGCAAGCTCGCAGAACGCCGCGTGCGTCTCGGCCTCGTTCTCTCCGAAATCGGCGAGAAGGCTGGCGTTGAAGTTTCTGAAGAAGAACTGCAGCGCGCTGTT
Organism: Hyphomicrobiales bacterium; assembly: GCA_900465685.1. Lineage (GTDB taxonomy): Bacteria > Pseudomonadota > Alphaproteobacteria > Rhizobiales > Rhizobiaceae > Brucella. Next base: position 100,064 of record UEGR01000005.1, read on the forward strand.
TACGACCAGGTTCGCCGTTATCCGGGCCAGGAAAAGGAAATCTACGACTTCCTGCGCAAGACGCCGGATGCCGTTGCTAACCTCCGCGCACCGATCTTTGAAGAAAAGGTCGTTGACCATCTGCTGGCCAACATCAACGTGACCGACAAGAAGGTCTCGAAGGAAGAGCTGACGGCTGAAGACGAAGACGGTTCGGAAGCAAAGCCTGCAAAGAAGGCTGCGCCGAAGAAGAAGGCCGCTCCGAAGAAGAAGGCCGACGAAGACAAGTCCGAAGAGGCTTAATCTTCTCTGTCTAGAGCATTTCCAGCAAAAGTGCGTAGCGGTTTTGCGTAGGATAATGCTTAACAATAAATAGATAGAGCGGTTCTACGATTCCGTATTAAACGGAACCGCTCTAGCGAATTTGGAACTGGCCGCGCATTGCGCGGCCTTTTCCGTTTCAACCCACGGATAAACGGCTGAAAAGCTTGCATCCATGGGGGCTTTGCTCTAGCCAGTAATCAATCCGTTTTTAGCTCAATCAGAATATTTGCGAGCCAGCATGTCCCTTATTGATACGCGCATACCGGAACCGAAACGCTTCATCTCCGGCGCCACTGGCGACTGGGAAGTCGTCATCGGCATGGAAGTCCATGCGCAGGTCACGTCCGAGTCGAAGCTGTTCTCAGGCGCTTCCACTTCGTTCGGCGCCGATCCGAACGCCAATGTGTCTCTGGTGGATGCCGCCATGCCGGGCATGCTGCCGGTCATCAATCTGGAATGCGTCAAGCAGGCTGTCCGCACGGGTATTGGCCTCAATGCCCAGATCAATCTGAAGTCGGTTTTCGATCGCAAGAACTACTTCTATCCCGATCTGCCTCAGGGCTATCAGATTTCGCAGTTCAAGCAGCCGATTGTCGGCGAGGGCAAGATCATGATTTCGGTCGGCCCCGACAATAAGGGCCAGTTCGAAGATGTGGAGATCGGTATCGAGCGTCTGCATCTGGAACAGGACGCGGGCAAGTCGATGCATGATCAGCATCCGACCATGTCCTATGTCGACCTGAATCGCTCTGGCGTGGCACTGATGGAAATCGTCTCCAAGCCGGATCTGCGCTCGTCGGATGAGGCGCGCGCCTATCTGACCAAGCTGCGCACGATTGTCCGTTATCTCGGCACCTGCGACGGTAATATGGACGAAGGCTCCATGCGCGCCGACGTCAACGTTTCCGTGCGTCGTCCGGGTGGCGAATTCGGCACGCGTTGCGAAATCAAGAACGTCAACTCGATCCGCTTCGTTGGTCAGGCTATCGAATATGAAGCGCGCCGTCAGATCGGCATTCTGGAAGATGGCGGTTCCATCGATCAGGAAACGCGCCTGTTCGATCCTGTGAAGGGCGAAACCCGTTCGATGCGCTCCAAGGAAGAAGCGCATGATTACCGCTATTTCCCGGATCCTGATCTGTTGCCGCTCGAATTTGATCAGGCATTTGTGGATGCATTGGCTGCCGAACTGCCGGAACTGCCGGATGAGAAGAAGCAGCGTCTGGTCGAAAAGCAGGGCATTTCGATCTACGACGCCTCTATCCTGGTCACGGAAAAGGCGATTGCCGACTATTACGAATCTGTAGCTGCTGGCCGTGATGGCAAAGCTGCAGCCAACTGGGTCATCAACGATCTGCTCGGCGCGCTCAACAAGGCGGGCAAGAGCATCGAGGAATCGCCGGTCAGCCCTGAACAGCTTGGTGCGGTCATCGATCTCATCAAGGACGGCACGATTTCCGGCAAGATCGCCAAGGACCTGTTCGAAATCGTCTGGAACGAAGGCGGAGACCCGAAGAAGCTCGTTGAAGAACGCGGCATGAAGCAGGTCACTGACACCGGCGCCATCGAAAAGGCGGTCGACGACATCATTGCCGCCAACCCGGAGAAGGTTGAACAGGCCAAGGCCAAGCCGACGCTGGCTGGCTGGTTTGTCGGTCAGGTCATGAGGGCCACGGGCGGCAAGGCCAACCCACAGGCTGTGAACGATCTGGTCAAGGCCAAGCTCGGGGATTGAAGAGTAATGTGGGTTCGCAGCGCCACCGAGGCTGATCTGAAGGCAGTTCACGAGCTGCTCGTATCGACCTGGCACGCGACTTTCGACGACATTCTGGGCCGGGAGATGGTCAACGCCGTCACCGGCCAGTGGCATAGCGTTGCCGCGCTGAAAGCCAATCTGCGCAAGCCTTATTCGGAATTCATCGTCGCCGATAACGGCGAGGGCGGTATCGATGGCATGGCTTTCGCCAGCCAGTCCGAGGAAGGCAAGGCATCGCTGCACCAGCTCTATGTGCGTCCAGACGTGCAGGTTCAGGGTGTGGGTACGATGCTGCTTGCGGAAATCGAGATGGCTTTCCCCGATGTGCGCGCTATCAAGCTCGAAGTGATCGAGAAGAACGCCAAGGCGGTAAAGTTCTACGAACGCAAGGGCTATGCCATCGTCGGTCGTAACGAGGACTGGGGTGATCCGAACTGCAAGGAACCGGTTCTCGTGATGGAAAAGTCGCTCGACGGCTGGAGCATGTGAAGCGCGTCTTGCCCAAGCGAAAAGCCGAAAGCTGACGAGTTTTAGCCTCTTCATACTCTTGTGACAGCGGCAACTTGACCCTTGCCTTGATCGGGCGATAGGGCCATAAGCAAGGACAAAGCGACAGTTTCGTCTGTCCGCGATGATGATGGATCTGGAAAAGGCCATGATGAAATTTCTTACGCAAGTCTTCACCTGGTGGAATGGTCAGACGCTCGGTACGCGTTTGCACACATGGCGCAAAGGCGAGCGCGTCGGTGAAGACGAGTTCGGCAACATCTACTATCAGGGTGGCAAGGACTCCGAAGGTCGCACACGTCGCTGGGTCATTTTCAATGGCTATGCGGAAGCAAGTGCAATTCCTGCGGGCTGGCACGGCTGGATGCATCATCGCGTCGATACGCCGCCGAGCAAGGAAGACTACAAGCCGCGCGACTGGCAGAAGCCGCATTTGCAGAATCTGACAGGTTCGCCGCTTGCTTATCGTCCGAAGGGCTCGATTGCCCGTCCGGGTACGGAACAGGCCGAGCGTCCGCGCGTGACGGGCGAATACGATGCCTGGACACCGGGCAACTGAGACTGAACAAGTTTACAATCCGGCGTGATTTTCACGCCGGATTTTCTTATTTCCCGCTACGTTTTGGCTTTTTAGACTTAAAAGGCCGGGATAGACGGGCGACGAAGGTCTGTTCCGGCCATTGCACCTTGCAGCAGGGCAACGAATCGTCACATTTCGAGCCTAGGAACGATTCCAGTTCATTTGATCAATCTTTGATGCGGGTTTCCGTTTTGACGAAGCATTCCCCCGGCACGGCTGGCAACGGAAAAGATAAAATCAAGAAGGCTGCACATGTGGCCCTGATTTCGCTTTTTGCGGCTGTCGGCAGCTTGCATGCAGCTCAGGCAGAACGTGTTTCCAATCCGGTCGCGGAGTTTTCGGGACTGGACAAGATCACGGGCCGCATCACGACATTTGACGTCTATATCAATGAGACGGTTCAATTCGGCGCGCTTCAGGTGACACCGAAGGTTTGCTATTCCCGCACCGAGAATGAAGCGCCGCGCACCGACAGTTTTGTCGAGGTTGAGGAAATTACGCTGGATCGCAAGATTCGCCGTATCTTCACGGGCTGGATGTTTGCTGACAGCCCCGGTCTCAACGCTGTTGAGCATCCGATCTATGACGTGTGGCTGAAAGACTGCAAGCAGAAGTCCGACGTTCCGGCACCGGCTGCACAGCAGAACTGATCCCAACTTTTTCCGGTCAAGTTAGAAACGGGCAATGTTCTCAAGGGCTTGCTCGAGAATTTTCTCGTATTTCTTGCGGGGGACTTCGATTGCACCGAAACGCTCAAGATGCGGCGTGGTGAACTGGGTATCGAGCAGCAGGAAGCCCTGCTTGACGAGATGCTGCACCAGAAAAGCGAGACAGACTTTTGAAGCATCGCGCTTGCGCGTGAACATGCTCTCGCCGAAAAAGGCTCTGCCGAGCGTTACGCCATAAAGGCCGCCGACCAGCTTGCCCTCGTGCCATGCCTCGACCGTATGGCAATGTCCGATTTCAAACAATTTGCCATAGGCTTCGCGGATTGGACCGTTGATCCAAGTGCGCGCGCGTTCGCCGGCGCCGCTGGCGCATCCGTCGATGACGCCCTCGAAATCACTGTCGAGCCTGATATCGAAAATGCCCTGCCGAATGGTCTTTTGCAGGCTGCGGGGGATATGAAATCCATCAAGCGGTATGACACCGCGTTTTTCAGGGCGTACCCAGAAGACCTCTGGATCATCCGCCTCTTCGGCCATCGGAAAAACCCCGGTGGCGTAAGCGCGCAGGAGCAATTCCGGTTCGATTGTATAGTCGTCCGGCTTTGCTCCTGCTGTCACTTATTTAAGCGCCTTCGCTCTCGGACTGGCTAGCCAGATATTTTTCTAGCCAGTGGATATCATAGGCACCATTGGCGATGTCCTGATTTCCGATCAGCTCCTGGAACAGGGGCAGGGTCGTCTTGACGCCATCCACCACGAATTCGTCCAGCGCGCGACGCAGACGCATCATGCATTCGACGCGGTTGCGTCCATGCACGATGAGCTTGCCGATGAGGCTGTCGTAATACGGCGGAATGCGATAGCCGGAGTAAACGCCGGAATCCACACGGATGCCGAGGCCGCCAGGCGTATGGTAGTGGGTGATGAGACCTGGAGACGGCGTGAAGTTACGCGGGTCTTCCGCATTGATGCGGCATTCAATGGCGTGGCCAGAGAAACGCACGTCCTTCTGCTTCACCGAAAGGCCGAGACCCGCAGCTACGCGAATCTGCTCATGCACGAGATCGATGCCGGTGATGGCTTCCGTGACCGGATGTTCCACCTGCAGACGGGTGTTCATTTCAATGAAATAGAACTCGCCGTTTTCATAAAGGAACTCGATCGTGCCTGCGCCGCGATAGCCAAGCTCGGCAACGGCGTTGGCGCAGATCATGCCGATCTTGTCGCGTGCTTCCGTGTTGAGAGCCGGGGAGTTGGCTTCTTCCCAGACCTTCTGGTGACGGCGCTGCAAGGAGCAGTCGCGTTCGCCCAGATGGATCGCGTTGCCCGCACCGTCGCCCATGACCTGAACTTCGATGTGACGCGGCTTTTCGAGATACTTCTCGATGTAAACGGCATCGTCACCGAACGCGGCAGCCGCTTCGGAACGCGCGGTTGCGAGAGCAATCGACAGGTCTTCCTCAGTGCGGGCCACTTTCATGCCGCGACCGCCACCACCAGCCGAAGCCTTGATGATGACCGGGAAGCCGATTTCCTTCGCCACGCGTGCAGCTTCAACATCGTCGGTGATGCCGCCATCCGAACCGGGAACGACCGGAATACCGAGGCGCTTGGCTGTGCGCTTGGCTTCGATCTTGTCACCCATGATGCGGATATGGGAGGCTGTGGGGCCGATGAAGGTGATGTTGTGTGCTTCGAGAATTTCCGCGAACTTGGCGTTCTCGGACAGGAAGCCGTAGCCCGGATGGATCGCATCCGCGCCGGTGATCTCGCATGCAGCAACGATCTGATGAATGTTCAGATAGCTGTCGCGCGATGGCGGCGGGCCGATACAAACACTTTCATCTGCCAGACGGACATGCATCGCGTCGGCATCTGCCGTGGAGTGAACAGCGACCGTCTTGATGCCCAGTTCCTTACAGGCTCTGAGCACGCGAAGAGCGATTTCGCCACGATTGGCTATGAGGATCTTTTGAAACATGCGCTTGCTGCCAGTTCCGGTTTCGTGAAGTGAAGACGCGTCAAACAAGGGTTGAACGACGCTTACTCGATCACGACGAGCGGTTCGTTGAATTCAACCGGCTGGGCGTCTTCGATCAGAATGGCCTTGACCGTACCAGCGCGCGGGGCGGGGATCTGGTTCATGGTCTTCATGGCTTCGATGATGAGGAGAGTCTGGCCTTCCTTCACCTGCGTGCCAACTTCGATGAAGTTGCGTGCGCCCGGTGCCGGAGCAAGATAGGCAGTGCCAACCATCGGCGACAGAACGGCGTTCTTTGCCAGTTCAGCCTTGGTCGGCTCGGCTGCTGCCGGAGCGGCGGCAGGTGCTGCTGCAGCGACCGGTGCTGCGGCCGGGTAGACGGTCGCTGCGGCCTGAACCGTTACATTGCGCGAAACGCGGATACGCAAATCGCCATGTTCGATTTCGATATCGGTGAGGTCGGTATCGTTGAGGATGTCCGCGAGATCGCGGATGGTTTCTTTGTCGATGACAGTATTTTTGCTGGACATATCAGGCCCCTTTTACGCTTTGCCCGTTGTGTTCTTGTTCTTTGGCAATTGCCGCGAGCGCGCGTAGGCCGAGCAGATACCCTTCCGCGCCAAAGCCGCAAATGACGCCTTTGGCGACTGCGGATACATAAGAGTGATGCCGGAAGGCCTCACGCGTATGAATGTTCGAAAGATGCACTTCCACAACCGTGACCTTCGCTGAGCGGATCGCGTCGTGGATGGCAATTGAAGTGTGGCTGTAGGCTGCCGGATTGATCAGGACATAGGCGTTTTTTTCGCCCGCTTCCTGAATCCAGGTGACCAGATCGCCTTCATAGTTGGACTGGCGAAAATCAACTTCGAGATCAAGAGAACCGGCTTCGCGCTTGCAGGCCGCTTCAATGTCGGCGAGCGTCGCAACGCCATAAATTCCCGGTTCACGCTTTCCCAGAAGATTGAGATTGGGACCGTTTAGAACAAAAACCGTCTTTGTCATTTGTGTCCGCGCCAAATCCTTTGCAACCGATATCGTGTTACCACGAAAATTTAGTAACACTTCGCTTTCCATATAGAGAGCTTGGATGCAAGCCGAAACCCTATAATTCAGTGCAGATGTTCTGCCTGACCGGTTTTTCCCGCTATTCTTTGCGAGATGCACCGGCATTACGGCATTTTTTCTTCAAGACCCGGTAATCACCGGTTTTTGATAAGTCTGTGCCCGATAGGCTTTCAGTCAAGAAAGCCTATCGGGCACAGGGTGTCATTTTCACATCTTGGCGGCAGTGCGTGCGGCGGCGATTCTCTCGATAAGGCCGTCGGCGCCGATAGCGCCCGGCACCAGCTCATTACCGATGATGTAGGACGGCGTGCCGGTGATGTTGAGCTGCGTTGCCAGCTGATAGGTGTCCTGGAAAGCGCCGGTGATCGCCGGGTCCTTCATCTTTTCACGCAGCGCGGCTTCGTCAGCGCCGAGCTTGACGGCATCTGCAATGGCGGATGCTTCGGTGGCGCGTTCCTGTGCGCCGAGCAGGACACTATGATATTCGGCATATTTTTCCGGCATCAGTGCCTTGAAGGCCTGCGCAACAATATGCGCCTTCACCGAATCCGGGCCGAGGATCGGGAATTCCTTCATGACGAAACGAACATTCGGATCGTTTTTCAGGATGGCCTGCATGTCGGGCAGGGCGCGTTTGCAATAGCCGCAATTGTAATCGAAGAACTCGTAAACGGTCACATCGCCGTTCGGATTGCCGAAAACGGCGTCATGCTGCGGATTGTAAAGTGCGCTCTGATTGGCGGCCAGAACCTTTTTGACCTGTTCTTGAGCATCATGCGCCTGCTTGGTTTCCAGTGCGCTCTGCACTTCCAGCATCAGTTCAGGATTTTGGAGAAGATAGTTGCGCACCACATTTTCAATGGCCTGCTGGTTAAGCGGTGCTTCAGCCGTCGTTGCCGCCGTGACCGGCGCAGACGCATGGCGCGACAGCCCTGCGCCATAACCAAGAGCCAACGCTGCCAAACCGACAATGCCGCTCGCCAGCGTGATGGAAACTGCATTCTTCATCGTGAAATTCCAATCCGTTCAAAAATACGCCGTGACCAATATAGACCAATACCGGGCGTTATTTGCTTTTCTTCGTACTGATAATGTCCTGCGCACGCAACCAGTCGGGGGTTCCGGATTTCAGCTGCTTCTGTGCGCGGATCGCGAATATCTGGGCATCCTGTAGTTTGCCCGAATAGAAGTTCATGTCGGCAGTCGCAAGGTCTGCAAGTCCCATGCTGCCCTGCTGGCCATAGGCTTGCGCGAGATATCCATAGCCGCCCGGGAATTCCGGATCGGATGCGATGCCCGCTTTGATCTCCTTGATTGCTGTCGGCATGTTTGCTTTCGCGCCCGTCAGCATGAGCGCGCGCCCATAGCTCATGCGCAGCAGCGGAGATTTGCGCGGATCGAGTGACACGGCGGTCTGGAAAGCCTTGGCGGCACCGGCAGCATCATTCGCCTTGATAAGAACCTCGCCACGCATTTCGTAGAAATAGGGGTTCTTTGGCTGTTCCTTGATCAGGGCATCGAATTTGGGCTGGGCAGAACGCGCCGAGCCGTTCAGATAGGTGGTGATCGCGCTGCCATAGCGCGCGGGAAGTCCGCCGGGATTGCCCCGGAACATACGCTGCAACTCGCCCATATTGCCCGAATAGGCCGCGATCTTGGCGCGCGCCATGTCATGGCGCAATTGCAGGGCAGGCGAATCCGTCTTGTTGAAATTAGGGCTCTTCTTGGCCAGTTCTTCGAGATTGGCGATGCGCTCGCGCGGAAGCGGATGGCTGATGCGATATTGGTCGATCTGCGTGCCCGATAAGGAGAGGGCGGAGGCAAAACGCTGGAACGTGTCCAGCATGCCCTTGGTCGATTGCCCGGTCGCGTTGAGATAGTTGACCGCCATACGGTCAGCCGTCATTTCCTCGGTGCGCTGATAGCTGAGAACGCTGCGCATCGCCGCTTCGGCGCTGCCGAGCGCGATGCCGCCGCCCGCACCGGCTGCCGAGCCGCTGCCGGCTGCTGCGCCTGCAACACCGGCACCCACGCCAAGCAGCATGCCGATCACCGCCATGGTCCGCGCACGGCTCAACTGTTCACGCAGACGGTCCTGATGCCCGCCTGCCAGATGGCCTGCCTCATGCGCGATCACGCCGATGATCTCGTTGGGCGTATCGGCCTGCATGATGGCACCGGTATTGATGAAAATACGTCGTCCATCGACGAAGGCGTTGAAGCTCTGCGAATTGACGAGGATGACGCGCACGCCGCGGCTGGAAAGACCGGCGGCCTTCAGGATCGGCGCAGCATAATCCGCGACCAGCGCCTCGATTTCTGCGTCGCGCACGATTGGTACGCCGCGCGACTGGGCGGAAGCGGGGAGAACGCCTGTAACCGCCACGGCAAGGGCCGAAAGTGCCGCCACGGAACGGCGCACGAATCTTCCAAAGGATAAGGTCCCGGTCGGGAACGGCGCGATCAATGCTGCCATAATGCTCGTCGTCCTCCTCTTAGTGTCCGCGAATCTCGCAGTGGTTTGCTCATTCTATCGGCAAACGGGTTTCGGTTCAGGACCTTATAACCGTCCGGTTGCATTTTAAACGGCATATGGACAAGGCAGCATGATCTTAAAAAGCCCGATATTGGCCGTGCAATCTCTGCCGACTTTCCTATCCGGTCAATTCCGATATTGTTGCCATCAACCTTTAGACCCCAATGTGCGTGAAGGCCGCGCTACAGGCGTCCTTTACAAGCAATCATCCAGGACATTGCACCCAATTTCCTAAAAGCGCTGTTGCTTTACCAATCCGGCGTTTATACGGCGGTGATAATATGTTCTGTCCATGCGGCGCTTCAGGGGAGTGCTTGCAGTGTTCTGGAGGTAAAGTTGATCAGTCTTTCAAGTCGCAGTGCGGTCGAGCCATTTCACGCCATGGATGTTCTGGCAGAGGCAAACCGCCGCCGCGCCGCAGGCCATCCGATTATTTCCATGGCGGTGGGCCAGCCCGCAGATCCGGCGCCGCAGATCGTGCGACAGGCAGCCGAGCAGGCACTGAAAGACGGACGCATCGGCTATACCGACGCTCTTGGGCTAATTGAACTGCGTGAGGCAATTGCCGCGCATTATGCGGATCATTACGGCGTTTCCGTTTCGGCGGATCGAATCGCCGTGACGACTGGTTCTTCGGCAGCCTTCAATCTGGCCTTCGTGGTCTATTTCGATCCCGGTGACCGGGTGGCGATCACGCGTCCCGGCTATCCCGCCTATCGTAATATTCTGACGGCGCTTGGGCTGGAAGTGGTGGAAATACCGACCGGCAACGGCACATCGGCGGCTCTGACTGCCGAGGCACTAGCCGCAGCGCACGCCGAAAAGCCATTGAAGGGTGTGCTGTTTGCAAGCCCGGCCAATCCAACGGGCGCAGTGATTGCCAAGCCCGAACTGAAGGCGATCATTGATACGGCCCGCTCGCTCGGTATTCGCGTGATCTCGGACGAAATCTATCATCGGCTTTCCTATGAAACCGACGATGTTACGGCGCTCGAAATTACCGACGATGTTACGATCATCAATTCCTTCTCGAAATATTATTGCATGACGGGCTGGCGCATTGGCTGGATGGTTTTGCCGGAGGGCGATGTGCGAGCCATCGAACGGCTGAGCCAGAGCCTTTATATTTCCGCACCCGAACTTTCGCAGCGTGCGGCCATCGAGGCTTTCCACGCTACAGCCGAGCTGGAGCGCATCAAGGATCGTTATCGGCAGAACCGCGCAATCCTGCTTGAACATCTGCCACGCATGGGCCTGAAACTGGCGGCACCTATGGATGGCGCGTTCTACGCCTATTGCGATGTTTCGCGCTTCACCAATGACAGCATGGAATTCGCACGCAAGATGATTGCAGAGATCAATATTGCTGCAACGCCGGGCCGTGATTTCGACCCGCTGGATGGCCACCGCACCATGCGTTTCTCCTATGCAGGAAAAGTCGAAGAGATGCAGGAAGCCGTTCGTCGACTGGAAGACTGGCTACCACAACAGTCAGCCTGATTAAATTGACCGACAAAAAAACCGGCGTTTCCGCCGGTTTTTTTTATTCGTACTATCGGGCAGGGCTTAGAAGAAACCCTTCTTCTGCCACCATCCGCCGCGCTTCGGCTTCTGCTCGTCGGTATCGCTCGACGTGACGACAGGCTCGGTCTGCTTGGCCGGTTCTTCGATAACAGCCACTTCGGCTTCAGCCTCAACGGCCACAGCTTCTTCGACTTCCGCAACCGGCTTGGCAGCTGCCTTACGCGTGCGGCGCTTCGGCTTTTCAGCTTCGACTGCTTCAGGCGTTTCTACCGCTTCCGGTGCGGCTGGGGCGTCATCAGCCTTCTTGCGAGACCGGGTGTTCTTCCGGGCTGGCTTGGCTGGCGCTTCTTCAACTTCCGCCACCACGACTTCTTCTGCAGCTTCCTCAGTCTTTGCAGGCTTGCGGGCGCGCGGCTTGCGGGCAGTCTTCGCTGGCTTTTCGGTTTCAGCCGGGGCTTCTGCAGCTTCCGTTACGACGGCAACGGCTTCCACAACCTCAACGATTTCGGCCTTGGCAGCGACGACTTCGGCAGTGGCGGCTTCAATAGCGGCCTCGACCTTTGCCGGCAGAACAGGCGTATAGCCGACGAATTCCGGATCCGGAACCTTGCGACCGCTTACTTCGTCTTCACGACGGTTCTTGCGTCCGCCGCGACGGCCACGACGACGCTTCTTGCGGCGATCATCGTCGCTCAATGCCGCATCCGAACGGGCTTCAGAAGCTTCGTCGCCATCTTCTGCATCGTCATCTGCTTCATCGGAAGCTGCATCGTCCTGAGCGGTCTGTTCGCGGCTATCGCGATCCTTTCCGCCACGACGACGGCGACGACGGCGACGCTTGCGATCGCCTTCTTCGCTGCGTTCTTCACGGGCCGGTGCTTCGGCCTTGACGTCTTCTTCTTCCTCGTCTTCCTCGACCGGAATTTCAGGATCTTCGAAGTCGTCTTCAATATAGGCCATCGGCTGGACAGGCGGCTGCGTCACCGGACGGGTGGACGGCGCGCCCTTGTCGATAGCGAAATGCTGGTGACCGACACTTTCGTCGGCATCGATACTGATGGCAACGCCAAAGCGGCCTTCGAGATCGGCCAGCAACTGGCGCTTGTGGTTCAGCACATAAAGGGCCGAAGCCGCTGGCGTGCGAACATTGATGTCAAAGCCCGAATGGCGCAGCAGATAATCTTCAATGCCGCGAATGATGTGCAGGGCCATCGAAGAGTCCGAGCGGACATGTCCGGTGCCGCCGCAATGCTGGCAGACCTGCATCGTGCTTTCGAGCACCGATGCACGGATGCGCTGGCGCGACATTTCAAGAAGGCCGAAATGCGAGATGCGACCAACCTGAATGCGAGCGCGGTCGTCCTTCAGGCAGTCCTTCATCTTCTTTTCGACAGCGCGGTTGTTGCGCTTTTCTTCCATGTCGATGAAGTCGACGACGATCAGACCGGCAAGGTCGCGCAGACGCAGCTGGCGCGCCACTTCCTCGGCAGCTTCCAGATTGGTCTGGAGCGCGGTGTCTTCGATGGAATGCTCGCGCGTCGAACGACCGGAGTTGACGTCGATGGCAACCAGCGCTTCGGTCTGGTTGATGATCAGATAGCCGCCCGATTTCAACGTAACCTGCGGCAGCAGCATGCGGTCGAGCTGCGCTTCGACGCCGTTGCGCGTGAAGATCGGCACCTGTTCGCGATAGGGCTGGACCACCTTGGCATGGCTCGGCATGAGCATGCGCATGAAATCCTTGGCCTCGCGATAGCCGTTCTCGCCGGAAACGAGGATTTCCGTGATGTCCTTGTTATAAAGGTCGCGGATCGAGCGCTTGATCAGGCTGCCTTCTTCATAGACGAGGGAAGGCGCCGTCGACTGCAAGGTCAGCGTGCGGACATTTTCCCAAAGGCGCATCAGATATTCGTAGTCGCGCTTGACTTCCGCCTTGGTGCGATTGGCGCCAGCGGTACGCAGGATCACGCCCATGCCCTGCGGCACTTCGAGTTCCTTGACGATTTCCTTCAGGCGCTTGCGGTCCTGTGGCTGGGTGATCTTGCGGGAAATGCCGCCGCCACGCGCGGTGTTCGGCATCAGAACCGAATAACGACCGGCCAGCGACAGATAGGTGGTGAGAGCTGCGCCCTTGTTGCCGCGCTCTTCCTTGACCACCTGCACCAGCAGAATCTGGCGGCGCTTGATCACTTCCTGAATGTTGTACTGGCGGCGATGGGTGCGGGTATGCGTCGGCAGTTCTTCCAGCGCATCTTCCGAACCGACCGATTCAACCATGTCTTCTTCATGTTCGATATCGTCTTCGTCGCCGCTGTCGACGGCTTCAGAAATCACGTCGCCCTTGTGCGACAGGGCGCTTGCAGGCGTTCCCGGTACATAGTTTACGAAACCAGGGCCGACAGGCTCTGCTGCGGGCAGGCCGTTATCCGAGGTGCTGGCCTGCGCCTTGTTCTGGTTGTCGCGACCACCGCGGCGGCGATTACGGCGCGAGCGGTCGTTCGACCGTTCACCCGAGCGCTCGCCAGACCGTTCGCTCTTGGCGCGCGGCTCGTCGTCATCGTCGTCTTCGGCGCGCTGCGCCTTGGCTTCCGCTTCAAGCAGAGCCAGACGGTCGGCGACCGGAATCTGGTAATAATCGGGATGGATTTCCGAAAAGGCGAGGAAACCGTGACGGTTGCCGCCATATTCCACAAACGCAGCCTGAAGCGAAGGTTCGACGCGCGTGACCCGCGCGAGGTAAATATTGCCTTTCAGCTGCTTCTTGTGTTCCGACTCGAAGTCGAATTCTTCAATCTTGTTGCCACGCGTGACGATGACGCGGGTTTCCTCCGGGTGGGAGGCATCGATGAGCATTTTGTTGGACATTATTGTCTTTCCTGCCGGCGCGAAGACGCAAAACACGTGCGCCGGACGAAGCCCTGAAGGCTGCCGACCTAACCGTATTGCATCTGCCGGATGGTTCTGGGTTCGCCGGAACATAAGCTGTTGCCTGTACGCGCGACGGCCTCGTGGCGATCACGGTCTTCAGGCTTGCAATGGTCAGTCTTACTAGACCCATAGCTGTTCCGAACGAAACGACCTCAATATATGACCCGGAGACCGGGCCGATTTCGTTGCTCTTCTCGAGCGTTAAAGCGCCGTGCGTCCATCTGGGCGCACAAGGACACCTTAAATTCTCAAATCCACGCACCGTTCTATCCTGAAGCCAGACCCGGCTTTAAGCTCGATGCGGTGGCGACAGCGCGTAACAATGCGCAATCGACCAATCAAAAGTGGAGGGCGGGGGAGCCACATCTCCACTGAATTCTGTTCCGGCTACCGGGACTGTGAGCGTATAAACCACTGTTCTCGCTCTCGTTCTCTCCGGCCATATTTAAAAACCGGCAAACGATTCTGACAGCTAACCCGTAACCTGCATTAGCTTTTATGGCGTCGGATGCATGATGACAAGTACGAATATCAGTTGACATCCGCATCGCAATTTCGTCGTAACCCGAGTGTAGGTGATATTCGCGGCTCAATTGCGGCTGGAAATCCTTCGTTAACCGTAGTTCTGTACGACAGTTTGAAGAGTTGCGTGCGGCGGGTCGGATGGACAATCGCGCATTGAGGCGCACATAAATCGCGCTGGCATCGCTATTTGGTGTCACCAATTCAATTTTAGTCGATCGTGTGGCGAATGCATTTTCGAAACGGTGAAAAAGCAACGACAATCTCTTCAGGCGTGCGGCAATGGCTCGCGCTTGCGATGTTTTTCTTTGTTGGTCTCTTTCACAGTGGTGCCGCTCTGGCAGCCGAGCAGAACGACAAGCCGCTCACGGCGCTCACATTCCGCATGGCTGGCGACGATCTGCGCACCCGCATTGTCGTTATGTTCGACCATGAGCCGACGCTGACCACGAGTCTCTTCGACAATCCGCATCGTCTGGTGGTCGAACTGCCCGAGACCCGTTTCGGTTTCGATGAAAAGAGCGTCGAACCCCGGGGTCTTGTCTCTCATGTCCGCTATGGATTGGCCGGGAAGGGGCGTTCGCGCCTCATTCTGACCTTGCGCGGCCCCTTCAAGGTTGAAGACCTTCGCGTTTTGAAAAATGAAAGCGCATCGGGCTATCGTCTCGTTGCGGATATTGTCGCAACTTCCGACCGCGAATTCGCGGCGCAACTGCAAGGGCGCTCCGAAATTACCAGTTCCACCGAGCGCAAATCGGCGACAGCTCCGGACGCGGGCAAAAACGAGCCTCGCCCCTTCACGGTCATGATTGATCCGGGGCACGGCGGCATCGACAGCGGCGCCGAAAGCCTGAGCGGCATCAAGGAAAAAGACCTGACGCTGGCCTTTGGTATCGAATTGCGTGACCGTCTGGCGCAGGAAAAGAATATCCAGGTCCTGATGACACGCGACGACGATACCTATCTTCGTCTATCCGAACGTGTTCGCATTGCGCGCCAGCATGAGGCCGATCTGTTCATCTCCATCCACGCGGATACGATCAACCAAAACGATATTCGCGGCGCGACGGTTTATACGATTTCGGACAAGGCGTCCGATGCCGTGGCGCGCGCAATGGCGGAGCGTGAAAACAAATCTGACAATCTAGGGGGCGCTGCGCCGGATGAAATGCCAGAAGTTGCCGATATCCTGCTCGATCTGACTCGCCGGGAGACCCACACATTCTCGCTGAGCTTTGCGGAAAAAGTGATCACCCATTTGCAGGGGCAGGTGAATCTCATCAACAATCCACATCGTTTCGCAGGGTTTCAGGTCCTGCGCGCGCCGGACGTGCCTTCAGTGCTGATCGAGATCGGTTATCTGTCTAATGCAGAAGACGAAAAACTGATAAGCAATCCGGAATGGCGCAAAAAATTAGCTGACCGTCTTGCTTTGGCAATTAAGTCGTTCGAAACATTACGGCGACCAGCTATTGTAACGAAAGGTTGATGGTCACCATAACGATGCACGCATGCAACAGTTTGTCGTATTTTTGTGCGGGGACCGAGCGTAAAGGCGTTAATTCTGTTAAAACCGACAAACGATCTTGCGTTTGACGCATTTGGTGGTCACTAAGCCTTAGTATCATGAGACCTTGCGAGGCTCGTGGGTTGGCGGTTGGCGCTTTGACGCTTATCATGGGACTAATCTGACGGCAGGATTCTGCGAATATGGTAAGGCTTATCGGATATTTCTTCGGAATTGGAACGGTGCTGTTGCTCCTGGTGGCAGGCGGCGTCGCCCTTTACGTGGGAAGCCTTTCCAAGGATTTGCCCGATTACGAAGTGCTCGCGAAATACGAACCCCCGGTGATGACCCGCGTTCACGCGTCGGATGGTAGCCTGATGGCAGAGTTTGCGCGGGAACGCCGCATGTATCTGCCGATCCAGGCCGTGCCGAACCGGGTCAAGGCTGCATTCATCTCCGCTGAAGACAAGACATTCTACGAGCATCATGGTCTCGATTTTGGCGGTCTGGCACGCGCCGTTCTCACCAATGTCAAGAATATGGGCTCGGGTCGCCGTCCGATGGGGGCGTCGACCATTACACAGCAGGTGGCGAAGAACTTCCTTCTGTCATCGACCCAGACCTATGACCGCAAGATTCGTGAAGCGATTCTGGCCATGCGTATCGAGCAGGCCTACTCGAAGGATCGCATTCTCGAACTTTACCTGAATGAAATTTTCTTCGGCCTTGGCTCTTATGGTATCGCCAGCGCAGCGCTGACCTATTTCGACAAGTCGGTCGGCGAGCTGAACATCGCTGAAAGCGCATATCTCGCGGCGCTCCCGAAAGGCCCGAACAATTATCATCCCTTCCGTCAGCCAGCCCGCGCTCTGGAGCGCCGCAACTGGGTGATCGATCGTATGGCCGAAAACGGCTACATCACGACGGCGGAAGCGGAAGACGCCAAGAAGCAACCGCTCGGCGTCACCTCGCGCAGCGATACAAACTACGTCTTCGCATCGGAATATTTCACCGAGGAAGTGCGTCGCCAGATCATCCAGAAATATGGTGTCGATGCCCTTTATGAAGGCGGTCTGTCCGTCCGCACAACGCTGAATCCGACCTTGCAGGCCGAAGCGCGCAAATCGCTGCAATCGGCTCTGCTGCGCTATGACGAAGCGCGCGGCTGGCGCGGTCCGTTGAAAAATGTCGAACTCGGCAATGATTGGGGCACGGCCTTTGGCGACATGCAGTCCTATTCGGATGTTCCGGAATGGCAGCTTGCAATTGTGCTCAATGTTTCCGCTGCGGGTGCCGATATCGGCCTTCAGCCGCAAGTCGAAGCGACCGGTTCACGCAGCAAGGAACGCAAGCGCGCCTTTATCTCTGCCGACGACATGAAGTGGGCAATGCGCGTCACCAATATTGGCGGCAAGCGCAGCAGTGCGAAGTCGCCTGAAGGCGTGCTCAACACCGGCGACATCATCTATGTCGCGAAAGAAGGCAACGGCTATCGGCTGCAGCAGCCGCCGAAGCTTGAAGGCGCGCTCGTCGCCATGGACCCGCATACAGGCCGTGTTCTGTCGATGGTCGGCGGCTTCTCCTATGCGGAGTCGGAATTCAACCGTGCAACGCAGGCCTATCGCCAGCCCGGTTCTTCGTTCAAGCCGTTCGTCTATTCGGCAGCGCTCGACAATGGTTATACGCCGGCATCCGTGGTTCTCGACGGTCCGCTGGAAGTCAATCAGGGCGGTTCGCTCGGCGTCTGGGCTCCGAAAAACTATTCCGGCAAGTTCGCCGGTCCGTCTACGCTTCGCTACGGTATCGAGCAGTCGCGTAACGTCATGACCGTGCGTCTGGCGCAGGATATGGGCATGAAGCTTGTCGCTGAATATGCTGAACGTTTCGGCGTTTACGACAAGATGCTGCCGGTTCTCTCCATGTCGCTCGGTGCTGGTGAAACCACCGTGCTGCGCATGGTGACAGCCTATTCGGTTATCGCCAATGGCGGCCAGAGCATCACCCCGTCGATGATCGACCGCATTCAGGATCGCTACGGCAAGACCGTGTTCAAGCACGATGGTCGCCAGTGCGAAGGCTGCAATGCGCAGGATTGGGCCAATCAGGAAGAACCAACCCTGATCGACAATCGCGATCAGGTGCTGGATCCGATGACCGCCTATCAGATCACGTCGATGATGGAAGGCGTTGTTCAGCGTGGTACGGCGCAGATCCTGAAGAGCCTTGACCGTCCACTGGCTGGCAAGACCGGTACGTCCAATGACGAAAAGGACGCATGGTTCGTCGGCTTTACGCCTGACCTCGTGGTCGGCGTATTCATGGGCTACGACACGCCGACTTCGCTTGGACGTGGCGGCACCGGTGGCGGCCTTGCTGCACCTGTGTTCAAGTCGTTCATGGAACAGGCTCTGGCTGGAACGCCCAAGGTGGACTTCCGCGTGCCGGAAGGCATGACGCTGATTGCGATCAACCGCAAGACCGGCATGCGCACCAATCAGGGCGATCCGAACCTCATCATGGAAGCCTTCAAGCCGGGCACTGGACCGTCTGACAGCTATTCGGTCATCGGTATGGATTCGTTCCGCGAAGGCGCGCCTGTCGCACCGCAATCGCCGCAGGCCACGCGCGCGATCAGCTCTGGTTCGGGCGGACTTTACTGATTGGAATAAAGGGCTTTTCCCTTTACACAGCGGGGCGTCGTCACTATGGTCCGCGGCGCTTGGACAGACTGTCCGATGCTGGAAATGACGAGCCGGGCTTTGCGTTCGGCTTGGTTTTCCCACCGAAATACGAATTACTGAAGGAACGATTTGCCCATGCGCGCGGAAATCGAGACGCTGGTTGACGAAATCAAGCAGGCCATAAGCCTGCTGAGGAGGCATCTTTGACTGGGATCAGGCGATAAAACGTCTCGGCTATCTCAACCAGAGAGCCGAAGATCCCACACTTTGGAATGATGCCCAGGAAGCCCAGAAGCTGATGCGTGAGCGCCAGCAGCTGGAAGACAGCATTAACGGCATCAATCAGCTTACCCAGACATTGAACGACAGCATCGAACTCATCGCCATGGGCGAAGAGGAAGGCGACAAGTCGATCATAGAGGACGCGGAAAAAACTATCCGCGAACTCAAGGTCGAGATTGATCGTCGCCAGATCGACATGCTTCTGTCAGGCGAAGCCGATGCGAACGACACCTATGTCGAAGTGCATGCCGGCGCCGGCGGTACGGAAAGCCAAGACTGGGCGTCGATGCTGCTGCGCATGTATACGCGCTGGGCGGAACGCAACGGCCGCAAGGTCGAGGTGATGGAAGTGCACGAAGGCGAAGAAGCGGGTATCAAATCCGCGACCATTCTCGTCAAGGGGCACAATTCATACGGCATGATGAAAACCGAATCAGGCGTTCATCGTCTGGTCCGCATTTCGCCTTATGACTCCAACGCCCGTCGTCATACGTCCTTCGCCAGCATCTGGGTTTACCCGGTGATCGATGACAATATCGATGTGCAGGTGACGGAAGCAGATGTTCGCATCGATACCTATCGTGCATCGGGTGCGGGCGGACAGCACGTCAACACGACCGACTCCGCTGTGCGTATCACGCATATCGCGACCGGTATTGTGGTGCAGTGTCAGGCGGAACGTTCGCAGCACAAGAACCGTGAAAAAGCATGGTCCATGTTGCGCGCGCGTTTGTATGAGGAAGAGCTGAAGAAGCGCGAAGAAGCGACCGACGCAGCCAATGCCACCAAGACCGATATCGGCTGGGGGCACCAGATTCGTTCTTACGTTCTGCAGCCATACCAGTTGGTGAAGGATCTGCGCACCGGCGTGGAAAGCACCAATCCGCAGGAAGTGCTGGACGGCGCGGTAACGCCTTTCATGGAAGCAGCGCTTGCCCATCGTATTCAGGGCGGTGGCGAAATGATCGACGATATCGACTGATATCGCTTCAAAATCTCCGAATAAAAAACCCGGCCTCAATGCCGGGTTTTTTATACCTGTTATTAGAGAAGCGGCTCTATCTGCTTGCCAGCCTTGAGAAAATTGACCGGGTTGACCGGGCGACCATTCTCGCGAACCTCATAGTGAAGGTGACTACCGGTCGATCGCCCGGTGCTGCCCGCCTGTCCGACGACCGCGCCACGCGCAATTTTCTGGCCATCGTGGACGAGAACCTGCGAGAGATGCGCAAAGCGCGTGGCAAAGCCATTGCCGTGGTCGATCTCGACCATATTGCCATAGCCACCGAAACGTCCGGCTTTTGTGATTGTTCCTGCTGCCGTGGCTCTCACCGTCTGGCCATAGGCCGCGCGAAAATCGATGCCCGAATGAAAGGCTGTACTTCCGAAAAACGGATCGCTGCGATATCCGAAAAGGCTTGTCACCGGCATGCCGGGGGCAGGGTTTGCCAGCGGCATTGCCTTGATCTGCTTGCGAACGCTGTCGAGCCGCTCGAGCGCACTATCAAGATTACGAATCTGCATGTCGAAATCGTTGATGACTGTGCCCGGCGCTGAAATCGGGATCAGCGGACCACCCATGGCGGAATGCGCACTGTCCGACGTTTCGATGCGTAAGCCTGCGGAATTCAGCGTATCGACGATGGTGTCGGCTTTTTCAGAAGCCGCATCGGCCAGATTGCGCACCTTGCCGTTCTGCTCGCTTTCAATGCGATGCAGGGTCTGATTAATGGTAGCGAGTAGCTTGTCGGAGGTTTCGATCGTGGATTCACCCGACATGCCGCCAGCAAGACGCAAGCCCAGCGGACCCGCATCAGCGCGACGTTCCGGCTTGATGTCTTTGGGCACTGGCCCGGTTATGATCGGATCGATGCCGGGAAAATCCCGTCCGCCAATCGCTTCGTCCGGGACAAGCTGGCTGTGTTCTTCGGCAAAGGGGGCTGCCTGTGTCGGCATATCCGGCATTGGCTGCAGCTTCGAGGCCCGTTCCAGCAAAGGTGCAAGCTTGCCGTCGCGCGCGCTCAGCGTCTGCTGGCGCTGCATCAACTCGGCGAGCTTGTTTTCCATGACTTGCTGATCGAGCATCTGACGGCTTGTGATGCGGTCCACTTCCGTGCGCAGCAAGGAGATGCGGTCTTCATAAAGCTGCTGATTGCGGGCCTGCCGGGCAATACCCGAACTGATCAGATCATCGCGCAGCACAAGATAGGCAGTTGAGCCGAGATAGGCGGCTGAAAGCGCCAGAAAAGCAGCGCCGCCTGCGATGGCCATCCATGGGCGAAAGGTAAAATGGCTGATTTTTTCGCCGCGAGCGATAATGACGACAGGCGGCTCCTTGCGTTCGCCGAAGACCGTCTTTCCCGTTGTTTTCGCCCGCTTATTTGTCATGGCACCCGCATGCCCCTCAGTAGAGCAGCCCGGAACCTGAATTCAGCTGGTGAATGAAGGTAAGGACCGCAGAAGTTTGGCGGAACGTTTCAGAAAACGCACCGATTCCCTAAGTTTGATTACAACTTATTAGGGTTAACAAAGCTTTGCATTTCTGGCTTGCGCCAGCCATGCGGGCCAGAATTAGCCTCAGATCGAGACGGGAGACAAAGTGCGATAAAAGGATGGCGTGAGACCAGCTTCGGCACGCGCCAGGTCGTTGAATGGCGGCTTGAGATCGCCTCGAAAATTCGTTCGCACCAGTTCCTGAAAACGGGCGATAGGGTCGATGCGATTGCGAGCGCAGAAAAAGCGAAACCATTTTGCACCAACCGCAACATGGGTCTTCTCATCATTGTAGATGACATCGAGTATCGCCGCCGTCTCGTGGTCGCCGGTTTCGATCATCTTTTCCAGAAGCGAAGGTGTTAGATCAAGGCCGCGTGCTTCCAGTATGAGCGGAACCACGGCGAGCCGCGCCTCCAGATCGTTGCGCGTCTGGTGTGCCGACTGCCACAGCCCGTCATGGGCGGGCATGTCACCATAGTCCGCGCCAAGGTCGTTCAGGCGATTGCGCAGCAGGGTGAAATGGCGGGCCTCGTCATCGGCGACCTTCATCCAGCCATCAAAAAAGCTGCGTGGAATGGGTTTGGCGGCAAAGCGCGCCACGATATCCAGCGCCAGATCGATGGCATTCAGCTCAATATGCGCGAGCGCGTGCATGAGCGCGATACGGCCATGTTCTGAATGGAGCGAGCGCTTCTTCATCATGCGCGGCGGCACAAGTTCCGGCTTGTCCGGACGTCCCGGGCGATCCGGCAAAGGCGGATCAAGCGGGCTGCGCACTGAAAGTGTGCGCCCAAACCAGCGTGCAGCTGTCTCGCGGGTGAGGCGCACTTTTTCGTTCAGATCGGCTGAGGCAATGGCACGAATGGCATTGCCGCGCAGCGTTTGTTCTGGGGATTTTGTCTCACGCATCTGAAACAGATACCGCTTTAAAGCGCGCGCGCCGCTTCGAGTACCTCTTCAGCGTGACCGGCAACTTTCACCTTGTTCCAGACACGGGCGATGCGGCCAGCAGCATCGATCAGAAAGGTCGTGCGCTCGACGCCCATATATTTGCGGCCATACATGCTTTTCTCGACCCATACGCCATAGGCTTCAAGCGCGGTACGCTCTTCGTCTGCGACGAGGTCGACGGTCAGATCATGCTTTTTGCGAAACTTGGCATGTTTCGTGGCGCTGTCTGGCGACAGGCCGATCACGCGTGCGCCGATCTTATCGAATTCCGGCTTCAATTGTGAAAAGGCAATCGCTTCCTTGGTGCAGCCGGACGTGTCATCCTTTGGATAAAAATACAGGACAACAGGCTTGCCTTTCAGCGATGACAGGGTGAGTTGGCCGCCGCCCGAAAGTCCATCTGACGGCAAGCTGAAATCCGGTGCCGTTTCGCCAACTTGGGGATGAGCCATATCTGTGCCTTTCTTTTATGGATTAGCATGGAAATCACCTGTTACAGTCCGAGCTATCGCATTCGAGTGACGCTTGTGCAACCATGGAAACCACATCGTTTCGCAGATTGGCGAAATGTCGGAAAATGGACGCAAGCGTGAACCGTGGACACCGCCTCAGATGGAAAGGGTGAGTAAAATCAATTCCATACGTTTGTTTCATGATTCACTTTATGAAACAAACGTCGATTGCAGCACTTGATATCCGGCTGGGTTATTGACAGAGAAACCGAAACGAATCCGCTTCAGTAAGCGGGAAATGGACAGAATCGAGCGTCTGGCCGCTGATGGCACAGATGGTCTCGCAGACGGCCCGCCGCGCTCGGGACGATCTTTTATTTCGCGTTGTTCCCATGCTTTCGTTTCAATCTGCATTCTGCTCATTCTCATCGGCGGTGCCGGTTTTCTCATTCTCCGTGGCGGTGTGAACAGCGAGCTTTTGCGCAATGAGGCGCAGAAAGCTCTGATCGGGGTGCTGGGCGATGGCGCAACGGCATCGATTGGCAGCGCCGCATTGTCGCTCGATCAGGACAGCCATGTTGCCATGGAAGCACGCGATGTTTCCGTGGCTGATCCCAAGCAAGGTGTTGAAATCAAAGGAATCCGGTCTGTGCGCCTCGGTCTGGCGCCTCTGCCGTTGCTGACTGGCTCGGTTCGCGTGGCGCAGCTCGAAGTCGAGGGCGTGACTTTCGATATGCCGGAGGCCAAGGGCGACGGTTTCTGGAAATCTCTGCCTTATGATGAGCGCGGCATTGTCGATTTCGATGCGGTGTCGGAGCAGATTTTCGCGGCTATGCGCAGGAGTGTGGAGCTTCTGCGCCAGCAAGACACGCGTGCAATCAGCATTTTCAACAGCACGATCCGCTTTAATGCGGGCGACGGGCAACAGTCCGTCAATATCCAGAGCGCGAGACTGGTCGAAGATCAGGGAAAGATCGCCATTACCGGTGATCTGCTATGGCAGGGCAAGAGAATAGCGATTGACGGCAAGATTGATCGCAATGTGGCGGATAACAGCCTTCAAGGCTTTACGCTCAACATCAATGATATTCCGGTGACGCTCGGTTCGCCGCCTGAAGTAACGCCCGTCATGGCGAACAACAGGATCAACCCGGCGCATTTCGAACTGGACGGTCAGGCGAAAATTACGCTTTCCGGTACAGCGGCCACATCTGATCAGCCAGAACGCCTCGGCGTCGATCTGGGCGTCGATGGCATCGACATGCAGATGGGCCGGGTCGAGGATATTCGCGGTCACGCGCTTTTGAGCCTTGAGCATCAGGTTGGCAGCCGCAAGATCGAGATCAAGCAATCGCAATTACAACTGGGCGGGCTACAGGCGCAATTCAACGGCGCATTTGGTCCTGAACCGGAAGATGCGGGCAATCAGGACGGCCCGGCCTATCGTTTCGAGGTTCTGACCAGTTCTGCCACAAGCATGCCTGCTGAATCGACCGAACAGCCGCTCTCCTTTGCGACCCGCATATCCGGTCGTTTTCTCGCCAACCAGTTACGCGTGCAGTTCGCCAATCTCGATGTCCAGACCGAGAATGGCCAGCTTTACGGGCAGGGCGGCATGGCCTTCGGCAATGGTTCGCCGGAAATGATCTTCATGCTGCGCATTCCGAAAATGCCGGTGGCAGATGCCAAGCATCTCTGGCCAATCGATGTGGCCGACGGCGCCCGCGAATGGGTGCTGAAAAACCTCTATGGCGGTACGCTGAAAGACAGCCAGATCGACATTTCGCTGGCTGCGGGACGCTTCAACGGTCCGGGTCTGCCGCCACCGCTCACGGGCGATGAAATCAAGGGTGATTTCAAGGTATTCGACACGCGTCTGGATGTTGTCGGTGAATTGCCGCCAGTTCGCGATGCGGATGGCGTGATCACCGTTCGCGGCGCGCATACGACGATCAAGCTGCCTAAAGGCGTCGTCTACACGGCGAACAACAGAAGAGCGGATGTTTCCAACGGCACGCTGAACATTCCGTGGGGTCCGCAGCGTCCGGTTATTTCCGATCTCGATATTACGGTTTCGGGCGATGCATCCGCCATCGCCGAGATTGCCGGCAAAAAGCCGATTGATGTGTTGAAAAACGTGCCGTTCCTGCCGGAAGACGTCTCAGGTGATGTCAAGGCGCAGGTTAAGGTTAGCTTCGCCGTGTCGAAGGACCCGCCGCCCGGTACGTTGAAATGGAATGCCGATATCGGTTTCAACAATCTCGATATTGCAAAGCCGGTTGGCGGCTCGAATGTCAGCAACGCCACAGGCACGATCAAGGTCGACCAGACTGCCGCTGTCATCACGGCGGATGCAAAGCTCGACGGCGTGCCGGGCAAGGTGACGATGGTCGAGCCGGTCGATCTCTCCGGCCCCGCGAAACGCGATCAGAAGATCAGGCTGGAAATCGACGACAAGACCCGCAACGCGGTCTTTCCGGGGCTCAATTCCGTCTTTTCTGGGCCGATGTCGGTCGATCTTAGCATGGCAGACGGCGGAAAACGCCACGTCACCGCCGATCTTGCCAAGACGCAGGTGGACCTGTCATGGCTTGGATGGCGCAAGGGCGCAGGCATTCCGGCCAAGGCGACTTTTGATTTTTTCCAGAACCCGGACGACAAGAGCAAGATCGATATCACCAATCTGGTCTTCACAGGTGATGCCTTCGGTGTGAAAGGCAATCTGTCGATTGCCAAGGGCGACTTCCAGTCGGCCGATTTCAGCGAATTGCGTCTCAATCGAAATGACGATTTGTCGGTCAAAGCCACCAAGGGCGCCAATGGCTACCGTGTCACTGTGCGCGGATTGCAATTCGACGCGCGTGCTTTGATCAAGCAAGCGTCGGATCTGGGCGGCAGGGGCAGCAGCGGCAAAAGCAAGGGACCACGCGTGGTCGTGAGCGCACAGGTAGATGAAGTCAGCGGCTTCAACGGCGAATCCTTGCGCAATGTTGCCATTTCCTACGAAAGCTCCGGCAATCGCATTGCCGGCGTTTCTGTCAATGCCCAGACCGCATCCGGTCAGTCATTCGTCGCCACCAACAATGATCAGGGCGACGCCCGTTCGATTTCGCTCCAGTCCAACGATGCGGGCGCGGTGCTGCGCTTCTTCGACTTGTACGACAAGATGCGCGGCGGCAAGATAACGGTTGGCCTTGCTGCACAGGGCGATGGTCCATTGCGCGGGCAGATTGATGCGCGCAATTTTGCGATCATCAACGAGCCGCGTCTGGCCAAGCTCGTATCCAGCCCACCTGCTACCGGCGGTGCGAGCCTCAATCAGGCGGTAAAGCGTGATATCGATGTGTCGCGCGTCGATATCGAGCGCGGCTTCTCGCTGATTGAAAAGGGTGATGGCTATCTCAACCTGTCGAAGGGCGTGGTGCGCGGGCCATCGGTCGGGACCACCTTCCAGGGAACGCTTTACGACAAGCAAGGCAATATGGCGATCACCGGCACCTTCATGCCAGCCTATGGCGTGAACCGCCTGTTCGGTGAAGTGCCTATCGTGGGCATGCTGCTGGGGAATGGTCGTGATCGCGGCCTGATCGGCATCACCTACAAGCTTTCGGGAAGCGCCAAGCAGCCACAGGTTATCGTCAATCCGATTTCGATCATAGCACCGGGTATCTTCCGCTCGATCTTCGAATTCTAGAGCGGTTCTGTGTGGAACTACCGAGCATAAAAAAGCCGGGCGATAAGCCCGGCTTCTTCATTTTAATTCCTATCGACTAGCCAGATCAGGCTGGGCGGATAAGCACGTGTCGCTTCTTGCCAAGCGACAGCTTGATGATGCCCTGATCGTTCAATGCACCGGCATCGATCATCATGCGCGGATCGGTGACCGGTTCGTCATTGATACGCACAGCACCGCCTTCGACGTGACGACGTGCTTCGCCATTCGTCGTGCAGAGTTCCGCCAGAACCATCAGCGCCAGAATGCCGATGCCGCTATTGAGCGTGGCCTTATGGACGCCGACCGTCGGAAGATTTTCAGACAGTTCGCCATCTTCAAAGGTCTTGCGGGCGGTTTCGGCGGATTCCTCAGCTGCGTCGCGGCCATGCAAAATAGCCGTTATTTCAGTCGCGAGAATCTTCTTCGCTTCGTTGATCTCGGAGCCTTCGAGCGCTGCCAGCTTGGCGATCTCATCCATCGGAAGCGTCGTGTAGAGCTTCAGGAAGCGCTCGACGTCGGCATCTTCGGTGTTGCGCCAGTATTGCCAGAAGTCATAGGCGCTTAGCATTTCCGCATTGAGCCAGATGGCGCCGCCCAGCGACTTGCCCATCTTCTGGCCGGACGCGGTGGTGAGCAGCGGGGAGGTCAGGGCATAGAGCTGCGGCGTCCCCATGCGGTGGCCGAGGTCGATACCGTTGATGATATTGCCCCACTGATCGGAGCCGCCCATCTGCAGACGGATATCATGGCGCTTGCTCAGCTCCACAAAATCATAAGCCTGCAGGATCATGTAGTTGAATTCGAGGAAGGACAGCGACTGCTCACGGTCGAGGCGCGTCTTCACCGAATCGAAGGACAGCATGCGATTGACCGAGAAGTGACGGCCCACGTCGCGCAGGAATTCGAGGTAATTGATGTTGCGCAGCCAGTCGGCATTGTTCACCATCAGCGCGTCGGTAGCGCCATCACCGAAGGTGAGGTAGTTCGCGAAGACGCGCTTGATGCCGGCAATGTTCTCGGCAATCGTATCTTCGGTCATCAGCTTGCGTGCTTCGTCCTTGAAGGACGGATCGCCAACCATGCCCGTGCCGCCGCCCATCAGGGCGACAGGCCTGTGGCCGGTCTGCTGGAACCAATGCAGCATCATGATCTGGATAAGGCCGCCCGCGTGCAGACTTGGTGCCGTCGGGTCGAAGCCGATATAAGCCGTCACGGTTTCCTTGGCCAACAATTCGTCGAGGCCGCTTTCATCAGAGATTTGATGAATGAAGCCACGCTCGGAAAGCGTGCGAAGAAAATCGGATTTGAAACCGGACATTCCTTTTTCCTGACTGATAAGGCGAAGTTGAAACTGGAGTAAGCGGATGCTTACAACAAAGTGATAAGTTGGCCTTTAGCACCAATCAACCGCCAAAAACAAGGAAACTCCCCAAGGACTGGGGAAACACGTAATTTGCGCAGGTTTCGTCAACAGCTTCGACTGTTCAGTGCTGTGCGGTGCCTGAAAACAGATTGAGCACGATGACACCGGCGATGATCAGTCCCATGCCAGCCACGGCGGCAAAGTCGAGCTTCTGGCCGAAGACAAGCCAGCCAATCAGTGCGACCAGTGTGACGCCGATCCCCGACCAGACAGCATAGGCGATGCCGACGGGAATGGTCTTCAAGGTCAGAGACAAGAAATAAAATGCCAGTCCGTAGGCGATGATCACCACGACAGATGGGCCAAGGCGGCTAAAGCCGTCCGAAGCCTTGAGGCTCAATGTGCCGATAACTTCAGAGCAGATGGCAATTGCGAGAAGAGCATAGACCGGCATGGCGCACCTGCTGAGAAACGAATCGACCTGACGAAAACACTATGCACAAAAAATCCGGCGGAGCGATCCGCCGGATAAGACCAGATAAATCTGGTTTGCGACTGAGGCTGAAGCGTTGCTTAGCGCAGTCGCTTTGGACGCGCTTCGACCAGTTCGCCCATCAGGCGGCGGTCGAGATACTCCGAGCATTCTTCGATCAGCTGGTCGCCATGGCCCGCAAAGAAGTGGTTGGCGCCTTCAATTGTGTTCTGCGTAATGGTGATGCCCTTCTGGGTCTTGAGCTTGTCCACCAGCGCCTGCACGTCCTTGGGCGGTGCAACCTTGTCCTGATCACCATGGATGATGAGACCAGACGAAGGGCAGGGCGCGAGGAACGAGAAATCATAGGTGTTCGGCTGCGGCGCGACCGAGATGAAGCCTTCGATTTCCGGACGACGCATCAGAAGCTGCATGCCAATCCAGGAACCGAAGGAATAACCGGCAACCCAGCAATTCTTGGAATCCGGATGCAGGGCCTGTACCCAGTCGAGCGCGCTCGCCGCATCAGACAATTCGCCTGCGCCATGATCGAATTCGCCTTGGCTGCGACCGATGCCGCGGAAGTTGAAGCGCAGTGTCGTAAAACCGCGCTGCTGGAACATGTAGAACAGATCGTAGACGATCTTGTTGTTCATCGTGCCGCCGAACTGCGGATGCGGGTGCAGGATGAGCGCGATCGGCGCATTCTTTTCCTTGGAAGGCTGATAGCGGCCTTCGAGGCGTCCGGCAGGTCCGTTAAAAATGACTTCTGGCATGTGTACTCCGCTTGTAACGGGAAGACCGGACCGGAAGCTGCGAACTTGACGTTGGGGGACGCCGCTTCTAGAACCGATTTGAAATTTTGACAGGCTGAACCTGAAGTTCAGCACTCAGTAATGGCTTAATAGGCTTTTCCGGATTGAAAATTCAAGGAAATTGCGCTCGAAGCCCATACTTGACGTTATTTAGGAGATAGGGACTGTGAACGGGAGCGGCAAGAGGCTGTATCTGGACTATAATGCCAGTGCGCCTTTGCTCGATGAGGCGCGTGATGCGGTCATCGAGGCTTTGGGCATTACGGGCAATCCGTCCTCCGTGCATCGTGAGGGCCGTGCTGCGCGTGCGCTGGTTGAAGCGGCCCGCCGCAACGTTGCATCGCTGGTCAATGCCAAACCCGAACATGTCTTCTTTACCTCCGGCGCAACTGAAGCTGCATCCACGCTTTTGACGCCGAATTACATGATGGGCCGTTCGCCGGTGCGTCTTTCGCATCTTTATGTCAGTGCGACCGAACACCCTTGCATGACCGCTGGCGGCCAGTTTGCGGCGGAGAGTGTCACCACATTGCCTGTCGATGAAAACGGCATTCTACGGCTGGATGTGCTGACGGAAACGCTCGCTGCCCATGACAAGAGCAAAGGCTTGCCGCTGGTCGCCGTGCAGGCTGCGAATAACGAAACCGGCGTCATTCAGCCCGTGGCGGAAATTGCTGCTATCGTGAAGGCCGCGGGGGGCATCTATGTGGTGGACGCCGTTCAGGCCGCAGGGCGTATTCCGCTCGATATTTCAGACAATTGCGGCGATTATCTCATTGTTTCGTCCCATAAGATCGGCGGCCCGAAGGGTGTCGGCGCAGTTATCGCCGTTTCCGACCTTATGATGCCGCGCGCGCTGGTGCGTGGCGGCGGCCAGGAAAAAGGCCACCGTGCGGGCACAGAGGCTTTGCCGCTGATTGCAGGCTTTGACGCGGCTGCCGCCACTGCGAAAAAGCGGCTTGATGCAGGCGGCTGGTCTTCCGATATGCGGGACAGACTGGAAGCGGGCATTGCAGAAATTGCACCGGGCGCTGTCATTCACGGCAAGTCGGTCAGCCGTTTGCCCAATACGACATTCTTCTCGCTCAATGGCCAGAAGGCGGAGACGGTTCAGATCGCCTTCGACCTTGGCGGAATAGCGCTTTCGGCGGGTTCGGCCTGTTCGTCAGGCAAGGTCGGCCCTAGCCACGTGCTGGCGGCCATGGGCCATGAGGATGGTCCCGGCGCGATCCGTGTTTCGCTGGAGCCGGATGTCAATGCGGATTCGGTCGACGCGTTTCTCGCGGTCCTGCGCACAATCGTCGAACGCCACACCAGAAAAGCCTCGATCTAAAAATCGAGGCCGAGTTTCTTCTTCGCAGCTGCGATATAGCCTTCATAGCGGGTTTTGAACTCTTCCCGCTTGGCAATATCGTCTGCGATATCGGAGGAAGCACTGGCATTTGAAATATTAAACTTGTCGTGGGCGTTCTGAAAGAACTTCAGCTGTTCGATGGTTTTGCCCTCATCATTCACCTGCTGCTCGAGGAATTTCACATAGTCCTTCAGATCACTGGTGCTCATCATGGTTTTCCTTCCATGCTGAACTACATATGAGCAAGCCCGCAGACGGCAAGAGCGCCGATGATTCCTTTGCTCGGCCTGAACGCCAGAGTTTTTGAAGGAAAATCAACGCTTCAAAGCCGGTATTGGCTTTTCCTGCGATACGTTTCATCGGACTGTTTCAATAAGTTGATCATTTTAATCGGCATTTTTAGGGGCAAATTTGAAACCGGCGCTTGAAATTCAGTTTAGAGAGGTTTTAAAGAAGGGCCACGCACACTATATTGAGGCGGTATTGTTCAAGACATATCACCTTGACGTTTGCAACTGTCGGGCCTTGACCCCGACGAGGATGGAGAACGCCAATGCCTGCAGTGCAGGAGACCATTGATCAGGTCCGCGGCCTTGACGTGGATCAGTACAAGTACGGCTTCGAAACGACGATCGAAGCAGAGAAGGCTCCCAAGGGCCTGAACGAAGACATCATTCGCTTCATCTCCGCCAAGAAGAACGAGCCGGAATGGATGCTGGAATGGCGTCTGAAGGCCTATGAACGCTGGCTCACCATGGAAGAGCCAAGCTGGGCGCGTGTCGACTATCCGAAGATCGATTTCCAGGACGCCTATTATTACGCGGCCCCGAAGAACCAGAGCGGCCCGAAGTCGCTGGACGAAGTCGATCCGGAACTTCTGAAAACTTACGAAAAGCTTGGCATTCCGCTGCGCGAGCAGGAAATTCTTGCCGGCGTCCGCAAGCAAGGCGATCCGAGCGAAATAGACGGCAATCCTTCCGACAATGTCTATGCATCCGGCCGCGTGGCCGTCGATGCCGTGTTCGACAGCGTTTCGGTTGTGACCACCTTCAAGGAAGAACTGTCCAAGGCGGGCGTGATCTTCTGCTCGATTTCGGAAGCGATCCGCGAGCATCCGGAGCTGGTCCAGAAATATCTGGCTTCGGTCGTTCCGGTGTCGGACAACTATTATGCGACGCTGAATTCGGCTGTCTTCACGGATGGATCGTTCGTCTATGTTCCGAAGGGCGTTCGCTGCCCGATGGAACTTTCGACCTATTTCCGTATCAACGAGAAGAACACCGGTCAGTTCGAGCGCACCCTCATCATCGCTGATGAAGGCGCCTATGTTTCCTATCTGGAAGGTTGCACCGCGCCGCAGCGCGATGAAAACCAGCTGCACGCCGCCGTGGTTGAACTGGTTGCGATGGAAAACGCCGAAATCAAATATTCGACGGTCCAGAACTGGTATCCGGGCGATAGCAGCGGCAAGGGCGGCATCTACAACTTCGTCACCAAGCGTGGCGATTGCCGTGGCGACAATTCCAAGATCTCCTGGACACAGGTTGAAACCGGTTCCGCCATCACCTGGAAATACCCGTCCTGCATTCTGCGCGGCGACAATTCGCGCGGCGAGTTCTACTCGATTGCCGTTTCGAACGGTTATCAGCAGATCGACTCGGGCACCAAGATGATCCATCTCGGCAAGAACACGTCGAGCCGCATCATTTCCAAGGGTATTTCGGCTGGCAAGTCGAACAACACCTATCGCGGACAGGTTTCGGCCCATCGCAAGGCTGAGAATGCCCGCAACTTCACCCAGTGCGACTCGCTTCTGATCGGCAACGATTGCGGCGCGCATACGGTGCCGTACATTGAAGCAAAGAACGCTACGGCGCAGTTCGAGCACGAGGCAACCACCTCCAAGATTTCCGAAGACCAGCTGTTCTACGTGATGCAGCGCGGCATTCCGGAAGAGGAGGCAATCGCTCTCATCGTCAATGGCTTCGTGAAGGAAGTCATTCAGGAACTGCCGATGGAGTTCGCCGTCGAAGCTCAGAAGCTTATCGGCATCTCGCTTGAGGGTAGCGTCGGTTAACCGACGCATTCCTCCCTTCTCGCATCAGATTTTCTGGCCAGCCTTTTCCTGGCATTAGAACAAGGTTTACATTCATGCTTGAGATCAAGAACCTCCATGCAAAGATCGCCGACACGGATACCGAGATCATCCGTGGCCTGAACCTCACCGTGAACAAGGGTGAAGTGGCTGCGATCATGGGTCCGAACGGTTCGGGCAAGTCCACGCTGTCCTACATCCTCGCTGGTCGCGATGATTACGAAGTGACCGAAGGCGACATTCTCTATAACGGCGAGTCGATCCTCGAACTCGACCCGGCAGAACGCGCGGCCAAGGGCATTTTCCTCGCCTTCCAATATCCGATGGAAATACCGGGCGTTGCCACGATGGAGTTCCTGAAGGTTGCGATGAACAGCCAGCGCAAGGCGCGCGGCGAGCCGGAACTGAAGATTCCGGAATTCATCAAGCGCGTGAAGGACGTCGCCGGCGGCCTTAACATCGACATGAACATGCTCAAGCGCCCGCTCAATGTCGGCTTCTCGGGCGGCGAAAAGAAGCGTGCTGAAATTCTTCAGATGCAGCTTCTGGAGCCAAGCCTCTGCGTGCTCGACGAAACCGACTCCGGCCTAGACATCGACGCGCTGAAGATCGTTTCGGAAGGCGTCAACGCGCTGCGTTCGCCAGATCGCGCCGTGATCGTCATCACCCACTATCAGCGTCTGCTCGAATACATCGTTCCCGATAGCGTGCACGTGCTTTACAAGGGCCAGGTGATCAAGTCTGGCGACAAGAGCCTCGCACTGCATCTGGAAGAAAACGGTTATGCCGAAGTAATCGGCGAAGCAGCCTGAGGAGGATTGGATTATGAATATCCAGACCACTCAGACCGCAAAGCCGAGGACGCCTGCTGAAAGCGCGCTGATCGACAGCTTTGGCGATCTTATCGGCAATTTGTCCGGTAATGGCGATGTCGTTGTTGCACGCGATACGGCGCTTGAACTGCTCAAGACCAACGGGCTGCCGTCCCGTCGCGTTGAAAGCTGGCATTACACGGATTTTCGCACGCTTTTGAAGGGCGTTGCGGCATTCGACAGCTCTGCGGGTACGCAGCCGCTTTCGGCATTGCTTGCCGGTTCCACCATTCTGGCCACCAGCAATGGCGTTGCGCTGGACGCCAAGGCACCTGAAGGCGTTTCGCTGACGCCGGTTCGTGAAGCGCTGGCCGATGGCTCGCTGGCCCTCCAGCTCAAGACGCGTGGCACCGACGATACAATTGGCCAGATCAACGCTGCCTATGTCAGCGATGGCTGGATGATCTCGATTGCCGATGGCACCGAGCTGGAAGAGCCTCTCGAAATCCAGAACATCCAGAAGACCGGGCAGGGCCATACGCGCTTTCCGGTTCGCATCGGTTCCGATGTCAAGGCAACGATCATCGAACGCCAGAACGGCGGCGAAGGCGATGCTTTCTCGACGTCGGTGAGCCATGTTTCGGTTGGTGACGGTGCAGAAGTCCTTTGGGTCATCCTGCGCGATTTCGGCCAGGCGACACAGCTTTCGCAGTTCAATGCGACGATCGGCAAGGGGTCCAAGCTCACGCTCTACATCGTCAATGCGGGCGGCAAGCTGGTTCGTCAGGAAGTGCACGTCAATGTGACGGGTGAAGATTCCGACTTCGAGCTTCGCGGCCTCAATCTTCTGGCCGACGACACGCACACCGACATTACCATGACTGTCGGTCACCTGGTGGAGAACACCCGTTCGACCCAGATCATCCGCAATGTGGTCAAGGACCGCGCGCGCGGCGTTTTCCAGGGCATGATCCGCGTTGCGCAGATCGCCCAGAAGACCGATGCGCGCATGGCCTGCAACACGCTCTTGCTTTCGGATGAGGGCGAGTTCGATGCCAAGCCGGAACTCGAAATCTTTGCGGATGACGTGGCCTGCGGTCACGGTGCAACGGTTGCCGAGCTTTCCAAGGACTATCTGTTCTATCTGATGGCCCGCGGTGTTCCGGAAAATGAGGCGCGTGGCCTGCTGATCAAGGCATTCATCGCCGAGATCATCGAAGAGCTGGAAGACGAAACGCTGGTTGACGCACTGGAATCCGTGCTGTCCAACTGGCTCGCCATTCATGCCTGAGTAAATCGGGCCTGAGTAAATCGGGCCTGATTGAATAAGACAGCGCGCAGATGTGCGCGCT
The DNA here is from genome assembly GCA_900465685.1 of Hyphomicrobiales bacterium. Classification (GTDB taxonomy): domain Bacteria; phylum Pseudomonadota; class Alphaproteobacteria; order Rhizobiales; family Rhizobiaceae; genus Brucella. The sequence continues at coordinate 134,784 of UEGR01000005.1, forward strand.
GTCCTTTCCTGCCGAACGGCAAAAGGTACGATCATGGACCAGAAGAATCCGCTTGTTGCGGCCTATGACGTGGAAGCCATCCGCCGGGATTTCCCGATCCTGTCGCGCGAAGTACACGGCAAACCGCTTGTCTATCTCGACAATGGCGCTTCGGCGCAGAAGCCGCAGAGCGTCATTGACGCCGTGACGCATGCCTATTCCAATGAATATGCGAATGTTCATCGCGGCCTGCATTTCCTGTCGAATGCCGCAACCGATGCCTATGAAAAGTCGCGCGAAAGCGTTCGGCGTTTTCTGAATGCTGGCTCAGTCGATGAAATCGTCTTCACCAAGAACGCTACTGAAGCGATCAATACGGTCGCGTATGGCTATGGCATGCCGCATATCGGTGAGGGCGACGAGATTCTGGTCTCGATCATGGAGCACCACTCCAATATCGTGCCATGGCATTTCATTCGTGAACGTCAGGGCGCGAAGCTGGTTTTCGCTCCGGTGGACGATGAAGGCATCTTCCACATCGAGGAATTCGAGAAGCGTCTGACGGACCGCACCAAGCTGGTCGCCATCACGCATATGTCGAATGCGCTCGGCACTGTGACGCCGATCAAGAAGATCGTTGAACTTGCCCATGCGCGCGGCATTCCGGTGCTGGTCGATGGCAGTCAGGGCGCAGTGCATCTGCCGGTCGACGTGCAGGATCTGGGTTGTGACTGGTATGTTTTCACCGGCCACAAGGTCTATGGCCCGTCCGGTATCGGCGTTCTGTACGGACGCGCCGAGATGCTGGAAAAGATGCGTCCTTTCCAGGGCGGCGGCGAAATGATCGAGGAAGTCACGGAAGATAACGTGACTTACAATCATCCGCCGCACCGGTTTGAGGCTGGTACGCCGCCAATCGTTCAGGCGATCGGTCTCGGCGCAGCACTTGAATATATGGAAAAGATTGGCCGTCACGCCATTCTCGCCCATGAGGAAGATTTACGCGATTACGCCCACGAACAGCTGGGCAAGATCAATTCGCTCCGCATTTTCGGTCATGCGCCGGATAAGGGAGCGATCATCTCGTTTGCGCTGGAAGGCATCCATGCGCATGATGTGTCGATGGTGATCGACAGGGCCGGGGTCGCTGTGCGTGCGGGCACGCATTGCGCGCAACCCCTCTTGAAACGCTTTGGCGTCACCTCTACATGCCGTGCATCCTTTGCCATGTACAATACCCGCGCTGAAGTGGATGCATTGGCGGAAGCCTTGGAAAAGGCGAGGAAGTTTTTCGGATGACCGAGATGGAACAAAAAGTTCAGGATCAGGCTGAAACCAAGCCTGCCGATGAAACGGCGAAAGCCGAGGGCGGCTCTGTGTTTTCTGCCTCCGCCATTCCGCAGGAAGAACTCCTGCGCATGACGGACGACATCATTGCGGCGCTGAAGACCGTGTACGACCCGGAAATCCCGGCGGATATTTACGAACTCGGTCTGGTCTACAAGATCGATATCGAAGACGACCGTACCGTGAAGATCGAAATGACACTGACAGCTCCCGGCTGCCCGGTTGCTGGCGAAATGCCGGGCTGGGTTGAAAACGCTGTTGGCGCAGTTGAAGGCGTTTCCATGGTCGAAGTTTCGATGACCTTCGATCCGCCATGGACTGCAGATCGCATGTCCGAAGAAGCACAGGTCGCTGTCGGCTGGTACTGATTGTCGTTACAAATCCATGTACGAAAAAGCCCTGCTATGCGGGGCTTTTTCGTTTGCAGTGCTCAGTCGCTCAATGTCCGGTCGTCTTGGCGTAATGCAGGGATTGCTTGCCTGCACAGCCACGCAGCAATCCGACAAGGCCGCCAAGCGCCGTTGCGGATGCAAGTACTGCAGGTGCTCCCTTCAGGGGGATAGACAATATGGACACCAGCAATTTCCAGCTGCGGCTTGCCAGCAGGGAAGGCAGTTTTCCAAGCGCTCGTGACGGGTTTTTCTTATAGTTCGAAATGAACTCCGTCGTATTGTGATCGCGATTACGGCGGAAATGATAGGAAAGCGTCAACCGGCAAAGCGGCACGGTTTCGTAGACGATCGCATCTGGCGCCCAACCCGTTCGCGCGCCAAGCGATTTCGCCTTCGCCCATAAATGCCAGTCCTCGCCGCCCGTCAGGCCGAAATAGGAATCGAATTTGAGGCCCGTCTCGCGGAAAAAATCGAGTCTGCCCATCCAGCTCCCGGTGGCAACCTTGATGCCATCAGCCATGCCGCCTTCCCATTTCAGGCGTGATTTGCGCTCTGAACGGCTGGCGAGCCGATCCAGTCCGGACCAGACGAATTTCTGCCAGTTGTTCAATTTGCTATCTATAGGCATTGGGCGCACGGGAGAGCCGACAATATCCAGCTTCTCGCGTTGCTGCTCTGCAAATAACTCAACCAGCCAGTCAGGTTCAGGAATCTCGTCATCATCAATAAAGACCAGAAAATCATGATCATTTCTGATGGCATGATTGAGCGCGCAATTGCGGGAATGCGAAATGCCGATCCGCTGTTCCAGCTGATACTGGACAACGTGCTCCGGCATTCGCGCTTCAAAGCGAGCAACCCGTTCATCCAGCGTTCTGCGCGTGTTGTTCTCCACGACCAGAAAATGCAGAGCGGCCTGTTCTGGCACGATGACGCTTTCCAATGACTTTAAAAGTGTACCCAGCATCGCAGGGCGATTTCTGGTTACAACAGAAACCAGAATGGAAAATTTTTGCATGAACCATCTCGTTCTTAAATAATGTCAAATTATATATTGAGTTGAGGAATGGTTGCATCGCAAATAATTGGGTTTAATTTTATAATGTTTATTATTAGAAATATAATATATAATTATACTACAAAGAAATTGGGTGTGACGCGAAATATGTCAGCCCCGATGGTCAGGCAAAGTTAAGACAGCAATTGGTTTTGAGTGGCGGCAAAAACTGGAGCGGGTAGCGGGAATCGAACCCGCGCGTTCAGCTTGGGAAGCTGACAGGCTACCATTACATCATACCCGCAATCTGCAAGATATTTCAGTATCTTGAAGCCTATTCTGGCTCAATCAGATCGAAGAGTTTTGCACTCTGGGAAACAAGCTATGTTCTCTTGCCGAGCCCGTCAATCTGTAAGATCACGGCAACGCTATCCATCATGAAGAAAGTTGTCCTTCAGTCGCAAAGCTGTGATTGACCGTGATCCTTATTGATCGAAAGCGCCATGAAAATAAGAATATTTTGTCTTATTTATAAGTATGGCCCGGCCCGACAGGTATTGGTGTTCTTCGGAGATAGGATCATCGAAGAAACCTGCGAGTTGACGGACCATCGGAGGAGCGCAATTCGATTGCGCTGTCTGGAGGAAGACTAGGATGCGTTACCATCTTATGGCTGCTGTCGCAGCAGGTGTTTCGCTTTTTGCCTTTGCGGCACACGCAGAAGATTTCACTATCGGAAAACTGAAGGCCTATGATCGCGCGAGCCAGGTCGTGACATTGGATAATGGTCAGAGTTTCGAACTTTTCCCGAATACACATCCCAATGTCAGGGTTGGACAGAAGGTCATCGTGGACTGGCAGAGCAATCTGAACGGCGATGACCATGCCGATTTTGTCGGTCCGATGCCGATGCATTGAAACTGGGAGCTTCAAATAAGAACGGCTTCGTGAAAGAGGCGGCATTCGTGCCGCCTCTTTGCTTTTGATCACGCGCTGTTACCGTCTTCAACTCTGCTGTCGTGGCGCGAGAATTAGCGCTGTCGCATATTGATATCCGTCAATCTGTCGCCATTTGCTGAACACGGAGTCCCGCCCGGCGGTTCTCCAAGGTGCGGACTAAGAGCGAAATCGATTGACGGATACTACATGGCGAAGACAACCAAGCGTCGCGCATTGCTGATCGTGAACCCTAATGCCCGTAACGGGAAGGGGTTTGGCGGCATGATGAGAACGGAACTTGAGCGCGGCGGATTGGAGTTGTTCGAGCATCAACCTCGCGAGGGTGAAACCATCTCGGATGTCATCTCACGCGAGAGGGACCATGATCTGGTCGTCATTGGCGGCGGAGACGGCTCACTCAATGCGGCTGCAAAAGGGCTTATTGAGACCGGCATGCCGCTTGCCATTTTGCCGCTTGGTACAGCCAATGATTTTGCCCGCACTGTAGGCATCCCAGCCGATCCGGTTGAGGCGGCACGTCAGCTCGTCGCTTATGAAACTCATCCCATCGATCTGGGCGAGGTGAATGGTCATCTCTATTTCAATGTGGCGAGCATCGGGTTTAGCGCCGAACTTGCGCAGCAGTTGAGCGCGGACGCGAAAAAGAAATGGGGCAAGCTCGGCTATGGTATCGTCGCAGCGCGCATTTTAATGCGTTCAGAGCTGTTTACAGCCTATCTCGAACATGACGGCATCACCGAAAAGATCAAAACCCTGCAGGTGTCGGTCGGTAATGGCAAGTTCTACGGTGGCGGTATGGCCGTTGAAAAGGACGCTGCCATCGATGACGGCAAGCTGGATTTCTACAGCCTCGAAGTCGACCACTGGTGGCATTTGCTTCGGCTGTTGCCAAGCTTGCGGCGAGGCACACAGTCGAAATGGGATGATGTGCGCGCTTTTCCCACCACAGAGGTGATTATCCGCACCAAGAAGCCGCGCGCGGTCAATACTGATGGTGAGCTTTCCACCTGGACGCCGGCGCATTTCAAGCTGCATCGGCGGGCGATCAATGCCCTTATTCCGGCTCCATCGGCGCGTAGTGGCTGAAAGTTAGTCAAAAAAAGGGCCCGCAGCTATGAAGCGCGGGCCTAATCATGACGTTAGGTGACTGGCTCAGAGGTCAAGAGAGCCACTTCTAAAACGGGATACTCCTCCGAATGTTCCGTCTTTAGAAGAAAAAATACCAGATAATCAGCACGAGGATGAATGGTACGCCCAGAAGCCACAGGATGAGTGCTCGAAACATGATGTTCTCCTTGTTGTATGTTTCCAACTCTGTGGGAGGCTGGTTGGTTCCACAATTCAGGGAGGCGGCGCGCTGCACCGTTAATCATCTTGTGCGTGTATCGACTCAAATTACAACTTTTCTGAAAGTTTTAATGATCCGTCAATAAATCGGTGACATCACTGGATTTATGTAAAGTGCAGCCAGCGTTTTTGGCTGCCTGTCGAGTAACGGGCGTGTGGCGTATGAGTTCGAAGCGTGGGCTGAAAATTTCGGTCAGCGAGAAGGCGGCGATGTTGCGTGACAAACGCGGCTCGGTCGCCATGATGACCTTCATGGCTATTGCCGTTGCTCTTGCTGGTTGCGCCACGCCTCCACAGGGCAAGCCTAAACCCAAGCGCTCCAAGGAATATTTCGCTGAGTCCAAATATGGCGTGAAAGCCAGCCCCCGTGTTGCCTATGGCACCGGTAAGCCTTTGCCGCGCGGCGGCGGACGCGATCAGACGGGCCAGCCTTACAAGGTCAAGGGCCGCTGGTACTATCCGAAAGAAGACAAGAACTATACGGCTGTCGGCCGTGCGTCCTGGTATGGCGAGGCCTTTCATGGCCGTCTGACCGCCAATGGCGAAGTCTATGATATGGCGCATCTGACCGCAGCGCATCCGACCATGCCGCTGCCGAGCTATGCCCGCGTGACCAATATGGACACTGGCAGCTCCGTCATTGTTCGCGTGAATGATCGCGGCCCTTACGAATATAACCGCGTGATCGATCTGTCGCAGAAGGCGGCGGAAATGCTCGACTACCAGCATCACGGCACCGCCAATGTGAAAGTCGAATATGTCGGGCGCGCGCCGCTGGAAGGCAACGACGACGCCTATCTGTTGGCATCCTACCGTCCGTCTGGCGGCGACATGATCGGCCAGCCAGCAACGGGCGTGATGATGGCCATGAATGGTCCGACGCCTACATCGCCGAAATCCCGCATTCCGATGCCCGCCATGGCCCCGCAAAGCGCGCCTATGCCAGGCTATGCGCCTGTTCCGCAGGAATCGCCGTTCTCGGTCAATCCGGCTTATGGTGATGCTTCCGGCCCCGCACCGATTTTGCCGCCGAATGTGCCGACGCCGTCGCGCAAGCCGAATTCCAGCTTTGGTATGGCTAATGCCGGTCATATCAACGGACTGGCTGGTTATGCGTCTGACCGGATCGCCGCGAGCGCCTATACCAAAGAGCGCACTTATGGCAGCATCCTGACGCCAAGCGCTATATCGAGTGCATGGAAGCGCCGCAACGCGGAAGAGCACGGCGAATATGTCGAGCTGGGCCTGTTCGACACGCTTGAAGCTGCTGAAAAGATGCAGCGCGCACTTCCGAAAACAGCTAAAATCAGCCGCACCAAGGTGCCGACTGAAAAGGGCGAGTTCTATGAACTGACCGCCGTTGCGGAAAAGGGCGGTAACGATGCCTTGCTGCGCGCAGCCTGGAAGGCTGGAGCAGCGAACGCATTTGTCGTGCGCATGGACTGAGTGTCTGATCTAAAGCCGTAAGCCTTTTTGCTTTTTGATTCAGACACGAAGAGCGGTTCAATCGCATCATATTTGAGTGATGCGGTTTGAAGGATTGATTTTGGTCGAATTCGTTGCGTAAGCTTGCGTTCAGTGCGGTCGTGACAGGATTTCCATGGGGCTTCATTCGAGAATTGCTGGGGTTTTAGCAGCAGGAACGGTGGGAATCGCTGCCGTTCTGACGTCTTTTGTGTCTGTCGCTGCACCAGTTGAGACGTCGCTCGTGGTCAAGGCTCCGCAAGCCCTGCTGATCGATGATCGCAGCGGCACTGTGCTTCTCTCAAAAGGTGCAGAAACGCCAATCCCGCCCGCATCGCTTGCCAAGCTGATGACGGCGGAAGTGGTGTTTGAAGCGCTGGAAAAAGGCCAGACGACGCTCGAAACGCCCTATACGGTCAGTGAAAATGCATGGCGCACCGGCGGCGCTCCATCGGGCACATCCACCATGTTCGCCCGCATCAAGTCGTCACCGACCGTCGCGGACCTTCTTCAAGGGCTGATTGTTCAGTCGGCTAACGATGGTGCGATCGTTCTGGCTGAAGGACTGGCTGGAAGCGAGCAAAGTTTCGCAGAGCGGATGAACCAGCGCGCCAGGGAGCTTGGTCTTTCCAATTCAGTGTTCGTGAATTCGACTGGTTTGCCAGCAAACGGACAGTCGGTCACGTTGGATGATCTGGCCAAACTTGCGCGCCATATTCACTCGGCTCACCCGGATTTCTACAAATATTATTCGCAGGAAGCCTTTACCTGGAACAACATCACGCAGCGCAATCGCAATCCGCTGTTGCGGCTGGACGTTGGCGCGGATGGCATGGGCACCGGTTATACGGAAGCATCGGGCTACGCTCTCGTCGCATCGGCGCAGCAGAATGGGCGGCGTCTGTTTCTGGCATTGAGCGGTCTTGCCAGCGTCAAGGAACGCGAAGAGGAAGCCAGAAAGCTCATTCAGTGGGGCATGACGTCGTTTGACGATATGCGTCTTTATTCGGCAAACGATATTGTCGGTGAAGCGCAGGTCTTTGGCGGCACGCAGGCCAGCGTTTCGCTGAAAGTCAAAGATGATGTCGAATTGCTGCTGCCAAAAGAGGGGCGGGAGAAGCTGAAAGCGCGGTTCATTTATGAGGGACCGCTGCATGCGCCGGTTGAAGCGGACAGCAAGATCGGTCTTCTGGAATTTGACCTCAACGGCAACATGGTTCAGCAAGTGCCGCTATATGCAGCGCAATCTGTAGAAGAAGGCTCTCTTGCTCAGAGAGCCTGGAGCAGCGCGGTTGAACTCTCGACCGGCTGGTTGCGGAAATATCTTTAGACAGTTTTTGGGATGTGCTCAAAATTCTCGACCTGACCGCCAAAGGCCGGTATGAACTTGAATCAAGTTCTTGTGGCGATTGAATCTTTTCAGAACGTAATGCGGAAGCCAGAGTGTCAGGATTATTCATCACATTCGAAGGCGGCGAAGGTGCAGGCAAGTCGACGCAGATCGCCTTGCTGGCCAAATATTTGCGCGCAAACGGATTTAATCCCGTCATTACGCGTGAGCCCGGCGGTTCGCCGGGTGCCGAGGCTGTGCGGCACGTCATCCTGAGCGGCAATGCCGAAAGCTATGGCCCGGCTATGGAGGCGATGTTGTTTGCGGCGGCCCGCGCCGATCATGTCGATCAGCTGATCCGCCCGGCGCTTGCCGAGGGGCGTGTTGTGCTGTGTGATCGCTTCATCGATTCCAGTCGCGCCTATCAGGGTGTGACCGGTAATCTCGATGGGACCTATATGGCGGCGATTGAACGCATTGCAATCGACGGTGCTGTTCCTGACATGACGATCATTCTCGATATTCCCGCTGAAAAAGGGCTTTCTCGCGCAGGGAAACGCCGTGGGAACGAGACTGCGGATCGTTTTGAAAAGGAAGATATTGCCGTGCATGAGGCGCGCCGTCAGGCATTTCTGGCCATTGCTGAAACAGAGCCTGAGCGCTGCAAGGTTGTCGCGGCCGATCGACCGCAGGAAGAAATCGCCGAGGATATCGGCGCACTGGCCAGTGAACTCTTGAAAAAGAAGGGGCTGTTGTGATCGACGAACTCGACGTCCCCAAGGCGCATGATTCCATTGAAGGCATTCCGGAGCCGTCCGCGAGCGATTATCTGACCGGCCACGGAGAGGTGACGCGCTTTCTGGCGCAGGCCTATCGCGAAGGCCGGATGCATCATGCGTTGCTGCTTGAGGGCGAGCAGGGCATCGGCAAGGCGACGCTGGCCTTCCATCTGGCAGGACACATGCTGAGCCATGGCGATCAGGCTAATGCGCCGGAAGACATTGGCACGCCGGATTTCGCAAGGCCGCTTTGGCGACAGATTGCGGGTGGAATGCACCCGGCGGTGTTGCATATCAACCGCCCATTCGATCAGAAGACCGGCAAATTCCGCACGGGTATCACGGTCGAGGAAATCCGCCGCGTCACGCATTTTCTGACACGCACCGCTTCGGACCATGCATGGCGTATCGTTATTGTTGATCCTGCCGATGACATGAACCGCAATGCGGCCAATGCGCTTTTGAAAACGCTGGAAGAACCGCCAGCACGCGCGCTGTTCGTGCTGGTTTCGCATTCATCCGGTCGCCTTTTGCCGACCATCCGCTCGCGCTGCCAGAGCATCCAGATGCGCCCGCTGGACGAAGTGGCCATGAAGGATGCACTGTCCCATGTGGGTGCACACATCGGACTAGACGCGGCAAGTGTCACGCCGACGCTGCTGGAACGCGCGGAAGGCAGCGTGCGCAAGGCCCTTCTGCTTGTGGCGCACGGCGGCATAGAGATTTCCGACACGGTCGATGGGATACTGGAACGGCCAGCTTTCGATTTGCCCAAGGCACAGGCGCTGGCCAGTGTGCTGACCGGTCGCGAGGCTGAAATACAGTATCAACTCTTCCGCGACCATCTGATGGAGCGCATCGCTGCTGAAGCGCGCAGGCGCGCTGAGGCGGGGCAATTACGCGAGGCCGATCAGTGGTCACGATTCTGGAGCGACCTCGGTCGCGAGATCGTCGATGCCGAAACCTATAATCTTGATCGCAAGCAAGCGGTTGTGATCCTGCTGGAGAAGACGCATCGCGCTTTTCACACCGGTGCCGGGTCGTAGCTCCAGATAAGCCCAACTTGCTGCACTGTGGCGTGACATGACCGCTCACATGGTTTATGTCACAGCCGACGATTTTATCTTGTGTGTGTCTGGTGATCGTTCCCGCAAACGGTCAGGCGCGCTTTCAAACATCGAAAGACCGGGTCCATAATGAGCCGCGAAAAATACTATATCACCACCGCGATTGCTTACCCTAACGGCAAGCCGCATATCGGTCACGCTTATGAACTGATTGCAACCGACGCGATGGCGCGTTTTCAGCGCCTGAACGGCAAGGATGTGCATTTCCTGACCGGTACGGACGAGCATGGTATCAAGATGCTGCAAAGCGCGCGCAAGGAAGGCATCACGCCTCGCGAGCTTGCAGACCGCAATACTGAAGCTTTCCGTCGCATGGCCGAGGTGCTGAACAGCTCGAACGACGACTATATCCGCACCTCTGAAGAGCGCCATTACAAGGCCAGCCAGGCCATCTGGCAGGCAATGGCTGCCAATGGCGACATCTACAAGGGGGGCTATGCGGGCTGGTACTCGGTTCGCGACGAAGCCTATTATGGCGAGGAAGAAACCGAAGTCCGTGCGGATAATGTTCGCTACGGTCCACAAGGCACGCCTGTCGAGTGGGTTGAAGAGGAAAGCTATTTCTTCCGTCTTTCGCAATATCAGGACAAGCTGCTCGAGCTTTATGAAAAGAATCCGGGCTTCATCATGCCTGCCGAACGCCGCAATGAAATTGTGAGCTTCGTGAAGTCCGGTCTGAAGGACCTGTCGATTTCGCGCACCACTTTCGATTGGGGCATTCCGGTGCCGGGCGACGAAAAGCACGTCATGTATGTCTGGGTCGATGCGCTGACAAACTACATCACGGCGCTTGGGTATCCCGATACGACCAGCGACAAGTGGGCTTATTGGCCAGCCGATGCGCATATCATCGGCAAGGACATTTCGCGTTTCCATGCGGTCTACTGGCCTGCATTCCTGATGTCGGCAGGTATTCCGCTGCCAAAGCGCGTTTTTGCACACGGCTTCCTGTTCAACCGCGGCGAGAAAATGTCGAAGTCGCTCGGCAACGTCATCGATCCGTTCGGTCTGGTCGAGCGTTACGGTCTGGATCAGCTGCGCTACTTCCTGATGCGCGAAGTGCCGTTCGGTCAGGACGGCAGCTACAGCCATGATGCTATCGTCAACCGCACCAATGCCGATCTCGCTAACGATCTTGGCAATCTGGCGCAGCGTTCACTGTCGATGATCGCCAAGAATTGCGAAGGCAAGGTTCCGCAGCCGGGCGAATTCTCGGATGCCGACAAGGCCATTCTCGATCAGGCTGATGCAGCGCTGGAAACGGCGCGTAAAGCCATGGACGATCAGGCGCTGCATCTGGCGCTTGGCGCGATCTTCGCTGTAGTCGCGGAAGCCAACCGCTATTTCGCGGGTCAGGAGCCTTGGGCGCTGCGCAAGACCGATCCGGCGCGCATGGGTACCGTGCTCTATGTGACGGCAGAAGTCATTCGCCGTGTCGGCATCATGGTGCAGCCTTTCATCCCGCAATCGGCAGAAAAGCTGCTCGACATTCTGGCGGTCCCTGCCGACAAGCGTCAGTTCACTGACGTGGCAGCAAGCCAGCTTGTCGGCGGTGCCGATCTGCCAGCCCCGCAGCCGGTTTTCCCGCGCTATGTGGAAACAGAAGAGCAGAACTGAGTGCGATGATGCTTGTCGATAGCCATTGTCACCTCGACTTTGCCGATTTCGAGCCGGAGCGCGATGCTGTTGTACAGCGCGCGCTCGATGCCGGGATCAAGCGCATGGTGACGATCTCCACGCGCGTTCGCAAATTCGATACGATCCGCGCCATCGCGGAGGCCTATGAGTCTGTCTATTGCTCGGTCGGTACTCATCCGAACAACGCGCATGAAGAACTGGACATTACGGCTGACGATCTTGTGCGCCTTGCGGACCATCCGAAGGTTGTCGCCATAGGCGAGGCGGGTCTCGATTATCACTACGACTACGCTCCGCCCGAAGCGCAGCGTCAGGGGTTTCTCGTTCACATCGAAGCCGCGCGCCGGACGCAGCTGCCGCTTGTCATCCATGCACGCAGTGCAGACGATGATATGGCCGAAGTTCTGGAACAGGAAACGGCCAAGGGCGCTTTCCCTTTCATTCTCCATTGCTTTTCTTCCGGACGGGCACTGGCTGAAAAAGGCATTGAACTGGGCGGTTATGTTTCCTTTTCCGGCATTCTGACTTTCAAGAACTCGCCGGAAATTCGTGAAATAGCCACCATCGTTCCGCGTGACCGCCTGCTGGTGGAAACGGATGCGCCGTTCCTCGCCCCGCTGCCGCATCGCGGCAAGCGCAACGAACCGTCTTTCGTGCAGCACACCGCTGCCATGCTGGCCGATACGATTGGCGTGAGCAATGACGAAATCGCCCGTATCACGAGCGACAACGTGTTCAGGCTGTTCTCCAAGATGCCTCGGCCTTCAGAGGAAGTTTGAGCGTGACTTCTCCCCGAAATTGCCTGCGTTTCACGGTTCTGGGCTGCGGTTCGTCGCCCGGCGTGCCGCGCATCAATGGCGATTGGGGTAATTGCGATCCGGAAAACCCGAAAAACCGTCGCACCCGTACGTCACTGCTGGTGGAGCGTTTCAATGCGAACGGCCACTATACGACAGTGGTGATCGATACGGGGCCGGATTTCCGCACGCAGATGATCAATGCCAGCGTGCATTCGCTTGATGCGGCGGTCTATACCCATCCGCATGCCGACCATATTCACGGGATCGACGATCTGCGCACCTATGTGGTGGATAATCGTCGCCTGATGGATGTCTATGCCAATCGCTTCACGCGCAACCGGCTTTATGATGCCTTCGGCTATTGCTTCGAGACACCGGCGGGCTCAAGCTATCCGCCGATCTTGAGCATGCATGATATTGCAGCTGAAACACCCTTCACCATCGACGGTGCAGGCGGTGAAATACGGTTCGAACCATTCCGTCAGATCCATGGCGATATCGAGTCGCTTGGCTTCCGCATCGGCAATGTCGTCTATTGCACGGATGTCAGCGCATTCCCGGACGAGAGCCTGCGTTATGTCCGACATGCGGATGTGCTGATCCTCGGCGCTTTGCAATATCGCCCGCATCCGAGCCATTTCTCGCTTGAGCAGGCGCTGGAATGGATTGAGCTATTTGCGCCCAAGCGGGCAATTCTCACGCATATGCATGTGCCGCTCGACTACGAGACAGTGCTGCGTGAAACGCCCGATAATGTTGAGCCCGGCTATGACGGGCTCCGGTTTGAAATCCCGCTCTAAACAAAAAAGCCCGGCATCTCTGCCGGGCTTTTTGTTTCGTGTGGTGCGCAATCAGGCGCGGGCCGGGAAGGGCATCACATTGCTGCCTTCCGGGGTGCCTTCAGCGCTGCCCTCTGCGGACTTCTTGGTGGTCTGCTTGTCTTCGAGAGCCAGGCCACCGGCACGGAGCAGGTCGGAGAAACGACCGCCACGGGCTGCGAGCTCGTCAAAGCTGCCGCGTTCGACCAGATGGCCCTTGTCCATGAACAGAACCTGATCCGCCGAGCGAACCGTCGACAGGCGGTGCGCGATGATGAAGGTAGTGCGATTCTGGCTCAGATCGTCCACAGCCTGCTTCACCTTTTCTTCGGTCTCGACGTCGAGCGCGCTAGTCGCTTCGTCGAGCACGAGGATCGGAGAATCCTTCAGGATCGCGCGGGCAATTGCCAGACGCTGGCGTTCACCACCCGAAAGCTGCGAACCGCGTTCGCCGACGACCGTGTCGTAACCATTGGCCTTGGCAAGAACGAAGTCGTGGGCTGCGGCAGCCTTGGCTGCGGCATGGACTTCTTCATGCGAGGCGTTTTCACGACCGACGCGGATATTTTCCTCGACGGTACGGTTGAAGAGACCGGCATCCTGAAACACGGTGGCAATCGCATGACGCAGCGAGCGCCGGCTGACAGTGCGCGTATCGACACCGTCGATCAGCACGCGACCAGCAGCCGGATCGAACACACGCTGGAGAATATTGATCAGCGTGGTCTTGCCTGCACCGGTCGGGCCAACGATGGCGACGGTCTGGCCGGGCTTCACCTCGAAGGAAACGTCATAGACGCCCTGACCCGAATTCGGGAATTCAAAGGTGACATTGTCGAAAATGATGTCGCCCTTGACGTTTTCCAGATCGGCCACATTCTGCGGTTCCTGACGGTCGGCAGTCGCATCTTCCATTTCGAAGAATTCTTCGAGCTTGGCGCGTGCCGTCACGGTCTGGTTGATGAAGGCGCTGATCTGGTCGAGACGGCCGATCATCAGCTGTGCGAAGCCGATAAAGGCAATCACGTCGCCAACGCGCATCTGGCCTTTGGTCACGAAATAAGCGCCGAGAACCAGCACGACCACCATAGAAAAGGTCGAAGCCATGCGGTTCAAACCACTGGCGAGTGCCCACCAGTTGAGAACCGGAAACTGTGCCTTTTCCAGATTGCGCGCATAGTCGCGCAGCGCCTGCGTTTCAGAGGCAATGCGATTATAGCTCTGCACGACCGAAACATTGCTGATCGTATCGCTGACATGCTCGAACAGCTTGTGATGGTGCTTTTCGACAGCCATCTGGCCGTCCTTGGTCTTGCGCATGACCAGCTGACCGATCATGACATAGATCACGCCGAGCACGATCAGGACGAGCGACATACGCATGTCCATGTTCATGGCGACCGGAATAAGCGTCGCCAGTGCCACAACCGTGGTCAGGTGCTGACGCATGAATTCAAGCCAGAGCGTGAAGAGCGAGTCCGTTGCGCGGATCAGCGTGTGCAGGGCATTGGACGTGCCGCGTTTCTGATGCCAGGCGAGGGGCATGGTGATCAGGCGCTCATAGGAGTCGATCATCACGCCCAGACGGCGGCGATGCGCAAGCCTATCCGCACCACGCGCCACGAAAACGGCTGCGATGATGTTGAAGACGCCAAGCGCGGCCCACATCGATAGAGGGGAAATGATATCCCCCTTATCCGAGATAGCCTGAATGACCTGACCGAACAGGATCGGTTCGGCCAGCGTAACAAGGGCAACGAGGACACTCGCAACACACATCGATATCGTTGCGGCTTTCTCAACCGCAAGATATTCCATGGCTCGCCAGTATATTTTGAGCAATGACACTTTCGCACTCCCGCTCGTTCTATTTACGGGGCTAAATGGTACGACCCCACTGTTCTATCAATATCTAATGTCGGGAAGAAGTGGCTATTGGGTGTCAGAACCGACCATAAATTAAAAACGTATGTAACTGACTGTGAAGATTCTGGCCTTTTTCGTCCAATATTGGGCGCAAGTGGCCTGAAAGGCGTCAAATCGCAGTTTTCCGGAATTGCACTAGCAATCGGGGAAACTCACGTCTATTGACAGGATTAACAAGTTGGCGCGCGCGGTCGCGCCTCAGAAAGATATTGATCGGGTTTTTCCATGGCAGGCGTTGAACAGAAGATTGTGGATACGAGCGAGGCGGGCATGCGTCTTGATCGCTGGTTCAAGGTTCACTTTCCTGGGCTGGGCTTCGGTCATCTGCAAAAACTGCTGCGTTCCGGTCAGGTTCGCGTCGATGGCGGTCGCGCCAAGGCTGATACGCGTCTTCAGGCGAACCAGATGGTTCGTATTCCGCCGCTCGGCGTCGACGAAAAGGCGTCCGGTCCGGTCACGGCGCGCACCATCCGCAGCCAGCAGGACGGCGACGTTCTTTCGCAAATGCTGATTTATGAAGACCCGAAAGTGTTTGTCTTCAACAAGCCCGCCGGTCTGGCCGTGCAGGGCGGTTCGGGATTGACGCGTCATGTTGACGGCATGCTGGAAGCCTGGCGCAATAAAAGAGGCGAGAAGCCGCGTCTGGTGCACCGCATCGACCGCGATACGTCTGGTGTGCTGGTCGTTGCCCGCACACGTGGCGCTGCACAGGCTTTGACCGCCGCATTTCGCGAGCGTGACACGAAAAAGACCTACTGGGCTCTGGTGAAGGGCGTTCCACGCAAGCGCGAAGACAAGATTTCGACATGGCTGGTCAAGGAACAGACGCCCGATGGCGACAAGATGCGCGTTTGCCAGCACGGTGAGCCGGATTCCGATCATGCGGTTTCCTATTACCGCATCATCGAAAAGGCGGGCAACAATCTGACCTGGCTGGAAATGGAGCCTTATACGGGCCGCACGCACCAGCTTCGCGTCCATGCCGCCTATATCGGTCATCCGATCATCGGCGACCCAAAATATTTCGAAGCCGACCAGAACTGGGAGTTCCCCGGCGGCATTCAGAAGCGTCTGCATCTGCATGCGCGTCGCATCCGCATCCCCAACCCATCGGGTGGTGTGATCGACGTGACCGCACCGTTGCCGCCGCATATGGTGCAGTCGTGGAACCTGCTCGGCTTCGACGAGGACAGTGCGGAAGACTGACAACATAAAGAAGAAGTGAAATGGCAGGGGAAAATGGGGGGACGGCGCAAGGCCGGGCTTCTTTCGATGGGCTGGCCATTGCTCTGGTCATCTTCATCATGTTCAGCTGGGGGCTCAATCAGGTTGCTGTGAAGATCGGCAATCAGGGTTTTAACCCGATGCTGATGGCTTCCGCCCGTTCGGTTTTGGGCGGGATATGCGTGTTTCTCTGGTGTTTCTGGCGGCGCATTCCGCTGTTCAGGAAAGACGGGACTCTGCTGCCCGGCATCCTTGCAGGATTGCTTTTCGGCACTGAGTTTGTGCTGATTTTCATCTCGATGGACCTGACAAATGTCAGCCGCGTGACCCTGATGATGAATGTCATGCCGTTCTGGGTGGCAATCGGCAGTCATTTCCTGCTCGGCGAACGCATGTCTGTCCGTGCCTTTGTCGGCATGTGCGTGGCTTTTCTCGGCGTGTTCATCGTCTTTTCCGACCACGTCAGCCGACCGGGGCCATATGCGTTCTATGGCGATCTTCTGGCGCTCGTTTCAGGTATTCTCTGGGGGCTGACCACACTGGTCATCAAGCGCAGCAAGCTTGCTTATGCCGTTCCGGAGAAAATCCTGCTGTACCAGCTTGTCGTTGCCGCTTTGGTTCCGTTGCCGTTCATCGGCTTCGCCGGTCCGCTCGTTCGCGATCCGAATGTTCTTTCGGTGATCTCGCTGCTGTTTCAGTCCTTCTTCGTGGTTGCATTCACCTATCCGCTCTGGTTCTGGATGGTGAACCGCTATCCGGCCTCGAAACTCTCCAATTTCGCCTTTCTCACGCCGGCCTTTGGCGTATTGCTAAGCGGCATCGTTCTGGGTGAAGCATTGAGCTGGAAGATATTCGCAGCCATGGTCCTGATTGGCCTCGGCCTGATCATAATCAATCGACCGGCAAAGGCGGCAACAGCACGATGAAACTCGTTCTTTTCGATTGCGACGGCACTCTGGTGGATAGCGGTGACTTCATTCATCGCTGCATGGCGGAAAGCTTTGCCGATGCAGGGCTGACGCCGCCACAGCAGGCCGAGACGCATTCGATCATCGGCCTGTCGCTTCCTTTGGCCATAGCGCAGTTGCTGGGGCGCGAACCGGACGAGCAAGTCGACTGGCTGACGCAGCGCTATAAAGAAAATTTCATTCGCCTGCGACAGGCGCCGGATTTTGAGGAACCGCTTTATGATGGCATTCTGCCGCTTCTGACGGAACTTGGGGAGCGGGATGATCTGCTTTTGGGGATCGTTACGGGCAAGTCGCGTCGCGGCGTTCATGCGGTGTTCGAACGCCACGGCATTGGGAAGCATTTTCTGGTCATTCGCACGGCGGACGACTGCCCGTCCAAGCCCCATCCGGCGATGGTGCTTGAATCCTGCGCGGAAATGGGGATAGAACCCGACCGAACCATTGTTATCGGCGATGCGATCTACGATATGCAGATGGCCCGCTCGGCTGGCGCTTTGGCGGCAGGCGTGTCATGGGGCTATCATGACCGACAGGCGCTTGTCGAAGCCGGTGCACAGCACATATTGAGCACGCCGCACGACCTTCATCCGCTGCTGAAAGCAATGGATACGCTTTAAAAATTGGAAAGACCCATGCGTGATACTTTGAGCGATCTTGAAGCTGGTAAGCAGCTTTCCGACGAGAATCCCATCATTCGGGCCCAGAAGCTGATGCAGGCGCAGCTGCCGAAACGCTTTTATGAGCGGGTGGATGTCGCCGAAGTCGATGGTGGCTTTGCGGTTCATCTTGATGGTCGCCCCGTGAAGACGCCCGCGCGCAGCCTTCTGCTACTGCCGACGGTTGCTGCAGCAGAAATCGTCGCTGAAGAGTTTCGCGCGCAGGAAAAGGTCATCGATCCGGGCAAAATGCCTGCCACCCGGCTTGTGAACACCGCCATTGACGGTATTGCACAAGACCCGCAGGCGGTGCTTGAGGATGTGTTACGTTTCGCAGGCACGGACTTGCTGTGCTATCGCGCCGACGCACCACAGGAACTCGTTTCCCGCCAGACAGCGCGTTGGGACCCACTGATCGACTGGGCGGAAACACTTGGCGCCCGTTTTGCGCTCGCCGAAGGTGTCATGCATGTCGAGCAGCCGCGTGAGGCGATCACGGCATTTGGCATTCATCTGTCTGCTTTCAACGATCCGATTGCGCTCGCCTCGCTTCACACGATGACGACCCTGACCGGTTCGGCCATCATTGCGCTGGCTATTGCCAAGGACGAAGTGTCCGCCGAAGACGGCTGGTCGCTGGCGCATATTGATGAAGACTGGACGACTGAGCAGTGGGGCGAAGACGCCGAAGCTGCGGCGCGGCGTAAGGCACGCGAAGTCGAAATGATGATCGCGGCGCGTATACTCAAGGCGCTCTGAACCCATTTCTTAGATAGCTTATCCAAAGCACTGATAACAAAAAGAAAACCCGGCCATGAAGCCGGGTTTTCTTTCGCGCGTTTTTAAAAACGCGTCGTTCCCCTCGGTAACTCTTGGAGTTGCGGGAGCGCAAGCGCCCCCGCTTACCCATGGATTAGACCGAGTAGTACATGTCGAATTCGACCGGATGCGGGGTCATTTCGAAACGCATCACTTCGGCCATCTTCAGCTCGATGAACGAGTCGATCTGGTCGTCGGTGAACACGCCACCGGCCTTCAGGAATTCGCGATCCTTGTCGAGCGACTGGAGCGCTTCACGAAGCGAGCCGCAAACGGTCGGGATCTTCTTGAGTTCCTTTGCAGGCAGGTCGTACAGATCCTTGTCCATGGCCTGGCCAGGATGGATCTTGTTCTTGATGCCGTCGAGGCCAGCCATCAGCAGGGATGCGAAGGCGAGATACGGGTTGGCAGCCGGATCCGGGAAGCGAACTTCAAGGCGCTTCGACTTCGGCGAGGAGCCGAAAGGAATACGGCAGGAAGCCGAACGGTTGCGTGCCGAGTAGGCCAGCAGAACCGGAGCTTCATAGCCCGGAACCAGACGCTTGTAGGAGTTGGTCGACGGGTTGGTGAATGCGTTCACAGCCTTGGCGTGCTTGATGACGCCGCCGATGAAGAACAGGCAGTTTTCCGACAGACCGGCATATTCATTGCCAGCAAAGGTCGGCTTGCCGTCTTTCCAGATCGAGAAGTGAACGTGCATGCCCGAGCCGTTATCGCCGAAAATCGGCTTTGGCATGAAGGTTGCGGTCTTGCCATAGGCATTGGCAACCTGATGCACGACATACTTGTAGATCTGCATCTTGTCGGCGTTGCGAACGAGCGAGTCGAACTTGACGCCGAGTTCGTGCTGAGCCGATGCCACTTCGTGGTGATGCTTTTCAACCGTTACGCCCATTTCCGTCAGAACGGTGAGCATTTCGGAACGCATGTCCTGGCAGCTGTCGATCGGCGGAACCGGGAAATAGCCGCCCTTGACGCGCGGACGGTGACCGAGGTTGCCGGTTTCATAGTCGGTGTCGTCGTTGGACGGCAGTTCGGTCGAGTCGAGCTTGAAGCCCGTATTGTACGGGTCAGCCTTGTACTTCACGTCGTCGAAGACGAAGAATTCGGCTTCCGGGCCGACATAGACCGTGTCGCCGATACCGAGCGACTTCATGTAGGCTTCCGCCTTTTTTGCGGTCGTGCGCGGATCGCGGCTGTAGGCTTCGCCCGAGATCGGCTCGAGAATGTCGCAAAGAATGACCAGCGTGGACTGGGCGAAGAACGGGTCGATATGAGCCGTCGTCGGATCGGGCATCAGAACCATGTCGGATTCGTTGATGGCCTTCCAGCCGGCGATCGACGAGCCGTCGAACATGACACCGTCAACGAACATTTCTTCGTCAACAAGGCCGATATCCATCGTGACGTGCTGGAGCTTGCCCTTCGGGTCGGTGAAGCGAAGGTCCACAAACTTGATGTCGTTGTCTTTGATCTGTTTCAGAATATCGTTGGCGGTCGTCATTTTAATTCCCTGTTTGCACGACGAAGGATAGGTAGGCTGATGTCAATCAGATGGCGTCCACGCCGGATTCACCGGTGCGGATGCGAATGACTTCTTCAATGTTGGAGACGAAAATCTTGCCGTCGCCGATGCGGCCCGTCTGGGCTGCCTTGCGGATGGCTTCAATCGCGTTGTCGACGGTTTCATCCGCTACAATGACTTCGACTTTCACCTTGGGAAGAAAGTCGACGACATATTCGGCGCCGCGGTAAAGCTCGGTATGACCTTTCTGTCGTCCAAAGCCCTTGGCTTCGATGACAGTAATACCCTGCAAGCCGACTTCCTGAAGGGCTTCCTTCACTTCATCGAGTTTGAAGGGCTTAATAATGGCTTCGATCTTTTTCATCAGAGAATGGTCTCCGCTTTTCTTCAGAAATGAGCGTTGTGCCCGTTTCACTGTAGGAGAAGCATGAAGCGTGCCAGTTTCAAAAACTTAGGCAAAATTTTCTCTTCTCTTCCATTTCCTTAGCAGAGTGGCACTAAAGGCGGCACCTTTGCAAGGCGGTGCCTATCGCTGGGGTGTGGAAGAGTGATCCCGATACCGAATGTATGATTAAAAAGTAATCAATTTGCGACAAATATAGGCTCTCTTGCACAAAGCCCAGTGGCGCGTGTTTAATCACCGCAAAATCCGTCTTACGAAACAGGTGCGTGATGTTGGAATTGCTTTCGCCCGATGAAATGGCCGCAGCGGACCGCTGGACCATGGATAATGGCGTGCGAGACGGCTTTTCCCTGATGTTGGCGGCCGGACGGGCCGTTGCGGATGTCGCACGGCGCATGTTCGCGAACAAGGGACCGGTCGCGGTTTTGTGCGGACCGGGCAATAATGGCGGTGACGGTTATGTCGCAGCACAATATCTTCTGGAAGCGGGTTTCGAAGTGGTCTGCTTTAGCGTGGCACCGCCGCGAAAGGGCACCGATGCGCTTCGCGCTTCGCTGTTTCACAAGGGCGAGGTGCGCAACATCAACGAATTTTCACCCGCGAGTTTTACGGGCGTCATTGACGCCATTTATGGCGCGGGACTGACGCGCGATATTCAAGGCGCAGAAGGCGTGGCCATCGACGCCATCAACGCATCAGACATTCCGGTTGTCGCCGTCGATCTGCCAAGCGGTGTGTCGGGCGCCAGCGGGCAGATACTGGGCGTGGCCGTCAAGGCGCGGGCGACGGTGACATTCTTCCGCAAGAAACCCGGCCATTTGTTGCAGCCGGGCAGGGCCTTATGCGGTGTTCTTCATGTCGCGGATATTGGCATTCCGGATCGCGTTCTGGACACTATTCATCCGCAGGCGCGTGAAAATGCTCCCGGATTGTGGATTGAGGACCTGCCTGTCCTGAACGTCAACGCCCATAAATATAGCCGCGGCCATGCCGCGGTCTTTTCCGGCGGAATGCACGCTACAGGGGCGGCGCGATTATCCGCACTTGCCGCTGCAAGAAGCGGCGCAGGAGCCGTAACGCTGTTATCGCCGCCGGACGCTGTGGCCATCAATGCGGCCCATGTCACCAGCATTATGGTGCGCGAGACCCGCAGCGCCAAGGATGTGCGGGATTTCGTCGCTGATCGAAAAGTTGCGGCAGTTGTGCTCGGCCCCGGCTATGGAAATGCGGTTTTTGCGCGCGAGCACGCCCTGATGTTGGCAGGTGGTTCGGCATCGGCATTTTCCGCACTTCAGGGGCTTGTGCTTGATGCCGATGGCATAACGGCCTTCGAAAAGAACCCGCGTGAACTGTTTGAGGCCAGAAAAGACGCAAAGACCGCACTCGTTCTGACACCTCACGAAGGGGAATTCCGTCGGCTCTTCCCAGATGTCGCCAGTGAGGATGCGTCAAAGCTCGACAAGGCGCGCAAGGCTGCTGCCCTTGCCAATGCTGTGGTGATCTATAAGGGGGCGGATACGGTCATCGCCGCACCGGATGGTCGCGCCGCGATCAATGCGAATGGAACGCCATTTCTAGCGACTGCGGGGTCTGGCGATGTTCTGGCAGGCATTGTGGGCGGATTGCTGGCGCAGGGAATGCCGCCCTTTGAAGCAGCCAGTGCTGCTGTCTGGGCGCATGCCGATGCCGGTCGGCGTTTTGGTCACGGATTGATTGCCGAAGACCTGCCCGGTTTGCTTCCAGCCGTCTGGTCGGCTCTGGTGGGGTCAACCCGAAACTAAAAGCTATCGGTGACGGGAGCCGCCTTGGCCGGTGCCGACATCGATGATGATATCGCCAGAGACAGACACATCGGTGTTGCCGACGCGAAAGTTCTTCCAGTTTCCCTTCGGAGCCTGATCCGGTTCCGGGGCGGGCGGCGGAGCCGAGACAAGCGGCTTTTGTGCTTCAACGCCCGGAAGCCCGGGCGCAGTTTTTTCCTGAGCGAAAGCGCCCGCTGCCAAAACAGTTGAAAAAGCCAGCGTAACAAACTGAAAAACTGTATTTTTCACCGTTCACTATCCTTTCAGACTGGGTCGGAGACCGCATCTATCAGCTGTTCAGCCATTTCGAGGGTGAATTCGTCATAATGCGAAATCACGCGGCTCGGCTCGTAATGCTGGACCGGAAGGTCGGTATAGCCGAAATCGACGGCTACTACCGGAATACCCGCAGCCTTGGCGGTATCAATATCCGTGCGGCTATCGCCGACCATAAGCGCGCGATCCCGATTGCCGCCGGCGCGGGCAATGGTGTCCGTCAGGTGGCGTGGGTCGGGTTTGCGCCAGGCGAATGTGTCTGCGCCACAAATGGCGGCAAAGCGCGAGGCTTCGCCCATCGACGTCAACAGCTTCACCGAGAGAGATTCGAACTTGTTCGTGCAGACAGCCAGTTCGAAGCCGTGTGCCTGAAACCGGTCGAGCGCTTCCAGTACGCCGGGGAAGAAGATGGAATGTCCGGGCATATTGTCCGCGTAATGCTCGCGGAACTCCTCCACCAGACGGTCGAGACGTGTCTCGTCGATCTGGGTTTGCTGGGCAGCAAAAGCGCGTTCGATCATTGTGCGTCCGCCCTGACCGACAAAGCGGCGCAAGGCCGTGCGATCAGCCGCCTTGAGGCCGGAAATCGACAGGCAGTGATTGAGGCTGTCGAGAAGGTCCGGCGCGGTATCGACGAGCGTGCCGTCGAGATCGAAAACGATGATGGGCTTGGCACTGGCAACGGACATAATGGGTCTTTCGCATAGATGGGGTCTGGCATACGTAACCGATAGCGCACGGTGGCTCAAGGGTAGGTTCTTTAGTCGCGCAGATGTGAAATTCTGCGTCATATTTAAATAGATGCTTTGTTGTGATGCCCACGCGTGCTAGAGGCGAACCGAATTGGGACGAGAATCCGCCGGGTCAACCCGGAGGATATGCTAGGATTTCTTTCATGGACGAAGCACGCAAGCTGAAGATCGCCGCCGCAGCCGAGGCACTGACGCATGTCAAGGACGGTATGCGTCTTGGCATCGGCACCGGCTCCACGGCAGAAGAATTCGTGCGTCTGCTGGCCGAAAAAGTGCAGGGCGGTTTCAAGATCATCGGTGTGCCGACATCCGAACGCACCGCCAGCCTGTGTCAGGAACTGGGTGTTCCCCTCACAACACTGGAAGAAACCCCGCATCTCGATCTGACCATTGACGGCGCTGACGAAGTCAATGGCGAGCTTTCGCTCATCAAGGGCGGCGGCGGTGCGTTGCTGCGCGAGAAGATCGTAGCCGCAGCCTCTGACGCCATGATCGTCATTGCAGACCAGTCGAAAGTTGTGGAAACGCTCGGTCGTTTTCCGCTTCCCATCGAGGTCAATCGCTTCGGTCTCGGCGCAACGATGCGCGCAATCGAGGCGGCAGCCGCGAAATGCGGCCTTGCAGGCCCGCTGAACCTGCGTTTAAAAGATGGTTCGCCTTTTGTAACAGATGGTGGACACTACATCGTCGATGCATCTTTTGGCCGCATTCCCGAGCCAAAGACACTCTCTGACGCTCTCTTCGCCATTCCTGGCGTTGTCGAGCATGGACTTTTCATCGGGCTGGCGCGTGCGGCAGTAATTGCCGGAACCGACGGCATTCGAACCCTGAACCGGTCTTGAACTGCCAGTGCTACAGCTGGTGTTGAACTGATTGAACGGAGTATTGAGCATATGATCCCGGTAACTGGCTTTCGTCGTCTGATTGCACCGCTTTCCGTATTCGCCCTGATGGCCGGCGTTCATGCGGCTTCGGCGCAGGAAATCACTGATGCCCATCTGCAGGCTGCCCGCGAAGCGATCTCCGCGATCCACGCAACCGAGCAGTTCGACGAAATTCTGCCGAACGCAGCCCGTGCGCTCAAGGGCGAGCTGATCCAGAAGGATCCAAACCTCGAAGGTCTGATCACCAAGACCGTCGATGAAAAGGCTCTGGCTCTGGCTTCCCGCCGTTCGGACCTCGAAACCGAATCCGCCCGCGCTTATGCAAAGGCATTTTCCGAAGAGGAACTGAAGGCAATCTCGACCTTCTACACCTCGCCAGCTGGCAAGAAGCTCCTGTCGGAAGGCCCGATCGTGACCCGCGAAGTCGTGAAGGCTGCCAATGTCTGGCAGAATGGCGTTGCTCGTGACCTCGCTCGCGACGTTGCTGAAGTTCTGGCCGCTCAGGCCGGTTCGAGCGCCGCTCAGCCGACGGACCAGCCTGCTCAGCAGTAATTTGCGAACAGCATAAGAAAAATTGAAAGCCCGGCGACTTGGCCGGGCTTTTTCTTTTGCTTACATATCACCCGAATCTGTTGTTGATGCAGAATCCCGCCGGAAAAGCCTCGGGCGTTCGGGCGTGTGATTCAAAAGGAGAATTCCCATGGCCAGCTACGACTACGACCTCTTTGTTATCGGCGGCGGTTCCGGCGGTGTGCGTGCAGGCCGTCTGGCAGGTGCCATGGGGAAAAAGGTCGGTCTGGCGGAAGAGTATCGCATGGGCGGCACTTGCGTCATTCGTGGCTGTGTGCCGAAAAAGCTGTTTGTCTATGCCTCGCAGTTTCCTGAACATTTCGAGGATGCCGTTGGCTACGGCTGGACCGTGGGCGAGAGCAGCTTCGACTGGAAGAAGCTTATCGATGCCAAGGACAAGGAAATTGACCGTCTGGAAGGTCTCTACCGGAAGGGACTGGAAAACTCGAAGGTCGAAATTTTCGCAAGTCGCGCGGTGCTCGTCGATGAGCACACGGTCGAGCTGAAGGCCGATGGGCGTCGGATCACGGCCGAGCATATTCTGGTTGCCACCGGTGGTCGGCCGAACCCGCATGAGGCACTACCCGGTCACGAGCTTTGCATCAGCTCCAACGAAGCCTTCCATCTGGAAGAATTGCCCAAGGCGATTGTCATCGCGGGCGGCGGCTATATCGCGGTCGAGTTCGCCAATATCTTCCATGGTCTCGGTGTGGACACCACGCTTGTCTATCGGGGCAAGGAAATCCTGAACGGTTTTGACGGCGATGTGCGCCATCTGTTGCATGAAACCATGGCTGCCAAGGGCATTCGCATCATTTGTGAGGCAGTGTTCGAAAACGTCGCGAAGCAGGCAAACGGTCTGTTGTCGATCACGCTGTCCAACGGCGAAACGCTTGAAGCCGGGCAGGCGATGCTTGCGCTTGGCCGCATGCCCAATACGGACGGTCTCGGCCTTGAGGCTGCTGGCGTGAAGCTCGACAAGCTTGGCGCAATCGAGGTGGATGATTATTCGCGCACCAGCACCGCCAATATCTGGGCGGTCGGCGATGTCACCAACCGCGTGCAGCTGACGCCTGTGGCCATTCACGAGGCAATGTGCTTCCTCGAAACGGTGTTCAAGGACAATCCGACCAAGCCGGATCATGAGCTGATTGCAACCGCTGTCTTTTCCCAACCGGAAATTGGCACTGTCGGTTTGAGCGAAGAGCAGGCTGCGAAGAAATATCCGGAAGTTGAAGTCTATCGCGCGCTGTTCCGCCCGATGAAGAACACGCTTTCGGGCCGCAACGAAAAGATGCTGATGAAAATCGTCGTCGATGCGAAGAGCCGCAGGGTTCTGGGCACCCATATTATGGGGCCGGACGCCGGTGAAATGGCGCAGATTCTGGGCATCTCTCTCAAGGCGGGAGCGACCAAGGACGATTTCGACCGCACCATGGCTGTGCATCCAACTGCAGCCGAAGAACTGGTCACCATGTACAAGCCAAGTTATCGCGTCGTAAACGGCGAAAAGGTCGACGGCTGATCCTTTCGCCGCAGGCGAATATCCTTAACGAATATTACTGGCATTAAACCCGCACGTGCATTATATCAGCGCGACCCACGCACGCCGGGGTTTAGATATGAGGCTGGCATCTTCTTCAGGTGCAAGCCGCATGTTCGGGAATTCCGGCTTTCGTGTAAGGAGGATGTAATCCGAGGATTATCGAGCGGATAACGCAAAACAGGTGCTCTAATGACGAAGAACTGGACCCCGCATTCCTGGAGAAACAAACCGATCAAGCAAGTGCCGTTTTATCCGGACGCACAGGCTTTGAACGACGTTGAGGCCCGTCTTCGCACCTATCCGCCATTGGTTTTTGCAGGCGAGGCGCGCAAGCTCAAGCAACAGCTGGCCGCAGTGGCGGAAGGCAAGGCATTTCTGCTTCAGGGCGGCGATTGCGCTGAGAGCTTCGCTGAACATGGCGCGGATAATATCCGCGACTTCTTCCGCGTGTTCCTGCAAATGGCCGTCGTACTTACCTTCGGCGCTTCCAAGCCGGTGGTGAAGGTTGGCCGTATTGCCGGTCAGTTCGCCAAGCCGCGTTCGTCGGATATGGAAACGAAGGATGGCATTGAGCTGCCGTCCTACCGTGGCGATATCATCAACGGCATCGATTTCGATGAATCCTCGCGCACGCCCGATCCACAGCGCCAGGACATGGCTTATCGCCAGTCGGCCGCGACGCTCAACCTGCTGCGTGCTTTCGCGCAGGGCGGCTATGCCAATCTGGAAAACGTGCACCAGTGGATGCTCGGCTTCGTTGGCAAGAGCCCGCAGGCTGAACGTTACACCGCTCTGGCGCAGCGCATTTCCGAAACGATGCACTTCATGCGCGCTATCGGCATCACTTCCGACAGCAACCATTCGCTGCGCGAGACGGATTTCTACACCAGCCATGAAGCACTGCTTCTCGGCTATGAAGAAGCGCTGACCCGCGTCGATTCTACGTCGGGTGACTGGTACGGCACGTCCGGTCATATGATCTGGATCGGTGATCGCACGCGTCAGGCTGACCATGCGCATATCGAATACTGCCGTGGCATCAAGAACCCGCTCGGTCTCAAGTGTGGCCCGTCCTTGCAGCCGGATGACCTCATCCGCCTGATCGATCTGCTCAACCCGGAAAACGAAGCTGGTCGTCTGACGCTCATTGCTCGTTTCGGTTACGACAAGGTGGGCGATCACCTGCCGCAGCTCATCCGCGCTGTCGAGAAGGAAGGCCGCAAGGTTGTCTGGTCCTGCGATCCGATGCACGGCAACACCATTACCGCTGGCGGTTACAAGACGCGTCCGTTCGACCGTATCCTCAAGGAAGTGGAATCCTTCTTCGCGATCCATCGCGCCGAAGGCACACATCCGGGTGGTATCCATGTCGAAATGACCGGCAAGAACGTTACGGAATGCACGGGCGGCGCCCGCGCCATTTCCGCAGACGATCTTCAGGACCGCTACCACACGCATTGTGATCCGCGTCTCAATGCCGATCAGGCATTGGAACTGGCGTTCCTGCTGGCCGAGCTTCTGAAGAAGGAGCGCGATGCAGGAGCTGACAAGCAGGTCGCTAGCGCCTGAGCAGTTCTTAAATAGCTATCGTTACGCAGGGCGGAGGTTTCGATCTCCGCCCTGTTGCTTTTGAGGCAAAGTTCTCTAAAGCATTCTCGGGCAACAGCGCGAAATCATGACCAGTGTCTTTTGGGGGTATTTATGCAGCGCATTTTTCTGGCTTTCCTGAACTCGATGCGGGCACTGAAATACCTCGCGGGCAATGAAAAGGCTGTGCAACAGGAACTGGTACTGTTCCTGATCTCGTTGCCAGTCGCATTCTTCCTCGCGCCGACATGGCTTGCCTTCCTGCTGATGACCGGCTCGATCCTGTTTTTGATGATGGTCGAAATTCTGAATACGGGTATCGAGGCCACATGCGATGCGGTTTCGCTTGATTTTCACAAGGAAATCCAGATCGCCAAGGATTGCGGCTCCTTGGCTGTGCTGATTGCAATTATATTTGTCGTTGCAACCTGGGGCTATGTGCTGATTTCGTCTTTCTATTATTAAAATAAATACAGTACTATTCGAAATGGAGAGTGTGCGAATAGTTTCTTCATTGTTGGTATTTCGTAAATTTTACTGATTGATATCTTCTCTTGGAAATGAATCACGGAGAGGAAAATGATCAGAATAATTTATCTGTTTTTATTGTTGATATTCATAATGTCGGCTGGGCTCTATTTTGTTGACGCCAACGCCGCCGATGCTTCGCCTTCGGAAACGAATGGGCATCATTGTGATAGTTATGAAAATCTGGCGGATTATATTCATTGTCTTCCTACAACACCGAATGCGGACGGGAAGTGATTTACAGCAGGTCGCGAAGTTGGCGCATGTCGATCTTCGGGGGGGGGAGAATAATTCAGGTCATTCTCGTCAGTAATCTAAGCCAATCTCCGAGGGGATGCAGAGCCGCTCATTGCATCCCTTCCACTCCCACGCTAAATCTCAGACAGAAATAGTGTTGGTGAGAATCTCATTATGCTTCGTATTGCAGTCGCGCAGCTCAATCCCGTCATGGGCGATATCGCCGGAAATCTTGTCAAAGCTCGCGCCGCTCGTGCACAAGCTGCCGAGATGAAGGCTGATCTCATCCTGTTCACAGAGCTGTTCATTGCCGGTTATCCTCCTGAGGATCTGGTGTTGAAGCCATCCTTCGTCGCAGCCTGCGAGCATGCAGTTCGCGAACTCGCCGCCGATACGGCGGATGGTGGACCGGGCGTCATCATCGGAACGCCTTTGCGGCGCGAAAGCGGTTTGCACAATTCGGTCATGGTGCTGGATGGCGGTGAGGTGATTGCCGAGCGGTTCAAGGTCGATCTGCCGAATTACGGCGAGTTTGACGAAAAACGCGTTTTCGAGGCTGGCCCGCTGCTTGGCCCGGTCAATTTCCGGGGCGTGCGCATCGGCATCCCGATCTGCGAGGATATCTGGGGTGAACTTGGCGTTTCGGAAACGCTTGCCGAAAGTGGTGCTGAATTCCTTCTCGTGCCCAATGGTTCTCCCTATCATCGTTCCAAGCTGGACTTGCGCTATCAGGTCGTTCTGAAGCAGGTGCTGCTGGCAGAATTGCCGATGCTCTATGTCAATCAGGTTGGCGGTCAGGACGAGCTTGTCTTCGACGGTGCGTCATTCGCTTTCAATCCGGGCAACAATTTCGCGTGCCTGCAAATGCCGCAATTTGCCGAGCAGATTGCCTTGACCATCTGGCGGCGTGACGGTGACACATGGCGTTGTGAAGAGGGTGAGAAGGCCACACTTCCAGAAGGGTTGGAGACGGACTATTCCGCCTGTGTGCTGGGTCTGCGTGATTATGTGAACAAGAACGGTTTCAAGGACGTCGTTCTTGGTCTTTCGGGCGGTATCGACTCGGCAATCTGCGCTGCCATGGGCGTTGACGCATTGGGGCCGGAGCGCGTGCGCTGCATCATGTTGCCATATCGCTATACGTCGGATGAATCCCTGAAAGACGCAGCCGATTGCGCCAAGGCGCTTGGCGTGCGTTACGATATCGTGCCGATCGCCGAGCCGGTTGAAGGCTTCATGAGCACGCTCCAGCCACTCTTTGCTGGAACCAATAGCGGCGTGACTGAAGAAAACCTGCAAAGCCGTGCGCGTGGCACGATCCTGATGGCGGTGTCGAACAAGTTCGGCTCCATGGTCGTCACGACCGGCAACAAGTCGGAAATGTCGGTTGGCTACGCAACGCTTTATGGCGATATGAATGGCGGCTTCAATCCGATCAAGGACGTGTACAAAATGCAGGTCTATGCGATGTCGGAATGGCGCAACAGCCATGTTCCGCAAGGTTCGCTCGGACCGACAGGCGCGGTGATCCCCGAGAACATCATCTCCAAGGCACCGTCCGCCGAATTGCGTGAGAACCAGACCGATCAGGACAGCTTGCCGCCATATCCGGTGCTCGACGATATTCTGGAATGTCTGGTCGAAAACGAAATGAGCAATGCTGATATCGTTGCACGCGGTCATCCGGTTGAAACCGTGCAACGGATCGAACATCTGCTCTATCTGGCTGAATACAAGCGCCGGCAATCTGCGCCGGGTGTAAAGATTACCAGGAAGAATTTTGGACGCGATCGCCGTTATCCCATAACGAACCGCTTCCGCGACCGCTGAACATACTGACTGAAAGCCTTTGAAATGACTGTAACTGTGCGTTTCGCTCCGTCGCCGACGGGCTATATTCATATCGGCAACACGCGCACTGCGCTGTCCAACTGGCTTTTTGCCAAGAAAAACGGCGGCAGGTTCATCCTGCGCTATGACGATACGGATGTTGAACGGTCGCGTGTGGAATATGCCGAGGCCATCGCAGTCGATCTCGACTGGCTGGGCGTGAAACCGGACCGCGTCGAATATCAGTCGAAGCGTTTTGATGTTTATGCCCGCGCAGTGGAAAAGCTGAAGGCCGCAGGCCTGCTTTATGCCTGCTATGAAACCGCTGACGAACTGGAACGCCGCCGCAAGCTGCGCTTGGCGCGCCGCCTGCCGCCGGTTTATGGCCGCGAGGCGCTGAAGCTCACCGATGCGGAAAAGGCCGCTTTCGAGGCGGAAGGCCGCAAGCCGCATTGGCGTTTCCTGCTACCGAATTTCGAGAGCGACCCGTTCGCAACACAGCGCACCGAAGTTCACTGGGACGATCTGGTGCGTGGGTCTCAGGTTGTTGATCTGGCGTCCATGTCGGACCCCGTGCTGGTGCGTGAAGATGGCACCTATCTCTATACGCTGCCTTCGGTCGTGGATGATATCGATCTTGGTGTCAGCCATATTATCCGTGGCGACGACCATGTGACGAATACGGGTGTGCAGATTGCAATCTTCCGCGCGCTCGGCGCTGAGCCGCCGGTGTTCGGACACCATAATCTGCTGACAACCACGACCGGCGAAGGGCTTTCAAAGCGCACGGGCGCGCTTTCGGTCGGATCACTGCGCGAAAACGGCTACGAGCCGATGGCGGTTGCTTCGCTGGCTATTCTGATCGGCACGTCGGAAAACGTCGCCGCCGCGCCAACCATGGATGCGCTGGCAGAACGTTTTGATCTGGCGTCAATTTCGAAATCGTCTGCCAAGTTCGATCCGGCAGAACTGGACACGCTCAATCGCGCATTGCTGCATGAAATGTCTTTTGCAGACGCCAAGCCGCGGTTCTCAGCACTTGGCATTGAAGGCGAGAAGGCCGAGCCATTCTGGCTCGCCGTGCGCGGTAATCTGGATCGTTTCGGTGATGTGCAGCATTGGTGGCAGATCGTGACCGGTGACCTGCCGGACGCGCCGGAACTGTCGGATGAAGATCGCGAATTCGCGCGCGCCGCGTTCACGCTTTTGCCAGCAGGCCCTTGGGATCAGCAGACCTGGAAGATGTGGACGGATGCGGTCAAGTTGGAAACGGGACGCAAGGGTAAGGGGCTCTTCATGCCGTTGCGTCTGGCGCTGACCGGACAGGCTCACGGGCCAGAACTGGCCGACCTTCTGGTGTTGATGGGCCCGGAAAAGGCGCAAAGCCGACAGCCTTGATCGGATCGTTTCCGATAGGAAATAAAAAAGCCGGCACAGTGGATACTGTGCCGGCTTTTTTGTTTTGGAAGATGCTTACTTGCGGAGCTTTCCCTTGCGGGCAGGCGCTTCGCCTGCGCGCTGCAACGCTTCCACAACCGACAGAGCGGTCATGTTGACGACACCGCGCGATGTCACCGAAGGCGTCAGAATATGCGCAGGGCGTGCTGCACCGAGCAGGATCGGGCCGACATGCAGCGCGTCTGTGACGGTCTTGACGACGTTGAGCGTGATATTCGCTGCATCGAGGTTCGGGAAAACCAGAAGATTGGCTTCACCCTTGAGGCGCGAATTCGGGAACACGCGGTCACGCAGCGCCTGAGACAGCGCTGAGTCACCATGCATTTCGCCGTCGGATTCGAGGTCTGGAGCCTTTTCCGCGAGAATAGCGGCAGCCTGACGCATCTTTTCCGCACTGGCGCTTTCCTTCGAACCGAAATTCGAATGCGAAACGAGAGCAGCCTTCGGCACAATGCCGAAGCGGTCGATTTCCTTGGCGGCGAGAATTGCCATTTCGGCAAGCTCGTTGGCATTCGGATCGACATTCACATAGGTGTCGGTCAGGAACAGCGCGCCGCGCTGCGAAATCAGCAGGCTGAGTGCGGAGTAATCGCGGATACCCGGCACAATGCCGATGATCTGGCGCACAACGCGCAAATGGCGTTCGAAACGGCCTTCAAGACCGCAGATCATCGCATCCGCTTCGTCACGCATTACTGCGAGTGCCGCAATAGCGGTCGAATTGGTGCGCACGATGGTGCGGGCAGCTTCCGGCGTGACGCCCTGACGACCCGTATAAGACAGGTACAGGTCGACATAGTCGCGGTAGCGTGGATCGTCTTCAGGGTTGATCAGTTCGAAATCGACGCCTTGACGGATTTTCAGGCCATAGCGGCGCAGACGCGTTTCAACAACCTGCGGACGACCGACGAGGATTGGCGCGGCGATACGTTCTTCGATCACCACCTGCGCGGCGCGCAGCACGCGCTCATCTTCACCATCGGCATAGATGACGCGCTTCGGCTTGTCTTGCGAACGGGCCGCAGCGAAAACCGGCTTCATGATGAGGCCCGAGCGGAACACGAAGCGGTTCAGCCTGTCGAGATAGGCTTCCATGTCTTCGATCGGGCGCGTGGCGACACCGGTTTCCATCGCAGCCTTGGCGACAGCCGGAGCAATGCGCAGGATCAGGCGCTGATCGAAAGGCGACGGAATGATGTAGTCCGGGCCGAAGGTCGGTGTATCGCCGGAATAGGCTTTGGCAGCGACATCGGAAGGTTCTTCACGTGCAAGCGACGCAATGGCGCGCACTGCGGCAAGCTTCATCTCTTCATTGATCGCGGTTGCGCCGACATCAAGCGCGCCGCGGAAGATGTATGGGAAGCAAAGAACGTTGTTGACCTGGTTGGGATAGTCGGACCGACCGGTGCAGATCATGGCGTCGGCGCGCGCAGCGCGCGCTTCTTCCGGCATGATTTCCGGCTTTGGATTGGCCAGCGCCATGATCAGCGGCTTTTCAGCCATCTGATTGAGCAGTTCCGGCTTCAAAACGCCCGCGGCTGAAAGGCCGAGGAACACATCCGCGCCGCCGATGACATCGGCCAGGGTGCGTGCGTCGGTCTTCTGCGCATAGATTTCTTTCCAGCGGTCCATCAGCGTGTTGCGGCCTTCATAGACCACGCCTTCCAGATCGCAGACCCAGATGTTTTCGCGCTTGGCGCCGAGATTGACGAGAAGATTGAGGCAGGCGAGAGCCGCCGCACCGGCACCGGAGGTGACGATCTTGGCGTCTTCAATCTGCTTGCCAGCAAGCTCCAGACCGTTCAGCACTGCGGCGGCTACGATGATCGCCGTACCATGCTGATCGTCATGGAAAACCGGAATATTCATCTTGGCGCGAAGCTGTTCTTCAACTTCGAAACATTCCGGCGCCTTGATATCTTCCAGATTGATGCCGCCGAAGGTCGGCTCAAGAGCGGAAACCACGTCGACGACACGGTTGATTTCAAGCGCGTCGATTTCGATGTCGAAAACATCGATATCGGCGAATTTCTTGAACAGGACCGCCTTGCCCTCCATGACCGGCTTCGATGCGAGCGCGCCGATATTGCCGAGGCCGAGAACAGCCGTACCGTTCGAAACCACCGCCACGAGATTGCCGCGCGCCGTATATTCGGCGGCGGTTGCCGGGTCTTCCTGAATGGCGAGGCAGGGAGCGGCAACGCCCGGCGAATAAGCGAGCGCAAGGTCACGCTGGTTTCCGAGCGGCTTGGTTGACTGGATTTCCAGCTTTCCGGGCTTCGGATATCGATGGAAAAACAGAGCTGCTTCATCGAAGTCCGAACGCGTCGGCGTGGAAGGAGTTTTCTTGGTCATAGTCGCATCGCTTTCCATTTTTCCGCACCGCCGGGATGATGAACGGCGCGTGGAGGGTGCAATTACATGCACACCGAGCCTTTAAACACGTGGGTCGGGCATTCTGGTTTTAACTTAAACTCTCACGTCCCATTAGGCCCGTTTTGGAGAATGAGTTTATCTGTAATGTAATGGCCGCGTCAGAAGGCACTCTGATAAGCACCGCCGTCAATAACGAGATTCTGCCCCGTTATATAGCCTGCATGCTGTGAGCAGAGAAAGGCGCAAGCTTTTCCGAACTCTTCTGGCTGGCCAATGCGTCCTGCCGGGATACGGGCTGCTCGCTTGGCGGCTTCCGCTTCTGCGGTGGTGCCGGTCTTCTCTGCCGAGAAGGCAAAGCCCTTGCGCAGGCGGTCGGTGTCGAAGGCACCGGGCAGGATATTGTTGATGGTGACATTGGCTCCCGCAACGGTGCGGGCAACGCCAGCCAGAAATGCGGTCAGCCCGGCACGGGCCCCGGACGACAGGTCGAGCCCCGGAATGGGCGCATAGACCGAGGTGGAGGTGATGTTGACGATGCGGCCAAAGCCGCGCTCGACCATACCGTCGATGACTGCCTTGATCAGCTCAATGGGGGTGACCATGTTCTGCGTCACGCCTTCGAGAAGGGCTTCGCGGTCGAGCAAACGGAAGTCGCGGAAAGGCGGCCCGCCATTGTTGTTGACGAGAATATCGGGGTTAGGGCAGGCGGCAAGCAAAGCCTGCTGGCCTTCCGGGGTCGAAACATCGGCAGCCACGGTAACCACATTGACGCCATAGGCCGAGCGGATGGCCTCAGCTGCTTCAAGCAGTGTTTCTTCACTACGACCGTTCAGCACGATATCGCATCCTGCTTCGGCCAGTGCTTCGGCGCAGGCGCGGCCCAGACCTTTGCTGGAAGCGCATACGATTGCCTTGCGACCTTTCAAGCCCAAATCCACGGCTCGATCCTCTTTGCTTTTTTAAAGGTCATGGAGACATGCCACCAAGCGCCAAGGGCAATCAACCGGATTCTGGTTGACGCGCTGATGTGTCCACTTTTCTTGCGCCCGATTTGAACGTTTTTCGGTGTTTTTCACGCTCAATGTTCTGTGATCGCGGTCTTCGGGCGACTGCTGGCCTGTCGGCAGCTGTCATATGCGCGTTACAGTCCCGTCATGCCTCTGTGACATGAATCAGGTTTTCTGCATGCAGTTTCAGGTTGCCATTGAGAGGGACAACCAAAATGAGCACTGACGCAGCAGAAGCGAAGAAATTCCGGACGATTTTCATCTCGGATGTGCATTTGGGGTCAAAAGCCGCGCAGGCCGACCTGCTTCTCGATTTCCTGCGTTATCATGATGCGGATACGATGTATCTGGTTGGCGATATCGTCGATGGCTGGCGGTTGCGGCGCAACTGGCACTGGCCGCAGGAACATAACGACGTTGTCCAGAAGCTGCTGCGCAAGAGCCGCAAGGGCACCAATATCATCTACATCGCCGGCAATCACGATGAGTTCCTGCGTAATTTTCAGGGAACGCATTTTGGCGGTATTGAAGTCATGAACCGCTCCATTCACGAGACGGCGGATGGCCGCAAGTTTCTGGTGATCCACGGCGATCAGTTTGACGTGGTGGTGCGCAATGCCCGTTTCATCGCTTATCTCGGCGACTGGGCCTATGATACCGCGATCTGGATCAACACATTGATGAACCGTGTGCGGTCTCTCTTCGGTCTGCGCTACTGGTCATTTTCGGCCTGGGCGAAGTTCCGGGTGAAAAAGGCGGTCAATTTCATTGGCGAGTTCGAAACGGTCGTGTCTGAAGAGGCGAAGCGCATCGGCGTCGATGGCGTCATCTGCGGCCATATTCATCACGCCACCATCGAAAAGATGAACGATGTTGAGTATATCAACACCGGTGACTGGGTGGAAAGCTGCACGGCGGTGCTGGAGCATTTCGACGGTCGCATGGAACTGGTGAAGTGGACCCAGATGCGCGACGAGAAATCGTCTGGCGGCAAAGCCATTGCGCAGGACAGCCGGGCTGATGACAACAGAATTGTCCGGCTACCACGTGCTGCCCGCAACGCGGCGAAAATTGCCGGATGAACAAGCTCGTCATCGTCACCGACGCCTGGCATCCACAAGTCAACGGTGTCGTTCGGACACTGACCAAGTGCGAAGAAATGATGCGCACACGGGGCTACGAGGTGATCGTCGTTTCCCCACTCGATTATAAATCGATACCGTGCCCGACCTATCCCGAGATCAGGCTTGCTCTGACCACGCCCGGTGCATTTCGGCGGCGGCTTGTACAGATGAAGCCGGACTATATCCATATCGCTACCGAAGGTCCGCTGGGCTATATGGCGCGGCAGGCTTGTCTGAAAAAGGGTTGGAGTTTCACCACCAGTTTTCACACGCGCTTTCCCGAATATGTGGCGGAGCGTTTTCCGGTTCCCTTGAGCTGGAGCTATGGATTTCTGCGGTACTTCCACAATGCCGCGTCGCATACGCTCGTGCCGACGCAATCCATTCTGGACGATCTGAAAGAGCGTGGCTTCACCGGCCTCAATCTGTGGACGCGCGGCGTGGATCGCGGCGTTTTTCACGCCCGGGCCAATGTGAACCGCGATCTGCCGGGGCCTGTCTTCATCTGCGTTGGGCGCGTGGCAACGGAAAAGAACCTTCCGGCATTTCTCAGTCTCGATCTTCCCGGTACCAAACTGATCGTCGGCGACGGCCCGGCGCTCGATGATCTGAAATCACGTTTTCCGGATGCTGTATTTGTCGGCAAGCGGGAAGGTGAGGCGCTTGCGGAAACCTATGCGTCGGCTGATGTGTTCGTTTTCCCAAGCCGGACAGACACGTTCGGCCTTGTTCTGCTGGAAGCAATTGCGTCAGGCCTGCCTGTCGCGGCATTTCCTGTGCCGGGATCGAAAGACGTCATCGGTGCGACGGGCGCAGGCGTTCTTTCAGATGATTTGCACGCGGCTTGCATGGCCGCGCTGGAGCTTGAACCCTTCGATCCCGAACAGGTTCTGAAGCCCTTTACGTGGGAAACCTGTGCCGACATCTTTGAAGAGGCTTTGACCTCCATTGCTGGTGATCGCCCTTCGCGGACCTATCAGGAGGCCGCTCAGCCCCAGACGGTCGCTTCCGGCGGATAAACAAGCGCGCCGTCGTAACGAAGGCCCGGATCACGATCATGCGCAAGGAGCAGTGGTCCGTCGAGATCGACAACCGTTGCCTTTTGGGCGAGCAGCACTGCGGGCGCCATGCCGAGCGATGTGCCAACCATGCAACCGACCATGATTTTCAGGCCAAGACCAATGGCCTTTTCGCGCATCACCAGCCCTTCGGTCAGTCCGCCTGCCTTGTCGAGCTTGATGTTCACGGCGTCATAGCGCTTGGCAAGCTCTTCCAGACCCTCTGACGTGTGGACGCTTTCGTCGGCGCAAATCATGACCGGGCGTTCAATCTCGCTCAGGATCGCATCTTTACCAGCGGGCAGGGGTTGTTCGATCAGGATCACGCCCGCATCGGCGGCAGCGCGCATGTTTTCGGCAATGTTCGCGTCGGTCCAGCCTTCGTTCGCATCAATGATGATCCGGCTGTTTGGTGCTGCTGCGGCGACGGCGCGAATGCGCTCAATGTCGTTCTCGCCGCCCATCTTCACCTTGATCAGAGGGTAATGTGCAACTTTGGCCGTGGATTCTGCCATTTCCTCTGGCGTGCCCAGCGAAACGGTAATCGCCGTTTCAAGTGGCTTGAATTCACCGCCCAGCATATCGGCAACGCTTTTACCGCTGATCTTGGCTTCCAGATCCCACAAGGCACAGTCGACGGCGTTACGCGCGGCACCCGCGGGCATCAGCTTCTGAATGTCCTGACGTGTCACGCCGCCTTCGATCTCGGCCCGGACGGCTTCGATTGCAGCGGTGACGCTTTCAATGCTCTCGCCATAGCGCGCATAAGGTACGCATTCGCCGCGCCCTTGATGCTCACCGTTGCCAATTGCACACACAACAACGGCAGCTTCAGTCTTTGACCCACGCGAAATTGTGAATTTTCCAGCGATGGGGTAGCGTTCAACAAGGATGTTCAAGGTATTCTGCATGGAGAGCCTTCCGAATCTCAATCCCGAAAAGTTGATGGGCTTTTGGGATGAGATGGTGCGTGAGAGCGCGGAATTGGGGTATTCGTCTGATTCATCGGGCGGATGCTCCAATACGCTGTATTTCGGTCGTGTTACGACTCGTATATGAGGTTTGCCATGTTGACCGACACTGCTGACAAAGCAAGAGCTGCCGCGAATGTCGCGCCAAAGATCGATGTGGCGGATCAGGATGGCGTGCGCCTCGTTCGCCTGAGCGGACGCTGGGTTTCGCAAAGCGTCCATCTTGTCGATGACAAAATGCGCAGCCTCGAAAAAGTCGCGGGCGGCCAATCCACGCATATTGATGCTTCCGGCATATCCGGTCTGGATACGGCAGGCGCCTGGCTTGTCGAGCGGCTGAGGCAGCGTCTCGTGACCCAGAAGGCCGATGTGCAGCTTGAAGGCATTCGCGAATCCTGGGCACCGCTGATGGATGAAGTTGGCGGCGCGGTTGAGCGGGCGCTCGATGTTCCTCGCACCAAGAAGCCCTTCTTTCTCATTGCTTTTCTGGCTGCCCTTGGCGGTGGCGTCGTCTCGATTTTCGACGACTTCAAAATGTCGATGCACATTCTGGGTGCCACTATTCGCGGTGCGCAGCTCAAATATGGTCGTGGAAGCGGGATTCCGATTGCCGCCATCGTAACGCAGATGGACCGTATGGGCGTGGGTGCCATTCCCATTATCATTCTGATGTCGACCATCGTCGGTGCGATCATCGCGCAGCAGGGTGCTTTTCAGCTGCGTTACTTCGGTGCTGAGATTTTCGTGGTCGATCTGGTCGGTATTCTGGTCTTGCGTGAATTGGGCGTGCTTTTGACCGCGATCATGATTGCCGGTCGTTCCGGCAGCGCGATTACAGCGGAAATCGGCTCCATGAAAATGCGCGAAGAAACGGACGCGCTGACGGTTATCGGGCTCAATCCCGTAGGCGTTCTGGTGTTTCCGCGCCTTGTTGCCCTCGTCATCGTGCTGCCGCTGCTGACCATCATTTCCAATCTGGCTGCATTGGTCGGGGCAGGCGGCGTCGCGTGGTTTTATTCCAATATCTCGCCGGAGGCCTTTATCAGCCGTCTGCATGATGCAGTGGCGTTGAACACCTATTTCGCCGGTTTGATCAAGGCGCCGTTCATGGCAATGATCATCGGTATTCTTGCTTCGGTCGAAGGTATGAAAGTCGGCGGAAGTGCAGAATCACTTGGACGCCGGGTCACCGCATCGGTGGTGAAGGCTATTTTCGTGGTTATCGTCGTCGACGGCATGTTTGCTATGTTCTACGCAGCGATTAATTTCTAGAGATTTATATGACCGTTGTTTTGTTTGGGTTCTTTGAGACACAGTTACACAGAAAACTGAACCTGCGGTCGCTTTCGGCTGTTCAGTCGGAAGCTTGGCTCGGTTAAAGAATAGGTATGGAGAACGGTATCGACGTAGAGTCGCAACCACAGCAGGATGAAAGCCATCACACGGCGATACCGATGATTTCGGTACGCGACGTAACGGTTTCGTTTGGCCGTTCGCCAGTGCTGGATAGGCTTTCGCTCGATATCTACAAGGGCGAGGTTTTGGGCTTCATCGGTCCGTCGGGATCAGGCAAGTCCGTGCTGATGCGCACAATTTTGGGGCTGAACAAGAAGCAGTCCGGCGAAATCGAGATTCTCGGCCGCAACATTGATCGTCTCAATGAAATGGAGAAAATGGCCATCGACATGCGGATGGGCGTTCTTTTCCAGCACGGCGCGTTGTTTTCCGCGCTCAACGTGCTTGAGAATATTCAGGTTCCGATGCGCGAATATCTCGATCTGTCGCCAAAGCTGATGGATGAGCTGGCGCGACTGAAGATCGATCTCGTAGGACTGAAGCCTGATACGGCTGAGAAATTTCCATCGGAACTTTCAGGCGGCATGATCAAGCGTGCCGCTTTGGCGCGTGCGCTGGCGCTCGATCCGGATATCGTTTTTCTCGACGAGCCGACCTCGGGGCTCGATCCGATCGGCGCTGCGGAGTTTGATGAGCTGATCGCGAATCTGCGCGATACGATGGGTCTGACCGTCTATATGGTCACGCACGATCTCGACAGCCTCTTCGCCATCTGTGACCGGATTGCCGTTCTGGGGAACAAGAAAGTGCTGGTCAGCGGCACGATTGAAGACATGCTGCATGTAGACGACCCATGGGTTAAATCCTATTTTCGGGGCAAGCGAGCGCGCCAGATCGATACTTCGGCGCCATCAAGACGGCGGCCCGGCAGCCGCTTGCAGACGGGATAAGATATGGAAACAAAAGCCAATTACGTTCTGGTCGGGGTTTTCACGCTGCTTGTCAGCCTGCTGGCTTTCGGATTCGTGTACTGGATCGCGCGCTTCGGTGAGGCTCGTGAATCCATTCCCATGGATGTGCGTATTCCCGGTTCGGTAACGGGCCTGACTGTTGGAAGTCAGGTTTTGTTCAATGGTATCAAGGTCGGTGACGTTCGGGGTTTGCATCTCGATGAGAGCAACCCGGAAATGGTGATCGTGCAGACACGTGTGAACGGCAGCACACCAATCACGCGTTCGACTGCCGCAACGCTTGGCTTTCAGGGTCTGACCGGTCAGGCCTATATCGAACTCAAGGGTGGCCGTCTGGATGAGCCTAACCTGCTGACAGAAGCAGCCAAGGAAGAATCGGTGGCGCGTATCGACGCTGACCCGTCTGCGGTCAACAATCTCCTCGCCACCGCACAGGACATTTTCGGACGCGCCAACACGGTGCTCGGCGAGCTGGAAGGTTTTGTCAAAGAAGCCCGTGGTCCTCTGACCGACACGATCAACAATACCAAGACATTCACCGATGCGCTGGCCAAAAATGCCGATGTCATCGACGAACTGGGCTCCAATGCCGGTAACATCAAGCAGATCATCGAAGACGCGAAGGAAACGATGGCGCGTCTCAATGCTGCGTCGGTTCGCGTTGACGGCATTCTGGCCAAGACCGACAAGCTTCTGTCCACGGATGACAAGGACGGGGTTGTGGCGCAGGCCAAGGCGACGCTTGAATCCATTCGCCAGACCTCGGACAATCTCGACAAGCGGTTGGGACCGATAGCAGATAATTTGCAGCGTTTCTCAGGCCAGGGTCTTCGAGACGTGCAGTCCGTGGTTGTTGACAGCCGCCGCTCGATACAGCGCATCGAACAGGCGATCACAGAACTCGAACGCAACCCGCAACGTTTGATTTTCGGCGGGCAAGGCAGTGTACCTCAGTATAACGGAAGGGCGCGTCATTGATTTTCTCGGCTGAAAATTCGACAAACGGGTCTATGAACGTGAAATCGCGCCGCAACCGTTCTCTCGCAGGTTCTGTTTCGCTTGTTCTGGCGGCGCTTCTTGCTGGCTGTGGAACGACACCTCTCGATACGTTCAATCTGACGACGCCGAAGCCAGCTGTGTCGTCGCCGAGCCGCAAGAGCTTGCAGCTT
Source organism: Hyphomicrobiales bacterium (assembly GCA_900465685.1). GTDB lineage: Bacteria > Pseudomonadota > Alphaproteobacteria > Rhizobiales > Rhizobiaceae > Brucella. Next base: position 176,728 of record UEGR01000005.1, read on the forward strand.
TTAGTTCCGACGCCGACGGCGTTGAAGGCGCTCGATAGCGAAAACATCGTGATCAGTTCCGCGCCGGGTTCCATCGAGTATCTCAAAGGTGCGCAGTGGGGCGACAGGCTGACGAATATCGTTCAGTCCCGCCTCGTCCAGGCTTATGAGAATACCGGGGTGTTTGGCGGTGTAGGCCGTCCGGGTGACGGTCTGGCGATCAATTATCAGATCCTGACCGATCTTCGCATGTTCGGTGTTCAGGTCAGCGGCGGCTCCAGAACCGCTGTTGTGGAACTCGCCATCAAGCTTATGAACGACAAGACAGGCGAAGTACGCGCAACGCGGGTGTTCCGTAGTACCGCGCCTGTTAGCGGAACCGGGAATGCGGCTTACGTGAAGGCGCTCGATGCAGCCTTTGATCGTGCCGCAAATGAAATTGTCGGCTGGACGGTTTCCGCTATTTAAGTCGCATAGACGGTCGAGCGGATCAGCAAAAATGAATAAGGCGGGGTTTGAACCCCGCCTTTCTTTTTATCTGGAATCAGAAAACCCGGGAACGGCGAACTTTGCCGCGTCTACGCCTACGTACACTGCGCCGGTTTTATCCCGTCAGAGCAACAAAAAAACGCGGCCCGAAGGCCGCGTTCTGACTAGTTATGTCTCTAGCGCTTGTTAGCGCAGGCGACCGCTGGCATGGGCCAGCATGGTGTAAACCTTGCCGGTATCGGACGTCAGATAGGTCTGCGTCACCATGTTGTCGCGGTCGTTACGGGCGACATCTTCAAGCAGGCGCTGGAAGTCGTCCATGTAGCGGTCCACGGCGCGGCGGAATTCGCCATCCGTCTGATACTTGCGCTTGATGTCGTCAAACGTCTGCTGGCCCTTGAGTGTGTACAGGCGACGGGTGAAGACGTTGCGCTCACCACGGCGATAGCGGTCCCAGAGTTCAACCGATGCTTCATGATCGATAGCGCGGGCGATATCGACCGACAGCGAGTTCAGCGATTCAACCACATGGCTTGGCGAACGCGGAGCGGCGGTTGGCTGTGCCTTTGGCTGAACGGCTTCTTCTTCCTCACGCGATGCGCGGGCAAGGAGATCGGAAACCCAGCCGCGAGGCTTTTCAGCGGTAGCGGCCGGAGCCGTTGCGGCCGGAGCCTTGGGCATTTCCACCGGACGCTGGCGAACGGCAACGTCAGCCTGTGCGACCGGAGCTGCTGAGGGCTGAACTGGTGCCTGAACAGGAGCCGGGCGCTGTGCAGCGGGTGCAGGACGCGAAACCGGACGGTCTGCGCGGCTTTCGCCAACGTCGACCAGACGGCCCGACTTGTTGACGATTTCTGCCAGTTCCTTGAGCGCGCTGATCTGCTCGCTCACGGCCTTGCGCATGGCGGTCGTTGTTTCCTTGGCTTCGGCAGGCATGTCGAGAACGCCGCGCTTCAGCTCACCGCGCGTGGTGTTCAGCTCGGTGCGAATTTCGCCAGCGGTGCGACGGATATCGTCGGTTGCTGCCGAGAACTTCTGGGCTGCCTGCTCGACGATTTCCGAAACGCTTTCGCGCATCTTTTCCGCCGAGGCGCGGGTCTGGCCTTCTGCGCGCTGGAATGCCGAGGCAACCAGAGTTTCGAAGGACTGCATGAGCTTCTCAATACCTTCCGACTTTTCCACGAGGCCGGAAGCCAGCTTGTCGAGCGCCTGCTGGCGGTCGGACAGCGTGGTGACGAGACCATTCTGAGCCGAATTGATCATGTCGGAGGCCGAGGAAAGAACCTTTCCATGGTCTTCGAAACGGTCTGCAATGTCGGCGATCTGCGACAGCGTGCTATCGGAAAGCGCACGCAGCGTACCGATATTGGTGTCGATCAGACCGGTCGAGGCCTGGAACATCTGCGCAGCGCGATTGGTGTTTTCGACGAAGCTCGACGTCGTGTCGACGAGACGACCATCGATATCGGTCAGGTTGCGCGTTGCAGCGTCGATCAGCTTGCCAAGCTCGCCATTCGAAGTGGAGAGGCGGTCGATCAGCTCGCTGACATTGTCGGAGAGACCAGCTTTTGCCTGCTGAACAGCTGCGATGGTTTCTGCCGTGCGGTTTGCCAGTGCATTCACCAGAGCGGCATTTTCCGAACGCAGGCGGTCGGTTGCGGCATGGGTTGCTTCTTCAAGCTGCTGTGCCAGACCGCGTCCACTATCGGCAAGGCGCTGTACCAGCGGCTCTGCCGTATCGTTGAGGATCTTGGTGATTTCCTGCGAGCGAGCCGAGAGAACTGCATTGAGTTCACGCGTGCGCTCTTCAAGAGTGACAGCCGTCGTATCCGTAACCTGCGCGATGCGGGCTTCCACAGAACCGAGTTCCATCGTGATGCGCGAGCCAATGTCACCGAGACGGGTGGCAATTGCGTCGGCGCGTTCCACGAGGCGGGCTTCGGTGCCTGCCAGATTGTCGGCAACGCTGACCGAGAAGGTTTCGCTGTGACCGGCAAGGGTCTCGCTCGTCTTCGATGCGGTATCGGCGATGCGAGCCTCGATGGCGCTGAGTTCGCCGGTGAGGCGGTTCTCGATGGCTTCAAGACCGCTCGCAATAGCGCCGGCGCGTTCATTGAGGCGGATTTCGGTGCCTGCCAGATTATCGACAACGCTGGCTGCAAAAGCTTCGCTGTGACCGGCGAGGGTCTCGCTCGTCTTGGCTGCCGTATCGGCGATGCGGGCTTCGATGGAACCGAGTTCGCCGGTGAGGCGGGTTTCGATGTCGCCGAGACGTCCGGCAATCGCATCGGCGCGGTCACCGAGACGGGCTTCCGTACCCGACAGATTGTCGATCAGGCGTGCGCTGAACGCTTCGCCGAAGCCATCCAGTGCCTGACCGGCCTTGGCAGCTTCTGCGGAAAGCGTGCTTGCCGCTTCGCCGATCTTCTCGCGCAGCGAGGTGGCAACAACGCCAGCGCTCTGTTCCAGCGCACGGCGAACATTGTCGACGCCGATAGAAAGCGCCTTTTCCATGGTCTGCGTGCGCTCTTCGATAATGCCGGTCTGGCCTGCGAAAGCATCGTTGATGATGGCGCTGCTATCGGCAATGACGTTACGCAGATTGGCAGTGTGCTCTTCAATCGCGCCGTTCTGACCTGCGAATGCCTGATTGATAACGGCACCGCTTTCCGCGATGACACTGCGCAGATTGGCGGTGTGTCCTTCGATGATGCCGGTCTGGCCTTCGAAAGCCTGTCCAATAGCGGAAGCGCTGTCGGCAATTGCGCCGCGCAGATTGGCAGTGCGCTGATCCAGAACGTCGCTATGGTCTTGCAGAGACTGGTTGAGCGAAGACGTGCTGTCGCTCAGCGTTGCGCGGATGGCCGCTGCACGCGTTTCAATCGTCTGCTCATGGCCGTTCAGAATATCAACCAGCGAGTCATTGTGGTTGCTCAGAACAGTGCGCAGGCCGTTTGTGCGTTCTTCCACATGACGAACATGTTCGCCAAGCGTTGCTTCGAAAGCGTCGCGTCCGGCTGCGATGGATTCGCCGAGCGTTGCCGCGCGTTCGTCCAGAATGCGAGCCAGCGAAGACTGGTTGTCGGCAATAAGTGCCTGAAGCGAGCTGACGCGTTCATCGAAGGTGCGCGCCATGACTTCGCGATTTTCGTTGAAATTATCGCGCATTGCAGCCGTGCGTTCATCCATCAGCTGAGCAAGCATGGCCTGATTGCCGGTGATGACGGTATGCAGAGCGGAAGCGCGTTCTTCCAGCGAACGGGCATGATCGGCAAAGCTCGCATCCAGCAGTGCCGAATGGCTCGCCATTGCCTGCTGCAGCGCGTTGGTGCGCTCTGCCAGAATGGCGGCATGATTGTCGGCAACAGAATTGAGCGCCGATGCGCTGCCATCAATCGCATTGCGGATGTCATCGGTGCGGGCTGCCAGCGTATCGGCATGTCCGCGTATGACTGCCGAAACACGGTCGGTTTCGCCTTCCAGCGAAGCAGCCAGTACATCGCGGCTTTCGGCCAGCTTGCCTGCAAAGGAAGCTGCCTTTTCACCGAGAAGATTGCCGACGCTTTCACCGATCGAGGTCAGATCGTCGCTGATCTTCGTCTTGGTTTCATCGATCATCGAGCTGAGCGAAGCGCGACCGCCGGAGAAGGTCTCGGCGATTTCACGCGTGCGGGCGATGAGATTTTCGTTGATCTGGCGCGAGCGTGTTTCCAGAGCGGCGTTGAGCTTTTCTGTGCTGCTGTCGAGTGCGTGGGCGCGAGCCTCGAACTCGGAAAGCAGGGCATGGCCGCGTTCGGACAAGGTGCCTTCCAGATTGGCAAGGCGCGTGTCGAACTCGCTGACCATCGATTCCGTGGAGCTGCCAAGCAGGTTGGCAATGCCAGCGGCGCGTTCGTCCAGAGCCGTCGTGAAGCGCTCGGAAATCGTGCGGGACTGTTCGTCCAGCGTCGCGATACGCGTATCGAGCAGATTAGCAAAAGCCTCGCCCGAAGTCGTGATGCGCGAGCCGATATCGCCGGTCCGGGTTTCAATGGCTTCGGCAATAGAGCTGCCGCTTTCATTGATGCTGCCAATCAGGCGTTCGCCGGATTCGCTCAACAGCGAGCTAAGCTGCTGGGAAGCAGACAGAACATTGTCGCGAATGATGTTCGATGCGCTCGACAGTTCTTCCTTGAGCTGCTCATGCGCACCGGAAATCGAGGAGCGGACGCGTTCGGCATGGCTGACAACGGCTTCACGCTCATTGCCCAGATCGCCGACCAGCGAACGAATGCGAACTTCATTATCGCTATAAGCGCGTTCAAGCTGATTGACTTCAGATTGAACCAGGGTTTCCAGCTCGACCGCACGGGCAAGCGTGCGCTCGATGCCTTCGTTCATTGCAGCCACTTCGCGGCGGACGGCCTGGCTCAGCGTCGAAACGCGGTCAGCCGATACGGCTTCCGGCTGAAGCAGCTTCATGGCGGCTTCAGACATGCTACGCGCGGCGTTATGCATTTCCTGTGCGCGCTTCACAAGCTGCGCAAAGCCCCAGAACATGGCGACGGGCAGGGCAACGCCTGCAACCACACCAATCCCAGCAGGCGAAGTGAAGAAGTTCTTGGTGGCTTCAAGACTGGAGAAAACAGTCGGATCGATAGCCTTGCTAAGTGCAACGCCACCGGCGGCCCAAAGCACGCTGATGGCTGTGGTGGTCCAGTAAAGCTTGGACGAACGTTCGGTCACGCGGCGCGGTGCGGTTGCGATAGCGCGGTCGTTGCGGGAGTCGTCGTTGGCGGGCGTGCGTGCTGCGGGCGTTGCAACGCTGACGGTCGCTGCCGGTGCAACAGGACGCAGGATGGCTTCCGGAGCTTCCGGCACGTCTGCAAGCTGAGGCGAAGGAGCGGCTTGCGTCGTGTCAGGCTTAACCGGGGCAGGCTTGTGCGGCGTATTGGCGACGATTTGCTGAATTGCTGGCGCGGCTTTAACCACCGGCGGCACAGGCGGCGCGGCAGGCGTGGCGATAACGGATGCAGAAACGATTGGCGCAACCCTGGTTTCGATTGCCGCTGATGCGACTTTCGCAGGTTCTGCTGCCTTCGTCTTCTGTTCCGCGACCAGCTCTTCAGCGGCGCGCGAAATCTGCTCTTCCAGATCGTCGACCGAGAAGCTCTCGTCGAACGCACTTAAGTCCATATCGATATCGAGATCATCGCCGAAGTCGATGTCGAGTGCCTGTTCTAGTGCCTTTTCAACCTCAAGGTCGAGCTTCTGTGCCTTGGATTTGGAAGCCATTGTTCGCCTACCTCGTACTCAATTACCGTGACGGCCGGATCGTCAAAGAGCCGTTACTAAACTTTATCCGCCATTTTGCATCGTACCGGCTCGGTCCTGTTAAGGAAATAGGCGACGCCCGCTGATGCCTAAAACTTTAAATACAAGGTTAACAGAAAACGTTTGGCTTCACTAAAATGCGATGTTTCCGGGCTTTTTGCAATTATTAGCAAGTTGTGGAAATCAGCAAGGGTCGCTTTTTTCGGCTCGAAAGGCGGTGCGAATTCGTTAACAAAATTGCCCGTATTTCGAATTTACGTTCCGGTATTGCAATTTTAAGCTGTATTGCCTGGGCGCAGGATTCGTTGATCCGATTGTCTGCATTCCCATTTTTCTCATCATATGCCCCAATCTTGCACAACGGCAAGGCAGAGTTTTGCAGAAAACCTTTTATATCACCGCTGGCACAGCCGCTTTTACATTATATAACACGGCATATTGGCGCAGTTGGGCTTAACGGGGCTCTCACAGTTGAAACTAGGGCCGGAACGCCGTATCTGCCTTTGCGAGATTATGCGTGCAGGTCCCAATTTCAGGTGATCCGCCGCAAGGGATAAAAGATCGCGTGGTTTCACGCGTTTCAAGGAATGAAAATGACCAAGATCGTATTCGTATCCGCAGACGGCGCGGCACGTACCGAAGTTGAGGCCGATAACGGTTCCAGCGTGATGGAAGCGGCCATTCGCAATGGCATTCCGGGCATCGATGCCGAATGCGGCGGCGCCTGCGCCTGCGCAACCTGCCACGTTTATGTCGATGAAGAATGGACGGAGACAGTTGGCGGACCCGATCCGATGGAAGAGGACATGCTGGATTTCGCCTATGAGGTGCGTCCGAATTCGCGCCTATCCTGTCAGATCCGCGTGACCGATGCTATCGACGGTCTCGTCGTGCAGGTTCCGGAACGCCAGAACTAAGAGGATGGCAGCCACTCCGGGGATCGGTATAAGAAGCGATATAGCGATCATCGGGGCAGGGCCGGTTGCCCTCTTCGCCGTTTTCCAGCTCGGCCTGTTCGGATTCAAATGCCGGCTGATAGACGCGCTGGATCGGCCGGGCGGACAATGTACCGTCTTTTATCCTGACAAGCCGATCTTCGATATTCCGGGCTTCCCGACAATTATGGGCGACGAGCTGGTGTCGCGGCTGCTGGAACAGATCGCGCCTTACGGTCCCACATTCCATTACGGTCAAACCGTTGCGATGCTGGAACGCGTCGGAGAGCGCTTTGCCTTGACGACAGACAAGGCGATCTCAATCAAGGCTGATGCCGTGGTAATTGCTTCAGGTCTGGGGGCATTCGGACCGGATGGTCAGATCGTGCGACCCGATCCATTGGCCGAACTTGGCTTGGAGAGGGCAGGCAATGCGATTGCTGTTTCACCCGAAAGCTTCGCAACATCACAGCTCGATATCTATGCGATTGGCGATGCCTGCCATTATCCGGGCAAGCTGAAGCTGATCCTGTCCGGCTTTCATGAAGCCGCTCTCATGACGCAGGCTGTGCGCAAGAGATTGCAGAAAGCCGGATCTCAGTAATCAGCGCGGCAGCTGGTTCATCTTTTCAAGACGATAGGTCAAAAGGCGCTCGAAGCGCTTTTCAAAATTAATGGTCTCGACGCGGTCGAAACGCTGTTGCGCCTCATCATGGGCTTCCATGAGACGTGCAGTGATCTTGTCGATATCCTTGCGCAAAACGGCGCAATCCGAACGCGAAGGAAGTGCACGGATCTGTCGTTCCATCTCGCTGGCATGGCTGCGCGCAATGACGATGTGGCTTTCCTCGTGACGGCGAATGTCCTGATAGAGCGTGTCCCAGATCAGCGCCAGTTCCGGCGTTGCCTTGCGGCGCTGCGCCCAGCGCGGCAACGAAACTTTCGCGTGAACATTGACATAAACGTCCTGCACCTTGCAGGATTTGCCCGGCGCGCGGCCATAACGGACCTTGGCGTCAAAGCGGATTTCCGCTGCACCCGGATGATGTTGTCCGGTTTTCTTCAGAAAGGGGCCGCTGCGGGACAGTGCCTTATCCAGTTCAGCTGCGGTCTTGCCATTGATGGTGTAATATTTGAATTCGCGGAAGATTGAGGCGGCGTCAGCCTGAGATGCAAAGATTGCCAGAGCTGCGCCAAAAGCCAGAATCCGCTTTTTGAAAATCATATCCTGGCACCTTTTTTCTCAACACTGAATAAACTCATATTTTGCCGTCGCAGCTTGGCATGCAAACGTCAAGAGAACTATAACGCTTTGGTTAAATGACATTCGGCCAGCTTGGTTGCATCGCGGGCCTTAATTAGCATCTATACAGGAATAACCGGAAATGGCGAAAATCTGGCATCTGGCTCATGGGCGTAGCCTTGAGTTCGGGGAAAAGTCCGTGATCATGGGCATTCTTAATGTCACGCCGGATTCCTTTTCCGATGGCGGGCATCATAGCGAATTTGAAACAGCGCTCGCTGCTGCCGGAAAGATGCTTGAGGACGGCGCTACCATCATTGATGTTGGCGGGGAATCGACCCGTCCGGGCGCGGAAAGCGTCGATGCGATAACCGAACAGGTCCGTGTCGTGCCGGTCATCAAGGCGCTGACGGAACGTTTCGGCTGCATTATCTCGGTTGATACTTATCGGGCATCGACCGCAAGAGCGGCAGTTGAGGCCGGTGCCCATATCGTCAACGATGTTTGGGGCTTGCAGCGCGAGCCGGCTATTGCCGATGTTGCTCGCGAAACCGGAGCCGGGCTTGTTATCATGCATACGACCCGCGACCGGGAAACTGATCCCGATGTCATCGAAGATCGCGCCGTCTTCCTGAACAAGTCGCTGGAGATCGCAGCAGCGGCAGATATTGATCGATCCCGCATTGTTCTCGACCCGGGTTTTGGCTTCGGCAAGACTGTCGAAGACGACGTGGTTTTGATGGCGCGGATGGAGGAGTTGCAGCGTTTTGGCTATCCGTGGCTGGTCGGCACCTCCCGCAAACGCTTTGTGGGCACGATCACAGGTGAGACCGACCCATTGAAGCGTGATATAGCTACATCTGCGACTTCGGTGGCATTGCGACTGGCAGGAGCCGACATCTTTCGCGTTCACAATGTCGCTTTTAATAGAGACGCTCTTGCAGTTGCGGATGCTATCCTGCAAGTGAAGCGCAGCGAAAACAGAAAGTGAAGCCGTGTACACGATCCGGATTATGAATTGCGCATTCTTTGCGCACCACGGCGTGTTCGATGAAGAACACAAACTCGGTCAGCGTTTTTATGTCGACGCCATTCTGGATGTCGATCCGGGCAATGCGCTGGAAAGCGACGATATAGAAGGCACCGTCCATTATGGGACGGCTTTCACGGTGATCGAGGAAATCATCACCGGTCGCCAGCGTTATCTGATCGAGACTCTGGCGCTTGATGTCGCCAAAGCTCTGAGCAAGCGGTTTCCGCAGGTCAAGCGTGCGGAAATTACCGTTCGCAAGCCCAATGCGCCGGTGCCGGGTGTTCTGGATCATGTCGAGGTTACGGTGGTTTATCCGCAGTGAGCGTAGCCGCAGGACCTTATCGCGCCTGGCTTGGCCTTGGCGGGAATATTGACGACCCCATTGTTTCGATGGCCAGTGCGTTGCGTATGCTGGATGCGCGCGCTGATACAAACGTCGTGGCTGTGTCGTCCGTCTATCGCACCCCGCCATGGGGCAAGACAGATCAGGCTTGGTTTCACAACGCCTGCGCAGAGTTGGTAACCACGCTCGAACCGCTTGAACTCATTGCGACATGTCTTGATATCGAGCGCTCGCTGAAGCGTGTGCGGTTGGAGCGTTGGGGCCCGCGTATTATCGATATCGACATTCTTGCGATGAAAGACGCTGCCGGGCAGCCGATAACGATGGCGCTGTCGGAGCTTCAGCTCCCCCATCCGCGCTTGCAGGAACGGGCTTTCGTTCTTGTGCCGCTCAACGATATAGCGCCGTCATTGATGGTTGCCGGGCGTAGCATTGCCGAATGGAAAGCGGATGTTTCATCATCCGAAATAGAAAAAGCCCGCACGGATGCGGGCTGGTGGAACCAATAAAGCTCAAGAAAGGTTCCGATCTTAACGGAATCGTCGGAACCGCTCTATCTAGTTGTTTTCACGCATTATCCTACGCAAAACCGCTTCGCACTTTTGCTGGAAATGCTCTAAGCAATCAGTTCTTGGCGATGCTGCCGACGGCGACATTATCAATGCGCTTGAGGCTCATGCCGATGACCGGAACGAGTTCCTTTTCGACACGCACCGACACGGTGACATTCATCGTGTTCTGATCCGAAACGCGAGCCAGCATGGCGCCGTTCAGCTGTTTGCGATTGAGGCCGAAAACCATCTTGTTGCCGCTGACGGAGCCCGAAGTCACATCGAGGCCTTTGCCTTCGGACCCGTCATTGAACTTGCCGGAATAACCGGAACCGACGCGCGTGACGGTTGCCTTCATGGGCTGCGAAAAGACGCCGACGCGGCAGCTGCCGTCCAGTGTCATGCCAACCGCATCGTCCGGTGTGGAACCAGCGAGATTGCAGACGAATTTGGTGCCCTTGTACTTGCCGGCAACGATTTCACCGGGGCCGGACCACTGGCCTTCAATCGTCTGGAAAAACTGCTTGTCCTTGTCTGCGGCCAGAACCGGCGCAGCGGAAAGCGAGACGGGCAGCAGCGTCAGGCAGGCAGCGATGCAATTCTTCATAGTCGGCTCTGTCCCGGAATTTGCGACCTCAACTGGACGCCATTCCTAATCGTTGTTGGTCAGCATGTCACGACCGAATGTCGTGTCATACGCTGCAAAAAGCCGGAATGACCGGCAATGTCAGAAACAATCGGACTGAATGGGCACATCAAAACAGGATTATGCCAAACGACCAGATCACTCGATTCTGACGCAGGATTTCTATCTGCTAATAATCGTCTTGAATGGTTAACGCTTAGTTTTCATCGGGCTGAAAGTCGGACTGTTTTCCCCGAAAACTCACGGCTGTGTTTTACCCGTCGAAGCCTTGCCGGACTTCGATGCGGCCGTTCTATCGGCATTAACGCGGGCCAGATCACCGATGAAATCGCCGACGCCGGGGCGTCTTTCTGCATTGAACGGGAAAGGGCGCACGACGTCCATCGCCGCTATGCCGATCCGCGCAGTCATGAGGCCGTTGACCACGCCTTCGCCGAGTTTGGCCGATAGCCGCGATGCCAGACCCTGGCCGACCAGCTGCTGGATCACGCTGTCGCCCATGGCGAGTGTGCCGGTGACGGCCAGATGGGCGAGAACGCGTCGCGCCAGCTTGATGAAGCCTAGTGTGCCCGGCCTGCCGCCGTAAAGCTGCGAAAGCCTGCGAATGAGCCGTGCCGACTCAAAAATCACATAGCCAATATCGACCAGTGCCCGCGGGCTGATCGCTGTGACAATCGATACGCGCTTCGATGCATTGAGAATGAGCGAGCGCGCTTCGCGGTCGAGCGGGCGCAGAATTTCCGTTTCTGCAAGCCGGATCAGATCGCGCCCATCGATAATGTCGTCGGTCAAACCGTCGAGAAGCTGACGTCCACGCGCCGTTTCCGGCAAATTGGCCGCAATGGCGCGCAAGTCATCAACCGCTTTGCGGGCGGCAGCCATATCGTCACGCTCGGCGGCGTCCGCTGCGTCCTTGCGCAGATGCTGCACAGAGGCGAGCCGTCGCAGGGCCAGCAATTCCCTGGTTATGATGGCGATGAATGCGGCGAGGGCTACAAGCGCCACTGCCAGTGCGGTCCAGCCAAGCCAGTCGGCACGGGCAAAAAGCGCCTGAATAAGGTCTTCTGTCCAGATGCCGACGGCGAAGGAAACCAAAATGCCTAATGCGCCGGTCAGGATTTTTCCAAGCGACCATCCGCCGAACCAGCCTTTGCGTTTCGGCGCTTCGAAGGCCGGATCAAGAATTTCGAGTTCGGCAGCTTCCTCGTCGCTGAGTTCGAAAATATCGGGTTCAACGACGATCTGCTCCAGATCTTTTACAGCACGAGGGCGGCGTGGCATCTCATCGGGGGCTTCCGGGAGAGGCTTTGCGCGTGGCGGAGTATCAACCTTGAAGGAAGTCGGTTTGCGCGGTGTATCATCGCTCATGCCAGACGATCTCCGATCAGGAACTGAAGGGCGCGGTCCAGCCTTATGTGCGGGAGCGACAGCGTCACCCCCTCGGCAGTGCGTTCAAGGCGTGGAGGGCGGAACCGGACGAAGCGAATGGCAGGGTCTTCCGGCGTGGAAACTTGTTCAAAAATTGCATCAGGGTTCTTTGGCAAGTCACCGGGAAATATAGCCGTTTCCGTTTCACCATTAAATGTCTCACCATCGATGCGCTCGCCCTTGAGCGGTGTGCCGACGATGACAGGGAGAACCTCTTTTCCCTGTGTGACAGTCGCTTCGCGGGTTGCCCGCACTGCTGCCATGGCCAGAACATCAATGTCTGCGCCTGAAAAATTCGCGCGCTCGATGGCGCGTTCCACAAGACGACGCACAATGGCCTGCAAGCGATCATGGCTTTCATGATGCAGATGGTCGGCCTTGGTTGCGGCCACCAGAATACGCCCGATGCGGCGCTGGATAAGTCCAGTCAGGAGATTGGCACGTCCGGGTCGGAAACAGGACAGAATGTCGGTTAACGCACGTTCGAGGTCTGCCACCACAGCGCCGCCAGCGTTCATGGCCTGCATGGCGTCGATCAGCACGATCTGGCGGTCCAGTCGCGCAATATGTTCGCGGAAGAACGGCTTCACGACATAGGTCTTATAGGCCTCGTAGCGCCGTTCCATCATGGCGGCGAGCGATCCGGCCTTAATGTCGTTCTGTGAGAGATTGGGCAGTGGCGCAAAGGTCAGCGCTGGCGAGCCGTCGAGATCACCCGGCATCAGGAACCGACCGGGCGGCAAAGTGGAAAGCGCACGCTCGTCGGCTTTTCCGGCCCGCAGATAGGCAGTGAAGCTCTTGGCCAGCCGCTGCGCCGTCAATTCGTCGGCCTTTTCGGTCGGATCGACCGAGGCAGCTTCCACCAGCCAAGGCTGCGCCAGATCGATATGGGTCGGTTCGTTGGCCAAAGCGAAGGAATCTGCACTAAATTCGGCAAAGCTCTTGCCGAGCAGCGGCAGATCAAGCAGCCATTCACCGGGATAATCGACAATATCAACCGAAAGTCGCCCGGGAGACAGCCAGCGTCCCCATGCAGAGGCCGTTTCATATTCAATAGTCAGGCGAAGCTGCGAAATGGCGCGTGTCGAATCCGGCCAGATGCGCTCATCGATAAGCGCCGATAGATGTTCTTCATATTGAAAGCGCGGAACGGCGTCGTCTGGCTGCGGCTCCAGAAGCGCGCGAGAAATCCGGCCTGACTTGTAAGCTTCGAACATTGGCAGCCTGCCACCATGAACGAGATTATGCACCAGTGCCGTGATGAAAACCGTTTTACCAGCGCGGGACAGGCCTGTCACACCAAGGCGCAGCGAAGGAGAAAGAAGCCCGGTCGCACGTTCCGTCAATGTGTCCAGTGCGATTTTGGCTTCATCGCCGATACTGGTAAGCTTTGCCAATGATGTCCTCGCAGGGTGAATCCCAATTCACGCTATAAATAAGATGACGAGCCCATTTCGCAAGAAGAGGCCCCGTCCGCATCATCTTTCAAGCTTATGGCTGCGGAAAACTTTCAAGAAATCCGTGTTCACCGCTGAGATCGCTCAGCTTTCCAGAAAAGGATATGGTGGCGAGAGCGGCGGTCGGAAAACCGGCATGCAGCCGGTCGAGACTGTCTGGATCGCCTTTTGCGCATAGTGCAAGCGCCAGATCTTCCATGCTTGGATTGTGCCCGACCAGCATCAGCGTCTCGACATCGCCATGCGTGCGGATGGATCGGAGATATTCAGCTGCGCCGCCGCTGTAGATTTCGTCGTCGATGACAGTTTCCACCTCGACGCCCAGCCTTTCCAGCAGGCCGAAGGCGGTTTCCCGCGTGCGGCTGGAGCCGGACAACACAACGCGGTCGGGCAGGAGGCTTGTTGCGCGCATCGCCGCGGCAAGCCGGTCAAGTGCAGCGTGACCTTCCGCATCCAGCGGCCGGTCATAGTCTTTCATCCCGGGCTTTGCCCAAACGGCTTTGGCATGTCGTAGGAGAAGCAATCGACTCATCTGTACCGTCCCGAACCTGATTACACAGATGTTTTGCCATGAATTTTGCTAAAATGCGCGGTGGTTGCGCTGTTGGTTGTGATTTTCCACCATTGCCTGACGTTATTCACAGCGGATTTATGCCAATTTATTGGGCAGAATAGAGCAACGAAATCTGAATTAGTGAATTGATGTTTCCCATTGCAATCTAAATTTAATCGTCGATGTCATCCTCCAGACATAATGGGCGGAGTATCTGTGGCGCGCGTCATTTGCACAATTTTTTTGCAAATACACACAAAATTGATGCACTAAAAAGTAGTGGGATACGTTTCTTTGATGTTGTGTCGACTGGACGATGGACTTATATAACCGCACGCGTCTCCTAGATGTGGGGTGATTCAGAATGAGTGAATTAATCGACCTTGACTATAGGCCCACTGAAGACGAACCGTTCATGAATGAACGGCAGAAGTCTTATTTCCGCGCGAAGTTGATCGCGTGGAGGAATGATATTCTGCGCGAAGCGCGTGAAACGCTTGAAGCGCTACAGCAGGAAAATGCAAACCATCCCGACCTGGCGGATAGGGCATCCTCCGAAACGGACCGGGCAATCGAGCTTAGGGCTCGCGACAGACAGCGGAAGCTGATTTCCAAGATTGATGCGGCTCTGAGCCGGATTGACGAAGGCACTTATGGTTTCTGTGAAGAAACCGGCGAGCCAATCAGCCTGAAGCGTCTGGATGCACGCCCAATCGCGACGTTGTCTATTGAGGCGCAGGAACGTCATGAGCGTCGTGAAAAAGTTTATCGCGACGACTAAAACATAACGTTGGTTTGAGAAATTTCGAAGGCTGCGGGCAACCGCAGCCTTTTGTTTTTGCATATGCATCAAATGAAAACGCCAGCGGCATAAACCGCTGGCGCTTCAATCTTAGAGCATTTCCAGCAAAAGTGCGAAACGCCTACGCGGGGAACTCAGTCCACTGGACTGAGTTCTGGTCCCGCTTCGATGCGTAGGATAATGCGTCAAAACAAATAGATAGAGCGGTTCCACGATTCCGTTTTAACCGGAACCGCTCTAAAAGAACAGTTCGCTTATGGGCGGGTTTCGTTCTTTGTCAGTTCACCGAGAAGCTTTTCCATCTCGTCTTCAATATCGTCGGATGGTGTATCGTCGGTCGCTGAGATATCGAGTGAGCTTAGCAGTTCATCCTCGAAGAAGTCAGCCGTCAGATCCTGTTCCGGTGTGGGCGCTTCTTCCTTGGCCGTTACTGTTTCCGTCTCGAGATCAGCCATGATCGCGTCGTGCAATGCGCCGCCCAGTCCTTCCAGTCCGTCATCTTCCGTTGCCGGAGCTGATTGCGCCGGCGCGGCAACTGTCACTTCCGGCTCGACGCGCTTAGGTTCTGCTACACTGGTGAAATCCGGCGTTACGGTGGACGAAACGGATGGGCTGGTCACATCAAGTGGCGGCGTAGGTGCAGTTGTTGGAGCGGCAGCCGGTTCACGCTCTGGCACGATGCTGCCAAGGTTTGCGGAAGCGACAGTGGCAGCAGCAGCGCCAGCCGCCACGGTAGCCGTAGTAGCCAGATTTGAGGTGGAGCTGACCACGCCGCGCGATACCTGGCTGAGTGGATAGGCAGGATGGGCGCGTGCAGGCGGCTGCGAAGGCTGCGGCGGTTGAGCCGGAAGTACGGTGCGCGGCTGCGGCGGATAATTCGGAGCGGGTCTTGGTTGTGGACGGTTTTGGGGCGCTGCCTGTACGGGCGGCGCAACTGGAGGGCGGGCAGGTGCCTGCGGGGCCGCGGGAGCAACAGTCGGTGCCACCGGCGGGCGTGGCGGCACACGCGGTGCAACAACCTGCGGGGCTTCCTGCCGGACCGGTTCTTCCTTTGGCGGTTCCGGCTTGCGATAGACCGGCGTCTCGATAGCCGAGCTGAGCTGGATCGCTTCATCCTTTTCCGGCGCTGATTCTGGCGCGGAGTTTTGTGATGACAGAGCAGGGCGCTCGTTCACATCGCTGGCAATCGTCGCCTCGTGCTGGCGAAAGCGCTCGATATGTTCCGGCTCGATGCGCGAAGTCTGCACGCGGGCATGCGCACGTGATTCCATGACGATATTCTGTTCGACCACCACATCGGTCGGGCCGCCGATGAGCAGCAGATGCTCGACATCATCGCGACGAATGAGAACCAGCTTGCGGCGGCTATCCACCGCTGCGGCATCCATAACGGAAAGGCGCGGCTGGCGCGACCGGCTGTTCGATGTGAAGCTGCCCCCGCTGAAACGGCGGATAATACTCAAGACAACGAAAATTCCGCCGAGAATGATCGCAAATATAAGCACAAAGCCGACAATATTAGCCGCGCTTTCTCCAACGATGCCGCTGAGCCATTCCTTCATGCGGATACCCTCTTAAATTCTATATTCGAAAAACGCTGATGAAACGGAGATTGCGCATCCCCCGACATTCCGCATCATCGCGTAACTTGCATTTTCAGGACAGTAGTTGAATTTGCAAGCGTTGGGAATGTTCTATCAAATTGTGGGCGAAATGCGGGAAATCTATGAACGCCCATCAAAACAGTGAAAAACGACCCGGTTTACACCGTTTCTGTGTAGCCACGCTTGTGCTGCTCGCCGATTAACGCATTCTGCGAATCGGATATACCCAGATGCATGGCGTTTCGCCCCGCTGCGCGATCGTTTATGGAGAACGCGCAAGGAAATGGGTGGCGACAGGATCGGGTTGCTTAATGAGTGAAAAGACGTCTTGGCTGATTGAAACAATGCGCGGCACAATCGCAGCCTGCGGAGAACAGTCATGCAGCATGGAAGGTCGGTGGGCTTGATGTCTCGACAGACGGACAACGCATATCCGAAACCGCTCGTCACACCGAAGCGCAATTCCAGCGGCGCGCTGCGTCTGCTGATCGTCGGCCTTCTGCTGACCGGGCTGGCGGTTGTCTATTTCCTGTTTCGCGACCGGATTGGCGATGGCTTCGCGCTCATCCTGATGGGCATACTGTCTATGGTCGGCGTCTTCTATCTTCTGGGGGCCACCACAGGACTCATACAGTTCAGCCAGCGTAAAGGCGGGCAGGATCTGGCGCATTCCTTCATGGATTCGCAGCCGGAAGGCACGGTCATTTCCGATTCTCGCGGACAGATCGTCTATGCCAATCAGGCCTATGCCAATATGACCGGCGTTGCGAACGCCGATGGCATCCGCTCGCTCGACAATGTGCTGACGGC
This sequence comes from Hyphomicrobiales bacterium, assembly GCA_900465685.1. Classification (GTDB taxonomy): domain Bacteria; phylum Pseudomonadota; class Alphaproteobacteria; order Rhizobiales; family Rhizobiaceae; genus Brucella. The sequence continues at coordinate 193,914 of UEGR01000005.1, forward strand.
TGAACCAGCAGCTTCTGACGCAATCTACCGTCTCACAAATGCGGTGCGCGACGGTCTTTCAGGGCAGGAAGAAGTGCGGCTGTCTGGCGGTCTTTCACGCGAGGCGCATGGTTCTTTGGCGCCGGTCTGGTATCGGATCAAGGCTCGCCCTATCGAGGCAGGACAAGACTACAAAGGCCCGCTCGCCGCCTGGCAGATTGCCGATATTTCCGAGGAACGCGCCGAACAGGAACGTTTCTTTCAGGAGCTTCAGGAAGCGATCAATCATCTTGATCACGCACCGGCGGGCTTCTTCTCTGCCGATCCATCGGGTCGTATCATCTATCTCAACGCCACTTTGGCGGAATGGCTGGGCGTCGATCTGACAGCCTTCACACCGGGTTCGCTGACACTCAACGAAATCGTTGCGGGCAGCGGCATGGCGCTCATCAAGGCCGTCAAGGCAGAACCTGGCACCAGCCGCAACACGGTGATCGATCTCGATCTTATCAAGCGCAATGGTCAGAGCTTGGCCGTGCGCTTTTATCATCGTGTGCAGGCGGCCCGTGACGGCACGCGCGGAACGAGCCGTACTATTGTTCTGGATCGCGCAGAGGGTGATGATTCCTCGGCTGCGCTGCGTTCGGCGGAAGTGCGGTTCACGCGCTTCTTCAATTCTGCGCCGATGGCCATTGCCGCCGTCGATGCACAGGGACACACGCTGCGCACCAATGCGCGCTTCCTCGATATTTTCTCATCCGTTGTGGATCGCGATTCCGTTGATCGCCGCGTGAAGCTCGAAAATGTCGTGCATGAGCGTGACCGTGAAGTGTTCACCAAGGCTCTTGCCGCGGCATTTGCCGGGCAGGCCAGCATTTCGCCGGTCGACACGGTGCTTCCGGGCAATGAGGAACGGCATATCCGTTTCTATATGAGCCCGGTCAGCGATATGGGCGGGGAATCGTCGGAAGAGGCGGCAATCATTTCCGCCGTTGAAACGACGGAGCAGAAAGCGCTCGAAAACCAAATGGCGCAGAGCCAGAAGATGCAGGCTGTTGGCCAGCTCGCCGGTGGCATTGCCCACGACTTCAACAACGTTCTGACGGCGATCATCATGTCGTCGGACCTGTTGTTGACCAATCATCGCGCATCCGATCCGTCTTTCCCCGACATTATGAACATCAAGCAGAACGCAAACCGCGCGGCTTCGCTTGTACGCCAGTTGCTCGCGTTCTCGCGCCGCCAGACACTGCGTCCGGAAGTGCTGGACCTGACCGATGTTCTGGCCGATCTGCGCATGCTGCTTGCACGCCTTGTCGGCAAGGATATCGAACTGAAAATCGATCATGGCCGCGATCTTTGGCCGGTCAAAGCTGATCTGGGCCAGTTCGAGCAGGTTGCCGTCAATCTGGCGGTGAATGCGCGCGATGCAATGCCCGAGGGCGGTGCAATCACGCTGCGGACCCGCAACGTGCCCGTCCATGAAGCGGCAAAGCTCAACTATCGCGATCTTCCGGAAGCCGATTATGTCGTCTTCGAGGTGGAAGATACCGGCACCGGTATTCCAGCCGATGTGCTTGAGAAGATTTTTGAGCCGTTCTTCACCACCAAGGAAGTGGGCAAGGGCACGGGTCTCGGCCTGTCGATGGTCTATGGCATTATCAAGCAGACCGGCGGCTTCATCTATTGCGATTCCGAAGTCGGCAAGGGAACGACCTTCAAGATCTTCCTGCCACGCCTCATCGTGGAAAAGAGCGCCGAGGACGTGCCCGTCGCGGTCAAGGAAAAGAAGGTCGAAAAGGCGACCGACCTTTCCGGTTCCGCTACGGTTCTGCTCGTTGAAGACGAGGATGCCGTGCGTATGGGCGGCGTGCGTGCGCTCCAGTCACGCGGCTATACGGTGCATGAAGCGGCTTCTGGTGTCGAAGCTCTCGAAATCATGGAAGAGCTTGGCGGCGAAGTGGATATCGTTGTGTCCGACGTGGTCATGCCAGAAATGGACGGTCCGACGCTGTTGCGTGAACTGCGCAAGACTTATCCGGATATCAAATTCGTGTTTGTATCCGGTTATGCGGAAGACGCCTTCGCGCGCAACCTGCCTGCCGATGCAAAGTTCGGTTTCCTGCCAAAGCCGTTCTCGCTCAAACAGTTGGCGACCACCGTTAAGGAAATGCTGGAGAAGCAGGACTGATGGATTTGACGTCCACTTCCCGGCAAGACAGTCATGCGTAGTGGTCGCATAGCGGTTTTCGGCGGCGGTCCATCCGGTCTGATCGCAGCCGAAAAACTGTCGGCGCTCGGATATAGCGTGACTGTTTACGAGCAGATGCCGACGGTCGGACGCAAATTTCTGCTGGCTGGAAAATCCGGTCTCAACATCACCCATGCGGAAGATTTCTCCGTCTTTACGACCCGGTTTGGCGCAGCCTATGCCAGGCTTCTGCCGATGCTGCAAAAGTTTGGGCCTCAAGATTTGCGGAATTGGGCTGACGCGCTTGGTGCTGAAACCTTCGTCGGATCGTCGGATCGCGTGTTTCCCAAGGTGATGAAAGCCTCGCCGCTTTTGCGCGCGTGGGGGCGTCGTCTGGAAACGCAGGGCGTGCGCGTGCTGACGCGTCATCGCTGGGTTGGCTTTGATGGCGATATGCCGATTGTGGAAACGGCCAATGGCCGTGAAACAGTCGAATGCGATGCCGCGCTGTTTGCCTTTGGCGGCGCGAGCTGGCCTAAACTCGGTTCGAACGGTGCCTGGGTGCCGCCTTTTACAGAGAAGGGCATCACGATTGCTCCGTTGCGCTCTGCAAATTGCGGCTTCGATGTTAACTGGAGCGAGTATTTGGCCAGCCGTTTTGCAGGTGAGCCGGTGAAATCGGTCACCATCACGAGCAGGGCGGGAACGACACAGGGCGAATTCGTTATCACCAAGACGGGTGTCGAAGGCAGCCTTGTCTACGCCCACGCAGCGGCGTTGCGCGACGCGCTGGCGGCAGACGGGCAGGCCGATCTGGTGCTTGACCTTGCGCCGGGTCGCAGCGTTGAACGTCTTAAAGCTGATCTGGCGCGACAAGACAGCAAGCTCAGCTTTGGCAATCTGTTGCGTAAGGGCGCTGGCCTGACCGGTGTGAAGGCAGCGCTTGTCGCGGAATATCTGCGGGATAAAAACCCTGACAAGCTGGCTCATGCCATCAAGGCGCTTCACATTCCACTGTTGCGTACCCGTCCGATAGAGGAAGTTATCTCTTCGGCAGGTGGTATCATCTGGGACGAGATCGACCAAAATCAGATGCTGCAGAAATTGCCCGGTGTCTTTGTTGCTGGTGAAATGGTCGATTGGGAAGCGCCTACCGGCGGTTATCTCCTGACGGCATGTTTCACAATGGGCATCGCCGCAGCCGAAGGCATTGACAGCTGGCTACAATCATCCTGAGCGGATTTGAAAGCTGATTGAGAAATGGCGCACCCGACAGGATTCGAACCTGTGACCTCTGCCTTCGGAGGGCAGCACTCTATCCAGCTGAGCTACGGGTGCACACTGGACGGCTGAAAGCCTGATCTGCCGCGTTTCTAGCTGAACCACGCAATCGCATCAATGACTTATTTTCATAAACCAGACTAAATCTGATGCGGGCTGCATGAATGAGTAACGCGGCGTGAAACTCCTGGCCGAAAGGTCAGCCAGGAGCCTGTTTGTTGAAGTGGTTATGCAGGGCGCTTTGCGAGTTCGTTACCGCCATTCCATGCACGCAGTCCGACCAGCACCACGATGGCGAGGGCGCAAAGAAGAGCCAGAACATAGAAACCGGCATCATGATTGCCGACGGCAACATCGGCCCAGTTCTTGATCTGAGGCGCGAAGAATGCGCCCAGATTGCCGATGGATACGATGAAGGCGATACCGCTTGCCGCGCCGACACCACCGAGATAGCGCGTCGGGAGGCTCCAGAAAACCGGCTGTGATGCCGTTAGCCCCGGCACCGCAATACATGCTGCAATCAGCATGATCCATGCGTTTCCAGTTAGGCCGATCATGCCCAAAGCGATGGTGCCCGCGGTAACCATCAGGGCGCAGATAAGCCGGTGTTTGCCGGTATTGTCCGCAAGCACGGTGAAATAGCGGGTTGCAATCACCGAACACAGCCACGGCAGGCTCAACAGCGTGCCGATGAAGAGGTTCATCTCGCCACCCGATGCCGCATCAGCGAATCGCGACGGGAAGTAGAATGTCAGCGGCGCGGTGCCGATCTGCAGGAAAAAGTAGATCGCGATAAACGCCCACACTCTGGCGTCTTTCAGAACAGAAAGCGCCGAATGTTTGTGGGTGTTTTCCTTGGCGGCTTCTTCTGCCTTCACGACAGTGGTCAGCGCGTCTCTTTCTTCTGGTGTGAGCCAGCTTGCCTTTTCAGGCCGGTCGGTCAGATAGAAGAGTGCGATGATGCCCATGAGCGAGGCGCCAAGACCCTCGACAAGGAACATCCATTGCCAGTTGGTCAGTCCGAAAACGCCGTGATGTGTGAGCAGCCAGCCGGACAGGGGGCTGCCCAGCACCAGAGCAAGCGGTACGCCCAGATAGAACAGGCCCGTCGCCTTTGCGCGTTCCTTCGCTGGAAACCAGTAGGTTAGATAGAGCAGCACACCGGGATAAAAACCGGCTTCGCAAACGCCCAGCAGAAAACGCAGCGTGTAGAACACGGTTTCCGTATGGGCGAACATCATCGCTGCGGATACGAGGCCCCAGCTGATCATGATGCGGCTAAGCCAGAGCCGTGCTCCGACTTTGTGCAGGATAATATTGCTCGGCACTTCAAACAGAGCGTAACCGATGAAGAATATACCCGCTCCGAAAGCATAGGCGGCGTCGCTCAAACCCGTATCGAGTTGGAATTCCTTCTTGGCAAAGCCGATATTCGCGCGATCCAGAAAGGCCATGATCAGCATCAGCGCCAGAAATGGCAGCAATCGCCGGGTGGCCTTTCGAACAGCAGTATCAATATGTGCAGCACTCATCCCGATGTGTCTCCTCCTCATCACCTCAAGAATGCGCGCAAGCTAATGTAAACCCGTATATGGATAAAGGCTGCAAATATGAATACGTAGAGACGTGGGTGAGGTTATAGCGCCGAAATCTTTGCTGTAGGGCTGCTGCCGAGGGTTCAGAATATGAAATATTTTATATGCAAATCTATGCCACCTCTAATGAATTAAATTGAAATATAAACAAATATTACAGTGCGTATTATTGCGTTGATTTTTCGAGTCGACGATTCGCGAAAATCACCTTGCTGGGCATCAAAATCGCCATTGAAAGTGTCAATCACATTAGATTTTTTTCGGCCGGATTGATCGGTTTTAAAGTTTTCAAAATTCAATTTTCTTGTCCAAAAAAGTACAAAACGCGCCGTTTTATAGAAAAATTGGACGTGGAGACAAGTTTCAGGATTCTACGCTAACGACAGAGCCAACCGGCGCGGTTATCGTCAATCATCCAATAAAGAACATCCAAAACCAATGATTATGGTGTCCACATCTCTGTGGCTGCTGGGGTGTCTCTTTGCGTTTGAAGAATTGACATAAACCGGATGAGTATCGCGGGAGGTTTTTGTGAGCATCATCTTCAAATCTTCGAGTATATCCGCTGAACGCATGTCAACGCGTCGTATTCTCGTTGCTGGCGGAGCAGGGTTCCTGGGCTCGCATCTTTGCGAACGGCTCCTGCGCGAAGGTAATTTCGTTATCTGTGTCGATAATTTTTCCACGGGTCGTATCGAAAACCTGCGCAATCTGCTGCGCTACGACACATTCAGCTTCGTTCGCCATGACATTGTGCATCCGCTCGATCTGCCGGTTGATGAAATCTACAATCTGGCATGCCCGGCTTCGCCGCCGCATTACCAGGCCGATCCGGTTCACACGATGAAGACGAGCGTTATCGGCTCGCTCAATCTGCTCGAACTTGCTGCTCATTATCAGGCCCGGATTTTTCAGGCTTCTACATCAGAAGTCTATGGCGATCCCCAGGTGCATCCGCAGCCGGAATCTTATTGGGGCAATGTCAATTCGTTCGGCCCGCGCTCTTGCTACGACGAAGGCAAGCGGTCGGCTGAAACGCTGTTTTATGATTTCCATAAGCAATACGGCGTCGATATTCGCATCGTGCGCATCTTCAACACCTATGGTCCGCGCATGCGCCCGGATGATGGCCGCGTCGTATCCAACTTCATCGTACAAGCCCTCAAGGGCGACGATATCACCATCTATGGCGATGGTTCCCAGACGCGCTCCTTCTGCTATGTCGATGATCTTATTGAAGGTTTCTGCCGCCTGATGGGCAGCCAACCTGCCATCCACACGCCGGTCAATCTCGGCAATCCCGGTGAGTTCACAGTGCGTGAACTGGCTGAACAGATCATCGCTCTGACCGGTTCGTCATCGCGAATTGTGCAACGCCCGTTGCCAACGGATGACCCGCGCCAGCGTCGCCCGGACATCACGGTTGCCAAGCGCGAGCTTGGCTGGGAACCGGCGATTGCCCTGACAGAAGGTCTGAAGTCGACGATCTCCTACTTTGAGCGCCAGCTGGTCCGACCTTCGGGAGAGCTTGTTGAGGTGGCATGATGACCCAGCAAAACGTACTCGTTGCCGGCGGTGCTGGCTTTATCGGTAGCCATACGGCCAAGCTTTTGGCCGGGCACGGTTTTTCACCGGTCGTCTATGACAATCTGTCGACTGGTCATAAGGCTTCGGTACGTTGGGGTGAATTCGTCGAAGGCGATATTCTCTCGCAGGACAAGCTCATCGCGGCGATTGAGACCTACGATCCTGTTGCAGTCATTCACTTTGCGGCTTCGGCTTATGTCGGAGAATCCGTCACGGACCCGGCTAAGTATTACCGGAACAATGTCTGCGGCACGCAATCGCTTCTGGAAGCGTGCCGTTTGACGGGCGGTCGTCCGGTCATCTTCTCGTCCAGCTGCGCTACCTATGGTGTTCCCGATCGCTTGCCGATCCGGGAAGGCGAGGTGCAGCGTCCAATCAATCCTTATGGGCGGACCAAGCTGATCGCTGAGCATATGCTTGCCGATTATTCGGCAGCCTACGGAATGCGTTATGCGGCGCTGCGTTATTTCAACGCTTGCGGCGCCGATATCGACGGGGAACTGGGCGAAAAGCACGATCCTGAAACCCATCTTATTCCGCGCGCCATGCTGGCTGCAGCTGGAAGCGCCGATGTGCTTGAAGTTTTCGGTGATGATTACGACACGCCGGACGGCACCTGCATTCGCGACTATATCCATGTTGTCGATCTGGCGCGGGCTCACGTGCTGGCGGTCGAACATCTGGTCAATGGCGGCGGTAATCTGGTTCTCAATCTTGGAACTGGACGCGGCACGTCGATCAAGGAAATCGTTGATGCCATCGGGCGCGTTACGGGACGTCAGGTGCCGGTCGAAATGCGCGCGCGTCGTGCAGGCGATCCGCCAGCACTTTACGCCGATCCGGCGGAAGCAGCAGCAAAGCTTGGCTTCACAACGCTCCATTCCGATCTCGACACGATTATTCGTACTGCTGCTCCATTCTTCGGTCTGGAGGCGCGATCATGAAGACGCCCCGGATTCCTCTGGTTGCGGACAACAAGGAACCATTGCTGACGCCCATTTTCACCGGCCGCAAGCGGGTTGAATATATTGTCGGCATCGTTCTCTGGGCCATGGCTATCGCCTATTTCTGGCAGTGGTGGCTGATCAGCGCCGAACACATCCATCCGGTTGGTTCTGTTCTGGTGACAGCGCTTTTGGCCTGGATAACCATCCTGCCGCTCTATTTTATCCTGATTTTCTTCCATGCTGCGCGCCCGTCCGGCCCGCTGCGGCTGCCGGAAGGAAGCCGCGTGGCCATGGTGGTCACCAAGGCACCGTCCGAACCGTTTGAAGTGGTGTCGGAAACACTGCTTGCGATGCTGGCTCAGAAAGTGCCGCATGACACCTGGCTTGCCGATGAAGATCCATCGCCATCAACGTTGGCCTGGTGCCGTGAGCATGGTGTGTTTGTTTCGACGCGCAAGGGACGTGCGGATTATCACCGGCAAACCTGGCCACGCCGTACGCGGTGCAAGGAAGGCAATCTGGCGTTCTTCTATGATCATTACGGCTATGAACGCTATGACTTCGTATCGCAGCTCGATGCGGACCATGTGCCAGAACCGGATTATCTCTACAACATTCTGCGTCCGTTCGCGGACCCGGCAATCGGCTATGTTTCAGCGCCAAGCATCTGTGATCGCAATGCACATGAAAGCTGGTCGGCACGCGGACGTCTCTATGTTGAGGCGAGCATGCATGGCTCGTTGCAGGCGGGTTACAATGGCGGCTTTGCGCCTGTGTGTATCGGTTCACATTATGCAGTGCGTACAGCGGCTCTGAAGGAAATCGGCGGCCTTGGTCCCGAACTTGCCGAAGATCATTCGACGACCCTGTTCATGAATGCGCATGGCTGGCGTGGCGTCCACGCATTGGATGCGATTGCCCATGGCGATGGTCCGCGCACGTTTGGTGACCTTGTAACGCAGGAGTTTCAGTGGTCGCGCAGTCTGGTCATGATCCTTTTGCAGTACACACCGAAGCTGATCAGCCGTTTGCCACTGCGTCTAAAGTTCCAGTTTCTGTTTTCACAGGTCTGGTATCCGCTCTATGCGTTCTTCCTGGCTATGACCTTCTTGCTGCCGATCATTATCCTTGCCTACGGCGATAATTTTGTCAGCGTCACATATCCGGATTTTCTGCTTCACTTTATGCCGCAGTCGCTGATGATTTTGTTCCTCGCGTTCTGGTGGCGGTCGAGCAAGACATTTCGTCCGGTCGACGGCAAGATTTTCAGCTGGGAAGCGATGCTGTTTCTGCTGGCGCGTTGGCCCTGGGTGTTGGCTGGAACCTTCGCAGCATTTCGTGACTGGGCAACGGGTTCATTCGTCGACTTCCGCGTTACGCCGAAGGGCTCATCAGAAGTCGATCCAGTGCCATTCCGAGTGCTGGCACCCTATGCCTTCATCTCCATGCTGTCGCTGGTTCCGGTTCTGTTGGTCGACGACGCTGATCAAACACGCGGCTTCTACGTCTTCGCCATCATCAATGCGTGCTTCTACCTGTTTCTGATCGGTATGATCATTGTGCAGCATGCGCGTGAAAACAAGGTGCGGATGCAAAGCCGGTTCTATCAGCCGGTCCTCGCAAGCAGCTTTATGGCGCTCGTCATGGTCACAGGTTTTACGACCGCTGAACGGGGCCGCGACGGCATTGAAGCTCTGACCTGGGGCACGTTGAGCTTTTCAGTATTCGACGACCAATTCTCGGTAGCTGGAGCAGGCGTCGGCGGACGCGACACTCACAAGACAATATTCAACCCTCGTTGGCGCAAGAACCCGTTCAACGGGTCGAGCAACGATAACAATTAGCGGAGAGGCGGGACTTGTTATGAAGATCGCTGTCATTGGAACGGGTTATGTCGGTTTGGTCAGCGGCACCTGCTTCGCCGCCTGGGGACATGAGGTTGTCTGCGTGGACAAGGATGCGCAGAAGATTTCCGGACTGGAACGCGGCGTTGTGCCCATTTACGAACCGGGGCTTGATGAACTGGTCGAGCGCAACTTCGCCTTTGGCCGTCTCAGCTTCACCTGCAATCTTGCGGAAGCCGTCAAGGGCGCGCAGCTCGTGCTGATCGCTGTCGGCACGCCAGCACGTGCCGGACATGGCGATGCCGACCTGTCGTTTGTCTATATGGCCGCCCGTGAACTCGCACCGTTGATTGATGACAATGTGGTTGTTGTCGTGAAGTCAACCGTTCCGGTGGGCACCGGCGATGTGGTGCAGAAGATCATTGGTTCAGTGCGCAAGCCGGGAACCTTCTCGGTTGCCTCCAATCCCGAATTCCTGCGGGAAGGCGTTGCCATTCGCGACTTTCTGGAACCGGACCGCGTGGTAATCGGCGTCGAGGACGAGCGGGCGCGCAAGCTTCTCGTCGAGCTTTACAGCGCGCCGCTTGAAGCAAACCAGACGCCCATCGTGGTGACGCAGCGCCGTACATCCGAACTGATCAAATATGCGGCCAATGCGTTCCTCGCCACCAAGATCACCTTCATCAACGAACTCGCCGATCTCTGCGAGGAAGTGGGCAGCGACGTTACCGATCTGGCTTTGGGCATGGGGCTGGACAAGCGGATCGGCACCAGTTTTCTGAATGCGGGTCCGGGCTATGGCGGCTCTTGCTTCCCCAAGGACACGATTGCTCTGCTGCGGACCGCACAGGACCACGGCGTGGCCCTGCGTCTGGTCGAGGAAACCGTGACCGCAAATGAAGCGCGCAAGCGCCGCATGGCGCTGAAGGTCATGGATGCACTCGGCGGCGATATCGAAGGCCGAACCATTGCTGTTCTCGGTCTGACCTTCAAGCCGGATACGGACGATATGCGCGATGCGCCGTCCATTCCGCTGATCGAAACCTTGCAGCGTTTCGGTGCGCGCATTCAGGCACACGATCCGGTTGGCATCGAGAATGCGCGCCGCATCCTGACCGATGTGGAGTTTTTCGAGAACGCCTATGACTGCGTTGCCGATGCGGATGCTGCGGTCGTCGTGACCGAATGGGACAGCATTCGCAAGCTTGATCTCGCTCGCATGAAGCGCCTGATGCATCAGGCAGTTCTCGTTGACCTTAGAAACGTCTTTTCCCGAACTGCGGCCGAAAGACTTGGATTTCGTGTTTCGACCATCGGTCGCCCCGTTCATCTGCGGCAGGAAATAAAACCAACAACGTTGCTGCCGCAGGCGCGCGTCCGCCCACCACAAGAACCCCAGGCGGGCGCGCGCAATCTCAAAATTGTGGGAGGATCAAATGAAACTATCGATATTTGATACCGGCCGCTATTTCAGCCGCCGGAGCAAGCTGGCCCTGACACCTCTTGCCCTGATGGCTGGCCTTATGGGGCTTGCCGCTGGTGCTGCCGAGGCTGCGACCATGCCCGGTGACAACACACCTGCCGGTACGCGTGTGATGACGCCGTTTGAAATCTACACGCTTTACCGTGACAAGAACTGGCAATGGGCCGATGGGTCGGGTCAGATGCAGATCACGGATCGTCGCTTCACCGCGCGCGTTGATGGCGAAAAGGGCAAAGCCTGGGCCGAAGGTCGCTGGATGATCACCAAGACCGGGCTGATGTGCCTGAAGGCTGACTGGCATACCGATCAGGGCAAGTTTCCAGTCAAGACATGCTTCTCGCACCGTATCGGTGATGGCGTGGTCTATCAGAAGCGCGAGCCGGATGGCGTTTGGTACGTCTTCCGTCATGCCGACGGACGCGCCGAGGATGAAGCACGCAAACTCGTATCCATCAGCCTTTCAACGGAACAAAAGAATGGCGCGCTGAAAGCGGAAGCAACAACTCCGCAATCGCCAAAACAATAGAAGGGAGGGGGCCATGAAAACCCCTTATAAAATAGCCTCTATTTTGCTCTGCGGAGCGCTTGTCTCCACTGCCGTTTACGCCGCGAGCGGCGTTTCCGGTGCGACGGTGGATACGCGTAATCTGTTCCACGACAAGCGCCCGGTCATCACGCCGAACTCGATCAAGCCCGGCGCTTACGATCCACACGGGGATTATACAAACGATCCCAATTCGAAGATCGAACATCTGTTCTTGCCGTGGGAAGATGTGGATCTGACGAGCCTCGCCCAGGCGGATTCCTATGCGCGTGAACGCGGTCGCGAGTTGCTGATCACGATCGAACCCTGGTCATGGGCGCGTGACTGGCGTGTTGCGCCGGATGCGCTGTTGAGCGGCATCGAGAATGGTCGCTACGATTCCAACATGGGTGCTGTCTGTTCGGCAGCGTCGAAACTGAAAAGCCCGGTGACCATTCGTTGGGCACAGGAAATGGACGACAAGTCTGGACAGTTCACCTGGTCCTACTGGTCGCCGCAGGGATACATTTCCGCTTACCAGCATGTGGTCAAGGTTTGTAAAAAGACTTTGCCAAACGCCAAATATATGTGGTCGCCAAAGGGAGAAGAGGGTCTTCAGGCCTATTATCCCGGTGATGCCTTCGTGGATGTGATTGGCCTCTCGGTGTTTGGCTACGAGCCTTACGACAAGCTGGAGGTTGGACGCCCCACGAGTTTCGTCGAACGCGCGAAGCCCGGATACGATCGGGTCGTGGCATTCAACAAGCCGATCGTTATCGCCGAACTTGGTTACGAAGGCAGCGACGATTATGTCCGGGCCTGGGCCGCAGAGGCCAACAAGCCTCAGCCCGAATTCCCGGCACTGACTGCTGTCGTCTATTTCAACGACCGCGAAGTCTATCCTTGGCCAAGGGGTGTCGGACGGCCTGACTGGCGCGTTGCGAACCATCCTTTGGATTAAACTAAACGTCTAACCCCGACCGTTAAACGATTGGACAGGAAAGCAAAATGTTTTCGATCCGTTTCACAGCCGTGAGTGCGGCGCTGTCCGTACTCCTCGTAGCAGGTGCCGCCGAAGCAGCACCGAAGCCAAAAGCAGATGACGCAACGGCCAAGATGGCTGCTGCGGCATCACCAATGTCCGCACAGGCGCTTGAGGCGATCTATGCGGGCAAGACATGGAAATGGAAGGATGGCGGTGGCTTTTTCTCAGCCGACCGGCACAAACTGGCAGCCTGGTCCCAGAAGGGCAAGGCCTGGTCTTATGGCGAGGGACGCTGGTACGCGACCGACGGCGGTAAGCTCTGCATGCAGGCTTACTGGCGCAATAAATCCGGTGGCGGCGGCGGAGATACAAGCTGCTTTCTGCACCGCGAGAAGGCAGGCGTAATCTACCAGAAGCGTTCCATTGGTGGCGACTGGTACATATTCCGGAACAACCCGCCGAAGCCGACGGATGAAGCGCAAAAGCTCGTGCGGGGCGATCTGGTCAGCAAAGGACTGATGCGAATTAAAGCGTCAGCCAAATAAATCCCGGGCGGGGAAACCGGCTCGCCGACTTCGTGCTTTAGGAGTGCATGAGCGGAGTTGGCGGGCTGGTGGTCTTTAGAAGCCGACATTTACATCCTTGAATATCAACGGATGTAAATGTCGGCCCCAGATCACGGACATTATCAGTCCCGCATGAAGCAGCGCGACTTTTGACCAAAGCCGCTCGGCGTGCAGACATAGGGAGTGGCGCCGAAATATTGCGAAGCCGAGACTTTAACGACCTTGCCCATCGGGTTCTTATTGTAACGGACTTCGTTATTGACGCGATACTTGACGAGATAGACCGATCGCGTGTCATTCTTCGGCTTATGGCTGTCCTTTGCCTGCGCGTTTGCTGACAGGCACAAAGAAGCTGCGAGACCGATTGCCGCCGTTGCTACCCATTTTACGCTTTCACGGCGTACAGCATTGAAAAATACATTGTTCATGCGACTGCCTCCTGTTGGTTATTTTGGAGGTGTTGTAGCAAGCGCGATTTAACATTCCTGCCGGAAATTCCGGACAATTTTCACTAAATGGGATGCAGTCGCATATATCCCATGAAAGGCGCGCGGCTGTCTACTGTTAGAATCTTCTAATATAATAAGGGTTTATAACAGGTAGCACCTAAAGATGCTTAGTGATTGGAATTACTCGCAATTTTGAATTCTAGAGTTTTGCTGAACGAACTTTTTAAAAGGGAGCTTTAAGCGAAAGTTTTCGTAGCGTTTATACATGAAACTAATTTAATCTCTCGCCAGCGAATTCGATTTATTTAATTTTTACCAATGATATTATCTAGGCATAAAGTCTAATATCGAAATGCGTCGCTTGGGTGAGGCGATGAAATCAGGGAACTGCCGTGACGTCAGACAATGACAAGACCGGGCTAGATTTTAAATTGGAATTTGTCGAGCGTCGGCAATCAGTGCGCACGCCGGTTTCTCCGTTGGGGGAGGTTACTGGTAGCGCCAACCTATTGGAGCCACTCGTTTTTTCAACGGAAGGCTGCGAGCCGTCTGAGCAGTTTTCCGCTTGGCAACAACATATGGCACCCTTGCTCGACTTGCGTCTACCCGATGGCATTCGTCCCGGCGAAGGCTTTTTAGCCACTCAAGCCGTGTGGAATCTGGGGGGGATGCTTCTCATCCAGCAGACCGCACCGGCATTCAGCTATGAGCGTCCAAAGGAAAAGGTGCGTTTCAGCTCGATTGATCATTGGCAGATCAGTTTTTTGCGCAGCGGTCATAGCTGGACAGGCGTTGACGGTCGTGTTGCAGAAAATGAGCCGGGAATGATTGATGTGCGCTCGTTGGGCTATCCATTTCGGGGGCGGGCCATTGCGTCGGAATCTGTGTCCCTTATCATTCCTGTCGACCAGTTTGCCGGTCGCGGCGGCATGCCGGAAGCCAGCAATAATGTCACTCTGGGCGGTTATCGCGCCAAACTGTTGATCGATTTCGTTACAAGCCTTGAGGATGGCCTCAGTCGAGCGACCAATGAAGACTTACCCGGTTTGCGGGACAGTCTGCGACAGATCATATTCGATACGATTGCGCCACTCGTAAAGAAGATCGATGTCAGCGAGCAGATTTCCCAACTGGGATTGATGACCAAGGCGAGACGTTTCATCCAAAAAAATCTGATGTCGCGCGATCTGACACCGGAAGCTCTGAGCCGCGAACTGGCTGTTTCACGCACACATCTTTATCAGCTCTTTGAAGGATCGGGCGGCGTTCTGAATTACATTCGGCAAAGGCGTCTGTTCGGGGCTCATGCCATGCTGGCAGATGCAAGCGAAAATCGAAGGGTGGCGGATGTTGCTCTGGCTTTCGGCTTTGATTCTGCTGCCAATTTTACACGCGCATTCACGCAGCAATTTGGCTACAGCCCAAGCAGCGTGCGCAAAGCTTCGTCAAGAACTGATACGGTCGCGGATACGCAGCAGGATCAGAGCCAGCCAGCGACGTTCGAAACGTTGTTGCGTACACTTGCCATGTTCGATGTCTGAAGGGGGTATCTGGCAAGTAAGACCGGCTCGTAAGCACAAAGAAGGCGCCATTGGCGCCTTGTTTTATGAGCTGATCATTCGTCCAATCCACAGGAGTATACAGGCGCCGACAAAGCCGGAAATCAGATAGCCAAGCCAGCCGCCGAAAGAGACACCCAGAAAACCGAATATGAAGCTCGCCACTGCGGCACCGATGATGCCCAGAATGATATTCATGAATATGCCGGTATTGCTGTTCATGAAATTGGAAGCAATCCAGCCAGCAAGGCCACCTATGATGATGGCTGCAATCCAGCCCACGCCTGCACCGCTCATTTGATCCACTCCTTTAATCCAGGCTCAGCAAGTACCAATTGGTTATGCCAAGCCTTGAAACATGTCTTCCAAAGTTGGGACCGAGAAGCGGACCCGCAAAAGAAACGAACATGTGTGACAACAGGTTCCCGAAACGTCAGCGCTTTACGCAACACCTCAAGAAATCGGATCGATCGTTCGAACAGTCGACAAACGCTTGGAACAATTGCTTATCCATGGGATAAACTTCTCATTCCAAGCATCTGTTTATAAACGTATTATGCGATCATAAGTTCCCTTATGACCGCAAAATATTAAAGGC
Organism: Hyphomicrobiales bacterium; assembly: GCA_900465685.1. Lineage (GTDB taxonomy): Bacteria > Pseudomonadota > Alphaproteobacteria > Rhizobiales > Rhizobiaceae > Brucella. The sequence continues at coordinate 209,501 of UEGR01000005.1, forward strand.
CGGCAGGCACAATGCCGCCATTGTCCTTGAGCTTCTGAATGACCTGTTTGTGCAGCCACACATTCATCGTCGCGGAATCGCTCGTGTCACCGGTATAGCCAAGTTCCTTGGCGAGTTCCTTGCGGTGTTCCAGGCTGCTGTCGAGGCCAAGCGCCTTCATCAGATCGACGATAGACGTTTTCCAGTTGAGCTTCTGACCGCTTTTTGCCACCGCTGCATCGAGAACAGCGCTGACATCAACAGCGCCCGTAGCAGCAGGTGCTGACGAAGAAGGAGCTGCAGTCGGGGAAGGAGCTGCCGCTGTCGTCTGGCTCGGTTCGGCGGTTGCGGTCGTTTCCGTTGCAGGTGTCGCTGCTTGTGCCTGACCCCAGATGGCGCCCTTGATCTTGTCGAAAATGCCCATGTCGAACTCCAGTTGTAAAACAGGTGGCCCGACCGGGGAATTGTCTGAAGAGACATGGTCGGACACGTCAATCAGCCAAAGAACCTGTATGACTGTGCCGAACAGAATGCATTATTTTGCAATTGGTTCCAGACAATATTGCATGTCAGCAATCGATTACTGAATTTATGTCTGTATATCTCTTTTTAGATGAATGGTCTTCAGCTGGAAATATAGGGTGTTCGTTCCGTCTGATGAATATAATAATGTTCGATAGCAACATCAGGAAGCTCAGAGAGATAAAACGATTGTCCATCTGTCGCTTTTGATGTGCCTTCACCTGCCAGACTTGCCCCGAGATCGCTCTTTAATGGCACCGCAAGGGACAGGCCATAAAGAATGACGCCCCAGATGACGAAGGGCGAGGCGGCAATAAGTACGAATATGTACTGAGCTGTTTCCATGCAGTGAATTTTGAATTCATCGTCCGGAAACGTCAAAGAATAGACGACCTCTTCTGCGATCGCAGCGCGCTTTGATTTCCCAATCATCGCAGGAAACAGGGGAATAAAAGTTCTGCCTGCCCGGTGTGCCGCGTTTCACGAGCTAACGCTCGTCATGCGTGTGCTGTTGATTTTCAGCAATCTCCGAAAACAAACGTTGCATTTTCGCCACAATGCGTTGCATAGATGCAACGCTATTGGGTATCATGGTTAATATGGACGCAGCGAATCTGACCACGAATCTGGATAAGACGGAACAATCGTCGCGCAAGGGCGAGGGGCGCAGGCTTCTGGCATTGCCCGGCATAATCACCGTCGTTTCGGCGCTGATTACGGCGTCCATTTCTTTTGCGATTCTGATTGGCATTACTCCGATCACACCTGATCGCACTGTTACGCTGGCTTTGGTCATCATCAATGTCGCGTTGATTTTGTTCCTGATTTTGCTGATTTGCCGCGAGGTCTATCGCATCGTCACAGCGCGCCGCTCGGGTAAGGCAGCGTCGCGGCTACATGTCCGTATCGTGGCGTTGTTCTCTTTGATAGCAGCAGTTCCGGCGATTGTGGTGGCCATTGTCGCGTCGGTAACGCTCAATCTCGGTCTGGACCGGTGGTTCGACACCAATACGCGCGATATTGTGAATTCGTCGCAAAGCCTGACCACGGCCTATATTCGCGAGACGGCACTCAATCTGCAAAGCACGTCTTACTCGATGCTGCAGGATCTGGATGCGCAGCGCACACTTTATAGTCTGGACCGGGGCGGCTTTATTGAATTGCTGACGTTGCAGACGCGCGGACGCGGGTTGCTCGGTGCATTCCTGGTGCGCGCAGACGGCTCCGTCGTGGTCAAAAGCAATACGGGTATGGAAAGCAGCTTGCCTAATCCGCCACATGCAGCCTTGCAAACGGCTGCTGATGGAAAGCCCGTTATCATCCCGCCCGGCGATCTCAATTACGTCGGTGCACTTATCAAGATGCGCGAGATACCGGATGTTTATCTTTACACTGTCCGTCGAGTCGATGCTCAGATTCTCGATGCAATGCGTTTGATGGAAGCCAATACGCAGCGTTATCAGGAGATGGATGCAAACCGCATTCCGACCCAGATTGCCTTTGCACTCCTGTATTTCGGTTTGACGCTGATCGTTCTTCTGTCTGCAATCTGGACCGGTATCGCGGTTGCGGATCGTCTGGTGCGCCCAATCCGCCTGCTGATCGGTGCAGCCGATGATGTGACGGCCGGTGATCTCGATGTTTCCGTTCCCGTTCGTTCGTCCGATGGTGACGTCGGTGCACTGTCCGGCACTTTTAACAACATGGTTGCGGAGCTGAAGAGCCAGCGCAACGAACTGATTGCGGCCAAGGATCAGATCGACGAGCGCCGTCGCTTCTCGGAAGCTGTGCTTTCGGGCGTTACGGCGGGTGTTATCGGCATCGAAACTGATGGTTCCATCTCGATTCTCAACCGCTCGGCGGAACACATGTTTGGCGTTATATCGCAGGATGCGGTGGGCAAGAGCCTCAGCAGCATTGCGCCGGAAATCGGTCAGGCCTTTGAAGTTGCGCGTACTGCGGACAAGACGATGCATCGCGAACAGGTGAGCATGACGCGCAACGGCGTGGCGCGCACCTTCAACGTACAGGTCACGGTCGAAGATATTGAATCCGAGGATCATTCTTATGTCGTGACGGTGGATGACATCACTGATCTCGTGCAGGCGCAACGCACCTCGGCATGGGCTGATGTCGCGCGCCGCATCGCGCATGAAATCAAAAATCCGCTGACCCCGATCCAACTTTCGGCTGAACGCATTCGCCGTCGTTATGGCAAGGTCATCACCGAAGATCGGGAAGTCTTCGATCAGTGCACCGACACCATTATCCGCCAGGTTGGCGATATTGGCCGCATGGTCGATGAATTTTCCGCTTTTGCCCGTATGCCGAAGCCGGAAATGCGACAGATGGATATGCGCGAAGCCTTGCGCGAAGCGTCCTTCCTGATCGAAGTCAGCCGCAGCGACATTAAGTTCGAAAACAATTTCGGACCGGAAAAGCTGACTGGTTCTTTTGACAGCCGTCTGATCGGTCAGGCTTTCGGTAATGTCATCAAGAATGCGAGCGAAGCGATTGATGCCGTTGCCAAGGAAGACCGCGGCGAAGGGCATATTCTTATTCATTCATACAAGGCTGACGGGAATTTGATTGTCGATGTGATCGACAACGGCAAGGGCTTGCCGGGTGACGACCGTCAGAAGCTGCTTGAGCCTTATATGACCACGCGTGAAAAGGGTACGGGGCTCGGCCTCGCCATCGTCCGCAAGATCGTTGAGGATCACGGCGGACATCTCGAATTGCATGACGCGCCAGCGGATTTCCACGGAGGTCGTGGCGCAATGATACGGATGGTCTTTCCAGATATGCAGGCCGGTGTAACCGAGGCTGCCAACGGAAATGACGACACAAAGATAGCTGGACAGGTGAATTGATATGGCAGCCGATATTCTTGTAGTTGATGACGAAGCGGATATCCGGGAGCTCGTAGCTGGTATTCTCAGCGATGAGGGTCATGAAACCCGTACCGCATTCGATGCGGATAGCGCACTGGCGGCTATTGGCGATCGCGTGCCGCGACTGGTGTTTCTGGACATTTGGCTCCAGGGCAGCCGTCTTGACGGGCTGGCTCTGCTGGATGAAATCAAGAAGTTGCATCCCGATCTGCCGGTGGTCATGATTTCCGGTCACGGCAACATCGAGACGGCGGTTTCCGCCATCCGGCGCGGTGCTTACGATTTCATCGAAAAGCCGTTCAAGGCGGATCGTCTGATCCTCGTTGCCGAGCGTGCTCTGGAAACCTCCAAGCTGAAGCGCGAAGTGTCCAATCTGCGCAAGCGGTCTGGCGAAAGCATGGAGCTTATTGGTGCATCGCTGGCCATGAGCCAGTTGCGGCAGACCATCGAGCGTGTTGCGCCCACCAACAGCCGCATCATGATCACTGGCCCCTCGGGTGCCGGCAAGGAACTCGCGGCCCGCGCCATTCACGCACAATCGACCCGCGCCAACGGACCGTTTGTGACCGTGAATGCTGCGACCATTACACCGGAGCGCATGGAGATCGAACTTTTCGGCACGGAAATGGATGGTGGCGAACGCAAGGTCGGAGCTTTGGAAGAAGCGCATGGCGGCATTCTCTATCTCGATGAAGTTGCCGACATGCCGCGCGAAACGCAGAACAAGATTCTGCGCGTGCTGGTCGATCAACAGTTCGAGCGTGTCGGCGGCACGAAACGCGTCAAGGTCGATGTGCGTATCATTTCGTCGACAGCGCAGAACCTTGAAGGCATGATTGCCGAAGGCACATTCCGTGAAGATCTGTTCCACCGCCTGTCGGTTGTTCCGGTTCAGGTTCCGCCGCTCGCAGCACGCCGCGAGGATATTCCGTCGCTTGTCGAATATTTCATGACACAGATCGCCGGGCAGGCGGGTATCAAGCCGCGCAAGATCGGCGCGGATGCGATGGCAGTGCTTCAGGCTCATAGCTGGCCGGGCAATATTCGCCAGCTGCGCAACAATGTTGAGCGCCTGATGATTCTGGCGCGTGGCGACGATGCGGATGCGCCGGTAACGGCTGATCTTCTGCCTGCCGAAATTGGTGACACGCTGCCGCGTGCGCCGACGGAATCGGACCAGCACATCATGGCTCTGCCACTGCGCGAAGCGCGCGAGCGTTTTGAGAAGGAATATCTGATCGCGCAGATCAACCGCTTTGGCGGCAATATTTCGCGCACTGCGGAATTTGTCGGCATGGAACGCTCGGCCTTGCATCGTAAATTGAAATCACTCGGCGTATAAGCGTTTAGTAATTCTACAAGCGGAGCAGCCATGCGGGTGATCGTATGCGGAGCGGGGCAGGTCGGCTATGGCATAGCCGAACGACTGGCCGCCGAGGAAAACGACGTTTCTGTCATTGATACGTCGGCGCGCCACATCGAAATCGTGCGTGATACGCTGGATGTGCGTGGATTCGTTGGTCATGGCTCGCAGCCGGATGTGCTGGCTGCGGCTGGTGCCGATGAAGCGGATATGATCATCGCCGTTACGCTGTCCGACGAAGTGAACATGGTCGCCTGTCAGGTCGCGCATTCGGTGTTCAATGTGCCGACGAAGATTGCGCGCATTCGCGCCCAATCCTATCTCAAGGCGGAATATCAGGACCTGTTTCTCCGCGAAAACCTGCCGATTGATGTGATCATTTCGCCTGAACTGGAAGTGGGCGAGGTGGTGCTGCGCCGTATCGCTCTGCAGGGCGCGACGGATGTTTTGCGCTTTGCCGATGATCGCGTCATTGGCCTTGCCATTGAATGCCTTGAAGAATGCCCGGTCATCAACACGCCGCTCAAGCAATTGACCGATCTGTTTCCCGATCTGGCGGCAACGGTTGTCGGGGTCGTGCGCAATGAAAACCTGTTCATTCCACGCTCGTCCGATGAGCTGAATGCGGGCGACCTCGCTTATGTTGTCACCACGCGCGAGCAGGTCCGCCGCACACTTTCGCTGTTCGGGCACGAAAAGCCGGAAGCGCGCCGCATCGTTATCGCGGGCGGCGGCAATATCGGGCTTTATGTTGCCAAGGCCATCGAAGACCGGAAATGGCAGACCCGTGTGAAGATGATCGAAAGCGACCATGAGCGCGCTTTCACGATTGCCGATCAGCTGAAGCGGACCATGGTGCTGCATGGCAGCGCGCTGGATCAGGCCTTGCTGCAAGAAGCCGATATTCAGGACGCCGATCTGATGGTGGCGCTCACCAATCAGGATCAGGTCAATATTCTCTCCAGCATCATGGCGAAACGCCTTGGCTGCAAAAGCAATATGGCCTTGCTGAATACGGTTGCCTATCAGGATTTCACCCACATGGTGGGGATCGACGCCTATATCAATCCGAAGGCGGTCACGGTTTCAAAAATCCTCCAGCATGTGCGCCGAGGCCGTATTCGTGCGGTTTACAGTGTCTATCGCGATATGGCCGAAATCATCGAAGCCGAAGCACTGGAAACGTCGTCGCTCGTCGGCGCGCCGTTGCGGGATCTGGATTTGCCCGTGGGTTTGCGAATCGGCGCGATCTACAGGGACGGGCAGGTTATCCGCCCCAATGGCGATGTTCGCATCAAGCCGAAGGATCGGGTGGTGATTTTTGCCACGGCAGAGGCCGTCAAACATGTGGAACAGATGTTCCGCGTCAGCCTCGAATTCTTTTAATCGAAGAAATCTGATATAGTTAATTAAGTATGAGTGATATAAGCCTCCAAGCTTTATTTCTTGGGGGCTTTTTATGGACATTTGTACCTTTTGGTACGGACCTCGCTTGCGCGAAGTCGATCAGATTTGTCTGGCGTCGATGGTCATGACGGGTCAGCGCGTAAAGCTGTTTGCCTATGCGCCGATAGAAAATGTTCCCGCTGGCGTGGAATTGCACGACGCCAATACGATATTGCCGGAACGCGCGTTCAAGCGGCTTGATCCCGGCTATCCGACTTTCCGTTCGTCGCGAACCATTGTCCAGTTCAGTGATATTTTCCGCATCATGCTGATGAAACATCAGCAGGGTGTGTGGCTTGATACGGATGTGTTTCTTCTGAAGCAGTTCCATCCAGACCCGGAAAAGCCCTATCTCGCACGTGAAAACCAATATCGGGTGGGCGTATCAGCACTCTATTTCCCGCATGATCATCCGATCATTGGCGAGTTCGAAGCCTATATGTCTGCGACCTATCCTTTGCCGCGATGGCTCGGATTTAGGCGCGGAAAGTTGCGGCCGCTCTATTACCGGGCGATCGGCAAGGAAGTCACGCCGGCCTCCATCGGTATTACGGTCTTTGGCAATGATGGTATTTCGCGGCTCGCCCGCAAATACGGGGTTTTCAAGAACGCCGCGCCACGTGAGAACTTCTACTATTGGGTTGGTAAGGATGCGACACGCATCTATGATCCGGCCTATGGTCTGGAGCCGCTCGACCATCCGGATTTTATTGGCTTCCATGTCCATAAAAAACACAAGGCAGTTGTTTCATTACAACCCGGCAGTTTTTACATGTGGATGAGGGATCGGGTGAGGCCATTGCTTGAACGCAATGATAATATTGAGCTTTCCAAGGCGAGCTGATCACGCAACACTAACCTTGCTACCAATAATTGACACGTGTTCAACAAAATTGTCGGTTGCGCAAAGATTCCCATCCTGTTAACCGAAAGCTGAGGGCGAAGCAGTTGTCTTTCCACAGCAATTGCAGTTCTGTACCGGCACCTCGCGTTCCGGTGCTTGATTTATGCAAATGCGCATGCTCGTCTACAGCATTCCCCGCAAACGTCTCAAACGGTTTTGCGTTCGGAAATGCGACAAGGAATAACGGCATTTCCAGCAAAAGTGTTTAACGGTTTTGCTGGTCGAGAAATGCATGAAAACAAAGAGATAGAGCGGGTTCACCGCTTTCACGTATCGCGAACAGGCTGCTGATCGATTAAAGGAATAAAAACAATGGCTGAACGATCGCAAAATCTTCAAGACCTTTTTCTGAACTCCGTACGCAAACAGAAGATCTCCCTGACGATTTTTCTGATCAATGGCGTAAAACTGACCGGTATTGTGACGTCTTTCGACAATTTCTGTGTGCTGCTGCGCCGCGATGGTCATTCGCAGCTTGTCTATAAGCACGCAATTTCGACGATCATGCCGAGCCAGCCGGTTCAGATGTTCGAAGGTGAGGAAGCCTGACGCTTTCCGAATTCCATTCGGGTGCAGCGGTTTCGTCCATCGAGGTCGCGTCGCCCTGATGTTTTGTTAGGCGATTATTCCGGGTTCCAGCCATGGGACTCGGATATACTTGCTTTAACGCCCGGGGCGTCTTCTATTTGAAACACGCATAGCGGCGACCTATTTGTGCTTGATGATGGAGCGCAATGTCTCTGCACTCCCCGGAGAATATTTATTTGTCCAAATTCAAGGATAAAAACACGTCGTCCTTCGACGCGCATAAAGACGATGCAAACAAAGGCTACGGCCTTTCCGAACAAGAACCGACCAGAGCTGCCGTCGTCGTTCCCATTTTGCCGGAGCGCTATAATGCCAACGGTTCGGGCGAAGATGGTGCACGCACGCAGTTTCAGCGTTCCAGTGAGGCGCGTCTTGAAGAAGCTGTCGGTCTGGCGCGCGCCATTGATCTTGAAATCATTCACGCCGAAGTCGCGGTTATTGCCAATCCGCGGCCCGCAACTTTGCTTGGCGCAGGCAAGGTTGAAGCCATTGCCGATACGGTCAAGGAAAACGACATCGGGCTGGTCATTGTCGATCATGCTCTGACGCCGGTACAGCAGCGCAATCTCGAAAAGGAATGGAACGTCAAGGTCATCGACCGCACGGGCCTGATTCTTGAGATTTTTGGTGAGCGCGCGCGTACCAAGGAAGGTGCGTTGCAGGTCGAACTGGCGCATCTGAATTATCAGAAGGGCCGTCTGGTTCGCAGCTGGACCCACTTGGAACGTCAGCGCGGTGGCGGCGGCTTCCTTGGCGGCCCGGGTGAAACCCAGATCGAAGCCGACCGTCGTCTGCTGCAGGACAAGATTCTGAAGATCAAGCGCGAGCTTGAAACAGTTGTTCGCACACGCACGCTGCATCGCCAGAAGCGACGCAAGGTGCCGCATCCGATTGTTGCGCTTGTCGGTTATACCAATGCTGGCAAATCAACGCTGTTCAACCGTATGACGGGTGCCGAGGTGCTGGCTGAGGATATGCTCTTCGCCACGCTTGATCCGACGCTCCGTCGCATTCGGCTGCCCCATGGCGAGACGGTCATCCTGTCCGACACGGTGGGCTTCATTTCCAATCTGCCGCACCATCTGGTGGCCGCCTTCCGCGCCACGCTGGAAGAAGTGGTGGAAGCCGATCTCATTTTGCACGTGCGCGATATTTCCGATCCGGATAACGCCGCGCAGGCTGAAGATGTCGAGAACATTCTTGCCGGTCTTGGTATCGAGCCGCAGGATCGCAAGCGCGTCGTGGAAATCTGGAACAAGATCGACAATCTAGACGAGAGCGGCCGCGAGGCAGCATTGCGTCTGGCCGCTGCCGGTGGCGATGAAGGCCGCCCGATACCCCTGTCAGCCATCACAGGCGAGGGCGTTGACCGCTTGCTTAGTCTGATCGAAACACGGATAGCGGGCGTGCTTGGCGCTATAGATATCGTTCTTTCGCCTTTCGAGCTGCACATACTGAACTGGATCTACGAGCACGGCAGTGAAGTGCAGCGCGAAGACCTGGAAGACGGTTCGGTTCGGGTCAACGCACGTCTCACGGAAGTGGCGCGCCGGACGCTCGACGACAAGCGCGGCATCAAGCCGGAGAAGCCGGAAAACGACTGGGATTAGTCATGATTCCGTGAGGAACCGAGCACCACTTGCGGAACAGGGGCGCAACGCCCTATGTATGGTAGTCCGACGATTCAAATCCACTCAATTCGCATCATTACATCCAGAGGCCCATAATGAGAGATCCGATTGAAACCGTCATGAACCTCGTGCCGATGGTGGTCGAGCAGACCAACCGTGGCGAGCGGGCCTATGATATTTTCTCGCGCCTTCTGAAAGAGCGCATCATCTTCGTCAACGGACCGGTCGAAGACGGCATGTCAATGCTGGTTTGCGCGCAGCTTCTGTTCCTCGAAGCCGAGAATCCGAAAAAAGAGATCAACATGTACATCAACTCGCCGGGTGGCGTGGTGACGTCCGGCATGGCGATCTACGATACGATGCAGTTCATCCGTCCGCCGGTATCCACGCTCTGCATGGGGCAGGCCGCATCGATGGGTTCGCTGCTTCTGACGGCAGGTGCAACCGGCCAGCGTTATGCGCTGCCAAATGCCCGCATCATGGTTCACCAGCCTTCGGGCGGCTTCCAGGGTCAGGCGTCCGATATCGAACGCCATGCGCAGGACATCATCAAGATGAAGCGCCGTCTGAACGAAGTTTACGTGAAGCACACGGGCCGCGACTACGAAACCATCGAACGCACGCTCGACCGCGATCATTTCATGACCGCTCAGGAAGCGCTCGAATTTGGTCTCATCGACAAGGTCGTTGAAGCACGCGATGTGAGTGCCGACGAATCGAAGTGAGCCTGAATCCGGCTCGCTTCCAATTTTTGGCCCCTTTTGCCACAAAAGGGGCTCAATTCTTGGACCAACGTGAAGGTTAACGCGCCGCGTTAAGCATCTGTTGGGCATCAAGGCGCTAAAGTTGGTCAGATCAGGCCGAATCTTTGCCGGGAACTTATTTTTTGTTTGTTCGAAGGTTCAGGTTCTGCAAAAGTCACTGAAAGACTCCTTCGGTCGGGGAGTCTACGGTGAACGGAAACCTAGAGACTACAGGGACAGTGCGTATCAACTGTCATTGTGACCGGTAGAAGGCGTGTTTTTCCTTCATTACTGGGTCCGAACCGGAAGAAACGATCGGAATGAACAGCCCAAGGTTCGTTTCGGTTTATTGAAAGGAAACTGCAATGAGCAAAGTCAGCAACAGCGGCGGCGATTCCAAGAATACGCTTTATTGCTCGTTCTGCGGCAAAAGCCAGCATGAAGTGCGCAAGCTGATTGCAGGCCCGACCGTTTTCATCTGCGACGAATGCGTCGAACTCTGCATGGATATCATCCGCGAGGAAAACAAATCCTCGATGGTGAAGTCCCGCGAGGGCGTGCCTACGCCGCAGGAAATCATGGCCGTTCTTGACGACTACGTCATCGGCCAGAAGGATGCCAAGCGCGTTCTGTCGGTCGCGGTGCACAATCACTACAAGCGTCTCGCGCATCAGTCGAAGAGCAACGATATCGAACTGGCGAAGTCGAATATTCTTCTCGTTGGTCCGACCGGCTGCGGCAAGACCTATCTTGCCCAGACGCTCGCTCGCATCATTGATGTGCCATTCACCATGGCCGACGCGACGACACTCACGGAAGCCGGTTATGTCGGTGAAGACGTTGAAAACATCATCCTGAAACTGCTTCAGGCTGCTGATTACAACGTCGAACGCGCACAGCGCGGCATCGTCTATATCGACGAAGTGGACAAGATCAGCCGCAAGTCCGACAACCCGTCCATCACGCGCGATGTATCGGGCGAAGGCGTGCAGCAGGCGCTTCTCAAGATCATGGAAGGCACCGTTGCTTCGGTTCCTCCGCAGGGCGGTCGCAAGCATCCGCAGCAGGAATTCCTGCAGGTGGATACGACGAACATCCTGTTTATCTGTGGCGGTGCCTTTGCCGGTCTCGACAAGATCATCTCGGCACGTGGCGAGAAAACCTCCATCGGCTTCGGCGCAACGGTCCGCTCGGTTGACGAGCGTCGTATCGGTGCGGTGTTCCGTGAGCTGGAACCGGAAGATTTGCTGAAGTTCGGTCTCATTCCGGAATTCGTCGGTCGTCTGCCGGTTATCGCAACGCTCGAAGACCTCGACGTTGATGCACTGGTTCAGATCCTGACCGAGCCGAAGAACGCGCTCGTGAAGCAGTATCAGCGCCTGTTCGATATGGAAAATGTCGAGCTGGTGTTCCACGACGACGCCTTGCGCGCCATTGCCAACAAGGCAGTCGAACGCAAGACGGGTGCTCGTGGTCTGCGCTCGATCATGGAAAAGATCCTGCTCGATACGATGTTCGAATTGCCGACACTGGAAGGTGTTCGCGAAGTCGTGATCTCCGGTGATGTGGTGGATGGCAGCGCCCGTCCTCTGTACATCTATGCGGAGCGTCAGGACGAGAAGGGCAACGTTTCGGCTTAAGAGATTGAAAATATCCTCAAAAGGCCGCGAAAGCGGCCTTTTTTGTTGCCAGTCTGGCAATTCAATTTAGTGTTGAGAGTTCAACGCTCTTGTATCGGGGCATATCCGAAGCGGCATATTGTGCAAATTGCCAGGACGGCGCAGGATAGTTAACGATTCTATGAAAGCCGCCCCGATACTGGCTATTGAATTGCTGGGCGTGGCTCTCCAAGTATGAACCGAAGCACGCTGTGCGACCTGCCTCATGATGAAAGGGGGCGCCGGCGCGGCAGTCGGGTCGAAAGGCCTGAGAAAGGACTTGAGTTATGACGGGTATTGAAGACAAGACCCCGATGGGTGGATCGGAAGCGGGCGGTGCAGACGGGCTTTATGCCGTTCTTCCGTTGCGCGATATTGTGGTCTTCCCGCACATGATCGTTCCGCTTTTTGTCGGACGCGAAAAGTCTATTCGCGCTCTGGAAGAAGTGATGGGCGTCGACAAGCAGATACTGCTTGCGACCCAGAAGAACGCCGCCGATGACGATCCGGCGCCAGACGCGATTTATGAAATTGGCACGATTGCCAATGTGCTTCAGCTTTTGAAGCTGCCGGACGGCACCGTAAAAGTGCTGGTCGAGGGCACAGCGCGCGCCAAGATTTCCAAGTTTACGGATCGCGAAGACTATCACGAAGCTTATGCTGCGGCTCTGCCGGAGCCTGAAGAAGATGCCGTCGAGATTGAGGCGCTTGCCCGTTCGGTGGTTTCCGACTTCGAAAACTACGTCAAGCTGAACAAGAAGATTTCGCCGGAAGTGGTTGGCGCTGCCAGCCAGATCGACGATTATTCCAAGCTTGCCGATACGGTTGCTTCGCATCTCGCGATCAAGATTCCTGAAAAGCAGGAAATGCTGTCCATTCTCTCGGTGCGTGAGCGTCTTGAGAAGGCTCTTTCCTTCATGGAAGCCGAAATTTCGGTTCTGCAGGTTGAGAAGCGCATCCGCTCGCGCGTCAAGCGCCAGATGGAGAAGACTCAGCGCGAATATTATCTCAATGAGCAGATGAAGGCGATCCAGAAGGAGCTTGGTGACGGCGAGGACGGTCGCGATGAAGCGGCTGAACTGGAAGAACGCATCAACAAGACCAAGCTTTCCAAGGAAGCACGCGAAAAGGCCCAGGCTGAGCTGAAGAAGCTGCGCACCATGAGCCCGATGTCTGCCGAAGCAACGGTTGTGCGCAACTATCTCGACTGGCTGCTGTCCATTCCATGGGGCAAGAAGTCGAAGGTCAAGCAGGACCTGAACTTTGCGGAAGAAGTGCTCAACAATGATCACTTCGGTCTCGACAAGGTCAAGGAACGCATTGTCGAATATCTCGCGGTGCAGGCTCGTTCGACCAAGATCAAGGGCCCGATCATCTGCCTCGTTGGACCTCCCGGCGTGGGTAAGACTTCGCTTGCGCGCTCCATCGCCAAGGCCACCGGTCGTGAATATGTGCGTATGTCGCTTGGCGGCGTGCGTGACGAAGCTGAAATCCGCGGTCACCGCCGCACTTATATCGGCTCGATGCCCGGCAAGGTCATCCAGTCGATGAAGAAAGCGAAGAAGTCCAACCCGCTCTTCCTGCTCGATGAAATCGACAAGATGGGCCAGGATTTCCGCGGCGATCCGTCGTCGGCAATGCTCGAGGTGCTGGATCCGGAACAGAACGCAACCTTCATGGATCATTACCTTGAGGTTGAGTATGACCTGTCCAACGTCATGTTCGTGACGACCGCCAATACGCTGAACATCCCTGGTCCGTTGCTGGATCGTATGGAGATCATCCGTATCGCCGGTTACACCGAGGACGAAAAGCTGGAGATCGCCAAGCGGCACCTGCTGCCGAAGGCCATCAAGGACCATGCTTTGCAGCCGAAGGAGTTCTCGCTCACTGACGATGCACTGCGCAATGTGATCCGCCTTTATACCCGGGAAGCCGGTGTACGTAGCCTTGAGCGCGAGATGATGACTCTCGCCCGTAAGGCAGTCACCGAAATCCTGAAGTCGAAGAAGAAGTCGGTGAAGATCACCGACAAGAATCTCTCCGACTATCTGGGTGTCGAGCGTTTCCGCTTCGGTCAGATCGACGGCGAAGATCAGGTCGGTGTTGTTACCGGCTTGGCATGGACGGAAGTTGGCGGCGAATTGCTGACCATCGAAGGTGTCATGATGCCCGGTAAGGGCCGCATGACCGTCACGGGTAACCTGCGTGACGTGATGAAGGAATCGATTTCCGCTGCGGCATCCTATGTCCGCTCGCGGGCCGTTGATTTCGGCATCGAACCTCCGCTGTTCGACAAGCGCGACATCCACGTTCACGTGCCGGAAGGTGCGACGCCGAAGGACGGTCCGTCCGCCGGTATCGCCATGGTCACGACCATCGTTTCCGTGCTGACCGGTATTCCGGTTCGCAAGGATATTGCGATGACCGGTGAAGTGACGCTGCGCGGTCGGGTTCTGCCGATTGGCGGCCTGAAGGAAAAGCTTCTCGCGGCTCTGCGCGGTGGCATCAAGAAGGTTCTGATCCCGGAAGAAAACGCCAAGGATTTGGCGGAGATTCCGGACAATGTGAAGAACAATCTTGAGATCGTTCCGGTGTCTCGCGTTGGTGAAGTGCTGAAGCACGCGCTCGTGCGTCAGCCCGAACCAATCGAGTGGACTGAGCCCGAAGCACCTGCAAACGTGCCTGCGGTTGACGATGAAGCAGGCGCTACAACAGCGCATTGACAGTCGATAAGACGACCAACAAACGAAATGCCGGGCCAAAAGCCCGGCATTTCTGTGTTTAACCCCAGAAAACCGGGCTTTTTTGACATTGACAGGCTTGGTTTGGCGAGCGTTTCGAATAAACTCCGCCCAATCCGGTCACGTTATCCGTTCCGGTAGGTAAAGAAAGGAAATGCCAATGAACAAGAACGAATTGGTTGCCGCAGTCGCGGAAAAGGGCGGTTTGACGAAGGCTGATGCCGGTACGGCTGTTGACGCCGTGCTCGCTGCTGTCACCGGCGCACTGAAGGCTGGTGAAGAAGTCCGCCTGCCAGGCTTCGGCGTTTTCTCCGTTTCGCACCGTGCAGCTTCGACCGGCCGCAATCCGTCGACCGGCAAGGAAGTTGCTATTCCGGCTCGCAACGTGCCGAAGTTCTCGGCCGGCAAGGGCCTGAAGGATGCCGTTAACGGCTAATGCATAATCTCGGAAAGCCGGAAGGCTTTTCGAAGCATTTGTGTGTGAAGGTAAGATTTCGGTCGCTGCGTGATGAACGTGAGCGGCTGTCGAGAAGGCCCGGCTCGTCCGGGCTTTTTTCTTTTCTGCGGTGATATCCCGTTCGTTTGAACATGACGGCTTACCAATCAGAATAAGCTCTGAGGTTTAGGGTATCCGTGCCTTGTATTTTGGAGTCTCGGATTTCGGTGTCGTGTTGGATGATCTGCCGGACAGGATTGAGTGCAGTTGGCAGGAAGCAGATCGGAAGGCCCGTAATTTGGAAACTTCTGCGTCGGAGTACCTATGAAAAAAGCCGGGCGCTAGACCCGGCTTTTTTCGTATCTTCACTATTGAGCTGCGCTTACTCCGCAGCCTCTGAGTTCCGCTTGGGGCGTCGCTCCAGCAGTTCTTTGAGGAAATGGCCGGTATAAGAGCGCTTTTCCTTCACGATATCTTCCGGACGCCCCACAGCAACGATCTCACCGCCGCCGTCACCGCCTTCAGGGCCAAGATCGATCACCCAGTCGGCTGTCTTGATGACTTCGAGATTGTGCTCGATCACCACCACCGTATTGCCCTGTTCGACCAGCTCATGCAGCACTTCCAGCAGCTTTGCTACGTCATGGAAATGCAGGCCAGTGGTTGGCTCGTCTAGGATATAGAGCGTGCGTCCGGTTGCGCGGCGCGACAGTTCCTTCGCGAGCTTCACACGCTGAGCTTCACCGCCCGAAAGCGTCGTCGCCTGTTGCCCGACCTTGATATAGCCGAGGCCGACCTTGACCAGTGTTTCCAGCTTGTCGCGCACGGCGGGCACGGCGGAGAAGAACTCTGCGCCTTCTTCAACGGTCATATCCAGCACATCGGCGATGGACTTACCCTTGAACAGCACTTCCAGCGTTTCACGATTGTAGCGCTTGCCGTGGCAGACATCGCAGGTCACATACACATCCGGCAGGAAGTGCATTTCGATCTTGATAACACCGTCGCCCTGACAGGCCTCGCAGCGTCCACCCTTCACGTTGAAGGAGAAGCGACCTGGCTGATAGCCGCGCGCCTTGGCTTCCGGCAGGCCAGCGAACCAATCGCGGATCGGCGTGAAAGCGCCGGTATAGGTTGCCGGATTGGAGCGCGGCGTGCGTCCAATCGGCGACTGGTCGATATCGATCACCTTGTCGAGGAACTCCAGCCCTTCGATGCGATCATGTTCTGCCGGATGCTCGCGGGAGCCCATGATGCGGCGCGAAGCAGCCTTGAACAGCGTTTCGATCAGGAAGGTGGACTTGCCGCCGCCCGAAACGCCTGTCACGGCTGTGAAAGTGCCCAGCGGAATATCCGCCGAAACATTTTTCAGATTGTTGCCGCGTGCACCGACAACACGGATGCGCTTGGTCTTGGAAATCTTGCGGCGCTCCGATGGAACGGCAACTTCCATGACGCCCGACAGATATTTGCCGGTCAGCGAGTTGGTATTGGACATCACGTCTTTTGGCGTGCCTTGTGCGATCACCTTGCCGCCATGGACACCGGCAGCCGGACCGATATCCACCACATAGTCCGCCGTCAGGATGGCGTCTTCGTCATGCTCCACCACGATGACCGTATTGCCGAGATCGCGCAGATGACGAAGCGTGTCCAGCAGGCGGGCATTATCGCGCTGATGCAGGCCGATGGACGGCTCGTCCAGCACATAGAGAACGCCCGTCAGACCAGAGCCGATCTGGGAGGCGAGGCGGATACGCTGGCTTTCACCACCCGATAGCGTGCCTGAATTACGCGCCAATGTCAGATAATCGAGGCCGACATCATTGAGGAACTGCAGGCGCTCGCGGATTTCCTTGAGGATGCGCGCTGCAATTTCCCGCTGCTTGTCGTTGAAGCTGCCATCGACATCGCGGAACCAGGCATCAGCCTTGCGGATCGACATTTCGGTAATTTCGCCGATATGCTTCATACCGATTTTCACGGCCAGCGCTTCCGGCTTCAGGCGATAGCCGTTGCAAGCCGGGCAGGGCGTCGAAGACATGAAGCGTTCAATCTCTTCACGCGACCAGGCAGAATCAGTTTCCTTCCAGCGGCGCTCGAGATTGGGAATGACGCCTTCAAAAGGCTTCGTGGTCTGATAAGAACGCAGGCCGTCGTCATACTGGAAGGTGATTTCCTTGCCGTCTGTGCCGTAAAGAATGGCGTGCTGCGATTCCTTGGACAGATCAGACCAGCGAGTACCAACCTTGAAGCCATAGGCCTTGCCCAGCGCTTCCAGCGTCTGATTGTAATAAGGCGAGGACGACCGCGCCCAAGGCGCAATCGCTCCGTCTTTCAACGCAGCGCTTTCATCGGGAACAATCAGATTCGGATCGATGGCTTGCTGTGTACCGAGACCGTCGCAGGTCGGGCAGGCGCCAAAGGGATTGTTGAACGAGAAAAGACGCGGCTCGATTTCCGGAATGGTGAAGCCGGAAACAGGGCAGGCGAATTTTTCAGAGAACAGAATGCGTTCGTGGGTCTCGTTGGCCGACTTGTTGGCTGCACCACCTTCCGCCGTTTCTTCGGGTGGCAACGGCTTGTCGGCGAATTCTGCGATAGCCAGACCTTCGGCGAGCTTCAGACAGGTTTCGAGACTGTCCGCAAGGCGCGAGGTGAGGTCAGGACGCACGACAACGCGGTCGACCACCACATCGATATCGTGCTTGTATTTCTTGTCGAGTGCCGGAGCATCGGCAATCTCATAGAACGTGCCGTCAACCTTGACGCGCTGAAAACCCTTCTTGAGAAGCTCCGCCAGTTCCTTCTTGTACTCGCCTTTACGCCCGCGCACGATTGGCGCCAGAATGTACAGACGCGTACCTTCTTCCAGCGCGATGATGCGATCGACCATCTGGCTGACGGTCTGGCTTTCGATGGGGAGACCGGTCGCTGGCGAATAGGGCACGCCCACACGCGCGAAAAGAAGGCGCATATAGTCGTAGATTTCCGTAACGGTGCCGACAGTCGAGCGCGGATTGCGGCTCGTCGTCTTCTGTTCGATGGAAATGGCAGGCGACAGACCGTCGATCTGGTCCACATCCGGCTTCTGCATCATTTCCAGAAACTGGCGCGCATAGGCCGAGAGGCTTTCCACGTAGCGGCGCTGGCCTTCTGCATAAATGGTGTCGAAGGCAAGCGACGACTTGCCCGAGCCGGAAAGGCCCGTCATGACGATCAGCTTGTCGCGTGGCAAATCCAGATCGACATTTTTAAGATTGTGCTCGCGCGCGCCACGTATGGAAATGAATTTCTGATCGCTCATTCCGCGTCCTGCCTGCTTCGTGATGCCATGGATAGACTGGCTTCGGCTCTGATGCTGCCGCGCCAATCCCGTAATATGGGGCGACGCCCTCCAAAGAAGAAGGGGGTAGGTCATCCTAATTTGCGCTCTTGTAGCACCGGAACAAATATCGAACAACCAGCCTTCTGATAGGCGATACGAAATGTGAACGCAAGAGCGTTGACTGTCACTCCTGACAGGAGCACACTTTGGTTACTCGCTGCTAGCGGAGAGGTATTGCGGAGGGATGACGCGATATCGGCAAGAGGTTCGCAGGAAGCGGGAAAATCCGGTAGGGAGGTAAAGGAGCATGAGTCCACCTGACTACACTGCCTAGCTTTCACACAGATGAAAGCACAGTCGATCTTGGTCGCGGATGCATTTTTTCGCAAGGAACCATGCATCGTTGATAAGAAGTTCGATTGCCGACAATTTATATATGCGCGGAAAACGAATGGCCGCGCGCCTTCGAGTTCCGAAAGATTTTGTCGACGAATTAATGCCGACATACGAGCTTTGCTCAAACCCCAAGCCCCGCGCGCCAAAGAAACAGTGAGCGGCGGGGCTTTTTCTTGTCGAGATGACCGGTGCAAGGTTGTTGGAGTTCGGCTGGACCAACGAGTGGTTTTTAAAGCTCAGAAAGCCGCATAAATTTACCCACACAGTTTTCTGAAAATTGGGAGAGGAGCAGTTTTTGATGATGCAAAATGCTTGCATTTTGAACAAAACAAGAACATAAACTCTGTGGACATTGACATTTCGCTGTACTGGAATTGAGCGCTCCACGCGTCAGTCCTGTAAGGTAAATGAATGAGTTTCAGGTGATGGCGCAATTCATGCGCCTGATCCTTCTTTTGGTAAGCGCTCTTGTCGGGGTAGAAATATCCGAAGAGACGCGAATGAGACCCGGAGTGGATTTTCGATGGCTGGTAGCGTCAATAAGGTCATTCTGGTCGGCAATCTTGGTGCCGATCCGGAAATTCGTCGTCTGAACTCAGGCGATGTGGTTGCCAATCTGCGTATTGCGACATCGGAAAGCTGGCGTGATCGTCAGTCTGGCGAACGCAAGGACCGCACCGAATGGCACAGCGTTGTCATTTTCAACGAAAACCTTGCCAAGGTCGCAGAACAGTATCTGAAAAAAGGCGCCAAGGTTTATATCGAAGGCGCGCTCCAGACCCGCAAGTGGCAGGACCAGAACGGCAACGAGCGTTATTCGACGGAAGTTGTGTTGCAGAAGTTCCGTGGCGAGCTTCAGATGCTCGACAGCCGTGGCGAAGGCGGCGATCAGGGCCGTTCGTTTGACCGTGGCAGCAGCGGCGGTGGACGCAACCAGATGTCGGATTATTCCGGCGGCGGTGATTTCGGTTCGTCCGGCCCGTCTTCTTCGGGCGGCGGCGGTGGCGGCGGTTTCTCCCGCGATCTCGACGACGAAATTCCATTTTGATGAATTTGACGGGCGCTTTAAGCGCCCGTTTCATTTTGGCTTGATTGTCTTTTAAATCAGAACATTATGTATTCGTGTTATCTCTCTGATTAGTAATATTATTTATGATTTCATTCGCTTGGTAAGTCTCGATTGAAAACTCCATACGGTCAGCAGAAAAGCGGGTCAGCGAATACTGGATCGGGTGACCATCTGTGTCGACATTGATGGCACGTGCCATCAGTACAATGGCCCCAGGTGAAAGCTTTAGATGTTTCAGATCATCTGAATCAGCATGTTGGGCCGATATGGTTGTCGATTTACGGAAATAATCCTCGATACCTGCCTTCCGGAGCGCCCAGGTAATGGATCCATTTTCAGCATAGTCGGCGGCAAAATCGGGAAAACGCGCCGTATCCACCCAATGCGTTGCACGCGATACCGGCCGCCCATCCGCACTATGCGCGGTTTCAAGTTTTGTGATTTCGCTGCCGACAGCGATGCCCAAGGCGTCCGCTATGTCAGCACTCGCAACTTCGGTGCCGCTGCTGAGTAATATGCCTTTGACTTCGCTGGCCTGCGTGCCCAGCGATTGAGAAATACGGGTGCGCTGCCCGATCTGGTAGGTCAGGCGCTTGGCATTGGCGACAAATGTGCCGCGGCCCTGTTCAGCGCGGAGAACACCTTCCTGTGTCAGTGCCGCGATGGCGCTACGTACCGTATGACGGTTGACACCGAAACGATCCGCCAGTTCCATCTCGGCAGGCATGCGTGCACCGGACTGAAGTTTTCCGGCCATGATGTCGCCGCGTATTTCGTCGGCAATCTGCCGCCAGATCGCCACGCCGCTGTTTCGTTCAATTCGTTTGGTCTTTGTCATCAACTGTCATCGTCCTGTCATTGGCAGGGGGTAATAATTCTGTTATTGTATGGTTGTCTAGATAAATAGACAAATATACGAAGCAAGTCAACAGGATTGAAACAGGGCGGAAAAGCTCATGCAAACGACAGAGCCCAAGGCAGGCAAAGGCACTGCCGCCGGTGGGATCCACGCCTCGGCCAGCAATGACAAGTCCGGAAACGGTATGGCGCTTGATGTGATGCAGGCTGCACGTCAGGCCAGCATGGCAACGCTTGCGCAGGCGAGCGGCGAAGAGCTGAAAGCTTTCTGGCTGGAATGGTCGGACAAGCCCGATTTCGAAATTCTCCGTGGTCCGGAAACCGGACTGGTAATGCTGCGCGGCCGTATCGGCGGCGGCGGCGCGCCGTTCAATGTTGGTGAGGCGACGGTGACCCGCGCCACAGTGCGTCTGGCCGATGGTTCGGTCGGGCATTCCTATGCGCTCGGTCGCGATCAGGAAAAGGCGCGGCTGGCCGCTCTGTTCGATGCACTCTGGATCGACGAAGAGCGCCGCGACGCGGTGGAACGTCAGGTCCTCGATGTCTTGCGCAACCGGCTGGAGCAGGCCGACGCAAAGCTGCGCAGCGAAGCCGCTGCTACCAAAGTTGACTTCTTCACCATGGTTCGGGGAGACAATTGATGCTTCATTCTTCACCCCATTCATCTCCGGCCTTTGAAGGCGGTCTCGCCAATCCGGTCACGGACGCCCAATCGGCCTTTCATGCGGTCATGCATGCGATGGCTAATCCGGGCCGCGTTTATGCTCTGGCGCGTGCAGCCATGCCGCCGCTGCCGCTGACACCGGAACTGGGCGTCATCGCGGCCACCTTGCTCGACCACGACGCCACCGTCTGGTGCGACAGCGCTATTGCAGCCAATGCAGACACCACAGCCTGGCTGACCTTTCAAACCGGCGCGCCGCAGGTGGACCACTCGGCTTCCGCACAATTCGCACTGGTTACCGATGCTTCGCTGTTGCCAGCATTGGCAGAATTCTCGCAAGGGCTGCCGGAGTTTCCTGATCGTTCGACGACGGTGGTTCTGGCGGTCAAGTCCTGTGAAAGCGGGCAGGGCCTTGTTCTGAAAGGACCCGGCATTGACGGTGATCGGGAAGTTCACATCAATGGTCTTCCGCAGGACTTCGTTGCGCAATGGCGTGACAACGGCGCGCAATTTCCGCTGGGCATTGATCTGGTTCTGGTGAGTGACGGTGCTGTCATCGCATTTCCGCGCACCACGCGCATAACCAAACTGGAGGGCTGAACATGTATGTTGCCGTAAAGGGTGGCGAAACAGCCATCCGTAACGCCCACCGGCTTCTCGATGATCGCCGCCGTGGTGATCGTGCGGTGCCTGCACTGCGTCTGGAACAGATTGTCGAACAGCTTGCGTTGGCCGTTGATCGCGTAATGGCAGAAGGTTCGCTCTATGATCGTGAGCTGGCCGCACTTGCCGTGCGCCAATCGCGAGGCGATCTGATCGAGGCCATTTTCCTCGTGCGTGCTTATCGCACCACATTGCCGCGCTTTGGCTATTCCCGCCCGATGGAAACCGGACAGATGCTGATCGAGCGACGCATCTCCGCGACCTATAAGGATCTTCCGGGCGGCCAGTTGCTTGGTCCAACTTTCGACTACACCCACCGTCTTCTCGATCCGGATCTGGCTGGCGACGTTGCAGTACCGGAGCCTGAAGCGCGCGAAACCGAGAAGGAAGAGACGCCTCGCGTCACTGATATTCTCGGCGTGAACGGCATGATCGAAGACGATGGCTCTCTGCCGGAAGGCCATGAGCCGGGCGATCTGACGCGCGAGCCGTGGACATTCCCGATGGAACGCGATCTGCGCTTGCAGGCGTTGGCGCGCGGCGATGAAGGCTTCCTTCTCGCACTCGGCTATTCCACCCAGCGCGGCTATGGCAACACCCATCCTTTCGTCGGCGAAATTCGCATTGGCGAAGTGGAGGTCGAATTCGACGTGCCTGAGCTGGGCTTTGCCGTCTCGCTTGGCCGGGTGCAATTGACCGAATGCCAGATGATCAACCAGTTCAAGGGTTCGGCAAAGCAGCCGCCGCAATTCACACGCGGCTATGGTCTGGTGTTCGGCCAGAGTGAGCGCAAGGCCATGTCCATGTCGCTCTGTGACCGCGCCTTGCGGGTTCGGGAATTCGATACAGACGTGACCGCGCCGGCACAGGATGAGGAATTTGTCATTTCCCACTCCGACAATGTGCAGTCGACCGGCTTCGTCGAGCACCTGAAACTGCCGCATTACGTCGACTTCCAGGCTGAACTCGAACTCATCCGCAGCATGCGTGCGGAATATGAGAAAACGCAGAGCGAGGCTGAAGGCACAATGGAAGGTCAAGCGAAGGAGGCCGCAGAATGAGCGATCTGGCCAATTACAATTTCGCCTATCTGGACGAACAGACGAAGCGAATGATCCGCCGCGCCATATTGAAGGCCATTGCGGTGCCCGGTTATCAGGTGCCTTTTGCCAGCCGCGAAATGCCGATGCCTTATGGCTGGGGCACGGGCGGCGTGCAGGTGACGGCTTCCATTCTTGGGCCGGACGATGTGCTGAAAGTCATCGATCAGGGCGCAGACGACACCACCAATGCCGTTTCGATCCGGGCGTTTTTCCAGAAGACCGCTGATGTAGCCGTGACGACCAGCACCGGCGAGGCGACGATCATCCAGACGCGCCACCGTATTCCGGAATATCCGCTGACCGAAGGGCAGGTGATCGTCTATCAGGTGCCGATCCCGGAACCACTGCGCTTTTTGGAACCGCGCGAAACTGAAACGCGCAAGATGCATGCGCTCGCCGAATATGGCCTCATGCATGTGAAGCTTTATGAAGACATTGCGCGTCACGGCCAGATTGCCAAGACCTATGATTATCCGGTGATGATCGAAGGTCGCTATGTGATGGCGCCATCGCCGACGCCGAAGTTCGACAATCCGAAAATGCATATGTCGCCTGCCTTGCAGCTGTTCGGCGCAGGTCGCGAAAAGCGCATCTATGCGGTTCCGCCATACACGCAGGTCGTGAGCCTCGATTTCGAGGATCATCCGTTTGAAGTGCAGAAGTTCAAGGAACCTTGCGCGCTCTGCGGCGCAAGGGGCGTTTATCTGGATGAAGTTGTGCTGGATGATCGCGGCGGCTCGATGTTCGTGTGCTCGGACACCGACTATTGCGAAGACCGTCAGGCAAAAGGCCATTTCGGTCATCTGGCCGCCAATAACGAGGCTGCAGCCAAGGAAACGGTAAGATGAGTGACGAACCTCTGCTGAGAGTGAACAGCCTTTCGAAGTTCTATGGCAGCCGTCGTGGTTGCGAGGATATCTCCTTCAATCTTTGGCCCGGCGAAGTTCTGGCAATCGTTGGTGAATCCGGCTCGGGCAAGACGACGCTGCTCAACAGCCTTGCAACCCGGCTAGAACCGACATCCGGAACCGTTGAATACCGGATGCGCGATGGCGAATTCCGCGATCTCTACAAGATCGGCGAGGCCGAGCGCCGTTTCCTGATGCGCACCGATTGGGGCTTTGTCCATCAGAACCCCGCTGACGGGTTGCGCATGACGGTTTCGGCTGGCGCCAATGTCGGCGAGCGCCTCATGGCTGTGGGGGAACGCCACTATGGCAACATCCGCTCCACGGCGACTGAGTGGCTTGGCCGCGTGGAAATCGCATCTGACCGTATCGACGACCAGCCGCGCGCTTTTTCCGGCGGTATGCGCCAGCGTTTGCAGATTGCTCGCAATCTCGTCACCGCACCGCGACTGGTGTTCATGGACGAGCCAACCGGTGGCCTCGATGTTTCGGTGCAGGCGCGTCTGCTCGATCTGTTGCGCGGGCTTGTCAACGATCTGGGGCTTTCAGTCATCATCGTGACACATGATCTGGCCGTAGCGCGGCTTCTGTCGCACCGCATCATGGTCATGAAAGACGGTCATATTGTCGAGCAAGGGCTGACGGATCGCGTGCTGGATGACCCGCAAGCGCCTTATACGCAGTTACTCGTATCATCGATCTTGCAGGTATAGATCAATTAAAACAGATATTTATCGCATGTTTTTCGCAAATTAGCGGAACTTCATGCGTGAGGTGAAAAATGTCTATGTTGCAAACATCCGCTTCGCAATCCATGCCGCCACTGGTCGTATCCGGCGTAACCAAGACCTTCACCATGCATTTGCAGGGCGGTATCGAACTGCCGGTCGTGCATGGCGTGAATTTTGAGCTTAATGCCGGTGAATGTGCCGTGCTGGGCGGTCCATCAGGTGCAGGCAAAAGCTCGATCCTGAAAATGGTCTACGGCAATTATGCGGTGAATGGCGGCTCCATCCTGATCCGCCATGCGGATCGCGCCGTCGATCTGGCCAAGGCTGATCCACGGGAAGTGCTTGCCGTGCGCCGTGACACGATTGGCTATGTCAGCCAGTTTCTGCGCACATTGCCGCGTGTAGCTGCGATTGATGTCGTGGCTGAGCCGTTGATTGCTCGCGGTGCAGACCACGACATGGCGCTGGACCGCGCCCGGGAACTGCTGGCCAAGCTCAACCTGCCGGAACGGCTCTGGGCACTGCCGCCTGCAACCTTTTCCGGTGGTGAGCAACAGCGCGTCAACATCGCTCGCGGTTTCATCACCGATCATCCGGTGTTGCTACTGGACGAACCAACGGCTTCGCTCGATGCGAAGAACCGTGCGGTTGTGGTCGATCTGATCAAGGCCAAGAAGGCCGAAGCCGTTGCCATGCTCGGCATTTTCCACGACGAGGATGTGCGTGAGGAAGTGGCCGACCGCATCATCGACGTCACCGCCTTTTCGCCGAGGGCAGCGGCATGACCAAGCTCTCGGTTGAACCACTGGTTCACGAAACGGCGGATGTCAGCGGCAGCAAGCTTGGCCGCTACACGGAAGTCGGCGCGCGTAGCCGACTTTCCGAAACCGTGCTGGACGATTACTCCTATCTCGGCATCGATTGCGAAATGTGGTGCGCGGAGATCGGCAAATTCTCCAACATTGCCAGCCATGTGCGCATCAATGCCACCAATCATCCGACCTGGCGTCCGACCCTGCATCACTTCACCTATCGCGCAGGCGATTATTGGCCGGATGCGGAGAATGAGACCGAGTTCTTCGATTGGCGTCGTGGCAATGCGGTGAAGATCGGCCACGACACCTGGCTTGGTCACGGCTCGACCATTCTGCCGGGCGTTACCGTGGGCAATGGTGCGGTGATCGGCGCTGGCGCTGTCGTCAGCAAGGATGTTGCGCCTTACACGATTGTCGGCGGTGTACCGGCTCGTCTCATCCGCGAACGCTTTGACGCTGCAACGGGCAATCGTCTCGATCGACTGGCCTGGTGGGACTGGAGCCATGAACGTCTGCGCGGCGCGCTTGATGACTTCCGCGCGCTCGATATCGAAACTTTCCTCTCGAAATATGAAACTGCCGCCAATGCTGAGGCGGTCATGAAAGAGCTTTCTCATGGCGAATGAAATCGTTCTCAAAAATGCGCGCATCGTGCTTGCCGATGAGGTCGTTTCCGGTTCCATCCTGATCCGCGACGGCAAGATCGCCGCCATCGATCAGGGCAACGTGAATGGTGGCGAAGATATGGATGGCGATTATGTCATTCCCGGCCTGATCGAACTCCATACCGACCAGCTGGAATCGCATTATGCGCCGCGCCCCAAGGTGCGCTGGAACGTGGATGCCGCCGTTCAGGCCCACGACGCGCAGGTTGCCGCATCGGGCATCACCACGGTCTTCGATGCGATGCGGGTCGGTTCCGATTATGATCGCGACTTCGTCGGCAAGGATATGCGTCTGCTTGCGGATGCGATTGAAAGCGGCGTGCGCGAAAACCGTCTGCGCGCCGACCATTTCCTGCATCTGCGTTGCGAAGTTTCCGCAGCCGATTGTCTGGAAGGCTTTGCGCTGTTCGAAAATGATGATCGGGTGAAGCTCGCATCACTGATGGATCACGCGCCGGGGCAGCGCCAGTTCGCGGAAGTCGAAACCTACCGGACCTATTACATGCGCAAACTGAAACTCAATGATGAAGAGTTTCGTTTGCATTGCGAAAAGCGCATGGCAGACTCAGACGCCTATTCGGCCAAGCATCGCCGGGCGATTGCCGATCTGTCGGGTGCGCGCGGCATCGTGCTGGCAAGCCATGACGACGCCACAAGCGCCCATGTTGATGAATCGCTCGATCACGGCGTCCGCATTGCGGAGTTTCCCACCACGCTGGAAGCGGCTTCGGCTTCGAAGGGCGCTGGCCTGTCGATCTTGATGGGCGCGCCGAATATTGTTCGCGGCGGCTCGCATTCCGGCAATATCGCCGCCCGAGATCTGGTGGATAATGGCAGCCTCGATATTCTGTCGTCGGATTATATCCCGTTCAGCCTGATCCAGTCGGCTTTCGGGCTTGCTTCTGGCGAACGTCCGATTGGGCTGCCTGAAGCCATCCGTCTCGTCAGCAAAAACCCGGCCGATGCAATGCGTATGGATGATCGCGGCGAAATTGCTGTCGGCAAGCGCGCCGATCTGGTACGAGCACGCACCAGAAGTGCAATTCCGGTGGTACGCACTGTCTGGCGTGAAGGCGAGCGGGTGCTCTGATGCGTATGGAGAATATCCAGCCGAAAGGCTGTTTCGTTGCCGTTGTCGGCCCCAGCGGGGCCGGCAAGGATACGATCATGGATGGCGCGCGCATGGCCCTTGCCGGCGATGCGCGTTTTCACTTTGTGCGCCGCATCGTCACGCGCCCGCAAATGCCCGGAACCGAAGATCACGACAGTCTGGATGAGGTGGCTTTTGCGAAGGCCGCAGGCGAGGGCGCCTTTGCGCTGCATTGGCGTGCTCATGGCCTCGATTATGGTCTGCCAAAGTCGCTCGATACGCTCATTGATGGCGGAACCGTGGTGATTGCCAATCTCTCGCGCCGCGTTCTGGACGACATGCGCAAGCTCTATCCTTCGCGTTCGGTGGTCGTTATCAGCGCTCGTCCAGAGGTGCTGGCCGAGCGGCTGGCAAGCCGTGGACGCGAGAGCAGAGACGAAATTGCCTTGCGACTTTCACGTGAAGTGAGCTTCGATGACGGGGCAGGCGATGTTGTCATAATAGACAATTCCGGCGATGTCTTTGAATCCACTAATGCGTTCATTCGCCACCTGATAAAAATCCAAGAGAGAACAATACTTAAACCATAGACTTCGAGTGGCGTCTAAATTTACAAAAACGTCACGATGCTTTCATTGCAGTGTCATGGGAGCAATTCAGAGTGAGCATGAATGGAGATGAATTCATGCTTCAACTGAAAAACGTAACGCGCCGCTATAATGACAAGGTGGCGGTTTCGGGGGTTGACCTCGAGATCGAGCCCGGCACGTTTGTGGGTATTATCGGGCGTTCTGGCGCGGGCAAATCAACGCTTCTGCGTATGATCAACCGCCTTGTCGAACCATCCGAGGGTACTATTCATTGGGATGGGCGCGATGTAACCGGGCTGAAAGGCTCCGGGCTTCGCGACTGGCGCGCGCAATGCGCGATGATTTTTCAGCATTTCAATCTGGTTGACCGTCTCGACGTTCTGACCAATGTGCTGATGGGGCGTCTCAATTATGTTTCGACGCCAAAGTCGCTCTTACGCATCTGGAGCGATGAAGAACGCCTGATTGCGCTATCTGCCCTGCAGCAGTTCGATATCGCCCATCTGGCCGCTCACCGTGCCGATGAGCTGTCTGGTGGTCAGCAGCAGCGCGTGGCGATTGCCCGCGCGCTTGTTCAGCAGCCACGCATTATCCTCGCCGATGAACCGATTGCATCGCTTGATCCGCGCAATACGCGCAGCGTCATGGATGCCCTGCGCCGTATCAACCGCGAATACGGCATCACGGTTCTCTGCAATCTGCATTCACTTGATATCGCGCGCAACTATTGCGACCGCCTCGTCGGCATGTCTGCTGGCAAGGTTGTGTTCCGTGGCACGCCATCGATGCTCACCGATATGGCATCGCGCGATCTTTACGGCATGGAAGCCGCCGACGTTATCGATAGTGACGACACGGTCGATGCAATGCCTGCACCGGTTCCGCAGTCGGCAGAAGCCGCATTGCGCCAGATTTCCGCCTGAGCATCGAAAGCTCCGGAAAAAAACTCGCTCCAAACTCAGGATTAACAGGAGAGACTTATGCTTAACCGTAGAACTTTTCTGGCGGCTGTTGCGCTCACCGCTACCATGACCTTTCATGCCCAGGCTGCTGACTGGAGCAAGGATTATCCGGAAATCGTTCTGGGTGTTATCCCGGCTGAAAACGCCTCGACCACCAGCGACCGTTATGCACCGCTCGCCGCTTATCTCGGCAAGGAACTCGGCACCAAGGTTACGCTGCGCGTTGCAAACGACTACGCCGCCGTTATCGAAGGCCAGCGCGCTGGCAATATCCAGATCGCTTTCTACGGCCCGGCTTCCTACGCCCGCGCTGTCATGACTGGCGTTGAAACCACGCCGCTCGTCAACCAGCGTCACGATACCGGCGTCAACGGCTATTATTCGGTCGTTTATGTTCGCGCCAACAGCCCGTACCAGAAAATGGACGACCTGAAGGGCAAGAGCATTGCGCTCGTCGACCCGAACTCCACCTCGGGCAACAATGCGCCGCGCTACTTCCTGAACCGCGATGGCTATAGCGTCGATACGTTCTTCGGTAAGAACTTCTTTGCTGGCAGCCACGAAAATGCTGTTCTGGCGCTCGCTCAGGGAACTGCTGACGCTGCCGCCAATTCCTGGAATTCGGAAGACGATTCCAATCTAACCCGCATGATCAGCCGCGGCGTTCTCAAGGATGCAGACGGCAAGGCGCTGACCAAGGATGATTTCCGCGTCATCTTCAAGTCGGACTTCCTTCCGGAAGGCCCATTTGCCGTGCTCAGCACGCTGCCTGACCAGCTGAAGGCTGACATCAAGCAGGCTTTCCTTGAAATGCCGAAGAAGGACAAGGCTGGCTTTGACGCCCTTTCCGATGGCAAGGATCTGGAATTCGTGGCGACCGGAGCCAAGGATTATGAACCAATCATCGAGATGCTGAAGTTCAACGACAAGGCACGCAAGTCCTAATCCGTAGAACAATCGAAATGCCCGAAGCCGCAAACGCTTCGGGCATTTTTGCTAGGGAATCTCGCATGACGATATCCTCTCTCGACGGCAGCGGCTCCAAGAGCCTGCTCGCCGAGTATCGCAGGGAAGTCGGGAAACGACGCCTTTACGGTATCGGTTTCCTCCTCGCTCTGGTTGTTATCGCCATAGCTGCCTCTGTTGTTGCCGATGTTCGGCTGGGCACACTGGTTGAAAATCTCTTTCGTTTTACGAGTTATCTCGGCCGCATTCTGCCGGACCTGACCATCGCCAATTTCTGGGGCGACATGGCCGCGTGGTACTGGAACATCGGCGGCTGGCTCAAAATGCTCTTTGAGACGCTGCTGATCGCCTATCTCGCGACGCTGATCGGCGCGACGATTGCTTTTGCCGCTTCATTCGCGGCTTCCTCCAATATGGCGCCCAATTCGACAGTGCGCTTCATCGTCCGGCGCGGACTGGAACTGTTACGCACCGTACCTGAAATCGTGTTCGCCTTGCTGTTCGTGATTGCATTCGGTCTCGGACCTATGGCCGGTGTGCTGGCTCTGATGCTTCATACAACCGGGGCGCTCGGCAAGCTGTTTTCGGAAGTGGTCGAAAATATCGATATGCGACCGGTCGAAGGCATTCGGGCGTCGGGCGGCTCTGGCCTTCAGGTCATTCGCTTTGCGGTGCTGCCGCAGGTCGCTGCCAATTTCGCCTCCTACGGTCTACTTCGCTTTGAAATCAATGTGCGCGGCGCATCCGTCATGGGCTTTGTCGGGGCAGGCGGTATTGGTCAGGAACTGCTCACCTCGATCCGGCAATTCTACTACAGCGACGTCAGCGCCATTCTGCTGCTGATCATTGTGACGATCGTCGCGATCGATCTCATCACCCAGCGTGTCCGTCACGCGCTTTTGGGCCGCATCGGCTGAAGGGGAGGATATTATGACTGATATTGCACAAAGCCTCTCTCGCGAGGCCCATGCGCATGAAAAGGAATTGCGCGCGGAATATGCCTCGCTCTTCGGCAACGGACGTGTCTGGCGCAATCTGGCGATATTTAGCCTGTTGCTGGTCGCTTCAGTGTGGTTTGCCTTCTACTGGCTTGATTTCTCGTTCCTGCGAATCGTGAACGGGCTTGGCCGGTTGGGCGACTTCGCGCTGATGATGCTGCCCCCGGCGTCCAATGGCCGTTTCAGCCTGTACCTCTGGTCAATGCTGGAAACGCTCGCCATTGCCTATCTGGGCACGCTGCTGGCAGCAATTCTTGCCTTTCCGTTCGGCTTTCTCGCGGCAAAGAACATCATCCCGAACGTGTTCCTGCATTTCGGCATCCGCCGCTTTCTCGATACTATTCGTGGTGTCGATACGCTGATCTGGGCATTGATCTGGGTATCGGTGGTGGGGCTTGGACCTTTCGCCGGCATTCTGGCTATTGCCTGTTCCGACTTTGGCGCTTTCGGCAAGTTGTTTTCGGAAGCCATCGAGGGCGCGGACAAGAAGCCAGTCGAAGGCGTGCTCTCGTCCGGCGGTAACCGCCTGCACGGCTATCGTTTCGGCGTGCTGCCACAGGTTCTGCCACTGATTGGCAGTCAGGTGCTCTACTTCTTCGAGTCGAACACGCGCTCGGCGACCATCATCGGTATCGTCGGGGCAGGTGGCATCGGCGCGCATCTGGCAGAACAGATCAAGGTTCTGAACCTTCAGGACGTTTCGTTCCTGATCATCATGATCCTGATTGCTGTCGCGGTTATCGACTGGTTCTCGTCCAAGCTGCGCCACGCCATGATCGGCAAGAAGGCGCAGAAGTCGGCCTAACCACTAATAAGCGTCTTGATGCCGTCGGCGACGAACTGCACGGCCAGTGCGGCCAGAATGACGCCCAGCAAGCGGGTAAGAATGGATCGACCGGTTTCGCCAAGGAACCGGTCGACGCGTTCTGCAAGCAGAAGCACGACATAGGTAATGAGCAGGCAGATGAAGATCACGCCGACGAGGGCCGCACGCGGGCCGATGCCGTGAAATGAGTTCGACGTCAGCACGATAGCCGAAATCGCGCCAGGACCCGCAATAAGCGGAATTGCGAGCGGGAAGGCAGCAATGTTGCGGATATGATCCTTGGTGATGGCGACTTCAGCGCTCTTTTCCTTACGCTCCGTCCGCTTTTCGAAAATCATTTCAAATGCGATCCAGAACAGAAGCAAACCACCGGCAACGCGGAACGCGCCGATGGAAATGCCGAACATGCCGAGAATCTGCACACCCGCCACGGCAAACAGCGCCATGACGATGAAACCGATGATGGAAGCCCGAAGCGCGACCTGTCCGCGATGACTTCGATCCATGCCCGGCGTGAGCGCCAGAAACAGCGGCGCCAGACCGGGTGGGTCGATTGTGACGAGAAGGGTAACGAAAGCGCTGAAAACGGTATCGTAGAACCCCATGCTACTGTCGCCCTCTCATTGGTCTGTCATGATTGAATTCTAGACGATCAAGGCGCGTTGGTCGATGCAAAGCGCCGGATCGGGCAACAAGCTTGCGCCATGTTTATGTGAATATCTTATAAGCCATTGATTTGCAAAAGTGATTTAGCCCGCCGAAACGGTCTCGAAATTGGCGTTTTGCGCTGCTTTCCTTTATAAAGAGACTTTATCGATTCTGTTGAGAAAGATATCTGAATAGTGTCAGATCAAACCCCTCCACCCGGTTCCGACGATATGAATGGCGGCCCGAGCGGTATTGAGCCGATTTCCATTATTGAGGAAATGCAGCGCTCATATCTCGATTACGCAATGAGCGTTATCGTGAGCCGTGCTCTGCCTGATGTGCGTGACGGCCTGAAGCCTGTGCATCGTCGTATCCTTCATGCCATGAACGAGATGAATCTCGCCTATAATCGCCCCTACCGTAAATCGGCGGGTGTGATCGGTGAGGTCATGGGTAAATATCACCCGCATGGCGACTCCTCGATTTACGACGCCCTCGTGCGTATGGCGCAGGATTTTTCCATGCGCGATCCGCTCGTCGACGGGCAGGGCAATTTCGGCTCCATCGACGGCGATCCACCGGCGGCGATGCGTTATACCGAATGCCGTCTGGAAAAGCTCACCGAAGCGCTCCTGTCTGACATCGACAAGGATACGGTCAATTTCCAGGACAATTACGACGGTCGCGAACGTGAGCCGGTGGTTATGCCGGCGCGCTTCCCGAATCTGCTCGTCAATGGGTCTGGTGGTATCGCGGTCGGTATGGCGACCAATATTCCGCCGCACAACCTTGGCGAAGTCATCGATGGCTGCATAGCGTTGATTAAAAATCCGGCCATTGAGCTGGAAGAAATCATGGAAATTATCCCCGGTCCGGATTTTCCGACCGGCGGCATTATTCTTGGACGCGCTGGCATCAATTCGGCCTATACGACGGGTCGCGGCTCGGTGATCATGCGCGGACGTGCAGCAATCGAACCGATGCGCGGCGACCGCGAAGCCATTATCATCACCGAGATTCCGTATCAGGTGAACAAGGCCTCGATGATCGAGAAAATGGCCGAGCTGGTGCGCGACAAGCGTATCGAAGGCATTTCCGATCTGCGCGACGAATCTGATCGCGAAGGCTATCGCGTTGTGGTCGAGCTGAAGCGTGACGCCGTAGCCGACGTCGTGCTGAACCAGCTCTATCGTTATACGCCGCTGCAGACCTCTTTCGGTTGCAACATGGTGGCGTTGAACGGTGGCAAGCCCGAACAGCTGACGCTGCTCGACATGCTGCGCGCTTTCGTGGCCTTCCGTGAGGAAGTTGTCACGCGTCGCACCAAGTTCCTGCTCAACAAGGCGCGTGACCGCGCGCATGTGTTGGTCGGTCTGGCAATTGCCGTTGCCAATATCGATGAAGTGATCGCACTGATCCGTCGCGCGCCAGATCCCACAACGGCGCGTGAGCAGTTGATGGAACGTCGCTGGCCTGCCGCCGATGTTGCACCACTGATCCGTCTGATCGACGATCCACGTCACCGCATCAATGACGACAACACCTACAACCTCTCCGAAGAACAGGCTCGTGCTATTCTTGATCTGCGTCTGCAGCGCCTGACCGCGCTTGGTCGCGATGAAGTGGCTGACGAACTGAACAAGATCGGCGAGGAAATTCGCGATTATCTCGACATTCTCAGCTCGCGCGTGCGCGTGATGACGATTGTCACAGACGAAATGATTGCCGTTCGTGACGAGTTCGCCACGCCACGCCGGACCGAATTCGGTCTTGGTGGCGCGGAAATGGACGATGAAGACCTCATCGCCCGCGAAGACATGGTCGTCACTGTCAGCCATGCTGGTTACATCAAGCGTGTGCCACTGGCGACCTATCGTGCACAGCGTCGCGGCGGCAAGGGCCGTTCCGGCATGGCGACGAAGGACGAAGATTTCGTCACGCGCCTGTTTGTCGCCAATACGCATACGCCGGTGCTGTTCTTCTCCTCGCGTGGCATTGTCTACAAGGAGAAGGTCTGGCGTCTGCCTGTCGGTAATCCCCAGTCACGGGGCAAGGCGCTCATCAACATGCTGCCATTGCAGCAGGGTGAGCGTATCACGACCATCATGCCGTTGCCGGAGGATGAAGATTCCTGGGCAAATCTGGACGTTATGTTCTCGACGACGCGTGGTACGGTTCGCCGTAACAAGCTGTCGGACTTCGTTCAGGTCAACCGCAACGGCAAGATCGCAATGAAGCTCGAGGATGAGGGCGATGAAATCCTCTCCGTCGATACCTGTACGGAATTCGACGATGTGCTTCTGACCTGTGCAGGCGGCCAGTGTATCCGCTTCCCGGTGACCGATGTGCGCGTCTTCGCAGGCCGCAACTCGATCGGCGTGCGCGGCATCAATCTGGCGGATGGCGACAAGGTCATCTCCATGGCGATCCTGCACCATGTCGATGCTGATGCTTCGCAGCGTTCCGCCTATCTCAAGCGTTCGATTGCCGAACGCCGGGCTCAAGGTGCGGACGATGCCGATGATATCGTCGTTGTCGGTGAAGAAGTCGGTACGGACGCGGAGCTTTCCGAAGAGCGGTATCAGGAACTGAAGGCACGCGAACAGACCGTGCTGACGGTTAGCGAATATGGCTACGGCAAACGTTCGTCGTCTTACGAGTTCCGTGTTTCGGGCCGTGGCGGCAAGGGTATCCGTGCAACCGATACGTCGAAGACCGACGAAATCGGCAAGCTGGTCTCGCTGTTCCCGGTTGAAGCAAGCGACCAGATCCTGCTCGTCTCCGATGGCGGTCAGCTTATTCGTGTGCCGGTCGACGGTATTCGTCTAGCAGGCCGTTCAACGAAGGGCGTCACGATCTTCAATACGGCTGACGGCGAAAAGGTCGTTTCGGTCGAGCGCATTTCCGAAACGGAAAGTGACGAAGAAGGTGGCAATGGCGACGTCGAGGGTGGCGAATCCGCTCCCGAGGGCGAAGCCCCAACTGCTACCGAAGAATAAGGCAAACTGGCCGGGCGCATTCGTCCGGTTAGAGCATTTCCAGCAAAAGTGCGTAGCGGTTTTGCGTAGGATAATGCGTAAACACAAATGGATAGAGCGGTTCCACGATTCCGATTTAACCGAAACTGCTCTAGAGCAAGCACAACGAAAAAGGCCGATGGTTTTACCATCGGCCTTTTTCAGATGCCAAGACTGGAGGAATTGGCGGTCTTCTAACCAGATCACGTCGATGAGACGGCGATAAGACGCTGATATTTAAGTTATTCAGTGTGAGATATTTAGAAGATTAGCGTGACGGCGATGTGTTCTTCTGGCGCTTCATCTCAAGCCGATAAGGCGAGACTAAAAGCCATGAAGACGCAGATTATCGCGAACGCATGTTGCGGATACTGTTGAGGTCGAATGCCACCTGACGCACGCGCTGGCGTTTGGCTTCGTTCTCCTCAAGGAGCAGTATGATTGCCGATGCGGCCATTGCGACCATCATGGATAATGCCAGAAGAAAGATCATCATCGTCATATCCTTTCAGCATACATACGCTTCAGAAACGAAAAGGTTGCACCAAACTTGCGCCTATTCTGGTAAATCGGTTGTGAACTTGCTGTGAAATCCGCGTTCACGTCACGTTCAATTGGTTTCTTGGTTTCTATTTTCTTATCGCTGTGGTTCTTGTTGAAAATCCTGTCAGAAAAGGCTAGCTGGAAGAAATGACAATCGCGATCTATGCGGGCTCCTTCGACCCGGTGACAAACGGCCATATGGATGTCCTGAAAGGCGCACTGCGCCTTGCCGATGAGGTTATTGTCGCTATTGGCGTTCATCCCGGCAAGAAACCACTATTCAGTTTCGAAGAGCGCGTGGAGCTGATCGGCCAGAGTGCGAAAGCTGTTCTTGGCCGTGATGCGGCGCGCATTTCCGTTATTTCCTTCGATGGCTTGGTGATCGACTCAGCGCGCAAGCATAAGGCGCAGTTGATGGTGCGCGGCCTGCGCGATGGCACCGATCTTGATTACGAAATGCAGATGGCTGGGATGAACGGCACTATGGCGCCCGAATTGCAGACTGTTTTCCTGCCAGCCGATCCTGCCGTGCGCACGATTACCGCCACATTGGTTCGCCAGATTGCGTCGATGGGCGGCGATATCAAGCCTTTCGTACCGGCTGTTGTTGCCGCTGCCCTTGAAGCAAAATTCAAATCCTGAGGTTTGGGAGTTTTTCGATCATGAAATTTATTCGTTCGGCGCTCGCCGCTGCCGCGATCCTTACACTGTCTCAAGGCGTGCTGGCCTCCGTCGCCAATGCGGCGGACACGCTCGTTCTGAAGCTCAAGGACGGTGATGTTGCGATCCAGCTGCGTCCTGACCTCGCGCCGAAGCATGTGGCCCAGATCGAAAAGCTGGTCAGCGACGGCGCTTATGACGGCGTTGCTTTCCACCGCGTCATTCCGGGCTTCATGGCCCAAACTGGCGACGTCCAGTATGGCAATATGGACAAGGGCTTCAACGCTCAGAGCGTTGGCACCGGCGGCTCCAAATATCCCGACATCAAGGCTGAGTTCTCGAAAGAGCCTTTCGTGCGCGGCACGGTTGGCATGGCGCGCAGCCAGAGCCCGAATTCCGCTAACTCGCAGTTCTTCATCATGTTCGATGACGGCGCATTCCTGAACGGCCAGTACACTGTGGTCGGCAAGGTTGTCAGCGGCATGGAAGCCGTGGACAAGATAAAGAAGGGCAGCGAATCCGATAACGGATCCGTGGAAAACCCGGACAAGATCGTCAAGGCGACCATTCAGAAATAACTATCCAATACAACGCGTCTTATTGAACGCATTGAAACAGGAGAGGCCAAATGGCTTACAAAGACCCCGAAAACACGCTCGTTCTGGAAACCACCAAGGGCAATGTTGTGCTCGAACTCTATCCGGATCTGGCACCGGGCCACGTTGAGCGCATCAAGGAACTGGCACGCGAAGGCGCGTATGACGGCGTTGTGTTCCACCGCGTGATCGACGGCTTCATGGCGCAGACTGGCGACGTGAAGTTCGGCAAGTCGGGCGGCGCACATTTCAACGGCTCGCGCGCTGGCATGGGCGGTTCGGACAAGCCGGACCTGAAGGCTGAGTTCTCCAACACCCAGCACAAGCGCGGCACGGCTTCGATGGCACGCAGCCAGAACCCGAATTCGGCCAACTCGCAGTTCTTCATCTGCTTCACCGACGCTCCTTGGCTCGACCGCCAGTACACCGTCTGGGGTCAGGTCATCGAAGGCATGGACAATGTCGACACGATCAAGCGCGGCGAGCCGGTTACCGATCCGGACAAGATCGTAACTGCACGTATCGCAGCCGACATCTGATCGATTATTTCCAATGAAAATTGCGGCTCCGGTTCAAACCGGGGCCGTCATTCGTTTACCGCATTATCCTACGCAAAACCGCTTCGCACTTTTGCTGGAAATGCTTTAGAGGCCCATCATGCGTGTTGATCTTTTTGATTTCGATCTGCCGGAAGAGCGTATCGCTTTGCGCCCAGCAGAGCCCCGCGACCA
Source organism: Hyphomicrobiales bacterium (assembly GCA_900465685.1). Classification (GTDB taxonomy): domain Bacteria; phylum Pseudomonadota; class Alphaproteobacteria; order Rhizobiales; family Rhizobiaceae; genus Brucella. The sequence continues at coordinate 247,236 of UEGR01000005.1, forward strand.
TGCAAAGCTTTTGCGTGTTGTTCCGGGCCAGCCTTTCGAGGATCGCCACGTCTATGATCTGCCCGATCTTCTCCAGCCGGGCGATGCACTTGTTTTCAATGATACCAAGGTGATACCGGCGCAACTTGAAGGCATGCGCGAACGCGATGGCAATATCAGCCAAGTCAGTGCAACCTTGCATATGCGCATGGGGCCTGACCGTTGGGCGGCATTTCTGCGTCCGGCCAAGCGCGTGAAGGAAGGCGACCGCATCCGCTTCGGTCATTCCGGGTCAAGCTGCTTCCTTGGCACTCTCGACGCAACTGTTGCGGAGAAGGGCGAAGCAGGCGAAGCGCTTCTGGTGTTCGACCTGTCCAGCGCGATGCTGGACGAGGCCATCGCCGCCGTCGGACATATTCCGCTTCCGCCCTATATCGCATCGAAGCGTGCGGAAGATGACCGCGACCGCAGCGACTATCAAACCGTTTATGCCCGTGAGGAAGGCGCTGTCGCAGCCCCGACCGCCGGACTTCATTTCACGTCTGACCTTCTGGAAAAGATCAAGGCCAAGGGCATTGAAGAGCATTTCGTGACATTGCATGTCGGGGCGGGGACTTTCCTGCCCGTCAAGGCCGATGACACGAACGATCACAAGATGCATTCCGAGATCGGCTATGTTTCGCAGAAGACTGCGGATGCGCTGAATGCCGTGCATGCGCGCGGCGGCCGCGTTGTCTGTGTCGGCACGACGTCACTGCGGCTCATTGAAAGTGCAGCGGGCGAGGATGGCATCATCCGTCCGTGGTCCGGCCCGACCGACATCTTCATCACGCCTGGTTATAAATTCCGCGCCGTCGACATGCTGATGACCAATTTCCACCTGCCACGTTCGACATTGTTCATGCTGGTTTCCGCATTCAGCGGCCTCGATACGATGCGCGCCGCCTATGAACGGGCGATTGAAACCGGCTATCGCTTCTATTCCTATGGCGACGGCAGCTTGCTTGAACGCGCTTGACATACTAGACAACGGCCATGACCAGCGAAAATTTTGAATTCAAAGTCCTCGCCCGCGACGGCGCGGCCCGTCAGGGTGAAATTTCCATGCCGCGCGGCGTGGTCCGCACGCCTGCCTTCATGCCTGTCGGCACAGCCGGAACCGTCAAAGCCATGTATATGGATCAGGTGAAGGAGCTCGGCGCGGATATCATTCTCGGCAATACCTATCATCTCATGCTGCGCCCCGGTGCGGAGCGCGTTGCCCGTCTTGGCGGATTACACGAATTTGGCGGCTGGAAAGGCCCGATCCTGACCGATTCCGGCGGCTTTCAGGTCATGTCTCTGGCGCAATTGCGCAAGCTGGATGAGAAGGGCGTAACCTTCCGCTCGCATATCGACGGCAAAGCCTATGAGATGACGCCGGAGCGTTCCATCGAAATTCAGGGCTTGCTGGATAGTGATATCCAGATGCAGCTCGATGAATGCGTGGCGCTGCCTTCGCCGGAAAAGAACACCGAGCGTGCAATGGAACTGTCGCTCCGCTGGGCTGAACGCTGCAAGGTGGCCTTTGGCGACCAGCCCGGCAAAGCCATGTTCGGCATTGTGCAGGGCGGCGATAATGCCCGCCTGCGCGAACGTTCAGCAGAAGCGCTGAAGGCGATGGACCTCAAGGGCTATTCGGTCGGTGGTCTGGCTGTCGGTGAACCGCAGGAAGTCATGCTGAATATGCTGGAAGTGGTCTGCCCGATCCTGCCAGCTGAAAAGCCTCGTTATCTGATGGGCGTCGGCACGCCGGACGACATTCTGAAATCAGTTGCGCGCGGCATCGACATGTTCGATTGCGTGATGCCAACCCGCGCAGGGCGTCATGGTCTGGCCTTCACGCGTTTCGGCAAGGTCAATCTGCGCAATGCACGCCATGCCGATGATCACCGTCCGCTGGATCCGGAATCCGATTGCCCGGCATCGCGCGACTACAGCCGCGCCTATCTGCACCATCTGGTGAAATCCGGCGAGGCACTGGGCGCCATGCTGCTGACCTGGAACAATCTGGCCTATTACCAGTATCTGATGAAGGGCATCCGCGCAGCGATTGCTGACGGTCGCTTCAACGACTTTGCCGCTGAAACCACCGCGGGGTGGGAGCGGGGAGACATTCCGGCTCTGTGATTCGCAAGTTGCTAAAATAAAGGGGCGCTGAGCGCCCTTTTTTCTTAAATACTGTCAGTTTTCTGTCAGCATGTTTTCCAGACGACACAGAACCGCACGCTGTTCTTCATCGCTTAAAATTTCGCATTCCATCAATTTAGAACACTCAAGGCCAGCGACGGCCAGATAGACGATCAGGGCCGTGTCGGGATCGGTTGTATCCTTGATCATGCGGTCAAGAAACGTCCGGTGATACTGGCGAACGGGCACCATGAAACCCGGATCTTCGGCAAGTGCAGCAAGAACGCCGCATGCGGGCGGTTCATCATCGGCCTGAACGCGATAAACATCGAGAAAAGCCCGCGCAACGCGGTTTTTATCGCCGGACTGGAGCGTTTCCTGAACCTCCATCGCCCGTTCGTGTTCTTTCATATATTCTTCGACAACGCCTTCGAGCAGCTTTGCCTTGGTCGGAAAAGAATAAAGCAATCCGCCTTTCGACAGCCCGGCACGGGCTGCAACGGCGTCGAGTGAAATATGAGCTGGCCCCACTTCCCGGGCAAGTTCCACGGCCGCGCGTAAAATACGCTCGCGCGAAGAGACCTTCTTTTTAGCTAACAACTTCGACGGGTCTCCTGACAGTTCCTGAGTTGACAATACCGTCCAGACGGTACAGTTATTCGCTCCGCTAATTCAAGTAAAATACGCGCGACCTTTGTGTGATTGCGAAAGGGTGCGCTCAACGTCCCCCCTCGACGCTTTTTTAAGAGTGTTCAGGGCGCCACCCCGGAGTACAACCGCAATGATAAAGCGCCTAATTCTGGCAATCGTGTTCCTGGTGATCGTCGTCGGGGGGCTTGTCGGCTTCAATCTGTTCAGATCGAAGGCCATCAAGGACTTTTTCGCCACTATGCAGCAGCCAGCGCAGACGGTTTCGACCACCACGGTCGAACCGGGCACATGGCAGCCGGGTGTTGAGGCTATCGGCACGGCCCACGCGCTCAACGGCGTGGACCTGACGGTTCAGCTCGACGGCATCGTGCAGAAGATCAACTTCACCTCCAATCAGGAAGTGAAGGAAGGCGACGTGCTGCTCCAGCTGGAAGACAGCATCCAGAAGGCTGACCTTGTTGCCGCCGAAGCGCAGGCTGTTCTTGCCCAGCAGAACCTGAAGCGCGCCGATACGCTGCGCACACGCGGCGTGGGTGCTGTTTCCAACGTCGATACGACGGCATCGGTCGCCAATGCCGCGGAAGCGGCCGTTGAAAAAATGCGCGCGACGCTGGCTCAGAAGACCGTGAAAGCGCCGTTCTCCGGCGTTATCGGTATCGCCAAGGTCGATATTGGTCAGTATCTGACACCCGGCACGGTGATTGCCACCTTGCAGGACACCAACATGATGCGCATCGACTTCACGGTGCCGGAACAGTCGCTGACCTCAATCAAGCTCGGCCAGACCGTCAAGGTCGGTTCCACAGCTGAGAAGCTCGATTTCACCGGCACGATCGTGGGTATCGATCCGAAGATCGACCCGACCACGCGCCTTGTTTCTGTGCGCGCCGAGGTCAAGAACCCGGATCACAAGCTGACGCCGGGTCAGTTCGTGCAGGTTCGCGTTGAACTGCCCGAAGAAAGCAACGTGTTTGCCATTGCGCAGACGTCCATCGTTTCGAGCCTTTACGGCGACTATGTCTATGCCGTTCGCCCGGAAAAGAAGGCTGAAGACGGCAAGGCGAATGCGGAAGCAGCAAAGCCAGCCGAAGAAACCAAGACGCCTGCCGCCGACGCAAAGCCCGCAGACGGTGAAAAGCTGGTTGCACAGCAGGTCTTCGTCAAGCTTGGCCGTCGCTATAACGGCGTGGTGGAAATCACCAGCGGCCTCAAGGCAGGCGACATCGTCATCACCGCAGGACAGAACAGGCTTTCGCCCGGCGTTCCGGTGAACATCGACAATGCGGTTAACCCGGCCAATCCGGCTGACAAGAAATAGGCGAACCGATGAGTTTTTCAGACATTTTCATCCGGCGACCCGTTCTTGCAACGGTGGTCGCCCTCATGATCATTCTCCTCGGCCTTCAGGGTATCGCGCAGCTTTCCGTGCGCGAATATCCGAAGGTTGACGAAACGGTCATCACCATCACCACCAACTATGCCGGTGCGAGCGCTGAACTCATTCAGGGCTTCATCACCGCGCCTATCGCTGAATCGGTCGCGACGACCGAAAATATCGACTATGTGACGTCGTCCAGCCGCCCATCGTCGAGCACGGTGACGGTGCAGATGAAGCTCGGCGCAAATCCGGATGCTGCGCTGACGGAAGTGATCGCCAAGGTCAATCAGGTTCGCGGCGATCTGCCGGACGAATCCGATGACCCGATTATCGTCAAGGGGACGGGCCAGAGCTTCGCAACCATGTATCTGGCTGCGCAGAACCCGAACATGACGAGCGAGCAGATCACCGAATATCTGGAACGCGTCATCCAGCCGCGCATGTCCACCATTCAGGGTGTCGCCAAGGCTGAAATCCTTGGTGGTCAGGTCTATTCGATGCGTGTCTGGCTCGATCCGATCCAGTTGGCTGCGCGTCAGATAACGGCGCCAGAAGTACTGGCCGCAATCAATGCGTCCAACTTCCTTTCCGCACCGGGCACGACGAAGAACGAGTATGTTGCGTCTTCGATCACACTGAAATCGACGCTGCAAACACCGGAAGCCTTTGGCGCAATGCCGATCAAGACTTCGGGTGATGAAGTTGTGCGTCTGCGTGACGTGGCAAAGGTGGAACTGGCGGCCAAGAGCACCGACACCATCGTGTCGTTCAACGGCTCGGCAGGTACCTTCCTCGGCGTTTATCCGACGCCGGCAGCGAACCCGATCGACATGGCGGCTGCCGTCAATAAGGAACTGCCGTCGATCCAGAACTCGCTGCCGGAAGGCATGTCGCTGGTTCTCGTCTATGACGCGACCGAGCAGATCAGCTCGTCGATCAAGGAAGTCTTCACGACCATTGGCGAAGCTGTGGCTATCGTTATTCTGGTCATCATCGTCTTCCTCGGTTCGTTCCGTTCGGTTCTGATCCCGATTGTGACCATTCCGATCTCGCTGATCGGCGTGTGCTTCTTCCTGTTCGCGCTCGGTTTCTCGATCAATCTTCTCTCACTGCTCGCCATGGTTCTTGCCATCGGCCTCGTGGTCGATGACGCCATCGTCGTTCTGGAGAATATTCACCGCCATATCGAAGAGGGATTGCGTCCAATGGATGCCGCCTTCAAGGGCATGAAGGAAATCACCGGCTCGATCATCGCCATGACGATCACGCTGGCTGCCGTGTTTGCTCCGCTCGGTTTCACCGGTGGTCTGACCGGCGCGCTGTTCCGCGAATTCGCCTTCACGCTGGCGGGTGCCGTTATCATTTCCGGTGTGGCGGCTTTGACCATCTCGCCGATGATGTGCTCGCGCATGCTCAAGCATGGCGAAGCAACGCGGTTTCAGAAGTTCATCGACCGCACCTTCTCGCGCGTGGAAAAGTGGTATCACCGCCGCGTAACGAACTCGCTGAACTATCGCGGCATCACGCTGCTGATCGTCATAGCGCTGATGGGCCTGACGGGCTTCCTGTTCATGAATACGTCGAGCGAGCTGGCTCCTGAAGAAGATTCAGGCGCACTGTTCTCGATGTTCCAGGCTCCGCAATATGCGACTTCGGCCTATACGAACCTCTATGCCGAACAGATTGATGAGCTGACGAAGGATCTGCCTGAGCAGAAGACCCGTTTCCAGATCGTTGGCATGGATGGCGGCACCACATCGGGTATCGCACTCTGGGTGCTGAGCGACTGGAACGACCGTACCCGTTCGCAGAAGCAGATCCAGGAAGACCTGACAAATCGTCTGAACAAGGTGGCTGGTGTACAGGCCTTCGTCTTCGCTCCACCATCGCTTCCGGGCACAGGTGGCGGTCTGCCGATCTCGATTGCACTTCAGTCAACCGGTCCGGCGGACACGGTTTTCGCACTGGCCGAAGAGATCAAGAACGAAGCTCAGGCTTCGGGACAGTTCATCATCGTGCAGAACTCGCTGTCCTTCAACGCACCGGAAACGACGATCACCATCGACCGTGACCGTGCGGCAACGCTTGGCGTGCAGGTCAGCGATATCGGTGCAACGCTTGGTCTCCTGACCGGTGGCGCGTCGGTTGCCAAGTTTGACCGCGATTCAAACAGCTATGACATCATCACTCAGGTGCCGGATGCCTATCGCTCGAATCCCGAAAAGCTCGGTGAGTTCTATGTTCGCAGTGTTTCGGGTTCGATGATCCCGCTGTCGTCTGTCATCACGATCACGCAGAACGCATCGCCTGCCGCAATCGAGCAGTTCAACCAGCTCAATTCGGCAACGATCTCGGCGCTGCCTCTGCCGGGCGTCACCACCGGACAAGGCCTGCAAACGCTTGTCGATCTGACCAAGGCCAAGATGCCGGAAGGCTTCTTCCTGGATTATTCCGGCCAGTCGCGTCTGGAAGTGGAGCAGGGCAACACCATTCTGATCGCATTCGGCCTCGCCGTTGTCGTGATCTATCTGGTTCTGGCTGCGCAGTTCGAAAGCTTCCGCGATCCATTCATCATTATGATGTCGGTGCCGCTTTCGATCTTCGGCGCTATCGTGCCGCTCAATATCGGTCTCGGCACGCTGAACATCTACACGCAGGTTGGTCTCATCACCCTTGTCGGGTTGATTACCAAGCACGGCATTCTGATGGTGGAATTCGCCAATCAGCAGCGCCGTCTACACGGACTTTCGCGTCGTGATGCGATCATCGCTGCCGCCGAAACCCGTCTGCGTCCGATCCTGATGACCACTGCGGCCATGGCGCTCGGCGTTGTTCCGCTGATCATCGCGACTGGTGCCGGTGCCGCCGCCCGTTATTCGATGGGTCTGGTGATCTTCACCGGTATCGTGATCGGCACGATGTTCACGCTGTTCGTGGTGCCGATGTTTTACACCTTCATCGCAAAGAAGGACGTGGAAGGCGAATATGTGGTTAAGCCGGAAGAGGGGCATGATTCAGCTCCGGCACAACCGCACTAATAGTGTCTGATCACTCTTAGTTGCTTTGAATTAAGTATAGGGCGCCCTATTTCTAGGGTGCCCTATTTCTTTGCGGTCATTGCAACCGCAGTACTCAATCCCATATGAGCCAGTATGATACCTTTATCCGTACTCGATCTTTCGCCCGTTCCCGATAACAGCGATGCCGGTCAGTCTCTGCGCAATACGCTTGAGCTTGCACAGCATGCGGAGAAACTTGGCTTTCATCGCTATTGGCTGGCTGAACACCACAATATGCCCGGCATTGCCAGCGCGGCCACGTCGGTCGTGATCGGCTATGTCGCCAATGGCACGTCGACAATCCGCGTTGGCGCGGGCGGCATCATGCTGCCGAACCATTCGCCTCTGGTTATTGCTGAACAGTTTGGCACACTGGCCTCGCTCTTTCCGGGCCGTATCGATCTTGGCCTTGGCCGTGCGCCCGGAACCGACCAGATTACGGCTCATGCGCTGCGGCGCAATCTTGATGGCGATGCCAGCGCATTCCCGCAGGACGTGGTCGAACTGCTCAACTATTTCAAACCGGCAGAGCCTGCCCAACGTGTTCGCGCTGTTCCGGGCGAGGGGCTTGAGGTTCCGGTCTGGATTCTCGGCTCAAGCCTGTTCGGCGCGCAACTGGCTGCCATGCTGGGCCTGCCTTACGCCTTCGCATCGCATTTTGCGCCAGCGGAAATGGAACGCGCCATCGCGCTTTACCGCGAGCGGTTTGAGCCTTCGGAATATATGCAGAAGCCTTATGTCATGCTCGGCCTCAACGTTATTGCCGCTGATACAGATGAAGAGGCGCATTATCTCTTCACTTCGCAATTGCAGGCTTTTGTAAATTTGCGGAGCGGCCGTCCGGGCAAGCTTCCCGCACCGGTAGAAGGCTACATGGAACAGCTTGATCCGGCAGCGCAAGCGCTTGTCCGCCAGATGCTGTCATGCCGCGTCGTCGGCGGGCCAGAAACGGTGGCAAAGGGCATTCAGGCCTTTGCTGAAAGCACCGGCGCTGACGAGCTGATGATCACTGGCATGATTCATGATCACAAGAAGCGCTTGCGCTCCTACGAGATTGTCAGCAACTCGATTGCATGAGGATCGAATTCGCGATTGACTTCACCCAGAAGCCAATCGCGAAACGCATTCACCGCAGGCGTGTTTGTGCGCGCCTTCGGTGTGACGAAATAATAGCTGCTCGGGCTTTTGACCGTGTGCGGATAGGCCACCACGAGTTGCCCGCTATCGATTTCCGAGCGGGTCAGAAAAAGCGGCATGAGGGCGACACCCAGCCCCGCTATGCAAGCCTGCGACACGTTGGAAAATTGTTCAAACCGCATGCCACCCGGCGCTGGCACGGTTATGTCGAGGCTGCGAAACCAGTGATCCCAAGCGCCCGGTCGCGAAGCCATATTGAACAGTGGCAGCCGCAGAAGATCGGTGGGCGCTGACACCGGGTTCTCCCCCAGAAAAGCCGGGCTGCAAACTGGCGCAACCGTCTCATCCATCAGAAACACGCAATCCGCATTGGGCCAGTCCGGCTGACCGATATGAATGGCCGCGTCGAGACCTTCGCGGTCGAAATCGAATTGACCAATGCGGGTTGCGAAATTCAGAATAATATCCGGATATTGCGCCACAAAACGCGGAATGCGCGGGATGAGCCAGCGTGTGCCGAATGTCGGCAGAAAAGCGAGGTTCAATGTCTTGCCGCGCATCTGCGACATAACCTGAAGCGAAGCAGCACGAATGGCTGAAAGGGCAGGCGCGACGGCATTGAAATAAGCGCGCCCCGCATCCGACAGCACGACATGGCGGCTGGTGCGGTCGAAAAGCGCTGTTCCAAGCTGTTCTTCGAGCGTTGAAATCTGGCGGCTGACAGCCCCTTGCGTCAACGCCAGTTCTTCTGCAGCGGCTGAAAAGCTTGCCAGCCGCGCAACAGCGTCAAACGCTGCAAGCGCACTGGTCGAGGGAAGGAGCCGTCGTGAGAGTGTCGTCATGATCTATTACTAAATGGAATAGATCGATGAGTAAACATCGTTTGCAGCCTGACGCCCTGCGGTTCATAGTCCGGTCAATTCTGAACTGAGGAGAATTCATAATGTCGCGTACGGCCTTTAACTGGGAAGATCCATTTCTGCTCGACGAACAGCTGACTGAAGACGAGCGCATGATCCGCGACTCCGCAAAGGCGTTTGCGAGCGACGTTCTGCTGCCGCGTGTAGAAAAGGCCTATCTCGACGAAACCACCGATCCGGAACTGTTCCGCCTCATGGGCCAGTCCGGTCTGCTTGGCGTTACGCTGCCGGAAGAATATGGCGCGGCCAATGCCGGTTATGTCGCCTATGGCCTCGTGGCTCGCGAAGTCGAGCGCGTTGATTCCGGTTATCGTTCAATGATGAGCGTGCAGTCCTCGCTTGTCATGTACCCGATCTATGCCTATGGCTCCGACGAACAGCGCAAGAAGTACCTGCCGGGCCTCGTCTCGGGCGAACTGATCGGCTGCTTCGGCCTGACCGAGCCGGATGCCGGCTCCGACCCTGCAGGCATGAAGACCCGCGCCGAGAAGATTGACGGCGGCTATCGCCTGACCGGCTCCAAGATGTGGATCTCGAATTCGCCAATCGCCGACGTGTTCGTGGTGTGGGCCAAGTCCGCAGCCCATGACAATGCCATCCGCGGTTTCGTACTCGAAAAGGGTATGAAGGGTCTTTCCGCTCCGAAGATCGGCGGCAAGCTGTCGCTGCGCGCATCGATCACCGGCGAAATCGTCATGGACGGCGTGGAAGTGTCGGAAGATGCCCTGCTGCCAAACGTATCGGGCCTCAAGGGTCCGTTCGGCTGCCTCAACCGTGCCCGTTACGGCATTTCCTGGGGTGTGCTGGGCGCTGCCGAAGATTGCTGGTTCCGTGCGCGTCAATACGGCCTCGACCGCAAGCAGTTCGACAAGCCGCTGGCTGGCACGCAGCTTTACCAGAAGAAGCTTGCCGACATGCAGACCGAAATCACGCTCGGCCTTCAGGCATCGCTGCGCGTCGGTCGCCTGTTCGACGAAGGCAAGATGGCTCCGGAAATGATCTCCATCGTCAAGCGCAACAATTGCGGCAAAGCACTCGATATTGCCCGTCAGGCGCGCGACATGCATGGCGGCAACGGTATCCAGATCGAATACCATGTGATGCGCCACGCGCAGAACCTTGAAACGGTGAACACCTATGAAGGCACGCATGACGTTCACGCACTGATCCTCGGACGCGCGCAGACCGGCATTCAGGCTTTCTTCTGATCGTAACCGCCCGCAATGTCCTCCCAAGCCCGCTCGCTTTCTGCGGGCGGGCTTTTCCGCTTTTACAAGGTTCCCGAAATGCAGAACACACCGCTTGATGGTCTCAAAGTGGTCGAGCTGGCCCGCATTCTGGCCGGTCCGTGGGTCGGTCAGACGCTCTCCGATCTGGGCGCGGACGTTATCAAGGTCGAAAGCCCGGAAGGCGACGATACGCGCAAATGGGGCCCTCCGTTCATTGAAGTCGAAGGTGAGAAGTCGGCTGCCTATTTCCATGCCTGTAATCGCGGCAAGCGCTCGATAACGGCGGATTTCCGAACGGAAGAGGGGCAGGAGCTGGTGCGTCGCCTCGTTGCCGATGCAGATGTTGTCATCGAGAATTTCAAGCTCGGCGGCCTCGATAAATACGGCCTCGACTATGAGAGCCTCAAGGAGGTCAATCCGCGCCTGATCTACTGCTCCATTACCGGGTTCGGACATGACGGTCCCTATGCCGAGCGGGCAGGCTATGACTTCATGATCCAGGGCATGGGCGGCATCATGGATCTGACTGGCGAGCCGGATCGCGAACCGCAGAAGATCGGTGTGGCCTTTGCAGACATTTTCACCGGCCTTTATAGCGTGATTGCCATCCAGTCGGCGCTTATCATGCGCCAGCGCACGGGCAAGGGGCAGCACATCGATATGGCGCTGTTTGACTGCATGTCGGCAGTCCTCGCCAATCAGGCCATGAACTATCTGGCGTCCGGCGTATCCCCGAAGCGCATGGGCAATGCGCATCCCAATATCGCGCCATACCAGACGCTGCCCGTCTCCGACGGTTATTTCATCATAGCTTGCGGCAATGACGGCCAGTTCGGCCGTCTGGTCGGCCTGCTGAACCTTGCAGAGCTTGCGAGCGATGAACGCTTTGCGACCAATGCTGCCCGCGTCGCGAACAGGACGGCGCTGACAGAGCTTCTGGAAGAGCGCACCCGTCAGTGGACGCGTGACGACCTTCTGGCGAGACTGGAAAAGATTGGTGTTCCCGCAGGGCCGATCAATTCGGTGGCCGACGTCTTCGCTGATCCACAATTCATCGCACGCGGGATGAAGATCGACCCGCAAGGCGTGCCGGGATTGCGCACGCCGATACGCTTCTCCGATGCAGAACTTAAAATCGACCACCGCTCACCCAATCTGGGAGAGCATAGCGAAATGGTTCGATCGGAACTGGACAAGGCATGAATCAAAAACCCCGCTCAGGCGGGGTTTTTCTTTGCTGATATGCCGGTAGTTCAGTCCTCCACGGCAACCATGACGTCGGACGCCTTGACGACGGCATAGGCCGTGCCACCCACAGCAAGACGCAACTCGTCAACAGCCTCATTGGTGATGGAAGAGGTGACGATCACGCCGTTGCCGATATCGATACGCACATGCGCCGTCGTAGCGCCTTTGGTAACGTCTACGATCTTGCCCTTGAGCCTGTTCCGCGCACTGATCTTCATGCAATCCTCCATGATTTTGTTTAGGTCTGGAAACTAGCACAGACATCTATGTCAGAGAGGGGGAATATCGAGGGCCAAGGCTGAAACTGTTTATAGCAAGGCTCGGAAAAACAAAAACGCCCCAGAGGGCGTTTGCTTAAAATCTAACGATTTCAACTCTCTAAAGAGAGAATGGTGCGGTCGAGAAGACTCGAACTTCCACGGGTTGCCCCACAGCGACCTCAACGCTGCGCGTCTACCAATTCCGCCACGACCGCCCGTGGTAGAAGCCGAATTGCTCCGGCGAGTGGGCATTTAGCAAATCACCTTGGGGTGCACAAGCCCCATCTGCATCATCAGCCAATCTTTTTCGAAAAGAATGTGAAAAACCGTAGCGCGTTCATTCCTTCAAACACTGGGAACCCTTATTTTTTGGGCTTTTTCAAAGACTTCCTGCAAATGATAATTTTTCAAAAAATCTTCACAGAGCTTGTCTTCCAGACGCCCCTAGCGCTCGTGGCGATCAAAAAACCTCTGGAATCGCGAATCCCGATTCCGGAGGATTCGCAAAAATGCAGAGAAATCAGCCCGCTATGCCCTGAAGACGCCGAATATCCTCCAGACGCTTGATCGTTTCGACATAACCAGCATCAATCGCTTCAGCAGCGCGGTGAAAATCGGCAAGTCCGATCTGGCCGACGACCGGCATCAAGGATAGATCCGGCGGATCACCTGCCATGCGGGCCCGCGAAATACGGTCCTGAATGATGTTGAAGGCATCCATCATCACACCGGTGATTCCGAGCCGCGCTTCCTTCTCACCATGGACCGCGCCCGGCAGACCTTCCTGGCGCATCTGGGCATGCTTGATGACCGCTGCGCGGCCATACTGGTCGTAATGGAGATTGACTGCCAGAACGAGACGCTGCTCATAAGCGCGGCACACAGAGACCGGCACCGGATTGACGAGCGCACCGTCAACCAGCACGCGCTCATCCCACCGGACAGGCTCGAATACACCGGGCAGGGCATAGGAAGCGCGCATAGCGTCCACTAGTGGCCCGGACGACAGCCATATCTCATGGCCGGTGCGTAATTCCGTACAGACCGCTACAAAGGGCCGTGTGAGCTCTTCTATGCGCAGGCCATCGAGATGTTCGCGTAAGCGCCCATCAAGCTTCATGCCGCCAAACAGGCCGCTGCCACGAAATGTAATGTCGAGGAGATTGAACATGCGGCGGCGGGTCAAACTACGGGCGAATTCTTCCAGCTCATCGAGCTTGCCCGCCAGATAACAACCACCGACGAGCGCGCCAATGGATGTACCGGCGATCATTTCGATCTTGATGCCAGCCTCGTCAAGCGCGCGCAACACACCGATATGCGACCAGCCGCGCGCAGCACCACCGCCTAGCGCCAGCGCGATCTTACGCGGCTCGCGCTTGATTTCGGGCTTTTCAATGACTTCCTGAGCAGGCGCTTCGACGTCTATGCTGACAGTCCTGCGCCGTACCCCCCAGTTAAGCATCACCTTGGACACCTCATCGTTTCGATCAGATTAGCGAAACATGGTATCCAAAGAATAAATGCTGCAAATTGATGACGCGAGGCCTATTCGCATCATCACATCGTTTTGAAAGCGATCAATGATCGTGATCGCAACCGCCGCCATTTTCTATTTTCAGTGTGGTTTCACCGTTTTCAGTGACCACTTGCCGGTAGAAGCATGAGCGGCGTCCGGTATGGCAGGTGGGGCCATCGCCAGCGACCCGAACCTTGAGCCACAAGGCGTCCTGATCGCAATCGGTGCGCAGTTCGATCACGCTTTGCAAATTGCCGGAGGTTTCCCCCTTTTTCCAAAGCGTGTTGCGCGAACGCGACCAGTAATGCGCGATCCCTGTGTCCAGCGTCAGGCGAAGCGCTTCCGCATTCATATGGGCTACCATCAGAAGCACACCGTCACGTTCGTCGGTGACAACCGCCGTGATGAGGCCGGAAGCATCGAAGCGCGGCATGAACACCGCACCTTCTTCAATCGTCTTTTTATCGGAAGGCTGGGCAGGGAAGGTCGTCATTGTCTCACCTGAAATGGATAAGAGGCACGTGGCTTATGCAACGTGCCTCAAAATATCTGAAAAACATATCATGCATAGCCGAAAAGCCGAGCCTTTCGGGATCGTGCATTATTTGCTGCGCGACAGGGTCATGAAACGCACTTGTTCATCGACCTTGACCTTCATTTCACCGGTAAAGGTGGTGGTGATGGTGGTCGAACCCTGCTTGCGAATACCGCGCATGGCCATGCACATATGCTCGGCCTCGATCATTACGGCAACGCCACGCGGCTTCAGAATGGTCTGAATGCTGTCGGCGATCTGTGCAGTGATGCTTTCCTGTGTTTGCAGGCGATGTGCAAAAATATCGACCACACGGGCGATTTTCGACAGGCCAACAACCTTGTGGTCAGGAAGATAGGCGACATGCGCCTTGCCGATGATCGGAACCATATGGTGTTCGCAATGCGAGAAGAAGGAAATGTCCTTCACCAGCACCATATCATTATAACCGGCAACTTCCTCGAACACGGTGCCAAGCACTTCTTCAGGGCTCTCCACGTAACCAGAGAAAAGCTCCTTATAGGCCTTGGCGACACGCTTTGGCGTTTCCAGAAGGCCTTCGCGCTCCGGATCATCGCCAGCCCACAGGAGAAGCGTGCGAACTGCAGCTTCCGCGTCGTCCTGCGTCGGCTTACCGTGCAACGGGGTAACATTTGCCTGCTTCTTTGAAGGCAGGCCGGATTCGTCATCTTCTTTGAGGATGCGCGCGTCCATCAGTATTCTCCAGTAGTCTCCTTCAAGGAGGAGACGAGTTAAACGGACAATACAACGATACGCTTTGCGAGCGGGCGATGTATTGATCCGGTGGCTTAAGCGCACCGGACAGGTTTCATGCCTTCACTATGGTGCCCTACTAAAACATGACATCTAAAAACACAAAGGTTTTTCGTATGATATCATGCCTTAAAACAGACCGTCAGAACGTTCAACAATATTTAAAAGTCCAACGCTCCAACGCCATCCAAACTGCAGGCGTTACTTGCCTAATATATAGGGAGTAAATTGCAACTTCAAACTGATATCAAAAAACATTTTTTTGTTTTTTCTCTGACTGGTATCAAGATTTTGAAATTCGTATCATTTTGGCGCAATGAAAGCGGCAGAGGCAGGATTCGAAAACAGCTGAATCTTGCTGAATCTGACACTCTGAACGGATTTGAAGTTCCTGACTGCTGGCACCATGTAAAGACATGAAGCTGCATGGCCAGCATATCAGGCGGAAGGCTTACGCAAATGATCGACGATATTTACAACAAACGCATCCTGGAATTTGCGGGCAATATGGAGCGCATCGGTCGGCTGGCCGAAGCGGATGCTGTCGCCACAATGCATTCCAAGCTGTGCGGCTCGACGGTCACGGTCTATCTCAAGATGACAGATGGCGTGGTGACTGATTTTGCGCATGAGGTGAAAGCCTGCGCGCTGGGGCAGGCGTCGTCGTCGGTCATGGCGCGCAATGTCATTGGCGCAACTGCCGACGAACTGAAAGCCGTTCGTGATAAGATGTATGCCATGCTCAAGGAAAATGGACCGTCACCGGAAGGACGGTTCGAAGACCTGAAATATTTCGAGCCCGTGCGCGAATACAGAGCCCGCCACGCGTCAACGCTTTTAACCTTCGACGCCGTTGTCGATTGCATTCGCCAGATCGAAGACAAAGCCAAGGCCGCCTGACCCAATGTGCTCCTGTGGCAAAGACCACGCGACTGATACGCCGCCTCAAGCAAAGCGATACAGCCGTAATTTCACCGATAGCTGGCGCAAAACGCCGGGCAGGGTGTTTGGTACAGCATGTGTCCGATTCTATCAGCTGACACTGTCATCGCTGATCGGAAACTCCTGCCGCCATATGCCGACCTGTTCGGAATATGCCTATGAAGCGATTGCGCGTCACGGCCTGTGGAGCGGTGGCTGGATGGGGCTTTTCCGCGTTATGCGCTGCGGCCCGTTCGGCACGCGTGGTATAGACCCAGTGCCGCGCGAATTGTCGGGCGAGCTAAAATGGTATCTGCCCTGGCGCTATTGGCGCTGCTCCACCCCTCACCACTAGAGCAGTTCCGCTTCAAAACAGAAACGTGGAACTGCTCTATCTATTTGTTTTTGCACATTATCCTGCGCAAAACGGCTACGCACTTTTGCTGAAAATGCTCTAAATACCTGTATTTTTTGCACGATGCTTAGAATTCATTAACGATATCAATGTTTCTTAGGGAATAAGAATTGAGGCATCGTTATGGTCTTTTTCAGGCCGCAATTTGCCTGCAAATGCAGCTAGCATTTTTAAATCCGCGAGCCATCATGCTGACATCGTCGTCCCGTATCGCACGTTTCGTTGCTTCCGTAGCGTTTGGAGCCACTATTCTTTGTGGTTCCGCAGCAATGGCGAAGCCCTCGTGGGTCGTGTTCGACGCTGACAGCAACCGTATACTCGGGCAGGACGACGCCAACTTCCAGCGTGCACCGGCATCGCTCGCCAAGATGATGACGCTTTACATCACCTTTGAAGCATTGAAGACCGGTCGCCTGCACTGGGATGACCAGATGCCCATCTCGAAGAACGCTGCCGCCAAGGTGCGCATGAAGCTCTGGCTCAAGCCGGAGCAGACCATTTCGGTGCGTGATGCGGTCAATGCGATGATCATCATTTCGGCCAATGATGCCGCGACGGTAATGGGCGAATATATCGGCGGATCTGAAGCCGGTTTCGGCCGTCTGATGACGCAGCGCGCGCGCCAGATTGGTATGAAGAGCACCTTCTTCGTCAATCCTTCGGGACTGACTGCCAATATGACCCAGCTTACCACAGCGCGCGATATGGCTGTGCTTGGTATGGCGTTGCGCCGCGACTTCCCGGAACAATACGCGCTGTTTTCCCAGCGCTCGTTCACTTATCGCGGTCGGGACTATAACGGTCACAACAATCTGATGTACCGCTATGGCGGCGTCGATGGCATCAAGACCGGCTATACA
Organism: Hyphomicrobiales bacterium; assembly: GCA_900465685.1. Taxonomy (GTDB): domain Bacteria; phylum Pseudomonadota; class Alphaproteobacteria; order Rhizobiales; family Rhizobiaceae; genus Brucella. The sequence continues at coordinate 264,290 of UEGR01000005.1, forward strand.
AACGTGTCCGGTTACAATCTGGTTTCGTCCGCCATTATCGGCGGCAAGCATCTTGTCGGTGTGGTTCTGGGCGCTGGTTCGGCAGGTGAGCGCGACGGCCAGATGGCCAAGCTTCTGACCCGTTATGGCAATGCCAGCGGCGAGGGGACGGCTGTGGCAATGGCAAAGCCGGTCGCTTTTGCACCATCGCCGAAAGAAACCCCGAAGAAAGATTCGGTTGCCGACCTGATCGACGATTCCCAGATCGAGCAGGGCGATGGCGGCTATCTCGTCGCGTCTGCCGGCGCTGCCTGGCGTATCCAGCTTGCTGCAACACCGACGCGTGCTGGAGCTACCGAACTTCAGGAAAAGCTGCGCCCCGCAGTGGATCAGGTCGCCCATGGTTTGAAGGGCGAGATTTCGCCGGACGGCAAGCGCCGCAAGGTCTATCGCGTCTGGTTCGGCGGGTTCAAGGATTCCGCTTCCGCTGAGAAGGCCTGCGCCAAGCTCAAGAAGCAGCGTATCGACTGCTTGCCCATCAAGGGCTGACATCCCATTTACCGTTTGTTTTTACATCCCGACAAATAGCCCTGTCGGGATGTCGTGCTTTACTGGCCGGACAAAAAATACTAGAAGCCTCACAATACTGACAACGCATGATCATGAACCACCCGCAATCGTTGGCGGGACTGGATAAGGACGAATAGAATGTCGAATACCGTTTCCATGCAATTCCCCGATGGTTCCGTACGGGACTATGATGCGTCGATCACCGGCGCTGCACTCGCGGAATCAATCTCCAAATCTCTCGCAAAAAAGGCAGTGGCCTATGCCGTCGACGGCACCGTGCGCGATCTTTCCGATCCGCTTGGCGCTTCCGGCAAGATCGAGATTCTGACCCGCGAAGACCCGCGCGCGCTTGAACTGATCCGTCACGATACGGCACACGTTCTGGCAGAGGCCGTTCAGGAGCTTTTCCCGGGTACGCAGGTTACCATTGGTCCCGTCATCGAAAACGGCTTCTATTACGACTTTGCTCGTAATGAACCGTTCACTCCGGACGATCTGCCGGTGATCGAAAAGAAGATGCGCGAGATCATTCAGCGCAACAAGGCGTTCACCAAGGAAATCTGGTCGCGCGACAAGGCCAAGCAGGTTTTTGCCGACAAGGGCGAAGCCTACAAAGTCGAACTCGTCGATGCCATTCCAGAAGGTCAGGACCTCAAGATTTATTACCAGGGCGACTGGTTCGATCTTTGCCGCGGTCCGCACATGGCTTCCACCGGCCAGATCGGCAATTCCTTCAAGCTGATGAAGGTTGCCGGTGCTTACTGGCGCGGTGATTCCAACAATCCGATGCTGACCCGCATCTACGGCACCGCTTTTGCAAACGACAACGACCTTCAGGCCTATCTGCATATGCTTGAAGAGGCCGAAAAGCGCGATCATCGTCGTCTTGGCCGCGAAATGGACCTCTTCCATTTCCAGGAAGAAGGACCGGGCGTCGTGTTCTGGCACGCCAAGGGCTGGAAAATGTTCCAGAATCTGGTGAGCTACATGCGCCGTCGCCTCGACAGCCATGGCTATCAGGAAGTCAACGCGCCGCAGGTGCTCGACAAGTCGCTCTGGGAGACCTCCGGTCACTGGGGCTGGTATCGCGACAACATGTTCAAGGTAACGGTTGCCGGTGACGATACCGACGACGACCGCGTCTTTGCGCTGAAGCCGATGAACTGCCCGGGCCACGTGCAGATTTTCAAGCACGGCCTCAAGTCGTACCGCGATCTGCCGATCAAGCTTGCCGAATTCGGCAATGTGCATCGCTATGAACCGTCGGGTGCTCTGCATGGCCTTATGCGCGTGCGCGGCTTTACGCAGGACGATGCGCATATCTTCTGCACCGAAGAGCAGATGGCTGCAGAATGCCTGCGCATCAACGATCTCATTTTGTCGGTCTATAAAGATTTCGGCTTTGAAGGGATCACGATCAAGCTCTCGACCCGCCCTGAAAAGCGCGTCGGTTCGGACGAGCTTTGGGATCGCGCTGAAAGCGTGATGATGACTGTTCTCGAACAGATTGAACAGCAGTCGGACGACATCAAGACCGGCATCCTGCCGGGCGAGGGTGCGTTCTACGGACCAAAGTTCGAATATACGCTAAAGGACGCCATTGGCCGTGAATGGCAGTGCGGCACCACGCAGGTCGATTTCAACTTGCCGGAACGTTTTGGCGCGTTCTACATCGACAATGAATCGGAAAAGCGCCAGCCGGTCATGATCCATCGCGCAATCTGCGGCTCGATGGAACGTTTCCTCGGCATTCTGATCGAAAACTTTGCCGGTCACATGCCGCTCTGGTTCGCGCCGGTTCAGGTCGTGGTGACGACGATCACGTCAGACGCCGACGATTATGCCATCGAAACGGCTGCCAAGCTGAAGGCTGCCGGTCTGCAGGTTGTCACCGATCTGCGCAACGAGAAGATTAACTACAAGGTTCGCGAACATTCGCTCCAGAAGGTTCCGGTCATTCTCGTCTGCGGCAAGCGTGAAGCGGAAGAACAGACGGTCAATATGCGCCGCTTCGGCTCTCGCGATCAGGAAGCGATGACGCGTGATGAGGCGATTGCCCGTCTTGTTGAAGAGGCAACCCCTCCGGATCTGATTCGCCTCAAGAATGGTGGCAGATAACAAGAGCTTAGCACCACACAAAAAGACCGCGCCGAGGCGCGGTCTTTTTGTTTATGGGGAATAAGGGCACGAATCCGGTTCAATCTCGCATAAAGTCGGCGGCGGAAACGGACCTCTTTCAGAAGCAGAAGATGCAGAGAAATTGTTATATGCGCTGTTTGCGTTCATTCCCATCGCTCCTGCATAGGCTTGCGAAGCAACAAAAATGCTAAATGCCAAAATCATAATTCTTTTCATGTAAATACCTTGTGAGAAGGCTATGGATGGAAAAAGAATAATCAAAAAGTGAAAATGAAAAATACCAATAAATTTCCAACAACAATAGCATAATCGAAAATTGTTATTAATCCAAAGAATCGTCAGACGCCTCGAATTCCTTGTTGGCAATGACTTCTACTTCTTCATTCTTGCCAGACGAAACCTTGAAATCCCGCTGATAGATGCGGTCCTTGTTCTTCGCCACAGCGACATAATCGCCTTCGATCAGAACCAGCGATGAATAGGCGCCCACGCTTTCACGCACCACATCGCCCGAAGCGTTGAGAACCGACCATGACGTATCGGCCTGCGCTTCGCCGCCGTGCTCGCGCACCAGCTTCAGTGTCATTTCCGCAGCGCGATGCTCGACCGTCGCTTCGGTAAGCTTGCCTGCTTCGACGCGAATATCAGCGCGAATGATGGCATTGGCGGAGCCATAATTGGAGACAACGTGATAAGTGCCGCTGTTGAGCCGGATAATGGCGTTTGGCTTCACATCCGGGACAATCAGCGAGCGTTCGCTGTTATCCTCGTCCGCATAGATCGAGAACCGCAGCAGATCGTCGTTGATCTTGCTCTTGTCGGGCAGAACCGCGCTCAGCTTCATGCCGCCCGCATCGAGCATCATCAGCTCGTGCCGGGCATTACTGCCAAGCGTTATGCGCTTGGTGGCACCAGCGCGCCCATAAGCCACGTGCACGAGGTAGCTTCCCTCCGGCAGATTGAATGCGGCGCTGCCGCCCTGTGCGCTGGCGATCAGCGGCAATTGCCCGTCCGGCCCGACATTGGGCGAGAAAACGCGCCATACCAACCCTGTCGGTATGTCAGCGCCGTCATCCATGAGACGGGCCTTCAGGTCCAGCTCGGTGGTTTTGATCAACGGATTGTTTTCCGGGCTTGTCGGCGACGCATAGGGGCTGAGCGTGGGCAGATTGAGCGGGGGTTCGGGGAGATTCAATCCGCCGCTTGCCTCGGCAGCAGGGTCAAGGCCCTGCGCCCATGCAGGCGCACCCGACATCACGGTCAGCAGCGCTACAGCTAGCCATTCGCCGCGAAAATATCGTGATGTTTGAACGCAAGGCAGAAGTTTGAAAACCGACATAGCTTTTTTGAGCCCATGCGGGTGTCGAATTCAAGGCCAAATCGATAATGACACCGGCATTTTTTAGCCATCACCGTGTTGCGGTTTCTCCGAGTTTTGACTTTACACCACCGTTGCAACGGGCGAGAAGAGGCGGCCCTTCGAAAAGAAGAGTTGCAATAAAGGTTTTAGCAAGTTCCAGTCGTGAGGTTTTCCGTGGCGCATCCGGTGTTCGATTTTCTAGCTCAGCGTAGTTCCACGCCGATTTCAGCAATTGGCGCTCCAGCACCAGAAGGCGAAGAACTGGCTGAACTGCTTAAAGTGGCAGCCCGCGTTCCAGATCACGGTCGCCTGACGCCCTGGCGTTTCATCCTCTACCGTGGCGATGCCCGCAAACGGGTAGGGGAGTTTCTGGTCAAGCGCGCTGAAGAACGCGAAGGCCCGCTGCCCGAAGGTCGCAAGGAACAGGAATTGACCCGCTTTTCGCGTGCGCCGCTCGTCATCGGCATTGTGTCGTCACCCGTCGGACATGAGCGCATCCCGGAGTGGGAGCAGTTCCTGTCGGCAGGTGCTGTCGCGATGAATCTCTGCATTGCCGCCAATGCGCTTGGCTATGCGACCAACTGGATCACCAACTGGTATTCGGACGATGCACCGTCGCGCGCATATCTTGGTCTTGCGCCGAATGAACGCGTGGCCGGTTTCGTTCATATCGGCACCGCAGAAAACAAGATGCCGGAGCGTCCCCGTGCAGATATGGACAAGATCGTTTCCGACTATTCCGGCCCATGGGCGGAATAAGATAGAGCTTTAAAACTATTTCCCAAGGCGAGGAAATCTCGATGTTTTATGAGCCAAAAGAGGGGCATCCATTGCCCCACAATCCCTTCAAGGCAATTGTCGCACCGCGCCCGATCGGCTGGATCGGCACATGTTCGAAGAATGGAGCGGTCAATCTCGCTCCATATTCATTCTTCAATGCGATCTGCGATACGCCGCCTATGGTGATGTTTTCATCCAGCGGCATCAAGGACAGCGTGACTTTCATCGAGGAAACCGGTGAGTTCACGACCAATCTGGTGAGTGAGCACCTCAAGACGCATATGAATGCGTCTTCCGTGGACGCACCGCGTGGCGCCAGCGAGTTCGATTATGCCGGATTGACCCGCGCATCATCGAAAATTATCGCCGCTCCGCGTGTGAAAGAGGCCTATGCCTCACTGGAATGTGTCGCTGTCGACATCAGGCGATTGCAGGACAAGGAAGGCAAGCCGACCGACAATTACATGGTCATCGGTGAAGTCGTCGGCGTCCATATCGACGAGAGTATTCTGACGGACGGTCTGGTTGATATAACCAAGGTGAAACCCGTGACGCGTCTCGGTTATATGGATTACGCCACCACGGAGAGCGTCTATCAGATGTTCCGGCCGAAATGGTCCGATAAGTAAGGGGCTGATTACAGCCCCTTTTTCTTGGCTTCGGTCCAGATTTCTTCCATTTCCTCGAGGCTTGCTGAATCGAGGTTGTTTCCGGCCTCATCCAGCGTCTTCTCGATGAAATGGAAGCGCCGCTTGAATTTATCATTCGCCGCGATCAATGCCGTTTCCGCATCAATATCGAGGTGGCGGCCAAGATTGACCATGGCGAAGAGCAGATCGCCATATTCTTCCGCGATATGAGCCTTGTCCTGTGCCGCCATTGCTTCCTTCAACTCGGCAGTCTCTTCGGAAATCTTGTCGAGAATAGGCGCGGCTTCAGACCAGTCAAAGCCGACCTTTGCCGCTTTCTGCTGCAATTTCAGCGCACGAACGAGGGCAGGGAAGTTGGTTGGAATATCGTCGAGAAACCCGTTATTCTCATGCGTGTCGAGCCCGAGACTTGCGCGGCGTTCGGCGCGCTCCGCCTTCTCTTCCGCCTTGATCCGGTTCCACAAGCCTTTGGCCATGCCAGCGCTACGGGCTTCTTCATCTCCAAAGACATGCGGGTGACGGCGGATCATCTTATGGGTGATCGCCTCTACCACATTGCCGAAATCGAAACTGCCTTGCTCTTCGGCCATGCGCGCATGGAATACCACCTGTAGCAGAAGATCGCCCAGCTCCTCGCGCAGATCGTCCATGTCGTCGCGCTCAATGGCGTCGAGAACCTCATAGGCCTCTTCCAGCGTATAAGGCATGATCGAGCGAAAGCTCTGCTCGACATCCCACGGGCAGCCGGTTTTCGGATCGCGAAGAGCAGCCATAATCTCAAGCAGGCGGTCTATATTGCGGGAAGGGGTCATCTGCGCTCCATCAAACTTCGCTAACTCCGTTTCCAGTTGTTCCCAAAGAATCATCTGGAACGGGTTGAAGTCCGTTGCCGATTTTGCATAGTCAGCTCGGGATCGCACATCGGGGCGGCATGTTCAACAAGTGGATACTTGATCGATGACAATTCTTGTGACTGGCGGCGCCGGCTATATCGGCTCTCATACCTGCGTTCAGCTGATCGAGGCAGGCCATGAAGTGGTCGTGGTCGATAATTTCGACAATAGTAACCCGGAAGCCCTTCACCGGATCGAGAGAATTACCGGTCGCGCACCCATTCGTGAGCCAGGAGACATTCGTGATCGCGCGCTTCTGGAACAGATCATCACGCGTCATAAATGCACAGCAGTGATCCACTTTGCGGGCCTGAAGGCCGTGGGGGAATCGAGCGAAAAGCCGCTGCATTATTATGACTGCAACGTGCTGGGTACGTTGCGGCTGTTGCAGGCGATGGAAGCAACCGGCGTCAAAACGCTGGTATTCTCTTCATCCGCGACCGTTTACGGCGATCCGCAGAAGCTGCCGATCACCGAAGACCAGCAGCTCTCCGCGACAAATCCCTATGGTCGTACCAAGCTCATCATCGAAGAAATGCTGCGGGATCTCTACAACAGCGACAATAGCTGGAAGATCGCCATTCTGCGCTACTTCAACCCCGTCGGCGCACACGAAAGCGGCCTGATTGGCGAAGATCCGAAAGGCATTCCGAACAATCTGATGCCGATCATCGCGCAGGTTGCAACAGGACGCCGTGAAAAGCTGAACATCTGGGGCAATGATTATGCAACGCCAGACGGCACGGGCGTTCGCGATTACATCCATGTGGTCGATCTGGCCGCCGGTCACCTTAAGGCGCTGAAAAAGCTGGATGAACCAAAATGCTTTGCCGTTAATCTCGGTACGGGGCAGGGCTATAGCGTTCTCGATGTCGTCAAGGCGTTCGAGCACGTCTCCAACCGCCAGATCAATTATGAAATCGCGCCACGCCGTCCGGGCGACGTTGCTGAGTGTTATGCCGATCCGACCTTTGCCAACGACTTCCTTGGCTGGTCAGCCGAAAAGAACCTGCGCGAGATGTGCCAGGATATGTGGAACTGGCAGTCAAAAAACCCCAACGGCTACGAATAAAGCGGGCGCCGCCAGTTAATCGCAAGAAAATCCCGGAAAAGTGAAGCAAACAGGCCTGTTTTCCAACCATCAAGGATTGAAAACAGGCCCGATGCGTTTAATAAACAGGCCCCGCAAAACAGGGCTCATGTCCCTGAATATCTCCCATGTTTCATGGATGCGACGCGGCGCCAGATCCTCCCCAAGGCGCGCCGAACAAGATTGGACGAAACAATGCGCTTCCTGCCGGATAAATTCACCTCAATGCTGATCGCCACAATTCTGCTGGCATCGGTGCTCCCGGTTCAGGGCGAATTTGCCGAATGGTTCGGCATGGCGACGAAGGTTGCTGTCGGCCTTTTGTTCTTTTTGCACGGCGCGCGTCTTTCGCGTGAAGCCGTTATTTCGGGCATCACCCACTGGAGGCTGCATCTCGCAGTTTTCCTGTCCACATTCGTGCTGTTCCCGATCCTGGGGCTCGCAGCTGGCTGGGTCATTCCCGGTCTGGCGCAATCAGCCTTCTATACGGGCATTCTCTATCTCTGTGTGCTGCCTTCGACGGTTCAGTCGTCCATTGCCTTCACGTCCATGGCGGGCGGCAATGTTTCGGCTGCAATTGTCTCGGCTTCCGCATCGAATATTTTCGGCATGTTCCTCACACCGCTTCTGGTGGGCCTGCTTTTTGCGGTGCAGAGTGGAGGAGGCGGCATCTCGCTTGATGCATTTGAAGCCATTCTGCTGCAATTGCTGCTGCCCTTTGTTCTGGGTCAGATTCTGCAACCCTGGATCGGCAGCTTTATGCGGCGAAACAGCAAGCCGCTCAGCTTTGTGGATCGCGGTTCGATCCTTATGGTTGTCTATCTGGCCTTCAGCGAAGCCATCGTGGAAGGTCTTTGGAAATCAGTCTCTTGGGACGATCTGGTGATGATGGTCGGCGTCAATATAGTATTGCTGATTGTCGTCCTGCTGATCACCTGGTACGGGAGCAAGCGACTGGGCTTTAATCGCGCCGATTGCATAACCATCATGTTTTGTGGCTCCAAGAAAAGCCTTGCCAGTGGCGCGCCTATGGCCAGCGCCATTTTCGCAAGCGCCAATGTCGGCAGTATTGTGCTACCATTGATGCTGTTTCATCAGATTCAGCTTATGGCTTGCGCAGTGATTGCGCGCAAACTGGCCGATCATAAATAAGCTGCCGCACTATACAGACTTTGAAAAGGCATACGGTAATGGCGCAAACCGAGAACAAATCTTTCGATGAAGACGCTCTGGCGGAAGCCTATGATCGTGCGCTCGCGCTTGAAAAAGCTGGCGATTTTGACGGCGCTGCAAAAGCCTATGAAGAAGTTCTGGCCATCGATCCTGACGATCACGGCGGCGCAGCCGTGCGGCTTGCCAGCATGGGACGCGGCGCTGTTCCACTGAAAGCGCCCGACGCTTATGTGGCGACACTGTTCGACCAGCATGCCGAAATGTTCGACACGATTCTCGTAGACCAGCTTGGCTATGACGTGCCGCTACAGCTGCGCGAAATATTGCTGGAGATCGATGAGGAATTTCATCGTGATCGTATGCTCGATCTGGGTTGTGGCACCGGTCTGTCTGCTGATGCGCTCGACGATATGGCAACGCACAAGACGGGCGTAGACATTTCTGAAAACATGATCGAAGTCGCGTTTGAAAAAGGCGACTATGACGCGCTGTTCGTTGGTGAAGCGGTACGCTTTCTTGAAACGACGGCTGAGGACAATTGGGATCTGATCGTGGCGACCGACGTGCTGCCTTACATGGGCGAGCTGGATCGCTTCTTTGCAGGTGTGGCCACGCAACTCGAGCCGGACGGCTATTTCGGCTTTTCGAGCGAAACACAGGACGAAGCGCGCTTTGCGGGTCGGGCTTTCATGGTCGGCGATTATCAGCGTTTCGCGCATGCCAAGTCATATGTGACGGCAATGCTGGATGCACACGGCATGGACTGCATTCGGTGTGAGAACATAACTGTGCGCAGCGAACAAGGATCGCCGGTTCCTGGACATCTTTACGTCGCACGGCGCCGCTGACATTTCCATCATCGACGAGCTTAATTGCGTTTATCAATCCGGTTCAGCCGGAGCTGATGGGGTCTGATTTGCCGATGGCGAGCGGAAGCGTCTCGATAGGATATGCTAAGCGGAATAGATATCTTATAGTTCCATAATCTATCTTATGTGATCAACGTATGAAGCTGGGTGGGTTCTAGCTTGAAGTCGGTCTTGCGTTGGTTTCAGCGAACGAAAAGCAGCAAATGAAGCGATAGAAGACGCCTGCTCCTCATCGACTTCCCGAACGATGTAAGATCGCTCGTAGCCTAGCGGCAAGCTGCTCTCTCGTTTGTTTCCACCTACGCCACACAACGGCTCCGTTATAGCGCACGTCTGCTCTCAGCTCGGAGGACCGAAATATTTGGTTCTCAGCTTCGCGATTTCCTCGCTCTCGTGCAGACTTATGATCGCCACGCTGGCTGGCTGGACAAGCTCGCTGTGACGTGGAAACGCAAAACCGTATTTGTCCGGGCTGAATGCTCCGCCGACAAGGTCGAGCGGCTCATCGGTATGCTGATGTGTGTAATATTCCAGCACAGGACCATCAGCAACGATCGCCGCGATCTCATCATTGACGAGAGCGGAAACAGCTTCCGGCAAATGATCAAACGATACAGTGGCTATGGATCGGGATTTCAGAAACTGTTCAGCAACGCTGCCGGTTCGAACGCCGACGGATTTTCTTTGAAGATCGCTCAAACTCGATATCGTGTTGTCGATATGCGCCACGGTCATCACGCTGGTGATTGATGACGTGACATAAGCGATGATGGCGATGCCGAAAACCATCCAGAACGTTTGCCACACACGTCCTATCCAGCCGAACAGGTTTTTACGTGAGCTTTTGCCGGACGTAGCAATTGAAACCACGTGATAAAAGCTCTCCGCCAGCGTTTTGGAAAATTTTCATCAAAGCGTCTGTCGAACAGCGTCAGAAACAGCGTTGCCACGAGAAGAATGCCCAGAATCCAGACATAGGTGGTCAAGTGACCAGCCCTGTTGAGGCGTTCGATAAGGTCGTCCCATCCCGTCCCGGCCTGAGTATGCACCATGATGCGCAAACCAGCATCGAACCACGGATAGGTAAAATCTGCGATTTCAGCACGGTTTTCGGTGATGGTAAGATTGGTGACGGCTGCATCAATCTTGCCATCGGAAACGGCTTTCATGAGGTCGCTATAGTTCGGATATTCCACATAATGCGACGTTATATTCAGGCGCGCGGCGATGTTCTGCCAGATATCGATTGCCATGCCGGAATAGCCATTGCCGTCATTATTGACGAAGGGCTCGCTGACATAAATGCCAACTTGTACCGGTTTTGATGTCTCGGTTGGCCCTTGAGTATTAGCTGCGCCGGAAAACACCGCCAAGAACACAGTGAAAAGAAGGACGGATATAATCCTATATTTTATATTAACCAATGAAAATAAAAACATCATCAAAACCGAATATCAAAATAACCAGATATATATAAATTATGATTGCAAATTTTCTTTCAAATATCAACTATACTGTATAAATATAAGAATTACCTGCAATATACTCTGGCGATGGGCCATGACCTTCGCATTCTAGCGACACGAATGCACCCTGCCCGTCGGGCTGTTCCAGCGGTCAATCTGATCAGCGATTGACAAATTCTACGCTTGATTAAAATCATTCCCTCGCTGCCCGCATCGTGAGAATGACTGAAACGTGTTTGGAACCTGAAACGGTCTAAGACCAAAGCAGCATGTAATCGTCCTGTACATGTTGTATGACCCGACACGGGTTCCAGCACTCGCGTTTTCGGCCAACTCTTGGTCACGATGCACATCGAACGGGCATTCCCGGCCCGCTGGCTGGATGGGATAGAAGGTAGAGTTATAGATGTTGGAAGCACGCATTCGAAACGCTTCGCTGCGAGACAAGATTATTACCCCGGAACAGGCAGCCAGCCTCATTAAGGATGGCATGATTGTCGGTATGAGCGGCTTTACCCGCGCCGGTGACGCCAAGGCCGTGCCGGTCGCCATGGCGGCCCGTGCGGCAACCGATCCGTTTCAGATTACGCTTATCACCGGCGCTTCGCTTGGACACGACGTCGACAAGATCCTGACTGAAGCCCATGTGCTCGCCCGTCGTATGCCGTTTCAGGTTGACCGCACGCTGCGTTCCGCGATCAATCGCGGCGAGGTCATGTTCATCGACCAGCATCTGTCCGAAACGGTCGAGCAATTGCGCTCCAACCAGATTGGCCCGATTGATTATGCTGTTGTCGAGGCGCTGGCGATTACCGAAAGTGGCGGTATCATTCCGACCACTTCGGTTGGCAATTCGGCAAGCTTCGCCATTCTGGCCGATAAGGTGATCGTCGAGGTCAATCTCAACCAGCCTATGGCGCTGGAAGGTCTGCACGACATCTATATCCCGACCAAGCGCCCTACCCGCGACCCGATCCCGGTTACGGCCTGCGACAGCCGCGTCGGCCTGCCCTATATTCCGATCCCGGTCGAGAAAATCGCTGGCATCGTCATCACGCAGGAAAATGACAGTGCTTCGACGGTCGAACCAGCCGACAGCGAAACCATCGCTATTGCCGGTCATCTGATCGATTTTCTGAAGGATGAAGTGGCACATGGCCGTCTCGATCTGACGCTTAATCCTCTTCAGGCCGGTATCGGCACCATCGCAAACGCTGTGCTCAATGGTTTCGCCGATAGCCCTTTCCACAATCTGCGCATGTATAGTGAAGTGCTGCAGGACAGCACCTTCGAGCTGTTTGATGCCGGAAAGCTGGATTATGCCTCCGGTGCTTCGATCACGCTCAGCCCGGCAGTCGGCGAACGGGTGTTCAACAATATCGACCGCTATCGCGACAAGCTGATCCTGCGGCCACAGGAAATCAGCAACCACCCGGAAGTCATCCGTCGTCTCGGCATCATCGGCATCAATACGGCGCTTGAGTTCGATATTTATGGCAATGTGAATTCCACTCATGTCGATGGCACCCATATGATGAACGGTATTGGCGGTTCGGGTGATTTCGCGCGCAACGCCTACATCTCGATTTTCGTCAGCAAGTCGGAAGCCAAGAACGGCGCCATTTCGTCTATCGTACCGATGGTCACTCATGTGGACCACACGGAGCACGACGTCGATATTCTGGTGACCGAACAGGGCCTTGCCGATCTGCGCGGCCTTGCCCCGCGGGAACGTGCCCGTGTCATCATCGACAATTGCGCTCATCCCGATTATCGCGACCAGCTCAATGATTATTTCGAACGCGCCTGCAAGCGTGGCGGTCACACGCCACATCTTCTGGAAGAAGCTTTCAGCTGGCATATGCGTCGTCGCGAAAACGGCAGCATGCAGCAGCGATAATATTCCCGCCTATGGTGGCCGGCGTTCAAAACCGGCCATCAGTCTCCGTGCCCGCTCACAAATCGAGCGGAACCTTCTCCAAAGCGAAACGTTATCCGGCATATCGTTTTCAAACTGGAAACGAGAATGCCGCGGAAGAAACTGGGAACTTGCCCCATGTTTTCCGTGTAATGTTTGGTCTGGCGTTCTGGAGGAGCGGCCGTCGGACACAAACGACAACAGTGCCGTTCCAGGAAGGTTCAGAACAGCTATGTCCATCCTCATCAGCCTTCTGATAACAATTCTTGTTATCTTCCTCGTGCTTTATCTGATCAACATGCTTCCGCTGGATGCAAAGGTGAAGCAGATTGCTCAAGTTATTGTGATCATCATTGGTATCATTTCTCTTCTGAAATATCTCGCCATCTTCTGACGACCACCGCCCTCACCGGCTCATAGCCGATAAAATCTCCAAAACTATAGATTTGTCGCAAGACAACACTCTCGACGTGAGACGAGTTCTTTCGGAGCGTTCTGGCCATCTGCGCGCTTCGAAAAGCTCGCCTCCGTCACCCTCAGGCGGTTGTTTCCGACCTTCCCTTATGTTAGCCATTACAATTATCGGTTAGATTATTCGAAAATCCCGATATTATCCCCGCTCCCCCAATACAATTTGCTTGATCAGCCTTTAGTGATAAAACCCTAAATTGTGTCTTTCGGGAAACTGTTCGTGGAAAAGTTGCAATCATACCTTTTGGCATCTTTTCCTGACGCCCAGATGCTTTTATAAGCCCTCCAATCAATTGCTCCCTCAACGTAAGGTTTCGAGTGACAATTAAATAATCCTGATCCAGGGACGGGGAGTTAGGAAATGAAAGCAGCGTTATGGAAAGCAGGTGTCATAACACTTTCTGTTGTGCTGTTTTCTGTGTCGCTCACCTGGACAGTTGCTGCCTTTTCGGGCGCACGGCCGGGCATTGTTGCACTGGCGCTAAGCTCCGGCATTCCCATTGCGACAGCCTTCCCGTCGCTCGCCTATATTTTCCGGCAGCATAACAAGCTGAGAGACGCCTATAACCAACTTGAACGGGCGCATATTGAATTGCAGGCGCGGGCGCGCGTCGATCACATGACGGGATTGCTCAATCGCGAAGCCCTGTTCGATGCCATGAAGATCAGCAGATCGCGTATTGAAACCGGCGTGCTGATGGTCATCGACGCCGACCACTTCAAAGCCATCAACGATACATTCGGCCATAGCGCTGGCGACCGCGCATTGAAGCTGATCGCATTTGCCCTGCAAAATGTGACACGCAAGGGCGATCTGGTCGGGCGTATCGGTGGCGAGGAATTCTGTGTCTTCTTGCCAGGCGCCAGCAGCGAAACGGGCGTGCGTGTGGCGCAGCGCATCCGTACCGAAGTGGAAGGCACGCCTTTTCATTCGACGGAATATCAGGTCTATCCTCTGACGATCAGCATCGGCGTGGCGTCTGCTCCAAAAACCGAGAGCAATTCGCAAGTGATGAGCCGCGCCGACCGCTGCCTCTATCAGGCCAAGCAACGCGGACGCAATTGTGTGGTTCTGGACGAAGAAAGCGCCCGACTGGCGAGCGCTTCCGTTGTTTCCATCACCAATGGCCGCGAGGTTGCACGCGGCTAATCTACCCGGTAATTAGTCCGCCCATGGTGTGACTTCTTCCTCCGACCATCCGACAGGAACAAATCCCATCTTCTGATAAAGCTGCAATGCGCGTGGGCTATCGAGCGTATTGGTGTGGATGGCAACTTTCTGCGGTCCATGGGCCCAGGCAGCGGAAATGGCTTCGCTGAGAAAGAACTTGCCAAGCCCCCGCCCCTGAAAATCACGCATCAGACCGAAATAAAGAATTTCAGCCGTTTCCGGCATAGCGGTTAAATCCAGTTCCACGAAACCGGCCGGATTGCCATCCGCATAGAGCACGTGGATCGCACTCGTATCCGCATGGATGATGCTGGCCACTTCCGCATCGCTTTGCACGCGGCGCATCATCCAGTGATGCTGCCGACCGACCTGTTCGTAAAGATAGCGATAGAAATGCACCGGCATGTCGCTGGCCCGCATGATGGCGAGCCGCACGCCAGACGGAACCGGTACGGAAAGCGCCGGTCGCGTCTGCATTTCCAGATGCGTAATGCGGGCAGTAAGTTTGTCGACCATGATCAGTCGGCTTCGCCCGTCACCACCGGCGTATCCTGCCTGCTGCCCCATTCGCTCCAGGAACCGTCATAGAGCCGGTTATCCTTATGGCCGAGCGAGGCCAGTGCCAGCATGATGACCGCCGCCGTGACGCCGGAACCGCAGCTTGTGACGACAGGCTTGGCGAGATCAACGCCTGCCTTGTCGAAGATCGCACGCAGACTATCCAGATCTTTCAGCTCGCCATTCTCCGACAGCGTGCCGACAGGAACGTTGCGCGCGCCCGGCATGTGACCGGAACGCATGCCCACACGCGGTTCGGCATCCCGCCCGGTAAAACGTCCGGCGGCCCGCGCATCAGCAACCTGCGCGCGACGCTCATCGACGATCTCCCGCATTTCCGGGAAAGCAACAACGCCAGCCTGATCGAAAGCAGGCGTGAATAGCGAGGCTGCAATCTTCGTCGGCTCGTCAGTCACGGGATAGCCCGCGGCCTTCCATCCGTCGAAACCGCCATCAAGAACGAACACATTTTTGGCGCCCATCACGCGGAACATCCACCAGACGCGGGGGGCGGCAAACATGCCGGGGCCGTCATAAACGATAATTGTCTCGTCGGCGGTGATACCCATCGCGCCGACATGCTGCGCGAAGAGTTCCGGCGACGGCAAGGTGTGCGGCAGGCCAGAATGCTTGTCGGCGATCACGTCCTGATCGAAGAAGACCGCGCCCGGAATATGCGCTGCATGATATTCTTCAAGACCGTTGCGACCCGCGGCAGGCAGATACCAGGACGCATCCACGATTGCTATCCCCGGTTGTCCCAGGCGTTCTTTCAGCCAATCGCGTGAAACGACGAATGCGCTCTTCTCAGCCATGATCATGCTCCTCAAATACTCAAGCTTCGGGCAAGGCGCCGAAGCGAATGCGGAAACGGCGGTTTTCCTTGCCCTTCTTCTCGATCTTGCCGATATGGATTTCTCCTATTTCCTGCGTTTCAGACACATGGGTGCCGCCGCATGGTTGGGAATCCACTGAACCGTTTTCGCCAATGGCAACAAGCCGAATGCGGCCAAGCCCGACGGGAGGGCGAACATTCTTCGACTTCACAATATCGGGGTTGGCGAGGAATTCTTCATCGCTGATCCAGCTGATCGAAACGGGATCATTGGCCTTGACCAGTTCCATGATCTTTTCGGTCACGAATTCCTTCGTATAGGTCGGATCTGGCAGATCAAAGTCGACACGGCTTTCATCTTCGCCCACTGCCGCACCGGTGATCGGGAACGGACAGGCAACGGACAAAAGATGACAGGCAGTGTGCATGCGCATCAGCTTGTAGCGGCGCGGCCAATCAATATGCAGAACAAGCGCCTCACCGACTGTCGGTGCTGCCTGCCCTTCGGCTGGCATATGGACGATTTCGTTCTTGGTTTCACCGGTAACGGTGGCTGCGATCTCGATCCGCGATCCATCGGCGCGCTCAAAAAAGCCGATATCCCCCGGCTGTCCGCCGGAGGTCGCGTAGAAATTTGTCTGGTCGAGAATAATACCGCCAGTCTCGGTAATGGCGAGAACCTTGCCCTCCGCCGTTGAAAGATAGGAATCTTCACGGAAAAGCGCATCGGTCTCATAGGCCATTGTTTTATTCCTCGAATGGGATGTCTATTTCGGTTTTGGTTTCCAACCAGCCCGGCACCGGCAGGTTCTTGCCGCGCAGGAAGGATGGATTGAACATTTTCGACTGGTAACGATTACCATAGTCGCAAAGCACCGTCACAATTGTGTGGCCCGGACCGAGATCTTTTGCAAGCCGGATCGCACCGGCAATATTGATGCCGGAAGAACCGCCGAGGCAAAGCCCCTCATTCTCCACGAGATCGAACACGACATCGAGCGCATCGGCATCCGCAATACGATAGGAGAAATCAGGCGTGAAGCCTTCCAGATTGGCCGTGATACGCCCCTGCCCGATGCCTTCGGTGATCGAATCGCCTTCGGATTTCAACTCGCTGGTCGTGTAATAGGAATAGAGCGCTGCACCATAGGGATCGGCGAGCCCGATCTTGATATCAGGATTGTGATCCTTCAAGCCGAAAGCTGTCCCGACAAGAGTGCCGCCCGATCCGACCGCCGCCACGAAACCGTCGACCTTGCCATTGGTATCGCGCCAGATTTCAGGCGCAGTGGTTTCGATATGCGCCTGACGATTGATCGGATTATCAAACTGGTTGGCCCAGATCGCGCCATTCGGTTCGGTTTTGGCAAGCTGTTCAGCCAGCCGCCCTGACAGGCGCACATAGTTGTTGGGATTACGATAAGGTGCTGCTGGAACTTCGATCAGTTCCGCACCGAGCAGACGCAGCGCGTCCTTCTTTTCCTGGCTTTGCGTTTCCGGAATGACGATGACTGTGCGATAGCCGAGCGCCTTCGCAACAAGGGTCAAGCCAATGCCGGTATTGCCCGCCGTCCCCTCGACAATCACGCCGCCCGGACGAAGCAGGCCGCGCTTTTCCGCGTCCCGAATGATGTAGAGCGCTGCACGGTCCTTGACCGACTGTCCTGGATTGAGGAATTCAGCCTTGCCGTAAATCTCGCAACCGGTGATTTCGGAAGCCTTCTTGAGACGAATCAATGGCGTGTTACCGATTGCGTCTAGAACCGATTGGAGCATAGCTTCCATCCTTCATCTTTGGCCGAGCTGTTTGCCGGGAAAGTATGAGGAACTGCCCTGCCCTTCAAGGAAGGATGGAATAATTTTCCACGCCAACTGGCAAACTCAATCCACAAAATGTCTGTTCAAAAGAAAAAGCCGCCCGAAATGGGCGGCTTTTGTAAAAGATGTTTCGGAACGGCGTTATGCAGCGCGCTGTCCGCCGCCGCCATTACCGTTGCGGCGCTTGCGACGGAATGGACGCTTTGCCTTCGGTGCGGCTTCGCCAGTGGCATTGGCATGACCACCTGCGGAAGCGTGGTTGCCCCCACGATGTTCGCCCGGCTTCTGTGCTGGACGACGGTGCTGCTGCGGCGACGGGCCCTTGCGGTGCTGCGTCTTCTGCGGCTTGTCTTCGCCCACAATCGAAATGCGCGGCGCTGCTGCGGGTGCCGGTGCAAGCTTGACCGGAGCATCCTTGATCGGAAGCTTGGTGCGGGTCACGCGTTCCACAGCACGCAACTTCGAATCCTCGGTCGCCTGATCGTACAGGGTGATCGAAGCGCCGCTGGCGCCATTGCGCCCCGTGCGGCCGATACGGTGTACGTAGGTTTCCGGCTCATCTGGGAGGTCATAGTTGACCACATGGCTGATGCCGGGAACATCGATACCGCGCGCGGCGATATCGGTTGCAACCAGAATGCGCAGCGTGCCGTCGCGGAAACCGTTCAGCGCGCGCTGGCGGGCATTCTGCGATTTGTTGCCGTGAATGGCCGCAACGTCGAACTTGTCACGCTCAAGGTGGCGCACGACCGCATCGGCACCATGCTTGGTGCGGGTGAAGACGATAACCGAACGCATGTTCTTATCGGCCAGCAGAGCCGACAGAAGACGGCGCTTTTCCTTGGTCGGCACAGGATGCACAACCTGGGTGATTTCGGCAGCCGTCGTACCCTGCGGCGCAACTTCCACACGAACCGGATCACGAAGCAGGCTGCCTGCGAGCGCTGCAATTTCCTTCGGCATGGTTGCCGAGAAAAGCGCAGTCTGACGGTCGGCATGGGTTGCCTTGGCAATACGCTTCACATCGTTGATGAAACCCATATCGAGCATGCGATCGGCTTCATCGAGCACCAACCAGCGGGTCTGCGAAAGGTCAACGAGACCTTCGCGCATCAGATCCGTCAGACGGCCCGGCGTTGCAATCAGCACATCGATGCCAGGTGCGATACGCTTGATCTGCGTCAGCTTCGATACGCCGCCCAGCACGAGCGCGGTCGAAATATGCGCGGTCTTGGAAACGTTGCGGATCGTCTGTTCGATCTGCACAGCCAGTTCGCGGGTCGGTGCCAGAACAAGCGCACGCGCCGTCTTCGGACGGCGCTTATCGCCCAGACCGATGATCTTTTGCAGGATCGGCAGGCTGAAAGCAGCAGTCTTGCCCGAGCCGGTCTGCGCAATGCCGAGAATGTCCTTGCCTTCCAGCTGCGGCGGGATCGCCTGCGTCTGGATTGGCTTCGGTTCGGTCATGCCAGCAGCTTCAACGCCCTTGAGCAAAACGCCGGTGACGCCAAGAGCGGCAAAGCCGCCCGTATTTTCATTTGTCAATTCAATCTCTTTCGGCGGCACCGCACATCTGCGGTCCGCTTTCAATGCCGGGAAAGCGCAACTTGCCCGAGCCAAATCCGTATTTATGATAACGACGGGACGCCGGGAAAACCCCTGGCGACTTGCGCAGCCGTGCCCGAGCAGATCTCAGGTCCCCTCCGCTACCAGACCATTCCGGAAGACAGAGGTGTGACGCAACAAGTCCAATGCCGGGAAAGCCGACATCTAACGTCGGCCCATGCGCCTGCCGCCCATATGGGGTGGTTTTGCCAAAAAAGCAAATGTTTTCGTTTTCGCGTCACTTAGACTTCAGTTCAAATGATGAAATCAGCCAGAACCTGATTGTCTGTAATGTCCTGATAAGCCCAACCGGCTTCCCCGAACTTCTTTTCCAGAAGTTTGAAATTGGCGGCATCTTTCGTTTCAATACCGATCAGCACCGAGCCGAAATTGCGAGCAGATTTCTTCAGATATTCGAAGCGCGCGATGTCATCTTCCGGCCCCAGCAGATCGAGGAACGAACGCAGTGCGCCGGGGCGCTGCGGGAATCGGAAAATGAAGTATTTCTTCAGGCCTTCAAAGCGAAGCGCTCTTTCGCGCACATCGGGCAGGCGCTCGAAATCAAAATTGCCGCCCGAAACGACAATCACGATACGCTTGCCCTTGAGTTCGCTTTTCTTGAAATCCTTCAGCGCATCAATGCCCAAAGCACCTGCTGGTTCCAGCACCACGCCTTCGATATTGAGCATTTCAATGATCGTCGCGCAGAGACGGTTTTCCGGAACTGTTATGACAGACTTTGCGTCAAAGCCTTTGAGAAGCTTGAAGTTTTCCTTGCCAATCTCGGCAACGGCCGCTCCATCTACAAAATTATCGACATGGGTAAGCTTGATGCGCTTGCCCGCTTCCAGACTGCCTTTCAGGCTTGCGGCACCTTTCGGTTCGACAAAGCGAAACGCGGTTTTCCAGCCAAGATCGGAAATATACTGCGTCACACCGCCGGAAAGCCCGCCGCCGCCAACCGGCAGCAGAACCAGATCCGGCTTCTTGCCTTCCGGCAATTGCCGTTCGATTTCCAGTGCGACGGTCGCTTGACCTTCCACAATGCCCGGATGATCGAAGGGCGGCACCATGACGCCCTTGTTGCTGGCCGCAAATTCCTGCGACGCGGCATAACAGACGTCGAAAATATCGCCGATGAGCTTGATTTCGATGAATTCACCGCCAAAAGCGCGGGTCTTGTCGATTTTCTGCTGCGGCGTGGTCACCGGCATGAAAACAACGCCCTTGCGACCAAAATGGCGGCAGACGAAGGCAAAGCCCTGCGCGTGATTGCCTGCCGAAGCGCAGACAAAGACGACATTCTCGTCGGTTGTTTTGACGGCCTTGGAAATGAAATTGAACGCGCCGCGAATCTTGTAGGACCGCACCGGCGTCAGATCTTCGCGCTTCAACCAAATCTCTGCGCCATATTTGCGGGAGAGATAATCGTTGAGCTGCAATTGTGTTTCGGGGAAAAGCGCACGCATTGCCTTTTCGGCCTGAGCCACGGATTTGACGAAGGCGGTCATACTGAAACTCTCTTCATTCCTACTCGGTGTTCACATCGCTATACGGATTTGCCAATGCAAACAAGGATGAAGGGAAACACCAACCTACCCCACGTAGTAAACAGTGACGATCTTGCGGTCTCCGAAGACCACCAGCGGACCGTCATTCAGCAGTTCGAACAGCACGGCTTCGTTCAGTGGAAGCGGAATTGTTATTTCTTCGAGGTAAAGCGCCTGCCACGAAATAGAGCGCTCTCTCTGTAATTCGCGCTGCATCAAACGAAGCGCGGCCTCAGCTTCTGGCCGCTGGTCCTGGCGGAAGAATCCGCCGCACCAATCCTGAACATGATCATAGGTGATTGTGCAATAGGTTACAGTGTCTGTCATATCGGTCACGCCCCCAAAGCACTCTCGCGGTACGCCCCCGCATTGTGCCCTTCGATCTTTGGTGATCAGGGTGTTAGTAACCGCACTGCGACGGCCTCACGACCTTTGGCTTCAGAGAAGCTTGGACATACGTCGCAAGCACCCTGACCATAAAGGACGAAGGTTCGGCGCCTTTCGGTGACGCCAACCACGCAGTGATAAAGGGGTTACTAAGCCCCAGACCGCCGCGTAGCGGTCCAGCTCTAGGCGTAAATCATTCCTGACAGCTTGTCATATCCAAAATTCGTCAGCTGACAGGCTTTTGCAGAAATAGTGACATCTGGCGCGAACCGATCAAATTCATGGTCGGGAAAACGGGCCGATCATACCGCTTTTCTATTTTAGAACATAAGGATATTCGATAATTCAGCTGTTATTGCTGACAAGCTTTCTGTCTTGAAATCAACGCGCAAATCATGACATAGAAATCCTGTCGCTGCGGTCGTGGCGAAACTGGTATACGCAACGGACTTAAAATCCGTCGCCTTTTAGGCTTGCGGGTTCAAGTCCCGCCGACCGCACCACAATTTTTCATGCAAAAGCCGCCGTGTTTTCCCGGCGGCTTTTGTTTTTGATGAAATGCCTTCAGCCGTGCAGTTTGGCGGTGATTTCTGCGACACGCTTGCCCTGAAAACGTGCACCTTCCAGTTCCTGTGCCGATGGCTGGCGCGAACCGTCGCCATCTGCCGTCGTCGTCATGCCGTAAGGCGCCCCGCCACGCACCACATCATTGCCCATCTGCCCCTGATAGGCATAGGAAAGCGGCACGATGATCATGCCATGATGCTGCAACTGCCACTGCGCCGAAATCAAGGCCAGTTCCGCGCCGCCATGCTGCGTCGCCGTTGAAACCATCACCGAGCCGACCTTGTTGAGCAGCGCGCCCTTGGCCCACAGACCACCGGTCTGGTCGAGAAAGTTTTTCATCTGCGCGGCCATCATGCCGTAGCGGGTCGCGGTGCCCAATATAATGGCGTCATATTCGACCAGATCGTTCGGCGATGCGATGGCTGCGTCCTGATCGACCTTATAATGCGAGGCCTTGGCGACTTCGAGCGGAACCAGTTCGGGCACCCGCTTGATCGTGACTTCCGCGCCGCCTTCGCGCGCGCCTTCTGCCGCAGCCTTGGCCATCTGCTCCATATGCCCGTAGGACGAATAGTACAGCACCAGAACTTTTACCATCTGACGTCTCCGTTTTCGGTTTTGCGGAACCCCTTTTCCGCATTCACTCAACTAGAGAGCATTTTTATTTTGGGAAGATGACCGAACGGAGGAACATTTTGTCTTTTGCGACAAACCGGTTGCGGCGCGGTGCGCCTGAGGCTTAACTGTCGCCAAATTGAAATGGAGTCTGGGCATGACCGACACTTCGCAGCAGGCCGTCAGGGCTGCAATGCTCGCCATTGGCGACGAACTTCTCTCCGGGCGCACCAAGGACAAGAACATCGGGCATCTCGCCGATCTGCTGACCGCTGTGGGTATCGATCTCAAGGAAGTGCGCATCGTACCGGACGAGGAAGACGCCATTGTCGCCGCGCTCAATGCCCTGCGTCCGAATTTTGATTATGTCTTCACTTCGGGCGGTATTGGCCCGACCCATGACGACATCACTGCCGACGCCGTTTCAAAAGCCTTTGGTGTGCCCTGCATCTATGATGAAAAGGCCATGAAGCTTCTCGGCGACAATTATGCGCGGCGCGGTCTGGAATTCACCGATTCCCGCAAGCGCATGGCCCGTATGCCGCAAGGGTCGGAACATATCGACAATCCGGTTTCTTCCGCGCCAGGCTTTCACATTGGCAATGTCTATGTGATGGCGGGCGTTCCGTCGGTATTTCAGGCCATGCTGGACAATGTAATCCCCACCTTGCGGACCGGCCGCAAGCTTTTGTCACGCGCTGTGCTCTGCCCCTTCGGCGAAGGCGTCATCGGCGCGCCGCTGGCCGAAATCCAGAAGCAGAACCTCGATACGATCATCGGTTCCTATCCGAAATTCGAGAATGGACGCTTCAGCACCGAGCTTGTGGTGCGCGGCAGCGATCCGCAGAAGATCGATGCGGCAGCTGCCGAAATTGACGCCATGATTGCCGGGCTGGTGGCTTCCGGCGCAAGCTGACCAAACTGGCATATTCGAAAACACTTCCTTTAAGTCTTGCAACCTTTTGCGTGCGCAACTCGTTGCATTCTATGCTAAAATGGAAACACAGCTGGAAGGAGATCGGTCATGACCTACAAAACGGTGGTTGCCTATTCCCGGAGCGAAGCCGAGCTGAAGCGGGTTCTGTCCGCCATCGCGCTTTTGATGCGAAAAGTGCCCGATCTTCATGTCATCGGCCTCTATTCCATCCCCTCTCCCATCGTATATGCCGATCCCAACGGGTTTATCGATCCCGGCATGTTCGAACTGCATGACAAGCAGCACAAGGAACTGTCAGAGCGGCTGAAACATGTTTTTGAAGAAGAGATGCGCCGTCAGGATGCGCATTTCGAATTCCGTATCACCCGCTCGGAAACCGGCACCGCTGCCGATGGCGTTCTGACCTCGTGTCTCGGTGCGGAATTGCTGGTTGCAGGCCAGCCGGATCCCGACGATCCGGCCACCAATGACGAAACCGCCGACACGATTGTCTTCAATTCAAGCTGCCCGGTTCTGCTCGTACCTTATGCACCTGTGACACAGCCATTGTCACTGGACCGGATTGTTGTTGCCTTCAACGGCAAGCGAGAAGCGGCGCGCGCCGCATTCGATGCCCTGCCCCTGATGAAACAGGCTGGCCGTACTGAAATCGTATGGGTCGACCCGCCAGAAGCCGAGGGCGAGGACGAGGCGCTCGCCGGCACCGAGCTGGCTGAATCCATTGCTCGCCATGGTATCGAGGTGAATGTCACGCCGCTCGGTTCGAATGGACGCTATGCACAGGATGCGCTGCGGGAACATATCATCGCGGAGCGTGCCGATCTGCTCGTCATGGGCGCCTATAGCCATTCGCGTCTGCGCGAGCTGGTATTCGGTGGCGTGACTCGTTCAATGCTCAATGAACTTCCCGTTCTGACATTGTTTTCGCGGTAACATGTCCGCTCATATCGAGCGGGCAATTATCCCCAATTCGTCGCATCAAGCCCCTTCAAGCCATAACAGACTTGCAAGATCGGTGTTTTTGCGGTTATCAGCACTACCCGGCGCTGACTGTGCCGGGTTGAAGAAACCTTTTCATCGTGTTGCAGCCCCTTAACGTGGGCGCAGACGGTGGAAGCAAAGGTCTACACAGTTCAGCGCGCTTGACGGTGGTCATCGCGCATTTTTGGTTTAGCCAGTCTGTGGGCCACAGCCCACGGACTGTTCCATGGAGCGTTTCGATGTCCTTGCCCGATAAAGCCTTTCCCGTATCCTGGGATCAGTTCCACCGCGATGCCCGCGCGCTTGCCTGGCGCATTTCCGGCATGGGGCGCGATTGGCGTGCAATCGTCGCGATTACGCGCGGCGGCCTGGTGCCTGCGGCCATTATCTGCCGCGAACTCGGCATCCGCCTTATCGAAACCGTCTGCATTGCCTCCTATCACGACTACACGTCGCAGGGCGAAATGCAGATCCTGAAAGGCATCGGCGAACAGCTTCTGGAAAATGGCGGCGAAGGCGTGATCGTCGTCGACGACCTTACCGATACCGGCAAGACTGCCGCCATCGTCCGTGAAATGATGCCAAAGGCGCATTTTGCAACGGTTTATGCCAAGCCGAAAGGCCGCCCGCTGGTTGATACCTTCGTGACCGAAGTATCGCAGGACACCTGGATCTATTTCCCGTGGGATATGGGCTACACCTATCTGGAGCCGATTGCCGGCGACAAGCGCGGATAAGTTCCAGCATATCGCACCTTGAGACATTCGAAATGCCAGCCCTAACCGGCTGGCATTTTTTATTGGGCACAATTGTTCTGCGTATAAAACCAGCAGGATGGAGGGCTTTCTTAAAGAAAGAAGGCACTCTCAAAAAACGCGGAAAACGAAAATAAACGAAAACAGAAAAAAGGATATTTCTGCCGTAATCGCGTGCTATAAGAAAATGGTCGAAATGGCGCTGATAGCGGTCAGGTTCGGCGTTGAATAGCAACGCGCCCTCCCTGTATTTCAATAGTAGCTTTAAAATAAAGGACTTTTTTGTCCTTTTGTAAGGTCTGTTGCGCATTTGAACAGTTGTTATTTTGACGAATCATTCCATTTTAAGGAAAAGAGGGAATTTCGCAGTGAAGACGGTCGCCAAACAACTTATTGCAACGGAAAAGCGTATTCTTACGCCTTCTGGCCGTTTGCAGCAGGTTGCGGCCCTCGTCTATCGTCGCGAAATGGGCGCTCTTCAGGTGCTTGTCATTACAAGCCGCGGTACGGGCCGCTGGATCATCCCCAAGGGCTGGCCGCAAGTCGGTCGCACACTCGCTGAAACAGCCTTGCGCGAAGCCTTCGAAGAAGCAGGCATTCGCGGCGATGTCACGCCCGAACCCATCGGCAGCTTCAATTATTGCAAAATGGATATGCCGCCAGAGCGGATCAACCAGTTTTCGGTCGCGGTTTATGCTGTCCGCTTTACTGGTCAGGAGAAAAGCTGGCCCGAACAAGATCAGCGCATCTGCGAATGGGTGTGCCCGGATGAAGCGGCAAGGCGCGTCGAAGAGACCGAGCTGAAGCAGATTCTTCTGCGCTTTGGTGATTCGGGTATGAGAGTCGCTGCTGAATAGCGGCGTCATTTCTCCATTAACGCTACATATCTGCGCTTGCTCGGCCTATCCGTAGCGTTTCCAGCGGGAAATCCACCTATAGAGCCTCGTGATCACTATCCGCATCGCTCCCGGAACGAAATTCACAGCGTCCTGTGCAAGGCTTCAATCGCTCACAGCAGACTATTTCGAGCCGCCATCTCGCGCTTTTTGCTCAGACCCTGCATCAGAACGTCGTTCGATCCCACTGTTTTTGCGCAATAATTGCCCTCAATGATTGGTTAAAAAGGGGTAAAAGCGTTTTAGCCGGCTTCGTTCACAAAAGCTTCTCTTCTCCCCGTTATCCACATTAGCCCCAGCGCCTTACGCACAATATCTAGCGTTAGGCGCCTTACAACAAACCAATGCTTGACGCTCGCAGCCGAGTCGTTTTTTATGAACTTATCGTTGCGTAAGTGGCGTGGCCGGGCGTCTGAATAGCCGGTCTTTCTTTCAGGTTAGTCAAGTTCTGGAACGGGCGTTGCGCTTATTCAGCGTAGTTGTCGCTCCGGGCTTCGTCGTGCCCGATTTCCGGGCCGGACCACCTTTGGAGAAGCAGATGCAGCCACATGACGAAAGAGCGTTAACACTAGATTTAGTATTTGCGCTCATGCTTCTTACAAGATAGAGTATTTTTCGATCTGCTGATTTGTTGGTTTGCAATACCCCTGACGAGGATAGCTCTGGCTGCCTTGGGGTGTTTTGTTATGCGCCGGATGCAGCAGAAACAGAATTCGGGATCCCGGTTATGTGCCGGAATCCTCACCAAGAAGCCCTTCCTCGCAGGAGGGCTTTCAAACAGAGACGCGGTACAGACAGCAAGTGGCGGGCCATGGTGGAAACTCACCTTTGGCGCTACTATATATAGAACGTTTGGATGGAAAAGATGAAGATCGAACGCCGTTTCACGAAAGAGAATCAGTCGGCCTATGCGGACATCGCGTTTCGGACTGCGACCAGCGAGATCAAAAATCCCGATGGATCCATCGTATTCCGCTTGGAAAACATCAATGTACCGGCTCAGTTCAGCCAGGTTGCAGCAGACATTCTTGCGCAGAAATATTTCCGCAAGGCTGGCGTGCCTGCCCATCTGAAGAAAGTTGAAGAAAACGACGTCCCGTCGTGGCTGTGGCGCTCGGTCGCCGATGAAGATGCGCTTGCATCGCTGCCGCAGAACGAGCGTTATGGCTCCGAGATGGATGCCTGTCAGGTTTTTGACCGTCTTGCCGGCACCTGGACCTACTGGGGCTGGAAAGGCGGCTATTTCGGTTCGGAAGAAGACGCCCTCGCCTTCCGTGATGAGCTTGCCTATATGCTCGCCACCCAGCGCGTCGCACCGAACAGCCCGCAATGGTTCAACACCGGCCTGCACTGGGCTTACGGCATTGACGGTCCCGGTCAGGGCCATTTCTATGTCGACTGGCAGACCGGCAAGCTGACCAAATCCAAGTCGTCCTACGAACATCCGCAGCCGCATGCCTGCTTCATCCAGTCCGTCGCTGACGATCTGGTCAATGAAGGCGGCATCATGGACCTGTGGGTTCGCGAAGCGCGCCTGTTCAAATACGGCTCCGGCACGGGGTCCAACTTCAGCCATCTGCGCGGCGAAGGCGAAAAGCTTTCCGGCGGCGGCAAGTCGTCTGGCCTGATGAGCTTCCTCAAGATCGGCGACCGCGCTGCGGGCGCCATCAAGTCGGGCGGCACCACGCGTCGCGCCGCAAAGATGGTGGTTGTCGACATCGACCATCCGGATATCGAAGAATATATCGACTGGAAGGTGAAGGAAGAGCAGAAGGTCGCTTCGCTCGTCACCGGTTCCAAGATCGTCAAGCAGCATCTGGCCGCGATCATGAAGGCTTGCGTCAACTGCGAAGCCGATAATGATGATTGCTTCGATCCGTCGAAGAACCCTGCCCTGAAGCGCGAAATCAAGGCAGCCAAGAAGAACCAGGTTCCGGAAAACTACGTCAAGCGGGTGATCCAGTTTGCGCGTCAGGGCTATACCGATATTCAGTTCAAGACCTACGACACGGACTGGGATTCGGAAGCCTATCTCACGGTTTCGGGCCAGAACTCGAACAACTCCGTCTCGCTGAAGGACGAATTCCTGCGCGCCGTCGAAAACGACAGCGACTGGAACCTGACCGCACGCAAGGACGGCAAGGTCATGAAGACCTTGAAGGCGCGCGATCTTTGGGAAAAGATCGGTTATGCCGCATGGGCCTCCGCTGATCCGGGTCTGCACTACAACACGACCATGAACGACTGGCACACCTGCCCGGTCGCTGGTCCGATCCGCGCCTCCAACCCGTGCTCGGAATACATGTTCCTTGACGACACGGCTTGTAATCTGGCGTCGATCAACCTGCTCACCTATCGCAACAAGGACGGTTCGTTCGACATTGCGGCTTACGAGCACACGGCGCGCCTGTGGACCATCGTTCTCGAAATCTCGGTGATGATGGCGCAGTTCCCGTCCAAGGAAATTGCCCGCCTCTCCTACGAATACCGCACGCTCGGCCTCGGCTATGCCAATATTGGCGGCCTGCTGATGACATCCGGTATTCCTTATGACTCCGATGAAGGCCGCGCCATCTGCGGTGCGCTGACCGCCATCATGACCGGCATTGCCTATGCAACCTCCGCCGAAATGGCGAAGGAACTGGGTACATTCCCAAGCTATGAGCCGAATGCCGAGCATATGCTACGCGTCATGCGTAACCATCGTCTGGCCGCCCATGGCGAGACGGAAGGTTATGAAGGCCTCGCCGTCAATCCGGTTGCACTGATTGCTGAAGACTGCCCGGATCAGGACCTGATCACCCACGCCCGTGCGGCTTGGGACAAGGCACTGGAACTCGGTGAAAAGCACGGCTACCGCAACGCCCAGTCGACCGTTATCGCGCCAACCGGCACGATCGGCCTCGTCATGGATTGCGACACGACCGGCATCGAGCCTGACTTTGCGCTGGTGAAGTTCAAGAAACTGGCCGGTGGCGGCTACTTCAAGATCATCAACCGCGCCGTGCCGGAAGCACTCCGCACGCTCGGCTACTCGGAAAGCCAGATTGCCGAAATCGAAGCCTATGCTGTCGGCCACGGCAACATCAATCAGGCTCCGGGCGTCAATCCTTCGTCGCTGCGCGGCAAAGGCTTCACCGATGAGAAGATCGAAGCCCTGAATGCAGCGCTCAAGAGCGCGTTCGACATCAAGTTCGCTTTCAACAAGTGGACGCTGGGCGAAGATTTCTGCAAGGACGTGCTGAAGCTCACCGACGAACAGCTGAACGATTTCTCGTTTGAAATGCTGCCAGCTCTGGGCTTCTCCAAGAAGGACATCGAAGCTGCCAACATCCATGTTTGCGGCGCAATGACCCTCGAAGGCGCACCGTTCCTCAAAGAAGAAGACTACGCAGTGTTCGATTGCGCCAATCCATGCGGCAAGATCGGCAAGCGTTACCTGTCGGTGGATAGCCACATCCGCATGATGGCTGCCGCACAGCCATTCATTTCGGGTGCGATCTCCAAGACGATCAACATGCCGAACGACGCGACCGTCGAAGACTGCAAGAACGCTTACATGCTGTCCTGGAAGCTGGCTTTGAAGGCCAATGCGCTTTATCGCGACGGTTCCAAGCTTTCGCAGCCGCTCAACGCCGCGCTGATCTCGGACGATGAAGACGAAGATGATGCAGTCGAAGCGCTGATCGAAGCACCGGCCGCAGCCCGCGCCGTTCAGGTGACGGAACGCATCGTCGAAAAGGTCATCGAGAAGATCGTACATGAGCGCGAAAAGCTTCCGAACCGCCGTCAGGGCTACACCCAGAAGGCAGTTGTCGGCGGACACAAGGTCTATCTGCGCACCGGCGAGTTCGGTGATGGACGCCTCGGCGAAATCTTCATCGATATGCACAAGGAAGGCGCTGCTTTCCGTGCGATGATGAACAACTTCGCCATCGCTGTGTCGCTCGGCCTGCAATATGGCGTGCCGCTGGAAGAATATGTGGAGGCATTCACCTTCACCAAGTTCGAACCGGCTGGCATCGTCATCGGCAATGACGCGATCAAGACCGCAACGTCGATCATCGACTATGTGTTCCGCGAACTGGCCGTGTCCTATCTGGGCCGCAACGACCTCGCCCATGTCGACACGAGCGATTTCTCTAACACGGCGCTCGGCAAGGGTATCCAGGAAGGCAAGACCAATCTGGTTTCGACCGGCTGGACGCGCGGCTACAAGCCGACACTGGTGACCAACACGACGCCGGGCAGCGAAGCCAAGGGTTCGTCGGCATCGGCGCCACAGGCTTCGAATGTCACGACCTTGAAGTCCAGTGCCACTCCGGCTGGTCGCCCGGCGACCATCGGTCTGGTGATGGAAGGTGCAACGGCTTTCAAGCGTGAGTTTGAAGAACAGACCGCTCCGGTGCAGCAGCAGGAAACTTCGGCTGCAACCGAACTGTTCTCCGACAAGGCTGCTGCCGACGCCGCTTCGGCCCGCGCCGAAAGCGCCAACTCGGCAAAGAAGATCGAAGCCGACCGTCGCATCAAGTCGATGATGCAGGGTTATACGGGCGACAGCTGCACCGAGTGCCAGAACTTCACAATGGTGCGTAACGGCACCTGCCTGAAGTGTGACACATGCGGCGCAACGAGCGGCTGTAGCTGATCGAGTAACAAGTGAGTAACGAATTTGAGGGCGCGCATCCAATGCGCGCCCTCATCTTATTGGCGAAGGCAGCAACCAAGACCACGCAGCAGACCTCCAAGTGTTTTGGAATTTTGCGAGAACAACCAGCCGAAAACCAAAACTATTGACCTTTCTTACATCTTCGAACATTCTGACTGCCATGAATATCAATCTTGGCTTTACACGCATTATACGACGCCGACGCTGCATAATCGTGCAGCGTGGCGCTTTGATTCTGCGATGGCGTGAGTTTCTGGAGAGCTAGTTCTCCTTGTCATCATAGGGTTTTTCGCAACCTGCCCACCTCTCGGTCGGCGGGTTTTTTATTGTCTGGACAGTCGAAACCTGGAGAAAAGATGCCCTTGCAACCTGGCTTCCCACCCATCACTTTCCGGTCTGCAACCCAAGAGGATTGCGCCCATCTTGTCCTTTTTGCCGACATGGCGACACGCCGCCTGACTTCATTTCTGTGGGGACAGATGGCTGCGCCGGGGCAATCCGCATTCGAGGTCGGCCGCAACGTGATCCGTAATGTCGAAAACCATTTCACACACTTTTCGAATTGGCGTGTGGCCGAACATCAAGGCGAGACTGTGGGAGCCTTGAACGGATATGTCATCCCTGAACCAACCACGTCGGCGCTACCCGTCCCAGACATTGTGGTGCCATTGAACGAGCTGAAGAATATGGCAGCAGGGACATGGTATATTTCTGCCATCGCGATCCATCCCGAACATCAAGGCAAGGGCTTTGGCTCACAGCTACTCGCGGAGGCGGAACGCATCGCAAGATTGGCGGGCTACAACCGTCTGACGCTTTTGGTCGGAAGCTTCAACACCGGAGCCTATCAGCTATATCAAAGATGCGGTTTCACCGAATGGGCGAGACGCTCGTTTCTTCCTTTTCCAGGTTCAGATGAGGGCGAATGGATACTCATGGTTAAGGACCTGTCATGCAAATCCTGACTTGCGTCACAACGGAACCGGTGTGGAGATGGAAAGGATGACAAGATCATCTAGCTGGAACGGTGTCCCTAAACCGGGCCGCTCTTTCTGTTTGTGATGGGAGGAAGCAGCCCGTACATTCTGGCGCATAAGCAAGGCCGTATGAATTGTGAGTTTTGCCGCGATGAAGGGTTTCAAACGGGCGACTTGTGGGCATACTGGTCTTCAATCATTTGTCGGCTCACTTCGTGGGCCGGCCCTCCACATTCCGGTTTTGTGAGGACGCGATGAAAGCGATTGTCATCCACGCTGCAAAGGATTTGCGCATTGACGAGCGTGAGCCCGAGACGCCCGGTCCCGGCGAGGTTGAAATCCGTCTCGCCACTGGCGGAATTTGCGGCTCCGACCTACATTATTACAACCATGGCGGCTTCGGCACCGTGCGCGTCAAGGAACCGATGATCCTCGGTCACGAGGTTTCCGGTCATATCGCGGCGCTCGGCGAAGGCGTTTCCGGGCTAGCCATCGGCGATCTGGTCGCCATATCGCCGTCCCGTCCCTGCGGTCACTGCGAATACTGCCTCAAAGGGCTGCCCAACCACTGTTTCAACATGCGCTTTTACGGATCGGCGATGCCCTTCCCGCATATTCAAGGCGCGTTTCGGGAACGGCTCGTCGCGCAGGCGAGCCAATGTGTGAAGGCCGATGGTCTCAGTGCCGGTGAAGCGGCGATGGCTGAACCGCTCGCGGTCACACTGCATGCCACGCGCCGCGCGGGCGAGATTTTGGGCAAGCGTGTGCTGGTGACCGGCTGCGGTCCCATCGGTACTCTGTCTATCCTGTCGGCCCGTCGCGCAGGAGCGGCGGAGATCGTCGCGGCGGATATTTCCGGGCCAGCGCTGGATTTCGCGCGCAAAGCTGGTGCGGATCGCACGATCAATCTTTCGCAGAACCCGGAAGGGTTGGCCGAATTCAGCCAGAACAAGGGTGCATTCGACATATTGTATGAGTGTTCAGGCGCAGCCTCTGCTCTTGTGGCAGGCATTCACGCGCTTAGACCGCGCGGCATCATCGTACAGCTCGGAGTGGGCGGCGAGATGAACCTGCCGATCAACACGATAACGGCCAAGGAACTCGATCTGCGCGGTTCTTTCCGATTCCACGAAGAATTCGGTCTCGCTGTAAAGCTCATGCAGGACGGGTTGATCGACGTCAAACCGCTCATCACGCAGACCCTGCCGCTGGCCGATGCGCTGAGAGCCTTCGATATCGCGTCGGATAAAACGCAATCGATGAAAACCCAGATTGCATTCAACTAAAGAACTTCAAAAAAGTGCGAGGCAGGTTCTATCACTTTGTGCTGACTGAACTGCTTCAGGAGGAACTATGAGCGTTCAACTCTTCGATCTGACAGGCAAACGCGCGCTTGTGACCGGCTCTTCGCAAGGGATCGGCTATGCGCTGGCAAAGGGCCTCGCCGCCGCTGGGGCTGACGTTATTCTCAATGGTCGCGATGCGGCCAAGCTGAAGGCGGCAGCCGAAAGCCTCGGAGTGAAGCACACACTGGCCTTCGATGCGACGGACCATGAAGCCGTTCGCGCGGCCATAGACGGGTTCGAAGCGGATTTCGGCCCCATAGATATTCTCGTCAACAATGCGGGCATGCAGCACCGCACCCCGCTGGAGGACTTTCCAGCCGATGCTTTTGAACGTTTGCTGAAAGCCAATGTCTCCACCGTGTTCAACGTGGGGCAGGCTGTTGCCAGACACATGATCAAGCGCGGCGCGGGCAAGATCATCAACATCGCCAGCGTCCAGACTGCCCTCGCTAGACCGGGCATAGCCCCTTATACCGCCACAAAGGGCGCGGTCGGCAATCTCACCAAGGGCATGGCCACCGATTGGGCCAAATACGGCCTGCAATGCAATGCTATCGCGCCGGGATATTTCGACACGCCGTTGAACACCGCTCTGGTTTCAGATCCGACTTTCTCCAACTGGCTTGAAAAGCGCACCCCGGCCGGGCGCTGGGGCAAGGTTGATGAGCTTGTCGGCGCTTGCATCTTCCTTGCGTCCAATGCCTCATCCTTCGTCAATGGCCATGTGCTCTACGTGGATGGCGGCATCACCGCCTCTCTTTGAAGATCAAAGACTGTAGCAATTCGCATACAGATGCCGGTCCGTGGATAATTTAACGGGATCGGCATCTCTTAAAAATACTCCCGGCGGTTGATTTGGAGGCCGCACCGCCTTATTTCGCAATAAATCTCGATGATACAATCATCAAAACTGTGGTGGTCGTTGAACGGCAACCATCAACACTCGCGAAAACACGTCTCGGGAAAATCTATTGTCGGAATTCTTTATTGCACATCCGTGGGCGGAGACGCTTACGGCTCTTGGGGGATTGTTTCTCTCCGCATTCATCGCAAATTTTCTGATCAAGGCAATTCTGCTCAAGCTGCTCGACCGGATTGTTCGGAAAACTTCATTCGGTCAGGACGAAGAGCTGAAGCAGCACAGCGTCATCAGTCGTCTGGCTAATATCATTCCTGCCCTGATCATTTCTTCCGGCATTCTGGCGATCCCAGGACTGCCGGATACCGCGATCACGATCATTCGTAATGTTGCGATCGCCTTTATCATTCTGACGCTGGCCTTAGCGGTCAATTCTGCATTCGGTGTGGTCGACACGCTTTATCATCGACGTCCGGAAGCGCGTTATCGGCCCATCAAGGGCTATATTCAGGTCACCAAGCTGGCGGTCTATATCATCGCCGCCGTCCTCATCATCGCAACCCTGCTTGATAAGTCGCCGGTTATTCTACTTTCCGGTGTCGGTGCAATGGCTGCCGTGCTGATCCTCGTTTTTCAGGACACGCTGCTCTCACTGGTCGCCAGTATGCAGATCGCCTCGTCAAACATGGTTCGCGTGGGAGACTGGATCGAGATGAAGAACCTCGATGCCAATGGTGATGTGACGGAAATCGCGCTTTATACGGTCAAGGTGCAGAATTTCGACAAAACGATCACCACCATCCCGATCCGCAAGCTCATCACAGAACCGATGAAGAATTATCGTGGCATGCAGGAATCGGGCGGTCGTCGCATCAAGCGTGCGCTTTACATCGATCAGAACTCAATCCGTTTTCTCTCCAACGATGAACGCGCAAGCATGGCATCCGTCGACTGGCTGGCTGATTATCTCCCCAAAAAGGCCAAGGAAATCGCGGAATGGAACGACAAGCTAGGCGACCGCGCCAAAAATCCCGTCAACACGCGGCGTTTCACAAATATCGGCACGTTCCGTGCCTATGTGGAAAATTATCTGCGCAATCATTCCGGCGTTCATAAGGGCATGACGCTGCTCGTGCGTCAGATGGACCCGACGCCGGAAGGACTGCCTCTCGAAATTTACTGCTTCGCCAACACTACCGTCTGGGCGTCTTTCGAGCAGATACAGTCCGATATTTTCGATCACCTCTATGCGGTGCTGCCCGAATTCGGCCTGAGTGCCTTCCAGAACCCGAGCGGCAAGGATTTCCGCAAGCTGGTGGATTGAATTTGACGTTTGAATCTCCGCTGACACATATACGGTTTCAAACGTAAAATTCGAAAAATCAAATAGATACATATAGTTGCTGGTGGTTTTTATGATTCCAACATTTGCTCAGCGCGTGAACTGAGGGATGCAAGTGTTGGAATCAGACCACTAGTGCTGGCGGAGTAAAGCTTTAGCGAAGGGCCTCCACAACGCGCGCGTCAAGGTTTTGGACGCTATAGCCTGAACGGGTGGGCGTCAGCCCCAGACGCACCATGGCCAGATGCATGGATGGAACGATCATGACGGTTTGTCCGTCATGGCCGGACATCCAGAATGCATCGTCTGGAATGCTGCCCTCGCCCGCCTTGGCCCCGCCTGCCCGCAACCAGACTTGCGCAGAACCGTAACGACCACCTGAGGCCGATGAAGGCTTGCGCATAAACGAAACGAAATCCGCTGGCAGAACCTGCTTGCCATCGAGTTTCGCCCCATCTGCCAGAAATGCGCCCAGCTTGGCCCAGTCGCGCGACGTCGCATACATATAGGATGAGCCGGCAAACACGCCCGAGGCGTCGGTTTCCAATATGGCGCTGGTCATGCCCAGCGGTTCGAACAGAGCGATGCGCGGATAGACGAGTGCCTCATTCCGGTCGTCAAAACTCTCCATGAACAGCTTGGACAGAATATTCGCCGTACCGCTGGAATAGTTGAATTTCGTTCCCGGTTGCGCCTCCAGCGGAAGCGAAGCCGCAAATCCAGCCATATCCTTTTCGAGAAACAGCATGCGCGTAACATCCGCCACTGTTCCGTAATTCTCGTTGAACCGCAACCCGCTTTCCATGGCCATCAGATTGGCAACGGTAATCTTGGCGCGCTCGTCCTTTTGCCATTCCGGCAAAAGATTGCTTTTGCCCAGATCCATGCGATTTTCAGCAACGCGCATCCCGATCAGCGTCGCCATGACGGATTTGGTCATCGACCAGCCAAGAAGCGGCGTATCGGCGTTGAAGCCTTCTCCATAGGTTTCGGCGACAAGCTGACCATTTTGAATAACCGCGACCGCTCGCATACCGGGGCCCGCCAGTTCGTTGTCCTCGATAACGCTCTGCACCTTTGCGGAGATCGCGATATCCAGCGACGGCGCTGCCGCTGATGCCGCCTCATCGCTAACCATGCTACGACTATCCGTCGATTGAATATTGGCGCATCCCTGCCCGGGAAGAAACACAGCTTTGCTGGGCGCGAAGAATCCGAAAATCCGCACCGTTACGGTGTTGGTGTTGTCGTCCACGGCAACATTGAGGAATTTCAGCAGTGGATTTCCGGGTGCCTGAACATCATCGGCGAGAACCGCGTCGGCGTCACGCTTGGCGATAAAAATATTGGAGCAGACGATCTTGGCCGCATAACCCGTGCCAACCCGCAAAAGCTCCGGTGGGCTGAAACCAAGCCATGCCGCCGCGCCGACAAGCAGCAGAACGACCAAACCGAAGACGGATTGCAGGAACCGCTTTAAAAACTTCGACATGAAATACCGTCTTCTTTTCAGAGCAAGAACCGCATCCGTTTCGGGACAATGCACTTGCAAAAAACACGTCTAAACGAAGATCAATGTTGCTGCGCAATCAGGATTGCTTCTGATTTTTCTCCAGCAGGATACCTGACAGAATTTCGATTTGCTGCTGCTGTTTCTCAATCAGCCCTCGCAGTTCGTTCGAGCGCAGCTGATCGAATTTCTCATGCAGAGCCATGATTTCGATTTCGGCTTTCAAATTCACTTCATAATCGTGCGACGCGTCCAGCCGGTCCTTAGCCGCCTGCCGGTTCTGGCTCATCATGATGATTGGCGCTTGAACCGCCGCCAGCATGGAGAGAACCAGGTTGAGAAAAATATACGGATAAGGGTCAAAGGCTCTGGTCGCGAGCAAGCTGTTGAACACCACCCAGGCCGCAAGAATGACACCAAAGACAATGATAAAGGTCCATGAGCCGCCAAATTCGGCGACCTTGTCGGCCAAACGCTGCCCGGTGGTTCGCTTTTCGTCGAAGGATTGGTTGATATCTTGCGCGATGGTCTGCCTTTCGGCCAATCGCTTGAGAACGGACTTTTCCCGGGCGGTTAACGTCTCCGGCGATCGCCCCAGATAGCGCAACACCCTATCGAGAACTTCCTGACGAAACTTGCTGGTTTTATCGTCCGCTTCCGACATGCCGCTCTCCGAGTCTGACCACACTGAGTGCATGTTTCAGCGAAACGGAGATTCAGTCAATTACTGACGTTTTACAGAAACGACGTGCACGGCTCACCATATGAAAAGGGCGCTCGCGCGCCCCTCATTATTTTATCGATTGGAACTGCCCGGGCCATTCCACCGGCCACCGTGATGCCGGTGATGTCCACGATAGTAATCGCGCTTGTAATGACGGTGCGATTGCCAGCGGTGATCTCTGTAGTGGCGACGATCGGAACGCCAATGATCCCGTCTGTGGTAATTCCGCTTCTTCCAATGCTTATGCGAATGGTAACCGCGATGGTCGCGAACCTGTTCAACATTGGAGGTTACGCCGGGCTTTGCCAGATTGGCCACTGGCGCAGCGGAAGCCGCTCCGGCACCCACTAACAAGCCGACGCCAACAATTCCTGCGATAAGTCCACTAAAGAGCTTCATTTCCTGTACTCCTCTCGATGGAAGCATCATGAAACTTAGCGCATGAACTCAAAATGAACAGCTTTGACTTTTCAACCATCTGTGATCATCTTAATAAAACCATCAATATTCTTCAAAATATTTTTAGCGCGATAACAATTAGTTACCGCGATGGAAAAGCCAGGAAATACGCAGCAAATATTCGTTACAAATCTTCGATTGAGATAAATGCGGTCCGCTGTAAATTCATCTTCGGCGGCCCAAGCAACCGCCCCGACTGGAAGACACACCAGTCCGTTAAATTGCGTGTTGCCCCAATGACACGCAATTGACATGGGAGACGCCACGCTGCCCTTGTTGAGCGTCTCCCACTCCATCTTCTCGATGCAACCTGTACGGGTTCATTTTTCTGCCGCCTTTATGCAATCATCTCCACACGCGCTTCGTTGCATCAGCGGTGAAGCGCACCCCGGCGTCATTATGCACCAAACACAAACGTCGGGGTTTCTCCTTTTGGTTTCCGCCTCCCTACAGTTTCAGTCAATCTGATCGCGTTTGGCAATGAACGGTGAACTATCCGGCTATTCGTGCGTTACTCCTCTGTCCCCAAAACGCAAAACGGAGGAAATCCCGATGGACTGGAACCGTGTTGAAGGCAACTGGAAGCAGGTTAAAGGCAAGATCCAGGAACAATGGGGCAAGCTTACCGACGACGATCTGGACCAGATCAGCGGGCGTCGCGAACAGCTTGAAGGCAAGATTCAGGAACGGTACGGCATAGCCAAAGACCGCGCCAAATCCGAAATTGACGACTGGTATGACCGCCAGCGATGGTTGTCCTGAACGAAACCCCGCATTAGCGGGGTTTTTCGTGACCCTCCGCCACTTTTAAAAGTTCATCCTTTCAGCCACTCGACTTATACTTGCGACTCAGTTTTTATCCCGCTCCAATTGCTTTAGCTTTTGAATAGATATGAGGGAAACCATGCGGGGATTTATAGTCGCGGCGCTTCTGCTTGCTTCGGCTTCTGCGGCCAGTGCGGCTGAGAAACCAATCGATTCATATTATGCGCGCCTCAGCGCTGCCGATCATTTCAACTCGTCTGGCGAGCGGCTGACCACGGCAGCGGCCATTATTCGTCAGGATCGGGCGAATGTATATGTCTATGGCAAGCGCGATTCCGAAGACGATCTGGATGATTATTTCAACAACAAGGCCAACCGGGCGCGTCTTGAGCGCATGGTTGCCAATGGAAGCTTCTACGGACGCGCAGAGCACGACATTCTGAACGGCACGCCGTTGATTTATGTCGAGATTTACGACGACAGCGTTGTTGTGTCGGTCAAAGGCGATTGACCTTTAGGGGCATTGCCGCTCCGGATCGGACCAGCAACAATTCGTTACAAATATGCAATTGCGCTCTTCAACCGGCGGAATATCGTTCAAAGCGGGTCATATTGCGACCTGCTGCGTATTTCGTTGAACTGGTATGCAGCTATAGGGAGACGTGGCATGCCCTTGCCGCGCCTCCCTTTTTATATGGCCAACCGAAAGCCTGCTCGCGTTAGACGCTTGAGCCTGTCCAGCTTTCCCGATATCCAATAGTCCTGACCGTTCCAGTCTGATCTGCATCGCAGGGGTATGAAATGTCACGTAAACTGAATGTTGTTGCTTGTGCATTGGCGCTTCCCGCGCTGGCCTCCTGCACGGCGTCGCCTTCAGCCAACGTCAATCCGCCCAAGCCGCCCGTCGATCCCACGCCGATCATTGGCACTTGGTGTAGCAATAATGACAAGCGCTACACGATTTCGCAGGAGCGGTTCGATAGCCGTGACATGCAGTGTACGGTGATGAAACTCGACAACTACAAGGGAACATTCACGCTCAATCTGGTTTGCGGTAGCAACGCCCAACAGGTCAGCGAGAATGTGACGATCACCCCGATAGGCGATGCTCTTGAGATCGTATTCCTGTCGAAAGGTGTTCGCCATACCCGCGTAAACCGCTGTGGAGCTTCGCCCTCGGCGCCGGTTGTCGCTCCAGTGCAATCCGAGCCTGCTCCGTCTCTTCCACCCGTGCAATAAGCGGTGATTCCGGTAGCGCGTGATCAGTTTATGTTTGCGAAACGTTCCGACAGTTAGCCGGCAATGCACTTTCAGTAGCCTTAAATTTCCACATTTCTTGCTCCGGGCGGCCTATTAGGCTTGCACCAAGCGACAAATGCATTACCTGTCTCCTGACAAGCGAAAGCGACGATATTTTTCTTCAGGCCAGAGCCGCGCTTTCATCCACTCAGCTCAATCGGAGGCTTCGCCAATGAAGAAAGCTATTCTCATCTGCATCGCGGCATTATCGGCAGGCGGCTTCGCAGCCACCAACACAGTTATGGCTGCAACCTCTCCCAAGCAGCGCGCCGCCGAAGTGAAAGCGGTCGTAGACGCGGTTTCTCGCGAACTCCCGAAGAACCCGATCAACACAGTCATGTACATCCGCGCCAACAATTTCGAGGTTCTCGCCGGAACCTGCACGGTGCGGGCACATATCGTCTCTTCCAAAGCGACCGAAACCGGCAAGCCTGACAAGATCAAAGTCCGTCTTAACCGGCAGCGGTGCACGCGATAAGGGCAGGCAGTTTCTGCACAAGATTGCTTATTGTTAATATTGCGCATTCTGGCGGATCAAGCGTATCCATGAGATAATATTAGCTATGAGAGCTAGAGCGCTGACAAGGACATGGCATACTGCTCTGATCGCGGTCAGGGTGCTTTGTCTTGTTGTGCCAATTTTAGTCGCCCTCACCGCCCTTCTGCTCATTACCAAATATGATGGCGATAGAAATATCGTGACGAATACCGGCGTGCCAGGAGCCACCGCACCGACCGGCAACTGAAGGCTCGTGCAAGCGCATTGACGAGCCCTTAGGCGTGCCAACGAGATGAATTCAAAAGAGATTTGGAAATGGTGGGCGCGACAGGGATTGAACCTGTGACCCTTCGCGTGTGAAGCGAATGCTCTCCCGCTGAGCTACGCGCCCTTAGAGCCTTCTATGTGCTCAATCAAGGTGACGCGGATATACGGTCCCGCTCGGGGCAAAGTCAAGCACCCGCAATCTCATTTCCCAAAATGATTTTCAGCACTGAAATCAGTTCGGTACGCTTCAACGAAAATGGCGGCTACCGAACGATAACCGCCATATCCAAGACCTGTAAATCCGTGCTGCCACTGAACGCCAGCGGCAGAGCGCCGATTAAAGCGCTGCCAGCCGCGAAGCTGCCGTCTTGTCGGAAGCCTTCTGCATGCCAGAGTCGCGATCATAAACGTCGCCGTAATAACGAATCTGGCCATTCGCATCCGGCCATGCCGTGAAATAGGAAATATAGACCGGCACGGGCTCAGGTACCTTGATGCCGCGCTCGTTCTTGCCGAAATATTTCTCCAGATCGCCAACGGGCTTGCCAAGCACGGCGGCAGCCATGTCACGCGGACGTTCCAGACGAATGCAGCCATGGCTCAGCGCGCGCATGTCGCGGCTGAAATAGGACTTTGCCGGTGTGTCATGCATGTAGATATCGTGTTCGTTCGGGAACAGAATCTTCAGCTCGCCCAGTGCATTGTCCAGGCTCGGCTTCTGCCGGATACCGACATGCGCCTTGCCCGATGCCACAGCGCTCCAGTTGACGGCACTCGCCGAAACCTTCTTGCCGCCGACATAGACTTCATAGCCATTCCGGTCGAGATAGCTGGTGTCGCGCATCACCTTGGGCAGCATTTCGTTCAAGATAATCGAACGCGGAACGCCCCAGGACGGGTTGAACACAACCGTCTGAACCTTGTTGTAGAAGAAATAGGTCTGGTGGGTCGGTGAACCGATTACCACGTTCATGCCGAGCTTTTCCTGACCGCCTTCGAAATATTCGGCACGGTAGGCAGGCTGGTTGACCATCACATAGCGTGTGCCAAAATCATGCGGCAGCCAGCGCAGGCGTTCCATGGAATAGAGAATGCGGTCACGCTTGACCGATGATTGCTCACCCTGCAACGCGGAAATCGTGTTGCGTCCGATAACGCCATCGGGCGCGCTGCCGGAAAGCTTCTGATAGTCCTTGATCGCAGAAACCAGTTCCGGATCGTAAAGGCTCGTATCGGCATGAGCCTGCAAGATATCGCGGTGCTTTTCCAGATAGTCGGCAGGTGCATGTTTGGTAATGAGCGCGACGATCTTGGCCAGCTGATCACTGCTGTCACCCGGACGAATAGCGCCATCGAGAGACACACGAACGGTTTCACCCGTCGGCGCGTCCGTCTCGGACAAAGCCTGCTTCAAAGCCGCATATTGCGCATTGTCGGGCTGGAACCCGTGCAGATAAGCGGA
The DNA here is from genome assembly GCA_900465685.1 of Hyphomicrobiales bacterium. Taxonomy (GTDB): domain Bacteria; phylum Pseudomonadota; class Alphaproteobacteria; order Rhizobiales; family Rhizobiaceae; genus Brucella. The sequence goes on from UEGR01000005.1 coordinate 306,501, forward strand.
CGGATCAGCTTCATCCGCCAGTTTGGCCAGCACAGCTTTCGGATCGACGCGATCACGCGGCAGATCATGGAAACCGCTCAGGCGGTCGGCGATTACACGTCCCTCGCCCGCGTCCATCGCATAGCGCAGCGCACGGGCCGACATGCGAACTTCAAACTCGGCCAGCTTCTGCTGACGTTCTTCGTTCTGCGCCGGATCGAAATTGTCAGACGGGATCGTCACCGCATATTCGTCGGCGTTGAGACCGTCTTCGCCTGCACGTGCGAAAAAAGCTGCAACGGCCTTGGCGCGATCAAGCACCTTGCCGTCTGCCGACCACATGAAAGAGCGGTTGGTCGAATAATAGGAAACGATCGCTTCCGCGATGGGTTTCTCAGCCTTCACATCGACCGACTTCAAATAATCCATCGCTGCGTCGAAAGCGCGATTGCCAGCCGTTTCGCTGGCTTCTGGCGCCTTATCCACGCGGATTGGAGACATGCCGGATGTCAGCGGATCAACAGCAGTTGTCGGAGCCGTTGCAGCCGTAACCTGCATGTCGAGCGCCGTGAAATCGATCTTGATCAGCGTTTCCGGCTTGTAATCATAGATTTCCGGTCCCTTGACCGTCACACGCTGTACTGGAGGCGCGATGCGCGTTGGCGCCTTTGGCGCAGCCGCGGCTGCAGCGCGGGGAGCGACGGCGGCGGGCGGAAGCGGAGCAACAGGCTGCTCGGCCTGCTGACGGCGCTGCTGGAACAGCTCGAAAAGTGAATTCGCTGCCTGCGCCTGCGTAACAGGGAACAAGGCTGATGCAGCCAGAGCCAATACCATCGCTTTGCGGATATAAGACCCGCTCGTGCGAATTTCCTTTGCATCCATCTGCGCGCGCCGAGAAAACTGCATTTCAACCGCCAAAGTTAGCATGTCCGCCAAAAGGCGAATCCGTCTCAATCATTTCGCGTAGATTTTATGAATCTCGTATAGAAAGTTTTAACGCTAACGCCACTTCTTTCAATTTCTTGCTCTAAATTAATCACAAAACTTTGAGGGAGACGTATTAAAGCAACATGTGGCCTACAACGGTCGGCCCGTGTTTATCCCATTGCGCAATGTGCCGCAGTGGCTTCCGCTTCTCATCGCGCTAAAAGCCCCTCAGAATTTATCCCGAACGCTACCCAGCAATCCGGGTTGAGCAACATAACGTGCAGGCGGCGATCTCGCGATTTCCGGCCAGCGCGGCAGGCAAGCAAGCGAGGTACCACGATGGCAGAAGCAAGCGCCGCCGATCTTTTTCCTCTTGGCGAAGACATCACCCCTTATCGCAAACTGACCTCCGACTTTGTTTCGGTCGATACATTCAAAGGCCAGGAAATCCTGACCGTCGACCCGGCAGGTCTGCGTCTTCTTTCTGAAGCGGCATTTGCCGATATCAACCATCTGCTGCGCCCGGGACACCTCCAGCAGCTTGCCAAGATCATGGAAGACCCGGAAGCGACCGATAATGATCGCTTTGTGGCCTATGATCTTCTGAAAAACGCCAATATCGCCGCAGGCGGCGTCCTGCCGATGTGTCAGGATACCGGCACCGCGATCATCATGGGCAAGAAGGGCCGTCGCGTCTGGACCGAAGGCGGCGATGCCGACGCGCTCGGCAGCGGCGTGCTCGACGCCTATAACAAGAAGAACCTGCGTTATTCGCAGCTCGCACCGCTGTCGATGTTCGAGGAAAAAAATACCAAGAACAACCTGCCTGCGCAGATCGACATCTATGAAGAAGGCGAAGACGCCTACAAATTCCTGTTCGTGGCAAAAGGCGGCGGTTCGGCCAACAAGACGTTCCTGTATCAGGGTACGCCTTCGCTTTTGACCCATGACCGCATGATCGATTTCCTCAAGGACAAGATCCTGAGCCTCGGTACAGCCGCCTGCCCGCCTTACCATCTGGCAATTGTCATCGGCGGCACATCAGCCGAGATGAACCTCAAGACCGTCAAGCTTGCCTCCACGCGCTATCTCGATAGCCTGCCGACGGAAGGTTCGGAAACCGGCCATGCTTTCCGCGATCTGGAAATGGAAGCTGAAATCCACAAGCTGACCCAGTCGCTGGGCGTCGGCGCACAATTCGGCGGCAAGTATTTCTGCCATGACGTGCGCGTTATCCGCCTGCCGCGCCATGGCGCATCGTTGCCAATCGGCATCGGCGTTTCTTGCTCGGCAGATCGTCAGGCCAAGGGCAAGATCACCAAGGAAGGCATTTTCCTGGAACAGCTGGAGACCAATCCAGCACAATACATGCCTGAAATCGACGAAGAAAAGCTGTCGTCGCATGTGGTGAAGATCGATCTCAACCAGCCAATGGCCGAGATCCTGAAAGAACTGTCCAAGCACCCCGTCAAGACGCAGCTTTCGCTGACCGGTCCGATTATCGTCGCCCGCGATCTGGCGCATGCGAAAATTCGCGAGCGGCTGGAAAACGGCGAATCCATGCCCGATTATTTCAAGAACCACCCGATCTATTACGCTGGTCCGGCAAAGACGCCAGCCGGTTATGCATCCGGTTCGTTCGGCCCAACCACGGCAGGCCGTATGGATTCCTATGTCGACCAGTTCCAGTCGTTCGGCGGCTCCATGGTGATGCTCGCCAAGGGCAACCGTTCGCGTCAGGTGCGCGAAGCCTGCGGAAGCCATGGCGGTTTCTATCTCGGCTCCATCGGCGGCCCGGCTGCTCGTCTGGCGCAGGACTGCATCAAGAAAGTTGAAGTGGTCGAATATCCGGAACTGGGTATGGAAGCCATCTGGCGGATCGAAGTGGAAGATTTCCCGGCCTTCATCGTCATCGACGATAAGGGCAATGATTTCTTCAAGGAACTCAATCTGGGTTGATCTGGCCCGATTGATCTCCGAAACGAATAAGGGCGGCTGTTAGAGCCGCCCTTTTTATATCAGGCATTCGCTCCGCCATCGGCGGTCAGCGTGGCACCCGTCACGAAACGCGACTCGGGACCTGCAAGCCATGCCACCAGATTTGCAATATCATCCGGCGAGCCATAGCTTCCCGTCGCGATACGCTCCAGCTGCGGGCCAGAGTGATCACCGCCAGCGGGGTTCATATCCGTATTGGTAGACCCCGGCTGTACGACATTGACCGTAACACCCTTGGGGCCAAGATCGCGGGCAAGCCCCTTCGTCAGACCAATCAATGCCGACTTGCTGGCGGCATAGAGGCTAATGCCCGGCCAAGCGACAAGGTCAGCCAGGTTAGAGCCAATGGTGATGATGCGTCCACCCTCGCCCAGATGCCGCGAAGCTGCGGATATAGCCGCGAACACCGCGCGGAAATTAACCGCCATAACCTCATCGAAATCCGCAAGCGTCACCTGATCCAGAGGCGCGGCTTTCCAGATGCCAGCGCTATTGACCAGAATATCCAGACGACCCAGCTCTTTGACCGTCGCTTCAATCGTTGCAGCAATTTCATCGGCGTTACGGTTATCCGCCTTGAATGCGACTGCTCGACCACCTTCGGCAGTGATCGCCGATACGACTGCGTCGGCTTTTTCCTTCGAGCTTACATAGGTGATTGCAACACTTGCACCGTCTTTCGCCAGTCGTCGCGCAATCGCGGCGCCGATACCGCGACTACCGCCGGTTACGAAGGCCACTTTTCCATCCAAAGGCTTTCCAGACATGAAGGCATCCTTTCTGTATCGATTGATACATAATAGGTGTCAGGCTTGCCGAATATCGTCAAGATGTTTATTTAACGATCAATACAAAAAGGAGATTGGCGTGTCGGAACGCGGTAGACCTCGCAATTTTGACCGGGAACAGGCATTGCGCGCTGCGATGTATGTTTTCTGGGAAAAGGGCTTTGACGGTGCATCGCTGTCGGACCTGACAGCCGCGATGGGCATCAATGCGCCCAGCCTTTATGCCGCCTTTGGCAGCAAGGAGGGGCTCTATATGGATGCCCTGTCGCTCTATTCGAACGAGGTCGGCACCGATATCTGGACGCAACTGGAAGAAACGCCTGACGTGAAGCAGGCATTTGAACGGTTTTTGATTGTGAGCGCCGAGACTTTCTCGGTCACCGACAAGCCACGTGGATGCCTGATCGCGCTGGATGCGCTTAACCGTACCCAGTCCAGCCAGAATGTCTGCAATGTCCTGAAAGAACGCCGCAACAACAATATTGAGGTGCTGCGCACCCGCCTTCAGCGCAGTATCGATGAAGGTTCCCTGCCCGCGACTATCGACACAGGCGCTATCGCCACCTTTTACGCGACAGTGCAGAACGGCATGTCCATCCTCGCCCGCGACGGTGGTAGCGCTGAAAGTCTGATCGCCGCAGCGCATGGCGCAATGGCGGCATGGGACAGACTTACCGCAGCGTGATCGGTTTCTGCCCCTATGCCACAGCCCGCAAAGGCACGGGGCCACTCACATAATCTGCAATTTTTCCGGCCACATCCGGGCTGGCTATGATCCGTCGGTGCCCAAGACCATCAGCCCAGTGCAGCCGGACATGCGACCCCGCTTTGGCAACCATTTCAGCACAACGCGCTGGAACTTCCTTGTCGTCGCGCGCATGAATGACAAGTGTCGGGATCGACAGTCGGCGCAGATGCACATCGGTATCGAAATCATGGATCGGTCGCGCGGCAATTTGCTGAACAGTGTCCTTCATCGCCTGACGCACATCAGCGTTCAAGCGAAGCACCTTTCCGAACCCTTCGAAAACACCATTCATGGAATGCGGTGACGCAATCGTGACCAGCTTGGCGGGGCGCCGCTCGCGGTAGCAGCCCAGTGGCCCGGCAGCCGCATTGACCACGACCGCGCCACCGAAGGAATGCCCCACCATGGCGTAGAACGGCCCATATTGACGCCACGCGGCATCCACAGCCGCGATAGCCTGAACGAAATGCAGTTCGCGTCCCGCCGAAGCGCCGTGTCCTGGCAGATCAAGGGCGACCACTCGCTCACCGCGTGCGACCAGCGCACTGACAATGGCCATCATATCCGCGCTGCGCGAACCCCAGCCATGCACTACGAGCGATGTGCGAACATTGTGCCGGTCCACGCCTGCGGGTTCGAACAAATAGGTTGCCACAACGCCCCGATCGATAATCAGATCAAGCCTTTTGGCCTTGAGCAACTCTTCGCTCGTCTGTTGCAACTTTTCCGCATAGGCTTTCGTCTTCGGCTTGCGGCTGGGCGTGCGGCAGAAAATCTTGAACGCCGCGCGACCGGCACGTTCCGGCGCGATGTGTCCGAGCACGCCCAGACCGAATCGCGTAACCTGAAGAGATAACGTTGCCATAGCGGGGCCTCATCATGTTCAATCCTGAACAAATAATTGTACAAGAATGAACAAAATGCAAGACAAGATACAAAAGCTGCCGTGGGATAATCCGCGCTTCAAAAACTGGATTGCTGTTGCGAGAGCTGGCAAGGCGGTTGAACGCGCGCTGGCACAGGGGCTTGCGCCATTCGATCTGAAGATCGCCGACCTTGATGTGCTGATGAATATTTATCGCCATCCGGGCGAATCGCAGCACGATCTCGCCCGTAGAATTCTGGTCGGGCGGTCCAACATCACGATGTTGCTGCCGAAGCTGGAGAATCGCGGACTGCTAATACGCACCGGCGATGCGACCGACAAGCGTATCATCCGCCTCACCCTCACACAGGATGGTGAGAAGCTGCTCGGTGAAGCACTGGCGGTCTATAGCGAGTTGATCGACCGCGTTATGGCCCACTCGACTGCATCGCAATGCAACGCCATGGGCGACATGATGCGACGCATCGCGGAAATGCTAGAGAAAGAATGACGCGCGATTAAAGCATTTCCAGCAAAAGTGCGAAGCGGTTTTGCGTAGAATAATGCGTGAAAACAAATGGATAGAGCGGTTTCGACGATTCCGTAAAAATGGAAACCGCTCTAGCGGTCGCGCTTAAGCCCTTTTTCGGCCAGTTCATCGAGATAGGTCTGCCAAAGCGTCTCTTTTTCGGTGCCGAGCTTATGCAGATAGGTCCATGAAAAAAGGCCGGTATCGTGCATATCGTCAAAGGTGATACGCACCGCGTAATTGCCCACCGGCTCGACCTTGATGATCTCGACATTGCGCTTGCCGCCAACCGTAATGCGCTGTTCGGGCGAATGGCCCTGCACTTCTGCCGATGGAGAAAGCACACGCAGCAGCTCTGCCGTCAGTTCAAATCGCTCGCCGCTGTCAAAAGCCACCGTCAGCAATTTGCGGTCGCTGGAAACGCGCAGTTCGGTCGGCCAGACGTCGCTCATTGCTGTTCTCCATATCAAAGCGCACTCCGCAATCGTCGGAGCTTGCATGTGATAGGCCGCATGTCAAAATACCGCAAGTGCGTTGAAACTGCTTCAGCCCGGCAAAACTGGACAAGGCGAAGCGGAAGTCCTATCTCATAAGAGCAGGAGGATACTGCGTCGTACCTTATGGGAACAATGGCTTCACAGATGAGAACCTTGCAGGCACAGCCCTTTGTTTCCCCGACCGGACCGATGATCGATCCTTTCGGGCGGACGGTCAGTTATTTGCGCGTTTCGGTGACGGATCGTTGCGATTTCCGCTGCACCTATTGCATGGCGGAACATATGACCTTCCTTCCCAAGAAGGATCTGCTGACGCTGGAAGAGCTGGAACGGCTCTGCACTGTGTTCATCGACAAGGGCGTGCGCAAGCTGCGCCTGACTGGCGGTGAACCATTGGTGCGCAAGAACATCATGCATCTGATCCGTGGGCTCTCACGCCATCTGGCATCCGGAGCGCTAGAAGAACTGACGCTGACCACCAATGGCTCGCAGCTTTCGCGTTTTGCCGGAGAACTGGCTGACTGCGGCATCAAGCGCATCAATGTCTCCCTCGATACGCTCAACCCCGAAAAGTTTCACGAAATTACCCGCTGGGGCGATCTTGCCCGTGTGCTTGAGGGTATCGATGCCGCGCAAAAGGCAGGCATCCACGTGAAGATCAATGCTGTTGCCCTGAAAGATTTCAACGAATTCGAAATTCCGGACCTTATCCGCTGGGCCCATGGCCGCGATATGGATATGACACTGATCGAAACCATGCCGATGGGTGAAATCGAATTCGACCGCACTGACCAATATCTGCCGTTATCGCGGGTGCGCAGCGACTTGTCTGGTCAGTTCACGATGAATGATATCCCCTATCGCACGGGCGGCCCTGCCCGCTATGTGACGATAGAGGAAACCGGCGGACGTCTTGGCTTCATCACGCCGTTGACCCATAATTTTTGCGAAAGTTGCAATCGTGTTCGCCTGACCTGTACCGGCATGCTCTATATGTGCCTCGGCCAGAATGATGATGCTGATCTTCGCAAGGCGCTGCGTGAGAGTGACAGCGATGCATTCCTGAGCCAGGCTATCGACGAGGCTATTTCGCGCAAGCCAAAGGGCCATGATTTCATCATCGACCGCGATCATAACCGGCCAGCTGTGGCGCGCCATATGAGCCTGACCGGCGGATAAAGCGCATTTATACTTTTGAGTGAAAATACTCGCAAATAATTGTCGCGAAATAAACTTTAACACGGTATTGGATTCTAAACTGGATTCTATACCGTGCTGCAGTCAGAGAATTTCCGCGCAAGTATATATATGCTTCTCGCCATGGGTGTGTTCACCATCGGGGACAGCATCACCAAATTCCTTCTCACGGAAATGAACAGCGGTCAGTATATGCTGATCCGCGGCGTCTTCGCGACGTTGATGATCGGCTTTCTGGCCTGGCGTCACGGCGCCTTGCGCAAACTTTCTCTGGAACGAATGACGGTCCTGCGCGTGCTGGGCGAAGTGGTTGCGACAGTCACTTACATCGTTTCGCTCGGTCATCTTTCTCAGGCCTTCTGCTCTGCTGTGTTTCAGGCAACACCCTTGGTGGTGACACTTGGAGCCGCGATCTTTCTGAAGGAGAAAGTCGGCTGGCGGCGCTGGGCCTGTATTCTGATGGGCTTTGTCGGCGTCCTCATCATCATCCGCCCCGGTTCAGCCGGTGCGGCAAGTTTCGCCGCTGTGGCCGTCTTGCTGGCGAGCGTCGGCTTTGCGGCACTACGTGACATTGCCACACGCCGCGTACCGGCCCATGTGCCAACGCTTTATCTTTCCACGCTGACCGCCGGCGCGATTGCCATAACCGGAGGCGTGCTGACTGTCCCCATGGGCGGATGGCAGCCTATCGGCCTTGTTCCTGTTGCCGCCATGCTCTGCGCGGCCGTGCTGTTGCTAATCGGATATCACTTCATCATTCTGGCCATGCGTGAAGGTGAAGTGTCCTTCGTCTCCCCGTTCCGCTATTCCAGCCTGCTTTGGGCGATAGGCTTGAGCATAGCGGTCTTTGGCGAAGCGCCGGATAGCTATACAATCATTGGCTCTGTCATGGTCGTCGGAAGCGGTATCTACATGGTCTATCGCGAAAACGCGCTGAAGAAGCGTGAGAAGAACAAGAGCACACTGGCTTCCATTCCAACTGGTCTCGGACCGAAATAATGGTCGATCAGTCAGATATCGCCGGTGCGATCATTGCCGGTGGATTGTCGAGCCGGATGCGCGAAGGCGGAATTGCGGGAGACAAGTTCCTGCAGGTTCTGGGTTCGGGCACCATCATTGCCGAAGTTGCCTCGCGACTGAAACCACAGGTGGGATCGCTTTTCATCAATGCCAATGGCGACCCATCGCGGCTGGCCAGCCTCGGCTCGACCATTGTCGCTGATATCCCCGCAGAGCACGGCGGCCCTCTGCCGGGCATTCTCACCGCGCTCATCCACGCAAAAGGTTCCCCATGGCTGCTGACCGCAGCGGCTGACACGCCGTTTCTGCCTGCTGATCTCGGAAACCGGCTCCTTGAATGCCAAAGACAGAGTGGCAAGGACATCATCCTTGCCAGTTCCGCCGGGCATGTTCATCCCATTTTTGGCCTGTGGCGCACGCAACTGGCGGATCGGCTGAGAGACTGGCTTTCGACGGCGGAGAAAGCCAGTGTTCTGGCATTCGCACGCGATGTTGATTTCGAAATGGTAGACTTTCCGCTTGTAACCACCAAGGATCGCTCGAAAACCTATGATCCATTCTTCAATATCAACCGGCCCGATGATCTTGTCGAAGCCCGGCGATTGAATCGACTGAACGGAGAGATGCCATGACGCAAAAGCTTTTCGGCATTACGGGCTGGAAGAATTCCGGCAAGACCACCCTGACCGAAAAGCTCGTGCGCTGCCTGACCGAACGCGGCTATCGCATCGCGACAATCAAACATGCGCATCATAATTTCGACATCGATCACGAAGGCACCGATTCCTGGCGGCATCGCAAAGCGGGCGCAGCAGAAGTCGCCATCGTTTCAGACCGCCGCTTCGCCATCATGCATGAAAATCTCGACGGGCCGGAAATCTCGCTGCAAGACATCGCGGACAAGCTTGCGCCCTGCGATCTGATTCTCGTCGAAGGCTATAAACGCGAGCCGCATAAGAAAATCGAGCTACGCCGAACAGGCAGTCATGACGGCCCACCGCTCGCCGAAAACGACCCAAGCATCGTCGCGATTGCAACCAATTATCCACAACCGGGCTTGAGCCTGCCGGTCTTCGATATCAATATGGTCGATGAAATTGCCGATTTCATCCAAAATGAAATGGCGCTTTGAGCAATTCCCTACCACTTTCCGCCAAAACGTCAGCTTTCACTATTTTGCTGCCACTTTCGGCGGAATACGCTGTGAATTCAGCAATAATTATACGCAAAATTATTACGCAAGCCATCTTGCCTTCCGGTGAAAAGTGGTGGGAATATTGCGATCATGTTGGAGGGCGGCGGCGAACATGCGAAAAATTATTGCGCAGCCTCCGCTGAACCATCTATTGGTAGCGGCTGGAGGAATGTCTATCGATCGATAATCCTCAATTATAAATTGCAATTGCACGACAAATGGCTGACCAGAAAAATAATCGGGGAACCAGCCAGAGTAAACGAGAGGACTAAATATGCGCGTATTGAAGCGTATCGTAGTAGCAGCTTCGGTTGCGACCATTGCAACCATGGCTGGCGGATTGGCCATCGGCGCCGCAAATGCCCAGGAGCCTTTGAAGCTCACCATCGCCACGGAAGGCGCCTATCCCCCCTTCAATTTCATCCAGCCGGACGGCACCCTGTCGGGATTTGACGTGGATATTGCGAAGGCACTTTGCGATGAAATGAAGGCGCAATGTACCTTCATCACCCAGGAATGGGATGGCGCAATTCCAGCACTTCAGGCTGGCAAGTTCGACGCCTTTATCGCTTCCATGTCCATCACCGATGAACGCAAGAAGCAGGTCGATTTCTCCAACAAATACTACAATACGCCTCCGGGTATCGTCGCTCCAAAGGATAGCGACATCAAGGGTGTGACCAAGGAAGATCTCGCTGGCAAGACGATCGGCGTTCAGGTTTCCACCACCCATGCCAATTACTCGGAAAAGACCTTTACCGACAGCACGATCAAGGCCTACCCAACCGCTGAGGAATATCGTCTCGATCTGGCCAATGGCCGTCTCGATGCCGCCAATGACGATAGCGTCACGCTGGGCGAATGGCTGAAGACCCCGGATGGCGCATGCTGCAAGATGGTCGGCACCTTCCCGCCAGTTGTTGAAATTCACGGTCCCGGCGCAGGCGTTGCCTTCAAGAAGGGCCGCCCGGAACTGGTTGAAAAGTTCAACGCAGCTATTAAGGCGATCCGTGCCAACGGAAAGTATAAGGAAATCAACGATAAGTACTTTGAGTTCGACGCTTACGGCGCCGAAAACTAGGTTTCTTTGAAGACGTATGCGCCGGTTTGTATCAAACAAACCGGCGCACATCATTTATGGCGGACAGTTCGGTAGAAGCGCTCGAAACAGAGACCACCGGACGAATAAACGCCCAGAAAAAAGAAAAAAAGGCGATGGAACATTACGCCACATTATTGAGTTTCGGCCCTGAAGGTTGGTCGAGAAGTATCGCCTGGGGGCTTCTGGTAACGGTTACTCTCGCAATAGCCACCCTGCCCATCGGCCTCGTGCTCGGATTTCTGGTTGCTTTGGGGAAGCAATCGAGCGAACCGTCGATCCGACTGGCTTCGAATATCTACACGACCATTTTCCGTGGCCTGCCTGAGCTGCTGACACTGTTCCTGGTTTATTTCGGCGCCTCTCTTGGTTTGCAGAAACTCCTGGCACTGTTTGGCATCAATGCCAATGTCGAGATCAATGCCTTCGCCGCGGGTATGGTAGCGCTCGGTTTCGTTTTCTCATCCTATTCGAGTGAAGTCTTCCTGTCCGCTTTCCGCGCCATTCCACGGGGGCAATATGAAGGCGGTTATGCCGTCGGCCTGTCGCACTGGCAGACCATGCGCAAGGTCATCCTGCCGCAATTGATCCGCATCGCCCTGCCGGGCCTTGCCAATCTGTGGCTGGTGCTGCTGAAAGACACCTCGCTGGTATCGGTGATCACCCTGTCCGACATCATGCGGCAGACATCCATCGCAGCCCGCGTGACCAAAGAGCCATTCCTGTTCTTCGGCGTTGCCTGCCTGCTTTATCTCGCTCTTGCGATTATCTCGTCCTATTTCATCAACCGTATCGCCCAATGGGCTGATGCGGGCAGCAACCGGTCGCGAGGCGCATGATCATGAGCGAAGCTGTCACACAAAACAGTGCTGCTGTCATAGCGCCACCGCCGGTCGCCCGCCAATGGACCCGCGCCCGCATTGCAGGTCATATCTTCGTCGGCATCTGGGCTTTGCTCTTCGCTGGTCTGGCCATCTATCTCTACAATGTCTGGCGTATCGATCTCTTCGAGACCTATGGTCCGCGCTACTGGTCCGGCCTTCTGATCACGCTGAAGCTCGTCGTCGTGTCGATCCTTGTCGGCGCAGTGCTTTCGGTCCCAATTGCAGCCGCACGCATGTCGAACAATCGCTGGCTGAAAGCCATTGCGTTTGGCTATGTCTATTTCTTCCGCGGCACCCCGCTTCTGGCGCAAACCTTCCTGATTTATTACGGTTTCGGCACTTTCCGGCCTTTCCTCGAAAGCATCGGCCTGTGGGTGTTTTTCCGTGATGCATGGAACTGTGCGATTCTCGCTTTCTCGCTCAACACGGCTGCCTATCAGGCCGAAATCCTGCGTGGCGCGATCCAGAGTGTTGCCATGGGCCAGTGGGAAGGTGCAGCAGCGCTCGGCATTTCCAAGCGTGTGACATTCTGGAAAGTCATTCTTCCTCAGGCGCTGATCGTTGCCCTGCGTCCATACGGCAATGAAATCATTCTTATGATCAAGGGATCGGCTATCGTCGCCATCATCACGGTTCTCGACCTGATGGGTGAAACACGGCGCGCTTATTCTCGCACCTTCGATTTCCAGACCTATCTCTGGGCAGCAGTGATCTATCTGCTGATGGTCGAAGTGCTGCGACACATCTGGGATTATCTCGAGCGACGGCTGACACGACATCTTGTTCGCTGATTTAATGAGAACGTTCTGAATTAGCCCCCGGCAGCCTTGCAGCTTCTGGGGGCTATCTGTTTAAACTGGAGCACATGCCGAAAAGTGTGCAACGGTCTTCGGACGAGATGTGCGTTAAAATAAGCAACTGGTGTGTGCCTTCGCCAAAAGGTGGGCGCATCCAATTCCTGAACCATAGCAATGGGCAATATCATGCTGAAAATCTGGGGTCGCACCAATTCCACCAACGTCAAGAAAGCGCTCTGGATAGCGCAGGAACTTGGCCTTGATTACGAACAATTCGACGTTGGCGGTCAGTTTGGCGGGTTGGATGACCCGACCTTCCTCGCACGTAATCCCAACGGACTTATTCCGCTTGTCGAAGACGGCGAAACCGTGCTGTGGGAATCGAATGTCATCACGCGCTATCTGGCGGCGACATATGGCAAGGACAGCCTGTGGATCGAAAATCCGGCCAAGCGCGCACAGGCGGAAAAGTGGATGGATTGGGCCTCCAATACGCTCTACACCGATTTCAGCAATGTCATGAAGCATATGATCCGCCTGCCCGTAGACAAGCGTGATCCGGAAATCCTGCAACGGGGTCTCGATGGCCTTGCGCGTTCCATGACGATTGCCAATAGCGGGTTGGACCATTCGCCCTGGTTCTCTGGAGAAGAGTTCGGCATCGGCGACATTCCGGTTGCCTGCTATGCCTATGCCTGGTTCGAGTTCCCCATCGAACGTCCTTCCCTTCCGCAGCTGGAAAACTGGTATGAGCGGCTGAAAGAGCGCCCTGCCTACCGTTCGGCTGTGATGACACCCCTCACCTGATCATACGGTCCATAATCTATCCAGAGGAATGAACGAATGACGACCACTGCAAAAGTAGCCTTTCTCGGCCTGGGCGTGATGGGCTACCCGATGGCTGGGCACCTGAAGAACAAGGGTGGCCACGACGTTACGGTTTTTAACCGCACGACAGCCAAGGCGGAAAAATGGGCGAAAGAATTTGGTGGCAGCTTCGCGGCCACGCCCGCAGAGGCAGTGCGCGATGCGGATTATGTATTCGCCTGCGTCGGCAATGACGACGACCTGCGTTCTGTCACCATCGGCGCGGACGGTGCTTTTTCGACAATGAAAAAGGATGCGATCTTCATCGACAATACGACGGCCTCTGCCGAAGTTGCGCGTGAGCTTTCGGAAGAAGCGCAGATGCGTGGAATTCACTTCATTGATGCACCGGTTTCGGGTGGTCAGGCTGGCGCAGAAAACGGCGTACTGACCGTGATGGTTGGCGCCAGCGAAGCCGTCTTCGAGCGAGCCAAGCCGATTATCGATGCCTATGCACGATCTGTAGGCCTGATGGGTCCGGTCGGTTCTGGTCAGCTTGCCAAGATGGTGAACCAGATTTGCATCGCCGGTCTCGTTCAGGGGCTGGCCGAGGGCATTCATTTTGGCAAGAAGGCTGGCCTTGATATCGAAAAGCTCATCGCAGTCATCTCCAAGGGCGCTGCCGGTTCCTGGCAGATGGAAAACCGCTCGGGCACGATGAACCAGGGCAAATATGATTTCGGCTTCGCTGTCGACTGGATGCGCAAGGATCTGGGGATTTGCCTCGACGAAGCAGATCGCAATGGCGCGCTTCTGCCTGTCACAGCGCTTGTCGACCAGTTCTACAAGGAAGTGCAGAAGATCGGCGGCAATCGCTGGGATACGTCTTCGCTGCTGGCTCGTCTGGAGCAGAAGTAGTCACCACCTGACATATTCAAAAGAAAAAAGCCCGGCATCGCAGCCGGGCTTTTCTTGATATAGACTTGATCAGTTCGATCAGAACTTGACCTTTGCCGTCAGCGAGAGACCACCGACGAAATCGTTACCGAAGGTACCCTTCGAACCGAGCAGGCTGAGCTCATTATTGACAACCGTGTCGTCGATTTCGCCCGAAGTCAGCCAGCCAGCAGCACCAGCCAGACGAACTTCAAACTGATCGTTCGGCTTATAGTTGGTGCCGAGGCCAAACAGCCAGATGTCGGTCTGCGAGGTCAGGCCAGTGCTCGTGCCGCGGTCCCAGGTCACAGTTCCTGCAACTGACCACTGGTCGTTCAGTTTGTGGCCAACGCCGCCGCTCACAGTCCAGCCATCCTGATAATAAAGGTTCAAGCTGGTGACCTTGGTACCAGTCGGAAGAACCTTGCTATCGGATGCGACAAAATTGACGGCCTCAATGCTGGACCAATCGGTCCACTTGACCGAACCAAAAGCGAGCCAATCTGGCGCGATACCAGTCTGGAACTTGAACTCAACCGACTGCGGGGTCGAAACGTCGCTGCCCACATTGATTGGAATGCTCTGGCCAGTGATTGGATTCAGAACCAGATTATCAACGGTGCCTTCCAGATCATAGTTGATCTTGGACTGATAAACGACGCTGGCGCGAACAGCATATTCAGGAATTTCATAGGCTGCACCGAGACGCCAGCCAAAGGCATGGTCATCTACGTCCAGCGAGCCGACGCGAAATGGACCTGCCGGAATGCCGTAGGGATTACCCTGAGGCAAGCCCGGGATCATCTTGGTCTGTTCGCCGTGCAATTCCTGATAGCTCACGCCACCGAGAAGACGGAAATAACCCTTTTCGCCTGCAGCGAAACGATAAGAACAGTTCAGGCCGTAGTCGTTCGACGAGATCTTCTGTTCGATAGCGGTGTAAGAACGGACCGTATCAATGCCGACATCCGTGCTGATGCCCCATGGCTGGCGATATTGCGCAGCGCAGGCAAGATCAGTGGTCAGATCGAACTTGGCCGACAGTTTCGGCACCCAGTAGCTCTTCGCCTCATCAACGCTCGTCTCAAAAGGACGCCCCGTCGCGGGATTGATGCCGCCAGTCATACCGCTGATGGCCGAGCCACGGATATCTTTCAGCTTACGTTGCGGAGCGACAAAGGTGCCGGACGCATCGACAGCATTTCCCTGTTCGAACAGAATATCGAAATCCTGCGAGCTGCGTTCAAAACCACCTGCATGAGCGACAACCGCGCTCCCAAGCAGTACCGCCGCAATTCCCCCTATTTTTAAGCCGCGTCCGCTCATAAATGTCCTCCCAGATAGCAACGGCATTAACGTTGACGCAAACGTAAAACAGGATGAAATAGACCTGCAATATCCAATCATTCGCGGGCCAGTTGCTTGCTTAGAGCGGCCACATCAAAAATGCCTAAAATGTGTTGGATTTTTATGTCTGCCGGAAATATTCCGACAAATAGTGGCCGGAAATTTGCCCAAATTGGCCCTTTTTTGGCCAAATTTTAGCTTTGTTGCGAAAGCGCAACAACATCAAAAAACAATCGAAACGCTGGTTCGATTGGCGTTCAAGCCCCTTGAAACGCAACCTTTCCGGGATAAGCGAGACAAAAACACCCGGCAGCGTGCACTGCCGGGTGTGTGATTCGCACTTCTCTTACGTTACGGAACGGGTCAAATCAACCCGCGTCACGGATGCGTGATTCCGCCGTAGCAACCCGTTCGGCGGCTTCCTTAAGTTCAGCCAGGCGCTCGCGTTCGGCTTCCACGACCTCTTCCTTGGCGTTGGCGACGAACTTCTCGTTCGAAAGCTTCTTCTCGATCCGGTCGATATCAGCAGCAATCTTGCCAGCTTCCTTGGCGAGACGTGCCGATTCAGCCTTGAGATCGATCAGTTTGCCGAGCGGAATGCAGATCGTCGCTTCGCCGAGCAGCATCTGTGCAGCGCCCTTCGGGGCCTGCGCTTCGAAGGCCACGCTTTCAACGCGAGCCAGACGCTTGATCGCAGCGTCGTGACGTTCAAAGCGCTCCGTAGTCGTTGCATTGGCCTCAAGAACGACAACCGGCGCTACGGCACCAGCCGGGACGTTCATTTCCGCGCGCACCGAACGGATACCCGTGACGAGATCAACCAGCCAGTTGATGTCGGCAGCCGCATCTTCATCTGCGAAGGAAAGCTCCGGCCAATCAGCCAGTGCCAGAACCGTGTCGCGCGTCTTGCCTTCGCCAGCCGTCAGCGACCAGAGTTCTTCCGTCATGAACGGCATGAACGGATGCAGCATCTTGTAGATCTGATCCAGACAGTAAGCAGCCGTTGCCTGGGCTTCGGCTTTTGCCGCTTCATCGTCGCCCATGAAGATCGGCTTGAGCAATTCCAGATACCAGTCGCAAAACTGGTTCCAGACAAAGCGATAGGCCGCACCAGCCGCTTCATTGAAACGGTAATTGGCAATGCCCTCGGTAACGGCGCGCGTCGCCTTGGTCAGTTCGGTCAGGATCCAGCGATTGACCGCAAGCTTTGCGTTCTCCGGACGGAAATCCGCATCAAGCTTGACGCCATTCATCTGCGCAAAACGCGTCGCATTCCAGAGCTTGGTGCCGAAATTGCGATAGCCTGCAATACGTGCCGGATCGAGCTTAACGTCACGGCCCTGCGCGGCCATGATGGCCAGCGTGAAACGCAGCGCATCTGCGCCATATTCGTCCATCAGCTCCAGCGGGTCGATAACATTGCCCTTGGACTTCGACATCTTTGCGCCGTGCTTGTCACGAACAAGCGCATGCAGATAGACCGTATGGAACGGGATTTCCTCCATGAAGTGGAGGCCCATCATCATCATGCGGGCAACCCAGAAAAACAGAATGTCGAAACCGGTCACCAGAACGCTGGTCGGGTAATAGGTTGCGAGTTCCGGGGTCTTGTCAGGCCAGCCGAGCGTCGAGAACGGCCAAAGGCCCGATGAGAACCACGTGTCCAGAACGTCGGTATCGCGTTCGAGCGCAACGTCTTCGCCGTAATGCGCCTTTGCTGCGGCCTTGGCTTCCGCCTCACTCTTCTCGACAAAGCACTTGCCATCGGGGCCGTACCAAGCTGGAATCTGATGTCCCCACCAGAGCTGACGCGAAACGCACCAAGGCTGGATGTTTTCCATCCAGTCGAAATAGGTCTTTTCCCAGTTCTTCGGCACGATCTGCGTGCGACCGTCGCGAACAGCGGCCATGGCTGGCTTCGCCATTTCGGCTGCATTCACATACCACTGGTCAGTCAGATAAGGCTCGATCGGCACGCCACCGCGATCACCATGCGGAACGGCGTGAGTGTGATCCTCGATCTTTTCTAGATAGCCGCGCTCGTCCATCAGTTCGACAATGCGCTTGCGAACAGCAAAGCGATCTTGCCCGTCCAGCTCGGCAATCAGCGCCTTCAATTCCGGCGTCAGCTGGAGGCCTTCAAGGAAGTCGATATTGTCTTTCAGCGTGACGGCCGCTGCCGGCGTCAGAATATTGATTGCGCGCAGATCATTGCGCTTGCCGACTTCAAAGTCGTTGAAGTCGTGAGCAGGCGTGATCTTGACCGCGCCAGAACCGGCTTCCGGATCGGCGTAATCATCGGCAACAATCGGAATATGACGGCCAACCAGCGGCAGAACGACATCGTTACCAACGAGAGCGTGATAGCGCTCATCCTTCGGATTAACAGCAACACCTGTATCGCCCAGCATGGTTTCAGGGCGAGTCGTTGCAACAACGATATAAGTGTGCGGGTCTTCTGAATCGAAGGGCACATTTTCCAGCGGATAGCGGAAGTGCCAGAGATGGCCTTTCGTCTCGCGGGATTCGACTTCGATATCAGAGATAGCGGTCAGCAGCTTCGGGTCCCAGTTGACCAGACGCTTGTCGCGATAGATCAAGCCCTGCTTATAGAGCGAGACGAAAACTTCCAGAACAGCGCGCGACAGGCCTTCGTCCATGGTGAAGCGTTCGCGCGACCAGTCGCACGACGCGCCAAGGCGACGCAGCTGATTGGAGATCATGCCGCCGGATTCGGATTTCCACTGCCAGATTCGCTCGATGAACTTCTCGCGGCCCATGGCATGACGGTTCGGCTCCTTCCGCTCGGCAAGCTGACGCTCGACAACCATCTGGGTTGCGATACCGGCATGGTCCATGCCCGGCTGCCACAGCACATTCTTGCCGCGCATGCGTTCAAAACGAACCATGATGTCCTGGATCGTGTTGTTGAGCGCGTGGCCCATATGCAGTGATCCGGTTACATTCGGCGGCGGAATGACCACGGCAAAAGGATCGGCTCCTGGCTTCGCTCCTGCTCCCGCTTTAAATGCCCCTGCTTCTTCCCAGCGTTCGGCAATTTTCGGCTCTATGGCCGCGGCGTCATAAGTCTTCTCAAGCATGGAATTATCCGGTCTTTTTGCGCAATGAAAGGATTGAGCGCTCAATAACAACAAACGGGTGATAAATCACTTTAAAAGTGAAAACCCGCCTGCGAGACAGACGGGCTTTTGAACTCAAAGGCCGTTTTATTCAGGCAACACGTCGATTATCGGTCGCCGCGCACCACTCGTTCGATTTCTTCGCGAACAAGCCGCTCCACAAGGGTCGGCAGATTGTTGTCCAGCCAATCCTGCAACATGGGACGCAAAATCTCGGCTGCGATATCGTCAAACGAACGACGCGGCTCTGCACGCACGACGTGGCTCAGATCCTGAAAAGCTGCGGCCACCTGGCGTTCTGCCACTTGTGACAGAATATGGGGAGCCACGGTCGCATTTGCCAGTGGTTCGGATATGGGCGCTGCCGGAGCCGTGCTAGCGACCGGTGCTTCCGGAGCTGCTTCCACAACCGGTTCAACATACGCCTCGACGGGCTCGTCCAGATCAGGCTCAAGTAACTCTTCAATGGCTTCGGCAATTCCGTCCTCAAGCGAACGGTCAAGCGCTTCCATGGAATTGTCCTCAGTCGCAGTTTCGGGCGCAATTGCGGCGGACGCTGCCTGCTGCACTTCAACTGCACGCCGGTCATCATTTTGCGCGTCGAGGACAATGTCCTCTTCTTCCTCTTCGATTTCCGGTTCGAATGCGGGCGCAGCTTTCACCGGCTCGTCAATCGGTCCGCGCAAGACTGGCTCGTCCTTGAGGATATCGCGCATCATGGCCGGCTTCTCAGCCGGTCTTGAAACTGGTGCTTCCGCTGCAGGCTGTTCCTGTGCGGGCGTTGGGCGACGGAATTCAGCCACCTCGCCGCGCAACGGAAAATTCGCCGACGTGGACACAGGGTGGCGGCTAACATCGCTGTCTTCGATAATGCGCCGAATGGAAGCGAGAATCTCTTCCATGGACGGTTCGCGTGATGCGCTGGATGTCTGTGCCATAGCTGTCCATCTTCCCTATTTCAGAATAGAGCAATGCGCGCCCGCAGGGCCGCACATAGTTCTCCTTCTCTGTGTGGAGAGGCTGGTTTCGCGCGGAAAAACCTTCCGTAGCTTCCAAAGCCGCATCCTGCAAAGGACAGAGAATCAATGAATTAAGGGTACCGGACGTTCGGCGATTTGAGAATCCCCGCAAGAACGCTGCGCAATTCAACCCACAGCTTTATCATTTTGTTAAGGATTAGCCGCAACCGCCAGCGAATCGTCGCCAAACGAAAACGGCGCCCGAAGGCGCCGTTCAATCTGAAATTCTCGCTGATTAGCGACCATCCGGCGTGCGCAGACCGAACCACTTGTCCTTGACGGCGTCGTAGTGTTCTTCAGGCTTATATTCAGCCACCTGAAGGCCCATCTGCTTGGAGGTCATGCGGCCCGTCGCATTGAGAAGCGCATAGCTGGCGACAACCACATCATGCTCCGACTGGACGAGAGTGATTTCGGCAGCGGTCAGATCGTTCTGGGCGTTCAACACGTCCAGCGTGGTGCGCTGACCAACCTTGCGTTCTTCGATCACGCCATCCAGTGCGAGCTGGGCAGCGGCGATACCATCGCGGTTTGCCTTGACCGAAGCGCGGGCAGCTTCAAGCTGCGACCATGCCGAACCAATGGCTTCACGAACCTGATCGCGTACGACATCGACTTCAATCCGTGCCTGTCCAAGCTGTTCCTTGGACTGGCGAATCTGCGCCGAGGTGCGGCCACCCGTATAAATCGGAATGGTCACGCCGATACCGACCGAAGCGGAATTGCCATCACCCGTATCCAGACCAGCAAAGGTATCCAGACGGCTGGCGCCAGCCGACAGACCAACGGTCGGCAGCATTGCGCCTTCCTTGGCCTTCACATTGTAGCCTGCAGCGTTGACAGCATACTGCGTTGCGAGAATGCCCGGGTGTCCGGCCTGTGCGATAGCGTAAGCTTCGTTCGGCGACTTCGGCAGGTTCTTCGCAGCAGCGGCAGCGGCAAGCCGGTCCGGCTGTGCACCGACGATGCGGATATAGGTTGCCTCAGCCGACTTGACGTTGGCACGAGCGCTGTTCAGTTCGGCAACAGCGGTCGAACGGCTGGCTTCGGCCTGTGCAACGTCTGTGCGCGTGCCTTCACCAACATCCAGACGCGCACGGGCTGCACGCACCTGTTCATTCATCGCAGCCAGATTCTTCTCGCGAAGCACTGCGATCTGACGATTCTGGTAAACGCCCATATAGGCAGCGACAGCGCTATAAAGCGTGTTCTGCTCGTCGTTGCGCATATTCTCGCGCTGCGCAAAAACCTGCGTTTCTGCTGCAGCGACGTTGTTCTTGGTCTGGAAACCGTCGAACAGCATCTGGTTCAGCTGGATGCCGACCGTGCCGCTGGTGCGGTAACCGCTCGTCGGCGCGCGACTGCGGCTTACATCATACGTACCGGTAATCTGCGGACGGTAATTCGACTTGGCGATAGCCACGTTTTCGTCCTGAACGCGCACACCTGCGCGTGAAGAATTAAGCGTAGCGTTATTCTTATAAGCCTTGACCAGAGCACCGGAGAGGTTTTCAGACCAGGCGGACTGCCCCGATAAAACGGTGCCGGCCAACAATGCTGCCGCTGCGACCAGTCCTTTGTACGTTTTGAACACCGGGTACCTCATCTTAAGAATAGCCAAATTCAGTAAATCGAACCAATCAGTTCGGGCAACCTTAAATAACCTTTAAAATCGGTTATTTCCATCGCCCCGCCCAGAGCATGCACAAAGAAATTCCGCAGCGTTGCAGAATTGTACCAATCCCGAAAATTAGAATTCGAACTGAGGAATCCGCTCGAATCCCGGAAGTGGGCGCACCGCAGTGTTGAACGCAATTCGCCCCGATGCAACACCATTTTCTTTAACATAAATCCGGGCAACCGAAGCGTTTCCACGGCCTTCGACGGCGACGAGACGTCCGCCTTCCTTCAACTGCGCGAACAAGGTGTCGGGAACGAAATCCACACCGCCTTCGATCATGATGACATCGTAAGGAGCTTCCGACGGATAGCCGGCGTGCATATCTCCAGAAACAATCACAACATTGTCATAGCCTAGCTCGGCAAGACGAGCGGTCGCAGCGGCAGAAAGCGCAGAATCACTTTCAAGACCGATCACCGAACCAGCCAGATGCGAAAGAATGGCCGAGGAATAACCCGTGCCGCAGCCGATATCGAGCACGACATCGTTCTTGTTTACGCGGGCAAGCTGGATGAGCTTTGCGAAAGGCGACGGTTCCATGAGATAGCGCGGCGCGCCACCTTCGGCTTCGAGCGGCTGATCTTCGTCAATATAGGCAACTGCCTGACGGACGGTCGGCACAAAGGCTTCCCGCGGAACGGCCAGGAAAGCGTCGATAACCGTCAGATCGGTTACGTCCGTCGTACGGATCTGATTGTCGACCATCTTTGTGCGAAGATCCTGGAAATCGGCTGCCATAGCCCTCAACCCTTCATTATCGCCTAACGCGATGTTTCATATCACAAAGCACTCCGCAGCGTTGGTCCAAACCTCGCTGCGAGTGCACCATAAACGAGATTTGCCGTTGATGTGGCAAAAATCGCCAGTGCAGTCAATGAAACAGCTGCGAAACACCCGCATTTGCGGCACTTGAACTCACCGGAATGAACCTTTGCGGTCCGGCTCCCGTTACGGAAAGAAAATGCCGGAAAGCGAGGCTTCCCGGCACGTACATCCTGCTTTGCATTGGCGCAAGCACCCGCAAAATCACATTATTGAGCGTTTGCAGCCGGATAACCCGCAGCCGCCAGCGCGGAAACAACCGCATCTCTGGATGCATTGCCACCAAATTCGACTTCCTTGGCGTCGAGGTCGATTTCAATCGGCGCTGTCGCATCGAGCTTACGCAGAGCGGCAGTCACACTGTCGGCGCAGCCGCCGCATTTCATCTTGGGAACGGAAAACTTCATCATTGACTGACTCCACACCTGAACATTTCCAGAAAAACGCACCGATACGGGCTGGAAATGTTTATAAACAAAGAGATAGAGCGATTTTCGAGATTTCACCTCAAGACAATAGCTCCAACCAAAAGCACCATGCACCTTTCCATCGTGGTAAGGTCAAGCGCTAAAAATGCTTTCTCTGAACAGTGCTGTTCCGGTGATCATTCCCAAAGAGGCGACCAGAAAATCAGGTCGCCTTCGGAAGATTACGGGGCTTCACAGGCTTCCGGCACGCTCTTTTCAAGCTCCAGTTCCGATTTGCTCAACGATCCGGTCATGATCTCAATCGGCTTGAATGGCGGCTCTTCCTGCATGGCGGGATTGGTAAGGTGAATCGTGTAGCAACCGCCGAAGACTTCTTTCTTGCCATCATTGCTCTCGGCTTCAATAGCTAGCGGCTGGCTCCAGTAAATCTGGCCTGCACCCGGGTCCGGCTCGGTTTTGCGCAAGGCGACCTTGACGCTCTTGGTATTCTCATAGCCCTTCACGAAGGTCTTGAAATCGGGTTCCCGCCCTTCTTCCGAGTAATAACCGTAAGCGCGCGTATATTCCTTGCGGTTGATCGCATTATAATAGGATTCGATCAGCGCCTGCGGCGAGGATCGGTCATCGTGATATTCCGGCACGGTAACGCCATTGGCCGCGTCCTGCGTCTGTTCAGACGGCTTTGTCTCTTCTACAGGCGCTTTTGTTTCCTCAGCCTGATCCTTTTTCTCGGCTTCAGGCTTTTTCTGTGCCGTCGGTTCAGCGCTTTCCTTCGATGCAGGCTTCTGCGCTTCCTTCGCGGCAGGCTTGGGCGCTTCCTGTGCATAGGCTTGCGGGAGAGCAACGGACAGGCCGAGCGCGCTCACGAAAACAGCCAGCCTCAGAGATTTCATCCGATCAATCGACATTTATACCTCCTCTTTCCCCAATACCCGCCAGCCGGACACGCGGCCTGCGCTCTCGATTTGGTGTCTTGCGGTAATGATGTTACAACACTAACTATAGTGAAAACGTGGCAGCGAGGTTTGAAACTCGCTGGTTTCACACGAGATTGGTTGATTCTCGCCCGTGAAGCCACAGCCTCAAGGCCACTGCATAGCACCGGAAGAGAAGAACCATGGGCCGTTTCGCAGTCATGACGCTAACCGAAGCCGCAGCAAATCGCGTTCGCGAAATTGTTGAGTCGCGCGAAGGCGCGCTGGGCATTCGTGTCGGCGTGAAAAAAGGCGGCTGCGCGGGCATGGAATATACCATCGATGTCGCCAGCGAAGCGAAAGCCGGTGATGATGTTGCCGAGAAAGATGGCGCCAAGGTCTTTATCGCCCCGGAAGCCGTTCTTTTCCTGCTCGGAACCCAGATGGATTTCGAAGTGACGACGCTCCGCACCGGTTTCGTGTTCAACAACCCGAACCAGACCTCTGCCTGCGGCTGCGGTGAATCGGTTGAACTGACCCCTGCCTCGGCAGAAAGCCTTCGCCAGATGCAGGGCGCGGCCTGACCTGATCCACGAGGATAGTCTTCCGAAGGAATCTCCCCAATGGATGACGAAACCCTCCGCGATTTGTTGCAGGATTTCGGCCCGGTCACCATCCGTCGCATGTTCGGCGGCAAAGGCATTTATCATCAGGGACTGATCTTCGCGCTTGTCGTTCGCGATGAACTGCTTTTCAAAGCCGACGAATTGACCATCCCGCGTTTTATCGACGCCGGATCGGTGCAATGGACCTATGAAGGACGCAAGGGCGGCGATCCCATTGGCATGCCCTATTGGAGCGTGCCGAGCGAAGCCTTCGATGATCCTGAAATCATGACCGAATGGGCCCGCCTCGCCTATGAAGCGGCTCTACGCAGCGGTCAGTCCAAACCCCAAAAGAAATCGGCCGCGAAGCGATCCCCCACGGCCGAATAATAAATCTAACAGTGCTTTCCGCTTACATGCCCGTTGGAATGAGCATGAAAGCAGGAATGTCGTTGCCAAAACCAACAGGCGACGGACCATCATCATCGCGATCACGGCGGCGCTTATGCTGGTCGTGCTGCGGCTTGCCACGACGTTCGTCGTTGGAAGCGCGGATCGCATCGCGGCGGTCGTGGGTTTCGATAACGGGCTGCGGCTGTTCCGCCGGATCGAGCGCTTCGGTCGAAGCTACCTTTTCCTTTGGCTTGTCCATGCTCTTGTCCCGCCCCTTATCTTTACCCTTGTTATCTCTTTGCGAGTCTTTGCCCTTGCCGCGCGCATTCTTGCCCTTGCGCGGCTGATCGTCAGCCTCGTCGGACGGTGCAAGCGTGGACAGATCGCCATCGACCCATTCAATCTTCTCGCCGATCATGTTCTCAATAGCGGCAAGATATTTTGTGTCCGATGGCGTGACGATCGTGAACGCCTTGCCGGAGCGGCCAGCGCGACCCGTGCGGCCAATGCGGTGGACATAGTCTTCCGAATGGATCGGAACGTCGAAATTGAAGACGTGGCTGACATCCGGAATGTCGAGGCCGCGTGCTGCCACATCGGAAGCGACCAGCAGTTGCAGCTTGCCTTCCTTGAAGTTGGCCAACATCGTCATGCGGGCGCGCTGGTCCATATCGCCGTGCAATGCACCGGCGTTGAACTCATGACGCACCAGCGAACGGAACAATTCCGACACATCCTTCTTGCGATTGCAGAAGATGATCGCATTCTTGAGCGTGTCGCCTTCGGCGCGGATGAGATCGCGCAGGGCAGCGCGCTTGTCCCAATCTTTCCTGCTCGACTTGACCAGACGCTGTGTCACGGTCTTTGCCGTGGACGAAGCCTTGGCCACTTCGACACGCGTTGGCGAATGCAGGAACTGCTCGGTTAGCTTGGTGATTTCCGGCGGCATGGTCGCCGAGAAGAACAGCGTCTGACGCGTGAACGGAATCAGCTTGCAGATGCGTTCGATATCCGGAATGAAGCCCATGTCGAGCATACGGTCGGCTTCATCGATGACCAGAATTTCAACGCCGGTCAAAAGCAGCTTGCCGCGTTCGAAATGGTCGAGAAGACGGCCCGGCGTGGCGATGAGAACGTCTGCGCCGCGCTCAAGCTTGCGCTCTTGCTCGTCGAACGAAACGCCGCCGATCAGCAGAGCAACATTGAGGCGGTGATTGACGCCGTATTTGACGAAATTCTCTTCAACCTGCGCAGCAAGCTCACGGGTCGGCTCAAGAATGAGCGTGCGCGGCATGCGGGCGCGAGCCCGGCCCTTTTCCAGCAGCGTCAGCATCGGCAGAACGAAAGAAGCCGTCTTGCCCGTTCCCGTCTGGGCGATACCAAGCACATCCTTGCGCTCGAGCGCGGGCGGTATAGCGCCTGCCTGAATAGGTGTGGGCGCGGTGTATCCAGCCGCTTCTACAGCAGCAAGCACTTTCGGGGAAAGACCGAGTTCGGCAAATGTCGTCAATGGAGGCGCAGCTCTCTGGTTCGGAAACGTGTTCCGCCCATCCTGTCATTGCAGCCGCGTCATCCGGCGCAGGAACCAAAGCAGAAAAGGCGTCTGCAACGCATCTAGCGTTTTCTTGCAGCATCGCCTACGTCCGCAGCGTGCAAAAGTCAACCAAAATACCAACATCCGATATCAAATTGCTTTGATATTCCTGCTGATAACGACAAATGACGCCAATCTACGTCTTTTCTAATCGAATTAAATCAAATTGATGACAATTAGAGGATTGTCAGCCACGGTAGTTTGACAACTTTGCTTGTGCGTAATCTTACTCGAAAACCTGTCGACTATTCAGATCAATGCCGGAATTGTTCTGTCAGAATTCGCTCGTCCCAGGAGTGGTTCTTATCAAACAGAATAGCCACCTGACTGTTCGGCGCCTCGCGTACCGTAACCGAAGTTACGGACTTCACCTCATTATTGTCGGCAACGGCATTGACCGGACGCTTTTCCGTTTCCAGCAAATCCATGCGAACGGTCACATGCTTGGGCAGCAATGCACCACCCCAGCGACGCGGGCGGAAGGGACTGACCGGCGTCAGCGCCAGAAGCGGCGCTTCCAATGGCAGAATCGGCCCTTGCGCCGAGAGATTGTAGGCCGTTGAGCCAGCAGGCGTCGCAACCATCACGCCGTCACAGACCAATTCTTCCAGCCGGACTTTACCATCAATGGTTATGCGCACCTTCGCCGCCTGATAGGACTGGCGGAACAATGAGACTTCATTGATTGCAAGCGCCTCGACCGGAGCAGAATTTTCGGTCTCTGCAATCATCACAAGCGGGCGGATTGTTTCCATCTGCGCGGCCAGAATGCGCTCGCACAGATTATCAACACTGAACTCATTCATCAGAAAGCCAACAGACCCGCGGTTCATGCCATAAATCGGTGTACCGCTATTCATGAAATCCCGCAGTGCCTGAAGCATGGTGCCATCACCACCGAGCGCAACAATAATGTCGGCATCTTCGCCCGACACATGCCCGTAGCGATTCACAAGATCTTTCTGGGCCGCGAGTGATTCTTCGGTCCCGGACGAGAGAAAATGAAGCGCGAGTGATTTGTCGTTCATGTCTACTGTCTCGCTCCCCGGCTCAACCCTGATAAGTTTGCCATGTCCTCATCGCGGTCTATTGGCTATCACATGAAAAACCCTGTTGCCATGACCTCTTTGCGATGATTTTTCGTTTTACAGACGCGTCATTTATGCTAATCGAGCGCAGACCGTATAACGGAAGCGATTTGCAACCAAAAGCGGTTCGATACACACTGTATCGTGAAGTGCCCTTATAGCTCAGTTGGTAGAGCACCTGATTTGTAATCAGGGGGTCGGGAGTTCGAGTCTCTCTGGGGGCACCATTATTTTCTCTGGCAAGAGATATTTCCATTTATTTTCAGGCAGTTGAACGAGTTCCGATTCGGAACTGTCTCTCACTTTGCGTCACAAGCTGGCCATGGATTCTACTGGCGAACCTGAAACGCCCCCTCACCTTATGACATCTCGGCGTCTGCTTCAGCGATCTGCGGGCACTCCAGCCCCTTTCCTCAACAGTTCTCTAATGTGGGCGAGAACAAGATAGGAATGCAAATGGCAAATGCCGGCTCATGCCTTGTCTAATCACGCCGAGATATCCGGTTCTGACCCAATACGGCACACGCATTGCGTTTAAAAGTTGCAGCTAAAACACCTAGGCGATATGGCCAGCGCCGGGCAGCCTAAGCAATTGCCCGCCCCCGCGAGAGGCACGGTTTCTACACACTCGTGTCTCTCGCTCCACATCGTGAAATTAAGGAAAGACCGTCGTCGCGACGAAACACCTGCTCACGACCAAACGAGTTGATACTTACCAATGTTTCTATTCGACATTGCATTATTCGCATTTGGGCTTTCATTTATTCTGATGGTCATCGCCATATTTTTCATGAACGCCATTTAGCTGCGTTACAGTACTAACCGTCGAATCCCTAACGAATTTGCGCATCGTGTCATTGGTAATTCGTCTCAGCAAAGAAATACTACCTCATCAGAGATACTTCCGGCTGATTTTTCCGATATTTGATTCGATTGATGGATGACGAAATATTTTCGCGTTTTCAAAACAGGCTATATTTCATTTATCAGTATCGGAAATATAGACGAAATACCCATATAGAAACATTCATTTACAATTTAGCCCCAAACAGAACAATCTGTAGATGTATTATTGATTTACTGAAATCAATGAGGATACTGATTATGAAGAAAATCTTTGCCGCAGCAATCGCGCTTTCCTTTCTTGCCGCTCCCACTGCATTTGCTGCCCAAAGCCACATTTCCTCCGGTCTTGTCCATCAGGTCAAGGTAATCAAAAAGGCTAAGGCAAAAAAGCCAGCGCCTAAAAAACGCGCGAAAAAGCCTGTCAGAAAGCCTGTTAAGAAGCCGATCCGGCATTAACACGCGGTCGATCTGAATGGAAATGCCATCGCCGCTTCCCACGTCGAGGCGACGGTGGCTCTAACAAGAGCAAATATAATAAATCACAACGTAAAGATCAGCGAACGGACTTAGTTTCCCTTGCCGCCGCGATAAATATTCACGCCGAGCTCGCGGATTTTCTTGCGCAGTGTATTGCGGTTGAGGCCAAGTAGATCCGCTGCCTTGATCTGGTTGCCGCGCGTTGCCGTCAGGCAGGCTAGGATCAGCGGATATTCAAGCTCAGCCAGCACACGGTGATAAAGCCCCGGTGGCGGCAAGTCGGCACCGAATGAAGCGAAATAACGCTGCATGTTTTGCTCGACCGCTTGCGAGATCGTGACATTCTCCGCATCGCCCGTTACCGCTGGAATCGTGTCGGGCTTCGACAGTTCCGCCTTCAGTTCGGTTTCGATGATTTCCGGCGAGATTTCTTCCTGCGGATAGAGCGCCGCCAACCTGCGCACCAGATTTTCCAGTTCGCGCACATTGCCCGGCCATGGATAGCGGCGCATCATGTCGAGACCGGCATTGGTAATGCGCTTTTCAGGCAAGCCTTCTTCAGCAGCGCGCTTGAAGAAATGACGCACCAGATCGGGCACGTCCTCACTGCGCTCACGTAGCGGCGGCAGCCGCAACGGCACCACATTCAAACGGTAATAGAGGTCTTCGCGGAAGAGGCCCTGAGCAATCAGCTGGCGCAAATCCTTGTTGGTCGCCGCCACAATGCGCACGTCGGTCTTGATGGGCGTGCGTCCGCCGACTGTCATATATTCGCCCTGCTGCAACACGCGAAGCAGGCGGGTTTGCGCTTCCATCGGCATATCGCCGATTTCATCGAGGAAGAGCGTGCCGCCATTGGCCTGTTCGAAGCGGCCGCTCGAGCGATTCTGTGCGCCCGTGAACGCGCCCTTCTCGTGGCCAAACAGTTCCGATTCGATCAGATCGCGCGGGATGGCAGCCATATTGATCGCAACGAATGGTCCCTTGCGGCGGCGGCCATATTCATGCAGCGCGCGGGCGACCAGCTCCTTGCCGGTACCGGATTCGCCGGTCACCATCATGGTCAGGTCGGTCTGCATCATACGCGCCAGAACGCGATAGATTTCCTGCATCGCAGGCGAACGGCCGACAAGCGGCATATTCTCGCCGGGCTCGTCGTGAAGCGTGGCAATCGGCTTATGCTTTGGTTCGGACAACGCGCGACCGACAATATTGATCAGTTCCGTCAGGTCGAACGGTTTCGGCAGATATTCATAAGCGCCGGCTTCCGAGGCGCGAATGGCCGTCATGAACGTGTTCTGGGCGCTCATCACCACAATCGGCAGATCAGGCCGCATCTTCTTGATACGCGGCAGCAGGTCGAAAGCGTTTTCGTCCGGCATCATGACGTCAGTGATCACCAGATCGCCATCGCCTGCCGCCACCCAACGCCACAACGACGCGGCATTCGACGTCACTCGCACATCGTAACCGGCCCGGGAGAGTGCCTGATTGAGCACAGTGCGGATCGCCGCATCGTCATCCGCCACCAATACGGTACCCGTCGGGCGTCCTGCTATCATGCATCGTCTCCGGTATAATCAGTCGTGAATTTGCTTGGCCGGGAAGCAACATCCGAGCTTTTCCAGGCAGGCATAAGAATACGAAAAGTGGTGCGCGACGGATGGCTGTCGCATTCGATGATGCCACCATGATCGCCGATGATTTTTGCCACCAGGGCCAATCCAAGGCCCGAACCGTTGGTCTTGGTCGTCACAAACGGATCGAAGAGATGCGGCAGCATATCCTGCGGCACGCCGGGTCCATTGTCGTGCACGCAGAATTCCAGCGGCAGCGCCACGCGGTCGCGCGCACCTGGCACCTGAAGGCGAATACCCGGACGATAGGCCGTTGAGAGAAGAATTTCTCCGTGGTCGCGGTCGCCAATGGCCTCAGCTGCGTTCTTCACCAGATTGAGAAACACCTGCACAAGTTGGTCGCGATTGGCGAAAACCGGCGGCAGTGACGGATCGTAATCTTCCGAGAAACGGATATGACGGGCAAAACCATTGCGCGCCACGGCCTTCACATGGTCCAGAACCGCGTGAATATTCACCGCGGTGCGCTCGATGGGTCGTTCGTCGGAGAAAACCTCCATCCGGTCCACCAGTGACACGATACGGTCGGTTTCATCGGTGATGAGCCGCGCCAAAGCACGATCCTCATCGCCAACCACCTGCTCAAGTAACTGGGCCGCGCCGCGAATACCCGATAGCGGGTTCTTGATCTCATGCGCCAGCATCGAGGCAAGACCGGTAACCGAACGCGCCGCGCCGCGATGGGTCATCTGGCGGTCGATCTTTTCCGCCATGGTCTTTTCCTTGAACAGGATGACCACAGCGCCCGGCATTTCAACGACGGGCGCAACATAAAGATCAACAATGCGTTCAGCACCAAGACGCGGCGAGGAAATATCGACGCGATATTCATTGACTGGCATCTGGCTGGCGCGAACCTGATCGATAAGAGCCAGAAGCGGGCTGCCGAAAGGCAGAAAGCTCTCCAGCCGGTTGCGCGCCAAGATGGACGAACCGGAGCGGAAAAACTGCTCGCCGTCCAGATTGGCATAGACAATGTGATTGTCAGGCCCGACCATAATGACCGGCTGGCTGATCGCATCCAGAATAACTGAAGGGATGCTGCCCTTTTCTTCTCTTTCGCGCATCAGGCGACCTTTCTGAACGCCGATTTCAACTCTGGCGCATCAGTCGTCCGCGTCGCAAAAATCCGGCGCAGCGCGTCAACAACCTTTGCGGGATCGGTCAGCGTCATCACTTCCGCCTTATCCGCTGAGGTCAAAGCCTCTCCGGCATGACGATCCAGATACCAGCCAAGATGCTTGCGCGCATGGCGAATACCCGTTTTGCTACCATAATGGTCGAGCATATCTTCGTAATGCATTATAATATAATCGATAATCTCTGTTTCGGATTGCGCCGATGGTGAACTGCCCGCAATCAAACCCGGCAGCCATGGCTGTCCATAGGTAGCCCGTCCAACCATCACCGCATCCGCACCGGACCGGCGGCGAATCTCTTCAGCGTCTTCACGCGACGTCACATCGCCATTGGCGACGAGCGGAATTTTCACTGCATCGCGCACGGCGCGAATGGCGTCCCAGTCGGCATGACCTTCATAGAACTGGCAGCGTGTACGTCCATGCACGGTGACCATTGCAATACCCGCATCTTCGGCACGTTTGGCCAATTCCGGCGCATTGATGCTGTTTTCGTCCCAGCCAAGCCGCATCTTCAGCGTGACCGGCACCTTCACGGCAGCCACAGTCGCCTCGACAAGCGTCATGGCGTGATCCAGATCGCGCATCAGCGCCGATCCCGAATAGCCTCCGGTCACTTTCTTGGCCGGGCAGCCCATATTGATATCGATGATATCCGCGCCCTCGCCTTCGGCGATCTTGGCGGCCTCGCCCATCCAATGCGCTTCACGCCCGGCGAGCTGAACCACATGCGTGCCCAGACCTTCGCCCGACAGGCGCAGCAGACTTTCCTTGTGACGATTGCAAAGTTCCGCGCTGGCGACCATTTCCGAAACGACCATTCCCGCTCCGGCAGCAGCTGCGCGCTTGCGAAATGGCAAATCGGAGACGCCAGACATCGGCGCCAGAAAAACGCGATTCTTGAGCACCACGCCACGGATATCCAAGGGCTGATCGATAGAAGTCACAAATAAATGCCTATTTCATGTGCATGATGCATAACGCACACACTTTAATCAGTTCGTCTTTTGAACGCAAGGAAAAGCACGCAGATAGCGTTGCATTTTGCGGCATTTGAGAAGTACGCTTTAACTTATTGTTTTTATGCGTATCTTTACTCCGAAAGCAGCTTCCGCTTTTGGGAGGCATGCTTCTGGAATATGCAATAAATCAATTGCAGTCTGGCATTTGTCGATGCAAGGCATTATTCGGCTTCCAAGCGACCAACTTTGGCAAAGGCGAAGATCATTTCGAAAACAGCAGCGGTCATTGTGGCAGCCGGCCGGGGCGAACGGGCGGGGCAAAGCGTCGAAGGGCCGAAGCAATTTCGGCGCATCGGCGGCGAAGCCGTGCTCGCGCGGACGTTGCGCGCCTTTATCGACTGTCCGCTGGTCGACAAGATCGTTGTCGTCATCCATCCCGACGATCACCTGCTTTATGAACGCGCCGTACCGGAGAGCCACGAAGACGTCATCGTCGTGACTGGTGGCCCGACACGGCAGGAATCCACGCGACTAGGGCTCTTCGCCCTCAAGGACCACGCGCCGCATTATGTGATGATCCATGACGGCGTGCGCCCCTTCATCACGCAGGGGCTGCTCGAACGGATCGTTGGCAATCTGACACCGGAGGAAGGCGTTCTGCCCGCGCTGGCCGTTTCAGATACGCTGAAACAATCGGCCATCGACGGAACAGTCAAGACCACCGTTCCCCGCGCCGGTCTGTTTGCGGCGCAGACCCCGCAGACATTTCCCTATGCGCCTATACTCGACGCACATGAAAAAGCCTTCGCTATCCGTCGCACGGATTTCACCGACGATGCCGCCATTGCCGAATGGCAGGGCCTCGCCGTGCGCATCATCGAAGGCTCGGCCGACAATACAAAGCTTACCTGGGCAAAGGACATCGAAATGGCAGACAAGCGCCTGCGGCAAGACCACGCCGCCTTTCCGGATATTCGCACGGGCAATGGCTATGACGTACATTCCTTCGAGCCGGGCGACCATGTCACGCTCTGCGGCGTGAAAATCCCGCATGAAGCAAAGCTCAATGGCCATTCCGATGCCGATGTGGCGCTTCACGCCCTCACCGACGCCCTGCTCGCCACGCGCGGCGCAGGCGATATCGGCACGCATTTCCCGCCATCGGACCCGCAATGGAAGGGCGCAGCCTCGCGCATCTTCATCGAACATGCGGCCAAGATCGTTCGCGAGGCTGGCGGGCGCATCGCCAATGTCGATGTGACACTGATCAGCGAAGCACCAAAAGTCGGTCCACATCGCGCCGCTATGACGGAAGCGCTCTGCGATATGCTCGGCATTGCCGCCGACCGCGTATCGATCAAGGCCACGACCAACGAAAAGCTCGGCTTTGTCGGACGCCGTGAAGGCATTGCCGCCATTGCGACGGCGACCGTCATTTATCCCGGCGAGGTGCCGGAATGAGCGAACTCGTCGCAGAGAAAGAAGCAATCGCAGTGCTGGAAGCCTGCCGCAAGGCTGGTCTGATGATTGCGACCGCGGAATCCTGCACCGGCGGGCTGATTGCTGGCGCCTTGACCGACATTGCCGGTTCGTCCGATGTGGTCGATCGTGGCTTTGTCACCTATTCCAATGAAGCCAAGAATGAAATGATCGGCGTGCCGATGGAACTGATCGGTCAGGTCGGCGCGGTCTCGAAGGAAGTGGCGATTGCCATGGCCGAAGGCGCGCTGAAGCATTCGCGCGCAGGCATCAGCATTGCAGTGACCGGTGTTGCGGGACCCGGCGGCGGCTCGGACGAAAAGCCTGTTGGGCTTGTCCATATCGCTTCCGCACGCAATGGTCACCCAACGCTGCACCGCGAATGCCGCTTCGGCCCGAAAAGCCGTGCGGACATTCGCCGTGCAACGGTTCTTGCCGCGCTGGAGCTGATACTGAGAAATTTGCGCGACGCCTGACGCCAACGCATGTACTTTCCGCACTGTCGCCCTATCCTCTGCTTATCAGTTCAAGATGAGGAACATAGGCAATGCGTTTCAAAGGCAAAGTGGCCATCGTAACGGGCGGGGCAAGCGGTATTGGGGAAGCGACGGCCCGGGCTTTTGTACGTGAAGGCGCCAATGTCGTCATTGCCGATTATGCCGATCACGGCCAACGACTGGCCGACGAGCTTGCCGGAACACACCAGCAGGCCATCTTCATCAAGACAGATGTAACAAAAACCAAAGCTGTTCAGGAGCTTATTGCCCGAACAGTGGAAAATTACGGTCGTCTCGACATCATGTTCGCCAATGCGGGTATTGCGGCGGACGGCCCCATCGACGAGCTTGACGAAAGCGCCTGGCAGAAGACCATCGACATCAATCTGACCGGCGTTTACCTCTGCGATAAATACGCAATCGACCAGATGCGTTCGCAAGGCGGCGGCGTCATCGTCAATTGCGGATCGATCCACAGCCATGTCGGCAAGTCGGGCGTGACGGCCTATGCAGCGGCAAAAGGCGGTGTGAAGCTTCTGACCCAGACGCTGGCTATCGATTATGGCACGCAGAACATCCGCGTGAATGCCGTCTGCCCCGGCTATATCGACACACCGCTTCTGAAAGATGTTCCGGACGACAAGAAGGACGCTCTGGTTGCCCTGCACCCGATGGGCCGCCTCGGCCGCGCCGAGGAAGTGGCAAACGCCGTTCTGTTCCTCGCCAGCGACGAGGCCTCATTCATCACAGGATCGTCACTGATGGTGGATGGGGGCTATACGGCGCAGTAAGCGTCGTTTGATTAGAGACCGTAGATCTGGTCGGCGCGCTTTTCGAAGGCTTCTGAGAATTTCTTGAAGGCCAGATCAAACATGGTGCCCATCAGCAGGCCGAGTGTGCGGCTCTTAAATTCATAATCGATGAAGAATTCAACGTCGCAATAGGCTTCGTCCTCGACAGACTTGAACGTCCAGCGATTATCGAGATAGCGGAACGGGCCGTCGAGATATTTGACGTCGATGACGCTATCGTCTGGCTTCAACAGCACCTGACTTGTGAAGGTCTCGCGGATCAGCTTGTACCCGACCGTCATGTCGGCAATCAGCAAAGCCTTGCCGTCACGCTCCTTACGGGAGCGGATCGACAAGGCTTCGCACATTGGTAAGAACTCCGGGTATTTCTCGATATCCGCAACGAGCGCGAACATCTGATCGGCCCGGTGATGCACCCGTCTGACGGTCGTAAATTGCGGCATGTGTTACGATGCCCGGTTCGCAATCTGCGTTTCGCGGGCGGCTTTTAGCTTTGCAAAATCGTCGCCAGCGTGATGCGAAGAACGCGTCAGAGGGCTGGAGGCGACCAGCAGAAAGCCCTTGGTCTTGCCGATGGTTTCGAACGACTTGAACTCGTCCGGCGTCACAAAGCGAATGACCGGATGATGCTTGCGGGTCGGCTGCAGATACTGACCGATGGTCATGAAATCCACGTCAGCCGAACGAAGATCGTCCATCAGCTGCAAGATCTCATTCCGCTCTTCGCCGAGGCCAACCATAATGCCAGACTTGGTGAAAATGGTTGGATCGAGTTCCTTGACGCGCTGCAACAAGCGGATCGAGTGGAAATAACGCGCGCCAGGACGAACCTTCAGGTAACGCGACGGCACAGTTTCCAGATTGTGGTTGAACACGTCCGGGCGTGCCTTGACGACGATTTCCAATGCGCCTTCCTTGCGCAGGAAGTCCGGCGTCAGAATTTCGATAGTCGTTGCAGGCGCAGCCGCACGGATAGCGAGAATAACGTCGGCGAAATGCTGTGCGCCGCCATCGGCCAGATCGTCGCGATCCACTGAGGTGATAACCACATGCGTCAGACCCATCTGCTTGACGGCCTTGGCCACATTTTCCGGTTCATTCGGATCAAGCGGCGTCGGAATGCCAGTCGAAACATTGCAGAACGCGCAGGCGCGTGTGCAGATTTCGCCCATGATCATGAAAGTGGCGTGCTTCTTTTCCCAGCACTCGCCGATATTCGGGCAGCCAGCTTCTTCACAGACGGTCACGAGCTTGTTGGAACGCACAATTTCGCGCGTTTCATTATAGCCGCGCGAGACCGGAGCCTTGACGCGAATCCAGTCGGGCTTCTTCAGGACTTCATTGTCCGGGCGGTGCGCCTTTTCCGGGTGCCGCAGACGTCCGCTCTGGTTGACCGTATTGAGAACTGTAACCATGCTGTTTCCTGCCTATCCGGAGCCTGTTCCCAAGAGAATGTGGAACGCTCCTTAATTCGGTCCGGTCCTAAGCCCTGACCACAGACCTGTCAACTTGGACCATTTGCTACTCATCGCCGCGCAGCCATGCCGAGAGCCCTGAAAACCAGAGCCCAGATCAGGCCGAAGACCAAGCCGCCAACGCCAAGCGCCAAAGTAAGCGTCCAGACACCGTACCAGCCAGCGAGCGCCAATCCGTTGACCGATATGGTGTTACCGCCGAGCAGACTCAAGACGCCAGCTACAAATCCCAGCGCCAGACCGATGACGGTACACCATTTTATGATCGGCCAGGCGGCACGCCGCCATGGCTCTCCATTTTCGATCAGCGGAATATGCGCAACTCCTGCTGTTTAAGCGGTATTCACCCGCACAATCCTATCCGAAAAGTCTGCAACTTTTCGGGATTATGCGTTCAGCACACGGCCATAAGCGTCGAGTACGCTTTCCTTCATCATTTCCGAAAGGGTCGGATGAGGGAAGACCGAATGCATCAGCTCTTCTTCGGTGGTCTCAAGGTTCATGGCAATCACGAAGCCCTGGATAAGCTCGGTGACTTCCGCACCAACCATATGTGCGCCCAGAAGCTGGCCTGTCTTCTTGTCGAAGATCGTCTTGACCAGACCCTGATCTTCGCCGAGAGCAATCGCCTTGCCGTTGGCCGTGAAGGAATAGCGACCGACACGAATGTCGAAACCCTGTTCCTTGGCCTTGGCTTCCGTCAGGCCAACCGAAGCAACCTGTGGGTTGCAATAGGTGCAGCCCGGGATCTTGCCCTTGTCGAGCGAATGCACATTCGGAACGCCTGCAATCTTTTCGACGCAGATCGTGCCTTCATGCTCGGCCTTGTGCGCCAGCATCGGCGGACCGGCAACGTCGCCAATGGCGTAGATGCCTTCGACATTGGTCTTGCCATAGCCATCAATGACAATGCAGCCGCGATCCGTCTTCACGCCGAGCGCTTCAAGGCCGAGATTCTCGATATTGCCTTGAACGCCAACAGCCGAAATCATCCGGTCGACAGTCAGCTTCTGCACCTTGCCGTCCTTGGTTTCGATGGAGGCCGTGACGTTGTTGGCGCCCTTCTCCACTTTCGTAACCTTGGCGTCGGTGATGATCTTGAGGCCGCGCTTTTCAAGCTGCTTGCGAGCGATGGCGGAGATTTCCGCATCTTCCACCGGCATGATCTGCGGCATCACTTCCACAACCGTCACATCGACGCCCATGTCGTGATAGAACGACGCGAATTCGATGCCGATTGCGCCCGAACCCATGACCAGCATCGACTTTGGCAAGTCCTGCGGCACCATAGCTTCGAAATAGGTCCAGATCAGCTTGCCGTCCGGCTCGATGCCAGGCAGCGCACGCGGACGCGCACCAGTCGCGACGATGATGTGCTTGGCCTTGTAGCTGCCCTCGCCCAGCACGCCCTTCGGCACCGGGTTCTGCGGGAGCATTGGCTGCTTCGTGGTCTTGCCGACGGTGATCTCGGCGGGATTGGAGCCGGAAGCACCCTTGACGAGCTTGGCTTCACCCCAGATCACGTCGATCTTGTTCTTTTTCATGAGGAAGGCGACGCCGCCGTTAAGACGCGCCGAAACGCCGCGCGAACGCTGCACAACAGCTTTCACGTCAGGCGTGATGGTGCCTTCCAGCTTCAGACCGTAGTCCTTGGCATGTTCACCGAAATGCAGAATCTCCGCCGAACGCAGCAGCGCCTTGGTCGGAATACAGCCCCAGTTGAGGCAGATGCCACCCAGATGCTCGCGCTCGACGATTGCCGTCTTGAGGCCCAGCTGCGCAGCACGGATCGCCGTTACATAACCGCCCGGTCCCGATCCAATAACAATAACGTCGTAAATGTCGGCCATAGTTCTTGCCCTTATTCCTGAAAGCGGAAAGGCCGCGCCCATCTAAAAAGAAGGGCGCGGCTTCAATTCCATCAGACCAGCATGCCCATCGGATTTTCGATGTGGCGCTTGAAGGCCTGCGCCAGTTCGGCGGCAAGAGCGCCATCGACTGCGCGGTGATCGGTGGAAAGCGTGACCGACATGACTGTCGCCACTTTCATCTCGCCCTTCTTCACCACGACGCGTTCTTCACCTGCGCCGATTGCGAAAATGGTCGCATGCGGCGGGTTGATGATGGCGGCAAAATCCTTGACGCCGAACATGCCGAGGTTGGAGACCGAGGTCGAACCACCCTGATATTCCTCTGGCTTCAGCTTGCGATCACGCGCGCGCTTGGCCAAATCCTTCATCTCGTTGGAGATGGCGGACAGCGTCTTGTTTTCCGCGTGGCGGACGATTGGCGTAATAAGGCCGCCCGGGATGGAAACGGCAACGCCGACATCCGAACGCTTGTGCTTGATCATGCCGCCTTCGGTCCAGGAAACATTGGCTTCCGGGAGATCACGAAGCGCCAAAGCAGTAGCCTTGATGATCATGTCGTTGACGGAGAGCTTGTAGGCCGGAACCTCGCCCTTCTCTGTCTTGATCATCGGCGAAGCCGCGTTGATCTGTGCGCGAAGCGCCAGAAGTGCATCGAGTTCGCAATCGATCGTCAGATAGAAATGCGGAACGGTCTGCTTCGATTCCACCAGACGACGAGCAATGGTCTTGCGCATGCCGTCATGCGGCACGATTTCGTAAGAACCTTCCTCGAACAGCTTGAGAACGGCATCGTCCGACATCGGCTTGGCAGCAGGAGCACTGGCCGCAGTCTGCGGCGCAGCGGCAGCTGCTTTCGCACCGCCCGACTGAATAGCGGATTCCACATCGCGCTGAACGACGCGGCCATGCGGACCGGTGCCCTTCACTGCGGCGATATCGACGCCGGCGTCCTTGGCAATACGGCGAGCAAGCGGAGAAGCGAAAACGCGTTCTCCCTTCGCAGGTGCCTGTGCGGGCGCAGCGGCTGCCGGAGCAGGCGCTGCAGCAGGTGCAGCGTCCTTCTTGGCTTCGGCCTTTGGCTCTTCCTTCGGAGCCTCGGCTTTTGCTTCAGCCTTGGGAGCGGCAGCGCCGCCGCCCTTTGCTGCTTCCGCGACGTCTTCGCCGTCAGCGGCCAGAATGGCGATCAGCGCGTTGACCTTGACGCCTTCGGTGCCAGCCGGAATAACCAGCTTGGCAACGGTGCCTTCGTCAACAGCCTCGACTTCCATCGTGGCCTTGTCGGTTTCGATCTCGGCAATCACATCGCCGGATGTAACCTTGTCGCCTTCCTTAACCAGCCATTTCGACAGGTTGCCTTCTTCCATCGTGGGAGAAAGCGCTGGCATGGTGATATTGATCGGCATGTCCAGACCCTTTCGTTAAGCGGAGTAGGTCACGGCTTTCACCGCTTCCACGACTTCGGCCACATTCGGCAGCGCCAGCTTTTCGAGATTTGCGGCGTAAGGCATCGGAACGTCCTTGCCCGCAATGGTCAGGATCGGCGCATCGAGATAATCGAAGGCCTGCTGCATGACCCGGGTGGCGATTTCGGTACCAACGGACGACTGCGGATAGCCTTCTTCAACGGTGACGAGGCGACCGGTCTTCTTGACCGATTCCACAACCGTCGGAATATCCATTGGGCGAATGGTGCGCAGATCGATGACTTCAACATCGATGCCCTGCTCCGCCAGTTCTTCAGCAGCCTTGACCGCATAGGTCATGCCGATGCCGAACGAAACGATGGTCGCGTCCTTGCCCTGCTTGTGAATGCGGGCCTTGCCAATCGGCAGAACGAAATCATCAAGCTTCGGCACTTCGAAATGATGACCGTAGAGGATTTCGTTTTCGAGGAAGATGACCGGGTTCGGATCGCGGATTGCAGCCTTGAGAAGACCCTTCGCATCAGCAGCCGAGTAAGGCATAACGACCTTGAGGCCCGGAATCTGGCTGTACCATGCGGCATAGCACTGCGAATGCTGTGCGGCGACGCGTGCAGCAGCGCCCGAAGGACCGCGGAACACCATCGGAGCGCCCATCTGGCCGCCCGACATGTAGAGCGTCTTGGCAGCCGAATTCACGATCTGGTCAATCGCCTGCATGGCGAAGTTGAAGGTCATGAATTCAACAATTGGCTTGAGGCCAGCCATAGCCGCACCAACGCCCACACCGGCAAAGCCATGCTCGGTAATCGGCGTATCGACAACACGGCGCGGGCCGAATTCGTCGAGAAGACCCTGGGTGATCTTGTAAGCGCCCTGATATTCGGCAACTTCTTCACCCATGATGAAGACGTTCTCGTCACGGCGCATTTCTTCGGCCATGGCGTCACGCAGTGCTTCACGCACGGTCATCGAAACCATTTCCGTGCCAGTCGGAATATCAGGATCGGACGCGACTTCAACCTTCGGCGCAGCAGGAACGCTGGCAGCTGGCTTGTCTTCGGTCTTCGGAGCTTCCTTGACTTCTTCTTTCGGCGCTTCAGCCTTGGCAGCCGGAGCCGAACCGATATCGGAAGCGCTTTCACCGTCGCCGAGCAACACGGCGATCGGCGTATTGACCTTCACGCCTTCGGTGCCTTCTGCGATCAGGATCTTGCCGATGACGCCTTCATCGACGGCTTCGACTTCCATCGTCGCCTTGTCGGTTTCGATCTCGGCAATCACGTCACCGGACGTAACCTTGTCGCCTTCCTTTTTCACCCACTTGGAAAGCGTGCCTTCTTCCATGGTCGGAGAAAGGGCGGGCATGAGAATTTCTACGGGCATGACAACACCTTTCCCGAATTAGAGCAGAATATCCGTGTAGAGCTCGGAAACATCCGGCTCCGGATCGTTTTGAGCGAAATCGGCCGAATCAGCGACGATGTCGCGGACTTCCTTGTCGATTTCCTTCAGCTCTTCTTCGGTGGCCCAGTTCTTTTCAATCAGGCGCTGTTTGACCTGCTCGATTGGATCATGCTCCGAACGCATCTTCTGCACTTCGTCCTTCGAGCGATACTTTGCAGGATCGGACATAGAGTGACCGCGATAGCGATAGGTTTCCATTTCGAGAATCAGCGGACCCTTGCCGGAACGCGTCCATTCGGCAGCGAGTGCGGCAGCGGCAGCAACGGCGCGAACATCCATGCCGTCGACCTTGATGCCCGGAACGTTGAACGAAACGCCGCGCTTGGAGAAATCAGTCTCAGCGGAAGAACGCGAAACCGAGGTGCCCATGGCGTAACGGTTGTTTTCGATGACGTAGATCACCGGAAGCTTCCACAGCGATGCCATGTTGAAGGCTTCGTAGACCTGGCCCTGGTTGGCAGCGCCATCGCCGAAATAGGTGACGGAAATGTTGTCATTGCCGCGATACTTGTTCGCAAAGGCAAGACCGGTACCAAGTGGAACCTGAGCGCCGACGATACCGTGACCGCCGTAAAAGCCCTTTTCCTTGGAGAACATGTGCATGGAGCCACCCTTGCCCTTGGAGTAGCCTCCACGGCGTCCGGTCAGCTCGGCCATAACGCCGCGCGCTTCCATGCCTGTTGCCAGCATGTGACCATGGTCGCGATAGGACGTGATGATCTGATCACCTTCCTTCAGCGCGGTCTGCATACCAACGACGACAGCTTCCTGTCCGATATAGAGATGGCAGAAGCCACCAATGAAGCCCATGCCATAAAGCTGGCCGGCTTTTTCTTCGAAACGCCGGATCATCAGCATCTCGCGATAGGCGTGCAGCTCCTGCTCCTTGGTGAAGTTTACAGGCGCAGGTGCCTTGGGGGTAGTGACGGAAGACGTCTGCGTTTTGCCAGCAGGCGCCCTTTTAGCCCTCGGTGCCATATCTCGCTCCCTAAGATTGTCGTTATATTGTGACGTTATACGGGCATATTACAAGATACAATATGCACCCAGAGCATAGCTGCTATGCTACCAAGCCCTTAAAAACATATCACAAAAAGACAATTAACCGGAATTCAGTTAATTCGATCTGTCTTCCCGAGAGGTAATAATTGTCACTTCATCGGGATGGGAGAGATTAAGCGCTCTGCGCGCCTGCTCGTCAAGCATATCCTTTTCAATGGATCCATCACGCAGAAGCCCGACGCGCTTTTCGAGTGCGGCACGCTCGCCGCTGATTTTTTCGAGCTGCTTTGTCAGGTTCGCCTTTTGCTCTTCAAGCTGGATACGGGCGTAAAGCCCGAATTCGCCGTGATAGGCGTGGAAGCCGAAATAGCTGAGAAACGCAGCCGTCAGGATGGGCAAAATAAAGCGCCCACGGATCGATTTACGTTTCTGCTTGGTCCACATTGCGGCTTCCTTCCCGGATGTTTTTGACGGTAGCGAATCTCAAGCTGTAACCGCCAATCCGAATTCCACCATGAAGCATTATTTTGCTTAACAGAGCTTTACCGCAGCCATATGTCAGGGAAAGATTAACCCTATTTTTGTGAAACAGATTAGGTGTTCACAAGACGGTGTATTTTCTAAAATTCACCCTTAAAGAGGGAGATCGGCAATCATGATCAATCCTTGATTGCCGATTTATTCCTTGTCAGACGTCCAAACGATCACACATCGAGAATCGTTGAGAAGCCGCCCATGATCATGCGCTTGCCATCGAAAGGCATCTCGCTGCCCATCGCCGCCATGCGAGGATCACTCATCATCTTCTGATTGGCCGCATCGCGCGTGGCCTTGTCGGGATACTCGAACCAGGAGAAAACCACCTCCTCGTCGTCCGTTGCCTGCACGGCCCGACGGAAGTCAGTCACCTTGCCATCGGGGACATCGTCTCCCCAAGCTTCGACCATGCGCGTGACGCCAAACTCCTTGAACAGTTCGGCAGCGGTCGCGGCATGTTTGCGATAGATTTCCTTGTTCGCTTTAGGAACGGCGACGACGAAACCTTCAATATAAGCCATTTTCTCTCTCCCTTTGATTTCCCCCCCAATACGGCTCGGGTCGGTACAGGATTGAGCCGCTTCATGTCCGCCATTCTGCGCCCACTTCAGGGCCAGCCAATGGCAACGACAATAACATTGATATCAATATAATTGGGAAGAGTCAAAACCAGGACGGAATGACATATCGATGCGGCCTCAGTCAGGGGCAACGAAAAAGGCGGGCACATGGCCCGCCTTTCATCAATTACTTTATTCCGATTAGAGGAACTTCAGCGCGCTGCGGCCTGCATAGCGAGCCTGCTTGCCCAGTTCTTCTTCGATACGGATGAGCTGGTTGTACTTCGCCGTACGGTCCGAACGGGCCAGCGAGCCGGTCTTGATCTGACCGCAATTCGTGGCAACTGCGAGATCGGCAATGGTCGAATCTTCGGTTTCGCCCGAACGGTGCGACATGACGGCGGTGTAACCGGCCTTGTGCGCGGTTTCGACGGCATCGAGCGTTTCCGACAGCGAACCGATCTGGTTGACCTTCACGAGGATCGAATTGGCAACGCCCATGCGGATACCATCGCGCAGTCGGGCCGAGTTGGTAACAAACAGATCGTCGCCAACCAGCTGGCACTTGTTGCCAACGAGATCGGTCAGGTACTTCCAGCCTTCCCAATCGTCTTCGGCCATGCCGTCTTCAATGCTGACGATCGGATAATCGGCAACGAGCTTGGCCAGATACTTGGCTTGCGCCTTCGGATCGCGGGTCTTGCGTTCGCCTTCATAGACGTAGTTGCCGTCCTTGAAGAACTCGGTCGATGCGCAATCGAGGCCGATGGAAATGTCTTCACCCGGCTTGAAACCGGCCTTTTCGATCGATTCCATAACGAAATCGAGTGCAGCCTGTGCGCTCTTGAGGTTCGGAGCAAAGCCGCCTTCGTCGCCGACATTGGTGTTGTGGCCAGCGTCTTTAAGGCGCTTCTTCAGCGTGTGAAAGACTTCCGAGCCATAACGCACGGCTTCACGGATCGACGATGCGCCAACCGGCAGAATCATGAATTCCTGAAAGTCGATTGGATTGTCGGCATGTGCGCCGCCATTGATGATGTTCATCATCGGCACTGGCAGAATATGTGCATTCGCACCGCCAACATAGCGATAGAGCGGCAGGCCGGTTGCCTGAGCGGCGGCCTTGGCAACAGCCAGCGACACGCCGAGAATGGCGTTGGCGCCGAGATTGCCCTTGTTGGCAGTGCCGTCGAGGTCAATCAGCGTCTGGTCGATGAGCAGCTGGCTTTCAGCATCGAGGCCTGCAATGGCGT
The DNA here is from genome assembly GCA_900465685.1 of Hyphomicrobiales bacterium. Lineage (GTDB taxonomy): Bacteria > Pseudomonadota > Alphaproteobacteria > Rhizobiales > Rhizobiaceae > Brucella. The sequence goes on from UEGR01000005.1 coordinate 351,233, forward strand.
CGAAGATCTTGCCATTCACGGCTTCAACAGCCTTTTCCACGCCCTTGCCGAGATAGCGGCTGCCGCCATCGCGCAGTTCTACGGCCTCATGGGCGCCGGTCGATGCGCCGGATGGAACAGCGGCGCGGCCAAAAGAGCCATCTTCAAGCACTACGTCCACTTCGACGGTCGGGTTGCCGCGGCTGTCAAGAATTTCGCGGCCGACGATGTCGATAATTGCAGTCATAGGAGCCAGTCCTTCCCTATAGATCGCTCCGCTTATCCGCGAAGCTGCTGAACAAATCCGATGTGGGCACATCCTTAGCGAAACAAAAGGCGGAGGAAAATCCCCCGCCTTTCACAATTCGCTTTGAATTCCGAGTGTCTGAATCAAAAAGATGGCAGGCAGCGGCGAAAATGGTGATTTCGAGAACCGGAGCGCAGCGTACTTTTGGGTACGTGAGCACCGGAAGCGCAGAAATTGCCATTTGCAGCCCGGCATGACGGCTTTTGGAACAGACACTAAAGCCCCTTGGCAATCCGGTCGAAAGCCACCAGCTTTTCCAGCAATGCTGGCATCTTGTCGATCGGCACCATATTTGGTCCGTCCGACGGCGCATTGTCGGGATCCTGATGGGTTTCAATGAAGAGGCCGGCCACGCCGACAGCCACTGCTGCGCGAGCCAGTGTTTCCACAAATTCGCGCTGTCCGCCTGACGAACCGCCCTGCCCGCCCGGCTGCTGTACCGAATGGGTCGCATCGAACACCACCGGCGCGCCAAGGCCAGCCATGATCGGTAGCGAGCGCATGTCGGAAACCAGCGTATTATAGCCGAAAGACGCGCCGCGCTCGGTTGCGAGCACATTCGGATTGCCGCTTTCGGTGATCTTGGCCAGAACATTCTTCATGTCCCAAGGCGCCAGAAACTGGCCCTTCTTGACATTGACCACGCGGCCCGTCTTTGCGGCGGCGATCAGCAGGTCGGTCTGGCGGCAAAGGAAGGCTGGAATCTGAAGCACATCAACAACCGGTGCGACGGCAGCGCATTGTTCTTCCGTGTGAATATCGGTCAGAACCGGAAAGCCGAATTCCTTTTTCAGATCGGCAAAGACTTCCAGCGCCTTTTCGAGACCGATACCGCGTTCTGCTTTCAGCGACGTGCGGTTGGCCTTGTCGAAGCTGGACTTGTAGACGAGACCGATACCCAGCTTGTCGGTGATTTCCTTCAGGCGGCCTGCCATATCGAAGGCATGCTCCCGCGTTTCCATCTGGCAGGGGCCAGCGATCAGCGCGAAACGCGCGCTGTTGGAGAAGGTAACATTACCGACTTTGACGGAGGAATTGGCGGTCGTCATTTACTCAACACCTTCAAATACGAACAACGTACCCTGGCCCTTAGCCGGAGAAACGATGATACGGCCATCTCTTTTCAGAAACGTGACACCATTGCGGTCAAGAAGCTGCTCGACTGTCAAAAGTGAAGCAACCGTGAAGACCAGTCCCGCAAGCCGCAAACCACGGCCATGCAGTTCTGGCAACCATCCAAAGCTCTGTTCAAACTGTTTGGAAGGAAGGATCTCTATATCGGCATTGCCAGCGGTGATTTCCAGAGAACCACCGTCGTGCTTGCGCGCAGGCGCATGAAACACACCTTGCAGCAATTCCGAAAACTCTGCCGGATTTTCCTCGCAGATCAGGATTTTGCGCAGGCCGGTGACGCCATTCTCATGCGCAATCAGATGCGAACGATCCGTTTTCGGATAGGCCAATCGCTGGCAACAGAAGAAAAAAGCATCGGGCGCACGCAAATCCGCAGCAAAAGCCAGACGGAAACTCGCGATCTCGCGCTTGCCTTCCCGGCTGAGAAACGCGCGGGAAAACTCGACCATACGGCCACCTGAAACCCCACGCCTTTTGAACTCGGCATGATCGGCGCGGGCATCATCGGTCTTGAAGGCTATTCCTGAAAAGCCGTCCTGTCCGCTACGGAAGCGGTAGGCCTGATCGCGGAGAATGAAACTATTCGAGCGACGGGCGGCGGCCACATAAAGCGGTTCGCGGTCGACTGCCAGCATTTCCAGATAGGTGTCGTCAGCAAAAAAGCTGCACACATTGGCGGTGCCGAATGGATGCTGGGCATTCGGGGCCACTGTAAATCCCAAGAGGGAAAGTCTCGCGCGCGCTTCGTCCAGTTGTTCAACCGGCAGAACCAGATGGTCGACCGAACGAGCGTTGCGCGCGAGATCGCTATTCATGCATCAAACCAGACGGCTTTGTTCAATCGCCGCTTCGATGAACGAAGCGAAGAGCGGATGCGGTTCGAACGGACGGGACTTCAGTTCCGGATGGTACTGAACGCCGATGAACCATGGATGGTCAGGGTATTCGACCGTTTCCGGCAGAACGCCATCCGGCGACATGCCTGCGAAATTGAGGCCAGCCTCTTCGAGACGCGCCTTATAGTCGACATTGACTTCGTAGCGGTGACGGTGACGCTCGAAAATATCGGTCGAACCGTAGATTTCCGCAATCTTGGAACCCGGAGCAAGGGCTGCTTCATAGGCGCCAAGACGCATCGTGCCACCAAGATCGCCCGCTGCTGCGCGCTTCTCGAGCATGTTGCCCTTGAGCCATTCGGTCATAAGACCAACAACCGGCTCCTTGGTCGGGCCGAACTCGGTCGAAGACGCGTTTTCGATACCAACCAGATTACGCGCTGCTTCAATGCAGGCCATCTGCATGCCGAAGCAAATGCCGAAATACGGAACTTTCCGCTCACGAGCAAACTTCGCCGCAAGAATCTTGCCCTCTGCGCCACGCTCGCCAAAGCCACCCGGCACCAGAATGCCGTGAACCTTTTCAAGATGCGGAGCCGGATCTTCACTTTCAAAGACTTCGGCTTCGATCCAGTCGAGATTGACCTTCACCTTGTTGGCAAGGCCACCGTGATAAAGCGCTTCGATCAGCGACTTATACGCGTCCTTCAGACCCGTATATTTGCCGACGATAGCGATGGTGACTTCGCCTTCCGGATTGTGCAGGCGATGGGAAACTTCTTCCCAGCGATCCATGCGCGGCTTTGGAGCCGGGTCGATACCGAACGCCGAAAGGACTTCCGAATCGAGGCCTTCCTTGTGGTAAGCAATCGGCACATCATAGATCGTTGCCACGTCGAGCGCCTGGATAACGGCGCTTTCACGCACGTTACAGAACAGCGACAGCTTGCGGCGTTCGGATTCCGGAATTTCACGGTCCGCACGCACCAGAAGAATATCCGGAGCAATACCGATAGACCGCAGTTCCTTGACCGAATGCTGCGTTGGCTTGGTCTTGAGTTCGCCCGCCGCCGGGATATACGGCATCAGCGTCAGATGGATGTAAACCGCTGCTCCGCGTGGCAATTCATTGCCAAGCTGACGGATCGCTTCGAGGAACGGCATGGCTTCGATGTCGCCAACAGTGCCGCCGATTTCGCACAGGACGAAATCATAATCCTCGTTGCCCTCGAGAACAAAGTTCTTGATCTCGTCAGTAACGTGCGGAATGACCTGAACCGTCGCGCCGAGATAGTCGCCGCGGCGTTCCTTTTCGATGATGTTACGGTAGATGCGACCGGTGGTGATATTGTCCTGCTTGTTGGCAGGACGACCGGTGAACCGCTCGTAATGACCGAGATCGAGGTCGGTTTCGGCACCATCGTCAGTGACGAACACCTCACCATGCTGGTAAGGCGACATCGTGCCGGGATCGACGTTCAGATAAGGGTCGAGTTTACGGATACGCACGCGGTAACCGCGTGCCTGAAGGAGTGCAGCCAGTGCTGCAGCAGCTATGCCTTTTCCAAGGGAAGAAACCACGCCGCCAGTGATGAAAACATATCGCGCCATGGGCTTATCTCGTTAGACTTTCTTAATTGATTCCGCCACAAAAAAATGCGCCTCGAAGTGATTTTTCACCGAAGCGATGCGGTAATCGTTGTTGAACCCAGACATGCCACCCCAAAACGGAACGTTTGGAGAGCGACACGAGACCTTCAGCGTATTGCACGAATGTGAACGCCATACGCTGAACATGACCGGAGCACGACCTCCGGAGCGAATACGTAGTAACGTCTTAATGGCCCCTGCCCGACATTTCCATGCCGAAGCCCGAAATCCACAGATAAGGCCTCAACCGAGGCACAGCGTCATGGATGGAACGGCCAAAGAAAAACCGGGCCCAAAAGCCCGGCCATTTATCAGATCGTCAATATGGATCAGAGAACGACGACTTCGGTGCCGAGACCGACGCGCTCGTAAAGATCCATGACATCTTCATTGATCATACGGAAGCAGCCGTTCGAAGCGGAGCTGCCGATAGTCCATGGCTGAACCGTGCCGTGAATACGGACATAGGTATCCTTGTTGCCCTGGAACAGATACATGGCGCGCGAGCCGAGCGGATTGCCCGGACCGCCATCCATACCGTTCTTGAAGCGACCGTAATGGCCCGGATCACGCTCGACCATTTCCTTGGTCGGGATCCAGCGCGGCCATTCACGCTTGGCGTTGATCGTAGCGGAACCCTTGAACTCAAGACCCTGCTTGCCAACTGCGATGCCATAGCGGCGCGCGGTCGTCGAGGTTTCCACATAATAGAGGAAGCGCTGCTTCGGATCGATCACGATGGTGCCCGGCTTGTAGCCCGTGAAGGCCACTTCCTGCGCGCGGAACTTTGGATCGATATTGTACTTGTTGGCCTTCACACCGGCATTGCCGTTGGAAGCGCTCTTTTTCTTCTTCTTCGGCTTGTCCGGATTGGCCTTGGCGTCGCTCGAAAGCGCAACCTGCTGCACGTTAGCGGCAGCGGCTTCATTCAGCTGTGCCTCGGCACCGACCGGCGAAGCGGCAAAAGCCGGCGCGGAAACTCCAACGCAAAGGCTTGCAATGCCAGCCATAAGAATACGACGTGAAAACATGATCAGTTCCCGAAAATTCAAGCACAAGCGGAAAATAGCTGCCGCAACTCTGCGACCAAGCTTTCGCTTTCCATACTGTAAACGCAGGTACGACTCAATTCGTTGCAACGGTTGTGCAATGCGATTCGTGAAAGCCTATTGCCTGCTTGCAACACTTTGCAATTTGACGGTTAACAAAAAGAAAACCGGCCCAGTGGGCCGGTTTCACAATCTCTTGATTCATAGAGCTCTTTTTACTGTGAGCTCGGAACCGGGTTGGCCGGAGCTTCCGGCGTAGCCGGTGCCTGCGGTGCGGTGGTTCCCGTCGGAGCGGCTGGAGCAGCGCCCGGTGCAGCGGGTGCAGTCCCATTCGAGTCGGTGCGCGAAGACTCGCCACCAAGCTGATTGAGAATGCCGCCGCCAGTGCCGTTGCCGCCTGCCGGAGCCGTCTGGCTGCCGGATGCTGCCGGAATACGGTTCAGAATGTCGGTCGGGCGTTCGCCATAACGCGCCATGATGCCGAGAACCAGCGACGTCGCGAAAAAGCCGATTGCCAGAATGGCAGTCGTACGGGTGAGCGCATTGGCTGCACCCCGCGCCGTCATGAAGCCAGAACCGCCGCCAATGCCAAGGCCGCCGCCTTCAGAGCGCTGGATAAGCACAACGCCGACAAGCGCCAGCACGATCAACAAATGAATGACAATGAGTACGGTTTGCATGGGTAACGGTCTTTACGTCCCTGAACTAAAGCAATTTCAGGACACATCACATGAACATGTCCAGACTGCAGACAGAATAGATGCGGCTCTTTACACGCTATTGCGTGATAATCCAAGCCCCGCCGCCCAAGTTAGAGCACGGCAGGGCAAGGCACCGCTTAAAGGTTGCGATAGGTCTCGCATATGGCGAGGAAGTCGGTCGCCTTCAAGCTCGCACCGCCAACAAGTGCACCGTCCACATCGGCAATGCCGAGCAGTTCGGTGGAGTTGGACGGCTTGACCGAACCGCCATAGAGAAGACGCAGATGCGCGCCCTTGGCTCCGAAGCGCTCGGTCAGCTGCTCGCGCATGAAGGCATGAGCGGCGCGGACATCCTGCACCGTCGGTGTCAGGCCCGTGCCAATCGCCCATACAGGCTCATAGGCAATGATGGTGTTTTCGGCGGTCAGCCCATCCGGCAGGGAACCTGCAAGCTGCGAGCCGATGACTTCGAGTGTGCGTTCCGACTTGCGTTCGTCAGCCGTTTCGCCGACGCAAACGATGGTCACAAGACCTGCTGCCCAGGCGGCTTCGGTCTTTGCCTTCACAACATCGTTGGTTTCGCAGTGATCGGTGCGGCGCTCGGAATGACCGATGATGACATGGGTTGCGCCCGCTTCTTTCAGCATTTCAGCCGAAATATCGCCGGTATGCGCACCGGAAACCTTCGAGTGGCTGTCCTGTCCGCCGAGGCCGACCGTGGTTTCGCCAGAGAGCGTTTCGGCAGCGCGTGACAAAAGAGTAGCAGGCACACAGATCACGGCATCGAGTTTTCTGCCGAAATCGGAGCTCAGACCGGCTGCAATCGCGCGCAGTTCGGTGAGAGATTCTCCCGTGCCATTCATCTTCCAGTTGCCAGCGACCAACGGACGGATACCCGGAGTCATTGTATTCTCCTCGCCTTTGTAAACGGCAGGCGCTTCCAGCGAATAACGCATGGCTGCGCCGAATTTTGCCACTGACTAAGCATATTCGTGTCGCAATGCAAATGTTCTTGGTTGCAGAGCCTCAATGAGACCTTGCATATGGGGCTTGCTTGGGGTTATCCCCTGAACGGTTCAATTCAATGACTGGCTCAACTCAACCAAAGCCGAGCTTTATATCATAATCGAAGGGTTTCCCATGCTCGACAGCCTGCGCTCTGCCTCTCGCTCCTGGATCTCCAAGCTTCTGCTTGGTGTGCTCGTCCTGAGCTTCGGCGTCTGGGGTATCGCGGATGTTTTCCGCGGTGGCATGACAGGCAATGCCGCGCTGACAGCAGGCGGTTCCGAAGTCAGCGCGACCGACTACCGCTTCGCTTATGAACAGCAGGTCATGCGCCTGTCGCAGCAGTTCCGCCAGCGTCTGACGCGGGAACAGGCAAAATCTATCGGCGTTGAAAACCAGGTTCTGGCGCAGCTCGCAGCCGGCGTCGTGCTCGATGAAGGCGCACGCAACATGCAGCTCGGCCTGTCGAAGGACGGCATTGCGCGCTTGACGGCGGAAGACCCGGCTTTCCAGGATGCCAGCGGCAATTTCAACCGCGCGCAGTTTGATGCGGTTTTGCGCCAGTCTGGCATTCGCGCCCAGGATTATCTCGAAAATCGCGCCAAGGTTGCCCGCCGCCAGCAGATGGTCGAAGCGGCGACCGATGGCATCAAGATGCCTGACGCGATGCTCAAGGCACTGGCGCTTTATCAGGGCGAAAGCCGCAGCGTCGACTACATCACCATTCCTGTGGAAAAATCAGACGCGATCCCTGCCCCGTCGGACGACGCCCTCAAGGCCTATTTCGATGCGCATAAAGATGAGTACAAGGCGCCTGAATACCGCAAGGTCACCTATGTCAAGCTGGAGCCAGCCGACATTGCCGATCCGGCTGCCGTGACGCAGGAAGAAATCAACGAATATTACGAGAAGAACAAGGCGCGCTACGGCACGATCGAGCAGCGCACCATCGAGCAGATCAGCTTTGCGGATGAAGCTGCGGCCAATGCAGCGCAGGAAAAGATTGCCGCTGGCACCAGCTTCCTCGATATCGGCAAGGAACAGGGCAAGACCGAAGACGATCTGAAGCTCGGCACCTTCGAGAAAAGCGCCATTCCTGACCAGACCATCGCCGATGCAGCCTTTGCGCTGGCGGAAAACGGCGTAAGCCCTGTCGTCAAGGGCGGTTTCGGCCCGGTCATTCTGCGCGTTACCAAGATCGACCCGGCGCATGTCAAGCCGCTCTCGGAAGTTGAAGCTGAAATCCGCACGACCCTTGCCAACAACATCGCGGCAAGCAGCATCAGCGGCATTCACGACTCCTACGAGCAGCAGCGCTCTGATGGTGCATCGATGGCCGATGTCGCCAAGGGCCTGAGCCTCAAGACCGTTACCATCGATGCAGTCGATACCGAAGGCAACGACCCGTCCGGCAAGCCGGTTGAACTGCCGAACGGACAGGCGCTTCTGGCCGCTGCTTTCCAGGCGGAACAGGGCTTTGACAATGACGCACTGACCATGGGCAATGTCGGCTATCTCTGGTACCAGATCGATGGCGTCACCCCTGCCCGCGACCGTACCCTCGACGAAGTCAAGGACAAGGTTGTGGCTGCATGGAAGGGTGAAGAAGCCGTCAAGCGCCTCAATCAGCGTCTGGAAGACCTGAAGAAGCGTCTCGATGGCGGCGCAACGCTTGATGCGATTGCATCCGAGCTTGGCCTTGAAAAGCAGACCAAGCGTGGCGTGACCCGCTCGACGAACGATGCGGATATCGGCTCGGCTGCGGCAGCGCAGATTTTCCGCGGCCCGAACGGGTTCACCGGCACCGCGGCAGCGCCTTCCGACGACGCGCAGATTCTCTTCAAGGTGACGGAAGTGACCGAACCAGCAAGTGCCGGTCCGGACACCATTTCTGAACAGCAGCGCAACTATCTGTCGACCGCTCTTTCCGACGATGTGCTGGAACAGATGGTTGGAGAATTGCAGAAGCAGTATCCGGTGAAGATCAACCAGACCGTCATCAACAATGCTCTCGCATTCTAGGTTCTGCTGAGCACAGCTCCCTAACGCGAGAATTCACATAAACAAGCGGCAGAAAGAAAATGGCTGATCTGAAACCATACATCGCGAAAGCGGCCTCCGGCGAACCACTGTCGCAGGAGGATTCCAAGGCCGCGTTCGACATCATGATGTCCGGTCAGGCAACGCCTTCGCAGATCGGCGGCTTTCTGATGGCTTTGCGCGTGCGTGGCGAAACCGTGCCGGAAATCGTCGGCGCAGTCGCTTCCATGCGGTCGCGCATGCTGCCGGTCGTCGCCCCTTCAAACGCCATCGACATTGTCGGCACGGGCGGCGATCAGTCCGGTTCCTATAATGTTTCGTCCTGCTCGGCCTTCGTCGTGGCTGGCGCTGGCGTACCGGTCGCGAAGCACGGCAACCGCGCCCTGTCCTCGCGCTCCGGCGCTGCAGACACGCTTGCCGCACTTGGCGTCAATATCGAAGCCGATGCGGAAACAATCGGCCGTAGCGCCCGGGAAGCCGGTCTCGGCTTCATGTTCGCCCCGATGCACCATTCCGCCATGCGCCACGTCGGCCCTTCCCGCGTCGAGCTTGGAACGCGCACGATTTTCAACATACTTGGACCGCTCGCCAACCCGGCAAGCGTGAAGCGCCAGCTTTTGGGCGTATTTGCGGCCCAGTGGGTTGAGCCTCTGGCGCATGTGCTCAACGAGCTTGGCATGGAAGCCGTCTGGGTCGTCTATGGCGACGGCCTTGATGAGATGACCACCGCTGGCACCACGCAGATCGCGGCGCTTGAAAACGGCACTGTCCGCACGTTCACAATCACGCCTGAGGAAGTCGGTTTACGCCGTTGCAAGCCGGAAGAGCTGAAAGGTGGCGATGCTGCGGAGAACGCCAAGGCGCTGATCGCCGTTCTCGAAGGCGCCAAGAACGCCTATCGCGACATCGTGCTTCTCAACTCCGCCGCTGCGCTCGTGATCGCAGGCAAGGCCGAGGATCTGAAGGACGGCATCGCTCAGGCAGCCCATTCCATTGATAGCGGCGCGGCATTGGCCGTTTTGCAAAAAGTAATCGCTGTCTCAAACGACAAGACAGTCTGACGAGAGGAAGCGCATCATGTCCACCGACATTCTCCGTAAGATCGAAGTCTATAAGCGCGAGGAAATCGCTGCTGCCAAGGCGTGTCACACGGTTGAAGACCTGAAGGCGCGCGCCAAGGATCAGGCCGCACCCCGCGGTTTTCTCAAGGCGCTTGAAGCGAAACGTGCAGCCGATCAGTTTGCACTGATCGCTGAAATCAAGAAGGCCAGCCCTTCCAAAGGTTTGATCCGCCCGGATTTCAATCCGCCAGCACTGGCAAAAGCCTATGAAGACGGTGGCGCTGCCTGCCTTTCAGTTCTGACCGATACGCCATCCTTCCAGGGCGCGCCGGAATTCCTGATGGCAGCGCGAGAAGCATGCAGCCTGCCTGCTTTGCGCAAGGATTTCCTGTTCGACACCTATCAGGTCTATGAAGCGCGCAGCTGGGGTGCGGACTGCATTCTGATCATCCTCGCAAGCGTCGATGACGATCTGGCCAGGGCACTGGAAGAAACCGCTTTCGAACTCGGTATGGATGCGCTCCTCGAAGTGCATGACGAGGCCGAAATGGAACGTGCGCTCAAGCTTTCTTCGCGTCTGCTGGGCGTCAACAATCGCAACCTACGCACGTTTGAAGTCAGCCTGACCGTTTCCGAACGCCTGTCGAAAATGGCCCCTGCCGACCGTCTGCTGGTTGGCGAAAGCGGCATCTTCACCCATGACGATTGCCTGCGTCTGGAAAAGTCCGGCATCGGCACGTTCCTCATCGGCGAAAGCCTGATGCGCAAGGACGATGTTGCCGCCGCCACGCGCGAGCTTCTGACCGGCAAGGCTTAATGTCATGACCTCGGATGCGGCCAAGCTCACCCATCTCGACCAGACCGGCGCTGCCAATATGGTGGATGTCGGCGCCAAGGATGAGACGGAGCGGCAGGCCGTTGCCGAAGGCAGCGTGACCATGAAACCGGAAACGCTGGCGCTCATTCTGGCGGGCGATGCAGCCAAGGGCGATGTGATCGGCACAGCGCGTCTTGCAGGCATCATGGCTGCGAAAAGAACCGCCGACCTCATTCCGCTTTGCCATCCACTCATGCTGAGCAAGGTCGCGGTGGATATAGTCCCGGATCACGCATTGCCCGGTCTGCGCGTGCGTGCGCTTGCCAAACTGAACGGCCGCACTGGCGTTGAAATGGAAGCGCTCACAGCCGTTTCCGTGACGTGCCTGACGATCTATGACATGGCCAAGGCTGTCGATCGCCATATGGAAATCGGCAATATTCGCGTTGTGGAAAAGAGCGGTGGCAAGTCCGGCGACTGGAAGGTCTGAAGCGGCCTCACAAAACTGAGTTCGAGAGGAAATACGATGTCCCTTCTCCCGGTCGAAGATGCTCTGGCGCGTATACTCTCCTCCGCAGAACCGCATGGCCTTGAAACTCTTACGCTGAATGAAGCTGGCGGGCGCGTTGTTGCCCGCGCCGTCGAGGCCCGTTTCCTGCAACCACCTTTCGACTGCTCGGCCATGGATGGCTATGCGCTGATAGCGCCTGCAGAAATCGCCTATCCCCTTCAGTTGACCATTATCGGTGAATCCGCTGCTGGCAAGCGTTTCGAAGGCTCCCTGCTGCCCGGACAGGCCGTGCGCATTTTCACCGGCGCGCCGATACCTGAAGCCGCTGATACGATTGTCATTCAGGAACATACCGAACGTTCCGGCGATCAGCTGACCATTCTGGAAGGCATCGAACCCGGACGTCATATCCGCCGGGCCGGTCTCGATTTTGCTCCCGGCAAGACCGTCATACCGGTCGGTCGCGAACTGGACGCACCCGCCCTGTCACTGGCTGCTGCAAGCGGCAATCCATCGCTCGATGTGTTTCGCAAACCGCGCATTTCCATATTGGCTACCGGCGATGAACTTGTTCCGCCCGGAGCCACGCCCGGACCGGACCAGATCGTCGCTTCGAACAGTGTGGGCATTGCCGAAATCGTGCGCCGCGCTGGCGGCTACTCCGAAGATATGGGCATCATTCCGGACGATCCGACACAGATTGAATCGGCTATTGCCAGCGCTCTGAACAGTGGAACCGATATTCTGGTGACCGTTGGCGGCGCATCGGTCGGTGATCGCGATTACATGCATAGTGCTCTACGCAATTGCGGTGTCGATCTCGGTTTCTGGAAAATCGCCATGCGTCCCGGAAAACCACTTATGTACGGGCGCAAGACTGTCGACGGCAGCACCGTCCATGTGATAGGCCTGCCCGGAAACCCGGTTTCAAGCCTCGTTTGCAGCCTCGTTTTTCTTCGCCCGCTGATCGCGAAACTTGCAGGCACCGATCTGACGGCAGATATCCGCCCTGCGAAACTCGGTCAGGCGATGCCTGCCAATGACCATCGGCGCGATTTTGTACGCGCCACGGTCGAATCGCAAAGCGATGGAACGCTGCTGGCAACACCATTTCCAGTACAGGATTCGTCCATGCTGACAGCCCTCGTCGGCTCCAATGCATTGCTCATTCGTGACGAAAATGCCCCGGCAGCAGATGCAGGCAGTTCGTGCCGCGTGCTTATGCTACGTTAAAAAGCACCAGAATGGTCACTTTTGCTGCCTCGAAACAACGCGAAGCAAAAGCCACAATGGATTGAAAATAAAACGCTTCCTTGGATAAGGACCGGCCCGTCACGGGGCCCTGTGAACGTTCCGGCAACAAGCCGCCAGCCCGTTAATCATTTTAAAACCATTGCAGAACAAGACTGGAACATATAGTGTTCGTTCTGGTTTTGTTTTTCTCGATTCTTATCTGGTCGGAGGGTGTCGCGCATGTTGACCCGTAAGCAGCACGAGCTTCTGCTGTTCATTCATGATCGTCTGAAAGAAACAGGTATTCCGCCATCTTTTGACGAAATGAAGGAAGCGCTCGACCTTGCTTCCAAGTCGGGCATTCATCGGCTGATCACCGCTCTGGAAGAACGGGGCTTCATTCGCAGGCTGCCGAACCGGGCACGTGCGCTGGAAGTGCTTCGCCTGCCGGATTCGATTGCACCGGGACTGAACGCGCAGAAGAAATTTGCGCCGAGCGTCATCGAAGGCAGCCTGGGCAAGGCCCCTCCTGCACCGGTGCAGCCGTTACGCTCCGCACCTGTTGCGACCAATGATGATGTTTCGGCGACCGTATCGGTACCGGTCATGGGTCGCATCGCCGCCGGTGTGCCGATCTCAGCCATTCAAAGCCAGACGCATTCGCTCAGCCTCCCCCCGGAGATGATTGGTGCGGGCGAACATTATGCGCTGGAGGTCAAGGGCGACTCGATGATCGAAGCCGGGATTTTCGATGGCGATACAGTCATCATCAAGCGCGGCGATATCGCCAACCCGGGTGAAATCGTTGTCGCACTGGTTGATGATGAAGAAGCAACCTTGAAGCGGTTCCGCCGCAAGGGCGCATCTATTGCGCTTGAAGCCGCAAACCCAGCTTATGAAACACGTATCTTCGGCCCAGACCGCGTTCGCGTGCAGGGCAAGCTGGTCGGATTGATCCGCCGGTACTGATCGTTAGGTCCGAAAATGGAACCGCGTTTTCGGACGGACATGCGCAAAATGCGGCTTGAACCGCCGACTAGTTGAATTGCAACGCGCTCAAAACACTATTATCATTCGCATCTGCCCGGCCCCTGATCGTCAGTGGCCAGGCATTGCGTTTCTGCCTTTTGAGTAGGCTGCTTCTTCTTATATTCCCGATCAGGTAAGCCACGTGCCGCGCGCGAATAGAGCCGGAACAGATGCCACGGACGCCGTGGCTCATCGATGGCGAAAGCTAGCCTGTCGTCATAACGCGGATCGGTAAAATTGCGCCGCTGAGGTGTGCTGTCGTTTACGGACGTCAGATCGCCAGCAAGAGCCACGATAGAATTGCCGGTCGTGTCTTTCTTGTCGCCAAGTCTCATCTCCACTGTGCCTCGCAACGCCAGATCACGGCGGTTGATGACGAGCCTCTTTTGATGTGCACATCCCGGTATTTTCCCGGCTATCGCGAGGATAACGATATCACCGACATCGCAAGCGACGTCCTGAACGGCAGGATCAGCCGTATAGGCCAGTACACGCCCATCGCGTAATGTAATCGCGCATAATTCGTCTTCGCAGATAAAGCCGTCAGTCGGTATTCCGCGAAGCCTGTCTTTTGCGTGCTGTGGTATCAGGAATTGCGTTGCGAGATAGGCTGTTTTCCAGTTGTCTATTGTGAACTTTGACGGCCTGTCGCGGTTCACAGCAAAACGCCCATCGGGCAGACGAACCCCAACCAGCTTTGCATCTTCGGATATCACAACATCTGGAAACGGCTCGTGCACGAAGGCAATAAATCCCGCCAAAACAAATAGTAACGCCAGAATCTTGAATCGCGTTGTGAACAATACAGCGATCACGAGCGCTATGGTCCAGAATGCGAGCGCTGCTATCGGCATCGCTCCCGGATTGCCATCAGGCGACCATGACGCGATCATGCTCGCAAGGGTGCGGACAATCCAGATACCAGACCCGGCAATGGTCAATGGCAGCCAATCTAGGCCAAGTGGCATCAATACGAGGCCCAGAACGGAAAAAGGCATGACCAGTGTGGCGATCACCGGATCGGCCAGCACATTGCCGATCAGCCCGAACGGTGCGGTATTGTTGAAATGATAGGCGGCGAAAATGCCGCTCGCAATTCCTGCCACAAGCGATGTCCCGGCAGCAGCAATAGCTGATTTAACAACCTTCATTGGCAAACCGGCCGCTGGCGAAGCCGCACGCCTCTCCACATGCTGCAATTTTTTGGCTTTACGCGCTCCCCACCACGCATAGCCAGCAATCAGCGCCGCCGTTGCCGAATAGGACATCTGGAAACTCGGCCCGAGTATTTCATGCGGTGAGATTGCTATTGTCACCACACCGGCGACTGCCACATTGCGCATGCTGAGTGCAGCGCGGTCAAACAGCAATGCGCTAAGCATGACGGCGATCATCACATAGCTGCGCTGGGCTGCAACGTCGGCACCAGACATGGCGAGATAGAACGTGCAGCTTAGCAACGACAGGAAAGCGGCATATTTCTTGACCGGGTGCCGGACGCTGAAGGCTGGAAAGAGCGCAAAGGCAGACCTGAGAGCAAACATCACGACACCCGCCGCCAGCGCCATGTGCAGACCTGATATTGAGAGAATATGCGCCAGACCGGCCTTGCGAAGGTCCTCATTGGTCTCCTCGCTGATGCCACCGCGCGTACCGGCGATCAATGCGGCGGTGACATTGCCATCTTCACCGCCGATCACCTCCTCGACCCGTTCCGACACGCGCACGCGGAGCAAGGCAATCCATTCGCTGATTTCTGCCGTCAGACTTGTCTGTGGCGGAACATTTGCCGTCTTCGGATTTCCCAGAAAGAACCCGTTTGCTCCGATACCGTTGAAATAGGCATGGAAGGAAAAGTCGTAATTGCCCGGACGCACCGGGCCTGACGGCACCCGCAACCGCGCAAAGCCGGTCAATCCGCCACCGATCGATGTATCCGCCGGTATATCTCGCGCATTGATGCGAATACGTGTCGGTGAAAAGCGCAGTGTCGGGCGTTCTGTTGTCAGCAAATCCAGTGTGATACGCCAGCTTCCATTATCCTGTGCATCCAGTGCAACAACCCGGCCAGTGACACGCGTCGACACATCGGAACCGAGCATCGGCGTTGCCATGCGTACGGTTTCCCATTTGCCGCTCACAAGACCAAGCTGGAAAGCAACTGCCAATGTCAGCACCTGCCCGGCAAAGAAGTGCTTCCGCATCAGTATGCGAATGATAACCAGCCCGACCAGTAAGGCCAGAATGGGCGTCCAATCAGGTTCGAAGGAGAAAGTGAAATAGATCACCGCACCCAATCCGCTGAAAATCGGAATCAGCAGAAAGAAAATTCCGCGCGCCGTTTCGAGATGGATGGCTTCCGCGAAAGCAGCGGGAGTTCTCCGCGCCATGTCGGCAACGGTGTCGCGCCAGCCGGTTGGTTGAACGTCAGGCGGCTGATTTTGGCCATCATGATCGGCAGGCGCGGTTGTGGGTTCAGGCCACGGTTCTGGAAGATAAGAACACGTCAGGCCATCGGGCAGGCTTTTGACAAGCGCCCGCTCATTGGCCTCATCCGAAGCCTTGGCCATATCACCTAAGCGCGTCATGCCCCCGCCTGACTGCAAAAAAGGTCTTTTTGTCGAAATACCCCAAAAGAACAATGCCGCAAGGCGCCGAAACAAACGCGAAGCCCTTGCGCGTAGTGCTGCCTATGCTACATGAACGCCAGTCGAAATCGAGAGGGTTTCGTTATAGAAATCCTCGTTCTCGCTCTTTGGAAGCGAGTATCGGAATTCAGTTTTGCGCCCCTGCCCCGGCAATTGCCGCTGTCTTGACGGGCGCGCAATAAAGTGGAGCTACCATGTCGAAACCGGTCGTCACCCGTTTTGCCCCTTCGCCCACGGGTTATCTTCATATCGGCGGTGCCCGTACTGCCCTGTTCAACTGGCTTTATGCCAAGCACACGGGCGGCAAGATGCTGCTGCGTATTGAAGACACCGACCGTGAACGTTCCACCGATGCAGCCACCGCGGCCATTCTCGACGGTCTGACCTGGCTTGGTCTCGACTGGGAAGGCGATGCGATCTCGCAGTTCGAACGCGCTCCGCGTCACCGCGAAGTCGCCGAAGAACTCGTCGCTCTAGGCAAAGCCTATTACTGCTACACGACGCCGGAAGAGCTGGAAGAAATGCGCGAGAAGGCGCGTGCCGAAGGCCGCCCGCCGCGTTATGATGGCCGCTGGCGCGACCGCGATCCGTCCGAAGCGCCTGCAGGTGTAAAGCCTGTCATTCGCATCAAGGCGCCGCAGGAAGGCGAAACACTCGTGCGCGACGCCGTACAGGGCGATGTGCGCTTCCCCAACAAGGATCTCGATGATTTCATCATTCTGCGTTCCGACGGCACGCCGACCTACATGCACGCGGTTGTCGTTGACGACCATGACATGGGCGTCACGCATATCATCCGCGGCGACGATCATTTGACGAATGCAGCGCGCCAGACCGTGATCTATGACGCCATGGGTTGGGATGTGCCGCAGATGTCGCATATTCCGCTGATCCACGGCGCGGATGGTGCGAAGCTTTCCAAGCGTCACGGCGCTCTCGGCGTCGATGCCTATCGCGCCATGGGCTACCTGCCGGCGGCACTCCGCAATTATCTCGTCCGTCTTGGCTGGAGCCATGGTGACGACGAAATCATGTCGACCGAACAGATGATCGAATGGTTCGACGTGACGGACATCAACAAGGGCGCTGCCCGTTTCGACTTCCAGAAGCTCGAAGCGATCAACGGTCTTTATATGCGTGGCAGCGACGACAAGACACTGTTCGACGCTCTGGTGGCTGTCCTGCCGGAAATCGAAGGCGGCAAGGAACTCGCCGCAGCGCTCGACGACAAGCGCAGCGCGCAGCTCCTCGCAGCCATGTCGGGCCTCAAGGGCCGCGCCAAGACGCTCGTTGAACTGGCAGACGGCGCGAAGTTCATCTTTGCAACCCGCCCGCTCGATCTGGACGAAAAGGCAGCCTCGCTACTTAACGAAGAGGGCCGCGCCGTTTTAAAATCCGTGCTGCCCGATCTGGAAGCTGCCGGAGATTGGACCATTGAATCACTGGATGCGGTGGTTCGAGCCCATGCAGAGAAAACCGGACTGAAACTGGGCAAGATTGCGCAACCGCTGCGTGCTGCTCTGACCGGTCGCGCTACCTCACCGGGCGTCTTTGATGTGCTTTTTGTACTGGGTCGTGAAGAGTCTTTGGGCCGTATTCGCGATCAAATCGGTTAAGGTGCTATCATTCACGCTGACGTGACGTAGCTTGCTTAAATAGTTCAAATTTCGCATTGCATCACGGACGGTTTGGGATAGTTTGGCGATCAAAATCGTAGCCGTAATGCGTTAAAAATCGGGCATCCCGCTGTTTTGGGGTGCCCGCCAAGAGATACGAGACAAGTTATAGCAGCGAATGCAATACTGCCGCCTAAGGCGGCAAAGTGGACATGAAAGGAAACATGATGTCAGCTAAGACAGCCAGCTTTACTCTCGACGGCAATACGTTCGATCTGCCTGTGCGACAAGGCACTGTCGGGCCGGACGTCGTCGATATCGGTCCGCTTTACAAGAATTCGCATGCGTTCACTTACGATCCAGGTTTCACCTCGACCGCTTCGTGCGAGTCCAAGATCACCTATATCGATGGCGACGAAGGCACCCTGCTCTATCGCGGCTATCCGATCGACCAGCTTGCCGAGCACGGCGACTTCCTCGAAACCTGCTACCTGCTGCTTTACGGTGAACTGCCGACGGCAACCCAGAAGGCCGATTTCGATTATCGCGTGACCCGTCACACGATGATCCACGAACAGATGACGCGCTTCTTCACCGGCTTCCGCCGCGATGCGCATCCAATGGCCGTCATGGTTGGCTGCGTTGGCGCCATGTCCGCATTCTACCACGACTCGACCGACATCACCGATCCGCATCAGCGCATGGTCGCTTCGATCCGCCTGATCGCCAAGGTGCCGACGCTCGCTGCAATGGCTTATAAGTACCATATCGGCCAGCCGTTCATGTACCCGAAGAACGATCTCGATTTCGCTTCGAACTTCCTGCACATGTGCTTTGGCGTTCCTTGCGAGGATTACAAGGTCAATCCGGTTCTGGCCCGCGCCATGGACCGCATCTTCATCCTGCACGCTGATCACGAGCAGAATGCATCGACCTCGACCGTACGTCTTGCCGGTTCGTCGGGCGCCAACCCATTCGCCTGCATCGCAGCTGGTGTTGCCTGCCTCTGGGGCCCTGCCCATGGCGGCGCAAACGAAGCAGCGCTCAACATGCTGGCCGAAATCGGCTCGGTAGATCGCATTCCGGAATTCGTCGCGCGCGCCAAGGACAAGAACGATCCGTTCCGTCTGATGGGCTTCGGTCACCGCGTCTACAAGAACTACGATCCGCGCGCCAAGATCATGCAGAAGACCTGCCATGAGGTTCTGGGCGAACTGGGCATCAAGGACGATCCATTGCTCGACGTTGCAATGGAACTGGAAAAGATCGCTCTGACGGACGAGTACTTCATCGAGAAGAAGCTCTATCCGAACATCGATTTCTACTCCGGCATCACGCTGAAGGCTCTCGGCTTCCCGACCGAAATGTTCACAGTTCTCTTTGCACTCGCCCGCACCGTCGGCTGGGTCGCACAGTGGAAGGAAATGATCGAAGATCCGCAGCAGAAGATCGGCCGTCCGCGCCAGCTCTACACGGGCGCCACAGAACGCGACTACGTACCGGTTGCAAAGCGCAAATAAGTGCGGCAAACGCTGAAAACAAAACCCCGGTTGCCAATGGCGACCGGGGTTTCTTTTTATCCGTAGCAGTTCCCGTATTGACGAAGCCGTTCAGCCCTTGCGACCGCTTTCGATAACATCAAGCAGAACCCGCGCTCCAATCTCGCCGGAAGGCCGCTCTGTCGACATGACAGAAGCAACCGCGTCAAAGCCGTCCAGCTGCGCCTGACGTGCCGAACCGGGGCGCATCAAGCGTTCCACATTGCGGGCCAACATCCCCGGACGGACGAATTCATTGAAAAACTCCGGCACCACCGGCTCGTCAGCAATGATGTTAGGCAGCGCTGCGCTCCAGATCGTAATCTTCGGCACCAGAAATTTGCGCGCAAACCAATCCGCCTTGTAGGAAAGCACACTTGGAATGCGCGACAGCGCCAGTTCTAGCGAAACGGTGCCGGAAGCGGCAAGCGCAGCATCGGCCCGCGCAAAAGCCTTCCATTTCTCTTCGTCGCCGACGACGATCAACGGCTTGACTGTCCAGTCACGCGAAAGTTCACGCACCATTGCCTCGATACGCGGCAAGGTGGGCAGAATAACCTCAAGCTTTTCAACCCGCGACGAAAGCTCTTCGACCGTTTTGCCGAAAGGTTCCATCAGCATCTGGATTTCCGTGCGACGCGAACCGGGCAGCAAAAGCAATGTATGTTTGCCGGCTTCAGACCGCTGCGGTTCAAGCGCCAGCTGCGCGGCACGCGTATCGAGGATAGGCGCGTAACTCGACAGGCGATGCCCGACATAGGTTGACTGAGGGCCATTCAGCCGCTGCATCACATCAACCTCGAACGGCAATACCGTGAGCACATGGTCGATATAGGCGCGCATCGCGCGTGCACGCTGCGGACGCCAGGCCCAGACGCTGGGAGCTATATATTTGACAATCGGAATGGACGGAGCGGCGGCTCTGATCTTCTTTGCCACGCGATGAGTGAAATCCGGACTGTCGATGAGCAGAACGCAATCCGGCTTCTCCGCCACGATCTGCCGCGCCGTCTGCCGGATGCGCAACACCAGTCCCGGCAGGTTCTTGATGACCGCGCCAAGCCCCATGAGAGCAATTTCATGGGGGTCGAAGAAGGTTTTAAGGCCACGTGCCGCCAGATGATCGCCACCCACACCAACAAGATCGACCAGCCTGTCGGTCTGTTGACGCAAGGCGTCGATCAAATCCGCACCGAGAAGATCGCCGGATTCTTCACCGGCCACGATTGCTATTTTCAATGGCCGGCTGGTGTTACTCAAGCTTAAGCGTCCTTTTTGTCCCGACTGATCGTCTCTATGAAGAGACCGCTTTCATTTGCAGCCGCAATAGTTTCGCCGAAACCTAGGATAAATGTGCGCCCCGCCTCAACTGCAATTCCTGCAAGACCGGCACGTTTGGCATTCAGCACAGTGGAAATGCCGATGGCAGGCAAATCCGCCCGCTCATCCTGACGAGGTTTGGCCATTTTCACAAGGACTCCGCCACGCTTGGGAATGCGCCCGGCTTCACGCAGTTCACGAACGCGCTCGATCATCAGATCGGTGCCTTCCGCGCCTTCCAGCGCCACAACACGACCGCCCGTTGCAACAGCGCCCTGTCCGACGTCGAGATCGCCAAGCCGCAAAGCGGACTCCATAGCCAGCTTCATATTCGCAGTTTCGCGCGCATCGGGCGCAACTTTGGTGAGAATACGAGCAGGCGAAGGAGACAGAAGATCGGGCACAACTTCATGCGCGCCCACGACCTTGAAGCCGAATGACTCGAGCAGGCCTATAAAGGCACGCAGCAAAGCGTCATCACCCTGCCCCAGTGCCCGCAGCACATAGGGAATGCCCCGCAATGTCGGCCAGTCGAGCTTCAGATCGCCAAGATGCGGCCTGTTGCGCACGCCGCCAGCGAGAACGACTTGCGAAACGCCAGCAGCCTTCATGGACCGAATCAGCTTTGCGAATTCGACCATTGAAATTTCCTGATGCTCGTAATTGTAGAGCACCCGGTCGGCTTCTTCACGCAGGGGGACGATGAATGGGGGGGTACCGGCGCTCTGAAGCGCCTCGGCCACCGCAATGGGCAACAGGCCGTTGCCCGCAATAATACCGACACGTCCGCCCTCAAGGGGCGGACGTGCCAAAGATTCAGCTTTCGTCGCTGTCATGCCCGACTCCGCCATGAGCCGCGTCGAGTGGTGGCGTTGTATAGGCGCGTTTCGCGTCGACACTGATGAAAGTAATCATATCGGCAACAGCCTGAGATTCAGGAAACGCTGCCAGCACGTCGGCAGCGCGATCACGAACCGGCTTGGTACGATCGAACAGCATGCGCACGGCATGACGCAGCATGTGAATTTCCGCGCGCTGCATGCCGGAACGCTTCATGCCGACAATATTGAGACCGCCCAGATGCGCGTGATTGCCAATGACCATGCCATAAGGAATAACATCGCCCACAACGCCAGCCATACCGCCGACAAATGCATGATGGCCGACACGCACGAACTGATGCACGGCCGCACCACCGCCCAGAATGGCGTGGTGTTCGATGGTCGTGTGACCACCGATCATGACATTGTTCGAGAAGGTGACGTGATCGCCAACATCACAATCATGCGCCACATGCGCATAAGCGAGGAAGGTGCAATCGCTGCCCACCGAAGTATAGCCGCGCGCGCTGTCCGAGCCGCGATGCATGGTGACGCCTTCACGGATGAGGCAATTCGCGCCGACCGTGAGTGTCGTTGGGCCACCTTTGTGCTTGCCGTTCTGCGGATCGCAACCGAGAACAGCATGTGGATAGACCTTCGCGCCCGCGCCAAGCGTGGTTCCGCCCGTGACAACCACATGGCTCATCAGAACGGAATTGTCGCCAATGACGGCGCCCGATTGAATATGACAGAAAGGCCCGACAGACACACCCTGGCCCAGTTCCACGCCCGGCTCGACAAGAGCGGTGGGGTGAATGATTGTTTCTTTCATTGTAATGCTCACTGGCTTTCTTCACCGGCATTAATCATTGCCGCAACTTCTGCTTCGGCAACTTTCACACCATCAACTTCAGCCACGCATTCATACTTCGAAATATTGGCGCGCTGTTTCACTTTTTTGACATGCAGAAGCAGACGGTCACCCGGAATGACCGGACGGCGGAACTTCGCATTGTCGATGGTCATGAAATAGACAACGCCGGGGCGGCCAGTCTTGCGCTGAAGCAGCGAGATTGCACCGGCGGTCTGCGCCATGGCCTCAATGATCAATACGCCCGGCATGATCGGCTTTTCCGGAAAATGTCCGGTAAAATGCGGCTCATTGATCGTGACGTTCTTGATACCGGTTGCCGACAGATCGCCATTGATATCAACGACGCGATCGATCAGCAGAAAAGGATAACGGTGCGGAAGCACGGCCAGAAGTTCTTGAATATCTGCTGCTTCGAGTTTCGTCTGTTCCGTATCACTCATCTGAGGATTGCTCCTTTCTTGATTGCCCGATGCTGCGAATGTTCGCGATATCGCGGAACCACTGCTTGATAGGACGTGCGGGAAGACCACCCCAACGTTCTCCATCGGGTATATCGTTCATAACGCCGCTGCCAGCTGCAATTTGCACGCCCGAGCCGATAATAAGGTGATCCGCAATGCCGACGCGACCACCCAGCATGGTCCCGTCACCGATCACACAGCTTCCGGAAATACCGCAATGCGCGGCAATAAGACAGAACCGACCGACGCGCACATTATGCGCAATCTGGACAAGATTATCGATCTTGGAACCCTCGCCGATCACCGTGTCGGTCAGCGCCCCACGATCAACCGTCGTATTGGCGCCGATCTCCACATTATCCTGAATAATGACACGGCCGATCTGCGGGACTTTTTCAAGACCGGCAGCACCGGGCACGTAGCCAAAACCGTCCTGTCCGATGCGCACGCCCGGATGCAGCAAAACGCGATTGCCGATGAAAGAGCATTGGACGGTCACACCCGGCGCAACATAGCTGTCGCGTCCAATCTGGCAGTTTTCACCAATCACAGCCGTAGCAGCGATCAAGGTGCCCGAACCGACGGTCACGCCCTTACCGATCACCGCACCCGCTTCAATCGTTGCGCCATCTTCAATATGTGCCGACGGATGAATGAATGCCTGTGGGGAAATGCCGGTTTCGCCAAACCAGCTTTCCGGCTTGGCCGACGTTGGAAATAACATGCGTCCGACAGCCGAAAAATCGCGATGCGGGTTGCGGGTAATCAGCGCAGCCATATGCGAAGGCACGCTTGGCGCAATGTCTTCCTTGCAAAGAACACCAGCAGCCTTGATTCCGGCCAGCGCCTCGGCGTTCTTCTTACCTTCCACGAAGATAAGCGAACCCTCTCCGGCATCCTTCATGGAAGCCAGGCGCTCAACAGAACGCGGTGCAAGCTTCGGGTCACGAAGTCTTGCACCGGTGAAATCAGCCACATCGCCAATCGTGAGTTCACGAGAAGGCGAGAAAAAGACAGGATCTGCCATCAGTACACTTTCTCTCCCGGGGCGTAGCCGCCCCGGGGAAAGGCAAATCGGTTAGAACTTGGTCGAAACACCGAAGTTGAAGTTCTGAACCTTATCGGTATCAGCCTTCGCGACCGGGAATGCATAGTCAAAGCGCAGCGGACCAAACGGCGAAGCCCACATCAGGCTGAGGCCGACCGAAGCGCGAAGCTTCTTGTCGTCGCCCAAAACCGGCGAGCCGCCCAATTCGTCTGCACCGCCGTAGAGCATCGCCGCATCTGCGAAGAATGCACCGCGAATGCCGAGGCTCTCAGGAACAACAGGCATCGGGAACTGAACTTCAGCCGTACCGTTAATGTAGGTCGTACCACCGAGCCAGTAACGCTGGCCGCTAGCCGAATCCTGGTAACGACCAATACCGTTGAACTTGAAGCCGCGAATAATGTCCGAATTGTTCTTGAACAGATCGAAGATACGGACGCCATCGCTACCAAATTCATGGATATAACCACCGCCGACACCCAGCATACCGACAATGTCGGCTTCCTGAGCAAGCGTCTTGTAGTAGTTACCCTTGAAGGTCGTCTTCATGAACTTCGCATCGCCACCAAGGCCCGCGAATTCCTGCGTGAACTTGCCATAGAGGCCGTCATGCGGGTTCTTCAGGTCATCGATGGAATTATACGTCAGCGAGTAGCTGACAGACGAACGCAACCATGGGCTGTTTTCGGCTGCTTCGACTAGAGCCGGAGCGTAGTAATTATCGATGTTGTCACGGAACAGGTCATACTTTTCCTGAACCAGGTTGTAGGCGAGACCAACCGAGAAGTTCTCGGTGATCGGAAGGCCGAAACGAATCGTACCACCGGTCTGCTCGACATCGTAGTCGTCGTTCACGCGATAGCTGCGACGGAACACGTCGAAACCTGCGGAGACGCGATAGCCGAGGAAGTAAGGCTCGGTGAAGGACAGGCCGTAATTGCGCATATCGTCCTGACCGGCACCGGCGCTAAGACGAATATACTGGCCGCGACCGAGGAAGTTACGCTCGGTGATCGCACCTTCGACCGACGCACCCGGCGTTTCACCGCCGGTGGTGTAGCCACCGCCGATGGAGAATTCACCGGTGGACTTTTCGACAACGTCTACAACCAGTATCACCTGATCCGGCTCGGAGCCCGGAGCGGTCGAGATATTGACCGTCTGGAAGAAATCCAGAGCCTCAAGACGGCGCTTGGCGCGCTGCACCATGACCTGATTGAAGGCATCGCCTTCGTTCATGTCGAACTCGCGACGAATCACGTAGTCGCGCGTCTTGTCGTTGCCGCGGATTTCAATGCGCTGAATGTAAGCGCGCGGACCCTGATCGACACTGTAGACGACCGAGATCGTGCGGTTTTCGAAGTTACGGTCACCGCGCGGCTCAACCTTGGCAAAAGCATAACCGCTACCGGCAACGCTTTCAGTCACAGCCAGAACGGAATCTTCAACTTCCTTGGCGCTATAAGCGCGACCCGAACGGGTCTTCACGAGACCGCCGAGCGCATTGGTATCAACGCCGTCAACGGTGCTTTCAACGCTCACATCGCCAAAGGTATAACGCTGACCTTCATCGACCGTGATGGTGATCGTGTATTCATTGGTCGACGGATCGAGAACCGCATTCGACGAAACAACGCGGAAATCAGCGTAGCCGCGATTGTAATAGAAGCGACGTAGCGTTTCTTCGTCAGCCTGCAAACGGCCTTCGTCGTAAACGTCATTACGGGTCAGCCACGACAGCGGGTTCGAACGCTTGGTGGAGATGACATCGCGCAGACGACGGCCGCTATAGGCCTGATTGCCGACGAATTCGATATTGGAAATCTTGGTGCGCGAGCCTTCGTTGACTTCATAGACAACGTTGACGCGACCCTGACCGAGATCGACGGTGCGTGCATTCACGGTCGCATCGCTGCGTCCGATATGTGCATAGGCAGCCTTGATGGCTTCCTTGTCCGATTCCATCGTCGCCGCATCGTAAGGCGAACGCGGCTTCAGCTGGACGGCGCGCGTCAGATCAGGATCCTTGATCTTCTTGTTGCCCTGGAACAGGACATTGTTGACCACGGAACGTTCGCTCACGGTCACGACGAGCGTGCTGCCGGACTGGTTGATGCGAACATCCGAAAACAGGCCCATGGCGAAAAGACGCTTCACCGCAGCATCAATATCAGCGCTGGTGAAGGCTTTACCCGGACGAATGTCGATATTGTCGCGAATGGACTGCGCATCAACACGCGTATTGCCGCGAACGTCGATACGGCTCACAACGGCAGCTTCCGCGACATTCACGGATGCCAGCGAGAGCGCTGCAGTACCCGAAGCCACTAGAGCCACCGACATGGCGAGCGCAGACGCGGCGCCAAAGAATTTAGAACTTGCCGTCATAGGCTTTCCGAACCTTCGTTTCTGTCCCCGGGACGATTAACCCAGAAAAATGCGTACAGATACAACCGTATTAGCCGGTTTTTCCATACAAGCAAGCGTTGCGGTTAAATTCTGTTTACTTAGGCAACAAGCGTGGCATCCGTGCCACGCGAATTGTGAGTTATGGTAAACAGATTGCTTAGCTTTTCCGGTCGTCGCTCCCAATGTTCACTTCTGTTTAACACCTTGCCCGGCCTCCGTCGGACAAGGCGTCGTCTCTTTGCAGTCAGCCTAACCGGACAGACCGGTCGAGCCAATAACCCCAAGATCGCCATCCCCCAAGATTTCAATTCCTAGGACCGCTGCCTGAGACAGTCGGCAATTGATCTAGCAGGCAAAGAGGTCGTTGAAAAGTACGAACCCCATAAATCCCATCACAAGAAGGAATCCAATACGGTAGAAAATTTCCTGCGCTCCCGGTGACACCGGGCTGCCCTTGATTGCTTCCACACCATAGAAAACCAGATGCCCGCCATCCAGCGGCGGCAGGGGAAACAGGTTCAAAAGCCCGATCCCGATGGAGAGCATAGCCGTCAATTGTATCAACCAGTCAAAGCCGGCGCTCGCCGCCTTGCTCGCCATATTGGCAATTTTGACCGGCCCACCGAGCTGACACTTATCCTCACGGCCAAAAGCGAAACGTGTGAAAAACTCACCCGTGCGGCTGATGATGAAACCGGTTTCCATCACTGCCTGCCCGACTGATTCGAGCGGGCTGTATTCAATCCGGCGGAAATTGCCGACCGCTTCCGTGGTCTCCACGCCAATGGCGCCGAGCTTCACCTTGTTGCCGAGCGGGTCTACACGCTCGACAGTCGCAGGCGTCGCCTTGAGATCAACCATCTTGCCGCCGCGCTCGACCGTAAAGTCAAGCGTGTCACCTGCCCGACCCGAAACAATGCGCTGCACATCGGAAAAGGTGGTGATCTTCTCACCCTCGACACTGATAAAGCGATCACCCGGTTCAAAACCAGCCGCGGCGGCCGGGCTGTTAGGCTGTACGCCTGCAATCAGCGGATCAGCGATCTGACGTCCGTAAAGCGCAAAGAAAACGCTGAAAATGACAATCGTCAGAATGATATTGAAAGCAGGTCCGGCGAAAACCGTTGCCGCACGCTTCCACACAGGCTGCGTATGGAACGCGCGCTTGCGATCTTCCTCGCTCAGCGCAGTGCTATCCACACCGACAGGCGAACTGGTTTCGCTTTCATCGCCGATGAACTTCACATAGCCGCCGAGCGGAATCGCGGAGAGCTTCCAGCGCGTTCCACGCCGATCAGTAAAGCCGAGCAGCTCGGGGCCGAAACCGATCGAAAAGGCCTGCGCACCAATGCCACACCATCGTGCGACAAGATAATGCCCCATCTCATGCACAAAAACGACGACTGTAAGAACGAAAAGGAACGGTACGATTGTCCCGACAAGCAGGCTTTCACCGCCGAATAAAAAGGCCAGAGCCTCCTGCAAATCACTACTCCTTACAAATCACCCGTTGATCGACTGCGGCCTCGATTGGCGCGCCGATCCTCGTACTCTACGAATCGCCTGCCGCTTAGAAACTGAAAAAGATTGCAGATGGCACATCCGGCTCAGCAATCACGGCACCAAAGAGGTATAGAAGTGCGGCGGCGGCGACAAGCCCGTCGACGCGATCCAGCACCCCGCCATGACCCGGCAGAAGACGCCCCGAATCCTTGGCGCCGAACTGGCGCTTCACCCAGGATTCAGCCAGATCGCCGATCTGGGAAACGATGGAAAGCAACAGAGCCAGAAGCGGCACGATCAAGCTGCCCGGTGTTGCCACCAGTGATGCGACCAGAATGCCGCCTGCAACAGCCGCCGCAGCACCGCCAATGGCGCCTGACCAAGTCTTGTTGGGGGAAAAACGCGGTGCCAGCTTCGGCCCGCCCAAGGCACGTCCGTTGAAATAGGCTGCAATATCGGTGGACCAGACGACGGCGAACAGAAAGACAATGGCCGTAAAGCCGAAAGGTTCGTCACCACGCAGCAGCGACAGCGATATTGCCGAGAAGCCAGCATAGAAAAGCCCGGCTGCGGGCCAGGCTCGACCGGTTTTCCACTGGGTGGCAAGAAGAATCAGTGTTCCAAGCAGAAGCGTACCGATAGTCAGCAACGCACTGCGATCCAGAATCAGAAGAACGCTTGTCAGAACCAGCCAAGCCCAGCCGAACATACGGGAAAACGAGGTTTGACGCGGGGCGCTCAGTGCCGTCCATTCGTAAAACATCGCCAGACCGATAGCGATTGCGAAAAGCGTGAAACCCAACCCGCCTACCCAGGTCAGCCATAAGGCCGCTGCGCCGAGCACAATGGCGGTGAGAATACGGGTTTGCAGATTGGACATTGAGACCTTTCGGCTTGCGCTGCGTCAGGGCATGCGATGCGATGGAACACGGCAATAGAGAAGCATGGCAGCGAAACGATCCGTCATGACATCTATTGCCCGATAGCCCGGCTGCCCTCTTCGCAATCTTCGAGGCTGGTTTCAAGATTGCTCCGCGCCTCGACGCCACCAAAGCGACGTTCGCGCTGGCGGAATACTTCATAGGCAGCATCAAGATCTGCCGGACGGAAATCCGGCCAGTGCCCCGGCATAAACAGGAACTCCGCATAGGCAGCTTGCCAAAGCAGAAAATTCGACAGACGCATCTCACCGCTGGTGCGGATGATGAGGTCCGGGTCGGGCATGGAAGCAGTATCGAGATTGGCCGAGATCAGCTCGGAAGAAATCGACGACGGGTCCAAAAGACCGGCAGCAACATCGCGCGCCAGGCTCTTGACCGCGCGGACGATCTCGTCACGTGAACCGTAATTGAAGGCAATCACCAGATTGAGGCCGGTATTGCGGCGGGTCAGAGTTTCCGCCTCGGTGAGCAGCCCGCGAATATCGTCGGTCAGCCCTTCCCGCTCGCCAATAATGCTAACCTTCACATTGTTGCGATGAAGATCGGCAAGGTCGCGGCGAATGAACAGCTTGAGCAGACCGAGCAGGTCATTGACCTCACCGCTCGGCCGTGACCAGTTTTCGGAAGAAAACGCAAAAAGCGTGAGATAGCCAAGACCGCGATCACCTGCCGCCCGCACCGTTTCGCGCAAAGCCTCAACGCCAGCACGATGCCCGGCGCTGCGTGGCAAGCCACGCGCCTTCGCCCAACGGCCATTGCCATCCATAATAATGGCGATGTGGCGCGGATCGGACATTCCTGGCTCTCCCTATACGATAATCACGCAGGTCATGGTGTGGTGAATTTGAAGTTCCCGGTTAATAACATGGCATCCACGTTAAGGGACTTCAAATTCGCAAGCCACACCAGAGTCTGTGTATTGCTAGTGTGGCTTTAAATCCGAAATTCGTTCGCAACCCCGCTCCGAGGTACGCGAATTTCGGATTTACCGCACTAAACCTGCATGATTTCGCCTTCCTTGACTGCAACGACCTTATCCATTTCAGCAATGGTGTCGTCGGTCAGCTTCTGCACCTTTTCGGACAGAACGCGACTGTCATCCTGACTGATGTCGCCGTCCTTCTCCAGCTTTTTCAGCGTGTCCATGCCATCGCGGCGGACGTGACGAGCGGCAATACGGCCCTGCTCGGCATATTGATGCGCGATCTTGACCAGTTCCTTGCGGCGCTGTTCGTTCAGCTCCGGCAGTGGAATACGCAGCGTCATGCCATCGGTGATCGGGTTAAGGCCCAGACCGGAATCGCGAATAGCGCGTTCGACAGCACCAACCATGCTCTTGTCCCAGACGGAAACCGAAAGCATGCGCGATTCAGGAACAGTGATATTGGCAACCTGATTGATCGGCATCGTTGCGCCATAGGCTTCGATGGTGATCGGCTCAAGCAGGCTGGCGGAAGCACGGCCGGTGCGAAGACCGTTCAGATCGTGCTTCAAAGAATTGACTGCGCCTTCCATGCGGCGTTTCAGGTCGTTGATGTCAAAAGCATCACTCATGCATATTCTCCTTCGATACGCAGCAAGACATGTGAACGATCATCGTTGATCAATTGTCGGAAACGATCGTGCAGCGTCCCTTGCCTTGCAGAATTTCGGCCAAGCCGCCGTTTTCATGGATGGAATAGACTATTATCGGAATGTTGTTCTCGCGCGCAAGGGCGACGGCAGCCGTATCCATGACAGCAAGGCCGCGATCGAGAACTTCCTTGTGGGTGAGCGTGTCGAAACGCGTCGCGGTCGGGTCCTTTTTCGGATCAGCCGAATAGATGCCGTCAACCTGCGTGCCCTTCAACAGCGCATCCGCTTCGATTTCCGCCGCGCGCAGCGCAGCAGCAGAGTCGGTCGTGAAGAACGGATTGCCCGTGCCGCCTGCGAAAATCACCACTTTGCCCTCGTCCATATAGGCCGTAGCCTGACGCTGCGAGAAGCTCTCGCAGATTTCAGGCATTGCTATGGCGGAGAGAACAACGGCATCAACGCCGATCTTGTGCAGTGAAGTGCGCAGCGCCAGCGAATTGATCACCGTCGCCAGCATGCCCATATGGTCGCCGGTCACGCGGTCGCCGCCCTTGGACGCCACCGCTACACCGCGAAAAATATTGCCGCCGCCGATCACCACGCCGACTTCGATACCCAGCAGACGGGCCTGCTTGATATCGTTGGCGATCCGGTCTGCGACGGAAACATCGATGCCGAAACCCTGACTGCCCATCAATGCCTCGCCCGAGGCTTTCAAAAGGACGCGCTTGTAGGCGGGCTTGCCGGACATGGAATGCTCTCCGCTGATCGAAATAAAGTGATTGTGTTGGGTTCCGATACACGAAGGGCACCGCGTTGTCACGCGATGCCCTTCATAATCAAAAGCCTTTTCAGGCTAAAGCCTGTTCTGAAAGCAGAA
The DNA here is from genome assembly GCA_900465685.1 of Hyphomicrobiales bacterium. Lineage (GTDB taxonomy): Bacteria > Pseudomonadota > Alphaproteobacteria > Rhizobiales > Rhizobiaceae > Brucella. The sequence continues at coordinate 382,219 of UEGR01000005.1, forward strand.
AGTCGCTTTCAGAGGAAGAAAGAGCTGATTAGCCCTTGGCAGCAGCAGCGACTTCAGCAGCGAAATCGCTTTCTTCCTTTTCGATGCCTTCGCCGAGAGCGACGCGGGCAAAGCCGACGATCTTGGCCGGAGCGCCAATGGTCTTTTCAGCTTCCTTGAGGGCAGCTGCAACCGTCAGATCCGGATTGATGACGAAAGCCTGCGAAAGAAGAACGACTTCTTCGTAGAACTTGCGCATACGGCCTTCGATCATCTTTTCGATGATGTTGTCCGGCTTGCCGGATTCACGAGCCTGCTCGATGAAGATCGACTTTTCGCGTTCAGCGGCAGCCGGATCAACGTCTTCAGCGGTCAGCGCGAGCGGGTTGATTGCAGCAACGTGCATGGCAACCTGACGACCGAATGCGTTTGCAGCTTCTGCATCGCCAGCGGTTTCGATAGCAACCAGAACGCCGAGCTTGCCGAGACCGTCAGCAACGCCGTTGTGGATGTAGGTTGCAACGGTACCCTGCGAAACGCTGAGGGCAGCCGAACGACGGAAGCTGATGTTTTCGCCGATGGTTGCAACTGCGTCCTTGGCAGTTTCGGTGACGGACTTGCCGTCGACATTGGCGTTGGCCACAGCTTCGGTCGAACCGTCGGTTGCCAGAGCAGCCTGAGCGATCTTGCGAACCAGATCCTGGAAAGCGTCGTTGCGGGCAACGAAGTCGGTTTCGGAGTTGACTTCAACGACAACAGCCTTGTTGCCGGAAGATGCAACGCCAACCAGACCTTCAGCAGCCGTACGGCCAGCCTTCTTGTCAGCCTTTGCAATGCCCTTGGCGCGCAGCCAATCGACAGCAGCTTCGACGTCGCCATTGGTTTCTGCAAGAGCAGCCTTGCAGTCCATCATGCCAGCGCCGGTCAGTTCGCGGAGTTCTTTAACCTGAGATGCGGAAATGCTCATTGTGTCGCCTTTCACGAAAGCGAAGGCACACCGAATGGGTGTGCCAACTTTGAACCGGCGCTATTTTGACGTAGCGTGTTTTTGCCCGAAAACCGTCAAACGTGCTTCGGAATCACGCCCTTGCGCCGGAATGAAACGAGATTATCCATCCGCCTCTATCAGAGATATGACGGATGGATGAAATCATGCGCTGATTAAGCGCCTTCAGCCGGAGCTTCGAGGGCTGGCTCAACCGGAGCTTCAGCCTGTGCACCGATGTCGATGCCCATTGCGCCCTGCTGGCGAGCAATACCGTCGAGAGCAGCGCGTGCAATCAGATCGCAATAGAGCGAGATAGCGCGTGCGGCGTCGTCGTTGCCCGGGATCGGGTAGTCGATCTGGTCTGGATCGCAGTTCGAATCGATCACAGCAACAACCGGAATGCCAAGACGCTTGGCTTCCTGGATAGCAATTGCTTCCTTGTTGGTGTCGATGATGAAGATCAGGTCAGGAACCGAACCCATGTCCTTGATACCGCCGAGTGCGCGGTCAAGCTTTTCACGCTCACGCTGAAGGTTCAGAAGTTCCTTCTTGGTGAAGCCCTGGCCTTCGCCGGCCAGAAGTTCGTCGAGCTTGCGCAGACGCTGGATCGAGTTGGAGATCGTCTTCCAGTTGGTCATCATGCCGCCGAGCCAGCGGGCGTTGACGTAGTACTGAGCCGAACGGTTTGCTGCATCGGCAATGATGTCCGAAGCCTGACGCTTCGTGCCGACGAACAGAACGCGACCGCCGCGAGCAACGGTGTCCGAAACGATCTTCAGCGCGTTGTGCAGCAGAGGAACGGTCTGGGACAGGTCCATGATGTGGATGTTGTTACGAGCGCCATAGATGAAAGGCGCCATCTTCGGGTTCCAGCGGTGGGTCTGGTGGCCGAAGTGAACACCAGCTTCCAGAAGCTGGCGCATGCTGAAATCAGGCAATGCCATCTTTATTTTCCTTTTCCGGTTTAACCTCCACGGGCTGAGGCGATTGCTCGCCACCGGAGGTTCTTGCCGGATTTCTCCCGACAAAAGCCCAATCCCGTGTGTGGAATAGGCGCGCTGTTAACTGATCGCGCCATGAATTGCAAGTCGTTTGGCCAATATACCGCAATCCGTCCGCAGGATGAAAGCGTTTCAGCGCTCACGGTCGGATTACTGGCTTATATAATTACCCCAAGAATGAAAATCTACGGGAATGAAACACCAAGAAAAGATAACAGCAATGCAAACAGTATCTTTTTCATATAAAAATCCATTAAATTAATAAAAAAGGCTACAATGCAGTGCATCGTAGCCTTCATATAAATATATGTCACTTTACATTTACTACTTGCAGCTGACCTTCTGATCAGCCTTGTCGAATACATCGAGCTTCACAAGCTTGCCGCGCATGGCAAAGTCACCATAGTCCATGGTGAGGTCACGGGTGATGCCGTTGCGGTAAAGTTTGAAGTTGATGCGGTAGATTGGCAGTCCGTCCTGCTTTTCCTTGTCATCGAAATAGGCAATGGTCACTGGCCAGACCGGATCCTTGGAAAATTTGCCCATAAACTTGGTTTCGTCATCGGCTGGATTCTGCCCCTTGCCGACGACTACCGTGGTGGCGACCACGCGGTCGGCATCTTCAGAGGCGTCGAATAGCGAGGTCTGGTAAAACTTCTCGCCCGCTTCCGCCTTGCCGATCAGCTCTTCCATATGCTGGGTGGGAAACTGCGTTGCCCGCAGATCAATCTTGTTTTCTTTCGGCTTCGAAAGTTCCACAACGGTCTTGCCGCCTTCAAGCTTGGCATCGCCGCGCACTTCCTTGACGAGATCCTTGTCAACGAAGGTTTTGTTGACGAAACGGAAGCTCTTGCCGTCATTGCCTTCAAACGTCGTCGTCTGCTGATCGGTCACGCGCTGCGGTTGTTCTTCCATGTCGATGCGGGTCACGAAACGGAAGTTGGTCGTATAGCCTTCGCAGGCCGATCCGTTGAACTCGTAAACCATGCGCCCGGTCAGGCCACTGATTCCCGACTTTTCATCGGCACGGTCCAGTGTCAGGTCATAAACGGCACGGTGCGGCACCAGCGTTACAGTCGAAGCCGCTTGGGCCACGCTCGCAAGTCCAGCCCACACACAGGCAGCGGTTCCACTTGCAGCTACAGCAACCTTAAAACCCGGCTTCAAAAAACGCATACATGAATCTCCCGATGAGTTGACAAGCATGATAAAAAAACTCGTGGCGGAAGCGAGGCAAAAAACGCACCCTTCCCAAAAGCTTCACCGATTCTGCCTATAGGTTGACGGAGAAGTCCCTTTGCAAGCAAGGATTAATGCAATGACCGACACGATCGAAAGACGCCTGAAAAATCTGGGTATATCCCTGCCGGTAGCGGCTGCACCTGCCGCAAACTATGTTCCTTTTGCTGAAACAGGCTCGCTTTTGCTCACGTCTGGCCAGCTGCCGCTGGAAAATGGCAAACTTGTGCACACTGGCCAGGTTGGCGACAAATTGACGGTTGCCCATGGTCAGGTTGCAGCGCGCGCTTGCGCCGTGAATATTCTCGCACAGGCCAAGGCCGCACTCGGCGATCTTGAAAAGATCAAGCGCATCGTAAAGATCACTGTTTTCGTGTCATCGACGGCCGATTTCGTTGAACAGCATCTCGTCGCCAATGGCGCGTCGGATCTGCTCGTCGCCGTTCTGGGCGATGCAGGCAAACATGCGCGCTCCGCTGTCGGCGTCGCCAGCCTGCCGCTCAACGCACCGGTTGAAGTCGAAGCGATTATCGAGGTTGCATAATGTCCTCCATCGAATGGCTCGCAAAGCGCCCAATAGCGCATCGCGGATTGCATGATCTGAACAAGACCCGTTGGGAAAACACGCTGGCTGCCTTTGAAGCTGCCGCCAAGGCGGGTTTTGCTATCGAATGCGACGTGCATTTGACGAAAGACGGCGGCGTGGTCGTTTTCCATGATGACGACCTGCAACGCCTTGCAGGGCGCGAGGGCCGTATCAGCGATCTGACGCTGGCTGAAGCAACCGCGCTTCATGTCGGCGGCACTGAAGAGCGTGCACCGACGCTCCGCCAGATGCTTGATCTGGTCGATGGTCGCGTTCCACTGGTGATCGAGCTGAAAGGCATCGAAGGTCGCGACGATGGGCTGGTTGCAGCGGTTGCGCGTGAACTCGCCGGATACAAGGGCGAAGCCGCCATCATGTCGTTCGACCATCACCTGATCCGCCGCTTTGCAAGCGACGCGCCGGGCATTCCGGGCGGGCTGACTGCGGAAGGCACGCGCCCGCGGGATTTCGAAGCGCATTTCTCCATGCTCGCGCATGGCATTTCCTTCGTATCCTATAATGTGCACCATCTGCCGAACCCGTTCGTCACCTTCGTGCGGGAAAAGCTGCATATGCCGGTGATCAGCTGGACCGTCCGTGACCGCGAGATGCAAAAGCACAGCGAACTCAATGTCGAACAGATAACGTTCGAAGGGTTCGATCCGCGCGCACTGGTCGCCTGACAACAAAGGATTTGCGGTGAACGACGAAGATCCGCACAGTGAAGAAAGCTTCGTTCTTCGCATCGTTGAAAATATCAGCGAATTTACAGAAGACGAGTGGAGCAGTCTTGCCGGGGCCTCCCGGCAGGATGCGAACTATAATCCTTTTACAACCCGCGCTTTTCTGTCCGCTCTGGAGGAATCGGGTTCCGTTTCTCGGAAAGCGGGCTGGCTGCCGCGTCATCTTCGCCTCGAAAACAATCATGGCGAGTTGCTCGGCGTCGTGCCGAATTACCTCAAGGGTCACAGCCAGGGCGAATATGTGTTCGACCACGGCTGGGCGGACGCGTTTGAACGCGCTGGCGGGCGATACTACCCGAAATTTCAGGCAGCGATCCCTTTCACGCCTGCAACCGGACCGCGCCTGCTCAACCACATCGCCTATGACGGCGAAGCTGTGCGGCTGGCGCTGGCGGGCGGCTTGCGCGAACTGACGGATCAGGCAGGCGTGTCCTCCGCACACGTAACCTTTGCCCTGCCCGATGAGATCGTGGCGCTTGAGCGCGCAGGCTTCCTCCATCGGACGGACCAGCAGTTTCATTTCATAAACAACGGCTTTTCCAATTATGATGACTTCCTGAGTGAGCTTGTTTCGCGCAAACGCAAAGCGCTCAAAAAGGAACGTCGCGAAGCGCTGTCCGACGGTATTGAAATCGAATGGCTGACCGGCAGCGACCTGACGGAAGCGGTCTGGGATAATTTCTTTGCGTTCTACATGGATACAGGAAGCCGCAAATGGGGCCGCCCCTATCTCAACCGCAAGTTCTATTCGCTGATCGGCCAAACCATGGCCGAGGATATTCTGCTGGTCATGGCGAAACGCGCCGGGCGCTATATCGCAGGCGCCATCAATTTCATCGGCGGCGACAGGCTGTTCGGCAGGCATTGGGGCTGTATCGAAGATCACCCCTTCCTGCATTTCGAGGTCTGCTATCACCAAGCCATTGATTTCGCCATTGAGCGCAAGCTGCGCGTGGTGGAAGCAGGCGCGCAGGGCGAACACAAGCTCGCGCGCGGCTATGTGCCTGTTACCACCCATTCCGCGCATTACATCGTCAATGAAAGTTTTCGGGATGCCGTGAGTGACTATCTTGATCGGGAACGGCGCGAGGTTGAACAAATTCACGAGGCGCTGGAGGAACATACCCCCTATCGCCACGAAGACTGATCCAACGAAGCTTGCCTAAATGCGCTCCGTGCGGTCAGATTTGGTCGAATTCCAGCATTGGAGAGAATCGCATGTCTGCCACCTATGACGACAACAACATCTTCGCAAAAATCCTGCGCGGTGAAATTCCGTCCACCCGCGTCTACGAAACCGACGATGTCGTCGCCTTCATGGATGTCATGCCGCAGGGCACCGGCCACACGCTGGTCGTGCCGAAAGCACCGTCGCGCAACCTGCTCGACGCCAAGCCCGAGACGCTGGCTATCGTGATCGGAACCGTGCAGAAAATCGCACAGGCGGTGAAGAAGGCGTTTAATGCCGATGGCGTCACCGTCATGCAGTTCAACGAACCGGCTTCCGGCCAGACCGTCTATCATCTGCATTTCCATGTCATTCCGCGTTTTGAGGGCCTCGCTCTCAAGCCGCATACCGGCCAGATGGAAGACCCCGCCGTTCTTTCAGCAAATGCTGAGAAAATTCGCGCAGCGCTCTGATAAGACTCCGTTTTAGAGCGTCAGCAACCCGGTAATCAGCAGGATTTCCGCGACCGCGATACCGACGAGCAGACGCTTGCCGGCCATCAGATAAGCGGCAAATCCTGCACCGGCTGCTCCGACCCGCAGCCAGATCGGCGAATCGGCAAGAGCGCCGTTCGGATAAAGGATAAGCTGCGCAATCACGCCTGCGACCAGCGCCGTTGCGATGCATCGCACCAGCACGAGCAGCTCGGAATCCTCGCGCACCCGCCCGCCAACGATCACGCCCATGACGCGAAAAATATAGGTTGGCAGCGATCCCGCCAGTATGATGAAGACGAACGGCCACCACCAGCTGTCGAAACTGTTCCAGTTCATAGCGCCTCCTCCTTCGCCAAGCTGCGCTTCCGGTGGAAGCCAAAGGCAATCAGGCCGCCAACAATACCGGTGCAGAGCAGGTCATATCCGGGCATGAACTGGTGAAAGACCGGAAACAGCAGCAGGCCGGACGCCATGGCGACCTGCCCTGCCCGTTCGCGTGCCGACCGCCAGAGCGAGGTTAGAAAATACATCGGAGTGAGCAGGAAAAGTGCTGCAAACACAACCGGCGGGAACGAAGACGACAGCATATAGACAATCGCCACCACCAGCGCATTGGTTCCAACCAGAACCGAGCCGATTCCGGCGAAATAGCTGGTGCGCATGTCGCGCGGAATGTTGCGCAACTCCTCCATCGCCATGACCCATGCCGTGACCGCCACGAAATGGCACAGCGCCGCCAGTGTCAGCTTGCGCGTTTTCGGTCCTTTGAGTTCAGGCAGAAGCGCCACCACCATCGGCATAAGCCGTACCGACGACAGGCCGACAGCGAGTGCGGCGGCAGGCCATGTCGCGCCGGCGCTGATGGCGCCGATCAGCACGACCTTGGCCGGTAGCGCCCAGATGGTCAGCGTCATGAACACCGCCTGCCCAACCGAGATGCCGCTTTCAATGGCAAGTCCGGCAAAGCCGACAAACGAACTCATCAGCAATATGGCAGGAATGCTGAAAATGCGCCCACAACCACGCAGGAACCAGCGAAAATGCTGACCGCTATGCGCTGAAGTCACGTCCTGTTGCGGAGGCTGATCGGGAAGTAGAGTCGCTGGCATGGAGACACGTTAGAATGCATACCGAAAAGTGTGAAATGGTTTTCGGGTGACAAGGTGCGTTAAAACAAAATTCTAACGCGATAAGCGCCACTTCAAGAAAGACCACCTTCAGACGCCCGCCGCTTTTCGAGACGAATGTAGTCAGGCCCGACAGTCTTATCGTTCCCCCACCCCATGCTCCGATAGAAGCCAGCAGCTCGCGTTGACGCTCCTGTCTCAAGCCAAATCAGCGCGTGACGCTTGAACAGTTCTTGCTCTGCGATTTGCACCAACCGTTTTCCGATGCCTTTGCCTTCATGGCCCGGAAGAACAAATGCCGCAAAAAGCGAACCTTCAGCGTTATCAATCATCGAAAAACCGACAATCTCATTGTCGTATAGAGCGACCCAACAGCAAAGAGACGCCAGAATCATCTCTGAGACGCTTGCTTCGGTAATCCCCATATCGGCCATTTGCTCTACAGACAGATGGTTTTCTCTTACTGAAGTTCTGACATGCGTTATGCGCGGCATATCAGACGGCGTGGCCTGTCGAATTATGAACTGCATATTCCCCCATAAACAAAAAAGGCCCCTCCGAAGAGGGGCCGCCTTATCATGCTTTACTTCTTGCGCGGTACTTTCGGTACCGAGGACTTGGCAGCCGAAGCTTTCGGCGCCGCCTTGGCGGCTGGCTTCGGAGCTGGTTCGTCCTTACCGGCGAGAACCTTTTCCTTTTCAGCCTTCTTCGGTGCGGCCTTCCGACGAGGAGAAATCTTCTTCTCCGCCGGAATGTCCTTCTTCGGCTTCACAGGCTGCTCGGCAACCGATTCCAGTGACAGGTCGGTCTTGCCGTCTGCCTTGGTGATCACGTCGACGCGCACTGTGCCGCCATGCTTGAGCTTTCCGAACAGCACTTCATCAGCCAATGGCTTCTTGATGTGCTCCTGAATGACACGTCCAAGCGGACGGGCACCCATGCGCTCGTCATAGCCCTTGTCGGCAAGCCATGCGATTGCGCCTTCGGTCAGTTCGAAGGTAACACCACGTTCGGCAAGCTGTGCTTCCAGTTGAAGAACGAACTTCTGCACGACCTGATGAATAACCGGAACCGGCAGCGGACCGAACGGAATGATCGCATCGAGACGGTTGCGGAACTCCGGCGTGAACAGCCGGTTGATCGCTTCCATATCGTCGCCTTCACGCCGCGTGGAGCCGAAGCCAATTGCCGCTCTGGCCATATCCGACGCACCGGCATTGGTGGTCATGATCAGGATCACGTTGCGGAAATCGATCTTCTTGCCGTTATGGTCAGTCAGCGAGCCATGATCCATGACCTGCAACAGAATGTTGTAGAGGTCCGGATGCGCCTTCTCGATTTCGTCGAGCAGCAGCACGCAATGCGGATGCTGATCGACGCCATCGGTCAGAAGACCGCCCTGGTCGAACCCGACATAGCCGGGAGGTGCACCGATCAGCCGCGAAACCGTATGGCGCTCCATATATTCCGACATGTCGAAACGCAGAAGCTCCACACCGAGCGAAGCAGCAAGCTGCTTGGCAACTTCCGTCTTACCGACGCCGGTTGGGCCGGAGAACAGATAGGAGCCGATTGGCTTGTCCGGTTCACGCAGACCCGCACGAGCCAGCTTGATCGAGGCCGACAGCGCTTCGATAGCCAGATCCTGACCATAGACGACACGTTTCAGTTCCGCATCGAGATGCGACAGGACCAGTTCGTCATCCTTCGAGACGGACTTCGGCGGAATACGGGCCATCGTCGCGATAGTCGCTTCGATTTCCTTTACGCCGATGGTCTTCTTGCGCTTGTTTTCCGGCAAAAGCATCTGGCTCGCACCGGTTTCGTCGATCACATCAATCGCCTTGTCGGGCAGCTTGCGATCCGAAATATAGCGCGCGGACAATTCCACCGCCGACTTGATGGCGTCGACCGTGTATTTGACCTTGTGAAAATCCTCGAAGTAAGGCTTCAGCCCTTTCATGATTTCAATCGCATCCGGGATCGACGGTTCATTGACGTCGATCTTCTGGAAGCGACGCACAAGGGCCCGATCCTTCTCGAAGAACTGGCGATATTCCTTATAGGTCGTTGACCCGATGCAACGGATCGCGCCGGAAGAAAGCGCAGGCTTGAGCAGGTTTGATGCATCCATCGCACCGCCCGAAGTCGCACCGGCTCCGATGACCGTATGAATTTCGTCGATGAACAGCACCGCGCCCGGAAACTCTTCGAGTTCCTTCACGACCTGCTTCAGACGTTCTTCAAAGTCACCGCGATAGCGCGTACCAGCCAGAAGCGTGCCCATGTCGAGCGAGAAAATCGTCGCGTCGGCGAGCGCTTCGGGAACCTGTCCTTCCACGATACGCTTTGCGAGACCCTCGGCAATGGCGGTCTTGCCGACGCCGGGATCACCCACATAAAGCGGGTTGTTCTTCGAGCGGCGGCACAGGACCTGAATCGTCCGGCTGATTTCGCTGTCGCGACCGATCAGCGGATCAATACGACCGGCTTTGGCTTTGTCATTGAGGTTGACGCAGTAAGCGGACAAGGCGTCCTGCTTCTTCTTCGGTCCCTCTTCCTGCTCCACGCCGGGGCGTTGCTCTTCGCTCGGATTTTCAGCGCCGCGCGGAGAACGGGTTTCACCGCTCTGAGGACGCTTGGAAATGCCGTGCGAAATATAGTTCACGGCGTCGTAACGGGTCATCTGCTGTTCCTGAAGGAAGTAGGCAGCATGGCTTTCCCGTTCCGCGAAGATGGCGACGAGCACATTGGCGCCCGTGACTTCTTCACGATTCGACGACTGGACGTGAATGACCGCGCGCTGGATTACGCGCTGGAAGGCGGCCGTCGGTTTGGAATCCTCGTCATAGCCGGTGACGAGATTATCCAGTTCGCGGTCGATATAATCGGTAACGACGCGCTTCAGGTGGTCCAGATCGACGTTGCAGGCGCGCATCACTGCACCCGCATCCTGATCGTCGATCAGGGCAAGCAAAAGATGTTCGAGCGTAGCATATTCGTGATGCCGCTCGTTTGCGATTGTCAGGGCTTGATGCAGTGCCCTTTCAAGGCTGGGAGAGAACGATGGCATATGACCTCACTTTTTCTCCATCACGCATTGCAGCGGATGCTGATTCTGGCGGGCAAAATCCATGACCTGGCTCACTTTGGTCTCGGCGACTTCGTATGTAAATACACCGCATTCACCAACACCGTGATTGTGAACATGCAGCATGATGCGCGTGGCATCATCAAGGCTTTTTTGGAAAAAACGCTGCAGGACATGTACGACGAACTCCATGGGGGTGTAGTCGTCGTTTAGAAGCAGGACACGGTAGAGGCTGGGCTTCTTGGTTTTAGGCTGCGTGCGCGTGACCACAACGGTGCCGTTATCCGGCCCGTTCCCGCCATCGGTCTTGCTTTGCATGATTGTATTGAAATGCCTCATGAAACCTGTACCCAAATGCCCATCTGCCGACCCCGCCCTGCGTCAATATGTAGGTCTTTTCCTGCTGATTTTAAGCCCTTCAGTGGCACTTGCAACCGAGACTTATTACCAGCGAGCCCCTTGACACAACTAATATAGGTCAAGGCCCGGTTTGCTAACGCTTTCTGCAAAAAACCGCCGTCGCATTTTGTCCGAACAGATGCCGTTCAGTCGTAAAACGGTCTTCATAAATGCGTGATCAAAGGTGGGAACCACATCGGGCGACCAAAAAAATTTTCGGATAATTATGAACGACACGCTTACCATAAACGGATTGGTAACGCTGATGACATTAGGGTGGAGGAATTAGATCGCTGTGTGCCTTTTGTGCCGCAGCATAAAAGTTCCGGCAAGGCCAGCTCATAGGCCAGCATTCAGATAGGTCATCATCGTGCGTTTGGCATTCAGTAAAGTCGCATATGCCCTGAAAAAAGCGGCGCAAGCTACGCTCCTTCTCGCGACCGTGACGGGCTGTTCGACAGCCTCCACCACGATACCGGCTATTGCCGCAAGCGACAGGTATGCTGCAATCGTCGTCGATGCGAACACGGGCAAGACGCTATTTGCCGCGAATGCCGATGCGCAGCGTTATCCCGCTTCGCTGACCAAGATGATGACGCTCTATATGCTGTTTGAGGCCATGCAGGCCGGACGCATCAACCGCGATACGCCGATTCCTGTGTCGGCTTATGCCCGCGCACGTCCGCCAACAAAGATCGGTTTCCGCCCCGGCCAGACCATTCGCGCTGAAGATGCGGCACTCGCCATGGTCACCAAATCCGCCAATGACGCGGCCACCGCAGTCGGCGAGTATATTGGCGGCTCGGAAGAGCGTTTTGCCCAGATGATGACCGCCAAGGCGCGTCGTCTCGGCATGCGCAACACCACTTTCCGCAACGCATCCGGCCTTCCGAACATGGCGCAGCATTCCACAGCGCGCGACATGGCGATTCTCGGCATTGCGCTGCGTCAGCATTTCCCGCGTGAATTCGCGTATTTCTCGCGCCGCAGCTTCGTTTATCGTGGTCAGACCATCAATGGTCACAACCGTCTGCTCGGCCGCATCGAAGGCGTGGACGGCATCAAGACCGGTTATACCAATGCTTCCGGCTACAACCTCGTTTCGTCGGTCAATCTCGATGGCCGCCGCATCGTCGCCGTTGTCATGGGCGGTAATACCGGTGCAAGCCGTGATGCCCATATGGCGCAGCTGATCAACAAATATCTGCCGCAGGCCAAACGTGGCCGCAGCACAGACGCCCTCATTGCAGCGACGAATGACGTGCCGCAAACAGTTGCCGCTGTCGATCTGCCGAAGGCAAAACAGGCGCCTGTTCCCGTTGCACGCGTAGAAACGGTCAACGACACGATCAATAACGAATCCGGTGAAGGCGATGCGGATCAGCCGCAGGTGCTGGCTCTGGCCGCTCCGACCGCCCGTCCGGCAGCCCTTGCCGCACAAGCAGCCGTTCGCCCGACGCCAAAGGCCTCTATCCCATCGGGAACGTTGCAGGCCCAAGCGCAGGCTCAGGCATCGCAGCAGGATGTTGACCCGGTCACGACCGCTTCGGCGCCATCAGCTGGCGGCTGGGCCATCCAGATCGGTTCTCTGCCAAGCGAAGGTCAGGCTCGCGACATGCTTGCCAAGGCTTCCTCGTCTGTCGGTGGCGCGCTGCGCAGTGCATCGCCCTACACGGAAACCTTCAGCAAGGGCAACGCCACTTACTACCGTGCCCGTTTTGTCGGCTTCAACTCGAAGCAGGCTGCATGGGATGCCTGCGCATCTCTCAAGAAGAAGAGCTTCGGCTGCTATGCCGTTGCCAACTGATCAAGCGCGAGGGGACTTTCGCCCCTCGCAACAGCTTCAAACCCGAATTTTGTAAAGCGTAGAGGGTTTCGAGATGTCCAATATGAAAGACACTTACGTACAACCGCCGCTGAAGACCGTCTGGTCTCATGAAGAAAACCGTGCGCCTGCACTCGGCGGGCTGTTCTCGGTGCAGACACTCAAACAAGCCGCATTGCGAATTGCCGATGTGCGCCGCGGCACCGGGTTTCAAACCCGTGATCTCGTCGGCCTGCTGGTTAGCCACGCAGCCCGCAACAAGCGCCTTTCCCAGCCACGCGCAAGAATGCGCATGACACTGCCTGTCAATTCGAACACGATCACCGTTCGCGTTACGATCGAGAACTGACGGAACCAAACTGAACTACAAAAAGCCCGCCGATTGGCGGGCTTTTTGTTTTAAAAGACATTCAAATCAGAGCAGCCCGAGTGCGGCCAGTTCCTGACGCAGTTCGGCGGGAAGTGCCGCTCTGCCCGATTTTCCGGCTGCTTCATCACGCGGCACTTCATTGTCGCTCAGATAACGCCACCCCTGAAAAGCGCGGCGCGGTTGCCATTCCGTCGGAACGATCTTCGGTTCCAGCACGAAGTGGCAGCGGCTGATACCTGCTTCATCCGTAAAGGGTCGGACATCCAGCAGTCGCTGACGGCACTGGATATTGCCCTTGATGACCCAGTAAAGCGAACCGCCCTCAAGCAACTCGTCAATGCGCTTTGGCACCATCCGCGTCGTGTGGGTCTGTTCGGGCACGAGCCCAACGCCCCGCTGTTCGGCGAGGCGGAAATCGATCCAGGCTGCGAGATCTTCGATACTATCGCAACCAACACAAAGCTTGACGAGATTGAGAGCCATGGAAGCGGTTTAGCCAAGGGACGCGACCGCTTCAAGCGTGAAGAATCGCGTTCTCCTAAAATTGAGCGCTCAGCAGGCCACCACGTTCACAGCAAGACCGCCCTGACTGGTTTCCTTGTAGCGCTCGCTCATGTCATGGCCGGTCTGGCGCATGGTTTCGATGCAGGCATCCAGCGGCACGAAATGCTTGCCATCGCCCTTCACTGCCAGCGACGCAGCGGTCACCGCCTTCACGGCACCCAGCGCATTGCGTTCGATGCACGGCACCTGAACCAGTCCGGCGACCGGATCGCACGTCATGCCAAGGTGATGCTCCAGCGCGATTTCAGCTGCATTTTCGATCTGTTCGGGCGAACCGCCGAGAACTGCGGCGAGTCCGGCAGCAGCCATTGCCGAAGCGGAACCCACCTCGCCCTGGCAGCCAACCTCTGCGCCGGAAATAGACGCATTGTGCTTGATAACGCCGCCGATAGCCGCTGATGTCAGCAGAAAATCGCGTATGCCCTTCTCGTCGGCATCGTCGTGAAAATGCAGATAATAGCGGAGGACCGCCGGGACTACGCCCGCCGCGCCATTGGTCGGGGCCGTAACCACCCTGCCGCCCGAGGCGTTTTCCTCGTTGACCGCCATGGCATAGACCGACAGCCAATCATTGGCGAGCAGCGGATTGCTACGATTGTTGCGCCAGTCGTCCTGAAGCTTGTCGTGGATATGCCGCGCACGACGACGAACGCCGAGCCCCCCCGGCATAATGCCCTCACGGCTCAGGCCGCGCTCAATGCAGCCGCGCATAGCACCCCAGACGCGGTCCAGACCTGCGTCGAGTTCGTCCCGCGACATATGCACTTCTTCATTTGCGCGCTTCATTTCAGCGATCGACAGCCCACTATCATGGGCCATGACCAGCATCTCGGCGGCATTCCGGAAAGGATAAGGCACATCGGCCTTGTCATCCTGTTTCGCTCCGCTGCGCTGGACGCGGCTCAACTCTTCTTCCGTGACAACGAAACCGCCGCCAATGGAAAAATAAGCACGGCGCAACAGGAGATTGTCGTCACGGTCATAAGCGGAGAATGCCATGCCGTTGGCGTGGCCGGGAAGCGGCGTCTTGCGGTCGAGAACGAGATCGACCGCCGGGTCGAACTGATAGGACGGATGGCCTTCCGGCTGCACCTTCTTAGCTGCCAGAACCTTCTCGACTTCCGAATCCATGATATCGGGGTCAATCGTGTCGGGCAGAAAACCGCAAAGGCCAAGAATGACCGCGCGGTCGGTCGCATGACCAACGCCGGTATAGGCCAGCGAACCGTGCAGGCTCGCTTTCAGGCGAACGATCTTGGAATGCGCAGGCCGAGGCCAGTTGCCGCTGATGATCTCATTGAGAAACATTCGGGCAGCCGTCATGGGCCCCATCGTATGGGAACTGGAAGGCCCAATACCAATCTTGAAGAGATCGAAAACCGACAGAAACATTCCACACCTTCTACAGCCCGTCGACATGCGAGGACTGACCAAGCTTTGACCGTAACGCTGGCCCTGTCAGGACAGTTGTATGCGCAAGCGAATACAACACGCGTTTCGGTACATTCATATCAGATAGTGTAGGAAAGGAATAACGCAAACGGATTGCCGAAATGCGGCATCAATTTTCCGGAATGCGTAGCTCTGTTTCCGCGCTGCCGTCGGATCAGCCTGATCCGCAGCGCCTCGTCGATCAGACAGAGAAGAGGTAGGCCATGAGAATGATAGCGGCGAGCCCAATGACTGCCCAGAGCGTAACGCCCCAGCAGGATTTTTGAACGGTTTCGTCCATGGAACTTTTCATAACCCTATTGTGTATCGGTCCGGATAACAGCGGTTTTGATCACGTCACTGTTACCAATCATATAGCTATGTGAAGCGCAAAAAGCAACGGCGAAAAGCGGCTGAAATGCGGCGACCTGTTAAAACCACTAGCGCCGCACTTCAAAAACATAACTCCAATCAAACACTTACGAAATTTTTTCGTTAACAAAAGCTTTATAGTGACGGCAGAATTGCGGCATCAGGGTTGTGGCAGGAACATATCTGTCTTGCCTGTGAACCGGTAAGCGGCCAGCCCGACCCACTCCCGCATTGCCACGCTGAAGCGTGACAGGGCGTCATTGGGTGACTCCAGATAGATGGAGAGTTTTTCGTTGAGACGCGTCTTGTAATCGACTGGCCAAGCGATCACGTCGAAACCGGCCTTGCGAAAACAGCCGACAGAACGCGGCATGTGATAAGCGGAGGTCACCAGCAACCACTTTTCACCCGGCTTGGGCTGGGCCAGCTCTTTCGAAAACTCCGCATTTTCAACCGTGTTGCGCGACTTGTTCTCGTAAATATAGCGATCCCCGGAAAAACCCAGATCATTCAAAAGCGCGCGGGTCGTG
This sequence comes from Hyphomicrobiales bacterium, assembly GCA_900465685.1. Taxonomy (GTDB): domain Bacteria; phylum Pseudomonadota; class Alphaproteobacteria; order Rhizobiales; family Rhizobiaceae; genus Brucella. The sequence continues at coordinate 398,129 of UEGR01000005.1, forward strand.
TCGGCTTCACTGCTCGATTCTTCAAAAAATGCGCCCTCGCCGCCGGAAACGATAATTTTCGCATTCGGATAAAGCCGCGCAAGCCGCATGGTCTCGACGATGCGGTCGGCGGCGCTGTTCAGTTCAAATCCCGGCCGTCCCGCATTGATGTCACCGTTCATATAACCGCCCAGCACAACGATGCCGTCGACATGTTCCGGCAATGCGGCTTTTGGGAAACGGTCTTCAAGCGGCGCGAGAAACAATGCGCCAAGTGTGGTGAACGCGCTAAAAAACAGGATGAGCGCTGCCGCACCCAGCGCAGCCAGACCGGTTTTGCGAAAACCGATCCATAGGGCCACAAAGCCAAGCAAAACGAACAGAAAAATGATCGTAAGCGGTTGAAAGAAAAGCCAGAAAAGTTTTGAAAAACTATAGAACACTATGAAGCCCCAAGCGTAACGATCAATGCGGGATCGAATCCCGCTCATCGCAATACTATAGAATTGGCTGCAGGCTGTGTTAGAGATTTGCGAGGAATCGGAGCCGGAAAGCACCATGCAGAACACTGCCGAAGCAGAAACCACACCTGCCAGCCCTCGCACCTCGCTGGGGCGTCTCGGGCGCATCGATATAGCGCGCGGCATCGCGCTGATCGCCATGGCGATCTACCATTTTGGCTGGGATCTGGAGTTTTTTGGCTATATGGCCCCGGCGACGACGGCACAGGGCGGCTGGAAACTGTTTGCACGCTGCATCGCCTCCAGCTTCCTGTTTCTTGTCGGTTTCAGCCTCGTTCTCGCTCATGGTCGTGGCATACGCTGGCATTCGGTAGGCATACGTCTGGCGCAGATCGTGGTCGCAGCAGCGGCCATTACTGGCGTCACCTATCTGATGTCGCCAGAGAGCTTCATCTTTTTCGGCATTCTGCATCAGATTGCACTGGCGAGTGTTCTCGGCCTGCTCTTCTTGCGCCTGCCGTGGATTGTGACTCTGATCGTCGCAGTGTTGGTCATCGCCGCGCCATACTTTGCCAGAGCCGAGATTTTCAATCATCCAGCACTGGCGTTTGTCGGGCTTTCAACCGTCACCATACGTTCCAACGACTATGTGCCGTTGTTCCCATGGTTTGGCGCTGTTCTTGTGGGGATTGCGGCTGCGCGTCTCGCCGAGCGTTACAATTTGCTGGCACTGCTTGCGGGAGGCATCAAGCCCACCTTCCTGCAAAAGCCGCTCACCTTCATCGGCAGGCACAGCCTTGCCTTCTACCTCATCCACCAGCCGGTGCTCATTTCGCTGGTTTATGTGTTTGTGCAGATCGCGCCGCCTGCCCGACCAGCGCCCAGAGAAGCCTTTACGCAGTCATGCGTGGCGGCTTGTTCGCAAACCGGCAGCGAAGCGCTTTGCAATGCGTTCTGCGGCTGCGTCGTGAGTGAACTCGACAAGGCGCAACTGTTTGATGATGTCTTTACCGGCAAGGCCGATCAGCAGAACAACAGCACGGTGCGCGAGATTGCGAATATGTGTTCGCCAGTTCCCGATACACAACCCGAATAAGCGGTGTTACGTACTGACGCCGAGCTCCGCCAGCCGCTCAATGCAAGCTTCTTCGATCTGATCCAGCTCGCCGACCGTTTCGTCGATATCGCGGCGCTTCTGGCGCAGGTCGTCGCGTTTTTCTTCAACGCGCTTCATCAAAAGCTTGAGCTGACCCGTTTCGCCGGGGGGCTCGCGATACATCTGGATGATCTCGTGAATCTCGGCAATGGAGAAGCCCAGACGCTTGCCGCGCAGAATCTGCTTGAGAAGGTGACGGTCAGACGGACGGAACAAACGGGTCCGGCCACGCCGAACAGGCGCGATCAGTCCTTCATCCTCGTAGAAACGCAGCGTGCGGGTCGATATTCCGAATTCCCGCGTCAACTCCGTAATCGTATAATATTCGCGCACCACGATCATCACACCTTACTTAAGAGCACGTTTTGAACTGAATGAATCAGACTTGCACCCTCAATCTTTATTTTACACTCATCTTATCCAAAAACCGTCACACAGTTTTTGGGACAAGCACCAAATGATTGAATGTTGTGCAACTGCATTTACGTAAAAGTCAACATCAATCCGTCACATACTAAAATATTGGCATTCTTTTAGGAGCCGCAATCTTGGGCTTATAACAGGCAGAAATTGCGGAGAATGCGCGAATACTCGCAGAAAAGACGCATTAAAACAGCAATATAGCGCTGTATCCGGCTAGGCGATCTTGCCATGATATTGCCGATCATGCGTTATAGCGACATCACGAAACAGGTATGACGGCAATTTATGCGGCGCTCGGTAAAATACACATTGATCGGACTCATCGTCATCGCAATCGGCGGCGCGGTTCCATTTGCGGTCGAGCCTATTGTGGTCAAGATCGGCGAAGGATCGATTCGCCAGCTCGCGCAGGATGGCAAATTCTGTAAAACAGACACCTGTGACGAAGGCATTCAATATGTGACGGCCTTTCTGGAAACCAATTATGGCCTCTCGCCGCACGATGTTAAATGGTGTATGGGCGTCGATGTCATCGCGCATTACGAACTGCCATTCGGCAATAATCTAAAAAAATCCGTTACAGACCGCATGTATGCCCGATGCGGCGATCCCCGGCAGGACGAAGCTGAGGGCGATCACAGTGAAGAATAGAGACGGATAGAGGACACACTTTCATGAAGCGTTTTTTGCGCATTGTTGCCTGGCTTGTCCTCGTCTTCATTCTCATCGTCACAGTCGGCCCGATCAACTTGCGCCCGATCACTGGTGAACCTGCGAATGTTGAACGTTTCGGAGCATTCTTTGTCGTCGGTGCGCTTTTTGCGCTCGCCTATCCCCGCCATTGGCTATCGGTCTTGTTGCTGACAGTTGGCTGCGCAGGCGCGTTCGAGCTTTTGCAGCGTCTGGCGCCTGGGCGTCACGGGGAAATCGCAGATTTTCTGTTCAAGGCTGCGGGCGCAGTCTGCGGAACGACCGCAGGCTATTTTCTCAGCCTGCTCATCCCATCCCGCAAATCATAATCGATCAGGCGACCGACATCAGGCTCAGCCTGTCGCGCGCGGTCTGGCGCATGAATTCCTGATGAATTGAGCGCAGTAATGCGAAGAGATCGTCATTTGCAGCCAAATGTCTGCTTTTGCCAGCGGTTTCGAGCATCAGGGCGGAGACTTCAACCGGGCCGAACTTGCTGCGTCCACTGGCAACGGCGCGCCATGCTTCGATGGCTGCAATCAGCGCAGCATGTGTGGCATCCGCCAAACCGGCAGAACGCAGCAATGCAACCAGCGCTGCGGGGCGTCCATGCGAGATGATTGAGCAGATACGGTCTTCGTCGAGATCGGATAACGACGCCATCAAAGCCGCGAACAGATCGATACGGCCGCCTGCAACAACGCGGATGATGAAAGTTGTCGTCACCTCACCGCGCAGACGCAGATGCTCCACCACGGCTGGCAACTCCTCATGCGAGCAGGCCTCGGCAATGTCGATGGAAGCACGCATGGCGGCATCACCGACGAGCTTCGCAGCGCGGCGCTCGCCCAGAAGACGATTGACCAGCGGCATTTCTTTCAAGGCGTCGCCAACCTTCACCACCAGCAAATGACGGCAATCGGCAGGCAGTTGCGGATGCGCCAATAACGCCTCACGCACATGCGGCTCATGTCCGCAGCGCTCCGCGATCCGACGGAATGACAGCGGGGCAATCCGCGCACAACCGTTGCGAAGCAATTCGGCGACCGATTCGAACGTGCCGACTTCTGCAATAGCGGCAGCAAGCGCGATCGAAACATGCGGGCGGGCCGCGACCAGCAACTGGATCAGCGGCGCGCCGAAAGAAACACGGTCGATAAGATCCGCTTCGCTCAGCAGCGGCGAGCGGGCGATAATATAGCCTGCCACTTCGGGCTGATCGGCAGCAAGCGCCGTGACGATATGCAATGGGGAATGCGCGCTGGTAGACAGAACATCGGCCATGGCGATACGCACTTTGGGCGACGGATCATCCAGCATCAACGTCAGGCTTGCTTCAGCAAAGGCACGAGATTGCTGCGGCTCCTGCTGGTCAATGCAGCATTGCGCAAGCGCTGCGGCTTTGACGATACGTGCTGAAACCGGCTCGTTTCGGCTGATAGGCGCACCATTCTCGATATACATTCTGGCCCCGCTCCAGACAGTTCATGTATTCGAAATTGGTAAATTAAAATGGTTTATGATCCGTTTACCATAAGCCCCACCCGGCTCTGAAATGGAATGGAACCGAACGGCCTTCCGCACGTTTTCCTTGCATCAGTAAACGGAGACGACAAATGGCCGAAGACAAGACCACCAACGATATCCAGCAAGCTTTGGAAAAGCAGATCGCCGATATGCGCGGTGAGCTGAAACGTCTTTCCCGTACGCTTGCCTCCCAATCCGGAGAATTCCGGGAGCGCGCGGAAGACGCAATGGATGACGTATCGGGTCGGCTGCGGCACACGGCGCAGGCTGTTCGTGATCGCGGACAAGTGGTGGCGGAAACGATACGCGAGAACCCCGGAACGGCGACTACGCTGTTCGGGACAGCCGGCATTCTCGGCATTCTGATCGGCGTGGCCATCGGATGTGCGATCTCGGATCGCCGCTGAGTATATTCTGAAACGTGTGGAACGGTTTTCGGAATATGCGTTAAAGCAAGCCGATTGAAGCCGGTTTAAGGAAGGCCCGCGCCGCCCCCTCGCGCGGGCCTTCCTGCATCCAAATTGCTTTTTACTTTACGCACGTTCGGCTGGCTGATAGTCAGCCGCATCGGCAATTTTGCCACCGGTCGCAGCCTACCCGGTCAAAACAAGGACAAGAGCCAAGCAGCAATGCTTGTGCTGCGCGCATAAGCGCGAAACTGGCTGCGCCGTAACCTGATGAAAGGCGCTTAAATGTCAGAAAACACGATATATTCCGGCTTGACCCAGCTGGGTTCGACCACCGGCGTGCCAACCTCGCCCGAAGAAGCCGTTCTCGAAAAAGTCGCCAATCCGCAGCATGGCACGCGCTATTGCGTGCGCTTTACCGCGCCGGAATTCACCTCGCTCTGCCCCATGACGGGCCAGCCGGATTTCGCCCATCTGATGATCGACTATGTGCCGGATCGCTGGCTGGTGGAAAGCAAATCGCTCAAGCTCTTCCTGTTTTCATTCCGCAATCACGGCGCTTTCCATGAAGATTGCACCGTGACTATCGGCAAGCATCTGGTGGACCTTCTGCAACCGGAATGGCTGCGCATCGGCGGATACTGGTATCCGCGCGGCGGCATCCCGATTGACGTGTTTTACCAGACCGGCGCAGCACCCCAGGATGTATGGATCCCGGAACAGAATGTGCCAAATTATCGAGGAAGGGGATAATGGAGGCCTCGCCCTGGGTTTGAACCAAGGACAGGGGAGTTTGCAGGCTCCCTGCGTTGCATTCCGCCACGAGGCCATTACCGATCGCTACTAGAAGATAGAACTTGCTGACCGGTTAATGGTTGCAATCATACCCAATTAATCTGGCGAGAATGTGAACCTTCGGATGTGCGTCAGGACAACAGCCGGTAACCGCTCTATTGTTCTGCGTTGCGCCCGTACCTATTATCTTGTCAGCCTACAGCGCCTGTCCAATTTCGGGAAAAAACCATGAAACGACCCGGTATTTTCATCTCCCTCACCCTGCTATCCGGCATCATCCTGACGGGCTGCGGTGGTGCGGGGAAAGCCGCCATGGATACGGGCAAGAGTTTTGACCGATTCGCCTGTATGTCTCGCAACTTCAAGGGAGAGCCGCCCTGCCCGCAGCCGGATCAGGCTCCGCCCAAGGCTCAATAGTTTCTGAGCCTGAAACAAAAGACGAAAAACCAGACAAGGAGGCCCCTAATGGCTATTGAACCGCAAGATGTGCTCAAATTCTGGTTTTCAGCCAAGATGCGTGAAAACTGGTTCACGAAAAGCGACGCTATCGACGAAGAGATTCGCGAAAAATTCGCAGCAGCCTATGAAGATGCACGTGCTGGCAAGCTCGAATCCTGGAAACAGCAACCGGAAAGCGCGCTGGCCCTGACCATTCTGTTCGACCAGTTCCCGCGCAATATGTTCCGCGGCTCGTCCCGCTCCTTCGAGAGCGACGGTCTGGCGCTGGATGTGGCCATGCAGGCGCTCGACCACGATTTCGACCGGCAGCTTTCCGCCGATGAGCGGCAGTTTTTCTACCTGCCTTTCATGCACAGTGAAAATCTGGACAACCAGCGCCGCTGCGTGGACCTTTATGAAAAGCTCGGCGACCAATACTCGCTCGGCTTTGCCCGCGAACACCACAATATCATCGAGCAGTTCGGACGCTTCCCACATCGCAACAAGGTGCTAGGCCGCAGCACGACGGAAGACGAAGCCGATTTCCTCAAGGAACATGCCGGTTTCTAAAGCACATCCCGAAAAGTGTGAAACGGTTTTCGGATAAGATGTGCGTCAAAACAAATGGATAGGGTATTTCTGGTTTCAATTGAAACCAGAAATACCCTATCTACATCAACCGGTACGGCAGGATTCCACGGCGGTCGTGATCGACCGCCAACCTGCTTTTGAGCGGCGGCACAGCGCGCTGCACACATTCCGCACGGTCGCAAATACGGCATGAAACGCCAATGGGGTCAAAGGCTGACCGCGCCGTGATATCGAGACCATCCGCATAGACGAAATCATGCGCGTAGCCGACTTCGCAGCCAAGCGCGATGGCATAGCGCCGCTGCGGAGCGTTGAAGCCTCCTTCGCTCTTCGTCAGTTCCGTCGCCACGCAAAGATAGCGTGCGCCATCGGGTGTTTCGGCCAACTGGCGAATAATCCGCCCCGGCATTTCAAAGGCCTGATGCACATTCCAGAGCGGACAGGCAGCACCATAACGCGCAAATTGCAGCTTGGCGGCACTGTGGCGCTTGGTGATATTGCCTGCGCGGTCGATGCGCGCGAAAAACACAGGGATGCCGCGCTGGCCCGAGCGCTGCAACGTGCTGAGACGATGCGCAACCTGCTCCAGACTGGCCCCGAAGCGCGAAGCCAGCAGTTCAAGATCATGACGCAGCTCTTTCGCCGCTGCGAGGAAAGTCTGGTAAGGCATGACCAGCGCGCCAGCGAAATAGTTTCGTAGACCGATCTTGCAGATCTCGACCGCTTCAACCGAGCGAAAATCGGCTCGCCTCGCTATCGCATTAACCAGATCTTCCATTTCAAGTTCGGCGATCTGAAACGCAATCTGGAAATGACGGGTGGAAGCAGGTGAATAGGGATTGAGATAGAGAACCCGCGCAACCGGATCGAAGCGGCGCAGAACCGCCTCGTCGGAGCCAGCTCTTGCCAGCCGCACCTGATGCCGCTCTTCCATATATTGCGGCAGGGCCACGCCGATGTCCCGTCCGGGAACATCCAGTTGCTCTGCAAGCTTTTCCGCTGCAACATCAATCTCATGCACATAATTGTCGATAAAATGAAAGAAGTCGCGCACTTCCTCATAAGGCGCGGGCTCAGCTATCGAGGGTGCGCGCCCCAGCTGGTTATCGAGACTGGCAAGCTGCTCACTGTTGCGCCGATAAGCCTGATGGCATGCGATCAGAGCATGGGCCAGCCCCGGCGCATTCTGGGTGATGAGTTTCAGTTCCTGAAGGTTCGGCTTGTAATTATCGAATACGGGATCGGCCAGCGCCTCGGATACCGCCGATAGCAGCCGGTCATCATCGCCAAGCGAGATTGCACCGATATCGATCTGATAGTTTTCAGCCAGCGCCAACAGGACAGCAGCCGAAACCGGACGCTGGTTATTCTCGATCTGGTTCAGATAACTCGTTGAAATACCGAGACGTTCAGCAAAAGCCGACTGGGTCGCCTTATGCTGTTCGCGGATTTCGCGTATCTTCCTGCCGACATAGAGCTTCTTGGGTGCCATTTTCGCAATTTCGCATTTTGCTATTTGCAAATTTATAACTTACACAATCGCACCTTTTCAAGCTTTTCTAGACGGCTCACAAGCGCTTTAAGCGTTTCAGAAAACGCATATAAAAATGCCTATCATTTCAGTTTCATAACCGACTTTCGAAGGCCGCAATAATGCAGGAACTCCTAGAACAGCTCGAAGCCCGCCGCGCCGAAGCGCGTCTTGGCGGTGGCCAGCGCCGTATCGACGCCCAGCACGCCAAAGGCAAACTGACCGCACGCGAACGCATCGAAGTGCTTCTCGACGAAGGATCGTTCGAGGAGTTCGACATGTATGTCACGCATCGCTGTACCGATTTCGGCATGGCGGAGCAGAAAGTGGCAGGCGATGGCGTTGTCACCGGCTGGGGCACGATCAATGGCCGTCAGGTCTATGTATTCAGTCAGGATTTCACCGTTCTCGGCGGCTCGCTGTCGGAAACCCATGCCCAGAAGATCTGCAAGATCATGGATATGGCGATGAAGAACGGCGCGCCTGTCATCGGTCTCAACGATTCCGGCGGTGCGCGCATTCAGGAAGGCGTCGCTTCGCTGGCCGGTTATGCCGATGTGTTCAAGCGCAATGCCGATGCTTCCGGCGTCATCCCGCAGATTTCGGTCATCATGGGCCCCTGCGCTGGCGGCGCGGTCTATTCCCCTGCCATGACGGATTTCATCTTCATGGTGCGCGACTCATCCTACATGTTCGTCACCGGCCCGGATGTGGTGAAGACCGTCACGAACGAGATCGTCACAGCGGAAGAACTGGGCGGCGCGCGCACGCACACCGCAAAGTCGTCGGTCGCTGACGGCGCTTACGAGAATGACATCGAAGCGCTGGAACAGGTACGCATCCTGTTCGACTTCCTGCCGCTCAACAATCGCGACAAGCCGCCGGTTCGCCCGGTCCATGACGATCCGTCGCGACTGGAAATGAGGCTCGATACGCTGATCCCCGACAGCGCGACCAAGCCTTACGACATGAAGGAACTGATCCTCGCGCTGGCAGACGAAGGCGAGTTCTTCGAAATTCAGGAAGCCTTCGCCAAGAATATCATTACCGGCTTCCTGCGCATCGAAGGCCAGACCGTCGGCGTCGTCGCCAACCAGCCCATGGTGCTGGCAGGCTGCCTCGACATCGATTCCTCACGCAAGGCAGCGCGCTTCGTGCGCTTCTGTGACGCTTTCTCAATACCGCTCCTTACCCTTGTGGACGTACCGGGCTTTCTGCCGGGCACGGCGCAGGAATATGGCGGTGTCATCAAGCACGGCGCAAAGCTGCTGTTTGCCTATAGTCAGGCGACGGTGCCGATGGTCACGCTCATCACGCGCAAGGCCTATGGCGGTGCTTATGACGTGATGGCCTCCAAACATATCGGCGCAGATATCAACTACGCCTGGCCAACGGCGGAAATCGCCGTGATGGGCGCAAAGGGCGCAACGGAAATTCTCTACCGTTCGGAGCTGGGCGACCCTGAAAAGATCGCCGCGCGCACGAAGGAATATGAGGCGCGTTTTGCCAATCCGTTCGTGGCTGCGGAACGCGGCTTCATCGACGAAGTGATCATGCCGCATTCCTCGCGCCGCCGCATTGCACGCGCTTTTGCCAGCTTGCGCAACAAGCAGCAGAGCACGCCCTGGAAAAAGCACGACACCATTCCGCTGTGATCCGGTTCAGTTGAGTAGATAAAATGATCAAGAAAATCCTCATTGCCAATCGCGGCGAAATTGCCTGCCGTGTGATCAAAACCGCAAAGAAGATGGGTATTGCGACGGTGGCGGTTTATTCCGATGCCGACCGCAATGCGCTGCATGTGAAAATGGCCGACGAGGCCGTTCATATCGGCCCGGCACCTTCCAACCAGTCTTACATTGTCATCGACAAGATTCTCAGTGCCATCAAGGCGACAGGCGCGGATGCCGTGCATCCGGGCTACGGCTTCCTTTCGGAAAACCCGCGCTTTGCCGAAGCGCTGAAGGCAGCCAATGTCACCTTCATTGGGCCGCCGGTGAACGCCATCGACGCGATGGGCGACAAGATCACCTCCAAGAAACTGGCCGCGGAAGCAGGCGTATCCACCGTGCCGGGCCATATGGGTCTGATCGAGAATGCCGATGAAGCGGTGAAGATCGCAGGCATGATCGGCTATCCGGTGATGATCAAGGCGTCTGCCGGTGGTGGCGGTAAGGGCATGCGTATTGCGTGGAACGACGAGGAAGCCCGCGAAGGCTTTCAGCTGTCACGCAACGAAGCCAAGGCCTCCTTCGGCGACGACCGCATTTTCATCGAAAAATTCGTCACGCAGCCGCGCCATATCGAAATTCAGGTGCTCGGCGACCAGCACGGCAACGTCGTCTATCTTGGCGAACGTGAATGCTCCATCCAGCGTCGAAACCAGAAGGTGATCGAGGAAGCGCCCTCACCTTTCCTCGACGAAGCAACCCGCAAGGCCATGGGTGAACAGGCCGTCGCGCTTGCCAAGGCGGTGGGTTATTATTCTGCCGGTACGGTCGAGTTTATCGTCGATGGCAGCCGCAATTTCTATTTCCTCGAAATGAATACACGTTTGCAGGTGGAGCATCCGGTGACCGAACTCATCACCGGCATCGATCTCGTGGAAGAGATGATCCGCGTCGCCGCCGGTGAAAAGCTGCGCTTCGGTCAGGCAGACGTAAAGCTTAACGGCTGGGCCATGGAGAGCCGTCTCTATGCCGAAGACCCATATCGCAACTTCCTGCCATCGATCGGTCGCCTGACCCGCTACCGGCCACCTGTGGAAGGCCGTCGCGAAGATGGAACCGTCATCCGCAATGATACGGGCGTGTTCGAGGGCGGCGAAATCTCGATGTATTACGATCCGATGATCGCCAAGCTTTGCAGCTGGGGGCCGGATCGCCTTTCCGCAATCGACGCCATGGGCAATGCGCTCGACGCATTTGAAGTTGAAGGTATCGGCCATAATCTGCCGTTCCTGTCCGCTGTTATGGATCACCAGCGGTTCAGAGCCGGTGCGCTGACCACGGCTTTCATCGCCGAAGAATATCCTGATGGCTTCGCTGGCGTGACACCGTCAGAAGACGATGCGCGTCTGCTGGCCGCTGTCGCAGCCCATATCAATCTCACTGTCGTCACCCGTGATGGACAGATTTCCGGTCGCCTTTCCGGTCAGGACGTTAAGCCGGGTAACGACTGGGTTGTGAAGATTGGTGATCATCTGGTGCCCGTTCGCCTTGCGGATGGCGAAGGCGGCGCAACGGTGAATTTCGCCGATGGCGGCGACCTTACCATTGCCAGCGATTGGCACCCCGGCAGCCAACTTGCCACCTTCACCGTTGGCGGCAAGCCGGTCAGCGTGAAAGTTGCCCGCGCAGGGTCCGGCTGGCGGCTGCGCTGGCGCGGCATGGACCTGACGGCGCATGTGCGCAAACCGCGTGTTGCGGAACTGGCAAAGCTGATGCCGGTCAAGCTGCCGCCGGATACGTCGAAAATGCTGCTTTGCCCGATGCCGGGCGTCATCACCTCGATTCTGGCCGAGGAAGGCGCTACGGTAGAAGCCGGGCAGCCGCTTGCAACAGTCGAAGCCATGAAGATGGAAAACGTGCTCCGCGCAGAGCGCCGCGCCACCGTCAAGCGCATTGCGGTCAAGGCCGGAGAGAGCCTTGCCGTCGATGAGCTGATCATGGAATTCGAGTGATCTTGGAGACGGCGCTTCGCGCCTCCTCCAGCCGTAGTTTCCTCATCCTGAGGAGCGCCCGCAGGGTGCGTCTCGAAGGATGGGGAAGCCGGACAGGATCGATATACTGATGAACTGGACCCTCGCCCTTCGAGGGTCGCTACGCTCCCACCTCAGGGTGAGGGCAGGATGGGATGGAGAATAAGCCAATGACGCAGAAAACCCGCGCGGATTGGGAAGCGTTGGCCGAGAAGGAACTGAAGCGTCCGGCGGATAGCCTTGTCTGGCATACGCCGGAAGGCATCGACGTAAAGCCGCTCTACACGGCCGATGATCTGCAAAATGTCGGCCATCTCGACAGCCTGCCCGGCTTCGAGCCTTTCGTTCGTGGCCCGCGCGCCACCATGTATGCCGGGCGTCCGTGGACCATCCGCCAATATGCCGGTTTCTCCACCGCCGAAGCATCCAACGCCTTTTACCGCAAGGCGCTTGCCGCCGGGCAGCAAGGCGTTTCGGTTGCTTTCGACCTTGCCACCCATCGCGGCTATGACAGCGACCATCCGCGTGTCGTTGGCGACGTTGGCAAGGCGGGCGTGGCCATCGACTCCGTTGAGGACATGAAAATCCTCTTCGACGGCATTCCGCTTGAAAAAGTCTCTGTTTCCATGACCATGAATGGCGCGGTCATCCCGATCCTCGCCAATTTCATTGTTGCGGGTGAAGAACAGGGCGTGTCGCGCGATCTGCTTTCCGGCACCATCCAGAACGATATTCTCAAGGAGTTCATGGTCCGCAACACCTATATTTATCCGCCGGAACCCTCCATGCGGATCATTGCGGACATCATCGCCTATACCGCGACGGAAATGCCGAAATTCAATTCGATTTCCATCTCCGGCTATCACATGCAGGAAGCCGGTGCGACGCTGGTGCAGGAACTGGCCTTCACACTGGCTGACGGGCGCGAATATGTGCGTGCCGCGCTGCAAAAGGGCCTGAATGTCGACGACTTCGCCGGTCGCCTGTCGTTCTTCTTCGCCATTGGCATGAATTTCTTCATGGAAATCGCCAAGCTGCGTGCTGCACGCCTGCTTTGGACCCGCATCATGAAGGAGTTCGAGCCGAAAAAGCCGGGCTCACTGATGCTGCGCACCCATTGCCAGACGTCTGGTGTATCGTTGCAGGAACAGGACCCCTACAACAATGTCGTGCGCACGGCATTCGAGGCGATGTCGGCAGCACTCGGCGGCACGCAGTCGCTGCATACGAATGCCTTCGACGAAGCCATTGCTTTGCCTACCGAATTTTCGGCACGTATTGCCCGCAACACGCAGCTTATTCTCCAGAATGAGACCGGCGTGACGAAGGTGGTCGATCCGCTGGCAGGTTCCTATTACATCGAAAACCTGACCAATGAACTGGCGGAAAAAGCCTGGGCGTTGATCGATGAAGTCGAAGGTCTAGGCGGCATGACCAAGGCCGTCGAAAGTGGCCTGCCGAAGCGCCTGATCGAAGAAGCTGCCACCCGGCGGCAAGCAGCAGTCGACAAGGGCGAGGAAGTGATCGTCGGCGTCAACAAGTTCCGTCTGGAACAGGAAGACGAGATCGACATTCTCGAAATCGACAATACCGCTGTGCGCCAGTCGCAGATTGCCCGCATCGAGCGTATCCGCCAGACGCGTGACAAGGCCAAGGTGGAAGCGGCTCTTGCTGAACTTGAGAAAATCGCGATCAGCGGTGAAGGCAATCTTCTTGCCGCCGCTGTGGAATCTTCTCGCGCTCGCGCCACAGTCGGCGAAATCTCCGACGCCATGCGCCGTGCTTTCGGTGACCACGCTGCCGAGCCGAAAGTCATCCGCAAGGTCTATGGCGATGCCTATAAAGACGAGCCGGAATATCAGATGCTGGTATCGCGGCTGGAAGAATTCTCCCAGCATAGCGGCGCAAAACCGAAGGTGATGGTCGCCAAGCTTGGGCAGGACGGACATGATCGCGGCGCGAAGATCATTGCGTCGGCCTTCGGCGATATCGGTTTCGAAGTTCTGGCCGGACCTTTGTTCCAGACACCCGATGAAGCCGCCGACCTGGCGATCAAGTCGAAAGTGCATGTCATTGGCGTGTCGTCGCTCGCCGCCGGTCACAAGACCTTGCTGCCGCAACTTGTCGAAACGCTAAAAGCCAAGGGCGCTGAAAATATCGTCGTGGTCTGCGGCGGCGTGGTGCCACGTCAGGATTATCAGTACCTGTTCGACCACGGCGTCGCTGCTGTATTCGGTCCCGGTTCCAATGTGCTGGACTGCGCGCGCGCGGTTCTGGACATTCTGGAAGGCAAGCGTCGAAATCTCTGATTTTGACTATAATTCATAGAGTTAAACCAAAAAAGAGATTCAATTTCTCAACACGCAAAGCCGAGGCAGATGCTTCGGCTTTTCTGCTTTTAAGGTTTCAGGATTTCGGATCGGCGGAGGCAGGTATTGCAGAACTGGTGACGGACACCGGATCGCTCGCGGGGAACGTATCCTCCAGCCCTTCATCCAACTGGCGCTCCAGTTCCGCCCGGTCACCTGCCCGTCGTGCACTCGGGCGCGTCAGCAAGCGATCTGGCTCAATCCCGCACTCCATGGCTGCAACGCCAAGCGCCGCTCCGAGCTTCACCGCTGCACGACGAATGGCATCATCGCGCTTCAGTTCCGCTCCGGTTTCATTCTCGAAAATCACGGATACTTTTTCATCACCCTCGGCAATAAACTCGACCGTGTAGAGCTTAAAACCACCAATCGAACCGATGCGAGTTTCGACGATTTCCATGTGCTGATCTCCGCGCTGATCTCCAGATCATATAACGGGAAGTCATCATGATAGTTCCATAGTTGAGAGGCGGCGATCATTGTAAAAAGAGCGACATAAAAACTTAAAACACGCTCTTCCCGGCCCAGAAGCGGGGCCTATATCCCTATTGGGATTTTTACGGGAACTGCTCTTTTAAGGAAAGGATATCCCATGGCCGTCAGCAGAAAGGATCAGGCGCGCGCGCTCAATGCAGACGAAAAGGAGTTGGTGGAAAAGACCCAGCATCCGCATTTGCAGGAAGTGTCTGACGAAGAACTGGCAAAACTGGCAAAACTGATCCGCGAGCGCCGCCAGAAGGCGCGCGATCAGGCCAACCAGCGCCGTCGCGAAATGCGTGGCAAGTCGGCTGCCCGTGGCGCAACCGCCTCAAAGCGCGATGATGGCTCCCATCTCAAGGTCGCCGTTCTTGCAACGGCTGTGGCCCGTATCAATGGCGAAGTCGAACGCCGCGAACAAATGGCTGCTGCTGACGATCTTATCGCCAACGCCCAGAAGGCGCTTGCGGCAAAGCTCGCCAGCGAAAGGAAGGGCAAGACCTTCAATACACGTCACGCGCATCTCGGTATGCGTAACGTCCCGAACGACAAACACAGCACTTTCACACGGGCTGCGGATCGCGGGCGCAACCGCAAGACGGCAAGCGTGCGGCAGGCGAAGAAAGACGCTCGCTAAAAAAGCATGCGCAATGACGAATGTCTTTGAGACGCATAACTCTAGTTAAAACAAATAGTTATATCGGAAATCTGATTCAATCTGACAAGATACCATCAGAGCATTTCCAGCGCCACTTTTCGCGAAGGTGGCGCAAAAACCTGGTCAAGACGCGCCAATTGCTCGACGGAAAGCCGCAGATCTGCGGCTTTTCTGTTATCCCGAACGTGGTGCAGGTTCGACGACTTTGGAATGGCTATGACGTTGCCATTGCGCATCGTCCAGGCCAAGGCGACAGCCGGAGGCGTAACACCGCATTCGGCAGCAATCTCTGCCAAAACACGATTGCCGAGCAACCGCCCCTGCTCGATAGGCGAATAGGCCATGAGCGGAATATGCTGCTGATCGCACCAAGGCATGAGATCGAATTCCGGCCCGCGCCTCGTAAGATTGTAGAGAATCTGGTTGGTTGCGACGGCCTGACCACCCGCAATGCCGAACAGTTCCTTCAGATCACTCGTATCGAAATTGCTGACACCCCAGGCGACGATTTTGCCTGCCTGCTGCAACGCCTCGAAAGCGGCCACTGTTTCCGCCAGCGGATGGCGTCCGCGCCAGTGCAGCAGATAGAGATCTATATGATCCGTGCCGAGACGTTCCAGACTGCGCTCGCACGCCTCAATCGTGCCACGACGCGACGCGTTATAGGGCAGAACCTTGCTCACCAGAAACACATCATCGCGGCGACCGGCTATGGCTTCGCCCACGACATCTTCGGCCTCGCCATCGGCGTACATTTCGGCGGTGTCGATCAATGTCATGCCAAGATCGATACCGTGCCGAAGCGCCTCGACCTCATGGTGACGCTCTCCGGCGTTCTCCCCCATATACCAGGTGCCCTGTCCCAAGGCGGGAACGGCCTGACCTGAAGGAAGTTTGATCTGCGGTATGGTGCCGGTCATCGCTTTTTCCTCATCGACGGATCATGAGCATGATCGCGTAAGATCAGGAAAATTCAAGACTTTAAGAGTGATATCTTATGCGAATTGCAGTCCAAAGCCCTGCATCAGCCTGCGGACAGCATAATCCGGCTTCTGCGAGGTGAATACCGCCAAATCGTCGTGATGATGCAGCTCCAAATCGCCCTTGCGCGCCGGCAGCAGCGATACGGTTCGGCGCGCAATCGCTTCCGCCGGATCGAGCCAATCCACCGGCCACGGCGCCAGACGGCGGAAGACATTGGCGAGAAATGGATAGTGCGTGCAGGCAAGCACCACGATATCGGTGCGTCTGCCATCCTTCTCGATAAAGCACGGCGCGATCTGTTCCACAACAAGCGCCTCATCAATCTCTTCACCGCGAATATGCGCCTCGGCAACGCCCGCCAGCCGGTCGGCACCGACCAGACGCACATGGCATTGCGAGGCGAAAGACTGGATGAGATCGCGGGTATAAGCACGCTTCACCGTGCCGGGCGTCGCCAGCACCGACACAAGTCCTGAAGAAGTGCGCTCGGCAGCTGGCTTGATCGCAGGCACCGTTCCCACGAAAGGCACCGACGGATAGGCGCGGCGCAAGTCGTCCAGCACCAGCGTCGACGCCGTATTGCAGGCGATGACCGCAATTTCGGGATTATGCGTTGCGATGAAACCGCCGAACAGCTCAACAATGCGCGCCCGTAACGCTTCTTCTTCCCAGCCACCATAAGGAAAACCGGCATCGTCAGCGATATAGACGAAACGCCGGTCCGGCATGATCACCCGTGCCTCGCGCAATACCGTCAAACCGCCAATACCGCTGTCGAAGACCAGTATCGGCCTTTCCTTGTCGGTTGTTACGGAAGCGGAAAAGCTGGCGACGGGCGCGTCTTTCATTCTGCCTTGTCCTCTGGGGCGGGCTTGCGGGCACGACCTTCCGGCGCACCTGAGCCACGCGGCTTCTTAGGTGTGAATACATCAAGCGAGGTGACCACCCCGCGCAGGAGTTTCAATTCTGCCGAGGCGAAACCGGCGCGCGTTAGAACGGCACGCAGATTATTGACCATGATTTCCTTGCGCGCTTCCGGCCGGAAATAACCTCTGACATCAAGGGCTTCTTCCAGATGGTTGAACAGGCCCTGCAATTCCTGCTTCGGTGCAAGTTCCATCTCCGGTCCACGGAAAACCGTTTCAGTCTCCGTTTCCAGACCGGACTTCATCCACTCATAGGACATCAGCAGCACGGCTTGTGCGATGTTCAGCGAAGCGAAGGCGGGATTGACCGGGAAAGTCACCAATTCGTCGGCAAGGCCCACTTCCTCATTGCTGAGGCCGAAACGTTCGCGACCAAAAAGAATGCCGGTCTTTTCGCCCGTTTTGAAACGCCTGCGCAACTCGTTACCGGCCTCAACGGCGCTGCGCACCTGCTTGAAGCCGTCGCGTTCACGCGCCGTGGTGGCATAGACAAAATTCAGATCCGCAATGGCCGACGGCAGATCGTCATAAACCACCGCATTGTCGATAACATGGTCGGCCTTGCTGGCGGCAGCCCTCGCCTTTTCGCTCGGGAACTCCTCACGCGGATTGACGAGACGCAGTTCAGCCAGACCGAAATTCGCCATGGCGCGCGCCACCATGCCGATATTCTCCGGCAATTGCGGCTCCACCAGCACGATTGCCGGTCCTTCCGCGATAAAGGGGCGCTGTTTGTCGGTTCCTGCCATGATATTTTCCGCTAAAGCATGGCGCAGCCCAATGACTTCATTGAGCGCCCGCGACCATGCGACATTGAAAGAAACGAGAGCCAAAAGCTCTAGTGATATTAGATCGTGGCGTTTCCCTGACATAATTGACGCGAAATCGCAAAGATTCCCCTTACGTTCATGCGCAAAAAGCGTATGTAGTATCTGAATAACACCTGCCCTCACATCATCCATGCCAGATTATCCGCACGGAAAATCAGGATTCAGGGAGGAAGCCATGTCCGGTAAAAAAATTCTCATGCTGTGCGGTGATTTCGGCGAAGACTATGAAACCATGGTCCCGTTCCAGACCCTGCTTGCGGTCGGCCACACGGTTCATGCCGTTTGCCCCGGCAAGAAGGCGGGTGATCAGGTTGCCACCGCCATCCACGATTTCGAAGGTCATCAGACCTATTCCGAAAAGCCGGGACATAATTTCACGCTCAACGCCAGCTTCGCTGATGTGAAGGCTGAGAACTATGACGCACTGGTCATCCCCGGCGGTCGCGGACCTGAATATCTGCGCCTCGATGATAAGGTCATCGCTGTCGTGAAACACTTCTTCGAAGCAAACAAACCAGTCGCCGCCGTTTGCCACGGCGCACAACTGCTCGCTGCCGCACGCGTGCTGGAAGGCCGCACCTGCTCGGCCTATCCGGCCTGCCGCCCGGAAGTCGAACTTGCCGGTGGCACCTATGCCGATATTCCTGTCGATCAGGCTGCAACAGACGGAAACCTCGTCACCGCACCGGCCTGGCCAGCCCATCCGGCGTGGCTGTCGCAGTTCCTTGGCGTTCTCGGCACCAAGATCACGCACGCTTGAGCCAACTTGATCTTGCCTGCAACCATCATCGGTTGCAGGCAGCTTCATATTGCGCAAAACTATCCGGGGAGTTTTATCCGGGAGAAAATCATGTGCAGATTGTTCATCGGTGCCGATCCAGAACTCTGGCAGAGCGTGACACGCTCTCTTCGCATTGATGGTGTCGTCACCAGCGTCCGGCTTGAAAACTTCTTCTGGTGGACACTGGAAGATGTCGCTTCCCGTGATGGCCTCAGCGTAAGCCGCCTTATCGGCAAGCTCTATGGTGAATCCCGCGAGGAAGGCCACGACCTCGAAAATTTTGCTTCGTTCCTGCGCGTCTGCTGCGGGCGCTATCTCTCACTGCAACTGAGCGGCCTTGTGCCGACCGACAAGGCGGCAGCCATTTCCGCGCTCGACGCCGATGCTATTCTGGCGTGCGAACAGGAAAATTATCGCCAGCAGCAGGAGAGCTGGAAGAAGCCGCGCAACGGCGAGACCACAACGCATCGCGCTGCCTGACCCAAACCAGCACCCTTCCCAATTTTTTGACTGCCAATTTCACCTATAGGCCAAAGAATAAGGCTTGAGAGCTTTGCCTTATTCCCTACGGGTGCTATAGGGGCGCGACGAATTTAAAAAGAGGCTTCATCCATGGCAAAAATCAAGGTTGCGAACCCAGTCGTTGAACTCGACGGCGACGAGATGACCCGCATCATCTGGCAGTTCATCAAGGACAAGCTGATCCATCCCTATCTCGACGTCGATCTGAAATATTACGATCTGTCGGTTGAAAACCGCGATGCGACCAATGACCAGGTCACCATCGATGCAGCCAACGCAATCAAGGAACATGGCGTCGGCGTAAAGTGCGCGACGATCACCCCTGATGAAGCACGCGTTGAAGAATTCAAGCTAAAGAAGATGTGGAAGTCGCCTAACGGCACCATCCGCAACATTCTCGGCGGCGTTATCTTCCGTGAGCCGATCATCTGCAAGAACGTTCCGCGCCTCGTGCCGGGCTGGACCCAGCCGATCATCGTTGGCCGTCATGCTTTCGGCGACCAGTACCGCGCGACCGATTTCAAGTTCCCTGGCAAGGGCACGCTTTCGATCAAGTTCGTCGGCGAAGACGGCGAAACCATCGAACACGAAGTCTATCAGGCTCCGGCGGCTGGCGTGGCAATGGCCATGTACAACCTCGACGAATCGATTCGCGAATTTGCCCGCGCTTCGCTGAACTACGGCCTGCAGCGCAACTACCCGGTCTATCTCTCGACGAAGAACACCATCCTGAAGGCCTATGACGGTCGCTTCAAGGATATCTTCGAAGAAGTCTACCAGACCGAATTCGCCGACAAGTTCAAGGCAGCCAAGATCTGGTACGAACATCGCCTCATCGATGACATGGTCGCTTCGGCGCTCAAGTGGTCCGGCGGCTATGTCTGGGCTTGTAAGAACTACGACGGCGACGTTCAGTCGGACATCGTGGCTCAGGGCTTCGGCTCGCTCGGCCTGATGACCTCGGTTCTGATGACGCCGGATGGCAAGACCGTTGAAGCTGAAGCTGCACACGGCACCGTGACCCGTCACTACCGCCAGCATCAGAAGGGCGAGGAAACCTCGACCAACTCGATCGCTTCGATCTTCGCATGGACCCGCGGCCTCGCACACCGCGCCAAGCTCGATGACAATGCCGAGCTGAAGCGCTTTGCCGACACGCTGGAAAAGGTCTGCGTGGACACCGTCGAAAGCGGCTTCATGACCAAGGATCTGGCACTGCTCATCGGTCCGGATCAGCCGTGGCTTTCCACCACCGGCTTCCTCGACAAGATCGACGAAAACCTCAAGAAGGCAATGGCTGCCTGATTAGCGCCTATCCTTTATTGAAATGCAAAACGGCGGGTTTATCCCGCCGTTTTCTTTTTGATTTGCTTCATAGGGGAAAACGCGCATCCTGTGCCGACCAGGTTCAGGAGGAAAAAATGGCTGACCTCACGCTTTTCACCAATCCCATGTCGCGTGGACGTATCGCACGCTGGATGCTGGAGGAAACGGGCAAGCCCTACGACGTACAAATTCTCGACTTTGGCCCTCCGATGAAGGGCCCTGAATTTTGTGCCGTGAACCCCATGGGGAAAGTACCGGCACTGCGCCACGGCCAGGCGGTCGTCACCGAAGCTGCGGCCATCTGTGCTTATCTGGCCGTCACCTTTCCGGAAGCTGGTCTTGCGCCCCACCCTGATGAACGCGCCGATTTTTATCGCTGGATGTTCTTTGCCGCCGGTCCGCTGGAAGCAGCCCTTTCAAACCGCTCCATGGGCTTCGAAGTCCCGCCGGACCGCGAGCGCATGATGGGCTATGGCAATTACGACAGCGTCGTCGATACACTGGAAAAGGCGATATCGCGCCATCCCTATATCACCGGCAATCGTTTTACAGCCGCCGATGTCTATGTCGGCTCCCATATTGGCTGGGGCATGATGTTCGGCAGTCTGCCGCATCGTCCGGCCTTCGACAGCTATTGGGAGCGGCTGCAAGCCCGTCCGGCATGGAAACGCGCATCCGAACTGGATGACGCTGCCGTTAAAGCCGCAAGCTAAAGCGCCGATTTCAAGTCGGCTGCGCTTCAATCGAGAAAGCGTTTTTAAAGGCCTGCGCGCCGGTGGGTGAAAATGCGATCACCCGCCCCTCGGCGCGTCTGGCCCAACCACGTGCGATGAAATTATTCAGAAGCGCTGCGCCAAGCGCGCCACCCAGATGATTGCGCCGTTCGCTCCAGTCAAGACAATGACGGCACACAGGCCTCTTGCCGTGTTCCAACGCCGTCACGTCAACACCCAGGCAGGTGAAGAACGACTTGCCCTCATCCGTCAGCACCGGTTCATCCGCATCATCGATCAGGCGGAGCTTATGCGCCGCATCGAGCATCTCAACCCCACGCTCGCCTGCCAGATGGTCGTAGCAAATGCGCGCTTTGCGTAATGCTTCGTCCTTCGGCCCCGTGCGCACACGCACCGCCCCCGTTCGCTGGGCAAGTCCCATCAGCCCTTCCAGCACTTGCGCCACATCCGTGCCCGACAGGCGAAAATAACGATGGCGCCCCTGTTTTTCAGCAACCAGCAGATTGGCCGCATCAAGCTTCGACAGATGCCCGCTCGCCGTTTGTAGCGTCACGCCCGCCGCAGCCGCCAGTTCGCTGACGGTCAAGGCACGCCCATCCATCAGCGCAGTCAGCATATTTGCGCGTGCCGGATCACCGAGAAGAGAGGCGACAGAAGCTATGATCGGTCCATCTTTCATACTTCGATCATAACCGAAGTGTCGTTGTCGTTCAAGCGCTACAGTGTCTCCATCAAAAGCATGCATATCAAGGAGACCCCCGCATGATCACCTGTTTCATCCGCTACCAGATCGACCCGTTCAAAGCGGATGCCTTTGCCGAATATGCGCGTAATTGGGGACAAGCCATTCCACGTTGTGGCGCGCAACTGATCGGCTATTTCGGCCCGCATGAAGGTTCGGCCACGACGGCCTATGGCGTTTATTCTCTGGAGAACTTCGCTGCTTACGAGGCCTATCGGGCGCGGCTGGCAGCCGACCCGCTGGGACGCGAGAATTATGAATTTGCGCGCCGGGAACAATTCATCCGGTCTGAGGATCGCATCTTTCTCAAGTTGCAATCTGTACCCCATGCGGAGTTGAAAAAGCCATGATTGCAGTCATCTTCGAAGTATGGCCCGCCGATGACCAACGGCGCGAACAATATCTGGATATAGCGGCAAGCCTGCGGGAGGATCTCAGCCGCATCGACGGCTTCATCTCAATCGAGCGCTTTCAAAGCCTTGTGGAACCGGACAAGCTGCTTTCTTTGTCCTTCTGGCGCGACGAAGAGGCGGTGCACGCTTGGCGTAACCTTCCTTCGCATCGCATCGCCCAGACCAAGGGACGCAGCGGCGTTTTTGAAGATTATCGTCTGCGGGTTGCCAGCGTGGTTCGCGACTACGGGCTGGATGAGCGCCGCGAAGCGCCCGACGACAGCCGCACAGCTCATGCAGCCTAAGCCACAAAGAAAAAGGCCGGGTTGTCCCGGCCTTTTTTAGATTTCATTAGACGATCAACGCCTTGACCGCTGCTACAGCAGCATCGGCTTTATCGCCGTCCGGCCCACCGGCCTGCGCCATATCCGGGCGACCGCCGCCACCGGCGCCGCCGAGTGCTGCAGAAGCGGCACGGACCAGATCCACAGCACTGAAACGGCCAACCATATCTTCCGTCACGGCTGCAACCGCACTGGCCTTGCCATCTTCACCGACGCCGATGAACAGAACCACGCCGGAACCGACCTGCTTCTTGCCTTCGTCGGCCAGCGGCTTCAGATCGCGTGGCGAAACGCCGGTCACGACCTTACCGAGGAAGTTGACGCCGTTCACAGCTTCAACCGCGCTGCCGCCTTCCGAGGAACCGCCGCCGAGCGCCAGCTTCTTGCGTGCATCCGACAGTTCGCGCTCAAGCTTCTTGCGCTCGTCCATCAGGGCGTTGACGCGCTCCAATGCTTCGGCAGGCGTGGTCTTCAGCGCGCTGGCGATTGCCTTCACGCGCTCATCCTGCTCTTCGAGATAAAGGCGCGCAGCCTCACCCGTCAGCGCTTCCATACGACGAACACCGGCTGCAACTGCACCTTCAGAGACGATGCGGACAAGACCGATATCGCCCGTCTGGCGCACATGGGTACCGCCGCAAAGCTCGACCGAATAGGCCTTACCCGACTTTGGACCATGCTTGGCCGTACCCATCGAAACGACGCGCACTTCATCGCCGTATTTTTCACCGAACAGCGCCATTGCGCCTTCGGCAATCGCATCGTCCACAGCCATCAGGCGCGTCGAAACCGGTGCGTTTTGCAGGATGATCTCATTGGCCATGTTTTCAACCTTGGCCAGTTCCTCAGCCGAAATAGGCTTCGGGTGCGAGAAGTCGAAGCGCAGACGGTCAGGCGCGACAAGCGAACCCTTCTGCGCCACATGGCTACCCAGCGTTTCGCGCAGGGCTTCATGCAGAAGATGGGTGGCCGAATGGTTGGAGCGGATGCGCGTGCGGCGGTCCGAATCGACTTTCAGTTCGACGGCTTCGCCGGTCTTCGCAGTGCCCTTGGCAACTTCGCCGATATGAACGAAGACGCCCTCGCCCTTCTTCTGCGTGTCCTTGATGGTGATGACAAAGCCTTCACCGGAAATCGTACCGGTGTCGCCCTGTTGGCCACCAGATTCGCCATAGAACGGCGTCTGGTTCACCACGACGGCGACGGTCTCACCCTCGGCGGCCGACTGCACTTCCGCGCCGTCGCGCACCAGAGCGGCGATAACGCCTTCAGCGCTTTCCGTTTCGTAACCGAGGAATTCCGTCGCGCCGACCTTGTCCTTGATGCCGAACCAGATCGTCTCGGTTGCAGCTTCGCCCGAACCGGCCCAATTGGCGCGAGCCTCGGCCTTCTGGCGTTCCATGGCGGTGGAGAAGCCGTCCGTATCGACAGTGATGCCGCGCTGGCGCAGCGCATCCTGCGTCAGATCAAGCGGGAAACCATAGGTGTCGTAGAGTTTGAAAGCAGTTTCGCCATCGAGACGGTCACCTTCAACCAGCTTTTCCGATGCATCGGACAACAGGCCGAGGCCACGTTCCAGCGTCTTGCGGAAACGGGTTTCTTCCAGCTTCAGCGTTTCCGAAATCAGCGCTTCAGCACGGATGAGTTCCGGATAGGCCTGACCCATTTCGCGAATGAGCGCCGGCAGCAGACGCCACATCAACGGTTCTTTCGCACCCAGAAGCTGGGCATGACGCATGGCGCGACGCATGATGCGGCGCAGCACATAGCCACGACCTTCATTCGACGGCAGTACGCCATCGGCAATCAGGAAGCTCGAAGCCCGCAGATGGTCGGCAATCACGCGATGGCTGGCGCGGAAATCGCCTTCCGCCTTGATGCCAGTTGCTTCTTCCGAAGCGCGGATAAGCGCCTTGAACAGGTCGATGTCATAATTGTCATGCACGCCCTGCAGCACGGCCGCAACGCGTTCCAGACCCATGCCGGTATCGATCGACGGACGCGGCAGATCAATACGTTGATCCGGCGTAACCTGTTCGAACTGCATGAAAACGAGATTCCATATCTCGATGAAGCGGTCGCCGTCCTCATCAGGCGATCCGGGAGGTCCACCCCAGATGTGATCGCCGTGATCAAAGAAGATTTCCGAACACGGGCCGCATGGACCCGTATCGCCCATCGCCCAGAAATTATCGCTGGTGGCAATGCGGATGATGCGGTCATCGCTCAGACCGGCGATCTTCTTCCAGTAATTCGCGGCATCCTCATCCGTATGATAGACGGTGACGAGCAGCTTATCCTTCGGCAGGCCGAATTCCTTGGTGATCAGGTTCCAGGCGAAGCTGATGGCATCTTCCTTGAAATAATCGCCGAACGAAAAATTGCCCAGCATTTCAAAGAAAGTGTGGTGACGCGCGGTGTAGCCCACATTGTCGAGATCGTTATGCTTGCCGCCGGCGCGAACGCATTTCTGCGAGGTGGTCGCACGATTATAGGCTCGATGTTCCAGGCCCGTGAACACGTTCTTGAACTGCACCATGCCCGCATTGGTGAACATGAGTGTCGGGTCATTGCGCGGAACGAGCGGACTCGACGGCACGATTTCATGTCCGTTCTTACGGAAGTAATCGAGGAATGTGGACCTAATCTCGTTGACGCCAGCCATAATTCACCCTTGGGCTTTTCTTGCCCTGCATTGATGCACCCTGTTTCAATGGCTGCATCGATTGTCTTTTGCACCTGCATACCGCCAACAAATAACGGAAACCGCAGGCATTACTCCCCTCTCGTACTGCAAAGACGTGAAGTGGAGTTCTTCGGTTGACCGCTTTTAACGATGTGCTGCTTTTCTGTCCAGATAAGCAGCGTGCGCCATAAAGGCAAATTCACCCGGAGAAAGCGCCTTCTGTCAGCTCTTTTTGAATTCTCATCAAGCTGCGATTGAAAAAAGTGAAGCCCCGCGCAACAGCACAGGGCTTCCAACTTTCAAGCGGTACTTGAGGTTCGGGTTGAACCTCCTGCGGATATTACATCTCCGCTGCGTCGGACCCGCTGTCTTCTTCCGGACCGCCATCATCGAGGAACTGTTCCGCGATCAAACCAGCATTCTGACGAAGCGTCGTTTCGATTTCGCGCGCAACCTCTGGATTCTCCTTCAGATAAAGCTTCGCATTTTCGCGGCCCTGACCGAGACGCTGCGAGTTATAGGAGAACCAAGCGCCCGACTTTTCGACAACACCTGCTTTTACGCCAAGATCGACCAGTTCGCCTGTCTTGGAAACACCGGCACCATACATGATGTCGAATTCAACCTGCTTGAACGGAGGAGCAAGCTTGTTCTTCACCACCTTCACGCGGGTCTGGTTGCCGACGACTTCATCACGTTCCTTGATCGAACCGATGCGGCGGATATCGAGGCGAACCGAAGCATAGAACTTCAGCGCATTACCGCCGGTCGTCGTTTCAGGCGAACCGAACATGACGCCGATCTTCATACGGATCTGGTTGATGAAGATGACCATGCAGTTTGAGCGCGAGATCGAAGCTGTGAGCTTGCGCAGCGCCTGGCTCATCAGACGAGCCTGAAGGCCCGGCAGCGAATCGCCCATCTCGCCTTCGATTTCCGCACGCGGCGTGAGCGCTGCAACGGAGTCCACGACCAGAACGTCAATCGCGCCGGAACGCACAAGCGTATCGGTAATTTCAAGCGCCTGCTCGCCGGTATCCGGCTGCGAAATCAGCAGGTTTTCCAGATCCACACCGAGCTTGCGTGCATAGACCGGATCGAGTGCGTGTTCTGCGTCAACGAATGCGCAGATACCGCCCTTTTTCTGCGCTTCGGCAATCGTGTGTAGCGCGAGCGTGGTCTTACCAGAGCTTTCCGGCCCGTAAATTTCAACGATACGGCCCTTGGGCAAGCCGCCTACACCCAGCGCGATGTCCAGAGAGAGCGAGCCGGTCGATACGGTTTCGATCTCGACCACCTTGTCGTTCTGACCCAGGCGCATGATCGAGCCTTTGCCGAACGCTCTTTCGATCTGTGACAGCGCCGCATCAAGTGCCTTAGTCTTGTCCACTGAATTATCCTCAACAAGTCGCAATGAATTCTGAGACATCTTACACCATCCTCTTGTCCCGCTAGAAGCCCGGCAGGCTCATCGCTCATATCTATTTGTATCTGTTTTGTTCTCATTTGGCAATACAGATAACACACTGAAATTATTGGATATTATTATTTTGTTCCATTATTGTTCTCTACAATTAGACATAGGTAAAATAAAAAGCCTATCCACGCTTTAAGCCACTCAGGCGCTTCTGACAGATCAACGATTCGGTTCAAACAAACAAAAACGCAGCCCTTCTTGCGAAGAACTGCGTTCAATATGACGGGCCTGGACGACCCGATTCTGTCTGCCGAAGTGTTAGCTTGCAGCTCGCAGCGGCGAAATCTGGATTTCAACGCGACGGTTCTGAGCGCGACCATCCGGCGTGGCGTTGGTGGCCACGGGCTGGCTTGCGCCATAACCGATGATCGCAAAGCGACGCGGGTCGATGCCTTGTGAACCCAGATAGCTCGCCACCGATCCGGCGCGACGCTGCGACAGATCCTGATTATGGCTGGCGCTACCTGTCGAGTCGGTGTGACCCAGAACATCAACGAGGGTCTGGTTGAACTTGCGCAGCACGATGGCCACGGAGTTCAGCGTCGGATAGAACTGGCTCTTGACCTGATCCTGATCGGTGTCGAACGTGATGCTCGACGGCATGTTCAGGATAATCTGATCGCCGTTACGCGTCACGGAAACACCGGTGCCCTGCAACTGGGCACGCAGTTCGCTTTCCTGACGATCCATGTAGTTGCCGATAGCGCCGCCGCCGAGCGCGCCGATACCCGCGCCGATCAGCACGGCATTGCGCTGTGCGCGGCTGGAACCGCCAACCATGAGGCCGCCCAGAGCGCCCACAGCAGCACCGATTGCCGCCCCGCCCGCCGTGTTCGACATCTTCTGTTCGCCCGTATATGGGTCAGTGGTGCAGCCCGCCAGCAAAGTGGCTCCAATCAGGGCGATACCGATTCTTTTCAACATGCAAAGGTCATCCTCAATTTGCGATTCCGCGCGCATGATAATTGCGATTAAGGCCGGATGGTGTTCCAAATCTCGTATTTGAATCCACCGTCCTCATCTTTTAGCTAATACCGCCACAAGAACGCAACTGCGCCGCGTAGCGATTGGCCATTGCCTGCGCCCGCTTTGCTCCGTTGAGCGCCGTGGCGTTGCCGCGCCAAGCCCCGCGTGCATAACCACCATGGCCACTATAATAGGCCAGATAGAGGCTGTAGGCGTCGCCACGACTGATGCCGTTCTTCTGATAGCTCTGATAGTGATACCAGCCGATGAAATGGATGGCGTCGGCAAAATTGGTGCGCGAAGCAGTCCAACGACCGGTCTCACGCTTGTAGCGCTCCCAGGTGCCGCTCAGCGCCTGTGAATAGCCATAAGCGCTGGATGCCCGTTTCCATGGAATGATCCAGAGAATCTTCGTGCGAGGCGGCCTCGCATAGGGCTGGAAGCCAGATTCCGTATAGATCGTCGCCATAAGAACCGGAACAGGCACGCCGAACTCACGCGATACGCGCGTCGCGGCACTCTGCCAATTGTTGAACCAACCGTCACGCTGATCGAAGACTGCGCATACATTGCTGACCTGCCGTGGGGCGGTCGCACAGCCTCCAAGGATCACGAGCGCTACGAGACACAAAACGCGCATCATGGGAAACCTCGTCAAATTGTAAAAATTGATAAAATGTAAAAGTAAACTTCCTATTAACCTGAATGCACCGCATCGCGTGCACGTCATCCGGCCTGGAAGATAAAATCCATCCCGATAACCAATTTTTTCCCCGAAATAAGAAATATTATTGAATAAATGCATTGATACGCAAATTAATAAAAATAAAATCAAGCGAGTAATATTTGATAAAAATTTTGGAATTTCTAGAAAATACACGTTTGATTATTATTTTTATAAATAACTGGAGAATGAATTATGAGCTATATGCAATATTTTATTCCCTATGGATTTACCTATATATTTCTGGCGGCATCCGTCATCGCAGTTGTAACCAGACATGAAATTGTCGCCCTCGCTCTCCTGATCGCCGTGTTCATCACAGCGCTGCTCGGAGAGTCCATCTCTCTGGTAGGCCTGTTGGCGCTGGCAATATTCGCGATCCTTACGCGCTGGCGGTTCAACATTCTCCGCGAGAGCATGTATCGCCGGTTTCCCTGGACGGAGTGGGCTGTAGACCTGATTGTGGTCGTAGCGAGTGTCGCATTTTTCCTTCATTATGTGCGGGGCTTTCACAACACAAAAGTCATTGATGCTGAGGTGATGTCGGCTGGCGGTGCGCCGTTTTCCATGTATCTGAACTTGGACAAGACAGCGGCGGCGATCCTTCTCGCTCTCAGTGGGCGATTTTTCACGTTTGGAACCGAATTTGACGCCCCGATAAAGCCAGCGGGGACAGCATACACCCTGAAAATCATCGGCCTGATGTGGGGTGGTTGTCTTATCACCTTGATCCCGGCGGCACTGGCCATCGGCTATATCAAGTTCGACCCGAAGATCATGCCCTATTTCGGCATCTGGGCCATCAACAATCTTGTCTTCGTTGCCTTTGCAGAAGAAGTGCTGTTTCGCGGCATGATACAGGGACGCCTGCTAGCCTATTCCCACTATCGTGGCTGGCATCCAGCCTTTGCGATCACGATCTCTGCAATTCTGTTCGGTCTTCTGCACTTTGATGGCGGCTGGAGCTATATCGCGCTGGCGGGTGTTGCCGGGATTTTTTACGGTACGGCCTATTACAAGACAGGCCGGCTGACCTCATCAATCGCAGTGCATTTTCTGCTGAATCTGAGCCACGCATTGTTCTTCACTTATCCGGCACTCATGCGTTGAGTTTCAGCCGGGCAGGTTCTTAGAGCATTTCCAGCAAAAGTGCGAAGCGCCTACGCGAGGAAATCAGTCCACTGGACTGATTTCTGATCCCGCTTCGATGCACAGGATAATGCGTGAAAACAAATGGATAGAGCGGTTCAGATGTTTCCGTCAGGTCAAGAACCGCTTTAGCGGCCCCTACCCTGACGCTCCTGACGCAGCCGTGCCCAGTAGTCGAGCCGCTTGCGGATATCGCGCTCAAAACCGCGTTCCGGCGGGTCATAGAATTTCTGCCGTCCAAGGCTTTCCGGGAAATAATCCTGCCCTGAAAATGCATCCGGCTGGTCATGGTCATAGGCGTAACCGTCGCCATAGCCCTCATTCTTCATCAGCTTGGTTGGGGCGTTGAGAATATGCTTTGGCGGCACCAGAGAGCCATGCTCCTTGGCGGCGCGCATGGAGGCTTTGTAAGCCATGTAAACTGCGTTCGATTTGGGTGCCGTGGCGAGATAAACACATGCCTGCGCCAGCGCCAGCTCGCCTTCCGGCGAACCCAGATAGTCATAAGCGTCTTTAGCAGCGTTGCAAATCACGAGCGCCTGCGGATCCGCGAGCCCGATATCTTCAACCGCCATGCGCACAAGGCGCCGCCCCAGATAGAGCGGATCTTCGCCCGCATCGAACATGCGTGATAGATAATAAAGCGCCGCATCAGGATCAGAGCCCCGCACCGATTTGTGCAGCGCCGAGATCAGGTTGTAATGCCCGTCCTGGCTCTTGTCGTAAACCGGCGCACGACGCTGTACCACATCCTGAAGTTTCTCGGCGGTAAAGACCTCGTCCGGTCTCGCAGCGCGCCAGACTTCTTCGGCCAGCGTCAACGCAGCACGGCCATCACCATCGGCCATACGAATCAGACTAGCCCTCGCCTCTTCATCCAGCGGCAGCGAACGGTCTTCCTGCTCCTCGGCGCGGATCAGCAGCGTTGCGATACTCTCCGCCTCATGCGGATGAAAGGTTAGCACCCGCGCTCGCGATAGAAGAGCGGCGTTGAGTTCGAATGACGGGTTCTCGGTCGTCGCGCCGATCAGGATAACGGTGCCGTCTTCCATCACCGGCAGGAACGAATCCTGCTGCGCGCGATTGAAGCGATGAATCTCGTCAACAAAAAGCAAGGTCTGACGTCCGGACATGCGCCGCGCACGGGCCGTCTCGAAGACTTTCTTGAGGTCGGCCACACCGGAGAAGATCGCCGAAATCTGCTCGAAGGCCAGATCGGTTTCGCCCGCCAACAGGCGAGCGACCGTCGTTTTACCGGTTCCGGGCGGTCCCCAGAAAATCATCGAACCGAGCGAACCGGATTCGATCATCCGCGTCAGCACGCCTTCCGGTCCCGTCAGATGTTCCTGACCGGTCACTTCAGACAAGTGCCTCGGGCGCAAGCGATCCGCCAGCGGACGATTACGGTCCGCATTCGGATCTGAGGCCGATGAAAAAAGATCGCTCATTCGATAACTCGGTCGATAAATAAAATGCCGCTTCAGGCATAATCTTACCTGAAGCGGCATGCAACTTTTCGTAGCGGGTTTATCGAACGAACTGGCGCAGAAGCGTACCGTTGCGTTCGATTTCCATGCGCCATGCCAGACCACGGCCGGCATTCAGAACCGAAGAAAGATCGGTCACACTGCGGATCACATTGCCATTGAGATTGCGAATGATATCGCCCGGGCGCAGCCCCAGCCGTGCAGCAGGCGAACCGGAATAAACGTCCATCACAGCTACACCATTTACATCGCTCTTCAGACGCAGTTTGGTAGCTGTGGCAGGCGTCAGTTCCTGCACCGCCGCACCGGAGAAGGGATTATCCCCCTCGATAACGAGAGGTGCTGTCTGCTTCACCTCCGGCGCTTTGGACAGCTTGACCGGCACGGTGACATTTTCGCCGCCGCGCAGGATCGCAACGGAAACCGTGCTGTCGATCCCTGCGGTCGACAGACGATAGCCCAGCACATCCTGATTATCCACGCGTGCGCCCTGCACGGAGAGCACAACGTCGCCGACCTTCAAACCCGCAGCCTCCGCAGGTCCGCCTTTGGCGACAGCGGTAATCAAAGCGCCATAGGGCTTTTCCATACCAAGGCCTTCGGCGAGATCAGCCGTCACGCCCTGGAAGGTCGCACCAATATAGGGGCGTTCGAAACTGGAACTGCCCCGCTGCGCCGCATCGATAACCGCGCGCACCATATTGGACGGAATGGCAAAGCCGATGCCGACAGAACCGCCCGAACGCGAATAGATTGCCGTGTTAATACCAATCAGCCGTCCGCGCATATCCACCAAAGCGCCGCCGGAGTTACCCGGATTGATGGCGGCATCGGTCTGGATGAAGAAGTCGAAATCAGAAATGCCAACCTGCGTGCGCGATTGCGCCGAGACGATACCGCTCGTGACGGTCTGGCCGACGCCAAACGGATTACCGACAGCAAGCACCAGATCGCCCACTTCCACCTCGTCGGAATTGCCGAGCGACAGAACCGGGAATTTTTCCTTGGACTCGATCTTCAACACGGCGAGATCGGTCGTCTCGTCGCGCAGCAAAAGCTTGCTTTCGAATTCGCGACCATCAGCCAGCGCAATCTTGATCTCGTCCGCATCCTTGATGACGTGATTATTGGTCACGACAATGCCCGATGCATCGACAATAACGCCTGACCCGAGCGATTGCTGAATGCGCGGCTTGCTATCGCCGAACTGCCTGCCGAAGAACTGTTCGAAGAATGGGTCGCCTGCAAACGGCGAGCGTGCCTGCGCCTGCACTTGTCGCGCAGCATAGACATTAACAACGGCGGGTGTGGTTTCCTTCACCAATGGCGCGAAGGAAAGCTGCATATCACCGCGGCTGAGCGGTATCTGTTTTCCCGGCGCCGTCGGCGCGTCCTGCGCTGAAGCTGGCAGGCATGCCATGCCAATCGATGCCAGAATGATGCCCGTAATCCCGAAACGTCGCCAATTCATGCACAAACTCCGCGCTTTCCCAGCCTTCCCGCAAAACTTCCGATGGAAGCATGCGAGACTCGTTGTCCATATGTAACCAACTGAGGCCAAGGATAAAGGGCCACATTGTGACCACGGGCGAAAAGCTGGTGTAATTTTCCCTCACATCAATGTGTGAGCGCATATGTCGGCAACAGCGCAAACAAAAAGGGCCGCGCAAGGCAGCCCTTTTTAATCTCTTCTCATAATCGTGCATCATCCGACGCAAAGACGCTTCGCGCTTTTGCTGGAAATGCCTTGATTACGCTGCGTCGGCTTCAGCAGCAGCTTCAGCTTCTACACGAGCGCGGTCAGCCTTGCCCTTTGCATCGACGTCGCGTTCCACGAATTCAACAACAGCCAGAGGCGCGTTGTCGCCAGCGCGGAAGCCAGCCTTCATGATGCGGATGTAGCCGCCGTTGCGGGTTGCATAGCGCGTAGCCAGGGTATCGAACAGCTTAGCCACGACCTTAACGTCGCGGATAGCCGAGATAGCCTGACGGCGTGCATGCAGGTCGCCGCGCTTGCCGAGCGTGACAAGCTTTTCTACGATTGGACGGATTTCCTTAGCCTTAGGAAGCGTGGTCACAATCTGTTCATGCTCGATGAGCGAAGCCGCCATGTTGGCGAACATTGCCTTGCGATGCGAGGCAGTGCGGTTCAGCTTACGCTGTCCATTACCGTGGCGCATGGCCTTCTCCTTTAATTCGTAACGTACCGGGGTATGCCGGTCTTATCTTCGTTTTACGCATTGTCCGACGCGAAACCGCTTCGCAGTTCGCTGGAAATGCTTAGTATTGGTCTTCGTAACGCTTTGCGAGATCTTCGATATTTTCCGGCGGCCAGGACGGGATTTCCATACCAAGATGGAGACCCATCGACGCGAGAACTTCCTTGATCTCGTTGAGCGACTTGCGGCCGAAATTCGGAGTCCGCAGCATCTCGGCTTCCGTCTTCTGGATCAGATCGCCGATGTAGACGATGTTGTCGTTCTTCAGGCAGTTTGCCGAACGGACAGACAGTTCGAGCTCGTCCACCTTCTTGAGCAGAGCCGGGTTGAAAGCCAGTTCCGCAACCTGTTCCTGCGGAGCTTCCTTCTGAGGCTCTTCGAAGTTGACGAAGATCGCCAGCTGGTCCTGGAGAATACGAGCAGCGTAAGCTACTGCGTCTTCGCCGGTAACCGAACCGTTGGTCTCGATGTTCAGCGTCAGCTTGTCATAATCGAGAACCTGACCTTCACGGGTGTTCTCAATCTTGTACGACACCTTGCGAACCGGGGAGTACAGGCTGTCGACCGGGATAAGCCCAATCGGAGCGTCTTCCGCACGGTTGCGGTCGGCAGGCACATAGCCCTTGCCGGTGTTGACGGTGAATTCCATGCGGATTTCAGCGCCTTCGTCCAGCGTGCAGATGACGTGATCCGGGTTAAGGATTTCGACATCGCCGACAGTCTGAATGTCGCCAGCCGTAACGGCGCCTGGGCCTTCCTTGCGGACGACCATGCGCTTCGGGCCCTCGCCTTCCATACGGATAGCGATTTCCTTGACGTTCAGAACGATATCCGTCACGTCTTCGCGGACGCCCGGAATAGAAGAGAATTCATGCAGAACGCCGTCGATCTGTACGGCGGTCACGGCAGCGCCGCGCAGCGACGACAGAAGCACGCGACGCAGAGCATTACCGAGCGTCAGACCGAAGCCGCGTTCCAGCGGTTCAGCAACGACGGTTGCATGCGTGCGGGAGCCGTGGGTGAAAAATTCCACCTTGTTCGGCTTGATCAGTTCCTGCCAGTTCTTCTGGATCATGTGAGTATCCCTCTATCAATCGTCGCTACCATCCTATCGTAGCGATCAAGTGAAGAAACCGCAGAGGAGCCCCGGATGAAATCCGAGGCTCTTACAGCATGTGAACGAGGATTAGACCCGGCGCTTCTTGCGCGGACGGCAACCGTTGTGCGGGATCGGCGTAACATCGCGGATCGACGTGATCACAAAGCCGGCAGCCTGAAGGGCGCGCAGCGCGGATTCACGGCCAGAGCCCGGTCCGCAAACCTCGACTTCGAGGGAGCGCATGCCGTGTTCCTGAGCCTTCTTGGCGCAATCTTCGGCAGCGATCTGTGCGGCGAACGGGGTCGACTTACGCGAACCCTTGAAACCCTGAGCACCTGCGGAAGACCAGGCAATAGCATTGCCCTGAGCATCCGTGATAGTGATCATGGTGTTGTTGAACGTCGAATTTACGTGGGCAACGCCCGACGAGATGTTTTTACGCTCGCGACGGCGAACGCGCGTGGCTTCCTTGGCCATGATAGTCCTTTCAATCGATCTCTACACCGCCGTAATTCCAGCGGCTACACCGGTCCTCAAGAAAGGACCAGTATCAAACCCAACCGGCGCACCGGAAAGGCCCGACGGAACGAAAACGTTCCGTCGAAATTACTTCTTCTTGCCTGCGATAGCCTTCGCCGGACCCTTACGGGTGCGTGCGTTGGTGTGCGTGCGCTGGCCGCGAACCGGCAGCGAACGACGATGACGCAGGCCGCGGTAGCAAC
The DNA here is from genome assembly GCA_900465685.1 of Hyphomicrobiales bacterium. GTDB lineage: Bacteria > Pseudomonadota > Alphaproteobacteria > Rhizobiales > Rhizobiaceae > Brucella. The sequence continues at coordinate 433,441 of UEGR01000005.1, forward strand.
CCAGGTCCATCAGGCGCTTGATGTTCATCGAAACTTCACGACGCAGGTCACCTTCGACCTGGTAGTCAGCATCGATTGCTTCGCGGATCTGAAGGACTTCAGCATCCGTCAGCTGGTTAACGCGACGATCGTCGGCAATGCCAACCTTCGTTACGATTTCCCGAGCAAATTTCGGTCCAATCCCGTGGATGTACTGAAGCGCAATAACAACGCGCTTGTTCGTCGGGATGTTGACGCCAGCGATACGTGCCACGTCTGTTCTCCTTAATGTTAATCACTTCCGCCTGAAAGACTAATCCCCCAGACAGCATAAAATGACCGGTATCGGCCTCTTTTCGATTTCCGCCGCTACCTGCCATTCAAAACCAAATGAAGTGGCGCAGTCTTTGACGGAATCGCCCGAAAAAGTCAACTCTTAACTGTCCGTAAAGCCATCAAACCGGCCTGACAGACAATCAAAGCGACTTCTGGAAGCAATAAACGGGCAGAGAATCGCAAAGCGTTTCTCTGCCCGTGTTTGTATCAGCGCATCGTGCTCTACAAAAACCGATCCCGATCTCTGGGCCGATGCGATAGTCCAAGGCTTTGAAAAGCCTTATGCCGGAACGAGAATTCTCTCGATTTCGGCGGTAACTTCTTCAACCGGAGCCATACCGTTGAGGACACGCAATTCGCCAGTCCCGGCATAGTAGGTCGAAAGCGGTGCGGTCTTTTCGCGATATTCGACAAGACGCTTGCGGAAAGCTTCCGGATTATCATCCGAACGCACCTGACCGCCCTTGGCGATCGTTTCGGCCACGCGGCTCTCCATCCGCTTGACCAAGGCATTCTCATCAACCTTCAGCTCGATGACAGCATCAAGCTTCAGGCCTTTGTTTGCGAGCATTCCGCCAAGAGCTTCAGCTTGCGGAACGGTACGCGGGTAGCCGTCGAGAATGAAACCGTTCGCGCAATCCGGAGCATCAATGCGCTCCGACACGATCTGGTTGACGATCTCGTCGGATACCAGCTGACCGGCATCCATGACTGCTTTGGCGCGCTTTCCGACTTCGCTCTGCTGAGCGACTGCCGAACGCAGCATGTCGCCAGTCGAAAGCTGCGGAATTCCATGCTTCTTGGTAAGAAGTCCAGCCTGCGTCCCCTTACCTGCTCCGGGCGGCCCAAGAAGTATCAGTCTCATTTATTGCGTTTCCCACCTCTGAGTTTGGACTTCTTGATCAGCCCTTCATACTGATGGGCGATAAGATGTCCCTGAACTTGCGCAACCGTATCGAGCGTCACGCTCACAACGATCAGCAGCGATGTACCACCAAGATAGAATGGCACGCCGGTCGCGGAAATCAGGAATTCCGGCAGAAGACAGACAAGCATAATATAGATGGCGCCGACAACCGTGATGCGGGTCAACACATAGTCTATATATTCGGCAGTCCGTTCACCGGGGCGAATGCCCGGGATGAAGCCGGAATGCTTCTTGAGCTGGTCAGCCGTGTCCTTGGGATTGAACACGATGGCCGTATAGAAGAAGCAGAAGAACGCCATCAAGCCAGCGTAGAACAGCATGTAAAGCGGCTGTCCATGGCCCAACGCGTTGAGAATCGTGGTTGCCCAGGAAGGCATTTCCGTCGTGTTGGCAAAGCCGGCAACAGTCGCAGGCAGCAGCAGTAGCGACGATGCGAAGATCGGCGGAATCACGCCTGCGGTATTGAGCTTCAGCGGCAGGTGCGAAGTATCGCCCTGGAACATGCGATTGCCAACCTGACGCTTCGGATACTGGATCAGCAGGCGGCGCTGCGCACGCTCGACGAACACGATGACCGCGATCAGAGCGATTGCGAGCACGATAACGCCCAGAATGAGGCCCGTCGACAGAGCACCGGTGCGACCCAGTTCCAGCGTGCCAGAAATGGCATGCGGAAGGTTTGCAACGATACCCGAGAAGATGATCAGCGAAATACCGTTACCGATACCGCGCGCCGTGATCTGCTCACCGAGCCACATCAGGAACATGGTGCCGCCAACAAGCGTAATCACCGATGAAACGATGAAGAACGGTCCCGGATTCATGACGATGCCGTTGCCCGACTGCAAGCCAACCGAAATGGCATAGGCCTGCACAAGCGCGAGAAGCACTGTACCGTAACGCGTATACTGATTGATGATCTTGCGGCCCGCCTCGCCTTCCTTCTTCAGCGCTTCAAGCGACGGAACAACCGACGTCATGAGCTGCACGATGATGGAGGCCGAGATGTAAGGCATGATGCCGAGCGCGAAAATGGCCATACGACCAACAGCGCCACCGGCGAACATGTTGAAAAGTCCGAGCACACCCTGGCTATGCTGCTGGAAAGCCTGCGCAAGAGCGTCAGGATTGATTCCTGGAAGCGGAATATAGGTGCCGAACCGATATACGAGCAAAGCGCCCAGAGTAAACCAGATGCGCTTCTTGAGTTCTTCAGCTTTCGAAAAAGCCGAGAAATTGAGATTGGAAACTAGCTGTTCAGCAGCCGATGCCATTAAATTTCTCCGGTGAAAAGTCTCCGGTCCCCTACTCCTATCGACACGCGTTTATTCAACCCGCGTCCTCACGGACAAGAAGACCCAACCCAGATATGCGCATTGGCATAAATGTGCAAGCGGCGGCCCAGTTTTTATCGCAATTCCAAATAGAAAAATGCATTGCATTTATCCGGAATCGCTCTGGGCCGCCGCTTATAATTTTAGTGCAGAAGCCTTATTCGGCAGCTGCGGCTTCAGGAAGCTTGATGCTACCGCCAGCCTTTTCGATTTTCTCGACTGCCGACTTGGAAGCACCAGCAACCTCAAAGGTTACCTTAGCCTTCAGTTCGCCATCCGAAAGAATGCGAACGCCGTCCTTGGCGCGACGAATCACACCAGCAGCCTTCAGCGCTTCGAGGTTCACAACAGCCTTGGCATCCAGCTTGCCGGCGTCGATAGCGGCCTGAACACGGCCGAGCGACACAACGTTGAAGCTCTTTGCGAAGATGTTGGTGAAGCCGCGCTTTGGCAGACGGCGGTAGATTGGCATCTGGCCGCCTTCGAAGCCATTGATCGCGACGCCCGAACGGGACTTCTGACCCTTGACGCCGCGGCCAGCGGTCTTGCCGGTGCCCGAGCCGATACCACGGCCAACGCGCTTGCGAGCCTTGACGGAACCTGGCTTGTCACGCAGATCGTTGAGTTTCATGTCTCTATCCCCTGCGTTATCAGGCCTCGTCCACGATACGGACGAGATGCTGAACCTTGGCGATCATGCCACGAACCGAAGGAGTATCCTCCAGCGTGCGGCGGCGGTGCATTTTGTTAAGTCCGAGACCGATCAGCGTTGCACGCTGCTCGGCTGGACGACGGATAGGGCTTCCGATCTGTTCGACCGTAACCGTCTTACCCTTCTTCTCAGCCATCACTCAAATCCTTTGTCTATGGCGTATCCGGTGGCCCGGCTCAGTATCGAATGCAACTTCTTGCAGAAACTGCCAGGCCCCGGACTAACACAAACTATCGGCTATTCTTCCGAACCGACCACATCATGGCGGCGAGCCTGAAGGGTCGAGTACTTGATGCCGCGCTGTGCCGCGATATCCTTCGGATGCATCTGATGCTTGAGGGCATCAAACGTCGCGCGAACCATGTTGTACGGGTTCGACGAACCGAGCGACTTGGCAACAACGTCCTGAACGCCGAGCGTTTCGAACACTGCACGCATCGGACCACCGGCGATGATACCCTTACCGGCAGGAGCTGCACGGAGCAGAACCTTGCCAGCGCCATGACGGCCTTCGACGTCATGATGCAGAGTACGACCCGAACGCAGCGGAACGAAGATCATGTCGCGCTTGGCAGCTTCGGTAGCCTTACGGATAGCTTCCGGCACTTCACGTGCCTTGCCATGACCGAAGCCTACGCGGCCCTTCTGATCGCCAACGACGACGAGAGCAGCAAAACCGAAGCGACGGCCGCCCTTGACGACCTTGGCAACGCGGTTGATGTGAACGAGCTTGTCAACGAACTCGCTGTCGCGCTCCTCGCGACCGCGGTCTTCGCGGTTACGTTCTCTCTGTGCCATATCCTGATTTCCTTTTTTCTTTTCCGGAAGCACAAACTTCTATTAGAAGCTGAGGCCGCTTTCGCGGGCAGCTTCGGCGAGAGCCTTCACGCGGCCGTGGAAAATGAATGCACCACGGTCGAACACTACGTCCTTGACGCCAGCCTTGACGGCGCGCTCAGCAACCAGCTTGCCGACAGCAGCTGCTGCTGCCTGGTCTGCACCGGTCTTGAGCTTGCCCTTGAGGTCGCCATCGAGGGTCGAAGCGGCCGCAAGCGTAACGCCGCGGACGTCGTCGATGATCTGGGCGTAGATGTTCTTCGAAGAGCGATGTACGCTGAGGCGTGGTCGGCCGTTGGCGGCAGACTTGAGCTGACGGCGCACGCGAGCAGCGCGACGCTGCAAAGTTTCTTTTGGCGATGCCATGACGCGCTTCCCTTACTTCTTCTTGCCTTCTTTGCGAACGATCTTCTCGCCCGCATACTTGACGCCCTTGCCCTTGTAAGGCTCGGGGCCGCGATATTCGCGGATCTCAGCCGCGACCTGACCGACCTGCTGCTTGTCGATACCGTTGATGACGATTTCCGTCGGCTTCGGTACAGCAACAGTGATGCCAGCAGGCACGTCATAGACCACTTCGTGGCTGAAGCCGAGCGAAAGCTGCAGGTTCTTGCCCTGCATGGCAGCGCGGTAACCAACGCCGCTGATTTCGAGCTTCTTTTCAAAGCCGTCCTTCACGCCAACAAAAATGTTGGAGATCATGGTGCGGGACATGCCCCACTTCGAACGAGCTTCCTTAGACTGATCGCGCGGATCGACGCTGACAGCGCCGTCTTCCAGCTTGACCAGAACTTCATCGTGCACGACGAAGGAGAGTTCCCCCTTCGCGCCCTTGGCCTTGACGATCTGCCCATCAACACTGGCGGTCACGCCTGCCGGGACCGGCACGGGTTTTTTACCGATACGAGACATTTTTATACCTGTCTTTTATCTGTTCGCTGTCAACCGCATCAGAAGATGCGGCAGAGCAGCTCACCACCAACGTTTTGTTCACGGGCTTCATGATCCGCCATTACGCCCTTCGGCGTGGAGAGGATCGAGATGCCGAGGCCGTTCGCGACCTGCGGGATCGACTTGACCGACACGTAAACGCGACGACCAGGCTTCGATACGCGGCTGATCTCACGGATAACCGGAACACCTTCATAATACTTCAGCTCGATTTCGATCTCGGCCTTGCCGTTCACGAATTCGCTCTGCGAATATCCGCGGATGTAACCTTCAGACTGAAGAACATCGAGAACGCGAGCGCGCAGCTTCGAAGCCGGGGTCGTAACCTTGGTCTTCTTGCGGCCTACTGCGTTGCGGATACGGGTCAGCATATCGCCGAGAGGATCTGACACAGACATATGCTACTCCTTACCAGCTCGACTTGACGATGCCCGGGATCTGACCGAGCGAACCCAACTGACGGAGCGCGATACGCGACATCTTCAGTTTACGGTAATAACCACGCGGACGGCCCGATACTTCGCAACGATTGCGAATACGAACCTTCGATGAATTGCGCGGCAGTTCGGCAAGCCGGATAGTGGCGCGGAAGCGCTCCTCCAGCGGAAGGCCCTGATCCATTACGATCGCCTTCAGGCGTGCACGCTTTTCAGCATGACGCTTAACCAACTTTTCGCGGCGCTTGTTTTTTTCGACTGCGCTAGTCTTGGCCATGTTATCTATACCTCGCTACGCTTGCCGTTACTGCCGAAACGGGAAGTTGAATGCACGCAGAAGAGAGCGCGCTTCATCATCCGTCTTGGCGGTCGTGCAAACGATGATGTCCATGCCCCAGATCTGATCAACCTTATCGTAGTTGATTTCGGGGAACACGATGTGCTCCTTGATGCCCATGGCGAAGTTGCCACGTCCGTCAAAGCTCTTCGGGTTCAGGCCGCGGAAGTCGCGAACGCGAGGAAGAGCAATCGTAACCAGACGATCAAGGAATTCATACATGCGGTCCTGGCGAAGGGTGACCTTCGTGCCGATCGGCATGTCTTCACGCAACTTGAAGGTTGCGATCGAGTTACGGGCGCGCGTGATGACGGCCTTCTGGCCAGCAATCTGGCTGAGGTCTTCTGCGGCTACCGACGGCTTCTTCGAATCGCCGGTGGCTTCGCCAACGCCCATATTGAGGACAACCTTGGTGATGCGTGGAATCTGCATCTCGTTGTCGTATTTGAACTCTTCAAGCAGAGCCTTACGGATATTATCCTGATAAAGCTTCTTGAAGCGTGGAAGTGCCTTAGCTTCAGCCATCGATCAGCGCTCCAGAACGTTTTGCGACACGAACCTTCTTGCCGTCCTCAACGCGGAAACCGACGCGGGTCGGCTTGCCGTCCTTGGGATCAACAATTGCCAGGTTGGACAGGTGGATCGGCGCTTCCTTGGAGATAATGCCGGCTTCCTGGGTCTGGGTCTGGCGCTGATGACGCTTCACAATATTAATGCCGCGTACGAGCGCCTGCTCGTCCTTAGGCATAACCTTAAGGACCTCGCCCTTACGGCCCTTGTCCTTACCGGACAGCACGACAACGCTGTCGCCTTTGCGAATCTTTTGCATCGTTGTGCTTCCTTACAGAACTTCCGGAGCCAGCGAGATGATCTTCATGTGGTTCTTTGCGCGAAGTTCGCGCGGAACCGGTCCGAAGATACGCGTGCCGATAGGCTCTTTCTTGTTATCGATGAGAACAGCTGCGTTGTTATCAAAACGAATTACGCTGCCGTCCGGACGACGGATGTCCTTGGCGGTGCGTACAACAACCGCCTTCATCACGTCACCCTTCTTGACGCGGCCGCGCGGAATAGCTTCCTTGATCGACACCACAATGATGTCGCCAACGGAAGCATAACGCCGCTTCGAGCCGCCCAGCACCTTGATGCACATGACACGACGTGCGCCGGAGTTATCCGCCACGTCGAGGTTTGTTTGCATCTGAATCATGACTGGCCGCCTTCTTTTCCTTCAGCTGGTTAAGGGCTCCTGCCCTACCTAAGCTGCGTGTTTGTAATTTAGCCCGCTGCTTCGTTCGTCAGAACGATCCAGCGTTTGTCCTTCGAGATCGGAGCCGATTCCTGAATGGAAACGGAATCACCAACCTTGAACTGGTTGTTTTCGTCATGCGCCTTGTACTTCTTCGACTGACGCACGGTCTTCTGGAGGAGCGGATGCGAATAGCGACGCTCAACCTTAACCACAACAGTCTTGTCGTTCTTATCGCTGACGACAACGCCCTGCAGAACGCGTTTAGGCATGATATTTTTTCCTTATGCCTTGCTTTCGGCCGCCTTCTGGCGGGCAATAGTCTTAATACGCGCGATGTCGCGGCGAACCTGCTTCACGCGCGCGGTCTTTTCGAGCTGGCCGGTAGCCTTCTGAAAGCGCAGATTGAACTGTTCTTTCTTCAGTGCGGCCAACTCGTCGTTCATCTGATCGGTGCTTTTCGCCCGAACGTCTGCGGCTTTCATAGTTGCCTCTCCTTATTCAGCAATGCGCTGGATAAAGCGCGTCTTGATCGGCAACTTTGCTGCGCCGAGTCTGAGGGCTTCGCGTGCCACATCTTCGGGTACGCCGTCAAGCTCAAACATTACGCGACCTGGTGCCACACGGCATGCCCAGTAGTCAACCGAACCCTTACCTTTACCCATACGGACTTCGGTAGGCTTCGAAGTAACCGGCAGGTCAGGGAAGATGCGGATCCACACGCGACCGGCACGTTTCATGTGACGGGTGATCGCGCGGCGAGCCGCTTCGATCTGACGTGCGGTGACGCGTTCCGGCTCGAGAGCCTTCAGACCGAAAGCACCGAAATTCAGATCCGTGCCACCTTTCGAGTTGCCGTGGATACGGCCCTTGAACTGCTTGCGGAACTTGGTGCGCTTAGGCTGCATCATTGTTCTCTACTCCAAATTTCTCGCCCGCGGCCCGCTTTTTAAGCGTTTTCGCGGCGGCGGTTCGACGAGGAACCCTGATTGTCACCCTCGACCGCACGACGTTCGGAAGCCATCGGATCGTGTTCAAGGATCTCGCCCTTGAAGACCCAGACCTTCACGCCGCAGATACCATAAGCGGTCTTCGCTTCTGCTGTGCCGTAGTCAATATCGGCGCGCAGAGTATGAAGCGGAACGCGACCTTCACGGTACCATTCCATGCGAGCGATTTCCGCGCCACCCAGACGACCCGAGCAGTTGATACGGATACCTTCGGCTCCAAGACGCATTGCCGACTGAACGGAACGCTTCATGGCGCGACGGAATGCCACACGGCGTTCGAGCTGCTGAGCGATCGATTGAGCGATCAGCGTAGCGTCGATTTCCGGCTTGCGAACTTCAACGATGTTGAGCGAAGTATCGGCATTGGTCATCTCGGAAAGCTTCTTGCGGAGCTTTTCGATGTCTGCACCCTTCTTGCCGATGATGATGCCCGGACGAGCCGAGTGAATCGTCACGCGGCACTTCTTGTGCGGACGCTCAATTACGATCTTCGAAATCGCAGCCTGCTTGAGTTCCTCGGTGAGGAACTCACGGATCTTGACATCTTCATGCAGCAGCTTGCCGTACTCACCGGTATTTGCGTACCAACGCGAATCCCAGGTGCGGTTGATGCCGAGACGAAGACCGATCGGATTAATCTTCTGACCCATTATGCGGCCTCCCCTTTTTCCGCGACTTCGCGGACAACAATGGTGAGATGCGAAAACGGCTTCTCGATACGGCTTGCCTTACCACGTCCGCGGACATGGAAGCGCTTCATGACGATCGACTTACCGACATAGGCTTCGGCGACGATCAGAGCATCGACGTCGAGGTCGTGATTGTTTTCAGCGTTTGCAATCGCCGACTCAAGCGTCTTCTTAACCGTATCGGCGATCCGCTTGCGCGAGAACGTCAGATCGGCAAGTGCCGCATTCACTTTCTTGCCGCGAATCATGCTCGCGACAAGGTTAAGCTTCTGCGGGCTGACGCGGAGCGTACGGGCGACGGCTTTCGCCTCGTTATCCTTAAGCTGGCGGGGAGCCTTGGCCTTGCCCATCGTTACTTCCTCTTTGCCTTCTTGTCCGCGCCGTGACCGTAGTAGGTACGCGTAGGCGCGAATTCACCGAACTTGTGTCCGACCATTTCTTCCGAAATCGACACCGGCACAAGCTTGTTACCGTTGTAGACGCCGAAAGTCAGACCGACAAACTGCGGCAGAATGGTGGAGCGGCGGCTCCACATCTTGATAACTTCGTTACGACCGCCTTCGCGTACCTTCTCAGCCTTCTTGAGAAGATAGCCGTCGACAAACGGACCTTTCCAAACTGAACGAGCCACTTCAGACTACCTCTCTTACTTCTTGCGCTGATGGCGCGAACGCATGATGAACTTGTCAGTCGCCTTGTTCGAGCGCGTCTTCTTGCCCTTCGTAGGCTTGCCCCACGGAGTGACAGGGTGACGACCACCCGAGGTACGACCTTCACCACCACCATGCGGGTGATCGACCGGGTTCATTGCAACACCGCGAACGTGCGGACGCTTGCCACGCCATACCGAACGACCGGCCTTGCCGTCGTTGATATTGCCGTGATCCGGGTTCGAAACTGCACCAACCGAAGCGAAGCAGGCGCCGGAAACCAGACGCTGTTCACCAGAGTTGAGGCGCAGGATCGCCATGCCCTGGTCGCGACCGACGAGCTGGGCGTAGGTGCCAGCCGAACGAGCGATCTGACCGCCCTTACCAGGCTTCAGTTCGACGTTGTGGACGATCGTGCCAACTGGCATCGAAGCGAGCGGCATTGCGTTGCCCGGCTTAACGTCAACGGAGTTACCAGCAACAACCTTGTCGCCAACAGCAAGGCGCTGCGGAGCCAGGATGTATGCGAGTTCGCCGTCTTCGTAACGGATCAGCGCGATGAACGCGGTGCGGTTCGGATCGTATTCCAGGCGTTCGACGGTGCCGACGACGTCAAGCTTGCGACGCTTGAAGTCGATGAAGCGGTACGAACGCTTGTGACCACCGCCCTGAAAGCGAACGGTGATACGACCGGTGTTGTTACGGCCACCCTTCTTGGACAGACCTTCGGTCAGGGACTTGACCGGCTTGCCCTTGTAGAGTTCCGAGCGATCCACGATGACCAGCTGACGCTGGCTCGGCGTGGTCGGATTAAAATGCTTGAGTGCCATTGTCTCTTACTCCATGGCCTCTCAGAGACCGGTCGAAACGTCGATGCTCTGGCCTTCAGCCAAAGTAACGATCGCTTTCTTGACGTCGCTCTGGCGCCCGATAATGCCGCGGAACCGCTTGACCTTACCTTTGCGCACTGCAGTGTTGACTGCGGTAACCTTGACGCCGAACAGCGCTTCGACTGCAGCCTTGATTTCCGGCTTCGTTGCCTTGCGGGCTACGTTGAAGACGACCTGGTTGTGTTCAGAAACCAGAGTAGACTTCTCGGTGATAACCGGGCTGACGATCACGTCGTAATGGCGAAGATCAGTCATTTGAAACGCTCCTCGAGGGCTTCGACAGCCGCCTTGGAAAGCACGAGCTTGCCACGGCGAAGAATGTCGTAAACATTGATGCCCTGCACTGGCAGAACGTCGATGTTCGGGATGTTCGAAGCCGCACGCTGGAAGTTCACGTCGATCTCTGCACCACCGATGAGGAGTGCATTTTCCAGACCGAGCTTGGCGAACTGAGAAACAAGCTGCTTCGTCTTGGCTTCGGAAGCCGCCAGATCATCGATGATGATCAGGTCGGATGCCTTTGCCTTGGCGGAAAGAGCATGACGCAGGCCAAGAGCGCGAACCTTCTTCGGCAGGTCGTGTTCATGGCTACGGACAACTGGTCCGTGAGCCTGACCACCACCGCGGAACTGCGGAGCGCGAGCCGAATGGTGACGAGCGCGACCCGTACCCTTCTGCTTGTACATCTTCGCGCCGGTGCGGCTTACGTCGCCACGGCCCTGAGCCTGATGGGAGCCCTGCTGGCGGCGAGCCAGCTGCCAGCGCACAACGCGCTGAAGAATGTCGTCACGCGGGTCGAGGCCGAAGATATCTTCGTTCAGCTTGACCTTGCCGGCATCCTTGCCTTCAAGAGTTGTAATCGTGAGATCCATTATTCGGCTCCCTCAGTCGCGGCGACTTCAGCCTTGGCGGCACCTGCACGCAGAGCGGCCGGCTTCGGCGCGCTTTCTGGCAGCGAGACCTTGACTGCGTCGCGGACGATGATCCAGGCGCCCTTGGAGCCCGGAACCGCGCCGCGGACCAGAATGAGGCCACGATCAGTGTCCGTCGAGACAACTTCAATATTCTGCGTGGTCACGCGGGTCTGGCCCATATGACCAGCCATCTTCTTGCCCTTGAACACCTTACCCGGGTCCTGACGCTGACCGGTCGAGCCGTGAGCGCGGTGGGTAACGGAGTTACCGTGGGAGGCACGATGACCAGCAAAATTGTGACGCTTCATAACACCGGCAAAACCTTTACCGATCGAAGTACCCGTCACGTCGACCTTCTGGCCGGCGACGAAGTGTTCGGCGGTGATTTCCGCGCCGACTTCGAGGAGGTTGTCCGGAGAAACGCGGAATTCCGCAAGCTTCGCCTTGGGCTCGACCTCGGCCTTCGCGAAATGACCGCGCATAGCCTTGGACGTGTTCTTTACCTTGGCGATACCAACGCCAAGCTGAACAGCCGTGTAACCATTCTTTTCAACTGTACGCTGAGCTACCACGTGGCAATTCTCCATGCGGAGAACCGTCACCGGCACATGCTCGCCGGCGTCGTTATAGACGCGGGTCATGCCCAGCTTCTGTGCAATAACACCTGAACGCATCGGGTTCGTTCCTTCCGTCCTCAAGCCGATTAAAGCTTGATCTCGACATCGACACCTGCGGACAGATCGAGCTTCATCAGCGCGTCAACAGTCTGCGGGGTCGGGTCAACGATATCGAGAAGACGCTTGTGCGTGCGCATCTCGAACTGCTCGCGGCTCTTCTTGTCGATGTGCGGCGACCGGTTAACTGTGAACTTTTCGATCCGCGTAGGAAGCGGGATCGGTCCGCGCACATTTGCACCGGTACGCTTGGCAGTCGACACGATTTCCCGCGTCGAAGCGTCAAGGATCCGATGATCAAACGCCTTAAGGCGAATGCGGATGTTTTGACCGTTCATTTCATCTGTTCCTTGTTACGCGGAGCGTCTCCGGAGAGACGCTCCTGCACAAACCTTAATTACTCGATGATCGAAGCGA
>UEGR01000025.1 GCA_900465685.1 Hyphomicrobiales bacterium
AGGGGAATAGGGGAATAGGGTGATTGACGCAGAGGCGTCTATCAAGCTCCTTCTTCACTTACTCCCCTACTGCCTTACTCCCCTATTCCCTTAACGAATTCCGTTTCCGGAACCGGCGTGATCGCCTTGCCGGTATCAAACCATGAAATGAGATTGTCGATCACCAGATCCGCCATGGCCTGACGGGTTTTATGCGATGCAGATGCGATATGCGGCAGCAAAACCGTGTTTGGCGCATCGAGCAGACCTTGCGGCACGGAGGGTTCGTTCGCGAAGACGTCCAGACCCGCAGCGGCAATGGTGCCATTGTTCAGCGCCGCAGCCAGCGCATCCTCATCGACCAGCGAACCGCGACCGACATTGATCAACACACCATCCGGGCCGAGCGCTTGCAGCACTTCTGCATTCACCGCCTTGGCAGTTTCCGCGCCGCCCGGGGCAACCAGAATAAGCGTATCGACCGCCTTGGCCAGCTCAAGTAGGCTCGGGTAGTAATCATAGGAGACGCCTTCAGCCTTGCGGCGGTTGTGGTAGGAAACCAGCAGACCGAAAGCCTCCACGCGATGGGCGACCGCCTTGCCAATACGGCCTAGGCCGAAAATGCCGACCTTGCGTCCGCGCAGCGACAGCTTCGACAGCGGATAACGGCCTTCCTTTTCCCAACGGCCCGCACGCAGGAATTCCTGCGACTTCGACAATTCGCGCACGGTGTCGATCAGGAGACCAAGCGCCGTATCGGCCACTTCGTCGGTCAGCACGTCGGGCGTATTGGTGACCATCACGTTGCGGGCAGCGGCATGTTTGGCGTCAACCGCATCATAACCAACGCCGAAATTGCCGATGATTTTCAGGTTTGGCAAAGCGTCGATCAGCGCTGCATCGACGGTGGACATGCTGGCAATGCCACGCACATCGTTCGCCCAGGCCGCATCGACCAGCGCCGCATCACCGCGCGGGATACGGCGGACGGAAAACTCGCCGGACAGGCGGTCTACGGCATAATCGTTGAAATTTCCGAGCACCAGAACGGTTGCGTCGCGCTTGGTCATGACAATATTCCTCTGGGAAGCATTTCGCAGTTCACGGGGAGACCGGCGACCGGTCTGGGTGAACCGGACCCGGAGCGGGGGAAATCAGGGATGTTTGGGCTTGGACGTCGATTGCCGGATATGCAGTTCCGGCTTGATGAGTTCTTGCGTCGAGGCAACCTCGACACCATTCAGCTGATCGAGCAGAGCGCGGGCGGCGCGACGGCCAACTTCGCGCTGGCCGTTCCAGACGGTTGTAAGCGCGGGCGTGGCAATGGCCGCCTCTTCCAGATCATCATAGCCGGTGACGGAAATATCGTCGCCCGGCACCAGTCCGGCGCGTGCAATGCCGTTCATCAGGCCGATTGCGGTCAGATCATTCCAGCAGACGGCGGCGGTCGGCTTGTCCTTCAAGGCGAGGAACTGCGGTGCGACTTCGAACCCGCCCTGCTTGGTACGCGGACCCGCAATGCGCCAGTCGTCGCGAATTTCCAGCCCGGCTTTGTCCATCGCCTGCACATAGCCGCGATAACGGTCACGACCGGTCGAGGTCTGGTCGGTGCCGCCGATCATCGCAATGCGCTTATGACCAAGCGAAATCAGGTGGTTGGTGGCAAGGCCGACGCCATAGGCATCATCGCCGCGAAACACCGGCGCATGAACGCCTTCGACACTGCGCGCGATGAACACGACCGGCAGGCCGTTATCCTCGGCGATCTGGATATCTTCCGGCGGTGTGCCGATGGCGGGCGACATGATCACCCCGTCAGCGCCAAGCTGCAAAAGCGTGTCCATGAAGGTGCGCTGCTTTTCCAGCTGGTCGTAGTGATTGGACAGAATGAAGGTCTGGCGAGACCGGTCGAGTTCCGATTCGATGGATTTCAGAATTTCCGCGAAAAACGGATTCATGATGTCATGCACCACGACACCAACGATCCCCGACCGCGATGTGCGCAGGCTCGCTGCCCGACGGTTATAGATATAACCGATGGCGCGGGCATGTTCCTTGATCTTCTCACGGGTCTGGTCGGCGACAAGCGGGCTGTCGCGCAGCGCAAGCGAAACGGTAGCTGTCGAGACACCCAGCGCATCAGCGATGGTCGAAAGCTTGATTTTCTGGGCCAAGTCGCCTCCCCCAACGGTCCATGCCACGAACGCCCATGGGTCTCATGTCACACGGGCGTCATCATTAAAACGGTTATGCCATTGCAATTATTGAATTGAAAGTTTTTTTGGCAGTAACCCGCAGCCGGATTTGCTTATTCGGCTTCGTCGTCGTCAATGGTATCGGTGGACGGTTCTTCAACCACACGTGACAGACCGCGCAGCGCAAGATTGCCTTCCATACGGCCAAGCATTTTCAGGAAAGTCTTGCGTTCCTTCTTGTCGAGCCCCTTCAGCATGTCCTTGTCGGTCTTGCGGATGGATTTCTCGATCGCCTTGATCGTCTCAAGCCCGGTCTGGGTAAGATAGACATGCGACTGGCGCTGATCGGTTTCGGAGGCGCGCTTGGCGACAAAGCCCTGCCCTTGCAGGCGGGCAATCGTCTTGGTGATGGTCGGCGGGCGCACACCGAGGCGCTGCGCAAGCACGCCGGGCGTCAACCCGTCTTCGGCAGCCAGTTGCAGCATGACCGCATCCTGCCCGGCATAAAGTCCCTGCTCCAGAAGCCGTGTGGCCAGAACTGTTCTTGAAAGACGCGCGACGGATTGCAACCGGTAAAGTACAACCGCTTTATTGTCCTTGTTCATTGCCACCTCACCCTTTGTTGCGACTTCATTTTGTCGCTCGATCGACATTGCCCGAGATGTTTATAGCGTAAAATATTGTCCGACTTATGAAACAACAAGGTTAAAAACGTTCCGCTAAATCAAAAGCCAGTCTTGTCGCCGCTCGGCTTGCCCCTCCGGCTCCCCGGGTTTAGGTTCAGGGCCCGATTAATAAAGTGAGGAAAACATGACGGAACTGCGCGATCAGAACAGCGATATGATTGTCGTCCTGCCCCTTGGCGCACACGAACAGCATGGCCCTCACCTGCCATTCGAGACGGATACGATCATCGCGGAAGGTATTGTCGCGCGGGTCGGCGAGGCGATACCGGCTGGTCTGAACGTCAACTTCCTGCCGGTGCAGCCTGTCGGCTATTCGATCGAGCATATGGATACCGAAGGCACCCAGAGCCTTGCCTTTTCCGAAGCGGTCAACCAGTGGATCGGCATCGGCGAAAACCTGCATGCGGGCGGCATCCGCAAGCTGGTCATGCTCAACGCCCATGGCGGCAACTCGCCTTTGATGACCATCGTTGCGACCGAATTGCGCGTCCGCCTCGGCATGCTCGCGGTCGCAACCAGCTGGACGCGCTTCGGCCTTCCTGAAGGACTGATCACCCCGGAAGAGAAGGCGCTCGACATCCATGGCGGCTTTATCGAAACCTCGGTGATGCTCGCGCTGCGGCCCGACCTCGTGGATATGTCGAAAGCACGCAATTTCGGCAATGCGCAGTCCGGCTTTGCCGAAGAGTTCAAATATCTGCGCGCTTATGGCCCGCATGCGTTCGGTTGGAAAATGCACGACCTGAATACCGACGGCGTTGCAGGCAATGCCGCTGCGGCGACAGCAGAAGCAGGCGAAAAGCTGATCGCCAATGCCGTGTCGGGCTTTGTCGATCTGCTGCGCGATGTCGACCGCTTCGATCTGGCGCGGTTCAAATCCTGAAGCGGGAAACCGGGCATTTCCGGTCAATCCGACCAGCGGTTCATCAATGGCGGGAATGTGATGCGGCAGATGTAATAATATAGCGTTGCATATGGTATTACTGTCGTCGTTCCCTTATATGAATTGTCCGATCTGAAGCCCCGTTATGCGCCTTTGTGCGCCGACCGATCCGGGGCCGTAACTTCAAGAGGCAAGACCATGAGCCAGGCTGAAGCCCAAACCACAGCAGAGGCGACCACTGAAGCTGGCCGCATTCCCGTTACCGTTCTGACCGGCTATCTGGGCTCGGGCAAGACCACCCTTCTCAACCGCATTCTGACCGAGAATCACGGCAAGCGTTATGCCGTCATCGTCAATGAATTCGGCGAGATCGGCATCGACAACGACCTGATCGTCGAGTCGGATGAAGAAATCTACGAAATGAACAATGGCTGCATCTGCTGCACCGTGCGTGGCGACCTGATCCGCGTGGTTGAAGGTCTGATGCGCCGCCCGGGCCGTTTCGACGCCATCGTCGTGGAAACCACCGGCCTTGCCGATCCGGTTCCGGTCGCTCAAACCTTCTTCATGGATGACGACGTGCGCGCCAAGACCGGCCTCGACGCTGTTGTCGCGCTGGTCGACGCCAAGCATCTGCCGCTGCGCCTCAAGGACAGCCGCGAAGCCGAAGACCAGATCGCCTTTGCCGATGTGGTGCTGATCAACAAGACCGATCTGGTGACGCCGCAGGAACTGGCCACCATCGAAGCCACCGTGCGCGCTATCAATCCACATGCCGTGATTCACCGCACCGAGCGCGCTTCGATCCCGCTTGAGCGCGTGCTCGACCGTGGCGCTTTCGACCTGAAGCGCGTGCTGGAAAACGACCCGCATTTCCTCGACCATGATCATCCGGATCATGTCTGCGGACCGGATTGCGACCACGATCACGGGCATGACCACCACCATCATGATCATCATGGGCATGAGCATCACGGGCACGATCACCATGCGCATGATCACGACCATGACCATCATCACCATGACCACGATCATGTCTGCGGCCCGGACTGTGATCACGATCATCACCATCATGACCACGCCTCGCCGATCCATGATGTAACCGTGAAGTCCGTTTCGCTGCGGGCCGGTGACATCGATCCGGCGAAATTCTTCCCGTGGATTCAGAACATCACCCAGACCCAAGGGCCGAATATTCTGCGCCTCAAGGGCATCATCGCTTTCAAGGACGATCCGGACCGCTATGTGGTTCAGGGCGTTCACATGATCATCGAAGGCGATCACCAGCGCGCATGGAAGCCGGAAGAAAAGCGGGAAAGCCGCCTTGTCTTCATCGGACGCGAACTCGACCCGGCTGAATTGAAAGCCGGTTTCGAAAACTGCCAAGTTAAATAAGAAATACTGGACACTGATGCCTACAGTTGCCCCGCTTGACCTCGAAGGTCATTGCCTCCATGCACGCTTCATCGGCGGCGTTCCATTTTTTGCCATGGCCGATGGGACGATCCACCGGCTCGATAACGGCAGCCAGAGTTCAACGGCCCATGACGGGCTGTTGAGCGCTGCGATTTCCGTTGACGGCAAATCACTCATCACCGGCGGCGAAGACGGTCGCGTCTGCCGCACCGATGCCAGTGGCACGGTGACCGAACTTGCAAAAGTTCCGCGCAAGTGGATGACGGCGGTTGCTGCCGGTCCCGGCGGCACGGTCGGCTTTGCATCGGGCCGTTCGGCCTGGGTGCGCAGCTCTGACGGCAAGGTGCAGGAATTCCCGCAGGAACGCAGTGTTGAAGGCATTGCCTTTGCGCCAAAGGGCCAGCGGCTTGCGATTGCCCGTTACAACGGCGCAACACTGATCTGGACTGGCACGGCAGCCAAGCCTGCCGAACTGGAATGGAAAGGTGCGCATATCGGCGTCATTTTCTCGCCCGATGGCCGCTTTCTCATCACCTCGATGCAGGAAAATGCCTTGCATGGCTGGCGTCTCGAAGACACCAAACACATGCGCATGACCGGCTATCCGGCAAAGGTGAAGGACTGGTCATGGAGCGTGAAGGCCAAGTGGCTTGCAACGTCCGGTGCGCCTGCGGCCATTGTCTGGCCTTTTGCAGGCAAGGACGGCCCGATGGGCAAGGCCCCGCTTGAGCTTGGCCTGCGTGGCGACAGCATGGTGACGGCGGTTGCCTGCCATCCCGTCGAGGACATCGTCGCCATTGGTTATAATGACGGCATGATCATGCTGGTTCGTTTTGCTGATCAGAAGGAAGTTCTGCTGCGCCGCCCCGGCAAGGGCGCCGTCTCCAGCATGGGCTGGGACGATCAGGGCCACCGCCTCGCCTTCGGTTCGGAAGCGGGGGATTGTGGCATCGTTTCGTTAAGGGATTAGGGGAATAAGGGAGTAAGGCAGTAGGGGAATAGGTTTTAAGAGAGTGTCAGGCGCTTCTAGCCCAACATACTCCCCTATTCCCTTATTCCCCTACTGCCCTAAAACTCAGGGTCTCTTCATCGAAACCGCAGGCGCACCGTCCGGTCCAAGCGAGGCGACCCACTGGCTGATTGCAGCGGCATCCTTGTCACCAAGCATGTGATCGGCATCAATCGTGCGCGCATCGACGCGTGCGCCGCTGGAGCGCAGAAGCGCGGAGAGCGCAGGCGCAAACGGCGAATAGAGCTTGTCTTCCTCACCCGTGATCGTCAGTACGCGCGTTTTGCTCAGATTGGCGACCGGCGCATTGTCCAGCACCGGCATCGAGCGCATCAGCACGGCGCGTTTCACCAGATCGGGATGTAGCATCATGGTTGCCGCCAGAAGATTGGCGCCGTTCGAATAGCCTACGAAGGTCGCATGGGTGAGGTCGAGGTCCTTGTCTTCGGCAAGGCGCGTCAGGAACGTCACGAAAGCATTGGCTTCGAGCTTGATATCTTTCTGGTCGAACTTGACCGGCGTGATGCGCTTGTACCAGCGCGTGCCACCGTCCTGCATGACGCGACCGCGAATGCCGAGCAGCGTCGCGCGCGGCCAGATCTTGGATGCCAGCGGAATGAGGCTGGTTTCATTACCACCCGAACCGTGCAGCAGGATTACCAGCTCGTTGGACGCCTTTTCCGGCGTATAGAAGCGGTGAATGAACTGCTTGCTGCGGGAAAAATTCTGTTCCGGCGTGATTTCCGTATCCATCTTCTTCTCGCGCATGGTGACGCCTTCACCGAGCTTCGGGGCGCCTTCTTCTTCTTTCATCGAAGCGGCAATGCCGCTCAGTGCCTTGCCCTGACCTTTCGTGGAGACAGCCACAGGCTGCCCCTCAGCAAAAGCCGAGCCGGTCGATACCATAAGCGCAGCCGCCAAAGCGGCAATAAACATCTTCTTTACCATGATCTCAACATAGCCAACGAGACGTTAACGAAGGTTTGAAAGTGGCACTCGCAGAAAGCCCATAACGTGCCTGCCTTCGCGGCGAATGCAACTCCCTTAACAGCAGAGATTGAGCGAGAATATGGCAGAATAACGAAAAATTTCGACGTGTTACAATTCTGTTACAAGTCGGGAAAACCATCAACAATGCGTGAGCCACGAACTAGTGGTGAAAACACCATGTTTCTGACGCTTTCAGCGTCAAAATGGGGTATTATTCCAAGAGGATGGATAACGGACATGAGCAGCTTCAAACCCGGTCGTCTTTCGCATGCCCGTCTCACGCATGATGCGGTGACACCGAAAAACATCTATCTGCATCGCCGCCAGTTCATGGCAGGTCTCGGCGCGCTTGCCACAATAGGCACCGTCGGGGGCTTTGCATCCTCGGCATTTGCAGATCCGCTCAAGGCGGCCGCCTCTGCCTACAAGGTGGATGAAAAGCTGACGCCGAAGGAAGACGTCACCACCTACAATAATTTTTACGAGTTCGGCACCGACAAGAGCGATCCTTCCGCCAATTCCGCCGACTACAAGCCGCTGCCCTGGAAGCTGACCGTCGACGGGCTGGTGAAGCAGCCAAAAGAATTCGACATGCGCGACCTGATCGCCAAAATGCCGCTTGAGGAACGCATCTACCGTATGCGCTGCGTCGAGGCATGGTCGATGGTGATCCCGTGGATCGGCTTTCCGCTTGCAAGCCTGCTATCACAGGTCGAGCCGCTCGGTTCCGCCAAATATATCGCCTTCACCGGTGTCGTGCGCCCGGAGGAAATGCCGGGTCAGAAGGGGCTGTTTCAGGTGCTGGACTGGCCCTATGTCGAAGGGCTGCGGCTGGACGAAGCCAGGCATCCGCTGACAATTCTGGCGGTCGGGCTTTATGGCGAGACGCTCCCCAACGCCAATGGCGCGCCAATCCGCCTTGTTGTGCCGTGGAAATATGGTTTCAAGGGCATCAAGGCCATTACCCGCATCAGTTTTGTCGAGAAGCAGCCGCCCACGTCCTGGCAGCAGCAAGCTGCCAATGAATATGGCTTCTATGCCAATGTTAATCCGGCGGTCGACCATCCGCGCTGGAGCCAGGCAAGCGAACGGCGCATCGGCGAAGACAGTTTCTTCGCCTCAAGCCGCCGCCCGACCTTGCCCTTCAACGGCTATGCGGACGAAGTCGCATCGCTTTATGCCGGCATGGACCTGAAGGCGAATTATTGACATGACGGCTGAGAGGGCAGCGACAAGCGAAACGCGCATGAAAAAACCGGCGGGCCGCAAATCCGATGGCTGGAAGGTCTGGCTGCTCTATGCAGCCGGGTTCGTTCCGGCGGTCTGGACTTTCTATCTCGGCGCGACTGGCGGTCTTGGCGCTGATCCGGTCAAGACATTCGAACATACGCTTGGTCTCTGGACGCTGCGCTTCCTGATCCTGACCCTGCTCGTGACGCCGATCCGCGATCTGACCGGCATCAGCCTGCTGCGCTATCGCCGGGCGCTCGGTCTTCTCGCCTTCTATTATGCGCTCATGCATTTCGCGACCTATATGGTGCTCGATCAGGCGCTGAATTTCCCGGTTATTCTCGCCGATATTCTCCGCCGCCCCTTCATCACCATCGGCATGGTCAGCCTCGCTTTGCTGGTGCCGCTGGCGCTGACATCAAACAACTGGTCGATCCGGCGGCTCGGACGCCGCTGGACCAGCCTGCACAGACTGGTCTATGTCGCCATCGCAGGCGGTGCGATCCATTTCATCATGTCGGTCAAAAGCTGGCCCGCGGAGCCGATCATCTACGCCGCCATTGTCGCAGCGCTGCTTCTGTGGCGTATGGTGCGTCCCTACAGGCGTAGCCGCAAGACCACCGCGCCGCGTCCGCGCGGAGAGGCTGTCGCTCTAAAGAAGTAACATCTTATAGAAGGGCTGGTTTTTAAAGATTCCAGTCTATTGAGATAAATTTCTCCATTTTCTGGATAGGCACTGACATAGTGCCGCAAATCATGTCAGTATCGCCGCAGATTCCGCAATGATTACCGCAACCGGCGAGCACTGAGGCACATGACGTCTATTTTAAAATCGGCGCCCGTTCGCATTGCAGTCAAGTTTATCTTTGTAGTTGCCGCTCTTATCTTTGCGATCTGGGCGAGTTTTGCGATGTGGTATCAATTGCCGTTCGGCAGCGCAGTCCGACAAGCGATCATCGCAGTGTGGTTGCTCATCACGCTTTGGATCATTGCCGGGGAACGGCAATTCTCCTGCTGGCGCAAACGATTGTTCTTCTGCTTCCTCGCGCTCCTCATTCTCGGCTGGTGGACGACCATCCGCCCTTCCCTCGACCGCATGTGGGCGCCCGATGTTGCACGCATCGTCACCGGCAAGGTGGATGGCGACATGGTTACCTTGTTCAATGTCCGCGACTTCGAATGGCGCACGACCGAAGACTTTACCGAAAACTGGAAAGACGAAACCTACGACCTCAGCAAGATCACGTCGGTGGATATCTATCTGTCCTACTGGTCGAGCCCGGCCATCGCACACACGCTGCTTTCGTTCGGCTTTGCGGACGGTCGCCATGTGGTCTTCTCCGGCGAGATCCGCCGCGAGCATCATGAAGTCTTCTCCTCCATTGGCGGCTTTTTTCGGGAATTCGAGCTGGCGATGATCGCCGCCGAGGAGCGCGACATCATTTATCTGCGCACCAATGTCCGCAAGGAAGACGTCTATCGCTATCAGGTCAGATTGCCGCCCGGACCGGCCAGACAATTGTTCCTGTCCTATGTCGAGCGTGGCAACCAGCTGGCCGCCAAGGCAGAGTTCTACAACACGCTGACCACCAACTGCACGACCATGATCTTCGACATGGCGCGCCTGCTCGATCCGACATTCCCCTTCGACTATCGTATTTTGCTGTCGGGCTATCTGCCCGGCTATCTTTACGACAACCACTGGATCGAGAATGGCGGCTCGCTGGAAGAAGTACGCCAGCGCGCATCCATCGATGCAAAAGCACAGGCAGGCGGACGCGACGGCTTTTCGCAACGCATCCGCGAATAAAAAAGCCCCGCAAAAGCGGGGCCCTTTTCATGCAGTCGCGCTGGGATCAGATCGCAGCGGTGATGATGATCTCGACCTTGTAGTCCGGCGTTGCAAGCGCTGCTTCACCGGTTGCGCGGGCTGGGGTGTGCTCCGGATGGACCCATGCGTCCCACACAGCGTTCATTTCGGCGAAATCCTTCATGTCGGCCATCCAGATGATCGCCTGAAGGATCTTGGTCTTGTCCGAACCGGTTTCCTTGAGCAGGCGATCCACTTCAGCCAGAACGGCCTTGGTCTGGTCGGTCACGCTGGCGCCCGGCAGACCCACCTGACCGGCGAGGTAAACAGTATTGCCGTGAACCACGGCCTGGCTCATGCGCGGACCAACTCCGATGCGACGGATGCTCATGGTGAACTCCTCTGAATGCTGCTGCGGAACGTGCTCCGCATTGAAAAAATGTGCGCTCTCTTATGGAAGTCTATGCGCAGTTTGGCAATGGCATTGCCATGCGTGATCGCTTAATTTCGAAAACAGGAGGAACGACTATGGAGAAGCCGCTTGCCGACATTTACCGGGATTATATCGCCTGCCTGAACCGACGGGATTGGGATAATCTCGGGCGCTTTGTCCATCAGACGGTCTCGCATAATGACAGGCCTTTCGGACTGGCTGGCTATCGCGCCATGCTGGAGCAGGATTTCAAGGCGATCCCCGACCTCCAATTCAATATAGAACTGCTCGTCAGTGAACCGCCAACGATCGCCGCGCGTCTGGCTTTCGACTGCACGCCCGTTGGCGCCTTGTTCGGCCTGCCGGTCAACGGCCGCAGAATCCGGTTTACGGAAAACGTCTTTTACACCTTCGAGAATGGCCTTATAAAAGCAGTCTGGTCGATTATCGACAAAGCAGCCATCGAAGCGCAGCTTTGATCGCATCTGCGGATTGACTCTTGAGGCCCCTCCCCCTATAAGCCGCGTCACGTTCGCCCGCGCGGGTTAACGGATGGTTTGCGCTGTCCGCCGCAAGGGAAAAGAACCAGCTCCTGTTCATGAGAGCATGATCCCGGAAAAGGGAAACCGGCTTCGGGCCAGATCATGCTCAACTGAAAAACAGAATTAAGAAGGGCCGCACACCGCGGTATTAAAAAAATGAAGCGCACTTATCAGCCATCCAAGATCGTCCGCAAGCGTCGTCACGGTTTCCGTGCACGCATGGCTACCACCGGCGGCCGCAAGGTTCTCGCCGCTCGCCGTTCGCGCGGCCGTAAGCGGCTTTCCGCTTAATCTTTTCCCGCGCAGCAGCGCGGTGATCAGAAACATGAAAAAGCCGAAACAAATACTCCGCCTTCGCAAGAGAGCGGAGTTTTTGGCTTTAAGGAACGGTGAAAAGCGGCGTGGTCCGCTGTTTCTTCTCGAAGTTCGCGAGCGGACGGAAGAGGAATCGGCAGTGGCCAAAATTGGCGAAAAGCCCCGCGCCGGCTTCACCGTCACCAAGAAGAACGGCAACGCCGTGATACGAAATCGCATCCGCCGCAGGCTGAGAGAAGCGGTACGTTGTCACGCAGGACGTGACATGGCGCCTTCGACCGACTATGTGATCGTAGCGCGCGAGCAAGCTCTCACTGCGCCCTTTTCGCGACTGACCGAGGAACTCACCCGCCGTATTACGGCCAGGGCTGAGCGGAAGGGCGAAGGGAAACGCCGAACGGAAAGACCGGAATCAGGACCCGTCAATGGAAAATAAACGCAATTTCTTCATCACCATTGCCCTGTCCATCCTCATACTGACGCTGTGGCAAGTGTTTTATCTGGGTCCGAAAACGGAAGCCCAGCGGGAGCAGGCACGCATTGAGGAGCAACAGCGGCAGGCCCAGCAGGCAGCCCAGAGCAGCCAGGCAGGCAACAGCGCGGGCGATACGCCACAGGCGCCAGCTGCCTCAGGCACAATTCCCGGCCATGGTGATGTGGCAGCCGCAGGCGGCGCGCTGAGCCGCGAAGCCGCAATCGCCCAGACGCAGCGTGTTCAGATCGACACGCCTTCGCTGCGCGGTTCGATCAATCTGACCGGCGCGCGTCTTGATGACCTCTTCCTCAAGAACTATCACGAGACGGTCGACGACAATTCTCCGAATATCGAACTGCTCGCGCCTTCCGCGCTGAAGCAGGGCTATTTCGTTGAACTTGGCTTCACCGGCAATGACACGACCGGCCCGGTTCCGGGTCCGAACACCGTCTGGTCCGTGGAAGGCAACGACAAGCTGACCCAGACCACGCCGGTCACGCTGACCTATACCAACGAGAAGAACATCACCTTCAAGCGCGTCATCTCGGTTGACGACGCCTATATGTTCGCCGTTGACGACACGATCACCAACAATACCGGTGCGCCGATTTCGCTGGCATCCTATGGCCGCGTGACCCGCTTCAACCAGCCGGAACATGCCAGCGCCACCTATGTTCTGCATGAAGGCCTGATCGGCGTCATGGGTCAGGACGGCCTGCAGGAAATCAAGTATTCCAAGGTCGAAGACGACAAGGACATCTCGTTCAAGGACGTCAATGGCGGCTGGCTCGGCATCACCGACAAGTACTGGGCCGCAACGCTCGTACCGCCGCAGGACGAAAAGTTCACCGGCCGCTTCTCGCACTTCACCAATGATCGCCCGCGCTACCAGACCGATTTCCTCGGTGCGCCGATGACCATTGAGGCTGGCCAGTCGCAGACGCTGAAGAACCACGTCTTTGCCGGTGCAAAGGTTGTTACCCAAATTCAGGCTTATGAAAAGCAGCTCGGCATCAAGCAGTTCGAACTGCTGATCGACTGGGGCTGGTTCTACTTCATCACCAAGCCGATGTTCTACCTCATCGACTGGATCTACAAGTTCTCCGGCAATTTCGGCGTCGCCATCCTGGTTGTCACCGTTCTGCTCAAGGGCCTGTTCTTCCCGCTCGCCAACAAGTCGTACAAGTCGATGGCGCGCATGAAGCTGGTTCAGCCGAAGATGACGGAAATCCGCGAAAAATACGCGGATGACAAGATGAAGCAGCAGCAGGCCATGATGCAGCTGTACAAGGAAGAGAAGATCAATCCGCTCGCGGGCTGCTGGCCGGTGCTGGTGCAGATTCCGGTGTTCTTTGCCCTGTATAAGGTTCTCTACGTCACCATCGAAATGCGCCACGCGCCGTTCTTTGGCTGGATTCAGGATCTTGCAGCGCCCGATCCAACCTCGCTCTTCAACCTGTTCGGTCTTCTGCCTTTCGCCGTGCCACACTTCCTGATGATTGGCGTCTGGCCGCTCCTGATGGGTATCACCATGTTCCTGCAGATGCGCATGAACCCGACCCCGCCGGATCCGACGCAGGCTGCGATCTTCACCTGGATGCCGATCATCTTCACCTTCATGCTGGCTTCGTTCCCGGCTGGTCTGGTGATCTACTGGGCATGGAACAACCTGCTCTCGATCACCCAGCAGGGCATCATCATGAAGCGTCAGGGCGTCAAGATCGAGCTCTTCGATAACCTTAAGGGCATGTTCAAACGAAAGCCCAATGAGGCGAAGAAATAGAACTGAAAGAACCCCGCTTAGGCGGGGTTTTTTATGCCGTCATGTTGACAATGCGGCCCATACCATTGATGCGTGTGTTCTACAGAATAAAGCGACCAGGATAAAAACATTGAGCGAGCAGGATAAGAAGCAGGCGGCAATCAATGCGGCTCAGGCGGCGGCAGATGCGACCCGCGCGGCGCAGGCGGCACTGGTCGAGCAAGGCCGTGCGCTGTTCAAAAAGTCGTGGATCTTTATCCGCGGCGTGCCGTCGATGCAGTTCCTGCCACCGGAAGGCCCGGTGGAAATCGCCTTTGCCGGACGCTCCAATGTCGGCAAGTCATCGCTGATCAATGCTCTGGTCAACAAGAAGGGCCTTGCGCGCACCTCCAATACGCCGGGCCGCACGCAGGAACTGAACTATTTCGTGCCGGACGGTTATTCCGGCGAAAACGGCGACCTGCCGCCGCTGGCCCTCGTGGACATGCCCGGCTATGGCTTCGCCGAAGCACCCAAGGCCCATGTCGATGCCTGGACGCGGCTTGTTTTCGACTATCTGCGCGGACGCACCACGCTGAAGCGCGTCTATGTGCTGATCGACGCCCGCCACGGCATCAAGAAGAACGACGCCGAAGTGCTCGACCTTCTCGACAAGGCAGCCGTGTCCTACCAGATCGTGCTGACCAAGATCGACAAGATCAAACCGGCGGGCGTGCCGCGCTTGATGGCGGATACACACAAGCTCACCTTCCGCCGCGCAGCCTGCTTCCCCGGCATTATCGCCACCTCGTCGGAAAAAGGCCTCGGCCTCGACGATTTGCGCGCCGCTATTGCTCTGGTGATCAAAGAATCCTGATTTCAGCCTGACCTGTCCTCAAAGAGGACAGGTTTCCGGCAGATTGTTCAGCCCCTGATTGCGGCGCTCGAACTGCACGCTGGTCTTTTCACCGTCGCGGGTAATGCGCAGCACATAGATGCTGTCGAAATCGTCGCCTGACCATTTGGGCACGTCATGCTTGTCGCCACCGTTCTCCTTGACGATGTCGCGCACCAGCTTGACGATCTGCTTGTGCTCCCAGCCAACCAGAACGGTCGCATTGCGATAGGCAGGTGCTTCCAGCGCTTCTTCCAGCTTGTCGATATCTTCGAAGCCAAAACGCGTATCGACCGGCAGGCCGAGCGAAATTGCAGTCGGTTCGACCGTCGCAAGCGGACGCACATAGGCATAGGTTTCGCCCTTGTCGTCCTTCTCCTCGGACGGATTGGGCGCGAAAATCGCCGCGGGCTTGCCGAACTGTTTTGCGATGACCGCGGGCAGTTTCAGCGAACGGTTCAGGCCGCGACAGCTCAGCTGCCCCAATCCTGCTTCCGGCTTTTCGCCATGGCGGACAAAGATCACGGTTTGTGTGGAGGCTGCCGCAGCAGCAGTGCTTTGAGCAGCATTGAGGGCAAAGAGCGAAACCAGAGCGGTCAAAATCAACCGACGCATTGAAACAACTTTCTTCATCATGCAGTGAAACTATAAAATCACGATTTACATAGAACATTGGCGTGAGGATGCGAAGCAGTGTCCAGCCAACTATTCGTGAAAAATAAGTCGCGAGACCGTTTTCGCGGATTCCATTTGAATCAAAACCGGTCTAGAAAAGCCTGCCTCTTCTGCCCTGTCGCCAGCCATGGAGCCCGCGATGACGACCCTTGAAAATTCCGAAAAGCAAGCGCAACTCCTCTCCGCCGCCCTGCCCTATATGCAGCGCTACGAGAACAAGCACGTCGTCGTGAAATATGGCGGCCACGCCATGGGCAATCCGGAGCTGGGCAAGGCTTTCGCCCGCGATATCGCGCTTTTGAAGCAGTCCGGCATCAACCCGATTGTCGTGCATGGCGGCGGACCGCAGATCCAGGCCATGCTGACCAAGCTCGGCATCGAATCCCGTTTTGAAGGCGGATTGCGCGTCACCGACGAAAAGACCGTCGAAGTGGTGGAAATGGTTCTGGCCGGTTCCATCAACAAGGAAATCGTCGCCCTCATCAATGCCGAAGGCGAATGGGCCATTGGCCTGTGCGGCAAGGACGGCAACATGGTCTTCGCGCAGAAGGCGCACAAGACCGTCATCGACCCCGATTCCAACATCGAGAAAGTGCTCGATCTCGGCTTCGTCGGCGAACCGGCGGAAGTAGACCGCACCCTGCTCGATCTTCTGGCGCGTTCCGAGATGATCCCGGTCATCGCACCGGTCGCTCCGGGCCGCGACGGCCACACCTACAACATCAATGCCGACACATTTGCGGGCGCCATCGCAGGCGCGCTTGCCGCAACCCGCCTTCTGTTCCTGACCGACGTTCCGGGCGTGCTGGACAAGGACAAGAAGCTGATCAAGGAACTCTCCGTTGCCGATGCGCAGGCGCTCATCAAGGACGGCACGATTTCCGGCGGCATGATCCCCAAGGTCGAAACCTGCATTGAGGCAATCCGCCGTGGCGTGGAAGGCGTTGTCATTCTCAATGGCAAGACGCCGCATTCCGTCCTGCTGGAACTCTTCACCGAACATGGTGCCGGCACGCTGATCGTGCCATAAAGACCCATGACCAATAGTTCCAACGCTTCGGCCTTCACTCCAGCTTTTGAGCACGTCACCGACTGGGTGTTCGATCTCGACAACACGCTTTATCCCCACGCCGCCAATCTGTTTTCGCAGATCGACGTGAAGATGACGAGCTACGTCGAAAACCTGCTGCAATTGCCGCGTGAGGAAGCCCGGCGCATCCAGAAGCAGTTCTATCTCGACTATGGCACCACGCTGAAAGGCCTGATGGAATGCCACCAGATCGATCCGGACGACTTTCTGCAAAAGGTGCACGATATTGACTATAGCTGGCTGAAGCCCGATCCGGCGCTTGGCGAAGCGATCAAGTCGCTGCCGGGCCGCCGCTTCATCTTCACCAATGGCGATCGCGGTCACGCCGAACGTGCGGCTCGTCAGCTCGGTATTCTGGATAATTTCGACGATATTTTCGACATCGTCGCTGCCGGGCTGATGCCAAAGCCGGAACGTGTCACCTATGACCGTTTTCTCGGCGCTTTCGGCGTCGATGCCAGCAAGGCGGTGATGTTCGAGGATCTGGCGCGCAACCTCGTCGTGCCCAAGGCGCTCGGCATGAAAACCGTTCTGGTGGTGCCGAATAATTTCGAGCCGACCTTCTCTGAAATCTGGGAAAGCGATCCGGAATTTACCGATCAGGTGGACTATGTGACGGATAATCTGACCCAGTTTCTGGAACAGATCATTGCAGGCAGATAGGCATTTTACCGGCCTCGAACAATCTATCGATGCGGCGGCCCACCGTATCCTCGACCGGCTGCCGCGGAACCGCCTGACCGACGGACTGATTGAATTTCTGGTCTTCGGCCTGAAACAGGCATGGGCCTGCCTGTTTGGCGGCGCCATGCTCGGCCTCATCATCCTCACCCGCTGGTTTTGGCCGGAAAGCGGTCTTGGCGGTGTCGTCACCCGCTATGATTTTCTCTTCCTTTCCGCGCTGGCTATCCAGCTTGCCATGCTGGTGTTCAAGCTGGAGGCATGGGAAGAAGCCAAGGTCATTCTGATTTTCCATGTCGTCGGCACGGCCATGGAAGTGTTCAAGACCCATGCCGGTTCATGGGTGTATCCGGAAGAAAACTTCTTCCGGATCGGCGGCGTGCCGCTGTTTTCAGGCTTCATGTATGCGGCAGTCGGCTCCTATATGGCACGCATCAACCGCATCTTCGATATCCGGCTGAACCATTATCCGCCGCTCTGGACAACATTGGTGCTGGCAGCTGCGATCTACGTCAATTTCTTCGCCCATCATTTCATCTGGGACATTCGCTGGCCGCTGTTTGCACTGACATTCGCCTTGTTCTGGCGGACCAGCATGCATTATCGCGTGTTCCGCTTTCGGCACAAAATGCCCCTGCTCGTCGCCTTCCTGCTGACCTCGTTCTTCATCTGGTTTGCAGAAAATATCGGCACATGGTCGAAGGCCTGGCTCTATCCCAACCAGCATAATGGCTGGGTGCCGGTTTCACTCGGCAAGCTCGGCTCATGGTATCTCCTGATGATCATTTCCGTTGTGCTGGTCACGCTGGTTCATCGTCCTCGCCCCTATGAGAGCGAGGAAGACGCCCAATCGCTTACTCCTGAAAAGGCAGAAGCATAAGTCTCCAACGCTCGGTCAAAACTTGCCCGTGACGTCGATGCCCGCACCATAAGCCATATCCCTGTTCACGGTGCGCGCCAGATAAGGCGTGACGCCAATACTCAAGACCTCGCTGAATGCATAAGACAAGGTGTTCGAAAGGCTGCCCCGTGTATGCGCTGCATCTGCATCGAAGCTGAGCGCGCCGATATAATCGGCGCTCGCCGTTACGCTCGGATCATCATGCAAAATATCCTGTTCGATCTCCGCATTGATCAGCCAGCGCACCCGGTCGCTCAACGGCATGGCATAATTTGCCCCGAGATAGACGCCCAAGCGCCGCGACTTCACATCCGAATAGGTGAACGGGAAATAAGCGTTGGTTTCCGTGTAACCATCCATTTTCAGATCGCTGTAGCGCAGCCCCGCATAAGTGCCGAAGACAGCATTGTTGGAGAGATCGTGCGACCGCCCTGCTTCCAGCGATGCACCCCAGCCCCTAATTGTGCTCTCGCCCGTGCCCGCCTCGGTATAATTCAGCACCTGTCGCGTCCGCTCGATATCGTAGCGATTGGCAGCGACCGAACCTTGCAGATACCAGTGACCCGTTGCCGTCGGCGCGCGCCAGCGGGCATAGAAACCGCCGCCAATATTGTCATTATCCCGATCGAAACTTTCCGGCATGTCACGCCAGAAGGAATGCGCGACGGTGATGCCTGCCAGAAAATTATCAGTGAAAGCGTGCGCCATGGAAATCCAGCCAAGCGCATCGGTTCTCCCGCCCGCGTGCCCAACATCCGTCGAAAGCGAGTAGCAGCTCTCACCCGCCTTCGCGACATCACACGAGCGCTGCAAACGCCCCAATGTTCCACGCTGCGATTCCATCGCCGAGAATGTGTCTCCAGCCAAAGCCGCGACAGTCTTCGCCGTATTAGTCACATCGACACCGACCGATTTTACAGACTGTGTCGATCCGGCGCCTGTTTGCGTTGTTTCAGAAGATTGCGCACCGGAAGACGATTCTGATTGAGCGCCAGAGCCCGTTTCAGACCCGGCTGCCTGCTGTTCGGTTCCCCCCGTACCAGTCTCTGTTGTGGGCGTTTCGGCAACCGACGATGCCGAGCCTTCGCCCGCTGCCGAAGATTGCGAAGATTCCTCACCGGACGACGATCCCGATTGAGCGCCCGCCCCTGCTTCAGACTCGGATGTCTGCTGCTCTGTTCCGCCAGAACCGGGCTCCGGTGCAGGAGTTTCGACAACTGGCGGCGTCTCCGTCTGTCCCGGGTCAGGATCTGGAGCAGGTTGCGGTGTCGAAACTGGCGGAGACGAAATCAACAGCTTCCAGACTGCGGCGTGCGAAGCGCCGGATGACAGCGTCGAGGTTCCCACAATGACAGTGCCATCTGCCGACATGGCCATGGCCGTCGACGACATGCCGCCAAGCGTTCCAAGATCAGAGGGCACGGTTGCGCCATTCGCCCAGTAAACTGCGTGCAGATTGCCGTCTGTTCCCGACGACGAGCCTGCAATGATGGAACCATCGGCGGAGATGGATGCGACGTCGGAATAATAACCGCCAAGTGTGCCGAGATCGGTCGGCGTCGTTGCGCCGGCCCTCCACGAGACGGCGTGGGTTTCGCCAAGCTCCGTATAAGATATGCCAGCGAGAACGGAGCCGTCCGCCGACAGCGAGAAAACATCGGAATAGAATCCGCCAAGCGTGCCAAGATCGACCGGCGATGATGCGCCGTCGATCCACGATGCGGCATGGATTTCGCCACCGCTGGTTTCCGACTGTCCCGCAATAACACGCCCATTGGCAGATACGACATTAGCTGCGGAATTTGAGCCGCCAAGTGTGCCCAGATCCACCGGTGTCAGCGTGCCATTCGTCCAGGAAACCGCGTGATTGGCGTTGGACCCAGATTCCGCGTAACCGACAATCACGGTTCCATCGGCAGAAACTGCCTTGGCATAAGACGTGTTACCGTTGAGTGTCCCAAGATCGGTGGGCGACGTAGCACCATCCGTCCACTTCACCGCTCGGTTCTTGCCACCGGATGTGGTGGAGTTACCGACAATCACACTGCCATCGGCGGACAAGGCAACGGCGTCCGAAAAACTCCCACCCAGCGTGCCAAGATCGGTCGCCAGCGTCGCGCCACTCGCCCATGACACGGCATGCTGCTGGGTACCAATTGTCGCCTGACCGACGATGAATATGCCATCCGCCGACACGGCATTGACCAAGGCGCTGCCGCCGCCCGACACCGACAGAACTGTCGGCGTAGCGTTTCCTCCGGTCCAGAAAACTGCCGATAATCCGCCGCCGGCCGTATAGGCCTTCCCCGCTATGACGGACCCGTCAGCTGACACGGCCGTCGCGATGGCGTCACCGGCAAGTGCACCGAAATCCAGAGGCGGACCGGACTGTTCCACATCGGCGGCATAGGCATGACAAAAAGCAGCCGCCATCCCGAACAGAAACCCAGGAATACTCTGAAGAATCGCTTTCATAGCGACCCCTTAATTAGCAATGTAAGAAAATATGGAATATATTTTTTATATAAATAAAACGAATACATGATACCCTCACACAAACATGTGAAATTATCATATATTCAATTTCAACTACGGCAACATCAATTGTTCAATATTAGAACACATTATTTATATTTATAATTACTTTTAAATAACGCATGCATATAAAGGTAATCTATTTCAAAGGGCATTATTGATCCGCCGAACCGAAGCTGCGCCCAAACATCTGCTCTCTCGAGCCCCTCTCCCAAAGCTGCCCACATCGCTTTGGATGCATACCGTAAAACACGAGCGGAAGAGGTTGCCCTCTCCCGCCCGTCTATTCTGATGAGAACGGCTCCTGCCGACCAGAACACCTATGCCGAACGGTCATCGGCATTGGCGCACCAGTGTCTATCCCAAGCCATTCGCCTTTCGTGACAAAGCCCTAGAACTTGCCGGAAAGACCGATCATAGCGCCAAAACCGGTATCCTTGTTGACCGTGCGGTTCACGTAAGGCGTCACGCCAATGCTGACGGCATCGCTGAACGCATAGGAAACCGTGGTCGACAGGCTGCCGCGGGTGTGTGCCGCATCCGAGTCGAATTTATAGGAACCGATATAATCGGCACTCGCGGTGACGCTTGGATCCTTATGCGAAAGGTCCTGCTCGATCTCCGCATTGACAGACCAGCGCACCTTGTCGGTCAGCGCCATGCCGTAATTGGCGCCGAGATAGGCGGTTGTGCGCTGCGATTTCACATCCGAATAGGTGAACGGGAAATAGGCATTGGTTTCCGTATAACCGTCCATCTTCAGATCGTCATAACGAATGCCGCCGTAATAGCCGACAGTTGACTGATTAGCGAGATCGAAGGATTGGCCCGCTTCCAGCTGTACGCCCCAACCATTGATGGTGCTGTCACCCGTGCCTGGCTCTGTATAACCCAGAACCCGTCGCGTCCGCTTGACATCATAGCGGTTGATCGCAGCAGAACCCTGCACGTACCAGCTGCCATTAGCAGTCTGATCTCGCCAGCGGGCATAAAGACCACCGCCGAGAAATTATCGGTAAAGGCATGACCGAGCGTCATCCAGCCGAGCATATCCTTGGAATTGCCCGCCTTGCCGATATCGGTTGAGATCGAATAGCAGCTCTCGCCCGCTTTCCAGACATCGCAGGACGTTTGCAGACGGCCGAGCGTCGCACGCTGCGATTCCATGACAGAGAAGGTGTCGTGTGCGAGCATGGCAACTGTATCCATCGTGTTGATTACATCGATAACCACAATAGGCGGTGGTGGTGGCGGTGACGGCGGTGGTGGCGGTAAAACCTTCCAGAGGACGGGCCTCCCCCCGGTCATGCCCCCTTCAATATAAGTACCTCCCACTTGACCGATAATTACCGAACCGTCGGCAGAAACACCTTGGGCGAACGAGTTATTCTCACCCAAAGCACCCAGATCGACTGGAACCGTAGCCCCATCAATCCATGCTGCAGCATGCATGTCTTCATCTTTATTAGTTGCCCCGCCAACAATCACGGATCCATTGCCAGAAACACCATGGGCTTCAGATGTTTTACCACCAAGAGTATTCAGATCAGTTGGGCGCTTTTCTCTGTTGCGCCACTCAACAGCGTGTCTGCTATCCGCTGTACCGGCCGCGCCAACAATCACTGTCCCATCAGCAGAGACCGCGTTAGCGGTCGATTGTGCACCATCAATCAGAGTTCCAAGATCTGTTATCCTACCCGTTTTGTCGAACCATGCCACAGCATGGTAATGGCCATTAGGCAACGCAGACTCCCCAACGATCACAGACCCATTTTCAGAAACGTCGTGAGCGGCAGAATAGTTACCTCGCAAGTTATCAAGTTCGGTCGTGGTCTCTCCATCAAACCAAGCCACGGCAATTTGCATACCTGATGGAATCGAGCCCACCGTACCAACAATTGTTGAGCCATCAGCAGAAACAGCGGTGGCAGTTGAATTACCTGGAATCTCACGCCCAAGTTCTTTTATCTTTTCGTCATTCCACACCACAGCATGAGAATTTCCATCTTCACCTTGTGCGTCCCCAACAATAACGGAACCATCTTCAGAAACAGCACATGCTTGGGAGTTTTTTCCAACATCATCAGGAAGGCGCAGCCAACCTGTCTCTCCTGTATGCCATATAACGGCATGAGACCGAATGCCTTCATCAGCATAGCTCATTTTCCCGACAATCGTGGTTCCATCACCAGATACAGCCGCAATACGATAGAAATCGACGTTAGCGGGAACCGTTGGAACAGTTTCTGTAGCCGAATCGTATCTCCAAAACCCATTTGCTCCGACAATTACTGTCCCGTCACTGGAAATGGTATGGTCCAATGTTGGAGAAAAAGGGTATAGTCCATCATCGCCTGGAAGCTCGGTAGGACTAGAATAGGCTTGCAACGCACCGGTAGAGTTCGGCATAAGCTGCGCCATCGCCGTGTGGGCACTGCCCACCAACGCAGAAGTACCCAATAAGATCCATGCGGCTCTTCTCAAAACCGTATTCATAAAAAAACCTTTAAAATAAATCGCATAGTTAGCTTGTCCCTGTTCGGCCAAAAAAAACATTGCCGGACAAAGCAAAGGGTAAAATTTTCAAACGGACACCCCTTCTCAGCGCAACCATAAGGCCAGCGCAAAGATGCGGAATACGTTGTGAACATGCGAAATGAAAACGAGTTCAATCACAAACCAGACTGCTCGACATTTCGTAAATTTCACAGGGCGCAATCAGCCCTAAACATTGCTTTAGCTCTATCAAAAAAATACCGAATATTTAAAAAATAAACATTATGTATTTATAATAAAATAACTTATGCTGATAATTAAAGAAACTTCGCCATATAAATATATTGTTTAAATTGCACATTCCTGAAATATGGCCAAATAAAAGCGCCCCCATAAAAATAGGGATGACACTGACAGGCCTCGTTTAAGGTTGATTTATGACATAGCCACCTCAGGAGAAAAATCGCTCTCCTGATTTGTCATGCCACAATTTGCAACAAGAATGCTCTGCGATCACTGCAGAAGCCATATTTCAGAGCTTGTAAAAATCCTTGATCTGATCCCAGGCTTCATCCGCTGTTTCGACGAAGTTCAGAAGCTCGATATCGGCAGGCGAAATTGTGCCCTGCTCGGCCAGAAACTCGATATTGATCGCCTTGGTCCAGAATTCCTTGCCAAACAGGATCAGCGGCATGCGTTCCATACGGTTGGTCTGGATCAGCGTCATTGCTTCAAACAGTTCGTCCATCGTGCCGAAGCCGCCCGGAAACACGCAGATCGCCTTGGCGCGCATCAGGAAGTGCATCTTGCGGATCGCGAAATAATGGAAGTTGAAGCAGAGCTCCGGCGTCACATAGGGGTTCGGCGCCTGCTCGTGCGGCAGCACGATGTTGAGGCCAATGGTTGGCGCACCGACATCCGCCGCACCACGATTGCCCGCTTCCATCACGCCCGGACCACCGCCCGTCACCACGATGAATTCGCGATAATAGGTCGTGGCGGAATATTCCGAGCACAGGCGGGCAAATTTGCGCGCTTCCTCGTAATAATGTGAATTGGCTTCGAGGTTCTTTTTCTGAACCTCGTTCTTGGCCGCCCATGCCTCGCCGCCCGGCTCCGGAATGCGCGCACCACCAAACATCACCACCGTCGATTTAATACCGCGGTCAGCAAGGATCAGCTCGGGCTTGAGAAGTTCGAGTTGCAGGCGCACAGGGCGCAGGTCGCGACGCGTCAGAAAATCGTCATCCGTAAAGGCAAGGCGATAGGCAGGCGCTTCCGTCTGGGGCGTTTGCGGTACGGTTTTCGCCTGCTTGATCGCTTCCTCGGAATTCGGGAACGGCGTCCAGCCGGACTTCTCCATCGGGTTCATGCTTCTCACCTGCTCCTTACAACCTGTTACCAATTCTATTCTGGCGCTAAATGCTTAATCTGTCTCAAACATGTCGGACATTGTTCGAGAATGGGCCAAGAGAATGCAATTGCGCCGCGATCTA
Source organism: Hyphomicrobiales bacterium (assembly GCA_900465685.1). Lineage (GTDB taxonomy): Bacteria > Pseudomonadota > Alphaproteobacteria > Rhizobiales > Rhizobiaceae > Brucella. The sequence continues at coordinate 24,474 of UEGR01000025.1, forward strand.
CATTGACCCATTTGGCGCCTTCGCTTAATCACTTTCATGACAATCGGCCGGACCAAGCGCCCGGTCTGCCATCCGCTGCCCATTCACGGAGACTGCACCCCATGACCAAGCCAGACCTCGCCTCCCTTGAAAAGACCATCGACAAGGCTTTTGACGAGCGCGACGGTGTCAATACGGCAACCCGCGGCGAGATCCGCGATGCCGTTGAACAGTCGCTTATCCTGCTCGATCGCGGCGAGGCCCGTGTCGCAGAAAAACAGGCGGACGGCAACTGGCAAGTCAATCAATGGCTGAAGAAAGCCGTGTTGCTCTCCTTCCGTCTCAACCCGATGGAAGTCATCAAGGGCGGCCCCGGCCAGTCCTCCTGGTGGGACAAGGTGCCGTCCAAGTTCGACGGCTGGACTGCCAATGAGTTCGAAAAGGCCGGTTTCCGCGCCGTGCCGAACTGCGTCGTGCGCCATTCGGCTTATATCGCACCAAATGCTATCCTGATGCCGTCTTTCGTCAATCTCGGCGCTTATGTCGATGAAGGCACCATGGTTGACACCTGGGCCACCGTCGGCTCCTGCGCACAGATCGGCAAGCATGTGCATTTGTCCGGCGGCGTCGGTATTGGCGGCGTTCTGGAACCGATGCAGGCCGGTCCGACCATCATCGAAGATAATTGCTTCATCGGCGCGCGTTCGGAAGTCGTCGAAGGCTGCATCGTGCGTGAAGGTTCGGTGCTTGGCATGGGCGTGTTCATCGGCAAGTCGACCAAGATCGTCGACCGCGCCACCGGCGAAGTGTTCTATGGCGAAGTTCCGCCCTACTCGGTCGTCGTTGCAGGCACCATGCCCGGCAAGAACGTACCCGGCGAAAACTGGGGCCCGAGCCTCTATTGCGCCGTGATCGTCAAGCGCGTCGATGAAAAGACCCGCTCGAAGACCTCGATCAACGAATTGCTCCGCGACTGACGCCTTGCAACGCTGACAGACAACAAAAAGGCGAAGCACGAGCTTCGCCTTTTTCATTTATGGACCGCTTGATGCGATCGATCCTGGGATCAATCGCTCCCTTCGGATGGCACGAAGCCTCTGGTCCGGGCATGTGTCCGGGGAGACTTCGCAGCCATCCTCCGGGGAGATTCTATGCTATCGAACTCTTAGTTCTCAAAGCTGGAAGGCGAGGCATCGCCGAAGCGATGGGCCGAACCATCCTGATAAACCGGGGTCGACTGACGAATGGTCGCAGTTGCGGTGTAATCGACATTGCCCTTCGTGCTGAAGATCGGGCCGGAATTGGGTTGCTGGAAAGCCTTTTCCTGAGCGACCTGAGATTCAGGCATGCCCACATAAGGATTTTCAGCATAGGCAGCACCGGCACTAAGAGCGACTGCAAGGGCAGCAAGAGCGAACTTTTTCATTTTCGTATTCCTTTGCATCCTGTCCCCTTCCGCGGCATCTGGCCGTTCAAGCCTTTTTCAGGCATCAGGGACTTCGAGGTTGAACTTAATAAGCCTTTGCGGCTTTCCCCTCCGGCATCCGGCAGATCTTCAAGACCCGATCCGACAACACCTTCGGGATGGCATGCTATGCAGAAGGCCATTAGCCCTGATTGGCATCGCCAAAACGATTGGCCGAGCCATCGCGGTAAACCGGAGTGCTGATCGCTGCAGGCGCCGTGTAGTCAACGGATTGCGATGCAACCGGGGTACGGTCGTTTGCATAGAGATTTTCAGGTTCACCAACGCGTGGGTTTTCAGCGAAAGCGGCACCAGCACTCAAAGCAAGGGCAGCAGCGGCAAGAACAAGCTTCTTCATTATTTCAATCTCCTAATAAAACGGAGCGACGTATCAATTCGTCGTTCCCATGCATCTGAAATGGGTGACAGTGGTGAAAAGTTCCAGTCACGAAAATGTTGTCTGGATCACAGCTTTGTGCGTGTTCGTTGATCAGATCGTTGCTAACAACACGAAAAATATAATTAAAAACAATAATTGTACCGCTCTAAAGATGATCACGTATGTATTACAGCCGTTAATTTGTTCAGCAAACCTGAACAGTCTGTCTAGGGTTATTGTATAATAAACGTGAACAATGACGGCATTGTCCGCTATCCGCTTCAAGACCGGCAAAGCCAGCGCAACAAAAAAGCCGCATCAAGGATGCGGCTTTTCAGAAAACAGATTTGGGGAACGCCCCCTCGGCTCGCTATCAGTTATTCGCGACGGCAACCGAACGACCGGCAATGGAAACCCACTGGCCGGAATTGGCTGGCGACTGCATCTTGATATAACGATAGGACGTCTTCTCCACCGGCAGCACATCATCGCGCAGGTTGTCGAGAATATAATCGCCGTGATCAGTACGGGCGGTGAGCACAATATGCGCCTCACTGCCCTGCACCATGGTGATGAGAAGTTGCGACGCACTCATGCCGCGCGCCATCAACTGCGCACGCTTCATCAGAACGTAATCCTCGCAATCGCCCTTGCCGTTGACCGGAATGGTCCAGTAATCGCGCTTGCCGTAATTATCCTGATCGGAAACGGGCTTGATACGGTGATTGACGGAGCTGCTTACGCTCTGCAGGAGCTTCATGCGCTGTGGAGTGAGCTGCATCGGCGGCAACACGCTATGGCCACGGCAATCGCGAGGATTGCGTCCGCAATAGTCCTTGTGTCCGTAAGGGATGCTTGTCAGTCCGCCCGCTTCACTCCACTGTGCAGCCTTTGCTGGAACCATCGTTGCTCCGAAGAGCGCCATCATGCCTGCTACAGTTGTGGTGATTAAACGCATGCACAGTTTCCCATTATTCAAGAAAGGTTCCCGCTGACCGGCCCGTTTCCCGGGTCTCGTTATCAACTCTTTTTTAACTAACGATGACAGAGGCCCTCCGGTCAAGAAAATTTCGTTCTCAAATTGCAACCAGTTTGGAAAAGCGCATGAAGACTGAATTTTCAGGCATGGTTACGACCAACGGTTTGTGGTTCCATCCGGACGCATCCCGATCTAGTCTCACTCTCCAGACGATTCTTGAGTAAGAAGCCGACATCATGAGCCTAGCAGTCAATCCCGCCGAAAATCTCGCCGCCCTCATCCGCTGCCCATCCGTAACGCCCGCCGAAGGCGGCGCGCTGACGGCGCTGGAAGCGATGCTGAAACCCATGGGCTTTTCCGTTGAACGGCCCGTCTTCAGCGAAGACGGCACGCCTGACATCGAAAACCTCTATGCCCGCAAATCCGGCAACGGACCGCATCTGATGTTTGCCGGTCATACGGATGTCGTTCCGCCCGGCGATGAAAACGACTGGAAGCACCCGCCCTTCTCCGCCGCCATTGAAGACGGCGTCATGTATGGGCGCGGCGCTGTGGATATGAAGGGCGGCGTCGCCTGTTTTGTCGCCGCTGTGGCCCGCCATGTAGAAAAGCATGGCAGCCTGAAGGGCAGCGTCTCTTTCCTCATCACCGGCGACGAAGAAGGCCCTGCGGTCAACGGCACTGTAAAACTGCTCGACTGGGCAAAGCAGCGCGGCGAAAGCTGGGACGCTTCGATTGTCGGTGAGCCGACCAATCCCAACGCGCTTGGCGACATGATCAAGATTGGTCGTCGTGGCTCGCTTTCCGGCACGATCACCGTTCACGGTGTGCAGGGTCATGCGGCCTATCCGCATCTGGCGGAAAATCCGGTGCGCGGCATCACCACGCTGGTGGATAGCCTGCTTTACCCGGCGTTCGATCAGGGCACTGCCGATTTTCAGGCCAGCAATCTGGAAGTCACCACCATCGACGTAGGCAACAAGGCCACCAATGTCATCCCGAACAAGGCCACGGCCTCGTTCAATATTCGTTTCAACGACACATGGACGGCGGAAAGCCTGCAAGCCGAAATCCGCGCACGCCTCGAAAAGGCCGCCCGCGACAATCGCCTACGCCCAGGCCGCGAAACACCGATCAGCTACGAACTGACGTGGCGCGAAAGCCCAAGCCATGTCTTCCTGACCCGCGACGAGAAACTGATTGGCACGCTGACGGCCTCTGTCGAGGCGGTGACCGGCAAGCGGCCAGAGCTGTCGACCTCCGGCGGCACGTCGGATGCGCGTTTCATCAAGGATTATTGCCCGGTGGTGGAATTCGGCCTCGTGGGCCAGACCATGCACATGGTCGATGAACGTGTTGCCCTTGCCGACCTCGAAGGGCTGACACAGATTTATGAGCGTTTCATCGCTGATTTCTTTGGGTAACGCATAGGCCCGGAAAGCTGCATGACTTTTCGGACTGGATAATGCGAAACATTGGGGAGCCCATGCCGAGCCTGGACGATATTTACCGATACTTCCTGGGCGTCTGGAAAATGATGCTCGGTCGCCGCGACGGTCTCGATTACCTCGACATATCCGCCGAGGGTTTCTGGTCTTCCTTTTTCGCGATAGCGGTGGCTCTGCCACCGCTTTTTGCCAGCTGGGTGGCCTATGCCGCCGATCTTACCGCCGGGCGCGAGGAAGCAGGCATCCGCTTTGCCATCGTCCTGCGCGCCGCCTTCGTGGATGTTGCAGCATGGGTGGTGCCGCTTGCCCTCATCGGCATGCTGGCCAAACGGATCGGCATCGTCAAACGCTATGCAGCCTATGTGATCGCCACCAATTGGGGCAGCGCGCTTCTGGCCTGGGTCTTTGCGCCGATCACCTTGCTACAGCTGTTCTTTCCGGGACGCTTCGATGTCGCGACGCTTTTCGCGTTCATCATGTTCGGCGCTTCGATTGTGCTGAGCTATCGGCTGACCTTTGTGGCGCTGCAACGCCCCCACGCTTTCGCCGCACCGTTCTTCGCCTGCGTCTTCTTCGGCTCGCTTTTCCTCACCGTGCTGCTTCAGCAGATCTTCGGCATCGGCTTCGACCCGCACGCTTATTGAAATAAGATCGGGTAAGCACCGACACAAATGTCATTTTCATTAAACTTGCAAAAGCAACAACTTAGGCGCGTCATACATAGTAAAGGCGCGTAATATGAGACACAGACAATTAAGAAGTAACGATGTTGCCGGCATGACTGGCAACTATACTGCGATCGCTAATTTTGAAAAGCCGTCAGACAAAGTTGCGGTCATTCAGGAGTTTTTAACAAACTGGACTGTTCCATCTGCCCCCGAGTTCCCCCATTGTTTAGCGCACGTAAATATATGGAACGGATTACAGGATTACAAAGGCGAGAATTTGATGCAACCAGTCTTATCATGGATACCAACAAGCATGTCGTGGCAAGCGGGATGCTTTTACTATATAGATGGTGTCCAGTATAATGGCGAAGCTGTTAGAGTGAAACCGGGTGACGAACTACAGGGGCGGATTACATTCGATGGCAAGACGGGGGAAAATTATACTTATTCTATGGAGTTTGCGGAGAAAATTATCAGAAGACGCGCGTTACTGCTGACTTGCCAAGTGCAGTCAATTTAGCGGTATTATGCTTGGAGCCATATACCGACAACTATCTAGACCTTCCGCCAGACCCACTCGTAAAGATGCGGGATATCAATGTGAGTTTGGTTCCCCGCAACGGAATGGACCCTCACCCCAGCAACATAACATGGCGCTTTACCAACAATGGAATCATCACGCCTTCTGGAATAAACGGAGTTGTGGTCAGCGACGCCAACGGCACGGGCGAGGTCGATTTTTACTTTAGATAAAAGTCGTCAATTGTTGCGCTCTTCTTTTCAAAATAACCCCTAAAACGGAAAAGCGTAGTCGACGCCGATCAGATAAAGACCGTAAGGCGGCGCGACTTGTCCGCAGGCCTTGCGGTCGCGTGCTTCAAGCGCCGCCTGCAAATCATCCGCCGTCCAGCGACCGACGCCCACTTCCATCAGGCTGCCTGCAAAGGAGCGCACCTGATTGTGCAGGAACGAGCGCGCCGAAACTCGCATCTCGATGATCTCGCCATCACGCGTGATATCAAGCCGATCCAGCGTCTTGACCGGGCTTTTGGCCTGGCATTGCGTGGCGCGAAAGGTCGTGAAATCGTGCTCGCCCAGAAGCAGTTGCGCCGCTTCATGCATCGCCTCGTGATCGAGGCGCTTTTGCACCCACCACGCGCGTTGATAATCAACGGCCAGCGGCGCACGGCGATTGTGGAAGCGATAGAGATAATGTCGTCCCTGCGCGGAAAAACGCGCATCGAAACTGTCGGTGGTCTTCTCGACATTGAGGATGCTCACGCGCTCATTGGCCATGACCAGATGCGCATTGACCGCATCACGCACCTTGCCCGCACCCCAATCCTTGCTGAGATCGACATGCGCAACCTGCGCCGTCGCGTGCACGCCTGCATCGGTGCGGCCCGCCGCGCTTAGCGCCAGATCCTCGCCGCAGAATTTCTTGAACGCCTGCTCGATAGCACCCTGCACGGTGTGGCCGTTTTCCTGACGCTGCCAGCCCGCATAGGGGGTGCCGTCATACTCGACCAGAAGCCTGTAGCGCGGCACGGGCCTACAAAACCTTCGTAACCGTCGCGCCGCGCAGAAATTCCTGCGCAGGCAATGACTTGCCGCCCGAACGCTGCAAGGTGACGAGTCGAACGGCACCTTCGCCGCAGGCAACCGTCAGCCGGTCGTCCAGCACGGTACCCGCCGCACCGGAGCCTTCGCCCAGCGTCGACCGCTGAAGTTTCACACGCTCGACAACGCCATTGATTTCCATCTCGCACCATGCACCCGGAAAAGGCGCAAGGCCGCGAATGGCATTGTGCACATCGCTCGCAGGCTTCGACCAGTCAATGCGCGCTTCGGCCTTGTCGATCTTGGCGGCATAGGTGACGCCCTCTTCGGCCTGCGGCTGCAATGTCAGGCTTTCGCGCTCAAGCGCGCCCAGCGCCCGTACCATCAGGTCGGCACCGATCATGCTCAGGCGATCATGCAATTCGCCCGCCGTCATATCCGGCGTGATCGCCACTTTTTCAGCCATGGCGACGGGGCCCGTATCGAGCCCCTCGTCCATTTTCATGATCATCATACCGGTTTCGCTATCGCCCGACATGATAGCCCGCTGGATAGGCGCGGCACCGCGCCAGCGCGGCAGAAGCGAGGCATGGCCGTTATAGCAGCCAAGCCGCGGCGCATCGAGAATGGCCTTGGGCAACAGCAAACCATAGGCGACGACGATGGCGACATCGGCCTCAAGGCTCGCAAACACTTCCTGCTCTTCCGCACCCTTGAGGCTCTTCGGCGTGAAGACGGGAATACCGAACTGTTCGGCCTTTTCATGGACAGGCGACTTGGTCAGTTCCAGCCCTCTGCGGCCTGCCGGACGCGGCGGCTGCGAATAGACGGCCACCACATCATAGCCCTGCCCGATAATGGCGGTCAGGATCGGCACGGAAAAATCCGGCGTGCCCATGAAGACAATACGCATCTAAAGAGCCTTTTTCGACGCCCGCTGGCTGGCGAGCTTCTTGAACTTCTTGATGACCATATCGCGCTTCAGCTTGGAAATATGATCGATGAAGAGCACACCGTTGAGATGATCGATCTCGTGCTGCAAGCAGGTGGCCATCAGGCCATCCGCTTCCATTGCGTGCGGCTTGCCATCGGCATCGAAATATTTGACCTGAATGGCAGCAGGCCGTTCCACTTCCGCATAATAATCCGGAATAGACAGGCAACCTTCTTCATAGGTGCTGACTTCATCCGTCACGCCGACAATCTCGGGATTGATGAAGACATGCGGCGCTTTTTCCTCGCCTTCCTTGGCAAGGTCGATGACGAGCATGCGGATCGGCTCGCCAACCTGAATGGCGGCAAGGCCAATGCCCGGCGCGTCATACATGGTGTCGAACATGTCGCCGGCAAATTTGCGCAGCTGATCGTCAAAGCGCTCCACTGGCTTGGAAACCAGGCGCAACACAGGATCGGGAAGGATGACAAGCGGTTTTACTGACATGCGTTTCACGTAATCGCTTGTGACAGAATCGTCAATTGCGCTTTGCAAAATGTTCTTGTTTTGATCTCATCAAGGCCTTACGAATCAGCTAAGCTTGCTGCATGGAAAACCAGAACCTCTTGAATGAGCCGCTTTTGCAGCTCGGCGCCACATCGCTCACGCTGGGAGATATTCTTCTGGCTGGCATTGTGGTGGTGGTGCTTTGCCTCGTCATTTTCCTGATCGCCGCAACGCGCTCAGCGCGCCTGCGCGCCGTTGCCGAAGCACAGGCAGAAGACCGCGCCCGCGACGCCGAATATCGCATGGCGGAAATCCTGAAAGCACAGGCGGAGATGCAGGGCCGCATGCAGACCATGGCGGAGGTTTTCGGCTCACGACAGGCAGAGTTGAACCAGTCGATCCGCGAACGGCTCGACGGCATGACGCATCGCATCGGCCAGACCATGACCGAGCAGACCCGCTCGACCCATGAAAATCTTGCCAAATTGCAGGAGCGTCTGGCCGTCATCGACACGGCACAAAACAATATCCAGTCGCTCGCCGGACAGGTGGTGCAGTTGCAGGCGATCCTCGCCAACAAGCAGACGCGCGGCGCTTTCGGCCAGTCACGCATGGAAGCGATCATCGCCGACGGTTTGCCACAAGGCGCTTATGAATTTCAGGCGACACTGTCCAACGGCACCCGTCCCGACTGCCTCGTGCGCATGCCCAATAAAGCACCCTCACTGGTAATCGACGCCAAGTTTCCGCTCGAAGCTTGGAACGCCATGCGTGAGAAGGAGCATCCGGACGCCCGCAAAGCTGCCGTTGTGCAGTTCCGCCGCGACATGGAAATCCATATCAAGGATGTTTCCGACAAATATCTGATCCCCGGCGAAACGCAGGATACGGCTTTTCTGTTCGTGCCCTCGGAGTCGATCTTTGCCGATATTCACGAGCATTTCGAAGCGCTGATCCAGCGCGCGCACCGGGCGCGGATTGTGATCGTTTCACCATCGCTGCTGATGCTGTCGATACAGGTCATTCAGGCGATCCTGAAAGACGCCCGCATGCGCGAGCAGGCGCATGTCATTCAGGGCGAAGTGATCCGTCTGATGGAAGATGTGGGCCGCCTTGACGAACGCGTGCGCAAGCTGCAAACGCACTTTGTGCAGGCCAACAAGGATATTGACGATATTCTGGTGTCGTCCAACAAGGTCACCCGGCGCGGCGCGAAAATCGAAGCACTGGAATTTGGCGAAAAGCCCGCCGAGGAAACGCCCCGCCCGCAACCAAGACCAGCGGACAGCGCCCCCACCCAGATGCGCCTGCGCGTGGTGGATGAGGATTGATTTCAGTCAGCTTAAAGCGCTGCTGTTTCCCACATTTGAGAAGTTTTCAAGCGGCACCTCCTCCAGAGTTCATCGAAGGATCGACGAGCGCGGGAAATGCCCGTCTCACCGGCCCTCAACTCTGGACTTGTCGAGGGATAGAAGGGACTGGACAGCAGAGCTGTCCTCTCAAGGTTTCGCTGGTCGGTCCGAATGACCGAGATCGCGTTCCGGCCAGACCAGATCGCGCACGCGCTGTTTCAAAACCTTGGCTTCCGGAAAACCACCGTCGCGCTTACGCTCCCAGATGAGTTCTTCATGGCCATCTGGCATCAGCACGCGGATTTCAAAAATTCCGCCAGTCCCCGGACGCAATGCGACCTCCGCCAGATCCTGTCCGAAAGTCTGCAACAGTTCCTGCGCCATCCACGCAGCGCGCAACAGCCAATTGCATTGGGTGCAGTAGGTGATGGAAATGCGGGGATTTGCGGACACGGTTTCCAACTTTCTGAACGTAGACGATTTCAAGAAGATCATCGCGACTTGTTAGACAGTCGAGCTTGACGCAACATCTAGCTTCCAAAGACGCGCGGGGGCAAGTCATGGAAGTAACAGTCTACATTCTGCGTTGTGCGGATGGGTCCTATTATACCGGGCTCACCAAACAGAATATTGAAGCTCGATTGTGGGAACATAACGAGGGGATCTACGAAAGCTACACAAAGAAGCGGCGGCCCGTCCAACTTGTTTTCACGGAAACCTACGACCGGATCGTCGACGCCATCGCACGCGAACGGCAGATCAAAGGTTGGTCGCGGGTAAAGAAAGAAGCATTGATAGCGCTGAACTATGAAGGCCTGCCGGAACTTGCGAAACGCAAGCGATAAGCCCTGAACACGCTGGCATTATCAATGCCGCCTGCCCCGCTCCTCATCCTGAGGAGCCACCGAAGGTGGCGTCTCGAAGGGCGAGGAGCGGTTGCGCCGCGCCTAGTGTCTCCCCGATCCGGCGGAGTGAAGCCTAGCATCATCCTGAGTTCATCGAAGGTCGAAGAACGAGAGGCGGTAGAGAGACGCCAAAGATATAGGACCCAAAATAACCCGCCTTCAGCGACTTTCCCTCGCCCTTCGAGACGCCGTTTTCAACGGCTCCTCAGGATGAGGGAAAGCGCGTAGCGCCCTCTTCCAACACCCCCAAAAAAGAGAAAAGGGCACCGAAGTGCCCTTTTCCAAATTACCGTCCTGTCAGCTTAGGATAACGTGTCTAACGCAAACGCCATCCCCTTCAACGGATCAAAGGAACGAAGGATCAATCATCGCCCATCTTGAGCGCCTGAATAAAGGCCTCTTGCGGGATTTCGACCTTGCCGAACTGGCGCATGCGCTTCTTGCCTTCCTTCTGCTTTTCCAGAAGTTTGCGCTTACGCGTCACGTCGCCGCCGTAGCACTTGGCCGTCACGTCCTTGCGCAGCGCCGAGATGGTCTCGCGCGCCACGATACGACCGCCGATAGCCGCCTGAATCGGAATCTTGAACATGTGCTGCGGGATCAGCTCTTTCAGCTTCTCGCAAAGCGCACGACCGCGCTTTTCCGCAGCCGTTCGGTGAACCAGCATCGACAGCGCATCGACCGGCTCTTCGTTCACGAGGATCGACATCTTGACCAGATCGCCCTCACGATATTCCGAGAGGTTATAATCGAACGAGGCATAGCCCTTCGAGATCGACTTGAGGCGGTCGTAGAAATCGAACACCACTTCATTGAGCGGCAGTTCATAGGTGATCATGGCGCGCGGGCCGACATAGGTGAGGTCCACCTGAATGCCGCGGCGATCCTGACACAGTTTCATGATCGCGCCGAGATAATCATCCGGCGTCATGATGGTTGCCTTGATCCAGGGCTCTTCGATGGCCGAGATCTTCACCACATCCGGCATATCGGCCGGGTTGTGCAATTCCTTCTGCGAGCCGTCGATCATGTTCAGGCGATAGACAACCGAAGGCGCCGTCGTGATGAGGTCGAGATTGAACTCGCGCTCAAGACGTTCCTGAATGATTTCCAGATGCAGCAAGCCGAGGAAGCCGCAACGGAAACCGAAACCGAGCGCTGCCGAGGTTTCCATTTCGAACGAGAACGAAGCGTCGTTGAGGCGCAGCTTGCCCATGGCGCCGCGCAGATCTTCAAAATCCGCTGCATCAACCGGGAACAGACCGCAGAACACAACCGGCTGCGCAGGCTTGAAGCCGGCCAGCATTTTTTCGGTCGGGCGGCGATCATCGGTGATCGTATCGCCGACGCGCGTATCGGCCACTTCCTTGATAGAAGCGGTGATAAAGCCAAGCTCGCCCGGGCCGAGTTCGTCCATCTGAACCATTTTCGGCGTAAAGACACCGGTGCGTTCCACCGGATATTTCGCGCCCGTGCCCATCATGCGGATGGTCTGGCCCTTCTTGAGCACGCCGTCGATGACGCGCACCAGAACGATAACGCCGAGATAGGAATCGTACCAGCTGTCGACCAGCATGGCCTTGAGCGGCGCATTGCGGTCGCCTTCCTTCGGCGCGGGCAGCTGGGTGACGATGGCTTCCAGCACGTCTTCGATGCCGATGCCGGTCTTGGCAGAAATATGCACGGCCTGCGACGCATCGATGCCAATGACTTCCTCGATCTGCTGCTTGACGCGCTCAGGCTCGGCAGCGGGCAGATCGATCTTGTTCAGCACGACCACGATTTCATGGTTATTGTCGATGGCCTGATAGACATTGGCCAGCGTCTGCGCTTCCACGCCCTGGGAAGCATCCACCACGAGCAGCGAACCCTCGCATGCCGCCAGCGAACGCGAGACTTCATAAGCGAAGTCGACATGTCCGGGGGTGTCGATCAGGTTCAGCACATAATCTTCGCCGTTCTTCGCCTTATAGGTGAGACGGACGGTCTGCGCCTTGATGGTGATGCCGCGCTCGCGCTCGATATCCATCGAGTCGAGAACCTGATCCTTCATCTCGCGCGTATCCAGACCGCCAGTCAATTGAATGAGGCGGTCGGCCAGCGTCGATTTGCCATGATCGATATGGGCGACGATCGAAAAATTGCGAATATGGTCAAGTGGTGTGCTCATGCGCGCGATTTAACAGCAAGCAGCGGAATCTCAAAGCTCTATTGCGCTTTAATTACGGGAAAAAGCCCCGCTATCATGATCGTGACAACAAGTCCCCTTTGCCTTGTGGCAAAAAGGCGATAAATCACCGGCAATACAGACGCATTGCGGCTGCTGCTCGCAAGCGGCCCAACTGGCTTTCATGCAGGAGTTTAGGATGAAGACCGAACCGAACGAAGTCCACAACAGGCCGAAACTGGTCACCGTTTTCGGCGGCTCCGGCTTTGTCGGGCGCGCGGTCGTAGCAAGTCTCACCAAGCGTGGCTATCGTGTGCGCGTTGCCGTGCGCAAGCCCGAAGTGGCTTATTACATGGCTCCGCTCGGCAATGTCGGGCAGATCCAGATGGTGCAGGCCAATGTCCGCAATCGCGCTTCGGTCGAGCTGGTCGTCAAGGGTTCCGACCATGTCGTGAACCTCGTCGGCATTCTCGCAGAAAGCGGCCGCCAGCGTTTCAACACGGTTCAGGTGCTGGGCGCGAAGAACATTGCCGAAGCTGCCAAGGCCGCTGGCATTCCGATGACCCACATTTCGTCGCTCGCTGCCGATGTGAATTCGGCTTCGGATTATGCCCGCACCAAAGCTGAAGGCGAAAACGCCGTTCTCGCTGCGCTGCCGGAAAGCGTTATCCTGCGTCCGTCGATCATTTTCGGTCACGAAGACCGCTTCTTCAATCGCTTCGCCAATATGGCGCGTTTCTCGCCCTTCCTGCCGGTCATCGGCGGTGGCGAAACGAAGCTCCAGCCGGTCTATGTCGGCGATGTCGCGGAAGCTGTTGCCCACGCCGTTGATGGCAAGCTGATGCCGGGTGGCGTCTATGAACTCGGCGGCCCGGATGTACAGCCGTTCAAGAACTGGATGAAGGACATGCTGCGCGTCGTCGACCGCAAGCGCGTTCTCATTTCGCTGCCTTGGTGGGTCGCCCGCCTGCAGGCTTCGGTTCTCAGCCTGCTGCCGAACCCGCCGATCACCAACGATCAGGTGACGCTCCTGAAATCCGACAATGTCGTTTCGGAAGCAGCCATCAAGGAAAGCCGCACCTTGCAGGGCATGGGCATTACGCCGGAAGGCGTCGACGCCGTGCTCCCAGCCTATCTCTGGCGCTACCGCGTGGCCGGTCAGTACACCAAGACCGGTTTTGCGTGAGATATCGATAGTCGGAATGAATAAAGGGGCCGCGAGGCCCCTTTTCTTTTGCTCATCCCCAAATCAACAAAGCGGCTAGGCCAGCGGAGCCGACGATCAGACGCCACCAGGCAAAGAGCTTGAAGCCATGGCGCGAGACATAGTCGAGCAGATAGCGCACGACGAACACACCTGAGATGAAAGCCATCACGAAGCCGACAGCGATCAGTGCGCCATCATTCATCGTGAGCATGTCGCGGCTCTTGTAGAGATCGTAGGCGAAGGCTCCGGCCATGGTCGGCATGGCGAGGAAGAACGAGAATTCAGCAGCCGACCGCTTGTCCGCGCCCAGCAGCAGCGAACCGACAATCGTGGAACCCGAACGCGACACGCCGGGGATCATGGCGAGGCACTGGATGAAGCCGATGGCAAGGCACATTGGCAGCGGATAATCCATCACATCATGATAGCGCGGCTTCAGATTGAGCTGGTCGACCCAGAGCAGGATCAGACCGCCGACGATCAGCATGATGCAGACAAGGATCGGCGTTTCGAAGAGCACGCTCTTGATGAAGCCATGCGCAGCCGCACCGATGAAAGCAGCGGGCAGGAAGGCGACCAGAATACCGAAGACAAAATGACGCGTGCGCGCATCACGCGGAAAATCCGCAAGGAGCTTCAGCAATTTCGCCGAATAAACGGTCAGAATGGCCAGAATAGCGCCGAGCTGGATCAGCACCTCGAACGTCTTTCCTGTGGATTCAAATCCCAGAAAATGACCGACCAGCAACAAATGCCCGGTGGACGAAACCGGGATAAACTCGGTCAACCCTTCGATGAGACCGAGAAACGCGGCTTCCAGCAGATTAAAAATATCCATGAAGTCAGTACCTTAGAATGGTTGGCACGATGATGGCATCTGAACCGGCTCGCATTAGCGGCTGTGGCGACTAAAACGGGCACTTCCAGCGATTGCTTGTCTCCCGCAAACATAGGTCTTATAGACTTTATATTCCGTTGAGGCGGCGTCGAATCGCTTGGCAGCAGAAATAGCCTGCTGCATGGGCAAACGCCAGCCGCCGTACCAATCTCCGGACGTTCAATTCAAGCTGTGTCAGTCGAGAGTACCGCGTCGATCATGCTTACGCTGTTTCATCATCCCATGTCTTCAGGCTCACGTTATGTGCGGCTTATCCTCGGCGAATATGGCGTGGAAGCGGAACTGATCGAGGAAAGGCCGTGGTCGCGCCGCAAGGAATTTCTGGCGCTGAACCCGGCTGCCACCTTGCCCGTGCTGCTGGCGGAAAACGATCTGCCGGTCGTCGGCGCAACAGTGATCGCCGAATATCTCGACGAAACGCGGGGTGCATTGAAGCGCAGCCGTCGTCTCCTGCCGGAAAGCCCGATGGAGCGCGCCGAAGTGCGCCGCCTCGTGGACTGGTTCCTGTTGAAATTCGAAAACGAAGTCACCCGCCACATCACGCGAGAGCGCGTTTATAAATTGCAGATGGCGGCTGAAATGGGCGGCAGCGCGCCGGATTCGACCGCGATCCGCGCAGCCCGCACCAATATTCGCCAGCATATGAAATATATCGACTGGCTGGCCGCCACCCGCGACTGGCTGGCAGGCGCGCATCCAAGCTATGCCGACATGGCCGCCGCAGCTGCGGTTTCGGCACTCGATTATCTCGGTGAAATCGAATGGGGCGAAACCCGTGCCGCGCGCGACTGGTATGCGCGGATGAAGTCGCGTCCCGCTTTCCGCCCGCTTCTGTCCGATCGCGTGCGCGGGCTTGCCCCGGTGGCCCATTATGGCGACCTCGACTTCTGAGACAAAGGCAGACAGGCTGAAGCGCTTCCTCATCGAAGAAGCCAAAGCCGTGGGCTTCGACGCTGTCGCCTTCACCACACCGGATGCTATTCCACAGGCGCCTGAACGCCTGCGGCAATATCTTGCCGATGGCCATCACGCCGACATGCTCTGGATGGAAGAGACCGAAGAACGCCGGGCCAATCCCGGCGTGCTCTGGCCGGAAGTCCGTTCCATCATGATGCTGGCCATGAATTACGGGCCAGACACCAACCCGCTGGCTGTACTCGATCAGAAGGATCGCGCAGCCATATCGGTCTATGCGCAGAACCGCGATTATCACGACATCATCAAGGGCAAGCTGAAGCATGTGGCGAGCCGCTTTGCCGCGCGCGCCGGGCAGGACGTCAAGGTATTCGTCGATACCGCGCCTGTCATGGAAAAACCGTTGGCGGAAGCCGCCGGGCTTGGCTGGCAGGGCAAGCACACCAATCTGGTCAGCCGCGAGCTTGGTTCTTGGCTGTTCCTCGGCTCGATCTTCACCACAGCGGAAATCGCGCCGGATGAGCCGGATCACGATCATTGCGGCTCCTGCCGCGCCTGTCTCGACGCCTGCCCCACCAAGGCCTTTCCGGCGCCCTACCGCATCGATGCAGGCCGCTGTATTTCCTATCTCACCATTGAGAACAAGGGCCCTATTCCGGCGGAGTTTCGCAAGGCCATGGGCAACCGCATCTATGGCTGCGACGACTGCCTTTCGGTCTGTCCGTGGAATAAATTCGCGCAGGCAACCAGCGAAATGAAGCTGAAGGCGCGCGACGATCTGAAAGCGCCACGTCTGAGCGACCTGCTGGCGCTTGATGATCCGGCGTTTCGTGCGCTTTTTTCCGGTTCGCCAATCAAGCGGATCGGGCGCGACCGCTTCATCCGCAACGTGCTGATCGCAGCGGGCAATTCGGGCGATGCAACGCTGTTGCCGCAGATCGAGACGCTGCTTGGCGATGCCGCGCCTGTCGTGCGCGGGGCGGCAGTCTGGGCCTTGAAGCAGCTGGCCGAGCCGGGCCATGTCGATGCCTTGCAAAAACGTCTGGCCTCCGCCGAAGAGGATGCTACGGTACAGAAAGAGTGGAATACGGAGACAGTCTGACATGCGCATTTTCCTGTTCGGAGCCGGATATTCGGCACAAGCCTTTGCCAAGCGGATGACGGGAGAAGTAGAGCGCATTGACGGGACAACCCGGCACGAGCAAAAATTCCCAACTCTTGAGAAATCCGGCATTTCGACGGTTTTGTTCGATGGTGAAACGCCCTCGCCCGAACTTCTGGAGCGACTCGCCAAGGCAACCCATGTGGTGATTTCGATTGCGCCCGGCGAAGCGGGCGACCCGGCGCTTGCATGGGTCGAAGAAGCGCTGCGCCGTCCCGACAATACGATTCGCTGGATCGGCTATCTCTCGACCGTCGGTGTTTATGGCGATCACAAGGGCGCATGGGTGGATGAAACCACACCCTGCAAGCCGGTTTCGCGCCGCAGCCTCGAACGCGTCGAGGCAGAGCAAGCCTGGACAAGCCTGAGCGAGAGGCACGGAACGCCGCTGGCGATCTTGCGGCTGTCCGGCATTTACGGCCCGGGTCGCAATGCTTTCGTCAATCTGGAGCGCGGCACGGCGCGACGTCTCGTCAAGCAGGATCAGGTTTTCAACCGCATCCATGTGGAAGACATTGCCGGCGCTTTGCGCTTTCTCGCGGGCACCGATACGGGCGGTATTTTCAACATCACCGATAATGAGCCATCGCCACCGCAGGATGTCGTCACCTATGCGGCAGAGCTGATGGGCGTCACGCCGCCACCGGAAGTGGCCTTCGAAGACGCGGAGCTGACACCGATGGCGCGCTCCTTCTATGGCGAGAACAAGCGTGTCTCCAATCAGCGCATTCAGGCACTGGGCTACACATTCGCCTATCCCGACTACAAGACCGCCTTTTCGGCCATGTGGAAGGACGGAAACTGGCGCTGATTGCACGCGTGCACCCCTTCGGGTAAAACGCCCTGACGCAAATTCCAAACCGGGACATAACGATGGGTAACAGCAAGTCAGCAGATAAATAAGCCGCAACAGCTTTTCCAACCTGTTGCGGCATCTGTCCCGGACCAACGTCTTCCATTGCAGGCAGATTGCCGCCCGATTGTCTTCGAGCGGATGCTTTGTCATGCCATTTGATCATCAGAAAACTCCATCCTGGAGCTTCACTTTGCCATTCGCGCTCGCGCTGATGGCTCCCTTCGACATCCTCGCCTCGCTGGCCATGGATATCTACCTGCCGGTGGTTCCATCCATGCCGGCAATTCTGAAAACCACGCCTGCCATGGTGCAACTGACACTCAGTCTCTACATGGTGATGCTGGGTGTCGGGCAACTCGTCTTCGGTCCCTTGTCCGACCGCATCGGGCGCAAGCCGGTGCTGCTGGGCGGTGGTGCCGTCTTTGTGCTTTCTTCCTTTGCGCTGGCGGCGACGGATAGCGCCACCGTTTTCATCGCCCTGCGTTTCACCCAGTCGGTCGGCGCCTCAGCCGCACTCGTTGCAACCTTTGCCACGGTGCGCGATGTTTATGCCGACCGCCCGGAAGGCGCGACAATCTACGGCCTGTTCAGCGCCATGCTGTCCTTCGTTCCGGCCATCGGCCCCGTCGCTGGCGCATTGATTGCCAGCGGTTTCGGCTGGCGCGCGATTTTCATAGCGCTCGGCGTGTTTGGCCTTGTCGCAACATGGCGGGCGTTCCGCCTCTGGCCGGAAACACGCCCTGACCGCAATGACGCTGACCACCTTAGCGCATTGAAAATATTGAAGGATTTTACGTTCTGGACCTACACGCTGGGCTTCGGCACGGCGATGGGTACCTTCTTTGTTTTCTTTTCCACGGCACCGCGCATCCTGATCGAAAGAGGCGGCTTTGGAGAGACGGAATTCAGTCTGGCATTTGCAAGCGTTGCCATGGTGATGATTGCCGCCACGCGCCTTCTGTCATCTTACACCCGAAAGTCGGGTGTACGAAAAAGCGTGGCGCTCGGCATGGTCGTGCTCCTTGCCAGCGCGCTGGCTTTGCTCCTGACCGAAAACCTGCTGCAACCATCCTTCGCCAGCCTGATACTACCCATGTGGCTGGCTGCCATCGGCATTGTTTTGACCGCATCCATGACGGCAAACGGCGCTTTGGCAGCTTTCGACGACAGTGCAGGCATGGCTGTCGCTCTCTATTTCTGCATACAGAGCCTGATGGTCAGTCTGGCAGGAACAGCGCTCGTCATTTTGCTGCCCGGCGAAACGGCTTGGCCGCTGATCGCATTCTGCACAGTCGCGCCCCTTGTGGTCCTGACCATGCTTGCAAGGCTGCAACGGAGCTGATCCAAATGCCGGTCGGTTGGCACAAACAGCCGACCGGCATTGCTGGCCTGCATTTCACACAGCATAATGCCCGTAGCTTTGCTGTTTGATTCGCAGTCACAGCGCCCTTTGGCAAACCATGGAATTGCCCCATGATCGCAAACAAACTGAAGAAATTTATCCTCATTGCCTCGCTGGCAACGATGATCGCGCCTGACTTCGTGCCTATGGCCATGGCGGATGACATGCCAGCCAAGCAGGCTTTCGGAGCGGAAAAGATGCCCGTGCTGGCGCAATCGCCGCAATCGATCGGCTTTTATGCCAAGGGCTGTCTCGCAGGCGCTGTTGCGCTGCCGACAGACGGTCCGAACTGGCAGGTCATGCGCCTGTCGCGCAATCGCCGCTGGGGCCACCCGCGCATGATCGGCTTGCTGGAAAAACTCTCCCGCGATGCCGCCAAGGATGGCTGGCCGGGCCTGCTCGTCGGCGATATTTCCCAGCCGCGCGGCGGTCCGATGCTAACCGGCCATGCCTCGCATCAGGTAGGGCTCGATGCTGATATCTGGCTGACACCAATGCCCAAGAAGCGCTTCACGGATGCCGAACGCGAAAGCGTTTCCGCCGTATCGATGCTGAAAGGGGATTCACTTTATGTCGATCCCAAGAAATGGACCCCTGCCCGCACGGCGCTGATCAAACATGCCGCGAGCTATCCGGAAGTGGAGCGCATCTTCGTGCATCCGGGCATCAAGAAGCAGCTCTGCGATACGGTGACCGGCGACAGAAGCTGGCTTGGCAAGGTTCGCCCCTATTGGGGTCACTTCTACCATTTCCATGTGCGCCTGACCTGCCAGCCCGGCTCGCCGCAATGCAAGTCGCAGCCCAAGGTGGCGGCTGGCGACGGCTGCGACAAGTCGCTTGCCTGGTGGTTCACCGATGAACCGTGGAAGCCAGCCAAGCCGTCAAAGGAACCGCCGAAGAAGCCGCGCCCCGTCATGGTGTCTGATCTTCCAAAGGCCTGCGCTGCCGTGCTGGCCGGTCCTGCACCAAATTCGGTTGCCGACGTCACCTATGGCGTGCAGTAATCAGACATCGTGCCCCGTCGTTTGACGGCGGGGCATTCTCTCTAAGCCCTCTTTTCACCGGCCTAAGGCTCAGCTATAGGTTTCAAACGATTTAGAGCTTGATGACAAGGTTATCAATTTCATGACAGAGCGCCTGCGCATCGCATTGATCGCCCACGATTTGAAGAAAGACGACATGGTCGCCTTTGCGCGCACGCATGAAAAGGCGTTGTCGCGTTTTGATATTGTGGCGACGGGAACGACCGGCGGGCTGATCCTTGATGCCTGCCCTTCGCTGACGATCCAGCGCGTCAAAAGCGGCCCGCTCGGCGGAGACCAGCAGATCGGCGCCATGATTGCGGAAGGCACCGTCGAAGTGCTGATCTTCTTCATCGATCCGCTGTCGCCACTTCCGCATGACGTGGACGTCAAGGCGCTGACCCGCCTCGGCAGCGTCTACGACATACCAATGGCGCTGAACCGCGCCACGGCAGAAAAGCTGATCAAAGCTTTAGACTGATACAATCGAAGAAATATAACAGCCCATGGGTAAGCCCCCCCAACACCCAAAGGGCACAAGAAACGGCAGGGAGAGAGAATGCAGGCCATGATCGACGCCGAACAGAGTTTCCAGTTTCCAGTCCTCGTCGGCGATATCGGCGGCACCAATGCCCGCTTTGCAATCCTTGTCGATGCCAATTCCGATCCGAAGGAATTCCCGGTTCTTCAGACGGCGGATTATGCGACCATCGATGAAGCCATTCAGACGGCCATTCTCGACCAGACGTCGCTACAGCCGCGCTCGGTCATTCTGGCCATTGCAGGCCCCGTCGAAGGCGATGAAATCGACCTCACCAATTGCGATTGGGTTGTGCGCCCGAAGAAGCTGATCTCCGATCTGGGCTTCAAGGACGTAACCGTGCTCAACGATTTCGAGGCGCAGGCGCTGGCCGTGGTGTCGCTCGAAGGCCATCATATGGAGCAGATCGGCGGCAAGCCGGAAGAGGTGATCGCAACCCGTGTCGTGCTCGGCCCGGGCACGGGCCTCGGCGTGGCCGGTCTGGTGCGCACCCGCAAGGCGTGGGTACCGGTTCCCGGTGAAGGCGGTCATGTCGATGTCGGCCCGCGCAGCGAACGCGACTATCAGATTTTCCCGCATATCGAGCAGATCGACGGGCGCGTTTCTGCCGAACAGATTCTGAGCGGACGCGGCCTGCAAAATCTCTATGTGGCGATCTGCATCGCCGATAGCGTCACCCCGACCCTGGAGACGCCCGCCGACATCACCTCCGCCGGTCTCGATGGCAGCAATGCGCAAGCCAGCGAAACGCTCGACCTGTTTGCGACCTATCTTGGCCGCGTGGCGGGCGACATGGCGCTTGTCTTCATGGCGCATGGCGGCGTTTACCTGTCGGGCGGCATTCCGCAGCGCATTCTGCCTGCTTTGCGGGCGGGTGCGTTCCGTGCGGCCTTCGAGGACAAGGCGCCGCATCAGGCCATCATGCACGACATTCCGATCCATGTGATCACCTATCCGCTGGCGGCTTTGAGCGGCCTGTCGGCTTTTGCCTGCGCACCTTCGCGCTTCGAAGTCTCGACGGATGGACGCCGCTGGCGCATCGGCTGAACCTCACCGCGCCTGAAATCGACGGTCACGGGATGGATAATTAAGCCACATAAGGCTATAGAAACGCGGCGGGGAATTGGCTTTCGGCCTTTTCACCGCCGCGTTTTTGGTTTTAATACCAACGCATTTTCAACGGCAGTCTCGGACATACCGAGCTCAGGAATGAAGCGCTTTTGCACGTGAGCTTATTCAAGAAGAAAAAGAAGAAAATCGACACGGGCGAAGCGACCCGCGTAATCCGGCGCATGATGTCGGAGAATATCGGTGAATATAAGAAGAACTATATCATCGCCATCATCGCATCGCTGATCGTCGGCGGATCCAACGCCGCGCTCGCCTATATGATGAAGCCGATGATCGACAAGATCTTCTATGAGCAGAACCTGCCCCTGATCTGGGTCATCTGCGGCACGCTGCTGGCGATTTTCATCCTGCGCGGTTTTTCCGGCTATGTGCAGGCCGTCGAGCTTGCCAAGATCGGCAATAATCTGGTCGCGCGCTATCAAAAGCGTATTTTCGACCATCTGATGAAGCTCGGCCTCGACTTCTATAACGACACCCGCTCCGGTCATCTGGCGGCGCAGATCAACCAGAATGTCTCCGGCATCCGCGACCTGCTCAACATGACGATTTCGTCGATTGCGCGCGATTTCATCTCGCTGATCGGTCTGGTCGCCATGATGTTCTACATGGACCCGATGCTGTCGGTCGCGATCTTCCTGATCGGCCCGCCGCTCATTCTGGCCGTCGCCTATATTTCGCGCCGCATCCGCTCGGTCACGCGCGATCTCGTGCATCTGAATTCGCATCTTCTCGGCGCCATGCAGGAATCCGTGCAGGGCATGGCAGTCGTTAAGGCCTTCACGATGGAAGACCAGCTGCGCGCCAAGATCGGCAATCTGATCGATATGTCGGAAGGACGCAGCAACAAGATCGCCAAAGTGTCGGAACGCACGACGCCGATTTCGGAAATACTGGCCGGTTTCGCCGTTTCCGGCGTGCTGGCCTATAGCGGTTATCGCGCCATTCTCGACCATCAGCCGCCCGGCGCGACCTTCGCCTTCATCACCGCCATGCTGCTGGCCTATGATCCGGCGCGCCGTCTTGCCCGCCTTCAGGTCGGGCTGGAAAAGGCGCTTGTCAACGCCCGCATGATCTATGAAGTGCTGGATATCAAGCCGCACCAGCGCGATGCCGCCGATGCAGTGGCGCTGAACCCCGGCCCCGGCGAAATCCAGTTCGAGAACCTGTATTTCTCCTATAGCGAGCTTGCGCCGGTTCTGCATGGCGTCAGCTTTGTCGCCAAGGCAGGTGAAACCACGGCGATCATCGGCGCATCGGGTGCGGGCAAGTCAACGCTCATCAATCTCGTGCAGCGGTTCTACGATCTCGACAAGGGAACGATCCTGTTCGACGGACAGGATATTTCCAAGGTCACCAAGCGCTCGCTGCGCCACGCCGTCGCCTATGTGTCGCAACAGCCCTACCTGTTTGAAGGCACCATTGCCGACAATATCCGCTATGGACGCCCGGACGCGACGGAAGAAGAAATCGTCAAGGCAGCCCAGCTTGCCCATGCGCATGATTTCATCCTGCAACAACCGCAAGGCTATGACACGCCGATTGGCGAAAACGGCGCGACGCTTTCAGGCGGCCAGCGCCAGCGCATTTCGATTGCGCGCGCCATCGTGCGCAAGGCGCCGGTACTGCTTCTCGATGAAGCAACGTCTGCCCTCGACAACGAATCGGAAAAGCGCGTCCAGCAGGCGCTGGAAACGATCATGAAGGGCCGCACCACCATCGTCATCGCCCATCGCCTGTCCACGGTCGTCAATGCCGACCGTATCGTGGTCATGGAAGCGGGACGCGTGGTGGAAGAAGGCCGTCATGACGCGCTGATTGCCATACCGAACGGTGTCTATGCCCGCTTCTATCAATTGCAGAGCGGCAGCGCTGATAATATGACCGAACCGACAATCGAAGAACTGACTGCGGATGATGTGCCAGCGGGCACAGGAGGACAGAATGACCGGTGAACCGGATAGCCAAAACAGCGAAATGGGCCTCGTCGTCGTCGGCGCCGGTGGCCGCATGGGCCAGACCCTCATCCGGACGATCCAGTCGATTAATGGTGCCAAACTCGCTGGCGCCATCGAGCGCCCCGGCTCGCCGCTGATCGGCAAGGACGCTGGTGAAGTGGCCGGTGTCGGCGCACTTGGCGTCACCATCACCGATGATCCGCTGCCGGTCTTCGCCAAGGCGCAAGGCGTGCTCGACTTCACAAGCCCCGCCGCCAGCGTCGCCTTTGCCGGTCTAGCTGCACAGGCCCGTATCGTCCATGTCATCGGCACCACCGGGTGCGCGGCAGAAGACGAAGAGAAGTTCCGCGCCGCCGCCCGCCATGCCACCATCGTCAAGTCAGGCAATATGAGCCTCGGCGTCAATCTGCTGGCCGTCATGGTGCAGAAGGCTGCACAGGCGCTCGGTCCGGAGGATTTCGACATCGAAGTTCTCGAGATGCACCATAAGCACAAGGTGGATGCGCCAAGCGGCACCGCCCTGCTTCTCGGCAAAGCGGCAGCAGAAGGCCGTGGCATCAGCCTTGAAGACAACAGCGTGCGGTCGCGTGATGGCTATACCGGCCCCCGCACGGAAGGCACCATCGGCTTTGCCACGCTGCGCGGCGGCTCGGTGATCGGCGACCATTCGGTGATTCTGGCAGGCCCCGGCGAACGCATTGTGCTGTCGCACCACGCCGAGGACCGCACCATTTTCGCACGCGGCGCGGTCAAGGCTGCACTCTGGGCTTATGGCAAGAAGCCCGGCCTCTATTCCATGCTCGACGTGCTCGGGCTGAGTGACTAGAGCGCCGATCTGATTTCATCAGATCGGCGCTCTACTATTTTGTTTGAACGCGCATCTTTTCCGAAAACCGTTTCACACTTTTCGGGATGCGCTTTGATTTACCCACCAACGGAGCATTGCATATGTCTCGTACTCTCGTCCTGGTTCGCCATGGCCAAAGCGAATGGAACCTGAAGAATCTTTTCACCGGCTGGCGCGATCCGGGCCTGACCGAACAGGGCCATGCCGAAGCCAAGGCCGCAGGCCAGCGCCTCAAGGCTGCGGGCCTCAAGTTCGACATCGCCTATACGTCGGTGCTGAGCCGCGCACAGACCACCTGCCAGCACATTCTGGATGAGCTGGGCCAGTCCGGCCTTGAAACGATCCGCGATCAGGCCCTGAACGAGCGCGACTATGGCGATCTCTCCGGCCTCAACAAGGACGATGCCCGCGCCAAGTGGGGCGAAGAGCAGGTCCATGTCTGGCGCCGTTCCTATGACGTGCCTCCTCCGGGCGGCGAAAGCCTGAAGGATACGGGCGCGCGCGTCTGGCCTTATTATCTGCATCAGATCCAGCCGCATGTGCTGCGCGGCGAGAGCGTTCTGGTGGCTGCACACGGCAATTCGCTGCGCGCGCTCATCATGGCGCTCGACGGCCTGACGCCGGAACAGATTCTCAAGCAGGAACTGAATACCGGCGTGCCGATCATTTACCGGCTTAATGCTGATTCGACTGTGGCCTCTAAGGAAATTCTGGAAGCCTGACACACAGTTGGCACCAATTTTATCGGGCGCGACACCGCGCCCGATGGCGTTTTCAACACGGAAAACGGACAGCTTGAAAAAAAGCTCACTGAATTTCGAAAACGCGATTGACAGAGGCAAGCTGACCCCTTAGATGGGTCCTCGTCGCCCAGATGGCGGAATTGGTAGACGCACCAGCTTCAGGTGCTGGCGCTCGCAAGGGCGTGGAGGTTCGAGTCCTCTTCTGGGCACCATTCCTAAGTCTTCGGACCACTACCAAGGTTCAGAAGCACCCCAAAAAGCCCGCGCAAGCGGGCTTTTTTGCTATCCGGGCCTGGTGCATGCCCCGTGCGGCCAAAGCCCGGCCTGAGCTTCAGGAAAACAGATATGCAGTTCACCGACGCTGATCGCGACGCCTTTTTCGAGCTTCTGAAATGGCGACGGGATGTTCGTCATTTTCGCAGCGATCCGATAGACGAAACGATGATTCAAGCACTGCGGCAGGCGATGGATTATGCACCCTCTGTCGGCAATGCGCGGCCCTGGCGCGTCTTCGCCGTGGAAAGCCTTGGGAAGCGTCAGGCGGTCCATGATGCCTTCAGGCAGGCCAACCGCAAAGCAGCAGAGATTTACGACGGCGCACGCGCCGAGGCCTATCGTGACCTGAAACTGGAGGGGCTTGCCGTCGCCCCGTTGCAGCTTGCCATTTTCACGGAAACGGAACCGGCGGAAGGGCATGGCCTCGGGCGACAGTCGATGGCTTCCACGCTGGAGCAAAGCACGGCGATGGCCGTGCAAAATCTCAACCTCGCCGCCCGGTCGCTGGGCCTTGGTGTCGGCATGGTGTCTATACTCGACCCGGTGGCCATGGAACGGCTTTTCGACGTGCCGACGAACTGGCGCTTCAGCCTTTATCTATGCGTCGGCTGGCCGAGCTTCACCGACGACACGCCGCTGCTGCACAAATGCGGCTGGCAGGAAAACAGCAGGACCGACTGGCGCCCCTGCTGATGTACTCTAAGAGCATAATCCGACCGGAGTGAAACGAGGATCGATAAGATTATGCTTCAAGTGGAAAGAGCTTAGAGCGCCGATCTGATTCAATCAGATCGGCGCTCTAAGGGCAGAAGCTCGACCCCAACCAGGTCCGCCCGTTCGTGGGATACACGTTGAGGACTTCCCGCTCCGCAAAAACGCTGAGCGGCCCCTTATTATTCAGCAAGGCAAACAGTGTTTCCTCGGTGAACGGAACGCTGACGCGCTCAAGGTAAAGAGCCGTGGGGCATCGTATAGGACGGGGCCAGAAGACGAACTGGTCTTCGGATTCTTTCAGTGTCCTCTGTATTGCAGCTTCGGCTTCTGCCAAGTCCACAAAGAACACGTCATCCCATTCCGTCATCTTGTCATCGGTGATTGCATAGAAACTGAGCATTTTCGTCACGATCGGTCTCCACCCGGTGCACTCTCGCGGTACGCCCCCGCGCTGTGCCCTTCGATCTTTGGTGATCAGGGTGTTCGTAACCGCACTGTAACGGTCCCACGACCTTTAGCTTCAGGAGAAGCCTGGACATACGTCGCAGGCACCCTGACCATAAAGGACGAAGGTTCGGCATCTTTTGGCGACACCAGCCATACAGTGTGGGGCTACGACACCCCAGACCGCCGCGTAGCGGTCCATCACTAGGCGTAGAGGATTTCTGGCAGCTTGTCACATGCAAAATCTGTCACGCGACAGGCTTCTGCCGGATGGTCGCAACGCACTGTTAAACAAGCGAAATCGATGGCTGGATAACCGCAGCAACCATACGGTATCTCTGTTTTAGAATGAAGTAATATTCAGCGGCAGTTGTGCGCGGGAAGCAGGCGCTGAGCCTTTTCTCATGACCCTTGGCGGTCAGGGCGTTCGCAACCGTATCGCGCCGGCCCCACGACCTTTAGCTTCCAAGAAGCCTGAACATTCGCCGTGGGCACCCTGACCAAAAAGGGCAAAGAGTTCCTTGTCTTATAGAAGCAAGCACTAGTCTTGCTGTTCGATCCTTGGCGGTCAGGGCGTTAGTAACCGTGTAGTGGCGGCCTCACGACCTTTGGCTTCAGAGAAGCTTGGACATTCGTCGGGAGCACCCTGACCATAAAGAGCGAAGGGCCGCCGCATAGCAGCCCCTTGCAATTGGTAATCCGGCTCAATTGATTCGTCTCGCGGAGATTGCAGCGCAGCGCATAGGCCGTGGCGGTCAGGGCGTAGTAAACCGTGTTCAAACAGCCCCACGGCCTTTAGCTTTCACAAAGCCTGAACATTCGCCGTGGGCACCCTGACCATGAAGAGCGAAGAACCGCCGCATAGCAGCCCCTCGCAATTGGTAATCCGGCTCAATTGATTCGTCTCGCGGAGATTGCAGCGCGATTAGCAATCCTGCCAACGGCCTTTACTCTGTCTTGTGCTAACTATATCCAAAGACGAGCAATTCCGTTGGAGCAAGTGCTGATGCGCGCCTTCGTTCTCGCCCTTTTTCGCGGCACCTCGTCATTCTGCGCGACCGGACTGGCGTTCGGCACCTTGTTCTTTGCCGCAGCTCTGACGCCGAGCCTTATTCCGCGCACCTATGTCATTCAGGGTGCGCTGTGCGGGCTGGTCTTCGCAATCGGCTATGGCATCGGCGTGCTTTTCGGCGCGCTGTGGCGCTATCTCGAACTGCCGGAAATACAGGGGCGCAAGCGCGCCATCCTGAAAATCGTCGTGGGCGTTGTCTGCCTTGCCGTGGCGCTGATCGCCCTTCGCTCATCCGCTGGCTGGCAGAACTCGATCCGCACGGCCATGGATATGCCGCCGGTGCCTTCCGCCTATCCCGCGACCCTGACCGCGATTGCCATTGCCGTCTTTCTGGTGCTGCTGATCATCGCCCGCATCCTCATTCGCATCGGCCGCTATTTCTCGGCGAAGATGCGCCGCATCATGCCAAGGCGCGTTGCAAACGTCATTGCGGCCTCGGTGACGGCTTTTCTGATCTGGACCGTCGCCAATGGCGTGCTGATCAATACAGCCTTCAAATCGCTCGATGCGTCCTTCAAGCGCTATGACGCCCTGATGGAGCCGGACCGCGTGCAGCCATCCTCGCCCGACAAGACCGGCAGCGCCGCCTCCTTGATCAACTGGGAGGATCTGGGACGCGCCGGGCGCGAATATGTCGCCACCGCGCCGACCGCAGCCGAGATTTCCGCCTTTACCGGGCGAACGGCCATGGACCCGATCCGCGTCTATGCCGGGCTCAATGTCAGCCGGACGCCGCAGGAACGGGCGCAACAGGCGCTTGAAGAGCTGAAGCGGCAGAAAGGTTTCGACCGGTCTGCGCTGGTGATCATCGTGCCGACCGGTACGGGCTGGGTCGATCCATCCGCCATGATCGGACTGGAATATTTGCGCGACGGTAACGTGGCCAGCATTGCCATGCAATATTCCTATCTGAACAGCCCGCTATCGCTGCTGTTCCAGCCGGAATATGGCGCGGAGTCGGCGCGCGCGCTGTTTGAAACGGTCTATGATTACTGGAAAAGCCTGCCCGTCGACAAACGACCGAAGATTTATCTGCATGGTCTGAGCCTCGGCGCTTTCAATTCGCAAAGCTCGGTATCGCTGTTTGAAATATTGGATGCGCCTCTGAATGGCGCCCTGTGGAGCGGCCCGCCCTTCCCCAGCGCGCTGTGGCGTTCGCTGACGCGCAGCCGCAATGCCGATACGCCGGAATGGCTGCCCGTGGTGCGCGACGGCGCCTTCGTGCGCTTCATGAACCAGAATGGCGAAGCGCCCGGCAATGGCAACGAATGGGGCGTGATGCGCACGATCTATCTGCAATATGCCAGCGATGCCATCGTGTTCTTCAACAGCAGCATGTTCTATCGCGAGCCGGACTGGATGAAAGAGCCGCGCGGTCCCGATGTATCAGCCGATTTACGCTGGTATCCGATCGTGACCGCGCTGCAACTGGTGGTCGACATGGCATTTGCCGACAGCGCGCCCATGGGGCATGGACATGTCTATGCCCCTGAGCATTATCTGGAAGCCTGGCGTGACATCACCGGCGCCGAAAACTGGCAGAGCGATGATATCAACCGGCTGAAGCAATATCTGCGTCACAAGGTGGACGAAGGTAATGCCGAAGGGTTCGAGGAACGCGGGGGCTAGCCCCAAGGAATTTGATAGTAACGGCTGTTGCAGTCATCTGAAAATCGACCGTAACAGCCCGGCTTTGAAAAGAAATTGGCGGCGGGCCAACCGTTGGCCGCCTTTTGAAACAAACTCAAATGCTATTGAGCGGTTCCGCAATCCGAAACGGAAAGCGCCCGGTCACGCCATGCGCTGACGGCGGTACCCTGCGTCTGGTTTTCGACGACGATGTGATGGCCTTCATAAATGCCGGAAGCAACCCACTGCTTCGCCGCTTTCTGGTACACATCGATCGTAATTCCGAGTTGGTCTACCTTGGCTTGTGACAGCATGTATTCCCTCTTGAATGGTGAACCGCACATCCCAAAAAGTGTGAAACGGTTTTTGGGCAAGATGTGCGTAAGATACATAAGAGGAGCACCAATCTGATTGACCAGATTGAAAGTGCTCCCAAGGCGAAGCTGGAATATATAATCGATTTGACGACAGTCTGATGTCACATTTTCGCTACCGGACTGTAATTTTTATAAAACACAATATTTTGAACAGCTTATGGCTGTATAAACCCACATCGGGTTGATGCAGGTTTATTTAGAAGAATTGCCATGCTTACTTAATTGATTTATACTTGAACCTGAATTCAATTTGCTTCTTCATCAAGCTGAAACATGACAAACTGAGTAAATTGTTCCGGATTGAAATTATTATCGGAAGCGATGACCACTGTTTTACGGCCGCCGATTATCGGACCCCAGGTGACCGACTCAATATTATCGATGTCGAGGCCGAAATCACCTTCCCCCAGCCGCAGGACAGCTTCCTTGGCCATCGGCGTCAGCGAAACATCCTTGAGTGTCGCCATGCCGCTAGTATCGGTCGCCCCGGCAAAACGCGCGCGGTAGAAATTGATCTGGCTGCCAACGCCATGCGCATAGGAGCGTTCGACCGTCAGCAGATCATCACCCCAGGCGAGAAATTCCGACATGCCGTTGTCGTTCCAATAGGGCAGCTTGGTCGCCTTGGTGAAGATCGGGCCCGTATCATAGGCATATTCCGCCTTCACCGCGCCGGACAGAATATCGAAAGCGAGTATGCGGGCGCGACTGCCTTTTTCCAGCGTTGCCTTGTCACCATCCTGAAGCAGTGCATTTTCCAGCCCGACGAGCAATGTTTTGCCATCCGGCGAAAAGGTCAGGCTTTCAAAGGACAGGTTGTCGCGAATGCCGCGTGTGCCGTCGCCATTCGGGATGTAATAATCGGGCAAGGTAAATTCACGGATCAGGCTGCCATCGATGCGCGATTCCCGCACGGCTGGCTTGCCGTTGCGGTCGCCTTCGCTGGTCCAGAACAGCGTGCCGGTGCCCGCATGGAAACGAATGGATTCCGCATCGACATCCTTGATCGCGAAGGGCTTGCCCTCGGCATTCAACAGCGTGACGGTGGAAAGGATATCGACGCTGTGCAGCCCCTTTTCGTCAGCAACGATCTTGAGCGTATAGAACCGAGCTGGCGCCTTTTCGGAACGATCGTCGGAAATGGCGTAGTAGATGTCGTGCGCCGCATCATAGTCGAGGCCGGATATGCCGCCGAACTCGACGCCTGCGATTTGCAGGCCGGTTGGCAGCACGATCTCCCCAAGCAGCGTGGGCTTTTTGAAATCCTGCGCGAAGGCCGCAGTCGTCAAAGAAACAACGGCGTAAAATGCTGCAACAAAAAGCGGAGACTTCATCAAACGCACCTTGCCCGGTTCACAAACAGAAAGCCTATCTGATAGCGGCAAGATTTGAAGCGTTCATGACGGTGACATTTTCCGCCTTGCAACGGAACGCATTTCCAGCAAAAGTATGGAATGGTTTTGTGTTTTCATATGCGTAAGAACAAATAGTTAGCAATAGATTGTGCGTTGTTTGTCTCGGCAGAACGACTAAGAGGCCCGCCATGGAACAGCCCGATTACGACCGCGCATTCGGCGAGATTATCCGGTGGCTGAAGCAGGAAGGGTTGATCCTGCAAACCGATCTTGAGGGGAATACGGAGCTTTCCACCCGTGCCGAACGCATCGGCCGCAAAAGGCGGCGCGAGGCGGCGGCAACACAAGAATAAACCCACATCATAAATCGGGGGAGTTGAGATGCGGCACAAGGGTCTGCTGGAATTCGGGCGGAATCGGACGCTCTATGGACTGTTCCTGTTCTGCGCGGTCTGCGCCATCGCGGGCAGTCTGCTGAGCTATAATGGCGAGACCTCTTTCTGGCGCTGGCTGCATTATCTCACCAAGCCGACCGCAACGCTGTTCCTGCTGGCGGCAGTGCTCTGTTCCGGTAAGCCGCGCTCGAAATCCTATGGCTTTGCCGTGGCCTTCGGCCTTGCCCTCGCGGCCCTTGGCGACTTTTTCCTGATGCTGCCCGGCGACTATTTCATGGCCGGGCTGATCTGCTTTCTCATCACCCATTGCGCCTATATTTACGCCCTGTCGCGCCATACCCGCTTTGCACAGAACAAGGGCGCCTTCGTCGTCTTCTCGCTTGCGGCATTTGCGGTGATTACCGGCCTTTGGACGGCCCTGCCGGGGGCCATGAAAATCCCCGTCATCATCTATGCTGCGGCTCTCGGCGTCATGGCCGCGCAGGCTTTTAGCCGGGCAACCGGCACGGAACCGGAAACACCGCAACACTATGCCGCCTGGCTGGCGGCATTGGGCGGTGTGTGCTTCATGGTCAGCGACACGCTGCTGGCCTATGACCGGTTTCGCTTCGACATTCCGCTGAGCGGGTTCTGGGTGCTCGCCACCTATTATGTGGCGCAGTTCCTGTTCGCCCGGTCGACGGAGGATTTCACCCATGAGCGATAATCTCGACGCGGCTTTCGCCCGTCTGCGTCAGTCATGGCTGGAGCATCGCCCGCCCTATGAACAGCGCATCGATGATCTCAAGCGCCTGCGCGCTGGCCTGGCGGCCCGACTTGACGACATGGCGAAGGCGATCAGCGCCGATTTTGGAAACCGCTCCGCCCATGAAACCCTGCTTGGCGAAGCCAGCGTGGTCTTTGCCGAAATCGATGATGCGCTGCATCATCTCAAGCGCTGGATGAAGCCGAAACGCCGCAAGGCGGGCTGGAAATTATGGCCAGCGAAAGCAGAGCTTCGCTTCGTGCCGCTGGGTGTCGTGGGCGTCATCGCGCCGTGGAACTATCCGGTCAATCTGGCGCTCGCGCCGCTGGTGGCCGCCATTGCGGCAGGCAATCATGTCCTGATCAAACCGTCCGAACACACGCCGCAAACGGCGGCCTTTCTGCAAAAACTCATCAGCACGGTCTTTCCGGACAATCGTGTTGCCGTGGTGCAAGGCGATGCAGCGCTTTCGTCCCGCTTTGCCAGCCTGCCTTTCGACCATCTGTTCTTTACCGGTTCCACCGCCGTCGGGCGCAAGATCATGGCAGCAGCAGCGGCCAATCTGACGCCCGTGACGCTGGAACTTGGCGGCAAGTCTCCCGCCATCGTCAGCGAAAACGCCAATCTGGTGCGGGCCGCACGCGCCATCGCAAACGGCAAGTTCTTCAATGCCGGGCAGACCTGCATCGCGCCGGATTATATACTGATCCACCACAGCAAACGCGACGCGTTCATTGCCCTGCTGCGCGCGGAAATGCAGGCTCGTTTTGGCGGCGCGTCCGCAGATCCAGATCGCACCACCATTATCAACGATGCGCAGTTGCAGCGGCTAACCGGCCTGCTGGCCGATGCGAAGGACAAGAGCGAAGGCATCGTCGAGCTGCTCGCGCCATCCGCCGAACCGCGCCTCATGACGCCGACGCTCATTCTTGAGCCGCAAGCGACCAGCGCCATCATGGCGGAAGAGATTTTCGGACCGCTACTGCCGATCATCAGCTATCGCTCGACCGACGACGCCATTGCCCATGTTCTTGGCCATGATCGCCCGCTGGCGCTTTATTGTTTCAGCGAAAATACAGCCGAGATCGAGACGATCCTCGCCCATGTGGTTGCTGGCGGGGTCTGCATCAACGACACGCTCTATCATTTTGCCTGCACAAGCCTGCCCTTCGGCGGCGTCGGCGCGAGCGGCATGGGCCAGTATCACGGTTATGATGGGTTCCTGACCTTTTCCAAGGCCATGCCGATACTGACGAAATATGCGCCTGCCCCAAGCGACCTCATCAAGCCGCCCTATCGCGGCCTGACCGACAGGCTGGTTCGTTTCATTGCCCGCTGAACATCTGCCCTAAACACTCAATTGTGCGTAGCCGCTCTGTTCAAATTGCATAGCAAACTATCTATATAGAAGAGTATAGATTTGAAATATTCATCTTGAACTGACGACCTTACGGGTGAAAAGGGTGCAGAAGAAAAAGGAAGCAAACCGGATATCGAAGTCGATCCTGACGGCGATCCGCAACAGGCCAGGTTTCAGGCCTCTCAACGCCAATATCACTGGCGGTGATATTGTTATTGCATCCTATAATGTTCACAAATGCATCGGTATCGACAAGCAGTTCAATCCGCAGCGCACCGCAGATGTCATCAGCGAAATCGACGCGGATGTTATAGCGTTGCAGGAAGCCGACAAGCGTTTCGGTGAACGGTCGGGGCTTCTCGACCTTGGCCTGCTGGAACGCCGCCACGGCCTCATTCCCGTCCCCATCACCTCCACAATGCCCAAGGGGCATGGCTGGCATGGCAATGTGCTGCTGTTTCGCGAGGGCATTGTCCGCAATGTGCAACAGCTGAAATTGCCCGGCGTGGAACCACGCGGCGCGCTTGTCGCCGACCTGCAATTTCCGGCGGGACCGTTGCGCGTGATCGCCGCGCATCTGGGCCTTCTGAAACGCTCCCGCGAGCAGCAGGCGGAAAGCATCCTCACCGCCTTGCAGGAAGCCGACACGCTACCGACGCTGTTGATCGGCGATCTCAATGAATGGCGCATCGGCAAACGTTCCTCGCTCGCCGCGCTCATGCCGACCTTCAACCACGTTGCAACGGCGGTGCCGAGCTTTCCGTCACGTTTTCCGGTCTTCGCGCTCGACCGGGTGATGGGTGCACCGCATAATCTCGTGACCTCGGTGGAGGTTCACAACACGCCGCTGGCGCGCATGGCATCCGACCATCTGCCGATCAAGGCGCATCTCGACCTGAAGACGGCGATAGAGCATTTCCAGCAAAAGTGTGAAACGGTTTTGCGTCTGGAAATGCGTGAAAATAAATAGACCTGTTGCACAATCTCAATCCGGAGATACCCGCAAGCAGAACCGGCTCATAGATAGGGCGAACCCAGCCAGATGATCCGGTCGATCAGGCGCACCAGAAACGGGCGATTCTTGAGACGGGTCAGATTGACCTGTCGGCTTTCCTCGATGACCTTGCCGATCCGTTCTTCCACCTGACGCGCCACATCGCGATCCAGAATTTCCAGATCGATCTCGAAATTGAGCCGCAACGAGCGCGGATCGATGTTCGAGGAGCCGACATAGGACCAGGTGCCGTCAATCGTCATCAGCTTGGAATGGTTGAACGCGCCGCCCGCACGCCAGATGCGGCAGCCATCCTTCAAAAGCTGGTCGAACTGGGCGCGCATCGCTCGATCGACAAGCTTGAGATTATTGACCCCCGGCACGACAATATCCACCGACACGCCGCGCCGCGCCGCCGTGACCAGCGCGCTGATCAGTTCCCGATCCGGCAACAGATAGGGCGACATGATGAGGATATGCTGCTCGGCTATCGAGAAAGCGCCCATCATCATGCGATGGTTGGTTTCGACATTCTTGTCGGGGCCGGAGCCAACCACGCGCACCAGCGTACCTGTACCCGGCGGGTTTTCCGGCGCGGCAATGCGCCATGCGTCACCGGTCAGCAATTCACCCGTTGCAAACCGCCAGTCCTCGGAAGCGATGTGGAAGAGATCGGCAATGGCCGGTCCTTCCAGCCGGAAATGCGTATCGATTGCCACCGCATCGCCAGCAATCGCCCGCACGAAACCGGCGCGGATATTCATGCCGCCGGTAAAGCCGTATCGCCCGTCCACGACAAGGATTTTGCGGTGGGTGCGCAGATTGGCATAAGGCAGGCGCAGACCGATGATGATGTTGCCGTTGAAGACATCGACCGTCACACCATTTTCCTTGAGCAGGCTCACAATGCTCGGGATGGAGTAACGCGCGCCGACCGCATCGATCAGCACCCGCACTTCCACGCCCCGCTTGACGGCAGCGCCCAGCGCTTCGGCAAACTGGATGCCGATGGCGTCGCGGTCGAAAATATAGGTTTCCAGCAAGATGCTGCGCTCGGCCTTGCCAATGGCTTCCAGCATGGCGGCATAGGCATCATCACCAGTTTCCAGCATTTCGATGCGATTGCCACTGGTGAAATCATAAAGGCTGACGGCATCGCCCAGAATTTTCATGGCGCCGAACTGTCGCCCGAACGCGGCGCGCACAAGATCGTTGGTCGTGTCGAAATGCGAGAGGTGATAAAGCGCGATATGCCCTTGCGCGCGCTGCTGGGTGAGTGTCGAGCGCCTGATCCGATTGACGCCCGCAATGGCATAGACGACCGCCCCCACGATGGGCGACAGCACGATCACGCCAACCCAGCCAAGTGCGGTGCGTACTTCGTCCTTGGTCATGGTCGCATGAATAGCCGCTATCGTGCCCAGCACAATCGACAGGACAGCCAGAATATGCGGCCAATAATGGGAAACCAGATCGAACATCGAACAGACTTTTCCAACAACAATTGAGTACCGGGAAACCGGCAGTGCCCCCGCGTCAAGTTCCTGAAATATGTAGCCGATAGAGATTAAAACAGGTGTAACGGCAAAGAGATAGAGCCAAACGGGCCAAAAAAGTGCAACCGCCACGAATTAGTTTATGCGCAAAAACAAAGAGATATGGTCGCCTGCGCCTGAAACAGGCGTGGTTTCATGCGCCCAACAGGCTGGTCTGACCGGCACGCGCTGCCAATGCTGGTCAAACGCTCTGCATGCCTTATATTGTTGCGTGGGTTACGAAAATTGGGTCACGACAATTCGAGGGACAAGAGGGTTATTCGATGGCAACGACGAACAAAGATTTCGACAATCCGGTGTTACCGACAGAGCTGACATCCAAGTGGGGCTGGTTCGTTGCGCTCGGCGTGGCGCTTCTCATTCTGGGCGGCATCGCCTTCGGTAATCTGGTGCTGGCCACGGTCGTTTCGGTCTACTATGTCGGCATGATGATGCTGATCGCCGGCGTGATCGAAATCATCCATGCTTTCGGCGTGAAGACCTGGGGCCGGTTTTTCTTCTGGCTCTTGAGCGGCCTGCTTTATGCGGCAGCGGGTGTCATCACCTTCATCAACCCCATATTGGCGGCAGGCATTCTGACATTCCTGCTGGCGGCAGCCCTTCTCGGCTCCGGCCTTTTCCGCGTCTGGATGGGCTTCAAGTCGAAACCGGCATCCGGCTGGGGCTGGATCGTGGCCGGTGGTGTCATCACAGCGCTGCTCGGCCTTATCATCGCCATTCAATGGCCGGTCAACAGCCTGTTCATCCTCGGCCTTTTCCTGGCTATCGATCTGATTTTCCAGGGCTGGACTTACATCGCCTTCGGTCTTGGCATCAAAAGCCGGTAAAATCCTGATCATTTCTATAAAAGCGGCGTGTTCAGTGCCGCTTTTTCAATTCTAGCCCTATGCGGGACACGGCGCTTGTTGAGATTCTGCCCAATGACTGCTAGATGCAGCGCAACATCTTTGCGGCGCATATTTGCGCGGTCCAACATTTCGCCATCACGAGTTTCTTCATGCCTGCTGACAATCCCGTTTCCAAGCGCCGCACATTCGCGATTATCGCGCACCCGGACGCCGGTAAGACCACGCTGACCG
The DNA here is from genome assembly GCA_900465685.1 of Hyphomicrobiales bacterium. GTDB lineage: Bacteria > Pseudomonadota > Alphaproteobacteria > Rhizobiales > Rhizobiaceae > Brucella. The sequence goes on from UEGR01000025.1 coordinate 61,492, forward strand.
AAAAGCTGCTGCTGTTTGGCGGCGCCATCCAGCTTGCCGGTGAAGTGAAGGCCAAGAAGGATCGCATTCAGACCCGTTCGGACTGGATGAACATCGAACGCGACCGCGGTATCTCGGTCGTGACCTCGGTGATGACCTTCGAATACAAGGACTGCATCTTCAACCTGCTCGATACGCCGGGCCACGAAGACTTCGCAGACGACACCTACCGCACGCTGACCGCAGTCGACAGCGCCGTCATGGTCATCGACGCCGCAAAGGGTATCGAGCCACGCACGCTGAAGCTGTTCGAAGTCTGCCGCATGCGCGACATTCCAATCGTCACCTTCGTCAACAAGATGGACCGCGAAGCGCGCGATCCGCTCGAAATCCTCGACGAAATCGAAGAAAAGCTGGCGCTCGATACGGCCCCTATCACCTGGCCTATCGGCTCCGGCAAGAGCTTTGCAGGCACGTTCGACCTGCATAACAATACAATGCGCCGTCAGGACAATGAAGAGCAGCCGACCAAGGTCAGCGGCCCGGAAGAAGCCGCCGCATTGCTGCCTGAAAACGAGCGTGAAGCCTGGCTGGAAAATACGGAACTGGCGCGCGGCGTCTGCCGTCCGTTTGACCTTGCTTCCTTCCGCGAAGGCCATATGACGCCGGTCTATTTCGGTTCGGCGCTGAAGAATTACGGCGTGCGCGACCTGATCGAAGCCTTCTGCGATTTCGGCCCCTCGCCGCGCGACCAGCAGGCCGACACACGCATGGTCGGTTCAACCGAAGACAAGATGACCGGCTTCGTGTTCAAGATTCAGGCCAATATGGACCCGAACCACCGCGACCGCATCGCCTTCCTGCGCGTTTGCTCGGGCAAGCTGTCACGCGGCATGAAAGCCAAGCTGGTGCGCACCGGCAAACCGATGAGCCTGTCTGCGCCGCAATTCTTCTTTGCGCGTTCACGCCAGATCGCCGACGAAGCCTTTGCTGGCGACGTGGTCGGCATCCCGAACCACGGCACGCTGCGCATCGGCGACACGCTGACCGAGGGCGAGGATATCCTGTTCCGTGGCGTGCCGAACTTCGCGCCGGAAATTCTGCGCCGCGTGCGTCTTGACGATGCAATGAAGGCCAAGAAGCTGCGCGAAGCGCTGCAACAGATGGCCGAAGAAGGCGTCGTGCAGCTGTTTGTGCCCGATGATGGTTCTCCGGCTATTGTCGGTGTCGTTGGTGCGCTCCAGATCGACGTTCTGACCGAGCGTCTGAAAGTGGAATATTCGCTGCCGGTCGGCTTTGAAATGTCGCGCTTCTCGGTCTGCCGGTGGATTACGGCAGATGATCCGGCTGAACTCGACCGCTTCATCGCATCTCATCGCGCTGACATTGCGCATGACCTCGACAATGATCCGGTGTTCCTGGCGCAAAACGGCTTTTCGCTCAATTACGAAGCCGAGCGCTGGAAGAACATCCGCTTTGCAACCATCAAGGACTATCAGGTCCGCGACAAGGCATGATGCGGTAAGGTGCTATGACCGATCCTGTTCTGGCTGCTCTAAACCTGCCCGATGCACTGCTGCATCGGCTTGCCGGTTATAGCAGCCAGCAGGACGAGCTTGGCCGTTCGACTGCCAATGTTCTGCTGCTCGATCATGATGCGCACGAACCGCTTGTTCTGAAAATCGAACCGGCAAGCACGGTCAGCGAACTGGCCGATGAGCGCGCCCGGCTTGAATGGCTTTCCGCACAGGGTCTGCCCTGCCCCAGGGTTGTCGCTTTTGAGACGATGGCCGACCGCCATTTTCTCCTGATGACGCGCCTTGCCGGGTCCGACCTCGCGTCATCTGTCGGCACTCTTACGCCTGACCGGATCGTCGCCATTCTCGCCACAGCCTTGAAGGCGCTGCACAGCGTCGACCCCACGGCCTGCCCTTTCGACCACCGGCTGGCGCACCGCATTGAACATGCCCGCAAGCGCGTGGAAGCAGGTGCGGTCGATGAAGATGATTTCGATGATGAGCGCGAAGGCCGCAGCGCCGAAGATTTGTTCTCCGAACTATGCCGCCTGAAACCGTCGCGGGAAGATGTTGTCGTTACCCATGGCGATGCCTGCCTGCCAAATTTCATGGCAAGCGACGGCACTTTCACCGGCTTTATCGACTGCGGCAGGCTCGGCCTTGCAGACCGCCATCAGGATCTGGGACTCGCCTGCTGGAGCATCCGCTACAATCTCGGCGACGAGTGGGTTAAACCTTTCCTCGACCTCTATGGCGCAACGGCCATCGACGACGCCAAGATCACCTATTACCGCCTGCTGGACGAGTTCTTCTAAATCTCCCCGCAGCCAATGCGTCAGCGCTTCGCGTCGATCAGCCGTTCAGCAATTTTCGCAGCCAGTTTTTCGGCGACTTCGCCTTTGCTCATTTCCGGCCATTCCTCAATGCCGGAGCGGCTTAAAATCCGCACGCGGTTGTGGTCGCCGCCCATGACGCTGCTGCCATCCGCGCCATAGGAAACATCGTTGGCGACGATCCAGTCCGCGCCCTTTTTCTCAAGCTTGGCTCTCGCATTGTCGGCCACATCCTGCGTTTCAGCGGCAAAGCCGACCACGAGACCAGGGCGCCTGTCGCTATGGCCGACACCGGCCAGAATGTCGGGGTTCTCGACCATGGCCAGCGTTGGAGCGCCTTCTCCCGGCTTCTTCTTGATCTTCTGTCCGGCTTCATTGGCCGTGCGCCAGTCGGCAACAGCTGCGACCATGATCGCCGCATCGGCGGGCAAATGTCGCTCCACGGCAGCCTGCATTTCCCGCGCCGTCTCGACATGAATGACATCGACGCCTTCGGGATCGGCAAGAGTGACCGGGCCGGACACCAGATGCACCGTTGCGCCCAGTCGCGCCAGTGCAGCTGCGATAGCGTGGCCCTGCTTGCCCGACGAGCGGTTGGCGATGTAGCGCACCGGGTCAATCGGCTCATGCGTCGGCCCGGACGTCATGACGATGGATTTTCCAGCCAGCGGCAGTGCGCGCGGAGACAACAGAGTTTCCACTGCCGCCACGATGGCCAGAGGCTCGCTCATCCGGCCCGTTCCCGCTTCGCCGCTTTCCGCCATTTCGCCCTTCTCGGGGCCGATGAAATGCACGCCGTCATTTTCCAGTGTCAGACGGTTGCGTCGGGTTGCCGGATTGTCCCACATGGCCGGGTTCATGGCAGGCGCAATCAGAACCGGGACCTTGCGCGCCAGCAGAACGGCGCTGGCCAGATCGTCAGCCAGGCCATTGGCCATCTTGGCCATCAGATCGGCGGTCACAGGCGCAACGACGATCAGATCGGCATCGCGCGCCAGCCTTATATGCCCGACATCCTGCTCATCCTCTCGCGAGAACAAATCAGTGAAAACATGATCGGCGGAAACCGCACCGATGGTCAGCGGCGTCACGAATTGCTGGGCGGCAGCCGTCATCAACGGGCGAACCTGTGCGCCACGCTCGCGCAATCGGCGGATCAGATCGGGCGTCTTATAAGCGGCAATACCGCCACCGATGATGAGCAGAACGCGCTTGCCCGCGAGTGACGCACCAGCCTTGCTCTGAACAGCAGGCGCAGGCATAACCTGCGCAGTTTCTTCCAGCCCGGTCAGAAGAAGCCGTGCTTCCTCTTCCATGGAACGCCCGTTGCGCGCAGCACGCATACGCAGCTTTTCCTTGGCGGCATCGTCGAGATTACGGATAGTGATACTGGCCATTTGATTGCACCGGCTTATTGCAAGTGCAATCAATGAAATCACATTTAACGTGTTATGTCACATTAAATGTGTGTTTATAGCAAGATATAGAGCTTAATCGCTATCGCAGCCAGCGCAATTGCAATCACCACCTGTGCGATGCGACCCCAGCGCGAATGCTTGGCTTCGGCGCGACCGATGGCCTCCGCCGTCGCTGCATCGAAACGCAAGCCATTGGCAGCCATATCATCCAGCGCAACCGAAACGCGTTCAACACGCGCCACCAGTTCCGGGGTCTTGCGGGTGAAATGCAGCAGCGCATAGGCGCTATCCTTGGCGTCGAGCAGCATGCCCTGCGGGCCGAGATTCTTGCGGATCCAGTCGCCGACAACCGGCTCCGCTGCTTTCCACATATTGAAATGCGGATCGAGCGTGCGCGACACGCCCTCAACGACAACCATGGTTTTCTGGAGCATCAGGAGTTCCGGCCGGGTCTCCATGTCGAAAAGCTCGGTCACTTCGAACAGCAGCGTCAGCAGCTTGGCCATGGAAATGGTTTCTGCTGGCTGGCCGTGGATCGGCTCACCAATGGCACGGATGGCCTGCGCAAAGCTTGCCACGTCATGCGTGTGCGGCACGTAGCCTGCTTCGAAATGCACCTCGGCCACGCGCATATAATCGCGCGTGATGAAGCCATAGAGAATTTCTGCCAGGAAGCGCCGCTGCTGCTTGTTGAGCCGTCCGGTGATGCCGAAATCGACCGCAACGATGATACCCTGCGGATCGACGAACAGATTGCCCGGATGCATGTCGGCATGGAAAAAGCCGTCGCGCAGCGTGTGGCGCAGGAAAGACTGGATCAGCGTTTCGGCAAGCTTCTTCAGATCGAAGCCCGCCGCAGCCAGAGCCGAAACATCTGACATCTTGGTGCCATCGATCCATTCCAGCGTCAGCACATCGCGACCGGTGCGTTCCCAATCTACCTGCGGAACGCGGAAACCTTCATCGCCCTTGATGTTTTCGGCAATCTCGGAAAGCGCTGCCGCTTCCAGTCGCAGATCCATCTCGATGCGGGTGGTCTGTTGCAGCGTTTCGACAACCTGAACCGGACGCAGGCGGCGCGTGAAGGGCACATGGCGCTCCTGAATGCGCGCAACCATGTAGAAACCTTCAAGATCGCGAGCAAAACGCTGGCGAACGCCGGGACGGATCACCTTGACCGCAACCTTCGTCGGCTTGCCGTCCTTCATGACTTCCGCCGGATGCACCTGCGCCATCGACGCCGCCGCTATCGGCGCATCGAACTGCAGGTAAAGATCATCGATCTTGCGACCAAGCGACCCTTCGATACCCGCAACCGCATCAGCCTGCGGAAAATAGTCGAGACGATCCTGCAAAAGCTCCAGATCGGCAGCCACATCGCGCCCGACAATATCCGGACGGGTCGCCAGAAACTGGCCAAGCTTCACATAGGATGGGCCAAGCTTGTTCATCGCCCGGGACATGCGCTCTGAACGCTGCATGTGTCGCGCACGCGGACGCGCCAGCATGCCTGCAATCTTGTGACCGAAAGCCGGAAGACCGGAAAGCCCTTCTACGGGAAGCGCACTGATCACGCCTTCACGCGTCAAAATCCATCCGGCGCGCGCCAACCGGAAAGCGGCGGAAAGATTACTCATGCGATAGTGCCCGCCCCTGCATCCAAGCCCGAATTCATGACAGGCATGATCAAAGCTTCCAGCCCGAATGAAGCGCCGCAATACCACCGGTGAAATTGCGATAGCTCACACGCTCGAAACCGGCGGTTTCGATCATGGCGGCGAAATCCTGCTGCTTAGGGAATTTGCGGATCGATTCGACCAGATAGCTGTAGGAATCCGCATCACCGGTAATCATCTTGCCGATGCGCGGAATCGCCTGAAACGACCACTGGTCATAGACCTTATCGAGGATCGGCAGTTCGACCTCGGAAAATTCGAGGCACATGAACCGGCCGCCCGGCTTCAGCACGCGATAGGCTTCCGACAGGGCCTTGTCGATATGCGGCACATTGCGAATGCCAAAGGCAATCGTATAGGCGTCGAAACTGTTATCCTCGAAGGGCAGTTCCTCGGCATTGGCTTCAACGAATTCGAGATTGTCGGCAAGGCCCTTCTTGATCGCACGCTCGCGACCGACACCCAGCATCGAGCCGTTAATGTCGAGAATGGTCACATGCGCCTGACGGCCCGAAGCCTCGACAATGCGAAAGGCGATATCACCAGTACCGCCAGCCACATCGAGCGATGTCCAGCCCGGGCGCTTCGATGGCGCGAGCCAGGCGATCATCGCATCTTTCCAGACGCGGTGCATGCCTGCCGACATGAGATCGTTCATCACGTCGTATTTGTTGGCGACCTTATGGAAAACGTCGTTGACCAGGGTCTGCTTATCGTTTTCGTCAACCGACTGGAAGCCGAATGAATGCTCCATGCCGCCTTTTGCGCCCACGCGGTCCGCATTGCCGTTCTGCTGGCTCATAGCTCATCCTGCTTTTGAATAGTCTGACGAAAACGATTTTCGGTTATGCATATAAAGCTTGTGCCGAACGATACAAGCACAGACGTTTTATCACTACCCCTTTTGTGATCATGGCCCTTAAACGAGCTTGCACCGGCGTTGAAAAATGGCCAAAGAGACATAAAAGTGTGCGTGTGCGCTTGCCACGCGTTTTCTCCGGCGCAATCTGCCGCTAAAGTTCAAAACGATAACAAGAAAAGTGGAAAGATCATGGGCGTTACAGTCGTCAGCCATCCGCTTGTCCAGCACAAGCTCACCCTCATGCGCAAGCGCGAGACTTCGACAGCCAGCTTCCGGCGGCTTCTCAAAGAAATTTCGCTGTTGCTTTGCTATGAAGTGACGCGCGATCTCGAACTCACCACCATGGAGATCGAGACCCCGCTTATGCCGATGGAAGCGCCGATCCTCGAAGGCAAGAAGCTGGTCTTCGCTTCGATCCTGCGCGCAGGCAACGGCCTTCTGGAAGGCATGCTCGATCTGGTGCCCGCAGCCCGCGTCGCCCATATCGGCCTCTATCGCGACCACGACACGCTGCAGCCGGTCGAATATTACTTCAAGGCGCCGGAAGACATCGTCAATCGCCTCATCATCGTGGTCGATCCGATGCTCGCCACCGCCAATTCGGCCATTGCCGCCATCGACAAGCTGAAGGAACGCGGCGCGACCAATATCCGCTTCCTGTGCCTGCTGGCAGCGCCTGAAGGCATCGAGCGCTTCACCAAGGCGCATCCGGATGTGGATGTTTACACCGCTTCCATCGACGAGCGCCTCGACGAAAAGGGCTATATCGTTCCAGGCCTCGGCGATGCGGGCGACCGCATGTACGGCACGAAATAAGCTAGAGCATTTTCAGCAAAAGTGCGTAGCGGTTTTGCGTAGGATAATGCGTAAAAACAAAAAGTTAGAGCGGTTCCACGATTCGTTTTAACCGGAACCGCTCTAAAACGTAACCAGACAGTAATCCGCGCCGGATACTCTGCCTTTAAAGCGGGGTAAGCATGGCGCGGATTTTCTTTATTGTTCTGATATTGGCGGGACTGGCCACGGCCTTTCCTGTTCTCTTCGAGAGATTCCAGTCGGCAACGGTCGAGCAAGCCGCGACGACAACGCCCTCCACGTCCTCCCCGCAAAACCCTTCCGCCTATAGCGGACGCAGCGCGCAGATTGCGCCCGACAGCCGCGGGCATTTCATCACCGATATCCGTTTCAACGGCCAGAATCTGCGCGGGCTGATTGACACCGGTGCAAGCTCGGTTGCCATCAATGCCAGCACCGCCCGGCGCATCGGCATTTCGCTGCGGCCCGACGATTTTCGTTATCGTGTTTCGACAGCCAATGGCGAAACACCGGCAGCGCGCGCTGTGCTCAGCAGCGTGGAGATCGGGCGCATTCGCGTGGAAAATGTCGAGGCAATCGTGCTGCGCGATGAAGCGCTGTCCGACATCCTGCTCGGCATGACTTTTCTCAAGCGCCTGCGCCATTATGAAGTGGCAAACGGGGCGCTGATCCTAACGCAGTGACATGTTTCTCTGCTAGGATGCATGCTTGAGATTCTTGACATGACGGAACCCAACCATGACCGCGGACCAACGCCTGACCGAGCTCGAAATTCGCGTCGCCGAACAGGAAAAGACCATCGACGAATTATCGTCCGTGCTGGCCGAGCAATGGAAGCTCATCGATCAGCTTTCCAAGAAGCTCGGCGCGCTGACCGACCGTTTTCTGGAACTGGAAGAACAGACCGCGCCCGATGTGCCGGTTACCAAACCTCCGCACTGGTAAAATAATGCTGGAAATCATCGACCTAGCCGGCCGTCCCGACCTCATTCCTGCCTGCGCCACATGGAATTTTGGCGAATGGGGCGAATTTTGCGGCGGAACGCTGGAACAGACCGTCACAGACTTCCACAATCTCGTGCAGGCCAACGATGGTCAGATTGCACGCATAGCGCTTTTTGATGGGGAACTGGCAGGAATTGCGCTTTTGATCGACAATGATCTGGAAACGCACCCACATCTGAAGCCATGGGTGGCCAGCGTGTTTGTTCTGCCGGACTATCGTGGCAGAGGCATCGCCAAGAGCCTTGTCGACGCCATCGAGAAGGCTGCCGCAGAACTTGGCTACGGCGAGGCTTATCTCTATACGGACAAGCCCGACCTCTACCGGCAGATCGGCTGGGTGGATTTCGAAAAGCTCGACGGCCACTATGCCGGCATGCTGATCATGAATAAGAAAATCGCGCGATAATCCGCGCGATTCTTTTTTTCGAGACGGTTTTACTGTGCCAGCGGGATCGGGCAGCTCACGCCAGTTCCGCGCAGGCCGCAATATCCGTTCGGATTTTTCGCCAGATATTGCTGGTGATAATCCTCGGCATAGTAGAACACCGGCGCATCTTCGATTTCCGTGGTGATCGGGCCGAGACCGCGCCCTGCCAGCGCTTTCCCATAAGCATCGCGGCTTTTTTCAACCGCCGCCCGATCCGCGTCATCAAAGGTGTAGATCACCGAACGATAGGTCGTGCCGATATCGTTGCCCTGTCGCATGCCCTGCGTCGGATCATGCTCTTCCCAGAACAGGGTCAGCAGCTCATCGAGGCTCACGACTTTCGGATCATAAACCACCAGCACCACTTCGGCATGGCCGGTCAGCCCCGTGCAGGTTTCTTCATAGGTCGGGTTGGGCGTCATGCCACCCGCATAACCCACCGCCGTCACGTAGACGCCCGGCACCTGCCAAAACAGCCGCTCCGCGCCCCAGAAACAGCCCATGCCGAATAGGATCTGCTTGAAGCCTTCCGGCCATGGGCCTTTCAACGGATGGCCCGAGACGAAATGCGTTGCCGACGTTGGAAGGGCTATTGCGCGACCCGGCAAAGCCTCGTCCGTGGAGGGCATCTGTACCTTCTTGCGATAGCTGTCGAGGAAACTCATAGACTTCAACCTCCTGTAGCCCTGTGGCGGAATGGACGGTCAGGCCGTGAAGCGCCCCAGAGGACGTCCGCGCCGATGACCAATCACATAGAACAACAATGCGAGCACGCCGAAGAAGAGCCATCCGGGCTGCCCGAGCGCTGGAACACAGACCGCGTTCCAGAATGTAGCTCCTATATAGTGCGTCACGAACGATTCTGCATCGGCCAGCGTTTCCGGCGCATTACGCGACCACATGGAAAGCAGTGGTTTGGCAACCAGCTTCGACGCGCCGACGGAACGGGCGCCATCGAGAATGGCGAAGAGAACCGCCAACGCCAGAAAAATAACCGCGAAACTACGCAATACAAATCGGATCACGATTCCCTGCCCCAGACCTTCAGGCACATATTCAAGCGCGTCGGGCGCGTCCCGACATCACCGACCTGTGCCTTTTCATACCGCCAAAACCTGACTTAAGGAAGGCATTGTCCCTCAGTCCTTCGTGCAACAAAATAAAGCGATCAAATATATTGTTTAAAAACAGTGCGTTACGAGACGAACGCGACTCTTTGCACAGGTTCGGCAGATTTGGCGTAAAAACTTGCAAAGAGCTATTGATCATATGCGTATTCTGGCTATATTGCGCGCCGCTACCGCATGTTGGCGAATAACCAGCGCCAGACAAAATGCGGTATCTCGTTTGCAGTCAGATTTCACCGTTTAACGCGGTTTCCCCGACAGCAAGGCAGACGGAGAGGTGGCCGAGTGGTTGAAGGCGCACGCCTGGAACGCGTGTATACGGGAAACCGTATCGAGGGTTCGAATCCCTCTCTCTCCGCCATAAGCATTGTTTTCATTGACTTTTTTGCCGTTTTCCTCCCTTTGTCATAACTGTGAATAACTGCCCATCGCAGCTTTACGGCAATGGTTATCGGCCGGACTGTGGCCGCGATGGGCAGTCTTGCTCCTCGTGTTGTGGTAGTAATGTGAAAAAAGTTCACATTACCTTCCTGGCTGGTGAGGCCGGGAACTTCAATTATTATGCCCAACTGCAATTCTGATTGCTGATTGGTTTCCGCATCACCACATGTACAGTGGGCCTGTCGAATACGGCAGGTACCGCCGCATCGCGTTCTCAGGCAACGCGTACCCCCGGCGCGCGATGCGGTCGGGACCATCGACCTCCACAAGACATGATTGTCTATCAGCGATACATTGCTCGCTAATCGTGTTATCATGTGCGTCCGCCGTGGGACCGTTAGTTTAATGAGTACCACTCGTGGACATATCGCCGGGCATAAGGGCGGCGGTATGAACTGCTGGCCGGAGCGCGCTGGGGATGAACGTGTTCCGGCCTTCCTGGGGGGTGGAGCCCGCGGCCAGATTCGAACTGGCGTGATCCTCTACGGTTCCGCGTTTAGAAGACGCGACCGATACGCGGGCAAAAGGTAGATGGGGAACAACCCTGAGGAGATCAAAATCCCCATCCTGCGGCACACACACAGGCCGCGGAAACTTGTTAGGATGGGCGCTGGTTGCGCCGAAGCTCGCTAATCTCTTTCTCCAGCGCATTATACTTCTTATCCAATGCGCCTGCCTTGTCGGCAAGTATGCGGATCAGGAACGGCCCCGCTCGGCTGTAGAGTTCGCTGTCGTTCTGGTCGATTGAGACAAGCGTTTGAGCTATGGCTCTGACTTCTGCAATGTCGCAGGAAAGGTCGTTATCAAGCATGGAGCACCTCACACTCTGGCCAGACGATCGCCGCCCATGAATCGTTGAACAGTTTCGTCAGCTCTTTGTGACGATCAAATAGAGCGTCCATTCCGCAGTTGACCGGCGTATTCTCAGTGAGGATGTCCATGGTCTGGATGGCACGATGCAAGCGACCTAGCACGTCATCAAGTTCGAACAACATATCTCTAGCGGCCTCTAACGGGTCTTTTGGCAAGCCGGTGGCGTCAGCCGGCGCTGGTGTGCGTGGCATTGTGGTCTCCTCGAACGGAAATTAGTAATCTGTTAGGGATGAGCTACAAAAGCGTTTGATTTGTTACCCTGTAATAATTACCTATTACACAGAACCAACGGTGTCAACACCGTGTAACAACTTTTTTTCACAAGGTGTTAACTATGACGCCAGCGCAACTCCGAATGGCTAGATCCGCTTTGAAAATCGGCGTCAGAGACCTAGCTGAATTGGCCGACGTCACGACCGCGACAATCACCCGTTATGAAAATGAACGCGGAGGAATCAATCAAGCTACCGAAGCAAAGCTTCGCGCCGCCCTTGAAAAGGCAGGCATTGAATTTCTCGGTGAAACCGGCGTCGGGATGATTGTGAGGGACTAACACCCTTGCCCGCGCTTTAGCGCCAAACTACATTGCCCTCGTTCAGTCGGGGGATTTCATGGGGCAAAGACGGAAGGCAATCGTAGTCCTCGCCGCAATTATCGGCGCAGCGTGGTTTTCTGGCGAGGTGAACAAGAACAAAGACCCTAACGCATGCGGCTCGAAGTCAATGGCCTTCGTGATCTCTCAGGAATTCGTAAAGAAGCGCCTCAAAGCACCCGCCACAGCCTCATTCCCATGGGGCACGAATTCTGACGGTGTGAGCGTGGTTGAGCGCGGCAGGTGCGAATACACCGTAAATGCCTACGTGGATGCTGAAAACTCGTTCGGTGCGAAAATGAGAACTCAATACCGCACTGATGTGACTTATATGCCTGAAGGTAATAGCTGGCAGCTTAACGACATATCGATGTAGCTTCAGGATCGCGCAATAGCTCAGTTTCACAATCGGGTCGAGCTGGTGTGCTTTAAGAAAGCGGACTAAGCGCTCCGTTCAGTGGCAAAGACTTAAAAGATCAAAACAAGAACATAAACTCTGTGGACATTGGCAGAATCAACAGCTGCGAAGTGCGCGCACATTCTCATTGTGTGAGATATTGTAAGAACTAGCGGCTCGCGGGGTCGCCCTGGAAAGTGAACTAAACCCGCGAACCAATGCTAGTTGGAGCTGTACCCGCAGGTGGGAGATGGTTTGCGCCATCTCCCATTGGGCACTCCCACATAGTGCACTTCCCATATTAAACTGACAAGCGAATACCGTGTCTGGTTTGTCTTAAGACTGTGGATGACACCGTCATACAAATTGCCATCAAGCGTGGCGGATGCCGAGCCCCTTGACGACTGCTTCTTGAAGGTATTGCATCTCATTCATTGAATCTCAGGGGTGGGGAAATGAAGCTGATTCTAATGCTGGCGATAGCTGGCACTCTTATGGCTGGCTGCCAAACAACCAATTATTCGCCGATGGAACGACATTTGAACCGGTATGCTGGCGCCGAGGTTGCGGCATCCCGTTGCCCAGCTTACGGCGGCTATGGGTCTGTCGCAGCAATGCGTGCCGACGCTGAAAAGAATCTTGCCCAGGCAAGAAACCTCGGTGCAACGGATGCTGATATTCAAAAAGCGCGCGAGCGTCTAAACGGCAACATGGCGGGTGCAACGATCCTTGTAGGCGATGTTCAGGCCTGTAATTCGCTCATCAATAATTTGGCGTGGGCCGGATCCGCGCCGGCAACAGCAACACCCGGGCATCCGGTCAAGCCGACGAAAAAATAGCCACGACTAATCTGTCATTTCCAGTACTCCTGAATTTCATAGGATACGCATTATGAGAACCCATATTATTGAATCAATTATTGCAACGAAAGAACCAATAGAGGCATCGATAACCAGTTTCTTGCAAACAGTCTCTGCCCTGCGTACCGATGAAGACGTGGATTTTGGCCCCCACAATATTATTCCTGACGCAGATGGTAGTTTTAATGACACTATTACGCGGTTAAATTTGCTGATTGCAAATCTCAAAGTATTGGAAAAGGTGAAGCAGCCAGAAATTTTACCACTTAAACAACTTAAAAACACTCTTGCATGGGGCAAGCATGTAAAAACTCGTTTAGATAATATGAGTGGTGCCCTTGCTCCCTTCACAGAAAAAGATGCCATCGTTCAAGCATTCGACGAAACATCTCTAACGTTCACCGGCGCAGACGGGAATACAGTCACTATCCTTGATGACGCCAAAAAATTTAACGATTCCGTCGAAGAAATGCTATGGCTATTCTGCTTACTCACACCTTCTGTACGGGCCAGAGGAAGCGTCGATTTTACCGCCACTTCAGAGGCTTTAACAAATGTCTATAACGACCTTCGGTCCGGTTACAATGAAATTAGAGAGGGATTAGCGTCCGTTACTTCAAACTCGGATGGGTTGAAAAAAAGTATAGATGCGATCACTCAAGAAGCGGACGAAATCAAGAGAATTAAAGCTGAGATGGCTAACGAGAGAAAGTCAGCATCAGAGTATCTAGCGGAGATAACTAATAATAGATCTTCCATTAAGGAAGTACATGAAGAGGCGGTTTCACTTAAGAATTCTGTTGTCGAATATAAGGGGACATTTGATGCCTTTCAAAAGAGTGTTGATAACAGAAACGCGGCATTTGAAGCAGGAAACTCTCGCCTCAAAGACCTAATACAGAAATTCGAGCAAAGAGAGAAAAACATCGAGGCGATCGAGATCAAGGCAGAGGATATGCTTTCATCGTCCACGGTAGCTGGTCTTGCGTCACACTTTTTGAAGCTTCGTAACGAACTTACAACCGAATTGAGCGCAACTCAGGAAACGTTTCGCAAAGGGATCATATTTTTAGCTGCATCAGCAATTCCTCTGTTGCTGTTCGTACTTCACCCTGTTCTTTCTCCGCTTTATGCAAAGCTTTTGTCTGCAAACGTCGAGCAAATTATGTCCAGTTTCAACGCATCGACGCACGACAAGTGGGGTTATCTTGGTCAAACAATAGGCCGCTTAACGCTACTGATACCTGCGGTGTGGTTCGTGTCTTTCACTGCAATTCGGTATTCTTCGCTGTTTCGGCTGCGTGAACACTACGCTTACAAATATTCTATGGCAGCGGCTGTTGAAGGATTTAAGCATCAAGCCCCCGAGTATCAGGAAGAGATTGCGGCAATGGTACTTGAACAACTGGCCTTCAACCCTGTCGACAAACTAATTCCTTCAAAAGAAATCAAGGAAGGCAAGGTGCCAAATATTGGCAGGTTCCTATATGAAAAACTTACCGAGAAAACGAAGGCTGGTGCCGGTAAGACTGCTGAATAGCTGAGACGCCCCGAAGGGCGCCCCATTACCTAATATAGCCTTTGTGGCGGGCCGTCTGCGCTCCGCGCCCTACCGCCATTGCGAACTGCGGTGTTCGCTGCCATTCCGCGAGCCCCTTTGTCAGCCCCTGCTGGACCATGGCCGATATCTCGGCATTGCCGTTCGCGCCGCTCACATTCACATTGATAATCGGTGCGCTGTTCATCGTCGTGTTGTTATTATTATTCGTGATACGGGACAGGTCGGGCATCGATGGCGCGCGCAAGGGTGAGCCGCCAACAAAACCACCGTTGGCATAACCCTTAAGTCCCCGCCTCATTGCGTCGAGAGCGGCAGGGCCGCCGGCTTTTCTAACCGCGTCCTGATCGAAGACATATTCGCCCTTGTGAACGACGCCCGCCGGCTGGAACTTGCCCCCGGCACCAGTGTATCCGCCATCGGCGAATAGCTTTCCGATTCCGTCGAAAATGCCGCCAAAGGCTCCGCCACCGACCCCGCCCGAAGACGGCTTGAATAGAGCGTCGAAACCTGCGCTCAGGAAGAGGTCGGCCAGCTTATTCGCAATGTTTTGCAAAGCGTCGGCAAGGCTATTGGCGCCAGTAATTGCGCCCACCGTGCTGCTTTTGAACGTATCATAGAAATCGTCCGTCGCCTGCTCCGCTCGGTCTTGCTGGTCTTGAACGCGCCGGAGCTCGTCGGCCTGCCTTGCATAAGCCTCGGAAACGGCGTCAATCTTACCGCGTGTTTCTTCGGAAATCTTGATATTTGAGAGGTCAGTCTGACCCTTCTTGATAGCCTCGTCACGAAGCTTGGCGAGCGCTGCCTGTTCCAGCTCCAGCGACATACGCCGCTTTTCCTGCACCTCATATGACTGACCGACAATCGACTGTTCGACCTTCATCGTTTCGATGCGGTCGCGGACGGCCTGAATGTCGCTGTCGATCTGCTGGTCAGCGGTTTTGGCGTGGGTTTTGCTGCCGCTTTTCTTCTTCTTTTCCTTGCCTGTGCCGTCGGCGGGGAAATCCTTTATGGATACTGGAGTGAATTGCGCCCCGGTGCTGGGGTTTGTGCCTTCAGGCTTAAGGCGCGCACCTTTCCCGTACTTTTCACGCAGTACCTTGTCCATCTCGGCACTGCCTTCGACGGCCCCATCTTTGAACGCATCTGTGATGCGATCTTGGATGACTTTGGATGACGTGACCGTCAACGCACCACCAAGGAAGCTCTTCTGCGCTTCGCCACCGGTAAGCCATTTCCCCACATTATCCAGACCGAGAGCAGCGCCGACGTCTTTCGCGAAGTTGTTCGCGGCGTTCTGGCCTTTGGCAAACGCCTCCACAACCTGGTTGATCTTGGAAATGAAGGTCTCAAAATCGATATTGTTGATGAATGCAGCGGTATTATCGATGGCAGTGCCGAACGTGTTGGCGGCCTCCGACGAGTTGTTAAACCGCTTCGCCGCATCGACCAGCGCCGTTTTCAGGTTCGTCATGCGCTGATCAATTGTCAGAACCGCGCCCGCAAGCCGCTCTTCCAGAATAGGCGTACCGGCCTCGATGCCCTTGAATAGCGCCTTCGACGACAGATCGCCAGCAAGCATTATCTTGCGAAGTTCGGAGACACTGCCATTGGCTTCTTTGATGCCAGCCGCAGCGGCTTGCAAGATCGTCGGAGCGCCTTCCAGAACTGAATTGAATTCCTCTGCACGCACCGTGCCGCTGCCAAATGCCTGTGAAAGCTGGAGGAGCGCGCCCTGTGCCTCTGCACCGCTCGTACCGGCCACACGCAAGGCCATAGCCACGGTGTCAGTGACCTTGAGAATGTCATCTGAGGAAACGCCAAGCTGCTTCTGGTTTAGAGCTAAGCGGCCATAAAGCGTGACCAGCGTTTCAATCGGCGCTGCGTTTTTGGTCGCACTCTGAAAAAGTCGATCATAGACGTCATTCAACTGCTGGCCTGACAGGCCTGCCACCTTCAAGGCATTTTCGATACGGATAGCGGCGTCAATCAGTTCTTTTGCGCCTGCAGCCGAAACGCCCGCGAAAATGCCCTTCGCCAATCCGCTACCGCCGAATGCTTTCGACATGGACGTCTGCATGTTCTTGGCAGCACGACCCCATCTCTTTTCCATACTGCCTGCCGATTGGTCGAGACGCTGGCCGAACTTTGCAAGCTGCTTTTCTGCGTCTTTGACGCGCATCTCCATGCGCGCATAAAGGGCGGGTTCACTTGCCATCGTTGAAATCCTTGACTGATTGGTTCAATGCCCGGCGGCGGCGACTAGACATGCGCTTGCGCAACATTCTGTAGGAAGGCCAAAAGAACGGCTGCGCTGACGTGCCGGGATGCATCGCGCCCTTAAATATGCCGCCCGCGATATGGGGAGACGTGCCGAATTCCACACCGATTGCGTAATCGAAGGTACCAGTGCCGTTTATTTGTTTGACTCTCGTCGCCTCACCGCCCGCCCGAACGATCTGGCCGCCTGTTTCGGTCTCTTCGTGACGAATTGACGGCTTCAGGTGAATTCCGCCCACGGGATCTTCTGGTGCCATTTTCTGCGCCCAATCGACCCATTCCTCGGCGTTCTTCTTGATGGCCTCATTGGTCTTTTTGAGAACAGATGCCGGCAGCCTCGCTAGCCTCTTTTTGAACGCTGCCGATGCGTGCCATTTCTTAGCCATCGGCTGGGACTTCTCCCGTCTTGGCGGTGTCGCCGGATTTATCGTCGGGACCGAAAAGGAATGCCTCGATTGCGCTCAGTGCGACGGGTAGGCTTTCATCAAGCGGACGCCCCTCCACATATCGCTTGACCAGCGACAGAGCCCGTATCGGCGCCAGTCCGCCACCGACTAATGCGATGCGGATAATTTCGCGCACATCGGCAACCATTCCACTTTGATGTTCGGCCATGAATTTGAAAGTCCCGTAAAGGCTACGGCTCGTTTTCTCTTCCCACTCAATCGCGCCATCCCAGGTCAGCGCGAAGTTATACTCACCGTCTGCGAATGGCTGCGTAATCTGCGAGAAAGGCTTATCGGACATGATATTTCCTCATAAAAAAGCCCGCTTTGAGCGGGCGGTTATTTGAATGATTGTTCCTGCCAAGGCTCTGGCAGGTCTAGCTGTCTAGCCTCGGCGAGCGCCCATCGGCGATGCTCGAGCCAGAATTCGCGCGGGTCTTGCCACGCGGTACCGAGCCATCCGAATTCTGGAGATTTGATCAAGCCCCAGAAGGTGTGGATGCCCAACAGCCAGCGCTGGGCAGGCAATGATAGAGATGCACGACGTCGATTATGTCGTTTCCGAACTGGCATCAGGGCAGCCCAAACTCTCGCGCGCCCCAACAATCCGGGCCGTGAATATCTACGACCTGACGGCCTAGGGTGCGCCATGCCTGTTCCGACAGGTCACGGGACGGCGGCTCATGGTCGACCGTGATCCCGGCGTGGTGTAGATCCGAAAACATGTCGATGCCGGTTTCCAGATATTCCGCCCAAATGTCATAGGCGAAGGAAGCGCGCCGTCTGTCCGTCTTACGACGAACCGGCATCAGCGGCGATTCCCGTAATCAGCCGTGCGAGGTACGCGCGGCGTTTCTGGCGAGTCCACACCATCAAGGGCAAGCTCGCGAATGAGCCGTGCGAACCCGATGCGGGAATCTCGTTCAATTGCGACTTCAGGGCGGGCTTTAGGCTGGTCGAAACGATCAAGATACGTCAGCCCTTGCGCGTCGATAACTTCGCGAGCAGCAACGGCTCGGTCCCATGCCTCGGCAGCAAGCGTCAGCAATTTGACGTGATGCGGTTCTAGATCGAAGTCTTCTGTTACAGATTTGAACCAATTTTGCGTCGGTTTTCGCAGGTGTTTTGGCGGCTTAAGTGCCGCATTAGTTGGGTTTTTCGGCATTCAGCCTCCAATTTTTTATTTGAACCGGGGCAACGCGAGTATGTGCGATGGGCCCAGCCCGCTCCTAGAGCGAGCGGCTTCCAGACTTCGATTCCCCCCATAGGGTGGGTGGGTCACTCGATGGGGTAGCCGTCCGCGCCAAATCGGATGACCTTCTCTCCGCGTTCTTCGCGCTGCTTGATCCGATCATGACAGGGCTTGCACAGGGACATGAGATTGTCAGTGTCCCAGAAGAGATCCTCGCTCCCTCTATGCGGGGTGCGATGATCACAAATCGTGGCAGGCTCCACGTCGCCAACCTCAAGGCAATAAACGCACAAGGGCGACTGCATCAGATGTTGCTCACGCATCTTGAGCCATCGCGACCGCTTATAAAGGTGCTGCCAAGCTGCGCTTTCACCTCTACTCATTGCGCCCCGAACACCCGCTCGGCTTCGGCCAAGACGGCGGGATCGATGACGCGCACGCTGGTCGCCTTCGGGCTATTCATGCCGCTTGGCACGGCGTCATAACGGACGGTATCGCCTGCCTTCGGCGCGCCTCCCTCGATGACGGAACGATGAAAGAAAACGTTGCAAGGCTCGGCAGCGATGAAGCCGTATGCGCCACATCGTCGGCACTGGTCAGAACCACGCCAATCGTCGGCCCTTGCGCGCTTTTGAGAACCGCGCCTTCGACTTCAATCGTACCAGAACCGGAAATTGCCAGAGCAGATGCCGTTTCGCCCAGTGCTGTTAGGCTGCCGCCCGTGATCGAAATTGAACCACCCGCCTGCGCCATGGCACCGGCGGCACCGGCACCCGAAGTGACGATATCCGTATTGGTTGCCGCAATCAGGCCGCCTGCTGTTCCCTCGTCATTATTGGCCAGAAGCCCATAGGCCTGGCTTCCAGTCGTCCGAATGGTGGCTGCGGAAAGCTTGATCGTCGAAGCAGATTCAGCAAAAGCCCCAAAACTCGACGCGCCAACGGTTTCAACTGTGATATTGCGAGCGTCGATCACTCCTTCATCGAGGGCGTGCAAGCCGACAGCGAAACTGTCCCCATATGTGCGGATCGTACCACCCGTCAGATAGACCGTACCGGACGTGGTTCCGTCATAGGCGTAATTCGGATGGTTGGTGCCGAAAGCACCCGCCTGTACAGCATGGGCATTGTTGCCATAAGTGCTGATATCGGCGCTGGACGTAATCGACCCGCCATTGCTGGCGATCAGACCATAATTGCGCAGGCCATAGGTCGTGATCGAACCGCCGTTCAACGTCACGCTCGCATTGTTCTGCGATTGAACACCTTCGGAAAAACGCGCCGCATTGTTGGTCACAATCGTCACATCGTTGGCGACAACCGTCGCGTCATCTGCCTGTATGGCTCTGGCGCTGTTGCCCGACGTCGTGATCGTGCCACCGTTCAGTGTAACAACACCGCCCGACAGCGCTTCGACGCCGTAAGCAGCGGTTCCACCGGTGACAATATTGCTGTTCGTCAGCAGGACCTGACCACCATTGTCGGCATAAGCGCCGGATGCATTGGAACCGGTGGTCGTGATGCTCAGATTGTCGCCCGATATCCGGCCAGCGACGGTGCCCATGTCATTATTTGCGATAACGCCGAATGCATTCTGACCGGCGGTGTTTATCGTCGAGTTGGTCAAAACGATTGATGACCAGCTTTCCGCGAAAGCACCGAAACCGTTGGTGCCTGTCGTTGTGACCTGAACGGCGCCATCAATCGTGCCGCCATCGATCGCATGTAACGCGAAGGAATCCGCGTCATCTGTTGTGACAGCTACACCGCCGAGCAGATGAATGGTTGAATGATCCGTACCGTCCGCATCACTACCCTTCGCACCAACCTGGATACCATGCGCCTTCGGCCCTGACGTGATGACATTGATGTTTGAAACATTCAGCGTCGACGCCACCCCCGCTCCGGCAGAGACAAAAACACCCCACGCGCGGCCATTATTGATGGTCGCCACTTCGTAGGTCGCGCCAAGGCCATTGAAGGTCGCCGTGCTGCCTCCATTATACTGGTAGGCTATTCCATTCACCACAACACTCGTTGCGGCAGCCAACGTGTTCGACAGGACGAGAGCTACGGCTGTTGAGCCCAGCACCCGCATCAGATCTTTTGAGATGACCGACATCATTGCCCCTAAACGCGCCCTTCAGCCCCTCGGCTACGGCGAATATTTCAACAAATGAATTTAGATAGACCTCAATTAAAATGCGAAATACAGAAATCCTATTGAACAAATACCAATACAATAAGATTCGAACAATACGAATTACACAATTATTTGCATCAAACCGCTATTTAATGCTCGTATATTTGATTTCAAACGCTCTATATATGCAATATTACTATTATATAAACTCTAATTTATAGAATTAAACTTAACTAAATTAATAAATACGAACTGGATTCTTTTTTAAAAGCACAGCGTATCGTCCCGCCAGATAAGCAGGGCGATGCGGAGAAACCTGGAGAATGGCAAGGAAGAGGCGCGGATGCCGGGCCGACCATAAAGCGAGAGGCTGATACGGCGGATCAATGCTGTGCGCCCGTCAACAGCGCAGCGCCATAGAACATGACGGTCAGTCAGCCGGAGCCGTAACGGCTCCGGCTGCGTAAGGTTAGATCAGGCCTTCTTCCTTCAGCGCCTTCTGCGCTGCCGGACGCGCCATGACGCGTTCACGCAGGGCGAGCGCCTTCGGATAAGCGCCGAGATCAACCTGCATCACCAAGCCCCAGCCGAGTACGACAGACGCGTAAACATCGGCCTGCGACAGTTCTTCGCCCAGCCAATAGCTGCGACCATCCACCAGCATGGCCTCAAGCTGGCCCATGCGACGGCTGATATTGGCAAGCACGCCCACCTTCGCTTCTTCGGTCAGGTTCGGCGCAAACAAGCCGCCGAAGGCCGTGTGCAGATCGCCGCAAAAGCCGAGCGCTTCCTGCAAGCGCACGCGTTCCATCGTGCCATAGGCTGGCTTGAACGACGCAACACCCGAATGGTCGCCAATATATTGCAGGATGGCTGCGTTCTGGGTGATTACCAGACCCGGCTCGAGTTCCAGAGCCGGAACTGCGCCACGCGGATTGACCGTCAGATAATCGGCACCGCTTTCTGTAACCTTGGTTTTCAGGTCGACGGCTTCAAATGTGTAAGGCAGGCCGGCTTCGCTGAGAACGATATGCGGTGCGAGCGAGCAGGCACCGGCTTTGTAATAGAGCTTCACTGAGGATATCTCCGAAGAATTGCAACGCGGGATTTCTATCAATTCCCGCAGCCCCTGCAATATTGTTGGGGGCAATTTTTCGTGTACTCAGCCGATGCCGGAAATTCTTTGCGCGGAAGCGTCCCGATCAGAAAAGCGAAGCAATGCGCGCAGGCTTGGATGATGACATCCGGGGCACCACGACAAGCTTGTTGAACTCGCCGCGCTTGAAGGCGCGCAGGAAGCGCGGATAATCCCGGAACACCACACAGCCATTGGAATCGCCGTTGCGACCCAGCATGAATGTATGCGCCAGAAGTCCGTCGCGATTGTAGCGGTTGTTGCCATCGGCGGGCGTCAGGCGGATCGCTTCAACGCCGTGGAAAAGCGCCTCACGCATGCGCAGATTATAGCTGTGCGGCGGCGTGGGGCCACGGTTCTTCTGGTTCACATAGGTGGGATTGTCACGCATGCGACCGATGCCCGAATGAGCTTCGAGCTTCTCGCCACTCGGCAGATAAACGGTTGCAGCGGAAATATCATAGATGGCGACGCGGCTGCGGGCAGCCTGATTGATCAGCGGACTGAAAAGGCCCGGCTCCGGTGTGTCCGTTGCGCCGCTTTCGGGTGCATAGGCCAACTGTGTCTTGGGGCGCATGCGCGACGTACGCAATGCAGGCTTGGCACCCGGCAAAGGCACATCATCCGGCACGAACATGTCGCGGTCGGCTTCGTCGTCAGCCGCCATATCTGTCTTCTGATCAGGCGCCGATTGCGGCAGCGGTATTGCATTGCCGATTGGCAGATTGGGTGTGGCACTGCCGTCCGCGTCGGCTTCTTCAGCCTGCGACAGGGGCAAAATGCCGGACTGGCTCTGTGGCTGGATCTTGGCGAGCGCAACCAGAGCGGCAGGCGTCTGCGGCGCGCTGGCATAACCAAGCGCGACTGCGCCCGCGGTGGCGGCTTTCGCAGCCGCGTCAGCTGAAATCTTGTTGCCCGTCTTGTCCGCTGCCGGATCAGCCGAGGCGACTGCAACCAGCTCAGGCAACCGAACGCGATCCGCGCGCGGTTCGATCAACGAAGCCACATCAACCGATTTTGGCTCGATTACAGAATCCGGACCGATATCGGCAATGATCGGCTGATCATCGGTCATCTTGTTGCGACGCCAGTCGAGGTTGGAATAGGCAGCATCCGCCGTATAGGCCTTGATGAAGCTTTCACGCATTTTGTGCGTCGGGGTGCGGGTCTGGTCGACAAGGGCCAGCGCCTGCGGCATGGCTGCCGGAATGCGCCGCATGACCGGAGCGACAGGCGCAAATGCGGGAATGGCCGTTTCAAGCGTGCCGAGCGCGGTCAGCATCCAGCCACCGGCGACAAGACCTGTCGCGGCAAATGCCGTAACGCGCAAAAAGCCACGCAAACTGAACGGAAGGCCGATACGGCCGCTACGCGGAGCCGCATAGCCATACACTTCTGTCACACACGCCATGATACTAACCCGACTGGAATTCGACTTCGCGGCCCCACTTCCGGCCTCGCCTCGCATGTCAGTTCGGCAAAAAAGCGAAGAGGACATGGCAAAGCAGTGGCCGAAGCGAAGCAGTGACCGCATTGGTCGCTTCCAGAATGGCGAATTATGGTAACCAAAGTCTTTACGAACGGCGTGTGACTGATAATTCCTCTCCGAAAGAGGAAAGCTGCATCAGCCTGTCAGGCGATAAGCAGCTGGCGCATCACCCGAAAATTCAGGGAATTCATCGCCCTCGGTCACCGTGCGATTGCGCCCGCGATGCTTGCCGCGCATCAAGGCAAGATCGGCGCGAGACACCGTTTCCCATAACTTTTCATCATGACGCAGCATGGCGATGCCAAAACTGCATGTCACATGGCGGTCTTTCGGCAACGCCGCAAATGCATGGCGACCGACCTGATTGCAAAGCCGCTTGGCAAAGCGTTCGCAGTGCTGGGCACTGCCCGCAACCAGCAGAACGAACTCTTCACCGCCCACACGGCTGACGATCACATCCTGCCCGGCCAGTGCCTGCAACAGATGCGAAAACTCCACCAGCACGCGGTCGCCAGTCGCATGGCCTAGCTCATCATTGATCGCCTTGAAATGATCAATATCCGCAATAATGACGCCATGCGTTGCGCCTTGCGCGGCACTTGCCAGTTTGCGCTTTGCGTGGCGTTCCATACCACGCCGGTTGAGAAGACCGGTCAGCGGATCGGCATCGCGTTCATTGCGCAACTTGTCGATGATATCGAGCGCGGCGACGGTCAAAATTAAGAGACCGAGCAGAACACCGCCCATCGATGCTGCCACCGTTACCCATGACCAATAGGGCAAGGACAGCAACTCCCTGGAGCTGGCCACATCATCCAGCATGACAATCGTGAAGATGCTGCGCAGGAAGAAATGTGCCACCAGCAGCGCCAGAACCAGACGCAGCGCCGTTTCGATCCACCGGTCACCCGGCACACGCCGGGCATGCAGGCAAAGAACCGCAGCCAGTGTGCCAAGACCTATATTGGCCGCAACGACCAGATAGCTGTAGATCGCCCCCTGGCAGGCAAGCAGGCCGACGGCAGCCAGCGTTAAAACCGTGATCAGCGACGCCGTGATCGGGGGAAAGCCCCGCCCAAGCCGTACCATCACCGCCTGACAGAACAGCCAGCCAGCTGCAAGTTGCAGCAGGATCGCCAGAAGGAATGTCTGCCGCAGCTCGGGCAGAGGCGGCGACACCTGCACAAAATGTCCAAGAGAAAATGCCGCGAAGCTCAGGCCGAAAAGCAGCATATGCTTTCGCCGTCTGTCGAGCACCCACAAGCTCGACATCGCGACCGCAAACAGCATGATCAGCAGAGAGGGAACAATCTTCACGAGAAACCAGACCAGTAATCGATTGAATTAAAATTCAATAAGTAGTGAGGCCAATCTGAATGTGCAATTGCATATATCAGTCAAATTAACTTTTGTAGAGAAATTAAACCATCCAAAACAATATATTTATTTTCTTAAATAAAGCAGACGCTAATAAAAAATTATAAACAAAGACATCCATGGAAATCCTGACTTTTATTCTTAAATAAGCGCACGATGTTTATCCCCAGATATTGCCCATCGGATAAAGAAGCTGGGCGCTTGAAGCCATTTCCGGCCACTATTACCTGTTACTAATGAGAATGAAGGCTTGGTCTGGAAAAGGCGAAGTGCGATCCTATAACCATGCCATTCGAGCGGTTCCAGCCGGAAAACTGGCTGGTTGCGCTCTATTTGTTGTTTTGCATTTCCAACGCCAGGCCCCTCGACACGTGTGCTGGCAATGTCCTCGCGGAGAATTTCGATGCGCCACCAGTTCGACCTTTTTGCTCCCGCTGCGAAGGCAGGAGAAGAACGGGCGGAGCTGCGTCCTGCCCGCGCGAAGCCCAAGCGCGAGACGGTTGGCGCGCAGGCGCTGAAGGCCCCAGTCATCGATGAAGCCGAAATGGTACGTCAGCTGAAGGATAGCGGGCGCTATCGCATTCTGCGCCGCCTTGACCCGCTGCCCGTCGTGCCCGATGCCGACATACAGGCCTTCCCGCGTCTTGGTGTCGTGGTAGATACGGAAACCACCGGCTTGAATGCCGCGCAGGAAGAAATCATCGAAATCGGCGCCGTCGCGTTTCGCTATGCGGATGACGGCTCGATTGGCGATGTCTGCGCCACTTTCGGTGCGTTGCAGGAACCTTCCAAGCCGATCCCGGCGGACATTACCCGCATCACCGGCATCACCGATGAAATGGTGAAGGGCCAGACAATTCCGCTGGCGGAGCTCGAAGCATTGATTGCCGATGCCGATCTGATCATTGCGCATAATGCCGGCTTCGACCGTCCGTTTCTGGAACGGTTCTCACCGGTCTTTGCCAACAAGCCATGGGCCTGTTCGGTCAAGGAAATCGACTGGACGGCGCGCGGCTTCGAAGGCACCAAACTTGGCTATCTGATCGGCCAGAGCGGCTATTTCCATAATGGACACCGCGCCGAGGATGACTGTCAGGCGCTGCTCGCCGTGCTGAAGGAGCAGTCGGGCGATACCACGCCCTTTGCCGAACTGCTGCAAGCCAGCCAGAAATCGCGCCTGCGCATCTATGCCGAAAACAGCCCCTTCGAGATGAAGGACAAGCTGAAGGAGCGCCGCTATCGCTGGTCGGACGGTAGCGACGGTCGCCCGAAATCATGGTGGACCGAGATCGGTGAAGATGAACTCGACGCCGAACTCGACTATCTGCGCACCGAGATTTACGGCTGGCGCGATGCCGAGCCGCTGATCCAGAAGCTCACCGCCGTGGATCGCTATAAGGAGCGCACCGCTCCGGCCCGGTAAATAGCAAGGACGGGATACCCCCTCGCCCTTCGGGACGGCGCTTCGCGCCTCCTCAGGATGAGGGGTGCTGGTTTGGCGATCAGGCGATAACCGGCCAAGGGCGCTGCGCTGGCCGCATCACTTCATAGGCCTGTGCCAGCCGCAACACGCCCAGATCGTCGAAACGCTGGCCGAAAATCTGCAAGCCGATTGGCAGTCCCGTCGACGTATAACCGCAATTGATCGAGATCGCCGGTTGCTCCGACATGTTCATCGCAACGGTGAAGGCGATGTGCTCGAAAGGACGCTGCGGATCGTTGACCGGCGATGCCCATTCCGCCGGATAGGTCGGCATCGGCGCGGTCGGCGAAATAATGAAGTCGAAATCCTTCGACGCGCCGAGCGCTGCATGGCGCATCGCGTCGATCTGCGCGAAGCCGGAATAGACCTCCTCGCCGTTCAGACCTTCGGCCGTTTCGGTCCACTGATAGATGTAAGGCAGGATTTTCGCGCGGTTTTCCGGCGTCATCTTCTTCACATCCGCCCAGGACCGCGCACGCCAGAAGCGGTCGAGACCATCGATCATGGTGCGATTGAGGAATGGGGCAACCGGCTCGACTATCGCGCCCGCATCGGCAAAAAGCCTGGCCGCTGCTTCCACCGCAGCGCGGGTTTCATCGCCGGTCGGTTCACCAAAGCCGGCATCGAGCCACAGGCCGATTTTCAAACCTTTGACGTCGATATCAAGGCTCATCCAGTCAATGTCCTGATAGGGCAAGCTCATGGCGTCGCGGCGGTCGGGTCGCGACAGCACCGACATGTAAAGCGCGCTATCGGCAACCGTGCGGGTCATCGGACCGGCAACGCGACCGAGAAATGCCGGATCAATCGGAATACGCCCGAAGGACGGCTTCAAACCGACGAGACCGCACCAGCCGGCAGGCAGGCGGATGGAGCCGCCAATATCGGTTCCAACATGCAGCGGGCCATAACCGGCGGCACCGGCGCTGCCAGCACCGGCGCTTGAACCGCCCGGATTGGTGTTAAGGTCCCACGGGTTGCGGGCAAGCTTGTGGAAGCTCGACAGGCCCGACGACAACATGCCGAGATCGGGCATGGTGGTCTTGGCGAGCAGAACGCCACCGGCCTCGCGCGTGCGTGCCGCAGGCGGTGCGTCAGCGGCGGCTGGCTTCAGCGGCAGCGCCGCGCAACCCAGCGGAACCGCCGTGCCTTCGGTCGCGATATTTTCCTTGATCGTCAGCGGCACACCATCGATGGGACCGGCAGGCTCACCCTTCGACCAGCGCGCTTCAGAGGCCTTGGCCGCCACCCGCGCTGCATCGGGATCGTAAGCCCAAAGCGCATTCAGCTTCGGCTCATAGGCTTCGATGCGGGTGATGACAGCTTCGGTGACCTCGACCGGCGAAAGCGACTTCGCCTTATAGGCGGCCACGAGTTCGACGGCTGACAAATCGGCAAGATTCGACATTGGATATTTCCTCAAATCACTCAGGCAATTTCAGTGTGGAATCGGATCGCCGCGCTCGCTTGCGGCGACCGGAGAAAGGCTTTGGCACGGCGTCGACCAGCGCCCGCGTATAGTCATGCTGCGGATTGTCGAACACCGCATTGGTCGGCCCCTGCTCGACAATATTGCCGCGATAGATCACCGCAACACGGTCGGTAATCGCGCGCACAACGCCGAGGTCATGGCTGATGAAAAGATAGGACAGACCAAACTTTTCCTGCAAATCCATCATCAGGTTCAAGACCTGCGCCTGAATGGAAACGTCGAGCGCAGAGACCGGCTCGTCGGCGACAATCAGCGCCGGTTTGGTGATCAGGGCGCGCGCAATGGCAATGCGCTGGCGCTGCCCGCCAGAAAATTCATGCGGATATTTTTCCGCAGATGCCTTGGGCAGGCCAACCGCTTCCAGCACTTCCGCAACGCGGTCGTCGCGGTCCTTGGAACTGGTGCCGCTTTCCAGCGACACGATCGGCTCGGAAATGATGCGCTTGACCGTATGGCGCGGATCGAGCGAACCGTAAGGGTCCTGAAAGATCGCCTGAAAGCCTTTGCGCGCTTCACGCAGGCCCGAGCGATCCAGCGCATAAATATCCTGACCGTTGATGAGAATCTGACCCGATTGCGGACGCTCCAGCCCCATCACCGCACGCGCCAGCGTGGATTTGCCGGAACCGCTTTCGCCGACGATGCCAAGGCTTTGCCCTGCTTCGATCTCGACATTCACACCATGCAGCACGCGCAATGCGCTGGGCTTTGAAAAGAAAGATGCGCGCGGAAGCTGATATTCGCGCACCACATCGCGCACCTGCAAAATCATCTTACTCATGAAACCACCTCGCCTTCACGCGGATGCAGGCAGGCGGCGCGATGCACGATGCCGTCATTCTCGGCGATGAAATCGAGACCCGGTATTGCCTGTCGGCAATCGTCCTGCACAAAGGCGCAACGGTCGGCAAAGGTGCAATGTGGCGGGCGCGCCAGCGGGTCCGGCACAACGCCCGGAATGGCGGCAAGGCGCTGACGCCCCGTGCCGTGGTTGCGCACCAGTGCCGCACCATGGGGCGAGGCTGCAAACAAGCCACGGGCATAGGGATGTGCCATGCGCTGAAAGACAGCTTCCGTGCGGCCCGTCTCGACAATGCGGCCCGCATACATGACGGCAATCCGGTCGGTCATTTCCGAAACCACGCCGAGATCATGCGTAATCAGCATCAGGGCGGTGCCGGTTTCGTCAATCAATTCGTCCATCAGATCGAGAATCTGCGCCTGCACGGTCACATCAAGCGCCGTTGTCGGCTCATCGGCAATCAGCAGGTCCGGCTCACAGGCAATTGCCATCGCGATCATCACGCGCTGGCGTTGCCCGCCAGAAAGCTGGTGCGGATAAAGATCGAGATTGAAGCGCGGTGCTGGCAGCCCCACGCGATCCAGAAGGCGGCGTGCTTCACGCTCCGCATCGGTCCGGCTTTCGCCCAAATGCAGACGGCGGCCTTCAGCGATCTGCGCGCCGATGGACTTGACCGGATTGAGCGCCGTCATCGGCTCCTGAAAAATCACCGCCATGCGCCGTCCGCGCATCTTGCACAGCTCCGCTTCCGGCTTGTTCGCCAGATCCTCGCCGTCAAAACGCAAGCGACCGCGCACCTGCATGCGCTCAGGCAGCAAGCCCATGGCGGCAAGCGCGGTGATCGACTTGCCGCTGCCGGATTCGCCCACGATGCCGAGGCGCTCGCCACGGTTCAGCGTCAGCGTGATGCCGGAGACAATATCTGCCGAACGAGCACCGAAGGGCAGCTCGACGGACATGTTTTCCATTTCAAGAAGAGGCGTTTTGGACAGGGGTGCGATCATCTTTGCCTCCTGACGCGCGGGTCGAGCACATCGCGCAATCCGTCACCCAGCATGTTGAGGCCAAGCACGGCAAACGTGATGGCGAGGCCGGGGAAAATGGCGAGCCATGGCGCGTCATAAATAAAGGTCTGTGCGTCGTTGAGCATCTTGCCCCAGCTTGGCATCGGCGGCTGGGTGCCAAGCCCGACATAGGAAAGGCCCGCTTCGGCGACAATGGCGAGCGCGAACTGGATCGTCGCCTGCACGATCAGCACATGGTTGATATTGGGCAGCACATGCAAAAGCGTGATCGACACATCGCCACGCCCTGCGCAACGGGCTGCCTGCACATATTCACGCTTCCATAGCCCGAGCGATGCGCCGCGTGTGACACGCGCAAACACAGGAATGTTGAAAATGCCGATGGCGATCATCGCATTCACGGCACCGGGACCGAAAACAGCCGTGATGATCACCGCCGTCAGAAGCGCCGGAAAGGCGAAGGCCAGATCGGTCATGCGCATGACGAACCCGTCCACCATGCCGCCGCGTGCAGCCGCGAAAGCGCCCAGCGGAATGCCGATCCCGGCACCGACAAGCACGGCGATGATCGACACGGCGATGGAATTGCGCGCACCAACCATGATCATGGAAAACACATCGCGACCGAAATTATCCGTGCCGAACAGATGATTGAAGCTCGGCCCCTGTAACTTGTCGCGGAAATTCATCGCCGTCGGCGAATAGGGCGTCCACAAAAAGGAGATGAGCGCCATCGCAACCAGGATAACGGTGATCAGCGTGCCGATGGTCAGGCTGCGGCTCAAAAGCACCGTTCGGAAAATGCCGGGCTTCGGCAGGATTTGCGTGTCGCTCATCGGCTGCCTCCCGTCGAAAGGCGCGGATCGATGAAGCCATAGACAAGATCGACGATGAAATTGACCGCGATCACAGAAGCGGCAAGCAGCGTCACCAGCGACTGCACGGTGACGAGATCGCGCTGCGCGATGGCCTGAAACACCAGCCGTCCCAGGCCGGGCAGATTGAAGACGTTTTCGATGATGATGGTTCCCGCCAGCAGAAAGGAGAATTGCAGGCCGATGATGGTGACAAC
This sequence comes from Hyphomicrobiales bacterium, assembly GCA_900465685.1. Lineage (GTDB taxonomy): Bacteria > Pseudomonadota > Alphaproteobacteria > Rhizobiales > Rhizobiaceae > Brucella. Next base: position 91,808 of record UEGR01000025.1, read on the forward strand.
CGGGATCAGCGCATTGGGCACTGCATGACGCCAAAGTGCCGCCTTGCGTGTCAGGCCCTTGGCGCGCGCGGTCCGCACAAAATCCTCACCCAATGTTTCGATGACGGCAGAGCGCGTCACGCGAGCCAGAATGGCGGCAAGCGGCAGCGCAAGCGCCAATGCTGGCAGGAACAGCGAGCGGATACCGTTCCAGAAGCCGCCTTCCCACCCCGCAAAGCCCGAGGCCGGAAACCAGCCGAGCTGCAAGGCAAACAGGAGGATCAAAAGCAGGCCAAGCCAGAAATTCGGGATGGCGACGCCGACCTGCGCCACGCCCATGGAGAGTACATCGCCGGTTTTGCCGCGCTTCGACGCTGCATATACGCCGACCGGAATGGCAACCGCGACCGACAGGACCATGGACAAAAGCGCCAGCGGCAGCGTGACCATGATGCGCGGACCGAGCAGTTCGCTGATCGGCACGGAATAGGTGTAGCTCGTGCCGAAGTCGCCTTTGAGAAAGCCGCCGATCCATGTGAGATAACGCCACCAGATCGGCTGGTCGAGGCCAAGCTGGGTATGGAGCGCAGCGAGTGTTTCAGGCTGCGCATTGATGCCAAGGATCACAGCTGCCGGATCACCCGGCAGCACCTGCATCAGCAGAAAGACGATGACGGAAGCCGCAAGCGTCGTCAGCAAGAGCGAGACCAACCGCCCGGATATATAAGCCAGCAAAGCGACCTCCTTGAAAAGACGGATATCCGCTTTCCACACTCCAACTCGCCGCACGCCCTCCCCTTATATTTATGGGGTGCACGGCCATTCACATTGTTTCAACGCGCATCGGAGATGCGCTTGAATTCCGCCCCTTTGCCAAAGCGCCGGGGCGGAGGCTTTTATTCGGCCCAGTAAGCCTGGGTCAGATCATCAGCCGGGATCGGCATGTTCCTCCACAGACCCTTGACGTTCTTATTCCAGACGCCGATTTTCGGCAGCGCATAGAGGAAGATATTCGGTTCGTCGGCGGCCAGCTTTTCCTGCAACTTCTTGACGAGTTCCAGCTGTTCCTCGTCGCTGCCAGCCTCGGCATAAGACTTGTAGAGCGCCTTATAATCCGGGTTGTTATAGTTGAAGTAGTATTTGTCGCGGGCATAGATATCGAGATCGCGCGCTTCGGTATGGGCGATGATCGTCGCGTCAAAATCCGACCGCTTGAACACCTGATCCAGCCACTGCGCAAACTCGATCGGCACGAGATTGACCTGAATGCCGACCTCGGCCAGCATCGCCGCAATGATCTCGCCGCCGCGACGCGCATAGGCCGGTGGCGGAAGCGTGATGGTGATCGACGTGCCTGCCGGAACACCAGCCTCTTCCAGAAGCTGCTTGGCTTTGGCCGGATCATACGGATAGGTCTGCGAGAGATCGACATAGCCCGGATCAACCGGCGAATAATGCGAACCGATTGGCGTACCAAAGCCCGAATAAGTGCCTTCTATCAACGCCTTGCTGTCGATAGCATGGGCCAGCGCCTGACGCACCTTCACATTGTCGAAAGGCGCTTTGGCGTTGTTCAGCGACAGGATGACCTTGCCTGCCGTATCACCCACTTCGACCTGTAGCTTGTCGTCGCTCTTGAAGCGGCTGATCAGCTCCGGGGCCTGGAACATCGGGAACACGTCAATGTCACCCGCAAGGATGGCTGCAGCGGCAGCCGATGGATCGCTGACGAAACGGAACGTGACGGCGGAGAGCTTTGCAGGCTCACCCCAATAATCCGCATTGCGTTCCAGTTCGACGCGGTCGCCCTGCACCCAGCGCTTGAACTTGAACGGACCCGTGCCAACCGGCTTGGTCTTGTTTTCGCCAGCCGCATTCGGCGCGACCATCACGGCGTCGCCCCAGCCCATATTGAACAGGAAGTTCGAGGTCGGGCGCTTCAGCGTGACAACGGCCGTCGCCGGGTCAGGACATTGTGTGCTTTCAATCGGCGCAAACAGGCCCTTCTGCGCATTGGTGGAATCCGGAGCGACGGCGCGCTCATAGGAAAACTTCACCACCGAGCAGTCGAACGGCGTGCCGTCGTGAAACTTCACGCCCTGACGCAGCTTGAACGTATAGGTCTTCTTGTCGTCGGAGACAGTCCAGCTTTCGGCCAGAAGCGGCTTCACCGTGCCGTCTTCGACAATGCGCACAAGACCTTCATAAAGGTTGGCATAGGTAACCTGCCGGATACCGGCAGCGGCATTGGCGGTCGGGTCCAGACCCGGCGGCTCCAGCACTTCGCCGACCACCAGCGTGTCTTTCGCGAAGGCACCGTTGATCGATGCCAGCATCGCAGCCGTTATAAGCCCGGCTTTCAGTAAGTTACCCATGGGTTCCCCTATCCCTCCAACTATTAAATCGAGCGCCCGCCATCCACGTCGAGCGCAACCCCCGTAATCATAGAGGCAGCGGGCGAGCAAAGGAAAGCCGCCGCTTCAGCCAGATCATCAGGTTTCAACAGGCGGCCCATCGGGATGGAATCGCGGAACTTCTTGCGGATTTCTTCGGTGTCCTCACCCATGAATGTGGTGAGAAGCGGCGTTTCACCGGCAACCGGGTTCAGCGCCACAACGCGGATCTTGGATGGTGCGAGTTCAATGGCGAGCGCCTTCGTCACCGAAACAACCCAGCCCTTGGTCGCGTTGTACCAGGCAAGGTTCGGACGCGGGCGACCAGCGCCGGTCGAAGCGACGTTCAGAATGACGCCTTCGCCATTGCCCTTGAAATGCGGAATGAGCTTGCGCGTCATCAGATAGACGCCACGCACATTGACGCCGAGAATGCGGTCGAACTCTTCCGGCTCCACCAGTTCGGCATTTTGCGGCTTGTGACCGATGCCGGCATTGTTGATCAGAATATCGACCTTGCCGAATTTCGACAAAGCAGCTTCTACTGCCGCATCGACATCAGCTTCCGTGGAAATATCAGCAGCCACGGCCAGCGCTGCATCGCCGATTTCGCCTGCGACGCGCTCAGCGCCTGCCTTGTCGCGGTCAACAATGACGACCTTTGCGCCGCCGTCAGCAAAGCGCTTTGCCATGCCTTCGCCAAACCCCGAACCTGCTCCCGTGATGAGCGCGACCTTACCTTCAAGCGACACTGCAATTCTCCCAAATGCTATTTTCATCACATTTTCAGACGGGAAACCGGTTCCCACTTTCCCTGAAAATGCTGTTTTATCCGTGCCAGACCGAGATGGTCTTCAGCGAGGCAAACCCGTACAGCGCCTCAAAACCCTTTTCGCGGCCATGGCCGGATTTCTTCACGCCGCCGAACGGCAATTCGATACCGCCGCCAGCACCATAATTATTGATGAAGACCTGCCCGGAATGGATGGCCCGCGCCAGGCGGAACTGACGTCCACCATCATTGGTCCAGATGCCGCAGACGAGGCCGTATGAAGTCCCATTGGCAATAGCGATGGCTTCTTCTTCGGTGTCGAAAGGCAGAATGACCTGCACCGGACCAAAAATTTCCTCCTGCGCCAGACGATGATCGGCAGGCACGTCGCGGATCAGCGTCGGCAACACATAGGCCCCGCCTTCCGGCGCATCTTCGGTCAGCACACCTTGCGCGGCAATGGCCAGTCCGCTTTCCTTCGCCAGATCGAGATAGCTTTCGACAATCGCCTTCTGGCGCTGCGATACGACCGGACCGACCGACGGATCAGCACTTGCCGGGCCGACTTTCAATGCGCGGTAGCGTTCGCTCATGCGCGCGACGACATCTTCATAAATGCTGCGCTCAACGAGAATGCGCGACGAAGCCGAGCAGGTCTGACCGGCATTCTGAATACCCGCATTGACCAGAAACGGCAAAGCGCGGTCGAGATCGGCATCGGCGAAAACGATCTGCGGCGATTTTCCGCCGAGTTCCAGCGTAACAGGCACAGTGTTTTTGGCAGCTGCGGCTTGCACCGCTTCGCCCGTGCGCACCGACCCCGTAAACGAGATGTGGTTGACATCGGGATGCTCGGAAAGCGCCGCGCCTGCTTCCGCGCCAAGCCCGGTAACGACATTGAGCGCGCCGACCGGCAGACCGGCCTTTTCGGCAATACGCGCAAATTCGAGAATGGTCAGGCAGGCTTCTTCCGCAGGCTTGACCACGGCTGCATTGCCCATGGCCAGTGCTGCGCCGAGGCTGCGACCCAAAATCTGCATCGGATAGTTCCACGGAATGATATGGCCCGTGACACCATGCGGCTCATAGATCGACAGAACCGTAAAGCCGTTCTGATAGGGCAGCGTGTCGCCATGCACCTTGTCGGCGGATGCACCATAGAATTCGAGATAACGCGCCAGCGCCACCACATCGGCGCGAGCCTGCGTGACCGGCTTGCCGACATCTTTCGATTCCAGATCGGTCAGGAGATCGATGTTCTTCAACACCTCTTCCGAAATGCGATGCAGCACACGGCCACGTTCGGTTGCGGTCAGCTTGCCCCAGTCGCCGGAAAGCGCCTTACGGGCGGCCGCCACAGCCTGATCGATATCGGCCTTGGTGCCTCGCGCGATCAGCGCCAGATCGCTGCCATCGGAAGGGTTCTTGACGGTGATATGCTCGCCGCCAGCCGCATCCTGCCACTGACCTGCGATGAAATTGCCATAACGGAGCAAGCCAGCTCCTCCCGTCTGGTTCTCATGCTTCATCTTCATTCTCCCGAAGAGGCTGTTCCGCCTCCAATCTTGCCGTGGTGGCGCGGATATGGGCTCGCGCCAACCGCTCAGCCTGTTCACCATCGCGCGCGGCAATGGCCTCAACGATAGCGCCATGTTCGCGGATGGCGTCGCGCGCACGGTCTACCGACAGCGAAAAGGACGGCGCGAAAACCTGCGATGTCATGCGCAACAGCGGCACGAAGGCGATCAGCGAGGCATTGCCTGCGGTGTTCATCACCGCCATGTGAAAATCGACATTGGACTGGGTATAGGCTTTGGGATCCCACGGATCGACCACTGCCGACTGGCCCGCCACATGCGTGCGCAATCTGGCGATATCCGCATCACTCGCCCGCTCGGCGGCAAAGCGCGCAGCGACACCGTCGAGCACTTCGCGCACGGCATAGGCGTCGATCAGGCGGGTGAGATCGGCAGAGGCAACACGCACCCCCCTGCCCGGCAGATGGATAACCAGCCCGTCGCGCTCCAGAACGCGCAGAGCTTCCCGCAAAGGCGTGCGGCTGATGCCGAATTCTGTGGCTATATGCTCCTGCCGGAGGATCGCGCCCGGCGCATAAACGCCCGCATAGATTCGCTCCCGAAGCGCCTCTGCCACTTCGTCCAGCAACCGGGTCTGACTACGCCATTCATAAGCCGACAATCGAAAAGTCTCCCAACTTTTCTCAAACTATATCCTGGATACAAAATCGGTCAATCCGAATTTCGACGACTTTTCTGAAAAGATGGAAGCCTGTTGACGACCGATAATTCTGGAGAATGCGGCCCACGCGAAACAGTGTGCCAAGCGCATAAAAAACGCCGCGACAAGCGCGGCGTTTTTAAAGTGCGTGAATGCGAGCTAGCGACAGTTTTTACAAGAAACTGTCGGCGATGGGCTTCCACTCGCCATCCTGATTGTCGAACTGCGGAATATGCCCGAGGCTGTGAAGCAGCTTCACATCGTCGCCTAGTTTTGCCTGCCAGTCCTTGGCTTCGGTGAGGATGACGCCGATGCCGACGACCTCGCCGCCTGCCTTGCGCACCAGTCCGACCGAGCCCTTGAGGCTCGAACCGGATGCCACGACATCGTCCACCACGACCACGCGCTTTCCCTTGAGAAGCGGGATTGCCTGACGGTCGAGAAGCAGACGCTGCTCGCCCTTGGAGGTGATCGAGGAAATCGTCTGCACCAGCGCGTCGCCAAGATGGATTTTCGGCGACTTCTGCAACACCACATAATCGTCGAGACCAAGTGCGCGCGACACTTCAATCGCCACGGGAATGCCGAGCGTTGCAGCGCCGACGATCACATCGGGCTTCAGCGGCGCCAGCTTTTCGGCCAGCGCCTTGCCCACATGTTCACCAAAGCGAACACCCAGATCGATGACCATCATCAGGGAAATGGCGAAGTTCGGATTGATCGGCACAATCGGCAGATCGACCTTGCGGCCTGCCACATCGACGGTCCAGACCTGTCCGTTGCCGGATAGTTTCGTGCTGTCTTCAGTCATCGTTTTACGTCCTTGGTATTGAGCCGTGATTCGACCAGCAGGCCGACATTGCGCCAAGTGGTGCGCTTGCGCTTGGTGTCGAAGCCATAAATGGCGAGCGAAAGCGAAATGGCATGCGCCATGCGGATTGCCTGCACCAGAAGCGGAACACCGCGCGCCAGCGCAAAACGCAGGCGCATCGGGAAGGATACGTCATCGATTTCCATGCCGCGGGCGCGCTGGGCATCCGCGATACGTTCGAAATCCTCGCGCAGCATCGGGATGATGCCGAAGGTCAGCGACAGCACCAGCGTTACCATAGGCGGCAGACGCGCAGCGCTTGCCGCTGCCAGAATGGAACCCGGCGTGCTGGTTTCCATCACAAAATAGAAGGCCGCCGTAGTCGTCACCAGTCGCGCCGCCATACCGGCGGCAATCGGCAGCGTATCCACGAAGGCCATGCCTTGCAGCACAAGATTGAGAATCCAGCTCGCCATGACGAGCAGCGTCAACAGCATCGCACCCTTGAGATAGCCGCGCAGGCCCGGCACTTTGACCAGCACCAGAAAGCCGACCGTCGCCAGCGCCAGCGGCACGCCATAATGCCAGCCGGGCACCAGCCAGGCTGCGAGCATGACCAGAAAAGCCGCGACGAGCTTCACGAAGAAGTTCAAATCGTAGAAGATTTTCATGCGGCTTCTCCCGTCTCAACGACACGCGGCTTGGGCCAGCCCAGTGCGCCATAGGCATCGGAAGCCCAGGACGCATCCACATCGCCATCGAAAGTGACATGGCCGTTATCGAGGATCATGACACGGGACGACACATCGTCCACCAGTTCCAGATCGTGCGAGATCAGCATCACGGCACGGTTTTCGCTGAGTGCGGTTTCGAGGAACAGTTCCAGCATACGGCGACCGTTGAGATCGCGCGCCAGAAGCGGCTCATCGAGAATGGCAACCGAAGCGCCCGCCGCTTCCGCACAGGCGAGACCAAGCAAGGCCTGCTGCCGCGAGGAAAGCGCAAACGGGTTGGTTTCCTCGTGACCGCCCAGACCGTATTTGTGCAGGCAAGCCGTTGCGCGGGCGGTGATGGCGTCATCCTTCGGCGCGCGGGTTGCCGCTGTGATGGCGAAGACCACCTCTTCCAGCACCGTCATGTTGAACAAAATCCGGCGCATGTTCTGCGGCAGATAGGCAACCGAACGGGCGCGCTTTGCGGCAGTCCATTTGTCGGCATTCTCGCCGCCAATGGTGATTGAACCGGCCGCAATTTTCTGAAGGCCCAGAATGGACTGGAACAGCGTGGTCTTGCCCGCACCGTTCTTGCCAATCAGACCGACAACCTCGCCCGCCCGTATCTGGAAATTCACGTTTTCAAGAACCGGCTGGCCGTCGCGGCGCTGAAGCTGCGTCTTGATGCCCGACACGGAAACGAGCACCTGACCATCGGCTTTGCCACCGGCAAGGCGCTTGCGCACCGCCACAGGCGGCAGAACACCCGCATCTTCCCAGGCTCCCGCATCATTGATGATGGAAGCAAGCGGCACGACGGGCGCAAGCTTGCCTTCCTTCACCAGACCGACATCGGTGACGACGGCCTGCAAGGAGGCAGGATCCTGTTCGGCAATCAGCAGGGCCGGAATTTCCGCACCGAGCTTTTTGAGAACCCGCACAAGACGCTGGCGCGCCGCCGGATCAAGACCCGTGGTCGGCTCGTCGAGGATCAGGAGCTTCGGCTCGGCAGCCAGTGCGGCGGCCATGGCCACCATGCGCCGCTCGCCGCCCGAAAGGGTCAGCACGCGGCGGCCACGCAAGGTGTTCAGTTCAAGCTCGTTGAGAAGATCGTCAATCCGCGTGCGGACGGCGTCTTTGGCAAGGCCGCGATTTTCCAGCGGAAAGGCAATCAGGTCTTCGACGCTGAGATCCCAGAGCTGGTCTTCCACATTCTGCGAAACCACACCGACCGTGCTGAACAGCTCATCCTTCGACATGGAAGAGATGGACTTGCCGTTCAGCGTCACATCGCCGCCGAAAACCTGCGGGGTGATCAGACGCGGCACAATGCCGGATGCGGCGTTGAGCAGCGTGGTCTTGCCACTGCCGCCCGCGCCGCAGACCAGAAGGCGTTCGCCGTCACGGATATCGAGGCTGGCCTCGGCGATTGCCAGAACGGAATCGCCAAAGCCCACTTTAACATTCTGCAGTTGGAGCACTTTTCCGGGCCCGCTCTCAGAAACGCGTGAAACCGGACGGATGCGCGCCCTTGAGAATCTTCAGGGCCGGAACCACCAACAGCGGGGTGCCGATCAGCATCGGAACGATATCGGAAAGACCGAGATACATGACAGCCCACCAGAATGGGAAAATGCCGAGATAGGCAAGGCTTGCCGAAACGGCGGCAACCATCAAGAGGCCAACAATCAGGCAGGTCGCTGCAATTTTAATCAGCGTGGCGCGATTGAAAGTCGTGGTCTTCGGATCGAACAGGATGCCGGGGATCAGGCCGGTCAGGCCAACCATGATGCCGTCGATGAGCAGCGAATGCGCAGGAATGAAGGTGCCAGCGAGCAGAGACCAGATGATGGTGCCGAGATAGCCGCAGATGAAACCGCTCTTGCGGCCCAGCAGAATACCGACCAGCGGCGGCAGAAAAGCAAAAATGCGCCACTGGATCACGCCCGGAACCAGCTGGATCGGATTGGCATAAGCCCAGAGAACGCCGGTTGCCGCAGCGGCAACGATGGAAAGAACGATCGGAAACAGTGTATTTCCGTCGTTGTGGATGGTGGTTGAGTTGGACATTGTCTTATTCCCGTAAAGTATCTCCCGTCTGCTTAAAGCAAAAGCCATGCCGCTTGGCTGTCGCAGCGGGCGAAAGAGACTTTATTGTAATGGCGTGAGGCTATCCTGTCGGCATTTCTGTAGCGATAAAGCACTTCCGGCAAAAACACCCGGCCTTCCGAAGAGTCAAGCGGAGTCACGCCTGCAAAGCAAAGAGTCACACCAAACATGGGTGGACGCTTCGTGTCTGAATCGAAAAGGCGGCAGGCCGTGGCGAAAATGGCGATTTCGAGAACCGGAGCTTGAGCCGTACTTTTGGGTACGTAAGCACGGGAAGCCTTGCACAATCCTGAAAAGTTGCAGACTTTTCGGATCAGATTGCGCGCATACAAATCTCAAATTGCCATTTGCAGACCGGCATGGTGACTTTTGGAACAGGCACTTAATTTTCTACTGTTTCAGCCAGTATCCCGGCCAATTGCCTGATCTGTTCGGGGCCATGATCCATGTGCCGGATGACGATTTCCATCGGCTCGACCGCAGGCAGGCCCGCAAGCTCCGGCACGGCGCAGTGGGCGGGCAAAATAACGCGCGTCGGCAACAGGCTGACGCCAAGACCCTCCGCCACGGCACTTTGAATGCTCACCAGACTGGAACTGGTGAACACCACATGCCAAGGCCTGCCGATCCGGTCGAGCGCCTCCATCATGTCGCTGCGATAAAGCCCGTTCGGCGGAAAGGCGACCAGCGGCAGTGGTTCAAGCCGCGACATTGACGACACCGGAAAATCCGCACTCTCAAGCCAGGTCAAAGGCTCCGGCCAACGCATCTTGCCGACCGTCTCGCCGCGCTTCTGCTTGACCATGACGAGATCGAAATCACCTGTCTCGAACCCTTTCTGCAAGTCGCGGCTGAGACCGCTTGTCACTTCCAGCTTGATATTCGGATGTTCCCGCATGAATGCAGCCAAGGCAGGTGTGACCAGCCGCGATGCGAAATCTTCCGGCAGCCCCAGACGAAACACCGTCGCAAGCGCGCTGCCAGTCATGGCGGCAGCGGCCTCGTCATGCAGGTGCAGCATGCGCCGCGCATAGCCAAGCAGCTTTTCCCCTGCATCGGTGGGTCGCACATCGCGGCGCGCCCGCTCCAGCAAGGCCTGTCCTGCCGCCTCTTCCAGCCGCAATATTTTCTGGCTGATGGTCGATTGCGTCGAATGCAATTGCTGCGCCGCAACCGTGAAGCTTCGGCTGTCGACGACCGTGACGAAGGCCCGCATCAAATCGAGATTGAACATAGTATTCATAAATCCACTGAATATCAGTTCAACATTTAATTTTCAAATATAACCGCCAGGCTGTATGAAAACGGTCAACCAAGGAGAGCCGCAATGCGCCGAACACTATTCAGCTTGAGTGCCTTGGCATTGATTGCAGGAGCGATTGTCATGAGCGAACCCACCTTGCCCGGCCATCAGGCCATCGCACAAACCGAAACCGGCCTTATCGAAGCAGCCAGCAGCGGTAACCTCGCCGCCGTGAATGCCGCCATCAAGGCCGGAGCCGATCTTGAAGCACGCGGCAAGAACGGCGAAACGGCCCTGCTCGCCGCGACCCACGCCAATCAGATCGATGTTGCACGCGCCTTGATCGAGGCGGGCGCGAATGTGAATGCCAAGGACGCGATCAATGACAGCCCCTATCTTTATGCGGGTGCGCGCGGCCATCTCGAAATCCTGAAACTGACGCTGTCCCACGGCGCGGACCTGAAAAGCACCAACCGTTATGGCGGAACGGCGCTGATCCCGGCTTCCGAGCGCGGTCATGTCGAGACCGTGCGCACGCTGATTGCAGCGGGCGTGAATGTCGATCACGTCAACAAGCTTCACTGGACCGCCTTGCTGGAAGCCGTCATTCTGGGCGATGGCGGCGAACGCCATGTCGAAATCGTCAGGCAGTTGATCGATGCCGGTGCCGATGTGAACCTTGCCGACAAGGACGGCGTGACGCCATTGCAGCATGCGCGCCAGCGCGGCTTTGCGCCCATGATCGCCCTTCTTGAAAAGGCAGGCGCGAAATGAGCACCGACCGCGCCTTTCTCGATCAGGCCGTAGCGCTTGCCTTCGACAACATCGAACAGGGCGGGCGTCCGTTCGGCGCTGTGGTGGTCAAGGACGGAGACGTCATTGCCACCGGCGCCAACCGCATGCAGGCCGAATGCGACCCGACCGCCCATGCCGAATTGCTGGCGCTGCGCGCAGCAGGCAAGGCCCTGCAATCGCCGCGTCTCGACGGTTGCGCCGTCTATGCCAGCGGCCAGCCCTGCCCCATGTGCTTCGCCGCCATGCGTATGGCGGGTGTCGACAAGATCCTGTTTGCCAATTCCAACGAACAGGCCGAACCCTACGGCCTGTCCACCGCCAAAATCGCCGCTGAACTGGTCAAGCCCGTCAGCGCGCAGACCGGTATCCGCTTTGAACATTGTCCATCGGAAGAAGGCGAGCGCCTCCTTCGCACATGGCAGGATCGCAGCGGCACATAATAAAGTCTCATCATGCAGAACAACCATGCCACCACCGGCGGTAACCAGACCGCGCCCATTGCTCTTGTCGCGCTCGTCGCCCTGATCGGCCTCAATTTGCGGTCTTTCCTGACGGGACCGGGACCGGTTCTGTCAGATATTGCCGCCGATACTGACATGGGTTTCGGTGCGCTTTCGCTGCTGACCTTTCTGCCAATGCTGCTGATGGGGCTTGGCGCATTTGTTGCACCGCGTATCCAGTCTCTCTTCGGCACACGCCGCAGCATGTTCGCAGCACTCGCAATCCTCGCGGCCGGATCGGCGCTGCGCGGCATCGTGCCGGACGGCCTGTCGCTGATCATCACGGCCATTCTCTGCGGCGCTGGCGTTGCCATGATACAGGCGCTTATGCCCGGTCTCATCAAGGCCAGATTTCCGTCGTCCATCGCGACGATCACCGGACTTTATTCCGCAACCATCATGGGCGGCGGCGCGCTCGGCGCACGGCTGGCGCCATGGTTTGCCGGTGCCGCCCATAACTGGCGCTACGCTCTCTCTTTGCTGGCTATTCCTGCCGTGCTCGCGCTGATCGCCGCCGTGCCGATCCTGAAAGACGGCCCGAGCGCAACGAAAGCAGCACGTCAAAAGTCGGGCATCACAGCCACGCTGCTGCGGCGTCCGCGCACATGGGCGCTGATGGCCGCATTCGGCCTTGTGAATGCCGGTTATTCCTCAATGGTCGCATGGCTTGCGCCTTATTATCAGACGCTCAGGCTTGAGGCCTCGGCGACGGGCAGCCTTGTCGCCACCATGGCGATTGCGCAGGCGTTGAGCGCCTTTGCGCTGCCCATGCTCGCAAGACGCAGCGTCGACCGCCGCCCGTGGCTGCTGTTCAGCCTGTTGATGCAGGCTGTCGGATTTGCCGGGCTTGCCTTCGCGCCCGATATCTCGCCCGTTCTGTGGTCGGCGATCTGCGGTGCCGGTCTCGGCGGCAGTTTCGCGCTGGCCATGATCACCTCGCTCGATCATTTGCCGAAACCCGATGAAGCAGGCGCGCTGGCCGCCATGATGCAGGGCGGCGGCTTTTTGATTGCAGCACTTGGACCTGTCGCAACCGCGCTGCTCCATAACATCACCGGCGGCTTTGCTGCGGGCTGGATCATGCACCTCGGACTGGTCGCAGCGATCTGTCCGCTCTATCTCAGTTTCAATCCCCGCCACTATGCCCGGGTGATGAACCTGCCCGTTTCGCCCGCAAACGGCACACAATAGCGTTACCCGATCAATTTATCGGGCAAAAACGCTGTTCGGCGGGCATTTTTGGGTTAGATAGCTTGCTCACCTTCCCAATCGGGTTAAGGTTGCCGCCATCCCTCAGACTGGTCAATGACATGAAGCACGAAACCGTCATCAAGCAAGGCACGTCCGTCGCACCGGACGGATTGCCCAAGCCGAGAATCTATTGGGCATGGGCTACCTTGATGGTCGGTTTGACGCTTGCCGTCATCGACGGCACCATTGCCAATGTCGCCTTGCCGACAATCGCCGCCGATTTTTCCGCCGGTCCCGCCGCGTCGATCTGGATCGTCAACGGTTACCAGCTCGCCATCGTCATCAGCCTGTTGCCGCTGGCAGCGCTTGGCGAAATCTACGGCTATCGCCGCATCTATCTGGCGGGCGTTTCGCTGTTCACCGTCGCATCGGTGGCTTGCGTCTTCGCGCGCTCGCTCGAAACGCTGACCCTTGCGCGTATCGTGCAAGGATTGGGCGCGGCAGGGCTGATGAGCGTCAACACTGCGCTGTTACGCTATACTGTTCCACAGGCGAAATTCGGCACGGCCATCGGCCTCAATGCCCTCTTTGTCGCGGTTTCCTCGACCATCGGACCGACGCTTGCAGGTGTCATCCTGTCCTCGCTGACCTGGCCATGGCTCTTCGTCATCAATATCCCGCTCGGTATCGCAGCGGTTGCGATGGGCATCCGGACCCTGCCGGAGAACGAGCGCTCGGCGCGCAAGTTCGATGTCGTCAGCGCCATCCTCAGCGCTTTGACCATCGGCCTTCTGATCACGACCATCGACAGTGCAGGCAACGAAATCAGCAAAACTGTCGTCGTGCTTCAGGCCGTGGCCTGTCTCGTAGCGGGCATCCTGCTGACGCGACGCTCGCTGCGCACCTCAGACCCGCTCTTGCCGCTCGATCTGTTGCGCATTCCGGTATTCACGCTCTCGATCTGCACGTCGATCATGTCGTTCCTGGCGCAGATGATGGCCTTCATCTCGCTGCCATTCCTGTTTCAGACCGTGTTCGGTTTCAAACCGATCGAGGTCGGATTTCTCATGATGCCATGGCCGATTGCGCTGGCATTGGTTGCACCTTTGTCCGGCAAGCTTTCGGACAAACATTCCCCGGCGATTTTGGGCCTGCTCGGCCTCATCACCTTTGCCGCCGGACTGGCACTGGTCGGCATGTTGCCCGCCCATCCAACAATTGGCGATATTTGCTGGCGCATGGCCATTTGCGGCATTGGCTTCGGCCTGTTTCAGGCGCCGAACAACCGCATGATGATCACATCGACACCGCGTGCCCGTTCTGGCGCTGCAAGCGGTATGCTCGGCACGGCCCGCCTGCTCGGCCAGTCGCTGGGTGCAGCCTTTGTGGCTTTCCTGCTGTCGCAATGGGGCGTGGAAGGCACGCCCTATATACTCTTCATCGCTTCGGGCTTTGCGCTGTTTGCATCGGTAATCAGCTTTTCACGCCTCAGCGCCGGTCGTGTGGGAGCATGATTTCGTTCATCCACAGCGATGAAAAATTTTCCATCGAAAGGCTCGTTTTGCCTGTTGCAATCTGCAATGCGTTGGTTCATATACCGCCTGCCTGACGGAAACGACTTCCTTCGGAAACNNCGCTCCAGTTTCCAGCAGGCCTTTTCAAAATCCCGGCTCTGTCCGGGATTTTTGCTTTTTATCTCCCTGCTCGTCGTTGAGACGCATTCCGAACTGGAAGCAAACTTATAGAAAATCGATGTGAGGTCCAAACAGGGCTTGGCAGCGGCGCGGCGAACCATTAACACGTTGCAGGTCCCAAACCGGGCAACCCTTTTGCCGCAAGGTTTTCTCCGGGGCAGATCGACGCCCCAACACTGAGCCACGAATGACAGACATGCCGACAGAGCGACCCGATTTCGACGCGCAAGCCGCCGTCGCGGGAGCCTATAGGCCTTCCTCACGCAAACGATCCCGTGGTTTTCTGCGCGGCAACTCGCTTCTCGGGTTGATCGTGCGCCGCATTCTGCTTGGCATTGTGTTGCTCTGGGCGATATCAGTGGTCATTTTCGCAGGCACACAAATCTTGCCCGGCGACGTGGCAACCGCCATGCTCGGCCAGCAGGCGACCCCGCAGGCCGTCGAAAGCATCCGCAAGGAACTCGGCCTTGAGCGACCGGCAATCCAGCGCTATTCCGAATGGCTGGTCAATGCCGTACAAGGCGATCTTGGCCGCAGCTATTCCAACCGGCAGGACATCGCCAAAAGCATTGCGCCGCGCCTGTCGAACACGCTCTATCTTGCCGCCATGTCGGCGCTGTTCGCCATACCGCTGGCGCTTGTGCTCGGTATCATTTCCGTTCTTTATGCCGGCACGGTGATAGACCGGGGCATAGCCGTGGCAACGCTCGCCACCATATCGCTGCCGGAATTCTTCGTAGCCTATATTCTGATCGCCTATCTGGCGATTTCGCTCGGCCTACTGCCATCGAGCGCGCTCGTCACGTCGTCAATGAGCGGCTGGCAGCGCCTGACGGCTGTCGCCCTGCCCTGCATGACGCTGGTGATCGCCGTGACCGGCCATATGGTGCGGATGACGCGCGCCTCGCTGCTTTCGGTGATGTCGTCGCCCTATATCGAGACTGCACAGCTGAAAGGCCTGCCGCGCTGGCGCATCCTTTTGAAACACGCTTTGCCTAATGCGCTGTCGCCGGTCATCAATGTGATTGCGCTGAATCTTGCCTATCTGGTGGTCGGCGTCGTGGTGGTTGAGGTGATCTTCGTTTATCCCGGCATGGGGCAATATATGGTCGATCACGTCGCCAAGCGTGACGTGCCAGTGGTGCAGGCTTGCGGGCTGATCTTTGCCGCCGTCTATATCGGCCTCAACATCATCGCCGATGTCATTGTGATCCTGACCAATCCACGGCTGAGGCACCCGCGATGAAAAAGCGCAAGCAATCTTCAGCCCTGCTGGCGATCATCGGTTTCGGCGGTATCGCCTTCTTCCTGTTTGTTGCCATTTTCGCAGATTTTCTGGCGCCGCATCCGATTTCGGAAGTGGTGGGCGCCGTGTGGCAAGGCCCCTCGCCGCAAGCCCTTCTCGGCACAGACAATATCGGTCGCGATCTTCTGTCCCGCGTCATCTGGGGCACACGGCTGACGCTGTCGATTGCCGCTGCCTCCACCATCGCCGCTTTTGCAATTGGCGTGCCGCTTGGCTTTCTTGCTGCGCTCTCTAAAGGCTGGCCGGACCAGCTTTTGTCGCGCACCAATGACCTGCTCATGGCGATTCCGACGCTGATCTTCGCGCTGGTTGTGCTCGCCGTTCTGCCGAAAAGCGTGTTCGTGCTCATCGTCGTCATGGCCGTGCTGGAAGCAACCCGCGTTTTCCGCGTCAGCCGCGCCATCGCTTCTGATGTGGTGGTGCTGGACTATGTGGAGATCGCCCGCCTGCGTGGCGAGAGCAAAGGCTGGATCATCTTCAACGAAATCCTGCCCAACGCATTGTCGCCGCTGCTGGCCGAATTCGGACTGCGCTTCGTCTTTGCAATCCTGTTTCTCTCCACCCTGTCTTTCCTCGGGCTTGGCGTACAGCCGCCAGTGGCCGATTGGGGCAGTCTGGTGAAAGACAACAAGGACGGGCTGATGTTCGGCGTCTTTGCCGCGCTTATTCCCGGCGGCACCATTGCGGCTCTGGCGATCAGCGTCAATTTCGTCGTCGATTGGGTCTTGCAGCGCACGTCGAGCCTGAAGCGGGGTGCGCAGGACAATGGTTGAGACTGGGGCTGACCCTTTGCTGAAAATCACCGGTCTGGAAATCCGTTCCGACGACGGCATTGTCGTCGACAAGGTCGATCTGACGCTTGCCAAAGGTCGTGTGCTTGGCCTCATCGGCGAATCCGGCGCAGGCAAATCGACCATCGGTCTTGCAGCCCTTGGGCATGCACGCGGCGGCTTGCAGATTACCGGCGGGACCGTGACGCTCGATGGCAACAACATCCTGTCGCTGTCGCGCAAGGACATGCAGGCAATGCGTGGCAGCCATGTCGCCTATGTGGCGCAATCCGCAGCGGCTGCCTTCAACCCCGCCCATCGCCTGATCGATCAGGTTATCGAAGCCACCGTCTGGCACGGTTTGATGAAGCGCGCGGAAGCCAAAAAGCGCGCGATAGAACTCTTTGCCATGCTCGGCTTGCCGGATCCGGAGCATTTCGGCGAACGTTATCCGCATCAGGTATCGGGCGGTCAGTTGCAGCGCGCCATGACCGCCATGGCGCTGTGCCCGAAGCCCGATCTCGTGGTCTTCGACGAACCGACCACCGCGCTTGACGTGACCACCCAAATCGAAGTGCTGATCGCCATCAAGAAGGCCATCGAAACCACCGGCACGGCAGCGCTTTATATCTCGCACGACCTCGCGGTCGTCGCCCAGATTGCCGACGACATCATGGTGCTGCGTCATGGTCGCATGGTCGAACAGGGGCCCGTTCGCCAGATATTCGATGCGCCGCGCGAAGATTATACGCGCCAGCTCGTTGCCGTGCGCCAGAAGGAAGTGGAAGGTAAGCCACAAGATGCCGAACCGCTCCTGACCGTCAGCAAGATCAGCGCTGCTTACGACCCTGCCAATCCGGTGCTGAGCGACATTTCGCTTGAACTGGAAAAGGGCCGCACCCTTGCCATTGTCGGCGAGTCCGGTTCCGGCAAATCGACGCTGGCCCGCGTGGTTTGCGGGCTTTTGCCGCCGACCACCGGTGAAATTCGCTTCGACGGAGCCGACCTGTCGCCGCGCCTTGAAGGCCGGTCGAAGGAAACGCTGCGCAATATCCAGATGATCAGCCAGCTGCCCGATCTGGCGCTCAATCCCCGCCGCACCATTGCCGATATCGTCGGACGCCCGTTGCAGTTCTATTTCGGCATGGGTCGCGCAGACCGGCGCAAGGCCGTGGCCGAACTGATGGATCGCATCGAGCTGCCGCAAACCGTGCTGGAGCGCTATCCGGCTGAACTTTCCGGCGGCCAGAAGCAGCGCGTCTGCATTGCGCGTGCGCTTGCCGCACGGCCAAAGCTGCTGCTTTGCGACGAGCCCACCTCGGCGCTCGATCCGCTGGTGGCCGAAGGCATTCTCGATCTCCTGCGCAGGGTGCAAAACGAGACCGGGACATCCTATCTCTTTGTGACGCACGATCTAGCCATTGTGCGCGCCATCGCCGACAGTATCGCGGTCATGCATCGCGGGCGTGTGGTTCACTATGGCCCAAAGGCCAGCGTGCTGACGCCGCCCTTCGACGACTATACGGCCAAACTTCTGGCTTCTGTTCCGCAAATGGAACCCGGCTGGCTCGACGGTATCATTGCCGCACGCGCCAGCACGGCACAGGACAATATCTGAAAGGACAAGACCTCATGACCAACAACGCGCGCACCGGGGCAATCATTCTCGACGGCGGCATGGGCCGCGAACTGGAGCGCGTCGGCGCACCGTTCCGCCAGCCGGAATGGTCGGCGCTTGCCCTGATGGAAGGCCCGCAATTCGTGCGCGAAGTGCATGACGGCTATATTGCCGCCGGTGCCGATGTCATCACCACCAACAGCTATGCGGTCGTGCCATTCCATATCGGTGAAGAGCGCTTCGCCGCGGATGGTCACAAGCTTGCGGCCCTTTCCGGCACCATTGCCCGCGAAGCCGCCGATGCGTCCGACCGCGACGTGAAGGTCGCTGGTTCGCTGCCGCCGGTCTTCGGTTCCTACCAGCCAGACCTGTTCGATCCGGCCCGTGCGGGCGAATTGCTCGGCGTTCTGGTTGACGGTCTTGCGCCTTCGGTTGATCTCTGGCTGGCCGAAACCCAAAGCAGCCTCGCCGAAGTGAAAGCTGCCCATGAGGCCACCCGCAGCACCGGCAAGCCGCTATGGGTTTCCTATACGCTGCGTGACGATGTTGCGCCGGAAGATATGGGCGAGGCCCAGCTTCGTTCGGGTGAAACCGTTGCCGAAGGTGCACGTCTGGCCGCAGAAATCGGCGCGGAAGCGCTGCTGTTCAATTGCGCCATGCCGGAGGTCATGGACGCCGCCATTCTGGCTGCCAAAAAAGTTTTCAACGAACTTGGCAAGGATATTCCGGTCGGCGTTTATGCCAATGCCTTCCCGTCGCAGCAGGGCGACGAGGAAGCCAATGCC
Organism: Hyphomicrobiales bacterium; assembly: GCA_900465685.1. Taxonomy (GTDB): domain Bacteria; phylum Pseudomonadota; class Alphaproteobacteria; order Rhizobiales; family Rhizobiaceae; genus Brucella. The sequence continues at coordinate 110,725 of UEGR01000025.1, forward strand.
ACGGTGACGGAAGTACGCGCCGATCTCGATCCGGATGCCTATGGCGTCTGGGCGCAGCGCTGGGTGAAGAATGGCGCAGGCATTATCGGCGGTTGCTGCGGCATCGGCACCAACCACATCCACGCATTGTCGAGCAAATATCTCTGCGCATGAGTTCGCGTCTAGAGCGGTTCCGGTTAAAACGGAATCGTGGAACC
>UEGR01000024.1 GCA_900465685.1 Hyphomicrobiales bacterium
CCCGGACTTGAAGAAGTCCGGGGGCTTTGTCTTAGAGCATTTCCAGCAAAAGTGTGTAGCGGTTTTGCGTAGGATAATGCGTGAAAACAAATGGATAGAGCGGTTCCGACGATTCTGTTAAAACAGGAACCGCTCTGAGCTAAGCGGAAAGTGAAAAGGGAGGCTGGAGCCTCCCTTCTTTTTATCGTCAGCTGGATGAGAGTTTCAGTCCGATGATGCCCGCGAGGATGAGCATAACGCTTGCAACACGGAAGAAGCTTGCAGCTTCCCCAAGAATGAAGATGCCGACGACGAAAGCGCCGACCGCGCCGATGCCGGTCCAGATTGCATAGGCCGTGCCAAGAGGCAGGCTGCGCATGGCGATTGAAAGCAGCAGAAAACTGCCGATCATCGTGACCAGTGTGATGATGCTGGGCGTCAGAAGGGAGAAGCCTTCCGACTTTTTCATGAAGAAAGCCCAGACGACTTCAAGGATGCCGGCGATAGCCAGATAGACCCATGCCATTGTGAATGCTCCATATTTGGAAATGGGTAAAATCAGAGACTTAGACTGTTTCGATGAATCAGTTTCTAAAGGTCAGATGTGGTTCGCGCTGCCTGTTGCGAGAACGTGAAGCGCACGAAATCGCCAAGGCTGGCTGCGTAGCCGCCAATAAGTCTGGACCTGACGATGTGTTTGGTGGCGAATTGTTCGATTGGCCGTGACATAGGATACTCCTATGGGGCCGTCCCCTATGCGAACACAGGCACGGGTCGTCCCGCGCGCCATTTAAATAAGGTCTTAGCTGTGTTGTGGCAAGGTGCATAAGGATATTCTTGCCAACATAAACTTGATCACCACAGTCGTGGATCGGCGGCTATTTTCGGTTATCCTGTCATTCTTACTCACGATTATGCCGGGAGATCGATCGATGACCATCTCAAGACGTAATTTTATTGTTGCAGCATCTGCTGCCAGTGCGGGGATGGCGCTTTCGCCGCTGGACCTCGCCAGAGCAGCAGCCGACACGGGCAGTTCCAACGTGCAAAAGCCGTCACAAATTGAAAATCCGGGTTTCCATCGCTTCCAGCTCGGTGAATTTGAAATCACCACACTGTCCGATGGACGCCGGGCAAGTGAAGCGCCCGAGAAAACTTATGCGATCGATCAGGATCCGAAAGAAGTCGCAGCGCTGCTTGAACAGAACATGCTGCCTGCCGACCGGTTCGTGAACAGCTTTACGCCGGTGCTGATCAATACCGGCAAGGACCTCGTTCTTTTTGATACGGGCATGGGCGCTGGCGCACGCGCAAACGGGCTGGGCAAGCTTACCAGCGCACTGGAAGCGTCGGGTTACAAGGCCTCGGATGTTTCGCTCGTGGTGCTGAGCCATTTCCATGGCGATCACATTGGCGGTCTGATGGAAGATGGTAAACCTGCCTTCGCCAATGCCCGTTACGCAGCTGGGCAGAAAGAATTCGATTTCTGGACCGACCCCGCGCGGCTGGACAGCCCGATGAAGGGCGGTGCCGAGCTTGTCGGCAAGAACGTGAAGCCACTGGTCGAGAAGACGACGTTTCTGGAAGACAACAGCGAAGTCGTCTCAGGTATTCACGCTCTCGCAGCCTTCGGGCATACACCCGGCCATTTGATATTCCGCGTCGAATCCGGCGGCAAACAGTTGATGCTGATTTCCGACACCGCCAATCATTTTGTCATCACGTTACAGCGGCCTGAATGGCATGTGGCCTTCGATGTGGACAAGGAGACCGCCGTCACGACGCGCAAGCGCGTTTTCGACATGCTGGCGACCGAACGGCTGCCGTTCATCGGCTATCACATGCCGTTCCCGTCCGTGGCCTATCTAGAGAAGGATGGCGCGGGCTACCGCTATACGCCTGAGACGTACCAGCTTCAGGATAAGTAGTCCCGTTCAGCGTCCGCCTGCGCAGTTGTGCCAACCGCAGGCGGAAAGTGGGATACCGACGAGCGAGCACATTCAAGCTCGATTAGGTTTGGACATGCGCAATTTCCAGAACGGGCGTCTAATGACGCCTGTTTTGCCAAAGGAGATTGCCATGAAGACAGTCATTCTAGCCGGTGCCTTAACCACATTTCTCGTCAGTAGTTCCAGCGCTTTTGCGTGCTGGATGAGTAGCAATCCAGCTCAATGTTATGCAGTTGATTGCGACGCCAAGCCAAACTTCTTTGAAAGAGCGATGTGTAAAATCGGAATACTAGGTCAACCGGCTCCGCAAGGCTGAGATCGCCAATCGGTCAAGATTACCGTCGGTCCCGTTTAGCGTCCGCCTGCGACATCGATAAACGAGCCGGTCGTGTAACCGGGAGCGTCATTGAGCAACCAGTAGATGGCTTCAGCGACTTCTTCGGCTTTTCCGGCTCGTCCCATCGGGGTTCCGGCCCCCAGCTGTACCGCCCGGTCGGGATTGCCACCGCTGGCGTGGATTTCCGTTTCGATCAGTCCGGGGCGGACCGCGTTGACGCGGATGCCCTTGGGCGCAAGCTCACGCGACAGGCCGATGGTCAGAGTGTCGAGCGCGCCCTTGGCGCCTGCATAATCGACATATTCGAACGGCGAGCCGAGCTTTGCCGCCATCGAGGAAACGATGACGATGGAACCGCCTGGCTGAAGGCGGCGTGCCGCTTCGCGTGCGCAAAGATAGGTGCCGTAGACATTGACATCGAACATGGTGCGCAGGCGCTCTGCACTCATGTCGGCAAGCGGCATGGTCTGCGCGACGATGCCTGCGTTCAGCACGACGCCGTGCAACTCGCCGAACTCCTGCTCTGCGTCATTATAGATGGAAAGCACATCTTCTTCGCTGGAAATATCGCCTTGCAGGGCAATGGCTTTAGCACCTGCGCGCTTCAAGCTGTCGGTGGTTTCCGCTGCGGCTGCGGCGTTTCCGGCATAATTGAGGGCTATGGACCAGCCGTCTGCTGCACATCGCAACGCTGTTGCCTTGCCAATGCCGCGGCTACCGCCGGTAATCAGAATGTTTTTCAAGCTTGAACTCCTCCGCATGTTTCACGGTGGAGTTAAAACGTTTTGACGCTCCCCGCAAAGCGGAGATTGTGAATGGAAAACAATAAGGGGAAGGGAAAATGGTCGGAGCGGCGGGATTCGAACCCACGACCCCTTGACCCCCAGTCAAGTGCGCTACCGGGCTGCGCTACGCTCCGAGCCGGGGAAAGCCTTAGAATGCAAAGGAATTTTCCGCAAGCCCTAAAAGTGGCGAAATGGCAAAATGCGCACATTTGATCTTGGGAAAACTACCAGTGTCGCTATGTCCGCGGTGCCAGCAGGATGATGCAGGTACCTGCCAGAGCCACGCATGCGCCGGTGATATCCCAGCGGTCCGGTTTTGCGCCTTCGGCAACCCATATCCACACAATGGACGCGACAATATAGATGCCGCCATAGGCCGCATAGGCGCGGCCTGCCGTGTCGCTCTCAATCAGCGTCAGAAAATAGGCGAAGAGCGCCAGCGACGCCATGCCGGGTATAAGCCAGAGCGGCGACTTGTCGAGTTTCAGCCAGGCCCAGAAAGCAAAACAACCGGCGATTTCGCAGATTGCGGCGGCAGCATAGATGATGAACTGCACGATAGCTCCTATGCACGTGCCTGCTGGCGGGCGATTGGCGCGGTAGCGCGGGACATGCCTGTCTGACGCCGGTATTTATATTCAAGACCGGCGCAACCCCAGATGATCCCGAACAGCAGATAGAAATGCCGCCAATGGTCGGTATCGATGACATTGCCGATCAGCACGTGCCCCAGATAGGCGGCATAAGCGCAGAGCAGATAAGGCTGCCACGGTCTGTTGCGGAACAGCAGGCGAAAGCCGATGCCAAGCGTCATGAAGGTCAGCGTGACGAAGGCTGTAAAGCCGATCCAGCCATAATCGAGCGCGGCTTTGAGCCAGTTATTATGCGTGTCCTCGCCGAACATCGGGCCGAATTCCAGCGGCCCGATACCGAGTGGATGTTGCGTGGCAAGCACCATGCCATACCAGTGACGGGCGAAGCGTCCCATGCGGTCGGCGTCATAGCTTTGTTCGAGTTGCGCACGTTGCAGAAAGAAATCGCCGATACCGGGGATTTCAATGAGGATCAGCAATCCCACCGCTACAGCGGCAACTGCAAGCAATGCAATCAGGATCAGGCGTAAGCGAAAGCGGTTATTGCTGGCTTGCAGACACAGGGTAAGCAGGATCACCAAGCAGGCGAGGGGCACCATGGCCCAGGCTGCGCGTGAAAACGAGAACAGGACGCCGAGTGTCAGGATGGCGGCGGCAGGCAGATAGACCAGCATATCGCGCGCGCGTCCGGTCAGAATGCGGTAGACGGCCCAGCTCAGCGGCAGGATGAGGAACGGGCCGAACACGTTCGGGTCCTGAAAAGCGCCCTTGGCGCGACCGTAGCGCGTGAAGAGGTCTGCTCCGGGAACGAGGTTGAGATAACCCACAATGCCAAGAATCGCGGCTATCAGACCGACGAACAAATAGGCTTTGAAGATCGTCTGCAACCGCCGGTAATCCATCTCGATCATTGCGGCGAAGAAAACCGATGTGAAAGCGAGAAACAGCGAGACGGCGATATAGAGCGGGGCTTTTTTCAGGTCGGCCATCTGCAAGGTCGAGATGACACCGCCGAAGTTGAACACCGCAAGGATCGCCAGAAGAACGAGGTTGGTTCGGCTCAGGCGAAGCCCGAACAGCAGCGCAACGGCAATCAACCCTGCCATATAGACTTCATAAGGGGCTGGCTCACTGAGCACGAAGCCCAGCAGAAAGACCCCGAACCCAACCGCAAAATTGACGATCAGGCGGTTCAGCGCCCGGCGCTGATGCACTGTCGCGCCAGCATTGGACGCGGAATTATGCATCGGCGCAGCTATGGACGCAGCCTGGCTCAATAGGCGTTTTCCGTATTGAGAAGCCGAATGGGCGTCAGGAAGAGAATCTTGAGATCAAACCAGAGCGACCAGTTTTCAATGTAATAAAGGTCGTATTCTGTGCGCATCGTGATCTTTTCTTCATTGTCGATTTCACCGCGCCAGCCATTGATCTGGGCCCAGCCGGTTACGCCTGGCTTGACGCGATGGCGTGCAAAATAGCCGTCGACAACTTCGTTATAGAGAAGATTGTTGGAATGCGCGGCCACCGCATGAGGACGCGGGCCGACCAGCGATAGCGATCCGGCGATAACGTTGAAGAACTGCGGCAGCTCGTCGATGGATGTCTTGCGGATGAAACGACCGACGCGGGTGACGCGCGGATCGTTTTTTGTGACCGCATTGCGCGCTGTCGGGTCGCATTGCTCGGTATACATCGAGCGGAATTTCCAGACATTGATGACTTCATTGTTGAAGCCATGGCGCTTCTGCTTGAAGAAAACCGGCCCCTTGCTGTCGAGCTTGATGGCAATGGCAGCGCCAATCATGATCGGCGACAGAACAACGATCCCGACAATACTGAAGGCAATGTCGAAAATGCGCTTGGCGACGGAATCCCAGTCGTTGATCGGCTTGTCGAAAATATCCAGCATCGGCACCGAGCCGACATAGGAATAGGAGCGCGGACGGAAGCGCAGGTGGTTGTTGAGCGCCGACAGGCGAATGTCGACGGGCAGCACCCAGAGCTTTTTGAGAAGTGCCAGAACACGGGCCTCGGCACTGATCGGCAGCGAAACGATCAGGAGATCGATATGGGCGATACGCGCAAACTCGATCAGTTCGTTGATGTTGCCAAGCTTCGGATAACCGGCAACGACGGGCGGCGAACGCTTGTCGTCGCGGTCGTCGAAAATACCGCAAATACGGATATCATTGTCTGGCTGCTGTTCGAGCGACCGGATCAGCGTTTCGGCATTGGGGCCGCCACCGACGATTACCGCGCGGCGCTCCATGGTGCCGTTGCGGGCCCAGCGGCGTATTTTCCACGCAATGATCAGGCGGGAAATCAGGATGACGGCAATGGCGCTGACCGCCCAGATGAGGAACCAGCCACGCGAGAAATGGGCTGAAATCTTGAAGAGAAAGCCAGCCACTGCAAGCGTGCCAAGCGTGGCCGCCCAGCTGATGATCAGCCGTCGCAGATGGTGGGTGGGGCTTCGGAGAATATTGACCTGATAGCCGTCATTGATCTCCATCAGCGCGACATAGAGCACGCCGCCAGCGACGATGATCAGCGGATAATAAAGCAGATAATTGCTCTGAAGCCCGACATAATAGCCAAGGCTCAATATGCCCATCAGGAAGATGAGGCCGAACTCAACCAGACGCACAACGCCGCTCAGCATGAGCGGCGAAAACGTGTCCCGCCTATATTGCGCAGCTATGCTCTGCGCCAGGGGGCTGAGTTCCACCGGTTCTTGCGGCTTCGAATCCTGCTTGGCGCTGGCTTCGATAGCCTTGCGTCCAAATGGAGAAAAAGCATCATTGTCCCGCACGATAATGTCCCGCTTATCAGTTTACAGGAGTATGTGTATCGTCAGATTCCTAAGAAATCTCTGAGCACGCAGGTATCGGACCTGCTTGGTACTCACGAATGCGTTTCACGGTAAATCAATTCTATAGAATGCGCCATGGACTCAACTCCAAATCGTTCACGAAGTCGTGAATTATCGGGCATTTGCGCGCTGAAACTGTCTTTTCCGCCCCTCGTTTCCCGGATTTTAGCGACAAGCGCTTCCACTGCCGGTTCGAACAAAGCCGGCGATGCAGGGCCGAATATTTCGGGAATGCCGCCAACGCGGCTGGCAATGACGGTTTTCCCGGCGGCAAGTGCCTCCAATACAATATAGGGGAACGCCTCCGCACGGGAAGGGACGACCATCATATGGCCGAGCGCAAATGCATCGCGCGCAGCCATGCCGGGCAGGAAATGGACGTTTTCGTCGAGGTCGAGTTCAGCGGCAAGTGCCGTAAAGACTGGCTTTTCGGAACCGTCGCCGACAATGGTTGCGCTGAGCGACAGGCCATCCTGATCGCGAAGCTGCGCCAAGGCGCGGATCAGAATATCCGGGCCTTTCAGATCACGCATCGTGCCGACGAACAGAAGGTCGCTGGCTTCGGGCGCATCGGGTACGGGGATGAATTCGTCATCGGCAAGGCCGTTATAGACGACCGCGTGGAGGCCGTGGGGTCGTCCGACCTTTTCCTCATAGGTTCGTTTCTCGAAATTGGAAACGAACATCACCGCATCGGTCATGGGGGCAAGAAGCCGCTCAACCAGAAAGACAGCGCCGCCACGGCGCGTCTTCCGGTCAAAATGCAGGCTTCCGCCATGCGGTGAATAGATACGGGCTACGCGAGACCTAAAAACCCGTAGAACAGAGCCGAACAGCCGGGCATAGACGCCGCCTTTGGCGCCATGTCCGTGCAAGATGTCCGGCCGCAATTTCTTGACAACGCGGTATGCTTTGAGTGCCGCCGCTGCATCGCCGATACCAATATGGCGTTGCATGGCAATTCTATGCAGGCCAAGCGCAAGCTTTGGCCGCAATTCTTCTAGAAGCGCATCCTCCCTTGGACCGCCTGTTGTTGCGTCGCAGACGATCCCGACAAGGTGACCTTTTTCCGCTTGTGCGCCGACCAGATCGCGGACATGGCGGAACAATCCGCCAGCGGGCTCGCGAAAGCAGTGGACGATACGCAGAGGGGAAACAGTGTCGTCATCAGCCATCAATCGCCATCAGAACAGACGTTCGCGGACATAAATCGTATCGCCAGGCAGGATCGGATCGGAGATCAGAACCCGGCCCGTCAGCACCTTGCCATTGAACTGGCGGGTGATGTCGGCATTTTCTTGATTGGCGCGCGGGCTGTAACCGCCTGCGGCTGCAATCGCTTTCTGAACGGTCATGCCCGGCACATAGGAATATTGCCCGGCTGCGCCCACTTCACCCATCACGAAGATTGGACGATAGCGGTCGATTTCCACGCTGACGTCAGGATCGCGCAGATAACCGCCGCGCAGTTTCGATGCAATCAGGCCTTCAAGCTGCTTGGCTGTCTTGCCGCGCGCTGGAATGCTGCCGACAAGCGGGAAAGCCACATAGCCTGCCTGATCGACACTATAGGTGTTGGTCAGGCTTGCTTGTTCAAAGACGGTGATGCGCACGCGATCGCCTGCATCCAGCATATAGGGCTGGTTCAGCGCTTCATGAAAGGCTGGCGGTGCAGGGCGATAGCTCGTGCACGCTGACGACAGAGTGATCGCCGCAAGACCGAGCGCCGTGAGCAAAGCACGGCCTGTACGCTTGTTGTGAATTTTCTTCGCCATCATGTCTCGCCTCGGTATCCCCGAAAAGCATCGCCCGCATTTATGGAAACTGATCGTCGCCGAAGCGCGGCCAGATGAATTCCTGTCACTGCGTTATCGATTGATTAGGGTTAATGGCTGGTAAAGATGTGCCGAGATGGTCAAAAAACTTTCCGGAAAAAGGGAAGGGTAAGGCAACAGAAGTATTGGAAGGCCGCGACAGCTATAGAAAACGGCTTTGCCACAGCGTGTGTTAGCGGATGCTTGAATAGCGCTGAAATCTCAGAGCTTAACCCTATGGTTACCTTAAGCGTTTACTTTTCCGGCCGGAAATGGGTATGCGACCTGAAGGGGAATGACGATTGTCAGTAATCGACGGGCGCCTGCGGAGTAACGAAATGGCGGAAGTCGATTCGTCGTTGAAAGACGCAGACATCGATATAGGCGCGCTTTTTGGAAGCTTGCGCCGTAACTGGCTTTTGATTGTTGGTGGCGCTCTTTTGATAGCGGCGCTGGCCTGGATCATTTGTCTGCTTTTGACGCCGGATTACCGCGCCGAATCTCGTATTGTGATTGAGCCTCGTGAATCCGTTTTCACCCGTCCGAACGGCGATAACCCGGCTGAGCGCCCCTTGCTCGATCCGGAAGGTGTTAAGAGTCAGATTGAAATTCTGACATCCGGCGATCTTCTGAAACGTGTTTCGGACAAGCTGAACCTGACCGGCAATGATGTGTTCATCACAACCGAGGTGAGACCATCCAGCCGCGTCCTTATTCTTCTCGGCATGATCGCCGATCCGGCGAAGCTGTCGACGGATGAGCGCGTCCAGCTGCGACTGCGCAAGAATTTGCAGGTTTATAACATCACCGGGTCGCGTGTTATCGTCGTGCAATATGCTTCGACAAATCCGCAACTGGCAGCTCAAATCGCCAATACCATTGCGGAAGAATATGTCGCGCTGCAAAGCGCAGCTAAACTGCAATCCAATGACGATGCTACCAATTGGCTGGCGCCGGAAATCGACGATCTGCGGGCGCATGTGCATGATGCCGAGAAAAAAGTGGCGGATTACCGCGCCTCACGTGGATTGCTGACCGGACAGAGCAACAATACGATTGCATCGCAGCAGCTTTCCGAAGTTTCGACAGAACTCACCCGCGTTCGCACCGACCGGGCCACGGCAGAGGCGAGGGCGGCGAGTGTTCGCAAAGCGCTCGCCGCTGGCACGCCGGTCGATACGCTGCCCGAAGTTGTGGCTTCCGGCATGATGCAGCGGCTTGCCGAGCGTCGCATTGAGCTGAATGCGCAGATTGCCGATCTGTCGACGACGCTTCTCGATGGCCATCCGCGCATCAAGGCGTTGCGCTCCCAACTCATCGACCTCGACCGCCAGACCAAGGCGGAAGGTCGCAAGCTGCTTGCCAGCCTTGAAAACGATGTTACCACAGCGAAGTTGCGGGAAGACGAGCTGGCGCGCGAACTCAATCGCGTCCAATCGCAGGCCGCACAGGCGGGCGATCAGGAAGTCGAGCTGCGCGCGCTTGAGCGCGAGGCCGCAGCGCAGCGCCAGCTTCTGGAAACCTATCTGACCCGTTATCGCGAGGCGGCTTCGCGTATCGATCGCAATTATGTGCCTGTCGATGCACGCATTCTGCCAGGCGAAACGCCCGCACTGCCATATTTCCCAATGGTTCTGCCAACTGTTGCGGCAACCTTTGCGGCAGCCTTGCTGCTACTCTCGATCTTCGTGTTGCTGCGCGAACTGTTTAGCGGACGCGCCTTCGTCACAGCCGACGGCCGACGCGTCGAGGCTGTCGAAGAAATCGAAATGCCGGTGATTACGGCTGCTGCCAAAGCCGCCGCAGTTCCGCCGACAGCATCCGAACAGGGAGAGGGAATCGTTGCTCCGCGCCGTTCCTGGACAGTGCCTTTTATAACAAGATCGTCTGGCTCTGACGCACGGACGACACCTGCGCCATCGGCGAAGGAGACGACCATGTCTGCACCGAAGAACCCGAACGGCGTGGAAGCCATTGCCAATCGTCTGCTTGATGGCCGCGATAAGCGCATTGTGGTGGTTTCGCCCGAAGGTGATGAAGCGTCAGCGACAACTGTGCGTCTGCTGCGCGACCTCGCTGACCGTGGCAAGCGCGCTCTTCTGGTGGATATGACCGCGCAGGGTACGGTGGGAAGCGCAATGCTGGATGGGCATAAGCTGCCTGGCATTACCGAACTTCTGATTGGCGAGAAGCGCTTCAACGAAGTGATACACAGTGACCGTTTCTCGCAGGCGCATGTCGTGCCGCTGGGTGCGGCGGACCCGGTTGAAGCCATGCGCTCCGTTGATCGCCTGCCGCTTATCCTCGATGCGCTTGAGACTGTTTATGACTTCGTGATCGTCGAATGCGGTCCGTCTTCCGCCGCACAGATTCGCCGCGTGGCCGAAAACGACGCGACAGTTGTGATGAGCATTGTCGATCCAGAGAACAATGATGTGGCGCTTGCTGCGCTCGATCTCGATCAGGGCGGTTATGAGGATGTCGTTATTCTGGTGGACGATAAGAACCCGCGGCCACATGTGTAATTCGATTCAAAAACAGCGCCTTATACTGAAAAGCTGAATCAAAATCGCAACTTACTTCCGGGCAAGCTTTGCCCGGATGCGTTTGGCGAGCCGCCAGAGCCGGGGATTACGCTTGATCGTGCCGGCGACGGTGCTGCGTGCGGCTTGCAGCGCCACAAAGAGCCTGCCTTTCGCCGAGAGCGGCAGAACGGTGTCGAAGATTTCAAGCTCGATGTCGCACCAGTCGCGCTTATAAGGTTCGTCCCCCACACCGAAACTGTAGACCGCATAACCGGCATCGCAACAGCGCTTGATATCTTCGAAGAACAGAAACTCACCGGGGCTCGCATGGGCCATATCGTCATCGGCAATGGCGGCAAATTCGGCAGTCGGGCCGCTCGCTGTCAGGTTTTTGCCGACGATAGAGCGGATGATGCCGCCCACTTCCAGAAAGCGTAATTCGCAGACTGGCGCTTGTGCCGTGAGACCCTGTCCGTAGAACGCTTTGAAAAATGCCTGTATCGCCTTGTCGGCAAAGGGGTCGCTGATGCCCATCTGCCGGAAGCGCCCGGCTTTCATAACGAAGAAAAGATCAAGAACCCGGTCGGATTCTTCCGGTGTCTGCGGCTTTTCAATTCGCCAGCCGCCCGCTTCTTCATAGCGGCGCTCGTGCTGACGGTGCTTTTTCAATCTCCGGCGGCGGTTGGTGCGGTCAAGCACGGCATCAAAACCGCCATCGAGCGAGACCATCAGGACTGGGTTGGGGTTTCGTTTCTGCCCCAGCGCAAAAAGCGGATTGTCGATATCGTCAACGGCTTCAAGTTGACGCGTCAGCGATAGCGCGTCGATATCCGGTCGCTCTTTGCGGATAGTGGCAACAAGCCGTTCCAGCGCCTTGCGGCTGACTGCGGATGCTTGTGCTCCATTTAACCACGGGAAATTACCATTGGCATGGTTTCCACCGGGATAGCGCGCGATTTTCATGCCGTTCTGGCGGACAACTTCCAGAGGCAGGAGAAGAACGGGACGATCACCATCGAAAATTCCGGCGACGAAACAGTCGCTGTTGACGCAACGGTGCCAGCAATCGATCCAGGCAAAGGACTGCGGCGCGCCATGCAGGGCTGGTCCTGATGCCCATAAACGCTCGATTTCGGAGAAATCGCTGATAATGCGTTCCGTAAGCGTGGCCGATCCCGCTATTTTGCCCCGCTCAGTCATGCTGCGATGCGCCCCTCGGAATATGTCAGAGCTGCTTTTTACGCGGCGGCTGCGCCATCCACCAGATAATCGCCATGGCAGGCAGAACCCAAAGCAGGCCCGACGCTATGAAATAGAGCAGATGCACCCATGCCGGAGAATTGCCGAGATGCGCGACGGCGATGATCGTGGCCAGAATCGCATAGACGATGACCAGCGTTACCAGCAGAAATGTGCCGATCAGTTTCTTCAGCCTTACGGGCATGATTGCGTCTCTCCTTTTCCCCGCACCATCACTAACCGCTGTACCCCGTCTGCGAAAGGGCAAAAAACGCGGCGGCATGTCGCGTAGGCTTGCCTTGTAACTCACGGGTCGATGCTGCATGTATCCCTCCAGATGTTTTGAAGGATGAACGGCATGACGGCAGCATCGATGGCGCAGCGCGGAGAGCGAAGCTCAAGAACGTCGAAGGACGAACGCGACCGGCGCCTTGTGCGTTACTGGCTTTATGTGGTTTTCGTTGTGCTGATCGCTATCGTGATGGTGGGCGGCGCCACCCGAATGACCGGCTCCGGCTTGTCCATCACCGAATGGAAGCCGATCCACGGTGTTATTCCCCCGCTCAACCATGCGGAATGGGTGGAAGAGTTCGATAAATACCGCCAGATCCCGCAATATCAGCAGATCAACAAGGGCATGGCCCTTGAAGAGTTCCAGTATATTTTCTGGTGGGAATGGGCGCATCGCCTGCTGGCCCGCTTTGTCGGTTTCCTTGTGGCCGTGCCGCTGATCTTCTTCTGGGCGACAGGTCGCCTGAAGGGTGGACTGAAATACCGTATGCTGGGTCTTCTGGCGTTGGGCGGGTTTCAGGGTGCGATTGGCTGGTGGATGGTCGCGTCCGGTCTCAGCGAGCTTACCAGCGTCAGCCAATACCGGCTTGCGATCCACCTCACCACAGCCTGCGTGATTATTACGGCGGTCTTCTACATTGCGAGAGGGCTTGTGACCTATACGGAGCGCCCGGCCGAGCGGTCGGTGCAGCGCTTTGCCGGATGGCTGGTCTTTGCCGTTCTGGTGCAGATCTATCTCGGCGGTCTGGTTGCCGGGCTGCATGCTGGTCTCACCTTTAACACCTGGCCCTTGATGGATGGCGCGATTATCCCATCCGATCTGTTCATCCAGTCGCCATGGTGGCGTAATCTGTTCGAAAACCCGAAAACGGTGCAGTTCGTGCATCGCATGTTTGCCTATACGGTTCTGGTTCTCACCGTTCTCCACGCCGTTCAGGTCTGGAAAGATGCGCCGGGTACAACCCATGCGCGGCGGACGGTTGTGCTGCTCGGCCTCGTGCTGGTGCAGGCTGTGATCGGTATTGGAACGTTGCTGATGAGTGTGCCGCTGCATATGGGCCTGACGCACCAGTTTGTCGCACTGATCGTGCTGGCTTTCGCGGTTGCGCATTGGCGCGCCACAAAGGGCGCTTACGCGGGATAAGTCGTCTGGCGCAAATATCTCAGCGCGGTGGCGATCTTTAGCTCCCGCGCTTCGTCAGTGTGATTGCTGTCCTCGCGGTGCCAAGCGGCTGAAAGACAGCCATAGGCAAAGGCATAATCGAGAATATAGGACGGCGCGCGACCGATGATCGGCGCGAAATGCTCTGCCATGCGTTTTGCACGGCCAAGGTCGAGACAAAGATCGTCACGATCCAGTGGATTGTAGAAAATATTGGCGGCATCGAAAGCTGCATCGCCGATCAACCCGTGTGGATCAATCGCAAGCCAGCCACGCGGCCCTTGCATGATATTCTCGTGGTGAATGTCGCCATGCAGCGGAATGGGCTGATGCGGTGTCGCCAGGAGCTGCTTTGCAAGCGCTGTGGCCTCCGCGTAGAGCGGCGTCTGGTCTGCGACGGCGAAAAGGCCGGAGAAATGCTTGTCGAGCGGTTGCAGGTCTGACGGCACGGGTTCGGGCGAGGGCGTATGCAGCGCGGCCAGAACTTGCCCGAAAATCACCAGGCAATCCGCATCGTGGCCGTCTTTGAGGTGTTGATCGAGATGATAGCTGCCGGCATATTCGAGCAGCATCGACGTGCCTTTAAGATCGTACAGACGCGCCGCGCCGTGCCCATCCTGCCAGCGCAGATAATGTGCGCCGCGCATTTCCTCCAGCCCGGCTGGTTTCAACTGCTTGATAACAAAAACCTCGCCCGGATGATCGATGCGTTCGACCTTCCAGACGAGGCTTGAATGCGTATCCGCCAGCGGTTCGAACGAACCGATATTCCATTCGTCAGGGAATACCGGTTCAATCGTCATCAGGCTTTGTCGAGCATGAGGTTCATGTTCTGCACAGCCGCACCCGATGCGCCCTTGCCGAGATTGTCGAGCAGGGCGACCAGATTGACCTGATCGTCGCCTTCGGTGCCGAAGACAAAGAGCTTCATGCCATCCTTGCCAGCAAGCTCTTCCGCATCGACACGGGGAAGCTTGGCGCTTTCTTCCAGAGGTACGACTTCGACGATGTCCTGACCGGCATAATGCGCGCTCAAGGCAGCGTGAACCTTTGCAAGCGATGGCCTGCCTTCAAGCTCATTCAGGAACAGCGGAACCTGCACGATCATCCCTTGCGGGAAACGTCCGACACTCGGGCTGAAGATCGGGCGACGGTCAAGGCGTCCATGCAGCTGCAATTCCGGCACGTGCTTGTGATGCAGCGGCAGGCCGTAAAGGAAGTTGTTGGAAGCCAGATAGTCTGGATTGTTCTTGTCTTCCATCTGGGCGATCAACTGCTTGCCGCCGCCCGTATAACCGGAAACGGCATTGACGCTAACGGGATAGTCAGGCGGCAACAGCCCAGCGTCACGCAGCGGACGAATGAGCGCAATTGCGCCAGTCGGATAGCAGCCCGGATTGGCGACGAGGCGCGCCTCGGCAATGCGCTCGCGCTGGCCTTTGGCCAGTTCGGCAAAGCCATAGGCCCATTCCGGATGCACGCGGAATGCGGTCGACGTATCGATGATCCGGGTCGAATTATGGTCCCGAAGCAGGGAAACGGCTTCCTTCGATGCATCGTCAGGCAGGCACAGAATGGCAATGTCGGCAGAGCGCAGATAGTCGGCGCGCAAATCCTTGTTGCGCCGCTCGGCTTCCGGGATTGAAATCACTTCAAGATCGTCGCGCTCGGCCAGACGGCTGCGGATTTGCAGGCCAGTGGTACCGTGTTCGCCATCGATGAAGATTTTCGGTTTCATGCTTTTGCCTTTTGATTTCATAAAGTTACGACAAATTCCGGAATCGGTTTTTCAACCGCTTGAATCAATTTCTCAACCGCGCGAAAGCGGCGCCGTCATCGTCGTTCTTTCTGTTCTGCCAGCAGGCCCAGATAATACATCGCAATTGTGGCTCCAGCGATAGCCGTAATATCGGCATGATCATAAGCTGGTGCAACCTCGACCACATCCGCACCGACAAAGTCAAGCGGTGTGAGCTTGCGCAGGATCGACAGCATCTTGGCCGAGGAAGGGCCGCCAGCTACCGGCGTGCCCGTGCCGGGCGCAAAAGCGGGATCAAGGCAATCGATATCGAAGGTCAGATAGGTCTTCTTGCCAGCCGTGCGCTTTAGAATGGCGTCGGCAATCTCCGCCGCCGTCATATCTTCGACTTCGTGGCCGTAAATGATCTTGATGCCGCAATCGTCCGGCGCATGGGTGCGAATGCCGACCTGGATGGAGTGGTCCGGGTCGATGATGCCGTCGCGCACTGCGCGGGCAACGAAGGAACCGTGGTCGATCCGCTTGCCGTCATCGAACCAGGTGTCCTGATGCGCATCGAACTGCACCAGCGCCAGCGGGCCGTATTTCGCGGCATGGGCTTTCAGAAGCGGCCATGTCACGAAATGGTCGCCGCCAAGCGTTAGCAAAAACGCGTCGGATTTGAGGATTTTTGCCGCTTCGCGCTCAATCGTGGCTGGCGTCTTGTAATGATTGCCGTAGTCGAGCAGGCAGTCGCCATAGTCGATGACCGCGAGATTTTCGAACAGATCACGCTGGAACGGATATTGCGGATCATTGTCGAAAATGGCCGATGCGCGCCGGATGGCCTGCGGGCCGAAACGCGCGCCGGGCCGGTTTGACACCGCGGCATCGAACGGAATGCCCCAGACAACAGCTTCCGCGTCTTTGAGCGATTTCGTATAGACGCGCCGCATGAAAGACAGCACGCCCGCATGGGTCGGGTCTGTCGCAGCGCTTGTCAGGCTGCGTGCGGTGAATGCGTGATCAATGGTCTTGGATGGCATGGCCGTTTCCCGATGAAGCTCAGACTTCTATAACCGGTCATTTGAGAAATTGGGAAGAGGTTTTAATCCCGATCGAAGCCGTAGGCGCGTTCGATACGACCAATACGGACGCGATAGGTTTCATACCATTGCTGGCGACCAAGCTTTTGCGCCACGAGATGATCCACTTCGCGCTTCCATGCCCGAATACTGTCTTCATCCGCCCAGAACGAGTTTGTGATGCCAAAGCCTTCCGCATCGCGGGCGCTTTCGACGCCAAGATATCCGGGTTGTTGCGCCGCGAGTTCGGCCATGCGCACCGCCATATCGCCATAGCCATCGTCGTCACCAATGCGCTGCGAAGCGAACGTCACAACGTAATAAGGCGGCTCCGGTGTGACGGCAAAGCGGTCGGATGACATCGTGCTGGCTCCTTGCTGGCTGATTCCTGAAATCCATAACAAAAAGCGGACCCGAAAGCCCGCTTTTCCGTATGCACAACGCGATATCCGCCCGTTCGCGGCGCGTTAGAAGTTGACCGCAAGATTCACTTTGATCGCGTGATCCTGCATCCCGTGCGCGACTTGGCCCCGGTATTGCAATCCAAGGGACGTTCTCTGCGTCAGGTTGAAGTCCAGACCGGCCTGTGCGTAGAGCACATCGCGGCTGAGGGGCAGTCCGGCAACCATGAAGCCGGGGTTGTTTCCAAAATTCAGCATCGTTTCCGGTTGGGTATAGCTATTGCGCTGCCAGCCGAGAGCGACCTTCGTATTGACGCTGGTATTCTCGGAGATTGCATAATTGTTCGAAAGACGGATGCCGAGATAGTTGCTCAACAGGCTGCTGGTTGCTCCAGAGCCAGAGAGGGCCGTCACAGCTTCATTTTCAGTGAAGCTATTGGTTTTCGCGTAAGCGTAGGAAATCCCCGCAAAGGGTTCTAGAAGCACCAGCCTGGTGTCTATATTGTAACCCAGCTCGGCAAATCCCTGGTAGCTGCTGGCTTTGTAGCTTGCGCGATTATCGTTGGTGATTTCCTTGAAACGGATCGTACGCTTGCTGTCGATATCATGCAGGTTTGCGTTGCCTCCGAAGGTCAGGCTGACATTGTTCCATACATAGCTGCCATAGGCGCCGATCTGATAGCTATCGACACTCGCGGATGACAGGCCGCTATTGAGTGAGGATTGCATATAGCCGCTAAAGAGGCCCAGCAACCAGTTGTCGGAAATATGGCCGTCGATACCAGTAATGAAACCGGTGGCACTACGGCTTATGCCCTGCGCCTCTCCGTCGCTCTGGAAATGCGCTGTGGAATTATAGGCCTGACCCCAGACACCGTTCTGAAGATGAGCATCTGGTGACTTCACCGCCCGCCCGTAACGACTGTCCGACAGGCCGTTCATGCGCTGCATGACGGCTTCGCGTGGCAACTGATTGTCGTACAGAAGCGAGGTCAGTGTGGACGCGTAAATATCGCCGGACAACTCGGTATAGGCTTCCGACAAATTGTCCTCCACCCGTGACGTCAAAACGTTCTTGTAGAGCTTGTTGTCGCGGCCGAGTGCCTGCAATGCGTCGGCAACATTTCGTTGCTGGTTGCCTGCTGCGTATACTGAGAACCTTTTTTCCTGCTTTACAAAGGTGACGCCAACTTCATTCTGTTTATAATCAAGCTCTTCACCGATGAAATTATATGTCGGTGAAACCTTGTTGAAGCGCCCCGTGATGCCATTGTCTGCTTTCAGGAAAATGCTGCTTTTGCCCAGTCGAGCAATAATCTCGTCAACAGTCAGCGGGACGCGTTTCTTGTCTCCGTCAAACATGACGCCGCCGGCTAGCTGCGCTCTATTGCTGCCATAGAGCAGAGATGTGCTGCCGTCGGTACCCACACCGATATCAAGCGTGCTACCGTCCTTCAGGTCGATGTCACCATTGACTTTCAATGTCTTCGTGCTGGATGTGCGGAAATCGCCCGGCGCGACATGAGCACCATTTCCCGCTGTTATACCTCCGGTCAAGCCGGTGCCGCTTAGCGTGCCGCCGGAATGAACCAGAACCGGCGAGGTGATCGAACCGTTGACCATCAATTCGCCAGCGTAAATGTCGGTTTGTCCTTTATAGCTGCTCTGGCCGTTAAGGACGGTGGTGCCTCGTCCGACCTGCTGTACACGGCCATCGCCGGTAATTTTGCCATCAAAATTGAGCACATTACTGCGGTTGAAGGACAAAAACGCGTCCTTCTGCATCAAACCGACATCGCCAATGATGGAGCCGGTTTTACCGCCATTGCCAAGCTCCAGCCCGCCTTCGAGAACGAAGCTGTTGCCGGTATATTTGTTCTCTCCCGTCAGCGTCAGTTTTCCAGACTGCATTTTGTAGAGCGATCTGTTTCCATCCAGATAGCCCGCTACGATTTTATCGGATGTAGGGAAGAAAAAATTGCGCTCGGTTTTGAATAATCCATCGGGAGACCGGACGTAGAAACCCGCGAGATCGGGGTTGGACCAATATTCCCGCATATAGTTGGCGATGTAATTGTGTGTCTGCGTGGTGGGGTGAATGTCGTCCCAGAATACATGTTCGTTCTGTATCGCGGAACCTCGCCGTTGATTAAAGCATGAGGGTGTATCCACGCAACTACTGGTGGCATCTGAGAAGCCGAAAATCTTGGGGTGTTTCAAAACCATATCGAGCACATTGCCTATCTGGGGAGCGTAGACCACGGCATCCGGGTGTTTTCTCCTGAATGCGGCGATACTGTCGGCAATGGCGTGATTGAAATCGGTTGTTGCTGCTTTCGATGGGATGCCGGGTGAGTTTGCGTAGCGTGGAATTTTTGAAAAGTCAGGTAAGTCAGGCACAAGAAACTGCCTCGCCCCAGCCCGATAGAGGCGTTCAAGCGCGTTGGATAATTCATTGCCGCTATACGCCGCCTTTTCTCGGGTGGAGACGCCATCGTCAAGTGCGTCCATGGCGTCATTGCCGCCTGCCCATACGGAGACGATGCTGCGAGGGGAGATGGCATTCTTTCCGTGAATGAACTCATTCACCTCGTCCGCAATAGACGGGATTATCCATGATTTCGCACCGTCGGCACTCTGATATTTCGTTCCACCGATGGCGTAGTTGACGTTGATGTCGCGGTTTGGGGTGTTGTCACCAAAATCGTCGGTACGACGTCGACCAAAAAAAGGAGGGTCCCACTCAAACCCGAATATGGTGCCTCGCTTTTGATTTCGGAAGAGGTATTCGTTCCAGACGCGACCGTTGCTGAATCGTCCATCAGTCGTAACGTGTCCAGTGAGTGCCGTAACATCATCATCAAACGTACCGTTATCGCTTAAGCTGTCGCCGAAGATGATAGCTCTGTTGAAATAGGTTCTCTCGTCATTATCGGTTATGCTTTGTGAATAGGCCGCCGAAGAAAGTAAAATTTGAGAAAAGGCGAGTGAAGCCAATAAAATATTGGACTTTAAAATAGAAATATTTGTCAAAATGTTTATCCAGGAAATTATATAATAAAATTAAATGAAATATAAAAAGAAATAAGAATAGTGTAAATGAACCTCCTTTGAATAGGGGGTGGAGGGTCGTAGAAACCAAAAAAGCGAGCCTTGCGGCTCGCTTTTTTGCATATCAAGACGACAGGAATATTATCGTCTGAAAATGTAACCCCAAGCGCCGGAGCGCTTGGGTGATTTTTAAACGGGCCAGCGCTTTGAGAACTGGCCCTAAGCGGATTAGCGCTTCGAGAACTGGAACGAACGGCGAGCCTTGGCCTTACCGTACTTCTTACGTTCGACAACGCGGCTATCGCGGGTCAGGAAGCCACCCTTCTTGAGAACCGTGCGCAGGCCCGGTTCGTAGTAGGTGAGGGCCTTCGAGATGCCGTGACGAACGGCACCAGCCTGACCGGACAGGCCGCCACCAGCAACGGTAGCAACGATGTCGAACTGGCCAGCGCGGTTCGAAGCGATGATCGGCTGCTGAAGGATCATCTGCAGAACCGGACGTGCGAAATACTTTTCGAATTCCTTGTCGTTGACGGTGATCTTGCCGGAACCCGGCTTGACCCAAACGCGTGCAACGGCGTCCTTACGCTTGCCGGTGGCATAAGCGCGGCCCTGTGCGTCCAGCTTCTGGACGTGAACCGGAGCGGCAGCTTCGGTCTTGGCAACAGTGCCGAGTTCTTCGAGCGAGTTGAGCTGCTCAGCCATGATTATGCATTCCCTTTGTTCTTGCGGTTCAGCGCTGCGACGTCGAGGACTTCCGGCTGCTGAGCTTCATGCTGATGGTTCGGACCTGCATAAACGCGCAGGTTCTTCATCTGGCGACGGCCGAGCGGACCGCGTGGGATCATACGCTCAATAGCCTTCTCGAGAACGCGTTCCGGGAAACGGCCTTCGAGAATCTGGCGAGCAGTGCGCTCCTTGATGCCGCCCGGATGGCCGGTGTGCCAGTAATAAACCTTGTCGGTGTACTTCTTGCCGGTCAGAACAACCTTGTCGGCATTGATGATGATGACATTGTCGCCATCGTCAACATGCGGGGTGAAGGTTGCTTTGTGCTTGCCACGCAGGCGATTGGCGACGATAGTTGCGAGACGACCAACGACGAGACCTTCGGCGTCGATCAGTACCCACTTCTTCACCACTTCAGCCGGCTTCTGAGAAAAAGTTGCCATTGAAGTCTTCCTTAGACTAATCCCCGACATTGTATCAGGGCTTTTTTTGTTGCTTGTGTTGGAGCGATCCAACCCGAACGGGCGTGCAAAAGATAAGTTTCGCGCGCTTCCGGCGGGTCGATACACAAACTCTGCCCCGCCGTCAAGTCCCGCTTTTGCGTGGTTATTTTAAAATCATAATAAAATCAATGGCTTGCATATTTGGTATTATAATACCGCATCTTTTTGCAGCTGTTTTAGCGAGGCGGGATTGAATAGGTCGCAGTTGCATGGGCCACCAGCTCGCCGGTCACGCCATCGGTCAGGCTGATGTCGAGGACGGCCAGGCGCTTTCCAAGCTTCAGAAGCCGCGCAACAGCTTCCACCGCGCCGGGCGACGGCTTGCGCAGAAAGTTGATGTTGAGATTGGTCGTCACGGCAAGCGCGACCGGCCCGATATGCGCCAGTATGGCCGCATAGGCCGCGACATCGGCGAGCGCGAAAAGGGCAGGACCGGAGACTGTGCCGCCGGGGCGCAAATGTTGCTCATCGGCGTGAAGGCGCATCGTGGCGGAGCCTTCGTCAATTGCAACAATCTCGAAACTGTCACCAAGCTGCGGAAACTCGCGCTTCATGAAGGCGCGCAGGTCGTCGATATCCATCACCGGGGTTGGGCTTGTGTGTCGTGCCATATTGATATTCATCCAGTCCTCCCAATCTGTATAGCAATAGAAGCGTGAACCATCGTGTTGCAAGCGGCATCCGCTCGTGCAAACGATAAACACAGTCACGCAGTTGAAGCCGGTAAGGAAAGATATGAACAATCCGTCTAACGACCAGATTCGCGACATTCTCCAATCCGTCAAAACAATTGCGCTTCTTGGCGCTTCGCCGAAGCCGGAACGGCCAAGCAATGGCGTGATGGAGTTTCTGCTGTCCAGGGGCTACCAAGTCATTCCCGTCAATCCGGGGCAGGCCGGCAAGGAAATCCATGGCCAGCGCGTTGTGGCACGTCTGGCCGATATTGAAGAGCCTGTGGATATGGTCGATGTGTTTCGGGAGCCTTATTC
Source organism: Hyphomicrobiales bacterium (assembly GCA_900465685.1). Classification (GTDB taxonomy): domain Bacteria; phylum Pseudomonadota; class Alphaproteobacteria; order Rhizobiales; family Rhizobiaceae; genus Brucella. The sequence goes on from UEGR01000024.1 coordinate 22,043, forward strand.
GCTGCCCGGCATCGTCGATGAAATTCTTGCGATGGAACCGCGTCCGTCGGTTCTGTGGACGCAGCTCGGCGTTGTTCACGATGAGGCGGGCAAGCGCGCTGAAGAGGCCGGGCTGAAAGTCGTCATGGACCGTTGTCCGGCAATCGAATATCCGCGTTTGATCGGCTAGCCGTTTGAAGTCGAAATAAATTTCCGCGCTTTGCTGTGGCTCGAAAAAATCCTCCTTTGCTTTCTTTGGGGCAAAGCCTAACGTCCGCTCTCAAAGAGTGGCATTCGTTATCAGGAGGAATAAATGTCCAAACGTTCACCCGGCATAGAAACACTGGCCGTTCACGCAGGCGCAAAGCCGGATCCGACGACGGGCGCGCGTGCAACGCCGATCTATCAGACGACATCCTTCGTGTTTGAAGATGCGGATCATGCTGCCGCCCTGTTCGGTCTTCAAGCGTTCGGCAATATCTATACGCGCATCACCAATCCGACGACGGCAGTGCTGGAAGAGCGCATTGCTGCGCTGGAAGGCGGCACGGCAGCCGTTGCAACGGCATCGGGGCATGCCGCGCAGCTGCTCGTTTTCCATACGCTGTTGCAGCCGGGCGATAATTTCGTTGCCGCACGCCAGCTTTATGGCGGTTCGATCAACCAGTTCGGTCAGTCCTTCAAATCCTTCGGCTGGCAAGTGCGCTGGGCCGATGCCACCAACCCGACCGATTTTGCCAAGCAGATCGATGACAAGACGCGCGCGATCTTCATTGAAAGCTTCGCCAATCCGGGCGGTATTGTCGTGGATATCGAAGCGATTGCCGAAATCGCCCATAAGCACGGTCTGCCTCTGATCGTCGACAACACGCTGGCTTCACCTTATCTCGTGCGCCCGATTGAACATGGGGCTGACGTTGTGGTGCATTCGCTGACCAAGTTCATTGGCGGTCATGGCAATTCGATGGGCGGTATTCTCATCGATGGTGGAACCTTCGACTGGGCGAAGTCGGGCAACTATCCGCTTCTGACAGAACCACGCCCGGATTATGCCGGTCTGGAACTGCACAAGACCTTCGGCAATATTTCTTTTGCCATTGCGGCCCGCGTGCTGGGACTGCGCGACTTTGGCCCGGCAATTTCGCCGTTCAATGCGTTCCAGATTCTGACCGGCGTCGAAACCCTGCCGCTCCGCATGCAGCGCCATAGTGATAATGCGCAGAAGGTTGCGACCTGGCTGCATGGCCATGAGAAGGTGTCGTGGGTGAATTATGCCGGTCTGCCGCACGACAAATATCATGCGCTGCAGCAGAAATACTCGCCAAAGGGCGCGGGCTCGGTTTTCACCTTCGGTCTCAAGGGCGGCTATGACGCAGGCGTGAAGTTCGTGGACTGCCTCGACCTGTTCTCGCTGCTTGCCAATATCGGCGATACCCGCTCGCTGGTTATCCATCCGGCTTCCACCACGCATCGCCAGCTAAGCGATGAGCAGAAAGTGGCAGCGGGTGCTGGGCCGGATGTCGTGCGTCTGTCGATCGGCATCGAGGATGCAGACGATATCATCGCCGATATCGAACAGGCTCTGGCCAAGGTCTGATCGGATGAGCCGGTTTCTCGACTTTGACCTGACGGGCATTGAACCAGAGGAGGGCGCTCCCTTGCCGGAGCGCATTCTTTCCGGCGATCCCAAATTCCGGACATGGAATCTGGAAGAAAATGCCGAGGGGACGCTCTTTGCCGGCATATGGGAAAGTACGCCCGGAAAATGGCGGATTGAATATGACGAATGGGAGTTCTGTCACATTCTGTCTGGCCGCTCCATTGTGAGCGAGGAGGGCGGAGCGAGCCGGGAAGTCAAGGCGGGCGACAGTTTCGTCATCCGCCCGGGCTTCAAGGGTAGTTGGGATGTGCTGGAAACCACCCGCAAGGAATATGTGATCAAGCTCTGACAAAAGAAAAGGCTGCGAAATTCGCAGCCTTTATGATTCTTGCCTTACCGGGGCTCATCGCCACGCGGTCTGATATAGGCGCGAGGCCCGCTGTTGCCTGAAGGGCGACCAGCTCCCGGACGTGGCTGCGATGGTCGTTCGGCTTGCGGGGGACGGGGGCGCTCGCCTTGTGGCGGGCGTGGACGGTCCGGTCTGTTATAGTCCGGACGACGGTCGCGGTCCCGATAACGGTAATCGCGGTAGCGCGAGTCCCGATAATAGCGCGGGTAATTGCGGTAATAGCCGCCGCTGTCATAAACGACGCCAGTGCCGATATAGCTACCCTGCACATAATATGGGTCGTAATAACCGCCGCCATAATAGCCTTCGGACACGCACCCGGTGAGTGTCAGCCCCGATATGCCAATGCCGACGGCGATCAGAAGTGATTTTAATGACATGGCTGTCGCTCCTTGAAAGGCCGAAAACGGTCCAGAATGTAACGCACCATTTTTCAGCGAACCCTATTCAATTGGTAGTATGCCGAAAGCGTTTCAAGCGGCAAAATCAATAAAGATTGCAGAATGATAGCTATATTCTTTTTTGCTGTTCTCTCACACCTTGGGATACCTATTAGCATTGGCTTGGAGCACATGTTCCGATAATTCCTGGCCGGAATAAATAAACAGCCGCCCACAGGGGGCGGCTGTTTAGTGTGAGCCTTGATTGTCTCAAAGCCGATCTTAAGAATTACTTGCCTGCATCTTCAACTTTGCCGGCAATTTCAGTGAACTTTTCACTGATGGTCGAGCCGAGGGTGGTTGCGCCACCGATGATGACAACTGCGATCAGAGCGGCGATCAGACCGTATTCAATAGCGGTTGCACCGGATTCATTTTTGCGAAAACGCGAGAAAAGCTTGGACATGTGTTGCTCCTGAGACTCTGCTTTTATTAGCTGGTCGTCTTGACCTGGGGACAAATTACACGGGCAATTCTTTTTGCGCTCTTAAGTTGCATGGTAAACAGAAGATAAGCGCTGTGTATGCTTAATAAATTGCTGAATTAGCAAGCTTGACGCCACTGCATTAAAATTAAGGAGGGCTGTGCCATAAGCGAAAGGCCAGACGAACAAAAACCCCGCACTGGGCGGGGTTCGTTTTCGATAGGGTCGGAGCTTACTTGGGAAGCTGCGCGCCAGCCTGCTTCACGGCGTCAGCCATGGTCTGGCATAGCTTTTCTTCGGAAACATTCTGCGCCTTTGCGCTGGTGGCAATATCCTGTTCCATACCCATGGCGGAAACCTTGCCCTGCTTGCCGGTTTCTTCCGCAGCTTCAGCCTTGGAGGTGTCGGCCGGAGGAGGGATCATTCCAAGCAGCTTGTTCTGGATTTCAATAGCTGCACCATCGGTATAGCCCTTGTCCTTGCAATAGGTCAGCACACCCAGCTGATTGCGGGCGGCATTGTAGGCCATTTCCATCTGTTCAGGCGTTGCCTGTGCAAAGGCGGTGGCAAGATTTGCCCCGAGAAACAGGCCGGTCAAAGAAACACGAACGATATTTCGCATTATAATTCCTCTCCATGATTCAAATGCACGGAGAGATAATGCGATTTTACCAATTGGGAAAATTCAAGAAAGATTAATTAGTGAAATGTAATATAATAGAATTAAATTCTTCCAATATTTATATCGACGTCATATTTGCCTTTTAGGCTCATTGCGCCGCTGTGCCTAAGCCGAGATACACTATGTTTCGGTGACCGGTATCGGGACAAGCCCGGTTTCATTGAAGCTCAGGAACATTCGCTCAGCTGGCTAAATTATAGGGGCTGATCGCTTGTCAAATTCGGTCGTTTTGAGAAAATGGTCGAAACTGTGAGAATTGACGAAATTTGCTCTTGCGCTTGGCGCGCGAATTGCCTAAACGGCTCTCACGCGACTGACAAATCAGTCGGGCGATTAGCTCAGTTGGTAGAGCGCTTCGTTTACACCGAAGATGTCGGGAGTTCGAGTCTCTCATCGCCCACCACTTATCTCCCTGAAAATATAAAATATTTCCTGCTTGAACGCAGACGTGCTGCAGTCGCAGAAGTTTCGCGCCGATAGCCCTCTATATTGGCGTTCGCGCAGGGGGCCTGCCACAGAGGCGCTTAACGCGGCTAGGTATTAATCATTGATTCCGGGCATCAGAATATGGGCGTTTATGGCGGGCAGAACACGCGCCATAACCGTAACAGATTGATTGCAGATTGCGTTAAACCGAGCTGACCTTAATGAAGTCCGCCGACCCCGAGATGCTCTTCGACGGCATGATGATCGTCGGACAATTGTTTCGATGTCCCGGACCAGGCAATGCGACCGCGCTCCAGAATGATGACGTGATCGGCGAAATCGAGCGCGCTTTGGATGCGTTGCTCGACAAGCAGGATTGTCATGTCGCCTTTCTGCGCCAAAGCCGAGAAGGCTGCCATCAGCTCTTCGCATATAACCGGTGCGAGGCCTTCAAGTGGCTCGTCCAGCAGCAGTACCGTCGGCTTGCCGAGAATGCTGCGTGCCGTCGACAGCATCTGCTGCTCGCCGCCGGAAAGCTGCGAGCCGAGATTGCGGCGGCGTTCCTTCAAGCGAGGGAACATCGCATAGGCTTCCTCAAGCGCGTCCTTGGGGCGTTTCTTCAAACCGACGAACAGATTCTCTTCCACGGTAAGAGTAGGGAAGACGTCGCGGGTCTGGGGCACATAGCCAAGACCGGCAAGCGCCCGGGCAGCTGACGGCAGCGTCGCGATATTCTGGCCGCCGAGCAGGATTTCGCCGCCATAACGGCGGGTCTGTCCTGCGATGGTCGCGAAGAGACTTGTCTTGCCGACGCCATTGCGCCCCAATATGGCCAGCCTTGAGCCGGGTTCCGCCTTGAACGACACATCTTCGATAACCCGCGTCGGGCCGTAGCCGGAAGAGAGGTTGCGGATTTCAAGCGAGGCTGCACTCATTGCGCATAGCTCCCCAGATAGGCTTCACGGACGCGCGTATCCTGCACGACATCTTGCGGCAGTCCGTCGAAAATGACCGTGCCTGCAGCCAGAACGACCACACGTTTTGCGAAGCGGAAAACCAGATCCATGTCGTGCTCGATCATGAGAACGGCCAGATCGGCGGGCAGGCGATCAAGCGCTTCTTCGATGCGGCCTGTATCGCTTTGCGGCACACCGGCAGCCGGTTCGTCCAGCAGAAGCACTTTGGGACGCAGCGCCAATGCCAGCGCGATTTCCAGCAATCGTTGCTGGCCATAAGCGATCTGACTGACACGCAGCTGGCTGAGCGGTAACAGGCCGAGTGTGTCGAGAATATCGCGCACCTCATCCATCACGCCCGGCATTTTATGATAGTCACCGAGAATGCGCCCCGTCTTGCCTTCGCGCTGCAAAATCGCAAGCGCGACATGCTCCTCTGGCGTCATATCGAAGAAGAGGCGCGTGACCTGAAACGAACGCACCAGACCGCGCCGCACGCGCTGCATGGCGTTGAGCTTCGAGACATTTTCGCCGCCCAGTGTCACCGTGCCCGAGGTTGCCGGAAGGTTGCCGGTCACGAGATTGACGAAGGTGGTCTTGCCTGCACCGTTCGGCCCGATCAGGGCGACGCGGTCGCCCTTGGCCATGCTGAGCGAAACGTCGTTTGTGACCGCCAGACCGCCGAAATTCTTGCGCAGTTTTGAAACTTCAAACACGGTGCTCATGCGTTGCGCGCCTTCCGCTTCTCGAAATAATGGACGGAGGTGCCGTAGAGACCGCGTGGGGCGAAAAGCACCACGAGGATCAGCAATGCGCCAACCATGGTAAGCCAGTGGAACGGATTGGCCGCAGAGACCAGATCTTCAAACCACATGAAGACGACGGTGCCGATCAGTCCGCCAAACAGTGTGCCTGTGCCGCCCAGAACCAGCATGACCAGCGCTTCCGCCGACATGGTGAAGCTGAGGCTATCCAGTCCCACAACCTGTGTGGAAATGGCGTTCAGCGCGCCGCCGATACCGGCAATAGCGCCGGAGATGACATACATACGAAGCTGTGCCGAATGAACCGATGCGCCCATGGCATGGATGCGGATCGGGTCTTCCTTCACGCCACGGCACAGCATGCCGAAAGGCGAACGCACGACATAGCGCAGGAAAATGAAAGAGATGAGCAGCAGGATGACGCCATAAATATAGACGGTGTGCCCATAGAGATCGAATTCGAAGACACCGAAGATCGGATCCGGTGAAATGCCGCTCAGACCGTCGCTGCCGCCTGTCCACTCGGATGCCTTGTTAGCGGCTTCATGGAAAAGATGCACCACGGCAATCGATAGAACGAGCTGCGCCAATCCGTGCGCGCGCAAAATGACGACACCGGAAATCAGCCCGGTGATAGCGCCAGCCACAAGGCCGACCAGCGTCATGAGCAGCGGATCGGTCACGCCAAAATGCGCTGCGGCAATGCCAGCGCCATAGGCGCCCGCGCCGAACAATGCGGCATGACCGAGCGTTGCGATGCCGCAATAGCCGGTGACGAGATCAAGCGAGAGCACGAGAAGCGCGATGGCGATGATGCGGGTCAGCAGCGCCAGATTGTCAGGAAACAGGAACCAGCCGATGACGCTGGCCACAATGATGGCGATGACGCCGATCAGACCTGCATTGGACTTGCGGGTTTGGGGGAGGGTTTGCGACATGTCGGTCATTTCTTGGCCAACCTTCCGGCAAGGCCGCGTGGAAACAGGGTAACGATCACGATCACCGCCAGATAGAAGAAGAATTCGCCATATTCAGGCGCGAGATAGCGTCCCGTTGTGTCGATGGCTCCAAGCAGGAGACAGGCGATGAGAGCGCCCGGAATGGAACCAGCGCCGCCGACAGAAACGACCACGAGGAACGTCACCATATAGCGCAGCGCATAATAGGGCTCGACCGGCAGCAGTTCTGCGCCGACGACACCGCCAAATGCAGCAAGACCGATAGCGAGTGCAAAGCTGACCGCGTAGACGATTTCGGTTCGAACGCCGAGGGCAGCGGCCATATTGGCATTATCGACCGCAGCGCGCAGTTTCACGCCAAAGGCGGTACGTTCGACGATATACCAGAGGCCGACTGCAACGGCGAGACCGCAGCCAATCGCGAAAACGCGGTGCTTGGCGATAGAACGGAAGCCGAGATCAATCGAGCCGCGCAGCATTTCCGGCAGCGGAATGGTCTTTAACGTCGGGCCGAAAATATAGTTGGTCAGGCCGATGATGCAGAATGTGATGCCGATGGTCATCAGAACCTGCGTCAGCTCCGGCGCACCATAAATGCGCCGATACAGCAGCCGTTCCACGGGCACCGCGATGATCATCGTGCCGATAACGGCGATGATGATAGCGAAACCGTAATTGAGGCCAAGCTGGTGCGCGGCATAGGAGGCGAAATAGCCGCCGATCATCGCAAAGGCGCCATGCGCCAGATTGACAACGCGCATCAGGCCCATGGTGACGGAAAGGCCGATAGAGATGACGAAGAGCACCATGCCATAGGCAAGGGCGTCGATAGCAATGCTGAGCACAGTCTGCATTGAGTAATCCTATTGGAGCATTCCCAGCAAAAGTGCGTAGCGGTTTTGCGTAGGATAATGCGTAAAACAAATAGATAAAGCGGTTCCACGATTCCGTTTTAACCGGAACCGCTCTAGACTGTTTCTCTGGCCCGAGACTTAGAGAAAGTCGCTCCCGGAAATGATCCGGGAGCGCAAGTGCCTCATATTCTATCGAATAAGAGGCGGGCTGAACCATGAAGCAGAAGGATTACTTGGCCTTGAGGCCCGGGTCGCCCTGCTTCTCGAAGGTCTGGATTTCCTTGTTGTAGTAGGTGCCGTCATCCGCCTTGGCGACTTCACGCAGATAGATATTCTGCGTCAGGTGACGGCTTTCCGGGTCGATGGATACCGGGCCACGCGGGCTGACCCATTCCATGCCCTTAACGGCTTCCACAGCCTTTTCCGCATCCTTCTTGCCGCCGGTTGCCTCGATCATCTTGTAGATGACGTGCATGCCATCATAGGCACCGACAGACGGGAAGGAGAGTTCGGCAGGATTGCCGATTGCCTTGCGGGCTTCTTCGACGAACTTCTTGTTCTCAGGAGAATCGTGCGAAATCGCATAGTGGAAGGTGGTCAATACGCCCAGCGCCGTTTCGCCGAGAGCGGGAAGGTCGGATTCCTGCGTCAGGTCGCCCGGCGCAAAAAGCTGTACGCCGCCATTTTTTAGGCCGTTATCGACGTAGGCTTTCATGAAGCCGAGCGTGGTGGGACCAGACGGTAGAAAGGCGAAAACGCCCTGCGCACCGGAATCCTTGATGCGCTGCATGATCGGACTGAAGTCATTGGTGGCAAGCGGCATGCGAATGGCTTCGACCACTTCGCCGCCAGCATCGGTGAACGCGGCCTTGAAAGCATTTTCTGCATCAACACCCGGACCGTAATCGCTCACCACGGTAATGACCTTCTTCACGCCCTTGTCGAGTGCCACTTTGGCAATAGGCGTGGAGGTCTGCCAGGTCGTGAACGACGTGCGCACCACATAGGGGCTCTTGGTCACGATTGCGGACGTGGCGGCATTCATCACCACCATCGGCACATTGCCCTGCTTCAGGATGGGCGTGACAGCCATGGCATCAGGCGTGAAGTAGAAGCCGGCCAGATACTGAACGCCTTCCTTGACGACGAGTTCCTGTGCCAGCGCCTTCGACTGAGCCGGATCTGCCTGCGGTACGTCGCGATAGACGACTTCCACCGTATCGTCGCCGATCTTGTTACCGTGCTCTGCCATATAGGCATCGATACCGGCCTTGAAATTCTTGCCCTGAATGGCGAATGGTCCCGAAAACGGGCCAATAACGCCAACCTTAACCACATCGGCATAAGCCGCCGATGCGGTGAGCGACAAAACCGCCAATGCGGTGAGTGCTAATTTCTTCATATTCTCCTCCCAGTTGCCCACCATTCCCGCGCCTGACCGTCGCAGCGCCACAGGGAATGACCTTTCTCCAGAGCGCGTTCCGATCTGATGCTATCAGCTCGGTGCGTCTCAGCTTTCGCTCTAACGCGCATCTTTTCCGAAAACCGTTTTACGCCTTTCGGGATGCGCAATAGAATGTCGATCTGATTGTTTATGTAAAATGATATTGTTGGTCGAAATCATAACTGATTGGTTATGGGAATGTCCAAATAAGAAATGAATCGACGCCGTTGCGCACAGACTTTCTTGGGAGGATTTAAGTCGGGTATATCCTCACGTGCAAGCCTGATGCGCATTGATAAGCATGAAGGCGCACCACGTAAGAACAAAGAAGCGCGCCGGATGTTAGATTGCTTATATTTAGAATGGCAATCCTACGTAGTTTTCAGCCAATGCAGTCGATGCCGCATGAGAATGGCTGATATAGTCCAGTTCCGCTTCCTGCACCTTCTGGTCGAAGGCTTCCATGTCGGGGAAACGATGCAGCATCTTCGTCATCGACCATGAAAAGCGTTCTGCTTTCCAGATGCGCGCCAGCGCCTTGACCGAATAGGCATCGATGCCCGCCGCTGATTTATCGAGATAAAACTCGCGCAGACCTTCAAACAGGTAGTGCACATCGCTCGCCGCCAGATTGAGGCCCTTGGCGCCTGTCGGCGGCACGATATGGGCGGCGTCGCCCACAAGGAACAGTTTTCCGAAGCGCATCGGTTCGGCAACAAAGGAACGGAGCGGGGCTATGGACTTCTCGAATGAAGGGCCTGTGACCAGGGCTTCCGCGTGATTTTCGGGCAGGCGGCGGCGCAATTCATCGTAGAACCGGTCGTCGCTCCAATCTTTGATCTTTTCGTCCAGCGAGCACTGGAGATAATAGCGGCTGCGGGTTTCCGACCGCATCGAGCAGAGTGCAAAGCCGCGTTCGTGATTGGCATAGATCAGTTCATGATCGACCGGCGGGATATCTGCCAGAATGCCAAGCCATCCAAACGGATAAACTTTTTCGAAAGAGGTAATCGCCTTTTCCGGTACCGATTTGCGGCTGACGCCGTGATAACCGTCGCAACCGGCGATGAAATCGCAGTCGATGCGGTGCGTGACGCCGTCTTTCTCATAAGTGACATAGGGAGAAGACCCGTCGAAATCATGCGGCGTGACGTTTGATGCTTCATAAATACCGACAGTACCGGATTTGTGTCGTTCATCCATCAGATCGTGCGTCAGTTCCGTCTGGCCATAAACGGTCACGCGTTTGCCGGTCAGGGCATGAAGGTTGATGCGGTGATCTCGCCCGTCGAAGGCGAGCGAGAAGCCGTCATGTGGCAGGCCTTCGCGATGCAGGCGTTCAGCAGCGCCCGCTTCTTCCATCAAACGAACGGTGCCTTCTTCCAGCACACCAGCGCGCACCCGGCCAAGAATATAGCTTTCGCTGGCGCGGTCGAGAATGACATTGTCGATACCGGCGCGCGTCAGGAGCTGTCCGAGCAGAAGACCCGACGGACCCGAACCGATAATGGCGACTTTGGTGCGCATGATTTCCTCCCAACGCAACGAATGCCCTTTATTCTTTGAAACAGCCTCAAACTGGCAATGGATTCTTGCTGCAATAAATTGTACAAATCGAACACAGTTGAAGAGGAAGAATGATGCGCATAGACGTTCCAACCTACGAACTCTACGGGGAGGGAACCGACAAAAAGCCGGATTTCTGGCTACATTGCGAAACGCTTTATTCGCGATCCAGCCTGCATCAGTTTGAAATCGAACTGCACCGCCACGAGAATTTCTTTCAATTCCTGTACATTCAAAGCGGAGCGGGCAATGCCAGTTTCAATGGCGTGGTTCATAGTTTCCGCACGCCGTGTGCTATACTGGTTCCACCCGGATTCAATCACGGGTTTTCATTCTCGCGCGATATTACCGGCCATATCATTACGATTCTGCGCCCGCAGATGCCCTTTGTCAGTGACCGTCCGGGGGGCGCTTTTGCGGCTTGGCTCAATGGGCCGCGCCTTGTCGAGATGGAGGACGCTCCTGCGGAAGATTGTGCGCTCGCAGCTTTGACGGTCAACCGGATCCAGACAGAATTCCATTCCAGAAAGCCATATAAAAACAGCATATTGGAATCCATGCTCAAGACGATGATCGTCCTCGTCTCGCGTCCGGCATTGAGCGAGCTACAGGCTGAAGACGGACGCCCGGCCTATAGCGATGCACGCGTTGAAAAGTTTCTTGAGCTGATCGACCGGCATTTTCGGGAGCACCGTCCGGTGGCCTTTTATGCCGATATTCTGGGCCTGTCGCCAACCCATCTCAACCGGCTGGTGCGAAGGCTGACGGGCGAAACGACACAACATATGATTGCACATAAGCTGATCGATACGGCCAAGCGCGACCTTATTGCAATGCCGTCTTCGGTCCAGCACATCGCTTATTCGCTGGGGTTTTCAGATCCCGCTTATTTCTCACGGTTTTTTCAGAACTTCACCGGAGAAACGCCCCGCAGCTTCCGTTTGCGCGAACGTGCGCGGCTGGCGGAAACAGTCCATGCTGACTGACTTGCACTTTTGAGACAGGTGCTCCGGCGGGCAGGCTCATACTGTCATGGAGTTTGCCGATAAGACGCAGATCAAAGGTCTTTGAAAGCCTTGATCTGCGTCTCATCTTTTATTTAGGCAAGGTCAGCGGGCAGCACATCCGCCGGGATGTTCTGATAGCTGACGGGGCGCAGGAAGCGACGGATGGACATGGTTCCGACGCTGGTCGCGCCGAAATTCGTGCTGGCCGGGTAGGGGCCGCCATGAACCATCGAATCAACCACTTCCACGCCGGTCGGGAAACCATTGGCCAGAACGCGTCCGGCCTTGCGCTCCAGAACTGGCAGAAGCTTGCGCGCGTCTGCGGCGTCATCCTTGTCCATATGCAGGGT
>UEGR01000040.1 GCA_900465685.1 Hyphomicrobiales bacterium
GCGGCTGTCCATTGGTAAAGCAGTAAGAGGCTGATTGGATGGAAGCTTCGACTGTGAGAGATGCGGCTCTGCGTGAGGCAGGGCCGTCTGGTTCGGATAATTCACGGCAGGGTTCTGGGCGTCATGTTTTGTCGGCGCGGGGACTAGGCAAGTCGTTTGGCGGCTTTTACGCGGTGAAGAATGTCGATCTTGATGTGGAACATGCCCGTGTTCATGCGCTGATCGGCCCGAACGGAGCTGGCAAGACGACGGTGTTCAATCTCCTGACCAAGTTTTTGCAGCCGACAAGCGGCGAGATCACGCTTCTGGGCGAAACGATCACCAAAACTGATCCGGCCAAAGTGGCGCGGATGGGACTGGTGCGCTCGTTCCAGATTTCGGCCACCTTCCCGCATCTGACCGTGCTGGAAAACGTCAAGGTGGCGTTGCAGCGCCCGAACGGCCTTGCCACGCAATTCTGGCGTGCGCTTTCCGCGCTGGATCGGCTGGACGCGCAGGCAATCGAACTTCTGGAACGCGTCGGCCTTGCCGATGCCCGTCATGCACTGGCTGCCGATCTGTCCTATGGCCGCAAGCGCGCGCTGGAAATCGCCACCACACTGGCGCTCGATCCGAAAGTGCTGCTGCTTGACGAGCCGATGGCTGGCATGGGCCATGAAGACGTTCATACCATTGCCGCCCTCATCGCCGATGTCGCGAAGGATCGCGCCGTTTTGATGGTGGAACACAATCTCAAGGTGGTGGCCGATATCGCCCACCATGTCACGGTGCTGCAACGCGGCGAGATCCTCGCCTCCGGCAGCTATGCCGACGTCTCGAAGGACGAGCGCGTGCGCACCGCCTATATGGGAACCGAACATGAATAAAGGCCAACCGCTCCTGTCCGTGCGCGGACTGAATGCCTGGTATGGCGAAAGCCATGCCCTGCATGGCGTCGATCTCGACATCTGGCCGGGCGAAACCATCACGCTTCTGGGCCGCAACGGCGTTGGCAAGACGACAACCTTGCGCGCCATCATGGGCATCATCCGCAAGCGGACCGGCACGATCACGCTGGACGGCCGGGATATCATGCGCGTGCCCTTGCATCGCATTGCCCATGCGGGTCTGGGCTTCGTGCCGGAAGAACGCGGCATCTTCGCCACGCTCAGCGTGCATGAGAACCTGCTGCTGCCGCCGGTTGTCGCAAAAGGCGAGCAGAGCCTGATGTCATTGGACGAGATTTACGCGCTTTTCCCCAACCTGCATGAACGGCGCAACAGCCCGGGCACCAAACTGTCGGGCGGCGAACAGCAGATGCTGGCCATTGCGCGCATTTTGCGCACCGGCGTGAAGGTGCTGCTGCTGGACGAGCCGACCGAAGGTCTGGCGCCTGTCATCGTGCAGCGCATCGGCGATGTGCTGGTGGAACTGAAGAAGCGCGGCATGACCATCCTGCTGGTCGAGCAGAACTTCCGCTTTGCCGCCAAGGTCGCAGACCGCTTCTATCTCATGGATCATGGCGTGGTGACGGAGAACTTCCCGACCGCCGAGCTGCCCGACCGCATGGCAGCCCTGAACGAAGCCTTGGGAGTCTGACATGACAATGATCTTCGGTATTCCCCTGCAGGCGCTTCTCGGGCAGTTGCTGGTCGGCCTCATCAATGGCTCGTTCTATGCCATGCTGAGCCTTGGCCTTGCCATCATCTTCGGGCTGTTGCGCATCATCAATTTTGCCCATGGCGCACAATATATGCTGGGCGCTTTTGTCGGCTATCTGCTGTTGAGCTGGCTTGGCATCGGCTATTGGCCAGCCCTTGTTCTGGCCCCGATCATCGTCGGTCTCGGCGGTGCGATCGTCGAGCGCGTGGCGCTGTCACGGCTTTATAATCTCGATCCGCTCTATGGCCTGCTCTTCACCTTCGGCCTGGCGCTCGTGATCGAAGGCACGTTCCGCTATTATTATGGCGCGGCCGGACAGCCCTATGCGGTGCCGCCGTCGCTTGCTGGCGGGCATAATCTCGGCTTCATGTTCCTGCCGAACTATCGCGCCTGGGTGGTCGTGGCCTCGCTGATCATCTGCCTTGGCACCTGGCTTCTGATCGAAAAGACCAAGCTTGGCGCTTATTTGCGCGCCGCCACCGAAAACCCGACACTGGTCAAAGCCTTCGGCATCAATGTGCCGCTGCTTCTCACCTTCACCTATGCGCTGGGTGCAGGTCTTGCAGGCGTGGCCGGCATCATGGCGGCCCCGATCTATCAGGTCAGCCCGCTGATGGGCTCCAACATCATCATCGTGGTTTTTGCCGTGGTGGTTGTCGGCGGCATGGGATCGATCCTCGGCGCCATCATTACCGGCTATGTGCTGGGGCTGGCAGAAGGGCTCACCAAAGTCTTCTATCCGGAAGCCTCCAGCATCGTCATCTTCGTTATCATGGCTATCGTCCTTCTGGTGCGACCCGCCGGACTGTTCGGGAAGGAGGCCTGATATGGCTGATACCGCTCTTAAAGCAACGGCTGCAAGCCATGGTGCTGCTTCATCCCGCAAACCTGCGATCAACAGCCTGTCGGCGGCCATTCTCGTCATCGCCATTCTCGCACTGGCCGCCGCACCCTTCGTGGTCTACCCGATCTTCCTGATGAAGATGCTGTGCTTTGCGCTGTTTGCCTCTGCCTTCAATCTTCTGCTTGGCTATACCGGCATTCTCTCGTTTGGCCATGCGGCCTTCTTCGGGGGCGCTGCCTATATCACCGCGCATACGGTGAAGGAATGGGGCGTGACGCCGGAAGTGGGGCTGATCCTCGGCGTTCTTGCCGCCGCAGCGCTTGGCCTTGTCATCGGCTATCTGGCCATTCGCCGTCAGGGCATCTATTCGACCATGATCACGCTTGCGCTGTCGCAGATGTTCTTCTTCTTCTGCCTGCAGGCGGCCTTCACCCATGGCGAGGACGGCTTGCAGGGCGTGCCGCGCGGATATCTGTTCGGCTTCATCGATCTCAACAACCAGATGAACATGTATTACTTTGTGCTGGCCGTGTTCGTGCTTGGGGTCTTCGCCATCTGGCGCATCACCAACTCGCCCTTCGGCATGATCCTGAAATCGGTGCGCGAGAACGAAAGCCGCGCCATATCGCTGGGCTATTCCGTCAATCAGTACAAGCTGGCCGCATTCGTCATGTCGGCTGGTCTTGCGGGCCTTGCAGGCGGCATGAAGGCGCTCGTCTTCCAGTTTGCAACGCTGACCGATGTCGGCTGGCAGATGTCGGGCGAGGTCATCCTGATGACGCTGCTTGGCGGCATCGGCACGCTGATCGGACCCATCGTCGGCGCAGCCTTCGTCGTCGCCCTCCAGAACTATCTCGCAACATCCGACTTTCCAGTCACAATCGTCACTGGCCTCATCTTCATGGCATGCGTCATCCTCTTCCGTAAAGGTATCGTCGGAGAGTTCTATGCCT
>UEGR01000007.1 GCA_900465685.1 Hyphomicrobiales bacterium
TAGGGGAATAGGGGAATAGGATTGATAACGCCTCGGCCGTCCGCAACCAAAACATACTGCCTTATTCCCCTATTCCCCTACTGCCCTACTTCAATGTGGAAATATCGCGCTTGGGGAGATCAAAATGATCGCGGTTCAAAAACTCATCTCTATGGCTGGTCTGTGTGCATCCATCTTTCTGACTGCTGGCGCGGTTCAGGCGGCGGAACTGAAGTCCATGGAAGAGGTCGGTGCGGCATTGCAGGCCTGCTGGTCGCCGCCCGCCGGCACAAAGAGTTCATCCGTCACGCTGAGCTTCAGCTTCAAGCGCGACGGCAGCCTGATCGGCACGCCGCGCGCCACGGCGATCAATATGAAGGGCGATGCAAAGGCCAGAAAGGCTTTTGCAGATTCCGCCATTGAAGCCGTGCAGAAATGTACGCCGCTGCAACTGGCTCCCGCGCTGGCGCAAGGGATCGGCGGTGGTGTCTATACGATGCAGTTCACCTCCCCCGACAAATAGGCGCGAACGCTCGGCGGCGTCCAATCATGGCTTGCGAATCACATAAGTACGTGCTTATGTGTTAGCCATGAACGAGAATGATATTTTCAAGGCGCTGGCCGATCCGACCCGTCGCGCGATCTATGAAAAACTGGCGACTGGCAGCCTGAATGCCAGCGCGCTGCGCGAAGGCATGGAGATCAGCCAGCCTGCCATGTCCCAGCATCTGGCGGTTTTGCGGGGTGCCGGACTGGTACGGGAAGAAAAGCGCGGGCGGTTCGTGAATTACGAAGTCGACCCCGACGGTCTGGCGCTGATGGCCCAGTGGCTGATGAAATATCGCGCCTACTGGCCAGCGCGTATCGACGCCCTGAAAGACTTGCTGAAGGATATGGACCAATGACCGAACAGCAGAGCCAAACGCCGAAGCCCGATATCGCGCAGACCTATGAGCTGGATGCCGCGCCGCAGAAAGTCTGGCGGGCAATCAGCACGCCCGAATTCCGGGAGCACTGGCTTCCCACAGCCGATCTTGCCGAACAGAACGCCGCATCGTGCAAACCCGGTGAGGAAATCACCTATCGGATGCGCGAGAAGGAACCGCCTTTTCTCGAAAGCACCGTCACTTTCAGCATCGCTCCCAATGGTGAGGGCGGCACGCGCTTGCAGATCAGTCATGTGCTGAGCGACATCCGGCTAAAGCGCCCTGCCCCGGTTGCAGCCAATGCCAATGGAACGCTGCTGATGCGCGCGGCCTAGCGCAAGACAGCCCGTCATCCGACAATCTGGAAAGGAGTTCGCCATGCGCGAAACGATGCAACTCGTCCCTGTGGTTGTTGAACAATCAAGCCGCGGCGAACGGTCATTCGACATTTATTCCCGTCTGCTGCGCGAGCGGATCGTGTTCCTCAACGGTGAGGTGAACGACACGGTTTCGGAACTTGTCTGCGCCCAGTTGCTGTTTCTCGAAGCGGAAAATGCCAGGCTGCCGATCAATCTCTACATCAACTCACCCGGCGGTGTGGTGACGAGCGGTTTCGCGATCTACGATACGATGCGCTATATCCGTGCGCCCGTTCACACGCTTTGCATGGGCACTGCCCGCTCGATGGGTTCCTTTCTGCTGATGGCGGGCGAACCCGGCCACCGCGCAGCGCTACCCAATGCCAGCCTGCTGGTGCACCAGCCATCGGGCGGATTTCAGGGCCAGGCATCGGATATTTTCATCCATGCCGAGGAGGTGCAGCGTACCAAACGCCGCATGATACGACTTTACGCAGAACATTGCGGACGCACCAAAGAAGAGGTTGAACGCGCGCTGGACCGCGATAATTTCATGACCGCGCAGGAAGGTCTCAGCTGGGGGCTGGTCGATCACATTCTGGAAAAGCGCGACGACCCGTCGTCGTGACTACTGGCTTGACGGCGCGGTCATTTCCTTTTCCGTTTCCTTTGCAGGGCGCAGCGGCACGCTGTCGGGAATTCCCGAATGCAGGAAATGCAACAGCGTATCCTGCACCGATTCCAGCCGGTGTACGGAATCACGCCAGCCGAAGGGTATTTCCTTCGGCACCGGCGGAATGCGCTGCGGCACCACGCCTTCATCCAGCGAACAATTGGCAATGATGATCTGCAACGCCTCGCCGATCCAAGGCGGCGGGGGAGCCTCCTTCTTGCGCAGCGCATTGCCCAGCGCTTCGCCGAACAATAGCGCCGAGGCGTAAAGACGAATGCCGCGACGATCATAGCGTCCGGCCATTTCGGTCACTTCGCGCGCCGCCAGCCGCCCGCGCAACGACCAGCGCGCATTGCTGCGGGCAAGCGCAATGCCGTCGCCCAGCGCGATGACAGCCCGATGGGCGGAAGTGAACTGATTGACCGCATTTTGCGCGCGCACCGGGTCCTGTTTATCAAGCGCCATAGCCGCCTGTTTCAGCCCATTTGCCAGCCGGTCCAGCAGGCCCCGCGCCGCCCTGTCGATCAGCCGCACCGGGTCAGGCGTCAGCAAAATCTGGCTGAACAAAAGCCCGACACCTGCCCCCACCAGAACGTCGATCAGGCGGGTCACCCCCGCCACTTGCGGCCCCATGGCCAGCACCAGAATCGCCGAAACCCCGGACTGGATGGCAATCGCTGGCGCCATGCCGAACGAGGTCGCCAGCACCATGGCAATGAAGGTCACCACCGCCATATGCATGACGGGAATGGTTTCCGGCAGCAGAAGCGACAGCTCTCCGATCACCACGCCTGTCGTCACGCCAACCATGACGCCAATGGCCTGCTTGCCGTGATTTGGCAGGTTGGGCGCAAGGCAGATCACCGCTGTAACCATGGCAAAGACCGGCCGTGGCTGGCCGAGTAGCCATTGACAGATCAGCCAGGCGACAGCGCCCGCAATGGAAGCAACCAGCGCATCGCGCCAGCTCACCGACCATTGCAGAACGATCTTGTTCAAGCGCTGATGCATGGCTTTCTCCGCTAGAGCGGTTCCGGTTAAAACGGAATCGTGGAACCGCTCTATCCATTTGTTTTTACGCATTATCCTACGCAAAACCGCTACGCACTTTTGCTGGAAATGCTCTAAGGCAGACCTATCCGCAGATATCTATGGCAGAAGCCCGGCAGCTCAAGACTTGAAGAAGGCCTCATACTGATCCGGCTTGAAACCGACCGTCAGCACGCCGTCCTTGTCGAGCACCGGACGCTTGACCATGGAGGGCTGTTCCAGCATCAGCGCCCGCGCCTTGGCGGCATCGACATTCTGGCGCACTTCTTCCGGCAATTTGCGGAAAGTCGTGCCAGCGCGGTTCAAAAGCTGTTCCCAGGCGACGGTTTTCAGGAAGCGGTCGAGCGTTGCCGCATCGAGCCCTTCCTTCTTGTAATCGTGAAAGCCATAGTCGATGCCATGGTCCTCAAGCCATGTGCGCGCCTTCTTCATGGTGTCGCAGTTTTTGATACCGTAGATGGTCACGCTCATGGTCGACTCCTTCAAACCTTTGCGCGATCAAAGGCCAATACGCATTTCGGTTCAACCCTTTATGTCAGGTCTATCGCGCATCGTGAAAGATTATGCCCAGCGTATGTCGCATGCCGGAGCGGATGCGGCTGACACCGTGCCGCATCTTGACCCGGTAGTCGCTGCGCGTGCCTTGTACCGGTCGGTCGTTAACGGCGAAGATCACCGCATCGCCCTGTTGAAGCGGCACCACCTCTGCCCTGCTCTGCATGCGCGGGCGTTGCTCGGTGAGCACGAATTCGCCGCCCATGAAATCCTCACCCGGTTTCGACAGGAGAATGGCCACCTGTAACGGGAAGGCGATGTCACCATAAAGGTCCTGATGCAGACAATTATAATCCCCCTCCACATATTGCAGCAGAAGCGGTGTCGGGCGCGACTGGCCGGCTGCATGGCAGCGTTCCAGAAAGGCGTCATGGGTTGGTGGATAACGGGTGTCGCTGCCCATTCTCCGGCTCCACGCATTGGCGATGGGTGCGAGCTGCGGATAGAGGCTGGCGCGGAGGCTCCCAATTAAGGCAGGCAGCGGATTGGCGTAATATTTGTATTCGCCGCGTCCAAAACCGTGCCGCGCCATGGAAATGGTGCTGCGGAATGCGGCGGAATCATGCCATTTCGTGGCAAAATTGTGGCAATCATTTTCGGAGAGAAGTTGGGGGAGAATGGCCGTGCCGAATGTGTCGAGTTCGGCGCCGATCTTGTCCCAGTCATAGGCGGCGACTTTTGCCGCCGCTTTTTCCACGTCGCCGCTCATGCTTCACGCTCCCGCTTCAGGAGGTCGCGCTTGCGCTCGACACCCCAGCGATAGCCGGACAGCCCGCCATCATTGCGCACCACACGATGGCATGGCACCGCGACGGCGATCTTATTGGCGGCGCAGGCTTGCGCAACGGCGCGAACCGCTTTCGGCGTACCGATCCGCTCGGCAATATCCGTGTAGCTCGCTGTTTTTCCTGCCGGAATTTCCCGCAAGGCCTGCCAGACGCGCTGCTGGAACGCTGTACCCCGCAGATCGAGCGGCAGGTCGAGACCGATGCCCGGCGCTTCGACAAAGCCGACCACCTGAGCGATCATGCCTTCAAAGTCGCGATCAGCCCCGATGAGATTGGCTTTCGGAAAGCGCTTTTCCAGATCGCGGATCAGTGGTTCCGGATCGTCACCCATCAAAATGGCGCAGACGCCCTTGTCGCTTGCCGCCACAAGGACTGCGCCAAGCGCCGATTGCCCAATGGCGAAACGAATGTCGGCGTCCTTGCCGCCCTGCCGGTAAGCCTTTGGCGTCATTCCAAGAATCCGGTCTGAGGCTTCATAGAAGCGGCTGCTGGAATTATAACCGGCGTCATAGATCGCATCGGTCACGCGGATTTCCGGCGCATCGAGCGCCACACGCATTTTCCGGGCGCGATGTGCGTCGGCATAGGCCTTGGGCGTCAGTCCGGTGAAGGCTTTGAAAATGCGATGGAAATGCGCGGGACTGGTCTTCACCGCATCCGCGATTTCTTCCAGAGACGGCACTTCCTCCGCTGCCTCGATATAGCGGCAGGCAGAAGCCACGATTTCGGCATGGCGCGCATTGTTCTGCGTTGCGAGCGTTTCGGTCAGATGCGGCTTGCAGCGCATGCAGGGGCGAAAACCTGCCCGCTCGGCATCCTCACAACGATCGAAAAACTGCACGTTCTCGCGCTTTCCGCGTCGCGACGGGCAGGATGGACGGCAATAAACGCCGGTGGTGCGCACGGCATAAACGAAGGCACCGTCCGACGCCTTGTCGCGTCCGAGCACCTTCTGCCAGCGGCTTTCATCGGGATCATGCGTTTTGAGGGTCATAAGGTTCATGTCCGTGTTCCTTCTTTATATGAACCAGACATAGGACCTTACAAGGGCGGTCACACTCCGCTGCTTGCTTTCAAATTCGAAATGAAAAAAGCGGGCCTTTGCAGACCCGCCTTCATCGAAATATTCGTCCGGCAGACGTGATCAGGATTTACGCGCATCCGCGATAGCCGCGATCAGTTCCTGCTGCTTCATCACGCCGCCATAGAGCTTGGTGCCGATGACAAAAGACGGGGTGCCGCTGAAATTGAACGCTTCACCCTGATTCATGTTGCGCTCGAGAATGCCATTGATCCGCTTGGAATCAGCCTTATAGGCCGCTTCAAGCTTGGCAGCGTCGAGACCGCCCTTCTTCATGGCCGCATCAACCTGTTCCTTGGTCAGACGGCCCGGCGTGGCCATCAGCGCTTCCATGGCCTTGACGTAATTGCCGGACTTTTCCGCCGCCAGAACAAGCCGCGCCGCATAGGCCGACATATCGCCGAAAATGATCCAGTCCTTCAGAACCAGCCGCACATTGCCGTCATCCTTGACGACACGCATCAGTTCACTATGGCCCTTTTTGCAATAGGGGCATTGATAGTCGAAATATTCGACGATGGTGACATTGCCATGCGGATTACCGAGAACCGGGATTTCCTTGTCGTAGAGAACCTCGGCCACGGTCGGAACGGCCTGTGCCAGACCCTGCGCACCCGAGAATCCGAGTGTCGCAATGGTCCCGGCTGAAACAGCCAGCATCTGACGGCGGTTTATCATGAACTAGCTCCCATGCCAGATTGGGACTTGTCGAGCACCACAACGCGGGCACCCGTCGGGGCGCGCTTGTAGAGATCGAGAATGTCCTGATTGAAAAGACGGATACAGCCCGAGGACGCCGCCTTGCCGACCGACCACGGCTCATTGGTGCCATGGATGCGATAGAGCGTGTCCTTGCCGTCGCGATAGAGATAGAGCGCGCGGGCACCAAGCGGATTGCGGATACCGCCCTCCAGACCATTGGCGTATTTCGCATAATGGTCAGGATTGCGCTTGATCATGTTGGCGGTCGGGGTCCAGCGCGGCCATTGCGATTTATAGGCAACCTTGGCTTCGCCCTTGAAGGTCAGCCCGGCGCGGCCGACACCGACCGAATAGCGCATGGCCTTGCCGCCCGGCTGCACGAGATAAAGATAGCGCGCATAGGGATCGACAATGATGGTGCCCACCGGATGATCCGTCGCATAATCGACCTGCTTGCGCAGGTTGCGCTCGGCAATCTTGTTCACATCAAGCGCAGGAATGAAGTTCTTGCCGTCGGTGACAGCGCCATACATCACTTCATATTCGCTGCGCGCCGTCTGCACTTCCGATTCTGCCACGGCTGCGACTTGTACCGGCTGCGGTTCTGCCACAACCGGCTGAACAACAGGCTGGGGCATGATGACCGCGACCGGCTGCTCGGCGGAAGTCGTCGTGCAGGCGGCAGCTGCCAACGGCAGCACAGCGATGGTGGCAATGCGCAACAGTCGCGCTGCAATACGGTATCTTTCGTCCCCGCGCTTCATAATAGTCCAAGCCCCCGGCATCATCTTCAATCCTTGTTTCTGCAATTACATCCGGCCATCGGTGGTGAGACCGGCCGACCGGGCAATGGTGGCAGACGTGACATCGCCCACCAGTCTCGTCCCCTCCCGCTCGCGGCTTGCCTTGTCGAAGAAAATCATCGTCGGCGGGCCAGCCACTTTCAGCTTCGCCATCAGGTCGGCATTGCCATTGGTGAGATCGGAAATATCAGCCTTGATGAGCTGATAGCCGTTCAGGCTTTTCTTCACATCGGCATCCGGCAACACGCGCTTTTCCACGGTGGAGCAACTCACGCACCAATCCGCCGTGAAATAGATCAGCGTCGGGCGCGAGCCTTCCACTGTCGCAAGCTTCTCCTGAAGGGAAGAAACCGTATCGACCGGCGCGAATCGCAGCTCGGCCATACTCTGGTTGTCGCCACGGTTAGCGAATACGGCCAGCGGTTGCAACGGATCTCTGCCGCCAGACGCAAGGCCGAGCATCAGGATGGTTGCATAGACGAAGGCTGCCGCGCCAATCGTGCGGGCGACAACGCTATGCCCCGGCACTTTGAGGAAGGCAAAACTTGCCACGCCGAACAGCAGAATGGCCCAGAGCGCCATATCCACGCCCGAAGGCAAAAGCGGTGCAGCCATGAAGATCGCAGTTGCCAGAAAACCGAAGCCGAAAATCTGCTTCACGGTTTCCATCCATGCGCCTGCGCGCGGCATCGTGCCCGCGCCAAGGGTCGCGAAAGCGATCAGCGGCAAGCCCTTGCCGATACCAAGCGCGAAGAGTGCCCCCGCACCCAGCGCGACATTGGCCGTCTGTGCAATATAGAGAAGTGCACCCGCCAGCGGTGCGGTCACGCAAGGGCCGACAATCAGCACCGACGAGAAGCCGAGCACGGCGGCGGAGCGCTTGGAGCCTGTACGCTGGCCGGTCTGCGCGGAAACCGCGCTGACCCACCGGCTTGGAAGCTGGATCTGGAACAGGCCGAACATGGACACAGCCAGCAAGGTGAACAGCGCCGCCAGAGCAAGTGCCGTCCATTTCGATTGCAGGACCATTTGCAGGTTCTGCCCCGACCAGCCAGCGATTGCCCCCACCAGCGCAAAGCCCAAAGCCAGACTGACCACATAGATGGAGGAGAGGACGAAGCCGCGTTTTGCCGTCAGCTTTTCACCTTCGCGCGCCAGCGTTCCGGCGACGATGGGATAGATCGGGAAAACGCAAGGCGTGAAGGCCAGCAGCACCCCGAACGCCAGAAAGGCCGCGATGACAAAGCCCGTGCCGCCCTCAGCCAGCAGGTTTTCGACCATGCCCTTCTCAGGCGCGAGCGCAAAAGCCTTGCTTTCATTGGCCGTGCTTGCAGCCATCCGGGGCGTCGCCGTCGTGAAAGCAGTGCCTTGCGCAAAAGATTGGGTTTGGGCCTTGGCCAGAGTGCCCATCTGGCTTGAAACGGCCAGCGTCACCGGGTCGACTGTTCGCGTTTCGGGCCGATAGCAGATACCGTCTTCCTGACAGCCCTGATAGGTGATTTCCACCGGCGCGGTTTGCGCATTCAGGCTGGCACTGGCATGGCGATAATAGACTTCGAGCCTGCCGAAATTCGGGTCGTCCTTGGCAATGCCGGGCTGCGTATCGACATCGAGCGCATTGCCCTTGTCGTCCTTTGCGGCGATATGATCGCGATAGAGATAATAGCCTTCGGCAATGGTCCAGCCGAGCACAAGGCGTCCATCGGCATCCTTCGTCACGCCAAGACGAAAGGCTTCGTTCACCGGCAAGGGGCCAGCGGCAAAGGCTGACGAGAACGCCGTGAAGATCAGGAGAGCGAAACTCACAAGGCTCGCAGAAAGACGCATTCCGGTTTTCCGAACTGATTCGTAGGAAATTGATTATGTTGCAAAAGGCGAATGCCGCCGCCACCTTAAGGCAGCCTTAAGCTGGGACAGCGACAAGCCGGGCCGATTTAAAACGACAACAAGGCAAAAACAGGAAGATCGATGCGCATTCTGGTGGTTGAAGACGATGCAATCCTGCTCGACGGGTTGTCCGTTGGTTTGGGCATTGCCGGTTTCACCGTGGATGCGGTCTCGACCTGCGGCGATGCCGAAGCAGCCCTTGCAGCGCAAAATTACAATGCCGTTGTGCTCGATCTCATGCTGCCGGACGGGTCCGGCCTGGACATTCTGAAGACCATGCGGCGCGGACGCGACGACACGCCGGTGCTGCTTCTGACCGCTCGCGATCAGGTGCCCGAACGTATCGCGGGGCTGGACGCCGGCGCCGACGACTATGTCGGCAAACCGTTCGACCTGCATGAACTGGCCGCCCGGGTGCGCGCTGTAGCGCGACGCGGGACTGGTCGCGCAAACGCCATGCTGGAATGGCGCGGTGTCGAGCTTGATCCGGCGGAAATGTCGGCGCGCTTCAAGGGCGAGCCGCTGCGGCTGACGCGGCGTGAATTCTCGATCCTGCGCGCGCTGATGGAGCGCCCCAATGCGACGCTTTCCAAATCATCGCTGGAAGAAGCGCTTTATGGCTGGCAGGAAGAAGTGGAAAGCAATGCGGTGGAGGTGCATGTCCACCACCTGCGTTCCAAGCTTGGCTCCGATTTCATCGAGACGGTGCGCGGTGTCGGCTATCGTCTGGCGGGGGCCTGCGCATGAGTTCGATCCGTGGCCGTCTGACCGGCATTCTGATTGGTGTAACCTGCATCGTCTGGCTGGTTGCCGTGGTCTGGATTCACACCACCACCCAGGCCCAACTGGAAAAGGTTCTGGATGCGCGTCTGATGGAAGCCGCACGCATGGTCAATTCGCTTTTGAGCGATCACCGCGTGGAAGTCGGCCCTGATGGCGATGGCGGCCAGCTTTCACTCAAGCCCATGCCGGAATTTTCCGACTATGACCGGCAGCTTTTCTGCCAGATCTGGGCGCTGGACGGCAAGCTGGTCGGGCGTTCGGAAAGCGCGCCGGTTACACGGCTTACGAGCGTTGCGAACGGTTTTTCCAACACGGTTGTCGCTGGCGAGCGCTGGCGGGTGTTTGCGGTTGAAAACACGCAGCTTGGTCTGCGCGTGATGGTCGGCGACAGTCTCTATGTCCGCGAAAGACTGGTCCGCAATGTGGTGACGGGGCTGGTCGTGCCTGCCCTTCTGGTGCTGCCGCTGCTGGCAGGCATGATCTGGCTTTGCGTGCGGCGCGGGCTCAACCCGTTGAGCAGCCTTGCCTCCGTTCTGTCGAAGCGACAGGCGCAGGATTTGCGCCCGCTGCCGGAAGAGAATCTGCCCAAGGAAATCGCCCCTGCGGTAACCGCGTTGAACGGGCTGTTCCACCGCGTCGAGGAAGCGCGCGAGCGCGAACGCAACTTCGCGATTTTCGCCGCCCATGAGCTGAAGACGCCGCTCGCCGGTCTGAAGACACAGGCGCAGATCGCCGAGAGCGCAAAGGACGAAGCCGTGCGCGCCAATGCGGTGCGCCAGATCGCAGCCGGTGTGGACCGCACCAGCAGGCTGGTCGGTCAGTTGCTCGATCTTGCAGCGCTTGAAACGTCCGACGAAACCGAAACACCGATGCCGGAACCGGCCTGCAAGCTTCTGCACACCATCGCCACCGATATGCGTATGCTCGGCGCACAACGCGGCGTCGCCATCGAATTGCTGGAAGGCATGCCACTCGTGCAGATGCCCTTCCCGCATCTCTTCACGCTGGCGGCGCGTAACCTGATCGAAAACGCAGTACTGCATTCACCACCGGATGGTTTTGTGCGCTGCGGCTTTACCGTCGCGGACAGCCGCCTCACCCTCACCGTTGAAGACAGCGGCCCCGGCATTCCCGATATCGAAATGCCGCATGTCACCGAGCGCTTTTTCCGCGGCAAGCACCGGCAGGACAATGGCAGCGGCCTCGGCCTTGCCATTGTGCAAATGGCGGTCACGCGGATGGAAGGCACATTCGATCTGGTGAACCGTCCCGATGGTGGTCTTCGCGCCACGCTGACGGTGCCAATCGCCTAACGTCTGAGATCGGTTCCCTCCCTAGAAAATCGTCGTTGATTAGGATCAATGACAGCACGCCACTGAGCGCCGATAGAAATCCTGTCGCTACAACTGCCCCTGACGGGCGGTCTTCGTTACGCGCTGCGAGGGGATTTCATGAACTACGCCGCTGGAACAGTCCTATCCGGTCTGGGAGCGCTTTTTGCCGTTCTCCTGGCCGGATTTTCCCATGACGAGCTGTTCAGAACCCATATGTGGATTCTGTTCGTCGTGCTCGCCATTTTCACCATTCTTCTGTTGCGCAACGCCGATTACGGTCTGACGCCGAAAAAGACGGATCAGTCCGTCTATATGGACGGTCCGATCCGCTACGGCCTGATTGCCACGGTGTTCTGGGGCGTTGTCGGCTTCCTCGTCGGCGTTGTTATCGCCGCGCAGCTCGCATTTCCGGATCTCAATCTGGAACCATGGCTGAACTTCGGCCGCGTGCGCCCGCTGCACACTTCCGCCGTCATCTTCGCCTTCTGCGGCACCGCGCTTATCACCACATCCTTCTATGTGGTGCAGCGCACCTGCCGCGCCCGCCTGTTCGGCGGCGATCTGGCCTGGTTCGTGTTCTGGGGCTACCAGCTTTTCATCGTCATGGCCGCCACCGGCTATCTGCTCGGCATCACGCAGAGCCGCGAATATGCCGAACCGGAATGGTATGTCGACATCTGGCTGACCATCGTCTGGGTCGCCTATCTGGTCGTATTCCTCGGCACCGTGCTGAAGCGCAAGGAGCCGCATATCTATGTGGCCAACTGGTTCTTCCTCGGCTTCATCATCACCATCGCCATGCTGCATATCGTGAATAACCTTGCCGTGCCGGTCTCCTTCCTTGGCACCAAGAGCTATTCCGCCTTCTCGGGTGTTCAGGATGCGCTGACGCAATGGTGGTACGGCCACAATGCCGTCGGCTTCTTCCTCACCACCTCGTTCCTCGGCATGATGTATTACTTCGTGCCGAAGCAGGCGAACCGACCGGTCTATTCCTACCGCCTGTCGATCATCCACTTCTGGTCGCTGATCTTCCTCTATATCTGGGCCGGTCCGCACCACCTGCACTATACCGCACTGCCCGACTGGGCGCAGACGCTGGGCATGGTGTTCTCGATCATGCTGTGGATGCCGTCCTGGGGCGGTATGATCAACGGCCTGATGACGCTGTCGGGTGCATGGGACAAGATCCGCACCGATCCGATCATCCGCATGATGGTGGCTGCCATCGCCTTCTACGGCATGGCGACCTTCGAAGGCCCGCTGATGTCGATCAAGGCGGTCAATTCTCTGTCGCACTATACCGACTGGACCATCGGTCACGTTCATTCCGGCGCGCTTGGCTGGAACGGCATGATCACCTTCGGCGCGATCTATTATCTGGCTCCGAAGCTGTGGAACCGCGAACGCCTCTACTCGGTGCGCATGGTCAACTGGCACTTCTGGCTCGCCATTCTCGGCATCGTGCTCTACGCCGCCGCCATGTGGGTTGCGGGTATCCAGCAGGGCCTGATGTGGCGCGAATACGACGATCAGGGTTTCCTCGTCTATTCCTTCGCAGAAACGGTCGCCGCGATGTTCCCTTACTACGTCATCCGCGTGACCGGCGGCCTGCTCTACCTCACGGGCGGTCTCGTCATGGCCTGGAACGTCTATCAGACCATTCGCGGAAACCTGCGCGATGAAGCGCCGATTGCCGGCGCAACCCCGGCCAAGCCGGCATCAGCGATGCAGCCTGCGGAATAAGGATCGAACACACATGTCCTTTCTGAAAAAACACGCCGTAATTGAAAAGAACGCAACGCTGCTGCTGGTTGGATCGCTGACCGTGGTGCTGATTGGCGGCATCGTGGAAATCGCGCCGCTGTTCTATCTCGAAAACACCATCGAGAAGGTGGAGGGGATGCGTCCCTATTCACCGCTCGAGCTTGCGGGGCGCAATATCTATGTGCGCGAGGGCTGCTATCTGTGCCACAGCCAGATGATCCGCCCTTTCCGCGACGAGGTGGAACGCTACGGGCATTACAGCCTTGCAGCGGAATCCATGTATGATCATTCGTTCCAGTGGGGCTCCAAGCGCACGGGGCCGGACCTCGCCCGCGTCGGTGGCCGCTATTCCAACGAATGGCATGTCCAACACCTGATCCGCCCGCGCGATGTGGTGCCGGAATCGGTCATGCCGAGCTACGGCTTCCTGAAGGACACGCCGCTGAGCGCCAGTAACATTGCTGCCGATCTGAAGGCCAATGTCGCGGTGGGCGTGCCCTATACGCAGGACATGATCGACAATGCGCTGGCCGACCTGAAGGCGCAGGCCGATCCCGAGGCCGACACATCCGGCGTCGAGGGGCGTTATCCCAAGGCCAAGCTCGGCGATTTCGACGGCAATCCGGCTGCGGTGACGGAGATGGATGCGCTGGTCGCCTATCTCCAGATGCTCGGCACGCTGGTCGATTTCTCGACCTACGATCAATCCCCCAAAGCGCGATAGGAGCTTCCCATGGATTACAACGCCATGCGCCACTTCGCCGACAGCTGGGGCCTGCTCGGCATGACGGTCTTCTTCGTTATCACCGTCTTCTATGTCTTCCGTCCCGGCAGCAAGAAGATCGCCGACGAGGTGAAAGCCATTCCGTTCAAGGATGACGCAAATGACTGATAAGCATATCGACGACGTCAGCGGTGTTTCCACCACCGGCCATGAATGGGACGGCATCCGCGAACTCGACAATCCGATGCCGCGCTGGTGGCTGTGGACCTTCTACGCCACCATCCTGTTTGCCATCGGCTACACCATCGCCTATCCGGCATGGCCACTGATTTCCAGCTCGACTGCCGGGCTGACCCAATGGTCGAGCCGCGGCGCATTGCAGGAAGACATGCGCCAGGTGGCGGCGGAAAAGCAGGGCATCCTCGACCAGATCAAGGCCAAGGATGTGCATGAGATTCTGGCCGATGAAAACCTGCGCCAGTTCGCCATTGCGGGCGGCGCGGCTGCCTTCCGCGTCAACTGCGTGCAGTGCCATGGCTCCGGCGCGCAGGGCGCACCCGGCTATCCGAACCTCAACGACGATGACTGGCTGTGGGGCGGTTCCATCGACGAAATCCTGACGACCATCCGTCACGGCGTTCGTTCCAAGGACGACGCGGACACGCGCGCTTCCGAGATGCCCGCTTACGCCGACATTCTGGAACCGCAGCAAATCCGCGATGTGGCGGCCTATGTGGTCAGCCTGACCGGCACACCGCACGATCCGTCGATGGTTCCCGCAGGCCAGAAGGTCTTCTCGGAAAACTGCGCTGTCTGCCACGGCGCCGACGCCAAGGGCAGCCGCGAATTCGGTGCGCCGAACCTGACCGATGCGATCTGGTTCTACGGTTCCGGCGAAGACGCAATCATCCGTCAGGTGTCGCATCCCAAGCACGGCGTGATGCCCGCATGGGAACCGCGCCTCGGCGACACAACCGTCAAGCAGCTGGCGATATTCGTCCATTCGCTGGGCGGGGGAGAATGAAGAGAGGGGAGTAAGGCAGTAGGGGAATAGGGGGGTATGTTTTGGTTGTGAAGGCCCGCAGCGTCGCTCCCGTTTTTTCATACTCCCTTACTCCCCTATTCCCCTACTCCCTTCTCCTCCCTAGGAGCATAAAATGTCAGAGCAAGTCGAACGTATCGACGTTCAGGCAGTGAATTCCCCCAAGACGCGGCAGTCGCTTTATGCGGCGCGGGTCAAGATTTTTCCGAAGCGCGTTCAGGGTGAGTTCCGGCGCTTCAAATGGCTCGTCATGCTCATCACGCTGGGCATCTACTATCTGACGCCATGGCTGCGCTGGGATCGCGGGCCTTATGCGCCAGATCAGGCCGTGCTGATCGACCTCGCCAACCGCCGCTTCTATTTCTTCTTCATCGAAATCTGGCCGCAGGAATTCTATTACGTCGCGGGCCTGCTCATCATGGCGGGCCTCGGCCTTTTTCTGGTCACCTCCGTCGCGGGCCGCGCATGGTGCGGCTATACCTGCCCGCAGACTGTCTGGGTCGATCTCTATCTCGTGGTGGAACGCGCCATCGAAGGCGACCGCAACGCCCGCATGAAGCTCGACAAGGGGCCATGGACCTTCGACAAGATCTGGAAGCGGGTGACGAAACATTCGGTCTGGCTTCTGATCGGCGTTCTGACCGGCGGCGCGTGGATTTTCTACTTCGCCGATGCGCCAAGCCTCCTTTTCGATTTCGTGAGCGGACAGGCAGCACCCGTCGCCTATTTCACCGTCGCTATTCTCACCGCCACCACCTATACGCTGGGCGGGCTGATGCGCGAGCAGGTCTGCACCTATATGTGCCCGTGGCCGCGCATCCAGGCCGCGATGCTCGACGAGAATTCGCTGACCGTGACCTATAATGACTGGCGCGGCGAACCGCGTTCGCGCCATGCCAAGAAGGCTATCGCCACCGGCGAATCCGTCGGTGATTGCGTGGATTGCAATGCCTGTGTGGCCGCCTGCCCGATGGGTATCGACATTCGCGACGGCCAGCAGCTGGAATGCATCACCTGCGCGCTGTGTATCGATGCGTGCAATTCGGTGATGGACAAGATCGGCAAGGCGCGCGGTCTCATCTCCTATGCGACGCTGGCCGACTACGACGCCAATATGGCGCTTGCCACCAACAACGGAATGATGCCCATCACCCCTGCCCGGGTTTACGCTGCGCCCAATGTGCTTTCCGACAAGGTGCAGAACCTGTCATGGGGCAAAGTGCTGCGTCCGCGCAGCCTGTTCTATTTCATCGTCTGGGCGCTGATCGGCCTCACGCTGGTCATTTCGCTGTCGATGCGCCAGCGCATCGGCATCAATGTCCTGCACGACCGCAACCCGCAATATGTGCTTCTGTCGGACGGTTCGATCCGCAACGGTTATACGGTCAAGCTTCTCAACATGATCCCGACGCCGCGCACCTTCCGCTTGTCCATCGAAGGACTGCCCGGCGCGACTCTGACAGTGCAGGACGAGACGGCAGACGCAGACGGCAATTATGCCGTGCCCGTCGAACCCGACCGGCTGAAGACATTGCGTGTCTTTGTGACCTTGCCGCACAGCGCCATCTCGGATCACCGCAAGGATTACGAAATCGAAGTGCGCGACGCGGACGGCGCTGAACACGCCCGCTACAAGGCAACCTTCATGGCTCCGGAGGGACGATAATGTCGGCAGAAACCGAGACTGCATCCGCAAATTCGGCAGGCACATTCACCGGCTGGCATATGCTGGGCATCATGGTGGCGTTTTTCGGGGTGATCATCGCCGTCAATGTGACGATGGCCTATCTCGCCATTCACAGCTGGAGCGGGCTGGTCGTCGCCAATTCCTATGTCGCGAGCCAGGAATTCAACGAAAAGGCCCAGACCGGCAAGGAACAGGCAGCCCTCAACTGGCAGTCGACGCCCGCCTATGCCGGGGGTGTCTTTACCTGGCGGCTCACCGACCGCGACGGCAAGCCGGTTGCAGTGACGGGCGGAACAGTGGAGTTCAAGCGTCCCGTTGGCGATGTGAACGATACCAGGGCAGCACTTGCCACCCGGGAAGCGGGCGTGCTCGGCGCCAGCATCGACCTTGCTGATGGCGCATGGGTCATGGAAATCAACGCCGATGCCGGTCTGGAAGACCCCTATCGCCATATCGTCCGCGTTCTGATCAAGAACGGGAAGCTGTTATGAGCTGCTGCGTCGAGAATGCGCAGATTGCGACGGTCATCCAGACCGTTTCCCCGGATGAAATGCAGCTCGCCAGCCGCACGCTCGGCGACGGGCTGCGCCAGCTCGACCTGTCGGTGCCGGGCGTTCACTGCGGATTGTGCATCAAGACGATTGAAGAAGCGCTGGCACAGATCGCAGGCGTTGCCTATGTCCGCGTCAACCTGACTGCGCGGCGGGTCGCGATCCGCTGGAAGGACGGCGAAACGCCGCCCAATGTCATCGATCCGCTGCGTCGTCTCGGTTATGAAGCGCATATTTTCGACATGGCACAGGAGAAGGATCCAGCCTTCGCGCGCCTGCTGATCGCGCTTGGTGTCGCGGCTTTCGCCTCCAGCAATGTCATGCTGCTTTCCGTCGCTGTCTGGTCGGGTGCGGATGCAGCAACCCGAGACCTGTTTCACTGGGTCTCCGGCCTGATCGCCCTGCCGACGCTGATCTTCTCAGGCCGCATCTTCTATGTTTCCGCATGGAATGCACTGCGCGCAAGGCGTGTGAACATGGATGTGCCGATTGCGCTGGCCATCTCGCTCGCCTTTGCGATGAGCATTTATGAGACCATGAACCATGGTCATCATGCCTATTTCGATGCCTCGGTGACACTTCTGTTCTTCCTGCTGATCGGTCGCACGCTCGACTATATGATGCGCGCCCGCGCCCGTTCCGCCGTGCGCGGTCTGGCGCAGCTTGGCAGTCGTGGCGCGGTGGTGATCGCCGACAATGGTGAGCGGAACTATCTGCCGGTCAATGAAATCCGCCCCGGTATGCGCATCATTCTGGCGGCTGGCGAGCGCGTGCCGGTGGATGCGAGAATTGAGGAAGGCCGCTCCGAACTCGATTGCGCTATCGCATCCGGCGAAAGCGACGCGGTGCCGGTCGGCCCCGGTTCGGATATTCGCGCCGGTACGCTGAACTTGTCCACGCCGCTCGTCATCCGGGCAACGGCGGAAGCCAAGGATTCCTTCCTTGCCGAAATGGTGCGCCTGATGGATGTGGCTGAGAGCGGCCGCGCCTATTATCGCCGCCTCGCCGACCGCGCCTCCGAGCTCTATGTGCCGATGGTGCACACGATTGCCTTCCTCGCATTCACGGGCTGGATGGTCTACACCGGTGGCGACTGGTATCGCTCGATCTATATCGCCATTTGCACGCTGATCATCACCTGCCCCTGCGCGCTGGCGCTGGCCGTGCCGATTGTGCAGGTGGTTGCAGCGCGCCGCCTGTTCGAGAACGGAATCATGATCAAGGACGGCTCCGCCATGGAACGCATGGCCGAGATCGACACCGCGATCTTCGACAAGACCGGCACATTGACGCTCGGTCAGCCGCGCCTGATTGGCCTTGAAAGCGTCAATACGCACTATCTCGAAATCGCCGCCGAACTGTCGCTCTATTCCCGCCATCCGCTGTCGCGGGCGCTGGCACAGTTTTCCGGTCAGGGGCCGATGAGCGCCTTCACCCGGATCGAGGAAGTTCCGGGATCGGGTATCGAGGCGGAAATGGACGGCAAGCTTTATCGTCTCGGCAAATCCGAATGGGCTGGCGGCATGGCCGATGCAACCGCTGCAAACGGGCCGGAAACCTGCCTTTCCATTGACGGCATGCTGGTCGAAACTTTCCATTTCGAGGACAGCCCGCGCGAAGACGCAGCCGCCGCCATCGCCGCCCTGAAAAAGGATGGGCTGAAGCTTGGCATCATCTCCGGCGACCGACTACCAGCCGTCCGGAAGCTCGCGGATTATCTGGGTGTCGATGACTATCGCGGCGCGGTGCTGCCTGCCGACAAGTCGCAGCTCGTGCAGGCGCTTTCCGGCGAAGGCCGCAAGGTGCTGATGGTTGGCGACGGCCTCAACGACGCGCCTGCCCTCGTCGCGGCCCATGTTTCCATGGCCCCGGCAACTGCAGCCGATATCGGGCGCAATGCCGCCGACTTCGTGTTTCTGCGTGAGAGCCTCGCCGCCGTGCCGCTGGCCTTTGCGGTCTCGAAGGAGGCAGGTCGGCTGATCAGCCAGAATTTCGCGCTGTCCATCGGCTATAATATCATCGCCGTGCCAATTGCGATCTTCGGCTATGTCACACCGTTGGTGGCAGCACTTTCCATGTCGCTGTCGTCCATCGTGGTTGTCAGCAACGCGTTGCGGTTGAAAGCCGGAAAGCAGAAGCAGCAGGCGCAGACACGCACCACGCCGGTTGCCGTCATCAAGGAAGCGCACAAATGAGCGGGCTTCTCTTTCTCATCCCCGTCGCCCTTTTGATGGGCGCGGTGGGGCTAGCAGGCTTCCTGTGGTCACTGAAAAACGGCCAGTATGAAGACCTCGACGGCGCGGCGAACCGGATACTGCTCGACGACGACACTACTCCGTTATCAAAATCGCGCGCAGATCGTTGACATTGGTGCCGGTCGGGCCCGGTATGAACAGATCGCCGATGGCGTCAAAGGCTGTCCATGCATCGTTGTTGTTGAGGCGCGCCGCACCATCCTCGCCCGCCTTTTGCAGACGCGACACCGTGCTGCCATCGGCAAAGGCACCGGCATTGTCTTCCGATCCGTCGATCCCGTCCGTGTCGGCGGCAAGCGCATGGATATTGGCATAGCCATCAATATCGAGCGCAAAGGACAGCAGGAACTCGCTGTTGCGCCCGCCTTTGCCACCTTTGCCGCGAATGGTGACTGTGGTTTCGCCGCCGGACAGGATGACCACCGGCTTTTTGAACGGACGGTCGCGTTCGACCACTTCCCGCGCAATTGCCGCATGGACATGCGCCACTTCGCGCGATTCCCCTTCCATGGCATCCGACAGGATCACCGCTTCAACGCCGTGCCGGGCAGCCTCTTTCGCTGCCGCTTCCAGCGATACGGCGGCAGATGCAATCACCCGCACTTCGTTTTGCGCGAAAACCGCGTCATCCGGCTTTGGCGCATGCGCTCCTTCGCCGCGAATATGGGCAAGTGCGGCCTCCGGCAATTCCAGCCGATAGCGTTCGATGATCTTGAGCGCGTCATCGCGGCTGGTTTTGTCCGGCACCGTCGGGCCAGAGGCCACAAATGCCGGATTGTCACCCGGAATATCCGAGACGACCAATGAGAACACCCGCGCCGGATGGGCGGCAGCGGCAAGGCGTCCGCCCTTGATGGTCGAAAGATGCTTGCGCACGGCATTCATGGCCGAGATCGGCGCGCCCGACGCCAGCAAGGCCTTGTTGACGGCAATTTCGTCTTGCAGCGTCAGCCCTTCCGGGGGAGACGGCAGCAGCGCCGAGCCACCGCCGGATATGAGCGCCACCACGAGATCGTCTTCCGTGAGACCCGACACGGCATCGAACAGGCGCCGGGATGCCACAAGTCCCGCTTCATCCGGAACCGGATGCGCCGCCTCGATAATCTCGATGCGTTCGCAAGGCGTGCCATAGCCATAGCGTGTCACCACGAGGCCCTCAATCGGGCCATCCCACGCCCTTTCGAAAGCCGCCGCCATCTGTGCGGAACCTTTGCCCGCGCCGATGACGATCGTGCGCCCCTTGGGCTTGGCAGGCAGATTGGCGCGGATGACCAGTTCGGGATCGGCAGCCGCCACGGCGGCGTCGAAAAGGCTGGTCAGGAATTTCTTCGGATCGGCGATGGCGCTTGTGGCAGTCATGAGAATCCCGGCTTCACAAATCAACGGCGGCACTATTCCCCGCGCGGCACATAAAATCAATGGAGCCGGCCATCTCCCTCCAGATAACCAGCTCCACGCTCTCCCCTCCAGAGAACCGATCAGGCCTGACGCTCAGGCAACATCGTGATTGGCCATGCGCTCCAGCGCACGCACGAGGCCGGAATGGTCGAGACCATCATCACCATGCGCCGCACAGGAATTGAACAGTTCCTGCGCCGTGGCCGTGTTGGGCAGCGAGACACCCAGAGCCTTCGCGCCCTGAAGCGCCAGATTGAGGTCTTTCTGGTGCAGGGAGATGCGGAAACCCGGATCGAAGGTCCGCTTGATCATGCGCTCTCCATGCACTTCGAGAATGCGCGAGGAGGCAAAGCCGCCCATCAGCGCTTCGCGCACCTTGGCCGGATCTGCACCCGCCTTTGAGGCAAAGACCAGCGCTTCGGCAACCGCTTCGATGTTGAGCGCCACGATAATCTGATTGGCGACCTTGGTGGTCTGGCCATCGCCGCAATCACCGACCAACGTGATATTCTTGCCCATCAGCTTGAGGAGCGGCAGCGCCGCATCAAAGCTTGCCTGCGCACCGCCAGCCATGATGGAGAGGCTCGCATTCTTTGCGCCGACCTCGCCGCCCGATACCGGCGCGTCGATATATTCAGCCCCGGCAGCGCGGACTTTTTTTGCAAATTCCTTCGTCTCGATGGGCGAAATCGAGCTCATGTCGATGAGTGTCTTGCCCTTGCCCAGGCCTTCAACCGCGCCGTTTTCGCCGAAAAGGACTTCGGCCACCTGCGGCGTATCCGGCAGCATGAGGATGGTCGTTTCACATTCCGCGGCCACAGCCTTGGGCGTATCGAGAACCGTCAGCCCTGCATCCAGCAGGTCCTTGTGCGGCGGCTGGCTATGTTTCGAGGTGAAAAGCTGGTGGCCTGCACTTTGTAGATGCTGCGCCATCGGCTTGCCCATGATACCCAGTCCGATAAAGCCGATCTTGGCCATTTCGTTTACTCCCTATTTTATTAAGCGCTCAGCCGTTCAGCTTCATATAAGTCTTTGTTTTCACGCATTATCCAACGCAAAACCGCTTCGCACTTTTGCTGGAAATGCTCTGAACCAGCCCAGACCTTCCTCGGTCGTTGTCTTCGGCTTGTATTCACAGCCGATCCAGCCCTTGTATCCGGCGTTCTTCAGCGCTTCGAAGACGTTCGGATAATGGATCTCGCCGGTGCCGGGCTCATTGCGTCCCGGATTGTCGGCAAGCTGCACATGCGCAATCAGCGGCTTGTAGCGTTCATAGGTGGCGACGAGTTCGCCACGCGTGCGCTGCTGGTGATAAAGGTCATACTGGATGAACAGGTTGTTGCTGCCCACCTCGTCGATAATCGAAACCGCCTGCTCCACCGTGTTCAGATAGAAGCCGGGAATGTCGTAATGGTTGATCGGCTCGATCAGCAGGCGGATGCCGTGCTTTCCCAGTTCCTTCGCCGCCAGCCGCAGATTGCTGACGAAAGTCGCCCGCATCACATCCGGGTCGATGCCCTGCGGCGCGATACCGGCAAGGCAGTTGACCTGCGAACAGTTGAGCGTCGTGGCATAATCGATGGCGTCGGCCACCCCACGACGGAACTCGTCCACACGATCCGGCAGCACGGCGATGCCGCGCTCGCCGCCCGCCCAATTGCCCGCAGGCAGATTGTGCAGCACCTGCGCCAGATTGTGACGGGTCAATGCTGCTTTCAGCTCATGCCGGTTGAACTCGTAGGGGAACAGATATTCCACCCCGGTGAACCCCGCTTTGGCGGCCAGCGCGAAGCGATCCATGAACGGCGCTTCGGTGAAAAGCATGGTGAGATTGGCTGCAAATCTTGGCATTTCCGCCTCCTCTATTAGGCAATTCCGAACGAAGAAACGTCTCACGCTTTTCCCGGAATAGCTCTCAACGTTGTTCTTTTCCCTCATCCTGAGGAGCCTCTCGAGCTTGTCGAAGAGAGGCGTCTCGACGGGCGAGGGAAAATGCACTGCGCCTGCCCTCGTCCTTCGAGGCTTCGCTTCGCTCCGCACCTCAGGATGAGGGGCGGAGGGGGTAGCGAAGCGACAGAGGGGTGTGAAATCTTCACGCTTTAATCCAGCAATGCCGCAATCGCAGTCGGCGCATCCTCGCCGCGCTCGGCCAGTTCCTCGA
Organism: Hyphomicrobiales bacterium; assembly: GCA_900465685.1. Lineage (GTDB taxonomy): Bacteria > Pseudomonadota > Alphaproteobacteria > Rhizobiales > Rhizobiaceae > Brucella. The sequence continues at coordinate 22,506 of UEGR01000007.1, forward strand.
ACTCGACCACCTGATCAATGTCGGTTCCCATGGAAATATTGGTGACGCGTTCCAGAATGAATTCCATCACGACCGGCACCTGATGCTCCTGCATCAACGCCTTGGCCTGCTCGAAACTTTCCGCAAACTGGTTGGGGCTGCGGACCCGGATCGCTTTGCAGCCGAGGCCTTCCGCAACCGCCACATGGTCGACGCCGTAACCCTTCTCCGCATCGCCGGACGCATTGATGTTATCGAAGGCAAGGCTGACCTCGAAATCCATGTTGAAGCCGCGTTGCGCCTGACGGATCAGGCCGAGATAGGAATTGTTCACGACGACATGGATGTAAGGCAGTTTGTGCTGCGCGCCGACCGCCAGTTCCTCGATCATGAACTGGAAGTCATAGTCGCCCGACAGCGCCACGATGGGCCGATCCGGATCGGCAGCGCGGACACCCAGAGCCGCAGGCAAGGTCCAGCCGAGCGGACCAGCCTGTCCGCAATTGATCCAGTTGCGCGGGCGATAGACATGCAGAAACTGCGCACCCGCAATCTGGCTGAGGCCGATGGTGGTGACATAGCAGGTGTCACGACCGAAAGCCTTATTCATCTCCTCGTAAACCCGCTGGGGTTTCAGCGGCGTCTGGTCGAAATGCGTCTTGCGCAGCATGGTGCGCTTGCGGCCCTCGCATTCCTTCGCCCAGCCGGACCAGTCGCGCAACTTGCCCGCCGCCTTCCATTCAGTTGCGACGTCGAGCAACTGCTTCAGCGCCTTGCCCGCATCGGACACGATGCCGAAATCCGGCGCAAAGACGCGCCCGATCTGCGTCGGTTCGATATCGACATGGATGAAGGTGCGATCCTTGCGATAGGTATCGACATTGCCGGTATGCCGGTTGGCCCAGCGATTGCCGATGCCGATGACCGCATCGGAAGCCAGCAGATTGGCATTGCCATAACGGTGCGAGGTCTGAAGACCGCACATGCCCGCCATCAGACGGTGATCGTCCGGGATGACGCCCCAGCCCATAAGGGTCGGGATGACCGGAATGCCGGTGATCTCAGCGAATTCGACAAGAAGATCCGACGCATCGGCATTGATGATGCCGCCGCCTGCGACAATCAACGGACGTTCCGCTGCGTTCAGCATGGCAATCGCCTTTTCGGCCTGCGCCCGCGTGGCGGCTGGTTTATAGGCTTCCATCGGCTGATAGGTGTCGATGTCGAAACCGATTTCGGCCATCTGCACATCAATCGGCAGATCGATCAGCACCGGACCGGGACGGCCCGACTTCATGATATGAAACGCCTTCTGGAAGACAAATGGCACCAGCGCCGGTTCCATGACCGTGACCGCCCATTTGGTGACAGGCGCCGCGATCTTGGCGATATCGACCGCCTGAAAATCTTCCTTGTCAAGACGCGCGCGCGGCGCCTGCCCCGTCACGCAGAGGATCGGAATGGAATCAGCGGAAGCCGAATAAAGGCCGGTGATCATATCCGTGCCCGCCGGGCCGGAGGTGCCGATGCACAGGCCGATATTGCCATGCTTTGCCCGCGTATAGCCTTCGGCCATATGCGAAGCGCCCTCAACGTGACGCGCCAAGATATGGCGGATCGAACCGCGCGCTTTCATCGCCGAATAAAATGGATTGATAGCCGCGCCCGGCACGCCGAAAGCGCAATTGATCCCTTCCCTCTCCAGCACAAGCACGGCTGCATCGACTGCACGCATTCTGGCCATGGCCAATCCTCCTATGGAAACATTCTCCATTTACAAAAGTTATAATTTAAAAATGGAAATGCATACCATTATATGGAAATAAAGATTTTCAACGGAATGGAGATAATCGGCTATACCCTCTGCGCCTTTCCGACTGGCAATGGATGCGATAGTGGTAACTCTGAAGTTCAGGCGGGATTCGGAGACGGGTGATGGAACAGGCCAAAGCAAAGCGGGGCCGCAAGGCGGCGGAGAATGCCGCACCCTCATCCGTGCAGGTTCTGGACCGCAGCCTCAAGCTTCTGGCGTTGATCGCCGATAATGACGGCTCGACCCTGACGGACCTTGCTGACGCGAGCGGCATGGCCCCTTCCACGGTGCACCGTCTGTTATCCTCGCTCGCCAATCACGGCATGGTTTCCCACGATGTGGAAACCGGCGACTGGACAATTGGCGTCAAGGCTTTCGAGATCGGCAATGCCTTTCGCCGTTTCCGCAAGCTGGGCACGCTGGCGCGCCCCTATTTAAAGCAGCTCATGGAAACCAGCGGCGAGACCGCGAATATCGGCGTCGAGGACGACGGCGATGTCGTGTTTATCTCGCAGATCGAAAGTCACGCGCCGATGCGCGCCTTCTTTCGTCCGGGGCGGCGTGGACCGATCCACGCATCGGGCATCGGCAAGGCAATTCTGTCAACGTGGTCGGATGGCGAAATCGCCCGCGCGCTTTCGGGAAAAATGCTGGAGCATTTCACCCAGCGCACGCTCGATGGCCTGCCCGCACTTTTGAAAGACATTCAGGCGACACGCATGCGCGGCTGGTCCATCGATGACGAGGAACACACGCTCGGCATGTGCTGCATCGCTGCCCCGATTTTCAACGAATATGGCGAGGGCATTGCAGGCATTTCCGTTTCCGGTCCCGCCGTGCGCCTGCCAAAGAAGAAGCTTGAAGAGCTGGGGCCGCTCATCCGCTCGACCGCCGATCAACTGACCCGCGCCATTGGCGGCAAGCGGCCGGAAGAGCTTTAAAACAAAAGACCCGCAGCAGATCGCTCCGCCGCGGGCCATCCTCCTCCAGGATTGGCAGATCAGGCGAGTTCCGCCTTGAGCGGCTTGCCCGCCACATAGGTTTCGACAATGGCGCGGTCGTCACCGACCGTTTGCAGCAGGAACAGCTCCTGTTCCAGCGTCGCGCCTGCCGCCATGCGCAAGCGCATCGGCGATGTGGCGGCCGAATCCAGCACCACGATATCGGCCTCCGTGCCTTCGTCCAGCGTGCCGATCTTGTCTTCCATCGACAGCGCCCGGGCATTGCCAAGCGTCATCATGTAGAAGGACTGGAACGGGTTCAGACGCTGTTCGCGCAACTGCAAAATCTTGTAGCCTTCGTCCATGGTACGCAGCATGGAGAAGCTGGTGCCGCCGCCGACATCGGTCGCCACAGCCATGCGCACGCCCGACGCCTTCAGGCGATCACGGTCGAACAGGCCGGAACCGAGAAACAGGTTCGAGGTCGGGCAGAACACGGCCACCGAGCCGGTTTCCGCCATCACGCCCACTTCGCGTTCTTCCAGATGGATGGAATGGCCAAGCAGCGTCTTGTTTCCCAGAAGCCCGTAATGCTCGTAAATACCGAGATAATCCGGCGCATCCGGATAGAGCGACCTGGTGAAGGCGATTTCGTCGTGGTTCTCCGAAAGATGCGTCTGGATGAAACATTCCGGATGTTCACGGGCCAGCGCCTGACTGGCTTCGAGCTGTTCCGGAGTCGAGGTAATGGCGAAGCGTGGCGTGATCACATAGTCGAGGCGGTCCTTGCCATGCCAGCGCGCGATCAGTTCCTTGCTATCGTCGTAACCGGATTGCGCCGTGTCGCACAAAGCGGGCGGCGCGTTGCGATCCATCATCACCTTGCCGCCCAGCATGCGCATGTTGCGATGTTGCGAAGCGCGGAAATAGGCGTCGACACTCTGCGGATGCACCGAGCAATAAGCGACAGCGGTGGTGGTGCCATGGCGGATCAGCTCGTCCAGAAAGCGCTCGGCGATGAATTCCGCGTGCTGCTCATCGGCGAATTTCTGTTCGGCCACGAATGTATAGGTGTTGAGCCATTCCAGAAGATTGGCGGCATAGGACGCGACCACCTGGGTCTGCGGATAATGGATATGCGTATCGATGAAGCCCGGCAGGATCAGATGCGGGCGATGATCGGCCAGTTTCACATCGCTGCCCGCTTCCGCGCTAAGCTCAGCGTAATCGCCAAGGCGCGCAACGCGTCCGTCTTCGACCAAAATGGCGCCATCTTCGATATAGCAATAGGAAGCGCTGTCATCGAGACTTTGCGGCTCATCGCGAAAGGTCAGAACGCGGCCACGGATGAGAAGTCTGGTCATTGTTACTTTGCTCCAGCAGTAGCGGATTCATACCAGGAGGCGAGAAGCTGGCGCTCCTGATCCGTTACCCCGGTGACGTTGGCGGGCGGCATGGCATGGGAGCGACCGGCCTGCAAATAGATTTCGCGCGCATGGGCGGCGATTTCCCGATCCGTTTCAAGCGTCACGCCTTTTGGCGGCGTGATCATGCCTTCCCAGCCGGGCTGCGCCGCGTGACACATGGCGCAGCGTCCCAAAACGGTATCCCGCACTTTGCCAAAGTGCGGGTCCGAGATGAAAGTTTGCTGCAAGGCGGAAACCTTCTGCTCTTCCGGCTGACCGGTCAGAATCTTCGGGGCCGTGGAAAGCCACATGATGATGATGAACAGGATGACCGTCACCAGCCAGGTCCAGGTCGGCTTGCCCTTGCGGGCATGCTGGGTGTTGAACCAATGGCGGATGGTCACGCCCATCAGGAACACCAGCGATGCGATGATCCAGTTATACTGCGTGCCGAAAGCCAGCGGATTGTGGTTCGACAGCATCAGGAACAGCACCGGCAGCGTCAGATAGTTGTTATGCGTCGAGCGCTGCTTGGCGATCTTGCCGTATTTCGGATCGGGCTTGCGACCGGCGATGAGATCGGCCACCACGATTTTCTGGTTCGGGATGATGATCATGAACACGTTGGCCGACATGATCGTCGCCGTGAAAGCGCCCAGATGCAGGAAAGCCGCGCGGCTTGTGAACAGATGCGTATAGCCCCAGGCCACGAACACCAGCACGACATAGAGCATGACCATCAAAAGCGTATCGCTCTTGCCCAGCATCAGCTTGCAGATGGTGTTATAGGCAACCCAGCCGAAAGCCAGCGAGCCAATGGAAATGGCGATGGCGACCGGAACAGACACGTCGAGCACATTCGGATCGATCAGGTAAAGATCGGCGCCCGTATAATAAACGATGCAGAGCAGCGTGAAACCCGACAGCCAGGTGGCGTAGGATTCCCATTTGAACCAGGTGAGGTGTTCCGGCATTTCGGCTGGCGCAACCAGATATTTCTGGATGTGATAGAAGCCGCCGCCATGGACCTGCCATTCCTCGCCATGAGCGCCAACCGGCAAGCCGGGACGCTGGCGCAGACCGAGATCAAGCGCGATGAAGTAGAAAGACGAGCCGATCCACGCAATCGCGGTAATGACATGCAGCCACCGCGCTGCGAAGCCCAGCCAGTCCCAGGCTACGGCAAAATCATACATCAGGCACTCCCATTGTTCGCCCCATTGTTCGTTATCCTATTATGTGCCAAAGCTTTGCGTCCGAGGGAACGTCACAACACGACCATCACTTTCAAAAAAAACTAGACAATCGTGGAGGGGACGCATGTCTTATCTTGATAATCTGCGCGTTTTCGTGCGCGTTGTCGAATTGGGAAATCTTTCTGCCGCCGGGCGCGACCAGCGCGCCTCGCCAGCGGTTGCGAGCAATCGAATCAAGGAGTTGGAGAAGCATCTTGGCGTCCGGCTCTTCAACCGTACCACGCGCAAGCTGACCCCGACCGAGCATGGCCGCATATTCTATGACGGCGCGTTGAAAATCCTCGAAGCGGTCGATGAGGCTGAAGCAGCCGTCGCGGAACTTGCGAAAAATCCCAAGGGATCGATTCGCATTACCGCGCCTTTGGGGCTTGGCCGCAGGCTCATCGCATCGGGCATTCCGGAGTTTCACGACAAATATCCGGACATTGAAGTGCGCCTGCGACTATCTGACCACGAGATCGACATTATGAGCGAAAGCGTGGATGTCGCCTTCAAACTCGGGGTTCTGGAAAACTCCAACTTGCGCATGCGCGGCATCCTGAATTGTGAGCGTGTGATCTGCGCTGCGCCGCAATATCTTGAAAAACATGGAGTTCCGCAATCGCCGGAAGAGCTGCTGGGCGACACGCATGACTGTTTGCTGCTGCGTTTTCCGGGGTCGAAGGAATATTACTGGTCGCTTCAAACATCGGAAGGTCTTCGCAAATTCGAAGTCACCGGGCCTTATGATTCCGATGATGGCGACGTATTGACGCAATGGGCGCTGGGCGGGCGCGGCATCATCAACAAGCCGCTGTTCGAGGTGAAGGAATATCTCCGCGACGGTCGGCTGATACCGCTTCTCGAAAGCACGCCGCCGGCACCGATCCAGCTTGCGGCGATCTATCCGCACAAGCGTTTTCAGGACCCAAAGGTGCGTCTGATCATCGATTTCATGACGGAGCGCTGCCAGCGGCTCATACGGGAAGCGCTGGCTTAAAAAAGCGGCCTGCCAAATCAGGCAGGCTGCGAGACCTTGCTTGTGGTCAAAACGGCGGTCAGCACTTCGGCCGCCGCAAGGGCTGCGATGACTTCGGGGCGTTTGTCCTTCACGACCGCACCGCCGACCGGGCAGATCAGATCTTCAAACAGATCATCGCTGCCGAACTCGCGTTTCAACCAATTTTTGAAAGTCGCCTTCTTGGTCTTCGAGCCGATCATGCCGACATAGATCGCATCGCGGCGTTGCAGCGCCTCGGCGGCGATCAGAAAATCAAGCGCGTGATCATGCGTCAGGATGATGAATGCACTGCCCGGCGGTGCGGAGCGCACCACCTGCTCCGGCATGGCCGCGAGGCAGGTTTCAACGCCCGGCGCGTCGACGGCCATCAGCTCAGCCTCGCGAGTATCCACCAGCACCACCCGCACCGGCGTCAGCGAAAGCGCATAGGCCAGCGCATCGCCGACATGGCCTGCACCGAAGACATAGACATGCGGGCGGGTGGCGATTTCCGCATCGACCTTGCTGACCAGTTCATCCGCAAGGCCGCGATTGACGCGCTTGAAATTCAAGGCCACGCGCCCACCGCAGCATTGGCCGATCTCCGGCCCCAGAGGCACGTCCATCGGTGAATCGCGACCGCCAGCAAGTATTTTCCGGGCATGGTCGATCGCCATATATTCGAGCTGTCCACCACCGATGGTGCGGAAGATCATGTCGCGGGCGACGAGCATCCAGGCCCCGGCATCGCGTGGCGCAGAGCCCTTCACATCCGTGACCTCCACCAGCACGCTGTCGTGGCGACGGTTCAGGAAAGCCCGGATATCGTCCCGCCTGCCCAGCGTGCCGCTGCTCATCGTGCTACCCCTTTTGCGCGCGCAGCCGCTCGATAGCCATCAGCACGCGCTCAGGCGTGGCTGGCGCATCGAGACGCGGGCTGATCTTGTGATCGGCAACGCTCGCCACCGCATCCGACAGTGCATAAAGCACCGACATGCCGTGCGGCAGCGGCGGCTCACCCACCGCCTTGGAGCGATGGATGGTCGGTTCATAGGCTTCAGACCAGTCGGTCAGCGCCACATTGAAAATCTTGGGCCGGTCGGATGCCAGCGGGATCTTGTAGGTGGACGGCGCATGGGTGCGCAGCCGCCCCTTATTATCCCAGACAAGCTCCTCTGTGGTGAGCCAGCCCATGCCCTGCACGAAACCGCCTTCGATCTGGCCGATATCGATGACACGGTTGAGCGACCGTCCGGTATCGTGGAGGATATCGGTGCGTTCCACCACATATTCGCCGGTCAGCGTATCGACCGAAACTTCCGAACAGGCCGCGCCATAGGCGTAGTAATAGAAGGCATGGCCTTTACCCTTGGCACGATCCCAGTGGATTTTCGGCGTCTTGTAATGCCCGGCAGCAGAAAGCTGCACGCGACCGATATAGGCCTGCTTCACCAGTTCGTTGAAGCTGATTTCCTGATTGCCGACGCGAATGCGGTTGGGCAGGAAGACAACCTGATCTTCCGGCACCTGATGCTGCTCGGCAGCAAAACGGATCAGCCGCTTTTTGATCTGGCGCGCGGCATCCTGCGCCGCCATGCCGTTGAGATCAGCGCCCGACGATGCTGCCGTCGGTGCGGTGTTCGGCACCTTGGCAGTGGTGGTCGCGGTGATCTTCACCCGGTCGAGGTCGATCTGGAATTCTTCCGCCACGACCTGCGCCACTTTCAGATGGAGCCCCTGCCCCATTTCGGTGCCGCCATGGTTCATATGCACCGAGCCGTCATTATAGACATGCACCAGCGCACCAGCCTGATTGGACTCGGTCTTGGTGAAGGAGATGCCGAATTTCACTGGCGTCAACGCCATGCCGCGCTTCACAGTGCGGCTTTTGGCGTTGAATGCGCGGATTGCCTCGCGACGCGCGGCGTAATCCGCGCTCTCTTCCAGTTCGGCGACAATGCGCTGGATGATGCAATCTTCCACCTTCTGGTGATAGGGCGTGATATTGCGCGTCGCGCCTTCCGTCCCCATCGCGTCGTAAAAATTGAGCTTGCGGATGTCGAGCGGGTCTTTGCCGACCGCGAAGGCCACTTCCTCGATGACGCGTTCCGCACCGACCATGCCCTGCGGACCGCCAAAGCCGCGGAACGCCGTGTTGGACACGGTGTTGGTGTAAAGCGGCGCGGATTGCGCATGCACTGCCGGGAAGAAATAGGCATTGTCGCAATGAAACAGCGCACGATCGCCGACCGGCCCCGAAAGGTCCGCCGAGAAACCGGCATTGAGCGCGAACATATAATCCACGCCCAGAATATTGCCTTCGTCGTCGAAGCCGACCTCGTAATCAATCATGAAGTCATGACGCTTGCCGGTGGCGGTCATGTCCTCATCGCGGTCGAGACGGATTTTAACCGCGCGCTTGTGCTTCTTGGCAGCGATAGCGGCAATGGCAGCCCATTGATTGGCCTGCGTTTCCTTGCCGCCGAAGCCACCGCCCATGCGGCGCACTTCAACCGTGACCGAATGGCTCGGCACGCCCAGCGCATGGGCAACCAGATGCTGCGTTTCGCTCGGCCCCTGCGTGGAGCAATAGATGGTGACATCTTCATCCTCGCCGGGAACAGCCAGCGAAGCCTGCCCTTCGAGATAGAAATGGTCCTGACCGCCAACCATCATGCGGCCCTTCACCTTGCGCGGCGCATCATCGATGGCCTTGCGGGCATCGCCGCGATTGAGCGTGAGCGGCGTGAAGACGAGACGGTCCTTGGCGCCATCAAGGCCTGCAATGGAAAACAGGCCCGGCATTTCCTCATATTCAACCTTGGCCAGACGCGCGGCGCGGCGGGCCTGATCCCGGGTGCGGGCAATGACGGCAAAGATCGGCTGCCCGTGGAACTGTACTGTATCTACCGCGAAGATCGGATCGTCATGCATGCCGGACGGCGAGACATCGTTTTCGCCGGGAATGTCCTTATAGGTCAGCACATCGACAACGCCGGGCGCTGCACGCACAGCGGAAAGGTCGACAGACTTGATATTGGCATGGGCGACCGACGCAAGGCCGACACCGACATGCAGCGTGCCTTCCGGTTCCGGAATATCGTCGATATAGACCGCATCGCCCGTCACATGCTTATGCGCGGAATCATGCCTCTGATCGGTGGCGACACCACCTTTGATAGCGGCGGCTTTGATCGTGCTTGCAGGATGTTTGTTCATGCCTGCCTCCTTCAGACCGCTTCGATATGCTGAGCGCGCAAGGGTTCGGCTTGCCCTTGCGTTTCGGCATAGAAACGGCGCAACAAATTCTTCGAGACCATCAGACGATAATCCGCCGTGGCGCGCATATCGCTGAGCGGCTGATAGTCCTGCTCATAGGCACCGATTGCCGCATCCACCGTTTCTTCGGTCCATGGCTGGCCCAAAAGTGCCGCCTCAACCGCAAAGGCGCGCTTCGGCGTCGCCGCCATGCCGCCATAGGCGATGCGGATGGAAGCGACCTTGCCTGCTGCATCGAGCGTCATGTGGAATGCGCCGAGCGCCGCAGTGATATCTTCCTCAAAACGCTTGGACACCTTGTAGATCGCAAAGTGGTTGCCTTCCGCCGGGATCGGCACATGCACCGCCTCGACGAATTCGCCGGGCTGACGGTCCTGCTTGCCATAGGCGATGAAGAAATCTTCAAGCGGAATGGTGCGCCGGCTATCGCCCTTGCGCAGCGTCAGACGCGCACTGAGTGCGATCAGCGGCGGCGGCGTATCGCCAATCGGCGAACCATTGGCGATATTGCCGCCGATGGTGCCCATATTGCGCACCTGTTCCCCGCCGATGCGGTTGATGAGACCGCTGAGCTGTGGAATGCGCCTGGCGAGGAAAGAGAAGGCCTCCGTATATGTTACGCCCGCGCCAATGGTGACGACGTTGTTGTCCTCGGAGATGACCCGCAATTCCGTGAGATGGCCGATAAAGACCACCGGCGAAATATCGCGCATCATCTTCGTGACCCACAGGCCCACATCGGTGGAACCGGCCACCACGGTCGCCTTCGGTTCATCGGCCAGCAGTGCTGCGAAATCGTCGAGATCGGCAGGCACAACCAGACGGTCCTTGCCCTCGCCCACTTCGACCCGCGAACCGTCGCGCATGGATTTCAACTGTTCGAGCACATGAGCGCGTTCTGCTGCCAGCGGATCTTCCGTCGTGTTGCCGTAATCGGAAATGGCGCGGGCAGCGCGAATGATCGCCTCGTAACCAGTGCAGCGGCAGAGATTGCCTTGCAGCGCCTTTTCAATAGCCGGGTCAGCGGGCTTGGGATTGCGCATCCACAGCCCGTAAAGCGACATGACGAAGCCCGGTGTACAGAAGCCGCATTGCGAGCCGTGAAAGTCGATCATCGCCTTTTGCACCGGATGCAGACCACCATCGGCCCCGCGCAAATGCTCGACCGTCACGACATGGCAACCATCCAGCGAACCGACGAAGCGAATGCAGGCATTGACGCTTTCATAAACCAGTTCGCTGCCCACGATCTTGCCAACCAGCACCGTGCAAGCGCCGCAATCGCCTTCGGCGCAGCCTTCCTTGGTGCCGCGCAGCTTGCAGGCCAGACGCAGATAATCGAGCAGCGTTTCCGTTGGCGAAACCCGGTCGAGTTCAACCCGCTCGCCATTGAGAAGAAAACATATTCTGTTTCTCACAGACTGAACCATCCTGCTCAGCTCCCGCGATAGGTCGAATAGGAAAAAGGCGAAACCAGAAGCGGCACATGATAATGCGCCTTTTCATCGGAAACACCAAAGCGCAACGGCACCACATCGAGAAACGGCACGCCGTCTTCGTCCTTGCCGAAATATTCGCCGACATGAAACAGGAGTTCATAGGAACCGCGCTGCAGGTCGCCATTGGCAAGCAGCGGCTCGCCGCTGCGCCCGTCCTGATTGGTGCGGATTTCCTTGATGCTGTGCGGCGTGTGATTCTCGATCCGGCGCAGTTCGATACGCAATCCAGCAGCCGGTTTGCCGCTGACCGTATCAAGCACATGGGTCGTCAACCGACCCGTCTTGCCCTCATCGCCGTGATGTCCCTGACCCATTTGCACTCCTGACCCCTTGCGCGATTCTCTGGCCCATGAACCTTGTTCATGAAACGGATCCGCTGCAAGTCGCTGATTTCACTCGGTTTGCCAGTACCGTTTTTGCTATCAAAGCACATTTATATGGCAGACCGGCCGCGTTCCCGCTTTTGTTCCCATCGTGAAGTATTCCGCCTTATTCGGCATTAAGAAAGAGCTTTCTCATTGGATGTCTTTCAAAATTTTGAAGGGGAATTCACACCGCAAATCTTTATTATCATGGGCAAAACCAAAGCGTGATCCACATGCCGTTGAACGGTTTTCGGAATGCGCTGGCGCTGACATCAAGGGGATATGGCATGAATTACCCACGCAATCTGATCGGCTATGGCCGGAACACACCTGATCCGCGCTGGCCCGGTGGGGCCAATATAGCCGTCCAATTCGTGGTCAATTACGAAGAAGGCGCCGAGAACTGCATTCTCGACGGCGATGCGGCGTCCGAATGCCTGTTGTCCGAAATCGTCGGCGGACAGGCCTGGAACGGCCAGCGCAACCTCAACATGGAATCCATCTACGAATATGGCGCGCGTTCCGGCTTCTGGCGTCTCTGGCGCGCCTTCACGCGACGCAACATGCCCGTCACCGTCTATGGCGTGACGCTGGCTATGGCGCGCAATCCCGAAGCCGTCGCCGCGATGAAGGAAGCCGATTGGGAAATCGCCAGCCACGGCCTGCGCTGGTGGGAATATAAGGACGTGCCGGAAGAGGTGGAACGCGAGCATATTCGCGAAGCCGTGCGCCTGCACACCGAAGTCACTGGCTCACGCCCGCTCGGCATTTATCAGGGCAAACCGTCCGACAACACGCTGAAGCTGGTGATGGAAGAAGGCGGCTTTGTCTATTCCGCCGATTCCTATGCCGATGAGCTGCCCTATTGGGTCAAAGGTCCCAAAGGTCCGCATCTGATCGTGCCCTACACGCTCGACGCCAACGATATGCGTTTTGCAACGCCGCAAGGTTTCAATTCCGGCGACCAGTTCTACACCTATCTAAAAGACGCCTTCGACGTGCTTTACCGCGAAGGCGCGGAAGGCGCGCCAAAAATGCTGTCCATCGGCCTGCATTGCCGTCTGGTCGGACGTCCGGGTCGCGCGGCAGCACTTGAACGTTTCCTCGATTATGTCCAGAGCCATGACAAGGTCTGGGTTGCCAAGCGCATCGACATTGCCAATCACTGGCACGAACACCACAAGCCGAAAGTGGCCGATGTGGTGCCATCGAAGGCCAGCAAGGCCGATTTCGTGGCCCGCTATGGCAGCATTTTTGAGCATTCGCCGTGGATCGCCGAGCGCGCCTTCGACGCTGGCTTCGCTGCCGCCGAGGACACGGCCTCCGGTCTTGCCGGTGCAATGACGAAAATCTTCCGCGCAGCCTCGCCCGAAGAGCGGCTTGGCGTTTTGAATGCCCACCCGGATCTCGCCGGCAAGCTGGCGCAGGCCAAGCGCCTGACCGCCGAATCCACCGCCGAACAGGCCGGTGCCGGTCTGGACGCGCTGACCGACGCGGAAAAGCAGACATTCACCCAACTGAACGATGCCTATACGCAGAAATTCGGCTTTCCCTTCATCATCGCCGTGAAGGGGCGCAACAAGAAGGAAATCCTCGACACGTTCCAGCGCCGCGTCGCCAATGACCGCGAGACCGAATTCGCTACCGCTTGCGCGCAAGTCGAGCGCATCGCGCTCTTGCGACTGAAGGACATCCTTCCAGAGACACTTTACTGATCAGGAACAGGAAAATGACCCGCACCTATTTCGCACCGACCGGCGGATTGCCGCCGCAGACGCAGCTTCTGACCGACCGCGCCATGTTCACGGAAGCCTATGCCGTCATTCCGAAAGGCACGTTCAGCGATATCGTGACCAGTTTCCTGCCTTTCTGGGAAAAGACCAGACTGTGGGTGATCGCGCGTCCGATGTCCGGTTTTGCCGAGACCTTCTCGCAATATATCATGGAAGTACAGCCGGGCGGCGGCAGCGACCGCGCCGAGCTTGACGACAGCGCCGAGGGCGTTCTGTTCGTGGTCGAAGGCGAAGTGACAGTCACCATTGCGGGCAAGACCCACACGCTCACCGAAGGCGGCTATGCCTATCTGCCGCCCAAGAGCGGCTGGAGCCTGCGCAACACCGCCAGCAAGACCGCGCGTTTCCACTGGGTTCGCAAGGCCTATGAATATGTGGACGGGCTCGATGTGCCGGAGCCGCTATTCCTCAATGAAAACGACATTGCCCCCTCGCCCATGCCGGACACCAATGGCGTTTGGGCGACGACGCGCTTTGTCGATCCGAACGATCTGCGCCACGACATGCATGTCACCATCGTTACCCTTGAGCCGGGCGGCGTGATCCCCTTTGCTGAAACGCATGTCATGGAGCACGGCCTCTATGTGCTGGAAGGCAAGGCAGTCTACCGGCTCAATCAGGACTGGGTGGAAGTGGAAGCCGGTGACTTCATGTGGCTGCGCGCTTTCTGCCCGCAGGCTTGCTATGCGGGCGGTCCGGGCAAGTTCCGCTATCTGCTGTACAAGGACGTGAACCGCCATATGAAACTGACGCGATAGACTGTCGTTTCAGCACGGTATCCGGCCAAAATGCGCCGGATACCTGCCGGTCACAACTGCCGCCCTGCTATTTTCAAGCAAACATTGCAGTGAAGACTATATTAGACTTCGATAACCTTTTACGATTATTCGCAGAAACAAGATAATTTGACGGGAATGTAGTTGAACGCACAGCTGAATTGTGCTCAATAAATTTTCAAAGCTCCCTTTTGGGTAACAGGCTTCAAAAGATCGTTTTTAGAGAGAAATATATTTATGAAAAACCATCGCGCGCTCGGCCTTGCTTGCACGCTGGCAGCACTTCTGGCAACGCCTGCTTTTGCAGCCCCCCTTCCGGGCGGCGCAAGCACCCTGCAGGAAACCTATCAGGACTGGACCGTCGCCTGCCAGACGCAGAAAGACACCAGCGTCTGCACAATCCGTCAGGAGCAGAACAGCTCCCAGACTGGTCAGCGCGTCCTGACCGCTGAACTGCGTAATGTCGCGGGCGGCAAGGTTGACGGTGTTATCCTGATGCCATTCGGTCTTGATCTGGCCAAAGGTGTGACCATCAAGATCGATGATGCAGTTGGTCCGACGCTCGCATTCTCCACCTGCCTCCCGCAGGGTTGCCTTGCACCGATTAGCTTCGAACTGAAACAGGTTGCAGCCATCAAGGCGGGTGCCAATATCAACGTGACGGCAACGGCTCTCAGCCCAAGCCAGCCGGTTGCCTTCAAGATTTCACTGAAGGGTTTCGGCAGCGCGCTTGATCGTATCAGCAATCTGACGAAGTAATCGCAGAAACGAGATAGCGGATACGGTATGATATCCGCAGCATGCAACTATGCCGTACGACCTTCAGGCCGTGCGGCATTTTTGTTTTCAGCTTATTGTTTGCTTTAGCGCACATCTTATCCGAAAACCGTTTCACACTTTTCGGGATGTGCTTTACGCGAGCGTTCTGGAAATATGGGCCAGATGCCTGCGCCAGCGCAAAGTCATCATCACGGCAACAATGCCAAGACCGGCGGCAAGGCCAAGCCAGATGCCCTGCCCGCCCATGCCAAACTTGAAGGCGAGCAGCGCGCCAAGCGGCAGCCCCACACCCCAATAGCCAAGCAGCGCCAGAAACATCGGAACACGGGTGTCACGCATGCCGCGCAACATGCCCGCAGCAACCGCCTGTGCGCCGTCAACCGTCTGGAACAGAGCGGCCAGCGCAAGGAAGCTGACGGCCAGTTCCATGACGGCCAGATTTTCCGGATCATGCAGATCGAGAAACACGCCGATGAACAGGCGCGGGATCAGCACCATCAGGAGACCCATGATCATCATGAAGCCAACCCCCAGCGCATAGGCGCTCCAGCCCGCATAAGCCACCGCCCTGGGATTGCCCGCACCATAAGCGCGTCCAACGCGCACGGTCGCCACCTGCCCGAAACCGAGCGGCACCATGAAGCTGAGCGACGCGATCTGGATCGCCACGGCATGGGCCGCCATAGCGGTCGCGCTGATCCGGCCCATCATGACGACAGCGGCATAGAAGATCGAAGTTTCGAACACGAAAGTCAGCGCCATCGGAAAGCCGATGCGCCACAGCTCACGCAGGCGCGGCCAGTCGGGACGCCAGAACCGGCCGAACAGGTGATAGCGGCGGAAACGGCGATGACGCAGCGTGATCGCCGCCATGCCAAGAAACATCATTGTGCTGGAAAGCGTGGTCGCAATACCAGCGCCATGCAGTTCCATGCGCGGAAATCCGAAATGACCGAAGATCAGCGTCCATCCGGCCAGCGCGTTGAAGCCGATCGCTGCGCCTGCAATCAGCAATGTCCACATGGGCTTTTCCATCGCCGCGAAGAACGAGCGCAACACGATGTAGAACAGATAGGGCAGCAGCGCCCATTGCAGCGTGTGCATGAAGTCGGTCGAGCGCGCTGCGATATCCGGCTGCTGTCCGAGGAACAGGAATATCTCCTCGCAATGCCACAGCACGACCCAGATCGGGATCGAGATGATGATCGCCGTCCAGAAGCCCTGACGGACCGTGCGGCGCACATCGCGCACCGAATGGCGGTTCTTGCCGAGCGCGATGGCGATCATCGGCATGACAGCCGAAACAAGTCCCATCGAGAAGATGACCAGCGTGTGGTAGAAGCTCGTGGCCAGAAGCGCCGAGGCCAGCGTATCCTTGCCCAGACGCCCGATGAAGATAATGTCGGTTGCCGTCAATGCGGCTTGCGAAACATTGGTCAGGATCAGCGGCCAGCCAAGTTTCAGCGCCGCGGAAAGTTCCCTGCGCAAACGCTGCACGCTGTTCTGGTGGGGCTCATGAAAGCCCACATTGGTTGTACTGCTCACATTCCACTCCCCAGAATCATCCAGAGAGCCGTCACCCCGCCGGATAATTCAAAACCTGAAAACCACGCGCCGAGACATCAAAGACTCAGAGACCGGGTCAATCTGAGGAGAGTGGCGTCGCGTTACGATCATCGACCGTCCCATGCCGGCTAAGAGCCGCGCGTTGCTTTTCAAAAACAACGGCGCCCCAGCTTTTCGGGTTGCTCAATTTCAATGGGGAACGTTTTGCATGTTCCTGAAATTGATCCGGAGCCAAGCGGGCTGCGCATCGATATGCACAATTTAGCAGCACATGGATATCAGACTTGCTTAAAAGAGCAACACATCTTGAGACGTAAATTCTAACGAGCTGACACGCCGGGAAACCAGTTTTCACAGTCGTTATGAAAGCGCCCTTTACCGCCCGATAAATATTGACCCGGCGCTAGACCCAGCTACAAATATACTTGTTGTATTTTGCGAGGTTCCCATGCGCAGCACCAAGGTTATCCATATTGTCGGCTGTCACGCGGAAGGCGAAGTCGGCGATGTTATCGTCGGCGGTGTCGCGCCGCCGCCGGGTGACACGGTGTGGGAGCAGTCGCGCTTTATCGCCAGTGACGAAACCTTGCGTAATTTTGTGCTGAACGAGCCGCGCGGCGGCGTGTTCCGTCACATCAATCTGCTGGTGCCGCCGAAAGACCCGCGTGCGCAGATGGGGTTCATCATCATGGAGCCTGCCGATACGCCGCCAATGTCGGGCTCGAATTCGATCTGCGTTTCAACTGTGCTGCTCGACAGCGGCATTATCCCGATGCAGGAGCCGGTGACGCGCATGGTGCTGGAAGCGCCCGGCGGCCTCATTGAGGTGGAAGCCGAGTGCCGCAACGGCAAGGCCGAGCGCATCAGCGTGCGCAACGTGCCGTCTTTCGCCGACCGGCTGGATGCTGCGCTTGAAGTCGAGGGGCTTGGCACCATTACCGTCGATACGGCCTATGGCGGCGACAGTTTCGTCCTTATCGAGGCCGCGCAGATCGGCATGAAGATCGAGCCGGGTCAGGCGCGTGAACTGGCCGAGATCGGCGTGAAGATCACCAAGGCCGCCAATGAGCAGCTTGGTTTTCGCCACCCGGAAAAGGACTGGAACCACATTTCGTTTTGCCAGATCACCGAGCCGGTCACACGCGAAGGCGATGTTCTGACGGGCGTCAACACGGTGGCGATCCGTCCGGCCAAGCTCGACCGTTCACCGACGGGCACCGGCTGCTCGGCACGCATGGCCGTGCTGCACGCCAAGGGCCAGATGAAAGTGGGTGAGCGCTTCATCGGCAAATCTGTGCTTGGCACCGAGTTTCACTGCCGGCTGGACAGGCTGACCGAGCTTGGCGGCAAACCCGCCATCAGCCCGATCATTTCCGGTCGCGGATGGGTGACGGGCACCTCGCAGCTGATGCTCGATCCCAGCGATCCGTTTCCGGGTGGGTATCGGCTGTCCGACACCTGGCCCCGGGGCGAATAATATTCAGGTGCACCTTCTTTGCCGCCGCTCTTCTGACCTCTTTATCGAGCGCCACACCCATCACCCTGAGGTGCGGAGCGAAGCGCAGCCTCGAAGGGCGAGGTCCAGATGGAACAGGCAACGCAACGCTGGTCTCCCACGCCCTCGTTTCTTCGCTCCTTCGATCCTTCGAGACGGCCCTGCGGGCCTCCTCAGGATAAAGGCCGGTTGAAGCAAGAGCAAAGTGTGCAATAAAAAACCCCGCCTAAGCGGGGTTTTTCGATAGCGTAAAGCTATAACCTCACGCGAAGTCCAGCGCGCGGTCGCCGTTTTCATCCTTGATACGGGATGGCAGGCCGATATGGTTCAGGATGTTCAGGAAAGGCTTCGGGTTCAGCTCTTCCACATTGACCATCTTCTTCACGTCCCATTCGCCGGAAGCGATCAGGATTGCAGCGGCAACCGGCGGAACGCCAGCGGTATAGGAAATGCCCTGCGAACCCACTTCGTTGTAAGCGTCCTTATGGTCGGCAACGTTATAGATGAAGACTTCCTTCTCCTTGCCGTCCTTGGTGCCCTTGACGAAATCGCCAATGCAGGTCTTGCCCGTATAATCAGGCGCCAGCGACGACGGATCGGGCAGCACGGCCTTGACCACCTTGAGCGGCACGACTTCCAGACCTTCAGCGGTCTTGACCGGCTGTTCGGACAGGAGGCCGAGATTGTTCAGAACCGTGAAGACGTTGATGTAGTGATCGCCAAAGCCCATCCAGAAACGGACATCCGCATTCGGATAGTTCTTGGACAGTGAATGCACTTCATCATGGCCGGTCATATAGGCCTTGCTCGGACCGACGACGGGCAGATCGAACGTGTGGCCGACTTCGAACATCTTGTTCGACTGCCAGGCACCCTCCTGCCAGGAATAGACCGTGCCGGTGAATTCGCGGAAATTGATTTCCGGGTCGAAATTGGTCGAGAACCAGCGGCCATGCGAACCGGCATTGATGTCGACGATATCGATGGACTTCACTTCATCCAGATAATCGTCAGCGGCCAGACGCGCATAGGCGTTGACCACACCCGGGTCGAAGCCGATGCCGAGAATGGCGGTGATGCCCTTCTCTTCGCATTCCTTGAGGTGCTTCCATTCGTAATTGCCATACCATGGCGGCGTTTCGCAGATCTTCTTCGGATCTTCGTGAATGGCCGTGTCCATATAGGCAACGCCCGTATCGATACAGGCGCGAAGAACCGACATATTGAGGAAGGCCGAGCCGACATTGATGACGATCTGAACGCCCGTCTTCTGGATCAGAGCCTTGGTGGCTTCAACATCCAGAGCATCCAGCGCATGCGCTTCCAGCTTCACCTCGGTCTTGAGGCTCTTCTTTTCATGCACGCTATCGATAATCTTGCGGCATTTCTCAACCGTGCGGGACGCAATATGGATATCGCCCAATATGTCAGAGTTTTGCGCACATTTATGTGCAACAACCTGTGCCACGCCCCCGGCGCCGATAATGAGAACGTTCTTCTTCATTTTCTGTCGATGCTTCCTCTTCCAGCGGTTTCCCGCCATCTATTGACCGTCCCGATTGCCTTCTCATTCGGAACACATGAGTTCGTTGCAGCCTGAAGCCGCAACAGGATCTTTAGGAAAGCGACCCTTCAAAATCCGCGAAAGTGAATTCGCGGACAACATTGACCGTGCCATCAAGTTCACGCACGGCAATCGCAGGCATCTTCACGCCATTGAACCAGTTTTTCTTGACCATCGTATAACCGGCGGCATCCGCAAAAGAGAGGCGGTCGCCGACCTTCAGCTCCTGACCAAAGTTGAACTCGCCGAACACATCGCCCGCCAGGCACGACTTGCCGCAGACCATGTAACGATGCTCGCCTTCATTCGGCTCCATCTTCGCGGTTTCGCGATAGATCAGCAGATCGAGCATATGGGCTTCGATCGAGCTGTCGACGATGGCGAGGTTCTTGCCGTTGAACAGCGTGTCGAGAACCGTCACTTCCAGCGTCGTGGTCTTGGTGATCGAGGCTTCGCCGGGCTCCAGATAGACCTGCACGCCAAACTTTTCCGAAAACGCCTTCAGACGCGCGCAGAATTCATCGACCGGATAATTCTCACCGGTGAAATGAATGCCGCCGCCAAGGCTGACCCATTCAACCCGATGCAGAAGCGAGCCGAACTTGTCTTCGATCTCCGTCAGCATCTTGTCGAACAGACCGAAATCGGAGTTTTCGCAATTGTTGTGAATCATGAAGCCGGTGACGCGGTCCATGACCTTCTCGACCTTCGCCACATCCCATTCGCCAAGGCGGCTGAACGGCCGCGCCGGATCGGCGAGATCGAAGCTCGATGACGACACGCCCGGATTGAGACGCAGGCCGCGCTTGATATGCGCCGCCTTATCGGCAAAGCGATCCAGCTGGCCGATGGAATTGAAGATGATCTTGTCGGCATTGGCGATGACTTCGTCGATCTCGTGATCGGCATAGGCAACGCTATAGGCGTGGGTTTCGCCGCCAAATTTCTCGTGGCCGAGACGCACTTCATTGAGCGAGGACGAGGTCGTGCCGTCCATATACTGGCTCATGAAATCGAACACCGACCATGTCGCGAAGCATTTCAGCGCCAAAAGCGCCTTCGCACCGGACTTCTCGCGCACATAGGCGATCTTTTCCATGTTGCGCTTCAGCTTGGTCTTGTCGATCAGGTAATAAGGCGTCTGGATCATGGCTCTTCGGGTCGTCCAATGGGGAAATCTGGCCTGTCCAGCAAGGCTGGTCGCCACGTTGGGAAGAAGCGTCAGACGCTTCTTCTGGAATTATTCAAAGGCTTATAGGAAGCTTGTGACAGAAACACAAATCCGCCACAGCGCCATCGAGAAAAATTTCCCCATAAGCTGTCGCGGATCACTTCTGTTTTGGCTGCCCTGCCTTCAACGGTTGGCCCTGATATAGAGCTTTTCGCCAGAATTTGAACCCCTTACAAGCTTCTCCCTTGTTTTGATTGAAAGTCTTTGTGCACAGGCCCTGCTTCCTGCGTCCGATTGACGGCTCTATCATTGCCTGAAAAGTTGCCCGGATAATTAAACAAGCATTTGCTTGACAAATTACAGAGGCAGGCGTAGCGATTGGCATGCAGTTCGGACCGAGGGGCATTTTGGGCCCTCAATGTCCGGTTATTCAGATGTGTAAGGAAAAAATCATGCAGGACCAAACATCCGCTAGCGGCCAGCCCGCCGGTTGGGGAGACCTGTTTGCCGGTAAGAATGCCATCCGGTCGCTCACCCTTGTCGGCGGCGTCGCATTGCACGCCATCAACGTATTCATCGCGACGACCATCCTCCCAACGGTCGTCGCCGATATTGGCGGCATGGATTATTATGCCTGGAACACGGCGCTATTCGTGACGGCATCCATTCTAGGTTCGGCGCTCGTTCCGCGCCTGCTATCGCAAGCGGGTCCGCGCAGTGCTTATCTGATGGCGGCAATTATTTTTGCAGCCGGTACGCTGGCTTGCGGTCTCGCGCCATCCATGCCGGTCATGCTGGCCGGGCGCTCGGTGCAGGGCCTTGGCGGCGGCATGATGCTGGCCCTTTCCTATGCAATGATCCGCATCGTCTTCCCCGAAAACCTGTGGCCCCGCGCGATTGGCCTTGTTTCCGGCATGTGGGGCGTTGCAACCCTCGTCGGTCCGGCGATCGGCGGCATATTCGCCGAACTTGGCATCTGGCGCGCCGCCTTCTGGTCGCTGGCGCCGGTGATCGGCATCTTCGCCATCATGGCCATGGTTGTGCTGCCACGCGCCTCCGGCGATGCAGGCAGCCGCGCACCGCTGGCCTGGCCGCAGCTCATTCTGCTGACGGCGGCTGTGCTTGCCGTTTCTGCCGCCAGCATTTCGGTCAATGCCGTCATGAATACGGCAGGCGTCGCGCTGGCTGTCGTGCTGTTGCTCCTGCTCTTCATCATCGAGCGCAATTCGTCGCGGCGTATTCTTCCCAAAGGATCGTTCAGCCTCCACCGCCTCGGCGCGCTTTATCTGACGCTCGCCTTCCTCAGCGCCTCGGTAACCAGCGCGGAAGTGTTCGTGCCACTGTTCTTCCAGGTGCTGCACAACCAGTCGCCCCTGGTCGCCGGTTATCTGGCCGCCATCATGGGCGGAAGCTGGACGCTCGGCTCCATCGGTTCTTCAGGTGTTTCCTCCGGTCGTGTTGACCGGGTGATCATCGCCGCGCCGCTGATGGGCATAGCGGGCATGGTCACGCTTGCCGCTTTGGTCCCCGTTGGCAGCGATGGTCATTGGGTCAGCCTGCTGCCGATCTGTCTGGCGCTGGCAGTCATCGGCTTCGGCGTGGGCATGACTTGGCCGCATCTTCTGACGCGTATTTTCAAACGCGCCGATGCGGACGACCAGAATCTGGCGTCGGCCTCCGTCACCACCGTGCAGCTTTTCACCACCGCGCTCGGCGCATCACTGGCAGGCATGATCGCCAATATGGCAGGGCTCAGCAATCCGGGCGGATTTGCAGGCACCGCCAATGCCGCCATGTGGCTGTTCTCCGGCTTTGCCGTCATGTCGACGCTGGCATTCCTGTCTGCGCTGGCTTTGGTGCGCAGCGCAAGACAGCCGCAAGCGGCATCGTGCTGATCAGGAAGGATTGGCCGGGGTAAAAACATAGGCGCAGCGCCGCGCCCCGGCCAGAATATGCTCGGTACGGGCAACAGACACATCCGGGCCGAGAACCGCTTCAAAAACCTGAAGCTCGGCCCGGCAAAAACCCTGGCAGGCATCGGCAGCGGCACAGATGGGACAATGGTTCTCGACAAAAAGCCACGAACCGTCCTCCTGCCGCTCGGCATCCGCCATATAGCCTTCGGTCGAGCGGATATCTGCAAGCGCCTTGACGCGCTCGTCGAACTCCATGTCCTTGAGGCGCGCATGATACTGGCGGCGGGTTTCCGTCTCGCGATGCGCAACCAGCGTTTCCAGCGCGTCTTCACCAAGGATGGTGCGCACGGAATGCAGAAGCTGCACGGTCAGATCGGCATGGGTATCGGGAAAGCGCTTATTGCCGGGCTCTGTCAGATCCCAGAACTGCGAGGGACGGCCTACGCCCTGCGAAACGGAATGCGGCGCAACGAGACCTTCCTCGGCCAGCCGCACCAGCTGCTGGCGCACCGCCTCGCCGGTCGTGCCGAGATGGTCGCCGATTGCGGCAGCCGTCTGCGCACCGCGCATCTTGAGCGCCAGCATGATGCGTTCCGCGGGCGAACGTGCTCCCGAAAGGTCCGTATTTAGAAAGTCATTCCTTGACATATTGCCTGTTTTCGATTTAAAGAAGCATTATCTTGTTAAATTAAGCGATCCGATCTGAATTATCAAGATAGTTGTATATCAAGGAGTCTAAAATGAGCTTCACCTTGCCTCCGCTTCCCTATGCGACCAACGCTCTTGAAGGCGTCGGCATGGGCACCGAAACACTTGAGCTGCACCATGGCAAGCACCATCAGGCCTACGTAACGGCGCTGAATGGCTTCGTCGAGAAGAACGATGCGCTCAAGGGCAAGTCGCTTGAGGAAATCGTGCTCTTTGCGAAAGACAAGGCCGATCTCGCTCCGGTCTTCAACAATGCCGGCCAGCATTGGAACCACGATCTGTTCTGGCAGAACCTGTCGGCAAACGGCGGACGCCTTCCGGGCGCGCTGGAAAAGAAGATCGTCGAGGATTTCGGCGGCGTCGACCAGTTCAAGGAAGCCTTCAAGACGGCGGCTGTCGGCCAGTTCGGCTCGGGCTGGGCGTGGCTGGTTCTGGCCAATGACGGCAAGTTGAAGGTCACCAAGACGCCAAATGGCTCCAATCCGCTGGCAACCGGCGAAGGCAAGGCGCTATTAGGGCTTGATGTCTGGGAACATAGCTATTATCTCGATTTCCGTAATCGTCGGCCTGACTATGTAACGAACTTCCTCGACAAGCTGGCCAACTACGAATTCGCGGAAGCCACCCTGAAGGCAGCCTGACGCGCTTATATTAATTGCGATCAAAGCGGCCTGCCTGCTCAGGATGCAAACTCCACGGAGTTGCATCTATGCGGGCGGGCCGCAGCAATGACCGATAAAGACCAAACCAACCGACCCAATCCATAAGGCGCCGTCCTCCCAAGCGTGGCGCCGGAGAACAACAGAGACAGTTCCGAAGATGAGCAGCAACTTTAATCAGGAAACCGTCACCGACATCCATCACTGGACCGACACGCTGTTTTCCTTCCGTACAACGCGTGATCCGGGCTTCCGCTTCCAGAGCGGCCAGTTCATCATGATGGGCCTCGAAGTGAACGGCAAGCCGCTCACCCGCGCCTATTCCATTGCCTCGAGCCTCTATGAGGACGGGCTGGAATTCTTCTCGATCAAGGTGCCGAACGGTCCGCTGACCTCCAAGCTCCAGCATCTGAAAGTTGGCGACCAGATCATCCTGTCCAAGAAGCCGGTCGGCACGCTGCTCTATGACAATCTGAAGCCCGGCAAGAATCTGTGGCTGCTCTCGACCGGCACCGGCCTTGCGCCGTTCCTTTCGATCATTCGTGATCTGGAAGCCTATGAGCGCTATGAGAAGATCATTCTCGTTCATGGCGTGCGTCAGGTAGCAGAATTGGCCTATACGGATTTCATTTCCAACGAATTGCCGCAGGACGAATTCCTCGGCGAGATGGCCGCAAAGCAGCTCATCTATTACCCGACCGTCACCCGTGAGCCTTACAAGAACCGCGGACGCCTGACCGATCTCATTCGCTCCGGCCAGATCTTCACCGATATCGACATGCCGGAACTCAATCTGGAAGACGATCGTGTGATGCTGTGCGGCAGCCCGGAAATGCTGGCAGAAACCAAGCAGCTTCTGGAAGAACGCGGTTTCAAGGAAGGCAGCCAGAGCGAAGCCGGTCATTTCGTGATCGAAAAGGCTTTCGTCGAAAAATAAGTTTTGCAGTTCTGCAAACAGGAAAAGGGAGGCAATCGCCTCCCTTTTTTCATTTCAGCTCTTCGAAATCGAGCCCGATATCGAGGTTCGGCGCGCTGTGCGTGGTCCAGCCAACCGAGATCAGATCGACACCGCTGGCAGCAACCGCCGCCACTGTTTCCGGCGTGATACCGCCGGAGGCTTCCGAAATGGCGCGCCCATCGATCACCGATACCGCCTCGCGCAATTGCGCTGGCGACATATTGTCGAGCAGCACCGCATCCACGCCCGTCGCCATGGCTTCATCGAGCTGTTGCAGCGTATCGACTTCGACCTCGATCTTGACCATGTGACCGGCACCGGCCTTGGCACGTTCGATGGCCTCACGCACACCGCCAGCGACCGCGATGTGATTGTCCTTGATCAGCACCGCGTCATAGAGCGCGAAACGGTGGTTCATGCCGCCGCCTGCCCTCACCGCATATTTCTGCAAGGCACGCAGCCCCGGCGTCGTCTTGCGCGTGCAGACGATGGAAGCCTTGGTGCCCTGAACAGCCTTGACCAGATTGGCCGTTGCCGTGGCAATGCCGGAGAGGTGACCGAGAAAATTGAGCGCGGTCCGCTCACCCGCCAGAATGGAGCGGGAGGAGCCGGAAACGCGGGCGACATCCGCCCCTTTTTCAAGAGACTGACCGTCCCGCGCGAGACGTTCGAATGTGACATCCGGATCGACCAGACGAAACGCCATTTCGGCCACATCCAGCCCGGCGATGACGCCCGGCTGGCGCAGGCTGAACAGCATGGCCGAGCGGTGATCCTCCGGCACCACTGCATTGCTGGTAATATCGCCAGCGAGCCCCAGATCTTCCAGAAGTGCGGCGCGCACCAGCGGTTCGACGACAAGCGGAGACAAGCGCGGCAGGTTCATCATGCAGTCCTTGGAATTCGTTGAAGTAAGCGTTCGGGGGCGGCGATGTCGCGGGCAAGCGCGAATGCCGTCTCGAAAGTGTGGAAGCGACGCTTGGCCTCCGCGTGTTTCTGCGGGTGGTCGGTGCGGGCATGGCTGCCGCGCGACTCGCGCCGTTCAAATGCCGCAACCGCAGCGACCAGCGCCACGGCTGCGGCATCGTCGGTCTCCGCGAGGGGGAGAAGGGTGGTGATTGCAGAACGCAAACCTTCTTCATCACGCAGCAGGCCAAGATGGCTAGAAACAATGCGCCGTACCAGTTCCGGATCGGAACTCTGCGGCAAGCTGACAGGCACGGGATGCCGCACGGCGACCGCCTCTTCACAGCCAAGCGCGCGGGCGGCGCGCAGCCCCATGGCGGCGGCTTCAAGCAGCGAATTGCTGGCAAGACGGTTGGCGCCGTGCAAGCCGGTGCAGGCCGCTTCGCCCACGGCCCAGAGACCCAGCAGGCTGCTGCGCCCGTCGGCGTCGGCCCTGATCCCGCCCATATGGTAATGCGTGGCCGGCGTGACCGGGATCAGATCACCGGACGGATCGATGCCATGCTGTTTGCAAAGCGCATCGATACCGGGAAACCGCGTTGCAAAATGCGCGCCCAGAGCCGTGCGTGCATCGAGATAGACCTTGCGCCCTTGCGCGATCTCGCTGCCGATGGCCCGCGCCACCACATCACGGGGCGCAAGCTCGCGGCCCGGAACATCCGCCATGAAGCGCCCGCCGCGATCATTGACAAGTTGAGCGCCCTCCCCGCGCACAGCCTCGCTGATCAGCGGCAGGCGCGGCGCGGAAACGGCTAGCGCGGTCGGATGGAATTGCACGAACTCCATATCGGCAAGTACAGCGCCTGCGCGGCCAGCCAATGCGGCTCCCTGACCGAGATTGCCGAGCGGCGTGGTTGTTGCGTTATAAAGTCCGCCGACCCCGCCCGTCGCCAAAACCACGGCGCGCGCTGCAACCGGGCCGACATTTTCAAGACAAGCACCGACGACACGACCATCCTGCCGCATGAGCCGGAGAGCGCGGGTGTTTTCCATGACGGTGATTGAAGGCGTCGCCAGAACCTTGGCGGTCAAAGCGCGCATGATGCCCGCCCCTGTCGCATCGCCATCCACATGCACAATGCGATGACGGCTGTGGGCGGCTTCCAGACCGAGTGAAAATGAACCGTCCGCCTTGCGGTCGAAGTGCACGCCATGGGCTTCCAGCGCGTCAACGACGTCCGCGCCTGCTGCTATGATTTCGGCTGCCACGCCCCGGTCACACAGGCCGTCGCCAGCCGCAATCGTATCGGCCAGATGCGATGCAGCGCTGTCATCCGCGCCAACACTTGCGGCAATGCCGCCTTGCGCCAGCGTGCTGGAACCGGACAGGCCGAGGCTTCCCGCTGTCACCAGCAACACCGGCTGTGGAGACAGCGTGAGCGCCGTCATCAGACCGGCAAGGCCGCTGCCAATGACAAGGACCGGGGTCGTAGTCATACCGCCAGCATCCGCTCGACGGCGCGCCGGGCGGGCTCCATCAGTGCTGCATCGACAGTCACTTCATGGCGATTGTTTTCCAGCGCATCGCGAATATTGGCAAGCGTGATCCGCTTCATATGCGGGCAGAGATTGCACGGGCGGATGAACTCGACATCCGGGTGATTAACGGCAACATTGTCGCTCATCGAGCATTCAGTCAAAAGCACGACACGCTGCGGCTTCTTCTCGCCGACATAGTCCGACATGACCGCAGTGGAACCGGCGAAATCGGCGACCGCCACCACTTCCGGCGGGCATTCGGGATGGGCCAGAACCACCACGCCGGGGTGGCTTTCGCGCAATTCGCGGATATCGTCTGGAGTGAACCGCTCATGCACCTCGCAATGGCCATGCCAGGCGAGAATTTCGACATCGGTTTCGCGGGCCACATTCTGCGCCAGAAACTCGTCGGGGATCATCAGCACGCGCGGTACGCCAAGCGATTCCACCACCTTTTTGGCATTGCCGGAGGTGCAGCAAATATCGGATGCCGCCTTCACGGCAGCAGATGTGTTGACATAGGTGATGATCGGCACGCCGGGATGCGCCTCGCGCAGCAGCGCCACATCTTCCGGCGTGATGCTGTCGGCCAGCGAACAGCCCGCAGCCATATCGGGGATCAGCACCGTCTTGCTGGGATTGAGCAGCTTGGCCGTCTCGGCCATGAAATGCACGCCCGCCAGCACGATCACATCGGCATCGACCTCAGCAGCCTTGCGCGCCAGCGCCAGACTGTCGCCGACAATATCGGCTACGCAGTGGAAGATTTCCGGCGTCTGGTAATTATGCGCAAGGATGACGGCATTGCGCTTTTTCTTCAGCTCAAGAATGGCCGCGACATCGTCTTCGAAGCCCAGCCACTCCGCCTTGGGCAGCACCTTGGCCACGCGGTCATAGAGTTGCGAAACGGAAACATGATCGTTCATGTGCGAGCCTCCCAGCTCATCGACATGCGTTTACGCATCAACCTCACACGAAAGCGTTTTGCGCTTTTGCTGGAAACACGCTGGCATGCCCATTTATACTCAACTTGAGTATTTCATGTTTATGAACTTATACTCGATTCGAGTATATTGTCAATCGCGGGAGATTGGCAGCTTGGCTCCGGCCAGATGGCGCTCGGAAAGGGCGCGTTCCTCGACAATCGAGTAGCGGAAACGGAACAGTTTTGCCGGGCGACCGCCGGTTTCGCTGTCGCTTTCGCCGGTTTCCTCGACGAGATCCTGCTGCTCGATCAGGCGGCGGAAATTCTGCTTATGCAGGCGCAGACCCGCCAGCGCTTCGACAGTCCGCTGGAGTTGTAAAAGCGTAAAACTGTCCGGCATCAATTCGAACACCACCGGGCGATATTTGATCTTGGCGCGCAGCCGCGCAATCGCCGTGGCGAGGATGCGGCGATGATCGGCAAACATGGAGCGACCGTTCTCGTCTTCCTTCATCCCGGCTTCCGCCACCAGACCGGCCTCGAACAGCAGCTCATAGCGTTGCAGCACGAGGTCTTCGTTCCAGCGCCCGCCCCACTCTCCATTGTCAAAGCCGAAGGTGAACGAGATGCGCCGCATGCGCTGCGCCGTCAATTCCGGCGTTTCGGCCCGATAGGCCCAGACAAGGAGCGCATTGTTGAGATGCTCCATGATGGCCGGTTCGCCCTGACGGTGATCTTCCCACGGCAGATAATCATACCAGCCGCGCCAGCCCGCCTGCCCTGCCGCCGCATCGCTTTCGCGCACAAGGCCGAGATAGCTGATCGAGATGATGCGTTCGCCCTGTGCGTGACGGTCACGGTCGGCAAAGGTGTAGAGCTGTTCCAGATAGCCGACCGGATGCGCGGTTTCCGACTGCACCCAGGCGCGCAGACCGGATTGCAACGAACGGTGCTCGCTTTCGAACGGGCCAGAGGGAAGAGCCTGCCCCTGTCGCACAGTCATGACGCGCGGCTGTTCGCTGGTCACAGCGGCCAGCACGGCAATCAGTTCGGTATGGGCAATATCGTCGGTCACAACAACTCCGGAAAACACTTCCGACATTGAACGCGATTGACGAATAATTACAAGGCGCTACCGCCATACGGCACAGAATTTAAGGGTTAAGTTTTCGGTTTAGCGCCGAAAACATGCTCCGGCCCCGGGAATGTGCGCGCCCTCACCTCCTCGGCATAGGCTTTCGCCGCATCGGACACTTGCGGCGCCAATTGTGCAAAGCGCTTCACGAAGCGCGGTGTGAAATCCTGAAACAGCCCCAGCATATCGTCCGAAACCAATATCTGCCCGTCGCAGGCAGCCGACGCGCCTATGCCAACCGTCGGCACGGAAAGCGATGTGGTGATCTCGCGCGCCAGCGGCTCCACTGTGCCCTCAATGACCAGCGCAAACACACCGGCATCGGCGACAGCCTGCGCATCGCGACGAATACGGTCGGCCTCATCGTCATCGCGTCCGAGCGAGCGGAAGCCGCCAACCGTATTGACCTGTTGCGGCATCAGGCCGACATGACCGAACACCGGAATGCCCCGCCGGACCAGAAAATCGATCGTTTCGGCCATTTCCTCGCCGCCTTCAAGCTTGACGCCGTCACAACCGGTTTCCTGCATCACGCGGGCGGCATTGCGGAACGCCTGTTCCTTCGATTCCTGATAGGAACCGAACGGCATATCGACGATGACGCAAGCCGTCTCGGCGCCGCGCATCACCGCCTGCCCATGGGCGATCATCATGTCAAGCGTGACAGCAAGGGTGGAATCCATGCCGTAAAGCACCATGCCGAGCGAGTCCCCCACCAGCAGCAGGTCGCAATGCGGATCGAGCAGCCGCGCTATCGGCGTCGTATAGGCGGTGAGACTGACAATCGGGCGTTCGCCCTTCAGGGCCGAAATGGCCTTGGGCGTCAGTCGCTTCTTTTTGACGGGTGCGCTCATCTCAGGCCGCCTGCTCCTGTGCGACATGCGCAATGACGCGATTGTCGAGAAGCCGCGTTGTGCCAAGCCGCACGAACAGCGCAATCAGCACGGGCCGCCCCTGCACCGCCGTCAGGCGTTCCAGCGTTTCGGGGTCGCGCAGCGCCACAACTTCCGGCGTCGCGAGTGGTTCCGTGGCGATAAATGCACGAATTGCCGCTTCCAGCGCGTCAGGATCGTCCACACCGGACTGATAAAGCCGCTCGGCTTCATCGAGCGCTTTCGGCACGATAATGGCGGCAGCGCGCTGCTCCGGCGACAGATAGACATTGCGGGACGAACAGGCGAGCCCGTCATCCTCCCGCACGGTCTTGACGCCAACCACACGCACGGGAATGGCCATGTCGTCCACCATACGGCGGATGATGACGAGCTGCTGAAAGTCCTTTTCGCCGAAATAGGCAGCATCGGGACCAACGATATTGAAGAGCTTGCTGACTACCGTTGCGACACCGGCGAAGTGGCCGGGACGCGCCTCGCCTTCCATCTGGTTGCCAAGGGTGGGCACATCCACCACGGTCTGCATCGGGCGCGGATACATGTCACTGACGGCTGGCGCGAAGAGGTAATCGACCTCCGCCCCGCGCAACAGAGTGGCATCGCGCTCCAGATCACGCGGATATTTATCAAGATCCTCGTTAGCGCCGAATTGCAGCGGGTTGACGAAGATCGACACGACAGTCACGTCATTGTCGGCACGCGACCGGTGAACAAGTTCCAGATGGCCTTTGTGAAGATAGCCCATGGTCGGCACGAAGCCAATGCGCTTGCCCGCACGACGCGCAGGCGCCAGAACCTGCCGCAACTCCTCGATGGTGCGGATAATCTGCATGCGCGTTCCTCCTCGCGGCCAAATTGATGGCGAGGACTCCTACCGTGTCAGGTCTAATATGACAACAGGCTGTATCAGATCATTGCGGCGTGACCGCCGCCCCCACCGTATTGCCGACAGCACGACCGAAACGGTCGATCTGCTCGTCATAGGTTTTGCGCGTGTTTGGATCAAACACGGCAATCGGCGCTGTGACCACAAGGGAGGCCGCCGTACCGACGCCCTGCGCCGTGCCAATCGCCACCGCACCCAGACGGTCGCCGAGGCCGATCTGCGAATCCGTGATGGTCTGGCCCGCGACAAGACGCTGACCGATCAGCTGCACGACCTCAGGACTGGAGGCAAATTTGCCATGGTTGAGCCTGTCGCCCGATTTGAGCTTGGTGAGATCTATGACGGTAATGCCCGCCTGCTCAAGCCCCGAACGGTAAGGTTCGATGGACGGATCGATCTGGCCCAGACGGTCGATATTGCCCGAAATGCGCCGCGACAGCGCAAGCGCGCGGTCGTCGCGCGAGGTGAACAGCGTGAAGCGCGGATGATCCTTGCCCATCGCCAAAAACTGCTTGGCAAACACGTCCACGTCCAGATCGGGCGATGCCAGAATGACGTCTGTGACCTTGGCATTCACACGTCCGTCGCGGATGGCCATCTGGCGCAGCGCTTCAACGGTCAGCCAGCTGCCCATGGAATGGGCCATGACGGTGATGTCCTTCACCTCCGGCTCGCGGGCAATGGCGCGCAGCACCTGCTCCAGCGCATCGCGGGAATAGTTGGTGCTTTCCTTGTCGTAATTATAGTCGAACACACTGGCACGCGACGGCCAGGTGAAGATCACCGGCGCAACATCGGCCCCGGAATCGTGCACGATCTGCGCAAAGCGATAGACGGAATCTTCAAATGTATTGTTGAAGCCGTGCACGAACACCATCACGCGGCGGCTCTTGGTGAGATGGGGGCGAACCCAGCCCGCCACTTCAACATCGGTCTTGATCGGCGTCACGCTGACGGTGGTAAAATCGGTCTGCGGATTGGGCGGCAGCTTCTTCGGCCATTGCACCTCACCCGCCTTGCGGTTCTTTTCCGGCGGAATGGACACGACGATATCATTGATCGAGACCAGCTTGTCGCGCTCG
This sequence comes from Hyphomicrobiales bacterium, assembly GCA_900465685.1. Classification (GTDB taxonomy): domain Bacteria; phylum Pseudomonadota; class Alphaproteobacteria; order Rhizobiales; family Rhizobiaceae; genus Brucella. Next base: position 54,775 of record UEGR01000007.1, read on the forward strand.
CCGGAGAAGAGAATACCGGGATTGTCGGATGGGCGACGGGTGGTCGCAACGAGGAGGTCGACCTTGGTCGCTCCGGGCGTGGTCACGTCGCCGACAGGCAGAAGCACGCCTTCAGGACGGCCGGCGCAGCCTGCGAGCAGTGTCATCAAAACAAGCAATGCAGGCACAGCCCGACGAAACATGCTCTGCAAAACCAAGCTCCCTTTACGCCACCGCTTCAACCAAAAATCAGAACCGATTTCTGGAAGCCAAGACGCGCCACGTCAATAAACCCGAGTTTCTTTTACACTGCGAATTTTGCAGGTTAACATATTCTTTACCGGAAAAGATCTGCCAAGCCCCTTTTATCACCCGCAGAACGATCGCAGGCCGGCTGCGACTTATCGGTTACACACTGTTCAGCAACTAACACTTTTCGCGAACACCCTGACCGCCGATATAGGGACCAACAGCAAACGTAACTCCCTGAACAAAGGAGGCAATCATGGCTTTGGAACTTACCGGACTGCACCACCTGACGGCTATCACCGCCAATGCGCCGGGCAACCGTCGCTTCTACACCGATACGCTCGGGCTGCGGCTCGTCAAGAAGACCGTCAATCAGGACGATACCAGCGCCTACCATCTGTTCTATGCCGATGGTCTGGCATCGCCAGGCACCGACATCACCTTCTTCGACTGGCCGGTTGAGCGCGAACGCCGCGGCACCAACAGCGTGGCCCGCACGGGTCTGCGCGTGAATGGCGTCGAAAGTCTCGACTGGTGGCGCAAGCGCCTGAACGAACAGGGCATTGAAACCGGCGATATCTTTGAAGTGGCCGGTCGTGCCGTGCTCGATTTCGAAGACCCGGAAGGCCAGCGTCTACGGCTGACCGACGATGGCGGTGCAGGCGACGCCCATAGCTGGGACAGAAGCCCTGTTCCAGCCGATAGGCAGATTCGCGGCCTCGGCCCGATCACGCTCAGCGTTCCAGACCTCGCGCCGACCAAGATTGTGCTCGAAAAGCTGATGAACATGAGCGAGACCGGCGACTATGCCTCGCCCGATGGCGAAGGCCATGTCCATGTCTTCTCCATGGGACCGGGCGGTGCGGCAGCCGAATTGCATGTCGCCGTGCAGCCAAACCTGCCGACAGCATGGCAGGGTGCGGGAGCCGTGCACCACGTCGCCTTCCGCACGCCCGATCAGGAAAGCATGCAGGAATGGGTCGAACGCCTGCGGTCGCTGCGGGTGCCGTCCAGCGGTGAGGTCGAGCGCTACTATTTCCGTTCGCTCTACTTCCGCGAACCAAATGGCATCCTGTTCGAGATCGCAACCGACGGTCCGGGCTTTGCCGTCGACGAACCGCTGGAGAGCCTCGGCGAGAGCCTGTCGCTGCCGCCTTTTCTGGAAAGTAAGCGCGCAGCCATCGAAAAGGGCCTCAAGCCATTAGACTAAAAAGTAAAAAGGGCCGCCGGAGAGATCCGGCGGCCCTTTTCGTTGTTTGATCGACAAGCACTCAGAGTTTCTGTTTCAGCCATTCAGCTGTGACCCGAATGTCGTCGTCGGTCAGACCATGCCAGCCCTCGATTGCGCGGACGTCAATATCGGCACCATCGTCCCGCAGCGCCTTTGCCAATGCGCCCGAAGCATCACCGAAAGGATCGGCTGCGCCGTTCAACTGAAGAACGGAAGCATCGGACAGATCGGCATCCGGCTGTTCCTCCAGCACTTCCGAAGCACGCAGCAAAACCGCCTTGTGGACGATATGCGGATGAAGCCGCATGAAGGCCGCAAGCAGGTTTGCCCCGTTGGAATTGCCGATAAAGGCCAGCCGGTCCGGGTCGATGTCATAGGCCGCAATCGCGCCTTCAACGAAAGCCTCAAAGGCTTCCGCTTCGAACCGGATGTCCTTCTGGTCGAACCGCTTTTGATCGAAACGGCGGAACCAGCGCTGAATACCTTCCTCCGTGCTGCGACCGCGAACACCGATAAGCGTAGCGCGCGGCGCGGCAAGACGGGCAAGCGGCATGAGATCATTCTCATTACCGCCCGAACCGTGCAGCAGGATCAGCGTGCTGCCATCCGGGTCTTCCGGCAGATGAACACGATGGACGAAGGGCAGATCGCGATAGATCACCCGCTCCTCACCCGGCAGGCCGAATTGCGGCATGCGGGCGCGGATCGCTTGGGCCTGCTTCTCATTGCCCGGCGGCACGAACAGAAGCTGCCCCAATGTTTCCACCGGCTCGTCCACGGTGAAACCGGGGGCGTCGGTGGCAAATTCGAACAGGGTTCCGCCCGGCTCCCGAACATAGAGCGAGGTGAAATATTTGCGGTCATGCACGTTGACCTCGCTGGAATTGAGCTTCGACAGCTCCTTTTCCAGCGTTGTCACATCGTCGGTTGCGCTGGCGCGAAAGGCCACATGATCGGCAATGCCGGTTCCCGGAATGCCGGGCCAGAAGCCGCTCGCATCGCGCACATCGATGGCGTCGCCGGAATCCGACACAAGCCGGTCGATGGTTTCTTCCTTCCCCTGACGGTGAAAGCCGAAATAGCGCTCAATGAAAGCGGCAGTCTGTTCTGGCTGTTCCGACAGGATGGTGGCGGAACGTATCCGGCGAATGGCGAATTCAGCCGGAATACCCTCACCGGACCACGGATCATTGGCTGCCAGATCGGTGCCGACCAGCTTGACGATTACACCATCGGGATCGCGCAACCGCAGAACCGGCTCGCCGAATTCCTGCACCGGTCCCTCGGACTGTATGTGATAACGCAAGGCGCGTTCCAGCCAGAAGCCAATGGCCGTGCGGTCGATGGAAAGCGCAATTTCGCTGACCTGCCCGTGACCGACGCGGCCTTTTGAACCGTCTTCCCAGACCAGAAAGGTGATCAGCGAACCCGGCGTGCCGGAGCGGTCGCCATAGAACAGATGCAGCTGCTCCGCATCCTCGAAACCGCCCGTCCGCTTGACGATACGCAGACCCAGAAAGCCCGCATAGAAATCGACATTCGCCTGCACCTTGCGCGTGATCAGCGTGAGATGATGGATGCCACTGGTCATGATTGCGATCTCCCGTCCTTATAAAGTCGAGCAAGAGATAGTACAGCCAGCGCGGATTGCCCATGGGGCTATGCGGTGACGGATTGTCAACGCATACGGTCAAAGCGGCGGTACGGGAACAGTGCTTGTCTGGGGAGGTTCAGAAAAAGAAAAAGGCCGCGCGGGAGGAGGATGCGCGGCCTGATCTTCGAATACGGCTGGGAGGAGGAGTGCCGTATTCCGGTATCGAGTTCTGGGAGGAGGAGTGAACTCGATGACCAAGTTCTAACTGGTGGCTCATTTTTCAACAACGGTTAATAATGCATGTCAGTTATGCAAATTCGACAATGCTCAAGAAACAGGCAGTCGCCAAAAATGCACAGGCGCCCGCAAAACGGGCGCCTGTTCAGGTTGTTTTATCTTTATATAACAGAAACTTACAGGAATTGCGCGATCAGGGGTGCAGCCAGCACATTCACCAGTCCAACCAGCACCATGACGAGACCGGCGATGGAACCTTCCTCGCTGCCGATCTGGTGGGCCTTCGCCACGCCAGCGCCATGTGCGCCCATGCCGAACAGTGCGCCACGCGCCAGCGTCGAACGCAGCGGCAGCCAGTTGAGCATCATTTCACCGAGCGCCGCACCGAAAACGCCGGTCAGCACCACGAAGATGGCGGTCAGGTCCGGCGTGCCGCCAATATCACCCGAAACAGTCATCGCAAAAGGCGTACTCATCGAACGCGGCATCAGGCTGAGGCTGATCGCCTCGTTGAGACCGAGCAGATGCGCCAATCCCCAGGCCGAAGCCATGGCCGACGAACTGCCGACCAGCACACCAGCCAGCAAAACCGGCCAGTACCGCCGGATCGTCGCGCGCTGCTGATAGATGGGAATTGCGAAGGCAACCGTTGCAGGGCCGAGCAGCGCCACCAGCCAATGCGTGGCGCCGAAATAGCCACGATAATTTTCGTTGAGCGCGACGACCAGCCCCATCAGCAGAAGCGGCGTGACGGCCAGAGGTGTCAGCCACCACATGGGAAAGCGGCGATAAACGCGCTTTGCAGCAAGATAAAGCAGGATCGTGGCCGCCGACCAGAACAGCGTTGCCACGAAGGGGTTACTTGGCAGCATAACGAAGGCTCCAGCGATAGCAGAGGTCTACCGTCAATGCGGTGACGCTCATCACCGTCAGCGTGCCGAGCAGGATGACAGCCATGATCTTGAGACCAAGCACGCCGATCAGTTCGCGGTGCTCAAGGATCGCCAGAACGGCAGGCACGAAGAACAGCAGCATCTCGGCCAGAAACCATTCCGCGCCGCGCTTCATGCTGAACAGGCTGACGCGACCGCTCAACAGCAGCGCCAGTACCAGTCCCATACCGATGATACCACCCGGCAGGGGCAGACCGACCGCGCGCACGAAGGCTTCACCTGCCAGCCAGAAGCCGACCAGCGTCGCAATCTGCATCATGCGGCTGTGGTGCAGCGCATAGCGGAAGCGGACAGCAAGAGTATGAGCATTTCTGGAGGCGTTCATGGGCTTCTTCCCGGGCCGTTGCCCGTTTGCATTCGGTCTGTTGTTGAGGATCAATATAGGCTGTCTTGGCTTATTCTAGAAATGAATTGATTTCATTGCAGCTATTCCGATATAGAATAGCTCATGAACTTGAGGAGCTTTCAGGCATTTGTGGAGGTGGTGCGCCAGGGCGGGTTTTCCGCTGCGGCCAGAGCTATTCACGCGACCCAGTCCACGGTCAGCAAAGCGGTGAAGCAGCTGGAGGAAGAGCTGGGCCTTGCCCTGCTCGACCGCGATGCCACCCCGCCGCGCCTGACTGCGGCGGGCGACATCGTTTATCGCCGCGCCCTGGCCATGCTGGCCGAGAAAGACGATCTGCTGGCGGAGCTTGGTGAATTGCGCGGCCTGAAACGCGGCCTCCTGCGTCTCGGACTGCCGCCCATCGGCTCCAGTATGTTGTTCGCGCCGGTCTTCGCCGCCTACACCAAGCTTTACCCGGATATCGACATTCAGCTGGTCGAGCATGGCAGCCGCCGTCTGGAAGAGCTTCTGCTGGCGGGCGATGTCGAGCTTGCCGCCTCGCTTCTGCCGGTCGAAGACAGTTTCGAGTGGCAGGACGTGCGTTGCGAACCTGTCGTGGCCCTGCTCCCCGCGACCCATGAGGCGGCTTCCGGCGACGGCGTCACGCTGGACCAGATCGCAGGCTTGCCTTTCATTCTTTTTGAAAGCGGCTTCGCACTCAATCATATTATCCTCGATGCCTGCCAGCAGCATGGCTTTACCCCGAATGTCGCGGTCCGCTCCAGTCAGATCGATTTCATCGTCGAACTGGTGGCGGCGGGCATGGGCGTCGGCTTTTTGCCCCTGATGATCGCCGAGCAACGCCATCATTCCGGCGTCCGCATTCAGAAAATCACCGATGCGGACATGAACTGGAACATGGCCCTGATCTGGCGCAAAGGCGCGTTTCTGTCCCATGCGGCGCGAGCCTGGCTGATGCTTGCAAGTGGCGGAACTTCAAAAAAACCTTGAAGCGCGCGAAGCAGCGCCTATCTCAGATAGACACCTACGCTACGCGCCATCCGGCGGCGTTCCGTCTTGACCCTTGTCAACTAAGAAGGAGGCTATGATGGACGGTCAGGTTATATTCTACAAAGGCGACAGAATCCTTTACCGGCATCATATCGAAGTGCAGGACGACGACTATTCCAAGGGCGTCAATGACGCCTTGATCGCCTTCCAGCGCAACTATGCCGGCTTCGACCTTGCGGGCGACGATATTCACGTCCGCTTCAAGAAGCCCGGAGATGTTTAACGGCTGACTTAATCAATCGAGATTGGAGCGCGCGTCCGGTATAGAGCCGAACGCGTGCGGCTCCTTCTGTCGGCATGATCAGGCAGCTGCGTAGGCAGCTTCGCGCGCCACACGACGGATGTCGTTGCGGCTGAGGCCGAGATCGCTCAGTTCGCGGTCGCTGCAGCTTTCAAGCTCGCGCAGGTTTTCGCAATACTGCATCCAGCGATTGAATTGGGTACGAAGATTGATTGGAAGGCTCATGGCGATATTCCCCTTGTTTTTATCTTCCTCCCATAATTGAGCTTCCGCTTTTCCCGCTTCTTTGAGAAGTGCAGTTACTGCATGGCTGCAATGTGATTGGCGAAATCCTACAAATTTAGCTCAAATAATTTTTCTTCTAATTTAGGTTGCTCTTTTAAAGTGAAACTTTTCCGGTTAGACGGGAGGTCGAGTGCCTTCTAAAGTCGATGCAAGCCGGTAAGAATGAAAAAAACGCTCATTATAGTCGGTAACGCTCCCCTCCCCCGCGACCTGTCGCGCGAGGTCGATGCAGCGGATTTCGTGGTTCGTTTCAACGAGCCCAAGCAGTCCATCGGCATGAGCGGCACGCGGACCGACCTTCTGATACTGGCGACCTCCAGCAAGCCGATGCAGCGCCGCCTGCGCGATCCGGGCTTTGTGCAGACCCCGACATTCAAGGCCGCGAAGGAAGTCATGCTCGCTTATCATCCGAGCATCATGCGCCTGTACCACCCCAAGCCGAACATTCTCTCGCGCCTCAAGGGACGGCGTTCCGACTGGACCGTCGAGACCATCGAGGTCGTGGGCGGCGCTGGCAAGGAAATCCGCCTCATGCCGCCGCAGTTCTACATTGACGGCTGCAAGGAACTGGGTGTCGGCGAAGAGAACTTGAGCAAGGTGTTTCCGAGCACCGGCTTTTTCGGCATCTGGCACATGCTGGGCGAATGCCCAGCCGAAAGCTGGGACGTGAAGCTGTGCGGTTTCACCTGGGAAGGCTGGAAGCGACACACATGGGGCGATGAACGCGGCTGGGTAGAGAAAAAAGTGGCCTCCGGACGCATCAGTATCATCGAATAACCCGATTAGCTCGGGTCTTGGCAGCAGATCTCGTTAAAGGAGTATTTGAATGACTGAACCGTTACGCATTTTTATTGGCTGGGATTCCCGCGAACCGATCGCTTATGAAGTCGCCAAGGCCTCGGCGCTGAAGCATTCTTCCATTCCGCTCGAGATTGTGCCGATCAAGCTGCAGGATTTGGTTGATCAGGGCGTCTATACGCGCGACATCGATCCGCTGGCCTCCACGGAATTCACCTATTCTCGCTTCTTCACCCCATGGCTTGCGGGCTATAAGGGCTGGGCGCTGTTCTGCGATTGCGACTTCCTGTTTCTCGGCGATATTGCCGGATTGCAGGCCTATAACGACCCGTCAAAGGCGGTTTATTGCGTTCAGCACGACTATCAGCCGAAAGACAGCGTCAAGATGGACGGCAAGGTGCAGACGACCTATCCGCGCAAGAACTGGTCGTCCTGCATGTTGTTCAACTGCGAACATCCTTCGACGCGCCAGCTGACGCCGGAACTCGTCAACCGCGAAACGGGCGCTTTCCTGCATCGCATGCAATGGGCTGCTGATGATGAAATCGGCGCATTGCCGACCGAGTATAACTGGCTTGAAGGCTGGAACGAAAAGCCGGAACACGGCCTGCCGAAAGTCGTGCATTACACGAGCGGCGGTCCATGGTTCAAGGACTGGCAGAATGTCGATTATGCCGATCTCTGGCGCGCCGAGGCCGACATTGTTGAACCGGGCTGGAAGCCGATCTGATCGCCAGCCTTGATCGCGCGAAAAATCCTACAGCTTTTTAACCGGCTCCACGCTACATAGATGCCATGAACGAAACGCGTCATGAATCTCCAGCGCAAGGCGGATCACAACAACCTGCCGCGCAGCAAAAACCAGACGGCCCGAAGAGGGCCGGTTCTGTGGCATTGGAAGACGGCCCAAAGAGGGCCGTCAAGGCTTTCATCATCCATCTGAAGCGGGCGAGTGATCGTCAGCCGCAGGTGGCGCAGCTCATTGAAAGCCTGCCAATGCGGGCGGAAGTGATTGACGCCATTGACGGGCGCGTGCTCGATGAAGACACCATCCAGCGCGTCTATCGCCGCTCGGTGCACAAGCCGCACTACCCCTTCCCCCTCAGCACCAATGAGATTGCCTGCTTTCTGTCGCATCGCAAGGCATGGCAAGCCATTGTCGATCAGAAGATCGACGCTGGTTTCGTGCTGGAAGACGATGTCGAGCTGACGCCGGAATTTGCAGCGGCTTTTCAGGCTGCTCTGCAACTCGTTGACCATGACAGTTTCATCCGTTTCCCCTTCCGCGAACGGGAAACGGGCCGGGAAGTGCTGAATATCGACGGCGTTCGTGTTATCCTGCCTGTACCGGTTGGCCTTGGCATGGTTGCCCAGCTTGTCGGGCGGGAGGCTGCAAGACGGCTGCTGGCCGCGACCGAGACGTTTGACCGGCCGGTGGACACCACGGCGCAGATGAACTGGGTGACGGGGCTGAAGCCGCTTTCCGTCCTGCCCGGCGGCGTACGTGAAGTGTCAGTGCGATTAGGTGGCAGCACTATCCAGAAATCCCGTTCACTGCCTGATAAGCTGAAGCGGGAAATCCTGCGTCCGCTTTATCGCTGGAAAATCAAATCCCGCTCTCTTAAAGGATAAAGCGGTTTCCTTTGAAATAGAACTGCCCTAGCTATTTGTCTTGCGCATGTCGCGACCCGCGAAACCGCGCAGCTTTGCTGGAATATTCTCGTGAGGATTGCCTTGTCAGTTCCAATTCTTCTTTATCACCAGATTGATGTTCCGCCCCGGCACAAGGCGCCTTTTCGTAGCATGACCGTGCATCCCGACCGCTTTCGCAGCCAGATGGCCTGGCTGAAACGCCTCGGTTACCAGGGATTGTCGTTCAAGGATGCACTGCCCTACATCTATGGCGGCAAAAAGGGCAAAGTCGCGGTCATCACCTTCGATGACGGCTTTGAAAATGTGTTCCGTAACGCACTGCCTGTCTTGCAGGAGCATGGCTTCACCGCCACGAATTATTTCGTCGCCAACCAGATCGGCGGCTTCAACCTCTGGGATCAGAAAATCGGCGTGGCGCGGGCCAATTGCATGAGCGCCACCGAAATGCGGGAATGGGCCGCGCTCGGTCACGAGGTGGGATCCCACACGCTCGACCATATCAATCTGCGTGAGGCCAGCGATGCAGAGGCGCAAGTGCAGATCCGGCAATCCCGCGAAAAGATCGAGGATTTGCTCGGGCAGGAAGTGATCTCCTTCGCCTATCCCTATGGCGGCGAGAATGACAGAACGCGCAAGATCGTCGAGCAGGCAGGCTATAAATATGCAACCACGACGGAAAGACGTCGCGCAAAACCAACAGACGATCCGTTCGGCATTCCGCGCCTGACGATCCGGCGTAACGATATATGGCTACAGTTCCTGCGGAAGTGCCTGCTGGGTTAGCTTTAGATATTCTTAGTCTGCGTTGGACTCATAAAATGTGAGTCCGCCCTACTGATTCGTGCCCGATCTAACTGCGTAATGTCTAACTTAGACAATCGGAATTTACAGAATCGCAGTGACAACAATTTAGGTAATTCACCGATGCAAATCGACCAAAGCATTATCAATAGATCTGGGAAACGGATTTACTTTGATCCCACCGATAAGCGCGGTGAACAACTTGCGGGTTCCGATGGGACATTGGCCCCGTATTCTTTGGCCCTTTGGAATGTCGCGTTGAAGCTGTGTCCGTGGGACTACGTGGTCGATGTCGGGTGCAATTATGGGGAGATGCTGGTTTCAGCTGATTTACCCGTTAAAGCAGAAATCGTTGCATTTGAACCGAACCCACGCATACTTCCTTATTTGAGGAAGACGCTATCGGAGAGTGGAACACCCGTCCGGCTGATCGAACGGGCTGTCGCCGAGGCTGTTAAGGAATCGACCATTTTTGTGGTCGATGAAGACTGGTCTGGAACTTCCGGTCTACCGAAAGAGACAGACGAGACGGTTTTTGGTCATAATCATAGGCATTCCGATATTTCCGTCGCCGTAACTACGCTGGATCATGAATTTCTGGATATCCAGCCAACGAATATCTGCATCAAAATTGATGTCGAGGGCCACGAGTTTTCCGTGCTGGCAGGTGCAAAGAAGCTCTTCGAGCAAGCCGCAAATTGGGCAGTCGTACTCGAAATTCTACATATGCGCCCCACAGAAATATCGAAACTTGCAAAAGATTATTCACTCTATGTTCTGGAAAAGCATTCGGAGAAAATCGTCAAACTAGACGGTGCTAACCCCAGCCGCCTGGAACATCAAATTTCTGACCTTTCACTATATTTACAAGACGCTCTCCTGGTTAGTTCCGATACGATCATCAACGATACAGTACTGTTTCAGATGCCAGCCGATAACGGCGGACTCCAGACGCACAAACTTGGTCACCCAAATTCAACGGAGACGGCTCCGAGGCGTGTGGTGTACACGGCACTCATTGGTGCGTATGAACTTCTCAACGAACAACCCGTAGCAGAGAGCAGCAAAATCGATTTCATCTGCTTCACAGATGACCCGGCTCTTGTCAGCGAAAGTTGGGAAATTCGGTTGATTGAACCAAGATTCCCGAGGGACACTATTCGCAGCGCTCGGTATCTGAAGGTTATGGGACCGGACATATTGGGCGAATATGACGAGTCCTTATGGATCGACAATTCCATAGTTCTTCGCGCAACGCCTGAGTCTATTCTTGATGAGTGGCTCGCCGATGCGGATTTTACACTTCCGTTGCATGGTTATCGCGAGAGCGTCGCAGGCGAATTCGACGCCGTCGACGCCGCTGGCTACGACGATCCATCACGCATTTACGAACAGATGATCACCTATGCAGCAGTACGTCCTGCCGTACTGGAAGAAAAGCCATACGCGACCAATTTTATGGCGCGCCGACACACCGCCCACCTACGCGAAGCAATGCGCCTATGGTACGAACAGATACTTCGCTATTCACGAAGGGACCAATTATCGCTCAACTATGCTCTTTCTGTTACTGGTCTCCCAGCGCACGGTATAGACATGGACCTGTTCCAAACGGACAAGCATCAGTGGCCCGTCAGTCGCGAACGCAAGACCAATGTGACACGGGGACAGTTGTCCAATGTCCTGAGAATTCCTCATGTTGAAATGGGGCGCCTTGAAAACACGGCGGCGGCTTTGCAAAATGCGCTTACGCAGGAAACCGCCTTGCGCAATGAGACCGAAAGCAAGGTGTTAAATCTGCAGGCGGCGCTTGCAGCAGCCCAAGGCGAGTTAAATTCGCTTAGATCCAGCTCGTCTTGGCGTGTCACTCAGCCCTTGCGCTGGGCTGGTTCACATCTCGCCGTTCACAATCGCACTATAATAAAAAGAGGCGTTCGCGCGTTATGGCGAACAATCACGCTCGCCAGCGTCCGTAACCAAGGTGATCGCGATCATTGAATTTAGATTCTGTCAAAGCGAAGCCAATCCCATGATCAAACTCAGATTAGCAATCAAACCGAAGCTTTCATCGCAGTATGATTAGCTAACCGCTTCTGCAAATCCACCATAAAGCCGCGTTCGACCAGACATTCCGGTCCCGTATATTGAACGGAGCCGGAATAGACCAGCGACAGGTCGTCGGAAAACCGGCCGCTTCCGACGATAGCTTTGTAATGCTCCGATCCGCCTGCGTGGCTTCCTTCCGACGCAATCCGCTGGAACTCTTCAACCGAGCGCGACGAAAACCGGTAGTGCAGCAGCGCGCCGGTGACAGGCAAATAGTTGCGGAAGCAAGGGCCCGGCCCGTGAATACTGCCCCGGCGGTAATCGGTCTTATGGTCGACCCAGATCAACGGAAACTTGGACAGGCGCATGCTGCGTCCAAAAAGGCGCTGGCGCGGACCGCCGCGCACGGCGACGCCGAAGCGCTCTTGCTGCACCGTGTAACCATCGCCATCGAAATGTGACGACACTTCAAACGGATATTGCGTTCCGTCATCAACAAATACGCCGTCGCGCAGCAGACCGGCGGGATACATGTCGATCATCGGCGCCAGACAGCGCCGGATTCCGCTCGCTTCCAGTTCCTGAATGAAATCGCGCAGGCTGCGCTGTTCCATGCGTGGAAAGACGAAGAACTCGTCTGCATCCACCGAAAGATACCAGCGGCGGCGACCGTAAATATTGAATATCGCATCGCGCCAGGCGCGCCCGCGATTGGCCTCCGCATAGCGAACATCGGAAACGAACAGATCGACATCGGCGGCATTGGCGAGAATCTCAGCCGTCCCGTCATCCGACTTGTCATCCACGACGATAAAACGTGTGACACCCAGCGCACGATAATAACGCAGGAACGAATTCAGATAAGCGGCGGCATTGCGCACCACGCAGATCAGCGGCAGATCGTCCGGCAGCAAAGCCGCGAAACTTCCAGACGACGCAATCAGATTGGCCTTGCTGCGTCTTTTGGGAACAGACAGCCGCGCATGACGCCAGCGCAACTTGAACTGCTGTGCCGACGAAGCGCGCCAATAGGCGGCCCAATCCAACTCGTTTGACGCTGGATAGTGCATGGGCGGCAAAGCGGACTTCATAAGTGGGTTGTCTTTCACGGGGAACTAATCAGCGACATATTGGTGTTTTTTGCTGGCAAATCTATGCCCGCACGAATCACGCTGTGTTATGTCGCGACAAGAATGCGTGAACACTGATATCTGCCAGCCCCGCGCTTTTGGCTGCATTTGCTTGATCTCGATCAATGCTGCTTCAATAAAACGTGGCAAATTGCCCGCAACCGCGCCATGGACGACAAAGGCCAAAAGCGCTAGTTAAGGCAAAGACAAGCGCATCGGCCTAAAAATCGGGAGCGATTTTTCGGAAACACGGTGCGTCGAATCAAATAGTTAGAGCGAGTTTTGTGCGTCCGGAAGGACGCGCGGCCCTCTAAGGAGCGCATGATGGATTATCGCCGGTTTTTCGAAGAAGCGATTGATCAGTTGCACGCCGAGAAGCGTTACCGCGTTTTCGCCGATCTTGAACGCATCGTCGGACGTTTCCCCCGCGCGATCTGGCGAAACAACGGCACGGCCCGTGAAATCACCGTCTGGTGTTCCAACGATTATCTCGGCATGGGTCACCATCCCGACGTGATCAAGGCCATGTGCGACACCGCAAGCAATGCCGGTTCCGGCGCTGGCGGCACGCGCAACATTTCCGGCAACAACCATCCGCTGGTTGAGCTGGAAGCCGAGCTGGCCGATCTGCACGGCAAGGAAGCCGGTCTGGTTTTCACCTCCGGTTTCATTTCCAACGAAGCCTCGATCTCGACCATTGCGCGCCTGTTGCCAAACTGCCTGATCCTGTCCGACGAGCTGAACCATGCCTCGATGATCGAAGGCGTGCGCCGCTCGGGCGCAGAGAAGAAGATTTTCCGTCACAACGACGTCGAGCATCTGGAACAGCTTTTGAAGGCCGCCGATCCGGCGCGCGCCAAGCTGATCGTGTTCGAATCCGTCTATTCGATGGATGGCGATATTGCGCCAATCGAAAAGATTGCCGATCTGGCCGACAAATATAATGCCATGACCTATATCGATGAAGTTCATGCCGTCGGCATGTACGGCACGCGCGGCGGCGGCATCACCGACCGTGATGGTCTGGCGCACCGCATCGACATTATCGAAGGTACGCTTGCCAAGGCTTTCGGTGCGCTTGGCGGCTATATCACCGGCTCACGCGCCATTATCGACGCTGTTCGCTCCTATGCGCCGGGCTTCATCTTCACGACCGCCCTGCCGCCATCGGTAGCAGCGGCTGCAACGGCTTCGATCCGCCATCTCAAGGCATCACAAGTCGAGCGCGATGGTCAGCAGCGTCAGGCGCAGCAGGCCAAGGACGTGCTTTCGGCAGCGGACCTGCCCGTCATGCCTTCAGACACGCATATCGTGCCCGTGCTGGTCGGCGATCCCGAGCTTTGCAAGAAGGCCAGCGATCGGCTGCTCGATGTGCATGGCATCTATATCCAGCCAATCAACTATCCGACCGTGCCACGCGGCACCGAACGCCTGCGCATCACGCCGTCGCCGCTGCATGACGATGCGCTGATCGACGGGTTGAAGGATGCGTTGCTGGAAGTCTGGAACGCGCTTGGCATTCCCTTTGCCGAAAACGATGCCCCGCAGGCAGCCAGTTCTGAGCGCGTTGTGCCGCTGATGGTTTCCAAGGCGGGCGGCTAAGCGCTTCGCAAAGTGCTGAATGAAAAAAGGCCGGTTTTCACCGGCCTTTTTTCAATTAAAGCTGCTCGATCCATTTTACGAGCCGCGCTGCGGCCTCGTCGATCTGATGCGGCGCACGACCGAAGCAAAGGCGGAAGAATGCCTCTCCGCCTTGTCCGAAGGCGCTGCCGGGTGCGAGGCCCACATTGGCCCGGTCGATCATATCGATGGCCGCCTTGACGGAATCAGTCACGCCTTCAACGCCGAAGAACAGATAAAATGCGCCTTGCGGCGGCGTGAGGCGCACCTTGCCGGTTGCCTGCAAGGCCGAACACAGCCTGTCGCGGGTGGCGCGGGCGCGCTCCACCTGCATGGCAATAAACGGTTCGCCCTGATCGAGCGCCGCCACTGCACCGCGCTGCATGAACGGCGCCACGCCGGAATTGGAATACTGGATCATGTTTTCGATCACAGGACCGACGGAAGGATGCACGGTCATCCAACCCACGCGCCAGCCCGTCATGGCCCAATTCTTCGAGAAGGAATTGACGAAGATGATGCGGTCGTCGGGCTCCATGATTTCCATGAAGGACGGGGCATGGCCGCCGCCATAATAGAAATGCGTATAGATCTCGTCGGCGATGATCCAGAGCCCGTGCTTGCGCGCGAGATCGAGGATAAAACGCAGTGTCTCGCGATCAGCCGTCCATCCGGTCGGGTTGGACGGCGTATTGATGAACAGCGCGCGCGTGCGCGGCGTGATGGCGGCAGCGATTTTCTCCGGGTCGAGCACCCAGCCATTCGCGCCGAATTCCAGTTCGACCGCAACGGGCACTGCACCTGCGAGACCGGCTGCGCCGACGAAATTCGGCCAGGCCGGGGACAGATAGATCGCTTCCTCGCCCGCACCGACTGTCGCCGTCAGCGCCATTTCGATGGCATGCATGCCGGAACCGGTGACATAGAAATTCTCCGGCTTCAGGGGCAGCGGGAAGTGACGCGCATGATAACGGGCCAGCGCCTCGCGCAGTTCGGGAATACCGGCCTGCCAGGTATAGAAGGTCTCGCCGTCGGTGATGCTCTTCTGTGCCGCATCGCGAATGAAATCTGGTGTCGGCAGATCGCCCTCGCCGACCCACAACGGAATAAGACCCTCGCGGCCTCGGCCATGATTGGCAACGGCGACAATGCCGCTTTCTGGCGCTTGCGCTGCTTCGCGGCGGAGACTGGCTAAAAGTGTCATGATGATCCTGCGCTGCTTGGTATGTGTATATCGGCCTTAGCAAGACCCGACCACAAAATCACTCGGCATTTTGTGATGATCCGATCATCGGTATTGATGAATGCCCAAAAGAAAACGGAGCCTTTGCAGGCTCCGCTTTACAATACCGAAAGAAAAAATCCCGATCAGGCCTTCTTGGAAAGCAGATCGCGGATTTCCGTCAGCAGCACTTCCTCGCGCGGGGCTTCCGGCTCAGGCTTTGCTTCTTCCTTCTTCTTCATGCGGTTCATGCCCTTGACGACGAGGAACAGAACCCAGGCGATGATCAGGAAATTGATCAGCAGGGTGACGAAGTTACCATAAGCAACGGTCGCACCGGCTTCACGAGCGGCGGCCAAGGTGGTCTTCGGCTCACCGGCAAGCTGGATGAACATGTTCGAGAAGTCGATACCGCCGGTAATCAGACCGATGATCGGCATGATGATATCGTTGACGATGGAATTGACGAGGCCACCGAAAGCACCGCCAATGATCACACCGATGGCCAGATCGACCATATTGCCCTTGAGAGCGAATTCCCTGAATTCTTTCAACATTAGCCTGTCTCCCTCACGAGTGCGACTGCATAACCGGGCCGTCGTTGTTGCCGTGCGCTCGTCGAATTAATCTGGCGTCAGATAGCTCTGACGGTGAACGATAGAACTGCTCCTGACTGGGGGAGGCTCGAAGAACCGTTCTATCAAACTATACTGTATTCAATTGACGAGAGAGGAACGATTCCACAATCTTTGCGAAACCGCACATATCCCGACACACTCTCAGAGCGCATTTCGATCCGATTGCATCAGATCGCCGCTCCAAATATTTGTTTTCACGCACATCCCATCCGAAAACCGTTTCACACTTTTCAGGATGTGCTCGCAGTTTGTATTCGAAAATCTTCAAAGAAAAGATAAACACGTGTATCCGCCGGTAAAACATCCCGTTTTCCATCAATATTCTTGCGTGCATGGCGTGAAAGTGCTTGCGTCAAACAGACTTGAAGACCTGGGAGAGGAATAAAACCGCCTATGCAAGGCTGGGGAATCATCGGCGCTGCCTTCTTGTATCTGCTGCTTCTCTTTGCTGTCGCCAGTATCGGTGACCGCAGATCGTCGCGCTGGAACAGTGCGCCTCGTCCCTATGTCTATGCGCTGAGCCTCGCGGTTTATTGCACGTCCTGGACTTTTTTCGGCTCGGTCGGCCTGTCCGCCCAGCGCGGACTGGAGTTTCTCGGCATCTATATCGGCCCCATTCTGGTTTTCACGCTTGGCAACCGGCTGCTGCGCCATATCGTGCGGCTGGCCAAGGCGGAGCGCATCACCTCCATCGCCGATTTTCTGGCCGCCCGTTACGGCAAGAGTTTCGGCGTGGCGTCGCTCGCCACCTGCATCGCCGCGGTTGGGTCGATCCCCTATATCGCCTTGCAGCTGAAAGCCGTGGCCGGCAGTGTCGGGCTGGTGATGGACCATTATGGCCGCACCGTCGCGCCACCGGCTTTCATCTTCGGAGATATTTCGCTGGCTGTCGCTGCCGTGCTGGCCGTCTTCGCGATCCTGTTCGGCACGCGCCATACGGATGCGACCGAACACCAGAACGGGCTGATCCTCGCCATTGCGGTGGAATCCGTCATCAAGCTCTGTGCATTCCTGACGGTCGGTCTCGCCTGCACCTTCTTTCTGTTCGGCTCGCCCTCGCAGCTCATCAGCCAGGTTTCCCAATCCACGGATGCGCTGAAGGCCTTCCACTACCAGACCTCCATCGGCACCTGGATCATCCAGACGGCTCTCAGTGCTGCGGCCATCATCATGCTGCCGCGCCAGTTCCACGTCACGGTTGTTGAAAGCCGCAGCGACAAGGAGCTGCGCACCGCATCCTGGCTGTTCCCGGTCTATCTGGTGCTGATCAATATCTTCGTCTTTCCGATTGCATTGATCGGCGTGATGACGCTCGGCAACACGGTCAGCGGCGACCTTTACGTGCTGGCCCTGCCGCTTGCCGCCGAAGCGCACTGGATGGCGCTCATTGCCTTCCTCGGCGGATTGTCCGCTGCAACCGCCATGGTGATCGTCGCCTGCGTGGCGCTTTCGATCATGATTTCCAACCATCTCGTGCTGCCGCTTTTCATCCGCAGCATGGCCAAGCGCCATCCCGCCGAACAGCCTGACCTCACCAAGGTCATTCTCAATACACGGCGCGTGACAATCATCGCCATTCTGGCGCTCGCCTTCGCCTATTATCGTTTCACCTCCAACAACATCCATCTCGCCTCGATCGGCTTTGTGTCCTTTGCGGCTATTGCGCAATTTGCGCCGGCCTTCATCGGCGGCCTGTTCTGGCGCAATGCCAACGGGCGCGGCGCGATGCTTGGCCTCTCGGCCGGCTTCCTCGTCTGGGCCTATACACTGCTGCTGCCCACCATGGCGCCCGAAGACGCCGCCATCTTGCGCGACGGTTTTCTCGGCTTCACGGCGCTGCGCCCCGAAGCGTTGTTCGGCACCGATGCGCTGCCGCTGACCAATGGCGTGATCTGGAGCCTTGCCGCCAATACGCTGTTCTATATTCTCGGTTCGCTGTCGCGCGCCTCAACGCCGCTGGAGCGCATTCAGGCCAGCATCTTCCTGCCGCGCTATTCCATCGCCGCGCCAACCCTGAAGCGCTTCCGCACCACAGTCACTGTCGCCGAACTGAAAGCCACCATGGCGCGCTATCTCGGCTCCGAGCGTGTCGAGCGCGCCTTCCTGCGATTTGAAGGCCATGAACAACGCAGGCTCGATCCGGGCATGACGGTGGACACGCCCCTGATCCGCTATGCCGAACAATTGCTCGGCACGGCGGTCGGCACGGCGTCGGCGCGGCTTGTTCTGTCGCTGCTTTTGCAACGCAACGATGCTTCCGGGCGGGATGCGCGCCAGCTGCTTGACGATGCTTCCGCTGCGCTTCAACAAAACCGCGATCTGCTGCAGATCGCGCTTGACCAGATGGAACAGGGCATCACGGTGTTCGACAAGGACTTCCGGCTGGCCTTCTGGAACCGCCAGTTCCGCACCCTGCTCAACCTGCCCGACGAGGTGATGCAGGTCGGCATACCGGTTTCGGAAATCGTCGAGCATCTGACCCGTCGCGAAGACATCGCCTTCAATATGCGCGCCAATGTCATTCATTCGCTGACGGCCAGCCGCAAGCCGTTGCGCATGAAAATGAAATCCACCGACAAGACCCTGGAAATCCAGTCCAATCCAATGCCGGATGGCGGCATCGTCGCGACCTATACCGACATCACCGCCGCTGTCGAAGCGGACCTGATGCGCCAGAAAGCCGCCGAAATGCTGGAACAGCGTGTGGCCGACCGCACAGCGGAGCTGACGCATGTGAACCAGGAGCTGGCGCGTGCGCAGGCTGCTGCCGAAGAGGCCAATCTCGGCAAGACGCGCTTTCTCGCTGCCGCTGGCCACGACATTCTGCAACCGCTCAATGCCGCCCGCCTCTATTCCACCGCGCTGTCGGAAAAACTGGGGCGTTCTGAAACCAGCGAATTTGCCCGCAACATCGATTCCTCGCTGGAGGCGGTCGAGGCCATTCTGGGCATGGTGCTGGATATTTCGCGCCTCGATACGGGGGCGCTGAAGCCGGAAGTCTCGGTGTTCCGGCTGGACAAGTTGCTGACCCAGATTGCAACTGATTTCACGCCGCTGGCACGCAAGAAAGCGCTGAAACTGCGCGTGGTGCCGTCGAGCATCGTCGTGAAGACCGACCGCAACATGTTGCGCCGCCTGATCCAGAACCTCGTTTCCAATTCGATCAAATATAGCCGCAGCGGCGGCATGCTGCTCGGCGTCCGGCGGCGCGGCGCGTTTGTCGAATTGCAGGTGCTCGACACCGGCATCGGCATTCCACAACACAAGCTCAAGCTCGTTTTCCGTGAATTCACCCGCCTTGATGAAGGCATGCGCGAGGCGGAAGGGTTGGGGCTTGGCCTGTCCATCGTTGACCGCATTGCCCGGCTGCTGGCATTTCCGCTGTCGGTGCGCTCGGTTCAGGGCAAAGGCACCACGTTCACCTTGCGCATTCCCGTCTCAAACGAGCCGGTTCCGGTGGCGGAAACCAGGAGCCGTCGCGGCCATGCACGCGCGCTGGAACTGACCGGCCTAGACGTACTGTGCATCGACAACGATGCCGATATTCTATCCGGCATGGAAACGCTGCTTTCCGGCTGGGGCTGCAACGTGACGACGCTGCGCAGCGGAGCGGCGTTGAGGGCTTTCTGCGCCAATCGCAGCACCGCGCCGGATGTGATCGTTGCGGATTATCACCTGATCCACGAAAACGGGATCGACATGATCGGCTACACGCGTGAGCATTTCAAAACGGAAATACCGGCCATATTGCTGACCGCCGACCGATCCAAGGAAGTGCGCCAGCGCGCCGAGGAAGAGAATATTACCCTGTTGAACAAGCCGCTTCGTCCGGCGGCCCTGCGCTCGCTGCTATCGCATTTCTATCATGCGCGACAGGATAGAAGCTCGTCACAGACGGCTGCGCAATAATCGGATCAGCTGCTGATTACATCATTGCCGATGCGCGACAGCAGAATGACGGCCTGCGTGCGGCTATCGACGCCTAGCTTCTGCAACACAGCCGAAACATGCGCCTTGACGGTCGCTTCCGACACGCTCAGCTCATAGGCGATCTGCTTGTTGAGGAGACCTTCGGCAAGCATGGTCAGCACACGGGTCTGCTGCGGCGTCAGCGTGCGCAGGCGCGCAATCAGCCCTTCGATTTCCGGGTCTTTCGGGTGATCGAGATCGATACCTTCCGGCGTCCAGATATCGCCTGCCAGCACGGTGCGAACCGCTTCGCCGATGGTTTCCATACTGGCCGATTTGGAAATGAAGCCCGATGCGCCCAGTTCCACCGCATGATGGATGGTGGCGGCGTCATCCGTGGCGGAAACGATCACCACCGGCAGGGCCGGTTGCAGCGCCTTCAGCGCGACCAGTCCTGAAAGACCTGCGCCACCGGGCATCGTCAGATCGAGCAACAGAAGGTCAATATCGTCGCGTTCGGCAACCAGTTTCCTGACAGCATCGAAATCGCCAACTTCGACAATCTCCACGTTTTCGGATTGTCCCGAGAGAACCTGTCTCAATGCGCCGCGGAAAAGCGGGTGATCGTCAGCGATGATAAAGTGCATGTGCCTCGCGCGCCAATTTCAAGTGGTTCCTCCCCGTGCGGTGCATCCAATGCGACCCCTCAGTGTCTGAATCAAAAAGGGTCAGGCCGTGGCGAAAATGGTGATTTCGAGAACCGGAGCGCAGCGTACATTTGGGTACGTGAGCACCGGAAGCGGAGAAATTGCCATTTGCAGACCGGGATGGCCACTTTTGGAACAGACACTAAGTTTTTATGCCTATTTTTATCCTGAGCAACCAAAAATCACGTTGCTAACGTGTTTTCGCATTTCTCATTGCCGCCATGTGGCCGCATTGTGTGGTAGGGTTGCGCCGGCAATTAAAAACACAGGCCCCGCCAGACACGTGAGCAGAGGGCGGGAACCAGAAGGCATTTCATGACGCGCAATACGCTTTATCCCGAGATTGAACCCTTCAAGGAAGAGATGCTGCAGGTGTCACCGCTGCATCGCATCCATGTTGAGCAGTGCGGCAACCCGGATGGCAAGCCGGTGATCATGATTCACGGCGGCCCCGGCGGCGGCATCACGCCCGCCATGCGCCGCCTGCACGATCCGGAGCGCTATCGCATCATCCTGTTCGACCAGCGCGGTTGCGGTCGCTCCACGCCCCATGCCGAATTGCGCGAAAACACCACCTGGGATCTCGTGGCCGATATGGAGCATATCCGCGCGCATCTTGGCATCGACAAATGGCAGGTGTTCGGCGGCTCCTGGGGTTCGACGCTTGGCCTTGCTTATGCCCAGACCCACCCGGAGCGCGTGTCGGAAGCGGTGTTGCGCGGCATCTTCATGCTGCGCCGGTTCGAAATCGACTGGATGTATACCAACGGCGCCAGCATCATTTTCCCGGATCACTTCGAAGCCTATCAGGACCATATTCCGGAAGCCGAGCGCGGCGACATGATTGCCGCCTATTACAAGCGCCTGACGGACCGTGACCCGAAAGTGCAGCTGGAAGCCGCCCGTCGCTGGGCGCGCTGGGAAGGCTCGGTGATCTCGCTTCTGCCCGACCCATCACGCGTGGATGCCTTCGGCGCGGATGAATATGCAATCGCCTTTGCGCGCATCGAATGCCACTATTTCCAGAATCGCGGCTTCCTCGATTCCGACGACCAGCTTTTGCGCAATGTCGAGCGTATCCGGCATATTCCGGGCGTGATCGTGCATGGCCGCTACGATATCTGCACGCCATTCATCAATGCATGGCAGCTCAAGAAACTGTGGCCGGAAGCCGACCTGAAGATCGTCGAGGATAGCGGCCATGCCGTGACCGAGCCGGGCATCGTGCATGAGCTGATCGAAGCGACAAAGCGCTTCGCAGCCTAGAGCCACATACGGAAAAGGCGCCATTCGGCGCCTTTTTGCTATTCAGTCCTGATCAGGTTCGCCCACCGGGCGGTGTCGGCGTTGTTTCGGCGGGCTTTTCCGGCTCGCTCTCGAAACTCTTGGCAATATCCATGAAACGGCGCATAAAACGCTCCATATAGCTCATGGATTGTTCGAATTCCTGCTCACTCGGCAAGCTAGATGCCGTGTTGCCGCTGCCCTTCTGATCGATGGCAGCCAGCCGGTCTTCCAGCACTTTCACGCGATCCTGCAAATCCGCCAGATGGTTTTCATAAGCCTCGCGATCTTCCGTCGCCATCTTGCAGATCATCTGGCCCTGCGACTGTTCAGTGCAAACAGAAATCGCGCCGGTCTTGGTATCGAGACGCACATAGCCGGTTTCGGTCTGTTCGAGACGATAACGGCCACTTTCCTGCGCCACTGCTCCGGATGCGGTTAGAACCGGCGCAACCAGAGCCACCGCCGCCAGACTGCGGATGACGGGACGCGCAGCAAAAAAGGTGTTTTTGTTCGACATAATCCGATCTCCCTTTGGCTTCCTGTCATCATATGGGAGCTTTGCGACGAAAATCGAACACCTGTAGCGGTTCCAATTAAGAACGAAATCATGCAAACCGTTTCAGGTGTTTGCTTTTACGCATTATCCCGCGCATCGAAGCGGGATCAGAAATCAGTCCAGTGGACTGATTTCCCCATGTAGACGCTTCGCACTTTTGCTGGAAATGCTTTGGGTCTTTGATTTCCTGACAATTTCGGTCTAGAGAGCAGCCATGACCAACAAGATCATCTACAAGATCGCCCCGCGCGAACTCTGGGCGCAAGCGGAAAAGGCGGGAAGCTTTACGGGCGCGCCGGTTGATATTGCCGATGGCTATATCCATTTCTCTACTGCAACACAGGTGCGCGAAACGGCAGCTAAGCATTTTGCGCACCAGAACAACTTGGTTCTTGTGAGCGTGGACGCGACCCGTCTTGGTGAAAACCTTAAATATGAGGCCTCGCGCGGCGGCGCGCTTTTTCCTCATCTCTATGCGGACCTTCCGCTTGATGCGGTCGTGACTGTCGAGCCTCTGCCACTCGATAATGACGGACTTCATATTTTCCCGGAGCTGAAAGACGAATGAGCGGACTTTTTGAAACTCTCGGCCGACGCGCCCTCTTCTCTTTCGACGCCGAACAGGCGCATGGCCTGTCCATTGCCGGGCTCAAGACCGGGCTCGTAAGCTGCAACGCGCCGAGCGACCCCGCATTGTCCGTGAAGGTTGCGGGATTGCAGTTTCCCAATCCGCTCGGCATGGCCGCCGGCTATGACAAGAATGCCGAAGTGCCGGATGCGCTTTTGAAGCTCGGCTTCGGCTTCACCGAAATCGGCACCATCACGCCGCGCCCGCAAAGCGGCAATCCGCGTCCGCGCATTTTCCGCCTCGTGGATGACAAGGCCGTCATCAATCGCCTCGGCTTCAACAATGAAGGCCACGAGGCCGCTTTCAAGCGCCTGTCGCAGCGCGCAGGCAAGAGCGGCATTGTCGGTGTCAATATCGGCGCCAACAAGGATGCGGAAGATCGCTTCGCCGATTACGTGGCGGGCATTCGCCGGTTCTACCAGCTGGCGCGCTATTTCACCGTCAATATTTCTTCGCCCAACACGCCGGGCCTGCGCAATCTTCAGGCGCGCGACAGTTTGCGCGAGCTTTTGAGCCGCGTGCTGGAAGCGCGTAACGAAGAAGGCAGCATGTGCACGCTGAAGCGTCCGGTCTTCCTCAAAATCGCACCTGATCTGGCCGATGAGGAACTGGACGATATTGCCGCCGAGGCCACCGAGCAGAAGCTGGACGGGATCATCGTTTCCAACACGACCCTGTCGCGCACGGGGCTGAAAAACGCCGAAAACCGTGATGAAACCGGCGGACTTTCCGGTGCGCCGTTGTTCGAACGGTCAACCGTAGTGCTGGCCCGCATGCGTGAGCGCGTCGGCCCCGACATGCCGCTGATCGGCGTTGGCGGCATCGACAGCGCTGAAACTGCCCTGACCAAGATCAAGGCCGGAGCAGATCTGGTGCAGCTTTATACGGGGCTCATCTATCGCGGCCCCGGCTTGCCAAGTGATATCCTGCGCGGGCTGTCGGCAGCGGTCAAACGCGAAGGCGTTGCCAATATCACCGAGCTGCGCGACCGCGACACAAAAGACTGGGCAGCGCGTCAGTTGCCCGCCTGATTATCTCGTGAATTCCAGCCTGTAACGGCGCGGCAGCATCGCCAGAAGCGTGATGCCGCGTACCGACAGGAACAGATTGAGCGCCAGCCAAAGCCCGTGATTGCCCATCGCGGGCTTTGCCGCATAAAGCACGGCCATGAAGAAAGCCAGCGACAGGAACATCATGTTGCGCATGTCGCGCGACCATGTGGCCCCAATATAGACACCGTCCATATGGAAGGCGAGCAGCCCGGTCATACCGGTCAGTGCGGCCCATGGCAGATATTTGAGCGCCTCGGCATGCACATCCTCGGCTTTGGACAAGAGGCCGATGATTGGGTCACCGAAAACCAGAAGCGCGAAGGCGATGATGCTCGCCATCACCAGCCCCCAGACAAAGGTCAGCTTCGCGCCGCGCACAAAGGCCGGGCTATAGCGCGCGCCAATGGACCGCCCGACAATCTGTTCGGCGGCGGCGGCCATGCCATCCAGGAAAAAGCCTGCCACGAGGAAGAAATTCATCAGCACGGCATTGGCCGCAAGCGTCACCGGTCCGAGATCGGAACCCGCCCGTGTGAAGAAGGCAAAAGCCGTCAAAAGCAGGAAGGAGCGGATCATGATATCGCGATTGACCGCGAACATGCGCACAATGCCTTCCTTCTGGAAAATGCGCTGGCGGCTCGGGCGCTTGGTTGCGTCCTTGCGGAAATGCCGGACCACCAGAAAAAGGCCGACAACCGCCGCGACCGTTTCGCCGGTGACCGTGGCCCATGCCACGCCCGTCACACCCCAGCCGAGTTCCAGACCGAGAACAATGCACAGCACAATGTTGATGCCGTTGAGCAGAACCTGAAGGCCAAGGCCGAGCAACCCATGCCCGCGCCCGAGCACCAGCCCCAGAACGGAGTAATTGATGAGAGCAACCGGGGCCGCCAGCATACGGATCGACACATAGGTCGCCATGGCTTCCTGGGTTGCGCTTGTCGGATGCATGAAGCTCGAGGCCGCCGCCAGTGTCAGCGGCAGTGTCAGGATCATCAGCACGCCAGCTGCGACAGCGATGATGATGGCGCGCCAGAAGATCGCCTGTTCTTCGACGGCGTCTTCAGCACCCATGGCCTGCGCCACCAGACCGGTGGTGCCGGAGCGCAGGAAATTGAACATGGATAGCAGGAAGTCGAAGACCAGCGCGCCGATGGCCAATCCGCCGATCAGCTCGGCCTTGCCCACTTGGCCGACCACGCCCATATCGACGAGGCCCAGAAGCGGCGTCGTGACGGCGGCAAGTGTCATGGGAATAGCGATCAGCATGACCATGCGATGCGTCACATCGAACGGCCTCGTAACGCTTCCAACGCGCTGCGACTGATCCATAGTCAACTGTCCCCGAATTCATGCCTGTTGTTCGAGAACGTCTACTCTGGAATCGCTCGAAACTACAGAAAATTCGGCCAATAGATTGTCGCAGCTCCTGACAGCTATCTGTCAGGAGAAATCACGAGCTGCACTGCAGTGTCAGAGGCCCAGCATCATCGCCCAATAAATCCGATTGGGCTTGTTTTCCGGCGTTGCCCAGGCAAGGCCGTAATGGCTGAATGTGGGATCGAGCATATTCTTGCGATGGCCGGGCGATTTCATCCAGGCATCGAATACCGCCTCGGTGCTCGACTGGCCGGATGCGACGTTTTCAGCCGCTGGCCCGCGAATGCCCGCCTGACGCAACCGCGCAACGAACCCATTGCCCCAGCCCACGCTGTGGCCGATCTTGCCATAGCTTGCCATGCGCTTTGCTTGATAAAGCGCAGCCTGTTCCAGCTTGGAGTCGGTCGCCATCATCGAAAGGCCATGTGACTTGCGGATGGCGTTGAAAAGCCCGGTGGGATCGCCGGCGCTCACCACATTCGTCGCCGCTTCCGCCGCACCGAACGGCAAGGCGGAGAGCGAAACCGCACCCCCGGCCAGCACCAGAAAGCCACGCCGGGAAAGCATAAATCCTTGTTTTTGCTGCATCGTCCGAATGTCTTTATTTGCCGCATTGTCCAACGCAAAACCGCTTCGCACTTTTGCTGGAAATGCTCCTAACCTGCTGCCAATATCTGCTATTTGCGATAGCTGAGGATACGGAGCAAAATAAAGGCAGGGATGACAACGGCTGCGCCCAAAATGAGATAATCCGCAAAACGGGCAACAGCGGAGAAGCCCATATTCCACAGGCGCAGGAAGAAATCGCGAATGCCCCACAGAATGTCATAGGGCGTCCAGTGGAACGCGCTCATGACAACGCCGACCACCAGCGAGATCAGCACCAGCTTGACAATGATGCGAGCAGGCGTATCGCCAAGAAAACGGTTTACACCATCAGACATGCAACTCTCCTGCGTCTCGATTGCCGCCATGCGGACAGATTCATCGCGCAAGACATAGGCTGTGATGATGACATCCGCAAGTTTTCAGCGTCTGAACCTAGAGAGCCTGAATCAAAAAGCGGCATGTGTGCGAAAAAATGGTGATTTTCGAGTACCAGAGCGCAGCGTACTTAAAGGTAGGTGAGCACCGGAACGTAGAAAATTGCCATTTGCAGCCACACAGGGCGACTTTTGGAACAGGCTCTATCTTTGCTTACGATAATCGCGTGGAGCCTTCTGCTTCTGGCGCGAGAAGGACCGGTTCATGCTGCGCGTATCGGTAAAGCCGCTGGCGACGGCCACTTCCAGAAGCGACAATCCTGTTTCGGCCAGCAGTTCCTTTGCCTTCTTGACGCGCAATTCTTCGCGCACTTCGAAGGCCGTGCGTTCCAGCGCCAGCCGGAAGCCGCGCTCCATTTGCCGCACCGAGATGCCAAGCCTGCGCGCCACATCGATCATCGGCACCGGGTCTTCCAGCGTTTCCTCGAAAATGCGGATGGCCTTGCGGATCATCGGCGAGCGCACGCCGTTGAAGCTGAGCGCGGGCTGTTCGGAACGAACCAGCTCGTAAGGGATCATCAGGATCGACGCACTCTTGCGCGCCAATTCTTCGGAAATCTCGTTCTGGATGATCGAGAGAGCCAGCGACGCCGCTCCCAGTCCGCCCGCGCAGGTATAGTGCCGTCCGCTGCGGTGGAAAAGGCTGGTCGTGTCGGCGGTATAGCCGTCGAACAGGTCGAGAAAATCGTCGCGGTGGAACCAGTTCACACAGCAATTGCGGTCTTCGAGCAGGCTGCCCTCGGCAAGCAGGAAAGCGGCGGTGCAAAGCCCCACAACGGTCTTGCCGCGCTTGTCGGCGCGCTTGATGAGATCGATCAATGCCTGCTGGCGTGGCCGATACTGGGCAAGCACCCCACCGACGACGGCGACATAATCGCATTCGTCGAGTTCGCCGATGGGAGCCGTCGGCTCGATCACCATGCCGGAGCTGGACGCAACCGGATCGCCGGACAGCGTACAGATTTTCCAGGCGCAACGGATCTGGCGGCTCTTGTCACGATCATCGGCAGCCAGACGGAAGGGATCGAGGAACAGGCTCAGCGCCGTCAGCGTAAAACCCGGCAGCGCGACAATGCCAACCGACAGCCTGCGTGGCTGAGCTTCGCCTTGCGCGTTTTGTAAATCCGGCCTTCGGCTTGTATCCAATCCCGTTCCGTTTGCCACGTCAGTCGCTCTCCTCCGCCCTTGTCACATATCTGCGCGGAGTTACTCGTGCCGTCAACGAAAATGCTTGGAAAGCTTCAACTGCTGCGCCTGATAGTTGGAACCAAGATCGGTGCCGTAAAGCGCCTTCGGGCGGTTCAGCATATGCTCATAGACAAGGCGACCGACGATCTGGCCATGTTCCAGAATGAACGGCACTTCATGGCTGCGCACTTCGAGAACCGCGCGGCTGCCCGTGCCGCCAGCAGCACTATGGCCGAAGCCCGGATCGAAGAAGCCCGCATAATGAACGCGGAACTCACCGACCAGCGGATCGAAAGGCGTCATCTCTGCGGCGTAGAGCGGCGGCACATGCACGGCTTCACGCGAGACGAGGATATAGAATTCATCCGGGTCGAGCACCAGTTCGCGTGCGCCGCGATCATAGATCGGCTCCCAGAAATCGAGCACATCATTGGCGGCGCGCTTGTCCACATCGACAACGGCCGTGTGATGCTTGCCGCGATAGCCGATCAGCCTGTCCGGACCACCGGAAAGATCGACGGAGAGCGCAATGCCACCGCCGGAAATATTCGGCATTTCAGCAGCCACCAGCGTCTCGGAATCGTGCAGCGCGGCGAGTTCCGCCTCATCCAGCTGGGCACGGCCCTTGCGGAAGCGGATCTGCGACAGGCGCGAACCGGTGCGCGCAACAATCGGGAAGGTGCGCGGGCTGACTTCCAGATAAAGCGGCCCCTTGTAACCGGCAGGCACCTTGTCGAATTCCTGCGCGCCATCAACAATCACGCGGGTGAAGATATCGAGACGACCGGTCGAGCTTTTCGGATTGGCGGAAGCCGACAGTTCCGGCGACAGCGAAAGGCTTTCCAACAACGGCACGATATAGACGCAGCCGGTTTCGAGAACCGCGCCTGCGGTCAGGTCGATCTCATGCAGCTTGAGGCGCTCGAGTTTGTCGATGACCGGCGTGCCCGGACCCGGCATGAAGGAGGCGCGCACGCGATAGGCCTTTGCGCCAAGGCGAAGATCGAGGCTCGCAGGCTGGATCTGGTCGGCATCCAATGGGCGCGGCGAAGCCAGCAAACCGCTTTCGAACAGCGCAGCGATATCCGCATCCGCCAGAATTCCCGCATCTCTTTGCGCCATCGACCTCGTACTCCATAGTCTGAGCAATTCTTCAAAAGACCTTTGACCACTCAAAGGCCCGATGCCAACCCTTCGCGCCCGGAGAAA
This sequence comes from Hyphomicrobiales bacterium, assembly GCA_900465685.1. Classification (GTDB taxonomy): domain Bacteria; phylum Pseudomonadota; class Alphaproteobacteria; order Rhizobiales; family Rhizobiaceae; genus Brucella. The sequence continues at coordinate 83,807 of UEGR01000007.1, forward strand.
CGGGGTTTTCCGCAGGAATCGAACTCAATTGCAAACCAACGAGGCAGGCTTTTCCGCGAATCTGGTTCTTCTAGCATTGACGACCTTGCACAACAGGCATAAGGAAAATGTGTTCCGTGGTGATTTGGCCGGCCGGCTTGCAGCCACGTTAAAGAATTCGCTAAAAAGGGCCGCGGTTCGTTACCGGCCTTTTGGGCCGGTTTTTTATTGGCCGCCGAGATGCCACTAAACGCTTTTGGGCGTCCCGGCCGACCAGCTTTTGACAGGTTGGAAAAATGACGACTGAGACTACCCGCAAGTTCCGCCCCGCGACACAGCTCGTGCATGCCGGTTCGCTCCGCTCCGGTTTCGCCGAAATGTCGGAAGCGATGTTCCTCACGCAGGGTTTCCTCTACCCCGATGCCGAAGCCGCCGAAGCGCGCTTCAAGGGCGAAAATCCGGGTTTCATCTATTCGCGTTATGCCAACCCCACCACGGACATGTTCGAAAAGCGCATGTGCGCACTGGAAGGCGCCGAGGAAGGCCGTGCCACGGCTTCCGGCATGGCTGCTGTCGCCGCCGCCATTCTGTGTCAGGTGCAGGCGGGTGATCATGTGATTTCCGCGCGCGCCGTATTCGGCTCGTGTCGTTATATCGTCGAGACCCTGCTGCCGCGCTATGGCGTGGAAATCTCGATCGTCGACGGCTCGGATATCGCAAACTGGAAAGCCGCCGTTCGCCCGAACACCAAGGTGATGTTCCTCGAAAGCCCGTCGAACCCGACGCTCGAAATCATCGACATCGCCGCCGTGGCCCAGGTGGCCAATGAAGCCGGTGCGAAGCTCATCGTCGACAATGTCTTCGCGACCCCGCTTTACCAGAAGCCGCTGGAGCTTGGCGCGCATATCGTCGTCTATTCGACCACCAAGCATATTGACGGTCAGGGCCGCTGCCTTGGCGGCATCGTGCTGTCGGACCGCGAATGGGTCGAGAACACGCTTCAGGACTATTATCGCCACACCGGTCCCGGTATGAGCCCGTTCAATGCATGGATCATGCTGAAGGGTCTGGAAACGCTGTCCGTGCGCGTGCGCCAGATGACGCAGTCGGCGGCTGCCGTTGCCGATGTTCTCGCAGGCAAGCCGGGCGTCAAGCGCGTCATCTATCCGGGCCGCGCCGACCATCCGCAGGCGGATATCATCGCCAAGCAGATGACCGGCGGTTCGACCCTGATTGCGCTGGAACTGGAAGGCGGCAAGGAAGCCGCGTTCAAGTTCGAAAATGCGCTGCAGGTGTTCAGCATCTCCAACAATCTGGGTGACGCCAAGAGCCTGATCACCCATCCGGCCACCACGACGCACAAGAACCTCAGCGATGAGGCCAAGGCCGAGCTGGGCATTTCCGATGGCGTGCTGCGCATTTCGGTCGGCCTTGAAGATACCGACGATCTCATGGAAGACGTCGAAGAAGCGCTGAAGGCAGCGGTTCGCTAAATACAGACAAGTGATTATCCGGCTCAATGGAATCGGGCCGGATAATCAGCTCGATTTCTGTCCATTTTCATCCTGAAGCATCTCGGGATCATGCAAAAGACGGTGTTTCGTCTTAAAAAATGTGACCTTTTCGCTGCAATCCCCCGCAAGAACGATCCAAACGCAGAAAATCTACCTCGCTGACCCTGTCCAGATTACCGCTTCGCGTTGACCTCCAACGCAACTTTGGCGATAGGTGGACATCAGGCACATGATAAAGGCGGATGCGATGTATAGGGCGGTGACGCAGGGGATCGAAATAACGGTTGAGCCGTTTTATCTGGAAGAAGAGTCGGCTCCCGAAGACAATCGCTATGTCTGGGGCTATCGCATTACAATCGCCAATAATTCGTCCGACACGGTGCAGCTGCGCTCGCGCTACTGGCAGATTACCGACGCCAATGGCCGCGTCGAGGAAGTGCGCGGAGCCGGTGTCGTGGGCGAACAGCCCGTTCTCGATCCGGGTGACTCGTTCCAGTATTCGTCTGGCTGCCCGCTGACCACATCGTCCGGCGTGATGGTTGGCCGTTATCAGATGCAAAACCCGACCGGCAACACATTCGAAGTGGATATTCCGGCTTTCTCGCTGGATGTGCCCGAGCAGCGCCGCACGCTGAATTAAGCCAAGCCGAGCCGCAACTGCACCACAAGACGTAAAAAAGCCGGGGCGGCTCTCCTGAACCGCCCCGGCTTTTCATTATTCTCATTTATTACTTCGCAAACAGCGCGGGATCGAACTCGTAGCTCGTTGAGCAGAATTCGCAGGTCACCGAAACCTTGCCGTTCTCGATGCTGTCCTGAATTTCCTCGGCGGTGAAACCAGCGAGAACACCCTGGATTTTCTCACGCGAGCAGGAGCATTCATCCACCACCTTGATGGCGTTGAAAACGCGCACGCCGCGTTCATGGAACAGGCGATAGAGCAGCCGCTCAGAGCCAATCGTCGGATCGGTCAGTTCCGAGCTTTCGATGGTTCCAACCAGCGACCGCGCCTCATCCCAGGCGTCATCCACCGGATGATGCACGGCTTCATTGTCGTCGCCGTCCCCGCCCGGCAGATCGGGAATGCGCGCGCGCAGTTCCGATTCCGGCAGGAACTGGATGATCAGTCCGCCAGCGCGCCATTGTTCGACGAGCTTGCCATCGGCACCCCGTTCGACCAGCTTGGCGACGCTGAGCTTCAGATCGGTCGGGATCTGTTCCGACTGGCGGAAATAAGTCGTCGCGATTTCTTCCAGCGTCGAGCCGTCAAGCGCCACGATGCCCTGATAGCGCTGCATATAGGCGCCCTGATCCACCGTGAAGGCCAGCGTGCCGCGACCGAGCAGCTCTTCCGGCTCTGTCTTGCCAGCGGCAATGGCGTCTTTCAGACGCTCATCATCAAAACGCGCATAGGCGCGCACAGCATGCGGCGTGCTGAAATCCACCACCAGCATGTCCACCGGACCGTCGGACTGGGTCTGGAAGATGAACTTGCCTTCGAATTTGAGCGAAGTGCCGAGCAAAACGGTCAGAACCGTCGCCTCAGCCAGCAGGCGGGCCACTTCCTCGGGATATTTATGCCGTTTCAGAATGGCGTCGATGCTCGTGCCAAGCTGAACCGCGCGACCGCGCACATCAAGCCCTTCCACCTGGAAGGGCACGACCGCATTGTCGCCTGCAAAGCCGAAATCACCCAGATCGAGCTTGGGACCCGACTGGCCGTTTTCGGCTTCGATATGAATGTTGCTGGTATCCTCAGCCACAGAAAACTCCAATCACGCGCCTTGCAGGCACCAGGCCAGAATGGCCTTCTGGGCGTGGAGCCTGTTTTCGGCTTCGTCGAACACGACCGATTGCGGCCCGTCGATCACTTCGTTGGTCACTTCCTCCCCGCGATGCGCAGGCAGGCAATGCATGAAGAGCGCCTTCGGATCAGCTTGCGCCATCAGCCTCGCATTGACCTGATAGGGCATGAACACATTGTGTCCACGGGCGCGGTCTTCCTGTCCCATCGAAACCCAGGTGTCGGTCACGATGCAATCCACACCGCTTGCCGCTTTCTCCGGGTCTGTCGTGGACATGATGTCCGCACCGTGCGCCCTGGCCCAGTCAATAAAGTGCTGGTTTGGCTCGCTGCCTTCCGGCGTCGCGATATTGACGTTGAAGTCAAACCGCGCCGCGGCTTCCACAAGCGAATGCAGGACGTTGTTGCCGTCCCCCATCCAGGCAAAGGTTTTGCCTTTGATCGAGCCGCGATGTTCCTCATATGTAAGAACGTCGGCCATGATCTGACAAGGGTGGGTGTCGTCGGTCAATGCATTAATGACCGGAACGGTCGCATATTCGGCCAGTTCCAGCATGCGGTCATGCGATGTGGTGCGGATCATGATCGCATCCACATAGCGCGACAGGACCTTCGCCGTATCGGCGATGGTCTCGCTGCGGCCGAGCTGCATTTCCGAGCCCGTGAGCATCAGCGTTTCACCGCCGAGCTGGCGCATGCCGACATCGAACGACACGCGGGTGCGTGTCGACGGCTTTTCGAAAATCATCGCCAGCACCTTGCCGGCAAATGGCTTTTCAATCTCGCCCGCCTTCAGGCGCGCCTTGCGCACCTTTGCATCCTCAAGGATGGAGCGCAATTCGCTTCCCGGGACGGAAGACAGATCGAGGAAGTGCTTGATACCGTTATCCTGAGCCATGATTACGCCGTCTTGCTGATCGGATTTGCGACGGAAAGCCGTTCCACGGCCATTTCGATGCGGTTCAGCGCCTCACGGGCTTCTTCCGGCGTCGTGACCAGCGGCGGCAGCAGACGGACGACATTGTCGCCAGCGCCAACGCTCAGGAAATGCTCGTCACGCAGCGCCTGAATGAGCGTGGTGTTCGGAACAACGCACTTGATGCCCATCAGAAGACCGCGACCGCGAACTTCGGAAACCACATTCGGGAACCGGTCGATGATCGAGGCAAGGCCCTGCTTCATGACAAGCGCGGTGGCCTGAACATTTTCCAGGAAACCGTCAGACAGCACGACGTCCAGCACGGCATTGCCGACAGCCATGGCAAGCGGATTGCCGCCATAGGTCGTGCCATGCACACCGGCAACCATGCCCTTGGCGGCTTCAGCCGTCGCAAGGCAGGCGCCAACCGGGAAACCGCCGCCAATACCCTTGGCCACAGCCATGATGTCCGGCGTGACGCCTGACCATTCATGGGCAAACAGCTTGCCGGTACGGCCAACGCCGGTCTGGACTTCGTCGAGGATCAAAAGCAGGCCCTTGTCGTCACAGATCTGACGGATAAGGCGCATGAATTCTTCCGGGAAACCACGCAGACCGCCCTCGCCCTGCACGGGCTCAAGCAGAATACCGGCGGTTTCATCGGTAATAGCAGCGCGCAAGGCAGCCTCGTCGCCGAACGGCACCTGATCGAAGCCTTCGACCTTCGGGCCGAAACCTTCGAGATACTTGGCCTGACCACCGGCAGCGATGGTCGCAAGCGTGCGGCCATGGAACGCGCCTTCAAAGGTGATGATCCGGAAACGCTCCGGATGGCCGTTCGCGAAATGATAGCGACGCGCGGTCTTGATCGCGCATTCAAGCGCTTCCGCGCCGGAATTGGTGAAGAAAACCTTGTCGGCAAATGTGTTGTCGACCAGACGCTGGCCGAGCTTTTCCTGTCCGGGAACTTCATAAAGATTGGACAGATGCCACAGCTTTTCAGCCTGATTTTTCAAGGCTTCGACCAGATGTGGATGCGAATGGCCAAGGGAGTTCACCGCGATGCCAGCCGCAAAATCGAGATAGCGCTCGCCGGTTTCGGTGATCAGCCAGATGCCCTCACCTCGCTCGAAGCGCAGAGCCGCACGATTATAGGTGTCGTAAAGCGGTTGCACGGTCGTAGCGTCGGTCATTGCAATCAGGCCTCCATAAGCCCTTCTAAATGCTGCATATCCGAGGAAAACGGACTGTCAGCCTTTGCCATTTTGAGCGATAACGCGACCCTCTCTCCGGCCGGTCATCACAGGATTGCAGCAGGTGGATCATGCGCCTCGCGCGTGAAAAGCCTGCCGAAATAAAAAGCCGCCCACCGGGCGGCACAATTATTCATGGGCGTATATTGGCGCTCGCGAAAAAAATGTCAATCAAACTAAGCCCGGATTGTCGCTCATCTTTGCGCATGAGTTCATGCATTTTATGTCCGCACGTCTGAGCTTTGCCTAAGCTTTGCCCAAGCCTTGCATGATGGGCATATCAGACTTTCCGCAACAATTCGGCAAGCGGGGTAGCGCGACCGTCGCACGCCCTATATATAGTGCCCAGTTTCCACGACAGGGTTCGTGCGGCGGCTTCTCTCTCCCAGGTGTTCAAAAATGCACCACAGGACCAAAGAAAAACCGTCTTTGCCACCCAAGTTGGGGAAAACCCTAAAAATGGAATCTGCCTGACAGGGCTATCCCTTGTCATGGAGTCATCCGGTAATGTAGTTTCTCTTTAAAGAAAAAAGCTACATTTCGTGCGGCGGACCTAGTCACCCGGATAGATATGGTGTTTGCGCCTGGAGCAATCCGGGAACACTGGTGGATTCCGGATAACGAAAATGATTGGAGCCCAGGGCGATGAACTGGACAGACGAACGCGTTGAACTACTGAAGAAACTGTGGAGCGAAGGCTTGAGCGCAAGCCAGATCGCTGCACAGCTTGGCGGCGTCAGCCGCAATGCAGTGATCGGCAAAGTGCACCGTCTGAAGCTTTCAGGTCGCGGTAAGACGACGACCGCTGCTCCACGCAGCAAGAAAGTGAATACGGTTGCAGCAGCGCCGCGTCCTGTGACGCAGCATACGGGCGGCAGCACGCATACCACCCATACGACGACGATGCGCACGGCAACCGTTACCAAGACGGTCGGCGCAACGGCGCTGCAGATGGAATATGCTGCTGAAGTGGTGACCGAGACCGTCATCAAGCCGGCTTCGGATGTGGTGGTGCCTATTTCGCGCCGCCTCACCCTGTTGCAGCTGAGCGAACGCACCTGCAAGTGGCCGATCGGCGATCCGCTGAACGAAGATTTCCACTTCTGCGGCAGTGAATCCTGCGAATCCAGCCCTTATTGCAAGTACCACTCCCGTATGGCTTTCCAGCCAACGGCAGAACGGCGCCGGGCACGCTGATCTAAGGGAATAGGTGAGTAAGGGAATAAGGGAATAACGGAATAACGGAATAAGGGAGTATGTCTGACGATATCGTCGGCAGCTCCCTTTTTCTTTGCCCGCACCTATTCCGATCACATACTGCCCTACTGCCCTACTGCCCTACTCACTTACTCCCCTATTCCCCTCCTCATAAACCTTCAGCGTCCGGTCCGCGATGCCGTCCCAGCTATAGTCGCGGGCGATCCAGTCGATGAGTTGCTGCGACTGTTCAGCCGTCAGCGGGTTATCGGTCTTGCGGCGCAGCGCGTTTTTCAGCGCGTCGATATCGCCGAGCGGGAAATAATCGTCGTCGGGCAGTCCGACTTCCATATTGGCTGTGATGTCGCTGGCCAGCACATTGAGCCCGTAGCCCATGGCCTCCAGAAGTGCGATGGGCATGCCTTCGTGGCTCGATGGCAGCACGAAAAGCCCCGCCTGACTGAAAAGCGCAGATAATTCCTCACCCTGCAATGCGCCGGTCAGCACCACGCCCGGCACGGCCTCGGCGCGGGCGCGAACCTCTCCGGCATAGTCGGCGGTGTATTCAGCCGAGCCGATCAGGGCCAGTTTCAGCGATGGATCGGAGAGCTTGGCAAAGGCTTCGATCAGATCGAGCTGACGCTTTTCCGGCACGATGCGGGCGACCAGCGCGATATAGCGGCTGGGAGCAAGCCCATGCTTTTCAAGCCAGCTCGGATCGCGGCTGGGTTCCCGCAGGGTGACGCCGTTGGGGATGAAGGTGACGGGAACGTTATAGCGTTGCTCAACCGTTTTCGCGATGTCGTTGGAGACGGCGATACGGGCGCTTGCAAAGCGCATCCCCCATTTTTCGCCAAGCTTCAATGTCGTGCGCGCCAGACGTCCCCATTTCTGGCGGTTGTAGTCGAAGCCATGATGGGTCACGACCGTCCGCAAACCGAGCAGCCGCGCAAGCGGCGTCACCAGCGCGGGGCCGATGGCGTGAATATGCAAAATGTCGGGGCGCGTGAAACCGGCGCGCAGCACGCCGAGAAATGTATGCACGATGGCTTCAAACTTCATCGACGTCGGCGCCCAGATCGGCGTGACCTTGACGCCTTCCCAGACATAGGGCTGTTTCCGGTCGAGATAGGGGCTGCGGCCCACCACTTCCACATCCCAACCCTTGGCGATGTAAAGACGGGCCAGTTCTTCGACATGACGTTCCACGCCGCCTTGCACATTGGGTATGCCGCGCAGGCCGAGCATCATGACGCGTCGCTTTTTAGCCCCTTGTCCCATCAAAGCGCTCCCAGTTCCGCGTAAAGTTCCAGTGTCCGGTTCCGGTAAGCTTCCGGCGAGAATTCCTGTCCTGCCCATGTGCGGCCCAGACGGCCCATCTTGCGCCGCGCTTGCGGCGTCAGGCTGGCGGCTTCGCTCATGACGCGAGCAAGGTCTTCCGCATCGCCGGTTCTGGCCACCATGCCGGTTTCACCCGGTACGATCATTTCGGGAATACCGCCAATGTCAGCACCAATGACCGGCACGCCAAGCGCATAGGCTTCCAAAATGCTGATTGGCGCATTTTCATACCATTCCGATGGCAGGATCAGCGCCTTGGCCTCGCCGATCAGCCGGTGCAGCCGCTTGCCCGAGACATAGCCCGCAAAGGTGACATCGCCGCCGGTTTCAGCCGCCAGCGCGCGCAAGGATTGCTCCTCCGGTCCTGTCCCGGCCACGATCAGCTTCTGCCCGGATATTGCCGCAGCACGGATCAGCGTGCCAATACCCTTTTCAGGCGCAAGACGTCCGACATAGGCAAAGTAGTCGCCCTCATGCTCAAAGGGTTCGAGATTATCGGTCTGCGCGAAGTTCGGGATATAGACCAGCTTTTCCTCCGGCCAGCCCCATTCGATCAGCTTGGAAATATAGAACCGGCTCGGCACCACGATGCGGTCGAGCGTGTTGCGATAAAGGCCGAGCGTGCGGTGTATGGCGGTTTCCACGAAAACCAGCCCGCTCAGCGCCGTCGAATCCTTGATGCATTTGTGGAGCGCGACATTGTAGATGCGCCCGCCCTTGCAGCGCTCGCAGATCTGGTTATGCGACAGCATCTTGTAGGCCGGGCATGCGAGCTTCAGGTCGTGCGCGGTCATGACAGTCGGCACGCCCGCCGCTTTCAACACCGGAAAGATCGAGGGCGACAGGTGGTGATAGACATTATGGGCATGGGCGACGCTTGGCCGGAAGCGCTCGATCAGCGCCTTGATGCGGTCGCGTGCTTCCCATGAATAGATGATCTTGCCTGCCTGCGCCACTTTGGTGAGGAGGCCGCTCTCGCGCCCATATTCGATTTCAGACACGAAATAGGAAGACCAGTCGGAAGCGAAATTGTCCGGATGTTGCATGGCAAAGGGAGCCGTCTCCCAGCCAATGTCGGAAAAGAGCTTGATATGGTCGAGAAAGACCGCCTCAGCCCCGCCGCGCCGATAAAAATAATTATTGATCGCCAGCAAGCGGTGATCCGGATCGGCTGCTTTCATCAGGGAGCACCTCCATCTGCTCCGATATGAGCCAGCGTATCGCGTATCGACAATACCTCAACGCCGCTCTGCGCCGCATGGGAAACCAGCTTTTCGAAGGTTTCCGGCGTGCAACCGAACGGTGTCGGCCTATCGCTGATATCATGCGTATAGAAGATCAACCAGCCCGGACTTGCGACAAGATCGTCTATCCAGCGGGTCAGTTGTTCTGCATGATGCTCCGGCTGCCGTATTTCGACGGCTTCCAGAAAGGCCAGATCGACCGCGTCGCGATTGATGCGCTCGCCGCCGCTGCGGCAGGTCGCAAAACGGTCGGAAAACAGGCCGCGCGACAGCACCGACGACGCGCAATAGGGATAGGCGAAATTGCGCTGTCCGACCCGATCCGGTTCGATCTCGCCCAAATAAGCATGGTTGCGGTCGAGATCGGCGGCGAGATCGCGCATGCCGACCGAGGGCACATTCCAATGCGTGAATGTGTGGCAGCCAATGTCGTGCCCGGCCTGTGCCAGCCTGCGGAGGCCTTCTTCCGTGATCAATTGCCGATGCGCCTCGACGGAACCAACCAGACCACCGGCAATATAAAACGTGCCGTGAAAGCCGTATTGTTCCAGTATCTTCGCGCCTACGCTTTCCGCGGTATCGGGAACATCGTCGAATGTGAAGCTGATGATCCGCCGCTCCTTCGGAAGCGGAAATGGCCGCAACGGAAAGCTACGACTCAGCGCGTCATGCAATCTGTTGTTCAGCCGGTCCAAACGTGCCCTTGCCCAGCCCAATCTGTCGTGTTCCATTGTTTTTACCAAGCCTTTGCCCCAAAAAGCTTAACTCACAAGTCGCGCCTTCGCCTGAAGACGCATGCCGAAAATGGCAACCATCAAACAAAACCAAACAGAGCTGCCGTTCTGGAAAAACGTGCTTTCCATGCAAGATGCATAGAGGCCGTATAACCACAGACGGCTGAACAGAAGCGTCAATGCAGGATCATTCCCAGTCGCTTCCGCTGCCCTGATATAACGTAGCGGCAGGATGATCAGCCAGATCAGTATAAGGATCAGGCCAAACACACCCGCATTGATCATCATATCCAGATAGGCATTATGCGCGTTGAAAGCTGCGACTGCCCATGTCGCTCCGCCTCCTCCGGCATAGACCATTTCCGGTGTTTTCCAGAACGAGTCCAGCCCGTAGCCAAATATCGGCTTTTTAGCGACTGCTGAAAAGGCTATGCGCCAAATATCGGCGCGGTTGGTAAATGTCGCGTCAATACCAAGGCTCGTGATGAGCTGGCGGATGGGGTCGGAAACCGCAGCACCCACGGCCACAAAATTGAATGCAGCCACCCCGCCAATGGCGATTGGAATGCGTGTCCAGCGCCAGTGCGTGAAGATAAGAGACATGAAAGCGATGAAGGGAAGCATGGCCGTCGATGTCTTGCCGCCCGTATGCAGCAGGAAGAAAACACACAGCACCACCACAAGCCCGCCAGCTTTGCGGTAACCCTTTTGCCAACCATAAAGCCCGAAGAAACTGAGCAGCACCAGTGCGGCTGCGGCCGCGTTTTTGTGCGGAAAATGTCCGCGCCACGCGCCTGCCAGCATCGGTTCCAGCACGTCGGTGCCCTGATGGATCGCCCTGCTCGGCAGGAAGATGACGCCGAAATAGGCAAAGCCAAGCGTGATGAACGAGCCGATCAGCAACAGGCGCGCCATCTGGTTTTCAGAGCGTGGCAACAGCAGGAATATGCTGGCGTTGAGCGCCGTCAGGATCGACAGAACCACCTTGCGGCTTGCTATGCTGGGATGGGCCGAGAGAATGGCCGTCACGAACATCCAGATGAACAGGGTCACCAGCAGCACACGCGGCTGAAGAATGGTCTTGCGAAGCGGGCTGCTCAGACCGCAGGCAAGGAAGCCCATGGAAATCGTCAGCGTCATCAGCTGGTTCAGCAGGTTCGATTGACCCGCCGACGCGCTTGCACCGATCTCGGCACTGGTTCCGGGGTAAGGACTGATGCCGACCCACAGAAACAAAATCATGATGAGAAAGAGAGCGGCGCCGAAGGATGACGACACCGACGTCAGATCATGGGCCTGTGCCTTGATTGGTGCACGGGCCGCGACACGCCGATGTGAAGCAAGATCAGACACGGCTCTCCCGATTTCTCCGCCATGCGCCAAGATAACCCAGAGCAAGCGCGAGCGCCACACCGAGACCCATGCCGACGAAACCACCGCCTGCGCCGAGCAACACGGTGCGCGGCGGCCAGCTGCGGCTGATGGGCGGGATTGCCGTGGAGATCACACGGATATTGGTGGCATCGAGCTGCTGGCGCTGATGTGTTTCAGTCGAGCGCGTCAGGAATGTGTTGTAGATCGAAACCTTGGCGGTCATGTCACGTTCGAGATCGGACAACTGCACCTGCGCATCATTGTCGAGCGCCACAGCCGAGCGCGCGGTCGCGGCCTGCGCATTGAGCGCATCGACAACCGCATTGGCCTGATCCAGATCGACCTTTGCCGATTGCAGGATACGTGCGCGTTCGGCGGCGATCTGCTGCTCCAGCCCGGCGATCTGACGCTGCGTATTGATGAGTTCCGGATAGCGCGGACCATAGGTCATGGTCAGCGCATCATAGCGCTGCTTCAGCGTCGCATACTGGCTGCGCAGATTGGTCATGGTCGGCGATTGCAGCGTGCTTGCCGGACCGACCGGGCTACCCGTATCGCGGGTCAGCTCATTGTAACGAGTGCTGGCATCCGTCTGGCGCGATTTGGCATCGAGCAGCTTGGTGTTGATCTGCGCCATGGACTGTGCGCTGACCAGTTCGCCACCGGTCGTCTGAAGCCCATGCGCGCGACGGAAAGCGGCAACTTTTTCTTCGGCGTCCGTGGCAGCTTTCTGCAAGGAGGTCAGGCGTTCAGACAATGCGGCGGCAGCACGACCTGCACCGTCGGCATCGGCCTCGGCAACTTCTTCCTGGAAAGACTTCGCCAGCGCGTCGGCAACCTTGACAGATTTTTCGGGATTGTCGGTCCAGACGCCGATCGTCACGAGATAGGATCGTTCGGGACGGGTTACGACGATACGCTGCGACAAAGCGCGCACTGCCGTCAGTGTGTCGTCCGATGCGTCCTTCGGCTTGCCGAGACCCAGCAGCGCGCGCAGATCGAAACTCGCTGGCGGCGGCACGAATTCAGCATCGTTCTGCAAATTGAGATTCTGCACGACGCGACGCAGCACATTGCCCGACACAAGCATTTTCATCTTGCTTTCAATGTCGAGAATCTGGCTGTCGGCCTGAAGGCTCTGGGCATAAATATCGTTGGGCAGCAGCTGCAAACCGGATGGCGGCACCAGCATATCCGTATAGGCCGTATAGCGCGGCTTGGCCGTCATGCCATAGGCAAGGCCCGCCAGTGCACCGGCAACGGCGAGAATGACAATCCATATCCAGCGGGCGCGCACCCATTCCAGCGCGGCCCAGAGGTCGATTTCCGGCAGCATGAGCCCGTCACCGGTTGATTTTGCTTCCGGCTCCTCCAGATGCGGTGCAGACGGCCTATCGGCAACTGCCTCCTCGGGAACTGGCCCGGAAACAGGGGCCGAGACAGACGCCGCCCGCGGATAGGACGGCGCATGGTTCTGCGCCAAAGCCTGGTTCCATTGCTCAAGCGTCTCTGCGCCGCGCGTTTCATCACGCGGTAGCTGAGCCTTCGAAGCAAGGTCACGCAAGGTGTACATCGATCGATCCTATGTTTGCCTTGGCCTATGGTTACCCTGATCGCGGGAGAAACCGTCTTTTTGCTTTTTATATGAGAAGATTAAAAAAAATGGTTAATCACAACTATTGGGTTGCGATACGCGATAGGACTGGAAAATACATGACCTGTTCAGTTAGGGTTCATATTTCAAGGTTACATCTGACAGATAACATAGAGTACGTCGGGAGAGGGAAAAGGTCCTTTTGGTAAACCCATGCCGGGTCGGACCAAAGCGCGAAGCTAATAGTCGGATTCCAAATTTTGCATCCCTGGGTTCCAAGCGCTGAGCAAATGTTGGAATCAAAAAGACCACTCGCTCGTGTATCTATCTAGTGGATTTTACGAATTTGACGTTTGAAACAGCCTATGTGCCAGCCGGGATTCAAACGTCAAATTCAATCCACTGGTACCGACAGATAATGCCATTCAAAACACTCTGTTAAGTTCGCAGTATGAAATGTTAAAACGCTACTGGCCCACATTGTTGTCCTACGCCGCATCGAGCGGCAGTCTCTTCGCAGCCAATGTCGCGCAGCTGCTGACTTTTGCCATTCTGGCACGCTATCTGGGATCGCATGAGTTCGGGCTTTTCGTGACCGTGATGGCAATCACGGCCATCGCAAACTACATTTGCGGGCTTGGCGGCGCTGAATGCCTCGTGCGGCGCGTGGCGCAAAACCCCGACATCTACCCCGCCATGCTCGGGCACAATATCATCCTGATCGTGACGAGCGGCATCGTGCTTGTGATCCTCGGCATGATCCTTTTGCCGTTCTGGCTTGAATCCGTCCCGGAATTCGCCAGCAATTATCTCGGCATGTTCTTTCTGCTCGTCACCAATATCGTGCTTGTGCGCGCCATTCTTCTCGTCGAACAGATCTATATCGCCCATACTGACTTCGTTTCCGCGAACCTCTCAGTGGTCGGCTTTGCCGTGGCGCGCACCATCGCAGCCGTGGTCGCCTGCCTGATCTTCAATATCTCGAGCGTCGTTGAATGGGCCTACTGGCAGTTTGGCTGCCATGTGCTGGTGCTCGTCGCCTATACATGGTTTCTCCGCAGGCTCGGCGCGCCGCAATATCGCATCGTGCGGGAAGAAATCCGCCTCGGCATCATGTTCGCCTCGCAATTCATCTTCCGCGCCGTCCGCCAGAATGCCGATCTGCTCATTCTCGGTGCGCTCGTCGCGCCCAGCATCGTCGGTAGCTATGGCGTAACACGCCGTATCGTCGACAGCAGCATGCTGACCATCGATGCGATGAACCGTCTCGTCTATCCGCGTCTGTCGCAAGCCAGCGCCAACGGCATTCACCATGCCTTGCCGATCACGCTGCGCCTGCTCGGGGCTTCGCTTTTGATCGGAACGATGACCTCACTGGTCATCTTCATTGCCGCGCCCTATCTCCCACTCTTATTCGGCAAGGAATACACGACGCTGATCGCTTTCTGCCGCACGTTGTGCTGGATCACGATCTTCGTCGCGCTCTGGTCGATTGCTGTGGATTTGCTCGGCGCGGCAAGCCAGCACACCTATCGTACTGCGGTGCTGAATGTCGGCAATATTCTGGGTGCGCCGCTTCTGGCGGCAGCCACCTGGTATGCGCCGATCACCGGCACTTTCACCGCAATTTACTTTATTGAAATATGTATCGTGTTGGCTTCGTGGTGCTGCGTCTTCTATCTCGTCAAAAGAAGCCGCGAAGCAGCTGCAAGGAAAGAGGTTCAAGTCTAAGCCCGGTCCGCCCGGGCAGAGGGGCAGGTCAAAGTGGGGAGCATATCTGTCGCGGAGACAAAGACACAGCGGGTTCGCCCGATGCGTGTCGATGACATACCGGCTGTACGCGAACTGTTTACCGAAGTTTTTCGTCCCAAATCGACCTCTCACAGCGAGAGTTTCGACCAGTATTTCCGGCATGTTTTCTTCGAAAACCCTTATTACGATGCCGATCTGTGCAGCATCGTGCATGAAGACAGCAAGGGCGAGATCGACAGCACGCTTTGCGTGTTGCCCATCCCCTATCATGTCGATGGCAAGATCGTCATGGGAAGACTGCTCTGCGCCTATATGATGCGCCCCGGCGGCTCGCCGCGCGGTGCAGCCGAACTGACGCTCACCCTGCGCTCGCGTCCCAATGACTTCTCATTCAGCGATAGTGCGGCGCCCGTCAGCATGCGCCATTTCAGCGCGGTTGGCGGCATCACGCTCGACACCCATGGTCTGGCATGGACGCGGATTTTCCGTGGTGCGAGCTATGTGGCCCAGTTTGTTGCCGAACGCCGTGCAGCGTTGCGCGGCTGGCCTGCCGCAAAAGTCGGCAAGCTTTTGGATTCGCTGGTTCCGCTGCCCAAATTGCGCAACTCCACCAATGGCAAACTGACCGTGCGCGAGATCGATCAGAGCGAAGCTATCGGCCTGATCCGCCAGTTTCTGCCGACCTATGACGCCTACCCCGCATGGACGGAGCAGGATCTGCACTGGGTGCTGAACCTCGCCAGAGATAACCGCGCTGCGGGCGAACTCCGCTTCTGTGCGGTTTCCGGCAAGGGCAACGAGCCGGTCGGCTTCTTCTGCTATTACGCCCGGGCAAACGGGATGGCCGAGGTGCTCAGCATTCTGGCTCTCAAGACCCGCGAGCAGGCCGTTGTCGAGGTCATGCTGTCGCATTTGCAGGAGGCCGGCCATATCGCGGCGCAGGGCCGCGCCGATCCGCATTTTCTCGGCGCGCTTTCGCAGCAATCGGTCATGTTCTTCCGCCTGAAGGCCAATGTCTGCGTGGTGACAGCCAATCCCGGCGTGGTGAATGCGCTGAGCCACAACGATATCTTCATCGGCGGACTTGCAGGCGAAAGCTGGAGCAGGCTGGTTACTGACTTCCAGTAGCTGTCTGGTCCAAAAGACTACCGACTGAACTGACGCTCCAGCAGGAAGAAGGTCGTCGGCCCGTCAGCGCCTGCCCCATTGTCGAGGCGAAATTCCACCGGCCCGTCGCCGGTGGCGACAGGCGCATGAAGCTTGCCGTCAAGACCGATGGCGGACAATTTCCAAGCCGAAGCAGCACCTGCAAGCCGGAAATCGACGCGGTTGCGCAGCAATGTCACCGGCAAACGCCCCCAATCCTCGATCACCTTTTGCGCATCGTCGCGAAAGCGCATGCCGGTATTGCGGGCATCGGTCGCAAAAATCACCAGCATCTTCTCGCTGGTTGCCAAGGGTTGCGTATCAAGCGCCGATACGGAGACCAGGCCGCGCTCTTCGGCATGGCCAAGCGTCAATTGCCCAAGCGTCAGACTATCCTTCAGATCGGCGAAGGCCAGTGCTTCGGTCTGCGGCGTTACAACCCGCATACGAGTGCGGTCCCGTTCCAGCAGGATTTCGCCGGTCGCGCTGGCGAAGATGCCGCGATAAGGATCGGTCGCATTGTCCTCCGGCAACAGACCCGCCTGTTTCAAACGCCCCAGAACATTGCCGAGCGCGACATTGCGATAATTGATCTCAATGCCTTTGGCCGTGGTTTCCGGCCACTGCAAACCCGAGGCGAACAGGCCGATACCGCCGACCAGCGCCAGAGTTTTCAACCTCTCCGGCTCTCGCGTTTCGAGCGAATCGCCAAGGCTGGTTTCGCCTTGCATCATAAAGGGAACGGCGAAGGACGCCGTTTTGACATCGCCGCGCCGGAACAGGAGCGAGGCAAGCGTTTCGCCCGCACGCGCCACCGGATCGACCGCGAATGTATAGGGCACGATGCGCTGGCGAAGCGGTTCTGCCTCGTCGAAGGCAAGTGTGATCGGCCCCTGCCCGTGGCGGCAAATACCGTCCCAGCCCTGCAAGGCGGCATAGGCCGGGAAAACCAGCCCCGCTTCATAACGATAACGGTTCCAGAACAGGTGTTCGTATTCGGTGACGAAGAACGGCCGACCGATCCAGCGGCCAGCGGCCAGCTCGCTGACATAGGAGGCGGCATCGGCGATAGAGCTGTTCTGCTTCATCGTCGTTCCGGGTTCCATCGAGCCGGTCCAGTCATGATAGGTATTGGCGCTGATGGCCTGTTGCGGCATGCGTGACAGCGCGGTCTGAACCGTGAACCAGTTATTATAGGGTGCGATCAGCCCCTTATAGCCAAGCGTTCGATAAGCGGCCTCGAGCCGTGCGGCCAGTGCTTGCTCCCGCTCGACGACAAAGGCCTGAAAATCATGCAGCCGCGCGCCACCGCCGGAACGGCTCTGCGGCAATTGCACGGTTCCCGCTTCGAGGTTTTCCTCTGCGGCGAGACCGCCCCAGGCCCGTGAAAGTGCAGCCGTGTCGGTATAACGTTTTTTCAAAAACGCATTGAACGCGGGAGCAAAACCCGGCCAGAACGGGCCACTTGCTTGCTTGCCATGCAGGAAACTTGTGAATTCGATACCATTCTCATTGAACGGAATGATCAGCGCCAGCGCCGGGTCCTGCAACGGGGCCAGTCCCGTATAGGGATTGACCGTCGCATAGACTTCTTTTTGAAACCGCAGCCAGTGCTCGAAGGCTGTGTCATCCACATAGATGCGGCGCTTCAGATTGCCTTCCGGTCCCCAGCGGTTCATATCCCTGCCGCCGAGCGCACCGCTTTCCGCCGTCAGTCCGTCGATGGTCCAGTAGATACCTTCACGTTTCAAGGCGGCCATCAGATAACGAATGCGGTCCAGTGCTTCGGGATCGAAGTTGAAATCCCAGTCGCGATTGAGCATCAGATCGGTATCGAGAAAATGCAGCCGCGCAATATTGTAGCCATGCAGGCGAAGCTGCTGCACATAGCGGTCGATGAAGGCGTGGTCGATCTTGCCTGCCGACGGCAATCGCCATGAGAGCGACGCGCAGAACAGGCGCTGAGGCTCATCCGGCTTTGCCGCCCGGACGAGACGCCCTGCGGCATTGACCGCAATGCGGCTTTGCTCATCAATCGCGGAATTGGGCAGAAAGGACGAGAAGTCGAGCGGACTGCCCGGCGTCATTTCCAGCCGGGTTTCTTTGACCGGCATCCACTCTTCCGCAACAGTCATTTCCGGCCAGAACGCAAGGGCGCCAAGACCGGCAACACAGATGAGAAGAGCGGCAAGCAGCTTTCTCATGAGGCCCCTTTTGGGGTCTCTTTCGGGATTTCATTCAAGACCCGGCTTTCGATCCAGTCCTGCGGCTTTCGGCGCGGCTGGAAGAAGCCAAGCGGCATGGCAGCCGCATGGAAAATCCATGCCACAACCGCATAGACGCCGAGCGAAACGCTGCGCTCGCGGATCGACATCAGCACAAACGGCAACAGCGCGAAGACAAGCGCCGCGACGAGCGCCCAAGGCGTGACAAAGCCCAGCAAAAGTGCGGCGATCACCACCAGCCACCAGACATAGACCGCGCCCCAGAGGCGCAATTCCGGCAGTTCCTTTATAACATTTTGCCAGTGTGGCTGGCCAACAGCCGCCCGCAGCACTTCGCCGGTGCCACGCAGATACTTGCTTTTCCAGCGGCGCGTCAAAAGCTTGTAGGCGTTCATCGAATAGCCGAAATGCTGTACGAAGGGCCGGTCGAGACGATAGAGTTTCCAGCCATGGGTGCGCAGGCGCACGCCCGCATCGAATTCTTCATGGCCGTGCAGATTGCGGTCGGAGAAATAGCCCGCCTGCTCGATGGCGGCACGGCGATAGAGACCGCCGCCATTCATCCGGTCGATATTACCGGCCTGCTTTTCCGGCGTCTGCCTGCGTGCGCGCCGCTGAAATTCAAGGCTTTCCAGAATCTGGTCCACCACATGCCCGGTCACGCCCCCGGTTTCCGGGTGCTCGGCCATATATTGCAGGGCAGCGGGAATAAAGTCCGGCTCGATGATCATGTCGCCATCGATCAGGCAGATGAAAGGCTGTGTGGAATATTGAAAGCCCAGTTGCGGCCCAAGACCACAGCTTGCCCGCGCAGGCGCTTCGATCTGCACCACCCGCACCGGATAAGTGCTGGCGATTTCCACCGTACGATCCGTCGAGCCGCTATCGGAAACGATGACTTCGACCTGTCCGTCAGGCAAAGCCGCAAGGGCGCTCTCGATCGCTGCGGCGATGCGCTGCTCTTCGTTCAAAGTCTTGATGATAATCGAAACTGACATTACCCGCCTTGCCTGCTCCCGGTTGATTATCGACAGTCATCACGTGAAGAGCGCATTATCTTCAACAACTGTTGAATCCTTATAACTGCTCTCGCTCTTTGTGTTTACGCATTTTCTAATGCAATATCGTTTCACAGCATTGCTGGAAATGTTTCAACACCTGCGCATGTTTTCCAGCATTTCATAGTTCCGTTTAGTTTCAAATAAACTAAACACCGCTATGCCAATGGCGAATCGCCAGTTCATCGTGAGCGATAAGCTTTTAAACCGGCAAACAAATAGATAATTCAAGGCTGCTGATGTCGAGTGCCAATTTTGAAATCAAAGTGCATAGTCGCGTCGACGATCTATCCAACGACTGGCCCGACGCGAATGACAGCAGCGGCTGCGCGCTTTATGTCTTTCAGTCCAGAACCTTTCTGCGCGCCTGGGAAGCAAGCTATGGCGCAGCGCATAAAGCTCAGCTTTGCCTGATTGAAGTCCGCGACCAGAACCAGCAGCCGGTCCTGTTCGTCCCGTTTTGCATCATGCATCGCTATGGTGCGCGCATTCTGTCCTTCGTGGATGACGGTGTTTCCGATTACAACGCGCCGATCCTCTTCGAAAATGCGCCGCATTGGGATGTCGCTGGCGCCGAAGCGCTTTTGAAGCAGATTTTTGCGGCCCTGCCGCCCTTCGATATGGTGGCTTTTGAAAAGATGCCGCAGGAAGTCGAAGGTCGGCCCAATCCCTTCTGGGGCCTGTCCAATCGCGACTGTTCGGCGGGCACGCACTGGATCACGCTTGAACGACCCATGCCGGAGATCGAGCAGTCGATCCGCGGCTACAGCACCATTGCCAAGCGCGCAAAGGCATTGCGCCGCGCCGGGCGGTATCGCTTTCTGGTCACGCGCGATGCGCAGGAGCGGGCGACCTTTCTTGAAACCATGCTGCAACAAAAGCAGAAGCGTTTTGAGGACACCAAAGTGCCCGGTTTCGAGACCCATCCCGAAAAGCGCCGCTTCTTCGAAATCGTGACCGAGCCTCTGGCCGCGGCGAATGCCCTGCATTTCTCCGTTCTGACAATGGATGACGCGGTCGTCGCCACCATGTGGAGCGTGACGCGCAAGCGGCATTATTGCGCGATGATCACCACCTTCGAAGACGGTATCTGGAACAAATATTCGCCCGGCAAAGTGCTGATGGTACGGCTGATCGAAGCCCTGAAAGCCGATGATTACGAATGCTTCGATCTCGGCTTCGGTAATGAACCCTGGAAGCACGATTTCGCAGACCGCGAAGTCCCGATGCGCGATTATGTAGTTGCCTGCACTCTGCGCGGCAGGATCGCGCTTGCATATCAGCGGACCATCGACGGCCTGCGTACCACCCGCCTTTACAAGCGGCTTCGCCCGCTGAAATGGGAGCTTCTGCGCCGCCTCTCGCGTTAGAGCGCGCATCTTGTTCCGAAAACCGTTTCACACTTTTCGGGATGCGCTCAAATTCTCAGCCTTCGCGCTTCGGCAGGCGCACCATGAAGGTGGAGCCTTCGCCAAGCTGCGAGCGCACCACCAGACGGCCGCGATGGCGCGCCAGAATATGCTTCACGATGGCAAGCCCCAGCCCGGTGCCCTTCTGGGCCCGGCTGGTTTCCACATCGATGCGATAGAACCGCTCGGTCAGGCGCGGTAGATGTTCGGTCGAGATACCCGGTCCGAAATCCTGCACCGAAGCCACGACTTCCGGCGCGCTGCCGGTTTCATCCGCCTCCAGCTTGACGATGACCTTCTTGCCCGCCTGCCCGTATTTGCAGGCATTTTCGACGAGGTTCTGGAACACCTGAATCAACTCGTCACGGGCGCCGGTCACCAGCAGCGGATGATCGGGCAGATTACGCTCGATCACCACGTCGAGATTGGCGGCGAGTGGGTTCAGCGTATCGGCGACATGGTTGAGAATAGACGTCAGGTCCACGCTTTCATTGACCGCCAGATGCGCCCGCATTTCCAGCCGGGACAGCGACAGCAAATCGTCAATCAGGCGCGACATGCGCTCGGCCTGTTTCTGCATGATATCGAGAAAGCGGTCACGCGCCGCAACGTCGTTGCGCGCTGGCCCTTGCAAGGTTTCGATGAAGCCGCGCAACGAGGCAAGCGGCGTGCGCAATTCATGGCTGGCATTAGCGATGAAGTCGGACCGCATGCGGTCGATACGGCGCGTTTCGCTCTGATCGCGGAAGATAAGCACGAACAGCTCGGGGCGCCCTTCCGCATCCGGCAGCGCCTTGACCATGGCCTTGTACCAGCGGTCGATTGGCACGCGCTCGAAATATTCGATGCTGCGCGGCTCGCCATCGGCGATCACGCCTTGAATGAGCGCATGCATTTCTGGCGCGCGGAAGCGCAGATAGAGCGCCGTTCCGCCTTCAAGAGACTGAAAGGCCTCCAGCGCCGCCGCGTTGGCGAACAGCACCGTGCCGCCATGGTCGAAGACAATCATCGGATCGGTGAGGAGATCGGCCAGCCGCTCGCCGGAAACACCGGCCATTTCGCTTTGGTCGTCATCCTTGACCGGGTCTGCATCGGGCTCGCCGCTGCCGACTTCATTGGCAACCCAGACCGCCCCCAGCACGACCAGCGCCAGCAGAACCGCCCGGAACCAGAACGGCAATTCCAGAGCCATGACGCAAACCGCCAGAACCATGCTGACGATGAGAACGCCCTTCACCCGCCCGAGCGGGGCAAAGATCGACGATTCCGGAGCGCGCGCCTCCGGGGCGGTCTCGGCATCATCGGTACGGCGGTTGTCTTCACTCATTGTCTATCCCTTAGACTAGTGGTCTGATTCCAACATTTGTATCCCTGGGCTCCAAGCGCTGAGCAAATGTTGGAATCGAAAAGACCACTAGCAACTATATGTATCTAGTGGATTTTTCGAATTTGACGTTTGAAACAGCCTATGTGTCAGCGGAGATTCAAACGTCAAATTCAATCCACTAGGCTCTTATGCCATTCGTCAAACCTGTTGCCAGAGCCGGAAAACCGTTTTCCCGACCAGAACATGTGTGACGACAACCAAATGCCTCCGTCGAAATCAGCGTCGGCGTCTTTACGAAGCTTCTCATATGCCCATATCATGGATTGATATAAACGAAAGGGAATTGCCGTGGGTGACAGTTCGAAGACAGCTAACAAAAAGAACGATAAAAAAAGCGATACCCCAGCCGTCGATAAGCCGATCAAGTTGAAGCTCGACGGGGAGACACGCAAGTTCGATATCAACGATCCCAAGCTTCCCAACTGGATTGATGATCAGGCGCTGCAGTCGGGCGGATACCCCTATTCGTCCAAGATGAAGAGCGATGAATATGAGGCGACCCTCGAGCGCCTGCAAATCGAACTCGTAAAGCTGCAATACTGGCTGCAATCGACCGGTGGGCGCGTCATCAGCGTCTTTGAAGGGCGCGACGCGGCTGGCAAGGGCGGGACGATCTTTACGATCCGCGAATTCATGAACCCGCGTACTGCGCGCAACGTGGCCCTGCCAAAGCCAACCCCGACCGAAAGCGGCCAGTGGTACTTCCAGCGTTATGTCGCCCATTTTCCTACAGCAGGCGAATTCGTCACCTTTGACCGCTCCTGGTATAACCGGGCTGGCGTTGAAGCGGTGATGGGTTTCTGCACACCGGCCCAGCTGGAAATCTTCCTGACGGAAACGCCGGATTTCGAGCGCATGATTGTGACCGACGGCATTCACCTGTTCAAATTCTGGCTCGATATCGGTCAGGAAATGCAGCTGAAGCGCTTCCATGAGCGCCGCCACAGCGCGCTCAAGAGCTGGAAATTCTCACCGATGGATGTGGCCGGTATTTCGCGCTGGGGTGATTATTCCGCAGCGCTCCACACCATGCTCGAGCGGACCGACAGCGGCTATGCACCATGGACCATCGTGCGCTCCAACGACAAGCGACGCGCCCGACTGGCGGCCATCCGGCGCATCCTTTTGACCCTGCCCTATGACGGCCGCGATCTCGACGCCATCGGCCCCGAAGATCAGTCCATTATCGGTCGTGGTTCTGCATTCATCACGCAGTCGTCGACACCCAAATAAAAAATACTCGGCCTGTGCGGGGTCTTCTCCCAGAGATGTGGTTTGCGAACCAGCTGCCATAATGCCCGCCAGGCCGAGAGCGAAATCAGCACCCAGTAGATCGGTATTCCCGGCAGATAGGCATAACCGCCACGCTCTGTCGGCTCCATGGTTTTAGCGCCAAGCAGATAGAAGCTGAGATAGGCCAGCAGAATATTCACCACATCCAGCATCAGCAGACCGAGGCTGCTTGGCGTCAGTGGCTGCAGGACCAGTTTCAACAACAAGACGGCCAGCGTCACCAGCATGATCGGATGCAGCAGCGCTGAACTGATGATACCGAGCGTGTAGATCTGGTTGATGGCAAAGCACCAGCCGCCAAGCTGGCGTAAGGCCGTGTAAGGGTCGCGGGCATGCACCAGCCAAGTCTGAATCCAGCCCTTGATCCAGCGCGTGCGCTGCTTGCGCCAGACATCGTAATCCTCCGGCGCGTCCTCAATTGTGCCGCGACTAATCGTGCCGATGCTATATCCATAGCGTGCCAGACGAATGCCGAGATCGGCATCTTCCGTTACGTTGAAAGCATCCCAGCCGCCGACTTCTTCCAGGCATGACCGGCGAAAATGATTGGATGTACCGCCAAGCGGAATGACCAACCCCTGCCCGGCAAGCAAGGGCAGAAGCCCGCGAAACAGCGCCGAATATTCGAAGGCGAACATGCGTGTCAGAAGATTGTGCCGGAAATTACCGATGATCAGCGGCGCCTGCACGCAGGCAAGCTTACCGCCATCCCGCGTGAAGGACTGCCACGCTTCGCGCAACTGGTCGGGATGCGGGCGATCCTCGGCATCGAACACCGCAACAATTTCGCCGCGCACGAATTGAAGCGCGTAGTTCAGCGCATTTGGTTTGGTGCGCGGGCCACCCGGCGGCACGGGAATGACCTCGAAATTTGCAGGTAGATACTGACGATCAATCGCGTCACGCGTTTCAAAATCGTCTTCCTCGCAGACGAGCTTGATTTCCAGTTTGCTGGGCGGCCAATTGATCCCGCTAAGGACTTCCACCAGTTGGCCGATCACTTCCTTTTCCCGATAGAGGGGAACAAGAACGGAATAGACCGGCAAATCCCGTTTTTTCAGCGGCAAGACGTCCACTAAACGCAGACGACCGCCCGTTGTCACGGCAAACAGTCGGATTAAAACACAACCGAAGAAAAACAGCGACATCAGGACATGCATTGTCAGAAATGTCTGCAAAGGCCAGTTGATGATGGCCGCGACCAGCAAGTAAAGCGCCATCGCGATGCCAAAGGCCTGCCAGCTATGCAGAACACGTGACGCTGAAAGCGATTGCGGTGTCATTTGCCGGGCACGATCAATCAACCGCGTGCGATACCGCCGACGCAATATCTGCCGCAGCAGCGTGGGTGTGCAGATGCGGATGCGACTGCGCAGGGCTGGATTGGCGCGCACATGCTCAAGCAGGCTCCTGATCCGGGGTTCTGTCGGCGCAATATAGAGATATGTCGTGCCGTCAGGCCCGATGGTCGTGACCTGCGCAATATCGTTGACACTGTGCAAGGCGTCTTCATCAGAGATGAACACGCGCGATGGCAGCAGCTCCCGGGTAAAATCCAGCCCCAGAAGGTCAGCTATCGCTTCGAAAACAGCGATTTCGCCGACGCCCGGCTGCTGGACAAGCTCAGCGCAAAATGTGGTCCCATTGCGTACCGCTTCGCCATAAGCTCCGAGAAGCAAGGAGCGCGCAATGCCACGCCGCTGCAATCTGGCAGATATGGCGCCGCATATCTCCAGATCGAAGCCACTCGATCCATTATTCATAACGCCCCCCGACGTTGGATAAATATCGATATATAAATATAGATCAGCGATTTTTGTTTTATTATATCCTAATTATAGAATATATTTATATTTTACTGCATTTCACTTCACTTATTATTGTAAAAATGAAAGTAAAAGATTACTGCAAAAACGCAACCTATATTTTGCGGGCATTACCACCATGCAACTCTTGCAAGTTGCGCGTTAACGCGAAATTATGCCGGAGCTGATAGGAAGCCTGCCAATGAAACGCTGTCTTTCAAGCTTGATGATCTTGGCCGCCACGCTCGTGGCAAGCCCGACCGCATTCGCCCAGACGGCTCCGGCTGCTCCGGATTTTCTCAATCAGAAAGAACGCCTGCCTTTGCCGTCGTTGCAAAGGCTAACGCGGCTTCGTTTCATTACCACGGTGGATTTTCCGCCCTTCAACATGCTCAACAATCAGGGGCAGCTTTCCGGCTATAATGTCGATCTGGCCAAAGCGCTCTGCCGCCAGCTGGGCATCGAGGATATTTGCCAGATCGAGGCAGTGCCGTGGAATGAGCTGGAAGACCGCGTGCGGAAGGGCGATGCGGAAGCGATTATCGGCGGCTGGCAGCCCACGGAAGAGCGGCGGAAGGATTTCGTCTTTTCGCGAAGCTATATGCGGCTGCCTGCCCGTTTTGCGACCCAGAACAGCAAGAGCTTTACGCAACCCGCTTCGCTCGCCACGCGCGGCAAGTCGGTTGGCGTCATTGCCGGCACGGCGCATGAACAGCTTCTCAAAAGCTATTTCCCGCAGGCGCAGGCAAAGCCCTATCCGGATCGGGCAGCCATGCTGGCCGACCTCAAGGGCGGCAAGCTCGACAGCGTGTTCGATGACGGCATGGCGCTGTCCTTTTGGCTCAACGATGCCGAAAGCGGCAATTGCTGCGCTTTTACCGATGGCCCCTATCTCGCGCCGCAATATCTCGGAACCGGCCTCAGCATCGCCGTCACCCGCGAGGATGCCGCCATTGCCAGCGCCATCAATAATGCCCTGCAAGCCTTGCAGCAAAAGGGCGTCCTGAACGAGCTGTATCTGCGCTATTTTCCGACAAGCTTTTACTGAAGTCCGCTGCGACCCAACTGAAACGACTCAAGCGGAACACCCGTCGCTCGACGGCGGCTCCTATGGGCACGCCAGCCGCATCAAATCGTCGTTCACAAATGCGTGCCATTTTGACGCAGATCATGCGCTGATTGATTTCAGATTTCAGAAATTTTTGAAACTTCGGATATAACAATACTTACAGTAATAAAGTAAAAATGTTTACTATCAAGCACTTTTGGTGGATTTTGGTGCGGATCAGATCGATAAAGCGACCGATACCAAGCAGTTACGCGCCGCTTTTACCACAAACATAAGTTAAAATACATCGATTTATTTTGACTTGAAGAAATAAGCCTTCGCTCCCTAATCTGGCATGGGGAGAAGGAGGATTTATACGATGTTTGATGGCGTTCCTGCACAATGGCACAAAGCTCCGGAACAAACCAAACGCTCGCCGAATGAAGCGGCGTATGTCTTTCTGGGGATCATGCTGGCGGCATTGTCTGTACCAGCTGCATTTCTCGGCTGGGCACTGTTCCAAAGCATCGGCTCGCTGCTGCACTGATTGGTATCCGGCAAGAATCCCGGTTTGAGGAGACCGGCATCTGCTGTGGCATGTGATTGTCGAGCCAATCAGGACATCCCGGTGAGGATGTTCGTGAAACAAGATTTTCAGCAAACGAAAAGCCCCGCCGGATAAGCGGGGCTTTTGCTTTTTTGTTTTAAGTGGCGACTAAAGGCCGCCGCCCGAGCCATTTGGCGCATCATGTGCCGGAGGCGTTTGCTCGATTGCATCATCCTCATCCTCAGGCCGCTTTGGCGGCCTGCGCGCGATGATGCTGTAGAACATCGGGATGAAGAGCGTTGCAACGAAGGTTGCCACGAGCATACCGCCGATAACACCGGTACCGATGGAGTGACGGCTGGCCGAGCCTGCGCCCGAGCTGATTGCCAGCGGCACCACGCCGAGAATGAAGGCCAGCGAGGTCATCACAATCGGGCGGAAGCGCAGACGTGCTGCCGACAAGGCCGCGTCGAAAGCAGATTTGCCCGTCTCTCGTTCCAGCACGGCAAATTCCACGATCAGAATCGCGTTCTTTGCCGCAAGACCGATGAGTGTCACCAGACCGATCTGGAAATACACGTCATTGGTCAATCCGCGCAGATGGGTTGCCAGAAGCGCACCAAAGATCGCGAAAGGCACCGCCGTGATAACCGCAAGCGGCAAGCTCCAGCGCTCATACTGGGCAGCCAGAATGAGGAACACCATCAACAGACCGAAGATCATGGCCTGCGAGCCGGTGCCACTGGTCGTGACTTCCTGATAGGCGGAACCGGTCCATGCGATCTGGAAGCCTTGCGGCAGCACTTCGGCAGCCACTTCCTGCATCGCCTTGATGGCATCGCCCGACGTGTAGCCCGGAGCCGGATTGCCGGTGACCTTCGCAGCATTGAACGCGTTGAAACGTTCGAGCTGGTCGGGGCCGACGATACGCTTGACGGTCACAAGCGCGCTGAGCGGGATCATGCTGCCGGATTCGGCGCGCACGAACACATGTTTCAGATCGCTCGGATCGCGGCGGAATTCCGCCTCGGATTGCAGATTGACCTGATAGTTACGACCGAACAGCGTGAAGTCGTTGACATAGACACTGCCGAAGGTGGCCTGCATGGCGGTGAATACCGAATTGATCGGCACACCCATCGCCTTGGCCTTCTCGCGGTCAAGCTGGATATCGTATTGCGGAACATTCGGATCGAACGTCGTGCGCACGCCCGAAAGCTCGGGCCGCTTGGCGGCTGCATCGGTGAGCAGCTTCGTCGCATTGGTCAGCGATTCCACGCCACCGCCGGTGCGGTCCTGAACATAAAGTTCGAAACCGCCGGTCGTGCTGAGGCCAAGGATCGGCGGCGGATTGAAGGCCAGCACAAGGCCGTCCTTGATCCCCGCATTCATGCCCATGATGACGCCCGGCAGGTTGCGCGCGTCGAGATCCGGCGTCGTGCGCTCCTTCCAGTCCTTGAGCATGATGAACATGGTGCCCGCACTGGTCTTCAAACCGCCCGACAGGAGGTCGAAGCCGGAAACGGCGAACACGTTTTCCACTGCCGGATGCTTGCGAATATTCTCGCTCGCCTGATTGAGCACGGCCGTCGTGCGTTCCAGCGAAGCCGCCGGAGGCAGGATCGCGACACTGAACAGGAAGCCCTGATCTTCATCCGGCAGAAGGGAACTTGGAACCTTCTGGAACAGAAAATAGGTGCTTCCCAAAAGGCCTGCAAAGATCAGAAGGCCAACGGCAACGCGCTTCAGGAAGAAGCGAACGCCCGCCGTATAGCCTGCTGTCACCCGGTCGAAAAACCGGTTGAAGATGCGGAACGGCAGGATCGGCTCGTGATGCCCCGGTTTCAGGATCAGCGCGCAGAGCGCCGGCGTCAGCGTCAACGCCACAGTACCGGACAGCACCACCGAAATCGCGATGGTGACGGCGAACTGCTTGTACATTTCACCGACGAGACCGCCCATGAAAGCCACCGGAATGAACACCGCGCAGAGCACGAGAACAATCGCGATAACCGGACCGGTCACTTCGCTCATGGCCTTGATGGCAGCCTTGCGCGGAGAAAGCTTCTCGGTCGTCATGATACGTTCGACGTTTTCCAGCACCACGATAGCATCATCCACGACGATACCAATGGCGAGAACCAGACCGAACAATGTCAGAAGGTTGATCGAGAAGCCCAGCACATACATGCCCGCAAATGTACCGATGATCGAGATCGGCACCGCGATGACGGGAATAAGCGTTGCACGCCAGTTCTGCAGGAAGATGAACACCACCAGGACGACGAGGATGATAGCCTCGATGAAGGTGTGGATCACTTCCTCGACCGAGACCTTGATGAACTTGGTCGTGTCGAACGGGATCGAATAGTCGATGCCCGCCGGGAAGCTCATCTTCAGCTCATCCATGCGGTTCTGGATGAGTTCCATCGTGTTGAGTGCGTTGGCGCCCGGCTGCAGATAGATCGCAATCGGAACAGCAGGCGTTCCATTGAGATTACTGTCGACGAAATAGCTTTCCGTGCCCAGTTCGACGCGCGCGACGTCTTTCAGACGCAGCGTCGCCGCATTGGGGCTGGACCGCAGAATGATGTTTTCGAACGCCTTGGTATCGGGCAGACGGCCTTGCGTCGTCGCCGTATAGGTGAACGGACCGGCCTGCGGATCAGGCTGATCGCCGAAGCGGCCCGCCGCAAACTGCGCGTTCTGTTCCTGAATGGCGGTCTGAACGTCGGACGGCGTTAGATTATACTGCGCCAGCTTGTCCGGACGCAGCCAGATACGCATCGAATAGTCGATATTGCCGAGCAGCTGCACGTCGCCCACGCCCGACAGACGCTTGAGATCGTCGATGACGTTCAAAAGCGCATAGTTACCGACATAGGTACGGTCATAGCGCCCTTCTTCCGCGAACATGGCGACCATGCCCAGAATGGACGAGGAACGCTTGTCCACGGTCACGCCGAGGCGCTGCACTTCCTGCGGAAGCGAGGTGGTGGCGCGCTGAACACGGTTGTTTACGTTGATTGTGGCCTGATCCGGGTCGGTGCCCAGTGCAAAGGTCACGGTCAGCTGCATGGTGCCGCTGCCAAGGCTCGAGGACTGCATATAAAGCATGTTCTCGACGCCGTTGATCTGCTGTTCCAGCGGAGCAGCGACGGTCTGGGTCACGGTTTCCGCGCTTGCGCCCGGATAGGTCGCGGTGACAACCACCTGCGGCGGCGTCAGCTCCGGATATTGTGCAATCGGCAGGATGCGGATGCAGATAAGCCCCGCAAGCACAAGCACAATGGATATGACCGCCGCAAAAACGGGGCGGTCTACGAAAAACTTGTTCATTTGTTGCCTGCCGCCTGTTCCTTGCCAGCTTCAGCCGACGATGCTTCCTTGTTGCCGGCCGCCGCAGCGTCGACAGGTTGCACCTTGGCGCCCGGATGCGCCTTGATGACGCCTTCCGTCACAACGCGGTCACCCTCCTTGAGGCCGTCAGAGATCAGCCATTCATTGTCAAGCTCGCGAGCAACCGTAACCGGGCGCACTTCCACAACATCGTCCTTGTTCACGACATAGACGAATTGCAGCTGCGGACCCTGCATCAAAGCGGCCTTCGGGATCGTGACGGCATTTTTCACCTGGATGCCGAGAATGACGGCGCGCACGAACTGACCGGGGATCAGGCGGCGTTCCGGGTTCTGGACCACGGCGCGAGCGCCGAGCGTTCCGGTTTCCGTATCGAGCGACGACGAGGTGAAGTCGATCGTGCCTTCATGATCATAGGGCTGGCCGTCACCGAACAGGATCTTGATCTTGAGACGATCGGCATCCTCACCCGTCGCACCGCGTTCGGCGCGCAGTTTCTGAATTTCGGCAGATTCCGTATCGGTGAACGAGAAGTTCACATAAACCGGATCGAGCTGCGTGATCGAGGTCAGCAGGCTCGACGTCGCATCGGTGCCGATAAGGCTGCCTTCGGACACTTGTTCCTGGCTGGTGATGCCGCTGATCGGCGCAGTCACTTTGGTATAGCTGAGATTGAGTTCGGCAGTGCGCAGCTGCGCCTGCGCCGCAGCAACGGCGGCCTTGTTCAAATCGCGAGTCGCAAATGCGGAATCGCGAACTGCCGCGCTCTGCACCTTCTGCTGAACCAGCTGCTCGGCACGCTCTGCATCGCGGATGGACTGCTGATACTGCGCCTGAGCCTGAGCAACCTGAGCCTGCGCTCGTTCAAGCTCTGCCTGATACGGCGCCGGATCGATTTCGAACAGCACTTCGCCGGCCTTCACCTCGGTGCCTTCAACGAAATTACGATGCAGCAGGATGCCGCCCACGCGGGCGCGAACCTGCACATTGCGATAGGCGCTGATGCGCGCTGCATATTCATAGGTAACGGGCACGTCGTGCGGTCTGATGGTCACGACCTCAACCTGCGCAGGCGGTGCGCCTGCCGGTGCCTGTGCAAAAACAGGCTGCCCTGCAAAAACAAGAAAAGCGGCTCCCGCCGCAAAAAGCCGGATAGAACGATGGATGGTCATGATGGGTGTTGCCCTTGTTGTCGCCCCAGAGATGCCCATTAGGTTTGCTGCCCATTAGGTGCGGCCAATTAAACATACATATCTGTTTGTAAACACGATTTGGGATGCTATAGTCAATAAGCTCAAAGGTAGATCACGAATGATTTATCCACGGTACCGGCGGAAAAGCAAGGAAATCCAGTCTTTTCCGGCAGATTGAGACAAATATGCGCCGAACCAAAGCCGAAGCCGCCGAGACGCGGGAAGCCATACTGATAGCTGCTGAACAGATGTTTCTGGAA
The DNA here is from genome assembly GCA_900465685.1 of Hyphomicrobiales bacterium. Classification (GTDB taxonomy): domain Bacteria; phylum Pseudomonadota; class Alphaproteobacteria; order Rhizobiales; family Rhizobiaceae; genus Brucella. Next base: position 115,243 of record UEGR01000007.1, read on the forward strand.
CGCGGAGTTAATCAGTCATCGCTCATGGAAATAGCATCCCATGCGGGCGTGACCCGCGGGGCAATCTATTTCCACTTTCATGACAAGCTCGACATCTTTCAGGCCATCATCGGTCAGGCCCGATTTCCGCAAGAAGAGATCATGCTCCAGGCGGCGAGCGTTGATCACCCCAACCCGCTGCATGTGCTTGAACAGTCCATTGTTTCCGCGCTGGAACTGTTCGTGACGAATGAACGCCAGCAGGTCATCTTCACCATCATCAACCAGCGCTGCGAATATGTGGGTGAAATGGCCCCGGTGGTGGAGCGCATCAAGGAAGCACGCGACAATGTGCTGTCGCTTTTCACCGGCCTTCTGGATGTGGCTGAGCGGCGCGGCGAACTTTCTGCGGAATGGACTGCCAGCACGGCAGCCCCGATCTTGCTCGCAATTGTCAGCGGGCTGCTCAATGAATGGCTACGCAGCGAAAAGAATTTCGATCTGGTGACCGGCGGCAGCAAGGCGGTCAGGACGCATATTCAATCTTTGCGAAGGAACAGTTGAGCCCCGCCAGAGGTGCAAAACACCGCGTTTTGGCTCTCAATCGCGCCATTTCCGTCATGGCGGACCGTATTCTTGATAGGGATAGGCAGTCCTGATCCAGCCGTCGCTAAAGTGTTTCAGGAAGACTCGACACGCTAATATTTTACGTTTACGTCAATGTAAGCCTTGCGAAGATGTGGAAACTCGACCACATTATTCTTGAGGAAGCGACCTGAGAGGACGGGTAAGCTTTGGGAGAAGGGCGGAGAGCGATCCGCCAGAGCATTTCCAGCAAAACTGCGAAGCGGTTTTGCGTCGGATAATGCTCAAAAAATAGATTGAGCGGTTAGGACGATTCAGCCTTCGCTGAAACCGCTCTCGATGCAACGGACGGAGCGATCCGGGGAGAAAAGATGGCAAAAAAAGCGACAGGGCAAAGCGCATCCGCAACCGAAGCCGTCACGACGGAGCAGATCAATCCTGCACCTGGACAGCCGAACCGGTATTGGCTGCAATCCTATCCGGCTGGTGTTCCCGCCGAGATTGATCTCAACCGCTCGATGTCCATCGGCGACATGATCACCACCGCCTGCCGCCAGTTTCCCGCCAATCCTGCCTTCACCTGCATGGGCAAGGACCTGACCTATAAGGCGCTCGATGAGAATGCGCGGGCGCTCGCGGCATTCCTGCAATCGCGTGGTCTGGTCAAGGGCGACCGTGTCGCCATCATGATGCCGAACGTGCTGCAATATCCGATCGCCATCGCCGCCGTGCTGCGTGCCGGTTTTGTCGTGGTCAATGTTAATCCGCTCTATACACCGCGCGAACTGGAGCACCAGCTGAACGATTCCGGCGCAAAGGCGCTGATCGTGCTGGAGAACTTCGCCGCGACCGTTGAAAAGACCCTGCCCTCTGTCAAGCTGTCGACCATCATCGTGGCGTCCATGGGCGATATGCTGGGCCTCAAGGGACACATCGTCAATCTGGTCGTGCGCAAGGTCAAGAAGATGGTTCCGGCCTGGAACCTTCCGGGTCATGTCAGCTTCAAGGATGCTCTGGCACAGGGCAAGTCAAAGCCCTTCAATCCGGTTCCCGTCGAAGGATCGGACCTCGCCTTCCTGCAATATACCGGCGGCACGACCGGCATTTCCAAAGGCGCGATGCTCACCCACAGCAACATTCTTGCCAATGTCGAGCAGATGGGCGTGTGGACCGAGGTGGCCTTCCGCATCAAGGGCAAGCCGAAAGCGCTGAACTATGTCTGCGCGCTGCCGCTCTATCACATCTTCGCGCTCACGGTGAATGCGATGCTGGGCATGAAGCTTGGCGCGCGCAACATCCTGATCCCCAATCCGCGTGACATTCCGGGCTTCGTCAAGGAACTGAAGAAATATCCGTTCCACATCTTCCCCGGCCTCAACACGCTGTTCAACGGCCTGATGAACAATCCCGATTTCAAAACGCTGGATTTCAAGCCGCTGATCCTGACGCTCGGCGGCGGCATGGCCGTGCAACGCCCCGTGGCCGAACGCTGGCAGGAAATGACCGGCTGCCTGATCACCGAAGGCTATGGGCTTTCGGAAACCTCGCCGGTCGCCAGCGCCAATGCGCTGGACGCAACCGAGTTCAGCGGCACGATCGGCCTGCCGATGCCATCAACCGACATCACCATTCGCGATGATGACGGCAATGATCTGCCGCTCGGCGAAGTCGGTGAAATCTGCGTGCGTGGCCCGCAGGTCATGAAAGGCTACTGGAACCGGCCCGACGAAACATCGCGCGCCATCATGCCCGACGGCTATTTCCGCACCGGCGACATGGGCTTCATGGACGAGCGCGGCTATACGAAGATCGTCGACCGCAAGAAGGACATGATCCTTGTCTCCGGTTTCAACGTTTATCCGAACGAGATCGAGGAAGTCGCGGCGGAACATCCGGGCATTGTGGAGTCGGCCGCCATCGGCGTTCCCAATGAACATTCCGGTGAAGTGGTGAAGCTCTATGTGGTGCGCCGCGATGCCAATCTGACAGCCGATGACGTCAAGGCTTTCTGCGCTGAACGGCTGACCAACTACAAGCGTCCGCGCGAAATCGAATTCCGCGAAAGCCTGCCAAAGAGCAATGTGGGTAAAATCCTGCGCCGCGAATTGCGCGATTAGAGCGCCGATCTGATTGGATCAGAGCCGGGGTTTTCGCCCCGGCTTTTTTCTTTCGATCAGGCCGATGGCGGGGCGAGCGGCTGCACGATTTCCTGAAAGGGTGCGAGAGCCTCGCAGCGCCCGGCCAGACCTGCCAGCGCCGGATATTTCGTCGCATCGAACAGGCGCCCATGGGCCTCGCCAACAAAACGCAGTGCGCAGGCAACCGCTATATCCGCATGACCGATATCGGTGCCGAACCAGAACGGCGAACCGCGCAGGGCCAGATCGCTTTCCAGACCATCAAGCACGCGACCGATCTGCATTTCGCACCGCTCCACCCAGACCGGCGATTGCTCACTGCGCAGGAGGCCCTCATAGAGAAGGCTCACCGCCTTGTCGGCAAGCCCGGTGGCCAGCGCGCAAACCTTTAGCGCCTGACGCCGTTCTAAACCGTGCCCGGCAATCAGCGGTCTTCTGACTTCGGCAATCTCATCGAGATAATCGAGTATCGCCGCACTTTCGATCAGCACATCGCCATCGTCGAGAAGCAGGGTCGGCACCCGGCTGAGCGGGTTATATTCGGCCAGCCGGTCGCGGTCGCCGAATGTGGACCATGGCCAGTGCTCGAACGGCAGGCCGTAGAGGCGCATGGCGATTGCGACACGCCGCACAAAGGGAGAATCATACTGGCCGATCAGGATCATGGGCTTACGCTCGGATGAGGTTCTAACCCGGCCATGCTACCGCAAGACCCCACTTCCGCAAGGGTCACTGCGATGAATTCTTCTGAACGGAAGATCAGAAAACGGAAAGCTTTACGTTATGGCTTTCAGCAGTTCCGGCAGACCTGCAATGGAATCCAGCACCACATCCGCATGCGGTTCCAGCGCTTCACGCGGGCTGTTGCCTGACAGGACGCCGACTGCAAGCCCCGCATCCGCCGCATGAGCGGTTTCGAGATCGTGCAGATTATCCCCCACCATCGCTATTTCACGCGGCTGAAGCCCCAGCTTTTCCGCGAAATGCAGCAACGGATCGGGATAGGGTTTTGGCCGTGCCGCCGTGTCATAGCCGATGATCACGTCGAAGAAGCCCTCGATGCCGAGCGCCTTGGCGGTCGCATGGGCGCCCGCCTCGGAATCATTCGTCGCAATGCCGAGCCGATAGCCCATGCCGCGCAGTGCTTCCAGCGTTTCGCGCAGACCTTCGATGGCGACTGCCGAACGCGCGCCCTCCTCAACCGCATAGCGGTCATATTCACCGATCACACTGCGCAAATCCGCCTTGTCCAGTTCCGGATGCCAGAGCGAGACGATATCTTCCACCGTGCCAGCCGCAATCACCGAATTGGCGCGAAAGCGCTTTGCCGCCCAGTCATAGCCGCCAGCATCGAGCAGGGAGCGAGCATGCTGCTCACCGCCCTCTCCCAAGCGCTGGGCCGAGCGCTGCGCCAATGTCCACGACACTGAAAACCAGGTGCGGTCGAAATCGATCAGCGTACCGTCCTTGTCGAAAAGAACAGCACGGATTTCTTTCAGGCGATCAGCCAAGGGCGTCGCACTCATGCTTCGAGCGCGCCTGCACGCTTCTTGACGGAAGACGGCTTCGCGCCGAGCAGTTTCAGAAGATCATCCCCCCGGCGCACATAGCGCAGTGAGCGGCGCGTCAGGATGCGACCGGCCTGCGGGGCGGTCATGACGATATCGTGTTCCGGTTCGCCCGGCACGGTGACGATCGTGACAAGCTTTGCGCCTGCTTCAACCACATCGCCCGGTTCGACATGGAAGAACACCATGCCGCCTTGCGGCGCACGGACCATTTCGACATTCGAGAGCGGCGAGATGAGCCCCTTATAGTCGAGGTCGAGCTTGACGCTCTCGTCGCGAATGACGCCGCGATGCACGAGGAACTTATAGAGACCTTCCCCGTCGCCCTTGCCCATATCGGCATAAACGTCGGTCAGGCCGCGGAATTCCACCGTGGTCACTGCGCGGCGCTTCATATTGCGCTTGTCTTTCGGCAGTTGCAGAACGGGATGCGCGCAGGCTTCCTCGAAGGCAGCGTCAGCTGTGGTGTCCCAGGCAAGGATTGCCGTGGAATTGAGCGCGACGGCCAGATCCTTCATGTCGTCCACGAAATCATCCGCGATATAGACATAGTTTTCGCTCTCGTCGTCGCAATGCAGATCGAGCACGATGTCGTTCGGCAGAGCGAGTTTCAGAAGCGTCGCCTTGAGGCGCTTGGCCAGCGCTTCCGGCGCATCGGGACCGGGCAGTTCCGATGTGTCGAAGTCGGGCAGAAGCGGGAATGCGCGATTGAAATTCACCGCCGAGAACATCTCGAAACGGCCCTGATGCTGATAGGTCTGCCATTGGTTCGAGCCAATCGGGTTGGCCTGCGGCACCACGGTGATGTTGCCCAGAATGCGGCCTTCTTCGCCGGCCTTTTTGAGCATAGGGATGAGGAAATGAAGTGCGGCTTGCCCCGGCAGTTCCGAACCGTGCAGCGAGGATTGCAGATAAGCGGTCGGCGCATCGCCGCCCTTGCCCGCAAAGCGCAGCACGCGCAGTTCGATGGCATTGCCCGGTACGTCGCCCGCAAATTTGATGATCTCGGTCTTCATGTCTCGTCCCATTTCATTTTATACGAATGGAGCCGGGTCTGGTACAAACCCGGCTCCACATCATTTCTATTACGCAGGATTATGCCGTCAAGCTTTGCGTCGTGCGTGCAGATGCGCGACAAGACCTTGCGTGGAGGCGTCGCGACCGCCAGCCGATTCCTTGCCGGAAACCACCGGCAGCAATTCGGTCGCAAGTTCCTTGCCCAGTTCCACGCCCCACTGGTCGAAAGCATTGATGCCGAAAATCTGCGCTTCGACGAACACGCGGTGTTCATAAAGCGCGACGAGGCGACCCAGCGCATATGGGGTCAGCATATCGTGCACCAGCGTCAGCGACGGGCGGTTGCCGGAGAATACACGATGCGGCGCAATGCGTTCGACATCGGCTTCCGGCATTTTCTTCGCCTGCAACTGGGCGCGGGCCTCGTCCAGCGTGCGACCCTTCATCAGCGCTTCCGACTGCGCGAGGCAGTTGGCCAAGAGCATTTCATGCTGATTATCGAGCGCCGGTTCATGGCCCTTCGCCGCCACGATGAATTCCAGCGGAATCGTATCCGTGCCCTGATGCAGAAGCTGGAAGAAAGCGTGCTGGCCGTTGGTGCCCGGCTCGCCCCAGACAACCGGACCTGTCGGGCCGGAAACCGGCTTGCCGTCCACGGTCACGCTCTTGCCGTTCGATTCCATGTCGAGCTGCTGGAAATAGGCGGCGAGACGCGACAGACGCTGATCGTAAGGGATGATCGCCCGGCTGCCATAGCCGCAGATCGCCCGATGCCAATAGCCGATCAGGCCAAGCCACACAGCCAGGTTATTCTCCATCGGCGCATCGCGGAAATGCACATCCATGGCGTGCGCACCGGCGAGGAACTTGCGGAAATTATCCGGACCGACAGCGATCATCACCGGCAGGCCGATGGCCGACCATACCGAATAGCGACCGCCGACCCAATCCCAGAAACCGAACACGCGCTCTTCGGCAATGCCAAAGGTCGCGACCTTGTCGAGCGCCGTCGACACGGCGGCAAAATGCGCACCCACGGCAGCTTCGCCCAGCGCATCGGCAATCCATTTGCGCGCCGTCTGCGCATTCGTCATGGTTTCGATGGTCGTGAAGGTCTTCGAGGCGATGATGATCAGCGTCGTCGCCGGATCAAGCGGGGCCAGCGTGTCGGCGATATGTGCGCCGTCGATGTTGGAAACGAAATGAGCGCGTGGACCGTCGTGGTAAGGCGCCAGCGCCAGCGTGGCCATGACCGGGCCGAGATCGGAACCGCCAATACCGATATTGACGATGTCAGTGATCTTCTTGCCCGTCGCGCCCTTCAGCGCACCCGAACGGATGCCGTCAGCAAAGGCCGCCATGCGATCCAGAACCTGCTTCACATCCGGCAGCACATTGTGACCGTCGACGAGCACTTCCTTCGACGAGGTGTCGCGCAGGGCTACATGCAGCACGGCGCGGTCTTCGGTATTGTTGATGTGCTCACCTGCGAACATGGCGGTGCGGCGGCCTTCCACGTCAGCGGCCTCTGCCAGTTCCTTCAGCAGTGCAATGGTCTCGTCATTGACCCGGCATTTCGACCAGTCGAACAAGAGATCGTCCAGCGAGAGCGAATAACGCTCGAACCGGCCCGGATCGGATTGAAATGCCGCGCGCATGTCGTGCGGGGCGTTCTCCGTCCAATGCTTTTTCAGCTTAGCGACCGTTGCTTCAAGCTTCGTCGCGTCTCTTGCCATGATGCTACTCCCGAATCAAATCGATTTAATCGCGGATATTAGGGCAGTTTAAGAAAGAATGCGGCGATTAAATAACCGAAACTTCCTATTTGGATAGATTGCCATATACATCTTATCAATCAAATTACATTGATAGCAGGACGCGTCTGGAGCAAAGCATGGACCTGACCGGCGAAGAACGCATAGCAGCGCCAAGACAGGCGGTGTGGGACGCGCTGAACGACATTGAGACGCTGAGAGACTGCATACCCGGCTGCGAGGACATCGAGCGTCTCTCGCCAACTGAAATCCGCGCCGCGCTCAAGGTCAATCTTGGCATTATCAAAGTCCGGTTTCACGGCATGCTGGAACTGTCCAACATGAACCCACCTGCCTCCTATACGATTTCCGGCCATGGCGAGGGTTCGATTGCCGGTTTTGCCCATGGCGTGACCGATGTAACGCTGACCGAAGATGGCGACGACACCATCCTCTCCTATGCCATACGCGGCGATGCGGGCGGCAAGATCGCCCAGCTCGGCACCCGGCTGCTCGGCTCTGTCGCGCGCAAGGTCGCAGACCGGTTCTTTACCAATATTGCCGAAGCCGCATCCGGCAAAGCGGCAAAAACCGCATAATTTCAAATAGCTCTTCAGCTTAAACTCACGTGCCTTGCGGCACGCGATTCTGGACGTTCTATGCGTACCGCATTTCCGAACGCAAAACCGTTTCACACTTTTGCTGGAAATGCTCGGGAATCATAAATTGACCAGATGATAAAAAATTTGACCTTCCGAAAAAATCTGTCATCCTACCCTTAACCGGAGCAGGCAACAGCAAGATTGCAGCCCGGACATGAGCGGCATTGCGCAAAGGGAACCCGCATGTCGCATAGAGCACCGAGGCGTCCACAGGGACGCACAAAGGTCGCTCTGAAGCATTTCTACGCATCGTGATTTCCAAAGATCGATCCCGATTTTTGGGCCAATACTGTAGATAAAAATGGGAGATGCGATCCATGAATCCTTCCACAAGGGGATCCGCAGGCAGTTCATCCATTGATGCAGAAGCGGGCCACACGCCTGACATTCACGGCGCGCGCCTTGCGGCCGGTGAATATGCGCATGTGTTTGACGATCTGCATCCGCCGCTGACGCGGCACGAAGCCATTGTCGAATCCGACCGTTGCTATTTCTGCTATGACGCGCCGTGCATGAATGCCTGCCCGACGGGCATCGACATTCCGATGTTTATTCGGCAGATCAATGCAGGCAATCCGGTCGGCGCGGCCAAAACCATCCTGAACGAAAACATTCTCGGCGGCATGTGCGCCCGCGTCTGCCCCACCGAAACGCTGTGCGAAGAAGTCTGCGTGCGCGAAACGGCTGAGGGCAAGCCAGTCAAGATCGGCAATCTGCAACGCTACGCCACCGATGTTCTGATGGCCGAAGGCAAGCAGCCCTTCAAGCGCGGACCAGAAACCGGCAAGCATATCGCCGTGGTCGGCGCTGGTCCTGCCGGTCTTTCCGCTGCGCACCGTCTGGCCATGAAAGGCCATCAGGTCACCGTGTTCGAGGCGCGCGCCAAGGGCGGCGGCCTCAACGAATATGGTATTGCGGCCTACAAGACCGTCAACAATTTCGCCCAGCGCGAACTGGAATTCGTGCTGGAAATCGGCGGTATCACCGTCGAATACAACCAGACACTGGGCCAGGATATTACCATCGAAGCGCTGAAGGCGGGCCACGATGCGGTGTTCCTCGGCATGGGTCTGCCGGGCGTGAACGATCTTGGCCTTGCTGGCGAAGATGCACCCAATGTTCTCGACGCGGTCGATTACATCGCCAATCTGCGTCAGGCGAAGGACCTCTCCACCCTCCCCGTCGGTCGCAATGTGGTCGTCATCGGCGGCGGCATGACGGCAATCGACGTCGCGATCCAGACCAAGAAGCTTGGCGCGGAAAATGTCACCGTCGTCTATCGGCGCGGTCAGGAAAGCATGAATGCCAGCGCCTATGAACAGGAACTGGCGCAGATCCACGGCGTCGTGATCCGGCATTGGCTGCAACCCCATGCGCTGGAACGCAGCGGCGACGGCATCGTCCATGCCGTGACCTTTGAATATACCGGCAATCAGGACGGCAAATTGGTCGGGACGGGCGACTATCTGACGCTTGAAGCGGATCAGGTCTTCAAGGCTATCGGCCAGACATTCGATCCAGAACCGCTGCGCGGCTCCGGTATCGGCATGGCCAAGGGCCGGATCAGTGCGGATGCGGAAGGCCGCACCTCGGTTGAAGGCATCTGGGCGGGGGGCGACTGCGTTGCCGGCGGCAAGGACCTGACGGTCGCATCGGTCGAGGCGGGCAAGGTTGCCGCCGAGTCGATCCATGCAGCGCTGACACGGCGTCCGCAGCCAGTGGAAGGCTTCGCAGAAGCCGTGCTTTCCGGCGGCGCGCACCACACGACAGCATCCCCGCGGGACAGAAGCGTCCCGTCCGATCAATGGGCAACGACCCAGCTTGGCAACGAGCAAGGCTGAGGAGGTTCAAGACATGGCTGATCTTTCAACGAATTTTCTCGGCATCAAATCACCCAATCCTTTCTGGCTGGCTTCGGCCCCGCCGACCGACAAGGCCTATAATGTGGAGCGCGCCTTCAAGGCGGGCTGGGGCGGCGTCGTGTGGAAGACGCTGGGTTCGGAAGGCCCACCAGTGGTCAATGTCAACGGCCCGCGCTATGGCGCGATCCATGGCGCAGACAGGCGACTTCTCGGCCTCAACAATATCGAGCTGATCACCGACCGCCCGCTGGAGGTCAATCTGCGCGAGATGAAAGAGGTGAAGATGCGCTGGCCGGACCGCGCGTTGATTGCCTCAATCATGGTGCCTTGCGAAGAGGAAGCCTGGAAGGCGATCCTGCCTCTGGTCGAGGAAACCGGCGCGGACGGCATCGAACTGAACTTCGGCTGCCCGCATGGCATGAGCGAACGCGGCATGGGTGCGGCTGTCGGTCAGGTACCGGAATATGTCGCCATGGTCGTCAAATGGTGCAAGCAATATAGCCGCATGCCGGTGATCACCAAGCTGACGCCCAACATCACCGACATTCGCAAGCCAGCCCGCGGCGCTCATGCAGCGGGTACGGATGCCGTATCGCTGATCAACACGATCAACTCCATCGTCTCGGTCGATCTCGACCGCATGTCGCCGGTGCCGTCGATTGACGGTCGCGGCAGCCATGGCGGCTATTGCGGCCCGGCGGTGAAGCCCATCGCGCTCAACATGGTGGCAGAAATCGCCCGCGATCCCGAAACCCACGGCCTGCCGATTTCAGGCATTGGCGGCATCACGACATGGCGCGATGCGGCAGAGTTCATCGCGCTCGGTTGCGGCACGGTGCAAGTCTGTACGGCGGCCATGACCTACGGGTTCAAGGTCGTGGAAGAAATGATCGACGGTCTGTCGGACTGGATGGATTCGAAGGGCTATGAAACGCTCGACGATTTCCGCGGCATGGCCGTGCCGCAGGTTTCAGACTGGCAATATCTGAACCTGAACTATGTCACCAAGGCGCGCATCGATCAGGATCTCTGCATCAAGTGCGGTCGCTGTCACATTGCCTGCGAGGACACTTCGCATCAGGCAATCACCAATCTCGTCAATGGCGCGCGCCATTTCGAGGTGATCGATGAGGAATGCGTGGGCTGCAATCTCTGCGTCAATGTCTGCCCGGTCGAGGACTGCATCACCATGGAGCAGATCGGCGGCGTCGATCCACGCACCAAGGCGCCGATCGCACCGGATTACGCCAACTGGACCACGCATCCGAACAACCCGATGGCTGTGACGGAAGCGGCGGAGTAAAACATGATCCCGAAAAGTTGTTCGACTTTTCGGACAAGATCATGCGGAAAAAACAGCCAGCGATCAACAATGAAAAGCGCCGGGCAAAACCCGGCGTTTTTCGTTTAGCCCGTCAGGCGATCAGACGATCAGTCCCTCGGCGCGCAAGGTCTTCCAGAGTTCATCCGGGATAGTCTGCTCGAACCATGCCACATTGGCGCGGATCTGGTCCGGCGTGCGAGCGCCGACGAGAATGCAGCTAACCGCCGGATGCATCATCGGGAACTGGACGGCGGCAGCGGCCAAAGGCACGTTAAAACCATCGCAAATATCGTGCAGCCGTTCGGTGCGGGCGATGATTTCGGCAGGCGCATCGGCATAGTTGAACTTCTGCTGTCCGCCGCGCGGCGAAGCCAGAATGCCCGAGTTGAACACACCGGCCACGACCAGCGCCATGCCGCGCTTTTGCACCAGCGGCAGAAATTCCTTTTCCGCGTCCTGATCCAGCAGCGAGTAACGTCCGGCCAGAAGCGAGCAATCGAGATCGGCTTCGTCCAGCGCATCGCGAATGGCCTGCCATTCATTGACGCCGAGGCCGAAGCCCTTGATGTTGCCCGCATCGCGCAGTTCGGTCAGTGCACGAAAACCGCCGCCCTTGGTCAGCGCGCCCCAATGGTGCTCGTGCAGATCGGCATGAGTGACGCGACCGATATCGTGGACATAGAGCAGATCGATATCGGGATAGCCGAGCCGCTGCTGGCTGTCGTCGAAACTTCGCATGATGCCGTCATAGCTGTAATCGAAGACTTCCTGAAACTTGAGCCCGTTGCACCAGCCGGAATCGAATTCGTTCTTCGGCGGCGCTGGCGGCAGCTTGCGCCCGGCGCGCTCGGTGGTCATCAGGCGGCCAACCTTGGTGGAAATGACGAAAGGCTCGCTCGTTTCCCGGAGCATATCACCCAGAAGATGCTCGCTGCGGGTGTAACCATACATCGGCGCAGTATCGAAATAGCGGATGCCGCTGTCCCAACCTGCTTGCAACAGCGCTGTCGCATCTGCACGCGAGACAGGCTCGTAAAGCCCGCCCAGCGGCGCAGTCCCCAGACCAAGCGCCGTGACTGACAGACCGGTGCGGCCCAGCACCCGCCGTTCGGTGGCCTTGAATCCCATGAAATCCTCACTTCCTCACACCGCGCATGACCGGCGGCGTTCTCCCATTCGCCGAACTGATAATGCACATCGCGAAAACTGTGAAACGGTTTTCGCGATGTGTCTGGAACAAATTGTATGGAATTCAGCTGTCCTTGAAACGCGCCTGAATGCTCTGCGACAGCAGGGCCACCGGGCGGGTCAGGTCACCGGGCGGGTTCCACAGCAGCTCCTCGATCTCGCTGGAAGCCACCGGCACCTGACCATCCTTCAGTGTCAGATGGAAAAGCTCCGCTTCCACGGTCGCGTCCACCTCATTGGCGGCAGGGGCTGACATCTTCGCCGCATAGCGCAACTGGCTCGCGTCGATATGGATGCCAAGCTCTTCCTCGATCTCGCGGATCAGCGCGATTTCGGGTTGTTCGCCCGCATCGATCTTGCCTCCGGGCTGGAAGAAGATGGTGCTACCGCGCTTGCGCACCAGCAGGAAATGGCCTGCCTCGTCGCGGATGATGGCTGCTGAAATGCGAATCGTTTTCATGATGCGGCAGGTTCGTCCCGCGGGCGAATTCCGTCAAGGATGATGGCGCTGACCACTGCCGCCGTTTCGTCGTAAAAGCCCGGCTTTTGGGTGCGGTCTTCCAGTATTGCGGAAATCTGCACCGAGAAATCCGAATAATGCTGTGTTACCGCCCAGATCGTGAAGATCAGGTGGTAAGGGTCGACGGGCACGATGCGCTTTTCCGCGATCCAGCGATGAATGACAGCCGCCTTTTCATCCACAAGCTGCTTCAGATGCCCCTTCAGAAAATCGGAAATGGCTGGCGCGCCGTGCAGAATTTCATTGGCGAACAGCCGCGAAGCCTCCGGCTTTTTGGCTGAAATTTCCAGCTTCACCGCGATATAGCGGCGCAATTCATCCAGCGGATCGCCTTCCGGATCGATATTCTCGAAGGGCTCCAGCCAGGTGGCGAGCGTGTCTTCCAGAACCGTCACATAGATGTTCTGCTTGCGCGGAAAATAATAGAGGAGATTGGGCTTCGACATCCCCGCCTTCTCGGCGATCTGGTCGATGGTCGAGCCGCGAAATCCATAGTTTGAAAACACTTCCAGCGCCGCGTCGAGAATGAGCCGGCGATTGATGCCCTGAATGCGCGTCGCGCCTTCCGTCTTCTCATGTGCAGCCGGATCGGCATGCGTGGGGGATGAGGCAGATGGGGGTGCGGAAGGGGCTGTGGCCATTTGACACCTTTCGGCAGTGTAGAATTTTTCAAAAGCGCTTGACCGTCTTCGAACGCTCTTCTAGCCTGCATTTTGACCAACTAGTCAAGTTTTTGCAATTCAGGCAAGAATATTGTGGCCAAAGAGCCGGGTCGCGGGAACATTTTAAGCGGGTGGATACGAGCCAGAACCAGAATTGGCGGGGTATCCAACGCATCCATACAATGAGGAGGTCGAGCGCATGGTGCTCACCAGCAATCTCAGAGTCAATGGCGACCGCCTGTGGGACAGCCTGATGGATATGGCCAAGATTGGCCCGGGCCTGCGCGGCGGCAATAATCGCCAGACGCTGACCGATGAAGACGGCGAAGGTCGCAAGCTTTTCCAGTCATGGTGCGAAAAGGCCGGACTGTCGATGACCGTCGACACCATGGGCAACATGTTTTTCCTTCGCCCCGGCGAAGATGCCGATGCCGACCCTGTCTATATGGGCAGCCATCTCGACACACAGCCGACCGGCGGCAAATATGACGGCGTTCTGGGTGTGTTGGGCGGCCTCGAAGTCATGCGCACGCTGAACGACATGAATATCCGCACCAAGCGCCCGATCGTGGTCACCAACTGGACCAATGAGGAAGGCACCCGCTTTGCGCCTGCCATGCTGGCTTCGGGCGTGTTCGCAGGCGTGCTGGATCAGGACTGGGCCTATGCGCGCACCGACGCCAAGGGCAAGAAGTTCATCGATGAGCTGGAGCGCATCGGCTGGAAAGGCGACGAGCCCGTCGGCAAGCGGAAAATTCACGCCATGTTCGAACTGCATATCGAACAGGGACCGATCCTTGAGGCTGAAAACAAGGATATCGGCGTCGTCAGCCATGGTCAGGGCCTGTGGTGGCTGCAAGTGACGCTGACCGGCAAGGAAGCGCATACCGGCTCGACGCCGATGAAGATGCGCAAGAATGCCAGCCTCGGCCTTGGCAAAATGCTGCAACTCGTCAACGAAATCGCCATGGCGCATCAGCCGGATGCCGTTGGCGGCGTCGGCCATATCGACGTCTCGCCCAATTCGCGCAATGTCCTGCCGGGCACGGTCGTGTTCACGGTGGATTTCCGCTCGCCCAATCAGGCTGTGCTCGACGGCATGAAAGCGCGCTTCGAAAAGGAAGCGCCGAAGATTGCCGAGGAACTGGGCATCGGCATTGAGATCGAAGTGGCTGGCCATTTCGATCCTGTCACTTTCGACAAGGGCTGTGTGGAAGCCATCCGCAATGCCGCCGAACGGCTTGGTTACAGCCATCGCGATCTCGTTTCCGGTGCTGGCCACGATGCCTGCTGGGTCAATCGCGTTGCACCGACGGCAATGGTCATGTGCCCATGCGTCGACGGTTTGAGCCACAATGAAGATGAGGAAATTTCGAAGGACTGGGCGTCGGCTGGGACCGACGTGCTTCTGCATGCCGTATTGGAGACTGCTGAAATTGTAAGCTGATTTCACTGCCATCCAATACGGCTTCTGTTTCGCAACAAAACCAAAAAGGGGAACGAACAGTGGCCAGTAAAGTGATCAAGGGCGGCACAGTCATCACTGCCGACCGCACCTTTAAAGCCGACGTTCTCATCGAAGGCGAGAAGATTGCTGCCGTTGGCGACAATCTGACCGGCGATGAAATTATCGACGCCACCGGCTGTTATATCATGCCCGGCGGCATCGATCCGCATACCCATCTGCAAATGCCCTTCATGGGAACCTATTCGTCGGACGATTTCGACACCGGCACAGCGGCAGCGCTTGCGGGCGGCACCACCATGGTCGTCGATTTCGTGCTGCCGGATTCCGAGGGCAATCTGCTCGACGCGCTTCAGGAATGGTTCCAGAAGGCGGGCAAGGCGCGCACCGATTATTCGTTCCACATGGCCATCACCGGCTGGAACGAGCGTACCTTCAACGAGATGGCCGAAGTGGTGAAGCGCGGCATCAACACCTTCAAGCATTTCATGGCCTATAAGGGCGCGCTGATGGTGAATGACGACGAGATGTTCGCCTCGTTCCAGCGCTGCGCAGAACTGGGCGCCATGCCGCTCGTTCACGCTGAAAACGGTGATGTCGTCGCCCATTTGCAAGCCAAGCTGATGGCCGAAGGCAATAACGGACCGGAAGCCCATGCCTATTCGCGCCCGCCGGAAGTCGAAGGCGAAGCCACCAACCGCGCCATCATGATCGCCGATCAGGCGGGCGTGCCGCTTTATGTGGTGCATGTTTCCTGCGAGCAGAGCCATGAAGCGATCCGCCGCGCCCGGCAGAAGGGTATGCGCGTCTTCGGCGAGCCGCTGATCCAGCACCTGACGCTGGATGAAAGCGAATATCATAACAAGGACTGGGATTATGCCGCGCGCCGCGTGATGTCGCCGCCCTTCCGTGACAAGGTCAATCAGGACAGCCTGTGGGCAGGCCTTGCGGCTGGCAGCCTGCAATGCGTCGCGACCGACCATTGCGCCTTCACAACCGAGCAGAAGCGCTATGGCATCGGCAATTTCGTCAAGATCCCGAACGGTACCGGCGGCCTTGAAGAACGCCTTCCGGTTTTGTGGTCGCGCGGTGTTCGCACCGGTCGCCTGACGCCGAACGAATTCGTTGCGGTGACGTCGACCAACATTGCGAAGATCCTCAACATCTATCCGCAAAAGGGCGCTGTCCTGCCGGGAGCCGATGCCGATCTGGTCATCTGGGATCCGGAAGCCACCAAGAAGGTTTCGGCCAAGACACAGCACTCCTCCATCGATTACAATGTGTTCGAAGGTTTCGAGCTGAAGGGCCTGCCGGTCGTGACGCTCTCTCGCGGTCGCGTTGCCTTCAACAAGGGCAAGGTTACGGCCGAGCCGGGCGACGGTCGCTTCATCGAACGCGAGCCGAACGGCGCCGTGAACAAGGCATTGTCGCAGTGGAAGGAAATCGTTGCTCCGCGTAAGGTAGAACGCAGCGCAGAACATATGCCGATAGGAGTCTGACACATGGCTCTAGCTCAGCTTCGGGAACCGCGCATGAATGTAAATGACAGCATGGCCCCGGAGCGGGGCTTGGGTGATGCGCAGACGGTGATCGACATCAAGGATCTGTCATTGGTTTTCGAGACCAATGACGGGCCAGTCCATGCGCTGTCCAATATCAACCTCGCGATCCAGCGTGGCGAGTTCGTTTCCTTTATCGGTCCTTCGGGTTGCGGCAAGACCACGCTGATGCGTGTGGTCGCCGATCTCGAACAGCCGACTTCCGGTTCGGTCACGGTCAACGGCAAAACGCCCGCGAATGCGCGTCTCGACCGGTCCTATGGCTATGTGTTTCAGGCAGCAGCCTTGTTTCCATGGCGCACGATCGAGGACAATATCGGCCTGCCGCTGGAAATCATGGGCTATTCCCGGGCGGAGCGTCAGGAGCGGATCGAGAAGAATCTCGCGCTCGTCAATCTGACCGGCTTTGGCAAAAAGTTCCCATGGCAGCTTTCCGGCGGCATGCAGCAGCGCGCTTCCATTGCACGTGCGCTGTCGTTTGACCCCGACATGTTGCTGATGGACGAACCCTTCGGCGCGCTTGATGAAATCGTGCGCGACCACCTCAATGAACAGCTTCTGAAACTCTGGGCGGCGACGCGCAAGACCGTGATCTTTGTCACCCATTCGATCCCGGAAGCCGTGTTTCTTTCCACCAAGATCGTCGTCATGAGCCCGCGTCCGGGCCGCATTCATGAAATCATCGACTGCGATCTTGGACCGGACCGCACGCTGGATATTCGTGAATCAGAAGCTTTCCTGAAAATCGCCCATCGCGTGCGCGAAGGCCTGCGGCTGGGGCATATTCATGAGTAAAGCTCGCAGCCCATATTTTATCATACGAGGCCGAAGATGAAGGCCTTCCTGCACGACAAATTCATTCCCGTGACGACGGTTCTCGCCGTGTTCGTCGCGCTCTGGTATGGGCTGGCGGTCTTTCTGAATGCGCCCTTCGAACGCGATCAGGCTGAGCGCGCCGGAACCGAGATTTCGTTTTCCACGCTCGTCGCCAATACGATGAGCCAGGAGCGCCCCGTTCTGCCCGCGCCGCATCAGGTGGCGCAGGAAATCTGGAAGACCGTCTTCGAAGTCAAGCCAAGCTCCAAGCGCAGCCTCGTCTATCACGGCTGGGTCACGCTTTCCTCGACGCTGCTCGGCTTCGCACTCGGTTCGCTTCTTGGCATTGCGCTGGCGGTCGGCATCGTCCATTCGCGCACGCTCGACAGGAGCCTGATGCCGTGGATCATCACCTCGCAGACGATCCCGATCCTCGCCATCGCGCCAATGATCATCGTGGTGCTGAACGCCATCGGCATATCGGGCCTGCTGCCGAAAGCCTTCATATCGACCTATCTGTCCTTCTTCCCCGTTGCCGTTGGCATGGTGAAGGGGTTGCGGTCGCCGGATGTCATGCATCTCGACCTCATGCGCACTTATAATGCGTCACGGGCGCAGGTGTTCTGGAAGCTGCGCTGGCCAGCGGCCATGCCGTTTCTCTTCACATCGATGCAGATTGCCGTTGCCATCAGCCTTGTTGGCGCAATCGTCGGCGAATTGCCGACCGGCGCCGTGGCAGGACTGGGCGCGCGCTTGCTCGCCGGTTCATATTACGGGCAGACGGTGCAGATTTGGGCGGCACTCATCGCCGCTGCCGTCATGGCCGGCGTCTTGGTGGCATTGGTCGGGCTGGTGGCGCGCATCGTCAACAGCCGCATGGGCGCAAAGCCGGAAAGGGCGACGGCATGATGACCGGCATCCTCTCCCTGATCGCCATCATTGCGGTGTCGTGGGTGATTGTGGGCTGGGTTTCCAGCCTCAAGGCCCGCACCCCGCAAGGCCAGAAACTGCTCGACATCGCGGTTCCTGCCCTGTTCGGCATCGCCATGCTGGTGCTGTGGGAAGCAGCCGTCCGGCTGTTTGCCATACCGCAAGTGCTGCTACCCGCACCTTCCGCCATCTGGGCACGGATCGTCGATTCCGTGCCGATCCTCTGGGCGGATTTCCGCCAGACCTTCATGAAGGCGGTCATCATCGGTTATGTCGCCGGTTGCGGGCTTGGCTTCATCACGGCCATCGTTGCAGACCGCATCCCCTTCCTGCGCAAGGGCCTGTTGCCGCTTGGCAATCTGGCGGCGGCGCTGCCCATCGTCGGCGTCGCGCCGATCATGGTGATGTGGTTTGGTTTCGGCTGGGAGTCGAAGGCTGCCGTCGTCATCATCATGACCTTCTTCCCCATGCTGGTGAATACGGTCGCAGGCCTTGCCAGCACCGGTTCAATGGAACGCGACCTGATGGAGACCTATGGCTCCAATTACTGGCAGACGCTGGTGAAGCTGCGCCTGCCCGCCGCCATGCCCTTCATCTTCAACGCGCTGAAGATCAATTCCACACTTGCGCTGATTGGCGCTATCGTGGCCGAATTCTTCGGTACGCCGATTGTCGGCATGGGCTTCCGCATTTCGGCTGAGATCGGCCGCATGAATGTGGACATGGTCTGGGCCGAGATTTTCGTCGCCGCTCTGGCGGGATCGCTCTCATACGGGCTGATCGCGCTGATCGAGCGCAAAGTGACATTCTGGCACCCTTCTTACAGGCGGGGGTGAAGCCTTTCCCGCAAAAGCGCGAAATGCTTTTGCGGGAAATGCGTAAATGTAAGCAGATCCGGTATCCGCCAACATAAGGCGGGACCGTCAACCAGAGGAGAACCAAGCATGAAGAAGGCACTATCCATAGGCCTCGCAACAGCCGGACTTGCTCTAGCACTCATGAGCACGACGGCCATGGCCGCAGACAAGCTGACCTTGCAGCTCAAATGGGTCACGCAAGGCCAGTTCGCGGGCTATTACGTGGCCAAGGACAAGGGTTTCTATGATGAAGAAAAGCTCGACGTCGAGATCAAGCCGGGCGGTCCGGACGTTGCGCCACCACAGGTGATCGCCGGTGGCGGTGCGGATGTGGTGGTCGACTGGATGCCGTCGGCGCTCGCCACCCGCGAAAAGGGCGTACCGCTGGTCAACATCGCCCAGCCTTTCAAGAAGTCGGGCATGATGCTGACCTGCCGTAAGGAAACCGGCATCACCAAGCCGGAAGATTTCAAGGGCCGCACGCTGGGCGTCTGGTTCGGCGGCAATGAATATCCGTTCCTTTCCTGGATGAACCATCTGAAAATCCCGACCACCGGCGGCAAGGATGGCGTTACCGTTCTGAAGCAGGGCTTCAACGTGGACCCGCTGATCCAGAAGCAGGCCGACTGCATCTCGACCATGACCTATAACGAATATTGGCAGGTGATCGATGCCGGTATTCCGGCCGACCAGCTTGTCGTCTTCCCTTATGAAGAACAGGGCGTGGCGACGCTGGAAGACGGGCTCTATGTGCTTGAGAAGAGCCTTGATGATCCGGCTATGGTCGACAAGCTGGCACGCTTTGTCCGCGCTTCGATGAAGGGCTGGCAATATGCGTCCGAACATCCTGATGAAGCCGCCGACGTCATTCTCGACAATGATTCTTCCGGTGCGCAGAAGAAGGAAGTTCAGGAGCGCATGGTCAAGGAAATCGCCAAGCTGATCGACGGCTCGGATGGCACGCTCGATGTTGCCGCTGCCGACCGCACGGTTGAAACGCTGCTTGGCGGCGGTTCCGATCCGGTCATCACCAAGAAGCCGGAAGGCGCATGGACCGCCAAGGTCACCGATGCGATGAAGAAGTAATCATCGCACTCTCAATATGAAAAAACCCGGAAGCACGCTTCCGGGTTTTTGTTTGTCTATCCAGTATGTTACTTGAATTTTTCTTCCAGAGCCACAGCCCGAACAAGCTCGCGTTGCAGACGCGCTTCTTCCTCGACCTTTGGCTTGGTGAAGCGTCCGAGCAGCAGATAGGCCACCGGCGTCACATACAGCGTCGCAATGGTTGCAAGGCCAAGACCACCGACGATCACCCAGCCGAGCGCCACGCGGGCTTCCGCCCCGGCCCCGCTTGCCAGTATCAGCGGCACGCCGCCGAGGACGGCGCAGATCATCGTCATACAGACCGGACGCAGGCGGATATTGGATGCTTCCTCAACGGCCTCCCGCACACTCAGCCCCTTGTCGCGCAACTGATCGGCGAATTCGACGATCAGAATGCCGTTCTTGGCCATGATGCCAACCAAAAGCACAAGGCCGATCTGGCTATAGACATTGAGGCTGGTGCCGGTCAGCATCATCGCGATGACAGCGCAGCCAAGACCGAGCGGTACCGTTGCCATGACGATCAGCGCACTCACGAAGCTTTCAAACTGCGCCGCCAGCACCAGCAGAATGATGATGATGGCAAAGCCGAACACCATGGCGAGACCGCTGGAGGTTTCGCTGAGCGTCGAGGCTTCGGCCAGTGGAATGATATGGCTGCCCAGCGGCAGAAGCGGCGCGGCAATTTCCTGTGCAGCGGTGAAGGCGTTGCCGAGCGCGAAATCAGCGCGCAGGCCGGTGGTGATAGCCACCGAACGCTGACGCGTTTCACGATCGAGCTGCGGCGGCACCGCCTTTTCAACGACGGTCGCGATGGACGACATCGGCACATAGCGACCGTCCGCCGCTTTCATGAAGATGTTTTCCAGATCGGTCGGGTCATTGATCGGATTGGTGGTCGCGACGAATTTCACGTCGAAACTGCGGTCGCCCACATAGACCGAGCCAATCTTGCGCCCGTCCAGCACCGACTGCACGGCATTGGCGAGGCCGGTAATGTCGATGCCAAGATCGGAGGCGCGTTCACGGTTGATCTCGACAGAAAGCTGCGGTTGTGTCGGCTCCACCGAAAGGCGCGGCTGCACAAAGCGCGGATCTTTTTCCAGCGCCGCGACGACGGCCTGCGCGGCAGGCTGAAGCTTGGCGTAATCACTGCCGACGATGGCGAATTGCAGTCCGTTACCGGCGCCGCGAATACCGAGACTGTTCGGCTGCGTCGAGAAAATGCGCACGGCGGTAATGTTCTGCACCCGCTTGGTGATATCCGCCATGATCTCCTGCTGGCTGCGGTGACGCTCCTTCCATGGCGCAAGCGTCAGCACCATGAAACCATTATTGGAAGAGCCGCCGGAACCGGCAATGGCATAGGTGGTGACAATCTCGCCATCGTCGCGCAATGGCTGGATTGCCTCCTCGATCTTGTTGAGCTGCGATTGCAGGAAGTCAACGCTGATGCCTTGTGGCCCGTTGATACGCAGCACCGCCACGGCACGGTCTTCAGACGGCGTCAGTTCCTGACGGATCGTGCCAAAGACGGCAACCGATGCGCCGCCGAAAAGCAGTGCAACCAGCACGACGACCCATGGCGCGGCCAAACAGGCATGAAGGGTCTTGCGATAGAAACTTGCAAGCCCGCCGCCAATACGGCGCAGGAAAAGCGGACCATGCGCGCCTTCGGTCTCGCCGCTGCCTTCTTTCAGAAAGCGCGAGGCCAGCATCGGGCAAAGCGTCAGCGCCACCACAGATGACAGCAAAACGGCAATGGCCAGCACGAAGCCGAACTCGCGGAACAATCCGCCCGCCTGCCCCGGCAGAAACGAAATCGGCACGAACACGGCAGCCAGTGTCAGCGTGGTCGCGATGACGGCGAAGAACACTTCCTGCGTGCCAAGCACGGCAGCAGCGCGCGGGCCCATGCCCTGATTGCGCCGTCGCACGACATTTTCCAGCACCACGATGGCGTCATCGACCACAAGACCGGTCGCAAGCACCAGCGCCAGCAATGTCAGGATGTTGATGGAAAAGCCCGCGAGATAGATCGCCGCAACGGTGCCGATCAACGCCACCGGCATGGACAGGGCCGGAATGAGCGTGGCGCGAATATCCCACAGGAACATGAAGATGATGGCCACCACGATGATCACCGAAGCGATCAGCGCAATCTCGACTTCATGGATAGCGCCGTTGATGAAGCTTGCATCATCGCTGGTGACGGCGATGTTGACACCCGGCGGCAGGGTTTGCTGGAGATTAGCAACGGCAGCGCGGACGCCTTGCGAAATATCGAGCGTGTTGGACTGCGCCTGACGCACAATGCCCAGACCGATAGCCATCTTGCCATTGGAACGCACTGCCGAACTTTCGACATCCGGCCCGAGGGTCACAGTGGCGACATCACGGATCTGCGTGCGGCCCTTGATGTAGACATTCTCGAAATCTTCGGGCTTTTCCAGATTGGCCGTCGCACGCACCACGATGGCCTGATCGGAGCTGCGCAGCGATCCCGCTGGCGCATCCAGCCCCATGGAATTGAGCGCGGTCGCCACATCGGCCAGCGTCAGCCCGTAGCTCGCAAGGCGCGCCTGATTGATGTCGATGCGGAAAATCTTGGCGCGGTCGCCGTTAATCTGCACATCGGCCACGCCCGGCACAGCCGACAGCACGTCCTGAATCTGGTCTTCGATCAGCACGGTCATGTCGTCCACGGACATGGTGTCCGAGGTGACGGCCAGTCGCATCACGGGATCGGCATTCGAATCCGCCTTGATGATGCGCGACGGATCGGCTGCTTCCGGCACCGTGTTGGCAACGCGTGAAATCGCATCGCGCATATCGGCGGCAGCAACATTGAGATCGACACCGTCGTTGAACTCGACCGTCACACGGCTGCGCTCGAAGGACGATGTCGAGGAAATCGACTTGACGCCGGACACGCGCGCAACGGCGTTTTCCAGAACCTGCGTCAACTGGCGGTCGATGGTTTCGGCGGACGCGCCGCTGAAATCCGTGCTGATCGTGACGACGGGACGATCGACATCGGGCAATTCGCGAATATCGACGCCGGTGATAGCGGCAAGACCTGCCACGACAATCAGAACATTGATGACGAAAGCGAAGACCGGGCGACGAATGAAAAGCGCCGTCGAGCCGCCGCGCTCAGCGGATGATGATTTATGACTGCTCACCAGCGCCCCCTCAACCGGCTACAGGTTTTGCAGCCGCGGGATCGGCGCGGGCTGTGCCCTGCTCGTCCATCACGCGAACGGGTGCTTCATCGCGAACGGTCTGGACCCCTTGGGTGACGATCATGTCGCCCTGCTTGATGGGACCATCCAGAAGAATGCTGGTGGCATTGCGCTGCACGACCCGCACCGCGACCTTCTTCGCCAGCCCCTCTTCGATGCGCCAGATGTAAGAGCCGTCAGCGCCCCACTGGATCGCCAGCGGATCGACGGATGGAAAACGGCTGCCGGGGAAAAGCACCGTGACATAGAACGACATGCCTGCGCGCAACCGGTCTTCCGAATTGTCGACCTCGGCCCGCACATGCAACGTGCGGCTTGCCTCGTCGATCATATTGTCGACGGCATTGATCTCGCCCTTGTGGGTTTCACCCGGAAAGGCGGTTGTTGCCGCGGTCAGCGGCTGGCCCACCTTGATCTGCGGCGCAAAACGTTCGGGAACCCAGATATCGACCAGCATCTTGGAGCGGTCATCCACGCGCGCAATGGAGGTCTGGGCCGTGACATAGTTGCCCGCATTGACGGGCAGAATACCGACCACACCAGAAATCGGCGAGCGCACCGTGCGGCGGCTCAAGGCAAGCTGCGCATCCTTCAAGGCAAGCTGCGCATTGGCGACACCCAGCTCGGCTTCAACAGCCTGAACACCGGTTGCGGTGTTCGTCGCTCTCAGGCGTTCGATACGCTGGCGGGTTGTCTCCGCATCTTTCAGGGCCGTTTCGGCCTTGGCGACGGCAATCGTCTCGGTGTCGGAATCAAGTTCTGCAATCGCATCGCCCGCCTTGACGGTGTCGCCGGCCTTGACGAAAAGCTTGTTCATATAACCGCTGGAATAAGGCGTGATCGACACGGTGCTGAGCGCACGCGCGGAGCCGATGGCGGTCAAACGGTTATTGATGGTTTCTTCGCTTGCCGGTTCGACGACGACCAGTGGCGCCCTCGCGCCGGATCTGGCAGCGGATTGCTGAGAGCGGGACGCATCGGCGCCAGCAGCGGCGTTCTCCGACGCTGCATTTTTCTGTTTATAGGCGTACCAGCCGCCCGCAGCGGCCAGAACGATAAGCAGGCAGACGACAATCTGCTTCCACGATTTCATTAAGCTCTCCGGCAGAACCCGTCCCATCGCTGCCCGACAGGTCCCGTCTTTTGAAAAATATACTTTTTTGCTCGACACGTCGAATGTCTGACCATTTGCGGCAACCATTCGACACAATGGTTACCGCCTGCCCATGACAGAGATTCGATGGAGAAATAGCTAACACTTCCCCATATTGCTTTTTTGCATCGCCTCCCGAGAAGGTCGAATTAAATTTCCGTAATCCTTGCCAGCAATCTGTCGCCAGCTCAATTCAATCGATACAATAATGCCTGTTGGAAATCTGCTCCGCCACCATATATAGGAAGCTATATTTATTGCAGTCTCGAGACTCACAAGCATATTGGGCATATCGGGGCATATCAGACGCGCTGTATCGGCCAACAGCCCCAGACGCCGTCTATTTGGAATCAGGTTATGGCGGTTGTTGAAAAGACCATAGATCCGAGCGACGTTCCGATGGAGGCCACTGTGCAGGACGGAAGCGCGGAAGATCGCACGTCGCCTGCGCAATTCACGCGCCTGCGCTGGCAGAACCGTCTTTCCAGCAAACTGCTTCTGCTTATCGTACTCGCCGTTCTCGTGGCGGAAGTTCTGATTTTCGTGCCGTCCATCGCCAATATGCGCCTGCGCTGGCTGACATCGCGCCTTGATACGGTGGGCGCGGTCAGCGAAGTACTGGCAGCGAGCGCGAATATGGACGTCCCGCGCGCCATTCAGGACAAGGTTCTGCTCGTCACCGGCACCAAGGCGATTGCGCTGCGTGAAGCCGGCGCTTCTCGCCTGCTCGCCATGTCGGAAATTCCGGGCAAGATCGATCAGGTCATCGACCTCGATAATGTCAGTGAAGCCGCATCTATATGGGACGCTTTCAGCACACTTTTCTCCGGCGGTGACCGAACGCTGCGCATCTATGGTTCAGTGTCGCCGACAAGCGCGCCTGGCCGGGTGATTGAAATCGTCACTTCCGATGCGCCCATGCGGCGCGCCATGCTGCTTTATGCCCGCAACGTGGCCGTGATCTCGCTGATTATATCCGTGATTGCCGCCAGCCTGATCTATCTCATCATTCACGAAATGCTGCTGCGCCCGGTGCGCATCATGCATCGCAACATGATCGACTTTGCAACGACGCCGGACAATCCGGCGCTCATTCTGGTGCCGGAAAACCGCAAGGACGAGTTCGGCATCGCCCAGCGGCAGATTTCCCACATTCAGAGCGATTTGCAGCGCACGCTGAAGGAACAGAAGCATCTTGCCGATCTCGGGCTTGCCGTGTCGAAGATCAATCACGACATGCGCAACATTCTGGCCTCCGCGCAGTTGATGTCCGACCATCTGGCGGACGCCAAGGACCCGATGGTGAAGCGTTTCGCGCCCAAGCTCATCCGCACGCTCAGCCGCGCGATCAGCTATTCGGAAAGCGTGATTGCCTATGGCCGCTCGCAGGAAGCGCCGCCAAGGCCGCGCCGTGTCAACCTGCACGCAATCGTCACGGATGTGCAGGAAAGCCTCAATCTGGAAAGCGAGAGCGGCATCGAGTTCGACAATCGCATTCCGGACGATTTCGAACTGAACGTCGATTCGGAGCAGCTGTTCCGCGTGCTCAGCAATCTGTGCCGCAATTCCGTGCAGGCGATGGAGCGCGACGATACCGGCGGCGCTGCGGCTGTAAAGCGCCTGACGCTCTCATCCGGACGAATCGGCACCACGGCCGTCATCGGCGTCGAGGATACGGGTCCCGGCCTGCCGCAAAAGGCGCGCGATAACCTCTTCACGGCATTCAAGGGTTCGACACGCAGCGACGGCACCGGACTGGGCCTCGCAATCGCGCAGGAGCTTATCCGCGCCCATGGCGGCAGTATCGAGCTTCGGGAAGACCGCCCAATCGGCGCGCATTTCGAGATTCGCCTGCCTGATTTGCCTGCGCAGCGTGAAAGAGAACAAACGCGGCGGGAGGAAACCGCCTGACTGGGGAAAAACCCCAGGGAAAACAACGGTGGAGAAGCCCGGAAAACCGGGCTTTGACAAGAAATATTCACATAACGGCATTTTTTTCTCAGAAGACGCTTGCATTTAGTAATGGGTCCGATTATCAACCGCCCATCGCCGCAGCGAGCGGCACAAAGGCAAGCACCCGTAGCTCAGCTGGATAGAGCACCAGACTACGAATCTGGGGGTCAGAGGTTCGAATCCTTTCGGGTGCGCCATTTCTTTTCAAGCATTTAGCGAAGATTTCAAGATAGACTGATCGACAGATCGGCTTCGCTTTTTTGCTTATCCGCCTTCAGATCGGAACACGTCCACTCAAAATCAGGCTGCTGAAATAGCTTCGGCTCGTTGCTTTCGATGCGCTGCTGAATGCAGCGACATGGCTGCGGTCGCCTACTCCACCGAATCCATAACGCACTGATATGTAACGCCTTGAGAGGTGATCGCGATTTTCGTCAACGTCTCGTACGCGATTTCATAGCCCTCGCCTGCAAACTTGCTGCCGGAAGCGGATGGTAGCTTTTCAAGAAGACGGTCGCGACTAAAGGCGCTCAATCGAATATGGTCAGGATCGTCAGGCGACGTGAAAACATCGATGACATTGTCATGGTCACAGACATAAGAGATACGGTCCTGATCGGCCTCAGCATGGGCCAGAGAGGGCATCAGGATTAAAACGGCACCAAACAGCCAACGCATGAAAACTCCCTCCTGAGGCCCCGAAACGCGCCCCGCCTGAACGGCGTGAGCAAACGCCCATATCTTCCCGTTTAAGCACATCCTGTTTGAAAGCCGCTTCGTTCTTCGAACGATAGCTCGATTGGATGCGCGATGTTCTCACATAACGAACTGCAAGCAATCCGCGCAAGGGAGCATCGAAGCAACCGATGCGAAAAGCGGAACGAGCAAGCGCATTGCGCAAACATCAGCGCCAGTCATGCAGCATTTTTTCCTGGAGAAGAAGTGGTGCCCGGAGGCGGATTCGAACCACCGACACGCGGATTTTCAATCCGCTGCTCTACCAACTGAGCTATCCGGGCATCCTGTAGCAAGCACTTGGTCTTGCCGTGTGGCGGTGTTGGTGTCCGCCGGAAGTGGGTGGGTTATAGCATTAAATTTCGCGCTGTCCAGCACCGTATCGCATTTTTTATGCGCTTTTCTCACAGTTTCTCTAATGAATTGATTTCACAAGAGAAAAAGCGTCAAAAAGCCTAATTATCGCCCTCGTCCTCTTCGCCCAGGGGCTTGCCGGGGATGACATAGCTTCCCGAAAGCCAGCGATTGAGATCGATGCTTTTGCAGCGCGGCGAACAGAAAGGATAGCTGTCACGCACCGAAGGCTTGCCGCATTCCGGGCAAGGTCGTGTCGGGCGCAGCGGCGTCACGCGGGCGCCTGCTGCTGCGGATATGTCCTTCTTGCCGTTCATGGCTTAAACCTTAAACTTTTCCGGTGCTCCAGTTGGCATAGACCGGATAATCACCGTCAGCCAACAGGCTTACGGTTTCCTGGAGCGGCAGGCCGACCACATTGCTGTAGGAGCCAACCAGTTTGACGACAAAGCTGCCTGCAAGGCCCTGTATGGCGTAGCCGCCAGCCTTGCCGCGCCATTCTCCTGAAGAGAGATAGGCGTCAATCTGCTGGCGCGACAGGCGCTCGAAGCGCAGGCGCGTTTCCACCAGGGTCTGGCGCAGATTGCCATTCGGCAAAATGAGGCAGACGCCCGTGAAGACCTTATGGGTGCGACCCGACAAAAGACGTAAGCATTCACGCGCCTCATCGGCGGTTTCCGCCTTGGGCAGAATGCGCCGCCCAACCGCGACGACCGTATCGGCCGCGAGCAGGAAGGGCTTGGCGAAATTGGCGTCGCTCTTCAGCTGCGCCAGCGCCGCTTCCGCCTTTTCACGCGACAGACGGCGCGCCAGCGAGCGCGGATGCTCGCTACGCTGCGGCGTCTCGTCTATGTCGGCAGGCTGGATATGATCCGGCTCGATACCGGCCTGCCCCAGCAGTTCAATCCTGCGAGGAGACCCGGAAGCCAGAACCAGCTTGTGTTGCGCAACTGTCGTCAAGAACACCCCCGAAACGGCTGCCCGTGCGTGATAAGCTTACTTGAAGCGGTAGGTGATGCGACCTTTGGTCAGATCATAAGGGGTCATTTCGACCAGAACCTTGTCACCGGCCAGAACGCGGATGCGGTTCTTGCGCATACGGCCAGCCGTATGAGCGATGATTTCATGTTCGTTTTCGAGCTTCACGCGGAACATTGCATTCGGCAGCAGTTCCGTAACAACACCCGGAAATTCGAGGACTTCTTCTTTCGCCATGCGATACCTGTTTCTTTCTTCGATAAAAGCGTCCGAAAATGGACTCTGATCCTAAATTTGGCCGGAACCTATATGATTAGGCGGCATTTGTGAACAACGGAATTCCGTGAACTTATTTCGGGCTGAATCGCTGCAAAATCTGCGTCTTCAACCGATCCCGCACATCGCGATAAGCATTCATGATCTGCTCGCGGCTGCCGGTGACCAGCGTAGGGTCCGGCGTCGGCCAATATTCCACATCCACGGAGAAACCGCGCATGCGCTCCAGCACCGTATGGTGGGCAAGCGGTGTCAGCGTCACGATGAGATCGAAATAGCCGTCGGCCAGTTCTTCAATGCCCCGCGGCTGGCGGTCGTCGAGC
Organism: Hyphomicrobiales bacterium; assembly: GCA_900465685.1. Lineage (GTDB taxonomy): Bacteria > Pseudomonadota > Alphaproteobacteria > Rhizobiales > Rhizobiaceae > Brucella. The sequence continues at coordinate 144,253 of UEGR01000007.1, forward strand.
GAAAGCCCCTCTTCCGAAAGCACGGCATCCACAAACGGATCACGTTCACCCCGTTTCACACCTGCGGAAGCCACATATATATTGGGTGGCAGCAGCTTTCTTGCAAGAAGTTCGGCCATTGGCGAGCGGATCGCGTTCTTGCCGCAGACGAAAAGCAGGGATGACGGCAGTTTCTGTTTCGGGCCCACATCGCCCTCTCCATCATCCTGCGCGCTCACGACATCAACAGCGACCATGCAGGCTCAACCTCGCCAATGCAGCACGCAGACAAGCGTGAACAGTCGCCGCGCCGTGTCGAAATCGACTTCGATCTTGCCCTTCAGCCGCGCCTGCAAGGTTTGCGACCCTTCATTATGCAGCCCGCGCCGCCCCATATCGATGGCTTCGATCTTGCTTGGCGTGGCCGAGCGGATTGCCTGATAATAGCTTTCGCAAACCAGGAAATAATCGCGCACCACGCGGCGCAGCGGGGTGAGCGACAATATATGCGTCGCCACATCGTCTCCGCTTTCACGGCTGATGGCAAAGATGAGCCGCGTTTCCATCAGCGAGAGTTTCAGCCTGTAGGGACCACCGGTCTCGTCGCCAATCGGGTGAAAGGAATTCTCTTCGATCAGATCGAAAATCGCGACCGCGCGTTCATGCTCGACGTCAGGCGTCGACCGCCCGATGGATTCATCGAGTTCGACATCAACAAGACGGGCATTGGGAACGCCAGCGGTCATGATGCCTCATAGATTGAGCCGAATGGCGACAGATTTGGCGTGTGCGTCGAGACCTTCGGCACGCGCGATTTCGATGGCAGCAGGGCCGAGAACCCGCAACTGGTCCGGACCGAGCTTCAGAAGCGAGGTGCGCTTCATATAGTCAAGCACGTTCAGGCCCGACGAGAACCGGGCCGAGCGCGCCGTCGGCAGCACGTGATTGCAGCCGCCGACATAATCGCCGATCACTTCCGGCGTGTGCGCGCCGATGAAAATGGAACCGGCATTGCGGATTTTCGGCAGCAGCGCTTCCGGATCAGCAACAGCGATTTCCAGATGTTCGGCAGCAATACGGTTGGCGAGCGGAATCGCCGCCTCGAAATCATCGACCAGAATAACTGCGCCGAAATCGCGCCAGCTTGCGGTAGCGGTCTGGGCGCGCGGCAGCGTCAGCAGCTGACGCTCGACCGCCGCTTCCACATCCTTCGCCAGCGCTTCGTCATTGGTCATGAGAATGGATTGCGCGGCGGTATCATGCTCTGCCTGCGCCAGCAGATCGGCAGCAATCCAGTCCGGATTGTTGTCCTTGTCGGCAATCACCAGAACTTCCGACGGACCGGCGATCATATCGATACCGACGATACCGAAGACAATGCGCTTGGCCGCCGCGACATAGGCATTGCCGGGGCCGACAATCTTGGCGACCGGCTTGATGCTTTCCGTGCCATAGGCAAGCGCTGCCACAGCCTGTGCGCCGCCAACGCGATAGATTTCCGAAACGCCTGCCAGACGCGCCGCAACCAGCACCAGCGGATTGAGAATGCCATCGGGTGCCGGAACGACCATGACGATGCGCTCGACACCCGCCACCTTGGCAGGCACGGCATTCATCAGGACCGAGCTTGGATAGCTCGCCGTGCCGCCCGGCACATAAAGGCCGACCGCCTCGATTGCCGTCCAGCGCGAACCAAGTTCAACGCCGAGCGCATCAGTATAACGGTCATCCTTGGGCAATTGCCGCGCGTGGTGGCTTTCAATACGCTCATGCGCCAGTTTGAGCGCCTCGACGGTGGATGCCGGTGCAACCTCGAAAGCTGCGTCGATTTCTGCTTCAGTGACGGCAATGCCAGTCTTTTCCAGATCGATGCGGTCAAAACGGCGCGAATAATCGATCAGCGCCGCATCGCCTTCGCGGCGCACGCGCTCAACAATTTCGCGGGCTGCGCGGTCTACATCGGCCGAAACTTCGCGCTTGCCGGACAGGAAGGCTGCGAATTGCTGTTCGAAGTTCGGATCGGTTTGTCTGAGCGTCGTGACCACGCTTGTATTCCTTTAAATAGTCCAGATAAGAGCAACCGTCCGCGTGACAGCAGACGCGATGCATGGAAGATTCATCTCATACGCCGTGACGCGGGAGCGATTCCGTTTCCCAGGCCGCGCCCAGATCCGTCAGCTGCGCTTCGATGCATTCCACCGAAAGACGGATAGCGGCATTTGCCGAGAATGTCAGTTCTATTGTGCCCGCAGGCGCCTCGCCGGGGACAAAACCGATGGTCAACAGCGACAGGACATCGTCCTGTTTCTGGCGGTCGATGCCAGTGACCTTGGCGGCAGTGACGCGGTTGAAATGCAAAGCGGCGCGGCGGCGCTGATATTGCGGCTTGCGCAGGAATTTCGGACGCGCTTCTTCCCAGACGAAGCGGTTCGCCGTCAGAACGAAGCGTTGTTCCTTGGCGATATATTGGAGGTCAGAGACTTTGAGAACCGCGTCCTGAAGATGGGCGGACAGGACCTGCAAATCCTCTTCATCCAACGCCACAAGCTTCAACATATCCATGGTCCGCACCGACTTCCTGTCATGTTCAAAACAACCGCCCCACATCGCATCCAGATTGGCGACACGGGTGGTTCACGAAGCAACTTTGCTCAATAGTTTGAGACAACTTTGCCCAATAACTTTGCATGTCGGCAGAAAAAAATCGACAGGCTTTTCAAGCCTGTGATCAATCAGCGTGCCAGAATGAAAAAGCCGGAACCTGGATTAGATCGCGTTTCGATCCGATTGCATCGGATCGGCGCTCTAATCCTTTACTCTAACGCGCATCTTATCCGAAAACCGTTTCACACTTTTCGGGATGCGCTCTAAGTTCCGGCTCTTGCCGATTATCCGCTGATGCGTTCGACATTCGCGCCGCAACGCGAAAGCTTTTCTTCGAGACGCTCGAACCCGCGATCAAGATGATAGACGCGGTTGACGACGGTTTCGCCTTCGGCGGCAAGCCCCGCAATAACCAGCGAGACCGATGCGCGCAGATCGGTTGCCATGACCTGAGCGCCCTTGAGGCGTTCCACGCCTTCAACGGTTGCGGTCTGGCCGGACAGCGAAATCTTCGCGCCAAGACGCGCCAGTTCCTGCACATGCATGAAGCGATTTTCGAAGATCGTTTCGGTGATGTGCGACGTGCCCTTGGCCTTGGTCATCAGGCCCATGAACTGTGCCTGAAGATCGGTCGGGAAGCCCGGGAACGGATCGGTGGTAACATCGACCGGATGGATGCCATGGCCGTTGCGCACAACACGCAGGCCGCTATTGGTCTCGGTGATTTCCGCACCGGCCTGACGCAGCGTATCAAGTGCCGACGAAAGCAGGCTTTCCTGCGCGCCTTCGAGCAGCACGTCACCGCCGGTCATGGCGACAGCCATTGCATAGGTGCCGGTTTCGATGCGATCAGGAATAACGCGAACGCGCGCGCCGGAAAGGCTGGTCACGCCCTGCACGTGGATCGTGCCGGTGCCAGCGCCCGTGATCTTCGCGCCCATTGCATTGAGGCAGTCGGCAAGATTGACGACTTCCGGCTCACGCGCCGGGTTTTCGATGATCGTTTCGCCCTTGGCGAGAACAGCGGCCATCAGCATGACATGCGTTGCGCCGACCGAAACTTTCGGGAAGCGATAGCGGCCACCGACAAGCCCACCCTTCGGCGCACGCGCCTTGGCATAGCCGTTTTCGATGTCGATTTCGGCACCCAGCGCCTGAAGGCAATCGAGCAGCAGATCGACCGGGCGCGTACCAATGGCGCAACCGCCCGGCAGCGACACGGTTGCTTCACCCATGCGCGCCAGAAGCGGGCCAATCACCCAGAAACTTGCGCGCATTTTCGAGACCAGCTCATAAGGCGCAGTGGTATCGACGATGTTGCGAGCCGTAAAATGGATGGTGCGGGAATAGGCGCCGTTCTGATGCTCGCGGCGGCCATTGACCGAATAATCGACGCCATGATTGCTGAGGATGCGGATCAGCTGCTCGACATCGGCCAGATGCGGCACATTTTCGAGCGTCAGCGTATCGTCGGTCAGGAGAGAAGCGATCATCAAGGGCAAAGCGGCATTTTTTGCGCCCGAGATCGGAATGATTCCATTCAGCTTATTACCGCCGACGATTTTGATGCGATCCATGCTGTTTCCCCTTCTGGGCCGGGGCTTGCCCCCGGTAATCGATTTGAAGCCGTTGGAACGCGTTTCGATCGGGATAATCGGATCAGCATTCCAACTGTTTGTTTTTAAGCACATCTTGCCCGAAAACCGGTTCACCCTTTTCGGGATGTGCTGTTGCTGCTGCCTGAACGGCGCGGCGGCGATACTGACAAAATGACGAGTCTTGCGGCGGAATTACGTTCAAACGCGAATCGCTTTTGAACGACAATGGCAACCGAGAACAGAGATGCGCTTTTACCTTAGCCGACGTCTCTCTTCAAGAAAGGCCTATTCGGTTTCTTTGCCAGCAGTGGAAATGCCGTCATTGCGCTCATCTGCCTCTCCGGAGCGTCGCGAACGCGACTGTTCCTTGCGGCGCATCAGATTCGCGCGCAGCTGATCGGCCAGCCGCTTCTTTTGACGGTCCAGCTGGTTTTGTCGTTCCTGATTGATCGGTTTTTCACTCATAAGCCGTGTTTACTACGAGAAAAAGCGCCAGAAAAGCGGCTTGATGCGCAGCTATATGCAGATTTCCACATTATGTGAAAAGAAATGCATTTGGTCGCTTGCGATTTGCGTAATGATGTGTCAGAAGTCCGCCGCACTCAAGAGAATGCTGCGGTAGCTCAGTGGTAGAGCACTCCATTGGTAATGGAGAGGTCGAGAGTTCAATCCTCTCTCGCAGCACCATTCATCTCTTTGATTTGGCAAATTTTCCCTGAAAAGTGATCGTAAATTGTCACCGCTTTATGCGATAGCATTTTAGCGCATTCTTACCCGTTGCTCATTTCATCGGATGGTCGGGGACCACTGCTGAAACATTGGCGGCTAGCCGACGGTAAAACGGGAAACCCAGGAGAGGATATTCTATGCTGTGGACTTTGTTCGGCATTCTTTCGGGTGCCTGCATTGCCATTCAGGCACCGATCAACGCAGCACTTGCGCGTGGACTTGGTTCCCCACCGACCGCCGCCGCAATTTCGTTTCTTGCTGGCGCAGTCATTCTCGCCATCGTCTCGACCATCACGGCAAAGGCGACCGGCAACCTTCCCGCATTCAATGTTCCGGCAGGCTGGCTGTTTGTTGCAGGCGGTGCGCTCGGCTGCATTTATGTCACCGCATCAATTCTGCTGACACCGCGTATTGGCGCGGCAGCCGTGATGGGCCTTGCCGTGGCCGGTCAGCTGATGGCCGGACTGCTCGCCGACCGCATCGGCTTCATGGGCGTTGCAGTGCGAGAGATCACCGCTGGACGCGTCGTGGGAGCCGTATTGCTGCTCACTGGCGCGTTGATGATCCGTTTTCTCTAGGATAGCGAAATAAAAACGCCGCGCTTCTCAGCGCGGCGTTTCGTATTCTACACAGGGCGGATGCCGGTTCAGCCCTTGAATGTGTATTCCGCAATCGACTGCGGCTTCATCTCGATCGAGAAGCCCGGCAGCGACGGCGGCATATAGGCCGCGTCCTTGATCACGCATGGATCGATGAAATGCTCGTGCAGATGATCGACATATTCGATCACACGGCCTTCCTTGGTGCCCGAAACGGCCACATAGTCGATCATCGACAGATGCTGCACATATTCGCACAGGCCAACGCCGCCCGCATGCGGCCAGACCGGCTTGCCGAACTTGGCAGCCATCAGCAGCACGGCCAGAACTTCGTTCAGGCCGCCCATGCGGCAGCTGTCGATCTGAACGATGTCGATGGCGCCTTCCGCGATGAACTGCTTGAACATGATGCGGTTCTGGCACATTTCACCGGTCGCAACCTTCACGTCGCCAATGGCCTGACGAATCTTGCGATGGCCTGCAACATCGTCCGGGCTGGTCGGTTCTTCAATGAAGAACGGCTTCGAGAAGGCCAGCTTGTTGACCCATTCGATGGCCTGATCGACTTCCCAGACCTGATTGGCGTCGATCATCAGATAACGGTCGGGACCGATCACTTCGCGCGCAATGGTCAGGCGACGGATATCGTCTTCGAGATCGCGGCCGACCTTCATCTTGACGTGGTCGAAACCTTCATCGATGGCTTCCTGGCAAAGACGGCGCAGCTTGTCGTCGTCATAGCCGAGCCAGCCAGCCGACGTCGTGTAGCAGGCATAGCCTTCCGCTTCGAGCGTGGCGATACGTTCCGCCTTGCCGGCTTCCGCCTTGCGGAGGATCGCGAGGGCTTCGTCACGCGTCAGCGCATCGGTCAGATAGCGATAATCGACGATATCGGCGATTTCTTCCGGCGACATGTCGGCCACAAGCCGCCATACCGGCTTGCCAGCCTGCTTTGCAGCCAGGTCCCAGAAGGCGTTGACGACAGCGCCGGTGGCGAGGTGCATCGCGCCCTTGTCCGGGCCGATCCAGCGCAGCTGGCTATCGCCGGTCAGGTAGCGCCAGAACTTGCCGGGGGCCGCGAGGAAATCATCCATCGAGGAACCCACGACCAGATGGCGCATGGCGAGAATCGCCTGACAGCAAATGTCGTTGCCGCGTCCGATGGTGAAGGTGAGGCCGTGGCCCTTCAGCGACGCATCATCCGTATCGAGGATGACATAGGCCGCCGAATAATCCGGGTCCGGGTTCATGGCATCCGAGCCGTCCAGACTTTGCGAAGTCGGGAAACGGAGGTCGAAAACGCGTAGGTCAGTGATTTTCGTCATGATATATCCGTGATCAGGGCATGATCCCAAAACATGGGAGCGGTCTTGGGATCATGCATAAACAAACACCTAGATGTCAGCGCGCACGTTCTGCTTCTGCGTGCCAAGGCCTTCAATGCCGAGTTCGACGACATCGCCAGCCTTGAGATAGCGAGGCGGCTTCATGCCCATGCCGACGCCGGGAGGCGTACCGGTGGAGATGATGTCGCCCGGCTGCAGAGACATGAACTGCGAGAGATAGGAAACGAGGTAGCGAACGCCGTAGACCATGGTCTTGGTCGAGCCGTCCTGCATGGTTTCACCATTGAGGGTGAGCCACATTTTCAGGTTCTGCGGGTCGGCGACTTCGTCCTTCGTCACCAGCCAGGGGCCGGTCGGGCCGAACGTGTCGCAGGACTTGCCCTTGGTCCACTGACCAGAGCGCTCGATCTGGAAAGCGCGTTCGGAAACGTCATGCAGCGTGCAGTAGCCGGCAACGTAATCCAGCGCATCATCTTCCGAAACGTATTTCGCGGTCTTGCCGATGACGATGCCGAGTTCAACTTCCCAGTCGGTCTTTTTCGAGCCGCGCGGGATGAGAACATCGTCATTCGGGCCGACGATGGCCGAGGTGGCCTTCATGAAGATGACTGGCTCTGGCGGCACAGCCATGCCGGATTCTGCGGCGTGGTCGGCATAGTTGAGGCCGATGCAGATGAACTTGCCGGTGCCAGCAACGCACGGGCCAAGGCGCGGATTGCCTTCGACCTTCGGCAGCGAATTGACGTCGACAGCGCCAAGCTTGGCCAGCGCATCGGGGGCCAGAGCCGCACCGGAAAGGTCGTTTACATGCGCGGAGAGATCGCGGATCGCACCATCGGCATCGAGAATGCCCGGCTTTTCCTGACCGGCTTCACCGTAACGAAGAAATTTCATGAGTTTACTCCTTTGGGGGGGATGAAAGAGAGGGCGCTAAGGGTGGTTGAGATTCTGGCTATGGCGTGCCGAAAATGGTGTTTTTCGAGAACCGGAGCGGAATGTACTTAAAGGTACATGAGCACCGGAAAGCGAAGAAAAATGCCATTTGCAGGCCGCCAGAGCCTGAATATCGACCGCTCTAAATCGTCCAGCCGCCATCAATGTTATAAGCCTGACCGGTCGTGTAGGTCGCACCGGCGAGATACACGGCGAGATCAGCGATTTCTTCCGGCTGACCAATGCGGCCAATCGGCTGACGGGCGATGAACGCCGCGCGCTGTTCTTCATAATCGCCCTGCGAACGCAGACGGTCCTGCAAGGACGGGCTTTCGACCGTGCCGGGGCAGATCGCGTTGCAGCGGATGCCCTTGGCGACGTAATCGGCGGCGACGGCCTTGGTGAGACCGATAACGGCAGCCTTGGTGACGCCATAGGCGAAACGGTTCGGCACGCCCTTCACGCTCGATGCGACGGAAGCCATGTTGACGATGGCGCCGTCCTTGCGTTCCAGCATACCCGGCAGCACGGCGCGGATGGTGCGGATCATCGCCTTGACGTTGAGATTGACAGCGAAGTCGAGGTCTTCATCCTTCATTTCAAGGATGGAGCCACCATGGACAACGCCTGCACAATTGAACAGGATGTCCACCTGGCCGATCTCGGCTACAAGCGTGTTCACCTCAGCCTCGTCAAGCACGTTGAGCTTGCGGGTGATGATGCCGTTGACGCCTTCGATTTCCTTGAGGGCGTCGGTGTTGATGTCGGTCGCATAGACCTTGGCGCCCGCTTCCGCGAAAGCCAGCGCGCTGGCGCGACCAATCCCCTGAGCTGCGGCAGTTATCAGTGCGGTTTTTCCATCAAAGCGTATCGTCATTTTCAAGCCTTCCGTTCGACAAGCAGGATGTGATCGCAAGCGAGCACCACTTCATCCCGCTGATTAAGCACTTCGCAGCGTTCCGTCACGCGTCCCATAGTGGCGCGCTTGGGATCGTCTTCCTTGGCACTGATCGTAACCCGTGTGCGGATCGTATCGCCGATATGCACCGGACGAATAAACCGCAGACGATCATAACCATAGGAAAAAGCAACCGGGTTGATCAGCGTCGCCGTAAGGCCGACGCCAATGGCAAAAATCATGGTGCCATGCGCAATGCGCTGGCCGCCCGGCAAGGTCTTGGCAAATTCCGCATCCATATGATGCGGGAAGAAATCGCCCGTATGCCCGGCATGAACCACGAAATCGGTTTCGGTGATGGTGCGGCCCGTCGTGAGGCGCACATGATTCATTTCATAGTCTTCGTAGTAGATTTTCTGTTCGGCCATGATCAGACCTCCGGTTTTGCGGCGAGCGGCGTGGCGGGCGCAGCGCTCGACTGATAGGCGGCCTCGACAAGCGCCATGGTGTGCCAGGCATCTTCGACGGACCCCACCAGCTCAGCATCTTCGCCTGTCGCGAAACGCTGCAACTGCGCCATACGATTGAGGAAAGCGTCCGGGAACCAGGCACCTTCGAGCGGCACGGAAACCCAGTCATCACCACCCTTGGGTTTGATCCAAAGTTCGTCCGGCTCACCGCGCGGATAGTCGAGATTGACGCCCAGTTTCACATAGGCCGCACCTTGCGCGCCGCAGATGCGGAACTCGCAGGCCTGAAACTTGCGGCCGAAATCATGGTCATGATTGACCGATAGAGCACAACGGACACGGTCGCCATAATCGAGGATTGCGGCGGTGCGGGTCTGGGCCACGTCATGGTTCGGATGGCCAATGGTCTTGGCGTGAACACCGAGCGGATTGCCAAGCAAGCCGCGGATGAAATCCAGATAATGGATCGAATGCATGGCGATCTCGATGCGCGGCAGACCTTTCAGGAAAGGCCACAGCCCCCACGGCGTGGCAAGTGCCAGCCATGCGTCGAAATCCACCACTTCACCAAGCAGGCCCTTATCGACGGCGTCGTAAAGAGCCAGCATCATCGGCGCGAAACGCAGCTGGAAATTCACCGCCGCTTTCAGATTGCGCGCGCGGCAGACCTTCAGGATCTCTGTTGCTGCGGCAAGGTCGCTGCCCATCGGCTTCTGGATCAGAACAGCCGCACCTTCCGGCAATTGCGACAGGATCGCTGCATGGGCTGACGGTGGCGTTGCCAGATCGAAGATCGCGCCTTCGACGGCAAGCGCTTCCTCAGCGCTGGCAAAAGCCTTGATGCCCCACTGATCGGCAAGCCCTTTAGCCTTGTCCAGATTGGGATCGAAAATACCTGCAACCGGAAAGCCGCCCTTCTTATAGGCGGGCAGATGCGCGTCGCCGACAATGCTGCCCGCGCCGAAGATCACAATGGGCTTCGGCTTGGAGGGCTTGGCCCACCACTGACGCAGCTGCTTTGGATCGAAAGCCTCAGTCATGATGGAACACCTCTTCCATCATTGCCCACCACTCGCCCTCTTTGCGGGTTTCGAGTGGTTTCTGGCATGGCATGCAGACGGACCACCATTCCTGATTTTTCGGGTTATCGGCCATCTTCTTCATGTCGGCGTCAAAGTCGGTGCCGACATAGTCCCATGTGCCGAACAACAGGTTTTCCGGCTCTTTGAGAAAGATCGTATAATTGGTGATGTTGCATTCCGAGATGAGCGCAAGAATTTCCGGCCACACGGCAGCGTGCAGCTTCTTATATTCTGCGATCTTCTCCGCATTGAGGCCAATCACCATGCCCATGCGCTGTTTTGCGGGAGACGTCATGCCGCCTCCGTGATCTCGCGGGTGAATTCCGAAATCGACCGGGCGCGTACTGCGTCCCAATCCCACTCGATGCCAATACCCGGCTCGGATGGTGCAATGGCGCGACCATCGCGAATTTCCATGCCCTTGGTGGTGAGGTCATCGAGCTGCGGAATATATTCGACATAGCGACCGTTCTGCACCGCGCAGACGAGGCTGACATGCAGCTCCATCAGGAAGTGCGGGCAGACCGGAATGTCGAATGTTTCAGCCGCATGGGCCACTTTCAGCCAAGGCGTGATGCCGCCGATGCGCGCCACATCCACCTGTACGATGGAGCAAGCGCCCTTCTGCATATATTCGCGGAAATGGCGGATCGAATAGATGGATTCTCCAACCGCGATGGGCGTCGGGGTGGAGCGCGTCAGGCGGATATGACCGTCGAGATCGTCTGCCGGAAGCGGCTCCTCAATCCATGCCAGATCAAGCTCCTTCAGGCGTTCGGCGCGGCGAATGGCTTCGTCCACCGTAAAGCCCTGATTGCAATCGGTCATGATTTCGAAGCCGTCGCCCAGCGCCGCACGCACGGCGGACAGGCGCGCATAATCTTCAGAACCATGCGGCTTGCCGATCTTGACTTTGGAGCCGGTGAAGCCCTTGGCCTTGGCCTGCAACGCATCCTCGACCAGCGCTTCTTTTTCGATATGCAGCCAGCCGCCTTCTGTCGTGTAGAGCGGGCAGCTTTCCTTGGCGCCGCCTGCCAGCTTCCAGAGCGGCAGGCCCTGCTTCTTGGCGCGCAGATCCCACAGCGCAGTATCGACTGCGGCCAGCGCCAGCGCGGTGATCGGGCCGATGGTGGTGGCATGGGTTGCGAATTCCAGCTTGCGCCAGATGGCTTCGATGCAATCGGCATCTTCACCGATGATCAGCGGCACGAGATGGTCGCTCAACAGGCGCATGACGGACGAACCGCCGGTGCCGATCGTATAGCTGTAGCCCGTACCGACCGCACCGTCACTGTCGGTGATGGTGACAATCGGCGTTTCCTGGCTGACAAAGCTCTGGATCGCGTCGGTGCGCTTGACCTTCGGCGGAAGGTCGACCATGCGCAGTTCAACTTTTTCAATACGTGCCATGGTCAGACTGCCCCGTTCTTGGCCCCATTCTGGGCCAAAGTCTTGCCGGTTGCGGCATCGAAAAGATGCGCCTGCGACAGATCGAGTTGCATGGTGATGGTTTCGCCCGATTGCAGGTGACGCGGGTTCAGCATGCGCGCTACCCACTCTTTGCCTGCGAATTCCACGAAGACCAGCGTTTCATTGCCGAGCGGCTCGGTGATCGAAACACGCATGTCTTTTTCGTGCACGGCATCACTGGTGGAAATGCCGTGGCCTTTCGGGAAGACATCATCCGGACGCAGACCGAACGTCACCTTGGTGCCATCCTTGGCCTTGCCCCGGAACTGGGCAGGCAGCGGAAGGTGATCGCCATTGGCAAAGACCAGATCATCGCCCGTCACCGTCGCTTCGCCCATATTCATTGGCGGGGAGCCGATAAAGCCAGCAACGAACTGCGTCGCCGGGCGCTTGAAGACTTCATCCGGGGTTCCGGCCTGCTCGATATGGCCATCGCGCATAATGACGATGCGGTCGGCCAGCGTCATGGCTTCGACCTGATCATGCGTCACGTAAACAACCGTCGACTGCACCTTGGCATGCAGCTTCTTGATTTCGGTGCGCATCTGGGTGCGCAGCTTGGCGTCGAGGTTCGACAGGGGTTCGTCGAACAGGAATACTTCCGGATTGCGCACGATGGCGCGGCCCATGGCGACGCGCTGGCGCTGGCCGCCCGAGAGCTGCGCCGGGCGGCGTTCCATTAGCGCTTCCAGACCGAGAATGGCCGAGGCTTCATTGACGCGACGGTCGATTTCCGCCTGTGGCTGCTTGGCGATCTTCAGCGAGAAACCCATGTTCTCGCGCACCGACATATGCGGATAAAGCGCATAGGACTGGAACACCATTGAGATGTTGCGATCACGCGGCGGCAGATCGTTCACCACCTTGCCGCCGATTTCCAGCGTGCCGTCGGTGATGGATTCCAGACCCGCGATCATGCGCAGCGTCGTGGACTTGCCGCAGCCGGACGGACCGACCAGCGCAACGAACTCCTTGTCCGCGATTTCGAGATTGATGCCATGCACCACGCCGACATTGCCGTAGCGCTTGACGAGATTTTTGATGGAAAGCTGAGCCATTGCTATATCAACCTTTAACCGCGCCGAACGTCAGACCAGCAACAAGGTGTTTCTGGACGATGAATGTGAGGGTCAGCGCCGGAATAATCATCACGACCGCCAGCGCGCACATGCCGCGCCAGTCGATGGTGAATTCAGCGGTGTAATCGAGAAGACCGACAGGAAGGGTCTTGGAATTGACGGAACGGGTGAGCTGGGAAGCCAGCGCATATTCGTTCCACGACGTGAGGAAGGCGAAGATGCCTGCCGTCGCGATGCCGGGACCGGCCAGCGGAAACTCCACCTGCCAGAAAGCCTGCCAGCGCGTGCAGCCGTCAATCTGGGCGGCTTCCGCAAGATCCTTCGGCACCTGACGGAAGAAACCGTCGATCAGCCAGATCGTGAATGGCACATTCAGCGCCACATAAGTCAGGATGAGACCGAAATGGGTATCGATGATGCCAACGCGGGAAAACACCATGAAGAGCGGCAACGAGAGCGCAATGCCCGGCACCGAACGCGTCAGCATGAAGCCGAGGAAGGTTGCCGACTTGCCCCAGAAGCGGAAGCGCGCGAAAGCATAGCCGCCCGAAACGCCGACGATCAGCGCAATCACGGTGGAGGTCACCGAGATGATGAGCGAATTGCGGAAATAATCCCAAACCGGAATACCGCCAGCACCGGCGCCCGAGAACATGGCGCGATAGGCCTCGAAGGTGATTTCCTGCGGAATCCACACCGGCGGCTTCGCCATGATTTCGACCGGCGGACGCAGCGAGGACAGCACGATCCACAGGCCGGGCAGGCAGATGACGGTCATCGCCAGAAACAGGCCAACCAGATAGACGATTTTCTTGATACGGCGCAGCAGGCGATGCTGGCTGTTGCTGAGTGTTGTTGTTGCCATGATTACCACTCCGCTCCAATCTGCGTGCGTGCGGACGCAAGTTTGCGGAAGAACAAGACGGTGAAGAGGATCGAGAGCAGGATCGCGACATAGGCCATGGCGTTGGCCATGCCCATCTGCGCATCCGCATAGGCCGTGCGGCCAACCAGCGTCCAGATCAGCTCGGTTCGGCGTGCCGGGCCGCCATCGGTCATGATCTTCACAATGTCATAAGCACGCGCCACATCCAGCGAACGGATGGTCATCGCGATATAGGCGAAAGGCATCAGGTAAGGCCAGATGACATAACGGAAGGTCTGCCACGGCGTACAGCCATCGACGCGCGCGGCTTCCACCGGATCCTGCGGCATGGACAAAAGACCGCCCAGAATGAGGATCGCGAAGACCGAGGTCGACATCCAGACTTCCGCCAGCAGGATGGCGATCAGTGCCAGATTGCCGTCGATCAGCCATGGAATGGCGGTATTGGTCAGGCCCAGCGACTGCAGCGCATTGTTGACCAGGCCGATATTGTCATTGAACATGAACTTGAACTGGAAGCCGACGAGCACCGGCGAGAACATCATCGGGAACATCATCAGCGTGCGCAACACGCGCTGGCCGCGCGTCGCCTTGTTGACGAGCATCGCAAGGCCGAGGCCGAGCAGCATTTCCAGATTGAGCGCAATGGTGAGGAAAACCACCGTGCGAATAAAGGCCGCCCAGAACACCCAGTCGGTCAAAATGCGCTGATAGTTGCGGAAACCGATGAAGTTGAACAGGCTCTCGGGACGCGTCAGCCGAAACGGCGTGAAGCTCGAATAAAGCGACAGCGCGAGAGGAAACAGAACCACCGCTGCGAGGATGATAAAGGCCGGGAGCAGAAGCAGGACCGGCGGGGAAAGTCTCTTGAACATTGCTCTTCCAAACAGTGGATTGGCAAACAGTGGAACTGCTAACCGGCGGAACTGCAAAACATGGTCCCGACCTGGCAGTGCTACTGGCAAAAAAGGCCCGCCCCAAAAAGGTTTCAGGGCGGGCCCATGACATTACTGGAGCATGATCTTGATCATGCTTTTATCTCTGCGCACATCTCATCCGAAAACCGCTGCGCACTTTTCGGGATGTGCCATTATTTCTCCGCACATCTAATCCGAAAACCGCTATGCACTTTTCGGGATGTGCTTAAGACTTGATCAAAGCTCGCCAGCATCCTCAAGGATCTGCGTTGCCTTTTTGGCAGCGTCATCGAGGGCCTGCTGGGAGGTCTTGTCGCCAAGGATCGCAGCCTGAAGTTCAGGATAGACCGCGTTGGAGATTTCGATCCAGGACGGGGTCTGCGGAACCGGGAATGCGGTCTTTGCCGTTTCCTGGAATACCGACAGCACTTCCTTCTTGTAAGGATCGGAAGCGGCCTGCTGGATGACGTAATCCCAGACAGCGGTGCGGGTCGGCAGCGTGCCGGCGGCCGATTCCTGCTTCTGCGAATCTTCGTTGGTCAGGAACCAGACGAGCGATGCAGCGGCTTCCTTCGTCGGGCAGGCTTCCGTTACCGAGAAACCATGATGACCCGACCAGCCGGTGCGCTTGCCGGAAGAACCGGTCGGCGCTGGAACGATGCCGACATTGCCAGCAACCTTCGACGACTTCGGATCGTTGAAGTAGGTCGCCCAGCCCGGCCAATCCAGATTGATCGCGATGGTGCCGGAAGCAAAGCCTGCGCCCAGTTCATCCCACAGATAGTTGGTCGTACCGGCAGGAACGGCCTTTGCCTTGTAGAGATTGACGAACCAGTCGAGGGCGCGAACACCGGCTTCCGAGTTGAAAGCAGGCTTGCCGTCCTTGAGATATTCGCCGCCTTCAGCGACCAGCATTTCATAGAAGCGGCCATTGATGGCTTCTTCCTTGCCCGCAAACTGCGTGCCGTAGAAATTCGGCGGGTCAGCGAAGAATACAGCCTGATCCGACACTTCCTTCCAGGTCTTGGCCGGTGCGAGGTCGTAGCCGTATTTTTCCTTGAAAGCCTTCTGCTTGGCTTCGTCCTGGAAAAGGCTCTTCTGATAGTAAAGCGCCGAAACGTCGAACTGCGCACGTGGCAACATGATCAGCTTGCCATCAAGCGTCGAAGCCTTGATGACCGATGGCACGAAGCCTTCGATTTCTTCCTTCGGCACGAGCGCGTTCAGATCGGTGTACAGTGTCGTATACTGCGGCGCGAAAGACGAGTGGTTGGAACCGACGCACCAGTTGATCGAACCGGAAGCGATGTCGGACTTGATTTCCTTGTCCAGCTCGAAGTGGTTCTTCTTGGAAAGGATGTTGACCTTGGCGCCAGTGGCCTTCTCCCATTCGCCGATACGCGAATAGAGCGCTTCATACTGCTGGCCGCCAATGAGCTTGGCGTTGATCGTCACGCCTTCAAACTTGCCCGGCAGATCGGCTGCAATCGCCGGGGCCGTCCCCACGGCCATCAGCGCCACGCCTGTCAAAATGCGCGATTTGAAATTCTGCATCTCTTCTCCTCCTAAAACGGACACTCCCTGTCCGCACCCCCGGTTGTGAAGGTTGTATTTATATGCAAACATAGTATTCAATAACGGTCAAGGCGTTTTATCGCGCATATACGACTTTCGCACCTGACAATGTTTGTATATGAATTACGAAATTCACGAAGGGGACGCATTTGGAAACCGATGACCGCTACCGCGCGCCCGCGCTCGACAAGGGCCTTGATATCCTCGAATTGCTGGCTGGCGTTGACGGCGGACTGACCCAGGCCGAGATCGCCAAGCATCTGGATCGCAGCCCGAACGAATTCTACCGCATGCTCGACCGGCTGGTGAAACGCGGCTATGTCACCAAGCTTGAAGGCGACCGCTATTCGCTGACGCTGAAGCTGTTTGGCCTTGCCCAATTGCACGCGCCGGTGCGCCGTCTTGCCTCTTTTGCGACGCCCTTTATGCGTGAGCTTGCCGACCGTTCCAAGCAGGCAAACCAGCTCGCCGTGTTCGACCGTGGCTCGGTGGTGGTGATTGCGCAGCAGGAAGCGCCGGATTACTGGGGCATTTCGATCCGCGTCGGCTCACATATCAGCCTGTTCGACACTGGTTCCGGCCATGTGCTGCTTGCCTTCCGCTCCCCGGAAGAGCGCAAGATGATGATCGCCGAATATGTCAAGGAAAGCGAGCGCATCGATCTCGACGCGAGTTTCTATGAGCGCCTCGACCAGATCCGCGAGCGCGGCTACGAGATGATGCCGAGTGCGCAGGTTGCGGGCGTCTATAACCTCTCGGCCCCGATTCTCGGCCCTGACGGCACCTGCATCGCGGCACTGACCTGCCCTTATGTGACGCTGGTCAATTCGTCTTCCGCGCCGGACATTACCCAGACAATTACGCTGTTGCAAAAGACCGTGCAGGAACTGTCGAAGCTTGTCGGCGCTGACCTCTCTACGCTCGATTAAATTCTTATTTGAAAACAGTCTTCTTTTTTGAAAGTATCATTCACAGGAGGAATCTCTATGCTGATTGATACCCATCTGCACCTGATCGACAAAAGCGCGCTCAGCTATCCCTGGCTTGGCAGCGTGCCAGCGCTTGATCGGGATTTTCTGTTCGACACCTACCGGCAGCAGGCGGAACGCTGCGGCATCGCCGCCGCCCTGCATATGGAAGTGGATGTTGCACCGGAAGCCATGCAGGCTGAAACCGAGAATGTGCGCGCCATTTCCGCCCGGTCCGGTGGCTTCATCAAAGGCGCTATCGGTTCCTGCCGCCCCGAGGAAGACGGCTTCGCCGCCTATCTGGAGCGGCAGCTTGCCGACCCCTTCGTCAAAGGTTTTCGCCGTGTTCTGCATGTCGTGCCGGACGAGCTTTCCGAAGGCGCGCTGTTTCGCCTAAACCTGAAGCGTATGGAAAATACGCGCCTGACTTTCGATCTCTGCACCTTGCCGCACCAGATCGACAAGGCCATAGCGCTTGCCGATCTTGCGCCGGGCCTGCAATTCGTTCTCGACCATTGCGGTGTGCCGGACATCAAGTCGGGTGCGCTGGAAAGCTGGCGGAAGGGTATCACCGAAATTGCCCGCAGGCCCAATGTCGTTGCGAAGATTTCCGGTGTGGTGGCTTATGCCGACGCGCAAAGCTGGACTGCCGAGACGATCCGCCCCTATGTCGAGCACGTCATCGAGGCTTTCGGCTGGGATCGCGTGGTGTGGGGCAGCGACTGGCCGGTCTGCACGCTGGCAAGCTCCGTCGATGCCGGTCTTTCGACATGGGTGGCAACGACCCATGCCCTGCTTGACGGCTGCGGTAATGACGAAAAGGCGCGCCTTCTGTCTGGGAACGCGCGCCGTATCTGGAACCTGTAAGTAGACGAGAACAGCTTTCTCCCCCACCCTCATCCTGAGGAGGCTCCCTGAGCGAAGCTCGGGGAGACGTCTCGAAGGGTGAGGAGACAGGCGCCGTATTTCTCCTTTGGAACCCTCGATCCTTCGAGACGCCTCCTTCGCAAGCTCAGGAGGCTCCTCAGGATGAGGGTGGAGGGAGAGAGGCTGGTGTAAGAACCAATGCCAGCCGTCAGAAGCTTTCGCGGAACAGCCGGTTCAGATCGGCGATCACCAGTTCTGCCGCTTCATTGCCCTGAAGCCCCTTGTTGATGCGCTCCGAAGCCGCTTCCTGGAACGGCATATAGCCATCGTGGCGCGGGCGCACCCATGCGCCTTCCAGCGTTGCGCGCGTATCGCGATAGAAGCCCGATGTGGCGGCATTCACGCCCTCGTCTTCCCATGCTTCCGCATGGCCGGGCTGGCCGTTGGAGGCGGCATAAAGCCCCTTCTGCACCGCGCCGCTTGCAACCCAATAAGCAAAATCGATAGCCGCTTGCGGGTGCTTCGTAAAGGCTGACACGGCGATTCCAGTGCCACCCAAAGCCGAACCCGCAACACCCTTCGCGCCTGCCGGAATATCGGCAAAACGGATCAGACGGTCGCGGAAGCCCGGCATGGCGTAGTTCACATAGCCATAGATCAAAGGCGTGCAGGCAATGCCGGAATCTGGCTTTGCCATTTCTTCGAACACTGCAATCGGATCCATAGCGAAGCATTCCGACTTCACCAGCGCGGCGATTTCCCGAAGCTGTTCAAAAGCCTTTACGCCGTCTTCGATGCTGATCAACTCGCCTTCGGTCGCGCAAGCTGAACCGTTGTTCGCCGCCAACGTATAGAAGCACATCAGCGAGTGCGGCGAGCGCAATGGCAAAAGCACCTTGCCCGCACGCGCCAGTTCCAGCACCTCACCCCACGAGGTGGCAGGCTTTTCAATCAGGTCCGGACGCCATGCCTGAACCTGCGTGGCCGCATCGAGCGGAAACGCCCATTGATGGCCCTGCCAGTTATAGCTCGGGAAGGATTGACCGACCGAACCGTCGGCGAGCGCTTTCAGCTCGGCTTCGCGGCCCGGCACATCGAGCGGCAGCAGGCAGCCTTCCTTGGTGATCTGGCCGACATGCGGATGATCGATGACGATCATATCGAAATTGCGCGCCAGTTCCTCGACCGGAAAGGTTTCGAAATCCTGCAAGGAGCGCTTTTCCCATTCGATCTCGACGCCCTTGTCGCTCAGCCATTGCTTGGCGCCCGCAACCATCGGATCGTAACCGCGCGGGTGGCTCCAGGTCATGCCTTTCAGCTTGATCGCACTCATAGACCGAACTCCTCACGAATTGCCTTGCTGTTTTCGCCGATACGCGGTGCTGCGCGCTCCACCTTGTGGCGCTGCCCGTTGATACGCAGCGGCGAGCGGGTGGTGGTGATGGAGACATCATCCTCACGGGTGACGGTCTGCAACATGTCGAGAACCGAGAAGCCATCGCTGGCAAGCAGCTCTTCCCAATTGAGAACGCGGGCGCACCAGATGTCGGCTGGCTCCAGAATGGCAAGCCACTCATCCACTGTCTTCTGGGCAATGCGCTCGGCAATCAGGCGCTTGATTTCGTCGCGCTTGGTGAACCAGCTCGACGGATCGTCGGCATATGGGGCCAGCGTGTCCGCTTCCAGCAGCGCCGCCAGTTTGGGGATCGGCGTCATGGCGATGGCCAGATAGGCATCCGCCGCCTGATAGACCCCGTAAGGTGCGGAGAGATAAGCATGCGCGCTGCGAAAATCGGAACGCTTCGGCAGGCGGCGTCCGTCATTGAGATGGGTGGTCAGCACTTCGAACTGGAAATCGACCAGCGCTTCAAGAAGGCTGGTTTCCACATGTGCGCCTTTGCCGGAAATACCGCGCCGCACCAGTGCTGCCAGAATGCCCTGCGCCACGGCAGCGCCCGCCAGCATGTCGGCAACAGCCAGACCGAACGGCACCGGCCCCTGCCCTTCATCACCATTGAGCCACATCAGGCCCGAACGCGCCTGCGCCAGCAGATCCTGTCCCGGGCGCTTCACCCACGGACCCTCTTCGCCATAGCCGCTGATGGAGGCATAGACGAGGCGCGGATTGATCGCCTTGGCGGCTTCATAATCCAGCCCCAGCCGCTCGATGACGCCGGGACGGAAATTCTGGATCAGAACATCGGCCTTGGTAATGAGCTTCTTCAGCGCTTCAACATCGTCCGGGTTTTTAAGGTCCAGCGCCAGGCTGTCCTTGCCGCGATTGATCGCATGGAAAATCGTTGAATCGCCACCGATCTCCGTATCGCTCAGATAAAGCCTGCGCGACAGGTCTCCGCCGTCCGGGCGCTCGATCTTGATAACCCGCGCTCCGAGGTCCATCAGGCGCAGCGAGCAATAAGGCCCCGACAGAAACTGGCTCATATCCACAACAACGAGCCCGCTCAGCGGCAGTTCATTTTCCGACATCGGGAAATTCCCTCCTCATGAATTTCTTATGTAAATATAGTCTTCACATATGGATTTATAGAAGGCAAGGCCGAAATTACCCTAAAAAACAAAAACGCCGCCCGAAACGGACGGCGTTTTTGAATATTGAGCGATCGCTAAGTTGGGCGATCAGACGTCGAGTTCGACTTCGCGGCTTGCGGTTTCCAGCAGCGTCCAGACATGGTCGGCCAGCGAGTTCCACACTTCGACCCGGTAGTGGTCCGCATCCCATTTCAGCAGGATGATCTGCACGCGATCGAAGATGGTGCGCGCAGCACCGGGTGCGGTCATAGAAGCCAGATCAAGCGGCGAAGCGGCATTGAGCAGCCACTCGGCCTGCGGACCCGTGATATCGATACCAGTCTCGCGATGGCTCACTTCAACCAGCGCATGCGGTTCCGTCTCGTAGAGGCTCGCGAAAGCCGCGATGATGTCGCCAGCCTTGCTGTCATCGGCCCAAATAAACCATTCATCCGGCCCGATGCAGGCAACGGCGATCTCGCCGGTTTTCTCAAGTCCGCCAATCTTGGCCGGGATCTTGGCCCCGAGCGCCTTTTCCGCCAGCGCCAGTTTTCCCGGATTGAAGCGCAGGACAAAGCGTGCGCCATCGGCGGCGGGGCGAATATCTAGCCGTCCCGGAATGGCAACCGCGCGGCTCGCAAAAGGGTTGGTCTGTTGCAGCATGATGCGATCCTTATCCGTTCAGCTTCTTGCCTTCTGGGTCATAGAAGACGAGCCCAGTAATTTCCGCCTCATGCGCGGTGCCATCCGGCATCGGCATATAGATGGTCTCGCCCGTGCGGTCCTTGCCACCGGCAATCAGCGCCATGGCGAAGGAGCGGCCCAGCGTCTCGCTCCAATAGGACGAGGTGACGTGACCGAGCATGGTCATTGGCACAGCCTGTTTGGGATCGGCGACAATCTGTGCGCCTTCTTCCAGAACCAGTTTCGGGTCCTTTGGCAGCAGGCCAACCAGATGCTTGCGATCCTTCTTCAGCATATCCGGACGCGCCAGAGAACGCTTGCCGACGAAATCCGGCTTCTGCTTGCCGATGGCCCAGCCGAGCGCAGCGTCATCCGGCGTCACCGTGCCATCCGTGTCCTGACCGACGATGATATAACCCTTCTCGGCACGCAGCACGTGCATGGTCTCGGTGCCATAAGGCGTGACGTCATATTTCTCGCCCGCTTCATAAAGCGCCTTCCACAGAGCCAGACCATAACGCGACGGGACATTGATTTCGAAGCCGAGTTCGCCGGTAAAGCTCATGCGGAACAGACGCGCCGGTACGCCGAGGAATGTGCATTCTGCCACCGACATATGCGGAAAGGCTTCGTCGGAAAGATCCACGCCTTCGACCATCGGCTCGATGAGCTTGCGCGCATTCGGTCCATTCAGCGCCACCACGGCCCATTGTTCGGTCGTAGACGTCAGCGACACTTTCAGGTCCGGCCATTCCGTCTGGAGATAATCCTCCATCATGTTGAGAACGCGCGGCGCACCGCCGGTCGTCGTCGTGACATGGAAACGGTCCTGCGACAGTCTGCCGACAACACCATCGTCGCGGATGAAGCCGTCTTCACCGAGGAGCAGACCATAGCGGCAGCGACCGACACCCAGCTTCGTCCATGGGTTGGTGTACATGCGGTTCATGAATTCGGCCGCATCCGGGCCGACCACCTCGATCTTGCCGAGCGTCGATGCATCGAACATGCCGAGGCTGGTGCGCACGGCCTTGCACTCACGCGCAACAGCCTTGTGCATGTCTTCGCCCGCCTTCGGGAAGTACCATGCGCGACGCCACAGCGACACCGGCTCAAAAGCTGCACCCTGTTCTTCAGCCCAAGGATCAATCGGCGTCTTGCGCGTAACGTCGAACAGCTTGCCACGGTTGTAGCCGCAGAAAGCACCGAAAGTCGTCGGCGTATAGGGCGGACGGAACGTCGTCAGACCGACCTGCGGTGCAGGACGGCTAAGCGCGTCGGATGCGACCGCAAGACCGTTGATGTTCGACGTCTTGCCCTGATCCGTCGCCATGCCGTTGGTGGTGTAGCGCTTGATATGCTCGATGGAGCGGAAGCCCTCGCGCACTGCAAGGCGGATATCCTTGGCCGTCACGTCGTTCTGGAAATCGATAAAGGCCTTTGCCTTGCCGGGATCGCGATCCGTCGGCAATTCGCGGCAGTTGACGCCTGCGCAGACGAAGTCGCCCGCGACCGCATATTCCAGCGCCTTGGCCTTATATCCGGCATCGTTTGCCGCCGCAGCACCGCTGGCGGCACCTTCACGCAAGGCGGCCTGAAGATCGAAATTGCCGTTACCGGCACCAGCGCAGCGGCTTTCTTCCGTGCGTTCGCCCGGCAGATAGATCTGGCGTTCCTCATCCCAGATGAGCGAACCCTTGGTGTGTGAGAACAGATGCACGCTCGGGTTCCAGCCGCCGGACATCAGCACGACATCGCAGGCAATGGTGCGCGCCGAGCCGACCGAACCGTTCCTGACCGGATTGACGCGAACAGACGCAACGCGATGACGGCCTGCCGTATCGCTGACGGTCCAGCCGGTCAGCGTCTCGATGCCGAGCATCTTGGCGCGGTTCACCAGACTGTCGGCGACTTGTTCGCGCACATCGATAATGGCCGGAACCCTGACGCCCGCAACTGCGAGATCGAAGGCCGTAAGCCAGGCGGAATCATGGGAGGTGACGACGACAGCCTTTTCGCCGACCTTGACGCCATAGCGATTGAGATAGGTGCGTGCGGCACCGGCCAGCATCACGCCCGGACGGTCATTGCCCGCAAAGACCAGCGGCTTTTCGATTGAGCCTTGCGCCAGCACGACCTGCTTCGCGCGCACGCGCCACATGCGCTCACGCGGGGCATTGGCGGCGGGCTTTGCCTGATGGTCGGTCAAGCGCTGGCAAAGGCCGACCATGTTCTGATGATAATAGCCAATCGCCGTGGTACGCGGCAAAAGCGTGACATTCGGCAGCGACCCAAGCGTGGCCAGCGTTTCGTTCAGCCAGTCCCAGCTGGTGCGGCCATTGATGACCGGCTCCGGCTCGGACAGGAGCGAGCCGCCCATTTCCGCCTGTTCGTCGCAGAGGAAAACTTTCGCACCGCTCTTGGCGGCTTCAAGGGCTGCGGCAAGACCGGCAGGCCCGGCGCCCACCACCAGCACGTCGCAATAGGCATAGCGGCTGGCGTAGCTGTCGGGATCGGCCTCGGACGGCGACTTGCCAAGACCCGCAGCCCCCCGGATGAAAGGCTCATAGACCTTGTTCCAGAAGCTCTTCGGCCACATGAAGGTCTTGTAGTAGAAGCCTGCCGAGAAGAACATGTAGAAGGCGTCATTGACCGCGCCGACATCATGTTTGAGCGATGGCCAGTGGTTCTGGCTTTCCGCCTTCAGCCCGTCATAAAGCTCCAGCACGGTGGCGCGGGTGTTCGGCTCGTAACGGCCCTCACCACGCGAAACGCCCATCAGCGCATTCGGCTCCTCCGAACCGGCGGAAAGAATGCCGCGCGGACGGTGATATTTGAACGAACGGCCCGCCAGATGCTCGCCATTGGCCAGAAGCGCCGAAGCAAGCGTGTCACCCTCAAAGCCGGCATAGGTCTTGCCGTTGAAGGAAAAGCGTACCGGCTTGGCCTTGTTGATGCGGCCTTTATTATTCAAACGCATGTCGGTCATTATTTCGTCTCCGCAGCGGGCGTTTCTGCCAGTACAGGGCGCGCTTCACCGGCCTTGTAGGTCGTGACGAATTTGTCGCTCACCGTGTCGCGCACCGCATTGAAGAAGCGGCCGCAACCATTGATGTGCCGCCAGCGTTCAAAATGCGTCCCGCGCGGGTTGGAGCGGATGAACAGGAAATCGCGCCATTCATCATCGGAATAGGTCGAAGGATCGGCAGGACGCGCAATATGCGCTTCGCCAGCATAGGCGAATTCAAGTTCCGGACGTTCCATTTCGCAATAAGGGCAACGGATCAAAAGCATGGTGTTTCTCTTGTTTTCAACGCATTTCCGGACGGAAAACCGGTTTCCACTTTTCCTGGAAATGCTTTTAGTGCGCAACAGCGGCAGCTGCCGCTTCGTCGATCAGGCGACCCGTCTTGAAACGGTCGAGCGTGAACGGCGCGTTGATCCAGTGCGGTTCGTCGCGGGCGATGGTGTGGGCAAAAACATGCGCCGAACCCGGCGTTGCCTTGAAGCCGCCCGTGCCCCAGCCGCAATTGACATAGAGACCCGGAACCGGCGTCTTGCCGATGATCGGCGAGCGATCCGGCGTGACGTCGACGATGCCGCCCCATTTGCGCAACATGCGCATGCGGGTGAAGATCGGGAAGATTTCGCAGATTGCCGCCAGCGTATGCTCGATCAGCGGCAGGCCGCCGCGCTGGCTGTAGGAGGTGTACTGGTCCGTACCGGAACCGATCACCAGCTCACCCTTGTCGGACTGACTGATATAGGCGTGGACGGTGTTGGACATGACCACGCAAGGGAAGATCGGCTTGACCGGCTCCGACACCAGCGCCTGCAACGGGAAACTTTCAAGCGGCATGCGCACACCAGCCGTATCCATGACGACCGAGGTGTTGCCTGCGGTTGAAACGGCAACCTTCTTGGCTTTGATGAAACCACGTGCGGTTTCCACGCCGGTCACACGCCCCGAAGCGTCACGACGGATGGAGAGAACCGGGCAGTTCTGGATGATATCCACGCCGCGCTGGGTCGCGCCACGCGCATAGCCCCAGGCCACGGCATCGTGACGGGCCACGCCGCCGCGACGCTGCAAGGTGGCGCCAACCACCGGATAGCGGGCATTGGGCGAAATATCGAGCGGCGGGCAATATTCCTTGGCTTCTTCCTTCGACAGCCATTCATTGTCGATGCCATTGAGGCGGTTGGCATGGATGTGGCGCTTGAAGCTCTGCACATCATGCACCGTATGCGCCAGCATCATGACGCCGCGCTGCGAGAACATGACATTGTAGTTGAGGTCCTGGCTTAGACCTTCCCACAGCTTCACCGCATGCTCATAGAGATGCGCGCTCTCGTCATAGAGATAGTTGGAGCGAATGATGGTGGTGTTGCGCCCCGTATTGCCACCGCCGAGCCAACCTTTTTCGATCACGGCGACATTGGTGATGCCGTGTTCCTTGGCCAGATAATAGGCCGCGCCCAGACCGTGCCCGCCCGCGCCGACGATGATGACATCGTATTCGGCTTTGGGTTCGGCATTGGGCCATTGCGAATCCCAGTTCTTGTTACCGGAAAGCGCGTTTTTGATAATAGAAGCTGCAGAAAAGCGGGACATGAACAACCACCAGTTTCGCGACCGCATGCGCCCTGACGGCACATACGAAGCCTTTGATCATATTTCTATTGTGTCCTGTGAAAACCCGACAGCAGGCTTGCGTCAAAAGACGCCATAAATACGACATGCGCACCATTTCGCGACATAGGCAAACCGCTCGCATTCCTGCCCCGATTGCACCTGACAACGCCGGTGATTTCATGCCGTTTCGCGCCGCGCCGCCAGTCCTCCTGACAGACAGCTGTCAGGAGCCGGTTCCACCCAAGGTTTCCTTTTTGCGGTCGCGCTATAGTTTATCAGGAACACAAATAAGCAATATGGGACGAGGAATATGTCATACCGAGGTCTTCTGAAGGGCGCAGCCGTCGCAGTCACCCTGATTGCCGGCGCGACGGGACTTTCCAGTCCAGCGCAATCACAGGTTGTCGTATCATCCAAGATCGATACGGAAGGCGGTGTGCTGGGCAACATCATTCTCGCCATGCTCAACGCCAACGGCATTCAGACGACCGACCGCATTCAGCTCGGCGCGACGCCGGTGGTGCGCAAGGCAATCGTGGCCGGTGAGATCGATATTTATCCCGAATATACCGGCAATGCGGCCTTCTTCTTCAACAAGGCGGATGATCCGCTCTGGAAAGACCCGGCCAAGGCGTTTGAGACGGCAAAGAAGCTCGATTACGACGCCAACAAGATTGTCTGGCTGTCGCCTTCGCCTGCCAACAACACCTGGGGCATCGCGCTGCGCAAGGACGTGGCCGACGAGAACAAGCTCGCCAGTCTCAGCGATTTCGGCAAATATGCTTCTGGCGGCGGCAAGGTCGTTCTGGCCGCCTCGTCGGAATTCGTGAATTCGGCTGCCGCCCTGCCCGCTTTCCAGACTGCCTATGGCTTCACACTGAAGCAGGATCAGCTCATCACGCTGTCTGGCGGCGATACGGCGGCGACCATTGCCGCCGCCGCCAACCAGACCAACGGCGCGAATGCGGCAATGGTCTATGGCACGGATGGCGGCATTGCCCCGTCCGGGCTTGTGGTGCTTGAAGACGACAAGCATGTGCAGCCTGTCTACCAGCCAGCCCCCATCATCCGCGAGGAGGTGCTGAAAAAGAACCCGAAGATCGAAGAACTGCTGAAGCCGGTTTTTGCAAAACTCGACCTGACCACGCTTCAGGAACTGAACGGTCGTGTCCAGCTTGGTGGTGAACCGGCCAAGGCGGTCGCCGAGGACTTCCTGAAGAAGAACGGCTTTCTGAAATAGGCGGATAAAGGCGACACGTTGCCGGATAGAATCGCAGTCCATCATTCCAATTCGGCGAATGCTGAAAAGGCCCCGCATGGCCTGTTCGGTCGTGTCGACAGGCTTGGTCTCGTCATAACCGTTCTGGCCATCGCCGGACTGTTGTTGCCCTTTGCCACCTTCCGCGCCAACCGCATCGTGCAGGGCGAACCGCGCTTTCTGCTCGACGCCTTGCCCGTTGGTGAAGCCGCGCTGCTGCTCGTCATTGTCATCGTCTGGCTGTTGGTCGCCCTGTTTTCAACAGGCCGCATGTTGCGACTCGGCGCGAGCCTTGCCGGGCTTGCCGCCATGCTGATCGCGATCGGGCTTGCGGCAACGCATCTTTCTCCGGCTGGCAACAATTACGCGCGCGTTTCACCGGCATCGGGCTTCTGGCTGCTGCTCTTCACCAGCGGCATTTCGGTCGCTGATGCTCTGGTGCGCCTGCAAGTGCGGCCGCTGGTGCGGGTGAGTTTGCTCACACTCGCTGCCCTTCTTCTCTATGCGCTGCTCGCCTCGGGGCTGTGGGACAATCTCTCCTTCATGAAGGAATATCTCAGCCGCGCCGACAGTTTCTGGAATGAAGCCCGTCGCCATGTGGAACTGGCGCTCGGTTCGCTTGTCGCGGCAACGGTTATCGGCATTCCGCTCGGGCTTATCTGCCATCGCGTGCCGCGGCTGCGCGGTCTGGTGCTGAACAGCCTCAACATCGTTCAGACCATCCCATCGATGGCGCTGTTCGGCATATTGATTGCACCGCTCGGCTGGCTTGCGGCCAACGCGCCATGGGCAGCGAGCCTCGGCATTCGCGGTATCGGTGCAGCGCCTGCCTTTGTCGCGCTGTTTCTCTATTCGCTTTTGCCCATCGTCGCCAATACGGTGGCGGGACTGGCGCAGGTGCCAGAGCCGGTCAGCGATGCCGCACGCGGCATGGGCATGACGCGCCTGCAACGGCTGTTCAAGACCGAATTTCCTCTGGCGTTTCCGGTGATCCTCACCGGCATTCGCATCGTCATGGTGCAGAACATCGGCCTGACCACCATCGCCGCGCTAATCGGCGGCGGCGGTTTCGGCACCTTCGTCTTTCAGGGGATCGGACAGACGGCCATGGATCTGGTGCTGCTTGGCGCACTGCCGACCGTTCTGCTGGCCTTCGGTGCAGCCGTTCTGCTCGACGCCGCCATTGAAATCGCCGGGAAAGGAACCGCGCAATGATCGAGTTCGACCGGATTACCAAGCGCTATAATGGCCGGGCTGCGGTGGATGCGGTCAGCTTTTCTGTCGAGCCGCATAGTATTGCGGCCATCGTGGGCACGTCCGGTTCGGGCAAGACCACCTTGCTGCGCATGGTCAACCGTCTCGTCGAGCCGACCGAAGGCGAAATCCGCATCGACGGGCACAGCAATATGGACGAGCCGGGGCACGCCTTGCGGCGGCGGATCGGTTACGTCATCCAGCAGCACGGGCTTTTTCCGCATCGCACAGTTGCGGAAAACATAGCCACCGTGCCGGTTCTGCTCGGCTGGCCGAAACAGCGGATCAATGCCCGCGTCGATGAGTTGCTTGATCTGTTTCAGCTTGAACCGGCGGACTATCGCGACCGTTATCCGCAGGAACTGTCGGGCGGCCAGCAGCAGCGCGTTGGTGTCGCACGGGCGCTGGCGGCGGAACCGAACATATTGCTGATGGACGAACCTTTCGGCGCGCTCGACCCGGTCATCCGTGCCAAGGCGCAGGAAGACCTGAAGGCCATCCAGCGCCGTTTCGGCACCACGATCCTGCTGGTTACGCATGATATGGAGGAAGCGATTTCGCTCGGCGACCATATTGCGGTCATGGATGACGGAAAGCTTTTGCAATATGGCCCGCCTGCGGAAATTCTGGCGCGGCCTGCAACAGAGTTTGTCGAAAAGCTGGTCGGCACCGGTGAGCGCCCGTTCCGCCTGCTCTCGCTGACCGATCTCAAAACGGTCCTGCAATCAGGCGATGCCAGCGGCGACGCCATGCCGGTCTCCGCCTCGCAACGCGATGCGCTGGCCGAGCTTTTATGGTCGGGGCGCAATGCATTGCCGGTTCTCGATAGCGACGGCAGGCCGCTCGGTCGCGTGACGCTGGAAAGACTGTTGCGGAAAGCGGAACGCCCGGCATGAGGCTGTTCGTTTCCATCATTCCACGGCTGGCGCTTCTGGCGGTGCTCGTTCTGTTTCTGATGCAGCCGCATCTGTTCGAACCCGTCTTCCGCCCGCTGGTCAGCGATGGCGCACCCGTCATCTATGACCGCGCCAATCTGATGACGCTGACCTTGCAGCATCTGGGGCTGGTGGCGCTGGCCACCCTGATATCGACACTGGTGGCGGTTGCCATGGCGATCTTCGTAACCAGACGGCAAGGTGCGGAGTTTTTGCCGCTTTCGCGCAGTCTGGTGAATATCGGCCAGACTTTTCCGCCCGTTGCGGTTCTGGCGCTTGCCGTGCCGGTCTTTGGTTTCGGCGACAAGCCGACACTGATTGCGCTGTTTCTCTATGGGCTTCTGCCGATTTTCGAAAACACACTGACCGGCCTGACCACCCTTCCCGCGCCCATCGTGGAGGCGGCGCGCGGCATGGGCATGACGGGAATGCAGCGTCTGGTCAAAGTCGAAATGCCGCTTGCCATGCCGGTCATCCTTGCCGGAATAAGGCTGTCGGCAGTGATCGGCCTTGCCACAGCCACCATCGGTTCGACGGTCGCGGCCAGCACGCTTGGCGAAGTGATCATTGCCGGCCTCATCTCCAACAACCTCGCTTTCGTGCTGCAAGGTGGCCTCGTCGTCGCGGCGCTGGCCATTCTGATCTTCGATGGCTTTCAAACCCTCGAACATTATCTCATGAAACAGGCCGGAAGAGACGCCTGAACCGGCCCGTACCCCTTTGAATAGCCATATTGCGCTCCTATATCCTGTTAAACCAACATTGGGTGAGGAACGGAATGAATATCGGGCAGGCAGCCACAGCATCAGGCATATCGGCGAAGATGATCCGCCATTATGAAACCATCGAGCTTATCGAGGCTGCCGATCGCACGGATTCCGGCTATCGCGTCTACACGCAGAAAGATGTCGAGACGCTGCGCTTTATCCGCCGCAGCCGCGATCTCGGTTTTCAGGTCGAGCAGATCAAGGAACTGCTGGCGCTCTGGCGTGATCGCAACCGCGCGTCCGCCGATGTGAAGAAGGTCGCGCTCGTTCATGTCGAGGAGCTGGAAGCCAAGATGCTCCAGCTTCAGGAAATGGCCGACACGCTGCGCCATCTGGCAAAGAACTGCCATGGCGACAATCGCCCGGATTGCCCGATCATTCACCAGCTTGCGGAAAATGCCGCCGAGCCGCGCAAGCGTCCCGCCGCGCGCAAGGGCGAATTGCTGCACAGCAAGGTCTGACCGATCCACATCTTCAGATGAAAAAACGCCGGGATTTCTCCCGGCGTTTTTATTGCAACTCCCTTTGGGAGTTAGCTCTTCGGCAGCGTATAGGCGATGACATGATCGCCCGGCTTGGTGCCGATAGAACCGTGCCCACCGGCAACCATCAGCACGAATTGCTGATCGCCAACCGTATAGGACATCGGCGTCGCCTGTCCGCCAGCGGGCAGACGCGCTTCCCAGAGCACCTTGCCACTGGTCAGGTCGTAGGCGCGCAGATAATCGTCGACAGCCGCGCCAAGGAAGGCAACGCCGCCTGCCGTGATCATCGGACCACCGATGCCCGGCACGCCGACTTTCAGCGGTAGCGGAACCGGAGCCATATCGCGAATGGTGCCATTGCGATGCTTATAGACGGTCTTGCCGGTTCGCAGATCGACGCCCGCAACATAGCCCCATGGCGGGGTCTGGCACGGAATGCCGAGCGGGCCGAGGAATGGTCCCATGAAGACGCCATAAGGCGCACCATCATTGCGGTTCAGGCCCTGTTCGCTGCCCTTCTCATCCTGCCCCTTCGGCGGAATTTCCGAACGCGGAACAAGGCGTGACGTGAAGGCCAGATAGGTCGGCATGCCGAACATGACCTGACGCACCGGATCGACGGCTACGCTGCCCCAGTTGAAGACGCCGAAATTGCCCGGATAGACAATGGTGCCCTTCAGCGACGGCGGCGTGTAGCGGCCTTCATATGCCAGCTGGTGGAACTTGATGCGGCAGGCGAGCTGATCGAACATCGTCACGCCCCACATATCGCTTTCGCGCAATGCTGGCGGGCTGAAGGTGAGATCGGAGATCGGCTGCGTTGGCGACGAATGATCTTCCGGGATGGTGCCGGTCGGGGCCGGGATTTCCTTGATCGGAATGATCGGCTCGCCGGTGCGGCGGTCGAGCACATAAAGGTCGCCCTGCTTGGTCGGACCGACCAGCGCTGGCGTGCCGTTGATATCAAGCAGAACCGGCTGCGCCGGAACGTCCATATCCCACAGATCGTGATGAACCGTCTGGCGCACCCACTTCACCTGACCCGTATTCACATCGAGCGCGACGATGGAGGAGGAATATTTCTCCACATTTTCGCTGCGTCCCATGCCGAGCTGGTCAGGCACCTGATTGCCAAGCGGCACGAAGATCAGGCCGAGCTTTTCGTCCACGCTGGAGACCGACCAGCTATTAGGCGAATTCGTCGTGTAGAACTGGCCTTCCGGCAGCGGCGTCGTGACATCCGGATTACCCGAATCCCAGTTCCAGATAAGCTGGCCGGTACGGATGTCGAAAGCGCGGATGACGCCCGACTGTTCTTCCGTCGAGTAGTTATCGTTGACGGCACCGCCGACAATGATCTTGTCGCCGACCACAGCCGGAGGTGAGGTCGAGTAATAATAACCGGCCGGATTAAACTTCATGCCATGGCTGAGATCGAGCGTGCCGCCATTGGCAAAATCGGTGCAGATTTCACCGGTCGCCGTATCAAGCGCGATCAGGCGGGCATCCGAGGTCGGCAGATAGACCCGCTCGGCGCATTTGGCGCCTGCTGTCGCATTGGCGTCCTTCCAGTAGCTCACGCCACGGCAGGTCTGGTGCTGGCGGTCGGTGTTGAAGCCGACTTTCGGATCGAACTTCCACTTTTCCTTGCCGGTCGCGGCATCAAGCGCAATGGCCCAATTATGCGGCGTGCAGAGATAGAGCGAGTCGCCGATCTTGAGCGGCGTCACCTGATAGGTGGTCTCGCCGACATCCTGCGGCTGCTTCACGTCACCGGTCTGATACTGCCAGGCAACCTGCAATTTGGAGACATTGTCCGGCGTGATCTGTGACAGCGGCGAATAACGCTGGCCATAGGGCGTGCGGCCATATTGGTGCCATTCACCGTCCGGCACATTGCCGCCCAGATCGGGTGTCGCCGCAACCTTGTCTGTCGGGAGACTACCCGCAATATTGTAGGGGTCCTGCGTCATGGAATAGCCGGCGATTGCAAGCGCAACCACGCTCGCGACCGTCAGCGGTAGACCACCGCCGCCCTGCCCGCCATTCAGCGGCTTGCGTATCCACGGGGTCAGAAGCCAGAGGCCGAGCAGCACGATAATGCCGCCCCGCGCGCCAAGCTGCCACCAATCGAAGCCAACTTCATAAACAGCCCAGCCCAGCGAGCCGAGCACGATCAGCGCATAGAGCCACAGGGCCGCAGCGCTTCTTTTCAAGAGAAGAGCCGCTGTCAGCAAAAAGCCGACAGCCGCAATGATGTAGTACCAGCTGCCCCCCAGGGTAACGAGCTGGACACCGCCCCAGCCGAGCGCCAGCCCGACCAGCAAAAGGACGATAGAGGTCAAGGAAATAAGCAAAATATTACCCCTTCAAGTGTGACTGCAGACCGCCGTGCCTGAACCCGAATGCACGGAAAACATCGAATGCGAGAAGTCCTGATGGGTGGGAGTGCCGTTGCATTTCAAACGCAGCAACACTCTCTGCCTTCAAATAAAACTAGGCAGAAATCTAAAAAGACCAGAGGAAACAAAAACGGCGACCCAAGAGAGCCGCCGTTTTCGATTTTTCTAATTGTGCGTTACCGCACTCATCAACCAAGAGGGCTTTTGAACCGGCGCAACCTCAACGCATTGCTGAGCACGAAGATGCTCGACAGTGCCATCGCACCCGCCGCCAGAACCGGCGACAGCAAAGTGCCGGTAAAGGGGTAGAGAATTCCGGCAGCGACCGGAATGAGCGCCACATTATAAGCGAAGGCCCAGAAGAGGTTTTCGCTGATATTGCGGATTGTCGCCTTGGATATGGCGATGGCGTTTGCAACACCGCGCAGGTCGCCCGACATCAGCACCACATCCGCGCTTTCAATCGCAATATCGGTTCCGGTGCCAATGGCAATGCCAACATCTGCTGCCGCCAGCGCCGGGGCGTCGTTGATGCCGTCACCGACGAAAGCAATACGCTTGCCACCAGCCGAAAGCCGCTTTAGCGCTTCAACCTTGCCGTCCGGCAGCACTTCCGCCACCACTTCATCAATGCCGAGCCGCTTGGCGATGGCCTGCGCGGTGCGGCGATTGTCGCCGGTGATCATCGCCACGGTAAGCCCCTGCTCGTGCAGGGCAGCAATGGCCGCAGGCGTGGTTTCCTTCATCGGGTCAGCGACGGTCACAATGGCCGCAAGCTTGCCGTCAACGGCGGCATAAAGCGGCGACTGGCCTTCATCACCCAGACGCTTCGCATCCTCGGCAAATACCGCCACATCATGGCCAAGCTTCGCCATATAGCGGTCGGCGCCGATGGCGACTTCATGCCCTGATACAGTCGCCTTGAGACCGAAACCCGGCACTGCTTCGAAAGCCGAGACGTCAGCAAGCTTCAGGCCCTCTTCCTTTGCAGCCGTCACGATGGCGTCGGCAATCGGATGTTCGGAGCGGGCTTCAACAGCTGCCACCAGCGCCAGAAGTTCTTGCCTGTCGAAACCGTCGACCGTTGCGAAATGCGCCAGAGCAGGCTTGCCCTGGGTCAGCGTGCCGGTCTTGTCGACAGCGATGATCGTTGCATCACGCAAGGTTTGCAGCGCATCGCCACGGCGAAACAGAACACCGAACTCTGCCGCACGACCAGTGCCGACCATGATCGACGTCGGGGTTGCCAGCCCCATTGCGCATGGGCAGGCAATGATGAGAACGGCAATCGCATTGACCAGCGCATAGCCGAGCATTGCCGTGCCGCCAATGGCGAGCCAGAGCACGAAGGTCAGCGCGGCGGCAGCCATGACGGCGGGCACGAACCAGCCTGTCACCTTGTCGACCTTGGCCTGAATGGGCAGCTTGTCGGCCTGTGCATCCTCCACCATGCGGATGATCTGCGAGATCACCATGTCGCGGCCAACCTTGGTGGCGCGGAAAGTGAAAGCACCCGTCTTGTTGATGGTGCCGCCGACCACTTCCACACCCTTGTCTTTGGCGACCGGCACCGGCTCGCCGGTGATCATCGATTCATCGACATAGGACGAACCTTCGATCACTTCGCCATCGACCGGCACTTTCTCGCCGGGCCGCACCTGCACGATGTCGCCTGCGCGCACGTCTTCGAGCAGTACATCGACCGGCTCGCCATCGCGCACCACGCGGGCCGACTTGGCCTGCAAGCCGACCAGACGGCTGATCGCTGCACTGGTGCGTCCCTTGGCGCGTGCTTCAAGATAGCGCCCGATCAGGATCAGCGTGACGATGACCGCCGCCGCCTCGAAATAAACGTTGACCGTGCCCGCAGGCAAAACGCCCGGCAGAAAGGTTGCGACAAGCGAGAAGCCCCATGCTGCAAGCGTACCGACGACGACCAGCGAATTCATATCCGGTGTTGCGCGCAGCAGCGCCGGAATGCCCTTCTTGAAGAAGCGCAGACCCGGTCCGAACAGGACAAGCGTGGTCAGTACAAATTGCAGATACCAGCTGTTCTGCATGCCGACCCGGTCCATCACGAACATATGGACGGCGGGAATGAGATGCGATCCCATTTCCAGCACAAAGACCGGAAGGGTCAAAACTGCAGCCAGCAGAACACTCTTTTTCAGCTCCGCAGCTTCAGCATCGCGCTTTTCGCTTTGGGTCTTTTGCCCGGTTTCGGCTTGGGCCTCTTCGCTACGATCATTCAGCGACCGCGCCTCGTAACCGGCTTTCTCGACGGCCTTGACCAGTTCGGCGGTCTCGACCTGTCCGGCCAGTTCCACATGCGCACGCTCGGTCGCCAGATTGACACTGGCGCGCGTCACACCCGGCACTGCATTCAGCGCCTTCTCGACCTTGCTGACGCAGGAGGCGCAGCTCATGCCTTCAATGGCGAGATCAACGCTACCTGACGGAACCTCGTAGCCTGCCTTGCGAATAGCATCGATGACGGCAGGCAGATCCGGCGTACCCTTGAAGGTAACGTCGGCGCGTTCGGTGGCGAGATTAACGGAAACCTTGTCGACGCCTGCAACCTTCGACACAGCCTTTTCGACCGAGGAAACACAGGATGCACAGCTCATGCCTTCCACGGGAACGGGAAAGCTGATGGATTCGTGATCGACGGGCTTGTTCATGGCAATCCTCTTCGAGACCTTTAGCAGTCCCTTTTCACGCCTTAGAGCGCGTTTCGATCCGATTAATCGGATCGGCGCTCTAATTCTTTGTTTTACGCATTATCCTACGCAAAACCGCTTCGCACTTTTGCTGGAAATGCTCTAGCAGAGGCTAGATTTCTGAATTGCCATATAAGTAGTCCTTCCCACCGTTGGAAGGTCAAGCGCTTTTTTGAAAGCAGAAATGCGGAATTGTTTTTCCGGATTTTCCGATCAGACCGGCAGCCGGTTATGCGCCGGGGGCATGGCGAGGCCGGTGCCGTTATTGCTCTGGATAAAGGCCTGCACATCGCTGGCCGGCATCGGGCGTCCGGTCAGATAGCCTTGCACCTCGCCGAAACGTTCGGTTCTCAGACGCTCAAGCTGCTGCGCCGTTTCCACGCCTTCGGCGGTGGTGACAATGTTGAAGCCAGCGCCCAACGTTGCCACCGCCTGGATGATGGCGAGATCGCGCGTATCCGCTTCGATACCGGAGACGAAGCTGCGGTCGATCTTGATCTTGTCGAACGGAAAGGAGCGCAGATAGCTGAGCGAGGAATAGCCGGTGCCAAAATCGTCCATGGCAATGCGAGCGCCAAGGCGGCGCAACTCGAACAGCAATTCGATATTGTGCTTGCTGTTGGACAGAAACACCGACTCAGTGATTTCCAGTTCCAGCCGGTTCGGCGACAGGCGGGCCGCATCCAGCGCATCAGTGACAGAGCGCAAAAGCGAGCTTTGGCTGAACTGCACCGGCGACAGATTGACCGAAACCTTGATATCCTCCGGCCAGGAAACCGCTTCGCGGCAGGCCGCCAGCAGCACCCAGTCACCGATGGGACCGATCAACCCGGTCTCTTCCGCGAGCGGAATGAACTCCGCCGGTGAAATCATGCCGCGCTCGGGATGACGCCAGCGGATCAGCGCTTCAAAGCCGGAAATCCGCCCGCTCTCCAGATTGAAGATCGGCTGGTAATGCAGTTCGAACTGCTGGGACAGCAGGGCCTGACGCAGCTCGCTCGTCATGATGTGGCGCTTTTCAGCGGCCAGACGCAACGCGTGCTGGTAGAAATGGAAGGTGCGCCTGCCGCTCGATTTCGACGCGTGGAGCGCCAGATCGGCGTTGCGCATCAGCACGTCGGAATTATCGCCATGCAGCGGCGCCTGCGCGATGCCCATGCTGCATGTGACGAATTCGGAATTGTCGCCGAGCTTGAACGGTTCCTGAAATGCCGAAAGCACCCGATCCGCAAACATGGCGATCTGGCCAACGGTCCCGCTGCGATAGATGACGGCGAACTCATCGCCGCCGAGCCGCGCGATGAACTGGTCGCTCGTGGTGATCTGGCGCAACCGCTCGGCCACCTGCTGCAAGAGCTGGTCGCCTGCCTGATGGCCGATATTGTCGTTGATGCTCTTGAAGTGATCGATGTCGATATAGAAAAGCGCAAACGGCTCCGCATCGCCGCCCTTTTTCAGCAAGTCCTCGACATGATGGGAGAAATAGGCGCGGTTGGGCAGTCGCGTGAGGCTGTCATGCATGGCGATATGGGCCATGCGCTCCTCGATTTCGCGCCGTTCGGTAATGTCTTCGATCAAGCCGATCAGATAGCGCGGCGTGCCGTCGTCGACCGGCGGAATGGAGCTCTTGATGACACGCAGAATGCGCTGCGTTCCGTCGTCGTGATGGGTTTTATATTCGACGCTGAGCGCTTCGCCTTTGCTCATCACCTGACGATCCTGCTGCGCATATTGGCGGCGCTCCAGATCCGTCATCAGCTGTGCATCGGTGAAGCCGACCACCGCCTCAATCGCCTTGCCGCTCGCCTGCGATGCCGCCTGATTGTAGAGCACGTAACGCCCCTCGTCCTGCATGTCCTTGATGAACACGCCGAGCGGCAGATTGCTGACAAGGCTATCGAGCAGTGATTGCGCATGGATCGCCTGCCGGTTGGCTTCGGCAATTTCGGTCCGATCCTGCACGATGGCAAGGATGGCGTCCTTACCGTCGAACTGCACTTCCCGTCCGTAGGTCAGAACTTCGATGATTTCGCCGGTGGCGCGCCGATGCTGCCATCGCTCGGGGCGCTCCAGATCGCTGCGATCACGGACAGCGCTCAGCATGCGCTCGCGCTCGGCCTGCGGACGAATATCGAGAACAGTCATGCCCGGCAGTTCATCAGGCGTATAGCCGTAAAGCGCATAGGCCGCGTCGTTCATGATGATGAAGCCGAGAGTCTGCGGGTCATAGACCCACATTGGCGTCGGATGGGTGGTGAAAAGGATACGGAAATCCTGCTGGGACGTGCTCGCCATGGAGCCTCCCGCCTCTGTCGGACCGGCTTTCCGCTTCGCCATCATATACCCCTTGCCCCAAGCCGACACATGTCGTCAGTCTAAATTAGCCAACAAAACCTCTCACTGGAACATCATATTCCGCATGAGTTCATGACCAGACAAGCTCACGAACCAACAGGCGAGGACCGTCACCAGGACGCACTTCCCCGCTGGGAGAATACGACCAATGGTTTTAACAAACCATATATGAAGGAGGTACTCATTTAGTTTTTTCTGATGATCTTGTTTTTTATAGCGTCAGACCTCGCGCGAGACCGCTTGAGATAACTTGACCGCTCAAAACTTCCGGCCTATGCCTATGGATGCAAAATTCGTTGGGGTGCCTCGAAAGAGGCTGAGAGGCGCGTTCACGCGTTAACCCATTGAACCTGATCCGGGTAATACCTGCGTAGGGAACGGAGTTTGACGCGTCGCGGACAGGGTTCATCCCACTCGGAGCTTATGCTCCTTACAGGTTCATGACGTCTCATCTTTCCGTTCGGAATGAGAGACGACACGATGAACCAGAAACATAGTTTCTCCCGAACCAAATCCAACAATGGCCAGACACGGTCTGTGCCCATCTGCGTGACAATTGCCGGTTCCGACAGCGGCGGCGGCGCTGGCATTCAGGCCGACCTCAAGACATTTTCGGCGCTCGGCGTTTATGGCGCGAGCGTCATTGCGGCTGTGACCGTGCAGAACACCTGCACGGTGAGCGCGGTGCACGATATCCCGCCCGCCATTGTCGCTGGGCAGATCGACGCCGTTTTCAGCGATCTCGACGTTGCCGCAGTGAAGATCGGCATGGTTTCCGTGCCCGAAACCATCGAGGCCATTGCGCGGGGACTCGCCCATTTTTCCGGCCCTGTCGTGCTCGATCCGGTGATGGTGGCCAAGTCCGGCGACCGGCTTTTGAGCGAAAGCGCCATTGCGCTTTTGCGCCAGAAACTGGTGCCGATCGCAACGCTTTTGACCCCAAACCGGCCTGAAGCTGCCTGCCTGCTCGGCTGCGGTCTGGCGCTTGATGATGAAGACGCCGAACAACAGGGCCGCGCATTGCTCGAACTCGGCGCGAAAGCCGTTCTGATGAAGGGCGGCCATGCGGAAGGCGAAATCTGCGTCGACCTCCTCGTTCGCCGCGATCAGCCGACGCTGCGTGTCGAGGCGCAGCGCATCTTGACCGGCAACACCCATGGCACAGGCTGCACGCTCTCCTCGGCCATTGCGGCAGAGCTTGCAAAGAACCTGCCGCTCGAAAAGGCCATGCTTGCAGCCCACACCTATCTGCAAGGGGCAATCCGCGCTGCCGATACGTTGAAGATCGGACACGGCCACGGGCCGGTGCACCATTTCCATAACCTCTGGAAAACCCGAATGGAGGAGATTGCGTGATGCGCGTCACCATCATCGGAGCGGGTGTCGCCGGTCTTGCCACCGCCGCCGAGTTCACCGATCAGGGCCATGCCGTCACGGTGATTGCCCGCAGCCCGCAGATCGGTTCCGACTGCTGTTCCTGGCTTGCAGGCGGCATGCTGGCACCATGGTGCGAGGGCGAAAGCGCCGAAGAGCCTGTGGTGCGGCTCGGTCAGGAAGCCATCGGCTGGTGGGAAAAGCACGTCTCCGGCGTCAAGCGCGAAGGCACTCTGGTTCTGTCGCACAACCGTGACGCCAGCGAGTTGCGCCGTTTCGCCCGCCGGACGGAAGCCTTCGACACAATCGACCATGACCGCATTGATGCACTGGAACCCGATCTGGCCGGGCGTTTCCGGCAGGGCCTGTTCTTCACACGTGAAGGCCATCTCGATCCGCGCAAGACATTGGTTGAGCTGGCCGAAAACCTGCAAAGAAAAGGCGTCGTCTTTCACCTCAATACGGAAGCGCATGAAGCGAAGATCGACGCGGATATCACCGTCGATGCCCGTGG
Organism: Hyphomicrobiales bacterium; assembly: GCA_900465685.1. Classification (GTDB taxonomy): domain Bacteria; phylum Pseudomonadota; class Alphaproteobacteria; order Rhizobiales; family Rhizobiaceae; genus Brucella. Next base: position 184,166 of record UEGR01000007.1, read on the forward strand.
TCTTAGCGCCCGCGATGCGCTGCCCGATCTGCGCGGCGTCAAGGGTGAGATGCTGGTTGTCCGCTCGCGCGACATCAACCTTTCGCGGCCCGTGCGTCTCCTGCATCCGCGCATTCCGCTCTACATCGTGCCGCGCGGCGACGGCGTGCACATGATCGGCGCGACGATGATCGAAAGCGATCAGCGCAGTGGCATCAGCGTGCGCTCGACATTGGAGCTTTTGAGCGCGGCTTACGCCCTGCATCCGGCCTTCGGCGAGGCTGAAATTCTCGAAACCGGCGTCGATGCGCGCCCCGCCTTTCCAGACAACCTTCCCCGCGTGAGACGGCGTGGCAAAACCATCTATGTCAACGGGCTTTACCGCCACGGCTTCCTGCTTTCGCCAGCTGTGGCACGCATGGCGGTTGCGGCCGCGACCGCGCCCGAAACTATGCCTGAATTTGTGGAGGACTATGCATGACGATCGTGCTGAACGGTGAAGTCATCACCACGGCAGCCGCCAATCTGGCGGCGCTGCTGACCGAGATCGAACTGGATGAAGCGGTTGTTGCAACCGCGCTGAACGGTGAATTCGTGGCCAGCGACGAGCGCGCAGCCGCGACCTTGTCGGCTGGCGACCGCATCGAAGTTCTGGCCCCGATGCAGGGAGGCTGAGATGCTGGAATTCTACGGCCAACAATTTGAAAGCCGCCTGCTGCTCGGCACGGCGCAATATCCATCGCCCGCCATTCTGGCCGATGCGGTGCGTGCTTCGCAAAGCGATATCGTCACCGTGTCGCTGCGCCGCGAAAGCGGCGATGCGCGCGCCGGACAGGACTTCTGGGCGCTGATCCGCGAGTTGGGCGTCGCCGTTCTGCCCAACACCGCAGGCTGCCACACGCCGCGTGAAGCGGTGACCACCGCCAGAATGGCGCGTGAAATCTTCGGCACCAACTGGATCAAGCTGGAAGTGATCGGCGACCACGACACGTTGCAGCCCGACCCGTTCGGTCTGGTCGAAGCAGCGCGCATACTCTGCGACGACGGTTTCGAGGTCTTTCCCTATATGAATGACGATCTGGTCGTCGCGGAAAAGCTCATTGAAGCCGGTTGCAAGGTGCTGATGCCCTGGGGCGCGCCCATCGGCTCAGGCCGTGGCCTCAACAATCCTTATGCGCTGAAGACCATGCGGGCGCATTTTCCCGACATTCCGCTTGTTGTCGATGCCGGCATCGGTGTGCCGTCCCATGCGGCTGCGGCGATGGAACTGGGCTATGACGCCGTGCTCATCAACACCGCTGTCGCCAAGGCTGGCGATCCCGTTTCCATGGCACGTGGTTTTGCGCTGGCGGTTGAAGCCGGACGGCTCGCTTTCGAAGCAGACGCCATCGAAGCGCGCGACATGGCCGCGCCATCCACCCCTCTTCTCGGAAAGGCATTTTTGTAATGGCCCTCGATCCGTTCTACCCGATCTTCGACAGCGCAAAATGGCTGGAGCGCATGGTGCCGCTCGGCGTCAGGCTGGTGCAGTTGCGCGCCAAGGACAAGACCGAGCCGGAGCTGCGCAGCGAAATCCGCGCCGCACGCGAAATTTGCCTTGCCCATGACTGCCAGCTGATCGTCAACGACTATTGGAAGCTCGCGCTGGAGGAAGGTTGCGACTTCATCCATCTTGGACAGGAAGACCTCGACGATGCCGATCTGGATGCCATTCGCGCCGGTGGTTTGAAACTGGGTGTTTCGAGCCATGACGAGGCGGAACTGGACCGCGCCCTGTCGGTAAAGCCAGACTATATCGCGCTTGGCCCCATCTACCCGACCATTTTGAAAAAGATGAAATGGCACGAACAGGGCCTGCCCCGCCTTGGCCAATGGAAGGCGCGGATTGGCGATATTCCGCTGGTCGGGATCGGCGGTATGAGCGTCGAACGCGCACCGGGCGTTTTCGAAGCGGGCGCCGATATCGTTTCCGTCGTCACCGACATCACCCTCAATGCCGACCCCGAAAGCCGCCTGCGTCAATGGATCGAAACCACCCGCGCTTATGCAGGCCTTGCTCTGGAGCAGACCCCCATGGAAAGGCAACGCAAATGAAAAAGACCGTCTTCGCCGCCCTGTTCGGCCTCGCTTTCACTGTTGCCACTTCGGCTCACGCTGACGACAAGCTAAAGCTCATCCTCGACTGGTACGTGAACCCGGATCACGGCCCCATCATCGTTGCCGACAAGCTCGGCTACTTCAAGGATGCCGGGCTGGACGTGGATATCGTCGCGCCTGCCGATGCCTCGACGCCGACCAAGATGGTGGCGGCGGGACAGGCCGACCTCGCCATTTCCTATCAGCAACAGGTGCATCTTCAGGTGCATGAAGGTCTGCCGCTGATCCGCGTCGGCACGCTGATTGACTCACCGCTCAACTGCCTGATGACCCGCGACGACGGATCGGTGAATTCCATCGCCGATCTCAAGGGCAAGAAGATCGGCTATTCGGTCGCCGGAACCGAGGAAACTTTGCTCGGCACCATTCTCGGCCAGCACGGTGTCAAACTCTCGGATGTCGAACTGATCAATGTGAATTTCTCGCTCGCGCCATCGCTGATGTCGAAGCAGGTCGACGCCGTGATGGGCGCTTACCGCAATGTCGAACTGAACCAGATGGCCGTCGAAGGCGTGCCCGGCAAATGCTTCTTCGTCGAGGAGGAAGGCGTGCCGGTTTATGACGAGCTGGTCTATGTCGCCGCTTCCGACAAGCTAGATGCGGCGGAAAAGGACAAGATTTCGCGCTTCCTCTCGGCCACGGAGAAGGCCGCGCAATATATCGTCAATCACCCGGACATGGGTTACGAGCTGTTTTCATCCTATAGCACCGAGATCAAGGACGAGTTGAACCAGCGCGCCTGGAAAGACACCGTCGCGCGCTTCTCACGCGCGCCTGCAAGCCTCGATTATGGTCGCTGGCAGCGTTATGAGGCCTATCTCAAGGAGCACAATCTGGTGCCCTCCATCCTGCCGGTCGAGAAATTCGCCATCGACGTCAACGCCGAAGGGAGCAAGTCATGAGCCAGCCGCAGCCGCATTATTCATCCGAACTGTTTACGCGTCTTCGCGCCGCAACGCCTGGCGACTGGAAGCCCTATATCGAGCATGAATTCGTGCGCGGATTGGGCGATGGCACTCTGCCGAAAGCTGCCTTCCTGCATTATCTCCGTCAGGATTATGTCTATCTGCACCACTATGCGCGCGCCTTTGCGCTGGGTGTCGTCAAGGCCAATACGTTGCAGGAAACCCGGCTCTGCGCCGATATCATGCACGGCCTTGCCCATATGGAACTGCCGCTGCATGTCAGCATCTGCGCCCGCGAGGGGATCAGCGAAGACGAGCTTTACGCGACGAAGGAAGAGCCGGAAAATCTCGCTTATACGCGCTATGTGCTCGATTGCGGACAGGCGGGCGACTTCCTCGACCTGCTGACAGCGCTTGTGCCCTGCGCGCATGGCTATGGTGAGATCGGCCTCAATCTCGCCGTGACCGCCCTGCCCGGCACGCCCTATCAGGAGTGGATCGATACCTATGCGGGGGCCGAATATCAGGACATGTGCCACACGGTCGGCAAGCTGTTTGATCAGGCTGCCAAAGACCGCATCGGCGACGACTTCGAGAAAAGTCCGCGTTGGCCAAGGCTGTGCCAGATTTTTGCCACCGCAAGCAGGCTCGAGGCCGAGTTTTGGTCGATGGGGTTGAAAGCAGTTTCAGGAAAAGTGGCTTAGTTGGACGCTACGATTTCAAATCGTTCCCGCACAAGGCGCATCGCCGACGGCTTGCTGTCGGCGGCGGTGGCGCTGGCCATCTGGCAGGCGGTGGTGAGCATCGGCCAGATGCCGCGCTTCATTCTGCCCGGCCCGCTGGATGTGGTGCAGGCGCTGATCGCCAATGCCGGGCTGATCACTGAGAACGCCGCCGCCACCATCGGCGAAGTTCTGGGCGGTCTCGTCCTTGGCAGTGCGGTCGGCATCGCGACCGCCATCTGCCTGATGATGTCGCCGCTGGCGCAGCGGCTCGTCATGCCCGCCATGGTGTTTAGTCAGGCGATCCCGATCTTTGCGCTCGCCCCGATTTTAACCTTGTGGCTCGGCTACGGTCCTGCATCGAAGATCGCGGTTACGGTGCTGATGATCTTCTTCCCTATCGTTTCTACCTTCTTCGACGGCATGCGGCGCACTGATAGCAGCCTGATCGACGCAGCGGAAATTCTGGGCGCGGGACGCATGGCGATCCTGTTTCGCATCCGCATCCCGTCCGCCTTTCCCTCACTGGCATCGGGCCTGAGCCTTGCCGCCGTCTATGCGCCCATCGGCGCTGTGGTGGGCGAATGGGTCGGCGCATCGAAGGGCCTCGGCTATCTGATGCTGCTCGCCAATGGACGCGCCAAGGTGGATCTGATGTTCGCCTGCCTGTTCGTGCTGGCTGCCTTCACCATGCTGCTGCACGGCACGGTGTCGCATTTCGCCCGCAAGCTTGCCGCCTGGCCGAAAAAAGCCGCATAAAAAACCGGCGGGGTCTCCGCCGGTTTTCACATTCCTTCAGACCGCCATTAGCACTACAGCTGCATTCTTCGTGATGCCGGCCTGCAACGAGCAATTTCCTGCGCTCCGGTGCTCACGTACCCAAAAGTACGCTCCGCTCCGGTGCTCGAAAATCACTCGTTTCGCCACGGCCTGACGAATTTGCAACTGTAGTGTCAGGCCAGCGTATAGGCCGTCTTGACCGTCGTGTAGAACTCGGCGGCGTAACGGCCCTGCTCGCGCGGACCGTAGCTCGAACCCTTGCGCCCGCCGAACGGGACATGGAAATCGACACCGGCGGTCGGCAGATTGACCATCACCATGCCCGCTTCCGAATTGCGCTTGAAATGCGTGGCATATTTCAGGCTCGTCGTGCAAATGCCCGACGACAGACCGAAGTTCGTATCGTTGGCAGTGGCGAGCGCTTCTTCGTAATCCTTGACGCGGATGACCGAAGCGACCGGGCCGAAGATTTCCTCGCGGCTGATGCGCATCTGGTTGGTGGCTTCGGTGAAAAGTGCTGGCTGGAGATAGAAGCCCGGCGTCTCGCGGTTCAGGCGCTCGCCGCCAAAGGCAAGCTTCGCGCCTTCCTTGCGGCCAAGCTCGATATAATCCATGTCCTGCTGAAGCTGGCTTGCGTCAACGACCGGGCCGATATGCGTGCCCTGCTTCAGCGCATTGTCGACCACGACGCCCTTCAGCCTTTCGATGGCAGCAGCAACGAACTTGTCGTGGATGCCTTCCGTCACGATGATACGCGAGGACGCGGTGCAGCGCTGACCGGTCGAGAAGAAGGCCGAATTGACCACGGATTCGACCGCAACATTGAGATCGGCATCATCCAGAACGACGACCGGGTTCTTGCCGCCCATTTCAAGCTGGAAGCGACGATTGTGCTCGATGGAGGCAGCGGCAACGCGCTTGCCCGTACCGGTCGAGCCGGTGAAGGTCACAGCCTGAACATCGGCGCTGTCCAGAATGGTCTGGCCGACGACCGAACCCCTGCCCATGACGAGGTTGAGAACGCCCTTCGGCAGTCCGGCGCGGTGCAGGATATCGACAATCGCCCAGGAGCAGCCCGGCACGAGGTCGGCTGGCTTGAAGACGATTGTGTTGCCGTAGCAGAGCGCGGGCGCAATCTTCCAGGTCGGGATGGCGATCGGGAAATTCCACGGCGTGATGATACCGACGACACCAACAGCTTCACGGGTGACCTCCACGCCGATGCCCGGACGCGCCGAAGGCAGCGTTTCACCGGCAAGGCGCAGGCACTCGCCTGCGAAGAAATCGAAAATCTGGCTGGCGCGGATGGTTTCGCCGATGCCTTCGGCAAGCGTCTTGCCTTCTTCGCGCGACAGGAGACGGCCAAGCTCGTCCTTGCGCGCCAGAATCTCGTCGGCTGCCTTACGCAGGATCGCATGGCGCTCCAGAATGCCGGAACGTGACCAGGCCGGGAAAGCGGCCTTGGCAGCTGCAATCGCCGCTTTCGTGTCTTCAGCAGTCGCGCGGGCATAGGTGCCCACCACATCATTGGTGTCGGACGGATTGATGTTGGCAGTGCCGTCACCGCCAACCCACTCGCCAGCGATCAGATTCTGATGAATTGTCATATGAACTCTCTCTCCCGATATCAGCCGTGCGGCCCTGATATATCTCACTTTCATTCGCGCATCGAACCAGCGAATGCAAGGTTGCAACGGGCTTTTAGCAGAAAATGTGAAAAGTATTACTTTTAAAATCCCAAAATCGACGTTCTTGTAAAATTGCCACACCCGACACCTTGCGAACCAGAAATTGCATTTAGGGCCTTGGCAAACAATCTTGCTCATTTATTGTGCACGCATCTGAAACACTGGCAGGAGGTATGAGATGCGCGTCGATTATCCATTCCCAATGGTGCCCTGTGTTTCTGCGGGCGCCTCTAATCGCTAGGTCCGCGGCCCGCCTCGCGGGCTGAGTATCGCTCCTTCGGAGCACCTTTCCAAAACCACCGCTGTTCGCGGCTCCTCCCGGAGCCGATCGTTTTGTTTTCTCAATCAAGGGCCAGTTCTGCGCGCGAGCACAGGCTGGTAATATGGATATGACTCGGTTTCGTTTAGATTTCCGGGGACCTGCGTTCCGCAATGTCCTCGGCTACACTTTCAGCCATTGGCGAAGTCAGCCCTTGCGGCTGGCGCTGATGATAATCGGCATGCTGCTTGCAACAGCCGCAGATGTTTTGACCCCGCTCTATTCAGGGCGGCTGGTCGATGCGCTTTCGCTTGGCAATAATGGTGCATGGGATGCCGCCATTCAGGCGCTTGTCGTGCTACTGGCGCTGGGCGCGCTGGCGCTGATCACCCGCCAGTTGACCTTCTATGTCATCACCGACTTCACCCTGAAGATCATGAGCGACATGGCGGCAAGTTCGTTCCACAAGTTGCAGCGGTTTTCGACCGACTGGCACGCCAATGCCTTTGCCGGATCAACAGTCCGCAAGGTTTCGCGCGCCATGTGGGCGCTCGATCTGCTCAATGACACGCTGATCGTGGCGCTGTTGCCGTCAATCCTGATGCTGCTTGGCTCGGTTGCGTTGCTGTCGTGGTACTGGCCGCTGATGGGGCTGCTGGTTGCAATCGGCTCTGTGCTGTTCATCGTCTGCACGATTGTGATTTCGCTTGGCTTTGTTGCGCCCGCTGCAACATTGGCCAATAGCTGGGACACGCGCATGGGCGGCTCGCTGGCCGATGCCATCTCCTGCAACGCTGTCGTGAAGGCATTCGGCGCGGAAAGCCGTGAAGATGTTCGTCTGTCCAAGGTCGTCACCAAGTGGCGCAGTCGCACGCGCCGCACATGGCTGATCGGCACGCTGAACGGCTTCATTCAGGGCGCGAACCTTCTGGTCATGCGCGGTGTTGTCATTGCCTTTGCGCTCTATCTCTGGAGCCAGGGCAAAGCCACGGCAGGCGACATCACCTTTGTTCTGACAGCCTTCTTCATGTTGCAGGGCTATCTGCGCGATGTCGGCATGCATATCCGCAACCTGCAACGGTCGGTCAACGACATGGAAGAACTGGTCGATATCGAGGCACAGCCCTATGGCATTGCCGACAGGTCTGGCGCTCCCGCCATCAAGATCGGTGCGGGCGAGATCACATTCGATCATGTCACGTTCCATTATGGCAACCATGAAGACCCGCTTTACCGCGACTTCTCGGTCAAGATCGATGCGGGCGAGCGGGTCGGCCTTGTCGGCCATTCCGGCTCCGGCAAGACCACCTTCGTGAAGCTGATTCAGCGGCTTTACGACGTCACGGACGGCGCCATCCGCATTGATGGTCAGAACATTGCTGAGGTCACCCAGGCGTCGCTGCGGTCGCAGATTGCCATCGTGCAGCAGGAGCCGATCCTGTTTCACCGCACACTGGCCGAGAACATCGCCTATGCCCGTCCCGGCGCGACACAGGCCGAGATTGAGGAAGCGGCACGCCTTGCCAGCGCGCATGACTTCATCACCCGGCTGCCGAAGGGCTATGCGACACTGGTGGGTGAACGCGGCGTGAAGCTGTCGGGCGGCGAACGCCAGCGCGTGGCCATTGCCCGGGCGTTTCTGGCCAATGCGCCGGTTCTGATCCTTGACGAGGCGACGTCCAGCCTCGACTCGGAATCGGAAGTGCTGATCCAGCAGGCGATGGAACGTCTGATGGTCGGGCGTACCACGCTCGTCATCGCTCACCGGCTATCGACGGTGCGCGCACTCGACCGGCTGCTTGTCTTCGACAAGGGTCAGATCATCGAGGAAGGCGACCATGACGCGCTGATCCGCAAGCCGGGCGGCATCTACCGCCGTCTGTTCGAACGGCAGGCGCTGGAGCTGACCAAGGGTCTCGAAGACGTCATTTAACCGACGAATATCGTCAGCACTTAAAGAATAGGGCCGGAATCACTTCCGGCCCTATTTTTATTGGGCTTTTTCTATTCATTGCGCGTTCAGATCACGTCCGGTATCACCCGCCGCTCAACCGTGGCTTGACATTTCCATGACAGAAATGTGACACGAAATTTCTCATATTTAGAAATGGTAGCAGGTAAGACATGTCTGGAGTAGTGGAAAACGCGGGCGAACGTCGCTGGAGCGATGCGGCCATTTTCGGCGCTTCGCATGTCTCGTGGCCAGTGCGCTTCGTCTGGGTTGCGCTTGCCTCCATCGTCCTGTCCGTTCTGCTCGTCTTCTCCGTCGAGTGGATTTTCCGCGGTTCGTTTGCCGAAGCCATCGAGTTTTTCCGCACCCCGCATAAGCCGGCATGGACAACGGTTGCCTTCTTCGTCGTGGTGCTGACCGCCAGCGACGCGCTTTTCGGGCGTATCCATTACGGGCTTTTCGTGGTTGGGCCGCTAGCGCTGATCGCCGCGACGACTGCGCGTGAAAAAAGCCTTTATCTCGGCGACCCGCTCTATCCGAGCGATTTTCTCTATGCGCGCCAGATCGTCGATCTGCTGCCGCTTCTGGTGCGTGAGCGTCCGTGGAGCGCTGTCGGCATCGCCCTTCTCCTGATTGCCAGCGCTGCGCTGCTGATTGCCGCAAGCCTTTTCTGGTGGCGTCGTTTCGACCGCATTCCCTGGAAAGGTCGCGCGCTTCGTCTGGCCTTCGCGCTACCGCTGCTCGCCTGGTTCGCTTTCATTTCCGACTATTCCAGTTTTTCACTGGCGCGCGACCGCCTGCGCGTTCTGCCCATCATGTGGGACCAGAAGGAAAATTACGCGCATAACGGTTTCACCATGGCCTTCATTTTGAACGTGCCAATGGCAACCGTCTTCGCGCCGGAAGGCTATTCACCGGAAACCATCGCGTCGATTGAACCGCCAGCGCAGCTCATTCCGGCAGCACTTGATACCGGCAAGCCCGACGTCATCATGATCATGAGCGAGTCTTTCTGGGACCCGACCCGTCTGCCGGGTGTGGCCTTCAGCGCCGATCCGATCCCGACCGTGCGCGCCGAACAGTCCGGCTATGTGTTCTCACCGGAATTCGGCGGCATGACCGCCAATGTCGAGTTTGAAGCGCTGACAGGCTTTTCCAAGGCATTCCTGCCTTCGGGCAGCATTCCTTATCAGCAATATATTCGCCGTCCGCTGCCATCGCTTGCAAGCTTCTTCAAGGAACAGGGCTATGCAACGCGGGCGATCCATCCCTATCGCCAGTGGTTCTGGAACCGCGGTCCTGTCTATGAAAACATGGGCTTCGACAAGTTCATGTCGGAAGAAAACATGCCGCCGTTGGAAAAGCGCGGCACGCTTGCCTCGGACGATGCGCTGACCACCGAGATCATTCGCGAGGCGGATGAGCAGCAGGACCCGTTTTTCTTCTTTGCTGTTTCGCTGCAAGGCCATGGCCCCTATGAGGCCAACCGCTATCCGGATTCAAAGCTCGATGTGCAGACCGACGCCAGCGAAGCTGTGCGCCAGTCGATCCGCACCTACTCGCAAGGCGCTATGGATGCCGATGCAAGCCTCGCCCGTCTGATGGAATGGGCATCGAAGCGCGAACGCGAAACCATTCTGGTGTTCTTCGGCGATCATCTGCCGCCGCTCGGCCCGGTCTATACCGAAACCGGTTTCATGCAGGATCGCGTCGCAAGCCGCATCGCGCCTGCCGCCGACATGCTTCTCCAGCATGAAACACCGCTGGTGCTATGGACGAACAAGCGCGGCGCGGAACGCGGCACCGGCACGATCAGCCCGGCTTTCCTGCCGATGCAGATACTCGAAATGGCCGGGATGCAGCATCCCTATTACACCGGCTTCCTGCGCCAGTTGCACGACCAGTACCGCATTGTTGATGCGCATGCCGTGTTCGATGGCGATGAAAATGCCGATGAAGGCTGGCAGCAGCGCCCGCCTTTCGCGCCGCTCCTGCGCGACTATCAAATGCTGCAATATGACATGATCTTCGGCAGCAGCTATGCACGAGACCGGTTCTTCCCGGCCCCGTCACAAAGCTAATCGCGGTGTTTATACCGGCGCCTTGCCGGCAGACTGGCGAATGATCAGCTTGTAGTCGATCTTTCGGGCCGGTGAGGTTTGGCCGTTCTCGATATGGTTCAACAGCATATCGGCTGCACCACGCGTCATTTCGAAGATCGGCTGGCGCACGGTGGTGATCTGCGGCGACACCATGCTGGCAATCGAGCTGTCATCGAAACCGACCACGGTGAGATCGCCCGGAACCGACAGTTTGTGGTCATGCGCCATCTGCACCACCGCCGCCGCCATATCGTCATTGGAGGCGAAGATCGCCGTCGGGCGATTTTCGAGTGACAGAAGTTTCTTTCCCGCCACAAGACCGCTGGCAAAACTGAAGCCGCCTTGCGCTTCATAATCGGGATTGCGCTCGATCCCTGCCGCTTCCAGCGCCCGGCGATAACCGGCCAGTCGCAATTCGGCGGAGCGGTGGGTCGGGTCGCCAATGATGATCGCAATCTTCCTGTGGCCGAGCTTCAGAAGATACTCCATCAGGTCGACGGTTGCTGCTTCGTCGTCGATGGAAACACTATCGGTCGGATGCACATTGACGTCGCCCGCCACGCGCGCAAACGGCATGGCCGAGGCTGAAAGCTCCTGCAAAATTTCCGGATCGTCCGACATGGGCGGCGTCACGATGATGCCGTCGAGGCCTGACGCATGGGCGGTTTCGATCAGCGCGCCACGAATATCGGCGCGGTTCTCGACCGGAAAGATCAGCAGGCGATAGCGCGTGCCGCGCAGGCGCTCCAGCGCGCCCATCTGCAATTCCGTCACATAGCTGGAACTGGGGTTTTCGAAGAAAAGACCGATCAGATGCGAACGTCGTTCCACCAGATTGCGCGCCGCCGCATTGGGCCGATAGCGCAGCTCCTGCCCCACTTCGCGCACCTTTTCGCGGATTGCCTCGCGCACATTCGGTTCGTCGTTGTAAACACGCGAAACGGTCTTGATCGACACGCCTGCCAGACGCGCCACATCGTGTATCGTCGCTCTTTTGCCTGTTGCAGCCATATGGGATCGTCTTCCTCCTCGAAGCGTTCGCTATTTTTGCGCACTCCCAAACACAAAACCGCTACACGCTTTTGTTGGAAATGCTCTAACCTGTTCGTCGGATAACGAAAAGGCCAAACGCTTCAGGGAATGGAACATATGCGGGATCGCGTCAGAAAACGCACTTCGCGCCCGTTATCGAGCGAAAACATGCCCCCGCGCCCCGGAACGACATCAATGATGAGTTCAGTGTGCTTCCAGACTTCATATTGCGGGCCGCTGATATAGACCGGCGCGCCGCCAATTTCGCCCAGTTTGACATCATTGTCTCCGACGACAAACTCGCCCTGCGGATAGCACATCGGTGAAGAACCGTCGCAACAGCCGCCCGACTGATGGAACATGATCGGCCCATATTCCGCCTGCAATTCGGCAATGAGATCAAGCGCGGCAGGCGTGGCGCTGACCTGGCCCTTGCCGTCGTCGCCAGCGTTCGTTTCAGGATTCCTCGCAGAACCCTTTTGCGGGTTTTCTTGCAACATTCTCTCCTCCCTCGCATGAGAACGGGCGAAACAGGTCCGCCCGTTCAGAATATGTAACGTCTATCCTGCACGCTTTACTGCGTCAGATCCATCACGACGCGACCTTCGATGTTGCCCTTGCGCATATCATCGAAGATGGAATTAACATTTTCCAGTTTCTCGGTGCGGATGGTCGCCTTGACCTTGCCGTCGGCAGCGAAATCGAGCGATTCCTGCAAATCGAGCCGGGTGCCGACGATGGAACCGCGCACGGTGACGCCGTTCAGCACCATGTTGAAGATTGACAGCGGAAAATCGCCCGGCGGCAAGCCGTTCAGCGCCACCGTGCCGCCGCGCGCCACCATGCCAAGCGCCTGTTCGAAGGCAATGGGCGAAACCGCTGTCACCAGCACACCTTGCGCGCCGCCATCGGTTTCCTTCTTGATATAGGCCGCCGGATCCTTGTTGGTCTTGGCATTGACCGTCACCGTCGCGCCAAGCTTACGAGCCAGTTCGAGTTTCTTGTCGTCGATATCGACGGCGGCAACGTTCATTCCCATGGCCTTGGCATATTGCACCGCCATATGGCCAAGGCCACCGACGCCGGAAATCACCACCCAATCGCCCGGTTTGGTGTCTGTCACCTTGAGGCCCTTATAGACCGTAACACCGGCACAGAGCACCGGCGCGATTTCGTTGAAATCGGCATTCTTCGGCAAATGGCCGACGAAATTCGGGTCAGCAACCACATATTGCCCGAAGCCGCCATTGACCGAATAGCCGGTATTGAGCTGTTCCTCGCAGAGCGTCTCCCAGCCACCGAGACAGTGGCGGCAATGACCGCAGGCCGTATAAAGCCATGGAACGCCGACGCGGTCGCCTTCCTTCACATGCTTGACGCCAGCACCCACGCCCGACACGAAACCCACGCCCTCATGTCCGGGGATAAATGGCGGATTGGGCTTCACCGGCCAGTCGCCTTCGGCGGCATGAAGATCGGTGTGACAGACGCCGGATGCCTGAATGGCAACCTGTATCTGTCCCGGTCCCGGTTCGGGTATCGGCACCTCGTCGATTGTCAACGGCTTGCCAAATGCTCGTACCACTGCTGCTTTCATTGTCTTGGCCATGAAGTCTCTCCTTCGTTATCGAATTGAGTTTCTTTCAAGCTGTTTCCCGATACGGGTCGGAAGAAATGAGTAACAGGAATATGGCGCACCCGGGTGCCGCGTCCAGCTTGCCGCGCAATGCAGCTTTCAGGACCATTCAAGGGTTGCCCGGGCATTTTCGCCCAGGCCCCTTCGCAGTCCCCTGGGAGGGTGAACCGATGCCGTTCTTCCAACGCAATACTGACCTGGAAGACGCAAATACGCTTTGATTAGACGCAATGCGGAGACGTTAATTCCCCGCTTTGCAGCACGCCCAGCGACGAGGACAAGGGGTGATTAGATTCTGGCTATGGCGTGCCGAAAATGGTGTTCTTCGAGAACCGGAGCGGAGCGTACTTAAAGGTACGTGAGCACCGGAAGCGGAGAAGAATGCCGTTTGCAGGCCGCCATAGCCTGAATATAACGCACTTAGTTTATACGCATGTCGTGATCGGAAAAACGGTTCCCACTTTTCCGCGACATGCTTTAGAAGAAGCCGAGTTTCTTCGGGCTGTAGCTCACCAGCATGTTCTTGGTGTTCTGGTAATGCTCCAGCATCTTCAGATGGTTTTCGCGACCGATGCCCGACTGCTTGTAACCACCGAAGGCCGCGTGGGCCGGATAGGCATGGTAGCAGTTGGTCCACACACGGCCCGCCTGAATAGCGCGACCGAAGCGATAGGCCCGCGTTCCGTCACGGGTCCAGATACCGGCGCCGAGACCATAGAGCGTGTCATTGGCAATCGACAGCGCTTCCGCATCGTCCTTGAAGGTCGCAACGGACACGACCGGTCCGAAGATTTCTTCCTGGAAGATACGCATCTTGTTGTTGCCCTTGAACACGGTCGGCTTGACGTAATAGCCGCCAGCCAGATCGCCCGGCAGAACATTGCGTTCACCGCCGGTCAGCACTTCTGCGCCTTCCTGACGACCGATGTCGAGATAGCTCAGGATCTTCTCAAGCTGCTCGCTCGAGGCCTGCGCGCCGATCATCGTTGCCGGATCAAGCGGATCGCCTTGCACGATGGCTTCCACACGCTTCAGCGCCTTTTCCATGAACTTGTCGTAGATCGACTCATGGACAAGCGCACGGCTCGGGCATGTGCAGACTTCACCCTGATTGAGGGCGAACATGACGAAGCCTTCAATGGCCTTGTCGAGGAAGTCGTCATCTTCGGCAGCCACATCCTTGAAGAAGATGTTGGGCGACTTGCCGCCAAGTTCCAGCGTAACCGGAATGAGGTTCTGGCTGGCATATTGCATGATGAGGCGACCGGTCGTGGTTTCGCCTGTGAATGCGATCTTGGCGATGCGGGGGCTGGATGCCAGCGGCTTGCCCGCTTCAAGACCGAAGCCATTGACGACATTGATCACGCCAGCTGGCAGAAGATCGGCAATCAGTTCCATCAGGACGAGGATCGAAGCCGGGGTCTGTTCGGCAGGCTTCAGCACCACGCAATTGCCAGCGGCGAGCGCCGGAGCCAGCTTCCAAACCGCCATCAGGATCGGGAAGTTCCACGGAATGATCTGGCCGACAACGCCCAGCGGCTCGTGGAAGTGATAGGCAACCGTGTCGTGGTCGATTTCCGAAATGCCGCCTTCCTGCGCGCGGATGACACCGGCGAAATAGCGGAAGTGATCGACAGCCAGCGGAAGATCCGCAGCGGTGGTTTCACGGATCGGCTTGCCATTGTCCCATGTTTCGGCAGCAGCGAGCGCAGGCAGATTTTCTTCGATGCGGTCGGCAATGCGGTTAAGGATCAGCGCGCGTTCGGCTGCGCTGGTACGGCCCCATGCATCCTTGGCGGCATGAGCGGCATCAAGCGCTGCTTCAACATCCGCAGCGTCGGACCGTGCCACTTCGCACAGAACCTGACCATTGACCGGCGAGGTATTTTCGAAATAGCGGCCAGACTTGGGTTCAACCCATTTGCCGCCGATGAAGTTTCCATAACGTTTGGCAAAAGCCGGCTTCACCGTCCGGCTGAATTCAACCTTATTCATGGTATTCTCCTCCCGAAATGACGCTGCTCCTACAGCGCTTCGACAAGGAGGATCGCGCGATAGCGGGGGAGAGTCATCCCGTGTTTTCACGCTCGCAAGATCATGTGTCGCAATATTGAGACAGTTGCGTCAGGTGATTTTGCAAAGGGATCAATGCGGGCGAATGATCTTCAGGCGGTTCAGCTTGCGGTGCAGCGTGGCCCGGCTGATGCCCAGAAGCACTGCGGCGGCAGAAATATTCCCCTCCGCACGGGCCAGCGCACGCAGGATGACCCCGCGTTCCGACTCCGCCATGTCCTCGCGCGGATCGGCATTCCAGCCGAGAATATCGGCAGCAGGCAGCGGGCCTGCCAGCGCCACATCAACGAGACCAAGCGCCAGACGCGCAGCCCGTGTCGCGCCAATCACCAGATCGTCCTTGTCGACGGCGATCAAAGCGCCGCCGCTGCGGTCCACGCTTGGAGCCAGCATGATGCGGGCCTTTGGAAAAGCCTGCCGGAAGTTTTCTGCTTCGATCCGCCGCGCCGCATCGATCACCGCCACAGAGATGAGCTGCGCAAAGGCTTCCGTCAGATCGGAACGGCAGGATGACACGTCAAGCGCAGCCATAAGACGGCCTTGATGATCGTGGATCGGCGCCACCGTGCAGGACAGCCCGATATTGCGTGAATGAAAGTGCTGGTCGCGATGGATGGTGAGCGCACGCTGTTCAACGATACAGGTGCCGATGCCATTGGTGCCTTCGCATTCCTCGCTCCACACCGCGCCCGTCCACAGGCCCCAGCGATAGAACGTGTCGTCGTCGCTTGCCGCACCGCGGCGCTCTACCGGCACGCCTTCGCTGTCGGCCAGAAGCACGCAGCAGCCGACGCCGCCGACCGCCATGTAAAGGCGATCCATACTAGCCTGCGCCACGCTGACCAGCCGCTCCACCCGCTCATGCGCGGTGCGGAACTCCCTCTCGGAAAGCGTGCGCACGGTGCCCGGATCGGCAGGGTCGAGCTTGTGCAGTTCGGCAGAACGCTGCCATGACGCCACCAGCGCCGAGCGGGCAGAACCGCCGGTGTGGATTTCGGACAGAACACGGTCCGCATGAACTCTCTCTTGCGGTGCACCCATCTTTCTCCTCCCAGGAAGGCTGGAACCGCTGAATTCGCCTTGAACATTCCCGGACAACAGAACCGCTATAAAGGTCTGCCGGGCATGTTCCTGATGATAATGGCCTGTTCCCCCACAACTGGCAAGCGCATCGTCAAAGCGAAGAAACAAAGACGGCCCGGCAGAAATAATCGCCGGGCCGTGAAATGTGGTCTTTGGGAGGTTAGTACTTATCAGGAGGTATGCACCTCGTGAGAGGTGTGTTTTTATAAACGGTGCGGAACCAATCTAGTTGATGCCACCCGGACAAAAATACACCAGTCCGAGCTGTATCGGGAGGAATCGATCAGTATCCGCACCGCATTCTAAAAGTAATATTTATAAATTTTTAAGTATAAAAAGTCTTAAAGTACATGAGTAAACTATCATAAAGAAGAATAATTGAAAATTACAATCATTTGATTGCTATTAGGAACCCGCAATAAATGGTGACAAGGTTTTTTCTTTGTTTTGAATGAAATTATTCAATGCTTCCGCCTCTGCGGCACTGAGGCGCAAGCCAAGCTTGGTGCGACGCCACAGAATATCTTCCGCCGTGCAAGCCCATTCATTTTCAATGAGATAGGAGACTTCAGCTTCATAGAGATCAGCGCCGAAATGGCGACCAAGATCAGCGAGCGATGCGGCCTTGCGGAGCAGCACATGAACACGCGTTCCATAGAGCCGGAACAGGCGGCGGGCATGGACTGGCGTGAGAAATGGATAGGCCGCCTGTACTTTCTTTAACTCGCTGTCGAAAGCAACTTCCTTGAAATCACCACCGGGCAGTGCTGCCGCATGGGTCCATGGCGCACCCTTCTTGCCCAGATGATGCTCGATCTTTTCCAGCATATGTTCGGCAAGCTTGCGCGCTGTCGTCAGCTTGCCGCCGAAGACATTGATGAGTGGTGCGAGACCGGCTGGCGCGTCGTCTTTCAGAACATAGTCGCGCGTTGCTTCCTGCGCCTTGCTGGCGCCGTCATCATAGAGCGGACGCACGCCGGAATAGGTCCAGACCACATCTTCGCGCCGCACAGGTTCGGCGAAATATTCGCTTGCTGCAGCACACAGATATTCTGTTTCGGCTTCAGTGATCGCCACCTTGGCGGGATCGCCCTTATAGTCCTGATCGGTGGTTCCGATCAGGGTGAAATCATCTTCATAGGGGATCGCAAAGATGATGCGACCATCATTATTCTGGAAGAAATAAGAGCGCGGATCGGCAAACTTCTTGCGCACCACGATATGGCTACCCTGCACCAGACGCACATTGTGCAACTGGCGGTCACCTTCGACACCCTGCAAAACCTTATCGGCCCACGGACCGGCGGCATTGACCAGCAGACGTGCGCGGATTTCTTCCTGATGTCCGGTGTCGGCGTTCTCAATCGTGATTGTCCAGCCCTGACTGTCGCGCCGTGCGGCCACGACCTTGGTCCGGGTGCGAATGGACGCGCCACGGTCAGATGCATCGCGCGCGGTCAGCGCTACGAAACGGGCATCATCGACCCAGCAATCGGAATATTCGAATGCCTTGGTGAAAAGCGGCTTCAGCAGCTGAGCAGCAGGGTCAGTGCGCATATTCAGCGTGCGTGTCGCCGGGAGTTTCTTGCGGCCACCCAGATGATCGTAGAGAAACAGACCCAGCCGCAGCAGCCATGCCGGACGCACCCCGCCTTTATGATAGGGCAGCACAAAGCGCATCGGATGGATCATATGCGGCGCATTGGCCCATAGAACCTCGCGCTCCATCAGCGCCTCGCGCACCAGACGAAACTCGTAATGCTCCAGATAACGCAGACCGCCATGGATCAGCTTGGTGGCGCGGGAAGAAGTGCCGCTCGCCAGATCGTTCATCTCCGCCAGGAAAACAGAAAAGCCGCGCCCGATCGCGTCGCGTGCAATGCCGCATCCGTTGATGCCGCCACCAATAACGAAAATGTCGAATATTTTTTCCTGCGCCATGGCAAACCTTGAAAGCGGCTTTCAGAGCGTTTGCAGCAGACAGACGCTCGAACATTCATTTTAACGCGCGTCACCCGACGCGCCTCAGAACACCAAAGCGAATATAAAACTATTTAATACGAAAGCAAAGCGAAAATAAACGAAACTACCCCGCTTTGGTCGCCGCCCCGCTATCATTAAGGGTTTCGATCAGCTCAACCTCATGTTCTGCACACAGATCACGCAGCTGCTGCGAGGAGCAGCGGTCGGTGATGAAGGTGTTGATCTGCGAAATATGGCCAATGCGCACCGGTGCAGTGCGTTCCAGCTTGGTGGAATCGGAAACGAGGATAACGTGGCGCGCATTGGCGATAATCGCCTGCGCGACTTTCACTTCGCGGAAATCGAAATCGAGCAGCGCACCGTCTTCGTCCATGGCCGAAGCACCGATGATGGCATAATCAACCTTGAACTGGCGAATGAAGTCCACTGCCGCCTCACCCACAATACCGCCGTCGGACGAGCGGACCACGCCGCCAGCAATGACCACTTCGATGGAAGTGTGCACACGAAGCGTATTGGCGACATTGATGTTGTTGGTGATGACCATCAGTTCGCTATGGTCGATCAGGGCATGGCTGACAGCTTCGGTCGTGGTGCCTATATTGATGAACAGGGACGCGCCATCGGGGATGATTTCAGCTGCCGCCCTGCCGATCGATTCTTTTTCATTGGCGGCGATCCGGCGGCGGGCCTCATATTCCATATTCTCAACGCCGGAGGGATAAAGCGCCCCGCCATGAATGCGGCGCAGCAGGCGTGCGCGGCACAGATCGTTGAGATCCTTGCGCACGGTTTGCGGCGTGACATCAAAAGCCGCAGCCAGATCGTCCACCAGAACCTGCCCCTGACGGCGTGCAAGGTCCAGAATTGCATTGTGACGAGGGGTAAGCTGCATTTTTTGCCCGCGCTGAGTTTGTTAGAATTGCGAGCCTGTAATGTCTCTGTTTTCGGAGAGAAAGCAACTGCCTATGCCTATCTGCACCGTTTTCGCAGCCTGTTTTGTTTTCACGCATTATCCTACGCAAAACCGCTTCGCACTTTTGCTGGAAATACTTTAGCCGGGAATACAGGGATCGCGGACGGACAACGAAACCGCTCAATCATCGCCCAAAGTGCTGTTGTACATATTGTGCAGCTTGCAGGCCACTTCGGTCCGGTTGGCTGCGCCGATCTTGCGCATGATATTATGGACATGCGCCTTCACAGTGCCTTCGCTCATGCCAAGTTCGAAAGCGATCACCTTGTTGGAGCGACCAATGCGAATCGCATGCACCACCTCGATTTCGCGCGCGGTCAGCAATTCGCCCAGCACATCCTCATCGATATCGGGCGGCGGCGACTTGATGGCCATGGAAGCGGGAATATACATGCCGCCCGCGCTGGCGAGATGGATGGCCTCGACGCAAACACGAACATCGACCGAGGTGGGGATATAGCCTCTGGCGCCGATTTCCATGGCCCGCACCACCTGCGCCCACTCCTCACGTTCGGCGAGAAGCACAATCGGCGATGGTGACCACATTTCCACGAGGGAGCGGATTTCTTCGGAGAAGAACGGATCGGCAAGCCGCTTGGCGCCGATATGCAGCAAAATGACAGCACTGCCGTTGAACGCCTTCGCCTGCTCTACAAAGGCGTAGCACGTCACCGGCATTTTCAGCCCATTCATCAGGAGGCCGTTGAAAAGGCACTCCCGCTCCAGATTGCTTTTGCATACGAGTAGCAAATGGCGGTCACTGTTCGGCAGAACGCCGACACCAACCGCTCCATTGTCTCTTTCTTTCGGTACAGCCCACAGACTGGCACCCCTGGCATCCAACATCGGCGCGTCTCCCCGGCACGAAGGTTTACTAACTCCTACACAGTGATCCGCCGGTCCTGCCCCGCCGCAAGATCGGTATTTAAATGATGCTTATGACTTATATTGACGAATTCCCGCCATTCCATAGGCTAATATTGCTACCTCAAAGCAATCGTGTCATTAATTTATGTTAGCAAGTTCGAAAATTTATGTTGTCCGTAAGAGCGACTTAAACAGTAGGAAGATATAAAACTATATCTTTCGTTTAGTACGGAAGTGTTATGCATAGTGGCAGAGGCATTGCGGCACCTTCGGTGGGGGTGCTGATCGACTTACTGGAATCTTCTCCGATTCTGGCGGACCTTGATGCGCATGCGATTGGTGCTTTGGCTTCTCTTGTCATCACGGAAAACAATTTTACCACCGATACCGTCATCATAGAACAGGGTGAGCGCGTCAGAAACGTGCATATGGTCGTGTCTGGCTGGGGCTGTGTCTATCGCGATCTGTCCGGTGGCCAGAGGCAGATTATCGACTTTCCGATGCGTTGCGATTTCATCGGCCTTCGCACCGCAGATGGCTATAGCTACAATACGATATCCGCCATCACACCGATGAAAGTCATTGAAATTCCACTGGCTTCTCTCGAAAGCGCGATCCGGCGTGTTCCACGTCTGGCAATGATCTTCATCGAGCTTTTGTCGCGACAGCGCGCCATGCTGATCGAGCATCTGACGAATGTCGGTCGCCGCAGCGCCTTTGTGCGGACCGCACATCTGCTGCTGGAATTGTCGGACCGGGTCAAAGCCTGCTGCATTGACGATCCCGATTCCTATTATTGTCCCCTGACGCAATATCAGCTGGCCGATGCGTTGGGACTGACGCCGATCCACCTCAATCGCATGTTGCGGGATCTGCGCGAGGAAGGGCTTGTCCTCTTCCGCTCAAACCGGGTCGAGATCCTCGATCGCCAACGCCTTGTTGCGCTCGCGGAATATGACGGCGAGTTCATGCGCATGTCGGTTTTCGACCGAAAGCGATAAACACATATTCGTGAAGAGAAGAGGTTTCTGGAAAATCGGGAACAGCTTCCAGCATCTGAATGGTCGGAGTGAGAGGATTCGAACCTCCGACCCCCTCGTCCCGAACGAGGTGCGCTACCAGGCTGCGCTACACTCCGAACCAGTTGGTCGCAACCAGACGGTGCGACCGTTGAGGCGGCTTATAACGCTGCATTTTTGATGCCGCAAGAGCATGATGCAGTTTTTTTGCGGTCACAATCGCGACCGCTCATAAATGTCACAGGATCAGAGCACTTCGGCTGGAAAGACCGGCGTAAAGCCTGCGCCATAAGCGACGAAGTGCGGATTGGCGAAGCCCTTCACGCCCTGCCCGGCGCGCTGTCCATAGACAAACGGCTTGCCGTCGATGGTGGCGGTCATGCCGCCCGCCGCACGCAGCACCGCATCACCTGCCGCCGTGTCCCATTCCATCGTTGGCGCAAAACGCGGATAAATGTCCGCCTCACCGCGCGCAATCAGGCAGAACTTCAGGGACGAGCCGACCGAGACATGGCCGGAAATCTGGTTTGCCTGCAGGAAATGCTCGGTTTCAGGCGTATTATGCGACCGGCTGCAAACAGCAATGCGTTGCTCGGCAACCGCCCGCGCCCGGATTGCACGGCGGCGGATTATCTTGTGATCCGCAGTCGTTTCCGCTTCCTCGGCGCGGTTGCCCGCACCCGTAAACAGCAGATTGCGGGCCGGAGCGTAGACAATGCCCGCGACCGGCACACCATCTTCAATCAGGCCGATATTGACGGTAAAATCGCCATTGCGCAGCAGAAATTCCCGCGTGCCGTCGAGAGGGTCGACGAGCAGAAAACGCCGTCCGAGATGGGTCGGAAGACGACCGGCAGACACCTCTTCCTCCGCCACGACCGGGATATCGGGTGCTACCGACGACAATGCCGCAAGGATGATCGCCTCGGCGGCACGGTCTGCCTCGGTGACAGGCGATTCATCCTTTTTGCGCTCAACCGCACAGCCATCGACATAATGCTTCATGATGACCCGGCCAGCCTCAAGCACGGCCTCTTCAAAAACGGCGAGCAAGGCTGCGCCGTTGGGGTCTGCTTTGGGAGAGGCTGGAATGTTCATCGCTCAGATCGACCAGGAATCGCTACCATAACTGCCGATGACACCGCGTTCGGCCAGATACTTTTCTACTTCCGCGACCAGTTCGTCAACATTGCGCCCCGTCGTATCGAGACGCAATTCTGGCGAAACCGGCGCTTCGTAAGGCGAATCAATGCCCGTAAAGGACTTGATTTCACCGCGCAGCGCTTGCGCATAGAGGCCTTTCGGGTCGCGCGCAATGCATTCCTCAATCGGCGTATCGACGAAGATTTCGATGAACTCCCCTTCCGGCACTCGCGCACGCACGGTGTCGCGCTCGGAGCGGAACGGAGAAATGAACGAAACCAGCGTGATCAGCCCGGCATCCGCCATCAACCGCGCCACTTCGCCGACGCGGCGGATATTTTCCGCCCGGTCAGCATCGGAAAAGCCGAGATCACTATTGAGGCCATGGCGGACATTGTCGCCATCCAGCAGATAAGTGTGCTTGCCGAGCGCGTGAAGGCGCTGTTCCAGCCGGTTGGCGATGGTGGACTTGCCCGAACCGGAAAGGCCGGTAAACCAGAGCACCGCCGGCTTCTGGAATTTCTGTGCGGCCCGTGCCTTGCTGTCGAGATCGAAAGCCTGCAAATGCACATTGGTCGCCTGACGAAGCGCGCTGTCGATCATGCCTGCGCCGACCGTCGCATTGGACACACGGTCAATCAGCACAAAAGCGCCGGTAACGCGGTTGTCGGCATAAGGATCGAGCACAATCGGGTCCGCCGTCTGGAGATAGCAGAAGCCGACTTCGTTGAGATCGAGACGCGCTGCATCCTCGCGTGCAAATGTGTTCACATCCGTCCGATATTTGATTTCACTCACTGTCACCGGCGTCTGGTCGGTCTCGGTGCGCAAGAGATAGGAGCGTCCCGGCTGCAAGGCATCTTCGCCGAACCAGACAATATTGGCCGCGAAGCGATCCGCCACGTCGGGTCGCGCTTCTGCGCCAACCAACATATTGCCGCGCGAAACCTCAATCTCGTCTTCGAGCACCAGCGTGACAGCCTGACCTTCCGAGGCACGAGGCAGATCACCGTCATAAGTGGCGATACGCTTCACGCGCGACTGCTTGCCCGATTTGGCCACGACAACCGTGTCGCCCGCCGCAATCGAACCGGAGGCTACCGTGCCGGAAAAGCCGCGGAAATCCAGATTGGGCCGGTTCACATATTGCACCGGGAAACGGAACGGTTTGGCTGCGGCTTCCGTATCGATGCGCACAGTTTCCAGATGTTCGAGCAGATGCGGCCCCTGATACCAGCCGATGCGCGGCGACAGGCTGGTGACATTGTCGCCGAAACGCGCCGAAAGCGGGATCGGCTGGATGCTGGCAAAACCAAGGTCTTTGGCGAAGCTCATATAATCGGCAACGATGCGGTCGAACGCTTCCTGCGAGAAGTCGACGAGGTCGATCTTGTTAACCGCCAGCACGATATGGCGAATGCCAAGCAGCGAAGCGATGAAGGAATGACGGCGCGTCTGCGTCAGCACGCCCTGTCGCGCATCAATCAGCACCACGGCCAGATCGGCGGTCGAAGCGCCCGTCGCCATATTGCGCGTATATTGCGCATGGCCCGGCGTATCGGCGACGATGAACTTGCGGCGCGGCGTCGAAAAGAACCGATAGGCGACGTCGATGGTGATGCCCTGCTCGCGCTCGGCTTCCAGACCGTCAACCAGCAGCGCAAAGTCGAAATCATCATCCGTCGTGCCGAACTTGCGGCTGTCATTCTTGAGCGCGGCAAGCTGGTCTTCGAAAATCAGCTTGGTGTCATAGAGCAGACGCCCGATCAGCGTCGACTTGCCGTCATCGACGGAGCCGCAGGTGAGAAAACGCAGCAGCGTCTTGCGTTCCTGATCGGCGAGAAACGCGGTCACGGCTGCGCTGGTTACGGAAGGCTGGCCCAAGGGCTTTATCGCAGCGTTCATCAGAAATAGCCCTCGCGCTTCTTCTTTTCCATGGAACCCGCTTCATCGCGGTCAATGGCACGGCCCTGACGTTCCGACGTGCGGGCGATCAGCATTTCCTCGACAATATCCGAGAGGCTTGAGGCGCTGGATTCAATCGCCCCGGTCAGGGGGTAGCAGCCGAGCGTACGGAAACGCACCAACCGGTCTTCCACCTTTTCACCATCCCGCAGCTTCATGCGGTCATCATCGACCATGATCAGCATGCCGTCGCGCTCCACCACCGGGCGGCGGGCTGCAAAATAGAGCGGCACGATGGGAATATTTTCCTGCAAGATATACTGCCAGATGTCGAGTTCGGTCCAGTTCGACAGCGGAAAGACGCGGATCGATTCACCGGCTGCCACGCGCGTATTGTAGACTTTCCACATTTCGGGACGCTGGTTCTTCGGGTCCCAGCCGTGCTGCGCATTGCGGAACGAGAAAATGCGCTCCTTGGCGCGGGACTTTTCCTCATCGCGACGCGCGCCGCCGAAGGCTGCATCGAACTTGTACTTGTCGAGCGCCTGCCGCAGACCGACCGTCTTCATCACATGGGTATGGACATTCGAACCATGGCTGAAAGGGCCGACGCCATCGCGCACGCCATCTTCATTGATATGGACCAGAAGCTCGAAGCCCTTTTCGCGCGCCTGCGCATCGCGAAACTCGATCATTTCGCGGAACTTCCAGGTCGTATCGACATGCAGAAAGGGAAATGGCGGTGGTGCTGGATAAAACGCCTTCATCGCCAGATGCATCATGACCGACGAATCCTTGCCCACCGAATAGAGCATCACCGGATTGGAAAAGGTTGCTGCAACTTCGCGAAAAATATGGATCGCTTCTGCTTCAAGACGCTGCAGATGCGTCAGGTTCTTGGTCAGGGATGCATGATGCACGACATTTACTCCCGGAAACCGGATAGAGACGAGAAAGCAGGATTACGGTTCTGACGGAGCGAAATCGGTACCCTGACTAAGTTGGCCGCATTGTCGTGAAAAGAAGCCCAAAAGTGAAAGAACGCTTTCGCGTATTCCGATGAACCTGCGCGAAAAACTTGCAGTCTTGGCCACAAGGCGGGAACAAACTTGCGCAGCCGGCAAAAAGCGGAATTTCGCTTAAATGGCGGAAAATCCTACTAAAATTGTGATATTTAGCGCTTTTGGAGAGCAAAAACTGGGTAAATTCTTGCTCAAAAAGCTGCGTGCCACACGGGCATCATCCGATGCGCGGGACGGATAGGCGCTCATTATGAGAGGAAGATTTTGAAAGCACCCAACGGGCCAAACCGCCGCGGGGCTTAGAGTGGATCAGAGCAGGCCGAAGGTGCGGGCCTTCGCGACAGCCTGAACCTTGTTCACGGCAACAAGCTTGGTCAGCACGTTGCTGATATGAAAATTCACGGTACGCGTAGAAATATTGAGGATCGCCCCGATAATCTCGGCAGTTTTTCCTTCACTCGTCCAACGCAGGATTTCACGCTCACGCGCCGTCAGGCAAACTTCACTGGCACAATTCATTCGCGGCACATTGACCAGTGTGAACATCGACAGATGCAGAAGATTGGTCACCATCTGCAACTGACGCCGCAGTGCGGTGACCTCGGCTGCGGCCAACGGCTGGCCGCTGCGCAGGAATGTCAGCATTCCAAACACGCCCTGAGCAGCCCAGCACGGCTGCGAAATGCCCACCTTCAGTCCATAGCTTTGCAGATCAGCCCATAATTGCGGCGTGTCGGCAAAAAGCTTCGGCGACCAGACCAGCGGGTCGATACTGTGCAGACCAAGCCGGACCAGCGGGTCGACCTCGACATATTTCTTGGCGGTATAAAGTTCAGTCCAGCCTTTCGGCATGTCCTCGTGACGTACCCATTTGACCGCCCCATTCAAGGACGGAACCGACATGACATATGAAACATGGTCAAAGCCGATTTCGCGGGCATATTTTTTTACATATTCAAACAGCTTGTCCGCATTATCCGCAGACTGCATGGCATCGCATAACAATTCCCATTTCATTGCTGCCATCCTAATAATGTTTTCAATAACTTACGCACAATACAACTTTTACGCTCACAAAATTTCGAACGCACAGCCTTAAATAGCATTTTCCTGTAAGCCTCTCCAGAAAGATTGCTTTCAAAAAAGCTGGAACCTTTTGAAAAACAGCCGTTTTAAACAGGTCTGGCTATGGTCGACGGAAAAGCGCCTAAAATAAAAAAGGGCCCCGCATCGCAGGGCCCTCTTCTTTTGGTTGTAACAGTCGCTTCGACTATGCAGCTTCGTCGGCAACATCGCCGGGAATATAATTGAGGATCGGCGCAAGCCAGCGCTCGACGTCGCGAACGCTCATGCCCTTGCGGCTCGCATAATCCTCGACCTGATCGCGCTCCACCTTGGCGACACCGAAATAATAGCTTTCCGGATGGCCGATATAGAGGCCCGAAACCGATGAGCCCGGCCACATGGCGTAGCTTTCGGTCAGTTCCACACCGGTCTCAGCCGTGGCATCAAGCAGACGGAACAGCGTGGTCTTTTCGGTATGGTCTGGCTGGGACGGATAACCCGGGGCCGGACGAATACCCTGATAAGGTTCGCCGATCAGTTCTTCCGGCGTATAGGTTTCATCCGTCGCATAGGCCCAGAATTCGCGACGCACACGCTCATGCATCAGTTCTGCAAAGGCTTCGGCAAAACGGTCGGCCAGCGCCTTCACCAGAATCGCGGAGTAATCATCATTGGCGCGCTCGAAACGCTCGGCAATGGCCACCTCGCCAATGCCTGCCGTAACGACGAAGCCGCCGACATAATCCTGCTTTCCACTTTCCACCGGCGCCACAAAGTCGGACATGGCGACATTTGGACGGCCATCGCGCTTGCTAAGCTGCTGGCGCAAGGTGAAGAAGGTCGCAAGTTCCTCTTTCCGGCTTTCATCGGTGAACAGCCGGATATCGTCGCCCACCGCATTGGCTGGCCAGAAGCCGACCACGGCTTTCGGCGTGAACCATTTTTCGTCGATGATCTTCTTGAGCATGGCCTGCGCATCGGACCAGAGCTGGCGCGCGGCCTCACCTTGCTTTTCGTCCTCAAGAATCGCCGGATAACGCCCTTTCATCTCCCAGGTCTGGAAGAACGGCGTCCAGTCGATATAGCGCGCGATTTCGGCCAGATCGTAATCGTCGAAAGTCTTCGTGCCGGTAAAGCTCGGCTTCACCGGAGCAAAGCTGTCCCAGTCGAGCTTGTGCGCATTGGCGCGGGCACGCGCTATCGGCAGGCGCTGCTTTTCCGCTTCGCTGCGCGCATGAGCGGCTGCGACCTTGGCATATTCATCACGCACGCCACTGACATAATCGCCCTTGGCTTCCGGCGAAAGCAGACTGGACACAACGCCAACCGCGCGGCTGGCATCGATGACATAAACCGCCTGACCGCGCTCGTAACGCGGATGAATTTTCACCGCCGTATGGACACGGCTGGTCGTCGCCCCGCCGATCAAAAGCGGAATGTCGAAACCTTCGCGTTCCATCTCAGCTGCCACATGCGCCATTTCGTCAAGCGATGGCGTGATGAGGCCGGACAGACCAATGACATCAACTTTTTCGTCACGGGCGACTTGCAGAATCTTCTGCGAAGGCACCATGACGCCGAGATCGATGATCTCGTAATTGTTGCAGGCCAGCACGACACCGACGATATTCTTGCCGATATCGTGCACGTCGCCCTTCACGGTCGCCATCAGCACCTTGCCAGCGCTCTGGCGTTCTTCGCCACCATTGAGGCGCTTTTCCTCTTCCATGTAAGGCAGGAGAACAGCCACCGCATGCTTCATCACGCGGGCGGACTTGACCACCTGCGGCAGGAACATCTTGCCCGCGCCGAACAGATCGCCAACCACATTCATGCCAGCCATCAGCGGGCCTTCGATAACGTGAAGCGCCCGCTCGGCAGATTGGCGCGCCTCTTCCGTATCGGCTTCGATATATTCTGTAATACCGTTGACCAGCGCATGGGCAAGGCGCTTTTCCACCGGCCATTCGCGCCAGGCGAGATCCTGCGCCTTGGCTTCCTTCGAACCGGAATCGCGGAAACGCTCGGCAATTTCCAGCAGGCGTTCGGTCGCATCCGAACGGCGGTTCAGCACCACATCTTCGCAGGCCTCGCGCAGTTCCGGATCGATGGCATCGTAAACCGCCAGCTGACCAGCATTGACGATGCCCATATCCATGCCCGCCTGAATGGCGTGATAGAGAAACACGGCATGCATCGCCTCGCGCACCGGCTCATTGCCACGGAACGAGAATGACAGGTTCGACACGCCGCCCGAGACATGGACATGCGGCAAGGTCGTCATGATCTGCCGGGTCGCTTCGATGAAGTCGACACCGTAATTATTGTGCTCGTCGATACCTGTCGCTACCGCGAAAATATTCGGATCGAAGATAATGTCTTCCGGCGGGAAACCGACCTGCTCGGTCAGGATCTTGTAGGCACGGGTACAGATTTCGATCTTGCGCGCTTCGGTATCGGCCTGTCCGGTTTCATCAAACGCCATGACCACGACCGCCGCACCATAGGCGCGCACGAGCTTGGCGTGATGAATGAAGGCTTCCTCGCCTTCCTTCATCGAGATGGAGTTGACCACCGGCTTGCCCTGAACGCATTTCAGGCCAGCCTCGATGACTTCCCATTTGGAGCTGTCGATCATGATCGGCACGCGGGCGATATCCGGCTCGGCAGCGATCAGGTTGAGGAACTCGACCATCGCCTTTTCGGAATCGATCAGGCCTTCATCCATATTGATGTCGATGATCTGGGCGCCATTGGCCACCTGATCGCGCGCCACATCAAGGGCGGCAGCAAAGTCACCAGCCTTGATCAGCTTGCGGAAGCGGGCGGAGCCGGTGACGTTGGTGCGCTCACCGACATTGACGAAGGGAATGTCCTCGGTCAGCGTGAAAGGCTCAAGGCCGGAAAGACGCATCAGCGGCGCGACCTTGGCAGGCTTGCGCGGCGGGTGTTTTGCAACGGCCTCGGCAATGGCGCGGATATGTTCCGGCGTCGAGCCACAGCAGCCGCCAACCACATTGACCATACCGTCGCGGGCAAAGCCCTCGATCTGGGCGGCCATCGCTTCCGGCGTTTCGTCATACTGGCCAAATTCGTTCGGCAGACCGGCATTCGGATAGGCGCAGATGAATGTGTCGGCGATATTCGACAATTCATCCAAATGAGCGCGCATAGCATTGGCGCCCAGCGCGCAGTTGAGGCCGATGGTGAACGGCTTGGCGTGACGCAGCGAATGCCAGAATGCCGTTGGCGTCTGGCCGGACAGGGTGCGGCCGGAAAGATCGGTGATCGTGCCGGAAATCATCACCGGCAGGAAAATGCCCTTCTCTTCGAACACTTGCTCCGAAGCGAAGACGGCGGCCTTCGCAT
The DNA here is from genome assembly GCA_900465685.1 of Hyphomicrobiales bacterium. Lineage (GTDB taxonomy): Bacteria > Pseudomonadota > Alphaproteobacteria > Rhizobiales > Rhizobiaceae > Brucella. The sequence continues at coordinate 213,882 of UEGR01000007.1, forward strand.
TCAGCGTGTCGAAGATGGTTTCAATCAGGATGATGTCGGAACCACCATCGATCAGCCCACGGATCTGCTCGGCATAGGCGATGCGCAGATCGTCAAAGGTGACCGCGCGGAAGCCTGGATTATTGACATCCGGCGACAGCGAGGCGGTGCGGTTTGTCGGTCCAAGTGCTCCGGCAACGAAGCGGCGACGACCGTCTTTCTGTTCGGCGCGCAGGGCCGCACGACGCGCAAGACGCGCACCGTCGCGGTTCAGCTCATACACCTGCTCTTCCATGCCGTAGTCGGCCTGGGCAATCGTCGTGGACGAGAATGTGTTGGTTTCGAGAATATCCGCGCCCGCAATGGCGTAAGCGTAGTGGATTTCTTCAATAGCCTTGGGCTGGGTCAGCGTCAGAAGGTCATTATTGCCCTGAAGCTGGCAATCGCAAGCGCCGAAACGCTCGCCGCGAAAATGCTCTTCATGGAAGCCAAGCCCCTGAATCTGCGTTCCCATCGCGCCGTCGAGGATCAAAATACGCTCGCGCGCTGCTTTCGTCAGCGCGGCCAGCACCTCCGAACCATCCGGCTTTGCAGCCGTTGCACCGAAGAGATCGTCGAGAGAAGACGCCATAAGAGTACCGCCTGTATTCTGATATGCATAATCGCAGAAGGTCGCTTAATGACATAAACATATCTTTATGTCAATTATTGATCAGCTTTTGGAGCACGATATATGCACCCAAGAATGAGGTCTCGAGACAATGCGACCAACCCGGACCCACTTCACCGATCTGTTGCCGGACAGAAAGAAATCGTGACCGCTCAAAGCCACCGCTCCGCCACAATGGGCACGCAAAATTTCCGCACGGATGATTTGCTTTTATTAGGAGCGACCTATGAAAAGGTTTGGTTATTCCCTGTTTGCCGCATGTCTGTCGCTTGGCATGGGGCTTTCAGCCGCGGCCGGGACGGCCAATGCAGCGCAGCCCTCCCTGATGGCGGCACCGACCACCGCGTCGGCACAGACCTCAGCCCCCAATGTACAGACCGTGCAATATTACGATTATCGAGGCGACCGCCGTTATTGGCGCTATGACCGGCCTCGCTACCGGCCCTATTATCGGCATGACCGGCGTTACTGGGGACCGGGACCGGTTTATCGTCACCGCCCGGCGCCAGTCTATCGCGGCGGCAATCCGCATGTCCGCTGGTGCTACAACCGTTATCGGTCCTATCGCGCCTATGACAACACCTTCCAGCCCAATTACGGGCCGCGCCGCCAGTGCTATTCGCCTTATCTGTAAGGCCGCGACCAACGAAGAAAGCCCCGCAATGCGGGGCTTTTCTCTAAACTGTCTTGGAATCTTTATGGCTGCTCAGGTGACATAGGCGCCGATGGAAGCCGCCACCAGCCCGATCGCGACCGCAATCATCACGCCATAAACGCGCGGCTTGTCGAAAAGAACGGCGAAAGCTGAAAACCAGCCCACAACCGCCGCACCGAGCGCGAAGAGAAAACCCGGCTTGTCGCCATGATAAAGGTTTGCCGCCATCAACCCGCCGATGATCAGCGCGCCGAAAACGATCATTAACCCCGTGGCATAACGCTCATAATCGTCCATTTAAATTCCTCGGTTCCGATCTCGCGAAAACTGCGACGGAAACTTATAGCGACCCGTTTGGCCATTTAAGGGCGTGGAATCTCTCACGCCGCCATCCTGACCTTCTCGCTCACACAATCATTATTCGTGGCGTTCTTCAACCATTTCGCAGCGCCATTCGCTGCAAATGTTACACGTTATCGTTTCTGACCGCCGTTCAGCCGTAAAATCCGTGCTATATTGATACGTATGGAACCGTCTGGAATCACCATTTTTGAAACACCTATCGGCGCGTGCGGCATTGCCTGGCGCGGCGCAAAAGTCGTTGGTGTCGAAATCGGCGATACGGACAAGACGGAAACCCGCTACCGTCTCGGTGAGCGGGTGGGCGAACAGTTTCCCGAAGCACAGGCTGATGTGCCAGCCTTTGTGGCGCAGGCTATTGAAAAAGTGCGTGTGCTTCTCGACGGCGGATCGCCGGATTTTTCGCAAACACCGCTGGCGTTCGAATCCCTGCCCGACCTTAACCGGCAGGTTTACGAGATCATTCTCGAATTGAAGGCCGGTGAAACCACCACCTATGGTGCGATTGCGAGACGGCTTGGCGATGTCAGCCTGTCACAGGCGGTTGGCTATGCGCTTGGCAAAAACCCGTTTCCGATCATCGTGCCCTGCCACCGGGTTCTCGGGTCCAATGGCAAGGTCGGCGGGTTTTCGGCGGCTGGCGGCACGGCGACCAAACTGAAGCTTCTCAATATCGAGCGCGCCAAAATCTCCAGCGAGCCCGACCTGTTTGGCGGCCTGCCGCTTCAGGAGCGACCGCAAGCGGAGTGGTAACTACCTCTTGTCAGTAACCACATCGGCCGAGAAGCGCAATTCGCGCATCGGGCGCACGAGTTGTGTCGTGGCATCGTAGGTCGGATGCTTTTTGAAAGCGAAAAGCGCTTCTTCATCCTTGAACTCGGCATAGACCACGAGATCGATGCGGTCGCACATCGGATCGACCCTGGAATTCGGCAAAACTTCGAAGACATCGGAATAGGGGATGGTGGCAAGCTGCTCCAGCCCTTTCCTGACGGTCTCGATATCCTGACCTTCCTTAACGCTGAAAAAAACAATGTGCCGGATCACGCCTCAACTCCCTGTAAGTGACAGGGCGTATCTAGCGCATCAAGACAGCCAAAAAAATGGCAAATAATTGCCGGCACGACGCGCCCAATTTCGTTCCTGAGCTGGCGAAAATGGTGGCTTTCGAGCACCGGAGCGCAATGTACTTCCCGCATAGTCCCGAAAAGTTGCAGACTTTTCGGATAAGACTATGCGTCAAAAAAGAGACATGAGCACCGGAAGCGCAGAAAGACGCAATTTGCAGACGCTCAGGGACGAAATTCAGCCCGCTTTCACGCGACGCCAGGCAAACCCGCCTGCTTCCGGCACGGAGCCGCGCCCCGGCTGGTAGTAACCGGGCGTGTCGACCAGACGGTTTTCGCCAAGACGGCTCTGGGCAACCTTGTTCGTCACCTGAAGGCTGTCGAAGCCGGTGCGCAGCATCAGCGCAGCCTGATCGATCAGCACATCGCCAACGGCGCGCAATTCGCCAGCAAAACCTTCGCGGCGCAAAATCTCAGCCTTGGAATAGGAGCGACCGTCATTGAAAGCCGGGAACTGCAAGGCGATCAGCGGTAGGCTGCCAAGATCATCCAGCAGCGGTTCAATGGCTTCGCCCGGCGCAACCGAAACGCCGATCCGGCGATTGGAGGCACGGCGGCGTTCTTCGTCCAGTCCAAGCCAGACGGCGAGCGGAATGATGACAGCCGGAGCGTCGCCCGCCGCGTCAAGATCGTCGGCAAAGACATAATCGTCTTCGCGAAAGCCATCGGCAGACCAGAGTTTGGTTTCGTTAATATCGCTCATTTCCGGTCACCTGCTCCCAAATTCTTCAAGCTGTCGGACAGACCCGACAGGTGGATGCCGCATTCTGTCTTTTCCGATCCCGCCCAGCGTCCGGCACGCTGATCTTCGCCGTCGTTCACGGGCCGCGTGCAGGGCATGCAGCCGATGGAACGGTAGCCCTGCGCGGTCAGGAGATGCGGCGGCAGATCATGCTTTTCGCCATAGGCCTTGAGATCGGCTGCCTGCAAACGCGCCAGCGGATTGATACGAATACGCGGGCCGACCGATTCAAACACCGGCAGGCTTTCGCGCGTCGATGCCTGAAACTGCTTGCGGCCCGTCATCCAGGCCCGATAAGGGGCCACAGCGCGCGCCATCGGCTCAACCTTGCGGATGAAGCAGCAGCGATCTTTGTCGGTCATCGACAGCGCGCCGAACGGATCGTCCGCCTTGATGCTATCCTCAAGCGGCAGGATATCCTGCACATCGGTCAAACCCAGCCGGTCCACCAGATCATGACGATAATCGAGCGTGGCCCGAAAATGCTTTCCCGTATCGAGAAACAGAACCGGCGTTGCCGGGTCGATTTCCGAGATCATGTGCAGAAGCACTGCCGATTCCGCCCCGAAGGAAGACACGACCGCGATCTGCCCCTCATAGAGTTCGCGCGTGACAAGCGCGATCACTTCCTGCGGGGTAGACGCACCGTGGCTGGCCTCCAGAAGGCGGGCTTCGGCGCTGGCACTTTCTTCAGCATCAAGCTGCACGGCTTATTTCTCCATAAAGCGCGCGTTTGAACGGCTCCATGCCAACGCGGCGATAGGCGGCGAGGAAGGTTTCCTCCGGGCTTTCACGCAGGGACAGATAGGTGTCCACCACCGTTTCGATGGCATCCACCACTTCTTCCGACGAGAAGCCGCGACCGGTGATTTCACCAATGGTCGAATGCTCATCCGCCGAACCGCCAAGCGTGATCTGATAGAGTTCCTCACCCTTCTTCTCAACGCCCAGAATGCCGATATGGCCGACATGGTGATGGCCGCAGGCATTGATGCAGCCGGAAATCTTGATCTTGAGATCGCCGATTTCAAGCTGGCGCTGGTGGTCGCCGAAGCGCTCGGAAATACGCTGCGCCACCGGAATGGAGCGCGCATTGGCAAGGGCGCAATAATCGAGGCCCGGGCAGGCGATGATGTCGGTGATGAGACCGGCATTCGGCGTCACCAGACCATCCGATTGCAGCAAATCATAGACGGCTGCGAGATCGGCCTTGGCCACATGCGGCAGAACCAGATTCTGCTCGTGGCTGACGCGGATTTCATCGAAGGAATAGGTTTCGGCAATGTCCGCCACCAGCTCCATCTGCTCGGCGCTCGCATCGCCGGGAATACCGCCGATGGGCTTCAGCGAAATGGTGACGACCGCATAATCCGGGTTCTTGTGCGGCGTGACATTGCGCGCCACCCAGCTTGCAAATTCCGCATCGGCCTTCTGGGTTACCGCCAGCACTTCCCAGCCTTCCGGCCGTTGCGGCAGGTTCGGCATGCGGAAATAGCTTTCGATGGCGTCGATATCGCGCTGTGGCAGCTTCAGCTCGCCGTAACGAATATCTTCCCATTCGGCGTCAATCTCCCGGGTCAGTTCTTCGACGCCCGTTTCATGGACGAGAATCTTGATGCGCGCCTTATACTTGTTGTCGCGACGACCATGCAGATTATAGACGCGCACGATGGCCGTCACATAGGTCAGCATGTCTTCGAGGGGCAGGAAGTCGCGGATCTTCTTCGCCACCATCGGCGTGCGGCCCTGACCGCCGCCAATATAGACAGCCAGTCCCAGATCGCCTGCCTCGTTCTTCTTCAACTGCAAGCCGATGTCATGCACCTGAATGGCAGCGCGGTCATGGTCCGAGCCGACAATGGCGATCTTGAACTTGCGCGGCAGATAGGAAAACTCCGGATGCAGCGACGACCACTGGCGCAAAATTTCTGCAAACGGACGCGGATCGGCCACTTCGTCGGCGGCAGCACCTGCGAAATGATCGGCGGTCACGTTGCGAATGCAATTGCCGGAGGTCTGGATGGCGTGCATCTCGACTTCCGCCAGCTCTTCCAGAATGCGCGGCACGTCCTTCAGGGCGGGCCAGTTATACTGGATGTTCTGGCGCGTGGTGAAATGGCCGAAGCCACGATCATAGTCGCGTGCAATCGATCCAAGCCTGCGCAGCTGGCGGCTCGACAGCGTGCCATAGGGGATGGCCACGCGCAGCATATAGGCGTGCAATTGCAGATAGAGGCCGTTCATCAGACGCAGTGGCTTGAACTGGTCTTCGGTCAGCTCGCCAGTCAGGCGGCGCTCGACCTGATCCTTGAACTGGGCAACGCGGGCCGCAACAAAATCGCGGTCGAATTCATCATAACGATACATAGTCTAAATCCGGGTTCAGAGCATTTCCAGCGAAAGTGGGAACCGGTTTTGCGTCCGGAAATGCGTCAACAGATATTACGAGGCGCGCTTCAAAGCAGGCTTATCAAGGGGCAGATCACCGAAGGTAACGATGGTCGGGCCGGACAGGCGAATACGCTCGCGCAGGCGGATCGGGTAAAGCCCCTCTTCGCGCTCCTCGACATCGATCACATTCACATCGACGACCAGATTGGCTTTCGCTGCAAGCTTGCCCGCCTCTTCAAGCCCCGTCACGGCTTCCGCATGGCGAGCGATCAGCGCGCCGTCGATGGTCTCATGCCACGAACCGTCTGCACCGAGCCACACAGCCTGCCCGTCGATCAGCCGGTTTGCAGTGAGAACTTTTACGACCATTTCCAAACTCCAAACTTTTGTTAACCGCGCATCCTGCGGGTTTAGGCTGCGACGGAAACCGGCTTGAGGGCCAGCGCTTCGGCTTTGTCGATTGCGGCACCGGCGACGGCATCGCCAATGATCACCATGACCGGGCCGGAAAGTTCCTTGCGGTTTTCCAGATCCGGCAAATCCTTCAGCGTGCCGTGGAACAGGCGCTTGTCCTGTCGGCTCGCATTTTCCACCACCGCCACGGCGGTATCTTCGTGCAGGCCCGCACCAATCAGGCGCGCAGCAACCGATGCCGCGACCGTGGAGCCCATATAGACGGCAATTGTTGCACCCGAGACGGCGAGCTTCGCCCAGCCCGGCAGCACATCGCCCGTCATGTCATGGCCCGTGGTGAACACCAGCGACGAAGCGACACCGCGCAGCGTCAGCGGCAATTCCATATCGGCAGCGGCAGCAAAGGCCGAGGTGATGCCGGGCACGATTTCGAAACCGATACCGGCAGCACGCAGCGCCGCCATTTCTTCACCTGCGCGTCCGAATACCAGCGGATCGCCGGATTTCAGCCGCACAACGCGCTTGCCTTCCTGCCCCAGCGAAACCAGCAGGCGGTTGATCTCTTCCTGGCTTTTGGAATGGCAGCCCTTGCGCTTGCCAACGGCAAGGCGCTCGGCGTCGCGACGGCCCATGGCAATGACGCCTTCCGGCACCAGCGCATCATGCACGATCACATCGGCTTCCATCAAAGCGCGATGGGCGCGCAGGGTCAGCAGGTCTTCGGCACCCGGACCGGCGCCGACCAGCCAGACATATCCGGCAGCATTGTCACGTTGCTCGATCAGATCGCTCGCAGCCTTGTAGGCTTCAACGCGATCGCCACTTTCAATGGCGCTGGCCACGCGACCCGAAAAGAACCCGCGCCAAAAACTGCGGCGCACCAGACCCTTGGGCAGCGCCCGCTCGACCAGCGGTCGCCAGCTTTCGGCAAAATGCGCAAGCTCGCCAAGGCGCGGCGAAAAGGCGGCATCGATGCGCGCACGAACCATCTGCGCCAAAACCGGAGCGCTTCCTTCCGAACCAATCGCAATCGTCAGCGGCGCACGGTTGACGATGGCAGGCGTCAGGAAATCGCAAAGGGCTGGACGGTCAACGACATTGACCGGAACCTTCTCGGCCTTGACCACGGCAGCAATGGCGCGATCCTGCGCTTCATCGCCAGTCGCCACGAAAACAAGCTTTGCGCCCTCGACATGTTCCGGCGCAAAAGGTGCTGCAATATGCTCCGCACCATGGCTCGCGATGAAATCGGCCAGATGGTGTTCTGTTTCTTCGGCAATGATGCGAAGACGTGCGGATGTCTGCGCCACGAGGCGCGCCTTGTTCAAAGCTTCCTCGCCGCCGCCAACGACGACAACCACCTCTTCCGACACCCGGAAGAAGGCAGGAAAATCAGCCAGTAAACGCTTTTGCGGTAGAGACACGGCACGATCCTTGGGAGCATTTCCAGAGAAAGCCGATACCGGTTTCAGTTACAGAAATGCGTCTGGTAAAAAGATGGCGCCATTATCCATGGAGAGCGGGAGATTTATAAGAAACGGGCTTGCGCGTGAAAATCACGGCGAGCATCACTTTTTCTCAAAACAGCCGATTGCGGGATTTTAATTTCCCATAAGGCCAGAAATATATCCCACAATTTTTATAGGGTTTACATAGACTTATAGATATCGGTTACCGATAATCGCCGCTCGTGAAGAAGGCCGGAACATGTTTGGGCCAGCGGCGCGGCAGCACGGCAATCAGATCGAAACGCAACGACAGACGGGCATGGTCGGGCTGGCGTTGCAGCCAGAGATCGGCTGCGGCTTCGATACGGCGCATGGCCTGCGGTGTGACGGCGAGATGCGCGGCTTCCAGGCTGCTGCGCGCCTTGACCTCGACAATGAGCACAAGATTGCCCCGCCGGGCGATCAGATCGATTTCACCGAGCCGCGTTCGATAGCGCCGCGCAACGATCCGAAAGCCTTTTAAAAGAAGCAGCACGGACGCAAAGCGTTCGGCGCTGTGTCCGCGAAAGAAAGCGCTGCGCTTTTTCTCGCGGAGGTCTGTCATCGCTGATCCGATTTCAGTTGCATAAGGCGCTGATAGAGAACCGATTTCTGCCCGCCAGTCATACGCGCTGCCTCGCCTGCAGCCTTTGATGGCGGCAGCTCGGCGGCAAGCGACAGAAGCAGCTTGTCGATATCTTCCTCGCTTTGCGGAATGGTGTTGCCCGTCGGCGGACCAACCAGCAGAACCACTTCACCGCGAATGCGATCTTCGCCATCAAACTCTGCTGCAAGCTCACCCAGCGGCGCGGTGCGAATGGTCTCATAGGCTTTGGTCAGTTCGCGGCAAAGCGCGCCCATACGATCCGGCCCGAACACTTCAGCCATTTCGGCCAGCGTCGCCGCTGTCCGGTTTGGCGATTCATAAAACACCAGCGTTGCGTCGATGCCCTTGAGGCTTTCGAGCTTCGTCTGCTTTTGCCCGTGCTTGGATGGAAGAAAGCCGCAGAACATGAAGGCGTCAGTCGGCAGGCCAGAAGCGGCAAGTGCGGCCAGAACCGCGGAGGCACCCGGAATGGGGACGACGCGAATACCCGCTTCGCGTGCTTCTCCAACCAGACGAAAGCCCGGATCGGAGACGAGCGGCGTGCCCGCATCGGACACCAGCGCAACGCTTTTGCCCGCAGACAGCGCAGCAATCAGCTTTTCACCAGCTTCTGCCGCATTGTGCTCATGATAGCTGATCGGACGGCGGGAAATGCCGTAACGGTCGAGGAGAACGCGGGTCACACGTGTATCCTCACAGGCCAGAACATCAGCTGCGGCGAGCGTTTCGATGCCGCGCAGCGTCATGTCGCCAAGATTACCGATCGGCGTCGACACGATATAAAGTGCTGGCTCCAATGGACGGGCGCGCATGGCAGTGCCGCCCACCACATAATCGCGCCGTCCATCGTCAATATTCTGGGCGCCCATATCTTCAGTCATTGCTTATACCTCATGCCGCGAGATCCGCGACCAGCGCATCCAGCACCAGCGCACCGTCCGGCGTTGCGCGAATGATGCTGCCGCCCATCGGCTCGATCATGCCCTCGGTGATCAGTTTCGCCAGACGCTTCTGGTCAACATCATGACCCGACAGCCGCTTGTAGCGATCCAGATCGATGCCTTCGCGCAGACGAAGCCCCATCATCAGGAACTCGTCGCCCTCCTGCCCGCCATCAAGATATTCTTCCTCGATAATGCCGTGGCCGCGCCGATCAACCTTGTCGAGCCAGGTTTCCGGATGCTTTTCGGTAATCGTGACGGTGCGAACGTCGTTTTCCACGAAACGCCCATGCGCACCGGGGCCGATGCCGACATATTGCCCATAGCGCCAATAGACGAGATTGTGCTGCGACTCGCGCCCCGGCACCGCATGATTGGAAATCTCATAGGCCGGGAGACCATGCTCTGCCGTCACCCTTTGCGTTTCTTCATAAAGCGCTGCGGCGTGGTCCGGCTCCGGCGTGGTCAGCTTTCCGGCCTTCCAGAGATTGTAGAACTGTGTGCCTTCCTCGATGGTCAGCTGGTAGAGCGAGAGATGATCGGCAGCAAGTCCGATGGCTTCCTTCAGCTCTTCGCGCCATGCCTCGATGCTCTGGTTCGGGCGCGCATAGATCAGATCGAAGGACAGGCGCGGGAAAATCTCGCGCGCCAGACGAATGGCCGCCTTGGCTTCCTCGACCGAATGCATGCGGCCGAGACGGCGCAAATCGGGATCGTTGAGCGCCTGAATGCCGAGCGACACGCGATTGACGCCTGCCGCGCGATAGCCGCGAAAACGGTCGGCTTCCACACTGGTCGGATTGGCTTCCAGCGTCACTTCGATGTCAGGTGCGACAGACCAATGCGACGCAATATTATCGAGCAGAGCGCCCACCGTTTCGGGCTGCATCAGCGATGGCGTGCCGCCACCCAGAAAAATACTGGTGACCGTGCGCGGGCCCGTGCGCTCGCGCAGCGTTTCCATCTCGCGCCGGAACGCTTCGGAAAACCGCGCCTGATCCACCGGCTTGTGACGGACATGGCTGTTAAAGTCGCAATAAGGGCATTTGGCCAGACAGAACGGCCAATGCACATAAACGCCGAACGCAGTTTCCCCATTCGCACGCGCGATGGGAATCGTGCTCACGCCGTCCACTAACGCCGGTGAAGAGGGAAACAGCTTGTTCATTTCGCGGAAGCCGGCTCCACGTTGAGCGCCTTTTCGGCAAAAAGCTTGAAGGCGCGGGCGCGGTGCGACAGGGCCTCAGCGTCGCCCGGCTTCCAGCCGTGCTTCTCATCGGCAGTCATTTCGCCAAAGGTCTTTTCGTGGCCCGCTGGCAGGAACACCGGATCATAGCCGAAGCCGGTCGTGCCGCGTGGCGGCCAGATCAGCACGCCTTCCACTTCGCCGCGGAAATATTCCGCTTCGCCATCCGGCCATGCAAGGCAGATGACGGAGACGAAACGCGCGCCGCGCTTGTCCGCGGTCGTGGCACCTTTTTCCTGCAAAAGATCTTCGACCTTACGCATCGCCATATTGAAATCACGCGTGCCGTCTTCGGTTTCGGCCCAGTCGGCCGTGTAGACGCCCGGCTCGCCGTCCAGCGCATCGACCATCAGGCCGGAATCGTCGGACAATGCGGGCAGTCCGGTAGCTTCAGCCGCAGCAAGCGCCTTGATATAGGCGTTTTCCTCAAACGTGGTGCCGGTCTCGTCCGGCTCCGGCAAGCCAAGTGCTGCAACAGAGCTGACATCGAAGCCGAACGGACCGATCAGCCCGTCGAATTCCTTCAGCTTGCCTGCATTGTGCGAGGCGACAATCAGCTTGCCCTTTTCCAGCGTTCTCATTTTCAATTCCATAGTTTGGGTTCGGCAATCTCCAGCGAATTGCCGGATGGATCGCGGAAATAAATCGAATGTGCGCCATTGGGCCAATCGAAATCGGCCTCAATGGCAACGCCATGCTTTTCCAGATGTTTCCGCCAGCCCTCGATCTCCGCGCGGCTTGCAGCAAAACATACATGACCCGGCCCCGTTGTGCCATGCGGCGGCACAGGCAGATTGCCGGACAAAGGCGGCTTCAAGGTTTCTTCCGCCTTGAAGAGCAGCAAAATGCCCTCACCACAGCGGAAGAAAGCATTGCGCTCGCTGAGTTGGCCCACCGGTTCCAGCCCCATCGTGTTGCGATAGAATTCTACCGCCTCGGCGACGTCGCGGACATAGAGTGCCGTTTCAAGAATACGTGCAGCGCGCATGGATCAGGTCTCCTCATTCAGATGGAGCAGACCCTGTCCTAGCAGAGCCTGTTCCAAAAGTCGTCCTGTGCGGCTGCAAATACCTTTTTTTGATTCAGGCTCTTAAGCCACGGCCATCTTTTGCAGGGACACAAGACGATCGACACCGCTGCGCGCCAGCTTCATCAGGTTCAGGAACTCTTCTTCCGAGAAAGGCGCGCCTTCGGCGGTGCCCTGAATTTCAACAATGCCGCCCGCGCCGGTCATGACGAAATTGCTGTCGGTCTGGGCGACGGAATCTTCCGCATAGTCCAGATCGAGAACAGGAGCGCCTTCATAGATGCCGCAGGAAATGGCGGCGACATGATCCTTCAGCACCTTCTCGACCCGCACCATCTGGCGCGCTTCCATCCAGCGCAGGCATTCATGCAAGGCCACCCAGCCGCCGGTGATGGCTGCAGTGCGCGTGCCGCCATCGGCCTGAATGACATCGCAGTCAACCGTGATCTGCACTTCGCCCAGCGCCTGCATGTCCACGACAGCGCGCAAGGATCGTCCGATCAGACGCTGGATTTCCTGCGTGCGTCCGCCCTGCTTGCCAGTGGCGGCTTCGCGGCGCATGCGGTCGCCGGTCGAACGCGGCAGCATGCCGTATTCCGCCGTGACCCAGCCCTTGCCGGTGTTGCGCATCCAGCCCGGAACCTTTTCCTCAAGGCTTGCCGTGCACAGAACATGCGTGTCGCCAAATTTGACTAGGCAGGAGCCTTCCGCATGTTTGGAGATGCCGCGCTCGAAAGAGACGGCGCGCATTTCGTCGGCAGCACGCTTGGATGGACGCATATATCAATTTCCTTGATCGAGTTTTTGGGGATTCAAAGTTTTCCGTGCGGCTTTTTAGGCCCCCCGGGCGCAAATAGAAAGGAATTTTGCGCTTCGCCAGCCCAAAGACATGTCGAGAAGTGTTGAGAGGAATGCCAGTCTGGAGCTAAAGCCTTTGACGCTTCGCGCCGCAACCTTATATTTAGGGTAAGCAATCAACAGGTTCGCCGCTCTATCATGATGAAATCGCCTGAACATCAGCTTCTGAATTCGCTCGACCAGCGGTCGCGCGAAATTTTCCGGCTGGTCGTCGAGAGCTATCTCAACGACGGCGACCCGGTCGGTTCGCGCAATCTGTCCCGCCTGCTGCCGCATTCGCTCTCGCCTGCCACCATTCGCAATGTGATGAGTGATCTGGAGCATCTGGGCCTGATCTATGCGCCGCATGTGTCGGCGGGCCGTCTGCCGACGCAGATCGGCCTGCGGTTTTTCGTCGACGCCTTTATGGAAGTCGGCGATCTGCCGCCGGGCGAACGCTCGTCCATCGAGGCGCAGGTGCGCGCCGCCGGCGACAGCAATTCGGTGGAAAGCGTGCTGACCGAGGCAAGTCAGGTCCTGTCCGGCCTGTCGCGTGGCGCGGGTCTCGTGCTTGCCACCAAGACGGAAGGCGCGCTCAAGCATATCGAATTCGTGCGGCTGGAGCCGACCCGTGCACTTGCCGTGCTGGTGATGCAGAATGGCGATGTGGAAAACCGCGTCATCAATCTGCCGGTCGGCATCAGCGCATCGCAACTGGTGGAAGCCTCGAATTTCCTCAACGCCCATATTCACGGCCACACACTTTCCGAAGCCAAGGCCGAGCTGAAGGTGCTGATGGAGGAAACCCGCCAGGAACTGGACCAGCTTTCGCAGGAACTTGTCGAACAGGGCCTCGCCGTGTGGGGCGGCACCGGCTCTGACCAGCCGTCGCGGCTGATTGTGCGCGGCCGCGCCAATCTTCTGGAGAACATTCACGCGCAGGAAGATATCGAGCGTCTGCGCCATCTCTTCGACGATCTGGAAACCAAGGACGGCATGGTCCAGCTTCTGGATCTGGCCGAAACGGGTTCGGGTGTGCGCATTTTCATCGGCTCGGAAAACAAGCTGTTTTCGCTGTCCGGCTCGTCGCTGGTGGTTGCACCCTATCGCGACAGCGAACAGCGGGTCATCGGGGCGCTCGGCGTCATCGGCCCGACCCGTCTCAATTATGCGCGTATCGTTCCGATGGTGGACTATACGGCCCAGATCGTGTCTAGACTTCTGCGGTGAAGTGTCAATCTTACCGGGTCACCAGAAATTAAGCCTTGATTTTAATGGCATGAAACTCGATATCCGCCCCAGACGATATTCAAGACGGAAGAAGCATTATGTCTGACGAAAAGAACAAAACCCAGAACCCCGATCTTGAGCAGCGCGACATCAACAATCCACGGGATCGTGAGGCGCTGAACCGGGCTGCCGCCGATTTCCTGAAAGCGCGCAAGGCCGAAGCCAGCGCCGAAGTTGCGGAAGACGAAGCGGACAATGCGGCTGATGAAACCGCAAACCGGATTCTCGCGCTCGAAGCCGATAACAAGGAACTCAAGGATCAGGTTCTGCGCGTTGCTGCCGAAATGGAAAACCTGCGCAAGCGCACCCAGCGCGACGTGCAGGATGCCCGCACCTATGCGGTGACCAATTTTGCCCGCGACATGCTGTCGGTTTCCGACAATCTGCGCCGCGCCATCGACACCATTCCGCCCGAGATGCTGGAAGCCGACGCCAGCCTGAAGTCTCTGGCCGAAGGCGTGGAAATGACCGAACGCGCCATGTTGCAGGCTCTGGAACGCCACGGCGTCACCAAGCTTGAGCCGGAAGGCCAGAAGTTCGATCCGAACTTCCATCAGGCCATGTTCGAAGTGCCGAACCCGGATCTGCCGAACAACACCGTCGTGCAGGTTGTGCAGGCTGGTTACGCCATTGGTGACCGCGTCCTGCGCCCGGCCATGGTCGGCGTATCCAAGGGCGGCCCGAAAGCTGCTGCCGAGACCGGTGGCGCGGAAGGCGACAGCTGATACGCTGAGCGAATGAGATGACAGAAAAAGCGGCGGTCCATCCGCCGCTTTTTTGTATCTGCTGACCTGCGCTCATACAGCCATATTGCCAAGGCGCGCAGAGCAATAGAAAATCGCGTCACATATCTTGCTGGGGGAAGCCGCGTGACCGTCGTACAGTTTCTGAACTTTGCGGGTGTTTTCGTCTTCGCGGCAACTGGCGCGCTTGCCGCCTCGCGGCGACAGCTCGACATTGTCGGCTTCATCTTTCTTGCCAATATCACCGGCATCGGCGGCGGAACGCTGCGCGATCTCATCCTGAGCACACCGGTTTTCTGGGTTCAGGAGCCGATCTACCTGCTGGCGGGCACACTGGCCGCCTTCGCGGTCTATTTTACCGCCCATATGGTGGAATCACGCTATCGCGTGCTGCTCTGGCTCGATGCCATCGGCATGTCGGCCTATACGGTCATGGGTGCGGCCAAGGGGCTTGCTCTCGGCGTCAGCGCACCGGTGGCCATCGTCACCGGCATTTTCACTGCCACGCTGGGCGGCATCCTGCGCGATATGGTGGCCGGAGAGCCATCGGTGATCATGCGGCGGGAAATCTATATCACGGCGGCGCTGGCGGGAGCCTGCCTCTATGTCGGGCTGGCGCGCCTTGGCGTCGATCCGTTCTTTTCGGCAGTGGTCGCGGCGCTGACCAGTTTTACCGTGCGCGGCGGAGCGCTTTATTTCGGCTGGAACCTGCCGGTTTATAAAAGCCGTCCCGGCCGCACAGAAGAAGAACTCCAGCGCGACCGGATCATTCGGTCCGAGTAGTGATTATATCAGGCCAGCCTGACTTGCAGCGGCCTGAAGGCTGAGCAGCGGACGCGGGCCCATCTGCTGGATGATGAGACCGGCGGCAAGCGAGCCGAGCCGTGCGCAATCTTCCAGCGAGCGGTCCTTGGTATAACCATAGAGGAAACCTGCTGCATAAAGATCGCCCGCGCCGGTCGTGTCGACCAGTTCGTCGATCTCGATGGCCGGAACGGTCAGCGTCTGATCAGGCGTCACAATGACTGCGCCCTTTTCCGAGCGCGTGATGATCGACAGCTTGCAATCCATGCGCATCGAGGCAATCGCCGTTTCGAGCGATTTGGTCTGGTAGAGCGACTTGGCTTCGTCTTCATTAGCAAAAACGATATCGACCGTGCGCTGGCGCATCAGGTCGAGGAACTCTTCGCGATAGCGGTCGACACAGAACGGATCGGAGAGCGTCATGGCCACTTCATGACCTGCCTCATGCGCGATCTTCGAAGCCATCACGATGGCTTCCTTGGCGCGGGGCGGATCCCACAGATAGCCTTCGAAATAGGTGACCTTGGCATCGGCGACCTTGGAGGTCTCGACGTCTTCCGGTCCAAGCTCGACGCAGGCGCCGAGGAAAGTATTCATCGAGCGTTCGCCATCCGGCGTCACGAAAATCATCGAGCGGGCGGTTGGCGAACCCTTTTCCAGTGGACGCGTATCAAAGGCCACGCCCTGCGCGCGGATATCATGCGCGAAAACACGTCCAAGATGGTCAGTCGCCACCTTGCCGAAATAGGCGGAACGTCCGCCGAGGCTGGCAACGCCTGCCGCTGTGTTGCCCGCGCTGCCGCCGGACATTTCCGTCGCCGGACCTGCGATCCGGCTATAGAGCAATTCTGCGCGATCGGCATCGATCAGGTTCATTGCACCTTTGACGATACCGTTGGCTTCGAGGAAAGAGTCGTCCGTACGCGAGAGAATATCGACAATGGCATTGCCGATGCAAAGAACGTCGAATGTGGCCATGAGCTCGAGAAGCTCCCCTTTTTTCAATTCTCCAGCCTGCTTCCGTTCGGGCAGGAGGAGGCTTTGGCGCCAGCTATCTATCCTGAACGTGATACGGTGGGATAGATATTCGGGTGCGGGTTTAACCTTTTGCTCCCTCTTTGGCTACCCCGCCACGATCCCGGTATGTGGGTAGTCTGGCTTGCGCGACCCGATGGCCATACCTATTTTCATTTCGTCCACAGCCAAAACAGGCTCAAAACGGAAAAAGAATGATCATAGACGCCGCCCTGAAAGCCCTGAATCGTCTGCTGACGCCGGAGTTTCGCTCGGTTTTCTGGAAAACGCTGGGTTTGACGCTTTTGCTGCTGGCCGGTCTCTGGGCCAGTATTCGTCAAATCTTTTTTATCTATGCCTGGCCGTGGATGGAGCAATTGCTGCCCGGCATGCCCGCCTGGGCAGGCTGGCTGGGTATCGTCGCCGCCATTGCGGCGGGGCTTGGGCTGGCGCTTGTTCTGGCGCTGATGATCGCGCCCGTCACGGCGCTTGTGGCAGGTCTGTTCCTTGATGATGTTGCCGAAGTGGTCGAGCGCACGGATTATCCAAACGACCCGGCGGGCGACGCCCTGCCGCTTGGACGCTCCATCGTGGTTTCACTGAAATTCCTCGGCGTGGTGATCCTTGGCAATCTTCTGGCTCTCGCCCTGCTCTTTGTGCCGGGCATCAACCTGATCGCCTTTTTCGTCATCAACGCCTATCTGCTCGGGCGCGAGTTTTTCGAATTTGCCGCCATGCGCTATCGCACCGAAGCGGAAGCCAAGGCGCTGCGCTCCCATTATGGCGTGACGGTCTTTCTGGCGGGCTTGCTGATTGCCGGTTTCATGGCCATTCCGCTGGTCAATCTTCTGACCCCGCTTTTCGCGGCAGCACTCATGGTGCATCTGCACAAAGCCATTTCGCAGCGCGAGGCCGCCAAGCCTGTCAAAACTTACGCCTGAGGCGGAAGCGGAATCAGCGCGGCAGGCACATCGCAGGTCTTGTCCGGCGATTTGCAGATATCGGCGATGACACAATGCTCGCATTCGGGCTTGCGCGCCTTGCAGGTATAGCGCCCGTGCAGGATCAGCCAGTGATGGGCGTGCAGCATATATTCCGCCGGAATGACCCGCACCAATATGGCCTCGACCGCATCCGGCGTCTTGCCCGGCGCCAGACCGATCCGGTTGCCGATGCGCAATATATGCGTGTCCACTGCCATGGTCGGCTGGCCGAACGACATGTTGAGCACGACATTGGCCGTCTTGCGTCCGACGCCCGGCAGTTTGACCAGCGCGTCGCGGTCGCCCGGCACCTCACCGCCATGGTCGCGGATCAGCGCTTCCGAAAGCAGGATGACATTCTTCGCCTTGTTGCGCCAAAGGCCGATGGTACGAATATAATTGCCGACCTTTTCCTCACCCAGCGCCAGCATTTTCTGCGGCGTGTCAGCGACGGCAAACAGACCGCGCGTCGCCTTGTTGACGCCCGCATCCGTCGCCTGAGCGGATAGCACCACCGCCACCAGCAAGGTGAAGGCGTTCACATGCTCCAGTTCGCCCTTCGGTTCCGGGCGCTGCACGGAGAACCGGCGGAAGATTTCGTGAGTCTCGTCAGCCGTATAAAGCGTACCGGCCACGCGGCGCGGGCGACGAACGGCGGGGCTCGCTGCCGGGCTGCTTGCGGCGACGGAAACTGTCACGGGCGATTTGATTTTGGCCTTTTGCATTCTGTCTCTATACTGAGGTCTGTTCCTGGAAGACAACCCGCAGCTTGACGCAGGCGGCTTTCAGATCAAGGGTTCAGACTTCAATGCACCATCCAGACGGCGCGGAACCGGACAGGTTCGAGACCCCTATTTTTGAAGCCTTGCTGACGCCCTATCGCTCGCTGGGGCGCACGGGCTTCACCGTCCTGATGGCGGCACTTATCGGCTGCTGGTTGTTTGTCGGAATTTTGTTCTGGTCCATTGGCGCATGGCCAATCTTCGGCTTTTTCGGTCTCGATGTGCTGTTGATCTATCTGGCATTTCGCTGGAATTACCGCTCTGCCCGGGCGCGTGAAGAGATTTCCGTTTCGCGCGCAGCCCTGCATATCCGCCAATATGCCCCTTCCGGCAAAATGACGGCGCATCAGTTCAACCCCTTCTGGACGCGCTTTCGCGTGGCGCGAAAGCCGGATATCGGCATTACGGATATGAGCGTTGAAAGCCGCGACAAGCACGTCGCCATCGGCAGTTTTCTGAACCCCGACGACCGCGAAAACTTCGCCACCGCCTTTCGCGCAGCCTTGGCCGAGGCACGACGGTAGAGCGCGTTTCAATATATGCTAAGTTTGACACTATCCGCCCCGCAACAGTGGCGGGTATCGCCCTGCCCCATCGTCGTTTTACGATATGACAAAGGGGGATTCCGGCATTGGCCCTTGAAGTCGGGCTTTTCACAAGCCATATCAGTTAGCGGAGAGATACGCCGAACGGGTTCTCTTCATAACGGTCGCTTCTCATCAAGGACTGATGCAATGACAAGAATGACTCCGTTTTCGAGCCCTCTCTTGCTCGGATTCGACACGATGGAAAAGACACTCGAACGGATTGCCAAATCCGGCGATGGCTACCCGCCCTATAATATCGAACGCCTACGCGGTGAAACAGGCTCTGAGCGCTTGCGCATTACGCTTGCCGTGGCAGGTTTCTCCAGCGAAGATCTCGACGTCATGACGGAAGACAACCAGCTTGTCATCCGCGGGCGACAGACCGACGACACCGAACGCGAATATCTGCACCGCGGCATCGCGGCCCGTCAGTTTCAGCGTGTGTTCGTGCTGGCCGATGGCATGCGGGTGCTGGGTTGCGAGTTGAAAAACGGTCTTCTCGCTGTCGATCTCGACCGACCGGAACCGGAACGG
This sequence comes from Hyphomicrobiales bacterium, assembly GCA_900465685.1. Taxonomy (GTDB): domain Bacteria; phylum Pseudomonadota; class Alphaproteobacteria; order Rhizobiales; family Rhizobiaceae; genus Brucella. Next base: position 233,102 of record UEGR01000007.1, read on the forward strand.
CTGATCAAGAAAATCAACATAGCTGTGAAAGACTGAAAAACGTTCAGGTTTCGTTCAGTCATTAAGGCTATGATAACTATCGTGAAGCTCTGGTGCGGCATAGCCGTGAATGGTGTGCCGCTCAAATGGAGGCTAAGACCATGAACAGACAGGTTCTCACCGAAAATGAATTCGCTCATCTGGGCGAAGGTGAAATTGCCTACGTACGCAAGATCCGCTCCGACGATCTGGCACGCAGCTTCCCTGCCCTCCCACCAATCGAGCCTGGTCTTGAACTCTGGGCTCTCTTTGGCGCAAGCGGCGAGCCGATTGTGCTCTCCGATGTCCGCGCTACTGCGCTGCAAGGCGCACATGAACACGAATTACGCACGGTGCTGCTCAACTAAAATGGCAGCCCTGCTGAATATGCAACGATAGCGGCTCCACGCTATGCAGAGCCGCTATCGCCACTATTGTGTGGCTGGCGTAAGAGTTGCATGCTGGTCTTTACTGCTTCGAGTAAAGCTCCTCGGCGCTCTTAAAGCGCTTTATATGTCGAATAAACCCCAGCTCCATTCCCGTCCTGGATTGCTTTCTTATTAAGCCTTGGTATTCGCCCGGGCAAAAACGGAAGCAAAAAGAGGAGCAATTCAGAAATCAAGTATATATTATTTATTCATACATTCTTTGAATCTATCTTCAATACATGAATGCTTGTCAGAAATAGGCTTTAGCGGTCCAACGCAATGACTCAAAGCGTATTTTCTGCAGACCTCCTCTTTATCATTCACATTTCCATCGGCGAGTGCGACGTTAAAAGCTGTAAAAATAGCGATTAAGGTGAAAATGTATTTATTCAATTTTCGCTGCCTCAAACCAATCTAAAATAATGATATAAAAACTGATTTCCATATTACCAATAAAGACATCAGTCCAACGAGCACTCTGTCTTGGAAAAGATACCGAACATGGTGTTGATCACTTAAAATATTAATCTACTGAATGTGACACGATATTAATTCTCAATGCAGAATTTTTATTACCGCAATGGCATTTACTTTACGGGATTAGGCTGAAACTTCTCCGCCATGCACATTTTGTATTGATGATTGCGACAGGCATCAACGCTAGCTTTGACGAGCTCTGGCAGAGTATCGCATTCTATTTTTGCCCGCTCGGTACACACCACGCTTCTGTCAGCCCATGCAACATTGGTGACAGCCCCCAAAGCAATCAATGCAAAAATTACTTTTTTGAATTTGATATCCTCAGTATAATTAAATTATGAATTACTTGCCAAATTCCGGGCAAAGTGGCAATTTTTTCGCTAAGCATTCATGATAATCTGCATTGAACCCCAGAAAATCACTCCCGTGCTTCGCGATACACTCTTTTCCAACACGCTCAACACACTCAATTTTATTTTCAGCAGCCAATGCGGGACCGGAAAATACTATCGCAGCAATCAATGCTGAAAAATATTTCTTCAATTTATTTTCCATCTTTATGAGTTTTACAAAATCCTTCTACACGAGTTCTATTCATCGCATAATCCATATTTTAAGCGAGCCTAATAATACTATGCGGCATAGCGGAAATAGCAAAAGCCGCCACTCTGAACGAGTGACGGCTTCACAAAAATCGATTTCAAAGCGCCGGTACGAACAAATCCGGCGCTTTTAGGCTCAGGCGGCGTTGGAGGCCGGCTGGGCTGTCAGAAATGAATAAAGCGCCTGTGCATCATGTGTGCCTCGCAGCTTGGCGACCATATCCGGATCGCGGAGCATACGCGCAATGCGCGACAAGGCTTTCAGATGATCAGCCCCGGCATTTTCCGGGGCCAACAGCAGGAAAACGAGATCGACAGGCTGATCATCCAGCGCCTCGAAATCAACCGGCGTTTCAAGGCGCGCGAAGATGCCGGCAATCTTGCCGATATTCGCCAGCTTACCGTGCGGGATAGCCACACCGCTGCCCACCCCGGTCGAACCGAGGCGTTCACGCTGGAGAATTGTTTCGAAAACTTCACGCTCAGGGAGACCGGTCAGTTCCGCAGCCTTTTCAGACAAAATCTGCAAAAGCTGCTTTTTGGAGCTGGCTTTCAGCGCGGGGATAATCGCCCCCGGCTGAATCAGATCACTAAGATCCATTCTCTCCGTTCCTTCTTCAATCAGGCCGTTTTCGGCCCGGTTTTAGGAAGCGCACGCAACTACCCACGAATGGGCCCGCCCTTCACAGCGGTTACGCATAACGTGCGCTTCGGGTTTGCCGTCAGACGCGAGGCGCGGCCTGGCGGGTAACCGTCGATGGGTCAACCCAGCCGATATTGCCGTCCGCTCGACGGTAGACGATGTTTACTTCATCATTGCCCGCGTTCCGGAAAACCAGAACCGGATTTTCAATCAGATCAAGCTCGACCACCGCCGAAGCCACCGACATGGTGCGCAGGGCGACAGACGTTTCCGCCACAATGGTAGGCGCATAATCAGCCGGAAGCTCCTCCTCTTCCTCCGGCAGCGGTGCCATAACACGATATGCCACGTCGTCATAGATCGCATTTGGCTGGGTAGCCGTACGCGACTTCAGACGGCGCTTATAGCGCCGAAGGCGGGTTTCAATCTTGTCCGCTGCCGCATCAAAAGCCAGCTGCGGATCCTGCGCATCACCAGTGCTTTGTAGCGTCGCACCACTGTCGAGGTGCAATGTACAATCCGCACTGAACCGTGAGCCGGACTTCGAGACCGTTACCTGCCCGGAAAAGCCATGATCGAAATATTTGCCGACCGTTTCATTCACCCGATCTACGATCCGGGTTGTGAAAGCTTCACCGACGTCCATATGCTTTCCAGATACACGCAGAGTCATTTGGCACACCTCATTTGCGTTACACCACAGGGCTTAGTCTAATCACAAGGCAAGCGAAGCGCAAAGCGAACCGTCATCAAAGATGGCATTCATCCTACGGGTTTTTCAGACTTGATCCGGCTTGCCGGTCGAAACCCCGAAACACCTTCAAAATCCACGCTTTTCCGATCAAAAACCGGTCAAACGGCACCTTGAAACTTCCTTGTCTTATGCAACGCCCCAAACGCGTGATCGTTGCCGTTTCTGCTAAACTGCCTTTCCTTTAAGCACTCGGACATCCGCTAACTCTTTCAGAAAAAGCCGATGCATATTTTGTGCCACATTCGCAAAAGCCCGCAAAACCGGACTATTCCAGCTTTTTCGGGCAAGCGTTGCAGCGCGAGCCGGGCTTCTATTGATTGAAACGGCGCTTGTCAATTGGTCCTCCTGCCAGTTGGCCAACTCGAAGCGCTGCCGGTTCTTGCGATCATGATCGATTTTTTCTGATCGAACGGTGCTTCAAGTTCAAAATTTCAGAGCATTCTCTTGGGTTTGAACCGGTCAAAAATCGCTCTGGAGGTACAATCGTCTATTCCGGACCACCGGGTAACCGGTGGTTTAAACAGTTGTTTTGACACGCATCTCGTCCGAAAACAGTTTCGCGTTCCGGGATGTGTTCTAAGAAACAGAAAGCTTGGCTTTCTTCTCACGCCTGCGCTGAACCGATGAAGCAATATTCATCGATTCCCGATATTTTGCGACAGTTCTTCGCGCAATATCCACACCGTCTTTCTTCAATGCATCAACAATTGCATCGTCAGACAGGACATCATCTGGCTTTTCAGCGTCGATCATCTGGCGAATACGATGCCGAACACTTTCGGAAGAATGGGCGTCTCCGCCCTCCGACGAGGCGATGGAAGCGGTGAAGAAATAACGCAATTCGAACACGCCGCGTGGCGTTTCCATGAACTTGTTCGCCGTCACGCGGCTGATGGTGGATTCATGCATGCCCACCGCATCGGCCACCATGCGCAAGTTCAGCGGCTTGAGATGCGTGACGCCGTGGCGCAGAAACCCGTCCTGCTGGCGCACGATTTCCTGTGTCACCTTTAAAATCGTTCGCGCGCGCTGATCCAGGCTGCGCACCAGCCAGCTCGCCGTCTGCATGCAATCGGCCAGAAATGTCTTTTCCTCAGCCTTCACCGAAGCGCTCACCTCGGCATAATATTCATTATTGACGATAAGCCTCGGCATGGCCGCCGGGTTAAGCTCGATGGCCCAGCCACCGTCACGCGAGGGCGTGACGACCGCATCGGGCACGATGGCGTCGGCCACCGCAACTTCGAACAAGGCGCCGGGCTTCGGATCCAGTGTGCGGATCTCGGACAGCATGTCGAGAATGTCGGCCTGATCGACACCACAGAGCTTTTTCAGCATGGCGAAATTGCGCCGCGCCAGCAGATCGAGATTATCGACCAGTGCCGCCATGGCCGGATCGAAACGGTCCTTCAGGCGCAGCTGGATCGCAAGGCATTCGCGCAGATCGCGTGCAAAAATGCCAGGCGGATCAAAGCTTTGCATCACGGCCAGAACGCGCTCCACCTGCGCGGTCTCCACGCCCAGATTTTGCGCCAGCCCGATAATGTCCACGCGCAGATAGCCGCTCTCGTCCAGCGCATCGGCGAGAGCCATGGCGATGAAACGGTCAGAGGTCTGCGAAAAGGTCAGGGCGATCTGCTCGCCCACAAAGTCAGCCAGCGAGACCCGGCTCGCCGTCACCTGATCAAGGTCATATCCGCCACCGCTGCCACTGCTATAGGCGTCGAGCGTCGACGATTTCCACTGGGCGGCGAGGTCGGGATTGATCTCGTCATAACGGCCCGGATCGTCGGGAAAAATGTTTTCCAGCGAACTGTCGAAAGTGGTGGAGAGATTTTCAGCAGCATCCGGCGCGTCGGTCTTGAACCAGTCCGCCTGCCCCTCATCAAAAAGGCCGTCCTCATCCGACTGGCGGTCGTCCGTCGGGTCGCCGCTTGCAGAAGAGCGATCATCGTCACGGGCAACGTCAGCGCCTGCGAAATCATCATTCGCTGCCTCTATTCTGTCCAGCAGCGGATTCTTTTCAATTTCCAGATCGAGAAAATGCTCAAGCTCAAGATGCGTCATCTGAAGCAGTTTTATCGACTGCATCAGCTGGGGTGTCATCACCAGCGATTGTGACTGACGGAAATCTAGCTTGGGCGACAGAGCCATACGACGCGTTATTCCCCCTGCGAACGACTGGTCGACCAAAACCCTGAGCCGCTATTTCACCCGGCCTTGATGACCGGAGTTTCTCCCTGATCAAAACTGGTATGATCCTTGCTTGTCAATTCAGAATGTGCAGTTTTGGGACAAAAGGGGAAAAAGTCGCAAGATTGATGCATTTTTTGGAGCGGCTTTTATGTTAGCCAGCTCAAATAGACCCGGAAGCCGAAGCTTGCGGGTCAAATGGGTTTTTCACTCAGGAATAATCAGAGCGTGAACTGATCACCGAGATAGAGGCGGCGCACATCCGGATTGGCGACAATCTCGGCCGGGCGACCATGGGTCAGCACCTGACCGGCGTGGATGATATAGGCGCGGTCGATCAGACCGAGCGTTTCACGCACATTGTGGTCGGTGATCAGAACACCGATGCCGCGACTGGTCAGATGACGCACGAGCTGCTGAATATCCGAAACCGCAATGGGATCAACGCCCGCGAAGGGCTCATCGAGCAGCATGAAATTCGGGCGCGACGCAAGCGCGCGGGCAATTTCCAGACGACGCCGCTCACCGCCCGAAAGCGAGATGGCGGGCGCCTTGCGCAGATGCGCAATGTGGAATTCTTCCAGCAGTGCGTCGAGTTCGGAAGCGCGCTTCTTGCGGTCCTTTTCGACCACTTCAAGCACGGCCTTGATATTGTTCTCGACCGAAAGTCCACGGAAAATGGACGCTTCCTGCGGCAGATAGCCAATGCCTAGACGCGAGCGACGATACATCGGCATGGATGTGACGTCGAAACCGTCAATCTCGATGGAACCGGCATCGGCTGGAACCAGACCTGTCACCATGTAGAAACAGGTTGTCTTGCCGGCACCGTTGGGACCGAGGATGCCAACCGCTTCGCCAGCGCGCACGCCGAACGACACACCATTGACGACCTGACGACCGCGATAGCTCTTGCAGAGACCGCGCGCGACCAGCGTGCCCTTCAGGCGCGCCGTCTTGCCCGGCTGTGCTGGCATGACGCCATGCGCACCGCCCGAAGAGTCGGCACTCTCGGCAACCGCCTGCGGTTCACCGGCTTTCTTGTTCCAGAACAATCCCACGCGTGACGCCCCGGTCAGTTCTGCTTGGGCGCGGCACCGCCCTGCTGTTGATCCTTCGGCGCCATGATGATCGACACGCGACCCTTGCTGTTCGCACCGCTCTTGCAGCTTTCGACATTGGCGCGGCCAGTATCGAGATGCGCCGTCAGCTTGCAGCCGGTGACGACATTGTCACCGTCGGTCAGAACGACCTTCGAGCCTTCGAGAATCATGATCTGATTCTTCGCGTCGTAACGGCCGGTATCGCCCGTTGCGACCTGCGTGCCGGACTTCAGGTAAACCTTGCCGGAAATGTCGATGTGATCGATGCTCGACGAATCGAGACCACCAACACCCGCACTTGCCGGTTCTTTCGGGGCTTCGCCCTTATCGTCTTTGGCAGCCTTGTTGTAATAGACGGTCATCAGACCTGCCTTCAGCAGGGCATCGCCCTGCGCAACGGAAACATTGCCGGTGAAAACCGCAACGCCTTCCTTGTCGCGCATTTCCAGCTTGTCGGCGTCGATCTTGACCGGTGCCTTGCTGTTGGAAAGCTTGAGCCCGTTCACTGCGCCGCCTGCGGCTTCCTGCGCCGAAGCGGCAAAAGGAGCGGCAACGATGCCAAGCGCCAGAACTGCGAATCCTGCCCGCATCGTGCGAGCCATAGTGCCCTTGATCATCTTGCCCGTCTCACGTTCCATAAATCTTCAGTCCCCCGAATGCAGGCGCTTAAGCTTTGAACAACCTGCGTCCAGATGCAACATTAAGCACTTTGCCGCCAAATGGGAACATTAGGCTTCACAAAATGCGTACAAAAACAAATCCGCGCCATACCAAAAAGTACGGTTGAACGCTTGATATGCCCTTATCCAGCGCCCGGTCAGGGCGCCTTGTTTCCCGAAATCACGCTGCCGTCAACGGTCATCTGAACGCGGTTCTCAAAAATCAGAACCTTGCCATTGTCCTTGACCTGCATGCTGTCGGCCAGAATATGCGTATTTCCGTTGCGAATATCGACCGGCTTGTCGGTTGTGATCTGTCCGCTCTTCAGATTGACATCCGCCGAGTGCATCACAGCACGCAAACCTTCATTCGTGGTTACGATAAAGTCCTTATCAAGTTGCAAACGACCATTCGCATTATCGTAAATGCCGGATGCAGCCTCGACTTTGGCCACGCCCCGGTCGCCCACCGGCAATTCGGCCTGAATACCTTCAAGCGTGATGACACCGCTATTATTAGCTTCCTGCGTCGCTCTGGAAGCCGTCATCGAATAAGGCTTGTTGTCCTTATTATAGCCGTTCAAATGCGGGCTCGACATGACGAGCTTGCCATTTTCGCCGCCCGTATTCATCTCGACCTTGATCGGCGTGGCGGGCGTGGCGAGAAACGTATACCAGGAGAAAACGGCTGCAAGCGCGATGGCGGCAACCGGCAGGGCGGTTTTCAGCACTCGCACGCGAACCGAATGGCGCTGCGCAGCATGAAAAAGCGACTCGGCTTTCTGGGACGCACCAAAACGCACGCCGCCCTTGCCGCGCCCGGAAGGGGCTGCGGTCTGCGCAACAGGGCTGTTAGTGGTGTCGGTAGTCATGACGTCCTTCAGATAATCCACTGTAGTCAATTCAAGAATTTCCAGTCAAAGATCAGAATGCGCTCGATGTAGAGGCTCACTACCTGCAATCAATAGGCGCTCTTTCACTTCAATATGGTTTATTTGGGATAATTTGCGCGGATGCTCAATAGCGTGATGGCGGCGCAAAATATCGCACCTGTCCAAAAAACATAGACAAGCCTTGCTATCTCATTGATAATTCATCGCAATCAGCACAGCCACCAATTAGGTAGAATGCTAATCAACTCTTTGATACCACAAAAAGGCCCTGCGTTACAGCGCGACACGCGCATGCGTAACTTGCAATTGAACACCTTGTTTCTGGTTAGAGACAGAATCTCGCACACGAATGTCATGACAATGCAGTTGTGCAGCACTATCTCTTTGAAATGCGTAACAAGATTGAAGCGTCTTGCCGCCTGACTTAATTGAAGGCACAAAGATCGACATGGATTTTCATGACCGCCCATCGAGGCTGGTCGCATTTATAAAGACGAATGGATGGACAGAATGGCCCAGGACGCCGAAGCACTGATCGAAAGACGAAAGCTGCGCCGCAAGCTGACCGTTTGGCGCGTGGCATTTCTGCTTCTGCTCGCCCTTCTTGTCGTCGGGTTCGCCTCATGGTCGATGCGCGGCACGAATTTCTCCCAGCCGCACATCGCCAAGGTGCGCATCGAAGGCACCATCTTCGAGAATGAGGAGCTTCTGAAGCGCCTCGACAGGATTGCCAAGAACGATGCGGTCAAGGGCGTGATTCTGGTTCTCGATTCGCCCGGTGGCACCACCGTCGGCGGCGAAGCCATTTATGAAGCCGTCCGTAAAATCGCCGAAAAGAAGCCAGTCGTCACGCAGGTCGGCACGCTGGCGGCGTCTGCCGGTTATATGATCGCCAGCGCTTCCGACCATATCGTGGCGCGGCAGACATCCATCGTCGGCTCCATCGGCGTGCTGTTCCAGTATCCCGACCTTTCCAAGCTTCTCGATACGATCGGCGTGAAGGTCGAAACCATCAAGTCCGCGCCGCTGAAGGCGGAACCCAATTATTTCAGCCCGGCCAGCGAAGAAGCAAAAGGCATGATCCGCAATATGATCATGGATTCCTATGCATGGTTTGTGGACATTGTGGAAAAGCGCCGCTCCTTCACGCATGAACAGGCGCTTGCATTGGCCAATGGAGCGGTTTTCACAGGCCGTCAGGCGCTGGAAAAGAAACTCATCGACGGGCTTGGCGGCGAAGACGAAGCGGTTGCCTGGCTCGGCACCAAGGGCGTTTCCACCAAATTGCCTCGTCTTGAATGGAAGCCGGTCAACAGTGAAACAGGATTTTCGCTGCGCGATCTCCTCATTCATGCCGGTGCGCGGCTCATCGGTGTGCCTCAGGAAGCCGATAGTATGCTCAAGGAGATAGCAAAGGATCGCATCTTTCTTGACGGACTTCTCTCGGTTTGGCACGTTGATGGAAAGCCAGACGTAAATTGACGTAAATTCAGCGACCTAACAATGTCTGGCGTCAGGCCTGACAGTACAAGAACAGGAAACAGGGGTTTAAAGCCGTGATCAAATCGGAACTCGTTCAGATTATCGCCAGCCGCAATCCGCATCTCTTTCAGCGCGATGTCGAAAACATCGTCGGCGCGGTTTTCGACGAGATCACCAATGCCCTCGCGGACGGTAACCGCGTCGAGCTGCGTGGCTTTGGCGCTTTCTCGGTCAAGAACCGTCCGGCCCGCAGCGGCCGCAACCCACGCACCGGCGAAACGGTGGACGTGGAAGAAAAGTGGGTTCCCTTCTTCAAGACCGGCAAGGAACTGCGCGACCGTCTCAACGGCGCCGTCTGATAGAAGATCATGGTGGCAAAACGTATCGTCGCAATCGTCATTCTGGTCCCGCTCGCGGTCATTCTGATCGCGCTGTCGGTTGCCAATCGTGCCACCACGATTCTGACGGTCGATCCGTTCAATCCGGGTAATCCAGCGCTGTCCTACAGCGCGCCACTGTTCATCTGGCTGTTTGGCGCGTTGCTGATCGGCGTGGTGATCGGTTCGCTGGTCACCTGGCTAACGCAGGGCAAGCATCGCCGCAGAGCGCGTGATCGCAAGCTGGAAGCGACCCGTCTTCTCGAACGCGCCGAAGCCGCCGAAAGGCGCAACACATCGGTCGCGAACTCCTGAAACGCCCGCTTTTCTCAGGCCCGGAAGCAGAACTTCCGGGTTTTACGGCCTTGAAAAGGCCTGCGCACGCGAAAGAACGTCGTTTCCCCCTTCCACACCGGCCTTGTTTATCCTACCTAGACCGCAATCATTGTGATTGGAGTTTCGGGTGAAAGCGCCAAAGGGAAAAGGCAAAAAGCCGTCGGGCGGCAAACAGGATCGCGGTTTCGAACGCGCGAAGCATGATGCGCCGCGTCATGAGAACAAGTTCGATTCTGCCAATCCGGGTAAAGGTTCGGCTTTCAAGAAGCCGCGCCCGCAATTTGCCAAGGCCGCACCCAAGCCCGTAGCCACTGAAGAACGCGAACGGGTTGTCGCGCCGCTGCGCGAAATCAAGCCCTATACCGGCCCTCGCCCGGGCGAAAAATTGCCGGTCATCCTCGAAACCGAACCATCCGCCGATTATGCGCTGCTCGACAGCGGCAACGGACTGAAGCTTGAGCAATACGGTCCTTACCGCATCGTTCGCCCGGAAGGTCAGGCGATCTGGCTGCCAAGCCTGCCGCAGAAGGAATGGGATCAGGTCGACGCGGTCTTCACCGGCAATACGGATGAAGAAGGCATTGGACGCTGGGCGTTTCCCAAAGTGCCGCTCGGCGAAACATGGCCGATGCAGCATGACGGTATCTCCTTTCACGGTCGCTTCACCTCGTTCCGCCATGTCGGTGTGTTTCCAGAACAGGCCGCGCACTGGTCTTACATGGACGGCCTCATTCGCGACGGGGTAAAATCCGGGCGTAGCGTGAAGGTGCTGAACCTGTTCGGCTATACGGGCGTTGCCTCGCTGGTTGCCGCCCGCGCCGGTGCGGAAGTCACCCATGTCGACGCCTCCAAGAAAGCCATTATCTGGGCGCGCGAAAATCAGGAAATGGCGGGACTGTCGGATAAGCCGATCCGCTGGATCTGCGAAGACGCGATGAAATTCGTGGCGCGCGAAGAACGGCGCGGCAGTTTCTACGACATCATCCTGCTCGACCCGCCCGCTTACGGACGCGGCCCGAGCGGCGAAGTCTGGCAACTGTTCGAGCACCTGCCTGCAATGGTCGATACGTGCCGCTCGATCCTGACACCGAAGCCGCTTGCCGTGATCCTGACCGCCTATTCGATCCGCGCTTCCTTTTTCGCCATTCACGAACTGATGCGCGACCGGTTCATCGGCCTTGGCGGCACGGTCGAATCGGGCGAGCTTATCCTGCGTGAGCGTTCTGCTGGACGCGCGCTTTCAACATCCATGTTCAGCCGCTGGGTAGCCAAATGAGCCGTAACGACGATTTTTCCAGAAACAGCGGTTCGCGCGGTGATCATGCATCGGGACACTCCAAAGTCGGGCAGGTGAAGGAAGTCACCAGCCTGACCAACCCGATCGTGAAGGATCTGCGCTCGCTGGCATTGAAGAAATTCCGTGACCAGCAAGGCGTATTTCTGGCCGAAGGGCTAAAGCTCGTCATCGACGCGCTGGAGCAGGACTGGCGCATCAAGACGCTGGTTTTCGCCAAGTCCGGCAAGGGCAACAAAATGGTCGAGCAGGTTGCCGCCCGCACCTTCGCCAAGGGCGGACTGGTGCTGGAAGTGACCGAAAAGGTGATCGCCGCGATCACCCGCCGCGATAATCCGCAGGTGGTGGTTGGTGTTTTCGAACAGCAATACCAGTCGCTGGCAAGCCTCAAGCCGAAGCATAACGACGTCTATATCGCGCTCGACCGCGTGCGCGATCCGGGCAATCTCGGCACGGTCATCCGCACCGCCGATGCAGTTGGTGCGAAGGGCGTCATCCTGATCGGCGACACCACGGACCCCTATTCGCTCGAAACCGTGCGCGCCACCATGGGCTCGGTCTTTTCCGTACCGCTCTACAAGACGACGGAAAACGACTTCCTCAACTGGCGCAAGGGTTTTTCCGGTCTGATCGTCGGCACGCATCTGAAGGGCGCTGTCGATTACCGCACGATTCCCTATGCCAACAAGCCGGTCGTGCTGATGATGGGCAATGAGCAGCAGGGTCTGCCGGACAATCTCGCCAATGCGTGTGACAAGCTTGCACGCATTCCGCAGGCGGGCCGCGCCGACTCGCTCAATCTGGCAATCGCCACCGGTGTCATGCTCTATGAAATCCGCCGTGAGGCGCTCACCCTGGACGCAAGGGGATAATGATGAAGCGTCACGCGGTTCTGTCTTCGCTTCTCGTCGTCATTCTCACGGTTCTGATTGATCAGGGCATCAAGCATCTGGTTGAAACCCGCATGGATTACGCCCAGCAGATCGACCTGCTGCCGTTTCTCGCACTGTTTCGCACGCATAATGAAGGCATCGCCTTCTCGATGCTCGCCGGGCTGCACGACTGGGGTCTGGTGGCGATTACCGCTGCGGTCATCGTCTTCGTGCTCTATCTCTGGTGGACCAATGCGCAGGACCGCGTCTTCGCCCGCTATGGTTTTGCACTGGTGATCGGCGGCGCGGTCGGCAATCTGATCGACCGCGTGATGCACGGCTATGTGGTGGATTATATCCTGTTCCACCTGCCGACATGGTCTTTCGCCGTCTTCAATTTAGCCGACACCTTTATCACCATCGGTGCTGCACTGATCATTCTGGAAGAATTTCTCGGCTGGCGGCGCGAACGCGCTGCCCGTTGATAAGCTAATATGACGCCCAATTTGTTGCCGGGCGTGGATAACTTGATCGTTATCGGGCTTTCGCATAACGTGAAGATCGTAATTTTAAAGCCATTTGAAGGGGATAAGCGGCACCTATCCGAAATGACACATTGGTGACACGCTTCTGTCATCCTCACGTAGCACTCGCTCTCTAGTACCACGGCAAGCTGCAGTTCATCTGCGCCGCCGTCCTACGAATGAGAAGGCCGATTTCACTGCTTAATCAGTGAGAAAAGGTTCAGGAATACGTGAATAGACAAATCAGGAGCGAATCATCATGACAGTACTGCTTGGAATGGGCCAGCAAATCATTGATGATACGGTCATGTCAGGCTTAGAAGCACAACAGGCGCTATTCGCAACCGGTGATGACCCGATCGTTCTCGGACGTATCGGCTCGCTCGAAGTGCGACTTGCAAACTCCCGTGAAGCCATTGAAGCCGCGCAGGAACTTCGTTTCCGCGTGTTCTTCGAAGAAATGGGCGCGCGCAAGGAATCCATCGAGGCCGTGGAGCTTCGCGATGCCGACCGTTTCGACACGATCTGCGATCACCTTCTCGTTTATGATACCGCCCTGCCGGTCCCTGAACACAAGCAGATCGTCGGCACCTACCGGCTGATGCGCAGCGATCAGGCCGACAAGGCGCTCGGTTTCTATTCGGCGGATGAATATGACGTGCAGCGCTTAGCGCTGTCCCGCCCCAATCTCAACCTGCTCGAGCTTGGCCGCTCCTGCGTGAAGGCGGAATACCGTTCGAAGCGCACAGTCGAACTGCTGTGGCAGGGTGCATGGGCCTATTGCCGTCGCCATTCGATTGACGTGATGTTCGGCTGCGCCTCGTTCCATGGGCCGGTTCCTGCCGCCCACGCGCTTGGCCTGTCGTTCCTGCACCAGAACTGCCGCGCCACGCCGGACTGGGATGTGCGCGCACTGCCGCATCGCTATCAGCCAATGGACCTGATGCCGAAGGAAGCGATCAACAACAAGGTTGCGCTGTTCTCCATGCCACCGCTGGTCAAGGGTTATCTGCGCCTCGGCGCGATGATCGGCGACGGCGCGGTGATCGATGAAGCATTCGGCACGACCGATGTGTTCATCATTCTGCCGATCGAGCGCATCTCCAGCCGCTACATCACCTATTACGGCGCTGAAGCAAACCGCTTCGTGTAGTCTGTAGATATTCCCCTCGCCCTTCGAGACGGCCCTACGGGCCTCATCAGGATGAGGGGAAACCATTTAGAAATCTCACGCCTTTCCGGCCAGTTCCTTCAGCTTGTAGATCAGGTCGAGCGCTTCACGGGGCGTCAGTTCGTCAGGGCTGATGCCTGCCACAGCCTTTGCCAGTTCGCTGTCCTTTGCCGATGCCTGCGGCTTCGGCTTTTCCTGCTGTAGCACAACGGAAAACAGCGGCAGATCATCAATCAGCTTGTCGGCCTTGCCGGATGTTTCACCAGCTTCAAGCTGGTGCAGCACATCGCGCGCACGGTTGACGACTGCTTCCGGCAGACCGGCCAGCCGCGCCACCTGCACACCATAGGACCGGTCGGCAGCGCCCTTGGCCACTTCATGCAGGAAGACGACATCATTGTCCCATTCCTTGACCCGCATGGTGACATTGGAAAGCCGCTCCAGCTTTTCCGACAGCGCCGTCATTTCGTGGAAATGCGTGGCAAATAAAGCGCGGCAGCGGTTCTTTTCATGCAGATATTCAACGGCAGCCCAGGCAATGGACAAGCCGTCGAACGTCGCGGTGCCACGACCGATCTCGTCGAGAATGACCAGCGAACGCTCGCCAGCCTGATTGAGGATCGCCGCCGTCTCCACCATTTCGACCATAAAGGTCGAGCGCCCGCGCGCCAGATCGTCAGAAGCGCCAACGCGGCTGAACAACCGGTCCACCACGCCGATCTGTGCCGCACCCGCAGGCACGAATGAGCCCATCTGGGCGAGGATCGCAATCAGCGCGTTCTGGCGCAGGAAGGTCGACTTACCGCCCATATTCGGGCCGGTCAGCAGCCAGATTGCGCCATTGCCGCCGTCCTTTTGCGGTGAAAGATCGCAATCATTGGCGACGAAGGGATTGGCTGCCTGACGGCGCAGCGCCTGTTCCACCACCGGATGACGACCGGCCACAATATTGAAGGACAGGCTGTCATCGACCAGTGGGCGGCAATAGCCCTGCTCGTCCGCAAGCACGGCAAGCGCTGCCGAAACATCGAATACCGAAAGGGCGGCTGCGGCTGCGCGAATGCTGTCGGCATGGGAAACGGCTTCAGCCGTCAGCTCTTCGAAGATCGCCAGTTCAATCGACAGAGCACGGTCGGCGGCATTGGCGATCTTGCTTTCAAGCGCGGCGAGTTCCGTGGTCGTGAAGCGCATGGCATTGGCCATGGTCTGGCGATGGATGAAGCGGCCCTTGGCGGCATCCGTATCGGTCATCGCGCCGGAATTATTTGCCGTCACTTCGATGAAATAGCCAAGCACATTGTTATGCTTGATCTTCAGCGACTTGATACCGGTTTCCTCGATATAGTCGGCCTGCAAGCCAGCGATCACACGGCGGGACTGGTCGCGCAAGGCGCGCATTTCGTCGAGTTCCGTATTGTAGCCCTCGCGCACGAAACCGCCGTCACGCTTCAATAGCGGCAGCTCGTCGGCCAGCGCCCGGTCGACATGCGCCGCGAAAGCCGCAGGCATGGCTTCAAGCGCATCCCGCGCCGCGCCCAACTCTTCCGGCAGAAGCGAACCTTCCAGCAAAGAGGCCAGCGTGCCCGCCGCCTCAAAGCCGCGCTGCAAAGCACCCAGATCACGCGGACCGCCACGCCCCACCGCCAGGCGCGACAGCGCGCGCGGCATATCCGGCACACCTTTCAGCTCGCGTCGCAGCGCATCGCAAAGCGACTGCTCGCTGAGAAAGAACGACACGGAATCAAGCCGCATCGCAATTGCCTTGGGATCGGTTAGCGGCGCGGTCAAGCGCTCGGCCAGAAGCCGCGCGCCACCCCCGGTGACAGTGCGGTCCACCGCCTTGAGCAAGCCGCCATCGCGGTTGCCCGACATGGTGCGAACCAGTTCCAGACTGGCGCGCGTTGCCGGATCGATGAAGATCGTACCGCCTTCATGCTCGCGCTCCGGCCGCATCAGCGGCGGGCGTTCGGCAATCTGCGTCTTTTCGATATAGGCGATGGCGCCGGAAATGGCCGACAATTCCGAGCGGCTGAACTGGCCGAAACCGTCCAATGTCGCCACATCGTAATAACGCTGGATACGCGTCTGCGCAGCAGCGCTATCGAACAGGGTTGCGGGCTGCGGCGACACTGCCTTGCCGATCAGATCGAAAGACGGGCGCAGTTCAGGATCGTGAAACGCCGTATCGGCCACCACCAGCTCGCGCGGATCAACGCGCATGATATCGGCAAAAAGCCGTTCTTCTGTCGTTTCAGCAACGCGGAATGTGCCCGTCGAAATGTCGATCCAGGCCAGTGCCAGCGCCCCGTCTCCCTTGGTGCGACCAAGCGCCATCAGGAAATTGGCCTCAGAGGGATCGAGCAGCTTTTCCTCGGTCAGCGTGCCGGGTGTAACCAGACGGATGACGTCGCGGCGCACCACGGATTTCGAACCGCGCTTCTTTGCTTCCGCCGGATCTTCGACCTGTTCGCAGACGGCGACGCGATAGCCCTTGGAGATGAGCTTTTGCAGATAATCATCGGCGGCATGGACCGGGACACCGCACATGGGAATGTCTTCACCCAGATGTTTGCCGCGCTTGGTGAGTGTGATGCCGAGCGCGGCGGATGCCTCCACAGCATCGTCGAAGAACAGTTCGTAGAAATCGCCCATGCGATAGAACAGGAGCGAATCAACATTCGCCGCCTTGATCTCGATATACTGCTCCATCATGGGTGTGAGGCGAACAACCGTTTCCTGCGCGGTATTTTCTTCCGCTTCCGGCTTATCGTTTTCGCCCCGCACGTCCATGCCATAAAACCTTCTATTGTTACGCATTATCCTACGCAAAGCCGCTTTGCACTTTTGCTGGAAATGCTTCTTTTATTGCGCGTTTCACGCACTCAAAGTTACTTTATTTCTTCGCAATCCCGGACGGAAAACCGTTTCACACTTTTCCTGGGATTGCTTTCAATGATGCATTCATTCGTTTTTGAATGAATAACTATTCCCAAAAGCGCTGTTTACACATTTCCAGACTGGCGCTATCGAATGCGACCGCACAAGATTCCGGAGGGAACATGCCAGTCTCGACGCCGAAGGGCAACACGCCAGAACGCACACCCACAGCCAGTGAGAAAGAAGCGCTCGACTTTCACGCGCAGGGCCGTCCCGGCAAGCTGGAAATCAACCCCACCAAGCCCATGACCACGCAGCGCGACCTGTCGCTGGCCTATTCGCCGGGCGTCGCCGTGCCGGTGAAAGCCATCGCGGAAGATGCCGCGCGCGCCTATGACTATACGGCCAAGGGCAATCTCGTCGCCGTCATTTCCAACGGCACTGCCATTCTCGGCCTCGGCAATCTCGGCGCACTGGCGTCGAAGCCGGTCATGGAAGGCAAGGCCGTTCTGTTCAAGCGCTTTGCCGACGTCGATTCCATCGACCTTGAAGTCGACACCACCGATATCGACGCCTTCATCAACGCCGTGCGCTATCTCGGCCCGTCCTTCGGCGGCATCAATCTGGAAGACATCAAGGCGCCCGACTGCTTCATCATCGAGCAGCGCCTGCGCGAGCTGATGGACATTCCGGTTTTCCACGACGACCAGCATGGCACCGCGATCATCGCCGCCGCCGGTCTGATCAATTCGCTGCATCTGACCGGACGCGACATGAAGACGACCAAGCTCGTCTGCAATGGCGCGGGTTCGGCGGGCATCGCCTGTATCGAACTGATCAAGGCCATGGGCTTTGCGCCGGAAAACATCATCCTGTGCGACACCAAGGGCGTCGTTTATCAGGGTCGTGAAGAAGGCATGAACCAGTGGAAATCGGCGCATGCCGTGAAGACCGACCGTCGTTCGCTGACTGACGCCCTGAAGGATGCCGATGTGTTCTTCGGCCTCTCCGCCAAGGGCGCCCTGACCGAAGAAATGGTGCGCGCCATGGCGCCAAACCCGATCATCTTCGCGATGGCCAATCCCGACCCGGAAATCACCCCGGAAGAAGTCGCGCGCATTCGCGATGACGCCATCGTCGCCACCGGCCGCTCGGACTATCCGAACCAGGTCAACAATGTGCTTGGCTTCCCCTATATTTTCCGCGGCGCTCTCGATGTGCGTGCCACGACGATCAACGATGCGATGAAGATCGCCGCCGTCAATGCGCTGGCCGAACTTGCCCGCGAAGATGTGCCGGACGATGTGGTCGCCGCCTATCAGGGCAGCCGTCCGCGCTTCGGCCCGAGCTACATCATTCCGGTGCCATTCGATCCGCGTCTGCTCGCCTCGGTTTCCGCAGCCGTTGCCAAGGCCGCGATTGAAACCGGCGTTGCCGGTCACATCATCACCGACATCGAAGGTTACAAGCGCGAATTGTCGGCGCGTCGCGACCCGATCGCCTCGACGCTGCGCGGCATTTACGAGCGCGTGCGCCGCCAGCCAAAGCGCATCGTCTTTGCCGAAGGTGAAGAAGAGCAGGTCATGCGCGCCGCCGTTTCCTATGTGAACCAGGGGCTGGGCACAGCCATTCTCGTCGGTCGCGACGAGCGCATCAAGGAAACCGCAAAAGCCGCCGGTATGGATATCGAGCGCCCCGGCATCGAGATCATTAATGCGCGCCTTTCCAGCCGCAATTCGGCCTATGCCGACTATCTCTATGAGAAATTGCAGCGCAAGGGCTATCTGACCCGCGATTGCCATCGCCTCATCAACAATGACCGCAATCATTTTGCGGCCTGCATGGTGGCGCTGGGCGATGCCGATGGTATGGTGACGGGCGTGACCCGCAATTATGCTACCGGCCTCGACGATGTGCGCCGCGTTGTCGATTCAAAGCCGGGCCATCGCGTGGTTGGTGTTTCCATCGCGCTCTGCCGTGGTCGCACCGTGTTCATCGCGGATACCGCCGTGCACGAGAAGCCAACAGCAGACGAGCTTGCCGATATTGCGGTGGAAGCCGCAGGCATGGCGCGCCGCATGGGCTATGTTCCGCGCGTTGCACTCACCGCCTTCTCGACCTTCGGCCATATGGGCGGCGAAACCTCTGCCCGTATTCAGGAAGCAGTGCGCATTCTCCATACCCGTCATGTCGATTTCGAATTCGACGGTGAGATGAGCGCAGATGTGGCGCTGAACCCGAAGCTGATGGAACAATATCCGTTCATCCGCCTGTCGGGCCCGGCCAATGTCATCGTGACCCCGGACAATCACTCGGCATCCATTGCTGCCAATATGCTGCAGGAACTGGGCGGCGCGACCATTATCGGCCCGCTGCTGGTCGGTCTCGATAAGCCAGCACAGATCGTCAGCATCGGAGCCAAGGATTCCGATATCGTCAATATGGCGGCCATCGCCGCCTATAATGCGACGAACTAAATATTAGAAATGATGCATGAGAAGGCCGGGGAAACCCGGCCTTTGCTTTTGCATATTCATCCAGTTTAAAAGCGGTTATACGTTATCGCCGTCACCGCAATTCCTTTCCCGAAAAGCCGGACCTGCAAGCCGCATGAGCGCACACGACCTGAAGCTGGAAGAGATCGTCAATCCCGATACGCTCCGTCGCAAGCTCAACGAGCTGGCGGATTCGACCGACGAAAGTTACACGAGCCTTCCGGTGCGCAAGGTGGTGTTGCAGGCGCTGAAAGATGCGCTGGTGCGCGGCCGTGCCAATGCGGAAGGCCTGTTGATGAAGGACGGCGGCGGCACGCTCTGCGCGCGACGCCTCTCCTATCTCATGGACACGCTGATCGAGGTGCTGTTCGAGTTTGCGACCACCAAGGTCTATCCGATGGTCAATCCGTCCAAGGCGGAAAACATGGCCATCGTCGCGGTCGGCGGTTATGGACGCAATGGACTGGCGCCGGGTTCCGATATCGATCTCCTGTTCCTGCTGCCCTACAAGCAGACCCCATGGGGTGAGCAGGTCGTCGAATATATGCTCTACATGCTGTGGGACATGGGGCTGAAAGTCGGCCACTCCACGCGCAATATCGATGAATGCATCCGCCTGTCGCGCGAAGACATGACGATCCGCACCGCCATTCTTGATGCGCGTTTTCTCACCGGCAACAAGGATCTGTTCACCGCGCTCGTCACCCGCTTCGACGATGAAATCGTCAAGGATACCGGGCCGGAATTCATCCAGGCCAAGCTTGCCGAGCGCGACGAACGCCACCGCAAGGCGGGCGAGACGCGCTATCTGGTAGAGCCGAATGTCAAGGAAGGCAAAGGCGGCCAGCGCGACCTGCATACGTTGTTCTGGATCGCCAAATATTTCTACCGTGTCAAAACCAAGGAAGAGCTGGTCAAGCTCGGTGTGCTGTCGCGTGCCGAATTGCGCATCTTCAACAAGGCGGAAGATTTTCTCTGGGCCGTGCGCTGCCACATGCATTTTGCGACGCTGAAAGCGGAAGAGCGCCTTTCCTTCGACATTCAGCCGGAAATCGCCCAGCGCCTCGGCTATACCGCGCATCCCGGCCAGAACCATGTCGAACGCTTCATGAAGCACTACTTCCTCGTGGCGAAGGATGTGGGCGACCTGACCCGCATCATCTGCGCCGCACTTGAGGAACAGCAGGCCAAGCATGTGCCGGGCTTCAACCGCATTTTCCTCACCTTTTCGCGCCGCAAGCGCAAGCTTTCGACGGATGGCTATTTCGTCTCCGAAAATCATCGCATCAACACGGCGCACCCCGACGTATTTTCGGAAGACCCGGTCAATATCATCCGCATCTTCCAGCTGGCCGACAAGCACGGACTGGAATTTCACCCGGAAGCGATGCAGCAGCTCACCCGCTCGCTGAAACTCATCAATGGCGATCTGCGCGAGAACCCCGAAGCCAACAAGCTTTTCCTCGACGTTCTGACATCGCCGCGCAATCCCGAACTGATCCTGCGCCGCATGAACGAATCCGGCGTGCTCGGTAAGTTCATTCCGGATTTCGGCAAGATCGTCGCCATGATGCAGTTCAACATGTATCACCACTATACGGTGGACGAGCATCTGCTGCGCTGCATTGCCGTTCTGTCGGAAATCGAACATGGCGAGCTGGAAAACGAGCATCCGCTTTCCAACCATCTGATCACGACGATCAAGCGTGACCGCAACCTGCTCTATGTGGCGCTTCTCCTGCACGATATCGCCAAGGGACGCCCGGAAGATCATTCGATTGCCGGGGCGCGCATAGCCCGCAGGCTTTGCCCCCGCTTCGGCCTCACCCCTTCCGAGACGGAGACGGTGGAATGGCTGGTGCGCGAACATCTGACCATGAGCATGGTGGCCCAGTCGCGCGATCTCAACGACCGCAAGACCATCATCGACTTTGGCGATACGGTGCAGACAATGGAACGGCTGAAGCTGCTGCTGATCCTGACCGTTTGCGATATCAAGGCGGTTGGCCCCGGCGTCTGGAACGGCTGGAAGGGCCAGCTTCTGCGCACGCTTTTCTATGAAACCGAACTGGTGCTGACCGGCGGCTTCTCCGAGCTTTCGCGCGCCGACCGCGACCGGCAGGCCCGTGAAGCACTGGCAGAAAAGCTTGCCGACTGGCCAGCCGCCGAGCGCGACGCCTATCTTGGCCTGCATTACATCAACTATTTTCTCACCGTCAGCCTCGACGATCAGGTGCGCCATGCGCATTTCATCCGCGAAGCCGACCGGGAAGGTCGCGCGCTTGCCACCATGGCCAAGCCGCAGAGCTTCGAGGCCGTGACGGAAATCACCGTTCTGGCGCCCGATCATCCGCGCCTCTTGTCGATCATCACCGGCGCTTGTGCTGCCGCAGGCGGCAACATTGTCGACGCACAAATCTTCACCACCGGTGACGGACGCGCGCTCGATACGATCCTCATCAGCCGCGAATTCGATCTCGACGAAGATGAACGCCGCCGCGCCGAACGCGTGGGCAAGGTGATCGAAGACGTACTTTCCGGCAAAGCGCATCTGCCCGATGTGCTGGCCAAGCGCACCAAGCCGAAAAAGAACGCCAAGGCGTTCACCGTGGAGCCGCGTGTCGAGATAAATAACACGCTGTCGAACAAGTTCTCGGTCATCGAAGTGGAAGGTCTGGACCGTCCCGGCCTGTTGTCGGAACTGACCGGCCTTATTTCTGACCTGTCTCTGGATATTGCTTCGGCGCATATCACGACCTTCGGTGAAAAGGTCATCGACAGTTTTTATGTAACGGACCTCGTGGGTCACAAGATTTCCAACGCCACCCGCCAGGGCAATATCCGGCGCAAGGTTCTTGCACTGCTCAGCGGCGAAAACGGCAGCAAGGCCAATGGCCGCTCGTCGCAGGCTGCAGCATAAGTTAGGTTTCTCAAAAGCATGAGTCTGGTCAAAAAGTTCGCCACGGTGGCATCCGGCACGCTGATGAGCCGCATATTCGGCTTCACACGCGAGATGTTCATGGCGGCAGCGCTCGGCACCGGCCCGGTGGCCGATGCCTTCAACGCAGCATTCCGCTTTCCGAACACGTTCCGGAGATTGTTTGCCGAAGGCGCATTCAACTCCGCTTTCGTGCCGCTTTTCGCCAAGGAAATCGAAAAGAACGGCATGGACGGCGCCCGCCGCTTCTCCGAAGAAGTGTTCGGCGTGTTGTTCACGGTGCTGCTGTTCATCACCATCGTGATGGAACTTTCGATGCCCTTTATCGTGCGCACCGTCATTGCGCCGGGCTTCATGGACGATCCGGTCAAGTTCGACAATACGGTGCGGCTCGCCACCATCATGTTCCCCTATCTCGCCTGCATGTCACTGGCGGCCATGATGGGCGGCATGCTCAATTCGCTCCACCGCTATTTTGCGGCGGCGATTGCACCAGTCTTCCTCAACATCATCCTGATCGGCGTGCTGGCGCTTGCCTGGTGGCGCGGCTATGACGCGCTGGCGGTCGGCTATGGCCTGTCCTGGGGCGTGATGGCGGCAGGTCTGGTGCAGCTTGCCATCGTCTGGCTCGCCGTGCGCAATGCGGGCATCAAGATCGGCTTCCGCCGCCCGCGCCTGACGTCCAACGTCAAGCGACTGCTGGTGCTGGCCCTGCCTGCCGCGATCACCGGCGGCATCACGCAGATCAACCTTCTCATCAACACCAATATTGCTTCCGGCATGGAAGGCGCTGTTTCCTCGCTGGTCTATGCCGACCGCATCTATCAGCTGCCGCTGGGCGTGGTGGGCATTGCGGTTGCCACCGTGTTGTTGCCGGAACTGTCGCGCGCCTTGCGGGGCGGCCACATGAAGGAAGCCTCGAACCTGCAAAACCGCTCGGTCGAGTTCACGCTGTTTCTTACGCTTCCCGCAGCAGCAGCGCTTCTCGTCATGTCGGAACCCATCGTGCGGCTTTTGTTCGAACGCGGCAAATTCAGCCCGGATTCCACAATTGTGGTTTCCAACATTCTGGCGATTTACGGTCTCGGCCTGCCCGCTTTCGTGCTGATCAAGGCGTTCATTCCGGGCTTCTTCGCCCGCGAGGATACGCGCACGCCGATGATCTTCGCGGCCATTTCCGTTGCTGTGAACGTGTCGCTTGCCGTCACACTGTTCCCGCGCCTCGGCCCGACCGGCATCGCCACGGCAGAAATCGTGGCTGGTTGGGTCAATGCCGTTCTGCTGTTTGCAACGCTGGTGAAGCGCGGCCATTGGGGGCAGGATATTCCACTTCTCACCCGCATTCCGCGCCTGTTGATCGCGGCGGGCGTGATGGCATTCGGCATTCATTATGCCATCGGCCATTTCGCCTATGAGCTTTCTTCCGCCGCTCCCTTTGCGGTTCGGGCCGGTACGGTCTGCGCCATGGTGCTTGCCGCGATGATCGTCTATTTCGGCCTCGCCTTCGGTCTTGGCGGCGCAAATACCGGCATGATCCGTCCCAATGTCAAACGGGGGGCGGTCAAGAAGGAGCCTGAAAGTGACGCATAATTGTCCTTGAAAGGCGATTGTGCCTCTGCGAAAAGACCTGCGTTCAAAAATTCCTTCGCTCTCCACCGGCGAAGGCCAACATCAGGATTTTATCATGAGCACGTTCAAACCGCTTATCTTCTCCGGCGTCCAACCGACCGGAAATCTTCACCTCGGCAATTATCTGGGGGCGATCAAGCGGTGGGTAGAGGTCCAGAAGACCGAAGAATGCATTTATTGCGTCGTGGACATGCACGCGCTGACCGTGTCGCCCGACCCGGCTGAACTGCTGCAATCCACCCGTGAAGTGACGGCGGCGTTTCTGGCTTCGGGCATCGATCCGAAGAAGAGCATCGTCTTCAACCAGAGCCGCGTCATGCAGCATGCGGAACTCGCCTGGGTGTTCAACTGTATTGCGCGCATCGGCTGGATGAGCCGCATGACGCAGTTCAAGGACAAGGCCGGCAAGGACCGCGAAAATGCTTCGCTTGGCCTCTTTGCCTATCCGAGCCTGATGGCTGCCGACATTCTGCTTTATCGCGCCACCGCCGTGCCGGTTGGCGAAGACCAGAAGCAACACCTCGAACTCACACGCGATATCGCGCAGAAGTTCAACAACGACTATTCCGACCGTATCGCATCGCTTGGTATCGGCGTGGATATGCA
Organism: Hyphomicrobiales bacterium; assembly: GCA_900465685.1. Taxonomy (GTDB): domain Bacteria; phylum Pseudomonadota; class Alphaproteobacteria; order Rhizobiales; family Rhizobiaceae; genus Brucella. The sequence goes on from UEGR01000007.1 coordinate 257,476, forward strand.
GGTGGGCGACGAGAAGGTTTCGGGCTTCTTCCCGCTGACCGAGCCGATGATTTCGGGTCCGGCCATGCGCATCATGTCGCTGCGCGACGGCACCAAGAAAATGTCGAAATCTGATCCGTCTGACCTGTCACGCATCAATCTGATCGATGACGAAGACACGATTACCAAGAAGATCCGCAAGGCCAAGACCGATTCTGATGGCCTGCCGTCGGAACTGGACGGTCTGTCCGGTCGCCCGGAAGCGGACAATCTGGTCGGCATCTATGCAGCTCTCGCTTCGCAGTCGAAGGAAGATATCCTCGGCGAATTCGGCGGACGCCAGTTCTCGGAATTCAAGGCGGCATTGGCCGAACTGGCTGTGACCAAGCTTTCGCCGATCACCCATGAAATGCGCCGTTTGGTGGCCGATCCGGCCCATATCGACAGCGTTCTGCGTGATGGCGGCGAGCGCGCAGGCGTTCTTGCCGAGAAGACCATGCGCGATGTGCGCGACATCATCGGCTGGTTGCAGAACTGATTTTCAATTCCGGCAATTAGGGCGACCGCTTTTTTGCGGTCGCCCTAATCTTCATTTGTGCTTTGACGCACATCTTATCCGAAAACCGTTTCACACTTTTCGGGATGCGCTTAGAAAAAACGCCTGTCGTTTGCGGTCACAGCAAACAATGCTGGCTTGCGGGCGGCCAATCCTGATGGCAAATTGCGCCCATGGTATCCAAACGACTGAGCCGGGAATCCGGTCACCGACGCAAATTTCTAGCCGTCATCGACGAAACGCCCGAATGCGGGCGCGCAGTCGCCTATGCCGCACGCCGTGCCAAAAACACGAGCGGCTCGCTTATTCTGCTATTCGTTATCGATGACTCCGATTTCCAGCAAATTTTGGGCGTCGGCGAAATCATGCGGTCCGAAGCGCAGGATCGAGCACGGTCCGCGTTGGAAAAATTCGCCGCTGTTGTGCGCGAAGATCAGGGCATCGAACCCGAACTGAGCATCCGTGAAGGCCAGACAGCCGAAGAGCTGCTCAGCTTGATCGAGGAGGATCAGGATATCGCTATTCTGGTTCTTGCTGCCGGTTCCGGCAAGGAAGGCCCCGGCCCTCTTGTTCAATCGCTCGCTGGCCGCGCGCAGTTTCCCATCCCCGTCACCGTGGTTCCCGCAGGGTTGACCGATGACGACATTGATGCGGTGACCTGACACAACAGTTCCATTCTTCGTGATGCCGGGCTGCAAAGAGCAATTGCCCGCGCTCCGGTGCTCGAAAAATCACTCTTTCGCCACGGCCTGACGAGTTTGCAACCGTCGTGCAATCACCCTATATTGATAGCAACTGAAACGCGCCTGAGAGCGACAGCCCTTGTTTCCGCGCGGTTTCGCGATTATTAGAACAGTTCCAAAATTGAAAGCGGAGAACTGGCATGTTCATCCAGACTGAAACCACGCCCAATCCGGCGACCCTGAAGTTTCTGCCCGGCAAGGTGGTCATGCCGGAAGGCACCGCCGATTTCCGCGATGCTGCAACCGCAGGCAACACGTCGCCGCTGGCGGCCAAGCTGTTCGCCGTTCCTGGTGTCACCGGCGTTTTCTTCGGCTATGACTTCATCACAGTCACCAAGGACGATGGTGAATGGCAGCACCTGAAGCCTGCGATCCTCGGCACGATCATGGAACATTTCATGTCGGGCGCTTCGGCAATGGCTGGCAATGCCAATGCAGATGCCGCCGCCGCGCATGGTGATGAAGAATTCTTCGATGAAGCCGATACCGAGATCGTCGAAACCATCAAGGAACTGATTGAAACCCGCGTTCGCCCTGCCGTTGCGCAAGATGGCGGCGACATCACCTTCCGTGGCTTCGAAAACGGCACCGTGTTCCTCAACATGAAGGGCGCATGCTCCGGCTGCCCGTCGTCGACCGCGACGCTGAAGCACGGCATCCAGAACCTGCTCCGCCACTTCGTGCCGGAAGTCCAGCAGGTTGAGCAGATCTGATCGATCTCAAAACTGATAATTCAGAAAAGACGCCGGATCATCAGTCCGGCGTTTTTTATGGAAAGGCCGGTGTGGTCATTATCAACGTGTAGTGGATGAGGATCCATCATATATTAAGTATAAGTTATATTATGGCACTTATCATGTAGCAAGCTATGGCGATTGCAGTATCGAAAAAAATATTAAATTTATTTTATTAAATAAAAGGGGAGCCTATGATTCATATACCATTATATTGCTCAGATATAGATATTGAAAATCTTCCAAGTGTATACCTAGAATTCATACATTCCATTTCAAATATCTTTCTGATTTATGCAGAAAGATTACTTGAATTACTCTAAAAGAGAAAATTTATTATTAAAACTTCGGCGATACACGATCACCACTTTAATGTCGTGTATCGCCGATATTGTATCATTTACTGCTTCACGATCACCTTTGCGCCCTGTTCGGCGCGATCATAGAGATCGATGATGTCCTGATTCATCAGACGGATGCAGCCCGACGACATGGCCTTGCCGATGGTCCACCATTCAGGCGTTCCGTGAAGACGATAACCGGTATCGCCACCCTTGTTGAACAGATAGAGCGCACGTGCGCCGAGCGGGTTCTTGAGACCCGGATCCATGCCATTGCGGAACTTTGCCAGTTCCGGCTGACGCTTGATCATTTCGGATGGCGGCGTCCAGGTCGGCCACTCGCGCTTCATGGCAACGCGGGCCGTGCCCGACCAGCCGAAGCCTTCGCGTCCGACGCCGATGCCGTAACGCATCGCCTTGCCGTCCGGCATAACATAATAGAGGAACTTTTCCGGGGTATCGACGATGATCGTGCCAGGGGCCTCATCGGTCTGATACTTCACGATCTGGCGACGATACTGCGATGGTATCTTTTCGCTCGGAATAGCAGGAACAACATAGCCAGCATCGGTGACCGACGAGTAAGAGGCCGTGTAGAACGTTCCGCCGACAGTAGAGCAGCCAGCAAGTGCGCCTGCGAGAAAAAGTGCCGTCGTCAGCTTAAGGACGCGAGAATTCATGCATTCCCCCAAGGTAGAATCAAATGTGCCGTCAAAAGGAGCGAATCGCCCATTCATGCTTGAAGATGCGGCAGTATTGTTAACTGTGCGTTAACCGTAAATTGAAAAGTTCTTTATTAGGCCATTTTTTTGCCTTCTTTGGCCTTGTTTCACCCGCGAATACTCGAAAAACACCACAAAGAATCGCGTGTTTTCAGTTGTTTCGCCCTGCAACCGCACGCAAAATGCGGCCATGCCAATCGTGATTCCCAACCAGACCCATCCCTTGTCCGACGGACGGCAATCGGACAACGCCATGCTTGTACGCCGTGGTGTGCAGCGCCTTTTTCTGGATATGGGGCTTGCGACCTTGCCGGAACTGCCGCTTGCATCAGGCCGCCGTGCCGACCTCATCGCGGTCAGCCGCAAGGGTGAAATCTGGATTGTCGAGATCAAATCATCGATCGAGGACTGGAAGGCCGACCGCAAATGGCCGGAATATCGCGACTATTGCGACCGGCTGTTTTTCGCTACCCACCCGGCGGTACCGCGCGAGATATTTCCGGAGGAATGCGGCTTCATTCTCTCGGACGGCTATGGCGCAGAAATCCTACGTGATGCGCCCGAACACAAGCTGGCAGGCGCTACACGCAAGGCGCTGATGCTTCGCTTTGCCCGCGCAGGCGCGGCGCGCCTGACCTATGCGGAGCTTTCCGGATTGGACATGCCGGGCGGTGATTTTTAAAGCGCATCCCGAAAAGTGTGAAACGGTTTTCGGAGAAGATGCGCTCTAATCAAACAAAAGCGGGGAAACCGATGTGGTTTCCCCGCTCTCAAATGTTTGTTTTTTCCTGTTACTGACGCGAACGGCTGCGGCTGATCGCGATGATTGCGATAAGCGAAATCAGCACCGTCACCAGCAGATAGGCCGCCACCGCATGCCAGCTGCCTTCATATTTGGCGAGCAGCCATGTGGCGATCAGCGGAGCGGTACCGCCCGCCAAAGCAGCACCCAGCTGATAGCCAAGCGTGATGCCGGTATAACGCACCTTGGTGGCAAAGATTTCCGACGACAGCGTGCCCAGAACGGCAGTGATCGGCGACCAGAGAACACCGAAGCTGATGACCGTTGCCAGGGTCAGGCCCCAGACGGTCTTTGTGTCGAGCAGCATGAAATAGGGAATGATGAACAGACCAAGCAGCACGCAACCAACGACATAGACCGTCTTGCGACCCACATAGTCGGAAACGAGACCCATAGTCGGGATCAGAACCGAAGCGACCAGAGCACCGATCATCACGGCATTCAGCGCGGCGCTCTTGTCGAAGCCGAGCGTGCTCACCGCATAGCTGACCACGAAAGTGGAGAAGATATAGAACGGTGCGGTTTCCACGACCTTCAGGCCAGCGGCGATCAGCACTTCGCGCCAATGGTTCTGGAGCGTTTCAACCAGCGGCATCTTGGCGACATTGCCGCTTTCCTTCGCCTGCTTGAATTCCGGCGTTTCGTCGAGACCGTTACGGATCCACAGACCGAGGAAAACCAGACCGGCGCTCAGCACGAAGGGAACACGCCAACCCCATGCCATGAAGGATTCATCCGGCAAGGTCACCATCAGGCTAACCGAAAGCGTGGCCAGCAACATGCCGATGGTCACACCGACCTGCGGAACGCTGCCGAAGAAGCCCTTGCGGTTGGCAGGCGCATATTCATAAGCGAGAAGCAAAGCGCCGCCCCACTCGCCGCCAATGCCAAGCCCCTGCACCATGCGCAGCAGGATCAGCAGAATGGGAGCCCAGACGCCAATATGTTCATAGGTCGGCAGTAAGCCAATCAGAACCGTGGCGCCGCCCATCAGCGACAGCGTGATGACCAGCGTCTTCTTGCGACCGATGCGGTCACCGATATGCGCGAAAATCACGCCGCCGAGCGGACGGATGAAGAAGGTCAGCGAAAACGACAGATAAGACAGCATCAACCCGACGACGGGGTCGAAATTAGGAAAGAACAGCTTGTTGAAAACAAGTGCGGCTGCGGTGCCGTAGAGAAAATAATCGAACCATTCGATAGAACTGCCAGTCAAACTGGCGATAAGCGCACGCCGGCGAGCAGCCGCGCTTGAAGATGCATCAATATGAGCAGTCATGTGTTGCCTTGAATGTTAGATAGCGCATTCGGGCGCAAGAGAATTAGGCCTGCGGCTCTAAAAGCGCAGTATTCTCCTCCGAATAGCCTTAGAGCGATTTCAGAACCGCTCTAACTGTTTGTTTTTGTAGCACATCTTATCCGAAAACCGTTTCACACTTTTCGGGATGTGCTCTAGTTGCCTTATTATTATAGATTTTTATATTCAACTTTAGATCAATTCCCTAGGAATGGCGCATAATATAGTGAAAATACCTCAAAACTCTCAGTAAATAAAAAAATCCAGCAAAACCATCTGGCTTTACTGGATTTTTCACTAAGTTAAGAAACTACTAAACTTTCAGTACAAGCCGCCAAAAGCCGGATTGCTTCCCGTCACGCTCAGCGCGGGGCGCGCTTGGCGAGAATGCGCTGCAAGGTGCGGCGATGCATGTTGAGGCGGCGTGCGGTTTCGGAAACATTGCGCTCGCACATTTCGTAGACGCGCTGGATATGCTCCCAGCGGACACGATCGGCGGACATCGGGTTTTCCGGCGGCGCGACCTTCTCGCCCGGACGGCGGGTCAGAGCGGCGAAGACTTCATCGGCATCGGCTGGCTTCGACAGATAATCAATGGCGCCGAGCTTCACCGCATTCACGGCGGTCGCGATATTGCCGTAACCGGTGAGGACGATGGCGCGCGTATCGGAACGGCGCAGGCGAATGGCTTCGATGACGTCGAGACCGTTGCCATCTCCCAGCCGCATATCCACCACGGCATAAGCGGGTGCTGCTGCCTTGGCAGCGGCGATACCTTCTTCAACCGATTCCGCTGTGGTCACCTGAAAGCCCCGGCTTTCCATAGCGCGGGCCAGGCGTTGCAAGAAAGGTTTGTCGTCATCAACCAGAAGAAGGGTGGGGTCGTTGCCTATGGCTTCGCTGTCTTCCTGCTTCAAGTCGTCCATCGGGTGCTTCCTGCCTGTATTTTTGATCCCTTATTGATACCCCTGCGTCAAAAAGTCAAATAGCCATTGAATCGTTGAAGCAATTTCTACGGCACCGAATTTTGCGCGAGACTATAAATCATTGTATTTGATTAATAATTCTAAAAGACAACACAAGAAGTTGAGCAAAAACAAATTTGAAAACAGGTTTTGGCTCATACCCTCGTGAAGGTTGAACGCGCCCAAACCACTTTGACTTCGGCCCCCTGCCCCGGATTGCTTCGATTACGGAACGCAATCTGTGCACCGGAACGCTCCAGCAAGGTTTTTGCAATGAACAGCCCGAGACCAAGCCCCCCGCCATTGCGGGTATTGTCGCGGCTGGTCATATAGGGCTCGCCAATACGGTCAAGGATTTCCGGCTTGAAGCCTTCGCCATCGTCCTGAATGGTGACGCTGACCTGATTATCCGTCCAACCCCAGGTCACGCTGACATTGCCGCGTGCAAAATCGACCGCGTTTTCCACCAGATTGCCGAGACCATACAGCAGACCGGGATTGCGCCGCGTGACCGGCTCCGGCTTTGGCCCTTCCACTTTCTGCACATCAATGACCACACCGAAATTGCGGTGCGGTGCAATCACCTCCTCAATCAGCGAAGAGAGTGGCAAGCGCGACATGTGCTCCTCGTTTTCCGAGGAGAGGCTGGTCAGTCTTTGCAGGATTTCGCGGCAGCGCTGGGTTTGCGAATGCAACAGCGCAATATCTTCCCCAAGCCCCGTATCGACCGGATTTTTGGCATAGGAACGCTGCATTTCCTTCACCACCAGCGCAATGGTGGCAAGCGGTGTTCCTAGCTCATGGGCGGCAGCAGCAGCGAGGCCATCGAGAGCAGTCAGATGCTGTTCGCGTTGGAGAATGAGTTCCGCAGCGCTCAAAGCATCGCCCAGCTGGCGGGCTTCTTCTGCAATGCGATAGGCATAGACGCCGGTAAAGCCCAGCGCCGATGTGATGGCGCACCAGATGCCGATCACAAACAGGAAAGGCAGGTTCAACTCTTCGCCCGGATACCAGGGCAGCGGTTCATGCCGGATGGAAAGCACCGATGTGCAGGCCACGACCAGCAGAGCCAGCGCCAGCGTGTGCCGGGCCGAAAGCGAAGTGGCCGAAATGATGACCGGCACGATCATCAGTATGACGAAGGGGTTTTGCAGCCCGCCGGTGAGATAAAGCAGGCCCGCCAGTTGCAGAATATCGAAGGCCAGCACGAGGCTTGCCGCTTCCGGGTTCAGCCGATGATTGGTCGGGAAGCGAAAGGCCAGATAGAGATTGAGCCAGGCCGAGCAGGCAATCAGTGCAAAACAAATACCGACTGCAAACGGAAATTGCAGATAAAGCGCCACCAGCATGACGGCTGCCGTCTGCCCGGCGATGGCTAGCCAGCGCACGCGAACCAGCGTGGTCAATCGCGGACGACGCGAAAGATTGGAAGCGCGATTCTCGAATTCTGCGTGCATAGTTTGATGTCCCTCTATCCTGCCCCTTATGGGGCAAGCGGAGACAGGAATGCAAGCGGAACTGCGTTATCCGGTCGCAGGTGGTTAATGCATGTTTTGCTGGAAATGCTCTACGTCCCGCGCGGCTTTGCCCGGCGTGTTGCTTCCGCATTGGCCGGATCTTCCGGCCAGACATGTTTGGGATAGCGCCCACGCATGTCGGACCGGACATCGGCCCATGATCCTTTCCAGAAACCAGGCAGATCGCGGGTGATCTGGATCGGACGATGGGCTGGCGACAGGAGTTCCAGCAACAATGGCACCTTGCCATTGGCGATGGACGGATGCTGGCCCAGACCGAACAGTTCCTGCACGCGGACCGCGATTACAGGCTCTTCGGCATCGTAGCGGATCGGAATATGCGAGCCGGTCGGCACGGTGAAATGCGTCGGCGCGAGTTGATCCACGCTGCGCTGGAGATCGAAGGGCACAAGGCTCATCAGGCCATTTTTCAACACATGACCCGGAATGCGGTCAATCTGCGCTTCGCCGGTCAGGAAGGGCAGCAGCCAGTCTTCCAATGTCTCCAGCAAATGCTCGTCTTCCATGGATGGCCATGGATCGCCAAGCCCGCGATAAAGCCAGCCAAGACGGCGGCGCAGAATATCGGCTTCCTTGCCCCAGGGCAGAATACCAAGCCCATGCTCGCGCACGGCGGCAATCACGCCCTCATCGGCTGCACTTCCCGATGGTGCGGCCAACGGCTTTTCCGAAAGGGCTATCGCACCGATGCGCACGGCTTCTCGCGCCCTGAGCGCGTTCTTTTCAGGATCGTAGACAACCTGTCGCCCACTCTCGATCCGGTCGCCAAGGGCAGACCGGATTTCCGCCTCCGATACTTCGGCAGCCGAAAGAACCCGCGCGCGTCCTGCCTTGCCTGACATATCCGCCACGACCAGCCAGGGAGCACGGCTGAGGCTTATCGCGCTATCCACCTCTCCGCCGCGACCATTGGCCAGCAGAAACTGCCCGGTCTGGCCACGCGCTCTGGCGATCCGGTCGGGATAGGCGTCGATCAGCATACGACCGATCCCTGATCCTGCGGGCGTACCCTGATTGGGCACATTGGCCGCAAGACGCTTTGCCAGCCCCTTGGCCCTTTGGGCGCGGTCAGAACGATCATTGCGAAAGCGCGAAAAACGCGTGTCGAGATCGGTTTCGTTGCCACCAAGCCCACGCTCCGTCAAAAGCACAGCCAGTTCGGCAGCCTTTGAGGCTTCGCCGCGTTTGCCCGCCTCGGCCACCATATGGGCAAGACGTGCGGGCAAGGCGAGCTGACGCATGGCTTCGCCGTCGGGGGTCAGACGCCCGGCCTCGTCCAGAGCACCGAGCCGCCGCAACAAGGTGCGGGCTTCGTTCAGCGCCGGTTTCGGCGGTGCGTCAAGAAAGTTCAGCGTTGCCGGATCGGTCACGCCCCATGCGGCACTGTCGAGCACGAGGCCAGACAGATCCGCCTCCAGAATCTCGGGCGGCGAAAAGGCTGGCAGTGATGCCGTCTGCCCCTGATGCCAGAGACGAATAGCAATACCCGGTTCTGTTCGCCCGGCGCGACCCGCCCGCTGATCGGCACTGGCACGGGATGTGCGCACGGTTTCCAGCCGCGTCAGGCCGGTGGCCGGTTCATATTTCGGCAGACGGGCAAGCCCGCTGTCGATCACCACGCGCACGCCGTCAATCGTAATGGAGGTTTCGGCAATCGAGGTCGCCAGAACCACCTTGCGCTTGCCTTCCGGTGCGGGCTTGATCGCCGCGTCTTGATCGCGACCTTCCATCGCGCCATAAAGCGGCGCAAGCATCACATGAGCTGGCACACGTTCTTCCAGAAGGCGCACCGTGCGCTCGATCTCGCCCTGCCCCGGCAGGAAAGCCAGAATACTGCCTGTCTCGTCGGCCAGCGCATCGCGGATGCTGCGGGCCATGGCGTCTTCCACGCGCTCGTCGGCTTTTCGTTCCCGATAACGAATATCGACGGGGAAAGCCCGGCCCTCGCTTTCGACCACCGGCGCATCGCCCAGAAGGGCTGCGACACGCGCACCGTCGAGCGTTGCGGACATGACCAGAATTTTCAGATCGTCGCGCAAGACCGCCTGCACATCAAGCGCCAGCGCCAGCCCGAAATCCGCATCGAGGCTGCGCTCGTGAAACTCGTCGAACAGCACTGCCGCCACGCCCTTGAGGTCGGGATCGTCAAGGATCATCCGCGCAAAGACACCTTCGGTGACGACGAGGATTTTCGTCCTGCTCGACACCTTGCTTTCCAGACGCATCCGGTAACCAACCGTTTCGCCCGGCTCTTCGCCCAGAAGCTGCGCCATGCGGCGCGCGGCAGCACGCGCGGCAAGACGCCTCGGCTCCAGAAGCACGATCATGCCATCGCCGCGCCAGGCCGCATTCAACATATGGATCGGCACCAGCGTTGTCTTGCCCGCGCCCGGCGGCGCAACAAGCACCGCGCTTGCATGGGCGTTCATCGCCTCATCCAATTGCGGTAGAATGCGTGTAACGGGAAGATCGGGCAGGCTCGTCAAATGAATTTCCGTAAGATAATGCGTCAGTTCAGTGCTTATCACACAAGGAACAGAGATGATCCATATCCGAAAATCCATTCCGGCTGATGCCCCGGCCCTCACCGAAATCTGGCGCGCCAGCGTGCGCGCCACGCATGACTTTCTGAGCCCCGACGATTTCAATGAACTCGAAAAGCTGGTCGGCGAGCAATATCTGCCGAATGTGGAAGTCGATGTCATTGAAAACGACGGCAAACCTGTCGGTTTCATGGGAATGACCGACAACAATATCGACAGTTTGTTCATTTCGCCCGACCAGCGCGGCAAAGGCATTGGCAAGCATATGATTGCGCACGCCAAACAACGCGGCGCGCTGACCGTTGATGTGAACGAGCAGAACACGCAAGGCGTGGGCTTTTATCGCCATCTGGGCTTTGTCGAGACAGGTCGCTCGGAAACCGATGATCAGGGACGCCCTTATCCGCTGCTGCATCTCAGGCTTGAGGCTTAAAAATCCGGGCCGTGCCAATTGCAGAGAAAACCATTCTTGCAAAAGCCAATTCAGGAGCAATTGACATACTCCCCCATAGTATATAGTTTCCCGCAAGATCGAGAGGTTTCATGCCGCATTCACCGGAAGACAAAAAGCGTGCGCTGACGCGCCTTCGCCGCATCCGTGGACAGGCGGAAGCGCTCGAACGCGCCGTGGAAGCGGGCACGGAATGTGCGGCGCTGCTGCAGCAGATCGCAGCTTTGCGCGGCGCGGCCAATGGCTTGATGGCGGAAGTTCTGGAAAGTCACTTCCGCGAGACATTCGGGCAAGCGCGTGAGACCATCGTGCGGGATGTCGCAACAGACCCGGATGCCGAGATCGATCAAATCATGCAAATTTTGCGCACCTATCTGAAATAGAGCGCCAAGTATTTGTTTTTACGTATTTCCCTAAGCAAAAGCCGTTTCGCACTTTTGCTGGAAATGCTCTACTGTTCAACTGGAAGGGAACATCGTCATGAAATCACGTGCAGCCGTTGCCTGGGAGGCAAAGAAGCCTCTCACCATCGAAACCGTCGAAATTGGCGGACCGCGGGCTGGCGAAGTGCTGGTCGAAATCATGGCAACCGGCGTCTGCCACACTGACGCCTATACGCTGTCGGGTCTTGATTCCGAAGGCAAGTTCCCGGCCATTCTCGGCCATGAAGGTGCGGGCATCGTGCGCGAAGTCGGCGCGGGCGTGACCTCCGTCAAGCCGGGCGACCATGTGATCCCGCTTTACACGCCGGAATGCCGCCAGTGCAAAACCTGCCTGTCGCAGCGCTCGAACCTCTGCACCTCGATCCGCGCGACTCAGGGCCAGGGCCTGATGCCCGACAAGACCACGCGCTTCTCCTGCGATGGCGGCGAAGTGTTCCATTATATGGGCTGCTCGACCTTCTCGAACTTCACCGTTCTGCCGGAAATCGCGGTCGCCAAGGTGCGTGAAGACGCGCCATTCGACAAGATCTGCTATATCGGCTGCGGCGTCACCACCGGCATCGGCGCAGTGATCTACACGGCAAAGGTTCGTCCGGGTTCGAATGTCGTGGTGTTCGGCCTCGGCGGCATCGGCCTCAATGTCATTCAGGGCGCACGCATGGTCGGCGCTGACAAGATTATCGGCGTGGATATCAACCCGTCCAAGGTCGAAATGGCGAAGAAGTTTGGCATGACCGACTTCGTCAACCCGCGCGAAGTGGGCAATGACAAGGTGGTTCAGGCCATTCAGGACCTGACCGATGGCGGCGCGGACTATTCCTTCGACGCAACCGGCAACACCGATGTCATGCGTCAGGCGCTGGAATGCTGCCATCGCGGCTGGGGTGAATCCATCATCATCGGCGTTGCCGAAGCAGGCAAGGAAATCGCCACGCGTCCGTTCCAGCTGGTCACGGGCCGCGTCTGGAAAGGCACCGCCTTCGGTGGCGCGCGCGGTCGCACCGACGTACCGAAGATTGTCGACTGGTACATGGACGGCAAGATCAACATTGACGATCTGATCACCCACACCATGCCGCTGGATGAAATCAACACGGCTTTCGACCTGATGCATGAAGGCAAGTCGATCCGTTCGGTGATTGTTTACTGATGAGCGAAAAGACGCTGATATCCCGCTGGGACGAGCTGGATGATTTTACCCCGCGCGCACTTTATGCGCTGCTGAAATTGCGCGTGGATATTTTCGTGGTGGAGCAGAAATGCCCCTATCCGGAAATCGACGGCAAGGACATTGGCGCTTTCCACCTGCGCATTCTTGACGGCGACGAACTCGCAGCCGCATTGCGGGTTCTGCCGCCGGAAAGCGAAGGCAAACCCGCCAAGATCGGACGTGTGGTCGTGGCCCCGGATTACCGGGGCTACCAGCTCGGCCGAAGGCTGATGCAGGAAGCAATTGCTTTTTCGGAAGAACGCTTTCCCGGCACCGCCATCGAGCTGGGCGGCCAGAGCCATTTGCAGAAATTCTACGGCTCGTTTGGTTTCGAAGCCATTTCGGACGAATATCTGGAAGACGGCATCCCGCATGTAGACATGCGGCTGCAACCGCAAAGAAAGAGCAACTAATGTTCCTGCTGCGCCGCCATATGTCCTTCTATCTCGCGGCTATCGGCGGCGCGGCAGCCTTTATCGTCTCCTGGCTTCTGAAAAGCCCGCTTGCGCCAGTCATCGGCGCAAACACATTCTTCGTGCTTTATCTGGCACTCACTTTGACGGTCATGCCGAAGCTCACGGCGGCATTTCTCAAAAAGCACGCGGCCAGCACCGATGAACCGGCATGGATCATCTTTCTGGTGACTTTCGCAACTGTCATCGTGGCGGTTGTGTCGCTGTTCATCGTGGTCAACAGGCACCCGCAGGCCGACAGTTTCACGCTGGTGACCACACTTGCGTCGGTGCCGCTCGGCTGGGCAACCATACACATGCTGACGGCCATTCACTACGCCCATGCCTATTGGCAGCCCCGTGATCCGGCCGGCGATGACAGCAGCCACGCCAGCCGCTATCGCGGCGGCTTCGACTTTCCCGGCACGCCGGAACCATCGGGTTGGGACTTCGCCTATTACGCCTATGTCATCGGCATGACCGCGCAAACATCGGATACGAGCGTCACCACCACCACCATGCGGCGGCTGACGCTGATGCACAGCGTGGTATCCTATTTCTTCAACACCATTCTCGTCGCGGCAGCGGTCAATGCCGCCGTAGCGCTCGGCAGCTGATGTTGCCCAATCTGCGCCAAATCAGGAACTGGAATTCTTATGACAACGACCCTGGAAACGATTTCGACTGCGAAGTGCTTTGGCGGAACGCAAGGCGTCTATCGGCACAAAAGCGAAACCACCCAGTGCGACATGACCTTTGCCGTCTTCCTGCCGCCACAGGCTGCAAACGGACCGGTGCCGGTGCTCTGGTATCTGTCCGGACTGACCTGCACACATCAAAACGTGATGGACAAAGGCGAATATCGGCAATTGGCCGCAGAACTTGGAATTGCCGTTATTTGCCCCGATACGAGCCCGCGCGGTGATGACGTTCAGGATGAGTCGGATAACTGGCAGTTTGGCAAGGGCGCAGGCTTTTACGTCGACGCGACGCAGGAGCCTTTCGCCAAGAATTACCAGATGTACAGCTATATCACGCAGGAACTGACCGAACTGGTTGCCGCTGAATTTCCGCTCGATATGGCGCGGCAGGCCATTACCGGCCATTCCATGGGCGGTCATGGCGCGCTGACGATTGCGCTGAAAAATCCCGACCGGTTCAAATCGGCCTCGGCTTTCGCGCCTATCGTGCAACCGTCGACCGCCGGATGGTCGAAGCCAGCACTGGAAAAATATCTCGGGGTCGAAGAGCGCGCATGGCGTCCCTATGACGCGTCACTGCTGATTGAGGACGGCTACAAGTTTCCGGCGTTTCTCGTTGATCAGGGCACCGCGGACGGTTTCCTGAATGACGGGCTGCGCCCGTGGCTGCTGGAAGAAGCCTGCAAGAAGGCTGGCATTCCGCTCACGCTCAATATGCGCGAGGGCTATGATCATTCCTATTTCTTCATTTCGACATTCATGGACGACCATCTTCGCTGGCATGCGGCGCGCCTCTAACAGCAACGAAAGCCCGACTTGGTCGGGCTTTTTGCTATCGCTTCATCACCTTCATCGGCAGACCGCCCTGCGGCTGCGTGGTGAGCTTTTGCACCGGCCACGGCTTTGTTGTCTCCAGCACGTCGAAGCGGTGACCCTCGAGCAGGGTCGCCAGCGCAATCACCGCTTCCTGCAAGGCAAAGCTGGCCCCGATGCAGACACGTGCGCCAGCGCCGAACGGCAGATATTGGAAACGGTCGAGCCGTTCGCGGTTTTCCGACCAGAAGCGCTGCGGCATGAAAGCATCTGGCTGATCCCAATAGAGCCGGTGACGATGGATCACCCACGGCATGACCAGAACAGTCGCGCCCTTCGGTATTTCCAGATCGCCATAGCGATCATTTTCCGCCGCCTCTCGATTGATCGATGGCGCAGGCGGATAAAGGCGCATCGCCTCTTCGAAAGCCGCACGCGTGAAAGGCAGGCTGGCCAGCCACTCATGCGGCGGTAGATCGCGCCCACCCTTTTCGAGAAAAGTGTCGATTTCCGCCTCGACACGCTCGCGTTCTTCGGGGGCCTTGGCGAGCAGATAAAGCGTCCAGCCAAGCGCCCGCGCTGTCGTTTCGTGGCCAGCGCCAATGAAGGTGATGATGTTGTCTTCGATCTCGGAACGGCTCAAGCCCTCAGGGCCTTCGGCGCGCAGAAGCAGCGTCAGGAAGTCGCTCGGCACCGCCTCGCCCTTATCCATACGCGCCTTGCGCATGGCAATCGTGTCGGAGACAAGCGCCCGGAAAAAGCCCAGCGACTGCTGGCCGCGCAAACGCGTGAGACGTGGCAACCAGTCGGGCAGTCCAAGCAAGTCAAAGGGATCGACGCGGCCCATGGTTTCGAACAGCTTGTCGATCTGACGCGCGAAGTCATTGGGATCGCCCGCGATCTCGCCGGAAAACAGCGTTTCGGCCAGAATGTCGTAGGTCAGGAGCGTCATGTCATGGGCGATATCGGTGATCATGCCGCTGGTCTTGTAGCGCTCTACGAACAGGCGCGAACGGTCGCGCATGGCTTCCGCAAAACCGCCGATATGACGCGGCGTGAAGACCGGCGCCATGGCTTTGCGCGAGCGCTTCCACACCTGCCCCTCAGCCGTCAGGAGACCGTCGCGCAGCAGCGGACGCAGAACGCGCTGGCGGATGGCGGACATCGGATAATTGGCGGCATTATCCACCAGCACATGGCGGATCAATCCAGGGTCGTTGGCGATGATGGTCTTGAGGCCAAACCAGCTAACGGAAATCCACCGTTCATTGTAGGATGGCTCGCCCCATAGCTCGAGCGGGTTTTTGTAGACGACACGCATCATCTCGAAGCGCCCGACCGGCTTTTCGCGCGGGCGTGGCGCTGGCGGCACGAAGGGCTTGAGCGCTTCCGGTATCATCGTCGCTGTTTCCATCAGGCGCTCCTCGCACTATCGGGTTTCGAACACCCGCCCAATACCCTGCTTCATGACATATAAGGGCCAATTGTGGCGCTTCCAGAAGCCGATCCGCAGCCAGTTTCGTCATATGCGGTGGAGATGCGCTCAAACGACCGGAATCCCCGGTAAATTTACCTCGAAAATTTGGAAAATATGCCGTTAGCGCCTATATTAAAGCCATGTTTGTCGTGTGATTCGACAGTATTTTTGATGCTGCAATTGCAGCAGGCTTCAAGGCTGCAGTCGCAGCACGTTTTCGAAAGATTTTCATGAGCGAGACGCCCGAGATGAATTCCGAAGCCCCCGCCGAATATGGCGCGGATTCCATTCGTGTTCTGAAAGGTCTGGATGCCGTTCGCAAGCGTCCGGGCATGTATATCGGTGACACGGATGACGGCTCCGGCCTGCATCACATGGTTTATGAAGTCGTGGACAACGCCATCGACGAAGCGCTGGCAGGCCATGCCACGCTTGTCACCGTGACGCTCAATGCCGACGGCTCCTGCACCGTGACCGATAATGGTCGCGGCATTCCGACCGACATCCACAAGGAAGAAGGCGTTTCGGCTGCCGAAGTCATCATGACCCAGCTCCATGCGGGCGGCAAGTTCGACCAGAATTCCTACAAGGTTTCCGGCGGTTTGCACGGCGTGGGCGTTTCGGTGGTCAATGCGCTTTCGGTCTGGCTGAAGCTGAAGATCCGCCGCTATGGCAAAGTTCACGAGATGAGCTTTACCCACGGCGTTGCCGATGCGCCGCTGGCGGTGACGGGCGACGTGGCCGATGGCGAGACCGGCACTTCCGTGACCTTCCTGCCCTCGACGGAAACCTTCAGCATGGTCGAATTCGACTATGACACGCTGGAACGTCGCCTGCGCGAACTGGCCTTCCTCAATTCCGGTGTGCGCATCAAGCTGACGGACAACCGTCACGCGGACGCCAAGGAACATGAGCTGCATTATGACGGCGGCCTGGTCGAATTCGTGAAATATATCGACCAGAACAAGAAGCCGCTGATCGACGAGCCGGTTTATATCCGCAGCGAAAAAGACGGCATGACGGTGGAAGTCGCCATGTGGTGGAACGATTCCTACCACGAAAAGGTGCTGTGCTTCACCAACAACATTCCGCAGCGCGATGGCGGCACCCATCTGGCCGGTTTCCGCGGCGCCCTGACCCGTCAGGTCACGGGCTATGCGGATGCGTCGGGCATGACCAAGAAGGAAAAGGTTCAGCTGACCGGCGACGATTGCCGTGAAGGCCTGACCGCCGTGCTTTCCGTCAAGGTGCCGGATCCGAAGTTTTCGTCGCAGACCAAGGACAAGCTGGTTTCGTCGGAAGTGCGCCCGGTGGTCGAAAGCCTCGTCAACGAAGCGCTGTCGATCTGGCTTGAAGAGCACCCGGCGCAGGGCAAGGCCGTGGTCGAGAAGGTCATTCAGGCCGCCGCCGCCCGCGAAGCTGCACGCAAGGCCCGCGACATCACCCGCAAGAGCACGCTCAGCGTGACCTCGCTGCCGGGCAAGCTTGCCGATTGTCAGGAACGCGATCCGGCCAAGTCTGAAATCTTCATCGTCGAAGGTGACTCGGCAGGCGGCTCCGCGAAAAGCGGCCGTTCGCGCCAGAACCAGGCGATCCTGCCGCTGCGCGGCAAGATCCTGAACGTGGAACGCGTTCGCTTCGACCGCATGCTGTCTTCCGATCAGGTGGGCACGCTGATCACGGCGCTCGGCACGTCGATCGGCAAGGATGAGACGCACG
Organism: Hyphomicrobiales bacterium; assembly: GCA_900465685.1. Taxonomy (GTDB): domain Bacteria; phylum Pseudomonadota; class Alphaproteobacteria; order Rhizobiales; family Rhizobiaceae; genus Brucella. Next base: position 274,965 of record UEGR01000007.1, read on the forward strand.
GCTTCAACGCCGATAAGCTGCGCTACCACAAGATCATCATCATGACCGATGCTGACGTCGACGGTGCGCATATTCGCACGCTGCTACTCACCTTCTTCTTCCGTCAGATGCCGGAACTGATCGAGCGCGGCCATATCTATATCGCGCAGCCGCCGCTTTATAAGGTATCGCGTGGCAAGTCCTCGCAATACATCAAGAACGAAGCCGCCTTCGAAGACTTCCTCATCGAGACCGGTCTGGAAGAAGCGGCCCTTGAAATGGCGAGCGGCGAAGTGCGCGCCGGTCCGGATCTGCGCGCCGTCGTCGACGATGCGCGCACGCTGCGCCAGCTTCTGCATGGCCTGCATACGCGCTATGACCGCCGCGTCGTGGAACAGGCGGCAATTGCCGGTCTGCTCAACCCGGACGCATCGAAGGACAATGCAACGGCACAGCGCTCCGCCGATACGGTTGCAACGCGCCTCGACATGATTTCGGAAGAGACCGAGCGCGGCTGGACCGGCCATGTCATGGAAGACGGTGGCTACCGTTTCGAGCGCATGGTGCGCGGCGTCAAGGACGTTGCCATTCTCGACATGGCGCTGCTCGGCTCTGCCGATGCCCGCCAGATCGACCGCGTGGCGGGCCGTATTGCCGAGACTTTCGGCGAGCCGCCTGTGCTGCGTCGCAAGGACAAGTCGGACACGCTGTCCGGTCCGATGGCGCTGCTCGATGCCATTTTCGCGACCGGCCGCAAGGGTCTGACGCTACAGCGTTACAAAGGCTTGGGCGAAATGAACGCCGAGCAGCTTTGGGAAACCACGCTGGACCCGAATGTGCGTTCGCTCCTGCAGGTCAAGGTTACAGATGCGACCGACGCGGACTCGCTCTTCTCGCGCCTGATGGGCGACGAAGTGGAACCGCGCCGCGAGTTCATTCAGGAAAACGCGCTGAGCGTCGCCAATCTGGACGTCTGATCCAGTTCTGCACCGTTACAAAAAAGGCCTCTGTTCGCAGAGGCCTTTTTATTTGTCTGCTGTTTGGGAACCGGCGGATTAGCAGCGGCAAAAAGAAAGGCCCCGCATGTGCGGGGCCTTTCTCATGCAATCCTTTAACGCTGGATCAGAACTTGTAGGCAACGCCCAGACGAACTTCGTTGGTCTTGAAGTCGTTCTTGACGCTGAGGCCACCGAAGTCGATGTTTTTGTCGCCGTAGTCGGTGTAGCGGTATTCAAGACGAACGATCAGATTGTCAGTTGCGGCATAGTCTACACCGCCGCCAACGGTCCAGCCGGTGAGCGTCTTGCTTTCAGAGAAGCCGATACCGTCGATCGTGCCGCTGTTCTTGACGTCGCCGAATGCCACACCGCCAGCGATGTAAGGCAGGAAGCGGTCAAAGGCGTAACCAGCGCGGGCACGAACGGCACCCGACCAGCGCAGCTTGTTTTCAAACGAACCAACTTCGAGGTCGCCGTCATAAACGCGGATGCCCTTCGACAGGTCGTTATAGGTGATGTCACCGTCGATACCGAGCACAACATTGTTGCCCAGATCGAAGTTGTAACCGGCATAAAGACCCCCGAGGAAGCCATCCGGCTTCACGCTGTCATTGGTGAAAACGTCACCACTGAAGTCGGCCTTGCCCCAGCCGTAGCCAACCTGGCCACCGATGTAAGCACCGTTCCAGGTGAATGTCGGAGCAACGACAACAGGTGCTGGCTCTTGTTCGATAACCGCGTCAGCAGCCTTTGCGCCAGTGGCAGCAACGAGGGCGACAGTGGATGCGAGAAGAAGCGCTTTGAGCTTCATGATGAACCTCCTGAAGGAAATTTACTGAACCAAGCTTGCCCTTAATATAAGCGATTGCTCATAAAAGTCTGTAGCAGCGGGGCCACAGCAAGAAGAATCTGCAAAATGCCGTACACGAAGCCGTGAAACCGCTTCTTATAGTTAAAAATCGGGCACTAACTGCCAAAAATGCCGCAAGACCTGCACGCTATATTAATCCCGATCCAATCAAGCTATAGAAAGTCGGGCTTAATGGGGCGGGAGACTGATATGCGGATAGCGGGCAGCAGCGAACGGATCGACTGGGTCGATATTGCCAAGGGCATCTGCATTATCTTCGTCGTCATGATGCATTCGACATTGGGCGTTGAAAAGGCAGCTGGCGCTGAAGGCTGGATGCATTATGTGGTCGCCTTCGCCAAACCGTTCCGCATGCCGGATTTCTTCATGATTTCCGGGCTGTTTCTCAGCCTCGTCATCGACCGGCCATGGCGGCGTTATCTCGACCGCAAGGTCGTGCATTTCCTCTATTTCTACATTCTGTGGCTCACCATACAATTTGCCTTCAAGGCACCAGGCATTGCCAGCGAAGCTGGTGTTTCGGGCGTTGTGCAAGCCTATCTCATGGCGTTCCTTGAGCCGTTCGGGACGCTCTGGTTCATCTATATCCTCCCCGTCTTCTTTGTTGCGACGCGACTTTTGAAGCGTGTGCCGGTGGGGGTGACCTTTACAGTGCTGGCCGTGCTGGAAATCCTGCCTGTGCATACGGGCTGGGTGATGATCGACGAGTTCTGCTCGCGTTTTGTTTATTTCTTCGCCGGCTATGCCTTCGCACCGGCCATCTTCAAGATCGCCGACTGGCTGCGCGAGCGCCCGCTCGTCGGCATTGCCGGGCTGCTCGTCTGGGGCCTTGTTGAATACAAGCTTGTCTTCATGCCGGTGCCGGAAAGCCTCTCGTCGCTGATCGCGCCCGCCAGCGATCTTTTGAACGGGCGCGGCGCTGTCAGCGATCTGCCCATTATTTCGCTTCTGCTGGGACTGGTCGGCGCGCTGGCGATCATTTCGATCTCTTCGATCTTAAGCCTGCTGCCTGCGCGAAACTGGCTGCATCGCGCCTTGAGCTGGCTCGGCGCGCATTCGATTGTGATCTATCTGGCCTTCTTCCTGCCGATGGCCATTGCGCGCACAGTGCTGCTGAAATTCGGCTTCATCGATATCGGCACCGTATCACTTTTGACCACCGCATCCGGCGTGGTCGGGCCAGTCATTCTTTATGGGCTTATTCAATGGACCGGCTATGGACAGTTTCTGTTCCGCCGCCCCGCATGGGCCTACATTGATCAGGCATCGCAAAAGAAAACGGCGGCCACAGCCGCCGTTTGATGGGGACACAATATTCGCACCAAGCCCTAGCTATGCGCGAAAATATCGTCTTCCGGCCAGCCCATCAGATCGAGTTCCGAACGGGTCGGCAGGAATTTGAAGCAGGCTTCAGCCTGTTTCGCGCGGCCATCACGCTCAAGACGCTGTTCCAGAACAGCCTTCAGGCGATGCAGGTAAAGCACGTCGGAAGCGGCATATTCGAGTTGCGCCTGCGAGAGAATTTCCGCGGCCCAATCGGATGACTGCTGCTGCTTGGAGATCGAAACATCCAGAAGCTCGTTGCACAGTTCCTTGAGACCGTGACGGTCCGTATAGGTGCGGGTGAGTTTCGATGCGATCTTGGTGCAGAAGACCGGCTGCGGCATGGTGCCGAAGGCATGGGCCAGCACCGCCAGATCGAACCGGCCGAAATGGAAGATCTTGGTGATCGAGCGATCCTTCAGAAGCTTGACCAGATTGGGTGCCTTCTTTTGACCCGCTTCGATCTGGATTACGTCTGCCGTGCCGTCACCGGGTGAAATCTGCACCACGCAGAGCCGGTCGCGATGCGGGTTCAGCCCCAGCGTCTCGGTATCAATGGCGACCGCATCCACCTGATAATGATCGAGGTTCGGCAGATCGTTTTTATGAAAACGGATGGTCATTCAGTTGTCCTTGTTTCGCGGCAGTTGCCGCCGTAATGCGGGCCGGTTTAGCGGCTGTTGCCGCCATAATGCGAGCCCTACTTGGCGGCAATAGCCGCCATAATCCGAGCCCATGAGCGTTGCCCTTTGTGGAAGGAGTTCAACTCGTATTTTTCGTTGGGCGAATGGATACGGTCATCTTCGAGACCGAAGCCGACGAGAAGCGATTCCATGCCAAGGAACGTGTCGAAATCGCCGACAATCGGGATCGAGCCGCCCATGGCAATCAGCACGGCTGGCTTCGGCCATTCGTCGGACAGCGCGTCCTTGGCCTTGGAAACCAGCGGTGAATCATAAGGCAGCTGGATTGCAGGCGAACCGCCATGCGGGTGGAACTCCACCGAACAATCGGCCGGAAGACGTTCCTGCACAAAAGCACGGAAGGCTTCGCGGATCTTCACCGGGTCCTGTTTGTGGACGAGACGGAACGAGACCTTTGCCGAGGCTTGCGCTGCGATAACGGTCTTGAAGCCCTCGCCGGTATAACCGCCGATAATGCCGTTCACTTCCGCCGTCGGGCGCGCCCAGGTGAGTTCCAGAACGCTGCGGCCCTTTTCGCCGGACGGGATCGAAAGGCCAATAGGCCCGAGGAAGTTTTCCGCCGTGCGACCGAGACCTTCCCAGGATTGCAGGATTTGCGACGGGGTTTCTTCCACGCCTTCATAGAAGCCCGGAACGGTGATGCGTCCGGTTTCGTCATGCAGATCGGCCAGAATCTTGCTCAGAATATGGATCGGATTGGCCGCAGCACCTCCGAAGAAGCCCGAATGCAGATCGCGATCGGCAGCCTTGATGACGATTTCCTCGCCAACCAGACCGCGCAGCCCGACGCTGATGGCAGGCGTTTCCGTGTCCCACATGGAGGTGTCGCAGACCAGCGCCACATCGGCTTTCAGTTCCGCCTTGTTTGCATCGAGGAACGGCTTCAGCGACGGCGAACCGGATTCTTCCTCGCCTTCGAACAGCAGCGTCACCTTGACGGGCAGATTGCCATTGATCGCCTTATAGGCGCGGCAGGCTTCCACAAAGGTCATCAACTGGCCCTTGTCATCCGACGTGCCGCGACCGGTCAGGATCTTACGACCGTTGCCCACATCCTTGATCGCAGGATCAAAAGGATCGTTTTCCCACAGGTTGAGCGGGTCGACCGGCTGCACATCATAGTGACCGTAGAAGAGCACATGCGGCGCATCGGGCGTGGCGCCGTCATGATGCGCAACCACCATCGGATGGCCCGGCGTGTCGCGCACGCTGGCGTCAAAGCCAATCGTCTTCAGATCAGCCACAAGCCATTCCGCAGCCTTGCGGCAGTCGGCCTTGTAGGCCGGGTCTGTCGAAATCGACTTGATACGCAGCAGTTCGAACAGGCGTTCGAGGCTGTTATCAAGATTGGCGTCGAGGTGGCTGAGTACTTTGTCGAGCGATTGCGCAGACGGTTGCTGGGACATGGAAATTTCCTGACGAGTCGAAACGTAAACTGGCGGCACAGTACAACCAGCACTTCCCGCTGGAAACCCAATTCGCAAGTGATTACCGCAAATTGAAGGCCTTTGTCAGGGTGAAAGACTTTCGCGACGGCTGACGCTCAGGAGAAAGACCAGCAATGCGAATATTGCCGGTTCGCGCCAGACAAGCGGCGCAAAGGCTGTCCAGAATGTTTCGGCAAATGCCAGCAGGGCCGCACCGCCTGCCGAAGCAAGCGGCGAGAAATAGCCGCCCACGGCGCCAATCATCAATATCTTGAGGCCGAGCAGCAGCCCATCGCCGGAACTCATCGTGCCGTAATAGGCCGTCATCAGAATACCGGACAAGGCGGCAATCAGCACCGCACCCATATAAGCGGCAAGGAAGACCCGCCCCGCATTGACCCCGCAAAGCTGGGCTGCCAGCACATCGTCGCGGACCGCTCGCCAGTTGCGACCAAAGCGGGTGCGCTGCAAGGCGAAGCTGCCGATCAGCACGATGGATGCCATGACAAGCGTATTGATGATCTGCATCGTGGTCAGCACGACCGCCTTGTCCCCCTCGCCCCAGAAGGTGATCTTGTCCTGCAACAAGGGCGGCAGCCAGAGGTTCCGCGATCCAGCCGCGAGACGAACGCTTTCCATCAGCACCACGGCCACGCCCAACGCCGCCACCATTGCCATATTGGGCGACGCCCGACTGAGCGGTCGCATGACGAGACCCGCAATCACCGCTCCGGCAGCAAGCGTATAAAACAGCGCCCCGGCTATACCAACGCCAATCGCGGCAGGCAGAACCAGCCAGAGCCTGGTCCAGCCAAACGCCGTGAAGATGAGAAGAAGCTGGCCCGAAAAGGCCACCAGCGCACCATAGCTGATATCTGCGCGCTTAAGGACCGCGAAGCTCAGCGCATAGCCAAATGCCAGCATGGCATAGGTTGCCGCCAGCGGCACCGCATTGGCGAATTGCTGCAAGAGGTAGGCCATGAATACGCCCTCGCTACACTGGCAAGATTATAACTGTCAAAATGGTTTTTACCAGTTATAATGTGCCATGAGCTTTTCCTGGACACCGCATCGTTTTTCCGGCGGCGCATTGGCACTGGATATTGCCAACAGCGTCATCCTGCGCGGCGACTCGGCGCGCAGCGTGGATCGTTTTGCCGAGCCGGCTAATCTGAAAAGCTTTGCGCACGCGGCGGCAACGTTCTGCGCGGAGAAAGGCCTGCCTTTGCCGCTTGTCCCGGTCGAGCCGGAAAATCTGCGCCGGTTTCTGTCCTTGCGAGAAGCCATCGACGGCTATTTTCGCGCATTCGTTCGCGAGCAAGCTGATGACCGGCTGCTGGCCGATCTTCTCGAATGCATAGCCGATGTGCTACGCCAGACCACGTCGCCCGCAGCGCTGGAAAAGGCTGCCGCACATTCAGCACTCCGCCTGATGGCGAAGTGCCAGTCAGGAGCCGATGCGGATCGCCTGAAAATCTGCACCAATTGCGGCTGGCTTTTCCTCGATCAGAGCCGCAATCGCAGTCGTGTCTGGTGTGACATGACGGTCTGCGGCAACCGGGCCAAGGCCAGCCGCCACTATTATCGCAATCGGGAGGTAGAGATGTGAAACCGCTCGTCGCAATCGCGCTCGCTTTTCCGCTGCTGGCGGCATGCCAGCGCGAAAAGACGACCGGACCTTACGAGATTTCGGGACGGCTCGTGGTCTTCAATTATCGCATTGCCCGCGCAACCTTTCTGGTCACGCTGCGCAAGATCGGCCCGCTGGAAGAAGGAGCGACGGTTACTGCGGCCTTCGACAACCCCGCGCAGGGCGCGCCAGTCGTGGTCGACCGGAAAGTCTTTCCCAATCAGGACCAGCTTTCGCTAGAGACCGAGCCTTTGCACTGCATCGTGAAGGACAAGCCCTATGATGTTTCCATTCGCGTGACCGCAAGGAATGGAGACCTGTTGCAGACACTTGCAACCACCGTCGTTTCCAGTGAGGACCAGTCCATATTACCGGCGGAACCGCTCGTCGTCGGCCCCTTTTACGATCCGAACCCGAAAGTGTTCAAACCAGATGGCAGCCGGGATTTCTCGCCTGAGAAAAACTGTCCGAAAGCATGAGGGAAAAGGTGCCCCGGATATGATTTGGCCGCTGCGGTGAGGGGATACCACAGCGGCCATATCACTACACTCAAAGCGGCAGCCCGGAGAGGGGAATGAGGCTGCCGCTAGCATCCGGCATCCAACGGGGGACGGGTCAGAAAACCGGCGACCGACGAACTGTCGATGACTAAAATTTGGTTTTCAATCGTGGCTATTCAAGGGCACGGAAGATTACAAATCTGTAACAAACTCGTTATCTTACCGTGATGGATTTCTTTCGCGTGGATCATTGTTTCTCCTGACACGGAGCAGGTTCCCTTTGCGGCTGCTTTCCTTTAGTTCTTGGCCTCCAGTTCCGGGCCTCTTGATCCCGGAACAATTCAGCAAAAATGCGAAACGGTTTTGCGTCCGAAAGTGCGGAAGGATAAAAAGAAGCCATGAAAAAAGGCGATCATCTCTTTCTCGTTGACGGCTCGGGTTATATTTTCCGCGCCTATCACGCCCTTCCCCCGCTGACCCGCAAGACCGACGGCTTGCCGGTGGGCGCTGTATCGGGCTTCTGCAACATGTTGTGGAAGCTGCTGAAAGATGCACGCAACACGGATGTTGGCGTGGTGCCGACCCATTTCGCGGTGATTTTTGACTATTCGTCGAAGACGTTCCGCAACGAGCTTTATCCTGAATACAAAGCCAATCGCACGGCCCCGCCGGAAGACCTTGTTCCGCAATTCGGCCTTATCCGTCAGGCGACCCGCGCCTTCAACCTGCCCTGTGTCGAAAAGGCCGGTTTCGAAGCCGACGACCTGATCGCGACCTATGCGCGCCTTGCCGAGCAAGCGGGCGGCGATGTCACCATCGTCTCCTCCGACAAGGACCTCATGCAGCTCGTGACGCCAAGCGTGTCCATGTATGACAGCATGAAGGACAAGCAGATTTCGATCCCGGAGGTGATCGAAAAATGGGGCGTGCCGCCGGAAAAGATGATCGACCTGCAATCGCTGACCGGCGACAGCACGGATAATGTGCCGGGCATTCCGGGCATCGGTCCCAAGACGGCAGCGCAATTGCTGGAAGAATTCGGCGATCTCGACACGCTTTTGGCCCGCGCCTCGGAAATCAAGCAGAACAAGCGCCGCGAGAACATTATAGCCTTCGCAGACCAGACCAAGATTTCGCGCGAGCTGGTCACGCTCAAGACTGACGTGCCGCTGGATGTCGATCTGGACGCTCTGGTTCTCGAACCGCAAAATGGCCCGAAGCTGATCGGCTTCCTCAAGGCCATGGAGTTTACCTCGCTGACGCGGCGCGTTGCCGAAGCGACCGATACGGATGCTTCGGCCGTCGAACCGTCCCATGTCGAAACCGAATGGGGCGCGGATGCGCATGGTCCAGATGTCGATGTGCCAGCCAAGGCTGCGGACACGGCTGCAACCGGGACGGACGCCACTGCACCATCTGCTGCTGCCCCGGCTGTCGATGGCTACACGCCGAAAGCGCTGGCGGACAAGCGCGCTGCAGAAGCCACCGCGCAGAAGATCGACACCAGCGCCTATACCTGCATTCGCGATATCGCAACGCTCAAGCTCTGGCTGGCCGAGGCTGTCGAAACCGGCCTCGTGGCTTTCGACACGGAAACCAATTCGCTTGATCCGATGCAGGCCGAGTTGATCGGCTTCTCGCTGGCTCTCGTTCCCCAGAACAGCAAAGAGATCAAGGCCGCCTATATTCCGCTTCAGCACAAATCCGGTCAGGGCGATCTGCTCGGCGGCGGTATGGTCGAAGGGCAGATACCGCTCGATCAGGCGCTTGAAGCGCTGAAAGCCGTTCTTGAGGATGCTTCCGTTCTCAAAATCGCGCAGAACATGAAATATGACTGGCTGGTCATGCGCCGTCACGGCGTCAACACCGTGTCCTTCGACGACACGATGCTGATTTCCTATGTGCTCGACGCTGGCACGGGCGGCCATGGCATGGACCCGCTTTCGGAGCGTTGGCTCGGCCATACGCCAATCGCCTACAAGGATGTTGCGGGCAGCGGCAAAAACGCAGTGACTTTCGATATGGTCGATATCGACCGTGCGACGGCTTACGCAGCCGAAGATGCGGATGTAACGCTGCGCCTGTGGCAAGTCCTGAAACCGCGTCTGGCGGCGGAAGGTCTCATGTCGGTCTATGAACGGCTTGAACGCCCGTTGGTTGATGTGCTGGCCCGCATGGAAGAGCGCGGCATTTCCGTGGACCGTCAGGTTCTGTCGCGCCTGTCCGGCGATCTGGCACAGGCTGCCGCCGGTTACGAAGACGAAATCTACGAACTGGCCGGTGAGAAATTCACCATCGGCTCGCCCAAGCAGCTTGGCGATATCCTGTTCGGCAAGATGGGCCTGCCTGGCGCTTCCAAAACCAAGACCGGCCAATGGTCCACCTCGGCGCAGGTGCTCGAAGATCTGGCCGCCGAAGGCCATCCGCTGCCGCGCAGGATCGTCGACTGGCGTCAGCTCACCAAGCTGAAATCCACCTATACGGATGCGCTGCCCGGCTTTATCCATCCGCAAACCAAGCGCGTCCACACGTCCTATGCAATGGCGTCCACCTCGACGGGTCGCCTCTCGTCATCGGAGCCGAACCTGCAGAACATTCCGGTGCGCACCGCCGAGGGACGCAAGATCCGGACGGCCTTCATCGCGGAACCGGGCAACAAGCTGATTTCCGCCGATTACAGCCAGATCGAACTGCGTGTGCTGGCCCATGTGGCCGATATTGCGCAATTGAAGCAGGCTTTCGCCGATGGCGTCGATATTCATGCCATGACCGCATCGGAAATGTTCGGCGTGCCAGTGGAAGGCATGCCATCGAAAGTGCGTCGCCGCGCCAAGGCGATCAATTTCGGCATCATCTACGGCATTTCCGCCTTCGGCCTCGCCAACCAGCTTTCCATCCCGCGTGAGGAAGCCGGGCAATATATCCGCACCTATTTCGAGCGGTTCCCCGGCATCAAGGATTATATGGAAGCCACCAAGGCTTTCGCGCGTGAACATGGCTACGTCGAAACCATTTTCGGACGCCGCGCCCATTATCCCGATATTCGCGCCTCCAATCCGCAGGTCCGCGCCTTCAACGAGCGCGCCGCCATCAATGCGCCTATTCAGGGTTCGGCGGCAGATATTATCCGCCGCGCCATGATTCGCATGGAAGATGCGCTTGAAAACGAAAAACTTGCTGCCCGCATGTTGCTGCAGGTGCACGATGAATTGATCTTCGAAGTGCCTGAAAATGAAGTGGAAAAAACCATTCCGCTGGTGCGCCATATCATGGAGAATGCGGCCCTTCCGGCAGTGTCTCTGACGGTTCCGCTGCATGTTGATGCGCGTGCAGCGCATAACTGGGATGAGGCCCATTAAGGCCTCGCCCGGTTGACCTGACGATCTTAACCCTATAGGGAAGCGGCAATTCTGTTGCTTCGGTGGTCGCCAGGGGAGCCGTGAACGTTAGGTTTACGGCCAATGGGTTTGCGACTTGTGAAGCTTTTGTGAAAGTTGTCCATGTCTCTGCCCGAAACCATCGCTCCGGCACTGTCCGGAGCTCTTGCCGCTCGCGGTTATAACACCCTCACCGCCGTTCAGAACGCCGTGCTGGCGCCTGAAACCCTCGATTCCGACCTTCTCGTTTCCGCCCAGACCGGCTCCGGCAAGACCGTTGCCTTCGGCCTCTCCATGGCCAACACCATTCTGGAAGACGAGCTTCGCTTCGGCGAACCAGGTGCACCGCTTGCCATGATCATCGCGCCAACGCGCGAACTGGCGCTTCAGGTGCGCCGCGAACTGGAATGGCTTTATGCCGATACCGGCGCGCGCATCGCATCCTGCGTTGGCGGCATGGATATCCGCACCGAGCGCCGCGCGCTTGAACGCGGCAGCCATATCGTCGTTGGTACGCCGGGCCGCCTGCGCGACCATATCACCCGCTCCGCGCTGGACATGTCGCAGCTGCGCGTCGTCGTGCTCGACGAAGCCGACGAAATGCTCGATATGGGCTTCCGCGAAGACCTCGAATTCATCCTCGGTGAAGCGCCGGAAGACCGCCGCACGCTGATGTTCTCGGCAACCGTGCCGAAGCCCATCGCCCAGCTGGCCAAGCGTTTCCAGAACAATGCGCTGCGCCTCACCGTACAGAGCGAAACCAGTCAGCACGCCGATATCGATTATGTCGCCATGCCGGTTCCGCCGCATGAGCGCGACCACGCGATCATCAACACGCTGCTTTATTATGATTCACAAAACTCGATCATCTTCTGCTCGACCCGTGAAGCAGTGAAGCATATGGCAAGCCGCCTTTCCAATCGCGGCTTTGCCGTGGTGGCCCTGTCGGGCGAACTGAGCCAGGCCGAGCGCAACAACGCGCTTCAGGCCATGCGCGACGGCCGCGCCCGCGTTTGCGTGGCGACCGACGTTGCCGCACGCGGTATCGATCTGCCGAATCTCGATCTGGTTGTCCATGCCGATCTGCCCAACAATCCTGAAACCATGCTGCACCGTTCGGGCCGTACCGGCCGCGCCGGTCGCAAAGGCACCTGCGTGCTGGTGGTGCCGTTCTCGCGCCGCCGTTCTGCAGAGCGCCTTCTGCATATGGCAAAGCTTGATGCGCAGACCATTCCCGCACCAAGCATTGCCGCCGTTCAGGCCAAGAACAACGAACGCATTCTCAATTCCGAGGCCTTCGGCCAGCCGGTCGAGGAAGAACATCAGGACGTGCTGAAGGCGCTCCTGGAGCGTTACACGCCGGAACAGCTGGCTGTCGCCTATCTCAATCGCGAATTGTCGCTGGCGCCTGCACCGGAAGAAGTGTCGGACGCGCCAGTTCATCCGGTTGGCGGCAAGAAGCCGCGCGAGCGTTCTGACCGTGGCGATCGTTTCGAGCGTAACGACCGTTTTGATCGCGGAGAACGCGGCGAGCCGGGCGAACGCTTCGACCGCAATGCGCATTTCGACGGCGTCTGGTTCTCGGTTTCTGCCGGTCGCAAGCACCGCGCCGACCCGAAGTGGCTGCTGCCGCTGATCTGCAAGGCAGGCGACGTATCGAAGCGCGATGTCGGTTCGATCAAGATTCTCGACGGCGAAACCCGTTTTGAAATCGCCGCATCGAAGGCCGAAGAATTCCGTCAGTCTGTTGCCGAGCGCGGCACGGGCGAAAAGGGTCTGGTGATCCGCCCTGCGGTTGCCGGTGCTGGCGAAGATGCCGGACGCCGCGAAAGCAAGAGCTTCAAGCCGCGTGGTGAAAAGTCTTATGGCGAAAAGTCGTGGGGCGACAAGCCGCGCGGAGACAAGCCTTGGGGCGACAAACCGCGTGGTGAAAAGCCTTATGGTGAAAAATCGTGGGGCGACAAGCCGCGTGGCGAGAAGTCCTGGGGTGACAAGCCTCGCGGCGACGGCTTCAAGAAAGGCCCACGGAAATCCGAAGGCGGCTACAGCAAGAAGCCGCGCGGCGAATAATTCGTCGACAATTTGATAAAGCCCGCCTCATGGCGGGCTTTTTATTAACAGGCGATTTACGTCCCTTTAAACCGCCGCATTTACCCTGCACCGGGTAGACCCTTGTTCGCATTCGCCGACGACGTAACGGCAATGCAGAAATATTTTTGGAAAATGACCGGTTCGCATGCATGACGAACCGGCGCGCAGGTGGGCGACTTAGGCAGAATATGGCATCGCGAGACGACAGGAACGGACGCATCGACCCTTCTTTCGGCAACGAACAGAAAAGGACTGACGAGGACGATTTCCATGTCGATGAGGAGGAGCGTATGGCGCGCTCGCAGCAACGCAAACGGACACCGTCCCGGGATCGTGAACCGCGTGCAGCACGCCGCGGCAAGGTGAAGCCGCGCGGCTTCTTCGGCTTTCTGCGCCGTGCGATTTACTGGTGCTTCGTCCTTGGCCTGTGGGGCGGCATCGGCCTTGCCGGTGTGCTCGTCTATTTCGCCGCCAAGATGCCGCCGACGACAGATTGGGAAATCCCCGACAGGCCGCCGAATGTGCGCATTGTCGATGTGAGTGGAAAACTGATTGCCAATCGCGGCACTACCGGCGGCGAAGCAATAGGCCTGCACGAAATGTCCGCCTTCATTCCCAAGGCCGTTGTGGCCATTGAAGACCGGCGCTTTTACTCGCATTTCGGCATCGACCCCATCGGCCTTGCCCGCGCCATTGTCACCAATGCCGTTTCGGGCCGCGCTGTTCAGGGCGGCTCCACGCTCACCCAGCAGCTGGCCAAGAACCTGTTCCTCTCGCCTGACCGCACGCTGGAGCGCAAGGTTCAGGAAGTGATGCTCGCTTTGTGGCTTGAGCATAAATACACCAAGGACCAGATTCTGGAGATGTATCTGAACCGGGTCTATCTCGGTTCGGGCGCTTATGGCGTCGATGCTGCCTCCCGGCGTTATTTCAGCAAGTCGGCCAAGGATGTGAACCTGATGGAAGCAGCCACGCTGGCTGGTCTTCTGAAAGCGCCATCCCGCCTGTCGCCCGCCCGCGATACCGAAGCCGCCGCCGCCCGCGCCAAGCTGGTGCTGGGCGCGATGCGCGAGGAAGGCATGATCGACGACCAGCAGGTAGCCATAGCCGAAAGCGAGCCGCCGACGCGCGCGCCGTCCTTCTGGCAGGGCTCGGAAAACTATGTCGCCGACAAGGTCGTGTCCGCATTGCCGGCGCTGATCGGCGAGGCAAAGACCGATATCACGGTTGAAACGACAATCGATCTCAATCTGCAATCAGCCGGTGAAGAAGCGATCAAGGATCAGATTTCCCAGAACGGGAAGAAGATGAATGTCAGCCAGGGCGCTCTCGTTTCCATCGACGGCACCGGCGCAGTGCGCGCCATGGTCGGTGGCGTGGATTATGCCGCCAGCCAGTTTGACCGCGTGACGGATGCCCGCCGCCAGCCTGCATCTTCCTTCAAGCCGTTCGTCTATCTTTCGGCGCTGGAACAGGGCCGCACACCGGATTCGGTGCGCAACGATGCGCCGGTGCGGATCGGCAAATGGACGCCCAGCAACGACAACGGCAAATATATGGGTGAAGTGACACTGGCGACCGCGCTGTCGCACTCGCTCAACTCCGTTTCTGCCCAGCTCGTGATGGAAGTCGGCCCACAAACCGTGGTCGATACGGCGCATCGCCTCGGCGTGCAGTCGAAGCTTGACCCGAATGCCTCGCTAGCGCTTGGCACCTCGGAAGTGACGCTTCTGGAACTGGCCGATGCCTATGTGCCCTTTGCCAATGGCGGCTATCGCGCGCCGGTCTATTTCATCACCAAGGTGACGGATGCCGACGGCAAGGTGCTTTATCAAAAAGACGACGCCGTCGGTCCCCGCGTCATCGATGAGCGCAATGTCGGCATGATGAACGCCATGTTGCGGCGGACCGTCGAGGACGGCACGGCGCGCAAGGCAGCCTTTGGCGGCTGGCCCGCAGCGGGCAAAACCGGCACCAGCCAGAATTTCCGCGACGCATGGTTCGTCGGCTACACGTACAATCTGACCACTGGCGTCTGGTTCGGCAATGACGACGGCAAGGGCATGAAGCGCGTCTTCGGTTCGACCTTACCGGTTGCCGCCTGGAAGAGCTTCATGCAGGTAGCGCACAAAGGCGTGCCCATTGCAGAACTGCCCGGCCATTACGACATCCAGAATGTCGTTCCCGGCGGCAGCGACGGTATGGACCCGAATGCGCCTTACGATCCCAACATGATGCCGCAAGGCGGTTACGGCGATCAGCCAATGGCCGGAAACGGCGACGATGGCTACTGGCCGCCCGCGCCTGAGACCACCATGCGCGGCGACATTCAGCAGGCGTCGCCGCAAGAGGCCCCGTATCCTGTGAATGCACCCGGTCCACAGGGCAATGCATCCGGCGGTTATGATGACACCTATCGCCCGATGCCGCCCGGCGATGTCGGCGGCGAGCCGATGCAGCAGCCTGCCCAACAACCGCAGCGACGTCAGGGCGGCTCGACCACGCTGCTCGATATCATCATGGGCAATTCGCAGTAAGGATTGGCGAGAACCGGGGGAGCGGATGACAATCCGCTCCCCCGGTCGCGATCAAGTGAAGCACCTTCCTCACGCAGTTGTTAGAGCGGTTCCGGTTAGAACCGG
The DNA here is from genome assembly GCA_900465685.1 of Hyphomicrobiales bacterium. Taxonomy (GTDB): domain Bacteria; phylum Pseudomonadota; class Alphaproteobacteria; order Rhizobiales; family Rhizobiaceae; genus Brucella. The sequence goes on from UEGR01000007.1 coordinate 290,507, forward strand.
ATCGTGGAACCGCTCTATCTATTTATTTTGACGCATTATCCGACGCAAAACCGCTACGCACTTTTGCTGGAAATGCTCTGATTCCCCTCGAAATCTTGAGCGGCATGGTCTATTCAAGATTTGAGAGCGAGGTTTTCCCATGACCCAAATGACCAAAACAGACGCGTCCCAGTCCGAAGGCCCGAAGGTTGACGAAGAGCGCAAGACGCTGGTTCTGACTGGCGCAAGCCGTGGTATCGGCCATGCGACCGTCAAGCGTTTTTCACGTGCAGGCTGGCGCGTGATTACCTGCTCGCGGCAGGATTTCTCCGATAACTGCCCATGGCCCGCTGGCCCGGAAGACCACATCAAGGTCGATCTGGCCGATCAGGAAGATGTCGGCAAGGCGATCGCCGAAATCCGCCGCCGGCTGGAAGCCAATGGCAGCAAGCTGCATGCGCTCGTCAACAATGCGGGCATTTCGCCGAAAGCCGAGGCTGGACGCCGCCTGAACTCGATCGAAACACCGATGGCCGTCTGGCGCGACGTGTTTCAGGTCAATTTCATGGCGCCTATCATGCTGGCGCGTGGCCTGTTCAAGGAACTTGAAGCAGCACAGGGTTCGGTCGTCAACGTGACCTCGATTGCTGGTAGCCGCGTTCACCCCTTTGCGGGCACCGCCTATGCCACGTCGAAAGCAGCGCTTTCCTCGCTGACCCGCGAAATGGCTTCGGATTTCGGCCCCTATGGTATCCGCGTCAACGCCATTGCGCCGGGCGAAATCGACACAGCGATCCTGTCGCCGGGCACAGAAAAGCTGGTCGAACAATTGCCCATGCGCCGCCTCGGCAAAACCTCGGAAGTCGCAGAAACCATCTACTTCCTGTGCACCGAGGCTTCGTCCTATGTCACAGGATCGGAAATACACATCAATGGCGGCCAGCACGTCTGACAAAAATACAAAGCGCGGCTGTTGAAAAACACCGCGCTTTTTGTTTAGTTCGCTTTAATCGATTTAAAATCCAATTTAACAGTAGACCGAGCCATGATCCTTTGTTGCGGTGAAGCCCTGATCGACATGCTGCCACGCGAAACCGCGACCGGCGAAACGGCCTTCGTGCCTTTTGCGGGCGGTTCGGTTTTCAACTCGGCCATAGCGCTTGGGCGGCTTGGCGTGCCGACGGGCTTCTTCTCCGGCATTTCATCAGATTTCTTCGGCGAAGTGCTGCGTGACACGCTGGCCCGCTCGAATGTGGATTATTCCTTTGCCGCCATTTCGGATCGCCCCACGACACTTGCCTTCGTCCGCCTTGTGGACGGTCAGGCGCGCTACGCTTTCTACGATGAGAACACGGCTGGCCGCATGCTTTCCGAAAGCGATATGCCTTTCGTGGATGACAGCATCGACGCCATGCTGTTTGGCTGCATCAGCCTGATTTCCGAGCCGTGTGGCAGCGTCTATGAAACGCTGATGACCCGTGAAGCGCCAAAGCGCGTCATGTTCCTCGATCCCAATATCCGTGCCGGTTTCATCACCGACCGCGAGAAGCATCTGGCCCGCATGAAGCGCATGATCGCGCTGGCCGATATCGTGAAGCTGTCGGACGAAGATCTCAACTGGTTTGGCGAACATGGCAGTCATGATGAAATCGCCGCCGAATGGCTGAAGCTTGGTCCAAAGTTGATCGTCATCACCAAGGGCGCTCATGGCGCCGATGCCTATACGGCCGGTGCAACGGTGCGTGTGCCGGGCGTCAAGGTTGATGTCGTGGACACGGTCGGCGCGGGCGATACCGTCAATGCGGGCATTCTCGTCAGCCTGCACAATCAGGGCTTGCTCAACAAGGGTTCAATCGAGAATCTGAACGAAGACCAGATTCATTCCGCCGTTGCGCTTGGCGTTCGGGCTGCCGCCGTCACTGTTTCCCGCGCAGGCGCAAACCCGCCTTGGGCCGCAGAAATGCGGGATTGATTCCGTCATCTACAGATAAGACAGCACCTTCTAACCTACGCCATTGACCCGACTCAATTCGCGCCTTCTATAGAGAGTGGGTGGGAGAGAATCGAATATGGCGAAGGACAATTCAGTGGACGTCTTGCGCATCGCAGCCTTCTCGCAAGGCAATCAGGGCGGCAACCCAGCAGGCGTGCTGATTGCGGACCGCCTTCCCTCTCCAGAGGAAATGCAGAAAATCGCCAAGGAGGTTGGCTTTTCTGAAACGGCTTTCGCCATGCCGGATGGCGAAAGCTGGCGCGTACGTTATTTCGCGCCTGAAATGGAAGTTCCGTTCTGCGGCCATGCCACCATTGCGCTCGGTGCAGCGCTGGCCATGCGCATGGGCGACGGACATTTCAATCTGAAGCTCAATGGCAGCACCATCAGCGTTGACGGTCGCAAGGAAGGCGAGCTGTTCGCCGCCAGCCTGCAATCGCCGCCGACGCGCAACCGTGCCGCCGCCGAAGTCGAGGTGGAGCAGGCACTCTCGCTGTTCAACTACGACAAGGATGATCTTGCGCCGGGCATTCCGCCTGCGCTGATCCATGCGGGCGCAGACCATATCCTGTTGCCGCTGCGCTCACGCGAAAAGCTTGCCTCGATGCATTATGATCTGGCGCGTGGCCGCGTGATGATGAAACGGCAGGGCTGGACGACCATCCTGCTCATCCATTCGGAAACGCCACAGCGCTTCCACAGCCGCAATCCCTTTGCTGCGGGCGGTGTCTATGAAGACCCGGCAACAGGCGCTTCAACGGCGGCCTTTGCTGCCTATCTGCGCGATATCGGCTGGCCGCATGGCGGCGAGATCGAAGTGTTTCAGGGCGAGGACATGGGAAGCCCATCGCATCTTCGCGCCCAGATCGGCACGGAACGCGGCGGATCGATCCGCCTGTCCGGCACAGCACGACTGATGGAATAGCGATAAAGTGCGGCTCGTTAAACTCTAACGAGCTGCTCGACCCGCTCTTCATTGCCGAAAAACTTGAGATAACGCGCCACTTCCTTTGGATCGCCTGTCGCTTTCTGCGGATTATCGGAAAGCTTGACTGCCGGATGGCCGTTGGCATCCGTCACCTTACAGACGAGCGAAATGGCATTCAGCCCTTCGATGTTCTTCGGCGCGCAACCCATGAAATCATTGGTGAGGTTGGTGCCCCAGCCGAAGCTCATGCGCACACGGCCTTCGAAGTGTCGATAGGTGTCTTCGATCGTATCGACATCCAGCGCATCGGAGAAAATAAGCAGCTTTTCACGCGGGTCCTTGCCGCGTGATTTCCACCATTCGATGATGCGCTCGCCGCCTTCGACGGGCGGGGCGCTGTCGGGACGGAAACCCGTCCAGTCGGCAACCCAGTCCGGCGCATTGCGCAGGAAAGCCGCCGTGCCAAAGGCGTCCGGCAAGACGATCAGCAGATTGCCGCCATAGTAACGGTTCCAGTCCTGCAAGACGCGGTAAGGCGCGCTGCGCAGTTCCTCATCGGTCTTGGCGAGTGCGGCCAGCACCATCGGCAATTCATGTGCATTGGTGCCAAGCGCTTCAAGGTCGGTATCCATCGCCAGAAGCACATTGCTGGTGCCGGTAAAGGAATCGCCGATGCCTTCCTTCAACGCCTCGACGCACCAGCGCTGCCACAGGAAAGAATGGCGACGGCGGGTTCCGAAATCCGAAATTTTGAGGTCCGGCAGCAGGCGCAACCGCTCCACCTTGCTCCACATCTTGGCCTTGGCGCGGGCATAGAGCACATCGAGCGAGAACGGCCCGAGATTTTTCATCGCCGCGCGCGAACGCAACTCATTGATGATGGCAAGTGCCGGAATTTCCCACATGGAAGTGTGAGACCACGGCCCGTGGAAATGCAGCTCATACTGCCCGTCCTTGCGACGAAGCTCATATTCCGGCAGCTGGAAATCATGCAGCCATGCCAGAAATTCAGGCTGGAAAATCTGCTTGCGGCCATAAAACGTATTACCCGCCAGCCAGATCATTTCCTTTTTGGAAAAGCGCAGCGTGCGCGCATGATCAAGCTGTGCGCGCAGTTCGCCTTCATCGATCTCGTCGGCAAGGCGTACCGAGGTCGTGCGATTGATGAGCGAGAAAGTGGCGTCGACCTTGGGATAAAGGCCCCAGATCATCTGCAGCATCAGAAGCTTGTAGAAATCCGTATCCAGCAGACTGCGGATAATCGGATCGAGCTTCCAGGCATGGTTATAGACGCGGCGCGCGATATCAGTTCTGGCCATCACGGCCTCCAGCAAATAACAAGTATCCGATGGCACAAGGACCCAGTTTTACTTAAAGCATTTCCAGCAAAAGTGCGTAGCGGTTTTGCGTAGGATAATGCTCAAGAATAAGCCCTGAGTCGTGCAAAAGGCGGGTTTTCACCCGCCTTTTTAATCGGTTCACTTCTGTTTGGGAAGCTCTACCACAATTTCGTGTTCGCCATCCGGCTTGATCGGCACGCCTTCGTCCGGCTTGCCGACCTTGCGGCCATTGAGCTTGATCGCCTTGTCCTTAGCGCCGGCGACAACCTTGACCCGATAGAGCGCCTCGCCGAAGCGAAGCTCGGCTTCATAGCCGTCCCATTCCGGCGGCAGCGCCGGATCGAGATGCAGCCTGTCACCGCGCTTGGTCACGCCGAGGATACCCTCGGTTGCCACGCGGTAGAACCAGCCTGCCGAACCCGTATACCAGGTCCAGCCGCCCTGTCCGCGCCGCGGCTCGACGGAATAGATGTCGGCTGCGATCACATAAGGTTCAACACGATAGACATCCGGGTTGCGGCCATGATTGACCGGGCTGATCAGCGAGAACAGACGCCAGGCTTCCGCCGCCTTGCCCATGCGGGCCAGCGCCAGAATGGCCCAGGTTGCGCCATGGGTGTACTGACCGCCATTCTCGCGAACGCCGGGCGGATAGCCCTTGATGTAACCCGGCTCCTGCACGGTCTTGTCGAAAGGCGGTGTGAAGAGACGAAGCAATTCGCCCTCATCATCCAGCAGACGCTTTTCGAGCGAAACCATCGCCTGTTCGGCGCGCTTCGGATCGGCAACGCCGGACAACACGCTCCAGGATTGCGCAATGGCGTCGATCTGGCATTCGTCGCTGTCCTTAGAACCAAGCGGCGCGCCGTTGTCGTAGAAACCGCGGCGATACCATTCGCCATCCCAGCCGTCGCGATCCAGAGCAGCCGTCAGGCTTTCCAGATGCGCTTTCCAGATATCGACACGCTTCTTGTCCTTGCGCGCCTCGGCAATCGGGATGAACTGACGCAGCGTATAGGCCAGGAACCAGCCGAGCCACACGCTTTCACCCTGGCCCTTCACGCCGACAAGGTTCATGCCGTCGTTCCAGTCTCCACCGAGGATCAGCGGCAGACCATGCTGGCCGGTGCGATCAACCGCGAGGTCGAGCGCCAGCGCGCAATGCTCGTAAAGGCTCACCGTGTCCTTGGAGATTTCCGGCTCATAGAAGGCATCATGTTCGCCCTCTTCCAGCTTGCGCCCGACAAGGAAAGGCAGCTTTTCATCGAGGATCGAACGGTCGCCCGTCGTCTCGACATAAAGCGACGTGCCATAGCCAAGCCAGACCACATCGTCCGAAATCAGCGTGCGCACACCGGCGCCCGTGGCAGGCAGCCACCAATGCTGGACATCGCCTTCAGGGAACTGGCGCGATGCGGCATTGAGGATCTGTGCGCGGGCAAGCGTCGGATCGACGAGCAGCAGCGACAGCGTGTCCTGCAACTGGTCGCGGAAGCCGAAGGCACCGCTAGCCTGATAGAAGGCGGCACGCGCCCAGATACGGCATGCAATCGCCTGATAAGGCAGCCAGCCATTGACCAGAAGGTCGAATGATGGGTCCGGCGTCTTCACCTGCACACGGTTGAAGAGCGTTTCCCACTGGTTCTTCGCCGCCTGAAGCTTGTCTTCGAAGGACACAGTCCGTGTATCGGAGATCAGCTTCTTCGCCTGCGCCTGATCGGCAGCATTGCCGAGCAGGAACACCAGTTCACGGCTTTCTCCCGGTCCGACTTCAATGTCGAGCGCGAGCGCCGCGCACGGATCGCGTCCGGCTTCCACCGTATTGGATAGCGCCTTGCCTGCAAGCACGACTTCCGGCCTGTCCACCGAACCGGTGGTACCAATGAACTCGCTGCGATCAGCCGTCACCGATTGCGGCTTTTCAGTCGCCGCAAAGAAGGCGATCTGGCCCGACTTGTCCGGATGGTACGGATTGCCCGCAAAGAGCGCGCCCAGTTCGTCATCATGCGACGGCACGATGAACGGCACGTTCTTGGCGCGGGCATTGCCGAGCACCCATTCGACATAACCATAGGCGCGCAGCTTGCGCTTGGAGCGACCCTTGTTGGTGACCGTCAGGCGCGACAGGCGCACCGGCTTGTCGGCATCGACGATATGGGTCAGTTCCAGCGCCAGCTCGCCATGCTGCGCCGCAAAGGTGCTGTAGCCATGGCTGTGGCGGGCTTCATAAGTCACTGCCTCGTCGCGCAGCACATTCGACGTTGGCGCGAAGGTGCGGCCCGTTTCGCGGTCGAGTATATAGATCGCCTCACCCGGACGGTTGGTGACCGGATCGTTGGCCCATGGGGTCAACTGATAGTCACGGCTGTTGCCAGCCCAGGTGAAGGCCGAACCTTCCGCCGAGACATGGAAACCGAAGGACGGATTGGAGATGACGTTGATCCACGGATGCGGCGTGTTGGTCAGGCCATTGACCCGCACAACATAGCTGCCGTCCTCGGCAAAACCGCCATAGCCGTTCCAGAACTGGAGATCGTCGCCCGATGGAGCCGGACGATTGGTGACCTTCGGCTTGACGACCGGACGGCGTTCTTCCGTGCTGCTGGAACCGCGCTCGATAACCGCTGGTGCAAGGCCCGCAGCACCGAGACCCTGAACCGCAGCCTGACCGGTCGTTGCCGACTTGGCATCGCGCGCGGCCAGATCCACCGTGATTTCCTCGCTGCGGCGCAGCTGCTCGGCAAGCGAGCCGTTCTGCGCATGCATGACGATGCGCGCCGAAGCCAGAAGCGTGTTGTAGCTTTCGTCGCTCATCTGGTCGCGGCGCACCGCGAAGATGTGCGGTTGTCCACCACCCCGGGCGCGGAAGCCTTCCACGATCCAGTCGATGGCGCGCTGTGTGTCCTGCGCATAGGAGAAGGCGCGTTCGTTGACCGCCACCACATCGACGGTGAGGCCCTTGCTGCGCCAATATTCCTGCGCGCGCAACACGCCACGCAGCACTTCAAGATCGGCTTCATTGTCGATCCGCAGGGCGAAGATCGGATAATCGCCGGAAATCGACATCGGCCACAGATCGGACTGTTTGCCGAGACCGCTGGCGATGGTTTCCGGCGGCTGGCGCAAGGTCCGCTCCGGATAGAGCAGATAGGCCGCGACCTTCTGGTAATCGGCAGCTTCCGCCGGCTTGATACCGATATGATAGAGCTGCACCTGCGAGCTGGTCCAAGACAGCGAGAACTCGCGGGCAAAGCTTTCCGGATGACGATGCATCGCCACGGCATGTTCCACCGCATCGCGGCTGCCACCGGCGAAGGTCCAGAAAACAAGGCTCACCTTCTTGTGCGCCGGAACGCGAACGCGTGTGCGCACCGAAGCAATCGGGTCGAGCACGCAGCCCTGGCTGCCAGTAAACTTCGCACCCGGTTCGAACGCGATCGCATCGCGCAGGCTGCGGCCACGACCGATGAAGGCGCGACGGTCGGTTTCGACCTCGGTTTCACGGACAGCGCCGGTCAGATCGGTGACGAAATGCGCCACATGGATATCCGGATCGGACGGCGCGCGCTTGCGGCGCTTGGCATAGATGGTCGAACCGTTATCGGCGATCTCGGTTTCGACGAACATCTTGGCAAAGGCCGGATGGGCGGCATCACTGTCCTTGTCGGTCAGCACCAGTTCCTCATAAGAGGTAACTTCGATGATGCGGTCACGCGCGGACGTATTGATGATGTCGAGCCTGCGGCCCTCACCGTCATATTCCGACGAGACGATCACTTCCATGACGGTCTTGATGTCACCGGCGGTCTTGTAGAATTCCGCCTTGTCTTCGGTGAAGACCGTCTTGGTTTCTTCGTCCGGATTGCGCACCGGCTCGCCAGTTGCCGACCACCAGTAGCCGCTTTCCATATCGCGCAGGAACAGGAAGGAGCCCTGAAGGTCTTCCGATGCATCGGCGTGGAAACGGGTGATGTCCCAATTGTGCCAGCGGCTGTAGCCGGAGCCATTGGCGGTGACCATCAGCGCATATTGGCCATTCGACATCATATGCGTGGTGCGCGGCGCCTTGAACGGCTTGTCGATGATGCGCATCGGCGCATCGTCGAAACCGCCCGAATCCACGCGCATCGGATTTTCCGTCTTGGCGTAGATCATCGGGATTTCGCGCGGCGCCTTTTCCTGCAACAGCAGTTCGGCTGCTTCGATCACCGGATCGGAGTGGAAACGCTCACGCATGCGGCCTTCGAAGATCACGTTGTTGACCGCGATGATCGCCATGCCATGGTGGTGGGCATAATAATTCTTCACGACCGCGCAGGTTTCGCCTTCGCGAACACGCGACGGGGTGAAGTCCACGGAATCGTGGAAGCCATAGCGGCCCAGCGCGCCAAGCTTGGCCAGACGCTTGAGGTTGGCCACGGCTGCCGCTGGCTGATATTGCGATGCCAGCAGGCTCGCATAAGGCGCGATGACTGCATTGCGCGACAGGCCGCGCTGGAGACCCAGATTAGGCACGCCGAAATTGGAATATTGGTAGTTCATATGCGCATCACGCGCATTGAACGCCGCTTCCGAAATGCCCCATGGCAGACCACGTGAGGTCGCGTAATCGATCTGGCGCTGCACGACGAGCTTGTTGGTCTGGTCGAGCAGCGAACCGAGCGGCTCGGACATGACCAGCGGCGGCATCAGATATTCGAACATCGAGCCGGACCAGGAGAGCAGAGCGCCCTTCCAGCCCACCGGCACCAAAAGACGGCCCAGCTTGAACCAATGCTCGACCGGCACGTCGCCCTTGGCGATGGCGAACAGACTCGCCAGACGCGCTTCGGAAGCCAGAAGATCGTAGCAGCTTTCGTCCAGTTCGTTTTCCTGCACGCGGAAGCCGATCGACAGTAGGCGACGCTCCTTGCGCTCAAGGAAGCCGAACTGCATGTCGAAGGCCAGCTGACGCGAACGGGTTGCGAGATCGCGCAGGCGTTCGCGCAGTGCGTCGGTATCGCGTTCACCCATGGCGTCATCGGTATGCGCCTGGCAGGTATCGACCAGAATACGCGCCCATTCCTTGGCTTCGCCGCTGGCGGGCGTCTCGATCTCGCTGTCGAGTTCTTCCATCAGACGCACAATGTCATTGGCGAAAAGCGACAGGTTGATCGTGCGGAAGGATGCCGTTTCCGGTTCTTCCTTGATGGTGCGCACGGCGCGGCGGAAATTGGCTGTACGCTCTTCCAGACGGCGACGCAGCGGACGCAGGATGCGGCGGTCGTCCGGGATATTCGCGATGGTTTCCTCAAGGATGTCGTTGACATCGAGGATGCCGTCGAGATCGCCCTGCACATAGACGGACGGTGCTTCCGCCCATTCTTCGAGCGCCGAAGACAGCGTCACCAGATGGCCGGCGAGATTGCCGCTATCGACCGCCGAAACATAGAGCGGGCGCATCGGGTTCAGCGTGTTGGTTTCGTACCAGTTGTAGAGATGGCCCTGATACTTCTCCATCTTTTCCAGCGTATCGACGGTCGCCTCGACACGCTCTACCGTTTCATCGAAGCCGATCCAGCCGAAATCACGCGCTGCGACAATCGACAGAAGATAGACGCCGATATTGGTCGGCGAGGTCCGCTGGGCCAGGATCGGCGCCGGATCTTCCTGGAAGTTGTCCGGCGGCAGATGATGGTTTTCCTCATTGGCGAACTCGGCGAAGTAACGCCATGTCCGGCGCGCATAACGGCGCAGATCCGATTTGTCGGACGACAGAACTTCAAGTGTGTCCTGCGGCTTGGCCGAACGGCTGACCAGCCATGCGATCAGCGGCGAGACGAACCAGATCACCGCAAAAGGTGCTGCAATCAGCGCGGCATGGCTTTCCGCAGCAAGCGGGAACAGGATCGCCAGACCCGCAATGGCCATGGCTGGCCACATGAGCTGGAAATAGAACAGCAGCGTGTCGGGTGACGTCTTGGCCTGAGCAGCCGTGCGCCATTCCAGAAGATTGCGGCGCGAAACGAACAGGCGATAGACCGTGCGCGCAATGGCATCGGCCATCAGGAAGGCCGAATGCGCGATGAAGGTGGTGCGCAGCGCCACATCTGCCGTGCCGAGCGCAATATCGGTTAGTACCGATTGCGCATGCCCCTTCAGCGAATAATCCATATTCACCGGGATCAGATTGGTGACGATGCCGAAAGTCGGCGCCACGAACATGCTGACGATCAGGAAGGCCTGCCAGACGGCAGCCGCACCGAGCGGCAGCACGCTCCAGCCAACCACAGCAGCGAGAAGCCACAGGATCGGGTTCAGCGAGCGGCGCAGATTGTCGACCATCTTCCACCGGGTCGTGGCGCTGACGCCGCGATTGGTGGAGAACAGCCATGGCAGAAGCTGCCAGTCGCCGCGCGCCCAGCGATGGTGGCGCGACACATCGACATTGTAGCCGGTCGGATAATCTTCCACGACTTCCACATCGCTGACCAAAGCAGCGCGGGCATAGCCGCCTTCGAGAAGATCGTGGCTGAGAAGCGTGTTTTCCGGCACGCGGTCCTTCAGCGCCGCCTCAAAGGCGTCGATGTCGTAAAGACCCTTGCCGGTGAAGGTGCCTTCGCCCAGCAGGTCCTGATAGGTGTCGGAAACCGCAAAAACGTAAGGGTCGATGCCGCGATTGACCGAGAAGACGCGCTGCAGGAACGACGCTTCGTCGCCGGTGGTCAGCGACGGCGTGACGCGCGGCTGCAGGATGCCATAACCGCGAACGACCTTGCCGGTCTTTTCGTCGATGACCGGGCGGTTCAGCGGATGGCTGAGCTTGCCGGCCAGATTGGTGACAGATTCCGGCGTCAGACGCGTATCGGCGTCCAGCGTCATCACATACTTGATTTCCTTCGGCAGACGCTCGTCCGGCGGGAAGAAACTCGTATCCTGGTCGCCGCGCAGAAGCAGATTCAGCTCGTGCAGCTTGCCGCGCTTGCGCTCCCAGCCCATCCAGCAATTCTGCTTGTCGTTGAACAGGCGACGACGATGCATGAGGAAGAAGCGCGGCTGGTCGCCGCCCGTATAATGCTCGTTGAGCTTGGCGATTTCCTCACGCGCATATTCGTAGATTTCCATATCCGCAGGCTTGATTTCCTGCTTCGCATCCACCCAGTCGCTGACCAGCGCGAAATAAATCTCGCCGCGCGGATTGGTAAGATAATGGACTTCCAGATTGCGAATCTGTTCATCGATGGAATCACGCGAGGTGATGAAGGTCGGCACAGCAACAAGCGTGCGCGCTTCTTCAGGCAAGCCTTCCTTGTATTCGAAGCCGATCAGACGCGTTGGCTGCACAAACCACGGCACCAGCGCATTGAACAGCGAATAGGACGCATCCATCGCCGGGAAGATCGCCAGCAGCGTGAACAGCGTGCGCAGATCGGTCGAAAGACCAGCGCGGCTCATACAGTAGTTGACGAGCAGCAGAATGAGGATCGTGAAGATCGCCGTCGGGATGAACAGTCCGAGAAGTCCAAGCCCGCGATAAAAGCGCAGCGCCTTGACGCCAAAGGGCGCCTTGTAACCGCAGACCTTCTCCAATTCGCTGCGACCGTCGCCCGAAAGATAATAGGCGATGGACCCCTTGCCTTCGGCTTGCGGATGGCCTGCCTGCTCGGCGCGCTGTCCTTCCTCGGCAAGCTTGAGTGCTGCCCAGGTGATATCGATTTCGCTCATATCCGAATAGCGGGCGAGCTTTTCAATCGTCACGCGATAGGCGTTGCGCGAGCGGAAATCGAGGAGTTCGAAATCGCTGTGATCGCGCAGGATCGCATCAACCTCGTTGACGGTTTCGAACCAGGTTTCCCAATCCACGTCGTCGATGGATTTCAGGCTGCGAATGATGTTGCCCATCGTCACGCCGCCAGTGGACTGGCGCGCATGTTCCTCGACGATGGCGTCTTCCGGGTTGCTGCCTTCCTGCTCCAGAATCCGCTCCAGCCAGCTGGCAGCAGCCGTGGTGTCAGTGGATGCGGAACGCAGACGATAGAGAAGATGCGTGGCAAAAGTGCTGTCGCGGGCGGCCTGCGTATATTGCGCCAGAACGGAATCCAGCTCTGCGCCATCGGCGACCACAATACGGTCGGCAGCCGTGTTGGCGAGATTGCGCATGTTGCGGGCGCGGTCGACGCGCAGCGCCAGACGGCGCGCATTCTCGATCAGGAAATAGCGAACGGCGGACGGCAGCGCCCACAATTCACCGATCTTCAGCGGCTCGACTTCCTGAAAGCCCTGGACGATGGCCGTCAGGGTTTTCAGCGAGAAATTGCTGTCCGTATGGGCGACATAAAGCCAGGCCAGCGCGAAAATGCGCGGCATGCCCTCAACCGCCTTATAGGGCGGCAACTGGCGAATGAAGCGGCGCGGCAGATCGCGGCGGGCCTGCTGGACATTCTTGTCGATCTGATAATGGTTATCGAGCAGCCATTGCGCGGCAGGCGTAATGGTCTCACCCGCACGCGACGCAGCGTCAGACGCGCGATAGGCGTGCAGGATCAGCTTGCCGTTTTCGGACAGGCGCTGATCGAACGGAAACGCCAGATAGCCCGGCAGCGGGATATTTTCCCCGCGGGCGACGGTGCTTGCCAGAACACGCAGCTCATCTTCTGTCTTGTAGAGAGCACGGATCGGTGATGGCTGTTCCGGCGGAATCTGATCAGAACCACCCTGCCCGGTGGATTTCGGCTCCATCGGACTATTCGTTTTGGGTGGCTTTGACGATGTATTCTCGGTTGAGGTTGAATTGGAGTGCGAAGAAGACAATTCCGGCATCTGCCTTAACAGCCTTTCCGAAGGAAATGAGTAATCTGCGGCGGTGGATACTAAATTCGATTCAGTCTAGGGAAACGACAGTATCCTTGATCGGTTCCCTGCATGTCGCCCGCTTTTGGCCAAAATGCGACGGCGCATTGTGCTGATATTCAAACCGTTTAAATCGCAACGCACAATTCTTTCCGAACAGTAATGTTGCGTTATGAAAATCGTGGCCTTTTACAATCGTAACATATTGAAATTTAAAATAATACCACTCTGAGTAAGCGAGCAGGAAATTTACGCGCGCGCCCGCATTCACGCCCGACAGGACAAAAAAAGCGGCTGTCGCGCAAGAATCACCGCGCGACAGCCGCCTTTTGTCAGTTTATTGGACCAAAAATCGCGATTCAGGCGTCGACTTTTGCCGAAGTTCCCGCCGAAGCCTTTTCGGGGCCACCTGCCGGAAACAACTTCCAGTAGCGCGGGCGAAACGCGATGCGGCTTTTCTCCGCAGCCGGGTGTTCCGCCGGAATTTCGATCTCGATGCGCTCCCGCGCGCCGCCCACCTCAAGCTCCACGCGCCGCTTGCCGCCGGAACGGCGGCTTGCCACCACCGTGCCAGCGATGCAGCCGCCACAACCGTCGAGCAGTTCGACATCATGCGGGCGGAAATAGAGCTGCGCCTCGCCGCTTGCAGCGCCCTCGGCGGTGAGGCCGATATTGCGATCCGTCAGCCAGACTTCGCCATTCTCGACCCGCACCGGAAGCGTGCTGGATTCGCCGATGAATCCATAGACGAAAGGCGAGTTCGGATCGTCATAGACCTCATCCGGCGTGCCGACCTGTTCGATGCGTCCCTGACTCATGACCACAACGCGGTCGGCCAGTTCCAGCGCTTCATCCTGATCGTGCGTCACGAAAACCGTGGTGTGGCCGGTCTTGTCGTGGATTTCACGCAACCAGCGGCGCAGTTCCTTGCGCACCAGCGCATCGAGCGCGCCGAAAGGCTCGTCGAGAAGCAAAACCTTCGGCTCGATGGCCATGGCGCGGGCAAGCGCGACGCGCTGGCGCTGGCCGCCCGAAAGCTGGGCGGGATAGCGCTTTTCAAGCCCCTGCAACTGCACCAGATCGAGCAACTCCAGTGCGCGACGGCGGATTTCAGCGGTGGCCGGACGGGTTGAACCGGGACGAACCTTGAGGCCGAAACCGATATTGTCCGCAACCGTCATATGCCGGAACAGCGCATAATGCTGGAAAACGAATCCGACATTGCGCTCCTGCACGCTTTTCTGCGAGGCGTCTTCCTCACCGAAGAAAATCGTACCTTCGGTCGGTGTTTCCAGTCCGGCGATCAAACGCAACAGCGTGGTCTTGCCCGAACCGGAAGGGCCGAGCAGCGCGATCAGTTCGCCAGAACGGATATCCAGCGACACATTATGCAAAGCCGGAAAACGGGCGAACTCTTTACGCACATCGGCAACACGAACTTCCATTCCCAATCCTTTCCCCTGCCGCTTCGCGGCCATCGTTCTTTCAAGCGCGTTCAAGCGCATGGGATCAGCATCCCAGATTGTTTTCAGTGCCCGTTGCTGCCCGCCAGCTCATCGCTATAGCGCAGTTCGAGGATTGTCTTGAGCGCCAGCGTCAGAAGCGCAAGCAGGGCCAGAAGCGAGGCCACCGCGAATGCCGCGACGAAGTTATACTCGTTATAGAGAATTTCCACATGCAAAGGCATCGTATTGGTGAGACCGCGAATGCGGCCCGATACCACGGATACGGCGCCGAATTCACCCATGGCGCGCGCATTGCAAAGCAGAACGCCATAGAGGAGGCCCCATTTGACGTTCGGCAGCGTGACATAGCGAAATGTCTGCCAGCCGTTGGCGCCAAGCGAAATCGCAGCTTCTTCGTCACCGGTTCCCTGTTCCTGCATCAGCGGGATCAATTCACGCGCTACAAACGGAAACGTCACGAAAACCGTCGCCAGCACAATGCCGGGCACCGCGAAGAGTATCTGGATGCCATGTTGCTCCAGCCAGGGCCCGAGCAGGCTGTGGCTGGAAAACAGCAGCACGAAGACCAGACCGGAAATCACCGGCGACACCGAAAACGGCAGATCGATCAGCGTAGTCAAGAGCGCCTTGCCCTTGAATTCGAACTTGGCGATTGCCCAGGCGGCGGCAACGCCGAAGACCAGATTGAGCGGCACGGCGATGGCCGCGACAGTCAAAGTGAGTCTGATTGCCGACCAGGCGTCTGGCTCCAGCAAGGCCTCGACATAGGCCGTGGGGCCCTTGCGGAATGCTTCGACAAAGACTGCAATCACCGGCAGAATCAGGAAGAGAGCCAGAAACGCCAGCGCGAGCGCGATCAGGATGATGCGCGTCGGTCGGCTTTCGGTCACAGCACTACGGCTGGCGCGCTTTTTTTCATTCGCCATAGCCGTATTTCTTTCTTGATCGCGCCTGAATGAGATTGATGAGCAAGAGCATCGCGAAGGATAGCACCAGCATGATGGTGGCCAGCGCTGTCGCACCGGCGTAGTCAAACTCCTCCAGCTTGACCACGATCAGCAGCGGCGTAATTTCCGATACATAAGGCGTGTTGCCCGCAATGAAGATGACCGAGCCATATTCACCCACGCCGCGCGCGAAGGCGAGCGCAAAGCCGGTCAGAATGGCAGGCTGAAGGCTCGGCAGGAGCACGCGCCAGATGGTCTGGAAACGCGAAGCACCAAGCGTCGCCGCTGCCTCTTCAACCTCACGGCTGATTTCTTCCATGATCGGCTGCACGGTGCGCACCACGAATGGCAGGCCGATGAAGATCAGCGCGATCACAATGCCGAGACGCGTGAAGGCGATGCGGATGCCAAAGGGCGCAAACAGGCTACCAATCCAGCCATTCGGTGCGTAGATGGCCGCAAGCGCAATACCGGCAACTGCTGTCGGCAATGCAAAGGGAATATCGACAATCGCATCCACGACGCGGCGGCCGGGAAAGCGATAGCGGGTCAGGACCCAGGCCAGAATGACGCCGAACACCACATTGACCAGAGCGGCGATAAACGCCGTTCCAAAGCTTGTTTCGAGCGCCTTCAGCGTGCGATCATCGGTGATGAGCCGCCAGAAACCGGCGAAACCGACATCGGTGGAGCGCAGCACGAGGGCTGCCAGCGGGATGAGAATGAGAAGAGTCAGATAGGCAACACTGAAACCGAACGTCAGTCCGAAACCTGGAATGACGCTCGGCTTACGAAAGTGAAACCCTGCTCTGGCCCGTGCAGGGAGCGAAGACATGCTGTTGTTTTGTTCCCTTTTTCAGTGGCTGCAAATATCAGCTCCGGTTCTTGCGGGCTGACTGTGCTCTTATTGCGCATTAAACGGAAAGCCGCGTCTGCCGCGGCTCCCCGAAATGGCTGCCTCTTATTTGCCAGGCTTGTAGATCTGGTCGAACGTGCCTCCGTCACCGAAATGGTAAGGCTGTGCCTTGGCCCAACCGCCGAAAATCGGATCATCGATGGTGACCAGCGTCAAGTCGGGAAGTTTGCGCTGCTGGTCAGCCGGGATCAGATCAGGCTTCGACGGACGGTAGAAATGCTTGGCCGCGATGGCCTGACCTTCCGGCGAATAGAGATATTCGAGATAGGCCTGCGCCAGCTTTGTGGTGCCATTTTCCTCGGCGTTCTTGTCAACAACCGCGACCGGCGGTTCAGCCAGGATCGATTGTGGCGGCACGACGATATCGAACGCGTCTTCACCAAATTCGGCAACCGAGAGATAGGCTTCATTTTCCCAGGCTAGCAGCACATCGCCCAGCTGGCGTTGCACAAAGCTGGTCGTCGCGCCGCGTGCGCCGGTATCGAGCACCGGAACGTGGCGGAACAGATCAGCGATGTAATCCTTGATCTTCTGTTCGTCGCCGCCATACTGCTTATAGGCCCAGGCCCAGGCGGCAAGATAGTTCCAGCGTGCGCCGCCGGAGGTCTTCGGGTTCGGCGTGATGACTTCCACGCCATCCTTCACCAGATCGCCCCAATCCTTGATGGCCTTCGGGTTACCCTTGCGCACCAGAAAAACGATGGTCGACGTATAGGGTGACGAATTGTTCGGCAAGCGCTTGCGCCATTCCTTATCGATCTTGCCCGTGCGCTCCGCAATCGCGTCGATATCGCTTTCGAGCGCCAACGTGACGACATCGGCCTTGACGCCATCGATCACCGAACGGGCTTGTGCACCCGAACCGCCATGCGATGCGCGGATGGTGACAGTTTCGCCGGTTTCCTTCTTCCAATGCGCCGCAAAGGCCGCATTGTAATCCTTGTACAGCTCACGCGTTGGATCGTAGGACACATTCAGAAGCGTCTGATCCGCATGGCTTGCCTGAACGGTTCCAGCCAGCGATGCCGCTGCCACCAATGCCGCCAAAGTGAGTGAAAGTTTCGATAATTTCACGACCGCCTCCATTGTTTCCTTTGGGTCCCCCCACGGGTTATCCCTCGAGTATCCATTGGTCAGGACAGTATCAGAGGTCTTTGACGACAGGATGCCACAACCTCACCGAAATTTAAAACGGCTTCGAAAAATCTACTCCCTTTTGAGGATATTTCGGGGATATTTTTTCCGCCACCCCATGGAAACACGCCGGACGTAGCATCAATAACTCACTGGGCAGGGGCAGGAATCGCCGCCGAAGCTGCGTTCAACACAAGAGGTGGCTGTTTCGGCTCGTTCCAGCCCATGTAATTGTAAAAGTCGTAGCGCCAGATGCCCATGGCTTCATGCAGCGCCAGATCGGTTATCAGAAAATAGAGGCCAGCCGAAGACATATTGGTATGCGCTGCCGTCAGAAAGCCAGCCGCGACCGGCTCAGGCGTCACGCCGAAATGCGCCAGATACAGGAGGTCACGCTTGATGATCGGTGCATTCTGCAACAGCACGACTTTGGCAGGCTTGATCGCGCGCAGAATTGCAGCGGTATTTTTGGCGTTCTGCCAGGTGTTTCGGCTCTTCCCGTCCAACAAAATGGACGCGGGATCGACGCCTGCCTTCACCAGTTGTGCGGCGATTGACGCTGCCTCGGTTACACCCGTCCCGGCCACATCCGCACCGCTGACAATAAAGGTGCACTTCAAAGCGCTCGCGACACATTGATGGTTCATGCCCGCAGCGGCAAGAATCGGCCCATAAGAAAAGGCAAGTGGCTCAACCACTTTCTCACCACGCTCGGTGACCGTCTGCGTCCCCATGCCGAAAATGATAAAGGCGGTGTTGTCTTGGATTGGCGATGGCAGCCTTGATGAATAAGGCGACTGCAAGCGCTGCATCAGAAAATCAGGCAGAATTGCCGATGCGATTGCGCCATAAAGAACAATGCCGATGGCAATAGAAACAAGGCCAAGCTTGCGGCATTTGAGATAGCAAAACAGCAAGCCGACAACGATAAATGCAACGGTGATATTAAGCGTCATATCCAGAAAACCGATTATTATTATAAGTTTAGCAATAATTAATACAGTGAGACCACACATCGCACAGGCAGGCAATCCCAATATATTCGGGCCCAATATATTCGGGATCATTGGTCGCGCGCGCCTGCCCCGCCTGCAACAGGCTGGATCAGCCGTTCGAATGAAAATTCGCTAGAGTAAAAGGAAGCGGGGCCCGATCAAGGCACCAGATAGTGCTTGTCCCACTGGTCTTCGGGGACTTCGTCGCCAATATCATATTTGAACGACGTGATATTGATGTGCTCGTCATCGGTCTTGCAGGTGAAGGCGAGCTTGTACCAGCGCTCGCGGCTGCGGAATGCAGCGCCTTCTGCATCGATGGAGTTTTTCTGCGTCACCGGATCGGAAAAAGCGTAGGCCAGCACCTTGTCGACCGAGAATTTATTCTGTTCGCGGGTTATCCGCTCCATGGCCTCCACATCGCAACGCTGCTCCAGACGGGTATCTGGATCGAGCTTTTCGAGCTGCGCTTTTTCAGAAGCATTCATTGCGGAAGCCGGCAAAGCCATCGAAACCAGAGAGACAAGGCAAGCGACGGCAAAAGCCGGGGACAGAACAGACATAAATTTCATGAGACCTTCGGATACTCCTCGCAAATGCATCGGTGTAGGGTGAAAATTGTACTCCGACGCAGAGCGCGGGACTATAACAGCGATTTGGGACGCAAAGCCGATCATCACCTGAAATTGATATATTACCAGAGCAATTGTGACCCATCGCTCCTTTTGACCACAGCTTTTGGTCATGCGGTCGATCAGGTTTCGAACAGAATTTGCAGCAAGTGGGCAGGTTCTATCACGCAATGGCTCTTGATTTCGCCTGCCCGACCGTGTTTGAAACCTCGAACGCCGCCATCCGATGCGAAAGGTAGAGACATGAAGCCCGTTTTCCTGCAACTGCAGTGCGCTCCCGGCAAAACCTATGAGGTTGCCGACACTCTCTTTCAGCGCGAGATCGTGTCCGAGCTTTACTCGACCAGCGGCGAATTCGACCTGCTGGCGAAAATCTACGTCACCGAGGACCACGATATCGGCAAATTCATCAATGAGAACGTGCTCAACATTCCCAATATCGTGCGTTCCCTGACCACGCTGACTTTCACAGCATTTTGAGTATCGGCTAAACATCGGCTGATTGTCTTCGGGACCTCTTCCTGCGGTAAAGATTTGATTCACCATAAGTGAATTATCATGCAGCGAAGGGAACCACCCTTAGTGTTCGCGCATTTTCTGAATGGAAGCGCGGGCCTCGCAACGTGGGCTCCCGTAGAGGTGAAAGACAGTGATGAACGATCTTGAACAGCGGCGCATACTGGTTGTGGAGGACGAAATTTTCGTCGCTCTCGACGTTGCCGCGACTGTGGAAGATGCGAACGGGACGGTTGTCGGTCCGGTCGGCACTGTCCGGCAGGCGATGGATCTCATCAGCAGAAACGAAGTCGACGCCGCCATCCTCGATGTGAATCTGGCTGACGGCAATGTCGAACCTATTCTCGACCGGCTGAAAAGCCGCAACACATTCGTCGTCATCCATACAGGCGGCGGACTGCCCGCTGAACTCGCAGCGCGCTATCCCGAAGTGCCGGTCTTCCAGAAGCCGATCCCGCCCATCATACTGACCCGCACACTGGCCACCGCCCTTTCGGCCGTTGCGGCGCGCTGAGACCGATGCGGCAGGCCTTCCCGGATTTTGCAACTGTCCTGAAAGAAGCCGAAGCAAGCTCCGGTCAGGAAGAAACCGTGATCCGGCCGCAGATCAATCTCGCATCGGCGGTTTTCTCCGCAGGGTTTAGCGATAGTGCCGCACCATCGCGACCGGAAGTCGATCTCGCTCCCCTCTTTGACCTTGAGGAAAAGAGCGCGGAGACAGAGCGGCCTGAGACCCTTCTTGAAACAGAGCGGCGTGAAATCGCAGCACGCATGCAAAACCAGTCACCGGATGCTATAAGGCGCGAGCTTGATCTTCGCCCCGGTTTGAAGCGCACTGAGCTACAGCGTCTGCGCCGGAGCTTTGCTGCCAACAACCATCCGGACCGCCTGCCGCCGGAGTTTCGTGCCGATGCGGAACAGCGTATGAAGACAGCGAACGCCCTGCTTGATACCGCCATGGCAATGGCCACAAACTGAGTTCAAGCAATTTCGTTACGTTTTAAGCCTGAATTCTTTTGCATTATAACAAGAACCTGCTAGATTGGGGTTGCCTGTGCCTGCGAAAGCTGTCGCACACCGGAACCCTTTTCGTTGTTTGTAAACCTGCAATTGGTCCCGCCACTGGCAATATGGGGCAATTTGCGCTTTGCCTGCTGCAAGGGGTTCTGTCATATCGGCAATGAAGTTAGAATGTTTCCAGCAAAAGCGTGATACGGTTTTGTGACAGGAAATGGGTTACTATCAATGGATGGGGCGGTTCGGATGAAATCGCTCCGGTTTAATTCCTAAAAGGTCAGAAAATGCCTCCTTATCGTTCGCGAACAACCACCCACGGCCGCAATATGGCGGGTGCGCGCGGCCTATGGCGCGCCACCGGCATGAAGGATGAGGATTTCGGCAAGCCGATTATTGCTGTGGTGAACTCGTTCACGCAGTTCGTGCCGGGCCACGTTCACCTCAAGGATCTCGGCCAGCTCGTCGCGCGCGAAATCGAAAGCGCTGGCGGCGTCGCCAAGGAATTCAACACCATCGCGGTCGATGACGGCATCGCCATGGGCCATGACGGCATGCTCTATTCGCTGCCGTCGCGCGAACTCATCGCCGACTCGGTCGAATATATGGTCAATGCCCATTGCGCCGATGCGATGGTCTGCATTTCCAATTGCGACAAGATCACCCCCGGCATGCTGATGGCCGCATTGCGCCTCAATATCCCGGTCGTGTTCGTTTCGGGCGGACCGATGGAAGCAGGCAAGGTGATCTGGGACGATCAGGTCAAGAAGCTCGACCTTGTCGACGCCATGGTCGCCGCCGCTGACGATCACTATACCGACGAGCAGGTCAAGACGATTGAACGCTCCGCCTGCCCGACTTGTGGTTCGTGCTCGGGCATGTTCACCGCGAACTCGATGAACTGCCTCACCGAAGCGCTCGGCCTGTCGCTGCCGGGCAATGGCTCGACGCTCGCAACCCATGCCGACCGCAAGCGCCTCTTCGTGGAAGCCGGTCATCTGGTCGTCGATCTCGCCCGCCGTTATTACGAGCAGGACGACGAAAGCGTGCTGCCGCGCTCGATTGCAAGCTTCCCGGCCTTTGAAAATGCCATGACGCTCGACATCGCCATGGGCGGCTCGACCAACACGGTTCTGCATCTTCTCGCCGCCGCACAGGAAGCCGAAATCGATTTCACCATGGCCGATATCGACCGCCTGTCGCGCCGCGTGCCGGTGCTCTGCAAGGTCGCGCCTGCCAACAACACGGTTCACATGGAAGATGTGCACCGTGCAGGCGGCATCATGGGCATCCTCGGCCAGCTCGACAAGGCAGGCCTGATCAATACCGATCTGCCGACCGTGCACAGCCAGACTGTTGCCAAGGCGCTGGATCATTGGGACGTGACCCGCACCAACAGCGAAATGGTGCACAAGTTCTACTCGGCTGCGCCCGGCGGCGTGCCGACGCAGGTGGCTTTCAGCCAGGAACGCCGCTTCGACAGCGTCGATACCGACCGCGAAAAGGGCGTCATCCGCTCCAAGGAACATGCGTTCAGTCAGGACGGCGGTCTGGCCGTGCTTTACGGTAATCTGGCCGAAGACGGCTGCATCGTGAAGACAGCAGGCGTGGATGAATCCATCCTGAAGTTCTCCGGCCCGGCGCGCATCTTCGAAAGTCAGGATACGGCTGTGCTCGGTATTCTGAACGGCAAGATCAAGGCTGGCGACATTGTGCTGATCCGCTATGAGGGCCCGCGCGGCGGTCCCGGCATGCAGGAAATGCTCTACCCGACCAGCTATCTGAAGTCGAAGGGTCTGGGCAAGGCCTGCGCGCTGATCACCGACGGTCGTTTCTCGGGCGGTTCGTCGGGCCTCTCCATCGGCCACGTTTCGCCGGAAGCGGCCGAAGGCGGCACGATCGGTCTGGTGCGCGAAGGCGATATCATCGATATCGACATTCCGAACCGGAAGATCCACCTCGCCGTGGACGATGCGACGCTGGCCGAACGCCGCGCCGAGCAGGAAGCAACAGGCTGGAAACCGCTTGAAGAGCGCAAGCGCAAGGTTTCAACCGCGCTGAAGGCGTATGCCTCCATGGCAACGAGTGCTGCGAAGGGTGCGGTTCGGAAATTGCCGGATTGATTTGATAATAAGAAAAGCAAAAGCCCCGCACATGCGGGGCTTTTTCATTTTGGCCCGTTGTAAACCGGTTGCTTCACCCCCTCAAACCCTTCGAGACGGTTCCCTTCGCAAGCTCAGGGCCCCTCCTCAGGATGAGGGAAAAGAGCAGCGCAGCAACCTCCGTAGATTACTGCACAGCCTTCGCCACCGCAGGCATCAGATCATCACGCACCGACTCCGGCGTAAACGGTCCGACATGCTTGTAGATGATCTTGCCATCGGGGCCGACGAGGAAGGTTTCAGGCACGCCATAGACACCCCATTCGATGGCTGAACGACCCGCACGGTCGGCACCGACGGCGGCAAAGGGATTGCCGAGATCGCCCAGAAAACGGCGGGCATTTTCAGGCTGGTCCTTATAATTGAGGCCCACCAGACGAATGCGGCTATCCTTGGCGATTTCCATCAGAAGCGGGTGCTCCTGGCGGCAGGGAACGCACCACGATCCCCAGACATTCACCAGTGTCAGCTTGCCCCCCGGACTCGTTTTGAAATCTTCGCTGTTGAGGCCCGGCACTGGAACCCCGTCGCGCATCAGGCCTTCGACTGCCGGGAGATTGGTTTGCGGTGCTTGCTTGCCGATCAACGCGGATGGAATGGCCGAGCTATCCTTGCCGGACAAAAGCTGCACGGCAAAGACGGCAGCCAGCCCCACAAAGACCAGCAGAGGCAGAAGCGCTACCCATTTGGCACGCTTTTTCGGCGCAGCAGGTTTTTGCGTGGCCTCACTCATTGTGCCGACCCGGCTGGCTTCGAGGACCGGCGGCGCACGCCCTGCGCCTCAAGCCGCTTCAGCTCGTTTTTCTGGATACGCTGATCGATGAATATCCACCCAACGGTCAGGACAAGCGCCACGATTGTGATGCCATATGCAGCCACGACGAAGCCGAGATGATTGCTCATACCGCGCCCTCTTCCTGGATTTGTTTGCTGCGCTTGCGATCGGCGTTGCGGGCGGCCAGCTTCTTCATCGAAGCCACGCGGCGGCGCCAGATTTCGTTACGCATCGCCATCATATGCAGCGCAAAGAACAGCAGCGTGAAACCAATCGCCATCACGAACAGCGGACGCAACATGGATGCATCGATGGTCGGCCCGCCCATGCGGAAAACCGACGCTGGCTGGTGCAGCGTGTTCCACCAGTCGACCGAGAATTTGATGATCGGGATATTGATGAAGCCGACCAGCGTCAGCACGGCCACAGGCTTGGCGCTCTTGGCCGGATCGGCGAAGGCGCGCGACAGAGCGATAATGCCAAGATACATCAGGAACAGCACGAAAACCGAGGTCAGGCGTGCGTCCCACACCCACCATGTGCCCCACATGGGTTTGCCCCAGAGCGAACCCGTAGCCAGCGCCAAGGCCGTGAACACGGCACCAAGCGGCGCGGCGGCCCGGATCGAGACATCGGCCAACGGATGCCGCCAGACCAGCGTTCCCAGTGCGGACACAGCCATGATCGAATAGCACATCATGGAAAGCCATGCGAAAGGCACATGAATATACATGATGCGGACCGTGAGGCCCTGCTGGTAATCGTCTGGCGACAGGAAGACCATGGCGAGACCGCCGACAAGGAACAGAACGGCAAGCGCCGACAGCCACGGCAAAACCTTGCCCGCAAAGGCAAGGAAGCGGGTGGGGTTGGCCATATCGAGCCAGCTTGCGGTTTTCACTGCGTCTTTCGTCATGACCTATACTTAACCTCCCCCCTTATGCCGTTCAATTGACCGTAATCAACTGCGTCAATCCGCCGAACATGATGACCACCGAAAACCGGTTCCCACTTTTCGGGATCATGTTCAATCCGCCGAATTCTTGAGCGCGGCGCTCGCGGCCAGCGGCCCCAGCACCGCGAAAAACAGCGTGAGCGCGGACAAAACCAGAAATGGAGCCAGAAAGGGGGCGTTGTCTACCGTCGCTCCATAAGAAGCAGATACACCAAAAATGAGGACCGGTATGGTGAGCGGCAGCACGATGACGGAAACAAGCAGTCCGCCGCGCGGCAAGGCCACCGCCAGCGCCGCCCCCACTGCGCCGACAAAGGCAATGGCAGGCGTGCCGACCAGAAGCGTCAAGGTCGTAGCGCCTATTGCCGCTGCATCCATATTCATGAAAAGGCCGAGCATGGGCGACGCGATCACCAGCGGCAACACGCTTGACGCCCAATGGGCAATGCATTTGACCAGCACCGTGAGCGCCAGCATGTGCCGGTCAGAGCCGATCAGCAGAAGATCGAGAGAGCCATCGTCGCGGTCAACCTGAAACAGCCGGTCAAGCCCAAGCAGCGTCGCCAGCAAGGCGCCGATCCACAACATGGCCGGACCGATCCGCGCCAGCAGATTGAGGTCAGGCCCGACGCCAAATGGCATCACCGAAATGACGGCGAGAAAGAACAATATGCCGACCAGCGCACCGCCACCCGCGCGAAAGCTCAAGCGCATGTCGCGAAGAAACAGCGCCAGCATCAAAAGGCCTCATGCGAGAAACCGGCCATATCGAGCGACTTGATAGAAATATTTCTGACTATCGCAGTTTCTGACGGGAAACCGGCCTCCACTTTCCCTGAAATTGCTTCCAGTCCCAGCGGAATATGCGTGGCAGCAATGATCATGCCGCCCTGTTGCAGATGGTCGTGCATCAGCCCGGCAAAGCGCGCTTCGGATGCCTTGTCGAGACCTGCCGTCGGCTCATCGACAATCCATAGCGGACGATAGCTGACCAGAAGCTTGGCAATGGAAACACGGCGCTTTTGTCCGGTGGAGAGATAGCCGAAGGGCAGATGTTCAACGCCGGGCAGATTGACGGCTTCCAGCGCCTCATCGACTTCAAGCAGCGGCGCAGTGGTGTCCTGACCGTTAAAGCGCTGCCAGAACAAGAGATTCTCGCGCACGCTCAAGGCCGGTTTCATCGCATTCTGATGGCCGAGATAATGGCAGGCTGCCTGCACCGGCAGTGATGCACCGCCTTCGGTCAGTTCGATCCGCCCCTCTTCGGGCGCGAGCAAGCCGCAGATGATCCGCAGCAAGGTGGATTTGCCTGACCCGTTCGGGCCGGTGACCACCAGCGCCTCCCCGCTATCGAGCGTGAAAGAAACGTTGGAGAAGATTGTCTCGCCGCCCCGTTCGCCGCCCAGATTTTCGGCCTCAAGCCGCATTTTCTCTCCTCAAAAACCAACCGCTTCCCAGCTCGATGGAACAACCGGGAGGATCGCAACATTTCGCCGCAAGCAGGCGAATTCACGAGATTCAGTCTGGAATCGTTTTAGGAAACTCTCTATATAGCAGCTACCACGCCAGCGGTCGGCGTGGAAACCATTTTTGGCCGATCTCAACACCTGGCACCCGCAATAAAAAGTTCGGGCCCCAGGCTTCGGGACGGACAGCGGAAATGACTGCACCCGCACCTTGGCGCGTCCTTGAAACGCTAGCCTAGGCGTTCGTCCTGGTTTTCCGGCCAGTAGCATAAGGACGAATGCAGTGTCACACATTGACAGCTTCAAATGCCGCAAGACCCTCACCGTAGGTGGTAAAGACTATGTCTATTACAGCCTGACCGAAGCCGAAAAGAACGGCCTCGAGGGTGTTTCCAAGCTTCCTTTCTCCATGAAGGTTCTTCTTGAGAACCTGCTTCGCTTCGAGGACGACCGCTCCGTTAAGAAGTCGGACATCGAAGCTGTTGCCAAGTGGCTTGCCGACCGCGGCAAAGCCGGCGCAGAAATCGCCTACCGCCCAGCCCGCGTTCTCATGCAGGACTTCACCGGCGTTCCAGCCGTTGTCGACCTTGCAGCCATGCGCGACGGCCTCAAGGCGCTCGGCGGCGACCCGGAGAAGATCAATCCGCTCGTGCCCGTAGATCTGGTTATCGATCACTCGGTCATCGTTGACGAATTCGGCAATCCAAGCGCGTTCAAGGCCAATGTGGACCTCGAATATCAGCGCAACGGCGAACGCTACCGCTTCCTGAAGTGGGGCCAGCAGGCGTTCCAGAACTTCCGCGTTGTTCCTCCTGGCACCGGCATCTGCCATCAGGTAAACCTCGAATATCTGGCCCAGGCAGTCTGGACCAAGGAAGAAGACGGCGAAACCGTTGCCTATCCCGACACATGCGTCGGCACCGACAGCCACACGACCATGGTCAACGGCCTTGGCGTTCTGGGCTGGGGCGTGGGCGGTATCGAAGCTGAAGCTGCCATGCTCGGCCAGCCGGTTTCCATGCTTCTGCCGGAAGTTATCGGCTTCCGCCTGACCGGCAAGGTCAAGGAAGGTGTCACCGCGACCGACCTCGTGCTCACCGTCACGCAGATGCTGCGCAAGAAGGGCGTTGTCGGCAAGTTCGTCGAATTCTTCGGCGAAGGCCTCGAAAACATGACGCTGGCCGACCGTGCGACCATTGCCAATATGGGCCCGGAATATGGCGCAACCTGTGGCTTCTTCCCGGTTGACAGTGAAACGCTGAACTACATGAACACCACCGGTCGCGACGAACATCGCATCGAGCTGGTTGAAGCTTACTGCCGTGCGCAGGGCATGTGGCGCGACAAGGGTGCAGCCGATCCGGTCTTCACCGACATTCTCGAACTCGACATGGCCGACGTCGTTCCGTCGATGGCCGGTCCGAAGCGTCCGGAAGGCCGTATTCCGCTGGAAAACATCGGTTCCGGTTTCGCAACCTCGCTGGAAAACGAGTACAAGAAGACCACCGGCCAGACCACGCGTTATGCCGTTGAAGGCGAAGACTTCGACCTTGGTCATGGCGATGTGGTGATTGCCGCTATCACGTCCTGCACCAACACCTCGAACCCGAGCGTGCTGATTGCTGCCGGTCTGCTGGCTCGCAACGCCGTCGCCAAGGGCCTCAAGACCAAGCCTTGGGTCAAGACGTCGCTGGCTCCCGGCTCTCAGGTCGTTGCCGCCTATCTCGAATCCGCTGGCCTCCAGAAGGATCTCGATGCACTCGGCTTCAACCTCGTCGGCTTCGGCTGCACGACCTGCATCGGCAATTCCGGCCCGCTGCCTGCGCCGATCTCCAAGACGATCAACGAAAAGGGCCTGATCGCGGCTGCCGTTCTGTCCGGCAACCGTAACTTCGAAGGCCGCGTCTCTCCGGACGTGCAGGCAAACTACCTTGCTTCGCCGCCGCTCGTTGTCGCCCACGCTCTTGCCGGTACGGTCACCAAGGACCTGACCAAGGAGCCGCTCGGCGAAGACCAGAACGGCAACCCGGTATTCCTGCGCGACATCTGGCCTTCCTCGAAGGAAATCCAGGAATTCATCGCCAAGAACGTCACCCGCAAAATCTTCTCGGAGAAATATGCAGACGTGTTCAAGGGCGATGCCAACTGGCAGGCTGTTCAGGTTCCTGCCGGCCAGACCTATGCGTGGGACGACAACTCGACCTATGTGCAGAACCCGCCTTACTTCGTCGGCATGGGCAAGTCGGCAGGTCAGATCGGCGACGTCAAGGGCGCTCGTATTCTTGGTCTCTTCGGCGACAAGATCACGACCGACCACATTTCGCCTGCTGGTTCCATCAAGGCTCAGTCGCCTGCCGGCAAGTATCTCATCGACCATGGCGTCGGCATTGCCGACTTCAACCAGTACGGCACGCGTCGCGGCAACCATGAAGTGATGATGCGCGGCACCTTCGCAAATATCCGTATCCGCAACCACATGCTGGGCGAAAACGGACGTGAAGGCGGCTACACCATCCACTACCCGTCGAAGGAAGAAACCTCGATCTATGATGCTGCCATGCAGTACAAGGCCGAGGGCGTGCCGCTCGTCGTCTTCGCAGGCGTCGAATACGGTAACGGTTCTTCGCGTGACTGGGCTGCCAAGGGCACCAATCTGCTCGGCGTCAAGGCCGTGATCGCTCAGTCCTTCGAGCGTATTCACCGCTCCAACCTCGTCGGCATGGGCATTGTGCCTTTCGTCTTCGAGGAAGGCACAAGCTGGCAGACGCTTGGCCTCAAGGGCGACGAAATCGTCACCATCGAAGGTCTTGCCGATGTGCGTCCGCGTCAGAAGGTCGACGCTTCCATCACCTATGCCGACGGCTCGGTGAAGAAGGTTCCGCTGATCTGCCGCATCGATACGCTGGACGAACTGGACTACATGAAGAACGGCGGCATTCTGCAGACCGTTCTGCGCGATCTCGCTGCATAATCAGCGTCTGATTGAAACAAAAAGCCGCCGGAGCAATCCGGCGGCTTTTTTATTTTCCGGCAGTTTCAACGCCGAAACTCTCATTTTTGCGGTTTTCGCGCGCGAATCTCGACATTTCGGGATTGATATGACGCAAATAGAGCACACTTGCCCCGGAATCTCACCGCAACGTGAATTCCCATTGATCGACGCAATTCCTACATAATAGATGTCATCATCAATTAGTGCAGGATGAAACTAAAGTGACCGCTCAGCCCTCTTTTTATGGAACAGCCACATGGCTGACCGGCGATTTCCAGCCGGGTTGGCGCAACATATGCGCCGTTCTGGGGCTGGCTTTCACCGGTTGTGTCTCCATGCAAGGCTCCGCTTTGGCTGAAGCTGCGCCGAAGAAGACTGCCGTTATCGAGCTTTTCACCAGCCAAGGCTGCAAATCCTGCCCGAAGGCTGACGATAATTTTGCCAAATTCGCCGATGATCCGAGCGTGCTGGCGCTGTCGTTTCACGTCAATTACTGGGATTATATGGGGTGGCGCGACACGCTTGCTACCCAGGATAATACCGACCGGCAGAATGCCTATCGCAATTCCTTCAACGCGCGCATGATCTATACGCCGCAGGCCATCATCAACGGCCGGGCGGAGGTCAACGGTCGCGATGGCGGGGCTATCAACGCACAGATCGCTGCCGACAAGCTGACTGTGCCTGTCGCAATCAACCGGCTCGATGATGGTCGTTTGTCCATCGAAATCGGTGCTGGCGAAAAGCCGAAATCACCGGTGCATGTGGTGCTGTTCTATTTCCGCGATGCGGTGACCATACCGATCACCGAAGGCGAGAATGCCGGTCAGGATATCACTTACCGAAACACGGTGAGCGAGATCAACACGATCGGCATGTGGGACGGCAAGGCGCTGAAAATCGAACTCCCCGCTTCCGAACTGAAACGCAAGGATGTTTCCGGTTGCGCGGTCATTCTGCAGGAAACCAGGGACGACAATTCGCTCGGGCGCATCCATGGCGCGGCCATGTTCAAGGAAAAAGCGCCAGTCGGCCTCTGACCGCGGCGGCTTCAGCACAAACCATAGTTTTCAAATCCGGCAGCATTGTCGGATATCGAACATAGTCGTCACTTTTCGGGAAGGGTATCAGTCTCGGAGATCTGGAGACCGTATCAGTGTTGCGGCACGGTCGGACGAAGAAGGTTGGTTCGGCTCGGGCAGTCCTTTGGGCGGGGGGCTTGGGGTCGGACATACCCGAACCGAACCGTCTCAGGCAACACGTGGATGCTGAAGCCATAATCAGGCTGGAATGCGAAGCTGACAAGGCGAAAATGTGTTCAACGATCACCATTCCAGACAGACTTTCGTTTTTCGTGAACAACTAATGCACGATCAAACAGGCAGTGAATCTGGCGTTTTATGAGGGAAATCCCGGTCAATTGAACAGCAGGGCCGCCGCCTGCACTTGAATTTGTTTCACAAAAGCATCACCCTACTGTCATGCGCTTCGTTTCAGCGAAGACGCGCCTGCCGCTTCGCCACCCACAGGGCTGAAAGGAAGGACATGGATATTTCAAGCGCAGCAAGTGAGGATTCATCATCCTCGTCCAACGCGTCCGCGTCGCCAAAGGTCGTCTCACTCGACCGCGCCAGACCGACCCCCTCCACCATCAGTTTCGACCGGCATGAACTTGGCAAGATTCTGAACATTTATGGCCGGATGGTTGCCGCCGGGGCATGGCGTGACTACGCCATCGACCATTTGAGTGACCGGGCCGTCTTTTCCATCTTCCGGCGCGCCAGCGAGGTTCCGCTGTTCCGCATCGAGAAGAATCCCAAGCTGGCTCAAAAGCAGGGTGCTTATTCGGTTATCGCCGCAAGCGGGCTGATCATGAAGCGCGGCCATGAGCTGGAACGTGTGCTGCGCGTTTTTGACAAGAGCCTGAAACTCGTCGAGGCCTGAACGTCGCCGCGCTCAGGATGAGGATAGCGGCATCCTGCCCGGCTCAAGCGTGCGCCCGCCATTGAGCGACAGCTGCATCAGCACGGTATCCAGCCAGCGCCCGTGCTTGAAGCCTGAACCCTCGATCCGTCCGCAATGCTGGAAGCCTAGGCTTTCATGCAGCCGTACCGAACCAATATTGTTCTCACCATCGCCGATGACGGCCAATAGTTGCCGGAAACCCAAAACCGTTACCCGTTCGATCAGCTCGCGCAGGAGAAGCTTGCCGACGCCCTTATTCTTGGCCTCTGGCGCGATATAGATCGAATCCTCCGCAAGCCAGCGATAGGCCGGTCTGGTGCGGAAATAGCTGGCATAGGCATAGCCCAGCACCACGCCCTCCTCTTCCGCAATCAGAATTGGGAAACCCTGCTCGACAAAGCCCTCAAAGCGCTGTCGCAAATCTTCACGCGAGGGCGGC
Source organism: Hyphomicrobiales bacterium (assembly GCA_900465685.1). Classification (GTDB taxonomy): domain Bacteria; phylum Pseudomonadota; class Alphaproteobacteria; order Rhizobiales; family Rhizobiaceae; genus Brucella. The sequence goes on from UEGR01000007.1 coordinate 321,950, forward strand.
TCAACCTCATAAGACCCGGAACCGTTCAGCACGGCTTCGGTATAGATCGCAGTGATGGCATCGATGTCGGTGGGGAGGAAATCGCGAACGATGGGCATGAGGCAGAACCGGAGAAATGATTTTACACATTTCCAGCATGCATCATGAAACCGTCAGACAAAAGCAAAAAGGGCAGCGTTACCGCTGCCCTTTCGCATTCCAGCTTCTTCTGCTGATTAGTTACGGTTGCCCATGAACTGCAGCAGGAAGGTGAACATGTTGATGAAGTCGAGGTAGAGACGCAGCGCGCCCATCACGACCTTGCGGCCCTGCGTATCCGAAGCATCGCCTTCGTAATACATTTCCTTGATCGACTGCGTGTCGTAGGCGGTGAGGCCTGCGAAGATCAGAACACCGATCACCGAGATTGCAAACTGCAATGCCGAGGAGCCGAGGAAGATATTGACGACCGAAGCCAGGATCAGACCGAACAGGCCCATGATCAGGAACGAGCCCATAGCGGACAGATCACGCTTGGTCGTGTAGCCATAGAGCGACAGCGCACCGAAGGACGCGGCGGTCACGAAGAAGGTGCGAACGATGCTCTGGCCGGTGAAGACCAGGAAGATCGACGACAGCGACAGGCCGACGAGAGCTGCATAGCCCCAGAAGACGGCGTTAGCGGTCGAGACCGAAAGACGTTCGATGCGGAAGCTCAGGAAGAACACTGCCGCCAGCGGCGCAAGCATCACCACCCAGCGCAGCGGCGAGGTGTAGAGCGCGACGCCAAGGCCCGTGAGCATCTTGCCGTTAGCAAGCTGCGCGACGGCTGCGGACGGGTCCGTCGTCGTTGCGAGTGCCGCAACGGCGAATGCAGCAAGGCCGGTAACGGCCAGGCCGATAGCCATCATGTTATAGACGCCCAGCATATAGCTGCGCAGACCCTGATCGATGCCTGCATCGGCGCGAGCGCCGCCTACGGGCCTCTGCTGCGCCTGAATATTGCGAAAGTCAGCCATGACTTAAATCCTCTTGCCATGTCCCGTCCGGTGTCGGGGCGCTCATTCCGGCGAGCCGCCGCCAGGCGCCGCTGGCGGGACTCCAGCATGCCTGCCTGACATTATGGGGATTATGGCCCTCACGTACAAGTACCGCCTGTAAAAAAACGCGAGGGTCACGGCGAAAAACCGAACCGCATTCTCCATACGATCCAATGGCTTATGCTTTTTGAGCCCCCCACATTACAAATCGCTCATATAGTCCGGAGCACTTGTGCAGGCTTCTGGCCCAGCACGCGCCATGTACCGGCCAATCCGAAACCGACCGTCAGCACCAGCGCAACCGCCACGGTCATCAGCGCCACATCAGGCAGGAAGCTCGCCTTGAGCTTCATGATTTCCACCACGACATACCAGCCAGCCGCACTGCCGGCGGCAAGTGCAAAAAGGGCTGTCGCGAGACCGAGCAGCATATATTCCATGACATAGGCTGCAATCAGCGTGCCGCGTGTGGCCCCCAGCGTCTTCAGGACGACAGCATCGTGTACCCGGGCGCGGTTGCCCGCAGCCAGCGCACCGCCCAGCACCAGAACCGAAGCGGCAAGCGCAATGGAAGCCGCAGCGCGAATGGCTGTTGCAAGCTGGCTGATGAGATCATTGGCGACATTGAGCGCATCGGTCACGCTGACTGTCGTGACAGCGGGCCATGTCTTGGTAACTTGTCGGAGCACATCGGGCGCGCGGTTTTTCTGGTTGTCCGGAATGGTGAGCGTTGCAAGCCATGTCGCTGGCGCACCGGCAAAGGTGTTGGGCGAAAACACCATGACGAAATTCATCGCCAGCGTTTCCCACTGCACCTGACGGAAGCTCGCGATCTTTGCGGTGATGTTGCGGCCCAGCACATTGACCGTCACCTTGTCTCCAAGCTTCAGGCCCAGTTCCTTGCCTTCCCGTTCGGAGAAAGAGACCAGCGGCTCACCGCTATAATCGGCAGGCCACCATTCACCTTCGCTCAGCGTCGAGTTATCCGGCACCTTGTCGGCAAATGTAATGCCGCGGTCGCCGCGCAGAACCCATGCCGCCTCAGGCGGAATGGTCATGTCGCGGAGATTGGTGCCGTTGAAAGCCACGATACGCCCACGCAGCATCGGGCCGGAGGTGAGCTTGCCGTCTGGCACGATACCGCTCACCAGTTTGGTGAAATCGCCAATGTCGCGGTTCTGGATATCGACGAAAAAGAAGTCCGGCGCCTGTGCCGGAATATTCTCAGTGACCTGACGGCGCAGATTACCATCGATCAGCGCAATCGCCACCATCAGCGTAAGGCCGAGGCCGAGCGAAAGCACCACTGAAGGCGTCAGCGCACCGGGACGGTGAATATTGCCGACTGCAAGCCGAAGCGCCGTCGAGCGCACACGCGGTGCGCGGCGGGCAAGCCAGCGTATGCCATCGGCCACAAGCCGCAGCACGCCGAAAGCAGCAATGGCCGAGACGATGAAGATCGCCGCAATCCGCCGGTCATAGGCAACGTAAAGCGCCAGAGCGGCGAGAGCCGCAATCAGCAGAACCGCCAGCCCCAGATAAAGCAGCGGTGGCAGACCACGCTGCTCAAAGCCCTGCTCGCGGAACAGGGCCGTCGCCGGAATATCGCGGGCGCGACCGAGCGGAATGATCGCAAAGGCGAGCGTGGTGATCAGGCCGAAGACGGCGGCGAGCGCCAACGCGCCGGGAAAGAAGCCGCCGCCACCGGCGACCGGCAGATAATTGGCCAGCACTATTCCAGCAGCAAACGGAATAATCGCCGCCAGAATGAGCCCAAGCACAATACCGATCAGGCCAATCACCATGATCTGCACCAGATAGACCAGAACCGCAAAGCGCGCAGGCGCGCCAAGCGACTTGAAGGTCGCGATCACACCGCGCTTGCCATCGAGATAAGCGCGCACAGCATTGGCCACACCGACACCACCGACGATCAGCGCCGTCAGGCCCACCAGTGTCAGGAACTGCGAGAAGCGCTCGATATTGGCGCTCAGCGCCGGAGCGGCATTGGCGCGGGAGCGGATATTCCATCCGGCATCCGGGAAATCGGCGGTCGCCAGACGTCTGACTTCGGCAATTGCCGAATCTGGCGCGCCATTGGGAAGCGCGACCTTATAAACATGGTCGACAAGGCTGCCCGGCTGGATCAAACCCGAAGCCCGCAAGCCATCAAGCGAAACCAGAAAACGCGGTGCAAAATTGAAGCCGGACGAAAGAAGGTCCGGTTCGCTTTCGATCACACCGCGCAATTCGAATGTTTGCGAACCGAGCAGTACCTTTGCGCCGAGCGACAGCCCCATGCGGTTGAGAAAATCCTGGGAGACCGCAGCGCCGTAAACATCGCCTTTGACCGCCGTCATATCGGCCAGCGACTGCTCCGGTGCGACCTTCAGCGTACCATAGAGCGGATAGGCGGCATCGACCGCCTTCACCTCGACCAGCGACTGGTCGGAACCATCCGGCATACGAGCCATGGAGCGCATTGTCGCGCTTTCGGCCATCCTGCCCTGCTTTTCGATAAAGGCGCGCTCATCGACGGATGCTTCGCGCTGATTGAGCGCAAAGCTGACATCACCGCCGAGAATGCTCTGACCTTCCGACGCAATGCCGGTGCTGACCGACCGCGCCACGGAATTGACGCCGCCAATGGCCGCCACGCCAAGCGCGATGCAGGCCAGAAAAATATAGAACCCGGCAAGCCCGCCGCGCATTTCGCGCAGTGCAAAGCGGAGTGCCAGCGAAAGCGACGTCGCAGATTTCATGCGCCAGCCACCAGTTTCTCAAGCACCGCACCACCCTTGGCAGGTTCTTCGATGCAACCGGAACGGACGGGAATCTCGCGGTCGCAACGCGCAGCCAGCGACGGATCGTGGGTAACCAGCACCATGGTCAGCCCGTTTTCGCGCTGTTTGGCGAAGAGCAGATCGGCAATCTGCCGCCCTGTCGTGGTGTCGAGATTACCGGTCGGCTCATCGGCAATGAGAATTTTCGGCGACGGCGCAAGCGCGCGTGCAATCGCCACGCGCTGCTGCTCACCGCCGGACAGTTCGGATGGGTAATGCGTCAGCCGTTCGCCAAGTCCAACGGCCTTCAACTCGCGTTCCGCAACGTCGAATGCGTCCCGGCGTCCGGCCAGCTCCAGCGGAACCGCCACATTTTCCAGCGCCGTCATATTGGGGATCAGGTGAAACGACTGGAACACGATGCCGATATTGGCCCCGCGAAAAGCGGCTGCCTGATCCTCGCTCATCTGGCTGATGGTCTCGCCCGCAATCTTCACAGTTCCGTTATCGACATGCTCCAGCCCTGCCAGAACCATGAGAAGTGTGGATTTACCCGAACCGGACGGACCGACAATGCCCACGGACTGGCCGCTGGCAATATTGAGGGAGACACCCTTCAGCACATGCACCGATGATGCAGCATGGCCAAGCGTCAGATGAACATTCTCAAGTTCGATAATCGGGCCAACAGCCTGTTCCGTCACGCGGTTTTCTTCCTATATGAATCAGTAGAACTGAAGAGCGCGCCACAAATTTGAACTTATGTTGCGCCAACTATTGAATAAATCACGTGAGCTGTCGCTCACCCTTTTACCGAATATGGGTTGCCAACGATGCGTTTCAAACTCTCAATTCCGGCATGGCTCTCGATTTTTGCGATCCTCGGATCGGTTTTTGCTGGCAGCGTCTATGCCCAGCAAGAGCCGGCACAGGAGGACCCGACGGGCCTGGAAGACGCTCTGCCGACCGAGCAGCTTTCGCAGGTCAAGGTTGTCGGCTTCGGTGACAGCCTGATGGCCGGTTATCTCCTGCCCGTCAACGCCGCCTTTCCGCAGCAGCTTGAAAAAGCGCTGAACGACAAGGGCGTCGAGGTTTCAATTGAAAATGCAGGCGTATCGGGCGACACAACCACCGGCGGCCTGTCGCGCATCGACTGGTCCATCCCCGATGGAACTGACCTCGTCATTCTTGAACTCGGCGCCAACGATGCCCTGCGCGGCATCCAGCCCGATATTACGGAAAAGAATCTGGACGACATGCTGGCGCGCCTCAAGGAGCGCGGCATTTCCGTCATTCTGGCAGGCATGATCGCGCCACCCAATATGGGCAAGGACTATGCCGCCAAGTTCAACCCGATTTATCCGAAGCTGGCGCAGAAATATGGCGTACCGCTCTACCCGTTTTTCCTCGACGGCGTAGCAACCAAGAAGGATCTTCTGCTTGAGGATGGAATGCACCCCAACGAAAAAGGTGTCGAAGCAATGGTGGCAAACTTTATGCCCACTATCGAAAAAAGCCTGTCCGACATGCAAAACAAGGGGACATCAGGAGGCTGAAACCCGTTAGGAGCATAAACAGCTTGCTCCGGGACTCAAACGATGATTCGCTACAAATGCATCGACTTAGCCGAATCGATTTCTGACAGGTACGATGTTTTGACTCTCTAGGTTAGAGTGTCCTTTATGCGTCCACGACGCATAGCGCTCTGACACAGAACGCTTCGAGGAGGATGCCTTATGCCGCGTCTTTTCACTGCCCTCGAAATCCCGCGCGATGCTGCGCTCTCGCTTTCATTATTGCGAGGCGGTCTCCCCGGCGCACGCTGGATTGATGTCGAAAACTACCACATAACGTTGCGTTTTATCGGAGATGTGGAAGGCCATGTGGCCGACGAGGTTGCCAATGCGCTTGATCGTGTGCGGCGACCCGAATTCATGCTCAACCTGTCGGGTGTCAATGCGTTCGGCTCCAAAAAGCCGCACAGCATTTATGCGGGTGTATCCCCGTCGCCTGAACTCAACGCATTGCAGGCGGAAATCGAACGCATCTGCCAGAGGCTGCACATTCCCGCTGACCCGCGCAAATTCACACCCCATGTGACGCTTGCGCGGCTTCGCAACGCTCGCATCGACGATGTCGTGCGTTACCTTTCTTCACGCGGCAATTTCGCGACGCCACCCTTCAAGGTGGGCCGTTTCGTGCTGATGTCCTCCCGCGATTCCGTGGGCGGCGGACCTTACATTGTTGAAGAAGCCTGGCCTTTGGTGGCGTCCACCCGCCAGAACTGGTCGGCCAGCGCTTTCGAAGACGCCAGAACCATCCGGTAAACCAGCTCGAAATCCCCGGTTCCGCCATAATAGGGATCGGGGATTTCAACTGCCTTTCCCTCCGCAATCTCGGTGAACAGCCCAACATGCGCGCTTGCATTTGCAGGCTGCCGTTGTGCGATCATCCGCATATTGTAGCGGTCCATCCCAAGGATCAGGTCGAAGCGGCTGAAATCGGCGGCGATCAGCTGGCGACATCGTTGTGCGCTGATATCGAGACCATGACGTGCCGCGACGCTGATGGACCGTTCGTCGGGTTCTTCTCCCGTGTGATAACCGTTCGTCCCTGCCGAATCGATCAGCACATTGCGGACACCACGTGCTTCAAGAACATGTCCCATCACGCCCTCGGCAAGCGGTGAACGGCAGATATTGCCGGCGCAGATGAAAAGAATGCTGGTCGGTTTCTCTATGGTCACGGAACCCTCGCGCTCATGATAAGTTAGTTCAAGAACCGCAACATAGGCGAAAGACGATGGCACGCAACCGGCTGACTGCAGACGAACTGAAACAGGCGCTGACCGAACTGGAAGGTTGGCAGAAGGTGGATGATCGCGAGGCGATCACCAAAAGCTTCAAGTTCAAGGACTTCAACGCCGCCTTCGGCTTCATGACACGGGCAGCACTTTATGCCGAAAAACTCGACCATCATCCCGAATGGTTCAATGTCTATAACCGCGTTGATGTCACGCTTGCGACCCACAGCGAAAATGGCGTAACCGAGCTGGACATCAAAATGGCACGCAAGATGAACGCGATAGCCTGACCCTGATGATAATCGCCTAAACCTTTGAAATATAAACCATGATAGTCTTCTTCTGGTAATTGAAGCTGCCGTCGCGGTTCCGGCATGAATAGGGCAGCGCTTTGGTCAGATCGATGCGATCGCCCCAATTCTGGCCAAGCGCGCCACCATTGATGCTTCGGATAAAGACATCGCCGACAGCAATAGCCGAGTGGAAAATATGCCCGGCCCTGACATCGTAGAACCCGATGGCGCGGCCATAGGTGATGGCGGAATAGCCGTTCCACTGCTCTCCGGCGCGGAAGTTCAGCAGCGGAATCCAGTTCTGCCCGGAGGTTCCGCGCAAGGTATGCTCGGAAATGCCTGCCCCCAGAAGAAAGCGCATATAGGCCGTTGCATCGTAGCAAACATTGTCTTTCACATCGACAGTGATGTGGTCGCTTAAATCCTGCGCCGATGCGAGCTGGTTTCCGCGATAGAACTGACTTGTCCGGTCAGCACGGACAAAGTTCTCGCCATAGCCGGTAAGATGCATGAACAGTCTCCATTCAATCAGGTCAAGAAGCTGACCCAGACCCAAAACTGACCTTGGGCTGGCCAGACCTATAATCCGGTGATTTGGGATAGCCGTTGTAGCTGATGGTTCTTGCAGGATGCTCCCTGCCCTGAACGAGCAAAAACTTGAAAACCCTGGCGATACCCCCCATTTTCGATCATGTCATTTTCGGCCCCTCATACGCCGCGATCTGACTGACAGGAGTTTGCTCGACGATGGATAGCGTCAAAATTGGTGAAATCCTTGAACCCGGCAGCGAAAGCGATTTCAAGAAACGCAGCGAACGGGTGAAGCAAGGTTTCTGGAAGGCCGTGCGCCGCGCCGGTCGGATGGTGCCCTTCATGGATGAAGTGGTGGCCGCCTATTATTGCGCCCTCGACCAGAAAACACCGACACGCGTGCGCATGACACTGATGGCGGCGCTTGCCTATTTCGTGCTGCCCTTCGACATCATCCCCGACATGCTGGTCGGCATCGGCTTTACTGACGATGTCGCCGTGCTGATGGCAGCCCTTACCGCTGTGCGCACGCATATTACGCCTGCGCACCGGTTGGCGGCGCGTCAGGCGCTGGAAGAGGCTGAGGGAGTAAGGGAGTAAGGGAGTAAGGGAGTAAGGGAGTAAGGGAGTAAGGGAGTAAGTTCTCACAATCCTGAACGCGTACAAGCCCTTAAAGCTGGTGGTGAGCCAGAGCGCATTGGTCGTCATTTGCAGCGCGAATGGCGACTTTCGGACCAGACACTTAATTGTGAAGCCGCAACTTCTCCCTTTATCCCCTATTCCCTTATTCCCCTACTGCCCTACTCCCCTCCTGTCATATTCCAGCCGCTTTCTTTGCATTGATGTGGAGCCTGGGGTGGCGATCAGCCCTTGCTCGTTCAAGTTTTCTTTCAAAACTTCACCGTTTGGTAACCCAGATTAAGGCACTTTAATCGGCAACTGAGCGGGGCGGCGTGTAGAACGGCGGCATCCCGATATTCGAGTTTGAAGCAAACGAAAGAGAACCGGTAAAAGACCATGCTTGGAAAATCGATCGTCGCGGCTTCGGTGTTTACGATTGCAATGGCGGGCTCGGCCCTCGCCCAGACACCGACCCAGATTAAACAGTTCGACGCCTGGGGCGCCTATAGCTACAAGGCGGGCAACGGCAAGGTTTGCTATGTCCTCTCCGTTCCGACTGTGAAGGCTCCGGCCTCGGTCGACCACGGCGACAATTTCTTCCTGATCAGCCAGAAGCCGGGCCAGAACATCTCGTTCGAGCCGCAGTTCATGGCGGGTTATGACCTGAACCCCAATGCCAAGGTTACCGTCAGCGTCGGCAGCAACCGTTTCACCATGTTCGTGAACGGCAAGTCGGGCTGGATGGAAAATGCCGCTGAAGAGCCGAAGCTCATAGCAGCCATGAAGTCCGGTCAGGATCTCAAGGTCGAGGCGCAGTCGAAGCGCGGCACCAAGACCAATTACACCTATTCGCTGAAGGGTGTTTCGGCAGCTCTCGCCGCGATCCAGAACTGCAAGTAAGCGACTTTTCGTCGAATACGGACTGTTTTTTCAGAGCCGGAGCCTTTGCTCCGGCTTTTTTCTTTTGTGTCAGTTCCGCCAATCTTGCATGACTGCCGGGATTATCGAACGGGATGACGGACGCCTTATTCTATGCTAAGAGCGCGCGGAACAAGGCTCGCATATGCAGATGGCAGAGCCCATATACTCCTTGCAATCAGGGCAATCGGGCCCGAATTGATCGGCGCGCGTCATCGCGGTCGCCCCTTAACAGTTGAAAACAGATGTCTATTTCGTTCGACCTTACCATTGATGATACGCGCGACCAGCTTGCCCGCCATGTGCGCGCCAATCTGGAAGCAAAGCCGTCGCTCATCGGCATGTCGCGCGAGGAGATGGCCGAAGCGCTCATCAAGGCCGGTGTGCCGGAACGTCAGGTGAAGATGCGCATCAGCCAGCTCTGGCACTGGCTTTATGTGCGCGGCGTTTCCGATTTTGCCGACATGCGCAATATTTCCAAGGACCTGCGCGCCATGCTGGCGCAGCATTTCACCATTGCGCGCCCGGAAGTGGTCGAAGAACAGATTTCTCAGGACGGCACCCGCAAGTGGCTGTTCCGCTTTCCGCCGCGCGGCGCAGGTCGCCCGGTCGAGATCGAAAGCGTCTATATCCCCGAAGAAGGCCGCGGCACGCTGTGCGTTTCCAGCCAGGTCGGCTGCACCCTCACCTGCTCGTTTTGCCATACCGGCACGCAGAAGCTGGTGCGCAATCTGACCTCGGAAGAAATTCTGGCGCAGCTTCTGACTGCCCGCGACCGGCTCGGCGACTTCCCGGACAAGGATACGCCCGACGGCGCCATGGTGCCTGCCGAAGGCCGCAAGATCACCAACATCGTGATGATGGGCATGGGCGAGCCGCTCTATAATTTCGAGGAAGTGAAGAAGGCCCTGATCATCGCCTCTGATGGCGACGGCCTGTCGCTTTCCAAGCGTCGCATCACGCTTTCGACCTCCGGCGTCGTGCCGGAAATCTATCGTACCGGTGATGAGATCGGGGTTATGCTCGCCATTTCCCTGCACGCCGTGCGCGACGAGTTGCGCGACATTCTCGTGCCGATCAACAAGAAATATCCGCTGGAACAGCTGGTCAAGGCCTGCCGCGAATATCCCGGCCTGTCGAATGCCAAGCGCATCACATTCGAATATGTGATGCTGAAGGACATCAATGACAGCCTTGAGGATGCAAAGCTTCTGGTGAAGCTGTTGCAGGGTATTCCGGCCAAGATCAATCTCATTCCGTTCAACCCGTGGCCCGGCACCAACTACCAGTGCTCGGACTGGGAGCAGATCGAACGTTTTGCCGATTACGTCAACGCTGCCGGTTATGCCTCGCCGATCCGTACCCCACGCGGTCGCGATATTCTTGCTGCCTGCGGCCAGTTGAAGTCGGAATCCGAACGCATGCGCAAGAGCGAACGCCTTGCGTTGGAAGCCATGATGATCGCCGGACACGGCGAATAAACGGAACAAGCGAGCGCACGTGAACGATACTTTCGACTACATAATGCGCTTCGTCGTTATTCTCTTTGGCTATTGCTGCGGCCTTCTGGCAACCGGCTGGTTTCTGGCTGCCATCCTGTTTCGCAGCATCGGCGTCGATGCGCTGATGGACGATTTCGCCATGATGGCCGGGGCCAGCAATATGGAAGCCGCCACCCTTTGGGCGACGACCAGTTTCTGGAGCAGCGTTTTCGTCGGCGGTATCGTTGTAGCTATGCTGGCGGGCGGCATCAGTTTTCTGCCTGCCGCTATCGTCATTCTGCTCGCCGAAGCGCGCGGCTATCGCTCGTCGGTGTTTTATTGTGTGGTAGGGGCGGTGATCGGTCTTGGAACCGCGGGAACCGCCATTCCGTTTCGCGGATCGGACGACTGGCCGGAAATGCCGCTCTGGATTGCCGCCTTCGTCGGTGCAGGCATTGTAGGCGGCTTCATCTATTGGCTGATTGCAGGCCGCAATGCCGGACGGCTTTCCGACCGCCCGGCAGGATAATCAAGGCATAAAGCTTATTTCGCCTGCGCGGTGATGATTTTCAGCGCGAAAGCTGAAAACACGCCGGCAAACAACCAATCCACAATGCGCGTCACAGTCGGGTTCTTCTTCAGAAGGCCCGCAAACCTGTCGGCTGCGACGACCATTGGCACGGTAAAGGGCAGCGCCAGCGGAATGAAAGACAGGCCGAGGAAAAACAGTTTGCCCATCGCATGCGGGTCAGTAACGGAGACGAACTGCGGCAGAAAGGTCATGTTGAACAGAATGATCTTCGGGTTGAGCAGATTAATGCCAAGCCCGGTCGCCCAGTTCTGAACCAGTGTGTGCTTTTTACCGCCGTTCTTTTCCGGCGAGAACGCCGAGCCCTTGCGGATTGCCTGCACGGCGAGCCAGACGAGATAGCCCGCCCCCACCACCTTCAGCACAGTGAAAGCAGCCGGAGACGCGATAATCAGCGCCGAAAGCCCCAGCGCCACCATCGTCGTATGGATGACGATGCCGGTATTTGCGCCTGCCATGCAGGCAAAACCGGCCGCCTTGCCTTCAGACAAGGCGCGCCCGACAAACAGCGTCATATCCGGGCCAGGTGTGATGGAAAGAATGGCGGTTGCAATCGCGAACTGGACGAAAATGGTCCATTCGGGAATGAAGGTCAGGTTTGTCAGGAATGGCATGCGCGTAGCTCCGAAAATTCGCGGCAAAATAGAGCGGTTTCTGTTCTGACAGAATCGTCGGAACCGCTCTATTTGGTTTGTTTTGAGCATTATCCGACGCAAAGCCGCTTCGCACTTTTGCTGGAAATGCTCTAACGCGAATCAAATCTCGCCGCTACTGGATTCTCTGGTCTTTTCGATAAGTCGCAGCCATCCTGCTTGCACGTGGCTTAGCAACTGATAAAAGGACAGCAACATCCAATTCCCAAGCCCTGCGGATGCTCTTCCCGAGCGGACAATGGGGCATCCATCGTATCGGAAGTTGACTATGAGCAAGTGGAAAGACGTTAAGAAGGTCGTACTCGCCTATTCGGGCGGTCTCGACACCTCGATCATCCTGAAATGGCTTCAGACGGAACTCGGCGCGGAAGTTGTGACTTTCACCGCCGATCTGGGCCAGGGCGAAGAACTTGAACCGGCACGCAAGAAAGCGGAAATGCTGGGCATCAAGGAAATCTTCATTGAGGATGTGCGCGAAGAATTCGTGCGCGATTTCGTTTTCCCGATGTTCCGCGCCAATGCCGTCTATGAAGGCGTTTATCTGCTCGGCACGTCGATTGCCCGTCCGCTGATTTCCAAGCACCTCATCGAGATTGCCAAGAAGACCGGCGCCGATGCCATTGCGCATGGCGCGACCGGCAAGGGCAACGATCAGGTTCGCTTCGAGCTTTCCGCTTATGCGCTGAACCCGGACATCAAGATCATCGCTCCATGGCGCGACTGGACTTTCAAGAGCCGCACGCATCTGCTCGAATTCGCCGAACAGCACCAGATTCCGGTTGCCAAGGACAAGAAGGGCGAAGCGCCGTTCTCCGTCGACGCCAACCTGCTGCACTCCTCGTCCGAGGGCAAGGTTCTGGAAGATCCGGCACTGGAAGCTCCAGAATATGTGCATATGCGCACCATTTCGCCGGAAGCAGCGCCCGACAAGGCAACGATCATCAAGATCGGCTTTGAAAAGGGCGATGCCGTTTCGATCAACGGCCAGCGTCTTTCGCCTGCGACGCTTCTTGCCAAGCTCAATGAATATGGCCGCGACAACGGCATCGGTCGTCTCGACCTCGTGGAAAACCGCTTCGTCGGCATGAAGTCGCGCGGCGTCTACGAAACACCGGGCGGCACGATCCTGCTGGCAGCTCACCGCGCCATCGAATCGATCACGCTTGACCGTGGTGCTGCTCACCTCAAGGACGAGCTGATGCCGCGTTATGCGGAGCTGATCTATTACGGTTTCTGGTTCTCGCCGGAGCGCGAAATGCTGCAGGCCGCAATCGATCTCAGCCAGAAGAACGTCGAAGGCGAAGTCACCCTCAAGCTCTACAAGGGCAATGTGATGGTGATCGGCCGTGAGTCGGACAAGTCGCTTTATTCCGACAAGCTCGTGACCTTCGAAGACGATCAGGGCGCTTACGACCAGAAGGATGCAGCGGGCTTCATCAAGCTCAACGCGCTGCGCCTGCGCACGCTCGCCGCGCGTGATCGCAAATAAGCAGACCCAATATTGAAAATATGAAACGCCCTCCCTCATCGGAGGGCGTTTTTCTTTGCCCTGAATTTTCTTTTCTATGAAGAATCCGACGCGCCGACAGGGATCGGACGTTTCCCTGCTTGACTCTTTTCAGAGTCGATTCAATACTGGAACAAATAGAGAACGAAAGCGACTTTGGCAAAACCGGCAGGCAGGCTTGCCTCCGGAACCGCGCAATCAAACACAGACAGATTACAGGAATTTCGACGTGAGCGGCATCGACATCGCGACGTTGCGGCGCATGGTTACCGCCATTGAAGGCAACGATCCGCAAGGAAACTTTGCTGGCGATACAGGTGCCGGTTTCGGGCGCGCAAACAGCTTCGCGCTTGGCCTTGCGGCGGCGGACACCGCCTTTCCGCATGGGCTTGCTGGCGATGCCTTGCATGAGGTTTTCGCGGAAAATCCTGGTGCGCATATGGCGGCAACGGGCTTTGCGCTCGCCATGGCATTGCGAGCCACACAGAAGCAGCGACCAATCGTCTGGATCGAGGAGGAAACGGCGACAAGCGAATATGGCGGGCTCTACCCGCCGGGACTGCATGCTTTCGGCATCGATCCGCACCGGCTGCTGATCGTGCGCTGTCCGAATGCACAGGATGTGCTGAAGGCCGCCAATGATGTGCTGGAAGCAGGAACCGGCGGCAAGGCTTCGCATCTCGTTTCCGGCATCGTTGCCTCGATAACCGGCCAGCCGAAATGCCTCGACCTGACGGCCTCACGCCGCCTGCTGCTGGCAGCGGAGACCGCGCAACTGCCGGTCATCCTGCTTCGAAGCCATCGCACCGGCGTGCAAAGCGCTGCCGTCAGCCGATGGCGTGTGGCCCCTGCTCCCTCGCGCTCCAGCGGAGCCAATGCGCCCGGGAAACCGGCCTTTCTAGCCGTTCTGGAGCGCAACCGTCATGGCACATGCGGCCAGTGGATCATGGAATGGAACAATGAAACCCTTGAATTCGGCATCAGAGAACGGGAAGGAAGCGGTAGCGTCGGCATCCATGGCGTCCTCCATGGCGTTCATGGCGCTGTGGTTTCCGTTCCTGCCGACGGACAGATTGCACCGCGCCGGGCGATCTGATGCATCCTCCGGGCAAGCATCCGACGCGCTGCCGCTTGTCATTACCGAGCGCACCGCCAATGCGCTGCGGCTGACGGCCATCGACGTCAAGGCCGCCAAGCTCGGGCTTTATCCCGGCATGGCGCTGACCGATGCGCGGGCGCGCGTGGAAAGGCTGGATGTAGCCAATGCCGAGCCGGAGCGCGATGCCGCCCTGCTCACAGGAATGGCCCATTGGTGCGAACGCTATACGCCGCTCGTTGCCTTCGATCCGCCGCACGGACTGATGCTGGACATTACCGGCTGCGCGCATCTGTTCGGCGGATTGGCCGCCATGCATGCCGATGTGATCCGGCGCATCGAGCGCGCCGGTCTGCACATACAGGCGGCCATTGCCGATAACAGCTTTGCTGCACGGCTTCTCGCCCGTGGCACGAGAGGCGGCGTCTTCAACAAGGCGCAAGCCGACGCCGTGTTGCCGCGCCTGCCGCTTTCCGCACTTGAACTGGCCGCTGCCGCTGAAACCGGCCTCAAGCGTGCGGGCCTGAAACGGATCGGCGATGTGATGGCGCTGCCGCGTGCCGCACTCACCGCCCGCTTCGGCCCCGATCTCGCCACCCGTCTCGGTCGTCTGACACGGCAGGAGCGCGCGCCCATCTCGCCGCTGCGCATGGTGCCGCTCGCAACGACTGAACGTCGCCTGTCCGAGCCTGTGACCGCCATGGAACTGGTGGAGCGCATCTTGCAGGAACTGGCGCTGGAGTTGTTCGCCCGGCTTGAGACGGAAGGCAAAGGCGCGCTTTTGATCGAAGCGACCTTCTTCCGGGTCGATGGCGCGATACGCCATATCCATATCGAAACCGGTCAACCTCTGCGCGACGACAGGGTTTTTCTGCGCCTTGCGCGCGAAAGGCTCAATGCCCTTACCGATCCGCTGGATGCCGGTTTTGGTTTCGACATGATCAGGCTTGCCGCCTTGCGCAGTGCCGCGGTCGCCCAACGCCAGACCGGGCTGGACCAGCATGAGGAAGACGATGCCGGTTTCAGCCAACTCATTGACCGGCTCTCGGCGCGTCTGGGGCCGGAACGCGTGCTGGTGCCTTTCGCGCGCGATACGCATATGCCGGAGCGCGCTTTTGGCCTGCGCCCTGCCCTGCATGGCAGCCGCGCAAACGAGACCGACTATGAAAGCGGTCCGGTTCTGGCGGGCGATCCGCCAGCGCGTCCCATAAAACTGTTTCGGCCGCCGCAGCCCATCGAAAGCGTGGCGGAAGTGCCTGACAGTCCGCCCTCGTTCTTCCTGTGGCGGCGGGTTCGCCATCATATTCGCCTTGCCGAGGGGCCAGAGCGGATCGAACCGGAATGGTGGCTTTCCATCGGCCATGACGTGCCGGAGCTGCGCGATTATTACCGGGTGGAAGATGAGAACGGCCAGCGCTTCTGGATTTTCCGCGAAGGGCTTTATGACGGCGCCAATCATCCACGCTGGTTTCTGCATGGGTTGTTTGCCTGATGACCCATATCGGCCAAAACCCCGTTTATTATGAAATGGCTGTCGCCAGCAATTTCTCCTTCCTGTGCGGCGCATCGCATCCGCAGGAACTGGTATTGCGCGCGCACGAACTTGGTCTGTCCGGCATCGGCATTGCCGATCGCAACACGCTGGCCGGTGTGGTGCGGGCGCATGCCGCTTGGAAGGATTTTCGCGACAAAAGCGACTTCCGGCTTTTCATCGGCTGCCGCCTGTCTTTCATCGATGGCACGCCGGATATGGTCGTCTATCCACGAGACCGGCCTGCCTATGGGCAATTGTGTCGCCTTCTGACCGAAGGTAAAAGGCGCGCCGCCATCAAGGGCGAATGCCATCTGCTCTGGGCTGACCTGTTGTTTCGCGCCAGACAGTTTCAGATCGCCGTCATGCCCCCGGAAGACGACGATCCTGACTTTCCGACGCGCCTGTCGGAAATCGCGACGGCGGCGCAAGGCTGTGTCTGGCTGGCGCTCGCCATGCCGCATCAAGGGCATGACGGCCGCCGGGCCGAGCGCATCGCCCGTTTTGCAGCAGACGCGGGCGTGCCGCTTCTCGCCACCAATGATGTGCTCTATCACCACCCCGACCGCCGTGCGCTTCAGGATGTGCTGACGGCAACCCGCCATCACAGCACGGTTTTTGCCGCCGGACGGCTGCTGGAGAAAAACGCCGAGCGCCATCTGAAGCCTGCGCGGGAAATGGTACGGCTTTTCCGCGCCTACGCACAGGCCATCGCCGCGACCGCCGATTTCATCGCGCCCATCACCTTCCAGCTCGATGAGTTGAAATATGACTATCCCGACGAGCCCGTGCCGCCGGGAAAGACGCCGCAACAGCATTTGCATGACCTTGCCTGGGAAGGCGCTGCCCGACATTACGGCGCAGATACCATTCCGGAAAAGGTAAAGGGACTGATCCACAAGGAACTGGCGCTGATCGAAAAGCTGCACTATGCGGCCTATTTCCTGACCGTCTATGACATTGTCAGCTTTGCCAAGTCACAAAAGATTTTGTGTCAGGGGCGCGGCTCGGCGGCGAATTCCGTCGTCTGCTTTTGCCTCGGCGTGACCGGTGTGGACCCGACCGAAGTCGATCTCCTGTTCGAGCGTTTCATCTCCGCCGAGCGCAAGGAACCGCCGGATATTGACGTCGATTTCGAGCATGAACGGCGCGAGGAGGTGATGCAATATGTCTATAATCGCTACACCACCGACCGCGCGGCAATTGTTGCGACCGTCATCAGCTATCGTTCCCGCAGTGCGATCCGTGATGTCGGCAAGGCGCTGGGACTGACCGAAGATGTGACGGCGGCGCTTGCCAATACGGTCTGGGGCATATCTGGCGGTGGCATCGACAAAGAACATATTCGTCAGGCAGGCCTCGACCCGGACAATCCGGTCATTCGGCGCGCTGTGGAACTGGCCATAGAGCTGATCGGCTTTCCGCGTCATCTGTCGCAGCATGTGGGGGGCTTTGTGCTCACACGTGACCGTCTGGACGAGACTGTTCCCATCGGCCCGGCAGCTATGGAAGACCGTTATTTCATCGAATGGGACAAGGATGACATCGATGAAGTAGGGCTGATGAAAGTGGATGTGCTGTCACTCGGCATGCTCACCTGCATCCGCAAGGCTTTCGACCTCATTCACCAGCATAAGCCGCATCTTTATGGCGGCGAAAAGCAGACCCTCGCCAATCTGCCGCGCAAAGACAAGGCCGTCTATGACATGCTCTGCAGGGGGGATTCGCTCGGCGTATTTCAGGTGGAAAGCCGCGCCCAGATGAACATGCTGCCGCGTCTGAAACCGCAGGAGTTCTACGATCTCGTCATCCAGGTCGCCATTGTACGTCCCGGCCCTATTCAGGGCAATATGGTGCATCCCTATCTGAGACGAAGAAACGGACAGGAGCCCAACACCTTGCCGTCGCCTGCCCCGGAACATGGCCCACCGGACGAGCTGCGGCAGATACTGGACAAGACCAAAGGCGTGCCGCTGTTTCAGGAACAGGCCATGCGCATTGCCATTGAGGCGGCAAAGTTCACGCCCGACGAAGCCAACCAGCTGAGGCGTGCCATGGCGACGTTCCGCAAGATGGGCACCATCCACACCATGCAGGAAAAGATGATCGACGGCATGGTGAAGCGCGGCTACGACCGGACCTTCGCCGAGAACTGCTTCAACCAGATCAAGGGCTTCGGTGAATATGGTTTTCCGGAAAGCCATGCGGCAAGCTTTGCGCATCTGGTCTATATTTCCGCGTGGATCAAGCATCATCACCCGGAAGTCTTTGCCGCCGCCCTGCTCAACTCGCAGCCGATGGGCTTTTATGCCCCGGCGCAGATCGTGCGCGATGCGCGTGACCATGGCGTGACAGTCCTGCCCGTCGATGTGAATTTCAGCCAATGGGATAATTTTCTCGAAGACATCCCCGGCCCGCAACCAGCTGTGCGGCTGGGCTTCCGCCAGATCGACGGCTTTTCCGAGCGAGACACTGATCTGCTGCTTGCCGACCGGCATGAGCCTTATCGCACCATTGAGGATATGCATCGCCGCCTGCGTCTCGACCGGCGGGCCTTCACCGCGCTCGCCGATGCCGATGCTTTCGGCTCGCTCGATATCGACCGCCGCGCAGCACTTTGGGCCGTGCGCCGCCTGCCCAATGATGAAACCTTGCCGCTGTTTCGGGCTGCATCCACAAGCGAACTTGCGGAAGAACCGCGCACCAAGCTGCCTGAAATGGCCGCGGCGGAACATGTCATTGCCGATTACGAGACGACCCGGCTTTCGCTGAAAGGGCATCCGCTGCAATATTTACGCGAGGGGCTGGCAGCGGAAGGTGTTTCCACCTGTCGCGCAGTGCAGGAAGGCGCCAATGGTGGCCGGATGAAGGTGGCAGGCATCGTGACCGTGCGTCAGCGCCCCGGCAGCGCGAAGGGCGTTGTGTTTCTCACCATCGAAGACGAAACCGGCATAGCCAATATCGTCGTCTGGCCGAAGATCATGAAGGCATTTCGCCGCGAGGTGATGGGCGCGCGTCTCGTCCGCATCGAAGGCCGCATCCAGCGCAGCCCGGAAGGCGTGGTGCATGTGGTGGCGGCCAAGATCGAGGATCGCTCCGGTGCCCTGCTGGATCTCAGCGGGCGCGATGCGCAACGCCTCGTCGCGCCGTCACAAATGGCGCATCACCCCAGAAATGTGCGGATCATGCCGAAGTCGCGAGACTTCCATTGAGAGTTTCAGTTCCACGCGCCGACGAAGAACACCGCACAATAATGCAGCATCGCCCCAACCACGACAAAGCCATGCCAGATGGCGTTCTGGAAACGCAGCCGTTGCCAGACGTGAAAGATCACGCCCAGCGAATAAACGATGCCGCCCGCGGCAATCAGCCAGAACACGGTCGGCGGCAACGATTGCACAATCGTGTCGTAAACCATGATGCCGCTCCATCCGAGCGCCAGATAAAGCAGGATCGACAGCCGGTCGAAACGACCGGGCAGGAAAAGCTTCAGCATGATGCCGACGAAAGCCACGCCCCACACGAAAAGCAGCAGCGGCACAGCACGGTCGCCCATATGCATCGCGAAAGGCGTGTAGGTTCCGGCAATCAGCAGATAGATGGCCGAATGATCGAAACGGCGCAGGAACCATTTGGTCGGCGAGACCGGCCAGATATTATAGACCGCCGAAATACCGAGTGCGCCCAGAAGGCACGCCAGATAGACGCTGGAAGAAATCGATGTCGACGCAGAACTGTTGGGCAGGAAATAGATCAGCATGGCGATTGCACCGGCAAAGGCCAGCGCCACGCCCAGCACATGGATGACGCCATCCGCCCAGAGCTCCGCCCGGTCGTAATGCCATTTGATTGTATCTGGCAGTTTCATAATCTTCGCCCTGTCCGATCTTCAGACAGCAAACTGCCATTGCTCTGCAGCGTCAAGATGACAGTTAAACGCATCGTGTTTTCCAAAAATCGATTCCGACTTTTGGGCAAATGCGTCAATCGATGTCGAGATTTAAACCGGCGACCAACCGCCGCCGGTAGAAGCTTACTGCGCGGCAGGCGCGTAAGAAGCCTGGATCGGCGCAACACCCGGCAGCGGTGCCGAAGAACCGCTTGGCAGGGCAACCGGCTCGATAGAAGCCGCGGCATCGCGTGTCGGACCGTTACGGAAACCGCCATCCATGCCGGTTTCTTCCAGCATACCCTGACGCTTGGCGTCGTAATAATAGCCGCGTGCATAGTAACGCACGGCCTGGCTTTCATTGCCGCCAGCAACCTTATACGCGCCCGACAGATAGCGAACGGCATACTTCAGGTTGGTTTCGGCATCGAGCAAGCCCTTCGGTGCGCCCTTATAGCCCATGCCGCGTGCCGTCGGATGGCTGATCTGCATCAGACCCCAATAGGGTCCATTGCGCGCACCGGGATTGAAGCGGCTTTCGCGATGCACAACCCGGCGCACCAGACGCTCAGGCACATCATAAGCGACGGAATATTTGGCAATCAGCGCATCGAGATCTTTCGGCGCGTGCTCCGGCGTCTCGAAAGCCATGTTGGCGGCGACCGAAGCAGGCGAAGCGGCAGCACGTGCGCCCGCATAGGCCATCATCGGCTGCGAAACGCCGCGTTCGCCCGGAATGGGAACGACGGCTGGCAGAGCAGGTTCGGCGGAAGCAACAGCTTCGGCACCCGCTGCTGGCACGCCGGGAACGGCAGTGCCGTCCGTTGTTGTGGCAGCGGCAATAGCGGCAGCACCGCCCGTTGCAGCCGGACCAGCAGCCATAGCCGTTGCAGTCGTGCCAACGGCGGCACCAGCGGTCGGAACGGTGGCAGCCCCCGGAACCGCAGCTGCGGTCGCGGCGGCAGGCGCACCCGCCACAGCAACAGCCTGCGGCGCGGCAGCGCCGACAGCGGCACCCGCTGCACTCGTCTGCGGTGCGGTATCAGCTGGGGAAATTAGAGCCGTTTTGACCGGCTTGCCATCATTGGTGGTATTGCAGGCGCTCAGCGCCACGGCGCAGCCCAAAAGCAGGACACCCTTGCGTGCAAGGGAAGCGGATGCAGAAGAAAAAAGCGCGAAACGCATAGCTGGACCCGTTCTCAGGAATCGAAATCTTTTTCGATGCGTTTTTCAAGCTCGACCAGATCGTCAGGCAGCGGCAAACCGTTCGCACGGAGCGCATTCAGCTTTTCGCGAACTGTTTCGCGGATTTCATGGGCGTCCTGCGGCTGATTCACCATTTGCTCAAACAGCAGCGCAATTTCCGCCTTGATGTCCTCGAATGCCATCCAGATCCTCTTGGCTTAACGGCCTCCAGGAAGCCCGTTGCAGTCAATATTCTTTCGGTCGATGACAGTTCTGTACCACGCAAAAGACGAAAAGCGGAAGCTCTAAACGTCGGGGTCGCGCCAAAATGAATATTTCAAATGGTAACAAAAGGATTAACGCGCTCAAAGAATGCGTGGCAGCATCGTATCTATAACGTTGAAATCCAAGGCAAAAATCCCAAGATCGTCGAAGTCCAACCCACCGTTTGGATCGAAGAGATAAATGCTCATCCAGATAAGCGCGATGACCAGCAAAATAGCCAGAATCGTGAGAATCAAAAGGCGTTTGCCGAGCGCCGCCTTGCGGCCCGCCCCCTGCTTTGAATGCTTTGCCATCGTCACTTGTCGCCCCGGCTCTGGTGCTTCGGCGTTGTTTCGGACGCGCTAATCATCATTGGTCGCATTCAGTTCTTCCGGCGGCGTGCCATGTTCAGGCGCCGACGGCAGATAGCCTTCATGGACCAGCCATTTGCGCAAAATCAGCGTTATGGCCTCTGTCAGGTTCAGACCCGGATGCTTCTCAGCGATGACGCGCTCCAAAGCATCATGCACATCATCGGGAAGATAGGTGCTCATTCTGTCTCCTCCGCTTAGAGCGCGTTTCGATCTGATTGGATCGGCGCTCTAACTGTTTGATAGAACGCGCATCTTATCCGAAAACCGGTTCCCACTTTTCGGGATGCGCTCTGTCCTTTGCTTTATCGCGCATCTTATCCGAAAACCGTTTCACACTTTTCGGGATGCGCTTAATAAAATCAGGCAACCGTTACGGACACACTGCCGACACCATCCACCTTGCCCACGAGACGGTCGCCGCGCTGCACGGGGCCGACGCCTGCGGGCGTGCCTGTGAATATAAGATCGCCTGGTTGCAGCTCAAAGAGCGACGAAAGATAGGAAATCGTTTCGGCCACTTTCCAGATCATCTGATTGAGATCGCCGGACTGGCGCGTCTCACCATTGATCGAAAGCGAAATCGACGCCGACTGCGGGTGGCCTACATCCGATACTGGCGCAATGGCCGAGCATGGTGCGGAATGCTCGAAAGCTTTGGCGACTTCCCACGGACGACCGGCCTTTTTAGCGACCGCTTGCAGGTCGCGCCGCGTCATGTCGATGCCGACCGCATAGCCGTAAACGTGATCCAGCGCCTTCTCGACCGGAATATCGATACCGCCGGTCTTCAGCGCAATCACCAGCTCGATCTCGTGATGCACATCCTCGGTCTTGGGCGGATAGGGAAAATCACCGCCATTGATGACCAGACTATCCGGGTTCTTCTGGAAGAAGAACGGAGGATTGCGGGTCGGATCACCGCCCATTTCGATGGCGTGATCGGCATAATTCTGCCCGACGCAATAGATGCGGTGCACGGGGAAAAGCGCGTCTGTTCCTTTCACGGGCAGAAAAGGCTGCGGGCGCGGCGCGAAGACATAATCGGTCATTGGGGATTATTCCGATCGGAAATTGCAGAATACGACGAGTTTCACCCATCATGCAGACGCAAGCGCGTCCTCGCAAGTCTTGAAAGCAGCAATTCCCCGTTATCGCCCGTCTGAGACCACGACAAAATCCGCCAGGCGCGATTGTCCCACGACGAGTTGCGCATTGGGAATGTCGTTGGAAAGTGCGCGATTGCGGGCCGTCTCCTCGTCGAAACCGAAAGAGAGCCAGCGGTCGATCAATCGCCGTTCCAGTACCGGAAAAGGCACATCAAGGCGGATCGTCATGTCGAAAAACGGCGCCAGTCTCGACCATGGTTGCTGGTCGAGCAGCAGATAATTGCCTTCCACCAGAAGCACGCGATGCTCGGGGCCGACCACCGAGGCCGCCGCGCGGGAAAGCTCCAGCGAACGGTCGAACACCGGAATGAACACTTCTTCCCGCGCGTGTTTCAGCCGTTCGAGCAGCGCCGCAAACCCGGCGCAATCGAAAGTCGGCGGCGATCCTTTGCGACTGCGCAGACCACGCTGATCGAGAATCACGTCATCAAGGTGAAACCCGTCCATCGGCACGACGATGGACGGTGCGTCATCACCCTTGTTAAGGGCGGCGCGCAGCTCTTCAGAGATCGTAGACTTGCCTGCGCCCGGAGGGCCGGCAATCGCAACGATCAACCGGCCATCATCCTCGGCAAGCCGCGCAAGAATTTTTGAAGGCAGGGCTTCGCGGTCGATAGGCATCATGTCCGGTTTCCGTATTCTGTCCTTGCCGATGGGTGGGCTGACAGATGCAGCGATTCGAGCGGCCCGCTCAAGAAAACTATGCAGCCTCGGCCTTCGGTCGCATCGCGCCCGTCATCAGAGCCACGGCGTCAGACATCGAATATTCCTTGGGGTCGATCACCGTCAGGCGACGTCCGAGCCGGTGAATATGGATGCGGTCGGCCACTTCGAACACATGTGGCATGTTATGCGAGATGAGCACAATCGGCATGCCCCGCGCCTTGACGTCCTGAATCAGCTCCAGCACGCGGCGCGATTCCTTGACGCCGAGCGCTGCCGTCGGCTCATCCATGATCACGACCTTGGACCCGAAAGCGGCAGCACGCGCCACCGCAACACCCTGGCGCTGCCCGCCGGACAGCGTCTCCACCGCCTGGCCAATGTTCTGGATGGTCATCAGACCCAGTTCCGTCAGCTTGTCGCGGGCGATCTTCTCCATCGCGCCTCGGTCGAGCATACGGAACACCGAGCCAAGAGGTCCCTTGCGGCGGATTTCCCGCCCGAGAAACAGATTGTCGGCAATGGAAAGCGCAGGCGACAGAGCGAGGTTCTGATAAACCGTCTCAATTCCGGCATGCCGGGCTTCCATCGGCGAATGGAAGCTGACCGGCTTGCCGTCGAGCTGGATTTCGCCTTCGTCGGGCTTGATCGCGCCGGACAGCGCCTTGATGAGCGATGATTTGCCGGCACCATTGTCACCGATAACGGCGAGGATTTCGCCAGGATAGAGATCGAAATCGGCATGGTCGAGCGCGGTAACGCGCCCATAACGCTTGACCAGACCTTTTGCCGAGAGAACAGGTGTAGCCGAGTTTGTCATGCGGCAGCCTTTCTGATCCATTGGTCGATGGCGACAGCGGCGATAATGAGAACGCCAATCAGGAGATAGGTCCATTGCGGATCGGTGCCCCAAAGCCGCAGGCCGAGCGAGAACACGCCGACAATCAGCGCGCCGAACATGGTGCCTAGGATCGAGCCGCGCCCGCCAAAGAGCGAGATACCGCCGATCACCACAGCCGTGATGGATTCGATATTGGCGAACTGGCCTGCGGTCGGTGACACGGAACCGAGGCGACCGATCATTGCCCACCCGGCCAGAGCGCAGATGATACCGGCCAGAACATAGACCGACATCAGGATCGGCTTGACCGAAACGCCGGACAGCTTTGCGGCCTCCGGATCATCGCCGATGGCATAGACATGGCGGCCCCAGGCGGTGTGGTTCAGCACATACCAGAGCAACAGCACCAAAAGCACCATGGCGATCACGCCATAGGTAAACACAGCACCACCGACGCGAATGCTCTCGCCGAAAAATTGCAGGATCGGCGCTTGCGCGGTGATCTCCTGCGCGCGGATGGTTTCATTGGCCGAATAGAGGAAATTTGTCGCCAGAATCACCTGCCACATGCCGAGCGTGACAATGAAGGGCGGCAGGCGGACATAAGCGACAAGAAAGCCGTTGATGAAGCCGCAAAGCGCGCCGGTCGCAAAGCCAAGCACGATGGAAAGCTCGGCTGGCAGGCCATAGCGGAAAGTGAACTGGCCCATCACCACCGATGACAGCACCATGATCGCGCCGACCGAAAGATCGATACCGGCAGTGAGGATGACCAGCGTTTGCGCTGCGGCCACGATACCTGTGATGGCGACCTGCTGGAGAATGAGCGTGAGCGCAAAGGCGGAGAAGAACTTGCCGCCCAATGTGACGCCGAACACCACCAACGACAGGACCAACACGATCAGCGGCACGGCTGCCGGATTGTGATGCAGAAACTGGCGGACGCGGTAAACGGTCGAACGATCGCCCGCATCGAAGGAGGCGACGTCGGTTGCGCTTTGCGACAGGGTTGTCTCAAATGCCTGCATCGACGGTTTTTGTGCAGCGGATGCCGCCTGTGGCTCACTCATGATTGTCTCCTGCTTTCGCCCGCAGAACGATCCGGCAAATCTGACGACTCACCGGACCGGCATTTCAACGACGGATCAGCCCCAGCACTTGCCGAGCGCCGTCTTGGTATCGATGGACGGCACGCCATCGACGGGCTTGTCAGTGACGAGTGTCACGCCCGTATCGACGAAGGTTTTGCCCTCGGTCGGCTTCGGCTTTTCGCCAGTATCGGCAAATTTCTTGATTGCCTCGATGCCAAGCGACGCCATCTGCAACGGATATTGCTGCGAGGTTGCGCCGATCACGCCAGCCGCAACGTTCTTCACGCCGGGACAGCCGCCATCGATGGAAACAATCAGTACATCCTTTTCACGCCCCACTGCCTTCAACGCTTCATAAGCGCCAGCAGCGGCAGGTTCGTTGATCGTGTGCACGACATTGATGGTCGGATCTTTCTGGAGAAGGTTTTCCATGGCGCGGCGACCGCCTTCTTCATTGCCGTCGGTCAGATCGCGACCGGCGATGCGTGGATCGTCCTCATCGCCAAGCTTGCTCTTGTCCTTCGGGTCAATGCCGAAGCCGACATCGAAGCCCTGATCGCGCAGAACGTCGACGCTGGGCTGCGAGGCTGTCAGGTTGAGGAAGGCGACACGCGCATCCTTTGCCTTGTCGCCAAGCGTTGATGCGGCCCATTTGCCGACCAGCTCACCGGCCATGAAATTGTCGGTCGCAAAAGTCGCGTCTGCCGCATCCGCCGGTTCCAGAGGCGTGTCGAGCGCGATGATCAGAAGACCAGCATCACGCGCCTTTTGCAGCGTCGGCACGATGCCCTTGGTGTCAGAAGCCGTGATGAGAATGCCCTTGGCGCCATCGGCGATGCAGGTTTCAACGGCTGCAACCTGGCTTTCGGAATCGCCGTCGATCTTGCCCGCATAGGTCTTGAGGTTGACGCCAAGTTCCTTGGCCTTGGCGACAGCGCCTTCTTTCATCTTGACGAAAAAGGGATTGGTGTCGGTCTTGGTAATCAGGCACGCGCCAACATCGGCGGCATGCGCAGGCAGCGCTGCAACACCAAGCGTGAAGGCAGCAAAGGCCGCCGACAGAACTGTCTTCTTCATGAACTCCTCCCAGAGTGAAACCGGTCCTTTTCCCCCGGCATGCCATGAGGAAAACACGGCTTTGAAACAGAGTCAATTAATAAATCCACTTGATTTATTAATGTGCTGTGTCACTCTCACCATCGGAGGAGAGAGCCATGGGAGGCTGGAGGCCGCACTCAAAAGCGCGAGCAGCTTGCTGCATAAGCTTTTGTTTTTATTTCATATCCCAAAGAAGAAGGCTTTTTCTCCTGCGATGAATGGGTTAGGAACCTCGCCGTGCCCGAACACGACAGTTGCAAATTCGTCAGGCCGTGGCGAAACGAGTGATTTTCGAGCACCGGAGCGGAGCGTACTTAGAAGTACGTGAGCACCGGAGCACAGGAAATTGCTCGTTGCAGACCGGCATCACGAAGAATGCAACTGTCGTGTCAAGCGTGGGATTTGGGAGAGAAAATGGTCAGGCATCATCCGGAACAGGACGTTTCCGAGCCGAGGGACGGACCGGCAGGTTCGCCCGGCCCTGCCATGCAGAAATTTGCCGAACCGGGCGCGAACATCAATCGTGGTTCCAACCAGATCGGCGTGCGCGCCTATAATGAGCGGCTGGTTCTCGCGCTCGTTCGCAGACATGGCGCACTGGCCCGGGCCGACATTGCGCGCCTGACCGGTCTTTCGGCGCAGACCGTTTCCGTCATCATTCGCGCTCTGGAAAAAGACGGGTTGATCACCCAAGGCGAGCGCGTGCGCGGGCGCGTCGGCCAGCCTTCCATGCCGATGCGGCTTGCTGCCGACGGTGTTTTCTCCTTCGGCCTCAAGATCGGACGACGCAGCGCGGAAATCATATTGATGGATTTTCTGGGCGCGATCCGCGAACGCAGGCACATCACCTATCGCTGGCCGGTGCCTGACGAAATTCGTCGTTTCGCCTTTGACAGCATTGCCGCTTTCACCGCCGCACTTGATCCGGACAAGCGCGATCGCATTGCAGGTCTCGGCATCGCGTTGCCTTTTGAACTGTGGAACTGGGTTGAAGAAGTGGGCGCGCCCGCCGCCGACATGAATGCGTGGCTTGATGCCGATCTCGTCAACGATTTCGGTGCGGTCTTTCCGTTTCCCGTGTTTCTCCAGAATGACGGCACGGCGGCCTGTGGCGCGGAACTGACCTTCGGGCGCGGACCAGAATTCACCGATTTCGTCTATTTCTTCATCGGCTCCTTCATTGGCGGCGGCGTGGTGCTGAACAATACGCTCTATCCGGGCCGCACGGGCAATGCCGGTGCGCTTGGTTCCATGCCGATGCGCATGCGCAGCGCCGAAGACGGCCGCGCGACATTGCAGCTGATCGATACCGCCTCGCTTTTCGTGCTGGAGCGACTGTTGCAGGAGCAGAATATTTCATCCGACGATCTGTGGCTATCGCCCGAAAGCTGGCACAATTTCGGCGAGCCGCTGGACGCATGGATTGCACTTGCCGCACGCGGGCTTGCCCATGCGGCGGTGGCGGCGGCGTCGATCATCGATTTTCCAGCGGCCATCATCGATGGATGGCTGCCGGAAGGCGTTCGCCATCGCATTGTCGAAGCAACGCGGGCCGAACTTTCCCGTCTCGATCTTCAGGGTCTCAGTGCGCCAGAAATCATCGAGGGCAAGGTGGGCGTGCACGCCAAGGCAATGGGTGCCGCAAGCCTGCCGCTCTCTAACCGCTATCTGTTCGACCAGAGCGTATTGTTCAAGGATGCAGGCTAGCGCCCTTGATGGCCTTGTCGATATCCTTCTTCGGACCATAAAGCGCCAGCCCGACCAGATCGGGCGCATCTGCCGGTTCTGTCTTGAACACTGCGCGGTTGGCTTCGTCATGGCCGGTCTCGAACATGGCCCGCACATAAGGCGCGCGCACCAGATCGCGCTGGATCGATTGCTGCCATGCCCGTTGCAGGATTTCCGGCGTTGCGGCGAAAATCAGCATCGGCTGCCCCAGAAGCGGCGCATGGCGTCGGCCCGACGCATCCTCATAGGGCGTACCCATTGCATCAGGCACCGCGCCGGATATGCCGGTTGCGATAAAGGCGGTCACGTTTAGTTTCTGCCAGATAGGCAAATCGTTCAGGACAAGAATGGCTACTTTGGTATCGAAAATCATCGGTTCTTCCTCTGTTCGAGAGAAGACCTATCTCTTCGCGGCTGCAATTTCTGGAACGTTTGTGCGTCCCCGCCTATAAGCTGCCGGTGTCATGCCATAAGCCCGCCGGAACCAGCGCCCCATATGGCTCTGGTCTGCAAAGCCGCTGAGCGCTGCGGCTTCCGCTGGCGGCACTTTCTCTCGCAACAGGCGGCGCGCTTCGGCAAGCCGCAACTGCACCAGATAGGCATGGGGTGATGTGCCAAACTCACGCCGAAACCCGCGTGAAAGCTGAAACCGGTCCGCAGCACCTGCGGCTTTTGCCAGTTCATCCAGCCCGAATTCTTCATCGAAGCGCGCACGCAGATACTCCATCGCACGGGCGGCAACGGGATGCGGCACCGAACCCGTCTCCGGCCTCTCCTGCCCTAAATGCCGCGCCAGATGCTGCGTAACCTGATCGCGATAATCCTCGACCATCAGCTGCGGCGCTTGCAGAAAGATTGCTTCGCAGGCACGTGCGATAGCTTGAAACAACTGCTGGTCATCGGCCAGCGTTTCGCGAAAACCGATATGCGCGTCATTGCCGCCCATCGCATCGCGGATCAGCGATTGCGGCATATAGAGCATATTGTAGGTGAAACCGTTCGCCTCAATCGCCTGCCCATCGTGGCATTCGCCCGGTTCGATGAGAATCACCCGGCCCGGCGTGCTCTGCCGCCGCTTGCCGCGACAGAAAAAGTCCTGCACGCCCGCATGTGTTACACCGACAAGCCATTCGTCATGGAAATGCATGTCATAGGCATGGCTGTGGAAACGCGCAGCAACGGCTTCAAGTCCCGTGGCATCGTCGCGTTTCAGGCGCATGACATCGCGGGCGTCGTGGCCATGGTGGTTCATGTCGGTCATCGGATAAATTTGTAGCACATCGCGTCACAAACACACGCTTTGTTATTTTCAATCAATAAGTTTGATCTATCTTGTCTTGCAAAGGGCACAAAAGCCGACAAGTTAACCGCTTGAAACCATTGGACCGAACGGGAAAGATATGACCGTCAAGACGATTGCGACCACGCCTTTTCAAGATCAGCAACCGGGCACCTCAGGCCTGCGCAAGAAGGTTCCTGTATTCCAGCAGCCCAACTATGCCGAAAACTTCATCCAGTCGGTTTTCGATGTGCTGGAAGGGTTTGAAGGCAAGACGCTGGTGGTTGGCGGCGACGGGCGCTTCTACAATCGCGAAGTGATCCAGAAGCTCATCAAGATCGCGGTAGCCAACGGCTTCGGTCGTATCATGGTCGGTCAGGGCGGCATTCTGTCGACACCGGCCGCGTCCAACATGATCCGCAAATACAAGGCTTTCGGCGGCATGATACTGTCGGCGAGCCATAATCCCGGCGGCCCGAAGGAAGATTTCGGCATCAAATACAATATCGGCAATGGCGGCCCGGCACCGGAAAAGATCACCGAGGCGATCTTCGCACGCTCCAAGGTGATCGATCAGTACAAAATCGCCGAGGTGGCCGATGTCGATATCGACAAACTCGGCAGTACCAAACTGGGTGACGCCGAGATCGTCATTTTTGATCCGGTGACCGACTATGCCGAGCTGATGGAAAGCCTGTTCGATTTCGACGCCATCCGCGCCATGATCAAGGGCGGTTTTGGACTCAAATTCGACGCCATGCATGCCGTGACCGGTCCTTACGCCAAGGAAATTTTCGAGCGCCGTCTCGGTGCACCGGATGGCAGCGTCGTCAATTTCGTTCCGCTGCCGGATTTCGGCGGGCATCACCCCGATCCGAACCTCGTCTATGCAAAAGATCTCTACGATCTGCTGATGTCAGACGACGCGCCAGATTTCGGTGCAGCCTCCGATGGCGACGGCGACCGTAACCTGATCATCGGGCGCGGCATTTTCGTCACCCCTTCCGATTCGCTCGCCATGCTCGCCGCCAATGCGCATCTGGCACCCGGATATAAGGGTGGCATCAAGGGCATCGCGCGTTCCATGCCCACCAGCGCCGCCGCCGACCGTGTCGCGGAAAAGCTCGGCATCGGCATGTATGAAACGCCGACCGGCTGGAAATTCTTCGGCAATCTGCTGGACAATGGCAAGGTCACGATCTGCGGCGAAGAAAGCTCCGGCACGGGCTCCGATCACGTGCGTGAGAAAGACGGCCTGTGGGCCGTGCTGCTCTGGCTCAACATTCTGGCCGTGCGCAAGGAAAGCGTGAAGGCCATTGTCGAGGAACATTGGGCGCGCTTCGGGCGCAATTATTACACCCGCCACGACTATGAAGCGGTCGATTCGGATATCGCGAACAAGCTGGTGGCCGACCTGCGCGGCAAGCTTTCGAGCCTGCCGGGCACCACGGTCAACGGTTTGAAGATCGAGAAGGCCGACGACTTCGCCTATCATGATCCGGTCGACCATTCGGTGAGCGAGCATCAGGGCATCCGCATCTATTTCCCCGATGGCGGGCGCGTCGTGCTTCGCCTGTCCGGCACGGGCACGTCGGGCGCAACGATCCGCATCTATATCGAACGCTACGAAGCGGATACCGCCAAGCACAATCTCGATACGCAGGAAACACTTGCCGCACTGATCGACGCTGCGGAACAGATCGCCGAAGTCAAGAAGCGCAGCGGACGCGACGCTCCGTCGGTGGTCACCTGATCAGTTAGGGAATAGGGGAATAGGGGAATAGGGGAATAGGGGAATAGGGGAATAGGGGAATAGGGGAATAGGCTAGCAAGGCAGAAACCTTGTTCAAGCGCTCTTTTCACTTATTCCCCTACTGCCTTACTCCCCTACTCCCTTAATCGAACACAATCGCCGGAGCTGGCCGACCAGCCCCGTTGCCGCCCTTCATGTTTTCCCAGACCTTCGAGGCGATATCGAGGTAGATTTTCGCGTGCTCACTATCCGGCTCGACCACCGTGACCGGTGTGCCATTATCCGAATGGGCGCGGATATCCATATGCAACGGCACTTCGCCGAGGAACGGCACATTGAGGCGCTCGGCCTCCTTGCGCGCGCCGCCATGACCGAAAATATCGTAACGCTTGCCGGTATCCGGCGCGATGAAGTAGCTCATATTCTCGACAATGCCGAGCAACGGCACATCCACCTTGCGGAACATCGAAAGGCCCTTGCGTGCGTCGATCAGCGCAAGATCCTGTGGTGTCGAGACGACGACCGCACCAGCCAGCGGCACCTGTTGCGCCATGGTCAATTGCGCATCGCCGGTGCCCGGAGGCATGTCGACGACGAGGACGTCAAGCTCACCCCAAGCCACTTCGCGCAGCATCTGCGTCAGCGCCGACATGACCATCGGCCCGCGCCAGATCATCGGCGTTTCCTCATCGACCATGAAGCCCATGGACATGACCTTGAGGCCGTAATTTTCCATCGGCTTCAGGATGCGGCCTTCAATCGTTTCCGGACGACCGGTGAGGCCCAAAAGACGCGGCATGGACGGGCCATAAATATCGGCGTCGAGAATGCCGACCTTCAAGCCATTGGCCTGCAGACCGAGCGCGAGATTGACCGCTGTGGTGGACTTGCCCACGCCACCCTTGCCGGATGCAACAGCGATGATCGCGCCGACACCGGGAATGCCGGGCTTTTGCGCCGCACGTTGCGGTGGCGAGGGATGACGATGTTGCGCAGGTGCGGCGGCAGCAGGGCGTGGTTGCGGCTTTGGCGGCGGCGGAGCGTCGTCGCTGGTGCGACCGCCTCGCTTTTCCGCCGTCAGCGTGACCAGTGCACCGGAAACGCCGGGTATTTCCTTCACGGCCTTTTCCGCTGCAACCCGCATGGGTTCCAGCCCGTCTGCGCGTTCCGCTGGAACCGTGATGGAGAAGAAGACTTTGCCGTCGGCAATAAAGATATCCGATACCAGTCCGAGCGACACAACATCGCTTTCGAAGTCCGGTCCCGTCACGGTCTTCAGCCGCTCCAGAACCTGTTCGCGCGTTACGCTTGCCATTTCGATTCCCTTGATTAGGGGAGTAAG
Source organism: Hyphomicrobiales bacterium (assembly GCA_900465685.1). Classification (GTDB taxonomy): domain Bacteria; phylum Pseudomonadota; class Alphaproteobacteria; order Rhizobiales; family Rhizobiaceae; genus Brucella. The sequence goes on from UEGR01000007.1 coordinate 354,448, forward strand.
GGAATAGGGAAGTAAGGCAGTATGTTCCTCGAAACGAACACACCGCGCGACCACCTATTCCCTTACTCCCCTATTCCCATATTGCCTTACTGTTACTGCCTTATTCCCATTTCACCAAGAGGCCAATACCCATTCAGGCCGCTTCCTCGCAGACGGCAGCTTCGGGGCGGTGCCCCATGAGATAAAGCGCGCAGGTGGTACGCAGCATGGAGGCGAAATTAGGGATCGCGCCATTGGCCTCCAGCGCCTCATCATAGAGCGTGGAGATAAAGCGCGGTGTGGTCAGATTCTGGCTGGCCGCGATCTCATCCAGCAGGCGCCAGAATGTGGCCTCCAGCTGAATGCTGGTGGAATGCCCGCCAATGCGCACGGAGCGATTGATCTGCCGGTAGCCTTCCGGGTCCTGCTCAGCGAAAACCTTGCACATGGGTTCCTCCATTACAGAGCACATCCCGAAAAGTGTGAAACGGTTTTCGGAAAAGATGTGCGCAGAAATAAACTTCAGAGCGCCGATCTGTTTCCAGATTGAAAAGCGCTCCCTCGAGAGCACGAACTGCGCTGTGGTAGCCGATTGCCACCACGCCGTCGTTTTTTCTTTCATAATCGACAACCAGTGAGACAATCGCAAGCCGCTTTTGCTGAAGCGCTGCCAAAAATGACATGCAAGAAATAGGAGTCCCTTGTGGCTAAAGCCATTCATTCGATGATCCGCGTTCTCGACGAGGAAAAATCCGTTTCCTTCTACCAGCAGGCCTTCAAGCTCGACATTGCAGAACGCATTGATTTCGAAACATTCACCCTGATCTATCTGCGCAATGCGGAAGCCGACTTTGAAGTCGAGCTGACGGTCAACAAGGGTCGCACCGAACCATACAATCTGGGCGACGGATACGGCCATCTTGCCGTGGTCGTGGACGATGTCGACGCCGAACATGTCCGTTTCACCGCGCTTGGTTTCAAGGTCGGCAAGCTTGTCGATTTCAAGAACAACGGCGTGCAGCTCGCCCGCTTCTTCTTTGCCGAAGATCCGGACGGGTACAAGATCGAAGTTCTGCAGCGCGGCGGCCGTTACCAGTAAGCCGCCCTGCACCTGTATCGCCTGTCATGGCCGAGAGGAGCGGCCACGACAGACGCCAGCGTTCCCGGTGGCGACAATTCGCCGGGGGCGCGCAGCCAGCCCATTCATTCCGGATGGGCAAGCAAAGGAGGAGAACCGAATGACCACCGTTTTCGACGGTCTTTCCACCCACGAAAAGAAGAAGCTCTCCCGCCGCGACCTCTTGAAGCGCGGTGCGGGCCTGAGCCTTGGGGCCATGCTGGTCATCAGCGGCAATGCCGTTATCTGCCCGCAATTTGCATGGGCGCTTGAGACAACGACGCTCAAGCCCGAAACCATGGCGACGCTGATCCAGCTCGCACGCGATATCTATCCGCATGACAAGCTTCCCGACCGGTTTTACGCCATTGCCGTCAAACCCTATGACGCGGATTCCGCCAAGGACGAAACGCTGAAAAAGCTGATCGAAGACGGTGTTGCCGATCTGAACAAACGGGCCGGAGCCGGAGGATATCTCGGTCTGGGCTGGGAGGAAGAGCGCGTGGCGATCCTGCACGATATCGAAGAAAGCCCCTTTTTCCAGAAGGTGCGCAGCGGACTTGTGACCGGCCTTTATAACCAGAAGGATATCTGGCCGCTCTTCGGCTACGAAGGCGAATCCTATTCCAAGGGCGGTTACATCAAGCGCGGCTTCGACGATATCGAGTGGCTTTAGAGCATTTCCAGCAAAAGTGCGTAGCGGTTTTGCGTGGGATAATGCGTAAAAACAAAAGTCCGGATCAAGCTCAACCGAACCAATTTCACAGCGGCATCACCGTCCGGCAAGCGCCATGCGCTTTGCGGAAACGGCGAAGCATTGGGAGGAAACCATGGCTGCTCCATATGATCTCAAGGACGACAAGGTCGTCGTCATCATCGGTTCCGGCGCTGGCGGCGGCACGCTCGGCAACGAGCTGGCGCAGAAAGGCATTGACGTCGTTATTCTGGAAGCCGGAAAGCGCCACGAATTCGAAGACTTCATCAATGACGAATGGGATAGCTTTGCGCAGCTCGCCTGGCTGGACAAGCGCACCACATCAGGCGACTGGCGGGTTGCGAAGGATTTCCCGAATCTGCCCGCATGGATCGTCAAGGCGGTCGGCGGCACCACCACGCACTGGGCTGGCGCATCGTTGCGTTTTCAGGAACACGAATTCCACACGCTGACCAATTACGGCAAGCTGGAAGGCGCAAACCTGCTCGACTGGCCGATCACCCTTGCCGATCTGGAGCCTTATTATACCAAGGCCGAGGACAAGATGGGCGTGACGCGCACCAACGGCATTGAAGGCCTGCCCGGCAACAACAATTTCAAGGTGCTGAAGGCTGGTGCCGACAAGCTCGGCTACAAGGAATGCCATACCGGCCGCATGGCCATCAATTCCGCGCCGCGCGATGACCGCATGGGCTGCCAGCAGACCGGTTTTTGTTTTCAGGGCTGTAAATGGGGCGCGAAATGGTCGACGCTCTATACCGAAATTCCAAAGGGCGAGGAAACCGGCAAGCTGGAAGTTCGTCCCGAATGCACCGCGCTCAAGATCGAGCACAATGCGGCTGGCAAGGTGACGGGCGTGCTCTATGCCGACAAGGACGGCAAGCAGCATCTGCAAAAAGCGCGCGTTGTCTGCGTTGCGGGCAATTCGATCGAAAGCCCGCGCCTGCTGCTCAACTCCGCCTCGTCGAAATTCCCAGACGGCCTCGCCAATTCATCGGGGCAGGTCGGGCGTAATTACATGCGTCACACCACAGGCTCGGTTTACGCCTCGTTTGAAAAGCCGGTTCACATGTATCGCGGCACGACCATGGCCGGTATTATCCGCGACGAAGCGATCCACGATCCGAAGCGCGGCTTTGTCGGCGGTTATGAAATGGAGACCATTTCACTCGGGCTTCCCTTCATGGCGGCGTTCCTCAATCCGGGCGGCTGGGGCCGCAGCTTCACCTCGGCGCTGGATGATTACGTCAATATGGCGGGCCTCTGGATTGTCGGCGAGGACATGCCGCAGGCGGATAATCGCATCACATTGAGCAAGGATGTGAAAGACGAGCACGGCCTGCCGGTGCCGGATGTGCATTATAGCGATCATCCCAACGATGTTGCGATGCGTACACACGCCTATGCGCAGGGCAAGGCGCTTTATGAAGCGGTGGGGGCCGTTCGCACCTTCCCGACGCCGCCCTACCCCTCAACGCATAATCTCGGCACAAACCGCATGAGCGAAAAGCCGGAGGACGGCGTGGTGAACAAGCATGGGCAGTCGCATGACATCAAGAACCTGTTCGTGTCGGATGGCAGCCAGTTCACAAGCGGCGGTGCCGAAAATCCAACCCTGACCATCGTGGCGCTTGCCATCCGTCAGGCGGATTACATTGCCGAGCAGATGAAAAAGCGGACGATCTAGTCAGACAGAAAACATTCTCCCCTGACCGCAGCAAACAGAACCGGCGCGACCAATTCGCGCCGGTTCTGTTTGGCGCTTGGCAAAGATGCGCGGTTTGGACTAGATAGGCTCCGCAGAACAATGAGAGGCACCCGGTTGAAGCTCAACGCGCGCCAGTTTCGGAGCAGTCTTGCAATACGCCTGTTGAGCGTATTGGCTTTGATGCTCGTGGCATTCGCGCATAAGCCGGTCGATCTGAATGCTCTCGACAGTTTTCAGCTGGCGCAATACCAGCTGCCTGATGGAACCTATCCTGTCATCTGTATCAGCGATCAGGGTGAAAATCAGGATCACCACGGCCATGACAAGCATCTGAGCAGCGAAAGCTGCGAGGCCTGCCGTATCGCCTCCGGTTTCCTGTGCCCAACGCCTGACAGCTCGACCGGCCCTTCACCGCATATCGCGATGGCTGATGGCGTTGTGCCGCCACAGCCGGTTTTGCGCCGCGCAGTCTATCCGCCTTCGGCACCGCCGCAAGCGCCGCCTCTCGCCTGAACACGTCCCGTTTGAACGAATGCGCCTGACAAAGGCTGGCGCGTCTTCCTCACGACTATTCAGGTAATTCAACATGAAAAACTATCGTCTTTTTGCGTCCGCAATTTCGCTCGCAGCCCTTTGCGCTTCCGCTGGCATGGCCAATGCCCATTCGTCGCTCGACCAAAGCGAAGCCAAGGCTGGCAGCTTCTACAAGGCCACATTCCGCATTCCGCATGGCTGCGACGGCAAAGCCACGACAGAAGTGAAAGTGGAGCTTCCGGAAGGCTTTATCGCTGCGCAGCCGCAAGCCAAGGCTGGCTGGAAAATCGAAACCACCAAGGGCGATTATGCCAAGACCTACAAGGTGCATGGCAAGGATGTCACCTCCGGTGTGAAGGAAGTGCGCTTCACCGAAGGCAGCCTGCCAGCCGAGTTCTATGACGAGTTCACCGTCGTCGGCCAACTGGCCAAGTTCGACAAGGATACCACGCTGTCTTTCCCGGTGACGCAGGTCTGTGGTAGCGACGCCTCCGTCGCCTGGACAGAGATTGCCAAGGATGGACAGAACCCGCACGAACTCGAAAACCCGGCACCCCAGCTTCTTGTGCTGGCCGCGACCGGTGCTGACGAGCATGCAGGCCATGATGGGCACGGTGACGGACACGGGGGCCATCACGATCAGGCCGGTCATGCAGCAGAGCCGGTAAAACTCGGCGATCTCACAATCACCTCGCCTTCGGTACGCGCCATGGTGCCCGGCGCCAAGGTGGCAGGCGGCTTCCTGACAATCGCCAATAACGGCAAGGATGCCGACAAGCTCGTATCGGTCACGACAGCGGGCGTGAAGCGCGTGGAAGTCCATGAAATGAGCATGGAAAACAACGTGATGAAGATGCGCAAGCTCGATGGCGGTCTCGACGTGCCTGCGGGCGAAACCGTCGAACTGAAGTCCGGCGGTTATCACCTCATGTTCATCCAGCCCGAGAAGCCTTACACCGAAGGCGAAACTGTGCCGGTCACGCTCCAATTCGAAAAGGCTGGCAAGGTCGAGATCAACTTCCCCGTTACGGCCCAGAATGGCCAGATGGGCGATCATTCATCCGATCATTCCGGCCACTAATTCCCGGAGCATGGGGGCGCAGTGCCTTCTCTCCCCCCTCCACCGGCATTGCGCCCGTTTGCCGCAACCGCTGTCCCCCCACAGCGGTTGCGTATTCATTCAAATGCTGTAAACATGACTATTATAGTCTAGAATAATTCTACACTCTTGAAATATCTAAGCTTTTTAAAAGTTGACTAATTGACTCCAGATCAATTTGCGGCTTTTATACCCTTCGCGCAATCCTGCGCACCTTTGATGTCTGGGCCTTGAACCCTTTCGATTGGAGGACCCAATGGTTGGTCTCGGCGAATGCCGGTCCGCAAATATCGACGGCCTGCCCTGGCAGCTCAGTCTTTTGCCGACCGGATACTGCAATATACGCGGTGAAACGGAACGTCCCGTTCAGCGCAAGCAGGGCAAATGCCTTGCCTCGTATCCGTCTTCCGATGTTTCATCGTGGAGGCGCACATGAATATGCGTATATCGCAGCTGAACGGCGCCAATACCGCAGGCTATTTCGACCGCCTGCCGGAAAAGCTGGTGCTGGAAGGTTATCGTCGCTGGACTGCGGGTTTCGAGACTGGCTCGATTATCCCGTGGGAAATGACCTGGGGTCTCTATTCGGAAGTGCTCGGACCATCGGAGGCGAAGCGCGCTGTCGGCGAGCTTTCGCACTTCATCCGCGTGTTGCGTCATTGTGCAAGCTGCCAGTTGCGTGCGTTCCCGTTTGACTCGCATCATGTCTGCCGCGAGGAATGTCTGACATTGGGGCTGATTTCCGGCCTGCATAATCAGGACGCTCTGTTGCTCGACACGTGCCTTGAGGCCATTGCCTGCAAAAGGCGCTGCGACGATGTGGCAGCTGCGGCAAGCAATTTTGCCGAAGCTTTGGCCGATTTCGGCCAGACTTTGCTGCCAATACCGATTCACGCCATCGACACCGCTTTGAACATTACGCATCGCGCGACTTTTCACTGAGCTGAACAAGTCGAACCCTTTGCGAATAATAACGATTCTGATTTTTAAGTCGTCGCGACGCGGCGCAAGGAGATAGAAATGCAGGCCAGAACCGAACGACGCCTCGGCATTGCCGCTGCCCTCGTACTGACCGCAGCAGCATTTGTCATGCCGGGCGTATCCACCCAGATTGCGCAAAACGACGTTGCGCCACAGAAGCAGATTCACATGGCTTCGGCCGACACACTGCGCGCCGAGTTCCGTCATTTCGTCAGGCTTGGCGAAGCGATGCCGAAGTCGGTCCGCTACGAATAGAATACAAAAAAGGCCGTCTCTGACGGCCTTTTGTTTAAGCATGTATCTCGATGGTCCGGTTAGCCGACGACAATCGGCGCCTGCCCCTGTACGCGATTATACAGGTCGATAATGTCCTGATTCATCAGGCGGATGCAGCCGGACGACATGGACTGGCCGATGGACCACCATTCCGGCGAGCCATGGATGCGATAGCCGGTGTCGCGACCATTCTGGAAAATATAAAGCGCGCGTGCGCCGAGCGGATTCTGCGGACCCGGCTCCTGACCATTGCGGTATTTTTCGAGTTCCGGCTTGCGCTGGATCATTTCCGGTGGCGGCGTCCAGCGCGGCCACTGCTTCTTGTATTGCACATTGGCGCGGCCCTGCCATTCAAAGCCTGCCTTACCGATGCCGACGCCATAGCGAAGGGCTTCGCCGCCCGGCAGAACATAATAGAGGTAATGGTCTTTCAGGCTGACGACGATGGTGCCTGGCGCCTGACCGGTCGGATCAGGCACGATCTGGCGGCGGAACTGCTTCGGCACCTTGTCATAAGGAATGGCAGGCAGCGCATAGGGCCCCTCCTGCACCGATGCATACATGACATCCGGCGTCGTGATGGCGCGATCGACACTGATCTGCGGACGCATCGGCGAGATGCCGCCTGTCGACATCGTATCTACCTGAAAGGCAGACATGTCCATCGTCTGCGAGCAGCCTGCAACACCACTCAGAACGACGGCCCCGGTGCCAAGCAGAAAGCGGCGGCGGCTCAGATCATCACTCAACTTTGACATGCAAAACGCCCAAAACACAGGTGACAGGGAGCAGGCATCATGCCGCTCGGTATTAACCGTAATTTGCAGTCTTATGGTTGAGGAACCGTTAAACTAGGCGCACCGATGCTCATAAAAGAATAGCACCGGCGTGAAAACTCAACCGAGGGATGCAGCGTTTGAAAAGAAAAAGCCGGACGAAACGCCCGGCTTTTCAATCAAATCAAAGGATCGGTCAGTAGTCTTTTTCGTAGAAGATACCGCCGCTGGAATCGCCCTCTGCACCAAGCGCGCCCTTCGCCTTGAGGTTTCGCGTGATGTCGAGATTGACGGTTCCCTTGGTCGAGCCGCCAGAACCCGCTTCCACACCCAGATAGATATTGTCGCGGATGTAGCGCCCGGCGCGAACGGCAGTCTGTCCGTTGCTGTCGGTCACGACATCGAGATCGTCCAGCCCCGTTCCGGCGCGCAGCTTGTTCATGAGCGAATTGCCGCCGGGGCCGCCCGCAAGTTCCGCAGCCGCAGCCGCAAGCTGTGCGATCTGGAAGGCCGACAATTCGCTGATGGAGCGCTTGAAAATCAGCTGCGCCAGCACTTCATCCTGCGGCAGTTCTGGCGACGAGGAGAAGACGATGTTGAGATTATCGACCGTACCCGTGACCGTCACGATGGCCGTGATTTCATTGCCTTCCGAACTGGCCACGAAATTGAGCTGCGGATTGAGATCGCCGACCAGCGTGACATGGCCTTCATCGAAGGTGATGCGCTGGCCGAGAATGCCAATACGACCACGGATCAGATCAAATGAACCAACCGGCTTGATATCACTGACCGGCCCGGTGAGACGAACGCGACCGCCCAATTCCGTATCGAGGCCACGACCACGCACGAAGATCTGGTTCGGTGCATTGACGACGACATCGAGGCGCGGGCCGGCGGAATTTGTCCGCGCCACCGATTTGGCCTTGCCCTTGCGGGTTTCGACCTTGGCGCGTTCCAGCGTTTTCGCAACATTCTTCGGCGTGTTCTTGTGCTCGACGGGCACATAGGTTGCGCCGCCGCCGAGATTTTCCGGCACCGAGATTTCGGCACGCTCCACGTCAATACGACCGCCGATGAGCATATCGCCCGCCAGCGGTCCGGTGATCGTAATGCCGCCATTGACCGTTGCGACGACCAGCTTGCCATCTGCATAACGCGCACGGTCGAGCTTGATATTGATATCGGCAGGGAAATTCGCCGCCGCATTGGTCGATATCGTACCGCTTGCCGACACGGAGCCGCCGCTGCCAAATGCAGCATTGACCTGTCGCAGCGTGATGGTTTCGCCATCCATGCTGCCCATGATGTTGATGCTGTTCACACGGACATTGGTTTCCGGATCGATGAAAGTCGCGCCACTGGTGGAGAACATGCCGCGCAATTGCGGACGATCAAAACCACCGGAAACACTTGCAGTCAGCGTCAGCATACCACTGGCCTGCGCGCCGCGATCCGCGAGGAAGCGATTGGCAAGCACCAGCGGGATGTTGCCGTTGACGTTGACACCAAGTCCCTGACCGGAGAACGGCACCTTGCCGCTTGCGGTGACATTGAGGCCTTGTGGACCGTCCACCGTCAGCGATGAAATATCGACCGCTTTGGCCGCATAGCTGCCTGCTGCCTGCAGGCTGAGCGGGGCAAGACCGTTGTCGCGCAGCGGCTTGGCAGCGAGGCCGGAACCCTTGAGATTGAAGGTGGCCGCAGGATTGGTCAGCGGGCCTGTCACGCGCGCCGTGCCGGTGACATTACCTGCGAGGTCCTGCCCCTTTACAGCGCCGTTAAGTATACCGAGCGGCAGATTGGCCAGCGTCACGTCAACGGCGAGATCGCCCTTGCCGAGCGGCACTCCGCCTTTGGCTGTGACGTCGATACCATTGCCGCTTGCCGCACCCCCGGTCACCCGGGCGTCTATGTTGAGCCGGTCATTGGCAGAGGTGCCCTTGGCGTCGGCATTCAGGGCAGCAATGCCCTGCTTCTTGAGTTCCGCTGCCGTTAAGCCGCGCGCCGCCATATCGAAGGCGACATTCGGTGCATCGCGGGAGCCGGTCAGGCGCGCCGTACCGTTGACCGTACCACCGAGACCTAGATCCGGCTTGAAGGTGTTGGCAAGCGCCAGCGGCAGATTGGACAGTGCCACCGACAGATCTAGCTTTTCATCGACAGAGCCGTTGACCTTCACCTGTCCTTGCGTGCCATTGGCGCCGGTGTTGATAACGATATCGCCAAAGGAAATCTCGCTGCCCTTCATGACGATATTCGCCGGTGCGGCAAGATTGGCGCGCAGCGCGCCCTGCTTCACATCGGCGGATGCGAGGCCAAGCTCAAAGCCGCCATCTTTCGGCTCAAGTGAACCGGCGGCATTGGCCACTGTACCAATCTTGAGCTTCGTATTGGCGCTGAAATCGGTCTTGGTTCCGGTGGCGTTGGCCTTGGCGTCGAACGTGTCGATACCGAAAGTGCCGACCATGATATCGCGCGCAGCAGCGTTGCCGTCCACGACAGGCACGCCGAACAGATCCTGTGCGGTCAACGCGACAGTGGCGGACGCAATGTGGTTGCCATTGACCTTTACGCCCTTGGCGTCAGCCGAAACGGTGGCGTTCTGGCGTTCGCCATCAGCTTGCAGCGCGATATCGGCATTGGCCGCACCGGTTGCTTCGGCAAGGAACAGTGCGGCGGCCGTGGAAATATCCGGCGCATCGAGTTTCAGCGCGCCATTGAGCAAACCCTTGGCGGTCTGTGTGACATTGCCGGAGAGATGCGCTCCACCAGCATTGAACAGAAGATTGGTCAGGCGCTTCTCGTCATTGACGATGTCGATCAGCGTGCCAAGTTCGATGCGCTCACCATTGAGGAAGGCATTGCCCGCCAGCTTGCCGGATAGCGCCGCACCCGTGGTGGCGTTGCCGTCGAGCATAGCGTTGAAATCAAGACCGGCATTGGCAAGCTTGCGACCTGCCAGCGTGCCCTGTGGCGCGTCGGCGCGCAGGGCCAGCGCTATCAGCTTGTCGTCGCCGCGCGCACTGCCCTTGATCGTCATGCGACCGGAGGCCTGCTTTGAAACCAGTTTCAGATCGGACAGCATCACGCCGAAATCGAAATTCGCCTTGTCCGATGCGAAAGAGCCATTGGCCGTGATTTCGCTCAGTTCATTGCCGATCCGGAAATCACGGGCCGAAAAACCTTCAGCACTACGACCGATTGCACCGGCCAGACGCACTTCGCCGTCCAGAATATTGTCGACTGCCTCGGTTCCGGTGCGCATGTTCTGCGCCGTGCCGTCAAGATCAAGATAGAATGCGCCACTGATCGGACGAACCGTGCCCTTGGCCTTGACGTCGATACTGCCAGCCAGCTCCTTGTCCGCCAACGCGCCAAACGGCGCAAGGCTTGCGACCTTGGCGGCGATATCGCCATTGAAGACGAAGTCCTCAATATTGCCCTTGAGGTCGAGGCTGAGACCGTTGCCCTCGATATTGGCCTGCGCAAGCTCCACCGGAGAACCGGCGCGCCAGCCGCCATCGATGAGAAGCGCGATCTTGCTGCCCAGTGCTTGCGCCAGCTCCGCGCGCGGCGATGAAATTCCATCCATGCCGCCAGTCACCTTGAACGTGATGTGGCGGTTTGCGGCATCGTTGAGGTTTTCGGCAACACCGCCCATATCCAGCGCAACGCTGGAGGCGGAGATGGTTGCATTTTTCAAACCGTTGACGGCGAGTTTGCCCCTCCAGTCATTGGTAGGACGGTCGCCATAGGAAACCTGAAACCGCGCATTGTCGATATAGGTTTCCGCACCCTTGACCGGCAGCAGGACGCGACCCTTGCTTTCATCGGCAATCGACGCATCAATGCTGAGCTTGTTCAGAAAATGATCATTGCCGGATTCGGCAGCAGCCTTCAGCTTCAATGCGGCGCTTGTCAGCGCCAGATCGTCGAGGCGGAAACCGCCCGCATCTTTCAGGAAGCCATCGGCAGAAAGCACGGTTTCAGCACCGAAGAAGTCGCGGAACACGGGCGGCACCAGAACGGCAATCGGCCCGTTGAAACGGGCTGCGAAAACACGTCCCCCATTGGGCGCTTCGCCTTGACGGTTGAGTGTGAATGCGCCGGTCAGCGTGCGGCTGCCATTGGTGTCGAGCGCCAGATCCACTTTCAATTCATCGAGCGGGCCAGCACCGGTCAAAGTGAGATCAACCGGCGGGCGACCGTCAATATTGAGCAGGTTGGCCACGATGCCATTGGCCGGTTCGGCGACTTTCAGATCGAGGTCGACCTTCTGGTCGGCATTGGCATAGGCCGCGCGCAGGGCAAAACTGCCGCCGGGGCCGTCAAGGCGCTTGATGTTGAAGGTGGAATTGAGCGAGCCATCGGCCAGCGAAAGACTGCCGGTTGCAGAGACTTCCGATTCGAGACCGAAAATCTCCGGTCCGAAATGCAGGCGCGCCACATCAAGCTGGTCCAGATTGATAGAAATCGGCAGTTCGGGCAGGCTGAAGCTCGACGATTCCGGCGACGGCAGGCTGTTATCCGGCAACGGCTTGCGGGCGATATCGATCCGTTCCGCGCTCAGCGACTGGATGCTGAGACGACCGAGCAGCAATGCGGTGCGGCTCCAGTTCAGCTTGGCATTTTCAATGCGCAACCAGACGCCTTCGCGGTCGGCAATGGTGATCAAGCCGATGGAAGCTTCCGACGACAAAACACCGCTGATGCCCGACAGAGAAATGCGGCGGTTCGGCGCGGAAAGCTGGCTTTCAACAAAAGACAGGAAATAGGATTTTTGCTCTTCGTTGCTTTCAGACGCTTCGGCCTGCTGCGTGCTCTGGCTCTGATCCTGCGCCTGTGCGGGCGCGACAATCGATGCCGTGGTCTGCGTATCCACGCCGACAAGCGTAACCCATGCGCCCGGTATGGCCAGCACGGCGGCCACAACAGCGAGAATCAGGAAAAGGAAAACTGCGATAAATCTGGTCAAAACGCCTGTCCTATGCCCACGTAGAATGCATAGCTCGGATCACCCGAGCGGCGGTTAAGCGGTATGGCGACGTCGAGGCGGATCGGCCCGAGGCCGGTCAGGTAGCGTAGACCGCCACCGGCGCCAATGCGCATTTGTTCGGAGAAATCCGGGAACGATTTTTCGCCGACATAGCCCGCATCGACAAAGGCGACCGCTCCGATGGAATCGGTAATGCGGGTGCGCACTTCGCCTGAAGCTTCCACCAGCGAACGTCCGCCGACAATGTTGCCGTTTCCGGCATCGACGCCGATATTGCGATAGGCATAGCCGCGCACCGAGCCGCCGCCGCCAGCAAGGAAGGACAGGCTCGGCGGCAAGTCTTCGATGGAAGCGCCAACGATCGACCCCACTTTCACACGCCCGGCCAGAATCACGCGATCCTTTGCGCCGATGCCGTAATAGGTACGGCCTTCTGCGGTGAAGCGGGTGGCAAAATTGCCATAATGGAATTCGTAGAAGGGCTGGATATTGCCTTCCAGATAAAAGCCCGAACTCGGGTCCGGCTTGTTGTTGCGGCTGTCGTAGAGCACGCTGCCTTCCAGACCCGCAGTCGTGAAGTCGCGCGGACCGAAAGGATAGTCGGTGTAGCGGCCCTGACTTGCCTTGGCATAGATCGCGCCCGACAATTCGTCGCTGAATATCTGCGTGAAGCCGGTTTTGGCGTTGACCGACGTTTCGGTATAGGCGTCGAGCACTTCGCGCTTGGCGTCGAGCGACAAAACGAAATCCGTATCAGGCGTGTAGACACCAGGCTTCTTGAACGTGCCGCCAAGAAGATAGGAATAGTTCTGCGGGCTGAAGGAATTATCCTGCGACCCGCCGATCCCGCTGATCTTGGCATCAAAACGCAGGTTTTCGCCCTTGCCGAACAGGTTGCGGTGCATCCAGTAGCCGGTAACACCGAAGCCGTCGATGGTCGAATATTCCGCACCAAAGCCGAAACGGCGTGGTTTGCGTTCCTGCACATTGAGCGTCATCGGCAGGCTGCCATCCGGCTCGATGGTTTCCGCTTCCTCGAAGCTCATCGCACGGAATACTTCCATGCGGCCAAGACGCTTCTTGGCCTTCTCGATGTCGTCGGGATCATATTCCTTATCGGGCGTCAGGCCGGTCATCCAGGCGATGAATTGCGGGTCCATGCGCGCCGTGCCAACCACGCTGACCGGCCCGTAATGCGCCTTGCGACCCGGATCTAGCGAAACATCGGCAGCCACCGTGTTGCCGTCATGGTCGGCGACCACATCTTCATCCGTCACTCGCGCCTTGGGATAGCCCTGCTGACGCCATGCCTCGACGGCAAGGCGCTCGGCCTTGATGATCGTTCCGGACCGCGCCACCTTACCGGGCGCGAAACCTGCATCCTCGGGTGATTGCACAACATCGCGCTTGTCCGTCGCAGGCGGGGCGATATTGGAAATGGCCGTGCGCGTAAACAGGAATTGCGGCCCCGGATCGACCGAAATCGCCACTTTGGCATTGTTGGGAATATCCGCATCCGGCGGAATGTCGTTTGCCTCGCGGCCATCGACGAGAATCGAGATCGTGCCGCCATAGCGGCCTTCACCATAAAGGGCCGCCAGAATACGCCGATAATCGCCACGGGCCTTGGCAAGCAGACCGGCAGAACCTGAAGCGGGCTTGTCCGCATCTGTAACCAGACCGGATGCGCCTTCGACGACGGATTTCAGATCGGCTTCGGTGCCATCCGCATTCTTGCGATCACCGGTTGTGGCAACCTCGACCTCATAGGTCTTCGGATCGATGATATCTGGATCGGTTTTCTTGTCTTCGCCCCAAAGACGGACGCCAAAAAGCTCAAACGCCAAAGCGGGCGACACGGTAAAGGAGGAAAAATGAGCCGCCAGCAAAAGCATGGCGATGCCTTTTCCCTGTATCGTCCTGTTACTCCAAGTCATACGCGCTACTGTCCGGTTCCTGTCTTTGCGGTCGCCTGGCAGCGTCCCGTTTATTCCCCACCCAGGACGATTTAGGGATTACCATAGGGAGGCCGGGGGGCCAAGCAACAACCTAAAGATTAGTCTCTAGATATGAACGGATTCAGTCAAAGGAGTGTTAACGTTACCACAGCTTTACGCAACGCCCGGTCGCAAGCGGCAAACAGTTCAAGCGAAAAATGCAAAATATGAAGAAGCTTTAAAAAAGGGAGGCGCTCCGGAGGGAACCGGAGCGCCACGCGGCTTTGGGGGGAGAGAGGGAGGATAAAGCCGCGATTCAAACCGTGCGCGGATCAAGGTCCGGCGCACGGGAGAAACGGTAGCTCAGCGGGGCATGTCCAAGACCAGCCCCGCCAGGCGCGAGCTATTTAAGGCAGGTTGCGCACGTCGTCAGGCGACATGTACATCGGCATCATATTGGTATCGAGGTGATGCATGACCCAGATGGAGCCTGCAAGCACGATGGCCAGAATGATGACCGTGAAGATGAGCGCCAGAATATTCCAGCCACCTTCCGACTTCGGATCGAGGTGCAGGAAGTAAACCAGATGCACCAGGATCTGAACGACGGCGATGCCGAGAACAACAGCCGCGGTCGTGGCAGGCGTGAAATAGCCGTTCATCGCCAGAAGGAATGGAACGACGGTGAGAACAACCGCCAGCACGAAGCCAATCAGATAGGACTTCAGGCTGCCGTGCGCGGCATGATCGTGTGTTTCGTGTGCAGAACTCATCACAGTACACCCAGCAGATAGACAAGGGTAAAGACGCCAATCCAGATGATGTCCAGGAAGTGCCAGAAGAGGCTGAGGCACATCACGCGCGTCTGGTTCTTTTCCGTCAGACCGTCACGCAAAAGCTGGGCGGAGAGCACCAGAATCCAGATCAGGCCGGACGTGATGTGAAGACCGTGGGTTCCGACCAGCGCGAAGAAGGCCGAAAGGAACGCGCTGCGGCTCGGACCGGCATCTTCGAGAATCAGGTGATGGAATTCATAGACTTCCATCACGAGGAACGCGGCGCCCAGCAGGAACGTTACGCCCAGCCAGAACAGCACGCCTGCACGGTTCTTCTTGTACATGGACAGTGTCGCCAGACCGTAGGTCAGCGACGACACCAGCAGCAGCATGGTTTCGGTCAACACAAACTGCAGATCGAAGAGTTCACGGCCGGTCGGGCCGCCCGCGAACTGGTGCGCCAGAACGGCGTAGGTTGCAAACAGGCCCGAGAACAGGACGCAGTCGCTCATCAGGTAGATCCAGAAGCCGACCAGCGTGGTCGACCCTGCATCATGATGGTCCTCGTGAGCAGGATGCTCGTTGCCGCCCTTGAATGGACCAGCAGTTGAAATGCTAGCGCTCATGGATCAAGCCTCCTGAGCCGTCAGTTGCCGGGTGCGAAGGTCTTCGACGCTCTGCACTTCTTCGGCCGAGACGTAATAGTCTCTGTCATTGTTGAACGAGTGGAAGATCGCAACGGCCAGCACACCCACGGCAGCTGCAATTGCCAGCCACCAGATATGCCACACCAGAGCAAAGCCGAGCGGGATGTTCATGATGCCGATGATGAAGCCGGTACCGGTGTTCTTCGGCATGTGAATGCGGGCGAACTTTTCCGTGCGGCGCACATAACCGTTCTGCTTCATATCCCACCAGCTGTCGTGGTCGCGGACATGCGGCACTTCAGCGAAGTTGTAGAATGCAGGCGGGGAAGCCAGCGACCATTCCAGCGTACGGCCTGTACCCCAGCTGTCGCCGTTGTTGTCGCGCAGCTTTTCGCGGTCGCGGATCGAAACGGCGATCTGCAAAACCTGGAACACGATACCGCACAGGATGATCGCAACGCCGACGGCGGCGATGATCAGATAGATGTGCCATGCCGGATTTTCGGTGTGGTTCAGACGACGGGTCATGCCCATCAGGCCAAGCACGTAGAGCGGCATGAAGGCCATGATGAAGCCGACCAGCCAGCACCAGAACGCGTTGCGGCCCAGACGTTCGTTCAGCTTGAAGCCGAAAGCCTTCGGCCACCAGTAGACGAGACCGGCGAAGCAGCCGAACAGCACGCCCGAGATGATCACATTGTGGAAGTGGGCGATCAGGAACACCGAGTTGTGCAGCACGAAATCCGCAGGCGGAACAGCAAGCAGAACGCCCGTCATACCGCCAACCACGAAGGTGCACATGAAGCCGATGGTCCAAAGAACCGGCGTTTCCATGCGGACGCGGCCCTTATACATCGTGAACAGCCAGTTGAAGACCTTCGCACCCGTCGGGATCGAGATGATCATCGTCGCCACGCCGAAGAAGGCATTGACGTTGGCGCCGCCACCCATGGTGAAGAAGTGGTGCACCCAGACGAGGAACGACAGGACCGTAATGGCGACAGTTGCGTAGACCATCGACTTGTAGCCGAAGAGACGCTTGCCGGAGAAGGTCGCGATGATTTCGGAGAAGACACCGAAAGCAGGCAGGATGAGGATGTAGACTTCCGGGTGACCCCAGATCCAGATCAGGTTCACATACATCATCGGATTACCACCAGCATCATTGGTGAAGAAGTGGAAATCCAGATAGCGGTCCAGCGACAGCAGGGCCAGCGTGACGGTGAGGATCGGGAAGGCCGCGACGATCAGCACGTTCGAGCAGAGCGCGGTCCAGGTGAAGACCGGAACCTGCATCATGCCCATGCCGGGCGCGCGCATCTTGATGATCGTGGTGATCAGGTTGACGCCAGAAAGCAGCGTGCCCATACCGGAAATCTGCAAGGCCCAGATATAGTAATCCACGCCGACATCCGGGCTGAATTCCTTACCCGACAGCGGCGGATAAGCGAGCCAGCCGGTCTTGGCGAATTCGCCGATACCGAGCGACAGGTTGATCAGAACCGCACCGGCAACCGTGAGCCAGAAGCTCAGCGAGTTGAGGTATGGGAAAGCAACGTCGCGTGCACCGATCTGAAGCGGAACTGCAAAGTTCATCAGACCGACGACGAAAGGCATCGCCACGAAGAAGATCATGATCACGCCATGGGCGGTGAAGACCTGGTCGTAGTGATGCGGCGGGAGAAAGCCTTCATTCGCGCCCGAGGCAAGAGCCTGCTGCGCGCGCATCATCACGGCGTCCGAGAAGCCGCGGAACAGCATCACGAAAGCCAGAATGATGTACATGATGCCGATACGCTTGTGATCGACCGACGTCAGCCAGTCTTTCCAGAGCGGGACCCATTTTCCGTAGTAGGTGATGGCTGCCAGAATAGCGAGCGCACCGCCAGCCACCGCGGTCAATGTGACCATGATGATCGGCTCGTGGTACGGGATCGCTTCCAGCGTAAGTTTTCCGAACATTTTTATCACGCTTCGATTGGAGCAATTCCGGGAAAGCCAATAATGGCTATCATTCCGGAACCGCGTGAAACAAAAGATTGAATGCGAATGGCCGCGACCTCATGCGAGATCACGGCGCAAAGGCAGATCAGTTTTCGAGCTGCGACAGACGCTGCGGCGCGACTGCACAGATGATGTCGCTCGCCCACTGGCTGAAATCGACAGGCGAAGACTTGCGCAGGTTTGCGCGTGCTTCGCGGATCATCTGCTGACGGTGCATTTCGTCATCCATGCAGACGGACTTGCCGTCCCAGCAGCGGTTCACGATGTCGTGGAACAGCGTCTGGTCATTATAGGTGAAGAACTGCACCGCATGCTTTTCGCTCGGCTGAACCAGCGATGCATAGCGATCGCGGCCCAATTCTTCGCCCTTGGCCTTCACGTCGGCAACCCATTTGTCGAAGTCGGCCTGATTGTAGGAATGCGCCTTGAAGCGCATCTGGGCAAAGCCCTGACCGCTGTAATTGGCGGAAATACCGTCGAACTCGCCTTCATGGTTGGCGACGAGATGCAGCTTCGTCTGCATGCTCGGCATGGTGTAGACCATGCTGCCCAAGGCCGGAATGAAGAAGGAGTTCATGATGTTGCTGGAGGTCAGCTTGAAGTTGACCGGAACATCAACGGGCATGGCCATTTCATTGACGCTGGCGACGCCCAGATCGGGATAGATGAAAAGCCACTTCCAGTCGAGCGCAACCACTTCGACATTGATCGGCTTCACGCTGGATTCCAGCGGGCGGTACGGATCGAGCTTATGCGTGCTGATCCAGGTAACCGTGCCGAGAACCACGATGATCGCCAGAGGAATGAGCCAAACGCCCAGTTCGATCTTGGTGGAGTGGTGCCAGTCGGGCTGGTAATCCGCCTTTTCATTCGTGGCGCGGTACTTCCAGGCGAAGAACAGCGTCATGAAGATGACGGGCAGCACGACGAGCAGCATGAGGCCGGTCGCAAAAAGGATGAGATCGCGTTCTGCTACGCCGACCTCTCCCTTTGGAGAGAGAAGAACCTGGTTCTCGCAGCCGGCAAGAAACGCAGTCAGGGCCAGTACGGCGAACGAAGCGATCGTCCGAGGGATGCCGAGTTTCATTTGTCTTTCCATCCTGCACCGATGCGATCTGAAAATCTGAAACCCGCTGCCACAGATGATTGCGGTCAGGCGTCTCAGTTCTTCAGATCGCACCAGAGCGATTTCGTCGTCAGTGTGGTTTTGAACCTGAAATCCCTTCCAGGCTGCCCAGACATTGGGAACCGCAGAGGTTCATCATGTCGCGAGCGTCAAATCCGGCACGTATGTCGTTTTTCAGTTTTCGGTAAATTCTGAAAATTCCAAAAGTACCGTTATATCGAATAATTCCGTTTGTCACCTGTCTGGAGAGATTTGTGCTGGATCGTAATGTCGCGGTCAAAACCCCGCAAAACGGACTCCAATTGGCGGAAACAGGCATCTCCGCAGGCGCCTGATCACGGGGAATGGAACCCCTTTTACGCCGACGCGGCGGTGAATTAGCCTTTCATCACCATGCATGCAAGTACGACCAATGGATAAATCCTGGCTTTTCCGCACTGTGGCGAGACAACAAACAACATTGTGAAGTCGCCGAGCCGCGACTAAGACAATCTGGATAGTGAGAAAGGCGCCCCATGATTTTCGCAGACTTGCCGCTCGATGATGCCGAAGGCGCCGTACTCGCCTATGCGGTAACGGCAGGTGCGCTCGTCCTGCGCAAGGGAACCGTGCTGAACAACGAACATTGCGTGGCCCTGCAACAGGCTGGCCTCACAAGCGTTCTCGCTGCCCGCTTCGAGCCCGGCGATATCGGCGAAGACGAAGCCGCACAGGCAATCGGGACCACACTCGCCTCCGCCACAATCCATACCGGCGCGGCGACCACCGGACGTATCAATCTTTTCGCCAGTGCAGACGGTGTCTTTTGCGTCGACCCGTCCCGTATCCATGCGGTCAATGCGCATGATGCGCGCATTTCTCTCGCGACGATCCGTAATCACATGCGCGTGGAAGCCGGCCAAATGGTCGCGACCGTCAAGATCATTCCCTTTGCCGTACCGAAAAGCCTGGTTGACGACATATGCCCCCTGCTCGACGGAGACAGGGCCGTTGAGGTCAAGGCGTTTCGCCCGTTACGTATCGGCCTGATCCAGTCGCGCCTCCCTTCGATCCGCGAGACCGTCCTCGACAAGACGCGCGAACTGATGGAAAAGCGCGCGGCGCGCAATGGCGGCATATTGATTATCGAAAAGCGTGTCGCCCACGAGACGGAAGCGCTCGGCAGCGCCATAGCGGACCTGAGCAGCGGCTGCGACATTCTTGTGATTTTCAGCGCATCGGCGGTCGCCGACGCCACCGACATCGTGCCGCGCTCGATCCTGCAAAGTGGCGGACAAATTTTGCGCGTTGGCATGCCGGTCGACCCCGGCAATCTGCTCGTGCTGGGAAAGCGCGACGGCAAGTATATCGTCGCCGCGCCGGGATCCGCCCGCAGCATGCGGGAAAACAGCCTCGACTGGGTGCTCGACCGCCTGATGGCAGGCATGAACCTCAGCTCAAAAGACCTGTCCCGCATGGGTGTTGGTGGCCTTCTGTTATAAGCTATTGCTGAGAGCGCGTTTCGATCTGATTGGATCAGATCGGCGTTCTAACAGTTTGTTATAACGCGCATCTTGTCCGAAAACCGTTTCACACTTTTCGGGATGCGCTCTAGATTTCGTAGTCGAAAACCAGAATGCCATCGAGACCGCCCTCGGCAGCTTCGACAAGGCCTTTGCCGACCTTGACGTGTTCCGGATGCGGGAGATAGGCGTCACGCGCCGCAGCATCGGCAAAATCCACTACAAAGCCGTGACGAAAGCCTTTTTCCAGCCGTTCAGGGCTGTTGTTGGCGCCGGTGGTGACGGAAATGATGCCATCGATCTTACCCTTGAGAGCAACGACCGAAGCCAGCGCCTGATCAATGGCTGCGCCATCGAGTTCCGGCTTGAACTTAATCAGAACAATATGACGTATCATGAGATTCACCGCTGTTTGGAAACAGTGTTTCTTACGCCAATTCGTGCCTGCCGGAAATGCAAAAAGGCAAATCGCAAGAACGCCCAAAAACGAAAAAGGCCGGGATGAACCCGACCTTCCGCTTTCACCTGAGTTGACGCCGGTTCATCCGCGGTCGTCTTCCCAAGTGAATTCCCGATACGGAGCTAGACATAAGCCCTCTCCGTTTCAAGTTTGTGACATTCCCGAACAATTCCGCCGTCGGGTAGAAATTCGTCTGCCGAGGCAGGCCGCCTGATATCAGGCCGCCATCGCCGTTTCGGCATATTCGGGATGATTGTAATTCCAAATCTCGACCAGACACTGATGCATCAAATCGAGATCAACCGGACCAATCCGGCTCAAGACCAGATCAAGATCATCGCGCTCAACACCACGGTTAAGAAGCTCGACAATCGCTTCCGTCAGAATCATTTTATCGTCAAATCTGTAGCGCTGCATAAACCTGCTCCGCTATCTGCCCCAGCTCTTCATGATTTCAGACTAGACACTTATGGTTAACCGAGGCTTAAGCCACAGAAAACTTACGCAACTTTGACTGACACCACGCAACTGACGCGAATATTTACCCCTGACGGCTTATCGCCGTTTCCCAATATGAATTATGAAATGCACGCTATAAAACAGTCAGAATATAGTCAGACCGAACAAGAATAAGTCTCATTCTTACTCTATGTTCGGATAAAGCCAAGCAAAAACTGGCGATGGTATTTATTTCACAAAACTCTTTTAAAGCGTTCACATGACTTTTTTCAAAAGATACGCCCGATGGTCGTTCAATTGCGTCAAGCTTGGCGCACTTGCTGCTTTGATTGGCGCAAGTGTGCTGGGCGGCTATTTGTATACGATCCAGTATAATGGCAATGTCCATGCGATTGTGCCCGGACAGGCTTATCGCGCAAACCAGCCCGATCCTGCGCGGATTGCTGCGCTGCAAAAAACCTATGGCATCAAGACCATTATCAATCTGCGCGGCCCGGAACCGGGGTCGCGCTGGTATGACAGGGAAATCGAGACTTCCGATGCTCTTGGTATCCACCATATGGATTTTGAAATGTCGGCCAGCAAACGGCTTACGCCCCAGCGCGCGCGGGAATTGATTGCACTGATGCAGAGCGCAGAAAAGCCGATCCTCATTCACTGTAAGTCAGGTTCGGACCGCACGGGTCTCGCGGCAGCGCTTTATGTAGCAGCCATCTCCAAGGGAGGCGAGCGCAAGGCAGAACAGCAAATGTCCATCGCCTATGGGCATTTCGGTTTTCCGGGCAGCCCCACCCACGCGATGGAAGACACTTTCGAAGAGCTTGAACCGGCTCTCGGATTTCACGATTCCTGACGGTTCATCTCTCACCTGAACCCTGAATGCAAAAAACGCCGGGACAAGCCCGGCGTTTCCTTATTTGCTCGAAAAGTCTTATTCGAGGCCGACGATCTTGCCGTCATCCCACTTGAAGATGTCGAAGCTCGGCGAGCTGAGGTCGCCGTTTTCGCCATAGGTCAGTGTGCCGATCGCGGTTTCGATAGGCTTGCCGTCATGCAGAGCCTTGGCAACGGCAGCCGAATCATCAGCCGAACCGGCGCTTTCGATACCAGCCTTGATGACTTCAACAGCAGCATAGGCGTTCATCGTGAAGGCTTCAGCCGGGATGCCCTTGGCCTTGAGCGCTTCGATAGCGTCCTTGGAAGCCGGGTTCTTCGTGGCGTCCTTTGCGTTGGTGAACAGCGTGCCCTGTGCGTTGGTGCCGCCGATTGCCCAATATTCGGTGTTGGACAGGCCTTCACCGCCGAGAACCAGTGCCTGCATGCCAGCGTCATGCAGCTGACGCGACAGCAGACCGCCTTCAGCATGGTAGCCGCCGAAATAAACGACTTCAGCGCCTGCCGACTTCAGCTTGGTAACCAGCGCGCTGAAATCCTTGTCGCCCGGGGTGACGGAGTCATAATGAACTTCCGTAATGCCGCCCTTGTTGATCGCAGCCTTGAAAGCGTCGGCCAGACCCTTGCCGTAAGCGCCCTTATCGTGGATCACGGCGACCTTCTTGTCCTTCATGGTCTTCAGGACAAAATCAGCCATGACTTCAGCCTGCTGGTCGTCGCGGCCGCAGGTGCGGAACACGTTTTCCAGCTTGCGTGCGGTCAGGTCCGGGCCGGTAGCGGTTGGGGTGACCATCAGAACGCCGTTTTCCGAGAAAACGTCGGATACTGGAATGGCAACGCCGGTCGTGACCGGACCAACGACGAACTTGATGCCGTCGCCGACAATCTGGTTGGCAGCGGAAACGCCCTGCTTCGGCTCACCGGCATCGTCGGCGAACTTCAGAACGATCTTCTCGCCCTTGATGCCGCCAGCCTTGTTGATGACTTCGGCAGCGGTTTCTGCGCCCTTCTTCACCTGATCGCCGAAAGCGGCAACCGGACCCGTCAGCGGTGCAACAACGCCGATGGTGATATCCGCATAAGCGGCGCTGGCAAAACCGAGTGTAGCTGCAAAAGCTACGCTGGACAGAAGTTTCAGGTTCATTCTTTTTCTCCTTTGGTGGGGCGCCGTCCAGGGACGCGCCCTCATCTAACCCATGATGGCAACCCATCCGGTCAATTCTCAGCGCTCATATGCTGCCGAATTGCCGGGCCCTCCCTTTTGTTTCATCTTACGATTTCAAAGGGTCGATCCAAAAGCGCGCCGCACCGCACCCAAAAAGGGACTGGAGCCATAATATTATCCAAAACAGCCTCGGCGGTTTCGGAAAACTGCTCCAAAACGGGAGCCGCTTTCGTGATGTGCTAAGAATGCATTTCCGGCTGTCGATTGCAAGGGGCCAAGTACCCACAATTACAACGAAAATCCGCTCCTCCCTTTTATGCGTTCCCTCCCTTCCATGATGGTGATTGTTTCGCAAAAAAGGCCGCGATCCCTTCCGCGGCCTCCGGTGTTTCCCATGTGTCGGCAAGACGGGTCAGCGTCATATCGATGACGGCTTCGTCAATCGGCGCGACCAGCGCATGCACGAGCCGTTTCGACGCCGCAACCGCCGCCGGTGCAGTGGAAAAATAGGGCTTAATCTCCTCCTCCACCGCCGCATCCAGTTGTTCAGCCTCGACCACCCGATGCAGCAGGCCGATGCGCATTGCCTCCTGCGCGTCGAACAATCTGGCAGAGGTAAACATGCGCAGCGCATTCGCCTGCCCGATGCGCGCCACGACATAAGGGCTGATCGTTGCCGGTATCAGGCCAAGCTTTGTCTCGGTAAGCCCGAAGCGCGCACCAGCAACACCGATGGCGGCATCGCAGACGCTAATGAGACCGACACCACCACCATAGGCCTGACCGTTGACGCACCCGATCAGCGGCTTTGGCAGATCGCGGAGCGCCTTCAGCATCAGAGCAAGCTTGCGTGCTTCTTCAATCCGCTGCGCGCGACTGGCATTCACCTGCGCCTGCATCCAGCCCAGATCGCCGCCCGCGCAAAAGCTTTTACCTGCGCCGGTCAGAACGACAATCCTGACCGCAGCATTATCGGCCAGATGCAGCGTCGCGGTGGTCAGTTCATCGATCATCAGGCCGGACAGCACATTGTGCTGCTCAGGCCGGTTCAGCGTCAGCGTTGCAACGCCACGTGCATCAATCGCAACATCGATGGTCTCAAAGTCGCTCATGCAGCTTTGTCCTGCCGCAGCGCCTGCGCGAACAATGCCGCCGACCGCAGCTTGTCCAGATCGAGCCCGGTTTCAAAACCCATTTCATGCAGCATCTCGACGACGGAAACCGTATCGACATTGCCCTTGGCGCCCGGCGCAAAAGGGCAGCCGCCCAAGCCGCCGACCGAAGCATCGAAAACCCGCAGGCCCTTTTCCAGACTGACGCGGATATTGTCGAGGGCGCGTCCGCCTGTGTCGTGATAATGGCCCGCCAGACTATGTGCGGGCGCAATCGCCAACACCGCATCCAGCATGGCCGCGACCTTGTCCGGCGTACCGCGCCCAATCGTGTCGCCAAGGCTCACCTCATGGCAACCGAGCGTGAAAAGCTGCTCGGTGACATCGGCCACGGCCTGCGGCGCGGTCGGTCCGTCATAGGGACATTCGACAACGCAACTGACATAGCCGCGTATAGCCAACCCGTCATTGATCGCAGCACCGATCACCGGCGACAGGCGCTCAATGCTTTCGGCAATCGTGCAGTTGATATTGGCTTTCGAAAACCCTTCCGAAGCGGAAATGAAGACCGCGACCTCGTCCGCATTGGCTGCTGCCGCCGCCTCATAGCCCTTCATATTCGGCACGAGCACCGAATAGCGCACGCTGTCGGCGCGACGAATACCGGCCATCACCTCTGCCGCATCGGCCAGTTGCGGAACCCATTTCGGGCTGACGAAACTCGTCGCCTCAATGCGGGCATAACCGCAACCGGACAGGCGGTCGATCAGCGCGATCTTGTCAGCCGTCGGCACAAAGCGCTTCTCGTTTTGCAGCCCGTCACGTGCCGCCATTTCAACGATTTCGACATGGTCAGCCATGGTCTTCCTCCAATTCGACAAGCAGCGCGCCTTCATTGATCTGATCGCCCGCTGCGACCGTCACCGTCGCAACCTTGCCGTCGCGCGGCGCGGTCAGCGACAGTTCCATCTTCATCGCTTCCATCGTCACCAGCGGATCGCCCTTGGTGACGATGGCGCCCTCCACGGCGGACACAAGCCGTACCAGTCCCGGCATTGGCGCCAGAATGCGGCTTTCGGTGGCGGCGTCATCTTCCGCTCCGGCAGACAGCACACGATGAAATATGGTGTCGCGTCCGTCGAACTGCACCGTCACATCCTGACCGATCCGCACAGCAGATGCTTGCGCCACACGACTATCCAGACCAAACCGGACCACACCGCTTTCGTGACTGCGGATTTCGACCAGGCCGAAGTCGAAGCCGAAACGCCCCTGATCATCGATCGTGAAACGGATCGCCCGGCGATCACCCTGATGATCCAGCGTGACCGACCGCGATGCATCGCCCCAAAGACGGAAACCGCGCAGGCGCGTCCAAGGATCAATTTGGGGATCATTTTGGGGCTCGTCTTTTGCCGGTGCATCCAGAAGATCGAGCGCTGTCAATGCCGCCAGTGCAAAGGCGATTTCCGATGGTGGCTCTTGGGCAAAAAAATGCCCCGCTTCCCGCGCAATCAGCCCGGTGTCGACATCGCCACTGCGAAAAGCGTCCAGCTTGCAGAGTGCCGACAGAAACTGGCGATTGGTGACAAGACCGGCAA
Source organism: Hyphomicrobiales bacterium (assembly GCA_900465685.1). GTDB lineage: Bacteria > Pseudomonadota > Alphaproteobacteria > Rhizobiales > Rhizobiaceae > Brucella. The sequence goes on from UEGR01000007.1 coordinate 380,315, forward strand.
TGCGGGTCATACCCAGCGCCGCGTCCAGCCGGTTCAGCGCTTCGTCGCGATTGCGGCCATGGACGATGATCTTCGCGATCATCGGATCGTAGAACGGTGTGATCGTATCGCCAGACCGCACACCGGAATCGGTGCGCGCCTGTTCCGGCGGGGCGAAAAGAGCAAGCTTGCCCGTTGCGGGCAGAAAATCACGCGCCGGGTCCTCGGCGTAAAGACGAGCCTCGAAAGCCCAGCCGTCGATGGCAAGTTCGTCCTGTCGCTTCGGCAAGGTTTCGCCCGAGGCCACGCGCAATTGCCACTCGACCAGATCGAGACCGGTGATCGCCTCCGTCACCGGATGCTCCACCTGCAAGCGTGTGTTCATTTCCATGAAGAAGAACCGGTCAGGCCGCAGCCCTTCCGACACATCGGCGATGAACTCCACCGTGCCTGCACCGGAATAGCCAATGGCCAAGGCGGCCTTCACCGCGGCTTCGCCCATGGCCGTGCGCATATCCGGCGTCATGCCGGGTGCTGGCGCTTCTTCGATCACCTTCTGGTGGCGACGTTGCAGCGAGCAATCGCGCTCGAAGAGATGGACCGCATTGCCGTGATCATCGCCAAAGACCTGCACCTCGATATGGCGCGGCTTGGTCATGTATTTTTCCACCAGCACGGCGCTGTCGCCAAAGGAGGCTTCTGCCTCGCGGCGCGCGCTGTCCAGTGCTACTGCGAAATCCGCCGCCTGATCGACACGCCGCATGCCCTTGCCGCCGCCGCCTGCACGTGCCTTGATAAGCACGGGATAACCAATACGGTCCGCCTCGCTTTTGAGGAAAGCGCCATCCTGATTGTCGCCGTGATAGCCCGGCACAACCGGCACACCGGCTTTTTCCATCAGCGCCTTGGCAGCATCCTTCAGCCCCATGGCGCGGATGGCTTTTGCAGATGGGCCAATGAAGGTCAGCCCCGCCGCCTCGACAGCGTCGACAAAGCCAGCGTTCTCCGAGAGAAAGCCATAGCCCGGATGGATTGCCTCCGCGCCGGTTTCCAGTGCTGCTTTGATGATCGCCTCAATATTGAGATAGCTTTGCGCCGAAAGCGCCGGACCGACGCCGACGGCCTCGTCGGCCATCTCCACATGGAGCGCATTGGCATCCGCATCCGAATAGATCGCCACCGTGGCGATACCGAATTCATGCGCAGTGCGGATGACCCGGCAAGCTATTTCCCCGCGATTGGCAATCAGTATTTTCCTAAACATCTGATTACCTCCCTACATTCTGAACAAGCCGAAGCGCGTCGGCTCGACCTGCGCGTTCAGCGTTGCGGAAAGCGACAGTCCCAGCACTTCACGGCACTTGCGCGGATCGACAACGCCATCGTCCCAAAGCCGCGCAGAGGCATAAAGCGGGTGGCTCTGGCGCTCGAACATGTCTAGCGTCGGGCGCTTAAACTCCGCTTCCTCTTCCGCCGACCATGTTCCGCCGGTGCGTTCAATCCCGTCACGCTTGACGGTTGCCAGCACGCCAGCCGCCTGTTCGCCGCCCATCACCGCAATGCGGCTGTTCGGCCAGGTCCACAGGAAGCGCGGCGAATAGGCCCGCCCCGCCATGCCGTAATTGCCTGCGCCATAGGATGCGCCAATCAGCATGGTGATTTTCGGCACATTGGCCGTTGCCACAGCTGTCACCAGCTTGGCGCCATGCTTAGCAATGCCCTCGGCCTCATATTTGCGCCCGACCATGAAGCCGGTGATATTTTGCAGGAAAATCAGCGGAATATTGCGCTGGCAGCAAAGCTCGATGAAATGCGCGCCCTTGGTGGCCGCTTCGGAAAACAGCACACCATTATTGGCGATAATCCCGACCGGCATGCCGTAAATGCTCGCGAAACCGCAAACCAGCGTGGTGCCATAGCGCGCCTTGAACTCATCGAAATCCGAGCCGTCGACCAGCCGCGCGATCACTTCGCGCACATCATAGGGAATGCGTGTATCGGCGGAAACCACGCCGAGCAGTTCTTCCGGGTCGTAAAGCGGAGCAGCACCTTCGCCCTTCGGAATGAAGGAGCGTTTTTCGCTGTTGAGATTGGCCGCGATGGCGCGCGCAATCTGCAAGGCATGGGCGTCGTCATTGGCCAGATGATCGGCCACGCCGGACAGCCTTGTATGCACATCGCCGCCGCCGAGATCTTCCGCCGTCACCACTTCGCCGGTTGCGGCCTTCACCAGCGGCGGTCCCGCCAGAAAGATCGTACCCTGATTGCGCACGATCACCGTCTCGTCGCTCATGGCGGGCACATAAGCACCGCCTGCGGTGCATGACCCCATGACCACGGCAACCTGCGGAATACCCGCTGCCGACATCTGCGCCTGATTATAAAATATGCGTCCGAAATGGTCGCGATCCGGGAATACCTCGTCCTGATTAGGCAGGTTGGCCCCACCGGAATCCACCAGATAGATGCAGGGCAAGCGATTCTCGCCCGCGATCTCCTGCGCGCGCAGATGCTTTTTCACGGTTACCGGGTAATAGGTGCCGCCTTTCACCGTCGCATCGTTGCAGACGATCATGCATTCGCGGCCCGATACGCGCCCGATGCCGGTGATGATGCCGCCGGATGGCGCAGCGCCGCCATACATGCCGTGCCCCGCCGTCAATCCGACTTCCAGAAACGGCGATCCCGGATCCAGCAATTGCGCAACGCGGTCACGGGGAAGCAGCTTGCCGCGAGAAACATGACGCTCGCGCGCTTTTTCACCACCGCCATCGATGGCAAGGCGAGACGCCTCGGCCACGATATCGATGGCCTCAAGCAGGGCTTTGCGGTTGGCCTGATAGGTCGCGCCGCGCGTCGATATCTCGGATTTCAGAACCGGCATTAACGGGTCTCCTGAAACAATTCCCGTCCGATCAGCATACGCCGGATTTCCGACGTGCCTGCACCGATTTCGTAAAGCTTGGCGTCGCGCAGCAGACGCCCGGTCGGATAATCATTGATATAGCCGTTGCCGCCCAGCGACTGGATTGCCTGCAAGGCCATCTGGGTCGCATTTTCCGCCGTATAGAGAATGCAGCCCGCCGCATCCTTGCGCGTGGTCTCGCCCCGGTCACAGGCCGCCGCCACCGCATAGGTGTAAGCGCGCGAGGCGTTGAAGGTCACATACATGTCGGCAAGCTTGCCCTGCATCAGCTGGAACTCGCCAATCGGCTGATCGAACTGCTTGCGCTCATGCACATAGGGCACCACGACATCGAGACAGGCCGCCATGATGCCGAGCGGACCGCCCGCCAGCACCACGCGCTCATAGTCGAGACCGGACATCAGCACATTGACGCCCTTACCGACTTCGCCCAGCAGATTTTCAGCTGGAACTTCGCAATTTTCGAACACCAGCTCGCAAGTGTTGGAGCCGCGCATGCCGAGCTTGTCGAGCTTTTGTGCCGTGGAGAAGCCAGCAAAGCCTTTTTCTACGATGAAGGCGCTGATCCCGCGCGAGCCAGCCGCCGGATCGGTCTTGGCATAGACCACCAGCACATCCGCATCGGGGCCGTTGGTGATCCACATCTTGTTGCCGTTAAGAACGTATCTGTCGCCCCGCTTTTCGGCGCGAAGTTTCATCGAAACAACGTCGGAACCGGCCCCCGGCTCAGACATGGCAAGCGCGCCGACATGTTCACCGGAAATGAGCTTTGGGAGATATTTCGCCCGCTGTTCAGGCGAACCATTGCGCTTGAGCTGATTGACGCAGAGATTGGAATGCGCGCCATAGCTGAGGCCAATCGAGGCCGAGGTGCGGCTGATCTCTTCCATGGCCACGCAATGGGCGAGATACCCCAGCCCAGCGCCGCCATATTCTTCGGGCGCGGTAATGCCGAGTACACCCAGCTCACCCAGTTCACGCCACAGATGCATGGGAAATGCGTTATTGCGGTCGGTTTCGGCGGCAAGCGGCGCAATGCGGCTTTCAGCGAAACGGCGCACCGTATCACGAAGGGCTTCGATCTCCTCGCCAAGACCGAAATTCATGCCCGAAGCAAACATACTCGTCCTCCACAAGTTCTGCCCGGTATCCGCCTTTCGCAAGACAGATATTTTTATGACGCATTGTCCTGCGCAAAACCGCTACGCACTTTTGCTGGAAATGCTCCATATCCGGTCAGAGTGTCCCGTGGCGGCCAAATAGGCAATGGCTTTGCGCGGCGTTCTGTGGCTATTTATTGCCGGATAACGCAATTTTGTTGCGCATGTTATCCGGCAATTCCAAGCAGTTGGAGGTTGATCAGATCAATCCTCCTGAAGCTCGGTAATGTCGCGATAAAGCTCGAGTGCTTCCGGATTGGCCAGCGCCTCGCGGTTTTTCACGTCGCGACCATGCACGATATCACGAACGGCAAGCTCGACGATCTTGCCAGATTTGGTGCGCGGAATATCCGCAACCGCAACAATCTTTGCCGGAACATGGCGCGGTGTCGCGCCGGTGCGAATCTTGGTCTTGATCCGCGCCTTCAGATCGTCATCGAGCGCCACACCTGCGGCAAGCCGCACGAAGAGCACAACCCGGACATCCTTGTCCCAGTCCTGACCGATGCAGAGCGCCTCAGCGATCTCCGGCATCTGCTCGACCTGATTGTAGATTTCCGCCGTGCCGATACGCACGCCACCGGGGTTCAGCGTTGCGTCCGAACGGCCATGGATGACGATGCCGTCATGCTCTGTCCATTCCGCAAAATCGCCATGGCACCAGATATTGTCGAAGCGCTCGAAATAAGCCGCCTGATATTTTGCACCGTCCGGATCGTTCCAGAACTGCAGCGGCATGCACGGAAACGCCTTGGTGCAGACCAGTTCGCCTTTCTGCATGCGCACCGGCTGGCCGTCATCGTTCCAGACATCGACAGCCATGCCGAGGCCCGCGCCCTGAATTTCGCCCAGCCAAACGGGTTCCGTCGGCACACCCAGCACGAAGCAGGACACGATATCCGTTCCGCCTGAAATGGACGCAAGATGCACATCCGGCTTGATCGCGTCATAAACGAAAGCAAAGCCCTCCGGCGACAAGGGCGAGCCAGTGGACGATACTGTACGCAGTGCCGAAAGATCGTGTGTTTCACCCGGCTTCAGACCGGCTTTCAACACAGCATCGATAAATTTCGCCGACGTGCCGAAATAGGTCATGCCTTCGGCCTGAGCATAATCGAACAGCACATTGCCGTCGGGATAGAACGGCGAGCCGTCATAGAGCAGCAAGGTAGCCCCGGAACCGATGCCCGAGGCAAGCCAGTTCCACATCATCCAGCCGCATGTGGTGAAATAGAAGAAGCGGTCACCTTCGCGGATATCCGCATGGAGCTGCTGTTCCTTCAGATGCTGCAACAGCACCCCACCAGCGCGATGGACGATGCATTTTGGAATGCCGGTCGTGCCGGACGAAAACAGAATATAGATCGGGTGATCAAAAGGCAGACGCGTGAATTCCACCGGCTTGGCGGCGAAGGCGCTCAGCGCTTCGTCGAGTGCAATGCCCTTCTCGGCGTTCTGCGCGACGGCTTCCGCCTCGCCCAGATAGGACACGATTACCGATCTCCGCAGTCCCGGCAGCTTTGCCGTTACCTGCGCGACCTTGTCGGCCACCTCGATGCGCTTGCCATTGTACCAATAGCCATCGCAAGCAAAAAACAGTTTTGGCTCGATCTGGCCGAAACGGTCGAGCACGCCCTGCACGCCGAAATCCGGCGAGCACGACGACCAGACGGCACCGATGGAGCTGGCAGCCAGCATCAGCGCAACCGCTTCCGGCATATTGGGCATCATGCCGGCAATGCGGTCGCCGGGTTCCACGCCTTCCGACAGCATGAATTGCTGGAGCTTTGAAACCAGCGCGTGCAGATCGTTCCAGCTCAGGCGACGTTCGACCTTGTCTTCGCCGCGGAAGACAATCGCGTCGTCGCGGCCCTGCTGGCGCAGAAGATTTTCCGCGAAATTGAGACGTGCTTCGGGGAAGAATTTCGCCTCGCGCATATGTCCTTTGTCGACAAGGGCCGTTTCGCCACGCTCGCCAATGACGTTGCAGAAATCCCAGATGAGCGTCCAGAAGCCAGCGCGATCTTCCACCGACCAGCGATGCAACGCCGCATAATCCGGCAGGTCAAGGCCGGTGCGCTGTTCAGCGCGAATGCGGAATTGCTCCAGCGTGCTGGCTGCGATGCGTTGCGCATCGGGCTGCCACAGCGGATGGTCTTGCGAAAACTGCGTGGAAACTGCCTCAGTGCTCATCATTCCTCCCTACACAGGCGCAGCCAATATCCGTTTACGAGCCGCGCCGCCTGAGATTTCTAAAAGAGACTTCCCGACAGGTCCATGTTTTTTCACAGCCATGCGTCGTGTCAGCGCATCACTCTTGCGTTTTCGTTCTGTTGTCCGCCCACATATCGAGGCGTCGCACCGCCCAGCGATGGACCGGATTTTCAAACAGATGCCATGCGACGACAGCGGTAACGATGCTGGCAAGGACGGGCCAAGCTCATCAACACAATCGCACTGATGGTCGTTTGCCCCCAACTACTGGGAACCAGCTTGAAAAACACCACGCCGACCAGCGGGTGGAGAATGAAAATGCCGAAACTGTAGCGTGACATTTTAACGAAGCCGCTCCATTGCAGCGGCGTGTAAAGATTCTGTCGACTGGCCGCAAAAAGCACATAGATGCTGAAATAGAGAAAGACGAGCCGCCATGGCCCTTCAAGCGTTGCCGTGTTCGGAATCCCGCTTTTCGGATGATAGAACAGAAAGATCACCAGACAGGCCGCCAAAGCGAGTTTGATGAAGCTCTTCGGCAAATCGCCGTGCTTCTGCCGCGCGAGCCACATGCCGAACAGGAAGGACGGCAAGACGCGGAAAACGCCAAGATCGGCACACTGCACCCGTGTCAGGGACGGAGTTTCCAGAACTCGCGCCGCATATTCGCCCCCAAGCAGAGCCGCGACGACCAGGACTAGCACCCAGTCACCGAAGCGCTTGCAGAGCCAGTCGAACAGCGGGAAGCACAGATACATCAGGAACAAGGCGCTGAGAGACCAGCTGACATAATTGTAGGAAAAGCTCTTTCCCAGCCCCCAGTTATGTACAAGCAGCAATTGAGCCAGCCCGTCACGCCAGTTCATGTTTGGCGGCACCGATGGGTGGAACAGCCCCGCAGCCGCCAGTATCGACATCAGGGCGAAACAGGAAAAGGCAGCCACATGTAACGGATAGATTCGCGCAAGCCGCTTGCCGACGAAAGACACGTAGCGGACGAAATTCCAATCATAATTGGAGCGAAGAGCCAGAAACAATCCAGACAGAATAAAAAAGATATCCGTAAAATAAGCAAATGTTAATATAACAGAATGCACCGCCTCATTGTCGACGGATACCCGGAAAGAATAATGGAAGAATGCGATCCCAAGACACAATACAAACCGAAGACCATCGAAATCAGGTAACCGTTTCATCTAAATGACATCGCAAAAATACTGTAACATATAAGTCAGTATATGCTTCCACGATAAAGTCGAGCATGAATTGATCTAGCGGGCAAAAAAATGACGAAAGACGAAGCCTGAACGACAGAAAACTCTCCGGCAGAGAGCGAAAGATGGTCATTCAATTCGGAGGAAATTTGGTGGAGCCAAGCGGGATCGAACCGCTGACCTCCTGCATGCCATGCAGGCGCTCTCCCAGCTGAGCTATGGCCCCATCAGACCTCTTTCGAGGTGGGCCAGGCAGAACTTGCTGCCCGGTGTGGCGGCTTATTAAATGGCGTTTGCCAGAAGATCAAGAGCTAAATCGCAACTCTTTTCACATCTGCGAAAATAATTTCGCCCAATGCCCACCTCCGCCGCCGGAGGCTGTGGAAAGCGCTCAACCACGACGCCAAAAAGAAAGGGCAGCTCGTGAGCTGCCCTTTCCACAATTCCAAAAAATCGAAGCGATCCCCGAAGGATCAGCCTTCTTCGTCGTCGCCGCCGACGCCACCGCCGAGGATACCCGACATGTCGTCGTCCTCGTCTTCCTCTTCTTCGAGGAAGGTGTCGTCATCGTCGTCGCCCAGATCAACGTCGTCGTCGTCGCCCATATCCGGCAGATCGTCGCCGCCGCCCTTCGCTTCGTCGTCGGCATCCTCGAGAGAAACGAAATCCGGCTTTTCCATTGCCGTATCCAGTTCTTCCTCTTCGGCTTCCTCTTCAACGACGCGCGCTTCTGCATTCGCGTCGAAATAGGAGCGCGGATAGGAGATGCCGGTGTAAGGCGAAACGATCGGATCGCGATTCAGATCGTAAAACTTCTTGCCCGTTTCCGGGTCGATGCGCTTGGTACCAAGTTCAGCTTTTGCCACGTTGAGCCTCGTGAGTTTTATTCCCGTTACGCCCGTGGCGCGTGGCCACTTTTATAAAGGGGGCATAAATTCATTTCAAAAACGCGCCTGCTGAGCTTCTCAGGCCACCACTATGGTTCTTATTATACCCCGGAGCCCGTTGCATAGCGAGAAAAGTGGGTGGTGCGCGCCTTAACTGTGTTGTTCGGTGCATAAACGCAATTTGGCGCATTTGTCAAAGCGAAAGACTCCGAATGACGCAGACTCTTTCTTATAGCTGCGTTCGGCAGCGTATCAGCGGCGTATTCGCGGATGACCGTTCACTATTACTATGCTAGTGAAGCCCCGCTTATCTCTTAATCCCGGCGCGTGTTCGCGCCAAAAATGCGACAGTGAAAAATCCATGTCCCATTCCGCTTCCCCGAAACCCGCAGTCGCCCGCCGCTCGGAGGCACTGGTCGGCGAAATTCGCATTCCGGGCGACAAGTCCATTTCCCACCGCTCTTTCATGTTCGGCGGCCTGGCATCGGGCGAGACCCGCATCACCGGCCTGCTGGAAGGTGAAGACGTCATCAATACCGGCCGCGCCATGCAGGCGATGGGCGCCAAGATCGAAAAGGACGGCGACGTCTGGATCATCAATGGAGTCGGCAATGGCTGCCTGCTCGAGCCGGAAGCCCCGCTCGACTTCGGCAATGCCGGCACCGGTGCGCGTCTGACCATGGGCCTCGTCGGCACCTATGACATGACCACAGCTTTTATCGGTGACGCTTCCCTGTCACGCCGCCCGATGGGCCGCGTGCTCGACCCGCTGCGCCAGATGGGCGTGCAGGTGAAGTCGACCGACGGCGACCGCGTGCCGCTGACCCTCGTTGGACCGAGCGTCGCCAATCCGATCACCTATCGCGTGCCGATGGCGTCCGCGCAGGTGAAATCGGCTGTGCTGCTGGCCGGCCTCAACACGCCGGGCGTCACAACGGTTATCGAGCCGGTCATGACCCGCGACCACACCGAAAAGATGCTGCAGGGCTTTGGCGCCGACCTGACCGTCGAAACAGACAAGAACGGTGTGCGCCATATCCGCATCACCGGACAGGGCAAGCTGATCGGCCAGACCATCGATGTTCCGGGCGACCCGTCCTCGACGGCTTTCCCGCTGGTAGCAGCGCTGCTGGTCGAAGGTTCGGATGTCACCATCCGCAACGTTCTGATGAACCCGACCCGCACGGGCCTGATCCTCACCTTGCAGGAAATGGGCGCGGATATCGAAGTCTTCAATGAACGCCTTGCCGGCGGCGAAGATGTCGCCGATCTGCGCGTGAAATCGTCCCGGCTGAAGGGCGTCACCGTTCCACCGGAACGCGCGCCTTCGATGATCGACGAATATCCGGTGCTGGCCATCGCCGCGAGTTTCGCTGAAGGTGAAACGGTGATGGACGGGCTCGATGAGCTGCGCGTCAAGGAATCGGATCGCCTGGCAGCTGTTGCCCGCGGCCTTGAAGTCAATGGTGTCGATTGCACGGAAGGCGAAATGTCGCTGACCGTTCGCGGTCGCCCAGACGGCAAGGGGCTCGGCGGCGGTGTCGTCGCAACCCATCTCGATCACCGTATCGCGATGAGCTTCCTCGTTATGGGCCTCGCATCGGAAAAGCCTGTGACGGTTGACGACAGCACGATGATTGCAACCTCTTTCCCGGAATTCATGGACCTCATGACGGGAATGGGTGCGAAGATCGAGCCGAGCGAAGCCGAATGAAGCCATTCATCGTCGCCATCGACGGACCGGCAGCTTCGGGCAAGGGAACCCTTGCCCGGCGCATCGCCACGCATTACGGCATACCGCATCTCGACACCGGGCTGACCTATCGCGCAGTCGCCAAGGCGCTGCTCGACAAGAACCTGCCGCTCGACGACGAGCTGCTGGCCGCTGATGCCGCACGCCACCTCGATCTGCGCGAAATGGACAAGACCGTCCTGTCTGCTCATGATATCGGCGAGGCCGCATCGAAGGTGGCAGTCATGCCAGCCGTGCGGCGTGCGCTTGTCGAAGCCCAGCGCCATTTTGCTGCAGCCCTTCCAGCCAGCGTTCTTGACGGCCGCGATATCGGCACCGTGGTCTGCCCCAAGGCGGAGATAAAGCTGTTCGTCACGGCCTCGCCGGAAGTGCGGGCGGAGCGGCGTTTTGACGAGATCGTTTCGAAGGGTGGCACTGCCGATCTTGGCGAAATTGTCGCTGATCTGAAGAAGCGCGACGCGCGCGACACCAACCGCACTGATTCTCCGTTGCGCCCTGCTGAAGACGCGCACTTGCTTGATACAAGCGAAATGAGTATAGAAGCGGCATTTCTGGCGGCGAAAAACCTCATCGACGAGGCTCTCGCGCGTCACAAGGCATGATGATCAGGCTTTTTACGGCTCTTTGAGCTGAATTTGCCCCGGAAATGCTGGAAAAATGCCAGATCAGCCCTATATAGGCTGCTCTGATAGAGCATGGCCTCGAAAGCTGTAAAACGGTTTTCGAGAAAGGTCGTGCCGAATAACGAATAGTCTGACTTCGCGTTCCACGCGCCGGTTGTCTGCAAAGACGGAGCCGAGGTCGGACAGTGTACAACACGAACCCCCGGCGCCGCATCCGATGAATTTTCCGGATGCATCAGGAGTATATATGTCTCAATCCAACCCCTCCCGCGCAGATTTCGAGTCCCTGCTGGCAGAATCCTTCGCGCAAAACGATCTTGCTGAAGGCTATGTCGTCAAGGGCCGCATCGTCGCCATCGAAAAGGACATGGCGATCATCGACGCCGGTCTGAAGGTCGAAGGCCGCGTACCGCTGAAGGAATTCGGCGCAAAGGGCAAAGACGGCACGCTGAAGCCGGGCGATGAAGTTGAAGTTTACGTCGAGCGTATCGAAAACGCTCTCGGCGAAGCTGTTCTCTCGCGCGAAAAAGCACGCCGTGAAGAAAGCTGGGTCAAGCTCGAGCAGAAGTTCGCCAATGGCGAGCGCGTCGACGGCGTGATCTTCAATCAGGTCAAGGGTGGTTTCACCGTCGACCTCGACGGCGCTGTTGCCTTCCTGCCGCGTTCGCAGGTCGACATCCGTCCGATCCGCGACGTCACCCCGCTCATGCACGTCCCGCAGCCGTTCGAAATCCTCAAGATGGACAAGCGTCGCGGCAACATCGTTGTCTCGCGTCGTACCGTTCTTGAAGAGAGCCGTGCGGAACAGCGTTCGGAAATCGTCCAGAACCTTGAAGAAGGTCAGGTTGTTGAAGGCGTCGTCAAGAACATCACCGATTACGGTGCGTTCGTTGACCTCGGCGGCATCGACGGTCTCCTGCACGTTACCGACATGGCATGGCGCCGCGTCAACCATCCGTCGGAAATCCTCACCATCGGCCAGACGGTCAAGGTGCAGATCATCCGCATCAACCAGGAAACCCATCGTATCTCGCTCGGCATGAAGCAGCTCGAGAGCGATCCTTGGGATGGTATCGGCGCGAAGTACCCGATCGGCAAAAAGATCACCGGCACCGTCACGAACATCACCGACTACGGTGCATTCGTGGAAATCGAGCCGGGCATCGAAGGCCTCATCCACGTTTCCGAAATGTCGTGGACCAAGAAGAATGTCCATCCGGGCAAGATTCTCTCCACCACTCAGGAAGTCGAAGTCGTTGTGCTCGAAGTTGATCCGGTCAAGCGCCGCATCTCGCTGGGCCTCAAGCAGACCCTCGACAATCCGTGGACGACGTTCGCTCAGAAGTACCCGACCGGCACCGTTGTTGAAGGCGAAGTCAAGAACAAGACCGAATTCGGCCTGTTCATTGGTCTCGACGGCGACGTTGACGGCATGGTTCACCTCTCCGATCTCGACTGGAACCGTCCAGGCGAACAGGTTATCGAAGAGTACAACAAGGGCGAAGTGGTCAAGGCTGTCGTTCTCGACGTCGACATCGACAAGGAACGCATCTCGCTTGGCATCAAGCAGCTTTCCGGCGACAAGGTCGGCGAAGCAGCAGCTTCTGGCGACCTGCGCAAGAACGCCGTTGTAACCTGCGAAGTGACCGCTGTTACCGATGGTGGCCTCGAAGTTCGCCTGGTCGATCACGACCTGGAAAGCTTCATCCGCCGCTCGGATCTTTCGCGTGATCGCGAAGAACAGCGTCCGGAACGCTTCACGGTCGGTCAGAAGGTTGACGCTCGCGTTATCGCTTTCGACAAGAAGACCCGCAAGCTGCAGGTCTCGATCAAGGCGCTCGAAATCGCTGAAGAAAAAGAAGCTGTTGCTCAGTACGGTTCGACCGACTCCGGCGCTTCGCTCGGCGACATCCTCGGTGCCGCTCTGAAGAAGCAGGAAAAGAACTAATCTTTTCTCTTCTGACAAACATGGAAAAGCCCGCCTTCTGGCGGGCTTTTTCTTTGCGCTCCAAACCTGCGCCTTGGCTTGGATGTGCTAGGCTTCGCCACAGCCTTTTGAAAAGAAGCGTGGCCGGATAAATGCATAGCGACCAAATCCACATTGACGCCACTATCGCTCGCGCGGCAATCAGCAGCCAGTTCCTGGAATATAGCGGCACCCCTGTTGAGCAGGTGGGAACGGTTGGTACGGTCAATGCAATCTTCCGGATCGGAACATCCGTTGCTGCCCGCTTTCCCTTGCGCATGATGGATACGAGCGAAAGCGCCAATATGCTGCATAGCGAAATACTGGCCATGAAGGCGTTTGCGGAACATTCGCCTTTTGCAACGCCTCGCCCAATCGCAATCGGACGCCCCACATCCCATTATCCGGTGCACTGGTCTCTACAAAGCTGGATAGACGGCGATGTCGCCACGCCCGATGGACTTGCGGCCTCAAATGCTTTCGCGCTCGACATTGCTCATCTCATCGCAACGCTGCGGACCGTCGATACCAAAGGCCAGACATTCGATCGCTCGGGCAGGGGCGGCAATCTGGCGGATCACGATGACTGGATGGACGTCTGCTTCAAAAACAGCGAGCATCTTCTCGATGTGCCGCGATTACGAAGCAAGTGGGATCGTCTTCGCCTGCTGCCCAAAATCGATCCTGATGTGATGAATCATGGTGATCTCATCCCAGCCAATCTGCTGGTGCAAGGTGAACGCCTCGTCGGCGTGCTGGACTGCGGAAGCTTCGGACCCGCCGATCCTGCGCTTGACCTCATCGCGTTCTGGCATCTTTTCGACAGCGAAAGACGGGAAATTGCGCGAGCGCGACTTCAATCGACACCTGTTGAGTGGAAGCGTGGCGCAGCCTGGGCTTTCCAGCAAGCCATGGGCTTGGTCTGGTATTACCGCTGCTCCAATCCAGCCATGAGCGACCTCGGACGCAGCACCCTCGCCCGCATTATGAACGCCCAAGAAATATAATCATATTCACCAGAAGATGAAATATCATCACCAGCATGCAATATCCCAATTTATGACAGGCTTTAAATTTCGAAAATTAGTAAATATCAGAATTATCTTTTTTAATTATCTCTAAAATTAAATTGACTCTCTCTATAATTCGATTTATCTCAAATTATTGCTTATATTTACTATTATATATTTAGGAGAATTATATTGGGTGCAAGAATTTCCATTATCGCGTCCGGAGTTTTAGCTTTGTTGGCCTCTGGCGCCCATGCGGCGGATGTCATCGTTCCGGAAACACCTCTGGCACCAGCCGCTCCTATTGCCACGAACTTCAACTGGAGTGGCGCTTACATCGGCGGACAGGTCGGCTATGGTTGGGCGTCTTCCAAATTCTCAATGGAACCATCCTACACTTCCAAAGGAAATATGGACGGTTTTCTGGGCGGCATCTATGCCGGTTACAATTTTGATACCGGAGCAAATGTGATTCTGGGCGTGGATGGCGATTTCACGGGGACATCGGTTGGTGAAACCATCTCCTATGGAGGCCTGGCATCAGGTAAGACACGATTGCGTTGGTCTGGTGCCGCTCGCGCACGTGTGGGTTACGCTTTTGACCGGTTCCTGCCTTACATTGCTGGCGGTGCGGCTTTCGGCAATATTGGTGACAAGGCACATATTCTGGGCACGCAGCTCATCTCGCAGTCCAAGACACAGACCGGCTGGACTATCGGCGGCGGTGTTGACTATGCAGTCACTGACAATATCGTCACGCGCTTCGAATATCGTTACACCGATTTCGGCAAACGCAATCTTGATCTCGCCGTTCCCGGTATCAAGGCCAACGAGAAGATGAATTCGAACGATATTCGTCTCGGCGTCGCTTATAAGTTCTGATTGATCAGCTGACCTCTGTTCAGGAAACAGTCCTGTCTCTCACCGAGGCGGGGCTGTTTCCGTCAAACCACCCCGAGCATATGAATCAGCCCGAGACTGATGACACCTAGCGACAACAGCGAAAGCACCGCCGTCAGTGTCACGCGTCCGCCAGCCTGCGCGACAGAGCGGACATCGACACCAAGACCAAGCGCTGCCATCGAAATGATGGTGAGCAGCGTCGAGGCATATTGAATGCCGGGAAGCAGTGTTTCTGGAATGAGATGCAGTGAGTGTAGGGCCATCATCGCAAGAAAGCCCAGGATGAACCACGGCACCAGCTGAAAAAAGCCCGGCTTTGCACCCGCATCCTTGTTGCCCGCAAGCACAGCCAACGCCAGAATAACCGGACCGAGCATCAGTACCCGCACCAGCTTGACCAGCGTACCGAGCTGTACACTGATCGTCGCCACTGGAGCCGTCGCAGCCAGCACCTGTGGCACGGCATAGACTGTCAGTCCTGCGAGCACGCCATATTGGGTATGAGACAAGCCGAGCAGCGGCACCAACAATGGCAGGCACAGCACCACGACCACGCCGAGAATTGCCGTAAACGCGATGGAGGCGGCAACATCCTCGCTTTCAGCCCCGATGACCGGCGCTGTTGCCGCAATGGCCGAGTTGCCGCAAATTGAATTACCGCAAGCCACCAGCACAGCCATGCGATGCGGCAGCTTCAGCAGTCGCCCAATGCCATAGCTCAGCGCTATCGCCACCACCACGACGCAGGCAATACCGAGAATTAGACCGGAACCGGCGGCGATCACCGCGCTGACGCTGATGGATGCGCCGAGAAGCACCACGGCGATTTCCAGAATCATCTTTGCCGAAAAGCCGATACCTTTGCTGAACTGCTTGCCGGGGCGCAGGAAAGTGCGCACCATCGTGCCGAGCAGAATGGCAATCACCAGCGCTTCGAGCCACGCTCTGCCGGCATAATGCGCCTCGATTTTCTCAAGACCGATGGCCACTGCGGCGACGCCGATGCTGAGTGCAAGTCCGGGGAGGATGTTCTGGATTTTTGAGTATGTCATTATCGGCATTTCATATCGAAAGAGAATTCCATTCCGATTTAATGCCTTACTTTCCCTGTTCAATCCATTTCATTATATGGCATAAATCGTTCTATAAAATCGAATGGTGTAGACTATGACACTGGAACAACTGCGTATTTTCATTGAAGTGGCGGAGCGCGAACACCTGACACGGGCTTCCGAGGTGCTGCATCTGACGCCTTCGGCGGTCAGTTCCGCGATCCGCACTCTTGAAGAACGTTATGGCGCGACACTGTTCAACCGTATCGGACGCCGCATCGAACTGACTGGCGACGGACGTCTGTTCCTCGATGAAGCGCGCGCAACGCTGGCGCGCGCACGCTCGGCTGAACGAATGCTGTCGGAATTTGGCGGCGGCAAGCGCGGCATTCTTTCGATCCACGCTAGCCAGACAATCGCAAGCTACTGGCTACCGCCCTTTCTGGCACGATTTCACAGCGCCTATCCGATGATCGAAGTGCGCCTGACACTGGGCAATACGGAAAGCGTGACCGAGGCGACGCAAGAGGGTGCAGCCGACATCGGTTTGGTGGAAGGTTCCGTACAAGCCGTATCGCTTTCCATCAACAAGGTGGCAACCGATCAGCTTATTCTGGTGGCACGCCCCGACCACGCATGGAGCGGCGTGGGCCGCCTTTCCTGGGACCGTTTGTTTGAAGGAAAATGGATTTTGCGGGAACAGGGTTCGGGCACGCGCAGCGTCTTCGAAGATGCGATGCGCGCCAACGGCTATAACCCTGCACGATTGAATGTGGCGCTGGAACTGCCGTCCAATGAGGCGATTTGTTCGGCAGTGCGCTCCGGTGATTATGTCACCGCCATCTCCGAACTGGTCGCCGCCCCGCATCTCGCCGCCGGAACGCTCGTCAAGGCGGACTTTGCCCTGCCGCAACGCCAGTTTCTCATGCTATTGCACAATGACCGCTACAAAACAAAGGCGCTTCAGGCCTTTGCCGATGTGCTCGTCGCCGATTCCGGTCAGCGTATCTGACGCAGTAATTCAGGCTGGGGGAAACAAGTCGAAGCCACGCCGTTCTTTGCTTGCCAAAGACCAATCGAGCGGCGCGTCTTGAAGCCCGGCAATCCATCCGGCTTGCCAACATCATAACCAAGGGCCTGCAAGCGCTTTTGCATCGCCGCGATATCCGAGCGATACATCGTGCCGACATTGCCCCAAGACTGCTGGAAATCTCCCGCACCATAAGCAATGCGATCACCGACATGGCCAATGAAGAGCGCGTAGAGATCGCTCATATTATAGTCCTTGAGCACGTAGAAATTCGGGCTCACGATGAAGGCGGGACCAAAGCGACCAGCGGGCATGAGCAGAAAGCTCTCGCCCTTCATTTCACCCGCTGGAAATGCCTTGCCGTTGACGCGGGTGATGCCAAGCTTGGCCCATTCCGCAATCGGCTTACCCTGATCGGGGCCTTCCAGCGAGCATGACACGCTCTGTGGGACATTGACCTCGAAACCCCAGTCGCGCCCCTTCTGCCAGCCATGCAAATTCAGGTAATTGGCGATGGAAGCCAGCGTATCCGGCACGGAATTCCAGATGTCGCGCTTGCCGTCGCCGTCGAAATCGACAGCGTGCTTGAGATAGGAAGTCGGCATGAATTGCGGCTGTCCAAGCGCGCCAGCCCAGGAGCTT
Organism: Hyphomicrobiales bacterium; assembly: GCA_900465685.1. GTDB lineage: Bacteria > Pseudomonadota > Alphaproteobacteria > Rhizobiales > Rhizobiaceae > Brucella. The sequence goes on from UEGR01000007.1 coordinate 397,674, forward strand.
TTCATGGCGCTTTCGTCGATATAGCCTTTGGACGCGATTTCGAGCGCAGCGATCAGCTCCTTGCGAAACATGTCCTTGCGCGTTGCCATAAAGGCCTTTGTGCCTAGAACTTCAAACACATTGTAGGGAATCTTGACCGTGCCGAAGCCGGATTCCCGGCCCCAGATCGCAACAACGATCGGCCCCGGAACACCATATTTCTGCTCGATGCGTTTCAAAAGACTGGCATATTGGCCATAGCGCGCCTGACCGCCGCTCGTGACCGACGCCATGGTTTTGGCATTGAAATACTTGCCCGGCGCGCCGAATTCTGCCTGCTTCTGCTCTTTCGGCGTCGACGGTTTTTCACCGGGGATGACCAGATCCGGCAATTTCCAGTTGATCGTCACGCCCGCAAAAGCCTGATCGAAGACGGCGCGGGAAACACCCGCTGCCTTTGCTTCAGGCCAGAGATCCCGCTCGATCCAGTTGCGATACTGGCTTTCGATCTGCGCCTTGGAAGGCGCCGCGACAGCGGGAGAAACAGCAAGAATAACGGCAAGACCCAGAGCAGTTTTCAAAGCATGCTTCCAACGGCTTGCTGCCATCACGTTTCTCCTGAAAAGCTAGAGTGTGGTTCTCGCTCGCAAGGCGGCAGCCAGCGTGCCTTCATCCAGATAATCGAGTTCGCCGCCCACCGGCACGCCATGAGCGAGACGCGTAACGCGAACCTCGAAATTCGCCAATTGATCGGTAATGTAATGGGCGGTGGTCTGACCTTCGACGGTCGCATTGACCGCGAGAATCACTTCCTTGATCTCGCCGGTTGCGACACGCTCCACCAGCCCCTTGATGTTCAGATCGTCGGGACCGATGCCATCGAGCGGCGACAGGCGACCGCCCAGAACATGGTAGCGCACATTCATCGTGCCCGCCCGTTCCAGTGCCCAGAGATCGGACACGTCTTCCACCACGATCAGCGTGGTGGGATCGCGGCGCTCATCCGTGCAGATGGTGCAGGGATCGGACGTATCGACATTGCCACAGCACGAACAGATGCGCACTTTTTCGGCAGCTTCCTGCATGGCGCCGCCCAGCGGCACCAGAAGCGCTTCTTTCTTCTTGATGAGATGCAGCGCCGCACGGCGCGCCGAACGCGGCCCCAGACCCGGTACGCGGGCCAGAAGCTGGATCAGACGTTCAATTTCAGGACCGGCGATTCGTTTGGACATTTTCTTAAGGGAGTAAGGGAATAGGGGAATAAGTGAGTAGGGGGAGGAGAATGAGGGAATATGCGACATGGCGGCAATCAGCCGACCAAACATACTCCCCTATTCCCTTATTCCCCTACTGCCTTAAAACGGCAGCTTGAAACCCGGAGGAATCGGAAGACCCGCCGTCAGCGACTGCGTCTTCTCAGCCATCACAGCTTCCAGTTTTGCCTTGGCATCGTTATGCGCCGCGATGATCAGGTCTTCGAGGATTTCCACCTCGTCTTCCTTGGCCAGCGACGGATCGATCTTCAGCGCCGACAAGGTGCCCTTGCCGGACAAGGTGATCGTCACCAGACCGCCGCCAGAAGAGGCCGTGGCTTCAAGATTGGCGATTTCGTCCTGCATGGCCTTCATCTTGGCCTGCAATTCCTTCGCCTGCTTCATCATGCCCATCATGTCACGCATGGGTTTACTCCATAGTCTTCGATACTTCAGTCATCTTCAGACGGCTCGCCGGGCACTTCAGCAACGGCGTCGAGGTCAATGTCCTCGTCATCGTTCTGTTCCGCCACGGCAATGCGCACGTCGGTGATTTTCGCGCCCGGAAAGGCCGCGAGAATGGCTGCCACATCCGGATCGGCGCGGGCATCAGTCACGAGATTGTCGCGACGCTCCGTTTCCGCTTCGGCAACGGTCTGGCTCGCAACATCACGCGCCACAGTCACCACCCAGCGAATACCGGTCCAGTTCAACAAATGTTGCGCGATCTCGCTCGGCAGCGATTTCGGCGCATCGTCGGTCAGACCGATTTCAAGACGTCCAGGCGCGATGGACGCCAGACGCACACAGTTCTTGACCAGAATCTTGAACTGCATGTTGCGATGCTTGTCTGCCATCGCAACGATGTCATTCAGACTGTTGACCGGCACGGAAGGCTGCGGCGTGCTCTCGGCAATTGGCTGCGGAGCAGGCGGCTGAACCGGTTGCGGAGCGGTTTCCACGATACGCATGGCGGTGGCCGGTCCGCCCGAGGCGGATGCCATGGAGGCCGAACCGACGGCATCGGCGGCGAAACGTGCTTCCGGCGCGCCGTTGCCATTGGAGCGAGGATTGCCCGAAGGCTGCGGACGCCCAGCGGAAACAGAACCGTTTTCGAGGCCGCGCAAGGCTTCGTCCAGCGTCGGCAGATCGGCCGCATGCGCCAGACGGATCAGCAACATTTCGGCAGCCTGTACCGGACGGGTCGCCGTATCCACTTCCGCAATGCCCTTGAGCAGCATCTGCCAGGTGCGAGACAACACGCGCACCGACAGTTTTTGCGCAAAATCGCGACCGCGCACACGTTCATCTTCCGACAGCGACACATCTTCCGCCACATCGGGCGTGAAGCGCAGGCGTGTCACGAGATGATTGAAGTCCGCCAGGTCGGTCAGCACAACCGAAGGGTCAGCACCGACATCATATTGGGCACGAAACTCAGTGAGAGCAGCGGCCACATCGCCGCGCATCAGCATTTCGAACAGGTCGATGATCCGGGCGCGGTCGGCAAGCCCCAGCATGGAGCGCACGGCTTCCGCGCTGACCTGACCGGCGCCATGCGCAATGGCCTGATCAAAGATCGATAGCGAATCGCGGGCGGAGCCCTCACCGGCGCGCGCAATCATGGCGAGCGACGCATCGTCGACTTCGATCTGCTCGGCTTCCGCAATGCGGCGCAAATGCTGCGCCAGCGTGCCCGATTCGATGCGGCGCAGGTCGAAACGCTGGCAGCGCGACAGAACGGTGATCGGCACCTTGCGGATTTCGGTGGTGGCGAAGATGAATTTCACATGCGGCGGCGGCTCTTCAAGCGTCTTCAACAGGCCGTTGAAGGCCTGATTGGACAACATGTGCACTTCGTCGATGATGTAGACCTTGTAGCGCGCCGACACCGGGCGATAGCGCACCTGCTCGATGATCTCGCGAATATCGTCGATGCCGGTATGCGAGGCGGCGTCCATCTCGATCACATCGACATGGCGGCCTTCCATAATCGCCTGGCAATGCTCACCGGGGACAGAGAGGTCAATTGTCGGCTGATCAACAGTATCGGTCTTGTAGTTGAGCGCCCGCGCCAGAATGCGCGCTGTCGTCGTCTTGCCAACACCGCGAACGCCGGTAAGCATCCAGGCCTGCGCGATGCGCCCCGTCTCAAAAGCATTTTTGAGCGTGCGCACCATCGGCTCCTGGCCGATGAGATCGTTGAAATTCTGCGGACGATATTTGCGGGCGAGAACGCGATAGGCCCCATCGGCAGCTATGCCAGCGGATTTCGTATCCATGGCGACCCTTCCGTTCTTCCTGTTACGCTTTTTTCTCGACCGCCAGTTTGGACCGGACCTATGAGCGACGTCAACAACGGACACTGTCCATCAACAGGGCCATCAAAAGCCGCCAGACAGCCAGGAAAAATGGCGAATGAGAAAAGGGTGGGAGGCTGGCACGGCGACCCGTGCCTGGCTCGTTAGGGCTGCTTCCTTCCGGACCTGACCCGGTTGGCGAGTGGCTCGTCCACCACCAACCTCCCACGCTGCATATCGTCAATCGCAGCGCAAAAAGCAAGCGCAGAACGAAAAAAACTGGTAAGAATCAGCACATGACACAGTACGAACTCGACAAACGGCTTGATGCCGACACTTTTTCCGTCGCCGTACTCGGCCTTTGCGAGTTGCGACTGATGAACGACCGCCGCTGGCCGTGGCTTATCCTCGTGCCGCGCAGGGCCAATCTTTCCGAAATTCATGATCTGACGCCGCTCGACCAGACAATCCTGACCTTCGAGGCCGGACTGGTGGCACAGGCGCTGAAGACGGTCACCGAATGCCAGAAGATCAACACCGGCGCGCTGGGCAATATCGTGCGTCAGCTTCATCTGCATGTCATCGCCCGCAACGAAGGTGATGCCGGATGGCCCGGCCCCGTCTGGGGCCATGGCACGCGTGAGACCTATGACGAAAAAGACGCCCGCAAGCTGATCGCCGACATTCGCGCGGCGCTGTAACCTCCCCCATCCGATCAAACATATATTCGAGAGCATCATGGCTTTCCGCCTCTACGACCTGCCGGAAATCGAACCGAGCCGTTTTGTCGGCTTTGGTGGCAACCGCATCGACCGCCAGTCCGAAAAGCGTCACGACGATCAGGCTTTCACCGCGCTGGAGTTGCCTGAAACCCGCGTCATGGTACTGGGCGGCAACAAGCTGCTGCTCGACTATACGGATGAGAAGACGCCCCGTGCACTCTTCCGCTTCAGCGAAGCCAGGGATTTTGCGCCCGATCTGCATGAGCCGGTGTTTCTCGGGCTTCAGGACGGCGCGCCGCTCGTCGCCCTGATGGCGCCGATTGATCCTGAAACTCTGGAAGCGCCATTCCGGGCACAGGACTATCGCAGCATCTATATGGAAGGGCTGGTTTCAGCCGATCTGCTTGGCGCGCTGGCGCAAGCGGCAGCGCTGACTGCCTGGCACAACAACCATCGTTTCTGCGGACGTTGCGGCACAAAGACTGAAATGCGGGCCGGTGGCGCCAAGCGCCAATGCCCGAATTGCGGGGTAGAGCATTTTCCGCGCACCGATCCGGTGGCGATCATGCTGCCGGTGCGCGGTGACAAATGCATTCTGGCGCGCAGCCCGCATTTTGCTGCCGGTTCCTATTCCTGCCTTGCCGGTTTCATCGAACATGGCGAAACCATCGAAGCGGCAGTTCGTCGTGAAAGCCAGGAGGAAATGGGGCTTGCCATCGGTCGCGTCGGCTATCACGCCAGCCAGCCCTGGCCGTTTCCCTATTCGCTGATGATCGGCTGCCATGCCGAAGTGCTGTCAGACGACTTCACCATCGACCGTTCGGAACTGGAAGACGGACGCTGGTTCGGCAAGCGGGAAGTCCGCAGCATGCTGGCGGGCACACATGAAAATGGGCTGCGGGTGCCGCCATCCGGCGCCATAGCAACCCATCTGATCAAGGCATGGGCGGAAAACTGATTCCGCCCGGTATTTTCTGAACTACTCAGCAGCAAGAAGCTGCGTGCCGCGAATGTCGCTGCCCTTATAGACGCCCAGAATGCGCACTTCCTTGGAGAAGAATTCGAGTTCTTCCAAGGCAAGCTGCACGTTGCGGTCTTCCGGATGCCCTTCAATATCGGCATAGAACTGCGTGGCGATGAAACGCCCGCCGATCTGATAGCTCTCAAGCTTGGTCATGTTGACGCCGTTGGTGGCAAAGCCACCCATCGCCTTGTAAAGCGCTGCCGGAACGTTGCGCACGCGGAAGACGAACGTCGTCATGATGCGTTCGCTGTTTTCCGGGCGCGGGGCCCATTGCTTTTCCTTCGAAAGAACGACGAAGCGGGTCACATTATCTTCCGCATCCTCGACATTTTCTTCCAGAATATCGAGACCGTAGAGATCGGCGGCCAGACGCGGTGCAAGGGCAGCCATCGAACGGTCCTGTGTGTCAGCAACGAGGCGTGCAGCACCCGCCGTATCGCCAGCAATGACAGGCTTCCAGCCATTCTGGCGGATGACCTTGCGGCACTGGCCCAGCGCATGGATATGGCTGTGTACCGTCTTGATTTCTTCGCGCTTGACGCCCGGAAGCACCATCAGCTGAAAATGAATCGGCAGGAAATATTCGCCAACAATATGCATATCGGCCAATGGCAGCAGATAATGAATATCCGCAACACGGCCCGCCAGCGTGTTTTCGATCGGAATCATCGCCAGATCGGCAGCGCCGGTTTCGACTGCGTTGAAGGCGTCTTCAAAAGTCGGACACGGCAATGGCTCCATACCGGGAAACATGTTGCGCGACGCCGTATCGGAATTGGCACCCGCTTCACCCTGAAAAGAAATCCGGTTGGTTTTCATCGTCGTCGTACTTTCTCAAACGCCCCTCACTCGCGGGGCTTTCCTGGTTGTTAAACTTGTCAAAGACCCTTTGCGACAAGAATCTTTTGCGCCGCCTTTATGCCAGGTCAAATAGTTCCCATTTGACTGCAAATTGCTCGGGCGCGCTCAAGGTCGGCTGGCGTATCGACGCCCAGTGGCACCGTTTTCACCACCTCGACATCGATGCGCATGCTGGCTTCCAAAGCGCGCAATTGCTCAAGCTTTTCGCGCTTTTCCAGCGGCGACGGCCCGAGCTTCACAAATTTCTCCAGCGCCGTCCGGCGATAGGCATAGAGGCCGATGTGATGATAGAGCGGGCCTTCGCCATAAGGTGCCGTGGCGCGGGTGAAATAAAGTGCGCGGAGACGTGAACTACCGGCCAGCGGCGAGCCGACAATCTTCACCACGCTCGGATTGGTCTTTTCCGATTCTTCCTCGATCTCGACGCCAAGCGTCGCGATATCAGCCGGGCCGTCTTCGAGCGGCAGCAATGCGCGACGGATGATATCCGGATCGATGGTCGGCAGATCGCCCTGCACATTGACCACGGCATCAATCTCGCCAGCCGGATCGAGCTTCAACAATGCTTCATAGATGCGGTCCGAGCCCGATTCGTGATCGGTGCGCGTCATGACGGCTTCATGACCATGAGCGGTAACGGCTGCGAAAATCTCCTCACTATCGGTCGCGACAACGGCGCGTCCGAGCTTCGCGGCGGCAGCCCTTTCGGCCACATGCACGATCATCGGCTTGCCGCAAATATCGGCCAACGGCTTGTTCGGCAGGCGCGTAGCGGCCAGTCTTGCCGGAATAAGTGTGAGGGTCTTTAGGGTCTGAAGCATGCTCGCCTCTTGTTGTCTCGCCGGATCGTAACCGTCCTTAGAGGAGTTTTATCTGCACTGTAAATGCTGCAAAAGTGTCAAAAAGTCACGGGTCTGGTTACCCTTATAGGTGTTGCATCGCCCTGGTAAAAGACCTAGTTTCCGCCCGATGCCGCGGAGAGAATTGCAACCTCATATGAGGTGCGCATGTCGGCTGAGGAGAGCGTTCTCGGGGAGAGCGTTTTGGTAGAGGGAGCGCTGACCGGCGATGAATTCAACGCGGACTAACAAGTTTATCATGGCTTTTCTGGCAACGGTTTTCGTTGTCATGACGACGGGCATCCTGTCCGATGCGCTGTTTCACTCGCCTGCACCGGAGAAGCCCGGCTTTGCAATCGAGGCGGCGGAAGCTGCGACCGGTGAAGGGGGAGCTGCACCGGCCAAGGAAGAAGTTTCTATCGCAACATTGCTGCAATCCGCCGATCCTGCGCGCGGTGAAACAGTTTTCAAGCGCTGCCAGGCCTGCCATACGGGCGAAAAGGGCGGCGCAAACAAGGTGGGTCCGCATCTCTGGGATGTGCTGAACCGTCCTGCCGCTTCCGTCGAAGGCTTCGGCTATTCGGCCGCCATGAAGGAATTTGGCGCCGGTGGCAACAAGTGGGACTACGAGCACCTCAACAAGTTCCTGACCTCGCCGAAGGCTTTCGTCAAAGGCACGGCCATGGGCTTTGCGGGTGACAAGAAGGACAATGAGCGCGCCGATCTGATTGCCTATCTGCGCACGCTTTCCGACAATCCGGCACCACTGCCGACGGCAGATGCTGCACCGGCTGACGGCGACGCCAAACCTGCGGATGCAGCGCCAGCCAAGGAAGGCGAAAAGCCAGCCGCACCAGCGAACTAAGCATCGCAAGAACATCGAAAAGCCGGGTTTCGACCCGGCTTTTTTATTTGCCCCTGAAATTTATTGCGCCGGTGCCTTTCTTCCTCCGCAAAAACCCATAAGACTCATACAGATGATCCGAAGCAGAAACGGAGAGACTGGATGAAAGCGTTTTGGGCGGGTGCATTTGCGGTTGCCATGCTTGCAAGCACAATGTCGTCAAGCCATGCGACCGATGCAGAACCCAAATGGCGCGCCTCTTCCAGCCTGCTCGGCGAGCCCAAATATCCAGCCGATTTCAAGCATTATGACTATGTGAACCCCGATGCGCCGAAGGGCGGCACGCTCAATCAGGTCGCGGTCGGCACATTTGACAGCCTCAACCCATTCGTGGTGCAAGGCGTTCCCGCGGCAGGCCTGTCCGACTTCGGCGGCGGCATGCTCTACGATACGCTGATGACGGATTCGCTGGATCAGAGTTCGACGCAATATCCGCTCATTGCCGAGGCGCTTCAGTATCCGGAAGATTATTCCTGGGTGAAGTTCAAGCTCAATCCGAACGCCAAATGGCATGACGGCCAGCCGATCACCGTCGAAGACGTGATCTGGTCCTTCAATGTGCTGAAGAAGCAGTCCCCGCTCTACAACAAATATTATGGCGACGTGGAAAGTGCGGAAAAGACCGGCGATCATGAGGTGAAGTTCAACTTCAGCCAAAAGGGCAACCGCGAATTGCCGCAGATCATGGGCCAGCTTGCAGTGCTGCCGCAACATTGGTGGGAAGGTAAGGACGCGCAGGGCAAACAGCGTGATATCACCCGCCCGACGCTGGAAATTCCGCTGGGTTCGTCCGCCTACAAGATCGACAGTGTTTCGCCAGGACGCTCCATCACCTGGGCGCGCGTCGACGATTACTGGGGCAAGGACATCGCCGTAAATGTCGGCCGCAACAATTTCGACCGCGTGGTCTACGAATATTACTTCAATGAAGACGCGACCTGGGAAGCCTTCAAGAAGGGCGGTCAATACGATTATCGCAACGAAAACCGCGCCCAGCGCTGGGCGGAGCAGTATAATTTCCCGGCTGTTCAGCGCGGCGATGTTATCAAGAAGTCCTTCCCGTTCAATGCTGTCGGTCGCATGCAGGGCTATTTCCTGAATATGCGCCGCGACAAGTTCAAGGACCCGAAAGTCCGCGAAGCGCTGACCTATGCGTTCGACTTCGAATCCATGAATCGTCTTCTGTTCTTCAATCAGTACAGCCGCATCAACAGCTATTTTGCTGGCAACGAATTGCAGTTGAGCGGCCCGCCGACTCCGGCAGAACAGGCCATTCTTGAAACGGTCAAAGATTCGCTGCCCGCAGATGCCCTGACCAAGGAATTCAAGCTGCCTGTTTACGACACGCCGCAGGCAACCCGCGATAATCTGCGCACGGCCTTGAAGCTGTTTTCGGAAGCGGGATGGACATTGCAGGGCAACAAGCTCGTCGATGCAAAGGGCAATCCGTTCACCATCGAATTTCTCGGCAAGGACCCGACCGACGAGCGCATCTATAATCCGTTCGCAGCGAGCCTGCGCAAGATCGGGATCAATGCGACAGTGCGCATTGTCGATACCGCGCAATATCAGGCGCGCGTCAATGATTTCGACTATGACGTCATCACCTCCGTCATCGCGCAAACCGCCTCTCCCGGCAATGAGCAACGCGACATGTGGGGCTCCAAGGCCGCCGATTTCAAAGGCAGCCGCAACTATGCCGGTATCAAAAGCGAGGCAATCGACAAGCTGATCGACCGCGTGATCTACGCCAAGGACCGCGATGAACTCGTGGCCGCAAGCCATGCGCTCGACCGTGCTCTGCTGTGGAATTATTACGTCATTCCGCAATGGTATTCCGACCACATCAATGTGGCCTACTGGAACAAATTCGGCATGCCTGAAAAGCAGCCGGATTATATGGGTATCGATCCGTTCTCATGGTGGGTTGATCCCGCGAAGGCAGCCAAGCTCAAGACCGGCAGCGAATAGAGGCGTGCGAAGAATGACGATGCTTCGCATGAACCGCCGCCATTTTCTGGGGGTCTCGGGCAGCGCCGCAGTCGCGGTCTGCCTGCCGGGCCAGAATGTCATAGCCACAGCCTTTGCGGAGGTGCCGACTGGCAAGGCTCTGCACGGCCTGTCTGCCTTTGGTGAACTGAAATATGGCAGCGATTTCACCCATTTCGACTACACCAATCCAGATGCGCCGAAGGGCGGCACATTCAAGTTCGCCCCGGCAAGCTGGGTCTGGAACCAGAACACGCAGACCTTCAACACGCTCAGCACCTTTACCTTCAAAGGCGATGCGCCCCCGCGCATGGAGCTGACCTATGACAGCCTGATGGTGCCCGCTCTCGATGAGCCGGATTCCGTCTACGGGCTGATCGCAGAAAGCGCCACGCTGTCGAAAGATCGACAGACCTGCACCTTCAAGCTGCGCAAGGAAGCGCGCTTCCACGACGGTTCGCCCATAACGGCAAAAGACGTGCTATTCACCTATACGGTGCTGAAGGAAAAGGGCCACCCGATCATACGCCAGTCGCTCGCTGGACTGGAAAAGGTGGAGCTGACCGGAAAAAACGATATTCGCCTGCGCTTTGCGGCGGATCGCGGCCCCAATGCCATTCTCGACGCGGTGGTGCTGCCCATATTGTCGGAGAACTGGTTCAAGGACCGCAATTTTGAGGCGACGACCATGGAGCCGGTGCTCGGTTCCGGCGCTTACAAGGTCGGAAATTTCGCCGCCGGGCAATTCATCGAATATGACCGCGTTGAGGATTACTGGGCCAAAGATCTTCCGGTCCGGCGCGGCTCCAGCCATTTCGACCGCATCCACATAGAGTTCTTCCGCGACCGCCAGCCGGAATTTGAAGCCTTCAAGAAAGGCGATATCGATTTCCGTTCGGAAAGCGTGTCCAAGAACTGGGCGACGGGATACGACTTCCCGGCCATACAGCAGAAGAAAGTCATCAAGCGCACCTTCCCGAAAGAGAAAAGCCCGCTGATGCAGGCCTGGGCGGTGAACCAGCGCCGCGAGCGTTTCCGCGACCCGCGCGTGCGCGAGGCGATCAGTCTCTGTTTCGATTTCGAATGGACCAACGAGACCCTTTTCTTCAAGACCTATGAGCGTTCGCAATCGAGCTTCAACGGGTCGGATTTTCAGGCCAAGGGCCTGCCCTCCCCCGATGAGTTGAAAGTGCTGGAGCGCTATCGCGGCAAGCTTCCCGATACAGTATTCGGCGAGGCTGTCACCATGCCGGTTTCGGATGGAACGGGCCGCGACCGCGCGCAGTTCGGTCGCGCCATCAAGCTGATGGAAGAAGCTGGTTTCGAGCGGCGCAACGGCCAGTTCCACGACAAGGACGGTTCAAAATTCGGGCTTGAAATCCTCAGCGATTCCGAAGCTTTCACCCGCGTCTACAATCCGTTCATCCAGAAACTAAGGGCCATCGGCATTGATGCAACCTTGCGGCTGGTGGATGCGAGCCAATACCAGGCGCGCTTGCAGGATTTCCAGTTCGACATGGTTGGCCTTGCCATGCTGTTCGGCGCAACCCCGACCAGCGAATCGCTTGCCAGCATGTTCGGTTCACAAGCGGCCAAAACACCGGGAAGCTATAATCTGCCCGGCACGGCTGACCCGGTGATCGACGCCCTGATCGACGATGCCGGAAAGGTTTCGACCCGGGACGATCTTGTCGCTACGATCAGAGTGCTTGATCGGTACTTGCGTATCCGACGCGACTGGATTCCAAATTGGACAACAGCGAATCATCTCGTGGCCTATTGGGACCGGTTCGGTTTCAAGGAACCGAAGCCCGATTATGGCTTTCCGGTTGAGACGCTGTGGTGGATAGAAGAAGAAAAGGCAAAAGCTGTTGGTAAGCCATAAGAGAAACCCGGATCTAACGAGAGAGCCAAGCTGATGGGCGCTTACATCCTCCGCCGCTTGATCTTAATGATCCCGACCATCTTCGGCATCATGGCTATTTCCTTCGCCGTTGTTCAGTTCGCCCCCGGCGGTCCGGTCGAGCGCGTGATCGCGCAGCTTTCCGGTCAGGGCGGCGATGCGCTTGATCGCCTTTCCGGCGGTGGCGGCGATTTCGGTCAAAGCGCTGTCGATAGCGGCTCGGTCAACTCCAAATATCGCGGCGCACAGGGGCTGGACCCGCAATTCATCGCCGATCTGGAAAAGCAGTTCGGCTTCGACAAGCCACCGCTGGAGCGTTTTGGCCAGATGCTGTGGAACTATCTGCGCTTCGATTTCGGGCGCAGCTATTTCCGCGATATCAGCGTGATCGATCTCATCAAGGAAAAGATGCCGGTTTCGATCTCGCTCGGCCTGTGGCTGACATTTCTGTCCTATATGATCTCGATCCCGCTCGGCATTCGCAAGGCGATCAAGGAAGGCACGCGCTTCGACACTTGGACCAGCGCGGTCATCATCGTCGGCTACGCTATCCCAAGCTTCCTGTTCGCCATTCTGCTGATCGTGCTTTTCGCGGGCGGATCGTTCTTCGACTGGTTTCCGCTACGCGGTCTCACCTCGCCTGATTTCGCGCAGATGTCGTTCTGGGGCAAAATCGGCGACTATCTCTGGCACATGGTTCTGCCGGTCACAGCGCTGGTGCTTTCGGCCTTCGCCACCACGACGCTTCTGACGAAAAACTCGTTTCTCGAAGAAATCCGCAAGCAATATGTGACGACGGCGCGCGCCAAGGGCCTCACCGAGAATCAGGTGCTTTATCGCCATGTTTTCCGCAACGCCATGCTGATCGTCATCGCCGGTTTTCCGGGCGCTTTCATCTCGGCCTTCTTTACCGGCTCGCTTTTGATTGAAACCATCTTCTCCCTCGACGGTCTTGGCCTGCTCGGCTACCAGTCGGTCATCAACCGCGATTATCCGGTTGTGTTCGCCAATCTCTTCATCTTCTCGCTGATCGGACTGCTTGTCGGGCTTCTGTCCGATCTGACCTATACGTGGATCGATCCGCGCATTGATTTCGACCGGAGGGACGTGTGATGACAGACGCTGCCCTCACCCCCGCCGTCAAGCCAGTGAAAAGGCCATGGCTATCACCGCTGAACCGCCGCCGCTGGCAGAATTTCAAGGCCAACAAGCGCGGTTACTGGTCGCTGTGGGTTTTCCTGTTTCTGCTCATCGCCGCCCTTTGCTCCGAATTCATCGCCAATGATCGCCCGATTCTCGTTTCCTACAAGGGCGAGTTGCTGACGCCGGTTTTTGTCGATTATCCGGAAGAGAAATTCGGCGGCTTCTATGCCGTGACCGATTATCGCGATCCGGTGATACAGGAAGAAATCGCCAATAATGGCTGGGCGCTCTGGCCGCCCATTCGCTATTCCTACAACACCGTGAATAATGAAATCCCGGAAGCAGCGCCCTCAAAGCCCTTCTGGCTCTATTCCGCCGAGGAGCGCTGCCAGCGCTATGCGCAAGGTGTCAGCGATCCCAATTGCCGTTTTGGCAACTTCAACCTGCTTGGCACTGACGATCAGGCGCGAGATGTTTTTGCGCGCGCGCTTTACGGCTTCCGCATTTCGGTGCTGTTCGGCCTGATCCTCACCTTCTTCTCGGCCATCATCGGCGTGACGGCAGGCGCGGTTCAGGGCTATTTCGGCGGCTGGGTCGATCTGATCTTCCAGCGCGTCATCGAAATCTGGTCGTCGATCCCCGTGCTTTATCTGTTGCTGATCATAGCGGCGATCCTGCCACCGGGCTTCTGGGTGCTGCTCGGCATCATGCTTCTCTTCTCATGGGTGGCATTCGTCGGCGTTGTGCGCGCTGAATTCCTGCGCGCCCGAAACTTCGAATATGTGAATGCAGCGCGCGCACTTGGCGTGAAGAACGGCACCATCATGTGGCGTCACCTTCTGCCCAATGCCATGGTGGCGACGCTGACCTTCCTGCCCTTCATCCTGAACGGCTCGATCACCACGCTCACCTCGCTCGACTTCCTCGGCTTCGGCCTGCCGCCAGGTTCCGCCTCGCTCGGCGAACTTCTGGCGCAGGGCAAGAACAACCTTCAGGCGCCGTGGCTCGGCATTACCGGCTTCGTGGTCATCTCGGTCATGCTGTCGCTCCTGATCTTCATCGGCGAGGCGACACGCGACGCATTCGATCCGCGAAAGGCATTTCAATGAGTGGGTCAATGAGTGGATCCCCGTCCGAATCAGGCAACAAAACCCTGCTGTCCGTCCGCGACTTGTCGGTGGCGTTTCGCCAGAACGGCGAAGAGCGCATTTCGGTCGACCATGTGTCCTTCGACATTGCCGAAGGCGAGACCGTAGCTCTGGTCGGCGAATCCGGTTCGGGCAAGTCTGTTTCCGCCCTGTCGGTGCTGAAGCTTCTCCCCTACCCGGCCGCCAGCCACCCTTCCGGTGAAATCCTTTTCAACGACAAGGACTTGATGAAGGCCTCCGAGCCGGAATTGCGGCGCGTGCGCGGCAATGACATCGCCATGATCTTTCAGGAGCCGATGACCTCGCTCAACCCGCTGCACAGCGTCGAGCGGCAGGTCGGCGAAATCCTGCGTGTGCATCAGGGCATGGGCGACGCCCAGGCGCGGGCGCGCACGCTGGAGCTTCTGAACGAGGTTGGCATTCGCGAGCCGGAAAAGCGCTTGTCGGCCTTCCCGCATCAACTTTCGGGTGGGCAACGCCAGCGCGTGATGATCGCCATGGCGCTGGCCAACAAGCCGAAACTGCTGATCGCCGACGAACCAACCACGGCGCTCGATGTGACCGTGCAGGCGCAGATTTTGAAGCTGCTTGCCGAGTTGAAGGCCGCGCAAGGCATGTCCATGCTGTTCATCACCCACGATCTCGGCATCGTGCGCAAGATCGCCGACAAGGTCTGCGTGATGAGCAAGGGCAAGATCGTCGAAGCCGGTCCAACCAAGGACATCTTCGACAATCCGCAGCATCCCTATACCAAGCACCTGCTTGCCGCCGAACCGAAGGGCGAGCCGCCCGCTGCCGATCCGGCGGCAAAAACGGTGATGGAAGGCAAGGATATCCGCGTCTGGTTCCCGATCAAGAAGGGGTTCATGCGCAAGACCGTCGACCATGTGAAGGCGGTGGACGGTATCGATGTCAATCTACGTGCCGGTCAGACGCTCGGTGTCGTCGGCGAATCGGGGTCCGGCAAGACCACGCTTGGCCTCGCCCTTTCGCGGATGATTTCATCCAAGGGCGATATTCGCTTTGAAGGGCGTGATATCGCGAAATTCAGCTTCAAGGATATGCGCCCGCTGCGCCGTGAAATGCAGATCGTGTTTCAGGACCCGTTCGGCTCACTTTCTCCGCGCATGACCATTGCAGATATCATTGCCGAAGGCTTGCTGGTGCATGAGCCGAAACTCTCCGCCGATGACCGCGATGCGCGTGTCGTGGCAGCGCTGCAGGAAGTGAACCTCGACCCCGAAACCCGCTTCCGCTATCCGCATGAATTTTCCGGCGGCCAGCGCCAGCGCATCGCCATTGCGCGCGCCATGGTGCTGAACCCGCGCTTCGTCATGCTGGATGAGCCAACCTCGGCGCTCGACATGAGCGTGCAGGCGCAAGTGGTCGATCTTTTGCGTGGATTGCAGAAGAAGCATGATCTCGCCTATCTTTTCATTAGCCACGATCTCAAAGTGGTGCGGGCACTGGCCAATGATGTGCTGGTGATGCGCAACGGCAAGGCGGTCGAATATGGTACGGCGAAGGACGTCTTCGCCAATCCCAAGACCGACTATACCAAGGCGTTGATGGCGGCAGCCTTCCATATGGAGGCTACCGAGGGAGGAGTAAGACAATGACCAATAATGATAAGGGCAATATTCTTCTGGCGATCACCGATTGGGACCCGGAAATCTGGCTGAAGACATTCAAGGACAATGCGCCGGATCGCCCCGTGGTGACCGAACGCGCCGAGAATGATCCTTCCGTCAAATACGCTCTCGTATGGAAGCAGAAGCCCGGCTCGCTCGCCAATCTGCCCAACCTGAAAGTCATTTTCTCGCTTGGTGCTGGCGTGGACCACGTGTTCCGCGATGACCGCATTCCCGATGTGCCGTTGGTGCGCATCATCTCCGACGATCTGACCATGCGCATGACCGAATATGTGGTCTGGCAGGTGCTGGATCATCACCGTCTGGGATCGCGCTATCGCAAGCAGCAGCAGAACCATGTCTGGCATGAAGATCGCCGCCAGCCTGCCGCTCACGAAGTGACGGTCGGCATTATGGGGCTTGGCGTTCTGGGCCGCGATGCGGCTGAGAAGCTGAAAGCGCTGGGTTTCAACGTGACCGGCTGGAGCCGCCGCCAGCAGGAAATCGCTGGCGTGAAAACCTATCACGGTCG
Organism: Hyphomicrobiales bacterium; assembly: GCA_900465685.1. Lineage (GTDB taxonomy): Bacteria > Pseudomonadota > Alphaproteobacteria > Rhizobiales > Rhizobiaceae > Brucella. The sequence continues at coordinate 413,902 of UEGR01000007.1, forward strand.
TGACGGTTTTGGCGCTTTTCTCAAGACCGCCGATATTTTCGTCTGTCTGCTGCCGCTGACGCCAGACACCAAGGGCATCCTGTCCATGTCGATGTTCGCGCAGCTGAAAAGCGACGGACCATTCGGCGCGCCGGTATTGATCAATGCCGGTCGCGGCGGCTTGCAGAACGAGGCTGATATTCTGGCGGCGCTCGACCGTGGGCTGCTTTCGGCAGCGTCGCTCGACGTGTTCAATCAGGAACCGCTGCCGACCACCAGCGCGCTCTGGGATCATCCGAGAGTGACGATCACGCCGCATGCAGCGGCAAGCTCGTCAGCAACGGCCCTTGTGCCGCAGATCATCCGGCAGATTGAAGCCTTCGAGCGCAATGGCACGCTGGAGCACATCGTCGACCGCAATACGCAGTATTGACGTTTCAGATTGGGGGATCGGCAGCTACACGCTGCCGGTCGTCTCACCACCTATCCCTGCACGATCTCCTTGCGCATGGTGATGGAGGTCGTGCGCGTATAGCCGGGATGCGCCGTTTCCGCGATCTTGCAATAACCGAGCTTTTCAAACACCGCCCGATTGCGCGTCAGTTCGATACGCACCTGCAATTCAATCGCCGGCTTGCCCTTCGCGATAGTTTCAGCCTCCGCACGCTGCATCAGGGCGCGAGCGATTCCCTGCCCCTCGAAGGCGGGCGCAACGGCAAGCTTGCCGAGATAGAAGCTGTCGCTTCTTTCCTTGATGAAAACGCAACCCGCCAGTTCCTCGCCAATCAGGGCTGCGAAGCCGGTCTCTTCCCCGGCCTTTTGTTTCAGTCCTTCCGCAGTCAGAAGATGCGCGGAAGACGGCGGATCAATCACGCCGTCCATATAAGCAAAGCTGTCGCGGATGAGTTTCAGAAGTTCGTCCCAGCGGGCGAAATCCTGACCGATGGGCGCAATGCTGAGCGCCGTCATTTGGGTTTGCGTGCCTTGTAGCGAATGGTCTCGAAACGGACATTCAGCGCGTTATAGAGCAACAGGCGACCAACCAGCGGTTCGCCGATACCGGTGACGAGCTTGATCACCTCCATCGCCTGCAAACTGCCGATCACACCCGGCAGCACGCCCAGCACGCCCGCTTCTGCACAGGTGGGAACAGTTCCCGGCGGCGGCGCTTCCGGGAAGAGGTCACGATAGGAGGGATTTTGCGTGCCGTCCGAACCGGCCAGATAAGGCATCAGTACAGTCACCGTGCCATCGAAGCGGCCCATTGCGCCAGTTACCAGCGGTCGCCCGACCTTGGCCGCCGTATCCGCCAGCACATAGCGCGTTGTGAAGTTGTCGGAGCCATCGACAATGACATCGTAATCGGCAATCAGCGCTTCGGCATTGTCCGCGTTGAGGCGCAGGGCATGGCCTTCGACCGTCACATGCGGATTGATGCGCGCAATGGCGTTTCGCGCGCTCTCGACCTTTTCCTGACCGACGCTTTCCGTGTCGTGGATGACCTGGCGCTGGAGATTGGACAGCGAAACCGTATCGTCGTCGACGATGCCGAGCGTCCCGATGCCCGCAGCCGCCAGATATTGCAGCACGGGCGCTCCGAGACCACCCGCACCGACAACCAATACACGCGCTGCCTTCAGCTTCTGCTGGCCTGGGCCACCGACTTCCGGCAGCACGATATGCCGCGCATAGCGTTCAAGTTCTTCGGACGAAAATGGTCTGGATGGTGCATTCATGATGGCCAACATATGCCTCCGCGACGATGCTGTCAGCGGATAATTTAGCTCTTGGTGAGAACGCCGCCTGCAACACTGAAAAACTGCGCATCGCCGCCAAGCGTGTCGAACAGCGCCCTGTCGGTGCCGGTCATGAAGGCCTGCCCGCCGAGATCGTCGAGAATGCCGAACAAGGCAGCGCGGCGGCCCGAATCGAGATGCGCGGCGATTTCGTCCAGAAGGAGAATCGGGGCCATGCCGGACAATTCGCCCGTCAGGCGCGCATGGGCCAGTATCAAACCGATGAGCAATGCCTTCTGCTCGCCGGTCGAGCACAGGGCGGCTGGCATGGCTTTCGGCCTATGCTGCACGATGAGATCGGTGCGGTGCGGCCCATCCAGCGTGCGGCCTGCCGCACGATCTCGGATGCGCCCGTCGCGCAGGGTGCGGCGGAAATCCTCTTCGAGATCGAGCGCCGCTTCGAGGCCGATCCGCTGTTCCAGCGAACCTTCCAGAAAGCAATCCGCCTTCGGAAAAGGACCTTCCGCCGGAAGGCGCTCTATCATGGCCGCAATCAGCCGCATGGCTTCTGCGCGTGCTGCGGCAATGGCGGTGCCAAGCTCCGCCATCTGGCTTTCGATGGCGTCGAGCCAGCGGTCGTCATTATTGCCTTCGCTGAGCAGCCGGTTGCGGCTGCGCATGGCTTTTTCATAATCGAGCACACGCTTGCCGTGCCCGGTATCGATGGCGAGGACCATGCGGTCGAGGAAACGCCGCCGGTCCGACGCGCCGCCGGTAAAAAGCCCGTCCATGGAAGGAACGACCCAGAGAATGCGGGCATAATCGAGAAGCTCGTCGCCAGAGGCTGCAACGCCGTTGATGCGAACCTTGCGCCCGCCTTCTCCGCCGCCTGCCGTTCCCGTACCGATTTCGGCTTCGCCGTAGATCATGCAATCCAGCGATGCGTGGATGGCAAAGCCGTCTCGCTGTCCTTCCGGACCGTTGACCCGCGCCACATCGTCATAAGACGCCCGGCGAAGACCGCGCCCCGGCGACAGAAAGGAAAGTGCTTCAATGAGATTGGTCTTGCCCGAACCGTTCTCGCCCGTCAGCACCACATGGCCGGGGCCAAGCGGCAGCGAGAGTTCCGCATAATTGCGGAAATCAGTAAGCTTAAGCCGCCGGACCGAAACCCGGTCGGGACGGCTTGTTATATCGTCTTTTATATCCACAATCGGGTTCTTTGAGAGGCCTCTTCCAGCGAGATGCCGGGGCTGTCGAGATTTTGGCTATGGCGAGCCGAAAATGGTGGGATTTGAGAACCGGAGCGCAGCGTACATACTGTACGTGAGCACCGGAAGCGAAAAATCACGCCATTTGCAGGCCGCCAGAGTCGAAATATCCCAGCCCTAGACGCGCATCGGCATCAGAACATACAGCACATCTTCGTCGCCGGTGTCGCGCACCAGTGTCGGCGAACCGGCATCGGCCAGCATGAAGACAGCATCCGAACCGGAAAGCTGGCTGGTGATGTCGAGCAGATATTTGGAGTTGAAGCCGATATCCAGCGGATCGGAATCATAATCCGCTGCCAGCTCGTCTGTTGCGCTGCCCGAATCGGGATTGTTGACCGTCAGCGTCAGCTGGCCATCGGCGATGGAAAGCTTGACCGCACGGCCACGCTCGCTCGAAATGGTCGAAACGCGATCGACGGAAGCGGCAAATTCCTGGCGTCCGATGGTGAGCTTCTTGTCATTGCCGGATGGAATGACACGCTGGTAATCCGGGAAGGTACCGTCGATGAGCTTGGAGGTGAGCACCACGGAGCCGACCGTAAAGCGGATCTTCGCGTCCGACAGTTCCACCATTGCCACCACATCAGGCGCATCGACCAGCTTCTGCAGTTCGGCAACCGTCTTGCGTGGAATGATGATGCCCGGCATACCTTCCGTTCCCGATGGGGCTTCCAGTTCGGCGCGGGCCAGACGGTGACCGTCGGTCGCCACAGCGCGCAGCTTCAAAGCGCCGTCGCTTTCGATGGCATGGAAGAAGATGCCGTTCAGATAATAGCGGGTTTCTTCCGTCGAGATCGCAAATTGGGTGCGGTCGATAAGGCGCTTCAGCGCCTGCGCTTCGATGCGGAAGGAATGGGTGAAGGACCCTGCCGTCAGTTCCGGGAAATCCGACTGCGGCAGGCACTGGAGGCGGAAGGACGACTTGCCGGAAATAACCGACATGGAGCCGCCATCGGGATTGGTGGACAGCATGACTTCCGCGCCATCGGGCAGCTTGCGCACGATATCATAGAGCAGATGTGCCGGGACCGTCGTCGCGCCCGCCTGCTCGACCATGGCGGCGGTTGCTTCATTCACTTCGAGATCGAGGTCGGTCGCCTTGAGGGCAAGGCTTGCGCCTTCGGCCTGCAAAAGCACGTTCGACAGAATCGGAATCGTGTTGCGACGCTCCACGACGCGGTGGACGTGGTTGAGAGATTTGAGAAGGTTCGATCGCTCTAGGGTAACACGCATGTTCAAACGCACTCGCTCGCTAGGACAAGGCGCTTGCATCTGACGGGCAGCGGCCCTCGTCGGTAAGGCGCCAAAGGCGCCAGAAAGGTCCGTTAAAGTGGCAGATTTTTAAGGAGAAAAGCAAGCCCGCGCCGTGTCGTAATGCGACAGGGCCCGGGCTTTTTGTTGATAACCGCCGTTGATAGCGGGGAAGCTTCTGTAACACGACAGTTGCATTCTTCGTGATGCCGGGCTGCAACGAGCAATTTCCTGTGCTCCGGTGCTCACGTACCTTTAAGTACGCTCCGCTCCGGTACTCGAAAATCACCCGTTTCGCCACGGCCTGACGAATTTGCAACTGTCGTATTAATCAGGCAGCCTGATCGTTGATGAGACGCTTCAGAAGCTCCAGTTCCTGTGCCAGCTTGGTGTCGGCGCCTACCAGATCTTCGATCTTGCGCACGGCATGCAGCACGGTCGTATGATCGCGTCCGCCGAAGCGACGGCCAATTTCCGGCAGCGAACGCGGCGTCATCATCTTGGCGAGATACATCGCCACCTGACGCGGCTTCACGATGGTGCGGGTACGACGATTCGAGAGCAGATCCTGCTTCGAAACATTGTAATGGCGCGCCACGATGCGCTGGATTTCCTCGATGCGGATGCGCTTCGGCTCGCCTGCGCGCGTCAGATGGCCGAGCAGCTCATCCACGCGGTCAATCGACAGATTCGGCTCGAAGGACTGGCGGAACAGAAGCTGGTTGAAAGCGCCTTCCAGCTCACGGCCCGAGCCGGTGACGGTGCGGGCGACGTGCGAAATAATCTCGTCGCCAATGTTGAGGCTCGGATCTTCAACCTGTGCCGTGTTCAGACGACGACGCAGCATTTCAACGCGCATGTCGTAATCCGGTGCGGCCACTTCAAGCGCAACGCCACCCTGCAGACGCGAACGGACGCGAACGTCGAGCGATTCCAGTTCCGAGGGTGCACGGTCAGCTGCAACAACGACCTGCTTGGCGCTGTCGAGCAGCGTGTTCAGGAGATGGCAGAACTCGTGCTGAATGGACTTGCCCTGCAGGAACTGCATGTCGTCGATGACCAGAAGGTCGATGTCGCGCAGCTGTTCCTTGAAGGAAAGCGCATTGTTGTCACGGATAGCGGTCGCAAAGCGCCACATGAAATATTCAGCGGTCAGATAAACGACGCGGGCCTTTTCCTGACGCTGCAGCGCTGCGGCTGCAATGGCCTGAAGAAGATGCGTCTTGCCGAGGCCGACCGATGCATGAATGAAAAGCGGATTGAAACGCACAGCGCTGGAACCGGCTTCCGCAATGGTGCGGGCGGCGGCAAGCGCCACACGATTCGATGCGCCGTCGACGAAGCTGTCGAACGTGTAACGCGGATCAAGCGGCGAGCCGAGAATCGAGCCCGAAGCGGCAGCCGATTCTGCGACCACGGCAGAACCGCGCTTGTCGCCGATATGCTGACCGGCAAAGGACTGGCCGACCGGGAACATCATCTTTTCGCGCGGCGCCACGACAGGCTTGGCTTCAGCCGATTCCGTCGTTTCTGCCGGCGCTGCGCTGCGAACCACGCGGTTCATGCCGCGCACAACGACTTCGACCTTCAGGATCTGGGCGTTTTCTTCCTGCCAGAGTTCGGTCAGGAGTTCAGAATAATGATTGTTGATCCAGGAGCGCAGGAAAGCTGTCGGGACCGACAGGCGCACAATGCTCTTGGAAATATCGTCAAGTTTCAACCGGCCGAACCAGCTCGAATAGATTTCGCTGCCTACACGGGCTTTCAGCTTTGCCGTAAGGCGCTCGAAAGCCTCTTCGCTGACTGCAGCGTCCATGTTCGTCAGGCTCTTGTCATTTTCGGTAGCAGAAGATCCATGGATACGGTTCGCATGTGCATCATCACCCATCGTTGCCGTCGCCTTGCCGCTCGTCATTGCCATCGTCTCGCCTGCCTTCACATTCGTACGCGCCATTTTCCGGCGCTTGTCATTTTTTCCAGCTCGTCGTTCCGGATCTGTCGTCCTTCAACGCCGGCGGTACTCACTCATACACTCAGGCCCGCAACACCGGACCAAACACAAACTCAATCAGACCCGACAGGTCCAAACCGAAATACTCCTTTCCGGTTACCCGCGCACGACTCATACAACTGTTCACCGAAGGCTGATTGCCCGGAACCCCTTCCACGACAACCACTCAATTGACCGCCATCTGTCCAAAACGACTTTCCGGTTAATGGCCAGTTAATGGCCCGGTCATTAAATGATAAGCAATCACCCGAAAGAAAGAGGACCTTGGAGACCAGAAAATAGCGCTCGCGGATTCAACATCCACGCTGACATTCGACAGCAATTAGCGCTAACTCCGGGCCGGTGGCCCACCCCTCTTGATGACCTGACTTTAGCGAAGGGCCGCCGTAAAGAGCAAGCCTAGGATTGCCAGTTTTTTTTCATGAAACCCCTTGCATAGGGCCGCGCGATAGACCGGGAATCGGACGCCAGCGAATTAACACCTTTGGATTCAATGTGTTTTCTACGTGGTCAAATTAGATGGTCCTGATCTGTTCCGCCTGAAAAATAATTTTTAAAAATCTGCTTGACTCAAACGGCCTTCCGAGTCCCATCCGACCCCTGTGGATAACTCTGCGAAATGTTACGCAAATGATTGAAATTACAATCGAAAATTACCCGGTAGTAACATTCTGAAACCTCGTAAACTTGCCTCTTCACATTGAAAAATATGCGAAAAAATTGCGACCTTACGTTGAGCAGAAAGCTGCAAGAAGCCTGAAAAAAAGAAAACCCGGCTAACAATGAGCCGGGTTTCAGAACTTGCTTATAAAAATAGGCAATAATTAGGCGTTGAGTGCCTTCACGCGCTTGGCAAGGCGAGACACCTTGCGAGCAGCAGTGTTCTTGTGCACGACGCCCTTGGAGGCTGCGCGCATCAGTTCAGGCTCAGCAGCCTTGAATGCCACTTCCGCAGCCTGCTTGTCGCCGCTCAGAAGAGCGTCTTCCAGCTTGCGGATGAAAGTGCGAACGCGCGAGCGACGCGACTTGTTGATTTCGGTGCGGGCAGCGATCTTGCGCACTGCCTTCTTGGCCGAAGGAGTATTGGCCATAAATGCCTCTCTTTTTCTGTCAGCTAGCCAGGGGCTTAAACCGCCGGGCACAAAACCTCTAGGGCAGCCGAAATCCCTAGAAAACCCGGGTGGCCGCCGATCCGTGGCGGGCTTATAGATCAGCTTTGCCCTCACGTCAACGAGGATTCTGCCGCGACTATCAATCAAAAAGCCGGTTTTGCGCCTGCGCGCGGGCCTTCCAGCCCTCTGAACCAGCCTCCATCCAGCCCTGATTACCGCATCGGGCAGCGGTGATCACCGCCCGATGCGCTGTCCGTCTTATCGATTCTTGAAGGATGGCGTGCGCTTGTCGACAAATGCCGCCATGCCTTCCTTCTGGTCTTCCGTCGCAAAAAGCGAATGGAACAGGCGGCGCTCATAGCGCAGTCCCTCGCTCAGCGTCATTTCGTAGGTGCGGTTCACCGCTTCCTTGGCCATCAGAACCGAAGGGCGCGAGAAGGACGCAATGCGCTCGGCAGCCTTCAAAGCTTCTTCCAGCAGAACTTCCGGCTCAACGACCCGTGAAACGAGACCCGAGCGCTCGGCTTCCGCCGCATCCATCATGCGGCCGGTCAGGCACATATCCATCGCCTTGGACTTGCCGACGAAACGGGTCAGGCGCTGCGAGCCGCCCATGCCCGGAATGACGCCAAGCGTGATTTCCGGCTGGCCGAACTTGGCATTGCTGCCTGCAATGATGAAGTCGCACATCATGGCCAGCTCACAACCGCCGCCAAGCGCATAACCGGAAACGGCAGCGATGATCGGCTTGCGCGCGCGGTCCACCTTCTGCCAGTCGGCGAACATGTCCTGCAGATAGGCATCGACGAAATCGATGGACTGCATTTCCTTGATGTCGGCGCCAGCAGCAAAAGCCTTTTCAGAACCGGTCAGCACCACGGCGCCAATCTTGTCATCCGCATCGAAGATCGCGAGCGCATCCGTCAGATCATTGAGCACACCCCGATTGAGCGCATTGAGCGCCTGCGGACGATTGAGGCGGATAAGCCCGACATTGCCGCGTGTCTCGACGATGATCGTTTCATAAGCCATGGAATTCTGCTCCTCCTTCATCAGGCATCGCTATCCGGTTCAGGGCCTATAAGGCCGATACCATGACAGCTTCAATTTCCGGGCGGCAAGGTGGACCGGCCATCCCTGTTTGGCAAGGTCTTATGTCTGGCAGGACGCACAGAAAAAAGTCGAACGTCCCGCCTGGACCGCACGCTCGACAGTACCGTTGCAGGCCGGGTTGCGGCACGGTTCCCCTTCCCGCCCATAGACCGAGAAGGAATGCTGGAAATAGCCAAGCGCCCCGTCGGCCTGAATGTAATCCTTCAGGCTCGACCCGCCCGCCGCAATGGCCTCGGCAATCACCGTGCGGATATCGCTGGCCAGCCGCTCCATAAGCACCGCATCGCCCGCTACGGCCCCGGCTGCGCGCATGGGCGACAGACCGGAACGCCACAGCGCCTCGCAGACATAGATATTGCCGAGACCGGCAATCAGCCGCTGATCGAGAAGTGCTGCCTTGAGCGGCGTGCGCCGCCCCTGAAACAGTTCCGCCAGTATCGCTCCCGACAAAAGATTGCCGGTTGGTTCAATACCGAGACCGCTCAGAAATGGATGCGTGTCGAGCGCGCCTTTTTCCGCAAACAGCATGAAGCCGAAACGGCGCGGATCATTATAGATGATGCGCGCACCTGAACCGCCGGGACGCGACAGATGAAACACCACATGGTCATGGGCGCTGTTCTTTGATCGCTCGTGATGGAAAGCGCCGGGCGTATCCCCGCCGTCTTCGGCCTCGATGCGAAACGAACCGGACATGCCGAGATGGCTGATGATGGAAAGACCGTCATCGAGGTGAAGCGTCAGATATTTCGCACGGCGACCGAGCGCCTCGATCCGATGCCCGGTCAGGCGTTCCACAAAATGGTCTGGAAAAGGAAAGCGCAGATCGGGTCTGTTCTGATCGACACGTTCGATGGTTGCCCCTTCCATGAAGGGTTGCAAGCCGCGGCGAACGGTTTCTACCTCTGGCAATTCTGGCATTGAAAGCAAATCCTGAAGGGAAGGTCTGGCCTTTCCCTCTATATGTTGGGTTTTGCCCCTATTGCCAAGGGGAATACGCGAAAGAGCGCTTCAGCACCCGCTACAAGGAATGGTGTTGGTATAGCGTGGAGAGAGATAATAGGTCTCGCTCATGGGAATGCTGGTCGATATCCAAGAGTTGAGCGGCTTGTAGTCAAGCTCCACATCAACCTTGATAAAATAGGCGTCAGTCGCGATGAGCGCGGCGGGAAGATCGCCTTTGCTGCCAGCCAGGGCGGCGAAATTTGCAACATTCGCGCGCGACCAGTCGACCGTCACGGTATAGGTGTTCGATGATTGCGCCTTGGTGACCTTCAGGGCCGTTACCCTGATCTTCGGGCTTGTCCGACTGTAGGGCAGCAGCGATGCGCTACCAATCGCGAACATATCGTCGACGTCACTGGCCGAAACCGAAATCTGCCGCGTAACCAGATCGGCCAGGCTGCTGGCGGATCGTGACACCTTCTTGTTGACGTCGAGACCATCGGCAAGATCGGTCGAACCAAGATAAATCACGAGCAGGACCGGAGCGATCAGCGCAAATTCGACCGCGCCGACAGCGCGCCTGTCGCGCAGGAAATTTCGTAACAACCGGAATAGTGCTGTTCGCATGGCGATAAAGGTCCAGTCCGGGCCGCAACCCGATATTCGTCGTCAGTTGGGAAACGGCTCGTTCTGCCATGTCAGCGTAGAGAACAGCGGCATGGTGCCGCGTTTCGCATCGGCGCTGTCGGTCAGATAGAGAATGTTGGTCAGAACCGGCCAGCGATAGAGCACATTGAGCTGGTTGATGGTCGAGGTGCCGTTGGTGCCGGTGATGCCGGTGCGCGTCAGATCGCCATCAGCGGTCAGAATGCCGGTGGTCGGCACCGTGGAAAAGCCGGAATAGGTGCCAAGATTGAACGACAGTCCCTCACAACCGGCCTTCACCATGAACTGGATCTGGTCGCAGAGCATGGTCTGGATTTTGGTCGGCGTGAGATCGCTTCCCCTGATCTGCCCGGTCTGGATCTGACGCGCGACATTCTGCGTGGCATTCCACAACACCTGTCGGGCAGTGAAATTCATACCCGTTTCGATGGTCGAAAAAACGATAAGCAGGAAGGGAATGATCAGAAGTGTGAATTCGATTGCCGTCGCGCCTTCGCGCGCCCGGCCAAACAGCCGCACGCGCCGAAAGGCGGCACATAGCCACGAATATTCTTCTCCACGCCTATGCCGACGGGAATTCTTGAATGCCATGCCCCACCCAAACCATGCCGGTTTAAAACATGGTGTAGGAATACATCAGGACAACCTGAAAGAGTATTAACGGCACATGCGGGATTTTAGCGACAGCTCTTATTTATCGTCGCCGATCTTGGTCGAAGCTTTTTCGCAATAGGGTGTGCAAGACAAGGTCTGGACCTCTGCCCGGCGATAGACGCGGGTGGTGCCCCGCCCATTGCTGGAGACAACAAGTTCCCGATCAATGATCGGCTCGCCCTGCTTGTCCATGACAACGATATTGGTAACGCCAAAATCCTTGCCGGTCAGTACGATGGTCTGGGAATCCTGAACGACAGCGTCCGCTATCGCCGGATTGCCGATCACCACGGTATCAGCGGGGCGGGCCAGACGAAGGATACGCGCCCGACTTGTTTCCAGCTTGATATATTCTTCCGCATGCGCGGCCTGAACTCCGGCCGAAGACAGCATTATCGCTGCCAAGGCCAATGCCTTCCGCAACTTTTCCGAAGAGAAAAACCGACGCGCCACTCTACGACCCCCGTAATATGCCTAGCAAATAATGAAGAGGATTGGTGAAGGAACCATTAAATCATCCGCAAGACTGGCCCCTCTTGCGCCATCGGAAGTGGAATTTAATCGACAACACTTCATTAACCCTGATTGTTAAGGGGCCTACAATGCCTACCGACTATGCTTCAGCCATCCGAACTTGATGACGGCCATTATGGGGCAGCCGTCTTCGGAGAGGCGAAGGAGCGTACAATGCCGACATTGATGACGCGTTTTTTGAAGAACCGGGCCGGTTCCACAGCGATTGAATATGCGCTGATCGGCACGCTGGTTTCTATCGCAATCATCAGTGGTGTAGCGCTCATGGCCGGCAAAGTCGGCGAAAAGTTCGACGCCGTTGCCACAGGTTTCCAGAACGCGACGAACGGTAAATAATCGGCAACGAAACTCTATCGGGGGCTTTGATGGTCATAGCAGCGCTGATGACGGCGATTTTCGTGGCAGCGATGGTCACGGCCATGATCACCGATCTCCTGTCGATGACCATTCGCAACCGGGTTTCGATTGGTCTCGCCGCCGGGTTTATCATTCTCGCACCCTTTTCCGGGCTTTCACTTGTTGATTACAGCTGGCATCTGGTGACCGGCGGGCTGATGCTCGGCATCACTTTCGCCCTCTTCTGCCTGCGCACCATGGGCGGTGGCGATGCAAAACTGATTGCCGCAACGACGCTGTGGTTCGGCTTCAATCCGGGCCTGGCGGACTATGTCGTCAAGTTCTCGATCCTGGGCGGCGTTCTCACGCTTCTGATCATTCTTTATCGCCTGATACCGCGCCCGGTTTATGCTGATCGTTATGCCTTTCTGGAACGACTGTCGCGCAAGGATGTCGGGATTCCTTATGGGATCGCTTTGGGCGCAGCCGGTCTGTGGAGCTTCCCGCTCTCACCTGTCGGCCAGTCAATTCAGTCAATTTTGTTCGCTCCCGCATGATAACCGGCAACGAATTGCCCTGCGGAACTTATATTTCTTAATACGAATAAGATTATATTAACCATAATTACACGATTGCCGGTGCAATTTTGGAACACGTCGTTCGGACGTGGGGACTTGCACGGGGCACATCATGAAATCAGCTCGTCTACTCATTCTTGGGGTAGCCGTTATCGCTGCTGGCGGTGCGGGCTATATCGCCATGAATCTGTCGGCACCGCCGCCTGCACCCGTCGTGGTTGCGCCAGAGACCCCACAGATCCAGCTTGAAGAAGTGCTTGTCGCCACGGAAAATCTCGGCGTCGGTGCTGAACTGACCTCACAGATGCGCTGGCAATCATGGCCCAAGGAAGCGATTTCCGACGGCTACATCACTCGTTCCAGTGAGCCGGATGCAATCAACCAGCTCAATGGTGCCACCGTCAGGCTGCAACTTTTCCCCGGTGAGCCGATTCGCAAAGTGAAACTGATCGGACCGGGACAGAGCTTCCTGTCCTCGATCCTGCCGCCCGGCATGCGTGCGGTTGCGACCCAGATCAATGCCGAAAGCTCGGCGGGCGGCTTTATCCTGCCCAATGATTTCGTTGACGTCATCATGACCCGTCGCAAACCCGACAATGCCAGCAGCACGTCCATCGCGCCTTTCACGACCGAAACCGTGCTGCAAAATGTGCGCGTGCTCGCCATCGACCAGACGATTCAGGAAGACGAGCAAGGTCGCAAGGTCATGGTCGGCCAGACGGCGACACTGGAACTGACGCCCGATCAGGCGGAAATCATCACCGTCGCCCAGCAAATGGCGGACCGGCTGACACTGTCGCTGCGATCCATGCACGACGCCGAAGACAAGGACATCAAGCAAGCCGACTATCTGGTTTCCTCTCCGACGCATAGCGGAACGGTCAAGGTCATCAAGTCCGGCAGCATCATAGAAGTAGGACCGCGCTCATGAGACAGGGAAAACGCGTGCGCCCGTATTGGACCAAATCAGCCCTTATTGCCGCAAGCCTGACGCTCGCAGCGCAACCCTTCTTCGATGTGCCTGCCATGGCGGCGGGCGGTGTCGTCAAGGTCGGCACGCAGGGCCGCGCCCAGCGGATTGCACTTGGTCTCAACAAGTCGCTGGTGCTGGATCTGCCGCAGGACGCCTATGACGTGCTCGTCTCCAATCCGTCCATTGCGGATGCGGTCACGCGCACATCGCGCCGCATCTATCTGTTCGGCAAGCAGGTCGGGCAAACCAATATCTTCGTCTTCGGCCCGAATGGCGAACAAATCGCCTCCATCGATGTCGAAATCGAGCGCGATGTGAGCAGCATTTCGACACAGCTGAAACGCCTCATTCCCGGCTCGGATATCCGGGTTGAACTGATCAACGACAATGTGGTTCTCACTGGCACGGTTCAGACCCCTCAGGATTCGGCCCAAGCCGCAAAACTCGCCGGCCTTTTCGTCACCGGTGGTGAAGCAACCACCGGCCAGTATACTGCCACCGCTTCAGCTCCGACAGACGGCGGCGGCGTTGCAATCGATAACCCCGATCAGCAGCGCCGTGTCAGTAAAATCGTCAACATGCTGACGATTGTCGGTGAAGACCAGGTCACGCTGAAGGTCACCGTTGCCGAAGTTAGCCGCACTGTCATGAAGCAGCTCGGCGTCAATATGCTTGGCCGCGGTACCAACAATGGCATTACCTATAGCGGCATTTCAGAAACCATCTCTGGCGCGATCGGCAACAATCTGTCCGATACCGGCTTCGGTCTCGCGACGAGCAGCTTCTCGGCCTATCTGCGGGCAATGGAATCAGCGGGCGTCATGAAGACGCTTGCTGAGCCGACCCTAACCGCTATCTCAGGCGAAAAGGCAGCCTTCAATGTCGGCGGCGAATACAATGTTTTGAACAGCGTCACTTATGATGACGACGGCAAGCGAACCAACCAGCTGGCCAAGATCGAATACGGCATCGGACTGGAATTCATGCCGGTGGTGCTCGGCCCGGGGCGCATCAGCCTGAAGATCAGAACGTCAGTGTCAGAACCAACGACCGAAAGCACCGGCATGGCTGCCAAGGCCGATGGCGTGGGCACAAGCCTCCTCTCGCTGCGCAAGCGCGTGGCGGACACCACGGTGGAACTGCCATCCGGCGGTTCGATGATGATCGGCGGCCTGATCCGCGATGAAGTGCGCCAGTCTGTTTCCGGCTTTCCGGGCCTCACCAAGATTCCCGTCCTCGGTGCGCTGTTTCGCAGCAAGGACTTCATCCGCAACGAATCGGAACTCGTGGTTATCGTGACGCCATATCTGGCTCGCCCGGTTGCGCGGCAGGCGCTTGCGCGTCCCGACGACAATCTCAATCCGGCCAGCGATGGCGCAGGTTACATTCTCGGCAAGGTCAACCGCGTTTACGGAACGATGGAGACCAAGCTGCCGCCCGGCCGTTACAACGGTGTTGTCGGGTATATCTACAAATGAGTGGGGAAACGGGCATGACAATTCGGGGCAACAGAGTTTCCATCACGCCGGTCTTGCTGGTCCTGTCGGTCGCTCTTCTGGCCGGTTGCGCCAACCGGCAGCATGTGACCGTCGGCGCATTGCCGGACGATTACCGCACCAATCATCCCATCACGATTGCCGAGCGCGAACAGGTGACCGACATTCCGGTCGGCAGCGCGGATAGCCGGCTCAACACCATGCAGCGCGGCATCATCGAGAGCGCGGTCGCCAACTACCGCTACAAGGGTTCGGGCATGGTCTATGTGCTTGTTCCTGCTGGAGCGCCCAATCAGGCCGCAGCCTATCGGTTAAGCACAGAAGTGGCGACAGCCTTGCGCAAAGGCGGCGTCAAGCAGACCAACATCGCCATAGAAAACTATCCCGTTTCGTCGCCGGATGCCGCAGCGCCAATCCGCATCAGCTATTATGCGATGACGGCGGGCACGACACCTTGCGGACGCTGGCCGGATGATGTTGCGACCACGCCGGAAAACAAGCATTACGAAAATTTCGGCTGTGCGATGCAGAACAATCTTGCGGCGCAAGTCGCCAATCCTGCCGATCTTCTTGGACCGCGCACTTCCTCTCCAATCGATTCCGACCGCACGACAGAACGCCTCAATGGCGATCAGGGCTATACCAAAATGTCGACTGCGCTGACGGATAACTGGAAGGAACCTCGCAGCGAACAGGCAAACTATTAAGAGGGCGCCATGACAGATATCGCCTTCGAACCAGAAGCCGGCAGCGACCTTGCCGAACACCGCGCGCCGATTATGCTGGAAAATGTGCGGCCAATCCCGCGCATTTCCATCCAGGCCTTTTGTGAAAACGAAAGCGTTGCCATTCCCATCGAGCGCGCTGGCAATGACCGGCGCATGGCCAAGACCCATCTGAAAGTCTCGCCGGGCGGCATAGAGGCCGCTATCGACTTCTATCAGACGGCCTCGACGCCCAATCTGATCATCGTCGAATCGTCATCGGAACCGAATGTTCTGCTCGATGAACTCCGGCGCCTGTCGGAAGTCTGCGACCCGGGCTCAAAGGTACTCGTCGTCGGGCATTCCAACGAAGTCTGGCTCTATCGCGAATTGCTGCGCCGCGGCGTGTCGGAATATATCGTCGCGCCCGTGTCGCTGGCCGATGTTCTGGCCATCGTCTCGTCGATCTTTCTCGATCCGGGTGCCGAGCCGCTTGGACGCTCCATCGCCTTTATCGGCGCCAAGGGCGGTGTCGGCGCATCGACCATCGCTCATAATGTCGCCTGGTCGATCTCGCATCTGTTCCGGCACGACGTCGTTCTCGCAGACATGGATTTGCCTTTCGGCACGGCCAACATCAATTTCGATCAGGACCCGACGCTCGGCATAGCCGACGCCGTGTTTTCTCCGGAACGCGTGGATGAGGTCTATCTCGACCGCCTGCTGGTGCAATATGGCGAACATCTCTCGATTCTTGCCGCACCATCCAGTCTGGAGCGCACCTTCGATTTTCAAGAGGATGCGTTCTCCGAAATAATCGACGTTGCCCAGCGCACCTCGCCACTGATCGTTCTCGATCTCGCGCATGGCTGGAACGGCTGGACCCGCACCACATTGATGCGGGCGGATGAAGTGGTGATCGTGGCTGCACCCGATCTTGCCAATCTGCGCAATACGAAAAACCTGCTCGATACGCTGGCGCAATTGCGTCCCAACGATCTGAAGCCGCATCTGGTGCTCAATCAGGTCGGGGTTCCGAAGCGCCCCGAAATCGCGCTGTCGGATTTCTCCGAACCGCTCGGCATCGATCCGATTGCGGCCATCGAATTCGAGCCGCAGCTTTTCGGCAATGCCGCCAATACCGGACGCATGATCGCGGAAACCAGCCCGGAAAGCCCGGTTTCTGCAACCATCACGCATATAGCGCATGTGCTGACGGGGCGCGCGGATGTCCAGCCGCGCAAGAAGAATGGCATCTCCGGTCTTCTAGGCAAATTCGCGCGCAAGACGAAGTAACGGCGGAAAATCATGTTCGGCAAAAGAGGCAACGATTCAGGAAGCAAACAGGACGGCAGCATTGCGAAAGCAATCGCGCCCCAGCCTGTGCAGCGCACGGAGCCCGTTCAGCCGTCCCGTATGCAGGCCGCCGTTCCCAACACGCCAGCGAGACCCGCAGCCGCGGCCAGCAGCGGACGTGAGAAGAACGAAGGCTATTACGACACCAAAGCGCAGGTCTTTTCGGCCCTGATCGATACAATCGACCTGTCGCAGCTTTCACGCATGGCGCCCGATACGGCCCGCGAAGAAATCCGCGATATCGTCAATGATATCATTGCGATCAAGAACTTCGTCATGTCGATTGCCGAGCAGGAAGAACTGCTCGACGACATTTGCAACGACGTCCTCGGTTACGGTCCGCTGGAGCCTTTGCTTGCCCGCGACGACATTGCCGATATCATGGTCAACGGCTCGCGCCGTACCTATATCGAAGTCGACGGCATGGTGCAGGAAACGGGGATTCGTTTTCGCGACAACCAGCAACTTCTCAATATCTGCCAGCGCATCGTCAGCCAGGTCGGCAGACGCGTCGACGAATCGAGCCCGATCTGCGATGCGCGCCTGCCGGACGGCTCGCGCGTCAACGTCATCGCCTCGCCGTTGTCGCTCGACGGCCCGACACTGACCATTCGTAAATTCCGCAAGGACAAGCTGACACTCGACCAGCTGGTGCGCTTCGGTGCGATCTCCAATGCCGGTGCGGAATTGTTGCAGATCATCAGCCGCGTGCGCTGCAATGTCATCATTTCCGGTGGTACGGGTTCCGGCAAAACCACGCTGTTGAACTGCCTCACCCGCTATATCGACACGCATGAACGCATCATCACCTGCGAAGATTCCGCCGAACTGCAATTGCAGCAGCCGCATGTGGTACGCCTCGAAACCCGCCCGCCCAATCTGGAAGGCGAAGGCGAAGTGACGATGCGCGATCTGGTCAAAAACTGCCTGCGTATGCGGCCTGAGCGAATCATCGTCGGCGAAGTGCGCGGACCCGAAGTGTTCGATCTGTTGCAGGCCATGAATACTGGCCATGACGGCTCGATGGGCACGATCCACTCCAACAGCCCGCGTGAATGCCTGAGCCGTATGGAAGCCATGATCGCCATGGGCGGCTATACGCTGCCGCAAAAGACCGTGCGCGAAATTCTGGTCAACTCGATCGATATCATCATTCAGGCCGCGCGACTGCGTGACGGTTCGCGTCGCATCACCCATGTGACGGAAGTGGTGGGGCTGGAAGGCGACGTCATCATCACCCAGGATCTGATGCTTTACGACATCAAGGGGGAGGATGCATCAGGCCGCATTCTCGGCACGCACAGCTCGACCGGCATTGGCCGCCCGGCCTTCTGGGACCGCGCGCGCTACTACAATGAAGACAGCCGCCTCGCCTCTGTTCTCGACAGTATGGAGAGCGTCGACTGATGACCGCCTCACCTGTCAGCATTCTGATTTTCATTCTTCTGGCGGTGGTTGCCTGTGCCGCGCTGGCTTACGTGCTGTTCTACGACAGGCTGGCCAGCAAGGACCCCGCCTCGCGGCGGCTGGAAACCGTGCGCAACTATGCAGAACGCAGCGTCACCCGCAGTGAGCGGGACAAGAACACCGATATTCAGAAACGCCGCAAGCAATTGCAGGACAATATCAAGGATCTTGAAGCACGCCAGAAGCAGCGCGAGAAAAATCAGAAATACCCGCCGCTGCGTATCATGCTAACGCAGGCGGGACTGAGCATTACGCTGCGCCAATTCTATATTTATTCCGGCGCGACGGCCTTTGCCGGACTTCTGATCGGTTTTATCTTCGGTCTTCCTTTGTTGCTTCTTCCGGGCATTGCCATTGCCTGCTTTTTCGGCCTGCCCCGCTGGTTCGTGCTGCAAAAACGCAAGCGTCGCCTGAAGAAGTTTCTGGAAGAATTTCCAAACGCCCTCGACGTTATCGTTCGTGCGACACGGGCAGGCCTGCCGCTCAATGACGGGCTGCGCCTGATTGCCAGCGAAGCACTGGAGCCGGTTAAAGGCGAATTCAAGAAAGTTGTCGAAGCCCAGCAGATGGGCCTGTCGATACCGGAAGCTGTTGGCAAGATGCCAGACAGCATGCCTTGCCCTGAAACCAATTTCTTCGCCATCGTGATCCAGATTCAGTCTCAGGCCGGCGGCAATCTTTCTGAAGCACTGAACAATCTCTCCAAGGTACTGCGTGACCGCAAGAAGATGAAAGCCAAGGTCGATGCGCTGTCCATGGAAGCAAAGGCCTCTGCCGCAATCATCGGTGCGCTGCCGATCATCGTCATGGTGCTCGTCTATCTGACCAGCCCGCAATATATGACGCTGCTCTTCACCTCATCGACCGGCCATATGCTGCTGGGGATCGCTGTCGTTTTGATGGGTACCGGTATTTTCATCATGAAAAACATGATCAATTTCGATATGTGAGGCGCAGACCATGTTTTCTCTCCTCATCGAAAGACTGACAGACCCGCAATTCCTGATCGCCATGCTGATCACGATTGCGGTTTTTGCCGCCATCGTCACCGTACTCTTGCCGATACTCAGCACCAGCATCCTGAAATCGCGCATGAAGTCGGTCGCCACCGAACGCGAGGCGATCCGGTCTCGCGAGCGCGCGCGGTTGGCAGCGGAAAACGACCGGCGCAACAGCCTGCGACACCAGCAGAAGCAGGGCATTCGCGATTTCGTGGAAAGGCTCGACCTGAAAAAGGCGCTGGCCGACGAAAAGACGATTGCCGCGCTCAGAACTGCCGGTTTTCGCGGGCAGAACCCGCTCAACATCTTCCTGTTCATGCGTTTCGTGCTGCCTTTCGGCGCGATGACGCTGGCTGGCTTCTATATCTTCGTGCTCGGCAATATGCCGGAACATTCCTTCTTCGTCCGACTTCTGGTCTGCATTATCGCCGGTTATATCGGCTTCTATGCGCCCAACCTCTATGTTTCCAACAAGGCCGCCAAGCGCAAGCAGTCTATCCGCCGCGCCTGGCCGGATGCGCTGGATCTGATGCTGATCTGCGTGGAATCCGGCATGTCTGTCGAAGCAGCCTTTCGCAAGGTGGCCGACGAAATCGGCATACAGTCTGTGGAGCTGGCGGAAGAACTGATGCTCACCAATGCGGAACTGTCATTCCTGCCTGAACGGCGTCAGGCCTATGACAATCTCGCGATGCGCACGGGCGTCGATCAGGTGAAATCGGTATCGCAAGCACTCATTCAGGCCGAGCGCTACGGTACGCCCGTCTCGCAAGCGCTTCGAACACTTTCTCAGGAAAGCCGCGATCTGCGTATGCTGGAGGCGGAAAAGAAAGCGGCGGCCTTGCCGCCGAAACTCACCGTGCCGATGATCGTCTTCTTCCTGCCGGTGCTGTTTATCGTCATTCTCGGCCCGGCGTTCATCCAGCTTAGCGCGCAAGGCGGGTTCTTCGGCGGGCACTGATCGCCGCCGCCGAAAAAAGCCAAAACAAAGCATGCGATGTCGTGTCAGCCCTTCGGCTTGTCCTTGAGCATGTTCCAGGAATTCTGCTGCGCCATCATGGAGCGCAGATAATCCGTGTTGGCCTTGGCCTGCTGCGGCGAAAGCTCCTGCGCGGCAATCGTTTCAGCTTCCTGAAAACGCCCCTGCAAGCCGACCGAAAGCGCCAGATTCTGGCGGACGCGGCTGTCTGCTCCGGGTAGCACAGATGCCTGCCGGAAATAGTTTTCCGCCGTCTTGGAATCGCCGGCCAGAAGATAGGACATGCCCATATTGGAGAGGATCGACGGCTCGCCCGGCTTGATCTGTAGCGCCTTCTGATACATGGCGCGGGCCTGATCGCGGTTGCCCATCTGGTCGAGAATAGCGCCTTCGGCGGATACGAGCTTCCAGTCCGGATAGGCCGGATCTTGCGCACGGCGGATTGCATCGAGCGCGGTGTCGAACTGACCCGCACCGGCAAGCGCCTTGCCATAGGCTGCGAGAACCTGCTGATCCTTCGGATAGGTGATGACCAGCGCGCGCATGACGGCGAGAGCCTGATCGTTGCGTCCCAGACGGGTCAGGGCGCTGGCATAATTGAGCGCGGTGCCACGGTCCTTGGGATTGCGCTCATATTGCGCGCCAAGACGGCCTACCATTGCGGCAAGCTGTGCATCGTTCATGTGATCGAAAGTGGCAGCGGTTTCGACACGTCGCACCGAACCTGTGGTGGTGCGGTCTACCGTGTTGCAGCCGGTGAGGACGAGCGCTGAAAGGACAGAAGCCACGCCAAGGCGGAAACCAGCGCCGCCCATTAACCCCAAGTTGAGCATCCCGCCTCCATATGCGGCCGGACATTGCATACCGAATGCCCCAGCCCCTCAAGCCCGATTTCTCCTTCATCAATAATCCGTTAACCCTAATGATTGGTTAACGAGCCTTGCATGCACCCGTTTCCAAACGAGGCGAAGCGTTCTATCTGTTTTCAAAACTGCCTTGATCGGCCCAATCTGCCTTGGTGAGAAAGAGTGCCATGTCTGTCGAAATCATTGCCCAAAAGTCGGAACAAAGCCGTCCAATCTGGTTTACGAAAAAGGGAAAGCTGGAAGAAAACACGCTTCCGGCTCCTGTGACTGGCTGGGCGAAAGCCCATGATTTCGACGGAGAAGCGGGCAAGGTTCTGGTTCTGCCGGGACCGGACGGTGCGATCTCCGGCGCGCTGTTCGGCATTGGCGACGGCCTCAAAGGCGGCCAGTCGCAACTGCTTGCTGGCAAACTCGCACGCAGCTTGCCGGAAGGTGACTGGCATTTCGAAAATGCGGACGACGATGCCGCGCTCGCGGCGCTCGCCTTCCTGATGGGCGGCTATAATTTTTCGCGCTACCGCAATGCGAATGGCAAGACAATCCGCCTTGCTTTGCCGGACGGCGTGAATGAAGCCGAGACGAAGCGCATCGCCGCTGCGGTGATACTCACGCGTGATCTGATCAATACGCCGACCAACGATATGGGCCCGGACGCACTGGAAAACGCCGCGCGCGCACTGGCAAGCGAACATAAGGCGGAAATCAGTATCACGGAAGGCGAAGCTCTTCTGGAACGAAACTTCCCGATGATCCATGCGGTCGGGCGTGCGGGAGCGATTGCGCCACGTCTGATCGACATCACATGGGGCAAGGAAAACGATCCGAAAGTCACGCTGGTCGGCAAAGGTGTCTGCTTCGATACGGGTGGCCTCGACATCAAGCCCGCAAGCGGCATGCTGCTGATGAAAAAGGACATGGGCGGCGCTGCCAATGTGCTCGGCCTTGCCTCCATCGTCATGGACGCGAAACTACCGGTGCGGCTGCGCGTCTTGATCCCGGCGGTTGAAAATTCGATTGCCGGAAATGCCTTCCGTCCGGGCGACGTCCTGCAAAGCCGCAAGGGACTGACCGTCGAAATCGGCAATACGGATGCCGAAGGCAGGCTGGTGCTTGCCGATGCTCTGGCGCTGGCCGATGAGGAAGAGCCGGAATTGCTGATCGACATGGCGACCCTGACCGGTGCTGCACGCGTGGCGCTCGGCCCGGACCTGCCGCCATTTTTCACGCATGATGACGCATTGGCCGAAGCCATCGCCGCCAAGGCCGAGGAGACAGCCGATCCGCTCTGGCGTATGCCGCTCTGGCAGCCTTATGCGCAGAAACTGTCGTCACGCATTGCCGACATCAACAATGTCACCACCGACGGTTTTGCCGGAGCGGTGACGGCGGCCTTGTTCCTCAGCCGTTTTGTGGAAAAGGCCAAGGCGCATGTGCATTTCGATATTTTCGGCTGGGTGCCAGTGGAAAAGCCTGCATCGCCGGTTGGCGGCGAAGCACAGGCCATCCGTGCGCTCTATCTGTTGCTCAAGGAAAAATACGGCAAGTAAGAAGCCCGCGTGTTATCAGTCGAAGACTTCGCCGGGATAGACGCCCCACAGGTCGGACTGCCGGATCCAGCCGCGCACGCCGCTGACATCCATGCGGCACCACTGGCCATTGCATTGGCGCACGGTGCCGACAACACCCGGCTCGATATCGGCGGCGACAGCTGCCGTATCGTTGGCATCGCGGCGCATGGTGATCATCTTGCTTTTGTCGTTCTTCAACCAGGGCGCGGTGATCGCGGTGCGCTTGCCGGACAGAAGCGACTGGTAGACCCAGCCTTCCGTGCCGTCAGCATCGCGAATGCGCCGCCAGTTGTCATATTCCTGAATGATCTCGACCGGCAGCCCTGATTTCATGAACAGCCATGAAACCGGATAGTCGCGCCCCGGGCCGATGCGCAGATTGACCCGTGCCGGCTTTAGGCTGACGAAGCGGGGCACAGGCAGACCGCTGGCGCCTGTCGCCGTACCGTTTGCGCCTTCGGTTTCGGCTGCGTTCACACTGATCGGCATCGCCACGAACAGGAGCGCCATACAAGCCGCAAAGGCCATGAGAAGGCGCTTTACCGACATGCCCTTAGCCAAAAACCTTTGGGGAAGTACTCTATTCAACTGCGCCTCTCGCCGTCCTGTTCTTAACCCAAGACGACCATGCCTTCAGCGGAAGCGTAAAACAGCAGGGGCTGCTCGGCATCGTGACCGTCTTGTTTATCGGTCCTGTTTTTCTTTGTCTTTGCCCCGCCGCCTTGATAGAGATGAGCAGCCGAAGCAATATCCCATATTGCGCCTTCTTGGTTAAGGAGGTCTCAACATGAAGCTTCAGCATATAAGTTTGCCCGGAAACAGGCTCAAAAAACGGGGTGGAGATGTCGAACAAAAAGAAGCCGCTGGTCGTTCTTACGAGAAAACTGCCGGACCCGGTGGAAACCCGAATGCGGGAACTGTTCGATGCACGTCTCAACATAGACGATCACCGCATGAGCCAGCCGGAAATCATCGCCGCGCTGAAGGAAGCTGACGTTCTGGTGCCTTGCATCACCGACGTGATCGACGCTGCTGCCATAGAGCAAGCCGGACCCAATCTCAAGCTGATCGCCAATTTCGGCAACGGCGTCGACAATATCGATGTCGCAGCCGCCGCAAAGCGCGGCATTACCGTGACCAATACGCCCAATGTCCTGACCGAAGATACGGCCGACATGACGCTGGCGCTGCTTCTGTCGGCACCGCGCCGCCTCGTGGAAGGCGCGAATGTGCTCAACGAGCGCGACGGCAAATGGCCGGGCTGGTCGCCGACATGGATGCTCGGACGCCGCATCTGGGGCAAGCGCCTCGGCATCGTCGGCATGGGGCGCATAGGAACCGCCGTTGCACGCCGCGCCAAGGCTTTTGGCCTTTCGATCCATTATCACAATCGCAAGCGCGTGAGCCCGCAGGTTGAGGAAGAGCTGGAAGCGACCTATTGGGACAGCCTCGACCAGATGCTGGCCCGCATGGACATCATTTCAGTCAATTGCCCTTCAACGCCCGCAACGTTTCACCTGCTATCGGCCCGTCGCATCGCGTTGATGCAGCCGACGGCCTATCTGGTCAATACGGCGCGTGGTCAGATCATCGATGAAAACGCCCTGATCGATCTGATCGAGCAAGGCCGGATTGCCGGTGCGGGGCTGGACGTGTTCGAGAACGAGCCAGCCGTCAATCCGCGCCTGCTGGCGCTTGCGGAAAAGGGCAAGGTTGTACTGCTGCCGCATATGGGTTCGGCCACGATTGAAGGCCGCATCGATATGGGCGACAAGGTCATCATCAATATCAAGGCGTTTGTCGACGGGCACCGCACGCCGGACAGGGTTCTTCCCAATCGGGTTTAGCACAGCAGATGCATTCTTCGTGATACCGGGCTGCAAAGAACAATTGCCTGCGCTTCGGTACTCGGAAATCACTCTTTTCGCCACGGCCTGACGAATTTGCAACCGCCGTATTAAATTCGGCTGTTCGTTTTTCCATCGATGAATTTCAGGACCGTGTGGGCGTAAAGCCGGGGATTTTCCACCGGCACGCCGTGGCCAGAATCGGGCAGAATGATCAGTTCGGCACCGGGAATCTGGCTGGCGATGAATTCCGTATGTTCCCGCGTGATGGCTGTATCATGATCGCCAATCACGATAGCCGTGCGCACCGAGATCTGTGACAAATCTTCATCGGTGTAGTTGGGTTCATTGGCCCAGAGCGCGTGGATTTCCTTGTCGATGCTTTCGTAATGGCGAAGCTCAGGGATTGGACGTCCTTCGGCCCGTGCTTCGATATAGCCGGTATTGCCCTCGGGCGTGACATTGGCAGCCTGCGCGAACAGGCTCTTCAGCCGCTCAGGGTACCGCATCGCAATATCCAGCCCGATAATACCGCCATCGCTCCAACCGACCAGATCAACCTTGTCGATATGCAGAAAATCGAGCAGCGCCACATAGTCATCAGCCATCAGGCCATAAGTCAGCGGCTCCGTCGTGCGGGTGGAACGCCCCTGCCCGCGACTGTCGGCAACGATCACCGTATGATGACGCGCTAGAATCGGCAATTGCGCGTCCCAGACATGCTGGTCTGAAAGACCGCCCGGTATCAGCAGAATAGGCGGTCCCTTGCCGACGATCCGGTAATACATCTCGATACCGTTGACCTCGGCAAAGGCGGCAGGCGAAGCGGGAATGGTCACGCGCGCTATCCTTTCGGACGACACCGCTGAAGGGATGAGAACAGCAAGGCCAAGCACCACGGCTACGAAGCCTGCACTTTGAAATATCCTGTTTCCCGTCATCGGCCCGACCTTTCATGGACCTGTTTAATGCACTTGCAGCAGCGCAATCAGGGTCTGCGGATCAGCGTCGGCAGATCATAGAGATAAGCGATGCGCTTGATCGCATCCTGCAACGGCTCCAGCGTCACCGTCATCGTGTGGCCGCTGGCATGGATCAGCATGTCAGGCGCAGCGCAGATCGCGACATGCCCCTTCCAGAACACGAGATCGCCGCGCTGGAGATTGGAATAATCCGCATTCGGCTCCAGAACTGTGCCAAGCGTATTCTGCTGCATGTCGGAATCACGCAGAACCCTGCGGCCAGCCACCCACATGGAAAGCTGCACGAGACCAGAGCAATCAATGCCGAAGCCCGACGTACCGCCCCACAGATAGGGCGTGTGCAGCAGCGTTTCCGCCACGGCCACATAATCAGCCGCGTGTTCGCCGATTGGCGCCAGATGGCTTGCGATCATCGCCTCGCCGCTTTCCAGCACCGCATATTGGGTGCCGCGCGTTTCAGCCGAGCCCACAATGCGAACGCGTGAGCCAAGCGACAGCGCCTGCGTATGCGGAAAACGCAAATCTGAGCCGGGATAAACAAAGCTTCGCGGCACGATGACCATATGCGTGGCCGCGCCCTGCGGCTTTTCGATAAACGAGGCGGAGACATAGCCCGTATAGCCGTCGCGCTCGGCCTGAACCCAGCACCAGCCGTCCATTTCCTCGAAGACGCGTACCGTGTCGCCATAAATGATCTGTGTCTGAGGTCCGCTATCGGGGCGTGGCTCGCTGCGCAAATCCACGACCGATGCAGTCACCTGCATCTCGGTTCCGGCTATAAAGCGGGCAGCCTCCACCTTGTCGGTCAGTCGCTCATCAGCGAGATCGGCGCGATAGGCATTGAGGCGGCGGTCGAGCGTGGTCACATTGAGACTCATTGGCGAACACTCATAAAGGTAACTCTCTGGCTTTGGCGATCACCAGATCGCCCAGTCGTTCAACATAAAGCGCGCCGGCGACTGTTCTCTTAACTAGCACATTTCGCCGGTCTTTTTCATCACGATGACGGGATAGAAGGTCGAGCGTACCCATCGTATCGAGTGCGCGCGTGATCACCGGCTTCGTAACATCCAGTTTTGCCGCAAGCCCGCGCACCGTGTGCGGCGGCGGCTCCAGATAGATTGTCAGAAGGATAGCTGTCTGCCGCGTCGTGAGATCGGGCATCTCGTCGCGCACCTGTCCCAGCGACAGGGTCTTCAACAATGTCAGCGCCTGTATCGGCTTCAACTCTACCGGCATCCGTTATCCTGCAAGCAAAGGATTGTTTCGGAACCGTTTTATTCAATCCGCTTTCCATCGTTCTGGCAAGAACTTTGTGGCAGCTAACAAAAAAGCGGCCGAAGCCGCTTTCTCAAAATCCTTTGAGGATCAATCTCTTACTGCGTCTTGCGACGCATATTATCAGTTACTGCGTCTTGCGACGCAGGCGGACGATAATATCGACATTGACGATTTCCATACCATCCGGCGCGTCCGGCATGTTTGCAACGGTCGGCTGCCCGCGCTCGCCATGCGGAATATCGAACACGACATTTTCCCCTTCGAGGAAGAAGTGCTGATGGTCCGAAATATTGGTATCGAAATAGGTCTTGGAGCCTTCCACCGCGATGATGCGCAGCATTCCGGCTTCCGTGAACTGGTGCAGCGTGTTGTAAACGGTGGCCAGAGACACCGGCACATCCGCCATGACCGCCTGTTCGTGGAGGTCTTCAGCGGACAGGTGGCGATCGCCCTGCGCAAAGATCATGCTCGCAAGTGCAACACGCTGGCGCGTCGGACGCAGGCCAGCATCGCGGAGCCGTTCTTCCATAGAGACCGTCGAGTGGGTATGTGTAGACTGCATATTCACCGCTGGTTCCGTTACAAGCTTGTAGCAAATTCGTCAAAGATTGAACGGGCTGTTGCCCATTGCATACTGACATTGATATATGCCGTTGCGAAATAAGTATCAATAGGCTTGGAGTTTGCCCGTTTTTTCGGGAAAATCCATTGCATATTTTTATGGTCGCTGAGGTTTTGTACGGGAACCAGTCTGTGATAGGGGTGTTCCGACTTAACGACCAGAAAGAGATAGAGCGGTTTGGGCGTTTGCGCTAAAACCGTTCCAAATGACAACCGGGCCGGATTGCTGGCCGATAGCGAATAAACCTCAAGGGAGGCGAAATGGCAGAACAGAAATCAAGCTACGGGTATGAAGAACTCCTCAGCTGCGGGCGCGGCGAGCTGTTCGGCCCCGGCAATGCCCAGCTTCCCCTGCCGCCAATGCTGATGGTGCATCGCATCACCGATATTTCCGAAACCGGCGGAGAGTTCGACAAGGGCTATATCCGCGCCGAATACGACGTGCGCCCCGACGACTGGTATTTTCCGTGCCATTTCCAGGGCAACCCGATCATGCCGGGCTGCCTTGGCCTGGACGGCATGTGGCAGCTGACCGGCTTCTTCCTTGGCTGGCTCGGCGAACCGGGTCGCGGCATGGCGCTTTCGACCGGCGAAGTGAAGTTCAAGGGCATGGTGCGCCCGCACACCAAGCTTCTCGAATATGGCATCGACTTCAAGCGCGTCATGCGCGGACGTCTCGTGCTCGGCACTGCTGACGGCTGGCTGAAGGCCGATGGCGAAGTGATCTACAAGGCCACCGATTTGCGCGTCGGCCTTTCAAAGGACGGCGACGCTTAAACATCGCCTAAATCCACCATCATTCACGGGCGCGACGGCAAAAAATGAACAGTTTTCATGCGGCCGCGCTCAAAACATGCGAAGATCGCACCTATGTAACGGCGACGAGGCAGTCCTGACCCAATCGACTGCCGCTCGACGAGCAAGGGTGTAAAGGAGAACGCGATGCGGCGTGTGGTCGTAACGGGTATGGGGATCGTATCCTCGATTGGCAACAACACCGAAGAGGTGACGGCCTCGCTGCGCGAAGCCAAATCCGGCATCTCGCGCGCGGAAGAATATGCCGAACTGGGTTTCCGCTGCCAGGTGCACGGCGCCCCGAAAATCGATGTCGAATCCCTCGTGGACCGTCGCGCCATGCGCTTCCACGGTCGCGGCACAGCCTGGAATCACATCGCCATGGATCAGGCGATCGCCGATGCAGGCCTTTCGGATGACGAAGTCTCCAATGACCGTACCGGCATCATCATGGGTTCGGGCGGTCCTTCGACCCGCACCATCGTCGATTCCGCCGACATTACCCGTGAAAAGGGTCCGAAGCGCGTCGGTCCGTTTGCTGTGCCGAAAGCCATGAGCTCCACGGCTTCCGCAACGCTGGCCACTTTCTTCAAGATCAAGGGCATCAACTATTCGATCTCTTCAGCCTGCGCGACATCCAACCATTGCATCGGCAATGCGTTCGAGATGATCCAGTATGGCAAGCAGGACCGCATGTTTGCGGGCGGCTGTGAAGATCTCGACTGGACGCTCTCGGTGCTGTTCGACGCCATGGGCGCGATGGCGACGAAGTATAACGACACGCCTGCCACCGCTTCGCGCGCCTATGACAAGAACCGCGACGGCTTCGTGATTGCAGGCGGCGCTGGCGTTCTGGTGCTGGAAGACCTCGAAACCGCGCTTGCGCGCGGCGCGAAGATCTATGGCGAAATCGTCGGCTATGGCGCAACTTCTGACGGCTACGACATGGTCGCTCCGTCCGGTGAAGGCGCGATCCGCTGCATGAAGATGGCGCTTTCCACCGTCAAGACCAAGATCGACTACATCAACCCGCACGCAACCTCGACGCCTGCTGGCGATGCGCCGGAAATCGACGCTATCCGTCAGGTGTTCGGTTCGGGCGACGCCTGCCCGCCGATTGCCGCGACCAAGTCGCTGACCGGCCATTCGCTGGGCGCAACGGGCGTGCAGGAAGCGATCTATTCGCTGTTGATGATGCACAACAATTTCATTTGCGAAAGCGCGCATATCGAAGAATTGGACCCTGCCTTCGCAGACATGCCTATCGTCCGCAAGCGCATCGATAATGCTCAGCTCAATACCGTGCTCTCCAACTCCTTCGGGTTTGGCGGCACGAATGCGACGCTGGTTTTCCAGCGCTACCAGGGCTGAGGGAGAGGGGAATATGGAAGGTTTGATGCAAGGAAAACGCGGCCTCATCATGGGGGTCGCGAATAATCATTCTCTGGCATGGGGCATCTCGAAGCAGCTCGCCGCACAGGGCGCAGAACTGGCTTTCACCTATCAGGGCGATGCGCTGGGCAAGCGCGTGAAGCCGCTGGCCGAACAGGTCGGCTCGGACCTCGTCCTGCCTTGCGATGTTGAAGACATTGCAACGGTTGACGCGGTTTTTGCCGAGATCGAAAAGAAGTGGGGCAAGCTCGATTTCATCGTTCACGCCATCGGTTTTTCCGACAAGACCGAACTGAAGGGCCGTTACGCAGACGTCACCACGCGCGATAATTTCAGCCGGACCATGGTGATTTCCGCCTACTCCTTCACGGAAATGGCACAGCGCGCCGAAAAGCTCATGAAGGACGGCGGCTCGATCCTGACGCTGACCTATGGCGGTTCGACCCGCACCATCCCGAACTACAATGTCATGGGCGTTGCCAAGGCGGCGCTTGAAGCGATGGTTCGCTATCTGGCTGCCGATTACGGCCCGCAGGGCATCCGCGTCAACGCCATTTCGGCTGGCCCGGTGCGCACGCTGGCGGGTGCCGGCATCGGCGATGCGCGCGCGATCTTCAGCTATCAGCGCCGCAATTCACCGCTGCGCCGCACTGTCGATATCGACGATGTGGGTAAATCGGCTGTCTACCTTCTGTCGGACCTGTCGAGCGGCGTGACCGGCGAAGTCCATTATGTGGATTCGGGCTACAACATCGTTTCGATGCCGACGCTGGAAGAGCTGAAAAGCTCTGACGCTGAACGCGGCGAGTAAGCGTTCTAGAGCGGTTCCGGTTAAAGCGGAATCGTGGAACCGCTCTATCTATTTGTTTTGACGCATTATCCTACGCATCGAAGCGGGATCAGAAATCAGTCCAGTGGACTGATTTCCCCGCGTAGGCGCTACGCACTTTTGCTGGAAATGCTCTGGAAT
Organism: Hyphomicrobiales bacterium; assembly: GCA_900465685.1. Taxonomy (GTDB): domain Bacteria; phylum Pseudomonadota; class Alphaproteobacteria; order Rhizobiales; family Rhizobiaceae; genus Brucella. The sequence continues at coordinate 444,390 of UEGR01000007.1, forward strand.
TGAAAAAGCCGCCCTTCGGGGCGGCTTTTTTGTTTCACTTCTTCGCATCGAAGATTTTGAACCCGTCTGCTTCTTCCAATGTCGTCACCGACTTGAACAGGCCCTTGAGCGTCACCTCATAAGGCAATTGCCGGTTGGCGACCATTAGCAGGCGCCCGCCAGGTTTCAGGCGGGACGCCGCCGCTGAGATAAAGCTCTGGCCGAGCGAAACATCCGTAACGCGCCCTTCGTGGAAGGGCGGGTTCATGATGACCGTGTCATAGATACCGGTCACCTTTTCGCTGGTAATATCGAACCAGTTGAATGAAATCGGCACCGAAGCGCCCAGACGCTCCAGATTGCCGCGCGCGGCCTCCAGCGCCTCGTAATCTGCCTCGAACAGATCGATGGACTTGATGCGGTCGGCATATTTCAGGCTCTGTGCTGCGAGATAACCCCATCCCGCGCCAAAATCCGCAACATTGCCGAACACGATCTTTTCCATATGCGGCACCAGCAGCGCCGAGCCCTTGTCGATCGCGCCATGCGAGAACATGCCCGGTTCCGTGCGGAACACATCGTCAATTGCACTTTCGAGTGGGCGCAGAGCGGCGATGAAATCATCATCCAGATCGGCGGGGCGCTGAAGCCAGAATGAGACGGCGTGGTTCTTGGACATGCGGTCGCTGATTTCAGCGATATTGCCCGCCCATTTGCGGAAACTGTCGACGCCGAGCTTCTTCTCACCGCAGACGACGATCCAACCGCCGGGCTGAACGCGCGTCAGAAGCTCGGAGAACCACGCCTCGTTGCGTCCACGGTGTTTTCCGAGCAGGAGGAGCCCGCCAGCAAAACGGCTGTCTGTGGCCAATCTCGGCTCTGCACGAAAGCCTTCCTTGCCGAGCGCCAGAAAATCGGGGCGCCATGGCTGCAGACAGGTCAGGACCTCTTTCCATTCCGGATCGAGAAGCCGGTCGGCGGAAAGGCCACAAGCGAGAAAGGATTGCCCGTCCGCGGGCATATCGAGAATGCCCTGCTCGAAGGGAAGGAAAAGTGTTTTCTGTGCCGGTGTCATCATGATCGTTCTTTACCCCGCAAGATCGCATCCGAAAAGACCGCACGATCCCGATCAATCTCGTGAAAAAACAAAAAAGCGCGCCCAGAGGCGCGCTTTTCGATTTCAAAGAAGATGCAAAGCTTATTCAGCGTCTGCTTCTGCCTTCTTTTCCTGGACAATTTCCTTGCCCGTTTCCTGATCGACGACCTTCATCGACAGGCGAACCTTGCCGCGTTCGTCGAAGCCCATGAGCTTGACCCAGACCTTCTGGCCTTCCTTAACCACATCGGTGGTCTTGGCAACGCGGTCGGAAGCGAGCTGCGAGATATGAACCAGACCGTCACGCGGGCCGAAGAAGTTCACGAAAGCGCCGAAGTCAGCGGTCTTGACGACCGTACCTTCGTAGATTTCGCCGACTTCCGGCTCAGCAACAATCGAGTGGATCCACTTCTTGGCGGCTTCGATTTCCTTGCCGTTCGACGAAGCGATCTTCACCGTACCGTCGTCTTCGATGTTGATCTTGGCGCCGGTCTTTTCCACGATTTCGCGGATGACCTTGCCGCCCGAACCGATAACGTCACGGATCTTGTCGGTCGGAATGTTCATCACTTCGATGCGCGGAGCGAATTCGCCGAGTTCGTCACGCGACGTCGACAGAGCCTTCGCCATTTCGCCGAGAATGTGAACGCGACCGCCCTTGGCCTGCTCCAGAGCGACCTTCATGATCTCTTCGGTGATACCGTCGATCTTGATGTCCATCTGAAGTGCGGTGATGCCGTTGTCAGTACCGGCTACCTTGAAGTCCATGTCGCCGAGGTGATCTTCGTCGCCGAGGATGTCGGACAGGACAGCATAACGGTCGCCTTCCTTGATCAGGCCCATGGCGATACCGGCAACCGGACGTGCGAGCGGAACGCCTGCGTCCATCAGAGCCAGCGAGGTGCCGCAAACGGTCGCCATCGAGGACGAACCGTTGGATTCGGTGATCTCGGAAACCGAACGGATCGTGTAAGGGAACTGGTCGGCAGCAGGCAGCATCGGATGGATAGCGCGCCATGCGAGCTTGCCATGACCAACTTCACGACGGCCTGGCGAACCCATACGACCGGTTTCACCGACCGAGTATGGCGGGAAGTTGTAATGCAGCATGAAGGATTCTTTGTAGGTGCCGGTCAGGGCATCGATCATCTGCTCGTCTTCGCCGGTGCCGAGCGTGGCAACAACGATAGCCTGCGTTTCACCACGGGTGAACAGCGCCGAACCGTGGGTGCGCGGCAGAAGGCCAACTTCCGAAACGATTGCACGAACGGTCTTCAGATCGCGGCCGTCAATGCGGCTGCCGGTGTCCAGAATGTTCCAGCGAACAATCTTGGCCTGCAGATGCTTGAAAATGGTCGCGAACTGCTCAGGCGACATTTCCGGCTCTTCAACGCCTTCCGGGAAGAAGTGAGCCTTCGCCTTGGCCTTTGCAGCGTCAACAGCAACGTAACGAGCCTGCTTTTCGGTGATCTTGTAAGCGTCGCGCAGGTCGTTTTCGATAACGGCGAGCACCTTGGCTTCGAGATCCGACAGATCTTCCGGCTGGAAATCACGTGGTTCCTTGGCAGCAACTTCAGCGAGCTTGATGATCGCGTCGATTACCGGCTGGAAGCCCTTCTGGCCGAACACAACAGCGCCGAGCATGACTTCTTCGGAAAGTTCCTGCGCTTCCGATTCGACCATCAGCACTGCGTCGGCAGTACCGGCAACAACCAGATCGAGCTTCGATTCCGGCATTTCGTCGATATTCGGGTTCAGGACATATTCGCCGTTGATGTAGCCAACGCGTGCGCCGCCGATCGGGCCCATGAAAGGAACGCCGGAAATGGTCAGTGCTGCGGAAGCTGCAACCATCGACAGAACGTCGGGGTTGTTTTCGAGGTCGTGCTGAACAACAGTCAGAACAACCTGCGTGTCGTTCTTGTAGCCATCAACGAAGAGCGGGCGGATCGGGCGGTCGATCAGGCGCGAAACGAGGGTTTCGTTTTCGCTCGGACGGCCTTCACGCTTGAAGTAGCCGCCAGGAATCTTGCCGGCAGCGTAGGTCTTTTCCTGATAGTTGACGGTCAGCGGGAAGAAATCCTGACCTGGCTTTGGTTCCTTGGCAGAAACGACAGTCGCCAGAACGACGGTTTCGCCATAGGTTGCCAGAACAGCGCCGTCAGCCTGACGGGCGATCTTGCCGGTTTCGAGCGTGAGCGGACGACCGCCCCATTCGATTTCCACTTTGTGGGTATTGAACATATCTTGTCCTCATATGGAGACGCCGCGCAAAGCGCTAAGGCATCTCCCGGGTTGGCGGACAGGCCACGGGCAAGACAACGGGAAGCTCAGATTGATAGTATGATCTTATCCGAAAACCGGTTCCCACTTTTCGGGATCATACTTTTCCCGGGTATTCTCTCATGCGAAAAGTCTGCAACTTTTCGGGATCATACCCGCCGAACTACCTGCAATCCTGCCCCATGACTGGTCCAGGTCATGAGCCTTATGGCTCGTCATCGGCATGACGGAATGCACCTTGTGCGCCGTCTCATGCCAGTGGGCATTCGCCCGATACTCTCGCATTCTCTTTTGGAAAGCGGCTATCCGCTCTTCCTCAGAATGCTCAAATCAAACGGGCGACGCTTGTGACGTCGCCCGATTTACCGTTAGCGGCGCAGGCCGAGACGGCCGATCAGCGCCTGGTAGCGCGCTGCGTCCACGCCCTTGACATAGTCAAGAAGACGACGGCGCTGCGAAACCAGCTTCAGAAGACCGCGACGCGAATGATTGTCATTCTTGTGGCCCTTGAAGTGTTCGGTGAGGTTGGCGATACGCTCGGAAAGAACGGCAACCTGAACTTCAGGAGAACCGGTGTCACCTTCCTTGGTGGCGTATTCCTTGATAAGTGCTTGCTTACGCTCAGCAGTAATCGACATCGTAAACCCTTTCTTGATGAGAGGAAAACCAGACGCCCAGGCCGGGATGTCGTCCAGCGCGGGCCAACTTACACGATCTGATCTGCATTTCTGCATGATCGCTGATGGGGCATATAGTGCAAAAACGGCAAGAATGCCAGCATCAAATATGCCCCGGCAATTGCGAAGACTTTTTAGTTAGCTGTGAAAACACGCTTCGGCTTGAACTGACCATGCTCGATATAGCCAATAGCGAGCAGTTTTCCGCGCGCGGTGACGCAGGCTTCATCGGCTTCCAGCGGGGCATCGCGACCACGCAGGATGACCGGATTGCCGAGGCGAACACGCTGCGCCTGTTCCTCGGTCAGCGGAATCTGCGGCAGGCAATCGAGCGCTGCGCCAGTATCGATCACCAGAGCATCGAGGCCGGAAAAATCGCGACGCGGAGCAGGCTCGACCGCGTTGCCATCCTCGTCCTTCGGCGGCAGCGGCGGCCAGACGGCTTCCAGTTCCGTCAGCGTGACGAAATCTTCTTCCGTGAACGGAGCGACTTCGATGCGGCGCAGTTCGGAAATATGGCCGAAGCAGCCAAGATCGCGGCCCATATCGCGCGCCAGCGAGCGCACATAGGTGCCCTTGGAGCACTCGACTTCGAATGATGTGCGGTTGTCGTCGTGGAATTCGACGATCTCCAGTCGATCGATCTCGACCTCGCGCGCCGGAATCTCCACCGTTTCGCCTTCGCGGGCAAGATCATAGGCGCGTTCGCCGTCGATCTTGATGGCGGAGAACTGCGGCGGAATCTGCGAAATGAGACCGGTGTAGTTTGGCAGCAGGGCTTCGACCTCTTCACGCGACGGGCGCTTGTCGGAGGTCTTGGTCGCCTGACCTTCCAGGTCGTCGGTCGAGCGTTCTTCGCCCCAGGTCACCGTGAAACGATAGACCTTAGTTCCGTCCATGACATAAGGCACGGTCTTGGTGGCTTCACCCAGAGCAATCGGCAGCATGCCGGATGCGAGCGGGTCGAGCGTACCGGCATGGCCGGCCTTCTCGGCATTGAACAGCCACTTGATCTTCGAGACCGCTTCGGTCGATCCCATACCTTTCGGCTTGTCGAAAATAACCCAACCGGAAACCGGACGGCCTTTTTTCTTACCCCGTCTTGCCATGCTTTATTCGTCTCCATTGCGGGAGGTTTCATCCTCACCAGCGTCTTCATCGTCATGCGAAAGATCACGCGCCACTTCCGGCGAACGCAGAAGGGCGTCGATCTTCGAAAAATTGTCGAAACTCGTGTCGGAGCGGAAGCGGAACTCCGGCATGTATTTCATCTGGCCAAGGACCGGCGCCATGCGACCACGAATGAATTTCGCGTTTGCGGCCAATGCCTTGACGATTGCTTGCGGATCAACATTGCCAAGCGGCATGATGTAACAGGTGGCGATCTTCAGGTCGGGCGACATGCGCACTTCCGAAACGGAAATGACGGTGCGCTCGATCAGATCGTCACGGATTTCACCGCGCTGGAGCAATTGCGCCAATGCGTGGCGCACCTGTTCGCCAACGCGAAGCTGGCGCTGGGAAAGGCCGCCTGAGCCTTTTGGGTCCGGAGAACGTGCCATAGCTATATCCTCGATAAACAGCCATCAACCGGCGTCCAGTCTCTCAGACTGTCCGACCGCATGACTTGAAAATTATGGGCGTAACTTACCACAATTCAGATGGGAGTCAGACCCTCGGAACCGGGCAATAAAAAGCCGGACCGCCCCTGTTGGGCGATCCGGCAAGTAGTTGTTAGAGCGTGCGCGTAATATGTTCGACGCGGAACGCTTCGATCGTGTCGCCTGCGCGAATGTCGTCGTAGTTTTCGAACGCCATACCGCATTCCTGGCCCATCGGCACTTCCTGCACTTCGTCCTTGAAGCGCTTGAGCGTCTTGAGCTTGCCTTCGTGGATGACCACGTTGTCGCGGATGAGGCGAACGCCTGCACCACGTTCAACCTTGCCGTCGATAACACGGCAACCGGCAACCTTACCAACCTTGGTGATGTTGAAGACTTCAAGAATCTCAGCATTACCGATGAAGGTTTCACGGCGTTCTGGCGACAGAAGACCCGACATCGCTGCTTTCACATCTTCGATCAGATCGTAGATGATGTTGTAGTAGCGAATTTCAGTGCCCTGCTGTTCGGCAGCGTCGCGCGCCTGCTTGTTGGCACGAACGTTGAAGCCGATGATTGCTGCATTAGAGGCTTCGGCCAGCGACACGTCGCTTTCCGTGATACCGCCTGCTCCCGAATGGACGATGCGTGCACGCACTTCGTCGGTGCCAAGCTTGTCGAGAGCCGTAATGATTGCTTCGACGGAACCCTGCACGTCACCCTTGATGACGAGCGGGAATTCCTTCAGGCCATTCACCTGAAGCTGGCTCATCATCTGCTCAAGCGAGCCGCGCTGACCAGTCTGACGGGCAACAGCCTTATCGCGAGCAAGGCGCTGGCGATAATCAGCAATTTCACGAGCCTTGGCTTCGTTGGCAACAACTGCGAAGCGATCGCCTGCCTGCGGCGTACCCTGGAGACCAAGGACTTCAACCGGCATAGCAGGTCCTGCTTCCTTGACGTGTTCGCCACGGTCGTTGACCAGAGCGCGCACGCGGCCCCATTCGTTACCAGCAGCGATAATATCACCCGGATGCAGCGTACCCTTCTGAACCAGAACGGTTGCGACCGAACCACGGCCACGATCAAGCTGGGCTTCAATGACAACGCCTTCAGCCGTACGCTTCGGATCTGCCTTGAGATCAAGGATTTCAGCCTGCAACAGAACCGCTTCAAGCAGCTTGTCGAGGTTGATCTTGTTCTTGGCCGAAACTTCGACGTCGAGCACTTCACCGCCCATCGATTCCACGAAGACATCGTGCTGCAACAGGGCAGTACGAACCTTCTGCGGATCGGCAGATGGCTTGTCGATCTTGTTGATCGCAACAATGATCGGAACACCAGCCGCCTTGGCATGGTTGATCGATTCAATCGTCTGCGGCATCACGCTGTCGTCAGCGGCAACCACCAGAATGGCAATGTCGGTCGCCTGCGCACCACGGGCACGCATTGCGGTAAAGGCAGCGTGGCCCGGCGTATCGATGAAGGTAATCTTCTGGCCGTTCTGTTCGACCTGATAAGCACCGATATGCTGGGTGATACCACCGGCTTCGCCCGACACCACGTTGGCGTGACGGATCGCATCGAGGAGCGACGTCTTGCCGTGGTCGACGTGACCCATGATGGTCACGACCGGAGGACGCGAAACCAGTGCTGCCTGATCGTCAGCAACGTCAAAGATACCTTCTTCAACGTCCGATTCCGCAACGCGCTTGACGGTGTGGCCGAATTCTTCAGCAATCAGCTGCGCCATATCGGCATCGATCACGTCGCCCGGCTTCATCATCTGGCCCTGTTTCATCAGGTACTTGATGATGTCGACCGAACGCTCGGTCATACGCTGTGCGAGTTCCTGAAGCGTGATGGTTTCAGGCACGGTCACTTCGCGAGAGATTTTCTCGCGAGTTTCCTGCATCTGCGAACGCTTGAACTTTTCCTGACGGCGACGCATGGCCGACAGCGAACGCGAACGACCTTCGTCTTCCAGATTGCTGGAGATCGTCAGCTTGCCACGACGACGATCGTCTTCGGTCTTGACCACCTTCGGGGCGCGAGCGTCCGGCTTGGCGGGCGTGCCACGACGAGCAGCGGTTGGGCTGCTGCCACGACGATCATCATCATCGCCGGACTGGCCAGGCCTGCGAAGCTGGCTCTGCGGGAGCGGCTTACCCGGTCCAGGAGCGGCTTCTGCAAGCGACGGAGCCGGACGCGGTGCACCCGACTGCGGACGATTGCCCTGCTGCGGACGGCCAGCGTGCTGCGGACGATTGCCCTGCGGTGCGCCACGCGAATCGTCGCGGCGTTCAGGACGCTCGGCGCGCTGCTCGCCACGTGCTTCCGGCTGTGGAACGCGCTTGGCAGCTTCTTCCTCGGCCTTGCGACGTGCTTCGGCTTCAGCCTTGAGACGCGCTTCTTCCTCAGCCTGACGGCGTGCGGATTCTTCACGCTCCTTGGCGCGGCGTGCATCTTCTTCGGCGCGACGCTTGGCTTCTTCAACCGCACGTGCGCGTTCTTCGACTTCACGCACCTGCGCTTCTTCAAGCGCGCGGCGGCGTGCGTCCATTTCGGAGCGCGACAGCGTGTTCAGCACCATGCCGGAGCGATCGGTCGGGCGCGGACGCGGTGCCTGCTGGTTGGGACGCTGCTGCACGGGGCGCTGCTGTTGCTGCGCAACATGCGGCTTCGCCACCGGAGCAGCAGCAGCTGGTGCTGCCGGTGCCTTCGGCTGAGGCGTCGGCGCAGCAGGAGCGGCTACAACAGGCTTGGGAGCCGCTGCTTCCACTTCCGGCTTGTCGTCTGGCCGTGAGAACTTGCGCTTCTTGGTTTCAACGACGACAGCCTTGGTGCGGCCGTGGCTGAAATTCTGGCGCACGGTGCTCTGCTCAACGCCTGGCCGCTTCATGGTCAGGGTCTTCTTAGGGGTGACGCCCAGCGTCTTGTCGTCGTTTGTGTTATCGCTCATTACGTTCCGTTTCCTTCGCGGCTCCGGCCGCTCTACTCGAGCATTATCCAACGCGACCCAGTCGGGTTGGATAATGCTCCAGTCATCTACTCAACGCATAATCCGGTATGAGGCCTGCCAGCCTCGGCAAGATTACGCTCTAATTCGAATCCGTTGCGCTTTCACCGCGATAGCGATGCAGCAATTGCGCCCGCTTTACGAACCCGACAGCCGCCTTTCCTTCAAGCACGGCTGCATGTATCACATTTCCGCCCCCAAATGCCAAATCCATTTCTTCTCCCGTAAAAAGGGTGAAGGCAGGGATATCGGGGCCATCAAGATGCACCACGGCGCGCCGGGCCTGATCGAGCTTGCGCACACCATCCGCTGCGGCTTCCTGCGCATGCAGCACCATGGCCGCCGTGCCCGTGCGGATCGCCTGATCCACCTTGGTCGAGCCCGTTACCACCGCGCCAGCCTTGCGCGCCAAAGCGAGACTGCCCAGGGCGGATTTTGTCAGCAGCTGGTCTACCAGCGCGCCAAGATCATCCTGCGGCTTCACGCCTTCCTTCAGCGCCCGCGCAAAAAGCTTGCGCTTGATCGCCTCATCCACCAGACGGCGCTCGGCCTTGACCCAGCATCCCCTGCCCGGCAGGTTTCTTTTCAAGTCCGGCACGACGGAACCGTCTGGCCCTGCAACAAAGCGGATCATGTCATCGGCAGAACCGCTTTCGCGCGTGACGATACAGGTTCTGTCATTCATATCCTGCTCCACGCAAACTCCCGCTCTGCCGTATACGGACTTGTACTCAACTTCAAAACTGGCAACGCTTCCGCCGCATTGTTCTCAAATCGGGCGGTTTGTTACCCCGCCGGACATATCGAATGCAACGCGTGGCGCTGTACCAGAGCCGGGGCCTCGCCACAACCCGAAACGTCGCGGAAAGCCCACTGAAACCCGATCTGCCTTACCGAATCTGGTAAATGAGACCCGTTTTCGGCATCGCATCAATTGTTGGAGCGGTTTCAATTTCATTGAACCGCTCCCTTGTTTGTCTTTCCGCATCTCCGGGCGCAAAACCGCTTCGCACTTTTGCTGGAGATGCTCAAGGCCGCACAGCTTACTCCTGAATTGCTTCAGACGTAAGAACCCGTGCGGCCCCAGAACTTCTCAGCGCTTCTTACGAAGCAGCTTCTTCTTCACCGGCTTCAGCCTCGACTTCCGCTTCGGCTTCTTCCTGAGCGGCAGCTGCCAGCTCTTCTTCCGTGATCCAGCCAGCCTTGAGGCGGGCAGTCAGGATCATCTGTTCGGCATCGACGCGCGAAACATCGAAAGACGAGAGAATGCCGCTATGGGTGACGGTGTCGCCATCCTTGCGCTCACGCCAGCCGACGAGGTCATCAACAGCGTAACCGGCAAAGTCTTCGATCGACTTCACACCGTCTTCACCGACGGCAACCAGCATGGCGGTCGTCAGGTTCGGCAGTTCGCGAAGTTCGTCTTCGACGCCCAGTTCCTTGCGGCGCGCATCCAGTTCACCTTCGAGGCGATCCAGATATTCACGAGCACGCTGCTGGATTTCAGAAGCCGTATCGTCATCGAAACCATCGATGGATGCAATTTCACCCGGCTCGACATAAGCCAGTTCTTCAATCGAGGCGAAGCCTTCGGAAGCAAGAACCTGACCGACCATTTCGTCGACGTCCAGGGCTTCCATGAACAGGTTCGAACGCTCGGTGAATTCCTTCTGACGACGTTCGGACTCTTCGTCCTCCGTCAGAATGTCGATGTCCCAACCGGTGAGCTGCGATGCGAGGCGGACATTCTGGCCGCGACGACCGATCGCTAGTGATAGTTGGTCATTCGGGACGACAACTTCAATACGTTCCGCATCTTCATCGAGAACAACCTTGGCAACTTCAGCAGGCTGAAGCGCGTTGACGATGAAGGAAGCCGCATCCGGCGACCACGGAATGATGTCGATCTTTTCGCCCTGAAGTTCGGCAACAACTGCCTGAACACGCGAACCGCGCATACCAACGCAGGCGCCGACCGGGTCGATGGACGCATCGCGCGAAACCACTGCGATCTTGGCGCGCGAACCCGGATCACGGGCTACCGACTTGATCTCGATAATGCCGTCGTAGATTTCCGGCACTTCCATGGTGAAGAGCTTCGCCATGAACTGCGGATGGGTGCGCGACAGGAAAATCTGCGGGCCGCGCTGTTCACGACGCACGTCGTAAACATAGGCGCGGATACGGTCGCCATAACGGAAAGCTTCACGCGGGATCAGTTCGTCGCGGCGCACGATGGCTTCGCCACGACCCAGATCGACGATCACATTGCCGTATTCGACGCGCTTCACGGTGCCGTTGACGATTTCGCCAACGCGATCCTTGTATTCGTCATACTGGCGGTCACGCTCGGCTTCGCGCACTTTCTGCACGATGACCTGCTTGGCCGACTGGGCAGCGATACGGCCGAAATCCATTGGCGGCAGCTGATCAGCAATGAAGTCGCCGATCTGCGCATCCGGGTTGCGGTCACGTGCGGTGAACAGCGAAATCTGCGTGGCGTAGTCTTCGACATTCTCAACCACTTCGAGCAGACGCTGAAGCTTGATCTCGCCCGACTTCGCATTGATGTCGGCGCGGATGTTGCTTTCCTGACCATAACGCGAACGCGCTGCCTTCTGGATCGCATCGGCCATGGCCGCAAGAACGATCTCGCGGTCAATCGACTTCTCGCGTGCGACCGCATCGGCGATCTGCAGAAGCTCCAGCCTGTTAGCACTGACTGCCATAGGTCTCTCCTTGGTGTCGCACCCGGCTTCTCCTTGCGCCGAATGCCTGAAACTTGTTTCGTCGGCTTATTTCTCTTCAGCCGTATCTTCTGTCGTCGCTTCTTCCGGCGCATCGCCCAGATCGGCTCCCAAATCGTCTCCAGGAATGCGGCCTTCGCGAAGGGCCTTGTCCTTGCGCAGCGCATCGCGGATCAGATCGTCGGTCAGGACCAGACGCGCATCCGAAATCACGTCGAAGGGAATGCGCACGACCGGTTCGTTGCCGTAAGACACCTGATCGCTTTCGATCACGACTGTCTCGGCATCGCCCAGCACGATACGACCGCGGAACTTCTTGCGGCCTTCATGCACGATGGAGGTTTCCACCTTGGCAATATGGCCTGCCCAATCGGCGAAATCCGACTTGCGCACCAGCGGGCGATCGATGCCCGGCGACGAAATTTCCAGATGATACTTGCCGCTGATCGGGTCCTCGACATCGAGCACCGGCGCGACGGTGCGGCTGACCAGCTCGCAATCGTCAACGGTCATCGTGCCGTCGGGACGTTCGGCCATGATCTGCAAGGTCTGGCCGTTGAGACCGGAAAGACGCACGCGCACAAGACGAAAGCCCAGCGTATTGAGCACTGGCTCAATAATGCCTGCCACTTTCGCATCGATGCCCGTTTCGCGAATGATGCGCTCATCCACAGCCACTTCCGGCGTCTCTGCTTCGTTTGCCTGAACCTGTTCCGTCAACTCTAAACCTCTCAAAGGGGTCGAAAAACCTCTGTTTCCTAGGTCTAAGTAACAAAAAAGAGCGGGACCGGACGGACCCACTCTTGTTCGTTCGACCAAGAATTTGAGAGTTATATACCAGCGGAAGCGGATTTTTTCAAGTCCCGCTTCCGTAGAGCATTTCCAGCAAAAATGCGCAGCAGTTTTGCGTAGGATAATGCTTAAAAACAGATAGATAGAGCAGCTCCACGATGCCGTTTTGATCGGACTGCTCTAGAAATTCAACGCCTGATAAATGTCAGATAGGCAGCCTTGCGGCCCTCGCGGAAGGCCTTGGCCTCATAACGCGTGCCCGGCCAACCTTCATAGGCGTCATTCCAGTCCGACGGTCCTTCCGCCTGCCAGTCAAAAGCATCGTGACGACGGCAATGCTGTAGCGTCCAGTTCACATAATGCTCGATATCCGAAGCGAAGCGGAATTTTGCGCCGGGTTTCAAAACGCGGGCGAAGCGATCCAGATTGGCATCGCTGACAAAACGGCGCTTCCAATGGCGACGCTTGTGCCAAGGGTCAGGATAGAACAGGTCGATACCGGACAAAGAGGCATCCGGCAGCCAGTCGAGAACCGCCGTCGCGTCTTCATCGTAAAGCCGCATATTGGGACGCGGCTCCTGATCGAGCGCCGCCAGCATTTTGGCCATACCATTAACGAAAGGCTCGACGCCGATGAAACCCGTCTGCGGATAGCGGCCCGTTTCATGATGCAGATGTTCGCCGCCGCCAAAGCCGATTTCCATGCGCACGGCGTCAACCGGCACAGGGAACAGCGCGCGCAGATCCTGCGGGGCAGGCTTGGCGAGGTCGATCTTCAGCTCGGGCAGCAGCTCCTCGAACAGGTTCCGCTGATGGCTGCGCAGCGGCTTGCCGTGACGACGGCCAAAAAAGTTTCCGGCACCGCGCAGAGGATGGGTTTCTTCTGTCATGTTTTATCCGTCGGCCTGCAAATGCAGCTTAACAACACAAACAGAGAGCGCGATTTGAAATCGCGCTCTCTGAAATTTGCCCGGACACATAACGCCAAGCGATCTGTGATGCAACTTTTGGTCTCGTTGTACGCCCAAAAGGACGCACAACGCTCCAAGATTTAGGCAACAGATGCCTTCAATGCCTTGGTAAGATCGGTCTTCTCCCAGGAGAAAGAACCGTCACGGCCCGGCTTGCGGCCAAAATGACCGTAAGACGAGGTCTTGGCATAGATCGGCTTGTTGAGATCGAGATGCTTGCGGATACCGGTCGGCGACAGGTCCATCACTTCACGCAGCGCTTCTTCAACAGCGGCTTCCGCAACCTTGCCCGTACCGTGCAGATCGACATAGACCGAAAGCGGCTGTGCAACGCCAATAGCGTAGGAAAGCTGGATCGTGCAGCGGTCGGCAAGATTAGCCGCCACGACATTCTTGGCCAGATAACGCGCAGCATAAGCAGCCGAACGGTCGACCTTGGTCGTGTCCTTGCCGGAGAATGCGCCGCCGCCATGCGGAGCCGCACCGCCATAGGTGTCGACAATGATCTTGCGGCCGGTCAGGCCTGCGTCACCGTCCGGGCCGCCAATGACGAATTTGCCGGTCGGGTTGATGTACCAGTTGCAGGTGGCTGCAATCGGCAGCTCGCCCAGCGCATCACGGATATAAGGCTCGACAACCGAGCGAACCTTCTTGGAATCCCAGCTGGCATCCAGATGCTGCGTCGAGAGCACGATCTGCGTAACTTCAGCAGCCTTGCCGTTTTCGTAACGCACCGTAACCTGGCTCTTGGCGTCCGGGCCAAGCTTGCCCGCATCGCCTTCGCCCTTATGGCGCGCTTCGGACAGCTTTTCGAGAATCTTATGCGAGTAATAGATCGGGGCAGGCATCAGATCCGGGGTTTCGCGGCAAGCATAGCCGAACATGATGCCCTGATCGCCAGCACCTTCTTCGCCCTGACGGTCGGCAGCATTGTCCACGCCCTGCGCGATATCGGCAGACTGCGGATGCAGAAGCACGTCGATCTTCACCGTCTTCCAGTGAAAGCCGTCCTGTTCGTAGCCGATTTCACGGATCGCCTTGCGCGCTGCCGAACGGAAGCGGGCAGGATTGATCAGCGGATGGCCAGCGGCATCCTTGGCGATCGAGCCGTCCTTGTTCTTCTTCAGGAAAGTCTCCGGTACGCGCACTTCGCCGGCAATCACCACGCGATTGGTGGTGGCAAGCGTTTCGCAGGCAACACGGACAGACCACGGATCCACGCCAGAACGACGGGCTTCCTTGTAGATCATGTCGACGATTTCATCGGAGATGCGGTCGCAAACCTTGTCCGGGTGTCCTTCAGACACAGATTCGCTGGTGAAGAGATAAGAACTGCGCGACACGGGTAACCCCTCTTGAAAATCCAACGGAGAACATCTCCGCCTAGGAAACACAGTAGCGCCCGGAACTTTCCGGGCGCGTCAAAGTGTTAGCGAAGTTAGGATCAAACCGTCAATGCATTTTCGTATCGCGACGGGACGCAGCCGGAAAAATTCATTCCCAAAACCGCAAAGCCTACGCCAAAAGGGGAAAAAGGCGAATAAACCGCCAAAATGCAGGGGGTAACAGTGGGTTGCTTACTCGGCGTCTGCTGCGAGCGACTTCACCAGATCGATGATTTTCCGGCGTACTTTCGGATCTGAAATCTTCGTGAACGCGCGGGTGAGCTGAACGCCTTCGTTGGAATTCAGGAAATCGACCACATAGGTTGCTTCATTGTCTTCCGCAAAACCTTCCTGGCCGACAGGGTTCGATCCCGGTGCATCTTCGAAGAAAAAGGAAACCGGAACATTGAGAATGGCCGAGATCGCCTGAAGGCGGCTGGCGCCGACGCGATTGGTGCCCTTCTCGTATTTTTGAATCTGCTGAAACGTGATGCCCAGATTCTCGCCGAGCTTTTCTTGACTGAGGCCCAGCATGTTGCGGCGGAGACGAATGCGGCTGCCGACATGTACGTCGATTGGGTTGGGCTTCTTTTTATTCTCAATCATACAGCTGTCACTCCTCGCGGCTGCGAGCTTTCATTCATGTACTGTTCATCTGAACAGGGATAACATCACGTTGTGGGAGGTAGTCTGACGCGTTTCGCACGACTTCGCACGTGGGAACCGTCACCGCGCCGGTATAACATCTTAACAAAATTGCCGTGTCAATGAAAACGCCTACGGAATGACACCCTGAAAGCAGCGTTGACAAAGAGTAAGGTTAACAGGATCGATATCGTCTGTTTCGATCCGGGAGCGGTGCCCCAAAATGGAGCACGAGCTGACGGTAGGGAAGCATCAACCACCCCGACGACGTCCAGCGCCAGCCCTTCAGTGATTCGACCGTAGGAATCCGTTACCGCCGAAAGGCCGTTATTGGCCGCGCGCACCAGCGGTAAGCCCTGCTCCACCGCACGAACCTGCGCCTGCCTGAAATGTTGGTAAGGCCCCGGCGTGTCACCATACCAGCCATCATTCGTGACATTGACAATGGCATTGGGGACCACGGCATTGGGAGCGCCTGCTTGCGAGCCAGAAAAACCAAGCTCGTCCGGGAAAATCGCTTCGTAGCAAATAAGCGGCAGGAAAGTCTGGCCCGGCCGGACATTCAAAAGACGCCGCGAGGAACCGGCGGTAAAGCCACCGGGCATTTCCACCACTTCCTGAAGCCCCAGACCACGCAGAAAGGTTTCGAACGGCAGATATTCGCCGAACGGAACAAGATGCACCTTGTCGGCAGCATCCGTAATCTCGCCCCGATCATTGATCGTATAGATGGAATTATAATAACGCGGCTCGCCATTGCCTGCCGCCTTCTCTTCGCGCACGGCGCCGGTCAGCAGCACCTGGCCGTCCTGCAATGTATTGCCAATCAGCGCGAGCGCGTCCGGGGTCAATGTCAGAATATAGGGCACCGCCGTTTCGGGCCAGATGATGATATCAGGCTTCGGCTTGCCGTCGGCAGGTGCTTGAGCCGTCAGGGCAATGAGCTTGTCGAAGATCGAGCGCCGTTCGGCATTGTCCCATTTCATGCTCTGTGGGATGGAGGGCTGCACAATACGGATATTGACCGTGCCCTTCTCATCACCGATGGCGGGCGCATGCGACAGGGTCCACACGCCAAAGCCGACATGGGCTGCGGCCAGAAGAATGGCCAGAACGATACCGCTCTTTGCCAATCGTCCACCGATTAGCAATGCAGGCGATGCAAAGATGAACACAGCCAGAGCGCTCATCCCGACAAGACCGACCACGGCGACCGATTGCATCAGCACCGGCACCGGCATGGCTGCATAGCCGATGGCATTCCATGGAAAACCGGTCAGCAGGAACGTGCGCAACCATTCCGCAAGCGCAAAACCAAAAGCGAGCGCGAAAATACGTCCTAATCCGTCGGACCAGAAGATGCGCGCGACCATGGTCGCGAAAGCGTAGAAAATCGCCAGAAAGGCAGGCAGGCCCAAAACGGCCAGCGGCAGGGCCCAGGCAAACTGGTCTGCATCAACCAGAAGGGCGGTCCCGATCCACCAGAGACCGGAGACGAAATAGCCGAAGCCGAACCACCAGCCGACCATTGCCGCGGGCAGAACGCGACGGATCGGGCCTGCATCGGCACGCGCCAAAGCGCCGTCGATCAGCCAGACGAGGATCGGGAAGGAAACAAAACCGGCAATGAAGAGATCGAAAGGCGGCTGGGTCAGCGTCGCGAAGGCGCCACTCAAAAAAGCGGCCAGCGCACGACGCCAGCCGCTAGAAAGAATGATCCTGCCCGCAAGCCTTTCGATCATCAGGCCTCTTTGAAGGTTTCAGCGTCTTCGGCCGTGGCCGGTGACTGCTCTTCAGGCTTGGTGGTGACGACAGCGCGCTGCTGCCTGCGGCGGTCGGCAGCGGAAAGCGGCACAATGCGTACCTTCTTCACGCGGCGCGGATCGACTTCCAGCACATGGAATTCATAGCCCGGCACGGCCTGCACGACCTCACCACGGACAGGAATCCGGCCAAGAACCGAGAATATCAGGCCGCCGACCGTGTCGACATCCTCGCCATGTTCGCCCACCTCGAAAGAGGGGCCAATCTTTGCCGCGAATTCGTCCAGATCGGCGCGCGCATCGACAACGAATACGCCATCGGCTTCCTCGGCGATCATGATTTCTTCGTCGTCATGCTCGTCTTCAATATCGCCAACAACCATTTCGACGATGTCTTCTAGAGAGACGAGACCATCGGTGCCGCCATATTCGTCGATGACCAGCGCCATCTGGATATGGGTTGCCTGCATGCGAGCCATCAGGCCGCTTGCCATCATCGACGGCGGCACGAACAGCACCTTGCGCATGAGGTTAAGCTCGCCAATCGTCTTGGTGAGATCAATGCGGCTCATATCGAATTTCGGCGGCGTTGCCGTCGCGGGCGTCTTGGCCGTCGTGCGGCGGCGCGTTTTCTGGCGCGCCTGACGCGTGATGAAATTCAGAACATCGCGGATATGGATCATGCCACGCGGATCATCCAGCGTTTCGGCATAGACCGGCATACGGGAGTGACCGGATTCCTCAAAGAGTTCCAGCACTTCCCAGAGCGGTGTGGAAATTTCCACCGCCTCGACATCCGCACGCGGAATCATCACGTCTTCGACGCGAATTTCACGCAGGCGCAGGATGTTATGCAGCATCGCCTTTTCTTCGGGCGAGAATGCGGAATCCTGTTCGCTCGTCGTACTGGACAGGGCATCGGCCAAATCTTCACGCAAGGAAGATTGCTGTCGCGAGCGGATGAAAGGGAAAATATTTGACAGAAGGGAGCGCTTTTCGGCCGCTACAGGCCGCTGCGTACTTTGCCCTTCGGCGTCTTGGGTCTCGCTGCGATTCTCGCCAGCGGACGGAGGTTGTGAGGTTTGATCAGCCATGGTCAATCGTTGTTAATGGTCTCTTCGGATACAGCATAAGGGTCGGGGATGGCAATAGCATGAAGAATTTCGCGCTCGCGGCGCTCCATTTCTTCTGCTTCCTCGTCGGTTTCATGATCGTATCCCAAAAGATGCAGGAATCCATGCACGACAAGGTGTGAGAGGTGATGGTCGAGAGGCTTGCCTTCTTCAACCACTTCACGCTCTACGGTTTCGCGAGCGATAACGATATCGCCCAGCATCGGTCCCGGCTGGGCTCCGGCCTTGACGGGAAAAGCAGGAAACGACAACACATTGGTGGGCTTGTCCTTGCCGCGCCATTCGGCGTTCAGCTCCTGAATAGACGCATCGTCGGTAAAGACGACGCTCAATTCGCTGTCGGCATTCTTGAGGCCAAGATTGGCCCATGCCGCCTCGACAGACTTTCTGACAAGTCCTTCAAGTGTTGTTTCATCCGGCCAGTTGCCGGCTTCGATTGCTATATCGATATGGATCGCGTTGTCTGACACGTTCTGCGACGGCTTCCCCTGACAGCAAGCCGCTTCGTCCTTTCAGTTGTTCGAAAGCCGTCTGCCCCAAAAAGGCAGACAGCATTTTTTAGATCGTCATTCTGACGACCAATTACAAGTCCTTGGCCCCTATTCCGGACGAACCGGCTGCTGGACATGCGTCTTGGCATCGCGGTCATAGGCGTTGACGATTGCCGCCACCAGCGGATGTCGCACTACGTCTTTCTGAGTGAACCGCACCTTGATGACGCTTTCCACATCGTCCAGCACGCGAAGCGCTTCGACAAGCCCGGATTTCTGACCGGGTGGAAGATCGATCTGGCTTGGATCGCCCGTCACGATCATCCGCGATCCTTCACCGAGACGCGTCAGGAACATTTTCATCTGCATGGATGTCGTGTTCTGCGCTTCATCGAGAATGACTGCCGAATGGGCCAGCGTGCGCCCGCGCATGAAGGCCAGCGGCGCGATTTCAATGACGCCTGCGGTGATGGCACGCTCGACCTTGTCGGCGGGCATCATATCGTAAAGCGCGTCATAGAGCGGACGCAGGTAGGGATCGACCTTTTCCTTCATGTCGCCCGGCAGAAAGCCCAGGCGTTCCCCCGCTTCAACAGCCGGGCGGGAAAGGATGATCCGCTCCACCAAACCGCGTTCCAGCAACATGGCTGCATGGGCGACGGCCAGATAGGTTTTGCCCGTACCGGCGGGACCGACACCGAACACCAGTTCGGAACGGTCGAGCGCCCGCATATAGGCGTCCTGTGTCGGCGTGCGCGCGAAGATCGTCTTCTTACGCGTGGAAATCTGGGCGGCGGATAGCTTGCCCTTGTTTTCCATCGTCGGCAGATCCAGCTGATCATCAGCCGCTATGGCCATGCGCAAGGCGCCATCGACATCCGATGCCGTCAGCTCATGACCTTTCTGTACGGTTTCATAAAGATGATCGAGCGTGCGGCGCGCCTGTTCGGTCGCGGTTGGTTCGCCCCGGATCGAGAGTTGGTTGCCCTTGGAGCGAACATCGACACCGAGTTTTTGCTCGATACGTGCCAGATTTTCGTCGAACTGACCGTAAAGCGCACTGGCCAGGCGGTTGTTCTCGAAAGTGAGCACGATATGGGCCATATCCGAGGCCCCGGTAGTCGGGCTTTTTTGCGTTAGAGTGGTTGGCTTGGCAGGTCTCAGCTTTTCCGTGGCGCTCAACCGTATCTCCTCAAGAGTTCACGCATTGCAATCACAGTTCCGACGGGATCATCGGCCCGACAGGATTATCGGCGCGAGACTCAAGCGCCGAAACATCTGCCTGTACGGTATCATGCCTTCACGCCAGTTTTTGCGCAATAAGGCTATTGGTCCCAGTGGAGGTGATTTTCACATGAATAATTTCGCCGACCTGATCATTGTTGTCGTCGATGATCACCGGGAGGAGCCAAGGTGAACGTCCCACCATCTGTCCTGACTGACGGCCGGGCTTTTCCAACAGCACGTCCATCTCGCGACCGATCATGGATTCCTGGAACGCATATTGCTGTTCCGACAGCAAAGCCTGAAGGCGCTGGAGCCGCTCGTCCTTCACCGCTTCTTCCACATGATCAGGCAGATCCGCGCCGGGCGTGCCGGGTCGCGGCGAATATTTGAACGAATAGGCCTGCGCATAATTGACGTCGCGCACCAGCTGCATCGTATCCTCGAAATCCTGATCGGTTTCGCCAGGGAAACCGACAATGAAATCGCCCGACAGCGCCATATCCGGACGCACCTCACGGATGCGCTCGATCAGGCGTCGATATTCGTCCGCCTTGTGACGGCGGTTCATCGCCTTGAGAATACGGTCCGAGCCGGACTGTACCGGCAGATGCAGATAAGGCATCAGCTGGCGCAGGTCGCGATGGGCAGCGATCAGACTGTCATCCATATCGCGTGGATGGCTGGTCGTGTAACGCAGGCGCGCCACGCCCGGAATGCGTGCGAGGCGGAACAGCAATTCGCCCAGCCCCCATTCGCGGCCATCGTCGCCCTCGCCATGCCAGGCATTGACGTTCTGGCCGAGCAGGGTCAGTTCCCGAACACCGCTATCGGCAAGGCGTTCAGCTTCCGCCACGATCTGCCTGACGCTGCGCGAGACTTCAGAGCCACGCGTATAGGGCACCACGCAGAAGGTGCAGAACTTGTCGCAACCTTCCTGCACCGTCAGAAAAGCGGAAACGCCGCGCTTGCGGGTTTCTTCACGCTTCGGCGACGGCAGATGCTCGAACTTGTCTTCAAGCGCATATTCAGTCTCGACAACCTTTTCGCCGCCCCGAACACGCGCCAGTGCATTGGGCAGGCGATGATAGGTCTGCGGTCCAATCACCAGATCGACATTCGGCGCACGGCGCAGAATTTCATGCCCTTCGGCCTGTGCCACGCAACCCGCAACACCGATGGTCAATTCCTTGCCATTGGCTTCGCGCGCGTCCTTCATCTTGCGCAGGCGTCCCAGCGCAGAATAGAGCTTCTCCGACGCTTTCTCGCGAATATGGCAGGTGTTCAGCAGCACCAGATCGGCATCATCCGGCGTATCGGTCGCGACATAGCCTTCCGCTGCAAGGCTGTCGGCCATGCGCTGGCTGTCATACACATTCATCTGGCAGCCGTAGGTTTTGACAAAAACCTTGCGTGCATTTGGACGCGTATCGGCGTGTTCTGCCGCTGGCACAATATCGGTGATGTTTTCGCTCATGCGGGGCTATCTACAGCTTTTGTCGCCGCATTGGAAGGTGACAAACTGAACGGCTTTTTCGCTATCGCATTTTCGGGCGCAAAGTCGCGCACTAATCGTCGGCAATCTCGCGGCCCAGAAGCGCACTTTGCAATAGCGCCCTCACCCGGCCTTCCATGGTGCGGGCCAGCATCTTGCGGTCTGTGGCTGCCGTAACAACCATCGGCTCGCCGAAGCGGATTTCAACATCAATGGCGCCTTCGCGCAGGATGCCTTTCAGATGCGGCATCAGCTCGACATCGCCGGGCCAGGAGGCAATCGGGCGAAAGTAACGCCCCATGGCCATGCCATGCACGCCGGTATAGGCGATGGCGACCGGCTGGACCAGTACTTCCCGCACACCGGCTTCCTTGATCGCCGCATGGGCAGCGCCGAAGAGAGCGGTCTTGAATGGCAAGACCCGATTGCCGTCGGATGTTGTGCCTTCGGGAAACAGCACCATCGCGTCCCCCTCGCTCATCCGTGTCGCAATTTCTGAGGTTTGTTCGCCGGTTTTGCCGCGCCGTTCGCGCTCGACAAAAACAGTCCGCTGCAAAACAGCAAACATGCCGAAAATCGGCCAGTTGCGCACCTCGGACTTGGCGATGAAGGACACTTGCCCGACCGAGGACAGAACAACAATGTCGCTCCAGGACGTATGATTGGCGACGAGCAACAACGGGCGACCGCGATGCATTTCACCGACCGTGCGCACCCGAAAGCCGAACAGTCGCGCAATCATGCGGTGGAATGTGTTGGGCAGGCTGCGTTTCCAACCATTCTTGAGCTTGAGAAACACATATTGGACCGGGATCAGCGACAGGCTCAGCATGACCATGGCCGCGAGAACGAGAAAGACCCGGATCGCGCCGATCATTGCGGTCTCTTCAGATCGCGCCGCAGAACGAGCGCCGCTGAGCGTCCATTGGTGGTTTCGTAATAGGCCGGGCGATCGCCGACCTTCTGGAAGCCGAGACGACGGTATAGCGCCTGCGCAGCGACATTGGCTTCATCGACTTCGAGAAACAGTGTTTCAGCCCGTTCCTGATAGAGATAGCGCAACACCGCATCCATCAGCGCCCGGCCGACACCCTGTCGCTGCACGTCGCGTGAAACCGCGATGGTGAGGATTTCCGCCTCACCGGCCACCAGCCGCGCCAGCACGAAACCGCAGGCGTCATTGGGCTTGCCTTCCGCACGGGCGACAAAGCCGAAAACCGTATCCTGCGCGATCAGCGAGCGAAAATCGTCGGAACTCCAGCCATGATGAAAGGCGACGGCATGAATCCGCTGGATCGCATGGCTGTCCTGTGCGCTTAAAGCTTCCACTGAAACCTGTCGGCGTCCGAAGCGACCGAATGGCAAGCCCATCATCGGCTATTCTCCGGCCTGCCTGCGTGGCAATGCAAACCCCACCTGCGGCTTGGCATCAGGCCCGCGCATATAAAGCGGCTTCGGCGCATCACCGGGTGCGCGCGTGGCTGCCAGACGGGCGAAAGTGGCAATAGCGGCGGTCGGTTCGATGGGACCGAGCGCAAACTTGCCGCCCAAAGCCTCGTTAATCGATCTTGCCGCCGATCCGGCCAGCACGGTTTCGAGGGGCGCATTGCCTGCAAAGGCTTCCGCTTCTTCCCGCGACAAAACCGATGGCTTGGACAGAGCAGCACCATTAGCGTCGAATGTCTGCCCATAAATCTCGCCGCGATGCGCGTCGAGCAGGATCGTCACCGGCTTGCCCGGCACTCGTGCAAGTGTCTCGTTAGCCAGCGCCTCGAATGCCGTCACGCCAATGGCCGGGCAGCCGAGCGCCAGCGCAAAGCCTCGCGCCGCCGAAACACCAATACGAACGCCCGTGAAAGAACCGGGGCCGATATTCACCGCCACACGGTCGATATCCTTTATCGTGACGCCCGCTTCCGTCAGTGCACGCCCGACATAATCCATCAGCACTTCTGCATGCCCCTTGCCAATATTCTCACTGACCTGAGCAAGAACGACATCGCGGCCAGCGTCATAGACGGCTGCGGCGCAGTAGGAAGCGGCGGTATCGAGGGCGAGTATCTTCATGCACTTCCGGGTAAATGAGAATTGGTCCCGCGACAAGCCTAACCGTAATGAGCCGACACCAAATCACTCTCAAAGACCAGTGGTTCTTACGATTTTCGGCATTTCCTGCGGAACAAAATCCCCCGGCAGGCGTTATCTCGCCGGGTGCGGGAAGGTCTTGTTGTTGCCTTTGCGACAGCAAGTTTTGCTGCAATACGGGCCTTTTACAGATTTGACGGTGCCGTTTGTGCGTCTTTTCGACCGCCCCCACGCTGGCGATTTCCCCAATCGCTGCGAGCTGGCCAATCGCTCGCGCCTGATTGTGCAAAGGATATGAGGATAAAATGTCCAATAAGTCGACGCATGCAACCCGCAACGATCTTCCTTCCAATACCAAGACGACCATGATCGCGCTTCTGAACGAAAATCTGGCTGCGACCATTGATCTTGCGCTGATCACCAAGCAGGCGCATTGGAACCTCAAGGGGCCGCAATTCATCGCAGTGCACGAGATGCTCGACGGCTTCAGGACCGAACTCGACGATCACATCGACACCATTGCCGAACGCGCGGTTCAGCTTGGCGGCACAGCCTATGGCACGTCCCAGATCGTCGTGAAGGAGACGAAACTGAAGCCGTATCCGACCGATATTTATGCGGTTCACGATCATCTGGGCGCGCTGATTGAACGTTATGGCGATGTCGCCAACCTGTTGCGCAAATCGATCAAGGATTCGGACGAAGCAGGCGACGACAACACGGCGGATATTTTCACCGCCGCATCACGCTCGCTGGACAAGGCGCTTTGGTTCCTCGAAGCCCATGTGCAGGAAAAGAACTGAGGCTTACCCTCAAACAGTCAAACAAAAGGCCGGGAAAAATCCCGGCCTTTTCAATTTCTGCTAGCCAGCTCTTAGCTGGCCCATTCGCCGCGACGCATCACCGGCTCGCGGCTGCCATCGGGCTTGATGCCGTCGACATCGATTTCACCGGAACCGATCATCCAGTCGATATGGATGAGGCTGGAATTGCCGCCCTGCGCCTTGATCTGTTCCGGCGTCAGCTTGGCGCCGTCGATGAAGCACTTGGAATAGCACTGGCCAAGCGCGATATGGCTCGCGGCGTTTTCATCGAAAAGCGTGTTGTAGAACAGAAGGCCGCTTTGCGAGATCGGCGAGGAGTGCGGCACCAGCGCCACTTCACCCAGCCTGCGCGCGCCTTCATCCGTGTCGAGCACTTTCGACAGCACTTCTTCGCCGCGGGTCGCTTTGGCTTCGACGATACGGCCCGCCTCGAAACGCACTGCGATGTTTTCGATCAGCGTACCCTGATGCGACAAAGGCTTGGTGCTGGCGACATAGCCATCGACGCGCAAGGCATGCGGCGTGGTGAAAACCTCTTCCGTCGGAATATTCGGATTGCAGGTAATGCCGTTCTTGGCCGTCGACGCGCCACCATGCCACTCGTGACCATCGGCAAGCCCAACCGTCAGATCCGTGCCCGGACCCTTGAAGTTCAGGGCGCTATAAGCCTTGCCGTTCAGGAAGCGGGTGCGGGTGCGAAGCGCTGCATTATGCGCGGCCCATGCACCAATCGGATCTTCCACATCAACGCGCGAAGCGGCGAAGATGGCCTCCGCCAGCTTGCGGGTCGCCACCTCTTCCGGCTCATTGGGGAACATCAGCTGCGCCCATGCCGCATTCGGATAGGAAACGATGTTCCAGTTGATGTCGAAACCGGCGATCTTTTCCAGCGCTGGCTGATAGGCCTTGGAGTTGGCGCGATTGGCGCGCGAGACCTTGGCGGCGTCCTGGCTGGACAGAAGCATCGGATTGTCGGCAGCAATCGCAAGACGCGCCGCACCTTCCGAATAAGCCTTGGCCATGCCCTCATAGAGCCAGGTCGAAGCACGGTCAAAGCTCGCATCCGGCGCATTTTCATAGCGAGCCAGCGCAATCTGGTCATCGGCGAAGAACGGCGTCACCAGACCCGCGCCCGCCTTATAGGCATGTTTGGCAATCAGTCGAACCAGCGGCAAGGCAACAACAGGCGCCGTGATGATCAGATCCTGCCCCTCGCGCAATTGCAGGCCGACGCGAACGGCTACTTCAGCCAGACGTTCGAGCTTTACCGGATCGATGACGGGATTTTGCATATCGTGAGCCATGGGCTGCGGACCTCTTTGATGCGAAAGCGCCTCCCTCAAGAAAGGGGGCGCCATGAAAGAATCACTTCTGTACACTCGCCGCCAGTTTATCAGATGGCGCAATTAAACCACGTTCTTTTCAGGATATGGTCTATACTCGATGCTGCGGTCAGCGATATGGAAAGCAAAGAGAATGAACAAGAAAGCGCTTGTATTATTGGGACTTGCAGGCCTGCTGGCCGGTTGTGTCACCATGACGCCGGAAGAGCGCCGCGCTGCCGATGAACGGACATGTCTCGGCTATGGTTTCAAGCCTCGGACCGACGCATTTGCCAACTGTCTGCAACGGCTCGATCTCGACCGCCGGGCGGATCGCCGCGCATGGGAAAACCGCGTCGATTTTTACGACCGGCCAATCATGCTCTATCAGCCGATCTATCGTCCGGTCGTAGTTCGCCCCCGCTAATTACGGCAGATTGCGGGGCTCAAATGAAAATGCGGGCCAATCGGAAAGATTAGCCCGCACCGAAGCTGTTCAAATCAACTTATAGAGGCGTTTCTGGACGATCCTGCGACAGAAGCAGCGCGCCGATTGCATCGGCCTGCTTCTGGTCTGCTGCGGCATAGCCGAGCGTTTGCGGCTGGCTGGCAGGCGCAGACGTATCGAATTGCGGCTGGTAGGACGCGACCTGCTGAATCTGCGGCTGTGCCTGCGCTACACCATTCTGGTGCGAGAGGCGATTGCCACGTGCCTGCGGGCCAAGGCCGCTGCCCCGTATAGAGGTTTCCATCTTTGCGGCATCCGCCAGCGCGACCTGTACGGTGGGCGCTGCTTCCGGCACGGGTCCGGCCTGTGGCAGCGTCACGTCATAAGACGGATCTTGCGGCGTGGATGGCGACTGCGGCGAATAGGCGAGAGCCAGATTGTATGGCTCCTGCGGCACCGGGTTCTGCAACGAACCGTCGCGATTGCGCTTCTCGTAGAACGAATTACCGCCGGCAACCAGCACGTAATGCATGTTGTTATACGGGAATGACAGGCCAGCCGTGTGGAAGAACATGGCGTTCTTCAGCTTCGGATGGCGCTGGCCCTTCAGCACAGCATCGGCTGCGGCCTGAACGTCGGGCAGTTTGCCCGATTCCATCTTGCGGCTGAGCACGCCGGGCGCGAACTGGTTCTTCTGGCCAACAACGCCACAGATCGTATCCGGATAACGGCCCGATGCGAGGCGGTTCATGACGACCGTACCAACGGCCATCAGACCATCAGGGCTGGAACGGTTCGATTCGAAGAACATTGCGCGCTCGAGGCACTCCTTGTCCTTCGCCGTGTAGGTATAGGTCTTGACGCCGTTAACCGACTTGACGTGGCTTACAGCCGCCGTCTTCTCAGTCTTGGCTGTGGTGCCGGTCGTCGTGCAGCCCGTCACTACGAAGGGCGCTACGAGCAGTCCTGCCAATACAGGCAGCTTCCAATTACCAGCGCGCGTCAACGGCTCAGTCTCATATTCAGGACCCTTAACTGAAGCAGTCGATCCGAAGGCCAATAATGACCAGTGCGGGTCTAGCTGCGGTGCAAGTCAAAGCAAGCGAAGATCAAAAATCAAACAACCTGCCGTCGCTCGTCTTCTTCAAGGTTTTGGAATTTTTAGGCCAAAAAAAGGCAATGGGTCAAATTCCGAAATTGCTGAAACCATCGAAACGGCTGCAAATGAAACCCGAATCACGAGCGTAATTACCCACACAAACCATTCAAAACTATTAATAATTTCTTAATGAACCTAGAGAAAAGAGATAAACCTTTGATTTGATGGAAATCATAGTTCCCCAATACAGGCCACATCGCTGCCTTAATTCGCAACTGCTGTAAAATTTTGATATATCTTGCTTCATCGGGCTGGGAAAATCTGCGGCGTAACTGTTTTAGCAAGTCCTGCGCCGGTTCCTTCAACTTTGATGCAAGCTGCGTAACATTCCGTGAGATTGGCCATTTTAGGGCTTTTCAGCGCCTCATCTGGCCGAATCGGGTGGCTTGAGCAACTGGCAAAACGGGCACGTCCAAAAGTGATCGAGCCCGCCTTTCGGTCACGAAAGACGGGCTCAAAGAGCAGTTTTTATCGAAGTTCAATCAGCCGAAAGAATAACCGGCGCCGCGTACCGTGCGGATCGGATCGAGCGCGCGACCCAAGTTGATAGCCTTGCGCAGGCGTCCGACATGGACGTCGACGGTGCGATCATCGACATAAATGTCCGGTCCCCAGACACCATCGAGAAGCTGGCTGCGTGAGAACACGCGACCCGGCGACATCATGAAATATTCCAGCAGGCGGAACTCCGTCGGTCCAAGACGAACTTCCTTTTCCTTGCGGTAAACACGATGCTGCTGGCGGTCGAGCACCAGGTCACCGACCTTCAGCACATGCGACAGCAGGCTTGGATTGGCGCGACGCAGCATGGCCTTGACGCGAGCCAGAAGCTCAGGGGTAGAGAACGGCTTCACCACGTAATCGTCAGCACCGACGCTCAAGCCGCGAACGCGTTCGCTTTCCTCACCGCGAGCGGTCAGCATGATGACCGGCAAACGTTCCGTTTCCGGCCACTGGCGCAGACGGCGGCACAGTTCGATGCCGGATACGCCAGGAAGCATCCAATCGAGGATGAGAAGATCCGGTACGTTCTCGCGCAGCGCGATTTCAGCCTCGTCGCCGCGTAGCATCGTATCCACCTGATAGCCCTCAGCCTCAAGATTATAGCGCAGCAGAACGCTCAGCGCTTCTTCGTCTTCCACCACAGCGATTTTGGGTACCTGTGACATCCAATATTCCCTATTAAAATCCGGCGAGCGGAAGATACACGTCCCCCCATCGACCGCGTGTCGCCGCGCTATTCACTCATTCTCCACCGCATTTGGAGCACCTTTCGGCAAAGCCGTCCTGATGTGCTCCAAACGCAGCGCTTACTCAGGGCTTGCGTGCCTCATCCACGACGATGCCGTGGCTCAGGTCTTCCTTCGGTCGTTCGGCAGGCATCTGCAGGCCGGTCACGATGTAATAGACGGTCTCCGCGATGTTGGTCGCATGGTCGCCGATGCGCTCGATATTCTTGGCGCAGAACAGAAGATGCGTGCAGGCAGAAATATTGCGCGGATCTTCCATCATATAGGTGAGCAGCTCACGGAACAGCGAGGTGTACATGGCGTCGATCTCGTCGTCGCGATCACGCACGACATTGATCTGCTGCACCGAGCGCGACGCATAGGCGTCGAGCACGTCTTTCAGCTGGGTCAGCGCCAGTTCGGCCAGAGTTTCAAGGCCACGATAGAGCTTGACCGGCTGGCGGGACTCCGAAACGGCTGCAACGCGCTTGGCAATGTTCTTGCCCAGATCGCCAACACGCTCCAGATCTGCGGAGATACGGATCGAACCGATAATCTCGCGCAGATCGACAGCCATTGGCTGACGCTTGGCGATGATCATCACGGCCTTGTCGTCGATTTCGCGTTCGCTGGCGTCGAGGATCAGGTCGTCGGAAATGACGCGCTGTGCGAGAGCGTTGTCCGCGTTGACAATAGCGGCGACCGACTGTTCGACCATACGTTCCGCATGTCCGCCCATTTCGGCGATCTTGTGGGTGAGAAACTTCAGTTCCTCATCGTAGGAACGAACGGTATGCTGAGACGGCATGGTAGACCTCGTAATATAAATTGCGGGGAAGCCGCACTTCTGTTGGTTCTGGCACAGTCCGCGAGCAAGGGAGACTTGTCCCCTGCCCCAGTCCGTTAGCCAAAGCGTCCGGTGATGTAGTCCTGCGTGCGCTTTTCGGTCGGCGCAGTGAACATCGTTTCCGTATCGCCCACTTCGACCAGATTGCCGAGATGGAACATGGCGGTGCGCTGCGAAACGCGAGCCGCCTGCTGCATGGAGTGGGTGACGATGACGATCGTGTAGTTCTGGCGCAGTTCGTCGATCAGCTCTTCCACCTTTGCCGTGGCAATCGGATCGAGCGCCGAGCAGGGTTCGTCCATCAGAATGACTTCCGGGCTAACCGCAATCGCACGTGCAATGCACAGGCGCTGCTGCTGACCACCGGAAAGACCCGTTCCCGCATCGTGAAGGCGATCCTTCACTTCCTCGAACAGGCTGGCCTTCTGAAGGCTCGTCACGACGATTTCTTCAAGATCGGTCTTGGAGCGGGCCAGACCGTGAATGCGCGGGCCGTAAGCCACGTTCTCGTAGATCGACTTCGGGAACGGGTTCGGCTTCTGGAACACCATGCCGACACGGGCGCGCAGTTCCACCACATCGATCTTCGGATCGTAGATATCCTCATTGTCGAGGGTGATCTTGCCACCGATGCGGCAACCTTCAATCGTGTCGTTCATGCGGTTGAGCGAGCGAAGGAATGTCGACTTGCCGCAGCCGGAAGGACCGATCAGCGCCGTCACCATCTTTTCCGGAACATCCAGATTGACGTCGAAAAGGGCCTGCTTCTCACCATAGAATACGCAAACCTTGTCGCCGCGCATCTTTACGGAACTGGCGTTGGCGTTCATCTTTTCTCCTACGGCTTTCTCGAGAGTACGTTCTGTCATCAAGTTCATAGCTTCGACTCCCGTTTACCAGCGGCGCTCGAACCGGCGGCGCAGAATGATTGCTGCAATGTTCATCACGGCCAGGAACAGAAGCAGGACGATGATAGCGCCGGACGTGCGTTCCACAAAGGCGCGTTCTGCTTCATTGGCCCACATATAGATCTGGACAGGCAAGGCGGTCGCCGGTTCCATCGGAGTGGACGGAACATCCGCCACGAAAGCCACCATACCGATCAGCAGAAGCGGAGCGGTTTCACCAAGCGCATGGGCAAGCCCGATGATGGTGCCCGTCAGAATGCCGGGTGCGGCAAGCGGCAGGACGTGATGGAAGACCATCTGTGTCTTGGAAGCGCCGAGACCAAGCGCTGCGGCGCGGATTGATGGCGGTACGGCGCGAAGAGCGGCGCGCGTTGCGATAATGATCGTCGGCAGCGTCATCAGCGTCAGAACCAGACCGCCGACCAGCGAAGCCGACCGCGGCAGGCCGAAGAAGTTGACGAAAACTGCCAGACCCAACAGACCGAACACGATGGACGGTACGGCTGCGAGGTTGTTGATGTTCACCTCGATCATATCGGTCCAGCGGTTCTTCTTGGCGAACTCTTCCAGATAGATCGATGCGGCGACGCCGATAGGCAGAGCCAGACCCAGCACGATCAGCATCATATAGAGCGAGCCGACCAGCGCCACACCGAGACCGGATGTTTCCGGGCGGCTCGATGCGCCATAGGTGAAGAGGCCGGTATTGAAGGCTTCCTTCATGACGCCTTCTTCCGAAAGCGTCTTCATCCAGCCGATCTGACGGTCAGAAACCTTGCGGTTCGTTTCGGGCACAGTCAGGTCGATCTGCCCCTTGAAGGCGGAATCGATGTCTGCGCCTGCCAGAACCGGAACGGTCTGCGTCGTGCCGATGAGTGACGGATTGTCCATCACCATCTGGCGAAGCTGAATGCGTACGCCATCCGAATAGAAGCGACCGAGATCGCGCATAGCCGGACGGTCCGTGGGTGACACGCCAAGCTTTTCAGCAAGGGCGTTGCGCACCAGAAGCGGATAGTTCGCTGTGATCAGCACATTCGGATCGGTCGCACGCTTGTTGCCCGGATCGATCACCTGCGCTTCAAGCTTCACCGGCAGGTAAAGCGTCGTCTGCCAGAAAGCGGTGTAGCCCTTGGAGAAAACCGAGAACAGCAGCGCGCAGAGAAAGAACACGCCAATGGCGATTGCAGCAATGCCATAGAGGCGGAAGCGGCGTTCGGCGGCATAGCGGCGCTTGAGCCCGATATCGCGGCGCACCGGCTTTGCAGAAACCGCGCCGCTTGCGTTGAAGGTCGTATCGGTCATTATTCGTACTGCTCCCGGTACTTGCGCACGATGTGCAGCGCAAAGATGTTCATGATCAGCGTCAGGACGAAAAGCGTGATGCCGAGCGCAAAGGCAACCAGCGTCTGCGGCGAGTTGAACTCAAGATCGCCGGTCAGCTGATTGACGATTTTCACCGTGATGGTGGTCATCGCGTCGAATGGATTGATATTGATACGTGCCGCAACGCCTGCCGCCAGAACCACGATCATGGTTTCGCCGATGGCGCGTGAGGCTGTCATCAGAAGTGCGCCGACAATGCCCGGCAGAGCCGCAGGCAGCACAACACGCTTGACGGTTTCGGAGCGGGTTGCGCCAAGACCGAGCGAGCCGTCGCGCAGCGTGCGCGGAACGGCAGTGATGATGTCGTCGGAGAGCGACGACACGAAAGGAATGAGCATCACGCCCATGACGAGACCGGCGGTCAGAACGCTCTGCGCCATGATGAAGCCCTGCCCGCCCGCAATCGCGGCGGAAAGGTCACGCAGGAACGGGCCAACCGTCACAAGGGCGAAGAAGCCGTAGACGATACTTGGAATACCGGCCAGAAGCTCCAGCACCGGCTTGACCACCGTGCGCACGCGCGGCGAGGCATATTCGGCCATGTAGATGGCGGCGAACAGGCCAACCGGAACCGCGAACAGCATCGCGACAAGCGCGATATAGAGTGTACCGGCCAGAAGCGGGATCAGACCGAACTGGCCCGTTTCACCACCGGAACCGGCAGCGGCAAAGCGCGGATCCCAGACCGTACCGAAGAAGAAGTCCCAAGGGGAAACAGCCTGAAAGAAGCTGATCGTCTGGAACAGCATCGAGCAGATGATGCCGATGGTTGTCAGAATAGCGATGCCGGAGGCGGCGATCAGCCCCCACAGCACGATACGCTCGACATTGTTGCGGGCGCGCATGCGGCGGTTGATCGTGGAGAGGCCGAAAATCAGACCGGCAACAGCAATGACCAGCGCCACGGCAGCGCCAATAGTATGCGTCAGGTCCGTCGCCTTCTTCAGA
Organism: Hyphomicrobiales bacterium; assembly: GCA_900465685.1. Lineage (GTDB taxonomy): Bacteria > Pseudomonadota > Alphaproteobacteria > Rhizobiales > Rhizobiaceae > Brucella. The sequence continues at coordinate 476,847 of UEGR01000007.1, forward strand.
TAGAGGGCGATGGGCACCATGTAGTCCTGGCCCTCGGTCGCGAGAGCCACGCCCTTATTGCCGAGAACCGTGCGCGCATCCTGATAGTTGGACGGGAAGCTTTCCAGCTCAGCCGGCGTCAGGCGCTCAAGTCCATTGGCGAGACCGCGCACCATACCGAGCTGAAGGCTGCGATTGGTATAGGAACCACCCTCGACCGCATCGGGCAGGCGCGAAGAGGCGCTGTGATCGAGATATACAGACGCTCCGATGGCCCAGACAGCAAGAAACAGAACTGCAGGCAATGCAGAAACGAGGAAAACCCACCAGCCATGATAATGCGGGCGGGAATGCATTTTCTCGGCCGTCGGCCCTTGTGGGGCGACAGGCTGCGCTTTGTCCAGTGCAACAGCGCGCTGACGGCCGATAAAGAAGCCGACTAACCCGATTGCAATGACGCTAACGAGAACCAGAAAGAAGGACATTCAATTTCCCCGGTTGCCCTGAAAAATGCGAAACGACAAAGACATGACCCCTATGACCAGACTGTCAGTTCCGCGCGATTGCGCCTCTCATATTAGAATGGCGCGAAAGGAGAAGAACGCGGGGAGGTTTCATCCCCGCGTTCCACAGTTTTAGTCTTACTTTGCAGCCATCGTCTTGCCGTCGGTGAAGGCAGCGCGCTGTGCTTCGCGCTCTGCGTCCGGAGCCGGAACCAGACCGTATTCAGCGAGCGGGCCGTCAGGACCGATCATCTGATCGTTCAGGAAGAAATCAACATATTCCTTGAGGCCCGGAACGACGCCGAGGTGAGCCTTCTTCACGTAGAAGAACAGCGGGCGCGAAACCGGATATTCACCCGAGGCAACGGTGGCAGCCGACGGCGTGATGTCGTTGACGGTCGCAACCTTCAGCTTGTCGGCGTTGTTTTCGTAGAAGTAGAGGCCGAAAACGCCAACGCCGGTCTTGTTGGAGTCGATGCGAGCCAGCGTTTCAGCATAGTCGCCGTCGATGTCGACAGCCTTGCCGTCCTTGCGAACTGCGATACAGGCCGAAGCGGCAGCCTTGTCGTCGAGACCGGCCTTCTTGATTTCGTCCAGAGCGCCCGAGTGCTTGCAGCCGTCAGCAAGAACCTTTTCTTCGAAAACTTCACGGGTACCGTGCTTTTCGCCCGGGATGTAGGCAGCAATGTCCCAATCCGGCAGGTTCGGGTTGACCTGGTTCCACTTGGTGTTTGGATTGTCGACCAGCTTGCCGTCGACAACAACCTTGGCAGCCAGAGCCTTGTAGACGTCTTCCGGCTTCAGCTTCCAATCCGGACCCTTTGCGTCGGTCGCGAATACGATGCCGTCATAACCGAAGCGCACTTCCTGAACGTCCTTGACGCCAGCGTCGACGCAAGACTTCAGTTCCGTGTCCTTCATGGCGCGCGATGCATTGGCGATATCGATGGTGTTTTCACCGACGCCCTTGCAGAATTCCTTGATACCAGCGCCCGAACCGCCCGATTCAACAACCGGCGTCTTAAAGTTCGGGAAGGTTTCGCCGAAGGTTTCAGCGACGATCTTTGCATAAGGCAGCACGGTCGAGGAACCGGCAACCTGAATCTGATCGCGCGCCTGGGCAGCGGAAACCGACAGAACGGCAGCAATGGCCAGCGCCGCGGTCGAGGAAATCATCTTGTTCATGAGCAGCAGCTCCTGTTGTAAAAAGCCTATGACGATTAGCGTCAGTAGCCGTCTACGCGCTCTATATTACATTCATATGACAGTAATGTTACAGGTTTGTATCAATGCTCCGCGCCACCAATTGTGTGGGGTTTCGCAGGCATTGGAAGAGCTACTGGAACTGTTATGGGAATCAAAGCCGTAGGCGCGGCAGACGGGCTCCCGTGGCCTCAATGCCCGCTACATCGGCATTGGCAAAGGCAAAACGCAGAAAGGCTTCCTGTCCTTCACCGAAGAAGACGCCCGGCAATGTGACAATGCCGAGCGACTTCGCAAGGCGCTCGGCCACCGTCACAGAGGATACACCGTCAAAGGGATGGCGCACGAAGGCAAAATAGGCTCCCACCGCCTCGACGCGCCAGCCATCGACACCCGCCATAACAGAACGAAGTGCTGCCGCCCGGCGCGCAATCTCCTTGCGGTTGTCATTGCGCCAGGCTTCCAGCGGCGCAAGCGCACGGGCAACAGCCACCTGCGGGGCGCGTGTGGCGCAGATTTGCAGATTGTCCATCACCTTGGCGATATTGGACACCATATCGGCACCCGCAACAATCGCCCCCAGACGATGCCCCGGAATGCAGAAGGATTTTGAGAAACTATAGAGCTGGATCAGATGCGATGGCCAGTCGGCCTCGCCAAACAGCCCATGCGGCGCTTCATCGGCATTCGGCAGAAAATCGCGATAGGTTTCGTCTAGGATCAGCCATGTGCCGTTGGCGCGGCAGAGCGCGTAAATCTGGCCAAGCAGTTCCGGCGGATAGACCGCGCCAGTCGGATTGTTCGGAGAAACCAGCGTCAGCGCCTTCACACCGGGATGCAGCGCCGCCCGCACATCCTCGACCGTCGGCACAAAGCCATTCTCCGCACGGCATGGAAATGAAGCTGGCTTGATGCCGAGCATTTCCAGCGAAGAGCGGTGGTTGAAATAGAACGGATCGGTCGTCAGCACCGTATCGCCGCTGCCAGCCACGCACATGATGGCTGCAATGAAAGCCTGATTGCACCCAGATGTAACATGCACATTGTGCGCTTCAATCGATGCACCATAAAGCGAAGCGACATGTGCGGCATAAGCCTGACGCAGCACCGCCTCGCCTTGGATCGGTCCGTAGCCAACGCAGGCGAGCGATCCCGCCGCCTCGCCCAGAAACTGCAACATGTCAGGATGCGGCGGATAGCCCGGAACCGCCTGCGAAAGATCGATCAGCGGACCGTGGCTGCCGTCATAATCCCGCGCCCAGGCCTGCACAGCCGGAATGGGCGGCGCGGAGAGTTGATCGATCAGCGGATTGACGGCAGGCAAATTCATTGTTGGCTCCCATGGCAATTGCGCCACTCTTATCGTGAAGGGCCGGTCGGTTGAAGCCGTTTATTCGCTGGGTCGCGAAAGCACATAAGCCGCAGACCCCAGCATGAAAATCGTCACGGCAATTGCCAGCAGCGGGCCCGGATGAGCGCCCCACCAGAAAAGCCCGTAGCCAACAGTCATGCCCAGACAGGCATAGAGCTTGGCCTTTGGCGGAATGGCGCCACGGTCGCGCCACTTGATGATCAGCGGGCCAAAACGCGGATCGCGAAGAAGCCGTGCTTCAAGCCTGGGCGAAGACCGCGCGAAGAACCACGCCGCCAGTATGATGAAGATCGTTGTCGGCATGACCGGCAAAAGCGCACCGATAATGCCAAGCGCCAGCATGACAAATCCGAGCACGAGAAACAGCACCCGCTTGCCAGCGGAGATCGCCGGAACGGAGGCATTCGTGTTCGTGTCAGAAGGATCGTCCTGCATGTTTTCCGTTGGAATCGCACCTGTTCACAACAGGCTTATAGCAGGATTTCTTCCATAAATTGCACTGGCTGCACGGTCAAAGAAACGTCATAAGCCCCGTTTTCCGGCCTGTGGATAACAAAAAGACGACCTGTGAAAATTACCACTCACACGCCAGAATTGTAATTTTGCCCGGAAAAGGCCGCATTTCGACAACTTTTAGAAGGTGCTTCAAAACTTGGTCTACAAATAAAAATTGCAGGGTCAGACGCAAGCGCAACAAAGGTCGCAAGCAGCTTTTCTTGGATTCCACGCCTGAAAACATGGACGCGCTCAGCCCAGCGCCAGATTCCTAACGAATCGTAAACGCTTTTACAGCAATCGAACTGAATCCTTCCAAATATTCCTCAGTTTTGTTTCATAATATAAGTAAACAACGCATAGTATAGGATGATTTTCCGCTGCGGATATAGATTCAATTACCGCACAATGTTCTCATTCGAACCACGTCATCGCCACATTTAGATTCCACTTCGCTCAGGTCTTTCTCAGCAAAACTGTCAAAGCGCCCCGTTAACAACTAGTGGAACTGGTATGAACTTCAAGACCCGTATGGCTATGCTCGGCTTTGCAGCAACCAGCCTTCTCGCTGTCAGTGCAATCGAAGCCTCGGCACAGCAATGCGGCGGTGCCTCCTGGTACGCCCTGACCTCCCGCACGGCATCGGGTGAACGTATGAACCCAGCCGGATTAACCGCAGCGCACCGCTCCCTGCCGCTTGGCAGCAAGGTCAAAGTTACCAATCAGAGAAATGGCAAGTCGCTCGTCGTGCGCATCAACGACCGCGGCCCGTTCATCAAAGGACGCGTGCTGGATCTCTCCAAGGGTGCTGCAAGCCGTCTCGGCTTCATTGGCGCCGGACACACCAAGGTCTGCTTCACGCCGATGTAATCCGGCGTAAAGACATCTTCGGATAATAAAGTGAAAGCGGCCCGGATCGGACCGCTATTGCTTTATTTGCGATCCAGCCGGTCGGTGAACCACCTGGTCAGGTTGATCCAGACGTCATCCTTTTCCGCCGCATCTTCGATGCCGTGTTCGAGATTGGGATTGTCGTTGACTTCGATCACCACGACACCGTCATCGGTTTCCTTCAGATCGACACCGTATAAGCCATTGCCGATGCATCGCGCGGCGCGCAGCCCGGTTTCCAGAACCGCTTGCGGGGCTTCTGCCAGCGTGTAGGTGCGAAAGCCGCCCTCAAGCGGTTTGCCGCCGGTATCGTGCTTCACAATCTGCCAGTGGTTTTTCGCCATCATATACTGACAGACGAAAAGCGGCTTACCGTCGAGAACGCCGACGCGCCAGTCGAACCGGGTCGGCATATATTTCTGCGCCAGCAAAAGATCGCTATCCTGAAGCCACAGCATCGCCAGCGCTTTCAGCTCGCCCAGATCACTCACCTTCTTCACGCCGCGTGAGAAAGAGGAATCCGGTATCTTGATGACCAGCGGAAAGCCCAGCAGATCGGCAGCCCGCTCCAGATCCTCTTCACCCGCAATCATCACGGTCTGAGGCACCGCCACATCATTGGCCTGCATCAGCTCGTGCAGATAGACCTTGTTGGTGCAGCGTATCATCGAAATCGGATCATCGATGACCGGCATGTTTTCCTGCTGCGCCCGGCGCGCAAAGCGATAGGTGTGGTTGGAAATCGATGTGGTTTCGCGGATGAACAGCGCATCGTAATTGGCAAGACGCGAGAGGTCCTTCCTACCGATAGGTTCGACCTCAACACCAAGTCGCGCCGCAATCTTCGCCCAGTGCTTCAGGGACGCCATGGATGATGGCGGCATCGCCTCTTTCGGATCGCAGAGCGTCGCCACGGAATAACGCGCCGGAACTTTCGGCTTGGCCGCCCGCCATTCGCGCTGGGTGTAGCGGTCGAGCGCATCCTCAAAACGCTCCTTTTGATGTTTCGAGAATTTCGAAATATTGGAGAAGCCGATTTTCTGGATACGCGCCCACTCCCCCGCTTTGATCGTCACTTCCAGCGACGGCGCCCGGAACCAATCGAACAAAAGCCTGCCGAAACGCTCGAATTCCGGGTTCTCGGCCAGACCGAAATGGACGTGAATGGTTTCAGGCGCTTTTTCCGGATGCTTGCCGAGCGCCTTGTTGAGCATGTCTTCCAGTTCGGGAATGGCATTCTCATAGAGCCGACGCTCGGAGAGATCGATCATCGTCTCGACGGACGGAATGATGCGGTGGCCACGCGCTTCCGCCAGAAGCGAGGCATAATAGCCGCGGCTCTGATAGGCATAGGTGCGCGAGAGATTGATGATGCGCGGGCGCTGCTGGCCGTTAAACAGCGCCGGATGTGCGAGATAGTCACGATTGGTCATGACCTTGTGCGGTGTGGCGCCATTATCGATATCCGAGAGGCGCCCAACGAGAATGACGCAGATCGTCATCAGTCTGTCCCTTTTTCGAGAATCACTGCTGCCCTGAGCCCATCGCTGCCGAAACGGGCGATGCGGTCGAAGATGTGGAATGGAACCGGCACATTGGCCGCATCGGCGATGCTTTCGCCCTGTTCCTCTTCCACCCATGGGTCATGAATAAAGATGTGACGGCCATCCTCGCCATGGGCGAGCACCCAATGCGGTACTTTGTTGCCGAACATGAGATAGCCGCTGATCAGAACGATCACCGACGCACCGCGCCGGAGCGCCGTGACGATGTCAAACAAGGTGAAGCCGCGATAATCCACCGGGATGCCATAGGCTTCCGTGCGCTGGCGGAAATCGGTCTGTGCAAGCTGCATCACCCGGCGCTTTTTCTCCGAACGCACCGATTGCAGAAACAGCATGTCCTCAATGGAAACGATGATCGACGCCTTCAATCCATGCTCGTAACCCGCGACGGCAAGCCCAAAAGGTTCGCAGCCGCCCGGTCCAGACATCATGTAAATCGTGGTCGCGTCGCGCCACAGGCGAACTTCCAGCACCGGATCGAGTTGCACGCCGGGCTTGTGATAGGCGAGCGCCATCATCAGACAGGCCGCCCCGCAGGTGAAATCGGTCGTCTGCCGGTAATAGGGAAATGTCGTGATCGGAGGGATGCCGCCGCGCACCGTCTTTTCAAAACGCAGCGCGTCGGAATGATCGGCATAATAATCGAGATAGCGCCCGATTGGGCGATAACCGTTGCGCTTATAAAGCGCGATGGCCCGCGCATTATCCTCGCGCACTTCGAGCCGCAACAGCGGGCGGTCGTGCTCATAGGCTGCCGTTTCAGCAGCCTGCAACAGAAGCCCGCCTATGCCTTTTGCACTCGCATCCGGATTGACGGCGATCGAATAGAGCCGCGCCATCGCCGTACCGTGCCGGAAAAGGATCATCGCATAGCCGATGATCTTCCCATCGACTTCCGCAATGATCGTTTCAGCGGTGGGACGCGCGATCAAGGCGCGGAAGGAGCGTCGGGAAATGCGGTCTGCTTCAAAGCAGCGCTCTTCGATGCGCAATAACGCATCAATGTCGTCTGCCGTGGCCTTGCGCGTGGTTGCGCTTGTCATCCCGTGGCCTTTGCAAGTGGACCTCAAAGGTCCGGTCGAATGTGCCAACCATTGGCATATTCGCTGGCAAAAACAAGCTCCCCGAGCATGGCAAAATTATGAGTGGCAACCGAGCGTTTTCGCAGCCCCAAAAACACAATAAATTCAATCTATGATTGTATATTCATGAATTACCCGTGTTAACCATTAATTAAGATGTTGGGCGATGAAGCGGCAAATCGAATTGACTCCGAAGTGTTTCAGATTTTAACGTTTCGTTAATAAACGAGTATCCGGCAAGGACCAGATCAAAGGTCCCCACCAAAGGCGTTGAGTATGTTTTGCGTAGTTCGCTCGACCAAGAAAATTATGGCAGCTGCTGCTTTCGCGGCTTCGGTGCTGATGACAGGCTTTGGCGCTGAGGCAGCCTCTGGCGACTTCATGCAGACCGGAAAGGTCACGTCCCAGCCGATCGGCCATTACGAATTCTGCAAGCGCGAAGCACAGGAATGCAATATCGCCAGCCGCGATACCAGCCCGTTGCAGCTTGGCCATGCCAACTGGCAGCGGATTGTCGAAGTCAATCTTTCGGTCAACGAACGCATCAAGCCGATGACCGATATGGAAATCTACGGCGTCGAGGAATATTGGGCTTATCCAACCACCGTCGGCGATTGCGAAGACTATGTGCTGCTCAAGCAGCGTGAGCTGCAAAAGGCTGGCGTTCCGATCACCGATCTTCTGATCACTGTCGTGCGCAAGCCGGATGGTGAAGGCCATGCCGTCCTGACCGTCCGCACTGATCGTGGTGACTTCGTCCTCGACAATCTGACCGACGAAGTTCTGCGCTGGAACGAAACCGATTATACCTATCTGAAGCGTCAGGCCACGAACAATACCGGCCGCTGGGTCAGCATCGAAGCCCCGGACAACCTGCTGGTCGGCTCGGTTCGTCACTAAATCATAAGCTTCCAAAAATTGAATTCAGACCCGGAACATGCTAGACAGTCCGGGTCTAAAAAGGAGAGGCCGGTGCGGTTAGCCCGGCTCCCATATACAGCGTCTGGCATGATGCATGTATGGGTCCTGACCTTCGCGGTTCTGTTTGCAAACCCGTCGAGTCCCCTGACCTTCAACTCCGGAGCAATGGTGCGCCGGAGGATCAAGGGTTTGGACAATGAAACAGCAAATCTCCGTTATCACACTTGGTGTCGCCGACTTGGCCCCTTCGCGTCGGTTCTACGTCGAAGGCTTCGGTTGGGTGCCGATTTTCGAGAATGAAGAGATCGTCTTCTATCAGATGAACGGTTTCGTGCTCGGCACCTTTCTCAGAACTTCGCTGGAAGCCGACATGAACCGGAGCGGCCTGTTACAGCCCGGCGCATTTTCGCTTGCCCATAATGTGGAGCAAAAATCCGATGTCGCGCCGCTGATGCACCGGCTGATAGAGGCCGGTGGAACGCTGCTGCGTGCTGCCGACGCGCCTCAACATGGCGGCTTTCGCGGCTATGTCGCTGACCCCGACGACCGCGCCTGGGAAATTGCCTGGAACCCTGCCTGGCAGATCGACGAAAACGGTCTGGTGACCTTCGGACTTTAGCCCTGCGACGTAACCGAATCTGTTTAAAACCATCCCGGAGAGGCGAGTGGACTTGTCTCTGCGGGCTGCTCCGCGCTCATATGAGCGACGGAGTGCAAGGGGCAATTCCGCATCGCCACTATTTGCGCTATGATTTGATTCTGGCTGCTTCCACGCCTCCCCCCTCCAATCGGGAAAGCATTTTCCATGCAGGAAGTATCAATCATCGAACCGACTGTTCGAGCATAGATGCATGAGGAGGGATTGCGATGACCGCTCGCCACAGAAGGTCACAATGATGAAATTATCATCTCCCATTTATCACCTGAAACATCACGCGAAGCGCCTTTCACGCGATGCCCGAATTCCACTTCACGCCGCGCTGGACCAAGTGGCTGCGCAGGAGGGCTACAAAAGCTGGAGCATGCTCGCGCAGAAATCGTCGGCCTCCATGTCCGGCAAGGATCTGTATCAGAGCTTGCAAGCTGGCGATCTGGTTTTGATCGGTGCGCGTCCCGGCCATGGCAAAACACTGCTCAGTCTGGAGATTTTGATCGAAGCGATGAAGGATGGAAGGCGCGGTCTGTTCTTCTCGCTCGATTACAATGAGAAGGATGTGGCAAGCCGTTTCGATTATCTGGGTACTCGTCCCACACTTTTCAGCGACCGTTTTGTCTTCGATTGTTCTGACGCGATCAGCGCCAGTTATGTTGCGGAGAAGTTGAACCGTGAACCGGCAGGCAGCTTTGCTGTTATCGATTATCTGCAAATCCTCGACCAAAAGCGCGACAAGCCGGAGCTTATGTTGCAGATCAATGCGCTCAAAGCTTTTGCCCGCGAGCATGCGATGACGATCATCTGCATTTCACAAATCGACAGGTCTTTCGATGCTGATGTCAAGGTCTGCCCGGACCTCGACGACGTTCGATTACCCAATCCGCTTGATCTGTCGCTGTTCAATAAAACCTGCTTTCTCAACAACGGAACCTTGCGGCTCCAGCTCAACGGCAGTTGAGCGTCAGCGAAGGACTATCTGCGGCGTGAGCGATCACGCCGCAGAAATCAACCGTTCCGCACCGATGCGATAGGAAATTGCGCCAGCCAAATGGATGCGGCTGACCTGATCCACGCCGTCGAGATCGGCCAGCGTGCGGGCAACTTTCAGGATCCGATGATAAGCCCGAGCGGAAAAGCGCATCTGCTCGCTGGCATCGCGCAACAGCTTCAATCCCGCCGCATCCGGTCGTGCCACATCCTCGATCAGCTTTGCCGAACAATGAGCATTCGTCATCGACGGATCGAAACCCAGCGCCGCGTAGCGGGCAGCCTGAACGGCCCTGGCACGGGCCACCCGTTGCGCCACGGTTTCGCTGCGCTCCGACTGCGCAGGCTGAATGAGGTCCAGCGCCGAGATGGCGGGCATGTCGACACGCAGGTCGATACGGTCCAGAAGCGGCCCGGAAATCCGCGCCTGATAATCCGTCTGGCAGCGCGGTCCCCGAGCGCAAGTGTGGCCGGGTTCACCTGCCATCCCGCAACGACATGGGTTCATGGCGGCAATCAGCTGAAAACGCGCCGGATAGCTGGTGCGATGATTGACGCGGGCGATCAGACATTCTCCCGTTTCCAACGGCTGGCGCAGTGAATCCAGCACCTGTGGCGAGAATTCGGGAAACTCGTCGAGAAACAGCACGCCATTATGTGCGAGCGACACTTCGCCCGGCCGGGCGCGCAGGCCGCCACCGACCATCGCCGCCATGGATGCCGAATGATGCGGCGATCGGAAGGGCCTGCGGTCGGAGAGTTTTCCACCTGCCAGCTCTCCAGCTATGGACGCGATCATGGACACATCCAGCAATTCACGCGGAGACAGGCCCGGCAAGATCGATGGCAGGCGCTGCGCCAGCATCGACTTGCCCGAACCGGGAGGGCCGACGAGAAGCAGGTTATGATTACCCGCTGCAGCGATTTCCAGCGCGCGCTTTGCCGTTTCCTGCCCCTTGATATCCGCAAGGTCCAGCAGATTTTCGCTGGAAACGCGCATGGAGGGATCGGGCGGCGTCAGCACCTGCGTTCCACGAAAATGATTGGCAAGCGCGATCAGGCTGCGCGGTGCGAGAATGTCGATATTGGCACCAGCCCAGGCCGCTTCCGGCCCACAGGCATGTGGGCAGATAAGCCCCTTCTCTTCGCGATTGGCCCCGATGGCAGCAGGCAGAACACCCGCCACCGCTGTGATCGATCCGTCGAGCGACAGTTCACCCAGCACCAGATAGGATTGAATGGCGTCGGCGGGAATGGCGCCGATGGCCGCCATCAGCCCGACCGCGATCGGGAGATCGTAATGCGACCCTTCCTTCGGCAAATCGGCAGGCGCCAGATTGACCGTGACACGCTTGGTGGGCATGGACAGCCCGGATGCGTGCAAGGCTGCCTGTACACGTTCGCGGCTTTCCGCCACCGCCTTGTCGGGCAGGCCGACAATCGAGATGCCCATCTTGCCCGGAGCAACCATGACCTGCACATCGACAGGCACTGCTTCTATGCCCTGAAAGGCAACTGTTCCAACCCGCGCGACCATAAGCCCCCACTCGCCACGCAGCACATCCCTAAAGTGAGAAAATGCTTAAATACAACCAGAGGATTTAAGCATTTTTCCCGAAACAGATCAAGAACGTCGTATGGCGGTTGAGGGCTGGAATTTACCAGGAAACGCGCGCACCTATGCGACCTGAGAGAAGCCTGAAGCGCTCACCGCCAAGATTGAACTCATAGGATGCATTGGCATAGAGCGAGGTATTGTCGGCAACCTTGGTCGTGAAACCGGCACCGAGTTCCAGGCTGGTTTCTTCCCAGGACGGGCGAAGCCGGTCATTGTTGAAGTAGATCGTATCGCTCGCCTTGAACTGGTGCCAGACATTGGCCAGCACGAACGGATTGAACGGCCGTTCGTTGATGGTGTAATTGCCTTGCAGGCGCGCACCGACACGGCCGGTCCATGAGTCGTTATTGTCATAGCTGATGGTGCCGCCGGGATCGGTTGCATCATCGAAATTCTGATACTGCCAATAAATCTGCGCCTGCGGTTCGATCACCCATTTGTCGGTGATCGAGAACTTCTTGCCCGCTTCCAGAGAAGCCGACCATTCCTTGCCGTGGAAGCTAGAACTGTAATTCGCCACAGATTCCGTATCGATGCTAAGCCAGGAGTGCATGACGATGGCGTCAATATAGGCCTCGTCTTCCCAGGTATGGGTCCAGTAGGCGCCGAGACTGTAGGCATCGACATCGATATTACCGATCTCGATATTATTGCCGTAGATGTTTCTGGCGCGCATGTCGCCCCAGCCGCGCGCATAGCTGGCCATGAGACCGAACGTATCGAGCTGACCATTATCATGTTCGGCGCGATAGACCGGCACGCCGAACTGCATGCCCCACTGGTTACCCTTATAGCGCTGATCGGCAAATGTGCTCAGGTTCTGGCGATACTGATCGCCGAACACGCGCGCCCAGATGATGTGCTTGTTTGCCTCATCACCGAACCAGGACTGTTCGCCATGGCGTTCGTGGAACGTGCCGAGAGCCACGCGCAGGAGGCCGCGCACGACGGTGGGCGTTGCGCCGAGGATCGGAACTTCAGGACGAACCAGCGTGACGCTGCCACCATCGTCGCCGTCACCCGATCCACCTCCGGTGCCGCCTCCAGTTCCACCACCGGAACCTCCGCCAGTCCCGCCACCCGTGCCGCCGCCTGATCCTCCACCGGAGGAACCGCCGCCGGTATTGCCATCGCCGTCGCCATCACCTTCATCAGGTCCCGGCAACAACCAGATCGGCAGATCCGGATTGCTGGTGTCGATGCCGGAGAAGTTGTTGCGCAGATACCAGTTGTTCTCCGTGCCAGCCGTCACGCCGCCTTGCACCAGCATATATTCGTAAATACCGGCAGAAGCGCGCTGCGCCAGATTAAACGTACCCTCGCCGGTGGTCGCTCCATTAACGGCCTCCACCACGAGAATGCCGTTCTGCTGGGTCTCTGCACCCGTCCCTCCAACATTGGTGATCACGATACCGGTTGAACCGGTCGTCGTGCCGCCCGAAATAACCAGCTTGTCGGACGGCGCATTGTCGCTGGCCAGAACCGTATTCAGCCAGAGCTGGCCGGAATTGCCCTGATAATTGCCGACGATGGTGAGGCTGTCCGACGTGGAATTGGAGCCATTGGTGAGATCGATAATGCCAGCATTCACCACCTGCGTGAGACTGCCGCTCACTGCGGGGCTAATGGTCCATGTGCCGCTGCCTGCGCGCAGATAGCTGGTCGAATCGATGGTGAGCGTGCCGGTCGAAGTGCCGCTGTCGCCGAGCGTCAGATTGCTGTTCATCGTCAGCTCGGACGCGCTCTGGAGCGCAATAAGCTCCCAGTTGATCAGGCGCTGCGGATTGCTGCCTTTGGTGTTCTGCCAGACCAGCTGATCTGTGCCGAGCCCGCCATTGATCTGGATGCCTTTCAGCTGGGTATCCGTCAGCCCCTGAAACACGGCGACGTCATTTTCCGTGCCCATATCGATGCCGCCGATCAGACCGCCGGTCCACAGCATATAGTCGGCGCCCGCGCCCGCCATCAGTGAGCCGGTAACTTCACCGCCGGACAGAAGGAAGACGTCGTTGCCGGCGTCCTGATTCACTGTTGCGCTGACACGACCGCCGCGCATGTCGAAAATATCGTCGCCGGAGCCTTGCGAAACGCTGCCGTTTATCTGGCCGGGATCGTAATTGATGATCGTGTCATTGCCGGAACCGAGCGCAATCGTGCTCTGGATCGTGCCGTAATTCTGCACATAGGTCTGGCTGGCGCCATTGACGAAAATGCCATTGTTGAGCGAAGCGCCAGTGGTGTTGGTGATATTGGTCGCACCATCGCCATTGATGGTGACGCCATTGTTCAGCGTACCGTCATTGGTGATATTATTGGTGCTGTTGCCGGTGAAGCTGAAAACCGAATTGATATGCGAATTGACGTAATTATGGACCGTATAGGTGCCGTTGCCGCTGATCGTCAGGCCACCATTGATCGTGGCGCGATTGTCGAAAACGAGGCTGGTCGCATCGGTTATGACCGCGCTCTGCATATTTCCCGAATTGTCGACGGTTAGCGCACCCATGCTGCTGGCCGTGAACGGACCATTCAGATTGGTGTTCTGCTGGATCACGACATCAAGGCTGCCAAGCCCGCTGGTGCTGAACCCGTTCGGATTGCCGTTACAGATGACAGTATCGCCGGAAGCCGGAGATGCAGGCGTACAATCGGCCAGCGCGGTCTCTGTATAGGGAAAGAGAAGAAGAACCCCGATGACGGGTATGGGCATTTTAAACTGAGGTGCGGTTAAGCGCAGTGATGGAAAGGCGCGACTTTTTCTGTTCTCAGTCGAATTACGCATTAAAATCCCCTCAACACTATCCGACAAATCACTGAATATTTCGAATTCTGCATTAAAGAGCGGGATTGGCAATAACATAAATTAGATGAATCTAACTTTATCAGATAGTGTTGCCCAAACTGACGTCTGAGACAGAAGCGACATGTTTCATTTTGGTTTTGCAAGTTTTCTCAATGGTATAATCATAATAAGCGATTATCTGACTAACAAGAAACGGGCTCCCATTGCTGGAAGCCCGTTTCTCAATACTGATAGATTTTGAGCTAAAACAACCTTGCCCCGAATGAACCGGGCACGCGCGCGCTTTTATCGCTTTGCTTCCACGGCATCCCAGAACAACGCAGCGATATTGGTGCCGTCGAAACGCTCAATCTCGCGGATACCCGTTGGCGAGGTGACGTTGATTTCGGTCATATAATTGCCGATCACATCGATGCCGACGAGAATGAAGCCGCGCTCCCGCAATGACGGACCGATACGTTCGCAGATTTCGCGTTCGCGCGGCGTCAGCTTGCTCTGTTCGGCCTTGCCGCCAGCATGCATATTGGAGCGGGCGTCGGTTTCAGATGGCACGCGATTGATCGCACCCACCGGCTCGCCGTCGATCAGGATGATGCGCTTGTCACCTGCGCGCACATCTTTCAGATAACGCTGGGCGATGAACGGCTCGCGGAAGAGCTGGCCGAACATTTCGAGCAGCGACGAGAGATTGCGGTCGCCATCGGCCAGATGGAACACACCCGCGCCGCCATTGCCGTAAAGCGGCTTCAGGATGATGTCGCCGAACTCCCTGCGGAATTCCATGACTTCCTGCGGGTCCTTGGTGATGAGTGTTTCCGGCATCAGATCGGGAAACTCGGTAACGAAGATCTTTTCGGGGCTGTTGCGCACCCAGGCCGGATCGTTGACGACCAGCGTCTTCGGATGAATGCGCTCCAGAAGATGCGTGGTGGTGATGTAGTTCATGTCGAAGGGTGGGTCCTGGCGCAGCAGCACCACGTCCATTTCCGACATGTCGCGGCGGATGGGCTCGCCCAGCGTGAAGTGGTCGCCCACAACGTCGCGTATGTCGAGTTTTTCAAGACGGGCTGAAACAACGCCATCGCGCATCGACAGGCGGTCAGGCGTGTAGTGATACAGCTCGTGGCCGCGCTTTTGCGCCTCCAGCGAAAGCGCAAATGTTGTGTCGCCCTTGGTATTGATCGTGCTGATATGGTCCATCTGGACCGCGACTTTGAGAGCCATGATTTCCTCGCGATTCGAAGTTGCGGGAAATCTAAAACGGAATGAACCGGCGATATAGTGCCTTTCTGCCGTCAAAACGCCGCCGTTCCTACCTTTCAGGCACTTTCGGCCCGACGGAGAAACACAAAAAAGTGTTTACCAAGGGGCCTCACTTCCAAAGCACGCGCCCCACCCCATATGATGGATCACAAATAGATCCCCCTAGATTCAAGGGAACCCCATGAAAAAGATCGGCTTTCTCTCGTTCGGCCATTGGTCGCCCTCACCGCAGTCGCAAACCCGTTCGGCTGCCGATACGCTGCTGCAATCGATCGATCTGGCTGTCGCCGCAGAAGAACTTGGGGCCGATGGCGCCTATTTCCGCGTGCACCATTTTGCGCGCCAGCTCGCCTCGCCCTTCCCGCTTCTGGCCGCTGTCGGAGCCAAGACCAGCAAGATCGAGATCGGCACTGCCGTGATCGACATGCGCTATGAAAACCCGCTTTACATGGCGGAAGATGCAGGCGCTGCCGACCTGATCTCCGGCGGACGCTTGCAGCTCGGCATCAGCCGCGGGTCGCCCGAGCAGGTGATCGACGGCTGGCGTTACTTCGGCTACGCGCCGGAAGAAGGCCAGACAGATGCGGATATGGGGCGCAAACATGCGGAAGTATTTCTGCGCACGCTGAAGGGCGAAGGCTTTGCCCAGCCCAACCCGCGTCCGATGTTCCCCAACCCGCCCGGCCTGCTGCGTCTGGAGCCGCATTCCGAAGGACTGCTCGACCGCATCTGGTGGGGTGCGTCGTCAAACGCCACGGCTGTCTGGGCGGCCAAGCTCGGCATGAACCTGCAAAGCTCCACGCTGAAAGACGATGAGACCGGTGAGCCGTTCCATATCCAGCAGGCCAAGCAGATACGCGCCTATCGCGAAGCCTGGAAGGAAGCGGGCCACAGCCGCACGCCGCGCGTTTCGGTGAGCCGTAGCGTTTTCGCGCTCGTTGACGACCGTGATCGCGCCTATTTCGGTGCTGGCGGCAAGGAGCAGGACAGCATCGGTTACATCGATGAAAACACGAGGGCGATCTTCGGCCGGTCCTATGCGGCAGAACCGGAAGATCTGATCAAGGAACTGGCGCAGGACGAAGCGATCGCCGAGGCGGATACGCTGCTTCTGACTGTCCCCAACCAGCTTGGCGTCGACTACAACGCCCATGTCATCGAAGCGATCTTGAAACATGTCGCTCCGGCGCTCGGCTGGCGCTAGACGCATCGAGATCAGGAGCGGCTTTGTCTCGGAGGAAGGGCAAAGCCGCTTCTTCATGTTTGCCCTATTGGTGCCACGCCAGAGGTTTCCAATTGGTCGGAAGGTATACTAAACACGTAATCCGCAAGACGCTTTTCAGGAGGAAAAGGTGACGTCCGTCAAAACCGCCATATTCGCTGACCATATCGCCGAGCTGGGCGAAGGTCCGGGTTACGATCCACTGACGGGCCACGTCTGGTGGTTCGACATTCTCGGGCAGAAACTGATCGAGCGGAACTGGGACAGCGGCGCGATAGAGGTCCATGACCTCGGCATGAAAGCCAGCGCCCTTGCCGTCATCGACCGCGAGCGCCAGCTTCTGGTCAGTGAACACGGGCTGTTCATCCGCGAACGCGCCAATGGCCGCCTGACCATGCATCATCCGCTGGAAGCCGACAATCCCGTGACACGCTCCAACGATGCCCGCGTCCACCCGTCCGGCTCGTTCTGGATCGGCACCATGGGCCGCAAGGCCGAGAAGGATGCCGGTTCCATCTGGTGGTATCGGGAAGGTCAGGTGAAGAAGCTTTTCTCCGGCATCACCATCACCAATTCGATCTGCTTTTCCCCCGATGGAAAGATCGCCTATTTCGCCGATACCGACCGCAACATCATCTGGCGCGTCGATACCGATCCGGAAAATGGCTTGCCGGTTTCGGAAAAGAGCGTCTTTCACCATCGGATTGAAGAAGGCGGCGTTGACGGATCGGTCGTGGATGCGGAAGGCACCGTCTGGAATGCCTGCTGGGGCGGAAAGGCGCTGCATGCCTATTCGCCGCAAGGCCGTCTGATCCGCTCTATCGAGCTGCCGGTTACCCAGCCTTCCTGCCCGGCCTTTGTGGGTCCAGATGCGGCAGTGATGATTGTGACCAGCGCCCATGAAGGCATGAACGACGAAGCACGCAATGCCGATCCCCATGCCGGAAAGGTACTGTTGCTCGACCTCACATTGGCAGGACGGCACGACCCGCCGGTACTGCTCTAAAAGCTGCCAAAAAGACAAAGGCCCCTTTCGGGGCCTTTTTACATTCCAGAATGCAAGCGCACTTTTCGAGATGTGCTTTAGCCTTCAAAAGCCTCAACAATGAGAACTTCACCATCCGCAACTGTCCGGCGGATCGCGGCTGCAGCCTGATATTCAGGTGAATTGAAGCAATCAAGCGCGTGCTGCATGGTCTCGAATTCGATGACGACATTGCGCGCACGACCCTGTCCCTCGACGGCTTCCGCCTTGCCGCCGCGCGCCAGAAACTTGGCGCCATAGCGCTCGAATGCAACCTTGGAGCCCGCCACATAGTCCTTGTAGCGTTCCGGGTCGCGAACATCCACGCGAGCGATCCAATAGGCTTTTGTCATGCTATCCTCCTCCAACATTATTTACGCAACCGAGCGCATTTCCTCCAGAATGGCAAGCGCTGACGCTTTGCGATCCGCCGCTCCGACAATCGGTCGCGCCACAACGAGATGGCTCGCACCGGCCCGAAGCGCATCCGCAGGCGTCATGACGCGCTTCTGGTCGCCCTTTTCAGCGCCTGCGGGGCGAATGCCCGGAGTCACTACGGCCATATCCGGCCCGATTGCCTGACGGATGGCCGCGGCTTCGGCTGCGGAAGCAACGATACCGCCCATGCCCGCCTCGCGCGCCTGACGCGCACGCTTCAGCACCAGGGTTTCCGCATTGTCGGAATAGCCCGCTTCCCGCAGGTCGGCATCGTCCATCGAGGTCAGCACCGTCACGCCGAGCAGGCAGAGATCGGACCCCTTGGCCGCTTCGACGGCGGCGCGCATGGCTTTCGGATAGGCATGCAGCGTGAGCATCGAGACGCCCATTTTCGCAACATTCTCCACGCCCTTGGCAATGGTGTTGTCGATGTCGAGCAGCTTCATGTCGAGGAAGACTTTTTTCTTCGCTGCAATCAGGCTCTTTGCAAAATCGAGACCGCCCGCAAAAACCAGCTGATAGCCGATCTTGTAGAAGGATACGGCATCACCGAGTTCCTCAACGGCTTTTTCCGCTTCGGCGATAGTTGGCACGTCGAGGCCCACGATCAGCTGATCGCGCAATTCTGTCGTCGTCATGAAATTCTCCGCTGTGATTCTGTCTTGAGCGGGATCTATTTCACGTTGAACATAACCCCGCTCAGGCATTTTGCTTGAGCATGATCTTTTCCGAAAACCGGTGCCCACTTTTCGGGATCATGCTCTATTCGCACAACAGGGCGCGGTACGAAAGATACCGCGCCCTGAAATATGCATATTGAACGGAGAATCAGCCGACCCGGCTGATCACGCTGTGGCAAACGGCTGTGAGCATCTTCGCGCTGCGCTCATCCTTGAGCGTGCCGTCTTCATTGAATGCCGCCGAAGCACGACCGACCGAACATTGCTCGGTCACGACCTGCGTTCCCACCGCCATGAGTACGGCGCGCAGGTGATAAAGCCCGCGCATACCGGCAAACATGCCGTCCGACGTCGAACACAAACCGACCGTCAGCCCGCTATAAGGCCGAAGCGGCTGATCACCATCCTTGGAAATGCGGCTGACCCAATCGAGCGTGTTCTTGAGCAGCGGCGGGATCGACGCATTATATTCCGGCGAGCAGATCAATAGCGCGTCGTGTTCGGCAAAGAGCCGACCGAGCTTCATGGCGTTTTCCGGAACGCCATGCTCCTTTTCCAGATTCTGGTCCATCAGCGGCAGCGGATAGTCGGCAAGCGTGATGCGTGTTACTTCCGTGCCCTGCGCCCGCAATTCCTTTTCGGCGGCATCCGCCATATGACCCGAGAAAGCGCCGATACGGATCGAACCGGCGAAGACAAGAATGCGTGCGGTCATGGACAACTCCTATGAAGTCAGTGTCTGAATCAAAAAGCGGCAGGCCGTGGCGAAAATGGTGATTTCGAGAACCGGAGCGCAGCGTACTTTCGGGTACGTGAGCACCGGAAGCGTAGAAATTGCCATTTGCAGCCCGGCATGGTGACTTTTGGATCAGACACTCAGCCGAGCGGTCTGCGATAAACCCACAGCTGTGCCGGCGGAACGTTGCGCATGACGAAATCATAGTGCTGGACCGTGTAATTTCCACGGCCGGACGGAACCGGTGGCAGAGGACCATAGGTAATCTGCATGAAGGGGCGACCGCGCGGAATACGCGTCAGCATGTCTTCGATGAGCTGGATGCGGCGCGCCATCGGGAAGTTGAGCAACGGCACGGCAGAGACAATACTGTCGAATTGCTGGTCCTTCATCTCGCCAAGCGTGGTGTCGAGATCAAACGCATCACCCTGGATGATGTTCACTTCGGGATATGTCTTGTTCAGATGCTCGACGAAATCCTGCGAATACTCGATGGAGTAAAGATCAGACGGCTTCACGCCATGTTTGAGGATCGCCTTGGTGATGACGCCGGTGCCCGGTCCAAGTTCCAGAACCGGCAGGCCCGAATGAATGTCGATCACACTCGCCATGCGTCGCGCGGTGATGGAGCTGGTCGGCAGAATGGCGCCTACCGCTTTCGGACCGTCAATCCACCCTTTGAAAAAACGGATTTCCTCGTCGAATTTCGCGGCGAGTTTCCTGCCGAGTTGACCTGCCATTCCGCATGCTCCCATTGTCGTTATTGGACAAGTTTATGCCGCTTTCAATTCCCTAAGCAAGGCAGGAATAAGGAAAATATGAAAAAAGGGAGCCGCATGGCTCCCCTTTTTTATTCACCTATTCCCTCGAAGAATTCCTTCATCCGCGAGAAGAACCCGGCTGATTTCGGGCTGTTCTCCTGCGAGGAGAGTTTTTCGAATTCCTCCAGCAATTCGCGCTGGCGCTTCGACAGGTTTTGCGGCGTTTCAATATCGATCTGGATATAGAGATCGCCCACTGCCTGCTGGCGCAGAACTGGCATGCCCTTGCCCTTGAGGCGGAACTGCTTGGCGTTCTGCGTGCCGTCCGGAACCTTTACGCGGGTCTGGGTGCCGTCCAGTGTCGAAACTTCGAACTGACCGCCCAGCGCCGCCGTGGTCATAGAGATCGGCACCTTGCAATAAAGGTCGGCCCCGTCGCGCTGGAAGAACTCATGCGGCTTGACCGAAAGGAAGATGTAAAGATCGCCCGACGGTCCGCCGCGCATGCCGGCTTCGCCTTCGCCTGCAAGGCGAATACGGGTGCCATCCTCGATACCGGCCGGGATATTGACCGACAGCGAACGCTCCTGCGTCACACGGCCCTGACCATGGCACTTGCCGCAAGGGTCCTTGATGACCTGTCCGCGACCGTTACAGGTCGGGCAGGTGCGTTCCACCGAGAAGAAGCCCTGCGCCGCGCGAACACGGCCCGAACCCGAACACATGGTACAGGTGGTGGGCTGCGAACCGGCCTTGGCGCCGGAACCGGAGCATTCGTCACAGGTGATGGAAGTCGGCACGCGAATCTGCGCGGTCTTGCCGGCAAATGCTTCTTCGAGCGTCACTTCCATATTATAGCGCAGATCGGCGCCGCGTTCGCGACCGTTGCTGGAACGGCGGCGACCGCCACCCATCATCTCGCCAAAAATATCTTCGAAAATATCGGCAAAACCGCCTGCGCCACCAAAGCCATTGCCGAAACCGCCACCCGCGCCGCCATTTTCAAAGGCAGCATGGCCGAAACGGTCATAGGCAGCCCGCTTCTGCGGGTCCTTAAGCGTTTCGTAAGCCTCGCCGATTTCCTTGAACTTGCGTTCAGCTTCCGGATTATCCGGATTGCGATCAGGATGGTACTGCATGGCAAGCTTGCGAAAAGCCGCTTTCAGCGTCTTGTCATCGCAGGACTTTTCAACGCCCAATGCTTCGTAATAATCGATCTTCATACGTCCGTTACCCCGGCGGCTGGACCGGACTCCCAACCGGAGCCTTCGTTATTATTCGTCATATGCCGAATACAGAAACTGGCAAAAGCCCGGCATGGAGCCGGGCTTTTACTGTCAGCGGCAGATGATTACGACTTCTTCTTGTCGTCGTCGATTTCTTCATAGTCGGCGTCAACGACATCGTCCTTGGACGAAGCGTGTTCGCCGCCTTCGGCCTCTGCACCTTCAGAAGCCTGCGCTGCCTCATACATGGCCTGACCGAGCTTCATCGCCGTTTCAGCAAGCGTCTGGGTCTTGGCCTTGATGTCTTCAGCGTCGTCGCCTTCAAGCGAGGTCTTGAGTGCTGCAACAGCACCTTCGATTGCCTGCTTGTCGTCTTCCGAGACCTTGTCGCCATAATCCTTCAGCGACTTTTCAGTCGAGTGGATCAGGCTTTCGGCCTGGTTCTTGGCTTCGACAGCATCGCGGCGCTTCTTGTCGGCGTCGGCATTGGCCTCGGCGTCCTTGACCATCTTTTCGATGTCGGCATCCGACAGACCGCCCGAAGCCTGAATGCGAATCTGGTGCTCCTTGCCGGTGCCCTTATCCTTGGCCGAGACGTTCACGATACCGTTGGCATCGATGTCGAAGGTCACTTCGATCTGCGGCACGCCACGCGGTGCAGGCGGAATACCTACGAGGTCGAACTGGCCGAGGATCTTGTTATCGGCAGCCATCTCACGCTCGCCCTGGAAGACGCGGATCGTCACAGCCGACTGATTGTCTTCGGCCGTGGAGAAGGTCTGCGACTTCTTGGTCGGAATGGTCGTGTTGCGGTCGATCAGACGGGTGAACACGCCGCCGAGCGTTTCGATGCCGAGCGACAGCGGGGTCACGTCGAGCAGCAGAACGTCCTTGACGTCGCCCTGCAGAACGCCGCCCTGGATAGCCGCGCCCATGGCGACGACTTCGTCCGGGTTCACGCCCTTGTGCGGTTCCTTGCCGAAGAAGGCCTTCACGACTTCCTGGATCTTGGGCATGCGGGTCATACCGCCGACCAGAACCACTTCGTCGATTTCACCAGCCTTGAGGCCAGCGTCCTTGAGAGCGGCCTTGCACGGCTCGATCGTGCGCTTGACGAGATCTTCAACCAGGCTTTCGAACTTGGCGCGCGACAGCTTGATTGCAAGGTGCTTCGGACCGCTCGCATCAGCGGTGATGAACGGCAGATTGATTTCGGTCTGCTGGGCAGCCGACAATTCGATCTTTGCCTTTTCGGCAGCTTCCTTGAGGCGCTGCAGAGCAAGCTTGTCGTTCTTCAGATCGATGCCGCTTTCCTTCTTGAACTCGGTGATCATGTAGTCAACGATGCTCATGTCGAAGTCTTCACCGCCGAGGAACGTGTCGCCGTTGGTAGACTTCACTTCGAACACGCCGTCGCCGATTTCGAGGACCGACACGTCGAAGGTGCCGCCGCCAAGATCGTATACGGCAATGGTCTTGCCTTCGTTCTTGTCGAGGCCATAAGCCAACGCAGCAGCGGTCGGCTCGTTGATGATACGCAGCACTTCCAGACCGGCAATCTTGCCTGCGTCCTTGGTGGCCTGACGCTGGGCGTCATTGAAGTAAGCCGGAACAGTGATAACAGCCTGCGTGACGGTTTCGCCAAGATAGGATTCAGCCGTTTCCTTCATCTTCTGAAGGATCATCGCGGAAACCTGCGATGGCGAATACTTCTTGCCGTGAACTTCTACCCACGCATCGCCATTGTCGCCCTTGACGATGTGGTATGGGACAAGATCCTTGTCCTTGGTGACCATCGGATCATCGAAACGGCGACCGATCAGGCGCTTGACTGCAAAAAGGGTGCCTTCCGGATTAGTGACAGCCTGACGCTTCGCAGGCTGACCAGCGAGACGTTCGTCACTATCGGTGAAAGCAATAATGGAAGGCGTCGTGCGAGCGCCTTCGGCATTCTCGATGACCTTCGCGTTCTTACCGTCCATGACGGCGACGCAGGAGTTGGTCGTTCCCAGATCGATACCAATAACTTTAGCCATATTTCTCTCCATTCAGCAAACCGCCAAGACCTCTACCGAGCGTTCCATGGGCGGTTCCTACGGTTTTCACAATGCCCGCTTCAAGGTTGGGTTCCGGAGGTTTTTTCATGAGCCTCCGGCCTGTCATCGAAGCCCTGTGCGAGGCGTATATAAGAAAGGCGCTTTTTCACTGCAAGTCAGAACAGCCGGACAGCCTTAAATTCCTTCCCGGCTATTCTGACAGGTCTGTTTCCAGACAGTTCTATACCTCTACGAAACCACTATTTTTGCCCGCGCGATAGATCGCATCGATAAAGCGCTGATTTGCCTTGGAATTCTCCAACGAAAACAAGGATACGTCCTCGCCCTGCACCGCGCGCACGAAGCTTTGCGCCTGCAATTGATAATGGTTTGCGTCCGAAAACGACCATTCCGTCGCTTCCGTGTGGCCTGCGTCATAAAGCGTGATGCGGCCGTGACCGTATTTGCCGGTGTTGAACGGCGCATGAACTTCAATGAAACCGTTGTCGCCGTGGAAAACCATGGTCTGGCGTCCAGCAAGCTGAGTCGCGACATAGAAGGTCATGTCGAAGCCGTCGAATCGCGCGGCGACATTGGCGTAGCGGTCGGTGCCAAAGTTCGGATCGATCTCGACCGAAGCCTGCACGGAGAGCGGTTCCTTGCCCGTCACCATGCGCGTCACGACCGTCGGGTAGACGCCGATATCGGGCAGAGCGCCGCCGCCAAGGTCCGGCTGGTTGCGCATATTGCCCGGATCGACGTTGAAATAGGTAAAAGCGCCCTGGACATGGCGCAAGGTGCCAATGGCGCCTTCCGCCAGCAATGCACGCAGCTTGATCCATTGCGGATGATAATAGACCATGAAGGCCTCGGCGATCGTGACCTTATGCTTGTCGCGTGCGGCGATGAGCTGATCGATATCGTCGGCCTTAAGCGCGATGGGCTTTTCGCACAGCACATGTTTGCCAGCTTCTGCGGCCTTGATCGTCCATTCGATATGCTGCGATGTCGGCAGCGGGATATAGACACCGTCCACCTGATCGCTGGCGAGCAATTCCTCATAGGAGCCGAACGCAAGCGGAGCGCCAAAACGGTCAGCCACGGCACGGGCACGGGCGTGGTCGCGGCTTGCGATTGCATGGACAACCCCGTTATCCGACGCGGTGAATGCGGGAATCACCTGCGTGACGCCGATTTTGGCGGTGGAAAGAATACCCCAGCGGAACATGCCATTTCCTTCGTTCAGATCGTTACTCTCACAATGCACATCGCCGAATCATTCTGGCGCATCCCAGTCCTGAAAAGTCAGTTCCGGCCAGCATGAAAGCGCGCGGCGCGCCTTGGTTCGGTGCGTTGCGGCGTTATCGATGGCACGATTAGGCCTGAGACGAAACGAAAAAATGTCGTCAAGGCCGAAGGGCATCTGTAACGTCAGCGTGTTGTCACTTTCCACCCTGGCTCCGACGCAATGTGCAATGGTTGAAAACCGCCCGATCGATTCCGTGGCAGAGCGCAACGGTTCATAAGGCTGACCAAAGCGCTGTTCGAACCACAGATGCACCCGCGCCTGATTGCGTATTTCCACCGGCAGAGGAAAATCGCGGAAAAGAGCCTTTCCTTGCTCGATCAGCCGGTCTTCTGCCTCCCAGGACAGATCGTGCGCATCGAAATAGATAATATCGACATCCTTGATGCCGTGCTGAGCCGGGCGCTCGGTCAGGTGATTCCAGACACTGTTATAAAGTGCGCCCGAAACAATCCAGAATTCCGGACTTTCCTCGCCATTTCCAGCCTGCCTACTGGTCGTAGCAAGATCTTGAAGGCGCGAAAAGGCGACTGTCAGGAGTGGATTTTGCAGAATGATATTCGTGAAGACCTCACGCTGTTCGTGCTCCGGCAATCCGGCATAGCGCAGATGGTTCATCCTGCTTGTTCCTGTCGATTTCGGTTTGGATTCAAGTTTCGGTGCCGGAAGCACAGCGTAAAAAGAAGTTCACGGCTGTCACTGTAATATTATAAGCAGCTAATAAGACTTGTTATTCCGTTCTACACATGCTCTCTGCGCGCTATGCAAACAGGATCTGTTACAAAAGTGCTTGGCATTTTTGCCATTGCTGCCGTTGTCATCGCTTGCTTTGCCCTCGTGGGACTGGTTCTGGTCTACGGGATGTATGGCGTCATCTTCGTTGATGGCGTTGCAAGCGCCGTTCTCCTTGTCGTCTTCTCCGCGATATTCTGGTTCACCAAGGTCGACTGGCGCAAGCCCGAAGCAGCCGCGATCATGATTTCGTTCATGGCCTTCACTGCCATGTTCTTCGATAGCCGCGGCAACCCACTCTATAACCAGCCGCTGGCATGGATTTTCGGCAGTCCCGGAAGCCATATGCAGATCAGGGAAATCGTCAGCCATGGCGGCGGGAGCACCGGCGTGAACTATGATTTCCAGCTCGTCAACATCTATGGCGCCATCGAACGCTCCATCAGCGGCTGGATCGTCATCCCGTTCCGCTTCTTCGAATATCTGGTGGTGCTGTCCGTCGTCGTTTCAATCATCACCTTCATCAGAAACCGTTCCGGCAGCAACTGGTTGCCGGACAATGCTCGTGAATAGATCGGAACACGGCGTCCGATTCTTTAAAGAGGAAAAGCACATGAGACGATTTTCGCCGCGCGCAATCCTGTTTGCGTTTCTGGCAGTCCTTCTGCCTGCAGCGGCCTTCGCGCAATCCGCCGATGAGGCCGATCCGAATGCCGCCATCGAAAAAATGAACGCCTATGTTTCGCTTCTCAACCGCACGATCCGCGCGTCGGAATCGCTCGGCAGATATGACAGCTGGGTCGACATGAAAAAGGGCCCGACCGGCAAGGAGCGCAATGTCTACGGGCTCTATTCGCTCTCTGACGTGCGCAGCGAAATCGAAGCCGCCGAGGGCGCGACCAAGGCCGACCCGAAAATGCCCGATCTCGATGCGGCCATGGAAAGCTACATCGCGATTTACCAGAAGCTGGCGCCGGTGATCGAAAAAGCCAGCAAATATTATGATCGCAAGGACTATATGTCCGACAAGTTTGCCGAAGCCAAAGCCTTTCACAAGCAGATTGCCGACTATGCGCCGGAATTCCTGAAGGAGCGTAAGCGCGTCGACGCGCTTCTGGATGAAGAAAAGAGCAAGATCGATCTTGCCGAACTCGACGCCATTGAAAAGGCGGAAGGCAAAAAGGCCAACTGGTATGTTCGCAATGTCATGATGCGCGCCAAGTCAGTGGTGGACCTGCTGCCGGACAATGACAAGCCGGTGGTCGATATGGAAGCCTTCGGCAAGGCCATGGATGTCTATGCCGCCGCCGTACGCGAAATGGACGATTACGCTTCGGAGCACCCGAACTCCTTCCACGTGTTCGAATCGCGCCCGGCAAGCCTGCTCGGCAAATTGCGCTCGTTCCAGCAAGCGCTGCAGAAGACCAAGGGCGACGCCCGCAAAGCACGTATCGGTTCGGATCTCGAATGGATCGTGAACGACTATAATATGATGGTCTCGACCTCACAGTCGGCCACCATGTTCTCCAAGGACTGATCCGCCTTTATGGGTACGGAAAGAAAAAGCCGGGGCATGACCCCGGCTTTTTATTGTCGTTGTGAGTGGCAATTACATGCGCCGTAAAGCGGGGGGTGCCAGCGTCAGCAGTCCGGCCAGCGTCATGGCAAAGCCAACCCACAGGGGCGCGTGCAGGCCATATCCTGCTTCCATAGCCTGACCGCCGATCCATGGGCCGAGGCCGAGACCAATATTGATGACCGATGCATGCATCGCATTCACCAATGCGCCGGGATGGGCAATACGCATCACACGTGCCACGAAGGCGGGATTCAGTGCAATTCCCGTCAGGCCGATCATCACAATGGCAAGGATCGCAGCCGGTTTGAGTTCGGCGAAGAGCGCGAAGATCAGCATGGCCGCAAGCATCACCACGAGACCGGCAAAGATGGTCACGATCGTGTGCCGGTCGGCAAAACGACCGGAAACATAGTTGCCGACGATATTGGCCGCGCCATAGACGGCAAGTAGAAACGGAACCTGCATGGCCGAGAAACCGGCCAGTTCCACGGTGATCGGCGACAAATAACTGTAAACCGCAAAAGACGAGCCGATGACGAGCGCGCTGGTGGCATAGGCCGCCCAGAGCTTCGGCTTGCGCATTTCCGCCAGTTCCGAGCGCAGATCAGCCTGCGGTCCCTCACGGGTCGTTTCGATCTTCAACGCGATGACCAGCGCGCACAGCAGAATGAGAACCACGATGCTCCAGAAGCTGGCGCGCCAGCCGAAAGCATTCGTGATCGCCGTGGCAATCGGCACGCCGAGCACGGTGCAGAGCATCAATCCGGCAAAGACCAGCGACGATGCCCGCCCCCGCAATTCCGGCGCAACCAGCTGTGCGGTAATGGCCAACATGAGGCCGAAACTCGTCGCTGCGGCCATGCCTGTCAGCACGCGAGCAGCCAAAAGCACATGGAAATTGCTGGTGGAGGCGGCCACGCTCTGGGCAAGCGCGTAGAAGATCAAAAGGCCCAGCAATCCGCGCTTGTTCTCAATCTTCAAGGCCAGAAACAGCACGGTCACCAGCGGACCGCCAATCATCATGCCCAAAGCATAGAGCGAGATCAGATTGCCGATATCCGCAATAGACCGGCCAAAAGCCTCTTGCAATGAAGGCATCATGCCCGAGATCATCAATTCGGAGGTCGTCAGCGCAAAAACGCCGAGACTGAGGCAATAGACAACCATCGGTATTGCCCGCGCCTCTTTACGGGACATGGACGCCCCTTCCGCCGCAAGGGCGGATTCGCACGAATCGTTCATGGAGACGAATCCCTATTTATGTAATAATTATTATATAATTCATATCGACTTGTTCGGAGAGGTCAAGCGAATTATATAAGACAGACTATAGAAAGGGAGGAAAAATGGTTTCGCGCGGTCGCCCGCGCAGTTTCGATCGCGATGCTGCGCTGGACAAGGTCATGAAGGTATTCTGGGCCAAAGGCTATGAATGCGCCCAGATCAGCGATTTCACGGCAGCCATAGGCATTACGCCGCCGAGCTTCTATGCCGCTTTCGGCAACAAGGAGCAGGCTTTTCGCGAAGCCGTCGATTTTTACCGGCGCACCATCGGCGCCACCCCCTTCGCAGCTCTGGAAGACGCCGCCACTATTCAGGATGGCATACGTCTCTGGCTCGAATTGAGCGCGGACAGCGCCTTTGCCTGCCCGGCTGGCGGCTGCATGATCAGCGTCAGCTCGATCCAGTGCAAACCGGAGAATGTGCCGATCAAGGAGTTCCTGACCGCCATTCGCCATACCAATCAGGAACTGCTTTCCAAGCGCCTGCAACGCGCCTTGTGCGAAGGCGACCTGCCGCCGGATACCGATATCACCCAGATGAGTGAGTTCTACCACGCAATCCAGCAGAGCCTCTCCTATGAGGCGCGCGACGGCAGTTCGCGTGCGGCAGTGCAGAAGATCATCGACATGGCCATGCGCGCCATGCCTGCGCGTGCGACTATCCCCGCATGAGCGGCACTATATCCGCGGTTCTGATCCACGTCGGCGATGTTGCAGCCGCTATCGAGTGGTATCGCAAAGCCTTTCCGCACGCCGTTCCCAAACATCTCGAAGCGTTTGATTTCAGCTATCTGCAAATCGGTGACATCGATCTGGAAATTGTTCCGGCGGACGAAAAGGTTTCGTCCGGTGCGGCGGGAAGCATTGTCTATTGGCACGTCGACAATTTCGATGAATCACTGGCACTTTTGATGGCCATCGGCGGCAAGCTCTATCGCGGACCGCTCGATATTCAGGATGGCATGCGCATGTGTCAGGTCCAAGACCTATGGGGCAATTGCATCGGCTTACGAGGTAAAAAAAGCCCGGCTTGAAGCCGGGCTTTTTGTTTTATGCTTATCCGCGCAGCACGCCGCCGGTCTGTTTGGCGACACTCGCCACGACCTGCTTCGACAGTGCTTCCAGATCTTCATCGGTCAGGGTGCGATCCTGCGGCTGCAACAGCACTTCAACCGCGATCGACTTTTTGCCTTCGCCAAGCGATGCGCCCGTGAAGATGTCGAACACCTGCACGCCGACGATCAGCTTCTTGTCAGCGGCGGAAACCGCCTTCACGAGATTGCCCGCTTCGACATTTGCATCCACCACAAAGGCATAATCGCGCTTGAGGCTCTGGAACTGCGACAGGTTGAGCGCAGGCTTCGTGCGGGTTGCCTTTGCCTTTGGCTCAGGGATCGCATCGATATAGATTTCAAAGCCGCAGAGATTGCCCGATACATCGAGCGCTTCCAGCGTATCCGGATGGAACTCGCCAAACGTGCCGAGAACGACCTTGGGGCCAAGCTTCAGCGTGCCAGAACGGCCCGGGTGGAACCATTCCGGACCACCGGCTTCGATCTGGATGCGATCAACCGGCGCACCGGCCGCTTCCAATGCGGCCAGCGCATCAGCCTTGGCGTCGAACACACCGACCGTCGCGGCATTGCCGGACCAGAAACGGCCAGCGCCGTCGACGCCTGCCGTTCCACGACGGATACCGCCCGCCACACGGCGCTGCTTCTCCGGCGTGTCGCCTTCGTAAATGCCCGACACTTCGAACAAAGCAATATCGCCGAAACCGCGATCTGCATTGCGCTGTGCCGCAGCCAGAAGGCCCGGGAGAAGCGACGGGCGCATATCCGACATGTCGGAAGCAATCGGGTTGGCGAGCTTCAATTCCGGCTGGCCGCCGCCAAATGCCTTGGCCTGCGCTTCGGAAATGAAGGAATAGGTCACTGCTTCCAGCATGCCGCGCGAAGCGAGCATGCGGCGGGCATGACGCGTGCGGATCTGCAAGGTGGTCAGGATGCGGCCATTGACGGCGCCATGGCTTGGCAGCGGCTGCGGCTCGATCTGGTTGATGCCGTGAATGCGCATGACTTCTTCAACGAGGTCGGCCTTGCCTTCCACGTCTCCGCGCCATGTCGGCACCGTCGCCTTGATGACCTTGCCGTCACCTTCAACACCGAAACCGAGGCGCTTGAGAATTTCCAGCGAGGCGTCGTAGGAAACCTCGATACCCGTCAGACGCTTCACTTCCGTGACCGGGAAGTCGATGACGCGCGGCGCAGGAGCCTTGTAACCGACAACGTCGAGAACCGTCGGCTGTCCGCCGCACAGGTCGAGAACCAGCCTGGTCGCAATTTCCGCACCCGGAACCATCATTTCCGGATCGACGCCGCGTTCGAAACGATAGCGCGCATCGGTGACGATGCCGAGTTCACGGCCCGTGCGTGCAATCATGCGCGCATCCCACAGAGCGGATTCGATTAGCACATCGACCGTGTTTTCGTCGCAACCCGAATGCTCGCCGCCCATGATACCGGCAATCGATTCGGGACCGTTCTCATCGGCAATGATGTACATGCCGCTGTTCAGCTTGTATTCGCGCTGGTCGAGCGCCAGAATGGTTTCACCATCCTTGGCGGCACGCACCGTCAGATTGCCCTTGACCTTGGCAGCGTCGAACACATGCAGTGGACGGCCCTGATCGAAGGTCACGTAATTGGTGATGTCCACGAGTGCATTGATGGGGCGCAGACCGATTGCCTTCAGACGCTGCTGCATCCATTTCGGGCTCGGGCCGTTCTTCACGCCCTTGACCATGCGCAGCGCAAAGCCGAGACAGAACGGGTTTTCCGCATTTTGATCGAGAATGATCTTGACCGGCGTTTCGCCTTCGCCCTTGGCGGCGGCAGGCAGCGTGTCCTTCAGCGTGCCGAGACCGGCGGCTGCCAGATCGCGGGCAATACCGTGAATGCCGGTGCAATCAGCGCGGTTTGGCGTGAGGCCGATTTCGATGATCGGATCATCAAGCCCCATATAGGCCGCAAAGCTGGTACCGACCGGCGCATTGTCCGGCAGATCGATGATGCCGTTGTGCTCGTCGGACAGTTCCAGCTCGCGCTCGGAACACATCATGCCGAAGCTCTCAACACCGCGAATCTTGCCGACCGACAGCGTGACATCGAGACCCGGAACATAGTCGCCCGGACGGCCCAGAACACCGACCAGACCCGTGCGGGCGTTCGGCGCACCGCAAACAACCTGAACCGGCTTGCCATCGCCCGTATCGACGGAGAGCACGCGCAGCTTGTCAGCATCGGGATGCTGGGTGGCGCTCACCACCTTGGCGATCTTGAAAGCCTTGAAGGCGGAGCGGTCATCGACCGATTCCACTTCAAGACCGATATCGGTCAGCTTCTCGACGATCTGGTCGAGCGTCGCATCGGTTTCAAGGTGATCCTTGAGCCAGGAAAGCGTGAATTTCATTTGTGTATCCCTTTCCTGTCTTTAAGCGCTCAGACCACCGAACAGCGTCGGCAGATCGAGCGGACGGAAACCGTAATGGTTGATCCAGCGCACATCAGCGTCGAAGAAGGCGCGCAGATCCGGCATGCCGTATTTCAGCATGGCGATGCGGTCGATGCCCATGCCCCAGGCAAAGCCCTGATAGATGTCCGGATCATAACCGGAAGCGCGCAGCACATTCGGATGCACCATGCCGCAGCCCAGAATTTCGAGCCAGTCATTGCCTTCGCCGAACTTCACATGCGGGCCGGAGCGGTCGCACTGGATATCCACTTCAACAGATGGTTCCGTGAACGGGAAGAAGCTCGGGCGCATGCGCATCGTCACCGAAGGCACTTCGAAGAACGCCTTGCAGAACTCTTCCAGCACCCATTTCATGTTGGCGACATTGGCCGACTTGTCCACGACCAGACCTTCGACCTGATGGAACATCGGCGAATGAGTGGCGTCGGAATCCATGCGATAGGTCTTGCCCGGGATCACGATGCGGATCGGCTCGTCGCGGCCTTCCTTGTCACGGATGGCTGCGAACTTCTCCATGGTGTGCACCTGCACCGGCGAGGTATGCGTGCGCAGAAGCTTGCGCTCGCCCTTCTCGTCCGGATTGAAGAAGAACGTGTCGTGCATTTCGCGCGCCGGGTGTCCTTCCGGGAAATTCAGCGCTGTGAAATTGTAGTAATCGGTCTCGATATCCGGACCTTCGGCAATCGAGAACCCCATATCGGCGAAGATCGCGGTGATTTCGTCCACCACCTGCGAAATCGGATGAATGCGACCGCGCGAAGCAGCGCTTTCACGAACCGGCAGCGTCACATCGACCTTTTCGCGCTCAAGGCGGGCGGCAACCGCAGCCTTGCGCAGCGCAGTCTTGCGCTCGGTCAGCGCATCGGTGACGCGGTTCTTCAAACCGTTGATCGCCGGTCCCTGAACCTGGCGCTCTTCTGGCGTCATGGTGCCAAGCAGCTTCAGCTTCTCGGAAACCGTGCCCTTCTTGCCCAGTGCCGCGACGCGGACCGCTTCAATCGCCTGCTCATCGCTGGCGGCGGCGATTTCGCCCATGATCGTTTGTTCGAGTTGTTCAAGATCGCTCATTTGTTACGTCCCTGTCGCGTCTTAGACGCTCCACGCCTCTTGGTTAGCTTCCCACTCGTGTCTAAAGACACTCGTCGCCTCTTGGTTTACGTCCCTGTCGCGCCTGCAACGTCCACGCCTCTTCATCGGCGATATTTGCGGTGGGCACCAGATAAGAAAGAAAAACCCGCGCCAGCCGAGCCAGCGCGGGTTCCCCAAATTCACAATATCACTTGGGAAGGGCTGGCTTAGCGGACAGCGCCTTCAAAAGCGTTCGGCGTTTCGGTGTTCTTGAGGTACTCAAGAGCCTTCTTCGCCGATGCAACCAGCGCACCGAATGCATCCGGTTCATGGATTGCGATGTCAGACAGGACCTTGCGGTCAACTTCGATACCAGCCTTGGCCAGACCGTCGATGAAACGGCCATAGGTCAGGCCCTGCTCACGGACAGCAGCATTGATGCGCTGGATCCAGAGAGCGCGGAAGGTACGCTTGCGATTCTTGCGGTCGCGATAAGCATACTGCTTCGAACGATCAACTGCAGCCTTAGCGGTGCGGATGGTGTTCTTGCGACGACCGCGGAAACCGGCAGCCTGATCGAGAACTTTTTTGTGCTTGGCGTGTGAAGTAACGCCGCGTTTTACGCGTGCCATATTATGATCTCCTTAAAGGACAGCGGCTTAGAGGCCGTTAGGCAGGAACTGTTTTACGATCTTCGCATCTGCATCGGCGAGCACCATGGTGCCGCGAGCATCGCGAATGAACTTGTTCGAGCGCTTGATCATGCCATGGCGCTTACCAGCGGCGGCAGCTTTAATCTTGCCAGTGCCAGTGATTTTGAACCGCTTCTTGGCGGCCGATTTGGTCTTCATCTTGGGCATTTTGCTACTCCTTTGTTTAGTCCCCGTCGTGCCTGCAGCACTTCACGCCTCTTGTTTTCAAGGGCACTCATGCCTGGGTCACACAGGAACCGTGTTTTTACTTTCAGGCAGACCGAGCCTGAAAAGCATACGAAACCGCCACGGCATGCCCTGCCGGGCGGTTCGAACGCGGCCTTATAGGCTCAAAGCCCATAAAACGCAATGGCTGAATCGACTGAAATGACTCAATAAAGCCGCAGCAAAACCGGCAGGGCATGAATGTCCTGCAGGTACTCGATAAATTCGAAGAATGGATAGGCCACGAAGAACACCAGACCGTCCGTAAAGGTGCGATACAGGCGGTCCGGCTTCACCGTCACGGTCGTATCGTCATTATAGACCGAGAACTTCGGGAAGAAGCGAGGAACGTCGCGGCAATAAGCGCGATACGGTTCGCCGAAATTCTGCTCCAGAAACTTTTCCTCCGTGCGAATGACGATGGAAAAGGCGACGTAGCAAAGGACACCGAAGCCGACAGCGACGATGACGCTGCCCGTTTGCGCGCCGATGCCCATGGCGCCAAGCGTGCTGAACACATAAAGCGGGTTGCGCGTCATCGAATAAGGGCCGCTGCGCACGATTTCGGCGCTCTTGCGCCCACCGATATACAACGTGCACCACATGCGCCCGAGAATCGCGGCAACGATGAAGCTGAGGCCGATGGACTCAATATATTCATGCACCCGCCCAACCCAGGACGAGCGGACGAAAAGCAGCGCGATCACCAGAAGCGCAATCACAACGCCAATCGCCAGACGGCGGCGCTGCTGATACTTCCCCAATTCACCTATTGTCTTCATGATCGTTCCACGGTTGCCAAATTCATTGCGGCCCAGTTGCTTACTTGCAAAGAAAAACCGCCCGAAGGCGGCTTTTCAACGACTATACTGAAAAAATCAGCGCGGTGCGAGCACCATCATCATCTGACGGCCTTCGAGCTTTGGCTCGGACTCGACCTTCGCGATTTCGACGGTGTCTTCCTTGACGCGTTGCAGAAGCTTCATACCCAGCTCCTGGTGCGCCATTTCACGGCCGCGGAAACGCAAGGTAACCTTGACCTTGTCGCCTTCTTCAAAGAAACGCACAGCAGCCTTCATCTTCACCTCATAGTCATGGGTGTCGATGTTCGGTCGCATCTTGATTTCCTTGATTTCAACCGTTTTCTGCTTCTTGCGTGCCTCGGCGGCCTTTTTCTGGTTCTGATACTTCAGCTTACCAAGGTCTACGATCTTGCAAACCGGAGGCTCTGCGTTCGGCACGATCTCAACGAGATCGAGGCCCGCTTCCTCTGCCATGGCGATAGCTTCCTGAATGGAAACATCACCGTGGTTCTGGCCTTCGGCATCGATAAGCTGGACCCGGGGAACCCGGATGTCACGGTTGGAGCGCGGTCCGTCTTTCTGGACCGGCGTCGCTCTGAACGGTCGGCGAATGGTCGTTATCTCCTGATTGTTAACGTTCATACGGCAAGAACTTTTGTCGCTTACACGACATATCCCCGATCAAACCGCAGTTGAACGCGGAAATGTCGTCAAGCAAGCGGCGAAGTCAATAGCATCTTTGACAGGAAAAATCACCCCCACGTGATAAAGAGCTAAATCGGGGGCGAAAAGCGACATATCGGTCACATTTCCTTCAATTTCAAGGTGCGCCAAACGCTTGGGTCAATCGCGCGGGTTTCCACGCTCCACAAGACATGGCAAAAGACATCCCAATTATCGGGAGACTCAAATGAGCAATGCGGGGCCAGACGTGGAGCAGGAATTGCTGCCGGAATTTCTTGACGTGGACGGCGCGAAGATCGCTGTTCGCCACAGAGAGGGCAAAAATCAGCCCGGCGTCGTCTGGTTGGGTGGCTATCGCTCCGACATGCTTGGCACCAAGGCTGTGGTTCTCGACCAATGGGCCGAAAAGACTGGCCACAGCGCGCTGAGGCTCGATTATTCCGGTCATGGCGAATCCGGTGGCGACTTCAACGAGGGCACGATCTCACGCTGGCTCAACGAAAGCCTTGCCGTCTACCATCACTATGCAAAGGGCCCGCAGATTCTCGTCGGCTCATCCATGGGCGGCTGGATCGCGCTGCGCATGGCGCAGGAACTGAAGAAGCAAGGCAAATCGCCTGCGGGTATTGTGCTGATCGCCCCTGCCCCCGATTTCACGGCGGCGCTTGTCGAGCCGAGCCTTTCCGACGCGCAGAAGCGTGACTTGCAGGAAAAGGGCTATTTCGAAGAGCCTTCAGACTATTCGCCCAATCCTTATGTCTACACACGTGCATTGATCGAAGACGGTCGCAAGAACCTCGTGCTCAAGGGCATTATCGAAACGGGTTGCCCGGTGCATATTCTGCAAGGCATGCAAGACCCGGATGTGCCCTATAGACATGCGCTGACGCTCGTGGAGCATCTGCCGGTTGACGATGTGACACTGACGCTTGTGCGTGACGGTGACCACCGGCTGTCGCGGCCGCAGGATCTCGATCTTCTCATCCGCACGGTTTCCGGTCTGGCAGAACGCGTAGCCGCAACACAATAACGGGCAACAGCATAACGGGGCATCATCATGCGCTTTTCGGTCATCGCGTCATCGGCGGTTGCTGCCATTGTCGGCTTCGGCGGCACGCTGGCGCTGATCATCGCCGCCGCACAGGTTCTAGGCGCAACCCAGGCCCAAACGGCCAGCTGGGTCACGGCCATCTGCCTTTCGATCGCCGCCTCTTCCGCCTGGCTGAGCACGCGCTATCGCATGCCCATCATCGCGGCATGGTCGACACCCGGACTGGCGCTGATCGGTGCGAGCGCCGGTTTCACCATGGCCGAAGCGGTCGGCGCCTTCATCGTGACGGCGCTGGCGTTGATTGCCACCGGACTGATCCGCCAACTGTCGGTGCTGGTGTCACGCATACCCGCATCGGTTGCCTCCGGCATGCTTGCGGGCGTCTTGCTCAGCTTCGTCATCGCTGCCGCAAAGACCGTCCCCTTCGATCCTGTTTTCGTCCTGCCGCTGGTGGCGCTGTTCTTCCTGATCCGCCTCTTCAACCCATCGCTGGCGGTCATCGCGGTTCTGGTGGTCGGCATGATCTTCGCGCTTGTTTCTGGTCGCTCGCCAACCCTGCCCGCACCGGAAATCTCGACGCTCACCCTCGTCTGGCCGGAATTTCATCTGGGCGCGATGATCGGCCTCGCCTTGCCGCTCTATCTCGTGACCATGGCTTCGCAGAACCTGCCCGGTTTCGCAGTGCTGCGCGCATCCGGCTATGAGCCGCCGACCAGCGCCTGCCTGCGCGTGACGGGCTTGTTCTCCATTCTGTCCGCACCCTTCGGCGCATCGACCACCAATCTGGCAGCAATTTCGGCAGCGCTCTGCACCAATCCCGACGCGCATCCAGATCCGACCAAGCGCTGGCTGACCGGCCCCGTCTACGCGGCAATCTATGTAATATTCGCTTTGTTCGGCGCATCGCTGGTCGCGATCTTCGCCGTCTTGCCAACAACGCTGATCGCGCTGGCCGCCGGTCTTGCCCTGACCGGCCCGTTCATCAATGCCATGTCACTGGCCCTGAAAGACGAACCGGAGCGCCTCGCAGCCACGATTACCTTCGCTGTCACCGCCTCCGGCATGGCATTTTTCGGGGTCGGCTCCGCCTTCTGGGCCCTGATTGCCGGGCTTGCCGTTACTTTTCTCGAACATTTTCGCAAAAAAATTTCGAGATAATCACATTAGTTAGCTTGGACCCTGCCTGAAACGAAGTGGAATCGGATTACGACATTCTTGAAATGCCGCAATCCCTTCACCAATTCGAAATCAAGCCGCCAGACACAAATGTCCGCATGATGTGGACTTGGCAGGCCTGATTATTATGGAGCAGACCATGACCAATTCCGCATTGATCCGACCGGCATGGACGCCAGCCACGATTGCGCTGATGGTGCTCGGCTTCTTTCTCTTCTGGCCGCTTGGCCTTGCCATGCTCGCCTATATTCTTTGGGGCGACCGCCTCGAAGGGTTCAAGCGCGGCGTCAACGAGAAGACCGATTCCATGTTCGGTTCTTTCCGCAACTGCCGCAAGAGCGAGAGCTTCAACTTTGGCAGCGCAACCGGCAATGCAGCCTTCGACGACTGGCGTCGCGAAGAACTGGACCGCCTTGCCGAAGAGCGCCGCAAGCTTGACGAAGCCCGCGCCGAATTCGAATCCTATGCCGCTGAGCTTCGCCGCGCACGCGACAAGGAAGAGTTCGACCGCTTCATGGCCGAGCGTCGCGCTGCTGCCAAGAAGACGCCAGCCAAGGGTGGCAAGAACGACATCACTGATCTTTGATAGGGTATAACACCCTGAAATCTCTCGAAACGGCGCGATTTTACCGCGCCGTTTTGCTTAAAAGAGCTTTTTTGTCTGGCTTTTCACACGAATCGCTTATTCTTAAGCGATGGGCTTATCCTTCCTTCGGCAAATCAGCGGCAACAGGGCATCAGCCAATACGGCGACTGTCCGGAGCGAACGCATCCATGCGGTGGCGGGTCGCGAGCTGCCGTTACGTGTGTTCGAAAACCCGCGCGCCAAACGGCTGACACTGCGCATCGAAGCTGGCGGAAAAGGACTGCGCATCACTGTCCCGCCCGGCCTGCCCGAGCGCGAAGTACAGAGCTTTCTCAAGCGCCATCAGGGCTGGATCGAAAGCCGCATCACCAAACTGCCGGATCAACCCGGTGTGCGTCCCGGTGTGAAAATTCCCATTCGCGGCGTGCCGCACCTCATCATGCATCAGCCCGGACGCGGCACAGTCGACCTTCTTGAAGGCAATGTGCTGCTGGTTCATGGCGATCCCAGTCATTTGCCGCGCCGTCTGGCCGATTATCTCAAAGGGCAGGTGAAGCGGGATATCGAAACGCTGGTGGTACGCCATACGGCGACTGTCGGGCGCAAGGCCAAGGCTGTCCGCTTCAAGGACACCAAGAGCCGCTGGGGTTCGTGCACCTCGGATGGCGTTCTTTCCTTTTCATGGCGTATCGGCATGGCACCCCCGGCCGTCATCAACTATCTCGTCGCTCATGAAGTCGCGCATCTGATCGAGATGAATCATGGGCCGCAATTCTGGAAACTCTGTCAGGAGCTTTGCCCCGATACGGAACGCTGCAAGGCGTGGCTGAAGCGAAATGGCAGCGCATTACAGGCTATAGACTTTACATGAACCCATCGATACTGACCGCCGCCAAGGTGCTGTGGGACTACCACTGCATTTACGATCCCATTCCGGCATCCGATGTGATCATCGGACTGGGCAGCTACGATCTGCGCGTGGCGGAGCGCGCCGCCGATCTCTATCTCGAAGGCATGGCCCCGCTGGTGATCTTCACCGGCAAAAGCGGTCACTGGACCGAAAACCTTTACCCCGCCAGCGAGGCGGAAGCCTTTGCCGAAGTGGCAATGCGGCGCGGTGTGCCCGAAGAGGCAATCACCATCGAACCGAACGCCACCAATATTGGTGAGAACATCCGGTTCTCGCTCGAAAAAATGCTGCCGGGCGTGATCAGCCCGATTTTCGTCACCAAGCCGCAGACACAACGCCGCGTCCACGCCACCGTCGCGCGGCAATGGCCGGAAGCAAAGGCCAGCGTAACGGCGCCGCTCCTTTCCTTCGAAGAACAGCCGACACCTTCCTATCCGCTGGAGATGCTCATCAACGAGATGACCGGCGATCTGGAGCGCATTCTGGACTATCCGGCCAAAGGCTACCAGATTGCGCAGGCTGTTCCCATGGAGGTCATGGAAGCGTATGATTTCCTGATCGCACGCGGTTTTGACGGACATACCGTCAGAGATTAGTTGCGAATAGGTGCGAACGGCTTGAGAAGCGCCTCGTTTTGTGCGACGGGAAACCCATGGCTTTGGATATCAAGATATGCGGGCTGAAAACGCCTGATACTGTCGCTGCCGCTCTCGACGGCGGTGCGACGCATATCGGCTTTATCTTTTTTCCAAAGAGCCCCCGCAATATCGCACCCGATGCCGCAGCCGCGCTGCGCCCTGCCGCGCTTGGTCGGGCCAAAGTTGTTGCCGTGACCGTTGATGCCGACGATGCGATGCTGGACGAAATCGTCAGCGCCGTAAAACCGGATATTCTGCAACTGCATGGTCATGAAACGCCGGAGCGTGTGCGCTTTGTAAAAGAGCGCTACGGCCTGCCGGTCATGAAGGCCTTTGCGATCCGCAGCGCTGACGATCTGGCCGCTATCGCACCCTATAAGGGCATTGCCGACCGCTTCCTGTTCGACGCCAAACCGCCGAAGGGATCGGAATTGCCGGGCGGCAACGGGGTCTCCTTCGATTGGGGCCTGCTCGATGCGCTTGACGCGGATGTCGATTACATGCTTTCCGGTGGATTGAACGCTGGCAACATTGCCGAGGCGCTGCACGAGACGCACGCGCCGGGCATCGACATATCGTCTGGCGTCGAGCGCGCACCGGGCGAAAAGGACGTGCGTCTCATTGAAGATTTTTTCCAGGCTGTCGCCGATGCGGATGTATCACCGTCCGCCAGACATACCCAGACAGGAGTGGCCTGAACATGACGGAGCGGAAGCGTTGAACAAGCCGGTTGAACCCAATTCTTATAAGACAGGCCCGGATGAAGAGGGCATGTTCGGTATTTTCGGCGGACGTTTCGTCGCCGAGACGCTGATGCCGCTGATCCTCGAATTGCAGGAGGCCTATGAAACGGCCAAGAACGATCCTGAATTCAAGGCCGAGCTTTCCGCCCTTTCGACCTATTATGCTGGTCGGCCTTCCAAGCTGTATTTTGCTGAAGGCCTGACCAAGCATTTGGGCGGCGCGAAGATTTACTTCAAGCGCGAAGACCTGAACCACACGGGCAGCCACAAGATCAACAACTGCCTCGGCCAGATTCTGCTGGCCAAGCGCATGGGCAAGACGCGCATCATCGCCGAGACCGGCGCTGGCCAGCACGGCGTTGCATCAGCCACCGTCGCGGCACGTTTCGGCCTGCCTTGCGTCGTCTATATGGGTGCAACGGACGTTGAACGTCAGAAGCCGAATGTGTTCCGCATGAAGCTGCTGGGTGCCGAAGTGAAGCCGGTCACGGCTGGCAACGGCACGCTCAAGGACGCGATGAACGAAGCGCTTCGCGACTGGGTCACGAATGTTGAAGACACCTATTACCTGATTGGCACGGCTGCCGGTCCGCATCCTTATCCGGAACTGGTCCGCGACTTCCAGTCGGTCATCGGCACGGAAGCCCGTCAGCAGATTCTCGAACAGGAAGGTCGTCTGCCGGATGTCATCATCGCGGCTGTCGGCGGCGGTTCCAACGCCATCGGCCTGTTCCATCCTTTCCTCGACGACGCATCAGTCAAGATCGTCGGCGTCGAGGCAGGCGGTCACGGTCTCGACGGTGACGAGCATTGCGCATCGATGAGCGCGGGTCGTCCCGGCGTTCTGCACGGCAACCGCACCTATCTGCTCCAGAATGAAGACGGCCAGATTCTCGAAGGCCATTCGGTTTCCGCCGGTCTCGACTATCCGGGTGTTGGCCCGGAACATTCCTGGCTCAAGGATTCGGGTCGCGTCGATTACGTGCCGATCCTCGACACGGAAGCACTGGATGCCTTCCAGCTTGCAACCCGCGTCGAAGGCATCATTCCGGCGCTCGAATCCGCCCATGCCATTGCGCAGGCCGTCAAGATGGCGCCAACCATGGGCAAGGACCAGATCATGATCGTCAACCTGTCTGGCCGTGGCGACAAGGACGTCCACACGGTCGGCAAGCTGCTCGGCATGGATATCTGAGGACAGAATGGGCAAAGACGCTGCCGAGCTTTCCACCTACAGACCGCGCGCCGCATGGTTCGACGGGCTGACGGAATGCGGCCCGGCGACGATCAAGCTCAACATCATTGAAGCGGACCCTTCCAATCCGCTTGCCGAAGCTGCGGTGGGCATCGCCCGCAGGCAGATCGCAAATGCTGCGGCAAGGCTCGAAGCCCTGCCGCATCAGGACGCCGGTTTCGCCATTCTCCATCAGGGTGAGGAAAGCCTGTGGCTTCTGCTCCACTGGTGGCTGGAAGGCGGCATCGCAACGGAAATGCTGTGGCAGTCCGAACTCGGCGACGAGATCGAATTCATGCCCGCACAGCCTTTGCTGATGGCCTGCGTCTGGGAACTCGGAATTATTGACTTTGAACGGCGCGCTTGGATGGAGACGGCCATGTCCGGCAAACCCATCGCCGATTATCTTGCGCGCACTTTGCCACGGGGCACGGTATGACCACTCGCATCGACACCAAATTCGCCGCATTGAAGACCGAAGGCCGTCCGGCGCTGGTCACATATTTCATGGGTGGCGATCCCGACCTCGAAACCTCGCTCAAGATCATGAAGGCGCTGCCGAAGGCCGGTGCGGATGTGATCGAGCTGGGCATGGCCTTTTCCGATCCGATGGCTGACGGCCCGGCTATCGAGGCTGCTGGTCTGCGCGCCCTGAAAGCCGGACAGTCGCTGACCAAGACGCTCTACATGGCAGCCGAATTCCGCAAGGAAGACGACACGACCCCGATCGTGCTGATGGGCTATTACAATCCGATCTATATCTATGGCGTCGAGCGCTTTCTCGCCGATGCCAAGGCTTCCGGCGTTGATGGCCTGATCATTGTTGATCTGCCGTCGGAAATGGATGCTGAGCTTTGCGTCCCGGCCATGAAAGCCGGTATCAACTTCGTTCGCCTGACTACGCCGACCACCGACGACAACCGTCTGCCGAAGGTTCTGCATAATGCATCGGGCTTCGTCTATTACGTCTCGATGAACGGCATCACGGGCTCGGCCATCGCCGATACGGCGCGCGTCGGCGACGCGGTGCGTCACATCAAGAAGAGCACCGATCTGCCGATCTGCGTCGGCTTCGGCATCAAGACGCCGGAACAGGCTGCTGCCATTGCCGCCCATGCGGATGGCGTTGTCGTTGGCACGGCAATCGTCAATGCGGTGGCCAGTGAATTGACGCCGGAAGGTGCCCTTAAGGGCGATCCTGTGGCCGCTGTGAGCAAACTTGTCGGTGCACTGGCGCAAAGCGTTCGCACAACACGCCTTGAAGCCGCCCAATAAATCGTCCATTTAAGCGGGTAGAGTTGCTTTTCCGCATAAGCGGGCGCAAAGACGCCCGCACTTTCTGTCGGAACTGCTTGCCGTCGAAGAACAAGAAACGGAACCAAACGTCATGAACTGGATCACCAACTACGTTCGTCCGAAGATCAATTCGATGCTTGGTCGTCGCGAAATGCCGGAAAACCTCTGGATCAAGGATCCGTCGACCGGCGAGATGGTGTTTCACAAGGATCTGGAGAGCAACCAGTTCGTGATCCCGTCTTCGGGCCATCACATGCGCATCAAGGCGAAAGACCGCCTGCGCTTCTTCTTCGACAATGGCGAATATACCACGCTCGACGCACCGAAGGTTCCGGTTGATCCGCTGAAATTCCGCGACGAGAAGAAATATATCGACCGCCTCAAGGATTACCGCACCCGCACTGGCATGGACGATGCCATCGTCAATGGCCTCGGCACCGTCGAAGGCCTGCCGATTGTCGCCACCGTGCAGGATTTCGGCTTCATGGGCGGCTCGCTCGGCATGGGCGCTGGCGAAGCGATCATTCAGGGCTTCGAAAAGGCCATTGAGCTGAAGCGTCCGCTGGTTCTGTTCGCAGCATCGGGCGGCGCGCGCATGCAGGAAGGTATTCTCTCGCTGATGCAGCTTCCGCGCACCACCGTTGCCGTGGAAATGCTGAAAGAAGCAGGCCTGCCTTACATCGTCGTGCTCACCAACCCGACCACAGGTGGCGTGACAGCTTCCTACGCCATGCTGGGCGACATTCACATTGCCGAGCCGGGCGCACTGATCGGCTTTGCCGGTCCGCGCGTGATCGAACAGACCATCCGCGAAAAGCTGCCGGAAGGCTTCCAGAGCGCTGAATATCTGATGGAGCACGGCATGGTGGACATGGTTGTGCCACGCACCGAGCTGAAGGAAACGATTGCACGTCTCCTGAAAATCATGACCAAACAGCCGGCCAACACCGACAGCCCGGTATCGCCAAAGCCGGATAGCGATAGCAAGGCGGCCTGACATGGGCAGCCAGATCGTGGCAGGCAAGGCGGCTGCCGCTATCGAGCGGCTAATGCAACTGCATCCGAAAGGATTTGACCTCTCTCTGGACCGCATTCGCGGTCTATTGGAGAGGCTTGGCAATCCGCATCTCAAACTACCGCCAGTGATCCATATTGCCGGGACCAACGGCAAGGGATCGGCGACCGCCTTCTGCCGCGCCATTCTTGAGGCGGGCGGCTTTGACGTCCACGTCCACACCTCTCCGCATCTGGTCAACTGGCACGAGCGCTATCGTCTGGCTGCGCCCGGCGGCGGCAAGCTGGTCGAGGACGATGTACTGGCCGATGCCATCGAGCGCGTTGCGACTGCCAATGGCGGCCAGCACATTACGGTCTTTGAAATTCTCACCGCCGTAGCCTTTGTGCTGTTTGCCGAGCATCCCGCCGATGTCGTCATCATGGAAGTCGGCCTTGGCGGTCGTTTTGACGCGACCAACGTCATTCCCGAACCTGCC
The DNA here is from genome assembly GCA_900465685.1 of Hyphomicrobiales bacterium. Taxonomy (GTDB): domain Bacteria; phylum Pseudomonadota; class Alphaproteobacteria; order Rhizobiales; family Rhizobiaceae; genus Brucella. The sequence continues at coordinate 521,340 of UEGR01000007.1, forward strand.
GTATCGCTGATCATGCCGGTCTCCATCGACCATCAGGCTTTTCTTGGCGACCGCGTGGAGCTGATCGCCGCCGAAAAGGCCGGGATCATCAAGAAGGATTGCCCGGTTGTTGTCGGCTTTCAGCCTTTCGATGCGGCGCGGGAAGTGCTCGTTTCCACGGCGGATCGTCTGGGCTGCCCTGTATCAGTGTACGGACAGGATTTCCTGGCCTTTGAAGAACATGGCCGCATGGTCTTCCAGAACGAAGACGGGCTGATTGATCTGCCGCTTCCGCGCCTGCCCGGCCGTCACCAGATTGCCAATGCCGCCGCCGCTATCGAAACAGTGCAGCTTGCGGGCTTCAACCTCCCCGACAAGGCCGTCGAAAAAGCGCTGATGGTTGTGGATTGGCCCGCGCGCATGCAGCGGCTGACCCACGGAACACTGGTCGATCTCGCACCGGCAACGTCGGAAATCTGGCTCGACGGTGGTCACAATCCGGGTGCAGGCGCAGTGATCGCGGAAGCTTTCGGCGATCTCGAAGAACGCAATGCGCGTCCGCTGTTCCTGATTACCGGCATGATCAACACCAAGGACCCTGTCGGCTATTTTGAGGCTTTTGCGGGCATGGCGCGCCATGTCTTCACCGTGCCGATCCCATCCAGCGATGCAGGCATACCGAACGATGCGCTGGCCGTATCGGCCCAAAAGGCTGGTCTGTCAGCCGAACCGGTCCACTCGGTCGCCAATGCGCTGAAGCTCCTGCACGATACATGGCCTGCCGATGAAATCCCGCCGCGCATCCTGATTGGTGGCTCGCTTTATCTAGCTGGCGAAGTATTGGAAGAGAACAATACACCACCCACCTAATAAAATTAGAATATTATGAGATAATTATTAATCACTCTTTCGCTTTTATTTATATCCATTAATTACTGATTGTATTTTTAATAATGGATATTTAAATGCGAAATACAATTATTATTTCAACAATTATATTTTTGAGCTTTTCGGCTACATCTTCTTTTGCTGCGAGTACCACAAACGGAGCCTACACAAAGGGAATTCGCACTAAGGTAATGCCATTTTGCGCTATCGGCACGAATCCTTCTGCCGATGGCAAATACTATATTCTGGGCACGCATGACGAATGCAAGCCGATTAATACCGGCAACACCGACATCAAGAAGAAGTTGAAATAAGCCCACGCGGGCTTCTTCAAGCAATAAAAAACCCGGCACCAAGGCCGGGTTTTTTATTGGAATGCTGTTATGCCGTTTTAACACGCATCTTATCCGAAAACTGTTTCACAGTTTTCGGGATGCGCTCTGATTAAGCGGCAGAAGCCTTGATCCAGTCGGCAAGGCGGCTCTTCGGAGCAGCGCCAACCATATTGGCGGCGAGTTCGCCGTCCTTGAACATCAGGAGCGTCGGGATCGAGCGCACACCGAACTGGGCTGCGAGTTCCGGATTTTCATCGATGTTGACCTTGGCGATCTTGACCTGACCTGCCATTTCCGCAGCGATCTCATCAAGCGCCGGAGCGATCATCTTGCATGGACCGCACCATTCCGCCCAGAAATCCACCACGACCGGCTCGTTCGACTGAAGAACGTCCGACTGAAAATTGCTGTTATCGACCTTAACGGTTGCCATAGGGCTATCCTCTACATTGGTAAGAACGGCAGACATCTTCACAGACTCACACGCAATCCGCTCTTTCTTCGCTATATCATGTGGCGTGTCTGCTGCCATCCGTCAAGTTCTAGTTATTGAACTTTCCTTGAGAGTCTTTCAGCGCCTGCATGGCTTCATCAAGCACAGTATCAGACAGCGGCAAAAGGAACGGTCCCTCGGTAAAAAGCAATGCTGTTTCCACGACCCGCCCCGGATAGAGCGGCTCCAGCAGCGCCTTATAAAGTGCGAGCTGTGCACGATAGGCAAATGGAACCGCCTCGACGGTCTTTGGCGGCGGCCTGTTGGTCTTATAGTCGACGACGAGCACGCGGGTCTCGTCAACACTGATACGATCGACCTGACCGGACACGGCATGATCGCGCCCGCCAAGATTGATCGTGCCCATGATTGCAACTTCGCCACGGGAACCAGACGCGAAAACCGGTGCAAATCGCTGATCACCCAGTATAGCCTTCACGCTCAGAACGGCATTGTGGCGCTCGGCCTCCGGCCAGTCACCCGCTATCCGGGCGAGATAATCTTCCGCCAGCTTTTCCCGCTCTCCCTCCGGAACTTCAGGCAGATATTGCAGCAGCATGTGGATGGCCGTGCCGCGTCGCAAGGCAAAGCCGGGCGCACCGTCACCGACGATATCCCCGAGCACAGGCGAGCTGACGTCAAGCGGCGGCTCTTCATCCGCCTCGATCAATGCTGATGCACCAGAAGGCGCAAGAGGACGCGGGAGACCCGCTTCGGGCTTCACCGGCAGCAGATATTCCGGCGGCAGATCGGGCAATGGGGTCGCCTTTGCCTGATCCGGCTCGATAATTTCCGTCAATCCGCGTGGCGTGTTGCGGTAGCGCCGGGCGGCGACACCTTGCACGGGATGCACGAAGGTCTCGGATTTGATGGCAAGCGCGTCCTCGGCAAGCCGGTGCCATGTCTCACCGCTCTCGCGCGTGCCGCGATAGCCACAGATGATGAGGCGGTCTTCGGCGCGCGTCATGCCGACATAAAGCAGGCGGCGATATTCTTCCTCAGCGCGGACTTTCAGCTCTTCGACACGTGAAGCGGTAAAGCCGGTCTGCCACCCGCCATTCGGCTGCCAGAGATAGCCTTTCACTGGCGCACCATCGTTCGGCAGATCATAGGGGATCAGCTTTGGCGCACGGCTTCCGGTCCAGACGGCGCTGCCGGGATCAACCAGAAACACCACCGCACCCTCAAGGCCTTTGGCCGCGTGGACCGTCATGAGGCGCACTTCGTTGCGGCCCTGATCCAGCTCACGTTTGATTTCCGGCGAGGCTGCATCCAGCGTTTCAAGGAAAGCCTGCAAGCCCGGCAGACCCGCACGCTCGGCAGAAAGCGCGTAGTTTTGAAACTCGTCGATAATGTCGCCCGCTTCCGGCCCAAGCCGCGCCAGAAGCTTTCGGCGCGCGCCGTCGGCGCTTAGAATGCGCGCATAGAACTCGAAAACTGGCATCGTGTCGGCCATGCCGCGCCAGCGGCTCAAGGTCTTGTGGATCGCGCCAAGCGCCTCATCGTCACGCGAGACGCGATAGAGATGCTCGAACAGCGTCGAGCCTGACCCACGCGGATAAGCGAGCGCAAACAGCCTGTCATCATCCCAGCCGAAGAGCGGGCTTTTGAGAAGCGAAGCCAGCGAAAGATCATCCGAGGGCTGCAAAACGAAACGCCCGAGCGCCATCAGATCCTGAATGGCGATATGGCTGGTGAGGCGCAGACGGTCCGCACCGGCCACAGGCACGCCAAGGTTCTTCAGCGCCCGTGACAAGGCAGGCATGAACTGATCACGCTTGCGCACCAGCACCATGATATCACGCGGCGCGATGCGCCGGTTCTGACCCGGTATGGGTTCGCCTCTATCCAGCCAGTAGCGAATGGTGGCGGCGATCTGTTCGGCCAGTCGCACGGCGGGTGCCGCAAGATAATCGACAGGCACGCGCCAGTCATCCGGCTCTTCCACCGCTTCCGGCGTCAACATATCCCAGATTTCCACTTCGCCTGGCGCGTCGGCGCGAATGGCATCGTGGACCGTAGCGCCCGCAAGCCCACGATTGGCTTCCGGTCTTGCAAACACTTCATCCACCGCCTGCAACACATCAGGAGCCGAGCGGAACGAGAAGTTGAGACTGACGCGCTCGAATTTCAGATCGGCATCGCCTGCGCGAAGACTGACTGAGCGGCCCTGCGCGGCAAAATCCTCCGGCACGGCCCCCTGGAACGAATAGATCGACTGCTTTTCGTCGCCGACGGCAAACAGCGTGCGTTGCAGATTGCGCTGGCCGAGACCGGCAAAAAACTCCTCCGACAGCATGCGAATGACCTGCCACTGGTCGGGGCTGGTATCCTGCGCTTCATCAACGAGGATATGATCGATGCCGCGATCAAGCTTGTACTGCACCCACTGCCCTGCCCCATCGCGGGCGAGCAGCGCCACGGTTCGCGTGATCAGATCTTCAAAGTCGAGCAGGCCGCGCTTGCGCTTGAGATCATGATAGCGTTGCAGGAGATCATCGATCAGCGTCAGCGCAGCCAGATTGAGCCGCACGAGACGCAATTCCTTCAGCCGGTCGAGCCCCATTTCAACACGGGCAGCAGCGCCATCGAACGCCTCCTCGAATTCCGGCAGCAGTTTCTTCACTGCCGCCGAACCGACATAGCCACCTGATTTCGGCTCTCCGGTGCTTTTCAGAAATGCAGCGCGCAGCACGGCCTCGCGGTCACGGGCGGCGCTCACTTTGTCGTAGCGCTTCAGCTGTAGCGCAAAATCATGCGCACGCGCCGCACCCTTCTGGATCGAAAGAATGAGATCGAGCGCGTCATCGGAAAATTCAGGGACCGGCCAGAGTTCAGCCAGAATATCGCTTTCGCGCTCATCCGGATCGAAGCCAAAGGCGCGATGCAGAGTCTCGACACGCGTTTCGGCGACGCCCAACTCGGCGATATAGCGCTGTAGGCCGTTACGCCGGTTTACAGCCTCGTCCAGCAGCGACTGCAGCCCCATTTCGCCTGATGCCTGCAAGACATCGGCAAAGGCCGCTGCAATATCCGTATCGCCGCCGCCATGCGCGGTTTCGAGCAGCTGACGCCGTGCTTCGCCCACGAGTGCTGCCTGCATCAGGTCGTCCATCATCTCGAAATGACCGGCGATATTCGCCTCAAGTGGAAACTGATGCAGGATGGCTTCGCAAAACGCGTGGATGGTCTGAATTTTCAGGCCGCCCGGCGTTTCCAGTGCGCGGGCGAACAGCCGCCGTGCCACCGCGAGACGGGGAGCGCCCGGCCTGCGACCTTCAAGCGATTTCAACCGCTCGGCCAGTTCACTATCCGGCAGCACCGCCCATTCCGACAGACGCGCAAAAACACGGTTCTGCATCACGGCTGCCGCAGCCTTCGTATAGGTGAGGCAGAGAATTTTCGAGGGATCGGTCCCTTCGAGCAACAGGCGGATAACGCGTTCGGTCAGAACATGCGTCTTTCCAGATCCGGCGTTGGCCGACACCCAGACAGAGGCGGCGGGATCGGCTGCCCGTGTCTGTGCGTCGATGGTTTCCGGCGGGATATAGAGTTTCTTCTTCATTCGCCGCCCTCCCCACCGGCATCGCCGCCAGCGGACCATTCCAGCACACGTGCAAGGTGATCATAGTCGCCCGTCAGGTCAGTTTCACGGAACGGTAGCGCGCGCGAAAGATAACCCTTATCCGGCTTCTGATATTCAGCAAGCAATTGCGCAAGGCGTTGCCACGCTTCTTCACCCAAAGCGGGTGCGGTTTTTTCCGATGGCGGTCTGCTGATCTTCAAGATGGATTCCGGTTTCACCTCGCCCCCGGCACGAAGCCGCACATAGGTGAGATCCGACGCCCGAACAGAGCCCACCTCGCGGAATGCGCCGCGCACCAGAAGAGCAGCCTCCAGCGCCAGCTGCGGCGACAGGAGGACATGCGCCTGACGCGGCGAAGGCGTAGAGCCGGTTTTATAGTCGATGATATCCGCGGTGCCGTCCCGCATCAGATCGATACGGTCAGCGCGGCCTGAAAGGGTGATACCAAGGTTTTCGATCTCCCGTTTATCCGAGGCGATTTCCGCAAACCGTGTCTGTACATTATAGGCGCGCTCCCGCTCCCATTCGAGAAACTGGGGGATCAGCGCCGTGAAACGCGGCCACCAGACGGCTTCGATCTCGGTCGGCAAATCCATATCGGCAAACAGGATGCGCCCCAGTTCCATCAAACGCTCGGCGGCATCGGGAGCCAGCGGATCGATATTTTCCTGCGTGAAATGTCCAAGAATGTCATGGAACAGCGTGCCGCGTTCCGCCGCCGCCGGATCACGAATCAATGGCTCCAGCGGACGCAGCTTGAGAATTTTCTTGGCGAAAATCGCGTAAGGATCGCGACGCAGTGTTTCCACTTCCGTGACGGAGAAATGTTTGGGCCGCGCTGCAACCGGCGGCGCAGGCTCAGGCCTCTTGACGAAAGGTACATCCGGTGCACGATCAATCTCCCGCGACCAGTGCAGGAAACGCTGGCCACGCTGGCGCATTTCCTTTGTCACATCCGCACCCAGCACAGTTTCCAGCCGCTGCAACCAGCGCGATGTCACCGTTGGTGCGTTGTCGGAACGCTGCGAGCGCGACAGCACCACATGGTCCATGCCAAGCGCCATTTGGAAATCATGCGCGGCAAGGCCAGTGCGCCGCTCTGGCGGATCAAGCGCGATCATCGCTTTCATCGGGCGCGACATGAAGGGATCGTTGCGGGTCTTGGCAGGCCAGCTGCCTTCGTTCAGACCGCCGATCACCACCGTGTCGACCGTCTGCAGCCGCGCTTCGAGCGCACCCCAGACGAAGACGCGCGGATGACCGCCCGGATGCGGCTTGACCGTTTCGCCAGCCATCAGTGCATCCAGAATTGCAGGCCATTCGCTGGCTTCGAAATCCAGTTCCGACTCGCTCGAAACCAGACCGCGCAGGAAGGAGGCAACCTTTTCGCCGCGCTCACCGGAATAGAAGGCCGCGACACTGCCGTTTTCATCGCGCGCCATGTTCTCAATGGCTTCAGCTGTTGCCCGTGCTATCTCAGCAATATTGGTTCGTCGGCTTGTTGTCGCGAAAGGCGCCAACGGCGCAACAGCCTGGGACAGGTTTTCGCAAAGACCGCGCGCGGCGGCGATCATCTCCGGCGTGATACTGTCGTGCCATGCCGGACGCCAGGACTGGTTGGCGCTTTCTTCCAGTCGTCGATCGAAAAAAGCTGGCAGATCAGTGACCGAAGCGCGGCCCGTGCCGCCGCGAAAGGCAACAAGCTCCAGCGTTTCGCCAGCCAGACGCCGGTCGATGCGCGGTGTTTCCAGCCGCAGCAAAGGGTGCTTCACCAGCGCCAGCAAGGCCACCGGATCGCCGGGATTGAACACCGTTTCGACCGTCAGGCGCAGAAGCGTCGAGGTCTCTACATCGCGCAAATGCCGCCCGCCGGAATCATCGGCATCAATGCCGAAACGCGCCAGTTCGCCAACCACGCGCCGCGCCAGATTGCGATCCGCCGTCACCAGCGCCGCGATCTTGCCCTCCTCGTGAATGGCATTGCGCAGCGCCAGCGCCACCGACAGGGCTTCCTCGCGTTCGTTTGCCGCCTCAATGAGGTCGATTTTGTGGGCCGAAGCCAGAAGAACATCCGGCTGCATATCCGGGTGTTGGCTGAGCGCACCCCACGCATCAGTCGTTTCCGCCGGCCGCAGCGCTTCACTCACAACGCGTTCCAGAACACGCTTCGATTTTTTCTTGCGCATGATCTCATCCGAAAAGTCTGTCAACTTTTCGGGATCATGCGTCGGCATATCCTCAATATGCTCGACATCTTCGCGAAGAGTCCCGATAGCACGCAGCAACTTGTGCAGGCCATATTGCGGATGTCCGAAGGTCGAGGGATTGTCCTCGGCCTCGCCCAGCATTTTCCACGCATCATCGTCCAGATCACGATCAAGCCCCGGCAGAACGACTGCGCCATTCGGCAGATGGGCGATAACGGAAACCAGTTCGGCGGTGGCCGGAATGGAACCCGTTGAACCAGCGGCGATGACCGGCCCCGGAGGTGGGTTATCGCGCAGGCGCGCCACCTCACCCCAGATCAACTCGTTGCGGTGTGCTGCCGGATTGGACAGCTTGCGCTCGGCCAGAATATCGGGCCACAGCTTGGTGACGATATCGAGGAAACCGAGCGTCACCCGCCACCAGTCGGCAAGATCGTCCGGCGCGATCGTGGCAAGTTCACTCCATTTCGCGCCATCGGTTTCCACCTGATCCATCAGCCCGGCCAGATCGCGGGCCAGCCAGATGGCATCGGCGGTCGTGGCCGGAACCGATACATCGTCAACGCCGAACAGCGCACGCACATGGGCAGGCAGGGATTCACGCCATGGACGGATCAGACGCGCCAGCAGCAAAAGCCGCTCGGCCTTTGCAATTGGCGGGTTGAGGTCGAACACGCCCGCCGCCCCAGCATTGAAAAAAGCCGCGTCCTCATCCACATCGCCCAGCGGTCGTATCGCTGGCAAAATAGCGCTCTTAGCCGGATTCATATCGACGATAACAGATCGCAGAGCACGCGCTGCACGACGCGTCGGAACGTAAATGGTTGCGCTGGCCAGTGCCAGAGGATCTGCTGGATTGCCGGGAAAACCTTCGATCAGCCTTCCCTCAAGCAGGGCCTTGGCAAAGGCTGGCAGGAAGGGCGTTCCGGAAGGAATGGAAAACAGCCTTGGCTTTGTTTTGCTCATGCTGTTTCTCTCCTTCATCAATTACCTTGGCTCAAACCAGTGCGGAAAGTGCGGCCTCCGCTTGCGCTATGGCCTCTGGCGTTCCGACCGTCAGCCAATGCCCCACCATGGGCATACCATAAAGACGGCCTTCAGCGATGGCCTTATCGAAATATCGATTGAGCGACGCCACTTCAGGCGTTGCACCTGCAAAAATGCGCGGGTGAATGATACCAGCCCCGGCATAGATCAGCGGCGTTCCGGGCACATCGCGAGCACGGCGCAAACGGCCTGCATCATCGGCGACGAAATCGCCCTTCCCTTCGAAACCAGTGGCCTGATCAAGCCCCGCCGTCATCAGCAGGATATCCATGCAGGTATCGTCCCAGGCTTCGCCTAAAGCCGTAAGATTGGGCTTCGCTGTATCACCCACCCAGAATGTATCGGCGTTCAGAAGATAGAACGGAGACGTTCCCAGCTGTGGCAATGCCTTTACGATACCGCCTGCGGAATCGAGCAGCAGATCACGCTCGTCGGAAATGACGATATGCGGCTCCGCGCGGTCAGCGAGATAGGTATCCAGTTGGTCGGCTAAATAATGGACATTTACCACCGCGTTGGGCACGCCAACAGCTTCCAGCGCGTCCAGACCCCAGTCGATCAGTGGCTTTCCCGCGACTTTGACCAGCGGCTTTGGAATTGTCTCGGTGATGGGGCGCATACGCTTGCCAAGCCCCGCCGCCAGAACCATGGCCGTCTCAGGCATTTTCATTGCGCACGAACCCTTCCTGCATCAACCCCAATTCGCGGAACCATGCCGCCACGGGCGCCATGACCGGATGAACAAGCACACGCCCGAGATAATCATGGATGCGCGGCAGATGGTTGAGATAAGCCGGTTTGCCGTCGCGCTCATCAAGCCGCACAAAGAGGCCGAGCAGCTTGGCATTGCGTTGCGCGCCCATGGCCGCATAGGCCTTGCGGAACAGAGCTTCGTCGAAAGCATGGCCGAGGCGACGGCGCTCCTCACAATAAGCCGCCACGACCGCCTGCTCCAGTTCGACGGAGATCGTCACGCGCGCGTCGAGCGCCAGCGAGGCCACATCATATGCAGCGGGACCGATCATCGCGTCCTGAAAATCGATGGTTCCGATCCTGTCCTTGCCTTCGGCTTCCGGAAACCAGAACAGGTTCGGCGAATGATAATCGCGCAGCAAAAGGCTCTGTTCGACATCAGCGATATCGACAATCACCCTGTCCCACGCGGCTTCGTAAGCCTGCTTTTCAGCGTCGGTCAGTTGCCGCCCCATCATGCGCGGCGCATACCACTGCCCGACAAGGCTCACCTCAATCATCATGGCATCACGGTCGAAAGGCGCAATCAGGTGATCGGCGTAGCCATCGAGCGGCACGCGGTTCGGCCAGTCCACACCATGCACATGCGCGAGAAAGCGCCCTGCCGCCTCGTAGCGTTCCGCCACCGGCTCACCGGATTCAGCACGCATGCCCTCTACGCCCAGATTTTCCAGAACCAGAAAACCTGCATCCAGATCAGCGGCGCGCATGTCCGGCACACGAAAACCATGCGCGGCCAGAAGCCCGTCAATGGCCGCGAAAGCCAGGATATTTTCGGCCAGATGCGCAATCTGCCGATAGGTCTTGCCGTCACGCAACGGCGGATCATAGGGCATCTGCGGCGCATTCATGAGAATTTCGACGCCATGCGCAGTGCGGATCGTTTCATATTTGCGCGGAGATGCATCGCCTTGCAGATAACGCCGCTCGGCACCCTGCCGGTCGTAACGGTCAAGGAAAGCGCGAATGGCCAGCGAACGCTCCAGACGGCTGATCGCCGCCTGCGGCCCGGTAATGGCGATGCGCCGCCCTGCCCCTTCATGCGAAAGCGTGACCGAGAAATTCGCTTCGGGCAAAAAGCCCTCGCCGCGTTCCGGCCATTCGGAAAGCACAACACCATCATCCAGAAATTCGACCAGTCCCAGCTCGTCGAGTTCTTCTCCCGACGACAGGCGATAAAGATCGGCATGAGCGACCGGTAAACGAAGCGCATCGTAGCTCTGCACCAACGTGAAGGTCGGGCTTGGCACTTCCAGCCCCGGATCGTCAGCAATGGCGCGGATTATTGCGCGTGCCAGCGACGACTTCCCCGCCCCCAGATCGCCGGAAAGCGTGACCAGATCGCCCTTTTGCAGAGCAAGAGCGAAGTCCTCGCCAAACCGGAGTGTGGCGGCTTCATCGGGCAGGTAGGATTCGAGAATCTGTGTTTGGGCGCTCATAGGCTCAGGACCGGCTAATTTGGTGCAAATGGTGTGAGGCCATCCGTTCGGATACGCGGAGAAAAGGCGAAGGAAATGTGGTTCATTTTCTAGCCTTTTCGACGATGTAGCCGGGCGAATGGACCACATCCTTCGGACACCGAAATGACTGGCGATCTGCTGCGTCGAGCTGCTTGACCGGGGGAACCGCCCCGTTCTTCACATCTCTCCTGGCAACTCTTGTCATTTCAGGTGCCATTTCCATCAAATTAGTCAGTCCTGAGCCTAGCACCGTTTACCTTATTCGGCAGCAACACGGAAGCTGCGTGTCTCCGACGGGAAGCGGCAGATGACGGTCGTTCCCCTGCCCGCGCCGGTCTCGATATCGACCTTGCCGCCATGCAGCTCCACGAAGCTTTTCACGATAGCAAGACCAAGCCCGGCACCGCGCTTGCGCCCGCCATTGGGGTAGGACTGGAAGCGCTTGAAGACAGTGTCCAGAACTTCCGGCGGCATACCATGCCCGTCATCATGAACAGAGAAGACCACTTCGGACCCTTCACGGGCAACCTGCAACGTGACAGTCGAGCCTTCCGGCGCGTAATTCGTCGCGTTGGACAGAAGGTTGAAAAGCACCTGACGCACGCGATTGGCATCCGCCTTGAATACATCGACATCGTCGGCAATATCGACATCAAGGCCGATATCATGGTCGCGCAGACGTTCGCTCACCCGCGAAGCAGCAGCGGAAATCGCTTCCACCACCGAAACATCGCCGATGTCCAGCTCCATGATGCCGGCATCAACGGTCGCGAGATCGAGAATATCGTTCACAATGGTCAGCAGGACCGAGGAAGACGTGCTGATATGCTCCAGATATTCGACCTGACGCTCGTTGAGCGAGCCGAAGGACGGGGTCTGCAGCAGTTCGGTAAAGCCGATAATGTTGGTCAGCGGCGAACGCAGCTCGTAGGAGACGTGCTGCACGAAATCGTTCTTGATCTGGTCGGCCAGTTCCAGCGCTTCGTTCTTTTCCTTCAGGGCACGCTCAACGCGCACCGTATCGGTCACATCGATGAAGGTGAGCATGGTCTGCCCCTTGGGCAACGGCACCACGGCGAAGGACAGGATCACACCGTCATCCAGCTCCACCTGCCCCATGCGACCGTCACGCTGGTCGAGGAAACCGGTCACCGAGGACACGAAATCGTCCCAGAGACCACTTCCGCCGCGTTCGCGGCAAAGCTTTGAAATCGTGGAGATATGCGTGCCCACCACGACCATGGCAGCAGGCAATGACCACAGATCCGCAAAGGACGGATTGGAAAGGCGCATGCGGCCATCGGAGCCGAACACCGCCACGGCCTCAGCCAGATGATCCAGCGTTTCGCCCTGAACCTTGATCAGCGTGTTGTAGCGGCCTTCGAGTTCGAACTTTTCTGTCATATTCTCGAAGAACCAGGTCACGCCTCCTTGCGGATGCGGATTTGCCACCACACGCATCGTGCGCGTATCCGGCAGATGCCACATATGCTCCTGCGGCTCGACAGCGCGATAGGCGGACAGCATGCCGTCCTTCCATTTGCGCCATTCCGGCTGTTCCGGCAGCTTGCCTTCGGACCGCAGGCGGTCGAAGAGCAAGGTGTTGCTCGGCTGGGTTTCCAGCCAAGCCGTATCGAGCGACCAGAGCTTCGCAAAGGCCTGATTGAAGAACTGGAGCTTCATCTCCGGATCGAAAATCGCCACGGCCGTGGAGAGCTGATCCAGTGTTTCAGCGTGGCTTTTCAGCGTGCGGCTCAGTTCTTCGCGCACCTGCTCGACTTCGCTCAGATCAAAGCCGAGACCGGCGGAACCGCCCTCGGCGCTCACATCGGTCACATCGAAAATTCGGCGATCGCCGCGCACAACTGTCGGCAATTGCTCATGCAGAACCGGCTCGGCAAAACGATCCCGCTCCAGGCGGATCCGCGCCTGCGCGCCGAAAAGCTCACGGCCTTCCGCGATCGCCTGGCTGGTATCGGGCATATCCACCGCACGCGCATAGGCCTGATTGACCCATTCGATGCGGCCATTGCCATCGCGAACCCAGACCGGTTGCTCGATGCGTTCCAACAGGCGGCGCAGGAGTTCAACCCGTTCCGACAATTCGCGGTTCTGCGCCTGAAGTGCGGCGCGTTCCGCCTGAACGCCTTGCAGGCTGAAGAAGCGGGCGACGGCCAGACCGCCGGACGTGCGGCCATAAACATCAAGCAGCGTGCCATTATTGGTTTCGACCGTCAGATCGAAGGTGCGCGCATGTTCGCGCAGCGACGCGACGGCGCGTTCCAGTGCCGTCACCGATTGCGGGCGCAGCCAGCGGCCGAAAGCCAGAAATGCCGAACGATCCTGCGGCGCACCGCTTTCATCCGGCAATTGCCCGACCACATCGGCCCGCACCGTATGACCGTCCCAGACGACGATCCGCTGATCCTTGAGATTGAGAAGCGCTTCGTTGCGCTGCGCAGTGAGGCTCAGATCGGAAAGTTTTGAACGCAGGTCCTTGTTTTCATTGGCAGCGCGCGAACGCTCACGAATGAGCCAGCCTGCGGAAAGCAGCGCCGCGCCCATGGCGCCGACAAACATGGAAAACTGGATAACTTCGAAGGCGCCGACGCTGCCGCCGCCAAAAGGCAGCTCGATGCGCGCGCCATCAGCGCCCTGCGCGAAAGCAGGCATTGCGGCAAGAACGGCGGAAACCGACACGGTCGCCTTCAAAACGACCTGCCGAAGCGGCTTTGTAATACAAGCGAGGGCAACCGTCAGGCTTCTGCCTTTTCCGATTGTGGAATTGCCCCGGGCCTGATCCGGTAAGCCGACTTCTGGCATGTTTCCCTTTTCTCCGCCACCCGACTGCACAACCCGTAAAAACGGACGCGCACCCGTATTTCAACACTTCAACGTCTCGATTGGCCATCACGCACCGCCACAGTGCCCGATAGCCAAACGTGTTTCAGGGACGAAGCGACCAGTCGCTTCCCGCCGAAACCGGCAAAAAACGCACTACGCGAACACCCGCCAAAACACATTGTTTCTTCGCATACCCGACCGCCAAAACCGCAATACACTTTTGCCGGGAATGCTTTTGATTCGTCTTCACAATACCCTTCCGACGAATCCACGTGAAGCGTGTCGCGCGCAAAAAGAAAGATCGGACAGCTTGTCAACTGCCCGATCTCAACATGTAGTAGAATGCTTAACCTATGGTTAATATCTGTAGTGTTCGGACTTGTACGGGCCCTGTGGAGTGACGCCGATATACGCAGCCTGTTCCTCAGAAAGCACAGTCAGCTTCGCACCCAGCTTGTCGAGATGCAGGCGTGCGACCTTCTCGTCGAGATGCTTCGGCAGAACATAGACTTCGTTCTTGTAGGCTTCCGGACGCGTGTAGAGCTCGATCTGGGCCAGCACCTGGTTGGTGAAGGAAGCCGACATCACGAAGCTCGGATGGCCGGTTGCGTTGCCGAGATTGAGCAGGCGGCCTTCCGAGAGAAGGATCAGGCGCTTGCCATCCGGGAACTCGATCAGATCGACCTGCGGCTTGACGTTGGTCCACTTCAGATTGCGCAGAGCGGCAATCTGAATTTCGTTGTCGAAGTGACCGATATTGCCGACGATGCACATGTCTTTCATCTTGCGCATGTCGTCCAGCGTGATGACGTCCTTGTTGCCGGTCGTGGTGATCACGATATCGGCGGTCGGAGCAGCATCGCTGAGCGTTACGACTTCAAAGCCGTCCATGGCGGCCTGAAGGGCGCAGATCGGATCGACTTCCGTCACCTTGACGCGTGCGCCAGCGCCGGCCAGCGACTGGGCGGAGCCTTTGCCAACATCGCCGTAACCGCAGACGACGGCGACCTTGCCAGCCATCATCACGTCGGTGCCGCGACGGATACCGTCGACCAGCGATTCCTTGCAGCCATACTTGTTGTCGAACTTCGACTTGGTGACGCTGTCATTGACGTTGATGGCCGGGAAGGGCAGGAGACCCTTCTTCTGCAGCTGGTACAGACGATTGACGCCCGTGGTGGTTTCTTCCGTCACGCCCTTGATGGCATCGCGCTGCTTCGTGAAGAAGCCCGGCGTCGCAGCCATGCGCTTCCTGATCTGCGCGAAGAGAACTTCCTCTTCTTCCGAACCCGGGTTCGTCAGAACGTCTTCACCAGCTTCAGCGCGTGCGCCGATGAGGATGTACATGGTGGCGTCGCCGCCATCGTCGAGGATCATGTTGGACGGCTGGCCATCCGGCCACTGGAAGATCTGGTCGGTATAGGTCCAGTATTCTTCAAGGGTTTCGCCCTTAATGGCGAAAACCGGGGTGCCGGTTGCAGCAATTGCAGCGGCGGCATGGTCCTGCGTCGAGAAAATGTTGCACGAAGCCCAGCGCACATCGGCGCCGAGGGCCTTGAGCGTCTCGATCAGAACGGCCGTCTGAATGGTCATGTGCAGCGAACCGGAAATGCGTGCGCCCTTCAGCGGCTGCGACTTGCCAAATTCCGCGCGCGCGGCCATCAGGCCCGGCATTTCGGTTTCAGCAATGTCGAGTTCCTTGCGGCCCCAGTCGGCCAGGCTCAGATCCTTGACGACGAAATCTTGGCTTGCGGTCATCGCGTGCTCCAATCAAAAACAATTCCGATACGGCAATGAAACCGGTTCGGAATGGCGTTGTAGACATGGTTTAGGAACGGAATATCGTCGATAAAAGCCGCTCCGGCTGCCGCTTTGACTAGCAGATCGCGGGCCGAAGCACAACTTCATATAAACAAATCTTTATACGTGCATATCGAACAATTAGCCGATTGCCGGTTCCACCACGGTCAAATCGAGATTGATCCCAAGAATTTCCAACATTCTTCGGAACTCCGACGCCGGATAGGCGGTGTTCTCGGTCACCAGCGCTACGGTCTGCCCGGAGCCGCCTTGTGAGGAGGGAAGGGCCGAAACGACGCTATCCGCCGGGTCGAGAAACAGCCAATCGGGACGCGCTTTCTCAAAGAACGGTCGCAGCCAGGGCAGATGCGTACTCGACAAAGTCAGAACATCGATGTGTGGATGCTTCGCCACAATCGCATCGCAGAAGCGGGCAACGTCTTCGGCGGTGCTTGCCGGGTCTGACAGAAACAGACCGCTTTCCACAAGCTCGACCATGGGAGAAGCATTGATGAGACTAACCTCAGCCGATCCAGTCGCTTGGGTATGCACAAACGCGCTGAGTTCGGCGCTTTCAATCATTGAACGAACGCCCATGACCGCAACATGGCCACTGCGGCTGGTCGCGATTGCCTCCCGAACAGGAGGAGCAACCCCATAGACTGGAACAGCGAATTGATCCTTCAATTCATCCAGCACCATGATCGACGGGGCATTGGACGCCAGAACGACGCTCTCCGCACCGAGACCGATCAAATAGTCGATTGTGCTGCGCATAATGGACAACAGCTCGCTTCGCGTTTTCCCGCCATAGGGAAAACGCGCCCGATCTGCAAAATAGATGATGTCCCGCTGGGGCTGTCGGCGTCTGATCAGCTCGACCAGCGCGTAGCTTCCAATGCCTGCGTCAAACACCGCGACAGGCGCGGCAAGGCTGTCCAATGGGATCAGCATTCCTCGCCGAACTTGTCGGCAATCAGTACCTGCAAGGCATTGAGCACGGTTTCGGCCTGTTCACCGGAGGCGCTGACCTCGATGCAGCAACCGGGCGAGGCGGCCAGCATCATCAATCCCATGATGGAGGTGCCCCCAACGGTCATGCCGTCCTTGGAAACGCGGACATGCGCATCATAGCCATCGACGAGCTGGACGAACTTGGCGGAGGCGCGGGCATGCAGCCCGCGCTTGTTCACGATCTCAAGCGACCGGGAAATGGCAGTTTCGGGATCATATTCGCCAGTAAGGGTGACGCTGGACGGCATATATTACTTTCCTGTCAGAACCTGACTTGCGACGTTGATATATTTGCGCCCCGCATCCTGCGCCTCGCGAAGCGCAGTCTTGATATCACCCCCGACCCGCACGCTCGAAAGCTTGATCAGCATCGGCAGATTGACGCCTGCGATGACTTCAATCTTGCCTTCCTGCATGACCGAAATGGCCAGATTGGATGGAGTTCCACCGAACATGTCGGTCAGGATGATGACGCCGCTGCCATTTTCGGCGCGTTCAACAGCTTCGACGATATCCCGCCGACGCTGCTCCATGTCATCTTCCGCACCGATGCATACGGTTTCGAAATTATCCTGCGGGCCTACCACATGCTCAACGGCATGAAGAAACTCTTCGGCCAGCCTTCCGTGCGTAACAAGCACGAGTCCGATCATACTATAAAAGCTCCCGTCGCGCGCCCGCCGCATCACCCCGCCAGATGATCAGATGGCACCTGCTTTGTTCCAGTACGATCACTCCAAAAAACCTGTTCCGTTTTAAGGATCGTACTGCAGCCGGAACCATGCCGGCGAGTTGTGCATCTTGGCAGGGCAAATCCTTATAGCAAGTGAAAAATCTCTACCCCGCCTTGAAAAAAGCAAAATGCCGCAGCGGTGTGAAATCTTCATCGAATCGAAACCATCATCGGCTCAGCGATTCTCCGGCGACCATGGTTCGTAGAATAAAGTCGCCTCGATCGCCCGCGACAGCGCGTTGGAATCGCCATTTGACGACAGGGACGGCAAAAGCAACCGCGGCAGATCGATGGCTTCAAAACTCCAGCTTCCACCGCCGGGATAGCGCTCCGCTTCTTCGCGGGCCACAAGCCAGATCACCAGATCAAGCGTCGCACTGGCGACAAAAGGCACCCTGAACAGGCCCGCACCGCGAATCTCCACACCACCCGCAAGGGCAGCCGGAGCGCTGGCGATGAGATGATTATCTTCCGACCGCAGCATCGTGCGATCATCGCTGACCAGAAAAGCCTGTTCACCGCGAAGGGAAGCCCGCTCGATAAGTGTCAGTGCGAGTTCAGTCTTGCCCGCGCCCGAGCGGCCCATGATCATCACGCCCTTTCCGCGCAATTGCACGGTGGTGGCATGCAGACCGCTCTTGGCTTCTTCCGGGGTCATGTGCTGACCGGAAGATCGACGATGAAGCGAGCGCCCCTGAATTCATCCGGCTTGGCCGGATCGACAATGTTCTCGGCCGTCAGCGTGCCACCATGCGCTTCGATGATCTGGCGGCTGATCGACAGACCAAGGCCGGAATTCTGTCCGAAAGCCTCCGAGGCCGGACGATCCGTATAGAAACGCTCGAAAATTCGCTCGATATTCTCGATGGGGATGCCCGGTCCGTTATCTTCGACCAGAACACGCAGACGGCTGCCTTCTCCCTGCAACGTCACCACGATACGACCCGTATCGTCCGGTACGAAGGAGCGTGCATTTTCAATGAGGTTGCTCACCACCTGACCGAGCCGCAGATCATGGCCCGCGACATAGAATGCCTTTTTGCCTGCGGGCAGCTTGCCGGTATTGAAGACGATTTCTGTGCCGATCTTGTTGCGGCGCACTTCGCGCGCGGCAGTCACAAGATTGGTGAGTAGCGTCTTCATATCCACACGATCGATATGTTCACGCGCCAGTTCGGCATCGAGACGGGAAGCATCCGAAATATCGGTGATCAGTCGATCCAGACGGCGCACATCATGCTGGATGATGTCGAGCAGACGCTTGCGCGATTCCTCGGACTTGGCGAGCGGCAGGGTCTCGACCGCGCTGCGGAGCGAGGTGAGGGGGTTCTTCAGCTCGTGACTGACATCAGCGGCAAAGCTCTCAATGGCTTCGATGCGTGTATAGAGCGAATCCGTCATCTCGCGGATGGAGGTGGAGAGATGGCCCACTTCGTCCTGACGTTCCGAGAAATCGGGAATTTCGACACGGTTCTTGACGCCATGACGGACACGATCCGCTGCAGCCGACAATTTGCGTAGCGGGCTTGCGATGGTCGATGCGAGAAAGAGCGACAGGATCACCATGACCAGCGCGACGACGCCGAACACGCGGAAGACCGCCATGCGCTCGCCCTGCACGATCTTGTCGATATCGTCGCCTTCGGTCGACAGCAGCAGCACACCGAGAATGGCACGCGAACGCTGGACAGGAACCGCGACCGAAACCACGAGTTCGCCTTTCTCGTTTCGCCGCTGCGCCGTTTGCGGGGAACCCGTCAGCGCCTTGACGATCTCTGGGAAGGCAAGACCGTTACCGCCCGGCTGTTCCTGATAGACCGGCAAGCCACCGCCAAAGAAGAAGCTGGTGAACCATCGGCTGAAACGCTCCCAAACACTGGGCTTTTCTTCCTCGATGGGCGGCAGATCATAGCGCAGCACCGGCCCGGACGACGGGAAACTCGGCGAATAGAGCGCGCGCGAATCCAGCAGCATATTGGCGTAGCGATCATAGATACGCGCACGCGTGCTGGTCGGCGAAATCAACCGGCGCAACAGCGGGGAAACCTTTTCAGGATTGATCGGGAATTCCCAATTATCGGGAGAATCGGGCGAGGGGGTCAGGCTTTGCCCGGCCTGCAGCTCCAGAAGCTTTTCCGGATCGACCATCAGCGAGTTGGTATCGACCGTTGCCGAGGCAGAAATCGCCGCAGCGATGATCTTGCCCTGAGTGAGAAGGCTTTCCACCTTCGCGTCGATCAGCCCCTCGCGGAACTGGTTCATATAGAGAATGCCGGAGACGAGAACGCCGAGCGCCGCAAGGTTGAGGAACAGGATGCGGCGCGTCAGGCTCGAAAAGAGATATTGACCGAGAAACTTGCGAAAGGGCGCAAACAGGCGACGCCAGAACACCGAGCGCTGTCGCCGCGCTCTGCGCTCACGCAAGTTCGCTTGCAAACTCGTTTTCTGGCCTGCAAGGCCTTCGTTCTGGGTCTCTGCGACCATCTCGCTTAGGTTACTCGTGCTAGAGCACATCCCGAAAAGTGTGAACGGCTTTCGGATAGGATATGCGTCAAATATTCCTGACCAATGCCGGGATATCGCACCCGGCATTGATAATCATATGCATCAAGCCTCGCGGAAGCGATAGCCGACGCCATAGAGCGTTTCGATCATCTCGAAGTCGTCGTCAACCACCTTGAACTTCTTGCGAAGGCGCTTGATGTGGCTGTCGATAGTGCGATCATCCACATAGACCTGCTCATCATAGGCTGCATCCATCAAGGCGTCACGGCTTTTCACGACGCCGGGGCGCTGTGCCAGCGAATGCAGGATGAGGAACTCGGTGACCGTCAGCGTGACGGGCTCGCCCTTCCAGGTGCAGGTATGGCGTTCCTGATCCATGACCAGCTGACCGCGTTCCAGCGACTTGGATGGCTGGCCCGCAGGCTTGGCCGTACCGTCGCGCGCAGCGACGCGGCGCAGAACAGCCTTCACGCGCTCCACCAGCAGACGCTGCGAGAACGGCTTGGTGATGAAATCGTCGGCGCCCATCTTGAGACCGAAGAGTTCGTCGATCTCGTCGTCCTTCGAGGTCAGGAAGATGACCGGAAGATCGGACTTCTGGCGCAGGCGGCGCAGAAGCTCCATGCCATCCATACGCGGCATCTTGATATCGAAGATCGCGAGATTTGGCGGACGCGCCATCAGACCATCAAGAGCGGAAGCGCCGTCGGTGTAGGTTTCAACCCGATAGCCTTCCGACTCCAGCGCAATGGAAACGGAGGTCAGAATGTTACGGTCATCGTCGACCAGCGCAATTGTCTGCGTTGCCGAGGCTTCCTTCATGCGGACCCTTCTCCTTCATGTTTTGCCAGGGCATGCATCCCATTGGAGCATTGACCATCTGGCATTCCACCCGGCGCAACCGGCTGGAGGGCGGTTCGAAAATCGAGCGCCTGATTTGCACATCGATACTATTATAGTGATGCAGCTTGTGCAGTACAAATTAGGTACAAAATGTGGCGGCCCTGTAAGAAGCCGCGAAACACGCTTTGGCGAATCATTCTTTGGTTAATACTCGCTCAGATTGTATTCCACAAATAATACACGCGAAAACGCAATAATTAAACGATTTAAAAAAAATTCAAAATTTTTAAACCGATTAAATATTTGAATTGCCGCAATTAATCTGTTTCTGACTCCCCACTCCTCCGAGAACGGAAAAACGGAGGCCAGATTTATTTGTCAAACCAAATGGCGGAGACACCATGAGAGAGACCGGCATTCACAACACGGCCGCTTCCATTGCCACTTCGGGACTGAAGGAACTCTCCGCAGTCTTTTATAACCTCGGGCCTGCTCGGCTCTATGAGGAAACCATCCGCCGTGGCGAAGCCGAGCTGACCGCACAGGGCGCGCTTGTCGCCCGCACCGGCCAGCACACCGGTCGTTCGCCGAAGGACAAGTTCGTGGTCCGCGACGCCAATACCGAAGATCAGGTCTGGTGGGACAACAACAAGCCGATCACGCCGGAAGCCTTCGAGCTTCTCTATGCCGATTTCATTGAGCATGCGAAGGGCAAGGAGCTTTTCGTTCAGGATCTCATCGGCGGCGCAGATGCCGACAACAAGATCAACGCGCGCATCGTGACCGAATATGCCTGGCACTCGCTGTTCATCCGGAACCTGCTGATCCGCCCGGCCCAGGAAGAGCTCGCTTCCTATGTGCCGGAAATGACGATCATCGATCTGCCGTCCTTCAAGGCCGATCCGGAACGTTATGGCGTGCGCACCGAAACGGTGATCGCGGTCGATCTGACCCGCAAGATCGTGCTGATCGGCGGCACGTCCTACGCCGGTGAAATGAAGAAGTCGGTCTTCACCGCGCTCAACTATCTCCTGCCTGCCAAGGGCGTGATGCCGATGCATTGCTCGGCCAATGAAGGCCCGAACGGCGACACCGCCGTCTTCTTCGGCCTGTCCGGCACGGGCAAGACCACGCTTTCCGCTGACCCGACACGCACGCTGATCGGCGATGACGAGCATGGCTGGGGTGAGCACGGCATCTTCAACTTCGAAGGCGGCTGCTATGCCAAGACGATCCGTCTTTCCGCCGAAGCAGAGCCGGAAATCTATGCCACGACGCAGCGTTTCGGCACTGTGCTGGAAAATGTCGTTCTCGACGCCAACCGCCAGCCGGATTTCGACGATGGCTCGCTGACTGAAAACACCCGTTGCGCCTATCCGCTCGATTTCATCCCGAATGCATCGAAGACGGGCAAGGGCGGTCAGCCAAAAAACATCATCATGCTCACCGCCGATGCTTTCGGCGTGATGCCTCCAATCGCCAAGCTGACCCCGGCACAGGCCATGTACCACTTCCTGTCTGGTTACACGGCAAAGGTTGCTGGCACTGAAAAGGGCGTCACCGAACCGGAAGCAACCTTCTCGACCTGCTTCGGTGCGCCGTTCATGCCGCGTCATCCGTCGGAATACGGCAATCTGCTGCGCCAGCTGATCGCCGAACACAAGGTCGATTGCTGGCTGGTCAACACCGGCTGGACCGGCGGCGCCTATGGCACCGGCAAGCGCATGCCGATCAAGGCAACCCGCGCGCTTCTGGCTGCGGCTCTTGACGGCTCGCTGAACAATGCGGAATTCCGCATCGATCCGAATTTCGGTTTCGCCGTTCCGGTTGAAGTGCCGGGTGTGGATACGTCCATTCTCGATCCGCGTTCGACCTGGGCCGACAAGGCTGCCTATGACGCACAGGCCAAGAAGCTGGTCGATATGTTCGTCACGAACTTCGAGAAGTTCGAACGCCACGTCGACCACGAGGTCAAGGACGCAGCACCGGCAATCCGCGTCGCTGCCGAATAAAATCGCTCAGAGATACTGAGGCCAGAATACTGAGGAGGGAGAGAGCCCGGCCAGCGCGCCGGGCTTTCTTTTGCCCTCAATCCGGCTTCCCGCTTTGGCGCGCGCAGCTTTTCTGCGCATACCCTCATCCCAAAACCGCTTCGCACTTTTGGGGGGCATGACTTTTCTGTGCATGCCCTTGTCCCAAAACCCTTCGCATTTTTGGGGGCATGCGTGCGCCGGGTTTTCTTTTGTCCAACAGCAACGAAGCGTGTATGCGTTCTCTTATGGAAGAGAACCGGAACATCATCCGCATCACCAACCGCCTGACAATCCGCGAGGACGATCTGGAGGAAAGCTTCATTCGCGCCTCCGGTCCCGGTGGACAGAACGTCAACAAGGTTTCGACGGCGGTGCAGCTGCGCTTTCATGCGGCGCAATCGGGATTGCCGGAAGATATTCTCACGCGCCTCTTCAAGCTGGCCGGTCAGAAAGGCACCAAGGACGGTGACATTCTCATCGAGGCCAATCGCTTCCGCACGCAGGAGCGCAATCGCGAAGACGCCCGCGAACGGCTGATCGCCCTGATCGCCAAGGCCGCCGAGCCGCCACCGCCGCCGCGCAAGAAGACCAGGCCGACCAAAGGCTCCGTCGAGCGCCGCCTGAAAGCAAAATCAGGCCGCGCGGATATCAAAAAAGGGCGCGGCAAGGTTTCCTTCGACTGAAGCGCTGCCTCCGGACCTGAATTCCAATCCCGAAAAGACCGCAAGAGCAGGGGAAACGCATGACCACGAAACTCCACCACCTCGAAACCAGCCATGGCAAAATTGCGGTGCGCGAAAGCGCGGGCGAGGGCGCGCCCCTGCTGATGATCCATGGCAATTCGAGCGCGAGCGCGATTTTCCAGAACCAGCTCGAAGGCGAGATCGGCAAGAAGTGGCGCGTGATTGCGCCCGATCTGCCCGGCCACGGCCAGTCAGGCGACGCCATCGATCCCGACCGCAGCTATTCCATGGAAGGCTATGCCGATGCCATGACCGAAGTGCTGGAAAAGCTTGGCATTTCCGATGCGGTGGTGTTCGGCTGGTCGCTCGGCGGCCATATCGGCCTTGAGATGATTTCGCGTTATCCCGGCATGCGCGGACTGATGATCACCGGCACGCCGCCGGTCGCCCGCGAGGAAGTGGGGCAGGGCTTCAAAAGCGGCCCCGACATGGCACTGGCCGGGCAGGAAGTGTTTTCCGCACGCGATGTCGAATCCTATGCCCGCAGCACCTGCGGCGAACCGTTTGAACCCTCGCTACTCGATATCGTCGCCCGCACCGATGGTCGCGCACGCCGCATCATGTTTGAGAAATTTGCTGCCGGAACTGGTGGCAATCAGCGCGACATCGCTGCCGAAGCCAAGCTTCCCATCGCCGTGGTCAACGGGCGCGAGGAACCTTTCGTTGAACTCGACTTCGTCTCGAAAGTCCGTTTCGGCAATCTCTGGGAAGGCAAAACCCACGTCATCGATAATGCAGGTCACGCACCTTTTCGTGAAACGCCAGCGGTTTTCGATGCCTATCTGGCGCGTTTCATCGCCGATTGCACCGCATAGAGCTGTTTTCATCACGCTTGATGCATTCTTTCGGCGGCGCTGCGCAGCGCTGCTGAAATTACCGCTACCATCTCCTCATTGACGCCCTAGTTTGAAGACGGGAGTTTCAATGAGGTGATATTATGAGCATGACTGTTGCAGACCTTTTGGCCGAAACCCTCGCTCAAGCCGGAGTCCGGCGCATATGGGGCGTGACCGGCGATAGTCTGAACGGGCTGAACGACAGCCTGCGCCGCCTTGGCAAGATTGACTGGATGCATGTCCGTCACGAAGAGACCGCCGCTTTCGCCGCTGGCGCGGAAGCCGCCGTTACAGGTCAGCTGGCCGTCTGTGCTGGCAGCTGCGGCCCCGGTAACCTTCACCTCATCAACGGTCTTTTCGACTGCCAGCGCAATCGCACGCCCGTTCTGGCCATCGCCGCCCATATCCCGTCGTCGGAAATCGGCCTCGACTATTTTCAGGAAACACATCCGCAGGAACTGTTCCGCGAATGCAGCCATTTCGTCGAGCTTGTCTCCAATCCCGCCCAGATGCCGGAAGTGCTGCACCGCGCCATGCGCGCGGCAGTGGGACAGCAGGGCGTGGCCGTGATCGTCCTGCCGGGTGATGTTGCACTGAAACAGATCGACGACCCAGCAGCGAAAGCCTGGGTCCAAGTCGCGCAGCCGCGGATCATCCCGTCCGATGATGATATCGGGCAGCTTGCCGATCTTCTGAACAGCTCCGAAAAAATCACAATCCTCGCGGGGAGTGGCTGCGCCGGTGCGCATGATGCCGTGGTGGCGCTTGCCGATCGTCTCGCCGCGCCTGTGGTGCATGCGCTACGCGGCAAGGAGCATATCGAGTGGGACAATCCCAACGATGTTGGCATGACCGGCCTGATCGGATTTTCATCCGGCTACCACGCCATGTTGAACTGCGACACGCTCCTGATGCTCGGCACCAGTTTTCCCTATCGGAATTTCTATCCCGAAAAAGCGAAAGTGGTTCAGATCGATCGCGATCCATCCCAGCTTGGCCGTCGCGCGCCGATCACGCTTGGCGTCGTCAGTGACGTAAAGGAAGCTGCCACCGCCCTGTTGCCCAAACTGAAATCGAACCGCAGCGCCACGTTCCTGAGTTCCGCCAAGGCGCATTATGTGAAAGCGCGCAAGGATCTGGACGATCTCGCCCAGCCCTCAAAGGCGGGACAGCCCATTCATCCGCAATATCTCACGCGTCTGATCGATCAGGCTGCGAAGGATGATGCCATTTTCACCGCCGATGTCGGAACGCCCACCGTCTGGGCGGCGCGCTATCTCAAGATGAACGGAAAGCGCCGTCTGCTCGGCTCGTTCAATCACGGCTCCATGGCCAATGCCATGTTGCAAGCACTCGGCGCGCAGGCCGCAGCACCGGACAGGCAGGTCGTCTCTCTGTCCGGGGATGGCGGCTTCACCATGATGATGGGCGATTTTCTATCCCTCACGCAGCTGAAACTGCCGGTGAAAATCATCGTCTATAATAATGGCTCGCTTGGCTTCGTCGCCATGGAAATGAAAGCGGGCGGTTATCTCAGCACAGGCACCGATCTGGACAATCCGAACTTTGCCGCCATGGCGGAAGCCATCGGCATCAAGGGTATCCGGGTGGAAGAATCCGTCGACCTGCCGGGCGCGCTGCAACAGGCTTTCGATCACAAGGGACCGGTTCTGGTCGATGTGGTCACGGCCAAGCAGGAGCTTGTCATGCCGCCGAAGATCAAGGCTGAGCAAGCGAAGGGTTTCAGCCTCTATATGCTGAAAGCCATCATCAACGGGCGCGGCGATGAAATCGTCGAACTCGCCCGCACCAATCTCGGGCGCTGATCTATTTGTTTTCACGCATTATCCGACGCATCGAAGCGGGATCAGAAATCAGTCCAGTGGACTGATTTCCCCGCGTAGGCGCTTCGTACTTTTGCTGGAAATGCTCTAGCAAAGAGGCCGGGTTCCCCCGGCCTCTTTTCATATCTTCCTGAGTGCAACCTCTTCGATCAGATGATCGCTGCCCTTGCGCAGGATCAGGTCCGCGCGCGGTCGGGTCGGCAGGATATTCTCATTGAGATTGCGCAGATTGATATTCTGCCACAGGCCTTCGCCGATGGAGCGCGCCGCATCTTCCGAAAGCTGCGAATAGCGATGGAAGAAGGATTGCGGATCGCGGAAGGCCGTTTCGCGCAAGCGCATGAAACGGTCAATATACCATTTATGGATCAGTTCCGGATCGGCATCGATATAGATCGAGAAGTCGAAGAAATCCGAAACGAAGGGCACCATCTTGCCGTCTTCAGGCAGATCGCGCACCTGAAGGACATTGATGCCCTCGAAAATCAGAATGTCCGGCTTGTCGACGCCCTGATAATCATTCGGCAGCACGTCATAGCTCAGATGCGAGTAAAGCGGCGCGCGCACATGGCTCATGCCCGCCTTGATCGCCGACAAGAAGCGCAAAACAGCGCCGATATCGTAGCTTTCCGGAAAGCCCTTGCGCTCCATCATGTTCTGCTCACGCAGAACCGCATTCGGATAAAGGAAACCGTCCGTCGTCACCAGATCGACCTTCGGGCTGGACGGCCAGCGGGCGAGCAGTTCTTTCAGAATACGCGCTGTCGTGGACTTGCCCACGGCCACCGAACCGGCAACACCGATGATGAAGGGCGTCTTGAAGGATTCCTCCATATTGAGGAATTGCTGGCGCTGGCGAAACAAAAGCTGGCTTGCCTCGACATGCGCATAAAGCAGCCGCGACAGCGACAGATAGATGCGACGGACCTCATCGAGATCGATGGGATCGCCGAGCGAACGCAACCGCTTGACCTCTTCATAGGTCAGGGTGAGGGGGGTATCCGCGCGAAAGCCGGCCCATTCCTCTGCCGAGAAAAAGCGGTAGGGCGAATATCTGGAAGGGGTGAGCTGATCCACTTTTTCCCACATGAACTGTCGTCTCTCTGGCCTTCTATTCAGCGCAATCCTTTATAGGATCACGCCTTCGGGCGAGCTGCCTTTTCTTCAAGGCCGGTCTGGCCCGTGCGGCGGTCGAGTTCCTGGAGAACCTCTTCGAGCGGCACACCGGCAATTTTCCAGACCACCATCAGGTGATAAAGCAGATCGGCGCTTTCGGAAACCACGCCTGCGCGGTCGCCGGAAACGGCGGCAATCACCGTTTCCACGGCTTCTTCGCCCAGTTTCTGCGAGGCCTTGTTCGGGCCTCTGGCAACAAGGCTTGCCGTATAGGACGATCCATCAGTCACGCTGGCGCGTTCGGCCACGATGCGTTCAAGATCTGCGAGCGTAAACTGGCTCATCGGGGTTCCTCCCGTCATCTATATTCTTTGTTCAGCGAACCGGATCGAGCCGCATCGGAATTCCGGCTTCGGCCATATAGCGCTTGGCTTCGCCGATCGAATAGGTGCCGAAGTGGAAGATCGAAGCAGCCAGCACAGCCGTCGCATGGCCGTCGCGGATACCGGCCACCATGTGATCCAGATTGCCCACGCCGCCCGAGGCGATCACCGGCACGCGCACGCTGTCAGCCACAGCACGGGTCAGCGCCACATCGTAACCGGCCTTTGTGCCATCGCGATCCATCGAGGTGAGCAGGATTTCGCCTGCACCCAGATCGACCACCTTTCGGGCGAACTCCACCGCATCGATGCCGGTCGTCTGGCGACCGCCATGGGTGAAGATCTCCCAGCGATCCGCTTCGCCTTCGCCGGAAACCTTCTTGGCGTCGATGGCGACGACGATGCACTGATTGCCGAACTTGTCTGCCGCCTCGGCAACGAATTCCGGATTTTTCACCGCTGCCGTGTTGATCGACACCTTGTCGGCACCGGCCAGAAGCAGTTTGCGGATATCGGCAACCTGACGCACACCGCCACCGACGGTTAGCGGCATGAAGCACTGTTCTGCCGTCCGGGCCACTACATCGAAAATTGTCTCGCGATTGTCCGAGGACGCCGTGATGTCGAGGAAGCACAATTCGTCCGCTCCCGCCGCATCATAGGCGCGGGCAGCTTCCACCGGATCGCCCGCATCAATCAGATCGACAAAGTTGACGCCTTTGACGACGCGGCCATCCTTCACATCGAGACAGGGAATTACGCGTGCTTTGAGTGTCATACTGCGGCCCTCAGCAATGAAAGCGCTTCAGCCGGATCGATGCGACCGTCATAAAGCGCACGGCCCGAAATCGCGCCTTCGAGCTTGCTCGCATCCGGCGCAGCCAGACGCTTGATGTCGTCCATCGAAGCAAGACCGCCCGATGCGATCACCGGAATGGAAACCGCCTCGGCAAGCGCCAGCGTCGATTCCCAGTTGATGCCAGCCAGTACGCCGTCGCGGTCGATATCCGTGTAGATGATGGCGGCAACGCCAGCGCCTTCGAACTTCTTCGCAAGTTCGACTACGCCAAGCTGAGAGGCTTCGGCCCAGCCTTCAACGGCAACCTTGCCGCCCTTGGCGTCGATGCCAACCGCGACCTGTCCCGGAAAAGCCTTGCAGGCTTCGATCACCAGCGCCGGGTCGCGCACGGCGACCGTGCCGAGAATGACACGGCGCAGCCCCTTGGAAAGCCAGCTTTCAATGTGCTGCAGGGTGCGAATGCCACCACCCAGCTGCACCGGGTTTTTGGTGGCCTTCAGGATTGCTTCGACCGCAGCGCCATTGACGCTTTCACCAGCGAAAGCGCCGTTGAGATCAACCACATGCAGCCATTCAAAGCCCTGATCTTCAAAGGCTTTGGCCTGCGCGGCGGGATCGGTGTTGTAGACGGTGGCCTGATCCATGTCGCCGAGCTTCAGGCGCACGCATTGACCGTCTTTCAAATCGATGGCGGGAAAAAGGATCATGTCTTCAAGGCTTCCATTTCAGGAAATTGGCAATGAGCGAAAGGCCGAGCAGCTGGCTCTTTTCCGGGTGGAACTGGGTTCCCACCATATTGTCGCGACCGACAGCGGCAGTAACATCGCCACCATAATCCGTCACGGCCAGAACCTCGTCCGCCTTCTTCGCGTCGAACATATAGGAATGGACAAAATAGGCGTGCAAGCCGTTCTCGCCGGTCTCGATTCCGTGGAAAATCGGATGCGCCTGATGCGATTGTTTCACGTGAATCCGATTCCAGCCAATTTGCGGAATCTTCAGCGTCGGGTCAGACGGCGTCATTTCGCGCACATCGCCCGCAATCCAGCCCAGGCCTTCGGTCACGGTCTTTTCCAATCCGCGCTCGGACATGAGCTGCATGCCGACGCAGATACCGAGAAACGGGTGGGCCTTCTTGATGACAACCTCATCAAGAGCTTCAACCATGCCCGACACGGCATGGAGACCGGCACGGCAATCGGCATAAGCGCCAACGCCCGGCAACACCACGCGGTCGGCAGACGCCACCCGCGCAGCATCCGCCGTCAGTTCGATTTCGGCATTGATGCCGCTTTCGCGGGCGGCACGCTCAAAGGCCTTGGTGGCCGAGCGAAGATTGCCGGAACCATAGTCGATTATCGCAACACGCATTTTCAGTTTTCTCCGCGATGACCCACGAATCCGATCGTGGAGCCAGTAGAGGAATAAGTGGGACGCGGTGACGCCTTGTCCCATCGATTGGCCGTGACCGGATCCAATGCAGGGACAGGCTTTTCCGCGATAGTGGTGTCAGACGCTGTGCGCCCGAAGAAATAACGGATTTCCGCCTCGTCGAGATCGCTGGCGTCGATTGCCGCCCGTTCGATATAGCCCTGACGCTTCAGTTTCGCGATTTTCCAGTTCGGGCCTTCAAAGGCCACGAACAGCGAAACGATCAGTGTCAGCAGGGGAACCGCATCGGCAATGCCGAAGTAACTCCCGACAAAGCCGAGCAGAAACGTGACGCCGAGAACGGCAAAGGCCTCGAACCAGAGGCGCTGCATCGCAAGCCAGACAAAGGGTAGAACCAGCGCCACCACATGGAATCCATCGCGCACGAACACGGAATGTTCAACGCTCGTCCCGCTGCGCTTCTTTTTGGAAGACGCTTCGGTTGGTTCCAGAACGACGAACTGGGCCATGAATTATCCCTTCAGCGACCCCTTGGTGGAGGGGATTGCATCCTTCTGGCGCGGATCGGTTTCCAGCGCCGTGCGCAGAACCCGGGCCACCGCCTTGAAGATCGACTCGGCAATATGGTGGTTATTGGCGCCATAGTGGTTGTTGATATGCAGCGTGATGCCTGCATTCATCGCAAAGGCCTGGAAGAACTCACGCACAAGCTCGGTATCGAAGGTGCCGATCTTGGCTGCCGGGAAATTGACGTTCCACACCAGATAAGCGCGGCCGGACACGTCGACCGCCGCTCCGGTCAGCGTGTCGTCCATGGCGAGATCGAGCGAAGCATAGCGCACGATGCCGCGGCGTTCGCCCAAGGCTTTGGCGATAGCCTGACCAAGTGCAATGCCGGTATCTTCAACCGTGTGGTGATCATCGATATGCAGGTCGCCCTTGGCCATGACGCGCATATCGATGAGCGAATGTCGCGAAAGCTGCTCGAGCATGTGATCGAAGAAGCCGACACCGGTTGTGATGTCGAACTTGCCGACGCCATCCACATCGACAGAAACGGCAATGCTCGTCTCTTTCGTGGAGCGTTCGATACTTGCCTTGCGGGTGCTTTCAGCAGTCATAAGCGATCCTCATTGGGGTACTGGAGGCGTTCTAGAACAGCTTGCCCGCTTTGCCAAATGCTTTTGCCAATCCGGCAAGCCGCAATTCGGCATTTGCAATTCAGTATTTGCAATTCAGGGGGCTGTTCTTAAATATCCACATTGAAACGCGATTCATCCGGCAAGATGACCGGCTGAAGCGGTTCACCCTCAGATGAAGGGGCTTGTGGGATCGCCGTCCGGGATTGCATGAGCCGCCAAAGGAGCATCCATGATCGAACACAATCCCACAACGATTTACGGCACGACCATCGTGACCGTCCGCAAGAACGGCAAGGTCGTGATTGCAGGCGACGGTCAGGTCTCGCTCGGCAATACCGTCATGAAGGGCAATGCGCGCAAGGTTCGCCGCATCGGCAAGGGCAATGTCATTGCCGGTTTCGCCGGCGCAACCGCCGACGCCTTCACCCTTCTGGAGCGCCTCGAAGCCAAGCTGGAGCAATATCCCGACCAGCTCATGCGCGCTTCGGTCGAACTCGCCAAGGACTGGCGTACCGACCGTTATCTGCGCAAGCTCGAAGCCATGATGCTTGTCGCCGACAGCAAGGTGACGTTGGCGCTTACCGGCACTGGCGACGTGCTTGAACCGGAACATGGCGTCATGGCCATCGGTTCGGGTGGCAATTATGCGCTGGCTGCGGCCCGTGCGCTGATCGACACCGACAAGTCGGCAGAAGAGATCGCCCGCAAGGCGATGGAGATCGCAGCCGATATCTGCATCTACACCAACCACAACATCCTCGTGGAAAGCCTGGACGCAGAATGAGCTCGCTTGCGCAGGTCACCAAACCGAGTGGACAACGCTGGGGCCTGGGCGTCCTGATCGTGATTGCCATCATCGCGGTGCAAGCCATCTGGCTGCACCTCGACGGGCGGATCGCCATGTGTGAATGCGGCACCATAAAATTATGGTCGGGTTCTCTGAAATCGGAGAACTCGCAACATATAGCCGACTGGTACACGCTGTCGCATATCATCCATGGCTTTCTGTTCTACTGGCTGTTCACGGTCATCGCGCCCAAAGCCCCGCTCGGCTTGAGACTTGCGGCTGCGGTCGGCATCGAAGCGGTCTGGGAGCTGGTCGAAAACTCGAACTTCATCATTGAACGCTATCGCGCCAATACGTCCTCGGTGGACTATTTCGGCGACAGCATCGTGAATTCGGTTTCCGATACGCTCGCCGCCGCGCTCGGCTTTCTGATCGCAGCAAAGCTGCCAACCAAAATCACCGTCGCCATCGCGCTCTTTTTTGAAATTCTGGCGCTGATCGTCATTCGCGACAATCTTACGCTCAACGTGATCATGCTGCTGCATCCGTTCGAGTTCATCAAGCAGTGGCAAAGTGGGTTGTAAAATGAGTAACTTCTCTCCCCGTGAAATCGTTTCGGAACTTGACCGGTTCATCATCGGCCAGAACGACGCCAAGCGCGCCGTGGCTATCGCCTTGCGCAACCGCTGGCGCCGCCAGCAGCTCGAAGGGCAGATGCGCGAAGAGGTCATGCCGAAGAACATCCTGATGATCGGACCGACCGGCGTCGGCAAGACGGAAATCTCGCGCCGCCTCGCCAAGCTTGCGGGCGCGCCTTTCGTCAAGGTCGAAGCCACCAAGTTCACCGAAGTGGGCTATGTCGGCCGCGACGTGGAACAGATCATCCGTGACCTCGTTGAAGTCGCCATTGCGCTCGTGCGTGAAAAGCGCCGTGACGACGTGAAGGCCAAGGCGCATCTCAATGCCGAGGAACGCGTTCTCGAAGCTTTGGTCGGCAAGACGGCGAGCCCCGCTACCCGCGACAGTTTCCGCAAGAAGCTGCGCAACGGCGAGCTGGACGACAAGGAAATCGAGGTCGAGGTCGCCGATACCGGATCGAACTCGAATTTCGAGATCCCCGGCATGCCGGGCGCGAACATCGGCGTGCTCAACCTGTCGGACATGCTGGGCAAGGCCATGGGCGGGCGCACCAAGACGCGCAAGACCACGGTGAAGGATTCCTATGCAATCCTCGTCAATGATGAATCCGACAAGCTGCTCGATCAGGACCAGATTGTGCAGGAAGCGCTGCGCGTCACCGAAGACGAAGGCATCGTGTTCATCGATGAGATCGACAAGATCGCCTCTCGCGAAGGCGGCGGCGGTGCTGGCGTTTCACGCGAAGGCGTGCAGCGCGATCTGCTGCCGCTCGTCGAAGGCACCACGGTTGCGACCAAATACGGACCGGTGAAGACGGATCATATCCTGTTCATCACCTCCGGCGCATTCCATGTGTCGAAGCCGTCCGATCTTCTGCCGGAATTGCAGGGCCGTCTGCCGATCCGCGTCGAGCTTTCCGCTCTGACGCGCGAAGACTTCCGCCGTATCCTCACGGAAACTGAGGCAAGCCTGATCAAGCAGTATATTTCCCTGATGCAGACGGAAGAGGTGACGCTTTCCTTCACCGACGACGCCATTGACGCTCTTGCCGATATTGCAGTCGATCTGAATGCGACCGTCGAAAACATCGGCGCTCGTCGCTTGCAGACGGTGATGGAAAAGGTGCTGGACGAGATTTCGTTCACTGCCCCGGATAAAACCGGCGCGACCTTCACCGTCGACGCGAACTATGTGAAGGAAAAGGTGGGTGCTCTGTCCAAGAACACCGACTTGTCGCGCTTCATCCTGTAAACCGTGACAACTGACACTACAGTTGCAAATTCGTCAGGCCGTGGCGAAATGAGTGATTTTCGAGCACCGGCGCGCAGGAAATTGCTCGTTGCAGACCGGCATGGCGAAGAATGCAACTGGAGTGCTAAGTGACCCGAAAGCCACGGCCGCTGTCGCTTTCATGCCTCGATAAAGAAACCCCTCGACTTGCGTCGGGGGGTTTTCTATTTTGCCCACAATTTCACGATCCATTTACCATATCAGGGCCGCTTCCGCACAATGATGAGCAACAGTACACTGAACCGCATTGCTGGCTTTTGTTTCCGCGCCATTTCCAATGCAAAACCGGTTTCCACTGTTGCTGGTGTTACCCTGGCCTTCATGCTCGCGAGCCAGAGCGCCTATGCTGTGACAGTCGTGCCGCCCGGCAACCGCAATGCGGAACAGCCGCCTATTCCCGGCGCTTCCGCCAAGCGCACGCGGGAACTGAGCACCACCTATGAGAAGAAGTACCAGAAGATCTATAATCTTCTGAAGAAGGACGCCTCGCTGCGCTCGAAGATTCGTTCGACCGCCGCCGCCTATGGCATCGACCCCATTCATATTGTCGGCGCGATTGTCGGTGAGCATACCTATAATGTCGACGTCTATGACCGGCTTCAGACCTATTATGTGAAAGCCATGTCCTATGTAAATCAGGGCGTGAGCTTCGGCTATAATGGTGAAAGCATCGGGCAGTTCATCAAGCGCCCCGAATTCGCCGACTGCCTGAAATTCAAGGACAGCTATTCGCTGTGGTCATGCCGTGAAACGGTCTGGAACAAGACGTTTCGGGGCAAGTCGGTGGGCGGCAATTCCTATCCGAACAACCGCTTCAGTGCCGTTTTCTTCCAGCCTTTCTATGGCGGGCAGACATTTGGACTCGGCCAGATCAATCCGCTGACCGCATTGCAAATGACCGACATGGTGAACCGCGTTTCCGGTCTGCCGAAGCTTGATGCGGAAGACGGCAGCGCCGTCTACAAGACCATCATGGACCCGGATCTGACGCTGCCTTACATCGCAGCGACGCTGAAACAGTCGATCAACTCCTATCGCCAGATTGCCGGTTTCGACATTTCCAAAAATCCGGGCCTGACCGCCACACTCTATAATACTGGCGGTGCCGATGCCCGCGCCCGTGCGCTCGCAAACGAGAATGCAGGGCGTTCCGACCCGCAAATGCCGCAGGAAAATTACTACGGCTGGCTGGTCAACTCCAAGATGGACGAGTTGAAGGCCCTGTTCTGATCAGGAAAGCATTTCCAGCAAAAGTGCGCAGCGCCTATGCGGGGAAAACAGTCCAGAGGACTGTTTTCTGATCCCGCTTCGATGCGCAAGAACAAATTCAGCTTTTCGGAATGATCCCGCGACGGCGCTTGCGCGCCGTCTCGATATCATCGCTGAGGCGCTTGATCGTTTCCTTGTCGATGATGCGGATATTGCGCGCCAGAAGATTGGCAAGCTCCGTTGCCTGCGGCGACAGGCCTGATGTGTCGATCACCACACGCGGATGCGAAACAGCCGCAAGGCTTTGCAGCTCTTCCGCCTCATCCCAGATGATATTGAAATAGGTGATGACGCGCTGAAGCAGATCCCAGGTTGGCTGTCCGCGCCGGCCATGTTCGAGAGCCGACAGATAAGCAGGCGAAACGCGCAGTGCCGCCGCCATATCTTTCTGCGTCACGCCGCGCTCTTCACGCAGTTCCCGCAATCGCTTACCGAACGGGGTCATCGCTGCTGCCTGCCTCCGCCCAAGCCCCCGCCGAGCAAGTTCTGCTGGGTCTGGCGGCGCAGCCGGACATAAAGCGCGCCGTGACCGCCATGATGGCGCGCGGCATCTTCAAAAGCGCTGACCAGAAGCCGGAACAGCGGTGTGGAAAACCAGTGCGGCACCGCCTGGCGCAAGATGCCTTCGCTGCCGAAAGAGCGCCCCTTACCGGTGATCACCATCACATGCCGCAAACCGCGTGCATGGGCGCTCACCAGAAAACTATAGAGTAGGCCATGCGCTTCATTCTGCGTGAGACCGTGAAGATCGATCCGCGCTTCAATATCGACCCTGCCTTTGGCAATCTTGCGATGAGTCGGCTTATCCAGCGACTTGATCTGCATTTCGCTGAGCGACGACAGGCCCTTCTTCGGCTTGGCGCCTTCATCACTGGAAGCCTGTGGCACTTTCAAAGCGGGACGCTTTTCTTCTTCCGCCATCAGTGTCTTGAAGTCAGGCAGCTCTTCCGCGACAGGCTTCTGTCGCGTTAAGGGCTTTGCGGTCTTGGCGACCGTTTCCCAGAGAATGCGGTCTTCCGGCCGCAGATAATCCTTGCCAGTTTTATCTGTGTCGCGCGCCATGGTCACGCCCCCACCAGATGACGCGGCACAAGCGCGTAGAAATCCGCAGCGCTTTTGATACCACCGGCAATCTCGCCAGCCGCATCGCCGGACCCGGCAAACAGATCGCCGCGTGCTGGGCCGACAATGGCCGTGCCGGTATCCTGTGCAATCATCAGCCGCGCGAAAGGCGCGCCATCGAAAACAGTCACCGTCGGCGCATCGACATAAAACGGCGTGCCGAATGTATGCAGCAGCCGGTCAACGGCCAGCGACCGGCCCGCCGTCAGCGGAACCTTGGCAGCGGCAATCGGACCCGCATCAACATCATCCACCGGCGCTTCCCGAAAGAAGATATAGGACCGGTTCTGCCAGATCAGCGCATCCGCCTTGTCGGGATGATCCTTCAGCCAGCGCCGGATTGTCCGCATGGAAATATCCGCCGCCGGAATTTCTCCATTCGCGACGAGAATACGTCCAATGCCCGTGAAGGGATGGCCCGCCTTGGCGGTATAGGTAATGCGCATCATGCCGCCATCGGTGAGTTTCAGTCTGGCTGCACCCTGAACATGAGCAAAAAACGCATCCACACGGTCGGCAACGAAGGCAATCTCCAGCCCGCGCCCGGAAAGGCTGCCCCGTTCGATCTGGCGGCGGTCGTCATATTCGACAAGCCCGGCTTCCGTCTGACGGGCAAACGCATAGGACGGATCAAAACCGGCGGGGCGGTTCTCATCGGTCACTTTGACGAGATCGTCCGGCTTTCTGAGAAACGGCACGGTAAATCTGTCATCCGCGATAAGGGATGCTTCGATCTCCGGCTCGTAAAAGCCGGTCACAAAGCCCTGTTCCTGTTCCGGAACGATGCGGCACGGAACGAAGTGCTGTTCGAAAAAGGCGCGGGCGGTAATCGTATCGGGATTATCGAGATGCCGTGCCGCGGCAAAGGCCGCTTGCAAAGCCTCGAAGCTGATGCCAAGGCTGCCGCTATGATAGGTCTGTTGCGCCGCATAATCGGCGGAACGGCGAAAAGCAGCAA
The DNA here is from genome assembly GCA_900465685.1 of Hyphomicrobiales bacterium. Taxonomy (GTDB): domain Bacteria; phylum Pseudomonadota; class Alphaproteobacteria; order Rhizobiales; family Rhizobiaceae; genus Brucella. Next base: position 558,180 of record UEGR01000007.1, read on the forward strand.
ATGCGGGAGCCTGATCGTCCCGGTCCCAGCCGGGGCAATCGGAAAAACCCACCGGGCGGAAAATCCTCGCCAAGTCGCTCACAGCCGCATCCGTCTAGAGCATTTCCAGCAAAAGTGTGAAACGGTTTTGCGAAGGAAATGCGGTGAAAACAAATTGATAGAGCCGTTCCGACGTTTCCGCATTTAAAAAGGGAACCGCTCTATCAAGTACAAACAAAAAGGCCGCTGAAATCAGCGGCCCGATTCTTAAGCCTTCTCTTAATCTTCCGCTTCGGTTGCGACAAGCTTCCAATTGGGATCACGCGAGCGCGTATCGCGGGCGAAAGTCCACAAATCCTTGATCTCGACCACGTTTTCGAGGTCGCCATCAATCAGCTTGCCTTCCTTGTCGAGCGTTGCCGAAATCATCTGGCTGACGATATTCAGCGTCACATGCGCTTCCGAACCCTTCATTTCGGCAGCTGCAATCTCCGCCTTCTCGATACCCACGAAGGAAGAGCGCACGCTTTCGCCGCGCTGCTCGCGTTCCTCGATGGCCGAAACGAAGCCCTCATAGACTTCCTTGGACAGAAGATTCTTCAAAACTTTGCGATCGCCATCGGCAAAGGACATCACAATCATTTCATAGGCGATCTTCACACCATCGACGAAACGGGCCGGTTCGAAGGTCGGATCAGCAGCATAGATCGCCCGTAGACCATCATTGATCGGTGTTCCGGTCGCAGCAATCTTGTCGATTGCCGTGAAGTCTTTTTCACCGGCGCGGCGTGGTAGAGCCACGACATTGTCGCTATCCGGCCCGGCTGGCGCGGCACTGTCGGCGCTTTTGGCCGATGTATAGGGATCGAAGGGCGGCTTTTCATTTCCAGTACGGCGGCCAAGAACATTCCTCAGCTGGAGAAAAATGATCACCGCTGCGATGAAGAAGAAGATCGTGCCGAAGTCGAAAAATTCCATGCCGCCTGCCGTTGATTGAAGGAGAGGGCGTCAAATCCCTTCCAATCGTGAATTTCTGTTTCATACATATAGATCGGCAGGCGCAATCATTCAAATCCCGATCACGCGTACCTATTTGATATTTCATGATAGACAGTTTCAATTTCGTTCCGAACCTGAAAAAGCTACATTTGTCACTATGTTCGGAACATCAACCAAACAACAAAAGGTCCTGACTCACGTGTCGTCTTCTTTCGCCCCTCTCGTCATGCTGGCAATGCCATTCATCGAGATCGCCGGTTTTGTGATCGTCGGCAGCCATATCGGCGTCTTCGCGACACTGGGTCTGGTGATCCTGAGCGCCATGCTGGGCTTTTTCCTGCTGCGCGTGCAGGGCATCGGCCTTCTTCAGCGTATCCGCACGGAAACGACCGCAGGCCGCGTTCCGGATCGTGAAATGGTGCATGGCGCCATGCTGGTTCTGGCTGCGATCATGCTGATCGTGCCCGGCTTTGTAACCAGCACCGTCGGCATTTTGCTCTTCATCCCGTTCATTCGCGACATTGTCTGGGAAAAATTCGTGCGCGGCCGCATGGTTGTGGCCACATCGGCGCGTTATTCGGAAGGCTATAGCCAGTATCAGCATTCCAGTCCGAACCGGCGCGAAGATCGTGTCATCGATCTCGACCCGGAAGACTATACGACCAAGCCGAATGACAATTCGCCATGGAAAGGCGAGCGCAAAGACGGCTAACAGCAGCAATAGCTAACGTTGAAAGCCTTTCTTGCCTCATGCTCGCTCGCATGCTAGCCAAGCACACCAGCCTTTTGGGGCAACGAGTTTAATTACCGAAAAGAAGGCATACCGATAATGAGCGATAAGGCTGCGGGCGAAGTAAAGAATGGCAACGGCGCGACCGCCGAGCCGTCCCTCAACATTCTGGCGCAATATGTGAAGGATCTGTCCTTTGAAAGCCCGGGCGCGCCGCTGTCGCTGCGTCCGCGTGAAAAGGCGCCTTCGATCAACATCAATGTGAATGTGAACGCCAATCCGCTTTCCGAAACGGATTTCGACGTTGTGCTGACGCTGGAAGCCAAGGCTGTGGACGGCAAGGACGTTCTGTTCAACACGGAACTGGTCTATGGCGGCGTTTTCCGCATTTCGGGCATTCCGCAGGAGCACATGCTGCCGCTGCTGTTCATCGAATGCCCGCGTCTGCTGTTCCCGTTCGCACGCCAGATCATTGCTGACGCAACGCGCAATGGCGGCTATCCGCCGCTGATGATCGACCCGATCGATTTCGCGCAGATGTTCCAGCAGCGTATGGCTGAAGAACAGGCCAAGGCTGCCGTCAAGAGCTAAGCTTTATTGCTTTCCAATACGAAAAGCCCGGCTGTAAGGCCGGGCTTTTTCATTTCGTACTATCAGGTTCTCAGGCCGAGTATTTTTTCCAGATCGCCTTGTCGCCCATGCCGTCCACGAGCGCCGTGTGGGCTGCACGTTCCGTTTCGCTGATGCGGGCTTTAAGCGGGGCAGGGCGCGCCGCCAGCACAATCGCTGCACCACCGTCCGATGCACCACTGCTGTTCGGGCCGCCATCCATGCTTAAACCAAGCGCCGTCTGCTTGCCGCCGATCAGCTCTATATAGACTTCCGCCAGAATTTCGGAGTCAAGCAATGCGCCATGCAGCGTGCGGTGCGAGTTGTCGATGCCGTAGCGCTTGCACAGCGCATCGAGTGAATTCGGACCCATCGGATGTTTGCGGCGCGCCAGCGCCAGCGTATCCACAATGCGTTCTACCGCGATTTCCGGTTTCCCAAGCCGTTCAAGCTCGGCATTCATAAAGCCAAGGTCGAACATGGCGTTGTGGGCGACGAGTTTGGCGCCATCGAAAAATTCGAGAAACTCGTCCAGAATTTCCGCAAAAGTCGGCTTGTCCAACAATTGCTCGTTGCTGATGCCGTGCACCGCCAAGGCCTCAGGATGCACCTGGCGTCCCTGCGGGTTGATGAATTTGTGGAACGTGCGGCCTGTGGGAAACTTGTTGATCAGTTCCACGCCGCCAATTTCGATCACGCGATCCTCCAGTCTTTCCAGACCGGTGGTTTCGGTATCGAAAACGATCTCGCGCATTGAAGAACCTCTCAGAAAATTATCTAAAACCATATAGCACGACCAATACGGCTATTCGGTCGCGACAGCTGGCTTTCCACTCAATTTCTGGATAACCGTCGTTATCTGCTGACGCAAATTGTCAAAACTGCCGCTGGTATCGAGCACGAAATCGGCACGAGCGCGCTTTTCCGCATCCGGTGTCTGCCGAGCGAGAATGGCGTCGAGCTTTTCTGCCGTCATGCCGGGTCGTGCCAGAACGCGCGCGCGCTGAATATCGGCAGGAGCCGATACAACCACAATCCTGTCCACGCGCTTCTCACCGCCGGTTTCAAACAGCAGCGGAATATCGACCAGAGCGATGGCCGCGCCTTGCGCTTCCGCCTCGCGCAGAAACGCTTCTTCTTCCTCACGCACAAGCGGATGCACGATGCTCTCAAGCTTCTTCAGGGCATCCGGCTTGCCGATGACCTCAGCCGAGAGCTTTTCACGGTCCACAGTGCCATTTGCCACTGTTCCGGGAAACGCCGCCTCAATCAGCGGCGCGGCGCGGCCTGAATAGAGCCGATGGACGGCATCGTCGGCGCTGTAAACAGGAACACCCGCCTCGGCGAACATATTGGACGCCGTGGTTTTTCCCATGCCGATGGAGCCTGTCAGTCCGAGAATGATCATAGAGCGCCAGCCTTTGCCATATCCGCTAGAATATGCTCGCGAAGCGCCGCCGTCACCTCTGGCTTTTGGCCAAACCAGCGTTCAAAACCCGGAACCGCCTGATGCAGCAACATACCAAGCCCGTCCACGGTTCTGAGCCCCGCTTCTTCTGCGCCTTTCAGAAAAGGCGTTTTCAGCGGAACATAGACAATATCTGTCGCGATGGCGCCTTTTGAAGCGACACGCAGATCGAGCGGAAAACCGCCATCGTCGTCATGTCCGCTCATTCCGAGCGACGTGGTGTTGATGATCAACCCGGCATCGGCAACGCGATCCTGCGCGCCGTCCCAGCCAGATGCCGAAACGGCAGCACCGAAATGCGTCGCCAGTTCTTCAGCCCGGCTGGCTGTACGATTGACAACTGTTACCTTCGAAAAGCCGCGCGACAAAAGCGCGTGAATGACGGCTCGGCTCGCGCCGCCTGCACCCAGCACAAGCGCCGTATCCGCATTGTCCCAGCCCGGTGCATAATCATCAAGATTGGCTGCGAAACCATAGGCATCCGTATTACCACCGCGAAGCTTGCCGTTTTCAAACCACAGCGTGTTGACTGCGCCGATGGCCGTTGCAGCCGCATCCAGACTGTCGGCTGCCGCGTGGGCAGCTTCCTTATGCGGGATCGTCACATTGCCGCCCGCAAAGCCATTTTCGGCTAATGACGCGGCGAAAGCGGCAAAATCTTCCGGTTTCACTTCAATCGGCTCATAAGAGCCGTCAATGCCAAGCGCGTTCAGCCAGAATCCATGGATCAGTGGCGACCGCGAATGTTTGATCGGAAAGCCGGTGACAAAAGCCTTCGGCCCCGTCACGGATATCGTATCAGCCATCGATGAGATGTTCCTTGCGCAGTTCGGCAAGCAGCGGCAGCAGCGGCAGGCCGACAATCGTGAAATAATCGCCTTCGATCTTCTCGAAAAGCTGGATGCCCGGACCTTCCACCTGATAAGCGCCGACGCTGGAAAGGGCGCTGTCGCCAACCCGGCCGAGATAGCGCCCGACAAAAGCCGGATCAAGCTTGCGCATAGTCATGCGCGCAACCGAAACATGACGCCACAGCGTCTCGCCGTCTTTTACCAGAACCACCGCGCTGTTGAGCTGGTGCGTCTTGCCGGAAAACTGCAAAAGCTGACGCCCCGCTGCTTCCATATTGGCGGGCTTGTGGAAAATCTCGTCACCAAGCGACAAGGTCTGGTCGCAACCGATCACCACAGCACCCGGATTTTTTTCGCTCACATCGAGCGCCTTGGCTTCAGCCAGAACCTGGGCCACTTCTTCCGGCGTTGCGCCCGTTTCATAAAGCGGCGCTTCGACGGCGCGCTCATCGATATCGGCGCTTTCGCCCGAAAACTCGATCCCGGCATTTTTCAACAGCGCCGAGCGGAAAGGGCTCTTGGAAGCAAGAATGAGCCTGGTCGTCATGATTGAAATCCTTCGTTCTTCCCAGTGCGCAAAAGCGCCAATATCGCGGCAGCCGTTTCCTCGATGGAACGGCGCGACACATCGATGATCGGCCAGCCATGTCTGTTGCAGATGTTGCGCGCAAAGGCCAGTTCTTCGGAAATGGACACCCGGTCTGTGTAAAGTCCCGTATCGAACGACGGCACACTGCCGAGCGGTCTGTTCTGACGGATTTGCGAGATTCGCTCCGCAGTCGCAACCAGCCCGACGATCAGCGGACGCTTGGCCGTGAACAGAACTTCTGGAACGGGAATGCCCAAAACGATTGGAACATTGGTCGCCTTCACGCCGCGATTGGCGAGATAAATGCTGGTTGGCGTCTTGGATGTGCGCGAAATGCCGACCAGAATGACGTCCGCCTCCTCGATATCGAGCGGCAATTGTCCGTCATCATGCTCCATCGTGAAATTCAGCGCGTCGATCCGGCGGAAATAATCGGCGTTAAGCACATGCTGCGCGCTGGCGCGGCGATGTGCCGGTGCACCCAGATAGGACTGGAACGTGTTCAGCACCGGTTCCAGCACCGAAACGCTGGGAACGCCCATTTCCGCACAGGCCTCATCGATGATCGCGGCCAGTTTCTGATCGACAATCGTATAGAGAACGATGCCCGGTTCGGCATCGATCCCTTCCAGAACCTTGCGCAGCTGCTTCTCGGTGCGGATCAGTGGATAAATATGCTCGATGGCCCGCGCATTGGCATATTGCGCCGCTGCCGCGCGTCCGGCTGCGAGGAGAGTCTCTCCGGTCGCATCAGAAATCAGATGGAGATGAAAGTAGGAAAGCGTTCTGGTCACAGTTTTGTTGCCCTCCTGTTGACGGCTGTGCGTAAGGCCGAGGCTTCGTCCACAAGCCATGGCAGGCCGTGGAAAAATTGGCAAGTCATCCACAGCGGGCGAACATGTGCGAAGCAGCCATCAACATGTGTGGACAAGACTCGCAATTTCGGAAAACCTCGCAATAATTCCCAGCTTTTCCACAAAAGCACATGAACTGCGTCAATTGGTAACCCTTTATATTAAAAGAGGGAATTGAGTTTTTTGCGTTTTCCGTCAGACTGGCGACGAAAAATTGCACAAGGTAAGTTGGCAATTTCGGAACTGTGGGGAAAACCGGGACAGACCTTAATCCCCGATTCCAACAGACTCTAAGAATCAAAAGATTCCTGAATCATCCTTTCTTTATGAGAACCGGACTGGATAACTTCAGACCAAAACCGGATCAGGCAACCAACAGGGCGGATAAAAATCAGATGAAACGCAAAGTCTTGAGAGTGATCGACGGTGAAGCGGTCTTTCCACCTCCCATCTGGATGATGCGTCAGGCCGGTCGCTACCTTCCGGAATATCGCGAGACACGAAAAAAGGCAGGGAGCTTTCTCGATCTGTGTTATTCGCCCGATCTGGCTGTCGAAGTGACGCTTCAGCCAATCCGCCGTTATGGCTTTGATGCAGCCATTCTCTTTTCCGACATTCTGGTCATCCCTCACGCCCTTGGACGCGACCTTCGCTTTGAGGAAGGCAAGGGACCTTTGATGACCCCCATCGACGCTGACGAGATTTTCTGGCTTGAGACGGAAGGTGTCGCCAAACGGCTGGAGCCGGTCTACGAGACGGTTCGGCTGCTGCGAGAGCAGTTGCCCGATGAAACGACGCTGCTCGGCTTCTGTGGCGCTCCTTGGACCGTTGCGACCTATATGATCGCCGGTCATGGCACACCGGATCAGGCGCCTGCCCGTCTTTTCGCCTATCGTTTCCCGGAAGCCTTCGAAAAGCTTTTGAATGATCTGGCTGATGTGTCAGCCGAATATCTTATCGAACAGCTGGATGCAGGCGCAGACGCCGTACAGATTTTCGATTCGTGGTCGGGTGTTCTGGACGAAGATTGCTTTGAGCGGTTCTGCATCCAGCCAGTGGCGCGGATCGTTCAAAAAGTTCGCGCTGTCTATCCCGAAGCGCGCATCATCGGTTTCCCGAAAGGGGCAGGGATGCTTTATGCGGGCTACCGCGAAAAGACCGGCGTTGATGTGCTCGGCCTCGACTGGTCGGTTCCGCTCAATTTCGCCGCCGCTTTGCAGGAAGACGGCGCCATTCAGGGTAATCTCGATCCGTTACGCGTTGTTGCGGGCGGTTCCGCACTCGATGAAGGCGTGGATGCAATCCTCGAACGTCTGGGGAAAGGCCCGCTGATCTTCAATCTCGGGCATGGAATTACACCTCAAGCGCCGGTCGAGAATGTCCAGCGCATGATTGATCGCATTCGTGGAGAAAAATCGTGAGCCAGCCATCGTCGAAAAGCAGCACCAAGGCTGCCTATATCCGCATGATCGCAGCGCTTGTGATTGTGGTGCTTGGCGTCTGGGCATTGTTTCACGTGAATCCAACCGATGCCTATCTCTGGGTGAAAGCGGTTCACGTGATCGCCGTTATCGCCTGGATGGCTGGCATGCTCTATCTGCCACGGCTTTTCGTCTATCACACAGCGACCAAGCCGGGTTCTGAAGCTTCCGAGACTTTCAAGGTGATGGAAAAGCGACTGCTGCATTTCATCATCAACCCGGCCATGGCTGTAACCTGGATTGCCGGTCTGTGGATGGCGTGGGAAATCTTCCGCTTCCAGGGCGGCTGGCTGCACGCCAAGCTGCTGCTGGTTGTGCTGATGTCCGGCATGCATGGCTATCTTTCGAAAGCGACGCGCCTTTTTGCAGAAGACAAAAACACCAAACCGGCAAAGCATTGGCGAATCGTTAACGAAGTGCCAACCATTCTGATGATCCTGATCGTCATTCTGGTGATCGTAAAACCTTTTTGATTGCATTTTTGAATGAAAAGAAACCCGCTTTGTCGGGTTTCTGCCATTTTCCCGTTGCAGAATTTATCTGCGGTCACTACATGTGACTTGCTCTTCATATCGCAAATCGGTATGAAGAAAGCCTCTTCCCTTCCTGATCGCAGGCCTTCGATGCCGGTCCAGCCCACCAGCTGACCAACTTTCCGAACAACTGCATTTTCTCCTTATATTTCAAAAGAGTTCCTCATCCATGCAGGAAATGAAACTACAAGAACTAAAAAATAAAACACCGGTCGAGCTGCTTGCTTTTGCCGAAACCCTTGAAGTCGAAAATGCGAGCGCAATGCGCAAGCAAGAACTGATGTTCGCGATTCTCAAGAAGTTGGCTTCGCAGGATGTTGAGATCATCGGTGAAGGCGTTGTCGAAGTGCTGCAGGACGGTTTTGGCTTCCTGCGCTCCGCCGATGCCAATTATCTGCCAGGCCCCGACGATATTTATATTTCTCCTTCGCAGCTGCGCCGCTTCTCGCTGAAGACCGGCGATACGGTTGAAGGCCCGATCCGTGGCCCGAAGGAAGGCGAGCGCTATTTTGCGCTTCTCAAGGTCAATTCGATCAATTTCGAAGACCCGGAAAAGATCCGCCACAAGGTTCACTTCGACAATCTGACGCCGCTCTATCCGAATGAGCGCTTCAAGATGGAACTGGAAGTTCCGACCTCCAAGGATCTGTCGCCGCGCGTCATCGATCTGGTTGCACCACTCGGCAAGGGCCAGCGCGGTCTGATCGTCGCTCCGCCGCGTACCGGCAAGACCGTTTTGCTGCAGAACATTGCACACTCGATCACCGCCAATCATCCGGAATGCTATCTGATCGTTCTTCTGATCGACGAACGTCCGGAAGAAGTGACCGACATGCAGCGTTCGGTGAAGGGCGAAGTCATTTCGTCAACCTTCGACGAACCGGCAGCGCGTCACGTGCAGGTTGCCGAAATGGTCATCGAAAAAGCCAAGCGTCTGGTCGAACATGGACGCGACGTTGTGATCCTGCTCGACTCGATCACCCGCCTTGGCCGTGCCTACAACACGGTTGTTCCGTCGTCCGGTAAGGTTTTGACCGGTGGTGTGGACGCCAATGCACTCCAGCGTCCGAAGCGTTTCTTCGGTGCTGCGCGTAACATCGAAGAAGGTGGCTCGCTCACCATCATCGCGACCGCGCTGATCGATACCGGCAGCCGTATGGACGAAGTGATCTTTGAAGAATTCAAGGGTACGGGTAACTCGGAAATCGTTCTCGACCGCAAGGTTGCAGACAAGCGCATCTTCCCGGCCATGGACATTCTCAAGTCCGGCACCCGTAAGGAAGATCTGCTCGTTCCGCGCGCTGATCTCCAGAAGATCTTCGTTCTGCGCCGTATCCTCGCGCCGATGGGCACGACCGATGCGATCGAGTTCCTTATCGACAAGCTCAAGCAGACCAAGAGCAATGGTGAGTTCTTCGATTCGATGAACACCTAAGCTTCTTGCAGCTTTTTGTTTTCGCGCATTATCCTACGCTTCGAAGCGGGATCAGAAATCAGTCCAGTGGACTGATTTCCCCGCGTAGGCGCTTCGCATTTTTGCTGGAAATGCTCTAATCAAAAGCCACACTGGTTTTCCAGCGTGGCTTTTTTTGTCTGTCACGTTCCGCTTGTCAGAAGAATGCGCAATGCATCGCCGCTTTCCACCGGCGGCAGACAGACCTGTCCTTTGCAGAGCCATGCCGATGGATTTTCGGTCCGGGCAGTACCGCCTGTAGGCAGTTCAATCACCGCATCCGGCGTGAAACTGATAATTTTGTCGAGACGACGCGAATCCGGATTTCGATTCGCTATCGAAACAAGCTCGTCTTGATGGGACTGCGCGGCAATGACAAGAGATAGTGGTTCGGCAGCCATGCGTGCTGCATTCAATATGCCGATCTGACCATATTGCTGCGCCAATGCACGCCCAAGCGCTTCCTCGATCAACGTCTCATTGCTTCGATAAAGCGTCATGTCACCGGTTGCGAGGAAAAGCCGCGTCAGCGCTTCGATGATCTGGCTGGTTGCGCTGGGGATAGCCTCGTCATAATCGCCATAGGCGTGAAGAATGACATCGTCGGCATCCAGCGCGGATAGACGGTAATTACCGGAAGCATCCCGGTGGTGGTCATCCAACGCCTGTTTGAGCTTCTGAGCGTCATCAATGTAAGTCCGGTCAGAACTCGCTTCATAGAGCGCCAGTGCGGCATTGATCATGCTGGCATAGTCAGTCGACAGGGCAGGGTAGACCAGTCGATCCTCCATACGGCAATGCGCCATCTTCCCTGCTCGGAATGGCATCATGATCGCCTGATAGGCTTCGACGGCCAATGTCACCCATTCCGGTTTGGCGAGGCTTCGTCCGGCTTCTGCCAGCGCACGGATTGCAAGTGCATTCCAGTCTGTCAGCGCCTTGTCATCGCGTCCTGGGCGAATGCGTGTTTCACGCTGTACGAAGAGCCTTGCCTTGGCGTCCCGTATCGACGGCGGCACCACTGCATCAGAATCCACGTCATGCAACCGGTTCAGAATAGTATGGCCTTCCCAGTTTCCTCCCGAGGAAACGCCATAGAACGTCTTGAAAGCCTGGCTATCCTCTCCCAAAACGCTGTCTATCTCCGTCTCACTCCAGACGTAGAATTTCCCTTCTTCTCCTTCGCTATCGGCATCCAGACTGGATGTGAAACTTCCATCTGGCAGACGCATTTCGCGAACCAACCAATCAATAGTTTCTTCGATTCGTATGCGGAACAAATCATCCTTCGTTTCTGCAAAGGCATAATTGGCATGTCGGATCAGCTGGGCATTGTCATAGAGCATCTTTTCAAAATGCGGAGCGAGCCAGTCGGCGTCCGTGCTGTAGCGGCAAAGACCACCGCCGAGATGATCATAGATGCCGCCTTGCAGCATGGTCTTCAACGAGCGGATAAACTTGTCCCTGTTATCGCTGTCGTGATTATAGAGCCAGGATAACCACAGCGCGTCCATGAATGGAGCATTTGGGAATTTAGGGGCGCCTTCGATACCGCCGCGTACCGGATCAATAAGACCACTGATCCGTTGCGTCACATCATCAAAGCGCGCGATTTCATTCGGAGTGGCGGCATTCTGCGCGGCGAGCCGACCTTCCAGATGATCGAACACAGCCTCTGCATTATGGTTAATTTTTTCTTTATCTCCTTGCCAGAGATTATTCACCGCCTTCAAGACATCGACAAAACCCGGCATGTTGTGGCGTGCGTGGGGCGGAAAGTACGTGCCGCCCCAGAAGGGCTTTCCGTCAGGTCGCAGGAACATGGTCAAGGGCCATCCGCCTTGCTGCCCCATAGCACCGAGAGCGGCCATATAGATCTGATCGATATCCGGTCGTTCCTCGCGATCGACCTTCACATTCACGAACAGGTCGTTCATCACTGCAGCGACATCAGCATCTTCGAACGATTCATGCGCCATGACATGGCACCAGTGACAGGCGGCATAGCCTATCGAAAGCAGGATAGGGCGGTTAAACTCACGTGCTGCGTCGAGGGCTTCTTTTCCCCAAGGCTGCCAATGAACAGGGTTATCCGCATGTTGGCGCAGATAGGCACTGGGTTCCGCAGACAGCCTGTTTCTGCTGATATCCGTCATGAGGCTTCCCTTTCAGCGTTTGAATGAATATGCACTGAGCTTAATTTCAATCCTCTTGGCAAGATTGATATAGGTCAGGAAACGCAATGAACGACACCGCTGTGCATCACGATACGATTTTTGCCCTGTCCAGTGGGCGGCTTCCGTCTGGTGTTGCTGTCGTGCGCGCATCTGGCCCGAAAGTTCGATTCATTATCGAAACGATTCTTGGCTCCGGCATTGAACCTAGATATGCAGCCTATAAGACATTCCGTTCCCGAAATGGAGACGCGATTGATCGTGGATTAGCACTCTTCTTCCCCGGACCGCATAGTTTTACAGGCGAAGACTGTGTCGAATTTCACCTTCATGGTGGTATAGCTGTTGTTGAAAAGCTGTTGCAGGAACTGGGTGAGATAGCTGGTTGCCGTATTGCTGAAGCTGGCGAATTCACACGACGTGCTTTCACCAATGGTAAGATGGATCTGACAATTGCAGAAGGTCTGGCAGATCTCATAGCCGCCGAGACCGAAGGTCAGCGACGTCTTGCCTTGCAAGTGGCTTCCGGTGCGCAACGTCAACTCTATACGGAATGGCGGCAGAGACTTGTTCGCGCGAGGGCGTTCATTGAAGCTGAACTCGATTTTGCCGATGAGAGTGATGTCCCAAGCTCGGTTTCTGATCAGGTATGGCGATCCCTGAAAGAGCTACAAAAGGAAATTGAGCAGCATATTGCCAGCGGTAAGCGCGCAGCCATGCTTCGAGATGGTTTGCATGTGGTGATAGCGGGTGCACCGAATGCGGGCAAATCCAGTTTGTTGAACTTTCTTGCTGGGCGCGAAGTGGCGATCATATCCGATGAAGCTGGAACGACCCGCGATCTTCTGGAAGTCAAACTCGACCTGAACGGCATCCCGGTTTATGTCACCGATACAGCCGGATTGCGTGAGACTGAAAGCGCAGTCGAGAAGATCGGTATTGAAAGAGCCCGCGAAAGGGCATCAGAAGCTGACCTCATTCTTCTATTGGAAGATATGAAAGATCCGATTGATGTGACATTGAACGAAGCTGACGTTGAGATTTGGCGTATTGGCACCAAGGCCGATCTAACGAAGAACCAACACGCGCCCTGGACCGTCCAGATATCGATCAAGAACGGTTCCGGATTGGAAGAGCTTTTAGCCGCACTCGAGTCTTTCGCGGAAGAACGAATTGGCCAGATTAATGATGCCGTTCCGACAAGACAGCGCCATATCAATTTGCTTCGCTCGACACTTACTGAAATTCAGACTGCTGCAGAGCGAGATGATCTTCCGCTGGAATTACGCGCTGAGAATATGCGCCGAGCATCACAGTATTTGGGACGCATCACTGGCGACGTGGACGTCGAGGAAATCCTCGACGTAATCTTCTCTCAATTTTGTATCGGCAAATGAGTGATTCACGTGAAACATCTCGCCACCGGGCAGCGAAATCCCGTTTGAATGTTTCACGTGAAACATCTGTGGAATCTGGCGAGGATAGTTGACTCCAATCATCCTTCATGAGTCAGCGGTCCTGAACGCTTTTAATTGATCGGCTGTTACGCTTTTTATCCTTCCGTTTCAAACGCATTCATGGCAAAAGCTGTCTCCTAATCCAAGGATGCGAGAAATGAGTTCGGCTGAATCTACAGTCTTCGATGTTATTGTTGTCGGTGGCGGTCATGCAGGCTGTGAAGCCGCGTCGGCTGCTGCGCGCGCCGGCGCACGCACTGCATTGGTTACTCATCGCTTCGATACTATCGGCGTCATGTCCTGTAATCCGGCCATTGGCGGTTTGGGGAAGGGCCATCTCGTTCGCGAAATCGATGCGCTGGACGGTTTGATGGGTCGTGTTGCCGATAAGGCAGGTATCCAGTTCCGTCTGTTGAACCGCCGTAAAGGACCAGCCGTTCGCGGCCCGCGCACGCAGGCTGATCGCAAACTGTATCGGCTTGCGATGCAGGAATTGATAGGTGCGCAAGAGAACCTGACCGTCGTCGAGGGTGGTGCGTTCGATATCAAGACCGATGATGGCAATGTCACCGGCGTGGTCCTATCGGACGGTCGGCTGTTGAGCTGCGGCGCTATCGTGCTGACGACAGGTACATTCCTGAACGGTCTCATTCATATTGGTGAGAAGAAGATACCAGCAGGGCGCATGGGCGAGAACCCGGCACTTGGCTTGTCCGATACTTTGAAGACCCTTGGCTTCGCATTGGGACGCCTCAAGACTGGTACGCCTCCACGCCTCGATGGCCGGACCATCGATTGGGGGAACCTCGAAACCCAGTCTGCTGATGAGAACCCTGTACCGTTTTCTTTGATGACGGATCGCATCACGACACCGCAAATTGACTGCGGTATTACGCGAACAACGCCTGAAACACATGCGATCATACGCGCCAACCTGCACCGTTCAGCCATGTATTCTGGCTCGATCGAGGGTATTGGCCCGCGTTATTGCCCGTCAGTTGAAGACAAGATCGTGAAGTTCGGTGATCGTGATGGCCACCAGATATTCCTGGAACCTGAAGGTCTGGATGACCATACGGTTTATCCAAACGGCATTTCGACCTCGTTGCCCGAGGATGTTCAGCTCGAAATTCTCAAGACCATCCCAGGTCTAGAGAAAGCAGTCATGCTGCAGCCGGGCTATGCCATCGAGTATGACTTTATTGATCCGCGCGAATTGAAGCGTAGCCTTGAAACGCGGCGCGTGAGTGGCTTATTCCTGGCTGGTCAGATCAACGGAACCACTGGATATGAAGAAGCAGGCGCTCAGGGTCTTCTTGCTGGCTTGAATGCCGCAAGGCGAGCAGGGGGCGATGAGCCAATCATCATCCAACGAACCGAAGCCTATATTGGTGTTATGGTGGATGATCTGACTTCGCGCGGTGTAAGTGAGCCTTATCGTATGTTCACGTCCCGCGCAGAGTTCCGCCTCTCTTTACGCGCGGATAACGCCGATCAGCGTCTGACACCGTTGGCGGATCGCCTTGGCATACTGGGAAGTGAGCGGAAGCAGCGCTTTGCTGAACGAGAGAATGCATTGTCAGCCGCACGCGAATTAACGCAGTCATTGTCGATTACGCCTAATCTTGCGAGCCGTTATGACCTGAATCTAAACCATGATGGGGTTCGTCGTTCGGCTTATGATCTGTTGTCTTATCCGGATATTGATCTGGCGCGCTTGAATCCGATTTGGCCCGAGCTGGAATCTATTGATCCAATTACCCGCGAAACGCTGGAGATTGAGGCGCAGTATGCGGTCTATATGGAGCGTCAGCAGACTGATATCGCGGTCATGGAGCGCGAAGAGCGCTTGTTGATTCCCGTTGGATTGGACATTGATGCCATTTCCGGCCTGTCCAACGAGCTGAAGCATAAGCTGAAGCAGCGCAAGCCAGAGACCATCGCCGAGGCGCAGCGTGTTGACGGGATGACGCCAGCCGCTTTGGCTTTGCTGATAGCACAGATCAAGAAGCACGGTTCTCGCCGTCAAGCCGCTACTGAATTGGCGGAAGGGAAGGGCGCTGCGTGAGTGCTGGTAAGAGTGCGGATCGCCGTTTCAAAAGTCTTCACCAGATCAATCCGGCTGTTTCACGTGAAACAGTGGATCGTCTGATCGCATTTGAAGAGCTGTTCCAGAAGTGGTCGAAAGCGATCAATCTGGCATCTCCATCGACTTTGGCAGACCTTTGGAGTCGCCATATTCTGGATAGCGCGCAGATTTTTCCGTTGGCTCCACACGCGAAACGCTGGCTGGATATCGGTTCCGGTGGTGGATTTCCGGGCATCGTGACGGCCTGTTACCTGGTGGATAGACCGGGTAGTCGTATTGATCTGGTGGAAAGTGCCGGCAAAAAGGCGGCTTTTCTGCGCACTTCTGCCGGACATTTGAATGTTCCTGCCCATATTCATGCGGCTCGTATCGAGTCCATGTGGGAAAAAATCGAGACTCCGGAGGTTGTTACCGCCCGAGCGCTCGCCTCATTGAATGATCTTTTCGGTTTGACGGAGCCTTGGCTCGTTGATGGCGCTAAAGCGCTTTTCCAAAAAGGTCGGGATTACCAGAGAGAAATCGATGAAAGCCGTGTCGGTTGGGATTTCGATCTGGTAAAACATCAAAGTGCTATCGATCAGACTTCGGTCATCCTCGAAATCAGCAACTTGCGACGCAAAGCAAATTGAATCCGAGAATTTGGCAGATCTGGAAAGCGGCAGGGCGACGGTAATGAACAAAATGTCCAGGATCATAACCATTGCAAATCAGAAGGGCGGCGTCGGCAAAACCACGACGGCGATCAATCTGGCTACAGCATTGGCGGCAATAGGCGAAACAGTTCTCATCGTTGATCTCGATCCGCAGGGAAATGCCAGCACGGGGTTGGGGATCGACCGTCGCAATCGTCCACTGTCATCCTATGACGTGTTGACGCAAGAGGCATCAGTTCCGGAAGCTGCGATGCAGACCGATGTGCCCAATCTCTTTATCGTGCCATCGACGCTTGATCTGTTGGGTATCGAGATGGAAATTGCTCAATCCGCAGACCGTACGCGCCGTTTGCGCGACTCTCTGCGTTTCGATTCAAGCGTTTCTGATCGGTTCTCCTATGTGCTGGTGGATTGCCCGCCATCGTTGAACCTGTTGACGCTGAATGCGATGGCAGCTGCGGACTCCGTGCTCGTGCCGCTGCAGTGCGAATTCTTTGCGCTGGAAGGCCTAAGTCAGCTTCTACAGACGGTCGATCAGGTTCGTTCAACGATCAATGCTGAGCTTTCGATCCAGGGCATCGTGTTGACGATGTTCGATAGCCGCAACAATCTTGCCTCTCAGGTGGTGGACGATGTTCGCGCCTTCATGGGTGAAAAGGTCTATCGCACCGTTATTCCGCGCAATGTGCGGGTATCGGAAGCGCCATCGCATGGCAAGCCAGCCATTCTTTATGATCTGAAATGTGCGGGAAGTCAGGCTTATTTGCAGCTTGCGTCGGAAGTTATTCAGCGCGAGCGGCAATTGAAAGCCGCATAATCTAGACTATCGATTCGACTACGTAACAATTGCAGGAATTTGCCGAACGATGAACGACGATCCTTCAAAAAAGCGCCTTGGCCGTGGACTGGCTGCCCTGATTGGTGAGATCGACCGTCCGGTCGAAGAGCGCAGAGCGCCGGTTCCAATCGAACGCAATGTGCCTATCGAGTTTGTCACGCGCAATCCGCGCAATCCGCGACGCATGTTTGCGGAAGCCGAACTCGAAGATCTGGCGCAGTCGATCAAGGAACATGGCGTCGTCCAGCCAATCGTTGTGCGTCCAGCACCGGGCCAGCCTGATCATTTTGAACTCATCGCTGGTGAACGCCGCTGGCGGGCTTCGCAGCGCGCGGGCGTCGATACGATTCCTGTTATCGTTCGCGATGTGGATGATCGTGTTGCTCTTGAGATCGCGATTATCGAAAACGTTCAGCGCGCAGACCTGAACGCAGTCGAAGAAGCTTTGGGATATCAACAGCTTATCGATAATCATGAGTATACACAGAACGATCTGGCGCAGGTAATCGGCAAGAGCCGCAGCCATGTCGCCAATACGCTGCGCCTTCTCAAGCTGCCGCAGCCGGTACAGGATTTCATTGTCGACGGCGCTTTGTCCGCAGGCCATGCGCGCAGCCTGATCACGATGGAAAATCCGACGGGATTGGCAGAGCGCATTGTCAAGGAAGGCCTGTCGGTTCGTCAGGTGGAAGCGCTGGCTCAGGCCGAGGCACGCGGCGGTGCCGAACCGAAGCCGGGTAAGACTGCGCCGGTTGAAAAAGATGCCGACACCAAGGCGCTTGAAAAGCTGCTCTCCGATGTGACCGGCATGAAGGTCGAGATCAACCATCGGGATCGCGGCGGCGAAGTGAAGATCCGCTATAGCTCGCTGGAACAGCTGGACGAAATCTGCCGTCGCCTTCAAAGCTGATGTGTTTCTCATAAAGAAAACAAAAACCCCGGTATCGCAGTACCGGGGTTTTTGTTTGTGGCAATGTTTCACGTTTTGCAGTCGCGAAGGCAGTCAGCGCCGCGCATTGCGCATGGCTTCCACACCGATGGCCATCAGGCATTGCCGAATGATCGGAATGGCAAGCGCGGAATTCTGGCGGCTTTCCAGGACGGCGCGCTGGAGACGCTCCAGGACGCGTGAAAGGCTTTCACCGCCCCATCGTCCGATGGCCGTTTCTATGAGCCTTTTGCGATTGAAAAAGATGGGTGGCCTTGCACTGGCCACCACGACCGAGGCGCTCTTGCGTTCAGTATCCATGATATAGCGCAGAGCCTGTATCTGCTGGAACTGTCGCATGGCCGTGTTCAGCACCAGAAACGGCGCTGTGCCAGACTTCACGACGCGGTCAAACGTGATTTCAAAACGCTGCAAATCACCGGCAATAACCGCATCCACGACCTCATCGGTCGACAGGCCTGCAACGTCGCCGACAGCTTCGCGCACATCGTCAATGTCGATACGTTCCTTGCCGCGTGCATAGAGGCAGAGTTTTTCCAGCTCGCCACGCGTGGCAAGACGGTCGCCGCCAAGGCTGGCGCGAAGGAGCTGACGTCCATCAAGGGTGATTTGCAGCTTCCACTCCGCAAGCACATCATCGATCACGCCGTCAACGCCGCGTGCGTCGTCCGTATAGCAGGGAAGCGCCATGCCCGCCGAGGCGTTCTCGATAGCGCTGCGCAACCCAACACCCTTTTTCAGGTCGCCAGCTTCGACGAGAATGAAGGTTTCATGCGGCGGTTCGGTGGCCAGAAGCTTGATCGCTTCGGCCAGTTTCTTCTGTCCAGCCGCGTTCTTGATCCAGATCAGGCGGGTGCCGCCAAACATGGAAATGGTGCGCGCTTCGTCCGCCAGTTTAGAAGGATCGGCATCGATCTCGTCGGCTTCCATACGGATGACAGCAAAAGGATCGTCGAGCGGTAACTTTGTCGCTTCGGCATAACGGCGTGCACGCTCGCTCACCAGGCCCTTGTCCGGACCATAGAGAAGCACGACCGGAAACGAGCTGCTCGGTCTGCTCAGGAAACCATCGACTTCATTTGCTTTTTTCTGCGCCATGAATCGTTCTTAGAGCATTTGGGCGGGGAGTGGGAAACGCATTTTGTGTTTGCAGGGTTTCGGATGCTGAATTTTGTAATGCGAGTGCTTATGGAACCGCAGGCTGGTTGGTTTGTATCGAGAGTTTCTTGGAAACAGCCGCCTGTCTTTCATGGACAGGCGGCTGCTCGTGGAGGCCAATTCCTCACTGTTCAGGCATTAATGCGGAATAGCGGTGTAATGGTTTTCATCGTAAGGCCGAACCAGGAAGGAATTGACGACATCATTGAATGCAATCCAATGCGGCGTCTTTTGATGGAGTGAGAGAGATTCCCTATCTGTCCAATTTTCGATCAATGCATAAATATTGCTGTCATCATCGCTCTTCCAAAGCTGATAATAATCGCATCCCGTTTCCTTGTTCGACTCCGAAACCATGTTATTCAAGACCGAAAGAAATTATTTCTTACTTTCTTCGCGAACATGGAAGAATACATTAAGCGTAATCATCTTCTTACCTGATTTTCCAACTGGATTAGTTTTAAAGTTTCAAGTGTAATGACGAAAGAACATTTGATATATTCATTCCTCATCTGCGCGAATATATGGATCAATTTGAAATTCTGTAAAAGTGAATTATAAAGAACGTATTCGTTCACTTTTTGAGAAGCCACTATGAATTTACGGCGCGTGGAAGCCTTTTGTCGTGTTGTCGAGCTGGGCACTGTCGTGGCTGCGGCTGATGCAATGTTTTGTGTTCCATCGAACATCAGCAAGATGCTGAAGGATCTGGAAGCACTATTGAGCGATGCATTATTTGTGCGAGACAAGGGCAATCTGATCATAACGCCCTTTGGCCGGCGATATTACGATGAGGTTCATCCGATCCTTGAGAATGCCCACCGGGTGGAAAGGACGTTCAGAACTTCCGCACAGCAGCATAGTCTGAGCATTGGCGCCATTGATGTGGTCATAGACCATCATCTGCCTTTGTTCATTCCGCACTATATGCAGAAGCAGCCCTATGCCCGGCTAAAGGTTTTCCGGGGCCATTCCAGAGTTCTGGAGGAGGGACTCTACAACCACGAATATGACGCGATTTTTTCCGATGGTCCGGTGGTTACGCCGGAGTTGAACAGCCGTTTGATTTTTAAGGAGCGGCTGGTTCCCATGCGCAATGAAACTTCGCCGACAGACGGGCCCGTGCCGGTCTATAGCCACGGCAACAGCTGCCTCTACCGGGATTTTGTGGATGACTGGGTACGATCGCAGTCGATTGGCGCCTATAGTGTGGTTGAAACGGAATCCTACGCCTTGATGGCCGCTCTTGTGAGGAACAGCGGCGGGGTCGGCTTTATCCCGCAGACGATCGCATCAGCCCTCGGTGTGGATGACATCTGCAGCGCTGAAGACAATATTCCCTGCGATATCTATGTTGTCTGGAGGCGATCTGGTCTGGAGGCTCCGGTGGCCACCATGCTTGATGCCGTAGAGGCATTTTCTTCAAGCATGGGGCTTTTGTAAAACCGCTTTAGATGACGTGTCACTCGATCAGCAGAGCGTCGTCATCCAGCGTCTGACCGCGAACCTTGCGGAACATATCGATCAAGTCTTCGACGCCCAAGGTCTTGCGCTTGTCACCGGTAACATCGAGCAGAATCTTGCCGCCGTGCAGCATGATCGTGCGGTCGCCATAATCGAGCGCCTGACGCATGGAATGGGTCACCATCAGCGCTGTAAGCTTGTTTTCGGTGATGAGCGTGCGGGTCAGTTCCATGACGAATTCCGCCATGCCCGGATCAAGTGCTGCGGTATGTTCGTCGAGAAGCAGAACTTCAGAACCGGCAAGCGTTGCCATGATGAGCGAAAGCGCCTGACGCTGGCCGCCGGAAAGCAGTTCCATGCGGTCCTGCATGCGGTTTTCAAGGCCGAGATTGAGGCTTGCCACGCGCTCGCGAAACCATTCGCGACGGCTGGAATTCAGCGCATGAGTAAAGCCGCGCTTCTTGCCGCGGGAGGCGGCAAGCGCAAGGTTTTCTTCGATGGTCAGCGTGCCGCAGCTGCCGGCCAGTGGGTCCTGGAACACGCGTGCAACGAGACCGGCGCGGTCGGCGGTGGATTTGCGGGTTACGTCCTTGCCGCTGATCACGACCTTACCGCCGGTCGGGATGACGTCGCCTGCAAGCACACCGAGCAAGGTGGATTTGCCAGCGCCATTCGAGCCGATGACGGTTACGAAGGAACCGCGATCCATGGTCAGGTTGATCTTGTTCAGAACCTGCTTTTCCAGTGGAGTGCCGCGACCGAAGACGACATCGAGATTGGAAACTTCGATCATGCGGATGCTCCCCCGCGGCGCAGGCGCGGCAATATCAGGGCGAATGTGACGAGAAGCGCTGTGGCGATGTTCAGGTCGGAAGCCTGCAGGCCGAACGTGTCGCCATTGGAAAGCGCGAGCTGGATAGCGATGCGGTAGATGACCGAGCCGAGCACGCAACCGATCAGGATCACCAGCAGGTTACGGGTGCGCAGGATGGTTTCACCGATGATGACAGCGGCGAGGCCGACAACGATGGTGCCAACGCCCGAGGTAACATCGGCAAAGCCGTTTGTCTGGGCGAACAGCGAGCCGCCAAGCGCGACAAGCGCGTTGGACAGCGCCATGCCGATATAGATCTGGCGGTCAGTCTGTACGCCCTGTGCACGCGCCATTTTGGGGTTGGCGCCGGTCGCACGCATGGCAAGGCCCATGTCGCTTTCCAGAAAGCGCCAGACGATGAAGACAGCGATGACGACAAGTACAAACAGGAAGGCCGGACGCACATAATATTCCGGAATACCGTGGCCGAAGAAGGGGCTCAGCATCGTGTCCTGATTGATGAGTGCGATGTTTGGGCGACCCATCACGCGGAGGTTCACCGAAAAAAGTGCGATCATCGTCAGAATGGAAGCAAGCAGGTTGAGGATCTTGAAGCGCACATTGAGCGTTGCGGTCACAAGACCCGCTACAGCGCCTGCAACCATGGCAATTGCCGCGGCTAGCCATGCATTGAGGCCAGCGAGGATCAGAACGCCGGTAACCGCTGCACCGAGCGGAAACGAACCGTCCACCGTCAGGTCGGGAAAGTCGAGGACGCGAAACGCCAGATAGACGCCGATGGCGACAAACGCGAAAACGAGGCCTAATTCGACCGCACCCCAGAAGGCGATCTGACTCACAACGACATTCCTTGTACTTTGCCGCAATCGACAAGGATGAAGCCGGTTCTCCGGCATAAGATCATCCGCAAGCCTGCGGACATCAAGGCGCTGCGCCGTCAATTGTCCAAAAGGCTTTCACCAATCGCGACCGGTTTTGGTTTGAGTTTATCCGGCAGGCGAGGCCCGTTCGGATTGTTTCCCGGCTAGATCATTTGTTCCCATTATTGTTCCAGTCGGATTACAACTCTCACAATCATGAGCGCAAGTCCTAACCGCGCCAAACGCCCGCAAATGCTGCTTTATATGGAGCTTACGCAACATTCGTGCGGTATTGCTACAGGTCAGATGTCTTTTCGAACCTGACCCCGCTTCAGGGCTTCGTCTTGTGTTCAAAGAAAAAGGGCGGGAAGTTTCCACTCCCGCCCCTGATTTTCTGCATTTCGTACTGGATCAGTCGATCTTGCTGGTGGCGCGGTCGATCACAGCCTTCGGGAACTCAACGCCCATCTTCTTGGCTGCGCCGAGATTGATGACGAGGTCGGTACCCTTGGCGATTTCAACTGAAATGTCACCCGGCTTTTCACCCTTCAGGATGCGTGCAACGACAGCGCCGGTCTGCTTGCCGACGTCGTAATAGTTGAAGCCAAGCGCAGCCATCGCGCCGCGCTTGACGGAATCCGTATCAGCGGTGAAGAGCGGCAGCTTGCTTTCCTCAGCAACGCCGACGGCGCTTTCGAGGGCCGAGACGATGGTGTTGTCAGTCGGCACATACATGGCATCGGCGCGGCCGACGAGAGCCTGTGCGGCGCCCTTGACTTCAGCCGACTTGGTGGCAGCGGATTCAACGATCTCAATGCCGTCAGCTGCAGCAGCTTCCTTCAGTGCAGCCAGAAGCGAGACCGAGTTGGTTTCGCCGGAATTGTAGAGATAGCCGAGCTTCTTGATGTTCGGCATCACTTCCTTGATGAGCTTGATGTGTTCGGCGACCGGCGACATGTCGGAGAGACCGGTTACGTTTCCGCCCGGCTTTTCCATGTTCTTGACGAGCTGCGCGCCGACCGGATCGGATACGGCGGTGAACACGATCGGAATGTCGCGCGTGGCGGAAACTACAGCCTGAGCCGATGGGGTGGAAATCGGGACGATCACGTTCGGGCCATCACCCACGAACTGACGTGCGATCTGTGCGGCGGTTGCCGGGTTGCCCTGAGCGGACTGATAGACGAATTTGAGATTTTCGCCTTCCTTGAAACCGGCTTCGGCCAGAGCATCCTTGACGCCGTCACGGGCGGCGTCGAGTGCCGGATGTTCGACAATGGCGGTCACGGCGACGGTTACGTCTTTTGCCTGGGCCGAAGTAGCGATGGCCGTTGCGGCCAGCAATGCCAGAAGTACAGAACGCATGAAAATCTCCCCTAATTGGTTTCTATGCTGTTGATTGCTTAATCAAGTTGATAGCCGAAATCAATCAGTACAGGAACCGGACAAACTTGCGTGGGAGAATGTATAGCGTCCGAAAAAGTGGCTGTCAGGCTTGCTCCACTCCATGGGTTTCCAATAGCGCTTTCATGCGCTTCATGGCAAGCTCCGGCCGGTCGAGCACATTGGCCTCGTCGGCCAGCTGGAAAATGTCGGCATAATGGACAATGCCGCGCGCCGATTGCATTCCGGCAGGCATGGTGAAATGCGTCTGATGACCGTTGAGCCAGGCGAGAAACACGACGCCCGCCTTGTAATACTGCGTCGGCGCTTCAAAAATCTTGCGCGAGAGCGGTACAGTTGGCTCAATGATGGAGCGGAACCGTGCAGTATCGCCCTTGGCGAGGGCGGCGAGCGCATTGGAAGCTTGTGGCGCGACTGCATCGAAAATGCCGAGCAGGGCATGGCTATGCTTGTGCCCGTCGCCTTCGATCAACGGTGCATAGTTGAAATCATCGCCCGTGAAACAGAGCACGCCTTCCGGCAACCGGTCACGCAGGGCAAGTTCGTAGCGCTCTTCCAACAGCGAAATCTTGATGCCTTCGACCTTGTCACGATTGGCCTCGATAATATTGATGACAGTGTTCAGCGCATCGTCGAAATTAGAGCTTCCCCAGTAGCCCTTGAGCTGCGGGTCGAACATGTCGCCCAACCAATGCAGCACGACCTTCTCGCGGGCATTGGAGAGAATGTGCCCATAAACCTTTGCATAATCGTCCGGGGATCGCGCAATACGGGCAAGGGCGCGGCTTGCCATCAGGATGAAACGTCCGCCGTGCTTTTCGACGAAACCGGCCTGTGTTTCGTAGGCTTTGATCACGTCATCAAAGCTCTTTGCGTTCGCCGGATCGAGATGATCCGTGCCGGCACCACAGGCCAGATCGGCGCCCGCTACGGTTTTGCTTTCAGCCAGTGAGCGCCGGATCAATTCCTGCGCACCCGCCCAGTTGAGGCCCATGCCGCGCTGCGAGGTGTCCATCGCTTCGGCGATCTTGAAGCCGAGGCTCCAGAGATGATGGCGAAACGCCATGGTCGCACCCCAGTCAAGCGCGGGATTGTTCCAGGGCGTCGTATCGCTTTGTGGGTCGGAGACGATATGCGCCGCTGCATAGGCGATGCGATTGAACTGCGGGGGAGCGGAAGGTCTTTCTGTCGGCGTTCCAGCAAGCCGGTATGCGTGTAGAGTGCCTTCTGCCTTTGGCAAGGTCAGCATAGTGTCGAATGCAACGCTCATGATCATCCTCCCACGGAACCTTGCCTTTCATAATTTAGAACGTTCCAAATGGCAAGAAGCGCCAATATCGAGTTACAAGTAGAGTTTTAGGCCCGAGAAAAGCGCTTCTCACGCGAATAATCCATATTTCTCAAATTTATGCGGGAGTGATATCGTGAAACAGGACATTGATGTGGCGATATAGTGGCAAAATTTCTCCCGTTGACTTTTTTGGAACGTTCCAATTAAATTGTTAGCGAAAGCCGAGGAAGTCATGAACAAGAGCAGCGTTACGGTCATCGATATTGCACGCGAGGCAGGCGTGTCGAAATCGACCGTGTCGCTCGTGCTGCGCGACAGTCCGCTGGTTCATGCCGAAACGCGTGTGAAGGTGCAGGCGGCAATCGAAAAGCTCGGTTACGTCTATAACCGCAGCGCCGCCAATCTGCGTCAGTCCAAGTCGAAGATCATCGGGCTGGTCGTGAACGATCTGACCAACAGCTTCTTTGCCGAACTGGCGGTCGGTGTGGACCGCGTTATGCAGTCGGCAGGCTATGTGCAGTTTCTGGCCAATACCGGCGAGAGCATCGACCGGCAGCGCGAAGTGATCGCCTCCATGCGCGAACACGGCATTGCCGGGCTGATCGTGTCACCGGCGCGTGGCACTGAATCTGGCGACCTGAAGCCACTGGCGAAAAGTGGCCTGCCGGTGGTGCAGATGGTGCGCGATGTGCCGGGTTCTGGCGTTTCGTCCATTCTGTCCGACAATCGCGGCGGCGTGGCTAAGGCCGTTGAGCATCTGGTCGGCCTCGGGCACAACAGCATCGCCTTCATGGGCGGTTATGCGGATACGGCGGTGTTTGCCGAGCGTGTTTCCGGCTATCGCGCTGGTCTGGAACAGGCCGGTCTCGTCTTTGACGATGCGCTGGTCTTCACATCGGCCCCGTCGCGGGCGGGCGGTGTGGAAGCAGTGGAACGCATGTTGCTGCTGGGTGCAAAGCCGACGGCTACGGTGTGTTTCAACGATGCGGTGGCATTTGGCGTTTGCGACGGTTTGCGCGCTGCGCATTTGGAACCGGGACGTGATTTCGGCGTGGTCGGCTTCGACGATGTGATCGAAGCAAAGACCGCCGTGCCCGCATTAACAACAGTGTCGGTCGATCCGCAGGGGATGGGCGAACGGGCGGCACAGCTTCTTTTGAAGCAAATCAATTCAGAACGGGTGGAGGCGGAGGCGCAGCGTTTGGCGGTGCGTCTTGCGGTGCGTGCCAGTTGCGGCATGCCTTTTAAAACGGAGGAGAAACGCGGATGGCAAAGTGGGGCCTTATAGGCGCAAGCACGATTGCGAAAGAGTGGGTGATCGGAGCCATTCGTGCTACTGGCGGCGAAGTCGTTTCCGTTTACAGCACCAATGCCGCGCGCGGCGAAACCTATGCCCGTGACAACGGAATTGACCGCTCCGTGACAAGCCTCGACGCACTTCTGGCCGATCCGGAAATCGACGCTGTCTATATCTCCACCACCAATGAATTGCATCGCGATCAGACGATTGCCGCCGCCAAGGCTGGTAAGCATATCCTCTGTGAAAAGCCGCTGGCGCTGACGATTGGTGATGCCCATGCCATGTTGAAGGCCGTACGCGAAGCGGGCGTGGTGGCAGGCACCAACCATCATTTGCGTAACGCTGCCAGCCACCGCGCCATGCGTGATGCAATCGCCGAGGGCAGGATCGGCAAGGTGCTTGGCGCACGGGTTTTTCATGCGGTTTACTTGCCACCGCATTTGCAGGGCTGGCGTATCGAGCGGCCCGATGCTGGTGGCGGTGTCATTCTCGATATCACGGTGCACGATGCCGATACGTTGCGTTTTGTGCTGGGTGAAAACCCGGTCGAGGCCCTGGCTTTCAGCCAGCAAGGGGGCTTAAGTGGTGAGGGACTGGAAGATGGAGTGATGGGCGCATTGCGTTTTCCATCTGGCGCGATCGCCCAGTTCCACGACGCTTTCACGACCAAATATGCGGAAACCGGCTTCGAGGTGCATGGCAGTGAAGGCTCGCTGGTGGCGCGCAATGTGATGACGCAAAAGCCGGTTGGTTCGGTGCTGCTGCGTGACAAGGACGGCGAGCACGAATTGCCGCTCGATCAGACGAATCTCTATGAAACCGCCTTGCAGGCTTTCCATGATGCGATAGCAGGCGAGGGCCAGCCTTCCGCAACATTGGAGGATGGCATCTGGTCGCTCGCCACCGGGCTTGCCGTGCTTGAGGCCGCAAAGACCGGCAAGGCAACCGCCGTTAAATCTGGAATCTGAACACCATGAACAAGCATATTTCGGCTGCGGAAGCGGCTGCACTCATCCCCGACAACGCTGTCGTTTCCGTCTCCTCATCGAGCGGTCTTGGCTGTCCCGATTTGACGCTGAAAGCCATTGGCGAGCGGTTTGACGAAACCGGCCATCCCAAAGATATCACCACGCTGCACCCGATTGCGGCGGGCGATATGAGCGGCATCAAGGGCGTCGATTACATTGCCAAGCCGGGATTATTGAAGAAAATCATCGGCGGTTCCTATCCGTCTGGGCCGTCCAGTGCCGAGCCGCCGCTGATCTGGCAGATGATCACTAACAATGATATCCCGGCCTATAATATTCCGTCGGGCATTTTGTTCGATATGCACCGCGAAGCAGCGGCCAAGCGCCCCGGCGTGCTGACCAAGGTGGGGCTTGATACATTTGTCGACCCCAAGCGTCAGGGCACGGCGATGAATGACAAGGCCGGGCAGGAACCGGTTGTGAAACATGTCAGTTTCGAAGGCGAAGACTGGCTCTATTTCCCTTCCATCATCCCGCAAGTGGCGATCATTCGTGCCACGACGGCGGATGAGCGTGGCAATCTCACCTATGAGCACGAAGGCGCTTATCTTGGTGGTCTCGATCAGGCGCTGGCCGCGCGCAACAATGGCGGCATCGTCATTGCGCAGGTGAAACGCATCGCCAAGGAAGGCACGCTGAAGCCGCATGATGTGCGGGTGCCGGGCGTTCTGGTCGATTATATCGTGGTCGATCCGGACCAGAAGCAGACGACGCAGACACTGTACGATCCGGCGATTTCGGGCGAGATTTTCCGTCCGATCGATACGTTCCGTCTGGCCGAGTTCAATATCCAGAAGGCGATTGCGCGCCGTGTCTCGCAGGAATTGCAGGCGGGAAGCACGGTCAATCTCGGCTTCGGAATTTCGGCCAATGTGCCGCGCATTTTGCTGGAGGAAGGCCTGCATGGTGCTGTGACATGGGTGATCGAGCAGGGCGCTGTCGGTGGCGTGCCGCTACTGGATTTTGCCTTTGGCTGCGCAGCGAATGCTGACGCCTATATGCCGTCGCCCTATCAGTTCACCTATTTTCAGGGTGCAGGCTTCGATGCGTCGCTCTTGTCCTTCCTGGAGATTGGACGCGACGGCTCGGTCAATGTGTCGAAGCTTTCATTCCGTCCGCATGTCACGGCCGGGGCGGGCGGTTTTGTGGACATTACGGCAAGGGCCAAAAAGATTGTCTTCTCCGGCATGTTCAATGCAGGGGCCAAGCTCTCCGTTGCAGACGGCAAACTGGTGATCGAGAAGGAAGGCAAGCTCAAAAAGCTCGTTAATGAGGTTGAGCACGTCACCTTCTCCGGTCCGCGCAGTGTCGCGCAGGGACAGGACATCACCTATGTTACGGAACGCGCTGTGATGAAGCTGACGCCGGAAGGCATCGTGCTCACCGAGATCGCGCCGGGTGTGGATTTGCAGGCCCATATTCTCGATCAGGCTGAGTTTCCGCTGATCGTTTCCGATCAGCTCAAGATCATGGACGAGGCGCTGTTCCGCGAAGAGCCGATTGGACTTGAATTGCCGCAAAAGCCTGCGCGAAAGCTGGAGGCGTGAGATGGCTGATCGCATAGAAATTGCGACCGAGAACCACATCGCGGTCATGACCATCAAGCGTCCCGAAAAGCTCAATGCGTTCGATATCGAGCTTTTGCAGGAATTATCCGCCGCCTGTGATCGGGTGGAGGCGGATAGCACCGTGCGGGTTGCGATCCTGACCGGTGAGGGCAAAGCCTTTTCCGCTGGAGGCGACATCAAGGCCTGGGGCGGCATGGAACCGGCAGAGTTCGGCCATGCATGGGTGCGTTACGGCCATCGTGTGTTCGAGCGGCTTGCGACTTTGCGTGTGCCACTGATCGCAGCGATGAACGGCCATGCTTTGGGCGGCGGTCTGGAACTGGCGGGCGCCGCTGATATCCGCATTGTCGAACGACAGGCGAAGATCGGCTTGCCGGAAACCTCGCTCGGCATGATCCCCGGTTGGTCCGGCACGCAGCGTCTTGTGCGTCGATTCGGTGCGCAGATCGTGCGCCGTATGGTGCTGGGCGGCGAAATGTTCACGGCTGAAGAAGCGCTTTCGCATGGGCTTGTCGATGCCGTTGTGGAGACGGGCGCAGCCTTGCAGGCGGCGCAGGATTATGCGGCGCGGGTGGCCAAGCGCGGACCGGCTGCACTGGAAATTTCCAAACTGATGCTTTCCGTCGCCAATGGCGAGGACAATGGAACCGCCGTCGAGGCATTGGGTTCCATCCTTGTCGCCAAGACCGGCGACCTGAAGGAAGGCGTGCGTTCGTTCAGCGAAAAGCGCGAAGCGAATTTTAAGGGAGAATGGTGATGAGCACGATCGTAAAACCGCAGCCGCTGGCAGGACTGGCCGTCCGCGAATTCTCCATGCTGATCGATGGCAAATGGGTGCAGAGCCAAAGCGGCGGCAGCATTGAGCGTGTGGCCCCCGGTCATGGCGTGACGGTGAGCCGTTATCCCGCTGGCACCAAGGCTGATGTGGAACGTGCCGTAGCAGCTGCGCGCAGGGCTTTTGATGACGGGCGCTGGTCTTCCAAAACGGCATCGCAGCGTTCGCTGGTGCTGTTGAAAGCCGCTGATCTCATTGAAGCGAGGGCGGAAGAGCTTGCCTATCTCGATGCGATTGAAGCAGGAAAGCCAATCAGTCAGGTGCGGGGCGAGATTGCTGGTTCCGTCGATATCTGGCGTTATGCGGCAGCGCTTGCGCGTGATCTGCATGGCGAGAGCTATAATACGCTGGGCGATGGCACTTTAGGCGTTGTGCTGCGTGAGGCGATTGGTGTTGTTTCCATCATCACGCCGTGGAACTTTCCGTTCCTGATCGTCGGCCAAAAGCTGCCATTTGCTTTGGCGGCGGGTTGCACGGCGGTCGTAAAGCCTTCGGAACTTACCTCCGGTTCGACACTGGTGCTTGGTGAAATTCTGGCCGAGGCAGGCGTGCCGGATGGCGTGGTCAACATCGTCACCGGAACGGGTGCTGATGTCGGCCAGCATATGAGTACGCATCCGGATGTGGACATGGTGTCGTTCACCGGTTCCACTGGTGTTGGCAAGCTGACAATGGCCAATGCGGCGCAGACGCTGAAGAAAGTGTCGCTGGAACTTGGCGGCAAGAACCCGCAAATCCTGTTCCCGGATGCGGATATGGATGCCTTCATCGACGCTGCGGTTTTCGGCGCATGGTTCAATGCGGGCGAATGCTGCAATGCCGGTTCGCGGTTGATCGTGCATCGCTCGATTGTCGATGAGATTGTCGGGCGCGTCGCTGATCTGTCGAAAAAGGTCATCGTCGGTGATCCGCTCGATGTCAGCACGCAGGTGGGCGCGATCATCACGCCGCAGCATCTGAGCAAGGTTGGCGCTTATGTCGATCAGGCCAAGAAGGCGGGCGCTGCAATTGCCCATGGCGGCGATGTGCTGGATCTCGGCCTTGGCCAATATATGGGACCGACCATCATTGCGGGCGTGAAAGCCGATATGGCCGTGGCGCGTGAAGAAGTGTTCGGTCCTGTCCTGTCGGTCCTCTCCTTCGATACGGTGGATGAGGCAATCTCCATTGCCAACGCGGTTGATTACGGGCTTTCCGCAGGTGTGTGGAGCCGCGATTTCGATACCTGCATGAGCATCGGGCGCAAGGTGCGCGCCGGTACGGTCTGGATGAACACTTTCATGGATGGCACGCCGGAACTGCCTTTCGGCGGTTATCGTCAGTCGGGTCTGGGCCGCGAGTTGGGTCGTCATGCGGTGGAGGATTACACCGAAACCAAGACGCTCAACATGCATATCGGCGCGCGCACCGGCTGGTGGATGCCGCAAGAAAAGTAGGGAGTGACGGCTTTGGGAGGACAGCCGGATATCGTCATTATCGGATCGGGTATCGGCGGCGCGACAATGGCCGCCGGCCTTGCTGTGTCAGGTGCCGACATTCTCATTCTTGAGGCGGGGGAGCATCTCCCGGACAGGCCGGAAAACCGCGACCCGCGCGCCATTTTCCAACAAGGCTTCTTTCGCCCGAAGGAGTTCTGGTACGAGACCAGTGGTACGCCATTCAATCCCGGCAACTACTACAATGTCGGCGGCAATTCCAAATTCTTTGGCGCGGTGCTGATCCGCTATCGCCGCGAGGATTTTGCGGAAATGGCGCATCTGGAAGGCGTTTCGCCCGCATGGCCATTCGCCTATGACGAGCTGGAGCCTTGGTATAGCCGTGCCGAACAGCTGTTTCAGGTGCGGGGTGAACTGGGCGATGATCCGACCGAGCCAGATCATTCAAAACCCTATCCCTATCCGGCAATCCGTGATGAACCGGCCATTGCCGATATACGGGCGCGATTGAAAAAGAACGGCCTTCATGCCGCATCGCTGCCGCTGGGTGTCGATATTGACCGCTGGCTCGCCAAGGCAAAAACGCCGTGGGATGCACATCCGAACAGCAATGACGGCAAGATGGATGCGGAAACCTGTCCGCTTGCCAGCGCCTTGCGCTATTCCAATGTCAGGCTGGAAACCGCGGCCCGGGTGACGCGGCTGGAAGCCGGTCCGGATGGCAAAACCATCGCGGCGGTGCATTATGTGAAGAACGGCGAGGCGCTGGTCTTGCGCCCAAAGCTCGTTATTCTTTCTGCGGGTGCGGTGCAGTCGGCAGCGCTTTTGTTGCGCTCAGGATTGGCAAACCGTTCCGATCAGGTCGGTCGCAATTTCATGAACCATAATTCTAGCGCCGTGATCGCTTTCGATCCGCGCTATCGCAATGACAGCGTCTATCAGAAGACCTTTGGCTTCAACGATTACTATCTGTCGGACGGGGCAGGCGGGCCGCCGCTGGGCAATGTGCAATTGCTTGGGCGCGTGTCGGGCGCGATCCTGAAATCCAATATGCCACGTGTGCCGGAATGGCTGTTGAACCGGATTGCCGGGCACACAATCGACTTCTACGCGATGAGCGAAGACCTGCCGTCGCCGGAAAGCCGCGTGACGGTGGATGGCGAACGCATTGTCCTGCATTGGGTGCGCAGCAACTGGAAGGCGCATCTGATGCTGGTCGACAAGCTCAAATCCGCACTGCGGGCGGCAGGATTTCCGGTGGTTTTGTCGCGGGCCTTCGACCGGCGTACGCCCTCGCATCAATGCGGTACGGTGCGCATTGGTAATGACCCGGCGACAGCGCCGCTCGATACATGGTGCCGCGCTTACGACCATCCCAATCTTCATGTGGTGGATGCGTCGTTCCTGCCGACATCAGCTGCGGTCAATCCCGCGCTGACCATCGCCGCGCAGGCGTTGCGCGTGTCCGATCATCTGAACCGGGAGGTGCTGGCATGAACCGTCAAAGACCTGTGGCGCTGGTGACCGGCGGTCGACGTGGCATCGGGCTTGGCATAGCCCGCGCTCTCGCGGCGAAGGGCTTCGATCTGGCGATTACTGATGTTGAAAACGACGAGACCGTTATCCACGAACTGCGCGGCATGGGCGGCAAGGTGGCTTTCTTCAAGGGCGATCTTGCTGCCGTAGAAACCCATGCGGCGACGGTTGCCGCCGTGTTGAAGGAGTTTGGTAGCATTGATTGTCTCGTCAACAATGCGGGCATGGGTTCCGTCGAACGCGGTGACTTTCTTGGCCTGAAGCCGGAGAATTTCGACACCATCATGGGGGTCAATTTGCGCGGCACTGTGTTTTTCACGCAGGCAATAGTGAAAGCCATGCTGGCGGTAACCGATGTGCGTTTTCCACGCAGCATCGTGACGATCAGTTCAGTCTCGTCAGTGATGAGTTCGCCGGAAAGGCTCGATTACTGCATCAGCAAGGCTGGGCTGACCGCCTTTGTACAGGGGCTGGCATTGCGGCTCGCCGAGGCGCGGATTGGTGTGTTCGAGGTTCGACCGGGTATCATTCGCACCGACATGACCGCAAAGGTTGCCGAGCGCTACGACACGCTGATTGACGGCGGGCTGGTGCCGATGAAGCGCTGGGGCGAAGTGGGCGATGTTGGCGCCATCGTGGCCGGGCTTGCGGGCGGAAATTTCATCTTCGCTACCGGGTCGGTGATCAATGCCGATGGCGGCCTGTCGATAGCAAAGCTTTAGTTTCTCGGGAGGAGAAACGCATGAATTACGATTATATCATCGTTGGCGGCGGGCCGGCCGGTTGTGTTCTCGCCAATCGTCTGAGCGAGGATGCTTCGGTGAAGGTGTTGCTGCTGGAAGCCGGAGGAAGCGACTGGAACCCGCTGTTTCATATGCCTGCGGGCTTTGCCAAAATGACCAAGGGCGTGGCGAGCTGGGGCTGGGAGACGGTCCCGCAGAAGCATATGAAAAACCGCGTTCTGCGCTATACGCAGGCCAAGGTCATTGGTGGCGGTTCCAGCATCAATGCGCAGATTTATACGCGCGGCAATGCGGCTGATTACGATCTCTGGGCCAATGAAGACGGCTGCACCGGCTGGGATTATCGCAGCGTGCTGCCCTATTTCAAACGTGCCGAGGACAATCAGCGTTTCAACGATGACTATCATTCCTATGGCGGGCCGCTTGGCGTTTCCATGCCGTCTGCACCGCTGCCGATCTGCGATGCCTATATCCGCGCGGGGCAGGAGCTTGGGCTTCCCTACAATCCGGATTTCAACGGTCGCGAACAGGCAGGTGTCGGTTTCTACCAGTTGACCCAGCGCAATCGCCGCCGCTCGTCCGCCTCGCTTGCCTATCTCGCATCGATCAAGGGACGCAGAAACCTGACGGTCAGAATCAACGCGCCAGTGCGCAACATCGTGCTGGAGAAGACGCGCGCCACCGGCGTGGCGTTGATGAGCGGCGAGGTGCTGCGCGCATCGCGGGAGGTGATCCTGTCATCGGGCGCGATCGGCTCGCCGAAGCTTCTGCTGCAATCTGGGATCGGACCAGCCGATCATCTCAAGCAGACAGGCGTGGCCGTGAAACACGATCTGCCGGGCGTCGGCTCAAACTTGCAGGATCATCTCGATCTGTTCGTTATCAGCGAATGCACTGGCGATCACACCTATGACGGCGTGGCAAAGCTGCACCGCACGCTTGGCGCGGGTCTGCAATATATCCTGCTGCGTTCCGGCCCGGTGGCGTCGAGCCTGTTTGAGACGGGCGGCTTCTGGTATGCCGACCCGGAGGCCCGGTCGCCGGATATCCAGTTCCATCTGGGGCTTGGTTCGGGGATTGAAGCCGGCGTCGAGAAGCTGAAGAATGCGGGCGTGACGCTCAATTCCGCTTATCTGCATCCGCGTTCGCGTGGGACAGTGCGTCTGGCGTCCAGCGATCCGGCAGCAGCCCCGCTAATCGACCCCAATTACTGGAGCGATCCGCACGATCTGAAGATGTCATTGGAAGGGCTGAAGATCGCCCGCGAAATCCTGCAACAGGAAGCTCTGAAACCCTTTGTCATGGCCGAGCGGCTGCCGGGACCGAAAGTGGTTACTGACGACGATCTGTTCGACTATGCCTGCGCCAATGCCAAGACCGATCACCATCCGGTCGGCACCTGCAAGATGGGCACGGATGCTTCCGCGGTGGTCGATCTGGAACTGAGGGTTCACGGTCTGGAGGGCTTGCGTGTCTGCGACAGCTCGATCATGCCGCGCGTGCCGTCCTGCAACACCAATGCGCCGACAATCATGGTTGGCGAAAAGGGATCCGACATTATTCGCGGGCGCGATCCGCTGCCGCCAACGGTTTTCTCCTGGGAGAAAAACGAACAGAAGCCGCGTGCAAGGGTTTAATCCATGCCGTCCGCCGGTTCAAAGCGCAGATAGCCCACGACATCTGAACCCTTGTGGTTCGGATTGTCGGAGGGGTGATTGACGCCGTCATTGACCGGGATAACCTTGAAGTCGAAAGGCGAAACGCCTTCCAGACAAGCCGCATTCACGCCAAACTGGCGAGGATTGGAGCGGCGCTGGTGGTGCGTATAGATCCCGCATCTGGAGCAGAAGAAATGCTTCGCGACGCCGGTATTGAAGGTGTAGAGGGTGAGCGCGTCTTCCCCTTGCAGGATTTCCAGCCCGCCGAGTTCTGCTGACACGACGACTGCGCCGCGCATCCGGCAATAGGAGCAGTCGCAGCGGCGCGCGCTATGCAGGCCGTCGGACAGTTTTACGCGAAAACGCACCGTTCCGCAGTGGCATGCGCCGTTGGCTTCCTTGATGTCCGGATTCATTTTTCACTCCATTCTGCCTTTGCGGACGATATTTTCTTTTCTGCCAGTTTACCACCGGCGAAAACCGATTAAGTTCGTTGCCGGAAATGCTTCAGGGAGGGAACGGCATGAGCGAATTCGCAGTCATCACAGGCGGCAGCACGGGTATTGGCAGACATCTGGTCACGGCCTTTGCCGAGGCGGGCTATGCGGTTGCTTTCAGCTACAAGGATGAGGACGGGGCAGCCCAGTCGCTGGTCGAGGCGATTGAAGCGGGCGGCGGTCAGGCGCTTGGGCTTGCCTGTGATGTTGGCGTTGGGGCGGAAGTCGATGCCTTCTTCGATGAAGCATGCAGCTGGTTCGGCGATGCGCCTGACGTGCTCGTCAACAATGCCGGTATCCAGACATGGAGTTCGCTGCTGGAGCTTGGCGAAGACGAGTGGGACGATGTCATCCGCACCAATCTGAAGGGCTGCTTCCTCAACACACAGGCGGCGGCCAAGCGCATGGTGGATGCGGACAAGAGCGGCGCGATCATCAATATCGGTTCGGGCTGCAACAAGCTCGCTTTCCCGAAGCTCGTTTCCTACACGGCCTCCAAGGGCGGCATTGAACAGTTCACCAAGGTTTCGGCGGTGGAACTTGGACCGCACGGCATTCGGGTGAATTGTGTGGCCCCCGGCGCAATCCTCAATGATCGCACAGCGCTGGAACAGCCGGACTACGCAGGCACCTGGGCCAAGGTCACGCCCTTGCGGCGGGTCGGTAGCGTCGAGGATCTGGCTGGACCGGTGCTGTTTTTTGCGTCAGAGGCCGCACGCTTTGTGACGGGCCAGACGCTCTGGGTCGATGGCGGCGTCTTCTCGCAGGCCAACTGGCCTTATGATCGGTGAGGTTACTATTAGGATTCAGACATTGCGTCCGTTGAAATAGCTGTCAGGGAGACTTTAGGCTCAACGGACGCCCATCCCCACTATCAACAGGCGACCCACTAGATATAGGATGTTCCGGCTATGTCTCCGTGAATTTCTATATATTGTGTTGCGGAGTTTCCCCTTTTCTATCAAAATTCTACTGTTGCTTGTAGAGATGATTCGCATGCAGCAAAGGAGAAGGCCAATCTAGCTGTAACTAGACTGGCCTTGATAGAAACCGCCGGAAGGGCGGAGATTTGTGATCACGGGGTGACCATGTTCGCATTCGCGATACAAGTCAAGGTTCTTTCCGGTTTTTGTGAAAGACGAAACCTATGACTTTACCCGCATACAAACTCACGTTTGAAGACGCTGTTCAGGTGCATCTATTGCTCATGAGAGGTGAGTTGCAGAGCCGCATCGCAGCTTACTTCGATACGAATGGTGGTCGTATTTCTGAGGTAAATACTGGAAAGCGGCATCCGGGCAGTAAAGAAGAGGCTATTCGCCGTCTTCATTCCTAGAATATCAAGGAGGCGGGCGGGGAAACTCGCCCGCTCATCCGCGAAAACCTACGCAGCATTTTCCAGCGTGTTCGTTTGCAATATAGGTCTCTGTGTTCAGTACTTGTTAAGTGGTGATCCCGACTGGATTCGAACCAGTGGCCTACAGATTAGGAATCTGTCGCTCTATCCTACTGAGCTACGGGACCGACCGTTAGAGCCATCCGCTTTTGCCAGCATGTTCGGATGTTTCCGACACATACTGGGTTTCATGGCGGTAGCCAACCCCGCAAAAAGCGGGGTAGGCGGATTTTCTCAGATTGCAGGGGCGCTCAGGCGGCGAGCGCCGTTTCGGCTACGGCTACGAAATAGCTGACCCCATAGGGGATGGCGTCGTCGTTGAAATCGTAGGCCGGGTGATGCAGGCCCGGCGTATCGCCATTGCCGATGAAGATGTAAGCACCGGGGCGGGCTTCCAGCATGTAGGAAAAGTCCTCCGCCGCCATCATCGGCTCGACATTGGCGTTGACCTTGCCTTCGCCTGCAACGCTGTTGGCGATGCGCTCGGCAAATTCCGTCTGCGCATCGTGATTGAAGGTGACCGGATAATTGTTCTTGTAGCGCACGGTAATCTCTGCACCGGTGACGGCGGCGATGCCCGCTGCCACTTCGCGAATGCGGCGTTCAGCGAAAGCGCGTGTTTCCTTTTGCAGCGTGCGGACGGTGCCCGACAGCGTCGCCTTTTCCGGGATCACGTTATAGGCCTCGCCCGCGATGAACTTCGTGACCGAGATGACGAGCGAATCCAGCGGATCGGTATTGCGCGAAACGATGCCCTGCAAAGCCATCATCAGCTGCGAACCGGCCAGAATTGGATCGATGGTGCGGTGCGGCTGCGCCGCATGCCCGCCGCGTCCGCTGACGAAGAGATCGAATTCGTCCGTTGCAGCCATGATCGGTCCCTTGCACATGGCAAACTGACCGACCGGCAGACCTGGCATGTTATGCACGCCATAGACTTCCGAAATGCCGAAGCGATCCATGACACCGTCTTCGACCATGGCAAGCCCGCCCGCGCCGCCTTCTTCGGCGGGCTGGAAAAGCAGAGCGACCGAGCCGCGGAAATTGCGCGTCTCGCTCAGATATTGCGCAGCGCCCAGCAGCATGGAGGTGTGGCCGTCATGGCCGCAGGAATGCGCCTTGCCGGGGTTTTGCGACGCCCATTCGACGCCGCTTGTTTCGGTGATCGGCAGCGCGTCCATGTCGGCGCGGAGGCCGATGGCCGGGCCGTCGCCGTGGCGACCCTTGATGATGCCGACCACGCCGGAACGACCGACGCCGGTTTCCACATGGTCGCAGCCGAAGGCTTTCAGCTTTTCCGCGACGAATTTTGCGGTGTCGTGCACATCGTAGAGCAGTTCAGGATTCTGGTGTAGCTGGCGTCGCCAGGCGGCGATTTCCGCCTGCGTTTCTACGGCACGATTAAGCACTGGCATTTCGGAGAGGCTCCCGTATTGGGTCTATATGGGCTTGGGCCAACATGGCCCAATGTGGCATGGTTGGGTGTGATTTGAAGGAAGCAGGATATGACGTTTCGGTGAAATCCGGCAATCCCTGTTTGCCTTTTCCTCGCCACATGGCATAGATAAGAGCAACGCAAATCCTCCTTATATGACCGGAAGTGTCGTGTGTCGTCCTGATGGCGATTTGGAACCATTGAATTGAGCCGTGCGAACGGAGACCCGCAGAAATTGCGGGCCATTATTGATTGGAACTGCGCAATGTTGTCGAAGTCGTTGAAAATCCTGGTTGCTGCCGCAGCAATGACTGGCACGGCGATGGGAGCGGCGCTGGCCAATCCGTCAATCGCCGTCGATGTGGCAACCGGCAAGGTTTACGCCCAGCAGGATGCGTTCCAGCGCTGGTATCCGGCTTCGCTCACCAAGCTGATGACAACCTATGTCACGTTTCGCGCGCTTCAGTCTGGTCGCATGACGCTCGAATCTCCCGTGCCGATGACGGTTCGCGCCGCCAAGGAGCCGCCGAGCAAGATGGGCTACAAGCCCGGCTCCGTGATGACGCTCGATACTGCGCTGAAGATCATGCTGGTCAAATCCGCCAATGACGTCGCCGTTGCCGTGGGCGAAGCTGTGGGTGGCAGTGAGGCGGGCTTCGTACAGCTCATGAATGCCGAAGCGCAGCGCCTTGGCATGGTCGGATCGCATTTCGCCAATCCGAATGGCCTGCATGATCCGAACAATTATACGACGGCGCGCGATCTGGCGGTTCTCGCCGTGCAACTGCGCCGCGAATTCCCGCAATATGCGCATTATTTCTCGACCGAGGCCATCGATCCGGGCGCGGGCAAAAAAGTTCAGGCCAATTACAACATCCTGCTGGGCCGCTATGACGGCGCTGATGGCATGAAGACCGGTTTCGTCTGCGCTTCGGGCTTCAATCTGGCCGGTTCCGCCACCCGTAACGGTCGCACTGTGCTGGCCATCGTGCTTGGCGCGGATCGTCAGGAAACGCGTGCCGTTCAGGCTGCGCAAATGATGACCGATGCTTTCCGTGACAACACTTCTGGCGGTGCAACGCTTGCAACGCTGCGGCCAACCGCTGGCGGCAATCTCAATGAAGCTGTCGATATGCGCAAGGCGATCTGTAGTCAGGAGGCCATGGCCGATCGCTGGGACGGTCGCGATGTTGAAGGCAAGCTGAAGATCAACTCGCCCTATATTCACGCCATGGATCACGATCCGGTTGCCGTGCAGGTCGGACTTGTTTCCGAACCGGGCCCGGTCACCAAGCCAAGCCAGCTCCACATCTCTCAGGTGCCTGTGCCAATGCCGCGCCCGCAGCGTGCAGCGGGTGTGAAAACAACCGCGATCAACTGATCCACCACGACATTGGGCTGGCATAGTTGGCCCAACCTGTTGTGTGCTTAAAGTGTCGCGCCCTCAAAGTGTGAAGTGTTTGCCATGCCAAATCCTATTCCCGTCTCCGTGTTGACCGGCTTTCTGGGCTCCGGCAAGACCACGCTGCTCAACCGGCTTCTGAAGGATCCGGCCTTGAGCGACACCGCCGTGATCATCAATGAATTTGGTGAAGTGGGCATTGATCATCTGCTGGTCGAACAAGCCAGCGAGGGCGTTATCGAGCTGTCGGACGGTTGCCTGTGCTGCACGGTGCGCGGCGAACTGGTGGACACGCTGGCCGATCTGATCGACCGCTTGCAGACCGGGCGCATCAAGGCGCTGAAGCGGGTTATCATTGAAACGACCGGCCTTGCCGATCCGGCGCCAGTGCTGCATTCGATCATGGGGCATCCCGTGTTGATGCAGGCTTTCCGTCTCGATGGCGTGCTGACAACCGTCGATGCCGTCAACGGCATGGCGACGCTCGACAATCATGAGGAAGCGGTCAAGCAGGCGGCAATGGCCGACCGGATCATCCTCACCAAGTCAGATCTGTCCGAAGCGCAAGCAGGCTTGGCGGCGCTGAAAGCGCGTCTCAGAGCGCTCAATCCGGGTGCCGAGATTCTGACGGCAGGTGATGAGCGCACCGGCTTTGCGGCTTTGTTTGAGTGCGGATTATATAATCCTGAGACCAAAACTGCGGATGTGCAGCGCTGGCTCAAGGCGGAAGCCTATGAGGATCATGACCACCATCATCACGATCACGGGCATGACCATGTGTGCGGGCCGGATTGCGACCATGATCATGGCCACGGCCATGGACACCACCACCATCATCATGCGCATCACCACCATGACGATGCCATCCGCTCGTTTTCGTTGCGGCACGATGCACCTATTCCGCTTTCGACCTTCGATATGTTCCTCGATCTCTTGCGTTCAACGCATGGCGAGAAGCTGTTGCGCGTCAAAGGCATTGTGCAGATCGCGGAAGATCCGGAACGTCCCGTCGTGATCCACGGCGTGCAGAAGATTTTCCACCCGCCAGCGCGCCTGCCAGAGTGGCCCCTGGGGCCGCAGGGCGAGAAGCAGACGCTTCTGGTCATGATCGTGAAGGACCTGCCGGAGAGCTATGTGCGGGAACTGTTCGACGCGTTTCTGGGTCGTCCAAGCCTTGACCGGCCAGACCGTGCGGCACTGATGGAAAATCCATTGGCAATCCCCGGATTCTCACCAAAGCATTGAGTTTTATTTTTTCCGGATCAGGAAACGCTGCACGGTTTCACTGCGTTCATGTTCAATGAGCGCATGGCCTTCTTGCGTGCAAAAATGCGGCAGGTCGATACCGGAAAGCGGGTCGGTCGCCTCCACCCAAAGCTGCGCGCCGCTCGGCATTTTTTCCAGACGATGACGGGTTTTCAAAACCGGAAGGGGGCATTTCAGCCCCCTCAGGTCATAAACGGGAATTTGCGCCTCGGCTGAGGTCAGTTGCCGACGATCTTCCACCATGGCTTTTTCGCTTCCGGTGCAGCCACAGGTGCTGGCTGATCGATATTCTGGGCAACCGTGCTTCCGGTGGTGACCGGCGAAACGTCGGCAGGTATTGCCGCGTTCTGGGTCGGATTTTGCTGCGGCGTAGGCACCGAAGCCGTCCGGGTTGATTGCGCCGGAATGGCTGGAGCGGCAGCAGGAGCCGCGACTGGAGCAGTTGCGGTCGGTGCTGGCGTTGCCGCAATCGCCGTGGCCGTTGGCTGGGATAGCGCCGGCGTGACAGGACGAATATCCGGTGCGCCAGCCTTTTCAGCCGAAGACGGCGTGAGCGAAGGCGGTTCGCGAGTTACCTTTTCGCCGCGGGCGCGTGCAGCGCTCCAGGCCGAAACGAGCTTGGCTTCGGTCAGGCCCTGGATCGACGGAGCAGGGGCCTTTTGCGATGCGCTGAAGGCGCTCTGGAAGGTCTTTTCATACGACGTATAGGCCGTCGACATCGCATCGGTGTTGGCCGATGGTGGGCAGGCATCCGTTGCCGAGAGCGGCTGGCCGTCCGGCGAGGCGACGTTGAACACGTAGCGCTTTTCGCAAACGTCGACCTTTGGCGGAACCTTGGTCACTTCGAAAGCGTCGTAACCCTGCTTCAGCATTTTCCAGAAGCCGTAATTCGGGTCGCTCTTGTAACGGGCCATGTTGGCCGCAGTCATGCGGAACGGAAAAGCCTGAATCTGGAAGTCGCGCTGGCCGCCCTTGAAGGCGTCGCGTCCGAAAGCGTAGATTTCAGAGACGCTCTCATCGGTCATCGAATAGCAGCCCGACGACGAGCACGCGCCATGCACCATCAGGTTCTGGCCCGTGCGCCCGTTGGCGCGATCATAGGCGTTGGGGAAACCGATGTTGAAGGCGAGATAATAATTGGATTTCGGGTTCATCTGCCCAGGATGGACGGTGTAGAAACCTTCCGGAGCCTGACGGTCACCCTCGATATATTTCGGTCCGAGCTTGCCCGACCATTTGCAGATCTCATAAGAAGCGATCTGGTCGTACTTGCCGTTATTCTTCTGTTTCCAGACTTCGAGAACGCCTTCTTCCTTGAAGATGCGCACGGTGATTGGCGAGGTGCGGGTCATGCCCTTCGCCTTCATCTTGGTCACGATCTTTTCGGGAAGCGGCTTTTCAGCGCGCAAGCTCAGGTCGGATACGGACGAACCCTGACATCCCGCGAGAAGCGCGGTTGCCATGACGGTTCCAAGTATTGCGGTTCTGATCTTCATATCGCATCGATTTTGTTAGAACGGTGCAAGAGACGATTTCCTGCTCGGATGATTTTGACAACCAAACCTTACGGTATCGTTTACAAATCCTTGCTTGGATATCTAAAAATTAACGCGACGGCAATATGGCGGAAATGACGTGGAGATGCAAATCCGGGACGTGAAGAACATCCCGGATGAAAAATGGCAAAACAGACAGGGGTTTTATTAGAGGTTACGACCGATCTGGAGGAATTTCTGACGGCGTTCCTGCTTCAGGGTCTCGCCGTCGATATCCTTCATCGAGCGTAACGATGCCGTGATCATGTCGCCCGCTGCATCAATGACGGCTTCCTTGCCGCGATGCGCGCCGCCGAGCGGCTCAGGGATGATGCCGTCGATGACCTTGAGATCGAACAGATCCTGCGCGGTGATGCGCATGTTGGAGGCGGCATCCTTCGCACGGGTGGAATCGTGCCACAGGATCGAGGCAGCGCCTTCCGGCGAGATGACCGAATAGATCGAATGTTCGAGCATATAGACGCGATTGGCGACGGCGATCGCGATTGCACCGCCCGAACCGCCTTCGCCGATGATGATCGAGACCACTGGTACGCGCAGACGCAGGCATTCGGCGGTGGAGCGGGCAATGGCTTCCGCCTGGCCGCGTTCTTCGGCGCTGACGCCCGGATAGGCGCCTGCCGTATCAACCAGCGTGATCAGCGGCAGCTGGAAACGGTCGGCCATT
This sequence comes from Hyphomicrobiales bacterium, assembly GCA_900465685.1. Classification (GTDB taxonomy): domain Bacteria; phylum Pseudomonadota; class Alphaproteobacteria; order Rhizobiales; family Rhizobiaceae; genus Brucella. Next base: position 601,221 of record UEGR01000007.1, read on the forward strand.
TCCATGATGCGGACGGCCTTGCGGTAGCCTTCCGGGCGGGCCGAGCCGAAATTGTGCTTCAGGCGCGTCTTTGTGTCCGAGCCCTTTTCCTGACCGAGAATGGCAACCGGCTGTCCGTTGAAACGGGCAAAGCCTGCCTGCAACGCCTCGTCATTGGCGAACTGGCGATCACCGGCCAAAGGCGTGAATTCCGTAAACAGCCGGTCGATATATTCGAGGCAATGCGGACGATCCGGGTGACGGGCGATCTGCGCCTTCTGCCAAGGGGTCAGCTTGCGATAGATATCTTTCAGCGCATCAGCCGAACGCTTCTCGAGGCGGCGAATCTCATCGCTCATCTCAACGCTGCCTTGTTCCTGCGCGAGCTTCTTCAGCTCAAGAATCTGGCCTTCGAGATCGGCGACGGGTTTTTCAAAATCGAGATAGTTGTACATCGGGCCTGACTGTTCGTGCGTTTCTAATGAGCTCGCCGCAATTGCGTGCCTGAAGAAGGCTGTTTTACGGCGCTTTACATATTCACTGCGGGCTCAACTTGCAAATTTTGACTTTCTCATAACCGGAGCAGGCTCAATCGGCAAGCGGATGATGCTCACTGACCAGTTTATGCAGCCTTTCCTCAAGCACATGCGTATAAATCTGCGTGGTCGAGATATCTGCGTGGCCGAGCAATTGCTGCACTGTGCGCAAATCAGCGCCATTTTGCAAAAGATGGCTGGCAAAGGCATGGCGCAAGACGTGGGGTGAAATGGCGGCGGCGGAAAGATTGGCGCGGGCGGCAAGCCCTTTCAGCTCGCGGGCAAAAACCTGTCGCGCCAGATGTCCGCTTTCCGAAAATGCCGGAAACAGCCATGGGTTTTCGTCACTGGCGGGCAAGGAATCGCGCAAGGTCAGGAAGGCTTGCAGCGCATCCCGCGCCTTGGGCGACAGGGGCACCATGCGGTCCTTCGAACCTTTGCCGCGCACCAGCAGGAAACGGTGATCGGTGCGGGCAACGCGCACCGGCAGACCCACCAGCTCTGAAACACGCAAGCCTGTCGCATAGAGCGTTTCGATCAGCGCATGAAGCCGCAGTGCCTTGATGCGCTCGCCTTGCTCGGTGGCTTCGCTTGCTTCCAGCGCGGCACGGTCGAGAAGGCGTGTGACCTGATCGACGCTCATGATTTTGGGCAGCGGCTTCTGCTTTTTTGGCGCATCGATGACCCCGGTGGGGTCATCCTGACGATAGCCTTCCGAATAGAGAAACCGAAAGAACTGGCGCAGCGCGGACAGGCGGCGCGCCTGCGATGTCGCGGCAAAACCTTCCGTCGCCATGCCGTCCAGAACCGAGCGGATGTGATCGGCCTGCGCTTCTGCGAGATTGATGCCGCGCTCGCCAAGGGCTTCCGCTGTCATTTGCAGGTCGCGGGCATAGGATTCGAGCGTGTTGCCCGCAGCACCCCGTTCGGCGCTCATCATTTCAAGGAAATTTTCAATGGCCAGAGATGCGCGCATCGTCATTCCTGGGGTTTGGCCTGTGGCTTGGCCTGGGGATCGGTTTGCGTTGAAGGCGTGGTTGTCTCCGCTGCCGGTTCCTCCGTCGAGGCCGTTCCATCAGCCGAAGGCATCGGCGCAATCGGCACAGGCTTCAATTTGGAAGCTGGAATTTCCACCTTCATTTCCTGGGTCTGCGGCGTGACAAAATTCGCAAGCGCATACATCGCAGCATAGGCAATGGCTGCGATCACGACGACGAAAGCGATGAGGCGCGTCAGCGTAGGCATATGTCGTTTATGATGCGGCATTGCGATGAAAGCAAGAATGTCGGTGGCATCGCTGCAAAAAGCCGCCATTCCTGCTTTCAGATTCCATGAAAGCAATTGACGCCGCCCGGTTTTTCATGTGGAACCATCCCAAATGGATGAGGTTGATGAGCAGTATAGAAAAACAAGCCAATCTACATGAGAAGGCGGGGCTCCATGGGCGGGCCGACGCTATCCGTGGTCTGCTCGGTACGAAGGTTCTGGTGCTGGTCGGACTGATGGGCGCTGGCAAGTCTACCATCGGTCGCAAAATGGCTTCGATGCTCGGCCTTCCTTTTCGCGATGCCGATACGGAGATCGAAGCCGTCTCGCGCATGACGATTCCCGAACTGTTCGAAGCCTATGGCGAGGTTGAATTCCGCGATCTCGAACGCCGGGTTATCCTGCGTCTTCTCGATGACGGCCCGATGGTGCTTGCTACCGGCGGCGGCGCATACATGAATGCCGAAACGCGCGCCGCTGTCTCCGCTGCCGGCATTTCCATCTGGCTCAATGCCGATATCGATGTGCTGATGGACAGAGTTTCACGCCGCCAGAACCGGCCGCTTCTTCGCAACAGCGATCCACGCGCCGTCATGCAGAAACTGATGAACGAGCGCTATCCCGTTTATGCGCTCGCCGATCTGCAAATGATGACGCGCGAAGAGAAGAAAGAAATCATCGCCGACGAGTTGATCGAGGTTCTCGCGCAGCATCTGGAAAAACGGCAGTTCGCGGACTGATTGGCCTAAGCGAGGATTGCCTTGCGGAAACCGGACCACCGGAAAATCGACTGGAGAATAAGCATGAATGCGCCTTCGCCCGCACATGACAGTGTCACCGTTCCGGTTTCGCTGGGAGAGCGTTCTTACGATATCCTCATCGGCAAGGGCCTCGTCGACCGTGCAGGGGTGGAAGTTGCCAAGCGGCTGAAGGGCGCGCGCGTTGCCATCGTCACTGATGAAAATGTCGCCAAGGCGCATCTCGAACGGCTGACGGCAAGTTTCAATCAGGCGGGCATAGAAGCGACGCCGGTTGTTGTCGCACCCGGCGAAAAGTCCAAATCCTTCGCGACGCTTGAAACCGTCACCAATGCCATTCTGGCTGCCCGGCTGGAGCGCGGCGATGCGTTGGTGGCGTTTGGCGGCGGCGTGGTGGGCGACCTGTCCGGCTTCGTGGCGGGGATTGTGCGTCGCGGCATGAACTTCGTGCAGATGCCGACATCGCTTCTGGCGCAGGTGGATTCGTCGGTTGGCGGCAAGACGGGCATCAACACCGCTTATGGCAAGAACCTCGTTGGCGTCTTCTACCAGCCGCAGCTGGTGCTTGCTGACACGGAAGTGCTGGATACGCTGAGCCCGCGTGAATTCCGGGCCGGTTATGCCGAAGTCGCCAAATATGGACTTATCGACCGCCCGGATTTCTTCGCCTGGCTGGAGAAGAACTGGCAGGAAGTTTTTGCCGGTGGTGCGGCGCGAACCGAAGCGATTGCCGAATCCTGCCGTTCGAAGGCCGCCGTGGTGGCGCGCGACGAGCGCGAAACGGGCGACCGTGCGCTTCTTAATCTCGGCCATACATTCGGCCATGCGCTGGAAACGGCGACGGGCTACGATTCCAGCCGTCTGGTGCACGGTGAGGGCGTGGCCATTGGCATGGCACTGGCGCATCGTTTCTCGGTGAAGATGAATCTGGCTGGCGTGGAAGCGGTGGAGCGGGTCGAGGCGCATCTGAAGGCCGTAGGCCTCCCGACCGCGCTGTCCGACGTTCCGGGCGGCTTGCCGCCTGCTGAAAAGCTGATGGACTACATCGCGCAGGACAAGAAAGTGGCGCGGGGCGCGCTCACCTTCATTCTGACGCATGGTATCGGCCAGTCCTTTATCGCCAAGGATGTGCCGCCTGCTGCCGTGCTGGAGTTTCTGAAGGAACGTCTGGCTACTGCATAATTCTCATAGCGCAACCGGTCGGCGCGGACGGAAAAGGAGATCGATGGGATGGTTTTCGAACTCTGGATCATGTGCGGGATCATCCTGCTTTGTGTCATTCTGTCGGCCTTTTTCTCCGGTTCCGAAACGGCGCTGACCGCCGCATCCCGTGCGCGCATGCACTCGCTGGAAAATCAGGGCGACGAGCGCGCCGAAGTGGTGCAGCAATTGATCGGCAGGCGCGACCGGCTGATCGGTGCGCTGCTGATCGGCAATAATCTCGCCAATATTCTCGCATCCTCGATCGCGACCAGCATTTTCCTCACCTTCTTCGGCGATGCCGGTGTGGCCTATGCCACCATCGCCATGACGGTCATTCTGGTGATCTTCGCGGAAGTGCTGCCGAAATCCTGGGCGATTTCCGCGCCAGATCGCTTTTCGCTGGCGGTGGCCCGCGCCGTTTCCGTGGTGGTCTCGGTGATCGGCCCGATCTCGACGGCGATCAACTGGATTGTGCGTACAATCCTGCGGCTGTTCGGTATCAATCTCGCGGCTGGCCGCTCGATGCTTTCGGCGCATGACGAATTGCGCGGCGCGGTGGAAGTTCTGCATCGCGACGGCTCGGTGATCAAGGAAGACCGCGACCAACTGGGCGGCCTTCTCGATCTTAAGGAGCTGGAAGTCAGCGACGTCATGGTGCACCGCACGGCGATGGGAACCATCAATGCCGATGCGCCAGCCGAGCAGATCGTCGGCGATATTCTGGCGAGCCCGCACACGCGCATGCCGGTCTGGCGCAACGATATCGACAATATCGTCGGCATCATTCACACCAAGGATCTGGTGCGTGCGCTCTATGATGTCGATAATGACTTCAGCCGCATCGACATCATGAAAGTGGCCAGCAAGCCGTGGTTCGTGCCGGACACAACGACCTTGCAGGACCAGCTGAACGCCTTTTTGCGCCGCAAGGCGCATATCGCCATCGTCGTGGACGAATATGGCGATGTGCAGGGTCTGGTGACGCTGGAAGACATTCTGGAAGAAATCGTCGGCGATATTGCCGATGAACACGATATCGATATGCAGGGCGTCCGCCTGCAACCGGACGGTTCGTTCATTGTCGACGGATCACTGCCGATTCGCGATCTCAACCGGGCGCTCGACTGGTCGCTGCCCGATGAGGAAGCAACGACGATTGCCGGGCTGGTCATTCATGAAACCCAGTCTATCCCGGAAGTGAAGCAGGCCTTCACCTTTCACGGCAAGCGGTTCTCCGTGTTGAAAAAGGAGAAAAACCGCCTGACGCGTTTGCGTATCGTAACACTCGATGCCGATGGAAAACCAATCGTCGCCGTTGGCGTTCTGCCGCCGCGTACCTAAATAGGCTGGATCAGCGGCGCGTCGGTTCGCCGGGCGCGGACGGTTCCAGCGCCAATGCATGAACGCCGTTATTCAATTCGTCCTTGAGGACTTCGTTGATGGCGCGATGACGCTGAACGCGACTCAGGCCCGTGAAGGCATCGGAGACGATACGGACGCGAAAATGCGTCTCACCCGAGCCGTCGAAAGCTGCATGATGATCGCTGTCGTGATGATGATGGCCAGCGTGAAGATGGCTTTCATTAATGATTTCAAGCCGTTCTGGCGCAAAAGCTGCTGTAAGCTTTGTTTGCATCACGTCTTGTTTGCTATTGTGAATGGACATTTGGGCTCGTTCTCCCCATATACACGCTGTGCTTCATATAGACTCAAGCCCCGACGGCCCAAGGTGGGGCAAATCCGCACAGGAAACTAATCCGCTTCAAAATTTCGCCCTGTTGAAATGGCTAAAAGCCCAACCGGACGAAATGTCAATTCTTGTTTAGCAACCCCTTAATCCGCATAATTGATTCGATGACCACGAACTCCAAACTTTTCGACAGTATCCGCATTCGCCCGAAGAAGACGCAGCAGGCCAAGTCCAGTGGCCCCTGCTGTCAGTGGGACGGTTGTGACAAGCCTGGCACGCATCGCGCGCCGGTCGGACGCATGCGCGAAGGGGAATATTTCCACTTCTGCATCGATCACGTGCGGGAATATAATAAGAATTTCAACTATTTCTCCGGCCTTGCCGATGGAGATATCGCCAAGTTCCAGAAGGACGCCGTCACCGGCCATCGTCCAACCTGGTCCACGACGGCGAATTCGACGGCGAAGGCGCGCACCTCGCCGGACGTGGCAAAGATGCGCTCCGGATCGGCTTCCTATCACAATCGCATTCGCGATCCGTTCAATTTCGTGAAGGAAGCCAAGGGTCAGGAACCGGGGGCAACAGCCAAGCGCAAGCCGCGCACGCTGGAAATCAAAGCGCTCGCTACACTCGGACTTGAACCAAATTCGACTAGCGATAAGATTAAGGCGCGCTATAAAGAGCTGGTAAAACAGCACCATCCCGATGCGAATGGTGGTGACCGCGGTTCTGAAGAGAGATTCCGCGATGTCATTCAGGCTTACCAATTGCTCAAGCAGGCAGGTTTTTGCTAGAGCATGAGGGGTCGGCCAGTCTTGAACTGGCCGGTTTTCGATTGATTAAGTCGAGCTGTGGCTCAAGCCGCATTTATGCAACGCCAGATGTTGTCATTTGGCTGCAAAATGCTCTGACGGACATTCTCCTGCCGTGCTGCCAAGCGCGGATTCAAGCATGGATGCCCGCAACGAACGACGGAAGGGGCATACCACCGGCTTGCCGGACATCATGCCCCGGATGATACTTGGATGTCGCGGCCGGACAGTCCTGCCGCCCTGGAGGCATGATGAACAAGGTTGAGCGGGATATAGCCAATTTGCCGGATACGATGGTTTCGGTGCGTGAAGTGTTCGGAATTGATTCCGACATGAAAGTACCGGCCTATGCGGCGGGCGACTCCTATGTGCCGGAGCGTGATCCGGATTATCTTTTCGACCGTCAGACGACGCTCGCGATCCTGGCCGGTTTTGCCTATAACCGCCGCGTGATGGTTTCGGGCTATCACGGCACGGGTAAATCGACCCATATCGAACAGGTTGCATCGCGCCTGAACTGGCCTTGCGTCCGCGTCAATCTCGACAGCCATGTCAGCCGTATCGACCTCGTCGGCAAGGATGCCATCGTCGTCAAGGACGGCGTGCAGGTCACGGAATTCAAGGAAGGCATTCTGCCCTGGGCTTACCAGCACAATGTCGCGCTTGTGTTCGACGAATATGATGCCGGTCGTCCGGATGTGATGTTCGTGATCCAGCGCGTGCTGGAAACCTCCGGCCGCCTCACGCTGCTCGACCAGAGCCGCGTTATTCATCCGCACCCGGCTTTCCGTCTGTTCGCGACCGCCAATACGGTGGGCCTCGGCGATACGACCGGTCTTTATCATGGCACGCAGCAGATCAATCAGGCGCAGATGGACCGTTGGTCCATCGTGACGACGCTGAACTATCTGCCGCACGACAACGAAGTGAATATCGTTCTCGCCAAGGCCAAGCAGTTCCAGAATGCGGAAGGCCGCGAGATCGTCAACAAGATGGTTCGCGTTGCCGACATGACCCGTCAGGCTTTCATCAACGGCGATCTTTCGACCGTGATGAGCCCGCGTACGGTCATCACCTGGGCTGAAAATGCGGCGATCTTCGGCAATGATGTCGGTTTTGCCTTCCGCCTGACCTTCCTCAACAAGTGCGATGAACTGGAACGTGCGACGGTGGCTGAGTTCTATCAGCGCGCCTTCGGTACCGAACTGCCGGAATCGGCAGCCAATATCGTTCTGGCCTGATGCTGTTCTCCTGAAAGCGGAGACCGCTTTCAGGGCAAATACAAGCATGAGGAAAATTGACGATACCTGTCGCCGCTATGGCGACAGGGCCTTGATTTGATGGGAAGCAGGATAGGCATATGTCAGGCCAGATGTCAGGAATGGGCGACAATTCGCGTGAGCGCAAGCCGGGGCCAGTGGACTCCGAGCCGTTCAAGCGCGCGGTAACAGCTTGCATGCGCGCCATTTCCGGCGAAAACGAGCTGGAAGTGGCGTTCAGCAATGATCGCCCCGCTCTGACGGCCAATCGCGCCCGACTGCCCGATCTGCCGAAGCGCCCGACCGCGCATGATATTGCGGTTACGCGTGGCCTTGGCGACTCGATGGCGCTGCGTCAGGCGCGCCACAATCCCCGCATTCATGCGCAGCTCGCGCCGGAAGGCAAACAGGCGCGCGCCATTTATGACGCCGTCGAGCAGGCTCGTGTCGAGGCAATCGGCGCGCGCGCCATGGCTGGCGTTGCCGATAATCTGGCGACCATGCTGGCAGACAAATATGCCAAGGCGAATTTCTCGGCTGTTACTGACAAGGAAGATGCGCCGCTTGAGGAAGCGGTGTCGCTGCTCTTGCGCGAAAAACTGACCGGACGGGCAGCACCTGCTGAAGCCGGTCAGGTGCTGGAGCTGTGGCGCGATTGGATCGAGGAGAAGGCTGGCGGCGATCTGGCGCGTCTGGGTGAAAACCTCGATGATCAGCAGGCTTTTGCACGCACTGTGCGCGATATGCTCGCATCCATGGATATGGCTGAAGAGCTGTCGCAGGAAGAGCCGAGCGACGATCAGGAACAGAACGAAGAACAGACGCCCGATTCCGACGAGAACGAGGAAGGCGGCGACGAGAGCCAGGAAGGCTCCGATTCCGCTGAAAGCGAAGATTCCGACAGCTCGAGCGAAGAAGGCGAGCAGGGCGAGATGGATGCTGCCGACGCATCCGCCGACGATATGGATGACAGCGAGGATATCGACGCGGAAACGCCGGGTGATACGCGCCGTCCCAATCAGCCTTTCGGCAATTTTGCCGAACAGATCGACTACAAGGTTTTCACACGCGAATTCGATGAAGAGGTCGAGGCGACCGATCTTTGCGACGAGGCCGAGCTGGACCGTCTGCGCGGCTTCCTCGACAAGCAGCTTGCCAATTTGCAGGGCGTGGTCGGCCGTCTGGCCAATCGTCTCCAGCGCCGCCTAATGGCGCAGCAGAGCCGTTCCTGGGATTTCGATCTGGAAGAAGGCTATCTCGACTCGGCACGTCTCGTGCGTATTGTGATCGATCCGACCCAGCCTCTGTCTTACAAGATGGAACGCGACACGGATTTCCGCGATACGGTCGTGACGCTGGTTCTGGATAACTCCGGCTCCATGCGTGGTCGTCCGATCACGGTTGCGGCCACCTGCGCCGATATTCTTGCCCGCACGCTGGAGCGTTGCGGCGTGAAGGTCGAGATCCTCGGTTTCACAACCAAGGCCTGGAAGGGCGGTCAGTCGCGCGAGGCGTGGCTGTCGCGTGGCAAGCCAGCCAATCCGGGTCGTCTCAACGATCTGCGCCACATCGTCTATAAGAGCGCTGACGCGCCATGGCGTCGTGCACGGCGCAATCTTGGCCTGATGATGCGTGAAGGCCTCCTCAAGGAAAATATCGATGGTGAGGCGCTGATCTGGGCGCATCAGCGCCTGTTGGGCCGTCCCGAGCAGCGCAAGATCCTGATGATGATCTCCGATGGTGCGCCGGTCGACGATTCGACGCTGTCGGTCAATCCGGGCAACTATCTGGAACGCCATCTGCGCGCAGTGATTGAAGAGATCGAAACGCGTTCGCCAGTCGAGCTGATCGCTATCGGTATCGGCCATGACGTGACACGCTATTACCGTCGCGCCGTGACGATTGTCGATGCGGAAGAGCTGGCAGGCGCCATGACCGAGCAGCTTGCATCCCTGTTCGAGGAACAGGGCGCGGCAGCAGCCGGTAACGGCAAACGCCGGGCTGGCGGAAGACGCTAGAGCGGTTCCGGTTAAAACGGAATCGTGGAACCGCTCTATCTATTTGTTTCGACGCATTACCCGACGCAAAACCGCTTCGCACTTTTGCTGGAAATGCTCTAAAATAAAAGGGGCTCATGAGCCCCTTTTTTATGCCTTTTCTACAGTCGCTCGACCCGATGAATAAAGCGACGGGGCGAAAATGGCGAGGATCGCGCCATAGGGAATCAGCATCAGCGTTCCCATGATGACCTTCACGAAGAAATCGCCGAAGGCGAGCGATGCCCAGAGCGGCACGCCAAGGCCGAGGAACGAGGCCGGTTCCGTCAGTGACGAATCAGGCATTCCCGTCAGCCTATCGATCCATGCGAATTGCGCGGCAAAAGCGATCGAGAAGAACAGGATCGTATCCAGCACCGAGCCGAACATGGCGGCGGCAAAGGGCGCCTTCCACCAGGTCTTGCGACGCAGGCGGTCGAAGACGGTGATGTCCATCAGCTGTGCCAGCAGAAAGGCCGAGCCCGAAGCGATGGCGATACGTGGCGTTGCGAGCCAGATCGACATCACGACACCGAGCACAAAACCGGCATAGACGACCTTGCGCGCGGCGGCGGGGCCAAAGCGACGATTCGTCAGGTCATTGACCAGAAAGGCGACCGGATAGGTGAAGGCGCCATAGGTCAGCACTTCGCCAAGGCCGAAATGCTGGAAAGGATACTGAACCAGAATATTCGATGCGGCGACCGCAACGCACATGGCCAGTACAGCCGGCAAAAGCCGGGAAAATGCAGGATTCTCAATAGGCATTTTTTTATCCTGGGTGATGGAACCAGCAAAAAAGGCCGACAAAATGTCAGCCTTTTTTGTCAAATCTTCAAGACTGTAATCTTACAACACATAGATCCGAAAAACATTCGGGATATGTGTTGCGTTCTGTCTGAAGCAAAATCCAATTTGAAAGGCTAACTGGCCTTTCAGGATTATTGCTTAGGCAGCAACAGCTTCAGCCTGCTTCTTCGCGATCTGGCGCTTCAGAAGACGAGCGCGCTGCGACAGTTCCTTGTCGTCAGACTTGACGAGGAAAGCGTCGAGGCCGCCGCGATGTTCAACCGAACGCAGAGCGTTGGCGGAAACGCGCAGACGATAGCTCTGGCCGAGTGCTTCAGAGATCAGCGTAACGTTGCAGAGGTTCGGCAGAAAGCGGCGACGCGTCTTGTTGTTCGCGTGGCTGACATTGTTGCCGTACTGGACCGACTTGCCGGTCAATTCACAAGCGCGGGACATTTTGGTCTCACCTTCAATTTTGTTTTCTCAGGCCCCGACCCGAATGTCCGAATTCAAGCATTCAAAGCAACTTAATGCTGCTGGCGCGCGATTTCGGACAGGCGGCCTATTGGGAAAGTCGCGTTTCTATAGTGACAGGAGCGCTGGCAGTCAAGTGAGATTCCGCCGCGAAGCCGTAACAGCGCGGTTTTACGGCATTCAGATCGCCTTCACGAAACGATACGATCATAACTTCGCCGGTTTTGCCTGTTGCACAGATACTGTATCGAAGAATCTCTCGCAACTTTTTGACAGCTCAATGTGGTTGAAAACCATAGGCCGCCACTTCCGGGCCGGGACGCAGAAAGGAACGCCGAATATGATCGAGCCGCCACTTTTATTGAAACCTGTACGGAATCGGCTGAAAAGGCTTGTTCTGTTGTCATGCGCAGGTTTCGTGCTGAGCGCAGGGGTAGCACAGGCGGACGATCTTTACAGAACCGATTACGAGATATCGATTTTCGGCCTTTCCATCGCGCGCGCCGCCACCGAGACAACGGTTAGCGGTTCCCGATATAATCTGAACGGCAATTTCAAGACTTCCGGCCTCGCGCGGGTCTTCGATGACACCGCCGGAACCGTGCATGTCACCGGAAATGCGGTCAAAGGGAAGGTGATTCCGAGCACCTTCGATCTCAATTACAAGCATGGACGGAAAAACAAGCGCACGACCATTCGATTTGCCAATGGCAATGTCGTGGCTGCGGAAAACCAGCCGCCAGTGAAAAAGCGCGATCCATGGGTAGAGACTTCACCGCAGGATCTGCTCAATGTCAGCGATGCGCTGAGCGCTTTGATGATTCCCGCTACCGATCCGGGTTCGGTCTGCAATCGCACGCTGAGCGTGTTTGACGGTCAGACGCGGGCCGATATCAAGCTTTCCTTCAACGGCACCGAATCGTTCACCGCTGATGGCTTTACTGGCGAGTCGGTCATCTGCTCGGCCAAGTTCATTCCGATTTCCGGCTATCAGAAGGGCAAGAAGTCGATCGACTATCTGGCCAATAAGAGCCGGATCAGCGTTTCCTTCGCCTCATTGGGCAATTCGGGCATCTATGCGCCAGTCGTGGCGCGAATCGGTACGCAAATCGGAACGCTGAAGATTTCCGCCTCGCGCTTCGAGAAGGTGAATTAGCGCCTCAGTGCGCCGGATGCAGGCACTCGTCGTGATTGCCCAGAATTTCGATGACCCTGCATTGGTCGATGCGGCCATGCGCGGTGCATTCCAGCATCCGTTGCAGTTCCGTTTTCAGGGACAGAAGCTTGGCGATACGATGCTCGACCTCAATAAGCCGGGCGCGGGCAATGGCGTCGGCCGTGGCGCATGACTGATCCGGATTGTCCTGCAAGTCGAGCAATGTGCGAATTGAATCCACCTCGAATCCCAGATCGCGCGCGTGGCGGATGAACAATAGCCGCTCAACATCGCTCTTGTCATAAAGGCGGCGATTGCCCTCCGTGCGCGGCGGCACCGGCAGCAGACCGATCTGCTCATAATAGCGAATTGTCGGCACTTTGACGCCGCTGGCCTTGGAGGCTTCGCCGATGGGAAGGTTGGTTGTCATTTTCCTCTTGCTCCTCTAGTCGCTAGAGGATGTAGACCTCGTTCAGGACAATTCAAGAGTGCTCCGAAAGGGCAGGTCATGAATAAGGCAATAAACCAGATTCGTTTTCGCGTGGACGGCATGGATTGTGCATCCTGCGCGACCAAGATTGATACCGCCATACGCCGCGTGCCGGGCGTGGAGGACGTCTCCGTTTCGGTGACGGCTGGTACGATGACTGTACTGCATGATGGCAGCAGCGATCCGGACAGCATGGAAAAGAAGGTGCGTAGCCTTGGCTATGGCGTCGAACGACTGATCGTTGAAAAGCGCGCAGCAGCGCCCAAGGCTGATGCGCATGTGCATGCGCATGACCATGGGAGCTGTGACGGTCATGATCATAATCACGACCATTCTGGGCACGACCACTCCGGACACGACCATTCCACTCATGATCACGATCATTCCGGGCACGATCATGCGCATGAACAAGCCCAGGAAAAGGTGATAGCGGCATCGTCCAGCAGCTTCCGTTTTCAGGTGGCGGGCATGGATTGCGCTTCCTGCGCTGCGAAGATCGACACGGCGGTACGGCGTGTTGCAGGCGTCAGCGATGTGTCTGTTTCCGTGACCAACGGGACCATGACCGTCAATCATGACGGCTCCGCAAACAGCGACGAAATCGCCGGAAAGGTCACAGGGCTAGGTTATAAAACCGCGCTCGCCGCAGCTCCATCCGTAGATGCGCCGAAGGCCAGTGCACCATCCAAGCCTCTGCCATGGTGGCGGACGGACAAGGGCCGCACGATGCTTGTCTGTGGCGGCGGTCTGGTTGCGGCCTATGTGATCGGTCATCTTTATCCGCCGGTCGCTCTGTGGGCCTTTACAGCGGCGATGCTGATCGGTCTCGTGCCTATTGCCAAGCGCGCCTATATGGCTGCGATCAATGGTACGCCGTTCTCTATCGAAATGCTGATGACGATTGCCGCCATTGGCGCGGTCTTCATTGGTGCGACCGAGGAAGCGGCGGCGGTCGTGTTCCTGTTCCTCGTTGGCGAATTGCTGGAAGGTGTCGCGGCGGGCAAGGCTCGGGCCAGCATCCAGTCGCTGACTGCCCTTGTCCCGAAGACCGCCTTTCTGGAGCGCAATGGCACGACCACGGAAGTTGCCGCCGACAGCCTTGCTGTGGGCGATATCATTTCCGTGCGACCCGGCGACCGCATGCCAGCGGATGGTGAAATTCTGTCCGGCGAAAGCGCTATCGATGAAGCGCCGGTTACCGGTGAAAGCACGCCGGTTGGCAAGGGCGCGGGCGACACCGTTTTCGCGGGCACGATCAATGGCGATGGTCTGCTGCGTGTGAAAGTTACGGCAGAGGCGCAGGACAATACCATTGCGCGCGTCGTGCGACTGGTGGAGGAAGCCCAGGAAGCCAAGGCCCCGACCGAACGCTTCATCAACCGCTTCTCGACCTGGTATACGCCCGGCGTGGTGGTGGTTGCCGCACTCGTGGCTGTTCTGCCGCCTTTGGTGGCGGGAGCTGAATGGGGTGAGTGGATATATAAGGGCCTTGCGATCCTGCTGATCGGTTGCCCCTGCGCGCTGGTCATTTCCACACCGGCGGCAATCGCTGCGGCCTTGTCGTCGGGCGCCCGGCGCGGCCTTCTCATGAAGGGCGGCGCGGTGCTTGAAACCATCGGCAAGATCACCGCCGCCTGCTTCGACAAGACCGGCACGCTGACCGAAGGCAAGCCGAAGGTTACGGATGTTCTTGCCGGTGTTCTGCCGGAGGACGAGGTGTTGCGCCTTGCGGCATCGCTCGATGCTGGCTCAAGCCATCCGCTAGCGCTGGCCATCGTGTCGGCTGCGGAAGAGCGTGGGTTAAAGCTTTCTGCCGTTGCACAGGGCAAAGCGCATGGCGGCAAGGGTGTTTCCGGTGTTGCGGACGGGACCGAACTGTTTCTCGGGTCGCGAAAGGCTGCAAACGACGTGGCAGCTGTTTCTGACGAACTGGCCGCACGCATCGCCGCCTGCAATGACGATGGCAAGACGGTTTCGGTGCTGGTCGCTGGCGGCAAGATCGCTGGTGCCATCGCCATGCGTGACGAACCGCGCGCCGACGCTATTGCGGGTCTCAAGGCGCTGAAAGAAGCCGGTATTCGCACGGTTATGCTGACGGGCGATAATCGCCGCACAGCGGAAGCCATCGGGCGCGATCTGGGCATTGATGTTCGTGCTGAATTGTTGCCCGAAGACAAGCAGCGCATTGTCGGCGAATTGCGGGGTGAGGGGCAGGTCGTTGCCAAGGTTGGCGACGGTATCAACGATGCGCCCGCTCTTGCCGCCGCCGATGTTGGCATTGCGATGGGTGGCGGCACCGATGTGGCGCTGGAAACAGCGGATGCAGCGGTACTGCATGGTCGGGTCAGCGATGTGGTGGCGATGGTCGATCTGTCGAAGCGCACCATGCGTAATATTCATCAGAATATCACCATTGCGCTCGGTTTGAAGGCTGTCTTCCTGGTTACCACCGTGCTGGGCATAACCGGGCTGTGGCCCGCCATTCTGGCTGATACCGGCGCAACCGTGCTGGTGACGATCAATGCGCTGCGGTTGTTGAGACAGAAAGTCTAACCGGCTCTCGCCCTCATCCTGAGGAGGTGCGCAGCACCGTCTCGAAGGATCGTCCTTCGTGACGCCGTTTTCAACGGCTCCTCAGGATGAGGAGCGGAAGCACCGGTCAGGATGAGGGGTGGGCGCTGGGTGAAGAGGAGAACTATTCGCCGATCAGATCGCGGATGCGGTCACCATATTGCTTGCCGAAGGCGACGTGTTCGGGATTGATCCCCTTCACTTCATCGACAAGCTGGTCTTCTTCTTCCGCATCGACGGCGGCCAGAGCGCTCATCATGGCGAAATAGGCGAGAAGATAATCGCGCGGCGCAATGTTCTGCGCTTTCATCAGTTCCACGACCTGCGGGCGCGATTCGATGCTTTTCACCATGGAATCCATCGAGGGCTGCGCATCCTGTCCCTCTTCCGAGGTAGGCGAAAGCTGCATCCGTTCCAGTTCGCCATGAATCTTCTCCATGCGCGTCAACAGGTCTTCGGTCAGCTTGAAATTGTTGATTTCGGCTGGTGTTTCCGGCGGTGTGGCGATCGACAGAATGTCTTCCGCATGCGCCATTCCGGCAGAGGCAGGCAGGACAACAAGCGACAGGCCGAGCAAGGCGGCGCGGTTCAGGCTTTTGAAGCGGGAAAAGGTCATCGTCGTCTATCCTAAAAGCATAATCCCGAAAAGTTGCAGACTTTTCGGACAAGATTATGCGTGAAACAATTGTCTCGAGCGGTCGCCACAGGCGACGGCTCTAAAACATGTCTTTGCGCTTGCGAATCTCTGCAAACACGGCTTCGTCGGGCGCATCCTGCATGCCAAGGCGGGCACGAATACGGCTGTCATGCCAGCGCAGGAAAGGATTGGTGGCCATTTCGAGACTAATGCTCGACGGCAGGGTCATCTTGTCGGCAGCGCGCAGCCGTCCGATCTCCAGCGCCCGTTCTTTCAGCGCGGAATTATCCGGATCGATGGTCAGCGCAAAGCGTGCATTGCTTTCGGTATATTCATGGCCGCAATAGATGGCGGTATCGCCGGGCAGGGCGACCAGCTTTTGCAGCGACTGAAACATCGTCGCGGGCGTTCCCTCAAAAAGCCGTCCGCAGCCGAGTGCAAACAGCGTATCGCCGGTGAAAACCGCCTTGGCGTCCGGGATGTAATAGGAAATCTCGCCCGCTGTGTGGCCTGGCGTTGCGATGACCCTGACCTTGAAAAGCCCGAAGGTGAATTCGTCGCCGTCGCGAACCGTGCGGTCGATGCCGGGGATTTTGCTCTCTTCGGCTTCGGGGCCGATAATGCTGAGGCCAAATTTCTTTTTCAGCGCGGCATTGCCCTCGACATGGTCGAGGTGATGATGGGTGGTGAAAATGAAATCCAGCGTCCAGCCGCGCCGCTCAAGAGCTGCTTCTATGGCGTGGGCATCCGGCGCATCGATGGCCGCAGTCAGCGCGCTGACCGGATCGTGGATCAGGACGCCATAATTGTCACTGCGGCAGATGAATTGTTCGATATCCAGCTGTTGTGCGATGTCGACCATGCCGCGATTCCCTCAATGCCTGCCGCTCGTTCATTTTCCGTGCATGATCTTTTCGGGATCATGCACCTATGATGCGGGCTTATTGTCCTCTGTCAATGAATGCTTCTGGATAAGCGGCATTTGTAAAAGCGTGAAGACAACTGTGATGGGCATGATGCCCCAGACCTTGAACGAAACCCACGCATCGGTGGAGAAATTGCGCCAGACAACTTCGTTGGCGACGGCCAGAAAGATGAAGAACAGGCCCCAGCGGAAGGTGAGCTTTTTCCAGCCCTCGGCATCGAGCCGGAAGGCCGAATCAAACACATAGCCCAGAAGCGATTTTCCGAAGAACAATCCGCCAAGGAGAATCGCCCCGAACAGCGTGTTAACGATCGTGGGCTTCATCTTGATGAAGGTGTCGTTATGCAGCCAGAGCGTCAGCGCGCCGAACACCAGAACCACGATGCCGGAAATGAGCGGCATGATGGGCAGCGTGCGCGTCAATGCCCACGAAATGCCAAGTGCGATCACCGTCGCGACCATGAAAAGGGCGGTGGCCAGAAAGATCGGCTCGCCGATGGAGGCGAGCACCGGAAAATGCTCGATCAGCGTTTCGCCGCGCGCATTGGCGAAAAAGAACACCAGAAGCGGCCCCAGCTCCAGCACCAGCTTGAGCAGCGGCTGCACTTCCTTGCGCTCGACTTCGCTCTTCTGCGACGGATCGCGTTCGAAGACGGGGTGCTCCATCAGGCAACTCCTGCAATGGCGCGGGCAAATTCATTGGCCGCAAATGGTTCGAGGTCATCGACACCTTCGCCGACACCGATGAAATAGACCGGCAGCTTGTGCTTGGCCGAGATGGCAACAAGAATGCCGCCCCGTGCCGTGCCGTCAAGCTTGGTCATGACCAGCCCGTTCACACCAGCGATATTCTTGAAGATTTCGACCTGATTGAGTGCGTTCTGACCGGTCGTGGCGTCGAGCGTCTGCAGCACCGTGTGCGGTGCTTCCGGGTCGTGCTTGCCGAGCACGCGCACGATCTTGGCAAGTTCATCCATCAGCTCGGCCTTGTTCTGCAAGCGTCCGGCTGTATCGATGATGAGCACGTCGCTGCCTGCGTCCCGGGCTTTTTCCCAGGCGTCATAGGCAAGACCGGCCGCATCAGCACCGAGTTTGGAAGAGACAACGGGTGCGCCTGTGCGCTCACCCCAGATATGAAGCTGTTCGATCGCCGCCGCACGGAAAGTATCGCCTGCCGCCAGCATGACCTTGAGGCCGCCCGCCGTCAGCTTTGCTGCGAGCTTGCCGATGGTCGTGGTCTTGCCAGTGCCGTTGACGCCGACAACCAGAATGACATGCGGCTTGTGGGACAGGTCGAGTTCTAGCGGCTTGGCGACAGGGCCGAGCACTTTTTCGATTTCCGTGCTCATGATCGAGCGCACTTCATCGCTCGAAACATCCTTGCCATAGCGCCCGGAGGCCAGCGCATCGGTAACGCGCATTGCGGTTTCAAGGCCGAGATCGGCCTGGATCAGTACATCTTCCAGATCCTGAAGCGTGTCTTCGTCCAGCTTGCGCTTGGTGAAAATGCCGCCGATGGATTCGCTGAGCGAAGAGGATGAACGCGACAGACCGCGCCGCAAACGCTCGAACCACGACAGTTTCGGCTCGGCCACAGGGGCGGCAGGCGCTTCTTCCGCCTGTTCCTCGACTGCCTTGGAAACCTTGACCTTTTTCGGCTTGGCGGGCGCAGGTTCTGGTGCTGCTTCCGCCACCGGCTCCGCTGCAACGGGCGCAGGTGTTTCGACAGGCTTCGGCTCTTCAGGCTTTTCCGGTTCGGGTGCAAGTGCAGGAGCCGGTTCTGGCTCAGGCTCTGCTTCGGGTTCCGGCGTGGCCTCGGGCTGGGGTTCTGGCTCAATAAATGGCGGTTCGATTACAGCCGGTTCCATGACTGGTGGCTGTTCGATTGGAATTTCGATTTCCGCGACAGGATGTTCCGGCTCAGGCTGCGCTTCGACAACGTCCTCGACCGCAGGCTCCGGCGCCTTTTCGGCAGGCGTTTCGACAGGTTCAACAACCGGTTCCGGCGCGGTGCGGGCCGCGGGTTCTTCAGCAACCGGAGCTTCCGGCTCGGATGGTGCCTCTACGGCTGCTTCTTCCGGTATTTCAGCCGGTTTCGGCGCTTCCAGTGTTGCGGGCGCTTCCGGTTCTGGCGTTTGCGTGGCTTCGGTGATTGTGTCGGGCGCCGGTTGGTCGACCGGTCTTTCCTCGACCTCCTTCTTGCCGAAGGAGAACATTCTCTTGATGAAACCGATTGCCATGGATTCCGATGCCTTGTTTATGCAGCTGATGGTCAGGCGGCGCGGGTGAGAAGTTTCTCACCGTCGTGGCCCGTCACCATACGTTCGATAATTTGACCCGGAGCGGCAGCTTCCGCGCCGCCTTCGACGGCTGCGAGCGTAAAGCCTTCCGTGCGGGCAATGCCTTCCTTCTCGATCAGCAGACGCTGGGTCGTGCCGGTGAGCGAGGCAAGATGTTTCTCATAGGCCTTGTCGCCTTCAGCGCGCAACCGGGCGGCGCGCTCCTTGACGATTTCGCGCCGCACCTGCGGCATGCGCGCGGCAGGCGTGCCTTCGCGCGCGCTATATGGGAAGACGTGCAGATGGGTCAGGCCGCATTCCTCGACGATCTTCATCGAGTTCTGGAACATGTCCTCGGTTTCGGTTGGAAAGCCGGTGATGATATCCGCGCCGAACACGATATCGGGACGCAGCGAACGCACCGTTTCACAGAAACGAATGGAATCGTCGCGCAGATGGCGGCGTTTCATACGCTTCAGGATCATGTCGTCACCTGCTTGCAAGGACAGGTGCAGATGCGGCATCAGCCGCTTTTCATTGGCAATGGCGTCCATCAGGTCGTCATCCGCCTCGATGGAATCGATGGATGAGAGACGCAGGCGCTGAAGGTCCGGCACCTGATTGAGAACCGTCTTGACCAGTTTGCCGAGACGCAGGCTTCCCGGAAGGTCGGGACCGTAGGAAGTCATGTCCACGCCGGTCAGCACCACTTCGGCATAACCGTTGCCAACAAGGCGCTTCACCTGTTCCACCACCGCGCCCATCGGCACCGAGCGGGAATTGCCGCGACCATAGGGGATGATGCAGAACGTGCAGCGATGGTCGCAACCATTCTGGACCTGCACGAAGGCGCGTGCGCGGCCTTCGATGGCGTCGACCATGTGGCTCGCGGTTTCGCGCACTTCCATAATGTCGTTGACGCGCACCTTCTCAAACTGGTTCACGCCGAAATCGGGCAACATGCGATAGGAGTTGGATTTCAGCTTTTCCTCATTGCCAAGCACGAGGTCCACTTCATCCATGGAGGCAAAATTGTCTGCTTCGGTTTGTGCAGCGCAGCCGGTTACGATGATGCGGGCTTCCGGATTTTCGCGGCGCGCCTTGCGGATGGCCTGACGGGCCTGTCGCACGGCTTCCGATGTCACGGCGCAGGTGTTGAAGATGATCGCGCCATCCTTCAACTGTCCAAGACCGGCAGCGTCGGCTTCGCGCTTCATCACCTCGGACTCATAGGTGTTGAGACGACATCCGAATGTTACGACTTCCACGCTCATCAGGCAGCACCCTTGTCCGCAGACGTGCTCGCCGTCGAGCCGCTTTCAAGGTCGCGGCTCCAGTCGCCGCTTGCCGGATCGAATGTGCCGGAAAATTCCCACTCAGCCGGGCCGGTCATCATGACATGATCGTCGTCACGCCATTCAATTAGCAAAGGGCCGCCCGGAACATTGACCGTCACCTTGCGGCCGGTATGGCGCGTGCGTGCGCCGGAAACAGCCGCGGCGCAGGCGGCAGAACCGCAGGCGCGGGTCAGCCCGGCGCCGCGTTCCCAGGTGCGCAGGTCCATCGTTTCCGGTGATGTGACGCGGGCAATCGAGATATTGGCGCGTTCCGGGAAAATCGGATGGTTTTCCAGAAGCGGGCCGAACTTTTCCAGTTCGTAGGACCACACATCGCGGTCCACCCAGAAGATCGCATGCGGATTGCCCATCGAGGCGACCGAAGGCGAATGCAGCACTGGCGCATCGATAGGGCCAACCTGAAGCTCGATCATGCGCGTGTCTTGAAATTCTTCGGCAAGCGGAATTTCCTGCCAGCCGAAACGCGGCTTGCCCATATCGACGGAAATCAGTCCGTCATCATGTTCTTTGGCGGTCAAAATTCCCGCGCGGGTCTCGAAGGTGAAGGCGCGCTTGCCGGTCTCGGCAGCCAGCGCCTGCACCACGCAGCGCGTGCCATTACCGCAGGCCTGCGCTTCCGTGCCGTCGCAATTGATGATCGATATATAATTGTCTGTGCCTGGCGTGCGCGGATCATGAATGGCCATGATCTGGTCGAAGGCCGTTTCGCTCGCACCGGCAAGATGAATGGCGGCGTCAGGCGTGATGCGGTCTGCGCGACCGCGCATATCGGCAACGATGATCTGATTGCCGAGCCCGTTCATCTTGGCGAAGGCTGCCCTGGTGGCCATAGCTGTCGTGGTTCCGTTCTGCCTGCGGCTGCGTTGATGCAGCCGAAAGGTTCGTTCAATGGGTTATCTGGCGTCTATATGGCGGAAAACCCGGCAAATTGCCAGTGCCAGCAATATATCTAACATTGCTATCAGCTCATATGGCCGGTTGCGCGGTTCCGTTTCGAGCCATGCACCCAAAAAACTGTGGCCTTCCTGTCCCAGTCCCAAAATTTATGAGCAATTTCAAACCCGGATTGATCACTCCTGCGCAAATTGCCGGGTGATGGTGTTGATTTTTTAACCATATAGCCATTTTATCGCGCCAATATTGGTGTGATAGCTGGGTTTCGCGTGAGCGTGGTTTGCGCCGCTATCCCAAGACCTCGACCGAAATGGAGAACCTGATGGGAATTTCGAAAGCAAGTTTGCTGAGCCTGGCAGCGGCTGGCATCGTATTGGCCGGCTGTCAGAGCTCCCGGATGGGCAACGACCTCGGGCCTGTTTCCCCGCCGCCTCCGCCAGCACCCTTGCAGGCCGCGCCGCAGGGTTCTGTGCAGAAGGGCAATCTCAATTCGCCGGATGGATCGCAGTTCCCGACCGCTCCAACCACCAATCCCGGCATGCAGCCGGGCAATACGCAGGTTGCAAGCCTGCCGCCCGCATCGGCGCCCGATCTGACGCCGGGTAGCGTCGCAGGCGTCTGGAACGCCTCGCTTGGCGGCCAGAGCTGTAAGGTTGCCACGCCGCAGACCAAATATGGTCAGGGTTTCCGCGCAGGTCCGCTGCGTTGCCCGGGCGAACTGGCAAACCTCGCTTCCTGGGCCGTCAACGGCAAGCAGCTTGTGCTTTACGATGGATCGGGCGGCACGGTCGCTTCGCTCTATTCGTCCGGTCAGGGCCGTTTCGACGGTCAGACCACGGGCGGTCAGGCCCTGTCACTTTCGCGTTAATCTGAGATTGGCGCGCTGATTTAAACGTGGCGCGCTGATATAAAGCCGAAACAATCGATCGCGGCGGGGCGTCTCCGGACTGCTCCGCCGAATTTTAAGTAGAGGTTTCACGGAACCTGTCATGTCCTTTGATGGTAATCTGAAAGCGTTTCCCTCCGTTCGCGAGCATTACGATGCACTGGTCGTATCCGGCGAAGTGGAGGCCGATCCCGCGCAGCTCGACCTGACCAGCCGTTATGACCGGCTGATCGAGGAGATTTGCACCAAGCGGCTTTCGCGCAAGTCCAGCGCGCTTGGCTGGCTTTTCGGCAAGCGCAAGCAGGCGCAGGAAATCGTCAAGGGGCTTTATGTCCATGGCGAAGTCGGCCGCGGCAAGACCATGCTGATGGACATGTTCTTTTCGCTCCTGCCCGTCGAACGCAAACGCCGTGCCCATTTCAATGATTTTATGGCCGATGTGCATGATCGTATCAATGCGCATCGTCAGGCCTTGAAGCGTGGCGAGACCAAGCAGGACGACCCGATCCCGCCGGTTGCCGATGCGCTGAGCGCACAGGCATGGGTGCTGTGTTTCGACGAATTCACGGTAACGGATATTGCCGATGCGATGATCCTGTCGCGCCTCTTCAGCGCGCTGTTTGCACGCGGCGTCGTGCTGATCGCCACGTCGAATGTCGCGCCGAACAATCTCTATCGCGACGGCCTGAACCGCCAGCTGTTCCTGCCCTTTGTCGATATTCTCAAGAAGCATGTCGACGTGATCAATCTCGATTCGCGCACCGACTATCGTCTGGAAAAGCTGGACCGCCAGCCGGTCTATCTCTCCCCGCTGGGTGGCGAGACGGCGAAGCGGATGGATGCCGCCTGGACTGCGCAGAAGAACGGCGTGGAAGAAAAGCCGGACGTCATTCGCATCAAGGGGCGTGATGTCGAGGTGCCGCATTCCGTTCCAGGTGCTGCGCGTTTCAGTTTCGAAGAACTGTGCAGCCGCCCGCTCGGGGCTGCGGACTATCTGGCCATTGTTGGCCGCTATTCCACTCTGTTTATCGACAATGTGCCGATGCTCGATCTTTCGCGGCGCAACGAAGCCAAGCGCTTTATCCTGCTGGTGGACGTTCTATACGACCATCATGCCCGCGTGTTTATTACGGCGGAAGCGCAGCCGGAAAAGCTCTATGTTGCGAAAAGCGGCACCGAGGCATTCGAATTCGACCGCACCGCATCACGTCTCTTCGAAATGCAGAGCGCCGAATATCTGTCGCAGATACCGGAGAGGGCCGACTGAATTCGGTGCTTTTCTCCGATCGGTTTGATCTTGAAGACGGCTCACCGATTCTGCGAGCCGTCTCTGGCTACAAATGTCTAGCCATATCATCTGATTGCCACAGACTGGACTTATATCCTCAATCGGCTATCGTGCCCGCGCAAATTCAGCGCCCCGGCCCCGAAACGCGAAAGCGAGTTTTTGGAAAGCAGGGTGTGTAGGTTCAGATAGTTAGAGCGACCTGATACGTTCGGAAGGACGTATCTGCTCTAGGATTGTTGCTCCCGGCATTCGCATGCGGGATGCGGCAATGACCGATCGGATTGGCGGCTTGCCTATCGCATCACCGGCAGGGTGATGACGGGCGAGACAGAGGGGAATTGCCATTATTTCGCCCAATTATCTTACGTTTACGTAAGAACATATAATTCTAACCGATTGAAAACATTGGTCGCAAAATAATGAGTTGTGTTTTTTTGCAAAGAGTCATATCGAACCCTCGCAGCGCTTAAGCGTTTCCGGGAGGACACCGGATGGCTTCATGCGTTTCTGGATCAAACTTGAGGAAAGAAACAATCATGGCACGCAACAAGATTGCCCTCATCGGCTCCGGTATGATTGGCGGCACGCTCGCTCATCTCGCCGGTCTGAAGGAACTGGGCGACGTCGTCCTTTTTGATATTGCGGAAGGTACTCCGCAGGGCAAGGGACTGGATATCGCCGAATCTTCTCCGGTTGACGGTTTTGATGCGAAGTTTACCGGCGCCAACGATTACGCAGCCATCGAAGGCGCGGACGTTGTCATCGTTACCGCAGGTGTGCCGCGCAAGCCTGGCATGAGCCGCGACGATCTTCTGGGCATCAACCTGAAGGTGATGGAACAGGTCGGCGCAGGCATCAAGAAGTATGCGCCTGAAGCCTTCGTCATCTGCATCACCAACCCGCTCGACGCGATGGTCTGGGCTCTGCAGAAGTTCTCGGGCCTTCCGGCTCACAAGGTTGTCGGCATGGCTGGCGTTCTCGACAGCGCCCGTTTCCGTTATTTCCTCTCGGAAGAGTTCAACGTTTCGGTTGAAGACGTCACGGCATTCGTGCTCGGCGGCCAC
The DNA here is from genome assembly GCA_900465685.1 of Hyphomicrobiales bacterium. Taxonomy (GTDB): domain Bacteria; phylum Pseudomonadota; class Alphaproteobacteria; order Rhizobiales; family Rhizobiaceae; genus Brucella. Next base: position 625,571 of record UEGR01000007.1, read on the forward strand.
GGCGACAGCATGGTTCCGCTGGCTCGCTACTCGACGGTTGCTGGCATTCCGCTGCCGGACCTCGTCAAGATGGGCTGGACCAGCCAGGAAAAGCTCGACAAGATCATCCAGCGCACCCGTGACGGCGGCGCGGAAATCGTCGGTCTGCTCAAGACCGGTTCGGCTTTCTACGCTCCGGCTTCTTCGGCCATTCAGATGGCTGAATCCTACCTCAAGGACAAGAAGCGCGTTCTGCCCGTCGCTGCCCAGCTGACCGGTCAGTATGGCGTGAAGGACATGTATGTCGGCGTGCCGACCGTGATCGGCGCCAATGGCGTTGAACGCATCATCGAAATCGACCTGGACAAGGACGAAAAGGCCGAGTTCGAAAAGTCGGTGGCTTCGGTTGCCGGTCTTTGCGAAGCCTGCATCGGTATCGCTCCGTCGCTCAAGTAATATCCAGACAAGGCCGGATGCTCTGTTTTTGACGGGGCTCCGGCCTTTTCCGGCTGTCAATCCGTACCGGTTCGCCAAACGAACCGGGAATCCGTAGAGGACAACCAGATGAATATTCACGAATATCAGGCCAAGCGCCTGCTTCACACCTACGGCGCGCCGATCGCCAACGGTGTGGCTGTCTATTCCGTCGAGCAGGCGGAAGAGTGGGCAAAGACGCTTCCCGGACCGCTTTATGTCGTCAAGAGCCAGATCCATGCTGGTGGACGCGGCAAGGGCAAGTTCAAGGAACTCGGCCCGGACGCCAAGGGCGGCGTGCGCCTCGCCAAGTCGGTTGAGGAAGTGGTTGCCAATGCGAAGGAAATGCTCGGCAACACGCTCGTCACGAAGCAGACCGGCCCTGCCGGTAAGCAGGTCAACCGTCTTTACATCGAAGATGGCGCCGACATTGATCGCGAACTCTACCTCTCGATCCTGATCGACCGCACCGTCGGCCGTCCGGCTTTCGTCGTTTCGACCGAAGGCGGCATGGACATTGAAGCCGTTGCCGAAGAAACCCCTGAAAAGATCGTGACTGTCGCCATCGATCCGGCCAAGGGCGTAACGGACGAAGACGCCAACAAGCTCGCCGACGCGCTGAAGCTTGAAGGTCAGGCTCGCGAAGACGGCGTGAAGCTGTTCCCGATCCTCTACAAGGCCTTCACCGAAAAGGACATGAGCCTTCTCGAGATCAACCCGCTGATCGTCATGACCGATGGCCGCGTGCGCGTTCTCGATGCCAAGGTATCGTTCGACGGCAATGCGCTGTTCCGTCATCCTGACATTCAGGAACTGCGCGATCTGTCGGAAGAAGACGAAAAAGAGATCGAAGCTTCAAAGTACGACCTCGCTTACGTCGCTCTCGACGGCAATATCGGCTGCATGGTCAACGGCGCTGGCCTTGCCATGGCAACGATGGACATCATCAAGCTCTACGGTGCAGAACCTGCCAACTTCCTCGACGTTGGTGGCGGCGCTTCCAAGGAGAAGGTGACGGCTGCGTTCAAGATCATCACCGCTGATCCGGCTGTCCAGGGCATTCTGGTCAACATCTTCGGTGGCATCATGAAGTGCGACGTGATCGCCGAAGGCGTGATCGCTGCGGTCAAGGAAGTCGGCCTGAAGGTTCCGCTGGTTGTCCGTCTTGAAGGCACCAACGTGGAACTCGGCAAGAAGATCATCAACGAGAGCGGCCTGAACGTTATTTCGGCTGACGATCTCGACGATGCGGCGCAGAAGATCGTCGCTGCTGTGAAGGGGAATTAAGGCATGTCCATTCTCGTTAACAAGGACACCAAGGTTCTCGTACAGGGCCTGACCGGCAAGACCGGTACTTTCCATACCGAACAGGCGCTTGCTTACTATGGCACGCAGATGGTCGGCGGTATCCATCCGAAGAAGGGTGGCGAAACCTGGGAAGGTTCGAAGGGCGAAAAGCTCCCGATCTTCGCAACCGTTGCCGAAGCCAAGGAACGCACGGGCGCCGATGCATCCGTGATCTACGTTCCGCCAGCAGGCGCAGCCGACGCGATCATCGAAGCCATCGAAGCTGAAGTTCCGTTCATCGTCTGCATCACCGAAGGCATTCCGGTCCTGGACATGGTTCGCGTCAAGGAGCGTCTGGAACGCTCGAAGTCGCGCCTGCTCGGACCGAACTGCCCGGGCATCCTGACCCCTGAAGAATGCAAGATCGGCATCATGCCGGGCAATATCTTCAAGAAGGGTTCGGTGGGTGTTGTATCCCGCTCCGGCACGCTTACCTATGAAGCTGTGTTCCAGACCTCGAACGAGGGCCTCGGCCAGACCACTGCTGTCGGTATCGGCGGCGACCCGGTCAAGGGCACCGAGTTCATCGACGTGCTGGAAATGTTCCTGGCCGACGACGAAACCAAGTCGATCGTCATGATCGGTGAAATCGGCGGTTCGGCTGAAGAAGATGCGGCTCAGTTCCTCAAGGACGAAGCCAAGCGCGGTCGCAAGAAGCCAATGGTCGGCTTCATCGCTGGCCGTACGGCTCCTGCCGGACGCACCATGGGCCATGCCGGCGCCGTGATCTCCGGCGGCAAGGGCGGAGCGGAAGACAAGATTGCAGCCATGGAATCGGCTGGCATCCGCGTCTCCCCGTCGCCTGCGCAGCTCGGCAAGACGCTGGTCGAAGTCCTCAAGGGCTAAGATCGGTTCGAGTTTGAATATCCCGGCGGCGGCGAAAGCCGCTGCCGGGTTTGGCATAACAAAACATACTGAAGCCGGATACCGGGCTTTAAGGGAATGGCAGGCATTCGCGGTCATTCTCCGGTGTCGAACAAATAGACCGGGCGGTTCTGACAATTGCGTCGGAACAGATCGCTCGGGTCGCGTAGAAACGAGTTTTGCCGGGGTCTGTTGTGGTTCCTCCCCGGCGGCGTGAGGGATGAAGGTTTCGGCAACGAACTTCCGGAAACTTCCGGCCCGCGCAGATGAGCTACTGACAAGGAGACGGAGCAAAGCTCCGGATTAGGTTATGGCAAGGCAAGAACAGGCCAACGACGTTTTCGCCCTTACCTCGTTCCTCTATGGCGGCAACGCCGACTATATCGAGGAGCTGTACGCCAAGTATGAGGATGATCCGAATTCGGTTGATCCGCAGTGGCGCGATTTTTTCGCGAAGCTGGGCGATAGTGCCGAAGATGTGAAGAAGAATGCGCAGGGCGCAAGCTGGACCAGAAAGAACTGGCCGATTGCCGCCAATGGCGAACTCGTCTCCGCTCTCGACGGCAACTGGGCTGAAGTCGAAAAGCATGTGACCGACAAGCTGAAGGGCAAAGCTGCCCAGAATGGCAAGGGCGACGGTAAAGCCGCTGCCGCACTGTCCGCTGAAGAGATTGCACAGGCTGCACGCGACAGCGTTCGCGCCATCATGATGATCCGCGCCTATCGCATGCGCGGCCATCTGCATGCCAATCTTGATCCGCTTGGTCTGGCCGAAAAGCCGAACGACTATAACGAGCTGGAGCCGGAAGCCTACGGCTTCACGCCTGCCGACTACAATCGCAAGATTTTCATCGATAATGTGCTCGGTCTCGAATACGCGACCGTGCCGGAAATGCTCGACATTCTGAAGCGCACCTATTGCGGCACGATTGGCGTCGAGTTCATGCATATTTCCGACCCGGCTGAAAAGGCCTGGATTCAGGAACGCATCGAAGGTCCGGATAAAAAGGTTGCTTTCACGCCGGAAGGCAAGAAGGCCATCCTGTCGAAGCTTATCGAAGCAGAAGGTTTCGAACAGTTCATCGACGTCAAGTACAAGGGCACCAAGCGTTTCGGCCTCGATGGCGGTGAATCGCTGATCCCGGCACTGGAACAGATCGTCAAGCGCGGCGGTCAGATGGGTCTCAAGGAAGTCGTGTTCGGCATGGCTCACCGTGGCCGTCTGAACGTGCTCAGCCAGGTTATGGCCAAGCCGCACCGCGCTATTTTCCACGAGTTCAAGGGCGGCTCCTACACGCCGGACGATGTGGAAGGTTCGGGCGACGTGAAGTACCATCTTGGCGCTTCGTCGGACCGCGAGTTCGATGGCAACAAGGTTCACCTGTCGCTGACTGCCAACCCGTCTCACCTTGAAATCGTCAATCCGGTTGTCATGGGCAAGGCCCGCGCCAAGCAGGATTTGCTTGTTGGTCGCACCCGTGACGACATGGTTCCGCTGACCGAACGCGCCAAGGTTCTGCCGCTGCTGCTGCACGGCGATGCCGCTTTCGCAGGTCAGGGTGTGGTTGCCGAGTGCCTTGGTCTTTCGGGCCTCAAGGGTCACCGCGTCGGTGGCACGCTGCATTTCATCATCAACAACCAGATCGGCTTCACCACCAATCCGGCTTTCTCGCGTTCTTCGCCTTATCCGTCCGACGTGGCGAAGATGGTCGAAGCGCCGGTCTTCCACGTCAATGGCGACGATCCGGAAGCAGTGGTGTTCGCAGCCAAGGTTGCGATGGAATTCCGCATGACCTTCCACAAGCCGGTGGTCGTGGACATGTTCTGCTACCGTCGCTTCGGCCACAATGAAGGCGACGAACCGTCCTTCACCCAGCCGTTGATGTACAAGGAAATCCGCGCGCACAAGACGACCGTTCAGCTCTACAGCGACAAGCTGATTGCCGAAGGTCTGCTCACCCAGGCCGACGTCGACAAGATGAAGGCCGACTGGCGCGAAAAGCTCGAAATCGAGTTCGAAGCCGGACAGAGCTACAAGCCGAACAAGGCCGACTGGCTTGATGGTGCCTGGGCTGGTCTGCGCACGGCTGACAATGCCGACGAGCAGCGCCGCGGCAAGACCGGTGTTCCGATCAAGACGCTCAAGGAAATCGGCAAGAAGCTGGTTGAAGTGCCGCAGGACTTCCACGTCCACCGCACCATCCAGCGCTTCCTCGATAACCGCGCCAAGATGATGGAAACCGGTGAAGGCATCGATTGGGCAACCGCAGAATCGCTGGCATTCGCCACGCTCGTTGCGGAAGGCCATCCGATTCGTCTGTCCGGTCAGGACGTGGAACGCGGCACCTTCTCGCAGCGTCACACGGTTCTCTACGATCAGGAAAACCAGAACCGCTACACCCCGCTGAACAATATTCAGAAGGGTCAGGCGATCTACGAAGCCATCAACTCGATGCTTTCGGAAGAAGCGGTGCTCGGCTACGAATATGGTTATTCGCTATCCGATCCGCGTGCGCTGGTTCTCTGGGAAGCCCAGTTCGGCGATTTCGCCAACGGTGCGCAGGTCGTGTTCGACCAGTTCATCTCGTCGGGTGAACGCAAGTGGCTGCGCATGTCCGGTCTCGTCTGCCTTCTGCCGCATGGCTATGAAGGTCAGGGTCCGGAGCATTCGTCCGCCCGTCTGGAACGTTATCTCCAGCTCTGCGCTGAAGACAACATGCAGGTTGCCAACGTTACGACGCCGGCTAACTACTACCATATTCTGCGCCGCCAGATGAAGCGTGACTTCCGCAAGCCGCTTATCATGATGACGCCGAAGTCCCTGCTGCGCCACAAGCGTGCTGTATCGAGCCTCAGCGAACTGTCGGGCGATTCCTCGTTCCACCGTCTGCTCTGGGACGATGCGCAGTACAATAAGGGCGAAGAAGGCATCAAGCTTCAGAAAGACGCCAAGATCCGTCGCGTCGTGCTCTGCTCGGGCAAGGTCTATTACGACCTGTACGAAGAGCGTGAAAAGCGTGGCATCGACGATGTCTACCTGCTGCGTGTTGAACAGCTCTACCCGTTCCCGGCCAAGGCGCTCATCAACGAGCTGTCTCGTTTCCGTCATGCGGAAATCGTCTGGTGCCAGGAAGAGCCGAAGAATATGGGTGCGTGGTCGTTCATCGATCCGTATCTGGAATGGGTGCTGGCGCATATCGATGCCAAGCATCAGCGCGTCCGCTACACGGGCCGCCCGGCTGCCGCTTCTCCGGCAACCGGCCTGATGTCGAAGCATCTTGCGCAGCTTGAGGCTTTCCTTGAGGATGCGCTCGGTAACTGATCCGGGTTATAGTTTTGGAGCAGTTTTTCGAAACTGCTCCAGCCTGAATTGAACACAAAATCTAAAGTTTGAAGATCAACGGAAGAAGAAACCATGGCCACCGAAATTCGCGTTCCCACGCTTGGGGAGTCCGTTACTGAGGCAACCATCGGAAAATGGTTCAAGAAGGTTGGCGATGCTATCGCCATCGACGAACCGCTGGTGGAACTGGAAACCGACAAGGTGACAGTGGAAGTTCCGGCTGCTGCTGCTGGTGTGCTGGTTGAAATCGTGGCCAAGGAAGGCGACACGGTTGAGGTCAACGCTCTGCTCGGCCAGATTTCCGGTGAGGGCGCAGCTGCTGCACCTGCTCCGAAGAAGGAAGAAGCCAAGCCAGCCGCCGCTCCGGCAGCCGCTGCACCGGTTGCTTCCGCATCGTCGGGCCCGGCCATGCAGCCTGCACCTGCTGCTTCGAAGCTTCTTGCTGAAAGCGGTCTGTCCGCTGATCAGGTTGAAGGCTCGGGCAAGCGCGGTCAGGTTCTCAAGGGCGACGTTCTCGACGCCATCGCCAAGGGCGTTTCGGCTGCTCCGGCTCCGGTTGCTGCCGCAGCTGCTCGTCCGGCTTCCTCGGCTGACGATGCACCGCGTGAAGAACGTGTGAAGATGACCCGTCTGCGTCAGACCATCGCCAAGCGTCTGAAGGATGCGCAGAACACTGCTGCCATGCTGACGACCTATAACGAAGTCGACATGTCCGCCGTCATGGAACTGCGCACCAAATACAAAGACGTCTTCGAAAAGAAGCACGGCGTGAAGCTCGGCTTCATGGGCTTCTTCACGAAGGCTGTTACCCATGCGCTGAAGGAAATCCCGGCTGTTAACGCCGAGATCGACGGCACCGACATCATCTACAAGAACTTTGCGCATGTCGGCATGGCTGTCGGCACCGACAAGGGCCTTGTTGTTCCGGTTATCCGCGACGCCGATCAGCTTTCGATCGCTGGCGTGGAAAAGGAACTGGGTCGTCTGGCAAAGGCAGCGCGCGATGGCACGCTTTCGATGGCTGACATGCAGGGCGGCACCTTCACCATCACCAATGGTGGTGTTTACGGCTCGCTGATGTCTTCGCCGATCCTCAATTCGCCACAGTCGGGCATTCTCGGCATGCACAAGATCCAGGACCGTCCGGTTGTTGTCGGCGGCCAGATCGTGATCCGTCCGATGATGTACCTGGCCCTGTCCTACGATCACCGCATCGTGGACGGCAAGGAAGCCGTGACCTTCCTGGTCCGCGTCAAGGAAAGCCTGGAAGATCCGGACCGTCTGGTTCTCGATCTCTAAGCTGGAATTCAGGAAAGCCGCCCGTGCACAATCGGGCGGCTTTTCGGTCGGGTTTGCGAGCAACGGGATTTGAACGATGGAGCCGGGTCTTTTCTCCACTTCGCCTTATCTGTCGCCCTACCTGCCGTTTGTCGGCTGGAGCGTCGTCTTGCTGGTGGCCCATATTCTCCTGCAAGCCATGACGGCCACGCGAGAACTCGGCACCGACTGGAATGCCGGTCCCCGCGATGAAGGGTTGAAACCTTCCGGTGCCATTGCCGGGCGTGCTGAGCGGGCATCCACGAATTTCCGCGAAACCTATCCGGCTTTTATTGCGCTGGCGCTGGCTCTGACCCTGAAGGGTGATGCAAGCGTCTGGGGCATTTACGGAGCCTGGCTCTGGTTTGCATGCCGTATTGTTTACATTCCGCTCTATCTGGCGGGCATTCCCTATATCCGGTCGCTGATCTGGGTCGGCTCGATGGTCGGACTGGGTGTCATGTTTCTGGCTTTGATTTTTTGATAGCTGCCGGCGCGGTCAATCGCGCCACAATGTAGCAAAGGAAAAGCGATGCATCCCTATCTCTTCGAACTGGCTTCCCTGATGGCGATCTTCTCCTTTGCGATTGTTTCGCCGGGAGCAGATCTGGCCATGGTCATGCGGCAGTCCTTGATGCATGGCCGTCGTGAGGCGATCATCACCAGCTTCGGGATCGGGACGGCGCTGATGATGCATGTCACCTATACGGTGCTGGGTCTCGGCCTCATCATTTCCAAGTCGATCTATCTGTTCAACATCGTCAAATGGTGCGGTGTGGCCTATCTGGTCTATATCGGCATCAAGGCGCTGCGTGCGGGCGCGACCACAATTGATGCGCAAACCGCCTCGAACGAGCCGCGCAAGCAGCAGAGCTTTGCCAAGGCCTTCGGTCTCGGCTTTGCGGCGAATGCTCTTAATCCGAAGCCGGTGTTTTTCTTCCTGTCGATTTTTTCGACAGTCGTTCACGCGCATACGCCGACCGAAATAAAACTCGGCTACGGTGTCGTGATGGCCACGGCGCTGATCAGCTGGTTCGTTGGTGTCAGCATTTTCATGACGACGCCGAAGATGCGCGCGGCTTTTTCGCGAGCTTCGAAATGGATCGATCGCACCAGCGGTGTTGTCTTCATCGCTCTGGGGCTTAAACTTGCCACCGAAAAGGCTATGTAAGAAGCAATTGATTTGCTGCCGGAAAAACTCAGGGAGAACCGACAGATGTATGTTGCAAGGAAGCTTCTCAAAATAACGGCCGCTTCGGTCGTTGCCGCTTCGGTGTTCTCAACCGCGGTGCAGGCAGCCTGCACCCAGAATCGCGGCATCTATCAGGACCGTGACGGCGCCTACACATTGACGTTCCGCCCGCTGCAGACGAACGATCTCAAGATGACGCCTGCGCCGACCAATGAATTTACCATCACTGCCAATGACAAGCCGGAATTCAAGCTGAATGGCATGGTGATCTGGCCGGAAGAGGGTGTGGCGCGGCCTTATGCGCTCATCACCTATAACTGCAAGGGCGATGGCTCCAATCCGGAAGACCTCGATGATTGCAGCATCTGGCAGAGCGTCATCTACGCGCTGAAGGAAGGTGCGGAAGCGGAAGTTCTGCCCAAGGCGGATGAACCTGCCGCGCAGGCCGTGCTGTTCCCTGATCTGGTGACGGCGCTCGACGGTTATGATTTTGGAGCGGCCAAACCCGAAAAGCCGCTTCAGTGGGAAGTGTTCCGTTTTCAGGGATGCACCCCGGATGAAAACTGATCGGCAGCTTTAACAAAGGCCGGTTATTTCAAGCATTTTGCAGCCGAAACATTTGGCGTCGCATAAATGCGGTACTCTAACGAAAAACGTTCAGGAAAGACTGAAAAGGGTAATTCAATGTCTTATGATGTGGTTGTCATCGGTACGGGCCCCGGCGGTTATGTCGCCGCAATCAAGGCCGCGCAGCTGGGTCTCTCGGTTGCTGTGGTGGAAAAGCGCAAGACCTTCGGCGGCACCTGCCTCAATGTCGGCTGCATTCCGTCCAAGGCGCTTCTACATGCATCGGAAGTCTTTGCCGAAGCTGGCCACTCCTTCGATACGCTGGGCGTGGAAGTGTCGCCCAAGCTTAATCTGGGAAAGATGCTGGCCCACAAGGACGCGACCGTGAAGTCCAATGTGACGGGCGTGGAATTCCTGTTCAAGAAGAACAAGATCACGCCTTACATCGGCACCGGTAAGGTTGTCGCCAAGGGCAAGGTTTCCGTGACCGCCGAAGACGGCAAGGTTGAGGAAATCGAAGCCAAGAACATCATCATCGCAACGGGTTCCGACGTTGCCGGTATTCCGGGCGTCAAGGTCGACATTGATGAGAAGACCATCGTTTCCTCGACTGGCGCTCTGTCCTTTGAAAAGGTTCCGGGTCATCTCGTCGTCGTTGGCGGCGGTGTGATCGGTCTGGAACTCGGTTCGGTCTGGGCGCGTCTCGGTGCAAAGGTCACGGTTGTCGAATATCTCGACAAGGTGCTGGGCGCGATGGACGGCGAAGTCTCCAAGCAGTTCCAGCGTCTGCTCGAAAAGCAGGGCATTGCCTTCAAGCTCAGCGCGAAAGTGACGGGCGTCGAAAAGTCAGGTAAGGGCGCGAAGGTCACTTTCGAGCCTGTAAAGGGCGGCGATGCCGAAACACTCGAAGCCGATGCCGTTCTGATCTCCACGGGCCGTCGTCCTTACACGGACGGTCTTGGCCTTCAGGAAGCAGGCGTCACTGTCGATGATCGTGGCCGCGTTGCGATTGACGATCACTGGCGCACCAATGTCGAAGGCATTTACGCCATCGGCGACGTGGTGCAGGGCCCGATGCTGGCGCACAAGGCTGAAGACGAAGGCATTGCTGTTGCCGAAATCATCGCTGGTCAGGCCGGTCATGTGAATTTCGACGTCATTCCAAGCGTTGTCTACACCCAGCCGGAAGTGGCTTCTGTCGGCAAGACCGAAGAAGAACTGAAGGCTGCCGGTATCGAATACAAGGTTGGCAAGTACCCGTTCACGGCCAATGGCCGCGCACGTGCCATGCTGCACACGGATGGTTTTGTGAAAATCCTCGCCGACAAGGCGACGGACCGCGTTCTGGGTGCACATATCCTCGGCTACAATGCTGGCGAAATGATCCACGAACTGGCCGTTCTGATGGAATTCGGCGGCTCGTCGGAAGATCTGGCCCGCACCTGCCATGCGCATCCGACCATGTCGGAAGCCGTGCGCGAATCCGCTCTGGCGACCTTCGCCAAGCCGATCCATATGTAATCTCTTGAAGAGAGAATGCAGAAAGGCCCGCGCAAGCGGGCCTTTCTTGTTTTTATGGGAATTAATTCTGGGCTGGCGGATTGGCAGGTGGGGCCGGAGCCGGTGTTGCGGGCTCGCTCTGGGTTGCGGGTGCAGGTGGCGGTGTCGCCATGTCGGTTCTCGTGCCATTCTTGTAGAAGAAATAGCCGAGAATGATGATTGCCACGAGCAGAACGGCACCCAGAAGATAGCCGCTTCCGCCGCGTTGCGGCGGTGGCATGCCGGAAGGATCGGAAAGTCTCGGATCAGTATTGACCGGGTTCGTTCTGGGGTCGTTTCGCGGATCGAGGGGATCAACCATTGCGCGCTCCTCCAGTTGTCGCATCGGGTTTGCGCGGCCTTCAGCCGTCACAAACCTGCTTCAGTAGAGTGAACGCAGTCAAAAGCCGATTGTTCCGCGTGTGGGCAGGGAGCTAAAGCGCCGTCAGCCGATAGCCCTTGGCGCGCAGCAATTCCACCACACCCTCTTCGCCCGGCAGATGCAGGGCGCCGATAGCAATAAAGACATTGCCTTTTTCCAGCAGCGGAACGGCGCGATCCGCCATGGTGTGGTTGCGGTCGGTGATCAGATATTTCAGGAACAGATCGTAATCCTGATCGGACAATGCATCCGGCACGATTCTTCTCAGCGCCGGCATGATCATGCCAAGCTCGCCCTTCAGATAAAGCGCGGTGGTCGTTTCCATGGCGTCTTCGGTTTTGTCACCGTAATCGACCGTGGCGATGAGATTGCGGATGTGAAAATCGAGCGGAAGCTTCTCGGTGGCTTCGAACTGTTCTGCAGCCGTTTCCAGCCCCTCAATGTTGCGCCCTTCCAACTGGGCATGGATCGCCAGAAACTCGTCGAGCGATTTCACGCCGTCGCTTTTGCGCTCGCGCTCGCATTTGGGCAGGGCCAGCAGCGTGGTCAGAATCCACGGCTTCATCTTGGCGACCGCATCGAGAATAATGCCGCGCTCCGCAAGCTTCTTTTCGATATCCTCGCGCCTGTCGACAGGCAGATGCGATTTGAGTGTGCTGCCATCGGTGAAAAGCAGCAGTTCGGGACGTTCCAGCTTCAAGCGCAGAAAGTTCTTCTGGTCGAGAACATCAGTAGTTTCGATCACGACAGTATTCGCCGATTGATAGGCGTCTTGCACCACCTTCGGCAGTTCCAGTACACGCGGATCGCTGAGATGAATGGTGCCGAACAGATAGGACGGGGCTACTCCGTCCTTTTCGATCTTCCAGATGCGGCCCTGATGGTTGGGGATCGATTCTGCTTCCGCGCGCAGCTCTTTCCAGAGAGCGGGGTGGCTTTTTTCCACGCCATCGACGAGATTTTCGCCCCGAATGGAGCAGGCGGGAGCTTTTTCATCAGCTCGCGCGGTGACGGAACCGGCGAAGACGGCGCATAGAAGAACGAGAAGCAGCTTTTTCATACAGGGGAATATAAGCAATCTTCCGCGATGTGAAAGGTGGCCAGTTCAGGCTCTCGGATGCGCCTTGTCATAAACTTCCAGCAACCGCTCCGTATCCACGCCGGTATAGATCTGGGTGGTGGACAGGCTGGCATGGCCAAGCAGTTCCTGAATGGTGCGCAGATCACCGCCGCGGCCCAACAGATGGGTGGCGAAGGAGTGGCGTAGAGCATGCGGCGTGGCGCTGTCCGGTAGACCGAGCCCGGCGCGCAATTTCTGCATTTCGCGCTGGATGATGGCGGCATGAAGCTCGCCGCCTTTCGCACCGCGAAACAGCGGCTTGTCGGCAGAGAGATCATAGGGGCATAGCGCGCGATATTGCGCGACGGCGCGATGGATAATCGGCAGCAGGGGCACAAGCCGGGACTTGTTGCCCTTGCCTGTTATGGTGATCGAAAGCGCGGAACTGTCGGACAGCGCATCGCCTTTGAGGCCAAGAGCCTCGGAAATGCGCAGGCCGCAGCCATAGAGCAAGGTGAGCACGGCGGCGTTGCGCGCCGCGATCCACGGTTCCTCGGCCATCTGGCCATCGGCAGCGACCACACGGCGGGCATCGTCTGCGGTCAACGGTTTCGGCAGTGATTTTGGCTGGCGGGGCGCGCGCATGGCGCTTGCGCCTGCGGCATTGGCCAGACCGCGCTTTTCCAGATGGCGCAGCAGGGAGCGTATACCGGCCAGACCGCGCCCAAGGGTGCGCGCGCCTGCGCCATCATTGCGGCGGCTGGCGAGGAACGAGCGCAGATCGGCAACGCGCAGGCTACTTACATCTTTCAGCGAGGGCGGTTCGCCCAGATGTCCGGTGAGGAAATTGAGAAATTGCCGCGAGTCGCGCTCATAGGCTTCGACGGTGTTTTCAGAAAGGCGGCGCGTATCCTTCAATGTCTTCAGCCATTCCTCACGCGCAGCTGCAAGGTCTGCACGGGCGGGAATCAGGAATTCGCCATTCATCGCCATCTTGAAATCTACCGGTTGAAGTTTCGGCTGATAGTTTGTCAGGGAGAGGTTACTGGCTGGTTGCCATAGTGTGTTTGGCAGCCAGATTGACGGAACCAAGCATTTTTCTTGGCGTTTCGGTGTTAATTCGCTAAGCGATAAAGCTAATCAGCAGCGCATATCGGTCTCACTGTCGGGGCGATGTGCCCGAATCCAGATCAGGGGCAACCATGCCACGTCCAGAAAATCCGATTCAGCTCGCCATCGTCGGTGCCGCCCATGGCATTCGTGGTGAGGTCAGAATCAAGACATTCACCGAAGACCCGCTTTCAATTGGCGATTATGGCCTGCTTTATGATGAGCAGGGTAAGGGCTATGAAGTTCTTGAAGCCCGGGCCGCCAAGACGGTTGTGATTGTGCGCTTCAAGGGCGTCAACGACCGCAACGCCGCCGAGGCGCTGAATGGTACTGCGCTTTACATCGACCGTTCGCAATTGTCGGATGACGATCTCGAAGACGACGAGTTCTTTCAGACCGACCTGATCGGTCTTGCGGCAATCGATGCCGAGGGCAAGAGCTATGGCGTTGTGAGCGCGGTGTTCGATTTCGGTGGTGGCGACCTCATCGAGCTGAGCGAGAAGGGCAAGCGCCCGATGCTCATTCCCTTCACCGAAGCGGCTGTACCGGAGATCGACTTCGAAAAAGGCACCCTGCTGGTGGAGCCGTTCGCGGCAGGCCTGATCCCCGATGAAAATGACAATCCGCTGAAGGGTGGTCATCAACAGAAGAAGCGACCGAAGAAGTCATGACCGACGAATCTTCGGAACAGAGCGCAGCAGACCACGAAGCAGGGTTTTTCCATGCTTCTGTGCTGACGCTCTATCCGGAAATGTTTCCGGGGCCGCTTGGCGTTTCACTGGCCGGCAAGGCGCTTGCCGAGGCGAAATGGCAGCTCGATACGGTGCAGATTCGCGATTTTGCCGAAGGCAGGCATCGCATGGTCGATGACACGCCGTCGGGTGGTGGCGCGGGTATGGTGATGAAGCCCGATGTGATTGCGCGGGCGCTCGATTCCGTTGCCGATGATCGCCCGATGCTGCTGATGACCCCGCGCGGTGCACCGCTGACGCAGAAACGCGTGCGCGAGCTTGCAGCCGGGCCGGGCGCGATCATTCTGTGCGGACGCTTTGAAGGCGTGGATGAACGCGTGATTGAAGCGCGCCAACTCGAGGAAGTCTCGATCGGCGATTATATTCTTTCGGGCGGCGAGACGGCGGCCATCGTGCTGCTGGATGCCGTGGTGCGCCTGTTGCCGGGCGTGATGGGCAATCAGCAATCGGGCGAAACGGAAAGTTTTGAGACCGGGCTGCTCGAACATCCGCATTATACGCGTCCGCAGGTCTGGGAAGACAGGTCTATCCCCGATGTTCTGACATCCGGCAATCATGGCGCCATCGACAAGTGGCGGCATGCGCAGGCCGAGCGGATCACCCGGGAACGTCGGCCTGATCTCTGGGATGCCTATCAGGAGACAAAACGCAAATGAATCTGATCCAGCGCCTTGAAAGCCTGTCCCTCGCGCTTCTGGCGCTCGGAGCCTACTGGGTGAGTGGAGCAAGCTGGTGGCTTTTTGCCATACTGGTTCTGGCGCCGGATTTGTCGTTCTTTGCCTATATGAAGGGACCGCGCACCGGTGCGGTTGTCTATAATATCGCCCATAGCTGGATCGGTGTGGTTCTGCTGGCCGTGTTTGGCTGGGCAATGAACTGGCAGATTTGCATCGCCATGGCGCTGATCTGGGCCGTGCATATCGGCATCGACCGCGCGCTGGGCTTTGGTCTCAAATATGGATCGGGCTTTCAGGATACGCATCTGGGCCGTATCGGCAAATAGATGAAAATGCCCGGTTTTCACCGGGCATTTTGTTTCAAGCATGCTGCTTTGCGGATGCGTGAGCCTGCGCTTCCGGCCTGCGGAGTATGAAATAGACGCCGCCGCCAATGCCGACGCCGAAGAACCAGCCATAGGTTCCCCACCAGTCCGGCAGAAGACTGGTGGCCATCGGCAGGACAGACGAGAACAGAGCGCCAATCGCAAAGGCGATGAAAGCCTTGACGTGCCAGCCGTTCTGGAAGCGGAACTCGCCATTCTCCTGATAAAGATCGGCGACATTCAACTGTCCGCGACGCAGCAGATAATAGTCGACCATCATGATCCCGAAGATCGGCCCCATGGTGGAACCCAGGAAATTGACGAAATGTGCAGCGCCGGTTTCCCATGGCGCGAACGGATAGAGGATCAGCGCGATAAGCGCCGCAACGACGCCGCCCCGCTTGAAAGAAACCTTTTGCGGAAATGTGTTCGAGAAGTCGAAGGCTGCGGAAACGAAGTTTGCAACCACATTGATGCCGAGCGTGGCGACAGTGAATGTCAGCGCGGCCAGAAGCGCCAGGAACCAGCTGTCGAACTTTGCCGAAATCTGGTCGGGGTGCAGCAGCACTTCACCATAAACGGTGAATGCGGCGGTGGTCGTGACACCGGCAACGAGGCAGAAGGCCAGAAGATTGACCGGCAGGCCCCATAGATTGCCGCGCCGCAGTGCCGCTTCATCCTTGGCATAGCGTGAGAAGTCGCAGAAATTGAGATAAAGTGCTGCGAAATAGGTGATCCAGGTGGCGGCGACCGCTGCCAGCGCGGCGATGGAACCCGGCTCGCCGGATACGCCAGCGTCCCTTGTCTTCTCCAGCAGAATATCGCGCGGGATTTCGCTGCCAAAGGAGAATGTACCAGCCTTGATGATCAGATAGACGGCCAGAATGAGCATCATGATCCAGACAGCCGGACCCGCCCAATCCTGAAAGCGGCGCACCGTTTCCATGCCGCGTTGGATGATCAGCAACTGCGCCGCCCAGACCAGTACATAGCAGATGACTTCAAGAGTGGAGTGGCCGAGCAAATGGCTGTTCTGGTGGAAGGCCAGCATGCTGTCATTGCGGATCAGCAGCGCAACGAGCGCGCCAGAGGCCGCTGCCGTCTGCGCGCCATACCAGAAGCAGGCGACGACGCCGCGCACGAGCGCCGGAAAATTCGCGCCGAATGTGCCGAAAGACGCGCGCGCCAGCACCGGAAATGGCACACCTGTCCGCACGCCCGCATTGCCGACGAGGCTCATCAGGAAGAAGATCACCAGTGAGCCAAGGCCGATGGCAATGATAAAGTTCAGAAAGCTGCCGCAAAGCAGAAAAAGGCTTGCAGCAAGATAATAGCCCCAAAGACTATGGACGTCCGATGTCCAGACGTTGAAAATACTGAAAGCGCCCCATTTGCGTTCGACAGCAGGCGCCAGATCCTCATTATACAATGAGGGTGACGGTTGTTTGATAGTCATATTGTCCCCATTTTAGCTTTATGCTTTTTTAGATTGCTTGCGTGTGAAGCATTTATTTTTGCAATATTTCTGACATAGTCGCTTGCGGCTGGCTATTAAAAATTCTGACAGGGCGTGACAAACCCCTCGCAATGCTGTATTGGCGCGTCTGTTCGGGGGAACCCGACATTGCAATACCTCGTTCGGGCCAAGCCCGAGACGTCCGTAAACCAATAAATGGTGTACCGCTCCTGCCTGATATTGAAGGCATAGCCGCAAGGCCAAGGATTGCTTGGCGGCAAGTGCAGAGCGCTCTGACTGTTTGAAAAGAACATAGAAGGAGTCAGACGATGACCGACATCATTCGTCAGCTTGAAGCCGAACAGGCAGCAAAGATCGAAGAAAAGCGCAAGCTTCCAGATTTCCAGCCGGGCGACACGGTTCGCGTTCAGGTTCGCGTTACCGAAGGTACGCGTACCCGCGTGCAGGCCTATGAAGGCGTCTGCATCGCTCGTTCGGGCGCTGGCCTCAACGAAAACTTCACCGTTCGCAAGATTTCGTACGGCGAAGGCGTAGAGCGCGTATTCCCGGTTTACTCGCCGATCGTTGAAGGCGTTGAGCTGGTTCGCCGCGGTAAGGTCCGTCGCGCCAAGCTTTACTACCTGCGTGGCCTCACCGGTAAGGCTGCCCGTATTTCTGAAAAGAAAGACAACCGCACCAAGGCTGAGCGCGAAGCTGACAAGGCTGCCGCTGCCAAGGCCGAAGCTGCCAAGACCGCTGCTGAATAAGTTTCAGTCAGAGATCTTTGAAAAAGGCGGCCTGTGGCCGCCTTTTTTATTTGCCAAATGCACCGCGACACATAATATCAGGCATAATTCTGCCCGCTTTGCGCAAGATTGTTACTGCGACACCCTGTTGCGGTTTCAGTTTCTTGACGAAACGCGACGGCAGGTGCATATGACAGGCCAAATTAAGAACCGTTCAAAGGAACTCTCGCAATGAGCGCGCCGCGTACACTTTATGACAAGATCTGGGACGACCATGTAGTGGATCAGCAGGAAGATGGTACCTGCCTCCTTTATATTGATCGCCATCTTGTGCACGAAGTGACGAGCCCGCAGGCTTTCGAAGGCCTGCGCATGGCTGGCCGTCCGGTGCGCCATCCCGAGAAGACGCTCGCCGTGGTCGATCACAACGTGCCGACTTCGAAAGATCGCGTTAACGGCATCAAGAACGAAGAAAGCCGCATTCAGGTTGAGGCTCTCGCCAAGAATGCTGCCGATTTCAACGTCGAATATTATTCCGAACGCGATCGCCGTCAGGGCGTCGTGCACATCGTTGGACCGGAACAGGGCTTCACCCTGCCGGGCATGACGATTGTCTGCGGCGATAGCCACACCTCGACCCATGGCGCATTCGGTTCGCTGGCGCATGGTATCGGTACGTCGGAAGTCGAGCATGTGCTCGCAACCCAGACGCTGATCCAGAAGAAAGCCAAGAACATGCTGGTGCGTGTCGATGGTGAACTGGCTCCCGGCGTCACCGCCAAGGACATCACGCTCGCCATCATCGGTGAAATCGGTACTGCAGGCGGCACCGGCTACGTGATCGAATATGCGGGCAGCGCCATTCGCTCGCTGTCGATGGAAGGTCGCATGACCGTCTGCAACATGTCGATTGAAGGTGGCGCACGCGCTGGTCTGATCGCTCCGGACGAAACGACCTTCGCCTATGTGCAGGACAAGCCGCGCGCGCCGAAGGGTGAAGCGCTGGAACAGGCTATCGGCTACTGGAAGACGTTGCATTCGGATGAAGGTGCGCATTTCGACAAGATCGTCGAGCTGGATGCCGCCAAGATTTCGCCGGTCGTCTCCTGGGGCTCTTCGCCGGAAGACGTTGTTTTCGTCACCGACATCGTTCCGAATCCGGACGAGATTAAGGACGAGACCAAGCGTGCATCGAAGTGGCGTGCGCTCGACTATATGGGTCTGAAGCCGGGCACCAAGATGACCGACATCAAGATCGACCGCGTCTTCATCGGTTCCTGCACCAATGGTCGTATCGAAGATCTGCGCGACGCAGCGCGTATGGCCGCTGGCAAGAAGGTTGCCGATGGCGTCAACGCGATGATCGTGCCGGGTTCGGGTCTCGTGAAGGAACAGGCGGAAGCTGAAGGCCTCGACAAGATCTTCATCGAAGCGGGTTTCGACTGGCGCGAGCCGGGCTGCTCCATGTGCCTTGCGATGAATGACGATCGTCTGAAGCCGGGTGAACGTTGCGCTTCGACCTCGAACCGTAACTTCGAAGGCCGTCAGGGCTTCAAGGGCCGCACCCATCTCGTATCGCCAGCCATGGCTGCCGCTGCTGCGATTGCCGGTCACTTCGTCGACATTCGCGACTGGAACTGAGTTCCGTAAGACACCGATTTGAAAAAGCCGCCGGAGCGATCCGGCGGCTTTTTCTTTATGCTCTGTTCTAAATAGAAATATCGAAAACAAATGCCTTAAACAGCACTGCTCTTATGAGCTTCTTCATGGTTTCCCCGCATATTCCATGTATATGCAAGTGCTGTTAGATTAGTGTTTTCTTATTTGACGCGCTTCGAACGGAAAAGGCATTCATGGGCGGAGCCGATTTCATTCTCATCATCAACATGACCGTATCCGGTCTGTTTGCCTTCGCGTTTTTCGGCATTGCCGTTTACGCGCAAGGCAATGCGGCTGCGCGCGTCTTCGCGATGGGCTTCGTTTTTGCGATGCTTTATTTCCTGACCGAGCTGGCGATGCCGTCCATGCCAAGCCCGCGTCTTGGCTATATGCTCGCCTTCGCGACCTATCTGATGACGCTGGTTTGCCTCGTCATCGGGCTGGCGCGCATGTATGTCGCTCCGGTGCCGTGGAAGATGCTCGGCCTGCTTGTGTTTCTTTCGCTGGTGATGATTTACGCCATTTACGGCATTGCGCGCAGCAGCTGGGCGGGTTTGTTTCTCTATCAGACGCCTTATTTTCTGGCCTTGGCGCTTGCCGTCTGGGTTATCCTGCGTTTCAGCAGGCGTGGTGCCGTCGATATGATGATGGCCGCGCTCTTTGCTTTGAGTGCGCTACATTTTCTCTTGAAACCCGTGCTCGCCGATGTGTCAGGTGGGGCGGGCAGCGAGCCGAACGATTATGTGAACACGGCCTATGCGCTTTTTGCCCAGTCGATTGGCGCAGGTCTATCGGTCGCGGCGGGGCTGCTGTTGCTGTTGAGCCTGATGCGTGAACTGCTTTCGGACATGACTATCCGTTCGGAAACGGATGAGCTGTCGGCCCTGCTCAATCGCCGTGGCTTTGCGTTGCGGGCGGAAGCGGCCATCGATAAATCGAAGCGGTCGCGGCAGGCCTTGTCGCTCGTGGTTTGCGATATCGACTATTTCAAATTGATAAATGACAATTACGGCCATGCGCTGGGCGACCGTGTCATTGCGGCCTTTGCTGCTGAATTGCGCAAGACGGCGGTTGCCCGAGGCGGTTTTGCGGCGCGTATGGGCGGAGAGGAATTTGCGGTTCTGCTGCCGGGAAACACCATTCAGTCGGCGTCACGCTGTGCCGATGGTATGCGTCTGGCATGCGGCACGATTAAAATTCCGAGCCATAGTGGCGATATCGATTTCACCGCCAGCTTCGGCGTTGCCGAGATGGAATTCGACGACATGTTTTCCGATCTCTACAAACGGGCTGACGGCGCGCTGTACGAGGCGAAAAAGGGCGGTCGCAATTGCGTGCGCGCAGCATCGCCGATCATCTCGGATGAGAATGTCGTGGAGTTTCGCCCGTCGGGCTCCGCCCGCACACGCGGATAATCCGGTTCAACAGCCCGGGTGATCCAGAACCGGCGTTTCGCCGCTATCCAGCCCATACATGAATGAGCGCCCGCGCAGAAGAACAGCGCTTTCACAGCTGCTGTTCGGAGGGCCGACGATATAGGCCACAGCCTTGTCTTGCGGCGCGGTGATGGTCGTCGTGCCCTGCGTCCGGCGCGGCATCTGCAATGTCGGGTCTTTATGCGCCGCACCAACACGGATGATCTTGGGGCCGCCATCCGCTTTCTGCATGATCAGGTTTCCCGATGCGTCGGCATAGCGCAATGTGGTGTCGGCGGATGCCGTCGCGACCCAGCCGGCAAGCGCAAGTGCACATGAAGCTATCAAGGCTGTTCTGTTTCGGTTTGCCATGGTGCGGTTTCACCTTTGCCGTCTGACGCAAAAAGAGTTTCCAGATCATCTTAACTCTTTCTTTACCTTTGTCATCGGTGCTGGCTACAATCGGATAAGTCTTTGGACGCAACTGCTTCGCCGCGTTGTGACCAAAGGCGACTTGAACCGCCCCGAAGGCCAAGGAATGTTCAATGACCAAAGATCATGCCGTCGATATTGCGCATCTTCATCTTCGTGATGCCCACGAATTTGCGCCGCTGCTTGCCAGCTATGCGCAGGCGCTGAAGCGTGGAGCGCCGCGCCGTCCCGACGATTATTATGCCGAGCATCTTTTGCAGGACCGCGCCACTGAAATTCTCGGCGCGCGTGTGGACGGGAACCTTGTCGGCTTCGTGATTTTCTACGATCTCCCGGAGCCGGTATCGGGCCTGCGCGCAGGGCAGGTGGATCATATCTATGTCCATCACGATCACCGGGGCAAAGGCATCGCCAAGGCGCTGATCGACCTGCTTGCCGACAAGGCGGAAGAACGCAGCTGGTCCAAGCTTGTGCTCAATGCGCCGCGCGTGCCGGAAGACGGTCGCAAGCTCTATGAGCAGATCGCGACGGCGGCTGACTGGTCGAGCTATGTGATTCGATTCGGCGCTTGATACGCCTTTGCTAAAGTTGATGAATTTACACATGTTTTTCGAAATTGCGGCCTTCAAACGATTGAAGGCCGCAATCACGTGAATGTGTCGCAAAGGTGCGACCAATTGTTAGTCTTTTCGTGAAAAAGCTTCTTTGACGTGATGGTAAAAGAGCAGTAGAAAGCGGCACATAAGGCCGTATTCCACGGTCTCGCCATATTTCTTGGGTCGTGCCGACGCAGGATCGGAAGTTCCGGTACCTTGCGTGAAGGGCGACTTCAAAACTGGGTTTTCAGAAACCCGCTATCCGGTACGCCTGGCCGATCATCGTCGGTGGGTATTGCCGGGGAGAAACGTCAGGGAAGCCCCACGAGAGGCCAACGAGAACCATGACACAACCGACCGTAACGCGTCAGCGTCCTTTGTCGCCGCACCTGTCCGTCTATAAGCCGGTCATCACGATGACGATGTCCATCGTGCATCGTATCACGGGCGGCGCTCTCTATTTCGGCACATTGCTGCTTGCAGCCTGGCTCATTTCCGCAGCCGTTGGCGAAGAGTGCTTCAATGCCGTCAACGCCGTTTTCGGCTCCTGGATCGGCCAGCTCGTTCTGTTCGGCTACACCTGGGCGCTGCTGCACCATCTGGCTGGCGGCGTTCGCCACTTCATCTGGGATACCGGCGCCGGTCTTGAAAAGCACACCGCTTCCAAGATTGCCTGGGCAACGGTTGTCTTCTCGGTCATCGCTACGATCCTCGTCTGGGTCGTCGCTTACTCGGTGCGCTAGGAGGCTGATCCCATGAGCGGTTCGAATAACGATATGCGTACGCCTCTTGGCAAGGTTCGCGGTCTTGGCTCCGCCAAGGAAGGCACCAGCCATTTCTGGTATCAGCGCATGACGGCGGTGGCTCTGGTGCCGCTGGTTCTCTTTTTCATCGGCCTGGTGATTTCGCTCAATGGCGCAAGCTTTGCGGAAGTCCGGGCCGCTCTCTCGCATCCCCTTACCGCGATTATCATGGCGCTGTTCGTTTTGACCGGCGTCTATCACATGCGTTTGGGCATGCAGGTCATTATCGAAGATTATGTGCATGGCGAAGGCATGAAGATCGTGCTGGTGATGCTGAACACCTTCTTTGCGGCGGTGGTTGGTTTTGCCTGCGTTTTCGCGATCCTCAAGCTCAGCTTCGGAGGTTGATAGCCCGATGGCTAGTGCAGAAAAGAATGCAGCTCCTGCTGCGGGCGAAAAGTCCTACAAGTTTGTCGATCACAAGTTCGACGTTGTCGTGGTTGGCGCCGGTGGCGCTGGTCTGCGCGCCACGCTCGGCATGGCCGAACAGGGCCTGAAGACAGCCTGTATCACGAAGGTTTTCCCGACCCGTTCGCATACGGTTGCGGCGCAGGGCGGCATTGCCGCCTCGCTGAAGAATATGGGCCCGGACAGCTGGCAGTGGCACATGTACGATACCGTCAAGGGATCGGACTGGCTCGGCGATACCGATGCGATGGAATATCTGGCGCGTGAAGCGCCTGCCGCCGTCTACGAGCTGGAGCACTATGGTGTGCCGTTCTCGCGTACGGAAGAAGGCAAGATTTACCAGCGTCCGTTCGGCGGCCACATGCAGAATTTCGGCGACGGTCCTCCGGTTCAGCGCACCTGCGCTGCCGCTGACCGTACCGGCCACGCCATCCTGCACACGCTTTACGGCCAGAGCCTGAAGAACAACGCACAGTTCTTCATCGAATATTTCGCGCTCGACCTGATCATGACCGACGGTGTCTGCACCGGCGTCGTGGCGTGGAACCTCGATGACGGCACCATTCATCGCTTCTCCGCCAAGATGGTGGTTCTGGCGACGGGCGGTTATGGTCGCTCCTACTTCTCGGCCACCTCGGCCCATACCTGCACCGGCGACGGCGGCGGCATGGCTGCGCGCGCTGGCCTGCCGCTTCAGGATATGGAATTCGTTCAGTTCCATCCGACCGGCATTTACGGCGCAGGCTGCCTCATCACTGAAGGCGCACGCGGCGAAGGCGGCTATCTGGTCAATTCCGAAGGCGAGCGCTTTATGGAGCGCTATGCACCATCGGCCAAGGATCTTGCCTCGCGTGACGTGGTTTCGCGCTGCATGACCATGGAAATCCGCGCCGGTCGTGGCGTCGGCAAGGCCAAGGATCACATCTTCCTGCATCTTGACCATCTCGATCCCGCCGTTCTGCATGAACGCCTCCCGGGCATCTCCGAGTCGGCCAAGATTTTCGCAGGCGTGGACGTGACCAAGGAGCCGATCCCGGTTCTGCCAACGGTTCACTACAATATGGGCGGCATTCCAACCAATTACTGGGGCGAAGTGCTGAACCCGACGCCGGAAGATCCGGATCGCGTCCAGCCGGGCCTGATGGCTGTCGGCGAAGCGGGCTGCGCTTCGGTCCACGGTGCAAACCGTCTCGGCTCCAACTCGCTGATCGACCTTGTGGTGTTCGGTCGTGCGGCGGCGATCCGCGCTGGCGAAGTCATCGACCGCGCCGCGAAGATCCCGGACATCAACGAAGCCGCAGTCGAAAAGATCATGGATCGTTTCCATCGCCTGCGTTACGCCAACGGCTCGACGCCGACGGCAGAGCTGCGCGAAAAGATGCAGCGCACCATGCAGGAAGATGCCGCCGTGTTCCGCACGTCGGAATCGCTCAAGCAGGGTTGCGAGCGCATGGAAAAGCTCTGGCACGAACTGCCGGATATCAAGGTTTCCGACCGCTCGATGATCTGGAACTCCGATCTTGTCGAAACGCTCGAACTTGAAAACCTCATGGCCAACGCGTTGACGACCGTTGTTTCGGCGGAAGCGCGCCATGAAAGCCGCGGCGCTCACGCGCATGAGGATTTCCCGGACCGTAACGATGCCGAGTGGCGCAAGCACACCCTGTCCTGGCTCTCGCCGGACGGCAAGGTGACGCTCGGTTATCGCGCCGTTCACCTCGATCCGCTCACGACGGAAGAAGAAGGTGGCATCAGCCTCGCCAAGATTGCGCCGAAGAAGCGCGTTTACTGATTAAGGGAAAGAGCAATGGTTGAACTCGCACTTCCCAAGAATTCCCGCATGCAGGAGGGCAAGACCTGGCCCCGTCCTGATGGCGCAAAGCGCGTCACGGAATTCCGTATTTATCGCTGGTCGCCGGACGACGACGCCAATCCGAGCATCGACACCTATTATGTCGATCGCGACGATTGCGGCCCGATGGTTCTGGACGGTCTGCTCTATATCAAGAACAAGATCGATCCGACGCTGACGCTGCGCCGTTCGTGCCGTGAAGGCATTTGCGGTTCCTGCGCGATGAACATCGACGGCGCCAATACGCTGGCCTGCACCAAGGGCATGGACGACATCAAGGGGACCATCAAGGTTTACCCGCTGCCGCACATGCCAGTGGTCAAGGATCTCGTTCCGGACCTCAACAACTTCTACGCCCAGCACCGTTCCATTGAGCCTTGGCTCAAGACGGTTTCGCCGGAGCCGCAGAAGGAATGGCTGCAGAGCCATGATGACCGCCAGAAGCTGGACGGTCTTTATGAGTGCATTCTGTGCGCCTGCTGCTCGACTTCGTGCCCGAGCTACTGGTGGAACGGCGACCGTTACCTCGGCCCGGCTGTGCTGCTTCAGGCCTATCGCTGGCTGATCGACAGTCGCGACGAAGCCAAGGGCGAACGCCTCGACAATCTTGAGGATCCGTTCCGTCTCTATCGCTGCCACACGATCATGAACTGCGCGCAGACCTGCCCGAAGGGATTGAACCCGGCCAAGGCGATTGCCGAAATCAAGAAGATGATGGTCGAGCGCCGCGTGTAATCGCGGCAACTATCAGTCTAAACGCGCAAAGGGGAAGGCTGTTGCCTTCCCCTTTTTCTTTGTCAGGATTCCCGTGAGGACTATGCACTCATTGATTGCATGGTCTTGACCTTTACGTTGCCGCCGATATGTCTTGAGATAACAAGGCAGCACGGAGAATGGGCAATCATGCTCGACCATATTGGCTTCAACATTTCCAGCATGCCCAAGTCGCGCAAATTCTATGATGAGGCGCTTGCCCCATTGGGCATTACCCGCGCCATGGAATTCGGTGACTGGGTCGGATATGGGCGCAATGGCAAGCCGGAATTCTGGATCGGCAAGCAGAAGGGCGCGAAACTGGAAGGCGTTCTGCATGTCGCCTTTTCGGCTGGCACGCGTTCGGAAGTGGATCGCTTCTATGAAGCGGCCATTGCAGCCGGCGGCAGCGACAATGGCAAGCCGGGCCTTCGCGCCGATTACCATCCCGATTATTATGCGGCCTTCGTGACGGATCCAGACGGGCACAATATCGAGGCCGTCTGTCATCTGCCGGAATAAAAGGCGGGTTCCTCAGAGCGCGTTCGATCTGATTGGATCAGATCGGCGCTCTAAGGGTTTGTTCTAACGCGCATCTTTTCCGATCGAAGCAGGATCAGAAATCAGTCCAGTGGACTGATTTCCCTGCGGAGGCGTTTCACACTTTTCGGGATGCGCTCAAAAGCCCGTCTTTGGCGATCTCAGACCAGTTTCGCGTCCAGCGTCACTTCGATTGCGCCGAGCGCCTTAGAAAGCGGGCAGGATTCCTTTGCCTTCTTCGCAAGGCTGTCGAAATCATCAGAGGAAATGCCCGGAATCTTGGCATTGAGCGTTAGTGCGCTGCGGGTAATCTCAAAACCGCCACCCGAGGCAGGGCCGATGCTGACCACTGCCGTTGCTTCCAGCTTTTCCGCCGGGGTGCCGTTCTGCGTCAGCAAGGCGGAAAGCTGCATCGCAAAGCAGCCCGCATGTGCTGCGCCAAGAAGCTCTTCAGGATTGGTTCCTGCGCGCCCGCTTTCATCTTCGAAACGGGCCTTGAAATCATAGGGAAGGTCTTTCAGCGCCCCGCTCTGGGTGTTGAGCGTGCCTTTGCCTTCCTTGAGCGTGCCTTGCCAGACTGCCGTTGCTTTTCTATCCATGGGGAAGCTCCTCTCGGTGATTGTCCGTCACGGATATAGGGCGCTTGGCCGTAGCTTCCAGCGATTAACAGGCGGCAATCTGAGAGCAGGCGGTCAGATCGACTGGCCTTTCAACAGGCGCGGTGTTTCGCCGGAAAGCCCGGCGGCCTGCTTGATGAAGAAGGACTTCAGGCTGGGGACACGATCCACGAGACCGAGACCAATATCGCGGATGGAGCGGATGGCCGGGTTGTCGTTGGAAAACAGCTTGGTGAGAACGTCGGTCGTCACACCCATCTGCACCGTGTCGAACCGACGCCAGGACTGGTAGCGTTCGAGTGCTGCGAATGATCCGATATCGAGGCCGAGACGATCCGTTTCGACGATGACTTCGGCAATGGCTGCCGCATCGCGGAAACCAAGATTGAGACCTTGTCCGGCAATCGGGTGGATGCGATGCGCTGCATCGCCGACGAGGGCAAAGCGCGGCTTTACGAATTCGCGCGCCAGCGTCAGGCCAAGCGGGAAGGCGCGGCGTGGACCTTCGACATGCAGCGCGCCGAGACGGTGGCCAAAACGCTGTTCCAGTTCGGCCTCGAAGACGAAATCATCTTCGCGGATCAGGCGGTCGGCATCAGCGGTGCGTTCGGTCCACACCAGCGAACTGCGATTGCCCTTGAGCGGCAGGATGGCAAAAGGCCCGGCAGGCAGGAAATGCTCGTCGGCGCGTCCGCCATGCGGCTTTTCATGCGACACGTTGCAGACGATACCGGACTGGCCGTAGTCCCAGTTGACGGTCTTGATGCCCGCCTGATCGCGCAGGCGCGAGCGCGCGCCATCGGCAGCAATCAGAAGCCGGGTCTCGATTGTGTTGCCATCGGAAAGCGCGACGGCCACGGTTTCCGGCTTGGTTTCAAAGCCGTTCACGCTGGTTGCTTCGAGAAAGCTGATGCCGAGTGCATCGGCCTTGTTATGCAGAGCGGTGTTGAGAACGCGATTTTCGACCATATGGGCAAAGGGCTCACCCGGGTCCACATCGCCTGAAAAGGTCAGGAAAACGGGTCGCACCGGGTCGGATACGCGCGAATCGGTGATGACCATTTCGGTGATTGGCTGCGCCTCAGGCACGATTTCCTGCCAACAGCCGAGCTTGTCGAGCATGCGCGATGCGGCAGCCGCAATCGAAGAGGCGCGCGGGTCGGTCTTCCAGGCGCCAGCGGGCGCACCGTCGACAACCGTAACGGAAAGATGCGGCGCCGCAGACTTGACCGCGACCGCCGTGACGAGGCCGACATAACCGCCGCCGGCGATCAGCAGGTCGGTGTTGCTGGTGCTTGTCTGTTTGGATTTCGCAGCCATCAGTTCGTCCTTTCCGGAAAGCCTATACCATGCTTGTGCGCTTCTGGCACAAATACGGCAAGAGTGAAGCCGATATTTTGCCGCGGCACTGTAAGGCATGTTCGCAAGGAGGCGGAACTCTAAAAGCAGCCGCGCCACTTGACAGATTTCTGCGGTCGGGAACAAACATGAGCCATAGGTTTATTAGGTTCATATAGGGTCGCAGGAGTTAGGCTGTCCATGTCCGATCGCGAAAAGTCCGAATATCAGCAGTCCGATGCCAAGCCTGTCGCAGGGCCTGTCTCAGGCGAGAGCGCAGGCCAGACCGCTTCCATGCGCGAGTTGCTTTCGACACTCGATCTGGAAACGCTGGAGATGGATCTGTTTCGCGGCAACAGCCCGCAAGTGGGCTGGCAGCGTGTATTCGGCGGTCAGGTGATCGGTCAGGCGCTGATTGCGGCCCAAAGGACGGTGGAACCAGAGCGGCATGTGCATTCGCTGCATGGCTATTTCGTGCGTCCCGGCGATCCGGCAATTCCGATCATCTATGAAGTGGATCGTATTCGTGACGGGTCGAGCTTCAATACGCGGCGCGTGCTCGCCAAACAGCACGGCAAGGCCATCTTCACGCTGTCGGCTTCGTTTCAGGTGGATGAGGGCGGTCTCGATCATCAGATCACCATGCCTGAAGGGTTGCCTTTGCCAGAACAATTGCTCGGCGATCGCGACATCAAGGAGCAATATCTGCATCTTGCTCCGGCCAATGTCCGCAAATATTGGGAGCGGGAGCGGCCAATCGAGATCAAGCCAGTCCAGCTCACGCATTATTTCTCGCGGGAGAAGCTGGAGCCCGTGCAGCATGTCTGGGTGCGCGCAAACGGTATTGTCCCTGATGATCGGGCACTTCAGGCGGCAATTCTCGCCTATCTGTCGGATATGACGCTTCTCGACACCTCGCTGCATCCGCATGGGCGCTCGATCTTCGATCGTGATCTTCAGGCGGCAAGCCTTGATCATGCCATGTGGTTTCATCGTCCGTTCAAGCTGGATGACTGGCTGCTTTATACGCAGGACACGCCGAGCGCTTCGGGGGCTCGCGGGTTCAATCGCGGCGCGCTTTATACGCGGGATGGTATTCTGGTGGCTTCCGTTGCACAGGAAGGGCTAATTCGTGTGCACGAAAAGACGGAATGATTAAATATTAATCGCGCAGGTTATTGCTGTATAAATATTGTGCAATTCGATGGTAGGCCGTAAAGTTCAGCGCTTCCACAGGGCGCTGAAAAACTGAATCGCCAGAATCACTTAGCCTGAATTTGCTTAAACCTCCGGCAGAAAAGCCCGGCTTTTCGGGTTCTCTCGGAACCCGTAATACTCGGCTTCACAAAAAAATCACATTTTGTGCCGCGCATTTCTGCAACTGGCACGATTTTTGTTTCTCTCTGTTTGAACCGGTCTTTCCAGCGCATACGCGTTTGAAACCGCCATTCGACGGAGATATTCGATGCTCATAACAGGAAGAATCAAGCCAGCAGCTCTTTTGGCCACTTTGCCTGCGCTTGTCGCCATGGCTGGAATGGCGTTGGCTCAGGACGCCGCAGCCCCTGCGGCACCCACGCCCACTCTCGATACGGGCGATACGGCCTGGATGCTGACGTCAACCGCGCTTGTGTTGATGATGACCATTCCGGGCCTTGCGCTGTTCTATGGCGGCATGGTGCGCAAGAAGAACGTGCTGTCCACGGTGATGCAGAGCTTTGCCATCACCTGCCTCATGTCCGTGCTGTGGATGGTCGCTGGCTATTCGCTCGCCTTCACGGATGGCGGTTCGATGAATTCGTACATCGGCGGTCTGTCGAAGGCCTTCTTCTCCGGCGTAACGATGGAATCGCTGACCGGCACCATCCCGGAATATGTTTTCATCACCTTCCAGATGACCTTCGCGATCATCACGCCTGCGCTGATTGCCGGTTCGTTTGCTGAACGCATGAAGTTCTCGTCCATGCTGGTCTTCCTGACCCTGTGGCTCTTCATCGTCTATATCCCGGTCGCGCATTGGGTCTGGGGCGGCGGTTTCATGGCTTCCGATGGTGTTCTCGACTTTGCCGGCGGTACGGTCGTTCACATCAACGCCGGTGTTGCCGGTCTGGTGGCTGCACTCATCCTCGGCAAGCGTGACGGCTACGGCCACACCAACATGGCCCCGCATAACCTCGTTCTCTCGGTCATCGGCGCCGCCCTTCTGTGGGTGGGCTGGTTCGGTTTCAACGCTGGTTCTGCCGCTGGCGCGAATGCACTGGCTGGCGTCGCCATGCTCAACACGCAGGTTGCGACTGCCGGTGCGGCTCTGGCCTGGATGTTCGTGGAATGGGCTGTTGCCGGTAAGCCAAGCGTGCTCGGCATTATTTCGGGCGCCGTTGCCGGTCTCGTTGCGATCACGCCTGCTGCCGGTTTCGTCAACCCGACGGGCGCGCTCATCATCGGCATCGTCGCTGGCGCGATCTGCTACATTGCAGCCGTCAAGATCAAGCACGCTCTCGGCTATGACGACTCGCTCGATGCGTTCGGCGTCCATGGCGTTGGCGGTTTCGTTGGTGCGGTTCTGACCGGTTTCTTCGCAGACGCCACCATCAATGCAGCTGGCGAAGGTGCCACGATGGGCAAGCAGTTCTTCGGTGCTGCCGTAACCGTCGTTTACACCGCAATCGCTACGGCCATCATCCTCTACGTGGTCAAGGCTGTGATGGGCTTGCGTCCAAGCAAGCAGGCCGAAATCGAGGGTCTCGATATCTCTTTGCACGGCGAATCTGTTCATTAAGAACAATTCTCCCAAGACGAAGAAAGGCGCGGGAAACTGCGCCTTTTTTCATATGTGTGAAGATAATCCATGGTTAATGCGGAATTAACCATCGCCGGATTAGGATCGGACCGATTCATTCTGCCCTTAGCTATTCTGTTATGGGCGACAGCAGAAATTTCGGTTCGGGACTGGCTATATGCGGCAAGGATATTCGCCCTCATACCCGCTGCGTGACGAGCGGATAACGGAAGACAGGCTTCGCCTGACCAATATCTTCCGCAGGCAGTTCTATATACTGTTCGGTCTGGCGCTTTTGTCGCTGACGGCGATGGCCGTTGGCGCGCTGGCTACATGGAATGTGGCTGATCCAAGCTTCAGCCATGCAACCGACAATCCGGTGACCAATGCGCTTGGCTATCCGGGCGCTGTCTTCTCTGATCTGGCCATGCAGTTTTTCGGTCTGGCGAGCGTTCCCGCATTGCTGCCGCTGGTGGTGTGGTCGCTTCTCATGATGACGCGCGGTGGTATCGGTCGTGTTGCCAAGCGCAGCTTTGCCTGGATCGGCGCAGCCATTCTTTTCGCGGGCATTGCAAGCTGCTTTGCCGTGCCGGAAAGCTGGCCGATGCCAATCGGGCTTGGCGGTGTGTTTGGCGACATGCTGCTGCGGCTGCCCGGCCTGTTCCTTGGCCAGTTCCCGCAGGGTGCAATCGCTTCCGCGATTGCGCTGGTTCTCGCCTTTCCCGCTCTGTGGCTCTGCCTTTTTGCAAGCGGCATCATTGGCCGTGGCATCATCAATCCGGTTCAGCCTGCACAACGCGGACGGACTGAGGATGATTTCATCGATGAGGACGAGGAAGCCGCAGGCGGCGGCTTCCAGTTCATTGGTGCGCTGACCCACCTCGCCCTGACGACGACAGCCAACTTCAAGCGGCTCACCGGCCTTGGCCGTCGCCAGTCCCGTGACGAGGATTTCGGCGATATGCGCGCCGTGCGCCGCAGTGCTGAAACGCGCAATGGTGCGGAAGCGGGCAGGCGTCGTGAACCGGGCTTCGGTGGACCGTCAGCGGATGAAGCTCCGTTCGATATGGACGACCCGATGCATGATCCTATGGATGATGGCGTGGACGACGCACCGCTGGCCGGTCAGGAATGGCACGACGCACCGCCTGCACGCAGCCGCAAGGCGCGTGTCGAGCAGGCCGCGCCTTCGCCCAAGCCGGGCGCTCGCGCCCAGCGTGAAGCGCAGCCATCCTTCCTCAAGGATAATGGCGTGTTTGAAATGCCGTCGCTGCATTTCCTCGCGGAACCCAAGCTGGTCCAGCGCGATCCCGCTCTGTCGAAGGATGCGCTTGAGCAGAATGCGCGCCTGCTGGAAGGCGTGCTGGAAGATTTCGGCGTGCGCGGTGAAATCATCAATGTGAAGCCGGGCCCGGTGGTCACGCTTTACGAACTGGAGCCGGCACCGGGCATCAAGTCATCCCGCGTCATCGGCCTTGCCGACGATATCGCCCGCTCGATGAGCGCGATTGCCGCGCGTGTTGCTGTCATTCCGGGCCGCAACGCTATCGGCATCGAGCTGCCCAATCCGAAGCGCGAAATGGTGTATCTGCGCGAAATGCTGGCCAGCCGCGACTTCGAACAGTCCAAGGCGAAACTGGCGCTGGCGCTCGGCAAGACCATCAATGGTGAGCCGGTCATTGCCGATATCGCGAAGATGCCGCACGTGCTCGTTGCCGGAACGACCGGTTCGGGCAAGTCGGTTGCGATCAACACGATGATCCTGTCGCTGCTCTATCGCATGACGCCGCAGGAATGCCGCCTGATCATGATCGATCCGAAGATGCTGGAACTCTCCGTCTATGACGGCATTCCGCACCTGCTCACGCCGGTTGTGACCGACCCGAAAAAGGCTGTGGTCGCGCTCAAATGGACCGTGCGCGAAATGGAAGACCGTTATCGCAAGATGTCGAAGGTCGGCGTTCGCAACATCGACGGCTTCAATCAGCGTGTCGGTCTGGCGCAGAAAAAGGGCGAGCCGATTGCACGCACTGTGCAGACCGGCTTTGACCGCAATACCGGCGAGGCGATCTACGAGACCGAAGAGCTGGATCTGGCGCCAATGCCCTATATCGTCGTGATCATCGACGAAATGGCCGACCTGATGATGGTCGCGGGCAAGGATATCGAAGGCGCGGTGCAGCGTCTGGCGCAGATGGCGCGAGCCGCTGGTATCCACGTGATCATGGCCACGCAGCGTCCATCGGTGGATGTCATCACCGGTACGATCAAGGCCAACTTCCCGACCCGTATTTCCTTCCAGGTGACATCGAAGATCGATAGCCGCACCATTCTGGGCGAGCAGGGCGCCGAGCAGTTGCTCGGTCAGGGCGATATGCTCTTCATGGCGGGCGGCGGTCGTATCCAGCGCGTGCACGGGCCTTTCGTCGGCGACGACGAGGTGGAACGCATCGTGCAGCATCTGAAGCTTCAGGGCGTGCCGGAATATCTGGATGCCATCACTGAGGATGAAGAAGACGACGAGAGCGGCAGCGGCCCGTCTGGAACCTCCAATCTGGAAGATTCCGATGATCCGTATGATCAGGCCGTCGCCGTGGTGCTTCGCGACAAGAAGGCTTCCACTTCCTATATCCAGCGTCGTCTTGGCATTGGCTATAACCGGGCTGCGTCGATTATCGAGCGGATGGAAGACGAAGGGATTGTCGGTCCTGCCAACCATGCCGGAAAGCGCGAAATTCTCGTACCGACCGGTGACGATGACTTTTAAGCCAGGGATATTTCGGCTCTGGCAACCTGCAAATGGCGTTGTTCTGCGCTTCCGGTGCTCATGTACGTTAAGTACACTCCGCTCCGGTTCTCGAACCCCACCATTTTCGGTGCGCCATAGCCAAAATCTCATCGACCCTATGAAAACGGCACGCCACACTCGCGCCAAACTGGCGCGATAACCTGACGATATGATGAAAAGAGAAAGTATACCGATGATATTCTCCCGTTTTTCAGCCTTTGCGAAAGCTGGTCGTCTTGCAGCCGTGCTGGGAATGGGAGCGCTTGGTCTTGGCGTCACGTCTCTGGTTCTGACGCCTGTTGCCGCGATGGCGCAGGGGGCTGGTGCTGCTGGTGCAGCGCAGCAGATCGCCGATCATTTTTCATCGGTTCGCACCATGACGGGTGAGTTCGTACAGTTCGGCCCGAAGGGCGATCAGACTGGCGGCACTTTCTATATCGAGCGTCCGGGCAAGATCCGCTTCAACTACAATAATTCGCCGATCCGCGTGATTTCCGATGGCGAGTCTGTGGTCATCAACAATCGCAAGCTGGATACGTGGGATCTCTATCCGCTGTCCAAGACGCCGCTCAAGCTGTTACTGGCAGATCGCATTGATCTCGGCGGCGGTCGGTTGCAGAATGTGAAGCAGGAACCGGACATGACCACGCTGGTTCTCGGTGACAAGTCGATCTTCGGCGATTCGAAAATCACCATGATGTTCGATCCGAAGTCTTACGAGCTGAAGCAGTGGACGATCACCGATGCCCAGAAGCTTGATACGACGGTCATGATCTTCAATGTGCGCAGCGGTGTCCGTTTCACCGATGACATGTTCAAGATCGACTATCAGCGCATCGCCATGAAGCGCAAAGGCCAGTAACGGCCTTCACAAAAAGGTCAGCAAATGTCACCTTGCTGCGGCAAGCTGTTTGCATTTGCAGGATAAATGGTTAGGTTCGCGGCATCTTTTTCGTTGCTGCGAGTCCCACCCCCATGGTTTTTTCCGTTGCTACCTGGAACATCAACTCTGTGCGCCTGCGCATGCCGCTGGTCGAGCAGTTTCTGCGCGACTATCAGCCCGATGTTCTGTGTCTTCAGGAAACCAAGTGCCCGGACGATCAGTTTCCATCCAAGGGTTTTCGCGCACTTGGTTATGAACATATCGCGATCAGCGGCCAGAAGGGTTATCATGGCGTCGCAACCATTTCGCGCCGTCCATTGTCCGGTGTTGAGAAAATCGGCTTTTGCGATATGGGCGATTGCCGCCATTTGAGTGCGGTGGTCGAGGCGGGGACCAAGAAGCTTCGCATCCATAATTTCTACGTGCCGGCGGGAGGCGATGAGCCGGACCCGGCAATCAATCCGAAATTTGCCCACAAGCTTGGCTTTCTTGAAGAAATGCGCGCCATTGTGGCGGATCGTCAGGATGGTCTGTCGTCGATCCTGGTGGGCGATCTCAACATCGCCCCGCTTGAAAACGACGTCTGGTCGCATAAGCAGCTTTTGAAGATCGTCAGCCATACGCCGATCGAGACCGAGACGCTGGAAGATTTGCGCGTCAAGGGCGGCTGGAGCGATCTCATGCGTCAGATCATTCCGTCTGACCAGAAAATCTATACCTGGTGGAGCTATCGCGCCAAGGATTGGGATGAATCGGATCGTGGCCGCAGGCTCGACCATGTCTGGGGTTCTGCCGATCTGGAGGCCCATATGAAGGGCCTGCAGATTCTGCGCGATGCGCGTGGCTGGGAGCGGCCATCAGACCATGTTCCGGTTATTGCGACGTTCGATCTGGATTGATCCGGTAACAGCCCCTATATAGGAAGCAGTCTAAGCAAGGAGAAAAGAACGATGGATCAGACAGCACTGTATCAACCGACCAGTGTTTTCAATGTTTCCATGGTTCGCAATGACTGCTCTTCTGACACTTCAGGATGTTTCCTGCATCACGGCTGATGGCCGCACGCTTTTCGAATCCGTCAATTTTAGCGTAACCGAAGCCCGTATCGGGCTTGTCGGGCGCAATGGTGTGGGTAAATCCACGCTTCTCAACATCATGAGCGGTGTCTTGGCGCCGACATCGGGCACTGTCGCGCGCAGCGGCAGGCTCGGTGTTCTGCAACAGAATATCTCGACCGATAGCGGGCAAACGCTGGCCGATCTGTTCGAGCTTGCCGCAGAATTAGCCATGCTTTCGCGTATTGAGACCGGGCAGGGGGCGGACAGCGACTTTGAACAAGCCGACTGGGCTCTGCCGCAGCGCTTTGCGGACGCCTTACAGCGCTTCGGACTGGTACTTGAACCGCAGACACCCCTTGCGTTGCTCAGCGGTGGGCAGCGGACACGCGCGGCATTGGCTGCCCTGATCTTCCACCAACCCGATATCATTCTGTTGGATGAGCCGACCAACAATCTCGATCACGATGGCCGTGAGGCCGTGAGGGCTATGTTGGCGGACTGGCGCGGGGCGGCGATTGTCGTCAGCCATGATCGCGCATTGTTGCGGCAGATGGATAGCATCGCCGAGCTTACGCAAACTGGCCTGCATCTTTATGGCGGCAACTGGGATTTTTATCACGATAAGAAGCAGGAAGAGCGGGATATTGCGGCCCGCAATCTTCAGACGGCTCAACGCGAGGTGAAACAGGTTCAACGCAAGGCGCAGGACGCGGCCGAACGTCAGGCGCGCAGTGATGCGCGTGGGCGTAATTCACGTGCTGATAGCGGCATAAGTAAAATGACACTCGATGCGCGGGAGGATCGGGCGCAGAAGACCGGCGGCAAGGGGCAGGCGCTCGCGGATCGCAATTCGGAGAAAGCGCAGGCTCAATTGAAGGAGGCCGAGGCGCTGGTCGAAACGATCAAGCCAATGCGTTTCAACGTCGAGCGTTCGGCACTGCCATCCGGGCGCGTTCTTGTGGAAATCGATACTGTGTCGGGTGGACCGCGATCAGGCCGGCCTGTTATCCGGGACTTTTCGATGAAGATCGTCGGGCCGGAGCGCATCGCTATATGTGGTGCCAATGGTGCGGGTAAGACATCGCTGCTGCGGCTTGTCACGGGAGAACTGTTGCCGGTTGCTGGACGCGTGCAGTGTTACGTACCAATTGCGATGTTCGATCAGCAGATGAAGCTGATGGATCGCACGGCCACGCTTTATGAGAACTTCCGTCGTCTCAATCCGGATGCGAATGACAATGATGCGCGTGCAGCGCTGGCGCGTTTTTCATTTCGCGGCGAAAGCGCGAGCCGGTTTGCGGGAGAGCTGAGCGGTGGCGAATTGCTGCGCGCCGCGCTTGCCTGCGTTCTCGGCGGAACACAGAAGCCGGAATTGCTGATCCTGGACGAACCGACCAACCATCTCGATCTCGACTCCATCGAGGCTCTCGAAATAGCGCTAAACGGTTATGAAGGCGGCTTACTTGTTGTCAGCCATGATCAGGCGTTTTTGAACGCCATCGGAATAGAACGAGTGATTGAACTGTAATGAGAGGCGGTCAGTCACCATTCCCGAGACGAGGCGCGACCTTTTCAATCTCGCTGATCAGGTCCAGCAGATTACGGCTGATATGACTATGCAAGGAGGCTGCCACTTCTGGATATTCTTCCAGAATGCGCCGGAAGATCGAGCGGCTGATGCGGATCACTTCAGTTTCTGCTTCAGCGACCGCGCCGGTGAGGCGTGATGTCTGGGCGATGAGAGCCATCTCACCAAGCATCGCACCGGGGCCGACAGGGCGGATTGATATCCGCCCCTCATCAGCATCGTGAAACAGGGTAATGTTGCCGGAAACGACGATATATGCGCAGTCTGCGCTCTGGCCTTCACGAAAAAGTTCGCGGCCCGCGCGTAGCACAAGCCGCTCGGCGCCAAAGGCAAGAAGACGCAACTGTTCGGGTGTGAATGACTCGAACAGGCCCACCGTGCCGAGAATGCGAATATCGTCGTCTAGCGCCATAGATTGTCAATACACCTGCATCGAGCGCTGTCCATCACGGGACAAGCTTGTATCCCCCGCTTTCTGTGACGAGAAGCGTGGCATTGGACGGGTCTTTCTCGATTTTCTGGCGCAGGCGATAGACGTGGGTTTCAAGCGTATGGGTCGTTACGCCCGAATTATAACCCCAGACCTCTTCCAGCAGCACGTCGCGACCGATGACCTTGTCGCCAGCGCGATAGAGATACTTGATGATCGCCGCTTCCTTTTCGGTCAGGCGAATCTTCGCCCCCTTCTCGTCGATGAGCAGCTTTTGGCCCGGCTTGAACGTGTAGGCGCCGACCGTGAAGGTCGCGTCTTCGCTTTGTTCATGCTGGCGCAACTGCGCACGAATACGGGCAAGCAGAACGGCAAATTTGAACGGCTTGGTGACATAGTCATTCGCGCCGGATTCAAGACCGAGAATCGTGTCCGATTCAGTGTCATGTCCGGTCAGCATGATGATCGGGGACTTGAAGCCGCCTTTGCGCAGAAGCTTGACAGCCTCACGGCCATCCATGTCCGGCAGACCCACATCCATGATCAGAAGATCGACGATGCCGTTGCGCGCAGTCTGAATGCCCTTGGTGGCATTGTCTTCCTGCAGGATCTGGAATTCTTCACACAGCTCAAGCTGCTCGACGAGGATGGAGCGGAGATCTTCGTCGTCATCCACAATCAGAATTGTACGGCCTGTCATGCCTGTCCTCGTTACTCTTTGATTTAAATATGGCTCTTCGTGTTTTATGACACTTAATGGCCAGAAGTTGAAGCGGCGAAACGCGAATCATGCTTTCACCGGCTTCAGGGGCGGATTGTAAACATGTTTTGCCCGAAAACTGAAAATGGAGGCGGGGGCGTGACCAGATACCAAGGAAGCCGTGGGGTCGGCATCATCAATGTTCGGGCCAAGCCGGGCCACAAGACTCGCGGGCTGCTTACTGCTGGCAATCTGGTGCTGGAATGCGCGCTTGGCAAGGGGGGCATCAGCGCTTTCAAGCGCGAGGGCGACGGCGCAACGCCTTTGACCGCCATGCGTCTGCTCTACGGATATCGCCGTGGCGATAAGGGAACTCTGCCGATAACGCAGCTGCCGTTGCGTAGAATCCGTCGTCTGGACGGTTGGTGCGACGCACCGGGAGACCGCAATTATAACCGGCCGGTACCGCTGCCTTACAAGGCCAGTCACGAAGATATGTGGCGCAAGGACGATCTCTACGATGTCTGCATTGTGATGGACTGGAATATCGTACCGCGCCGTCGCGGCTGCGGCAGCGCCATTTTCTTCCACCTTGCAAGGCCCGGCTATACACCGACCGAGGGCTGTATCGCATTGAAGCG
This sequence comes from Hyphomicrobiales bacterium, assembly GCA_900465685.1. Lineage (GTDB taxonomy): Bacteria > Pseudomonadota > Alphaproteobacteria > Rhizobiales > Rhizobiaceae > Brucella. The sequence continues at coordinate 664,021 of UEGR01000007.1, forward strand.
CGCCGACATGGCGCGCCTCTTGCCGCATTTATCGGATCGAACGGTGGTTCGCGTCCTGCGATAGTTTCGATCCGTCAGTGTGCCGGTGCGGGAACGACTTTCACTTCATTGCCCTGCACATCATAGAGCTTTCCGCCGAGGACATAGTCGCCATCATGCAGTTCGGCGATGTGGTGATGGCGGATGATGCGCTCGGTTCCTTCCGAGAACACAGACATTTGATCGGAATTGCCGGTCTTGAATTCATTGAACATCAGGTTCAGCAAGATGGCCATCAGCGCAGCCGAGCTGATGCCGGAATGGAAGATGGTTTCGAACCAGGCCGGAAACTGATGATAGAACTGCGGCGCGGCAATCGGGATCATGCCGAAACCGATGGAGGTCGCCACGATGATCAGATTGACATTGTTCTGATAATCGACCTTCGACAGCGTGCGAATACCGCTGGCCGCAACTGTGCCGAAAAGCACGATGCCTGCACCGCCCAGAACCGCTGGCGGAACGCAGGCAATCACGCGCCCCATCACCGGCAACAGGCCAAGCGCCACGAGAATGAGACCGCCGGTCGCGACGACAAAGCGGCTTTTCACACCTGTTACCGCCACAAGGCCGACATTCTGCGCAAAAGCGCTTTGTGTGAACGAGCCAAAGACCGGGGCAAGAATGCTTGATGCCATGTCGGCACGCAGTCCGTTGCCGAGCCTGCGGGAATCGACCTTGGTGCCGATGATATCGCCTACCGCCAGAATATCGGCGGATGTTTCCACCAAAGTCACCAGAATGACGATGAACATGGAAATGGTCGCGGCGATGCTGAACACCGGCATTCCGAAATGGAAGATTTCCGGGAAAGCCATGACCGGGCCTTCGCTGACTCTCGAAAAATCCGTCATGCCGAGCGCCCAGGCGATCAGCGTGCCGCACACCATGGCAAGCAGGATGGACAGGCGGGAAATTGTGGCGCTTCCGATTTTGCTCAAGACAAGCACAAGCGCCAGCGTCAATCCAGCGAGGCCGATATTGGACATGCTGCCGAAGTCGGGCGCATTGCTGTTACCGCCCATCGCCCAGCGGGCGGCAACAGGCATCAGCGTCAGGCCGATGGTTGTAATGACGATGCCCGTCACGAGCGGTGGAAAGAAGCGCGTAATGCGTGAGAAAATCGGCGTTATCAGAAAGCCGATAAAAGCCGCTGCCATGACGGAGCCAAGGACGACTTGCAGCCCCGCTTCGCCGCTACCGCTGGATGTGACGATGGCCACCATCGTGGCGACACCGGCAAAGGACACGCCCTGCACGAGCGGCAACTGGCATCCGAAAAAGGGAATGCCGATGGTTTGCAGTACGGTGGCGACACCGCCTGCAAAGAGCGAAGCCGTGATGAGAAGCCCAACTTCGCTGGGACTCAGCCCTGCGGCCTGACCGATAATCAGTGGAACCGCGACAATGCCGCCATACATGGTCAGCACATGCTGAAAACCATAGGCAATGTTGGCAGCAACCGACAGTTTTTCATCTTCGGGGCGCGAAACTGCATCCGCCCCGGACAGGTGCGTATTCAATGCTACTCCCTCCCGGCAGACGGGTTTAGACCAGTCTGCCCTCTCCGTTCTCCCTGCGCAATCGTGTTGTGGCTGTCCGAGTTATGCCACACACACAAATACGCGATGTCTCCTCCAAGACAGTCGCAAGAGTATAACGACAGCCGTCCGCATGACTGTGCGTCTTTTGCTTGAAATTGTTTTCGACGCGGGAAGGCTAATGTTGTGGGTGGATTTAGCGTTCGGTGATTTTCATCGCTTCTTGCAGAACCGTGAAAACAGCGGGGTCAGTCGATTGTGCCACATTGAAGCGCAAATAGGAACTTGCGGTCCGTGACGGGCTGAACACATCACCCGGAGCCAGAACGACACCCTTGTCGAGAGCGTGTCTGGCAATGATGCCGGAGTCCATGCCGTCCGGCAGGCGCGCCCAGAGAAACATGCCGCCTTGCGGTTCGTTCCAGAGTTCAAGTCCTGCGGCTTTCAGGCGCTTGGCGGTCAGCGTCATGGCATCGGCCAGCTTGGCGCGCATGCCTTCGATGTGGCGGCGATAGGTGCCGTCGGTCAGAAGCGCGTGGACGACTTGTGCTGAAATCGAATTGCCGCCGAAGGTGGTGGCCAGCTTCAAATCGGTGAGGCCGTCGATCCAGTCGCTGCGCCCGGCAATATAGCCGACACGGGCCGCAGCCGAGAGGGTCTTGGAGAAGCTGCCAATGTGCAGAACACGTTCGAACCCGTCGAGTTCCGCCAGCAGCGGTGCTGGTGAGGGATGAAAATCGCCGAAAATATTATCCTCGACGAGAATGATGCCATGGGCTTCCGCAAGTTTCAGCAGGCGATGCGCGGTTGCGGGCGACATGACGCCGCCGGTCGGGTTTTGCAGCCCTGCATTGGAAATATAGAGTTTCGGCGCATGTTCGGCGGCTGCCTTGGCGAAGGCTTCGAGGTCCGGGCCGCTATGTGTATAGGGGACGCCGATCAGCTTGACGCGATGGGTCAGCAGCACGGCCTGAAAATTGAAATAGCAGGGATCGTCCACCAGCACGGTGTCGCCCGGCTGAAGCAGAAAGCGGCAAATGAGATCGATGGCCTGCGTGCCGGAATCGGTCAGCATTATCTCGCCACCGGAAATATCCATGCCCTGTTCCGCCAGCCGGTGCGCGAGGTGGCTGCGCAGCGGACGGAAGCCGAGCGGTTCGCCATAGGTGGCGAGATCGCTGCGCTCGTCGCGAGCAATGGCGCGGAGCGCGCGGCGGATGCCTTCAAGCGGCAGCCATTCATCCGGCAGCCAGCCGCAGCCGGGCTTCAATGTCTTGCCTTCGGTTTCCAGCGATTGGCGCATGACCCAGAATGGATCGATCTGCCGGTCCTTATGCGGTGTGGTCGTGGCCAGCGAAAAGGGCTGGCGCGCCCGTTCCGACACATAGAAGCCCGCGCCGCGGCGTGACTGGATGATGCCTTCGGCGACCAGCCGGTCATAGGCTTCGACAACGGTCGATTTGGAAACGTCCATCGTCCCGGCAAGCCGACGGATCGATGGCAGTCGGGCGCCGGGCGCAAGGCTCATGGCCGCAATCCGTCCACGGATAATGGACATGACTTTTTCGACGAGCGAGGTCTTCTCCGCAGCAGCGTTTTCATCGCCGCGCGCGTTATCGACGCCCGCATAGGCGGCTTCTACGGCTTCCAGGCTGCGCAATAAGCCCGTCGATATCATCTGTACTCTCTTTCGTACCAGTACAGTTTGCCAGAATTGTCCGGTAACTGTCTCTGATTATTTCGGCAAGTTCGCGGCATTGTCCGCAAAATTCATAGACGATTTTGTTGAAAGCTGAAAAGACACATGCGCGAGAATGTTGGGAACAAGGTGGTTGTTAGCCAGACCGTGGGTAACAAGACGGCCGGGTGGTTGAATGGATTTCTCGGTGTGCTGATTTTCTCAGGCTCGCTACCCGCGACCCGTCTTGCCGTCATCGATATCGATCCGACTTTTCTGACACTGGCACGCGCGTCGATTGCCGGACTGCTGGGCATGGCGCTGCTGCTGGCATTCCGTGAACCGTTTCCGCGCAAGAGCGATGTCATTTCACTCATTGTCGTGGCGCTGGGCGTCGTGGTCGGCTTTCCGCTGCTGACGGGCATCGCGCTGCAACATATGACCTCTGCCCATGCGATTGTCTTCATCGGGCTGCTGCCGCTTTCAACGGCGGTATTTGCGGTGCTGCGCGGCGGCGAGCGTCCGCGTCCGCTGTTCTGGCTATTTTCGATCGTGGGCGGCGCTATCGTCGCGTCCTACGCTTACGGGCAGGGCAGCCAGTCGACTTTCCTAGGCGATGTGCTGATGCTGGGCGCGATCATTGTTTGCGGGCTTGGCTATGCGGAAGGTGCGAGCCTGTCCCGCAGGCTCGGCGGCTGGCAGGTCATTTGCTGGGCGCTGGTTTTCTCGCTGCCGATCATGCTGCCGCTGACCATTCTCATGCGTCCTGAAACATGGGCGGGGATTGGGGCCATGGCCTGGGGCGGACTGGTCTATGTTTCGCTGTTCTCGATGCTGATCGGCTTTTTCTTCTGGTATCGCGGGCTGGCGCAAGGCGGCGCTGCGACGGTCGGTCAGCTTCAGCTTTTGCAACCGTTTTTCGGCTTGATGCTGGCGGCGGGCATTGCGGGCGAACCCGTCAGCATGGGCATGGTCGCGACAGCGGGGATTGTCGTGCTCTGCGTCGCGGGAGCGAAACGCTTTGCTTAAGCAAAAGCACATCCCGAAAAGTGTGAAACGGTTTTCGGATAAGATGTGCGTCTAAATGAATGCCCAGACGGTTGTGCGCTTGACCTCGGAATCTTCCAGCGCACGCGTCACGGGCACGGTGTAGACGGCAAGCTGCCGCAAGCGCTCTTTCGGTAGATAGGAGCGGCCCGGATCGCCGACAATGATCTCAGCGCCGCGTTCCGCCAGTTTTGCGAACCATGGAATAAGCCGATCGGCCAGCGCCTTCTCATAGAAGACATCGCCTGCCAGAACCACATCCCAGCCGTAATCGGTGCCGATGAGATCTTCAAGGCTTGCGGTCACCGCCACGCCGTTGGCCGTGGCGTTGATATCGATTGCCGGGAGCGCGAAGGGATCGATATCCGAAGCGAGGACGCTATTCGCACCAGCCTTCATGGCCGCGATGGCGACAAGACCTGAGCCGGACGCAAAATCCAGCACAGTCTTGCCGCTTACGGTTTTCGGATAGTCGAGAATATAGCGCGCCACGCCCTGACCGCCCGCCCAGGCAAAGGCCCAGAAGGGCGGCGGCAGGCCGATTGTGGCCAGTTCTTCCTCTGTCTTGTGCCAGAGGTCGTGCGCTTCGTCAGCCAGATGCAGGCGGATTTCCGGCACATGCGGTGGTGCTTGCAGGCCGGTATTGGCCAGAATGAAGCTGCGCGTGCTGGTTTCCGCCGGATCGAGCATCGGTTGCTGGTCTCAGATGTCTTTGGCGTCGAGGCCGCCCATGCGGCAGACTTCGATCCATTCGTCTTCGGTCACCGGCTGCACAGACAGGCGCATGGAGGTGACAAGCGCCATGTTCTCAAGCTTAGGGTTCGCCTTGACGTCCTTCAGCGTAACAGGCTTCGGCACATCGCGGACGGCCTTGATGTCTACACAGTCCCAGCGCGGATCATCGGTGGTGCTGTCGGGGTGCGACAAAGCGCAAACCTCGACAATGCCGACCACTTCGAGCCCTTCATTGGAATGATAGAAAAAGCCTTTGTCGCCGATTTTCATGGCGCGCATGTTGTTGCGCGCCAGATAATTGCGCACACCATCCCATTGCTCGCCCTTTTCGCCACGGGCCTTTTGCATTTCCCATGACCATTTGAACGGTTCGGACTTGAACAGCCAGTATGCCATTGCGTGTTCCCCGGTGCTTAAGCCTTAGGCGTTGGCAGGATTTTTGAACGTCCAGTTCCACGGGCGTACGGTGACGTCCTGAAACAGACCAGCTTTCGCATAGGGATCATTGGCGCCGATGGCGGCCGCTGCGGCCTTGTCTTCAGCTTCGACAACGAGAAGGCTGCCATTTGGCTTGCCGTCTTCGCCGAGGAAGGGACCGGCAAACTTCAGCACATCGCCAAGGCTCGTAAGATATTCGAGATGCGTCGGGCGCGTATCGAGGCGCACCTGCAAATGGTCGGGCTTGTCGTTGCAGAGAAGTGCAAAAAGCATCGTCTGGTCCTCTAGTCTTCGGTCTTGAGTGGTCGGTTGATGAGACTGGTTACAGCCTCATCGATGGTGATCTTCCCGCTGAGCAAAGCGCCAACCGCATCGATGATGGGTGCAGAAATGCCGTGCTTTTCGCACAGTTCCGCAGCAATAGGCGCGGTAGCGACACCTTCGGCCAGAGGCCGGTTGGTCAGGTCTTCGCCGCGTCCCAGCGCAAGACCGTAGGAATAGTTGCGCGATTGTGATGATGAGCATGTCAGCATCAGATCGCCGAGGCCGGAGAGCCCCATGATGGTTTCCGGCTTTGCGCCCATGGCTTGTCCGATACGGCGCAGTTCCGCGAAGCCGCGTGTGACGAGCGCTGCTTGCGCGCTCGCACCATAGCCGCGTCCGACAGCGGCGCCAGCGGCAATCGCCAGAACGTTTTTCAAAGCGCCGCCAATCTCGACGCCTTTAAGATCGGTGGTCGAATAGCAGCGAAAAGCTGGACCAGAAAGAAGAGCTGCCAGCTTGTCGGCTGTGTCTGCATCTTCACAGGCAACCGTCACAGCCGTTGGCAGGCCGCGTGCAACATCGGTTGCAAAACTTGGGCCGGAAAGGGCAGCGATGCGGTGGTTCGGCAAAACTTCCGCCACCACTTCCGACATCAGGCGTCCGGTGCCGCGTTCAATTCCCTTGGCGCAAAGAACGACGGGCGCGGACTGTGGAATGAGGCCGCTCAGTTCGGAGAGGCCCACGCGCATTGCCTGTGCCGGGACTACCGCCAAAACGGCGTCAGCACCGGTCACAACATCGGAAGCCTTGGTGCTGGCGCGAATACCGGCTGGCAGTTCGATGTCGCCCAGATAGCGCGGGTTGCGTCGGTTTTCGTTGATCGCTGCGACCGTGTCCGTAACACGGGCGTAAAGCCAGGCTTCGTGGCCGCTGGTCGCCGCCATGGCAGCAAGCGCCGTGCCCCATGCGCCGCCACCGAGAACGGCGATCTTCGTGCGACCGCTCATGCTTTGGCTCCGCGCCGTCCCGTGCCGATCAGCGGCGCGGATTTTTCATCGAGCGGCCAGCGCGAGCGCGGCGCGATGGCAAGCGAATCCGGCATTTTGGTTGCGGCATGCTCGGCTCCAGCCCAGGCGATCATCGCTGCATTGTCGGTGCAAAGATTGAGCGGCGGTGCGATAAAGCTGAAGCCGTGTCTGGCGCAGAGCTGCTCCAGCGAAGCTCGCAAGGTCTTGTTGGCGGCCACACCGCCCGCGACCACCAGCGACGGTGTCGCGCAGTCCGGAAATTCTGCCTTGAAACGTTCGAGCGAACGTCCGACCCGGTCGGCAAGCGTATCGGCCACTGCGGCCTGAAACGAGGCGCAAATATCGGCGACATCCTGATCGCTGAGCGGCACCAGTTCGCTTGCCGTCTGGCGCACGGCGGTCTTGAGACCGGAAAATGAAAAATCGAGCCGCGCTTCGCCTTTCAGCGGTCGGGGCAGGGCAAAGCGCTTGGGATCGCCCTGAAGCGCCATGCGCTCAACCGCCGGACCGCCGGGATAAGGCAGGCCGAGAAGCTTCGCCGTCTTGTCGAAGGCTTCACCCAGCGCATCATCAATCGTGGTGCCGAGGCGCTCATAATCATTAAGTCCGCGCACCAGCACCATCTGCGTGTGACCACCCGAAACCAGCAGCAGCAGATAGGGAAATTCGAGCTTGTCGGTCAGCCGCGCCGTCAGCGCGTGGCCTTCGAGATGGTTTACAGCATAGAACGGCTTTTGCGCAGCCATGGCGAGCGCCTTGGCCGTCATCAGGCCGACGATCAGCCCACCGATCAGGCCGGGACCGGCGGTGGCTGCCACGGCATCCACATCATCGAGCTGCATATCCGCATCCTGCAAGGCGCGCGCGACCAGCCGGTCCAGCGCCTCGACATGTGCGCGTGCCGCAATTTCCGGCACAACGCCGCCATAAGGCTCGTGTTCGGCGATCTGGCTCAGAACCACATTGGACAGAATACGGCCTTCACCCTTATCGTTGCGTTCAACGATAGCGGCGGCTGTTTCGTCGCAACTGGTTTCTATTCCAAGAATGCGCATTTGCGGTTAGACCCTGCCAGTCTCATATTTCTGATACGTCAAGCAACCCGGTACCATGGACGACGCAATATGCAAACACCATCCTTGAAGATTGGCACACGCGGTAGCAAGCTGGCTCTGGCTCAAGCTCACGAGACGCGTCGCCGCCTGATGGAAGCGCATGGCTTGCCGGAAGAGGCAATCGAGATTTTGCCCATGTCCACGGCGGGCGACCGCATTCAGGACCGCCCGCTCTCGGAAGTCGGCGGCAAGGGGCTTTTCACCGAGGAAATCGAGCAGGCGCTGAAGGACGGACGTATCGATCTCGCCGTTCATTCGACCAAGGATATGCCGACTGTCTTGCCTGAAGGCTTGCATCTTTCCGTCTTTCTCGAACGCGAAGACCCGCGCGATGCCTTCATCGGTCGCACGGCCAAGCGGTTCATGGATTTGCCGCAGGGCGCCGTCGTTGGTTCGTCGTCACTGCGCCGTCAGGCGCTGATCCGGCGCCTTCGCCCGGACATTCAGGTGGTGATGTATCGCGGCAATGTCGATACCCGTTTGCGAAAACTTGAAGCAGGCGAGGTTGATGGAACCTTTCTGGCCTGTGCAGGTCTGAAGCGGCTGGGCCTTGATGCAGCGATTACCGAACTGGTGGATCCGCTGACCTTCCCGCCCGCGCCGGGACAGGGCGCCATCGGTATTGAAAGCCGCATCGGCGATGCGCGCATTGATGAGCTGCTGGCACCGTTGGCGCATCGCGACACGCAGGTAGCCCTTGCCTGCGAACGCGCGTTTTTGGGCGCGCTTGACGGCTCCTGCCGCACGCCGATTGCCGGGCTTGCCACTGTGGACGGCGACAAGGTGCATTTCCATGGCATGATCCTGACGCCCGATGGCACAAAGGCGCATGAAGTGACGCTCGACGGCACGGCATCGGAAGCGGCGGCGCTTGGGATTGAGGCTGCAAGTCAGGTTCGTGCCGCTGCCGGTCCGCATTTCTTCACCGACTGGGATTGATCTTGACCGGGCCGGGCGCAGCCATAGCAGGCAGGCGGGTTCTGGTGACGAGGCCAGAACCGGCGGCCCTGCTGACCGCCGCGAAACTCACTGATGCGGGTTTCGAGCCGGTGCTTCTGCCGCTCAGCCGCACGGTCACAATGGCTTTTTCCCTGCCTGATACCCGTTTCGACGCATTGACGGTGACAAGCGCCAATGCGTTTCGCCATGCGGGGCATGCTTTGCCGCAACGCGATATGCCGCTCTTCGCCGTTGGCGAGGGTACGGCGCGCGGCGCGCGTGAGGCGGGCTTCACCGATGTGGTCGACGGTGGCGGTGATGCGGTGCGTCTTGCTGAAACCATGCGTAAGGTTTTGCCGCAAGGCGCGCGCATTCTCTATCTGGCGGGGCGCGTTCGCCAGCCGATTTTCGAAGAACGTGTATCCGCAGCTGGTCTCGATATGACCGTGTGCGATGTCTATGATATCGAAACCATCGATTATTCGCGTGATGAACTTCAGCGCATATTGGGCACGCAACCGCTTGCGGCTGTGATGCTCTATTCCGGTGTGGCGGCGGAAGAATTTACCGCCGCGATGGGCGAGATTGCCCCGCCTTTTAACGAAAAGACCCGTTTTTTGTGTATATCGGCGCGTGTGGCCGCAAAACTGCCCGCCGAATGGCAGACGAATGCGCTGGTCGCAGAACAGCCGGACGAGAAAGGACTTTTCCGCCTGTTTTCCAAACTTTGACTCTTTTAGACGCAACCTTCCTGCGACAGAGGATTTTATCTGTTAGAGTCACATAGAGTCACCGGCAGGCAATCGACGATTACGAGAGGACCCATGGCGAAATCCGGCACCCCGCGACATTCCAAACCGGCCCGCAATCCCGTGACGATCAATCTCGATCCGTCTGATGTAAAGCGTGTCGATGAACAGACGGGAGCCAGGGCGACTCCGCCCGCCGAGCCGGTCGGCAACTTTGCTCAAGCAACAGCAACCAAGCCCGCTGAGGCGAAAGCCGCCGAAACGAAATCTGGGCCAAAGCCAGAACCGAAACCGGCTGCAAGTACCTCAAATGCCGCCAGTCCGCCTTTTACCGCAGGCGTCAAGCCGGAAGCGGAAAAGCCGCGTTCAACCTCCAGCGCATCGTGCACTGTGCCGCCAATCAGCAATGCCAATCAGGGTTCCAGCCCGAAATCCACATCCGGTGCATCGCATCTTCTGGCCGGCATTGCCGGTGGCGTTATCGCGCTCGGCGGCATGTTTGCGCTTCAATGGGGTAATGTCATTCCGTCGCCCGGCGCGCGCGTGACTGCCGAGCAACTGGCGCAGATGGAGCAGCAGATCGCCGATCTGCGCACCAATCCAACGCCTGCGCCGCTCGATGCGGCAAGCCGCACGCAATTTGCCGATTTACAGAAGAATGTTCAGGCCGCAGAGATCAAGGCGGAAGCGGTCGCGGGCACCCTCACGCAATTGCAGCAGCAGGTCGAAACACTGCCGCAGGCGACTGGAGGTGCAGCTTCGGGTGATATTGAAGCGCTGACCGGACGTCTCGACGCGCTGGAATCGAAATTGTCGGCAGCCCAGAATCAGGCTGATCAGGCCGCAGCCGGTGTTTCGGGCAATAGCGGCACAATTTCTTCGCTCGAATCAAAACTGACCTCCTTGCAGGCAAAGGTCGGCGAAGCTGCCCGCCAGCCGGATGCGACAGCGCTGATCGCGGCCAATGCGCTGAAGACGGCCATTGATCGTGGCGGTTCGTTCAAGGTTGAACTCGATACTTATGCTTCACTTGCGCCGCAGGATAGTTCGGTCGAGGGCCTCAAGCCATTTGCCGATACGGGCGTGCCGACAGTGGCCGACCTAAACGCCTGGTTTGGCCCGGTTGCCAATCGCATTGTCGCGACCGAAAACAAGCTGCCCGCCGATGCGGGTGTTTGGGATCAGCTGGTTGCCAGCGCCAAGGGGCTGGTAAGTGTTCGCCCTGTCGCGGGCAATGTGGAAGGCGAGGGCGTCGGTCCGACGACTGCCCGCATGGAAGCCGCACTCCACGCAGGTGATCTGGAACGCGCCATCGGTGAATGGGAGAAACTGCCCGCCGATGCTAAAGCCGTTTCGGGAGAATTTGCGAACCAGATGAAAGTGCGCCGCGATGCCGATGCGCTGATCCAGCGTCTGGTTGCGGACAGCCTCAAGCCAAAGACGCCGACTGACGCGGGCGCTGCGGCACCAGCGGGTAATTAAGGGGGCGGGCCGATGCTGCGTGTTTTATTCTATCTACTGATCGTTGTGGCCCTTGGTTTCGGCTTTGCATGGCTGGCCGATCGTCCGGGTGAGCTGGATGTCGTTTTCGCGGGCAACCACTATAACGTGCCGCTGATTACTGCGGTTGCCGGTATCGTGGCCATCGTGGCGGCGATCCTGCTTTTGTGGTGGCTGGTGAAGAGCATTATCCAGTCGCCCTACACGCTGCGCCGTCATTTCCGGGCGCGCAAGCGCGACCGTGGATATCAGTCGCTTTCGACCGGCCTCATCGCTGCCGGTGCGGGCGATGCCGAGGCCGCGCGCCGCATGACCAAGCAGGCTGGAAAATTGCTGAATTCCGATCAGGAGCCGCTCATCAAGCTTCTGGAAGCGCAGACGGCGATGCTGGAAGGCCGCACGGACGATGCCCGCAAGGGGTTTGAGGCCATGCTGGAAGATCCGGAAACCAAGCTTCTGGGCCTGCGCGGGCTTTACATTGAGGCCCAGCGCGTTGGTGCGATTGAAGCCGCACGCCATTATGCTTCGGAAGCTGCCAAGCAAGCTCCGCAACTAGAATGGGCGTCATCTGCGGTTATGGGCCAGTTCTGCGCTGATGGCGATTGGGACGGGGCGCTGAAGCTGGTTGAGGCGCGCAAGCAGGCGCTGGCGCACAGCAAAGATACGGTGAAGAAGGAGCGCGCCGCGCTGCTGACGGCCAAGGCCATGGCAACGCTGAATGTGGATCACGCCCACGCACGCACCATGGCGCTGGAGGCAAACAAGCTCGCGCCAGATCTGGTGCCCGCCGCCGTGGTGGCCGCACAGGCGCTGTTTAGCGATGGCGAAGTGCGCAAGGGTTCCAAGCTTCTGGAAGCGGCATGGAAGCGTTTCCCGCATCCGGATATCGCTTCCGCTTATGTCTATGCCCGCGCTGGCGACACGGCGCAGGACCGTTTGAAACGCGCGCGGCATCTGGTTTCGCTGCGTTCCAACACAGCCGAAGGCAGTCTTGTGCTGGCGCGCGCGGCTTATGAAGCCGGAGATTTCAAGGCAGCGCGCGACAGTGCCGATCAGGTGCTGAGGGCGCGTCCGACGGAAAGCGTCTATTTGCTGCTGGCCGATATTGAGGAAGCCGAGACTGGCGATCAGGGCAAGGTGCGTCAGTGGCTAGCCCGGGCCGTCAAGGCGCCACGTGATCCCGCCTGGACTGCCGATGGTTATGTGTCGGAACGCTGGTCGCCGGTCTCGCCGGTCACCGGTCGCCTGAACAGTTTTGAATGGAAAGTTCCGGTGGTCGAGCTTGCCCCGGTTGTTGAGGCGGAAGAGCCGGAGATCAAGGGGCCAATTCCCGATGACAAAGCGCCAGTGCCCGTTGTGGTAACACCGCCTGCTCGCGAAGCGCGAGTGAAAGCAGCTCCCCAAATCGACGTGGTGGAGGCCGAAGTGGTCGTTCCCGACGCAGAACCGGTCAAAGCTTCCCCTCCCGCGCCTGCTCAGAAACGCGATGAAATTCCGCAACCGCCTCTTGATGCGTCGCCCATTGATGATGGTAACGACGAGGACAAGCGCGGTCATTTCGTCGTCGATGATCCAGGTGTGGATCAAAACAGTACACCACGCAAGGCGCAGGGCGGCTTGCGGCTCTTTTAAGCCGCTTCCGCTTTAGCAAAGCGTTGCTTAAAAACAACGCTGGCGGCGTCATCTGCTGCGAACCGTCTTTCATGACGGTTTGTCGCGTTGTCTGCCGTGTTTCCCCGGTTAGGTTCGCAGATATGAAGAGCAGCGTTTCTCTATGGGGTGCGTCTGTATTGATATGTCTGGCGAGGGTGAATGTTCGATCGTCTGTTGGAATTTTTGAAGGAGCTGCCCGGCAACGGTTTTCGTGACCGCAAGGGTGATATTTCCAATGACGATCCCAAGCTTGCCGCAGCTGCCCTGCTGTTCCACATCATGGATGTCGATGGCGAGACGCGTGAGAGCGAGCGCAAGAAGCTCGCGGCGATGCTGTCGCTGAAATATAATCTCAAAGGCGATGCGCTGAAGAAGCTGATCAAGGCCGCCGAAGTGGCCGACAGCGAGGCCATCGATTTTTCAAGCTTCACATCCGTTCTCAAGCGCCAGCTCGACTATAATGCGCGGCTCGATTTCGTGGGGCTGATGTGGGAAATGGTCTATGCCGATGGCGATGTCAGCGAAGTGGAAGCGGACGTGACATGGCGTATCGCGGAGCTTATCGGCATCCGCGAAGACGACCGCAATGCTCTTCAGGCACGGGTACAAATAGAAAAGGCGAGCCGTAGCTCGCCCTTTTGATCATCAAGTCCGCCCTTGCAAGTGGCGGGCTTTGCGCAATTGCGGGAACATGGCTGCCCAGATCATCGCGACCGCGATGGAGCCGACGCCGCCGATCACCACAGCCGGAACCGCGCCGAGCGCCGCTGCCATCAGGCCCGCGCGGAATTCGCCCAGTTCGTTCGACGCGCCGACGAAAACCATATTCACGGCATTGACGCGTCCGCGAACATGATCCGGCGTCCAGAGCTGCATCAGCGTTTCGCGAATATAGACGCTGATCATATCGGCAGCACCCGCCAGCGCCAGTGCGACGACGGAAAGCCAGGTCAGTGTTGAAACACCGAAAATGATGTTGAACAGGCCGAAAAACGCGACGAACACGAACATCACGCGGCCCGCATGATCGCGGATCGGATGACCGGCCAGCCAGATTGCGGTCAGAACCGCGCCGATGCCGGGTGCTGAACGCAGCAGGCCAAGCCCCCACGGACCGAGATCGAGAATATCCCGCGCATAGATCGGCAATAGTGCGACCGTACCGCCGAGCAGCACCGCAAAAAGATCGAGCGAGATCGCACCCAGAACGATCTTTTCCTTCCAGATATAGCGGAAGCCGGCGAGCATGCTCGACATGGAGCGCTCTTCCGTCAGCGTGTGCTGTTTCGGTTTCGGGATAGAGAAGGTGAGAACCGCAGCCGCGATCAGGAAGATTGTGGCCACACAATAGGCCGCAACCGGCGAGATGCCATAGAGCAAACCGCCAGCAACCGGGCCGACAATGGTTGCGACCTGCCAGGCAGACGAATTCCACGATACCGCATTTGCAAAGTCTTCGGTTGGAACGAGGTTCACGACGAGCGATGCCGAGGACGGTCCGAGGAAGGCGCGTGCGATACCGAAGAGCAGAAGGCAGGCAAACACGGTCATCGGCTCGAACAGGCCCGCCAGCGTCAGTGAGAGCAGCAAAGCCGTGACGACAGCTTCCAGAACCAGCGACAGCCCCATGATCAGGCGTCTGCCGAAACGGTCGGCTGTTGCGCCGGTCACCAGAACAAGCAGCAATGCAGGCAGAAACTGCACCAGCCCGACCATGCCCAGATTGAAGGCATCGCGGGTCTGGTCATAAATCTGCCAGCCGACCGAAACGCTGACAATCTGCACCGCGAAGGCGCTCAGAAAGCGCGCGCCCCAGTATTTCTTGAATGACGAGTGGCGGAATGCTGCGTAGCGATCCGCAGAAGAAGCATCAGTTGAGGGGGACATTGCTCAAGACATCGAGAGGAAAGATGCTTGTTACTTACAGCATCCTTCCCATGATCGGAATCACTTTTTTGGTGGCAAATGTTTCGCCCCTGTTTCTAGAGGTCTGATTCCAACATTTGCGTCCTTCGGTTCAAGCGCTGAGCAAATGTTGGAATCAGACCACTAGCAAGTATAAGTATCTAGTGGATTTTTCGAATTTGACGTTTGAAACAGCATCTATGTCAGTCGGGATTCAAACGTCAGATTCAATCCACTAGGGGCGAAAAATCTTCAAATAAAAAAAGGCCGACATGAAGCCGGCCTAGTCGATCCGGGAGGGCGGATCAATCTTTGCCAAGCAGGCCTTTCCAGATGATCGCGCCGAGTGCTGCGCCGACCAAAGGTGCGACCCAGAACAGCCAGAGCTGGCTGAGTGCAGCTGTGTCAGCGAAGAGCGCAACGCCGGTCGAGCGAGCCGGGTTGACCGATGTATTGGTCACCGGGATCGAGATCAGGTGGATGAGGGTCAGGCCAAGACCGATAGCGATCGGCGCAAAACCTGCCGGAGCAATCGACGAGGTCGAACCCAGAATGATGATGATGAAGAACGCCGTCAGGACGACTTCGATCAGCAGGGCCGATGTCAGGCTATAGCCGCCAGGCGACAATTCGCCATAACCGTTGGAAGCAAAGCCCCCAGCCGTAAAACCGCTTTTCCCCGAAGCGATCAGATAGAGTACTGCCGCCGCAACGATGGCGCCCAGAACCTGTGCGATCCAGTAAGGAATGAGGTCCTTTGCCGGAAGTCTGCCGCCGATCACGAGGCCGAGTGATACAGCCGGATTGAAGTGACCGCCGGAAATGCCGCCCACAGCATAAGCCATGGTCAGGACGGTGAGACCGAAAGCAAAGGCGACGCCAAGGAAGCCGATGCCAAGTTCAGGAAAAGCCGCAGCGAGCACCGCGCTACCGCAGCCGCCGAAAACCAGCCAGAAAGTTCCGAAAAACTCAGCCGATAGTTTATTCAACATGGAAATCCCCAAGGTTGGTGTAGTGAAACTGGCCGTAAGCGAATCAGATGACAAAAAACTATATCCTTGTCATATTCTTCCGGCAATATTGTTGAAAGCAAAGAATGATTGTTATGCTTTGCTTGTTAGAACCGTTTTAACAGTAAAGGCGCAAATTTATCCCAATTATATTATGAATTTTATAAATTTAGCCCATAAAATATTGAATTCATTTAAATAATCCATTTGCCCCGTTGGTTAAAATAGAGGCCGGCTTTTTTAGCGCTCTATCGCGCTTCTGCGTTGATGGGATCATCATCGCTGGCCTGACCGGCGCCGCATTTGCAATGGAGCCTTGGCCATGGTCTTCTGTCGTCGGGTCATTGCGCAGAACGCTGCGTGCGCGTTATAAGCGAAAGGTAGGCACGGGGCAGGCCCGCAACCGAAGAACAGCCATTTTCAAAGGCTGTCGCAGAGCATGACGGGGAGTTTGCGGTTTGAACACGCATCCGAAGACCAGAGAATCGAAAGCCCTATTGGGCAGTGCTGTGGCAGTGGCGCTGATTTCCGTTCTGTCGGGCTGCACGGCGACCGCATGGACGGAAAAGGTCAAGATCGACTCCACGCCGATGCCGACCGAATGCGCTGGATGGCAGAAGATTGATTTGAAACAGCGGACGACGATGGTTCTGCTGCGTCAGGACCCGAAGCTTGTCGTCGATATCGATTCTCACAATCTCAAGGGACGCAATCTCGGCTGCTGGCAGTAACCGCGGTTTCGAGAATTACAGGCGGTCTGCGCCCGGTAATCAGGCCGGGCTCGCCATCCGTATATCGACTTTCTCGATCGTGCCGCGCAGCGCGGGCAGCATTGTCTCGAAGCGGATATTACCGCCGGGCCGGATGCTGGTGCGCACCGGTTCCAGCAGGCGCTCGCGCTTTTGTCCGTCGCTATAGGTGATACTGACGATCAGTGCCGGGGGCAGCCGTGTCTCGCGACTTTCATTGCTGATGCTGGCGCCGACATTCAGCACATTGCCTTCGGCGCGCTCAGCAATATTCGTGGTGATGTCGGTCACTTTCAATGCGGGAGCAAGTGGCAGGGACGGCGAGGCAGCGGCTGCGACATCCGATGACTTGCTGGTCATGATCGTATAGCCGCCCGCCATCCAGAAAGCGGTCGTGGCGCAAAAGGCCACCAGAATCCAATAGGCCGCTCCGGGGCCGCTGGCGGCTTTCACCGAAAGCGTTGGATGGTCCTGTTTGTGAAAAAGGCTCAAACCCGGCAGCGCGAGCGGCGTGACCGGCATTTGCCGCTCCGGCAGCACGGTTTCGAATTCGGCATCCTCGACTTCAGCAGCAGGCGACAGACGCCAGCCAGCAGGCTTTGCCGCATGCGGTTGGCCGCGCGCGCTACCTCTGGCTGATGATTGCTTCGCCATCATGAAGTCATCTTCCTCTGTGTTTTCTCGATAGACCTTGCCAGCCTAGGCTGCCGCAAAATGGTTAATGCTTCGCTCGCGAAATTTTTAACGGTCCAAACAGGCCGGATTTAACGCAAGATTAACCATAGAGGGTAAAGGTCAATCCGATATTGATGCGCGTGCGAACGCTTCGCGCGCGCGAAGAACCGAAGAGAAGCTGACCGGTGATACGTTTCGAGAATGTCGGCCTGAGATATGGAATGGGACCTGAGATCCTCAAGGATGTCAGTTTCCACATACCGCCGCGTTCATTCCAGTTTCTGACTGGCCCTTCAGGCGCCGGCAAGACGTCGCTCATGCGCCTTCTTTTCATGGCGTTGAAGCCGACACGCGGTCTGATCAACGTGTTCGGCAAGGATGTGGCGCGCCTTGATCACAGACAAGTGCCTTTGCTGCGCCGCCGTATCGGCATTGTGTTTCAGGATTTTCGCCTGCTTGACCACATGACCACTTACGAGAATGTGGCTCTTCCGCTGCGGGTGCGCGGCAAGGAAGAAGCCACCTATCGGCATGAGGTGGAAGAGCTGCTGCATTGGGTTGGCCTTGGTGACCGCATGGGCGTTCTGCCCCCGGTTTTGTCCGGCGGTGAGAAGCAGCGCGCCGCGATTGCGCGTGCGCTCATTGATCAGCCGGAACTGCTGCTTGCTGATGAGCCGACCGGTAATGTCGATCCGCCGCTGGCCAAGCGCCTGTTGCGCCTTTTTACGGAGCTTAATCGCTCGGGCACTGCTGTCATCATCGCCACGCACGATCTATCCCTGATGGATCAGGTCAATGCGCGGCGCATGATTCTGGAACACGGGCGGCTCGACATCTATGAGTAGTACCCGCAGTGGCCGTCCAAGCGGCTGGCAGAAAATTCAGGATGACCTGAAGGTTCGTTTCGAAGACCTGAAGGATATGGTTCTGGTGCGCGTCGGCAAGCGCCGACAACGCAAAGGGCCAAGCCCGATTGTGCCC
The DNA here is from genome assembly GCA_900465685.1 of Hyphomicrobiales bacterium. Taxonomy (GTDB): domain Bacteria; phylum Pseudomonadota; class Alphaproteobacteria; order Rhizobiales; family Rhizobiaceae; genus Brucella. The sequence goes on from UEGR01000007.1 coordinate 682,067, forward strand.
GACGGAAGCGTTACCGGCACCGCTTTGGTGACCGTTATCGCGATCATGACCTTTCTTGCCTGCCTGACCATGGGCGGCGTGTCGCTGGTTCGTGCATCGGCTGCCGCCTGGCAGAGCCAGATTGCGCGGGAGGCAACGATCCAGATACGCTCGGTCGAAGGGCAGGATATTGAAAAGGCCTTGCAGCAGGCGAGCGACATCGCACGCGGCTTTGCGGGCGTGAAGGCGACGAACATCATCGACAAGGATGCTACTGCGCGCCTGCTGGAGCCATGGCTTGGCACTGGTCTCAATATCGATGAACTGCCTGTGCCGCGCCTCGTCGTGGTGACCATCGACGAAAGCGCGCCGCCCGATTTCGGCACCATGCGCACGGAATTGACCCGCGCTATTCCGGCGGCCAGCTTCGACGACCACCGGACTTGGGTGGACAGACTGGTGTCGATGGCGCACACAACGGTTCTGGTCGGTACGGCGGTTCTGTCGCTGGTCATTGCGGCGACCGTTCTCACCGTCATTTTCGCCACCCGTGGCGCAATGTCCGGCAATAGCCACATCATCGAGGTTCTGCATTTCATCGGTGCGGAATCGAAATTCGTGGCGCGCGAATTCGAGTGGCATTTCTTCCGCACGGCGCTGAAGGGTGCTCTGTTCGGCGGCGCTGCCGCCATGCTGGTTTTCCTGATCTTTTCCTGGTGGGCTTCGCGCCATATGGCGACACCCGAAGGCGATCAGGCCGCTGCCATGTTCGGCAGCTTCGCCATTGGTCGCAGCGGCTATCTCGGTGCCGCCGCCATCATCATTCTGGTCAGTGTCCTGACTATGCTGACCAGCCGCCTGACGGTTATCCGCCAGCTCGCAACCATGGATGGTCCGGGAGTACGCTCCGAATGACAGTCTTTTGGCCCAATACGCTCCGTCGCACGGGAATTCCTGGTAGTTCTCCGAGTTATCGCCGCAATGCTGCGTATGATAGCCAGAGGAACGACGGACGAATCGCGCGCGCATTGGGCGGCGGATACCGGGCGAGTAACGATGCGGTGGCACAGAAACGAACAGCGGAAGAGATGCATGCGGGCGCTGTGGTCTGGCGGCGCAGTCCCCCTGTTGTTGCCCCTTCATCCTTGCTGCTTGCGCCAGCCAGATTCCTGTGGTCTGTCATGATGCGTATGCTCAGACGTTTCCAACCCATCTCGATTGTGCTTTTCACGCTGCTTCTGGCTTTTCTCGTCGGCTTTGTCGTCTTCGGGGAGAAGGTGACGAGCATGACGCCGCCAGTGATCGATGAGCCGGCCGATGGCATCGTGGTTCTGACCGGCGGTCAGTCCCGCATTCAGGCGGCGGTCGATCTCTTGCAGGATAAGCGCGGCAAGCGACTGCTGATCAGCGGCGTTCATCCTTCGACGAATGAAAAATCCATACAGCGCGCAACGCATGCTGATCCAGGCCTGTTCGACTGCTGTGTCGATCTCGACCGTTCGGCCCGCAACACCGTCGGCAATGCCGAGGAAAGCGAGCATTGGATTCGCAACAACGATTATCGCCGCGTGATCGTCGTGACGAACAATTACCATATGCCGCGCAGCATTCTGGAAATGTCCTATCGGATGAAGGACGTGGAATTCGTGCCCTATCCGGTGGTGAATGGCGACGGTCGCGAGCAAAGCTGGGTGGCCGAAGGCGACACATTGCGCGTGCTCTTCGTTGAATATGTCAAATATCTGGGCGCGGTCGTGCGCGTTGGTGCGTCAGAGATTTTCGGCTTCGACATTCTCGACGGCGTGACCGGTCAGAAGATCAATCGGTAACAAACAGGAAAATCCCGGCGGTCAGTCACCGTTTTCTGTATGGAAAATGGGGCAGTTCCTGATATAGGAGTGCCCGAGATTTCGGAAAACGAAGGCCTGACAGTTTTTCGGGATTATGGTCTGACTGTTTGTTTTGAGCACATCATTTCTGAAAGCCGTTTCACGCTTTTCGGGATGTGCTCTAGCCGGGATACTCGCCGACACGATGCTTCTATACCTGCGCTCGATCCTCTTCAACGCTGCGTTTTACATCTGCACACTGGTGCAGATGATCCTTTATACGCCGTTCTATTTCCTGCTGCCGCGCAAGAAGGCATGGATCGTGCCGAAGCTCTGGGCGCGGGTTAATCTGTGGCTCCAGAAGGTCATTGCCGGTACGGATTACGTCATCGAAGGGCTCGAGAATATTCCGGAAGGCGCCTATATCTGCGCGCCCAAGCACCAGTCGGCCTGGGATACTTATGCTTTCCTGCCTTATCTGGACGATCCGGTTCTCATCCTGAAGCGCGAACTGATGCGCATTCCGCTGTTCGGCTGGTATATCGCCAAGATGGAGATGATCCCGGTGGATCGTGGATCGCGCGTCAAGGCGCTGCACTCGATCACCAAGGGCGCGGAAAAGGCTATCGCCGAAGGGCGTCAGATCCTCATCTATCCCGAAGGCACACGCCGGTCGCCGGGCGCACCGCCGCAGTATAAATACGGCATCGTGCATCTTTACGATGCGCTCGATCTGCCGGTCCTGCCGATTGCGCATAATGCCGGGCTCTACTGGCCGCGCCGCAAGTTCCTGCGTTTTCCGGGCACCGTTCGCTGCCGTGTTCTGCCTCCGATTCCGCCGGGGCTTGAAAAGGAAGAGTTTCTGCGCCGGCTGATCGAAACCACCGAAACGGCCTGCGACGAGCTTCTGGTTGCGGCAAGCCGCGACCCCAACCCACCCCCGATGCCACCAACAGCTGTTGAGCGCTTGAAGGAACTGGGCGTTTCCCCTCGCGGTTAAACGTCCCGAGCCTTCATGTTCAACTTAAGTTAAACGACAATTAGTCGCGTTTTGTGGGAGTTTCGTTTTTCTTGCACGGAAACATGAAACCCGGTATCAGAGCGCGACACGAAAGGACCCATCATGAATATTGATGCCATTTCCATCGGAACCAATCCTCCCGAAGACGTCAACGTCATCATCGAAGTTCCAGTCGGCGGCCAGCCGATCAAGTACGAGATGGACAAGAAGTCCGGGGCTCTGATCGTTGACCGTTTTCTCTACACGCCGATGACCTATCCGGGCAATTACGGTTTCGTACCGCATACGCTCTCGGAAGACGGCGATCCGATTGACGTTCTCGTCTGCAACACCCGTCCGCTGGTGCCGGGTTCTGTGATCAATGTCCGCCCGATCGGCGTTCTGGTCATGGAAGACAATTCCGGTAAGGACGAAAAGATCATCGCCGTTCCGTCGCCGCACCTGACGCGCCGTTACGAGAAGATCCATGATTACACGGATATGCCGGAAATCACGCTGAAGCAGATCGCGCATTTCTTCGAACACTACAAGGATCTGGAACCCGGCAAGTGGGTCAAGATTGGCGATTGGGGCGATGAAGATTACGCTCGCAAGTTCATCGTTGAAGCGATCGAACGCGCCAAGGGCAAATAATCCGGGCGAGCAATCGCCGGTTTGCATTCTGGTTTAAAACAAAAGCGCCCAATGATCCCCGAAGGATTATTGGGCGCTTTTGCTTTTAAGCTTTGATTTGCCGATCAGAGGAAGAGCGGCAGCAGCGTCGTCCACATGAACTGGCGGATGAAGAAGATGATCAGGAGCAGGATGATCGGCGAAATATCGATCCCGCCGAGATTGGGCAGGAGATTGCGGATCGGGCGTAGAACCGGCTCGGTCACCTTGTAGAGAAACTCTCCGACCGAGGCCACGAAGCGATTGCTGGAATTGACGACATTGAACGCATAGAGCCACGAATAGATGGCGCTGGCGATGATGATCCAGGTGTAGATGTCGAGCGCCAGATCAATGGTGCGGAACAATGCAATCATGAGTGTCTGTCTCCTTGACGATTGGCCGAGATGTAGCGATTACAGCGATTAAGGACAAGTGCCCGATAGAGTGTCGGCTCAATTTTCGTGACTGAAATGCCGTGCGAATGCGCCGTTCTTTCCCGCCTTGGTCCTGATTATTCACAGATCACCCCATATTCAGTATAGCGGTGATGATATGTGAACAAAAAATTAGAGCATACTAATATTCTGTGCAGTGTTGCTATGCTCTGTAATAAATGCCAAGTGAACCTGACAGTGCTGACGGGTGTTTGGCTGAACGGATAAAACGGCAATGAGTATTTCAGAGAATGGTCGCGATCCCTATAAGGACCGCAAAAGCATCGAGTTTTCTTTCCGCGCCAAACGGTTTGCTCATATCCAAAGATTGATCGAAGCCGCACTCGCCGAAAAGCCGGAAGGCGAAAAGGTCGAGATTCTCGATCTCGGCGGATCGGAAAAATATTGGCTGATTGGCGAAGCCTTCATCGAGGCCAATCGCGACCGCCTGCATTTCACACTGATCAATCCTGAAAAGCAGGAAGAGAAGGACACGGAAACCTTCACCTTTCTGGTTGGAGACGCGACCGATCCAGCGCTTTTTGCCGGGCGGGCTTTCGATGTTGTTCATTCCAACTCGGTCATTGAACATGTCGGCGACTGGGCTGCCATCACGCGGTTCGCCGAAAATACGCGCAGGCTCGGCAAGCGCTATTATATGCAGACGCCGAATTACTGGTTCCCTTACGAGCCGCATTTCCGCTTTATCGGATTCCAGTGGCTGCCGGTGCCGGTGCGCATCTGGCTGATGACCAAAATGCGGCTTGGCTTTTTCCCGCGTCAGGAAACCGCCGATGAAGCGCGCTTCCACGTGGAATCGATCCGCCTTCTGACCACGGGGCAGGTGCGCAAGCTCTTCCCGGATGCGCAGATCGAGTTTGAAAAGATTGCCGGACTGGCGAAATCCATTCTTGCTATCAGAGGATGATTGTCATCCCTTGACGCGTCCTGTCAGTCGAAATCACGCGGCTGGTGTGATTTCGAGGCGATCAGATTGCCGACATGTTCCAACGCGTGATCGCGCACCCGCATGTCGCGCAGATGCTTCAGCGTATTGGCTACATAGTCGATATTTGCGCCGGACTCGCCATGCGCGGAGGCAACAATTGCCGCTGCATCCTCGGCCTTGAGCGCGCCGGCATATTGCACATGGCGGCGGTCGGCTACATAGACCAGTCCCTGAACATCGCGCCCGTCGTGAAGGCGCAGCCGCAGCTTCTTTTCATGATAGACATTGTTCGACATTTCGCGTTCGCGCAGATAGACCATCACTTCGTCGGTCATTTCGCCCGGCACGCGAAAGGCCATGCCAAGGCAGGAGCCGCCCGCATCGAGGCCAAGCACCAGTCCGGGATGATCGGGTGAGCCGCGATGAAAATGCGAATAGATGCACAGGCTGCGACGATAGCCGTGCAGGCGGGCGCGAATAGTTTCCACATGCGCGAAACCGGGACGCCACATCAGCGAGCCATAGCCAAAAACCCAGAAATCACTCGTCCGCTTTTCATCGATGTGTTTTGTCATGATGATATAATATTTGCCGTCTCTTGTTCGATTTCCATGGGTAATTGATGGATATCCCTCGTTTTTTCTGAAGCTCCACTTCACAAGACTCAATCCTGCCATAATATGGCCACCAGTGAGGTTGAGCAAAACACTGGTATCGAAAGATGCGTCGCTGGCGGCTTTGCCGCTTCTCAGGCTCAACTCTCTGACCGACATAAGGTTTTTCGATGATGCATCCCGGGACGGAAGCTGGAACAGAGCAACGGAAGTCCAGAAAGCGCCCGATTGCGCTTGGCATTTTCCTGATCGTTCTCGTCGCTGGCTATACAGCCGGGTGGTTTTATGTGGCCGACCGCCTGCAAACGCGCGCGACGGCAGACATGGCCAAGCTTTCTGCTCAGGGTATTGGTGTGCGCTGCGAGGATTTGCGCACCAGCGGTTATCCGCTCCGCGTCAATGTCGTCTGCGACAGCATTTCCTGGCAGAAGCCGAGCGCTGGCATGGCATTCCGTGCCGGTCGTTTCACCTCCGGCTCGCCTGTCTATGCGCCGCGCTCGCTCAGCAATGATCTGACCGGCCCCGCCTTTATCGAATTCCCCGGCTTGCAACCGCTAGAAGTCAACTGGAGCAAGTTCAACTCCAACACCCGGCTTGCCCGCCCGTTCCCGACTGAGATTGCGCTGGAAGCCCGCGACGTCGTGGTCGGCCGCCGCACGGAAGCCACGACCACGGAACCACTCAGCAGTCTGGAACAGATGGATTTCAGCATGAGCGCCGTCGATGGCGCGCTGAAGCTGACTGGCCGTTTTGCAGGGCTGAAGCTTGCAGCACCGGTGATCGGTAATGCCAAGAGCCCCGAGATCGACGGTGTTGCTGATATCGAGATCGCCGATGCTGCGACGCTTCTGGCGTCTGGCTCTTCCGACTTCAGCCAGCGTTTGCGCGGTCATAGCGGCACGATCCATCAGGCATTTCTCTCCATGCCCAATGGGGCCATGGTATCGCTGACCGGTCCTTTCTCCGTCGATGACGACGGGCTGATCAATGCCGACGTGAAGCTGACGCTGGTGAATGCCCAGTCGCTGGCGCAAGCAGGCCAGACGGTTTTCCCGGAACAGGGCAGCAATATCGCCACCATCCTCTTCGCGCTTTCAGCTATGCCGAAAGACGAAAACGGCAATCCCACGCTGGAGATTGCTGTTCGCAAGGGCAGGGCCAATGCCGGGTTCATTCCGCTTGGGCGGTTGCCGGCGTTGTAAGGGAATAAGGGAGTAGGGGAATAAGGGAGTAGGGCAGTATGTTTTACTGCCCTACCCGTTGCCTTACTTCTTTTCGTTTGTGCGCGTCGCAGCCTGACGGCCAAAGTCCGGCGCATCCACTTCCTGACCTGCATCGATAATGCCGCGGCGGACCGCGCGTGTGCGCGTGAAGAGGTCGAACAAGGCCTCCCCATCACCCCAGCGTATCGAGCGCTGCAAGGAGGCAAGATCTTCCGAGAACCGTCCCAGCATTTCAAGGATGGCGTCCTTGTTGTGCAGGCAGACATCGCGCCACATGGTCGGATCGGATGCCGCCAGACGCGTGAAATCGCGGAAGCCGGATGCGGAATATTTGATGACTTCCGATTTCGTCACCTGTTCCAGATCGCTGGCCGTGCCGACAATGTTGTAGGCGATGATATGCGGCAGATGCGAGACGATGGCCAGCACCAGATCATGGTGCTGCGGGTCCATGTGATCGAGCCGTGAACCGCAGGCTGTCCAGAAGGCGGTGAGCTTTTCCAGCGCCGCTTCATCCGTGTCGGGAAGAGGCGTGAGGATGCACCAGCGATTGTTGAACAGCTCCGCAAAGCCTGCATCCGGGCCGGAATATTCCGTTCCGGCCAGCGGGTGGCCCGGAATGAAATGCACATTGGCAGGCAGTTCCGGCTGCATCTGCGCAATGACGGAAGCCTTGGTGGAGCCGACATCGGTGACGATGGCGCCCGGCTTCAGGCTTGCGGCAATCTGCTTTGCGACAGTGCCGGAAGAACCGACCGGCACCGAGACGATAACCAGATCGGCATCCTTGACCGCTTCGGCACTGTCGGTCGTGTAGCTGTCGCCGAGGGCCAGTTCTTCGGCGCGCTTCAGGGTCTCGGCGCTGCGGGTTGCGATTGCGATGTGGTTTGCAAGGCCTTCGCGACGGATGACGCGTGCGAGCGACGAACCGATGAGGCCGATACCGATCAGCGCGATTTTATCAAAATGGATCGTGGACATTGATCTTACTTTAAAAACTCAGTGAGTGCGGCGACTACGCCGCGATTGGCTTCTTCCGGTCCGACAGTCATGCGCAGCGCATTGGGGAAACCGTATCCGCCAACGCGGCGCAGAATATAACCGCGCTTGGAAAGCCACTCATCCGCCTTGTCCGCCGAGTGCGCGGCGTCTTCGGGGAAATGGATCAGAAGGAAGTTCGTTACCGAAGGCGTGACCCGAAGGCCGAGCTTGGTGAACTCCTCCGTCAGCCAGTTCAGCCAGGTGTCATTATAGGCGACCGACTTTTCGACATGGTTGCGATCGCGAATGGCCGCGGCGCCCGCAGCAATGGCGGGCGCGTTCATGTTGAACGGACCGCGAATGCGATTGACCGCGTCGATTACATGGGCAGGCGCATACATCCAGCCGATCCGCAGGCCTGGAAGGCCGTGAATCTTCGAGAAGGTACGGGTCATCACGACATTTTCGTTCGACGAAACGAGTTCGAGGCCAGCCTCGTAATCGTTGCGGCGGACATATTCGGCATAGGCCGCGTCGAGGATGAAGAGGACATGCTTCGGCAGGCCCGCATGCAGACGGCGCACTTCCTCGAACGGCAGATAGGTGCCGGTCGGGTTGGCCGGATTGGCAATGAAGACAACCTTGGTGCGCGGCGTAATGCCAGCAAGAATGGCATCCACGTCGATGCGCTCGTTGCTTTCCTTCACTGTCACCGGCGTTGCACCGGCTGCCAGCGTCTGGATCTTGTACACGGCAAAGCCGTGCTCGGTGATGATGGCTTCATCGCCGGGCGCAAGATAGGTCTGGCAGAGAAGGCCAAGCAGCTCGTCCGAACCATTGCCGCACAGGATATTGCCAATGTTCAAGCCTTGCGTTTCGGCAATGGCCTCACGCAGCGCGAGCGCTTGTCCGTCGGGATAAATCTCCAGCTTTTCGCCCGCGTATCGATAGGCCTCCACCGCATGGGGGCTGGGACCGATCGGCGTCTCGTTGGAGGAGAGCTTATAGACCTTGGCAACGCCTTCCACATGTTCCTTGCCAGGCACGTAGGCTGCGATGTTGAGCAGGCCGGCCTTGGGCTGGGGACGGGAAAGGGTTTGCTGATCGGTCATGATTTTGGCTCCGCCAAAAGAACAGTGTTGCTTAACGGGACGCTCAAGGGATTTGAGCCCCGATGCGACATAAACCGCCATGGACGGGAAGTCGAGAAAAACCTTGTTTTCAAGGGAAAAGCGTCAGGTTTCCGCTTCTTTCTGCTTTGTTTTGCGCAAGCCCCCGACGGGGGTTCCAAGCACCGGCACGAAAACACGGCGGGACGAGCGCTGCGCAACCGGCAGGCCCTGATAGAGGCGCTTCTGTGCTTCCACGACCAGAACGCCGGAGAAAAGCGGCCACAGCCGCCGCCCCATGCCTTCTAGCGCCAGACAGGGGCGCATCATCCAGCGACGCGTGGCGGGTGGAAAATGCAGGGCGTCGCTGACGGTGTTGACCGTGAAGTTGGCTTCGCGCAGCAAGGTGGAAAGCTGATCGCGGCTATAGGGTCGCCCGCTGCCGAAAGGTGTGTGCTCGAAGCGGGCCCAGACACCGCGGCGGTTCGGCACCACAATCACTAGCCGTCCATTAGGGGCAAGCACGCGCCACATTTCCTTCAGCGTTTCCTGCGCGTTTTCCGCATATTCCAGTGCATGCACCATCAAAACGCGGTCGATAGAGGAATCTGGCAGCGGCAGTTCTTCATCGAAGACCAAAGCCGTGCTGGATTTGTCGGCTGAAGGCCAGGCAATGGCGCCTTGTCCGGCTGGCATGAAGGCAAAAGTGCGCTCGGTATCGGCGCTGAAACGGTCAAGATAGGGGAGGCAGTAGCCCATTCCGACGAGACGCTCACCCGGTACGCGTTCCCACAGACCTGCAATCGCCATGCGTATGGCACGCTCGGCCAAATGACCGAGTGTCGTGTCGTAAAAGGAGCGCAGTTCGATAATGTCCGGATGCATGCTGGCACGCTATATCAAATCCCGTCATCGGGGAATGGATATAAGCCTGAGCCTGTTGACAGGCGGGGTGCATTTTTCTCAAACCATGCTATAGAGCGTGCCTTCTGCATGACAGCACCTCCCGAAAGTCTGAAACGGCTTCGGGTGTGAGAAGTACAGCAAACGATCAGGAGAGAACCGACAATGCCAGAAGTCGGCGGCAAGACGATAGAAGTTCTGTTCAGCCCGGAAGATATTGCCGGTCGCAATCTTGAGCTGGCGAAGGCTATTGCCGAACGCAAGTTTCACAATCTGCTGACGATTTCCATTCTCAAGGGCTCGTTCATTTTCGCAGCTGACCTCATCCGCGCCATGCATGATGCAGGCGTTGAACCGGATGTCGAGTTCATCACCGTTTCCAGCTATGGCAAGGGCACGACCAGCACCGAGGTTCGCCTGCTGCGTGATATCGACAGTGAAGTTCGCGACCGCGACGTGCTGTTGATCGACGATATTCTGGAATCAGGCAAGACGCTCAAATTCGTCCGCGAACTGATGCTGGAACGTGGAGCGCGCAGCGTCAGCATCGCCGTTCTGCTCGACAAGAGCGTGCGTCGCAAGGTTGATCTGGAAGCTGATTTCGTCGCCTTCGAATGCCCGGACTATTTTGTCGTTGGCTACGGCATGGACGTGGCTCATTCGTTCCGGCAACTGCCTTATGTTGGGCACGTCAAGGACTGAGCGGCAAATCCGTGATGCCGGGCTGCAAAGAGCGCTTTTCTGTGCGCCGGTGCTCACGTAGCTTTAAGTATGCTCCGCTCCGGTGCTTGAAAATCACTCTTTTTGCCGTGGCCTGACGAATTTGCTGAACAGCTTCTAGAGCGGTTCCGAACCGCTCGATCTATTTGTATTTTCGCATTATCCAACGCATCGAAGCAGGATCAGAAATCAGTCCAGTGGACTGATTGCCCTGCGTAGGCGCTACGCACTTTTGCTGGAAATGCTCTAATCAAACTGTAACAGGCGCTGCAGATATTCCTTTTCCATCTGTGGCGTCAGCGCATTGCCGAGCTTGCGGCGGATTTCATCCAGAATCTCACGCGCGCGCTGGATATCGATTTCACCTGGAATTTTGGTGCCGCTGCCGTCATCAGCTCCCATGCCCTGCTGCCGTCCAAGTGGATCGCGGCCACGAGAACCATTCGCGCCCTGACCCTGCTGGCCATCTTGCCCCATCGCCTGCTGCATCTTCTGCATCATGTCGCGTCCGGCACGGCGCAAGGCGTCCAGAGCGCTGCCCTGATTGTCGTTGGCTTCCGCACCTTCATTGCGTCCGAGCGCTTCGGCGGCACTGCCCATGGATTTTCCGGCATCGCCGAAATCCTTGCCGGGTTCAATGCCCATGCCTTTCAGGTCTTCCGTTAGCTTCTGCAATTCCTGCTGCAATTGCTGCTGTTGCTGTTGCAGCTTGCGCATGGCCTCAGCCGTCTTTTCATCCGTCTGGCCGCCCTGCTGCGAGCCACCACCCTTGGAGCCGTCATCGCCGGGAAACAGGCCTTCCATGTCTTCGTCTTCGCCCTCTGTCCCCGCACCCGGATTGCTGTCGAACTGGCGCCGCTGCTGCTGGTCGAGATTGAATGTCTCGTTCATCATCTGCTGCTGGCGACGCATCAGATCGCCAAGCTTGTTCATCTGCTGCTGCATCTGACCTTGCTGACCTTGCTGACCCTGACCTTGTTGGCCGGGCTGCGCCTGTCCCATCTGCAGATTGTTCATCAAGTCCTGCAATTGCGACAGAAGCTGTTCGGCCTGATCGCGGGAACCCTGACGGGCCAGATTTTCGATCTGGTCCATCATGCGCTGCAGGTCTTTTTCCGTCAGCATCCGCGCATTGGGATCGGGCGCTGACTGGCGCGCATTCGGGTTCTGCTGCTGACGCTGGGTGAATTCGCGCAGGAAATCCTGCATCGCCTTGCGCAGATCGGCGGTGAGTTTCTCGATCTCTTCCTGCGAGGCACCGTTTTGCAGCGCGTTTTTGAGCGCTTCCTGCGCCTGACGCAGACGCTTTTCGGCTGCCGAGAGATTGCCGTCCTCGATACCCAGCGCCACCTGCCACATGTAATCGGCAGTCTCGCGGAGCGAATCATCGCTGCGCGCCAGACGAAGCTTTGTACGGATGGTCACGAGGCCGAGATAATGCGCGGCGTTCTTGATCGTTTCTTCCGGGCGCAGCATCAGCGCCGAGAGCATGTCCAGTACATGATCGCGCTGATTGGCGTCGAGCGCCAGAATACGCCGCTGTTCGGCAATTGCGCGCGCAAGCGGGTTGCTGAATGGCCGTTCTGGAAGCGTTATTGTCTTGGTTTCACTGCGGCCGACCTGACCTGCCGCGTCGGTGACGACGAGGGTCAGTGCCACTTTCTGGCCAGCCCACGGATGTTCGGTCAGGTCCTTCGAGGTGGTGGCTTCCTTCACGCCACGGCGTGGCAGTGCGAGCGGCAGTTCAGGTGCTTCGTAAAGCGGCGTTGCTTCTTCGTCTTCATCGATTTCCAGCGGCACGATTTCAGCAAAAGCCTTGGCCGGCGCATAATCGTCATCGATTTCATAGGTGAGTTGCAGCGTGCCGTTCAACGCGCGACCGGGTTCCTTGGTAAAGCGGATTGTCGGCGGCGTGTCCGGCGTCACCGCAAATTTCCAGCGCGCATCGGTGCCGGAAAGCGTCAGGGTTTCGTCTTCACGCAAATCGTAGCGGAAGTTGCGGCTGCCCGCGACGGCGCTTTCTTCCGGCGTCTGCACCGGCTTTAGCCCCTTTGCTTCCGTCTGCTCTTCCTTCGGCGCGACCGGCTGGACATCCCGCTGTTCGCCTTCTGCATTGGTTGCGGTCAGGCGTTCCGAGCTGCCGCCGATGACGCGGACCGAAAGCACACTGCCTTCCGGAACCGTAATCGCCTCGGCATTGCGGGCATTGTCGGCACTGACCGTCAGGAAGACCGGCGCGCGGCCCGTATAGCGCGGTGGCGTCACCCAGGCATCGACGCGGACAACAGCGCTGCCTTCACCGGGGCGAATGTGAAACGCATCGGCAATGCGCCCGCTGCTTGAACTGGACGTATAGGCGAGCGCCGTGACGAACAGCAGCGCCACGGCGGCGCGCAGGCCATAAGGATCGCGTTCGGGAAGGCGCGGTCGCGGCAGACCGGATTGCAGGTTCTTCAGCCGTTCGGCCATGCGGCGCTGGTGTTCGCGCCACAGAGCCTGCGAGAAAGGATCGTGGGTGCCGGTGGCCATGTGGCCGGACTGCACGGCCAGCGGCTCATGCACAAGGCCGTTCACCGCCTCGATCCGCGCCGTCACATCGTCGTCGGTCGGCTGGCGGAAGCGGGACGGGAGATAGAGCGCAACCAGCCCTGCCAGCGCGAAGACCGTTAGCACGGCGATATGCAGCCAGCGCGGCATCATGCCGAACAGGCCAAACCAGCTGATGCTTGCGAAAAGTGCTGCCAGCAGAATCAGCGGCAGGACCAGCGGCCACAGACGTTCAAACCCGACAGACAGGAAAGTGCGCAGACGCAGACGCCGCAACAGCGCGCCATCGCCTGAAAACAGGCGCAAAAAGGCATCCCGCATCAGTTGCGGCTTATCCTTCTTGTCGTGGCCTTGATCCGTCATCCGGGCTTTCTGCTCTGTCTGCCAGTGTGCAATCGAATGACAGGATAACATGCATCATGGCAAAGGCGAGGCTTCGCCATGATTAATATGGGCCACGATTAATATCGACTACAGCCAATCCGGAATGGAATCGAGCGCGAGCAGCTCTTCGTAAGTGTGGCGCGGGCGAACGACATGGTAGCGGTCGCCATCCACCAGAACTTCCGGCACCAGAAGGCGACTGTTATAGGTGCTCGACAGAACCGCGCCGTAGGCACCAGCCGTGCTGACGGCGATCAGGTCGCCGGGCGCTGGCTTTGTTGTTTCGCGGTCGAGGCCGAGATAGTCGCCCGTTTCGCAAACAGGCCCGACGAAATCGGCGCGGATGCGCGGCGCGTCGTCCTTCGCCAGCTTGACCGGGCGGATATCGTGGAATGCTTCATAAAGCGTCGGGCGGATGAGATCATTCATCGCGGCATCGACGATGATAAAGTTCTTTGCATCGCCTTCCTTGACGAAAATCACTTCCGTCACCAACAGACCGGCATTGCCGACGATCAGACGGCCAGGCTCGAAAACGGTCTTCAGCCCGAGCGGCTTGATGTGCTTGGCAACAATTTCCGCATAGGCCACGGGCAGTGGCGGCGGGTTGTTGTCGGTGCGGTAGGGAACGCCCAGACCGCCGCCAACGTCGACATGGCGGATATTGTGGCCATCGGCGCGCAATTCCGTCACCAGTTGCGCCATCAGCGCAAAGGCGTTGTCGAACGGTTCGAGATCGATGATCTGGCTACCGATATGCATATCGATGCCGACGACGTCGATACCGGGGAGGCTCGCCGCGCGAGCATAGGCCTCACGCGCCTTGACGCGCGGAATGCCAAACTTGTTTTCAGACTTGCCGGTCGAGATCTTGGCGTGGGTCTTGGCGTCAACATCCGGATTGATGCGCAGCGATACCGAGGCAACCTTGCCGGCTGCAACTGCACGGGCCGAGAGGATTTCCAGCTCCGGCTCGGATTCGACGTTGAAGCAGTAGATATCGGCTTGCAGCGCGAAATCCATTTCGCGCGGCGTCTTGCCGACGCCCGAAAAGACGATCTTGTTGGCGGGAATGCCTGCGGCGAGCGCACGACGAATTTCGCCTTCCGAAACGGTGTCCGCGCCTGCGCCGAGCTTCGCCAGCGTCTTCAACACCGCCAGGTTCGAGTTGGCCTTCAGCGCATAGGCGATCAGTGGTTCCATGTCAGCGAAAGCTTCGCTGAAAACGCGGAAATGACGCTCGATCGTGGCGCGGGAATAGACATAGAACGGCGTGCCGACCACCTTGGCGATTTCAGGCAGGCTGACATTTTCGGCGTGCAGCACGCCGTCGCGATATTCAAAATGATTCACGGAAGATAGTCCTTCTGGGAACTAGAGCAGCTTATCAAGAATGAAAGGCTTGTCTTCCTTGGGTTTCGGCTTGGTATGCCCCTGATCGTCGGTAATCAGCGACGACGGCGGCGGCTCCAGCGGGCCCTTGCGTCCACAGGCGGCAAGCGTGGCCGCGAGTGCGGCGATCATAAGCACGGTAGAAATAGCGGAGCGGCCTGTCATCAGCTTTGGTTCCTGAATCAAAATCTATTTGCGCTAGCTGTAACGCAAAAATCTCAAGAGTGAAATCATCCGTTGACCGGATGATTTCACATGACTTTATCTTGAACGGCGATTACGCCTTCACGATGCGCTTCTTCCAGTACCGGATTTGGCGGCGCACTTCCTGCGGGGCCGTACCACCGAAGGACTGGCGGCTCTTGACCGATTTCTCGACCGTGAGGTAGCCGAAGATCGCATCGGTGATACCGGGATGGATCGATTGCAGCTCTTCCAGCGAGAGCTTGGCGAGGTCGACCTTGCGGCTTTCCGCCAGAGCAACAGCGCGACCGGTGACGTGATGCGCTTCGCGGAAGGGCAGGCCCAGTTCCCGCACCAGCCAGTCGGCCAGATCGGTTGCCGTGGAATAGCCCGAACCGGCAGCCTTCTTCATGGACGCGACATTGATGGTCAGGTCGCGCACCATGCCAGCCATGGCGGCGATAGCGAGTTCCAGATTTTCGGCAGCGTCGAAGACCTGTTCCTTGTCTTCCTGCATGTCCTTGGAATAGGCGAGCGGCAGACCCTTCATGATGGTCAGAAGTGCAACCAGCGAACCGTTGATACGGCCCGTTTTCGCGCGAACCAGTTCGGCGGCATCCGGGTTTTTCTTCTGCGGCATGATCGACGAGCCGGTGGAGAAGGCGTCGGACAGGCGCACGAAGTTGAACTGCGGCGTCGACCAGATGACGATTTCTTCCGCAAGGCGCGACAGATGACCGGCGCAGATTGACGCGAGCGACAGGAATTCCAGCGCGTAATCGCGGTCGGAAACGCTATCGAGCGAGTTGCGGGTCGGTTCGCGGAAGCCGAGCGTCTTTGCTGTCATGTGGCGGTCGATCGGGAAGCCGGTGCCTGCAAGGGCTGCTGCACCCAGCGGCGATTCATCCATGCGCTCAATTGCATCGCGCACGCGGGACAGATCGCGGCCGAACATTTCCACATAGGCCATGCAATGATGGCCGAAAGTGACAGGCTGCGCGGTCTGGAGATGGGTGAACCCCGGCATGACCGTCGCCGCATGTTCCTCGGCGCGTTCCAGAAATGCTTCGATCAGGTTCTTCAGGGCGACGGCAGTCTTTTCCATCTCCTGCTTGACCCAGAGACGAAAATCGACAGCCACCTGATCGTTGCGCGAGCGGGCCGTGTGCAGGCGTCCGGCGGAAGGGCCAATCAGATCGGCCAGCCGCGCCTCGATATTCATGTGAATGTCTTCAAGCTTGCGTGAGAAGGTGAACTTGCCGTCCTCAATTTCCTTGAGGATGGTTTTCAGGCCCTGCTCGATCTGCTTATGATCGTCTGCCGTAATGATGCCCGTCTTTGCAAGCATGGCTGCATGTGCGAGCGAGCCCTGGATGTCTTGCGCGTAGAGCTTGCGGTCGAAGCCGATCGATGCATTGATCTCTTCCATGATCGCATCGGGTCCTGAGGCAAAACGGCCGCCCCACATCTGATTGCTTGATTTTTGTTCGCTCATGCTCATATGCCCCGAGTGACGATTTGGCCGGATAATAGAAAGAAGTGACGCGACATGGCAGAAGACAACGAAAAGGCGAAATCGGGAAATCGCAAGATCGTCCTTCTTGCAGCCCTTGCCGGTGTCATTGCCGGTATTGGGGCGGTATACGTGATGGAGCGCCCCTCTGGCAATGTGGTAGCGGCTAATGTTTCTGCCGAAAATGACGAAGCGTCCGCCCAATGCGCCCTCAAAGCCGATTCCCTGAAGGGACTGGACGCGGCTGCAACCGGTGGCGTGGCTGCCATGCGCCCGGCGGAAAAGCCGATTTCCGTTGCTCATCTGGCTTTCACCGGCCCCGACGGCAAGCAGATGACGCTTGGTGATTACAAGGGCAAGACGCTTCTCGTTAATCTCTGGGCGACCTGGTGCGCGCCATGCCGCGAGGAAATGCCCGCCCTCGACAAATTGCAGGCCGAAAAAGGTGGCAAGGATTTCGACGTTGTGGCGATCAATATCGACACAGGTTCCGACGACAAGCCGAAGGGCTTTCTGAACGAGATCGGCATCAAGAACCTTGCCTTGCATCGCGATGCGACAATGGCGAGTTTCAATGAGCTGAAGCGCAAGAACCTCGCTTTCGGCTTGCCGGTCACACTTCTGGTCGACAAGGAAGGCTGCCAGATCGCCTCCATGAACGGTCCTGCTCCATGGGAAGGGCCTGACGCCATGAAATTGATCGACGCAGCGCAAAAACTTTAGAGCGTGTACCGATCCGAATGAATCGGATCGACGCTCTAAATTCTTTTGTTTAACGCATAATCTTATCAATCCTCGTTTCACTCCGGTCGGATTATGCTTTAGTCCTCGACAAAGTCCGGAATTGGTGGCTTCCTCCTTTTTCTAAGGAGACATCCCATGAGCCTCGACGTCTGGCTGGCATTCACCGCTGCATCTATCGTGCTTCTGATCATTCCGGGGCCGACAGTTCTGCTCGTCGTTTCCTACGCGCTTGGACAGGGCTGGAAGACGGCTTTCCCGATGGCGGTGGGTGTGGCGCTTGGCGATTTCACGGCCATGACCCTGTCGATGTTAGGCGTCGGCGCGCTGCTCGCGGCTTCTGCAACTGTGTTCACGGCGGTCAAATGGATTGGTGCAGCCTATCTCGTCTGGCTGGGCATCAAGCTGTTCCGGGCAGGCGGCACGATGAACGCCAAGGCGCGGCATGACAAGGTGCATCCGGCAAAGATGCTGGTTCACGCCTGGCTGGTGACGGCTCTCAACCCAAAGAGTATTACTTTCTTCGTGGCGTTTTTGCCGCAGTTTCTCAGCCCGCATCGGGATTTCCTGACCCAGATGTTGGTTTTTGAGAGCACGTTTCTGGTGCTCGCCTTCCTCAATGCCTTCGCTTATGCGCTGACAGCAGCGCGGGCGCGGCGCTTCTTTGCCAGCGAGCGGGCCTTGCGGATTTTCAATCGTGCCGGCGGAACCCTGCTGATCGGCGCTGGTGTGGCGACCGCGACGATCCGGTCAAGCTGAGGTAAAACCGGCGCGCTTCAGCCGTACAATCGCGAGATCGAGCGCCGACAGAAAGGCCGAACGGTCCTTCGGCGAAAATGGCGCCGGGCCGCCGGTGATTTCTCCGGCGGAACGTAACGAATCCATCAGATTGCGTGTCGCGAGCGTGTTGCCGATGGTGCTCTGTGTGTGAACGCGCCCATTGGGCGCGATGACCGATGCGCCCTTTTCAAGTGAGCGGCTAGCAAGCGGAATATCGGCGGTGATGACGATTGCCCCCGGATGTGCATTTTCGGCGATCCAGTCGTCCGCCGCATCCAGCTTGTCCGAAACGACAACCCGTTCCACCCGTTCGGCATCGCGCGGGATTGCCACGTGACTGTTGGCAACCAGCACCACCGGAAGGTTGTGACGCTCGGCGACGCGGTAGATTTCAGCCTTCACCGGGCAGGCATCGGCGTCGACAAGAATGCGGATCGTATTGGTTTCAGCGGTCATCCGTTCTCCATAAAAGGACCGGCGCCTTTTGGCAAATTGAACGCTGCAATCAGATTTATGCGATAGGCGTTTCTAGCGAAGCGGTATATGGCGGGCCAAAATAAGAGAGTTTGTCATGGCCGCCCGTTTCTTCCCCATCATGTTTGTTCTGCTCTGGGCCACTGGCTTTATCGGGGCCGGGCTGTCCATGCCCTATGCGGAACCCTTCACTTTCATGGCGGTGCGGTTCTCCATTGCGGCAGTCATCATGACGCTCTGGGCGCTGGCAAGCAGGGCTGCGTGGCCGAAGGGGGCAACGCTGGTTCATGCAGCCATCGCTGGTTGTCTGATCCATGGCGCTTATCTCTCGGCACTGTTCTGGGCCGTGCATCACGGTCTACCTGCTGGCATGTCGGGCCTCGTCGCCGGTCTGCAGCCCATGCTCACAACGCTGATCGCCGCCATGCTTCTCGGGGAAAGAGCAAGCGGACGTCAGTGGGCGGGACTACTGATCGGTTTTCTTGGCGTGGCCATGGTCGTCTGGCCGAAGTTTTCCGCTGGTAGCGGCGTCGACCCGAAAAGCCTTGCCGCAGCTTTTTTTGCGGTGTTGGCCATCAGCACGGGCACGGTCTGGCAGAAGCGTTTTGGAACGACCGGCGATTTGAAGACAGGCACTGCCGTTCAGTATATCGCCGCCGCTACGCTGACTGCTATCTGTGCCTTTGCGTTCGAAACCCGGGTGATGATCTGGTCGCCGCAGCTCATTTTCGCGCTGGTCTGGCTGACGCTGGCGATTTCCATCGGTGCGATTCTGGCGCTTTTGGTGATGATCCGCGAGGGTGCGATGTCGAAAGTCGCATCGCTGTTTTATCTCGTGCCGGGCACAGCGGCGATCATGGCCTATCTGATTTTTGGCGAGACGCTCGGTCCGATCCAGATTGCAGGCATGGTCGTCACCACGCTTGGCGTGGCCCTGACGACGATGAAGCGCTGATTATTCGACGATCAAATCCGGCTGCTGCTCGCGTTTGCGGAAATTCATGATTGCGGCGTTGATTTCTGCGCCGATGATGAAGATAGCCGACAGCATATAGAGGAAAACGATAGCCACCATGATCGAGGCAAGGCCCGCATAGGTGGAAACATAATTGGCAAAAGTCTCCAGATATTTTGCGAAGGCGGTTGCCGAGGCAAGCCAGGCAAGAAGCGTGATGATGATGCCGGGCAGGATATCGCCAAGGCTGCGGCGACCGGCAGGCAGCCAGATATGCACCATGAACAGCGCCAGCACCAGAACCGCCACGGCGACACTATAGCGCCAGAACGCGATAGTGCCGGTGAAGGGTGCAATGTCGGGAAACCATTGTTCGGCAATGCGCACGGCGAGCGGTGCGAGAACCAGCAGGAAGCTGATTGCCATCAGGCTGAGAGTGCCGACCAGAACGAAACCCAGGCTTTGCAGGCGGCAGAAGATGATCGAGCGCTGGTCGGTGACGCGATAGGCGCGGTTGAGCGCGATGCGCAGCGCCTCCACGCCATTGGAGGCAAAGTACGCAGCGGCGATCACACTGAGGGTCAGAAGCCCCCGGCGCTGAACCGTCAGAACATTGGTCACTTCATTGGCGATGGGGGCCGCGATATTCGACGGCCACATGTCGAAAATGACATGGACCGCCGTTTGAGCAAATTCCTTGGTGCCGAGAAAGCTGGCCAGCGAAGTTGCGAAGATCAGGAAAGGAAACAGCGCCATCAGGCCCGACAGGGCGATGTGACTGGCAAAAGCCCAGCCGTCGTCCGAACTGAAATGACCAAGCACATCATAGGTAATCTGACGGAGAAAACGTCTGACTTTTCGCATCCGCAGATTTTACCCCTTCGATCCTTGGCTCAAGTTTCAGACACTTAAATCTAGCATCACCTGTCAGATTGCAAGGGTTGCGCCGTTTTAAAGCCCTTGCGAATCAAGCACTGTGGATGAAACGCGGTGGCAGGACAGGACGAAATGGCTGAGGAACACGCAAATCGCAGCATCATCATAACCGGCTGTTCTTCCGGCATTGGCGCTTATTGCGCGGAAGCCTTGCATCGTCGTGGATGGCAGGTATTTGCCACCGCTCGCAAGGAACAGGATATCGCCGCTCTGCAAGCCAAAGGCATGGCGGCCTATTATCTTGATTATGCCGAGCCGGACTCCATTGCTGCTCTTGCCGATGAAGTGTTGCGCAAGACGGATGGCAGGCTGGGTGCGTTGTTCAATAATGGTGCTTATGCCCAGCCGGGCGCGGTCGAGGATTTGCCGGTGGAAGCGCTTCGCGCCCAGTTCGAAGCCAATTTCTTCGGCTGGCATGATCTGACGCGACGGGTGGTGCCCGTCATGCGCGGGCAGGGGCACGGGCGCATCGTTCATTGTTCGTCGATATTGGGGCTGGTGCCGATGAAATGGCGCGGCGCTTATGTCGCGTCCAAATTCGCCATTGAAGGGCTGATGCTGGCGCAGCGTATGGAGCTTGAAGGCTCCGGTGTGGAGGTTTCGCTGATCGAACCGGGGCCGATTGCATCGCAATTCACCTATAATGCCGCCCGGCATGCGCAGGCCAATATCGATCTGGAAGCTTCCGTGCATCGCGAACTTTATCAGCGCCAGATGGCCAAGCTGACAAGCGGCGGCACCAAATCGAAGAACAAGCTTGGACCGGAAGCCGTCTATGATGTACTGCTTCACGCATTGGAGGCGCCGCGTCCACGTCCGCACTATGCGGTAACGAGACCGGCGAAACTGGGAATTCTGGCGCGCCGCCTGATGCCGTCGCGCTGGCTGTACCGGATGCTGTCCGATCAGTCTTGAAAAACAAGGGGCTGCGGATGATGGGAAGGGAACAAGATGGACGTTGTGTTCAAAGGCGCAGCCATGGTGGCCATGCTCGCCGTTGCGATTGTGTTGATCATTGGCCTGCGCAATATGATGCGCGGTGGTGATGCCAATTTTTCCAACAAGATGATGCAGTTACGCGTATTCCTGCAGTTCATCGCAATCGTTCTGATCGTGGGCGCAATTTATTTCGCGCGGCACACTGGCGGACAGTAAGCCATGGTCAAGCTCAACAAAATTTACACGCGCACCGGCGATGACGGCACCACTGGCCTTGCCAGCGGCCCGCGCCGTCTGAAGTCCGATCTGCGTGTGGAAGCCTATGGCACGGTGGATGAAGCCAATGCCTGCATCGGCATGGCGCGGATTCATACCGGCGAAT
Source organism: Hyphomicrobiales bacterium (assembly GCA_900465685.1). Lineage (GTDB taxonomy): Bacteria > Pseudomonadota > Alphaproteobacteria > Rhizobiales > Rhizobiaceae > Brucella. The sequence goes on from UEGR01000007.1 coordinate 703,709, forward strand.
ATGCTGAAATCGACGCGATGCTCTCGCGCATCCAGAACGATCTTTTCGATCTCGGGGCCGATCTTTCGACGCCCGATGACGGCAAGCCGCTGGCTTATGAACCGCTGCGCATCATTGCGTCGCAGGTCGCGCGCGTGGAAGCGGATATCGATGGTCTCAACGCCAGTCTCCAGCCATTGCGCTCTTTCATTTTGCCGGGCGGCTCGGCGGCATCGGCAGCACTTCATCTGGCGCGCACGGTTTCACGCCGCGCCGAGCGCCTGATGGTGGCGCTGGCGAAGATTGAGGGCGAGGTGGTGTCGCCGGAGGCTCTGCAATATATCAACCGCCTCTCGGATTTTCTCTTCGTCGCCTCCCGCGCCGTCAATGACAACGGCGCGAAAGACGTGCTCTGGGTGCCAGGCGTAAATCGGTAGTCAGACGCCCCGTTTGTTGCCCCAGATCAGCACATGCAACTGGGGCAGCACATGCGCTTCGAACCAGCGGTCTGCTATCACCGCGTCCACCAGCCATTCCATGCGGCGCATGATGCCGTCAATGTCGATCAGCGCATCATCTGCTTCTGGCGGTGGCGGCGTGTGATTGCCGGGCTGGAGATAGACCGGCAGCTGGGGATGACGCGCCGAGACATGCTTTGCGAAGGCATAATCGGCATCATCGAAGATCACGAATTTCAGCACCACACGCGGCTTCGGTCCTGCCGCTTCGACACAGGCCGCCAGCGCATCGGGATCAAATTCCATTTCGCTTGACGGTGGTTTGGGGCTAAGCACCAACGTGTCCAGCGCCGAAAACCAGTCCTTGGCGATAGAGCCTTGGGTTTCCAGCGCAAAGCGATAACCCTCCACCTTGCCATGGGCGATGAGAGGTCCAAGAGGTTGTATCGCCGGATTGCCGCCAGAAAGTGACACTGTTAACGGCTTATTTCCCGAAAGTGTCGTCACTTCATGCCAGATGGCTTCGATACCCATAGGCTTCCATTCATGGCGAAAGCGGCTTTCGACCGCGTGCAGGCTGTCGCACCATGCGCAACGGTAGTCGCAGCCGCCTGTGCGCACGAAGACAGTCGGCTCGCCGATGAGCACGCCTTCGCCTTGAATGGTGGGGCCGAAAATCTCGCTGATGCGGATTTCGGATGCCGGTTTCATTGCTTTACACTTGGACGATATTCCGCCCATGTTTTTGGCGTTTCACTCACCCGCACGGCCGAAATTTCCGGCCAGCGCGAATGGCACCAGTCGAAGAAATGCTTTGCCAGCGTTTCGGCTGTGGTGTGTCCATGACCCAGCACATCGTTGAGATGCCGGTGATCGAAAGCGTCGTCAATATAGTGTTTGAACGGCGCCAGCTCGTGATAGTCGCGCACGAAGCCATGTCCGTTTAGACCGGCGGCGGAAAGCTCCACTTCAACGATGTAATTATGCCCGTGCAGGCGCGCGCATTGATGATCGGCAGGTAGCCCGGTCAACTGGTGTGATGCAGAGAAATGAAACTCCTTGGTGATGCGAAACATCAGTCGTTCCTCCGCTCAACGGCTTCGCGCCAGAAATCGGCATCCTCATAGACGGTTGGGTCTGCGACGCCTGCGAGGTGAAATGCCTCGCGACGCTCAACACAGGTGCCGCAGCGACCGCAATGGTGTTCGCCGCCCTTGTAGCAGGACCATGTCGCCTCGAAAGGCGTGTCGTGTCTTGCACCATCGGTGACGATATCGGCCTTGGATGCACGCACATAGGGTGCCAGCAGCTTGATATCGGCATAGCCGTCCAGCGCATGATTCTGCATGGTCTGGAAGGCGTCGACGAAGCCGGGACGGCAATCGGGATAGATGAAATGATCGCCGCCATGGACGGCCAGCGCCACCGCGTCGGCCTTTTGTGCGGCGGCCACACCAAAGGCAATCGCCAGCATGATGGCGTTGCGATTGGGTACGACGGTGATCTTCATCGTCTCTTCGGCATAGTGACCGTCCGGAACATCGATAGCATCAGTCAGTGCCGAGCCGGTGAGGCTGGCGCCGATGGTGCGGATATCGATAATCTGGTGCGGAACGCCGAGCCGTTCGGCGCAGGCTCTGGCTGAATCCAGTTCCTTCTTATGCCGCTGGCCGTAATCGAAGGAGAGAAGGGCAGTGAGTTCAAGTTCCGCTGCGATTCTATGCGCAAGCGAAACGGAGTCGAGTCCGCCGGAGCAGACGACAAGCGTTTTCATAGTCAGGGTTCCTTGTTTTGACCGGGTAGGCTGCGACCGGTTAGTGCGGAGCGTGTCGTAAAGCAGGATGACGCCTTTGTAAACGCCACAGATAAGGGAACAGAAGGCACGATGAGGGATGTCGCAATCTGAGAATGAAGTTCTGTCAGAATAAATGGATATTAATCGATATAGATTGCCGAGGCTGATTGACGTGCACGTCAGGCGTCTTTACGTTTCCCGCCGATTTCTAATAGGAAGCGCCGTGGCTAAAGGCTTTGTCACAGTGCTTTTTTCGGAGCCGCTTCCATGTCGGATTCCCGTCGGAATCTGACATGCGGGCGGTGTTTCATGGCGGCATAGTCGTGCCGCAGGATTCATTGAAGAGGTGGTCGCGGATGAAAGTCCTTGTCGCAGTAAAACGTGTC
>UEGR01000042.1 GCA_900465685.1 Hyphomicrobiales bacterium
GGCACCATCGGTCACGTTGACCATGGCAAGACCTCGTTGACTGCGGCAATCACGAAGTTCTTCGGTGAATTCAAGGCGTATGACCAGATCGACGCTGCACCGGAAGAACGCGCCCGCGGCATCACGATCTCGACGGCTCACGTTGAGTACGAAACCGCAGCTCGTCACTACGCCCACGTCGATTGCCCAGGCCACGCTGACTATGTGAAGAACATGATCACCGGCGCTGCACAGATGGACGGCGCGATCCTGGTTGTTTCGGCAGCTGACGGCCCGATGCCGCAGACCCGTGAGCACATCCTGCTCGCTCGTCAGGTTGGCGTTCCGGCAATCGTTGTGTTCCTGAACAAGTGCGATCAGGTTGACGACGCAGAACTGCTCGAACTGGTTGAACTGGAAGTTCGCGAACTTCTCTCGAAGTACGACTTCCCGGGCGACGAAGTTCCGATCGTTAAGGGTTCGGCTCTGGCAGCTCTCGAAGATTCCTCGAAGGAACTCGGCGAAGACGCCATTCGCAACCTGATGGACGCGGTCGACAGCTACATTCCGACCCCGGAACGTCCGATCGACCAGCCGTTCCTGATGCCGATCGAAGACGTGTTCTCGATCTCGGGTCGCGGTACGGTTGTGACGGGTCGCGTTGAGCGCGGTATCGTCAAGGTTGGCGAAGAAGTTGAAATCGTCGGCATCAAGGCTACCGGCAAGACGACGGTTACCGGCGTTGAAATGTTCCGCAAGCTGCTCGATCAGGGCCAGGCTGGCGACAACATCGGCGCACTGGTTCGTGGTATCGGCCGTGAAGACGTTGAGCGCGGTCAGGTTCTCTGCAAGCCGGGTTCGGTTAAGCCGCACACCAAGTTCAAGGCAGAAGCTTACATTCTGACCAAGGACGAAGGTGGCCGTCATACGCCGTTCTTCACCAACTACCGCCCGCAGTTCTACTTCCGTACGACTGACGTGACCGGTGTTGTGACCCTGCCGGAAGGCACGGAAATGGTTATGCCAGGCGACAACGTCACCGTTGACGTTACGCTGATCGTCCCGATCGCCATGGAAGAGAAGCTCCGCTTCGCTATCCGTGAAGGTGGCCGCACCGTCGGTGCAGGCATCGTCGCTTCGATCATCGAGTAA
>UEGR01000026.1 GCA_900465685.1 Hyphomicrobiales bacterium
ACAACCCCTGCCCCGAACCTACCAAACAGGTGACCTGCGCAAACGTAGGTCACCTGTTTTCGTTTTGGAGGCATGCCCCGCTTTCTTCCACTGCTGCGAATGGCTTTAAAGGAGCTTCCTTGAGAAGTACGGAAGCTTGATCATTCTTCGCAGTGTTTCATCTCGCCGGATGAAATGATGATAAAGCGCTGCCCCTGCATGCAGTGCAACTAGTCCTATAATGCCGTATACGCATATTGCATGTAGCCAGGACCAGAGTGCTTCATCGGCATCTGACACGGGCAGCGGCATATTGGGCATGACGAAAAGGTCAAAGACATAGCTGGGGATACCAAGCGGCGAAGTCGACACAATTGCCCAGCCGGTAACGGGCACCAAGATTGTCATTGTCAGCAGAAGCCTGTGAACAGCTTTGGCAACACGCCATTCAAGCTGATTGACGCCGGGACTGGGGGAAGGATGGATACTCGCGGCAAACCAAACCATCCGGATCAGAGCTAGACCTAGGATTAAAAACCCGAGCGATTTATGCCATTGGTAAAGCGAAAACTGGATCAACGGATTATTCGCCATAGTCTGCGTGAGGAACCCGAGACCGATCTGCCCGGCGATCAACAGAGCGATCAACCAGTGCAGTATCCGTGTGACGTAGCCATAAGCGGTCTGTGTGTTGCGCCACATAACACCCTCCCGGAACCAGCTCCCTCGTCACTCAAACTGCTTGTAGGCGCTCATGGCAATTTCCTGAAGGCGAGAGCGCGGCAAGTCGCCAACAAGTGCACAATCGAGAGCATTATCGCTCCAGATGAGCGCCTCCAGATTGCCCTGCGTCAGATAACGCAACGATGTTTCCTTTTTCTCGTCAGATGGAACAATAAAAAGGGTCACGCGCTTGCCGCTCGTGTCTTCATACATCAATTGCGCCGCTGGCACGCCATTGGCTGGTAACAGTCGCCCACCAACCAATGAAAGCCCTTCCGTCCGCAGATCAGGGATGACCAGAGTGCGCTCCAGTCGTTTGGAAAGCCAAGCCGACAAATGTTGCTCCTGCTCCGCTTTCACCTCAACCGGGTGCACGACTTCACTCGTATAAAGGTTATGGGCAGCCATTGCCTCCGTTACGATTGGCATTGAATACGGTGGTGTGGTCTCAAGAACACCGCGGCCAAACCATCCGGCCCCTGCTCCTACAGCGATCAACACCACTGCCGCGGCGGCCATACGCCACGCACCCAGTCGTGCCGAGCGAGTTTCGCTATTGATGGCCATCGGGTTCAGTCGTGCTGGCACGGGCTCCTCAGCGACATGGCCATAGAGCGCTTGCAAAGTTTCATTCTGTCGCTGCCAGGCTGCCATCTCGGAGGCTAGTTGAGGATTAGCGGACAGCTCTGCCTCTATCACCTGGCGGCGTTCGTCCGAAAGCAGCCCATCGACATAGGCCTGCAACTCAGCGTCACTGATCAACCTGCTTTTCATTTCAAGGCCCTCAAATGCGAACCGTTCTCCTCTGTAAGACTGCGCAATGTCGCGCGAGCTCGCCCCAGACGTGACATCAAAGTACCCAGCGGAACTTCCAGCACTGAAGCTGCATCGGTGTAACTCATACCTTCAACGGCGACCAATAAAAGCGCCTCGCGCTGTTCGGACGGCAGTGTTTGTATCGCGCGGGCGGTTTCAGCGAATGCAAGCCGGGATGGAGATGCACTTGGAACCTGTGGCTCGACCATGACGCTCGATAATGGCGCATTGTCCGGAGCCCGGCGCCTGTGACGCAACTCGTTGCGCCACAGGTTTACGAGGATGCGGAAAAGCCATGCGCGCAATGGACCAGACGGCTTCCACAAACTGCTTTTGCGAATTGCGCGCTCCAGACAATCCTGCACCAGATCGTCGGCCCAATCGATGTCATGTGTCAGTGCTCGGGCATAACGCCTGAGCGCTGGAACACATTCCTCCATTTCCTCCAAAAAGCGCGACATTCCCGAACCGTTCCTGCACTCAATCCTTGGCTACGTGCCAGACACCGCCGACTCCGTCACCAGACATATCGCCGGGCTTTTTGTCGCCCTGCCAAAGGTATAGCGGCTTTTCTTTATGTGCCCACTGTTTCGTGCCATCCTTGCGCGTGACAGGACTGAACTCGGAATCCATTTTTGCATCCTTGGAAGCCTCCAGAGGCGGCCATTTCTTCGCGCAGTCATCGTAACAATTGGATGCCCCCTTGTTGTCCTTGTCAAACACATAAAGGGTCATTCCCTTGGCGTCGGTCAGAACTTCGCCCTTCGCTGTTTTCATCGTCTTGACGGCACCAGAAGCATAATCTTCGCTATGGGCAGCCAATGGCATGCTGATGACAAGAGCGGCGGTTGTCAAAAACGCTGTCACTTTAATCATGATAGTCCTCCTCTACGGGTTGGTCTTAGTCTCCGTCTTGAAGAACACCGCAGGAGTGAATTTAATCCCTATCACCCCACATTATTTTGTACCCAGCAGGTTCATGTCGAAATCGACCACATTGGAATAGATCGGTGTGCCGACATCCATGCCATAGGGTGATCGCAAAACTTTGCCGATTACATGAAAGGTAACGGTCTTCTCATCGTGTCCAACCATCGACGCAAAAAATGTTTCGTCATGTGACTTGCCGCGGGCGGTCAGAACACCATCGATCCGAGCGTTCAGAGGCCCGGTCTGTGTGATCTTTGTCGATCGAAATGCGAGAACCGGATAATGCTCAATATCAAAGACCGCTGAAGATCTGAGAAAATCGCTGATGCGGGTCTGTTTCGCGTCGACACTCGCGGGCTTGAGCGTAAAGGACACGGACGACTTTGCCAGATTTTGAGCATTGAGATTAAAGTCACCGGCAAATTCGGCAAAGGAACCCGCCAACCCGCCACCGCCAACCTGACCGACACGAAAACCGATCACCGATGAATGCTGGATCGTATAATGTCCGTTGACGGCTTCCAGACTGTCGGCCAACGACGATACCGGCGAAAGGAAGAGTAGTATTGAAATAGAGAGTGCGCGGATCATGACGACCTCCCATGTCTGCTGCATTATAGCATCAACACCCGGTCCAGCCTTTTAATCCGTCGCTTGTCGCATTCTTTGCAAGTAAATCTTGTTGCCGCCGGTCGCGATAATGGCGACCGGCGGGAAAATCTCTGGACCTTGATTACTTATGTTCAGGCCAGCCGTAGCGGTCGTCCAGAGCGTCGTAGTCGGCTAGTCCCGTCACCGCGCTGAATTCCCCATATGTCACCATGGCATCTGCACGGCTATGCGGAGTGCCTTCCGCCTTCAACACATCAAGCGTGTCCCGAACAGCCTTTACCGCTGAGAAAAGTGCAGAAAGCGCATAGAAGGCAACATTGAAGCCAAGCTCTTCCAGGTCTTTTGCCGTCAGCGCGGTGGTCTCGTTGCCGTCGACGATGCTGACGACTTTCGGACCCTGAACGCCCCTGGAAACCGCCTCAACGTCGGCAATCTTCTTGATGCCGTCGACAAACACGAGGTCAGCGCCTGCGTCCTGATAGAGCTTTGCACGACGAATGGCCTCATCGATGCCCTCGCTCTGGATCGCATCCGTCCGTGCAATCAACAGCATTGGGTGCTGACCACGCGCTTCGACAGCACAGCGCAGGCGGCGAATGTTTTCCTCCGCAGGGATAACGCGTACGCCTGAGCGCTGGCCGCATCGCTTCGGTAATTGCTGATCTTCAAGATGAATTGCGGCAACACCAGCCTGGATATACTCCTCGACCGTTCGCCAGATATTGGCGGGGCCACCGTAACCGGTATCAGCGTCGGCAATAACCGGGATATCAACCGCCCGAACCATGTCCCGCGCATGCGTTGTCATTTCGGTTTGCGACAGCAAACCAATATCCGGCAAGCCCAACCGCGAGGCCGTCGCTCCGAAACCGGTCATGTAAATGGCGGGAAATTGCGCCATCTCGACCAGTCGTGCCGTCAATGCATCAGCGGCGCCGGGTGCCTGAAGCAAACGACCGGACTCAATGCCAGCTCTCAGTTTTTCAGCTGTATTTTTCATCATGCTCTCCCTGTTCAGCGACCGCCAGAAACATCCACAACGACACCGGTGATATAGGACGCCTCTCCGGAGAGGAGCCAAACAGCAGCATCAGCAACTTCAGCCGCAGTGCCAAGCCTCTTCAGCGGGATCATGTTGGCCATCGCTTCGATATTGGCCGGATCAGCAAAAACATCCTGCTGAATTTCCGTATTGATGACACCGGGAGCCAGCGCATTAACACGCGCCTTCGGTGCAAGTTCCTTGGCAAGTGCGACCGTGAAAGACGCAATTGCGCCTTTGGTCGTTGCATAGACGATATTGCCGACCATGCCACCCGTGCGCGCAGCAATCGAAGACAAATTGACAACGGAGCGGTCATCATGACTGGAAGGAGCGCGAATGAACGCGCTGGAAACATAAAAAGCGCTCTTCAGATTGACACCGAGAACACGGTCAAGTTCCGGCTCGTTCATATCCTCGACAGTCATGCGCTGTCCGATGATACCGGCATTGTTCAAAAGGTGATCAATGCCGCCAAACGACATTACAAGCGCTTCCATGGCAGCTTCAACCGACGACTGTTCTGCAACATTGACCGTTGCGGTCAATACACGGTCGCCATGAATGGCCTGACATTCAGCGAGTCGCTCGGCATTGATGTCCCACACCGCAACTTTCGCACCAAGCCCCACCAGCTTGTCGGTAACGGCACGTCCGATCCCCGAAGCGCCTCCAGTGACAAGAACGGTCCGGTCAACGAAATAGCCCGAGCTGGCGATTGCCGATTGAGATTGCTGCACTTTAATCCTCCCGCCACAAATGGCGTCATGTTTCAGTCGGCGGCAAGAATGACCAGATCAATCCGATTGTCAACTAGGGTTCTAGTTTATGTATGCCACTTGTGCGTACTTCCTTTCCGGTCTATAGGTGCGCGACGAAAGGTGTCGCGGAGGGCGACATCAAAGCTTAGGGAGGAATGTCATGGCGGATGCAATCCGTGCTGACGGCGCTCATTTGAATACAAGTCTACGCGACCGAACGATCCGCAAACTCAATATGCGCATCGTCCTTTTCTGCTTCATCTGCTTCATCGTGAACTATCTGGATCGCGTGAATATCGGCTTCGCCGCACTGCACATGAATGACGACATCGGCCTGACCCCATACATGTTCGGTCTTGGTGCAGGGATTTTCTTCATCGGCTATCTGGCTTTTGAAATCCCCAGCAACATGATCCTGCACAAAGTCGGTCCGCGGATATGGATCGCCCGTATCATGGTCACCTGGGGCATCGTCTCCTGTGCTATGGCCTTCGTGCAGGGACCAACCTCCTTCTATATCCTGCGTTTTCTGCTCGGCGTTGCCGAAGCGGGCTTTGCGCCAGGCGTACTCCTCTATCTGACCTACTGGTTTCCTGCCAAAGAACGTGGCCGCGCAACGGCTCTCTTCATGGCTGCAACCGTGCTGTCGATTGTTATCGGAGCCCCGATTTCCGGCTGGCTGATCGATGCAGGCGAAGGCCTATTCGGCCTGCATGGCTGGCAAGCAATGTTCATTCTTGAAGGACTTCCTGCCATCGTTCTTGGTGTCATCACCTTCTTCTATCTCGTCGATTCACCGCAAAAGGACAGCAAATGGCTGGCAGCGGACGAGCGTGCCTGGCTTCTTGAACAGCTTGCTGAAGACGAGAAGAACACCCAGCCCGACACGCGACACAGCCTGCGCGAAATCTTCAGCGATTTCCGGGTATGGCTTCTTACGCTGGTTTACATGTTCAACGGTATCGCGGTTTATGGTGTGATCATGTGGCTGCCGCAGATCGTGAAGACCTTCGGTCTGACGACCCTGCAGTCTGGCTTCGTCTCGGCCGTGCCATTCATTTTTGCAGCATTCGGACTCGTCTTCATTTCGCGCAGTTCCGACCGCACGGGTGAACGCAAGATTCACACGGCTATCTCAGGCCTGTTCGGCGGTCTCTTTCTGGCAGCCAGTGCGCTTGCGCCCAACCCTTATCTGGGCCTGCTGCTTCTCTGCATCTGCGCTTTCTTCCTCTGGTCGTATCTTGGCGTTTTCTGGACCTTGCCAACGCAGTTCCTCACTGGCGCCGCAGCGGCTGGTGGATTGGCTGCTATCAATGGCTTTGCCCAGATCGGCGGTTTTACTGGTCCCTATATTGTGGGCTGGGTCAAAACTGCGACCGATAGTTTTTCGATCTCGCTTCTGGTACTTGCAATATTTCCGATCATTAGCTTCTTCCTCTGCATGAGCTTGAAAGCTAAACGCGACTAGACCACATTACCGGCAGCGATCAAAAATTCGCTGCCGGAAATTCTTTGAGGAGACCGTGTACTGGCATGACAAAGCCGAAAACGCCCCCCCGCAAGAGTCTTGTCCCGACGATCGCTGATAAAATTCGTGCGGCCATTGTCGACGCCGAGCTTGATTTCGGGGAAAACCTCTCCGAAGATACTTTGGCCTCGGCATTTGAAGTCAGCCGGACACCTGTTCGCGAAGCGCTCAATCTGTTGCAGATGGAGGGGCTGGTAATCATTGTCCCGAAATCCGGCACCTATGTCTTCACACCGACGCTCGAAGACATTGCCGAACTTTGCGACTATCGCGTTGGGCTGGAAAAGCAGGCTATTGCACTAACGCCGCAACAATCGCTGCCATTGGCGGTCAGTGAGCTGCAGAAACAGTTGCAGGCAATGACCGAGGCCATTGAAAGCAGCGATATGCAGGCTTATGGCCGCGCTGATACGGCATTTCACCTCGCTTTCTTCCATCATTGCGGCAATCGCTATCTGAAAAACGCCTATGACCTTATTCTAGGCCGCGTGGCGTCGTTGAGAACACATCTCGCCATTCGGGCAGAAGGTGAACCGGACCGGTCCTATAAGGACCATGCGCATATGATCAGCCTTTTTGCCGATAATAAGCGCGACCAGCTCTCAACGATACTGACGGCGCATATTCTTCGCACCAAGGATAATTATCTCGACGCATTTCAGAAGCTGTCGGCAAACGTCAATGGCGGCAGAGCAGCGCGACTTCGCCGACGTCTGGCACTGACCGAATAATCCAGAACCACATCGCCCGTTATCGGGCTGGTTTTTAGTGGCGCCACGGCGCCATTTTTATTTTCAACATAATCAGACCTCTAACAATTCACTGCTTGTCCGTGCAGCGGATGGCACGCCAGCGTGCATGATAATGGCTAATCATTCGCAGTCATTTAAAATCTGATACATCAGATATTGACATATCACGAAGTAAGCAGCTATTCCTTTCGCCGAGGAGTTTCAGGGAGATTTGAACTTTGGATTCGGAGGCGTTAGCTCTCAAGCCGATTAAGCTGAGAAATCTCAGAGATCATGTGCATGACAGTTTGCGGGAAGCGATTATTTCCGGCCGTCTGAAATCCGGTGAAAAACTGAACGAACGCCAGCTAGCTGCCGATCTGGGCATCAGCACCAGCCCGCTCAAGGAAGCGCTAAGGCAGCTTGAGGGCGAAGGTCTGGTCAGGACTGAATCGCGTCGTGGCACGTTTGTCTGCTTCAACGAACGACAGGCGGAAGAAATGATGCTGGCGCGCGCCGCGTTGGAAAGCATCATTGCGCGACAGGCTGCAAAACACGGAAGCGAGGAAGCTTTTGAATTCCTTCGCGCCACCATTGAGGAAATGCGCGCGGCGGTGGAAACCGGCGATGTCGACGAACTGATTGAACTGAACGAGAAATTCCACGACGGCATCCATGAAGCATCCGGTTGTGAATATCTGCGCCGGCTGCAAAACGCGCAACGCATGTATGACCACGCGGCCCGCGTGACCGTGCTGTCACGCGACGATGTTCGCCGTCAGTCTTTCGGCGAGCATGAGGCCATCATGCTGGCAATAACCAAAAGAAATGGGGATTTGGCCGAACGATTGATGCGCGAGCACATCGTGAAGGCAGGGGAGACGCATATCGAACTGGTCTTCTGACCAGTCTATTGGGAGGAAACAATGGATCTAGCAGGCTACCGCCAGGTGCTTCGCGGCATTTCGGGCGTGCATGCAACCGCTTATAACGCGCAGGGCGAAATCGACCCGGCGCTGACGGCAAAAATTGTCTCGCGCATCGCTGATGCCGGCGTTCATAACATTGTCAGTGGCGGCAACACCGGAGAGTTCTATAGCCTGACCGAAGACGAAGTCATTCGCTTGCAGGCTTTGGCAATTGAGGCCGTTGCCGGAAAGGCAGCCGTCACCGCCGCTGCAGGACGTTCGGTGCGTGAAGCCATAAAAGTAGCAAAAGCGGCAGGCAGTGCCGGTGCGGACGGCGTGATGATCCATCACCCGCTCGATCCCTTTGCAGCTCCGCACGCTCAGGTGGATTATTTTATCGCGATTGCAGAAGCGATTGAACTGCCCATCGTCGCCTATATCCGTTCTGATCTGATACCGCTTGATGAAATGGTTCGGCTTGCCACCCATCCGAAAGTCGCCGGGGTCAAGTTCGCATCCCAAAACACAATGCTGTTCTTTGAATGCTGCCGAGCAACAAAAGGAATGGATGCCACCTGGATTTGCGGCCTTGCGGAAAGTTGGGCCCTGCCCTTCTATGCGCTCGGTGGACGCGGCTTCACATCCGGGCTGGTCAATGTTGCGCCCAAGCGTTCGCTCGCCGTGTGGAATGCACTGGAAGCAGGTGATTACAACCGCGCGCGTTCGCTCGTTGAGAGCATCGCCGAATTCGAAACCATGCGCACAAAATACCGCAATGGCGCCAATGTGACGGTCGTCAAGGAAGCTTTGCAAATCCAGGGGCTAGCCGTTGGCAAGGTCCGGCTTCCGGGGCTGCCGCAACTTGAAAAGCATGACCGCGAAACGCTTCAGCAGATCGTCGCGGGTTGGGAGACAGATGGCTTAGTCTGACAGATGAAATCAGGGCGTCCTGACAGGGAGAAGACGGACGCACCGCAGAACCAAAATGGAGGAGAACATGAATAAGGGAATTTCACGCCGTACATTCATGGCGGGGGCCGGGCTTGCAACGGGCATGGGCGTCATGCTGCCGAAAGGTGTTTGGGCACAGTCGGCAAAGCTGCCGTCGTCACCCGTAGCATTGAACGTTATCGATGCTGCCGGCAATCTTGCCCTGACCCAACCGATATTTGATAATTTTGCATCCGAACAAAAAGCGCTTGTTTCGCGTTTTACTTTCAACAAAGCGCCAGCGCCTGAACTTCCGGGAAAGATCAAGGCTCAACAACGCGCCAACCGCGTCGATATCGATCTGGTCATTGTCGGCCCAGACGCACTGTCGGCAGGACTTGCGGACGATATCTGGACCGATATCATTGCTCTACCGGAAAACGGCCTGCCCAAGCTTCAGGACATCTATCTAGAGCCAGCATGGCGCATGCAGGAAATGTCCAAGGGCAAAGGTGTCGTGGTTTCTTATTACCCGTCGGGCCCACTTCTTGAATTCCATCCGGACAAGGTCAGGACCGCGCCTAAAAACGCTGAGGAACTTCTGGCCTGGACCAAGGAGAACCCGAAGAAGTTCATTTATGCACGTCCCGCCAATTCCGGTCCCGGTCGCACATTCCTGATGGGCCTGCCCTATCTTCTCGGCGACAGCAATCCGAAAGATCCTATCAATGGCTGGGAAAAAACCTGGGCCTATCTGAAGGAATTGCACAAGAACATCGAATATTATCCAGCTGGTACCGGCGCCCTGATGAAGGAACTGGGCGAAGGCACTCGTGATATGACGGTGACCACCACGGGCTGGGACATCAATCCGCGTGCGCTCGGCGTCGTGCCGAAGGAGATGGGTGTCAGCAAGCTTGAGGGTTTCCATTGGGTTTGCGATGCGCATTATTTTGCAATTCCAAAGGGTGTTTCGGAAGAAAAGATCGCCGTTTTGATGGAGTTCATCAAATTCGCATTGAAGCCGGATCAGCAGGCTTATTCTTACGATGCCGGTTATTTCTATCCAGGCCCTGCGGTCAAGGACGTTACGATTGAGATGGCACCAAAGGAGAGCCAGAACATCATCACTGAATTCGGACGCCCCGAATATGCGGAGTGGATCGCCAACAATCCGATTGAGCTGCCGCTTGAACCGGAGGCGCTTGTAGCCGCTTTCCGGCGCTGGGATGAAGAGGTCGCGGCCAGCTAAGCTCTTAAACGGGCATTTCCGGGCGAGCTGCATCGGCCCGCCCGGAAGGGTCCATGATCGTCAAACCAATCATGGTGTTTGCGTCAATGTCCTTTCAAGAACTCCGGCTAGACCGGATGAGCCGATCATTCGGAACTTTCAATGCGCTGAGGGAAATCAACCTCACCATCCGGAAAGGCGAGTTTATCGCACTTCTCGGCCCTTCCGGTTGCGGAAAATCAACCGCTCTCAATTGCATTGCCGGTCTTCTCGGCACGACGGGTGGCGGCATTTATATCGATAACCGTCGCGTCGACCAGCTAAAGCCGGAGGATCGTGGCTTTGGCATGGTTTTCCAGAACTATGCGCTGTTTCCGCATATGAACGTCCTGCAGAATGTTGGCTTCGGCCTTAAAATGCGCGGGCTGGCCAAAAGCGAAATAGAAAAGCGCTCACGTGCTGCGCTCGCTCTGGTGCGCTTGCAAGGACAGGAAGAAAAGCTCCCCGGACAACTCTCTGGCGGCCAACAACAGCGTGTAGCCATTGCCCGTGCTATTGTGATCGAGCCTCCTCTCGTTTTGATGGACGAACCGCTTTCCAATCTCGACGCCAAGCTTCGCCTTGAGATGCGCGCCGAAATCCGTCGCATTCATAATCAGCTTGGTTCCACCACAATCTACGTTACGCACGATCAGGATGAAGCCCTGTCACTTGCAGATCGCATCGTGGTGTTGCGTGATGGTGAGATCCGTCAGGTTGGCAAACCCAACGAGCTTTATGAAGCGCCTCTTTACAGAGACGTTGCCGCATTCATGGGATTCCGAAACGCCCTACCCGGTAAGATCACCCGTATAGAAAACGGACAAGCGACGATAGCGGTCGCTGGCAGTGAACTGACCGGGCGGGCGGCCGATACGTTGAAAGTCGGAGACGAAGCCATTTTGATGGCGCGCGGCGACGATGTCGTTTCAGGCTCAGCCCATCAGAACACCCTACAGGCAACTGTCGAAACCATCGAGTATCGTGGCCGTGAATATGTGGGCACAGCACGCACGCAAACGGGTCTGGAATTGATCTTTCACGGTCCCAAAGGCGTAGAGCCCGGCAGCCAGATTGAACTTGGCATTGATGCCGCCAATGCGCTTGTCTTTCCGGCGGAGGGCTGAGACATGGCCGATATAGCTCAAGAGCGATATGCCGAAGCTCCACTGACACCTGGGCTGCGACAAAGGCTGGCCAATCGTGGCTTTGACGGCGTGACGCTGCTGATCCTGCCCGCTCTGTTGTTTGTGATCGGCGTCTTCATTTACCCGTTTCTCTATGGTCTGGTTCTGTCGTTCAATCCGTTGGATGGCGGTGGCGCATTCGCCAATTACGCAAAATTCTTCTCCGACCCGTTTCTCTATAAAACCATCGGCGCCACCCTGTGGCTTGCCGTTCCGGTTACGATTATCAGTGTGTTGTTTGCGGTGCCGATCGCCCTGCGCGTTCGACTGATGCGTCGTCAGAGGCTGCTGACGACCATCCTTGTTCTGCCTATTACGCTTGGCACAGTTCTGATTGCGGAAGGCCTGCTCAATTATCTCGGTCCACAGGGCTGGTTCAGTCGCACACTGATTTTCATCGGCCTGATCGACAGTCCGCTGAAGCTGACCAACAATTACTGGGGTGTCTTCGCTTCGCTCGTCATAACCGTCTTTCCATTCACGTTTCTACTGACGCTCTCCTATATCACCGGCATCGACCCTGCATTGGAACGGGCGGCGGCCACACATGGAGCCAATAGCTGGCAGCGTTTTCGGTATGTCATGCTGCCCTTGCTGGTGCCGGGACTGGTTGTCGCGGCCTGCCTTACCTTCGTTCAGGCTTTTGCCGTCTTTCCGTCCGCCGTGCTCTTGGGCGCTCCATCAGGCCCCACACGCGTCATATCCATTGCTGCAGCACAAGCTGCATTCGAGCAGTACGACGACTCCATGGCATCTTCGATCGCCATGATCATGGCAGCGGTACAGTTGCTCGTCGTCGGCGCGCTTCTCGGCGTCCGCTCGCTTTTCTATCGTGGCTCGACAGCGGGCGGGAAGGGATAAATCATGGTTCGCGATACATCCCTTCTCTCTAAACTCTGGATCACGGTTGTCTGGCTTCTGACCGGCTTCTTCGTTCTCAATGTACTGGCGGTCATCACGGCTGTGGTCGTATCGAGTTTCGGCACGCGCTGGCTTGGCACCTGGTTGCCGGACGCTTTCACGACGCGTTGGTATGCGGCGGCTTGGGCCGAATTTCAGCTGGATCAGGTCTTGCTGGTAACGTTTCAGGTGGTCTTTGCCGTTGTTATTCTATCCGGCATTCTCGGCGTAACCGCTGCCTACGCGATGGCTCGACGCGATTTTCCCGGCAAGAAATTCGTGTTGCTGATTTTCCTTTTGCCCCTGCTCGTACCACCGATAACCTTCGGGATACCACTTGCAACCGTTCTCTATAAATTCGGTGTCGGTGGAACATTCTGGGGTGTCGTTCTTGCCAATCTCGTACCGACCGTACCTTTTGTCATTCTCGTTATGATCCCGTTCATCGAGCAGATCGACCCTAAGGTCGAAGCCGCAGCGCGTGTTTTTGGTGCCGGGACATTCAAACTCTTCATCCATGTGCTTCTGCCCATGCTTTTACCCGGAGTTCTGGCGGCCATGCTTCTGGTTCTGGTGCGAACTGTGGCCATGTTTGAACTGACCTTCCTGACAGCAGGTCCCACATCGCAAACACTTGTGGTGGCACTTTACTATTCGGTGTTCGCTGCCGGTGTTCGCTCCGTCCAATCCATCGATGCCATGGCCGTGATTTATATGGTCACTTCGCTGGTCTGGCTCCTTCTGGCCCTGCGCTTCGTCAATCCCACGCAAATTGTTGCGCGCAACCGTCAACCATCCGCGCATTAGCGTGCAAGACTGAACAGGAGCCTCTGATGAAGATCACGGCTGTCGAAACGGTGCAGTTACCGCACCTGAACAACATCTTGTGGGTTCAAATCCACACTGATGAAGGCATCGTGGGTCTGGGCGAGACATTTCGCGGCGCGAATGCCGTGGCTGCCTATATTCATAGTGATATTGCGCCGCAACTGATCGGCCAGAACCCGCTTGAGATCGACCGGATATCCAAACTGCTGTTGGAGCCCTATGTCGGCTTTCGATCTTCCGGTGTGGAAATCCGCGCCGCTTCTGCCATCGATATCGCACTTTGGGATATTTTTGGAAAGGTCACCGGACAGCCAATCCACCAACTGCTGGGTGGGCTGTCGCGGCAATCCATCCGTACTTACAATACCTGTGCAGGCTACACCTATAACAAGAGCGGCTCGCGGCGCTATATCGGCGATACGGACGAAGGCACGGAAGGGCCTTACGAAGACCAGCTTGCCTTTCATCGCGATGCGGGAGCGCTGGCCGAAAGCCTCCTTTCCGAAGGCATTACAGCCATGAAAATCTGGCCGTTCGATCCATTTGCTGTGGCGTCGGGAGGCAATTTCATCCATGCGCAGGATCTGGACAAGGCCCTCGTGCCATTTCGACAAATACGCGATACTGTCGGCGACAGGATGGAGGTCATGGTCGAATTCCACTCCATGTGGGACCTCACTTCTGCGCTAACAATTGCACGGGAACTAAAAGCGTTCCGTCCATTCTGGTCGGAAGACCCGATCAAGATGATGAACCCGCAAGCACTTGCGGTCTATGCGCAGAAATCCGGTATTTCGGTTTGCGCCAGCGAGACAATGGCAACCCGCGCGCAATTCCTTGACGTTCTGCGCGCCGATGCTTCCGATTATGTCATGCTGGATATTTCATGGTGCGGCGGACTTTCCGAAGCGAAGAAAATCGCCACTATGGCCGAAGCTTTCCAGCGCCCCATTGCGCCACATGACTGCACGGGTCCTGTCGTTTTCGCAGCCTCGATTCATCTGTCGCTCAATGCGCCCAATGCCATCTATCAGGAGTCTGTTCGCGCCTATTACACCTCGTGGTATCGCGATCTGGTCACAGTGATGCCGCGCATCGAAAACGGGCTGATCTATCCTTTTGAAGGTGCCGGGCTCGGCCTTGCACTCTCTGAATTTGTTCTCGAACACCCTGACGTTATCCGCAGAAAGACGAACGCATTATGATTGGACCGTTTCACTGCATTGCTGATCTGCGCGGGGAACTGATGGAAAGTCCCGTCTGGGACGAGCGAAGGGCAACGCTCTTTGCGTGCGATATCAATGGGCGCAAGGTTTACGAAATTGACCTCGAAAAGGGTCCCGTGCGTGAGTGGACTTTTGAAAGCGAAGTTCCCTGTGTGGCTCTTGCAGAGAGTGGCAAGCTGATTGTGGCTCTGGCCCGAGAAGTTATTCTGTTCGACCCGGATAGCTGTGACAGACAGACACTCTGGAACGGCTATGACGAGCCTGACACGTCACGTCTGAATGACGGTAAGATTGGTCCCGATGGGGCGCTATGGATTGGCAGTATGGATTGTCGTCCAACACGGCAGCCCATTGCAAAGCTCTACCGGATAACCGCCAACGGGCATGCCCAGATTATGGCAGGCGATATTGAAGTTTCGAATGGTCTCGCCTGGACACCAGACGGAACCACCATGTTCCACACGGATTCTCGTGGTCCATGGATCGACCGCTATGAGTTCAACCCGGCCACGGGCCATCTGGGTGACCGCAAACGCATTCGTAATCTCGACGAAGAAACCGGCAGGCCGGACGGTGGCGCTTGCGATGCTGACGGCACCTACTGGAGCGCTGGCGTATCCGCTGGCGTCTTGAACCGCTTCGACGCGGATGGAACTCTGCTTGCCAGTTTTCCCGTCCCGGTTCCCTCTCCGACAATGCCTTGTTTCTGCGGTCCCGATCTGAAGCAGATTGCGCTGACGTCGCACCGCCTTGGATCGGCCGATAAATTGGCATCAGCCCCCCATTCCGGCGGCGTGCATCTCGCAACCATCGCAGTTGCCGGGGCAAAAGTGGCCCGTATGAAGGGAATTTGACCCAATGAAACACCTCCTTTTGACCGGCGCCTCAGGTAATCTTGGCCGCATGCTGACCCGGAAACTTTCGCATGCCGGATACCGCCTGCGCCTGACCGATATTGAGCCTTTTCCCGACGCATTGCCCGAAGACGCAGAATTCATTCAGGCGGATTTGAGCAACGCCGATGCGGTTGCCGAGCTGGTTCGCGGAACCGATGCGATATTGCATTTTGGCGGCATCAGTATCGAAAAACCCTATGAACTGATCGCCCGTGCCAACCTTCTCGGCGTCACACATATTTTCGAGGCGGCGCGTGCGGAAAAACAACGGGTGATTTTCGCCAGCTCCAATCACACGATCGGTTTCTACGAACGCGACGTTGTTCTGAACAGCGATCATCCTTTCAAACCCGATGGCTATTACGGGCTGTCCAAGGCTTATGGCGAGCTGCTCGGTCAGATGATGTTCGAGAAGCATGGCGTTGAAAGCGTTCATGTGCGGATTGGTTCATGCCTTCCGGAACCTACGGAAGCGCGGCATCTGGCCACCTGGCTGTCACAGGATGATCTGGTGCGGATTTTGATCGGAGCGGTCGAAGCGCGCGAAACCGGCTGTGCCGTTGTCTGGGGAATTTCCGCCAACGCTGGTCGCTGGTGGGAAAAAGACGATGCCAGTCGCATCGGATATGTGCCGCAGGACGACGCCTCACGTTTCGGCAATCTGGCCGAAACTGGCGATCCGATCACACGGCGGTATCAGGGCGGCGCGTTTACAGCAAAAGATTACACACGCGATGACTAGCTTCCGTGGACCAACTCATAGTGTTGCAATCACATCTAAAATTGGCTCGCGGATTATAAGCCGAGCCGGACAATTTTCGGGGAGAACTTGAAATGCCCAGAAAGCAATATGCCGATCTGCGTTCTGCACGCTGGATGTTGCCGGATGATCAGCGCTCTTCGGGTCATCGTTCCAGAACCATGCAGATGGGCTATGACCCGGTGGACTGGGAGGGCAAGCCGATCATCGCGATCATCAACACGTGGTCGGATGCACAGCCATGCCATGCCCATTTCAAAGACCGTGTGGAATGGGTCAAACGCGGCATCTTGCAGGCCGGCGGCTTCCCCCTCGAACTGCCCGCACTGTCCCTGTCGGAAAGCTATGTCAAACCCACAACCATGCTCTATCGCAATATGCTAGCGATGGAGACCGAAGAACTGCTGCGCTCTCATCCGGTCGATGGCGCTGTTCTGATGGGCGGATGCGACAAGACCACACCAGCACTCATCATGGGTGCCACGAGCGCCGCCCTGCCCTTTATCTTCCTGCCTGCAGGCCCGATGCTTCGCGGCAATTATGCCGGGAAGACGCTGGGTTCGGGCACCGACATGTTCAAATTCTGGGATGAACGCCGCGCTGGCACTATCGGCAAGGAAGAATGGCAAGGCATCGAAGGCGGCATTGCTCGCAGCTATGGTCACTGCATGACGATGGGCACGGCCTCAACAATGACAGTGATCGCCGAAGCAATGGGGCTCTCCCTTCCCGGCGCATCATCCATTCCAGCTGCCGATGCCAACCACCAACGCATGTCTACCCAATGCGGACGCCGCATTGTCGAGATGGTCTGGGAAGATTTGAAGCCTGATCAGATCATAACGCCTGCTGCGGTTAGGAATGCGGTTATCGTTGCAATGGCGACCGGATGCTCGACCAATGCAATCATTCACCTGATTGCCATGGCGCGTCGCGCAGGCATTCCGTTGGAACTTGACGATCTTGACCGTATCGGGCGCACGACGCCAGTGATTGCCAATATTCGACCATCAGGAACCACATATCTGATGGAAGATTTTTATTATGCTGGTGGCATTCGCGCATTGATGAAGCAACTCGCCGGCAAGCTAGACCCCACCGCGAGAACCGTCACGGGTGAAGCACTGGTGGAAGGGTTGGATAAGGTACAAGTCTGGAATGACGATGTTATCCGTCCGCTGTCCAATCCCGTTTATCACGAAGGCTCGCTGGCCGTTTTGAAGGGCAACCTGTGCCCCGATGGAGCCGTCATCAAGCCCGCGGCCTGCGATCCGAAATTCCATCGTCATAAAGGCCCGGCATTGGTTGCAGACAGCTACCCCGAGCTGAAAAAGATCATTGATGATCCCGATTATCCGCTGGCACCGGACACGGTGCTTGTATTACGGAACGCCGGGCCGCAAGGCGGTCCGGGCATGCCGGAATGGGGCATGATCCCGATGCCGAAGGCGCTTTTGAAGCTCGGTCTGCGCGATATGGTGCGCATTTCCGATGCCCGCATGTCAGGAACCAGTTTTGGCGCCTGTGTTCTTCATGTAGCCCCTGAATCCTTCATCGGAGGGCCGCTCGCTCTGCTGAAGACAGGCGATATGGTGGAACTCGATATTCCCGCCCGCAGCCTCAACATGCTTGTTCCAGACGAAGAACTGGCTGAACGCCGCGCCGCCTGGAGAACACCTGAGCCCAAATATGAACGCGGCTATGGCTTTGTCTTTTCCAAACATGTGGAACAGGCAGACAAGGGCTGCGACTTCGATTTTCTGAAAACCGACTTTGGCCGTCCGGTTGATGAACCGGTGATCTATTAAGAGGCAGACGATGAGCGAATATGTTCTCTCCGACGAAACCCGCGCCAAGCTGAAGAAGGTCTCCACGGCCTCAGTCGCTACCGCGCTTTACAAACGTGGCCTGCGCAATCAGTTCATTCAAGGCTCGCATCAGGTAGCGCGCAAGCCAGAAAACATGGTCGGGCAGGCCTTCACCTTGCGTTATATCCCCGCGCGCGAAGACCGAAACCCTATCACGGTCTTCCGCAACCCGGATCACAAGCAGCGTGTCGCCATAGAAACCTGTCCGCCCGGATGGGTTCTGGTTATGGATGCGCGAAAGGATGCGCGCGCAGCAACAGCAGGGTCGATACTGGTGACCCGGCTTGCATTGCGCGGTGCGGCAGGCATTGTCTCGGACGGCGGTTTTCGCGACGTAACAGGAATTGGTGAATTGCCCATGCCCGCTTATTGCGCAAAGGCATCAGCGCCAACCAATCTGACCTTGCATGAAGCGATCGACATCAATGTGCCAATTTCCTGCGGCGACGCAGCAGTGTTCCCCGGTGACGTGCTGGTGGGCGATGCCGATGGCGTCATGGTTATTCCCGCGCATCTTTGCGAGGAAATCGCCGAGGAATGTGTCGGTATGGAAACCTACGAAGATTTCGTGTTGGAAGAGGTGAAAAACGGCGAGGCTATCATTGGACTTTACCCCTGTACCAAAGAGGAATTCGAACGGAAATTCCAGACATGGCGGCGCGACCATAATCGATAGCGAGATCAGCAGTCTTGAACGACATGCCAGATTCTTACGACAACCATTTGTCGTTCACACTGCGTGTTTTACAGTTGCCAGCATTTTCGTTTCGTCGGGACGCAGAGTCAGAACACGTACACCATTGCTGGTGACTGCAACCGTGTGCTCGAACTGTGCCGACAGCTTCCCGTCGCGTGTAACCACCGTCCAGCCATCCTTTTCGGTTTTCACCTTGGCAGTCCCCTGATTGAGCATCGGCTCGATGGTGAAAACCATACCTTCGCGCAAGCGTTCTCCGGTGCCCGGTTTACCGAAATGGAGAACCTGCGGTTCCTCGTGCATTTGCGTACCGATACCATGCCCGCAATATTCGCGCACAACGCTGTAGTCATGCCGCTTGGTATGGCGCTCGATGGCATAACCAATATCGCCCAGCGTCGCGCCGGGACGCACCGCCGCAATGCCTTTCCACAGCGCCTCATAAGTCACGCGTACCAGACGGGATGCAAAAGGCGCAACGTCGCCAATCATGTAAGTCTTGCTGGAATCCGCAATATAGCCGCCCCTTTCAAGGGTGATATCGAAGTTGATGATCTCGCCATTCGCAATGACGTCATCATCGGACGGCATGCCGTGGCAAACAACATCGTTTTTTGAGGCGTTCAGGACGAATGGATAGTCATACTGCCCTTTACTGGCAGGCCGCGCCTGTAGTTCGCCGGTAATGAACTCCTCGACCAGATCATTGACCTGCATCGTTGTCATCCCAGCAAGCGGCGTGCGATCCAGAAGCGAAAACACAGAAGCCAGCAATGCTCCAGATATCGCCATCTGCTCAACTTCGGCAGGCGTTTTCGTCATGATGGCCGAACGACCATAACGGGGATTTCTACCTGTGCCGCACGCAGCTGCATCTGCACAATTTCGTTGAACGACATATCGGGATTGGCCTGCGCCAGCATTCCGATCTTCATCCAATATTCAGCCTGCGCATTGATCGAGCGGCACATGACGTCGCTCGCCTTACGCAATTCTTCATGCAGGTCGTCACCGATCTTCACGATACCCATCAATGTCTCCTAGTTCAATGCCATTATATGAATCATATACGTTTCATATATCATATGCAATACGCCGAGCAGAGCCTTCTGCACGGCTGTGCATATTTCAATTTAAAACAGAACAATTGAACCATTTAACAAAAATTCGGAATGAATTTTACAAATGCGTTGACAGATCTGCGCAAAAAGCAAAGATTATGCACACGTTTGCAAAAACGTCGGCGTGGAGGCGCCGGACATTGGGAGGGAAACAATGCGTTCGACATTTTTGATTGCGGCGCTCGCCGCTGGTATATCGTCAATAACTTTCGCAGCACATGCCGCTGGCAATCTCAATTTGATCTGTTCGGCTGACGTCGTGATCTGCGAGCAGATGAAGAACATGTTCGAAAAAGATAGCGGCATCAAAGTGAACATGGTTCGGCTTTCTTCCGGCGAAACCTATGCGAAGATTCGTGCCGAGGCACGCAACCCCAAGACCGATATCTGGTGGGCGGGTACCGGCGACCCCCATTTGCAGGCTGCCTCTGAAGGGCTGACGCTGGAATATAAATCACCGATGCTCGATCAGTTGCAGGACTGGGCCAAGAAACAGGCGGAAAGCGCCAATTATCGCACTGTCGGCGTTTATGCGGGCGCGCTTGGCTGGGGCTACAACACCGACATTCTGGCCAAAAAGCAGCTGAAAGAACCCAAATGCTGGGCTGACTTGCTGGACGCGTCCTACAAGGGCGAAATTCAGATGGCCAACCCCAACTCTTCCGGCACTGCCTATACTGCGCTTGCAACGCTGGTGCAGATCATGGGTGAGGACAAGGCCTATGATTACCTGAAGAAACTCAACGAGAACGTTTCTCAATATACCAAATCTGGTTCAGCGCCCGTCAAATCGGCTGCGCGGGGAGAGACAGGCATTGGCATTGTTTTCATGCATGACGCTGTGTCGATGACTGCCGAAGGGTTCCCGGTCAAATCGATCGCTCCTTGCGAAGGAACAGGCTATGAAATCGGCTCCATGTCCATCGTCAAAGGTGCCAAGAACCTCGACAATGCGAAGAAGTGGTATGACTGGGCGCTCACGGCAGATGTTCAATCTCATATGAAGGATGCCAAATCCTTCCAGCTTCCGTCGAACAAGTCCGCCGAAGTACCAAAAGAATCACCGCGCTTTGAGGATATCAAGCTCATCGATTATGACTTCAAGACCTATGGTGATCCCGCCAAGCGCAAAGAGCTTCTGGAGCGATGGGACAAGGAAATTGGCGCGCACGCCAATTGATCCTGCTTTGAACTTTCTATCGTCGTTTGGACGCGTTGCCGCTACTGGCAACGCGCCTGCCCTGAATGGCTTTGCGGCGAAAACCTAAACCGGTCATCGCTGTAAATCTGAAACACGAAGGGAAGCGGGCACCCATGGTTCAGCAAAATCGCAGACTGGATATCGTCCTGGCGCTTGCACTGGTCGCCTTCGTTCTATTGCCATGGTATCGCATAGAAGATGGCTTCTTGAGCTTCGGCTGGCTCGCGGACATGTTCAGCGAAAGTGCTACCGCACCCGGAATTTTGCAGATATTTGCCTTTTCTCGCCATTGGCTTGGCATACCCGTCGCTTTGATGCTCGTTTGTGCATTTGCCCGCATCGCATTGCCCGTGGGCAGTCGCAGTCCCATTCTGATCTGGGCAAGCCTAATTGGCCTTCTGTTCCTCGTCCTTCAAGGGCTGGCAATCGGCATTTCTGGTTGGAACTGGACAATCAGCGAAAATCTATTCGGTCCGCTCGTTGATGGGCAACCGGCCTTCGGTGCCGGCGCTCTTCTGATCTGCCTTAGTTTTCTACTGATTTTCTCGTTCGGTCTTGCAGAGCGCGGCGTCATGAAAGGCGATGCTTTTGTCGTCTCCTCGATCACCTTGCTCGTCGCTTTGGTAGGCGTGTTTGTATTCTATCCAGTGCTCAGTATGTTTGCTGGCTCCGTTCAGGATTTCGATGGTTTGTTCAAACCGGAAGGTTTCATCGGGAACATACAAGACGCCTCGATCTGGAGTTTCGCCTGCATTGTTGGAGAAGGACGCTGCGGTGTCGCATGGCGCACATTGTGGCTTGCGTTGATGACAGCATCTGGCTCGACACTACTAGGCCTCGCTTTCGCGCTCGTTGCCACGCGAACCGCCTTCCCCTTCAAAAAGGGGCTTCGGCTTCTGACCATCCTTCCGATCATCACACCGCCATTCGTTGTCGGTCTCGCACTGACATTATTGTTCGGACGCGCAGGCGTGGTAACCGAACAGATCTCTAACATATTCGGTGTCGAGCCGGGTCGCTGGCTCTATGGTCTCACCGGCATCTGGATCGCGCAGGTTCTGTCCTTCACGCCAATCTCCTTTCTGGTTCTCATCGGCGTTGTTGAAGGCGTGTCACCGTCAATGGAAGAAGCGTCGCAAACATTGCGAGCCGACCGTTGGCGCACATTCCGCAGAGTTTCGCTGCCTTTAATGGCGCCAGGTCTTGCCAATGCTTTTCTGATCGCATTCATCGAAAGCATGGCCGACTTCGGCAACCCCATGGTGCTGGGCGGTAGCAACGGAGTGTTGTCGACCGAAATCTTCTTCGTGGTGGTCGGCGCACAAAACGATCCATCGCGCGCAGCCGTGCTGGCCATGGTGCTTCTATGCTTCACGCTGAGTGCCTTCCTTATCCAGCGCCTTTGGCTGGCGGGCAAGAATTTTGCGACCGTTACCGGCAAGGGCGATTCAGGCGTGCACGCCGCCCTGCCGCGTGGATTGAAAATCGGCGTCTATGCACTGGTCATTCCATGGATGATGTTCACCGTCATCGTTTATCTCATGATCCTCATTGGCGGCTTTGTGCGCCAGTGGGGGCTGGATAACACCCTGACGCTGGAGCACTATGCACGCGCTTTTTCCATTAGTTGGACCGAAAACGGCATCGCATGGACCGGCGTCGCTTGGAACTCGTTCTGGACCACGATGGAAATCTCTCTGCTCTCAGCACCGCTTACAGCCGCCGTTGGCCTGCTCACTGCCTATCTGATTGTCCGCCAGCGTTTTGTTGGGCGTAATGTGTTCGAATTTGCGCTGATGCTGAGCTTTGCAATTCCCGGCACCGTGATTGGCGTCAGCTACATTATGGCGTTTAATCTGCCGCCACTCGAAATGACGGGCACTGCGGCAATCCTTATCGCCTGCTTTGTCTTCCGTAACATGCCAGTAGGCGTTCGCGGAGGCGTCGCGGCAATGAGCCAGCTCGACAAAAGCCTCGACGAAGCATCGCTGACTTTGCGGGCCAACAGTTTCCGGACCATTCGTAAAGTCATTCTGCCGCTTTTGCGCCCGGCCATTACCGCCGCATTGGTCTATTCATTTGTGCGCGCCATCACGTCAATCAGTGCTGTGATCTTTCTGGTCTCGGCCCAATACAATATGGCAACATCCTATATCGTTGGCCTTGTCGAAAATGGCGAATTCGGGGTCGCCATCGCTTACTCCTCAATGCTGATTGTTGTGATGATCGTCATCATCACTGGGTTCCAGATGCTTGTCGGCGAACGAAAACTCAGACGAGAAAACCGTGTTGCCGCAGTCACGCCCGTCAAAACCGTTAATCAGGAGAAAGTAGCATGACTACGATCCGTCCCGGCTCCGTGACTTTCGAGAACGTCTCCAAAAAATTTGGAAGCTTCACCGCCCTGCCTGACTTGTCCCTCATTGTTGAGCCGGGAACACTGGTCACCCTGCTGGGACCATCCGGCTGCGGTAAGACAACCACCCTGCGCCTGCTCGCCGGGCTGGAACACCCAACGTCGGGACGCATTCTGATCGGTGGAAAAGACGTCACAAATCTCCCTGCCAATGAACGCGACGTTTCCATGGTGTTCCAGTCTTACGCGCTGTTTCCACATATGAGCTCGCTGGACAATGTTGCCTATGGCTTGGAATCTTCCGGCTTCAAGAAGGCAGAGGCGCGTGAACGTGCGGAAGAAGGACTGAAGTTGGTTGGTCTGGCCGGTATGGGCCATCGCCTGCCTGCGGAACTTTCGGGCGGGCAACAGCAGCGTGTGGCTGTGGCTCGTGCTTTGGTACTGGAACCACAGGTTCTGCTTCTCGATGAGCCGCTTTCCAATCTTGATGCGCGACTGCGCCGACGCGTACGAACGGAAATCCGTGAGTTGCAACAACGCCTTGGATTTACGGCGGTCTATGTCACCCATGATCAGGACGAAGCGCTGGCTGTTTCAGATACCATCATCGTGATGAAGGAAGGCAATATTGCTCAGAAAGGCAGCCCGCGTGACCTTTATGAGTCACCGGCCTCCGCTTTCATCGCCGATTTTATGGGAGAGGCGAATGTGGTTCCCTGCGAAGTGATTTCCACCAAAAACAACGAAGCCGTTATCCGGATCGGCGCACTGACGCACCGTGTCGCTGCGCGCAATGCCAGAACTGGGCCTGCACAACTGGCGATCCGCCCGAACGCTGTCAATTTGCAGCCGATGGCTGGTGGTGATTTTCCGGGCCGTATCGCGCACGCCGCTTATCTGGGAGATCACATTGAATATGAGATCGAAACCGAACATGGCAAACTCTTCATAGTCGATCCAGAAGCGGAGCAGGCCTTGCCGCCACTCACCGACGTCTCGATACACTTCAAGACACGTGGACTCGCCCTTATCAGTCAATAGACCGTAGTAGCCATCTCTATTTCCGACGAAAGCAGAAAATGACGAACCATAACAATCAGGAACTGGAAGCGCGACTGGCTCTTGCCAAAGACATTGCATTAGCCGCTGGCGCTAAGGCACTCGATTATTTCAACAATCGCGAGGCACTCACTATTGAATTCAAGCGCGATCCGCAAGATGTGGTCTCCATCGCTGACCGTGATGTGGAACAGCTTATTCGCACGCTGGTTTCAGAAAAATTTTCAGACGATGGCTTTCTCGGCGAGGAATATGGGCTAGACGAAGGATCGTCTGGTTATACGTGGGTGGTGGATCCTATTGATGGAACCAGCCCCTTCGTCAATGGTATGCCGAACTGGTGCGTTTCGATTGCCGTTATGAAGGATGGTGAACCTGTCATTGGTGTTATCAAAGCGCCTTGTTTTGATGAGCTGTATGCTTCTGCAAAAGGTCTTGGTGCGACACTCAACGGCAAGGCACTGAAACTTGATTCAACGAAGACCATTCAAAACGCTGTTACCGGCATCGGCGCAAATAACTACGTTACTCCACAAACCGTGGCCAAGATCGTGGAGAACCTTCTGGAAGCCGGCGGTACTTTCATTCGCAACGGTTCAGGCGCTTTGATGATTGCCTATGTCGCAGCAGGCAGGCTCGTGGGCTACTATGAACCATACATGCACGCTTGGGATTGCATGGCTGGATTTTGCCTCGTGCGCGAAGCAGGCGGTTATGCCCATCCATTCCCGGTCGATGGAGAAAACATTATGAAAGGCAGCCATGTATTTGCCTCAGCACCCGGAGCCATTGATGATTTAAAAAAGGTCGCGAACCTCTAAGACCTGTCGTCTTGTTGCGCTCATGTTTTGACTTTGCAAAGCTTGTCGAAGCACACAGTGTTCCAGCATCTAAGACACTATTTAACGGTTTGGGGGAACAGGAAAGTAACGCCAGCCTTTATACCCCATTTGGGGCCTTCCTCTGGACCCTCGAGCCAGTATTTGGCCCCCAGCGACAGGCTCATGGTCTGATCGTCAACCTTTACGATCTTTGAGAACGAGCCCGAAACAGGAACAGTCCATTGATCGGCTGTCCAGTCATAGTCGGCATCTAGATTGGCCGATATCGTCCTGCCTTTACCGATATGCCACGCGATAAACGGTTGCAACTCTGTCTGATTTACGTCCGCCCTACTACCGGCACCGAGTACCGACCAAATATGATTTGCCGACATACCGGTCGTGACCGAACTGGTTTGATAAAGCAGCAAGCCCGATGGGCCGAGAGAGAACTTACCGGACCCCAGCAGATCATCTGTAGCCGTTGGAAAAGAAAACTGCGGTCCAATTGCCCAGATTAGCGGGCCATGAGCCGCCGGGGTGAATGAGAAAGTTTGTGTGATATCGCCTAGCCCGTAAGTGCTACCGCCCTCGCCAAACGGGTTGGTATAGACGAGAGGAATGTCTGTATGAGAAATGACATTCCAACGATCATTAAATCGCATTGGTATCACCGGCTCGATATCCAGAGAGAAGCCGCGCACCTTTCCGGTTCGCCGGCCGAAATCGAGATCAGAATGCACCGGCACGCTGATCATGAATGAAGCCGGATTGGAGACTTTTCGGGCCAACTCATCGACATCGTCATTTGAAGACTGAGCAAGGGACGGCGACGTTATCAATAGGATAGAAACCACACCGCCTAAAATAAGCTGCCCGACTTTTCCACCAATTCTCGTTCGGATGATCAAATCTGTGGTCACGCGGTTTCCCATCAGCGGCCTCTACACCTGCGTCCAATTCAAACCAAAACATGTTTGAAAATAAAATCTTTATTGTGCCGTGGCCTGTGAGAACGCCACCCCGGTAATCCGGTCGCCATCAAGGCGATAAACAAGCGATTGCTCCACCGTCTCGCCTGAAACTTTATGCTCGTTTGAATAGCGTGCAAATTGCTTGGCTTTTACCTTGCCCAGGCGTTTTTCCAGAGCACGTTTGTCATCTTTCAAAGCTGGAATTGGCAGTTCGAGGTTCGACAGATCGATACTGGGCTGCCCACATTTGGCTGACTTATCCGTTATAACTTCAGCTGCGATCAGATTAAGAATGGCGCCATCGCCCTTCTTCTTGTTCAAACCGTCCGATATAAACCAGATGCGACGGGGTAAATTATCACCGGTTATCTCGTAACAAAGCCAAGCGGTTTTACCCGATGACGTGCTATGGCCCTGAACGGCGCCTCCAGCGAGTGCTTGAATTTCATCGAGTTTTGTTTTTCCAAGCGATACATCCTTGTCGGCCAATCTGATAAGATTATCAAAAGGAACGCTAAATTGAACGATAGTCGCTTTGGCTGTCTGCCCGCCCAGCACCATGGCCGGAAACCCACTTAACTTATCGTTCTGCGCATTCGCCGACGAGCAAGTCAGGACCGCAAATATCATCCCGACCACGCCCACCAATCCGGCGGGATTGAATGATCTGATATGCATAGCCATCTCCCACATCATGCCATGGTGAAACCTGTGGTTTGTAGAATGCCTTCGAAAGAAACGCACATGGCCCGTTTAAATTGCTTTTCTTCAATCTGCTGAAGCCATTGGCTTTTTGATCGATAACGGCATCGACAATGTCAGGATAACTGCATCACCTTCCGCTCGGTTTTCAGCCGCGAATTCATGGAAATATTTAACGCGGGCAGAAAGCGGGGTTTCCCCCAGCTCAAAGTTCCAGCCAGCTGTCGCTCCTATGGCCGCCACACGGCCCTTGAAAGGGGCGGCGGCCCCATCTCCACTATCGCCAGAGAGCTGCTGATAGTAATAGCCAATCAATCCCGCATCGAATTTGGCATTGAAGTGTTTTACCGCTGCCCATTCAAAATGGAACTCGTTACCAGTTCTATAATCCGTAGCAGGATTTTCCGCATTGAATGTTATACCGACCACACCGGAGAGATCCCAACCGATAGCAGGGTCCAACCAGGTTCCGGCGGCAAATATGTCTGCGCCCCAATGGTGGAAAGCGATATTTGAAATCTCGGCATCCTGATAGTCGCCAATAGGTACATTGACCAATGTACCGACCTGATAGTGGAAGTTACCGGTCTGCCACCCAAGGAACCCACTGACGATGGGGTCACCAATGGTAAACACCGTATCCCGTACGCCCCTCGAAACCTCGCCGACGCGCGGACCATTCAAAACGACATCGGCTTCGGTCTTCTTCCATCCAAATGGCAGCGATGCGCCCAAACCGAGAGAGCCTCCCGCAATGGTTTCCGGTAAGACCCACATCACGGTCGGAATCTCGATGGCTGCCGTGCCCGTTACACCGACGGCCAGTTTGCCGCCTGTCGGAAGGCTTTTATTTCCGCCAAGATCTCCCCGATAATAATAAAAGTCGTTCTGAAAATAGACGCCCGGAGGAGGTGTTATGCCCGCTGCGGGACCCTTCGATCCCAACAGGTAGAAACCCGCCCCTCCTTCCGCACTCATCGCAACAGACGGAACAAGAAGCGATCCCGCAAGTGCCCCCAGTGCCAGCATATGCAGAGAAATTCGACCCATGACATCCCCTCGACCACGAGCAACATGCTCAGTATTCTTTACGAATCTGCGCATACTAATTTTTAGCAATACTCGTTTCTTTTCGCTTTTCACGCAATGTTTATTAAGTACGTTACGGTAAATCCCCACCGACGAAGGTCTTCGTATTTCAACTTTTAAAAACAATGGCTCGACGCGACGATCATCCAACGGCTTAGACAAGCTCGATACTTAATTCCGCACAGTCGGCTCGGGCAGCTCGGCCCTCGTCTGCCCAATCTGGATTTGATCCATAATGACATTCGCAACCATACGTGGAACGCTCATTCCTTCCAGCTCGTTGCCGACAGCCTGATGCAGACCGGGATTAGACTGCGTCACATCCTTCAACTCCGCTGTCGCTTCAGTCGGCCTCAACTGAACGAGCGCCGCCAAGCGAAATCCAACTGCCAGATCATTCTGCGGCGGCAATTGATTGGCAAACAACAATACATCATGCCAGTTACCACGCCGGGCAGCATCAAGCGCGAGAACTGTACGCGCTTTCAATGCCATATTACGCTTCTGCTGTTCGCTTTCGTTAATCAAAGCAATAGCTTGATCCCAGTTCTGGTTAGCAAACAAGGCAAGTGCCAGGGTCGCCTTTACCTCCAGATTATTGGGATTAAGAGCTACGGCGCGCTTTCCAGCCTCCAGCGCATCCTCTATCCTGCCTTTGCGAAAATTGGCTTCCATCAGGGCAAATTCGGCTCGATCTGACCATGGTGCGATAGAGACAGCGTCCTGAGCAAGTTCCAGGCTACGGTCGAGCACATCTTTGGCGATAACCGACCCGCTGGAATTGACAAGAAGGCGGGAAAGAGCGGCCATCGCGTCCGTCTGTCGCGGATCATACTTCAGCGTCCGTTCAAGACAATTTTGGGCGTCTGATTGTACCTGACCTTTCGCCAACGATATTTCTGCTTTCAGAACACAGACATTGCCAAAGAACTGGCTCTTCACATCCGAAGCGATCCGGTTATTGATTACGCCCGTTGAGGCGGCCAACTTTTGTGAAAGCCCGGACGACAGTTCCGCCCGCACCTGCTCCGCGGTCAATCCTGATCCCGGCACCTCTTCCACACCTGAACTCACAATGACGTTCTTGACCTCGTCATTGACCTGCCACCAGATGCTTCTGGTTTGGTCTTCAACCCGATACCGCATGCGTACCGTATAGGCGGGAAGTCGCATCTGAGGATCAATGGACCCGGTATCGTTGGAACGAAGTGCTAGTGTGTGAAAATTGCCAAGCGCGATCAGCAATGAATCGCGAACACTTTCAGCCTCTCGATCAAAGGCAGGGTTCTCGGGGCTAAAATCGATTGCAACCGTCGGCTTGACTGTATCCGTCGAACGATTGGTCAGAAAATAAACAAGTGCCAAAGAGATTAACAATGCGAAACTGGCAACTGCCAGATCGAGATATTTAAAACGACGCCTTAATGTTGCGGGCGGTATTGACGGAGGCGGGATCGGGGCTTGCCCCACAAGAGGATCCGAAGTTGCCTCTTCGGCATCGGCACGACGGTTGAACGCCAATGCATACTTGCCTTTTGGCAACTCTATCTCAATCGGCTTTTCTCTGCCGAAAGCCTCATAATACTGTACCAGAGCAGCGCGCAAACGGCTGACTTCGATACGGACAATCGGATCGGTAGAAGGATCGAAGCTCTCTGGCCGCCCAAGGACATCAATCGCTATTGAATATCCTTTCACTCCGTCGTCACAGCCCGCGAAATGAAGGTCCGCAATGTAGTTGAGTATGGCTTTGCCTCGATCCGTGGCACGAAACCGCTTGTCCGCAGTCAGGTCAGCCAGCGCAGATTTAATTTCCTCATCTGATATTTCTCGGTCATCAAACGCATTACTATTCCGTGCCATACCACCCCTCGCGGACCCGACATGAGAATAAATTAGCTGTTTGGAATTAAAATAAGCCTCAGACGAATATTGTCAATATTCCCGGATAATTAAAGAACAATGTTCCATTTCGGGGCATGAACTAGCGATGTGATAAGCAATACTCCAAGACATCGTCTTCTATTTCCTTGCATATTGTCTCATATTCCAAGGAAAGTGGAGTGATTTCAACTTCATCCCGCCTCAACCTCTCCAACATATTGCTAGCTTCGTCATAAGCCTCGAAAAGACCGATCAGCGGCTCCCCGGAGAATTGCTTCAGCTCCGAGCGGACAGATGGAAGCTTTAACATGAGTTTGCTAAGTCCGCTTCTCGATGCAGAGCTGGCGTTGCGGCGGACTGGTCTATCCTGGTTCACTGTCCACGGATCTCCCCTCAACGGATTTGGTTGTAAAGCATGACACCAATTTGTGCGCGTGGCAGTACGTTACGGTAAATCTACCTGTGTCACCGGGGGCCTCTCGATCTCTGCCAGCGAAATGGTGTCAACAGTAATCGAACCTGCACAAGAGTATTTACTGTAACGTACTTACGAGCGCCCCAGAATTATTCGAGCTTCTTCAAGTTGCCATCGATATGAGCATCGACGACATCCCAATTTGCCTCGCGAACAGGAGCACGGAATGTTGATACAATCCATTTTGAGGAGGGCGCTATGAAGAAGCCCGTCATCCGCCGACTACTTTCGGCGACCGCCGCGCTCGTCATGACAATGACGTCTGTGACGGTTGTAACACCCGTTCATGCGCAGCAAAATGCGCCTGCAGAACCCGCGGCAAAGCCGAACATCCTCGTCATCTTCGGTGACGATATCGGCCAGACGAACATCAGCGCCTATTCGTTCGGTGTCATGGGATATCGTACACCGAATATCGACCGGATCGCGCATGAGGGACTGATGTTCACGGACTATTATGCCGAGAACAGCTGTACCGCTGGACGCTCATCCTTCATCACCGGACAAACCCCGAAACGCACCGGCTTGTCGAAAGTCGGTGTGCCAGGGGCAACCGTTGGCCTGCAAGCGCGCGACGTCACCCTCGCTCAGGCGCTTAAACCTCTAGGTTATGCAACCGGGCAGTTTGGTAAGAACCACTTGGGCGACCGTGACGAATATCTGCCAACCAATCATGGGTTCGACGAATTCTACGGCAATCTTTATCACCTGAATGCCGAAGAAGAGCCTGAAAATCCAAACTGGCCGAAGGATGACGAAGCCTTCACCAAGATGAACTCGCCGCGCGGCGTGCTCAAGGCAAGCGCTGACGGAAAAATCGAGGATACCGGCGCGCTGACAAAAAAGCGCATGGAAACCATCGATGACGAAACAACGGACGCTGCAATCGACTTCATAAAACGTCAGGTCGACCAGAAGAAACCGTTCTTTACCTGGATGAACACAACACGCATGCATCTGTTCACCCATGTTCGCCCTTCAATGATCGGGCAGAGCGGCATGACCGGCAATGAGTATGCCGACGGCATGATCGAGCATGACGGTGATGTCGGAAAACTCCTGAAGACGCTGGATGATCTTGGCATCGCGGACAACACCATCGTCGTCTATACGACCGATAATGGACCGAACCGCTTCACCTGGCCGGATGCTGCAAACTCGCCATTCCGCAACGAAAAGGATTCCAATTTCGAAGGTGCCTTCCGTGTACCGGCAATGGTGCGGTGGCCCGGACATATCAAGCCCGGTCAGGTGTCCACCGACATGTTCTCCGGTCTAGACTGGTTCCCGACTTTGATGGCTGTTGCGGGTGATACCGATATCAAGGATCGTCTTCTGAAGGGTACAAGCATTGGCGGCAAGCAGTTCAAGGTACACCTGGACGGCTACAACCAGTTGCCATACCTTACAGGGCAAGAATCCAAGAGCGCTCGCAATGATTTCGCCTATTTCAACGATGACGGCGTTCTCGTTGCATATCGCCTTGGCGACTGGAAAGCGGTCTTCGTTGAGATGCAGCACCCGGGCGGCTTTGCAGTTTGGCAGCAGCCCTTCACGCCGCTGCGTATCCCCAAGCTCTACAATCTGCGCATGGATCCCTATGAGCGCGCCGATATCGTTTCGGACCAGTACTTCGACTGGCTGACAAGAAACGACTTCAAGCTGGCACAGATGACGATGCATGCCGCAGAGTTCCTTCAGACCTTCGTTGAATATCCACCTAGTCAGGAACCAGCAAGCTTCTCGATTGACCAGATCTCTCGCGATGTAGAGGCCAAGATCAAAGAGAACGCCGCAAAGGCCAAAGCGAACTGACATTCGAAACAACGGCACGCGCCTCCGCGCGTGCCGTTTCTTCGTCGACAGGAGCAAAGCATGACTGCACGCGATGATATTCTGAAACTCGGCGACCGCGTGGGCCAATCTGTCATCGGGCAGGAGCAAATGGTCGAGCGCCTATTGCTGGGCGTGATTTCAAATGGTCACATATTGGTCGAGGGGCTTCCGGGACTCGCCAAAACCCGTGCAATCAAAAGCCTGGCGAAAAATCTCGAATCCGAACTTTCCCGCATCCAGTTCACGCCCGATCTACTGCCCGCCGATGTCACCGGCTCTGAAATCTATATTTCAGACGGCACAAAGAGTGCCTTCCAGTTTCAACAAGGCCCGATCTTCGCCAATCTCATTCTTGCCGATGAAATCAACCGCGCGCCCGCCAAAGTTCAATCGGCTTTGCTGGAAGCGATGGAAGAACGGCAGGTAACTGTCGGCGGAAAGAGTTATCGATTGCCGGACCTGTTCATGGTCATGGCGACGCAAAACCCGATTGAGCAGGAAGGGACCTACCCTCTGCCCGAAGCGCAACTGGATCGTTTTCTGCTGCATATCCGGGTCGACTATCCCGATGAAAAATCCGAAGCCGCGATCATGCGTCTTAACCGGAGCGAGGAACAGGAAGCCCACGACAAGGCTCCCGCAAAAGAAAAAACGGCCCGCCTATCGGCGCAGAGCATCTTTGATGCGCGCAAGGAAATCGGCAAGATCACAGTGTCCGAGCCGGTCGAAAAATACATGGTCGCACTCGTTTTCGCGACGCGTTATCCGGATCGCTATAATGCCGATCTCGCCAAGTTGTTGCAGGTCGGTGTGAGCCCGCGCGGTGTGATCGGCCTTGATCGTATGTCGCGCTCCTACGCCTGGCTGAGGGGACGCGATTTTGTCACCCCGGATGACGTCAAAGCGATTGTGCACGATGTTTTCCGACACCGGCTGCTATTGTCCTATGAGGCACATGCGTCAAACACCACGCCCGATCAGATCATTGATCGCATCACAGAACTGGTGGCCGTGTCATGAGCGCAGGCTTGAGCGACGACACTGGTGTTTATGTGGATACCACTGCGCTCGTTGCACTTGAGGCCCAAGCGCGTGATCTCAGCTTCGTCCAAAAGTCGCCCAGCCACCGTCAGCTTGCGGGCCGGATGCGCTCGGCAGTACGTGGTCGCGGTCTCTCCTTCGAGGAGCTGCGCGAGTATCTGCCTGGCGATGACATCCGCTCCATAGACTGGCGGGTTACCGCGCGGACGATGAAGCCGGTCGTGCGGGTCTATAGCGAAGAGAAAGAACGTCCTGCCCTCCTTATCGTTGATCAACGCATCAATATGTTTTTCGGCAGCAAACGCGCCATGAAATCCGTATGTGCAGCGGAATGCGCAATGCTGTGCGCCTGGCGTATTCTGGGATCGGGTGACCGTGTTGGTGGCATCGTGTTCGGCGACACGGATACCGCGCAGATCAAACCGCAGCGCAGCCGCAATGCGGTCATCGGCCTCGCCAGCCAGATTGCGAAGAAAAACGCCGCGCTCAAAGCCAGCTACACGCTTGATCCCGCTCCATCCATGTTGAATGACATTTTGCATCACGTCAGCGCCATAGCCTATCACGACTATCTCGTGATCGTGGTCAGCGACTTCGATGGCCATGACGATACGACACGCGATTACCTGCTCCAGATTTCGAGCCGCAATGATGTGATCTGCCTGTTGGTCTATGATCCATTTCTGCTTGATCTGCCGAAGAGTGGCGAACTGGTCGTCAGTGGCGGCACCACACAGGCCGAATTGACCTTTGGCAAAGGGTCGATGCGCAATTCCATCGATAGCTTCGCGCGTAACCGCGGGCGCGAGTTCCGCTCCTGGCAACGCGAGCTCGGGCTTCCCATGCTCCCTATCTCTGCGGCAGAAGAAACCGCACCACAATTACGCAACCTCCTTGAGAAGTCCATGTGGCGCCAAAGGAGGCGATAGTGGATCAAGCAACAGAGACCGCTCTTAGGTCGCTCCACGACATTGCTATTCCACCGCCAATTTCATGGCTGCCGCAAACATGGGGATGGGGACTACTGGCGGCCCTGCTCTTCTTGGCAATTGCCATTTTCATCGTTCGATGGTTCGTCCGCTATCGACGCAACGCATATCGGCGTGAAGCACTCCATGCTCTCGAGATCATTTCCAACAATACACTCTCAGCACGGTCACCGGCGATAGAAGTTGCCGAACTGCTGAAGCGCACGACACTATCCGCATGGCCTCGCATCGACGTCGCAACTCTATCTGGCAGTCGCTGGGTTGGTTTCCTCGAGCAACACAGTTCAGAG
Organism: Hyphomicrobiales bacterium; assembly: GCA_900465685.1. Lineage (GTDB taxonomy): Bacteria > Pseudomonadota > Alphaproteobacteria > Rhizobiales > Rhizobiaceae > Brucella. The sequence goes on from UEGR01000026.1 coordinate 34,431, forward strand.
CCGCTCGGAGCTGATCTGAAGGCACTCCTGACGGGTCAGGAATATGAGCCGGGACCGACAAAGGGCTTGTCTGCGATCGTCGGTCAGGCACGTCTATGGATCGAGAGGCATCATGTATGAACTCGATCATCCGTGGCTTCTGCTTCTATTGCCAGTACCGCCGCTTCTCTGGTGGCTTCTGCCAAGCCATCGGGTATCGACCGCTTCAATCAGACTGCCCTTCTTCAAAGATGTCGCACGAGCAGCAGGTGTTGAACCAACGGAGGGATCGATTATTCCGCGGCGAAGCTGGTGGCAGATCGTCCTTGATTTACTCGCTTGGGGCTTGCTGGTTCTGGCACTGGCCCGGCCGCAACTCATCGAACCGCCGATTACAAAATCGATACCGCAGCGCGATATATTGCTGGCTCTCGATCTTTCTCAATCGATGGACACACGCGATTTTGCGACGCCAAGCGGTGCGCTGGACACGCGGATCAACGCCGTCAAAACAGTGGTAGCGGACTTTGTTGCAAGGCGGACAAACGACCGGCTGGGGTTGATTGCCTTTGGCGACGCCCCCTATCCGCTAGCGCCGTTCACGATGGACCACGATTTAATACGGACAATGATCGGCTCTCTCGTGCCAGGCGAGGCCGGCCCCAGAACCGCAATGGGCGACTCCATCGGCCTTGCTATTCGCATGTTCGAGAAATCGAATGTGCCCGAGAAAGTGCTTATCCTGCTCTCCGATGGCAATGATACTGCGAGCAAGATGCCGCCTCTAAAAGCCGCAGAAATCGCCAAAGACAACCACATCGTTATTCACACTGTCGCAATCGGTGACCCAAACGCCACCGGCGAGGATAAGGTCGACACACAGACATTACAGGCCATCGCCACGCAAACGGATGGGCGCTATTCCTTCGGTCAGGATCAGCCTAGTCTGGCCGCCATCTACGATATGCTGGACAGTATAACGCCACAGGAACAAAAAGAGTTGTCATGGCGACCGCGACGGGAACTGTTCCAGTATCCGGCAGCACTTTCATTGATGATATTGATCTTTTCTCTTTGCCTTAGTGTTGCACAGGCACGAATGGTGTGGAGAACAGCGGCATGACCTCCGACTTTCACTTCCTCCGCCCGGCCTGGCTAATTTTATTGATACTGCCGCTTGTCTTGGTTTGGCTTGCCGCGCGGTCTTCAAACGTCAGGCAGAAGTGGAAGAACATGATTGCTCCACATCTGCTTGAGCGACTGGTTATCGAAGGAGACAGCGAGCGACGTTTTCAGCCAGCGACACTTCTGGCGCTCATTATGGTCATCATGATCCTCGCAATCGCCGGTCCAAGCTGGGATAAGGAAACACCCCCTTTCGTGCATGACACGGCATCACTGGTGATCGCGGTCGATCTTTCACAAACAATGGATGCCATTGACGTCAGCCCCAGCCGCATCGAAAGGGCCAAGCTCAAAATCCACGATATTCTGGCAAGTCGCGCTGGGGCTAGAACGGCCGTGATTGCTTACGCAGGCACAGCACATCTGGTGTTGCCCCTCACCGATGACGCCGATCTGATTGAATCCTATACCGATGCGCTTTCAACGAGCATCATGCCGCGTCCCGGAAAGGATACGGGCGCAGCACTTATCCGCGCAGCCGCACTACTGAAAGAAGACGGTTCTTCCGGAACAATATTGTTCATGACAGACGGAGTAGAAACCTCAGCCATCAAATCGCTGGGCGATGAACGGGATAATGGCGTTGTGGTGTTGATCATCAGTACGGCGGATGGTGGGCCGATCAAGACCGGCGACGGTGGCTTTCTTTCATCAGACAGTGGTACGCGCCTCGTTACCAAACTCGATGCTGAAAGCATGGCACAACTGCGCGCCTCAAACACTATTGCAGTCACAACCGTCACTGACGACGATGCCGATGTTCGATGGATTACGGCACAGATACAGGGAAACTTTGCACAACAGCAATCGGATAAGGAAAGCCGATGGCGCGACAGCGGATGGTGGTTTCTCATCCCGGCGGCGCTGCTGTTTGCCCTCACGTTCCGACGCGGCTGGGTTGTCAGACTTGGCGGCATGATCATTGCCATTCATTTAATCGGAAACGATCCGGCAAGCGCTGGTTCATTCGAAGATATGTGGCTGACGCAGGACCAGCAGGGACGAATTGCTTTTCAAAACAAAGATTTTTCCAAAGCCGCGAAGTTGTTTCGCAATCCCATGTGGCGTGGTGTCGCCGAATACCGGGCCGGGAATTATCAGGGAGCCATCAATGCATTTGCCATCATCGACAGCCCGCAGAGCTGGTACAACCAAGGCAATGCGCTGATGCATCTGAAGAAATTCGCTGAAGCTGTTTCCGCATACGAGAAAGCACTTCAGGCAAACCCAAAGTCGGAAGATGTTCAGGCCAATCTCGCGACGGCAAAACGTCTCCTGCAAGCACAGCAGAATGAGGAGCAGGATCAGACAGAAGATCCCGATTTGAAGCCTGACAGCGTCCAGTTTGATGACAAGGGCAAAGAAGGCAAAGATGTTGAAATTGCCATGTCTGAACAAACTTCTCAGATGTGGATCAAAAACATTGCTGTCAGCCCGGCCGCCATGCTGGCACGCCGGTTTTCGATTGAAGCAGAAGGCGGTACCAAATGAGGATTTTGTTTCGCCTCATCGGTTTCGGCCTTCTTCTGACAACCCAATTTCTCGTCAGTGATGCCTCAGCGCAGGAACCTATCATACGTGCCAAGATCGAAGAAACCGGCACAATCGTGCCGGGCCAACAAGTTCATCTCGTGCTGAATGTGCTTGCTCCGGGTTTTTTCACCTCGCCTCCACAATTCCCCCTGTTCGCGCTGCCGCACGCTCTGGTGACATTGCCTGATGAACGATCCCAGAACGTCACAGACACCATAAATGGCGTTCAATTCAGCGGCATTCAAAAGCGCTATTCTATTATACCCCAAGTCAGCGGGAGTTATAGCATTCCCGCAATCGAGATTTCGTTCGACTATCTTGAGGATGGAAATCGCAAGCACACAACAGCGACGAGCGCACCGATGTCCTTCAGCGTCGACGCTGCCCAACAGGATGGACAGCCTGAATTTGCTGCCGGGTCTCTGGAACTGACACAAAGTTTCGATAGGCCTCCGGATAAATTACAGACCGGAGACGCTCTGGTCAGAACACTTACTATTACCGCAACGGATACGGTGGCGATCACCATTCCGCCTGTCAATGTTGGCACCTCACAAGGCCTGGACCAGTATGTAAAGCCGGCCACTGTGGCGGACAATGTTCCAGCGGGGCGACAAACAGCAAGTCGTCGCGTCGAAACCATCGTCTACACGGCTTCCAAGCCTGGCACTTTCACGCTACCGGCGGTTTCCTATCACTGGTTTGATGTGCAATCACAGCAAGTTCAGATCGCAACTTTACCGGTGACAACCGTTACGGTCGCTCCAAATACAGCGAAATCTGCGACACCCGTTGAACCCGCAGACAAGAACATGCCAAGTCGGCAGGTGCTTTGGATATTGGCGTTAGCCGTGCTTCTGGTCGCTGTCGTTCTGGCCGTCGCTTTGCGATATCGGGCGCGGCTTTCGAAGCTTCTGCACAAATGGAATGAGCGGCGGCGAAACTCGATCGGTAGGCAAAAAAGACAGACACTTCGCATTATCAAAACGGCGAATTATCCACAAATCAACGCTGCGCTGGAAGCCTGGACGCGTCGCAAGGGATACGCCTCCCTTGAAGATTGGGCGCGGGCAGCAGGTGACACGTCACTGGCCACGCAAGTCAAGATCCTACAACGACAGCTTTATGGAAATAGCGCCCCGGAAGAGATTGATCGCCGTATCCTGGCTCGCGGCGTTGAGAACCGTATATCGCGTAAAAGCACCACAAAGCCACCTGCCCTTGTCGCGCTGAACCCCTGATACACTTTGCTGATTTACCGTAACGTACTTCCTGCCAGAACGACACCAAGGCAACCTTTGTACAATTTCGCGGAGGATGACGATGGGTATGAACGCTTTGAGCAAACGTTATTCCGAGCAGGCTTCAGATGAAATGGCCTGGATTCCAGGCGGGACGTTTCAGATGGGGTCGGACAACCATTATCCCGAGGAAGCGCCGCGACACCCGGTGAAGGTGGACGGATTTTGGATCAGCACAACACCTGTCACCAATCGTCAGTTTTCCCGCTTCGTTGAAGAAACGGGGTATATCACGATGGCGGAGAAAGCACCCGATCCACGGGATTATCCCGGCGCTCTGCCCGAAATGCTGCGCGCAGGCTCACTTGTATTCACGTCGCCAAAGCGGGTCGAAGGTTGCGATATAGGCCAATGGTGGAAATTCAAATTCGGAGCAAACTGGCGCAAGCCATTGGGCGGGCTCAGCGATTTACGCGGTAAGCTCGATCATCCTGTCGTTCACGTGGCCCATTGTGATGCACTTGCCTATGCTCAGTGGGCGGGTCTTGATTTGCCAACCGAGGCAGAATTCGAGTTCGCAGCCAAAGGTGGGCACGAGGACGTGGAATATGCGTGGGGCGACGAACTGATGCCAGATGGCGTTGCCATGGCCAACACGTGGCAAGGCGTATTTCCCGTGAAAAGCACGAAACCAGCAGGGCGTGAGCGAACATCTCCAGTCCGGTCATTCCCCGCCAACGGTTATGGTGTTTACGACATGATCGGCAATGTCTGGGAATGGACCAATGATTACTGGACAACGCAACATGCGCAACCGGCTGCAAGTCCCTGCTGCATACCCAGCAACCCCCGTGGGGGCGAAGCATTGGCGAGTTTGGACCCACAGCAACCCGATATCCGCATCGCCAGACGTGTGCTGAAGGGCGGCTCTCACCTCTGTTCGCCTGATTATTGCCGGCGCTATCGTCCGGCTGCGCGCCATGCAGAACCCGAAGACACATCCACAAGCCATGTCGGATTTCGGTGCGTGAAAAGACCAACGAACTAGGGAGAAGTTCATGCGTTTGCTTACGCTGTTGGTGCTGATCGTCACATTGCAGATATCTACATCAGCATGGGCCGCAGAGCTTTCCAACTGGAATGACAGTAAATCCAGACAGCAGATCGTCGACTTCGTCGAGAAGGTAACGAAGGAAGGCAATAAAGATTATGTAGCACCTGTTGACCGAATTGCCGTGTTCGACAATGACGGCACACTCTGGACGGAGCAACCCTATTATTTTCAGTTGGCTTTCATGCTGGTTCGGGTCAAGGCACTGGCTCCCGATCATCCGGAATGGAACACCACGGAACCGTTCAAATCCATCCTCAACGGCGATCTGGCAGGTATCGCGAAAAGTGGCGAGAAGGGCGTGGTGGAGCTTGGCATGGCGACCCATGCCGGCATGACAACGGACGAGTTCAACAAGATCGTCACAGATTGGTACGCAACGGCGAAACACCCAAAGACAGGTAAGCCCTTTACGGAAATGACATTCCTGCCTATGCGTGAGCTGCTTGATTATTTGCGCGCTCATGACTTCAAAACATTCATCGTGTCAGGCGGTGGCGTGGAATTCATGCGTCCCATGACCGAAAAGGCCTATGGCATTCCTGCGGAGCAGGTGATCGGCAGCAGTATCAAAACCCAATATGCCGTCGAGAATGACCAGCCCGTCCTGAAACGCTTGCCGGAGGTCGATTTCATCGATGATGGTCCCGGCAAACCGGTGGGCATCAATCGCATCATCGGCAAGAAGCCGATTTTTATCGCTGGCAACTCCGATGGTGATTACGAAATGCTGCGTTGGGGCACCACCTCTCCCAACAGCCTCGGTATCATCATCCATCACACCGACGGAGACCGGGAATATGCCTATGACCGGCAGTCGTCATTCGGCAAGCTGGACAAAGCTCTGACCGAAGCGCCGAAACGAAATTGGGTCATCGTCGACATGAAGAATGATTGGAAGAAGGTCTATGCCTTCGAATGACCTTTCATTCCACGTGCCATTATCCGCAGTCCATAAACACTCAAGGAGGACTCCAATGCCGATCAACAGGCGCATTCTCCGATGTACAGTCAGCGGGCTATTCTTGCTCGGCATGATTACCATATCTGCCGCACAAGACGGCAAGGCTGCTTCCGACAGGATCGAACCCGCTTCGATTCAAGCCTTAGAGAATATGGGGAAGCATTTGCAATCCTTGCAGAAATTTTCCCTCGAATCTCAAACGATTGTGGACGCCGTTCTGGATACCGACCAGAAACTGGAGATTGGCGGCGAGATTACCTATGAGGTTGAAAGACCGAACAAACTCCGTATCGATCTGAAAACTGATGTGGTGCAGGGTGAGTTCATTTATAACGGAACGACGTTCACCTACGTTTCGCCAAACAGCAATACTTATGCTCAGGCTCCAGCACCCGCGACGATCAAGGAAACGCTTGAAGAAGCCGCTCAGAAATATCATCTGACTTTCCCATTGGCGGATTTATTTGCTTGGGGCACACCAGACGCGCCTATCAAAGAGATTGTCGAAGGCTTTCACGCTGGTAATGCAACGGTGAATGGCAAGCCAACGGATCATTGGGCTTACCGCACCAGTGATCAGGATTTCGAAGTCTGGATTGCTTCAGACGGCCCACCTTTGCCCCTCAAGGTCTCGCTTGTGGATCGTGACGATCAGACCCGCCCGCGTATGACAGCTGTTCTCAATTGGAACGAAACGCCCGATATTCAGGCGAGTGTTTTTGAATTCACGCCACCGCCCAACGCGCAAAAGCTCCGCTTCCTGGAAGAGGGGAATCCGCAATGAAACTATTTCGTATCACGATAGGACTTTTGTTCGCCACGGCTATGATTGCCCCCCAGATTGCCGAGGCTCGTGGAGCCTTTGGCGGGCGCATGCCGCGCATGAATTTGGGCGGCGGCGGAATGCATGGCTTCGGTGGTGGCGGAGGCTTTCATGGTCCCCGGATGGGCGGCTTTAACGGGCCAGCACATTTTGAGCCCCGCTTCAATCCATCGGTGCCGCGCCCTCGCGGTGGCAATGTTCCGCATGCAAGAACGGCGCCGGGCCTGCATCCAGCGCATCATCCGGTGCCGGCTCCACATCCCGGCCCCAATCCAAAACCTCATCCGGCACCGAAACCACATCCCGGGCCGGGTCCTGCTCCACACCCGGGTCCCGGGCCAGTTCCGCCCAGACCTGGACCACATCCTTTGCCGCCGCCTCCTCCCCCACCGCCAGGTCCATATTGGCCGGGTTATTGGAATGGAGGTTGGGATCCGGCAGCCGCGGCCATAGTTGGCACCGCCGCAGCCGTCGCTATTGGCACGGTCATCGCCAATGTTCCGCCAGACTGTACCAATGTTGCTGTCAACGGCATAAACTACAAGGATTGTAACGGAAACTGGTTCGAGCCGAAGTATAACGGACATTCCGTCGTCTATGTTGCAGTGGCTCCGCCAAAGTAGCTAGAACTGGTTACCCGCTTCATCACTACAGACGGAGCGGGCAACCTGCCAATGCCTTTAACCAGTTCGTCAGAGATGTGGAAAGGCAACCTTACCGCAGAAAACTCCTCGTGGATTGCCTATCCATTTGTGGTAGACTGCAAGGAATTAAGGTCCGATGCAGATTTGTGACGGCTTGGCGTAAGGAGTTTCAGGCCGATGAGGCAGATCAATCGTTGTGTGTACAGAGGGGCAGCATTGGCCTGCCTGTTTGTGACCTCCAATGTCATGGCTGCCGATCAATCAACTTCGTCCGCTCCGCTAGAACCGCGCGGCTGGATCATTACGCTTGGCGCTGGCACCGAGTATGGCCCGTCTTACGAGGGCGCGCACGATAAGTCGTTCAGCTTTGTGCCCTCTTTCGATATCCGTCGCCTTGGTGAAGCAGCAGACCTTAGCGCTCCCGACGACAATATCGACTATTCGCTGTTTGAATTGGGTGGCGTCGAGATCGGACCGGTTGTCAGTCTTCGCGGCAATCGCAAGCCCTCTGACGACCCAAGCCTGCAAGGGTTGCACGAAATCCGCTGGAGCGTGGATGCAGGCGCGTTCGCACAATATTGGGCCATTCAGGACAAACTGCGCTTTCGTGTCGAAGCCCGACAGGGATTACGGCATGATGACGGCTTTGTAGCCGATCTGGGGGCCGATTGGTTTCAACGCGCAGGCAAGGATTTGATTTTCTCAGTGGGCCCTCGCCTTTCCTTTGCCAACGCAACCTATATGCAAAACAATTTCGGCGTGAGCGCTAATGAAGTGGCAAATGGGGCTCTATTGCCCGCCTATGATGCACGCGGAGGTGTGAAATCGGTTGGCGTTGTGGCGAGCGTCACTTACCAGCTAACCGATACTATGAGCATTCAGGCTTATGACAAGTTTGAACGGCTGGTGAGCGACGCCGCCGACAGTCCAATTGTCACGCAAGGCGGATCACCCAATCAAAATTCCATCGGCATCATATTGAGCCGGTCATTTGAGCTCCGGTTCTGATAATTCTTCTTCAACCTGTTCGGCGGTGGAGACCAACCAGACCCCTGACAGAATGAGGATGCTTCCCGCTATCTGCAAAAGATAGGTTGGTTCCTGAAACCAAAGCCAGCTGACGGCCAGCACCGCCACATAGCTGATGGCTGAAATCGGAAAAGCCTTGCTGAGATCGAAATCAGCAAGCACTTTCATCCAGAAGAAGAAGCACGCAATTTCCACCGCCACGGCCGCCAGCATCCATGGCGAAGTTGCCGCAGCGATTACCCACCCAAAGCCTGCCGTTGTGATCTGGTCCAGATGTTCAGCTGCAAACTTCACAAAAATCTGCGCCAATGTGTTGAAGACCGGAATGGCGATCCAGAGCGCGACGTGACTTTTCACGACTTCGCCTCCAGTGTTTCATCGACTGCAAACATCGGTGAAACCAGTTTCAACACGGCCTGAATTATGGGATTGCGGTGCCGGAAAAACATCGCATTGCGCGTCAGACGACTGCCAAGCCTGACCTTGTTCTCATAGTATGCCTGCCCGCTTTGATAGCGGCGCATACCGTGCTTGAGGCAGTATTCGAGATTGTTGAACCAGCTGAGATAATAGAGATTGTATTTGCGTCCAGCCTCAGCATCCATGCAGAAGAATTTGTCGATCAGCACCTGTTCATCGCAAACGAAAATGTTCGCTGCTAGAATTTGCTCTTCAACCTTGTAGACGGTACAGAAAGACCGTCCGCGCATCTGCCGTAATATTCCCGTGAAATAGGCGCTAGTGAGCGCTTCAAACTGCCATTCGCTTCGTTCACGCGTATGATTATAAAGCTCCATGAAGCGTGGCAAAAAATCGGCAATATCCGAGTGATACTCAACAGTCACTGCATCACGGCTGCGCAACTTGCGGCGCATATCCTTGCGTGTTCCAGGTGAAAGCCGCGCCAGATAGTCTTCGATCGAAGCAAAGTCTATGTCCAGCCATGCGGTTGCCAGACCGGGCATGACGGCATAACCACCCGCTGCAAACACATTTTGCAAGACGTCGGGAAGTGTTTCAGGCACATCCTTGATGCCACGAAGGGCGCAGCCTTCAGCATCGGCCATTCGGTTAAAGCCTTCAAGGAGTTGCTTTAGCAAAACCGGCTGCATCTCCGGCGCGACGGACATATGAAATCCGGGGGTTCCAATTTCGGTGCAGGGCGATCCTAGACAGGCGAGACGCAATGTGAGAAAGCTCGACCAATACCGCCGGACGCCGCGCACCAGCCGGCGCATACGCCCCTCCTCCAATGTCGTATCAAGTTGATACTCCGTCAGAAAAGCGGGCATTGCGGCAACAATGCGCTCGTTTTGAACAATCGTGACATATCGCCAGTGAAAACCCTCAATACCAGCCTGTTCGACTGCTAGCAGATAATCATAGTTTTCGATTTCGTTGGGAAAACAGTCGTTCCAGGCCTCGCGACCGATATGGGCTATGGAGGCGACAACGCGCGTTTCAGCAAGCGCCGTCTTGCCGATGAGTACAGGCGTGCACGCTGGCAGTCCGTCAAACAAGCTCGCAAGCATTCTGCCCCTCGAAATAGCTGGCGGTGAAATCCGCGACTGAACGATGCTGCCGATCCACATGAATCATGTGATAGCTGTCCTCAATCCAGTGCAGGCTGCTTGGTGCTCCCAGATGTCGGGCGATATATTCTGCCTGTCTTGGATTGCTCAGATCATCTTCACGCGCGTGGAGAATGAGTGTTGGGATTCGAATGGCAGGAAGCTGCTGTCGAAATGCCTGTCCCAGACGATACATTTCAATAATCCCGGTCCCGGGGAAATGTTCCAGCACACCTTCTGCCGACATGCCTGTCATGAGGCGGCGCAACCGATCATCCTTGATGCCCATTGCCGGAGTTTCGGAAAAATTCAGGCGATTGAGAAAGGGTACATGCGCCAGCCAGCCGATTTGCCGGGATAGAAATGGATAAAAGAAAGGTACCCCCCAGCCATCATAATGAAAGCACGGAGAATAAAGTGCGACAGCCTTTATGGAACCTGGATTGCGATGCGCGGACAAAAGCGCCAGCTTTCCCCCCACACAGATACCAGCTGCATAGGTGGTGTCCGCATAGGCTTTCAGCTTTTCCGTCGCTTCTTCGACACTATCAAGCCAGTCGCGCCAGTGGCTTTTGCGAAATGACGCTTCGCTTTCTCCGTGTCCAGCAAGAAGAGGCGCATAGACCGTAAAGCCCCGTCGATTGAGAAGTCGCCCGACCAGGCGCATCTCCGCCGGAGCACCCGTCATGCCGTGAACCAGTAACACGGCCTGTCCGTTGGTTCCCGGCATAAAGAATGAAAACGGATCGGAGAGATTCATGAATTCTACTTTCTCAAAGCCCTGTCAGGCCGACGCAAACGACGCCAATCGTGATCAATGAAACTCCGAAGGCGTGACGCTGATTGATCTTTTCGGAAAAGAATAAGGACCCGGCGGCGACCATCGCCGCGTAACTCAACGCCATCAAGGGAAAGGCGATTGACAGAGGAACCTGTTCCAGCACCAGCATCCAGCAGAACAATTCCACCGCCCAGAAAACCACACCCAGCCACGTGACCGGCAGCAAAAGGGTTCGCCACATGTCGGGCGCGCGATCCGCCGCAAACTTGAAGCAGACTTCGCGCCCCACTTCCGTAAGGATGCAGAAAATCACCAGTGCCAGCATCGACAAGGAAAGCGTTCCGGTCATTGCACCATCATCCCGCTCAATGCATGCAGAAGTTGGTGATTGAGCGCGCTGTTGACCGCGATTGTGTGCTCCATGGCATCAGGTCCGGCGGGCTGATCAAGCATGACCTCGATATTTTTCACGATCCGGCGGGTGAACGGTCCACGATAAATGGGTCGCGAATAATCACCGATCACATCAGCCCCGACGATGCGATGACGTCCGCTGATTACCCGCAGAGCCTCCAACAGAAACGGCAACCGCATCTGCCCCTGATCCCAGTTCGTAACGGCCTCGTCGCGGGCCAGAACATCCTTGTCTATGGTGATGTAAACAGCTTCGGTACCAATACGGGAGATCAGACGTGATACGAAATCTGCCTCTCCACAATCGGCAATCGTTCGCCAATCAATGTAACCCCTTCTGTGGGAATGGCTCGCTCCAGCACCATAACTGCACCAGACACGGCTGGGTGCGTGGTCGTAGGGATAGAGTTCGAGCCGCTCGTCCCTCAAAAGTGACAGATTGGCACCTTTCCATTCGGGAAGGTTCAGGTCGCTGCTGCACACACCGAGAGTAATGATCTTCTTCACCAGAGGATTTGCAGCGGCCCGATTGACCCAGGACCCGCAATGCACACCATTTTTGAAATGAACCCAATCGGGGTGATTGTCGAAATGGATCAGTGTGATCGGCTGACGCGACTGTTCCAGCGCAAGTTCAAGCAACAGAGATGTGATGTGATGAAAGTCACCAGAGCCCATGAAGAACAGGGAAGCCTCTCCAGCCCTCTTTGAAAAAGCATCCGATAGCTGCTTCTTCAACTTGGTCAATTCATCCGGGCGAGCCCAAAGGCGAAGCAAGTCGCCTTCAGCCTTGGCCATAATTTCGGACGCGCCAGCATCGCGGCACGTCCTCATAAAGTCGGACTGCAGCTCCAGCGCGTCATCGAGATGAAGAAGATGGAGCTGCATTTTTGTTACCGCTTTGCTGCGCGCACGAAGAGCTGGTCGAGCAGTGTCAGCGCTAGATCGATCTCTTCGTGGGAAATCAGCAAGTTGGGAGCCAACGTGATGACATTCTTGTGGTAGCCGCCAACGTCGAGCACGAGACCATAATTCTTGCCATTAACAGCAAGGTCTCCCTTCATGCCTTCATCGCACATCCAGTCAAGCGTGGCTTTGTCTGGCGTGTAACTGTCTTCCTGACAAACTTCCAACCGGAGCGCGAGGCCGAGACCATCGACTTCGCCGATTGTCTTGTGTTTTGCCTGAAGCTGCTTCAGTCCATCGAGGAAGTAGGCGCCTTTCTCCATGATCGTCGCGCCATAGTCTTTCTCTTCTTCCAGCATCCGCAACGTCTCAAGCGCAATAGCCGTGCCCATGGGGTTGCTTGCAAATGTGGAATGGGTCGAACCGGGAGGGAAAACACCCGGATGGATCATGTCTTCACGCGCCCAGATACCTGACAACGGGTTGAGGCCATTGGTGATTGCCTTGCCGAACACCAAGACATCCGGATTGACACCAAAATGCTCAATCGACCACAGTTTACCGGTGCGATAGACCCCCATCTGAATTTCATCGACCACCAGCAAGATGCCGTGTTCATCGAGAACCTTCTTCAGTTCCTTGAAGAAGTTCATTGGCGGAATAACATAGCCACCAGTGCCCTGAATCGGCTCCACATAGAAGGCAGCGAATTCCGACTTGCCAGCCTTCGGATCCCAAACACCGTTATACTCGCTTTCAAACAAACGAGCGAATTTCTGAACGCAATAATGCCCGTACTCTTCCTTGCTCATGCCCTTGGGGCCACGGAAATGATACGGAAACTCGATGAACTGCGCGCGATCAGAGAAATGGCCGTAGCGACGGCGATAACGATAGCTCGATGTGATCGACGATGCACCCAGCGTACGTCCATGATAGCCGCCTTCAAAGGCAAACATCAGGCTCTTGCCGCCGCTGAAGTTGCGCACCAGCTTGAGTGAATCCTCGACAGCCTGCGATCCGCCGACATTGAAATGAACGCGGCCTTTTGTGCCGAACTTGCGTTGCGCGTCCTGCGCAATCAGGGCCGCGAGTTCCACCTTCTCGCGGTGGAGATACTGTGAGGCGACCTGCGGCAGCGTATCAAGCTGGCGATGTGCAGCTGCATTCAAACGCGGGTTGCGATAGCCGAAGTTGACCGCCGAATACCACATCTGCAAATCGAGAAATGGCGTCTCTTGCTCGTTGAACAGAAATGATCCTTCGCAACCGGTGAAAAACGCGGGATTTTCCGAGTAATGGACCGTGTCACCATGCGAGCAATAAAGCTCTTCAAGCAGACGCAGATCGCTTTCAGTTTCGGCAACAACCGAATAGGGTTGGGACGAATTGGAAGTCACAGTCTTGTTCATGGATGTGCTTTCTGGGAATGATAGTGATTGTCTTTGCAACAGGCGCATTTCGAGCGTCGACTTGCTGCTTGTGAGCAGATTTGCCGTTACGAAGGTTGGGACTTATAGATTTGGGAGTTCAGCGAGACCGGTGATTACTCAAGCAGCGGCAAACCTCTGGGGAAACTCTTCTTCCCGCAATGCAGGTAACAGGCCGCGCAGACTTCGCGTGACATCATGAAAGCCGTCATAGGCTATGAACGGGATATTCTGGTTACGACAATGATCCGCCAGGGCTTTCTTGGCGAAGATTAGTTCTGGTCGGTCGGACACGCAGAAGTCCGACCGACCATCGCCAACGTAGACGCGAGGGACGGCAACATCGAGAACTCTGCATTTGCAGACGCCTGATGCAGCCCGACATCCACTGTCGGCGTAAGGAGAAAGGAGCGCGTAGCTATCGCGTCCGACATGTTCGGTTACCACAAAGCGGTTGGCGATCACCGGCAATGAGTCGAGGCCAATCCGCGAAAGAATGCGCCGGATAAAGTAGTCCACACCATCGCTGACAATGGTAACGGCTAAGTTTTCCGATTGGCAGAAGGCGACGAATGCAATGAAACCGGGATCGATCTCGATTTCATCCAGAACCGCGTCGAGTTCATCACGACGCGCATCGATCAGGGCAATCTGCTGGCGCATGCAGACACCGGAGTCGATCTCGCCCGCAGCCCACTGTGCCTCGATTTCTTCCCATGATGGATCGGCAAGACGAGACAGAACATAATCCGTTGCATCATGCGTCGAAATCGTTCCGTCAAAGTCACAATATATATGCATCTAATCGGCCTCTGCTAATTGACAGGGCTTCTAGCAGCCGTAACTGAGGCGATGCTGATGGGAAAATGAAGCGAAACTGAAATCTCGCCTGTTTTCTTAAAAAATCTGCATTTTATGCAAAGAAAGTCAGCGCCGGGACGAGACCGTAGCCGCTTTACCAATAACGAGATCGACGCGCAAACCCCGGCCATTTGCAGGCACATCCAGCGACACTTTCACCGAAAGGCGCGCAGCAATATCCGCGACGATGGCGAGCCCTAGTCCCGTTCCTTCCTCCTGCGGGGAGCCAACACGGTAGAACCGTTGGAACACGGCTTCTCGTTGTTCCGATGGAATACCAGGTCCAGTATCACAGATCGTCAACAGCCATTCCGTTTCACTCGCTTCATGGAGCGAAACGTGAATATCGCCCTCCTCCGGCGTATATTTGGTGGCGTTTTCGATCAGGTTCTCAATAAGCAATCGTAACAGTGGTTCGTCGGTATCGACCCATGCATCTTCCATACCATCCAGGGTGATCTCGAGACGTTTCTGTCGAATGACCGGTCCCAGTTCGGCCAAAACGGACGCGGCCATGTCATAGAGATTGAACCGACTATACTGAACCTGTTGGTAGCTGACACGACCGGCCTGTAGAAGCTGTTCGATCAAACGCATTGCCTTCTCGTTGCTTTGCACGAGGCTGGCGACGATTGCCTTCCGCTCATCTTCATTATCCGATTGTTGCAACATCTGGAGCAACAACTTCAAACCCGCATGAGGCGTTCGGAGCTGATGCGCAGCATGGTCAGCAAAACGCCGTTCGGCAGTCAGAGAGCGATCCAGCTTGCTCATCAGCTGGTTGACGGACCGTCCAAGAGGCGTGAGATCACGCGGTAATCCATCCGTTGGGATGAACGAGAGATCGTCCGATGAACGGCTGCGTATCTGATTGATGAGCCCGTAAATCGTCCGCAATCCGCGCCGGATGCCGAACCACATCAACAATCCGATCAAGGGAACAAGGATCAGTAACGGGATGACGAGATTGAGCAAAATGTTGGAGACCAGTGTATTGCGCAGTTCGGTTTTCTCACCAACCTCAACGACAAACTGGTCCCCCGGTATCTGGAGCGTGTAAATCCGCCAGAGTTCCCCATCATAGACGACATCAGACAAACCGCTTCCCGACAAGGGCTGTTCGGGACGAAACGCCGTTGTGGAATAGACAGCTACCCCCCCGTTCTTCCAGACCCGAAACATATGCGCATCGGCATAATCGTCGACGTCTTCGTTCAGCGCCAGCTGATCCCCCATGGCAAAATCGAGATCCTTGAACTGACGCGCCTCATTGAAATTGTGCTTTTGCAGCGGCTTCTGCAGCAGATTCCACAGCACATTGGCATCGTTGATCAGCTGCGCATCATAGATATGATTGATTTCGCGCAGCGCGCTCTGGAAAGCGAACACGCCGATAATAACCAGTGCGATCAGTATTGTCGGAACAACGCGGATGAACAGGCTCCACGTCAAAGTGGGCTGTTTCATCGTTCAACCATATATCCGACACCGCGCATCGAGGTGATGAATTCCGATCCCAATTTCTTGCGCAGATTGTAGATAATCACCTCGGTCGTGTTGCTTTCAATCGCGCTTCCCGCACTGTAAAGCGCATATTCGATATCGCGCTTGGTCACATATTTACCTGCGCGTTCCATCAACAACTTCAGAAGCTGAAACTCTTTCGCGGTAACGGGAATTGGACCATCGCTTCCGCGAACAACCATTGCCGCCGGATCAACTTCTATCGGGCCGCTTTTTAAAATACTGTCTGCACGACCATCGCGCCGTCGCATCACCGCACGCAAACGGGCGAGCAGTTCTTCCAGATCGAATGGTTTGGTGAGATAGTCGTCGGCGCCACTGTCTAACCCCTCGACCCGTTGCTGTGGCAGATCGCGAGCCGTCAATAAAAGGATCGGTATGCTGTTGCCGGTTTGCCGGACTTTCCGCAGAACATCAATGCCACTCAGTTTCGGCAAATTAACATCGAGCACCACAATACTGTAGTCGAGCGTCGCCAAGGCCTCGACCGCCGCCTCGCCGTCCTGAACCCAATCGACGCCATAAGCATGTTTCTCAAGCACTTGAGAGAGAGAACGCCCTAATATAATGTCATCTTCAACAAGTAAGACGCGCAAGATTTTAACCTTCAGCCATGAAGAATTCGAATTCTTAGCCCGGCCATTCCGGCAATTTTACGACAGTTATAAGAGCTGCATTGCGAATTGGCGCGCAGTCATTAGCTTATCCCCTCTCAATAACGCGAATGTGCTGTCCACCGCCAATATCGATGAATTGCGTGGGCGGCGGCACCTCATGAACATCATGTTTGCCGAAACTCTGCGGATAGAAAGCATAGCCTTCGGGTGCTTCGGGAGCGGTTCTGTCATCCAGAAGACGCCCTCCGGAAAGCTCGGTCATTGGGTCGGGAATGGCCGAAATCAATCGTCTTGTGTAAGGATGGGTTGGATTGGAGAAAATCCGATCCCAGGGACCACTTTCGACAATCTGCCCGAAATACATGACCGCCACACGGTCGCTCATATGTTCCACGACGCTCAGATCATGACTGATCATGATATAGGACAGGCCCAGCCTCTCCTTCAGCTCCAGCAATAGATTGATGATCTGTGCACGAATGGAGACGTCGAGCGCAGAGACAGGTTCATCGAGAACAATTACCTTCGGATTGAGCAAAAGCGCCCGCGCAATCCCGATGCGTTGACGCTGACCTCCGGAGAATTCATGCGGAAAACGTTTCGCATGCTCAGGCTTTAAACCGACGAGGCGCAAGATCTCCTCGATCCGCCCATCTACCTCGCTGCGCGAGGCCACGCCATGAAGCCGCAACGGGGCGGCAACGGAGGTATATACCGTCTGACGCGGATTGAGCGATGCAAACGGATCCTGAAACACCATTTGCGCCATTTGCGCGCGTTCAAGCCGCGATGGTTCGTTTCTGCCCGTGATCGGGCGACCTTCAAAGTAAATCTCGCCGCTGGTCGGTTTCTGTAACCCCACGATCGAAAGCGCGAGGGTGGATTTACCGCAGCCGGATTCACCCACAATCGACAGGCACTCACCCTTGTTGAGCGTCAGGCTGAGATTGTTAACTGCGCGCAGCAGCTGTCTGGAACGGCTGAAGACGCCACCAGAAACAGGAAAGTAAACGCATATATCGTCAATGGTGACGAGCGGTTCCGTTGTTCGGGTCGAATGCATGTTATTCATGATGGAAACACCTCACCACACCCGCATCTTGCAGCGGCGTCCATCCCGGCTTTTCGGCGCGACATAGTTCGGTTGCACGCGTGCAGCGCGGTTCAAACCGGCATCCTTTTGGAAAGGCGGAGATGGATGGCACAACGCCCTCGATTTCCTGCAACTGGCGTTGTCCTTCCTTCTGGCGCGAGCCGAGCCGAGGCAGAGACGCCAGAAGGCCGTGCGCATAAGGATGCGACGGATGCTGGAATAGACCAGCCGTTATGCGCTCCTCCACCAGATGCCCCGCATACATGACACCAACACGACGGCACATTTTCGCAATAACCCCGAGATCATGGCTGATCATCAGCACGGACGTGCCCCGCTCAGCGCAAAGCTCCTGCATCAGACGCAGGATTTCGGCCTGTACGGTCACGTCAAGCGCTGTGGTCGGTTCGTCTGCAATCAAAAGATCAGGATCGCAAGCCAGTGCAATCGCAATCATCACGCGCTGGCGCATGCCGCCCGACATCTGGTGCGGATAGTTCTTCACGCGTTGATCGGGTGCAGGAACCTGTACATTTGCAAGCGCTTCAACAGCTTTACGTTCGGCCTCATGCCAGGTCGCGCCTTGATGCAGCACAAACATTTCCGCAATCTGCCGCCCGACAGGCGACAGAGGATTGAGCGCGGTCATCGGCTCCTGGAAAATCATGGCAATACGACTGCCGCGCAGCTTGCGCATTTCACGCGATGACAGACTGTTCAAATCCTGTCCGTTGAAGCGGATAGCACCGCCAGTCACCGACAGAGGTTTGCGTAGCAAGCCGATCATCGACAACGCGGTGATGCTCTTCCCGCAACCGGATTCACCCACGAGACCGAAGGTTTCTCCCGCGCCAATGGTGAAGGATACATCTTCAACCACATTGTGACTGGTGGAGCCGGACACGATATCGATACGGAGGTTTTCCACCTCCAGAAGTGCTCTTTCGCTCATACCTTGCGTGTCCTCATATGCGGGTCGAGCCAGTCGCGCAGGCCATCGCCGAAGAGATTGAGGCCAAGCACGGTGAGGAAGATCGCCACACCGGGGAAAATGGCTGCCCATGGCGCGTTGACGATAAGCTCGCGTGCGTCGGTCAGCATATTGCCCCAGCTTGGGTCAGGCGGACTGATGCCAAGCCCGAGATAGGAAAGTGCAGCCTCGGCGAGAATGGCGTCACCCATGCCAAGCGTACCAATGACAAGGATCGGGCCGATCATATTGGGCACGATCTGCGTGATCATGATGCGAATATCGCTATAGCCCAGCATTTTTGCAGCCTGCACATAACCCTGCTTCTTGAGTGAGAGCGTTGAGCTGCGGGCGATGCGGCATGTCCAGGACCAGTTCGTCAGACCAAGCGCCAGCAAGAGGCTGGGCAGGCCGGGACCGAGAACCGCCATGATGGCCAGCGCAAAGATCAGTGACGGGATTGCCAGCATCAGATTGGTCAAGCCGTTGACGAAATCATCCCACCAGCCGCCGAAATAACCGGCCGAAATGCCGAAGCCAAGACCAATCACTGTGTTGATGCATTGCGAGACAATGCCGACTGTCAGCGACACCTGCGCGCCGTAAAGGATACGCGAGTAAACGTCGCGGCCTTGCGCGTCTGTCCCGAACCAGAACTGGGCGTCGGGCGGCAATTCGGCATTCATAAGATCGGCATCAAGAACCGGATGATAATGGGCCAGCAGCGGCGCAAAGACTGCCGCTGTCAGAATGATGATGCATACGAGCCCGCCGAATATGAGATTAAAACGCAGCTTCATGGGCTTACTCGTGGCTGATGCGCGGGTCGATGACCGCGTAAAGAATGTCAACGATCGTGTTGATGACGAGGAACCATAAAACGATCACGAGAATTGCGCCTTGTACAACAGGAATATCGCGCAGCGAAACGCTATCGATCAGCAAGGAGCCAAGGCCGGGCCAAGAGAAGAGCTTTTCAACGACGACGGCCTGCCCCATCATCGAGCCGAATTGCAGACCGATTGTCGTTATGATCAGCACAAGCGCGTTGCGCATCACGTGCCATTTTACGAGCCTGAAGCTATTCATGCCCTTTGAACGCGCCGTGCGAATGAAATCAGCGCCCATCACTTCCAGCACTGCAGCGCGCGTTGTTCGCGCCAGCAGAGCCAAGGGTGCTACACCCAAAGTCAGCGCGGGCAGAATGATATTACGTATGCCGCCGTCGCCATAACCGAAACTGGGCAACCAGCCGAGCGTTAGCGCAAACAGATACATCGCCAGCAGGCCAAGCCAGAATTGCGGCATTGAAAGCCCGGAAACCGCACCGATCATCGTCGTGCTATCAAGAATGCTTCCGGGCTTGAGTGCGGCGAGAAACCCCAGCGGCACGCCGATCAAAATCGCAAATCCCATTGCTGCGAAGGCAAGTTTCAAGGTCGGCCACATGCGCTCCTGAATGAGCGTAACGACCGGCTGTCTTGAGCGATAGGACGTGCCGAGATCGAATTTAGCCAGCTGAACGAGATAGTTGCCGAAACGCACGTGAACGGGTTTGTCGAGGCCGAATTCCTGCGTGATCTTTTCGACCAGTTTCGGGTCGCTCATGCCTTTGCCGCTGGCAACAAGACCGGTCGCGATGCTGCCGGGAACAACGCTGAATATGACGAAAACCAGCAATGACACCGCCAGAACTGTCGGGATCATCTGCAAGACGCGGCGCACAATGAAATAGAGCACGCAGTCCTCCTTTCGGATCAGCGACGAAACGCTGGAGCAAAGGGGATATGTGGCCCGCTCGTAAACGAGCGGGCCGATCCATGTGAACCGGAATTAGCGACCGGACGGAACCGTGTCGTCGACCCACAGCTTTTCATATGACTGAACAGCAATTTCCGCCGCATTCGGTTGCAGACCATGCAGCCATGGCTGATGCGCAAGGACGGCCTTGTTGTAGTTGAAGAACCAGACCGGCGCTTCTTCCTGCAACAGATTATTGGCCTTCTTCAGAAGTTCATTCTTCTCTTCTTCAGTCTTGGCGGCCTTCGCAGCATCGACAATCTTGTCGAATTCCGCATTGGAGAACTTCTGATAGTTACAGGCCGACTGCGGCGTCTTGGAATAGAAACACTGCATCGCGGTCAGTGCATCCGGGCCACTTTCCAGTGACCACATATAGGCCTGGAAATTACCCGCCGGGACGACATCTGCAAGCACCGATGCTTCGACAGGCTTTGCCTTCACCTTGATGCCAACTTTTGCCAGCATCGGGATGATTGCCTGAACAATGGTCAAACCCCAGCTTTCGTTTTGCGTTGCAGTCAGCTCGAACTCAAAACCATCCGGATAACCGGCCTCTGCGAGCAGGGCCTTGGCCTTTTCAGGGTCATAAGGATAGGGCTTCGCATCCTTGTCAAATGCAGGCGACGAGTTCGGAAGCCAGCCGACGGCACGATAAGCCTTGTCCTTGACGAGACGCTTGATGATCAGATCGCTGTCAATGGCGTAGTTGATCGCCTGACGAACACGCTTATCCTGAAACGGCTTGAAATCGGGATTGAAGCCGACTGCGCGCGTATAGGCCTCGGCCACTTCCAGCATATTCTTCGCGAGTTCCGGGTCCGCGCGATAGGTGCTGTATTGTGCTGGTCCGAGCACCGCCACGTCGATTTCCTTGTTGCGGAAAGCAACGTCACGTGCAGCCGCATCACCCATAATCATAATATTGATCTTGTCGGCATAGGGTTTACCCTTGTCGTAGTACTTATCCCACTTCTCAACCGTCAGGCGGGATCCGGGGACATATTCAGCGAATTTGTAAGGTCCAAGCCCGATCGGGTGACGCTGAAACTCCTCGCTGTCGCCCTGTCCGGCCGGATAAATCGCCGTGTTGTTGTACATAAACTGATAGCCGGGATCGATTGGCTGCTTGAGCGTGATTTCCAGCGTATGATCGTCAATCTTTTTCAGGCCCGAGATTTCCTTGGCCTTGCCCTGCGCATATTCGTCCGCGCCCTTGATTTCAGCAATGTAACGCGCCGGAGGCATGGCCTTCTTCGGGTCCATCATCCGGGTATAGCTCCAGATGATATCGTCTGCCGTCAGCGGCTTGCCGTCATGGAAGAATGCATCCTGACGCAGCTTATAGGTATAGACGAGTTTATCGTCCGAAACGCTTACATCTGTTGCCAGGCCCAATACGGGTTTGTTCTGATTTGCATCCCAATCATAAAGTGAACGATGGATAGCTTTGGCGTAAAATTCATCCTGTGTTGCAGGCGAGGACTGGATATCCAGCGTCGAGAAACTGTCGCCATATGGCGCGACAAAGTTGATGACACCGCCAGAGCGCGGCGCGTCATCGGCAAAAGCCGCAGTTCCCGACAGCAATGCGACGGACACCGCCGCAAGCAACGCAAATTTCCTCATGATCTTCCCCTTTTGTTTTTTGTAGACCCGATGAATGAACGTATTCAGGCAGCGCAACCGAAGCGTCGCTGCCTGTTCTCCCTATGAACGTTCGAACACCACGTCGCCTTCGCGAATGGTGAGCATGCAATGCGTATCGTTGAGAATTTCCTCCGGCTTTGCCGTGAGCATGTTGCGCGAGAAAACCGCAATATCCGCCGCCTGTCCCGCAACCAGCTTGCCTTTGACGTTTTCAAGCTTCTGCGAAAAGGCGCCATATTCGGTGTAGACCTGAAGAGCCTCTTCAATGGTCACGCGTTCGCGTGCATCCATGACCGTGCCCTTACCCGTTTCGCGCGTTAGCATCGAATAGATGTTGGGATAAGGATTTGGATGGCAGACCGGCGCATCGCTTCCCGTCGCCGGTTTAAAGCCAAGGTCTTTCCACGTCTTGAGCGGGTAGCTTGAAAGCGCCCTCTCCTCACCCAGAACGGAAATATAGGCATCACCAAAATCATAGATGAAGACTTGCTGCGGGCATGGATAAATACCGGCTTTCTTCATACGCTCGTGCTGTTCTGGCGTCGAAAACCCGCAATGTTCAATACGATGACGGCGGTTCGGGTCGGGATAGGCGGCAAGCGCTTTCTCATAAGCGGTGATGAGCTGCCCGATAGCCGCATCGCCGATGGCGTGGCAGGCCAGCTGATATCCCTTCTTATGGGTATCCAGCACCAGTGCTTCCAATTCCGCAGTCGGCAAAATCTGCACGCCAATATTGTTGTCATCACCGAGATAGGGCTTGCTCATCCAGGCGGTGCGACCGCCAGCAGAACCATCGAGGAATATCTTGACCGCGCCAACGGTCAACATGTCATTGCCGACACCAGAGACCAGTCCGGCTTCGTAGCATTTTTCAACGATTGAAGAGCCCGGGTCACCCAGCAGAACCAGCCATGTGCGTACCGGCAGCCGCTTTTGCAGCTTTGCAATATTGTAGGCGCGAATTTCGTCAAAGCCTGCAACCTGACCGACCGCCGCATCCATGACGCTTGTAATGCCATAGGAAAGCAGCAGATTGCCTGCAGCCTCGATGGCTTCGATCATTTCTTCTGTGGTCGCAGTCGGGATGGCCTTGCGAACTGCGCCTTGTGCGTTTTCGGCAACCATACCGGTGAGAACACCGTTCTGCTGCTCAATCAGACCGCCGTCCGGCACAGGTGATTTTTCGTCGATACCGGCCAGCTCAAAAGCCTTCGAATTGAAGATCGACACGTGGCCACAGGCACGCACCAGCATGACAGGATGGTCTGGCGCAACCGCATCGAGTTCCGATTTATGGGGGTGGCGGCCAACATCAAGTTTGGTCTGATCGTAACCACGCGCCTTGATCCATGTGCCAGGGGGAACCGTCGCCGCCTTTTCACGGATTGCGCTGAGCAGGCTTTCAAGCGTGGGTGCGGCGTGGGCGGTTGCGTCAAGCCATTTAAGCGTAAGCCCGACCGATATGAGATGGAGGTGAGAATCGTTCAATCCCGGTGTGGCGCAACGACCTTTCAGATCGATCAGCCGTGTCTTGTCGCCCTTAAGGCCCCAGAGCTGATCTTTAGTACCCGTGGCAAGCACCTTGCCTTGCCAGATTGCCAGGGCTTCAACTGTGCCCTCTTCATATCCACACCAGATCGTGCCGTTATAAATTATGGTATCAGCACGCATTTCGGGCATTACAGACATTCAGCGATCCCCTCCCTAAGTTACCGCTTTCATAGAACTATTGAGCAGAGTTCCACTGATGTATCAACCGTTCAAGCCGTGGATTTGACAAATTTTTTGGGAGCAACTTGAGCAAAGTGACGAACTTGCCGACGGTTTGCCGAAACCGACGATAAGCGCAATTGTCCAGCCCGGCGAGACTGAAAGCCGGCTAAGAGCGATACACAATTTGAACGGGAATAACGACTGCGCTTCAAGAGCAATAGCGGCCGCGGATCATCAGACGCGCTGAATAGTTGAAGGCGGAGCCATATGGCCCCGCCGTCTTTTTATAAGGATCAAATGATGCCGAGAGCATCCATGGCTTCTGCCACCCGTACGAAACCAGCAACATTGGCGCCGAGAACATAATCGCCCGGCGTGCCATATTCTTCGGCCGTTTCAGCGCAAAGATCATGGATATTGCGCATGATCTCGGCAAGACGCGCTTCCGTCTGTTCGAAAGTCCAGCTGTCACGCGATGCGTTCTGCTGCATTTCGAGAGCCGAGGTTGCCACGCCGCCAGCATTAGCAGCCTTGCCGGGAGCGAAGAGAACTTTCGCATCCTGGAAAATCTTCACCGCTTCCGGTGTGGATGGCATGTTTGCACCCTCGCCAACGGCGATAACGCCATTCTTTACAAGCGTCTTGGCGTCTTTGCCCGTCAGTTCATTCTGCGTCGCCGATGGCATGGCCACGTCACAAGGCACATCCCAGATCGAGCCGCCCTCAATATAATGGACCGACTGGCCCTTCTGGCGTGCATATTCGGAAATACGCTCTCTGCGCACTTCCTTGATTTCCTTGACGAGATCAAGGTCGATGCCGTTTTCGTCAACGATGTAGCCATTGGAATCCGAGCAGGCGACGATCTTACCGCCGAACTCAATCACCTTTTCCATCGTATAGATGGCGACATTGCCCGAACCGGACACGACGACGCGCTTGCCGTCGAAGTCCTGCTTACGCGCCTGCAGCATACGCTGCACGAAATAGGTCGCGCCATAACCAGTTGCTTCCTTGCGCGCTCTCGATCCGCCGTAGAACAGCGCCTTGCCCGTCAGCACGCCAGCCTCATAGCGGTTGGTAAGGCGCTTGTACTGGCCGAACATATAGCCGATCTCACGTCCACCAACGCCAATATCGCCTGCCGGCACGTCGACATACTCGCCGATATGGCGGTGAAGTTCGGTCATAAAGGACTGGCAAAAGCGCATGATTTCGGCATCGGAACGACCCCGCGGGTTGAAATCCGAGCCGCCCTTGCCGCCACCAATTGGCATGCCGGTCAGCGCATTTTTGAACGTCTGCTCGAAACCGAGGAACTTGATGATGCCGACATTAACGGATGGGTGGAAGCGAATGCCACCCTTATAGGGTCCGAGCGCCGAGTTGAACTGTACACGGAAGCCACGATTAATCTGTACACGACCCTGATCATCGACCCACGGCACGCGGAAAATAATCTGCCGTTCCGGCTCACAAATACGTTCAATCAGGGCATTGTCGGCATAATATGGTCGTTTCGCAATGACGCGCCCAACACTTTCCAGCACCTCTCGAACAGCCTGGTGAAACTCAATTTCACCTGCGTTGCGATGGAGGACATCTTCGAGAATGGGCTCGAGCTTTTCATGAACGTTGACCAAAATTTCATCTCCAGAGTCGATATGTAATCTCATAACGGTCACTCTCTAGAATAAAATTTGACCAATTTGAATAAGTATTAAGCATTAATTGTGCGAAAGGAACGGAAACGCTCACTTTTAAAGCACGGCCGTCCCGAAATGGTATCGTCAGACAACGTATAGCGCGCTATCGATCAAGATCACGATACCTAAAATTGCAATATTTCCTGAGGCTTGATTAAAAAATAGCCAGCTGAATAATGCCGAAGGGATTATTTCAGTATCGTGGAAGCGAGACCAAGCTCCCTCCATCAGCAGGATGCATGACTGGGCCTAGCGTCCACTGCCGAGACTCGTCGTGATATGATGCATGAATGCCTGCGTTGCGGCTGACACTTCAGAACTTGGGAGAGCCAGTTTCATTCCAAGCAGTGGCAATGAAGGCATCGGTTCGCGCACGATATGCAAATCCGGTGGCACCGCATTCTTGGTCATCACACTTATGGCAAGCCCCGAGCGCGTCACCGCGATCAGGCCGGCAATACTGTTACTGGCGTAAGAGATACTATATTGCAGCCCGGCTTTCGTCATGGCGTCACAGGCAGCGCGGTGATCCATCGCGTTGGAAGCTGGTAGTGCAAGCGGTATTCTGTCACCAAACTCATGCTCTTCAAGCGTCGCTTTAGCGCCTACCCAGACCATCGCCTCGGTTCGTATGATATCTTGGGCGTCATTCGGGTTGAGTGTCGAGATCAAAGCAAGATCGACTTGCCCTGAATGCAGCAAGCCACGCAATTCGACTGTCGGGGCAGCGACAACCTTGATGTCGACATTGCCGTGATTGGTGCCAAAACTTCTGAAAATCTTTGGAAAAAAAGCCAGCAGATAGTCTTCCGGGCAGCCAAAGACGATGGACCCCTTCAGACCATGATCCGAGAAAGCCGCTAGCGCTTCATCATGTGCTTTCAGAATACGCTCGGCATAGGTGAGAAACTTTTCGCCAGCGCTCGTCAACCGAACACCACTTCCGCTGCGGTGCATAAGCGTTTGCCCAAGCGCCTCTTCAAGCCGCTGCATCTGCATGGTCACAGCCGATTGTGTACGCCCAACCTGAAGTGCGGTCGTGCTGAGTGAGCCGGTTTGTGCGGCGCGAACAAATGTCTGCAACAAACGAGGGTCCAAGGACGCCTGCATATCAATTTTCCTTATAACTTAACGGCATTATTATCAAATTTACTTCGAACTATCCAGCTGCAATGGTTGACCAAAATCTGGCCGGAGAACCGTCATGTCCAACAACCTCGAGCCTGAATTCTGGGCCAATGTCGACAAGCACTTGATCCGATATGGAGGTGCGTTCGACCCGGCGATCATCGAGCGGGCAGAAGGCTGCTTCGTCTACGATGCGGACGACAGACCCATTCTGGACTTCACATCCGGGCAAATGAGCGCTCTGCTCGGCCATTCTCACCCGGCGATCGTCGAGAGAGTAAAAGGACAGGTTGAGACCGTCGCACATCTGTTCAGCGGCATGCTTTCACGGCCCGTCGTCGAGCTTGCAAGAAGGCTAGCACTTCTGGCGCCCGGCCTCGACAAAGTGCTGCTCCTCTCCACCGGAGCGGAATCGAACGAAGCTGCCATTCGCATGGCAAAGCTGGTGACTGGCAAACATGAAATTGTAGCGTTTTCCAAGAGTTGGCATGGCATGACGGGTGCGGCCGCCTCTGCGACCTATTCCGCCGGGCGCAAAGGCTACGGTCCCGCAATGGCCGGATCAATCACTGTTCCGGCACCCAACACATTCCGCCCACGCTTCAAAAAGGCCGATGGCACCATTGATTGGCATGCTGAACTTGATGACGCTTTTGCACTGGTCGATGCCCAGTCAATCGGAAGCCTAGCCGCATTTATCGCAGAGCCGATCCTCTCCAGCGGCGGCATGCTGGAACTGCCTGAAGGTTATCTTCGCGCACTCAGAGATAAATGCCACGAACGCGGCATGCTTCTTATCCTTGACGAAGCCCAGACGGGTATTGGCCGCACCGGCGAAATGTTTGCCTATCAGCGCGATGATGTGACACCGGATATCCTGACCATTTCCAAGACAATCGGTGCGGGGTTGCCGCTGTCAGCCGTGCTGACAACCACCAAGATCGAACAGGAGGCCTTTGAGCGCGGTTTCCTCTTCTATACGACCCACGTCTCGGACCCACTGCCCGCAGCGGTCGGTCTGGCCGTGCTGGATGTTGTCGCCGAACAGGATTTGGTCGAGCGCGCGCGTCACCTCGGCAAGAGGCTGATCGATGGCCTCAATTCCATCAAGCAGCGTTACGAATGTGTCGGCGATGTTCGCGGGCGCGGCCTCTTTGTGGGCATGGAGATTGTCAAGGACCGGACGAGCCGGCAACCGGACCATGAACTTGGCGCACGTATCGCGAAAGAAGCATTCAATCGCGGCTTGAACATGAACATCGTCAAGTTGCCAGGCATGGGCGCCGTCTTCCGTATCGCACCGCCATTGATCATTACCGAAGAAGAAATCAATCTCGGCCTCGATATCATCGCCCAATCCATCGAACACGAACTCATGACAGATCAAAAGGCAGCAGCAGAATGATGAACGCGGCGACACCAGCTCCTGCGGAACAAGAACAGCCGCAGACAATCCGCGTGTTGGTAGCAAAACTTGGCCTCGACGGCCATGATCGCGGCGCAAAAGTAGTAGCGCGCGTTCTGCGCGATGCCGGTATGGAAGTGATCTATACCGGGCTCTATAAAACGCCGCTTCAGGTCGTTCAGGCTGCCATTCAGGAGGACGTTGACGTGATCGGCGTCAGCCTGCTTTCAGGCTCACACGTGCCATTGTTTCGCGAACTCGGACGCTGCCTGAAAGAACAGGGCGCGGGACACATCTTTGTCGTCGCTGGCGGCGTGATCCCGGAGCAGGACTATGCAGCTTTGATCGATGGCGGTGTGGATGCCATTGTGCCACAGGAAGCGCGTGTGGAGACAATCGTTACAACCATCACCGATCTTGTAACGTCCCGTGGCCGCATATGACAGCAGTCGCTCAAGCCACCACACGAACGAAAGCCGCCTACAAACCATCGCAGGAATTCGTCGCCGATGTGCTTGCCGGAGACATTCTGGCTATCGCCCGGATGATTTCGCGGGCCGAGACAGGGATTGCCGAAGCAAGTACTGCATTGGCGGATATCTACCGGCATGCGGGTAAGGCCCATATCATCGGCATCACCGGTGTACCGGGTGCTGGAAAATCGACACTCGTTTCGGCACTCATCAAGGCATTTGCCGCTGACGGTCACAAAGTCGGTGTGGTTGCTGTCGATCCCAGCAGTCCCTATTCGGGCGGCGCGATCCTTGGTGATCGCGTGCGCATGAGCGACAATGCGCAGGCGAACAACGCATTTGTCCGCAGCATGGCGACACGCGGCCATCTGGGCGGCCTTGCACCCGCCACCTTGCAGGCTGTCGATGTGCTCGACGCCGCAGGCTATTCACCGATCATCATCGAGACCGTCGGTGTCGGTCAGGATGAAGTCGAGGTCGTTTCAGCGGCGCATACGGTTGTAGTGCTTTCCGCACCGGGTCTTGGCGATGACGTTCAGGCGATCAAGGCCGGCATTCTGGAAATTGCCGATATCCATACGGTTAGCAAGGCCGACAAGCCTGAGGCAGCCGCGACACTTGCGGCACTGAAAGCCATGATGACCCTAGGGGGACCGGCGGAACAGACAACCTGGACTGTTCCCGTTTTCGCGGTCAGCCCGGTAACGGGTGACAAGGTGAGCAATCTCAAAGAACTGATCCAGCAGCACTGGGTCCATCTCAATAACACCGGCGAGCTTGCGGCCCGCCAACGAAAAATCTGCATGACACGAATATTGGGTGCCGCCCGTCGCTTGTTTCACAAGCGTTTCGTAACCGGTGCAACCGAGATCGAAAACCTGCTGCAATCGGTGTTGGAGCGGCGAGACGATCCGGAGACGGCTGCACGCACCCTTCTCAGCCGCAGAGAGGCTTTGAAATGACAAAACTATATCGGGAAGAAGCAATCGGAAGCATCAGTGCGGCACAGGCCACATGGGAAGCCAATGAACTTGCGGCGACACTTGCCAACCGGCCAGAGGAAAAAGCCGAATATGAAACCGAATGCGGCATTCCCCTGAAGCGTGTCTATACGGCTGCAGATGTTGCCGATATTCCTGCCGATGCGCTCGGTTTTCCCGGAGCTTATCCGTTCACGCGTGGCCCCTATCCAACCATGTATCGGGGACGTCCATGGACGATCCGGCAGGTTGCCGGATTCGGAAACCCTGAAGCGACCAATCAGCGCTACAAATATATGGTTCAGACCGGGCAGACTGGCCTCTCCACCGATTTCGACCTGCCCACATTGCTCGGCCTCGATTCCGACGATCCGATGGCATTTGGCGAAGTGGGCCGGTGCGGTGTTGCCATTGATACGATTGATGATGTCGACCGCCTGTTCGACGGGATCCATCTCGAACAAATCTCGGTATCCCTAACAATCAACCCGTCGGCTTGGGTCATCTATGCCATGTATGTGGCGGTTGCCGAAAGCCGTGGTTACGATCTGACAAAGCTTGCAGGTACTTTGCAGGCTGACCCACTGAAGGAATATGTGGCGCAGAAGGAATGGATCTATCCCGTTCGCCCCGCTGTGCGGCTACTGCGCGACCTGATCATGTATAGCGCCAAGGTCACGCCAAAGCTCAATCCGATCAGTCTCAGCGGCTATCACCTTTCCGACGTCGGCGGCAATGCGATCCAGGAGATCGCCTTCATCATGGCCTTCACCACAGCCTATTGCGAAGAAGTGATTGCCGCCGGCATGGACATCGACGACTTTGCGCCACGCCTCTCATTCTTCTTCATCAGCCAGCAAGATTTCTTCGAACAAATTTGCAAGTTTCGCGCGGCAAGACGGGTCTATGCGAAGCTGATGGCTGAGCGTTTCGGCGCGAAGAAGGCGGAATCGATGC
This sequence comes from Hyphomicrobiales bacterium, assembly GCA_900465685.1. GTDB lineage: Bacteria > Pseudomonadota > Alphaproteobacteria > Rhizobiales > Rhizobiaceae > Brucella. The sequence continues at coordinate 64,922 of UEGR01000026.1, forward strand.
GGTTGCGTGTGCATGTGCAGACCGCTGCCATGAGCCTGACCAAGGTCGAGCACCAGAACAATCTGGTGCGCACGGCAATCCAGGCACTCGGTGCCGTTCTGGGTGGATGTCAGAGCATGCATACCAACGGGCTGGATGAAGCTTTTGCTATTCCGACCGAAGAAGCGATGAAACTCGCCATCCGCACCCAGCAGATCATTCGTGACGAGATCAATGTAACGTCTGTGGTTGATCCTCTTGGCGGTTCCTTTTTCGTCGAGCGGCTGACGCACGATATGGAAGAGGAAATCTGGAAGGTCCTGAACAAGGTCGACGAGCGCGGCGGTGCAATCAAGCTTGTTGAGGAAGGCTGGTTCCAGCAACAGCTGGCCGATTCCGCTTATGCGACATTCAAGAAGATCGAAACAGGAGAAAAGGTTTCGGTCGGCGTCAATCGCTATGTCGATGAGACAGCCACAAGCGCCGATGTCGACATCCATCCCTATGACGAGGAATGCACCCAGGTTCAGATCGACCGCCTCAACGCCGTGCGCACGAGCCGCGATAACGCACATATCAAGACCCTGATGGCGGAACTGGTTGCACAAGCACAGACCGACGACGTGAACCTTTTACCGAAAACCATAGAACTCGTGAAAGCCAAGGCGTCGCTCGGCGAAATATGCCGCGCATTGCGCGACACCTGGGGCGCTTATGACGAACCAATGATCGTATGAGACACAAAATGGGAAACACTGTTGTCGTTCATGTGGATGGCGTCATTGCCTGGGTCAAGCTCAACCGACCCGACCGGTTGAATGCCATGAACCAGGCTCTGGTGAATGATCTTGCTGCTGCACTGGATCATATTGAGGCTGACGAGAAAATACGCGCGGTCATCTTGCATGGCGAAGGGCGTGCATTCTGCTCCGGCGATGACCTGCAAGATCTCGACAATCAGACCACGTCGGCTGATGCCACACAGGCGTGGGTTGAATCCATTCAGGCCATCACTTTGAAGATCATGGGGTCGAAGAAGATCGTCATTGCCGCCATTCACGGCTGGTGCGTCGGCGGCGCGCTCGAATGGGCGATCAATTGCGACTTCCGGATTTTCGCAAAAACAGCACGTTGGTTTTTTCCTGAAGTCACTTATGGGTTCTTTGTCACCGGCGGCGTCACCGCCTTGCTGACCAAGCACATCGGCCCGCAGGCTGCGAAGGAACTCATTATTCTGGGCGAGCGTCACGATGCGGCCAAGGCACTTCAAGTTGGCATCGCCTGGAAAGTGGTTCCGGACGAAGAATTGTTGAAGGAAGCACGAGCACTTGCGCTAAAAATCGCCGACCGTCCGGCAGCGTCGGTAGCCGCAATCAAAGAAGCAATCAACGAAGGTTTCCATTCGTCGCTCGAACAGGCCATGGCGCGAGAAACGCGTGCCACTGTCTCCGGTTTCCTGTCGCCTGACGCGCAGATGCGCGCGAAGCACTATTAAGCAGATGGGGCTGACGATGGATCAAATCCCCCTGCAAACGGTCATTCCCGGACAAAGCGACAGTGCTATCGATATGCGGGTACTGCCCAAAATTCTTGCGCATCAGGCAGAGATGCTGGGCGACAGGCCCTTTATCGACATCTGTGGTCGCAAAGCCAGCTTCCGGGATATGCACCGCATTTCGAACCGGCTCGCCAACGGCCTGCGCGCTCTTGGCGTCGAAAAATCGGACCGTGTGGCACTTTTGCTGCCCAATTGTTTTGAATTTGTCGCGATCTGGTTTGCCGTTGCAAAACTGGGTGCTATCGAAGCGCCGAACAATCCAGACCTTAAAGGCGAGCTTTTAAGCCACAATCTGAACAATTGCGGCGCGAAAGTGCTGATTGCCGATGCGAAAAGGCTGAGCGACCTTGCCAATATTCAGGACCAGTTACCGCTTATCGAAACGCTCGTCCTGATCGATACGACTGCCACTGCCGCGCGAGCAGCCGGTGTGACCATCGAGCAAATCGTCACTTTTGACGAATGCATGACCCAATCGGATGAGTTTGACCCGGTTGAGATCCACTATTCCGATCCAATGGCAATCCTCTATACGTCTGGGACCACCGGCCCGGCCAAAGGCGTTTTGATGTCGCATCATCATTGCTATTGCTGGACCATGGCGATGGCGCTCAATCTCGGCTACACCGCTGCCGACAGCTATTTCTGTACCTTACCCCTATTCCATACCGACGCGCAGATGTTTGGTGTCTATCTGCCGCTCATCTTTGGAACGCAAACCACTCTGGTCGAAAGTTTCAGTGCATCGCGCTTCTGGGAACAGGTACGCACCAGCGGGGCGACAGCCACGAACCTGCTCGGCGCCATGGGAGTTATTCTCGCCCGGGCAGAACCAAAAGCGGACGATGGCAACAATCCTCTTCGGGTTTGTCAATGCATTCCCATGGTTCCTGATAAAGCCGCGTTTGAACACCGTTTTGCCATGAAACTCGTTACCGGCTATGGCCAGACCGAAACCAGTTTCGTGACGCTTGATACGCCCGGCGCAACCCGCGACGGTTCATGCGGCACGGCTCATCCGGACTGGGAAGTGGCAATCTTTGATGAGCACGACCGACCCGTTGCAGCGGGCGTGGTGGGCGAAATCGTCTCGCGCCCAAAAAAGAACTGGTACATGTTCTCCGGCTACTATCGGGCCGAAGCCAGAACAGTCCAGACGCTGCGCAATCTCTGGTACCACTCCGGCGATGCTGGCTATCAGGATGAAGACGGCTGGTTTTATTTCAAGCACCGCCTGAACGAAGCAATTCGGCGACGCGGAGAAAATATCTCCGCCTTCGAGGTCGAAACAATTGCCGAGGCGCATAGCGACATTGTCGAAAGCGCCGCCTTTGGTGTTCCCTCGGAATTTACCGAAGAAGACATCATGCTGGTGGCAATGCGTCGACCGGGATCGTCCCTCACACCAGCCGAACTGGTGGAGCATTTTCGCGCTAAGGCACCGCGTCATATGACCCCGCGTTATATCGAACTCACCGATGGGCCGCTGCCGCGAACCCCAACGGAAAAGATTGCCCGCAGTGAACTTAAAAAAAGGGGAGTGACTGCGGAAGTGTTTGACCGGGGGACGCGCTGACACGCGCCGCCCGGCCCAAGAGGTCCTGAAAACAAGGGAAATCTGCGCGTGTGGGCAGCGCAGGCAGGGACATTGTTTGTGCCCGCGATTAAAATGGGAGACTATCATGAAACCGATACTGCTTCCGGCGATCAGTTTGTCAGTCATGCTCGCCCTCGGTGGTGCTGCCTCCGCGGATATCGTGGTTGGCGTAGCTGGCCCAATCACCGGCCCCAATGCTGCTTTCGGCGCCCAGTTTCAAAAGGGTGCGGAACAGGCGGCGAACGACATCAATGCAAAAGGCGGCATACTCGGCCAGAAAATCAAGGTTGAGATCGGCGACGATGTTTCCGATCCCAAGCAGGGGATCTCGGTCGCTAACAAGTTTGCTGCTGACGGCGTCAAATACGTCATCGGCCACTACAATTCCGGCGTTTCAATTCCTGCTTCTGAAGTCTATGCCGAAAACGGTGTACTGGAATTTTCGCCAGCATCGACCAATCCGCAATATACCGAGCGCGAGCTTTGGAACACATTCCGCACGTGCGGTCGCGATGACCAGCAGGGCAAAGTGGCAGGCGACTATATCGTCGAGCATTTCAAGAACGCAAAAATCGCCATCGTTCACGACAAGACGCCCTATGGTGTCGGGCTCGTCGATGTCGCCAAGAAGGTGCTGAACGACGCTGGTGTCAAGGAAGTGCTCTATGAGGGCATTAATCAGGGTGATAAAGACTTCTCAGCACTCATCAGCAAGATGAAAGAGTCTGGCGTTTCCCTGATCTATTTCGGCGGCCTCCATACGGAAGCCGGGCTGATCATGCGCCAGTCTGCCGATCAGGGACTGAAGGCTACGCTCTTTTCCGGCGACGGCATGGTCTCCAATGAGCTTGCCTCGATCGCGGGCGATGCAGTCATAGGTACGTTGAACACATTCGCGCCCGACCCACGCAAGAACCCGGCGGCGAAAGAACTCGTTGAGAAGTATCGCGCGCAGGGCTTTGAGCCGGAAGCCTATACGCTTTATTCCTATGCCGCGATGCAGATCATTACACAGGCCATCGAAAAACTTGGCTCTGCCGAAGACGCGCAAAAAGTCGCCGAGACCATCAAATCCGGCGGAGCCTGGCCTACAGTAATCGGCCAGATCAGCTATGATGCAAAGGGAGACATTACCCGGCCGGACTATGTTGTCTATGAGTGGACGAAAGGCGAGAACGGCAAACCCACTTACGGCGAGAAATAGTCGTAACGTTTGAACCGTCGACCAGGATAATCAATAACAGAGGCGCGGATTTTAAACCGCGCCTCTCCTTTTTTCGGGTCGAAGCGGTCCTAGCGCTCTGAGAATTCCAGAACTGTGCCGCTGGCGCTCTCGGGCTTCACGGCCACGCCTGCCGACGTTGGCACGAAGGAAACGCCGTGTGCGGACAGTGCTGCACGCGCTTTATCCAATGAACTGACCCGAATGCGAAGCGCCGCAAATGCGCTGGCGGGTGTCTTGCTCAGGTCAACTTCCGGGTAAAGCGATGCCGCTTTCTCACGATCCACAACCAGTATATCGGCGGACTCTGGTCCGGTTAGAACCTTCCAGCCACCATCATGCTCAATAGCTTCCCCGGCTCTGAAAAGACGGGCGAAGCCTTTGGCAGACTGTGCGGGTTCATCCGAGATGGTCACGATGGCAGATAGTCCGATTGCCCCATTTTCATGTTCGATCAATTCCGGCAACCAGACGGTTTCACGGGTCTTGTGCTGGCACATGAACACCATGCCTTGCGGGACTTCGCTATTTGCGAAGGATACGGTTTCAAAGGCTGCAACGCCTTCGCCACCGCTCGGCAATTGCACGGGGCGCTGAAAGGCGCCGACTTCGCCCGTCGCTATATCGAGCGCTGCAAGCTCCGCCTTTGCCTCGCGTGCATTATCGATCCGGCAGGCAATTGCATGTAGTCCTTCACCTTGCGCGGCCAGTTTCTCACGCTGGTGCAAATTGCCCGGCGTTTCGGCAACGATGCCCAGAAGCTCGAAATAGTCCTCCGGGAACATGATCGTATAGTTGCCGGTGCCTTTCTCCTTGCTGTGCAGCCCGCGTGGGCTCAGCGTAAAACCGAAGCGACGGTACTGCTCGGCACTTTTCTCCAGATCGTTAACCAGCAGAAAAACGTGATCGACGCCTTTTACCGGATGAGACATGCGGAGTTTCCTTTTTTCATAAAATCAGATGCTAGGAATTGAGGCTTATTTCTTTGTCGGCGCCAATACAATCTCATGGATTGTGACGCGCGGGTTCATATTGGTAACATAGAGTGCGGTTTCGGCCATGTCTTCCGGCTGTATGACGTCATCCATGCGTGCAGGATCAAAACCCGGGCGACGCGCCAGAAGCGGCGTCGCCACTTCGCCGGGGCAAAGAACGGTAGAACGAATACCGTTTTGCCCCTCCTGCGCGTTCAGGCTCGCGCTCAAATCGTTGAGCGCATGCTTGGATGCGCCATAGGGCACGCCGCCAGCCGGTGATGAAAAACGTCCCGCCCACGAAGATGTATGGATCATCAGGCCAGCGCCCTGCTTGCGCATCGGGGTCAGTGCGGCCGCGATCACATTGATCGCCCCCTTGATATTGATATCGATGACATCATCCCATGAATCGAAATCGATGTCAGACCAGCTGCGGCGCGGGATATTAAGACCAGCATTGTTGCAGAGTATATCGAGACGTCCGGCCCAGCCGACGATGGCGTCTGCAATATCTGCTATCGCCTTGCGGTCAAGCACGTCAGCAGGAAACGTCCGAACCTCACCGCCAGCGGACGTGATCTCATCAGCGATAGACGCCAGCGCATCTGCTTTCCGGCCGGTCAGAGCGACAGGCCAGCCCTGGCTTGCAAACCGTCGCGCCATTGCGGCCCCGATGCCGGACCCGGCACCCGTGATCCACACCGCACCTGGCTTGGTTTTGCCCGCATTTTCGTTCTGTTCGTGAGAAATCTGGCTCATCAACAAACTCCAATATAGAAAATCGACATTTATTAACGCATGATTATCGAGAAATTATACTAATTTTATCATTCAAATTAGTTTATCTTGACAAAATCATAGCGGATTCTAGCATAACCGTGCTTGCATAAGAAAAAGACCCTTGAGAGCTGCTTTAAAGAGCGTTTTCAGGGGGTTGAACAATATCGGGACGTGCGGGAAAAGAGGCCGGAAAGCCCTCCTCAACGTCCTTCAGGGGAACATAGAATGCATATCAGAAAAGCTGGCCTTGGCCTGTTTCTCGCAGCCTTTTCGCTCGCGACGGCGTCATCCCACGCCGAAGAAGTGAAGCGCGGCGGTACGGTTATTGTCCATATGAATACCGAGCAGGGCGTACTCAACCCTGCGCTGCGCGCTTCCACCGGCGTTTACCAGATCACTGGCCGCATTATGGAGCCTCTGATCGACCGTACTTATGAGGGCTATGTACCGGTTCTGGCAACGAGCTGGTCTTCATCGGAAGACGGTAAGGCCATCACCTTCAAGCTGCGCGAGAATGTGCGCTGGCATGATGGCCAGCCTTTCACCTGCGATGACGTTTCGTTCAGCGCGATGAACCTCTGGAAGAAGCTGCTCAACTATTCGACCACGCTTCAGGCTAATCTCGAAGCTGTCGACTGCACCGACCCGCACACAGCCGTGTTCCGCTATTCCAAGCCGATGCCTCTGGAATTACTGGTCGCCGCCATGCCAGATCTCGGCCATCCGGTGCCGAAGCATCTTTATGAAGGCACCGATATTCTGAAGAACAAGTACAATTCCGCGCCGGTCGGCACGGGTCCGTTCAAGTTCGTCGAATATGAGCGCGGCCAGCACATCATTGCCGAACGCAATGACGATTACTGGCGTGGTAAGGAATATCCTTATCTCGACCGTATCATCTGGCGTTTCATGCCAGACAAGGCCGCGGCTGCCGCAGCGCTTGAAGCTGGCGAAATGATGGAAACCGCCTTCAACGGCATTTCCATGTCGGATACCGAGCGCCTCCAGAAGGATGGCCGCTTTGACACCGGCACCAAAGGCTTCGAAAACAACGTCGCCCACTCGACCATCGAGTTCAACCTGCGCAATCCGATCCTTGCCAATCTCAAGGTTCGTCAGGCGATCTATCACGCGCTCGACATCGATTTTGCGATCAAAACAATCATGCGCGGCTACGCCAAGCCGGGTCGTGGCCCGATCCCGAGCACCGGTGGCGCAAATTATACCGATCAGGTCCAGACATATCCGTATGACGTGGAAAAGGCCAAGAAGCTGCTCGATGAGGCCGGCTACCCGGCAGGCCCGGATGGTATCCGCTTCAAGCTGCGCCATCGTCCGGCTCCATGGGGCGAGTATACGCAGCTTTGGGCAGAATATTATGCGCAGGCCATGAAAGAAGTCGGCATCGACGTCGAAATCCTGACCAATGATGCGCCGGGCTTCCTGAACGGTGTCTATCGCGATCACGACTTCGACACGGCAAGCGGCTGGCACCAGTTCCGTTCTGACCCGGCAGTCTCGACCACCGTGTGGCTGCGTTCCGGCGCTCCGGTCGGCACGGCATGGTCCAACCAGTTCGACTATAAGTCTGACGAAATGGACAGCCTGATCGACAAGGCTGCAAGCGAGCTCGACCCTGCCAAGCGTGCTGATCTTTATCATCAGATCCAGCAGCTTGAAATGAAGGACCTGCCGGTTATCTTCGCCATCGAACATCCATTCGTCGGCGTGACCAACAAGGTTCTCAAGAACCACCACAATACACCGCGGTGGGATTCTTCGAGCTGGTACGATCTCTGGATCGATCAATAAGCGATATAAGACCGCTGCCGGACCACCCGGCAGCGGTTCCCCACTTTTATGAATGCTGACTATGAATATCTTGCAGGATAATCCGCAATGTCCCTGCCCCCAATCCTGACCTTTGCGCTGCGCCGCATCTTGCAGGCAATCCCCGTCATCCTCCTCATCATGATCGGGGCGTTTCTGCTCATCAAGCTTGCGCCCGGCGACACGGTTGACGCGCTTGTCGGCGACATGGGCGGCGCAGACCCGCAATTCGTTGCCAATCTGCGCACCGAATATGGTCTCGACCAACCGGTCTGGGTGCAGCTGTGGATTTACATGACCAAGCTGGCTCGGTTCGATTTCGGCTGGTCCTATGTCTATGAACTGCCCGTACTGGATGTGCTCAAGGCTCGTCTTGTGCCGACGCTGCTGCTTATGCTCTCTTCCCTGTCGGTCGCCTTTATTTTTGGCATAGCGCTCGGCGCTTTTGCGGCGCGCAAGGCCTATTCACTGACCGACAATGTCATTTCAACGCTTGGCCTCGTGTTCTACGCTATGCCGAGTTTCTTCCTCAGCCTCATCCTGATGTTTATCTTTTCCGTCAAGCTGGGTTGGCTTCCCGTCGGCGGTTACAAAACGCTGGGCGGCTTTTATACCGGCTGGAAGAATGTCTGGGATATTGCGGTTCACCTCGTCATGCCGACGACGGCGCTTTCACTTATCTACCTTGCATTTTACATGCGCCTGATGCGCACAAGCGTGCTCGAAGTAGCCGATCTCGATTATGTCCGCACGGCCCGCGCCAAGGGAGCCAGCGGCGCAAGGCTGATGTTCCATCACATCATGCGCAACGCTTTCCTCCCCGTCGTGACGTTGCTTGGTCTTCAATTTTCCACCGTGCTCGGCGGCTCGGTTGTGATCGAGACAATCTTCTCGCTGCCCGGCCTTGGCCAGCTTGCCTATACCTCGGTGATCAAGCGCGACCTCAACACGCTTATGGGCATTATTTTCCTGTGCTCGGTGCTGGTGGTGATCGTGAATTTCATCACCGATCTCATCTATGCGCGGCTTGATTCCAGGATCGAACTGTCATGACATCCCAGGACCTCTCCCTCACTCGCCCGCCTGTGTCCCGCACGAAAGTTCTGTGGCAGCGTTTCAGCCGTAACCGCGCCGCTGTGCTGGGCCTCGTCCTTTTCATCGCCGTGGTTTTGATCGCGCTTCTGGCCGATTTCATTGTCCCCGGCGATCCGCTGCGCCGCGCTGGCGATCCACTTGTCTGGCCTTTCATCAATGGTGCAACACCGCTCGGCACCGACCAGCTCGGTCGCGATATCATGGCTGGCATTTTCCATGGTGCACGCATCTCGTTGCTGATTGGCGTCGTCGCGACCCTGATCTCGATCATCATCGGCATCGTCATTGGCGCGCTTGCCGGTTATTATGGCGGCTGGGTGGATGACGTTCTGATGCGCATCACTGAAGCTTTCCAGACCGTGCCCAGCTTCGTGCTGCTTTTGACGCTGGTGGCCATTTTCGGCTCATCCATTGAGAACATCATTATCTGCATCGGCATCGTGTCATGGACAGCGCCTGCCCGTATGGTGCGTGCCGAGTTTCTGGCGTTGCGCAAGCGCGAATTCATTGACGCTGCGCGTAATCTCGGTGTCGGCAACATGTCGATCATCTTCCGCGAAATCCTGCCAAACGCTTTGCCGCCAGTGATCGTGTTCGCGTCCGTGGTTATGGCCACGTCCATCCTGATGGAAAGCGCACTTGCATTTCTTGGCCTCGGCGATCCCAATTATGCAAGCTGGGGTAACATGATCGGCCAGGGCCGCGCTGTGCTGCGTACCGACTGGTTCTGCTCGGTTATTCCCGGCATCGCCATTCTGCTTACCGTTCTTTCCTTCAGCCTGCTCGGCGAAGGCCTGAACGACGCGCTTAATCCGAGGCAGAAGAAATAATGACCGCCGCACCTGTTCTAGAAATCAGCAACCTGCAAATCGCGCTGCCGAAGGGCGCTGACCGTCCCTATGCCTTGCAGGACCTGACGCTGACCATCAATCCGGGCGAAATCGTCTGCCTCGTTGGCGAAAGCGGCTCTGGTAAATCGCTTTCGGCAGGCGCGATCATGCGCCTTCTGCCGGAACCACACGTCCGCGTAACGCACGGCACGATCAAGCTTGAAGGTACCGATCTCTATTCGCTCAGCGAAGCCGACATGAAAAAGCTGCGCGGCAATCGCATTGGCATGATCTTTCAGGAGCCGATGACTGCACTCAACCCGCAGAAAACGGTTGGCTGGCAGATCGATGAAGTATTGCGCCTGCACACCAAGCTAAGCCGCAAGGAGCGTCGCGCTGCCGTGCTCGATATGCTGGCAGAGGTGAAAATCCCAGACCCGGAATCCGCCTATAACGCCTATCCGCACCAGATTTCGGGCGGACAGCGCCAGCGCGTCATGATCGCCATGGCGCTGATCCTTAAGCCGCGTCTCATCATCGCCGATGAGCCGACCACGGCGCTCGACGTTACAACACAGGCCCAAATCCTGAAACTGATCCGTGATCTGCAACGCGAACACGACACGGGCATCCTTTTCATCACACACGACTTTGGCGTCGTGGCAGAAATTGCCGACCGCGTCGCCGTGTTGCGGCTTGGTGAGCTGGTTGAGCAAGGCCCGGCAAATGAAGTGCTGAACCATCCCCAGCACGCCTACACAAAAGCGCTGATTGCTTCGGTTCCAGCACTCACACCGCCCGAGCCGAAGCCATCCGTTGAAGTGCAGCCGATTATTCTCAAGGCGAGCGCTTTACGCAAAACATTCAAGGCGCGGGGCGGATTGCTTACCGACAAACGCGGCGCAGTACCCGCCGTGAAAGATCTGTCGTTTGAATTGCGTCAGGGGGAAACCCTTGGCGTCGTGGGCGAAAGTGGGTCGGGCAAGACGACCGTTTCGCGCATCGTCACGCGTCTGCTGGAAGCAGATAGCGGCATGGTCGACATCAACGGCAAGGATTTTCTGGGCGCAAGCCCGCGTGAGGTACGCGCCATGCGCAAGGATATCCAGATGGTCTTTCAGGACCCGATGGCTTCTCTCAACCCGCGCCGCCGTGTGGTTGACCTGATTGCGCAAGGTCCTATCGTCCATGGCGTGCCGAAAGCACAGGCCCATGCGAAAGCACGGGAATTGCTGGAACTGGTCGAGCTTTCGCCCGCTGCCGCCGACCGGTTTCCGCACGAATTTTCCGGCGGACAGCGCCAGCGCATCGGCATTGCTCGCGCCTTGGCGCTTGAACCACGGATCATTGTGGCGGACGAACCGGTCTCGGCACTAGACGTCTCGGTGCAGGCGCAGGTACTGCGACTTCTGGCCGATCTGCGTGAACGGCTGAACCTGTCACTGCTTTTCGTTACCCATGATCTTCGCGTCGCAGCCCAGCTTTGCGACCGCATCATCGTCATGTCCAAGGGTGAAATCGCCGAAACCGGCCCAACGGCGGAAGTTTTCGCCAATCCTCGCCACGAATACACACAGCGCCTGCTTGCATCCATCCCCGGCAAGAACTGGACGCCTCCTCGTCTTGAAAACGCGTGAAGCCATGCAAAAAGTAGAATTCCCATCCTCCATTTGGGCCGCCACTGCGCCACCCCGCACACCGGCCAAGCCGCTTAACAGTGACACTGAAGCCGATGTCGTTATCGTCGGTGGTGGTTTTACAGGTCTGTCGGCAGCGCTTCATCTGGCAAAACGCGGCAAGCGCGTCATCCTGCTGGAAGGCAATGCTGTCGGCTGGGGCGCCTCTGGACGCAATAACGGCCAGGTCATCCCGACGATGACGTCTGCCGAACCGGATGCCATTGCCAAGCGCTATGGCGCTTCGGGTGAACGCTTTGCAAGGCTCATCGGCAACAGCGCGGATATTCTCTTTTCAATCGTGCGCGATGAAAATATCGAAGCCGAAGCCGAACAGAGGGGTTGGTTCCAGCCTGCCCACTCGCCCGGCCGCGTGAAGCTTTCGCAATCGCGCGTGGAAGCGTGGAAGCGGTTCGGCTTTCCAGCAGAATCCCTTGACCGAGCGGCCACATCGCAATTGCTCGGCACAGATTTCTGGTATGGCGGCATGTTCAACCCGACCGGCGGCCACATCAATCCGCTGGCCTTCGCGCGCGGCCTTGCCGCCGCTGCGGAACGTCATGGCGCAATCATACACGAGCAAAGCCCTGTCACCTCCTATCGACAGATCGGTGATCACTGGGAAGTGCGAACCGACAACGCAACAGTCCGCGCCAAAGGCTTCCTGCTCGCCACCAATGCCTATACTGGCGAGCTGCGCGAAAAGCTCGCCCCGCGTCTGGCCCGTACAATCGTGCCGGTACTCTCCTGGCAGATGGCGACCGCACCTGTGAGCGACAATCTCCGCGCGACAATTTTGCCCGGACGACAAGCCGTCTCCGATACGCGCGGCGACCTGCGCTTCTTCCGCTACGATGCCCGCAACAGGCTGATCACCGGTGGCATTGTGATGGGCGATTTCAACGTCGCGGAACGCGTCAAGCGCAAGACCGCGCGTAACATGGCTGAATCTTTCCCGGCATTGGGCGAACCAGAAATCACCCATGTGTGGAGCGGCTATATCGGCATGACGTGGGACCGCTTTCCACGCGTTCATCAACTTGGCACCAACGGCTGGGCATGGATTGGCTGTAACGGGCGCGGCGTAGCGCTCGGCACTTCGCTTGGTCGCGAATTCGCACGCGCGCTTGACGGAGAGCCGGTACAAGAACTCGCCTTACCGGTCTCAGAACCGGTGCCGCTACCCTTTCATAAAGTCGCGCGGAAGATCGCGCCCTTCTATCTCGCCTGGCTTCGACGCAAGGACCTCTCCGAGCCCAATCTCTAAGCCAGCTCATTCAACGTTCATATGGAAGGTCAGATCCATGAACCAATTGCCAATTCTCGAACGCCGCCGCATTGAGGCGATGGTCATCAAGAACATCTACGATGTCGTGCGCGAACGCTCCGGTGAAGAAGAAGCGCAGACTGTCGTGGGCGAAGCCGTCAGCCGCTCCGCTATTGAACAGGGCAAGAGCTTTGCCGAGGATCTCGGCCGCACGCCGACGCTTCAGGATTTTGCCGATATCCAGCCGCTCTGGACAAAGGAAAACGCGCTCGAAATCGACGTGATTTCGCGAGACGAAAGCCATTTCAATTTCAACGTTACGCGTTGCCGCTATTCGGAAATGTATCGCGAGATGGGCCTTGGTCATATCGGGCATCTGCTTTCCTGTAATCGCGATGGTGATTTCTGCATTGGCTATAATCCTGCCATGAAGCTGGAACGCACGCAGACCATCATGAAGGGCGCAAGCCACTGCGATTTCCGCTATACCCTCGACGCCACCGAAGAAACGACGAAGGAAGCCTGATATGCCGGTTGAAAACTGGACGTCGAACCAGCTTGATGAACTCGTTGCGTTCCGCCGCGACCTGCACGAAAATCCTGAGCTGCTTTACGATGTGAACCGGACAGCGGACAAAGTCGCCGAAGCGTTGCGCGCAGCAGGCGTGGATGAGGTCGCAACAGGCATCGGACGCACCGGTGTCGTCGGTGTCATTCGTGGACAGACCAATAATTCCGGTCGCACTGTTGCCTTGCGCGCCGACATGGATGCTCTGCCAATTTTGGAAGAAACCGGCGCGGAATGGTCGTCGAAAGTACCGGGCAAGATGCATGCCTGCGGACATGATGGCCATACGACGATGCTTTTGGGCGCCGCACGCGAATTGGCGCAAAGCCGGGCTTTCGATGGTACCGTCGTCGTTATTTTCCAGCCTGCAGAAGAAGGCGGTGCTGGCGCCAAGGCAATGATCGACGACGGCCTGTTCAAGCGCTGGCCGGCCAATGAAGTCTACGGCATGCACAACCGTCCAAATCTCGAGGTTGGACATTTCACCATCAATTCCGGCCCGATCATGGGCTCGGTCGATGTGCTCGACATTACCATCGAGGGCGTTGGTGGGCATGCAGCCTCACCGCACCAGACCATCGATCCCATTCCGGTAACGGCGGCACTCATTCAGGCTATCCAGACACTGACTGCCCGCACGCTCGACCCGCTGGACTCGGCCGTAATTTCGATTACGACCATTCAGGGCGGTGACGCATTCAACGTTATTCCGCAGAAAATCCGGATGACCGGCACGGTCCGCACGCTTCGCGAGGAAGTGCGTGACCATATCGAGAAAAAGCTTGCCCGTGCAGTACAGGGCATCGCCGACGCATTTGAAGCCAAGGCGACACTCGATTATCAGCGCAACTATCCCGTGACCGTCAATCACGAGCAGGAAACCGAACTCGCGGCCATCGCTGCCGAGGCGGTCTCAGGTTCCGAGCGTGTCACGCGCGACATGCCTGCAACGCTGGGCGGTGAGGATTTCGCGTTCATGTTGAACGAAGTTCCGGGCGCAATGATCAATATCGGCAACGGTCCGAGCGCCAATCTGCATCACCCGAAATATGACTTTAACGATGATGTCATTGCCTGGGGATGTTCCTATTGGACGACTTTGGTGCGCCACAGATTGCCGGTTTAGCAGCTCTGAAACACTTGCATATCATGAAGCTTTCGGTGAGGCGGTCTTCCACCTCACCGAACATTGTTTAGGCAGCGCTTTTCAACGACCTATGGGCAGCAATTGGAAACAACCAGTCATACGCGATATTGAAAAGAAACGCATAGGCCAGGTAGAAGAGCACAATCACGACGTCCATCATCAGGGCAGCGATAATCGAAATACCCAGATACCAGGCAATGAACGGTATCAGCAGCACAACAAGTCCTGCTTCAAACAGGATAGCATGCGCAACGCGCAGAGGCATGGTTTTACGCACCGTTCCTCTCAGTCGCAACATGGCCCGGTCAAATCCAAGATTGAAGAGAAAATTCCAGATGGTTGCGGTTGTCGCGGATATGATCCCGATAACGCCCATGGCTTCCACCGGCTTGTTAAAGAGAATGGCCGATGCCGGGATGAAGATTGCCAGTCCAATAATTTCAAACATCGCCGCATGGCGAACACGATCCATAAAACTACGCACTTTGATTTATTCCTTGATATTGGTGCGCCCTTTCTATCTACTATTCTGGATTTGAAAAGTTAGATACTATCTGGATTTACGATAGATGAATGTCGAACTGGACCAACTGGAAGCATTCGTCGCAGCCGCCGAACACGGCTCCTTTTCAGCAGCAGCACGTCATTTGCGCAAAGCACAGTCAGCGGTCAGCGTGTTGATTTCGTCTCTGGAAGATGACCTCAATGTCAAACTTTTCAGCCGAGCAACGCGCAGCCCGGCGCTCACCGAAGCAGGTGCAAGGCTGTTGCCTGAAGCGCGCCTCATGCTGGACAGACGTGAGCATCTGATTTCAGTCGCGCGAAACTTCGACGCGCATGTTGAATCAAGGCTGGTGGTTGCTCTGGACGAGCTTTATCCCGAACCGGCAGTTGCCGCACTTTTCGCCGCGTTTGCGCAGCACTATCCCCATGTTGAACTCGAATTGCAGTTTCCGCATTCATCCGTGATCGCCGGTCTTTTGAAAGACGGCAAGGTTGATCTTGGCGTCATGTGGCGTCTCGATCAGATGCCATCTGAGCTCGGATTCCAGACCATTGGCTGGGTACCGCTTGTTCTCGTATGCGGACGAAACCACCCGCTCGCCAGCATGCCCGTCAGTTGGGAAGATTTGAAAACCCATCGACAAATCTTGGTTCGCAAGCGTAGCGACGAAGATGAAAAACACCGGCTGAGGGTAGCCGCAGAAGTCTGGTGGGTGGAAAGCCACTGGGTCATTCTGCAAATTCTAAAACAGGGCATCGGCTGGGCTTACATCCCTGAGCATATCCTGCGGGATTCACCTTTGGCTGGCGAGCTTGTCATTCCAAAACTACAGTTTGATGGTGGAGCCCATCCCGTGGCGCTTGAACTCGTCTGGAACAAGCATCGTCCGCATGGTCCCGCCGCAAAGTGGCTCAGACAGCAATTTGCCTCTGACAAATTTTGATCTGGCCCAAGCGGGTGATCTCGAATTCTAGCGAGATTGTCTAGAACAACATTGATCCTCACTCGTCGGTGATCATGGAGGCAACGATCCTGTCTTCAGTGTCTGTGCTTTCGGCCAGCCCATCGCGGACGCCGACACGATCAGCCAACGATCTGTTCTGGCTCATCTTACACTTGCCTTCCAGCTTTTGGATTGGCATGCGCAAACCAACGATACCGCGTAACTGACCACTGATAAAAGCCGCTGGAGCATCGCTGACCGCCCACGGATGACTTCTGTTTTCCTCATGGAGATTGGTAAGCCTATGGACGACCTCCAGTAACCGATCAGGTTCTTCGAAAAATTCGACGGGACCAGAAGCATGAACTGCGGTGTAGTTCCATGTTGGTACCACTTTGCCATGCTCCGCCTTGGTCGCATACCAGGACGGTGTGATATAGGCTTCAGCCCCAGTGAAGACTGCGAGGCCCTTGCCCAGCACCGGGACTTTCCACTGCGTGTTGGCGCGTGCAAGGTGGCCGTAGAGAGTGCCGTATTCGCCTTCGCTCGCTTCTAGAAACATAGGAAGCAGCGTGACCATTGGGCCTTCGGTTGTCGCCGTTACAAAGTTAGCCGTACGGCATTCGCGCATCATGTTGTGTAACGCGGCGAGATCATCCACTTGGAACGCGGGCGGATTGTACATCGACATTCTCCTTATATCGAGGTCGCTCTACGCCTTAACTGGCTTTATAAAAATGACCAGTTTTCAATATTCCAAGCGTACCAGTTCGAGTACAAGGAGGTCGAACTGTCCTTTGTTACGGCTCTATCAAAGCAGACATCCGCACCAGATCGGCCAATGATCCCGCCTGCATTTTCTGCATTACATGGGCGCGGCGAACCTTCACGGTAATTTCCTTCACGTCGAGTTCCGCCGCGATCTGCTTGTTCAAGAGACCTTGTACGACAAGCGCGAACACATCGCGTTCACCGGTAGTCAGGCTTGACCAACGAGCGCGAACCTCTGAACGAGCGTGTTCATCCTGCAAACGTTTTTTCTCGCCTTCAATGGCCCGGTAGACAGCATCCAACAGGTCGTGATCACGGAATGGCTTTGGCAGAAAATCCACCGCACCATTTTTGATAGCTTTGACGCCCATGGCAATATCGCCGTGACCGGTGATAAAGATGACCGGCAGGTGAATGCCAAGCCCCGTCATCTGCGCGAAGAAATCCGTGCCCGTCTGCTCTGGCATTCGCACATCCAGTATAATACACGCCGGACCGGCTTGCCGTTCATGATCAAGAAAACCACGCACGGATGCAAAGCTCATCGCCTTCATGTCAATGGAGGCGAACAAATCTTCCAGCGCCTGGCGAACTGAAAGATCATCATCAATAATATAAACGACTGCAGCGTTTTCATATGTTGTCGTCATACTCGCCCGTCCTGACTGCTGGTACTTCCAAAAGAAATGTCACGCCGCTCAAGCTGGTTCCCAATGCGCCTTGGGTATTGGTCCAGATGCGACCACCATTCGCCTCAACAATTGTACGGCTGATCGTCAGCCCTAGCCCAAAGCCGCCCTCTTTTGTCGTCCAGAAAGCATCGAAAAGGCGTTCTCTCGCGGTAGTTGTCAGCCCAGGACCGGTATCAGCTACCGTGAACCGCAAGCTGGCATTTTCACCGGATGAGGATGTGATCAAGAGATAGCGGTTCCCCTTCTCGATCTGCGTCATGGCTTCTACGCCATTGAGGATTAGATTGCCGAAAACCTGCTGTATCTGTACACGATCCGCGAAAGCGGGTGGTAGGTCAGTGGCCAAGTCGAGTTCAAAATGGACATCATTGCGATAAAGCTCGGCGGCAGCAAGATCGACCATTTCGCGGATCGCCATGTTGAAATCAAAGCTCCCGACCTTCGGCTTTTCTCCTTTCGACAGGCGACGAACGCGGTCGAGTATCTCACTCGCGCGATGAGAATCCGCAGATATGCGCTCGAACGCGGATAGCGCACGCGGCACGTTTGGCGGTTCCTGTGTCAGCCAGCGACGCCCCGCCCCAGCACTCGTTTCGATGGCGCCCAAGGGTTGACTGACTTCGTGGGTGATCGAACCAGTCAGTTGACCAAGCGTAGTCAGGCGCGCGAGACGCAGCAGGCGTTCTCGCGTCTCGTGAGTTTCGGCTTCAGCATCCACCAGCTTCAGGCCAAGATAGGCGGTGCATGCGATAGCAAGAATGCTGATCAATGTGTTGATGAACCCGACATTATAGGCTCCAGAGCGGGTCAGACCGAAGCTCACGATGGTCAGAAAAATGCAACCAGCAGCAACGCCAATAACAGTGCGGTGGGTGAACATTCTGGCTGAAACCAGCACGACCGCTGTATAGAACACAGCCGCCGCAATCGCGTAGTCGGTGACTGTGTCGAAGGCGAAAATCGCGGCACTTACAAGAGCCAGCCCCAGAGATGTTGCGACGTCCCGTGGAGACATGCGGCGAAAGCCCTTCATTCGCATTGAATGTCTCCTCTTTGACGTGGGGTCAGGCGGCTCACCGAAGCCTTATAGCGCTAATCAACAGGCTTGATCTACCATGATCCACCGACAAGCAAACGGACGGATTTCGCATGAATTTGCGTCGACCGTCGTAAGAGCCAGCATGTTTGCCGCTGGCTAAGCAAACCCATCCGGGAAAATCGGTATGTCGTATTCGCTAAGCCGATAGCGATTGAAACCAGTATCCAGCAGAAGAGCCGTTGCCCCAGATTTCTGAGCCGCGTCCAGAAGTCTGGCTGACGCTGGCGCAATGGTGCGTTCTGGATGACATGTTTCCGCCTTTCTGGTCCGTTGCGTTTACGACGCGGCCTTCGCTTCGATGCAGGTGGAGTAAAAGCGCAAATGCGTTCAGCGGTCATGTTTGTCTCCTCAAACAGCCGGTTCAAAACACGGATGAAAAAGTGACCAGCAGTTGTGCTACTGGTCACTTCCTTCGATGAGATGCTGCGAGGCACCGACAGCTTCACATCAGAACCATTGGCCAAAGCGGCGAATGTAGAAGGTCTTCATGGTCTGGGCGACGACGCAATAGGCGAACAGCGTCGCGACAAGCCACGGGAAGTACGCCCATGGAAGCGGCTGCAAACCGACCATTGCACCCAGCGGCGAGAAGGGAATGTAGATCCCAAGAGCCATGATCAGTCCCGTCATCAACATCACCGGCAAAGCTGCTGTGCTTTGGATGAACGGTATTTTTTGCGTGCGTAGCATATGCACGACGAGTGTCTGAGACAGCAGCCCCTCAATGAACCAGCCGGACTGGAACAGCGACTGCATTTCCGGCGTATTGGCGGCAAAGACATACCACATCAGCGCAAAAGTCGTGATGTCGAAGATCGACGATGTCGGGCCAATCCAGAGCATGAAGCGGCCAATATTTCTGGCGTCCCATTTGCGCGGCTTGGCGAGAAATTCCTTATCCATGCGATCCCATGGCAAGGAAAGCTGCGAGATATCGTACATCAGATTCTGGATCAGAAGATGGATGGCCAGCATCGGCAGGAACGGGATGAAGGCGCTTGCCACCAGAACCGAGAAGACGTTCCCGAAGTTCGAGCTGGCGGTCATGTTGAGATACTTGATGATATTGCCGAAGGTCTCACGCCCTTTGATAACACCCTCTTCCAGCACCATCAGGCTCTTTTCCAGCAGGATGATATCGGCAGATTCCTTGGCAATATCAGTACCGCTATCAACCGAAATGCCTACATCGGCGTCTCGCAATGCCGGGGCATCATTGATACCATCACCAAGAAATCCTACTGTATGACCATTTGCCTGCAATGCCTTGAGAACACGCGACTTTTGCAAGGGCGTGAGCTTTGCAAAAACGGTGGTCTGCTCGACCGTCAAGCGCAACGTCTCATCGCTCATCTTCTCGATTTCACGACCGAGGATTGGCGTGCCGGACTCCAGCCCGACCTCGCGGCAGATCTTGGTCGTGACAACTTCATTGTCACCAGTGAGGACTTTGACGGTAACACCATGATCGGCCAAAGCCGCAATAGCGGGACGAGCAGTCTCCTTTGGCGGGTCGAGGAAGGTCAGCAAGCCCTGTACCACCAGCTCCTTCTCATCCGCGATACCATAGCGCGCCATGGTCGTCGCTGCCGCGATCTCGCGCGTGGCAATCACCAGCACGCGAAACCCATCGCGATTATAGCCACGTGCCAGTTCAACGAGTGCATTCCGGCGCGCATCGTCAAGCGGCTTGATCTCGTCGCCATCGCGGATTGCGGTCGAGATTGCCAGCATCTCTTCGACTGCACCCTTGCAAATCAACAGATGCTCGCCGCCAAGACCTTCAACCACGACCGACAAACGGCGGCGCACGAAGTCGAAGGGCAGTTCGTCGACCTTGTTGTAAATCCGGGCGGGCGCAGTGAGTGAAGGTAAATCTTCGGAAAAGCGGATAACCGCCTGATCCATAAGGTTCTTCACACCACTCTGATGGTAGCTGTTAAGCCAGGCCAGACGCAATACGCCGGGGTCAACCTGACCATGAACGTCAAGGTGATGTTCAAGAATGATCTTGTCCTGAGTCAGCGTGCCAGTTTTATCCGTGCAAAGCACGTCCATTGCGCCGAAATTCTGGATAGCATTAAGACGCTTCACCACCACCTTGCGGCGCGCCATGGCAACAGCGCCTTTGGCAAGGTTTGATGAAACGATCATCGGCAGCATTTCAGGCGTCAGACCCACCGCCACAGCAAGCGCAAACATAAATGCGTCCGGCCAGTCTCCTTTGGTGAAGCCGTTGATCAGCAGAACGACTGGCACCATCACAAGCATGAAGCGGATCAGCAACCAGCTAACGCTGTTCACACCACGATCAAAGGCCGTTTCTGCACGCGAGCCTACAATCGCTTTGGCGAGCGAACCAAAATATGTCCGCGCACCCGTGGCGACCACCACGGCAGTCGCCGTGCCGCTGACGACATTCGTGCCCATAAAGCAGACCGTCGGCAGATCGAGCATATCTTGCTGGCCACCTGACGTTGCCGTAGCGTCAGCAGACTTTTCAGCAATAGCGCCTAGCGTATCGTATTTCTCAACCGGCAGAGCTTCACCTGTCAAAGCGGCCTGACTGACAAAGAGATCGCGCGATTCAAGGAGGCGCACGTCGGCGGGGATCATATCGCCAGCGGATAGCTTGACAATATCACCGGTAACGAGTTCCGCCATTGGCACTTCGACCAGTTTTGCCTGGGCGCTTTGGCCAGCCCCACGCTCGTGGCGACGCAACACTGTCGCCGTGGTGCGCACCATCGCTTTAAGCGCTTCCGCAGCATTCCCGGAACGAAACTCCTGCCAGAAACGCAGCAGCGCGCTGAGGAGCACCATCGTGAGAATGATCGTCACGCCGGTATATTCTGGCTCCTCACCACTGCGCAGTGGCAAGATGATATCGGTGACAGAAGAAATCGCGGCCAGCGCAACCAGTACGGCAATGAACGGATTCTTGAACGCGAGCAGGAACTGCACAAAAGCATGCGGGCGCTTTTCATGCGCCACATGGTTGGGACCGTCCTTGAGGAGACGTTCCTTGGCTTCGGCCTCAGTCAGTCCATTGAGGTTCGTTTTGAAATTGGCAAGCGTCGTGTCGACGCTGTTCTGTGCCTCACGCACGGCACGCATCGACAGCTTCCTGTCGTCCTTGCGAGCAGTCGCTGCTACAGGCTGTTTTACGATGGCATTCATGTCTTTATCCTCATGCCGCAATATTCGGCACGAGCACAGACATGCCCATCCCGTTACAGGATGCGCAAAGCCATGCCGCACCGTCGAAGCGAAGTACGGTTTGTTTGTCGGTAGAAATCCTGAGATGCCCGCCCGGATAGTGCTCCACGCACCAACCGAGCGGACCTACTTGGGTCGTCGTCCATGGTCGAGTTCCTTGTCTTCAATTGCAACGGACGGAACAAGACTGCCCATCAGTGCACCCAGTTTGATGTCCGGTTCTGCTGACCGGCGGCGAGGAGCAGGCCGAAGCGCTCCAGCACTGGCAAGGACCGGTACTGCGCAATTTCATCGGGGTCCTTGGTCCACCGGCATTCCACGCGACCGTTTTCCGGGTTCA
Organism: Hyphomicrobiales bacterium; assembly: GCA_900465685.1. Lineage (GTDB taxonomy): Bacteria > Pseudomonadota > Alphaproteobacteria > Rhizobiales > Rhizobiaceae > Brucella. The sequence continues at coordinate 87,017 of UEGR01000026.1, forward strand.
CATACCAGATCGTTGTCAGCCGCGAAGTTTTCCCGGCAGTCCTGTCACCGCTTGCTTGTGCTTCGCAAATGGGGCGATACGTGGTTTGTCCGCTGGAAGCGGTTGCGTAGCTGGGGTTACGCATATGCACGCCGAAGCGCGCGCCAAAATTGGCGATTGCTGCTGCAATATTCATCTCTTACCTCATGACGCGCCACTGCAAGCGTCCGGGCAAGAGCCTGAAATCAGCTCTCTCCGAACAACCCCAGTGGCGACAGCTTTCGACTACTGTCGCTGGGCATTGTGGTTTCCTGTGTTAAGGAGCTGATTTGTTTCGCTCCGACGGCATCTCAATACCAGATGAACCTGTCATGAGCTACAAAAATGCATGCCTTCTCCAAGGTGCATTATGGTATCGTGGATATACCAAAGTATACGGTTTGCGCCGAGCAAATCATTGATCGCGGCGTTTCGCCAATCGCTCCGTTATCCGTTGCACAATGAAATACAAACCGGGCGTCAGCAACAAACCTATCGTCGTTGCTGCGACCATGCCTCCAAAAATGGTCACGCCAACCGCCCGACGCGCGCCAGCGCCTGCACCGGAGGACAGTATCAAGGGAAGAATGCCCAGAATGAACGACACAGCCGTCATCATCACAGCCCGGAAACGTTGCTCGGCTCCGGCCCGCGCCGCTTCGCCCGCAGTCAATCCTGCTTCTCGCTGCTCTTTTGCGAACTCCACAATCAAAATTGCATTTTTTGCGGCAAGGCCGATCAGCAACACCATCGCGATCTGAACATAGAGACTATTTTGAAGTCCAAAGGCCTTCAGAGCCGCCACAGCGCCGAGCAAGGCGGCTCCCAATGACACGATGACCACCGTAGGCAAAGCCCAGCTTTCATATTGCGCGACTAGGAAGAGATAGGCGAAGAGGAAAGCAAGGGCAAAGACCAAGCCTTCCTGACCGCTGCTTCTGCTTTCCTGAAAGGACAAGCCCGACCACTCATAGCCATAGCCATCGGGCAATTTTTGCGATGCGACCGTCTCCATTGCCGCCATGGCCTGACCGCTGCTTGCACCCGGAGCCGGAACCGCATTGACCTGCGCTGCAACCGAGAGATTGTAGCGCGTGATCACAAAGGGCGAGAGAACGGTGGTCAAGGAAACCACACTGCGCAATGGAACCATGGTGCCGTTGCGGTTTCTCACATGGAGTTTCAAAATGTCTTCGCTGTGAGCGCGAAAATCGGAATCCGCTTGCAGATTGACCTGAAAGACACGCCCGTTAAGGGTGAAGTCGTTGACATAGCGCGAACCAAAATTCGCACCAATCACGGCGTAAATATCAGACACGCTGAGCCCGAGTGCCTCGGCGCGAGAACGGTCCACATCGACATAGATTTGCGGCACGTTCGCATTGAATGTCGTCGCTGCGCCGCCAATTTCCTTGCTCTGATTGAAATAACCCAAAAGCGCGTTTGTAACCTGCGCGATTTCCTCGGTCGACTGCCCCTGCAAGGCTTGCAAACGGAAATCCAACCCACCAACGGACCCGATGCCGGCTATTGCGGGCGGTGCAAACACCGAGACAATCGCACCGGGAATCTGCGCAAATTGGGACCGCAGGGAACCGATGATATTATTAAGTCGCAGCTCTTCCTTTTCGCGGTCTTCCCACGGCAAGAGTGCTGCGACGGCCATGGCACCATTCGGTGTGCTCGTCGCTTGCAGAATACTGAAGCCAGCGACCGTTATCACGTCCTGAACCCCAGGCGTCTCGGTGAGAACCTTTCTGACATTCTCGACAATGCGATTAGTGCGGTCGAGTGAAGCTGCACTTGGCAACTGGATATCAACGAACAACGCGCCCTGATCCTCATCAGGCAGGAAAGTAGCGGGCAGATTGACAAAAATGAGATATGCACCAGCAAAGCAAGCGGCAATGGCGGCAAGCGGGACATACCAGTATTTAACGAGAACACCGACACACCGGCCATAAGCATTCCGGGTTCGCTCCATGAAGCTCGAGAACCAAGCCAGAGGGCCTCTTCGAAAACCGCTCTGTCCCCGCCGAAGCAACAACGTCGCCAAAGCCGGACTGAGCGTCAGACCGACGAATGAGGATATGACGAGAGCCGATGAGATCGTGACCGCAAACTGGCGATAAAGCTGCCCGCCAATACCTGCCAGAAAGGCGGTCGGTGTAACGACCGCGAGAAGTACCAATGTTGTCGAGATGATCGGCCCGGTGATCTGATGCATCGCCTTGCGCGTCGCCTCAACAACTGTGATGTCCGGCGTATCATCCAGTACGTGTTTGACGTTCTCGACAACAAGAATGGCGTCATCGACAACGAGGCCAATGGCGAGAACCAAGGCCAGCAACGAAATCATGTTCAGCGAATAGCCAACCGCCAACAGAACTGCGACTGCGCCAAGCATTGAGACCGGTATGGCAAGCGCCGAAATCAGCGTCGCGCGCCAATCCTGCAAGAAAATAAACGTCACTGCGAGCACAATAACAAAAGCTTCAAACAATGTTCGCGTGGTCAATTGCAGGCTGGCATCGACAAACCGCGTTGCATCATACACGACGTGATACTGCAGCCCTGCCGGAAACCGCGACGACAATCGCTTGAGTTCAGCCTGAACGGCGGTTGCGGTCTGAATCGCATTGGCGCCGGGGGATTGGTTGATCTGCAGCATCGCAGATTCATGACCGGCGAAACTTGCTCGTGAGGCATAGTTACGCGCACCGAGTTCGAGACGAGCGATATCCCGCAGAAACACCTTTGCGCCATCCGCTCCGGTGCGGATGACGATAGCACCAAATTCGTCCGCATCACGCAGCCGCCCCTGAGCTACCAGTGTATATTGAAGCTCAGTCCCCACCCGCATGGGAGGCGCACCTGACTGCCCGAGCGTAGCCTGGATATTCTGCCGCTGAATAGCGGCTGAAACCTCATCAATGGTTATCCCAAGCGCATCCATTCTTTGCGGATTGAGCCAGACGCGCATCGAATATTCAGACGCGCCGGTAACGCTCGCCTCACCGACACCAGCCACCCGCGAAATCGCATCGACAATCGTCGTCGTGGTGAAGTTGGTGATCTCCAGCGCGCTCAAGCTGTCATCAGGGGAATAGAATGCTATGCCCAACACGAAATCGGGCGAACGCGATCGAACAGAAACGCCTTGCTGCGCAACGGCGGCAGGCAACCGGGAAATTGCCAGCTGCGCGCGATTTTGCACATTGATCTGCGCAAGCTCCGGATCTGTGCCCACTTCAAAGGTAACTGACAATGAATATTGCCCGGCATTGGAACTCGTGGACGACATATACATCATGTCATCCACGCCATTGATGGCTGTCTCCAGCGGGCCGCCAACAACGTCGGCAATTACCTCCGCACTGGCACCCGGATATGTCGCCGACACCGTGACTGTCGGTGGTGTAATCTGCGGATACTGCTGGATGGGCAAAGAGAAGACGGCAATTGCACCTGCAATAGAAATGAGAAGGGAGATAACGATTGCAAGACGCGTTCGCCGTATGAAAGTTTCAGAGATCATTGAGCGACCCCCGGCTCTTCCGGCGACGCTTCCTGCGGCGCAACCGCTTGTCCATCCGCAATTCTTTGCAGTCCTTCAACGACTATCGTGTCCCCCTCTTTGATCCCTTCTCTCACAGACCAGTCATTGCCGATACGAACGCCGGTCACGATCTGACGCCGGGTAACCGTGTTATTATCATTCAAAACAAAGACAAACTTGCCCTCTCGGTCCTGCAAAACGGATGCCATTGGGACAATCGGCAATATCTTTGCCGCTTCATCCGCCAGACTGACAGCAACAGTCTGGCCAGGAAGCAAAATATGGTTCGGATTTGCAAACAAGGCGCGCACGGCGATTGTGCCTGTCTGAGCGTTGACCTCGTTATCGATGAACTGGATAGTACCGGCAGGCTCATATGGTTTGCCATTGGCAAGGGTGAGTGTGGGCTGGAAACTAGTCAGATCGACCGTCCCACCGCGCGCCTCCTTCTGGCGAATAGCGATGAGCGTCCGGTCGGTAATGGAGAAAACAACCCGCACGGGATCGAGTTGAACAATGCGCGCCAACGGACCAGAACCTGGACCGACGAGATTTCCAACGGTAAAAAGCGACCTGCCAATAGTGCCATTGATCGGCGAACGGATCTGTGTGTAGGAGAGATTGAGCCTGGCCGTATTGAGAGCAGCCTCCGCACTTTGCACATCCGCCGACGCGATATCAAACGTGGCCTGAGCATCATCGAGAGAGGCTTGAGAAGCCGTATTCCGATTTGCCAGTGTTCGTGTTCGCGTCAAGGTCTGCCTGGCGGCATTCTGGGACGCTTGCGCACGCGCAACCTGCGCTTCGGCCGATGCCGCCGCCGCCTGCATTTGATCCGGCTCGATCTCAAAAAGGAGATCGCCCGCTTTTACCGCGCTGCCCTGCTCGAAGCTCTTCCCTTTGAGAAAACCGGTGATCCGGGCCTGAATATCAACCGCTTCTATCGCTTCGATCTGACCATTGAATTGAAGTGGAGCGCTGGAAGGTGCGGAGCCGACCTTTGTCACGACCACCAATGGCGCGGCGGGAGATTGCTGGGCCAGACCGGGGTGCATGAACAGAAACGAAAGCACCCCGGAGAGGGCAATATTCAAGGAGACATAACCGAGGGTTTTCATCAACTGCGCGTCCTCCTGCGGCCAGATATTGACCAATCATTCATGCATTTCGTGTGCTAAGGGCTATTCCAACATAGGCTACACCGGCAATCAGCAAGGCAATTCCAGCGATCGACCCCGATGCGAGTTCGCGTGTCAAAGGCCATTTCAGGAAGAGTGCGGCACTGGCTACCCAGGCGATAAGCCCGGAGACTGCGAACCAGTACCAGCCCTTGGTAGGATGAATCTTGATCGATAATGCGATCTGAAGAAATCCGTGTACGAACACCACAATTGCAATCAGCAAAGTTATTGCCAGCGCGCCTTTGAGTGGGTTGAGATAGATCATTACTCCGCCAACCAGTTCCACCACGCCCGCCAATTCCTGCCAGACAAAGCCCGCCCAACTCTTAACCCTGAGCGACTGGATAATCTTGACGACACCGATTGCCATGAGGACCGCACCGAAGATGGTGCTTGATGCAAACTCCGAGAAAACCGGTAGAAGCAGGCAGAGTGCTCCTCCTGCTAACAACAGAACGCCGATGCCAAGAAAGCCTTTCCATTTCTTCTGCTCAATCGTCTTGCGTTCCATATGCGGCAAATCGTAAACCTCCATGCATAAGCCCTTTCAGCCACGATTACGAACTCAAGCACGCCCTCTACTGAACGAGAGACGAATAAGAAAATGGCGCCCGTCAGCGGCGCCATCTCACAGTGCGAACATTGGTTATGCGACCGTCACGTGCACGGATTGTTACGTCGTAGGTTCGTCTGAACCGATCCCCCCGATAGAGGAAGTGACTTCCCCTGCAATCTATCGCACGCACATTTCGGAAGCCACGCATCCTCAAAAGCCTGGTACCATCGGAACAACGTATTCTATGACCGTTATTTACCCTCGTACCGACCAAAGCAGTTTGGTTCTGGCTGAATGCCTGGACAGGTTCCGCAATCGTCCCCACCACGGTCAAGGCTAACAAAGCGAGAATAGCTGTAATGGATCGAAACATTATCCACTCCTTTCCGATCCCTCGTCGAAGATTGTTTTCTACAAACACGCTCAACGACAAGGCGCTTCAAAAACGCGACCGTGCTGATCCCGGTAGCGGCAATACTGAACTCCATTTCGAGTCTGTGCGACCCCAACCAGCGTTCCAGCTGCGGCACCGATTGCAGCCCCCGTAAGCGCGCTGCGCGTATTGCCGCCAATAGCGGCACCGGCGAGACCGCCGACCGCAGCACCGCCGACGCCATATCCGGCGGTTCTCTGTTCTGAAGACGTACAAGCACTCGCGCCGAGGCCGACAGCGGCAACAACCAACAAGCTGAACATGTATCTGTTCATGGCATCCTCCCTCCGAGGCAGTGAGCGTCAGAAATAGTCCCACATTAGTCAGGATCGAAGTGCAGTATTCATCACCAAAACATACCCTGCCTTGGCTCTTCATTCAGTCGGTATATGGCTCTAGGACATTGAATTCACTTGAGATTTAAGAACAGGATCGGGCAGATTTATCTGCGACTAGGTCTGTGCCAACGATCAACGCGTACAACACGTCCGTCGCGCGCTCTGACCTCGACCCGCAACGCCTGCTGATTTCGCATGCCACGGATGACATAGTGCGGTCTACGGCAGTCGACTTCACGGACATTCGTCAAACCGCGCATTGCAAGACGCCGGGAGGCTTCTCTGCAGGTTAAAGACCGACCGTTATTCAGTTCCGTACCGACAACGACGCCTCTGTGAACAGGACGCGCGTTTGCGTCAATGGAGAAAAAAAGCGTAGATAACGCTGCCAGAAGGATTACGGCTTTCGATGCAGGAGCAATTGCATACATCTGTGACCCTCCACTTTTCTATGGATTATTTGAATATAACTACATTTAAAACTTAACAGCAATCCATTTTATTTAACTGCGCAGCTAACAAGTAAGCCAATTCGCCGCCGAACACAAATTGGCTTTATGCTAATCATCAGCCTGTCTTTATGACAGATCGCCTCAATATCTACATACGCGCGGTGCTGCACTGTGCACACCTCGATAGTGATAACGCGGCCACCTGCGTCCATTTCTAGCAAACGAGATGCTCTACCATGACAGCTACTGCAAGGAGCCACGCATCTGCACCTTTGAGCACTGAAAGCTGAAGCCTGACCGGCAACTCAGCGCCCCGACGCCACAAGACAGCGAGACCGCGCAACCATCGAGAAAATTGCAGATCAGTGTGCTTCGCAACGTCTTCGCATTCATCATGAAGAACCGTTCGTCATCGATCAGCATTGGTTCGGTCAGGCAAGCAGTATGAGGCAGTGTCGGGCTTAACAGGATTGCATCTGGGCCCAATCACCATTCGAAAGATGCCACAAACCTTTACGAGCGGCCAACACCTCAAGATAGTTGGAAAGCGATACACTCATGTGCGATTGCTCGTCACAGCCGCGCAAGCCCTCAATGATTGACACAAAGCAAGTAGCAGGCTGCCGTGCGGTAGTATGCCTTGTCTGAAGCGTGTCACCAGGTGGTGAAAACAACATCGTTTTCGGTTAAGTCGGCAAGCGAAACACTCTCTATGAAAATGCCGTTTTCATCGCCGTCAAAGCTGACATAGACGCCTTGGGCCGTATCGTGCGAGGCGGCCAGAAAGCTATCGAAGTCGTGAATAGCGGGATTGCTCGAAGCATAACCGCTGAACTTGATCACATCACCGCCCGCAATATCAAAATCGGTGATGTGATCAACGCCACCGTTCTGATGCATCGCTGCAAATGTCCAGATAAACTGATCAGCACCGCTGCCGCCCGTCAGGATATCCGCGCCAAGCCCGCCGTCGAGGGTGTCAGCGCCAGCACCGCCATTCAACACATCATCGCCTGATCGACCTTCAAGCTGGTCGTTTCCGGCTCCGCCGTCGAGAATATCAATGCCGATTCCGCCTGCAATCTGATCGTTTCCCTCTCCACCCAGCAAGGTGTTAGGACCGGTATAGCTCGTTACACCGCTGACCTCCACCATCATCCGGTCATTGCCTGTGCCACCATCAAGAAACTGATTGCCATTACCGGCCACCATGAAGTCGTCGCCGTCACCGCCTAACAGAACGTCATAGCCTGCCGGACCGCCCGCACTACTGCCAACAGAAAACAAGACATCGTTTCCCGCTCCGCCTTCGAAGTAGTCATCGCCAAGACCACCTGTTAAAGAGTCATTTCCCTGTCCGCCGATGAGGATATCGTGACCTTCACCACCTGAAAGAATATCATTCCCGGCTCCGCCATCGAGATAGTCGTTGCCGTCGCCCCCGGAAAGGTCGTCGTTCCCGCCCTTGCCATACAGAATATCGTCACCCCCGCCACCCATCGCCCGGTCATCACCGTCAGCGCCAACAAACTTATCGTCGCCATCATTCGTGGAAACCAAGGCTCTTTGGGTGTCGCTGGCCAATATCGTGTCATTGCCCCGACCCGTATTGACACTAATGAACTCGAAGTTCCGAAATGTCGTGCCGGTGGATGTGGTACCTTCGTTGAAGTCGACTGTCATATTCTCAAATAACGACCCGTCATCCATGCTCAACAGGTCATATCCTTCACCGCCATCAAGTTCCACAGACGAGAATGAAGTAATAATCTGATCATTGCCCGTGCCGCCATAAATGTGGTTAGCACCATAGTGATCATAAATAGTATCATCTCCAGCGCCCGCGTCGATGAAATCATCGCCTAGCGCATCGGGCGACTGGCTGGAATAGCCAGCCCCAATTACGTCTGCCCCTGCCCCGGTTGAGATGATATCGTCGCCCGTGCCACCAACAATAATATCATCACCACTACCGGTATTGATAACCAGCTGCTCGACATCACGGAAATAGACACCCTTTGTTGGATCCCAATCATTGTCGAAGGTGGCATGCCCATTCAGTGCGTTTATTCTAACATTGCTCGCGCTTGCAGAGTAATCAAGAAGCAGCGCATCGAAGCCAGCGCCCCCATTCGCTGCCCCGCTCACCCCGTCCAGTATGAGCCGGTCATCACCTGCGCCACCGTCAAGACGGTCAAAACCGCTCGAGCTGATCAAGATATCGTCGCCACCGAGACCCCAGATATCATCATTCCCGTCAGCGCCGAAAATAATATCATCAAGATTTGTTCCCACGAACTTAGCCATCGGTCGCATCCCTTTATTTAACAAGAGGAGCGAACAGCATAACATTGAATAACGCAATTAAAATTGAAATTAAACTTCGAATATGAGATTGTATTACGAATTATTTATTTCAATATTTAAAATACTTCATTGAAATTCGAATTTCTATCATTAGGGCAATTCAAATAAAAGATGCATCGCTCCGCTAAAGCGGCGATGCATTATCACCATTCGGAACTCCAGATCGATTACGTTTTTCTTTCCAAACCGATCTTGCGTGCAAGCCAGTCCGGCTTGATAGCTGCTTTGGAAAGCTCAAGATCGGCTGATAGTCTCTGTTGCGCCAATTCCGGCATATCGGATGCACGAGGCGCCCCGTTAGCCCGGCTGACATGCATCAACATCTGTTCACAAAGAGCAACTTCATGCCCATCCCCATTCTGCATACACATGAATAGGTGCATGCGTTTGCGATCTGCGTCCAGGACCGAGAGCTCCACACTCAACGCTTCATCGACATGACACTCTTTCAAATATCCGATGCGGCTATCAAGGGTATAGAGTGTGGCATTGTTCGCCTCGCGATAGGCTACGTCGATCCCTATCCGATCCATATACGCGGTCGCCGCATCAGAAAAGACAATGCCATAGGCATAGTCGCCCATATGGCCATTATAGTCGATCCAGCTCAGCGAGACAGTCGTGCGATAGATGAAGAATGCATCGCTCAATCTCACTTCCTCCGTTCCAACCAGGCATAGAACTCTCCGACG
>UEGR01000035.1 GCA_900465685.1 Hyphomicrobiales bacterium
CATGATCTGAAGGAAGCCTACAAGGCTGGTGCACGTTCGGTTCGTGTTGCAACCCATTGCACCGAGGCTGACGTGTCGCGCCAGCATATCGAGGCTGCGCGTGAACTGGGCATGGACACGATCGGCTTCCTGATGATGTCGCATATGGCTGAGCCGGAAAAGCTGGTCGAACAGGCGAAGCTGATGGAAAGCTATGGCGCGGAATGCGTCTATGTCACCGACTCGGCAGGCGCGCTGCTGCCCGAGCAATATACGCTGCGCGTGAAGGCGCTGCGCGATGCGCTGCGTCCGGAAACCGAAATCGGCGTTCACACCCACCACAATCTGACACTCGGCGTTGCCAATGCCGTTGCCGGTATCGAAGCGGGCGCTGTTCGCGTTGATGCATCGCTGGCAGGCATGGGGGCTGGCGCTGGCAATGCGCCGCTTGAAGGTCTGATCGCCGTTCTCAACCGCAAGGGCATTGATACGGGCTGCGATCTCTATGGCCTGATGGATGCAGCTGACGATCTGGTGCGTCCGCTGCAGGACCGTCCGGTGCGGGTGGACCGTGAAAGCCTCTCGCTCGGCTATGCAGGCGTCTATTCGAGCTTCCTGCGTCATGCGGAAAACGCCTCGAAACTCTATGGCGTCGATACGCGTGAAATCCTCATCGAACTTGGCAAGCGCCGCATGGTCGGCGGCCAGGAAGACATGATCATCGACGTCGCCCTCGACATTCTTAAAAACAAGGCCGCTTAAGCGGCCCACTCAGGAGGAAATGCTATGACCGTCTTGGAGGGCGCGGCTTCTGCACGCGTAGAAAAAGACACTTTGATTACCGATGGCGACCGCCGTCGCGCGCTGATTGGCAGCGCGGTTGGCAGCACCATCGAATGGTATGATTACTTCCTTTATGGCACCATGTCGGCCATCGTGTTCGGAAAGCTGTTCTTTCCGTCCGACGATCCGGTCACCAGCCAGCTTCTGGCGCTTGCCTCTTTCGCGCTGGCTTTCTTGATCCGCCCCATTGGCGGCATTCTGTTCAGCCATATCGGCGACCGTATCGGTCGCAAGAAGACGCTTGTCATCACCCTTTCCATCATGGGTGTATCGACGGTGCTGATCGGCCTGATGCCGACCTATGCCACCATCGGCGTCTGGGCGCCGATCATCCTGACGCTCTTGCGTCTGTTGCAGGGCCTCGCCCTTGGCGGTGAATGGGGCGGCGGCGTGCTTCTGGCGGTGGAATATTCCCCGCGTCAAAAGCGCGGCTTCTATGGCGCGGTGCCGCAAACCGGCGCATTGTTCGGTCTGGCGCTCGGCAATCTGGTGACATCCGGCCTTGCGCTCGGCTTCTCGGAAGAAGCTTTCCTGTCCTATGGATGGCGCATTCCGTTCGTGCTTTCCATCGTGCTGGTCGCTATCGGCATGTGGATCCGCAACGCTGTTGACGAAACCCCGTCCTTCAAGCGTGTGGCTGCGGCCAATACCGCGAAGAAAGTGCCGCTGTTCGAAACGCTGACCAAGCATTGGCGCGCGGTTCTGATCGTCATCGGTGCGAAGTTCATCGAAACCTCGACCTTCTTCCTGTTTGCAACCTTCACCGTTTCCTATCTCGTAGGACTGGGTTTCGAGCGCGTTCACGCTCTCAATTCGGTGCTGATCGCCGCTTTGATCGCTGTTCCGGTCATGCTCTATTTCGGCAGCCTGTCCGACCGAATCGGCCGCAAGAAGGTCTTTCTGCTCGGCACGGTCGCGATGGTCATCTATACCGTGCCTTACTTCTGGCTGCTCAATCAGGGTTCGTGGCTCGTGGCGACGCTCGCCGTCGTGATCGGCTTTGCCATCATCTGGTCGACCTACGGTTCGGTGCTTGGCACGTTCTTCGCAGAAAGCTTCCCCGCAGATGTCCGCTATACGGGCGTTTCGCTTGGCTATCAGGTGGGCGCAGCTATTGTCGGCGGTCCGCTGCCGCTGATCGCAACGGCTCTGCTGGCCAAGTATAATGGCAGCTATCTGCCGATTGCTGTGTTCATCGCGGCTTGTGGCGTCATCTCGCTGATTGCGGTGGCCTGCACGACCGACCGAAGCGGTCAGCAGCTCGACGACTGAGCCTGATCTGCAAAATTGAAGAAGCCGGCTTATGCCGGCTTCTTTTTTGCGCTTTCGCTAAAGGACAGTTTCTGGCGAACCAGCTCCGCCACATTCGTCACTTGCATCTTTTCCATCACGCGGCTGCGATGCACCTCAACCGTCTTGATGCTGATATCCATCAGATCGGCGATCTGCTTGTTGAGCTTTCCGGCCACAATATATTCCAGCACTTCCTTTTCGCGCTGCGTCAGGCTCTCATAGCGGCGGGCAAAATCATCCGCCTGCTGGCGCAGCCGCGCATTGTCGCGCGCCTTGGCGAGAGAGAATTCGATCCGCTCCAGTACATACTGGTCGTCGAGCGGCTTTTCTATGAAATCTACCACGCCGTCGCGAAAGGCTGTGACAGCCATCGGCACGTCGCCATGGCCGGTGACGATGATGGTCGGCAGATCGACGCCAAGCGCCTGCAGACGGCGGTGCAGTTCAAGGCCAGTTATGCCCGACATGCGTACATCGGCAATCACGCAGCCGGACATGTCTGGCGATGCAACATCCAGAAAAGCTTCTGCCGAATCGAAAGCGCGAACGGTGTATTGGCTCGATTCCAGCAACCAGACGAGCGAATCCCGAAAAGCTTCGTCGTCATCGATGACATAGACCGCTTCGCTCATGCCGCCTTTTCCTGATGAGTGCTGCTTACAGGCAGCGTGAAATGAAAGGACATCCCCAGAGCTTGGCCCTGAGTTTGGCCTTGATTTGGCGCCGCCCAGAGCCTTCCACGGTGAAACTCCATGATCGAGCGGCAGATATTGAGCCCAACGCCCATGCCCTCGGCCTTGGTCGTATAGAAAGGGTCGAATATCTTGCCCAACTCGTCTTCCGCAATGCCTTGCCCGAAATCCTGCACGGTTGTTTCCACTTCCTGCCCGTCGGGACTGATTCTGGCGGAAACAATGATATCGCGTCTCGGCGCGGGCATTGCCGATGTGGCCTCGATGGCGTTTCGTAAGAGATTGAACACAACCTGCTCGATCATTACCCGGTCGGCCAGAACGGTTGGCAGGTCTTTCGCGATATCAACCTTGATCTTGAACCCGCGCCTGCGCGATTCGATCTCGGCGATGGATGCGGTCTCCTCGACAATCTCCCGCAATATTTGCGGCTGCGGGGTCGGTTCGCTGCGACGCAGAAAATCGCGAATGCGCGACACGATGCCGGATGCGCGGCTTGCCTGCCGCGACGCTTTCTTCATGGCGTCGAGCAGTGCAGCGCGGTCATCGGTGCCAGCCTCCAGCCGCCGCACCGATCCCATGCAATAATTGCTGACTGCGGCGAGCGGCTGGTTCAGCTCATGGGCAAGGCTAACGGCCATTTCACCCATGGAAATCAGCCTCGCCGTCTGTTCGAGCCGCAGGGCGCTGTCGCGCTCGAAGGCAAGTGCGGCCTCGCGTTCGGCTTGCGCCTTGGCTTCCTGTTCGCGCATCTTCGCTTGCAGAATCTCGAACTCCTGGCCGGTTTTCTTGAAAATCTCCACGGCGCGCGCAATATCGCCAATCTCGTCGCGGCGATCCTGATCCTTGACCGTCAGATCATATTTGCGGCGGGTCAGCTGTCCGATTACCGCTGTCAGTCGCCCGAGCGGTCGCGTGATGCTGCGCGACAGGAGAATCAGAAGTGCTGTGGTGACAACGGCGATGGTGGCAAGAATGCCGCCTGCGCGCAGCAGCACGGCCTTGGTTTCGCTATCCACATCTTCCAGATAGATGCCGGTCGCGATGAACCACCGCCACGGCTCGAACGGCATGACATAGGCCATTTTCTCGCCGCTCACATTCGTATTGGGCTTGGTGAATTCATAACGCACCACGCCGCCGCCGGACTTGGCGGTGTCGATCTGCATCTGCACGTAATGGCGGCCTTCGGAATCGACCAATGTGGATGCATCCGTGCCTTCAAGATCGGGGCGGATCGGCAAAAGCACGGAATTGCCGTCGAAATCGTCGATGAAGAAATACTCGTCATTGGCATAACGCAGCTTGCGCAGCGTTTCGACGGCATTGTGCTTGGCCGCAGCTTCGCTGATCTCGCCGCCTTGGAAGCGATCATATTCTTCCTGAATGATCTTGCGGCCGATTTCCGTCAGGTTGCGAACCATGGTGACACGGTCATCGATCATCTGTTCGCGCAGCGCATGCACCGTCACGGCGGCCATGACCAGCAAGCCGATCAGGCTGACAAGGCTCGACAGAAGAAGTTTGGAACCGATACCCAATTTGATTCTCATGATGAAATTTCGCCACCGCCGATAGAAGCGGTCAGCCCGCAATTCTCGTTTCCATTCACTGTTGCAGCAGCACGGCGGCGTTGGCAACCGCCATTGCACAAGGATTTTTTCCGGTGCCGGGGTCTATCAACTTTGTGTCATTTGCCCTAGATCATCCAGGAATACGATACAGATTATCAGCCGTTGTCGTCGAAATGCCGCGACAACCAAATATGCCGGGTTCCAGCCTGTTTGCAGTGGATGCCTCCCCATTGCCACGCGACAGGCCAGCTGGTTGCATCTCTGAAGGGCCTAAAATGGAAAAAGCAGATATCGGAATGGTCGGTCTTGGCGTGATGGGTTCCAACCTGGCGCTGAATATAGCCGAGAAGGGCTACACGGTTGCTGTCTATGATCGTGACGAGCCCGTGCTGAAAGCTTTCCTCGATAAAGCTGGTCCGCTGCGTGACAAGATCATCCCTTGCGTCACCTTCGAAGAATTGGCGGAAAATACGCGCAAGCCGCGTCCGTTCATCTTTCTGATCAAGGCGGGCGCGCCCGTCGATGCTGAAACGACCCGCCTCAAGGCTCTTCTCGAGAAGGGCGATATCATGATCGACGCGGGCAATTCCGATTATCGCGACACGGTCCGCCGTCTCAAGGCGCTCGGCCCGAACGATCCGACCTTCGTTGGCATGGGTGTTTCCGGCGGTGCGGAAGGCGCGCGCCATGGCCCGTCGATGATGGTGGGCGGAACGCCGGAAGCTTATGAGCGCATTGCGCCGATCCTTCTTGCTGCCGCTGCGAAATATAAGGGCGAGCCGTGCTGTGCACTGGTTGGTCCCGACGGTGCGGGCCATTTCGTCAAGACGATCCATAATGGCATCGAATATGCCGATATGCAGATGATCGCCGAGATCTACGGCATCCTGCGCGACGGTCTCAGCCTGTCGGCTCCGGCCATTGGCGATGTGTTCGAAAAATGGAATTCAGGCCCGCTCGATTCCTATCTGATCGAGATCACCGCCAAGGTTTTGAAGACCACCGATCCGGAAAGCGGCAAGGCGATGGTCGACATGATCCTCGACGAAGCCGGGCAGAAGGGCACCGGACGCTGGGCTGCCATCGAAGCACAGATGCTAGGCGTTCCCGCAACAGCAATTGAAGCTGCGGTTGCGGCGCGTTCGCTTTCGTCGCTCAAGGCCGAGCGGCAGGAAGCCGCGAGCATCTACAAGCCTGCGCCGCGCACGCTTGATGTTGCTGATCACACCAAGTTCCTTGCCGATCTGGAGCAGGCACTGCTTGCTGGCAAGATCGCAGCCTATGCGCAGGGCTTTGCCGTGATGGAAGCGGCCTCGAAAGAGCATGGCTGGAACATTCCGCTGGCCACCACCGCCCGCATCTGGCGCGCCGGTTGCATCATCCGTTCGGAACTGTTGGACGATATCGCCCAGGCATTCGAGGGCAATGAAAGCCGCAACCTTCTGCTGGCTCCGGCTTTTGTCGGGCGTATGCAAAAGGCGTCCAAGGGCTTGCGGAACATCGTTTCCAAGGCTGCGGTTGCTGGCTTGCCGGTTCCCGCACTTGCTTCGGCGCTCAACTATTTCGACAGCTACACGCAGTCACTGGGTACGGCCAACCTCATTCAGGGCCAGCGCGATTTCTTCGGTTCGCATGGCTTCAAGCGCATCGACAAGGATGGCGATTTCCACGGCCCGTGGGGCGAGTAATCGCTCCCTTTTGTTACTGCATTAAAAAAGCCGCCCAATCGGGCGGCTTTTTGTTTGCGGTTATGCTTTGTCAGGTTGCATCGAGATAGGGCTTCAAGGGCATATCGTCGTGCGTAGGGACCGTTTGCCGCTCGATCATGTGGTGAATACGGGGAGGGCCGTCGCCGCGATGCAACTCATCAAGATGCTTTGCGACCTCGGCATCCGCATGGGTCAGCCGCTGGCTGTGGCGAATATATTCGATCCAGGTCGGCACGTGGTAGCTTTCCGTCCAGATGCGCGGATTTTCCAGATCGCGCAACAACACCCATTGCTTGGCGCCGTCGCGAATTCTGGTGCGCCGCCGCAGCGCCATTGTCGCAAGGAACTCCGGCACATCTGTCTGGTCGATGGAATAATCGACCATCACCATGATTGGGCCGCTGCGCGCGCGCAGATCCAGCTGCAGTTGTGGTTCGCTGAAGGCGTTGGTCGGATCGAGGTTCAACGATTCGAAATTGGGCTGGCGCAGGATGAAGCCGAGCAGCCCGCCGACGATCAGTACGGCGCTCGCGATAAACAGTGCGCCTGAAACGCTTTGCAGATCGGCCAGTTCACCCCAGACCCAGCTTCCCAAGGCCATGCCGCCGAAGGTCGCCGTCTGGTATAGCGACAAGGCACGACCAACGACCCAGCGCGGGGTTGAAAGCTGCACCGTCACATTGAACAGCGAGAAGGCCTGCACCCAGGCCATGCCTGCTGGCATCAGCAGAAGACAGCTCAGCCACACCCGGTTGCTCATCGCGAGGAAGAAACAGCTGACGGCGAGCGCGAAGAATGCGCCGCGGATCACCCATTCATTGCTGAGAATATCGCGCACCCGCCCGATCAGCAGTGCTCCGCAGATTGCGCCGAACCCGAAAAAGCCGAGCATAATGCCATAGGTAATGGCGGTGCCCTGCACCTGATCGCGAGCAACAAGTGGCAGGAGCGCCAGAATCACCACGGCGCTGAAGCCGAAAGCGAATGAACGCACCATGACTTTCAACAGATTGGGCGACATGGTCACATAACGAAAACCTGCCGACATAGCGCTGCCGAAGGATTCGCGCGGCAACGGGTTTCGCGGCGTCACTTTCTTCCAGCGGAAAAGCGCGAAGATCAGGGCGAAATAGCAGAATACGTTAAAGAGAAAGGCAAAGGCCGCACCAGCCGTCGCAACGATGATGCCGCCAATAGCCGGGCCGATGCTGCGCATGAGATTATAGCTCATGCTGTTGAGCGCAACGGCTCCCGGCAAGTGCTCACGGGGAACAATGTCGCCCATCGAGGCCTGCCAGGATGGATTATAGAGTGCGCCGCCACATCCGATCAGAAATGTGAGGCTGAGCAGCAGCCACGGTGTCAGCACATTGCCATAAGCCAGCAGCGCCAGCATTGCCGAAAAGCACAGCATCATCATCTGCGCGATCAGCATGATGCGGCGACGATCGTAATTGTCCGCCAATGCCCCGGCAGCGAGCGAAAAGATCATCACTGGCAGGGTCATCGATGCCTGAACGAGAGCCACCATCCCGTGCGATGTGGTCAGACTGGTCATCAACCAACCGGCGGCGACACCTTCGATCAGTCCACCCAGATTCGAAACCAGCGTTGCCGACCAAAGCGAACGAAATGTCCGGGACTGAAAGGATTCGAGCGGAGAGGCGCTTTTGGGCATGGCGATTTTCTGCATCTACAGGCTTGGCTCTGGCCTGTTGAAAACGGACTCAGAGAAAGCGCATCGGCGGGATGCAGACGAAAGTATAATGAATTGCGCGTTTCGGGAACAACCGAGTAAGAAATTGCCCATCACTGAACAAAACAGGATGAAATATCCCGTCGTTCGGGGTTCGAGGGCATTCTGCACTCTTCTTACGACACTATTTTATACGTCATCCTTATATATAGCAGTGTGAATGACGCCGTCCGCCCCGCACCAGGCGCGATACATGCCCTCGCTGTTCATAGGTAGGCTGATATTGCCTTTGCGATCCACGGCAATCAGTCCGCCTTCGCCGCCGATTCCCCCTAGTTCCCGTACAACATCGCCCGCAGCTTGCTGCAGAGCCTGACCGGCCCAGCGCATGCGCGCGTCAATTTCATGCCCAACGGCCCAGCGAATGAAATATTCGCCATGTCCTGTCGCCGATATGGCCGCCGTTGCATCGTCAGCCCAGGTTCCTGCGCCAATGATCGGGCTATCGCCGACCCGTCCCGGTGTTTTGGCGGTCATGCCGCCTGTGGACGTCGCTGCCGCCAGATGGCCTTGGCTGTCAAGAGCGACTGCTCCGACGGTTCCGTGCTTGCGGGCAGGGTCTTCGTCACCAGTTAACCCCTGCTTGCGCCGGTCCATGACGGCCTTCAGTGCAGCCCGACGCGGTTCGGTTGAGAACCAGTCTGGCGACATCATCTCAAGGTCGGCAGTCTCGCAGAATTGCTTTGCGCCTTCGCCCGCGAGAAAAACATGTTCGGTTTTCTCCATCACGGTGCGGGCTGCCAGAATCGGATGCCGTGGCCCGCAGATACCGGAAATCGCGCCGCAACTGCGTGTCGCGCCGTCCATAATGGCTGCGTCCATCTCGTGAGTCGCATTCGAGGTAAACACTGCACCGCGCCCGGCATTAAATAGAGGGTCATCCTCAAGCGCCATCACCGCGGCCGTTACGGCATCAAGCGCAGATCCGTCTTTCTGCAAGACGCCAAGACCAGCCTGAAGGCAGGCTTTAAGGCTGGCGTGAAACGCAGCTTCGCGTTCCGGCGTCATCTTTGATTTGAGGATGACGCCTGCGCCGCCATGCAATGCGATAACTGGCGTGAATTCACTCACGAGGCAGCCCCTTAATTATATATACGTCGCGAATAGCCTACCTAAGTTAGCAGGCAGATGCGATCCTCTGCCAACCATATAGTGTCGCCGGTAATTGGGTGACTGCTCAGTTCTGCCCACTCAACGCAGAATCGAAGGCCTATCCTGCCTAAGAAGTGGTAAATTTCTGACTTTCTCCCTGTGGAAAAGAAAACCGGA
>UEGR01000043.1 GCA_900465685.1 Hyphomicrobiales bacterium
ATTTGGCGGGGGGATTACCGCTCCTGCGCAACTGAGGCGGGCAATTGGAATGCCAGTAGTCCGGTCTCGTTTCCGCCCGGGCCGAATCCCCACGATTGCTCCGAAACATATAGAACATTGGAGACCCTCAACGCCTCTGGAACGAAACTAAGGTGGTGGCTCCTTAGGTATGGTTTGTACCCGACCAAAGGCACTCCAACCATCAGAGCAATTACAACAGCGTACTTCCAATATTTCGCCATATAATCCCTATGCGCCATCCGTTCCGGATCCTTTGATTGCGACCAGTGAATAGCAGATTTCAAGCGGCTTGAGTGCCACATTGAACGTCCGAAATGCCTCGAAACATGACCACATTAGAAAAGTAGAGCTATGTCTCCTGGTGGCGCTATCCGGCCGTAGCCCTCTTCCGTGATTGAAGCTTGATACGCCAATTCGTTTTTATCCAGCCAAGGTGGGATCAGCGCATCGCTTACGGTTTTTTCATTCGATACGAACTTTCAGCTGCTCCGCTCCATTTATGGGAACAGCGTTACTACTATGATTGAAGAGAAGCCCCTCTCGTTGACCAAAGAGACGCTTTTCAAGATTCCATAATTGCGTATAGAAGCCAAAAACGCGATCACGGACAGGATCGCGAAGGCTATTCTTACGAACGAAAAAGCTGTGGTGGATGCTAAAACAGAACGACTGCAGGCTGCCCAACTGAAGCGCGACAACAACGAAAAGCGGGGTCGATAAAATTAACCGAAAGCATCGGAAAAGGTTCAAAGAATCTGGCTTTCCGATGAGCCGCTGCGCCAGCCTGAGGAATTGAGATGCTTGAGGCGTGGACAACAGACCGCCGAGAACTAGAACGAGAATTCTGTGACCTTGCGAAAGACATGTGCGATCACCAGTTTGCTTGGACGATTGAGCGCAATAAAGAGCAAGCCTTTAATGCCCTCGTAGCCGGGGCCAGCAACGTCAATGTGGGTGTATGTGGGTGTATGTGGGTGTAACAGATCTCTTAGTCTTTGAAAATATTTGGCTTTTTCTGGTCATCTTCAGATATTTCTGAAATGCTGTGGAGGCGCGCCGGTGCAGCGAAAAACGGGCTAATGCTGGATGACATCCTAGAACGCAATGCGAGGTGTCGAGCGGTAACCTGCCTCGGCCCGCAACGCAACGATCGCTGAGCCTTTCTATGAAGCAGTTCGCTGCCGTTATTCACGGTTTTTCTCTACCCAAATCATAAAGCCGATCAAGGCGAGTAGCGCCACCACTATCGTTCCGATAAACCACCAGCTCATTCTTTCTCCTCCTGAAAACATAACTCTTATTGCGCGAGAAAGTTCACGCAGCACGGATAAATAGAAACTCCCGATCAGTAGTGCACACTGACCGGTCCTATTCACCGCAATCGAGTCACGATTCCATCAGCATTGAACGGATTAAAAGGTATCACCTGATCAGAAAATATTGCCCTACACTAGGTCACATACCCATAAA
>UEGR01000027.1 GCA_900465685.1 Hyphomicrobiales bacterium
TATTTGGCGGGGGGATTACCCCCCGACCGCGCTCAATCGCCCGGAGTGCCGAAAGCTGCCGTTGTAGCATTTTAACGGCCGGATTCTGAGACGAAGCACTTCCGCCACAGGATGCCGCATAGACACCATCTGTAAGTGCAATAAGCATGAGGAATGTAAGTAAGACAGTCCACTTAAGCATGGAAGATCCCGTCCTCCAATGGTCTAACCAACCATTTTCATTTGTTCCGAGCCGCTCGATTCAAGAGCGCTATCATTGTGCCGCTGGAAGAGTGGTGCAGGCTCCAGCCCATCCATCATCGCCGTAAGCGCCAATTTCAAATAAAGCGGCGCGCCCGGGCGGTCGATTGCTCTCAAGGCAGCGCGCGATAGACCCAATGCGTGAGCCAGCTCACATTCGGATTTGTCCAGGACTGCACAAACCTTCGCCAAACGGAATTTGACTGGCTGTCCTCGTTTCGCCATCGCCCGTTCCTTCACAGCTGGGGATCGTTATGCGTTCACAGAGCGTCGGCCGTCTCGTACGGATCGACGGTTAAGCAGCCTTTGGAGGATCAAGCCTGCTGCGATCTGGACCAATCCACCCGAAAGCACACCGTCGATGAACGAACCGATAATCCCCGCGGCGTCGAACCCGGCAGCAATGGTTGTTTTGCCGAGAATAATGCCGATGAGTTGCCCGCCTGCGACGCCGCCAAGAGCGCCAAAGGCCGTATTCCAGAATCCACCGATATCTGAATTGTGAAAAATCTTGCTGGATACCAATCCGCCAGCAATGCCGCCGATGAACTGCGACACAAGTGTTTCCATTAGAATACCCCAAGCATGCATCTGGCCGTCAAAAAGCGCTCGCCGAAAATTCAACATCTTCGGTCGTCAAAAGTAGGATATGCATTTAAAAATGCCGTCTCGAGTAAGGTTGTCGATTGGTGGCGATTTTGCAAGTCTTTTATTTATTCTATAAGCAAATAATTGATATATTTAAGTAATGCTATATCAGTATGTTCTAAACAACTACAATTTTAATAAAATTATTACGCTATCCAGGCCATCGTTCGGGCACAATTATCACGACTAACAAATGTGCGAGTGCAAAATCCAGACTGGTGGAGACAATCAGATCTATTCCAGGCGGATCTGTGTCATATCCGCCTTATAGCGCGATTGATGATGGATTTTCGGAAGCATAATTCTCATCCAAAATACGTAGATCTGAGCGCATAGTGATTCCATTCTCCGTAGATTTTACTTCGATACTGCCCGGCATATTAGAGCGGTTTACTGTGTGCACAAATTCGGTAAATATGCAGAGATGCCTTGAGATTTCGCATAGATAGTAAAATGATCGATTGGGAAGCTATCCGGTATTTCATCGCTGTAGCGCAAAATTGGAAGGATGACGTTCAGTCTCTATGCTCATCGAACCTATGAGCATTTGTCCGCCCCAGAGTGCTGGGAATTCATCGCCTGGGACCAGACCTACCCAGACATGCCAGCCCAGACATGGTTACTCGGCATTATCGGTGAGCGGCAAGTGGCTTGTGAGCTGACGCATTCAAGCGAACATCTGATCGCGGCACGGGCTGGCGTGGGAGTAGCGGCCCTGCCCGGCTTTATAGGTGAACGAGATCGCGATTTGGTTCGGATCGGCAACAACGTTCCATTCTTTGCCCGCGATATCTGACTTATAGTTCATAACGATCTGCGCAAAGTTCCAGCAATAGGAGCCGTGATGGATTTCGTTGCGACAACCATTTCCGACGACGAGTTTCTGCGAATCTGAACCGCCCCGGGTTTGCCGGAGACCGTTTGGTTTAAGTTATGCAGCCATGGCTGGTTCGTCCAGCATGGCGTAGTAGCGTTGCTCGGCCTCGGCTGGAGGGATGTTTCCGATAGGCTCCAGAAGGCGGCGGTGGTTGAACCAGTCGACCCATTCGAGCGTGGCGAACTCCACCGCTTCGAAGTTGCGCCATGGTCCCCGGCGATGGATTACCTCGGCCTTGTAAAGGCCGTTGATCGTTTCGGCTAGAGCGTTGTCATAGGAATCGCCAACACTTCCGACCGACGGCTCGATGCCTGCCTCCGCCAGCCGCTCGGAATACTTGATTGACACGTATTGCACACCCCTATCGGAATGGTGGATGAGCCCGCCGCGATGGATGGGCCGCCGATCATGAAGTGCCTGGTCCAGAGCGTCCAGGACGAAACCTGCATGGGCATTCCGGCTTGCCCGCCAACCGACGATGCGGCGGGCGAAGGCATCAATGACGAAGGCCACGTAAACGAAGCCCTGCCAAGTCGCGACATAGGTGAAATCGGAAAGCCAGAGCATGTTCGGTGCTGAAGCCTTGAATTGGCGATTGACGCGGTCGAGCGGACATGGCGCAGACTTGTCCGACACGGTAGTTTTGACTGGCTTGCCGCGAATGATGCCTTGAAGACCCATCATTCTCATGAGCCTTGCAACGGTGCAACGAGCGATATCGAAGCCTTCTCGCTGCAATTGTCGCCAGACTTTCCGAACGCCATAGACCTGGTATTTCTCGTTGAACACCCGGCGAATCTCGACTTTCATGGCAATATCATTCCGTTCGCGGGCCGATAGGCGGCCCACGTCCGTGCGCTTGGCGATGGCGTCATAGTAAGTGGACGGGGCAATCGGCAGCAGTCTGCAGATCGGCTCGACCCCGAGCACCGAGCGGTGTTCGTCGATGAAGGAAATCATCGCTTTAGTGGGCGGTCGAGCTCCGCCTGGGCAAAATACGCCGAGGCTTTGCGTAAAATCTCATTCGCCTGACGAAGCTCGCGGTTCTCCCGCTCCAGAGCCTTCATCTTCTCTGCCACGTCACTCGGCAAACCTGCACGCTTGCCGCTGTCGACCTCGGCTTTCTTCACCCATTCATGGAGCGTATGCGCCGAGCAGCCGATCTTGCTCGCTATCGATGATACTGCCGCCCAGCGCGATGAATGCCCGGCTTCATGTTCCGTCACCATCCGAACGGCACGAGCACGGACTTCAGGAGAGAATTTGTTCGTCGTCTTGTTTGTCATAGACCCTATTTCTCACGAGTTGGGGTCTCCGGCAAACCCGGGGCGGTTCAATCCGTTAATGTTAAAACTACCTGGCGATCGCCTCCCACCTAGCTGCGGCGCAGCGCCAGGAACCTGCCTTGAAAAGAATTTGTGCTTATGTCGCTGGTTATCTCAGATCCTTTCAGACCCCTGTCGCCGTGGCGGTCGCCACCTCATCGCTGTGCCAACAAAGCAACTCCGTCGCTATTAAGAATTGGGGCCACCGCATTTCGTGGCCTCGTCGGCGCGGCCTTTCGTTTCGGCTTTGGCAAAAGGCCCTCGCGTTGCGCTCTCTTTTTTGCATCTTTGCGAGCGCGACGGATGGCTTCGTCTTTCTCGCGGATGCGTTTTTCCGACGGCTTCTCATAAGCGCGACGTTCTCTCATTTCACGAAAGACACCTTCGCGCTGCAATTTCTTTTTCAGTACACGGAGTGCTTGGTCGACATTGTTATCTCTAACGAGTACCTGCAATTTCTATCCTACTCTTTTGAAAATTTGGTGCGCACGCGCTCCAAACGTGCAGCTCGGAGCCGGGCGGTTTTTGCGTCAACTGCTGCTCTTTCGTTTTCCAGAATGCCTTTGGCAGTCTTGTCGGTCACAGCGTTTTTTGTTTCCATACGTGTGCGAGGCTGCTTGAAGATCGTTTCTTTGGTAGGCTCGCCCATCTTATACTGTCCTTCCGGCTGTTGGATCCGCATTCGAGTCAGAAAAAAAGGACCAAATAAAAAAGGTCGGGCAGACCCGACCTTCCAATTGTCTCAACGAGCAATGCCAGTACATCCGTGGTCAAAGACCGGAGACAATATCATTGCTCCAATCAAATAGCCTGAAGATTATCGGCAGCCTTCTTGCCCGAGCGGCGATCCGCTACGAGTTCGAAGCTTACTTTCTGGCCTTCATTGAGTGCATGCAAACCTGCACGCTCAACAGCCGAAACATGAACGAATACATCCGGAGAGCCATCATCAGGTTGAATAAATCCAAAGCCTTTTGTGCCATTAAAGAATTTTACTGTTCCGTTGGTCATATTGAATATCCTTCAAATCGAACGGGTAAATAATAACGAAAATTAATTCGCTGCGAGTTTTACGATTTGAGAGAAAAAGAAGGGCTTTAAATTTCAGCCACGTCGTTCGATAACAAATTCGATGCGTATCATCTAGCGCTAACCAAGCATTTTTACAAGGTCTTGACTTTCTTTTTATTAAAACGTGATCTTGGAGCGGTAAAAAGAACCCCGTAGCGAAAACGTGCGAGGCTGGAAGTCATATGTCATTGGCAAACAAATTTTATTTTTAGAACCGAGAAAATCAAGCGACGGCTCACTCGCGATATTTTTTCTCTGCAGCGTCGAGGCGCGCCAAAAGCTCAAAGAACGTGCCTTCATTATTATTGGAGCAAGTCACTCTCAAACCGTCTTTCAACGCCTCTGCTATAGCTTGCGATGGGAGATCACGAGGTCTCACGCCCGCAGCAAACCGTCTCGCCGAATGGTATAGTTTTGTCCGGTCAGTCATGCACCCAACGCCTTATTCATTTTCAGTACAACAAACTGGCGGCGGCTATGTTCCAATAACGAGCACACCAAAATAGATATTCTGCAAAGCCCGTCAAATCTCCCAACCAGCAAGGCCAGGCTTGAAAAAGGCAGGCTAGCAGTGGACGTCTGCTCGGCTCGGAAAATTATGTAGGCACAAGAACTCAATTTGGCGCCGAAAAACAATTTAAAATTAAAACATATAAAGAATTCTCGCAGAAGTTGATTGCATTTGTGCTATAACCAAAAATCCAACGCATAATTTTGTGCGTTCGATCATTGAAGATCGGATACCATCATGAACAAGTTTGGATGGTTAAAGCCCGCACTCGGCGGCGCATTGGTTGGTGCCATTGCGGCAATTGCTATCGGGTTTTCCTTAGGTGGGTGGGTCACACAAGGCACTTCTGAGCGCCTGATTGCATCCAACATGACCGACGGGGTAGCGCTCGCTCTAACACCTTACTGTCTTGAAAAATCGAAAAACGATCCGGCCGTTGTGAACATCCTGGCTGATTTTAAGGCCGCCCCAGCTTACTCTCGCCGTACTTTTATCGAGAAAACAGGGTGGGCAACACCGTTGGGAGCACAGCAACCCAATACCGCGCTCGCTACTGCGTGCGGCAACGAACTCGCCAAGGCGCTTTAATGTAGCCGGGAAACCGAACGAGGAGGCTATAATGAATAAACAACTAACCCGCAGCATTAATTTGGAAACTGTTTCTGTACGTCCAAGGCACGATGAGGACACGACAGCCAGCATAAGCGATCTCAGAAATGCTCATGAACAAATGACTTCTCCGTCTAAAGATTGGTCGCAACTTGCGAATATTCTTCGGCGTTCTTGCGGCGGTTTCTCACGTACCCGGTCGCCTCGCCATTCTTTACCGAGGAGTAAACGCAATGGCTAATGACACCACAGCTCTGGAGCGAAAGGTTCTTGCACATGAGCAGATACTTCAGGTTCTCATCGGGCATCTAGCCGAGACCGAACCCAAATTTCTGGATCGACTTAAAGCAGTATTCTCGCATCATCATATTCTTGGCTCCAATGAACAGAACTACGTTAATACAGCGCAGTATGCGGAAAAGTTCATTCATGAAATCGAGAAGATGCAAAAGTATAAGTCAACGCGTTGATTTTCGTCGGCTCATGATTATCTGATAAAAGTTTTGAGCCGATTATTTTTTATAAATAAATATCACGTGTCTGCTTGCTATTTAGTTCGAAAAGGCGCACTGTTTATTATGCGCAGCAATTGAAACGG
This sequence comes from Hyphomicrobiales bacterium, assembly GCA_900465685.1. Classification (GTDB taxonomy): domain Bacteria; phylum Pseudomonadota; class Alphaproteobacteria; order Rhizobiales; family Rhizobiaceae; genus Brucella. The sequence goes on from UEGR01000027.1 coordinate 5,880, forward strand.
GCGCTGTCGTTGGGAGAGAACAATCTCCTGCCCCAAAATGAAGGGGGACACGCGATGTCTTCCGCTTCACGTCTATCCTACTTTGGCCCAGAAGATTTCCCTTCGCTTCGCGCTTTCCTGCAACACTCCGGATATTCGCTGGAGGGGTGCGAAAAACCAGAAGCTCGCCTGGAAGCTGCCAAACACCTTTGTGACATCTTCAGCGACGGGCGTCATGATCCTGTGCAGATGCTGGACATGCTTCTGGCAGTTCGCGCCCAACGCTTGTCACAAGCTAATAAAAGAGAACTGGAAGCCTGGGAGAATGAAGGCGGCCACACGGCCCAACAACAAGTCGCGGCAAAGTCTTCGATTCTGCGATGGCCTCCACGAAAGAAGCTCCGATTGAGGTTGGCCCATGGCTGATAATCGGCGTTTCGTGACGTCGGGCTAAATACGGCGACTTCGAGTGGGGGATCGAGAGGCCTGTTTTACGAGGGACTTATCGGGCTGGTACCGTCTCAGTGACACGTGACAGATCTGGCGAGGAAAAAATGTCAGTTAGGAAATCGTTGGATCGTAAATTGAGCGTGTATCTGATCGCGTTTCTCATCATATGCATCGATATCGGGCTGGTCGCATGGGTGCTCGGTTCCTACGTCTATTAAGTACTGGTATGCGAGGTCCTAAAACGTTTGCTTTCCAACTATAATGAAGTCAGCATTTCCATGTATTCCGACGTTCTTTACATCCACGTTCAGCAAGCCGCTGCCTTTTTCCGATGATAACTGAACAACATCTCCTAGATAAGCTTGCCGGAGTATATCCATGCTTGCCCACAAGACGCCCTTTGTAAGCGTCTTCTCACCTTCCGTGAGTATGGAAATACTGTAGCCAACAGAACCGAGGTTCTTTCCTTCGCAATACAAATTGCCTATTGAACTAAATGTAGACGTTGGCATGATTGTACCCCCGATAGGGGCTGTGTCCCCTCACCAAGAAAAGTGGGAGACACAGCTATAACTAATGCCGTTTGGTTTTGATCAAGTCATTGGCAGGAGTAGGAAAGCGACCTGAAACAACATCTGTTGACGCAGTTTTCTCCTTGACCTTATCTTTCTTTGGCTTTCTTATTTCTCGGTTACTTCTTTTCTGACCACGGGGCATTTTGAAAACTTCCTGTATTTGAGGAATTAACTAATTCTTTTACCGGACCAATCCAGTGATGGTTCAAATCGCCGCTGGAGATACTTCCACATTCTTACGGGCATGTTGCCGAGAAACCTGCGGCATCGCTCACGATGGTGAGCGTCCAGATTGAAATTCCTGAATGAGTAGCCTTGCTGCGGATGTGTAAGCGGCACGGTTTTCTGCGGTATCGTAAAGCCGATAGCCGGCGCGTCGCAGTATTTCACGCATCATTCGAAAGTCGGTAGGTCCAAAGTAGGGCTTGATAATTTTGGAAGACATTTCGTCCTCCTTGTATTGGGGCTGGAGTATGCACTCGCAACCGACAGCGCCCGTTTCAAAAGCTGTCGAGACATGCACCATGCGCTTTAAATTTGAGCAAAGCAACTGAGGCTGAATTGCGACGGCAGACCGGCTCAATCATTGCATAAAAAGCTACTTCATGTCCTCCACGGTGATGCGATAGGAAGTTTGCCGAGCCTGTGAATAGACCTCGCGAGCAGCATCGTAGATCAGTTTCCGTGAGGCGTCGAAGGCGGCAAGAAGCGATGATTCCGTCGCTGCAATGACGCCATTCTTCTCCAGGGCGGGCTTATCGATTAGAAATGGGACGGAGGCCATTCCATCGTAGCCGACAAATCGCACGCCCACCTCAATATCATCGAAACATCTGCTGGGGTTTGGAAATGAAAGGGCCATTACTTTTCGCTTTTTACTGTGTCGCCTTCGTCATCCAAACGATCGACGGCCTTTACCATTCTTCGATGTTTCTTGATAAATTGCGTCAGGGCGATCTGTAGCCGACCTTCGTCACGTGTTCCCTCCTGAAATCGACGTGTCAGATAACGTGCAGCATCAGTGCGCAAATCTTGTGTGTCGCCGGGTTTGCGAGCCTCCCTTAGAAGTCGCGAAATCATAGTGATGTTTCTGGAATTCAACGCGATGGAAGACATTTTGTCCTCCTTTGTTGCGGGCCAGGTATTTGAAACCTGAACGACAGCACCCGTTTCACTTACTGCCGTTTTGAGCATCATGCGCTTTATGTAAGGAGAAAGCAAATATGGCTGCAGTTCCATCGTCGTTAACTCAGACTGGCTGCGTCGCTAAAAATGCTTCCTTGGTCATATAAGCTGCGGTTCTCAACAGCGATCCGCGGCTATCCATATCAATAATGCTGCCAATGTGTGAATACTGCTGTACCAACTATCGTTGTGACTTCCCCAACTCCTGCGCAATACGCCTCCGGGCGGCTTAGGGGCTGGACAGCCGGACAATTTTACGAACTGGCGACAACGTTTCAAAACAGCTTTGCCTATTGACAGTCTCTTTATATCCATTATTCTGGATATATGGAAAATGAAGAAGCAATAACAGCTTTCGCTGCTCTGGCCCAACCGACACGACTGGATACATTCCGTCGGTTGGTGCAACACGAACCGGACGGCATTCCTGCCGGTGAACTGGCGCGTATGCTGGATGTGCCACAGAACACGATGTCTGCGCATCTGGCGACATTGTCTCGTGCCGGACTTGTGAAGGGCGAACGTCAGAGCCGCTCGATCATCTATCGAGCTGATCTCGACCGATTTAGAGAACTGACCCTGTTCATGATCAAGGACTGCTGTGGCGGCAGTGCCGAGCTCTGTGCACCTCTTATAAAAAGCCTGACACCCTGTTGCGAACCAAAGACGGTCGCCCAGTAACACAAGGCCGCTGAATTCGGCCTTACACAGACGGACTGATAAAATGACAGATCGAGTCTACAACGTGCTCTTCCTGTGCACGGGCAATTCCGCACGCTCAATTTTGGGCGAAGCAATTCTGAACAAGGACGGCGAAGGTCGTTTTCACGCCTATTCGGCTGGTAGTCGGCCCAAAGGCGACGTTCATCCTCTCGCAATCAAGGAACTGGACGCTCTCGGCTATTCCACTGAGAACCTGAGCTCAAAAAGCTGGGATGTGTTTTCAGGTACCGACGCCCCTCAGATGGATTTCATTTTCACGGTCTGCGACAACGCTGCCGGAGAGGCCTGCCCTGTCTGGATTGGCCATCCTATGACAGCCCATTGGGGCATCGAGGACCCTGCCGCTGTCGAAGGAAATGAAGCAGAAAAACAGCGCGCCTTTGCACAGGCGGCCCGCTTTCTGAAGAACCGGATATCAGCATTCCTGAGCCTTCCCCACGCCACGATAGACCGCATCGCGCTTCAAAATCATCTGAAAGAAATCGGCACCATGGAAGGCAGCACACAGACAAATGTGGAGAATAACTGATGTCCACATTCGAACGATATCTTACTGTCTGGGTGGCTCTGTGCATCGTCGCAGGCGTAGCTCTGGGCCACTTCTTTCCGACAGTATTCCATGCAATCGGATCTGCTGAAGTCGCCAAGGTCAACATTCCGGTCGCCATTCTCATTTGGCTCATGATCATCCCCATGTTGCTGAAGATCGATTTCAGCGCATTGAGACAGGTCACTGAGCACTGGCGTGGCATCGGCGTCACGCTCTTTATCAATTGGGCCGTCAAACCATTCTCTATGGCACTTCTCGGTTGGTTATTTATCGGCTGGCTGTTTCGCCCTTATCTGCCTGCAGACCAGATCGATTCCTACATTGCTGGACTGATCATTCTCGCAGCCGCCCCTTGCACGGCAATGGTGTTCGTCTGGTCCAACCTGACCAAGGGCGAGCCGCATTTCACGCTGTCGCAGGTCGCCTTGAACGATGCGATCATGGTTGTGGCATTTGCTCCTATCGTCGGGCTACTACTCGGACTGTCGGCAATTACTGTCCCATGGGACACGCTCGTATTGTCGGTTGTCCTCTATATCGTCATTCCGGTGCTTATCGCGCAAATCCTGCGCAGAATCATTCTCGCCAGCGGTGGAGAACGAGCTTTCGATGCAATGCTCAGAACGCTACAGCCGCTGTCCCTGATTGCGCTTTTGGCGACACTTGTTCTGCTATTCGGGTTTCAAGGAGAGCAGATCATCGCACAGCCCATGATCATTGCGATGCTAGCCGTCCCGATCCTCATCCAGGTCTATTTCAACTCTGGCCTCGCTTATCTGTTGAATCGCATTTCAGGCGAGCAACATTGCGTCGCCGGTCCCTCGGCGTTGATTGGCGCATCCAACTTCTTCGAGCTGGCAGTAGCAGCCGCAATCAGCCTTTTCGGCTTCTCATCTGGCGCAGCACTTGCAACGGTGGTTGGCGTTCTTGTTGAAGTGCCCGTCATGCTCTCGGTCGTCTGGATCGTGAACCGCTCAAAGGGTTGGTACGAACGCGGTGCCAATCAAAATCCAGTCACCGAAACAGGAAAACTCTGATGTCAGTTACGATTTATCACAATCCGAAATGCGGCACGTCTCGCAACACATTGGCGTTGATCCGTGCCAGCGGCGAAGAGCCTGTCGTCATTGAATATGTGCAAAATCCGCCTTCGCGAGAACGACTGGTCGAATTGCTTCAAGCAATGGCAATGACACCTCGCCAACTCCTTCGTGAGAAAGGCACACCATATGCCGAACTGGGATTGTCCGATCCCAAATGGAACGATGATGAACTGGTCGACTTCATGATGGCGCATCCCATCCTGATTAATCGTCCAATCGTGGAAACGTCGCTTGGCACCAGATTGTGCCGTCCGTCAGAACTGGTTCTCGACATTCTGAATAACCCGGTGTCGTCATTCACCAAAGAGGACGGAGAAGTCATAAACTATGAAAGAAAGTCGCGCTGACATGGACCTGCCGAACCTCGATCAGAATTCCTTCGCATTGCCTGACCTGGATGCATTACGCGCCGACTTTCCAACGCATAAGCCTCGTATCCTTTTGCTCTATGGCTCACTTCGTGATCGTTCCTATAGTCGGTTTCTGACGCTGGAAGCGCAGCGTCTGCTCGATGCGATGGGTGCTGAAACGCGTGTCTTTCATGCCAACGGTCTTCCCTTGCCAGACGACAGTTCGGCAGAGCATCCGAAGGTGCAAGAATTGCGTGATGCAATGCTTTGGTCAGAAGGGCAAGTCTGGACCAGTCCAGAACGTCATGGAGCCATAAGCGCTGTCATGAAATCGCAGATCGACTGGGTTCCATTGCCGGGTGGAGCAATTCGTCCGACGCAGGGCCGAACTCTGGCATTGATGCAGGTTTCAGGCGGATCGCAGAGCTTCAATGCTGTCAATCAGATGCGCATACTGGGGCGCTGGATGCGAATGATCACCATTCCAAACCAGTCATCCGTCGCAAAGGCATGGCAGGAATTTGACGACGCTGGACGGATGAAACCCTCGTCGTTCTATGATCGCGTGGTCGATGTGATGGAAGAACTAATGAAGTTTACACTTCTGACGCGCGGCATCTCGGATCATCTCACAGACCGATATAGCGAGCGCAAGGAAGAAGCTGCCAAACTCGAAAAGCGTGTTTCGTTGAAATCAATATGAGCGCTGAACGGCTTCCCATTGCGGCCATTGCCGGTCTCGGACTGACCCAGAATATCGGTTACGGCACTTTATATTATTCTTTCAGCATTCTCGCGCCATCCATGGCGCGGGACTTCTCCGTTTCCAACGAATGGATTTTCGGAGCGCTGTCGGTTGCTCTGCTAGCCGGGGGCTTTCTGGCTCCCTGGTTAGGCAAATGGATTGATCGTTACGGCGCAGGTCGCATGATGACGACAGGCTCGATACTGGCCGCCGTCGCTCTCGTACTGTGTTCGTTTTCTCCAAATGCTTTGGCGTTTGCAGGCGCGCTGACGATCATCGAAATCGCCGCTAATCTCGTCCAGTATGGAGCAGCTTTTGCATTATTGGTGCAATTAGCGCCAAATGTTGCCCAGCGTAGCATTACCTATCTGACACTGATTGCAGGCTTTGCCTCGACAATTTTCTGGCCCATCACAACAACGCTTCAGCATTGGATTACCTGGCAACAGACCTATTTGCTGTTCGCTTGCCTCCATTTGTTTCTCTGCGTGCCGGTACACCTTTTGCTCGCGCGTTCTATTGCAAAGAGTGGTCGGAAACGATCAACGAATGGAACAGTCACAACCGCCTTTTCAGGTGATCTGCCTGCCCATCAACGGCGCAAAGGTTTCGTGCTTATTCTCGTGGCGTTCTCGACGCAGGCTCTTGTTGCAGCGGCCATTCTGGTCCATATGGTGCCGATGTTGGGCGCGCTCGGTCTCGCAGGTTCTGCAGCATTTATTGGCGCGATATTCGGACCTTCTCAGGTAGCCAGCCGCCTGATCAACATGCTTGGTGGCAAAAACCTCGCTCCGATCAGTCTGGCAGTAATCTCTGCCTCCTTGATGGGGCTAGCCCTCATTGTTCTGCTATTCGGAGCCCCATCCATTATTGCGACGATGATGTTTGCCTGTCTTTTTGGCTTCGGAAACGGTCTCTTCAGTATTGTCTCCGGGACGTTGCCGCTGTCACTATTCGGCAGTGACGGCTACGGTGCCATGCAAGGCAAGATCATGTCAGCCAGGCTAATCGTGTCTGCGACTGCACCCTTCGCGATGGCTTCCGGTATAGCGAATTTTGGTGCGAGCTGGAGTCTCTCAATTTTGGCTCTTTCTTCCGCGTTAGGCGTCGCGATGCTCACAGGATTGAGATTACTTCGTTAATGACGTCACTCGCAAATGAAATCACGAGACGACAATAATGCCGCTCCTCAGCGCTCAGATTGCCAGTCAGAAACGACAAGGATGCTTAAGCCTGAAGAATTTCAGCAAGCAGTTGTGCGCCACGCTCCGAAATACGATACTTTAATGGTCTGACAGAGACTATTTCACACAGGCCTTTGATTGACAATCGCTTCAAACAATCACGTGCCGATGCCTTGGCCAGATAAGGATGTCCGTTGAAGAGGACCTGGCTCACATAACCAACCCCGGCACCGTCCGGCACATCAGCCAGCCGCTGCAAAACCCGTGCTTGCCGGTCCGTCAGCTTGATTGTCGACGGTTTCCGATCCGGTAGACCGTTCACGTGGTCAGCAACGTGCGTTGGTGCGTCCGGCCTGGTGACATGAACAGCTTCGTGGTTTTCGGCGCTCGCTTCTTCCAGAATAACCTCTACAGCACGGAGGTATCGATGTTTTTCAACCAGAGCAAGATCATCCCATGCACGTTTGGGTGGGTGACCATATCGGCTGGTACTGTGATAGTGCCAAAGCCGAATAGCACATCGCTCAAGCAATTTCTCATAAGATGACATTGCACATCTCGCAACTGGGTTCTAAATGTTCTCAAGGGCCTGGCGGTCCGTTAGCTCATGGGTTGTCGGTGCTAAGCATTGGCTCAATGCAGCAGATCTCGGCGGAATGAAGAGAGCAGGTTTGCGACACCAAGTTTTGCTTTTTCAAAAATTCCGTCGTCACCTGCACCAAACAGAATTTCAAATTCAAATCCCTTAACGAGACAGCGCGTGGTGCTCAAACAGTGTTCAGGTGAATGGCCCTTGCCGAGTTGGCCAAGCTCCCTGGCACGACGAAATGCAAACCCCGTCGCTTTTTTCTCCACGCAATCGAAGCTTGTCACGATATTCTTGAGGGGCCCAAACTCTGGCTGCACATTCATCTGCAATATGATCGCAGACATTCGCTTCATATGTGGTTCTGTGCGCAGACAGTCCAACCAGCGTACAATTTTTCGTTCCACAAAGCGGAGTGGATCTCTATCTGTGTCGGAGACATCTTCTTCCAAAGCCTCCCGAAGAAAACAAAGGTTGGAACCGCTAAACAGCGCACGCAGCAAATCTGTTTTGCCCTGGAAATGCCAATAAAGCGCACCTCGTGTCACACCCGCTTGCACTGCGATTTCATCCAGTGAGCATGATGCGATGCCTTTTCGATAGAATAGCAGTTCCGCTGCTTCCAGAATGGCTGCCCTTGTCAGGGCAGCCTCTAGTTTAGTTCTCCTCAACCGCCTTTCCCCCATCAGACGCGTGAATTTTCTGATTTTCCTTGTCCTTCGAGAAGAGTTTCATAATGAATACGAAGAACACTGGCACAAAATAGATCGCCAGAATGGTTGCCGTGATCATCCCGCCAAGCACACCGGTTCCAATCGCGTTCTGGCTGGCAGCACTCGCACCTTTGGCGATCGCAAGGGGTACAACCCCGAGCGTGAATGCGAGCGATGTCATCAGGATGGGGCGAAAACGAAGCTCACAGGCTTCGATTGTTGCCTCAAGAAGCGATTTTCCTTCTGCTCTCAGGTCTTTGGCAAACTCCACAATCAAAATGGCATTCTTTGCCGACAATCCGATGATCGTAATCAGTCCAACCTTGAAATACACGTCGTTGGGCATGTCCCGCAGCAAAACTGCGAGCACGGCTCCAATCACGCCGAGCGGAACGACCAGCATCACCGAGAGTGGAATTGACCAGCTTTCGTAAAGGGCAGACAGGAGCAGGAAAATGAAAACTATGGTCAGTCCCACGAGAAATGGCGCCTGTGACCCTGACTGGATTTCCTGCAAGGATTGTCCAGACCATTCATAGCCAAATCCCTCCGGCAGTTGCTGTGCGAGCCGTTCCATTTCCGCAATGGCTGCACCCGATGAATAGCCAGCTGCCGCATCGCCTGCGAAGCGAATTGCCGGATATCCGTTGTAACCTACAATCTGCGCAGAGCCTTTCGACCATTCGACTGTCGCGAAAGACCGCAGGGGAACCATTCCACCTTTCGAATTTGCAACATTGAGATTCAGAACGTCTTCAGGGGTCATTCGCTTCTGATCATCAGCCTGCACCGTTACGCGCTGCATTCGGCCAGCATTTGGAAAATCATTGATGTAAGAAGAGCCGAGGTTGGCAGAAATTGTCGCGTTGATCTCCGCAAACTTCACACCAAATGTATTCGCCTTCTCGCGATCAATATTGATGTTAAGCTGGGCTGCAGCTGGCATGCCTTCGGTTCGCACACCGCTGAGAACGGGGCTCTTCTGAGCTGCTGCCATGAGCTGGCCGGCTGCGTTGTTGAGCGCGGTCTGGCCAGCTCCGGAACGGTCCTGCAGACGAAACGTAAATCCGCCTGAATTTCCAAGGCCCTGAATTGGCGGCGGAGACAGCGAGAAAGCCATCGCATCTTGAAGTTGGGCCATCTTACCGTTGGCCCTCTGGCTTATCGCGGTGGCACTGTTTTCTGCATCACGCTCGCTCCAGTCTTTCAGCGTCACGAATGCAAGCGCCGCATTATCGCCGAAGCCCGAAAAACTATAACCATGGATAATCGTACGGTCTTCGACCGATGGCTCGGCCGCGAATATCTTGTCAATATTCTCGGCAATGTTATCGGTGCGGTTGGTGCTCGCTTCAGGAGGCGTTTGGATGTCGACCAGCACAAAGCCCTGGTCCTCGTTGGGGAGGAATGAGGACGGGAGTTGTATGAAGAGATATGCAAGACCGCCTACGATGACCACGTAGATGAGCATGAAACGTCCCGAACGTCTGACAATCCAGCTAATGCTGTTGGAATACCGACGGGTTCCCGCATCGAAACGACGATTGAACCATCCAAAAAAGCCCTTCTTTTCATGGTGGCCCTGAGGAATTGGTTTAAGAAACGTCGCACAAAGTGCAGGCGTAAGCGAAAGTGCAAGAAAGCCCGAGAATAGAATGGATACCACCATCGTCAGGCTGAACTGCTTATAAATCACACCTACTGCGCCTGGAAAAAAGGCCATCGGTATGAACACAGCAGTCAGTACCAGCGTTATGCCGACAATAGCACCAGAAATCTGCCCCATTGCTTTCCGGGTCGCTTCGCGCGGTGGAAGCCCCTCTTCAGCCATGATGCGTTCGACATTTTCCACCACGACAATGGCATCATCGACCAGAATGCCAATTGCCAGAACCATGGCAAACATGGTCAGAACATTGATGGAAAATCCACTCGCAAACATGATTGCGCTTGTTCCCAACAAGGCGACCGGAACCACAAGCGTTGGAATGACCGTGTAGCGAAAATTCTGCAGGAACACGAACATCACGATGAAGACCAGGATGATGGCTTCAACGAGTGTATGCATCACCTTTTCAATCGAAATTTCGACAAAGGGAGACGTGTCGTAGGGAACCAGATACTCGATACCTGCCGGGAAGTATCGTGAAAGCTCCTCCATCTTCGCTTTCACGGCCGTCGCCGTTTCCATCGCGTTCCCGGTGGGAGAGAGCTGAACGGCCAGTGCTGCCGCCGGCTTCCCATTGATCTGGGTGGAGAAAGAATAAGCCTCGGCGCCGACCTCAATGCGTGCCACATCCCGCAGACGAACGGATGAACCATCAGAATTGGCACGGAGAACGATGGCGCCAAACTCTTCCGGGCTGGACAACTGTCCTTTGACAAGTACGGTTGCCGATATCTGCTGATTGATTGGATTGGGGCGCGCGCCGATACGACCGGCAGCAACCTGTGCATTTTGGGCGGCAATTGCATTGTTGATATCAGACGTCGATAGGTTCAAACCGACCATCTTGTCGGGATCGATCCAGATCCGCATGGCGCGCTGGCTCGCAAAGACCTGCGCTCTGCCGACACCATTGATCCGCTGGACTTCGCCAAGAACATTTCGATTGAGATAATCGCCGAGCCCCACAACATCGGTATTGCCGTCGGTGGAGACCAGGGCGACAAGCATCAGAAAGCCGGTGCCAGCTTCCTGGATTTGCACGCCTTGTTGGGAGACAACCGCTGGCAGACGGGATTCAACGCGACGAACAGCATTTTGCACATCAATAGATGCCTGGGAAGTATCAGTGCCCGGTTCAAAGGTAACGCTGATCTGGACTGTACCTGATGAATCTGACGTCGATTCAAAATAGATGAGCCCATCGACGCTATTTAGTTCCTGCTCGATGGGGGCAGTCACGCTCTGGTAAATATCTTCAGGCGACGCGCCAGGATAGGTTGTGTAAATAGAAATTTGAGGTGGCGCGACATTCGGATATTGCGCCACTGGCAAGGAAGGTATTGCCAGTAGCCCGGCAATGATAATGAAAATAGCAACGACCCACGCAAAAATTGGTCGTCCAATAAAGAACTGCGCCATTACGACTGCCTTTAAAAATTAGGTGTTGGGGCTCACAGCTTCACTGTACGGCGGCCGTGGTTTCAGGTTTCCACTCGACCGGCGCGACTGTTGCGCCGGCAGCTGTCTTCTGGAAACCTTCCGCAACAACGCGCTCCCCTTCCTTCAACCCGCTTTCAACGACCCAGCGCTGATCGATCATACGCCCCACGACAACGCGGCGTTGTTCGACCACGTTCTGATCGTTCACGACCAAAACGTTGGCCATTCCACCGGCATCCCGCTGGACAGCCTGCGTGGGAACCGCCAAGGCAGCTCGCTGGATACCCTGCTCGATGGAAACGCGGACGTACATGCCGGGCAACAGATCACCGTTCGGGTTCGGGAATTCACCACGCAATGTCACCTGCCCCGTACTTTCATCGACGGCGGCTTCCGAAAAGAGCAGACGTCCTTCCAGGGGATAGCGGGTGCCATCATCCAGAATGAGATGAACTTTGGCCTCGTTGGGACCTGTCATCAATTGACCGTCTTGCAGTGCTTTTCGCAGCCTGATCAAATCAGCAGCAGGCTGGGTGAAGTCTGCATAAATCGGGTCCAGTTGCTGGATGGTGGCAAGGTTCTCCGAACCATTCGCACTGACAAGTGCACCTTCAGTGATCAGAGCGCGTCCAATTCTCCCCGAGATTGGTGCCGTCACATCCGTGTATTGAAGATTGAGACGAGCCTCTGCAAGCCCGGCCTGGGCCACAGCAACATCGGCCTGCGCCTGGGCAAGCGTTGCAATTGCTGTGTCGCTCTCTCTTTGCGACGTAACATTTGACTGTCTTAACTGCCGGATACGGTCTGCCGACTGCTGTGCCTGCAAAAGGGTAGCCTCTGCGCGCTTCAGCGTTGAGTCAGCACTGCTGACCTGAACCTTGAACTGCGCGGGATCAATCCGGTACAGCACGTCGCCTTTGTTAACAAAGGACCCTTGCTGGAAAACCTGATCAACGACAATCCCGGTCACACGTGGACGAACTTCCGCGAGCCTCGTGGGAGCAACACGCCCGGGGAGCTCACTGTTGATTGGCAAGGATTCTGCCTTAAGCTCGACAACCCCAACACTCGCGGGCGGAGGTGCTTCTGATGCTTGCTCATCCTTCTGACAGCCGAGCAGCGCCGCACCGAAGACCAAGCAAGTCATTATCCCTAATTGTCGAAATCTCATCTGGCACTCCAATTGGGCATGAACCTGGCCCCGTCTATCTATCTTGCCTGTCCGCCGGCCCGAGCTTTCCCGGAGAAAAGCAATGATTGACGGGGTAAATGGGTCATCCCGCTATCCCCGTTGCGGTTGCGGCGAAAGGATACTTGAGGGTGTACTAATCGAAATTTGCATTTTGCGCAACTGCTGAGTATACTTTTTTGATCACAAGGAGCTCAGATTTGACCGACGCAAACCTGCATCTGACGGGCAGACCAACCAAAGCCCAGATGCAACAAATCACGAATTCTGTTCTCGACACCGCACGCGACTTTTTTTCCACACGGGGATTTTCTGGAGCGTCAATGGACGAAATTGCAGTTCATGCAGGCATCACCAAGCGCACCATCTATCGCCGCTATCCAAGTAAGCATGCTTTGCTCGAAGCTGTTGTTGAACGTGAAATTCGTCGCTTTCACGAATGGCTTGCAGGTGCAGACACCGGCGGCACGTCGATAGAAAAGCTGAAAAATACCGCTTTTCGATTATTCGAATACGGAATGAACGAGGAAAATACAAAATTTGCCAATTTTCTGGCAGCCGAAGGAAGCTATTCGAAGGAGCTACGAGAAAAGCTCATCGAATGGGAAAATGTCTCGTTGGCGCCGATAATTTCGCTGATCCAGGATGCTCAGAAGGAAAAATATCTGGCTGAAATCGAAACCAGAGAGCTTGGGTTTCTTTTAATAGATTTGATAAGTGTCGGACAGCAGGCCAGGAATTTCGAAAGGCTCACAACTGGCAGCAAGGCGACCCGGGATGCCTTTTTTAATCTCCGATGGAATATCTTTGTAAATGCTACAGCTATGGGCTGATGCTCCAACGCGGATGGTCAATCTGATTGCCAGTCAAGAACCTGCGCTCGGGCACTGTCGTCGGTACGACCGTCGTTACGTGTTGAGGGATGAGGCAAAATTCTGATCTGGAAGTCGCTGAATTCCTTCCAGACCAAGCCTTATTCAAATCAATGATATAGAAGTGGTGGGCCGTTTTACTCCTATCAAACTTCTTGAAGGTAAGAATCGAGCAGATTATGGTGGTTCATCGGGCTGCGTTTCGCCCATCGCGGCACTCATGCTGCATGGCAATCGCCGACAATCGCGCTTTAGGTCACATACCCATAAAA
>UEGR01000028.1 GCA_900465685.1 Hyphomicrobiales bacterium
ACAACCCCTGCCCCGAACCTGACCTAACCTATCAGCACACATCGCGCTGAACGAAACGACCAAACAGGTGGCCTGCTAAAATGCAGACCACCTGTTTTCGTTTTGACTATCCTACGTGAAATGACGTTGGAAGAGCGTGTTATGGTTCTGTTACTCCTCCCGCATCTCTTTGAATTCGAGTGTGCTGTTCCAAGTTTGAGGGTCGCCGAGGTTGGAATTGATCGATCATTTCAGCCCTCCCGGTAGAGTTGCGGAAACAGACATTCAACAAACTTGGCTGCTGTTGGCCGTGGCTCATGATTGGCAAGTCCAGGTCGCTCATTAGCCTCGACAAAGATGTATTCCGGTTGGTCTGGTTGCTTGATCATGAAGTCGATGCCGACCACCGGAATATTGATTGCGCGCGCGGCACGGCAAGCAGCATCAACAAGCTTGGGATCGACAACCGACGTCACGTCATGGATGGTTCCACCTGTATGCAGATTGGCCGCCTTGCGCACGGTGATCTCACGACCGTCATCAAGCACGCTATCGAGGGATAGGTTTTGTTCCTGAAGGCATCTTTTCGTTTCAGTATCGACAGGAATACGACTTTCACCACCAGTGGCTGCGGAGCGTCGACGTGATTGAATATCGATGAGCTTTCGCACCGTCGTCTTTCCGTCACCCACCACACGTGGAGGTCGACGCATTGCTGCTGCAACCAGCTCATAGTTGATGATGACCAACCGCAAATCTTCGCCCTCAAAGCAGGCTTCCAGCAACACGCGATCACAAACAGTACGGGCCTGTTTGATCGCCGTCTGCAGGTGCTTCATGTCTGAGATGCCGACAGAAATGCCCCGCCCCTGTTCTCCGCGCGCCGGTTTGACTACAAGTTTCCCGTGTTGGCGCAAGAAAGCTTCCTGCGTTTCAACGCTTTCGTCTGCCGAAATCTGTGCAGGAACGACAAGCCCCGCTTTTTCAACGACACGCCTTGTCACGGCTTTATCGTCGCAGATCGACATGGCAACGCCGGATGTCATCTCGGACAGGCTTTCGCGACAATGAACGGAACGCCCCCCATAAGAAAGACGAAAGAAGCCGCCTTCCGCATCTGTAACATCAACCTGCACACCCCTGCGCATCGCCTCATCTACAATGATCCGCGCATAGGGATTGAGTGCTTCTACAGCTTCGAGGCGGGACGCGAAAAACTTCTCGTTGATCGCGTTTTTGCACTTCACTGCAAAGAGCGGAACACGATTGAAACCAAGCTTCTCGTAGAGCCGAATGGCGTTCTCATTGTCGTGAAGTACAGACAAATCCATATGACGCAACCCACGCGCCTGAAAGTGTTCGGCAAGCATACGCACCAGCTTTTCACCGATGCCGGGCTGGCGTGCCTGTGGGTGAACGGCAAGGCACCAAAGCGAAGTTCCACGGTCCGGATCGTCGAACAGGCGCTGATGGTCGATGCCTGTCACCGTGCCGACAATTTCGCCAGTGGCATCGTCCTGAGCGACAAAATAGGTGACTGCACGGTTTACACGCTCTGCAGAAAAGAAATCAGCTCGAAGCTGAACCATGCCGCACGCGGCATAAACTCCATTGATACCGTCCGCATCAATTTCAGAAATGGCGCGGCGAATGGTGACGCCGCGCGTGCGGCGTCCTCCGGCCCGATAAGTCGACAGTTCCAGACGATAGGTGTGCGACGGATCAAGAAAAATCTCGTGGGGTGCCAACGACAACAGAACGTGCGGATCGCTGACATAAAACAGAATATCGCGGCTTGCCGGGGCCTCCGCTCGCATCGCGTCGACAATGGCCTGATTGCTGTCGAATGTCTGCGCAAACAACAGTCGCCCCCAACCGCAATCCAGGGTCACATTGTGCTGTCTGCTATCGGCTTCTACCTTGTTAGCGCCATGCGAATGCTCCTGGTAAAATCCAGCGCTTTCCGGCGTGCGCAAGCGTGTCAGACGATGCGAAAGAGCCTTGCCGCCCCTGACTTTCTGCCGGGTCATTTGTTCCTCACCATGATTTCGCATTCATGCCTCCTGCGTCTGGAGCCACATTTCCAGCAGTCCTGCTTGCCACAGTTCCGACCCGCGCAGAGGCGTGATGTGGTCTGATGGGTTGGCGAACAGGCGCTCAAGATAGTCACGCTGGAAAAGACCGCGCTCGCGCGCCTTCTGGGATGACAATGCATCGCGCAGCATATCGAGATAGGGCCCCGCGATATATTTGAGCTGCGGTACCGGGAAATAGCCCTTCTTGCGATCAATGACTTCACTTGGGATGACTTTCCGCGCAACGTCCTTGAGAATGCCTTTACCGCCATCGCGCAGCTTTTCTTCTGGTGGAATACGCGCTGCCAGCTCTACCAATTCGTGGTCCAGAAAAGGCACACGCGCTTCCAGTCCCCACGCCATCGTCATATTATCGACGCGCTTGACCGGATCATCCACGAGCATCACATTGGTGTCGAGCCTCAGCGCACGGTCAACAGGCGTATCGGCACCGTCCTCAAGCAACTTTTCTTCGAGAAGCGCCTGACTGTAATCCTGCTCGGGCATCCAGTCTGCGGACAATTGTGTGGCAAGCACAGCATGCGTGCGGTCGCGAAAGCCCTTGGCATAGTCGCTGACCACATCGTTGGAATCCACAAGCGGCGGATACCAGTGATAGCCGCCGAAAACCTCGTCAGCACCCTGACCAGACTGGACAACCTTGATGTGTTTCGACACTTCCTTTGAGAGAAGATAGAAGCCGACATTGTCATAGGAAACCATCGGCTCCGACATGGCAGCGATCGTTCCGGGCAAAGCGTCCATAAGGTCAGCTGACGGAACGAAGATTTTGTGATGGTCCGTTCCGAAATGTTTGGCTATCAGGTCCGAATAGACAAACTCGTCGCCTTTCTCGCCATTGGCTTCTTCGAAACCGACAGAAAAGCTCATAAGACCAGTCTGGCCTGCTTCCGCCAGCAAGCCTACGATGAGGCTGGAATCCACGCCGCCCGAAAGAAGAACGCCGACTGGAACGTCTGAAATCATGCGCCTTTTGACTGCAAGGCGGAGCATGTTCAACAGTTGTTCCTGCCATTCCTCCCGGCTCAGCGCGCTGTCGCCCGGCAGGCGGCGATAAGGCGCCTGCCAATAGATGCGATCCTTGAAACTGCCATTGGCCTCATAAATACGCATCGTTGCTGGGGGCAGCTTGCGTACGCCTTCATAGATCGTGCGCGGTGGCGGCACGACAGCGTGAAAGCTCATGTAATTGTGGAGCGCAGCACGATCAATTGAGGTATCAACGCCGCCAGCCTTTACCAGTGCTGGTAACGAAGATGCAAAGCGCAACGCGCCGTTGACCTCGGCGAGATAGAGCGGCTTTATCCCGAAACGATCGCGGGCAAGAATGATCCGCCCCGTATCCCGTTCGTGGATTGCAAAAGCGAACATGCCTAAAAACCGAGAGACGCAGTTTTCTCCCCAGGCGTGCCAAGCCTTCAGGATCACCTCCGTATCTCCATCGGAAAAGAAGTGATAACCCTTCGCTTCAAGCTCTGCGCGCAACTCACGGAAATTGTAGATACATCCGTTGAAAACCAATGTCAGACCAAGGTCTGCATCGATCATGGGTTGCTGTGATTTTTCGGAAAGATCGAGAATTCTCAGTCTTCTGTGACCGAAGCCTATATTGCCCCGGATGACGATACCAGATGCGTCGGGCCCTCTTGGACTCAAAACATCTGCCATTTTCGAGACTGCCGAAACCGATGGCGTACCACCATCGAACCTGACTTCTCCGCAAATTCCACACATAAAAAGGGTCGAAACCTCCATTGTCATAACGAGAGCGCATCTGTGACCGTAACGCCGTCAAATCCGCTTCGTCTCTTTGCACAGCCCGAAGACTGCTTGATCTTCCTACGGGCTATGCCCTCACGAATGGGGCCGTCGCGTGTGTTCTGGCGGCGG
This sequence comes from Hyphomicrobiales bacterium, assembly GCA_900465685.1. GTDB lineage: Bacteria > Pseudomonadota > Alphaproteobacteria > Rhizobiales > Rhizobiaceae > Brucella. The sequence goes on from UEGR01000028.1 coordinate 3,966, forward strand.
CCCTCCCAGTTGCAAATGCAACAGCGCCGGGATGGTTCCCATTTTTATCGGCTTTTCCTAAACATTTCCGGCGATCGTCTTGGCCTTTGAAAGCATATAATCTTCGGCGGAAACCATATGTTCGTAAGCGATCTGCCGGGCATCCTCCCGTCTGTTTTCGATAAGAGCGGCCAGCAGACGATGTTGAAAAACAAGCCCAACTTCACGAGACGCAGGCGTTGGATCGGCATAGATGGCGCGGGCAACAGGCAGGTTGCGCAAAAGATGGTGAGTGAGCCCGGAAACGAAGCCCAGCAGCCGGTCTGGACATTGTTGCGCTAACAGTGAATGGAAATCCAATTCGGCCACGCGCTGTTGATATTGATCATCCAGATCGAAAGGGGGGCGATCATAAAGACGCATGGTGTTCTCAAGTTGAACAATATCACCGTGCGTCAGCTTGCCGGCCAGCAATGCCGCAATTTCCGGTTCCAGCAACTTGCGTATCGAGTAGATTTCGCTCAAGCTCGGCTGATCGAAGTAGAAAAAACTGCCCAGCATTTCCATGGCATGTCGCGCCGATGGCTCTGCCACAAATGCACCGCCCCCCGGTCCGCTTCGCGTATAAATAAGCCCTTGCGTTTCAAGTGCTTTCATGGCCTCGCGAACCGTACCCTTCGCAGCTTTGAACTGATCGATCAGTTCCTTTTCCTGTGGTAGGCGGTCACCAGGCTTCAATGTTTTGGCTCTGATGAAATCCTTGATACGGTCGGCAATTTCCTCCGGCCTGCGCTTGGGCTTTGCTGCCTTCGCGCTTACGCGCTTCAGTGTTTCGCCGCTGTTTTTAAGGCCCGTTTTGACCATGCCACTTCTACTCTTTCCTGATGCGTGGTGCGCTATCCAGCAATTGTCGCGTATAGGCGTGTTGCGGGTGAGCGAAAAGATCGCGAGCGGGAGCCTCTTCCACAATTTCCCCGAAATACATCACTGCCACCCGATCCGAAATGGCCTCTACAACAGCAAGATCGTGACTTATGAAAAGATAGGAAAGATCGAATTCCCGCTTAAGCCCATCCAGCAACAAGAGGACCTGAGCTTGTACCGAAACATCGAGGGCGCTGACTGGCTCATCAAGCACGACAATCTCGGCTTCCGCTGCGAGCGTACGCGCTATCGCAATACGCTGTGCCTGTCCGCCCGAGAACTCATGTGGATAGCGTTCCAGCGTGTCTTTGGGCATTTGCACCGCATCGAGCAGCTGTAACATTTTCTGTGTGCGCTGCGCTGTGTCGTATTTGCCGAGAAGCTTGAGCGGAACGTCTAGAATCTGTTTGATGGTCTTACGCGGATTGAGCGAGGCGACGGGGTCCTGAAAGACATATTGAATGACCTTGCCGAAAGCACGCGCCCCCGACCTACGCAAATCGGTCGCATCGCGGTCAGCGATTATCATGGTTCCGCTTGTCGGTTCCGTCAGCCCCACAAACATGCGCGCAAGCGTACTCTTTCCCGAGCCGCTTTCGCCTACCACGGCAAGGGTTTCACCTCGCCGAAGATCAAGAGACACTTTTTTGACTGCATCGACCTGATGGTGTTTCCTGCCAAAGAGAGTTCGCCCACCGCCAAATGTCTTGGTAAGCTCGCGCGCGCTGATTGCAATTTCACTCATGCTTTCACGCCTTTATTCTCACGTCCGAAGACTTTGGCTACCTTTTCGAGAAAGCTCGGGCCTTGTCCGAGTTCCGGCACGCAAGCAATGAGCCGGCGCGTATAGTCATGCTGCGGATTGGATAAGACCGCCCTCGCCGTACCTGTCTCGACAATCTCGCCATCTTTCATCACCGCAACGCGGTCGCAGATTTCTGAAACGACCCCAAAGTCGTGAGTGATGAACAACAGTGCTATGCCGCGTTCGCGTTGCAACTCACGCAGCAGATCAAGAATTCGTGCCTGCACAGTCACATCCAGCGCCGTCGTTGGCTCGTCTGCGATGATGATATCGGGGTCATTGGCGAGAGCCATCGCAATTCCGACACGTTGGCGTTGCCCCCCGGAAAGCTGATGCGGATAGTGACTGGCGCGTTCTCCGGCGTCTGGAATACCAACCTTCTCAAGCAGGGCTATTGCTTGTTCGCGCCGCTCGGCTGCGGTGAGCCGACGATGCGCTCCGATAGCTTCCTCAACCTGCCAGCCAATGGAATACATCGGATGCAATGTCGTCAGCGGATCCTGAAACACATAGGCCACTTTGTTTCCGCGAAGGGTCGTAAGTTCCGTTTCCGGAAGAGAGAGAACGTCCCTGCCCTCCAGAAATATCGAGCCGTTGCGAATAAGCCCGGGCGGCGATGCCACCAGCCCCATGATGGAAAGTGCTGTAACGCTTTTACCTGAGCCGCTCTCTCCAATGAGGCCGAGACACTCGCCCCTGTGCAACTTGAGAGAAACATTCTTCACAGCAGGCGTGAAACGTCCACCGCTGACGAAACCAGTTTCCAGATCCTCAACCGACAATACCGCATCGTCGGGCGCATCGGATTTCGTTGCGCGATCACGGGCTATCTCAGTTCTGGCACCGGGGCGTGCAAGCGCTCCAGACCGCAGGCGAGGATCGAGTATGTCGCGTACACCGTCACCAAGCACATTCAAGCTGATCACAAGCAGGAAGATCATCAGGCCCGGGACTATGGAGACATGCGGAGCGTTAAAGAGCTGCGCCCTGCCCTCACCCAACATCGATCCCAGATCAGCTTGTGGAGGTTGCGCGCCCAGACCGAGGAAACTGAGCCCTGCCGTTTCGAGGATCATCCAACCGGCAGTCGTCGACATGGTGATAACGATCACCGGCATGACATTTGGAAGAACCTCGCTCGCCAGAATCGAGAGTGAGCTTTTACCGGAAAGCCGCGCCGCATCGATGAATTCTCGATGGGCAAGACCCAGCGTAACACCACGGACATTGCGTGCAAAAAACGGGATATTGACGATGGCAATTGCGAAAAGCGCGTTCATCAAACCGGGCCCAAGGACTGCTACAATCGCCAAGGCAAGCAATATGTAAGGGAACGCCATCAGCATATCGATGCCGCGCATCATCAGATTGTCGGTGCGCCCACCAACGAAACCGGCGACAAGGCCAATGGAAGAACCGATGATGGCCGCTATTAAAGTGGCGGTAAAGCCAACCGCTACCGACACACGTGTGCCCCAGATAACTCTGCTTAGAATATCTCGACCCAGTTGATCCGTACCGAGCCAATGGCCGGACGTGAACAATGGCTGTAAACGTGTCGCGGGCGACGTGGCATCCGGGTTCGGCAACGGTAGCAAGGGTGCTGCCAGAACAACAAGGCAGATTGCAATCAACAGGAAGAAGCCGAAAGCAGCCAACCGGTTACTCATGAGTAGTCCCCATGAGGTCAGACGTATCGGCGAGGGAACCGCCGCGGTTTGTGTCAGCAAACTCATGTGCGAATCCTCGGGTCAAGCATGGTCTGGAGAATATCGGCAACCAGATTGAAGATGACGTAGCTTGCAGCCACCACAAGAACGCCGCCCTGCACCAGCAGGATATCGCGCGTGGAAATGGCCTTCACCAGCATCGCGCCGATGCCAGGCCACTGAAATACAGTTTCGATATAAACCGCGCCGCCCAGCACAAAACCGGCTTGTATACCGATGACGGAAATAACACTGACAAGGGCGGCGCGAAACGCGTGGCGGTAGATTACCCGTCGCTCGTTAAGCCCCTTGGCGCGAGCCGTGCGGATATAGTCTTGTCGCAAAACTTCCAGCATTGCGCTGCGCGTCAATCGCGCGATAACGCCGGCCGCCACAACGGCAAGCGTTCCTGCCGGTAAAATCAGATGCCAGAGCAGGTCCTTCAGATCACCGCCACCATAAACGGCATACATTCCCGAAGCCGGCAGCACCCGCCAATGAACCGCGAAGAGATAAATCAGCAATAGGCCGAGCCAGAACGAAGGAATGGATATTCCGGCTAGAACCACGAAGGTTATCGCACGGTCGACCCAGCCGAACTGGCGGACAGCTGAGACAATCCCCGCCAGCAATCCCACGATCGAACACAGGACGAGCGCCACACCAGCCAGGATCAGTGTAGCGTGAAATCGCTCCAGAACTTCATCAATGACAGGCCTGTTGAGCACAAAGGAACGACCAAAATCGCCATGCAACAGATTGCCGATCCAGATAAAATAACGCTGCACCAGCGGCTTATCCAGACCAAGATCGCGGTTTACCCGCTCAACGTTTTCAGGCGTCGCATAGGAGCCAAGCAATGCGGTAGCCGTGTCGCCAGGGATCATGGCCATCACGAGAAAAACGATGATTGAAAGCCCCAGCAAGACAGGGACGACCGCGGCTAGGCGCTTTAGAATATAGGCTGGCATTTCAAGCCCTCCTGTATGTCATGGGAAATTGCTGCCGTGAACTTCGGCAAGCGGGCTTGAGGCTTACTCCTTTGTCACGTTTTTCAGATGCAGCAGGAAGGACGGTTGCAGCTTGAAGCCTTTCACGGCTGCGGTTGTGACCGCATTCTGCTTCCAGTTGGCCACAAAAAGCCACGGCGCATCGTCATGCACAATTGCTTGCACCTCACCGTAGAGCCTGCCCCGTTCGGCTTGATCAGTTGAAGTGCGCGCCTTTTCGAGAAGTGTGTCCAGTTGCGGGTTGGAGTAATAACCGGAATTAAAACCGCCCTTCTCCGGCAAGGCATCCGTACGCAACGTCAGATATGGAACAGTGTCGGGATCATTGGTCATCCACGCCATTTCCGCCATATCGGCTTTGCCATCGAGACCCGTGTTGACGCGGCCCAGAAACGTGTTCCATTCATAGGTTTCGATTTTCACCTTGAACCCAACGGCCTGAAGATCAGCCTGTATTGCTGCTCCCATGGTGATGGGATCGAGCATACCGGAACCGCCCTCCGTCACATAAAATGTAATCTCCGGATTGGTGACGCCTGCTTCCGCCAGAAGCGCTTTCGCCTTTTCTGGATCATAGGGATAAGGCTCTGTCTTGTCTTCCACCCAATTGAAAGCAGGCGGAATAGGACCTGCCGCCACAGTTGCCGAGCCTTGCAGAACATTGTCGACGAGCGCTGACTTATTGACTGCGTAATTTGCGGCCTGACGCACCTTTTTATCCGCGAAGGGTCCCGTTTTTGCATTCAGAATCGTGAACCAGACATGAGGTCCTGCCTGCTCTGCAACGGCAAAGTTCCCGTCCTGCTTGAAGGTTGCTAGATTGTCTGGGGGTACTTCCACCATGACATCAAGACCACCAGCCATCATCTCCGCGACGCGGGTATTTGGATCGGTAATCGGGCGGAATACGATGGCTTCCAAGGTGGGCGCATCATCCCAATAGTCGGGATTCCGTTCCACGACAACGCGTTGACCAGATTGCCATTCGGCAAATTTGAACGGACCTGTTCCCGATGGATGGCGCCCAAATTCCTTACCGTATTTCTTCACGGCTTCAGGCGACACGATCAGACCAGTTGGGTAAGCCAGATTGGACAGGAACGGCGCAAATGGCTCCTTCAGTTTGAACTCGACCGTTGCCGGATCAATCGCATTGACCGCTTCAATCGACGAGAAATTGAAGGAGAGCGGGAACGGCCCTGTGTTGTAGAATGGGTGATCCTCCTTCAACATCCGATCGAAGTTAAACTTCACTGCTTCGGCGTTGAAATCGGACCCGTCATGAAATTTGACACCCTGACGCAGCTTGAAGCGATAGGTTTTACCGTCATCCGAAATTGTCCAGCTTTCAGCGAGTGCCGGTTCAACCTCAAGCGTCCCATCCTTATAGCGCACGAGACCGTCATAAATATTCACAAGAATACGGAAGTCATTGGTCGCCGTCACCGTATGGGGATCGAGCGATTGCGGCTCAGCAATTTGTCCCACGATCAGCACGTTTGGCGGCGTTTGAGCCAGCGACGGCATTGCAGGTCCTGCAATTGCGAGCGTCATTGCCGCCAGCGCAGCACGAAATAATCTTCTCATAGAGCGATCCCCTTTCGTTATGCCAATTAGCTAACTCTAATTTATAGGCATAAAATTGATGGGATCAATGAATTATCATAATAAATTTCCAACCGAAGAAAAGGCGGGCCTTGGTTGGCTCGCAATTTCGGGCGATTTTTTGCTATTCGGCAGGCGTGTCTTCTGGCTTCAAGTCCTGCTCGGCTTTGGTCGATTTCTGATGCGTAAAGCCCTTCAATCCCTTGGCGGTTTCCTCGGCATCGCGCTTTATTTCCACGTCGCTCATAGCGTAATGAACGGCCAATTTTGCTATCGATGTCAAAGCACTCAAATGAATGCGCTCATATCCGTGAGACGCGTCCACACCGAACGTCAATAGCGCTGTGCGCACGTCGTGTCCTGCTTCAACAGCGGAAGCGGCATCTGAACGATAATAACGGAACACATCTTTCTGCACCTGAATTTCGTGCTCGCCGCAAAGCTCGTAGAGCTTCTTGGTCAGGTGGTAATCGAACGGGCCGGTCTGGTCAGCCATCGCAAGCGTTACGCCAAATTCTGATGAGTTCTGCCCTGGCGCGGTGGTTCCATTGTCGATGGCAACGAGAGAGGCAATATCGGGAACCACCACAGCCGATGCACCGACACCCACTTCTTCACCGATCGTGAAGAGCCAATAGGTGTCTACGGGCGTTTCGACAGCAGCTCGCTGCATGGCTTCAAGTGAGGCCAGCATGATGGCGACGCCTGCCTTGTCATCGAGATGACGAGACACGATGAAGCCGTTATCGATAAACTCCGGTGCAGGATCGACAGCTACAATATCACCGATATCAATGCCAAGCTGAACAAGGTCGTCCTTATTACGCGCCAGTGCATCGACCCTCAATTCGACATAGGGCCAGCCGACCGGCTGGCTGTCCACTTCTTCATTGAAAGTGTGACCGGATGCCTTCAATGGCAGGATTGACCCGCGATAGGTTCCCTTGCCGGAAAAGATGGACACCCGCGCGCCTTCCGCGAAACGGGCAGACCAGTTTCCGATAGAGACCAGTTCAAGACGGCCATTATCTTTCAGGTACTTAACCTGAGCACCTAATGTGTCGACATGGGACACGATGCCCCGAGCCGGGCGTCTGGAAACGCCTGGTCGGCGCGCCCGGATTGCACCACGTCTGGTCAGCATGACTTCCAGACCGAGCATTTCCAGTTCACGTGCCACATAGCGGACGGCTTCATCTGTAAAGCCCGTTGGGCTTGGTATCGCAAGAAGTGCCTTGAGCCGTGTGACGAGATAGTCCTGATCAATGGAGATGGAATTTTGCATGATGCGAATGTCGCAGAATGCGGAAATATCGTCAACAATGCGGGGCCAACCTATCGTAAAGTTGCCCCGCGAAGTTCAATCATGAGCGATTTGCGAAGACGCTTTCAACCGCTGCTTTTGTTGCTGAAACGACTTGATCCGCTTCGTCCTGTGTCAGACAGAGTGGCGGCGCAAAGCCCAGAATGTCACCTTCCGGCATTGCACGCCCGATGACCCCATTGGCAAGAAGAGCAGCCGAAATCTGCGCTCCAATCTTGAGTGATGGATCGAAGAATTTGCGATCATCGCGATCTTCTACAAACTCGATGGCAGCCATCAGCCCTTCGCCGCGCACATCTCCGACATGCTTATGATCACCGATAGCATCGTTGAGAGCCTTACGGAAATAAGCGCCGGTAGAACCGGCATTTTCTACCAGTTTCAGGTCATCGATGAGCTGGAGATTTGCCACACCGGCAGCCGCGCAGATGGGATGCGCCGAATAGGTCCAGCCATGGCCTATCGGTCCCATCTTGTCCGACCCTTTGACCAGCACGTCCCACATGCGATCCGAAACTATCGATCCGGAAAGCGGTGCATAGGCAGACGTCAATCCCTTGGCGATTGTGATCAGGTCAGGCTTCATTCCATAATGTTCGGACCCAAACATGCTGCCCAGGCGACCGAAACCAGTCACCACTTCGTCTGCAACAAGCAGAATGTCGTATTTGTCGAGAACGGCCTGTATTTTTTGCCAATAGCCAGCCGGAGGCGGAACAATCCCGCCGGTTCCCAACACAGGCTCGCCAATGAACGCAGCAATCGTGTCGGGTCCCTCGGCGAGGATCATTTCTTCAAGCTGGTCAGCACAATATTGTGAGAATTGCTCCTCACTCATCGAGCGATCTTCGCGACGGAAATAGTAAGGTGCCTGTGTGTGCAAGATGGGTGCACGTGGCAAATCGAACGCGTTGTGGAAGGTCGCAAGACCGGTCAAACTGCCTGTCATGACACCCGAGCCATGATAGCCGCGCCAGCGCGAGATGATCTTTTTCTTCTCGGGACGCCCTAGAATATTGTTGTAGTACCATATCAATTTGATGTTGGTTTCATTGGCATCAGAACCGGATAAGCCGAAATAGACGCGGCTCATATGCTCTGGTGCCCTGTCGATAATCATCTTGGCAAGCGTGATCGATACTTCCGTACCATGGCCGACATAGGCATGATAATAGGCAAGCTTATGAGCCTGCTCAGCGATCGCGTCAGCGATTTCCGTCCTGCCATAACCCACATTCACGCAGTAGAGACCGGCAAACGCATCGAGGCTCTTACGCCCATTCACGTCGGTGATAAATACGCCCTTGCCTTCGTCCAATACGCGGGTTGGCGTTTCGCCACGCGCATGCATGCCCATATGTGTCGACGGATGGAAAAAATGGTCGCGGTCCCAGGCGGTCAATTCGTTGCTGTTGTTCAACATTGTCAGTTTCCTTTCATTTCGCGACACATTCATGCGGCGGTATCGATGCAGAGATATTTAAGTTCCGTGAACGCGTGGATGCCATGATGTGACCCTTCGCGCCCCAATCCAGATTGTTTCCAGCCGCCAAAGGGGATGGGAGCGCCGGTGATCTTGGCGCGATTGATGGCAACCATGCCGTATTCGAGCGCACGCCCCATCCTCAGTTGCCGTGCACCGTTTGTCGTTACGACATAAGCGACGAGGCCATATTCTGTGGCATTAGCCCGCGCGATGACCTCATCTTCTGTTTCAAAAGCAGTAATTGCAGCAACCGGGCCAAATGTTTCTTCGTGCATAATCGCCGCGTCATTTGGCACATCGACCAGCAAGGTCGGCTCATAAAACAGCGTGTTGTCGCCCATACGATTTCCGCCAACAACTACATGTGCTCCACGCTCACGCGCATCCTCAACGTGCTCTTCGACCTTGCCGACGGCCCGCTCGTGCATCAGGGGTCCGATATCCACCCCATCCTCGAAACCCTGCCCCACCTTGAGCATAGCGATGCGCGCAGCAAAGGCTTCGGTGAAGGAAGCGAGAATGCCGCGCTGAACGAAGATGCGGTTTGCAGCAAGGCAGTCCTGACCTGACGTGGCGAATTTAGCTGCCATCGCCACGTCTACGGCTCGCTCGAGATCGGCATCGTCGAAGATGATCAGTGGTGCATGCCCGCCAAGTTCCATGACAAGGCGTTTGACGGTCGCAGCACATTTGGATGCAATCAACGTGCCGATGTGTGTAGAACCGGTGAAGCTCAAGGCACGTATGCGAGTGTCGTTGCAAAGCGTATCGACGATTGGAGCCGCCTTGCCTGTGACGACATTGAAAATACCGGCCGGAAATCCTGCTCTCTCGCCAAGCTCAGCCAGTGCAAGTGCGGAAAGCGGCGTCTCCGACGATGGATGAACGACAACCGGACAGCCTGCAGCAAGAGCCGCAGCTGCCTTTCTGGTAATCATGGCATTTGGAAAATTCCATGGCGTTACCAGACCTACAACACCGAGCGCCTCACGACGCACGAGCATCTCAGCGTCAGGCAGATGACTCGCTATTGTCTCGCCGTTCAGGCGTTTTGCTTCTTCAGCGAACCACTCGATAAAGGCTGCGCCATAGTCGATCTCGCCGAGGGATTCATAGAACGGTTTGCCCTGCTCCAGCGTCATGAGCACTGCGAGGTCGTCCCTGTTCTGAACAATCAGTTCATACCATCGCCGCAAAATGCCCGCGCGCTCCTGTGGGAGTCGCCGTGACCATTCAGGGAATGCCTTTTCCGCGGCATCAATCGCTGTAAGCGCCCGGGTTCCATTCAAACTTGCGACGCGCGCGAGGCGCTGTCCAGTTGCGGGATCTGTAACCGGAAATGTCTCCGCATTCTCGCCCGACATCCAACGTCCGTTGATATAGGCTAGCTCTCGAAAGAGATGTTTGTCGCGGAGCCTTTTAAGCCCGTCATGTTGTATAGGATGATCCAGAACGGCATTCATCGTGCTTCTCCCAATTCAGGGAAAGCATCTCATGGGAGCGCTGTCGATTTGGACCAAAGCAAAGCATAACACAACTGATTTGGACCAATATTGCCTCCGTTTGTAGTCCGCTTGGTCTATGCCGGATGGTCCGCAAGAAGCGATAGCGGCGCAGCGCCGTTCGCGTCCTTGACCAGCTTGGTTACGATATAGGTGAAATAGCGATCTATACCGATATTCTGGTCCAAAAGGCGATCAATCAGCCTCTGATAGCCATCAATATCGCGTGCGGCGACCATTAGAAAATAGTCCACGCCGCCGCCAACAGACCAACACGAAATGATTTCTGGCAATGCTGAAACGGCACGCTCAAACCGGTCAAAGTCGCTCTGACGATGATTACCAAGTGTAATCTGCACAATGACATGCGCGATGGGGGCAACTTTCCGATAGGCAATGTGCGCATGATAGCCGGTTACTATGCCCGCTTCTTCCAGTTTGCGGAGACGAAGCCAGCATGGTGTCGGCGACAATCCAACCTTTTCCGCTAAAGCAAGTTTTGTGATTTTCGCATTTTCCTGCACGGCATCGAGAATGCGCAGATCAACGGCATCGAGCTTCAAGGCGGACTTCATTTGGTTGATCCGGTTCAAGTGAGGTTGTCCAATTTGGAGCGCTATTCCTTGGCATGAGCACGCAGGGCTGGCAAGGCATGTTCCTAAAACAGCGGCGCAAATCTAATTGTAATGATCCAATATAATCATTGACATGATCTTTTCTGTCTTTCACACATATTGCAACGAAAATAATCAAGACATGGGGAACGAGCTTGCGGCCACACGGTTTCGCATATGGTGCATTATTGCGCCCTGCGTTTGAGCACCAATCAAATTGGCCGCAGCCCTTCCGTTCCTCAACGGGTTTTGAGAGGCTATAGGCGTGTCCGAAACGGTGAGTATCAGGGAAATCGAACAAGCCCGTGACAGGCTGCGCGGCCATATTGAGCGAACTCCACTTGTTCGCTCAAACGTTCTAAGCAAACTGTCCGGAACAGACATATTCCTCAAACTTGAAAATCGCCAGACCACCGGCAGCTTCAAATTGCGAGGTGCAACGAACGCTGTTCTAAGCCTGCCGGCTTCGAAGAGAGACTTCGGAGTCGTCACGGCTTCAACGGGCAATCATGGTCGCGCATTGGCTCGTGCAGCTTCCTTGCAAGGCCTCAAAGCCACGATCTGCCTGTCTTCGCTTGTTCCGTCAAACAAAGTCGAAGCTATCCATCGACTGGGCGCCAACATTCGCATTGTCGGAAAGTCTCAAGATGACGCGATGGAGGAAGTCGCACGTCTCGTTCGCGACGACAAGATGAATTCGATCCCACCGTTTGATGATCCGCATGTAATCGCGGGTCAAGGTACCATCGGGCTTGAACTTCTTGAAAGCTCTTCCGAGATCGAGTCCGTGTTGATCCCACTCTCCGGTGGCGGGCTTGCATCAGGCATAGCTGCGGCAATCAAAGCGCATAAGCCGACGGCCAGAATAATTGGCATTTCCATGAAACGCGGTGCAGCGATGCAAGCAAGTCTCGCTGCCGGTAGGCCAGTGAATGTGGAGGAAGTGGATACGCTGGCGGACTCGCTCGGAGGCGGTATCGGCCTCGATAATCGCTGGACTTTTGCCATGTGCCGCGACCTTCTGGACGATGTTGTTCTTCTTGATGAGGAAGAGATTGCAGCTGGCATAAGGCATATGGCCATCCATGAGAACGAGATTGTTGAGGGTGCTGCAGCCGTTGGCATTGGAGCGCTTCTCAGCGGGAAAATTGCAGTTTCCACGCCTACTGCGATCATCGTTTCTGGCGGCAATATAGACCCCAGACAGCATCGCATGATCATGAATGCCAGCGTGGAAGGAGCGACCTGATGGCCGAGATGCGGATATTGAGCGAAGGTGATCTCCGTCAGTTCATAACCCTCGATCTGGAAAGCATTGCCTGTGTTGAGGATGCGTTTCGTGCGCTTGCAAGCGGCAAAGTTAGTATGCCGCCAATCCTCCGGCTCGATATCCCCTCTGAGCGCGGAGAAGTCGACGTTAAAACCGCCTATATTCCTGGCCTCGACAGTTTCGCCATCAAAATCAGTCCCGGATTTTTCAACAATCCGTCCATTGGCTTGCCCTCAACGAACGGCTTAATGATCCAGTTCTCGGCTAAGACCGGACTTATCGAAGCCGTGCTGCTCGACAATGGCTATCTGACAGATGTGCGCACCGCCGCAGCGGGTGCAGTTGCTGCAAAATATCTGGCGCGTGAAGACGCGACCACAGCGGCAATCTTCGGTGCAGGCATTCAGGCCCAGTTGCAGCTGGAAGCCTTGACGCTGGTGCGACCGATCAAAGAGGCTCGTATCTGGGCGCGTGACTTCACCAAAGCGAAAAGTGTAGCCGCTAGTCTGGAACAGAAACTCAGTATCCCAGTCATTCCTGTGCAGGATGCTCGAAAAGCCTGCGCTGGTGTTGATATCATCGTCACGACGACTCCATCTGAAACACCGCTTCTCGACGCCGACTGGCTAGAGACAGGGCAGCATCTCACTGCAATGGGTTCTGATGCTGAACACAAGAATGAAATAAATCCCGCGATCTTCCGCCGTCCAGTCCTCTACGTTGCAGACAGCTTGAGCCAAACGCGCAGACTGGGCGAATTGCATCATGCAATTGAAGCCGGGATTGTCAGAGCCCATGCCTCTTTTCCGGAACTCGGACAGATCATTTCCGAGGACGGTATTTTTCATCGCAATGCAGAAGACATCACATTCTGCGACCTGACGGGTACGGGGGTTCAGGACACCGTCATTGCACGTCTTGCGACTGAGCGGGCGACCAAGCGCAACGCGGGCACCAAAATCGACTCGAACAAATCTGCTGGAGGCAATCAATGAGCGTTGAACTCAATTTCACCCGCGCCGAGTATGATGCCAGAATTGCCAAGACCAGACGCGCGATGGAAAAGGCCGGTTTCGATATTATCATCGTAACGGACCCATCCAACATGCACTGGCTGACCGGTTACGACGGCTGGTCCTTCTATGTCCATCAATGTGTCGTTCTTGCGATGGATGGAGAACCGATCTGGTATGGGCGTGGTCAGGACGGAAACGGCGCCAAGCGCACGGCCTGGATCGGTCATGACAACATCATTGGCTACCCGGATCATTATGTGCAGTCGCTGGAGCGGCATCCAATGGATTTGCTGGCGTCCATCCTGGACGACAAGGGGTGGGGCAACAAGACAATCGCGGTGGAGTTCGACAATTACTGGTACACCGCCGCCGCCCATCATGCCTTGCAGAAAAACCTGCGAAACGCGCGTTTCAAGGATGCGCAGGGGCTGGTGAACTGGCAACGCGCAGTCAAAAGCCCCACAGAGATCGACTATATGCGCAAGGCTGGCCGTATTGTTGAAGCCATGCACAAGCGGATCGTCGACACGATCGAACCGGGTATGCGCAAATGCGATCTGGTGGCGGAAATCTACGATGCAGGAACGCGTGGCGTCGGTGAATTTGGCGGTGATTATCCGGCCATTGTGCCGCTCTTGCCGTCTGGTGCAGATGCTTCGGCCCCGCATTTGACTTGGAACGACTTACCAATGAAGTCCGGTGAAGGCACGTTCTTTGAGATCGCCGGTTGCTACAAGCGCTATCATTGTCCACTGTCTCGCACGGTCTTTCTCGGCAAGCCCACGCAGGCATTTCTCGATGCCGAAAAGGCCACATTGGAGGGGATGGAAGCGGGTCTTGCAGCCGCCCGTCCCGGCAATACATGCGAAGATATTGCCGCAGGATTTTTCGGTGTTCTGAAAAAATATGGCATCGTGAAAGACAATCGCACTGGCTATTCGATTGGGCTTTCCTATCCACCAGACTGGGGCGAACGCACAATGAGCCTGAGATCCGGCGACCGCACTGAATTGCAGCCGGGCATGACTTTCCACTTCATGACAGGGCTTTGGCTCGAAACCATGGGGCTGGAGATCACCGAAAGCATCGTCATTACCGAAACCGGCGTCGAATGTCTTTCAAACGTACCGCGCAAGCTGATGGTCAAGGACTAGGTCTGTCATGATGCACACAACGCCCCCTTCCCGCCCTTCCCCAATCACGCCGAGTGTCGATCTCAACCGGGATGGGATTCAGCATGGTCATTTGCGGCTGCCTTGGTCGCGGGACGATTCCGCCTGGGGTTCAGTGATGGTCCCCATTTGCGTGATCCGCAACGGCGACGGTCCGACAGCGCTGCTTACAGGCGCCAACCATGGCGACGAGTATGAAGGTCCCGTTGCACTGTATGATCTCGCAGCGAATCTGAAGCCGGATCAGATCAAAGGTCGCGTCATCATCGTGCCTGCGATGAATTTTCCGGCCTTTCAAGCGGGCACACGCACCTCGCCAATCGATAAGGGCAATCTCAATCGCAGTTTTCCGGGCCGCCCCGATGGTACCGTGACGGAGAAAATTGCCGACTACTTCACCCGCTATCTGTTGCCGGAAGCAGATATCGTTCTGGACTTTCATTCAGGAGGTCGCACGCTGGATTTTCTGCCCTATGCGGCTGCTCATGCTTTGCCGAACAAAGCGCAGGAGAAGAATTGCTTCGCCGCCGTGAAAGCCTTCTGCGCGCCCTATTCGATGCGCATGATCGAGATTGATGCCGTTGGCATGTATGACACAACTGCGGAAGAAGCAGGGAAGCTCTTTGTAACAACCGAGCTTGCCGGTGGTGGTACCATATCCGCCCTAACGGCTACCATTGCCAAACGCGGCGTTCGCAACCTTTTGCGTCATTCCGGCATTCTGGAAGGTGAGATAGAACATTCACCGACTGTCTGGCTTGATATGCCGTCACAGGATTGTTTCGGCTTTGCAGACACAGATGGCCTTCTGGAGCCACTTGTCGATCTGGGTTCCGCAGTTCGCAAAGGCGATGTCGTTGCCCGTGTGCATAGCATCGCGCGAACGGGCGGCGCGGCGCAGGAATATCGCGCAGCTCTCGACGGTGTTCTGGCTGCACGTCACTTTCCAGGCCTCGTCAAGATGGGTGATTGCCTCTCGGTTATTGCCACGATCTGCGAGGAGCCCGTCGCAAACTAGCGAGCCAACAGAGACACTGAAGCAATAAGCCGGTGCCAAACAAAACCGGTAATTTTAAAGAGGAGTGAACACGATGCGCATGAAACTTTATACGATTTCCACCTTGCTTTCTGCGGCGGCTACGCTTGCCCTCACCTTGCCGTCTCAAGCCGTCACGATTGACGAGCTTAAAAGCGCTGGCTTTGTGCGTGGGGCAACAGCCAATGAGATGCCTTATGGCTATATGGATGAAAGTGGCGCGGCCAAGGGTATCGGTCCCGATGTCGCGGCGGCGATCTTTAAAAAGCTCGGTATTGAGGAAGTCGACTGGACCGTGACGCCGTTCGGCTCTCTCATCCCCGGCTTGAAAGCGAAGCGCTTTGAGTTTGTTGCGGCTGAACAGAATGTCCTGCCGGAACGCTGCAAGCAGGTGCAGTTCACCGTTGCCAATTCCAGCTATGGCGAAGGCCTCTTGGTGCCCAAGGGAAATCCGAAAAACATCCATTCATACGATGATATCAAGAAAGATCCTTCCTTAAAGGTCGCGATTGTGTCGGGCGCTGATCAGATCGACTTTCTGCATGGAATGGGGATAGACGAGTCGCAGATCGTCATGATCCAAGGCAATGCCGATGCGCCATCCACGGTGCAAACTGGTAGAGCTGATGCCTATGCTGCAACCGAACTCACGGTTGCAAAGCTCGTTGAGAACTCGCCCCAGCTGGAACAGGCTCATCCGTTCACTGACCCCGTCGTTGATGGCAAATCGGCACGAAGCTTCGGCGCTTTCAGTTTCCGCCCTGAAGACAAGGAATTCTATGCGGCTTTTAACAAAGAGCTCATCGAGTTCAAGAAGACAGACGACTATAAAAAAATCCTGACAACATACGGACTTAGCGAAGAAAGCGTAGAAGCTGCTCGCACGGCAGACACAGCAGCGCTCTGTAACGCAAAGTAAGCTTGTCAGCACCCGCCGGTCTCAATGGGGTCGGCGGGGCCAATCCCTTCTCTGCCCGGGAGACGACCCTATGCATTGGACGGAATATCTACCCGCCCTTTTCAAAGGTGCCCAAGTCACCATCATTCTGGCTCTGAGCTCGATGGTGATTGGCACGATACTCGCATTTGCTGCTGGCATAGCTCGCTTTGCAGGTGGACCGCTATTGTCTGCCATTGCAGTGATCTATATTGAAGTCTTCCGTGGTACATCGCTTCTCGTGCAGCTGTTCTGGCTCTACTATGCTTTGCCGCTTATCGGCATTTCCTTCGACCCGATCACGACCGGCATTATGGGGCTGGGACTGAATATAGGTGCTTATGGCGCGGAAGTCGTGCGTGGCGCACTGCAGGCCGTACCGGAAGCCCAACATGAAGCTGCGCGAGCGTTGAATTTTGGCAAGCGGCACACGCTGTTTCATATTGTCTTGCCACAGGCAATCGTGGAAATGATGCCAGCTTTTGGCAATCTCGCTATCCACAATCTCAAGGACACTGCCCTTGCCTCTCTTATCGCTATCAGTGATTTGACATTTCAGGCCCAGAGATTGCGCAACCTGACGCTGGATAGCGTCACCATTTACTCCCTGACACTGCTTGGCTATTTCACGATGGCCCTGGTGCTTGCAACCGCAATCCGATGGTTGGAGCGCCGTCTCCGACGCCAGACGATGGCTGGAGGTTTCGCATGATATATGGTTATGCCTGGGACACCTCGTCCACCTTATCCTTCGCCATATCAATCCTGCCGATCCTCGCCATCGGTCTGACCGTAACGCTGAAAGCCGCAGCAACCGGTTTTGCCATCGCTTTGGTACTTGGACTGGTCTTCGCGCTTTTGCGCCGTAGTCGTTTCAAGATCATATCTTGGCCGACCGTTGTTGTTGTGGAGTTTCTGCGCGATACACCACTCTTGGTCCAGCTCTTCTTCCTCTATTACGTGTTGCCGGTCTACGGCATCGTCCTGCCCGCGTTTTTGACAGGTGCACTGGCACTTGGCCTGCAATATTCGGCCTACACATCGGAAGTCTATCGCGGCGGCATTGAGGCCATCCCTCGCGGACAGTGGGAAGCCGCACGCGCACTCAATCTAACGCCTTGGCGGACCTATCGCGATATTGTGATTCCGCAAGCAGTCCCCCGCATCGTCCCAGCCATGGGCAATTATCTGGTTTCAATGCTCAAGGAAACGCCGGTTCTATCGGTGGTCAGCATTGTCGACATGCTCAATCTTGCAAATCTGATTGGTGACCGTACGTTCGAGTATCTCGTACCATTGTCAATGGTTGGCCTGATCTTCCTCATCCTGACGCTCATCTGCTCGACAGCCATCCGTGTGCTTGAGCGCAAACTTCCAAAGAACGGGATCGCTCTCAAATGACCCAGGAAATCATTCGCTTTCAGAACGTCATCAAACGCTTTGGAGCACTGACCGTATTGGATCAGTTCAATTTCTCGGTCACCACTGGCGAGAAAGTCACGCTCATCGGCCCTTCCGGCTCAGGTAAATCTACCGTGCTTCGGATATTGATGACCCTCGAACCCTTTCAGGAAGGCACCCTGGAATTAGATGGCATGCCCTACCATGAAGCGGGCGGCAAGGAGCCGTTTCATGCCAGTGAAGCGCATCTACGCAAGATCAGATCGCATGTCGGAATGGTGTTTCAAAGCTTCAATCTCTTTCCCCACATGTCCGTGTTGCGCAACATCATCGAAGCGCCGGTTCATGTCCTCGGGCTCAAGCGGGCCGAAGCCGAAGCGCGCGCGCTGGACCTGCTATCGCTTGTTGGCCTTTCGGACAAGAAGGATCACTATCCATCACAACTATCAGGCGGCCAACAGCAGCGCGTCGCCATCGCGCGATCTCTGGCAATGCGTCCTCGCGTTCTGCTCTTTGATGAGCCGACATCGGCGCTCGATCCCCAGCTAGTCGGCGAAGTGCTATCGGTCATACGCAGCCTCGCACAGGAGCACGATCTCACCATGCTTCTGGTGACCCATGAGATGCGCTTTGCGCGCGAAGTCTCTGATCGCGTGTGCTTTTTCGACAAAGGGCGCATCTGCGAACAGGGCACGCCCGAACAGATATTTCAAGCGCCGAAAGAACAGCGAACCAAGGAGTTTCTCCAGTCTGTCCTATAAGGTCAGGCGATGGCGCCGACATCATAAACAGGAGGAAGCTGCGCGCAGGTCTCTCGGATTGTCTCGAGCGCCTTGCGCAATGCTGTGCGGGACAACCGCCCGCCAAGGCAAATCCGAATACCTCCGTGACCACGATCAGCGCCAGCGACAAACGGATCCGAAGGCGTTACCGCAACACCCTTGTTGGCCAGTGCTCTCACCAGCCCATCTTCCGACCAGTGGCGCGGAATCTTGAGCCAGGCGCATAACGACAGCGGATTGCTCCCCGCGATCAAAGACCCCAGAATATCGCTGACCTGCGCCTGTCTTGTTCTCAACTCACCGCGTTGGATTTCGAGCAGTTCATTAACCGTGCCGTCCTCTATCCAGCGGCTCGCCATTTCACTTAGAAGGTTAACCCCGCTCCAACTGGTCACACGCAAGATGGACGCGACACGGATGGAATATTGCGAGGGCACAACGAGATAGCCGGTACGAAGTCCCGTCATCACAGTCTTTGTGAAGCTCGTGACGAAAAAGCCAAGATTTGGAAGCAATTCCGGCATTGAGGGCAATCGTTCTTCCAGTATCGGTTTGTAAACCTCGTCTTCGATAACACACACGTCATATCTGGCTGCGATTTCGGCAATCGCCATGCGGCGTTGCGCGGACATGAGATGACTTGTTGGATTGCCAAGAGTTGGGATCAAAACAAGCGCACGTACATCTCCGGCTTTGCATGCCATTTCAAAGGCATCCGGAATGACGCCTTGTTCGTCGATTGGCAGGCCGCGTAACGTAAAGCCGAGCACGTTTGCGAGCCCGATAATGCCATGATCAGTCAAGCGTTCGGTCAGTACAACCTCACCCGGCTGAACAATCGTTGCGACCGCAAGAAACAAGCCATGCGCCGCTCCATTCGTAATGACGATACGGCCCGGATCTACATCAACGGAAAGTCCGCGGAGCCATTCCTGCGCAACCGCACGATGACGATCCAGACCTGCAATCGGACGACATGGCCGCATGAAACTGGCATTTTCGGATTGGCTTAACTGTTCGAACAGACGCTTTGAGGCCCGCTCATGCGCTTCTGTATAGACAGCCCGTATAATCGACATATCGGCAGTACCGCTTGGGTCACGGTCCAGCATGAAACGATCAGCACGCTCGGTCACGCGATTGCAGACATATGTTCCGCGACCAACCTCGCCGCGTAGATAGCCGCGTCGTTCGGCCTCTTTATAGCTAATACTGACGGTTTGAACCGAGAGACCAAGCCTGTGCGCCAGCTCGCGATGGGTCGGCATTTGGGTCGACGGTTGCAGAATACCGTTCTCTATATCGTCGACGATTTTTTCTGTCAGAAGTCGATGCTTGGTTGCGCCTTTGCGCAACTCCAATACAGGTTTCCACATGCGTGCACGGGCTCCATCATGACAAAATGTCGATTGAACTGTTATATCGGTTTTTTGTCATGATATACACATTAAATCCTGCTCGATTGAACTTTACCTGCACATTGTGAAACCGTGAAGTTATGATCGCGTGATCTATCCCGGGTCTTCGCCGGGACATGGTTTAACCTCAGAATAGCCCCGAAACTAACTCTTTGCCGTCACATTGGACCTGTGCACTGGCGCCGTCGCCCCAAAACGCCTCAAGCAGAAATTCTGGAAAGGAAAGATGATGCCAAGAATTGCATCGCTTGCATTCGTAACTCTCGTCGCCCTGACCCCTGCCGCAATGGCTCAACAACAGGCACCGCAGCCTCCGGCCAATTCAGCACCTGCGACCCAGCAACCATCGACAGCGCCAACCATACAAACCGTATCGGTCGTTGACATCAAGGAACTCCCGGCCGAAAGCCAGAAAGAAGTTCAGGCTGTTGTTGAAAAGCGGAGTGCCGATGATCTTACCAAGCTACGCACATCCGTAAAGACATTCCCGCAGGCACGCGAAGCGCTTCAACAAAAGGGCATGAACGAACAGGATGTCATTGCAGCCAGTCTATCGGAAAACGGGGCTTTGACACTGATCACGAAGAAGGCGAGCTAGGCGACCCCGCTCACGCATCGCATCCTTTGATCAATACCCCGTTGAAAACATAAAGTCGGGCCGGAACGGTCCGATTTTCCAGATCAAGCTTCACTAAAGCTGGCTCGAAGCGAGGCGATATCGTCGTGATACTCAATATGGCCATCACGGATGATAATACCGCAATCGCAATACTGCATGATTTGCGATAGTGAATGCGAAACCATGATCACCCGCGCATGTGAAATTTTGGCGTCAAGCGCGGCCTTGGATTTGGCTTTGAAACGTTCATCTCCCACGGCTATAATTTCATCAATCAGATAACAATCAAAGTCGATAGCAAGGCTCATACCAAAAGCCAAACGCGCTTTCATCCCGCTGGAATAGGTTTTGACCGGAAGTTGGAGAGCAATACCAAGTTCGGAAAAATCACCGACATAGTCGATCATTTCTTCCGTATCCCGCCCATACATTCGGGCAACAAATCGGATGTTCTCAATGCCTGTCATGCCTCCATTGAATCCGCTTGAAAAGCCAAGCGGCCACGATACGCGACCATGCCTTAAAATTCGCCCTCGGTCGGGCAGTTCGGTTCCGGCAATCAAGCGGATTAAGGTCGATTTCCCTGCTCCGTTGGGGCCGAGAATGGCAACATTCCTGTCCTTTGGGAATGAAAAGTGGAGTTCGTCAAAGATGACCTTTCTTACTCCGTTGGTTTTGTAGGATTTGGATAAACCAATTAAATCAATCATGCAGCTCTCCTCTTCCTGAAAAGCCGTTCACCGGAAAAGCCCGTCACCATAAGGGCAAGTATCGATTTCAAGAGATAGGCGCGGTCCAGAACTGAGCTTTCATAGTTCGGATAGAAGCCATCGCGCATCCACTCGACCGCGTGCAAGATCGGGTTCCATGACAAATATGCAAGAATATCGGGGGGCAACAGACTCGGCACATAGAAAATTCCAGACAAGAAAAACAGCGGACTGGTGACAATCTTCTCAACATGCCGCCAGGAATCCCACAGTGACAGAATGACGGCATTCACAATTCCAAAAGCCAAGCCCAAAAGTGCTATAGCTGCAAATGCTTCCATCGTCCTGCCAGGATGGGCTGGCATTCCGCTTGTGTCCCACAACATAATGCCACAGAAGACCAACATGAATATAACAGCATAAGTCGCAGTGATCAGCGTCGCTCGCGCTATTAAGACATCCAGCTCCTTTATTGGCGGATAGGTCAACAGTGCCTTGTTCGCTTCAAATGCAGCCATCAGTGAAGACGATAGTTTACTGAAGAACTGCAAAGTCAAAACGCCCGTTGCGAAGAAGAGCGCGAAGCTCGATCCATAGGGTGGATTTCGCCCAGTGAGTGTGAACACCGCAACAAGAACCGCTATGCTGGTGACTGGGACAATGACTGCCCAAAGATAACCAATATGGGATGCACCGAAAGCTGCGCGAGTTTCGCGTAGGACGAGCGCTCCGATCACATGGGCTTGCAATTGCAGCAACCCCATCATGATAAATGATCCCGGATGGAATAGACTATGAGAGCAGTAAGCCCCCAGAGTGCGGCGAGGATCGCGCCAAGCTCAAGACTGTTGAAAATACGTTTGGGATAAAGCGGATATTCGGGCAGCGTCGGCGCTTCATAGATCGCCAGATAGCGCTGTTGCCGACCTGCTTCCACACGCGCTTTTTCCAGTGACGAAAGCGCCGAGGCATAGGCTTGTTGCGCAAAATTGCGTTCGACATCCAACGTTTCATAAGTGGAAAGCAATTCGGACAGAGAAGTGTTCGGTAAGTTCTTGCTGCTCTCGCCCTTGGTCACCTCCAGCTTCGTCGCCGCTATTTCCTGTTCCAGCGCATCTACCTGACGCCTCAACACTTTCAGCGATGGGGAACCTTCGTCAACGGTGCCGATAAGCGCGGATATTCTGGCCCGTCGCTCGGCGAGTTGTTTCTCAAGCCCGCCAACAATTTCAATCTGAACCTGCGCGCTTCGTGTTGGATCAATGGATTTCTCGTCGTCTCGGAAAGAACGAAGCTTTTCCAACGCATTTCGAAGCCTATCCTCCGCGTGGGTGACCTCGCCTTTGGCAAAGGAAACAGCGTCAGTTCTTGCGCGCTCCGATAATTCGTTCACGAGTTCCGTGCAATATTGCAGAACGAGGTCCGCGATTTTTTCAGAATCTCCAGGCGCAAATGCGTCGACCTTGAAAGTGATCACACCCGATATATTGTCATAGGATGTCTGGATCATACCCCCCCAATACTCCACGACATGTTCAATGTCGCTTTCAGGAGGCAAATGGGAGATGATATCTGGACCATTGGAAGCATAGGCCTGTCGCAGTGGGAAGTCCTTTTCAAGCTTCTCCACCATGCCTCGGCTTTTGATGTATTTGAGCAAAATGTAGGAATCCGAGGTTGTGCTTCCGGCGTTTGCAATGCCGGTAAATGCTCCAAAAAAATCACCGCCACTCCCCGCATCCATGCTACGGACAGCAAATCCAGCGCCCGCGACATAACGGTCGGAAGCGATAAATGTGAAGTAGAACACACCAAGGATCGCAGGAAGTACGACGAAAAGCGCGAACGACAACGCTAACAGGTGCCGCCTTTTTTTTCTGAGGCCGAGCTTGTTTTGCGCTTGGAACTCCATCATCCTTCGCGGGCGGCTGCACCTTGAGAGAGACAACTGTTTTACTGGCGTCGTTCAATTTCCGCTTCCACCGTGTGACCTCTCGGTGGCAAACCGGTTACCGAGCGAAGAGATATGTATCTGGCTTTCGCCGCTCGTGCTGTTTGTACGACAAACCTATAGGCACGCCGCCAAAACGGAGAGCCCAATCCAGGCTGATCACGCCAGGCAATCAGCTCCTGTACGACACGCTCCGGCGTGGTATAGTGCCCAGTCACGCGGCTCACATAAACTGGATAAAGGATCAGGGTCCCGGCGACGAGTTCATCCAGGCTTAGCTGCCTCTCTCTGGTAGTGGGAACGACGTCTGTCGTGAGCCCCCAACCCGAATAGAATGGCATTCCATAGCAGGTGACGGGAATATTTCTCAGGAGTGCTTCGAAACCTGCGAGTGATGTCATCGTGTGCACTTCATCTACCACGCCAAGCACTTGAGCTATCCCAGCTTCACACACAATCTCATCGCAATAGGCGTTGAACTGGGTGTTTTTCAATCCGCCAGAACGTAAACCTGCTGTCACGTCGGGATGGGGTTTGTACACGATATAGGCATCAGGCCTAGATCGGCGAACAGCCTTCAACAATTCGATATTTGAGGCGATCAGCGGCGCGCCCCAACGCAGCGACGCATCGTCTTCAACTTGGCCCGGCACCAGAATGACTGGGGCAGCACCTCCGGGGCGGCGCCACTTGGTTTGCCTGACATTGTACTTGGATAGGTCCGCCGAAACGATAATCTTGCGTAATTCAGCCGCTCTCCGAAGAAGGCTATCATCCGCTTCCAAATTCTCCAGAATATTGGAAAGACGGGACTCCCGTGTTGTATCATAGTAGACGCCAACATCATCAACTGTCCACGAGAGTGGCGGCGTCAACTCTGCTCCCAGCCCCGCAGACCGTAGGAACCCGTCCTCAACATGGCGAATGGATAGAGGAACATGAATGTTTTGGGCGTCTCCCTTCCCCCAAACCACGGCATGTGATTTGGGGGGCACCGTCCCGACCGTCTTGTGAAAGCGAATTTCAGAACCAGCCATAAAGCGACGAAGGATCGGTTGCTTCCATTTACTAAACCCAACAGCATGAAGCTTTCTGGGCAAATGTTCTTGTATGCTGCGCCGAAACGCGAGATATTCTGCAACGCGTTCGACCTCGCAGCTTTGCCGAGTCTCAGGATCAACATAACAGGAATAGTCTATCAGGGCCGCATGGATAAGCTGCTGGATACTAGCCTGTTGTCGCCTCATCGGTCGAGGCTGTTCATCTTCCGTCAACCCCCAGCCGGCGTAGAAAGGCATGCCGAAGCAGCGAACTTCCTTCCCCCAAATAAGCGCCTCAAAGCCAATCTGGGAAGTAACCGTATACACGCGTTGACAATTCTCGATCAGTTTCACTGCATGACAGTTTTCGTTGATCAATTGAATGCGCGGATCTTTCAACATTTGTAATGCATGAAAATAGCCCCGCCGTCCGTGCAAAATGACATCCGGATGTGTTTTGATT
The DNA here is from genome assembly GCA_900465685.1 of Hyphomicrobiales bacterium. Lineage (GTDB taxonomy): Bacteria > Pseudomonadota > Alphaproteobacteria > Rhizobiales > Rhizobiaceae > Brucella. The sequence goes on from UEGR01000028.1 coordinate 28,739, forward strand.
AGAATGACACAATCAGGATTTTCCGTCAGGGCTGTAAAGAGCATATGCTGGAATGCGTAATCGTCAGCACATCCATAACTGACGGATCGATCACGATATAGCTGATCAACCACGAGGACATAGCGATCTGGAAGATCGCCTTCATACTCACGAGCGAAGTTATATTTGGAAATGCGCCCATGTCGCCAAATCCTGATTAATTGCGTTGCGCGATCTAGTTCGGTTGCAGACAGCGGTCTTGAAATCAATTGTTCAAGACGGCTCGGCTGCCTCGCGTCATAATAGATACCTATATCGTCCTGCACGAGCGATAGAGGTGGTTCGTCACGTTCGACCGAACGCAAAAAGCCATCTTCCAGTGTAAGAAAGAGCAAATCTCGACTGGAGGCCAATCGTTGTGCTAAGCGCGCCCGCAAACCCCGTCCCCAACCTGCGAGAGCATCAACATCGCGCAATCCCTGTAGCGGGACATACAGTGGCTCAGCCTTGAGCAATGCAGTCAAATTTGGCAATCGCGCGGCCCGTGCAGAAAGAAGCCCCACTCTTCTCGACGACGGGACCATTTCAGCTCACTCGCTCCATGATCTGTCCGAGCCGATGTCGCCATGTGTGATGGTGAAGCACATAATCAGCACCCGCTCGCATACGTTCACGATCGGCCTGGGACCACCCGTCTCTTTTAAGTCGATTGAACAAAACCCGGGCATCGTCCTCGCAATCGATCATCTTGCAGTAATCCCGGAAGTGACGGTTGACCGCGGGCGTGGTGTTCGTCACGGCGAAGCCGCCACTGGCGATGATCTCCACCAATCGTCGCGAGAATGCGGTGCGCGAATTATCGACCGTATTGACATTGAGGTTGGCAATATGACGACGATATACATCAGCCGTGCGGTTATGCGCAATGGCTTTCCTGACGTCGATCCAACGCTCGCCCGGGAACCGATACTGTTCGGACCGCCGATTGGAGTTGCGGTTGTAAACAATCAGACCGATATCATTTGCGGCTTGAAAAGCCATGTCCTGCCACCAGCGGCGACGGGCATGGAGATGACGACTGTAGCTGCCGAGGAAAGCTAATCGCCGATCCGGTTCGACTGGCGCCGGATAGTGGATCGCCGGTTGAGCCGCAAACATCAGCACGCCGAGCGTGGCAGCATCTTTGAGCGCTGCACGATAGAGCGGCAGCACGTTTTCATCGACAGTGAAAATATGCTCGAACAAGCTCGCCGAAGCGATGAAGCGGTCGAAATGCACGCCGTCCTCGCGGTTCCAGAAGACTGTCGGGATATTTTCATCCCGCGCGCGACCCACGAGGCAATCAAGCACTGCATTGCTGCGTTCTGGATGATCCGGGTAGGACGCAATACCGTACTTCCAACTACCCCAGAACCCTTCCCAAGCGGACTCTACCAACAGGAGATCGGGCTTCCAATGATCAAAAACGTAGTGACTATTCCAATAGGTTACATTCATCACACGACATTCATGCGACAGACATACGCGCGTCGGTTCGTCCGCAATCAAGGCCATCTTGAGACTGGAAAAGATGGAGCGTGGTGAATTCAAGACGAAGCCTCCACATGGAAGCCACAGATCAGCGCCAATTCCTGACGAATGATCTCATTGGCATTGCTTTGGCTGCGCACCCGTTTTGCGGCGGCCTTGGACATGTCCAGAAACTTCTGCGGATGCTTGTAGAGATCGCTTATGGCTGCCGCCAAACCGGTCGCATCCTCCGGTTTAGCCAGATAACCGCAGGTTTCATCCAGAAACTCCGGTATGGCGGATATTCCAGTCGTGACCGGCACGAGCCCCGAAGACATTGCCTCGTCGCGGGAGACGCCTTGCGAATCCCAGCGGGTCGGTGTCAGGAAGACCCCATAATTTTCCTGAAGTGCAACAATTTCCGTATGGGAAACAAAGCGCTTTTCCAGAAATACATTTTTGAACCCTTGCAATGGCAGTGTTTCTTCGTCGAAGAGTTGCCCATCGCCGATCAGGCGAAACTCCAGCGCGGAGAAAAAGGGTTCATTTTGCAGCGCCAGTATTGCGGCCACTGACAGATCATTGGCGTATTTCTTTGACGCGTAGGTTCGGATCGATAGGACCCGCTGACGGTGAGTAATGTCTTTCTTGTGATAAGCGAAAAGTTCGGTATCGATCGGATTGTGAATGATGGAATATCGCCACTCTGCGAGCCGAAATCCCAGATCTTCCATCACCTCTTCCGAAAAATTCTTCGATACGAAGATGATGTGCAGATTGTCGTGCTGTCTGGCTAACAGCTTCTGCCAAAACTCGAGTCTTTGCTGACTTTTAGCCTTCTCAGCCTGTCGTTCCATATCATTGCGGAAATTGAATTCGCGACGATGCCAGGGCTGAATCTCCGCACCGTGGATCCAGACATTGACCCTGACCTTGTCGATATGGCGTTCCAGCACCTGCCACATAGCGCGATCGAGAAAATGAACTGCAATACTTTCAAACTGACTGTCCCTAATCAGCTTATCCAACGCCTCAGCACCGCCTGTGGTTACATCAACGTCTTCGAACTCATGATAGCTGAGAGCCGCGTTCTGCTGGAAGCGAAAGACGTCTACCGGCACGTTGCGCTTAAAATAATGCTTCACCCGGCTGTGCACGAAGCCGTTTCGATACAGGTCGTCGTAGCGGGGATAGTGATTGGTCAAAACGAGGTGACGTGCTTTTCCCAGAAGCGCACCAGGTACCGTAGCCTTGTGACCCTTGAATAGCCTTTTGACTGCGGAGGTTCCCGGACCGTAGAACCGCAAACCGATACGGACAAAAGACGTGTCTTCCGGTAAGATGCAAGTGGCGTTTTGGTTTGCGTGGATTATTTCGTGGCTGAGCTTCTGCTTCTTCGCATCGAGATAAACCAGAACACACTGGACGTTTAGCCCCGGGGTGGTTTCCAGATGGAGCTTTGCCGTGCCGGAAAAGCCTAGCGCTGCTGGCTCCAATTCTTCGGCGGCATAAACATATTCATGCTTGCCGTCGGGCAGCGTTGACGAGATGTGCCAGCTCTGACCTTCAACCGCCAACGTCAGACATTCGCTCGCCGTCGCCTTGAAAAGACCGGCAAGGTCCGGTGCAGATATCGTAGAGTCCGACCCTATTGGCATGGTGTCCGCCGCTATCGCCTCGGCTCGGGCGATAATTGACGACATACTGAGACCCCTGTCGAAATGCGCATCGTCAACTTGTTCGAGTGCCGCCGCACTAACTGATATTCCATTTTCACAATAATTGAACTCATCTATAAACAGCGCGCGATCGACGGTAATAGCCTTCTGATGAAGGTTGGAAGTCCAGTCATGAACGACATCATGGTCGATCACCGACACCGCGATGAGTGCAGCCTTCGCCATCACCGTTTGACCGGGACGATAGCGATGGCGGGTATCGCTTAATTCAATCCTATCGCTTGAATCTGGTACGTAGTAGTGATCGCGCTTGCCGATAGCCTCTCCATCAAAATAGCGCGTTGCCAAGGCAAGATCGGTGAGATAGTTGCGTCCATAATAATCTGCCGCGACCATACCAGCGACGTAACGTGCACTGCCGGTCAGAGAGGCGAAGCGCGCCTCTAGCAAATGCGCGCTATCGATTGCGTGGACCATACGCTTGTCGTGTGGTTCGACTTCAAAGCCATTTGTCACAACCAAAAGACGCTTCTGCTGGTAGGCTTGACGATGGAAGTTCGCAAGTATGCGATCAAACACCTCTCGGTCATCAGCATAGGCAACCACCAGGATATCCGGCAGCAACTGGGCTGGTTGGGTTCGCAACGCCTTTGAAGCGACATAAGCAAGGCGGTCCTGCATGGTATGTTCGCTCATGACCTTGCGCAGACCTGCCAGCCGAAACTTCCGCGCCGTCGTTTCATCGGAAATTTTGCCGAGACCTCGCAGGATTTCTGCGCCATTGTCGCTGCAGATAACCAGCTCACCAAAGAGATTGCGCACCCCGCGCGAAAAATTGCTGATGGTGATTGTGTTGCTTCCAAGCAGTTCAAAGACCCGCCGCGCAAACATGCTCTGGGACTGCTTTATCGAGTTCATGTTAATGGCGTGCGTATAGGCCTTATATGCTCTTTCGATCTGATCGTAGGGAAGATGCCCTACGATAAACGGTTGAAACTCCGGCGGAAACTGGTATCGCGGATCATCCTGACCATAATTGCGGTCATAGATCGCAACCTTATGATTTTCTGCAAGCGCTGAAATGATGCTCGCCAGATCTCCATTGCGTTCCGGGTAGCGGGCATAATAGGCACCGGCGAATGAGAAAGCCTGTTCGCGCGCATAGGTTTCAATCGGATTGAACCGGCTGGTCGGGCAGGCAAAAGGCAGAAGCCAGACATTGTCATGTCCCAATGCCGCCTTATAAGGACCGATGCAGTCGATATCTGTCGTGAAAATATGATCGAACAGCACGGCCGTATTCAGGAAGGTCTCATAGTGGACGGAATCTTCCTTGTTCCAGAAAACAGTTGGTATTTTTCGCTGCTTGCACCACTCCACCAGCTCGACCAGACGGTTACTGCGATGCCCAATCTGACTGCCCCATAGTTCATCCTTCCCTCGCCAGGCAGATTCAACAAATAGTATTTCCGGAGTGAAGGTTTCCAGCTGGTCCCGCCAGTCGTCTGGAGTGAGCTGCATGAGAACGGCTTCGTTCTCATAGGATGCATAGGTGAAATCGTCCATAATGCAGGCTATCTTCAGCGCCTTGAGTTATTGGGCGCTATAGCCTGCTTTTTCAAAGGTGATTGAAGGCAGTCGTGGCTTTGCTGGGACCAAGCGTGCTGGTTTGATATCGCCCTTTGCCCGGCGTTTGGCGTCTTTCGATATATCTCGAAGGCGCCTCGGCAAGAGAGCCAAACCTTGCCAGGATTTGCTCGCCTGAATGAGCGCAAAGCCAAGTTGAAACGAAATCATATTGCGGGTTCGTAACGTCTTTGTTTCCGCCAAAATCCGCCCTTTTTCAGCGGCTTCGATCTTGTTTTGCAACGTCATGATCTGAGCGCTGGAGCGTTGAATCTGTCGTTGCAATTCTTCATTGCGTATGCCCGTGCTGCGCCCGTCCAATTGTGCAGCCTCAAGCCTGCCGGATGTTGCCTGATGGAGCTGCTTCTCAGTGGTCAGTTCTTTTTGGGTCTGATCGTGTACGAGCTTTCGCTGTACGGCATCTGTACGCAGTTGCGCCAAAGTGTGTTCTGCTTCTACCAGACCGGAGGTCAACAACCCGATTTTATCATCCTTGTCGGTGAGTTCTATTTGCAATTCACCGATTTTGCTTTCCAGAACCCGGCGCTGGAATCGCTCGCTTTCCTGTAGTTTTGCGAATAGATCCAGCTCAGTCTTTCCACTGCTGACTTCGGCAAGCGCCTCCTTCAGATCTCCCGAAAGGCGCGCAATCTCCTGGTCCTGATCGTCTCGCTCGGCCCGTAACTGCTTTAATCGGCCTGCGGCGATATTCGTCTCGTTCGTCTGCGCGGCAAGCCGTTCACCGGCTTCTTTCAACAGTGTTTCGACCGCATCAAGACGGCCTTCCGCCAGAACGACCTTTTTCTCCGCCACAAGCCGTTCACGTCGCTCGCTCTCTAGGTCACATACCCATAAA
>UEGR01000029.1 GCA_900465685.1 Hyphomicrobiales bacterium
ATCTTCCAGGTTGCCGATTACGGCCTCGTCGGTGATCTCTTCACCGTGCTGCCGGAAATGGAAAAGCTGGCCTGATCTTTCCGACGGAGCGACAGAATGAAAAACCCCGCATAAGCGGGGTTTTTGTTGCTTAGTCTGCCAGCACCAGCAGATCGTGTGCCGCGAAATGTACGGTCACCTTGTCACCGCGCTGTGGCGGCGGCTGTGTCGGATCGTTGAACGTGTCGAAGGACAGGCGGTTTTTGCCGAGCGCCACGCGCGTGCGGATGACGGAGCCGAGGAAATGCACATCCTCGATGGTCGCATCCAGCGAAGTGTCGTGGCTCTTGCGCGCTTCGAGGCTGACGGCTTCAGGACGCAGCGCCAGTGTCACCGGTTTGCCCTTTGGATGATGGCCGAGCGTGTCGCGCACGGTGATCATGCGGCCGTCGAGGTCGATGCTGTTCTTTTCCGGTTCACTGACCGAAGCTTCCAGCATATTGAGCGTGCCCACGAAGGACGCCACAAAACGCGAGGCCGGACGGTTGTAAATGTCGAAAGGCGAGCCGATCTGGTCGGCGCGGCCTTCGTGCATAACGACGATGCGATCGGAAATCGACAGCGCTTCTTCCTGATCGTGCGTCACGAAAACCGTCGTGATGCCGAGCTTTTGCTGGATGGTGCGGATTTCTTCGCGCAGGCTGATGCGGATCTTGGCATCAAGCGCCGAGAGCGGTTCATCGAGCAGCAGCACCTGCGGCTTGGTGGCAAGCGCGCGGGCAAGCGCCACACGCTGCTGCTGGCCGCCGGACATCTGATAGGGATAGCGGTCCGCCAGATGGTCGAGGCGGATGAGGCCGAGCATTTCCTTCACCGTGGCGTCGATTTCCGCCTTCGGCTTGCCAGCAACGCGCAGGCCGAACGAAACGTTCTGCGCAACCGTCATGTTGGGAAACAGCGCATAGGCCTGAAACACCATGCCGATATTGCGCTGGTTCGGCTTGAGGTCGACCACGTCGGTGCCGTTGATCTCGATGGAGCCGTTATCCGGATCTTCGAAACCGGCGATCATCCGCAGCACGGTGGTCTTGCCGCAGCCCGATGGCCCGAGGAAGGAGACGAATTCGCCCTTTTCCACGGCGAGGTTGAAATCGTGGACGACGGTATTGGCGCCGAAGCTCTTTTTCAGGTTCTTGATATTGAGAAAAGCCATGAACGTTACCCGGCGGTTGTCTTGAATTTATTGAGGCGCGAAACGAGCTGCAACATGATGATCGCCAGCCACGTAATGCCAAACGAAATGATCGCCAGCGCGGACGGTTCATAAGCGCGGTTGGCGCCGACCAGCTGGAGATAGGGTCCGAAGGCCGGACGGTTCAGCAACGAAGCCAGCGTGAACTCGCCGATGACGATGGCGAAAGTGATGAAGGCGCCGCTCATCACGCCCGAAATCACATTCGGGAAGATGACCTTGAACATGATGGTGGGCCAGCTTGCACCAAGGCTTTGGGCCGCTTCCGTCAGCGTATTCACGTCGATGGTGCGCATGGCGGTATCAACGGCGCGATACATGTAAGGCAGCGACAATGTCATATAGCCGAACATCAAAAGCACGTCGGTTGCACGTGTCGATGCGGTGAACGGCAGCCAGGAAGACGAGTTGTAGATGCGCAGATAACCGAACACGATGACGATGGCCGGAATGACCAGCGGCATCAGCGTGATGAATTCCATCACCGGGCGCAATTGCGGCAGGCGCAGGCGCACCCAATAGGCGGTCGGTACAACCAGCAGGACACCGAAAATGATGGTCAGAATGCCCAGCAGGATCGAATAGCCGAAGGTTGCCTGGAAATTCGGGTCGGTGAAGACGACGCGATAGGCGTCGAAGGAATATTCGCCGCGCCGCATGCGCAACGAGAATTCGAACGTGCCGATGAGCGGCACGAGGAAGTAGACCGCGCCAATGAAAAAGGCGATCCACGCTCCGATTTTCTGAGCTGTCGAGCCTTTCATCGCTGCCACCTTTCGGCGCGGATACGCAGCCAGATATAGATCAGGTTGGATATGCCGGTGATGACGATCATGCCGAGCGCCAGCGCATAGCCGAGATTCTGGTTATGCAGAACGTCGCCGCGGATCTGCGCATAAAGCAGGATCGGCACGATGTTGAGCGAAGAGCCGGTCAGCGCATAGGCGGTAGCAATTGCGCCGAAGGCATTGGCGAAAAGCAATAGCGTCGTGCCGAGCAGGCTAGGCCACAGGATCGGGAAGGCCACCATGCGCCAGTATTGCGCATTGGTTGCACCGAGGATCGAGGAAGCCTCGCGCCATTCCTTCTTCAGACCATCGAGCGCTGGCGTCAGGATGAGCACCATCAGCGGGATCTGGAAGAAGAGATAGGTCAGCGTCAGGCCGAAGAAGCTGAGGAGGTTAAAGCCGGTCGAATAGAGATTGAAGCCGAACCACTCGCGCAGCAGGATCGTCACGAAGCCGGTGCGCCCGAGCGTCGCCAGAAAGGCGAAGGCGAGCGGTACGCCCGCAAAGTTGGACGCCACGCCGGAGAAGGTCAGAACGGTCGGGCGCAGCCATGACGGCAGATTGCCCAACACCACAGCCCAGGCCAGAAAGAAGCCGATAATTGCGCCGCCGATGGCCGATGCAAGGCTGACCTTGATCGAAATCCAGTAGGCGCTCATGATCTGCGGCTGGAACAGGTCGTTGATGTTCTGGAGCGTGAAATTGCCCGCCGGGTCCTGAAACGCGCCGATGATGAGATACATCGTCGGCCAGATCAGGAAGAGAATGGCGAAGAGGAAAAACGGCGCCACGCCAAGCCATGTCAACGGTAGTCGGCGTTTGCGAACGCTACCGACCGGACTGGCTGGGGCTGCTGTATCGGCTACTGAACTCATGCGCTCTTTCTTCGGCTGTTTGTTTCGCACGCGCTGCATGCGAAAACAGGCAAGATACACGACATATCCGTCGAGTAGAGGCCAACAAAACGGGAAAATCGGAATTGGACCAACCGGGAAATGCCCGGCTGGTCCAACGCCTTTTTCACAGGTCCATCGTCAGAAACGAACGAAGTCGCTTACTTGACGTTGGCGCCGACGACGCTGTCCCATTCCTTGGTGATCGTTGCCTGTGCGGCGTCAATCTGTTCCAGGGTCGGGAAGATTGCCTTTTCATAGGCGGTTGCGTCCGGCAGCTTGTCGAGCAGATCCTTCGGGATCTTGCCAGCCTTGCTCATCGCATTGAAGCGGATCGGGTGGCAGTAGCCCTTCAGATAGCCGATCTGGCCTTCATCCGAATAGATGTGTTCCATCCAGAGCTTGGCTGCGTTCGGATGCGGTGCGTAGGCGCTGATGGCCTGCACGTAGACACCGGCAATCACGCCCGACTTCGGGATGATTGTTTCAACTTCCGGGTTGCCCTTCAGCGTGTCGCGGTCGGCAAGCGCGTTGTAATCCCAACGGATGATGATCGGGGTCGAGCCCTGCGCCAGCGACGCGGCCTTGCCGATAACCGGCACGAAGTTGCCCTTTGCATTCAGGTCCTTGAAGAACTCGAGGCCCTTCTTCCCAGCGGCTTCGCCCGGCTCTGCGCCAGCAGCAATACCGGCAGCGTGAACGCCGAGAATGGCCTGTGCCGAAACGCGCGGATCGCCAGCCAGCGAAACGGCATTGGCATAATCGCTCTTCAGAAGGTCAGCCCAATCCTGCGGAGCGTCCTTGATGATGTCCTTGTTCACTTCGAAGGCCAGAACGCCGTAATAGTCGCCGTACCAGAAGCCTTCGGCATCCTTGGCGCTATCCGGAATTTCGTCCCAGGTCGAAACCTTGTAAGGCTGGATCAGGCCGTCTTTCTTGGCCGAGGTGCCGAAAGCAAAGCCGACGTCGATGACGTCCGGAGCCTGCGGGCCCTTATTGTCCTTGTTGGCCTTGATGGCTTCAATTTCATCGCCCGAACCGGCATCCGGGTTCAGCTCGTTGACCTTGAGGCCATACTTGTCCTTGAAGCTCTTGATGATTTCGCCATAGCCGCACCAGTCGTGCGGGAGTGCGATGGTGGTCAGTTCGCCTTCTGCCTTGGCTGCAGCGATCAGTTCGGCTGACGGCTCGGCAGCGGCGATGGAAACTCCGGCAACGGCGATAGCGGTCGAAAGCGACAGCAGACGCGCTGTATAGCTAAGCATTGTTTGACTCCCCTAATATAGGTCGACGAAAGCCCCCGGCCAATTCCGGAGCCCGCCTACCCGTTACCCGCCCGACATGACGGTTGGATGACAGTTTGCTGCTTGTCACAAATTGCCAACAGCAGAAAGTGAAACACGTTTTCAGTAGCTTAGCAATTCATCCCTGTGGGGAAGGGGCATTTTTATGACAAGAAATGTGACAGAAGTTTCGCGGTTGTCACATTTTGAACGGAAGCTGTTCCCGCTACGACAAGGATTTGCCTGCTCGCGGCGTGGTTGTGTTTTCGGGCCCTTTAAACGAAAAAACCCGAAAGGCTTATGAACCTTTCGGGTTTCGTATGAAAGCTTGGGAGGGTGCTTTCAGGGTGTCTTTTCCGGCTCGCGGAGCTGGCTAGTGCCCGCCACCACCACCGGCCACCTGCTTTGGCTTGCGCAACAGGATGGCGCAGACGGCCAGCGAACAGAACATCATCGTCAGGATGAAGAACACGTCGATGAAGGACAGGAGCGTCGCCTGCTGCCGGACCATGCCCGACAATTTGGAAATCGCGATTGTTGCGCCGTCGAGACCGGCGGCATTGTATTTCGCTGTCAGGTCGGCGAGCATCTGCTCGGCTTCCGCATTGCCCCAGCGCACATGTTCGGCAAGCCGGTCATAATGCATGTCGCCGCGGCGCGTCAGGATGGTGTTGATGACGGCAAGGCCGACAGCGCCGCCGAGGTTACGCGTCAGGTTGAAGAGGCCGGAGGCGTTCTTCAAAAGCGCAGGTGGCAGCGTGCCCAGCGCCAGATTGTTGATCGGCACCATGCAGAGCATCAGCGAACAGCCGCGCAGGATCTGCGGGATCAGCAATTCATGGAAATCCCAATCGGCGGTCAGGCCAGTGACGGTCCATGTACCGGCGGCAAAACCGAGGAAGCCGATCATCATCATCAGGCGCGGGTCCATGCGATTGGACAGGAAACCTGCAACCGGCGCGGTCATGAACATGGCAAGACCGCTGACGAACAGCGCTTCGCCGATCTGCAACGCATCATAGCCACGCACGCTGGCGAGATAGAGCGGATAGAGATAGGTCAGCCCGTAAAGTCCCACGCCCATGACGAAGGAAAACAGCGAGCCGAACGCGAAATTGACGTTCTTGAAGGCACGCAAATCCACGATGGGTTCTTCGGATGTGAAGGCGCGATAGAAGAAGAGAATGCCGCCAACGGTCATCACAATGGTCAGGATGAAAATCGCCTGATCCTGCAACCAGTCGTTACGCGGGCCTTCTTCCAGCACATATTCCATAGAGCCGAGGAAGGCTGCCATGCCGATAAGACCCCACCAGTCGAACTTGCTGAGAAGCGAGCTGTCGCCTTCGTCGAAGTCGATCAGGTTCCAGGCGGCGATGGTGACCAGAATGCCGGGGCCGACATTGACCAGAAACAGCCAGTGCCAGGAAAAGGCGTGGCTGAGATAGCCGCCGACCGTCGGGCCGATGGTCGGTGCAAGCGTGGCCACAAGGCCGATCATCGGTGACACGATGGAGCGCTTGGAGGGTGGGAAGATGGTGAAGGCTGCCGCGAACACGCTGGGGATCATGCCGCCGCCGATGAAGCCCTGAATGGCACGATAGACGATCATCTGATCGATATTCGTCGCGGTGGCGCAGAGCATACTGGCCAGCGTGAAGCCCGCCGCCGAAAGCGTAAACAGCACGCGCGTCGACAACAGTCGTCCGAGGAAGCCGGACAGCGGGATCATGATGACTTCCGCGATCAGATAGGACGTCTGCACCCACGAAATTTCGTCGGAGCTGGCGCTCAGGCCCGCCTGAATTTCGGACAGCGATGCCGAGACGATCTGGATGTCGAGAATCGCCATGAACATGCCGAAGACCATGGCCAGAAAGGCGATAGCCTTTTTGGGGTCGATGCGGTCATCTACCGGGGCTATTGGCCCCATTGTCGTGTCTGCGGCCATGATGGCGCACTCTCCAGGACAAAGCATTTCCAGCAAAAGTGCGAAGCGGTTTTGCGTTGGACAATGCAGTGCGAAACAAGACTGCATTTCCAGCAAAAGTGCGAAGCGGTTTTGCGTTGGATAATGCGTAAAAATAACTAGAGCGGTTCCGGCGATTCCGTAAAGCCGGAACCACTCTGGAAGAAAAGACGGCGCGGAACACAAAAGCCGCGCCGCTGCTTATCCTTGCGACAATCGTATCGTCGAATTTTTAGTTCGACTTGTCTTCAGGGGCGGTACGCGTATCGATGTCCACGACAACGCTCAGACCGGCGCGGATTTTACCGGATCCCAGCGCATCCTGCGGAATGGCGATACGGACCGGCACGCGCTGCACCACCTTGGTGAAGTTGCCGGTGGCGTTTTCCGGCGGCAGAAGCGAGAACACCGCACCCGAAGCGGGGGCAACCGAAACGACCTTGCCGTCAAACTTGGTACCGTCGATGGCGTCGACATAGATATGCGCCGTCTCGCCGGTCTTGATGTTGGCGAGCTGCGTTTCCTTGTAGTTGGCGTCGATATAGAGCTGACCGACTGGCACCAGTGCTGCGATCTTCTGACCGGCGGATACGAGGTCGCCCTTCTTGCCGGAGAGATTGCCAACCACGCCGTCAAACGGTGCGCGTAATGTAGTGAAGGCCAAATCACGGGCCGCTTTATCACGAGCAAGTTCTAGCGATTTTGTGCCGCTGTCGGTTTCTTTATACTGCGCATTGAGAACGTCGATATTCGCCTTGGCGGAAGCGATCTGCGCATCGGCGCTGGCGACATTGGCGCGTGCCTGGTCGAGCGACGACTGGGCCGTATCGAGGTCGGCCTGCGCGACAAAACGCGTGGCGTGCAATTTCTGCACGCGCGTCAAGGTGGCCTGAGCATTGGTCAGGACAGCGTTTGCTGCCTGTTTCTGTGCTTCGGCCTGCTGTTGGGTTGCCTTTGCTGCGGTCGTCTGCGCGACGATGCGGGCCAGCGTTTCCTTTTGCGTGGAAAGCTTGGCTTCCGTTTCGTCGAGAGCGATCTGATAATCGCCGGAATCAAGCTGGAAGATCACATCGCCAGCCTTGACATGCTGGTTGGCGACGACCGGAATATTGTCGATATAGCCCGTAACTTTCGGCGCAATGGACGCGATATCGCCCTGTACATAGGCGTCGTCGGTCGAAACCATGAAACGGCCTACGGTCCAATAATCATAGCCATACCAGAGGCCTGCGGCCACAGCGACGATCAAAACACCCGGCAGCACAACGCGCTTGCCGAAGCCCTTTTTCTCGCCACCTTTCGCATTTTCCTTGTGCGGCGTCTCCTGTGGACGCGCATTGGGTACAGCGTGGGGCTGCGTTCTCTCGTTCTGCGGTGCATCATTTGTTGCCGGAGCTTCGTCCGGCGTAAAGGTTTTGGCCGTCGGAAACTGGCGAATATCGGCCTGATCTACAGACTTCTTGGCAGTCATAGGAGAAACTTTCTGCACATCCAGTGGATTGAACCGCTCGGTTCGATGTTGACATAATCCAATAAGATGCGCATATCAAGCGATATCGAACCGCTCGGTTCGAAAAAATATAAGAGTTTTGTGATATGAAGCCCGAACGGCATACCGAAGGAAGCCCAGAAGCGCTCACCACGCCTGATCTCGATCGGCAAGATGCGGGCGAAGTTGCGGCCAATTTCGTCAAGACGGGCTCAAAATCCGAAAAGCTTGCAAAATCCGAAAAGTTTAAAGCCAGTTCGCTTGCATGCGCGCCTGAAACCGAATGCGGACGCACGCGGCTTGGCGCGGGTCAGGACCCGGCAAAGCGCAGCCAGATACTGGAAGGCGCGCAAAGCGTATTCCTGCGCATGGGCTTCGATGCCGCCAGCATGAACGATATCACCCGTGAAGCGGGCGTGTCGAAGGGCACGATCTACGTCTATTTCAACAGCAAGGAAGACCTGTTCGTCGCTTTGTGCGAACACTACCGTCATACCATGTTCAGCACGCTGATCGGCAAGCTGGACAATGGTTTTTCCAATCGTGAGGAACTGACGGAGTTCGGCATCGCGCTCGTGACGCTGATTACGTCTTCGACCGCCATTCGCGCGCAGCGCATCGTTCTGGGCGTCAGCGAGCGTAAGCCGGAACTTTCCGCCCGTTTCTATGACCGGGGTCCGAAGCGCAGTCTGGTCGCCATGGCCGAATATCTTGAAAAGATGATCGAGGACGGCGTTCTGGAGCCGTTCGATGTCGATCGGGTCGCCTATCAGCTCTCCGATCTGTTTCTCGCCGGGCTTTATCGCCCGCGTCTGTTCGGTGTGATTGCCGACGAGCCATCAGACGAAGCCATTCGCAAAAACGTGGAAACGGCGGTGGATTTCTTCTTCCGAGCCTATGGCAAGACTAGTTAAGCGGCGTATTTGTTCCAATTGGGAACAAGCTTTTTGAAACTGTGCCTTATTTTCACTCTGTTCTTGTGTGTAACAACTTGCGGCACAATAATTGCGAGTTGCCATGAGGCGTATTTTTTTTGTCACTTATAAACAATTAAGCAGTTTGTCGGGCGCGATTCGAAACATGGTCGCCAGCAGGACATAAGGCGACGGACCGAAAGCTTAAGCGGCTTGATTCTTAAGGATATTTCGCATGACTCTTGACCTGATTCATTTTCCTAATTTCAAGAAGACGTTTTTTGGAGCAGCATTTCAGAGCGATACGCTCACACTTTTGACCCGCATCCGCGATGAAGTTGGCTGCCGGCACATCATGCACGCCTATCGTGGCCGCATGAATGAGTGTGCCAAGCTCAATTCCAACGATCTGACGCTGGTGATGACCGTTCCGACCGCCTGGTCGGCGCGCTATTCGACGAAGAACTACTTCGCCATCGATCCGATCTTTCAGGAGGATGCACCTTATTTCTCCAATGACGGCAGCGGCATCGTGCATGATCTGCAGGAAGACGCCAATATTTGTCCGTCAGTTGCGGAACTGTTGCAGGATGCTGAAAAGCACGGGCTCGGCAATATTTTCATTGCTGTTTCCGCGCGCAATCCGAAGGGCGCTTCCGGCTGCACGCTGTTCTCGTTCGAGATCGACAAGGACGAGGATCGCGAACAGTTCGTGGCCAAGCTGCGTCCGCGTCTGCTCAGTGTGTCTGGTGTGATCCACAATGCGCTGTGCGGCCATAAGGATGCCAGCTCGGTGGCGAGCCTGCTCACACCGCGTGAGGTGGATTGTCTGCGTTGGGCGGCAAATGGCAAAACCGACGGTGAAATTGCTGATATTCTCAGCATCGCCCGCTGGACGGTGGTGACCTATCTGCAAAACGCGAAAATCAAGCTGAATTGCTCCAACCGCACGTCGGCTGTGGCGACAGCTTTGTCACTTGGCATTATTGAAATGCCGGGCACCGAACATCTTATGTAATTCAGCAATTGCCGGCTCGGTGACGGGCCGGTCACGATGCTTCCGGATAGACCGGAAGCGCAGACTGTTTTGATTTATTTTGTTTTATTGATTGCATTTCCGAACGCGGGGCGTTCAGCCCCGCTGGAAATAAACTAGCCGCTTAAACTGCTTGATGGCACCGGATGCGTTTGCTCGCGTCCGGTGTCATATTTTCAGGCCCGTTTCTTGAGAGGCAGTCTTGCCTCGCGGAAAGCGTTTCGCAGGCGCGCCGTGTTCTTTGCGGGATCCTGATCGGCATCTTCAAAGGTGATGTGGTTCAGCTCCACGCCAGCCGTTTTATCCGTCAGGATCAGCCGGAAATAGGCATAGACGCCCTGATTGCGGAATTCCATGTCCAGCACCACCGATGGCGGTGATTGCCAGTCGCAGCGATAGTCGCCGCCATGGCCCAGTTCCAGCGTGCCGGGGAAGAAGTAAAGCTCCGTCGCAGAGCTGACGACATCGGCAATATTGGCAAACAGTTCGCAGCGGATGAAGGCGATGTAGTCAGCCGGATCGACAAGACGCAGCTCTGTCACCACTTCATGCAGGTTCTCGGCGATGATCGCTTCACGTTCGTTGGAAAATTGCAGACTCTTCATCGTGTCACCATCGATCGTTGAGAACAGGCCAATAATATTTGGGAATAGGGCAAAGTCATAGCTATACCATTAGTGTAATGCATGCCGCGTATTGATGATGCGGATGAGTTCGGCAACGGCTTTATAGAATTCCGGTGCAATCATCTGATCGACATTCACCTGTTTATAAAGTGCGCGTGCGAGAGGCACGTCCTCGAAGACTGGTATCGAGTGCTGGGCGGCCACTTCTCTTATCTTGAGCGCGATCAGATCCTGCCCCTTTGCAACGACGACCGGTGCGGCGTCTTCATTCGGCTTGTAGCGTAGTGCTACGGAGAAATGCGTCGGATTTGCGACAATCAGCGTGGCGGTCGGCACGGCGCTGATCATACGGCGGCGGGCGCGATCACGTCCGAGTGAGCGCAGGCGCGATTTGACCAGCGGGTCGCCTTCCGACTGCTTCAGCTCGTCCTTGACTTCCTGCCGCGTCATGCGCAGTTCCTGACGCCAGTGGATGCGCGACCAGGCAAGGTCGAAGGCTGCGATCGCTGTAATTGCCAGCACATTGGCGACCAGAAGGCGCACCATGTTTTCGCGCAGGAATTCCGGCAGGGCGCTCGGTTCGGTCGCAACCGCGTCCGTGAACAGGCTGTTGCCCTGAAAGAAGACGATGAAAACGATGAGGCTGGCGGCGAGAAACTTCGCCACCGATTTCAGAAATTCCACCTGACCGCTGCGGCCGAAAATGCGCTGCCACCCCTTGAGTGGCGAAATGCGCGAAGCCTGCGGGCGAATACGCTCGCCGACGATGCGCGGCGCGTTCTGGAAGGCGGAGGACGCGATGCCTGCCAGCGGAATGATGATGAAGACCGGCACAAGTGCTGCGCCGACCGCCAGCGCCAGCACGCTGAACAGGCGGCTTGCATCTTCGGCGCTGTTGAGAACCCAGTCCTCGGGACGGTCGATCAGTTCGCGCAGAAACACGGCGAGTTTTGTCGTGGCGGGTGCGGCGACAAAGACGGCGATGATCAGAAACGAGGCGACGCCAGCGAGGATCGGCGTTTCGCGGGAAAAGGGCATATTGCCCTTTTCCAAGGCGTCGCGGATCTTCTGCTCGGTCGCTTCTTCTGTTTTGCTTTCCTTATCGGTATCGTCCGCCATGCGTCACACCGGTCCTCAGGCAGAAGCTTCGTTCGCGTCGAGGGTGATGATGCCGCGCTCGGAAAGATCAATGGCAATGCGCGAGATCGTACGGCGTGCGTCGGCGATATTCTGGGCGGTGATATTGCCCTGCTCGGCGCCAAGTTCCGTTTCCACCATGCGGCGACCGCGGGTGGAGAGCGAGGACAGGACGAGTTCCTGAAGCTTGGCATCTGCGCCACGCAGCGCAGTTGCGATCTGTTCGGTCTGCACTTCATCGAAGAGCAGCAGACGAGCGCGCTGTGACAGGCGCTCGATGTCTTCGAAGGTGAAGAGCTTGGCCTTGATGCGATTGAGATCGTCGCGGTTGAGGTCCTCAAGGCTTGCCATCAGTTCTTCCATCTCGCTCTTGTCGAGTTGGTTGAAGATATTGGCAATCTGGCCGTGATGGGCTTTGACCGGGCCGGAATCACTGCGACCCAGAAGATCGCGGCGCAGCACATCTTCCAGCAGTTCGGCTGCGGCGGGCGCGACATTGCCGATATGCAGCGAGCGCTGCACGACGGCATTGCGCAGCTGCGGCGGCAAGGCCACGAACAGGCGCGCGGCAAGGTCCGACGGCAGTTTGGAGACGATATAGGCGATGATCTGCGGATGCTGGTCGGCCAGATAGGCTTGCAGGCTGTCGACCGGCAGGCGACCGAGCTGCACCCAGACCGATTCCTGTACCAGCTGTGGCTGCACGCGCTCTTCGAACACGGCGTCCACTTCTTCCTGCGGCAGCGTATCGCGCAGCAGGCCCTCAAAGCGTTGCCCGGCTTCCGAAACCGGCGCGCCCTCGGCGAACGAGTCCTCGAATTCCTTCACGAGCTGTTCGAAATCGAGCGGCGAGATCGGGTCCAGCGTGCGGGCATGACCGGCAAGCTTGCGCAGATCCTCGGCGCTGAAATGCTTGAGAAGGCGCGACGCAGCCGGGCGGCCGATAGCCACCAGAATAGCTGCCGCCTTTTGCGCGCCGCTCAGCGTATCGATGATGCCGCTGGCGCTTTCTTCAGCGAGGTTTTGCTGCTCTTTGTCGGTCATGGAGATGTCCGGGCCGTTCCGTTACTTGCCGATGATTTCGGTGAGGCTGACGCCGAAACGCGAAGAATCGTCTTCGAGCACGATGACTTCACCGCGTGCGATCACGCGACCGTTCACGACGATATCGACAGGATCGCCGATCTGCTTGTCGAGGGTGATCACCGCGCCGCGACCGAGCTTCATCAGATTGGCGACCGGCATGGTCGTGCCGCCGAGAACCACCTGCACATCAACGGGAATACCCATGATGAGTTCGAGATTGGGCTTGGAAGCACCTTTCTGTGCGCTACGCGGCTTATCTTCGCGCAGTTCCTCGATGGCTTCGTCCAGTTCCTGCTGCATGTTCTTGTCCTTGTTGTCAGCGCTCATGCCTGCCCCGCAATTTCAACGGTCGCCTTGCGGACCGCGCGATGCACGAACACCGGCAGCGCATTCTTTTCTTTCTGTTCGACGGCTGGCTCGCGGTTGCGGCCAGCACTGTCAGCGACCGAGCGGGCCAGGGTATCGGCCTGACGCATGTCGCGGGAGAGCGCCTTGCGCAGGCGGTTCAGCTCCTCAATGGCTTCTTCCATCTCGCGGCGCACGCGCTGGGTTTCGCCAAGGCGGGCCTCAAGCTTCACATTCTCATCGACGAGATCGGTGCGCTCGCTCTGGATCGCCTTTACGGCGCGTTCCAGACCATTGGAGGCAGCCGCGACGCGTAGCGCCAGCACCTTGCCGAGCTTGATCGTTTCGTTGGCCTTGCGACCGACCACGATCAGCGCGCCCAGCGAAGCAAGAGCCATCAGCGTGGAAAGAATATTAGCCAGCAACAAGCTCATCGATGAAATCCTCTTCCTGATTGACCGGGTCGCCGACCTTGACGGTGAAATGAATGCCCGATTTGCCGAGCGAACATTTGAAAAGCTGCTGGTTGCCTGCGCGCAGACGCACCTGCTCCATGGCGTCGGCAGGCAGTTTCAACACCTGTCCGATCTCCAGTTTGGACAGCGCGTCCAGCGTCATCGAACCTTGCTGAATGAAGGCTTCAAGCTCAATGCGGGCGCGGCTGACTTCATTGCGCAGCTTCTTGGCCCAGGTCGGGTCGGCCTGATTCATGGGGCGACGCAGGAAGGCAGCGACGGCGTCCTGCATCGGCTTGTGGGTGCTGCGCGGCAGCAGAAGATGCACCTGTCCGGTCTTGCCCGCTGCCGTCACATCAATCCGGCAGGCGAAAAGACGCGACCGTTCGAAATTGGTGCGGTCGAATTCGGCGATGTCGACGCATTCACCGGCGGCGAACATCGACTGCACACTGCCCGCCCAGCCCGACAGGGAGCCCGCGTTGAACACTTGATCCAGCGCACCGGCAAGATGGTCGGCGAGAAGGGCGGAAATCTTGTGTTCGACCATGCCGAACGGGCGCTCGACATCGACATTGCCGAGATTGCCTTGCGCGCCATACATGGCTTCGATGATCGAGAAGACCAGCGGCGCATCGACAGTCAGATAAAGCGTCGAGCCCCAGCGCTCCACCTTGAGCGGCGCAATGATGGCTGCGCTGTCGAGAATGGCGGAGAAAGCCGTGTCGTCCGCGCTTTCCACCGCACCGGCCTCAACTTCGAAAGCCGCCGCGCAACCATGCTTCAACCGCTCGCAGAAATGCGTGGAGGCATCCTTGAACACATGGGCAAGCGACTTCAGATCGTCGCCAGACAGTCCGGCTGCGCGCAGCAGATTGTCGGCCAGCACGTCATTCTTGCGGTGTTGTTCCGACATGGTCGCTTCAACAGTCGTTTCGGACGTTGTCATCTTATGCGGCCTGCTGTGTCGGCGCGCTCGCCATGGTTTCCTGTTCGACCACGTCGATGGTCGGGCGGTCGTAAGCGGAGATGGTCTTGCGTCCGTATTCAACCGCGATCTGTGGCAGCGAACCGTTCATATAGGCAAGCAGCGTCTGCTTCACGACGACATAGAGACGGTTCTTTTTCTCGCGGGTCGATTTGATCTTGGTCGCGATGGGACCGACAACGCCATAGGAAAAGAAGATACCGGCGAAGGTGCCGACAAGGGCTGCACCAATCAGGTGGCCGAGCACTTCCGGTGACTGGTCCAGCGCGCCCATGGCCTTGATAACGCCGAGAACGGCGGCAACGATGCCAAGCGCTGGCAGGGCTTCCGAGATCGTGACCATGGCCTGATAAGGCTTCAGCTTGTCGCGGGCGATGGTGTGGATTTCCTCGTCCATCAGCGCTTCGATTTCGTGCGAGCGCACATTGCCGACAATGATGAGGCGGCAATAATCGCAGATGAAGTGGGTGAGGTCTTCGTTTTTCAGAACGCTCGGATAGGCCAGAAAGATCGGCGATTCCTTGGGATTGTCGATATGGACTTCCACTTCATTGCGCGACTTGGCGCGCAATTCGCGCATCAGGCTATAGAGCAGGCCCAGAACATCCAGATAATCGCGCTGCTTGGGCACGGCGTTGGTGAACGCTTCCATGCAGGCGCGGCCGGTATCCTTCACGAGCGAAAACGGGTTGGCGACGAAGAACGTGCCGAGCGCCGCGCCCAGAATGATGACGAACTCCCATGGCTGGATGAGCACGCTGACATGTCCGCCCATGGCGATAAAGCCGCCCAGCATACAGCCCAGTGTGATGGCGAGACCAATGATAATGCCCAAAGCCCGAGACTCCCGCAGAATAGTTCTTTGAATCAAACATAGGCAGCGCGGCTTGCGCGAAACTTGCCGATGATCACCCGAGGGCCACGGAGTTTCATCAGCTTCGGACAAGCTTGGTCTCGCATAAAGGATGGAACTATCAGCAGGGGGTCATGCACATGGTCGATACGATGACGAGCTATCGCCTGATCGCGTCGGATATGACGCGGTCTTTGCAGCGCGTTTCGAAAGAACCGGTAGTGTCTCGGGAAACGGCGTATTTCCAGGAAAACATCGGCAATGTGAAATCAATCGACGATTTCATGTCGGATACCCGCCTTTTCAATTATGCGATGAAGGCGTTCGGTCTGGAAGACATGGCCTATGCCAAAGCTTTCGTGCGCAAGATCCTGACGGAAGGCGTCACGGATGACGACGCCATGGCCAACAAGCTGACCGACAAGCGCTATAAGGAATTTGCGACCGTTTTCGACTTTGCGGGCAAGGGCGCCGAGGCAACCCAAAGCACCGATGCACAGCAGGGCGTGGTGGATAAATATCTACGCCAGACGCTGGAAACTGAAGCCGGTGACCAGAATGAAGGTGTGCGTCTGGCGCTCTATTTCCAGCGCAAGGCTTCGACCATCACCAATGCTTATGAAATCCTTGGCGACAAGGCTTTGCTGACCACCGTGCAGACCATGTTCGGCTGGCCGACCACCATGTCCAATGCCGATATCGACAAGCAGGCAAAGATGGTCGAAGGCAAGATCGATATCTCGCAATTGTCCGATCCCGACTATGTGTCGAAACTCATTTCGCGCTTCACGGCCATGTATGAAATGAACAATCCGAGCGCCAGCAGCCCTGCCTCCATCGCGTCGTTTCTGCTCGGTAGTACGTCGTCTATCGGCATCTCGACGGCTATTCTTACCACCTTGCAGAACTTCAAGCCGGGCGGTCGCTGATCCATGCAGAATAATTCGATCTATGTCGGGCTTTCCTCGCTCATTACGCTTGAACGGCGAATGGATTCGATTGCCCAGAATGTCGCCAACGTTTCCACCGTCGGTTTCCGGGGCGAGGGCACCAAGTTCGATTCGATTGTCTCCAAAAAGGCAAGCGACGATGTGAGCTTTGCCAGCGCGGGCAAAAGCTATATTCGCACCGAGCCCGGCCCGATGGTCAAGACGGACAATCCGCTCGACATCGCCGTCAAGGGCGATGCGTGGCTGTCGCTCAACACGCCGCAGGGCCAGATCTACACGCGCGACGGGCGCATGAAGATGCTGGCGACTGGCGAGCTGGTTTCGATGATGGGCTATTCGGTGCTTGATGTCGGCGGCGCGCCGATGATGCTCAATCCGGATGGCGGCGCGCCCAAGATTTCCGCCGATGGCGCGGTCTATCAGAATGGCGCGCAGATCGGTTCTCTTGGTCTTTATTCCATTCCTGCCGATGCCGAGCTGAAATATGCGGGCAATTCCGGCGTGATCCCCAACAAGGCTGCAACGCCGGTTTTCGACGACAACAGCGTCGGCGTGGTGCAGGGCATGATCGAAGGCTCGAATGTTGACGCCATGACGGAAATGACGCGCCTCATCAGCGTCAGCCGCGCCTTTGAACAGGTCAATAATCTGCTGTCCCAGCAGGAAGCGACCGTGTCTGAAGCCATCAAGACGCTGGGCTCCAAAAACGGATGACGCCAGATTTACCGCTCGCGCGGCTTGCCGCCTTTGCTCGTCAACAGGCCGTGGAACCGAAGTCCTTATCCGGCATCGGGGGCACGGTCAGCGACGTGTCACGCTCGGCGATAGCCGTGCGCGGGCTGTCGCGCGATGCGCGGCTTGGCGATGCGGTGGCGATAAGGGCTGCGGGCGGCACCAGTCTGGCGGAAATCATCCGCGTTGCGGATACGCAGGTTCTCGTGAAGCCCTTCGATGACCGGATCATTCCCTCATTGGGGGCCGCGGTTTTCGAGGAAGGTCAGCTCAGCATCCGTCCGGCGCTCGAATGGCGCGGGCGGGTGATCAATGCGCTGGGGCAGCCGATTGACGGCAGGGGCGCGCTTCTGCCCGGTCCGCGTCCGATGGCGTCTGAAAATCTGGCGCCGGCTGCTTTGCGCCGGGGTCGTGTGGATCGCGGGCTGCGCACTGGCGTCGATGTGATCGACATTTTCACGCCGCTTTGCTTTGGCCAGCGTATCGGCATTTTTGCCGGTTCCGGCGTCGGTAAATCCACGCTGCTGGCCATGATGACGCGTGCTGCCGATTTCGACACGGTGGTGCTGGCGCTGACCGGCGAGCGCGGACGCGAAGTGCGCGAGATGTTGGAAGAAACCATGGCCGGCCATCTCGACAAGACCATCACCGTCGTCGCGACAGGTGATGAAAGCCCGATGATGCGCCGTCTCGCACCCAATACGGCGACGGCGATTGCGGAATATTTCCGCGATCTTGGCCAGAATGTTCTGCTGATTGTTGATTCCGTCACGCGCTTTGCCCATGCGGCGCGCGAGGTGGCGATTGCGGCGGAAGAGCCGCCGGTTTCGCGCGGTTATCCGCCGAGCGTGTTCAGCCAGCTGCCGCGCCTTCTGGAGCGTGCCGGGCCGGGCAGCGCTGATACAGGCGGTAGCATTACCGGCATTTACTCGGTGCTCGTAGATGGCGACGATCATAATG
Organism: Hyphomicrobiales bacterium; assembly: GCA_900465685.1. Taxonomy (GTDB): domain Bacteria; phylum Pseudomonadota; class Alphaproteobacteria; order Rhizobiales; family Rhizobiaceae; genus Brucella. The sequence continues at coordinate 17,736 of UEGR01000029.1, forward strand.
ATCCGGTATCCGATACGATTCGTGGCACGCTGGACGGCCATATCGTGCTCGACCGTACGATTGCAGCGCTGGGGCGCTTTCCGGCGGTCGATGTGCCGGGCTCGGTTTCGCGTCTCGCCAAGCACAACTGGACGGCGGAGCAGCGCAAGCTCGTCAGCCAGCTTCGCAGCATGGTGGCCCGCTTCGAGGAAACACGCGATCTGCGCGCCATTGGTGCGTATCAGAAGGGACATGACGGGATTCTCGATCAGGCGGTGGATCTCGTTCCGCGCATCTATGATGCCTTGCAGCAATCCCCCGAGACACCGCGTTCAGACGATCCCTATCAGAAACTCGCCGCCGCGTTGCGCGGGGAAAAACAGGCATCCAATCCATGATGACGGGCAACAAGAACCGACGCAAAAACGCCGAAGAAAAGATTTTGGCCGATCTGGAAGCGGAAGTGGAAACCGTCGCCGCGCAAGAGGGCGGCAAGAGACCGAATAGCAAGGTCGATCGCTATCTCAAGATTGCAGCGGTCACGCTGGCTGCTGGTTGTGCCATGCTGCCTTTCATCACCTATCTCCAGCGCATCGAGCTTGCACCTGCCGAAAAGGCGGAACGCAAGATCATCGATCCGCTGGACCGTTCGGAACAGAAGACGGTGCGCCGCTTTCCGTCCTTTCGCCCCTCGGATCGTGTTGCCCCCAGTGCGGATATCGATAACACCATGACCGGCTCGGTCATGTCCAACGGCAAAGGTCTGCCGGGGACCGGGGCTGGCACTGGCGGCGAAGGCGGTGGTGACGGACAGGCTTTCCCGAAGCCGGTCTTTGCGCTGCGCGAAGTCGTGGGTGGCATGGCGATGATCGAGGATACATCCGGCTACTGGTTCGTGGAAAAAGGATCGCTGCTGCCGGATGGCAGCCGCCTTGTTTCCATCGGTCAGGGCTCTGGAACCTGGCAATTGACTACGTCGTCGGGCGACGTGATTGAAATGCGGAGGTAGGGGAGTAGGGCAGTAAGGGAATAGGGGAAGTATGTTTTGGTTGCGGACGACCGCAGCGACCGTAATCTCCTACTGCCCTACTGCCCTACTGCCCTACTGCCTTAATCCCCTACTCCCTTACCCCCCGCAAGCTTGACGCAAGTTCCGCCCCGTAAATTAACGAACGGTAAAGGCGGGAAACTCCATGAGCTCCATTCATCTTTTCGATCTGGCCGCAAGGCAAGTGCAGTGGCTGTCGGTTCGGCAAGCGACTGTCGCTGGCAATGTCGCCAATGCGAACACGCCGGATTTCAAGGCGCGCGACGTTCAGCCCTTCGCCGATGTGCTCGACAAGACGCAGCTCACCATGGCTGCGACCAGTCCGCAGCATCTTGAAGCCGAAGCAAACGGCATCGCGGGCGCACGCCTGCGCCCCGACGACATCACCGAGGAAACCCATTCGGGCAATACCGTCGATGTCGAGCAGGAAATGATGAAGGCAGGCGAGATTTCCCGCGAATATTCGCTCAACACCAGCATCGTCAAAGCGTTCCATCGCATGATGCTTTCAGTCGCGAAGGGATAATCCATGTCTTCCGACGCCTTGCAGAATTCACTGAAGATCGCAGCCTCGGGCCTTTCGGCCCAGTCGACACGTCTGCGCATCGTTTCGGAAAACATCGCTAATGCCCAGTCGACGGGCAAGACGGCGACCGACGATCCCTATCGCCGCAAGACGGTTTCTTTCCGCACCGAGCTGGAACATGGCACGGGCGCCGCAGAAGTGCGCGTTGCGGAAGTGGGCAAGGATACCTCGCCCTTCGTCGAACAATACGATCCGAGCCATCCCGCCGCCGATGAGCGCGGCTATGTCCGTTACCCGAACGTCAACATGGTCGTCGAAATGGCGGACATGCGTGAAGCCAACCGTTCTTATGAAGCCAATTTGCAGGTCGTCAAGCAGGCGCGTGAGCTGATCTCGATGACCATCGATCTCCTGAGGAGCACATAATGTACGACTCGATCATGAGCATTTCGGCGCGCAATGCCCTGTCGCGCCTTTCCGAAACCGTCGCCGAGAATGGCGTCGGTTCTGCCGCTTCCACGACTGCGCCGCAGGCTGTTCCGACAGCGCCCGGCGCGTCCTTCGGCGATGTGCTGTCGCAGATGACGGATTCGGTCGGCCAGAAATTGCAGGCGGCGGAAGCCACCTCCATTCAGGGCATCAAGGGCAATGCGCCGGTGAACGAGGTGGTCAGCTCGGTCATGGAAGCAGAGCAGTCGCTCCAGACGGCAATCGCGATCCGCGACAAGATTGTGCAGGCCTATCTCGAGATCAGCCGCATGTCGATTTAAAGCATTTCCAGCAAAAGTGCGAAGCGGTTTTGCGTCGGATAATGCGTAAAAACAAATAGTTAGAGCGGATTCAACGATACCGTTCTAACTGAGCCGCTCTCATCCCGCATACGCTCAGCAGATCAAGGACGCGCCATGAAAGCCCTGACGATTGCCGCAACCGGCATGAACGCCCAGCAGCTCAATCTGGAAGTGATCGCCAACAATATCGCCAATATCAATACAACGGGCTTCAAGCGCGCGCGTGCCGAATTTTCGGATCTGCTCTACCAGTCCGAGCGCACGGCGGGCATTCCCAATCAGGCCAATGAGAGCATTGTGCCCGAAGGCGCGCTGGTCGGTCTCGGCGTCCAGACAGCCGCTGTTCGCAACCTGCATATTCAGGGCAGCTTTAACCAGACCGGAAATCCGTTCGATCTGGCGCTGACCGGGCAGGGCTGGTTCCAGATCCAGAGCCCAACGGGCGAAACGCTCTATACCCGCGCTGGCGCATTCAACAAGAATGCCGACGGCCAGATCGTGACGCTCGACGGCAATATCGTGCAGCCGGGCATCGTGGTTCCGGAAAATGCGCTTGAAGTCACCGTCAGCGACACCGGACAGGTTTTCGCGAAGGTGCAGGAGCAAAACGGCATTCAGATCAACCAGATCGGCCAGCTTCAGCTTGCGAATTTCACCAATGAAGCTGGTCTCGAACCGCTGGGCGACAATCTCTATCGCGAAACGGAAGCCTCCGGCGGACCACTGGTGGGCGATCCGGGCGATCCGGGTTTTGGTTCGATCAAGCAGGGATATCTGGAAGCATCGAATGTCGATCCGGTGAAGGAAATCACCGATCTGATTACGGCGCAGCGCGCCTATGAAATGAATTCCAAGGTCATTCAGGCCGCCGACGAAATGGCGGCGACCGTATCGAAGAACATGCGCTAACGGTGATCGCCATGAAACGCGCCAAAGGAAGTGACATCAAAGCCCGGTCCTGGTTCAGACGCGCCGCATTGGCGGCTGCCGGAGCGGCCGGTCTTGCAGCTGCTGCGATTTCGGGGGCTTCCGCCACCGATCGCATCGCTTTCGTCGTGCCTTCGGCGACCGTTTACCCCGGACAGGTCGTCAGCAATGTCGCGCTGGTCGAGAAGAAGTTCTACATCAGCGCCCCTGCTGCGCAGCAATATGTGCTGTCGGTGGATCAGGCAGACGGCAAGGTCGCGCGCAAGACGCTGATCGCCGGCAAGCCGATCCTCGTTGCCGCCCTTTCGGAGCCGTCGCTGGTCAAGCGCGGCGTGCCGGTGACGATGGTGTTCGATTCCGGCGTCATGACAATTACCGCCGTCGGCATTCCGCTGGAATCCGGCGCGGCAGGCGATTTCATCAAGGTACGCAACAGCGACAGCGGCGTCATCGTGCCCGGCACGGTGCTGGCTGATGGCCGTATTCAAGTGGGGATGCGGTGAGAAAAACCTGGGCTACGCTGATCGCCATTCTGGCTCTCGCGCTTCAACCCGTTGCGGTTCTGGCGGATGAGTCGGCCAAGAACGTGAAGGATTTCGGCAGCGCCGTGGAAGCGGATGCCGATTGGCTTGGCGCGGGCGGCGATCCGTCCAAGATGGCCTATGCGGAGCTTGGCCGTGGCAGCGCTGTTGCGCGCCTCAAGGACATCGCGACCATTCAGGGCGTGCGCGAAAACCAGCTTGTCGGGTACGGTCTGGTGATCGGTCTCAAGGGTACGGGCGATAGCCTGCGCAATTCGCCTTTCACCGAACAGTCCATGCGCGCCATGCTCGATAATCTCGGTATCAATGCGCCGCGCAACTCCACGCGTTCGAAGAATACCGCTGCTGTCATCGTAACCGCCAATCTGCCCGCCTTTGCCGGTTCCGGCTCGCGCATCGATGTGACCGTTTCGTCCATTGGCGATTCCACCTCATTGCAGGGCGGCACGCTGGTCATGACGCAGTTGATGGGCGCGGACAATCAGATCTACGCTGTCGCGCAGGGCAATATGATCGTCTCCGGCTTTACTGCCGAAGGTGATGCGGCCTCCGTCACACAGGGCGTACCGACGTCGGGCCGCATTCCGAACGGCGCGCTGGTCGAGCGCGAGGTTGCCGGTAACTTCGGCAAGGACAGTGAGATGATCGTCGAGCTGCGCGATCCCGATTTCACAACTGCCGTGCGCACTGCCGATACGATCAATATTTTTGCCAAGCGTCGTTATGGACGCGGCGTTGCTCTGGCGCGCGATGCCAAGACGATCCGCCTGTCGCGTCCGAAAAATGTGCCAGCCGCCCGCTTCCTCGCGGAGCTGGAAGGCCTGCCGATCACCACGGATGAAGTGGCGCGCGTGGTCGTTGACGAACGGACCGGCACCGTGGTCATCGGTGCGAAGGTGCGCATTTCCAAAGTGGCGATCAGCCATGGCAGCCTGACGGTGCGCGTGACGGAAACGCCGATGGTCGTGCAGCCTGAACCGTTCAGCGACGGCGTGACGGCGATGGAGCCGAACACTGATATTGCCGTCAACCAGCCGAATGCCAAGATCGGGATTCTGACCGGCGCCAATCTGGAAAATCTGGTCAAGGGTCTCAACCAGATGGGCGTGAAGCCGACGGGCATCATCGCCATCCTTCAGGCGATCAAGTCGTCCGGCGCGCTTCACGCGGAACTGGTGGTGCAATGATGAAGCCGGGGATGAGAGCGGACATGATGGTGAAACAGGCAATCCGCTGCGGTTCGGCTCTGGCGCTCCTTTTTGCGAGCGCCTTGCCGGTATTGGCCCAGGAAACACCGGCTGCCGCATCGCAGCCGGCAGTGCAGGCAAGCGCGCAGCCCTCTGCGACGCCAGCCTCCATGCCGCCCGCAAATCTCGGCAATCTGGATGAAATCCGCAAATATTGCGGCAATATCGACAATCAGGCGGCCGATGCCCGCTATTCGTTGCAGGCCAAGCAGCTCACCGACCTCAAGGCCGAGGTCGACGAGCGGATGCAGGCGCTGGAAGAAAAGCGCAAGGAATACGAGATGTGGCTGAAGCGCCGTGACGACTTCGTCAGCAAGGCGCAGGATTCGCTGGTCGACATCATTTCCAAGATGAAACCCGACGCGGCGGCAGCCCAGATGGCGATGATCGGCGATGAGGCCGCAGCCGCCTTGATCCTCAAGCTCAATCCTCGTGTTTCGAGCATCATTTTGAATGAAATGCCGCCAGACAAGGCGGCGAAGCTTGCGCGCATCATCGTCGGCTCGCAGCGCACAACGACCCCGCCGCCAGCGGCGAAGGACCAGCGCGCCCAGGCGCAAACCGGGAATACGGTGCAATGACAGGAAGCATGAACAAGACTATTTTCGCTGCGACCGCTCTGGCGCTTCTGGCCGGTTGCGCCGTGAAGCCGGAAGAAATTGGTCGTGCGCCGGACCTGTCGCCGGTCGCCGCCAATCTCGGCATGCAGAACAATCCGCAATATAATGGCTATCCATCGCGTCCGGCCAAGCCGGATTATTCGTTGTGGAACCAGCGCTCGACCAATTTCTTCAAGGATCCGCGCGCTGCCGAGCCGGGCGATGTCTTGACCGTGATCATCTCCATCAATGATCGCGCCAATCTCGACAACAAGACCGACCGCGAGCGTGTGTCGAAGGGCATTTATGGCGCTGGCGGTTCGTTCAAGACCAGCAGCAGCACCGGTGCCGGTGCTGGTGGCGACATGGATGGTTCCATCAACACCCATTCGGACACCTCGGCCAAGGGCAAGGGGACGATCAAGCGCAGTGAAGATATCAGCCTTCAGGTTGCGGCTATCGTCACCGACACCTTGCCCAATGGCAACATGATCATTCGCGGTTCGCAGGAAGTGCGCGTCAACAATGAGCTGCGTGTGCTGAATGTCACGGGTGTCGTGCGTCCGCGCGATATTTCCGGCTCCAACACCATTTCCTACGACAAGATCGCCGAGGCCCGCATTTCCTATGGCGGTCGCGGACGGTTGAGCGAGGTGCAGCAGCCGCCTTACGGCCAGCAGATCCTCGATCAGGTTTCGCCTTTCTGACCTTTTGTTTCCATGCACATCCCAATTTTCGGGATGTGCTTCAAAGTTGAGCATCGATGAGCGACACGGCACTGGACAAGAATGACGGCAAGGCAAAGGGCTCCATGATGGGGCTGCTGGCGGCTGTCGTTGCTCTCACCGCTATCGCTGCCGGTGGCGGCTGGTATCTGGGCGGGATGATTTCCGCCGACCAGCAGGCAACCGCCAAGACGACGGGCAAGGAAGACAAGCCGAAGCCGGGCGATTTCGAATCGCGCTCCATCGGCGCAGTCGTGCCGTTGAAGCCTATTGTCACCAATCTGGGCATTCCACAGAACACCTGGGTACGGCTGGAGGCGTCTCTGGTCGCCAAGCCCGGCCATGAAATACCGGCGGCCATGGCTGCCAATGTTGGCGATGATTTCCTGAGCTTTCTGCGCAGCGTCAATCTCATGCAATTGCAAGGCGCGGCAGGACTTGCCTATCTGCGCGCCGATCTCGAAGAACGCGCCCGCCTGCGCTCGGAAGGCGCGGTGGACCGGGTCTTTATTTCGGCACTGGTCGTAGAATGAAAAAACTCCTTGGTCTCGGCGTTCTCCTGACGCTTGCATTCACTGTTGCTGCCCATGCGCAGCAGGCCCAGCCCGCGCTGACGCTGGAAAATCTGCTGCCCGCAGGCAGCGGCGCCGCCAGCGGGCAGATCGTCCAGCTCTTCGGGCTCCTGACGGTGCTGTCCATCGCGCCGGGCATTTTGATCATGGTGACAAGCTTCACGCGCTTCGCCATCGCCTTCTCGCTTCTGCGTTCAGGCCTTGGTCTTCAGACCGCGCCTGCCAGCATGGTGATGATCTCGCTTGCCCTGTTCATGACGTTCTATGTCATGGCGCCCGCCTTTGATCGCGCCTGGAACAATGGCGTGCAGCCCCTGATGCGTAACGAGATAACGCAACAGGCCGCGTTGACCGAGATTTCGCAGCCCTTTCGCGAATTCATGATGGGGCAGGTGCGCGACAAGGATCTGCGCCTGTTCGAAGACCTTGCCGATCCGTCTTTCCGCACTGGAGAGGACGGCATCGTGGATTTCCGCGTACTGGTTCCGGCCTTCATGATTTCGGAATTGCGCCGCGGCTTTGAAATCGGCTTCCTGATCGTGCTGCCGTTTCTGGTGATCGATCTCGTCGTGGCGACGCTCACAATGTCCATGGGCATGATGATGCTGCCGCCAACGGTAATCTCGCTGCCGTTCAAGATTCTGTTCTTCGTGCTGATCGACGGCTGGAATATTCTGGTCGGAAGCCTGATTCGCTCGTTCTCCTGACCCGATTTGGTACAGTTGCGAAAGCGCCCGGCAAAATTCGGCATCAGAATCTGAGTGTTCGTTAAAATTCGACCGAATAAATTAGTATTTCTTTAATGTTTGGGTCTTAAGTCTCGGCACATGGTGGGTTTCCGCGTCTTAGCGGAGACAGGCATGATGCCGCTCCACTATGCCGGTATCCCTCAAGTCCGGCCTGTCCCTCAGTTTGATTTTTCCCAAGGGGCAAAACAATGGCTAGCATTCTTACAAATTCGTCGGCTCTGACCGCTCTCCAGACTCTGGCTTCGACCAACAAGGCTCTGGAAACCACGCAGAACCGCATTTCGACCGGTCTGCGCATCGGCGAAGCTTCGGACAATGCTTCGTACTGGTCCATCGCAACGTCGATGAAGTCCGACAACAAGGCCAACTCGGCTGTTCAGGACGCTCTCGGCCTCGGCGCTGGTAAGGTTGACACGGCTTACACCGCGATCAACGACATCAAGGATCAGGTCGACAAGATGAAGACCCTCCTGATCAGCGCGCAGGGTGCAAGCCTGGAAGATCAGCAGAAAATTTCGACTGAAATCACGGCTATTCAGGGCCAGATCAAGTCGTCTGCAACCAACGCTAACTACGCTGGTGCTAACCTGCTGGTAAACGACGGCGCTGCTACGGAAGACCTTAAGGTTGTCGCTTCGTACAACCGCGTTGGCACTGACGTAACCATCGACACTGTTGATGTTGCTGCTGCTGACGTTCAGGTTCTCGACACGGCTGGCACCGGCGGCATCGTTGGCGGTCTCCTTGCTTCGACCTTCTTCGACACGACCGGCACGACCGCTCTGGATTCGGCTGCGATCAAGACCGCTCTGGAATCCGTTGAAACCGCGCTGGGCAAGCTGACCACCGGTGCAGCGTCCCTCGGTGCTGCAAAGTCGCGCATCGAAACCCAGACGAGCTTCATTTCGAAGCTGTCGGACTCGGTTGAAAAGGGCGTTGGCCAGCTCGTCGACGCTGACATGAACGCTGAATCTGCTCGCCTTTCGGCTCTGCAGACCCAGCAGCAGCTCGGCATCCAGGCTCTCTCGATCGCTAACTCGTCGAGCCAGTCGATCCTGTCGCTGTTCCGCGGCTAATCGATAACTGAGTAGACAGCAAAGGAGCCGGTTCGCTGGCTCCTGCGAGTTCTCAGGCAAATCAGGGGTTCGCATCCGGACCGACCTGATCGGACCGGATGTCTTTGGGCGGAAAAGGGGCGCGGGATTTATTCCGCGCCCCATTTCGTTGTTGGGCCATCTCACTCCCGAAAGCTTCTGCTTTATCAGCCGCCACTTTCGCGCAAGCTTCGCGGTCTAGTTTGCATCCATCATGATGGCGGTGGTGTCGATGCAGCAGAATTTCCAGCAATTGATCGAACAACTCAGGGGAACGCTTGGCAAGCTTGGCGTGCGCAAGCTTGTTGCGCTCGGGCTTGTGGGTGCCGCCCTGATGGGTGCGATCCTCTACACGAGCTTCTATCTCAGCCGTCCATCCTATGAGACGCTCTATGTCGGTCTGTCGCGCGATGACGTGAACCGCATGGGCCTGGCGCTCGGCGAAGCCGGTATACCCTTCGATGTGAAGTCGGATGGTTCATCCATTCTGGTGCCGATCGGCAAGGCCGAAACCGCGCGCATGTATCTGGCCGAAAAGGGCCTGCCCACTTCGAACAATGCCGGTTATGAGCTGTTCGACAATATGGGCTCGCTGGGCCTCACCTCCTTCATGCAGGAAATCACCCGCGTTCGCGCGCTTGAAGGCGAGATCGCTCGCACAATTCAGGCGATTCGCGGCGTGAAGGCCGCCCGCGTGCACATCGTTCTGGCTGAAAAAGGCTCGTTCCGCCGTGGCGACCAGAAGCCGTCCGCTTCGGTGGTCATCCGCGCGGAAGGCGGCTTTGCAGCCGAATCGGCGCAGTCGATCCGCCAGCTCGTTGCCGCCGCCGTGCCGTCGCTCGATGCATCGTCTGTCACCGTTCTTGATACCAATGGCCGTCTGCTGGCCTCCGCAGGCGAAGCCGCCAATGGCGCTGCCCTCCTGACCGCCTCGCTGGAACAGCAGGTTGCCGGTAATGTCGACGACAGCATCCGCAAGGCGCTGGCACCTTATCTCGGTCTCGGTCATTTCCAGACCAGCGTGCAGGCAACGCTCAATACCGACCGCCGCCAGATCAACGAAACGACCTTCGATCCCGAATCGCGTGTCGAACGTTCGGTCCGCGTGGTGCGCGAAAGCGGCGATTCCCGCAACAATCGCGATAACAACGCGACCGGTGTGGAACAGAACATTCCGCAGGAAGAAATTCAGAACCGCAATGGCGAGACCTCGTCGGAAAAGACCGACCGCCGTGAGGAACTGACCAATTACGAAATGAACAGCAAGACGATTGCGACTGTCAGCGACGGCTATTCCGTCAAGCGCCTGTCGATTGCCGTTGTCATCGACCAGGCCCGCCTGCTGCAAACCGCCGGAACCACGCCGCCGCCTGCCAATTTCGTCGATCAGCAGATCACCAAGATTCGCGATCTCGTTGCTACCGCTGCCGGTCTCAATGCAGACCGCGGCGATGTCATCAACGTAACGGCCGTCAACTTCCTTGACCCGGCAGGCGCCGACATGGAGCCGGTTTCGGCGCCATGGACCGATACGCTGCTGCGCCAGAGCGGAAGCTACGTCAACGCGCTGGCCATCCTCGCCGCCGTCGGTCTGCTGATCTGGTTTGGTCTGCGTCCGCTGTTGCGTGACCAGACGGCCAAGCCAGCGGGCACGGAAGTCGCCATCCGCGAAGCCGGTGAAATCGCAGCGCCGAATTTCGTCGGTACACAGGCAGGCACCGAAGGCCATCAGGCTGTCATTGGCGGACCGGAAGCCTATGCCGATCAGATGAAGACCAGTCTCAGCGATCTGCGCCAGCGTATGCGTATGCCCGCCAAGCTTCGTCTGGAGCAGATGATCGAGATGGATGAAGAACGTGTTGCTGCCGTTCTCAAGCAGTGGATCGGCGGAAATGCTGCGAAGCAGCCTGTCCCTGCCGAACGGGTCAACGCACCGGAGCTTGAGGCTGCCTGATAATGAGCGCGCTCCCTCTCAGCCGTTATCTTCCTGATTTTTCGACCCATCGCATTGCCGATGAGGCGGTGGAGATCATTGCCGCCCCGGTGCAGCCGCAGCCATTGAAGCAGGAGCCGGTCCAGCGTGCGCGTTCAGCCGAACGGGCAAAGGAGACCAAAGCTCCCCATTTCGCTGACAAGCTGGATGCAGTCCAACAGGCGGAAGTGGCGGCGATTATCGCGGTCGAGGAAGAAAAGCGCACGGCCTTCGAGACCGGTCACGCGCAGGGCCACACGCTTGGCCGCGAGGAAGGGCACAGGGAAGCCGAAGCGCTTTACGAAGCCGAGAAAGCCCGGCTCTCGCGTGAACATGAGACGGAAATCGAAAATCTTCGCGCCGCCTTCTCGCGTGAACAGGCGTTGTTGCTGGCGCGCAGCCTGACGGAAGCGCTGACCGCGCTGGAACAGAACTGTTCCGCCCAGATCACCGAGATTCTGGCACCGCTTCTCGTCGGGAAGCTTGAGCACGACGCAGTTTTGGAATTTGCCCATCGTATTGCTGCGCTGGCGCTGGAAGGCGAAGCACCGGAAATCTCCGGTCCGGCAAGGCTGCTGGCCCCGCTGCGCGATCATGCGGCCCTGCTGCCATCCGGCTGCCGGTTTTCTGAAAACGCATCGGATGAACTGTCCTTTTCCTTTGGCGAACGGGTGCTGGAAACGCGCATCGCGCCGCTTCTTGAAGAATTGAAGGCTGCGGTCCAATGAGCATTGATCCCGAAACCAAGCGCGAAATCATCATTGTTCGCCGTGGCGGGCATGACGACCATGACGGCCACCATGGCGGCGTGTGGAAAATCGCCTATGCCGACTTCATGACCGCCATGATGGCGTTCTTCCTCGTCATGTGGCTGATCAATGCCGCCAATGAGGAAACCAAGGCGGCTGTCGCCAGCTATTTCAATCCCGTCAAGTTGATGGACCGGCAGTCCAGCCCGAAGGGCGTGCAGGACATTGACGAGAAAGACGGCAAAGTTCGCTTTGACAGTGACCAGAAGGTCGATGATAGCACCAAGGTCATCAACGACACCAAGGTGCAGCCACCAAGCGAGCAGGAGGAGCGCCAGCTTTTCCGCGAGCCTTACGCGGTTCTGTCGGAACTGGCGCATGAAACGGGCGTGTTGCAGAATCAGTCTGCCAAGGGTGACGGCGGCACATCGCAATCCGGCCCGGCCACTGGCGCCGATGGCGGCGATGCCTATCGCGATCCGTTCAGCCCGGATTACTGGTCGAGCAAGGCTGCGGACGAGCTGACGCCTCCAAATGCCGCTCCCTCCACGCCGCCCAAGCCGGAAACAGCGGAGGCAAAGCCGGGAGAGGCTGCAAAGCCTGCCGAAGCGCCTGCAAAAGATCAGGATCAGCTCATCGCGGAACTGAAAAAGGCTGCCGAAGGCGAAAAGTCCACTGCGGCCAAGCAGGGCAGCAAGGCTGAACCCATGCCGGATGTGACGGTGGTGCCGGTTGATGGCGGTGTGATGATCCAGCTGACCGACAAGATCGATTATGGCATGTTCACCATCGGCTCTGCCAAACCCGATGCACGCGTGGTCCAGATGCTGGAACGCATAGCGCAGGTGATTTCCCGTCAGCCGGGAGAAGTCATCATCAGCGGTCACACCGATTCGCGCCCGTTCAAGAGCGCAAGCTATGACAACTGGCGTCTGTCTTCGGCGCGTGCGCAGATGGCCTATTACATGCTGGTGCGCGGCGGGCTGGACGAAAAACGCGTGCTGCGCGTCGAAGGCTATGCTGATCGCCAGCCAAAAATCGCCAATGATCCGAATGCGGCAGAGAACCGCCGCATCGATATTTTCCTCAAGTCTGCCCCATGAAGCGGCTCATTCAGCGCTCCCTGATGATTGCTCTGACCGTGAGCCTGCCTCTGGCGGACACGCCGATGCATGCCTATGCGCAGGCGCAGCAGGGCAGCAGCACGGGCGCTACCTTGCCGGTGCTGGAGCCTTACAAGCTCGTGCGTTCGCTGCGCATGTTGCAGGATCAGGTGGTAGCCGGAAAGCCGGAAGCCGTGGTCATGCTGAACAAGCTTCTGGCTTTTATCAGCGCTGACATGGCCCGCGCGCCGAAGGAAGCCTGGGACAATCCCGAAAACATCTATGCGGCGATTATCTACCTTTTCAATGGCGGTAATCCCGACGCGGTGCGCAAGGTTCTGGCCGATCTCAACACGGATGTGGTGCCGCAGGAGCTGGTCAAAGGCGCTTTGGCTTATGCCTCCGGGCAGATGATCGAAGTCGTGAAGCTGTTCTCCGTTCCGCTGTCGCCCGATGTGCCTTCGGAGCTGAAGGCTTCCATCGTGCTCGTGACTGCCAGCCAGATGACCGCCTTCGATCCGGCCACGGCGCTGCTGCGGCTGGATCAAGTGCGGCTCGAAGCGCCGGGCACGCTTTTCGAGGAAGCGGCGATCCGTCGTTCAATGCCGATTGCCGCCAAGCTTGGCGATGCCGAAAAGATCAGAATGCTGGCGCGCAACTATCTTCAGCGCTTTCCTCGCTCACCCTATATGCGTGATTTCATGGGACAATTCGTCAGCGCGGCGCTCAAGCTCAATGACCGTATCGGCAATGCCGAACTGGTGAAGCTGATTGCTGCCGCCGATCCGGTGATGCAATATTCGCTCTATCTCCAGATCGCGCGCGGCGCTCTGGTGGACGGCCAGACCGAGCGGGCGCGTTTCATGTCTGCCGAGGCGCGCAAGCTCGCCGACCGCCTGAAGGCCGATCCGACACGCGCCAATCTTTATGCGGCGGCGAGCGGTGTCGCTTCCGATTCGGCAGGAAGTGCCTTGCGTGAACTGTCGCAGATTTCGCCTGATCGTTTGCAGGAGCCTGACCGCAAGCTGTTGAAGGCTGCCGAGACCGTTGGTTCGGTCGTGACCCGCGCGCCGGACGCCCTGCCGCCTGCAAAAGCAGCGCCTGAGCAGGATGCGGAAGACCGCAAGGTGCCGGCCATGGCGGTGGCGGATGCGCCCGTCACAGCACCTGTCGCAACGGCGATTGCCACGCCTGTGGCGGCACAGGTGTCGTCGCCGGTTGCGGGTTGGAAGCCCACACCGTCACAGCCCACAGACGATTTGCAGAAGACCATGGACGATGCCCGGCGCAAGCTTGCCGAGATCGACGCTTTGCTAGGGGAGACCATTCGATGAGCGTGGATATTTTGCTCGGTCAGGCCGGACGGATCGCTTCGCCGACCCGCAGTCTGGCGCCCCAGCAGGCCAACGGACAAGGTAAGGCGGCAGTGGATGGGCAGGAAAATTCCGACCAGTCGCAACTGTTCGGCGCGCTTCTGGAAAAGCCGCATGGCAAGCCGGTCACCAAGGGTGAAGATGCGGAAACTGTGCAGACCGATGAGCAGGACGAGCAGAAATCGGACGCGTCAACGCAGGCTTCATCCTGGGCTGTGTCACAAAATGTCCTTTCTTTAGCCGCAAATTTGCCTAATTTGAGCAGTGAAAGCCACATTTCCGCCACAGAAAATCTGGCGAAAAAGGCCGGAAAGTCTGCGCTTGCACAAGCTGATGGCGTGGATGCAGACGCCATCGAAGGCAAGGAAGCGCAGGTCGGGGCAGACGCCGCCATCGACGTGAAGCGCAAGGGCGAGACAGCTCAGACTGCACAAAATCTTGCATCCGCTGCAAACACAAAGCCGTCTTCCAAATCCGGTCAGGCCGCGTCTGGTGAGGCAACCGGCGCGCAACAAGACACTGCTACCGAAAAGCCCGAAGCGGATCTTGCCGATCTCCTGAAAGGCGACAAGCCAGCCGGTAGTCAGCCGGCTAATTCCGGTGCCGCTGATCGCGGTGTCTTCCAGTCGCAGCAGACCGCCAGCAAGTCCGCCGTGCCAGTGGAAGGTAAGGCGGCGGCCACCCAGCAGGCTGTGCGGGTGGCGGACGTGCAGGTGGTTTCCGAGCGCAGCTTCGGTTCGGTGAAGACCTTGCAAATTCGGCTCGATCCGGTCGATCTGGGGCAGGTGACGGCACGCATCCGCGTGGTGCCGGACGGCGTGGAAGTGCACCTCGTTGCGGACAAGGCGCAAGCCGCCGAGGCGCTTTCCGCTGACCGCTCGGTGATCGAAAAGGCGCTGAAAAGTGCAGGTATAGGCGACGATGCCCGCATTACCGTAACCGTTGCCGATCGCAGCGCGCCAAGCGCTGTACAGCACGTCGCTGCAAGCCAGAATGCTGGTCAGCAACAGGCGGGCGCTCAACAGCAATCATCCGGCCAGCAGCAGGCTTTCAACATGCAAGGCGGCTTCGATGGTCGCAATGGCGCGCAATCTCAAGCACAGGCACAGTTTGCAAGCGGCGAGGGCAGGCAGAATGGCGATTCCAGCCAAACGGGACAAGACCGGTCCGGCAAGCAGACTGGTTCCGAAACTGCGGCGCGTGACACTGTTGCAGGCACTGCTGGCCGCAGTCGCGGTCTGGTTGTGTAGCACCAGCATCGCTGTGGCCGAAAATGTCTGCGAGCGCGAAATGCATCGTGCTTCCGCGCGCTATGATGTGCCGCTCGGCATCCTCTACGCTGTCGGACTGACCGAAACCGGACGCAAGAATTCATTGCAACCTTATGCGATGAATATCGAGGGCCGGGCAGAATTTCTCCCGTCGCAAGGGGCAGCCCTGAAGCGCTTTACCGAGGTGCGTGCCGGGGGCGCAAAGCTGATTGACCTTGGTTGCATGCAGATCAACTACTACTATCACGGGCAGGAATTTCCGTCAGTCGCGTCCATGCTGATACCGAGCCTCAATGTCGATTACGCGGCTCGCTTTCTAAAGCAACTTCGCACCCGCGAAGGCAACTGGACGATGGCCGTGGCACGCTACCACGCAGGCCCGAACAACAACCCGGCACAGAAGCGATATGTCTGCCGGGTGATGGCCAATATGGTCGCGACCGGCTTCGGAAACTGGACGCCAGACGCAAAAATATTTTGCGGCGTCTGAAACCTGTCCTCGCAATATCACTAAAATTTTAACGGTTGTAGAGCGGCGCTGCATACACGCCGTTCGAGGCTGTACAATCAGTGATTGTCTTTCGAATTGCAGACTAATTTAGGTTAGCAATAATTAAGCCCTTGTAATGAATCGTAAAACATCGTGAGCCGTTAACGTCTCGTTAAGGGTCGGCCCGCTATTCTTCCCATGTGCAATGCAATCTGCACGATTCCCCTTAAATTAGATAATGCTAAAATGCCTCCCAATTTATTGCGGGCAATTTCTTGCCATTGTCGCCGAGTCGCTCCGCCAGTTACCTCTGTCTTGCTTGGGCTAACATATTGATTCGGAAGGCGGGCCGATGATTGTCGTCGTGGATGACAGAGATATTGTCACTGAAGGCTATGCCTCATGGTTTGGCCGTGAAGGCATCACGACGACGGGCTTCACACCGGCAGATTTCGACGAATGGGTAGAGACCGTTCCGCGGCAGGATATTATGGCCGTCGAAGCGTTCCTCATTGGCGAATGCGCAACCCAGCATCGTCTTCCCGCCCGAATTCGTGAACGCTGCAAGGCCCCCGTCATTGCGCTCAACGACCGTCCCTCGCTCGAGCATACGCTGGAGCTTTTTCAATCCGGGGTTGACGATGTTGTGCGCAAGCCCATCCACGTTCGTGAGATCCTGGCCCGCATCAATGCGATCCGCCGCCGCGCGGCTGGTTCGCAGAGCGTTGCAGAGGCCGGCACCGATCTCGGCCCCATCCGCGTTTTCTCCGATGGGCGCGATCCGCAGATCAACGGCGTTGATTTTCCGCTGCCGCGCCGTGAGCGCCGCATTCTGGAATATCTAATTGCCAATCGCGGTCGCCGCATCAACAAGGCGCAGATTTTCGGCGCGATCTACGGCATTTTCGATAGTGAAGTCGAAGAGAACGTCGTGGAAAGCCACATCAGCAAGCTGCGCAAGAAGTTGCGCGAGCAGCTTGGCTTCGACCCCATCGATTCCAAGCGCTTCCTCGGCTACTGCATCAGCATCGAGTAGTGCCCCATTCGTTCTTTGAATGGTTTGCTTGTTTCAGGTTCTGAGTTCCCAGTTCCCAGTCAGTGTCTCAGTGTAGTTCAGAGCCGGATTCCGGTCTTTCAAAAGCTGCGCCCGTGCCCCGGTAAAAAGGCAAAATCTCGCGACGCTACAGCTTCACGCAAGCATGGCACGTTAGAATCGTAACAAGTTCTAAAATTCTCGGCTAGAAATGTCAGGAGCTGGCAATGAGTCTCTACGGTATGATGCGGACGGGTGTTTCGGGCATGAATGCTCAGGCAAACCGTCTCTCGGCTGTCGCGGACAATATCGCGAATGCGAGCACGATCGGGTACAAGCGCGCTGAAACGCAGTTTTCGTCGCTTGTTCTGCCGAGCAGTGGCGGCCAGTACAATTCCGGCAGCGTGCTGACCTCGGTGCGTTACGGTATTTCGGATCAGGGCGGCATCCGCTCCACATCGTCGACGACTGACCTTGCCATTGACGGCAACGGCTATTTCCTCGTGCAGGGCGCGGATGGCGCGACCTATCTGACGCGCGCGGGCTCGTTCGTGCCCGACAAGGATGGCAATCTGGTCAATACGGCTGGCTATTACCTGCTTGGTTCGGCTGACGGCAGCGTTGCGCCGGACCTGAACGGCCTTTCGATCGTCAATGTCAATGCGCCTGATCTGACCGCTATCGGCAGCACGGCGGGCACGTTCACGGTCAACCTGCCGACAACCGATACGCCGCCTGCGACTGCGGGTGACTATAACCACAAGACCTCGCTGATCTCCTACAACAATGCCGGTGAGGCGGTTAAGCTCGACGTCTATTTCACCAAGAATGCGGATGATACCTGGTCGGTTTCGGTCAAGAACGCTGCCGACAATGTCGAAATCGGCACCGGCACGCTGACCTTCGATCCGGTAACGGGTGCGGTGGTTTCCGGCGGTAACGTTTCTGTCGACCTGACCGGCTACAATGGCGGCACGCTGGACCTCAATCTCGGCGCATCGACGGCGCGTACAGGCAGCTACACGATTTCGCAGGCCACCATCAACGGCCAGGCGCCGTCATCGCTGCAAAGTGTCGATGTGGGCGCGGACGGTTCGGTTGTCGCGATTTACGAAAACGGCTCGCAGCAGGTGCTCTACCGTTTGCCGCTGGCAACCGTGGCCAGCCCCGACCGCATGACGGTGGTAAGCGGCAACGTGTTTTCGCCAAGTGCTGCATCGGGCGCGGTCACCGTCGGCTATCCGCAGAGCGATGGCATGGGCAAGATCATGTCCGGCTCGCTTGAGGAATCAAACGCCGATATCGCGCAAGAGCTGACCGATATGATCGAAGCCCAGCGCAGCTATACGGCCAATTCGAAAGTCTTCCAGACCGGCTCAGAACTGATGGACGTTCTGGTCAATCTGAAGAGATAAGTTAAGCGTTTGCGGGAAGCCTAACCTTCCCGCAAACGCTCTGTTTTGTTTATGAGGGGAAAAGGATGTCACTCAGTTCTGCTCTATCGACGGCCAAAAGCTCGCTTGCGGCGACGTCCAAGCAGACCTCGGTCGTTTCGCGCAATATTGCAGGCGTGAACGATCCCGACTATTCGCGGCGCACTGCCTCCCTCGTTTCTGGGCCTTATGGCTCGCTTTATGTGAATGTCACCCGCTCGGCGGATGAGGCGCTGTTCAATCGCTACATCCAGTCCAACAGCACGGCAGCCTCCTCCTCGGCTCTCGCAAGCGGTCTCGACCGCCTTTCGTCGATTTATTCCGCAGACAATTACTCAGGCTCGCCATCGGCTTTGATGGGCGATCTGCGCGATGCTCTCCAGACCTATTCGGCCTCGCCGGCCAATTCGTCGCTCGGCGACAGCGTCGTGTCCACGGCGCAGGCGCTTGCCAATGCGCTGAACGACGGCACCAAGCAGGTGCAGGCGCTGCGTGAGGATGCCGATAGCGAAATCGCTGTCTCGGTCGCCAATATCAACGATCTTCTGTCCAAGTTCGAACAGGTTAACAAGGACGTCGTCAGCGGCACGCGCGCCGGGCGCGACGTGTCGGACGCGCTGGACCAGCGCGACGCGCTTCTGAAGCAGATTTCGGGTGAACTCGGCATCACCACCATGACGCGCGGCGACAACGACATGGTGATCTTCGCCGATAATGGCGTGACGCTGTTTGAAACCACCGCACGCGCCGTGACCTTTGCGCCATCGGGCAGCCTCACTGCCGGTACTGCTGGCAATGCCGTGCTGGTGGATGGCGTGCCGCTCAGCCACGATACGTTCGACCAGCCTTATGGCACGGGCCGTCTCAGCGGGCTTCTGCAGTTGCGCGACCAGATTGCGCCACAATATCAGATGCAGCTCGATGAGATTGCGCGCGGCCTCGTTTCGATGTTTTCTGAATCGGATCAGTCCGGCAATGGCGGCGCGGACAAGACAGGCCTCTTCAGCTGGTCGGGTTCGCCAGCCGTGCCGGGCGCAAGCCTGACTTCCGGGATTGCAGGGACGATCAAGGTATCGTCGGCCTTCGTTTCATCGGAAGGCGGCAGCCCGAGCTATCTGCGTGACGGCGGCGCAAATGGCGCCGACTATGTCTATAATTCGGACAATGCCGCCGGTTTCAACGACCGTCTGCTCGCGCTCAATGAAGCGTTTTCGACGCCGTTCAGCTTCGACGCTTCGGCCGGGCTCAAGGCCAATTCTAGCCTGATCGACTATGGTTCGTCCTCGGTCAGCTGGCTTGAAGGCAAGCGCAAGACGGCCAATAGCGATTATACCTACAACCAGACGGTAGCGACCCAGGCCGATCAGGCCATGTCCAACGCCAACGGTGTCAATATCGATACCGAAATGGCGCTGCTTCTCGATCTGGAACATTCCTATCAGGCATCGAGCCGCGTGCTGACGACGGTCAATTCGATGCTCGACGATTTGCTCGCGGCGGTGTGAGGCTCATGAAAGCGCAATCAGTTTCCAACTATGGTGCAGCTTCCGCCCTTCGGGCGCTTGTCAGCAAGAGCAAGGCTGATCTGGTCAAGGCCCAGCAGGAAGCGACGACGGGAACCGTCTTCGATGTCGGGCTGGCACTTGGCACGAAGTCCGGCCAGAGCGTTTCCTTGCGCAAGGAATATGACCGGCTGAGCGTTTTGCTGGACATGAACAATCTTGTGCAGCAGCGGATGACGACGACGCAGACCGCGACGAGTTCCGTCATTGAAACGACGCAGGATTTTCTCGCCAGTCTGACTGGCGTGAGCAATTCCAGTGAAAGCGGCCAGACGATTGCCGAAACCGCCCGCGCCGCGCTGAACAGCGTTACGGGCCTGCTCAACACCAGCTATAACGGCGAATATATCTTCTCCGGCGTCAATACGGATGTGAAGCCGGTTGCCGACTATACCGACGGCGGCACCGTGCAGACGGCGATCCGCGATGCTTTTGCAGCACATTTCGGCTTCACGGTCGACGATCCTCAGGTCGCCAACATCACCGCTGACGAAATGACCACATTTCTCCAGGGCGATTATGCCGACCAGTTCAACGATGCCAATTGGGACGCCAACTGGTCCGACGCATCGGATACGGCCATCAAGAGCCGTATTTCACCGACCGAAACGGCTGATACCTCGATCAGCGCCAATGCCAATGGTTTCCGCAAGGCGATCATGTCTTTTGCGATGATCGCGGAGTTCGCCAATATCGGACTGAACAATTCGGCGTTTCAGGCGCTGACCTCCGAGGCGATGCAGACGACCACGCAGGCCGTGACCGAGGTGACGGCGTCGCAGACGACGCTTGGCCTTGCGCAGTCGCGCACCTCACAGGCAGTGACGCGCATCACCGCGCAGCAGAAAATCCTGAACGACTCGGTTCTCAATCTTGAGGAAGTCGATCCTTATGAGGCGGCGACCCGCGTCAACGATCTGAAGACGCAGATTGAAACCTCCTATCAGCTGACGGTTCAGCTCCAGAGCATGAGCCTGCTCAACTATTTGAAATAAAGCGGGCAACATCATAACGGCGGTAGCATGAGGCGACCCGCACCGATGATGCCCATAAGCGGAGACGACATGTATCAGTTGCGCTACGAAGATGTCATGAATGACGATATGGCGAGCGCCAAGGACCGCGAACGGATGCTTTTCGACCGTTCGATAGACATGCTCGCGGCTGCCAAGGTCAATGGCGCCGGTTCGCGTGAAGGCATTGATGCCGGCTATTTCACGATGCGGCTCTGGACCACGATCATCGACGATCTGGGTTCGGAGGAGAATGCGCTGCCAAAAGAGCTGAAAGCGGCAATCATCTCCATCGGCATTTTCGTGCTCAAGGAGCTGGAACGCATTCGCCAGGGCGAGAGCAACGATTACGACACGCTGATCGATATTACGCGGTCGATCCGGGACGGTCTTTGAAATGGCGGTCAACGGTAAATCGGCAATCCGCCTGTCGCTTCGGGCGGGCGAGAAAATCTACATCAACGGCGCAGTGCTGAAGGCTGACCGCAAAGTATCGCTGGAACTGCTCAACGATGCGACGTTCCTTCTGGAAAACCACGTGCTCCAGCCGGACCAGACGACGTCACCGCTGCGCCAGCTTTATTTCACCGCGCAGATGATGCTCATCGAGCCTTCCTTGCGCGAGCAGGCGCGCCAGACCTTCGGGCAAATGCTGAAAGGCATGTTCAAGGCGTTTTCCGATCCGGAAATCCTGAATGCGCTGAAGATCGTCGATGAGCTGGTGCATAACGGGCGCGTTTTCGAAGCATTGAAAACGATCCGCGCGCAATATCCGCGCGAGGCGGAGCTGATGCCGGAACAGAGCGTCATGCCGCGAGCCAAGAATCCGGATCAGGTCAGGGAGACAGGTCTATGACCACGACAACAGCGGTTACCAATACGACGACCAACACCAGCTCGTCATCGAGCTCCAGCTCGGCGGCGAAGGCGGACGTTGATTACAACTCGTTTTTGAAACTGCTGGTCGCCCAGATGAAGAATCAGGACCCGACGCAGCCGATGGACGCGACGCAATATGTCTCGCAGCTCGCGACCTTTTCCGGCGTCGAGCAGTCCGTGCAGATGAACACCAAGCTGGAAACGCTGATCGCCAACTCGTCGTTGTCGCAGGCGGAAGGCTGGATCGGTCGCACGGTGACCAGTGCCGATGGCACGATTTCGGGCGTGGTGAAATCGGTCACGATCCAGCAGTCCGGCATGCTCGCCGAGCTGGAAGACGGGCAGACCGTCACCATCGGCCAAGGCGTCAAGGTCAGCTAAGGGCGATCCCGGTGAACGAAGCTGATGCGCTGGATATCGTCAACTCGGCGGTTTGGACCGTGCTGATGGCCAGCGGCCCGGCGGTCCTTGCCGCCATGCTTATCGGCATCGGCATCGCGCTGTTTCAGGCACTGACGCAGGTGCAGGAAATGACCCTGACGTTTGTTCCGAAGATCGTCGTCATCTTCATCGTACTGGCCGTAACCGCACCTTTTGTTGGCGCGCAGATCAATTCCTTCACGCTGCTCGTTTATTCGCGCATCGAAAAGGGGTTCTAAAGCATTTCCAGCAAAAGCGCGAAGCGCCTATGCGGGGAAATCAGTCCACTGGACTGATTTCTGATCCCGCTCCGATGCGTAGGACAATGTGACAAAGCCAAAGAGATCACAAAATCCTCGCGCAAGCTTCGCAAGCTAAGGTCCGCTTCGTAACAGGAGACGGACGTGCAGCAGGCAGCGGCTAAACCCTTCATAAAAAGCGGATTTCTGACCGGCAGCGATATGGGCCTGGCGGCAGGCATCATCATCATCCTGACGGTGCTTTTCCTGCCCGTTCCGGCCATGGTGCTGGATATCGGTCTGGCCTTTTCCATCGCTTTCTCGGTGCTTATCCTGATGGTGGCGCTGTGGATTCAGCGGCCGCTCGATTTCTCGGCCTTTCCGACCGTCCTACTGATCGCGACCATGATGCGCCTCTCGCTCAATATTGCGACGACGCGTGTGATTCTCACCCACGGCAATGAAGGCTATCTCGCTGCGGGCCACGTGATTCACGGCTTCTCGCAATTCGTGATGGGCGGCGATTTTGTCATCGGTCTCGTCGTTTTCTGTATCCTGATCATCGTCAACTTCCTCGTTATCACCAAGGGTGCGACGCGTATCGCAGAAGTGGGCGCACGCTTTACCCTCGACGCCATTCCCGGCAAGCAGATGGCCATCGATGCCGATCTTTCGTCGGGGCTGATCGATGAAAAGGAAGCGCAGCGCCGCCGCCGCGAACTGGAAGAAGAAAGCTCCTTCTTCGGTTCGATGGACGGTGCCTCGAAATTCGTACGTGGCGACGCCATTGCCGGTCTGATCATCACCGCCGTCAACATCTTCGGTGGTATCATCATCGGCGTTACCCGCCATGACATGAACATTTCCCACGCGGCTGACGTCTTCACCAAGTTGTCGGTCGGTGACGGTCTCGTCACGCAGATTCCTGCCCTTATCGTTTCGCTCGCCGCCGGTCTTCTGGTGTCGAAGGGCGGAACGCGCGGCTCCGCCGATCAGGCGATTTTCGGCCAGCTTGGCGCTTATCCAAAGGCGCTTCTGGTTGCGTCCATGCTGCTGTTCGTTCTCGGCATCATGCCGGGCCTTCCGGCATTTCCGTTCTTCATGCTCGGCGGCGCAATGGCGTTTGTCGGTATCGCCGTGCCCCGCCGTCAGGCGCGCCAGCGCGAGGCCGAAGCCGCTGAAGCCGGCAAGAAGCAGCGCGAGGCCGAGGATCAGGAGCGCAATTCCGTCAAGGCATCGCTGGAAACCAGCCAGATTGAACTGTGCCTCGGCAAGCAGCTTTCCGCACGCCTGATGGCGTCGCAGCAGGAGCTGGCGCATCGCGTCAACAAGATGCGTCGCAAATTCGCGCAGGAATATGGCTTCGTCATTCCCGAGATCAAGGTGACGGACGATCTCGCCCTGCAGCCGAAAAGCTACCGCATCAAGATTCACGGCACGTCGGTGGCAAGCCATGAACTGCGCGTCGGTGAAATTCTGGTGGTGCTGGGCGAGCGCCCGATTCCGTCGATCCCCGGCGAGGAAACGCGCGAGCCGGCCTTCGGCATGCGCGCCTATTCAGTGCCGGAAACCTTCGCTTCGGATCTGCGCCGCGACGGCTATATGACGGTCGATAATCTGTCCGTCCTGCTCACCCATCTCAGCGAAATCGTGCGCAACAATCTGGCTCAGCTCCTGTCCTACAAGGATATGCGCATTCTGCTGGATCGTCTGGGGCCGGAATATCGCAAGCTGGTTGAGGATATCAGCCCGGCGCATATTTCCTATTCCGGTTTGCAGGCCGTGCTGAAGCTTCTGCTGGCCGAGCGGGTGTCGATCCGCAACCTGCATCTCATTCTTGAAGCCATCGCGGAAATCGCGCCGCTGGTGCGCCGTCCGGAAATGATTGTCGAACATGTGCGCATGCGCATGGCGCAGCAAATCTGCGGCGATCTTTCCGACAATGGCGTGCTCAATGTGCTGCGTCTTGGCAACCGCTGGGATCTGGTGTTTCACCAGAGCCTCAAGCGCGACGCCAAGGGCGAAATCGTCGAGTTCGATATCGACCCGCGCCTGCTGGAACAGTTCGGCACGGAAGCATCGACGGTTATCCGCAAGCATTTCGACAATGGCGAGCGATTCGTCCTCGTATCGTCGCCAGAAGCGCGGCCCTATATCCGGATGATCATCGAGCGCCTGTTCGCAACCTTGCCGGTGCTGTCGCATGTCGAGATCGCGCGCGGCGTGGAAGTGAAATCGCTCGGCGCGATTTCATAGGTCCAGGTTCTTTGATTCTCTCGACCCCTCGATCCTTCGAGACGCCCCTCCTTCGCTACGCTTGGAGGGGCTCCTCAGGATGAGGGGGAGGGGAGCCAGACTTCCCCTCATCCTGAGGAGGTGCCCTGAGCGCAGCGAAGGGAACCGTCTCGAAGGATCGAAGAATCGAAGGACGAGGGGATCAAGAGGACGGTAATATGATTCTTACGCGGAAAGGGGCCTGAGTGCCGATCGCGCAACTGCCGCTCAACGATATCATTCTGGCAGCCGTTCTGGCGTTCTGCCGCGTCGGCGCATGCCTGATGCTGATGCCGGGGATTTCGAGCGCGCGTATTCCCTTGCAGGTTCGGCTCTTCATCGCGCTGGCGTGCTCCTTCGCTGTGTTGCCGCTGGTGTTGTCACGCATTGTCACAGCCGTCGATGGCGGTGCGCCGTGGACGCTGTTTCGCCTGATGGCGAGCGAGATGTTTGTCGGCGCGGTGATCGGCATTCTGGCGCATATCTATTTCTGGGCTCTGCAATTCATGGCCAACACCATGGCGATGGCCATTGGCTTTAGCGGCTCACCCGCCGATGCGATTACCGAATCGGAGCCGCAGGCAACGCTTGCGACCATCGTGACGTTCAGTGCGCTGTTGTTGTTCTTCGTCACCGACATGCATCTGGAAATTCTGCGCGCACTGCTGAATTCCTATACGGCCATTCCGGTGGACGGACGATTCCGGCCCGATGCGGCGATGATCGATTTTACCGATGCGCTGTCATCGGCGTTCATGGCGACATTGCGAATCGCAGCGCCATTCATCGTCTTTGCGATTCTCGTCAATTTCGCGATCGGTCTGGTCAACAAGCTGACGCCGTCGATCCCGATCTACTTCGTGTCGATGCCTTTCGTGCTGGGGGGCGGGCTGCTGGTGATCTATTTCATCCTGCCGGAACTCCTGCGCTTCTTTACGAACGAAACCGCTACGCAAATGCGCGCTTTGTTTTGAGGTGGCCATGGCCCAGACCAACACACGCAACCTCAAGAAGCTGATCGATTTGCAGAAGCTCGGCAGCGCCCGGCTCGAATCGGCGCTTGCCGTTTCCAATGCGCGCAAGCTGGCGCTGGAAGAGGAGCGCCTGGCGCTCATCGCCATGCAGGACCGGCGCTATGACGGCGCGGTCTTCGATATCGATCCGTCGCTGCTCATCAAGCGTCTTGGCGCAAACGCAGTCGAATCGATGGCGCTCGAATCAAAGCTCGAGTCGGAGCGCAGCGCGCTTTTGAAGGAACAACGGCGGGTTGAATTGCTGGAAGATCGGCTGGAAGAGGCCAAAAGCGAGCTGGACCGGCACGAACTGGCCAGTCTGATCGAGGAATTTGTTAGCCGGAAAACCACGAAAACGCCGTCTGGGCCGCGCTGAACTCGCCCACAAGTTTCAGTCAAGTTTGACCCATTATGGTGCACTCATAGGATGAAGAAGGAAACCTTGCATGGCGATCAACCCGCCGTCAGATCTGGTGATGGATGTAGCCCGCGCGGCCGATCCGCAGGCCTATCGCATGGCGGCGGAACGGTTGAAGTCGGTATCCGGCACCATGCAGGCGACGGCGTCGTCCGTGACGGGACTGACACGGGATAATTTCGCGAGCTTTTCCGACAGTCTTTCGGCGGGCGTGACCATGCGGCCCGACGCGCAGAATACGATCAATCCGGCCTATCGGAAATTCGAGGCCTTCATGCTGCAATCCTTTGTTCAGTCGATGTTTACAAGTGACACGACAGCGACCTTCGGCAAGGGCATAGCGGGCGATTACTGGAAGTCGATGATGGCGGAAGCCATGGCGAACAAGATGGCGGATGTCGGCGGTGTCGGCATTGCCAAACTGCTTGAGGAGCAGGCGGCGCGCAAAGGGCGGGCAGATGCGCCGACCACTGCAGCATTAGGAGATGTGATCAACAATCTGGGAGAGACTATGAGCAACAATGCGGTTTCGAACGATCTGATACACGGGTTCGAACGCACGCTCATCCAAAAGCAGCTTGAGAAAAACGACGACGCGGATAGCGCGCGCGGCTGAACGATAAATACCGCAGAGCGCAACGCGACGTCCCCCGAAATTGAGGAACCTTGAAATGACCGAGACAAGCTCTGAAACCAGCCTGCCGCCGGAAGAATCGCTGGTTCTCGCCCAGGCGAGCGAACAGGTGCATGATCTGGTGAAGTCGGAACAGGCGATAGAACCGGTGCAGAATCCGACTTTGAAGCCGGTGGTTCGTGCCATCCAGCGTCTTGAGGACGTCATCGAGACCGAAACGCGCCTTCTCATGGAAGGTGGTAATCCCGATCTCGCTGAAATCAATTCCCGCAAAAGCCGTGGTCTCTATGATTTCAACAAGGCCATCAAGAAGGCTGCCGGTCTGGCCGAGCCTGCATCGCTGAAAGGCTTGCAGCCGCTGCTCGACAGTCTGAAGCAGAAGCTTGAGAAGAACTGTGAAGCGTTGCAGCTGCATCTGCGTGCAGTCGGCGAGCTTGCCGACGTGATCCGCGGCGCATTGGAAACACAGGAAGCCGACGGCACCTATTCCATGCAGAGCGCGAGGCTCGGTCACGCGCGATGATCCGCATTTTCGTCATTGGCCTGTGGATTTGCGCTGTCGCCTTCGGGTCGCTGTTCATGGCGACCCGTCAGAACGCGGCATCGTCCGGCGAGGCGCAGGCCGCTGTTGGCGGCTTCGGCGGCGTGGATTACGTCAAGACGGACGTGATGAGCGTGCCGATCATCTCCAATGGTGGTGTCGCGGGCTATGTCGTGGCGCAGCTCGTCTATACGGTCGATTCGAATATCCGCAAGAAGCTGAGCGTGCCGCTGGAACTGTTCATCAGCGACGAGATTTTCCGCAAGTTCTACGGCAGCTATTCGGATACGAAAGAGGTCGAGAAAGTGCAGTTCGAGGATGTCCGCGCCTCGATCATCTCAGACCTGAATGCGCGGTTCCCGGAACCGGTGATCAAGGACCTGCTGGTTGAGCAGTTCAACTATATTTCTGCGGAAGAAATCCGCGCCATGAACATGCGCGGCGAGCCGACATCAACCGCCCCGGCCAATCAGACGCCCGGAAAGCAGGCCAATGCCAATATCAACAATGGGCAGGCGGCTCACAGCGAATAGTATTTTCCGCCAAGCTGGGCCAGGCGTTCGCTGTCCAGCGGTGTGACGGTCGGATCGGTGATCAGCTCGACGCCGATTTCCCGGCCGTTGCGCCAGGCGATGCGGGCCAAAAGGGCGCGCTTGTAATAGTCGTCGAACAGCCAGAACCTGTCGGGCAAGGTCGGTGTTTCCATAGTTCTCAGCTTGGCGCCATGGGGGGACAAGTCGCTGAACTGGCACTCAACGATAAACTGTCCGTCCAGGTCTATCAGTTTCCCCGAACGTAACCTTGTCCTCTGTCTTTCTTCCCTGCGCCGCTCCTGCGGCGACTTCATACGCGCCATATGAAAATCTTACCCACTAATCCCCTGAACTAGGTATTTTTAGCAGATTTCGATTTCCGAAGCGTTACTTTTAAAGTTTCACTTCCAAAATTAGGTACTTCCAATGGGTTAGGCTCTTGATAGGCTTGGGGGACCTAGTGATCGCCACAGGCCTGGCACAAGCCGCGCAGTTCGAGCGTCGTCTTGCGCGACTTGAAACCGTTTTGCAGGCTCCAGGCGCTGACGAGATTTTCAATCGCCGCATCGGAAAATTCCGTCACCTGACCGCATTTCTCGCAGATCGCAAAGGCGACGAGACCCTGCTGATGGCATTGCGGATGCGCGCAGGCCACGAAAGCATTGAGGCTTTCGAGGCGATGGATAAGCCCGTAATCGAGCAGCTTTTCCAGCGCACGATAGACCTGAAGCGGCGCGCGAAAGCCGTCATCCCGCAGCTGGTCGAGTATCGTATAGGCGCTGAGCGGCCCTTCCGCCTTGGACAGAACATCGAAAACGAGAGTCTGGTTGCGGGTCAGATCCTGTTGCGTGTGATGATGGTGGTGATGCGTGCTCATTGTTCAGCAGTCCGTTCCGGTGTGGCCTCAGCTCTCTTATGTAAGGGCAGAAGGCTGAAAATGAAAATGGCAAGCGCCGCGACCACGATCGAAGGGCCCGACGGCGTGTCGAAATGGATGGAGCCATAAAGGCCGCCGACAACGCCTGCCGCGCCGATCAGCGATGAAAGCACCGCCATTTGCTCAGGCGTGGAGGCGAAACGGCGGGATGTCGCAGCCGGTATGATCAGCAGCGACGTGATCAGCAGAATGCCGACGATCTTCATCGCAATGGCAATGACGATTGCCAGAAGCAGCATGAAGATGACACGCGAGACGGCGGGATTCATGCCTTCAGCCCGTGCGATATCTTCGCTAACGGTCGCGGCCAGCATGGGCCGCCACAACCAGGCCAGCACAGCGAGCACGAAAGCACCGCCACCGTAGATATAGACGATATCTATGCGCGAAACGGCCAGAAGATCGCCGAACAGGAAGGAAAGAAGATCGACGCGAACCCATGTCATGAAGGCGACGATCACCAGACCGAGCGACAGGGTGGCATGGGACAGGATGCCGAGCAGCGAATCCGCCGACAATGTGTGGCGGCGCTGCAAAAGCAGCAGGATCGCGGAAATCGCAACCGACACAGCGAAGACGCCAATCATCAGATTGATGTCGAAGATGAGCGCCAGCGCCACGCCGAGCAAGGCGGAATGGGCCATGGTGTCGCCGAAATAGGCCATGCGTCGCCAGACGATGAAGCAACCGAGAGGCCCGGTCGTCAGCGCCAGCCCGATACCGGCAATCAAAGCGCGGGTGAAAAAGTCGTCAAGCACGGTGTACACCTTCCCCATGATGATGTTGGTGATGCTCGTGCTCGTGCTCGTGCTCGTGCTCGTGCTCGTGCTCGTGATGATGACCGTCATCGGCATGGCAATGATCCGTCACCGAACCGTCGCTGTGCAGCACGCGCCCGTCTGGCAGATGCGTGTGATCGTGATGATGTTCATAAACGGCGAGCGGCCCAACGGCGCGACTGCCGAACAGGCGCATATATTCCGGGCTTGCGGTCACGTCGCGCGGGGTTCCGCTGCAACAGACATGACCGTTGAGGCAGATGACCCGGTCGGTCGCCGCCATGACGAGATGCAGATCGTGCGAGATCAGCAGCACGCCGCAACCGGTCTCGTCGCGGAGCCGCGCAATCAGTTCATAAAGAGCGGCCTCGCCGGAAAAATCCACGCCCTGCACAGGTTCGTCCAGCACCATGATATCCGGCTTTCGCGCCAGCGCACGCGCCATCAAGGCGCGCTGGAATTCGCCGCCGGAAAGATGAGCCGTCTCGGCTTTCAGGAGGTGGGGGATGCCGACCGCCTCAAGCGCCGCGGTGATTTCCTGTTTGCTCAAGGGGCCTGTCAGCGTCAGCAGGCGTTCCACGGAAAGCGGCAGGGTGCGGTCGATATTGATCTTCTGCGGAACATAGCCAATGCGCAGGCCGGGCTTGTGGATGATTTCGCCTTCGTCGGGCTTGAGAATGCGCAGCGCCATCTTGGCTGCGGTGCTTTTGCCCGCGCCATTCGGCCCGATAAGCGTGACGATCTCGCCGCGCTCGACCTTTAGATCGACATTGCGCACGAGCCAGCGCCCGTCGCGATAAACACCGGCGTTCTTCAGTTCAATCAGCGTATCCCGCGCCTGACTGGTGGGGATTGTATTCTTTCTGACCATTGCAATCGGGGCTTTCGCTGCCTGTATCTTCGTATCGATCTCATTCAGTCAGACCGATACGCGTTCTAACGGATCATCTGCCGATTCGGACTTTTTCCCAGCGTCTTTTTCGGGCGGCATGACACGCCATATCCCGATTATGAAATCCACCCGCCCATGCTGTCACACAGGACAGCAATTTCAGGATGAATGCGATATCGCCAAAAAAAGCCGGGGTGAATTTCTCCAAAAAAGGGTTGCTTGACCTTATGGCAGACGTTATAGCATAACGCAACTGACGTAATAAAATAACATATCATCAGATATGACGCTCATCCCCGCTCATTCAAGAGAGATAACATGAAACATATGCGTTCCCTGCTGCTCGCCTCGGCATTCCTCACCGGTCTGGGCGGCAGCGCCTTTGCCGCAGAACGAGACGGCGTTGTCGTTTCGATCAAGCCGCTCCATTCGCTTGTTTCTGCCGTCATGCAGGGCGTCGGCGAGCCGAAACTGATCGTGCAGGGCGCGGGTTCGGAGCATGTCTATAGCCTCAAGCCTTCGGATGCCGAGGCCATCGAACATGCCAAGGTGATCTTCTGGGCTGGCCCGTCGATGGAAACCTTCCTCGACAAGCCGTTTGATACGTTGGGCGAAGGCGCCAAGGTTGTCGCGCTTGGTGAATCAGAAGGGCTGACCCGGCTGAAATTCCGCGAAGGCGGTCCGTTCGAGGCGCATGATCATGGCCATGAGGGCGAAGGTCATTCGGACGCGGGCGAGGGGCACTCCCATGAAGGTCACGACCATGCCCATGGGCATGATGACGGCGACAAGAAGGAAGCGGAAGCCGGTCACGATCACGCTGCCGAAGCGGGCGAAGGTGCACACGAACACCACCATCACCACGGCGAATATGATCTCCATTTCTGGCTCGATCCGGAAAACGGCAAGGTGCTGGTCACCAACATTGCCAAGGTGCTGAGCGAGAACGATCCGGCCCATGCCGCACAATATGAGCAGAACGCAAAGAACTATGCCGAAAAGCTGGACGCGCTGACCAAGGACATTGCGACGGAATTGCAGCCGGTGAAGGACAAGCCGTTTGTCGTGTTCCACGATGCCTATCAGTATTTTGAAAATCGCTTCGGCGTGAAGGCTGCCGGTTCCATCACGGTCAGCCCGGAAAAGGCGCCTGGCGCCGCCCGCATCCAGCAGATCCACGACAAGATCAAGTCGCTCAAGGTGGCCTGCGTGTTCTCCGAACCGCAGTTCGAACCGAAGCTCGTCAATACGGTTATCGATGGAACGGATGCCAAGACCGGCGTTCTGGATCCGCTCGGTGCAGAATTGAAGGACGGCCCTGATCTTTATCCGCAGCTGATCCACAATCTGGCGGATTCGCTGAAAACTTGCCTGTCCTCGTAATAGCTGCGGTTGCTGTCCCTTCCTAAAGCGTTTGCAACCGCGACGGCGCCGGGCCATCCCTTGGGTGGCCCGGCGCAAGATAATCCGTCAATGGCGGCGTTGCCGCCTGTTTTTTGCACTTCATATGTAATGATATAACATTAAAAGGACGATGTTATGAGAAAACGGCTCCCGGTCACAGTCCTCTCCGGCTTCCTCGGTGCTGGCAAGACGACGCTTCTCAATCACGTGCTCAACAATCGCGAGAACCGCCGCGTTGCGGTTATCGTCAACGATATGAGCGAGATCAATATCGATGCCTCGCTGGTGCGCGAAGGGGGTGCCAATCTCTCACGCACCGAAGAGGAGCTGGTGGAAATGACCAATGGCTGCATCTGCTGCACGCTGCGCGACGATCTTCTGAAGGAAGTCTCGCAACTGGCCGAGCAGGGGCGCTTCGATTATCTGCTGATCGAATCGACGGGTATTTCGGAGCCGCTGCCCGTGGCGGCGACTTTCGAGTTTCGTGACGAGCAGGACAAGAGCCTGGCCGATGTGGCGCGGCTTGATACGATGGTGACGGTCGTGGATGCGGCCAATCTGCTGAAAGACTATGCGTCGAACGATTTTCTCCGCGACCGGGGAGAGTCGCTGGGCGATGAAGATGAGCGAACCCTTGTCGATCTTCTGGTCGAGCAGATCGAGTTTGCCGATGTGGTGGTGCTGAACAAGGTTTCGACGGCGTCGCCCGAAGAACGCGATCTGGCCCGCAAGGTCATTCATTCGCTCAACCCCGATGCGCGTATCGAAGAGGTTGATTTCGGGCAGGTTCCGCTCGATGCCATACTGGACACGCGCCTGTTCGACTTCAACAAGGCGCATGAACATCCGCTTTGGTACAAGGAGCTTTACGGCTTCAACGACCATGTGCCGGAAAGCGAGGAATATGGCGTTCGCTCCTTCGTCTATCGCGCGCGTCGGCCTTTCGACCCTGCAAAGTTCCAGTCTTTTCTCGATAAAAGCTGGCCGGGCGTGGTGCGGGCCAAGGGGTTTTTCTGGCTGGCGACCCAGCCGGATTTCGTCGGCGAGATCAGTCAGGCTGGCGCTTTGGTGCGTACAACCAAGCGCGGGCGCTGGTGGTCGGCGGTGCCGAAAAACTATTGGCCGACCGAGCCGGGCTGGACGAGCGCGATGGAGCCATACTTCCACAAGGTCTGGGGTGATCGCCGTCAGGAGATCGTCTTCATCGGCGTTGATCCGATGCGCGAGGAATCGCTGACCGCCGAGCTGGACACATGTCTGGTGGAAGATGAGACCTTTGCGCCGGAACGCTGGTCGGCGCTGGCCGATCCGTTCCCGAACTGGTCGGTCGCAGCCTGAACTAAAATGCTATTCCGACAGCGAGGCGAGCGCCTTGCTGTCGGCAAGCGTGCGGTGATCCAGCACATTGGCAATGGCTTCACGCACATCCAGCATCATCAGGCGCACTTCGCATTCTTCTTCATCGCAGTCGTCGCAAGGGTGATAGTCGGTCTTGCTTGCACAGGCGATGGGAGCCAGCGCGCCATCCAGCGCACGGATGATATTGCCGATGGCAATTTCATTGGCCGGACGCGCTAGACAAAATCCGCCGCCCTTGCCTTTGCGGCTGACGACGAAACCGGCATTGCGCAGCTCGGTGAAAATATTGTCGAGGAACTTTCGCGGAATATGATGCTTTTCGGCGATCTCACTGGCTGAGGCCAGTTGTCCATCGGCTACTCCGGCCAGATGAACCATGGCTTTCAGGCCGTATTTGCCTTTCTTGGTAAGCATGCCACCCCTGCGAGACTTTCAGACAAAAAGCGTAGCGGCTAAACCGAGCTGCGACAAGTCTTTTCGCCCTGTCGGCTCATCTTATTGGCCGTCCCGCAAGGCAAGCGCCAATGCGCCTTGCAAGGCATCGCCAAGCGGCGGCTTATAAAGTGCGCGGTGCGGCAGACAGGGCAGCGCGGCATAGGCATTTGCCAGCCCGCCGGTCATGCTGAAGCGACCTACCTCCTCGACGCCCAGGCGGTCCAGTCCGCGGCGGAGGGAATCGCAGGCTCGTTGCGTGATCGAAAGGCCGACAGGGTCACCTTCCATCGCCCCTTTAAAGACCAATGGCGCTAACGCGGCATAGTCGGCGGCCGTCGCGTTGCGTGAAAAGGTGGTGATCTCACGCGCATCATTCTTGAACTGTGCCAGTGCGGCGTCGATCAGCTCACTGCGCGCAGCCATGCCATCCGCAACGAGCAGCGCCTCTTCCAATAGCTCGCGTCCCAACCGCGCGCCGCCCGCATGGTCGCTGAGCATGAAGCCGCGCCCGCCGACAATCTCAATGGTCTCGCCTGTTCGCTTGATAAAGGCCGAGCCAGTTCCGACAATGACCATTACGCCGTCGCCATCGCCGAGCGCGCCTTGCAGCGCGGTGACCGCATCCGACACGATCCTGACTTGCCCGAATGGCAGCGCATTATAATGCGCCTCGCGGTTGGCCAGCGAATTGGCCCCGGCGAGACCCAGCACCGCACGCGCTTCACTTAAGACTGCGACTTCGAGCCCGGCATTCGCGGCGGCCTGTTCCGCCGCTTCTATTATATGTGCGAGAGCCGCTGGCGTATCTGCGCCGATATTGGCCGGCCCGCCGGTGGCGCGGCCCAGAATGTTCCCGGCTCCGTCCGTCAGGATTGCCCTGCAGCCGGTGCCTCCGCCATCGACTGCGATGCGATACGGTATGTGCTTGATTGTCATATGTTTGTCGCAACTGTTCGAATCGACAGGTTTTGTCGGTTGATTTTACGTTAAAAGACACCATATTGGCTGTGGAAAAGAAAACCGGA
>UEGR01000041.1 GCA_900465685.1 Hyphomicrobiales bacterium
AGCATTTTCCGCATTTGTTGATTTTCGGTGTTGAGCTTTTGGGCCAGTTGCCGTTTTAGTGTGGTATTTTCTGCTTCAAGCGCAGCAAGTTCATCGAATATGTCAGCTGGGGCTTTGGAAACGGGCTTGGCTTTCACCGGCTTGTCAGCAATTGGCTTCAAGCGACGGGGAGTATTGGTTTTTTTCTTGGCAGGGTCGGGAGAAACAGCGGCTTTGACAGCGGCAGGCGCTTCCGGTTCTGGCGAGGCTATGCTCACTTTTGTGGCAACAGGTTCTGCCATATCGACAATGAGGATCTTGGGCTCAGTCTTGACTTCTATCCGTGAGGTTGGCGCGTGGACAGGTGCGGCTGGCTCATTGTCTGTCGGCGAGACGACAGGTGTTACCTGATCGGCAGGGATCGGCGCTTTGGTGTCCTCTTCCACTTCCCGTGCAATCGACTTCAGATCAAGGTTGCCCCAAAGCGCATTGCCGCTCTTGCGCGCACGCCGGTTCTTATATTCAACGACAACATTGCGGATTGGATTCTTCATCCGAAAATAGCTTTCTCAATCAAATTCCGTGGAGGTGCCCCGACAGGTACTGTGCTCTACCTACAGATTTAAACCTCAGTTTTCAACAATCAATCCTGCTTCATAATAGATCGTCTCATCATCCTTATGTGAGGGCATCTCTTCACAAATTGTCAAAGTAATGGCACTTATAGTTGCATTAAGCATTGTCCCATATATTCGGCACCCGGAAAGCTGACCCGAGTATCAATTCAGGAGAAACTGAACATGGCTGATGAAACCATCGTAGAAGCAAACCAGACCGCAGCAGCAGAGCCTGTGAGCGCCAAGCCGAAAACCCGCGCACCGCGCAAGAAGGCTGAGCCTAAAGCCGCGGCCGCAAAGCCGGCTGTAAAGGCTCCCAAAGCAAAAGCTGCACCCAAAGCCGTCAAGGCTAGTGCAGCAGCTGTTGCCGCTCCGGCTGGCCGTCAGGTAAAACGATATACGCCTGCAGAACGTGCTTCCATTCTTGCATCTGTCGAGAAGGCCACCAAGGGCGGTAAGACCACGCTGAAGGCTGCATTGCAGCATGCTGAAGTTAGCGAGCAGACCTATTACAACTGGAAGAACGCGGCTGGAAAGACCGCCGCTCCGGCAGCCGCAAAGGCATCACCGACGAGCGACGATCTGAAGGCGCTCGTAGCGCTGGAAGCTGAAAACCTGAAGCTGCGCAAGGAACTGGCTGCAAAGCTTCGCTCCGAAAACACCGAACTGCGCAAGCGTCTCGGCAAGGCGTAACAAACACACTATCGGGACAACCCCTGCCCCGAACCT
>UEGR01000006.1 GCA_900465685.1 Hyphomicrobiales bacterium
CTTATGAGTCGGTCACCTAGGGGGGTATGTAGCTAATGCCCTCGCCTGCTGTCCCAGAAATGCACCGATAGGACTCAAAGAAGCGCCACGAGGATTGTCGACCGTACTCAGAAATAGCCCCTCCACTGCTTCCGCGTGAAGGGGCTCGTCATGGACATTGATGAAACTACCTACGGTAGGCTAAGCCGCTCCAAATTCGGCCTTCGTCTCGGTGACGACCACCATGCACTGCTCCGATATAGGCGGCCACTGCGGCAACTAAGGCTGAAGCAGCCAAAAGGAAGGCGCTCAGAATGCCAGCTATTTTGGTCTTCTCAGCAGTCTCCAATGCTTGTGCTTTTGCTTCCTCAAGCGCCTTGCTGGCTTGTTCTTTTGCCTCATCAATCTGCTTTCGCGCTTCATCGAGCTTCCTCTGCGCTTCCGTTCTCACGGTCTGGACCCGCTCGATTGTCTGATTGACGCGATTTTGGGCGTCGGTCTCACTCATTCCCGTTTGAGCCGTAACCTGACGGACGAGCCAAGCTTTATCTTCGTCGGTTATCTGGCCTGTCGAGAGCAGGTTGGAGAAAATGCTGCCTGCCTGTCGGGTGAAATCAGCAGCATTTTGACCCTCCCCACTAGAAGCGGGTGCTCTATCATTTCGCAGCAACGTATCTGTAAAATAGTCGACGGGATTGACCTTCAATCCCTGGGGAAGCATTTGCTCAATGGAGGGTGCTGCTGCTTGCCCAGTGCCTTGGATAATGCCGCCGGCCGCACTGCCAGCCCCAGATATTAGTCCTCCGGCCAATTGGCCAGCTCCTTGCGCCGTTCCTCCAATGACGGTTCCTGCTGTTTCTGCGACAGTTTGGGCAGCGCCACCAACTGCTTTAGCGCCGCCAGATAAAATTGAAAGTGCAAATAGCGCAGAGATTAATGTTCCCAAGCCCCAAACAGCCAGACCGTTCAAGCCATCACGAACGGTCAGTTCGTCCCGAGTAGCGGTACCCGCAGGTCTTCGCATGCGGCCGGCGATATAGCCTCCCAGCATATAAGAACCAACCATCGAGATGATGACAAACAGCGCAGTAATGACCAACCACGCTACGCTTATATCGCCTCCGTTATCCAACGATATCGAACTGAGACCGAGTCCGCTCGCGAACGTTGTCAAGACTGCCATGGTGGCCGATGCAACAACTGTTCCTGCAAAAATTGCTGGCCAGTCTACATAACCGCGATTACCATCGCTCTGTACTGAGTTTTGATCAACCATTAGCGTAACCCCAGAAATGACAGGATAAACAAAACGATTACAACCAGACCAACGAGATAGATTATTGAGTTCATTATCGTGTCTCCTCTATTACGGATCGCGCTAATGAACAATTCTTGCGGGCAAAAAGTTCCAAATTTTAAGAGAGACTTGCTGAATAAGCCGCGCGACGTTGTTTCAGTTTTTAGGGATATATTAGCCACTTAATGGTTCGTTCGTCTTAGTTTACGAAGGGGAGCGCCGCTATCAAATTAATATTGCTTGCTTTTTCGACATCTGTAATAGCTCCAGCTCCGGTCTATGGCCAACCGAGGGTTGGAAAAAACTGAAAGAACGTCCATTGCATACGGGAGTTGGGACTCCTGGACGGCGCAACCGTCGTTGAAATGGAATACCGGGACAAAAATGTCTCTGCCAAACGGAAACAGACACCAATCATCGGCGTCACGGTTGAAACCTGTTTTCACCCAGCGACGAAGGCGGCATCGCCTGAGGTCGCATCCCTTCTCTGATCGAGACCTGTAAATTCAACGACATCGCTCGCTTTACCTTTCTCAAGGCTAGACTAACCACTATCGTAAGGGGCATTCCCAAAGTCGACGACCTGTTTCCATGGAACGTCAAGCAAGGAGAGCTGCGCTCAGCACCGAACGCTTACTGTGATCGCACGTAGATCGGTTCAAATGTGAAGGTCAAGAACGAGCGATATGATTTTCTGGCAACCACTCTCCTGCGAATTAAAACACCGCGGGAAGCGCTGATGGTTCCTCTTTAAAAAACTTTTTTGGAACTTATGTCGCCAGCGGGAGTTTCATGTCTGTTACTTAATTCACTGGAGAAATACAATGAAAATCAGAACGTTAGCGTTCTTGAGCGCTTGTATCATCGCGCCTTCGGCTGTGTTCGCTCAGGACACCGGCAAAACCTCACCGGAAACTCCAGCGGTAGCAACGCCTGATAGCAACAATCCAGACGCGCCGGTTAAGGGTGCCAACAGCTTTACAGAAGATCAGGCCAAATCAAGGATTGAGGAGGCAGGATACACGGGCGTAAGCGGCCTTAAATTGAACGAAGCAAACGGCATCTGGGAAGCCTCTGCCATGAAAGGTAACGAGAAGCTGGACGTCCAGCTTGACTACCAGGGCAATGTCACAAAGAAGCCAATGTGAAGGTTTGGCTTCCGTCCGCCATTTGAACATGGGAGATTTCTATGAAAACCGTTACCGGATTATTTGACACTTACGAAGAAGCCAAGGATGCCGTGGCACGTCTCGAAAACGCTGGGTTCCCGTCAGACGATATTTCAATTGTCTCCCACCACCGCGACGATGACGGCGAGAGTAATGCCGGCTCTGGCGCGGGGGTCGGTGCAGGACTAGGTGCGGCTGTCGGCGGTGCCGGTGGTCTTTTGACCGGGCTCGGGTTCATGGCGATCCCAGGCGTTGGGCCAGTCGTCGCCGCGGGTTGGCTCGCAGCAACATTGGCCGGTGCAGTCGGAGGCGCAGTTGTCGGGGGTGTTGCCGGTGGTCTCATCGGGGCGCTGACGGAGAGCGGCGTATCAGAAGAAGACGCTCACTTATACGCCGAAGGCGTTCGTCGCGGTGGCTCACTTGTGACCGCTCGTGTGGCGGATGGACGTGTGTCGGAAGCTGACGCTATTCTTGCCGGTGCCAGTCCGGTGGATATCAACGCCCGACGCAAACTCTATGTCCAGGAAGGCTGGCAACGGTTCGACGCGAACGCCGACCCCTATACCGAAGAGGAGATAGAACGGGAACGCAGCCGTTACCTTTAAGGCTTGAGCGGGCGAAAGCCCGCTCCGCCAATCGTGTTAGATTATCAGTCACGATTTTTTTGTCTTATTGCATACAGGAGCTCTTTTCGTCGAGCTAACCAATGTTACCGGTGCAGATTTTCGACATGAAATGCACCAGTTTTTCTTCTTCCCATGGTCCGGCTTATCAATCTCCAGCGCTCCATCAAACGTGAAGTCCGACCGGTTCGGCGCGAGGCGGGAACCAGTCCATAATGAGATGTAACTCAACACTATCTGGCACGCCCGCTTTACTTTCTATCGCGAATTTCCACGCATTATACGATATTTCTGTTTAAGCGGTTCTGTGGCTGTCACGATAACACTCGCTTACGCGGCCCGATCTCTTGGTCCCTGTAATGTCGCCACGGGGAGTCTTAAAAGCAGTGACAACCCTGCCGGCTTCCATTCGCGCGTTAGCGTTGCATTCAGCCCCTGCAACGTCGCCTTTTCGAGCGTCGCTCCGAACCCTTGCCGTTCCGGCGGACTTTGTCGGGCTGAACCTCCCGTCTCTGTCCAGTGAAGGTTCACCATCTCACAGTCAGTCTCGATATGAATTGCAAGCCGTCCATTAGGGGATGACAGAGCGCCATACTTCGCGGAATTTGTCGTAAGTTCGTGCAACAGAAGACCAAGAGACGTCAACGTATTTCCAGACAGGGTGATGTCGGACCCTGTAATTTCGAGACGGGAACTCTGCTCGGTTTTGTGAGGTAACACGACCGCCTCGATCAGAGCAGAAACCGAAAAGGACCGCTCAACGCCCCCATCGTCTTTTAGATCAGGCAGTGTCAGTGCATGTGCGTTGGCGAGGGCATTCATACGTGCTCTCAGATCGGCAACAAGTTCTTCCTTGGTGCCCACCGAGCGCGCACTGACCGAAATCAGCCCGGACGCCAGAGCAAAAAGGTTTTTGATCCGGTGATTGATTTCCTGAAGAAGGATGTCTTTTTGATGGGCTGCCAGGCGTAGTGCCTCGGCCTGCAGCGCCAGTTCATCTCGCTGCACAGCGAGCTGTTGCTTTTGCCTGTACATTTCAAAAAAAACGTCCGCCTTGCTGCGCAGGATGTCAGGCTCGATCGGCTTCTGGATGAAATCCACGGCGCCCGCTTCATAACCCCGGAAACGACGCTGACCTCCACCGCCCGCTGTCACGAATATAATGGGGACATGACGCGTTCGCTCATTGCCTCGCATGAATTCTGCAAGCTGAAATCCGTCAAGTCCGGGCATCTGGACGTCAACCAACGCCAGCGCAACATCATGCTGCAACAGCAATTCAAGCGCGTCATCACCGGATTTCGCTTTCAGCAACTGTAACCCTTCGCGTCGGAGGAGACCCTCCAGCACAAGAAGATTTTCTTCAAGATCGTCCACAAGCAGAAACGATACGGGTTTCATGAGTTGGATTGAACCTTTTTTAGATAATTTGCTATCGCATCGAGCGACAAAATCTCTGCATGCTCACATCGGCTTAGCGCTGCGTATGGCATTGCTGAGGCATGGGCACTTTCCGGGTTTTGAACAATGGCTTTCCCGCCTGCATCGACGATATGGCGAAGCCCCGCTGCCCCGTCTTCGTTGGCTCCGGTAAGCACAACACCTATCAGGCCGGTGCCGAAGACCTCCGCGGCCCTCTCAAACAGTACGTCAATGGATGGACGCGAATAGAGAACAGGATCATCCTGAGAAAGAGAAAAGCTTCGGTCCGCCTCAGTACGCAAGTGATAGTCGGGCGGGGCGAAGTAAATGTTACCCTTTTCAACAGGTTGCTTGTCTTCAGCTTCCCAGACCGGAATATTGCATTTCCGGTTAAAAAGTTCAGCCATCAGGCTTGTCCGGTCAGGCGGAACATGCACGACAACAATAACGGAAAGGCTGTAGTTTAGCGGCAATGACGGCAAAATCGCCGACAAGGCTTCAAACGCGCCTGCAGAAGATCCGATCAGGATTGCCTCGGGAGCCAGGGTCTTCACGATGAGACTTTCTGGTAGATCTTTTCTTCGCGTACAAAATCCGCAAATGTGCCGGCGTGATCCGAAAAGCGCACGCTTTCCTTGGCGCCCAGAC
Organism: Hyphomicrobiales bacterium; assembly: GCA_900465685.1. GTDB lineage: Bacteria > Pseudomonadota > Alphaproteobacteria > Rhizobiales > Rhizobiaceae > Brucella. Next base: position 5,139 of record UEGR01000006.1, read on the forward strand.
CCAGGAAACCTTTATGGATAAGCGACTCTTTAAAAAGGCCAAGGACACGATTTTTAAGCGCATGATCGAAATAGATCAGCACATTTCGACAGGATATAAGATGCAATTCGCCGAATACTGCATCAGTGGCAAGGCTGTGATCTGAAAAGACCACGTTACGGCGCAGGGATTTATCAAAGACCACCCGACCATAGGCCGCCTGGTAGTAATCTGACAAAGACGTTCGCCCGCCCGAGCGTTGGTGATTTTCCGTGAATGACCGGACACGATCAAGGGCGAACACCCCAGCCTCTGCTGCGCTCAGAGCGTCCTGATTGATGTCTGTCGCATAAAAAAGCGTCCGGTCCTCGAGCCCTTCCTCACGAAAAAGGATCACCATGGAATAGAGTTCTTCTCCACTGCTACATCCAGCTATCCAGACTTTCAGCGATGGGTAGGTCCGCAAATGCGGAACCACCTGCTCGCGGATTGCCCGGAAATAATCCGGATCGCGAAACATATCGCTGACCTGGACGGTGAGGAAGCGGAGCAAATGCGACAGCATGTCGGGATCGTGAAGTAGCTGGTTCTGCATGGCGGAGAAACTCGCAAATCCCAGTTGCTCGCGCGCCTGTTTCAGACGGCGCCGGATCGAGCCCAGTGAGTAATTGCGAAAATCATAATGATACCGGAGAAACAGCGCCTCCAGTAACAACCTCATTTCGATATCTTCTGCTGAATCGTTGGACTGCGCTCCCCTCATTTGGGCATCCAGACACGAACAAGCGAAAGGAGTTTGTCGACATCAAGTGGTTTGGCCATATAATCATTTGCACCGGCCTCGATGCAACGCTGCTGGTCATCCGGCATTGCCTTGGCAGTAAGTGTGATGATGGGAAGTTTCTTCCACGCCGGGTTTTCACGGATCTTCCGGGTGGCGGCGAGGCCATCCATGACTGGCATCATGATATCCATCAAAACAATATCAATAGCGGTTGATTCACTGGCCTGGCTCTTCGACAATGCATCAAGTGCCTCGCGTCCGTTACGCGCGATAATGACTTCCGCGCCCCGGGGCTCAAGAATGTTGGTGAGGGCATAGATATTGCGGATATCATCTTCAACAACAAGAATTCTGCGACCTTCAAGAAGCGCATCGCGATGGCGGGCTTTCTGGATCATTTTTTGCTGCTCGGGCGGCAGTTCTGAAATGACCTGATGCAGAAAAAGACTGACTTCATCGAGAAGGCGCTCGGGCGATTTTGCGCCTTTGATGATGATGGACTTGGAGTAACGGCGCAGCTTTTGCTCATTTTCCGCTGAAAGCTCCCGGCCGGTATAAACAATAACCGGCGGGAACGAGTAAATGTTTTCCTGGCTGAGAGTTTCGAGCAATGCAAAGCCGGAAGTGTCAGGCAGCGAAAGGTCGAGAACCATGCAATCAAAGGTCTGCTCGCGAAGGAGGTTCAGACATTCCGCAGCGCTCGCTGCGGTAAAGGTCTCGACGTCCCCGGAGCCAAGCAGACTGGCAACCGCTTCTCGCTGGTTCTTGTCATCTTCCACAATCAGGACACGGTTCGCACGCCGGGACAGCTTTTTCTCAAGCCTGGCCAGAACATCGACAATTTGCTCGCGGCTGACGGGCTTGCGGAGATAACCGACAGCGCCCAGCGAGATCGCGGTCCGTGTATGATCGCCTGCAGAAATGACGTGGACCGGGATATGCCGGGTGCGAACGTCATTTTTCAAGCCGTCCAATACCGAAAGTCCCGACTGATCGGGCAGTCCAACATCGAGTACGATCGCGTTTGGCGAAAATTCACGCGCGGTTTTGACAGCCTCCTCTGCGGTGCGCGCGACAACACAATGAAAACCCATTTCCCGGGAGAGATCGCGGACAATCGCTGCAAATGTCTCATCGTCTTCAATGACGAGGAGTACCCGCTTGTCTCCCCCAATCTCCTCGCGATCATCTGAAAGCTGGCGCGCAAGTGCCGCCTCTGACACCGCCCCAGGCATCTCACCAGGGCTTCTCGTCGGCAAAAAGGACGAAGTGGTTGGAGAAACGTCTCTGGCAGACATCTGCCTTAAGGGCAACGTAACCGAAAAGCGGCTGCCCTGTCCGGGCTTGCTCTCGACTGCGATAGTTCCTGCAAGAAGGCGCACAAGCTGCCGCGAAATCGAAAGGCCCAGACCGGTGCCGCCAAATCTCCGGCTAATCGTGCTATCAGCCTGATGAAACGCCTCAAAAATGCTGTTGAGCTGATCTTCGGCAATACCGATACCACTGTCGGCAACCGAAAACACAATCTTGTCGGAGCCTTGCGGCCGGACCGATAGCTCCACTTTACCCTTTTCGGTGAATTTGATTGCATTGGAGATCAGATTTTTGAGGATTTGCTCGAGTCGTCGCGGATCGGTCTCGAACGTTTTGGGCAGATGCTCGTCGAGCGAGATGATGAATTCAAGCTGTTTTTCGCTTGCGACAGGCTCGAACATTTGCCGCAGTCCGTTTGTCAGACGGACGACCGATGCCTCCTCAGGCTGTATCTCAACATGTCCGGCTTCAATTTTTGAAAGATCGAGAATATCGTTGATTAGATTGAGCAGGTCATTCCCTGACGACTGGATTGTCCGTGCGTACTTGACCTGTTCGTCCGTCAGGTTTTCATGCGGATTATCGGCCAGCAACTTCGCCAGAATGAGCGAAGAGTTAAGCGGCGTACGTAGTTCGTGCGACATATTTGCGAGGAAGTCAGACTTATACTGGCTTGAACGCTCAAGCTCAGCGGCTTTCAGCTGAACCGATGCATTTGCCCTCTCAAGATCGGATCGCTGAATTTCGAGCTGATTTGCCTGCTCTTCAAGCTGAGTGTTTGTCTGCTCGAGCTCTGCCGCCTGTAGCTCGAGCCGCAACTGCGATTCCTTGAGAACACGACTTTGCTCTTCAAGTTCCTCATTGTTGACGCGCAATTCCTCGCCCTGCGCTTGCAGCTCTTCCGACTGTTGCTGGGTTTCCTCCAGAAGGTTCTGCAATTCGCCCCGATAGGATGCAGCTTGCACACTCAGTCCTATTGCTTCGGAAGCTTGCTTTAAAAGCGAGAGAACCTTCTCATCCACGGGCTTGAGAAAACCCATTTCCAGCACGGCATTGGTTGAGCCTTCAACCACAGCGGGCAAGATGACGAGATATTTCGGCTTGTCCTGACCTAAAGCGGAACCGAAAGAGAGATAGCCATCAGGCACGTCATCGAGAACGATCAGGCTTCCCTGCGTCGACGCTTGCCCGAGCAGGCCTTCGCGACCGACAAACTCTAGGGGAACGGATTTGATGTCCGGGATTCCATAGACAGCCGTACGTCGGTAGTGACCGCGCACTCCACTAAAGAAGGCTCCCGCCACGGCACCGGTGTATGCGACGAGGTAGTCCAGGATATTTTCGCCGAGCTCATCAATCCGCTGGTCTCCCATCATGGCGGATCCCAGGCCGATTTTTCCTGTTTGCAACCATTCTTCGCGCGAACGGCTGATTGCAGCCTTGCCCAGAAGATAACCGATCACCACCGTTAGCAGAATTCCAAGAGCGGCAGTTAGCACAGTACTAATCAATGCCTGCTGCTGTGCGCTGTCCATCTCTGCAAGGCGACTGGTTCGAACCTCGTTCTCAGTCTGGGACATAGCGTCAACCATGCCCCGGATAGCATCCATCTCCACTTTACCACGATCAGAACGGACGAGGTCGAGCGCTGCGCTCAATCCCTGTGTTTTTCGCAGATCGATCGTTTGGGCCATTTCATCGAGCTTTGCCGCGATGCGCTGCTTCAGAAAGCCTAGCCGGTCCCTCTGGCCGACATTGTCACGCGTCCTTTCAGCAACTTTTTCAAATTCACTCGCAATCGCGCCGCGCGCATTCAGGTAAGGACCGAGATAACCGTCTTCGCCCGTCAGAAGGTAACCTCGCTGGCCCGTTTCTGCGTCCTGAAGTTGTAAAAGCAGGTTTTTAAGGGAGACAATCGCGCGATGTGTTTCAACAATTTTCTGATTGGCAACACGTATACTTTGCGTGTTCAGATAGGCGACCAAACCACTTCCGGCGAAAAAAAGAACGGCAGCAATCAAACCAATCAGTATGCCTGGCGCAAAACCAAACATGCCCATGAAAGGCCTGCGTTGGGTGGAATTCATAACTGGCTCACTGCAAGAGAAAAAGAAGGAGTGGAAGGCGCACGGCCCCTATCGAGCCAATTAACTATGCATCGCACGAAATCACTTCTTTATCAGCAGCAAACATGATTCTTGTCCCTAGGCACTACGCCAAAAAATAGCTTATATCGGGTACCGCGTCCGTGCACTAGTGGACTTAATGGGCCTTGGGTTCGACTTATTTGCGGCGTTTTGACCGCTGTTCGCAGCTTGAACCCGTGTTCAGATAAATGTCCCGACTATTCCCCCGGCCAACGCCCGTATGCAAACGAGCTCATCTGGAATGCAGCCAAGTATCTAAGGTTGCCCGACCAACAGGTGAAATGCCGCAGCGAGCAGATCAGTCACCGTCCATTTCATTCCAAATGGTAAATCCGATAAGGCCAGTCATTGTGAAAACCATCGTGCCGTAGAACCAATAAAACCAAACCATTGTGCACCTCCAGCGATATAACGCTTTGCGTGAAAAAAGGTTCTTCAGCAATGTTCGAAGTTCGACTTCGCGGAGAAGTTAAGCTAAACATGCCGTCAAGCATGAAAAGCCATCTGGCATGAGCGGTTGCACTGATCAAGAGTGGAGTTCTCCCCATTTCACCGGACAAGTCGGCTAGTTTGATTTAACCCTGATGAACTGCCGAGGGGAAGCTATCTCGAGCGCAAAATGAGAATGTATTTGGTTGTAATCTTCGATCCATCCGTGGATGAGCGCGGAGCGCAGTTTCGGCGTCCGGTAGAGCTGATATGTGGATATAATCCCGCTTCGGGGTTTTAACGAAGGCTTCTGACATGCCGTTCGAGTGCGGGCTAGCCACTGGCGTAAGCAGGGCGTCAAATTGATCGCCTGAGCGAACAGCCTCGTGTTCCTTGCTGTGTAGGCCGAACCATTGTCGGAGAGACAACGTGGTCGAAAATCGCCTTAAATCGATTTAGATGCAGGACGGTCTATTGACCGAGGAAATGGCTCGGACCATCTAGGATCGATCTTTCTCGACCAAATTCAAGAAAAATAGAATGATGTTGTAAGGGATCGAGCGACTTCCAGCCGCCCGATCCGATTTTAAGATTCAAAGTTGTCCGGCTCAGATCGGACCGTTTTGTATTTAGTTTCGAAACATCTCTTCACATCAGCGGCGACCGTAAAATCAAAGTTTGACCACATCTTCCCTCGCCCATAGCCGGAGCTTGCGGCAAGATGCAACAAACTCCTTGGCTGCCTGTGCATTGTCGAGCGGAATAAGCCCTTCGTCCATTTCGGGTTCGATACCGGCCTTGGCAAGCAACGGCATTGCGCCTGCGGTAAAGCCAATGAACTTGCAGTGCGCGAACGCATCGGCAACAAAGTCCCGCGCTGTGGACTCGCCGATGAGCTGGTTGGCCGATTCTTCACACAGCACAAGGGCTACAGCATCGAACAATACGGATGGACCGCCGTCAATCATATGGTCGGCCTCCATCCATTCGCCGCCGGAAGCTTCGAACCCTCCGACCGTTGGTGCGACCAACTCCACCATGGCACCTTCCTCATCGGCGGCGTGCCGGATACCCTTGAGTACCTGCGCATCCGTGCCATTGGCAACGAGCACTCCGATCTTTCTGCCCTTGAAGCTGCCGGGTCCGTTCTCAATAATGCTAAGTGCAGGAGACGGAGCAAGATCGTCACGCACGGGCACCATCGCATCCGCGGCCTTAGGCATCTTGCGGATGCCGAGCTTACCGGCGACCGTTTCCGCGAGGTTGGCATCGATGTTCAGCAAATGTGACACAATACGCTCGCGGATCACAGGTGTTTCCACCTTCGACAGCTCGAAGGTCAGTGCCATCGCAATATGCTTCTGTTCCGTCGCGGTCTGGCTCGAATAAAACTGACGCGCCTGGCTGTAATGGTCGGCGAAGCTCTCCGGTCGGAGGCGAACTTTCTGTCCGTCTTCCTGCGCGGCAAACGACCGGAACCCACGATTTGGGTCAGGCCTCGAGCCTTCGCCCCATGAATTAGGCTGGTAGTTTGCGCGTCCGACAGGATTGCGCATCGCCATATGGCCGTCCTGCTGGAAATGATGGAACGGGCATTTAGGCGCGTTTATCGGAATATGGGTAAAGTTAGGACTACCAAGTCTCTTCAACTGCGTGTCGAGGTAAGAAAAATTGCGTCCCTGCAGCAATGGGTCGTTGGAGAAATCGATGCCGGGAGGGACGTTCTGCGTCATGAACGCAACCTGTTCCGTTTCGGCAAAAAAGTTGTCTGGCATACGATCAAGTACCAGCCGCCCGACTGGGATAGGCTTAATAATTTCTTCGGGAATGAGCTTTGTCGGATCGAGCACATCGAAATCGAAGCTGTCGGCGAAGTCCTGATCGAAGAGCTGGACGCACAGTTCCCATTCAGGGAAGTCGCCAGCTTGTATCGCAGTCCACAGATCGCGCCTGTGAAAGTCCGGATCCGCACCGTTGATTTTCACCGCCTCGTTCCAGACAACGGATTGGAGACCAAGTTTTGGCTTCCAGATGAATTTGACGAAAGTCGACTTGTCCTTGGCATTCACGAAGCGGAAGGTATGAACCCCAAACCCCTCCATGAAGCGGAAGGAGCGCGGAATTGCACGATCCGACATGACCCACATGATCATGTGCATGGATTCCGGCGTCAGACCGATGAAGTCCCAGAAATTGTCATGGGCTGACTGTGCCTGCGGAAAAGCCCGGTCAGGCTCTTCCTTGACGGCATGAACCATATCGGGAAATCGAATGGCATCCTGGATGAAAAAGACGGGAATATTATTGCCGACGATATCCCAGTTGCCTTCCTTGGTGTAAACCTTGACTGCGAAGCCGCGCACATCGCGGGCAAGGTCAAACGATCCTTTCGATCCCGCAACGGTGGAAAACCGGACGAAAACTGGCGTTTTCTCCCCGACCCGTTGAAAAATGTCGGCCCGCGTATATTCCGCAAGAGATTTCGTCGTTTCGAAATAGCCATGCGCACCATAGCCTCGGGCATGGACAACGCGTTCAGGAATACGCTCGTGGTCGAAGTGAAAGATCTTTTCCCGAAAATGGAAATCCTCAATCAGCGTAGGACCTCGATCGCCGACCTTGAGCGTATTGAGGTCATCCGATACTGGCCCGCCTTGGGCGGTAGTCATGATTTGCGTCTTGTCGTCGGCGAGTTGGTGAAGGTCTCCGCCTTGACCTGCGTCGAGCTTCTGATCATGAAGCTTGAGCGACTTCCGTCCATTTGTGGCCTTGTTGCTGGCTGACATGGCTGGCTCCAATTCTTTCGCGATCAATGTTCAAATGAAAAGGGTGCTAATCGGCACCCTTAGCTCATGATCACGCTGCTTTGGCGCATTGGTTAGCTGACGCATCCGCAAGTTTCGTCAGATCACTGTCCGTCTTGGATTCCTCCTGTAGCGTCTGATCGAGTAGTTTTGCAGCATCGGTCATGCCAAGTTCCGTCGCCCACCGCTTCAATGTCCCATAACGTGTGATTTCGTAATGTTCGACCGCTTGTGCAGACGAGATCAGCCCGGCGTCAAGCGCCGCGGTATCCTTGAATTCCTCCATGATCTCTTCGCCTTCGGCGATAATTCCCTCGATCGCATCGCAAGTCTTGCCTCTTGCTGTCTTGCCCATGATTTCAAACACTTGGACGAGCCGTTCAACGTGGCCTTCAGTCTGTTCACGGTGCTTTTCGAAAGCCGCTTTCAAATCTTCTGACTGTGCCGCACGCTTCATTTTTGGCAGGGCTTTGAGAATTTTACGTTCAGCGTAGTAAATGTCCTTGAGAGTATCGTGGAACAAGTCTTCGAGATTTTTTTCCTTGGCCATAGTTCATCTCCTCTTATGAATTTTTTACGTCAAATCGCCGGTAAAATTCCGGTAGTAAGTTGGTTTTGGCTGATAAGACAGGCAGGAAACTGGGTCTCTGCCTCTTCGAATAACGCAGTTTCGGAATTTAGGTTCCTCGGCCGGATAGCCACGGTTTCTAATCCGACAGAATCGTTTGATGAGATATCTGCGATTGACATTTGGGAGTCCCAACGCGCCTATGTATCCCGACCTTTACGTCGACGCCCGAGACCTCCGCGGCGGTAGCAAGAGCTATTACCAGTTGCTAGATGGTGCGAAAGAACTCAACGACCTGATCGAGCATAAAGGCATCTCCTTCGCGCTCGGAATATTTAAGGCTTGTTATCGGTTCGGCGAAAAGTCACGGCCAGTCGAATCTATGATTTGAACAAGATCATATACTTCGCACAGATACTTAGGGCTTTGGAGAAAAGGCGGGCGGCCTAAAAAAGAACCCCGCAGCGAAAACCGCGCGGGGTTAAGGCTACTGAGCCCTCTCTCCCAAGGGCAGTGAAAATTTATCCAAATGGGCAAAAAAGTAAATACTAGTCATTCGACCGATCCGGATAGGCTTCTTTTGGAAGTCTGATATTAGGATGGCCGGGCGAGTTTGTCTGCTCATGGGTAGGCTTTTCTTGATGATCGCTGGGTTCGACAGGAGAGGGATCAACGGCTTCTTTCTCCCGCACCAGCTCTGGATCTGACCAAGGATTTACAATTCGGGGTGTTTTCTTTGCTCTGTCTCTCATCGATATCTCCTGCTCGCACAGAGACGAACCCCGAATGGCCGTTGCGAACCATCCGGGGCGCGTGAGTTCGGTGTGCCCAAACTCAGCGGTCGCTCTCTTTGGGGGAGCGATGGTAAAACTATTTCTGATCAATTTTGTTCCTTAGAAAGGTAAGTCCCTGATTCTTGTGGGAGCTGCGCCCCAAGGCACCGCGCGCATATCGAAAAAAAAGCCCCGCTTAATAGGCGGGGCAATTGGTGTCATTGCGATGGTATTAACCCGCGACTGGGTTATTTGTTCCTTCAGCTATGTCGGAATTGGTCCACATTTCGCGTAGGTCGAGCCGAATAGTATATCTCTGATGCGCCAATCTGGCAGCAAGTTCACTTAGTCGCGACATGTCACGAAGTCCGTGTCCGTAGAGCATTAGGATACAGGATGCGAGTTCACTACCCGAATAGTTGCGGTCACTTTCTTCCAATAAGACAGCAGCGGTACATGTCACAGGTCTATTCGACAATCACGATGAAGCGCTTGACGCGGTCCGTGCGCTGGAAGAAGCAGGCATTTCGGCCGACAATATCAGTCTGATATCCAACAATACCAACGGACAATATGCCGGTGATGCGGTGCGGGAAGACCAATCCACAATCACGGGCGTAGAAACCGGGGCTGGCGTCGGCGCCGTCGCAGGCGGTGGTGCTGGATTGCTGACAGGACTTGGCTTGCTCGCAATACCCGGCGTCGGGCCCGTTGTTGCTGGTGGCTGGCTCACGGCCACACTGGTCGGGGTGCTTGGTGGCGCAGCTGCCGGAGGTGTCGCAGGCGGAATTGTCGACGCGCTTATGGAGAGCGGCATTCCTGAGGAAGAAGCGCAAGCCTATTCAGAAGCAATTCGCCGAGGCAGCACACTGATCGTCGTTCGCTGTGACGAGAACGAACGCCAAAAGGCCGAAGCAATTTTCGATGAATGGGCGCGCGTGGACATAAGGAAGAGACGCAACGCCTATATCGATGAAGGCTGGGAAGGGTTCAACGCTTCTGGAACTCCCTATACATCCGACCAGATTGAACAGGAACGCCGTCGATGGCTATAGGCCGGGAACGGAGCAGCCACTATGAAGGAGCTTTCTCCCAAGGATGCCCGTCAGGGTCGAAAAGGTCGTCATGTTTTCGTGATCCTTATCGTCAGCCTCATTCTGGCACTCATTGTCTGGGCTGCCGTTGGCTTTTACGGCTCCCAAATACCGGGCCGGTGTTTCATGGTAGATGACAGCAAGCCACCTGCGTCCACGGAATCGCAACCGCCTGCCTCCGCGACCGGTACGCGATGACACGCCGTGCGCATAAACAAGCGGAAGTCGCGTTGGGACCTGTCCGTCACGAAGCGCTCTATTGCAGTGTGCTTTTCCTGAACGATCGACGATGGCCGACGAATTCGCCAGTGAACCATAGCGCGAGTCCAAACGTGAAGTTTGTTACAGCGATAGCGCGGAACATCGATGGCCTGACGGGGTTAGGCTTATGTCACGCGCGACAAAACGCACTTTGAAACACCTAAACCACCGGAAGGAAAGAAAATGGCCCAGAGTCATTCACAAAGCCATACCCAGGGTGGCACCCACGAACAGCATGTAAAAGCTGGTCAGCAAAGCCATAACAATGATGGCAAGCAGGCAAGCAGTGGCAACAATCAGCAGTCCTCATCACGTGGCGGCTCGCATGAGCAACATGTTAAGGCGGGACAGAAAAGCCACAAGAATTCATGACCAAAGGGGGCGGCCTTGTGCCGCCCCATTCTCAAACCGAACCGTGGTTCGGAAAGGTCAGACTGATGTCTTGCCCTCTTCATTCCGACTACACGTTGGAACCTGACGATCTTGTGGAGATGATCCCCGCTCTGCGCGCTTTTTCGCGCACTTTTTATCGACAAAGGGAAGATGCCGAAGATCTCGTTCAGGAAACACTTCTCAAAGCTCTCGCCAATCGGGAGAAATACGTCCCTTATTCCCCCCTCAAATCGTGGCTTTTCACTATTATGCGCAACACTTTTTGCACCCGTATCCGGCTGCAGAAGAGAGAAGCGCCCGGTGTTTCCGATTGCGTATCTCCAATTGCGAGCGTAGGTCCCTCCCAGGAAGACACTGTTGAAGCACATGATGTGCAAATCGCGCTGCAAACACTGCCGCACAAATATCGCCGGGTACTTTCGCTGGTGGTGTTTGAAGGCAAAAGCTACGAACACACAGCGGAACTTTGCGAGTGCTCAATCGGTACGGTCAAAAGCCGCTTGCATCGGGCCCGCCATAAACTGCACAACATGGTCGATGGTTCATGAATGGAAGCAATCAGGCTCGATTGTCTGATGAGGAACTGGTTATGACGGTGCAACGCGACCCGCTGATAGCTTGCGTTTTGAATTAAGGCATGACCAACTGTCTGTTATGACAAGTCGAAATGATAGTGCCATGCATTCATTTTCTGGCAAACGTATCCTGGTTTTTGAAGACAGCTTTCTTCTATCGGAAGAAGCCGCGCAAAAGTTTGGGTCCCTTGGGGCTTTCATTCTCGGACCCGTCAATACGATTGAGCACGCATTGCGTTATCTGGAAAGTAATCTGGTTGACGCAGCGATACTGGATGTTGCGCTCGAACCAGCAGCCGTGCTGCCACTTGTCGAAGCGCTTGAAACGCGCTCGACTCCCTTTGTCTTTGCACTGCCGGTCAACCCCGCCATCGACAGCAAAGGCTTCGCTGGCTTTGTACTCAGCAACCGAGACAATGACCTATCCGTCATCGCGGAAGCACTTTTTCGGCGACGTGGTCTGGAACAGTAGGCCTGATCTTAGGCCTCTTTTGTAACGTGATTGGAACACAGGATGTCTCCGGTGGTTAGGTCCGAAGCAGCAACTATGCTGAGGAAGGATTACCCGTCATGAATGAGCAATATCCCGCCCCACCTTTCGATACGCCCCGTCAATCCATACCCGGCTTGACGGAACGAATGAATCCAAGACCCGACCATGGCGAAAAATCCTACAAAGGGTCCGGAAAGCTTGAAGGCCGCAAAGCCATCATAACGGGCGGCGATAGCGGCATCGGTCGGGCTGTTGCAATTGCGTTCGCGCGCGAAGGTGCAGATGTGCTTATCGCCTATCTTCAGGAAGAGGCTGACGCGCTTGAAGCCGCTGCATTGATCGAGGTTGAGGGGCGCAAGGCTATCTTGATGAAATGTGACATTCAGCGTGCAGAAAACTGCCGGGAGATCGCGAAGCGGGCCGCGAGAGAATTTGGCCAGATCGATATTCTGGTTAACAACGCGGCACACCAATCGAGTTTTGCCTCGCTTGAAGATATCAGCGACGTTGAATGGGAATTGACCTTCCGCGTGAACATCCATGCGATGTTCTATTTGACGAAGGCCGCTTTGCCCCATATGAAGCCGGGCGCGGCAATCATAAATACAGCTTCGATCAATTCAGACATGCCGAACCCGACCTTGTTGGCCTATGCGACAACCAAGGGCGCTATCCAGAATTTTACGGCAGGTCTAGCTCAATTGCTGGCGGAGAAAGGCATTCGCGCCAATGCAGTTGCGCCGGGTCCAGTATGGACACCACTAATCCCCTCCACACTTCCGGAAGAAGCTGTGGCGTCCTTTGGAAAGCAGACCCCAATGAAGCGACCAGCCCAGCCCGCGGAACTGGCATCTGCTTACGTCATGCTGGCCGACCCGCTATCAAGTTATACCTCGGGTGCGACTATCGCGGTCACTGGCGGCAAGCCTATTCTGTAATTAAGCGCCCGCATGGAGCGCGCACGTTTAATTGGGAGGATTGGTTTGTAAAGAATGAGGAGGGGGCTGCGTGCCAGCGTCGTCACCGGCTGTTCGATACAGAAGAGAGCCAACGACCAAAAGCAAAACCACGCCGATGATCAAGGGAAGAAGTGTTTTCATTCGACTTCAACGCGCTGTGCGTAAAGCCAGTGCTCCTTATCTAGGTCGTCCTTTTTCGAACGTTCAGCCTCTTTTCGCATCTTGAGCTTTTCAGACTCAGTATCCATTGCGCGAGATGTCTTTTCATTGTTATTCGACGCCTGCTTGTCGACAGTATCCACCATGTCGTTCTCCTTTGAACAGATGCCTCTAACCGACAAGGGAGGCCGATGTTCCCGATGAAGGAAGTTATTTGCTTTCATTCCGGTTAAGAGCTGCAATGAGGCTCATCAATTGAGGTTCGTCGACCAACAGACCCACTTCCTCTGAAGAAAGCCATTTGCGCTGACGCTGCTCATATTCTGGCCATCGTGCCTTCTCACATTGAACATGCAAGGGATAAACCCTAACCTTCACCGGGATGAATACTCTCTTTAGGCGTTTCCAATAGAGATAGTGGCCGATTGTCGAACGAGCGACCTTTCCTTCAATTCCGGCTTCTTCCTGAGCTTCGATGCGCGCAACATCAGCCATGCTGCGTTTTTTCATCGGCCAACCTTTCGGCAGGGTAAATCTGCGCGTCCCGCGCGATGAAATAAGCATTATCTTAAGGCTGCCATTTTCAAACCGGTAAGGAAGTGCAGCGGCCTGCTCAATCTCCTGACCAGCCTTCGCCCGTCGAATTCGTTTCTTCCATTTTCGTTTGCCCATCGGCTCCTCCTCAGAGAGCGTCTGGTGCATAACCGCCAACATTGCTTGCTGTTCCATTGAAACAAAAGTGTGGCTTCGCTGTTGGGAGCTATCATTGGATAGGAGAAAATGACAATGCGCGATACAACGCTAATGAATTGCATCAGTGCCTGTCTCGAATGCCATCGCACCTGTACACAAATGGCGTCGGACCATTGCCTCGAACGTGGAGGGCCGCATGTCGAACCAAAGCACTTCCGAACCATGCTGGCTTGCGCCGAAATTTGTGGAGCTTCAGCGCAGATGATGATGCTTCAAAGTCCTTATCATCACGCGCTCTGTATGCTCTGTGCGCGGATATGTGAAGACTGCGCCGATAGTTGCCGCGCCTTGGATGGAATGGAAGCCTGTGTAAAGGCATGCGAACGTTGCGCCGTATCATGCCGCGAAATGGCAATCCATCATTCGGGAAAAGACGATATTCTCAAAGCGGCTTTTCTTGAGGTATCCAATGGATCGCATCGGGATTGATTCCGAGAAGCAATGCCACTGCGACGGCGCGCGCCTTCAACTCCGTGGTTAGAACTGCAGACCGAGACAATACCCAGAAATAGTTGCGGCTTGATCCGACCACGATTGACCATTCATAATTTGCATCCAGATCGACAATATTGTAGCCGCCGTAGAACGGGCCGAAGAACGATACCTTCAGCGCACCCTCATCTATCGCACCGACAAATCGCGCAGTGCCAGTTGCGCTTGTTGTGCATCCCTTCCAAGGATCAAAGCCGCGATTGACGACGCGTACCGTTCCATCTGCATTCAAAGAGTATTCCGCGGAGGTGCGGGTCAGACCGCGCTCAAACCGGTTTTCGATACGGCCCAGTTCAAACCATTTTCCCAGGTAGCGCGAGATGTCAAATGGCTTGACTGGAATAACACCTTTTGGCACCTGCGGTGACGCGGCCCTAGCCAGAGCGATCCCCAGTGCCAACCCCGAAATGCCGAGTAGAAACTTGACCGTTCTCATGTGATATCCTTCCTTGTCATTCCATGACTAACCTCATGCAAGAAAAATGGTTCCGACTTTAGGCATACACGATCAACCATTTCAACGTATTGCGTTCGGCTTTGCTCAGTCGAGGGGCCACAAGCCGGTTTGAGGCGACTGCTTCAATTTCGGATGCCAGCACGCCTTCAAGCCAATGTTCGATGACATTCGGATGAATATAAGCACTCCGACATACTGCACGCGTATTGCCAAGGGCTTGTGCAATTTTATCAATCACCTGATTGAGTGCTCGCTTCTTCGCGGCTTCGCTATCGGGAAGTTCCATAGATTGAAATGCATCGAGCGCGCCGACGGTTGCAGCCCAGGTTCGGAAATGCTTGGATGTGAATTCGCTCTTCATGACATCCTGCAAGTAGTCATTGATGTCCTGAGAGCTAACAGGGTGATAACTCCCCTCATCATTGACATACTGGAACAAGTGCTGACCGGGCAGTTCCTGTATGGAGCGTACAATACGTGTAATTCGGCGATCGGACAGTTTCAGGTTCCAGTTTTGACCTGATTTACCCGTGAAAACGAGGCGCAGGCTGGCTCCTTCGTCTTTCACATGGCGGTTGCACAAAGTCGTGACACCAAAGCTCTTATTTGCTCGCGCGTAAGCGGAATTACCAACGCGCAACAACAACCGGTCCATCAACCAGATAATTGTCGCGACAACTTTTTCTCGGCAGAAAGAGCGTCGACGCATATCTGCATCGATCTTCTCGCGCAGTTGGCTCAAATCGCTGCCAAAATAATGCAAGCCCGAAAACTTGCTGTCGTCACGTCGTTTCATCCAGTCGGGATGATAGATATATTGCTTTCTGTCACGCGCATCACGGCCTGTTGCCTGTATATGCCCATATTCGCTCTGACATATCCAAACGTCCTTCCAAGCAGGTGGAATGGAAAGGGCCGCAATGCGCGCTTTATTCGCCGCACTAACAGCACGTTTTTGGCTATCGACACAGCGAAAACCTTTGCCACAGCGAATACGCTTCAGCCCAGGTTCGGCATCACTGGTATGAATCAGGCGTGAACGGACCGTTGATTTCTTCGCCAATGCGATCCCCGATTTTTCTGTCGTGATTTTATCGGTGAGATAACACCCCAAAGGAGCGGTGGGTTCCCGCATCAACATCTAAACCCGGAACCTTCCAGCCTTTAGCTGGTTATTCTCCACTCAAAAGAGGATAAGCCAGTGCCCCACGCGTTCTGGAAAGGCTATTTAAAGTTATCGCTCGTCACCTGCGCCGTGGAAATAATGCCTGCGACCACTGAAAGCGAAAAAGTGCGCTTCCACACACTCAATGCTAAAACGGGCAACCGGGTGATCAGTCGCTATGTCGATTCAGTGACACATAAGCCCGTGCGCGAAGAAGACGAAATTAAGGGTTTCGAGAAGGCCGAGGGAGACTATGTCCTCCTCGAGGACGACGAGCTCGAAGCCGTGGCTCTCGAAAGTACTCGCACGATCGATATCGAAAAATTCTTAGAGCGCGATAGCATCGGTTGGATTTGGTATGATAAACCCCATTATCTTTTACCATCTGACAAGGTCGGGCAGGAAGCATTTGCGGTTATTCGGGAGGCAATGGACGAGAGCGGTGTCAGTGGTCTGGCAAGGCTGGTCATGTATCGGCGTGAAAGAGCTGTTCTTCTGGAGCCCCGCGGACAAGGTATTGTGCTATGGACATTGCATTTCGGTGATGAAGTTCGAAAAGCCGACGATTACTTCGCAGGCATCAAGGCGGAGAAGCCCGACAAAAAGCTGTTCTCCATGGTTCGCACACTGATCAAGCGCAAAACGGAGGACTGGAAGCCGGACTTGCTGAAGGATCCGGTTCAGAAGAACCTGCAGTCAATGATCGCCGCCAAGAAAAAGAAAATTAAAACGCCGACAAAACCCAAATCTGCAGCGACCGCCCCGGCGACCGGCGGCAATGTCATCAACATCATGGATACTTTGCGCAAAAGCCTTGCCAACGAGAAAAAGCAGCATTAGCTGCTCAAGATACAACCTTTTCCCACTATTTTGGCAAAGCCGTCGCCGCTTTGCGAAAGTCGTACCAGGGATCAAGCTTCAAAACTTCTAGCCGCGTTGCTGTATTCAGGATCGTGAAATGTGCTGGACCGATAGCGGGATTCAGTTCATTCCAGGCGAGTGGCATGGAAACGGCTGCTCCAGGGCGAGCACGTGGCGAGTAAGGTGCAACAGCCGTCATGCCTCGTTGATTGCGCAAATAATCAATGAGTATTTTGCCGTTGCGTTTGGCTTTGGAAATGGTCGAAACATAGCGATCAGGACTGTCTGCCGCCATCTCATCGGCAATCGACTTGGTAAAGGTTTTGAGGCTGTCCCAATTGGCTTTCGGCTTCAATGGCACGACGACGTGCAGTCCCTTTCCTCCGGATGTTTTTACAAATGTTGTCAGGCCATGCTTCTCAAGCCGCTCTTTGGTTTCAAAGGCCCCGTCGATGACACGTTCCCAGGCAACCCCCTCCCCTGGATCAAGGTCCATGGTTAGCATATCCGGCAATTCCCAGTCCTTGAGACTCGAACCCCAAGGATGGATTTCTAGCGAGGCAGCCTGAACCAAACCGATCAAACCGTCAAAATCCTTGATTGCGATGTAAGGTTCTTCATCCTTCTCCGAGGGATCATTCACCTCAACAATATGTTCGTTCAAACCCTTCCAGGCATGTTTCTGGAAGAAATGCTGGCCATCGATACCGGTCGGACAGCGCAGCAGAGCTAAAGGCCGATTGACAACAAATGGTTCAATTCGTGACCAGACTTCGGCGTAGTAATCCACCAGCCCCTGTTTTGTTATGCCCTCCTCTGGCCAGTACACGCGATCGGGGTGAGTGAGCTTCACATCAGTTTCTTCGTGGGATGTCCTATACGGCTGAGATGGCATTGCACTTTTATCCAATGTGACCTCCTCGGCAGTCTTGTCGTCACGCAGTCCGCGGAAAGATGCATGGCGCAGTCTTCTGTCCGCAGTCCAGGCACGGAACTCGACTTCTGCAACCATTTGCGGCTTGACGAATATCGCGCCGCGTTTTTCTTCAGCGGTCAGCTCTATTGCGAACGGGCTTTGTTCCTGACGTATCGACGTGAGCTTCGTGTAAAGATCTTTGGCCAGCTTGACGGAAAAACCAGTTCCCACACGCCCAACAGGAACAAGTCCTTTCTTCTCCTGAACGCCCAACAGCAGAGAACCAATTGCGCGAGACGTCGAAGTTGAAGGCACAAATCCGGCAATTACAAATTCCTGCCGTCCTATGCATTTCGATTTGCGCCAGCCCTTGCTGCGCCCGGAAATAGAAGGAGCATCGCTCAATTTCGAGACGATGCCCTCCAGTCCGAGCCCACAAGCGTTCTTGAATACAGCGTCACCATCGGCATCAAAGGCTTCGCTATAGCGCAGCGTTCTCGAGGCATGGGAAATGAGCTTTGTCAGCAGGGATTTGCGTTCGACGAGCGGCACTTGCCGCAAATCGCGGCCATCCTGATAAAGCAGATCAAAGATATAAAAGGCGAACCGGTCCGAACGTCCGTCACTCAGATCGCTTTGCAGTGCCGAAAAGTCCGACAGGCCCGCCTTATTTTCCACGACAATCTCGCCATCAAATATGGCATTCTGGACCCCCGTAGCCAGAAGATCGTTGACTATCGAACGGCCAAATTTCTTTGTCCAATCCAGCCCGCTGCGTGAATAGAGCACGACTTTACCATCAGCGACATGCGCCTGAATGCGATAACCATCAAACTTGATTTCGTGAATCCAGCGGCTTCCTCCGGGCGCGGCTGATACCAATGTCGCCAATTGAGGTTCTATGAATGGCGGCATCGCAGCTTTCTTTGCGCGCCTCGACGATGGCACAGCATTGCCTTCCTTCGCTGCGCGGTTTTTATTCAGCGGTCCGGTTTTGGACGACCAGCCCGGCGCTTCATGTTCCACATCGGCGATAACTCGCCCAGTTTTCACCGATTGCGGTTTCTCCTCAAGAATATCGGGGTCGTCAGCCTCTCGTGAAAACTCGTCCTCGCCCTTTATGAGTAGCCAGTTTTCTCGCTTTTCGCCCGGTTTTCCATGCATTCGAACCAGATGCCAGCGCCCCTTCAGTTTATCGCCGCTCAGTTCGAATTCGAGATGCCCCTTCTTATAATTTTTGCGAGCATCGCCAACCGAGGTCCATTGTCCGCTATCCCACACAATGACCGTCCCGCCGCCGTACTCCCCCTTGGGGATCGTACCTTCAAATCCGGCATATTCAAGCGGATGATCTTCCACATGGACGGCCAAACGTTTCTCGCCCGGGACCAGACTTGGGCCCCGTGTGACCGCCCAGCTTTTCAACACTCCGTCCATTTCCAGCCTGAAATCATAATGCAGCCGACGCGCATCGTGTTTTTGCACCACAAATAAATCGCCCCTGCTTCGCCTGGCTTTGCCGCGGGGCTCCTTTGTCAGGTTGAAGTCACGTTTCTTATGATAGGTTTCGAGCGGCTGTCCCATTATCCAGCCTTTCGGGGCTTCGCTTTGGTTGTTCCCGATTTAGCCAATTGCTTTTTTGGAGAGCTCAAGGCTGCGCTCTTGCGTAAGGCTTCCTTCAAATCAATCACGTCGGCCGACTTGGGAGCTTCAGGCTTTCTGAGAGGTTTTCCTTCAATCTTTGCCTTAATCAAGTCGGCTAGTGCTGCATCATAGCGGTCGTCAAAACTTGACGGATCGAAGCGGCCCATCTTGGTGCCGATAATATGTTTGGCCAGATCGAGCATTTCCTGATCGAACTTGAATGCTTCCAGATCTTCGAAAGCCTCTTTTACGGGTCGAACTTCGTAATCAAAGTTCAGCGTCGATGCGATCATGCCATCGCCATCCGCACGAATGAGAATTTTACGCGCACGGCGAAAGAGCACCGCCTCAGCGACTGCCGCCACGTTTTCAGCTTTCATTCCATCACGGAGAAGCAAAAACACCTCGTCATCATCTGTGGGCGTCAGATAATAAGGTCGATCGAGATAAACATCGTCGATTTCACTGCATTTGACGAAATGCGTGATATTGAGTGTTTTATTGCTTTCGGGAATTGCAGACTGGATTTCTTCATCATTGAAACTGACATATTTGCCGGACGAAACTTCATATCCCTTCATCTGCTCCTCTCGCGGAACAGGTTTACCCGTATCGCTATCGACAAATTCACGACTGAGACGATTACCCGTCTTGCGATTGATCAGATGAAAAGAAACCCGCTCTGATGTCGATACAGCCGTATAAAGGCCGACCGGCATCAAAAGCTGATCGACTTTCAACAGACCTTTCCAGTTTGCGCGCAGAGCCATAGCTGCCTCGCTCCTGTGACGAATTGAACCTGATTGGATAAACTCACGCCACCTACTGGTTGTTCCCGACGATTTAGTCAGAAATGCTGCTTTGACATTTCTATCAGCCGCTCTAACTTTCCGCTTTGAATTTCCTCGCCTCTGCAAGAAGTTTCGGTCGGTCCCGGTGACCAAGGCGATCAATCAAATCACGCGCCTGCAAAGGCGACAGGTCCGAATTCTCGGCCAGAAACTTGATATCCTCATCTTCTGTGAGAGGAGCGTGCTTATCGGGTTGGCTAGCCATGATGGTTCTTCCTTCCGTTAATGCTTTTAGGGCATCCACGGCTGACCGCCTTTAGTGCCCGCTTTTGTTGGGATGAGTTGTCAAAACGCATGAGCCCTTAATCTTCCGTAATGCCACCAGCCGGCAAGTTTGGAATTCCCTCTCGATTAGTTGTAAAATGTCCGCCACCCAACAGGGCCCATATAAGCAGGACCATTAACAATAGACCCAAGACAAGGAGCATCATGCGCGGGAAGTATCGCAAAATTCCCGACGATCGATCCCGATAGGAATTCGAATTCTGACCTATCTGACTGTTCATCGCTAAATCCATGACGTTATGACGAGCATCGCCAGTATGATCGTTCGACGGATGACATAACTGTGGCGTTCCTGTAGGCCACGGAGACGTTCAACCGGTGATCGGTTCCTTTTTTGGTGTCGTCAGCATCTTATCAAGACGAGCATTATCGCTAGCTTTGCGTTGTGCAGTCATTGCTATCGACCTTGTTTTCCCAACGATTACACAGGATAAATGTTCCGGCAGCTTCATAGTCTTCGTCGTAGGGGGCTTTCTACTTCCAACCAGAATACCTCGGCGAATTGCCTGCTTTTCAGTGAAAATTCACAGAAACGGAACCGATGGGTGAACAAGTCAGTTCTATCTGAACGCTGAGCCTCGAGCGGCGTTGGGCGGCAGACAAAGGCACGTTCTTCAGTTGTAGAGGAATTATCATGGAAAAGTTCTTCACTCATCTTTCCCAAGTCATCGCTGAAATTGCAGGGACATCCTATGCCTTCGGCTGTGCCTTGGGCTTCATCGTCGTTTGGGCGGTTTCTGGCCCGCTTTTTGGCTTTTCCGATACCTGGCAATTGGTCATCAACACCGCCACCACGATCATTACCTTTCTAATGGTGTTTCTGATCCAGAACTCGCAAAATCGCGATTCCACCGCTGTGGAAGCAAAGCTGGACGAGGTACTTAGATCTGTAAAGGGTGCGCGCTCACGTCTTATCGGGATTGAACACCTTACGGAAAGCGAAGTTGAAGCCATCCGAGCAGCCATCGAGGACGAAAATGGCAATAAATCTACCACTGCGAATGTAGAAGAATTGCTTCGCGCTGCGACCAGAAGGGCAAAACAGCACGGTGCGAAATAATGATCGTTCTAAAAAACTGCGGCACCCCCGCCTATGCTTCGCGAGTGTCAGCCCTATCCCGACCGTCGCGAGATGCCCACATCATTGGCTGGCCTGGACTGTTTGGTTCCGGTGAAGGTTGCCCCGCATTCGGAAGAGGAGGTATCTGCTCGGGTTCATCCGGATTAGCTGGTTCGCTATCGGGTATTGATTCCGGTGGTGGCTTCGGTTGCTTTTTCGGCTCAGCAGGCGGGATTTCTGTCGGATCCCCGATTGGCAGAAGAACGGCACCATTTAAGGCTGACCAAGTACATTTGACATCAAATTGCGGCGCGTCCATTGATCAATCCTTTCTCATCTCTAAGAAAACCGAACATTTCATCCGGGTGATTGTTCCTCATTGAGTCTGATATCTGTCCGGCATAACGACTGAATGTGCGGACTTACGGGCGCAATAGAATTACAGACGTCCTTGAATATCAGAGGGTATTTGCCAAATTTATCGTAGAATACATTTGGAGGAGATCGTTCATGCCCGATCATGATGCAGAAACTCGGAAAGACGACCTTCGAACAGGCATCCCCTTCTGGATAAAAACACCCAATTCCACCGTTCAAGCAGAAACCCATCTTCCTCGAAGGGCTTTTGACATAATCGTCGTCGGAGCAGGTATATCCGGAGCACTGACGGCAGAAGCGTTGACGCGCAGGGGAAAAAGCGTGTTGATCGTTGATCGGCGCCCTCCGGCACGGGGCTCGACATCAGCATCGACAGCAATGATCCAACATGAGATCGACGTCCCCCTGACCCGACTAAGCCGGAAGATTGGTGAGAACGGAGCTCATGCTGCTTGGTTAAGATCAGCGCAGGCCGTTCAGGACCTGATTGATTTGTCGGGTGCGCTCGAGCTCAATTGCCAAATGCATGCAAAGCAAGCGCTTTACCTGGCTGGCGATGAGATGGGGGCGAAAGCGCTTGCCAACGAGGCCGCTGCGCGCAACAAAATTGGCATCAGCACCAGTTATCTCAGTCACAAAGTCCTCTTAGAGCGCTTTGGATTGAACCGCCCCGCAGCAATTTTGTCGAACATTTCTGCATCAGCTAATCCCGCGCAACTTACCGCAGGGTTGTTGCACACGGTTCTAACCCGCAATGCCCAGATCGTTTCGCCCGTCGAGATTACGGATATGGCAGAGTTGCCTTCAGGCGTAGCCTTGGCAACTCGTCGAGGCGAAGTTCTGGTTGCTGAACATGCAGTATTTTGCACCGGCTACGAATATCTGCCTCAAATGGAGGCGAAATCGCACAGTATCACATCGACCTGGGCGTTGGCTTCAAAGCCGTTGCGAAACGAGCCACCTTGGTTACGAGATATGCTCGTCTGGGAAGCTGCAGATCCCTATCTTTATCTCAGAACCGATGAGTTTGGACGTATTATCGCCGGTGGCGAAGACGAACAGGCACAAAATAGCAATGAGGATTCGAAGAAACTCGCAGATAAAGCGGCAATCATCATTCGTAAGTTGGAAGACCTCATCGGAGTGACGATTGATAAGCCCGACTATGTCTGGTCAGCTCCATTCGGTGTCACCAAGGATGGCCTGCCGATCATCGACCGTGTTCCCGGATACAAGCGCATTTTTACCGCTCTGGGCTTCGGCGGCAACGGAATTACCTTCGCAATGATTGCAGCCCAAAATATCACAGCCGCCATATCGGGCGAGCCAGTTCCTGATGCAGAGCTTTTCCGATATCGCTGAACCATAAATCAAGCGATGATACAGACTACGAGCCATTCACATCTGGACCGATGGAAATTGAAGCCGGTTGCGCCTTACGTGTTGATTTGCTTGATTGTCCGCCAAGGATGGCCATGGAAGCACACCCTATTCGGGTAGCGCTTTTGGAAGTGAAATTGATATTTTGAGGGTATTCTCCACCCACAATCGATCAAAGTCTGCGTTCAAGGCCGACACCAGTGCCCTTTCCAGTCTTGTACCGAACCCCTCGCTGGGTTGGTCATCATGATACTCATTACCTGTTTCAAGCCAATAAATGAAAATAGTGTCAGACGACTCTTGAATATCTATGGAAAGCTCGCGTTCAGAACTCGCTAATGCACCGTGCTTGGCAGCATTCGTTGTCAGCTCATGCAAAAGCAGCGAGAGATTTGTCAGCGACTTTCCTGTGACGGCAGGATCATGGCCCGTGATATGAAAATTGTTTTCACCATAAGGCTCTAGAATAGTATGTAACAAGTTCTGCAACCTGACCGACGAGATCGTAACATCGGCATCATCCCATGTCGGCATCGTCAGCTCATGCGCCCTGGCAAGTGCGGCCAATCTCGCCTGAACCACCTCGCGAAACTCATCAACCTGCGTAGCCGATCTTGCGCTCAATGAGACGATTCCGTTTGCCAGAGCGAACAAATTTTTCACGCGATGACGCATTTCGCCCATATGGAGCTTTTGTTGGCTTTGAGCCTCCAAGCGCTCGCTGATGTCGCGTGCAATTTTTGATGCACCAATAATAACGCCGTTTATGTTTCGAATAGGTGAAATCGTTAATGAAATATCGATTGGCGTACCATCTCTCCGCTTCCGAACTGTTTCAAAATGATCGACTCGGTTTCCCTTTCGAATTTCGCTTAAAATAGCTGGTTCTTCGTCAAGACGATCTTCTGGTATCAAGATCGTGACCGGCTTTCCAATGACTTCCTCGGCATGATAACCGAATAGGCGCTCGGCACCTCTATTCCAGCTTCTAATAATGCCATTCAGATCCTTGCTAACGATGGCGTCGTCTGAACCGTCAACAATTGCGGCGAGCCAATCCCGTGGATCGAGATCGCTTTCGCCGAGTTGTGGTTGCGAAGCAGGTGTTACCGACAACAAAATGCGATGTTTCGCGTAAGCCGAACCAAGTCGATCAGAGCCAATTTGGTCTTTATTTTTTTCCATCGTAGGCCGCCCATTCTAAAGTCATCAAAGAATATTAATTGCTCAGAACACGATATCAATTCCTTAGATCCACGTCATGCGTGAAGTGTTTTCCTTTATTCAAATTCTGGATAATCGCCCGCCATACCGGTTCTTCGCCTAACAATGTGATGAACTGTTCACTGCTAAATATCGCCGTATCGCGTGACGAGCACCATGATGTGCTTTCGTCGGTCTATAGCGGTACATTAAAGGACCGGTTTTTGACGGTCAGCACGAGCCGTTTTCTATTTGCAACGGTAATAGGGCGTCCGAGATAATCTGCAGTCGAAATCATGCTTTCGTCTGGTTTGCTACCGCATGGACATCAAACGCACTGATTGCCAGTCAAAAACATCTGACATTGAGTCTGAACAAAATAAAGCACGACAACTAGGCTCAGGACTCGCTAAATCACAGCCAGAAGATTACGGCTGCCGCGAAGGTATGTGCGCATCGGTCGTATCGGGTTGCGGTGCGTCGCCAGTCCTTCAGCTTGGCGAAAAGGTTCTCGACCTTGTGGCGCTTCTTGTAGAGTTGCTTGTCGTATGGGTATGGCACCTTTCTGCTCCGACTCGAAGGGATGCAAGGTTCGATGCCTTTTGCCTGCAAGGCCTCCCGGAACGCGGTGCTGTCATAGCCCCGGTCTCCAATCAGTGTTGTGGCTGGCGGCAGGGCATCCAGAACAAGGCGTGCCCCCTTATGATCGCTCATCTGGCCTTCGCTGAGCAGCTTGATGATCGGGCGTCCCTCGCCATCGCAGACAGTGTGCAGTTTGGAATTCAATCCACCCTTGGTTCGCCCGATACGGCGGGGAACATCCCCTTTTTGAGCAGGCTTGCCGCCGTACGGTGCGCCTTCAGGTGTGTGGCATCGATCATGATGCGCTCGGGCCTTGGTCCTTCACCTGCCAACGCCGCGAAGATGCGGTCGAACACGCCAAGCCGGCTCCAGCGGATGAAACGGTTATAGAGCGTCTTGTGCGGCCCGTAGCCCTTCGGCGCATCCTTCCGTTGCAGGCCATGCTTGATGACGTAGACGATCCCGCTGACAACACGGCGGTCATCGACGCGCGGAACACCGTGCGCTAGCGGAAAATGTGGCGCAAGACGAGCCATCTGACGTGCGCTCAGCAAAAACAAATCACCCATCACAGTCTCCTTCAGGAAACCGTGAATCACATCTCAATCAAAATTAATAGGTCCTGAGCCTAGATCGTAGTTTACATCTTCGGCCCGTCTAGAAGGTATATAATCTCAGTCGTTGACCCTCTTAGGCTCTTTGGCGGGTGAGGAAAAAGCGCCTTTGTATCGTATGGCTGGATGGCGTTCATTGAGGCGGTCTGATCCGAACATCTTGGCGCGTAGCGAACCGTCTGCATATTCGCTTTTGGCAAGGCCACGCTTTTGCAGTGTCGGAAGAACATGCGCGTTATATTCCTCATAGGAACCGGGGATCATCCAATTGATGAGATTGACGCCATCAATACCCGCAGCGCGCCAAGTTTCAAGTCCGTCTGCAATCTGGTCGGGAGTTCCGACAAGCCGTGCATGACGGCGTGAAGTCAGCCGACCGAGATCGGCCACGGTTGGCTCGCGTCCCGGTGTCGCTTTGCGGAGCCATTCGATATGGCTGTGTCCTCCATTGGTCCGGATTTCGGCGAGAAGCATATCGGACGGGTATGGACGTCCCGTATTTTGATCAACACCCAGATTGGAATGGGCTAGAAAGGCCTCGCCGCTCAGATAGTCATCAAGTTCCGTCTCCTTGCGGCGAGCCTCTTCCTCGGTACTACCCACAACAAACGAAAAGCCCTGAAAGAATTTGATATCCTCGGGACGCCGCCCAAAGCTCTGCGCAAGACGCCGGGTATCGGCGATGAGTTCCGCAGCCGCTGCGGGGTTCGGAGGCGCGATAAACTGGGCCTCGGCGTGGCGCGCGGCAAATGCTCGCCCGGCACCCGAAGATCCCGCCTGGAACAAGAGTGGCGTCCGCTGGCGCGATGGCGATGGCAAGTGCGGACCTTCCACACGATAGCGTTGACCAGCGTGATGGATCTTGTGAATCCTGGTGTGATCGGAAAAGACGCCTCGCGCTCGATCCTTCAACAGCGCGCCCTCGTCCCATGATCCCTCCCAGAGCTTATAGACAACGTCCAGATATTCTTCAGCCCAAACGTAACGTTCATCATGATCGGTCAGTCGTTCGAGACCGAAATTCCTTGCGGCATTTTCTTGTGTGCTGGTAACAATGTTCCATGCGATGCGACCTTTGGAAATGTGATCGAGCGTCGAAATCCGCCGCGCGAACTCATAAGGATGCGCCTGCAAAACGGAACTGGTGAATGCGAGCCCCAGATGCTCCGTATGGACGGCAAGTGCTGACATCAGCACAGAAGGATCATTGCTTGGAATCTGAAGCCCTTCGCGCGCATTGACTTCATAGTCACCATGCAGCGGTCCATAGAGTCCAACCACGTCGGCAAAGAACATCGCGTCGAAAAAACCCGCTTCCAGTGTCTTGGCGAGATTGATCCAGACATCGACATCCTCGAAATCGGTCTGCTTGGCATCGGGGTGGCGCCAAAGGCCATGCTGAATATGCGAGGCGGTATTCATTACGAAAGCATTGAAAAGTAGCTCAGCCATGATCAGTTTCCCTTGGCGCCATTGGCGATACCGACGCTCCAGGCAAGTTCTGGTAGCTTGTCGTTGACGTGATAATCACCGACGATACGTGCGCGATAGACCAAAGGATTGTGCGAGAGAATGGTGCGGGCATTACGCCAGTGGCGATCAAGTCCGTTCTCTATCCGCACAGCGGATGCGCCGAGTGCGTCGAAGAGACGGCTTGAAGCGCGTAGGACTAGATCGGCAATGACCAGTTGCACCTTGTTCACGTCTATCTCCAACTTCTGCGCCGCCGCCTTGGCGATTTCAGGATTGCGCGCGAGAACAGCCGCCTGAGCCTCAGCGAAACCGCCACTGGTGGAAAGCACAAGATTTTCCACCGCATAAGCAGCAGCGGCAATTTCGCCGACCACCTGTTTGAGTTGTGGGTCATCCTTCGCGAGATCCGAATTGCCATGGCTATAAATGCGCTTACGCGTTTTCAAGTGGGCCGCCGTTTCATTGGCTATGGATCGCGCAATACCGGCCAGTGCTGCAAGCAGGACCGCCTGATAGACAGCGCCGAGATAAGGAAGCCGTTCCGAACGCAACACAATGGCGTCATCATCGACCGGGACTTCCGAAAACACTCCGGTCCCCGTGCCCGTGAGCCGCTGGCCGAAGCCATCCCAATCATCGGCGATTGCTACGCCGGGGTGATTGCGGTTGACAAGGACAGACACATGTTCATCGTCGCTACGCCGCGCCGATGCATCAATCCAATCAGCGAAAATGCTGCCGGTCGTGTAAAACTTCGTGCCACTCAGTTTCCACGCACCATCACTTTCCAGGAGGCGTGTAGATTTCTTGTCAACAGCGCCGTCACCGGGTTCCGTCGACGCATTGCCGACAATATCTCCGCGCCCAAGCCTTTCCAGCCATAGCACACGTCGGCTGGCATCGGGTTCGGCGAGTTTTTCCTCAACCACAGCAAAATGGCCTCGGAAAAGATGTGCTACATTGGGATCGGCCTCGGCCAGTTCTATCAGCAATTTCAGATAGCTGCGATGGTCCAAACCATAACCGCCAAATTGCTGCGGCACCCGCAAAGCACCAAACCGTTTTTCCTTGAGCCAACCGACCTGTTCGAAAGGCAAACGACGTTGCTGTTCGCGGTCAAGTGCTCCTTCAGCAATGCGACGGAAAATCGGTCGAAAAATCTCTGCTACTGCGTCGAATGAATATTCAATCGGGTTGGAAGCGCGTTCGATACGCTCAGACAGTGTCGAGGCGTTCATGCATGAATTCCTGCTTGGATGGAGCCTTTGATACGCGGAATCGCCGCGATCAGTTCCATAGTGTAAGGATGACGCGGCTGCGTCATGGTGTGGAAGGTCTCGCCTTCTTCGACAATCCGCCCATCCTTCATCACGATTACACGGTCGCTGATGTGGTTAATCACGCCAAGATCATGCGAGATGAAAAGATAGGCCACATGGGTCTGAGCCTGAAGGTCCGCGAGAAGATCCAGAACCTGCGCCTGCACCGAGACATCCAATGCCGAAACCGGCTCGTCGCAGACAATAACTTTTGGCTCTGGCGCCAGCGCCCGGGCAATAGCGACGCGCTGGCGCTGCCCCCCAGACATTTCGATTGGGAACCGGTCAAGAAAGGACGCATTCAGGCCGACTGCGTCGAGAAGTTCAAGTGCGCGCCTTTTTCTGGCCTCTGCGCGCGTAATACCGGCAACGGAAATGGCCTCATCTAGCGTACGCCCAACCGAATAGCGTGGATCAAACGAGCTTAGCGTATCCTGATAGATGACCTGAATTCCCCGGCGCAGCTCCAGCCTTTCACGTCCCCGAAGCGACGACCAGTTCTTGCCTCCGATCTCCACCAACCCACTATCCGGTTGGGTCAACCCGAGCAGAATGCGCGATGTTGTGGTCTTACCGGAACCGGACTCCCCGACGACTCCGAGAGTTTCCCCCTCCCGCAATTCAAATGAAACGGATTCAACCGCATTTCGTCCAGCAGCATTTGCACCCCGGAAGCGTTTGCTGACACTCTCCACCCGCGCCACGATCTGAGCCGTTGCCGAATGTGTCACTACAGCTGGCGGCGCTGACTTTGCCGATAGGCGTGTGCCGCGAGGTTTTCCAGTCGGAACCGCTGCAATGAGGAGCTTCGTATAGTCATCTTGTGGATCGCACAGAACTTGATCCGCCGTCCCGATCTCAACGATCCGGCCATTGTTCATGACGGCAATGCGGTCGGCCAGGCGACTGACGACAGCGAGGTCGTGACTGATTATCAGAAGCCCTTTTCCAGCTTGTTTCAATGTCTCGAAAAGCGAAAGGATTTGCGCTTGAACGGTGACATCAAGTGCGGTTGTTGGCTCGTCAGCAATAAGAAGATCGGGAGTGCCAGCGAGGGCTGTTGCAATCAGCGCCCGTTGGCGCAGACCGCCAGAGAGTTCTGAGGGCAGCTGGCGCGCACGGCGAGCGGGTTCGGGAACTCCCGCCCGGTTCAAAAGGTCGACCACAAATGTCTCAAGCGCTTTGCCCTTGAGATCGGGATTGTGCACGCGAGCCGCCTCTGCAACTTCCCTTCCCACGGTGCGAAGCGGATCGAGAGAAACCAGCGCGTCCTGCAATACAAAACCAATCTCGGCGCCGCGTATCCGCCGCCAGGAACGATCACTGTTTGCGAGAAGATTTGCCCCCTTATAGGCCAGTCGGTCGCCAGAGACGATTGCGTTGCGGCCTGCCAAGCCGATAAGCGACCTCGCCGTGACGCTTTTGCCCGAACCGGATTCCCCGACGATTGCCAGACATTCCCCTTTCGCGATGGAGAACGAGATATCTTTCACGACTGGTTCACGCAGACCGTCGAAGCTGACCTTCAGGTGTGAAACATCGATAAGTGTTTCGGCGCTATTCGAGCCTGGGTCTTCCTTCATGCTCTGCCCTCCAGACGTTTTTGCAGCTGGCGTCCGAAAACGGAGGTCGAAATAACGAGAAGGATGATAGCAAAGCCTGGAAAAGTTCCGTACCACCACGCTTGGCGCAGGAAGTTGCGGGCCGCCGCCAGCATCGAACCCCATTCCGGTTCAGGCGGAGACACACCAAGACCGATGAAGCTGAGCGCAGCGCCCGCAAGCGTTGCCGTACCGACACCGATCGCAGCGACGACGAGGATAGGCGGCAGCGCATTCGGCAGGATATGCCTCCACAGAACCCGTGAATAACCGAGCCCGAGCGCATGAGCAGCCTCTACATAAGATGATCTGCTTACGCCGAGCGCTTGCGCACGCGTTAGCCGCGCATAGCTTGGGATCGTTGCGATGCCGATTGCAATCAGTGCGCTGTCTGGTCCCGACCCGATCAGCGCAATCACGATCAACGCCAGAAGCAATTCCGGAAACGCCAGACCGATATCAACGGTGCGCATGACGAGGACATCTGCCAGACGGTTGCCAAGCGCCGCCGCGAGACCAAGCGCAATACCGCCCACCAGCGCAATAAGCACAGCGCCGAAGCCCAGCCGAAGTGAGCTTTGCGCGCCATAGATGATACGGCTGAGCACATCTCGGCCATTCTCGTCGGTCCCGAACAGATGATTGAACGAGGGCGCAGCAAGGATGTTACGCGTATCAACGGCAAATGGATCGTATGGCGCAAGCAACCAAGGCCAAAGCGCACTCACGGCCAGTAGCAGCAGCACCGCGCCTGATAGCGAAAGGGCCGCATGACGATACACCCAATATGAAGCGACAAACACGACGCCGAACCGCGACCGTTCTCGAGCATACGCCGCAGGCTCTATGACCAATGTGTCGTAAGCTGTCATTGAGCAAAACTCCTCAAACGCGGATCGATGAGTGGATGGAGCAAGTCTACGATCAAATTGATTGTCACGAAGACAAGTGCGGCCAGAAGCACCACACCCATAACGACTGGAAGGTCCTGCCCCAACACCGCATGCAACAACAACTTGCCGATGCCCTGCCGGTTGAACAGCATCTCGGTAATGACGGTCCCGCCAAGCAAGCTGCTCACAAGATACCCAGCCATCGTGAGATAGGGCGGCAGTGCATGGCGCAGGACGTGACCCGTGCGGATGCTCCAGTCACCCAGCCCCCTCGCTCGCGCACTCAATACGAATGGCTGGTCTAGCCCCTCCTCCAAGGCCTGACGCAGCACCTGCGTCATGGAACCCGCCAACGGCAGCGCCAGTGTCAGTGCTGGCAGCACCAATGCCAGTGGATGTGTTCTGCTAATCGCGGGCAGCCATCCGAGCTTGTAGGAGAAGATCGTGAG
The DNA here is from genome assembly GCA_900465685.1 of Hyphomicrobiales bacterium. Taxonomy (GTDB): domain Bacteria; phylum Pseudomonadota; class Alphaproteobacteria; order Rhizobiales; family Rhizobiaceae; genus Brucella. The sequence continues at coordinate 36,247 of UEGR01000006.1, forward strand.
CAACAGGAGCCCAAGCCAGAAAGTCGGCATCGACGCGAATGTAAGCTCGATCGCCGAAGAAACGGCTCTGATAACCGGGTTGCGACCCGCCGTTGCCAGCGCCAGAATCACGGAAAGCCCAACCGCAATCAGCGCGGCCGAAGACGCCAGCGCAAGTGTCGGCCATGCCTGCTCAATGATGGCGTCCCGGACAGGAATATTGAGCCGGTAAGACATGCCGAGATCGCCGGACAGAAATTTTGTCACATATTGAATAAACTGGGTTACAAGCGGTGCATCCAGTGCATATTCGGCCCGGATCTGCGCGAGCACTTCGGGCGTAGGAGAGGCTTCCGGGCCACCAGCAATCGCTTGCGCCGGATCTCCGGGAACCATGCGCGCGGCAACAAAGGTGAGCGCCGCCGCACCGAACATGACGCCAACGCCTTGGAGCAGGCGCCAGCCCAGATGGGAAAGGAAATTACTCATAGGGCTGCATCGTCCAGCCAAACGTCAAACCAGTAGGGCTGTAGATACGCATAGTCGAATTTGACGCCCTTAACCCGTTTCTGGAACGCCGCAGTGCGCGGATCTCCGTAAAGAGGCACGCTGGGCACCAGTTCGACGAGACGTTCCTGCGCCTGCCGATAGAGTGCCTTGCGTTCCTCCGGATCACTTGACTGGCGGGCTTTCTCAACCAGATCATCGAACGTTGCATCATTGAAATATGCCGCGTTCTGGCCCAAAACCTTTCCATCGGAAATGTTCTTACTCGAAAATCTCAACCACAACATATCTGCGGTGTTTGACGACCAAAGCCCTGCATTGACATCGTAATCGCCCTTGAGCTGGCGTTCCGACAGTTGCTGCCAGGGCAACAGTTCAATTTTCAGATCGAAGCCAACGGCGCGTGCTCCAGCCTGCGCCTGCTCGGCCAGTCGCTTGCGCGATGCATTGGTGCCATCAAGTGGGATGAAACCTTCGAGCCGTTTTCCGTCCTTCTTGCGAATACCATCGGAATCCCGCTCTGTCCAACCTGCCTCGTCCAGCAACTTGTTGGCTTGATCCGGATCATAGGTCAGATGCTTGCCGAGATCGGCGGCGAAATCGGGAGTGGAAGATGTTAGAAAATCTGAGAGCTCCCATTGTCCAAACGAAGACGCCGCAACAATCGTCGCGCGATCGATCGAGTTCAACAAGGCTTTACGGACACGCGGATCGCTAAATGGTGGCCTGGAATTATTGAGGTGCCAGGAATAGGCCGTGCCCGGACGAATTGCCCTGATGAAGCCGAAATCGGGGTTTTGCTTGATCTCCTCGACATTCTCAGGAGGCACAAAATCGACGGCGTCGATCTCACCATTCAGCAAGGAATTATAGCGGATCTGATCTTCTCCAATGAAGAGCAGGTCGAGTTTCTCCACATAAGCTGGACCTTCATGGCTGCCGGGAGGGCCCCAATTGTAATTGTCGTTACGAACAAATTCGATGTTGCTGTTCTTGTTCCACTTCACAATTTTGAAGGGGCCGGAGCCGATAGGCGCGTCACAAGTCGTTTCCGGCTTTTCCGTAATCTGCTTGGGCGACAGAAGCGCGAAATAAGACTGTGCGAGAATATTAATAAAGGAGTTGTAGGGCTGCTTGAGGTGGACTTCGAGCGTATCGTTATCGATCACGACCGATTTCTCGTAAGGCTTGAAATAAGCCATTGAGAGCTGCGATTTCGTCTTGGGATTGACGATGTAATCGAAGTTTGTTTTCACCGCCTGAGCGTCGAGCTTGGCTCCATCCGTGAACGTCACCCCCTTGCGGATTTTGAAGGTATAAACCCTTCCGTCGTCGGATATGGTCCAGCTTTCCGTAAGCCACGGAAGAAATTTTCCGTCCTCAGTTTGCCAGACGAGCGAATCCGAATAGTTGCGCGATACAATCACTCCTGCCGTCGCATTAATGAGTGGATCGATGCAAGCGGGCTCCTGACCATTCGTAGCGACGGTAAATGTCCCGCCCCTAACCGGGGTCTGAGCATATGCGGCTACCGAGCTCGTGACCGTAAGTCCGATTAGACCAGCCGCATAAATCCCTCTTAAACCAATTTTGGTCATTCGTGCCCTCTTTACGTCCCGCACTCGTCTGCAGGTAAACTCGACGTTGGAGGGCGAGAATATGTCGGGTTTTACGTAAGAGCCAACAATAATACACTAATTCCATAGACAATATAAATTGTTTTTCCTAGCCGACATCATGCATTTATCGTGCTCATAAGATGCGCATCTCAAAGAATATAGTAAAGATGCCTTACGATTGGCCGGCGTCGCCTGGTCGAGAACGGCAGGTTCAAGCCGGCGAGTAACGTATGCTTTGGAAGCAATGAACCCGTCGACAGCGGGGCGACGGGTTCATTTGTATGAGTGCGGAAAAGACCTCAGCCTTTTTTTAAAGCTCCGTTTTCCCAGCCCTCAAATTTGCCGGTGAAGAAATCAACATTCTTGAACCCGAGAAGGGAAAGCACGGTATAGCTATGGGTCAACTGCACCCCGCCGCGAGTGAAGAGAATAACCTTCTTGTCCGGCGTCACACCGACTTCGGCGTAGATCTTCTTCAGATCATCCGGCTTTTTGAGTACCCGATTTTCATCGAGTGTCGCGTCCCAAAACACATTCACCGAACCTGGAATTTGACCGGCGCTATAATCGGACGGCGAGCGCACATCGACAACAACAACTTCAGGGTCTTTTGCCAGTTCCTTGACCTGCGCTTCAGTCAGAAAATGCGGGCCCGGTTCCTTCGATGCGGCGGAAACTTCATCGCCTGAGAAAGTATAATTTCCCAGGGCCAGCGACTGACCCGCCTTGGGATCGCGGCTCCACTCGTCCCAGCTTTCATCATAGATGCGCACATTGGTGTAACCGAGATTGCGCAGAGCGATATAATTATTGGCAGCCGCCACGCCACTACCGCAGTAAGAAAGGATTTCCTTGTTCTTGTCGATACCGCGTGCAGCGAGCAGATTGTTGATTACATCTTCGGGCTGAACTTTTTTGTCCTGTGTCAAAAGATTGGCTGCGACAATCGACTTGGCGCCGGGAATATGACCGTCGACAAAAGCGTCGGCATTACGTCCATCGACAATAACCGTGTCCTTAGCTTTGAGCTTCGATTCAACATAGGCCTTGTCGACGCGCACATCGTGCTTATCGGTAAGTTTGAAATCGCTCTTTTGAACCGGCACAGGTTCAGTCGAAAGATCGCCAGAATACGCACCCACACCCCCATCCAGAACGTGGATATTGTTGAAACCAGCATATTCGAGCGCGATAAATGCGCGACCGGGCAGCGAATTGGTGTCATAAATGACAAGCGTATCGCCCGCCTTCAATCCAGCAGTGCTGATCACGTCTTCAAAGACCGAATCTTCGGCAAATTCGTTACGAATGCCATCGCGTTCAGAGACATTGAGCTTCGCCCAAGGCAGATTGACCGCGCCCGGAATGTGGCCTTTTTCATAAGCTGCAGGCTGACGGGAATCGACAATCTTGGCTCCCTTATCTACCAGTTCCTTAAACTGCTGCCCATTGATGATGATCGGAGTTGCCGCCTCCTGAGCAAACGCTTCGGCGTTAACAGGCAAATTCGGGATGAGCGGGCTTATCACCGGAGCGGCACCGAGAACCAGTACCGACAGAGCGCTGGCGGCGAGAAGGGTTTTTGCTGATTGGGTCGACATTGCGATATCTCCTGAAACTTACAGGACGAATTGTCACGAAAGCCACGCTCAAAACAATGAATAGCCTGCCAATTATCAGGCTGTTAGGGGTAAATTGTTTTCCTGTAAGCTCATTCTGCAAAACTCAATTTGCCGCCGCTTTTTCCCAGCTTGTAAGGGCACTATCCCAGCCCGGAAACGATTGGAACAAAATCGCCTGGATTGTGCGGTCAAAGCCGAACCAGATGGCAAGGCCAACAAGCAAAATAAGTATTCCCATACCTTGTTGGATTGACGCGCTATGTCTCTTGAGAAAACCCAAACGGCTGTAAACCCGGTTACCAAGCAGGACAACGAGTCCCATGGGAATGGCCGTACCGAGACTGAAGGCAATTGCAGTCAGGGCGGAAGCCATGGTGCTCTGCTGGTTGAGTGCCAATGTTATCACTGAGGCCATGATGGGGCCGACACATGGCGTCCATGCGAGACCCAATCCTGCTCCGGTGACGAAACCGCCTCCGAAACCGCTCGCCACTCTGCCGTTTGATGCAAACCGCCCGATGATCCGGGATGTCTTCATTTCAAAGGCAGCTTTGAGGGGAGGCACTGCCAGAATGATGCCAAGCACGATGAAGATGATCGCAGCAGATGTGCGGTGAACGTCCGGCGACACCGCAAATTGGCGCACAAACACGCTGAGAAGCAGGGTAATGGCGGTAAAGAACACTGCAAAGCCGATGATGAGGCCGATCGGACGCGACCGACCGTCAAGCGCAGTGCTGGCAAGAATAACCGGCAGAAGCGGCAATACACACGGTGACAGTATTGTCACCACGCCGGCGATAAAAGCGAAAAGAAGGCTCATTGTGGCCGTGTGTTCTGGTTCAACCCGACGACACCACCTGCATTCCAGAGCCTTGCACTTTTTGCGTTTTTATCGAGGAGCACGAATGTGTCCTGATAAGTAACACCATATTCGGCTTTAAGCGCGGTCTCCTGATCATAATCCGCAATCACAAGCGTGATATCGGGCGATATCTCGTTCCATTTTTCCTTGAGTTCCGTCAGGGTCAAAATGCAATTCGGACACCACGTCGCAAAGAAGAATACGACCGTCTTTCCGTTGGCAGCCAGAGCTTTGAGGTTAGTGCTAGGCGTATACTGAACCAGTTGGGCGCGCTGCTCTTCAGCATAAGCGGAAACGGTCGCGGTGCTATAGTAGATTGAAGAGAAAAGAAGTGCGAATGCGACTATAGCTTCGCGGTACGGTCTCGGTTTCAAAGCGCGGTCCTTCAAAGGTGTCCGTTGGAAAGTAACCAGTGAAACATTCGCACTAAAGGAAGAAATTACTTATTATCTCATATATTCCGCGGAAACTTTCCCCGAAATGCTGGCTTTAGGGATCGCATTTATTTTCCGACCGGGGTCAATCGTGGGATAAGGACGCCTGCACAGAGGAATAGAATATTATGGCATTTTTTGCGGCAAACACGCTGCCTCAATCCCCAAAGGTGAGTGTTCCACCTCTCCTGACAGTTCTGGCGGTAATGGGCACAGGTGTCGCCGTGATAGGTACACTCGTCAGTCTGACGCAAGCAATGCTTTTTATGACAGGCACCATGCTCGGTCTTGCATTGTACCATGCGTCATTCGGCTTCACGGGTGGCTGGAGGCGTTTTGCCACAGAAGGCCGATCCAGAAGCATGCGGGCGCAATTCTTGATGATCGGTTTGACCGCGATTGTCTTTATACCACTTCTGAATGGGCTCAACCCGTTTGATCGTTCGCTGGTCGGCGCCTGGGCGCCGGTTGGTGTATCGGTCATTTTGGGTGCGTTCATCTTCGGCCTTGGGATGCAGCTCGGCGGCGGGTGTGGATCAGGCACGTTGTTCACCGTTGGAGGCGGAAGCAGCCGTATGTTGTTGACATTGGTGGGCTTCATTACCGGCGCTACGGTTGCAACAGCACATCTGTCTTATTGGCTTTCTCTGCCGTCATTGCCCCTCATAACCCTGGGCGGTTCTTTCGGCCCGGTTTCAGGTACTGCCATTACGCTTATCGGAATTGCCGCGATCATCGGCATTCTGGCTGCTGTCGAAAGGCGCAAGTACGGTAATATTGAATCTGTTTTCAACGGCCTTGCGGATTTGACCCCGGCAAGGTTTCTCCATGGACCTTGGCCGCTGATTATCGCAGCCCTGGTGCTTGCTCTCGGCAACGTGCTGACGCTTTTCCTCGCTGGGCATCCGTGGTCGGTGACCTATGGCTTCGGCTTGTGGGGCGCAAAAATATTCAACGCCGTCGGCATCCCTGTCGAAAGTTGGACCTTCTGGCAGAATCCAGCGCAGGCACGGGCCTTGAGCCAGAGCGTTCTCTTCGACGTAACATCGGTAATGAATTTCGGCGTCATTCTCGGCGCTGCTCTCGCGGCGTCTCTGGCTGGTAAATTTGCCGAGAAGGCAAAAGTGCATTTCGCCTCTTATCTCGCCGCCATTGTCGGCGGTCTGCTGATGGGCTATGGCGCGCGCCTGTCATTCGGGTGCAATATCGGGGCGCTTTTCAGCGGCATCGCTTCCGGCAGCCTGCATGGCTGGGTGTGGTTTGTCATGGCATTCCTGGGAAGCCTACTGGGAATTGCTTTGCGCCCCCTATTTGGTCTCGATGGATTCAAGAGAATATGAGCAAGAAAAACACTCTCCTTTTCGGTGCTTCCCTCGTCACGGTCCTTGGTGCAATAGTTGCCGACTATGCAACCAGCGAAGCGCCGAAACCGGCCATCGCGCAGGACGAAAGCTTTAATCCATGCGCCGCAGCCATACCTAAAGTGCCGGGACAGCGCAGCTACGACAATCTCGCCGACGAATATAGTGGCGGAACGGCTCCCACGCCTGAGCCGGCGGTTCGCTCTAACGCTGTATCTGGCGGCAACCCCTGTTCAGCGGGTGCACTTTGATATCCTCGGCGGCAAAAGAGCGAGCAGCGCAGGAAATGGCCTATTGTGAGAATATTCTCGCAAAATCGGGTTCTGGTGTGCTCCTGAGGATATTGCCTGCGCAAGGTCTCAAGACATGGAAACATTATCCTGAAAAGGACGTTTATGATCACGCTACTAGCGCTCAGTGGTATTATCACTGCCACGACGATGCTGAAAGCCAGGGGGAACATGGCCATTTTCATTGCTTCGTCCGTCCAGACGGACCAGAAAGTTCACCTTGCCATCTGATTGCCATTAGCGTCGATGCGCGCGGCAAGTTGCGACGGCTTTTTACGGTCAATCAATGGGTTGTGGGTGGCCAATGGTATGACGCGGAAAGAACAAATGGATATCTCGAACGGTTCAATATCGAACTTGCAGATCCAGATTTTTTAGTAAACCGCTGGCTGACTGCTGTTGTAACCCAATATGAAGCCGAAATTATCAGACTCAATCTCGAACGCGATTCTTACGTGGAGTCGCTAGGACGTGATATCAGCGATGTGGGTTCGGACCGCAACATTGAGATTCTGTCTGCTTTAAAACTATAGCAATTGCTCAAGGCCGATTATTAAGTTTTCAAAGCACCCAAGAGATATGCCGGGTGCTTCCGACCGGAATTAATAGCTGGAGCGTCCGCCATAGCAGGCATCAAATGCAGCGCCGGTGACGAAGTTGTATTCCTCCAATGCTATCCACAGGATCCGGGCTGCAATATCGCCATTTGTGCCAAGACGTTTCAATGGAATCTTCGATACCGAAAGCGCAATCGCGTTCTTGCTCATTGAAATTTCGGTTTGTACGAGGCCTGGCGGAATACAATTCACGAGAATGCCGGCCATTGGGTCAGGTGCTGATTGCCAGTCAAAGGTTTATAGATTCTAGCGCCCGAAGCTCTTCACAAGAGCGGACCTTTTGCTGCTAGAATATTCAACACGACAAGCTGACACCACAAGTCCTTGCCCCATCGATCTGGGTTGAAGCCTGAAGCGGTCGGCCGGGTCTATCGTGCTTGACTTTGACGAGGAGATTCTTTTAGTGGAGTAATTGACTCATATTAGAATCGCCAGGCTGGGGAATCCAGGCGACGTAAAACTGTTGATCGAGGGACATCCATGCCAATTCACGCTCGTCGCGGCCCGCATTGTTTTGCGCTTGCCAGTTCTGCGCTTCTCGCTTCCACTGTTATCGCCTTTGCTCAGGACGATTCACAGCCTCTGATACTTAACACCGTGACCATCGAGTCGCAGAGCAACGAAACGTTGGTTCAGGATGGTTATGTCGCCAAGAAGGACCGCGATGGCACGAAGATCGACACGGAGATCACCCGAATCCCACAATCGATTTCCGTCATCACCCAACGCCAGATGGAAGACCAGAAGCCGACCACACTGAACGATGCGCTGAGCTATACGGCAAGCGCCAATCCCAACAATTACGGCTTCGACACGCGCTATGACGCGTTCTACCTGCGCGGTTTCCCCGCTTACTATAACGGCATGTTTCGCGATGGCCTTCGCGTCATAAACGGCCCGTCGGCCTGGCTGAAGACGGAGCCTTATGGCATCGAAGGCATCACCGTGCTCAAGGGCCCGGCCTCGTCGCTTTATGGCGTCAGCGGCCCCGGCGGTATCGTCAATGTTGTCACCAAGCGCCCCAAAGACGAAGATTTCCGCGAAGTGGAACTGCTGTTCGGCAACCACAATCGCTATCAGGCCGCCTTCGACGTGTCCGGCCCGGCCAATGACGAGAAGACCTTTCTCTACCGCATCACGGGTCTCGGTCGCATCAGCGATACCGAGCTTCCCGGCTATCCTGACGACAAATACTATATTGCACCAGCCTTCACGCTGAAGCCGGACGAAGACACGAAATTCACGGTTCTAAGCGAGTTTTCGCGTTCCAAGACCGGCGGAACGGCGGCGTTTTACAATCCGTCTTATGGTGAGGTATCGGATATTTACGAAGGCGATCCGGCCTATAATGACTTCGTGCAAAAACAGGGCCGCATCGGCTACGAATTCGAGCATCGCTTCAACGACCTGCTGACAATTCGTCAGAACCTGCGTTACAGCGACGTCGATGCCGATCTGGAATATAGCGGCCATTACGCGACAGCTGGCAGTGCTGATCTTTCGCGTTACTGGGGGCACTATACCGAGCGGATGAAAAATCTCGTCGTCGATACGATGGCGCAGTTCGACTTCGACACCGGCCCGTTGACCCACAAGGCCGTTGCAGGCGTCGACTATGGCTGGTCGGATTATAACGCCTATAGCGGCCTGTCCTACGTATCGGCCGAGGACATGCAGTCGCAGGATGCGCCCTATTATGGCGGCCAGAAGATGAATCAGGTCGGCATTTACGCCCATGACCAGATTGAGTGGGACAATCTCACCCTGTTCGGCAGCGGTCGCTACGACTGGGTGAAAACCAATACGACCGATGTGGACTTTTCCGAAAGCGAGCAGAAGGATAGCGCCTTCTCCGGTCGTGTCGGCGTCGCCTACAAGACGGAATGGGGCTTCATTCCTTATGTGAACTATTCGACCTCGTTCTCGCCCAATATCGGCTTCGTCTATGACGATCTCGCCAGCGATGAAAAGCATGTGGCAAAGCCGACCATCGCCAAGCAGAAGGAAGTCGGCGTCAAATACGAAATCCCCGGCTATAACGCCATGGTCAGCGCGTCTGTCTTCGACATTGATCAGCAAGATGGCGTTGTGCTGGTTGCCTCTGCGGATCGCAACAAGCAGCGCCAACTTGATCTCAACTCGCGCGGTTTCGAGCTGGAAGCCAATGCCACACTCGACAACGGTCTCGGTATCATCGCATCCTACACCCATCTGCGCGTGAAGATCGAAGGCGGTACCGAGGGCACCGAAGGTAACGAGCTTTCCGGAACGCCCAACGACGTACTGTCCTTGTGGGGCAACTACAAGATCGAGAACGGCGTGCTGGCTGGCCTCGGCTTCGGGTCCGGCATTCGTTATGTCAGCTCCAGCTATGGCGACGACGAAAACACCTTCAAGAACGACTCGCGCGTGATGGTGGATGCGGCCCTTTCCTACGACTTCAGCTATCGCAATCCGAAGCTCGACGGCATGCTGCTGCAAGTGAATGCGAAGAATATCTTTGACAATCGCGACCCGGTCTGCACTGCTGGCTATTGCTACCAGCAGGATGGCCGCCAGATATTCGGTAGCCTGCGTTATCGCTTCTGATGGCTTCGGTGCAGAAACAGGTCGACATGCCGTCACAGCCCGTTACGCCTGCCCGCGTGTTCCTGACAATCAGCGGGCTCTATGTCGCGCAGAGCGTCATTGGCGGGATTACATGGACGGGCTTGCCTGCGATCATGCGGGATAGCGGTGTGCCGCTTGATCGCATCGGCCTCGTTTCACTGATCATTCTGCCATGGGCGCTCAAGTTTCTTTGGGCGCCGGCAGTGGAACGCTTCCGGCTCCCCCACAGCGGCAAAGCCCGAACAGCAACCATCATTCTCGGCGGCGGTGCTTTCTCGGTGATTGGCCTGCTGATCATCGGGCTTATCGACCCGTTACAGGTCTATCCGCTTCTTGGCATATTGATGTTGATCGCCTTTGCAACGGCGACAGTCGACATCGCCTGCGATGGCTATGCGGTGCAGAGCCTGTCGGAAGACAATTACGGCTGGGGCAATGCCGCACAGGTCGGCGGTGCCTATCTCGGCTCCGCAATCGGTGCAGGCCTGTTTCTGGTTCTCGTCGGTGCATTCGACTGGCGTATCGCCATCTGGACAATGGCGCTCATTCTGGTACTGCTCGGCCTGCCCTTCGCACTTTTCGCCAGCAAGGGCTCCGTCGCGGAAACACGCCCGCATGTGCCGTCGCTGGCAGCAGCGTTGCGACGGGGCGACATTCGACGCGGGCTTGCCGCAACGGCCGTCTATGTCATTGCTCAGAAAGCCGGGCTAGCGATGCTCGGTCCCTTCCTGATTGATGCCGGTCTCGACCTCACTACCGTCGGATTGCTGAACGGCGCCGGAAGCATGTTCGTCGGACTTGCCGCCGCGCTTGCCGGTGGCGGCCTTGTGCGCGCCTTCGGCGTGCGGAAGATACTCACGGCGGCACTGTTGCTTCAGGCGCTGTGTTTCCTGTTTTTCGCCATGCATGCGAGCGAGAAAAGCGCCAGTGTTCAACTGATCGCCGTCGCTATTCTCAGCTCATCCGGCGTTGTGGCACTGGGCTTCGTGGCGCTTTATGCACAATTCATGGTGTGGTCAGACCCCCGCCAGGCAGGCGTAGATTTCACGCTGTTCCAATGCATGGATGCACTCATCAGTATGGCGGGTGGTGTGGCAGCAGGATATGTCGCCCAGTATCTCGGCTATGGCTTCTTCTTTTCCATCGTCACAGCGCTTGCTCTTACATCAATCCCGGCAATGTGGGTGCTTTGCGTACCGGGTTCGCGCGTTGAACAAGCAAAATAGAACCATGAAGCGACTAAAAGGAGAAAGTTGTCGTCATGTTTCTGTTCTAGTTCAAGTGTCAACAGCTTAGTCAGCTCTCCTTGCAATCAACCTTGGCCAGATTGCCAGACAGATATTGGTTCTGTTGCAAAAGGCTGGCTGGGACGGAGCGTGACTATCTCTTCGGCCTTGTGTCTTTTCGCCGTCATTTCAATATCCTTCTGAGACTCATAAATCATACTTCAAGAAGGGTCACTTTTCAGGGGGCGGACCACTCGCATCTATCCAGCTTGCTTCAATTCGTATTAGGCTTCGATTTGATGAGTCGGTCACCCAGCCATTTGTTAAAACGACGTCCGGAAGCAGACCGCAAGACTGCGTCATGATTTCAGTCAGATCGCAGTGAATAGACTGGACGGCTACTGGCACGAACGATGCCCAACTCTGGCTTCCCCGTGCCAGCGTGCGGAAGAAGGGCCGAAAAATCTGTGAGAATCTGTGCGTAATCTTCCGCATGAAATTCATAAGGCAGTTCCAGCCGAAACTCGGACACAAATGGCAACACAGGGTCCACTGTGAGCGTTTCCAGAATTTCCTCTGTCGTGCCCACAATATCGGGCAAGAAAAGCGTGCGGCGCGGACCATGAGCGAAACCCGTTCGCTTGTCACGTTCAGCAGCAAACTTTGCATAACGAAGTCGCGCATCTGGACTTGCACTGTCGGTGGGCAGTATCACTCGACCAAGTGCCACACGCGCCACACGTTCATGCACCCATTCCTGACGGAACCGTTCTATGAGTGCTTTTTGGGCTGTCAGAAAATCATCCGTGTTCTCACCGCTGACAATGTTTCCCGTCAGAAGATTGAACCCAGCCTGCCCCGCCCAACGTGCGGAATTCTGTGATCCACCGCCATACCACAGGCGATCGGTCAGCCCTTTGGCAAGGGGTCTTAAACGCGGAATTTGCGCTCCAGCGGCATTGCCCGCTTCAGTCTCGCCCGAAAGCGGTTCTGACCGCAGGGCCTGTGCCAGCTTTTCAGCACGTATATGGCTGTAATCAGCGATGGGAGCGGCATCGACGAAATCTGCAATAAGATGCGCAAAAGGCGGCGCACCAACCGAAACGCCAACATTCAGCCTGCCGTTTGACAGCAAGTCCACAGTTGCCAGATCTTCGGCCAGCCGGAACGGGTTTTCATAGCCAAGCTGAATAACTGCAGTACCAAGTCCGATACGTTGCGTTCGCTGCGAAGCGGCGGCAAGAAAGGTGGCCGCCGATGAAATGCCTCGCTCTAAATGGCGCTGGCGCACCCATGCGCTATCATATCCCAGTCGTTCTCCATGCTCGAAAAGCTGAAGCGTCTCTTCCAAACCTTGCGCAGGATCATTCTCCCGATGACTACCGGGGATGAGGAAGGAAAAATGTTCAATATGTCCAAGAGGCATAGTTTTTCACTTCTCACGCAGCGGTTTCACGATAGCTTTGAAGTCGCGCAAGAATTTTTTCCTCTTGCACTGCTTTGCGCTCTTGCACGCGCTGTGTTGCCTCTTCAAATGAGGCCGATGCGGGATAAAGTGGCGATGACGCTTGCTGGCCCAACTTAGCACCAATGTGCTTTTCGAAAGGGAGCGAACGATATCGCTGAGCGTCTAAAGATGTATCGAACAAAGGTCTATAGCCGAGAGCAATGTAAAGTGCAGTGGCTTCGGGCTGGCGAAAGCCGGTAGACAGATAGGCTCGCGTGTAACCCAAATGCCCCGCCTCTTCTTCAAGCGCAAGTACAATGCGACGAGCCAATCCCTGCCTGCGCAAGTGTGATGCCGTCCAGATACGTTTCAGCTCCACGGTTTCATCGTCGTGGCTCATAAAGGCGCCCCCGGCAATGGTTTCCCCGTCGCGTAGAAGCAGCAGAAAACCTCCAAGCGGCGGAGTAAATGCCTCTGTGGGATAGCGCAGAATTTCCGTGCGCGCGCCACCTGGGCGATCCATATCCGCATAAAGGCTGTCATATTCATGAACCAGCCCGTCAATGAGCGGCTGTGCGGCCGGGTGCAATGGAGAATGCTGGACAATAATATCAACCATAGAAAGCCTCCGCTGAAACAAATCCTGTCCAACTTGCGCTGAGTGGGAGCAAAAGCTGCCATCGAACAGTATGTTTCCTTAACGGTGCCTCTTAGCTCGCATGTTTGCACGGCATGAACGTTTAATGAGCGTGCAAATATTGGAAGATCGTTGCTCGATTAATATTCTATAAAAAACATAGATTACTACTTCATTCAATTTCGGGGTTAGGATGAGATGACCTACGCGTTCAGTTTTCTCGATAAAAGTTCCATTTATGATGGCGAACTACCCCAAACGCCGCCGACCCGCACGATAAAGCTTGCGCAAAAGGGAAAGCCGCAAGTTTTCAGCATTTCTGGATGGCCGCAGCGCTGTTGATAGCAACTTTTTCCGACCACAGCACAATTACAGGCCCGCGTTGCTCGATGTTGTTCCAACGATAAGCGCAGCTTAAAAACCTGAGGCAACTTCCATGACCAGAACCCGCACCCGCCGCCTGAAAACTCTGTTCGGTGCCAGCAACGTTGTTTCCGCAGACAATGACCAGGACAAGACCTTTGGATTCAAACGTGCAATAGAGCTAGCAAAGAAGGCGGAAGCCGAGAAGATCACTGGTCTTTTTACAGCCGACCTTCTCCAGCTCGATCCAGCGGGTCTTGCTGGCACCACCGGCACGCAAGACCCCGTGATCGCACTAGCAGCACTCACACATGCGACATCACATATCGGCCTTATTGCGACCGTCTCCACGACATTTCTGCATCCTTATAATCTCGCGCGCCAGATTGGGACGCTGGATCACTTGAGCGGTGGAAGAACAGGATGGAATGCTGTGACCTCCTCTGTTGGTGAGGAGAATTTTGGTGGCGATCTACCAAGTCCGGAAGAGCGTTATGAACGGGCTGCGGAATTCATCGAGATCGTCAACGCGCTCTATGATGCAAATGAAAGTGATGCAATCACCCGCAAAGCGTCGGGTAATATCTCTGTCCACCCGGAAAAATTTCACCCTATCAACTATCGTGGCAAGCATTTCAGCGTAGAAGGGCCACTGAATGTGCCTCCTCTGCCGCAGGGTCGTCCGGTTCAGTTTCAGGCCGGCCAATCCGACGCCGGTGTCACGGTTGGCGCCCGCTATGCTGAAGTCGTTTATACGTCACAGCCGAAGCTCGAGGATGCTGTGGCATTTGCCACCGAATTGCGCCGTCGCGCCGCACAGTTTGGCCGTGGCAACAATCTGCCCTTCATCATGAACTCGCTTCATTCGCTGATTGGCTCTTCTGAAGCGGATGTTGCTCGCCGTCTGAAAGACAAGCATGAGGCAATCGATTACGATCAGGGACGTATCAAGCTTGCCGATATGCTTGGCGGGCATATCGCTCTGAGCGAGCTGCCACTCGACAAGCCGCTGCCGGAAAACCTGTTGCCGGAAATCACCAGCATTAACCGTCGCCGGGGCCGTGTCGAAGTGTTCCGTCGCTATGCGCGCGAAGGCCTGACCTTGCGTCAGTTGATCATTGAGGCGCAGGAAACTGGTCACTGGTCGATTGCAGGCACACCGGAGCAACTCGTAGATGCGATTGAAGAACGCTTCAACACAGGTGCTGTCGACGTTCTCACGTTGCACGGCATTGGTAATCCCGATCAGGAAGATTTGCTTCTAAATGGTCTGATCCCGGAGCTTCGACGCCGGTCATTGATTGATACGGATTATATCGGTTCTGACTTCCGCACCAATCTGGAACTGCCACCCTTATCTGTTGCAACACCATCTCAGGCCCGGAGCGCCTGAAATGGCAAAGCGTGAGGGTTTTCTGCGTTTTGGCTTGTTCGTCTATCCGGTCGGCCACCATATTGCGGCATGGCGACATCCGGATGCTATTGCAAATGCTGGCATCAATTTTGACTACTACCGTAACGTAGCCTCACTGGCAGAAGCAGCCAAATTCGATCTGCTGTTTCTTGCCGATGGTGCGGGAACCCGGGGCGACAATCTCGAAATTCTAAGCCGCACGGCCCATAGCTATGTAGCACAGTTTGAGCCACTTACGCTTTTGTCTGCACTCTCGGCTATCACCAACCATATCGGTCTTGTTGCAACGGCATCATCAAGCTTCAATGAACCTTTTCACATCGCGCGGAAGTTTGCCTCGCTTGATCTTTTAAGTGGTGGCCGCGCGGGTTATAATCTTGTGACATCGGCCAGCGATTTTGAAGCGCGTAATTTCAATCTCGACCGCCATTACGAACATGCCGACCGTTATGAACGGGCGGAAGAATTTGCTGATGTCGTCAAGGGCCTATGGAACAGCTGGGAAGATGACGCCTTTTCTTATGACAAGGAGCAGGCACGGTTCTTCGAACCTAACAAGCGACATGTGCTTGATCACAAAGGCAAGCACTTCTCGGTTCAGGGGCCGTTGAATGTGCCGCGGTCGCCACAGGGACATCCTGTGACGGTGCAGGCCGGATCGTCAGCGGCTGGAAAGGAACTGGCTGCAAAAAGCGCGGATGTTGTTTTCACCGCGCAGCAGACGGTTGAGGAAGCTACGGCTTTCTATAAGGATGTCAAACACCGTGCCGCCGGTTACGGCCGTGATGCGAGCGATATCAAGATCATGCCGGGCATTTTCCCAGTTGTTGGTCGCACGAGGCAACAAGCTCAGGACAAGTTTGACGAACTCCAGAACCTCATTCACCCGTCAGTGGGGCTCAATATACTCTCTTCGGGCTGGTCTGGCCCCGATCTTTCCCAATTTGACCTCGACGGCCCAGTGCCTGAGTTACCAGAAACGCAAGGCAGCAAAAGCAGACAGGAGCTTCTGTTTGAACTGGCCCGTCGCGAAAATCTGACCATTCGCGAGCTTTATCTGCGGGTTGCAGGCGCGCGCGGTCATCTTCAAATCGTCGGCACCGCGAAAGACGTGGCCGACGCACTCGAAGAACGCTTTGAAAGCTATGGCGCAGACGGCTTCAATGTTATGCCGCCAATCTTTCCAGCGGGGCTGGAAGATTTTGCTGAGCTGGTTCTACCGGAGCTGCGTCGCCGCGGGCTCGCCCGCAGCGATTATGATGGCCCGACATTGCGGGACAATCTCGGTTTGAAAGTACCGACACATCCCGCAACTTCGAACCGGAGTCCAGACCGCTTGGATGCCATCAAGAAGGCGATTTGAAGGACGCGGGCCAACGATCGATTTGGCGCCAACTCGAGTGAACTGACTGCTTTATTTGTAGTTCCAATACAGCCGATTGAGTTTAATAGCTTTCCCCTCGCAGATGGCTAGAAAGAAACCCGAGATTATCCTGTCCCCAGTAGATCTGACTATCATAGATATAGGTCGGAAAACCAAAGAAGCCCTTATCGATGGCCTGTTCACGATCTGACTTCCACTTTGCCCAAACGTCGTGATCAGTCTCACGCCCAACAAGGTATTCGCCGTTGAATCCGGCTTCATCCGCAACAGCACTACGAACCTCCGGTTTGCCGATATCCTTTGCTTCTGACCAAAATGCATATTGAAGCACCCACGTCAGCTGTAGCCAGTTTTGGCCTTCAAGATAGGCTGTGATCACACTGAAGGAAGCAGGCGTGGGATCGCTTAAAACTGGACGGCCATCAATAAAAAGCGGCTTGCTGCGAAACTTGGCCCAACGCTTCAGATCTTGCGTACCGTAAGCGCGACGCACTTCCGGTCGGTTGCGCGAGATGATGCCGCCATTTTCCTCAATGACGGTTGCGAGATAGGGCTTGATTTCGACCACATGCTGCTCTGCCAATTCCTCAAGCGTATCAAGCCCGAGATATGACCAAGGCGAGCCGATGGAAAAGAAGTAATCGATAGTTTTTGGCACGCTATGTCCCTAGGTATTGGAGCGCATCCCGAAAAGTGTGAAACGGGTTTGCTTCGGATAATGCGAAAACGGAGTTAGAGCGCAGATCTCACTCAATCAGATTAAAAAGCGCTCTAGCTGCACGGATAGCTTATTTGAACTTCGGCAATCCGGGTGGATTGGTTTCCGACTGTTTTAGGGCTTCTTCTTTCAGATGCCAGCGGTCGAGAATGCGTGCATAGTCTCCGCTCGCGATCAGGCTGTTGGTGGCAATAGTCAACGCATTGGCAAGTCCGCTGCCTTTGCGCGTTGTGATTGCCACGTCCGACCGATCCGGCCAGCCTGCACTCAGCGTGCCGACGCGTTTGATATTCTTGTCACGTGACGCGATGAATACGAGCTGAGCGTGGGGTTGGACAATCACATCGGCCCGGCCCGATTGCAGAGCCAGAAGGCTGGCGGCCTCATCATCGTAATATTGCAGTTCCAGCGGTTTTAGTCCCGCCTTCTCATTCTCCTCGCTCCACTTGACGAGAATGCGTTCCTGATTGGTCCCGGCACCCACGATGATGCGGAGGCCTGCGGCATCCCTTGGTTCCTTGATGGAGGTAACACCACTATCGGCCTTTACAAAGAAGCCATGCAGGCCTTGCCGGTAGGTCGAAAAGTCAAACTTTTCCTTGCGCTCTTCCGTGACGCCAACATTGGATATCACGGCATCATATTTGCCTGATGCGAGACCCAGCGGCCAATCGATCCATGCAACCGGAACGCTTTCAAGTTCAAGCCCAAGGCTTTCCGCAATGGCCGACGCATAATCTGCATCCGCACCAACAACGGTTTTGGCATCTGTGGCATAGGCCGCCAGCGGCGGCCCGCCCGGCGCGACGGCGACAGTCAGCTTGCCCGGCGTGACGAATTTGAAATCAGCTGGTATGGCCGCAATTGCCTTGGCGTCTTTCTGCACATGAATACGACCAACCTGCTCGGGTGATAAATCAAAATCATCCTCCGAAAAGGCCGGCAGGGATGAAGCGCCTAACAACGCCCATGCAGCAACTAACAGGGCACCTGCTTTCATGAACCGTTCTCCATTTATGTAAACTAAAGCGGGCTGGCATATGCGTTCCCTCATGTGCCAGCCCAGCCCCTCACGAACCGCTTTTCGGCAGGCCCTGTGGATTTGTCTTGGCTTCGGTGATGGCTTCCGGTCCGAGATTCCAGGTCTCGAGAACCTTGGTATAGGCACCGCTTGCAATCAGATCGTTGAGAACATTGGTCAGTGGAGCTGCAAGCCCGCTGCCCTTGCGCGTTGTGACCGCAATCTCGGCGGTGATCGGCCAGCCGCCACTGACCGTGCCAACCAGCTTGGTCTTGCCATTGATGCCAGCGGAATAGGCCTGCGTCGCATTCACGCTGAACACCGCATCGGCACGGCCACTTTGAATGGCGAGATCCTTGACTGCGTCATCGTCGTAATATTGCACCTCAATCGGTTTCAGACCGGCAGCAACATTCTGACGATCCCACTCCAGCAGCACTTTTTCCTGATTGGTGCCTGCATCGGTGATGATCTTGAGACCTTCAATATCCTTGGGCTGCTTTAATTCCTTGATCGCGCTGTCTGCCTTGACGTAAAAGCCAAGCTCATCTTTGCGATAGGTGGAGAAATCAAACTTCTCCTTCCGCTCTTCCGTCACTGTGACATTGGAAATCACTGCATCGAATTTGCCGGAAGCAAGCCCAAGAGGCCAATCGGCCCACGCAACTGAAACCAGTTCTAGATCGCGTCCAAGGCTGTCGGCAATGACCTGTGCCAGATCGACATCGTAGCCGATGACGGTCTTGGAATCTGATGCATAGTCATGCAGAGGCAGATGCCCGCTGGTGCTGATGCCAATAGTCAGAACGCCGTCTTTGACAAATTTGAAGTCCTTAACCTCATCGATACGCTTATCGATTTTTTCAACCCGCAAACGGTTTGGCTGTTCTGGACTGAGATCAAATCTGCCCTCACTCCATGCAGCAATGGTCATCAGCAAAGCCCCTGAAATCAGGCCCGCAGTGAAGTATCCCGCTTTTCTGATATAGGTCATATTCCCATCTCCTTGAGAGTAAAACTCTGTGTAATGACCTGAATTCTTTGCATTTCACCCCGTTACGAGCGGATCTTACGACCGGCTTTTCGGCAATCCGGCAGGGTTGGTTTTGGCCTCATCAACGGCTTCTGAACTGAGGCTCCAGCGCTCAAGCACCTGATGATATTTGCCGTTCTTGATGAGTTCATTGAGCGACAGCGTCAGTGCATCGGCGAGACCGCTGCCCTTGCGTGTGGTGATTGCCACCTCGGCCGTCTGCGGCCAGCCGCCGCTTACCGTCCCGACAAGCTTGGTTTTGCCGTGCTGCGATGCGGCATAGGCCTGCACTGCATTGACGCTGAAAACCGCATCCGCACGACCGGAATCAATCGCAAGGCTCTTGACCGCATCGTCGTCGTAGTACTGCACTTCGACGGGCTTCAGGCCAGCTTTAACATTCTGCTTGTCCCACTGCAGAAGGATGTTTTCCTGATTGGTACCGGGATCGGTAATGATCTTCAGGCCCGCAATATCCTTTGGCTCTTTCAGCGATGTAATTGCACTGTCCGCCTTGACGTAAAATCCAAGCTCATCCTTGCGATAAGTGGAGAAATCAAATTTTTCCTTACGTTCCTCAGTCACGGTCACATTGGAAATCACGGCATCGAACTTGCCGGATTCAAGCGAAAGCGGCCAGTCAGCCCAGGCGATTGGCACCAGCACAAGCTCGCGCCCCAATGTATCGGAAACCAGCTGAATAAGATCGGGATCGAAGGCCACGACAGTCTTTGCATCAGTTGCATAGGTGCTGATCGGAGGCACCCAAGGATTAATGCCGACGACGAACTTGCCGTCCTGCACAAACTTGAAATCCTTGGGAACGGCATTGACGACGGCTTCGCTCTTTTCAGTACGTAGACGGTTTGGCTGTTGCGGGCTCAAATCGAGTTCTGCGGAAAAGGCTGGCGCGCTGAACAGCGTTGCTGCTGCCAGAAAGCTGCCCAATATTGCGTTCTTGTAGTTGCCTGATTTCATTGAATGACTCCTGAGAATAATCTGAATTTTGGACAAACAATCCCCGCCGATTGCCCCGTCAGGGCAATCGTAATTGTCGGGAGTTGTGGTTTGGATCCTGAGCGCATCCCGAAAAGTGGGAACCCGTTTTCGGGATGCGCTTAAAAACAACGGGCGTACTGGCGTCAGAGCACTTTTGCAAGAAACTCCCGGGTTCGGGGATGCGTTGGCGCATTAAAAAGCTGCTCCGGCCTACCGGTTTCGAGAATACGGCCCTCTTCTATGAACACCACCGTGTCCGCCACTTCACGGGCAAAGCCGATCTCATGGGTTACGATGACAAGCGTGGTGCCAGAGCGTGCAAGCTCCTTGATGACATCCAGCACTTCACCAACCAATTCCGGGTCGAGCGCAGAGGTTGGCTCGTCGAACAAGATGACTTTTGGATTGAGGGCCAATGTGCGGGCGATGGCGACACGCTGCTGTTGACCGCCGGAAAGCTGACGCGGATAGGCATTGATTTTTTCGCTGAGACCAACGCGCGCCAGTAGACGTTTTGCAATCACGGTCGCGGCATCCCGGGTCAGGCCACGGACGATCATCGGTGCTTCGATGATGTTTTCCAGCACGGTCAGATGTGGGAAGAGATTGAAGTTCTGAAACACCATACCGACATCGACGCGCTTTTTCAGAATGTCTTTTTCTTTCAACTCGTAGAGGGTGTTGCCGCTCTGGCGATAGCCCAGCAGTTCGTCATCAATCGAGATAAAGCCATCATCCACACGTTCCAGATGATTGATGGATCGCAGCAATGTCGATTTGCCCGAACCCGATGGGCCGAGGATTGCGGTCACACTACCGGGCTTGATGTGCAGGCTGACATTATCGAGAACGAGGTTGCTACCGAAGCTTTTCGATACACCGTGAATATCCACCGCACCGCGTCGCGTACCTGTGAACCCGCTGACAGCAAGTGTTTCGGTAATCCGTGCATCCTGTTCGCTCAGTGCAACATTCTCTGCCTTGCTCGCTACGGGACTTTGTGTTGGAACGAAACGAGCGAAAAGGCGTGTCAAAACAGCTGGCGGCGGATTGCGCAGCGCACCGCGAGAGAAATGCCGTTCGATATAATACTGCGCAATCGACAGCACCGTCATGATGATCAGATACCAGACGGTTGCGACCATCAGCAGGGGAATGACTTCGAGGTTGCGGCGGTAGATGACCTGCACCGTGTAGAAGAGTTCCGGCAGCGCAAGCACGTAGACCATCGACGTGCCTTTGGCGAGACCAATGATCTCATTGAAGCCGGTTGGAAGGATCGTACGCATGGCTTGCGGAAGCACGATGCGGAAGGCTTGTCTGCGTCGTGGCAAGCCGAGCGCAGCAGCAGCTTCGAGCTGTCCCTGATCGACAGACAAAATACCGCCACGGATAATTTCGGATGAGAACGCAGCCTGATTGAGACTCAACCCCAGAAGGGCGGCAGCAAACGGACTGAGAATCTGAACGGTGGGGTACTCGGCAAAGGTGATATCCGTATATGGGACACCTAATCTGACCGTTTCATATAGATATCCGAGATTGTTCAAAACAAGAAGCAGCACGATCAGCGGGATGGAACGCAGCAGCCAGATATAGGCCCATGAAAGACCGGATAGCAGCGGCGAGCGTGAAACGCGAGCAAGCGCAAGCGCGGTTCCCAGTGCAAATCCAAGCACTGTTGCAAGTGCTGTCAGCCACAGCGTTCGCATCAAACCGACAAGGACGGGCTCTGACAAGAACCATTCTGCAAAGACCGGCCAGCCCCATTTGGGGTTGGTCAGAACCGATTGCAGCACGGCGATAATCAGGCCTGCGGCCAAGATCGTACCAGCGACGCGGGCCGGATAACGTGCCGGAACGATGCGATAATGTTTGAAATCGCCGGGACTGACGCGAGAGCCTGTTTCTCTGTCCGTACCCGCAAACTCTGTAGCGATAGCCATGATCAACACTGCTCCGAATATTCATTCAACTTATGACTCACTGCAGACGTGTCTGTCATGGAAGTCGTTTGAAATTATTTTCGGAGATGAAGCATCGCGTTTCAAAACAAATAAGTCTATTTAAACAGGCGACAGCGGATGTTTTTTCCATAACACCCACCATGACACCCAATCATTTACTTATCCAAACGCAGCCTGCTTCGCAGCCGGATCAGAAAGATTAAAATCAACTATTTCGATATTTTCAATATTTTTCTCGAAAGGCAACGTCCCGTAAATTTCGGGATCGGCTGAGACATCAAAAAGCGCCGTATATCCATTTCTCAAATAGAGTTCTCTGGCTTCTGGCTGTCGGAAACCAGTGGTCAGATAGACACGGCTGTAACCCTGACGGTGCGCCTGCGCTTCCAGTTCATCGAGCACTTTTTTGGCGAGCCCCTGCCGACGCAAATCACTATGTGTCCAGATACGCTTGAACTCGGCGGTCACATCATCGTAGCGCATGAATGCACCACCAGCGATTGTCTGGCCATCACGAAGCAGCAGCAGGAAATTGCCGTGCGGCGGCGCAAAAGCTTCCGGTGGATATCTGTTCATTTCGGCTGCTGCGCCCTCTTCATTGAAATAGGTGCCGTAGCGCGTGTCATACTCGATTGTCAGCGCCTCGATCAGCGGCACCGCACGAATATCGGTCGTTGAAGTGTAGAGAAATTCATCCGCCATGATGGGCCATCCATGTTGAAGAAATCGTGCAATCTCAGATCAGTGAGGCTTCGGTCAGCCGAACCCAAAACAGCGCGGCTGGAAGCATGATTTCATCGTTGAAATTGTAATTGGAGCTATGAAGACCAGCACTGTCGCCATTGCCGACGAAGAAATACGTTCCCGGCTTCTGTTCGAGCATGAAGGCAAAATCCTCGCTCGCTGTGCGCGGTCTGAAATCTTCTACGACAGTGTCGTTGGGGAACGTACGGAGCGCGACCTGTCGCGCAAATTCCGTCTCGGCTTTTGCGTTGATCAGGGCAGGAAAACCCCACTGATAATTGACATCGGCAACAGCACCATAGCTTTCGGCCTGTGAACGCGCGACAGCTTCAATCCGCCGCCGCAACTCTTCACGCACAGTTTGCGAGAACGAGCGAATGGTAATGCCAAGGTCGACATGAGCCGGAATGACATTCAACGCATCGCCGCCATGAATGGAGGCCACCGTCACAACCCCCATGTCGAGCGGGTCGAGATTGCGCGCGACCACGGTTTGCAGGGCCAGAACAATCGACGAAGCAACCACAACCGGATCGACCGATTTGTGTGGTTCTGCACCATGACCACCACGTCCGTTCACGCGAATTCTTGCTCGGTCCACCGATGCCATTGCGGGGCCTGTGACAAAGCCGAATTTCCCTGCGGGCACACCCGGCCAGTTGTGCAGCCCATAGACGGCATCGCACGGAAAGCGCTCAAAGAGGCCGTCATCGATCATGCGTCGGGCACCTGCCCCGATCTCCTCAGCGGGCTGGAAAATAAGATGCACCGTGCCGGAAAAGCGACCGGACTGGGCAAGATAGCGTGCCGCTGCCAGCAAAACGGTCATATGTCCGTCATGGCCACATGCGTGCATCACACCGGAATTGCTGCTTGCGTAATCAAGGCCAGTCGCCTCGACGATCGGTAGGGCGTCCATATCCGCCCTGATGCCAATGGTCTTGTTCGAGTTGCCACGTTTCAATGTGCCAACCACACCAGAACCACCAACGCCAGTTGTAACGTCATAGCCCCACTGGTTGAGATAATCTGCCACCAGAGCAGACGTCCGGGTTTCCTTGAACGCCAGTTCCGGATGAGTATGAATGTCGCGACGCAAAGCGATAAACTCGTCGATAAACGAGGCAAGACCTGCCTCGATTTCCAGTTTCCGGTTTACGTCTGGCGACCGTTGAATATTCATGCCGCACCCTTTCGGTGACTTCCGACATCATTGCTTTCAACGGGCTTCGCATAGCGGCTCTGCGGATACTCCAACCCAAGATTTGCGCGCAGCGTATCGTGTTTCAGGCTGCCTTCGTGATATCCGCGCTCTTCCAGAATTGGCAGAACATGGGCAATGAAATCATCCAGTCCCTCGGCAATCACCGGGAAACCAAGGATGAAACCGTCAGCGGCCTTCTGCTCTTTCCAAAGAATGATTTCGTCTGCAATTTTCTCTGCCGTACCAATGAAGGACGTGCGTGGTGTGGCCACATTCAGCGCCACTTCGCGCAGACTGAGCTTGTTTGCAGCCGCGTCCCGCTTGATGCGATCGGTTGTCGAACGGAAGCTGTTCTTGCCGACGTCACCAAGATCAGGGAAAGGCGCATCGAGATCATAGGCGGTGAAATCATGGTGATCGAAGAAACGACCGAGATAGGATAGCGCTTCGTGGATGCTTACGAGATTGCGGATCGCCTGATATTTCTCTTCAGCTTCAACTTCGGTTCGTCCAACAATGGGGCCGATGCCCGGATAAATGCCGACATCGTCCTGCGAACGCCCATGGGCAACCGCACTTGCTTTGATCTGCGCATAAAATGTCTGGCTGTCCTTGATGGTACCCGCATTGGTGAAGACGGCGTCCGCGTGTTTGCCCGCAAGTCCGACACCCGCTTCGGAAGCACCGGCCTGAAAGATAACAGGCTGGCCCTGAGGCGATCGCTGAATATTGAGCGGTCCTTCAACCGAGAAGAAGCGCCCCTTGTGGTCGAGCCGATGAAAACCTTCCGGCTTGTAAAACTGTCCGCTCTCACGATCACGAACGAAGGCGTCTTCATCCCATGAATCCCAGAGGCCCTTGGTCACTTCAAGATATTCATCGGCAATTTCATAACGCAGAGCGTGCTCGGGATGTGGCTTGCCATAGTTACGGCCTGACCCTTCGAGCGGCGATGTCACCACATTCCAGCCCGCACGCCCGCCTGAGATGAGATCAAGCGATGCGAACTGTCGTGCGACCGTAAACGGATCGCTATAGGACGTAGAAACTGTGCCCGCGAGACCAATGCGCTTCGTGTTTGCCGCGAGCGCCGAAAGGATGGTCAAAGGCTCAAAGCGATTTAGAAAATGCGGAATGGAAATCTCGTTGATATAGAGCCCGTCTGCGATGAAAGCGAAGCTGATGCCAGCCTCTTCGGACTTACGCGCCGTATCAATGAAAAATTGCAGGTTCACGCTGGCATCTGCCGGCCCGGATGGGTGTTTCCAGGCATTCATATGTCCTCCTGCACCCTGCAGCATCACACCGAATCTAATCTGCTTGGAACTCATTCGAGGTACTCCCTATAGCCATTGGCTTTGGATCAGGCGGCAATAGCCAGACGTTCGCCTGCGAGGCTTTCGATGGCAGCTAATCGTTGCTCATGTGAAACGGCGGGGAACTCGAGCACAAACTCAGCCATCCCATATTGCTCGTGCAGCTCGTCGAGCTTCTGCTTCACCTGCTTTGCCGAGCCTGCGAGCACATTTGGATGCTTTTCTTCAACCCGATAATCAGTCTCTCCAGCCTGCCGCGCAAACTCGGCCGCTGCTTCCCGCGTACCAACCGAAACTGACTGTCCGGAGGCGAGATGAACCTTGAAGATTTTAATTTTCGAGACCACGGCATCAACCACATCTTGACTCTCGGCAACCACTGCACCAAGCGCCAGCACCGGGACTTTTCCAGTCACATTGCGATAGGCATCGAACGTCTTCTGCAGATTGGCAGTATCGCCGTTTAAATGACCGGCATAGACAAAATCCCAGCCGGAGTGCGCGGCAAGCAAAGCGCTCTCTGGGCTTGCGCCAAGCAAAAATTTTTCCGCAGGCACCTGTGGTTTAGGTGTTGCGGCCAACCCTTCAAAAGGACCCGATGCGATCTTGTCACCACCAAGAAATGCGCTGAGCTGTTCAAGCTTGCTGTTGAAATCGAGCCGCTTTTCGCCGCTCGTTTCCTGCTGTAACGCCTTGGTTGATAATGGAAGTCCGCCCGGCGCCTTGCCGACGCCGAGATCAACACGCCCGCGCCCAAGGACCGCCAGAAGGTTGAAGTTTTCGGCGACTTTATAAGGGCTGTAATGCTGGAGCATAACGCCACCAGAACCAATTCTGATCCGCTTTGTCGATGCCAGAAGATAAGAAACAAGCACTTCGGGCGAAGGCCCGGCCAGCTCCTCCGCATGATGATGCTCCGCAACCCAGAACCGCTTGTAGCCCGCTTGTTCGGCCGCCTGAGCATAAGATACGGAGTTCGCAAGGGCAGCTTCCGCATTACCCGCTTGCGCTACCGGGCTCTTGTCGAGAAGGCTTAACTGATAAGGCATCGGCATATCCACTTTCACTGAACGACGTATTTTGGTGCGACGCGCGCATTCAGACGTCAGTGATAAGTAGTTTCTCGGCTTCCGCAGAAAATCTCAAAGTTGATGCGACTTAAATCCGTTGCATTGAGGCAAATTTATTCTGCAGAGCTGACATATGTTGAAATGGCCGACTTCATCAGTCAGCTGGCCCTGACTGACAACATAGTCCGTTATGGACACCACCGCTGCGCAAGAAGTCCGTCTCATTGTACGACGTCACCGGAAATAATAGATATTTCCATGGTAGGTATGTGTCGTTTTCTCTTATTGCCTATTACAATAGAACATTCTCAATGCGTTGTGAAAAATCGTATATCATCAGCTGTTTTGGCATCCAGTCAGGAACATAAACTTGTGAGACAAGCCAAATACGTATCAGTGCTGAAGGCAAGCCATGGGTTGCACTGCAGTATTCGCATACCGCGGATCTGGTTGTTGGCACGCTCTCCCCCGCGTCCTCCATTTCAGCAATATTTAGTGCAACTGGTGAACTTCTCACTCCAGAGCCGCCAGTCCATGCAATCCCGCTTCGGCATCGAAGGCTACTCAGCACAGAACTGTGACGAAACTGGCCGCTCCGGTAACTGCATTCCAATTCGGCAAGGTAGCTGCACCAACTCCCGACCAGATCGCCAGCGACTAGTCAAAGGCGAAGGCACATCCTGGTAACATACTCCAGATAATCTTTGGTTGATCTGCAATTACATCAGAATGATAAGCGGGAATGCCGAGCTTCGATGGACCGGAAATTAAGTTTGGTTGTCTTCTATATTCTCAACCCAGCGGCTTTCACACGTGGCAAGATATGTTGACCGAAGAAGGCCAAGTCAGACTCGAAATCAACAAAAGTCAAGAGAACGCCGTCGCCCCCTGCTTTGGACAAGCGAATAAGTTGTCCTGTGATTTCATCCGGGGTTCCGATGAGTTGGATATTGCCTCCGCCGATCCGGCGAAAACGGTCGTGCCCCGCGTGTGCTTGACTATCCGAGGCGGCAGCTTCTGTATAGAAGTTATCAATCGCAGCATTATCGGCAAGATCAACGACATGTTGGTAGGCGCGCGCTGTTTCGTCTCGCGTTTCGCGCGAAAAAATCAGCGGATTCGTATAAATTTTAACCTCCCGCCCATGGTTTGCGGCCGCTTGGCGAACCTTTGCAATGTGCCCCGGAAGTGCACCGGCGGCACCGTCAATGTCGGCTCCAACGGGACTGGTGACGAAGACTATGTCGGCAAAGCGACCGGCATAGTCCATTCCAGCCGGAGACCCCGTCGCCGTGACAATCAGCGGTCCCTCATTCTGCGAATGTGGAGAGACATAGGCCTGATTCAACTTCCAGTAACGGCCTTCGAAATCCAAATTATCGTCATTTTTCCAAAGTTTGAGAAGGATTTCAGTATACTCACTTGCCATTGCGAAGCGTTCGTCGTGTGCAATTCTTTCACCTCCGAACATACGTGCTTCAAAGGCCTGATTCCCGGTGACGATATTGACACCCCAGCGCCCGCACGAGATATGATCGATCGTCGCTCCGGTACGTGCGAGACTGAGCGGATGCAAAGGCCCATAAAGGATATGTGCTGTCGAGATCAACCTGATCCGCTCTGTAATCGCGGCAAGGGCGGTGACTGTTGCGGTCGCGTCTAGGCAGACATCACGATAGCGGATCTCACCGCCAATGCCGCCCTTGCGGTGCCAGTGCATCGGTGCCAGCGCCATTTCGAAACCCAAGCTTTCAGGCGCTCGGGTGAGACCGGAAAGATACCGAAAATCCCAGGAAGTCGATCTGGTGACCTTCGACATCGTCCATCCGCCGGTCATTACCGGCAGAAAAAGCCCTAGTTGGAGTGGCTGGCAATTTTCGGTAATGAAACGATGGCTGCTCATTCCACCGCATCCCGGTAATATCCGGGAACATCAAGACCAAAATGCGAGCGCAATGTCGTGCCTTCATAACTGTGGCGGAAAATGTCCCGTTGCCGCAGGAGCGGAACGACTTCGTCCACAAACTCTCCCAAGCCCGTCGGAAGGATGCTCGGCATCAGGTTAAAGCCATCGGCGACGCCGGCTTCGAACCAATTTTGAATATCATCAGCGAATTGTTCGGGTGTCCCAACAAAGACGCGATGCCCCGCCCCGCCGGCGAGGCGGCGGTTGAGCTCGCGTACCGTCAGCTTTTCCCGGCGCGCCAGCCCGACCGTAGCATGAAAAAATGACTGGCTCGCCCCGGTCGGTGGCGGCTGAAGATCGTCTGGCAGTTGTTTGTCCGGATCCAAACGCTCAACATCAACCTGAAGGATCGAAGCCAAGCGCGGCATGCTGTAATCCTCCGGGATGAGGTCAAGCAAATCGCTTTGTCGACGTCTGGCCTCCTCTTCCGTTCCACCCAGGACATAGGCCAGACCCGGCAGGATTACGATCCGGTCGCCATCACGACCCAATTCGCGGGCCCGGCCTCGAAGCCCGCTTGCATAGGCGTGCGCTTCCTCAAATGTTTGCGCGACCGTGAAAACGGCCTCCGCGACACTAGCCGCGAAGCTCAGACCGATGTCCGAGGCACCTGCCTGAACGCGAACGGGTTGCCCCTGTGGAGAGCGCGGCAGAACCAATGGACCGGCCGACGAATAGTATTTTCCGCTGTGCTTGACCTCATGGACCTTCGCCGTATCGACCAGACGACCGCTGCTACCGTCGGCGAGAATGGCGTCATCGTCCCAACTGTCCCATAGCTTGCGCACCACGTCGGTGAATTCTGCAGCACGCGCATAACGTTCGGCATGCGGATCCGGCTGCTCCAACCCGAAATTCCTGGCCGAAGCTGTGTCGGCTGTCGTGACGATATTCCAGCCAACACGACCGCCGCTGATATGGTCGAGACTGAGAAAGCGCCGTGCAATGTTGTAGGGTTCGTTATATGAGGTCGAAGCCGTTGCGATCAAACCGAGATGAGTTGTGCAGGCAGCAATTGCAGCCAACACCACAGTCGGCTCCAGTGGCACATTGGGCCTATATTCGGCCTTGTCGGCAACCGCCAGAACATCTGCAAGAAAGATGGCGTCAAATGTCCCACGCTCTGCGATCCTGGCAATTTCGATATAATGCTGAATATCCTTGAATGCGAGCGGGTCGCTGTCCGAATGTCGCCAAGCAGAAGCGTAGAAGCCAGCTCCAAGAGCATTGACGTTGAGGTGAAGTTGACGTTCGGAGGTCATCGGAATGGTCCATATTCTGGGAAGCTACCGGTAAGGAACCAGGTCCCGACATTGCGGCGCTTGTATTCAGCTGGGTTATGAAGACTGTGAGTGCGCACGTTGCGCCAGAAGCGATCCAGCCCGGAAGATCGGACAGCGGAGCGTGCCCCGGTCAATTCAAGGATCTTAGAACAGACGTCGAGAGCCGTATCACCTGCGAACACGTTGGCAGCGGCCATCTCGATGGCCGCACGTCCCCGTTCCTCTGCATCCAGAACAATACCCTTGTTCCAAATCGCGTCGAAAGTTGAGTTTGCTTTTCGGACCTGCTCAAGTGCTGCAACTGTCCTGATAACAAGATCGCCATAGTCGCGACGGATCCAGGGATCTTCGATCGCCCTCTCCAGGCCGGAATGCAGGAATGGTCTGCTCTTTTCCCGGGTGTAACGAGCTGCTTCTTCCAAAGCGCCAATCGCCGAGCCAACGAAGACGTTCATGACCACGGCGAGCGAAAGCAGGCTGATCAGAGAAAAGAAGGGGGCATCGTCGGGAGAGCGGTTGGATGCCAATATTTCGGCATCATAGATCTCAACGTCCTTATAAGTCACCGTGCCGCTACCGGTCTGGCGCTGTCCGATGCCGTCCCAATCGTCCTCTATCACGATACCCCGTCGCGTACTTGGGATTGCCGCCTGCACGAGTGCACCATCAGCGTTTTCGAAGCCCACGATCAGATAGTCAGCGACATGCGAACCCGAAGAAAACGGCCTCGAACCGGAGACAATGAAACCACCGTCGACACGTAGCCCTTTTGAACTCTTGGCAGCAACATTACCCGAATTAGCCCAGAAAAGGCGCTGTTCGCACGTGTGAGAAAGCAGTTCCTGCTTCTGCGACTCCGTTCCCTTGATCCAGATCGTGGCAAGCTGCAAATAATGATAACCGTAAAGATGCGCGATTGAACCGTCGGTCTTGGCGAACTCCCTGACGTCTCGCAAAATATTCGTCCAGGACCAGCCAAAGCCCCCAAATGTCCGCGGGAGATGGATCGTGAGCAAGCCAGCCCGCTTTAATGCCTCAATCTGCCGGATCGGTGCACCACCAGCCAGATCACGTTCAATGGCGTCTTCATCCAGAAAGCGGCGCACGTCGAGCACACTTTGCCACTGGGGTGAGCCAACATCTTCTTCAAATGCGAATGTCAATTTTTCAACTCGAGAAGGAGCTTGTCATATCGCCAATCGCGCTTCGAGATAACGACCGGCCACGGAGAGCGGCCAGCACATCACGAAGTAGATTATCGATACGACAGCAAAGGTGGGGACAGGTTCGAAAGTTACGGAATTGATCCGGGAGGCAGCCTTGGTGAGTTCCACGAGGCTGACGACAGAAGCCAATGAGGTGCCCTTGATGATCTGCACTCCAAGTCCGATCAGCGGCGGAATCGCGATCCGTAGAGCCTGCGGAACGATCACGTCACGCATGCGGGCTACGTAGTTTAGCCCCAAAGCGTCGGAAGCTTCCGACTGCCCTTTCGGAATGGCATTCAGGCAACCACGGATGATCTCGCCGGCATAGGCGGTGGCATTCAGTGACAAAGCGACCACCGCTGCCATCCAGCCGCTTACATCCATGCCAAGCAACATGCTTGGCGCAAAAAAGGCTGTCAGTATCTGAATGAGCAACGGCGTTCCCTGGAATATGCGAACATAGACCATGGCCAAGATGCGCGGTACGGCGATAGTGCTGGAACGCGCCAGAGCAAGCAGTACGCCTCCGAGCAGCCCGAAGACGAAAGTCACTAAGGCAAGCTGCAATGTCACCGATGCCATGCTGGCGATATAGAGAGCGTCTGCGAATACGAAATCACGCATGGTCAGTGGATCAGTATCTTGTTGAGGAATTCCTTAAACCGTGGCGAACGCGGCTGGGAAAACATTTCTTCCGGTTCGCCGCTTTCAACGACATGGCCGTGATCGAGGAAAACCAGGCGATTGGCGACTTCTCGCGCGAAGCCCATCTCGTGCGTTACGACGACCATGGTAACGCCGGTTTCCGCAACCTCAACCAGCGTGTCGAGCACCTCCTTAATCATCTCTGGATCGAGTGCCGATGTAGGTTCGTCGAACAGCATGATCCTCGGCTTGTTGCAAAGCGCTCGCGCGATAGCAACACGCTGTTGCTGACCGCCGGACAGTTGGCTCGGATATTTCCCGGCCTGTTCAGGTATCTTCACCCTTTCAAGAAAGGTCATGGCAATATCCCGCGCTTCGAGGCGCGATACACGGCGAACACGGCGTGGTGCCAGCATGCAGTTTTCCAGAACCGTCAGGTGTGGGAACAAGTTGAAGGACTGAAACACCATGCCAACTTCGGCCCGGACCTTTGCCAGAGCCCGACGATCATCGGAAACTTCCATACCTTCAACGAGAAGGCGGCCGCTATCGTGTTTTTCGAGCCGGTTGATGCATCGGATCAGCGTCGATTTTCCGGATCCGGAAGGGCCGCAGACGACAACACGCTCGCCGCGCCGGATATCCAGACTCACGCCTTTCAGGACATGGACATTTCGAAAATACTTGTCGACGTTCTGAAAGCTGATATCCGGCTTTACGGAGATGGTGGCCCCCTCCGCCGACGCCACATTTGCAAGCATATTCATAGTTTATTCCTTATATATCCCAGCGGAAGGCAACCTTCCCAAATCCGCGAAAGGCAAACCCGAAGAGAAATGATAGGACGATGTAGACAACGACCAGCAGCACGTAGAGCTCAAAGCTGCGAAACGTGTTGGAGTCGATTGTGTTTACGGTAGCCGTGAGTTCATTGACGGCAATCTGTGAGCAGATTGATGTGTTGAGCAACATCACGATGCATTGGCTCACCAGTGCCGGATAGACAATCTTGAGGCCAGGAAAGCAGATGACGTCGCGGAATATCTGCGCGCCGGTCAGACCGAGCGCGCGCCCCGCCTCGGTCTGACCTGTCGGAACTGCGACGATCCCTGCCCGAATGATCTCAGTCATGTAGGCGCCACCGTTCACTGTCAGCGCGACAAGGCCAGCTGTCTCGGGATTGAGCCTTACGCCCACGGCAGGCAGCGTGAAGAAAACGACGAATATCTGCACCAGTAATGGTGTGTTGCGAATGATCTCGACGTAAGTCCCCGCAATGACACGCAACGGCAGCGCGCCGTACTGACGGCTCAACGCCCCGATCAACCCGACGATGACGCTCAGAACCATCGACTGAAGGCCGAGCACAACCGTCAGCTTCAACCCGTCCAGAAGTTGAGGAACGTATGGCGCCAATTGTTGAAAGTTGAAGCTATATTGCATGTTGATGCTTGCCCCGCCCTGCAGACTACTGTCCCTTAGAAGGACGGGAGGTCCGTCAAGGGCTTGCCGAAATATTTCGTCTGCAACTTGGCGAGCGCGTCGGTGCTAACCGTATTGTAGGTGATTACAGTATTGATGAAGCGCAGCAGATCAGTGTCCTCACGACGGATACCTACCGCGTTATATTGGCGGTGCAGGACCAGCTTGAGTTCGGTATCAGCGCCCGGCCTTGCCTTGTTGACCTTCTCGATCAAATCCGGTCCTCCCGCGATCGCATCGGCCTGATCGTTTGCGACAGCGAGAATCTGCCCGACTTCGTTGTCGAAGGTCAGCACCTTGGCACCCTGCGGGGCAATCTTGTTGACGAGCTGGGCATGGCTCGCATCGCGCTGAACAGCGATACGCTGGCCAACAAGATCACCGACTGCCACGATCTTCTTGTCCTTCGGCGCGAAAATGCCCACTTCGATAACAGAATACGGCTTCGAGAATGCAATCTGTTTGGCGCGATCGAGTGTAATGCCCAGAACGCTGATGACGATGTCCACCTTGCCGCTTAGAAGATATGGCAGACGGTTCGGGCCTTCCGTTTGGACAATCGCCAGCTTCACACCAAGGGCATCCGCAATGAGCTTTGCGAGATCAGGATCGATACCGGACCAGTTGTTGGAAGCATCAACGGTGGAATAGGGTGCAAAATCGCCACTTATGCCAACCTTGAGTTCGCCGCGCGCGAGAATGTCGTCGAGCGTGGAGGCATTGGCCGTCACCATGGTTGAGGACAAGGCGATCACACCAATAATCGTCGCAACGATCTTGTTTTTCAGTTTTTTAAACATTTCTTCTCCGATGGCCGCCGCGCGTGCCCTGCAATATTTATCTGTCTGGGTGGCATTGGCGGATGTCGCGAATGCAGGTGCACAATCTCATGCGAGGTCGGCCGGTTAAAGGAACCCGATTTGCGCGACTTCGCATTTTAGGTATTAATTTTATTAATTATATAGTTTTTATAGATTTAATATCGCCCAGCTCGCTGCCCTCTACTGTTAGAATGCGATCGGCCTGACTTGGCCTTTAAGTATAGCCACCATGAACCAACAGAGAATTTGATGACTTACAGAATTTCGCCCTGGGGGGCGAACCCCACTGATCGCTACGAACAGCTTGCCGGTCACTTCCGTCCCCTTTTCGAGGAGATATCCAATCTCGCAGCCTATCGCGATCAGGAGAGAGTGCTTCCTCACGAAGCGGTTGCGCAATTACGACAATCCGGCTTCTTCCGCCTGCGTCTACCCAGGCAGCATAACGGTCAGGAAGTGACACTGCCCGAGCTGTTCTCCCTGCTAATCGAGCTTGGCGCCGCTGATCCCAATCTCGCCAACATTACCAGGCCACATCTCGGCTTTACCGAGGGCATCCTTGTCGAAACGGACCAGAACTGGCGCAGTCGTTGGCTGGCGATCCTTGGACGTGGCGACACCATCGGCAGCGGCTTCTCCGAAACCGGTGGAGCATCACTCGGTGCATTCGAAACACGCCTCGAGCCACACCAGGATGAGTGGAGACTTTCCGGCAAGAAGGCTTATACTACCGGTTCGTTATTCTCCGACTGGATCGCGGTAGCAGCCTCCGATCCAGAGAACCAACTGGCCATTACGCTCGTCTCCACCAGACAGGATGGCGTTTCGATAACGGACGACTGGAATGGTTTCGGGCAATCGCTAACAGGTAGTGGTACCGCCGTCTTCGAACGGGTGGTCGTTACCAAAGACATGATCGCTCCGCGTCGCCCTGGCGGTTCCTACACATCAAGCTTTCCACAGATGGTTCACCTCGCCACGCTGGCTGGTATCGCCCGCGCTATCGCACTCGACACAGCGAAGCTCGTACGGGAGCGCAAACGCATTTACATACATGGCAATAATCTTGCCTCCAGCGAAGACCCTCAGATTCAGCAAGTCGTCGGGAAGCTTTTTGGCATCGCCTACACTACCCGTGCCATCGTATTGAAGATCGCACAGTCGTTTCAGACTGCCTACGAGCTTCAAAGAACGCAGAGCATCGACGCGGCGCGTGACGCAGCCATCGGAGTTGGATTGGAGGTTTCGCAGTCGGTCAATGTGCTCAGCACACTCGTCCTGGATGCCGCAACCCTTCTCTTCGATACACTCGGAGCATCAGCAGTCCGCTCGGAACTCGCGCTTGACCGACATTGGCGAAATGCACGCACAATCTCTTCGCATAACCCACGTGTCTACCATGATCGCGTCGTCGGCGATCATTACCTCAATGGCACAGTGCCGCCGGAATTTTCGATCTCAGTTGGTACCAAAGCATGACGCCTTCGACGCGAAGTTAAATTCCACTATCAGGCTTAGTTTGGCCCAGCATCGTATTGGATCGGGTCAGACACTATCGGAACAGATATGACATCGAAGAAATACATCGTCGGCATCTCCGACCATATGATTGGGACCCCTGATCTGGAGGCTGAGGTACTTGGCCCTCATGTCGAGATCGACTTCTTTGCCGAAAGAGACGAAACTCGCTTCGAGCCAACCAGACTCGCCAAACTCGATGCACTTATGGTTTGGGGCGCTCGTCTCAGCCTGCCCACCATTGCACATCTCAAGCGTTGTCGTGGCGTCGTGCGCTATGGAGTTGGGTACGAAAAGATAGACCTAGCAGCACTAGCGCAGGCCGGTATCCCTTTTGCAAACAATCCCGATTATGGCACCGAAGAAGTCGCTGACCATGCGGTTGCGATGATGCTGTCTCTGCACCGCCGACTTTGGGAGCATGATGCACACGCTCGGGGTTACACTACAAATTGGCAGGTGAACAGTCTCAAACCTTTGCCACGATCGAACCGTGCCGTAGTTGGTGTGATCGGCGTCGGTCGGATCGGCACGGCGGTTGTCAATCGAATGAAACCTTTCGGTTTCCGGGTACTCGGCTACGACCCTCATCAGCCACCCGGCCATGAAAAGGCAGTAGGTTATGAGCGTGTCGAGCGCGTTCATTACCTGCTAAGTCTTGCAGATATCATCACGCTTCATTGCCCGGCCAATGCTGATACGCGTGGCCTGCTTTCATCCGATAACTTTGCCCGATTAAAGCCAGGCGCCATTCTCGTGAATACGGCACGTGGTGAACTTCTGGAGGATCTCGGGGCGCTCGAAGCCGCTTTGCGTAGTGGACATCTAGCTGCGGCTGCCATCGACACGCTCATCGAAGAGCCCCCTGGCAATCATCCGCTTCTGCAAGCGTGGCGCAATCGAGAAAACTGGCTTGCTGGGCGACTGGTCATCACGCCGCACAATGCCTTTTATTCCGATCATGGCGCGATCGAGATGCGGCAAAATGCAGCCAAAACGATCAAAATCTTGCTTGAAGAAGGCAAACTACGCAACCGTGTCATTGAGTGAAAGCACGCCCAAATCGGCAAGCTTCAACTGCGATTGCCTTCACCATTTGCGATCTCAATTATCTTTCCCGGGTTCATGATACCGACCGGGTCGATCGACTGCTTGATCAACGCCATTAGGTCTACGGCATCGCCATGTTCCTCACGCAAATAGGCCATCTTGCCTGTACCGACACCATGTTCCCCGGTACAGGTTCCACCGACGGCAATCGCCCTTCGCACCATGTTCTTGTTGATCTGCGCTACTTCGTCCAACTCCGCGGCATTTTCAGGATCGATAGCGAAGACGACATGAAAGTTTCCGTCGCCCACGTGTCCGAGAATAGTTGCAGGCACGCTGCAACCCTCTAACAGTTTGCGCGTGTCGAGAATGACATTGCCTAGCTCCGAAACAGGTACGCACACATCCGAAGACCATCCTTTGGCATTCGAGCGCTGCGATACAACGGCGTAGAAGGCATTATGGCGCGCCCGCCACAGACGATTGCGCTCTTCTGGGGAGCTGGCCCATTCGAAATCGCGGCCGCCATTGTCATTCACGACTTCGCGCACCAACCGCACCTGCTCCTCAACGCTTCCTGCAGGACCGTGAAACTCAAAAGCAAGCGTGTCAGCCACCTTTAGTTTGAGCCCTGAATAACGATTGACGGCAGCGATCAATCCACGATCCATGAGTTCCATACGAGCAACGGGAATACCCAATTGCACAACGGCTATTGCCGTCGCTACCGCCTGCCCGACATCTTCAAAGGAGCAAAGAGCCGCCGAAATGCTCTCCGGAATACCATGAAGACGCAAAGTGATTTCAGTGATTATGCCAAGTGTGCCTTCCGAACCGACAAACAATCGTGTCAGGTCGTAACCCGCGGACGATTTGCGGGCGCGAGTTCCAGTGCGGATGATGCGTCCGTCAGGCAGCACAACGGTTAACGCCAGGACATTCTCACGCATCGTACCATAGCGCACGGCGTTCGTACCGGAGGCGCGTGTCGCCGCCATGCCACCTATCGAGGCGTTGGCGCCGGGATCAATGGGGAAGAACAGCCCCTGATCGCGCAGATAGGTGTTCAGGTCTTCGCGTGTGACGCCAGCTTCCACCGTGCAGTCAAGATCAGACGGGCTGAGCCGCACGATAGTGTTCATGCGCGACAGATCGAGCGAAAGGCCACCACGAACTGCAATCAGATGCCCTTCCAGCGATGTCCCTGCTCCGAAAGCGATAATTGGCACATGGTGCGCGGCGCAGAGTTTGACGACGAACGCGACTTCTTCCGTACTCTGCGCGAAAACAACACCATCAGGCATGCCCCCCTTATGGTGGGATTCGCCGCGACTATGCTGTTCGCGAACGGCGTCCGATATCGAAAAGCGGTCACCGAGCCGCTTGGATAGCGCATCGGCGAATTCTTGAGGGAGCGCGCTCATAAACTGCCTCCATGGATCGAGGATATGTCATCCACGCGCCGGTGGCATAGCTACACCCAGGCGGTCGAAGATGGTCAGGGTTTTCGGCAAGACGAACAACCGATCATGCGGCCGCCTTGATTTTCTCCAGATGGCGCTCAAGAAATGGCAGGGTGTCTTGCCCCCAATAAAGCTCGCCATCGAAGCGGAACGTCGGCAGGCCGAAGACACCGCGCGACTTCGCTTCTTCATAGTTGGATTTCCATATTGCCTGAATATCCGCCGCACCAGCCCGCGCCTCCAGAGCTGCTGCATCGAAGCCCGCCGTTTCAAGAATATGGCGTCGAATCTCTACCTGACCAATATCCAGACCGTCTTCCCAAAATGCCTTTTGTAGCACAGCCGTCAGGCGGGCCCAGTCACCACCATCCAGAATATGTCCGATCACAAGAAAGCCTGCGGGCGTCGGATCGGACAGACCGGCGCGGTCGTGCAGTTTCAAGGTCTTGCCACGCAATGCCGCCCAACGTCCCAGATCGGCTAGCCAATAGGCGCGGCGCGCTTCCGGGCGGTTGCGCGAATAGATCGCCCCGTTTTCTTCGATCAGAGAAATAGGAACCGGCCGGATACTGATATTGAACCGCCGAGAGACTTCAAGCAGGGGCGCGAGGCCTAGATATGCCCAGGGCGAACCGATCCCGAAATAATATTCAATGACTGCCATTTTTGTTGTTTCCATTCGCTTGCCGGAAGGACCAGTCGAATACATCGAGGGCCGCGTCCCGCGCCGCGAGAACATGAGTTGGATCACGATTGACGGCGACCGTCGCCAGCGCCCCTTCGTAAAGCAGAGCAAGGTGCGCCACCGGCGCGGTCTCGGATATTCCGGCACCGGCGATAATCCGGGCAAAGATGTCCCGGACGGAGCGCTTGTGTTCGCGCGCGATCGAAACCACCCGTTCGGATTCGCCATGTTCAGCAACCGCCAACGCAAAGGCACAGCCCCGAAATTCGGGACTATCCGCCTTTTCGTGCAGCCGTTCGAAAATGATGCGGAGCTGATCACGAGGTTCAGATATATCGACGAGCACATCTTCCAGGGATTGAAGAACGCGCTCATGTCGCTCGCTCAGATAAGCCGCGACGAGATGCTCCTTCGATGGAAAATGGCGATAAAGCGTTGCTTTGGCAACACTTGCTTCCTCGATGATACGGTCCACGCCGACGGCGCGAATACCCTCCTTGTAAAACAATGCGCCTGCTACATTTAGAATTTGGTCGCGAATTGAAGCTCTCATTCAGCTTTCCGAAAGTTCGGTTCCCTTTATTGATTGTAGCGAATGGTCCGCATCAAAGTGGACCAATCCGGTTACACTCATGCAGCCCGAGCAACCTGACCGATAATCACATTGATATCATCGAGTGTGATCGAGCCCGGACGTTTGCCGCTTTGCGCCAAACGCGTCGCCGCTTCCTGCACAGCACTGTTATAGGGCGTATCCACAGTATGAATTCGTCCGAGCTGGACAATTTCGCCATTCAGGTAATCAACCTCATTGGGCACCCCACGCGCAAAACTCTGCCACGTCGATTGCTGGCCGGGTTTAATGCCACTGTCAGCCGCAAGCCCCCATCCGGCGAGGCTGACGCGACGCTCCGACGGATCGGCAATATCATAGCCCGCCGCCTTCAGAACCCTTGTCGCTTCCTGAGATAACCGATCAGCAAAGTTCGAGAGCGCCTCCACGTCGCCGGAGAAAATCTCCAGAACATTCTTCACATTGTAAACCAGCTTCGCTGCTTTCCAGCGTTGCACATCGGATCGAACCTCTGTGAGGTAGTTTGCGCGAGCAAGATCAGCGCCGATTTTTCTTGCTGTCTCGTTTTCGCCCGACGGATAAACACCAAGGACGACCGCTCCCACCTGCGGCGAACCGCCAGCGACAACGGTGCCAATTTCAGTAAAGCGCGCCGGTGTCAGGATACTCGCGCCATAAACATGCGCGAAACGTCGACTTGCCACCGCCTCGGCAGCAAGACCGTTTTGAAGCGTAACCAGAGGCAGCCTGAAACCTGCTGTTTCAGAGCTGTTCTCCAGCGGCTGGCGGGACCAGAAAGCCGTCGCCGTCTCGACATCTTGAGCTTTCACGGCAAGGATCAGGACATCGTCCGTGGTCAGTGTTGGCGGTTCCTGTGTGTCATAGGCATTCAATCTGACAATCTGTGTGCCGGAAGGCCGCTGAAAAGTCAGTCCATGCGAAAGAATGTGTCGAATCTGCTTGCCGCGACCAACAAGAGCGTAATCGATGCCGACACTTTGAAACTGGGCGGCGAGACTGGCACCAACAGCGCCGGCGCCAATGATTACATAACGGGTCATGATAGCATCCTTATTGCGTCGCTAGCGAATCCTTGAGATTCGCTTCGAAGTTGATCTTCTTCAACGTCTCGAGAATCGTATCGCTATAACGGTTATCGTAGGCAAATGACGCGTCAACCGCCTTGCTCAAAGAACCGAAGCCATAAACAACATCAGCAATGCTGCGCGCCTCGTTGATCCGTGCCTCATCAATGGGTTGCGGGAGAACGCGGGTATAAGACCAGACGAAGTCTGCATTTTCCGGTGTCAGCTTGCGAACCTTGACTAGCGCATCCTTGGCTTCCTTTGGATGACGGTTATACCAGTCCTGATATTCGACATAGCGACGGACCAGATCGCGTATCGCCGCATCCTTTGTTGGATCGGCCAGCGATTTTGAATTGGCGAGCAAGCCGCCCGGACTACCTGGACCGACGTCGCCGCTTTTGGCGATAACCGTCGCGCCATTCTTAATGGCCGGGCCGTAGGAATCGATTGCTCCCGAAACCAGATCAACTTCTCCATGCAGCAGCGCCAGCGCGCCAGCTTCATTGTTCAGCGTCACCGGCACCACGTCCGCTGGTGTCAGGCCAAGATGCTTTAGCGACTGAAGATAGAGAAGGTAATTGGTTGCACCCGGAGATGAAGCCCAACGCTTGCCACGCACGGCATCGGCAGTGAGCTGGGTGACGCCCGAGTCCTTTGACGCCACCGTGACAAAACGCTCGTGATTGATAGGATCGGCGGTCGCGGCCACCACAATCGACCTGTAAGGAGCCGTGTCCTTCGTCCAGTCTGGATTGGCTGCGGCCTGTGCCTGAATAGCGGTGAACTGTGCGAAATAGCTGACATCGACCTTGCCCGCCGAAAGCGCGGTTGCGTTCTCAACCGCATTTGGAAAGGTAGCAAATTCAATCTTATAAGGCGCATCTTTCCAGATGCCTGACGCTTCCCAGGTCGGCTGCAATTCCTGACCGTTCTGACCAATGACGAGCGTGATTTGCTTTGCCTCTTCCGCCATAGCGGGCTGTACCAAAATAGTGGCCAGCGAAAATGTCGAGAGGCTTAAAAACAGAGTACGGATAGGCTGTGCTTTCGCCCGAGTATCTGCGTTATTCTTCTTTGACAGGACTGTGTTCATGTATCGAAATTCCTTATGATAGGGCTTTTGACTTTAATCGTGTGTCGTCAGTGGCTTTCCGTGATGGAAACGCCCAACTCGCGAAGCAGCCTGTGCCGCAGCGCTGCCGTTTCCTTTGAAGCTATTTCTTGAGCCGAACGGTTTCTGACGAGTTTG
This sequence comes from Hyphomicrobiales bacterium, assembly GCA_900465685.1. Lineage (GTDB taxonomy): Bacteria > Pseudomonadota > Alphaproteobacteria > Rhizobiales > Rhizobiaceae > Brucella. The sequence goes on from UEGR01000006.1 coordinate 77,726, forward strand.
GGCGGTATGGTAACATCCAGCGAGAAACGGCCGTTCTGCAGCACAAGAATGCGATCAGCCAGCAGGACGGCTTCATCCACATCATGTGTGACGATCAGCACAGCGGGTTGGTGTTCGCGCCAGAGACCCTCTACAAGGGCATGCATCCGAATACGGGTCAGCGCATCCAGTGCTGCAAAAGGTTCATCAAGAAGCAATAGTGTCGGTGCTCGCACCAACGCTCTAGCGAGCGCGACGCGTTGCGCTTCACCACCCGAAAGATGTTTTGGCCATGAATTGGCCTTGGCTTCAAGGCCGACTTCCGCCAGAGCCTTTTGCGCGACCATGCGTACATCGCCCTTGATGCGGGTGCCAAGCAGCACATTGCGCCATGCCCGTCGAAACGGCAGAAGGCGATGTTCCTGAAAAACGACCGAGCGGTTTTGTGCTACATGTACATCGCCCTCGTTGGCATGATCGAGACCTGCCAAAATGCGTAGCAAGGTCGTCTTGCCGGAACCGGATGCCCCCAGCAGTGCGACGAACTCGCCCTGCCTGATTGTCAGGTCGACATTGTCTAGTATCGTCTGATCTCCGAACTTCTTGGAGACCTGTCCCAATGATGCGACGAGCGGCACCGGTGTGCTAATATGCTGGACTGTCTCGAAGACTGACGCTCCATCGTTTCTGACAAGGGGATGGACATTGGCGGCGATGGTCATTTGTTTATCTCCATGGCAGGGCCAGCTTTTCGATTGCACGCATGATCAAGTCGATAAGAATGCCCAGCGTGGCATAGACGAGAACGCAGGCCACGATCAGATCGATACGCATGGCACCGCTTGCGACAAAAATCAGATAGCCGATACCGGCACGGCTGTTGGTCTGCTCGGCAACGATGAGCGCTAGAAGAGAGACGCCCATGGCGTATCGTATGCCTACAAGTACTCCGGGGAGCGACGCCGGCAGCAAAACCTGCCAGGTAATCTCAAGGGGAGAGAGCCCAAACGTTCTCGCAGCTTCCACCAGCTTGCCATCGACATTGCGCACACCCGCATAGGTGTTGAGATAAGCGGGAAACACGCAGGCGAGCGTGATGAGCAGGATTTTTGGGGCCTCGCCGATCCCAAACCAGATAATGAAGAGCGGAACCAGGGAAATGAATGGCACGAGGCGAATGATCTGGAAGGAAGAGTCGAACACTTCCTCCGCCAGACGCGAGAGCCCCGTCCACAAGCCGAAGACGATCCCAATCAAAAGTCCCAGTCCTAACCCGGCACCTGCACGAAACAAGGATGCCGGTAGGGCGGCCTGAAAGTCACCCGTATCGATGAGCTCCGCAAAGGCGCTGACAACCTCCCCCAATGAGGGGAAGGTCTGTGAATGGATAAAGCCGGTGGCACTACCGATCTGCCAGACAGCCAATGCCACCGCTGGCAATACGAACCGTAACAGATTCCGGGACGCAAACAGGCGCGCGGAAGCCAATGTCTGTTGCGGCTTCGTGAAAAGTTTCTGGAGAACGACCGTGCTCATGGACAACCTATCAGGCCGCTGCCGAGCGGACGACGGAGACCGCAACCGAGTTCTGCTCCCCGAGACCGGTGACAGCGGCTCGTATGCGATCCCCAGACTTCAAGGCCAGCTTTTCGGTACCGTGCACACGATCCGGGCTGCCCGTCAGGATCACATCACCCGGCAGCAGGCGCAACTTGCGCGACAGGCGGGCGATCAATTCCGGCACGGCGAAGATCAGATCGTTGGTATTGCCACGCTGCACCGGCGTGCCGTTGAAGTCGAGTTCAACGCCAAGATTGTCAAGATCACCCGCTTCGTCGAGTGAAACGAGTTCCGGGCCGATCGGCGTGAATGCGGCCAGCGACTTGGACGGATTGAGGTAGGTCGCCCCAGGATTGCCCTCAAGTGTTGGCACGCGGACCACCGATGCCGGATCGAGGAGATCCTGAGCAACTGTTGCGCCGGCCAGATAATCTAGAGCATCGTGTTCGTTAATCTCGAAACCTTCGCGCTTGATAACGACGGCCAGTTCAGCCTCGGTAAGAACCGCTTCGCTCGGCAGTGGGATTTCATCATTGGGGCCGGCAAGCGAGGTCAGGAATTTTGCAAACACACCCGGCTCGGTCGGAGTCTTCAGACCGGAATGACGGACATGTGTGTGATAGTTTAGGCCGACACCGATAATCTGGCGTGGAGCGGAAACCGGTGATCCGATGCGCTTGCCCTGCGGGAGCGCTTCTTCCGCAGAACGGGCGGCCGATACGGCCCATTCGACGAATGCATCCCACTGCGCGTAGATTGCTTGGGGATCCGACGCAAAGCGTCCGTCACTGGCCTTGGCAACATCGAGAATACCATCGGCAAGAATGAGTTTGAGACGACCAGTGTCGTTCAGAATACGAGTCATTGAGCAGATCCTTTGTTTAAAGCGTACCGGTTCAAACTTTCGGTACCGAGGGTGAGAAGGACAGAATCTTCCTGTGGCGAATGGATGCGAGAACACAGCACATCGCGGAAATGGCGTTCGATTGAATTGACCCGTGAAATTCCCGGATTACCTAGGGCCTTGGCGGTGAGTTCGACGGCACGAATGAGCGAAGCAGAGATAGCGACCTTGGCCGCAATCACGCGACGGAAAGCCGTCTCGTCGCCTGCATCCATCCGATCCGCAAAATGATGCAGTAATGACTCCGCCTGAATGATGTTCAGTTCGACTTCACCTGCCACAGTGCGGATACGTTCCGTGGTTGCAATGGGCCGACCGAGACCGGATGGCACACGCGTGTACGCAAAATGCTTAAAGGCGTCCTGCGCAGCCCTGGCAACGCCGAGATAGAGCGACTGGATCAACAACACAGTCGGCGCGACGCTGCGGGTATCCTGCCTGGTCTCGGCCGTGATCACCTCTGGATTGACAATATGGTCATGCGGCACCAGCACATCATCGTAGACCACATCATGGCTTTGCGTCGCGCGCAGACCCAGATGATCCCATACGGGTACGATTTCGATGCCCGACGCCTTTGCTGGCACGATAAATTCCGCAACGCGCGGTACCGTCTCGTCAGTCACGGCCCAGGGCACATGATAGCTGAGACCCGTCGAACCGGTGCAAAACATCTTGCGACCGGTGAGTACCCAACCCTCATTGCTATAGCGCGCTATCGTTGCCGGAAGCCCCCCACGTGCGGGGGTGCCCAGATCTGGCTCTGCCCGAAATGCATTGATCAGCGTGGGACGCTCGTAGGATTCCGCCAATAACTGGCGATACAAATGTGGGGCGATCGCCCGCTTGTTACCGCCGACCTGCGCGGCGTGGAATTGCAAATTCATCAGCATGATCAATGCGGCCGACGGATCGCCATATCCAACAGCAGAAACAATACTCACCAGCTCTGCGACGCCAACGTGTCGTCCGCCATGTTCAGGCCGAACGGTCGCCGTCAGAATACCTGCATCGTGCAGCAAGGCGATTGCTTCTGAGGGGAACGACCCCTCTGCATCATGGACCGGCGCATACCGGGCTATTGTCTGAACAATTCCGTCTGCGGCATCGAGCCTGTCGAGTTGAGGCGGGCGCACGTCAGGCGTGGCCAGACCCACAACCCTGGGATGGGCTTGTGGAGGCGTCATATGTCGTCGTCCTGTGAATGCTGAGGATGTTTATACCAGCCAGTGGGCTTATTCCGCCGCCACACTTGATGGAGAGATGCCGCGTTCAGCCAATCCAGCTCTTACAAGCGGCAAGACGTAACGCCCGTAATCAATGGCGTCGTAGAGATTATCGTAACCGCGAATTGAGATGAGTTCGGCTCCAAGATCGACATAGTCCAGAATGACGCGAGCAACCGTTTCAGGACTGCCGACCAACGCCGTTGAAGCACCACGCGCACCGGTAGCGACGACCGGAGCGAACCACAACGCCTTGTCGTGCACCTCCGACTGAGAGGCGAGTTCGAGCAAACGCTGCGACCCAATGTTCTGCGGTTGCGGGCGATTGGCCCCACCGTGAATGCTATTCAGGCGATCTAGAATACGATGGGCTTTGGCCCAAGCCAGTTCATCCGTTTCCGCGATGATTGGACGGAATGTAACCCAGATACGCGGGCGATCCGAACGGCCTGCCTTTGCAGCTTGGGCGTTCACACTGTCGATCTGCTGGCGCGTCGCGGCTAGCGGCTCGCCCCATAGGCCAAAAATGTTGCCTTCTTTGCCACCGATCCGATAGGCATCAGGAGACGAACCACCCACAGACACAGGAATGTTGGCCTGCACCGGGCGAACGGCACTGCGGAATTTCTTGAACTGGTAATATTTACCGTCAAAATCGAAAGGCTCGGTCGTTGACCAGATTCTTTTGATAATGGTGATATATTCTCCCAGTCGCGCATAACGCTCAGCCTTGGACAGGAAATCACCTTCCTGTGCCTGTTCAGCATCGCTGCCACCGGCAATGAAATGCACGACGACACGTCCGCTCGACAGCTGATCCAGCGTTGCCAAAGCCTTGGCCGCAACCGTCGGGTAAATCGTATTCGGGCGCAGCGCAACGATGATCTTCAGGCGACTGGTGTTCGCAGCAATTGTCGCGCCTATCGTGAAGTTGTCGAAGGAAGATGAATCATACGGGATCAGCGTATAGTTAAAGCCCGCGTCTTCGAGAGCCCTCGCGTAACGAACAAGATATTGCGGCTCAATTGGAGAACCAGCAACAGGGTTTATATCTGTCGAAATGTTCGGATATGTTATACTGATGAATTCTACGGACATGTTACACGCTCGCTAAAAACGCTTGTCGTTGATAGCGATACGTTAGAGGCGCAGACTCAAAAAGAGAACAACCTGTCTTTCTATATTATACAAATTTGGTAGATTATATTTCCAACCGAGCATCCGCCAGCTTCAAACATGTAATCAAAGGGATATGGGTGAAATTGCAACCGCGGGCATGACGTGCCCCTGTTAAAATGGTCCGGGATTTTAATGGCCAGCCCGGACCACCAAACCAAGCACCTCAATATTAATACTCGGGTACAAGAACTATCGACCCCGCTGTCCTGCGGGCCTCAAGATCGGTATGAACAGACACAAGCTGGTCCAGGGACCGCTGCGTAATATGGTCAACCCGAATCTCACCGGAAACTAGCCGTCGAAACAGCTCTTCCGATCGTCTTTCCAGGTCACTTCTTTCAGCGATATAATCGAACAGCACAGGCCGGATCGCGGACAAAGATCCTCTTGCAAGATGAGACAGTTCGAAACCTTGAATAGGCCCTGAAGACTGCCCGAAGTTCACAAAGACGCCAAAACGTTGCAAACATTGCAGCGAGCCGCGCCAAGTGTCTTTTCCAACGCTGTCATAGACAACAGCACAGCCCAGGCCTTTCGTGATCAACTGAACTTCCGACACGAAATCTTTTTCACGATAGTTGATGACGTGATCATATTCATGATCACGTGCCAGAACGGCCTTATCCTCAGACCCCGCCGTGCCGATCGTCTTGGCTCCCAAGGTCTTCAACCATTGTCCAAGCAAAAGCCCCACACCGCCTGCGGCAGCATGGACGAGAACAACATCACCCGGCTTTACTGCATAAGACGAGGTAATGAGATATTGCGCAGTCAGGCCCTTCAACATGGCGCTTGCCGCTACAACATCACTCAATCCGTCAGGTATGATCACAAGCTGAGATGCCGGCAGATTGCGCAGGGTGCAATAAGCACCGTGTTGCGTGACATAAGCGACGCGGTCTCCCGGCAAGAATCCGTTCACCCCCTGTCCCACGGCTGTGACAACACCTGTGGCTTCCGCTCCGGGAACCATTGTCGATTGGGGCCACGGATAGAGACCGCTGCGGTAGTAGGTGTCTAGGAAGTTGACCCCGATCGCCGTATGGCGCAGCTGAACCTCGCCCGGCCCAGGTTGAGGAACATCAATTTCAGTCCATTCAAGAACTTCTGGGCCGCCCGGCTTACGCGCGACATAGGCATAAGCTTCACTCATTGAATACCCTCAGCTCTTGATATCAAACTCTGGATCGACAGGAATTTGCAGGGCCGTCACGATATGGTTGGTTTGGGCCGCCAAACCAATGATCGCAAGCAGTTCACCATGTTGCGCATCGGTCATCCCCTTGGCACGCGCTGACGCTGTGTGAGAGTGAACGCAATACTGGCAGCCATTGGCTGTCGATACGGCGATATAAATCATCTCTCGCACAACGGGATCGAGAGCTCCCGGTGCAACCATGATCGATTTGAGCTGTTCCCAGACGCGCTTCAAATTAGCAGGATCATTGGCAAGACCACGCCAGAAATTGTTGACGAAATCTGATTTTCTGGTTGCGCGTATATCATCGAAAACGGCTTTAACTGCCGCATCCTTCTCAACGTCCGCATCACTCAACAGTCTGACAGTGGCCATAGTCTTTTTCCTCGTGCGTGCGCCCATTCCCAATAGAAACTGCGGGTGCGTTTGGTGGCAGTTCCGTAGTCAAAGCGGCCTTAATGTACTGCCGCATACATGATCTTTTCTTCCGTTGTCTCTGCTGGCGAGAACTCCTCAACAATGCGTCCCTGTCTGCAAACAAGAATTCGGTCGGAAAGATTCATGATTTCAGGTAGATAAGACGAGATCACGACGACAGCCAATCCTGCATCCGCCAACTCGTTAATCAACTGATGGATTTCAGCAATCGCGCCCACATCCACGCCACGTGTCGGCTCATCAAAAATCACCAGGCGAGGCTCCTGAACCAGACCTTTACCTATAACGACCTTCTGTTGATTGCCGCCGGACAGTTCAACCACCCGGGCATTGTCATTGATCGCGCGGATATTGAGCTGCTTGATCCATTGCGAGGAAAGCGCCTGCATTTCCTTCAGGCTTACGATGCTCGATTGTTCTTTATCGGCAGCCAGAACACCCGCAAAAAGGTTTTCCGCAATCGACATAGTTTCAAAAAAACCTTCGCTTTTCCGGTCTTCAGTAATGTAGACGATCCCCGATTTAACGGCTTCGCGCGGCACATAATAGCGAACTGGTTTATCATCGAGTTCTATGGTGCCTCCGCGCAGAAAGTCTCGCTTGTAAATCCCGGAAATGACTTTGAATGTTTCGGTCCGGCCAGACCCAATCAACCCAAAGACGCCGGTGATCTGCCCCTCAAAGATAGAAAACGAGTTATTGCGAACCGCACTTCCCATGGAGATATCTTGAACCGACAGTATTTTTCGGCCCGCCTGACGCAAACCCGACGCATCTCGTTGGCGATATAGCTCGCCCGAAAGAGAACGACCGACCATGGCAGCCACGATCTTTTCACGGTTGAAATCTTCAACCGCACCGCTTGCGACCAATTCTCCATCACGCAGAATCGTGATCGTGTCCGAAATCATCAGCGCTTCTTCCAGCGCATGGCTGATGAACACAATCGAGACGCCCTTGGCTTTCAACCGTCGGATCAGTGCAAAGAAATGGCGCTTTTCCTCCGGCGTTAGCGTTGCTGTCGGTTCATCGAAGATGATAACTTTTGCATTGTGGTGTACAGCACGGGCAATTTCGACCATCTGCTTTTTGGCCGCTCCAAGCGTTTCCACCATCGCAGTCGGATCTACGGAAAAGCTCAGCGACTGTAAGAATTGTTGCGCTGAGATGTAGATCCCTCGGAGACGATTAAGGAATTTTTCAGACCCGAGATAGAGGTTCTGCGCAACTGTCATGGAAGGTACCAGGCTGGTCTCCTGAAAGACCATTGCGACGCCTGATTCCAAAGCTTCATTCGGCGATGAAAAATGAACTTCCTTTCCATTGTAAATCATGACGCCCGAGGTCGGTTCAACGACACCGGCAATCATCTTGGTGAGGGTCGATTTTCCGGCCCCGTTTTCACCAAGCAACGAGTGAACCGCGCCACGCCTCAGTCTGAAATCGACATTCTTCACAGCCGGAACGCCACGATATTCCTTGGTGACGTTCTTCAGTTCGACAACAATATCGTCTGCCTGAGCCATCAGTGCACCTTCTCATGGCTATGATCGACCGATCCTGCATCAACAACACAGTCGCCGCCCTTGCTGGCGACCAACAACCTTCCGTTGCGTTCTATAACGCTGCAGGTACCATGGCGCTGACCATTGGCTCGGCTATGATAGCTGAGAACCGGTTGGAACTGCTTGTCGAGCCGTACGACAAGACCGTAGGACCTGCTTGGAGCCCATGGTTTATGAACGCCCATGGTTTTGATGCCACCGCATTGCAGTGGTTCGAGAAAACTGCGTCCAGATGACAATGCGGGAGCAATCCAGAATTCCTGCGGAACCTGATCAATCATATCATTACGGTAATGTCTCTCCTGCAAAACAAGCTCGATCAGTCGATTGCGCGGTGCAAAAAACGCCAGCCACGCACCATCACCTGATGCTGGCGACAAGCGGGCGGGATAACCCGGCAACTTGTCAGCAACTATGCGTTTTTCGCCTGTCTCTGCGTCGAGAAAAACCAGCCGGTGCTTCCAGCTTTCACTAAAGACCATGCCTCCGGTGGTCGGCAAAAGCCCATAAGGATAAGCAAGTCCCGAAGCGACTTGCTGAAACTGTGTAGCGCCAACAGCCCGCTTCCAGATAGAGCCTGACGAGCCATGGCGCATCAAATCGGCTGACCAATTGGCTGCCGAGTGATCCGCAGACCCATTGGCCAACCACAAGGTTCCATCCACAGCATAGCTGAGAGCTGTGATACAACCAATCTTCGCAGACAAAGGCTGCTCGTGATTGTTGATGAGGAGTTTCCCGGTTTCAAGGGCCACGGCGAGTTCACCAGAAGGTCCAGACGCGAGGCTCGTCACCGGGGTAGAAAAGCGCTCGACGACTTCAGGCGCGTTGTTGGCGGTCAGCCGGAAAACAGCGTTCGCGCTCGAAGCAAGAAGCGCGCTGCCTGATAAAACAAGATTATCAGCCTCGTTGAGGCTTGCAAAAACGGAAGCCTCATCAAGAAGGGTATTGGGACGGAACGCACCGTCAAGCGGAGGTATTGTCACAGCCTTGCCGCGGAAGAAATCCAGGATCGGATCAAGGATCATTGTTTTTCTCCCCAGTACGAGGCAGGACCTGTCCAGTCCGTGGCAGCACCGGCGATCTTATAGCGACCGATACGGTTGTTCAGGATACCGCCGACAAAGAGATAACCCCTATGTTCGCGCATTGAAGTTACCATAGGGTGCGAGACACCCGACAAATCGCCCAGCGTATCGATGGTCTTTCCCGTTTCATCAAACTTCACCACACCGCCAGTGTTAATATTCGGGAACAGCCATTCATCCTGTGGCAAGCGGCGCGTCATGCGCTTGCGCATATCAGGATGGCGCAGTGATAGATCAAAGCTTGGCGTGCGCATGCCGAGCCACGCCATCCAGTAGCTTCCATCAGATGCGCGATTGATATTGTCCGGATAGCCGGGCATGTCTTTGATGACACATTCAGCCGTTCCTGCTTTTGGTCCTTCCAGCCAATAGCGATGTACCCTGCAGGCCCAGCTTTCGGCAAAATAGATCGACTTTCCGTCATGGGCCACACAGACACCGTTGGTATAACGATAGCCATCCAGAAGTGTTTTCGTCGAACCGTCTTTGGGGTCATAAACCAGAAGCCGTCCAGTCGGACGGTTCTCAATGGAATCGAGCGCCCAGTCATGAGCGTCATAGCGTTTGGTTGAATCGGTGAAATATATGCGTCCGTCCGGGGCAATGTCACAATCATTGGGATCACGCAAGCGCGCGTCATCTACAATAGACGTCAATGAGCGCGCGGTCTCTGCCGACAGTTTCTTCACTTCCCGCTCTGGCGAAATAGAGTACAGGCCCATCGCTCCGACACAGGAAATCAGATTGCCAGCCTTGTCAAAGGCAAGTCCGAGCGGAAAGCCGCCGACGTGAGCAAAGACTTCCGAACGCGAGTAGTCTGGAGCAAAGAAGCGTATAATCTCTCCATGGCGAGTTCCGCAATAGAGGTTGTCGTCGCGATCAAGAATGACGTCTTCCGGTCCTTCGAGCTCGCCGAGACCGATATAATCCGTCCTTGAGAGGCGGTCATCCAGTTCATATGGTGTGCCGGAGCCCGGCGCGGCAGACAAAGTCTCGCCCATTTTGAGGTAAACTGGTGCCACATAAATCTCATTGAGAACTTTGTGACGGTTCTTCAACCAGCGAATATCGACTGTGACAGCAACGGCGAGCATGACGCCCAGAACAAGCTGCGTCGTGCCTGTCCCGTAACCGAGACGAATGAGCCCATTGGTCATGACGAGAACAATAATCGCACCCATCATGCCCTTCACGACGGAGCCGCGGCCGCCACCCAGACTGTTCCCACCAACCACCGCGGCGGTAAGCGCCAGAATTTCGAGGTTCAGGCCTGTACCGGGTCCAACACCGCTCAAACGACAAGCAATGAGAAAGCCTGCGAGAGACGCGCACAATCCCGAGAATACATAGGTGCAGAATACCGTCCGACGTACACGGATGCCGGCGTTGTGCGCAGAACGGCGGGAACCGCCGACAGCCAGAATATGCCAGCCTGGCCGCGATCGCGTAAGAACGATATGTGTGATGATAGCCATCAGAATCGCCGCAATCACCGACGCGGAGAAACCGAAAATAGTTTCGTCACCGATGAAATCCCAAACATCGGAGGAAGCGAGAGACGTTTGCACGGCAGCAGCAAAATTCACGACGAGAATATCGTATATGGCGCGACCGATAATAAATGTCACCAGTGTAGTGATAAACGCACGCAGCCTTAAAATGCCAACCAGATACCCATTGAGAGCACCATAGACTACGCCGGTAGCAATGGAAGCAAGCAGCGCTAGCCAGACCGGCTGCTCGAAGATAAAGAATACGGTGACAGCAGAGAACGCAGAAAGCGCGAAGATCGATCCGACTGATAAATCAATACCACCGCCCAACATGACAACCGTGAGCCCTGTGACCACCAGAGAGAACTCACCCAACTGGCGCGTGGATTCCTGTAAGGACGAGATCTTGAAGAACCCTGATACCTGGAATCCAAAAAGTGCAATCGTTGCCACAAGCACGGCAAAGGGAATGGCGTTATCAGTCCAGCGTTTTGTCAGCACTTCCCCGATCAGATGATCAGGAATGTAGTTGTAGCGCCAAGCCTTGATACGTTCTCGTAACGACATAGGGACTTCCGGAATTTTGATGTGTAGCGCCAAAGATCAGATCGCCATGCGTCAAAGAAAAGCGCGTGGCGATCTGTCGGTTTTTCAATCAGCCCCGGCTATTCGCTAGCCGGTTAAGCAGCAATTATTGAGCAGCTTGTGCCTGCAATGCCTTGACGTCCCAGCAACTGGCCGGATTGAGATCCTTTTTGGTCGTCGCCTTTTCAAGCGTGTAGATATAGGTGTGCGACGTTCCCGCAGGCTGACCGCTTTGCAGAAGGAACTTGATGATCGCATTGATATCCCCCGATTGGCGCGCGAGGTCTGTCATCACGACGGCGCCATAGGTGTTATCTTCCAGCCGATCGCAATCTGCAGTCTTTTCACCGCCGCCCGTCGTCACAAGAAAGATCTTGTCCTGAAGCTTGGCGTCGCGGATTGCAGCGGCTGTCCCGGTAGCGTCGCCGTCCCAGAAATCGATAATGCCGCAAATGTCTGGATGCTGCTGCAAGATTGTGGTTGTTGCATTGCGTGCCGTCGTGGCGTCCCAGTTGGAGTCTGGTTTAGCAACGACCTGGAAATCAGGGTTCTTTTCAAGAACCTTGGTGATACCGGCATATTGGTAGAGACTTGATGCATTGACCTGATCTCCCTGGATGAGCGCAATCTTCTTTGAGGAATTTGCACCGCAGCCCTTTATAACCGCTTCGGCTTCAAGCTGCCCCAGACGATCCCAATCGGAGCCGATGAAGGCATCGACTGCATAATTGACCGGATTATCTATCGCGATGACGTAAATTCCCGCTGCCTGCGCCTTCTTGAAAAGCTTGGCATAGGAGTTGAGATCGGGCGATTGTACGATGAGAACGTCAGGCTTAGTATCCGACGCAATGGCTTCGGTGATGGCTTGCGCACCTGCTTCGGCACTCCAGTTTGGATCGCGTGTTTCGAAGACACCACCGAACCCCTCAACTTCACTTTTGAGGTAAGCGGCCCATCCTTGCGCCAGGTCGAAACCCATCGTCATAGGCACGAGTAAAACACGCTTGCCCTTGAGCGCCTTTTCATAAGCGGCCGGGCCTGGATCTTCGGCTGCTTTTGCCATTTGCACGGATAGAACCGTGGACATGATGGCGGTTGCCGCCAGAATTGTCCTGAAAAGCTTCATAATGTCCCTTCTCCTTTGAACAGCCATTCCGACTGTCTTGAAACCGATTATATGTCGCCCTGCTGCGCTGTCTGTTCATCACGCGGATTGATAATGCCGTCGATGATGATAGCGGCCAGCAGAATGGTGGATTTGATGAGGTTCTGATAAAGCAGCGGAATATCGAGAATAGTCATGGCATTGAGCAGGATGCCAATCAGTGCAGCTCCGACGAGAACATTGCGCACACCACCCTTGCCGCCGGACAAGCCAATACCGCCGATGACCGCAACCAGAACGATGTCATAGAGCAGAGTGGAATTAACGACCCGCGTATTGATTGAATGCAGGCTTGCCGCAGTTAGAAGACCCGCAGCAAAACCGATCAGTGCGGAAAGCACATAGCGTAACACGATCATGAGGCGAACAGGCATACCGGAATTGCGAGCCGCAACGGGGTTGTCGCCCGCATAATAGACGTACCTTCCCCATTTCGTGAAACGCAGAAATGCAAAGATAGCGAGACTTAAACCCGCGAAGATAAACACTTCGACGGGGATGTCGAAATAGCGAAGGCCGCCCAATAGTTCAAGCCAATGACCGCTAGGAACGGGCACCGCGTCTTGCGTGATGAGCTGAGAGCGAACAAAGCCAAAGACGAAAGAGCCGCTTGCAAGCGTGACAAAGATCGCTGGCACTTCCGCATAGGCAACGAGAAATCCATTGAGTAGACCGATGCCCACAACGCCCGTCAGAACGAAGGCAATTGCCATGGCGTCGGATGTCCCCGCCCCCAATAATTGCAAATACCACGCGACCGACATCGCCATGATCGCCACGGTCGAAAGGTCAATCCCTCGTCCGATGATCACGATGGCCATGCCCAAGGCCAATATGCCCAGAACCGAAACGGAGCGGATGACGGCAATCAGGTTTTCGGCTGTCAGAAATCCGGGCAAAGCAAGGGAAGCCGCGATGAACATGACAATCGCCAGCGCAAGAACTATTCTCTCTTGATTGATGACGCCCCAAGCAGACTTTTGCATTTGCCCAACCCCTTCTAACCCAATGCAATGTCCTGCTTTGTGGTTCAGAAAGCGAAGGTAATCGGTGCGAAATCAATTCGTCCAATGAATAATTTTATCAAATATCAATGCGAAATTGGAATAGGTTATGCGCTCAGGTGCATTCTTAGCCTGCTCATGAATAGATGGGTCGAATCCGATCAGATCGTCTCGGCGAGGACGTGATCCTTTAAAGCTTCAACGAAACGCATCCCGTATTCGGGCAGAGGCGCCGCATAGCTCCACATCGCGCATATATCAAAGTAAACCCGCTGCCCCTTCAAAGTAATCGGTTTTCCGATCAATGGCGGCCCAAATTTGACGGCAGAAGAAGGAACAACGGCCACGCCAACACCGCCCTCGGCCATTGAGAACAATGTATGCGGCGAATAACTCTCGAGCACGATTGTGGGTGCTATTCCAGCGAGTTTACAGGCGGCGTCAAAGACTTCACGCGATGCATGGCGCTGATTAAGTGTAAGGATTGGTAATCGCAGGAAGTCGTTCAATTCGATGGACTGGGCTTCATCGGATAAAAATTCCTCTGTCGCGACAGCTAAAAAGCTCAACCGCCCGAGGGAAACCGATTCAAAAAGATCTACTGGCGCGAGAGGGCGCGCGCTGATCGTCAAATGAACAGCGCCCGCCCGCAACTTATCAGCCAGTTCTGGTCCGCCGCCATCTTCAATGCGAATGCTTACACCTGGATTCTCCCGGCTCCAGTTTTTGATGAACTTCGGTAAATAACGTTCAATGAGTTGCGAACAGGCACCCAATTTCAAGACACCGCTCTCGCCGCTACCGAGATTGTCGGCCAGCACCCTAAGGCTGCGATCCGCCAGAACAATGTCGTTCACTTTCTCAAGAAGAGCGTCGCCATAGGCCGTGAGCCGGACATTCCGCCCGCTTTTCTCGAAGAGTTCGACACCCAGATAATCTTCAAGCCCCTTGATCTGACGTGACAATGCAGACTGGGTGATATTGAGCCGCTGTGCGGCTAGTGTAAAATTCATTAATTCCGCAGCTGCGACAAACCCATTGAAATTACGAATATCCAAGTGGCCCCGCCTCTCTTACTCCTACGTTTCAAAGGCTGAGATTATACGCTAGCGCGAAAGCTTCAAGAAATCTGATTTCAATCTTAGAAACTATTCGTCGACGATGAAATCATCCACCGAGATTGGCAACATGAATGAGGCACCGTACCCTTAACCTGTGCGCAGGGTGTCGTCACGTTAACTGGACTGCAGTTGCCTGCCTGACGGGTTGGACGTAAATTTTGGCGATGCAGTCATCAAATATCAGCTTCAAGCGTCACCGTTTTCCGTCACAGATCGTTTCTCGTACGGTGTGGCTTTATCTGCGGTTCAACCTTAGTCTGCGTGAAGTTGAGGAAATGCTGCTGGAGCGTGGAATCGGCGTGTCATACGAGACAATTCGTCGTTGGATCGCCAAGTTCGGACCTCAGATTGCACGCAACTTGCGGCGGCGTCAGGCGCGCCCCGGTGATATTTGGTATTTGGACGAAGTGGTCGTCAAATGTGCAGGAGAGAAATTCTGGCTCTGGTATGCGGTGGATCAAAACGGCACCGTTCTCGAAGAAATCTTGCAGAAGCGGCGTGATAAAGGGGCGGCAAAGCGACTGCTCGTGGCGTTAATGAAGCGCTATGGCTTGCACCCAAACGGATCATCACCGATAAGCTCCGCTCGTACGGTGCAGCAAAGGCAGAAGTGGCACCCGGCCTTGAGCATTGGTCGCACAAGGGCCTCAATAATCGAGCCGAGAATAGCCACCTGCCGCTTCGAAAACGGAAACGAACCATGCAAGGCCACCGATCACCAGGAATGTTGCAACGGTTCGTCTCCATGCACTCAGCTACTCGCAATTGCTTTTCAGTTCAGTCCCGCCGCCGAGCCGCACAAACAATTCGATACCATCGCTTCGAAGCTTTCGATACATGGAAAATTGCGGCCAGTGTCGCCTGAAAATCTACGAGCCGCTGACCTTCTCGGCCAGAGAAATTTAACGTAACAACACCATCTCAGGCGGACAGCGATGGCGGTGGTAAAGTGAGGAGCAGGTCGTGCATGCCCTTTTATCCACCGCTGAGCTTTACAACAAAGTTAACGTAACGGTGCTCCCGACGCCACCCAACTCATGACTGGAAGTTTACTGAAATTCAGAATACACACGAATAATTCGTAAACGTTTAGAGAGATTTGACCATGTCATTAGAAGAACTTTATGAGCGTCCAGCCCACCTCATCCGACGTGCCCATCAGATTTCCTGGGCGATCTTTCTGGACGAATGCGCGGAGTTTAATCTTACGCCGGTCCAATATGCCGCCCTGGTAGCGCTTGACGCATATCCGGGGACCGATGCGACACGACTATCCAACATGATTGCCTTTGATCGCTCCACCATTGGAAGCGTCCTTGACCGCCTGGAAAAGCGGGAGCTTATAGAACGCCGCGCCAGTGGTGCTGATCGACGTCAAAAGCTTATTTTCCTTACCGCCGAAGGTTCAAAATTGCTCAGCGACTGCAAGGAAGCGGTCGACCGGGTGCAAAATCGCATTGTTGGAGTTCTTAGCCGCACCGAGCGAGAAACCTTCCTCAAGCTTCTGGCCCGTATAGCTCAAATGCACAATGACGTTACGTCCGCGCCGATAAGGCCCGTCGATATTTAATACGGAAGCTTTGAGCGAAAAGTTTCATGAGTTTCCTCCTTTATTGCCGGCCCACGCAACTCATCTCCTAACGCAGCCAGCACTCCATATTTAATATGTATACTCACTAAAATTGACTGTCAACGCACTTTGAAACCGAATTTCGATGCAGTTTTTGTCTCATAAAAAGTCTGGACCGCCACTATACGCAGAAGTTGACGATCTGGATAAAAATATGCTTTTTTCGTCTGCATATTAAAGTTTGTCTGCTTTTTCGCGTGATTACAATGATTTAACAAGCTTATTTTGTTGGGACAGTGCTGACGACACAGTCGCAAGGGCAGACTGAAGTTCAGCATGCGCTCCCTGCGCGCGCCCTAGTTGACGAAATTTAAATTGACAGTTTACTTACTAATTTGAGATGACATGCCATTCGCGCTTAGTTGCGCCGGTTTTTCGGAATCGCGCCGATAACATGAATTTTGGAGGAGGATAACCGTGCAGTTTCATCTCAACGGCTTTAGAGCGGGTGACCCTAGCGTCAATACGACCTCACCGCAGGGCTCCCTCCACGGAGAAGGACTGCCTTCGGAAGTTGATGTGCTTATCGTAGGGTGCGGGCCTGCGGGGCTTACACTTGCCGCTCAACTATCCGCATTTGCGGGCATCAAGACCGCAATCGTCGATCAGAAATCCGGCCCTTTGCAATTGGGGCAAGCCGATGGAATTGCCTGCCGTACGCTAGGTCACATACCCATAAA
>UEGR01000034.1 GCA_900465685.1 Hyphomicrobiales bacterium
TAAAAACGGGGGGATTACCAAAATACGAACGGCTTCGCGTTTGAACTCTTCTGTAAATTCTCGCTGCTTCAATTCTAACTCTCCTGTCAGTTTTATTTAACAGAAGCCCTCCACTTTTGAAGGGGAAGTCCAGTCCAACTCGATACTCAAAATGGGCCGTGAAGGCCCAATTAGATATTGATCGAGCCGCCTTATGGCGGCGCTTCGTTCTTTTGAGAGGGGAAAGGAAGGCTCTGCCCCCTCTCCCCAACAAGTAGAAAATCGGTTTCCCCGTCCTTCCTACGCGCGACCTGGTCGCGCTTCGTGCAGGATCGTCGCAAATCCGCAAGAGCGGATCGGCTCCGCCCCTCCGGCTGACGCCTCCGGGCGGGTGATCCCCCTCCGATTTGTCTCCTTGCCCCCCTCTCCCCTGATCGGATCGCCGATTGCTCGGGAGCAGGAGCGGGGCTCCTGCCCGATAGGCAAGAGCAAGACCGCTTCGCGGGAAAAGGGAAAATGGAGAGCATCATGACCGATACGAACAAACCAACCACAATCATCGTTGCTTTGAACAAGCTGGATCGCGACCCGAAGAACGTGCGCAAAACCTATCGCAAGGAAGGTATCGAAGAACTGGCCGCAAATTTGCGCAGCGACGGTTATCAACCGTTGCACAATCTGGTCGTGCGCAAGGGCGATAAGAAAGGCCGCTATTTCGTGACGGCTGGTGAGCGCCGCCGTCTGGCGTTGTTGTCTCTGGTCGAGACTGGCGAGATTGCGGCAGATTTTGCGGTAGAGTGCAAGGAACGTGCTGCCGAGGATGCCACGGCAATCAGTCTTGCCGAAAACGCCATGCGCGAAGAAATGAACCCCGTTGACCAATATGAAGCTTTCAAGGCTATGGCAGATGAAGGGAAAGACATTGCCGATATCGCCGCCCGTTTTGCGACCTCCGAAACCATAGTGCGGCAGCGCCTCGCGCTGGCGCGCGTAGCGCCCGAACTGCTGCAATTGTTCCGGGACGAGGAAATTGGCTATAGCCAGTTGAAGGCATTCACCATCTGCGATGATCATAAGCGCCAGATGGAAGTCTGGAACGCTCTACCTGACTGGAACCGTGACGCGCACCGGATCAGGTATGCCCTGACCGAGGAAATGATACGGGCAGACGACAAGCGTTTTGAGTTCATCGGTGGTGTTGAGACATATGAAGCGGCGGGCGGAGCGGTTAAAAGGGACCTGTTCGACACGCGAGACGGCGGATATGCCACGGATACCGCCTTGCTGGAAAAGCTGGTTGCGGAGAGATTCACCGTCATCGCCGAGCAGGTGAAGGCGGAGGGCTGGCAATGGGTCGAGTGCAGCACGGGCGTTCCCGATGGGTTGCACCGCATGAAACGCTTTTACCCGGAAGATGTGTCATTGTCCGAGGAAGATCAGGCAACACTTGATGCAGCACAGGCAGAGTATGACGAACTTGCCGAATTGATTGAGCATGACGCTGCCGACGATCAGGCCGAGGCGAAGCTTGAAGCTGTTCAGGAGCGCATTGACGCTATGACAGCTAAGACGGAAGCTTTCAGCCCCGAAGCACTGGAACAGGCTGGTGCGTTCGTGATGATGGACTACTACGGCAAGGTTCGGATCGAGCGTGGCTTTGTGAAGGCCGAGACCGCGACGGATGACGACGAGACTGAGAACAGCGAGACGGAACATTCGTCCGAGTTGACGACGCCCTCCCATCCAGTGATGACGCATAGTGCGGCTTTGATAGAGGACCTGACCGCACACAAGACAGCGGCGCTGCGCATTGAACTGGCGAACAATGCGGATATCGCACTCGTTGCCGTGGTGCATTCCATGTTGATCGACGTTGTTTATCCCTACGGCGGTCATAGCGCCTTGCAAATTCGTGTCACTCATGAGCGGCTTGAACGTTCCATGAAGGATGGGGAAAACTGCAAAGGCTTGTCTGCTTTCAACGACCTTTCAGATCGCTACGGCGATATTCTGCCCGGCAATCCGGACGATCTGTTCGACTGGCTGCGTGAGCAGACGCAGGACATGCTTCTTTCGCTTCTGGCTTTTGCCGCCGCTCATTCCGTCAATGCGGTCGAGCCGAAATTCTGCCAGCGCAAGGGCGATGTGGCGCAAGCCGACCAATTGGCCCGGGCGCTTGGAGTGGATATGTCGGAATGGTTCGAGGCGACCGGCGACAACTATTTCAATCACGTCAACAGGACGACGATTGAACTGGCAGTGGCCGAAGCCAAGGGCAAGGAGGCGGAATTGTCAGTCCGTGCCGCCAAGAAGAAAGGCGAAGCGGTCTTGATCGCAGAGCGCCTTGTTTCCGGTAGCGGATGGCTCCCTGTCCCCGTTCGGATCGCGGAGGAAGCCGCAGCCGAAACCATAGACAACGAAACCGGCGAAGAAGCTGGATGCGCCGACGATGAAGCGGAGTTTTCCCAAGCGGCTGAATAAGCCGCAGTCCGGTCGTGCGTTTCTCCCGCACGACCGGCAACCATGCCTTGAAACGAATGTATATCCGGTTTATTATATATGGAATATACCATATGGGATATCCAAGGAAAGAGCTATGTCCCTTTATATTCGAGATAACGCTGTCGATGAATTAGCGAAGAAGGTTCAGAAAATCACCAACGCGCCAAGCAAAACGGAAGCTGTACGGCGGGCACTGCAAAATGAATTAAAGCGCGCAAAGGATTCTATCCCACTGCGCGACCGTGTCAAAGTTATTCAGGATGAATTTGCCGCCATTCTTGGCCCTAGCCCGGAACCCTTTGACATGAAGAAGTTCAGCGATGGGCTTTATGAGGACGATTAATGTATCTTGATGCTTCTGCCATCGTCGCCATTCTCAGCAATGAAGAGGACGCCGGTTATCTGCTGGCAAAACTCGAAAAGACGACATCACCGATCTATTATTCGTCGCTGACAATGTTCGAAGCCGTTATCAGTCTGGCGCGGCGATTGGCTAACAAACAGGTAGGCTCACAGGCTCCTATTCCGACCGAGACGATTGATATGGCACAAGCGCATGTCGAAAAATTCATGTCGGAGCTAGGCGCAAGGGAAATGGCGATCAGCGGCGCAACCCATCGCAGAGCGATTGAAACGGCGCGCACCTACGGCAAATTTGTTGCCCACCCTGCTCGCTTGAATCTGGGCGATTGTTTCGCTTACGCCTGCGCTCAGGAATACCGGTTGCCCCTCTTGTTTAAGGGAGACGATTTTCCGAAAACGGATATTGAACTCGCCTGACATCGCCCCTTCAATCTGATTGTCAGTCAAAAACCCCAGATATTGGCGCCAGACGGGTCAATAGCGGTGAAGCTGGCAAATAGGATAGTTAAGCCAGGTAGTTGCTCTTGGACGGCATTCAACAATGGGTGTTCATTCTCATCAGAATTGGGACCACTTTTTCATTTCGCTGTGCCCCACCGGTGAAACAGAAACCAACGTAGTATCAGAAAATTGAAGTCATTATAGCGGATCAGAGGCAATTCTTGTCGGAAATCAACAAGTATAGCGGTAAAATCAGAGAAAATTCTGCTTCCTTAAACTCATTTCAGAGCCCTCGGTGCGGATAAAACGCCAATTCTTTGCGCAGACTCCGACACTCGTCCAATAAGAGTTGCGTTACGCGTTCCGCAAGCATACTACCGGGTAATCCCAGTGGTCGGCAAATACCTACGATAAATGGTATAGAAACTGAAAAACGGCGCACCGCGATGCCGCGCCCCAACCATGTCCGAGCGCTGATGGGATTGATGAGGCCAACCCCTATTCCTTGTTCCACAAGGGCACAAACCGATCCAGCTGTGTTGGTTTCGATGCGTATGTTGTTTGACAAACCGGTATCAGCAAAGATTTGATCGAAACGACGCCGGTAGCGATCGCCCTCGGGAAACGAGACTAGCGACTCGCCGCGCAGATCGGATGGCTGAATCACGTCCAGCCGAGCGAGAGGATGGTCAGCTGGCACAATGCACACCTCATCTCCCATCTCATACTGCTGCATGTGCACGCCATCCATTGCAACGCCTACCTCGACAAGGCCGAGCTCGTACTGATGAGCCAGCAGCTCCCTCATCAACTCAGCATTATCTATTGAATGATAGGTGAGGCGAGCGTTGGTACAATCAGCGATCAGTCGCTTGCAAACGCGTGGCATCAGGCTTTCTGCGAAAAGCGGCAAACAGGCTATCTGGATGTGCGACGTGGTATTATCAAGAATAGTCTGGGCAACCTTGGCGAGCTGGTTGATCCCCAGATAGGACCGCTTAACTGCTGCATGGAACTGTACCGCTTGTTCTGTTGCGTAGATGCGCCGCGATCTCCGCTCGAACAACTTGAAACCCAGAAGCTGCTCCAGAGCAGCAAGTTCCCGACTAACAGTTGGCTGCGACGTTCGCAATTGTTGAGCAGCTTCAGTAAGACTCCCTGACGTCATGATAGCTTGGAAGACTTCAATGTTGCGATGGTTCAGTTTTGCAGCCATTGCCAATCTATATCAGAAATGAATAAATTCGTAAATATTTAATATTTGTGCATGACTGGCCCATTTGACAGAATTGAAGACAGCGCAAGCATGGACCGTTTACGAGTGGTCGGAGAATAACAGCGAATTCAAATGTGACTTTGCAGACGCGTTTCTCCGCAACGATCTTCAATAGGCAGAGCCGGCTGACCGGCGAGACAGGTCAATGGAAATTATTGCATCACAAACCAGCACTCCGTACGGGCAGCCCGGAATCTTTCGCGGACACTTGCAGTTCGCAAACCCTCGGCTTGCAGGCTATAGTTGGCCGCTTTGCGAAATCCGCGGCAGACAGCCAGGCCCGCGACTTTGCATATCGGCTGGAGTCCATGTGAATGAGGTATCTGCTATCGAAGCGGCCATACGCCTCCAACGCTTGTTTGATCCTGAGGCAATACGCGGATGTGTATCCATCATTCCGCTAATCAACCAACCCGCAGCATACAAATATTCTGAATATGTCTGCCCAACTGACGGCAAGAATATCAATTTCACCTTCCCAGGCAAAAGCGATGGAACGTTTTCTGAGGCGCTCTGTCACGCGATTATGAGCGAATGGTGTGCAGACGCTGATTGTTACATCGACTTACACGGTGGCGATCTCCGCGAGAATGTTTCAAAGTTTACAATATTCCAGCGCACCCATAATGAAGAACTCGATGCGTTCAGTCGCAGGTTGGCTATGTGCTTTGATGCCGAGATCATTGTAGGCCTGCCCCCGAGCCATATGGAGAAACCGGGTCGTCCTCCTACAGCGTTCGCCCGCCAGAATAGGCTTGCCCTGATGTCGGAGGCGGGAGCAAATGGCTTGCTGGACGAAAGTTCGATAGTATTTCATGTTGACGGCGTTCTGAACGTTGCGCGTAACCTGGGCATCCTGGACTCGCCGATTTCGGACTTTCGAAATGCTAGAGTTCTATGCAGCGATTATCTCTGGGTCGAGTGTCCCGCCGACGGCGAGTTTCATGCGGAAGCCGAGCCCGG
This sequence comes from Hyphomicrobiales bacterium, assembly GCA_900465685.1. Classification (GTDB taxonomy): domain Bacteria; phylum Pseudomonadota; class Alphaproteobacteria; order Rhizobiales; family Rhizobiaceae; genus Brucella. Next base: position 5,525 of record UEGR01000034.1, read on the forward strand.
CGGACGTGTCCAAAAGGGGCAACAACTCGGCACAATCCGCAATATCTTTGGCGAGCCATTGGCAACGGTTAATGCCCCCGCTACAGGACTCATGCTTTGGCGAATGACCCACCCGTCAATCCTTAAAGGATCGCCTGTGCTCGCGGTTGCAGTTGAGTCAACTTGAGTTCATCCACACGAAGGCAATAGGACCAGAAGAGAAATTCGTCGGAGGTTGTGGCTCAGACCGGCGGATCAGGAAAAATAAGAAAGAGCCAGCGCCAAAAAAAGGGGAATGAACCTATGAAGATTGCAGTTCGAAATCTAGCTTTCAGCGCAGCACTATTGGCGCTGGCAATGCCACTCGCCGCCCAGTCGCAGGAAGTACCGGAAAACCTGAAGGGGTCGGGTGAAATCGTCATCACGTCAGGTGGAGGAACTTGGGAGGCAGCGCAGAAGAAGGCCTTCTTCGATCCCTTCACACGCGACACTGGTATCAAGGTGGTTTTCGTTCCAGAGGATCACGCAAAGTTGCTGGCCTCGGTCAAGCTCGGCCAGCCAGAAGCTGATATTACGTCGGTTCCCGGAGGCGCATTGGCCGGATTTGTGAACAAAGATGCTGTCGAAAAAATCGACTACAGCTTCTTCGCAAAGGACACCCTGGCTGCCATGCCGGAGCAGATGAAGAACGAAAACGGCGTCGGCGCACTGCTCTATTCGATCGGAATCGCGTACAATACGACCAAGTTTCCTGCCGGAAAGCAGCCAAAAAATTGGGCCGATTTCTACAATGTGAAAGACTTCCCCGGAGCGCGCAGCTTACCGAAGTGCGAGAAGCTCGTTGACGGCGGGCTGCTCGAGGGCGCGCTGATGGGGGATGGCGTGCCAGCCGACAAAGTTTATCCGATCGATATGGATCGCGCTTTTGCGAAGGTCGCGGAGTTGAAGTCGAATGTCGGACGGTGGTGGGTAGCGGGGGCCGACGCTCCCCAAAGCCTGATCAGCGGTGAAGTCGACATGGCGGCAGCTTACAACGGGCGGATATTCGGTGCCAAGAAAGAAGGCGCGCCTTTGGAAATGTCTTGGGATCAGTCGTTGCTTCAGTATGACTATTGGGTAATCATGAAGGGGTCGCCCAACAAGGAAAATGCCGCCAAGTTTCTGGCCTATATCTCCCAGGCCAGACCTCAGGCCGACTTCGCCGAAGCAATTTCATACGGCCCAGTCAACAACGACGCCTTCAAACTTCTTCCGAAGGACTTGCTTGATATCCTGCCTGGTTCGCCACAACTGGCCAAGAAACAGGTGTTCCAGAACTACGGTTGGTGGAACGAGAAGTCGGCCGATGGCCGCACCAACTGGGATGTCGCGCTCGAGCGTTGCGTCGCTCTGCTATCGCAGTAACCACCATTGCCGCTGTAGGACAGTGACAAGTTATGCTGAATGGAGCTGCCCGTCAGTTGACGGGCCGCAACGGAGTAAGGTCAATGGACGTGGCAAGCATAAACCCTACCCGCTCGACCTTGAAACAAGCGGGGAAAAGGCAACATCGCATGAATATACTATTGGATAACCGACGCGTCAGGGGTGTCATCACGGGTGGCCCGATGATGATTCTCTTGATCGGGTTTCTTGTGATTCCGCTCTCGTATATCGTGTGGGGAAGTTTCGAAGGCTCCAAGCTGAACTTCAGCCATTACGCTCGCATATTCACCAGCGAGACAAATCTGAAGATCTTGCTGCACACCCTTCGCGTTGGGCTGATTGTCACGATTGTCTCCTTGATCGCAGGTTATCCGGTCGCCTACCTGCTTACAAAGATCAGGTCTCGATCGCTGTCGATTGTCAGCGTTTTCATTCTTATTCCTCTATTCACAGCTTTTCTCATTCGTACCTATGCCTGGATTGTGATCCTCGGTCGTGAAGGCATCATCAACAATGCACTGATCTGGCTTGGAATCATCGGCGCGCCCTTGCAACTTCTGAATACAACCTTTGCCGTTGTCGTCGGCATGGCACATGTCTTCATTCCCATGGCGATTTTCACCATGTACTCGTCGATGCTGCGCATCGACCATGATTTTGCGCGAGCCGCGCAGATCCTTGGCGCCAAACCGGTCCAGGCTTTTCTGCGCGTTTACTTACCGATGACGCTTCCCGGCGTCTTCTCGGCGGGTATTTTGATTTTTATTTCCGCGATAGGCTTCTACATCACGCCTGCTTTGCTTGGTGGGCCAAGCGACACGATGATCTCACAGTTGATCGTCGCGCAAATGACAACCTTACTAAATTTCGAGTTGGGTTACGCTTCGTCGATCGTGCTACTTCTCGTGACAATCGGCATTCTTTTTGTTGCCAGCCAATTTATTCCCCTGGAATTGATATGGTCCTCGTCATCTGAGGTTTCGCCGGGCAGCGAGCCGCGTGCTGGTTCACGTATCTTCAGTCAGGCGAAACGCATGCTAGCCCCCCTTTTGAACGTGATCGAAGGCGGACTTCATGCGACAACGAAACCGCTTTTGACGCGCAATGCAGGGTGGCTTTGGGCCTACACAATCATCATGCTCGTGTTCCTGACTGCACCTCTCATTGTGGTCTTCGTCCTATCCTTCAGTTCGTCCTCCTTTGTCGTCTTTCCGCCTCCGGGACTATCGTTGCGATGGTGGGAAAAATTGGCGAACGCGACGGACTGGCATCAATCGTTCTTCTTCTCCCTGCAACTCGGATTGGCTGCTGCTTGTGTTGCGACAATCATTGGCACCCTGGGAGCTTTTTGGCTCGTACGTACGAAGTTCCTGTTCAAGAGGATGCTCTTCCTCTTCTCGCTTTCGCCTCTGATGGTTCCGGTCGTCATTATTGCTACGTCGCTTTACGTCTTCGAAGCCCGTTTGCACATTCTGGGAACGTTTGTCGGGCTGGTGATGGGACACGTGCTTCTGTCGGTACCATATGTGATCGTCGTCATGGCCGCAGCCTTGCGGAACTTCGATCAGTCGCTCGAAGCCGCCGCCGCCGTGCATGGCGCACGACCCATGCAGGTGCTACGGTTCGTAACCCTACCGATTCTAAAACCCGCACTTCTCACGGCAGGTCTACTCGCCTTTCTCACGTCCTTTGACGAATTGCTGGTCGGGATATTCCTGTTGGGGCGGCAAACACCCACTCTGCCAATCAAATTTTGGGGCGACATCAAATACCAGATCGATCCGCTCCTGAGTACAGCCTCGACTCTTATCGTTGTGCTCGTCACCGCATCGATCATCACCGTGCAATGGATTCGCGAGCGGCACAACGCACGCATTTCTAGCAGCGCCGCTGAATGAATGGAGACACGCTATGTCTACAAGCCTAGAAATGAAAAATATCCAGAAGTTCTACGGTCCGCTTCACGTAGTGAAAGACTTCAATCTCCGCATCGAACCCGGCGAATTCGTCACCTTCCTTGGCCCCTCCGGTTCCGGTAAGACGACGGCACTGAAGATGATCGCAGGCTTCGAGACGCCGACTTCCGGCGACATTTTCTTCGGCAAACGCTCCGTCGTCGATCTCCCTGCATATGAGCGCGGGATTGGCATGGTCTTCCAGAACTACGCGCTTTTTCCTCACATGACGGTCCTGGAGAATGTTGCATTCCCTCTTACCGTCCGTAAAATCCCACGTTCGGATATCGAGAAAGAGGTCAAACGCGCGCTGCAACTGGTGAAGATGGATCAGTACAGCGGCCGCTATCCCAATCAGTTGTCGGGTGGTCAGCAACAGCGAATTGCACTGGCTCGAGCAATTGTCTTCAACCCCAGCATTCTACTCATGGACGAACCGCTTGGTGCTCTCGATCGGAATCTTCGCGAGCACATGAAGATAGAGATCATGCGCATCCAGCAGGAACTGAACGTGACTGTCGTATTCGTAACTCATGATCAGGATGAGGCACTGACCATGTCTGACAGGATTGCCGTCATCAATGAGGGGCGGCTTGTCCAGGTGGACGATAGCAGGACACTTTATGACCGGCCGAAGAACCGGTTCGTGGCCTCATTCGTCGGTGAATCCAATATTATTCCTTGCCGCGTTGACAGTGTAGAAAATGGGGCTGGCAAACTGACCGTGGCAGGGATGGCACCTGGCGAGGCACAGCTATCTGAACAGATCGCCGGCAGTGCGGGATGGCTGTTTATTCGGCCAGAGCATGTTGATATCAGCCCGCGTATAGCGTCCTTCAACCAAACCAATTCACTCGCTGGTGTCGTCGAAAACACACTATTCCTGGGAGAGACGACCAGATACCTCGTTCGGTGTGGTGACGAAACGGTCACGGTTAAAAAACAGAACCGTGGGCAAGATCACTTTGCTGGAGGAACCCCCGTGACTGTTTCGTGGAGACCGCAAGACTGCACCATTTTGGAGTAGAGAATGTCTCCCCAAAGTGGAAAACGGCTTCGGGAGACATGCGCAAAAACAAACGGATAGAGAATTTCCAATGATCAATCAAAACAGGAAATTGCCTAGTGGATTGAATTTGACGTTTGATGCCCGTTCGACATAGATTCTATTTCAAACGCCAAATTCGAAACAGCGACTAGAAGCATAAATTTGCTAATAGTCTTCTCGATCACGCCCGCAGCGCCGTCGCCCAATGGGCCGACGATTACAACAATTTCCGGCCACACTCGTCGCTGGGATACCAAACCCGGCGGTCTATACTGGATCCGTCGCTGCGCAAGATGAAAGCTTCGCGTTTGCGCCGGCTGCTACCGACACACCAATTGGCGTATTCAAAACCGCCAAGGCTCTAATCGCCGTTGGATGAAAGTTCAGTGGCAGGTCACGAAGAGACTTTATTGCTGACAGGCCCGTTCGACATAACCTTTGAAGGATACATCGCATCCAACGTCCCAGTGTAGAGGATCGAAAAGCGCTGTCGAACTCGGTCACTCTGTCTGATCGTATCTGATATTCTATTTGAAAGTGATAAAATGAAGAGCGAATTCTGCCCGGATACGTTATGCGAGCTGGCTGACAGATATGCGACGCCGTTATGGGTCTATAATGCCGATGTAATTCGACAGCAGATCGAACGTCTTGCTCCTTTTGATATTGTCAGGTTTGCGCAGAAAGCGTGTTCCAACATCAATATTCTCTCCCTCATGCGTGAGGCCGGCGTGCATGTGGATGCGGTATCTCACGGTGAAATTAGACGAGCGCAGCAGGCGGGGTTTTCAGCAGCCGCCACAGGCACCGGGGCGGCGGGCATTGTTTTTACCGCTGATCTTTTTGACCGTGATACTCTCGATTATGTCGTGCAGGAGAAGATTGAGGTTAACGCAGGCTCTTTGGACATGCTCCGCCAATTGGGCGAAAGATCGCCTGGTCATCGCGTGTGGCTCCGTATCAATCCCGGCTTCGGACATGGCCACAGTAAGAAAACCAATACCGGTGGAGAAAACAGCAAACATGGTATCTGGCATGAGCAGCTTGTTCAGGCGATTGCCCTGATAGAGCAATATCGTCTCCATCTGGTCGGGCTGCATCTGCATATTGGTTCTGGTGTCGACTATCGTCACCTTGAGCGCGTCTGCCGGGCTATGACTGATATCATTTCATCGGTGGACCATGATTTTGAGGCTATATCCGCTGGTGGTGGTCTTTCCGTGCCCTACAAGGAAGCAGACCAGAACATCGACGTTGCGCACTATTTCAGTCTCTGGGATGAGACCCGCCAGCATGCCGAGAAGAAACTCGGCCATCCAGTGCGTCTTGAGATTGAACCGGGTCGTTTTCTGGTAGCACAGTCGGCAGTTCTCCTGGCAGAAGTACGCGCAACCAAACAGATGGGTGACAATCATTTCACACTGGTCGACGCGGGCTTCAACGACCTGATGCGTCCGGCTCTCTATGGCAGTTATCACCATATTTCCGTTTTGACGGCGGATGGTAGGTCCCAGGAGACTGAAACATCGCGCCCGACTGTCATTGCAGGACCTCTGTGTGAATCAGGCGACGTTTTTACACAAAAACAAGATGGCACCGTGGAAATGAGAGAATTACCGCCAGCTCGTGTCGGTGACTATCTGGTGTTTCATGACTCCGGCGCTTATGGAGCCTCCATGTCCTCCAATTATAACAGCCGCACACATGCTGCCGAATATCTACTGGATGGCCCTGCGTCCCGTTTGATCCGAAAAAGGCAGCAAATTACCGAGCTTTATCAGGGAGAATGCTTGAACTCGACATCTTGACGCCTGGTTGACGTCATTCAGTCGACAGGCTGCTGACGACAAGATACTCCCTTCTCATAGACGCCCTTGTAGCGGAAAGCCCTCACCCCATGTCCAATCGACCATTTAGCCAAAAATACCGCCTTGGTCATTTTCCAACTCCCTTGGAGCCAATGAAAAGGCTTTCTCATCATCTTGGCGGCCCCGAAATATGGATCAAACGCGATGATTGCACAGGGCTGACAGGTGGCGGAAATAAAACAAGAAAACTGGAGTATCTGATTTTCGACGCCCTCCACGCGGGAGCGGATACATTGATTACAACAGGTGCCTTGCAATCCAATCATGCCAGACAAACGGCAGCCGCAGCCGCAAAAGTCGGATTGAACTGTCTTTTGTTGCTGGAGGATGCGGTTCCTTTTCGAGCGCCATATTACCACGATATGGGCAATCTCTTGTTGGATAACCTGTTGAATGCGCAAGTTCAACGTCTTCCACGCGGCAGCGATTTGACAAAGGCAGCTTTCGAAGCTGCCGCCACCTTAAGGAATGCCGGTAAACGCCCTTACATTATTCCATTGGGAGGGTCTAATGGGTTGGGTGCACTGGCATATGTCGATGGTGTCGGGGAGCTTGCAGAACAGGCAAAGGCTCTGGATATAAATTTTGACTATGTTGTCGTTGCAAGTGGCAGTGGTGGTACCCACGCGGGAATTCTGGCTGGTGCGGCTCATTTCAAGCAACCATGGCGGACGTTGGGAGTAAGTGTCTCCGGCCAACCGCTAGAACAAAGGCATAAAATCGAAACGATATTATCCGATTTGGAGAATTATTTGCCTGGCCAGTGGACAAATCTAACTGTCGATGTCGATGCTGACCGGATCGGGGCCGGATACGGGCAACCCACACAACAAGCTGTTGCTGCGATACGTTTGGTCGCTGAAACTGAAGCAATTTTGCTCGATCCCGTATATACCGGCAAGGCGATGGCCGGACTGATGGATTTCGTGCAAACACAGCAATTGAACAACGGGAAACGCATACTCTTCTGGCACACGGGAGGCGCCGACGTTCTGTCCGCCTATACGTCCGACCTCATTCAACCGTCGCCATAGGGGACCGGTACAGTATTAACGATGGCGAGTTCTTTCATGCTATAAAAAGTTCGCGCTAGTTCATTCCGGATAACAAGAAGACATGAATTGAACAATCAGGGTAAAAGCGGGAATACCGAACACATGATCGCAGTAATATCGGGAGAAAACACCAGCACTGGTGGCGATTGATACGATATCCGCCCTGCCCAATGCAATCAATCGTGATCAAGCTGATCATCTGCACGAAGTTACTGTTTCGACCAAAACGAGATTGGCTAAAATATTATCGGTGGACGAGCTCAACATGAGCATGTTTCGTGCTCTGAGCACTTATCGACAATTCCGAGAAGGTAATAGCCACAGCTAACGGATCTGATGGTGTGGCCAAAGCAATTGAAATTCCATCACAATTATTTGCAATGGGCGTACAATGCATCCCGAATTATGCGGTACAGAGCACCCGGGCACCCCGCTTATTTGATGCCTTCGTAAACGCCGCTACGCTGCATGTGTGAAACAAGACAGGTCACGGTGATGGAGGAGATTTGTCCCAAATTTTTATACCTTTCAAGCTCCGTCCTATGCTTTGCGGTTCTGTCGAGAGACGTGGGTTTATTTGTACAGAACGGTGTACCGGAACGGTTAAACACTTGACTTCGTGCTGGCTGAACACTGGATCTTGGCGGTAACGTTTCGTATCTTTCCAGATTGAAACCTCGCCATCTACTTGCCCCCCAAAACAGATCTGATTGCCGGTCAGGACACGCACCTGTCGATGGAGCGTAGACCGCTATGCCTTGAAAGGGCTTGAACCGCTGAACTCTGCCATCGGGAGATGTGCTGATTGCCAGTCAGGGATTTCGCTGCCGACTCCATTCGCAACGCAATTTGTTCGAGCTCAATCGAACCAGCGGGTTATAGAAAGATTGCCAAACTAGGTCTGTTAATCGATTCAGGACTATCATCGGCCCGCTGCCCTGCCCGGAAGGACCATGTCAAGTGCTGCACGTGCGCGAGGGTATCCTCATTTAGACAGCAAAGACTATGGCAACATGGCTTCGGCTTTTGAAATTCCGTTGAGCTGGAATGAAAATGCCAGATCTCGCCCATCTCGTGACTTGAGCGCCGTTGTCATGGTCTTTCCGCCACGCAGCGCTTTCAGCCATTGGGCATCGACCTTCGCATCAGCATAGCAGCCACCCGCATCGCAGCTTTGCCATGTGAGCGAACCCACCTGCTTTTCATCGATCAGAATTTTGACAGGATCGGTCAGGCTTACCCCATAGGGCAAAGTGAATGCAGCTGCGGTTTCAGGCTTGCCGGCAACACGGGTAAACGATGCTGTCGCCACGCGCTGGCTCTGATTGCCCTGTCGCATAACGATGCTCTGCGAAACTTCACATAGCAGCTGTTCCGGCTGCAACTGATTGGAGCATGTCATCAGCCAGAGCGGTGCCGCCGGAGCGGCGTTTTGGTCGGCTTGTTGCGTATCGCTCGCCGCTGCTGGCGGAACCTGCGCCAAGGCAGCAGCGGAACCGCAGCTCATCAATGCAGTCATAGCGATCATCGTTGCAGTCAGTCGGTTCATGGTCTCTCTTCTCTAACGGATATTCTAGAAACGCAGGCCCAGATTCACAGTGGCCGTGTGACCAACCGTGTCGTCGCTCCATTGGCCTTGATAACCAAAGGTCAAACGTGTGGTGTTCTTGGCATCGTAGAATGTCAGACCAGTGTCCACACGTCCGGTCAGATCGCCAGTCTGGCTATAATTGCGGAATGTGCCGTCCGCACTACTCGCACCGGCAAAGGTTGCGTCGATGAAGACGTCATTCTTATTGGCAAAGCTGACCTCGCCACGCAGATAAGCCTGCATCCACAATGTGCTGGTGATCTGTGTCTCGACGCCCACTTCAAGCGATGGCGTTGCCGCCAACACCCATTGACCCGTGCTGTCCAGTTCCAACCCGTAGTTGGTGTTGTTTTCCGAAGCGCTGCCCGAATAAAGATAGCTGGCATCGAAATCGAGCGCAGGTCGCAGATAGACGGCACCACCATCGGGTCGATAGTGATACGCGGACCCTAGCCTGAAATTGGCCTGACTGATCCGTTGCTTCGCGGTCGCCGTTCCGCCGATCACGAGATCCCCACCGGGCAAAGCGCCATAAATATCGATCAGACGTGTGCTGTCATATTGTGCTGTCGCGCCATTGAGAATGCCGTAAAGCTCCCATGGACCCTTATACTTTGACAGAGATACACCCAGCATTGCCCGCTGGCCGTCTGCCGAAAAGCGGTCGCCACTCGTCAGACTGAAATCTTCAAAGCCCGTTCCGAAGCCCAGATAGAGATCCTCCTTGAGAGGCATACGAACACCGGCATATAGACCGGCGGTCTGCGTATCGAAACTTCTATACTGGAACGAGGCGTTGCGATCCAACGTGCTGGCGCTGCCTGTGAACCAGTAACAGCTATGATCATCTCCCATTCGGGCTGCGAAATTGTCGTAGCCGCAATCAGCCATCGTTCGCGCAAAGCGATAACCGGACTGCAAGGCGTCAACCTGCGTCGTGGCATAGTCCTCCGAACCAAGATTGTCGACCGCATTGAGCACTTCGGCACTGGTCTGCATGTTGGCAATCAGTGCGAACATCGGGCCCATACTGGTTGAACCCTGTCCCGACAGCACCCGCGCGATATGTTCTCCGGTGTTGGTCTGATTGCGGTTCATGCCGGGCATATGGAAATCGGCATGCGGGATGAGGTCGATTGTGCTGCCGTCACCAGTCGGTCCATTCAACCCGATTTCATAGCTCATCACGGCTGTACCGAGCACCGTCGTACCGGCATTGGCGGTTGTTCCGCCTGCATTGATGAGCACCAGCGGACGTAAACGATCCAACTGATGGAGCACCGGATTCACTGTGCCGGCAATGGTGGCATTGCCGGTGACATTGATCAGATCACTCGCGCCGCCAGCGGCTGTATCCTGACGGAAATAGACATCTGCCGTGTAGGCCGCCGTGCTACCGAATGTCAAAGAACCATTGACTGCGGTCGTCTGGCTGACATTTTCGGTCACCTGCAGATCCGAAGCAGCCATACGGGCGCTCAAGGCCGTATTTGGCACGTAATAAGCGACGCCGCCCAGAGAAAGATTGCCGTCGATAGTCAATTGACCCAACGCGCCAAGATTAACTTCATCCTGAGCGTAGAAGGTTGCACCTTGCTGAACCGTTACGCTGTTGGTGCCGCCACCGAGATCAATGTTACCAACCGCGCGGCCATTCAGCGTCACTTGTTCGGAACCGATTCCTCCACTGATGATACGATTATTGAGCGCCATCAGGAAACTGTCGGAAGAAAGAGACAGCGTATTGGCCCTCCCCCCATCGATCATGATGGCAGCGGTCTCAGAGGACAGCCTATCGGTAGATTGCCCGTTGCTGCCGCCGACAATAACACCGTTCAGTGCGACATCGATATCGCCAGCGCCGTCCTTGCTTTCTGATTGAGCCAGTACGGCAATGCCGCGTTCACCAAGCGACAGAATATTTCCTGTCAGATCAAGCGCAACGCTTCCGCCGCTGCCTGCGCCGCCAGCGCTACCATGGAACAAACCATCAACACTGCCGCCGCCGCCGCCGAGGCTTTGTGCCAATACACCGATCGAGTCCTTACCCATCACCATGACGTTGCCGTTATTGGTGAAATCGATTGCACCGCCACTACCGCCATTATTATCCGACAGCACCAGATTGACCGCCGATAGCGCCAGATCCGTTCCAACCAGACCACCGCCGCCGCCAATACTTTGCAGAACGAAGCCGTGGGAGCGGTCACCTGTTGTAGTGATATCGCCGCTGTTCTGGAGGGTGATGGCTCCGCCATCGCCGGTTGAACCATCGCTTGCACCAAGGTTAATCGTGGCCTGATCGAGGCTGGTCAGATAGACTTCACCGCCGCCCGCACCGATAGACTGAACAATCTGACCGCTGGCATTATCGCCCAGAGTGCTGACTGTGCCGCTCAGGTTTAGGGTGATATCGCCGCCATTGTTGCGGAAGGATGGATCAGCGCCGAGCGTAACCACTGCATTGCGCTGACCGGAGCTTCCGTTACCTGATGCACCTGCAATGATCATGCGCCCACCGCCGCCGCCGATAGATTGCGCGAGACCGCCGCTGGAAAGATTGCCGAGTGTCGTGACATCTCCAACACGGTTGGCAACCAGATCGCCGCCTGAAGCATCATCTGTGTTGATTGCGCCCAGCATCGCGCTCAGGGCGATATCGCCATTGCTGAGCGCGCCGAGCGTCGTCGTCGACATACCGCCGCCGCCGCCGATGCTCTGGAGCAACATGCCCGCCGAACGATCAGACGTAGTGACGATATCACCGTGGTGCGTCTGGTTCACCGATGCTCCTACATTTCCATCCACGTCATTGCCGCCCAGCGACAACGAGCTGCTCAAGGACGCGACTGATGCGCCGCCCGCGCCTTCTTCAGAAGCCGCCGCGAAATCGAGGAATGTATCCACATTGCCGCCGCCGCCATTCACCGACTGGCTGAATATGGCCTGACTGCCCGCACCTGTGACAATGATGTCGCCGGTACTGTTGACCGTAACTATGCCTGCGGTGCCTTGTGTTCCTAGGCGCGCGCCAAGCACTGTCGAGATGACGTAATCTGCCGCCATGACGGCCGGAGTGGAGATTGAAAGCGCAGCATTGCCGCCGCCGCCACCGACCGACTGCGCGAAAATGCCATAGCTGTTCTCGCCGCTGACACGGATCGTGCCACTGTGGTTGACCGTGACATTCCCACCGTCCGCACCATCGCCGCCTGCGCCGCCAATAGCGATCTTGGAGTAGGATTGGCCCCTCGCCTGATTGACCAGATCATTCAGCGACAATGCAACCACCATGCCGCCATTGCCGCCGCCACCGCCAATGGATTGGGCCAGCACGCCATAAGACTGTGCACCCGATACGCTGATTTCGCCAGTGTTGGTAACTGTGACATCGCCAGCCGCATTACCGCTGCCACCGGAACCGCCGATATTCAGCGCCATGGTCGGATTGGCTTCCGTTCCCTTCTGCAGGGCCAGACTACCGGTTATCGAGTAACCACCATTGCCGCCGCCGCCGCCAATGGACTGAGCCAGGATACCATGCGCCTTGTCGCCACGGGTAACAATGAGGCCGTCATTGATGACATTGACCGCACCGCCGGTACCGCCCGTGCCACCAGCCCCGCCGATACCGAGCTGCAAGCCCTGTTCCGTATTGGCCGTGCTGGCAGGTTTGGTGACCGTAACGGAAAGAACCTCACCGCCATTCCCGCCGCCGCCGCCAATGGATTGGGCGAAGATACCGTGGCCTTCGTCGCCATCGGTTATAATTCTAGCGTCAAAGGTGTTGAAAACGTCCACAGTGCCACCGGCACCGCCAGTTCCACCAGACCCACCGATCAACAGCGCATTACGTGTGCTGTTATCGGCATCACTACCAGCAATGATGTTGCGAACATGCTGAGCGTCACCCCCGCCGCCGCCAACAGCTTGGGCAAAAATGCCTGCCGCCTGTTTGCCCTGCGTACCGATATCGCTAGTGTTCGTCACGCTGACATTGCCGGAAACAGCACCCGTGCCTCCTGTGCCGCCAATTGCAAGCGTCGACGTGCTGGCAATGGTCGAGCGAAGATTGACAATCGTATTCTCGACCAAGCTGCCTTTGCCGCCGCCGCCGCCAACAGATTGCGCCATGATGCCATGAGCGCCATCTCCAAGGGTGGTGAGAACGCCGCCATTTGCGACGGTGACATCTCCCGAAGACATGCCATCGCCGCCAGAACCGCCGATATTAATCGAGGTCGTTGTGCCGATTTCGGTGCCTTTAACCAGGTTCTTGATAATGCCAAGCGGAGATGTCCCCGCTTTTGCATAGCCACCTGTACCACCGGCACCACCAACGGACTGGGCCAGAATACCAATCGAGCCGTTGCCCTCAGTTGCAATGCGCGCAGTGCTCGCCACATCGACATCGCCTGACGTGCCGCCACTTCCGCCCGTGCCACCAATATTCAACGAATAGGACGTGGCTTTCCCGGCCGAGCCGGTTGCACCGCCGCCATTGCCGCCGCCACCGCCAACTGACTGCGCGAAGATGCCATGCGAGTCGTCGCCAAGCGTATACAACAAGCCATCGGCTTCGACCGACACATTGCCTGAAGTGCCGCCTTGACCGCCTTCCTGACCAACACTGACCGAGAAACCGCTGCCGGTCTTGTCGCCATCTTTCGGTGTCGTCAAGGAAACTGATGTTGCTGAGGAATTGCCGCCACCGTTGCCGATCGACTGCGCAAACAGAGCATGCGATCGGTCGCCTTGTGTACGTATCAGACTGTCGCTTCTCACCGTGACGTCGCCAGCAGAACCGCCAGTACCGCCAACACGTCCGATGGTGATGCCGATATTGCCATCTTCGCCACCTGTGGAGAGCACGTTATAGCCGGCATTACCGCCGCCGCCGCCAACCGACTGCGCGAAAATGCCGTGCGCGTCATCACCAAACGTATCAACGATGCCCGTATTATCAACCGTGACATTACCTCCTGTGCCGCCAGCGCCCGTACCGCCGCCGATAGCCATGCCGAAACCCTTGTTCTTGGAAGCATCTCCCGTTTCAAAGACCAGCCCGGCATTAAATGCAGCGTTACCGCCGCCGCCGCCAAGCGATTGTGCGAAGACGCCGTAGCTTCCGTCCTGAAGGGTAACAATATCGCCAAAATGGCTGATATCCACCTGACCGCCATTGCCCGCATTGCCCGCAGAACCACCGACCGCGATGATTGCGGAATTGACGGTTTTATTGCTCCCGCTGCCGCCCCCACCGGTCGAGGTTTCGGCCTTATCAAGCGTGTCCGTAATGCCGGTGACCGCCGACGAATCCACGCCGTCATTGACGGTTTCCTTGCGGTCGCCAGCAGAACCGCTATCGCTGCCGGAGCCAGTAGTCTTGCTTATACCGAGAACTGCGTTGATCCCGGCATCACCACCGCCACCGCCAATACTGCTTGCTTCGATACCATGCGCACCAATGCCGTCGGTCAGGATCAGTCCCGCCGACTGAAGCGAAGTCCCTCGCGTGACAGTGACATTACCTGCATTGCCGCCGCTGGTGCCTGTACCACCAATGCCGATACCGACCGGCGTGCTGTCCTTGGTCGCGACTGCTGTTACATTGATACCGCCAGTACCGCCGCCACCGCCGACCGACTGGGCAAAGATACCGCGGGAGTGATAGCCGTTCGTTGAGATGTCGCCGTTTGAAACAACATCGACATTGCCAGCATCGGCGCCGACACCGCCATAGCCACCAAGACCTGCAACGATGCTGAGATCTGTTGCACCGCCGGAACTGTTGGAACTGCCCCAGTTCAACTGTCCGCTGACATTGAGCGCGCCGTTCCCGCCGCCGCCACCGATAGATTGCGCCAGAATACCGTGCTTCCAGTTACCCTCAACCGCAATCGTGCCTTCGTGATCAACGCTGACATCGCCCGATACGTTGCCTGCACCGCCCGAGCCGCCAACACCAAATGTAATGGATGGGATCTTGCCGTCTTTGCTGAGGGCTATACCGCCTGAGACGTTCAGCCCACCATTGCCACCGCCACCGCCGATGGATTGCGCCAAAATACCAGCCGAACCTTCAGTGTCAGGTAGTTTGTCATCGCTATTAAACAATCCGAGGTCGACGAACAGCGACTTGAGACCGAATGAATCGACCAGTCCTGTTGTGGTGTCAACCACCGAGTTACCCAACACATCGCGCAGTTTTGTTTCAAAGCTCTGGTCGGTCGGTTTTCCGAAATCGCTGGAATCCGTCGTGACCTGAATGTCGGCGCGCGCAGTAACGCTGACATTGTCCGCGCGGCCCGCATTGCCGCCCATACCGCCAACACCGACGATCAGCGATGTATCCGAAACGATGCCGCCAGAAACATTCATGCCACCATTGCCGCCACCGCCGCCAATGGACTGTGCGAGGATGCCCGAACGTCCCGTACCATGGGCAAGAATGGCGCTACCATCCCCGACATTGACATCGACCGTACCCGCATCGCCACCGACACCACCAAAGCCGCCAACGCCGATCAACACGCCGTAGGACTTGCTGTTATCGGATTGGCCTTCGCCGGGCTTGCTGCTGATTGCAACGCCACCGCTGACATTCAGGCCGCCATCGCCGCCGCCGCCGCCGATGGATTGCGCAACAAGACCATCCGCGCCTTGCGTTTCATTGAGCGTGACACTGCCATCGCTATTAATGGTGCGCGGCAGAGCGGTCAGCGCGCCTGTATAGGAAAGACTGACAGCTCCCGCATCGCCGCCACCGCCGCCAAAGCCGCCGACACCAGCAGAAACGGAAAAGATCGTGCTTGATCCGGATGGCTTGGTCAAAGCCAAAGAACCTGAAATATTGGTACCGCCGACACCGCCGCCGCCGCCAAGGCTTTGAGCCATCAGGCCGGTAGACCGGTCGCCGAATGTATTGACTGTACCGATCACATCGAGATCTACGGATCCGGCATTGCCACCCGCGCCGCCAAACCCGCCCAGACCGAGTGATACTGCCGCGCCCGATTGACCCGTGACGCTGACCGCGCCTGAGACATTCAGGCCGCCCGTACCGCCACCACCGCCAACCGACTGTGCCATCACGCCGATGCTCTGATCACCAACGGTGGTGATGTTGTCATGGTCAGCCGTTACACGGACTTTGCTTGTTACGTCGCCTGCATTGCCGCCGCCGCCGCCGAACCCGCCCAAGCCGAGCGATGCTGCAGCACCACTTTGTTGCGTGAGGTTGACCGTGCCGGAGACATTCATCCCCCCATTACCGCCGCCACCGCCAAGGCTTTGCGTCACAATGGCCGAACTTCTGTCGCCGATTGTGAGGACGCCGCCGGTCACATCCGAAGCCGTCAGAGCCCCTGCATCAGCACCCGCACCACCAAATCCACCCAGACCAAGTGCTACTACCGCACTTGTCTGACGCGACAGAGAAACGGCGCCGCTGACATTGAGACCGCCATTGCCACCGCCACCGCCGAGACTTTGGCTGAGAATGCCGATAGAGTCGTCGCCCAGTGTTTGCACATAACCGATCACCGTCTGGTCAACGGACCCTGCAACACCGCCATCGCCGCCAAACCCGCCTATACCCAATCCAAGAGATCCGGAAAATTGTGGCGCGACCGAAAGACCGCCGGAGATATTGACGCCGCCATTACCACCGCCACCGCCAAGGCTTTGCGCGACGATACCCGATGAACGGTCGCCGAACGTGAAAACATTGCCTGAATAGCTGCCGGTGACATCGCCAGCATAGCCGCCAGAGCCGCCGAAACCGCCAATACCGACAGCTGCAACACCTGAACCGTTGCCCGCAATACTGACCGCACCACTAATGTTGATACCGCCATTGCCACCGCCGCCACCAACTGACTGAACCAGCACACCGGTCGAATCCACGCCAAGCGTGACCACATCACCGGTAAAATCATTGGTCGCTGTATCTGCGTGACCACCGTCGCCGCCAAAGCCGCCGATGCCAATGCCGACAGCACCGCTGTTTTGCGCGGCCAGACTAACGGCACCGGAAACATTGATCCCGCCATTACCGCCACCGCCGCCAAGCGACTGCACGACGACACCCGCCGAACGATCCCCCTGGGTGGCGACATTTCCGGTCGTTTTTCCAGCAGCGGTCCCAGCATCGCCGCCGCCACCGCCCGAGCCGCCAATGCCGATACTGGCCGCGCCCGATCCATTGCCTGAAAGGCTGACGACACCGGCGATATTGATTGCGCCATTGCCACCACCGCCACCGGCGGACTGGACGACCACACCGCTCGCATCATCGCCCGACGTTTGGACATTGCCGTTGATCGTGCTGTCTGCTGCGGCGGCATTGCCGCCATCACCACCACTGCCACCCAGTCCAACGGCAACACCGCCAGCGCCTGTACCGGCTGCTGTCACTGTTCCCGATACATTGAGGCCGCCGTTACCGCCGCCGCCGCCAAGCGACTGGACGACCACGCCGCCAGAACCATTACCTTCCGTAATGACATCGCCGGTGAGAACCGATGTGGCATTGCCCGAAGCGCCGCCTGCGCCGCCTGAACCGCCGATGCCGACAGACGCACCACCGGCCCCGGTTCCTGCGACTGCAACAGTCGCCGAAACATTCATGCCGCCATTACCGCCGCCACCACCAAGTGATTGAACGAGCAGAGCCGTCGAGTTTTCGCCGATTGTGGTGAGATTGCCTGTGACCTTGCTACCAACCGTGCCGCCTGCGCCGCCTGCTCCCGCACTACCGCCGAGACCGACACCGACTGCACCCGATCCGGTTCCCGCACCGGCACCGGCTGCCGAGACATTGAAGCCGCCATTGCCACCGCCGCCGCCAATCGACTGTGCAACAACAGCCGACGATTGGGCACCATGAGTCAGCACATCATTTTCAACTGTCAGGTCGACCGTGCCACCATTACCGCCGCCAGCGCCGCTACCGCCCAGGCCGACCGAGATCGCACCTGATCCCGTACCTGCACCGGATACCGTTGGCGTGATATTGAAACCGCCATTACCGCCACCGCCGCCAACCGACTGCGCCAGGACGCCTGTTGACGCATCGCCGCGCGTTTCAATATTCGCCGTCGTGTGGGCGGTTACCATTGAACCATTACCCCCGCCAGAACCACTACCACCAAGTCCGACACCGACCGAACCTGCACCAACACCTGCAACGGACAGCCCGGCACTGACATTGAAGCCACCATTACCGCCGCCGCCGCCAATTGACTGTGCAACGAAGCCAGATGATGCAAAGCCCTCTGTCAGGATCTCTCCGTTCGATGTCGCGTTGACCGCGCCACCGTTGCCGCCACCCGCACCATCGCCGCCGAGACCAACGCTCACCGTTCCGCTACCGGCTCCAGCGCCGGCAATCGAACCGGAGACGTCGAAACCACCGTTACCGCCGCCGCCGCCGATGGACTGCGCGACAACGCCTGACGAACGGTCCCCTTGCGTCCAGACATAGCCGTTGCTGGTAAGCGTGACCGTGTCGCCCTTTGCGCCAGTACCACCACCGCCGCCTAATCCGACGCTGACAGCGCCGCTGCCGACACCCGAGCCGCTCACAGCACCAGAAACATTGAACCCGCCATTGCCGCCACCGCCGCCGACAGATTGCGCCAGAATGGCGGTGGAGTCTTTACCTTCCGTCGTTACGTTTCCATCGACAGTTGCCGTGACGGTGGAACCGTCGCCGCCGCTACCGCCTGAACCGCCAAGTCCGACCGAAACCGAACCGCTTCCAGCACCCGCTCCCGATAAGGTTCCCGATACAGAGAAACCTCCATTACCACCACCGCCGCCAATCGATTGCATCACGACGCCCGCGGCGCGTTCGCCTCGGGTTCCAACATCCTTATTGATATAGGCGGTCACCGCACCGCCCTTGCCGCCAGCGCCAGCTGAACCTCCAAGTCCGACGGACACCGCGCCTGCACCGGCACCCGCGCCGGCACCACCGGCTGCAACAGAGAACCCGCCATTACCGCCGCCGCCGCCAATCGACTGGATCAAAATTGCGCCGGAGTCGTCTGCCTCCGTTGCAACAACGGCATCCACCTGAGCATTCACCGCGCCGCCGTTGCCGCCACCATCGGCCGAACCGCCAACGCCGACGCTGACTGTTCCGGCACCGGCGCCACCACCCGCAAGCCCCGCTGCGATTGAATAACCACCGTTACCGCCACCACCGCCGATGGACTGTGCAACAACCGCAGTCGAAAACTGACCGGTCGTGCGGATCAGGTCGCCACCGGCGATAAGATCAACTGCGCCGCCGGTACCGCCGCCAGCACCACTTCCACCAACGCCGACACTAATATTTGCCGCAACGCCACCACTGCCAGCCACACCGGCTGCAATGCTACCGCCGCCATTACCGCCGCCGCCTCCAATCGATTGAGCAATCAGAGCAGACGAGCTGTTGCCGCGTGTTGTAATATCGGAGTCCGTGTAAACACGGACCAATCCGCCACTGCCGCCAGCCCCTGCTGAGCCACCAATGCCTACGGACAGATTGCCGGAAAAGAGGAGAGACCCGCCGCCCGTTGCAGCCACCGCGAGACCACCGTTGCCGCCGCCACCGCCAACCGATTGAAAAATCATACCGGCGGAGCGCTCGCCTGTGGTCACAACACTACCGGAGAAGCCGGGCGCGACTAGATTGCCGCTTCCATCGACGGTGCCGACAAGGACTTCACCGCCCTTACCGCCTGCGGCGCCTGATCCGCCAACGCCGACAGCAAGAGAACCCGAAACCGGGCCCCCAGCCGCTGCGACTGAAACCGCGTAACCGCCATTACCGCCGCCGCCACCGACGGATTGCAGTATTATGCCTGCTGCGTCCGCACCACCGGTCTGGATAGCGGCATCACCACTACCGGCCAATATAGCAGTTCCGCCGTCGCCGCCGACACCACCCGATCCGCCCACGGAAACAGAAGCAGCACCGAAAGCACCGACTGCCACGCTGACAGCGCCGCCGCCATTACCGCCACCGCCGCCAATGGACTGCACGAATACGCCCGTCGACCGGTCGCCGGTCGTTACAATCCGGGAAGGCTGGCTGGCATCTGTGTCGGAAAGCGTCACATTGACCTGACCGCCAGCACCACCCTTACCGCCTGTGCCGCCGATAGCAACGCCAACAAAGGCCCCTACTGCACCAGACGAGCCGCCATTACCGCCGCCGCCGCCAATCGATTGGGCTAGGATACCCATTGCGTCCTGGCCGCCCGTGACAATGACACCGTCATTGGTGACGCTGACCGCTGCCCCGGCACCACCCTCGCTGCCACTGCCGCCAACCGCGATCATACCTGCGGTCGAGCCGCCATCACCACCGCCGCCGCCAATCGACTGCGCGATAATCCCGCGAGCGCCGTCACCTTCGGTAACGATACGACCAAGATTGCTAACCGAAACGGCCGACCCGCTACCGCCCTTCGAACCGTTTCCGCCGATGCTCACCAGACCGTAGGCGTTTGTCCCCTGACCGCCGGAGCCGCCAATGGATTGTGCCATAATGCCATCGGCGAGATCGCCTTTCGTGTAGATCGATCCGGTCCCCGCATTCGTCACGCTGACTTCACCACCGGATCCGCCGTTGGAACCCACGCCCCCAAGGGCCAGCGCAACCAGACCTGCCGCCGTACCGCCAGCACCGCCGCCGCCGCCAATCGACTGCGCCATGATCCCGCGTGAAGCCACGCCGTGTGTTTCGATGGTGCCGCCATTCGTAACGTTAACCTTGCCGCCGCTACCGCCATTGTCAGCACTACCTATGAGCGAAACCAACAGGTTGCTGCTCGCCCCTGCAGATCCCCCGGTACCACCGATAGATTGTGCAAAAATGCCGTTTGAGAAATCTTTCTCTGTCAGGATGGTCGCACCGGCGAAGGTTTTGACGTCAACCTGCCCGCCATTCCCGCCATAACCACCGTCGCCCGCAGTACCGACAAGCCCCCACTGATCGCCGCCTTGACCGCCATTATTGCTGACGCTCAAAGCATAGATGCCGTGGGCATTGGTTCCGTTGGTAGATATCGCACCGTATTGATTGACGGTAACTTGCCCGCCATTGGAGGAATGCCCGCCAGTACCGCCACCAGGTGCAGCATAACCGCTGCCGCCGTCTCCGGCTTCGCCGCTGCGGCTATAGGCAAATATGCCATAATGATTGTCACCGCTTGTCTGAATCGTGCTTGCTGCGGCTTGTGTCGCAAGAACGGTTCCGCCAGCACCGCCATCGCCACCATCGCGACCGCTCCAGAAACTGGCATAAGAATTACCGCCTTGACCGCCATTGCCGCCGACGCTGCCGATTTCCCAACCAACATTGGAGGTCGCGTTGACAGCTGTGTTCGAGGTTTGAACGTTGGTTGGTCCAGTCGCGCCATCGCCACCCGAGGACGGAGGTACGAAGAGCGCCCCTGCTCGCCCATTCTTGCCGCTTTCGCCGTAAACGATTTGTTTGACGCCATTCGGCCCAGTCACATCGACGGGCCGAATGAGCGTTCCGTCAGTGCCGGCACTGTTAAAATTTTCATTAAAAACTGCGGTCATCTGACCAAGCGGGATCTCTATGTTATTAGCCGCTTCTGCACTCGAAATTACAGCCTTATTGTCGGCAACAGAGATAACCGCAAATGCGACTGGCTCCGGCGTGTCATTGTTATAGAAGACCTCACCAGCAGATTTTACCAGGAACGTATAACCGTCTGCGGTCTGAACAAATGCTGTCGTTCCTGCTGTCGCAGTTCCCGCCGGGTCAACGACCAATGCAGTGACGGTGGTCGTTGACCCCGTTATCGGATTTGTCACTTCTTGATTGACGGATGAAGTTTTCGACGGTTCGGGCGGATCGGCGGCAAAAACCGTGGAGCTGCCAACCGCGAGGTAAATACCTGCCATAACCGCAAACTGCACCGGCAAACCCGCCGACGACCGATGCCCACGCGCACGCTTCCTGTTTCTCATGACGGTCCCACCCGAAACCGCAGCTGCCCCTCAACCTCTGCACGCCGCGGTCACGCGTGCGAGATTATTCATGACGTGTCACACGACGCTTCATTATAAGTCTGGATATCCCCTCGGCTTGACTGCCAATGCTTAAATCCGGCAAGTTCGGCAGCCTAGGCGAAGAATATGTTCTAGTATTAGCTGGAAATCAATACGCCAATTCTACCAACGGCAGAGATGTATGCTTTTCGGAGCCATAAACACGGCCATGAAAAGCTGGTTGCATAAGTCAATTAAACATAAAACATACGCTAGCGACGAAGGGCAAACAATACGGCAAATGTCGTATTTCGTGACAACGCACACCTAGATGAACTCGATAATCATGACTGAATGTTCCAATGGCGGGACGGAGTATCGAATTTGGGGGAAGGCTAAATTCGATAACTTAAAATGTGCGCAACAGCTTTGTTGGCTATCGCGCTTCAACAAGAGCACACCCAATTAGGTATATTTGAGTTTCGAGTACACGATTTGAATTCTTATGACGATCTTTATCAGGCGCCCCTTACTTTAACGAAAAGGCGACTGACCTACCAAACGATAATTGTCGCCAAATCCTCCTCGTAGATTGCCAGTCAACATTGTCGCTATCCCCGAAACGGAAGCGCGACGGATCGCTTCATCAGGTTCACGCGTCGGGTTCACTATAGCGATGTTTGTTTCATTTTTGGCCCCCATAGTCTATGAGTTCGACGCACTCACTTTTTCAAGAAATCTCAAGACTCGTGGCCAAACATCCACCCTCGCCTTCGCTATAAACTCTGGAGAACCGCCGTAGAGATGAGGAAGCGGTGAACGTTTTTCATAAGATTCCAAGACGGTTGCCGGAGCATGGGATGGACCAATCGTATGGCCGACATTTTCATAGCTCAGATGCTGCACGTCATGCGCAAAACCTGCCCGTTTTAACCGCTCCACCACCCAGTCGGCAAAGAAGGCCGAGGGCCACATGACATCATCCCGGCCTGAGATCAGCAAGATCGGCCGATGATATCTTCCACCGGAATGGCAGCTTCCGTAAAATACGGCTCGGATGCCGCCATCCGTAAAAACTCGATCTGCAATACAGGATAACCGTTTCGCAGATCGACGTCGCTTGGTCCTTTTTGCCGGTTTGCCGGAGGCACGAATGGCAAAGGCTTACCATGCAATGTCCAGGTCGGGCGTTCGCGTAAAACATCATTGCTACTAAAAGCGTGATGTACATGTGCCGCAGGAACCCAAGCGACAACGGCAGCAAACTCTTCCCAATAAGCGCCCAGCAGCAAGGCCAGTTCGCCACCGCGTGACGTGCCATCGATAATGACGCGCTTTTCATCGACATGAGGCTGGGATTTCAGCCATTGCGCGGCCTGCTGGAAATATCCGAGCGATATTTCCACAAGCTCAGTGCTCCTTTCTCTCTTTGATCCAATCCCGCACCCATTCTGTCAAATGAAGGCAGTTGGTGGGGCGTCCATCCGATCACAGCCGTTCACATACTGCATCTCATTTTTGGCCCACGGCGTTCACATTTTGATGTCTAAACAACCGCAACTGGAACGAGTACATAGAATTTCTCACATTCAGAACCTTGAACGTGCCTCGGTCACCGCGATGCCGTGCTCGACGTTGAGTAGATGTACGCAGGCAGTGATTTTGTCGCTCGATGCGACAACGGCTTATTAAAGAGAGGTTTAAGTGAACTTATGAAGGCCGTAATGTTTCTTCGCGTAGACGATCATGAGGAAAATCTCCCTGTACTTGAGGGACTGCTTCGACGTGAAGGTTTGCAGTTGCTTGAAGCAAAAGCCGGAGACGAGACGCTGGAGTTGCTCTCGCAGCACGATGTTGCACTGGCTCTTGTTGATGTCCAGATGCCAAGCCTCGACGGCTTTCATTTTGCAGAACTTATGCGGGGCAATGAAAAAAACCGACCCTTGACGATTATACTTGTGACAGCGGACGGCGGAGAACGACGCCGTTACCGGCACTATGAAACTGTCGCCGTAGATCTCATCCAGAAACCAATCGAGCCAGACATCCTGCGCAGCAAAGCGGATGTATTTTTTGAAATGCACAGGCAAGAACAACAGCTCTCCGCGCAGCGGGATGAATTGGCGTTGCAGGCTGAGGCACCGTGCGTGGCTACCTGTCAGCAAGATATCCTTCTTCAGGAAATCAATCATCGGATTAAAAATCTCTTTGCTCTGGCGTCCGGGTTGATATCGGTCAGTGCTCGCTCCGCAAGTACGAAGGAGGAACTGGTCGTCGATCTTAGAGCGCGTATGAACGCTTTAGCCCGTGCTCACGAACTGACGCTGCCTGATTTGAAGGAAAATAGGACCGTTGAGCGGTCATTTTCAGTCTTTGCTCTGATCGAGGCGGTTGTATTACCCCACAGAACTGCAGAGCGCTCATGCCTTGAAATCACCGGGTCCGATGTCACTCTGTCTGGAAGAGCACTGACCTCTCTTGGTCTTCTGTTGCCCGAACTTACGACAAATTCCGCAAAATATGGCGCTTTGTCGTCTCCTAAGGGCCGGCTCATAATCCATATTCAAACTGACAGCGAAATCGTGCACCTCCACTGGAGGGAGACCGGCGGTCCATCACGGCAGAGTCCGCCAGAACGGAAAGGGTTCGGAGCGACGCTCGAAAAGGCTACGTTGCGGGGGCTTAATGCGACGCTAACCCGGGAATGGGAGTCTAAAGGGATGTCGCTGCTTTTAAAAATTCCCTTTGCGGCATTACATGACGCAAAATATCAGGCCGCGTAAGCACCGCGTCCTCGTGCCGATCGGCGGCCTGCCCTATCACACGATCCTGCACAATGTTTATGGAGAAATCGCGATATAAAACCTAAACGGCGTTTGAGGTATTTCGTCGTGGACCTTTCTGGCCTCAAAACCCGCTCAGTTATTCTGAGGGACCAGCCCCGACTTTTTGTTCGGATGTGGCCAGTTCGACCTCCAGGCACAACGTTCCGGGTTCGCGTTGACCAGTGCCTTGGCGAGCACACGTCACCGTCATACGACGCCTGAGGCCGCCCGTTAATAGAAAATTTGATGTAGGCCTTACCGCCATGAACGGCCGTCGCATGGGCCAACGAGATCGTAGGCTTTGGTTTCGAAGCCTTGGTCAGCGCTTGGCGAAGGACGAGAGCGGACTAGCTGCCGCAAGTGACGCGAAAGGATCAAACATAACACGATCAGACGGCGTTGCTTGAACAACCACGTCAAAGCGGCTTAAATCAAACCGCAAACCGAGCCGAAAACCCACTCTCCCAAAGCCCAAAAAGTCTCAAATCGAATGACCAAGGAACCAAATATCATGATGCAACAGCTTGGCTCTGCCCGCCCCTACGCCCTCAGTATCCTGCGCATCGCTATCGGGCTGGTCATCTTTTCCTTCGGGATGGCGAAGATTTTCCACTTTCACGCTGGCCCGTTTCAGCCACCGGTAGGCTCGCTGCCCTGGGTGGCTGGCCTTATCGAGCTTGTCCTCGGCTTCCTTCTGCTTGTCGGCTTCCAGACACGTATTTCCGCCTTCATCCTCAGCGGTGAAATGGCCGTGGCCTATTTCATCGCGCACTTCCCGACGAGCTTTTACCCGGCGGAAAACGGCGGATATGCAGCTGTGGTGTTCTGCTTCGTGTTTCTCTATTTCGTAACTTCAGGACCGGGCCCGATCAGCATCGATGCCAAGATCGGCAAAGAATAATAGCCTCAATCTTCCAGTCCACCAGAGATGAGCGTTAGTTGGCGGGCTGGACACTTCTGCCAGCACGCCGAAACGCAGGCGAGTCCATTGGCGGAATGATGCATGTCCTCGCTTGCCGTCGAGGCCCTCGTCATGATGATCACGGCGCCGGTTCGGGTGAAAACTTCCTGCTGCCGCTGGCAAGTATCCTGAAGGGCAACGTCTTCATTTCGCCCGATGTCCCGGACCATTCGAGTTTCGGTGCAGAGTGGCAAAGATATTTAGGTCTCGCTCAATGAGCGCGCAGGTTTCGTTTGCCGTGAGGCACTTTAGATTTCCGGTGGTAATTGGATTAAATATAAATATTGCCGTGAAAATAGATAATTGAGTTTTGAATAGCAACTCAACTCGTTTCTCTTTGAGTTTATAGATGTACTATCAGTTTTATTATCGCAATAAGAACTATTTAATCTCCAGATTCCTGCTGAAATGTCTCTTTCAATAGATTGATAAATGCCCTCAATCGAGCGGTAACATGTCTGCGGCTTGGATAAAGACACCATAAGGCCAGTTCTGGCGCTTCGCTCTCTCCTAAGTAAATCAAATTTCCTGCTTCAATATCGTTAGCGACCAAAACCTCAGGCAACAAAGAAGAACCAGCGCCGGCAATAACGGCAGAATGAACCATAAACGGCGAGGACACATAAAGTACAGTTTTTACGTTAAAGCTGCGTTTCTGCCCATTCAATAATGTATTAATTTGCTTTGGTTTCCAGTGAGTACCAATACTGATATATGGCAGCGGATCATTATTCTTGTCTTCGAACAATAAGTAATTATACTTTTGGGAAGCAACGAACATCAACCTTTCCGTCAGTATCTTAATACCCACCATATCCTCGTCAATATCCGGATTTGAACGGATGACTGCATCAAAACCTTCGCGGATAGGATCTACTTTTCTGTCATCAGCAATCAGCTCAAGCTCAACTAAGGGGTAAAGCGCCTTAAAGCGCGCAGCTAATTTGCCCAAAGTATCGAAGGCCATTACAGGTGGAACGCTAATCCGCAGCTTCCCCGAAGGATTAGCAGACTGTTCCATCATATCGATTTTAACTTCTTTCAGCTCATTAATTAAGGGAGCAGTCCGCTCAAACAGGGTTGTCCCTTCTACTGTTAATATAAATCCAGTATTACTCCGTTCGAACAAGCGTGTTTTTAAATCATCTTCCAACTGCCGGATACGGCGTGATAATGTGGCCTTTGGTGTTTTAGTGGCACGACTTGCTGCGCTGAAACCGCCATGAAGAACGACACTGATAAAGTCTTCTAATGCATTCATATTCATACTGGAAAGCCCTATTTCACCGGACGGTTCAGCTATTGAGATAATGCTTCGATGAACTGCCTAGGAGAAGCCATCCTCATCGCGGAAATATGGATAAATTTCGATGTAATCTTCAATCCATCAGCCGATCTGTCAGAAACCCGTTTCTATGTCCGGAGTGGGAGAATTCGCATATATCCTCGCTTGAGCGAACAGTCAGGTGTCGCAGGCGGTATATGCCGAGCCATTGCCTGAAAGCTGTTCAACTGCGGTTGATGGGTAATCCCCCCGTTTTTAA
>UEGR01000036.1 GCA_900465685.1 Hyphomicrobiales bacterium
GGTAATCCCCCCGTTTTTAACGGGGCTCGTCAGTAGAATTCACGCGGCCATTTTCAGTTTCTGTGCGGGCGTTACGCCGCCGATGCCCATATTGGGACGTTCGTTGTTGTAGGTCCATAGCCACTGCGTGGCAAATTCCTGCGCCTCCTCAATGCTTTCGATGATGTATTGGTCGAGCCACTCATTCCGAACGGTGCGATTGTAGCGCTCGACATACGCATTCTGTTGTGGCTTGCCGGGTTGGATATGGCTCAAGGCGATGCCTTGGTTGGCAGCCCACTCCATCAGTTTGCCACTGACGTATTCCGGCCCATTATCAACACGAATTGCGAATGGTTTGCCGCGCCATTCGATGATCTGGTTGAGGCTGCGGATGACGCGTTCAGCAGGCAGCGAGAAGTCTACTTCAATGCCCAAACCTTCGCGGTTGAAGTCGTCCAGGACGTTCAGCAGCCGGAATTGCCTTCCATCCTCCAGCCGGTCGGCCATGAAATCCATGGACCAGACCATATTCGGCGCATCTGGCACGGTCAGAGCATCGGGCTTGTCCCGCTTCAACCGCTTGCGCGGCTTGATCCTGAGGTTCAATTCAAGCTCACGATAGATGCGGTAAACGCGTTTATGGTTCCAGTGATGCCCCCGGACATTGCGCAGATAAAGGAAACACAGACCGAAGCCCCAGGTCTTCTTTGCCCGCGTCAGTCCGATCAGGAGATCGGCAATCTGCTCGTTCTCGTCGTTCAGCCTGGCGCTGTAACGATAACATGTCTCACTGACCTCGAAGGTGCGGCAGGCAAGCGCAACGCTCACCCCTCGCAACGCCACTGCTTTCGCGGCCATCTCCCGGCGTTGAGATGGCCGCGTCACTTTTTTCCAAGAGCCTCTTTGAGCAGTTCCGCCTGCATGCTCATCTCCGCATACATCTTCTTCAGGCGACGGTTCTCGTCCTCCAGAGCCTTCATCTGGCTGATCATCGAGGCATCCATGCCACCGTATTTGGATCGCCATTTGTAGAATGACGCAGTGCTCATTCCATGTTCCCGGCATAACTCGGGTACAGGAACGCCGCCTTCCGCCTGGCGAAGGATGGCAAGGATTTGCGGTTCGCTGAATCTGCTCGTCTTCATCAAAATCTCCTCGATCATATAGCCCGAGAAAATTCTACTTTTGAAGTCCGTTATTTGGCGGGGGGATTACC
>UEGR01000037.1 GCA_900465685.1 Hyphomicrobiales bacterium
TAGGCTTCCTTCAGATCATGCACCGTGCCAATGCCCGGAATGAGCAGCACGGTGACGCGGGCATGCTCGCAGGCGTCGGCAACTGCGCCGATCCATTCGACATCGTCATGCAGGCCAAAACCATAATTGAAGGTCGAACCGGCAAGGCCGTCACCATGGGTGATTTCAATCGCGTCCACCTTGGCTGCATCCAGCGCCTTCGCAATGGCAACGACATCCTTCAGCGTGTATTGATGGCGGATCGAATGCATGCCGTCGCGCAGCGTGACATCCTGAACATAGAGCTTATCGGGATTGGAGCGGGCCATTATGCAGCCTCCTTGGCAAGCGCTTTTGCTGCCCAATGATCGGCAGTGACCAATGCAGCGGATGTCATGATGTCGAGATTGCCCGCATAGGCAGGCAAGTAATGTGCAGCGCCTTCCACCTCGAGCAGGATCGTCGTCTTGAGACCCGATACGAGCCCGATGCCCGGCACGCGAACCGGTGCATTATCGCCGATGACTTCGAACTGCACTTTCTGCTTCAGGCGATAGCCCGGTACATAGGCCTGAACCGTCTTGACCATTTCGGCAATCGAAGCCTCGATGGCTTCGCGGCTGCCGCCCTGCGACAGAACAAACACCGTATCGCGCATGATCAGCGGCGGTTCGGCCGGATTGAGAATGATCAGTGCCTTGCCACGTTCGGCACCGCCCAGATCGCGGATCGCCTTCGACGTGGTTTCGGTAAACTCGTCAATATTCGCGCGGGTGCCGGGACCAGCCGAACGCGACGAAATCGAAGCGACGATTTCGCCATAGACCACGCGGTCGGTGGCGCGCTTGACGGCATAGACCATCGGGATCGTCGCCTGACCGCCGCATGTGACCATGTTGACGTTCGGCTCATCAATATTGGCGTCGCCATTGATGGCCGGAATGGTGAAAGGGCCGATGGCGGCAGGTGTCAGGTCGATGACCTTCTTGCCGTCCTTCTGCAACAGCGCGTCATTATGCAGATGCGCCTTGGCCGAGGTTGCATCGAACACGATATCGATATCGCGATATTCCGGCATACGCATCAGCCCGTCGATGCCTTCATGGGTGACCGGCACGCCAAGCCGTGCGGCGCGTGCCAGACCATCCGAATTCGGATCGATGCCGACCATTGCGCCCATCTCGATATTCTTCGACGTGCGCATCACCTTGATCATCAAATCCGTGCCAATATTGCCGGAACCAATGATCGCGCATTTCTTCTTGGACATAGTGGGTCCTTTCTGATCTTC
>UEGR01000039.1 GCA_900465685.1 Hyphomicrobiales bacterium
CTAGTCACCTGAATCTAAAGTTCGGTTCATTGTTTTCTGGCAGAAACGCTTGACCGACGCGAGGATTTGATCGGCAGATTTAACCCATTTGTAGGGTGCGGGGCTTTCGTTGTGTGCTTTGATGAAGGCAATAATGTCAGCCTCGAGTTCTGCTGTTGAACGGTGTGTGCCACGCTGTAACTGCTTTCGCGTCAGTTCTGCAAACCAACGTTCGACCTGATTAATCCAGGATGCCGACGTAGGTGTGAAGTGAACATACCAATGAGGTCGCCGCGCGAGCCAGGCTTTGATCTTAGGTGTCTTGTGGGTTGCATAGTTATCCATCACCAGATGCACGTCTGGCCCGTCGGGCAATTCGGCGTCGATCCGTTTTAGAAAGTCAAGAAATTCAGCGGCTCTGTGACGCTTGTAGCAACGACCGATTACCGCGCCAGTGGCAACGTCGAGCGCGGCAAATAGGGAAGTTGTGCCATTGCGCACATAAGTATGTGTCCGCCGTTCAGGGATACCCGGTGCCATTGGCAGAACTGGCTGTTCACGATCCAGCGCCTGGATTTGCGACTTCTCATCTACGCATAGAACAATCGCGCGATCTGGTGGCGACATATAAAGCCCAACAATGTCCTGGACCTTGTCAACAAACAGCGGATCGGTGGACAGTTTGAATGTCTCCGATCGATGTGGTTGCAAGCCAAAGGCTCGCCAGATCCGCCGGATAGTGGTGTGCGAAAGCCCGCTATTGGCCGCCATCGAACGGATGGACCAGTGCGTGGCATCTGTGGGTATAGTGTTCAATGTACGCTCAACAACCTGAGCAACCTGCGCATCGGAAACCGTTCGCGGTCGACCTGCACGATACTCATCTGTCAGACCCTCGATGCCATCCTGTGCAAACCGGCGGCGCCACTTACCAACAGTATGTTCGTGAACACCCAAGCGTTCGGCAACCTCCTTGCTGTGCAGACCCTGGGCGCACAGTAAAATCATCTGGCAACGATCTGACAAGGAACGGGGCGCTTTATGCTTACGCACCTGGGTTTCAAGGAAGTTTTTGTCCGCCTCGTTTAGAACGACGAGGTTCGCTGGCCGGCCAATCATGATAAAAACTCCTGTTCCTCTGACAGAAGCTAAACAATATGAGGCTTACTTTAGTTCCACCTGACTAG
>UEGR01000044.1 GCA_900465685.1 Hyphomicrobiales bacterium
CATGATCTGAAGGAAGCCTATGATGCCGGTGCACGCTCGGTTCGTGTTGCAACCCATTGCACCGAGGCCGATGTATCACGCCAGCATATCGAGGCTGCACGTGAACTGGGCATGGACACAATCGGCTTCCTGATGATGTCGCATATGGCCGAGCCGGAAAAGCTGGTCGAACAGGCGAAGCTGATGGAAAGCTATGGCGCGGAATGCGTCTATGTCACCGACTCGGCAGGCGCGCTGTTACCCGAGCAATATACGCTTCGCGTGAAGGCGCTGCGTGATGCGCTGCGACCGGAAACAGAAATCGGCGTTCACACCCACCACAATCTGACGCTTGGCGTTGCCAATGCCGTTGCCGGTATCGAAGCAGGCGCTGTTCGCGTCGATGCATCGCTGGCAGGCATGGGGGCAGGGGCGGGCAATGCGCCGCTTGAAGGCCTGATCGCCGTTCTCAACCGCAAGGGTATCGATACGGGCTGCGATCTCTATGGCCTGATGGATGCAGCTGACGATCTGGTGCGTCCGTTGCAGGACCGTCCGGTGCGGGTGGACCGTGAAAGCCTCTCGCTCGGCTATGCGGGCGTCTATTCGAGCTTCCTGCGTCATGCGGAAAACGCCTCGAAACTCTATGGCGTCGATACGCGCGAAATCCTCATCGAACTTGGCAAGCGCCGCATGGTCGGCGGTCAGGAAGACATGATCATCGACGTCGCCCTCGACATTCTCAAAAACAAGGCCGCTTAAGCAATCGGGTGTGGTTCATTGGATGCCCTATGACAATGCAGACCTACAGTGAAAGGCAACATATGGCGAAAGTGCAATTTCGCCATATGTCATCCTTGTCGAAAGATGCCTCGTAACGAGCCTGGAGATTAAACCGCTCGGTCAGCGCAAGCTGGCGCAGCTTGCCAGTTCCGCAGTAAGCCGAACATATGAGCCATCTCACAAGCAGACTGATTTGGACTTCGGAGACGGAATCTTGACCGCGCGAGCTTCCCGTCTGCAGTCAAGTTTCTTGTGTCTGCGTTGCTTCAACAAACCGGAATGTTGGTTGGTCCCAAAACTCTTGCCGGATTCAATAGTTTAGCAAATCCTCGGATGTGACGAATAACATTTGGCGGGCGATTGCGAATGAGCAATTTGGGCTGGCAGGAATTGCCTCTCGGCAAGCAGGGTCTCAATGGCGCGGATGTGACCGCGGCGAACAGCAGGCAATGGAAACGGCGCTTCGCAAATTCGACTGCGCTGGGCCGCATTCTGTGCGCGCTCATGGTTCCCGCAACCGTCATCAGTACATTCTCATTGATAGGGCCAGCCGGTGCACAGCAGCAATCTGGCTCCGGTGGTGCGGGCGGAGCGGAAGGCACGCCTCCATCACATTTCGACGCCAAGGGAAATCCGGGAGGACAGGGCTCTGGTGCCTCCGCCATATCCGGCGGTGGTGGCGGCGGAGGTGGAGCAGGCGGTGCCGCAGGTGGGGATCACGACGGCAACAACGCTTCTGCAGGAAGCGGTGGCGCTGGTGGTGAAGGTGCAAGAAGCGCGCATGGCGGTGCGGCAGGCATTAGCGGTATCATCGGTTATACAGGGGATATGGCGCCCGATGTTACGCTGGTACGCGGTTTTAACGGCGACAGTGGCAAACCGGGCGATGTCGGGAAAAAGGGGCAAGGTGCATTTGCAACCGGCAATGGCGCTTCCGGTGGTGGTGGTGGCGGCGG
Organism: Hyphomicrobiales bacterium; assembly: GCA_900465685.1. Classification (GTDB taxonomy): domain Bacteria; phylum Pseudomonadota; class Alphaproteobacteria; order Rhizobiales; family Rhizobiaceae; genus Brucella. The sequence continues at coordinate 1,719 of UEGR01000044.1, forward strand.
CGGTGGCGGCGGGACCGGCGCAATCTTCACCGGTTCTGTGACGACGCTGACCGACCAAATGATCATCGGAGGTGCAGGCGGCGATGGCGGTGCTGGCGG
>UEGR01000045.1 GCA_900465685.1 Hyphomicrobiales bacterium
CATCAAGGAATGGCTGGCTGAATAATCAGCTCAGCAAGAAAGCCCCGGTTCTCCGGGGCTTTTTCATATCCTATCCTCTGCGAGCAATCAGAATGCCCGATATCACGATGATACCGCCCAGAGCCTGCAACATGCCGATAGGTTCCGACAGGATAGTCCAGGCAAGAAACGCCGCGACGACCGGTTGTAGAAGCAGGGTGAGTGACGAGAACGACGCGGGAAGATAGGCAAGCGCATAGGCGATCATGCTCTGGCCTGCGGCGTGGGTCACCCATGCGAGGCCTGCGAGGATAAGCCATCCATAGAGCGTCGCAGGCAGTATCTCGCCTTCCATGAAATAGGCGATCGGCAATGAAAACACGGCGGCAATCGCGCTGCTCCATAGCATGATGCGCATGGTAGAAAAGCGGCTGCGCAAGCGACCCACCGAAAGGATGTAGCCAGCATAGAAGACCGCGGCCAGAAGCGCCATCGCGTCGCCGGACGATCGCGATTGGAGAAGCTCGCCCGGTCCGCCCTTTAGCACGATGACGCCAATGACAGCGACGGCAAGGCCGATCATGAAGGACGTGCTCACGCGCGACTTGAAAAGCAGCCATGCGCCAAGTGTCACGAAAATCGGCGCCATATTGGCCAGCAACGTGGCATTTGCAACGGATGTCATGTGCAGCGACAAGTGCCACGCGCCGAGGTCGAAAGCGATGAACAGGCCGGGCAGGGCGAGGCGCAGGCAGTCGGTTGGTGTGAGCGGTGCCGCATCCTTTTCGTCGCGCCGTTCGCGACCATCCATGAACAGCAGCGGTAAAACTGCAAGTGCGAGACGCCAGAAGCCTGTTGCCAGCGGCCCCACCTCGGAAAGGCGCACAAATATCGGCGAACTGCCGATAGCGATGCCGCCAACGATGAGGGCTGTCATCGCGACGCGTTGTGCGTGGGAAGGTGCAGGGGTTGCGCCGGTAGTATGCGACATTTTCAAACTCGAACTTGCTCCGAAATCAACCTGCCCGCGCAATGCACGCAGCTAAAGAGTGGCCGTCGGCTGGGACTGAACTGGTCTTGGAGAAAATCAGCACATTTCTTCCAAGATCGGTGTTCTGAATATTGTCCTTCT
>UEGR01000046.1 GCA_900465685.1 Hyphomicrobiales bacterium
CCGTGCCGCTGATATTGCCATCCAGCACCGTCGCGCCCTGGTTGGCAACCACCAGATCGCCACCGTTGAGATCAACGGCGCCGAGGTGGTGGTTGCCAACCAGGGCGCGACGGTGCTGGATGGCAATATCAGCGGCACGGGCAGCGTGACGCAGAACGGCGCCGGCAAGCTGACGCTTTCGGGCAATAACAGCTATGGCGATACCTATCTCAATGCCGGTGTGATCTCGGTCGAGCAGGAAGAGAACCTCGGTTCCGGCGCGCTCAATTTTGACGGCGGCACCTTGCAGGTCACCGGCACGCATTTCAAGGGCACCAACAAGGCGATCAACTGGGGTGCAGGCGGCGGTGCCTTCGACATTGTCGAGGCCAGCAATGAGTTTGCGCTGTCGAATGTCTTTACCGGTACGGGCGGCCTGACCAAGATCGGTGACGGTATGCTGGCCTTGTCGGGTGACAGCAGCGGCTTCAAGGGCGATACCCATGTCAATGCGGGCGGTTTGCGCCTTGACGACGGCAAGCTTGGCGACGGCACCGGGACGGTCACTGTCGCCTCTGGCGGTTCGCTCGGTGGTCACGGTATCGTTGGCGGCAACACCACGGTTGACGGCGGCCTGTTCGGCCAGAGCGGACAGGTCCTCGACTTTCGCGGCAACCTGACGCTCAATGCGGGCAGCAATGTCGATGTGACGCTGAAGGGTCCGCCATCGACCAGTGAGCTTTTCCATGTGGGCGGCCACCTCACCATCAACGGAACGCTGTCGGTCAACCAGTACAGCACGGCCGGCCTCGGCCTTTATCGCATCTTCCAGTCGGACAGTCCCCTGACGAATAACGGCTTGGTACTGGCGGGCAACAACCCCAATTACCAACTGCAAGTGCTGGACAATCAGGGTCAGGTCAACTTGATCAATACCGGCGGGCTGACCCTCAATTTCTGGAACGGCACCACAACCCAGCCGGACGACACCATTCATGGCGGCAATGGCATCTGGAATGACACCAGTGACAACTGGACCGACAAGAACGGTAGCCGCAGCGGTCCTTGGGACAACACTAATTTCGCGGTCTTCCAGGGCACGGGCGGCACCGTCACCATCGCCAATGGCTTCACGCCGACCGTCAGCGGCATGCAGTTCTTTGTCGACGGCTACAAGGTCGAGAACGGCACCATCACGCTTGGTGACCCAGAGAACTGGATCAATGTCGGTGACGGCTCGCTTCAAGGCGTCAGTTATGTTGCAACCATCGCCTCGGTGCTCGACGGCCAGAATGGAATGATCAAGGGCGGCTATGGCACGCTCAACCTGACCGGACAGAATACCTATACCGGTGAGACCACGGTCAAGGAAGGCACGCTGGAACTGAGCGGCAATGGCAGCATCGATGCACGTTCCGGGATTGTGCTTGCCAGCACCCTATACGACCACGGCCGTCTGCTGATCAACAAGGATGGTGCGTTCACGCTGAGCAATCAGGTAAGCGGCCTTGGCGATGTGACCAAGGACGGCGCCGGGACGACGGTGTTTGCCGCCAACAACACATTCTCCGGCGGGCTCACCGTCAAGGGCGGCACCGCCCAGGCAGGCATTGCCGACAATGCCTTCGGTTCAGGCAATGTGACGGTCAGGGGTGGAGCAAAGCTTGATCTCAACGACTTCAACGAAACGGTCGGCAGCCTGATCGGCGAGACAACGGGCGATGGCAACATCGATCTTGGCTCGGGCACGCTCACCCTCAATCAGAACCTGCATGGCGATTTCTCCGGCACGATCTCCGGCACCGGCGGCCTTACCAAGAACGGCGATGGCGATCTGGTGCTTTATGGCGTGAACACCTATGCGGGCGCGACGAGCGTCAACCGGGGCGATCTGGTGCAGGGCGTTGCTGGCGGCTTCTCGTCTGCTTCCGCCTTTGCGGTGGCAAAAGGCGCTTCGATCCAGCTTGGCGGCTTTGATACGACGATTGCAAGCCTTGCCAATGGCGGCGATGTCTTCTTCGGCGGCATGGGCGGCACGGTGCTGAACATTGCGGGCGATTATGCCGGCAATGACGGCACGCTGCATATGTCGGCGGTGCTGGGCGACGACGATTCGCTGGCGGACCGGATGAATGTCTCCGGCAATACGTCGGGCACGTCGAAGATCGACATCACCAACCGCAAGGGCTTTGGCGACAAGACGGTCAACGGCATCGAGATCATCAATGT